>OZ220021.1:0-264157 GCA_964291365.2 Stappiaceae bacterium
AAATGGGCGTGGTTTCAATAAAAAGTGGGCGTGATCGAAAATTTTCGCGCGCGCTATGCGCGAGATTATATCAATTGCTCCCCTCAATCTTCAAGATCTTCCTATGCCCATGATAAGATTGACCTACAAGGAGGTCAGTAGGTGATTTATTGACCTCCTGTGGAGCAATCTAATTGGTCAGAATGTTACAACCATGGTACCAGTAGTATTGTACCATGGTTTTTTTTTTTTTTTTTTTTTTTATCTATAATAATTTCTGCTTATATACATATACAGAGGTTAGCATGAATAGCTATATAAGAGCTAACACAGGCATGTAACCTTACTAGTTAGATGAGCACAAAAGTAAGAACTAAGTAGATTGCTTGAGGCCCAATTTAAAAGAACTTAGGGATGAAGATGAAAGGAGAGAAAAAGGGAGAGAATTCCAAAGAGAAATAGTTTTTGGGAAATAAGAGTTGTGAAATTGGTTGGTCCTAGCCTGCATGTTGGAGAGCTGTAGATGATTTGTCTGCCTGTTATCGTAAACAATTTCTCTTTGCTGCACTGGAGCATCAGGGAAGTCACACAAATCGTTTACAATCCTATAAAGATGGCAGAGTTTTGCATTAGATCGTCTGTTGACAAGTGGAGGCAGATTAGACTGCTGATACAGCTGGTTGTGGTCTAGAGACCAATTCTTTAAGCACATTCTCAGGGCAAATCTCTGGACCTTCTCCAGAGCTTCAACATCCTTTAAAAGATGGGGATCCCAAACAATCGCACAGTACTCCAAATGTGGCCTAATAAATGATTTGTACAACTGCAGGAGAGTGGAAGTGTTTGCGTGCTTGTAAAACCGGCGATAGAGTAGACCAACAAGTTGTCTAGCTTTTGTACACAAATTTGTTATGTGAGGAGACCAGGAGAGATCTGAATTTAGTTGGACTCCAAGATATCTGACACTCGATACAAGCTGTAGTGGGATTTCTGAAACATAGAGAATGGGTGGAGGTATGCTGCAAGTCCTCTTCCTTGTTATTAACATGTAGCAGCATTTAGAAGGCTGAAGAGAAAGATAATGTCTGCTAATCCAGTCAACTAGGGCAGTAATATCGAGCTGGAGTTTCCAGTAGTCAACTGATGATTTGATGTGCCTATACAACGCTATATCATCTGCAAAGAGTGACATAGAACTCTCCAAAGAAACCTGGTCAACAACTTCATTTATAAATACAAGAAACATGGTAGTTAGCTAGTAACATTCTGACCAGAGGTCTGTGAAAATGGTGCCAGTTGGCAGCTACAGTTACCGTATGGCGGGAAACTTTCAAGGGAGAAAACTTTCGCGGATTTCAAGGTTTGAGGGCCATCTGTGAAAGTTCTCTCTGTGAAATTTGGGGACGTGCCGCACCCACCTATGATTGGTTTCAAGCAATCCATGAAAAATTTCTCTGCGAAATTCTCACTTCCTATGGATCTGTGAAAGTTTTCTCCCTCGAAAGTTTACCGCTGTACAGTATTGATGTTTGATCGATGCTATGATGGTTCAAACGTTGCGTGTTCAAGCCTTTTATTGCCGATGCTATAGTTGTTAGGTCGTAGATGCGTGTTGTCAGGGCCACATAGCACACTGTACAAGTCAGTTATTACCCTGCATGTATGCACAAGAGGTAAAGCAATTGGTTTTGTCATCGTATTGTCTTCGTTATTGTACACACAAAAATTGCCAAATCTTGAGATCTAAATGTCTTAGTGAGTAGCTAGCCATTGGTGTCAAGATGTTGAAAGTGGCGAAAAAGTGACGAATCTTGCTTTTAAGTGCTACCTAAAGACTATGAATGCTACAAATCATTCTATTGATCGGCCACACCTATCAACCACACCTAGTATAGTGCCTTAATAGTATGCAGTTCCACTGTGCATGCTTGAGCTCAATGTAGGTAAGGGTCATCAGGTCATACTGATCTACAGCAGAGTATTACTTAGCATGCACTGTTCAACGACAACATCACACAGTGGCACTGTGCATGCAGAGTATGTGCTTTAGACTCGGAACTCTAATTTTGATCTGATCATCAGATTTTTACATCATAAAAGTGTTCATCAAGACAGATGACTCTCTTTCTTTGTGTTTGCTGATGTTCAAAACCAGCAAACGTATACGATTTGAGTACGGTAAAAGGAGTTGGGCGATTGCACATCTATTTACATGTATGTTTTTTTCTCTCTGTTAGTGCAGCTGTTTCATATGGAGCCTTGTGGGTCAGTGATTTGAGTATATGGTAAAAGGGGTTGGGGTATTGCATGTCTGTTTACATGTATGTTTTTTCTCTCTGTTAGCTCCCAATTTGCAACAGTTTCGTATGGAGCCAGGTCCTGTGGAGTATGATAGTGGTAGAAGTAGAGCTGTTGGTGAAACTGGTCTTCCCATTGCTGGTTGCTCTGATAGCCCTGTAACTTGCGTTGCTCGTGATACACCAATTGGTGATGGCAGTCGTGTACCTACTAGCTTATCTGATCTCAGCTCAACTTTTGCTTGGAATGAAGATGTCACTATCATTATCACTCTTGCCCCAGCAATTAGAGTGAGAGCAGTAAACTTATTCTTCTACAATATCCCTTCAATGGGCATTGGATTGCCTCATGAAATTGAATTAAATTGGGGTACTAGTACTATCTTGGCAAATAATCGATTGGGACATGCAGTGCTTGGTAACAGTGATTTGAGTCAGGAGGACAACACTACTCGGAATGTCACAATAGTAGCTATAGCAGAGGACAGTGGTGACGAGACAGACTATGGGTCATTGTCCATCACATTTCATTTCTCAGATGCCAATCCCATCAGATGGGTGATTCTTAGCGAAGTAGAGATTTGTACAGATCAAGGTATGTGTGTTAACTTTGCATTAATAATGCAGTAGTATTAGTGATAATTACCTTTTCAACACAATACTATGTATCTCTCTATATTCCAGTGAACTATACTCCTAGACAAGATTCAATTCCCCTGATTACTCAGGGTGATGAATTAATATGGTTACAGCCAAACAACATACAGTCCAAAATAAACTTCACCTGCACTGTTGAAATTGAAGGTTCCTTTCAGTGGGTATGGTCAGGACCTGCTGTGGACGTATCTCAACAAGTCTTTGCTAACACCAACCGGACTAGTTCTATCACTCTATCTCAGCTTAGCTCTGATTCTGCTGGGAATTACAATTGTACAGCAACATATGATCCACGAAGCCTGCCTATGGGTGTGACCACAAATACAGTGGGCTCAAGAATCTTCACACTTCAGCTTGAAAGTAAACATTAGCATAGTAGTGATGCCTATGACCTTCATAGCTAACATTGGATTATATTATAATAATTATGCATAATTTTGCACAGGTGCTGGTGAGGCTTTAAATAATACTCCTGTGGTTGCCACAACAGATTCCTCAGTGACCCTATCCTGTGAGATCTATGGCTACCTCCCCAGAGGATCTCAACCTCAGATCACTTGGAGGAGGATAAATGGTGAGACGATATCAAGCAGCAGTCCACCGTATACGTTATCCATGAGTGATGGACCAAGACAAATCCAAAATGGAGGTGATTCACCTCGTCCCAGCTATGTGAGCTCACTAACAATTGATGTGATGGACAAGTCTGTAGCTGACAACTACACATGTTCAAGCCTTTCCTCTTTTCAAACAATTCAACTAGTTGTTGAAGGAGGTATATGAATAACGCTGTATTCTAGAATAATGTCCAGCTAATCCTTGTTCATATCCATGGATGTCACTGTTGTTATCATTACTGCAGCAGGATCACCTCCTACATCTGCTACCGGTAGCCCACAAATTAATATTGTTCAGTTGTTAGCAACATCTGTCATGGTGTGCACATTTATGGACAATGTGTGACGACCATTACCAAGCGTAGATAAAGGAGAACAGTGTGCATTATATTATGCGAGTGATGTCACAAGCTATGAATATTTACATTATTAGTATATGCTTTTATGTTTTGTGCATATCCACTGTACTGTTAACACTCATGACCTCACCATCATTCTTGTGCTTCCCTTGGTCCTGTAGTCTAGCGATGTAAACTCCAGAAAACTATTGTGTATACATTCACCTTGTGTAATAAAATGTGATTGATGTATAATATAGCCTATCACTATCACAACATTATATTGAAGATTCCATAAATATAAGGTTCATAATTATAGTAATTCAGGAGAGGAAGATTTCAGTATCAGGACTTGGAATCATGAAGGCTTCCTGTAATTCTCGTCAATATAATTATTATTGTGTATACATGTACCCTGTAATGTAACTGTTACGTAGTGCAGTCAGAGTGTATCTACTAGATATAATTGCATAATTTAGCTATAATATTGTATTGTGCAAGGGAACTACAGAATCATCCTGCCATTGGCTGCATGCAGTCATAGTAGTGGCAACTCTAGACAGTTAGTCTACTGAGTGCATACTTAGAATTGTGATGATGACTGCAGAGTAGTCTGGCTGGCCAGCCCCTTAATTGGCTAGACTAGGTAGTTGTGTTATACATGTATCACACCCAGCAGGACAAGGGCTATGAGTGGAATTCAAAGGGTTATAGGGATTAGTTGTCAAAGCAGGAAGCCGTTCTGATTCCAAGTCCCCATACTGAAACCTTGCTCTCCCAAATTACTCTTATAAGTATGGAATCTTTATAATGTTATGATAGGGATAGACTATATATTATTATATAGTCACGTTTTATGACTTATCTTGGAGTCAAACCAACATTCACACTATTGTTAATCTATTCAATGGGTAGATAATAATTATGATGTCTCAATCCCTGTCATGGTTGTTAAGAGGATGATATGGATGGATACATTTACTAGTGATTGGTCCCAGCAATAACGGGTCGTCGAGGGAATTTTAGGGGGGCAACATGCAATGAGGAGTTTTATGAGTCCATGGAGACGTTTGATGTGAACTTCATGCATGGATGATGTGGGGCAGATCCTGCTTAATTGTCCTTATTATAACTGACAGCCACAATGCATAACAAATTATGTATTGTAGCATACCATCATGTCACGTAATAAAGTAAATGTACCGCGTAATAGTCCTACAGCTACTCATCATGGTAAGTTAATTTTAACGATTGTAGTGTAAGTAGCAAGCAAGAGCTGCAGTAGTGGCTAACACAATGGCCCCGATTACAAAGGCTATTGTGGCACACGTGACACTTCTGTTGATGGCAACCTTTGCTCTTTGCTCTTGACAATTTTCACTTGCTGCATCAGCCTGCAGATGTAACAGAAGAAGTACTTAACTATCACAAAGTTTGATCTGCGAGACAAATATTTATCATTACATAAGAATTTTATTGATGAAATTACAGCATTTTGTGTGCAGTATGCATACTATGTTATTCAACATGGAGCACTTTGGGACTCGTTAACTTTATGAGAGTAATTTGTTTCTTTTTGGGATAGGCACTGCCGTGATTTCAGTTTTATCATAAGAGTGCCAGTGTATGATGAGGAAAGGGGGAGAGTCAAAGAAATTGTGAAACCCACAGTGCTATAGAGGGTATTTAGTCTAAGTCTACCACAGACCAACACTCACAATTGACTACATACACAAGGTGGTTTGTGTAGGATATTCAGAGTTTGACCAAAAAAACTCTCCTCAGGCTCTTATAATAATGTACTCTTGATTATTGGTTTCATGAGGATAAGTAACTTGCTCAAAGTCATAATTGCATAACAGTGAGGCCCAGGTGAGAATCAAACTCACAACAGTTTATCTAGTTGGGATCCCAAGACCACAGCCACTGAATGGTCTGAACCAAGCTGCTCCCATTTCCTACCAAGCTAGCCTCGTGCCCAGGCTCTCGAGGGGGAGGAGTGCTGGGCACGATGCCACTACCAAGCATACACACACGAATGCACATGTAACGCATGCACACCATATGATAGACCGACTGATACATACATTATTAACATCTTTTTGGCCTTTTTGGGGTATAACAAGTAAGAAAGGGAAATCCTCTGTAGCTTAGCTAGCTACATGTGTAATACATGTACATGTATGCTTGTACATGTACAATGTACAATGTACGTCTGTACATGCGTGTACATTGTACATTGTACATGCACAAGCATACATGCCAGACACAAATACAACAGAGTAGAGTAATGAATGCAGCAATTACAACTCTGGAACATGTCTGTATGAGAATTTCAAAGTATGGTCAGCCGCCCTTGTGGTGTGACTTTAAAATCAATCAATCTATGTACAATGTACGTTCACATGCAACTATATGTGTACACACACACACACACACACACACACAAACATGCACACACACACACACAAACACGCACACACACACAAACACGCACACACAAAGATACAATCACAGTGATTTGTGCTGTCTATGCTAGTAACAAGTCAGAATAAAATACAGTATTTATCAATATACTATGCTCACCTTAAATGCATATGCCAGGGCCATCATGGCAAATGGATTACCGAGCAGGCCAGACACAAACACAACAGAGTGAAGTAATGAATGCAGCAGTTACAACTCTGGAACATGTCTGTATATTATATGAGAATTTCAAGTTGAAGGATTACCATTAATATATTACTTAAAAGAAAGCACTATGCCATGCTTTTATCCCATAGCACTCAGGCCTACTGGTTGTTCATAGGTAGGACTTGAAACCTGGACAGAGTGATAGGCTGGAGGTGCCCCCGCCACTGCTTGTTGAGCGGCATGGGTACCGATGTAGTCAAACTTCTGTCCTCTTTTATCACTTTCAGGCAAGAGCTGTAACTGTTCTTCGTTCATATTTTTTACTTACTAGTTCTAGTAGCTTAAAGTAAGCACTTCATTTTAAGCATGCAATCTTTAACTCTAATTATCTGAAAAGTATAAAGTGTGCGCAAGATTCTTGAACTGTTGAGTTGTGCATATTGTAATTGTAAGCCGGCTGAGTTGTCAATCTAGTTATGGTGAGTGTATTCCCTGCTGTGCATGCTTATCAATTGATGTGAACCTCCAGGTGGGGTATATGTATTTGTGTGTGAACCATATTAGGTGTTGGAGTGTTATCTTGTGCTTTGTACTTTCTATTGGAGTTCTAGAATGTTCTGGATACTTTGTTGAGTTTATATAAGGCAGTTACTCTTGCATTGCATTTTGAGACTGACACTACAACAATTTATTGCTGCTGAGAAAGCTAGTATCTACAAGTGAAGCAGCATATACGCGCTACCACTTCCATTAAGCTAAAGTAGTTCTGAGCGTGATACCTGATCAGATCAAAAGTGTTCATCAATTAAGAGATGATTCTCCTCCTTAGTGTTCTACTGATGTTCACACCAGCAAGAGTATGGACGCAGTGTACAGCTTGTAAGTTTAGCGTGGATGTCAGGTGCTGCACAATGAATTATGTTCATTATATCATAAGTCTCTATGCACATACGA
Organism: Stappiaceae bacterium; assembly: GCA_964291365.2. Classification (GTDB taxonomy): domain Bacteria; phylum Pseudomonadota; class Alphaproteobacteria; order Rhizobiales; family Stappiaceae; genus JBDWFY01. Next base: position 7,477 of record OZ220021.1, read on the forward strand.
CTTATTATTAGCTTCCAGTTTACAACAGTTTCGTATGGAGCCAGACCCTGTGAAGTATGATAGTGGTAGACATAGAGTTGCCGGTGAAACTGGCCTTCCCACTGCTGGTTGCTCTGATAGTCCTGTAACTTGCGTTGCTAGTTCTACACCAATTGGTGATGGTAATCATGCACCAACTAGCCTATCTGATCTCAGCTCAACTTTTGCTTGGAATCAGGATGTTACTATCATTATTGGTCATGCCACAAGTACTAGAGTGAGAGCAGTAAACTTATTCTTCTACAATATCCCTTCAATGGGCATTGGATTGCCTCATGAAATTGAATTGAACAGGGGAACTAGTCAAACCATAGCAAATAGTCCACTGAGATATGCAGTGCTTGGTAACAGTGATTTGAGTCAGGAGGACAACACTACTCGGAATGTCACGATAGCAGCTATAGCAGAGGACGGTGGTGAGTACAGGTCAATAGCCATCACATTTCATTTCTCAGAAGCCGATCCAATCAGATGGTTGATTCTGAGTGAAGTAGAGATTTGTACTGATCAAGGTATGCGTGTTTGCATCCTTATAATCATGCTACTATTGCTTTTCTCAACTCTATTCCAGTAAACCTTTCTCCTAGACAAGATTCAATTCCCTTGACTACTGAGAGTGATGAAGAAATACAGCTACAACCAAACAACATACAGACTCAGATAAATTTTACCTGCACCGTTGAGATTGAAGGGTCCTTTCAGTGGGTGTGGTCAGGACCTACTGTGGATATGTCTCAACAAGTCTTTGCTAACACCAACCGGACTACTTTGATCACTCTAACACAGCTTAGCGCTGATTCTTCAGGGACTTATACTTGTACGGCAACATATGATCCACAAAGTCTGCCTATGCGGGAGACCACAAGTGCAATTGGTTCAAGAATCTTCACACTTCAGCTTGAAAGTAAGTATGCTACTTATCTGCTCCCTATCCATCAATTATTTTGTATAATTTGCACAGGTGCTGTTGATGTTTTAAATATTAATACTCCTCTGGTTGCCACAATGAATTCCATGGTGACCCTATCCTGTGAGATCTATGGCTACCTCTCCAGAAGGTCTCAAAGACCTCCGATCACTTGGAGGAGGATGAATGGACAGGCGATATTAAGCAGTAGTCCACTGTACACGTTGTCCATGAGTAATGGATCAAGACAAATCCAAGATGGAGGCGATTCACCTCGATCTAGCTATGTGAGCTCCCTAACAATTGATGTGATGGATGAGTCTGTAGCTGACAATTATACATGTTTGAGCCCTTCTTCTTATCAAGGAATTCAACTAAATGTTGAAGGAGGTACATGTAACAACTTTAGTCCTTTGTTCATGCTAATTATATCTATGGATTTCACTATTGCTATTATTACTACATCAGGATCATCTCCTACATCCGCATCCGGTAGCCCACAAGGTGATGGAAGTCCAGTACTATGGGCGGTAATTGGAGGGATTCTCGGTGCTCTGGTATTGATCAGTGTTGTTATAGCTGTTGCAGTGATTGTGGTCATCATGTGTGCTAAACATCACCGCAGCCTTGATGAAGAGCCGATATATGACCTGCCAGCTGATTATGAGAAACCAATAGCTCCTCCAGTGAAAACAATACCTCCAAGGATGGAAATGAATGTTTTATATGAACTAATTAAGAGTATTGACGTGTCTGCTAATTCTGCTTATACTGTTATACCTAGATCATGACTGCACTATGATGATAATGTTTATATTATTACAATAAACATCAAACATAGATTAGCCATCTTTAACTATACATCTGTTAGCTTTATGCACTCTGCAGTCTAGTCTGCAGGTTAAGGGGCTAGCTGGTCCGCCAAACTACTCTGCATGCATATAATTCTAAATATGCACTCAGTACACTGACTATCTAGAGTCATCACTGCTATGACTGCAGCCAATGGCAGGGTGATTCTGTAATTCCCTTGTGCAATACAATGTAGTTAGATTATGTGATCTAGTAGATACACTCTCTGGTGATTGGTCCCAGCAATGACTGCATGGTTGTCGAGGGAATTTTAGCTAGAGCTGGGGGGGGGGGGGGGGGGGGGGGGGGCACACTGAGGAGTTTGTGAGTCCATAGAGACATTTGATGTGAACTTCATGCATAGATGATGTGGGGAAGACCCTGCTTAATTGTCCTTATTATAACTGACAGCCACAATGTGTAACAAACTATGTAGCTACAGTGCATGCTATGCAGGCTGACTTGCATTTTGATGTACCAAGAGCCATAGTTAATCTGGACTTGCTGAAAATAAATAATAGTGTGATAGTGGAGGATTCCATCTGAGTCTGAATTAGGTTGGAGCTAGTTATACTACACTCTACTTGTGTTTGCTCTTGTGCACACACTCACACTGGCACGCAAACACACACACACACACACACACACACACACACACACACACACACACACACACACACACACACACACACACACACACACACACACACACACCATATTATGCATGTGCATGTTGGTAAGGGAATTGATATTCAGGTGGTTATTTTCATAACTAGCATTGAAAAACAAAGTTATTGAATAACTCAAGCCAGCTATAGATGTATCAACAATAATATTCATGAGTGTACAGCTATATACAGCTCGCGGAGTTAGTCAACTGTCTGTCCCCTTTTTTATGGTTAGCTTCTCTTGAGAAAGATATGCACAGTATGATAGTGGATGCCCACCATGGCTGCAATCACTATAAATTACATATTCTCAAATGCAGACAAGAACCATATTATTACCTGAATGGTAAGTCATGTGAGAAACTTGTGATAATTAAGAGCAAAGGCAGTCATATACCAATACAGTGTTTTAAACTGATTTGGTAGTAATCATTTTTCAAACTTGATTGAGACTGACATTCATATACACACAGCCTGCCTGGATGTTCATTAGATCGTCACCATTAAACACCTAACAAAATTTTGTGTATATTGAAATGTCCCTCCCTCCTATAGGAAATACTTTGAGCTTTGAGTACATGGTTTCTTCATCACCGTAGCTAATGGTTACCATACTGTGTCTTATAAACGTTTAGAAGAACTACAGTAATATCGTTGCCAGAAATGCCCCATAGAGCAGCGGACATCCATATGTTTGCATTGTACAAGCCCTTGTAATTACCAATTACAAGCTTACAAGCTGTCATGAATATGATTATTTCTTTCATATTAAACAAAACAGAACATTTTAACATAACTATCAGCCCATTTTAGGCATTAACATTATAAAGTAACCTATTTTAGCTAGTTGGTACCTTCAGTAGACGTTCGTGACAAAAAATTATGGTGCAATATGTTCAGTACTGTACAACAACGACAAACTGCACTGGCGGCAATCACTCGCTACTAATCTGTGATAGGTTGGCATAAGTAGCCCAGTCTCAACTATTTTCAACCTAAATAGTCAACAAATACCCGATCTTGACACTCGCAACAGCTAGCTGCTCGATCTAGAACTCGCTTCAAAATCGCTGACGTCATCAACTGCTGAGTCAGCAAAAATTGTTCAATATTGCTGAACTTTGCCCTTGCAAAGGAAAATTTTTAAATGTCGATTTAGTGAAATTTAGGTTAGTTTTGTGAAGTTTCATGGCTAAATGAGTGGTCTAGATGATCGGAAGTTGAAATTTTACTCTACTAGTAGTGCAAACTTGTGCAAGTTGACAGGCACTTCACTGAAAATGTATTGCTGTCTATGGAGAAGTTGATCAAGTAAGTTTGCTTAAAAAGTAAATTCTGTGCATACTGTGGAGACAGTCGTAAATCATCCCGAGCTTCCTTTTACAGCATTAAAGTAGTCTAGATGATCGGAAGTTTGGTAGCTTGTTGTTTTCGTTTATCCCCATAGAGAATGTACACATCCAATTAAACGAATTATGAAATATTTTCGCTAGGCCAACTATGGGATGGCCGCGTATTTCTGGCAACGTTCGGAACAATTAAAATCTCGTTGCTACCATAATGAATATCTTAAGTGCATGTGAATGTCGATCTGTCATCCCTGAGAGACCATTAATATGAGCCAGGGGTGTAGCTAGCATAGGGCTCAGCGGGCTCGAGCCCCCCCCCCTTTGTCTTCCCACAGAACAGGCTCTGGCGCAGGGTGTTGGCCGAGCTAGCTTTGCTTCATTTTCACAGAGACATTGATATCAACATTGCAGTTCATAAGTAATTAATGAGTTTGCTAGACGTTTTCCCCACCATCTTCAGTTTGCAACATTCTCACTTGACATTTATAGTAAATGATAGATCAAAGTTCGATTATTCTTTAATAACAATTAATTAACCACGATCACGTGATATAATTGGGGCGTGGTCACCCAAAAAATTTTCAGCCCCCTTTCTCTAAATCCTGGCTACGCCCCTGTGAGCTACTGGTATGCATGGTCTCTTTGTAACCATAGTGGTCACCACCATAGTACTTTTTAATAGCAAATCCACCCTGAGTACCATCCCCTCTGTACATCATCACTTGTCCATGACGGTCTCTTTGTCACCATAATAGTGACCACTAAGAGACCACATGCATGTATAACTGATAGACAATTGGTTAGGGGTAAGGTATTGTAATATATACACAGCTTGCCTAGCTGTGCATTAGATTGTCACCATTAAACACCTAATACGTTCCTCCCTCCTATAGAAGGTACTTCGAGCACATGGTCTCTTAATCACAATAATGGTTACCATCATTTTTAGACTTTGTATCTGTTTTAATTATTAATGTTTAGAAGAAATATTTGGAGCTATTGAAATCTCGTTGTTACCATAATGAATATTTTAGAAGAATGTGCATGTGAATGTTGATCAGAATGTTGATTGATGCAGACATACGATCCTTCACAATTTCAGACTGGATACGACCCAAATTTAACCACATATATGGCTACTCAACAGCAGCTTAACAGTGGTGCTGAACTACAGACACAACCTCAGTTTCAAGTGGGCACCAGTGATACAGGTTATGGTGGACAGTTTGGAGCTTCAACTGAATTCCATACAGCAGGCCAAGTCTCCTCTTCGACTGCAACTTCTAACATTCCTCCTGGTGGCTATCATATTGAACATCGTACAACAGGTTTAGCAGGGAGGTCAGCTGTATGGGGCAATACAGCACCCAGAGCAGGTGATGATGACACAGGTGGCCACAGGATCTCAGCAACAACTGCAGGAGCTGGTAGATGGAAATGCTGCCAGTGCTGGTGGAGGAGGAGAGCCGGGAGCTCAGATGGGATATGATGGCTGTGAGTATAACACTAGCTAAGTTCCTTTTTCTGTGACACTCATGCTTGCATGTCAGTCCTTCTAGGTGACCATGTTATACAAAGTACACATTTTTTGCCTTAGCAGAAGTGGTCTCAATTATGATCATTGCATGCATCTTCTGTGCAACCTTAGCTTAGCCAAATACATGTATGCGTGGTGACCACTTACCGATCGGCGGTTTGACGACCATTACCTTGTATTTCTATGCTTGACGACCTTTTCATGTTCATAGCTTACGGCCTGCCCAGCACTTCACAACCTCAGGCAGAGCAACCCACACAACCTGGCTATCCTCCACAGCCTGTTACATATGACTACAGCCAATGGCAGGGCACACAGCACTCTACTGGTGGAGAAGAGGAGCACAGACAGCAAGAGTTGGACGGTCATCTAGTTCCTCCAGGAGAGAAGGGGTGGAGTCTGTGGGGTCAGGTGACAGTCATGTGCCTGAGAAGAAGACTGGAGAGGAGACTAAGGAGAGCAGAGGGAAAGATGAAAGCAAGAAAGGTACTTTGATGGTTACTGCACTAATTAAATAAATTGCCAGTGCATGATTGTACATTGTACATGTGTTCTTCCATACTCTCGATGATCTACGTATGCTGTACATGTAGCTACAGTGTTGTTGATAGTAGTATCTTGTCACTGCTAACTAAATGGTATAGACAAATGTATTATACATTGTTGATGGCATATTCACTATAATTATTATCCTGTCCAGGTGGTGGTAAGAGTAGTAAAGGTGACCAGCAGCAGCGTCAAGGCAAGGCTGGTGGTGGGTGGGGCTTCAGCATTATGAAGTACATCCTACCTAAGAAGAAGAACGAGATTCACCTTCCAGATGACAAGAAACCCACTGTGAGTGTTGATATCAGATTTGTGTATGGTGGAATGCTCCTAAAAACAACAACACACCATTAAAATTAATGTGGCCATTATTTGTGATCCCCTGCAACTACATGGAGATGAGAAAATATTATACATATATCTTTCACCCCTAAAAAAACAACACACACCTAATGTGGACATTGTTTAAATGTATGATCCCCTGCAACTACATGGAGATGAAAAGAAAATGGAAATGTCTCTTTGTTACTTCAAGCTATATGTACATACCGTATTTCCTCGAGTAGAGGCCGCGGCTACTATTAATTTAACGTGCTCGAGTACAGCGGCTACTATTCGAGGGCGGCTACTATATACCATGCGTATGGCGCGCCAAACGTAACAAAAATCAGAACGCGACGTTACGGGCTTTACCCCGTAATATTGCGACATGGATCCCGCAATATTACGCGGTCGGCGTTACGACGTCGTCAGATAGTGACCCCGTCATATTGCGAGATCGAGGCAGCGCGGTGTGTAGTGACCCCGTAATATTGCAGGGTTCGTTCACGCGAAAAGGCGCATGCGCACTAGTGCGAGCCGTTCGAAGATGGCGTGCTTTTATTGGAACTGACCTTACGATCGGCGCCAGATCTATTCATAATCATTGTGCTTTCTGCCTTTGTGCATGCGCATAAAGTTTTAATATCAGTGTTGATAGTAAAGGCCAGAAGACCCAATGGTCAATACAAATGATAAATTGAAAATGGCAGTCAATGTCCAGAAGATTAAAGATACGATCTTTCTCTCTCAAGGAATTTATTACATAAATTAATATATTTAACTTGTTTGTATGCAATATCATTAATTCTGTTAAAGGGGGAACGCTTCGTTGAGTAAATTCGGGCTTTCCTTTCCTGTGCGTAGCTGATGGAACAGAAAATGTAGCTCAGTGGTCTTTTGCTCTCCTCAAGATTGTATTGACCAGTCTCGCTGAGTTCTCGATGCATGTATACAATTATGCTGATTTTCGGCAATCCAGTTGGAGGCACTCAGACTCTCAAATATGGAGGGAGTGTTACTAGGGTCTTACTCTCAGGTTCTCTTCAAATCTTCGGATTTGCTTGTGCGTTTGCAGTTTCCCTCGAGTCCTTTTGCCAGCTCTGTATGTAGCTAGCTAATAATCAGTGAGGTTCCGTTCCAAACAATCCTGGATACAGAATTGGTTTCATACTCTAACTGGGCTGCATTCAAGTTTGTGTCCTACAAACCTTACCTCCTTAGGTTTACCAGTCACTCCAGGCTACCCTGAGTCAGTATTAATTTTAATTAGTGAGCTCTATCATAAGTCTCACCAATGAGACTCACAAGTCTTCCTGGCTCAGTCCAGGCCCCGGCATGATGAACTTACCACCGGAACCGTTGTATGCTGGCTCTCATTGATGCCCGGCCAAAGAGCAAACTTCCAAAATGCTCTGTGAACAATTTTCAGTTCTTTAGCGGGGTTATGATACTCCAGAATAGGGAATCTAGCCTCGATCTCGAAGAGGAGAGGTCCAGCCAGGAAAGTCCGATTCCAATAAAAGCGCACCATCCTTGAACGACACGCATTGGTGCGCATGCGTCTTTCCCGTGGACGAACCCCGCAATATTACGGGGTCACTGCACACCGCGTTGCCTCAGACCCCGTAATATGACGGGGTCACTATCTGACGACGTCGTAACAGCAACCGCGTAATATTGCGGGATCTATGTCGTAATATTACGGGGTAAAGCCCGTAACGTCGCGCTCTGATTTTTGTTACGTTTGGCGCGCCATACATGCGCGTAGTACGCGCGCGCACGCTCAATAAATTATTACATCATCACACACGTACACCATGTACCACGTGGGCATGGGTGGGGTGGGTTGGGTTAAAAGTACAAGAATAATACAATGCTGGCATGGACTATGAACCAGCTAGTACAGTACACAAAGTCAACAGTCGTCCTCGAGGACCAACTCGTTTTGCTCAAGCTCGCCTTCGTCTTCGTCTGCAGATGCAAATGGGTCGTCGATGTCGCTGCTGCTGTCGTTTTCGCTGGTCAGTTGGCTGGTTGCCTCAGAAATAGCTGATCGGGCATCGGCATGACGTCACTCCTCATGAATAAAATTAAACGCGGCTACTAATCGAGGGCGGCGTCTATTTCATCGACGCTGCGTGCGTGTGCGGCGACTACTCGAGGGCGGCCTTTATTCGAGGAAATACGGTATGTGCCAAGGGTATCTGTAATAGAGAGATCCCACTATACATTACGCGAATCTTTCTCTATAGAACAGCAAGTCCATTAGTATAAGCTCAGACAGCATAAATGCTAGTACTTTCTGGTTTAGAGGTACATGTACTTGATTGTTGGATGGTTGCATGTACTTCTAATAGAGAGTTCTAAAATGTTAGAGACTGCTATAACTTGGATCATGAACTTTGAACCCTTCATGCTGGATTTTTTCTTATAGCAACTTCCAAATACAGGCGTCCAAATTAAGTTATAGTTATACTATAGCCTTGAGTGGTTTATTTGAATTGTACGCGAGAGGCGGGTGTTTAAACCATGAGGCGAAGCCGAGTGGTTTAAACGCACGCCTCGAGCGTACAATTCAATAAACCACGATAAGGCTATAGTGTAAGTGGCTTGTACTATGACATCAAATAGCTTGTATCCATGGATACAACAGTGCCCCAGTTATACTCTAGAGTATAACTGCCATATACCATGGCCACAGTGTACAGTGCTACAGAGCAAGAGAGCAAAACTTTTTGATTTTCATTTTTAACCAGAATTATTGCCCCCTAACTAGTCAAATATTGGTATTTTAGCAATAAAAATACACATGTACATTTCAGCCCAAATTTTTTTTCAAGTTTGTTCCCATATATTGCAATAGTGAAACCATACAAGTGCAGCTCAAATTTTCAGCAAAATGTTGCAAATTTTGACTTCAACTGCGAATATCTCAAGAATGCAAGCACCTCAAGACTTCTCATCTGGTATCATAACTTATCATTACAACCTCTACATGATCCATAAGTGTGGACTCTTAACAGAAAGTAAAAGTGGAAATCTGATCCCAAACGTTTTTTTACTTTTTTTGCTTAAAATTTGGCATGTTTTTGCAAATATCTTGGTGATTCTTCGGACTTAGAACCTCTCATCCAGGATCTAGGTTAACCCATGCAGTACCTACCTCTGTGCCAAGTCGGCTTTCTTAACGCAAAGCGGTTTGTCTGATCTGATCCCAAACGTTTTTTCACTACCTTAGTGTAAAAATGTGGCCACGCCTCCTAATTAAAGGCACATGAGAGCTCCTCCCACAGCATGAAACTCAACAAGTACTTGTTATTTAAGAATATGCTGTCAATGGCAGTTATTCATTTATCAGAAACGGATAATTAGAATTTACGGCCAAGAGGGCAGTGCGTTAATTAGAATATTCATGAGTATAGAAGAGCATGCGCGCAGAGCTGCACACTGTAAAAACTGGTGGGTTAATTTACTATTAGTGGGTAAAATTTACTCTCTGTTAAACATTCACTTATACACATCTAATAGTTAATTTTCACCTGTGATATATTTTAACCATGGATGGTTTAAAATGTACAAGCTGGTTAAATTTCCATGGTTGGAAAAATTACTCTAAATTATGTATTTTAAACCTCAAAAAATGTAGTAAATTTCATCTGCTCTGGGTGCAAATTACCTAAAGCTCTGGGTAGTATGTTCTTCCCAGCTAATAGTCATGTGATATACCACATGATGGCTTCTTTTTTGTCAACAAAAATCTCTGAGTTGGCATGCTTCTTTGGTGCTAGTGAAACAAAAGAGGATCAAATGGCAATTTTGTGTGCTGCAGCAAGTAAGGATGGAGATCTATTTGCAACTGGAGTACACAAAACCTTGAAGGTATACTTTATACTTGTGTTCTCTTAGTAGCTACATGTAGTTCACTGTTGACCACTTTGTTGACAGATATACAACTTCAAAGATACATTGGCACGTAGTCCATCTTTCATCAACTCACCATCTCTGTACAGTCGCTCAGATGGAAGAGTCAAGTAAGCTCAAAATTTGTCATTAGTATCTCAAAGTTAAGGTAGCTACTCCCTTCCAAAAAATTAAATGCGCCAGTCGCTGCGTATCATGATCTGGCTATAGATCACCCCCCCCTTCCCACCTCCGGTTTTGTGTTTGTCTCCCTATCCCCCTCCTATCCCTAGTTATGATATTCTCTGAACTTACACATGCAGGTCAATTGAGTTTGAAAAATTTGGCTATAATGTGGCCTATGGTAATAGCACAGGAAGTATTAATATCATGGATACAGCTATCGGCTGTCAAAAATACACTATCCCAGCTCATAAAGGATCTATTTCAAGTTTGGCATACACAAGCTGTGGTAGATTTTTAGTATCAGGGAGTTGTGAAAATAAAGGTTAACTAACAAATTATTATCTCACTCAATTCAGTCTGTAGCAATATTCTGTTCTAATTTTTTCAGTTAAGATTTGGTACAGTTCAGACATGTGCAATATCTTTAATTTTGACACCGAAGACCAAATTAGTTCTGTGTGCACACATCCTCAGCATCCACACTTGCTTGCATATTCAACAAGAGGTAATGTAGAGTCCAATACATATCAGTTCATGCATTACTGTCCTTTATTGAACATGCAGATAATATATGTTACATTGATATGCGTGTACCACAGAAACTCTTGCAGTCACTTTGTGTACATATTGATGTAAAGACAGCACTTTTTGTCAGTAATTCTGAGATTGTACTTCTGTAAGCATAATTATTGGACTAACCAAATGTATTACATAAATTATTTCATTCACTGCACTGCATAATATTAAAGGTCTGCTTCTGGTCGGGTAACACTCTGCAATATAGAAACACTCAACTGTTGTGTACGTAGTTTTGAAGACCCCATTAATTGTCAATTTGTGCGTGCAGTCCATGTTCAGAACAACCTGATTCTCTGTGGTACGGTCATGCATGCATAATTGACTCTAATCATTCAATGATGTCATGATTGTTTGCATAAAATTTAATGGTTGCCATTAGGTTGCCAATCAAGTGATTTGCGTACATATCATAAGGATTGGAGTATACCTCAAAGTCTTTACCATATGCAAGTAAGATCCAAATTAAAGTAAACTAGTTCTATCCAATACATGTGTACATGTATACAGTCCAAATTATCCCAATCAGTTCATAATAATAATAATAATAGCATGTACTCCCATCATCATGCATACATGACGTATTGTGTAGAATAAATCTCCCTGTCAATCTAATGAGGGACTACCCCCAGAGATTATCAGCTTTTTAGAAACTGTGACTGATTGGAATCCAGCACAGCCACAACCTCTTCAAGCAATATCAAATGTTTGCTGGATAAAGGTTAGTGCTATGTACTAATTAAACAGTTTGCACAACACTATAAGCTAAGGATGTGATATCATATATAGCAAAGTCTATAGCTCTTGTATCTCCAAGAGCTCTCTAGAGGACATATACGCTCTGTGTTCTGCATGAAACTGGCATTATAGTGTAGCATACACAGCATGGTCATCAGTTTGTGAACTTGATGACCCTTACCTAAATAATTGCATGTGCAGTACATGGTGTGGTTGATAGGTACGGTCAATCAAGTAGCACACTTTGCAGTATCTGGGATCTTTAACAAACGTTTAAAAGCCAAGATTTGTTGCTTGTTTTACCATTTTTGATATGATATCTTGACAACATTGGCCACTCGCTCTCATGCCTAGATGTTGAGATCTGGTAATTTTTGTGTGGATGACTACAACAAAACTAATGACACCCCCCCCCCCCCCCGATTACTTAACCCCTTGTGCATGTGTGTAGGGGAATTAAACTGACTGTAGTTTACATGATTTCATATCAAGACTATAATATTATAGAGTGTCATGTTTTCATGTAGGATAAACATCTCCTCGCTGCTACAAACACTGGATATGTATCTATTTTCATTCAAAGTGAACAGTAGAATGATTAATTATTCAAAAATCAACATTGATGTAATGTTTTAGATAAATAAAAATTAAATCATTTCTCTTGTGACCATGAAGTACAGAAGGAAAATTTAAATTGTGAAAAGATATCAAAGATTTGTCTGATGAATGAGATACAACATATGCATGGTAATGACTGTCAAAATATTCAACTTTCATGTGAGAAACTAGCAAAATTACGTTATCTAAAATTAATAGAATATTTATTACTTTGCCAAACATAGGATAAATTCCATCAGTACCTACAATAAAGTAAGCTCCAGGCTTAATCAGAATGCCACCAGATTTAACCCAGTCAGGTTGTGAAACCACTGTATCTGGATTTACATTGCCACCCAACAGAGACTCAAAATCTTCACGAATTTGAATGGGTTGCATACAAACCGTACTTGTATCGGCTGATATCTTGGATGGCCCACATTCTATGGGAGACTTCAAGAGAGAATCGGATGCAAGTTCCCAGCATTGTAACCGCTGATGCCTTTGAGCAAGACTAAAAGCAATATTTTTAAAGTTTCCTAACCTTGAAGCTCTCTTAAAAATATTAAGCTTTGCCTCATTTCTCATGTTCCATGAGCGAATCAAAGGGCCAATCATTTTAACTTGCTCGGGATAATGTAGCAAAAAATGAAATTTAGGTGTCACCTTCTCTTCTGAATAAGCCTTAATGAATGCAGCATGATGTTCTATGATTAAACTCTTCAGATAGGCACATGTATCAATGGATACCTCAGGGCACATAACAATATCAACTATGTGTTTGAGTACCAAAAATACACTCCAGTTATAGTCATCCTCCGCTATCCGATCAGCAATAAGAAAAGGGAAAATTCTACATAAAAGTAAGCTCTGAGATGCGGACAGTTTCAATTCTCTGTGAAGATTATCAGCAAACGACTGCAAAATCGGTGCTGGTCTGCTTGTCTCAGTGTAATCATAGTCGAAATTGAGCAACCTCTCATTATAGTCGGCCAATGTTATGAATTTATTCCTGAGGCAATAATGAAGTAGTAACGACATTTCACGCACAACCACACCCTCTAGAACATCATGCATAATGTCGTGGGGTAGACCACCACCAAACATAGAGAACATAGGAATGTCTAAAAGACTACTTCGCCGGTTAATGCCATATGTCTTAGAGTAGTGTACATAGAGTTCACCATTAAGCTGGCTACATTGGGCTTCGTGTGACTCAGTAGACCTCAAAGAAACAGAGGATATATCACACTGACCTTTATAGCCGCTAGAAGTTATCATGCACGTTCTACAGATACGCAGTGCAAAGGAGAAGCTTTCCTTAAAGCCACCAAGAGTGTGACTGGCTAAGTTGTCAGCTAAAAAGACCAATAAGGCACCACGAAAAACTTTTTCCTCTTCTCCCACAGATACAGTAATGCCATCACTTGCTAGTACCTTCAGGTCATCTATAAATGGCTTCAAAATAATATCGATTCCATAATTTTCTATAACAGGACATGTAGCAGCCAAAACAAGCTGAATTGTACGCAGGGTTGACCGATACTTAGGGTGGATGTTTCCTAAAGTAAACAAAACAACACCCAACTTGTGTTTCTTGACATGAGTTCCTAAAGGGTTGCAAAGTTCAACTTCATCATAAAAGGCTATAATTTGTAGTGCCATAGGGTCTAGTGAGAATAGAGGATGGGCTTTAAACAACTCCCCATCACAAAAATCTTCCAATAGACCATCACTACGTACCCTTTGTGGAAAATTGTTGATTTCTTCCATGACAGATGAGTCTGCCAACAATGCTCGAAGGCTTTTAAGAAGAGGAACATATTGATATGAGTCATAGGTTGGAGCAAATTCCCGTTTGTTTCCTGCAAAGCGTGGGCGATAGATTGGGTCACCAAGTCTGATTTCCTCTGGCTCCTGCAAAATGGAGATAAAATATGCAATGAGAGAGTGAGATGGAGAGAGGGAGAGAGAGAGAGACAGAGAGAGAGAGAGAGACAGAGAAAGAAAGAGAGAGAGAGAGAGAGAGGTACAGATGAACTAAAGATTTATCAACGTTTACACTTACAACTAGAAAAAGAGATTCACGGTAATATTTCTCCTGCTTGAATCGAGTCTCTAATCCATCAAAGGGTTTTGGTATATTGTCAAACACCTCATTCAGACCTGGTAGAGTACTGCTGTCAATTCCTGCAGCAGCCAAGGATGCTCGGACACCTGCTTGAATTCGAAGGGTTGTGTGCGAAAATAGAGTGTGCCATTCACTGACGATTTCATCAATAACAACTTGAGAAACTTGCTTAGATTCCTTCAACTTCAAAAGGAATAAAGCTGAAGCCCTTTTCTGTTTTTCTTGGTCAGTTCCAAGGAGATGATCAATCTCAGCTTGATTAATTTCACTAAGAGAGCTTGAAGTCGATTGGTCAAAACATTGTTCAAAGCTTTCTGAATGGTTTGATTCAGTGCTGGCAAGGACTTCTAATCCAGTATTTGACGAACGAGACCTGATGATACCTGCTTGCTTATGCTTTCGATATACATGGCTGTACAAAGCTGAAAATGTTCGGGCTGTATATGAGCATCCAGGTTCAATCCCACACCTCACCGAAAATCTAGGGTCATTCGAATGAAGAAGACGAAGATGACTGAGGAGTAGTGCTACTGAAGGTGCTTCAAACACACACATTGGGCATACATATGCCCTCTGAGCATCAGCCGAGCTAGCCATCTTCAACAATTCGTGTACGCATGCGCGTTGATCTCAGACACGTGGCGCACACGTGGCACTTAGGTTTGAATTGAATTGAATGATCGACCTTTTTATTCTGGCGCCTTTTTCCATAGCTATTTGTTCGTCTTGCTAGTTTCGACCAGTGCTAGCTGCATCTATCGGCTAAAAAAGAGGCATGGATAGGAACAACGATGATGACTGTGATGCAGGCGAATTTGATCGTTACTTCGACGTGGATGAAATGTCAGAGTGGCTACGTAAAAAAGCCAACATACCTCAAGAGTTTTGCGACATACTTCGAAGTAAGCAAGAAGGCTATAGTTCTACATAAAACGTATAAAGCATGTTTGTATTTTATTTTAGAAAACTTTATTGACGGTCTGGAGTTTGAGGATTTGTCTCCTGAAGACGTGTTTAAAATGATATCTGCGGTGGGCATTGCCAAAAAGATCATAAGAATGTTGCCAGGTGACAAGGTAAATACTTCTACCACTTTCCAGACTATTTTTTTTTCTGCTTAGTGTGTTGCTTGCTTGAAAAAAAAAACAAAAACAAAACTACATACTGGTACCGGGGTTGGAAATTTTCGGCATCGTGGTCTATTAGGTGGGGCTTTCTGGATATTTCTTTCTGCTTTTATAGCGTGTGGTTCCTTTGAAAGCCTAGTTAGCCTTTTTCCCTAGACCCCTGTGGCATATAGTAATCTGAGCAGATTATCTGGACTTGCACATAAAAAGTCATGAACATTTTTATCCTATAACATTGTTTCATCTGGAAATATTTGATATTTGTAAGGGGAGGGGGTGGAGGGAGAAATTGACTTAAACTTTTTACAGGGGCGGTGGTGTGGTTTTTGTTAAGTGGCAACCTGGGGGGGGGGGGGGGGGGGGGGGGGGGGGGGCGAATGCCCTGCTTCATCACACCCTGAATGAAATCCTGGACAAAATAATTGTGTAGCATATATTATAATACTACCCTTCTCTAGTTTCAATCTGAAAAACCATCTGCGAGTCAATCTGGTAAAGATCCTGTCCATCAACTTGAGTCTAATCAAGAAAGTGCAAGTCAAACTAGTACTCATGCTGGCTCAAGCTGCTCATCTCGTGAAGAACGATCCCTAGTCTCATCACTCTCAGGCCATCAGTCTACATCCAATGAAATCATAGTGCCTGATCTGTGGCAGGAAGACACTCAAGCATGCATTGATGCCAAAGTACTATCCCCGGAAAGTAGAAGTGACATCTCCCGTACTCTAGTGACATTGGTGACAGCCAAGCATGGACCCCACCCAGGGAAAGCCATGTTCGATGAGGTTGCTCGGAAACTTATTCTAAAGTACCCATTTATGAAGGATGATATGGGTAGCGGATATGTAAGTAGGATAATACATGTAATTTTTAATTGTTCCACACACATCCACACAGTCATCATGGACGACCCGAATGGTGGGAGCCTTGCGTAACCGTGTCAAGTACTCTAGGAGGAAACTGAGAGAAGAAGATCCATTGAAATTACCACCTCCCAAGAAGACGAGAGAAGCCACTGTAAAGAATGATTTACTTAGACGTTACCCTACAAGAGTAAATGAGGGTACTTCCTCTGAAGATCCAGCAAGCATTGCAGAACACCTCAAAGGTGTGACCTCAGAGATGGCCAAGGAGAAACCTCGTGATTCAGTAGTACTCCCTCTGATGCGCACCCTCTTTTCTTCTAGGAGGGCGTATATTGAACATGATGCTGAAGATGTGAACAACATCCTTGAAGTTTACCCAGCACTGCGTCGTCCTAGTGTGGTGAGTGGATTTTATACAATAGGTCATTGTGGGTGTCATACTTGTTGTTAGTACTTACTAACCATTAAAAATAGGAAATGTGACTGCCAATTATAGTCAGTGTGATGTAGAGATTGGGGGGTTTTAAATTTGATGTTGCTGCAAGCCCTGTCCAAACCACTCCCTCTCATCAGGCCTTCAGTTTACTTAGAAAGAATACTAGATTAGTTATGTCCCCAGTAGCAATTACTGTGTTGTGGTTACACTTGTGAGCAATCATGACATCAATCATGAGGAAGTTTTTATTAAAGTTCTTCGGGTTCAAATCCTCACTGGACAGTATTTCAAGTACTGCACATTGTACATGTAGTACTTTTCTTAGTGACCTTGTGTTCCTAGCCATATGTGACCTTCCATGATAATACCAAGTATAATATGCTGACAACCGAAATTTAGTTAAGGCCACCGTTACCAACTACAACCTTTGAACTGCTGTTCCTGCAAATTTGAAGTCTCTAGCCCACGTAGTCGTGGAGATATGCGCCAAAATATACCCAGATTGCCCTAGTCGACTATTTTGGCCTATATCTCAGATCCAGCCCCAACACAATATGGTTGGTTTTTTCGTGGAGGGTCACATATGTATCAGTGTGGTGAGGAATGTTGTATACTGCATGTGCTTGCAAGAATGGTTAGTAACCTTTACCTTGTCACATTCTCATGCATACTAGTGACCTGCTGCATGTACATTCAAAACCATATAGCAGAAAATTTTCCATGGTGCAAAATTTCATAGGCCACCACAAAAATTAGAACCACAAAATTTTCTTCTGAAAGCCTGGGAGGAAAATTCACAAACTTTTTCACCAGTGAAAATTTCCTGCTATAAGGTATGTAGTTATTGATGATGTACTTCAAGTAAATTCTATTCATATGACATGATGTTACGTTATTATTGGTAATTTTTGGTACGCACAATAACATTGATCCTCATTTGTACAAATTATACATTCACACATTAGCTAGAGCAGGAAATGAATCTTATGTTGAAGAGGGAGGTGAAGGCATCCTTTGAAAAGCAGTGGCTGACAGCTTATGTTCCAGCAATTATCCTATATGGTAAAAGAAGCAGAAAGAAGACCATTGTAACATTGATCAAAGATATGAAGGAACTAGGTAAGCAATAAAAGGCAAATGTTGATTTTTATACCAGTGCTTCACTTTCAATCACAGATGATACTTCAAAGCAAGTCACAGCTCTGCAAATTTTGATTGAATGTATGTCTGGAAGGAAAAGTGTTGCCTCATACATCTATGAAGAACACGAAGTAAGTACTATGTCATTTGATTCATTGTTTCAAAATGATTATGCATAAATGTATTTGGTGTACACAGAACACATCTTCTCCTGAAACCTTGGCCAGACTTCCTCCAGCTAGGAATTCTCCCCGTATCATAGCAGTTTTAGCGGAAGAAAGCAGGCAATATTTCATTATCATTGAACAGGCAATACTTTGTCAGGTACCAACTTTTTTCCAAGCCCTATACATTCTTTTCTGTTCATACTACGCTTTTCATTTACACTATCCACCCCAAGTTCAAAGTGTATTTTTCTTTTTGCAAGACTACATCCTTATGTATCCAGATTCTGTTAACAGAAGTGGCAATTACTTGGCTGTAGCCACTGACATTAACAGACATGTAAACACTGCTTGAGAGCGCTGATCATGACTGATTATTGTTATGCATTTCACAAGTCATTGTCATCATGCATCTACTGTCAATTTTTTTCCTTTTCACACTTTATCTTATGCACTTTCACAAAATTCACGTAATTTTATTATTTCCCTATGTATGATTATTGATATGAAGGTGATATTTATTGTGTGGATGGTCAAAGTGCATGTTTTAACGTGATATTGTAAACCATAACATTGTGCCTTTTTCACCCATTTTTTGGGCATTCTAACCACTACAGCAGGACAAAAGTACTAGTTACTTTATGCTATATGGATGGTCAAAAATGCATGTTTTAACATGGTAATGTAAACATCAAACTATAGTAAATACTTCCTAGTACGATGTGCCTTTTCACCCTCTGTTTGGGTATTCTAACCACTGCAGATGGACAAAAGTGCAGGTTATTTTGCACCATGTCACTTGTAATTTTCACCCACTGTTGGTTATACTCACCACTAAAATGGGGGAATTTACCCTTTCTATCATGTGGTTATTATTACCTCGTGGAGTAGTGGATAAAGTAATCCACAAATTGGGTTATGTGAGTTGCAGTGAATTTCACCCATTTTTTGGGGTTAAAGTTAACCAATAATTTTAACAGTGCAATGAAGCCATGTGCTACGCGGAAATGGTTTTGTGGGCGATCGCGGGTTATGCAAAGCATGCACTGTGGCTGAGAGTGTGTGTGTGTGCAGCTGTGGTTTACTACTGACTGATAGAGGGGAGCCATAGAACGCGGAAATTGGTAGCAGTAGTGCCCTTTGCGAGGACACCTGGATACCAGCACTGAAGCAGTGGCTGCTGTGTAGAGCAGCTCCTACCAAGGGAAAGAAGGCTGACTTAGTGGAGAGGTAAGACAGTACTGGCAGCTACTACATACATGTAAAATAAATTGCTACACAGGGTCAACACATACATTAAGAATGGCTGGGATAAGTGAAAGTTAATGGATCCAGATCGCCTAAAGAAATTTATAGAGAAATCAGTCACACTGCTCCAACAAACTTGTTCGTGGGTCTAATTTTCACAGTTCACAAATCAACCGTCAAACCCTCATGGCAAGATGGATGGCAAGAGCTCACACAGGTGTATGCCAGCACCACTGATCAGTCCCTGGGGTTCATAAAGGCTCAAACTTTTAATAGCTACTTCACTACAAGAATAGTTGATGATGGCATGGCAGAGGTCCTCGTGCAAGCGGATCCTTCGTGCAATCTTGTTGGAATAGCCGAGTTTAAGTGCCCCTGCGCCAAATGAGAGTCAGACCATCACCGTATTGATGTATGTGCTGATGCTGACTTTCAAGTGTGGTGAGCTTCTTGATGGACAGTTTCGATTGAAACATCGACACTATTACTGGCAACTCCAGCTGTAAGTGAGCAGTGACCTGTACAGCCTTTGTGACTTTTGTGTGTACACCTCACTAGAATAAAGATGTAGCAGTGGAGCGGATATAGTCTTGTGCCCATGCTCTTTATCGCACATCCCGACAGACTAGCCCTCTCTTAGCCCTTTCAAGTTAGCATTGTAATCTTTTTCAAATAAAGACCGTCATGTAAGTACTATTCTGCAAGCTGTGCCAAGATCTAGGCACACGGAACCAAAATTGAATACACGTTTCATCCTCTTTTTCTGCGTGCAATAAAAAAAAAAAGAGTCTGGGCACGAGACTAGAGCGGATGTACCAATCCAGGGAGTGGGAGATAAAGTGTGTGCCTGAATTAGAAGATAATTTTGACAAGCACATGCTACCACAAATAATTGATCCTATGACATTGTAATAAACCTAGCTATTTTCTATAGATGTTATTGTGATGTATCATCATGATCTCAAGTGTACAATATTATGAATGGGGAGAACCCCTTTGTATTTACAATACTATATTAAATCATGAATGATTGTCAAACGTGACTTGTGCATTAGTAAGCTAAGCACATAAGGGTGCATGACAATTTGGACAGCACAGTTCCATCAGTATTAACACTGATCTCTTGTGTTGGCAGCTGCTCCATCCTATCACCATCATCACTGTCATATCATGCCTGTTTTGCTTACTAGCAATGGCCTATGAACTAATGGTCTTTGTGGAGTTGATGTTGTCTGAGCTAGCCTAGGTAGGTTTTCAGTGGGGTATTTATCTGGCTGCAACTTCTGTATGTGTTATCTTTGAAAGTACTTGCTGCATACTCGGCTCTTTTGGTTCATTGGAACATTCTTTCTTTCAATCTGATGCAGTCATTGCAGTGAGAAGTGGCTTGTTAGTAGTGGGAGCAGGGGTCTTGATCTCTGTCTGATCTGCTCCCACATCCTGGAACTATGCAAGTATTCACTATTCTATGGTTCTGTAGCTAGATTATTGTGGTAGTCATGGATACTCATGCGTGACCACGCTATGGTACTAGGGACAACCCCGTGACCGCGTGCGCATTCTCCATTATTACTCTATGTAATGAATATTCTAATTAACGCGCATGCCCTCTTGACCGTATATCTTATTATCCGTTTTTGATAAATGAATAACTGCCATTAGTACTCAGATCTTCTATGTTTTTGCTTTGACTTCATTTAGTGCAAATCGAAAAGTTTTGCTCTCTTTCCCTGTAGCACTGTACATAGCGGGCAAACAGTGGTTTTCTTAGTATACACTACAGGCTGTGCCTTTGATCTTGGTAAGATGTAAAAAGCGGAATGCGGAATGGAATGGAATGTGGAATGGAATATGAATGTGCTTAATATACCTTTTAAAGGATAATTATGTAATCAAAACCATCCTATTACTAACTATCCAGTGCCAGTCTATTGTAACACTTGTATAGCATATACACAGATCTAGAATGCTGTATACATTTGTGACTAGTATAGCTACATGACATTTGTACTACATACAGTGGCTTCATTGGGGGGGGGTGCATGTGGGTTCATTAGCCTCGTCTCCAGGCCCAAAAAGAGGGCCTGGTATACACCATCTGCGCATGCGCTAACCTATCCGTATATTTACCGTAAAATTATTTGTAAACTAACAACAAACACGTGGCGAACTTGACCTTTGACCGCTGGCTATCCAGGGCACAACAGTATCAGCCGAAGCTAGGCTTTCTGACGAAGCGTTCATGTATCCGATATCTAACGGATCCGTTCTTGTTGTTAGCAGTAAGCGATATCGATGTTGAGGCAGATTTAGCATGAAATCGTAAGTCATGTACCATAGTTTACGGATTGTTTTACGGAAATATACGATGTACCAGGATTTTCGGTACACTTTGGCGCATGCGCAGACAGTGTGTACCAGGCCCTCTTTTCGGGCCTGGGGACGAGGCTAGTGGGTTCATATACACCCAGTCAATACACCAGTGCACCCCTTAAAATGAAATGCACCTTTTGATGTCTACCTAGCCCATAACAGATAACTCCCTGTGTATAGCTACACTGTTTACAACACAACCACAGGAACATTGCAACGGTTCCACTAGTGCATCTGTTGCACTGTTTACAGTATAATACAGTCTACGAATACTACACGCTTGTAAAGTTCCGTTAGTTTCATGCTTTATACATCCACCTGTGCAATAATACTGAATTATACACAAGAATTATTAAAGAATAACCTCATCTCTAAAGCTAATCTAGGAGTGGTAAAGGCGAGGAGGATAACTATAGATTATATACCTATGCATGACACTAATCAGCCACCCTCTGAGTAGTCTGAGGTTCAGTACCAAGTTTGACAATTAGCTGAGGTGATCTATTAATCAAGCAGATTGTTTACTGAAGATCATGGTCATAGCTCTTAGGTATCCTAATTATTATAATGGACCATGTCTCATGGATGACTGTTCGTTTCTATTTATCAACACAGTATGCATGGGGAAGGAGCCGTTACACTAATCTTGTATTTTGAAAGATTGTTATACACAAGAATGGCTTCTACAGCATGCTACAGGAGATGATGTTAATACCATGGCTGACTTTGCATAGCATGAAGCTTAATAGGAAACAGTTTTTATGACTCAGACGGATACAGTGGTGGAGATACGCGTACACATACATGAATGATTACAATAATCACTTCACCCTTTGTACAGGTAGTGGTAATTATTGGGCATGACCACATAATTAGCATGTTTGTGGTAAACTAAGTGTGTTCCATAATCCATTCCATATTCCATTCCACATTCTGTTCCATTCCGCATTCCGCTTTTTACATATTACCTTTGATCTTTGAGCTAGTCATAGTACAAATGGTCAATCAACCACAGTTTATAAGCAATCAGCATGGCACCTTGCATCACAAAAAAATGCATGTGTAGCAGGCATGGATGCAGTCATATTGTGCAACAGAGTCAGGTGTACAATGCTCCTTGCCTATTGGAAGGCTTGGTGGAGTCCCCTGCACACTTGTGCATCTAGGTTATTATGTCATAGAGTGAGGAGTAGGGGAAATGATCATAAGTTGTAGTTAACGCACCCCTACAAGGGCTGTATGTGGTTACGCACGAGTGCACTATTCCATACAGCCCTTGCAGGGGTGTGTTAACTGGTTTGTAGCCACAATGTTGCAATAGCAGTACAAGAGTGTTGTCTGAGTTCGACCACTAGGCTAGCTGCCTGTAGTAGTCAGCTGCACCACAGGGCAATACCGTAATTCGCATTAATTTCGTTCGCAAAAATTTTGTGTTAGAAAATTTTCGTGTAACAATATTTTCGTTCATATCAAACGCGCACCATATATTCACTGTATATAGTATTACTAGTAAACAATTTTCGTGTAAAAAATTTTCGTCGTTTTATGCAAAACGAAAATTTTTTAACAACGAAAAATTCGCGAATTACAGTATATATATATATATATTGCCCTAACCACCGAACCACATTGTGTGTATGGCATATATTGCCCTGGCTGTAGCTTTGATCTACGTCACAGGTGGGCTACAAGAGCATTATATGGTGCTTAGTGAGATGGAATTTGCACATTTGCTTAGGAGTTTATAGGCTGACATACCCCCCACATAAAAGCATGCATAGCAGGAACTACAAGTCTGTATTTATGGCCGCAGCAGTAAATAATGGCATGGACTTGCTTACATGCATGTACCTTATAAAAGGATTCAAACCTTTGGCTGGTACTAGCTAGCTAACGGGATTTTTTGTATGTACATGTACACTCCTTGACTACCATCTTTCCTCCCAGCCTTCAAATGTGATTACAATACAATGTAGGCACTGTTGTTAACTGTGTGTACTTCTAACTTGTGGTAGCAAGAAAATATTTGTTTTAAATCTCTGTCTTCAGATTATATGGGATGAGGACAAGAATCAGTGGATTGATCTCACTGCTGATGAAGAGGTAATAATATTATACATTGTACATGTAGTTAGTCTTATAACGGTGCCTTCATTGTACATATAAATACATGTGGGTGGGGAGAGTTCCCATGGAGCATACAAAGTACTGTTATACTGCCTTAGCCTCGTCCCCAGGCCCATTCCCAGCTTTTCAATGGTGCACACTGAAAAGCATGCAACATTGAAAGCTGGGAATGGGCGTGGGGACGAGGCTAATACTGCCTCTAATTCTGAAGGCTAGGCCTATATATGTAGGTGTTTATCAGAATATCTAAAATGTAAGTGTCTCTCTCAGGATCAATCCGCCCCCCCTCCTCCTCCAACTGACTCACAGTTGAGTAAACCCCCTGGTATGGGAAGTGCCATGCCCCCTTCTATGACATCATCAGCATCCTCTGGCCCCATCCCCTCCTCCTCTGCAGCCGGTGGGTTGGAGAGCTCAGACCAAGGACCAGCCAGGAACACTTACTCAATGCAAGTACATGTAGGTGGATACAGCTATGCATGGCATGTGTCGTAGATTGGAATATTTTAATTTAGCATGTGATTTATATGTGCTAAGATGTGTGATTGTGTTAAAAAATTAATTGAAAATTTATTGGGAGAGTTTGGCTGTTAAGCTCATGGTTATTTTGTGACAAGTATAAGTGCATTCTGATAGTAGTTACTTCAGCACGAGTAAATACATGTAACACAAAAACTTCTGTGTATGCATTGCTCCAAAAGGCTGTGCACGTGTGCAACACGTATTATTTAGTGTGTAAACAATGTATGTACTTCTTCATCTACACATGCAGAGAAGTAGGCGAGGTCTGAGGTCAAAGTACGTGGATGTATTGAATCCAGGGGGCACCAACTCCAGCAGCAGTAGTGGCAGCACTGGTGGCCCCCCTCCTCCTGGCCCTTCACTGATGGGGGCCATGATGTCAGGACCCCTCAACCTTTCTCAGGAACCTTCTTTGTCCCTCAACAACCACCAGGTATGTGAAGCTACATGTATGTATATTTGTGCTGTGTGTGATATATCTAAGTATCAGGTAGGGCCCGGGACTAAACATTGCTTACTTTATGTGTTTTAGCATTTCTAGCAATGTCTTGTACATTGTATGGGCTTATACGTTGTAGCATGGTAAAATAAGTATGAGCGTAGATGACAACCAAGATGGCAGTAGTGCAAAATCCACTGAACTTGACAATCAGCCAGCCTCTGTCTCCGAGAGCACCACCACAGACCAGAACACAGCTGCACCAGTCATTACATCCTCGAGTGGCATGACTTCAGACAGTGCTCATAGTCATGTCTCTGCAACTCAGGCCCAGGTAGCACAGTCAGCACTTCCCTCTCAAGGAGAATTCCAGGTTCAGACTGATGTCAGTGGTGGGGGACAACATCTAGACCAGGGCCATGCCAACTATCGAAGCAATCATCCTGTTGATTCACACAGGTATATAATTATTGTGATGAAGTCACTGTTGTAAACAACATTCTTTGCACATTCATATTATCAGAGTTGCAGCTGCTTCTGTTGGTGGTGGCGGCCAGGCCCCAGTGCCCCCTCTTCCTCAGGTGAATAGCAAAAATTTTAGGGTACACTTTTGAGATGCCGTACCACTCTAGTTTACATGTACATGCGTATAAAAATGACTACGTTGTATGAGTGCTGGATGGAGCATTAAAAATAGTGTTCATGCCTAGGTGGTGTATTATTTAGAGTGGAATGTGGCACATGAAGTCCACACATGATATGGGTGGATGGATTAAGTAAATACTTCCAGCTTAGGTGGCGTATTTTATCAGAGAGACACCTTAATTATAGCAGTATGGTAAAACAAGCATAGTGGTATTAATATGCATTTGTTGAGGTTAATTTTGTTTCTTGTTCAGTTTTTCAATCCTGGTGCATTTGCTCCAGTGAACACTCTTCCACAGGCTCTACCCGGGACCAACCCATCAGAACCTCAAGACGATGCTGTAAACAATAAAATTGTTATAATGTACGTTTGAGATAATAATAAATTTTTACTATCCTTGTGTAGATGTCTACTGTAAGCCTGATCAGTGAGTCCTCTCAAGAAGTCAGTCAGTACATGAACAGACAAGTAAGGAGGGAGTGAGAGATGGGGTAGAAAGAAAGGGGAGCGGGGGAGGGAGAGAGTGAAAGCAGTGTTCTCCAAAAAATTTTTAAGGTGTAGTGGGAAGGTGTGTTTTGGGGGAGTTAACAACCATATCAAAGCTTTGAAGCTCCACCTACCTCGAGATCAAAGACAATCACTCATGGAAAGCCCTTAAATTTAAACGCTTAAAGTATACTGGGAGAACACTGGAAAGAGAAAGATAAACGTGGAGAATCACTTATCAATGCGTGAAAGTTTGTCTCTTTCTTCATAGGCTCCACCAACATCTGCTGCTGGCTACAGTCGGTTGAGGCATGGCATTCGAGGAGTGAAGCCGTATCCATCGTCACAGCAGAGACCACACCCAGGCCACGCCCCCAGCCTTGGAGGGTCACAACAATCAGGACCTCCTCCAGTAGGAGCAGTTAGAAATAGTTTTCAGCCAAGATAACCATGGCGATAGCTAGAGCAATCTCCTACTGCATCACTAATAATGGTCTTTATCTTTTGTTTGTGTGAAATGAGTGCCATGGAGGTGCATGTGCATAACATCTTTATGCAGGCTGAGTGTGCTAAACACCCAGCCCACGGCCCAAGCTTTAATAATGAGGCTTAATTTTGTGAATTACTTCGAGAATGGGTGGGCCACGCTGGAGAGCATGGACCAAGGACCATCCGGGAACACTTGCTCAATGTAGGTACAAGGATATTGCTGCATGATATTTACCCTGTGTGCATGCGCAAGGGTAAAGTGATCCACCGTTCAAATATTTCGTAAGAGGATGCATGATGTGTAGCTAGCTATAATATATGAATTGCATTAAGAATCAAAGCAACTCTCCAACCAACCGTATAATCATTACCATCCCAATTTAGCTGGCCAATAATATATAATTAGTGGAACAGCCTAAGCTTTTTGATTTTATGTAGCTACATGTAGATCTACCTTATAGCAGGAAACTTTTGTGAACCTGTCAAGATTTCATGGCAGAAAATGTTCACGAGTATAGCTATATCTATAGCTCCAAACACAACTGCTGCATGGCTTCTTCCTTGAAAAGCTTCCCATTATATACTAATAAAAATATACACTACAGACATGTACCTCTGATTTGTTTATTCACCGTACCACCTTTATCATAGAGAAGCCGGAGAGGTCTGAGATCAAACTGTGTGGGTGTATTGAATCCAAGGGATACTAATTTAATATGGTGGCCCCCTTCCCCCAGCAATGGGGGCCATAATACCAGAACCCCTCATCATCTCTCGGCGAGGAACCTTGTTTGTCTCTAAATAATCATCAGGTATCATGGGGCTGCCATGTTGCTGCATGTGTGTGTATTTAAGACATACCAAGAGTATGGGCTATATACAAATGTAACTTGTGTTTGTGTACCTAATACCTGACATGTCACTATAGCTATAGTTTAATGAAGCAAGTTAAATAAACTAATCTCCATTTTTAAATTGCAATACTTGACAGTATTGCTTTTCTGTACTAGTCAATGTATCTCACATGCACTGAAAGTTCTGGGTACCATGCAAAGCAGACACTATATTGCTTGCCTGGTTCTTTTGTGTGCCTACTTGAATTCTTTTCCAAATAATTGTTTTCGAGCCCAAGTAGATCAGACAGTCAAGATGGCAGCAGTGCTAACACCACTGAGCATGTATAGCTGCCTCTGTAGCAGAAGTCACCACAGAACACCAGGCATCACATGTACATCCTCTACAGATCAGTGAGAATCGTAGATGGTACGGGCAATCACCACTATCCTACTCTCCCGAGGTGAATTCCAGGTTCAGACTAAGTGTCGTAGTGATGGACAACAATTACTTGTAGACCCTGGCAGGGCCATTCCAACTTCCATTCTGTTGATTCACATGGATGTAGCTAGCTCAGTACATGACCTGTTATTGGGTTGTTGTAAGCAATTATATTCAAAAGTGTACATTAAATATGGGCAGCTGCTTCTTTTGTGGTACATGGTCAGGGTTCACTGAGTGCTCCCTCAATGGCATTACCTCTATGGTTTATATCATGGCTGGTATAAGCATATAATATATTAATTATCATTATTATATAGCCAGTATTTTGTTTTTGTTTGTTGTGTTTCAACCCTGGTGTGTAAGTAACATGCAGCTTTAAGGTATTCACTGGATACGCACATAAGTTACTCTACATAGTACTAGATTTTCAAGTCTCAGAAAGGCTCTATCGAGGCCCTGGATTTTATTATAATTACGTCATAGATTACCTCATAAATTACACCACAGGTACTAGGTTTCATCATAGCTACCTCATAACCACAGAAAAGTAAATTGCTACTGGGGATGTAATGTGCCACGCCCCCACATTACAAAACTTCTCCATAGAAAACTGTGACATTCACTGTACACGTCCCATAATTGACTATCTATTCATTGATAATTAGTTGTGGTGAATAATTACAAGGTTTGAACTATGACCCCCACTCTTTGGCCATAGCTTCTATAGAATATCTAGCTATGTCCTTCACAATCAGATACATGCAGAAGACCATCAAGAGACTGTTTTTAATTAGCCTCGTCCCCAGGCCCGAAAAGAGGGCCTGGTACACACTGTCTGCGCATGCGCCAAAGTGTACCGAAAATCCTGGTACATCGTATATTTCCGTAAAACAATCCGTAAACTATGGTACATGACTTACGATTCATGCTAAATCTGCCTCGACATCGCTTACTGCTAACAACGAGAACGGATCCGTTAGATATCGGATACACGAACGCTTCGTCAGAAAGCCTAGCTTCGGCTGATACTGTCGTGCCCTGGATAGCCAGCGGTCAAAGCCACGTGTTTGTTGTTAGTTTACAAATAATTTTACGGTAATATACGGATAAGTTAGCGCATGCGCATACGGTGTGTACCAGGCCCTCTTTTCGGGCCTGGGGACGAGGCTAGTTTTTAATCAACAGTGTTTATGTAACTAGAGGAGCAAATGGTGTGGAAAGTCGTAAAATTTATCACGTACCTATTCCGGCAACAACAAAAAATTATGCACACATGCTAACTTTTGTTGTGTTTGAATAGTATGAAATAAATTATGAGAAAAGAATACAAAAAAATGCAGATTTAGCCATCATTATGTTTGTTAGCTACTGTTAGAAGTTGGTGTACATCACTATTCACTATCATACACTGAACCTTCAAGACATCAATATGTTCAGCATTCACATGATGTAACTCCCCCAGCAGTTACAGCCAACAGAGTGGAATTTAGGCATGATGGCTCGAGTGATGGTTCAGAGTCATTCTGAAATAGATGTTCATAGACTGATGGCACTCCAAACCTCGCTGTGTGAATGAAATTGTTGAATCGTACACTGAGAGTTCATAGCTGTTTGTCCGACGGTGAGAGAGAGACTGAGAAAGAGAGTGAGGGAGAGACTGTGTGAGAGAGAGAGAGAGAGAGAGAGAGAGAGAGAGAGAGAGAGCGATGGAGGAGGAAGGGGGAGGGATGGAGACTGAATAAGCAGTATTTAGCAACGATGCCATTAAAACACGCAACCAAGCGCCGCTTGTCACTTTGAGGCACGGAGAACAATGCAGGGATGCTTCACAAAACACTTAGGGGTTGTTCAATACTGTTAACAACCCTCCTACAAAGTTATACTCACTTGTTGGTAGGTACATGCACAAAGGTCGCTGACTTCCAGTCCTTGAATCACTTCACATAAGGTGTCTCTAGGAAGGTCAAAGTATGCTGAGTTCGATTTTACCCGAGACTTCTTAAATAGAAGTGATCAAAAGGAAGAACAAAGGGTTTTACTGACCCTGCATCCTGCACCTGCACGCATTGCCATAGTGTTTGTATAGGTGATGACCCTGACCAGTGTTACAATATCGTTGAAAATCGCTGACTTTCACTCAACGAGACGTATCAATATTTACAGGGAAGAAGTATGGGTGATTGCTTTACCGAATTCTGTCAGAGATATCTTGCTAAATTACATGAAAAAAGCTTTATGGATAGAAACAGGTAGAATGGCAACAGTCCTTGCCATAGTCTTGTATACAGCCACACTCTTGTCCTGATAAACGCGTGGGTGTAGACACAAGCGCTTGTAATTGGCAATTATTAGCTGGAATGTCCCAAAAGTTTCATAATGATCAGACGTGGAGGGTCTCAGGATATAGATAATCGTTGACTTCCTCCAGTGGAAATAGTTTTTCAGCCAACAAAGCATTACTGCATTCATGTAAAATCCCTCCCGGATCCCCTCCTACCACACATACACGTTTAGTCACATGATATACAAGTATACGCATATAGCATATATACGCGCTGCCACTTAGCCTCGACCTCGTCCCCAGGCCATTAAGCTAAAGTACGTGATACCTACCTGATCAGTTCATCAATTAAGACAGAGATGATTCTCCTCCTTAGTGTTCTGCTGATGTTCACACCAGCAAGAGTATGGACACAGTGCACAGCTTGTAAGTGTAGCATGGATGTCAGATGCTGCACAATGAATTATGCGGTTCATTATTGTAAGTCTCTATGCACATACGATTTATTATTATTAGCTTCCAGTTTACAACACTTTCGTATGGAGCCAGGCCCTGTGGAGTATGATAGTGGTAGAAGTAGAGCTATTGGTGAAACTGGCCTTCCCACTATTGGTTGCTCTTCTAGTCCTGTAACTTGCATTGCTAGTTCTACACCAATTGGTGATGGTAATCATGTACCTACTAGCCTATCTGATCTCAGCTCAACTTTTGCTTGGAATCAGGATGTTACTATCATTATCGGTCATGCCAGAAGTAGTAGAGTGAGAGCAGTAAACTTATTCTTCTACAATATCCCTTCAATGGGCATTGGACTGCCTCATGAAATTGAATTGAGCAGGGGAACTAGTGAAATCATAACAAATAGTCCACTGAGATATGCAGTGCTTGGTAACAGTGATTTGAGTCAGGAGGACAACACTACTCGGAATGTCACAATAGCAGCTATAGCAGAGGACAGTGGTGAGTACAGGTCAATAGCCATCACATTTTGTTTCTCAGAAGCTGATCCAATCAGATGGTTGATTCTGAGTGAAGTAGAGATTTGTACTGATCAAGGTATGCGTGTTTGCATCTTTATAATCATGCTACTATTGCTTTTCTCATCTCTATTCCAGTAAACCTTTCTCCTAGACAAGATTCAATTCCCTTGACTACTGAGGGTGATGAAAGAATACAGCTACAGCCAAACAACACACAGAATCAGATAAACTTTACCTGCACCGTTGAGATTGAAGGGTCCTTTCAGTGGGCGTGGTCAGGACCTACTGTGGACATGTCTCAACAAGTCTTTGCTAACACCAACCGGACTAGTTTGATCACTCTATCACAGCTTAGTGCTGATTCTGCAGGGACTTATAATTGTACAGCAATGTATGATCCACAAAGTTTGCCTATGGGTGAGACCACAAGTGCAATTGGTTCAAGAATCTTCACACTTCAGCTTGAAAGTAAGTATGCTATTAAATTTTATCTGCTCCCTATCCATCAATTATTTTGTATAATTTGCACAGGTGCTGTTGAGGCTTTAAATAACACTCCTGTGGTTGCCACAATGAATTCCTCAGTGACCCTATCCTGTGAGATCTATGGCTACCTTTCCAGAAGGTCTCAAGGATCTCTGATCATTTGGAGGAGGATTAATGGACAGACGATATCAAGTAATAGTCCACCGTATACGTTGTCCACGAGCATTGGATCAAGACAAATCCAAGATGGAGGCGATTCACCTCGATCCAGCTATGTGAGCTCCCTAACCATCGATGTAATGGACACGTCTGTAGCCGACACCTATATTTGTTCGGGCCCTTCCTTCTTGTTTCAAAATATTCAGCTAGATGTTGGAGGAGGTATGTAGAATAATTAGTACCGTACTAGAGTATCTCTATTTCAGACACCCTTGGGACTTCTATGATTAGACTAGTGAGGTGTCTTCAGTAGTTTTGTATACAACTCAACATAATTATGTGTAAGTGGGAGTCCTGATTGGAGAGGTGTCCTTATAGAGGGATTGCACTGCATATGTGTAATACTACATGTGCATGTCACTTGATTTGCATGCTTTGTGTATTATCCAATAATTTCGAGTCTGTTGCTGGCATGTATACATGTTCGAGCCCTTCCTCTTTGAAAAGTATTCAACTAGATATTATTGGAGGAGATATGTAGAATATAATTATTACTATACTCGAGTTTCTATATTTTGGACACCCTTGGGACGGCTGTATACAATCGGTGGACTGGACTAATGGACTGGACTACTAGACTGACCGATTTTCATTTAAAACACACTGGGATGCTTTTTAATGGTACCTAAAGTATCACAGCAGTGGATTGAGTCCGGCAGTGCTCTCTTCCATCTTGATCTCCTGGGTTAGCTGATCATTCAGCCTAGTGTGTGACGATTTTACCATTTCTACTTCGTGCTGGGCTATTATACATGCACAGATTATGCATGTTCACACAATGCATTTTGTCTCTAAAGCAACATATGAACAGTAATAATTGTTGCATGCATGTGTTAATCACTCATTCTAAGTCTGATTGAGTACACTTGAGCTTATGAAGTGTATAGAGTTAGTGGCTAGATAGATATTAAAATCAGTTGGCCTGAACTTCACATACCATGATGTAGCTAGCTACAGTCATGACCATTGAGTTTGTATGCTAGGCTTACTAGCAACTGATGTGAGGTACATTTGGCAAGCGATAGGCCTAGAGATGACCACAAGTACTGCAATGATGACCAAATTGCAACTCAGCGTGAGTACCCTTGGAACCATTACTGCAGCCAGTCATTCACTATATATACACTCATAGGTGCCTTCAAACCTTGGCCTACCAGGGCAATGCCCGGGTAGAAAATTCATCTCATACCTATGATTTTATTAAAAATAGGCTTCACTATTGTAGAAAAATAGCCTAAGTGAACATTTGGTGGATCACTTGCTTGCCATGCCCGGGCATACTTCATTTTCTACAGGTGCCAGTGTATATACTGCAAAAACAAAAAGCCCATCTTAAGTTACCTGAGTTGCACTGTAGCTATAAGAATGCAGTTCATGACCATCCATGATTATGGAATGTACATGGAAGTGTCAGTGGTGGATCCAGGGGGGGAGCACAGGGGGCCGGTGCCCCCCCCCTTCACCCATGAGTCCCTCATCCAGCAGATCTGACTTATTGGTCTTGCTAAATTTAACATTTTGTTGTGTTTTCAACCCATTTTTATACAAAAGCACACCAAATTTACCTCAAAACTTCAACATTTCATCGAAATAGAGCATTTTGCAGCAGAAAGCAGCAAAAAACTAAGCGACCGCGGCAATTAGGGGGTTGTGGTGGGTCGACTTTGGGAGGCGTGGCCAAAATTTTGCGCATGCGCATATGATTGTGCTCCCCCCTTCCTGAAATCCTAGATCCGCCCCTGAGTGTTTTTTCTAATTTAAGCTAATGACATTATGTGAGTGGTAATTGAAGTAAGTGAAGTGGTAATTACCAGAAATACTTTTGCTTCACTCAGTGGTTCTCTATAGCAACTGCATGCACATCTCAAGAAATATTATATGTGTAGCCAAGGGCTTATAGACTCCTAAAGGAGAAGAGGGCATGTAACTGCCATACTGTCCTGTGTACCTTGCAAAATTCAAACCAGACAGTGATTTGTAACTAATTATAGTAACAACAGCTGTCTGGACTGCACTCACTGCT
This sequence comes from Stappiaceae bacterium, assembly GCA_964291365.2. Lineage (GTDB taxonomy): Bacteria > Pseudomonadota > Alphaproteobacteria > Rhizobiales > Stappiaceae > JBDWFY01. The sequence continues at coordinate 41,154 of OZ220021.1, forward strand.
CTGTGCATACTGAGGATTTTACTATTTTTAGCTTAGATTTGAATTTTGCCAGGTGCCTAGTTACATGTCTCTATAAGCCCTTGGTGTAGCATAGTATGGCATTCCATGCAAGACAAAAATATCAAATGGAAATATCAAGTTCATTTGAAATGAAACGCTGAAGTTGCAAGTTCAGAACAAAATTATCAAGTTCATTTGACATGAGATGCTGAGGTGGCTATGAAATATCAAGTTCAAATGCACTTAACGAAATATCAATTTGTTTTTTTGTCTTGCATGGAATGCCATAGCAGACAATATGTATGATTATAAAGCTGAAAGAACACTCAGTTAATGTATATTCCAAATCATGGTTGACTGCATATAATATTATTATATCATCAGTGCAACACAGATAACATAAGTTGGGTTAAACTAACTCTTTTATTTTTGCAGTGTATTATACATAAAAAAAGTATCACCTGGCCCATCACAACTGGAAGGGCACGAGACTATAGGCTATGGCAAAGCCTAACCTCATATATACCATGCCCTGGCTCTCTTGAGAGAGCCAGAGGATGGAAAAGAGCAGATGAAAGGTTTGATACCAAGGCTAAGCTGCTCTAGTCACACAGCTGGAGCTCTCTAGAGTACATCCCCGCGTATTTTGCTGTTTTAACCCGATATGAGCATGCGCAGTAACACAAGTGGTAAATAGTAGGCGTGGTTGATAGGCGGGGCCGATAAAGCACCACGATCGGACCGCTAGCATGTCTAGCCTCTACTACGCCTCTTCATGTCTTTTGAAGCCTTTACATCTGTGTTTTTGATGAAAACAGGCCAGTCCAGTAGTCCAGTCCACCAGTCCAGTCCACCGATTGTATACAGCCCCTTGGGACTGTGGCTATGCCCTTCTTCTTTCAAGCGATTCAACTAAAATGTTGAAGGAGGTACATGTAACAACTTTAGTCCTTTGTTCATGCTAATTATATCTATGGATTTCACTATTGCTATTATTACTACATCAGGATCATCTCCTACATCTGCATCCGGTAGCCCACAAAGTGATGGAAGTCTAGTACTGTGGGCGGTAACTGGAGGGATTCTGGTATTGATCAGTGTTGTTATAGCTGTTGCAGTGATTGTGGTCATCATGTATGCTAAACATCGCCGCAACCTTGATGGAGAGCGGACATATGATCTGCCAGCTAATTATCAGAAACCAATAGCTCCTCCAGTGGAAACTATACCTCCAAGGATGGAATTCGAAATGAACATTGCATATGAACAAGTTAAGAGTATTGACATGTCTGCCAATTCTGCTTATACTGTGATACCTAGATCATGACTGCACTGTAATGGTTATAATGATAATAGAATAGTGATTACAGTCACAATACATTTCTCCCATAGGCAAGAGTATACCGACTACAGCTGTTACAGTAATTGTACTCTCAATCTGTAATCGGTACTCCTGCTGTAGCCTATAGCTAGGGCAAATTCTATACTATTATCAATTAATCACACGCTTTAATCCTTATACAATTAGGGCAGCAACAGTACTCTTACTTGTACTCGTACGGCCTAATAGCACTCGCTATTGCTCGTGCTATTACTGGCCATACTCGTACAAGTAAGAGTACCGATTACTGCCCTAATTGTACTCAGAAGTGTGTGATTAATTATACTAATACTACAAGCTTATATTATTACAATAAACATCAAGTGTATATTAGCCATCTTTAACTATAAGCTTACATCCGCCAGACTACTCTGCATGAATATAAGTATGCACTCAGTACACCAACTGTCTAGAGTTGCCACTGCTATGATTGAAGCCAATGGCAGGGTGATTCTGTAATTCCCTTGTGCAGTATAATATATATAGCTAGAATGATGCAATCTAGTAGATACACTCGCTGGTGATTGGTCCTGGCAATGACAGCATGGTTGTCAAGGAAATTTTAGCTAGAGCTGGGGGGGGGGGGGGGGGGGGGGGGACAACAATGAGGAGTTTTTTGAGTCCATCAGGGAGGCATTTGATGTGAACCGCTTCATGCTCATGTGTGGATGATGTGGGGCAGACCCTGCTTAATTGTCCTTATTATAACTGACAGCCACAATGCATAACAAACTATGTAGCTACAGTGCATGCTATGCAGGCTGACTTGATGCACCAAGAGCCATAGTCAATCTGGATATGCTGAAAATAAATAACTGTGTATATGTGATAGTGGAGGATTCTGAGTTTTACCAGTCTGAGACCGAATTAGGTGGGAACTAGTTATACAACACCGTACCTACACTAAGCACACACACACACACACATCATATTATGCATGTGCATGCATGTTTTGAACAACTCAAGCCAGCTGTGATCAATAATAATACTCATGAGTGTGTAGCTATACAGCTCACGGAGTTAGTCAACTGTCCGTCCCCTATGTTATGGTTAGGTTCTCTTGACTCAGAGAAAGATATGCACAGTGTACTACAGCAGGATCATTACTTCCTACAACTGCTACTGACAGCCCACAAAGTGAAGGAACTCCAATACTTTATACCATAATCGGGATCCTTGGTGCTCTGGTATATATACAGTGTTGCGATAGCTGTTGCAGTGACTGTGATCATCATAATATGTGCTAAACGTCATCACAACCTTGACAGAGAGTGGACATATGACCTACCAGCTGACTATGAGAAACCAATAGCTCATCCAGTAGGAACAATACCTCCAAAGATGGAAATGAACGTTGCATAATTGTGAACAAGTCAAGAATAATGATGTGTCTGCTAATTCTGCTTATACTACTGTTATAACTAGAGCATATATATATAGTTGTTTTATAACCTAGCGATAGCATCACTTGTAAATGATATCAGTGATGCAATCATTGGCCAAAATATGTGAGGTTAAACATGTGACTATTATTATTGTTCAGGCTTGATACTATTCAGGTACACATATAGTAACTAGCTATAACTAGCCTGCATGCTATCATTGAATATTATGTGAAGCTGGATTCCACAATTATATTATCAATAATGTGTTCACAATGGTCTACTTGTCACAGTTCTACATAGTAATTTAAGTAGTGAGTAGTGAGCCCATAAACTTTACTATTTTTACTATTTTATATATATACACATACCTGAGATGCATGAAGTTGCTACAACTGTATACCTAGCACAGAGACATGAAGGTGAATGACATTAAGGTGAAGTGGTTGCAATTGGCAATTGAAGTAAGTGAAGTGGTATTTACCAGGAAGACTATTACAGTAGGTGTTTTCATTTTAGCTACTCGGTTTTCTATAGCAACTGCACATCTGCTTAACACTCCTTTATTATCATACAATGTCATGACTGTGCATTGTTCATGCATGCTCTGTGATCATGCAACTGTTTGTATAGGGTATTTTGATAGTGCTGTGCTTATCCAATGTGTAGGATTGCTCATTTTGAAGATGACATATATAGTTGAAATTTTCCACCACTGTTGATGTATTTTGTAAGGAGATGCCACGATGTAGTATGTGTGTGGCTATGAATTGCATCATTAAGGAGCAGTGCAATTCCCCAACCAATTATATAATTATTACCATCCCAACTTAGCAGGCAACTTAGTGGAACAGCCTAAGCCTTTTGATTTTATGTATAGATCTACCTTATAGCTAATGGGAAACTTTTTGAGGAAGAAAGCTTTTGCGAATCGGTCAAGCAAGATTTTATTTCATGAGTACAAAACGCAACTGCTGCATTCATGCATGAAAGGTTTCTCCCTTGAAAAGTTTCCCACTATACAGATCTCTAAACATACACTATACACGGACATGTAGTACATTCAATTTATTTGTTTACTCACTCTACCACCTTCTTTATCACAGAGAAGTCAGGGAGGTCTGAGATTAAAGTAGCTACTTGGATGTATTGAATCCCCTCCCCCCAGCAATGGGGGCCATGATGCCAAACCCCCCTCGTCTTCTATCACGGGGAACCTTCTTTATCCCACCAGGTGTGCTCTTATGTTGCTGCATGTGTGTGTATAAGCTATATAGTTACATGTACCAAGAGTATGGGCTACAAAATGCAAAGTATGTAGACACTATTTTGCTTGTGTCATTCTTTTGTATGTCTACTTGACTTCTCTTCCAAATCAATTTGTTTTCCTCCACTGAATAGCTAGATTACAGTCAAGATAACAGCAGTTCTAACACCACTGAGACGTAGTCACAGACACACAGAACACCAGGCATCACATCCTTATGATAATCAAATGGCACAATCAGCACTTTCCTCCTAAGGAGAATTCCAGACTTTCACTGGATTGCAGTCAGTAGTGGTGGATGATTTAAAGGAGGGCCATTCCAACTTATGATTGTAAGTGTTAATGCGCTTGTAGTAAACAACATTCTTTCAGAAGTGTATAGGGAAGAGTATGAGCAGTGAAAACAACTCTTTCTGGATTTGACGTCACAGCTGCAGACTAGTGATAGTGGCGCGTGAATATGGTTAGCAGCTACTTAAAGTACAGCACTACAGCCACAAAGCCATGTACACTGTCTGCCAGTGGTATTACAGCAAATTCAGGCACCTTTGCAACAGACAGGCTGCCTTAAAAACCACCTTGTTTATGCTGTGTAAACTGTTCCTGCACAGTTGCTTGTAGCTTATTAAATTAACTACAACTATGGTTTTAGTCCTAGCAGTTTTTTATTGCAAAGGTGCATGAATCTGCTGTAGTACACTGAAGGTGTTGCAACAAATCCAGACAGAGATCTAGAGAGAGAGAGAGAGAGAGAGAGAGATGTTTTTCTACTACTGTGTGTGTTGCATACTCTTCCTATTGCCCACACCTACTCTGACGCTTTCGGCGAACACGAGTAGGTAATGGTCGTCACCGATTGTTGCCCCTGCGTGCTTTAATAGCCCAAACTCTTAGCTCTCAGATTGATGCAGCGCGGGGTATATTGTGCCCTAACTTGATTGATACAGTCAAGAGAATGCAGCAACAGGGCTCAATGGTCGAGTGCATTCGTAGCCACCACGATACCATGTTAGCTGTGTACCTTAGGAAGGGATTAGATAATTCTAGCAGTGGCTTCCCTAGGTAGTTTGTGTCTGGGTGCATGCATGCTCAGTATTACTACACGGGTGGATGAATAAAGCATAAAACTAACGAAACGTTACAAAGCCTGTATTATTCTTAGACTTCATTATGTTATAAACAGTACAACAGGTATAGCCTCGTCCCCAGGCTCCCTGATCTTTCCAGTACGCACGCAAGAAAAGACCGGGGAACCTGGGGACGACAGGTGCACTGCCAGATAAGCGCATGCATACTAGGCAAAAGTTTGGATTTCATACATGTAGGAAATCTGCAGGATAGGGAAAATTTTTCTAAACATTAATTTTCGTTCAATTGATTATTCCTGTCAGACATGTGTAGGAAATGTGAGGAAATGTCATGTTTTGGGAAGCAGGACATGTAGGAAATCTTATTTTTGGTCTAATGATGGCATACTTGTTGGTTCCTGTGGTTGTGTTGTAAACATGTTATGGGCTAGGTTACATTTTGAGGGGTGCACTGTTGTACTGACTGGGTGCATACGAACACACACACATGCACCCCCTGGCGATGCCACTGGACTCAAGCACAGAGTGGATTTGTCAAAACCGCTGGCCATAACTACTCTAGGCTAGCCTTAGTTAATACTAGAGCTGTAAGTATGTTAGATGACTTTTGGGGGGGGAGGGGGGGGGAGGGAGCTGAACATCCTCACATATAGGTGGCCAAGCCCCCTCAGCTCCCCTGTTATCTATACTCGGGCTTGATTATTGTTGGCATATAAAGGTATTTAGGGTATATTTGGGCCAAGAGTATATAGTTCTTGATTTGGGCCGATAAACAAGCTCACTACCTAGCTCCCCATGATTGCAAGTAGGCATAATTTTGTTGATATTATTACCCCGGCCGCACGCATGCGCAATGAGGGGTAAAGTGATTGCATGCAGCCTGAATTGCTTGTGGTTCATGAAGCCTGACAACAAAGTCAAAGATGACATTGTTCACTGGAAAACACTCCGATCAATTTTGATTCTCAGACACAAATCACTTTACAGAGATAGCATCTTCTAGACTCCTAGACACTATACTGCACTGGAGGAGCATGGTTGGAAATGGTCGTCGTCACGGCCAGAGTCTTATCGGTCCGAAACCCAGTCCAAATGATAGTCCAAATATCAGTCCAGAGTCCAGCACTACCAGTATATAAAAATCACTAACGTTGGTCAACAAGACATTCCCTGATCAGTGGCTTAATTCGTACTTGCTAGGTACGTGAACTATAATAATTATCATGCATGGTTATTCAACTTATTCTGTGTTGTGCGTTCGTGTGTTAAAAGTTATAGGACAGGTACAATGTAGCCGCTACCAGTACGTTGTTGCTAAGTGCAGTTATATCAATTCCCGAGGTTTATCACAAATCTCGAGAGCAAAGCCCGAAGATGATGTGAATCCATATACAAAGCGAGGAATATGAACTATTTCAGTCTGTGGATACTATATTAAAACATGTTCTTAGCCCTCAAGAACTGTATGAATGTTTGCCCTCACCCTCAGGAAATGTATAATAGTAAACATATAGACATGAACCCTACTGTACAAGGAGGGCCTGTATCACATATAATAGTACCTTGGATAGTATTATGTTAACAACCATATAGCAACAGGATAGAAGCCATATTGCACTAACCACAAATGATATTGCACTAACCGCAAGTGTACTTCAGGCAAGAGTATCGCCAAGGATCACAGAAGTAGCCGGTCCCAGTGGCGGATTTAGGGGGGGTTCCTGGGGTTCCATGGAACCCCCCTTTGGGCCGGACCTAGTACTAAGAAGTACTGATGATAGGCTAAATGGAACCCCCCTTTCTGGCTAAAGAACTAAGAAAACTGCTACTTTAGCAGAAGTTTCGATCAAAAACAGATCGATTGACAGGTAGGCAAGTAATTTCTTTCTAAAACGATCGAAAATGTGCGTGATTTAAATAAAAAATGGGTGTGGCTTCTAAAACTTTCGTGCGCGCTTTGCGCGCAATACTGTAACAGAAACCCCCTTCAAGAAATCCTGCATCCACCACTGGGTCCTATAGAGAATCCATAGGACTCTGTAAGATCCGTCAATGGAGCGTACAGTGAGCAGGACGACAGCAGAAACGATCAATAAGTGATTCAAAGTGAACACGTTTGGGCCATGGATGGAGTTGTATCATCGATAGCAAGTCAGCATGCAACTACATGCAAGCAAAGGAACTATGTGGCCACTTGGCACTTGAGCATGGCAAGCTAATTCTGAGAAACAAGCTATTGCCATGCTCAAGTGCCAAGTGGCCACATAAGGTTACAGGATAGTGTTTGACACACAATATGGAAATGATTGTAGCTACACTGAAAGAATTCCTGTACAATCTGGTTTAATCCAAAACAAGAATAAAATTCAACCATTTCTAGCTATAGGTTAATTCAAACATAATTGATGTCTCTATGTTAATTCTTGAAGACCACAGCTCAAATGAACTGATTCGTTCATGATAGTCCACTAATTGGAGTAGGGCCAAAATTTTTTTTGAAATAGTGAACTGTCAGTCAAGGTTTTCTGCTTGAGGGCTGCCACGCATGCATGCATGCATGCACTGCAAAAACAGAAGGGTCAGTTTAGCCGTCTTTTTTTTTTTGTCTATAACTATAATAATTTCTGTATATACTAGCATACAGGGGATATACATGAATAGTCTTAGGCTAACAATAGAACATGTAATCCTAGAATAAGTCACTTATACAGTATTTGAATGCAGGGATAGCTTAAGCCCCGTTTACACGCTCTAATCCGGATTACCTGCGTTACATTATGCATGAACAGAGGCAGTTTATGTGACCACCCATCACTTTTTTACCTCTAAGTTTGATAGCTAGACCTGTTTCTTGTTGTTTGGTGGTTGAGCAGACGATTTTAGCTGACAAACATTGATATTTTGACAGGCTTTAGTTTTGCGTACGATCATTATTCAGAAGACGTAACAACTTGCACGAGGTGAGGGGGAGATTGTATTTACTGTTGATATTCATTGTATTGACACATCCAGTAAGGTGGCCTGGAGTGAGTGCTCTGTATACGTAGTTGAGCTATTGCTCCATAGAAATGTATGGAGAAGCATAATTTTTGTGTGTTAATGTTGTATGACTTAGATTAGAAACTGATATGTAATTATACAGTCATGAGTTAGTGACATTACTTGAAAAAAAACAACAAAACTTGCTACAGCAACACACTTGAGGGTATCAAGACCCAAATATTATGCAAAGAGTCTATAAGAAAGTTGCTTTAGTGATCCAAGTCTATGGTGTTATTCTCTTTATTTGCTGCTGTAGGATAATCTGTGGTGGATATCATAAAGCAATATTATGTCAAGGCTTCAGCTGTTAATATGCACTGGTGTATTCTGTCTGCAAGTTATTTTGCTGGCTTCCTCTCAAGAAGGATGTGGTATGTAATTTTGGGTATTGACAAGACATATAATGTGCTATGTTTTCCCATAGAAAATAAAGAGAGGGGAGGAGGAGGGATTGGAAACGCTAATACGGGTATACAGCAGATGCTCGACATGGTCACGTGACTCTGTTAAAGTCTGCGATTCGCATCTTAATATTGCTGTCTCAGTGAAGACCAACCTCAAGAAGGACCTGGTGTAAGTCTAGCTGAGTCACCTGGGATCTAGAGCCAAAAAGAAGAAAGAATCAGGCAGCTTTTCTGAATAGTTTGTAGCTGGTTGACGGATTGCCCCTATGTAATTTTCTTGGAATCTGTACACAATGTAGCCCTTTGTTAAACGTCTCATTAGAATGATCATCAGCTAGAGAGTACCGGTATCACCCTCAAGTAAGTAAGTCCCTTGTTTGCATAATGGTCCAAATCAGTCCAGCTATGATGCTTGTTAGAAAAGTTCACAGATGAGGATATAAACGCTTCAAAGGCACTCAGTAGCTAACCATAGACATACTGGGCCCCATCGACCTCTCTTCTGGATCTATCACAGATTGTGAAAGAAAGAATTTCAAGTGTGTCACATGGGGACAAAAGAATCTTCCAGCTAAGACAGTACAAACATGCTTTCTGCTGTTTGGTTGCTTGCTCAATAGCTCAACACTTGGTTCTGATTCGATTACTTTCAAATACTATGGCCATAGAATCTTACTGCATGTTCTATACTATAGGGGGAGTTGTCATGAATTGCATCCACCGTGACATCACTACAGAGCTCCATGTGCATTTCTAATCCCTCCTCCCTCTCTACTATCTATGGTTTGCCAGCCCAGCAATGTACTAGCGGGGAACTTTGGCAAATCTCAAGTTTAGCAAATTGGCTCATAGAGCGTATTGGAAAATTTAAAGATGGTGATTGAATGCTTAGTATCAAAGGCGTGTATGCGGTACCGGTAACTATTATTGGTAGGCTTTAACTGGAGTAGCTACATTTAGCAGTTTCAAAATTTGCACCTTTTGAAAAAGTTTGTCAGATTGCCACAATTGGTAAAAACCTTGCCTAAATTTCCCTCAGTCTGTTATGTCAAGTGTTGTTTGTATCACTCAGCAATTGTTTTGATACATTCCTTTGATTGTAGAAACTGAAATGGATACATGTAAGATGAAGAATTTGAGATGACTGTAGTACAGTTCATGCACGGCTACTATCAATCAGTAACATATATGAATATGCTTTGTAACATGATGCAACTTGTTGCACAAGTTGTCAAAAATTGGGTTTCTAAGTTGTATAAGCTTACTAAGTTGTAGGCTTTCTAAGTGCCTTAGATTGTTAACTGAGGCTTCTGAATCATATAGAAACCGACTAAACAGTATCTAACAAATTTAGATCATAGCAACCAAGTCATGTGAATCGGCATGTGGCAGTGGCGCCTCTCAACTCTTGAAGTTTTGCCATAGTCATGAACAGTCCACCAACGGAGAGAATCCATGATGCATGGCTGTTAGAAGAACTACCCACTATTACGAAACGAGAACCCTGGAAACTTTCTGCTTCTTGAGCGTGCTTGCTTACTCAGCAAGTTCCAAGGTAGACTCTGCCTACCAATTTTTGCATTGTAATCGCTCATGCGCGATGTCTGAATGCATTGTACATATAAATGTTTTCCACAGCCGGGGTCAAAAGGTCGACTCCCACAAGGCATGTTGCTGTGGCAACGCATATATTTTTGAACAATGCTAATGACCCAAGTAATCACCACACCAAGTTTGAGATTTTTCTGAACTATTGCTGAATTTATAAAAATCCCAAAAGTGAGCAATTTTCCCATAGATTTGTACAGCGGATGACACTTTTTAGCCATCCGTAATACTACAACCATATTTGCACTTTAACCGTGCCCTCGACTCACACATCAGCACCAGCATACTTGAGTGCTAGTGCTAATCAAGATGGTTCATTTCTTGAGCTAGATGGGAATTGGGTATAGCTAGTCCCTGCTGCTTCTTAGGGCACCTTATTCGTGGTACTATGGGCTTTGACTGTGTAGAAGTATATGTTGTCAAAACAGACAATTGAACTTGTAATGACATCCCTCAGTGCTGAGCTGTTATTCTAGAAATTGATAACAAGTACAACATTGAACAAAGCAAGTAGGGATAGTGGTGCAGAAAAGTATGTAAATAAGGATAGTAGGGATAAACTGTACAGTGTTCAAGATATGTCCCTATACAATTTGCACTACCACCCTACTTACTTTTTCTATGTACATTTCAGTCACCATTTTTTTTAATGCTTCAGAGTTCATTGTAGATCCAATGGATGAAACTTTAGAAGTCAATCAGACTGATGTAGTACTTACCTGCATGCCTGCTCTTGAGGATCAGCTAATAACTTGGGAAATATATCTATGAAATGGAACATTTTGGACTGTAACCGGAGCTGATCCAGAAATACAGCGTCTCCGGTAAGACATGTTATTACACCATATTATTTGTATTAATTGTGTATTTCCCTATAGGGGATTGGAGTACATACCTGTGGTTCAGTCACTAAAAATTACTAGAGTGCAAACCTTTCATGCTGGATTATATCGATGTCGAGGAGTAAAGGCTACAGTACCTACCTGTGTATACTTTAGTGACAATGCTACTATTACAGTCAGAGGTATGTACGTATGATTAGTATTATTTATGAATGGTTCTGATTATGTGATAATAGTGGTCAGTAAAAATGGTGCAGTGGACCCTCACTTATCTGAATAATTCATTGGAATTGCACCCTTCACAGATGAATAAAATATCTGGATATGTACAATGTATAGCTTATAACCCTTTCGGTCACAAATTGTTGCAAATTTACAACGATTTTGTATGGACTGTATCTCGGCTAAATAGAGACATGAATAAGTCATTGGCAGCGGTTAGACTACCGATAAGAAAACCTGGCCCACACAATAGTCGCAGTCCCATCGGCACTTTGAAGTGATGACGTCAAAGTGGTTTTGCTTTGAAGAAGCTTTCATCTATGCTTTGATCACTTTAAAAAAAAAAAAAAAAAAAAAAAAGCCAAAGAAGGGTCTAGGAGGTGATGTATGTGTTAGTAGTGTCCCATGAGTCGGTTGGTGTAGCTGCATTCTCTCTCTGGGCTGCATTTGAGCTGCACCTTGAGCTCCACCTTTGCAGAGATCGTGATTGTGGGCGTGGCTCGTTCTGTTGCCACGCAACAACCGCAGCCTGGTCGACCCTGTACCAAACGAAAGCTTGTTCGGTGATCTTGTGAATTTTGTGTGACTGAAAGGGATAATGTAGGGACTGATACTGGGTGATGTAACCGGCTTGTACCATGGGCTACATGGTCCTGACAATGCATCTATGGCCTAGCAACTATAGCATCAGTCGGCCATCGAAAAACTGCAGAGTCATAGTCAGCATTAGTGGTTGTGGTGTGTTGGTGACATCGACCACCAATTGAAACCATGCCCAAAAAACGTCGAGCATGTGATCAAAATCTTCCAGGCCATCACGATACCATCATCGTGTACAAAAGCCTGGCCGTTTTTCGATTCCATAGTTTATTATGCTCCAAGTAGGCGTGCAGGTACAGCTCTTGAACTGTTGACTTGGCAATCAATCGCTCTACCCATACAATGAACGCAGTAAGACCTTCCCACTAATCATTTGCAGCAAGTGCAATACACTATAACTTTCTTTGCTGCTTACATGTGCATTCAGGGGATGCTGTAACTAGCCTAACAGACATGATCATGTAAATTCCATAGCCTCGGAGGTAGATAAATAAATATTTATTGACCGACAAGGAGGTCAGTAGGGACCTCCTGTGGAGCAATCTGATTGGTCAGAATGTTACAACCATGGTACAAATAGTATTATACCATGGTAGTAACATTCTGACCAGAGGTCTGTGCCAATGGTGTTGGTAGCTACAGTTAAACTTTCAAGGGAGAAAACTTTGCGGATTTCGAGGTTTGAGGGCCATCCGTGAAAGTTTTCTCCACGAAATTTGGGACCATGCTGCCCCCACCTATGATTGGTTCCAAGCAATCCATGAAAAATTTCTCCGTGAAATTCTCACTTCCTACGGATATGTGAAAGTTTTCTCCCTTGAAAGTTTACCACTGTACAGTATTGATGTTTGATCAGCCACACCTATCAACCACACCTACTAGTGCCATAATAGTATGCAGTTCCACTGCACATGCTTGAGCTCAATGTAGGTAAGGGTCATCAGGTCATACTGAGTATTCTACCACTACTATACTGGACGATTCTATAGCTGACAACTATAGCTACATGTTCAAGCCTTTCTACTTTTCAAACAATTCAAGTAGTTGTTGAAGGAGGTATATGAACAATAGTAACATTCTAGTCCTTATTCTGTTTCATGATAGCTAATTATTTCCATGGATGTCACTGTTGTTATCATTACTGCAGCAGGATCACCTACTGTAGCAGGATCACCTCCTACGTCTGCTACCGGTAGCCCACAAAGTTATATTGTTCAATTGTTAGCAACATCTATCATGGTGTGCACATTTATGGACTATGTGTGACGACCATTACCAAGCGTAGATAAAGGAGAACAGTACGCATTATGTCTGAGTGATGTCACAAGCTATGAATAGTTACATTATTAGTAAATCATTATACTTTTATGTTTTGTGTATATCCATTGTACTGTTAACACTCATGGCCTCACCATCATTCTTGTGCTTCCCTCGGCCCTGTAGTCTGGCGATGTAAACTCCAGAAAACTATTGTGTATACATTCACCTTGTGTAATAAAATGTGATTGATGTATAATATTATAGCCTATCACTATTACAACATTATATTGAAGATTCCATAAATATAAGGGTTCATAGTTATAGTGATTCAGGAGAAGAATATTTCAGTATCAGGACTTGGAATCATAGAGGCTTCCTCTAATTCTCGTCAATATATTATTGTGTATACATGCACCCTGTAATGTAACAGCTTAGTATATATATGTAGTGCAGTCAGAGCTTGAGTGTGTCTATTAGATTACATAATCTAGCTATAATATTATTATTGTATTGCACAAGGGAACTACAGAATCACCCTGCCATTGGCAGCAGTCATAGTGGTGACGACTCTAGATAGTCAGTGTACTGAGTGCATACTTAGAATTATGAGAGTAGCTATAGTCTGGCGGGCCAGCTAGGTAATTGTGTTATACATGTATCACACCCAGCAGGACAATAGCTATGAGTGGAATTCGAATGGCTAGCATGCAAGGATTAGTCATCAAAAGCAGGAAGCCTCTATGATTCCAAGTCCCCATACTGAAACCTTGCTCTCCCAAAGTTACTCTTATAAGTATGGAATCTTTATAATGTTATGATAGGGATAGACTACATTATTATATAAGTCACGTTTTGTGACTCATCTTGGAGTCAAACCAACATTCACACTATTGTTAGGCTATTCAACGGGTAGATAATAATTATGATGTCTCAATAGACAGTGGCGTAGCCAGAGGTAGGGCACTATTGTGCATGTGCAAAAGCCTTGACCACTCCCACTAATTAATATCGTTGCTTAGGATAGTCATGCAATAAAGACCAATCTTGCGAGCCAGTTTCAGAATTTGCACTGATTCTGATGCTTCTGGGAAGAAAGCAGGGCTTATTAGGCATAGGAGCAGCTCTTTTATCCCTTGTATTCAATATGCATTGCAAGAAGCTTTGAATGCTAGGTAGGGCCTGGCTGTTGTTTAAGAGGATGGATGGACACATTCGCTGGTGATTGGTCCCAGCAATAACAGGTTGTCGAGGGAATTTTAGCTAAAGCTAGGGGGCAACATGCAATGAGGAGTTTTTTGAGTCCATGGAGACATTTGATGTGAACTTCATGCATGGATGATGTGGGGCAGACCCTGCTTAATTGTCCTTATTATAACTGACAACCACAATGCATAACAAATTATGTATTGTACATATATAGTACCATCGTGGTAATAAAATAAATGTATACCAGGTAATAGTCCTACAGCAACTCAACATGGTAAGTTAATTTTAATGATTGTAGTGTAAGTAGCAAGCAAAAGCTGCAGTAGTGGCTAACACAATGGCCCCGATTACAAAGGCTATTGTGGCACACATGACACTTCTGTTGATGGCAACCTTTGCTCTTTGCTCTTGACAATTTTCACTTGCTGCATCAGCCTGCAGATGTAACAGAAGAAGTACTCAACTATCACAAAGTTTGATCTGCGAGACAAATATTTATCATTACATAAGAATTTTACTAAGTTGATGAAATTACAGCATTTTGTGTGCAGTATGCATACTATGTTATTCAACACAGAGCATTTTGAATACATATGGGATTATTATGGGGACTCTTTTTGAGAGTAATTTGTTTCTTTTTGGGACAGTCACTGCACTTCATAAGAGTGTACGATGAGAAAGGGAGAGAATCAAACAAACTGAAACCCACAGTGCTATAGCAGGGTATTTAGTCTAAGATCTACCACAGACCAACACTCACAATTGACTACATACACAAGGTGGTTTGTGTAGGATATTCAGAGTTTGACCAAAAAAACTAGTACTCTCCTCAGGCTCTTATAATCTCCTCAGGCTCTTATAATAATATACTCTTGATAATTGGTTTCATGAGGATAAGTAACTTGCTCAAAGTCTTAACAGTGAGGCGCAGGTGAGAATTGAACTCACAACAGTTTATCTAGTTGGGATCTCAAGACCACAGCCACTGAATGGTCTGAACCAAGCTGCTCCCATTTCCTACCAAGCTAGCCTCTTGCCCAGGCTCTCAAGGGGGAGGAGAGCCTGGGTACGAGGCTACTACCAAGCATACACACACGAATGCACATGTAACACATGCACGCCATATGATAGACTGACAGATACATACAGTATTAACGTCTTTTTGGCCTTTTTGGGTTATAACAACTAAGAAAAGGAAATCCTCTGTAGCTTAGCTGGCCACATGTGCAATACATGTACATGTACAATGTACGTTCACATGCACTGGGTATATGTGTACACACACACACACACACAGACACACACAGACACACACAGACACAAACACTGCACACACACACACACATACACACACACACACACACACACACACACACACACACACACACACACACACACACACACAAAGACAAACACATACACAAACTATGCATGTATTTTATGGCGTTCGACTAAATTACAATTACAGTGATTTGTGCTGTCTATGCTAGTAACAAGTCAGAATAAAATACAATATTTATCAATATACTATGCTCACCTTAAATGCATATGCCAGGGCCATCATGGCAAAAGGACTAGCAGGCCAGACACAAACACAACAGAGTAGAGTAATGAATGCAGCAATTACAACTCTGGAACATGTCTGTATGAGAATTTCAAGTTGAAGGATTACCATTAGCATAATACTTGAAAGAAAGCACTATGCCATACTTATACCCCATAGCACTCAAGCCTACCGGTTGTTCATATGTAGGACTTGAAACCTGGACAGAGTGATAGGCTGGAGGTGCCCCCGCCACTGCTTGTTGAGCATGGGTACCGATGTAGTCAAACTTCCGTCCTCTTTTATCGTTTTCAGGCAAGAGCTGTAACTGTTCTTTGTTCATATTCTTTGCTTACTAGTTCTATATACTGTATACAGTGTTTAGTAGCTTAAAAGTAGGCACTTCGTTTTAACCTTGCGCAACTTCCTTTTCAGCCCCGCCCCCCAAAACTCATCATTGCAGTAAGCGCATGCGCACTGTGTGTAGTGATGAGCTTTAGGGGATGGGGCTGGTATCATCATTCGTTTAGCGTGGCATGGCATGAATCTACTTTCATGACACATAGTTTGTTTGTTTTTTCAAACTAACGTGCACACTAAGCAGAAAAAAAGGGTGTCCAGAAAACTCCATATAGTGTAGCTACATGCATAGTAGGGCCACACAACGCAAGCAGGCACCCATAGTGCAATTTTGAGTAAATTGGGTAATGGTCGCCAGGTATATATGTGCGCGTGGGCGTAAAACATTGCAAATGCATGGGTTCCCTATAGAAACATATGGGAGACACTTTAGGGAGATATGGCTGCATATCTTAAAATTGAAGGTGTGAATAAAAAATCCATACAATTAAACTTTTAGTTTTGACCCATTCTGCGTGCCCATGTAAAAATTATAACTTGAAGTGCTTCCAATAGCTCCAATAATTATTTTTTTACTTAGTGTGTAATGTAACATGGTCAGTAAATAGCACAATAGCCAATAGCAACACAATAAACCTGGCTTGAAAAAAAGGAAAAGTCCTCACTGGGATAATGAAAATATCCTTGATATCAACCATGGGGGCTCACTTTGCTCGCCCCCTGCTGCACCCGATTCGGTTATCATCCATCACATCACTAGCTACATAGCTACATGCTATTATAGTGTCGAAACAGGGGTTGTGAAAGGGCAGACCTTGCAAGCATAAAGGGGTCATTCATAGTATGGTGTAGGAGAGAGGATAAAGGGCTGCCGATTGTGGCACGTGCGCATGCGCATTAATGTATACTACATCCCTGTTTGAGCATGTGGCCTGTAACGAGTTAATTCGTCCCCTACTACTTGTATCGTTACAAGTAGTCCCCCCCCCGGACATTTAGTGTGCATCATAAATAGTCCCCCATTGCAATAGGCAGTCCCCCCCCAGTGCATGCGCATTTGACAAAGGCGCGAGCATTCTACTATTCTAGTGTAATGTGCAGCAAGTGATAACTTGCACACACTAGGCTTCGAATCACTCAATACGATCCACAGATGCTACAAATCGCATGCCCATTGCCCACACCAGATGGATAACTACGTATAATTTTAATATAATGATGATAATGATTGTACATGTACACATAAACAAAACTCTAGCTAATTATTTTGCATTCTGCATAGTATTGAGGCAATCAGGTGTGCATTGCAATATTCACTGAAATCATAGAGGTCCACAACGATAGAGACGGGATGCTCTGCTGACAATAACGGGATCTCCGTACTCTTGACAACACCAGTAAACATCTCTGGTTCGGCTCCCTATTGAGGCTCTGAAACAGCATAAATATAATGGTACCACAATGTCATAAATTACGTTCATAATATTATAACATGACAACTTGTATAGCATAATATCATATATAGACCATGCATGCCAACGAACATTAATTTTAGAGCATTACTCTTGTTGTATTAATCATGCATATCAAAACTAGCAGTGTTCACTCCAAAGACTAGGTAATGAAACACTTAAACTCCCAAGCCTGAATACCTGTAACCATGTTCAAGGTTCAGCTGCAGAGCACACTACATTAAAGCTGTCATACCTCACAAAACACAATCTATTGTCAATGCTTTAAGAAATTTGTTGGAGGGACCAATCAAGTTTGGGTTATTATTTTCCCAATAATTATGATATTTATAATACTTACCCTTGAGCTGATACTTGAAATGAGCATCTGAATCGACAGAGCCTTGTATGATGCTGACGGATGTATGATCTCATTCTGGTCGGTCCCCTAGGACAGGATCCAAGCATAGGAGGTGGAGGAGTGGCTGTACATACGTATGTAATTGCATCAAGATAGTACTACCACGTGTAGAACAGACTAATGACTTCAGTGTCACAGACTCACAGACTTAATACCTTATTCTAGCAGCTGCTGAAAGTTTCATGCTGGGGATGGGGGTTGCATCCACAAGGGACAAAAAATGTTTTGTTAGCCCATGATAAGGTAAAGCAGTGGGTATAAAGAGTCTAAACCCATGCATGGTGTTAATTGGACAAGAACTGGCAGTTTAATTATACATATAAGTCATGAGATAGTAGCTAATAGTAGCTATATTGTATAGTTACATGCGCCTACATCCTTGTCAACATCCCTATAGTTATGGATCTAGTTTGGTGCCAAGAAAGGTTGGCAGGGAAGCATTGGCACGAGTTTCACCACTTCAGTTGGCTCATATGCTCCTGGTTGTATACAACTACGATTCAAGGTGGCCTTATCAGGCTTAATTAAGGCTAGCTGGTGCAGCTAGTAGCTAGCATGTTCAATGCATTAATTTCTGTACTTCAACAGCACACTGATCATAATTTAAAAAAAAGCAGGGGTACGTGTCTCCTTGAGGAATGTACATGCACATTTAGCCTGCAAATTTAGAGGGTCTAGCAAAAACCAATCCCAAGTGTAGGGGAACAATCCCAGTGTCTTTTCCACCCCTTCTCTCCTATAGCTAAGTGGCTCATGACAGAATAAGTAGCTATATGACATCGTGCAATAGCTAACAGTTTATGTATATACTTACGACTTGGAGTTGGAGGGAAGCGTGGCTTTAAGCAGAAGAGTATGATAGTAACATTCAACTGCTCACTCAACTGATCGAGATCAACAACACCGTTGAAACCCGTGTTTGCACTCAGGTCAACTGCAGTCACTGTGTCACTTTGTGGTAGAACTAATGCCGTGTACCCTTCAGGGCAGTAGAAGTACCGTTGCACTCTATGTTTAGCATAAATATTATAGATACTGTAAAATAAAACTATGACTTCATTAATTTTACATTTCAGTGGGAGCTAGGAATAGCATTGGGAAATGCTATAACACAATTTAACTAAATGCTCCTTAAGATGTTGCTGAATGTCTATTGCCATAAGTTTAAATTAGTATAGTCTAATAACTACAGTTACCAGGAACTCACCTAAAGTTGAAGGAATCAATACACAATACATTGGCAATGCTTCTACTACCCGGAGTGAAGCCATTCAGTGACTGAAAAACTTGAATATTTTTTGCTGCCAATGCAGCAAGTACATCCTCACAGAAGGGAGGACGAGGTCCCAGCAGCTGTGCTTGCACACTCACTAGGGCAGATGTTGCCAGCAAGATCATTACATTTATCCTCAGTGCCTTCATTGTAATGTTTTAGTTTTCAAAGCTTGATCGATGATAGCTGATGTATAGTTTGAGCTACAGCAATGATTTCTCCACTTATACACAAAATTTTGGACTGTTTACAGTATTTATTAGGCTATACATTTACATTCGCTATTCCTTTGTAGCAGAAGTTACCTTTGGAACCATGCTGTTGCATGCATGGTCACGCATTGTGCCATGTGGTATTGTTTCTATACAAATCTGGCTCAAGTGAACTTCATACACGAAGGAAATTAAAGCTTGTACTAGAGTGTGTGGTGGAGACTAATGTTTCAAAACTTTTTCCTTAGATGGAGACAAAACTACTAGGTGTAAGACAATAATGTCATACATATGTGCCAGCCAGCAACTGTATAATAATGTAAGTAGCTATATGATATGGATTGTATACGTACAGCAGCATGCATGCACTTTGGGGAGGTCTGAATGCTTAGCTACGTACTTGGATAAAATTGTTTTCCTGAGGGGAAATCAGCATGGTGCTTGTTGAACTCGAAAAGTGGGTATAAGGTGTTGGTGTTGGGAGAGGGGATGGCAGCTAGGCCAGTGCAAAGGGCTTGGATGACAGTTAGTGAAACCTATTGTATGGGATGCTAGTACTAGATACATACCAAACATAGGATGCTCATGCAGACAAAGTACAGTCATGATTATTAATTGGGATGCTAGAGAGTTTGTCTGGTCATGCATGCATATCACATGATGATTGCACTTTTCAGACACAAGTGACTCAGAGCTAGCTAATTGACAACTGATGCACATGTGCACTCAATCATATTATTATGTATCATGTGCTACATGTAAAATGATCAGTGAGTACTGTAGTACTATATCTTCCTAAATTCCATGTTTCCGAGTACCGTACCTATGGTCTCTTCCCCGTGTATGCATAATATGCATCATTGTTTGTAGTTATTGATACTGAAAATCATAACATGTTCAATTCAAGGCATGCAGGATGTTGCCACACAGTCTGAGTGCTATCCATCTGAGACTCTCCCCCAAACAACAGTTAGTTTTCTTGGCTAACTTAACCTAGCTATGACAAAATCAGTGACCTTGCCACAGGACATGAGCCATCATAGCATGGTGAATACTGTGGTGATGATAGTGGCTCTGTTCAGTAAAGGTAAATAAGTTCTCTAATCTAAAAGTGAGTTCAGGGTAGAGTTTATTATTATCTGAATTTTATTGTGTATGCATGCAGTATCAATTCAGTGTGATCATGGTGATGTAAGGCTTGTGAATGGCTCTGTACCAAATGAAGGAAGAGTAGAGGTCTGTGTTAGTTCCATTTGGGGCACTGTCTGTGATGCTGTGGAGTGGGGAAGAGAGGATGCAGAAGTTGTTTGCAGACAGCTTGGATACACACCAGATGGTAATATCCCACTGTTTGCATACATGTAGTTTAAACTGAACAATACATGTATAGCTGTACTACTGTTGAAGATAAATCCAATTCAGGTTAACCTATGCATCTTGCATTCTTTATCAATCATAATTGAATGCTTCCCTCCCATATAGAAGCAATAGCTAAGCCAGGATCTTATTATGGACAAGGAGAAGGACCTGTTTGGCTTGATAATGTCCGATGCAATTTAACAAAGGACATGACTCTACTTGAATGCCCACATCGGCCAATGCCAAAGATGGTTTGTACTCATGCAAGAGATGCTGGTGTTAGATGTAGGGATGATCGAGGTGAAGCGAAAAATGTCAGCGCTATGATTGTTAATCCTATGCATACTGTCATGATCTCTTGGTCGCTGGGCAATTCCACCCACGCAGGAGTACCAACCATGTTTGAAATTGAGTGCTTTAGTGAAAAACACAGCATAGCAATTTCAGTGAGTAATCAAACCTTGACTGTAAACCTGGGTGGTCTGCTTTCATCCACCTCTTACACTTGCTGTGTATCAGTAGTCTACGAGAATTATACTGCCAGAAGAATTTGTACCGAAACTGTAACCACTAAAACTACAATAACTGAAGAAAGAGCTTCAAATTCAAGTAATGTTGTTGAAGGAGTACTTGGATTTATAATAACAGTTCTTCTAGTCTTGTTGGTTTTGTTGGTGATATTGGTGATTTATCTACTAAGACCACACTGGAAAGAAAAACTAAGCAGAATCATGGCCAGGTATGTATACAGATCATGCATGCAGAGAGTATATTATAGTGATTTAATCCTGGTCATTTTTAATGGAGTCTCTAGGAATAAACTTAACCATAAGTGTACATCAAATCATATCCATAAACAACGGTATAAATGATTAATTTTATGTACTCTTCTGTACGTGTTTATGCCTGTAGTTTATATTTAAAGTTTTAGCTTATATTATAATGCACAACTGGTATATGTTTATGCATTCTTTACATACACATGTAGACTACCAGAGTCTCAATCTGTCAACCAAAGTAATACTATGGATATGCCTGTACGTAGTAATCTAAGTTATGTCACAACACCATCACATTCAACAAGAGCAACTTCTCAAGCTATATCAACTGGTGCTACCATCGCCAACCGAGATGAAGCACAGTGTCCTGATTACAGCTGTATAGGACCAGATTATGAAACCATTGACTCAAGGAGACAGTCGCAAAGAAAAAACCGGGCTCAAGCTAGACTGCTTTCTGAGAGGTACGAGTATTCTGAAGCACATCTGGCAACTGATGGTGGAGGTGCAACAGAGAGGAGTGCTAATTACGAGGTTCCTTTGAATTTGAGACAAAATGAGTGTATGGAAGATGAAGATTATTCACATCTGCAGTATTAGTTAGAATACCTGACTTCACATGTAATATAGATATAAGTAGTCATGTTTACTCCTAAGAGTATGTTTATCCTAGAGTTTCCCTTGTGTACAGTGTGATACGATTTAATAATCCAAACATTCAGTGTACTCACCAAGCCTCAGTCTGCATACAAACATGTTGTGAAAGTGAATCATTTAAGATAAAATTGTGATGGCATACAATGTCATGTTAAACTATAAACATAAACCTGAAGTGATTGCATCAGATTATAAACACATGACATGATAACATGAATATATCTGATCACTATTGTATAGCTTACATCAACGCCATTAATTTAAATGCAACCACTGCTATCTTAGCCTCGTGCCCAGGCTCTCGAGGGGGAGGAGAAAGAGAGCCTGGTACACACTGTTTGCGCATGCGCTTAATATACCGGCATTCCGGTATTTCCGTAATCCTCTAGGATACTCTCCGTATATCTCATGTAGCTCACGTCATCGGACATCAAAACCGCAAACCGTTACATGCTATCTCAGCTGATCAGGCGATGACTTTGCCAGCGTTTCGCGATGTATCGCTCGTCGATCTAACGGTTTTAGCCGTCCTTTGTCAATGAAAACAACTGTTGATGGATAGTTGGAGGCTTGGAGCTGGATCAGTGCCACAGCAGCCCAGATTCTAGGCCGTTCCGTATCGACGAAGGGACGGCTTGGAGTCTCGTTCAGCAAGATTTCCTGAAATGAACTTTGAATATTGTTCTGAGGTACCGTTAGTTCGATCGTGTAGATTACTAAGCTAGCATAGCCTAATAAAGCCCAACAAAGCTTAAAAGCTTAGCAGCTAGTTTATTAATATTATTAGGTATCATAGCTGTGGGCAATCGTCGATGACGCAAAAAGCGACAAAAATTTGAAATAATTAAGCGCATGCGCGAACGGTGTGTACCAGGCTCTCTTTCTCCTCCCCCTCGAGAGCCTGGGCACGAGGCTACTGCTATCTTTGCTTTCTCAATAATTCCAATTGCTGAAATAATACAGGATAATATTAGTTATGGTTATGCACTAGGTCTCAGATAAAAAAAAAAGGTGAGTGGACGAATAATGCTGAGAGACTAATATTCAGGTTAAGAATGTGCAACTTTGTTAACAATCAATCCCTTGGCATTTTATGTTGCTGTCCACAAGTGCAATAATATTCAGGTGCCACTAATTAACTCCTGGGAAAACATCAAATCAGGCACGGCTTTAATTTATTGTTGCCCTCTCTGACAATCAACTGATGCCTAGGTAGTGCATAGGCGGTTACATTCATTGTCTATAGTACAACTGACATGATAAAAAGTTATACCAGTGTGCATGTGTAATTGCATGATATCTCCCATTTAATGTGCATATAGATGCAGGGAGTGTATGAGCGTGCACATGCAATGACGGAGCTACGCCCTAGTATACTAATCTTCTAAATCTGGCACGGAATGAGTTATGATGATGATAAAATCTTCAAAGGGAATAACAATATATATACTGTGTATGGATCTCAGTTTAAAGTATAATATTACAATATATAGTTCAATGACAAGCTATGCAATATTAATAAAACTCAGAATATTTTGTGTACATGACACATGCAGTGTTATTACTCACAATTATATCAGTTTACTCTTCATAAACTCTCTTGTGAACACAAACAAATTTTTATTTAATATATCACGCTAAGTCATAAACAGGTTCCTCCTGAACATTCCCCTGAAGGGGCAACTGTAAACGGAGGAAACGGAAAATGGAAACGGAAAGTGGAAACGGAAAACGGAAACGGAAACGGAAAGCGGAAAAGGGACAGGGTCGTCACTGCAATACGTACAATGTCATAGTTAGGCATGCAAGGCCAGGATAGGAGCTCGAGCAGCAAGTCTAGGAGTGCATGGGTTGGAGTAAATCATAATGTACTACAATAATTACTTCACATTTGTCATGTCTATGTTCTAGTTTTGTTTATTGTATCAGGGTACATGCTTTGTACTAGCCTTGCTAATTCGTGTATCCTTTGCATCACACTGCATAAAATTAATTAGAAAAAAAAAAAAAAAAAAAAAAAAAAAAAAAAAAAAACCTTGACTCATAAACTGACTGACAGTTGGACACCTGATAAGGCTATGAATAACGATCATGACACATAGCTATGCCATGTATCCAACCATCGGCCCCTCCAGTGTTAAGTGTGCCATAGAGGATTTGGAGACCAAGTAAAATTGTGGCTGTTTATATGTATACAGTACATTAAAGGCTCAGCACTGAGTATACCATCCATTCTCGCAATCAAGCTCCAGGTTATGCTAATGCTCATTCATTTCATCCCAATTCAATTGCCAGAATTTTAAACTTCCATTGTTAGGTCAAATCATGAATTCTAGGGCTTAATTAGGCACACACACACACACACACACACACACACACACACACACACACACACACACACACACTCACACATGACACACAAGCTATTTATAGAGCAAAGCTAGCTGCCACCAAATCTCAGTATATTCAGCTATAGCTAAAGTTTTAAATTAGTATGAGAAAGAATTAACAACTTCCAGTACAGTGAGAAATGTGAATGATCTATTTAGCTACTGAGAATGATAAAAAATTGATGGAAGTAGGCGTATTTTCCAGTGAATAGTGCTTTGTTGTCAGGTTTCAACATGCAAAACCACAGCATAAGCAAGTCTGACTAACCTTTTTTAGAAAACTGGATGTATCGGACTCTGAGTCAAACTAATACAGTTTATGTGAATTGTGTGCAAATTAGTCTTAAATGCTTAGAATCATAGTCCTGTGAAGATCAGTGCTAATGCATATTAAATATAATGAGGAAGAATTCTACGTGACGTTTCATACATCTTGTATATTATCCTTCTGCACAAGGTGTGGGTGTGTCGTGTATAAGTGTGTGTGTGTGTGTGTGTGTGTGTGTGTGTGCCGAAGCTCTAGAATCCATCATCTGATCTGACAATGTTCATACATAAAACTTTAAGTTACTGGCAATTGAATTGGGATGAAATGAATGAGCTTTAGCATAATCTGGGTCTTCCTTGTGAGAATGGATGGTAGCTAGCTATACTCAGTGCTGAGCCTTTTAATGTACATGTACTGTACAAACAGCCACAATTTTACTTAGTCTCCAAATCCTCCACTGGTACACTAAACACTGCCGCCAGTGGAGGGGCATGGTTGGATACATGGCATAAATTATGTGTCATATCATCATTTATAGTCTTATCAGGTGTCTAAATGTCAGTCAGTTCATGAGTCCCTGAGTCCAGAGTCCAGGTTTTACACCGACCCAATGATGCACTCCTAGACTTGCTGCTCGAGCTCCTATCCTGGCATTGATAGCTTGTACTGTGTACGTATTGCTGTGACGACCATTTCCCTTTTCCGCTTTCCGTTTCCGTTTCCATTTTCCGTTTCCTCCGTTTACAGTTGCCCCCCCTGAAGTACTGAAGCTGGCTGTTGATAGCGCATTGCTACTGTTTCATACGCCTCATTGGTGCCCATAACAACTTCCTCCTCCTCCTCCGCCTTGTTTCTGGAGACAGGTGTAGATCCAGCTACATTCATCTGTAATGTCTATGCAAGTATGATGTACTATACTCAGTCTACCCGTTGACGCCCGGAAGTACATGATACACGTACACTTACTTGGAAATAGGCGTGATGTATTGTACGTATGGGGGTTAATAATATGCATGACCTTTGAACACATGGACAGGGCACAATAGTAGATACAGAACTAAAACTTTCTAGAAACACAAGCGCTTGCCTTTACTAAGTATAACCTAGGTAGAGTAACTCTTCTACTCTCGTTTGATACCTGAATCAAGACCAGGGAAGGCCGGAGTCACCGAATAAAACGGCCCGGTAGGAAAGATAAGACCTTGTATGTCTGGCAGCACTTTCCAAAATGGATCATTTCAGTAATGGACATCTGTCAGTGAGCGCTTCAGAATCACTTCTGTACATCAGGTTAGTATCAGTAGAGTATACTGGATGAGTGCCAGAGCTACGGTAGTCCGATTTATACGCTTAGGCCAGACCAAATTAATTGTCTGTTTCACGGATCCGGCGGGTCTATATTCCTAGCTTTTGAAAAAAAAAAAATTAATTGGATAGGCGTGTCCTTGCCAGCAACTCGACAATGGCATCTAAGAATTACCACTGTTGTTCCTTATGAACATTGCATGGAAGCAGCTTTAGTGAGCCGATGATAGCAGCTAACCGTGCGTTGTTGAAAGGTGCTCAAAATTGTAGTTTCTACAACTTCTGTCACAGTTTGCGTCGTCGATCTGAGGTGAAAGGTCGGACTTAATTAAAGTTTTTATTATTTTTCTACCTGCCTGCCGGGTCACTACTTCGGGGGAAAAAATCCGTGAAACAGAAAATCAATTTGGTCTGGCCTTACTCTCAGTATTAAACTTAAAATAAATTTAGCAATTCTGATAAACATAACTTCAGAACTAAACTAGCTAAATCAACAAGACAAAGACTAAACTATACTTCCACCTCTTTACTAACAATGTCCCGATCGGGAAGGACTAGCAACAAACAGTTCTTTGGTGGTGCTCCATTTTGACCGCTGACTTTGATAGACTTGGTTTCTGAACCAGACTTTGCAAGTGGATCAAATCAGTAATAGACATCTGAGAACTCCAGGACTTGCTGTACACGATCCATACCACTAGGCTACTATACTGGCTCAGTGTGAAACTGAGACATCCACCTGTGTTGAAGATCCAAGCTTGCAAAATGTGAAAAAAGTTCATTCTGAGAACAATCAGCTAAGTCCTTCGCGGCGCGCGTTATAGACTACTGTAGTATCCATATATAGTATACGGAAATTGATCACGTGTGTGCATATTTGTGGTCTGCTACACATAGTAAGTCCTGATAAGGGTTAAGGCCTCATGCAGCCCATGTGCTGCTACCACAAGCTAGAGTATGAATATCATTTCCTATTTTCCAAGCTCTACCTGCG
This sequence comes from Stappiaceae bacterium, assembly GCA_964291365.2. Lineage (GTDB taxonomy): Bacteria > Pseudomonadota > Alphaproteobacteria > Rhizobiales > Stappiaceae > JBDWFY01. Next base: position 68,468 of record OZ220021.1, read on the forward strand.
TCTTGGGGAAACTTTGAACTATACATGTATTTAGAACTGGAATGTAATTACTGATTTTTGTCTGCAATTTCCTGAGTATTTAAGGCTGTGTACTATTAGTCTATGCTCAGTCTGTATGAGATTCTAGTGTGTGTAATGCGCTAACTTGTTGATAAAGAAGTTGATTTGCTAAGTTGCCACTACCCTCAGAGATACAGGCGCTACACATCCTTGTCCTAAATCTGAGCACATAATTATACTTTAACAGATAATAATATCTATTTGCTTCTAATCTTGCTGGCCAAATGCTCTTGGAAAAAGAAACTTATAGCCTATTTTAATTAGTATACTTTTTCCGCATTGAAGATTTATTATTGGCCAGTGTAACAATCTCATTCCAGAATTTTATTTTATATGATGGAACCTGGAATTGACTCGCCTGAAGCAGATAAACATTATCAGTGCACTCATGAGAGATCCAGTGATTACTCCACCAATGAATGAACCACTGATATACCCAACGGTTTGCTTGCTTGAATATGAATCAAAAGGGTATACCTGACATGTGTTGTTTATTGGGCTGTTTGTCCTTGTAGGACAAGATTTACTTAGCTCTAAAATATTTCCATTAATTGTTATTGCAGCGCTGTCACTTGATAGTATCCATTCTTGTAGAATATCCACCACTGTTGTTGCTGTGACATTGCCATCTGGATCAGAATATATTACTCTACCCTTGAACATTAATAACTGTTCTGAACTGCAGTATAAAGATTTGAGCTGAGCTATAGCAGAACAGTTGCATAATCGCTGAATTGTTCCATTGATGTTGTTGGAGTTATTCTGACAGAGGTAAACAAATTGCTTACAAAGTCATGATAGGAATATCATGGCCTACAAAAGCTACTACAATCACTTACCAAGGACAGTTGTTTACATATTAAGACGTTGTTGAATCCCATGCCCATGTTGAGGAGCAACTGAATGTTAGCTGTTGAGGAAGTATTCATAATTATACTATTACTATTAATTTTGTAACACAGTTACTGTAACAACAACTGGAATGGTAATTGATGCTTATAATAATTACAATGTATTATACCCTTCTCTTCCAAAAACAATGATTCTGTTGCTGTAGTGTAAAGGCTTTCTACAAGACAAGTGTATACACCAAAGGCACCCTTAGGGAATTTGATTGAATAGAAGCCATCAATTGGATGTTATTCATAAAGAGTGTGAAGTTATGCTGATCTGGATTTCCATCTGTAGCAGAACACTTAATGTGAACAATTTCATCCAAGAGTGCTGCCATCATACTAGACGAAACTATAACTAAAGGTGGCCCTGTTTGCAGCATAGCAATCATGACATCATATTAGTATGCATATGCAAGTATTACATGCACTTACTGTACGTATATTTCTAATGAAGAGTAAGAGATTACGGTTGGTAAGTTGTAGTACCGTATCAAAATATATGGTAAAAACGAGTATCGATAGTCATTACACCATGTGAACAAATCATAAACATTTCCTGAAATTGTTCCAACATAGTCTCCTAGATCATTAGCACTCATATTTGAGATTTCTATTGTGAACATTAGTTCACCACTCTGCTTGGCAAGTACTGCGGAATTGTATTTTGTATTATTGATATTGATATACGTTCCATTCTGATACCAACTTTCATAATGATACTGTGCAAGCACTCGAGTCGTATTCAAATGAAAACAGCTTAGTTCAACAACATTTGTACTATTGATAACAAAGTACCACTTTCTTGGAAGAAATTCAAGAGGTTCATACTCATAGATGTGATCTACAAGATAATTATGATAATATGATAGTAATAGTTAGCACAAGAAGATAGAAGATATCATGTATTGTATTATACCAAATATGAATAATATTACTATATTATTATACAATACCTTATCAGATTCTATAATACAATACCTTGTGTGAGAACAAATGTAACAGGAGCACTCATAGCAAGATGTTCTATTTCTGGTAAAATCCTTGCATCACAGTCAGGTCTTCCAAAATCAAGCATATTGATCTTCACTTGATAAATTCCAGCATCACTTTGTTTGGCATTAGGTATCACTAGTTCTGTCCCATTGTTTCTGGTGCGACAGTTGCATAACTGTGAACCATTGTGATACCATGTGAGGCTTTGAATGTGTCTAGCTTCAGAATAAGTGGTAGAAATGTTGACTTGGAGACTCAGTGTGTCTCCAGGTGTAAAAGTATGGACTGGACGCTCCAAGGGAAAAATAAACCCTGAATACATCATCACGCGGCAGTGACATGATTTACTACCATACAAGCATCCTTAACCTACCATATACTTCAATGACTTTCTTTGCTTCAGTTACTTGGACTGCATTGGAAAACACTTGACATTACAACCATAAGTGATGAAAATCCCTATAATATGATGGTATGTATGATATGTTCTGCCCACTGGATTCCCGGGAGCCATATGCTCTTAAAATTCTCCATCGATAAGTAACTGGATCAGGTGGGATTGGATTGACGAAACAAGATAGGTCAATTGTCCTATCAATCATGTAGGGTCCTGTAGGTGGAGTGACCGTAATTGTGATCGTGTACCCTTCCACAGCAACTGCATAATCGTATATGTATGATCATATTAATTTCTAGATACTTACCAATCGATACCAAAAGAATATATAGTAATAGCGTTGTCGAGCTTCATTCTGACTTGCCAGTGCTGGCGCGAATTATTAGCAACTGAATAAATAATTTTGCCAAGTTAGCTCAGCTATACGTCATGCACGCACGCAATTCGTTAATAAATTGGGTTGCACTTTGGGCGCGGATGGGTTTGTGTGTGTGTGTGGGGGGGGGGGGGGGGGGGGGGGGGGGGATACACCCTTACACACACCATTGCATTACATCAGTGCCACCGATTTGCCCCTTAGTATTAGCTATAATTATCCACAGCTAGGCCTGGGTCCATGATAGTACATGCATGTCTTAGATTATAAGGATAAAAAATGAATAGTGATTGTCTTGAATTATGATCTAGGCACACGTGGAATTATACACCAAGCACAAAAAATAATGTACAATGTAGACTCATTATTAGTTGCTATGTTCTCTGTAAAGAGCAGAAAAGAGAGAACTTGGATCACCCAGTCTAACAGTTTCCTTGGAGTCTCCAACTCCTTCGCATGACCCTGCTCCATCACAAGAATACAGTCAGAGTTCAAAATAGTCTCAAGTTTCCTGTATATTTTGCCATGCCATGATACATACCAAGAATATACAATATTACTACAAAATGTAGTATTAATTTTGAAGTCTTCAGATTCATAATATTATAGCCATAATCATGTACAATTCAAGCTAGAGTTCGTAGAGAAGTTGAACATACCCCACATGCACCTTGTCCCTTAGGCTTAGCTAGCTATGAGCATGTGCAGTCATGTCAGATTAACTTAAGTAGCCAGCTAGGCTTGTGCAAAGGGCTTGGATGACAGTGAAACCTATTGTATGGGATGTAGTAGCTATTATAGATACATACCGAACATAGAATGTTCACACAGACAAAGTACAGTCATCATTATTGAGATATTTGAGAGTTCATCTGGTCACGCATGCATGTCACATGATGATTGTGCTTTTCAGGCACAAGTGACTCAAAACTAGCTAATCGACAACTGGTGCACATGTGCACTTGATGGCATATTATTACCAGGGTACACATCATGTGCTAAGCTAATACAAAGCAGATATTATCTGTACATGTGGATTAAATGAGCAGTTATTATAATCTTACCTTCCTAATTCCATGTTTCCGAGTACCTGCCATCCCTGTATGGTCTCTTCCCTGCGTATGCATGATATACATTTAACTGTTTGTAGTTACTGATATAGCTATAGATACATGTGTACTTGGAAAATTACAACATGTTCAAGGCATGCAGGATGTTGCCGCACAGTCTGATTGCTATGCATCTGAGACTCTCCTGCAAATAACAGCTTTCTAGGCTAATTCAACCTAGCTATGACAAAGCCAGTGACCTTGTTACAGGACATGAGCCATCATAACATGGTGAATACTGTGGTGATGATAGTAGCTCTGTTCAGTAAAGGTAATTATAAGCAAATTTTCCAATCTAAAAGTGAATTCAGGGTAGAATTTATCATCCGATTTTATACAGTATCAACTCAGTGTGATAATGGCGACATACGGCTTATAAATGGGACAGTGCCTAACGAAGGAAGGGTAGAGGTCTGTGTTAACTCCACTTGGGGCACTGTCTGTGATGGAATGTGGGAAAATGATGACACAGAAGTTGTTTGTAAACAGCTTGGGTACACACCAGATGGTATTAATTATTCTGCACAATAATTCTGTGACTATATATAGTACTTAGCTAGTCAACAAAAGTAATGTATCATGCACAATCTCATAATACACTTTCCTTGTTTGTAGAAGCAATTGCTAGGAAAAAAGCTTATTATGGTCATTGTCAAGGAGAAGGTCCTATTTGGCTTGAAAATGTCCGATGTAATGCAGAAAGAGACACGGCTCTACTTGAATGTCCACGTCAGCCCTCAGCTCCAAGAAAATCAGTGTGATCATACTAAAGATACCGGTGTTCAGTGTAGGGATGATCAAGGTGAAGTGAAAACTATCAGCGCTACAATTGTTAATCCTGTGCACACTGTGACAGTCGTGATCTCTCAGTCGCTGGGCAATTCCACCCAGGCAGGTGTACCAACCATGTTTGAAATTGAGTGCTTTAGTGAAAAACACAGCATAGCAATTTCAGTGAGTAATCAAACCTTGACTGTAAACCTGGGTGGTCTGCTTTCATCCACCTCTTACACTTGCTGTGTATCAGTAGTCAATGAGTCGTACACTGCCAGAAGAATTTGTACCGAAACTGTAACGACCAATACTACAATAACTGAAGAAAGACCTTCAAATTCGAGTAATGTTGTTGAAGGAGTACTTGGATTTATAATAACAGTTCTTCTAGTTTTGTTGGTTTTATTGGTGGTATTGTTGACTTATCTACTAAGACCACACTGGAAAGAAAGTGTAAGCAGAATCCTGGCCAGGTATGCACATAGATCATGCGTGCAGAGAGTATGTCAGTCATTTTAATCCTGGTCATTTTTAGTGGAGTCTCTAGGGATAAACTTAACCGTGGCACAGGTATGCATAAAATCATATCCACAAACGACGGTATAATTTTTATGTAGCTACTTTACTGTACATGTATGGCTATGTTTATACCTGTAGTTTATATTGCTTACATTGCACAACTGGTACAATAATAATTATTTTTACGCACACATGTAGACTACCAGAGCCTCAATCTGTCAATCGAAGTGATACTATGGCTATGCTTGTACGTAGTAATCTAAGTTATGTCACAACACCATCACATTCAACAAGAGCAATTTCTCAAGCTGTATCAACTGGTGCTACCATCACCAACCGAGATGAAGCACAGTGTCCTGATTACAGCTGTTTAGGACCAGATTATGAAACCACTGACTCAAGGAGACAGTCGCAAAGAAAAAACCAGGCTCAAGCTAGACTAATTTCTGAGAAGTACGAATATTCTGAAGCACATCTGGCAACTGATGGTGGAGGTGCAATAGAGGGGAGTGTTAATTATGAGGTTCCTTTGAATTTGAGACAAAATGAGTGTACGGAAAATGAAGATTATTCACGTCTGAAGTATTAGTTAGAATACCTGACCTCGCATGTAATATTGATGTAAGTACTCATGTTTACTCCTAAGAGTGCATTTTTCCTAGAAATTCAAATTTTCCCTTATACTCCAAACATTCAGTATATTCACCAAACCTCAGTCTGTATACATACATGCAGAGTGAGTCATATAAGATAAAAACTGTGACACCATACAATGTCATGTTAAACTATAAACACAAAACTGAAAGTGATTACATCAAATTATAAACACATCACATGATAACATGAATTTGTACTATGGTTACACTAAAGATCGAAGGCACTGCCTATTGTCTATACAACATATACACATTAGTAACCACCAGCCATGGTATAACTGCCTAGACAGGGCAGATATACCACAGCTGGGAAGTTATACCACAGTGGGTGAGTACAGAGTGTTTGTGTACATAGTACAAGCCATTTACTATAGTATTATATACTAGATAGCCTTGTGGTTTATTTGAGTTGTACACTCGAGGCTCATTTTTAAACCACTCAGCTTTGCCTTGTGGTTCAAATGTCCGCCTCTCATGTACAATTCAAGTAAACCACTCAAGGCTATAGTGTAACTATAACATAACTGATCACTATTATAGCTTACATCAATGCCATTAATTTAAATGCAACCACTGCTGTCTTTGCTTTCTCAATTGCCAATTGCTAAAATAATACTCATTAAAATAGCTATGGGTATGCACTAGGTCTCATTTAAAAAAAAAAAAAAAGAGAGTCAGTGAACAAATAATACCGAGAGACTAATATTCAAGTTAAGAATGTACAACTTTTTTAACAATCAATCCCTTGGTATTTTATGTTGCTGTCCACAAGTGCAGTAATATTCAGGTACCAATGATTAGCTCCTGGGAAATTGTCAAATCAGGCACAGCTTTACAGTTGCCCTCCCTGACGATCAACTGATGCCTGGGTAGTGCATAGGAGGTTAGTCTACATTCATCGTCTAGTACAACTGACATGATATAAAGTTATAGCTGTGCATGTGTAATTGCATGATATCTCCCACTTAATGTACATAATATAGATGCAGGGAGTGTATGACTACACTGTTATAAATGCGGTGTTCCATAACACCTCTGGGGAGCCCCACGATCACAGTTATTAAAGAATCCCTTTGATCTTTTTAATAACTGTGATTGTGGGGCTCCCCAGTGGTGTTATGGAACACCGCATTTTTAACAGTGTATGCACTGCTTAATTAGCATGCATGTGTGCACATACAATGAGGGAGCTATATTATAATCTAGCACGGAATGAGTTATGATGATGATAAAATCTTCAAACGGAATAACAATATACTCTGTATGGATCTCAGTTTAAATAGTTCAATGACAAACTATGCAATATTAATAACACTCAGAGTATTTTGTGTACATGACACATACAGTGTTAATTATACTCAAAATTGTATCAGTTTACTCTTCAAAAACTCTCTTGTGAACACAAACAAATTAAAATGTCACGCTAAGTCATAAACAGGTTCCTCCTGAACATTCACCTGAAGTACTGAAGCTGGCTGTTGATAGCGCATTGCTACTGTTTCATACGCCTCATTGGTACCCATCACAACTTCCTCCTCCTCCTCCTCCTTGTTTCTGGAGATGGGTGTAGATCCAGCTACATTCATCCTTGTCCTAAATCTGAGCACATAATTGTACTTTAACAGATAATAATATCTACTTGCTTCTAATCTTGCTGGCCAAATGCTCTTGGAAAAAGAAGCTTATAGCCTATTTTAATTATAGTATATTTTTTCTGCATTGAAGATTTATTATTGGCCAGTGTAACAATCTCATTCCAGAATTTTATTCTATATGATGCATGGAACCTGGAAAGAACTGACTCACCTGAAGCAGATAAGCATTATCAGCACACTCATGAGAGATCCTGTGATTACTCCACCAATGAATGAACCACTGATATACCCAACGGTTTGTTTGCTTGTATATGAATCAACAGAATGTGCTTGACATGTGTTGTTTATTAGGCTGTTTGTCCTTGTAAGACAAGATTTGCTTAGCTCTAAAATATTTCCGTCAATTGTTATTGCAGCACTGTCACTTGTCAGTATCCATTCTTGTAGCATATCCACCACTGTTGTTGCTGTGACATTGCCATCTGGATCAGAGTATATTACTGTACCCTTGAGCATTAATGACTGTTCAGAAGTGCAGTATACAGATTCAAGCTGAGCTATAGCAGAACAGTTGCATAACCACTGAATTGTTCCATTGATGTTGTTGGAGTTATTCTGATGGAGACACAGTGCAAATTGCTTACAAAGTATATATCATCATGGCTAAGATTGGCTAGAGCCAAGTTTTAACCCCCTCCACCCCTGTATATAAGCATCCATGATAATTGCTATCCTGAGTTAAATAACTGTTCATGCTGCTCAAATTAGACAACATATTATGGGATGAGCACAATATCATAGTAAACTCAGAATTAATTTGTCACAGAACAACCAGGCCTACAATATAGCTATCATGATCACTTACCAAAGACAAATGTTTACATAAGGCATTGGTAACCCCCATGCCCATGTTGAGGACCAACTGAATGTTAGCTGTTGAGGAAGTATATTTACTATTACAGTTTGTAGCATATGCATGTACAATAACAAGTTGAACAGGAAAGGAGGGAAGTAACTGATGCTTAAATTGTGTACCTTTTTCTTGCAGAAACAATGATTCTGTTGCTGTAGTGTAAAGGCTTTCTACAAGACAAGTATATACACCAAAGGCACCCTTAGCACTGTAAGTTAGGGAATTTGATTGAATAGAAGCCATCAATTGGATGTTATTCTTAAAGAGTGTGATGTTATGCTGATCCGGATTTCCATCCTTAGCAGAACACTTAATGTGAACAGTTTCATCCAAGAGTGCTGCCATCATACTAGATGAAACCATAACTAAAGGTGGCCCTGTTTACAACATAGCAATCATCATAATTATTAGTATGCGTATGCAAGTATTATACATGCGCTTACTGTATACTTCTATTGAAGAGTAAGAGATTACAGTTGGTAAGTTGTAGTGCCGTATGAAAATATATGGCAAAAATGAGTATCGATACTCATTACACCATGTGGTCAAATAGTAAACATCTCCTGAAATTGTTCCAACATAGTCCCCCAGATCATTACTACTCACGTTTGAGATTTTTATTGTGAACATTAGTTCACCATTTTGCTTGGCAAGTACTGTGGAATTGTACTTTGCATTATTAATGTTGATATACGTTCCATTCTGATACCACCTTTCATAATGATACTGTGCAAGCACTCGAGTCGTATTCAAATGAAAACAGTACTCATTGCTTTGTTCAACAATATTTGTACTATTGATAACAAAGTACCGCTTTCTTGGAAGAAATTCAAGGGGTTCATACTCATAGGTGTGATCTACAAGATAATTATAATAATATGACAGTAATAGCTAGCACAAGAAGAAGATGTCATGTATTGTATTACACCAAACATGAATAATATCTGTATTATTATACAATAGTTTATCAGATTCTATAATACAATACCTTGTGTGAGAACAAATGTAACAGGAGCACTCATAGCAAGATGTTCTATTTCTGGTAAAATCCTTGCGTCACAGTCAGGTCTTCCGAAATCAAGCATATTGATCTTCACTTGATAAATTCCAGCATCACTTTGTTTGGCATTAGGTATCACTAGCTCTGTCCCATTGTTTCTGGTGCGACAGTTGCATAACTGTGAACCATTGTGGTACCATGCAAGGCTTTGAATGTGTCTAGCTCTAGAATAAGTGATAGAAATGTTGACTTGGAGACTCAATGTGTCTCCAGGTGTAAAAGTATGGACTGGACGCTCCAAGGGAAAAATAAACCCTGAATACATCATCACGCGGCAGTGACATGATTTACTACCATACGAGCATCCTTAACCTACCATATACTTCAATGACTTTCTTTCCTTCAGTTACTTGGACTGCATTGGAAAACACTTGACAGTACAACCATAAGTGATGAAAATCCCTATAATATGATGGTGTGTATGATATGTTCTGCCCACTGGGTTCCCAGGAGCCATATGTTCTTAAAATTCTCCATCGATAAGTAACTGGATCAGGTGGGATTGGATTGACGAAACAAGACAGGTCAATTGCCCTGTCAATCAGGTAGGGTCCTGTAGGTGGATTGACCGTAATTGTGACCGTGTATCCTTCCACAGCAACTGCCGCGATGATCGTATATGTATGATCATATTAATACACTCTGATCATCAGTAGATCTAGATACTTACCAATCGATACCAAAAGAATGGTAATAGCGTGGTCGAACTTCATTCTGACTTGCCCTTGCTGGCACGAATTAATAGCAACACTGAGCTTATTTAGTTAGCTCAGCTATACGTCACGCACGCAATTCGTTAATTGGGTCGCGCTTTGGGCGATAGGTTTGTGCGTGTGTGTGTGTGTATGGGGGGGGGGGGGGGGGGGGGGGGGGATACACCCTTACACGCACCGTTGCATTACATCAGTGCCACGGACTAATTGCTCCCTCTATTTAATATTAGGCGGGGCAAACTGAATTCATAGTTTATCGTCACCGCCCGCATGGATTTTCAGATTTTGCCGAAAATTTTCAGATTTCAGATCCAATACAGCAAATATACAGTCCTTGGGCCGCACCCACTCGAGCGCTCTAATTAGTGGGCGGGGCTTGGGGCGATCTCGAGCTCGAGCTCGAGCATAGCCATCCTACTAGTCTCTCTACTAGTTAACCCTCGGCGCATGCGCGAGGGGTACGGTAGTCGTTCTGTCTGTCTGTCTGTCTGTCTGTCTGTTACCACGCTAACTGCAGCTACTACATACCTCGTTTTTAAGTCCCAAGTGAAGTGTCATAGGGTTCTTCGTGACGTTTTTAACAGGTGCATTGTGTGGATTTTGCTGAAAACGCTTCGTTCAAAAGTTCTGGCGTGATTTGTTGACCAAGACTGCCATTCTTGCTTTCTGATGAGCTCTCCGTGGACAGAAGAGATGGCGAGGGCTTCTTTTCAACAAGACTAGTGGGTAGGTTTAGCGATAGCTTCTATAACACCACTGACTAGTCACTGATCACACTAAAATATCGCTAGCTTCTTGGCTTTCCTTGTGTCTATCAAAACTGCTGACCTGGCACTATGCTGGCACACGTGGCCTGCACGGATGGCTGATTACATAATATCATGTAATGCGCATTCTTGTGGTTCACAGGTTACTCTGGGTCATAGATCAAGGAACAGTGTGATGCCCATTGCTTTCACAACTTTTAATTCGCAAACTGGAACAATTTCAAGATGGTTGTCCACAAATTTATAGCAGCAGTGCAATATATGCATGTCCTTAGGCAACTGCGCCGAGGGTTTTGCACGATAGTGCTTCATTTGAAATCTGAATAATGACCGCCCGCCCGCATGCAAAATCGAAAACTTTGTGACGATAAACTGTGAATTAAGTTTGTCTCGCCTTATAACTATCCACGTAGTGACTCCTGGGTCCACGAGAGTACATGCATGTTTTAGATTAAAAATTAATAGCGATTGCCTTGAATTACAATCTATGCAACATAATATTATGGAATGATACACCAAGCACAAAAAAAAAAAAAAAAAAAAATGTATAGCTAATGTAGACACATTATTTGGATCATTTAACAGTTTTCTTGGAGTCTCCAACTCCTTCACATGACCCTGCTCCATCACAAGAATACGGTCAGAGTTCAAAATAGTCTCAATCCTGTATAGTTTGCCATACATGCATACCAAGAATATACACAAGAGTATAATTATATTACTACATTATGCAGTATTAATGTTGAAGTCTTCAGGTTCGTATAATCATGTACAATTCAGGCTAGAGTTTGTAGAGAACAAACCCCGCATGCATCTTGTCCCTTAGGCTTAGCTAGCTATGAGCATGTCAGTGGCAAATAGGTGTGGTTGATCAAACACACAATTTACAGCCTTCACAGCCCTTGTCAAGCGTTTAGAAGCAAAATTGAGAAACGTTTTTTACGTTTATACTACTTTCCATGACATCTACATGTACACGTCTCAAAATCTGTCACTGATTGACAACAACAACAGAAGGACAAACCTGATCACTCTACCCCTTATGCAAAAAACAAACAAACAATAACTGCATCTGGAGTAAGTAGTATAGTGATTAGCTAGTGATTGGTTACACTAGCCATTATAGGCTAATGACAACTCCTACAAAAACACATTAATTTGAAGATAAACACTTGGCCAAATTAGACGTCACCATCAACCAAATCGGTACCATAATAGTATAATTATTATTGTATCCTAATAAATCTTATTACGACGTAATCAAAGCTCCACTTAGCCTTGTATGCAGGCCCGTCCCAGCTTTTCAATGTTGCACACTGAAAAGCAGGAGGGGCTGGAAGATGAAGTCATGTGCGTGACGTTGACATAGACAGACCATAGACATCCTGGTAGATTTCAAGTAGTTTACAATTTCTACGTAAGAGCACTAATATCTTCAAGTGATCTACCTTCAGACAGCCGAGATGCACTCGAAAAAGATACCATCATGCAGGCAAACGGCGTTTTCGATGGTAAGATCAGTATTATTCAAATCGTGGCCCCACCCACACATAAATGCCACGTGATGTTGACTCCCAGGCCCTCCCGCTTTTCAGTGTACAACATCGAAAAGCTGTGATGGGCCTGGGTACTACGAGGCCAGCTCCACTAGTGAGCTCGAGTATGGTATCAGTCATGGTGGCTATGGCAATATCTTAATGACAGTGCTCTGTGGTGAAGGCAATATCATGGTTGGTTAATTAGAGGCCTGTAGGAGTTAATTAATGGTCCTTAATTGTAGCCTCGTACCCTGAGCTCTTGCCAATATTATGACTGTACATGTACTTAAACTTGTATGTTACACTCTGCTAGGGGTGCACTATAACTTGCACACGCATGTGCTATTGTGATCACAGTGCTTGTGGTGAATTCACTCCTAATGGTCTCCAGTTATCTGTGTGTCAGTCTGGAGGTCAACACTGGCTGTTCCTCATCAACACAGATCACCCTAGCCTCCGTGAGAAGAGCACGGACTAGGCACACAAGCTGACGTTGACCAACAGAGAATACTCGCCCCCTCTCTTCTACTTCAGAATCCAAACCACCTGCAAATAGAATTAAGATCATACCATGACATTCAAGTTAAGGGGATAGGAATACAATGTGTGTCAAAAATAATCCTCAAAATGGACTTATCTATTTTAAAATCTGATCAGTGTACTAATGGTATGCATAAAGGGGGAACAGAGGAGTACAAAGCTACAGTTCTCTTCAGTAAGGCAGTAAGGATCGATATGACCTCAAAAGGGTAATGTATTACCTAAATCTCGAACAGAAATTCTCAAGTGACATCTCTCCAATACAGACAACAGCTCAAGATCAGAGTACTGGAATACAACAGTAATATTCATATGAACAGTACAAAATAATGAATACTCATATTGTTGGTGGGTGGCTCCTTCACTGATCCATTCTCTGATTCAGCCATGGAGTTCATTGATGACATTAGTGTACGACCTCCTTCTTCTGGTACCTTCTGAATGTCACCTGTTGCCTGCCAATATCAACAATAAATCTCATAGCTCAAAATACTTATAATTTGGGTGTCTTTACATGTCTTTATTCGGTGAAATGGAATGGTGGAATGGAACGATGGAATGGAATAGTGGAATGACCACGCCCATCGAGCGCGTGCTGTGACGACCTATACCCACTATATTTGAGACAATATAGCCAAGACACATGCAGTAGTCTTCTCGAACCATGGGCAAACCAGTTGTGTTAGCGCAGGCCCGTACCCAGGGGGGGGGGGGGGGGGGGGGGGGTTCGGGGGCACAGGAATTTTTTTTAGTTTACAACTGTTGTAGAATCATCAGAATATGATGTAAATTTACTAAAATTACAACACTTTTACAACACCAAAATTTTACAAAATCGTACCAATACAACGGTTGTATTTGGCAAAACAGTGTTCAATGTTGTAAAAATGTTGCATTAAAAAATGCAATGGTTGTTAACTCATTGTACAACCATTGTAAAATAAGGCTTTAATGAGTACTAATTGCCTACTGCTACCTACTGAATGGTGTTTTTGTTGTATTTCAGAACTACAATCATTGAAAACAATTGCACTGATATCAAAAAGACTGTAAATTTTTATGTTACTACAGTTGTAAACAAAGAATCTTTCCTGTGGGGGTTCGAACGAACCCCCCAGCTTGGCTGTTGAGGTCCACCAGAGAGCTGCACTGTAGCATGCTAGCAACGATCGTTAATGATATTCACAGCCAATTTGAGCACAACTACACACTTAGCTGCACTACAAATAGAGTGGTTACTTTATGTAAACTGTGACGTTCCACATAACCAACACCAGACTAGCCTATGTAAAATGTTGTATGCACAATCAACAAGCATGAAGAACTCTACTGTTTGCAAGAAATCCTGCATGTATCAGCCTCTCAAAAGCTACCTCCAGATGCCACCAGATGCAATCTTACAGAAGTAGAATTTAATAAATTTTCAAAGCATGGGGGAGTATACCCCCAGACTCCCCTAGGCCCACAGGAAAGATTCTTTGTTTACAACTGTAGTAACATAAGAATTTACAGTCTTTTTGATATCAGTGCAATTGTTTTCAATGATTGTAGTTCTGAAATACAACAAAAACACCGTTTAGTAGGTAGCAGTAGGCAATTAGTACTCATTTTTTACAATGGTTGTACAATGAGTTAACAACCATTGCATTTTTTAATGCAACATTTTTACAACATTGAACACTGTTTTGCCAAAATACAACTGTTGCATTGGTACAATTTTGTAAAATTTTTGCATTGTAAAAGTGTTGTAATTTTAGTAAATTTACATCATATTCTGATGATTCTACAACAGTTGTAAACTAAAAAATTTCCTGTGAGGAGGTCCACCTCACCATAAAAGAACCCCCCCCCCCCAGCTCGAAGTCTGGGTACGGGCCTGTAGCGGTAAAGAAGGCGAGCTCAACTGATTGATCCAGCAGGAGACTAGAGAAGTGTGGGCTCGAGATTAGCCTGAAAGTTCATCATTTAACCTCATAGCTGAAAATTCAGTCACCACTGAGTGCAAGTGTATCTCATACCAGCACGCTGGCAGTCATACATACTTGTAATGTAGTAAGTTAATTCTGTAATAACTCCAAAGAGCCTTGCTGAATGTAGCATAATACATTTACAACAACACCTCTTAGAGGACATTTCCAAACTGAATTTAGTACGCTTATAATGTCATAGTGATGTTAAGCTCTGATCCCATACCCCCCACCCTCCTCTTAACATCATACTTGGGCCTAGGATTCCCCAAATTCTGCAGTAAAATGAAGAAGTTATAACTGTACTATCTATTCTCAATGTCATGGCCTCCCCCCCCCCCCCCCCCCCCCCCCCCCCCCAATCCCTCCCGAAGTTATACTAAATTCAGTTTGGAGATGCCCTCTTAAATGCTCACTACTGAAATCAGGGCATGCTACTGATGATATTTAGGCATGGTATTGCGAAGGCTAGCCTACAAGATAATTACAGGGACCCAGTACCTGAACTCCGAAAAGGTTGGAGTATGCCCAAACATTAAGACAGTTCACAAAGTTTTGATGAGTATTTGGCAAGTACTAGCCTCTTACCACACTCTATGGAGAAGAGTGGCCTGGGCCTGATATGAAATTTAATTAATCAGGGTTTTATCTGGGGGGGGATGTTCCCCCCTTCAGATTGGCAATAATTAAATATTCATGAGAGTCTGTTCAGCAAACATTATTATGATCAATGTAATAATGTACATTAAGTTTAGATAAGTCACAAAAGTAGTCGCTGTTTCTACAGTACTGCTACAGTGTATGTTTGCTGGCATTGCAGTTACCCAGCATTTCATGCTGCCAGACTATCACATCGAGGTAATATTAGAACTCATTCCCCCCCCCCCCTTCAAAAAAATCCTAGATAAAATCCTGATTAATGATACAAATTTTACAATCATGATAGACTTTTTGTGCTAGATTCAGTAGACCTCTTGGAGCTATTACATGCAGAAGTATTAAACTTACTACAACAATTATTTAATACAAGTATATGACTGCTCAGTTATACATGTAAGCCTCCAGAGTCTCCATTATTTGTAGCTCCTCCTACAGCCCCACCCTCTGCTCCTCCTCCTCCTTCATGTCCCTGGTTGACTGTAGCTGTTCCTCTACTAGAGGTAGCACCTTCCTGGGGTGCCCAAACTGAGTCACTCTACCATTATCCAGCACTATGACTACATCACCCTCGTACAGAAATCTGGTAGTACATGCACAAATGAATGTGTATTGTGTAATTTGATTGTACATGTAGCTAGATGCACACGTACAATACTAGTAGCTAGAGATTAGCTTATAGGAACGGTATAATTCAGGTGTGTGTGAAGGTACATTGTACCATAGTGCAAGAGTACATAAAAAGGAGGAGAAGAGAGTATCTAACTGCTAGCCTTGTACCCAGGCCTTCCCCGGTGTTTTTCAACCAGGATTCAGAGTCACCCGAAAAATCGGGAAGGTCTGGTCGATTATGTGATGTAATGATAACGTGTAGACACTATTGGATGACATGGTCTGATAAGACATTCACATCCGGAGTGCCTTCTAATTAGTTATGTATTATTAGAAACAAAACATCATGTAAATTTTTAATTACAGACTCACTGTAACCTAGAAGAGGAAATCCTCAAACCATACATTGTTGTCACTGGAAAGGAATTCTTGGTGGTGGTAGATAGGATTATCCTCTGCAGCTATGCAAAACTAATGGAAGCATTTGCCATAACTATTGCAGCATACTATGCATTCAACATTGAGTATCCACCAGCACTCAAACCACTCCTTCTTTATGGTGAACGAATCATGATGGGCATCACCAGTGCCGAAAAAAGTGCCTGCAGTTGTCAATAGGACCTACAGTGCACTTGAAGCTTTTACTGCTTAACTGAAGAAACTTCAGCTCTATCTGCATGTTAAAGAGCATTAGCAAGACTAATAGATACTACGTTAGGTGTAACTATAATTAAGTTATTGTTATGAAAGTATCTTGGACATTATTGATGCTGAACCAAACAATTGTGCCTTGTTTCACTTAACTTCTTGTCAAAATTATAGGTTGTTCAAGTCCACAATCTGCTTTCAGTTTAAGCTCTTTCACACACACAAACAAACTTGAGACGCAATAGCTATAAATCATAAACAGATTCCTCCTGAATGTTCCTGCGAAGTACTGATTCAGAAGCTGGTTGTACTGCCACTGTTTCATATGCCTCATTGGTGTCCATCACAATATCTTCCTCCTCCTGTTTTCTGGTGACAGATCCATCTACATGTACACTTGCCGCCATCCTCACCTTGAACTTGAGCACACTACATGCATTAGCACAATGCGAATTTTATTGCTAATCTTTACTGGCTAAGCATGCGCATATGCACTCTTGGGAGAAACACTCCAGAATTTTTCCCAATTGAGGGAGCATTAATTTTGGTTATTATTAATAATACTATCATCCTAGGACCCTCTCAGCTTTTTTTCCCTTTGCAATTACCTGGCTGAATAAAGATGGAGCCTGGGGAGACTAAGGATTTAACTCACCTAAACCAGATAAGCATTGTCAGCACACTTATGAGCAATCCAATGATAACTCCACCAATGAATGAAACGCTTATATACCCAATGGTTTGTTTGCTTGAATGTGAATCCACAGGAAATGCCTGACATGCAATGTTGTTTATTAATGTATGTATCCCAGTAGGGCAAAATTTATTCTGCTTTAAGATACTTCCTGGATCATCAATTGTAATCGAAGCACCATCGGATGTCAGTATCCATTCTTGTAGAGTATTCACTATAGTGGCAGCTGTGACATTGCCATCTTGATCAGAATATGTTAATGTACCCTTAAGCATTGGGGAGTGTGCTGAAGTGCAGTATGAAATTAGCTGAACTACAGCAGAACAGTTACACAAGCAATGAATTGTGTTATTGATATTGGCTGACAAGTCATTCTGAGAGAGGAATTAATATTATTATTAGCTACATACAACAAATATTAATGTTTACCAAGAATAGTTCACGCTGGCCAAGGGTACTTGTGTCTAGGAACAACTGAAAGTGAGCTATACATTGAAACAATATCACAGTAGTGCATGTATGACAATCAAAGGTAATATTATGATATTATGCTTGTCTTACCTCTTTCCTGCAGTAACATTGATTCTGTTGCTGTAGTGTATAAGCTTTCTACAAGACAAGTGTATACACCAAAGGCACCCTTAGCATTGTAAGTTAGGGAATTTGACTGAGTAGAGAACATTAATTGTATATTGTTCTTAAAGAGTGTGAGATTATGTCGATCTGGATTTCCATCCATTGCAGAACACACAATCTGAACAGTTTCACCAGACATTGCTGCCTCAACATTAGATGAAAGTGTAACCAAAGGTGGCCCTTGCAAAAATTGTCAATGAATTCATGTCATACAAAAGTCAATAACATTTATAATTAAGTCCATATATGCATGCAGGATTGATATGCCAAAACAATGCATGTGTGTGGGTTGCATATACACTTACTGTATATTTCTAATGAAGAGTAAGAGACTGCTGTGGGTAATGAGAACTCCCGGTGTGAGTAGTATAAGAAAGAGTATCCATTACACCATCTGTTGGTATATCTGGATCCTGCAACAGCCCCAATATAGTCTCCCAAATCATCAGCACTCACATTTGAGATTTCTATTGTGAATATTAGTTCACCATTCTGCTTGGTAAGTACCGTGGAGTTGTATTTTGGGTTAGATCTAATGTTGATGTGCTTTCCATCCTGGCGCCAGCGAATTTCATAGTAATCCCGTGTGAGCTCTTGTGTCGTATTCACATGAAAGCAGTACTGATTGCTTAATTCAACACTTACTCCTGAATCAGTACTATTGGTAATAAAGTATCGCTTTCTTGGAACAAAGTCAAGTGCATCATACTCATACATGTGATCTGGAAAGGAAGAAACATGCAGTTAGGCAAAAGCAAGAGTGGTAAAAGTCACAGCTTGAACTATTATTATTAACATACCTTGTGTAAGTACAAATGTTACTGGTGCACCCATAGCAAGAAATTCTATCTCTGGCAAAATTTTTGCATCACAGTCAGGTCTTCCAAAATCCAGTGCACTGATCTTTACTTGATAAATCCCAGCATCACTACTTTTGGTATTAGGTATCACTAGTTCTGTTCCATTGCTTCTGGTGCGACAGCTGCATAACTGAGATCCGTTGTGATACCACACAAGGCTTTGAATGTGTCTTGCTTCAGAATAAGTAGAAATGTTGACTTGGAGACTCAATGTGTCTCCAGGTGTAAAAGTATGAACTGGATGTTCCAAGGGATAAATCAATCCTGAATGAAAACACAAATTTAGACTAAGTGTAACTGTGAGCTTTCCTGAGCTCAATCAAGCAGTGTAGACTACACACAGTCCATGGTGCCGGCAATACAAACAAGTCTTGTTTGCATTACTGGCACCATGGACTGTGTCTTGTTTGCATTGCCGGCACCATGGACTGTGTGTACACTGCTTGATTGAGCTCAGGAAAGCTCACTGTTACAGTAACCAAATGTAATAATTGTACTAGAGGCATAATAAGTAATACACAGTGCCAGCCCAATGTTATATGTTGTGACCATGCAGGTAATTTAACCTAGCTACCAGGTTAGTAACCTACCATAAACTTCAATCACTTTCTTTCCTTGAGTAACTTGCACTGCATTGGAAAGTACGCTGCAATAGAACCATATATAATGAAAATCCCGGCGATATGGACTGTAGGATATGTTTTGTCCATTAGGCTCCCAGGAGTCGAAAGATCTAGTAAAAACTCTCCATTGATAAGTCACTGGATCAGGTGGGGTTGGATCTACGAAACAGGATAAGTCAATCGTCCTATCAAACAGGCGGTATGGTCCTGTTGGTGGAGTAACTATAATTGTGACTTTGTATCCTTCAGCAGCTACTGCAATTAATATCATACCGTGATTGCCTGAATTTTATCGATCATCAGTACTTACTATTAATTAACGTCGATACAAACAGAACGGTAAGAATGTCGTTGAGCTTCATTCTGATCACCCCAAACCTCTGCAAGTCTGGTTGCTTACGCGCAAAATTAATGACATTGGATAATTCGATATCCCGGTACACAATAAAATAAAGTGCCGAGTCATCCGCTCAGCCATTGCGCATGCGCAATTTTATAGCCTAACCAGGACACCTTTAGCTTTTTCGTCTATTGTATACTCGCCTTTGACAAAGATCTCTCAGTCTGCATCTAGCTACTTCGATGTATCCTGTAAATATCATGTGACTGTTTGCTGATATATATGTTTTGTGTATAGTAACTTACACCCCTCTACTGAGTGGACTAAGTCGCAAATAAGGCGAGTGGATGAAATTGCTACTGATGCTAAGGGATTAAAACATGAATTCAAGTTAAGAATGTGCAAATTTTCAATGAATAATCCTTTGGTAATGGATTTCAGTATATGCACTATTTAAATGTGTTGCTGATCTACCTGAAATAGTAATATTATTATAGTGTATCATCTATGTTGAATGATTTATCTGGGAGAGCAACTCAAAAGGCTAATGGTGTTGTCTTCACCTGTTCAAGAAGTATCTGAGCATGCATGCAAGGGAGCTATAGCTACTAATCAATCTTCCAAATCTGACATGGAATGAGTCATGATGATGACAAAAACATAAATTAAATCCTTGAAGGGAATAATATACATAGCTATATCGGGGTACTGTATAGATCTATAAAATCTCAGTTTTCCATGAATATAAGATATTGTATAAAACGTTCAATGACAAATATCCAATAATTATTAGAGTACATAACACATGCAGTGTTATTAAAATTATAATAACTGTCACTCGCAATCTGCTATCAGTTTACTCTTCACAATCTCTCTCTTGCACACAGTAGAATTAAGCCAAGTTGTAAACATGTTCCTCCTGAAGTGGTTGTTGATAGTGCAGTGCCACTGTTTCGTATACTTCATTGGTGCCAATCACAACATCCAGCTTCTCCTCCTTCTTGTTCCTGGTGACAGGTATATTATAGATCTAGCTATGCTCGTCTTTGTCCTCAATCTGAGCACATATATAGTTATACTTGAACGGATGTATAATACTTGCTTGTAATATTATATAATCTTGCTAGCCAAATGCTCTTGGAAAAAGAAGCTTATAGCCTATTGACACCCTCTTTTTCTCTCTCTCTCTCTATTGTACATGTAGCTGCTACTTAGTACAATCTGAGAAGTTTATAAGATACACTCCCTACATCAGTGCACATTCAATGAGAGACGTTAATTACATATACACACTGGTAATTTCTACAGTATCAGTTGTACTTAAACCATCAATGTAGCCTCCCACTACCATCAGTTGGTTATCAGAGAGGACAGCTGTAAAGCAATTGCACCGAGCAGACGTCATGTGACTGATGATTTCCCATGAGTTGGTACCTGAATTGTACACGTGAACAGCTGTGGTGTATTTCCCCGAGTCATGTCCACCAACTGCCAGCAGTCTGCTATGAATGGACACACAGGTGGAATCTGTAACTGGTAAATCTGCAATTTGTTTCCATATGCTGGCTTTATCCTTTAAAGAACCTCTCTCAATGTTTGCTTCCAGCGAACTTTGAACCGTAGACTGGAGGACAGAGCTCCTTGAGCAAGTGAATACTGATTTGATAGCAGAAATCTGTTTGTTAGTTCCACCCAGCATATAGACTTTGTCTCCACAAATCGTTGCTGATGCACCATATATTGGTTCAGGTAGATCGGCAGCAGTGGACCACTGAAGATTCTCAGTATTCATCACTTCAACTGTTGACAGCACTCTGTCATCTTCACTTCTTCCTCCAGCAACAAGTAGCATAGTTCCAGTGCACACTGCAGTTGTCTCACTCCTCCTGGTTGGCATGGGTGGGAATTTCTTAGTCCATCTCCTATCACTGCCTTTCCCAGTGAGGCTGAACAGCTCATTGGAATGAATAGGATATGAATATCCACCAACAGTAGTTAGCCAGCCCTTGACGATTGCTGTCGAACAGTCTTCAACAACATAGTCTGGTAGTCGAAACCAGTGGTCACTGGTGATGTCATAAGAATAGATAATCACTGAACCTCCGTTCCCAACATACATTGTATTGCCATCCACAATAGCATCAAAAGATCGATACATTTTACATGGTGCTCTCTTTCCCTTTCTCCATTTCATTTTGAGCTTTCCTCTGCTGCTGGTTTTGGGATTTTGCTGCTCTCTCTGACTAAGTTGCTGTTCAAGTTCAGAAATTCGTCCCTCAAACTGAGCTACCACTTGTTCACTTATTTCTAGTTGCTGGTTTAGACGTACAAATTGTCTCTCCTTCTGTTGTAGTTGTATTCTGTTTTTCCTTAAAGCTTGCTCACTTTCTTGTTGTTGTCGTCTCATTCTCTCTTCTTGTCGGCTAATAATTTGATCTTTCTCTTTTAGTTGCAGTCTCAAGTACTGATTCTCCTTTTCTTTTGATGACACCAAACAATCCTCCATACAAACTGCTTGTGACTGTATTACTTTTCTGATGTTTTGTACAGTTTTAGCACTGTTTATGTATTTGGGCATTCCTTTCAAATCTGCTAGTCTCTCACAAAGCTGATGAGCCGAAGGACGTTTGCTATCCTTATCCTTCAGACAGTCAAGGGCAATTGGTAGGAGGGAGTGATCTGGATCAATATGGCTGATGTGGTTTTGTCGATGGTTAATTTCTGGTACTTGCACTAGTACTTTTCCGGGTGGTAATCCTGGGTGACTCAATTCTACTTCTTGTAATCGGCCCCCAGGTTTAGGAAACTGTTGTGTCAAAATCTGGACTATGATGACACCAAATGAGAAGCAGTCAATCTTCTCTGTGTACACAGGTTTGTCTTGAACAGCTTCTGGGGGCATCAGTGCCTGGACACATGGTATTGGTGAAACGAGTCAGTGCTTGAGGATTGATGTATCCCAGCCTTGCCATTCCAAAGTCAGTCACTTTGGCTCTCACATTACTGATCAGTAGTACATTGTTGCTGGAGAGATCTCTGTGGACGATGTTGTTTGAGTGGAGAAATGATAGTGCTAGTGTGATGTCATGACATATGTTGACTTGGATGTGGTATGGAATGGATTGTGTGGAATTTTCAAGAAAGTGGGTCAAGCTATCATCCATCCGTTCCATAAGGAGCACAGGTAAGTGTGTCTTGGTATCTCTGAACATGCCCAGGTACTGGACGATGTTGGAGTGTCTTATGGTACTCATGAACTCACACTCCTGTTCAAAGCGCCTAATAGGCAGTCTGTGCTCTCTTTGAGGGGCAATTTGATGTAGGGCAGTTGGATCAAATAGAGTTGGATGGATGATTTTGGCAGTACAGAGGAGGTCATCACATTTTGCTTTACAGACAGCTCCGTATGATCCAATGCCAAGAGATTGATCCTTGAGAAGTTGCACACTCTTAAATTCATACCCAACTCGATACATTGTTCTCTCAGCCATTAGCAGTATAATACACTACTATCACATGTCATCCAGTCCTGAGTCCTGTGCATCCCACGAAAATGAGATTTGTGTATGCAAAATAAAGAGGTAACGACTTAATGTTATTTCAGTGATAAAAGTGAAGATTAACTTTTACAGCAATATTATGGTGGTGATGCCAATTATTATAAGTAAACTTTCAGCTGCTGTAGCTAACTATAGAATGATGTTCGAATTATAGTACTAGCTAGCTAGTTAAACAAGTTTCATGTGATCTTGACTCATGCAGTGTGCATGTGTTTATAATCTGTCTATTATTTCGGCTAAACTGTATAATATATCTAGCTGTTATATCCTTGTGTCAGCTTGAATGATAAAACTGCTATTGTGACTGTTTGGATAAACTGCATCACACAAGAGAAAACTTGACATTCAGACTTGAAGTAAACAGACTCAGTATACACTCATAAAAGTCATGATTGGCTATTAAGTTCATGTTATTAGTTTTTATATATCTAGCTTACTAGTTTGTCAACAGTTGAGAAGTGGCACTCACTTGTTTTAGTCTCTCAGCCATCAACGTTTTTGCTTGACACCGGCATGATTCGGGGCAAATTGAGCTTTTCCTCAGCTCGCAGATTCACAAAATAAACCTGCACACATATACTCATAGCTACATGGGATTGATAAGTGCGGTTATTAGATTTGCAATTTGGCTTGATTAGAGTAAAACTCAAACATTAAATCACGCATTCAAAACCGTCCTACGAAATACATGCACTTGTGTAAACTGTACTTGAAAGTGATTAAAACACATCTTTGAAACTCACTCCAAAGGCACACTCACACAGCTAATAAGGATTTTCCCAGAAAAACTAAAAAAAAATCAATTAGGATTAGAAGCAATACTAGACGCATGGAACAGAAAACCCAGGAGTATCTAAAACTTACTAGCTAATAACAATACTACATGTACATGTAGCTTGTAATGGATTCTTTATATTCCACTTGTGAGTCCAGGGGGGCAAGTGCTTTTTCTGGGGGAGGGGGGGGGGGGCCAAATGCAGCCCTGATGACTGTATGTAGGGCAGTGTAGTTACTTTTAGAAAATTGCTTACCTTTAATGAATAGAGCTGCTATCATCACCATAGTATTTACCATTCTATGATGGCTCATGCACTGTAGCAATAAAGTCACTTACTTTGTTGTACCCATAGCTAGGTTAGGTTAGTCTAGAAAACTAATTTTGGAGGAGAATCTCATAGCACTCAGACTGTGGCAACTTTCTGTATTCCTCGAACATGTTATAATAATATTCAACATCTACCAAAACTACAAACTATGTTCATGGGGGAGAGGCCAGGGATGGTAAGTACATGCAGGGCTTGGAAATGTGGAATTTTTGAAGATGTATACTGATCATTAATCCACATGTACAGCTATTTATCTATGGTTAAGACTTGCTCTAGTTTCATTAATTTGTTAGCAGGAAAATTTTCAAACTTCAAACTTCTTTAGATATGAGAGATACAGTACTAGCTAGTAACTGTATGACATAATATTATACGTATAGTCTGTAATTCAAATGCAATCAAACTTACAATACTGTGCTGGCCATGGTTACATGCAGTGTTCCCCTGAAGTACTGAAGCTGATTCTTGATAGCATAATAGCACCACTACATGCTTCATTGGTGCCCATCCCACCCTCCCATGCCCAACGTGTCACATAACATTATAAAACTGAAGGGTTGTATCCAAAATTGTAGTATGCTTAGCTACACTTGGAATTAGTTCATGATGAAAATTTATTAAGAAACGATTGAGGCATTTAATACAAAAGCACCTCAAACTGTGCTGCAATTGTAATACACAAGAAAACAAATAATGGATAGTCATAGCTACTCATGGTGAAAGGAGTGTGGCTAGATGTATGATATTATATCAATGTCAGAGATGCCAAGTTCTTGATTGTTTGACAACATCAGGCTTGTAATTCCATCCTAAAAATAGAGCATACTTCAATAATATAGCTACAATACAGTCGTGAATGTTGATAATAATGTTATTACAGTCATGTAGCCACCCAGACTGCATAAGGGTCTGGGTGTGAGGTTACTCAGCCTAAAATTTCATACCTTATCAGGAATATCTGGGAGAGCATCAGCATCAAGCAATTCATTGGCTGCTCCTATGTGATTCTTTGAATAAGCAAAATGCAAAGGTGTACTTCCATCCTGAAAATGTATGCAAAACATACTGAAATAAGGATAACATGTACAGAGATTCTAACTTACATTCGCTTGCACATTTACCGATGCTCCCCGGTCAATCAAGAGTTTGACTACACGAGGATGACCATTTAGGCATGCAGCATGAAGCCGTGTTGCTCCAAACTAGATCAGTGAGTTGAAGCCACATTATACTAGCGGGTAGCACTGAATAAGCATCATCAGATACCTTATTTGAGTAATTGACAAGTGCACCATTATTTAGTAGCAGTCTTGCTACATCAACATGTCCATGGGAACTTGCAACAGTGAGTGAATTGTCACCCCACTTGTTCTAAATTTAATTAGAAGTGTCTGTGTAAAATAGGCCTTATTCTGACGGTATACGATTTGTCTTACGTCAGTCTGTAGGTTAACTGTAGCTCCATGTTCCAACAGGACCTCCATAACTTCAATGTGATTATTGAAACTCGCAAAAGATAGTGATGTGTTTCCCTTCTACAGATTACAATATCAGGATGCATGTTATTGGTTTGTGTGTCATGTAGGCCACTCCCAGACATGATGTAGAGACACAACTGGAAGCGCTACTTGGACAGGAGTAAACCAGTTAAGTATTCACACCATACCTTAGTCTTATGATCAACAGCAGCTCCCTTGTCCAGTAGGACCCTGGCTAAATCAGCATACCCATTGTGACAAGCAATAGTCAAAGCAGTGTACCCCTTATTATCCTGTAATATCAAAGTCAATTAGACGCACATTTTTAGGGGCTTATTAGCACTTGGGGATAACCATGTCTCACATCATTTGGTAGGTTCACTTGAGCTCCAAATTTCAGCAATGCTTCTACAACTTCAATTTGATTATTTTGACTTGCGACGTACAGAGCTGAAGCACCATTCTTTGCCCCATAATATAGAGTATCACATCACATACGTGTACTCGTGTCAGTGGCCTGAACAAAAATTGGCACCAGATATTTTCCCCTTCTAGAGCAAGATCATGAAGTAAACATTTATGGAGAGGTGCTTGAGAAGACAGAGAAAAGGATCGAGGAATAAATCTGAAGACATGCAAACCTGCAGCTCTAGTGCCTGCTTCTCTGAGGGTAGTGGCAATTTAGCAGATCAACTTCAGTCTTATCAACTTAGGTACATCACACACACTAGAATTGTGTACAGATTGAGTAGTATACAACCTTAGTCAGGAAATTATATAACGAAGTATGTTCTAGTTCGAAGTACATGCATGCACGTATAGTTTAGAGTTTGCATAGTCATAAACATTACTCATAACATTATTCTTCTTGATCAGGATTCTGAGCTGGTTGACTTATTTCAATCACCGAGTATGTTATGGTTGGCAGTTCTTGATCTCTAGCAGGAGATCTTTCTAGCCGATATCCATCCAGCTCTTCAGGGGCATTGTTTGGGGGTTCTTGTTTTGACTTTTTCTCCAGTAGCTTGGATATCCACTTGAAGACCTTCTCAACAAAAGAGCATTTATAAAGCCTGGTGTAGTATAAGACATGAAAGACAATGACCCCCAATAAGAGGATAAATATGATTATGACAGATAAGTAGGCTGCAGCAACCTGGTTCCCTCCAAGGTCTAAGTTATACCACGTGAGAGCTGAAAAAGCAACCAAGTTGAAGTAGATAGCAACTTCCATGACATCGAGTAGCCAATCCTTGTAGACCCTCTTAGCAATAACCCCCTTTAGGAGTATTAAACCACCAACAATTAAAATCACTGACAGAAGTTCTACATGTGGATTCAGAGAGAAATTTATTACTGCAATTACGTAGAGAAAGGCACGTGCAAACATTAGTAAGCCAGTCCAGTAGCGATAGTTTTTATTATAGGGAGCATAATAAGGCTCTAGAAAAAGATGCAGCTTCTGATATTTCATCCACTTTAAGATCGCCCTGTCTTGATATTGTAGAAGCCATTGCCAGGAGAAAACAAGAGTGGCGTAAACGACAGATAAGAGAAGAAAAATTATATTAATAATTAACCAGGAGTAACCGACAGCTTTAAATTCTGTAGTGTTGCTTACTTCTTCAATAATTGTCTTAATACTTCCTAACATTGTAATATCAACATTTTGTGAACTATAAGCTGGTTGCAGATACAGTAAAGAAAATGATGAAATTATTGCATTCAAAAGTTTAGCATAAGAAAGCAAGATCATGGTAGCCAGTACTGCTACCGGGTTACCTTTGCCGATAACCTTGGCAAACTTAGGAGAATATTCACTGGCCACTATCATAATGACAACAAGGAGGATAACATATGCTGGAAAAGCTAACTGTGTAAGGGATAAGAAAACATGAGCTATCTCACTAGATTCAGATCCAATGAAGCAAACATCAAAGCCAATATCAAGATTAAGCCATGATATGAACACTGTGACAAAATTTGGAGTCTTAAATGGTGAAAAATATATGTCTGCATTTGTTGCTATGATATGAGTATACACTGCAAAAACAAGTGTGTCATTCTTGCTCATGTGTAGTGTGTTACATATGTGCTGAGTGCATGAGTGTGTGTCAACTCAACACATTAGCACTTGACTATGTGATAATATAGCATATGCACCACAAATTAACACATGGGTAGGGATGTGACTGTGTAGTAACAACACACTAAAACATGTCAAACTTAAATAGGGTGTTTGAATTCAAGAATAAACATTCAATAGTTCTGCCTGTAGAGACAATATGTGAGTTCATCATGATCAGATGAAGATTGGAAGCTTTAGACATCAGATATCAGTAAGCTTGACACTTCATGATGCAACACACAGAACACACCGGCCTCAACCGTCAATGAAATTAACTCTGAAAGTATATATGACTATAGCACGAAGACAAAGGTACTATATTCAAGTTTGGAGCTTCAGAGATGATGTGTGTAGAATCGAGATACAAAAAGCAATGTATTGTGTACAGTTTACCGAATATGTGATAATTAAGCTCATCCTCACACACACGAACAGAATTAACACACCTCAACCACATCACCAGTCAATGATCGAAACTCAGAACTGCAATGTGACTATAATAGCATGAAGACAAAGGTGCTGTTCAAGTTTGGAGCTTAAGAGATGATGCGTGTAGAATTGAGGGCCAAAAGCGATATATAGTGTACGTGCAGTTTACCGAACATGTGAAAATTAAGCTCATCCTCACACACACAGAATACACCTCGACCACATCACCACTCAATGAAACTCAGAACTGTGACTAATAGCATGAAGACAAAGGTACTGAGGAGCTTCAGAGATATGTGTAGAATTGAGGGCCAAAAAGCTACATATAGTGTACATGCAGTTTACCGAACATGTGTAATTTATATAAATTAAGCTCATCCTCACACACACAGAACACACCTCGACCACATCACCAGTCAATGAAACTCAGAACTGTGACTAATAGCATGAAGACAAAGGTACTGTTCAAGTTTGGAGCTTAAGAGATGATGTGTGTAGAATTGAGGGCCAAAAAGCTATATATAGCGTACGTGCAGTTTACCGAACATGTGAAAATTAAGCTCATCCTCACACACACAGAACACACCTTGACCACATCACCAGCCAATGAAACTCAGAACTGTGACTAATAGCATGAAGACAAAGGTACTGTTCAAGTTTGGAGCTTAAGAGGTGATGTATGTAGAATCGAGATCCAAAAAGCTATGTATTAATTGTGTACAGTTTATCGAACATATGAAAATTAATTAAGCTCATCCTCACACACACAGAACACACCACGACCACATCACCAGTCAATGAAACTCAGAACTGTGACTAATAGCATGAAGACAAAGGTACTGTTCAAGTTTGGAGCTTAAGAGATGATGTGTGTAGAATTGAGGGCCAAAAAGCTATATATAGCGTACGTGCAGTTTACCGAACATGTGAAAATTAAGCTCATCCTCACACACACAGAACACACCTCGACCACATCACCAGTCAATGAAACTCAGAACTGTGACTAATAGCATGAAGACAAAGGTACTGTTCAAGTTTGGAGCTTCAGAGATGATGTATGTAGAATCGAGATCCAAAAAGCTATGTATTAATTGTGTACAGTTTATCGAACATATGAAAATTAATTAAGCTCATCCTCACACACACAGAACACACCTCGACCACATCACCAGTCAATGAAACTCAGAACTGTGACTAATAGCATGAAGACAAAGGTACTGTTCAAGTTTGGAGCTTAAGAGATGATGTGTGTAGAATTGAGGGCCAAAAAGCTATATATAGCGTACGTGCAGTTTACCGAACATGTGAAAATTAAGCTCATCCTCACACACACAGAACACACCTCGACCACATCACCAGTCAATGAAACTCAGAACTGCGACAAAGGTACTGTTCAAGTTTGGAGCTTCAGAGATGTGTGTAGAATTGAGGGCCAAAAGTCTACATGTATGTATTGTGTACAGTTTACCGAACATGTGAAAAGCTCATTATTATAATATACTCACACATAGGGGTTAACCATTGAATTAAAAATTATTCAGAACATTGTTATGCATTATTTGAAAGCATGACTAGACTTTTAATACATTGTGAGTGGAATCCATTAAATCTGAAGCTCTATATGATCACATGATCTGATAATAACAAAGTTATGAGACAAAACACTGTATTTGTGGTACACTTGATGTAATGCTAGTTTAGTGATAGGTATAATTTGAAAGGAGTCAGTTGAACACACTTTGTATGCAAAGTAGTGGAAGCAAAATTCAGAGGAATATAACTTAACTGCTAAATACTTTAAATCTTCCACAACAATGATGTGTTGTATTTCTCCAAACACTGGGTACTCACTGTCACTAGGCTTTTGTACACAAACCATCCCTCCAGGTTGAAATTCTTGCCCCAAACACGACACTGAAGAAGCACTATAAGATAGAAGACATTATGAGTTACGTATGGTCTTACATGGGATTTGAAGCATTACGGGTAAATGCACAATGTACAATGTAGTATGCGTACACATCCTCTACATCTAAACACATAAGATTGTAATGAACTTACACCGGTAAATACTCTTTTTCGGGAAAGTTCCTCTCTAAAATATCTTGTAGACTACTGGGGTTGAAACTGCAAACCAGTCTTTGCTCCACTGCAGAGGATGAGATAGCAATATTACTCAAGTATAATTGATATTGCACAAGCAGGTTCATATTTCTACATACCTCGTTTGATTTCATCACCATTATATAGAAAATTTGTACACTTGACTCCAGGTGGAGTCAGCAACTGTAGACACATGTAGCGTTGATGTCTGTGTGCCACTGACTTTGGTAGGTTTTTAAAGTTTTTACCTACAAGCTGTTTGATGTGTGCATTCTTGCCTTCAAGGCGCATACACCACTGGTGGCGAAGTGGTCCAAATCTGTGATAGATGCGTGAGAAGAGTATTCAAGTCTAGGTGTGCATTAATTAGAATTCCTAACAAGAACAATAACATGTACACGTCAGGGGCGGATCCAGCACCTCCAGTGGAGGGGGTGCTCAGGTAAATAATCGCACGCAAATTTTTTTGCCCATTATGGAACCACGCCCACATAATTGCTGCGAAGCGAGACTAACAGCCATAAAACATATATGGAGAGGTCAGTGGAACTCGACGTTTTACACCTACAGACAGATTTATCAGTCTGATTCTGTAGTCAAATGCTCAAGGTTTCTTGGTTAGAAGGGGGTGCTAGCCGTACACTCAAACTCACCGTCTCATTTGTTCAGGCAAATGGAGTAGATAATGCATTTTTGGAGTCATTGAGTTGGGATAGAGTTCATTGTAGTGGAAAAGGTAGCTCTCAACAGCCATTTTTAGGTCAGCTATAGAGTCACAAGTGACTTCAACAGCTGTTGATAGGACTAGTATTGATAGCAGCTCCATATAGCACATCCAGTGGGGGTCATTATCAGGAACATACTGTCCAACCATCAGAGGTAGCAATCTCCCCAACAGCCACATTTGTGATGCTACATCATGAAGAATAGTAAAAAGTGTATGATCTTGAGAGCATAGACTGGTCAACAATAATTTTCATGAATACGATATGAACAATAGACATGCATAATAATATTATATGTAATTAAACTTACCAGATTGCACAAATTTGTTGTCATCAGATGTGAGACGTTCTCCGTCTATTGGGCGAGGTGCATTAGCCTTCTCACTGTATCCATATTTGAACGTCTTGATCTGCTCGTTGAGTTGTTTAACAGTGAAAAGCCGCTGGTTGATGATACAGTAATGAAGTAACATTTTGCAGTGACGAGGTAGGACTCCTTCTAGCAGCACATGCATAATGTCATGAGGAATACATGCACATAGATCAAACTGTGGAACTTCATTTAGAATGCTAAGCCGATTCACTCCATACTCCTTGGAAAATGTAGGATCACCGGTAGCCACGAGAGCACAGTGTCTGCGATGTTGCTCAAGTCGTCTGGGTCGTAGTTGTTCACATTTAAGCTGGAGAAACAGAAAGTAGACAGATAATTAAACAAAAAATGACACTGAGATATCAGCAAGAGTCACCTTCAACTTACCTGTGAACAAAGGTTCAAATGCTTGATCATACAACTTCTACAGCAACTATAGGCTCTGCCAACACTCACTTTAAAACCACCAGCTAGATTTGCTGCAGGTGTATCACCCAAGTACGCTATAAGGTTTCCTTTGAAATGCTTTTCATTTGCTCCAAATTTCACTGTAATTCCCTACACATACACAAACAGTAATTTTATGCTTAACGATCTTAATTGAAAAATCATAGTGCCCACCCTGTTTAAAATAAGCCAGGGAAAGCACATCAAGGGAATTAAAATTTATTTACAGTGACAAGTAAGTGCATATACATGTAACTCACTCACAGTTGTTCCTAAAGTTTTCAAGTCCTTGACAGCAGGTGTCAAAACTGCATCAATACCATATTTTTTCACGACGTTTGATCTCACCACAGCTAGCAATTGTATGGATCTCAGTGTGGAGCGATGGGCAGGGTGAATATTCAACAACATCCAGTAAAACATTGCTGAAATACGGAATAAACTTAATTAACATCAAAATGCTAAATAAAACCTCTAACCGAGTTTGTGCACTCCTCTTCTGGACCCAAGCGGATTAGCAACTTCAAGGTCGTCATGATACAAGGCTAGAAACAATGTAGGTTCCCCAGTCGCCATGTTTCTGACAAAGGAGCCATCACAGAAATCACGAAGTACACCATCCTCACTGCAGCGCTCTGTTTCAACCTCTTCTTGGATATCCTCCCTATGCAGAAGAGCCTGAGGTACAAATTTGATACAATATCATGTACAGTGTATTTCATAAACCCATGAAAAGGTATTAATATGTACATGTACTAAACTATTAACCTTCAGTGAGTCAATCAATGGAACATAATACATTGTGTCATGCACAATGGCAGCTCTCTTCTTGCGCTTCACCATCTTCCAAATCCTCCTTGTACCCAGGGAAACAGGAACAGGCTCCTGCACGAGTTCATATAAGAAGACACAGACTTGGGTTAAAACAACAGTGTAGAGTGGTTCCTTGTTTGATGTGTATGTGTGTGTGTGTTGGGGGGGGGGACTGGGGAGGGGTATCTACTGAATATATTCATACATGACTTTGAAGATTTCTTACCACTAGATGAAAATTTTCAACAAAATACTTCTGTTGCTGATAAGAAGTAGAAAGCCCAGAGAACATAGCCTTGGCATCACATATTCTTTGATCAATTATCTTTAGTAACTCTTGTGGATCAGTTGAGTACACATTAGCTGTGATGTTGTCTAGTAATGTAGACACCAATGTGAGAAATTACATGTTGTTCCTTTATACTGAGAATAAATCGAGCCTCGTGCCACTGCTGGCAAATAGTTGGATTTTCAACACCTGGATCATCGAATTGTTCTGTTACAGAATCATCAAATGTATCTCCTTCCGGCAACTCTGGTGACGATTGAAGTGGAGACCCTTGCTCTGTATTGGTATCTTCACCCAAAGGTACTGTGCACCCTCTTGAGACATGTTTACGGTACGCACTCAATTTCTTGTAAGATCTCATACAAGAGCTGCAGTAGACATGGAAGTTAGGGTCATGTCTGCCCTAAGGTCATCGACTCCTTGATCCTACAGCACAGGTGATCGCGTATCGATCGCTTTCGCGATATGCGCGTGCGATGTCACATCGCGTATCGTCACGTCATATCATGTCACATGTCGAAGCACGCTTGCGCACGTGCGCGCTCTTGCAATTAATCGCATGCGCCGGCCGGGCCATGCGCCATTAAGCGCGCGCGCAGATCAGTCGGCCAGGTGACGATTTCTCGAATCTGTCTTTCTAGTTCAGCTTCTTCTCTTCAACCGCTTTTGTAAGAGTAAAGAACATGGAAAAACTATCCGTGGATCAAGTATGCTATCAGCTAAACCGCAAAGGAATTGACAAGGCGTCTATTCAAGTGATTCGAGGTAAAGTAGCTAATTCAAGTTCATAATATTATACACAATCTATGGCTACATGTAACATCTGGTTATGGCATGGCAGAGTAGCTATATTTGGTGTGACTAATACGTGCAGTGATTGACTAGCGCTAAACTTTGTTTGTTAAAATTTCCATATTCGTTTCTATCCAGACTGTGGGATCGATGGCGAGGCACTGAAGGAATTGACTACTGATTTTGATGAATTCAGTGCACTGGTGACAGCCCCATTAGCAAGACTAAAGATTAAGAAGATGGTTAAGGAGATGGAAAACAGCAATTGTCTGGATGGTGGAGCTAAAGATTTAGAGGTTAGTATACTGAGTATTGTAGGTGTCAAAAATTAGTTTCAAATAATGGTCACGGTGATATGACAAGGTGTGATGTTTTAATAATTGTATGGTTCTGGGTGAGTCTTCTGGGATGCCCGTAGATTTAGGATTGGTTGTGGACAAAACTTTGAACTATTCGATCCTGACTAGCCTAAAGATTTGATAACTGTTAAATAAATCCTTTGTAGTATTATTCGCTGGTAAAAGTGGGGGGCTGCTCTGTAACTGAGTTAAACTTTGAAGTACAGTCTCAATAGCTTTTTTCTTCCCTTACTAGATGACCCTGGATGATCAAAAATGTAGTGTACCCCAGTTAAATCTAACCCTGACCCAGCCTAATGCTAGTGTATAATATTTATTTACACAGGATAGTGTGCCGATACATCCTAGGACAGCTAAACAAGATGTCGTATTCTCTGATGACAGTACTGATGAAGATGAGGCACATGGATTGAAGCGAGCCAGAACAGATTATTTGCAAACACTCCCTATAGCAAAGCATCCTCATCTAGCTGAAGAGGTATTTCTTGTTACTAAAATAGAAGGAAGTGTCTTTATACTGTATGAAAAACTTACCATGCACATGCTCAATGTCTAGGTATTCATCTTAAATTCACATGCACACAAATTGGGTAGCACACATGCTAGCTGAAAAACACAAGCATGACTCACTCGAAGTTAACCTAACTACCAACAGTAAATGGTGTTTCACACACAAAGTCTGCCACATTTACATAGGACAGTGCCATAATATCTAATGACTGTGCTGGTGAGAATGGGAGGTTTCAAACATATGGATTGAAGCAAGCCAGAAAAGACACTTTTCCTCCGGCAAAACGTCCTCTAGCTGATTTAAACGGAAAGGTAACATACAAGTGGCAGAAATTATTCTTCCATGTTTGATGCTAATATCAATGCTTATTCTACAGCGTGTCCATAAAATGAGTTATAGATCACTGAATGCCACCCATTTGAGCCTAGCTACAATTGTACTAATTGCATCTTAACCTTTTTCTTACCCAGGAAACATACAGTGAGAAATCAACGTTTGACATCAAAACCTTTTCATTACCAACACACTTTTCACTGAAAGTGACATCAGCAATTGCAGATGGAACACTGGGGGAGCCATTCAACCGATCCACCTTTGTTCGAGAAGTGGTGTCCTTCTATGAGGGTATACTGCCCACACCAACTCCATCCCAATATGAAGCAATCAGTCGTAAGGTTGTCGAGAAGTACCCTTGTTTGCAAGACTCCAAATGTTCAAAGTACTGGGTATGGATTTAATGCATGGTTTAATGATTGTGTTTTACTGCTGCCAAACCAAATTGCAAATCTGATAATTGCGCTTGTCAACCCCCTACCATAATATCATAGTATACACCCTAGTTTATTTCTGTAAATCTGTTAAAACCTCTCCCACGGTATAATGTTTAAGAAGTCTAGTAATAGTACAAGTAAATGTTATGATTAATGTAGGTGGTTGTTGTTGCTTCTCTGAAAATTGATGTTGTCTTCCTTTTTCACAGCATACTTTCAACAAACAGCTCACCCAGCGTTATAGGAATAGTCGACGAAACAGTTCTGCTATCAAGTGCCCAAAAGTTGTGCTTCCTAGTGCGCCACCTGTCAGTGCCGAGTCTCCAGCTACAGGTTAGTGTTGGCTAAGTTTACAAACTAAGCCGAAAGTGGGTACCAGTGTACACATAAATAAGAACAAAGGATGGGTCCCAGATGCATAAAGATATGTATACTGCCATGCATGTGTGGTGTAAAGTATCAAGGGGCAAGCCTACACCTGGACCCAGGTATGCATTGTCATAAAGTATGTTCATATCATGATGTAGACTTAGGTAACTAGAGTAAAGTGCAATCATCATCCTATGGAATATGGTCTTGTATTCTGTACTCATACTAATGCACTTAATATATATGAGGGATAGTGATTTACCGCATTCATACATGTGTACACAGATACAGATAGATACAGTGGTTTCCTGTATTACAAAATAATGTGCATGGGGTTCACTCACTAATAATCCCTATAGAAGTATAAGGACTCTTCTTTACAAATTTTACTGTTTTGCAATTCACTATTATAATAGATTCTGACGAGCATGAAGAGAGTGTTGATGCCCTTCGCAAGCTAGCAGATACAAAAAGTCCTCCAGCACAAACCGTTCAAGACCTGCTAAATGTGACAAGGGTGGGAAGGCAGCAGTGGCTACAGAGGCCTGATATATCCATAAGAGACATTTTCGACAAATATCCATTGCTCAAGCAGCCAAAATGGGTAAGCAACTGATCATATCTCAAGATAAGTAGGAGAAGAGAGTGTATAACTGCTTAAAAGCTATTTTCTAACCGGACATACTAGTAGTACTGATAGCACCTTGTAGTACAAAATATATGCAGGTGCACTTTGTACTTCAAAAAGAGCTTTTGCAGCTATACTGGAGTTAGATACTCTTCTCTCTCTCTTATCCATAATATGTAACGGAGTGGGAAATAATCACCAATTGTTGATTGGCCCATTTTTGGTGCATATTTCCAACTATAGCCGTCTATAAAAACCTTGTGGATACACTCACCCTGT
This sequence comes from Stappiaceae bacterium, assembly GCA_964291365.2. Classification (GTDB taxonomy): domain Bacteria; phylum Pseudomonadota; class Alphaproteobacteria; order Rhizobiales; family Stappiaceae; genus JBDWFY01. The sequence continues at coordinate 105,570 of OZ220021.1, forward strand.
AAGATCAATAGGTGTTCTGTCCATTGTACAACCCCATCTTTTTCTTTTATTACTCAACTAAGGTGTACCACTAGTGGGCCATATTGTAATAAAGTACAGCATTATCTATTGACTCTTAATAATCTTTAGCTGATGTACGAGTTCAAATCAGTCGTGGATAAGAACATATTGAGTGTTATGACGAGCAACTGGCACACAGCCTGTGCAAAAATTCAGGCAGATATCGCAGGTGAACCTACCTTCACACAGGAGAGACATATTTTGGATGTCATCACCAAAAACATCTATCACAAGCGGCCATCCAAACTGCCATTCACTTTTGTTGAGGTGCATATGCAACAATCGTATTACAATTATGCAGGCATTTTATGTCACAGTCAATAATACAGTACATCTTGTCATAATAATAATATTGTTAATATCAACATTGTAGATTCATAATAATTATGTTAAATATTCTTCGTCTCCAGGCCAGTAGTGATATTGAAAGCCACTTTTCATCCGAGATTATGGAACCTCAATTGGTGGTGTTCCACGATGGTACAGACATTGTGCAGATGTTTATCAGTGCAGAGAATGAGGCCCTGATGGAAATACCATCAACCACAGTTCTCAGTGGTATTGCACATTTGATGGCTGCTTATTATGTGCTTGATGTGCAATATCCCAAGGTATGCAAGTCCTCATTCTTTTTCTTCCAAGATATTATTATGGATAAACCAGATGATCTCCCTAGACCTGTAAGATACAACACTTACATTAAGAGTCTCCGGTTTTAGAGTCATTTTGTTAAGCATCATAACTAGCTATTCGTAGTTTATACAAACTCTTTCATGCATTTCATCACTTCTATCTTTTTGTATCATAACAGACCTGTTTACATGCATAAATTGGCATTTGACTATATATACAGTACTTTTATCTTGAACAATAATTATTGCTGATCATGCATGATAGCATGACACACTTAATATATGACACATTGTGCATGTGTAAGAATGACACATTCTACTAGGTAGCTTACATGTCACATTGACACACGCATGTGCTGACACGCATGTAGGGTGTGTTGTTTGGTGAGACAAACAAATAGCACACGAATGCGGGTCAGAATGACACACTTATTTTTGCAGTGTAGAAGAATACTCCATTGAGAGTACCAACAGCAACTGTCATGTTAAGAGCTAACATAAAGATCACTAAAAGTATGCCAGCTATAATAGCAGCTATCACAATTCCTATCAGATCTTGACGCCAGTTTATTGAGCATTGAACACAACGAGTGCTGCCCAATGAAAGGCCAAGACCAGACCGGCATTCTGGGGCAATAAATACATCATATGCTGCACTGTTATCACTGAACACATTATTAGTTAAGTTCCCAGTATAATAATATGGTATGTGCACTACTGCAAGACTGGCTCTATTACTGATGAATTTGCTAAAGCTTACAATTATCATGTCAGCATCAAGATCGATCAATGAACTACCTACAAAGACTCCGTTAGATAACTTTCTTGGACCTGTTACTCTATTGTCAACAAATTCACTCTGAGTGATACTCACTGTGCTTGTATACACATTTTCTCCATTGCTATATACAAAAACTGCTACTCCAACATTTTTCTCAAATTTGCTATGATAAAGCTTCACAGTACTCCCCTGTGATTTACTCACATACACAATGCCACCAGCAAAGCAACAATGATCAATACAATGCTCTGCTGCACTATTGTTAACAAAAGTGGTGTTGAAAATCACTGTATCACTGCCAATTGCAACGTATATAACTGCACCAAGACCCACCTGGTTTCCTTCAAATCTGCTTTGTGTGATTCTAACATTGCTTCTTCTTAACAAGATTCCAATCACTGCATCCGTAGTTTCAATTGTTATCGTGGTACCTATAATACAACTTTGCGGTAGTTCTTCAAGTGCAGCACTAGTCTGTAATACTTCTACAGCTGATACGAATACTACCCTATCTAAAGTTGCAGTACTGTTCTCTATGATCAATACTGTACCATTGACTATTGCCTGACCATTGCCAAAGAATACTGAATTTTCAAGTTGAAACTGACTAACAGATACCACGTGATTTTCAAAACACTCAACAAACTCCAACCCACTCAAAGATACAACACTAACATTCCTAAATTCAAAACTTGTATTGTGACCACAGGTGATCACAGCCTTGGATGAAGAGATGGGCCACACAAACATGGAGAATGAATCAACATCTTCAACAACTAGATTTGATTCTAATCTATACTTTCCGGGTAAAATGACCAGTCTTGTGTCATTTGTGAGATAATTGATGGAGTTGTTGACAAACTGAGAGAGAGATAGATCACTATCCACAATGTCTGCTTCGCTACATTGAGCCACGCAACTTTGTGACTGTGAGGGTCTGATGATAATAGTATTATACTGTGCCTCATTTGCTGTAACAGTTACAAGGCACAAGAGAATCAGTAATAAGAAGCTCTGTTAAAATAATGTGATACAAATAAATTATCACAAAACTGCAAAAACTATCTAGCTATATGCTATGGTACAATGTAGCTCAGCTTACCATCATTGCATGGGAGCTCGAGATCTCTATAATAGTTAGCAGTTCTATGCAGATATCATTTCACTTTGCCCAACTGATTTCTGACGGCTTTCCAGGCGCTTATATAATTATTCATTAAATTCAAATGAACTACCTCCTGCAGAGAAACTATCCATGCAGGAAATGCCATAAAAGGACATTAACTTTTTCCCCTGGATTATGTTTTGGTTTCAAGTGACATGTATTATGACTCAATTGTAGTGCCATCACATCAAAGCGAAAAATAATCAAGACATGCATGGAGATCATTATTAGTATATTTAACCCTCAGTGCATGTGCTGTAGGGTTACGGTAGTCGTTCTGTGTATGTGTGTGTGTATCTGTCTGTTACCACGAAATCTGCTATATACCTTGTTTATACGTGAAAGTTGCGTTGTCATAGGGTTCTTTATGATGTTTTCAAGGGTTTTGTTGTGTGGCTTTCGCTGAAATCGCCTCGTTCAAAGGTTCTGGCATCATTTGCTGACCACGATTGCCTTTCTCGCCTCCTGGTGAGCTCTCCATGAACAGAAGGGACAGTGATGGCTTGTTTTCAACAAGACTAGTGTGTAGATCTAGGGATAGCTGCAACTGATTAGTCACTGATCAAAACTAAAGTAGCAGATATCCTTGAGAACTTCTTGGCTTGTATCTGCTGACTTGGCACTATGGTGGCACGTACACATGGCATTCTTGTGGTTTACAGGTTACTCTGGCTCTGTTTAGGAGCAGTGCATGTAGCATGGATGATGCCCATGGCTTTCACTGCTCTAATATGCAACTGGAACAATGTCAGATGGTTGTCTGCAAGTTTATAGCTGCAGTGCAATAATATAATATGCATGTACTTAGGCAACTGCGCAGAGGGTTTTGCTCGATAGTGCTTCATCAATAATTATAGTAAACATCCTTAGTTTCCTTATTCTGTGGGAAGTTTTAGTGAGGGTTTGGCGATTAATTTTTTTGGCCGAATAAAATAATATTAACGTGCAATAGATACTAAATGTATAATAATAATTATAGTAATCATGCATTTTTACAAAGATGCACACAATTCAAATCACCAATTTTAATGCCATTTGGGAGTAATTTCATTCACTGATATAATGGCTTAAGATCATTAGCAAGTCTATAAAGTTTCCCACTATCATAATATTATATAACCAGAATCTAGTAAATTGCCTGCTATATATTCTAGTTTCCTTCTACACTGAGAAAAGGGACACTTTTGTAAAGACATAACCTTCCTAGCTGATCAATGGTCCAGAATTAAGTACTTGGAGTGTGATATAATGGGTATTCCTAAGAGGTACAATCTATTAGTAAGGACAGCTGGCTTATAACACATTATGCTCCAACCCAGACATTGGGGAGTGTTTCCTCACCACAAACACTTTACTTTACTACACTGTAGAAACGAGTTGGTGACTGTCACTAACTTAAGTAGTGAACATTACTAATCAAGTTTTATTTCACTACCAGGTAGTGAAAGTGGATATGTAGTGAATGTCACTACTAATTGAAGCACTTCACTACTTTTATTTGTGGTGACACCCTATTGCTAGTGAAGCTCACTATTTTGTACTCTTACACACGTACTGTACACGTACACTACAATACCAATGATGTCATAACCACGCATGCGCATATTAATGAGTATGTGGCAGCTGCACTTGAAGTTTGAAAATGGAGAGTTTTTGGCTGTCTTTTCTCCATATGAAAGGCGATACAAAGCTTTTAACTCTTTGAATTAACCTCAAAGGTAAGTTGTTATTCTGATTTGGATACAGAATAAAGAGTTTTTGGGCACACCAAGCTCTGGAGGGGTGTTACTAGATCTAACCTAGCTATTGAGCCAAGAGCTTTATTCTACATTTACAAATGGTTGCTAGGCTCAGTATTTGTCAATTATCTTAAGATATTTCGAGGATAGCAAGGTAACAGGACATAATTTTAAGCCTGTTTATGATGCAGGTGTCAAGATATCATGTTGTACATGACTAGCTACTTGGACATGCTCCTTTCTCAGACTGGTCAACCGTGCAACACTGGCAACTTAAAGCCCCACCAAGGTGATGCATGATGTATGACTGTTGTTTTGCTAAGAATTAAAAATACTCAGTCTTAGGTTCACTACTCATTGTTTATACTAATTATAAGCTCTGGCCAAGGGGTGTTGTACACTCAATTGTGATCTTAGCCACATCTCAATATGCAATAGAGGTATTGCGTGTGACGTCACAGCATGCCGTTTTACCCGGAAGTCAGCCATTTTGGGGGGGGGGGGGGGGCAAATGCAGATATGAACAGTGACAAAAGCATGCTATAGAGCAGGTTCCAGGTTCTGTTGATTGTGAAGGTGGCACGAATGATGGAACAGTACTACTGTATGATATGTCGGAAATTTGAAGAACATCAAGGAGAGAAAAGGCTTAAATTGTTGACGAAGTGACGGTCAACAAGAATGGCCACATTTCACAGGGTAGAACAGGTTCCTATCCGTTTCTTTAGTGTTCTGGGTTGTGTATCGACTCGAGAACTAAGTAGACTTAACGTATTTACAATTGTACGACTTTGTTCAGACTCACTAAACCTTCAAAACTCCTGGACTCCCCCCCCCATTAATGTGGCTCGGAGTGCTGGCTGCTGTGGTTGCCATGAACACTCACTTCCGCGCAATACCTCTATAATTTCAACTAAGTTCACCATACAGACTTTGAAACATGGGAAGGTCTGCTGCAGGGGAGGGAGGGGTCATAAAGACTTTTTAACCCTCGGCGCATGCACGAGGGGTACTGTAGTCGTTCTGTCTGTCTGTCTGTTACCACGCTAACTGGTACATACCTCATTTTTAAGTCCCAAATGAAGTGTCATAGGGTTCTTCATGGCGTTTTTAACAGGTGCATTATGTGGATTTTGCTGAAAACGCTTCGTTCAAAAGTTCTGGCATGACTGGCTGACCACGACTGCCATTCTTGCTTCCTGATGAGCTCTCTGTGGACAAAAGAGACAGTGAGGGCTTCTTTTCAACAAGACTAGTGGGTAGGTTTAGCAATAGCTCCTATAACACCACTGACTAGTCACTGATCACACTAAAATATCGTGAGCTTCTTGGCTTCGTTCGTGTGTATCAAAACTGCTGACCTAGCACTATGCTGGCACACGTGGCATGCACTGCTGGCTGATTACATAATATCATGCAATACGCATTCTTGTGGTTTGCAGGTACTGGGTTACTCTGGATCATAGCAGTGTGATGCCAGATGGTTGTGTATACAAGTTTATAGCAGTAGTGAAATATAGTTATGCATGTGCTTAGGCAACTGCGCCGAGGGTTTTGCACAATAGCGCTTCATTATGAAGGTATTTATTTGGTGCTTGGGTATACGTAAACAGGTAGATATCAATAATGTGGCCGCATTAACAATATAATATTATAAGCTATAATGTCTTCTATTACTAAATTGTAGGTGACATCAAGATCATTACTATGAATAAGAAAGCTACAACATGTACAGCACACAGGTGGGTACAGTAATTACAAAAAAGGCTGTCCTGAGAACATGTATGGGGGGAGGGTGGAGGGGGTGGTAGAGGGAGAGAGAGAGAGAGAGAGAGAGAGATGTGGGGGTCAGTCAGTCACCTGTGAAATGGCATTCTTTGTTGATTTCATAAATTTGTAAACAGTGATGCTAGACTCTGTATCTTAGTTGGGGCCACTGGTATAAACTAGTGTAATTTGTCTTGTCCCAGAGTAGACCTTGCATGGATTCTGTTAATTTTAAGGGATCCCTGATAATCTTCTCGTGTATGTGTCTAGAAGTTCACAGATTTTGTCTTTATCTACAGGTGTCGATTGTCTGGAGAAGCTTCAATGATGATTTTCAGAGTCAAGCTAGCTAAAGGTGTGATCGAACAATGCCACGCTGTAACTTTAAACATTGATTGTGATTAATGTCGCTGTGTAGCTATTATGTGATTTTGAGTCTGTACAAGTTGTATGTAGCTAATCTTGTGTACTTCCTATTTCATATCCAGCAAAGATTGAAGTGATCTTCACTAAAGTATTATGCTGTGTATGTGCCTGGGCACAAGACAAAGACAGCTCAGTGTGCCGAGGGTTTTGCACTATACAGTGCTTCATTTTTTTTGCATTGGCTTTAAGAACACAATTAATGACACATAGACTCAAAAGATGTAGTTGCTATGTTCTCTGTAAAGAGCAGAAAAGAGAGAACTAGGATCATCTAACAGTTTCCTTGGAGTCTCCAACTCTTTCACACGACCCTGCTCCATCACAAGAATACGGTTAGAGTTCAAAATAGTCTCAATCCTGCATAATATTTAGAAACATTTCTAACCATGAATTATTATTAACACACCAATCAGGAAAATAAAACATGTATCACAAGCCACTGGCATTACCACAGTATCCTGGGCAAGAGCCCACTCCCAGGTACTACATGGAAGTGTCCGTGCATGCATCGAATTTCAAGGGACAAAGGTAGCAGCTTCCATACAAATGTTTTACCTGTGTGCTATGGTGACCACAGTGCTTGTGGTGAATTCACTCCTAATGATCTCCTGTATCTGTGTGTCAGTCTGCAGGTCAACGCTGGCTGTTGCTTCATCAATACAGATCACCCTAGCCTCCGTCAGTAGGGCACGGGCTAGGCACACAAGCTGACGTTGACCCACGGAGAATACTCGTCCCTTCTCCTCAACTTCTGAATCCAAACCACCTGTAAATAGATTTAAGATTGTAGCATGAGAATTTTAAGGGAACGGGAAAATACAGTCTGAATCAAAATCAATGCTCCAAAGGACCAATCCATCTCAAAGATTGGTCAGGATACTATACAAAGCTGTTGTCTTTCTCAATTGGGTAGTAAAGATAAAAAAAAAGGGTTGCGTATTTACCTAGATTTTGAATGGCAATTCTTAAGTGACATTTCTCCAATACAGACCATAGCTCAAGATCAGAGTACTGGGAGTAGAACAGTAATGTAATTATACAAATAGCGTGAAAATAATGAATACTCACCTTATTGCAGGGGTCTAAATTTTCTCTAACTGTTCCACTAAATAGAAAAGGATCTTGGGGAATCACTGCCAATGCTGACCTGAAATTTCAGTCACACAAAATGCACAAGTTTAGGGATAATTAATAATTTGCACTAAATACATACATGTAGATATGTCTAAACAATGTACCTGAGCTTGTGTAGTGCAATGGTTGCTATGTCAACTCCGTCGATGAGGATGGAGCCCTCACTGACCTCTACCATTCGAAACAGAGCCTGGAAGAGGCTGGACTTCCCAGCTCCAGTATGACCAACAATTCCAATCTGTCATAGTGTGAAAATCAAACCATTAGCCAATGCAAAAGTACAAAATGCATATGTCAGTAAATTATAATGTATATTGAACTTTAAAAAGGCTTCTGTTCCACGTTTACCAATCTCAAACCTAACATCCCAGTGCCTGCTCAGGCACACACCTATGGGAACCATACAAAAGCCAGAAACAATGTAGGTGCCTAGCTTACTAGCTCTAACTATTGTTACATTTGCACAATCATGTACATGTAGGGGTCTATGTACCTTTTCTCCCGGCTTTATCAAGAATGAAATGTTTTTCAGAGCTGGTGGATGACCATCCCTAATATACATATATGTACATGTATATACCATCAAAAGAAAGATCAGGGCCAAAAGCAATGTACTACTGTATAGCGGGAAACTTTCGAGGGAGAAAACTTTCGCAGATTTCGAGGTTTGAGAGCCATCCGTGAAAGTTTTATCTGTGAAATTTGGGGGCGTGCCGCACCCACCTATGATTGGTTTCAAGCAATCTGCATTTTCTCTGCTCACTTCCTACAGATCCGTGAAAGTTTTTTCCATCGAAAGTTTACTGCTCTACGGTATCATACAGTGTACCTATATGTGAGAACAATGTTCTTAAACTCCACAACACCTTTACTTGGCCACTCCTTTGGGGGCTATACAAAACAAACAAACCAAATGTAAAATCATGTAAAGAACTACATGTAACTAGTGACAAGAGATGAATCCTTTATGCAAATCCAACCTGTAGAGTTGGGTTGTCTTTCTCCCTGGGAGCTCCCTTGATGTACTGCATGGCCCTCTCCACACTCACCATCTCCTTCTCGGTCTCTGTGAAAGAGGTCACAACCCCCGACAGAAGGTTGGTCACCGAGAGAGCATAGGATATTGCCAGACCAACCAGTCCTGCCAGTGTGTGTATATATAAATTCAAGAGTAAAAGTAGAGTATGCTAGATTTCAGGAAAGAAAGTGGGATGTGGGAGGAAAGGTAGAAAGTACACACACGTGGACTGCAAATCTGGAAATAATCTTTGAAACTCAAGAAAGTACAGTGTATATGCATTTGAAAATTACTGTGGTAAGGGGTCACTCCTATGATTTGTGAAAAATATTATATATGAATACTCAAGACTTATGCTTTGCATGTAGACGTATTATGGTCATGTGGAAGGCATACCTGGGTCAACAGTATTGAAATGATGCTCCAGTACTGCAATGAAGGATACACCTGTTACCATGGCAACACCTAGCATCTGAAGACGAATCCCCAACCACTGGCCTACTGCATAGCCTGGAATTATGATAATGTGCATGTGTGAAAGATTATACATGTACATGCCACGAGTTCTTAATATTCAAGGTTGGCCAGGCATCTATACTGTATAATGCATGTAAGTGTCAACAGTGGTCTCCCCAGCATACATAAAGCATGTCAGCCCTGCAAGCCTTCAACACAGATTTTTCTTTTTGATGTGGGAAAAGAAAGAGGCCAAAAGCTTTGATGTGACTACAGGCCACACCCTCCCGTCGTGCCTTGAATTATTCTTGGGGAGAACACTGAGCGACTATCTCTTGCGTGATTCATAAAACTAACATGTACGTGTGCCCAAGGAAGCACTGGGGTAGTTTCCCGTAGATTTTAATAAACCTTTGATGTACATTTACACGATTATATGAAGTAATGTAGGTTGGCTCACTTCCAAAATTTGCTCTCTGATTGACAGTGAGTCTCTCTTCGTTCTCAGCCATGAACCTGCGGGATGCCCGCAGGGCACGGATGGTTGGCAGACCAGCCAGCGTCTCAGAGAAATGGGCATAGATGGGGGAAAGGGTGACAGTGGACAACCGTTTTAGCTCTCTGTAGGAAGTAAACAATAACAAAGGCACAAAGGACCTGGTATGGAAAAAGCTAGTTTTGTATTGTGTGTATATTGTATGTTGAAGAATTGTACTCTCTCTCTCTCTCTCTCTCTCTCTCACTCACAGCCTGGCACTATCATGTATTAGGATAATGTGGAAAATGCAAGCAGATATTTCTCTCGAGATCCAAGTAAGATGTGCATACTCACACATTGTAATAATGTACACATGCATCACAAATGCACATATACATGTATAATGATGTGCTATTGGTTGTACCTTGATGTTCTTCTGTAGTATTTCTGTATGTGATAATAGAGCAGTCCCAGAGGCACCAAGAGCAGTGTGAACCACGGCAGGCCATAGCACGTGACGACTAGGGTACCAAAGAGACCATAGAGCTGAGCCAGCAGGATGTTTAGGATGAAGGGCAGGCTGTCATCAATGGCATACTACATGTATAAGGAGGGTAGAGGGAGAGCATGTGTGTATATATACAATGTATATGTGAGTGTGTACATGTTTTTGTGTAGCAGGAGAGAGAGAACATAATTCATCCTATTTATGCAATATAAAAAGGACACACTTGATATCTCTTTTAATCAGGAAAAGTACATTAATATTATGTGGTCCCACAGTTTAATGGGAGCATCTCCTTTACTCAATACACTTATGAAGGGTGGACCAAACTACACACAATACAGAACAGTGAATCAAATGTCCACATACCAAGTCTGATGAAAACCGATTGATAATTCTGCCAATCTGTAGAAAATTAAAACAAGGCAATTGCACTTTTATAATCATTGTTGTGCACACCATCAGCATAGATTTAGTAGTTAATCTAACAGACATACATGTTCACAACTCACCGGAGTGACGTCAAAGAAAGCTACAGGTGCTTTGAGGATGCTGAGCAGGAGTTTCTTGTGCAGGACTTTGGCAGCACAGATCCCACCATAGGCATAGAGGAACGCTCTCAGCAAGGTAAAAACCTAATACATGAATAAGTATATAAATAGTCAGAATCAGTATTACTACATGTGTACGTTGACAATCACATTAAATGCCTTGCATTGTACATGTACATGCACATGTGCTAGATATGCCTCGTGAGTCATGTACATGTATACCAGTAACAATATAAAAAATTCCTGCAGTATTAGCTAATTCCAATAGGGATTTATAGCTGACAGAGGGGGTAGATCATAGCTATGATAGCTATGGTCTACCCCTCTGTCAGCTATAAATCCCCTATGCGTACATGGAAGATACTCACAGAATTTGCTGCTGCAAGTCCACCAAAGATGCCAAGGTAGTAGGTCAAGCTGTCGGAGGCTGATGAAACTGGGAGGAAGGGGAAAGAGGTGACTGGGATATTGACATCAGTGGAGAGGTTATAGGAGGAGATATTGAAGTGGGAGGGGTGGTGGGCATGGGTCACCCAGTAGGCCAGCCACCAGTCTGACACATTCCGAGATGCTGGGAGGGGAGAGGAGGGAAGGGAGAGAGAGAGAGAGAGAATCAAAGGTAACTTTTATGCTCACATCTATACATGTACATGCATGTACATTTTCTTTTATTACATGTACATGTACCTTGCATAAAAAATAGTGACAGCAGTATGATCGGTGTCAGGACCATTCCAACTGCTACCCAGTACGACCTGTACACAGAGAATGCGACCACACCCACTTCCTTCTCTTCCTCTTTGACCAGGACATTGTCAGTGGGTGGCTCCTTCACTGATCCATTCTCTGATTCAACTATGGAGTTCGCAAGTGTACGACCTCCTTCCTCTGGTGCCTTCTTAATGTCACCTGTTGTCTGCCAATATCAACAATAAATCTCATAGCTCAAAATACTTATAACTTCACAAGCCAGACTGCTCCCTCCACAGTGTTTAGTTTGTTCAGAAACTAAGCACTGCAGAGGGCCAGGAGAGGTCTGGCTAACTCAGTACAGGTGTCTCAACGAAAATTCCATAAAACTTCAGGCCATAGATAGCACTACTAAGAGTACAACATGGAGAAAGCTTCCATTTAGCGGATGATGCAAGGCTGAAATTATCTCTTAACACAATAGTACTGGTCCTTTACATGCAATATGTACAAGCTTTGCATATAATTGTTTTCTTACCTGCAATTGTATGCCTCCAGAGGAGTCTCTCTTGTTTGTAGCTCCTCCCACAGTCCTGCCCTCTGATTCCTCCTTCTTCATGTCCCTGGCTGACTGTAGCTGCTCCTCTACTAGAGGCAGTACCTCCCTGGGGTGCCCAAACTGAGTCACTCTACCCTCATCCAGCACTATCACTACATCAGCCTCGTACAGAAATCTGGTAGTACGTGCACAAATGAATGTGTATTGTGTAATTTGACTGTAGATGCACAAGTACAATACTAAAATTAATTACATTTATAAAGTAGAGATTAGCTTATAGGAGTGGTATAATTCAGGTGTGTGTGAAGGTACATGTATAGTGTGCTGGCATTAATAATTCAATTTTCGTGAAAGGATCACATTGCAAAGAATACTAAGAAATATACACTAGATATGCATGTATATTGTAGTTACATATGCACCTTAGATAATGTGTGCATAGCACCCTAGTCTTGGACCTGAGCAGTCCCATGATGCAGTGAGAGAAGAGGTGGGAGGCAACATGAGCATCCACGGCAGCCAGGGGATCGTCAAGGAGGTATAGGGACTTGTCCTGGTCGTGTACGGGACATGTATGTGTGTAGAATTGTACATCATATACATCGCATAACAGGAGGCTAAATTTAATTATTGGTAGCCACCACTACTCTAGTATCGATGCCATTTATACCACAATACACATATATGTACACATAGATCAGATAGCTAGGGGATTTACCCACATGTCAATTTATCCACATGACCCTAGCACGTGACTTACTAAATCACCTGATTTTTGATAGCTACACATAATACGTAAGTGTACACAGTTTCTGTACTTGTGGTTGTGATGGCAACACCAAAATCATCTAAACGACATGTTTCTGATGAACCCAGTGAAGAGGAAGTCAAGTGTAATGTGTGCCGGAAGTATCTAACGGAGCCTAAGCTTCTATCATGCCTCCATTGCTTCTGCAAGGAATGTCTAACGAGCAAATTTGCTGAATGGAGCCCAGACAGCATAATAAGATGACCTACCTGTAGTGAAGGCACTCCAGTACCCAATAACGATCTACTCTTTCTGCCTACATTGAACTTCCTGGAGAACATTCATGTGACAGCCTATAAGGCCAAACTGAGGGCCATAACGTGTGATATGTGTGCCACTTCACCTGCAAGTGCCAAAAGGTTCTGCCGACAATGTGGCTATGTTTGTGAACAATGTGAACAAGTGCATAAGAGGTGCAAAGGGTATGAGTATCATGAAATAGTCGACATCGAAACTCTACAAGGAGATATTCGAAGGTATGCAAAGGTAACAACCATGACACAAAAGTGCAAAATGCATGCAAAGAAACTCAAATACTATTGCTCCACTTGCCAGCACCTTATATGCCGAGACTGCTTCAACATAGGGGAACATAAAGAGCACAAGTATGAAAATATCAGCGAATCAAAAGAAACTCGCTTTGAAACACTCGAGAGATCACTGAAAGTGTTAGAAAACGGCTGTCAGACAAGAGTCATTAATGGCATTGACAGTGTGGAACAAGTAAAGTCAGGCATTGATAAGCAAGTAAGAATGGCCAATGAAGAAATTGAAGAGGCAGTTAATGAAGCATATCGAGTGTTAGACGAGAGAAAAAGTGAGCTCTTGGAACAGGTACAGGTCAAAGCTAATGAAAAGCATGATGCATTGGATGAGCAGTTGAAATGCTTACAAAACACAAATGCTGAGATTGATCGAGTGTATCGAACCATCGATAGCTGTTTACACAGTGAAAATCTTGCTGATATCACCTCTGCTCACAGGTTCATGGCAAATAAATTGCAGAGGGTAATTCATGTGTGTGAAAATATAGAAATCATTCCAGTGGCTGTAGCCAACATCAAAACTGAGCTTGGGCTACCAGAAGCTATAAGGAATAGCACAAGGATTGTTGAATCATCTGCTGACCCAACAAAATGCTCAGCCACCATAAATAAAGCTCAAGTGGGAGAAGAAGCTATAACTATGGTCAAAACAGCCTATGAGAATGGTCAACCTTGCATAGAGCCCCAAGAACTAATTGTACAGCTTCATCCAGAAGGGAATACAGACAACACTATCACAGCAGCTGTCAACAAATGCAGTAAACGGGGAGAGTACCCATGTACATTTACACCCAAAACAAGAGGATGGCATTTACTACATGTGCTGGTCAATAAGCAAGCAATTCCAATAGCCCATTCAAGATGTATGTAGATATGCCCCCTTCACAGCTCAAGGACATCCATGCATCAATTGACCTTGAACTGCCCTATCAAGTAGCTTTTACAGCCAATAACCAGATAATTGTTTCACAGTCAACAAAAGTTACAATAATAGATGGGAACAATCATACTGAGTTTCGTAAAGAAGACTCATACAATGGCTATCATTCAACTGGTATTGCTGCAGCAAAAGATGGATCTGTATTTGTTGCATATGATAAGCCATGCATTGTGAAGTACAATCAACAGGGGCAAAAGGAGTGTGAAACGATAGACACTATCATTGGTGAACGGCAGCTACAGAGACCTGGACGTATTAAACTCAGTAAGGATGAGACAAGCTTATATGTCTGTGATCGAGGAAACGAACGTGTTGTGATCTTTGACACAAATTTAAACCCAATTCGAGTTTTTGCTGATGGAGGACAACTGGTAGATATTGCCTTTGGTACCGATAATCACGTGTATTTGAGTGATAAAAACAGAAACACTATCTTTATGTACACAAGCGATGGACAGCTAAAGGCTGGCTTTGGGGAATCAATGCTGAAGGCACCACGTGGGCTTCTTATACACAGTGGCCATCTATATGTATCAGATCGTAACAATGCTCGGATTGCTGTCTTTGAGACCACCTCTGGCGAACACAAACTAATCACTACATTTGGGTCAGTGGAAACACTTCACGACTGTGGTAGTTTAACTATGGATAGGAATGGTAATATTTACGTTTGTAATGAGAGAGGAAATAATATCTGTGTGTTTTGATTAATTTCTCCAATACAATTTACAGGAGTGCCATATCACTTACTTTTACACATACATGTATATGTATATATGTATGTACAGCTACCCATTATTATCCTTTGTGAAACCAGAACCAAAAGTATTTTATGCTCTACACTAGTCTGGCCAGCTAGACCCTTATGATTAATGCACGAAAATTATGTGCATCATTAACACTAATGTGGTAAGGGGTCCTTTGACACGAAATATTTGCGATTTACAGTACCTATTTATAATGTTTGTACCTGATAGACAGCTCTAGCTAGGGCCAGCCTGGCCTTCTGCCCTCCGCTCAGAGTCACTCCATTCTCTCCAACCTCTGTCCGGTCCCCAGCTGGTAAGATGTGAAGGTCCTACAAACAAAATTAATAAGAGCTCTTACATGTATACACTCAACACACACATGTATAATGTATGTACATGTGCATGCAGTTAATAATATACACAGTAGAATGTGGAGAGTAATTATTATTACCAAAAGTATATAATAGGAGAGGGAGAGTATCTTACTCTGTATACTGCTGTGCAAACGCATTGCGGATAATTAAACCCGTATATCCCTGTAAACTGTAGTATACTACACAACCACCTTGTAACTCAAGTGAGAGTTGGCCAATAATTGGTCTAGGACAGCCCACCTGGGTACTACCCAACTATTGCACGGTTGGGTTTCAGTTAGTCTAGTGAGCTAAACCCTCTCTCGTTTACTGTTTAGTGGGCGTGGTTTCTTAAAACGCGAGAGAGGGTCTAGCACTATTTGCATAATGAGTTTTGAACTGACCATGTACCAATGGCTGAATTCCAGCCAGTAATTTGCCTATGCAACTTCCTCGTTTTGAACATGACCGCAACACCACCAGCATAGTAGCACAGTTGCGCATGTGGTTTAGCAGCTGCAGAGCTGTCTGACCATAGTGTAGTGTTAATGATATTCATGTCTCCAACCAATTACGTGGCTTACTATGGAATGCTGCAGATAGTGCTAGACCCTCTCTTGTGTTCTTAGAATCTCAGCAACAAAATAACCAGCGAGAGAGGGTTTAGCTCGCTAGACTAGGTTTCAGTTTGTTTGAGTCAACCACTCAAATTTAATTATCCGCAATACGTTTGCACAGCAGTATATGGAGTAGGATACTCTCCCTCTCTCTTCCTATTATATACTCTTGTTACTACCTGCTGTAGTGCACAGGCCTGGATCACTTTCTCATACTTGTCAGCCTTAAACTCCTTGCCAAAGAGAATGTTTTCACGCACCGTGGCATGCTGGATCCATGACTCCTGCAGAATAGATAGGTATACCATCACCGTATACACACAGCCATACTGATTGTAAGCACCATTGCTGCTGTATTATGAATACCAGTGCAGTATACTCACTTGTGATGCTAGGCCAAAACCATGAGAAAGGTCAGCCACACTGATCTATGTAAGAGTAAAGGGGCAAACAAATTGTGCATGACGACCCTTTACCATATCCAATGTCCCAGTAATCATCGATCATATATATACTACATGTACGTGATCTGTGCACTAACCTTCCCGTCCTTTCTCCTCATCTCTGCAGTAATGGCCGAAAGTAGGGAGCTCTTACCAGAACCGACTTTACCAACCACACCCACCAGCTGACCCTAACACAAAAGTACAAATCAAGCACCCACACAGGTACGTTTATAATATGCACAGCACATGATCCAACATACACACACAAGTGAAGTACATTGTACATGTACACGTACTTGTAACCACTACATATTGTATCCTAAAGTTTACTGAGTAAATGGTGAAATTCAAATCCGAGAGTGTCCACTCCACCGGTGAAGCTACTTCTCCTGAGTCAGCATTCTCCTCAGTTAATACAGACACCTTTCCACTCCTCTCCCCCTTCTCTATCTTTTCTCCTCCGCCACCACTATCATGTCCATTGTCTCTTGCTCCCTCTCCATCTCTCCTAGTCCATGTAAAGCATCCATTCCTCACTATGACCACTCTATTCCTTCTCCTTCCACCCCTCACCGCTGGTGATCCCTGTAAGTAGCCATGACGATCCTCCCAGCTAGGAGAATGGGGACTAACAGCAGCATCATGATCCCTCAGATCCCTGTTATTAATTACATGTAGGCTGGCTCCACTAACAGTTGGCTCCAATCTATTACTATCAGGAGAGCCACACTTTGGTGTTTCGGTGACAGTTATCCCAACCTCACTCTTTTTCTCAAACGCTTCACTTTGTTGAGAATCAGCACCCGGGCTGCTACACGCATTGCTGTTTTGATCATGCTCTTCACGTACAGTATCGGACATGTTGGCATAGTATTGATCGAGATCTAGTTCACTGAGTTTGAGGAAAGCTTGGATCCGCTTGGTAGAGACCCATGCCTCCATGAGACCATTGATGACCCATGGGAAGGCATTCAGGGGACTGATCAAAATGTTGAACAGTGCCATGCTTGTGAACACCTATGTGAGTGAGGAAATATAAGTACTTGTAGCCCTACAGCAAAGTATGATACTAACATCCATTTCCATATTTGCATGCATGCTAAAAATGCATATTTCATTGCTTTAATAGATACTACATGTAAATCTTTGCTTGTCCATGCAAGATTTATTGAAGTGTATACAAGGAACACTATGAACTGAGCCTTTACAACATACAACTATGTATATGAATACAAACATACAATATGTGCTGCCAATGTAAATATTGATACACAGACCTTGGCTGCAGTGAGAGGGTGTCCTAAAGCAGCGTAGGTGGCAAAGGTGAGAATGGAAATGAGCACAGGAGTGGTGGCCCAGAAATAGACACACAGGGCATCAAGGTATTTCCTCCCTTTCAGGCTCGCAAGTTCCAAAGCTCTGAAGGAAAAAACAACAACAAACATTAAATAACGATTAAAATGTACGCCATAGCTATATCATGTGTTTATTGAAGCTAAGAGCTAGGTATAGCTATTAGGGCCAATGCATTATGTGTGTACAGTGATGTGACAGCAGGGCTCTTAGCCAGTGTTAGGAAATTAACATATTAACTTATTACATGTCTATAGCAAACTATAATAACTGGCACAATAAAATAAATATACTGTATTATTCATTGTGATTTAAGTAAGGGGGACGCGCGAACGCAGTCCCCCACTACCAAAAATTGCGCATCCGAGCCTCCCACGTTTGGGGAGATCGCAGGCTTCAACTTGGCCAAGTGCAATGCACAAGTCTCCACCCGGAGGAACCGCCTGCTTGATCACGGTATCCCCTATGCCAGGTAAGTTAACCTTCACAGCCTCCCAGCTGACTTATATCCATCAGTAAGTACTAGAGTAGTTGTGGTTTACGCAAAGGAATGTTACAACTTCCTTGACTACAGGAAGGTGCTATTTAAATGGAAAGTGCAACTGACAGAAAGTAGCGTCGTAACGTATGAGGCTAGTAATGAGAGAGGAGGATATTTCTACTTAATAGCATGCCAGGGATGGGAATGCACCTACAGATAGTATTAGATATGTCTGCATATATTTTAGGGATCTCAATTATCACATTCAGTCAAATAGCTGCATCCCTCGGAACATGTGTGATTGCATTAAGTAATGGGACTTGCATGGGATAAGGACAAACAGTAGTGCATGGATTGTGAATATTGATTTCTAATTTTTAAGTAAGGGGGATGCGCGAACGCAGTCCCCCACTACCAAAAATTGCGCATCCGAGCCTCCCACGTTTGGGGAGATCGCAGGCTTCAACTTGGCCAAGTGCAATGCACAAGTCTCCACCTGGAGGAACTGCCTGCTTGATCACAGTATCCCCTATGCCAGGTAAGTTAACCTACTCAGCCACCCTGCCGCCCTATATCTATTAGTAAGTGCTAGAGTACTTGTGGTTTACACAAAGGAATGTTACAATTTCCTTGACTACAGGAAGGTATTAGCATACAATGTACATTATCAACTTTATTAATTACAGGCAATATGTTTTGGACGAGATATTGTACACTACATAGCTGAAAATTTTTTTTCAGGAAAAAATTTCACCAAGCCTAGCTACCTTTGTATTGTAGAAATACCGGTACTTCACAGACTTTATTTTCGCCAATAAGGTGAAGGCTGCCATATCCTCTATGCAATTGTATATTAACAAATTTGAGGATAAAAATTGCCACTAAACAGTGACGTAGGAACCACTGGTGAATAGAAAGGGGATGGCTCCAACTAGTTGGCAAGGCTGGCGCCTTCTTCATCCTGACTAGCAGTCATCATGTAATAAAGTAAGCTCTGCTCGACTTATTGTTCATTTCTTCATTGATACAACCAAGAAAGTATTGTCAGCAGTATTGTTAATGCCCAAATGGGTGTGGTTAAAAAAATTCGTGTGCACTGCGTATGCAATTTTTTCTGGAGCACCCCCATACTGAAATATCTTCCCACATCACTGCTAAAAGCAAGTGGCAAAATAATTGCCAGAATATACATTGTAGAAGATAAATTACTGGTTGGATGTAGTTGTGTATTTAATTTTGAAGTTTAAGAAGTAAGGGGGACGCGCGAACGCAGTCCCCCACTACCAAAAATTGCGCATCCGAGCCTCCCACGTTTGGGGAGATCGCAGGCTTCAACTTGGCCAAGTGCAATGCACAAGTCTCCACCCGGAGGAACCGCCTGCTTGATCACGGTATCCCCTATGCCAGGTAAGTTAACCTTCACAGCCTCCCTGCCACCCCTTTATACTACGGCAGGTGGATTACTGCTAGTGGGTTTCGCTCTGGAATTTGCACCACAAGTATTCATTAGCAACCAATATATGTAGTGTGGTCGTTAGTGGCTATGAATATCATTAACTCCCCAGACCACAACAGTTATCAAACACAAACCACAAACCACACACACTGCAGGTGCAGTGTGAATAATATGCGTACATACTAATGTATGCTGGATAGAGCATGTTGTAGGTAGCCTCGTCCCCAGGCTCCTCCCAGCTTTTCAATGTTGCATGCTGAAAAGCGAGAGGGCCTGGTATCTAATTGCACGTGACTAGTACGTGACTGTACAAAGTATGGGAAGGGTAGGGGAAGGGTAGAAAATAGATCTACGTACTGCCGCTTTCTGAAGTCGCCATTCACAGGCGAATGTTGACTATGCCAAGTAAGAGTTCGACTGAAGCTTCAAGAAGTGAAAATTGTCTCATTCTGAAAAGGTTAGACTGTTGGGCACTTGCGCGCATGTATGTCATGTGCAATTAGATACCAGGCTCTTCCGTTTTTCTGCGTGTAACATTGAAAAACTGGGAGGAGCCTGGGGACGAGGCTATGTTGTAGGCACCTACTGCATGTGGATGCCATCTGCATCATGGATTGTGCTTGTTCAAAAGGATGATGTAACAGATTATGACAAGCTTAGATGTACCATAAACTTAATTCTGGTTTTGTTTTTTTGTGCTGAAATGTTTTCGTAGGAAAGACTGTCATTGAACACAAAATTATTTTTACAACGAAAATTTCCAGGGCATGCAATAATACCTTAGTTGTAGTATCTTCTTGATGAAGTTGTTCTCCCAGGCATAGAACTTGATGACACGAATTCCAGTTAATATTTCACTCATCACCTGAAGAGATTAAGTTAGCACACAGTAATATTCTGCAGAGATTTCTTAATTGATGTTGTTGCAGATTATAGGTATTCCATGGGTGTAGGCTTTGGTGTGAATACACTACATGCATATTTGCTTGGCCTCATCCCCAGGCCCATTCCCAGCTTTCCAAACATTAAAAGGTTGGGAATGGGCCTGGGGACGAGGCCATACATTTAATAATTATTTTGCTAAGAATGTGGAGTGCACCAACATCTAGAGCACCCATATTACCAATGCCACTGGTTTTGTCACCCAATTGTGTGTATACAATCATTCCTTCTACTACTGGCTGTGCTCACTTTAACTCTGTTGTCCTTCTGCGCCATCATGCGAGTACTCAATTTGCCTATTTTGACAGCCAACCACCGATTGATGGGAATAAGAAGAATACAGAAGGCAAGACCAGTGAGGGAGGCAAGACCAACCTAATGAGGGGGAGGAAAAGGGAGAGAGAGAGAGAGAGATCAATCTTGAAACAATAGGCTCATAATAGTATTGTCAACAAATACGAGTTGCATACAACTGGAACAAGCGAATATTCTGTAAGCTCGGAAGAGCACCAAAGTACAAAAATGAAAGCTTAAGCAACCTACATTATCATATGCAGCACTGTAATTAAGTATAGCCAATGCTGTGATTAGCTTACCTGCAGATAGAGTAGCACCAGAGCCACAACAATCTGAAACGGAAGACTCCAAAACATATGAAAACTTATCCCAAAGTTGACGATTCGGTCCGTATCAGTGCTCATGAAGTTCACCACCTGCAGAGCAGATGCACCAGTGTAAGTACATGTAGCAGAGAAATTTAATTGTCACAGACAAAAAAAAACCTCCAAGGGTCTACTAGAAATCCACTAACTGTACATAATATTATTATAATGTATGTCTACAACTTAATAATACATAGACTGATAGCTTAAAACTTGTATGCAGTGCGTACAAGATCACAACCTCAAACCAACATAGGCTTTGTATAATGCAAAGTATATGTACATGTTTAGAAGTTGACAGGAACACTGTATGTTGTCGGTCTGTGACTGCTACCACAATAGATATTGTGAGTTCAGCAAAATTGAGAGAAAAAGCCAGCGTCGCAGCGATGAAGTGGCACATGACCAACCAAATATAGGTTATCAAGTGGGGATTTCAAAGTATATGTACACAGTGACTTTGGTCTAAATGGTCTTAAACAAACACTACAACTCACAGGGGAAATTAATGTTGTTCTAAAGATTCTCGCTAGTACAAGCACCTTTACCATGAACAATGCACAATGCATGGCCACATGACCAAGGTTAAAGAGTAATTTTCACAATCTTTGTCCCCTTCAACTGTCTCCTCTCTCTCTCTCTGTCTCTCTCCCCAGACATAGAGCATACCTGTCCAGTTGAAAATTTGGACAGTGTAGTTGAGCTAACAGACAGAGCTTTTCGATAGACCTCAGTGATGATAGCAGCTCTCAGCTTCAGACCGACTTTGTTCACCTGGTAGTATACAATCACAAAGTTGTTACACACAGGCAAAATTATGCTAGATAATTTATAGTATAATTTTAAATCAAGTATTTTGGATTCAGTTAAGGAATAGGAGTACTGTATCTGGAATTATCATATCTGCAGTTCCCCTAAAAATAAATTAAATGCAATAGTGAAACTTGCAAGGTCTTTATTACAAATTGTGTACATAAAAACACCAAAATTATTGATTTTCAGGCCAGAGAGGAAGTATATGTACTTTCCCACAGGATTTGTAGAAGACAAACTTCTTGAAATTTCATGTAGGTACTGTACTTGCTAAATACCTGATACTGAAAGTGCGTGTTGAGGAGAGCTCCAAACAAAGTAGCCAGGAATAACCCCAAAGCATAGTAGTAGCCGTGGGAGATAGGCTCCTGTGGTATGACAGGGAGTGGAGGAAATAACAATATAATAGAGTGGACAGCAACAAACATAAATGTTCAAAATTACATACTGAATAGCCATTGTAAAGCTTAATGCAACAAATTACACCCCCCCCCACCCAATCTCCCTCTCTCTCTTTCCCATACATACATCTTTCCATCATTTTACAAACAACACCTTCTCTGCACTATTTAGCGCTTGCCTGCCTATTCTCCATGAAAGATACCAGCCGATTAAGTAGAAGTGGTCCAGCAAAGTTCATCATATCTGCGAGCAGTTTAAGCAACCCTAGGGGATAGTACCGAGCTCCAAAGGCTCGATTCAATGCCCAAAACAGTGACACCTTATACTCCTCCCTCTCTGCCTGATCAGCAGTAGTTGTAGCTCCATCCACAGGGGTGCACTTTGCTTGAATGTCAGGTGAGGATAAATTCGCTCGCAGAGAGTCTTCCCAAGTTCCCGAGTCTTCATCAGGCTCAGAATCAATTTCCATTCGTGAAGGAGTTGACTGTCTACTCTGAGAGTACTGTGTTCTCTGGTGAATCAAATGTCGTCTTTGGCCTTTTAGGATGGTCCCTCGGAATCTTTTTCGTATTCCTTCTGTTTGTAGCGAACGAGGTAACTGTGGGAGATCCTCTGGCTTTTGCAGTAGTCCAATGGCACCTCTCTTCATCAGAGGCTCCACCCACCAGAAAGAGAGCCAAGAGAGGAAATTGGCACGGTCCTCGGAGGCTTCAAGTCGCCCTACATCAAACCTTGGGTGGAACCACTGGTACTGGCTGTTGGCTGAGCCCGAGAATATAGAGCCATAGGTAGAGTGAGACGTGTGGGCAGGGCTCCAGTTGGAGGAGATGAGGTGCTGTCTGACGGAAGTTTCCGCGTCATCGTTCCATGCCGAGGAGCCTGATATCTCCAGAGACTTACGCTGCTTGCTTGGTATGAGGACATTGTCACCTACAAGGACATGCACATACATGTACATGTAAATACGGTTAGGTACATACATGTTTGTACATGCATACATAGATGTACAGAATAACTTTCATAAGATCTTAGAGGACATCATAGGTTCACAGTAAGGCTATCTAGTACACTGCTGATGCTACATACACTGCTGATGCTACATTTTCTTTGATAAAAATTTGGAGCTTTTTTTTCAACCACTTGCAAGCTTTGAACACAAGTATTGTTCATTATTATACAATGTATTCATAAAAGGTAATTCGGATTTAACACCTCTACTATGCAAGTATAGATTGAATGTAGTTGTAAATTTCTAACCTGTGACTTGACTGACTTTGATGATTAGTGTTAACGCATAGAGACACTGTAGACCAAAGTGAACATATGCAGTGATTCGAACCAGTGGACTGAAGTAAGCCTCCCGTACAACATCATCGGGTGGGTAGAACTTGTAGATATAGTTGTCATAGTGATAGTCCCAGCGGAGAACAGTTTGAAGGTGAACCACACACCCCACAAATGCCATGAACCACGCTGTGTCCAAAGTGAGGGGACCCCTACCATAATGACTAATCGAGCGGCTCAAGACGTAAATGCATACAATGTGCACGGTCCATGATAGAATGATGACAGCTTCAGACAGAAGGACAGAGTAGGGACGTTCTTTTGTTAGCCAAAATCCAGCTATCAGCTCCACGAGGGAGTTTACGATGGTAAGAAGACTTAGTAACATTCTGACTGCAAGGATAAAAGGTGTTCGTCTCCTGTGGATCTTCGTGTGCTTCAGACCAGCATACACAGCACTCGTTAGCCCGAACAGAGCCGCGGAGGAGATTAGGAACACGATATACTCGAAGCAGAGCCCGAAGTCTCCGGAGTTCCATACTGTAAATGAGGTGAAGTTGGAAGATAGCAAGTATTTCGGATACAAGGTATCGTTAGATGAGCCTTGATCGAGGATGGAGCGGTAGCAAAAGTCGATGTACTTAGGGCTAGTGGTCATGTTGTTCGCTACAGAACGGTTCTTTAGAATACAGTCACTTTGAATTCATCTCTAGCTCTTTATAGACTGGGGACTGGGACATGCAAGTGAAGTTAAGTCCGAGCTACTCCGCCCATTGTTTTCCCCACCTTCTGAATAACGCACACCATGTATGGCTGTGTGCGTGTTCGAATTTTGGCGCCGTTTGACATCTCAACAGGATCATGAAGAGGATACACCCTAGAAGCACTCTGAAGAGAATACTGAAAGGGAAGAAGAGGCTGAATGTATCCAAGACGGCAGACTTAGCTGTAAGCCTTTGCCTTGGTCATAATTTCAGTCTGGTGTCAGACCCGGCTCACACATGTCACAAGGGGTGGTCACCAATATGTGCATCATGTACTGACACCCGTGACTGGGATCAAAATTTGATCGGGCCTATTTTAGGGCCTTGATCGCTTGATTCCTGCTAGGAGACTTGCTTGATCGCTTAATTTTCACTAAAAATTGAGCTTGATGGCTTGACCAAGGCCAGAAACAGTTGTTGATTTCGTGACCAATTTATAGTTTACAGAGGTGAATGCCTACTTTTTATGGAATACGGAGGTGAACGGGATCAAAACAGGCAGTCATGAGGGTCAGTACAGCAGGTATAGTGGTGACCACCCCTTGATGTCACGGCTGGGATAGCTGAGTCACATTCATATACATTTCCTATGGTTAATGAAGATATCAGTTTCATGCTGTTACTCTGAGTGAGCTAGCAAATTATAACGTTACTCATTCCAGTATCCATTGTGGTGCTATCTAGCCTCGTCCCCAGGCCTTCTGATTGCGGGAGGGGGAAAGAAGGCCTGGTATCCACTGCATGCACTTGCACTACGTTTTCCGTGTATTTTGCCGTAAAAGTGTCCGTAAATGTATACAGATGGTATCCGTATGTAATCGGACTATTCAAAATCTGAATAATAACGGCGCATGCGCACGCAGTGGATACCAGGCCTTCTTTCCCCCTCCCCCCAATCAGAAGGCCTGGGGACGAGGCTAGGTGCTATCATATACTCACTCTGGTCATGCAGATGTATCTCAGTCTTGTGTTGGCATTGGAGCGTCTCTCTAAAGCTGCTCTTGCTAAGTCTAGAGAGACCAAGGAGAAGGTCATTACACAGACCCACATCAAACTCATTTTCAAAGTTAGTTTACTCAGAATCATTTCTTTGCACATGCATGCATGTCTTATAGCACTGTGGCAGGAAAACCACATTGTACAATACAGTTAATCCACAGCAGAATATTCCAATTAATTAGGGTCCTTGATTTTGAATTTTCCTACCATAGCAGATATGATCAGCATATTAATTTTATATTTTCATTCATGGTAAAATGGATTGTTTACAAAATTAATCTGTATTATTATTACCTAGTTAACACTGAAATTCTTCTGCATGTTAAAAACTATCTAGTCACTGTATTTATTTCATAGGACGTATTGGCAAGTCTCAAAGGTTGAACTGTGGCTATCTTCAAACATAATACTGAGCTAGTATTCTTTGTATTGTGCCAAGCTTGACTGCATAGTGTTTTTATTTAAATACATAATTCTGTGGCTATGGTAACATGTTTTATTTAACATTCAATATGATCATTCCATATTACACGACAATCAATGCAAGTTACTTTGCTTCTGTTTCATCTTTGGTCTCATCTGTAGAAGTCAATATGGGTATGTGTATAATTTTGTAAGTAAGTGTTTAACTAGGGCTCTGTCCCCTCCTCTCTCTCTCCTCTCTCCTTTCCTTAAATTGAGCTCATACATGAACATGTAGCTATCACTTACCTTTGACAGAGGCTGCCAGTCTTTTCATTGCTATTATTGTTTTTCTCAGCTTCTCATAGGTATTCTCCTCACACCACCCATCAGCTTCCTACAATACATGTAGATAATGTGGTAAACTAGCTATAGATACACATTATGCATATTTACATGTGCACACCCACCCACACAACACACACATACACACCTTATCCAGATTCATCAGATGAACACTATTCTGTATACATACATGTAGCTGAAATTTTCTGCTGATGTGATATGACCAATTAAGACATGTGCACACACTTACAGTACACTCCTTCTCTTTCCCATCATTACTGTGTATGATCTTCTGCAGCTGGTCATCCATGATATCAATATCACAGAGTTGATACTTTATAATTAACTGCCTCTGGGCAGGCAGTCTGTCAGGAAAGTACGTATACATGTATCCTCTATGTGGGTGGGGTCAGATGAGGTGGACTCCTCCTCCTTAGAGGCAAATTTATTGGTTGCTAAAAGTATCATTGGCTTATTGAATGCACATAAAACACTCACAATCATTGTATATAATTATAATATCATTGGCATGCAGATATCACTATAGGACACAAAAACAACTACTGCATATTCAGTATTATAATATGCTCACTGACTGGTAGCTACTGTTCGATAAATTTGAGTTAGGTTTCATGAATACTTTAAACATTACTTGCTGACTTTCCAGCCTGAGAAAACTGAGAGGTATTCACCTGAGTAGTAGTTCCACTCACAGAACCAGCCATTGACTTGCCAAGAGCTTTCTCTCTGTTGTCATAACAACTACATGTAAACAATCCCAGATACAGTTTCAATGTCCTCTTGGTCAAGACAAAAGCAATGAAGATGATAAACCCTTGACAACTACTGAGGACAATGAAAGGATACCAAGCCCAAGTAGTACCCACCAAGATAGCGATAAAGCCAAAGATCCAAGGCAACAGTGTGGTTACAAAAATGGCAATGTTTAGCCGAAGAAAAGGAATTTTGTCACCAGACATTCTTTTTAGCTTATTTTGATTCCAAGCAGCCATGATTATGTAAACTATCACAACCATAAACATGATGAGGTTGAAGATAACAGCAAAAACAAGTGGAGCAACGAATGCTATGATAGCAGAAAGCTTATGGTTGATCCAGCAACTGCTTAGAGACCCATCAGTTTCAACTCCATACAGAATAATACCCCTGGTAGTGAAGTTGACAGTGATGGTGCTAGTTATGACAACCAAAGGTAGGGTCCAACCAAAAAGTGTGTAGATGATGAACAATTTTCGCCGGCTTTTCTTAGTGTCCAGAGCCATTCGCTTGGACTGATAAAACTTTCTGACCATTTCAAACGTCATTAAACTCATCCAGACAAATTGTGCTAGAAAGAAAAAGTGTAGACAAATGGCAATAGTTGTACAAACCTCAACAAAGGGAAAGTATTTGGACACGGGACCACCAATTAAAAATAGGAAGTTGACTGCCAAAATAGCTAAGGCTAGATTCATAAGAATTTTGGTTGGTAAAGTTCGCAAGTCCTTAAAGAGCCCATAAGTGATTAGTATTAGGATGCAGCCTATAGCTGAGAGAGAACAGCCAACATAAGTCAATTCAATGTAGCCAGGTGGATATGAGAAAACAGATTGTAAAAAAATTTCAGTTATGGTAGCATTTCTGGGACAAATAAGTGGCTTTCCTTCATCACTGTACTCCAGCACTTCAAACTCATCACCATTGATAAGAATTGTATTGTTTGTGAGTTGCATAAAATCGGTGTCATTCACGAAGACTAACTCAGTTGGACAGTCCAAGAAAAAGCCACTCCCTGATTCATTACTAAACTGTGTAGTCGCATTAGAATCATTGATGATCAGATGATTATTCTCAAAGTGAAAAAAACATCGTCCTCCAGTTGAAATGTAACCGTTAGGGCAGAGTGTATCACGACATTCAAATCCCACATAGGCTTGGCCTTCAGGACACTCTAATGTCACATTAACTTCTACTGATTCAACTTGAATGGCAACTTGACCACTATCAAGGTTACTCAGGGATATTGAGAAAGGCAAGCCATGGTTTTGATCTTCTCGATACACAATAACGTAATTAAAGGTAACATAGCCTAATGTTATTAATTTCATAATTGAGTTATGGTATCAGGATCAGTAGGAGGACTTGTCATTGTGGTTATTGCAGCATCAGTAGGAGGACTTGTGGTTGTTGCTATCCTCATAGATTTAGCCATACATTGGATAGGAATACTTGTCCTAATATTCTTGTCACTGAGACATGTCACACTGCTTGCTGCATTACATTGGGCACAGGCTAAATTTCGGTAAATTGGGGAGCCAATCATGTACTGAAACAAGAAGCGACCAAACGAGATCGTTCCATGAAGATCATACACTCCATTCATGCATTGATCTACGAGCATTTCATAATCATCTTGTGTAAGTGTCCTCCCAATGCGTGATTCTACCTGGGTCTTATTCAAGCATGTGCCTATCACTGGAAAACAAGCTCTTGGAGCCTGGACAATTGAAGGAGGTTGGTAAAGACATGACTTGCACTCTCGCTGGAATATTTCAGGGTCACTTTCAAGAATAGTTGTGATAGTTTCTGAAGTTGGATTCTGTCCGAGGAGATCATAAACACAGGACGAACAGCCAAGGTGAGTTTACCATGCAACAATGGGATTACCCACGCGATTGCATGCTATACAATACTCATTCTTGTACACAATTCCTGTCACTGTATCACTCACAAGTGGAAGTGTGCTATTGTCAGACATACACTTACTCAAGATTACTTGCCCTCTCTCAACATCATCGATTTGCTACAGCCAGTTGTCTGGGCAGCTGGAGACCATCCAGAATGCCTCATTCTCCATCACTTCTATGCCGCTGTCCAGGTACACGCTATGACAGATAATCGGAGTCCCTCAATGTCAGGATTAGGGATTTGCTCAGAGCAAGCACTTGATCTTTGAGTTGATGAGACACCACAGCAGTCTCCATAGGCTTCACAGTCAGCATCACACTTGCATCTTCCTCCTTCCCTGCTTATGTTGTAAGCCTGGCACATGCCAGCACATGAGTTGCATGTATTTGGTGATGTTAGAGGTACTGTAGTTGAATCACTGTCTGACTGACAGAATACCAAGCTTTCCAGCAGTATGGATGACAGTGGTAGCAGTAATAAGAATATTGCTTTCATGAGTATCTTTCTTCAATTGTGATGTTTAAACTATTGGTCTAACGAAAAACATATTAGCAGCGCTTTTTATTCAACAGCTGGATCGTGGTTTGTTCATGGTTTTACAGAATGCATATCAAGCTTGCTTTAGCATTTTTGTTGCATGAGGTATCATCCCATAAACAAACAACATGCAGGGTTGTATAATACCATGAATACCATCACATCAGACGTGTTGTCAGGGAGCTCATTCACAATAAACTCAATGCTATGCTTTGCAGGTTGTTTGCCTATTAAATATATGTTATAGTGATTCACATAGCACATGCAAACGGAACCAATGAACAAAAAAAAAAACTGACCCCAACAATGTATCACATAGTATATAAATTTAAGAAGAGAAGTTTATGAGGCATTCATAATAATTACCTCTTTTTGGAAACTTGCATTACAATTATACATGATACCTTGTTATCAATGCTGGTTTATTAATGATAGCAGCTTTTCATAACAAAATATTGGATTATGAGAATGCATAATTATGCACTGAGTCTGAACTTAAATTTCAAATAACAAATCATTATGCAAAACATGTACACTGACCTTAAATTGTCACTAAACAATCAAATTACTCTGTTCCAGTTTCTGGTTTGACTTCATCTATAATTAATTATATAAGATTATGTCATACACACAACCTTAAGCCAGCTATATAAACTCCATATCAAGAAATTTGGACCTGTAATGGACATAGGCCCAAAGAGTGTGAATGACACTTGCCTTTGATGCTCCGAGGTGTCACGAGGTGTAAACTACCAGGAATGTGTCTGCTCCTTGAGCCTCTGTACTAGCTACTATGGCTATACTGTCTCAACCAAGCTTCCAACTTTGAAGCAAATCGGCCCAAACAGCGAATGTCCAGTCGACATGTAAACACTCACAAACGTAGTCCCATCCTTCTAGATACTGGCTGTAACCTCTAAATTTTCATTTGGAATAACGATTTTTCAAAGTGTATGACCTCTGCTATTCCCATATATGCGTAATAGTAGGAGTAGCTAAAACAAATTTGGAATCGGCCCAAAACGTGCAAATGCTTCCAGCACGTTTTTGGTACTACTGAGTGGGGAAAGACATGGACAATGCAGTGGTAACCTCTAATAGTACTTATATTGCAATATAAGAAAGATATTGTCCAAAAAGTATCCTTCCAATACAAATCTCCATAGACATGAAAGGTGCGAGGTAGTGTCAGATGGTGACGAAAACATGCTTGGCCTATGTCCTCAAACTTCGTGATAATATGTAAAAAAATTCAGCACAAAAATAACAATAGTTATCTTTGAGCCTCACCAGCCCCCATGCAATTTTCAGAGGAAAATATTCAATATTCCACCTGTGCACGTATTCTATTCCTATTTGTAGCAAAATATACGTGAGGACCTTTGCCAAAAATCAGAAACCATTTCCTGTCATTTGGTAAGGGTGTCAAACAATTAGAGGTGCCAAATTTTATGGTAGATTCAAATAGGCCTCCCCGTAGGTAGCTATTAGCAACAGTAGCTAGCACTTACACGAACCTTTAACTGTTGCTGCCAGTCTTTTCATTGCTGTTGTTATTGTTTTTCTCAGCTTCTCATAGGTATTCTCCTCACACCACCCATCAGCTTCCTATAGAACATTTGCATGTGACGTCATTGACCACACCAACAAATCTTAACTATTTACACTTATAAGTACAGAACCCAAATTAATATCAAGTAAGAAGTTCATCAGATGTTCCCTAAATTATTCAAAGATAAAATTATGGAAACCTGTACATCATCGCAAATGCCCACACATTTCTATGTAAAAGGTTTGATGTTCAGAAACTTTTTTAACCCTTAGGGGATGGGTTAGGGGAGGAGGAAGTTGGTAAAACTAGTCAGTTTAAATAAAGTCCAGCCAGTTTTGTCACAAATCTGTGACTATAGTCTTCTGAGTGTTATTGCAGTATTAGAACTGCCCAAGTTTTATTTAAACTAACCAGTTTTAATAACCCTTAGGGGTAAGGCTAAGGGAAGAGGAAGTTGGTAAAACTAATTAGTTTAAATACAGTCCAGCCAGTTCTGTCACAGATCTGTGACTATAGTCCTCTGAGCGTTATTGCAGCATCAGAACTGGCCAAGTTTTATTTAAACTAACCAATTTTATACAGATTTGGCTTCAAATTTGATAGTTGGCTTCCTTATCAGCTTATTTCCTCCAATTTTTGATGATGGATCTACGACCACACCCCTATGCAAATACTCTGACAGTAGGGTACACAGGAAGATGTGCATACATTCCTTATCCAGATGTTGTCAAATTCTTGGCCTACTCTTTGAATTAAGGAACAACCAAAAAAGAAAATTGATTTTGCTTTCCTATTCCTTGATTTGAGGAATGGACCAAGAAATTGAACTACATCCAACTATCTTCCTTTCTCCTAGCCTCATCCCCAGGCTCCCCGGTCTTTTCAACGTTGCATGAGAAAAGAGGGGAAGCTTGGTAAAACTTATCACGTGTGTGACGTCAGGTGGAACCAACTTCCATATATGGTACAACAGCGATTTGGCCGGCTCGAGAGGCAAAATTTCTCACCGAAAGCTTGAGTTCTTCGAACTGAAAGGCTGTGAATCAGCAAGCGGAGGCCCTTCAGTCCGTTCGCCATGTGTCGAAAACTACGATTTGCTCGGTAACTCGATCGTGCCCACATCTAAGTCGGTTCCACCTGGGCGTAGACATGATCGAGTTGCCATGCAAATCGCAGTTTTTGACTCGTAGAAAAGGGACTGAAGCATCTCCGCTTGCTGATTCATAGCTGATTGTAACATACTGATCGAAGAACTCGAACTCTTGGCATCTGTAACCTTGATTTTGGCCAACTTGCTGTTGTGCCATATATGGAAGTTGGTTCCACCTGACGTCACGCACGTGATAAGTTTTACCAGGCTCCCCCTCTTTTCTCATGCAACGTTGAAAAGATTGGGGAGCCTGGGGACGAGGCTACCTTTCTCCATGAAATGATGATGCAAGAGATACACACTTACCGTGCACTCCTTCTCTTTTCCGTCATTACTGTGTATAATCTTCTGCAGCTGGTCATCCATGATATCACAGAGTTGATAGTTCAACTGCCTCTGGGCAGGCAGTCTGTCGGGAAAGTACATGTACATTGTATCCTCTACATGGGTGGGATCAGATGAGGTGGACTCCTCCTCCTTAGAGGCAAAAACGTCTCCTGTAGATTGAGTATGGGTAGTACTCAATAGTGGGTTCAGATATTGAGCGGGTGTGAGTTATGTATATCAATTTCATAAGTCATAGCTACCATGTTTTTCAGAGAGGAGAGGAAAGAGAGAGAGAGAGAGAGAGAGAGAGAGAGAGAGAGAAAGAGAGAGAGAGAGACAGAGAGAGACAGAGAGAGAGAGAGAAAGAGAGAGGGGGGGGGCAGAGGAGTTAAAGAAAACATTGCAAAATACACAAAACTTCATCTCCTATTTACCAAGCTTAGAATCCGCGTATGTACTTCTCCTGCTTCGACAGCTATAAATCTTGGATCCTCGCACTACAGATGTGATATCCTTTGGCACACGAATGTCAAGGCTCTGGTAATTCTTGCTGGAGGGGTCAGTTCGGGGGTCATACCCAAATTTCACCCACATCATTTTGAAGGGACCATTGGTGAACTTATAGGCAACAAGCGCAAGGAGTCTTGTTGAACCAGTATGTATGTGTGTATGTATGTCAACAGTTTCGTGACATACAGTATAGCCGATAAATTTCACTGGACAAAATTTTCACCTCGCCCAGCTACCTCTGTATTGCAGAATAAATTCTTGCCAATGTGGTAAAGGTTGCCATACCCTCTGTGTAATCATTAGCACAGGACAAATATTGTAGATAAAATTTTGCCAACGAGAGCAGATGGCGAAATTGGCAAAAATTTTTCTCCTAATGAAAATTTCTGGCTATACAGTACATGCATACTTGGTTTTGAACTTACTGTCGTACGACTGCTTCATTCAACCTCAGTTTGGCCTGTAGAGCAAGTCTGGACCACATAGGTTTCTCTTCAAAGAGCTATGTACTCACATACACATTAATGTTACATCACAACAAATGTTAACAAACATTAGCCTCGTCCCCAGGCCCATTCCTGGGGACGAGGCTAGTCAAAATACATAGTAAGAGTGAAAGCTTGGTTCACAGTATGATACACTTGTTCAATGAGCGAATCACACAACACACAAATGTAGCTAGGATAAAATTGACATCACACCTGTGTCATTGATACAACGCTATGGAAATGTGCATAGGATTTTACCTGCCAGATTATGTTTACAGCAGAAATACTTTCACAATGGCATAATTATAAAAGCTGTTTGATCGATGCAGAGTAATCTGCTGCTTGTGCCCATAGTTGTGAAGTCTGACTCACCTCCTTAAGTTGAGGGAGCTTAGGGTGGGTGGAAAATGGGCCTGTGAGGACATCAGGATGGGGAGGCTGGGTGGGAATAGCTGATAAAGACAACAACCGGTTAGGGAAATAGCACTCTTTTGTGATGAATAATTATAGCTACAACAGTAGCTATGCTAGTTATTGTCCCCATGCCTTATTCCCAGCTTTTCAGCATGTAGTGTTGAAAAGCTGGGAATAGGGTATTGGGGATGAGGCTACTGAAAATTATTACGCCTTTGGGATACTGCCTTTATAGTCAAATAAAATTCCATGTGTGTTTCCTTTTCGAGAGCCTCTTCCCCCTCCATCTTCACCCTTCATGCCTCTTTTAGTAAACCTGGAGGAAAGTCAATCATAGAATGCTGTTACATATATATATCTACATTGTACTAGCCTGTCAAAAACAACAAAAAAGTAGAATAAAATCTTTGGATAAGTGGATTTTTGGCCTAAAAGTGGGACATTTCTTGGAGAATTTCAATGAAAATAATAAGTCAAGGGACAAAACAGTGTACAAAATGCTGAAAAATGGGACCAAAAAGTGGGACAGTTGGAGACTTTGCTGTTAGATGGCCATAGTATCATCCTAAAGCTCACCTTTACTTTGTACATACTTATGTGGAGGGAGAGGTAGGGGGATCTAGCATGCATTAATTGAACCTACACTAATACAGAAGGTTTGTCAAACTTGGAGAATTCCTCAGGAGGCAGGAAGGCGGGCAGATCACGATCAGCAAAGTCTTCATCTACAGGCTCTGTAAAGTAGGACAGATATGCATGAGAACAGATAAAGACATCCTTTAAATTTTATCGGGCTTTGATCGCTCACGTTTGATTTGGAAGTCCTTTGGGTCAACTGAAACTCCATTGTGTGGTATAGCGTTAAGTCCAGGAGGTAGAACTTGGAAATCAGTCATTCCTAACAAAATCACAAGGAAACACTTCAACAAAAACCAGATACTCCTATAATACAATTTAGGCCTAATGTTATGGGAAAAATAAATGTAAGCACCGTTTACACGTACAAGCTGGCTTAGACAAAACCACTTCATAGGGCGTTAATTCAGCTTACGTAAACACCTTAAGCCAGCTTAAAGCATTTACACATGGACAGTTTGTATAGCAGCATATCTTAAACTGGTTTCAAACCAGTTTCAAACAACCTCCCAGACGTGGTTTATAAACGGGTTTAGATAGCGATTTGTAAAGCGGTTTAGCACATTTACATGATTAAACTAGCTGACTTCCAAAGTGGTTTAAATGGGGCTTACAGTACACAGACTATGCAAAGACTATGTCTGATTGCAACGTAATCTAGCTCCTCCCAACACAGTGCACATGTACACTGCTTCCAGAAGGCTCATCTTCTTAATTTGAACTAGTATATGAATTGGTCGAGGTACCAAGGTGACAGGTTAAAATTTCTTTGCACTCAGGCTCTCTTTTCCCAAGGTAACTCTCCCTATTACTCCACTGAGTGGCCAATCCTAGGATGGACACTCACCTGCCATGCAGGCAATTACCTGAGAACTGGTATGTGGTATTGACAATTCCTACTAGCTCCATAGAATACTCGTACTCTTTTTGTCCACCATTGCCCTCGTCCTTAATAGTCTTCTTCCCGGCCTCACCACTTTCCATCTCCATAGCCTCTCCATCACCTTCATCTCTCTTCTCGCTAGCGCCATCTCCACCTCCTGCTTCAATTTTGCTCTTTCTACATTTTCTTTTCACTTTTAATAAGAGATTAGACGTCTTGTTGGATCTAGCGATGGATGGTTTGCAGTACTGATCCTCAGGCCGGAATCTCATCTCAAGCCGCTCATTCTTGTCAAAATAAGCCTAGAATATATCATGCAGCAATAGAAAAGAAGGTAATTGATGCAGAAACAGCATTATTCACTATGTACATACATCTCTGGAACATTATGAATAGTTGGTGTGAATGTGGTATCTCTATTTTAGTGCAGCGTTCACTATTTGCCAATTAACATCATAGGAGCACTAGGCCTAGTGAACAATGTATTAGGATTGTCTGTTTAGAAAATTTTAATTGCACACTGCATGGGCACTTATGAAGTGAATCCAACTTACTCTTGAGATAGAAGAGTGCCCTCCCAGGCAAGCGATAGCTCTATCATCATTCTCAATGATTCCTGCCAAAAAGACGTCATATCAGTAGA
Organism: Stappiaceae bacterium; assembly: GCA_964291365.2. Classification (GTDB taxonomy): domain Bacteria; phylum Pseudomonadota; class Alphaproteobacteria; order Rhizobiales; family Stappiaceae; genus JBDWFY01. The sequence goes on from OZ220021.1 coordinate 141,720, forward strand.
TTTGTAGTGATCATAAGTAAGCATACTTTGGCACTGTAAGCTCACCTGGAAACTCCACACAGACTAACTTCTTCTGTTCCTCTGGGAGCGACGCCACAACCAGGTCATCACCACTCACAGCCATGTTGAATGGTAATGGTCGTCAACACAAACCGCACCTCTAAAGTAGACCCACCCCCATGCACCATGCATGCATGCTGTATAGTGGAGAGGGAAACAACATGAGTGCCCCCCCCCCCCCCCCCCCCCCCCCCCCCCCCCCCCCCCCCCACACACACACCACTTCATTATTCATGCAGACTCCAGCAATGCAAGATTGACTCAAATAGCTGGAATGGATTCAAGTATTAAAATTTATTCAGCAACTTAAATGCAGTAGCTATATTTGTAATAGAAATAGCTCAGTCAGTAGCCAGCTAGTTATTAGTTTACTAAGCAATAGAATTCATAGCTATTTCTTGGGAACCAGTTGAGAGCATGCCAGCAGTACTGTTATTGCTTGAAGTTTGAGCATTGCGGGTATCAGTTGTCTTCTGCTCTGATCTCTTGAACAGAGAGGGAAATCGATTCTTCAAATGCTGCTTGAGCTCTTGAACATTGCTTACATAAATGAAGTTGATTAAAGGGTAAATCCCTACTAGGATGAAGGACAACATGGCTATGTAGATATTTGGAATGCTTTCATAGCCGCTTGTGTTGCAGGGATTGTCGGGATCCACACCCTTACGTTCACACTCAAAGTAACGTACGACTTCAGTGGTGAATTTTTCTGCATTGCGAGTAGCTATGGTAAAGCCCGAGACAGCGACTGCTGCCAGAATGACATAGTACACAAATACTATGAGGATCTTTCTTTCTGCAGTCCCAATCTTATGAGGATTCTTGGAGTGTCTTGCTTGAAATAATCCATGTTGCTACATTGAATATAAAAACCAAACTGTTTGGTATTTCAGTGTACTAAATCAGATCTATAGTAACTGTCCACTATCTAGTCATGCATATTATGATAATAGATTCTAGCTACATGATATTGTGATACTATACCCTCTCACAATACTAACCATAGACAATAGTGTAGGGAGCATGTACTAATATACTACTCTGGTCACGACTTATTAATCAGTCAATTAGCTACACTGAGAGAATGTAGTTGGCTAGCTAGCTATATCCGAGAGCTAATTAATGCAGAAGTGGAGATAGTGGTGAACACAGTTTGGAAAAGTACCTCTTGGCCACCGTACTAATTGAACAAACTAGGTAGCTAGTGTTCTGTACCTACTTTGTGAATGATCCAGAAGATGAAGATGAGGACTGTTATTCCAACGATCAATAAGATGACAATGGGTAGAATGAGGGTGTAGAACACTGTGTCCTTGTCCCTTCCAAGACACAAAATCGGTGGAAAACGAACAATAGTAAATCCAAGACCTCCCTTCACTGCTTCTCTGAAAGATTTTCCATGTGAGTACTTGATCATGGTAGCAAGCACGGGAATGACTGGATTCAATATGCATATTGTGACACAAGCAATGTGCAGGTATTTTGTACGATGAGTTGTCTGAAAGTTTCTGGCTTGGAAAGGAAATTTTAGTCCCCAAAAAATTGTCAGGATATGACACAACCAGAACATTGAAAGTTGAAGTAAACAATAATAAAGTATAGCTCCTATAAACGAAAATCATGCAAATTATTATTTTTATTATTTTTATACGTGTAACTTTTTTATACCTGCTATGATACAGAAAGGAGTTGTTTGAGACAAGCTTATGTACAAATCTTCAGATGTACAGTAGAGAGTGCTATTGTCCATATAGCTCACAAGCACAAACGGTCCTAAAAAAATGTTGGCATAGTTACGTACAATGTTTACACCATTTACCTGATGCCAGTGCAGTAATAGTCTGGTACACAGCAAGAGATGAAGGAAAAGTAAGCCTGCAGTAATATAAGCTGATATTATTACATGCATGTTATAATTGACAGTGTACAGTCTCGATCAAATAGTAATCCATCTTACACTTTCTTTCTTCTTATTCCAGCAACAACTAAGACCCCAACTCCACAGATTACCTCGATACAAACTGATAGCAGTATCAAAAAATCAAAGGCTGTGTTCATTGCAGCTGGATACTGTTTCCATGTGGCACAGCTTGGATTACACACAGCATCGTTGGCTCCATCTAGACAATAGAACCCCTCCCGGCATGTGATGTTGCCACAACCAATTCTTTGACGCTCTATGGAAGGTTCATCAGTTGGCAGAAGAAAGTCAGAGCCTGATCCACTGAAATTACCTATACACATGAAGATCACAATGATTTACATCATACTAATATCATGCATATTACGTATAATGCTACACTGACCACGTACTAATTTATTATCAATAAGCTGCGAGTGAGACATGTGCAGGATAGAGCTAGCAATGTACTGAAATTTCACCCTATCCTCCATGCAAAATTTTGAAGTTTATCCTTCTTTACCATAGTCTCTGCATGGCACACTCTCAGCGGGAAAATCTGCATTGCAGTCTGGCAGCTCCAGCCCAAAATTTAGAGCAGTAATCCATTCTTGTTTGCAGACTGTATCACGTAAGTTTCTACACTGACTGGCACATGGCTGGTAAGAATTTTTATTAGTCAAATCACAGAGGCCAAAGAAGTAGTGACAGAAGAATGGCTTCACTTCTGCTGCACACTCAGGAGTAGCTAGGCCCAAAAAGCTTAATGCCAGTTCAGCATCTTCTAAACGATTTTCTTTAGCAACAGCTGGATAATTGTTGCCATCATCACCCACATAGCAACGTTTTAGTGAAAGCAACTCTTCTTGACAGACCTTCCCAGTGTATACAGTAGGTAGTGTACATGTTGATTCCTTTCTGAGGGTCTCATTGTAGTTAGTAGTATTGACAATTTGAATACCCTGCACGTAATATTATGGCAAGATTCATGCAATCTTGCACTTGTGTAGCTAGTAACAACTTGTATGTAGCATTAGCTAATTATTTTTTACATATGCACTGAAACCTGATAAAGGTCAAAATTATGGTACACCCGGTAGTCTAGCTGGCAGTTCAGGCTCTGTCACTATAGCATGTACAGTAATATAATTACAATACAGTTGATTGGGGTCATGACCTTTATGCCATACCACTTAGCTATAAGATTCCACACATTATCATGAATATAGGTCATATTTTAATAACCCTAACCGATTAATCACTTAATGTGACTGTAGGGAAGTGAGAACTCTCCCTCCCTCTCCTGGATTTAGTATGACTCTAGCTTATCAATAGTCACTGTAAGAAACTAAAGCCTTGATCCTAATAGCCCTACAGCCATGCTTAAACCTTACTTAAAGCATCACACCTAGAATTCTGCAACTCTCCATTGTCAGTAGCTATTAATGAGTAGCTAGCTACACAGCTAGAATGAGTCTGCTCAATGACTAAGTGATCTTCCACATCGATACTGCACACCACTAGATCTACAGTAACTGCAATGTTGCATTCAAGTTGACTACCACACTAATCATGTATATTAGAGACTATGAGTAGATAACTATAATGTATTCTGATCTTTTCAATCACGTACCACAGGAAGGTAGTAAAAGACAACTGGAAGAAGCAGGAGAGCCCACACTATCACAATCACCACAAACAGCACCACAATCTCTGCACGCAGCCAGATCTTGTAGTTACGTTCAGAGTCACCCCCCATGTTTATCTTGCAAGCACTTGTAAAATGACCTCTACTGAACATGCACGCGTAACATTATGATTTATACGCATGCGCGGTGCGACCACGTTATTGAGGGGCGTGCCTTATGAACGAGCAGCTTATAGCTTATAGTATAGTAGGCTAATAAATACAATAAAATTCACACTTCTTGGGAATAACTTGAGAGCATGCCAGCAGTACTGTTATTGGTTGAACCTTGAATTCTGGTACCAGTTGTCTTCTGCACCACTGATCTCTTGAACTGAGAGGGGTACCGGTCTCTCAGATGCTGCTTGAGCTCTTGGACATCAATTACGTAGAGGAAGTTGATTAATGGGTACATCCCTATTAAGACGTAGGATAACAAGGCTATGTAGATGTTTGGAATGTTTTCATAACCGCTTGTGTCACAGGGGTTGTCAGGATCCACACCCTTACGCTCACACTGAAAGTAACGTATGACTTCAGTGATGAATCTTTCTGCATCACGATTAGCCAAGGAGAAGCCCAGAACAGCGAACACTGCCAGGAGGACGTAGTACACAAATACTATGAGGATCTTTCTTTCTGCAGTCCCGGTCTTGTGGGGATTCTTGGAGTGTCTTGCTTGAAATAATCCATGTTGCTGCAGTACAACAATGACCAAACAGACAACATACACTCACTATTTCACCACACTGTTTTTCAAATCATCCAGCACAGTATTCTCAACCTACTTTGTGTATGATCCAGAAGATGAAGATTAGGACTGTCATTCCAACCATCAACAGCACAACAACTGGTAGAATGAATGTGTAGAACACTGTGTCCTTGTCCCTTCCAAGACACAAGATCGGCGGAAAACGAACAATAGTAAATCCAAGACCACCTTTCACTGCTTCTCTGACAGACTTTCCACTTGAATACTTGACCATGGTAGCTACAACGGGGATGATTGGAAATGATAAGCACACTATGACACAAGCAATGTGTAGGTATCTTGTACGATGCGTTGTCTGAAAGTTTCTGGCTTGGAAGGGAAATTTTAGTCCCCAAAAGATTGTCAGGATATGACACAACCAGAACATTGAAAGTTGAAGTGAACAGTAATAAAATGTAGCTCCTATAATTTGATTATAAATAATATATTATAGTATCACATAAGATATATATTATTGTGTAGCTACCTGCTAGAATACAGAAAGGGGTTGCTTGAGATAAGCTTAGGTACAAGTCCTCAGAAGTGCAGTAGAGAGCGCTGTTGTCCACATAGCCCACAAGCACAAACAGCCCTGATAAATTACCAGCATTAACCCTAGTTCACTCTCAGGCAAGCACAATAGCATGCATGCAGTACATATGTCATGTACCTGATACCAATACAGTGATGGTCTGGTATATAGCAAGAGATGAGGGAAAAGTAAGCCTGCAGTAATAGATGTATCCATGCAGATGAGAATAATCTCTACAATAATGAACCAGTTAGCACCAAACTTTATGTTCTGAATCAGTAATCCATCTTACACTTTGTTTCTTCTAATTCCAGCAACAATTAAGACCCCCACTCCACAGAGTAGCCCAATACAAGTCGACATCAGCAGTAAGGAGTCAAAGACATCATTGATCGAGTCTGAAAATTGTTTCCACGAGGCACAGCTTGGATTACACACAGCATTGTTGACATCATTGGTTCCATCTATACAATAAAACCCCTCTCGGCATGTGATATTGCTACAATCTGCGGTTTGGTGCTCTACGGTAGTCAACAGTGAGTCAGCAGTTGTTAGAAAGAAACCAGAGCCTGATACACTGAGTAAAGTATCCTCAGTTTCAGCTACATGAAGATCAAATATTATCACACATTCACATTGATCATATGCAGGATGAAATTCCCTATTAGCTAACGGTAAAAACACGGGAAAGAGTAGAATCTTTGATAATCAAGGGTGCTAATTATTTGTATAGGACATTCCATTTCATCCTTCATGTTCCGGTGTTTTCATTGTGCAGTTTTGGATATTAGATCTATATATTATGCTGCAGTTCAATTTATTTTTATGCACCTAGCAACGTACTGATGATTCTTTGACGTTCTATGGAAGTCGGCAATGGTTCATCAGTTGGTAGAAGAAAATCAGAGCCTGATCCACTGAAATTATCTGTACATGTGAAGATCACAATGATTTACACTATACTAATATCATGCATATTACATATTATAATGCTACACTGACCACACACTAGAAAGAAATTGAATTTTTATAATCAATAAGCTGTGACTGAGACATGCAGCATAGAGCTAGCAATGTACTGAAATTTCACCCTATCCTCCATGCAAAATCTTGATTTTATGCACCTCCTTCCTTGCGCTTGTCTCTGCATGACACACTCTCAGCAGGAAAGTCTGTATCACAGTCTGGTAGCTCTAGCTCAAACTTTAGAGCAGTAGTCCATTCTTGTTTGCAGACTCTATCACGTAAGTTTCTACACTGACTGGCAGATGGCTGGTAAGAATTTTTAGCAGTCAAATCACAGAGGCCAAAGAAGTAGAGACAGAGAAATGGCTTTACTTCTGCTGCACACTCAGGATTAATATCTATTAGGTTGACAAAGCTTAATGCCAGTTCAGCTTCTTCTAAATGATCGTCCATAGCAACAGCTGGATAATTAGGGCCAGAATCACCCATATAGCAATGTTTCAGTGAAAGCAACTCTTCTTGACAGACTTTCCCAGTGTATACAATAGGTATTGCACACGTTGGTCTCTGTCTGAGGGTCTCATTGCTGTTTGTGGTATTGATATCCTGCAGAAGGTATAGCAGCAAGAATCATGTGTGTGTGTGTAACTACATAGATCATATAGTCTAAGACTAGATGACTAATAATAATTAGTCTATGCTACTTACTGTGACCTAACTAGGCGTCATTAATTTTTTAAGGATATAAGCATGTCACTGAACAGTGACACACTCACAGAGTGAAAGCTGTCGTGTAATATCACAACTGACATATGGACATGCATGGCAATATTCTTGTGTTTTTGCAAGTGTCAACTTTATCTGATAGTAGTAGTGAAAATTATGTATATGTTTTACTCATGCACTGAAACTTGATAAAGATCAAAAGGGAGTGACAAAGGCCACAGTAGTACACCGTAAGCCTAGCCATAGTAATGATGTTATTATAATATTATTGTTGTTCACTCCACTAGTGGCAAGCCTGATCCGGGCTTCAGTAAATGGCTGGCATGAACAGAATATTAAAATAGCTGTATACTCTTAGCCTGGTAACAGGCTGAAATGATCTGCTCACTGCATATGGCTGTGCATGCCTCACATCAATGATCAAAAAATCTTCCACACCAATATTGCTACAATGTAGACTAATATAAAATACAGCATATTCTATTAAAGATTGGGGCTACACATAATATGCATGCTGCTGAATAATTATTTTTCTCAGTGCTCATTGAGATCTCTAGTGTAGTGGTATGTGCATGCCCAGTGCCTCTGTGTAGATCTTAATTAGACCCATGACTAAACATATGCATCTAGCTAGGCACTCAGTATATAATAACAATAATAATACTGATTACATAGCTATACCCAGTTACCCTGTGGCTGAGATCATAGCTACATGTAATAATTGAATTTTGTACTATGTATACTCATCTCAGTGCCGATACCAGTCTAGAAAATTCTTAGAAGTGGAGCCCTCCATTGAGATTCAGAACATCCCTCTTTAATAGCAACATAGGGATATTCTTGACTACGGGATGATTTAATTAGATACTACATGCCTACTCTGAAGAATCAAATTATCGATCATGACATGTTACGTACCACAGGAAGGTAGTAGAAGACAACTGGAAGAAGTAGGAGAGCCCACACTATCACAATCACCACAAACAGCACCACAATCTCCGCACGCAGCCAGACCTTGTATTTACGCTCAGCTTGCATGGCGAGAAGGCGAGAAGTGGTAAAATTAACATTAGGGTCGCGCACTTTATACGCATGCGCACTGCATGCGTCCCTCTTTAATTTATTATGGGGCGTGGCTTAAATCATCGCCGATCCGTCTTCATTGCAATCACCATCGCCCTTGTCGAGCTCTCTGTGATCATGAATGTAGTGTCAAGATAGATAATCATATCTCAAAGGGAAAGGCAACATATTATCATGTTGAGTCAGCACAGTTCCTACTATTAATTTTGAAGAGGAACAATATTATAGTATTACGGAGTATTGTGATAATTATTATGCTATTCTAGTCTAGATTATTAATTTACCTAATAAGTATTATCTAATCATATGAATAAAATAACTATCCTACAGTTCGTTCAATCTATTCCTTTCACCTCTGAAATACGATTCTGTGGAAATACAATAAATGTGATCATGACATGAGCCACATGCAGCGACTTTAGCTAGGTTTACATACCTTGCATAGGGGACACTTTGTAGCTCGCTTCACACACAACATACAAATTTCAGCATGACCACAAGGAAGCAGCTTCACTGTCACCGGCTCTTCGCACAACATACAAAGAGATGGCTGATTCTCTGGACACTTGCTTGTCTCATCAGAAGCAATCTTGTGTGGGGGCATACATGACTTTGCATTTGTCGATGGACGTGGACCACTAGCACAATCCTGTGCATCTGCTCTGCATAATTTAGAGATTTACCTAAGTATTACACTTCATAGTACATTATTAACTACAGTATAGTATAGTGCAAGGGTTTTAATTTGCAAAACGATTGCCAAATTTAAACTCGTCAAGTTAAACTTAATTAATGTTCGTGTGCATATGATGCAGTCGCCAAATTTTAATTCCACTAATAATGAGAGCTGTTTCACCAATTTTATGTTACCCACTATTATTATTATGGTATGCTCTAGTTCTTTACTGTGTATGCAGGGCTATTTGCTTACTTGAAATTGCTCTCACTGAAAGTAGCAATAACGGCCGAAACCTCTATTGGCAGCTCTTGAAGAGCGGTAGTGCCATTACTGTTCTCTATGTAGACATCAGCTCCTTTGTACACCATAAAACATCCCAAAATTGTCTGAGAGGTCACATTTTCATAGCAATTCAACATCTGTTTCACCTGCCAATTGTGAATTATGTAATAGTAAGCTAATAATAACTACATGATTATGCTGCTACATGGCAAGTACCATAATTATACAGTTCCATGAGTGGTAGAACTTGCCTATAGTATTGCTAGCCAGACCACTAGCTCTACAACTCTTTTATGATATTTAATGCTGTGGAGGGAATGGTCTTGCTTCCAACACAGTGATTAGGACTCACCTTCATTAGTTCAGGCAAATCATCAGCCTCCTGGATTTCTTCTCTGTTTTTCATCATTTGAAGCAGGTGCAATGGCGTGTTGCCTTCGTTATCTTTAGCATTCACATCAGCTCCGTGACCAATCAGCTTCTCCACCAACTTGGGAACACCAGAGACCACAGCAGCATGCAAAGGAGTATGCCCCTCCAAACATTTGACATTGACATCACAATCCTGAACAATAATATTATTCACATAAGAGATAATTGTGTGCAAAAGACTTTCATGATGACACTAAGTGAAGATCAATCATAGGAAGCAAACATAATGCCCAAGATCGTACTGTTCAAATATTAATGATCCTAGGCATTCCCCATACATGCATACATTGTCTCATGGTAGACACTAGAGTCAACCATGACTTACCTGCTGTGAAAGAAGGTATGTAATGATGTCTGTGTGACCATTCAGTGCAGCAAAGTAGAGTGGTGTCTTATGAGTTCTATTTTTCAAGCTCACTTGATCTGGGTAATGCTTCAAGATTTCCTCAACCCCCCTGTACATGCATGCATATAATAGTTACGTAGTACACTAATATGCAGTATTCAGACAGTTACACGCTTACGCTGTAAATCCCTTTCCACATGCTATATGAAGGGGTGCTTGATCCTTTGAGTTCATCTTGGTAGGGTCAGCTTTGGCAAGAAGGAGTAATCTAACTGACCAGTGCCAACTAGCAAGTATAGCCTGATGGAGAGCTGTGTTTTTATCCTTGTCCTATTATACAGCACAGCAGAGAAAGAATTATTCACCAGGAATACCATGAAAAACGTACATAGACAAGTACGCACATATGCTGCATATCAAACCTGGATGTTGAGATCTGTCTTCTGCTCGTCAACAAGTACTTGAACAGTGGATGTTTTGCCTTGGGAAGCAGCAATGATCAGTGGAGTGCGGCCTTCTAAATCAGCAAGATTTGGGTTGGCACCATCTTGGAGTAATACTGTAGCAACATCTGCATTGCTCCTGCAAAGAATAAAACAGTAATTAATAAGTGTACAATACATGACACAGCTCCTGTTTTTACATACATGTACCTCAGTGCACACAAATGCAAAGGTGTTCGTCCATCATTGTCCTGTGTGTGTGTGGGGGGGGGGGGGGGGGGGGGGGAGGAGGAGGGGGAGGGGGAATCAATGTTACTAAATTAGCAGATAGGATGGATCCAGTGCAGAATCAGCAGAATGTACAAGTACCCCTATACCAATATCATTCACTCACACTCAGATCTTTATCAGCACCAAATTCCAGAAGGATTTTTACTACAGACACATATCCTTGTAAAGCTGCTTGATGTAGAGCAGTTTGGCCATTTTCAAATTTCTTATCTATCTACAGGATCATTAGTTTTCACTCACACACTAACCGTTAGCATCAATTATAATTATTTTATACCTCATTGCGGAATTTACTGAGGAACTCAGTAATGATAGTTCCATCCCCCAGGCGAGCAGCTTGAAACAAAACGTATGAGCTATCCTGTTCAAACAATGATCGAACTTCGGCTTGAAGTGCAATATCATTCCTTTGAAATCCAACACCTGTGTGTCAATTAAAGTACTTAAATATATCTATTTCACAAAGATTTGTGTACCTGGTTTTAAGGTTGCCGATTGATCGCTTGTAAGTATAAGGCAGTGTGGGTTCAATGTAAAATCAGTTTCTCTTCCCTCAAATCTCACAGCAACATCTCCGCTACTAGTCTGACCAAGAACAACTCCAGCTTTACCTAGAATCTAGTTGAAAATCAACCATATTATACATGACTTCTCGACATGTCAAGTTGCACTGCATTCAATAGGCCCATCGAGCAAGCTTAGCCTCGTCCCCAGGCTCCCCAATCTTTTCAATGAATTCTACAGCAAGCTAGTAGTACAGGTTACTCATTACGTGACGTTCAAGTCAACTATCTCAAGCAAGGAAAAAGTTGATATCAGGAATCCGAATAGGAACAGGATTTACCTACATGTATAATGAAGGCTTAACTCATCATCTTTGGCCCTCACATTTTCCATTTCATCTCGCCATTCCCCATGTCCCACTTGAAGCTTCATGACTTCAGGCATATCATCTATGACTCTTACAACTTGTGTGGGCCATAGGCGCTGAATACCAGCCTGTATGATGCATGTGCATAATGATATGCATAGTAATATTATCATCATGCAGACTCTTGACTAACTACTGATTGGTATACAAATGCATGCATGCAAGATAGCAATACCTTGACTAGAACATTAACATCAACAGTTTTCTTTTGGTCTGCAACAAATTTCACAGTCACCTTTCTGCCATCGGAAATGCATTCAATTACTCCAACTTCACCTATGATCTAAAATTGGTTCTCATGAATGCATGACTCAGCCTACAGGTGGAGCATATACCATTATTGTATCAATGTTGCCATTCTGCATGGCAGCACTGAATGTTTCTTCATCCAATTCAACTCTCACGTAGTCACCAGAGGCAAATTCTCTTGGGCCTGGTGCTTTGTAAGGAGCACCTACAATATACACAAAAAATTTCACTCGGAGTAATAAGAAAGGTGAATCATTGGTACCGTACCAAGGATGGGTAAGTGATCCGGGTAATACAAACCACCAGAGGCAGAATTAATGCATTTAATATCCACCTATGAGAGTGCAATGTCATAATAATTATCACCATGCAGTGATCTGTCCTAAAGCCCTATTTATGTAATAGTTATTAACCAACTCCCGAGGTTTGTATGCAATATAGAAGCACAAATCCCGAGGGATGAGTGCTTCTATATTGCATACAAAGCGAGGGATTGGTTGATAACTGTTTTCTAGCCCATTGTTCTACAATAAACATATTTTTAACCCTCAAGAACTGTATGAACGTTTGCCGTCGCCCTCAGGAACTGTATAATAGTAAACATATGGACATGAACCCTACAAGGAGGGTCTGTATCACATATACAGTACCTTGTATACCTTAGCAACCACATAGCTACGGGCTAGAAACAGGTATACACACATAAAATACTTCTAATCCATGGACATCAGGTTGTGGATTTTAATCCAGAACAACCAATCTGCACGGCTTAACTGGATTACGGGCCTGGTGTAAAGATAAATGCATAGCTGTGTATACCTTTCCTTTGTGACCCACACGACAAAGTGTGCTCTTTTGAGTCCATTTCCATTGGACATCCACTGCACTACGCTATAATAATTATTGAATAATTCACGACATCAGAAAGAAATTAACACATGAGATATGGCTTACATAACTCTCCTCATTGTGCCATTGCTTACAAGTCAGCACCTTGCCCACACCTCCAGGCCCACCTGCATTTGAAATAAACGAAATAAATACTTGCATGCTGAGTAACATTTTAAGCTCTACTAGCATACCATCATCATCTCCATACTCCCAATCCAGGTCCCTGTTAACCTCGGCTCCCTTAAAAATACCTTTTGCCTCAACCTGACGAGCACCAGACCGAGAAGAAATGTAATGCCTATATGAACATATTTAATGATTGCAGTGATCTTCAGTTTACCGACACACTGTGGTAGGAGGTAGCCTCGTCCCCCAGCCTCTCCCAGTTTTTCAATGAAAGGCCTTGGAGGTGAAATTACGTGAGCATGGTTGCTCAGTCACTTCGTACAGTAAATGGTACTACACGATGTGAAAATAATACTATTGGCTTACATCAATGCCCTTTTTCTGTCAAATCGTGTAAATTTATGCTCAGGATTATGTTTTCCGGCCATATAGCAGCTGGAACAGAGGTCGTAGTCGAAGCAGTAAGCACACTTCCATCGCATTCCGCTCAATACATCCTCTCGACCACACGAGTCACATATCACTCCAGAATGTATCGTTCCTATGTAGAAACAGAGTACGGTAGATAGCTACTTATACTTGCGAGCCGAGTCACCCTCTCTATAGATGCAACTTGTGACATACACTAAGACAAAAAGCGTGGCTTTTTGTGTCGCAGGGGGCACGCTCATGAGATTGTGTAAAATTGTGGCTAGCCGCTCTCTGCAACTCCCAGTCATATAAAGTACAACTATGGTTAAATCTGTACCCATACCAACGGGAGCATTGTCCAGCACTCTGAGGTCGTACTTCCCTTCCACTCCACATCTGTAGCTGAATCTCTTGCCATGGTCCCACTGAACAACCACATATCTATCCAAGCAGTCATGATGGTCCTGGGACGCAGTCTCGCTAGTGACTTCAACCACCGTCCCGACGTGACCTTCTCCTCCATCTTGGTCCCCCGATTCCCAATCAGGACCGCGAACAACTCGGAGACCAACCTCTAGCTCCATATTGAAAGTGGGGCGTGGTACATTCCCTAATCAATAGAGGGTGTGTCTCATAAGAGTCCATGCTATGTGGATCTACACGTGTTTCTCTGTACTATAATATGTATATAATATTATATGTGTGTGTGGACGTAGCGTGATGCTTTCCAGAGTGTTTCTTCTCCGTACTCCTACTCGTGCCCTATTGAGCCATACTCAGTGCTACCCAGCAGCATGTGGCCTAGAGATCCGCTCAGTCTCAGCACGTCGGGTTCCGAGCGTTGTGTCTCCGTTCTCCAGCAGCTGTACTCTTCTTGACACTCCAAACAAGCCAGGCAAGTCGGGAGATAAAGGACCGGCCAAGAACTATCTAAAGAAGATGCGTAAGAAACAGAGGAAAGCGATGGCGAGTGCCGAAGTAGGTGACACCATATTTGAAGGAATGGAGGCAATTGAGTCGTTTATATCACGGTCTCCACCTGTTGCATCTCACATGAGCACGGGAGAAATGGTGAATGAAAAAAGTAGAAACAAAAAGAAGCAGAGAACAGTGAGGGAACTTGCCAGTGGGCACAAATTGGAAGCCATAGTGGAAGGAATGAAGGCAATAGAGTCCTTGAAATCAAATACCCGATCCTCTGGGAAAGACTTGAAGAAGAAAAGACAAAATATGAAAGCTGCTGCTGGGCTCAAATTTGGCAAGGATGAACATGATGCCTTAATGGAAGGAGTTAAGGTGATAGAGTCGCTGACTTCAGAGGCTCAACCCGCTGGTCACATAGCATCCCTGATGAACACTTGGGAGCAAAAAAAGAAGGTGGCAAAGCGACGAAAGAAAGTGGTGGGACGTGCTACAGGCTCCTTATTGGAAGCTGTAACAGAAGGAGCCAAGGTGATGGAGTCACTGATAGACCAGGCTAAGGCTGCAGAACAAAGAAGGAAGGTGTTAAAACATCCTACTGGTCCCGTATTCGATGCCTTGACTGAAGGAGAAAAGATGATTGAATCATTGGCAACATCTAAGGGTCAGGTTGTACCAGGGACATCACCAGTGAAGGGAAAGCCGAAAGCAAAGGCAAGATACATGATGAGTAGTAAGACAGCAAGGAAAGAGCAAGAAGAAGTGGAAGATTTGGAGTGAGTGTGCAGATTGTGTGTGTGTGTGTGTGTGTGTGTGTGTATGTGTGTGTGTGTGTGTGTGTGTGTGTGTGTGTGTGTGTGTGTGTGTGTGTGTGTGTGTGTGTGTGTGTGCGCGCGCGTGCGTGCGTGCGTGCGTGTGTGTGTGTGTGTGTGTGTGTGCATGTGTTGCAGAGTGTGTGTAGATAAAGGTCGTCAATGGGTAGGTAAGGGTCGTCAGAGTGCAGGACAAGACGACCTTTTCCCACCACCTCTTTCCATCATAATTTTAGCATTCTCTTCTAATACTACAGTGACATGTTTCCTGATGATGTGTACCGTTTTAGTGGTTCTGGAAGCAGTACACAGGCTACATCCCTTGGAGGTACACCATACATAATTATTATGATACATGGACACAATCTTGCATGTGGCCATGCAGCTGTACTATAGAACCTTTCTCTTTCAGACGTCCTTAGGACTGCTAAATGTCCTGATTAAAGGAATTTAAACAGTGTCCTCAATTTTGGGGTAGGATTTTATATGCTGTTCTTCATATTATGTACTATGTTTCTGGGACCAATTGTAATGTCCTGATTAAAGTGGGGTGCTATAGAGAGCCTTATTCCATGGCACATTAAATCTATTCTGTTGTTGTAGCCATGTATGGTCTTATACATGATAGTTCAAGGCTTAGCCTAGTATGGATGGGGCTTTAGCATGTAACATTTACTGCATGTGTTCTCATCTCCGTAGCCACTATATCACTGCTATTAACTTTATGATAATAATCACTAGGTGGCCTTCGCCGCGGAAAGGAGGGGGGTGGCATGGACAGTAGAGCTCCGAAGCTGGCAGGCAGGGGAGTGGAGTATGACATTGACTTCACAGATCCCTCATCCGGCAAGAGATTGGGACTATTCCATCACCCCAAGCCAGGCACTAAAGTCATGCCTCGATCTAAGCCTACACTAGCAGAGGTAAGCGTCAAATATTCACCTGTAATTATTTTCATGTACATGCACATTGAAGTTTTTTGCATGATAATAGCCGAAGATATTTACACTTTCACGCACATTGGGCTTGCAATAATTAAAACTTTCTGGCCTTTATTTTAGGAAGATGAGCTAAGGGAGCTACAGGAGCTGTTCCTGTTGAAGCCAACAACCCATTTTGAGGAGCAGATGGAGGGTGCCATGACAACCACCATCCAGTATCCTAGGACATTCCCCATCGATAACGATGACTACTACAAGTGAGTAGTGATGTACTCTCTCTCTCTCTCTCACACACACATACACACATGTTATTGTTGCTTCTTTGTAGGGATCATAAGGAAGCCAGTGTTGGTTTTGAAGAGCATGTCCTGTTGGACCATCTTCTGGAGGGATTCCCTAAGAAGGGTGAGTTGGGATGTCACTGTATAGTGGCATAAAAATAATACATAGTATACATTGTAAGTGTACTGTGCACATAATTTTAAGCATCTAGTCAAAGTATCTGTAGCTAAAATTTCACCTGAGACACTAATTATTGTTATTTGTTTTTCCATCTGCTTTCATTAGTGAAAACTTATCGGTGAAATTTTACTTTCTTGGTGAAAATTTATTCCTTGAAATAATATTATTTCTGCTCTACAAAAGTAGCTCTAGCTTTGGAAAATTTTTCTCTGGTGACATATTTCCGCTAGCTATGTAGTACGCTATAATAATATTATTCCTTCACACAGTCAGTAAGGATTAATGACTAATTTTTTTTTTCTTCTGTATTATACTATTAGGTCCGGTGAGGCACTTCATGGAGTTGGTTGTGACTGGTTTGTCAAAGAACCCTCACTACACTGCAGCAGAGAAGAGACAGTGTGTAGAGTGGTACAAAGACTACTTTAGTGAATTCACATCCAAGGAACTGCAGTCTCTGTAATGTTTTGTCATTTTCTAATCATATAATATATTGTGGCAATGGAATTGTAATTTGCAGGAGTGATATGGCAACTTTAGTTTACATAGCTACAGCTATGTTGTGCATATTTCATGTCTTGTTCAGACTTGGACCTCATTTTGTATGGAAATTAATTTTCTACTTGAATGAATTTCAGACCAGGGACATGAAAATGTTAAATTTAGCATGGTCATGGGGTGGGGAGGGGGTGTGGCCTTAGCAATTTATGATGGGCCTTATTTAGAGAGTACAAATTTGGTCACATTTCAGTTTGCTGTCATGTGTTAGATCCCTGAGAAAACAATATCAATACTTGAACTCACACTATGTGAGAGGAATAGGGTGATGTGTTGGATCCCAAATTAATTGACCGCCTTTACCGCATGCTACTCCTGTAGCTATTTCTGTCTGTGCGGAGAGCGATGCCAGGGTCCATTTGCATGATAGGAAGATATATCGCAAATATGTTTATTTGAGTAGCAAGGAGGAAACTTTAAAAGAGAACTTGAACTAGTGCAGGAGCAGAAAGCGCACCTAACAAGACAACTTGAGCACCTACAACTACAAGCAACTGCACAAGTTTCAGTACAGGCACTGAATGTAGCTAAACAACATGACCTGGAACATAATTATAATAATTGATCACGGTAATCGTTTTATCTGTTAAGGTTGATCATTGCTTTCCTTATAGAAGTAAACCATTCCAGTTCATGCATGCATAAAACTCACTCAGTGCTGATACTTGAAAAGCCTACATCACAGGTGACATAACAATAGTTATAGGCATACACACAAATTATGTTGATCATACAGTCATGCAGTTTAAAAGTACATAATATTATTATTATGAATAAACAACTTTCACCACATCCCCAGTAGCTGTATAATAATTAATGGCACATATTATGGTAAAAAGTCGTCAGCACATGCGCGTGCATGCTATGCCTCAATCACAGAAATTAACTCGACAGATCGACTCTCGACCTCGGTAGTAGACAAAAACGACAGATCGATGTTTCAGTCACAGAGACTAACTCGACAGCAGCAGTGGCAGATGCAGGATTTCTCGAAGGTTTTTCTGTTATAGTATCGCGCGCGAAGCGCGCACAAATTTTTAGAAGCCACACCCACTTTTGATTAAACCACGCCCATGGTTGTCTGTGAGTTAATAGCAGCAGTGCATTATGCATGTGCTTAAGCAACTGCGCCGAGGATTTTGCACTTCATTTATACACGGGATTACGTAAGCCAAAAGAACGCGTGAAGTTTGACCAGTTTTGTCAGAGAAAGTAACACGCAGCTTTTAAGGTGTTTGCTAGATACGCGCGTAAGTTACTCTAGATATAACTAGATTTTCAAGGGTTCTATAGGCCTGGATTTTATTACAATTACTTCATAGATTACATCATAGATTACCTCATAAATTACACCATAGGTTTCATCATAATTACCTCATAACCACAGAAAAGTAAAATTGCTACTGGGGATGTAATAATATACCATAATGATATAAACAAGCCTAGTTTTAGTCATGAATTTGAGTTATGTATCAAAGATAGACCACCTAAAGGATTGTAGTTGAGTTAGATTTTGCACCACTCGAAACAGTGCAAGTTTATCATTGTCATCTACAACTGTGATATGTAGGGTGTCCAGGTGTGTCATTTCTGATAGTACTTCAATGTGGTCTCTTCCCGTAATTGGATTATCAAACAGATTCAGAGATCGAAAGGTTTTAATTCGCTTCAGTACTCCAACTAAACTTTTAAGTCCTTCACCATTCAGTTTATTTTTTGCTAAACCCAAATAACTCAGACTAGCTAATTTCTTAATACTCTCTAACAGCATGTTTACATCACTGTCTTTCAAATCAACTCCATAGAGATTCAAATTTCTAAGTTTTGACAGCAAACACAGCCCATCAGTTAAATATTTTACTGCCAAACCCTCTAATTTACAATGTGATAAGGCAAGTACTGTAAGATCTTTGCTAACAACTGTGATCAGTTGATCAGCAGTTTTTCCATCAATGTACATCTTTTCAATGCTGAGATACTGCAATGAAATGAATCCACTGAGGAGTGTTGATACATTCTTACCTAATGTAGGTTTAATAATCAGGTGTTGTAAATATCTTGGATACTTAAGTGCTGTAGACAGAGTTCTTATATCTTGCTGGTGTGACTCAGAGGTACACTTAGGAAGTAATTCTATGTATAGCGTTATGATATGAGGAAATGCTGATGATAATATCCAGGTATGTTCATAGCAGCAGTGTATTTCAATGCTTGAGATGTTCAGCCCACGCATATTGTATGTCACTATATCATATGAAAGTAATAGCTTTGGATCATTAACAGTGAGTCCAAATGATGGTGCTTTGGTATAATGGTTTAAATCTTCCAAAAATGTAATCAAGTCAGCCCCATACTGAAAGTCATTTACAAGGTTGTCTATTTTGAGATGGTAATAGGTTATCAAGGAATGCAATTCCTTGCAAACAATAAAGTTGCTCAGGCAGTTGAGCAGTTTCAAATGTGAAATGTTCAGAGAATGATGTTCAACTTTTAAAGTCACTGCTCTTAGCAATTCGCTATAGCCAATGATTGACAAAGTGCTGATACTTGCACGATTCAACATGTAGTGCAAGGAATTGATTGTCTTGTTAGTGAGAGAGATACATGCAGAAGATTTCACAACTAATCCTGCTGATTTCAATAGATCTCCGTAAGGCTTTCCACTCCACCCAATTTCTTCATGAAGCTCAAGTGAAGCACTTGAATGTGCTGTGTAGTATCCACTAGGACATACGTGCTCCCACTTGTTAAGTGGGCATGCAAATGCAGTAGAATAATGCTTCAAGGGAAGGGAGACCACTGAAACATTGTGAAAGTAAAAGTCACCAAGTAGTCCAAAATAAAATTTGACAAGTCCAAACCTGTTCTTGATAACTGGATTTTGTACATGATACCGTTGCTCACTTGGAGACAGGGTTACAAGATGTAGAGATGCAAAAAACTCCATGAATGTTGGATGTGAAAAGACAATCCTTACCTCATCTCTAGTTGGGTCTTCCCCGATAATACTAACAAATCCAAGGCTCTTAATGCTTGTTCGGATTTTAGTATTCTCTGAAAAGACATAGATATGGTTGAATGTCATCTTAAATGCTACGTGGTGTATTACTTTGAAGGCATTACACAAGTCATCGTCGCTACCTGGTTGCTTATTCAAAATACACTTCCTGAGAGAAACTGTGTCCCATTCTGGGTGATTATGCTGGTAATGCTTAATTGTTGCATTCATAAAAGCAGTGTAGAGCTGAGTTTTTGTTTGTATCGATGAAGAATGTGCACTCTGGGCTATGAATATGATCATAACCATGTGCAATGGTAGTTGACACATTTCTTTCACTTGCCTGTCCTTCCACAGGTTAAGTACTATCTGGTTTGCAGTTTTATTACTAGACAGTTTATCCAAGTAAGATTCGAGCCTGTTCTGTTGAAACCCAACTATTTCAACACTCCTATTTATCACCATCAAATCGTCATATGGTCTTGATGTCAGTATGCTAGTAGATAGTGGTAGTTCATTGTTGTGCATTAAGTCATACACTAAGTCGTGTTTGTGCTGCTTTTCATCAAATGCATCTAGCAGAAAACAGGTTCCATTGCCATTTGCCAGTGAAATCTCTTTAGCAGGAATACCCATATCTTTATACTGCACATCAAGCAGATCACTAAGATTATGATACTCGTCTTTACATTCACCAAGAAAGATTATAAACAAGATTTGACAGAAAGTAAGAATCTTATTTTGTGCCCACTCTTTGGCCAAATGTCTCATCATGGTTGACTTACCTGAACCAGGCTGACCTTTGATTAGTAACCGTTCATGTTTATGTATATGATGTATTACATCCTGAAAGGATTTTTGCTTACCATGGTCTTTCATAACTAGATCAAAAAATAGAACTTCATTTGTGGTATTCAAATAATAATCAAACGCTACAACTTGCTGTTTCTTATATTTGATCTTTAAGGCATTCACTGCTTCAAGAATTGGCTTAGAGTGAGCATATGGTAAAGTTGGTATAAGAAAACTGTCAGGTTTGACCCTCCCACAAATGGTCACAGCTAAACAAGGTATCTTTGCTTCAATTAGCACTTCAACTATTGTCTTCCAGTTTATTGGCTGTCTACCTTCACCTTTCAACCATAGTCTAAAGATTTCTCTGTTTATCTCCTCCACAGTTCTTAAGTCTTCTCTAATTCGTGTCATTATGTTACCCTGTTCATCTTCAAGCAGTTTTGTACCAAACTCATTACGACTTGTTGCAACAATTTCACCAAAGATACCCAAATCCTGAAGTATCAGTATATCAGGAGGTTTTAATATCGAATGTTGAACAGTATTATTCCGCGACACACCACACCGTATAGAAACTTGAGAGCAAAGTGGTGAAGGTGTAGTACATGTTGATTCTGTACCTGTAATGATATTGGACTTTCTATCTTGAGCACTATTGTATGTTGCTGGTGTATGTTTGTAATAATCTACCACTACAAGTAGAATTATGATCAAAAGGATAACTCCTACACGTGATGTGAATCTCTTAGGACAAAAATAACTTCTCCTCCGCTTCACAGTCATGTTCTCAACAGTTATTTGCTATCAAAGTGTTTCTCTTGAAACTTTCAATTCACACTTGTACCTATTCTGTTTTGCAAAATTTAATACTAGCAGCAGCCAGCAGTGAAAGGTCAAATAATTATGATCACATGTTGATTGTTATCACTCAAGCAAATTCATGGATGACAATGAATACACAAATGAAACTTTTGCTGCCAGCGCCTCCAGAAGATGTACACCACTTGTTTACTCACATTCTCCACATTACTGTAAAAACAGTGACTCAATAGTGAAGGTCACTACCTGGTAGTGATACCTGTGGCAAATTATAGTGACAGTCACTACATTTTGCCACAGATATCACTACCAATTAAGTAGTGACCTTCACTATTCATTTTTAACAGTGCATGCAGCCACACTTTAGACCATACCTTATATTGTATGCTATCACTAAAGTTGTGACTCAGCAGTTGTTTACACATTCATCCTAAATGAAAACATGTTTTCCTCCTTCATTGAGCCACAGTATACAACATCAGATGTGTTACACAAATTATAATGGGTCAAAATATTTCAAGTAAGTGGTAAACAATAAAATAACAGATACATGCTGTGCACTGCATAGTCAACATGTGTAATAAAACTAGATAATATGACATAATATGATGCCTCATCCGATAATAATATTCAGTCATGTGTATAGGTTATCGTAGCTATGGATAAGAAATTTATTGTATGCTTTACATGTGCACATTATTATAGACAGTATGTCATACACATAATAATATTATTATAATTATTCCTGGAGACCTTCAGTGAGATCGCCGTTAATTTTGACTGTGCATGCTCAAGCTCAATAAAGGTAAGCGTGCATCCATCTCTCATCTACAGCACTAGTATAGTACATGCAGTCATGCCGCGCAGCACTATAGTAGTTACCATCTGCTTGGGGTATGCAAGTAGACTCACAAGCCGGGAGGAGGCTTGCAAGACTAGTTTACATGTGGTCCTAGTTATTACTATTAGGATTGGAAATAGCTAAGCTGGTTTGTAAAAATACAACTTTGAAAGAAATTAATATAAAATCATGGTAGTGCAAATATGCAAAATTGTTAAGCTGATAAAATGCGAGTTTACAAAATGTAATATTGACATGGAATGGCCCTTTTTGGGCCACCATAGGAAACAGACTACAAGTTGTTGGGTGTATTCTACGCCTAATGGTAACTAATGCATACTTTTGAACAAGAGAAACATAGTGTGTACTGTATATTCATACTAGTCTTCATCAGTACATTTTCTAAGCTATAGATCTAGCTAGGGGTCCTCTTCTGGCTAGCTGGAGATTTAGAAGTTGTTACTTTTCACATAGAATGATAAAGAATCATAACATATACAGCTAGGCTGCACACGCATGGCCTCTTGTTTTGCCACAGCAGGTGTTTAATTTGGCACTGTAACGGTTTGTATTCACTGCCACGTGCACGCATTGATGTGACAGTCCACAATATGGGAGGATGTCAACACTTGATACATTTCTTAAAAGAAACTCACACTATGTGAGAGGATTACGTGATTTTGATTTCCTATGTCTCATTGATGATGATGTGTTCCAAACAAATGATGTTCAGAGATGGATAGAATCGCAACCAGTGAAATATGGAAGGCCGCAACAACTAGCAGTTAGTGAGCTTAAACTGGGGACGCATTTTGAGAAGAAATCACTTCACAGTGAAGACTGTATTGGAATTAAAGTAGGTTTTAGAAGATTTCTGGATTCAGTACTCAATGACGAGAAAGCAGCTGGCCAACTTCAACTGAGTGAGTATAATATCCAAAGTCAAATTGCTTTAGTGTCATTGGAGATCATCGATAGTGCAACTGTGCCGAAAGAGGAGCCAGGTGAGTAAGGACCTTTAGTTGCCAAAAATTCTAACAGAAACTTGAAAATGCAGTAGTTCGAATTCAATGGTTATGGCCATATAATTGCTGTCTATTAAAATTAATGTTGTCTCTGTGTTTTACACCTTTTCACATGCAGATGGTTCTATGTGTGAGGTGGAAGAACTGGGGCTTGCTGTGACCAAGTGCATTGCCAGTTAAGGATATTTGCAAAGAGACTGGCTCAATAATTGAAGTAGAGGCCAGGAGTCTATAATTATACCCTGAGACTGAGAGGGTTTAAAATTTGGGGGGGGGGGGGGGGGGGGGGGAGCCATCTTTGACATTGTAGCTGTAGTGGGTGGGTGTGGGAGGGGGATGTGCTCCCTCCTGCTCGAAGTGCGAAAACTGAAGCATTTTATGACCTGACTGAGCTTAAAAAGGCTAAATTTCAACTCTTGTGTGATAAGCGCAGGCATTCTTGAGCTTAAAAAAGCAAGTCTTATATGATATGTACTTTTACTGCCAAACCATTTGGGGGGGGAACCTGGGCTGTTAGGGGGGGAAGCTTCCCCCCTGCCTCCCCCAGTAGATAGAACCCTGACTTCACAAACATCACAGCATCTCCGCAGCGAGGATGTAGCCCCAGACTATAAGCTGTTTCAAATCAGTGAGCCCGACTGCAACGGATTTATTACAGCTACTATGATAGAGGTAAAAACAAGGAACCAATTTAACGATGATGGTGTCTACCAGACCATTGGCTACCATGTTGCTAGTCAGGCATCTGTTCATGCCAACAGAGAAGATGAAGAGAGCAATGCAGATCCTCTACTTCCATTGCTTGCTGTTCTGATTTGTGAAGTGAAGGCTAGGCTGATATTGTTTCCATTTGTAAAGTCAGTTGCTTAGAAGCTGTTGTGTCACCATTACTATCATATCGGATGATGGGTTGGATCCCAACTTTTTCAGTTTCATATGTTTATAATTTATGTTGACCACCTCTACCATGCTACTCCTGTACTTGTGACTGAGAGCAATGTCCAGTATGATAAGAAGATATATCGCCAATATGTTTATTTGAGTAGCAAGGAGGAAACTTTAAAAGGAGAATTTGAACTAGTGCAGGAGCAAAGAGCTGACCTAAGAAGACAACCTGAGCACCTTTAATTGTCAAAGCTTTCAGCAATGGCAAATAGCTGCAGCTGAATGCAAACAACTAAGCCATAACAATGGTCTTATAGGTATTGGTCATTTTTTGTTGATCACTGCTTTCCTTAGATGTTAAGCCATGCATTCTAAGTTGAAAAGTTGTCGGCCTCATATACCCAGGCCTTCACATGAAATGTTGAAAAACATGAGAAGACCTGGGTATGAAGCTAGTTGATGTATAGTGCTTGTGGCATGCCTAAAAATGGTCTATTACATACATGCATGTATGCTATAGCCGTGTGCATGGCCTCTTGATACATGACATTAAATTTAATTTCAACTTGTTAGGTTGCTTCTTCACTGACTTTGATATGTCTTAGACTAGTCTTGTGGTACAACTCTGTAGCAAAATGTTTGTACAAGAAGAGGCACTCCCTGCTCCCTGGCATTCAATGCATGTAGCCTACTCAATGTTGATTTACATCACGGACCACATGGTTGCCAGACTATAGTAGATCTACTAGCTGTATATATGACACGATTTGGGAAAAGAGACTTTTTTGAATATATAGAATATCATTCTAAGAAATAAACACTTGATAATGGCCTATATTTACATTACTATGGCAAACCGAATTTTAATTATTTTTATGCTATTACTGAGCCCGTTTTTCTACTTAACTGTACAGTGTGATAAGGTCACTATTTAGAGCTATCCTAGTGACAAATGATTGACCATGCAATTTTCATGCTTAATATTATAAGTTCATTATTGGTGACCAATCAATTAAGGTACTAACTGTCTTCAATTATTTAAAATATTGTATATGTGAGAATAATTTTTAGTGCATGCATGGATTAATCCACACATGTAGCTACATATAATGTAACAGTACTATTTTTTAGCACTTGAGCCAAGCAATGCTAATATTCTTGGGCACTGATTTAGTTACACACAAGATTATCTTCTGTGCAGGTGAAAAATTGGAAGCTATTGACTGTACATAGAGTACAATACATACAGGATGCATACATAACATGGCCTCTTATTTAGCCACAGCAGGTGTTAAAATTTGGCACGGTGTATCTGTTTGTATTCACTGTCATTGATGCGATGTGGATTTTTGCTATAGTCCATATTATGTAGCACGTGGGTGTACATGGACAACCATATTCAACAACAGAAATCTACAAACTGCAAAGCTATAGACTAAGTACGATTACTTAATCCAATGGTCAATCAGTAGATGCATGTTTATTGGAAAATGGCAAAAACATTAGATCTCAAGCTTCTGGCTTTCCAACTTGTACTCCTGCTGCTAATTATGAGTGGACAAAAAAGCAGGTCCACATTTGCACGTAAGTTGTACACTATCAGCAATTAGCTAAGTAGTTGCAAAATAATTTTTACAGAAGAGGTGAACATCTTCCCCATTGGTAGCAGTCCCATTGCCAAGATACCATCAAAATCACATCACTTGCTCTCCACAGCCCTGCTTCTCTGTGGTATTGAGCCCTCCTCATTGGCAGCCCCAGAAAACTACACCACACGATGGATAACACCGAATGGAGAGATAATCGACGTTCATTTGACTGACCGCTTTGTTTTTATTGAGGCTGACATTCCCATTGATACCACAGGTACGGTAAAGGTTCCTGGGACTGCACTTTGGGTGAAGCAGTTGTCCTACCAGGATGATGGTACTGTGTATACTTGTGAAGGGAGAAGCACTGCATTTGATGATTCCTCTCCTTGGGCATCAGCCACCATTGAGCTGCAACTTTGCTGTAAGTACATTTCTATCATGCAGTTTTGTGTGCACTATAAGCTACTGATTAGTGAGTATTTCAATATTATTGTTCTTGTCAATACATGCATGCAGTAGAACTACAGACAAATAGCAGTACAGTGCTGTTGAGTGTTAATGACAGCAGCATTGAACTCTCCTGTGAAATGAGGGCATTCATTCGACCGGACAGCTCCCTCGTCTGGGAGGGACCTGATGGTAGGAGGATTACTGGTGGAACAGAAAAGTACCAAATCACATTCACAGATGGAACACCAGAGCAAGCAGTGAATAGGACTATTGAACTGGTCCCATCACGAGTGTCTACTTTGACTATTTCCAATCCTGAACTGTCTGATGCTGGTGACTATACATGCAGTGTTATGGGCACTGATCAAGCTATTAGTATTAACTTGGTTATGGCTGATTCAGAAAGTATCACTGCAGCAGCACCTATTACTAGCCTTGTTCCTGGGTCTGAGGATGATATCGATGATAAAATTGAGGCTACATCAATCACTTCTAGTCCCAAACCTATCAGCTTTGTTATACCAGTAATTGTAGGATCTGTGGCTGCTCTAGGATTATTGACCATAATCTTTTCTTTCGTTGCTCTGTGCATTCTCTTAAAGTGTAAGAGAAGTAAAGAAACATTGAGTATCACTACCTCTTACCCGATATATGACTACCCTACACACCATCCTGAAAATAACAATGACTATCAGGTTGTGGACAAGAGAAGGATTGAGGCAGGTGACATGATCTCGAATGCTATGATGGAGAGAAATGAAGCTTATGGTTTGAGTCCATATACCTTTGATGATGAAAACTATTGTGATTTAAATGAGAACAGTAATACCAGAGATAGCAGGATTATGGTTGCAAGGAATGAGGCCTACGGTGAAAATAGCAGTGAAGAGAACGATACTGACTTGTACGCAGAGATTGATAATGAATCAGTATAAAATAATACTTTGCCTTGTAGCTGTAGTTAGTAGTTAGCTAAACTATAGCTAGCTACCCAAACAAGCATGATCATGTGCATGTTAAGTGAACGTTATGTTGTACAATAATTGTAAGAAACATTATGGATACTATTTGCATGCGTAAAGGTTTTGTAACATAATGTGTGGGGTGAGGGTGGGGTGGGACAGCAGCCAGATCCTGCAGCCCCGGGCTGGGGCCCCCATTCCTCATCGCCCTCCTCGTTGAATTACTGCTCTTCATTCCTATTCTACTGACTAACCATGCAGTACCTTAATTAATTAAGAAGACTCTTTACCGGAATAAAATTATTCAGTTTCTTGGCTCTTGATCTCGGAGTGTTTTCTGAGTCAGTATCTTTTTTTGACTGCGACAGTGCACAATTGTATATTGAAATACATTACAGCTTGGGAAAGGCCCAACCCCCAGCCCTCCACCCATTTCTCCACCCTTGTATGTTGCTGTGGAATGTATGGTGTTGAGCTGAATCAAAGCAGTGGCGTCTCTAGATACTTTGTACACTGGGTGCATACTTAGCATGTGATGGTTATAGTCAGTGTATGCATATTCTATGTAAATAGACTCTACAAACCTTGTTGTACTATAGTCAATGTACTCTATATGGTACATTGGTGTGTTTATTGCTGTTTTGGTTGTGTTGTAATATCTTCATGTAGTGTATGGCTGGCCATGGGTAACTATAACGAGCCAGGTATATACATTTGGTAAACACTGTACTATTATGTACATTAACTATGCAGAAAAAGCTGCACAACTTTTGTCATGCATGGGTGCACTAATGCATAGACTGGTGCTTATGAACCCAGATGCACCCCTAGCCTGTGGTGACACCAGTCAGTTTGAAGAAGACCACTATTTGTATACGGTAAAACTATATAGGAAACATCAAGGAAAGATTTCCTTTACATTGTGATTCTTCCTTTTACTCTATCCTATGAGGCACATGCATGTTTACTCATCTAGGAAACTTCAAAGTCATTCTAGTGACCGTTGTAAGGTTGCTTTCCCATATATGTACTACACATAATAATTTAATTACATACACCCACACACATAATCTTTATATACTACATACATACACACATACACAATGTCATACCAAGAGTACATTAGCTAATGCACAGTGCTAATGTACTCTTGACATACATACGGTAGCTACTCATAACAATCCCTATAATACGTTGTTTCATCCTTCCTTTGAAGCCAATAAAAGCATTAACCAATTACTAGCTAAGTTCATTGTTTAATTTGGAGTAAGAGGAGCTCCGTATTTGGAGTGAATATCGTCGTTGTCTGTGGTCATTATGATGATTGTGCCACAATAGTCAGTCCATATAGAGCTACTGTATCTCTTTGGCTTTGATAGTGTAATTACTCATGTTTTGGATGCTTCAATTAGTAACACATGATTTGGTAGAGAGAATGTGTAGGGTTGTCACGATTTATACATTTAATTTTATAATTATAGCTAGCTAGCTGTCAAATTTCAGACTGAGTCTCTTGTAGCTAGCTAGCATCAGCTTAAGATCAGTTTAAGATGACAAGAGCCTGGCTTACCTATCTGTTAGGACTGTTGTTGGGAGTAGCTGTACCTTGCTGCTATTCACGTAAGTTGACATATTATGTACAAAAAGATCAATTAATGTACAATACTACTCTCTTCTCCCCAGAGAACGTCACTGCCATATTCCCCAGTAGAGATCTGATTATAGTTCCGTCACTAACAAATATGCTGATGTCTGGTCTTCCCTTAGTTTGTGGTCTTGAGCCAGAAACACTGACACCAAATATTGACTATACAACACGATGGATACTACCTGAAGGAGACATGGTCAGTTCATCAAGGGGGCGCTTTGTTTTATCTGAAAGTCATGCATCTATTGATGGTAAAATTGTTCCTAGTACAGTCCTTATAGTCACTCAGCTGTCCTACCGAGATTCTGGTACATACACCTGTGAAAGTAGAAGTACTGCCCCTGGAGCTTCTACTCAATGGGCATCAGCCAGCTTTGAGCTACAGCTTAACTGTGAGTTTAATGGTGGCAAGAGAAAGCATAAATTTAGTGCATATCCTTGTATTCTTTATCATACCAAATTCTGTAATCATACAGTGGAACTGTTATCTAACTCAAGTGCAGTAAATGCAACCATGAACGATAGCACAGTAGAACTACATTGTGAAATGAGGGCATTCATCCGACCAGACAGCTCTCTCCAGTGGGAGGGACCAGGTGGTCAGAGAATAACTAGTGGAAGAGAGAAGTACGAGATCACCTTCTCAGATGGGTCACTAGATGCTGCAGCAAATGGTGGTAGAGTGCTCGTCCCATCACGAGTATCTACATTAACCATCACCAACCCTGAACCATCTGATGCCGGCACATACACTTGTAGTGTCATGGGTGCAGGTGACAGTGTAGTTACTATTGATCTCCTGGTGGATGGCTCAAGTGGAATAGAGACCACAGACATGAGTACAGTAACCGTAACAGACACAAGACTTACTACACAAGAAACAAGTTCCACAGCCAGTCCAAGTAGCAATCGCACACTGCATGTGATTGGAATTGTTCTTGGTTCTATAACGGCAGTTATACTGATCTTGGCTGGACTACTGGCTGTAGCAATGTGTGGTGTTATTCATGCCCAAAATAAAAGTAGAAAAGTACAAGTATCTAGCAAAGATACTGAAGCTCATCAGCCTGTGTACGACTACATAGACCTCCCTGAACTTGACAATGACAATCGTCGTTACAGTGGTCTGCCAGAAAAAGCAAGACAGAATGAGATAGCTTATGAAGTGACCAAATATGATCCCAATGCTGACATTTATGATGAAATCAGGGACACCAGAGAGTGGGATGATACTTACGATATGATCAAAGATACTCTCAATATTAACACTACAGAGACAATAATCGATTCAGAAATGAGCGGGGTTTATGAAGTGCCATTTGGTGCCCATGGAATAAGTACCTTGGTGACTGAGAATGAAGCTATTGGTGGGACCACAGCTGGAGCTGATGCTATGGAAAGGAACATAATGCAAGAAGACAATGCTGATGCTATGCTCAATAATGATGTTGGTCATATGAATGACAATATGCAATAGGACTCCGACAGATGAACATATCCTTTAATATTTAGCCATAGCTATTTGCTCATGCATAATGCTAATGGTATACATTATTTGTACGTACAGAAATACTTCCATGTATGATGCATCTACACTTGTAGTGCCACAGTGTGCAAAGCCCATGTGAACTAAGACAGTGAATCAGGGGAGTATCATCTGTGGGTATTCTCACTAAAAGTTCTGAATCAGTTTACCCTATTGTCTGGTGCATTTTTGAGCCAGCTAAAGCAATGCAAGCTTGCAAAATGTATAAGTAGAATCTATGTAACTATGCATGTATACAAAAGCTAGACTACCATGCAGCGTGACATCTAGCTAAATGTGAAAGTATACTAAGCAGTTAAGCGTAATACATGTCAAGGAAGTTGTCATATCCTGTTAGGTGTGGTTTAAACATCAAATTGCTACAATATCAGATTCTCTCTAGCACTGAGCAAACTTTTTTATGACTAGTACTGGCTTAGCACTGAGTGATTGTTATAAAATATTATATAGCTTTCATGTTTTCCCATAGTTAATTATCAGTGACAAGTAGAACATGTACGCTTGAACTAAAAATATAACATTTTTTGAAACAGACTACTCAATTCTTAACATTAGCTAATCTGAAGTGACATCGCTCTCAGTTGCAGTGGCTGTATAGAAACAACGAAGATTCTTTTGTGGACAACTTAATGCTCGGTGTACAACTTGCCGACGTTTCGACTAGATGCTCTAGTCATCCTCAGGGCAAAAGTGAAGCGAGATGCGAAATTGATGGCAATTTATAGGCGTGGCTCCTGAGATTGCGCGCGCATGCGGTCGACGGTCCGGTGCAAAGGTCCAAGCACTAACGCGGTTGGCGCTAGCGCGGCTTGAGCTGACCCCGCCCCCTAACTTCTTCACGGTTGCGATCCAGCAGCCTGGCAACTCGTACCCCTCGTCACGGTTGAGTCTGTTGTTAGTAGGGGTCTTCTGGATGTACAAGGCTTCCTTTACCCTGAGCTAGACAGGTCTACTGGCCCTGTCCAGCACCCTAGTGTCTTCCCAATTCACTTGATGTTGCTGATCCCACTGATGCTCTGCAATGGCAGACTTCCCTGTGTCCCCCTTGTTGCATGCATCCCTGTGTTCTTTAACTCGTGTCTCCAAGCGCCTCTGTGTTTCCCCAACATACACCTTACCACACTGGCAGGGGATCTGGTAGACCACACCTGCCAGTTTCTCCTTGGGGAGGGGGTCCTTCACCCTGGTGAGGAGTGAGCGGAGAGTCGGGCCTGACTTGAAGACGACCTTAAGGTTGTACTTCTCACAGGCCTTCCTGATCCGCTCACTCACACCACTTACATATGGGATTACTGCCAGTGGCTGCTTCTCCTCTTCCTTCTGGGATTCTTCATCGTCTGGTTCCTCATCTGGCTCCTCCTCTGGTGGTGCAGATGGTTTCTGTATGGAGGAGGAGATGGCATGTATGAATGGTAAGGGATAACCGTTTTGTCTGAAAGTAGTGGTGAGGTGTTCTTCTTCTTTCCGCAGGTCCTCCTTCCGTAGTGTGATGTTCCTAGCCCTGTCGAAGAGACTCCTGACGGCTGCCCTCTTTGCACTCGGTGGATGGTGGGAGTTAAAGTGCAAGTACCTGTCCGTGTGTGTCTGTTTTCTGAAGACAGTTACGTTAAGAGTCCCGTCCTCGCTTCGTGTTAGGCTGGTGTCAAGGAAGGGGAGGGAGCCATCCTTCTCCAGCTCCATGGTGAATTTGATGGTGGGGCGTACCTCGTTGAGATGGCGGAGCAGGGGCTCCACAGCATCCCTCTGCATTATGCAGCATGTGTCATCCACATACCGCTTCCAAAACCTAGGTCTAGAAGGAGCTGACTCCAGGGCCAGCTCCTCAAAGAACTCCATGTACAGGTTGGCAACTACTGCAGAGACAGGGGAGTCCATGGCTGCCCCCTCCCTCTGCTCGTAGAACTCACCATTGTAGCTGAAGTAGGTGGATTTCAGACAGAGCTGGAGGAGCTCTGCGATCCTCTCCGGTGATAGTGGGGTCCTCTCCACCAGATCCTCTTCTTCTGCGAGCTTCCTGTACATGTGTATGACTTCCACTGCTTCTTCTGTAGGGACGTTGGTGAACAGTGAGGTGACATCGAAGCTAACGAGGGCCTCATCCGCCTCCACACGTTCTTCCTTCACGACACCTCTGAAGTGCCTGGAATTCAGAACATGTGAAGTAGTCCTCCCAGCCAGGGGTGAAATAACAGATGCAATGTATTTGGAAAGCTTGTATGAGGGGGCACCTATGCATGAAACAATGGGCCTAAGCGGGGTTTGTGGCTTGTGTATCTTGGGCAGTCCATATATCCTAGGGGGGCATGAACCAGTTGGCCTAATCCTATTGTATATGCTCTTGGGTATTTCTCTATTGTTGTGCAATCTTAGTAGTGTGCGACCTATCCTGGCTTCCTGTGTAGCGGTGGGATCCTTCGGTAGCTTCCTGTAGGTGGTGGTGTCATCTAGCATCCCTCTCATCCTCTCATCGTAGTCACTCCTCTTCATCACCACCGTCGCATTCCCCTTGTCGGCTGGCAGAATCACCTCATCCTCCAGGTTCCTGAGCTCCTTCAAGGCCTTCCGGTGCTCCTTCTTCATGTTGTCTTTGGGCAGCCGGGCACTCCTCAAGATTCCGCATACACGGCCTCGAAGGTCGTCAGCATCATCTTTTGGTAGTTGCCTGGCTGCCTCCTCGACACTGGCAATGGTGTCCTGCAGGGGAAACTTGGTGGGAACTGGTGCAAAGTTAAGACCCATTCTCAAAACTTCTTGCTGGTTAGGTGTGAGATTCCTCTCGGTAAGGTTGACCACCCAGCGGTCACGCCCTTCCGGGCGAAGCTCTGGCTGCTTCTGCTTGCGCTTCATCAGCGCCTCGAGCTTGCTCAGGTGGTTCTGCTTACTTTTGACATGTGTCTTTTCAGCAGAGTCATGGCTGAGCTTAGTGACCTTGAGGTAGTCTTCCGTCCCGAGGTTCCTCTCGAGCGAAGCTTGTAGCTTCGCGATCCGTTGTATTAGCGTTTGTTTTCTGCGGAAGGTTTGGTGAACGCGGGCCCAAAGAAAGGCTCGACTGGCGCGTTCCGCGATGGCGTAACCCTCCCTAGTTCTTACCATTGGTTTGATGCGCAGGCTGGCTGGAATCACACCTTCATCACGGCACCGCATGTTGAAGATGTGGCTGTTGCTGCACTTCGCCTTCTGGTGTAATCGCTTCTCGAACTCTCGAACTCGCCTCTGGGTGCTACTCCCGTAGCGCTGCCGAAGGTAGGAATGGGGAGGGGGTCCTTCCTTCCGTAGAGATGATGCTGACGACCTTCGAGGCCGTGTATGCGGAATCTTGAGGAGTGCCCGGCTGCCCAAAGACAACATGAAGAAGGAGCACCGGAAGGCCTTGAAGGAGCTCAGGAACCTGGAGGATGAGGTGATTCTGCCAGCCGACAAGGGGAATGCGACGGTGGTGATGAAGAGGAGTGACTACGATGAGAGGATGAGAGGGATGCTAGATGTCCAGCTCAGGGTAAAGGAAGCCTTGTACATCCAGAAGACCCCTACTAACAACAGACTCAACCGTGACGAGGGGTACGAGTTGCCAGGCTGCTGGATCGCAACCGTGAAGAAGTTAGGGGGCGGGGTCAGCTCAAGCCGCGCTAGCGCCAACCGCGTTAGTGCTTGGACCTCTGCACCGGACCGCATGCGCGCGCAAGCTCAGGAGCCACGCCTATAAATTGCCATCAATTTCGCACCTCGCTTCACTTTTGCCCTGAGGATGACTAGAGCATCTAGTCGAAACGTCGGCAAGTTGTACACCGAGCATTAAGTTGTCCACAAAAGAATCTTCGTTGTTTCTATTAGCTAATCTGCTGAGGATTTTGCAGTTTAGTGCTTGATTATCATAACTACCTATTTCATTTCACTTGCAGTTAAGAAGAATGAAAGGAGCAACAGTCACTTCTCTACTGTTATTGAAAGCAGCTGTACTGTGTTTTTCACGTAAGTAATAAGACAGGTCTTTTTTAAACCCTTTTACAGCTAGCTCTTCCCTCTGATGTAGAGGATGTCATGATATTTCCAACTAGAGATCTTATTATGGTTCCCTCACTAATAAATGTGCTGATGCCTGGTGTTCCTTTACTTTGTGGTCTTGAGCCAGACACGCTAGAGCAAAATGTCAACTACACAACACGATGGATACTACCTGGAGGAGAAATAGTTGACTCTACAAGAGGGCGCTTTGTTTTCTCTGAGAGTATGGTGTCTATTAACAGTAGAACACTTCCTGGTACTCTTCTCATAGTCACTCAGCTGTCCTACCAGGATGCTGGTACATATACCTGTGAAGGGAGCAGTACTGCCCTTGGAGCTTCTACTCTATGGGCATCAGCTAGCTTCGAGCTACAGCTTAACTGTGAGTCATCAGAAATTGATAATATTATAGCATGCAGGAGCCCGGGCCATGAGGCAAATTTGGTCCAGTAAGAATCCACCCATTAACTATTCCCAATATAATTATTCAATTTCACATTTACTCGAGGTCAAAGGTTGATACCATCGTCTCAATGAACCTTCATTTGTGAGTACTAGGCCAGTATAGCTGTCAGTAACAAATGTACTGAAACAGCAATTCGTACAATACGGCATGCAACAGCTTTTAGCTATAGTGCACACATTATGACGTATAATGTTGGGTATGATTTTCATTAGGATTGTCAAGTAATAGCTAGCTTCTAGGCCCTAAATGTAATGCTAATAATAAAATAATTGATGCCTATGATGTTAGTGTTATTCACATGAATTCTAAATTATGCCACTATAATTTCAGTACCTAAGCCTAGGGCCAAGCATGCTACAGCTAATGGGCTCCTAGTCATAACAAGCCACTCCTTTAACATTAAACGTATAGTGGAACTGCTATCTAATACAAGCTTGGTAGTGGCCACAACAGATGACAGCACAGTAACGCTACATTGTGAAATGAGGGCATTCATCCGACCAGACAGCTCCCTCATCTGGGAGGGACTAGGTGGTCAGATAAATACTACTGGAACAGAAAAGTACCAGATCACATTCTCAGATGGATCACCAAGGGCTGCAGCAAATGGTGGTGCATTGCTGGTTCCATCTCAAGTGTCCACATTAACCATCACCAACCCCGAACTATCAGATGCTGACACATATATCTGCACTGTTATGGGTACAAGTGAATCAGTAACCATGCAAGTAATGGTGAATGGCACTGATATCTCCGATACTGTTACCATAAACAGAGTAGACATTGCGGATGCCAACACCACAAGTGGAACACAGATAAATCCTACTACCAGTATAAGTAACAATGCTACACTGCAGCCGGTTGTGATCACTCTTAGTTCTATGACAGCAATACTGACCGGATTACTGGTGACTACCGTCATAGCAATGTTTTTATGTCTCATTCATGCACGAAATAAACTCAGAATAGCCAACACTGATACTAGGTCCAATCCTGCTGTATATGATTATGTACTGACTTGCCATACACACAATGATGGTGCTCATCATAATGAAGTTCAACCAGATGATGAACTAGGCAGTGCAGCTACCAGAAGTGAATCTGATGCTATTATTGCAGTTGAGAGAGCTTATGATGAAATCATAGATGATCTTAGCATGGATGCTTATGTTGAGATAAAAGATAATCCAAATGCCACAGAAAAGATTGTGAATCATGGTGTGGCCTTGTCGACAATAGTTGCATCAGAAATGAATGAGGATTATGCTATGGCTACAGCTGATGGAATCAATATTTCAGAGAGAAGTGTAAACGTCGGCATTGGTCCTGATGGCATCTACGACAGATTGGCAATAGGTAGTGCTGATGTGGCTGATAGTAGGATGGATCAGGAAAAGAGTGAGGCTTATGGTGATGGTATTCTCACTTTGGACAGCAATGTTGTTTACAGTGAGGTTGAAGATAATGTGCCTGATACTGCCATGGAGAACAATGAGGCTTATGGAGTGGCTGACGCAGCCATTGTGAAAAGCAATGTGGCTTATAATATGGCTATTGATGGTATCGGTACTGATACAATGAAGAGAAATGAAGCTTATGGTGCAGCTGTGATTCATGCTGATTCAGAAGAGGATGATTATGCTATGGTGGATGATTATGAAGTTAGTATGTAATAATAATAAACAGGAATGTAGTATAGGCCACTCATTAAATTTATAGACTTGTCATGGTATTTACAATTATTATGTTGGCTACAGTGACTTGTAGCTCAAATAGCTATCGATATATTGTGATTATAGGCCTGATCAAGCCAAACGTCCTACTTTGATCTGATGGAATTATGGAGAACAATGTGGCTTATAATTATGGTGTGGCAATTGACAGTATTGGTCTTGATTTTTATGAAGAGAAACATAGCTTCTGGTGCAGCTGTAATTCATGCTGATTCAAGCTCATGTTATGATGATTCAGACATTTAAGGCAGCTAGTACATAGTAAGCAGGACAAATTCACTCATTGAAAATAGACTTACGACATGGTACCGGTTACCGTATTATATGGGTGAAGAAACTTGTAGCCCAATTATACTTTAGTATGATCATGCCTGAGCCAAACATGGTAATTTTTTGTTCTATTATGATTAATTCTTTACTTTGGATTTGGGGGGGGCCAAGGAACTTCCCCATCTTGACACTCAATGAATTGACCCCTCCCCTCCCCGCTTCCAAAAATTATAATTAGAAGGAACTTAAATCTCTGAGACTCACTTACCATCAACAGCGATATGAAAGTACAGATCTTGCATATTACTATAAAACCAAAGTCCATGCAGCCATGTAGTTTTGCCACACATTATATTTTTATTATGTGACTGTAAGAGTATTAATTAATTTAAGTTAGTACGTGTGATTGTATACACTTTTTTCAAACTGACAATATTTACTGTCCAGTTATGCAAAAGGTGTCTGCATGGTCATTTCTTGTTACAAAGGAAGTTGTGGAAAGCCACATCCTCTAAGGTGTGGCTTCATTACAGTGTGTTGTCCACAGCAAAACCTCAAACAGCAAAATTTGATCTGAGCTGCTGTAGAGGAAGCATAGTAGCTAATAGTCATAGCTAGGAGTGAAAATGATGCAAGCAAAATTTCTAGCTCTACTTTTGATGGTCAGTATCAAGGAGTGGTCTGTTTCAGCAAGCAAGTTCTACTACAGAAAGTTTGTTCTGCTGCTAGTATTGCTAATCAGTAAACAGTGTAGTTGTTACTCAATGAGATCTGTACAGTACTTCTATACTTTAATTATCATGATTCAGGTTGTTTTAAGCCCCTGATACTGAAGTGTAAGCTTAATCATGCATATCTTTTTGTGTAGAAGAGTTTACTGTATTTCCCCTTCTTGGTCCTGTGGTGAAGGTACCCTCTGAAACGTATCATCGGCACTGAGACCCTGTGCTGTCCTTCACTGTGCTCTATCATTAGCACCAGGAGTAAGCTATACAACTCAGTGGGCAGGACCTGGAGATGTTGGAATAATCAATCCTACCACAAATGATCACTACAATATTACAGAGAGTACTCTTCAATTAAGGAATGGCTCAGAATTGCCAGGGACAACACTTTCTATCCACAAGCTGTCCTACCATGATGCTGGAGTGTATACCTACAGTGGGAGAAGACTAGAGGAATCAGCTTCCTCCTGGGTGTCAGCAACAATTGACTTACAAC
This sequence comes from Stappiaceae bacterium, assembly GCA_964291365.2. Classification (GTDB taxonomy): domain Bacteria; phylum Pseudomonadota; class Alphaproteobacteria; order Rhizobiales; family Stappiaceae; genus JBDWFY01. Next base: position 179,453 of record OZ220021.1, read on the forward strand.
TTGACCGTGAGTTAATCATTGAAATTCAATTCAGTCAGTTAATGCTGCATCACCATGTCAGCTGTGTGCATATGCTGTTCACAAATAAGTATTAATTGTTGTAATGAATCAAAGCTTCCCTTTCCATGGTAACAGATGCTAGTAGCTAACTAGTACATGAATGCTATAAACATAAAAGCCTTTTAGCTACAACAACAAAGTTCAATAGTCTAGCAAGGTATGCAGGTGGGACAGTTCATATGGGTGCATATCCTGATCATGCCGGTACCTACATCATTCAAAGTACATGTAGATGTTTAGGACTACACACACACACACACACACACACACACACACACACTCACACACACACACACACACACACACACACACACACACACACACACACACACACACACACACACACACACACTACTCAGTTGATCTGTCGTCAAGATTCAACGAAACAATAGTAATGGCCACCACTGCTGATTCCACTGTTGAATTATCCTGTGAAATGAGGGCATTCATTCGACCTGACCGTGGCAGCTCTCTCATCTGAGAGGGACCAGATAATCAGAGATTAACTGGTGGAACAGGAAGGTATCAAATCACATTCTCAAATGGATCAAGCAATGCTGCAGTGAATGGCACTCTGCAGCTGGTGCCATCTCGAGTATCTATTCTCACTGTATATGATCCAGAGAAGTCAGATCAGGGAGTCTATACTTGCAGTGTTATGGACTCCAATAAAAAAAATTTAGTGATCATGATAAATAATGCAAAGACAACTCCAGCTACAACTGCTTTTTCAGATGACGGCAGTGGAACTGAAGCAAACACACATACAACAACTACAGACATGGATAAAACTACCAATCCAGCTGTAATGTCAACTATACCAACGCCAGATAAAACTGCCAATCCAACCACAACAACTACGTACAGCAACGGATAAAACTACCAATCCAGTTGTAATGTTAACTATACCAACGCCAGATAATATAAGTAACAATGCTATACTGCAGCCGGTTGTGATCATTCTTAGTTCCATGACAGCAATACTGACCGGATTACTGGTGACTACCATCATAGCAATGTTTTTATGTCTCATTCATGCACGAAATAAACTCAGAATAGCCAACACTGATGCTAGGTCCAATCCTGCTGTATATGATTATGTACTGACTGTGGTGTATGAGTTCCACAAGATAGGCTGCTAAACTAACTAGATCTAGTCTTGACTGAACTTGCAAGTGGCAAGTCTACCCTAGCTAGTACTGTCACTGAGGTATATAATATTTTATTAAAAATGCTCAGGACATACATACATAATCAGAGCACAAAAAGGTAAGTGATCTACTGATGTAGAACAAGAAGTCAATAGACTTAAATGTGTATACACAAAGGAAATGAGTCACTACATTATGACATCATAAAGGATATAGAAATATACCACACTGACTCACCATGCACACAATGATGGTGCTCATCATAATGAAGTTCAACCAGATGATGAACTAGGTAGTGCAGCTACCGGAAGTGAATCTGATGCTATTATTGTAGTCGAGAGAGCTTATGATGAAATCATAGATGATCTTAGCATGGATGCTTATGTTGAGAAAAAAGATAATCCAAATGCCACAGAAAAGATTGTGAATCATGGTGTGGCCTTGTCGACAATAGTTGCATCAGAAATGAATGAGGATTATGCTATGGCTACAGCTGATGGAATTAGTATTTCAGAGAGAAGTGTAAACGTCGGCATTGATCCTGATGGCATTTACGACAGATTGGTAATAGGTGGTGCTGATGTGGCTGATAGTAGGATGGATCAGGAAAAGAGTGAGGCTTATGGTGATGGTATTCTCACTTTGGACAGCAATATTACTTACAATGAGGTTGAAGATAATGTGGCCGATACTGCCATTGTGAAAAGCAATGTGCCTTATAACAATATTATTATGCCCATTGATGTATCGGTACTGATACAATGAAGAGAAATGTAGCTTATTGTACAGCTGTGATTCATGCTGATTCAGAAGAGGATTAACATGCTATGGTGGATGATTATGATTCAGACATTTAAGTTAGTAAACAGGCTATACTGATAGACTTGCGTCATGGTATTTATATAAACTACGTTGGCTACAGTGACTTGTAGCCCAATTAGCTATCAATACAATTATTATGATTATACTATAGGCCTGAGACAAACGTCCTACTTTTGATCTGATGCAATTATGGAAAACAATGTGACTTATGGTGTGGCAGTTGACGGCATTGGTCTTGATTTTTATGAAGAGAAACGTAGCTTATGGTGCAGCCGTAATTCATACTGATTCAGAGGGAGAAGCTCATGCTATGATGGATGATGATGATTCAGTCTTTCAAGGCAGTACATAATAAACAGGACAAATACACTCATTAAAAGATAGACCTATATGGTATTATATGACTGAAGAAACTTGTAGCCCAATTATACTTTAATATGATCATGCCTGAGCTAAATATGCTAATTTCTGTCCTACTTTGGATTTTGGGGGGGAGGGGGGGATGAGAGAATTCCTCCCATCTTGACACTCAGTGAATTGGTCTCTCCCCTCCCCCCCCCCCCACTCCCCCCTCCCCCGAAAATTATAATTAGAAGGCACTTAAATCTCTGAGACTCATGATCACTTGCCATCAACAGCGATATGAAAGTACAGACCCTACATATTATAATAAAAACAAAGTCCATGCAGCCATGCAGTTTTGTCACACATGATATGAATATGTGACTGTAGGAGTATTAATTAATTTAAGTTAGTACGTGTGATTGTATACACTTTTTTCAAACTGACAATATTTACTGTCCAGTTGTGCAAAAGGTGTCTGCATGGTCATTTCTTGTTACAAAGGAAGTTGTGGAAAGCCACATCCTCTAAGGTGTGGCTTCATTACAGTGTGTTGTCCATAACAAAACTTCAAACAGCAAAGTTTGATCTGAGCTGCTGTAGAGGAAGCATAGTAGCTAATAGCTAGAGTCATAGCTAGGAGTGAAAATGATGCAAGCAAAATTTCTAGCTCTACTTTTGATGGTCAGTATCAAGGAGTGGTCTGTTTCAGCAAGTAAGTTCTACTACAGAAAGTGTGTTCTGCTGCTAGTATTGTTAATCAGTAAACAGTGCACGTAGTTGTTGTAGAGATTTTGGTTTCTCAGTTGCTTCTGTGGACATGCAGTGTAGTTGTTACTCAATGAGATCTGTACAGTACTTCTATACTTTAATTATCATGATTCAGGTTGTTTTAAACCCCTGATACTGAAGTGTAAGCTTAATCATGCATATCTTTTTGTGTATAGAAGAGTTTACAGTATTTCCCCTTCTTGGTCCTGTGGTGAAGATACCCTCTGAAACGTATGCACTAAGATCCTGTGCTGTCCTTCACTGTGCTCTATCATTAGCACCAGGAGTAAGCTATACAACTCAGTGGACAGGACCTGGAGATGTTGGAATAATCGATCCTACCACAAATGATCACTACAATATTACAGAGAGTACTCTTCAATTAAGGAATGGCTCAGAATTGCCAGGGACAACACTTTCTATCCACAAGCTGTCCTACCAAGAAGCTGGAGTGTATACCTGCAGTGGGAGAAGACTAGAGGAATCAGCTTCCTCCTGGGTGTCAGCAACAATTGACTTACAACTTGACCGTGAGTTAACCATTGAAATTCAATTTAGTCAGTTAATGCTGCATCACCATGTCAGCTGTGTGCATATGCTGTTCACAAATAAGTACTAATTGCTGTAATGAATCAAAGCTTCGCATTAGCCCTTTCCTTGGTAACAGATGCTAGTAGTTAACTAGTACATGAATGCTATAAACATAGAAAGCCTTTTAGCTACAACAACAAAGTTTAATAGTCTAGCAAGGTATGCAGGTGGGACAGTTTATATGGGTGCATATCCTGATCATGCCAGTACCTACATCATTCAGACTACATGTAGATGTCTAGGACTACACACACACACACACACACACACACACACTACTCAGTTGATCTGTCGTCAAAATTCAACGAAACAATAGTAATGGCCACCACTGCTGATTCCACTGTTGAATTATCCTGTGAAATGAGGGCATTCATTCGACCTGACAGCTCTCTCATCTGGGAGGGACCAGATAATCAGAGATTAACTGGTGGAACAGGAAAGTATCAAATCACATTCTCAAATGGATCAAGCAATGCTGCAGTGAATGGCACTCTGCAGCTGGTGCCATCTCGAGTATCTACTCTCACTGTATATGATCCAGAGAAGTCAGATCAGGGAGTCTATACATGCAGTATTATGAACTCCAATAAAACCATTGATTTAGTGATGATGATAAATGATGCAAAGACAGCTCCAGCTACAATTGAAAAGGTTAAATCCAGTAGCAAGAGTGGTCTATACTACATGACTACGGCAGCAGTATTAATGATCATAACATCTACTGGAGTATTACTTCAACATTTTATCTGAAATCAACCATTTAAGTGACCTTCTATAATACCTAACAAACTAAATTTATGTAGCTACCCCCATTATGATGACTGTTTTGATTTAGTTAGTGCCAGGGTTCTGTGAATTTTGTACATAAGGTAACTTACAATGTCATGTATATGGATTCTTGCAAAGATTTCCCCTTATTTGTCACATCTATAGAGAATTTATCAGGCTACACCACAAAGCTGATGCATGCACCTGTGCAGTCCTCCAAGGTCATCCTTATCATACCACAGTAACTGAACTGCCTGCATGCAGCAGTTCAGTGTACACTACAACTGCAAATTTATCAGAAAAGCAGATAAGGAAGTATAGTAGTGGTTTACAGCACACCTGCTATCATGAATATCATTAGAATGTAGGTGTAACAAACACTGCAATCTGATTGGTCACATTGAGCTTCTAACCACCTGGGCAAGTGGAAACGGATGAAACGGAAAACGGAAACGGAAAAGCTGAAATTTGGAAATGGTCGTGACAATTGTTCCAAGAGCTACCTTTTGCGCGTGTGCGAGCTGTGTGCCTATGTAGGGATCTTTCTCAGCATCTATCAGGAGTTAGCCTCGACTTAGGCCTGATGACGAGGCTATAGTATCAGAGAATGACAGTGCACTCTCAACCTCATGATCACAATCTGCGTGCTGCACTATTAAATGATTATTGATTGTTGGAAATACCTGATGTGGGTTAGCGTTTTAATAGCTGCGATTAGTAGCAAAATTAATGTTAGCTGCTTACAAACGTTCATAGCTATTGTCTTGTGTTACTTGTGTATCAGGTGGGAGGAGGGGAAGGAGGAATGATGCCAGGGAACCTAGCTATAGAAGAGGCTGCATGCTGGATATGATTTGACCAGCTAGAATTCTAAGCTAATATCGATGCTGCTGAGAACCTCTCATCTCTGGCAAATGGAAGTGATAGACAGCAGTGTGTGCAGTCAGTGCTATAGTAATGGTAGCATACTGTTCTGGGTACCGTGATTATGACATTGTAATTTTAGTTCATTGGTCAACAGTACATTGGCAGTGCTATTGCTATATAGTATTGTGGGCTGTGCTAATGTGCTACAAGCAATGTGGTTTGGTTGACCACAGTGTGGTGGACAATGTAAACATACTTCAGATTTTGTTGTTTTTTCTCTTTTTCACAAAAAGGCAACCGCATCCTAACTAGAAAAAGTTGGCTTTGCATGCAGAAAAGGTTCTATGTTAATTTGTCCTACAATACAGGAGTGAGCATACACCGTAGACTATTGTATACATGATGGTGTGGTTTGGTAAAATTTTGTCTATTTTTCTTTTTTCTCAAGAAGGCAACCGCGTCCTAAGTAGAAAAAGCTAGCTATTGAGACCACTATTCCACGCTTATCAAAAATAATACCACAAGTAGTACACTTTTTACTAGCAGAACTGTTCAAAGCTGAACAACTCTTACACAGTTTCTTTCCACGAGGCATTTTTAGCCCAAACACCAGGCTAATAATACAGAACTCACTGACTGAAAGTAAAGTCCGGCAACAGAGGTCTACCACCAAATGAACTCAGAGGAAGAACTACACTCGCGTTCACACGGAAGTACAAAAAGTCCACCAGGTGAGACAGTGAGCATTATTTAGGGAACAGTTTCATGTGCTCGAGGACCCTTTACCTATTAGTGTTTTCTTAAACTTGACGACCTTTACCTATAGCTTGTTACTGTGCCTAGCCTTTGCTGCATATCTAGTACAGGTTGTTCTGCTTTTCACATTGTCTATTGACTCAGACTATTTGCTATCGCTTGTATGATGAATAAGTATTGTCTGAAATACTAATAATTTGCAGTAAAAAAAGTTGACCTGCTGCAAGTAAAAAAAAATACAAAAAAAAACTGGCCCAAGCGGGATTCGAACCCCGGTATGCACTTTGGCACACTTGGCTATCAGAACAGTAGTATATTTAGTATGGCTTCTGTTGTGACAAGAACATATTTGGCCATAACTCGACAACGAAAGTGAAATTGAAAAAGTTGGAAATTTCAAGATCTAGTTATTTTGTGCTCTATCCACTGGTTTTTTAATTTTGTCTGTAGCATGTTCAGAAGCTGAGATTAATTACATTACATTACAGTATTTAGACTTAGGATGTAATGAGATTTTGGTGACTTGGTTCTTCACTCTAGTAGAAGATACTGGTTCCATTCCAAAGATCTTAAGGGAGCTATATGGAAGGATTGTAAATCTCGAGTTTGAGAGTCTGGAAATGTCTGTTACTGAAAAGTACCAAATTAGAAGTTGACCTCAGACACAAGCGATCGAGATAGTGGCTGTACTGCGAAGGCCACAAAAGTTTTGTTACTGTAGCTAGAGTCTTTCGAGTTGGAGACTAGCTAGTGCTAAGGTAGAGCTTCAATCTGGCAAAACAGCTACACTCTGGGTAGAAGTTACACGCTGTTGAAGCACGCGTGTTCTCTGGGATATTTATGTCGCCATAACTCTGAAGATACTCCAGCTAAATCATTCTGGATTGTTGTATAAATAGTTCAATGGTTCTTCTATGGATGGCTAAAGCCGGTAAGCCCTACCTTACTTGTCACTAAAATGTACCAAATAAAACCATACCTATGTATGTCCGAACGATTTCTTGGGAGATGGCGGCATGACACAGACGCCTTTTTCTCACCGTTTTGGCTTTTGATAGCCTTGAAACCTAACCATTGTTTAGTACTACCATTGAGCTACATTTTGAGCTCAAGAACAGCCTTCTTGGATGAACAGAAAAGTTAATACAGTATGCACAAACTTGACATTGATTCAGTACGCGGGCGCGGTCTATGCATATCATTACCTCCCATACCTACTGTAACCTACTGTAACCTACTGTAACCTACTGTAACCTACTGTAACTTACTGTAACCTACTGTACAAACCATGCAATTCCGATAAATATATGGACTTCCGGGAGTTGCTGAATGAGGAATACGGGCATTCATCCGCACAGTGCGATAAAGCTTCCTCATCAGGAAGGGACCATGCAGGTGGTCGGAGCTGGAGTAACTGGTGGAACAGAAGTATGAAATCACATTCTCAGACATTGGACCATGCATTAGATGTTGCAGTGATTATTATTATGGTGGTGTAGTGCTCGTGCACATGTGGCTGTAGTTGCTAATCATATTCACGCCCTATTACAACCACGTTTGTGTTGTCAAATGACAGCATGGTAGCACTACATGATTGTGAAATGAGTGCATTCATCCGACCAGACAGCTCACTCATCTGGGAGGGACCAGGAGGATAACTGGTGAAATGGAAAGGTACCAAATCACATATTCTCAAATGGATCAAGAGATATACTGCAGTCGATGGTAGTGGTACACTTGTGCCATCTCGGGTTTCTACTCTCACTATATAGAATCCAGAGAAGTCAAATCAGGGAGTCTATACATGACTCCAATAAGACAATTAATTTAGTGATCATGATAAGACAACTCCAGCTACAACTGCTTCTTCAGATGATGGCAGTGGAACTGAAGCAAACACACATACAACAACTACAGCAATGGATAAAACCACCAATCCGGTTGTATTGTCAACTATACCAACACCAGATAAAATGACCGATCCAACTGCAACAATTACAGCAACCATTAAAATTAATGACCAATCCATAGTTGAGTATACCACTCAAAAGGTTAAATCCAGTAGCAAGAGAGGTCTATACTACGTGACTATGCATGGCAGTGTGTGTGTTTGTGTGTGCATACATGTAATCAAGGTAACATCAACATTTATTAAAGGATACAAGGGTGAATCAGGATATATTATGTCATAATTTAGGGCATGTGCATAATTATTATCTACTGCTATGCAGCCAAAGCAGAAAAGTTTGTCCAAACTTAGGGTGTCCAACCGAAAATATGAAGGTAAGCAAAATCACTCCGCTGCAGCGTTTTCTAGCAGAACCCACCTAGGCAAGTTACAAAGCACACTATAAATCGGGATAGCTCTCGAAAAAATGTGCGTCAAACGCAATGAAAATGTTGTCGTGTAAACACGAAAAATGGTACGTGACCAAACGCTGGTCTACTATGATGCTAGGAGATTGCGACTTCAGAAGGGGTATCCAAGCTATTTACTCTTGCTCTGTCCATGGATGCATCCAGAAAATAGCTTCTGGTGATGCTTTCACCTTTCTTAGTCGCACAGTGTACACCATTATAACTATTATGGGTTTTGGTCACGTACCATTTTTCGTGTTTACGCGATAACACTTTAATTGTGTTTGACGCACATTTTTTTGAGAGCTTTCCCGATTTATAGTGTGATTTGTAACTTGCCTAGGTGGGTTCTGCTAGAAAATGCTGCAGCGGAGTGGTTTTGCATACCTTCATATTTTCGGTTGGACACCCTACCAAACTTTCTTTTCTCTTTAATCTTCATTGCTCGTGATTGCACCATAGGCTACATTTTTCTTCATAACATCAATACCTATACCATCTGTAGCGACACCATAAGCCTCGTTCTCCTCCATAACAGTATCGACTGTGCCATAAGCCACGTTCACCTCTAAAGCTGCACTTACTCCATCTACAGTCACACCATAAGCCACATTCACATCTGATTCAATGTTCATGTCAGGATCCACAGTCATCATGGTACTAGCATTGAGATTATCATGATTACCACATCCTTCTGGATTAACATTAATCGAGACATTGTCATCTTTGGCCTCATCAGTATCCAGCTGACCATTGTGTTGAACACCACGATCAGGTTCCAGGCTTATATAATCATAATATACTGGATTAGATGATTGAGTAGCATCGATATCACTGTTAGATTCTCTGTTTTTGTTTCGTCTACTACACCGTGATATGAGGCAATGCATTATTGCAATACCAATGACAAGCAATCCAGTTAAGACAAGTATGGCTGTCACACAACCAACAATTATTCCAGTCAGTGGCAGTGAATGATCAGTAGCATTTGGGCGTGGAGGAGTGGAATCTGTTACGGTCATGCTGACATATGTCACGTTCACCCGAACATTAATGACTATGGCTTCACTTGTATTCACAACAGTGCAGGTATATGAGCCAGCATCGGATGGTTCAGGATTGATGATGGTTAATGTGGACACTCGAGATGGGACAAGCAATGCACCACCATTTGCTGCAGCCTCTGGTGATCCATCTGAGAATGTGATATAGTACTTTTCTGTTCCAGTGGTATTTATCTGACCGCCTGGTCCTTCCCAGATGAGGGAGCTGTCTGGTCGGATAAACGCCCTCATTTCACAATGTAATGCTACTGCGCTGTCATCTATAGTAGCCACAATTGTACTTGTATTAGATAGCAGTTCCACTGTATTATTATGGGAGCATAATTATGAGATTGATTGTTTACAATTGAACTCACAGTTAAGCCATAGCTCAATGTTTGTTGACGCCCATTGAGTAGAAGCTCCAGGGGCAGTACTTCTCCCTTCACAGGTATATGTACCAGCATCTTGGTAGGATAGCGCAGTGACAATGAGAACAGTACCAGGAAGTGCTCTACTGTTAATAGATACCATATTCTCAGAGAAAACAAAGCGCCCTCCTGTAGAGTCAACTATTTCTTGTCCAGGTAGTATCCACCGTGTTGTGTAATTGACATTTCGCTCTAGTGTGTCTGGCTCAAGACCACAAGATAAAGGAACACCAGGCATCAGTATATTTGTTAGTGAGGGAACCATAATAAGATCTCTAGCGGGGAATATCATGACATCCTCTGCATCAGGGAGAAGAGCTGTAGAAGACTTGTACTTAAAAAAAGATCTATCTTAATTACTTACGTGAAAAACAAAGTAAAACAGTTTCCAATAACAGTAGATAAGTGAGTGTTGCTTTTTTCATAATTCTTCTTGATTGCCAATGAAATGAGGTAGCCATGATCATCAAGTGCAAACTGACTGCAAAGCCCTAGCAAATTAAATTGACTATTTTGTCAATATTACAGTAATAATATAGCTAGTGAGATAGCTATAATAGCTGTAAGTTCAAACTGTCACTAGTCAAATACTGGTAGTATGGCAGTGGCGGATATAGGATTCTATTCACGGGGTTTCATTATTATTAGCCGAAGCGCGCGCTAAGTCAAGTTTTTGTGAGTCACGCCCACTTTCATTAACCACGCCCATTCGAGGTGGGCTCCACGGCAAGAGATCTAGAGGTCTGTTGATCTGTTTTCAATCGAAAATTATGCTAAGGTGAGCCATAGCAAGGATCCTAGTACTTTATCCAAGCAAAAGAATCCACCAAAGGGCCTGGGGACGAGGCTAGCAATAAATGTTAGCTATACTGAGCTGTCCGTGAGGCACAACTTGAAGGGGTTTCAATAGAAACCCCTGAAACCCCTCTAACTCCGCCACTGTTGTATAACACATGTCATGCAGATCCTTAGATGTGGTAGTTCAAGCCTCAACAATTTGAATCCCTAAACATAATATGATAACTATATACTTCAATGTAATATCTGTCACGGTTTACCTGGTGGAACAACATGAAACCACATTCTCAGATGGATCATGCATCAGGTGTTTCACCAATTTTTAATGGTGACGGAGCCCTACTACAACCATGGTTGTGATGTCAAATCCATCGAAGAGATGTTTGTGTCAGCTGCATACTCTTGCTATCATAATTACAGCAATACTGTTATTTGCCAGGCTCTGACAACCTGGTCCCTTCCTGATCGATGAGGAAGCTGTCTGCAGGTCAGATGAATGCCCTCATTTAACTGTGTGTGGTAACTGTGGTTGGATAAGGGTGATTTTGGAGTACCGCACTGGCAAAGTGTATTTTCTTATAGCTAGCTTCCTGTCATTTAATTACTACTTGAGGTCAGCTTTGTGGTGTGTTCATAATAGGCCCAGATAAATATTTTTTTTCTACCTATAATTCATTTCTTTACGATCAATGTTTGCAAACAGGCTTCCAAAATACCTATAATTCTCATTTCTTGCTCCTCAAATTTCATGTAATCAATAATATAATCATTGAACTTTTAGTGCACATGAAGTGAATGTCAGTGACTGTTATACTGCAGCATAACTGAAGCAGTCTTCAAATGCACTTTGATTCTTGATTCAACTTGAATGAGCTAGCAATGAATCCCACATCCTCATTCCATAATACCACAAGTTGACAGAACAGCAGTTTGGTGCAACCCAATGTCTGGCTGCCAGCAGACCAATAGCTCTAAAACATACCATAATTCCCTATAATTTTCTTACTAGATAGGTTGCCTATAATTCTCAAATATAGCTCATTGCTTCTAGATACCTATAATGCTCATAAAAATGCCAGCATTATTTATCTGGGCCTAGTTCATAATGAATCTAGGTTGTTAGGTACTGTAAGAAGTTACTTAGAATGGTTGATTTCAGCGCGGGTACAATGTTGAAGTAGTATACCAGCAGATGTTGTTACCACTAATATTGCTGCATATACCAACATAGCTATGATATCTGAAATGATCACAGATACGTATAAACAAGAAGAGTTATCATAAGGGTTCCTTTAGTTGCACCTGAGCTAGTTCAGTCTTCCCCTACCATGCAATAATGATTGCTGAAAGTGCAAATATAGTCAGTAATTGAATAGGTACGGTGGCCCAGAAGGGCCATTCCATATAGCATTTTGTCAAAGTTACATTTGGTAGACTTACATTTTATCAACTTTGCAATTTGGTAAACTTGCATTTTATCAACTTCGCAATTTGGTAAATTTGAATTTTCACTAATATTGTATTTTTCAAACTTGTATATTTACCAACTAGCTTTTTTCTCAGTCCTAAAAAGTAGTATAGGATCCGGCCGGCCCTGGACTGTGCGTGGTTGCTGTATTTGGTCCCCACTGCGCCACATCTGGTTGCTGCAATTTCTAACAAAAGGCACTGTACTACATGGCATGTAATCATCTTCGTGCCTACCGTATTTTAGTACAATTCAATGCTTGCTGTCTAGTCTCGAGCCCTAACTCTATGAGCCTGTGGGTGGGGCTTCCCATCGTAGCGTTGTTTATTCACCCTAAGCGTGCGCAATTTATTGCTGCCAAACAGAAGCAAGGAGTAAGGATTGCTCCCCTAGTAAATGGAAATCAATGTTAAGTTTATTAATACACAGTCTGTGTTGCAGCATAACAAGTGGGGACTCGTGTACTGAGCAAGGGGGGAGGGAGGCAGGTATGGCAACCATAAAACAGTCCGGGGGCAGATGTTCCGCCACAGGCAGTCCGCGGGGACCACATGAAAATTCAGTATGTCACAAGTTTATCTTATACTACCAATCCCAAACCTAAGGGGCAACCATGTTTTGTTTTGCCGCGGACAATCTGGGGGGATCAATTTTAAGGAGGACCAGTTATATTATAACAGGCCACCACCGCTACTATTAACAGCCCCGCCCACCCATGCCTATGCAGTATCACTTGCCGATTCACTGCGCATGCTCGAACGTACTGTGCTTTGCAGGTCGCTAGACAGTGACGTATGACCGCCAACGTTCGATTTTGAATTGACTAATAAGAGAAGAGTGTTGGTATAATGATGACCTAACACTTCTCTTTCATGATTGGTCAGTCTCATATTTGAATGATAAGGCTGACTGTCGAGCTAGCTACCTGCATAGCGCAGTTGAAGAAAATTATATCGGTTCCCAGGCCCTTCAGTGCGCATGCGGGGTATAGAGAACTCTTATTCAAACTTTCAATTTGCTACTGGCCTAATGGATTGTCAGTCTCGCATTATGTTAATCTTGCATTTCTAGTTACAAACTGGCTTACCATTGTCAATCTTGCATAATTTTTCTACTACAAAGTTAGCTAGGCTTATTTTTCAACTTCTTGCATATTTTTACAAACTTACTTATTGTTAATATTGTATTATTTTCAAGTTACAAAATTGCCATTGTCAATCTTGCATTTTTACAAACTTACTCATTGTTAATGTTGTATTATTTTCAAGTTACAAAGTTGCCATTGTCAATCTTGCATTTTTACAAACTTACTCATTGTTAATGTTGTATTATTTTCAAGTTACAAAATTGCCATTGTCAATCTTGCATTTTTACAAACTTACTTATTGTTAATGTTGTATTATTTTCAAGTTACAAAATTGCCATTGTCAATCTTGCATTTTTACAAACTTATTTATTGTCAATATTGCGTTATTTTCAAGTTACAAACTTTGTCAATCTTGTATTTTTACAAACTTACTTAGTGCCAATCTTGCATCATTTGTAAATAAACTTATGCTTATTCTGAAACTTGACCACATCCCCAGTATGAGCATGTAAATACACACCCGCACATTATTCAGTATCAGCTATTGTGGTGGTTATGCTTATACCATCTACGTCACCTACAGCTACCTTGAGCTTGTCGGTACCTAGTACGTACTACCCTCTAGCGCCCTTTACCTTATGTTCTAAATTTAAAACTGCTACAGGGGGTGTTGTAGTTGACTATTACTTTTAGTTTGTGGTTATGAGGTAATGGTGAGTAATCTCTTGGGTAATATATGAGGTAATTTAAACAAAAATCTAGTCCGGCAGCGCTTCTCTGCCAGGCGTTTTTGGACATGATCTGAAGACCTTATCCGGAGAATACATTAGAAGTTGCCTGGTACTCTTATACGTGCATGCCTGGTGCTAGCTACATTAACGACCCCGTACCATGTACTATACTCCACGGTTAGCTGCTGCAAATGCAGGTCTAAAAAATTATAAAAGTGCAAAATTGAAAAATGCAGGTCTAAAAAAGTATAAAATTATAGAAGTGCAACTTTGAAAATTGCAAAGTTGATAAAATGCAAGTTTACCGAATTGCAAAGTTGATAAAATGTAAGTCTACCAAATGTAACTTTGACAAAATGCTATATGGAATGGCCCTTCTGGGCCACTGTAAATAGGTGCCTGAAGCCAATAATATGTCTGCATTTTATTCAAACTTCATACCTAATTACATAATAGCTATGGCTGTAATAGTTAGTGGGGATCAAAAACGAGATTTATTAAGTACATCTATGTGTAGGTTTAGATGGTAATCCGTATTGCATCTAGGATTTTAATTTTGAAGAGCACCTGCAGCAGACTAATAATATTATTATTGTCCAGTTGTGGTAACTGGGGGGTGCCGTGAAGTTGTAAGTCACATCCTGTAGAGTGTGGTTTAAATGTCAAATTGATGAGATCATTTCAATTTTGTATCAGCGATGTCAAGGAAGTTGTCACATCCTGTTAGGTGCATGTGGTTTAAATGTCAAACTGCTACAGTATCTCTATATATAGATAGCACTGAGCAAACTAACTATCTAGTTAACTTCATGCTGGCTTATTGATCAGTGACAAGTAGTTATAAAACGCTTGAACTTGTTTTGAAACGGACTAGCTACTCAATTCTTAGTGTTAGCAATCTGCTGAGGATTTTGCAATTAGTGTTTGATTATCATAGATACCTATCTCATTTCATTTGCAGTTAAAAAGAATGAAAGGAGCAACAGTCACTTCTCTACTGTTATTGAAAGTAGTTGTACTGTGTTTTTCACGTAAGTAATAAGACAGGTACAGGTCTTTTTAAAAGTCTTTTACAGCTCTTCCCTCTGATGTAGAGGATGTCATGATATTCCCCACTAGAGATCCCATTATAGTTCCATCACTAACAAATACACTGATGCCTGGTGTTCCTTTATCTTGTGTTCTGGAGCCAGACACACTACAACCAACTGTCAACTATACCACACGATGGATACTGCCTGGAGGAGAAATGATCAGTTCTACTGGAGGACGCTTTATTATCGCTGAGAGTATGGTGGTTATTAATGTTAGGCAACTTCCTGGTACTATCCTTGTAGTCACTCAGTTATCCTACCAAGATGCTGGTACATACACCTGTGAAGGGAGAAGTACTGCCCCTGGAGCTTCTATTCAGTGGGCATCAGCTAGCTTTGAGCTACAGCTTAACTGTGAGTCATATAGCCTATATGTACACTGTGGCCGTGGTAGCTATATGGCAGTTATACTCTAGAGTATAACTGCCATATACCACGGGCACAGTTGTATCCATAGATACAAGCTGTTTGACGTCATATTACAAGCCACTTACACTATAGCCTTATTGTGGTTTATTGAATTGTACGCTCGAGGCGCGCGTTTAAACCACTCGGCTTCGCCTCGTGGTTTAAACACCCACCTCTCACGTACAATTCAAATAAACCACTCAAGGCTATAGCGTAACTATAACTTCTGCCACAGTTTAACACTTGAGTGGATCGTGCAAGTGTCATGCTTGAAGTTTGTGTGACAACAAAAATAATACATACAACGCATCCATTCACATGCATACAGTATGCACATAATTATGCAATTGTAAGGCAGTGACCTTTGACAGTTTGAGACAGGTACATGAAGTTTAATACTGTAATGCTATACGTGAGAAACAAAAGAAAAAGAGATTCTTCTAGAATTTCATTAAATCGTAGTAAACCAATTATTAAAGGCAATCTCTTCCTTTCAACTGAAGGAACTGTTCTAGTTCAAAATGACCCTACACAGGTATACAGTAGCACTTTTTTTGTCGACAATATTTCTTGCCTTAATAGTAAAGGGTACACAATAGCCACAAGGATAACCGTAATAACTATAAGGCTAATCAAGTGTGTACCCTATTACATAAACATTAAAATGCACACAGACAAGATGCAAGAAAAGACAAAATAAAACTAGGTAATAGTTACTGAAAGTGTTTTAGTGCGAGCTTGAAGGATCGGAGACTTTGAGTTTGTACAGTCTCCTCTTCGAACAAGTTCCATGCTCTGATACTGCTGGGTACAAACGAATTTTACTAATAGTTTGTCTGACACTTGACAAGAGTGGTAGTAGGTAGTGAATGAGGTTAAACTCTAGCTAGATTGGTATACCTGAAATCTGAGCTAAAACTTGACTTGTATAACTGAGCTAGCTAGCTGAGTGTTTGAACGTTTAGCTAGCTGGTTTACTAAATCAGCTATAGAGTATGTACCCTGTGGTCTCATAGCTGTATAGGAAGCCCAAATGGTGCATAGTGGCTGGGCTTCCTATACATGCAGCTAAGAGACCTCCGTTACATACTCTAGTACAGAATATTATTATTTTTAAGAGAGTCCTATTAAAAATCTGAGTCAATATAATTAGTAGGGGTAAACTCAGCTATTGGGTGCATTAAATTTTCCAGTCAGTTCAAGCATTAATTTTACTTCTGAGTGGCCCTATGGTCTATAATATTGGGCATCAGTATAGCTTACTTTTGTGACTGTCAAGTATAGCTAGCCACTACTTTTTGGCCCTAAAATTCCCAAATAACTGATGCCTATTATAATGCTAGTATTATTCTCATACATAGCTACTTATGCATTCTAAATTATGCCACCATAATTTACCTAACCCTAAGGCCTAATGGCTCATGGCCTTGTAGTCATATTAAGCCATCATATTGTTAGTCAATATGCTCCTTTAACATTTAACATACAGTGGAACTGCTATCTAACTCAAGGGCAGTAATAGCCACTATGGACGACAGCTCAGTAGCTCTGCATTGTGAAATGAGGGCATTCATCCGACCAGACAGCTTCCTCATCTGGGAGGGACCAGGTGACCAGAGGATAACTGGTGAAACAGAAAAGTACCGAATCACATTCTCGAGTGGATCAAGAGACACTGCAGCCAATGGTGGTGGTATACTTGTGCCATCCCGGGTATCTACTCTCACTATATATGATCCAGAGAAGTCAGATCAGGGAGTCTATACATGCAGTATTATGGGCACCAATAACACGATTGACTTAGTTGTCATGATAAATGATGCAAATACAACAGTTACTCCTGCTACAAATTCTTCTTCAGATGATGACAGTGAAACTAATACAACAACTACAGTGAAGGATGAAATAACTACCAATCCAACTACAATAGCTACATCCATGGATGAAACGACCAATCCAACTGTAGCAACCACAGCAATGGACAAAATGAACAATCCACAGTTGAGTACCACCCATAAAGCTAAATCCGGTAGCAAGAACAGTCTATATTGTATAACTACAGCAACAGTATTAGTGATCATAACGTCTGCTGGGGTACTACTTCAATATTGTATCTGATATCGAAGTATTTCTATAGCATATTATGTCTAACAAGCTACAATGCTACTCAAAGTTTATGTACAGATGCGTCATGAATGTTTCAATCTAGTTAGTTTCAGGATTCTGTGAATTTGTAGCTATATACCGTAGAATCCCGCTATTACGCCCCCCCCCTCGCGAATACGCCCCCTCCCATTTTCAGCCAAAGTTCCTGCACAGGTATTTTTGACCCGCGCATACGCCCCCCTCCTACTGTGACTATGAAATCTAGCTATTTGAATGCTTAAGCCTGTAAAAACCATAGCTATAATTTATGGCATTCCATGCAAGACAAAAATATCAAATGGAAATATCAAGTTCATTTGAAATGAAATGCTGAGGTTGCAAGTTACAATGGAAATATCAAGTTCATTTGAAATGAATTGCTGAGGTTGCAAAAATATCAAATGGAAATATCAAGTTCATTTGAAATGAAATGCTGAGGTTGCAAGTTACAATGGAAATATCAAGTTCATTTGAAATGAACAAAATATCAATTTGCACTTGAAAAAATCTCAAAGGTTCAAAGGTTACAATTAATGGCCAGTGTTTCTGATTAAATATTTTAATAACTTTATTAAATATTTTCATAATTTTATTACTTCCTACCATAGACAAAAAGTTCGCTGCGCATTCATGACATCCAGTTTACGCATGCGCAGACCAGGACTGCATGCACGTGTCCTTGGCTGGACGAGGCTGACTCGAGCTGTACTCATACTCGGACAAGCCGGTACCCCCTCTAAATTCAGAGATAGCTACAAGTTGTACTTGTCTGACTTGAGTTAGCTGCTTCTATTATCTGCGTGAGCGAGACACACACACAATATGGCGTCTGGTCATTTTGGTCCTGGCGACAACTCGACGATTTAAGGGACTTGAACACTCGGCAGATAATACAAAGAATCACTGGGTCTCGAGTTTTTCGAGAATCTGAAGACACTGGTACTGCAGTTAGTCCTTCGAGCTGTGCAACAAAGCCTGGGATGCTGTTCAAGCACTGATTCAACTCTTCATCCATCACGAAGCGCGTGTAGCTAGCTAGGGATATCAGACACGCCCATAAAAGTCAGCTGAATTTTTTTGGCGCATGCGCGCACGTCTTCAATTACGATTATACAAGCGCATTATTATCGAGTGATGCGCACTGTTAATGTCTATTGATAGGAAGTAATAAAAGCTATGAAAATGTTTAATTCATTATTGAAATATTTAATTAGCCACACTGGTCAGTAATTGTAACCTTTGAACCTTTGAGGTTTTTTCAAGTGCAAATTGATATTTTGTTCATTTCAAATGAACTTGATATTTCCATTGTAACTTGCAACCTCAGCATTTCATTTCAAATGAACTTGATATTTCCATTTGATATTTTTGTCTTGCATGGAATGCCATATTAATTAGTACAATAGCTATTTGTGAGATATTAAGGCTTACTTTGTCGTTTTTCTCCTGTTTCATCCATCAAACAGCTTGTACATCGTGCGCCTACATGGCGACCATCGGTCGGTAATGGTCGTTGACACGATCCCGCGAATACGCCCCCTCCCATGTTTTGCCTGATGCTAGCATGCACAAAATGGGGGCGTAATCGCGGGATTCTACGGTACATGTATTTTACCTGTACAGAGAACCAATAAGCTGCTGTATGTTGTCAATGAATTGGTGATGTTGATATCCTGCCAAATACCTTTACTTATCGCATCTATATACTATACACACTTTATCAGGCTACACCACAAAGCTGAACTCTGTATGTTGCATGACAAGAAGCTAGCTACATGTTGCCACCAATGCAAACAATTCCCAAGCACACCTGCATGGTCCTCCAAAATCGCCCTTAAGGTTAAGCCCTTTTCCTCCTTACAACCTTTAACTTCCTTTTTATACTTGAATTAGAACTCTTGAGCTAGCTCAGTCATCCCCTATGCAATATTAATGTATGATTGAACGTATGAATATTAAAATGTAGTCAGTAATTCAAGCTTCACACCTATTACATGTACGTGACAGCTATGGCTATAATACATGACATTGTTGTGCTAGTTTTAAATAATATTGGTGATCAAGAATGAGATTTTTTTTCCACATACTACTGATATTAGAGATCACATTTAAGCATACCTATGTGTACCTAGATGATATCCCTATTGCATCTAGGACTTTTGAAGAGCACCTGCAGCAGACTAATAATTATTGTCCAGTTGTGGTAAGGTGCCGTTCAATAATTTCAAGTTGTAAGCCACATCCTGTAGGGTGTGGTTTAAATGTCAAACTGATGAGATCACTTCGATCTTGTATCAGCAATGTTAATGAATTTCACCGGCAAAATTACGATAACAGAGTTGCTTGAGCCAGGCTGAGCTTACTACTGTGAAGCTATAGCATAAATTAAAAGTAAAAAAATGCAAGCAAACTTCAATTTCCTAGCCCTATTTTTGATAGTCAACATTAAAGATCAGTCTGTTTCAGCAGGTAAGTTCTATATTGTGTTCTACTGTCAATTATGATAAGTCACTCTAGTCTATTGCCAAACTAATAGCCATGAATGTGAATGGTGTAGGCTTACATTACTTATAGACATAGTATACAGTCAGGCTACCTATACCCATAATCATGACTGTACCTTGCTACAAGGTTGCTACTTCACCTCGTCTTTATACCTACACTTTTAATTATCTAATAATGCACTTTACTTTTAGTAATACCTTTTTGTATTAACACTTCCTTTGCTCACTACATTGATACTTTGCTCTGTTAGTTTATCTCATTATTTTTTGTCACATAGGCCAAACCCTGGCCTGCTGCATTTCATGTGTGACACTAAAACTTCCATCTATCTATCTATTATCATGTATTATTATAGGCTTCTAGTTTTTTTACATCGGTGTAAGTACCTATATAGGCCTGCTATTATATTGAGCAATATAATATTATACATTGACATTCTACTGTATCTGTAGAGTTTGAGATAACTCCCTTTGGTCCTGTGGTGATACCCTCCGAATCACACCCCCTGAGTTCCACAGCAACCCTTCACTGTGTTCTGTCCCTATCACCAGATATAAGCCACGAAACACGATGGATAGGACCTGGAGATGTTGGATTAATTGATCCTACCACAAGTGACCGTTACACAATCACAAACACCACTTTTGAGTTACAAAATGGCCCACCACATTGATCTAAAACAAAGCTCACTATCCATAAGCTATCCTACCAAGATGCTGGAGTGTACACTTGCATTGGGAGAACACCAGTGGAATCAAATGCTTCCTGGATGTCAGCAACAATCGGCTTACAACTTGACGGTATGAGTCAGTGATTTAAATTAAATCAGTTTTGACTAGGTTGTCATGTGATGTGTCCATAGATTATAGAGCTACTACGTATACGGGATTGGAAACGGATTAATTTCGCGAGACACTCCCCCGAATACTTGGCCACAATACGTTGATATGGGAATAGACCACGAGGGCAAAAAAATTTACCAAAAATGGTGGAAATGGGTAAATGCTATCGCTTTGTTTCAGCTTCATGATGATAACAGCAGGTTATTCTCTATCCCATGCAATGCTACAAGCCCTGTACTTCAGTTCTGTGAGTAAGAAAGCTACGAAGAGTCACAACAGAAAGCAAGAGAGGGAGACAAAATTCGACGTTTTCACTAAGCTTAGTGAGCCGTCTTTCCAAGCTGTTTGGCTGTATAACACCGTTCTAAGCGACGTTCGAAGATTCAAAAGGTGCCTATGCAATACTTCAACCAAGTACAAGTAGTCTGAAGGCGTCCAGGAGGCCGCCAGTCGTAGGTACCTCACGGTAGAGGGAGACAAAAACTTCTGACTTACCTCGACCAGCCGCTTCGACGAACAAACTCGCGTCGTGAGCTCCTGACTTTTGGGTTGGCAAACAAACGAAGCTTCAGACAAACCGAACGATATCTCAAGAACACTACTGGTCCTGGTTTTCGCTGTGAATCGCTCGACAGTTCGTCCATGAGCTAGTCAAACGTCCTCGAAAGGTGACCGTGCTTTCACTAAATCTTTGCGAGCGCTAAGTATTCGGGGGAGTGTTTCAGGGGCATTACTATGCGGGACTATGGCGCACGTGATCCCGTTTCCAATCCCGTATATGCTCAATAATCTATGATGTGTCAGCTACATACATATACCGTAGAATCCCGCTATTACGCCCCCCCCCCTCGCGAATACGCCCCCTTCCCATTTTCAGCCAAAGTTCCTGCACAGGTATTTTTGACCCGCGCATACGTCCCCCTCCTACTGTGACTATGAAATCTAGCTATTTGAATGCTTAAGCCTGTAAAAACCATAACTATAATTAGTACAATAGCTATTTGTGAGATATTAAGACTTACTTTGTCGTTTTTCTCCTGTTTCATCCATCAAACAGCTTGTACATCGTGCGCCTACGTGGCGACCATCGGTCGGTAATGGTCGTTGACACGATCCCGCGAATACGCCCCCTCCCATGTTTTGCCTGATGCTAGCATGCACAAAGGGGGGCGTAATCGCGGGATTCTACGGTACATGATGTTCACAAATCACTACAAATTTGCATTGTGTATTATTTCATCCTTTCTATGGGAATCAAGTCAATGGTCAATGGAGAAATACGCAAGCATAATTAGCTTGGAATGTATAGATAAGCTCTTTTCACCAATAGCTATGGTGGGAAAGCGCAAAATGGTCCAGCCTACGAGGCTCTCTACTTCATAGCATAATTATTATGCATACTTTATCACAATTTTCATATATTATTTTTCATACATACATGCCTGCACACACTTCTCTATGGGCATCAGCTAGCTTCGAGCTACAGCTTAACTGTGAGCCATCAGAAATTGAAAATATTATAGCATGCAGGAGCCCGGGCCATGAGGCAAATTTGGCCCACTAAGAGTCCACCCGTTAACTATTCCCAATATAATTATTCAATTTCACATTTACTCGAGGTCAAAGGTTGATACCATCGTCTCAATGAACCTTCATTCGTGAGTACTAGGCCAGTATAGCTGTCAGCAACAAACATACTGAAACAGCAATCCGCACAATACGGCATGCAACAGCTTTTAGCTATAGTGCACACATTATGGCATATAAATAATAGTTAGAGACCGAGTCCAAGGTCTCTATGCATTTTAAGAGACCCAAAGGCCTGAGGCTGTAGCATTCCGAGCGAAGCAAGGGTGCTACTAAGGGCCTGAGGGTCTCTTAAAAAGCATAGAGACCATTGGACGAGGTCTCTAACTGATTTAGAATATAGCAACTATAACCATGGTATTTGACCTGGGGACAAGGCTACTGTTACACTGTGCATCTTTTTTTGCCTATGGCAGCCCAATATTAGACCTACTTAAGGTGGCGGGTATAAAGTAAATTAATTTTCGCGCGTGCTCAAAACGACCATTTCCAGTATGGCAAACTACAAAGCCAGACAGTAGCTAATGGCCATCAAAACATCGTGTGCATCATAAAAGGAGTCAGCCCAGCAAGTTTCGTTCGTTGATAAGTGCTACAGGAGACAGAAAGGTCTCGAATCGTGTCGAACAGGCGGCGCCAGTTCCTGCTTAAACAAAGCGCCTGCAACGTCTACTAAACGTCCTGGTAAGTAGAAATCATTGATGGCTAGGGGGAAGCAGAGAGATATCCTACTTTACATTCTCGTGGAGAGCTCTTTTCAACGATTTATCTCACAAAAACCTTGAAATACAGCTTACCTACATTCGGCGGTTAAAATCTTTCAACCAAAGCCTTGAATCTCAGATTTCTCTCTGCTTCCCCCTAGTCCTTCCACTTTTCTATCGATTTATCGACAGTAGACCCAATGGGTCGCTCAACTCGAGCTAGGAACTGGCGCCACGCAGCTGCACCTCTTCTAGTAGCTTCTTGGGTTCAAAGGTCGGAATTTACATAGCTGCCATGCAATAGCCAATAATTATTGCGTCATTCGCGCACGCAATAATTTTTACTTACCCGTTTACACGCAGCGTTTAACTCGGATTGGAATCCGGATTAAACCATAGATATAGACTACGTAAACGGGATTGGAAACCGCTCACGTGAGCCATAGACGCCCGTACAAGCGCTTTGCGCACTCCGCGTTATAGTTTGCGACCTTGGAAACGGTCGCGCCCGCTCAAAGAACCACAAAACCACGAACTAAAAACCCAGGATACTGCTCGTACTGAGCTACAGCGACGCTCTCTACCACACTGTACACATCAACAACAGTCTTAATTTAACATAGCCCTGTCAAAAAGTAATTTTTCGCATAAATTCACATGAAAATGACACACACAAACACTAGCTAGCTAGGAGAGAAAACTTTGTGGGACTACAGCCACAGCCACAAAGGGAGTCTTCTGCCAGTCAAAGCTTGAGAAAATAGGTAACCTGTGGAGATACTGGAATAGATACATGAAGGGTTGTAAAAGTGTATTACCAACCTTCTTTTTCACTGAAATGCAGTTTTTCTTAACTTCCAATAAGCCAAACTTTGTGGGACTGGACATCATCCGAGTCAGGTCTTGAGGTGGAACACTCAACACATTCTGATAGTCATGAAGTGTGTGCACCGGGATAGGGTACTGAGAAGAATCGAAAACAATCAGTAGAGCATATAGTTTGAGTCAAAAATCACAAAATTATTGTGCATGTCTATTGTATGGCATTGTAGCAAAGGAAAAACGAAATGACCCGAGATATTTTTAAACAACCATAGCCTACACACACATACCATGGGAGCTCAACAAACCATTCCTGGTCTCATAGACCCCCCTCCCCCACCACCACCACCAATGGACAAATGTTTCAGTTTTTCAACTGTACCGAATACATAAACCATGACTTATGAGGAAACTGCTGCATTGTTGGGTGTGCCGACTCCAGTTCCCTCATTCTAGCAAGCTTTCAAGGTTACAGAGGCTGTCAACCAGCATAGATTAAGGATGGAAAAATCTGGAAATACCTGGATTAGCCACTTTCAGGGGGCTCATATGCATGGAACTAGAATATGGTCACGGTGGGGGCACAAAACAGTTTACACATAATTTGTGTAGTACACACTGCATGCATGTGCTCCACCCATGCATATGCTACGATGTCACTACATTATAGAAAGTACATTTGTACTGGCTACTAGTGAACTTTTCATTACTGTGACAGTGCATGGTGATCTGTCCTAGACTCTACTTACTAAAAAAAGTACCTGGATTGCAGGGTTGGTCTATCTGAGCCAGGCCAGGCCAGGCTGCCTGCCATGATCAGGGCACCCTCATTGATAATGCTGTACAAAGACAGCCATGGACACTAGGATAAGTTGTTTCCAGATCTTCCACACACCACCGCGCCTTCACTGAGTGCTCACTGCTTCTAGTAGATAACCAACAGGCGTGTCATTGATCGACAGAATGATGGTCCACACCGATCATCACGCTACTGCATCGTCGTGACTGGGCTGATCCAATGATACCAACTGTCAGTGTACCTTCGATTCAGGGATGAACAGGTGAGCCAGGTTCAGATACAAGTACGTTTGAACACCAGACCAGGCCATACAGGCGAGTAAATCCATCAATGGTTGGAAACAGTGCAGGTGTTATCAATCGCAAACTATAACACGGAGTGCGCGTGTACGTGTACGTTCTATGGCTCACGTGAGCGGTTTCCAATCCCGTTTACGTAGTCTATAATATCTAATACCATCACCATAAGCCTCACTCTTTTCCTGATCCATCCTACTATCAGCCACATTAGACATTGTGGATGCCAACACCACAAGTGGAACACAGATAAATCCTACTACCAGTATAAGTAACAATGGTACACTGCAGCCAGTTGTGATCATTCTTGGTTCTATGACAGCAATACTGACCGGATTACTGGTGACTACAATCATAGCAATGTTTTTATGTCTCATTCATGCACAAAATAAACTCAGAATAGCCTACACTGATGCTAGGTCCAATCCTGTTGTATATGATTATGTACTGACTCGCCATGCACACAATGATGGTGCTCATCATAATGAAGTTCAACCAGATGATGAACTAGGTAGTGCAGCTGCCGGAAGTGAATCTGATGCTATTATTGCAGTTGAGAGAGCTTATGATGAAATCATAGATGATCTTAGCATGGATCCTTATGTTGAGATAAAAGATAATCCAAATGCCACAGAAAAGATTGTGAATCATGGTTGGGCCTTGTCGACAATAGTTGCATCAGAAATGAATGAGGATTATGCTATGGCTACAGCTGATGGAATCAATATTTCAGAGAGAAGTGTAAACGTCGGCATTGGTCCTGATGGCATCTACGACAGATTGGCAATAGGTAGTGCTGATGTGGCTGATGGTAGGATGGATCAGAAAAAGAGTGAGGCTTATGGTGATGGTATTCTCACTTTGGACAGCAATGTTGTTTACAGTGAGGTTGAAGATAATGTGGCTGATACTGCTGTGGAGAACAATGAGGCTTATGGAGTGGCTGACGCAGCCATTATGAAAAGCAATGTGGCTTATAATATGGCTATTGATGGTATCGGTACTGATACAATGAAGAGAAATGTAGCTTATGGTGCAGCTGTGATTCATGCTGATTCAGAAGAGGATGATTATGCTATGGTGGATGATTATGAAGTTAGTATGTAATAATAATAAACAGGAATGTAGTATAGGCCACTCATTAAATTTATAGACTTGTCATGGTATTTATAATTATTATGTTGGCTACAGTGACTTGTAGCTCAAATAGCTATCGATATATTGTGATTATAGGCCTGAGCCAAACGTCCTACTTTGATCTGATGGAATTATGGAGAACAATGTGGCTTATAATTATGGTGTGGCAGTTGACAGTATTGGTCTTGATTTTTATGAAGAGAAACATAGCTTCTGGTGCAGCCATAATTCATGCTGATTCAAGCTCATGTTATGATGATTCAGACATTTAAGGCAGCTAGTACATAATAAGCAGGACAAATTCACTCATTGAAAATAGACTTACAATATGGTACCGGTTACCGTATTATATGGCTGAAGAAACTTGTAGCCCAATTATACTTTAGTATGATCATGCCTGAGCCAAACATGGTAATTTTTTGTTCTATTCTTTACTTTGGATTTGGGGGGGACAAAGGAACTTCCCCATCTTGACACTCAATGAATTGACCCCTCCCCCTCCCCGCTTCCAAAAATTATAATTAGAAGGAGCTTAAATCTCTGAGACTCACTTACCATCAACAGCGATATGAAAGTACAGATCTTGCATATTACTATAAAACCAAAGTCCATGCAGCCATGCAGTTTTGTCACACATTATATTTTTATTATGTGACTGTAAGAGTATTAATTAATTTAAGTTAGTACGTGTGATTGTATACACTTTTTTCAAACTGACAATATTTACTGTCCAGTTATGCAAAAGGTGTCTGCATGCATGGTCATTTCTTGTTACAAAGGAAGTTGTGGAAAGCCACATCCTCTAAGGTGTGGCTTCATTACAGTGTGTTGTCCACAGCAAAACCTCAAACAGCAAAATTTGATCTGAGCTGCTGTAGAGGAAGCATAGTAGCTAATAGTCATAGCTAGGAGTGAAAATGATGCAAGCAAAATTTCTAGCTCTACTTTTGATGGTCAGTATTAAGGAGTGGTCTGTTTCAGCAAGTAAGTTCTACTACAGAAAGTGTGTTCTGCTGCTAGTATTGCTAATCAGTAAACAGTGTAGTTGTTACTCAATGAGATCTGTACAGTACTTCTATACTTTAAGTATCATGATTCAGGTTGTTTTAAGCCCCTGATACTGAAGTGTAAGCTTAATCATGCATATCTTTTTGTGTAGAAGAGTTTACTGTATTTCCCCTTCTTGGTCCTGTGGTGAAGATACCCTCTGAAATGTATGCACTGAGACCCCGTGCTGTCCTTCACTGTGCTCTATCATTAGCACCAGGAGTAAGCTATACAATTCAGTGGATAGGACCTGGAGATGTTGGAATAATCGATCCTACCACAAATGATCACTACAATATTACAGAGAGTACTCTTCAATTAAGGAATGGCTCAGAATTGCCAGGAACAACACTTTCTATCCACAAGCTGTCCTATCAAGATGCTGGAGTGTATACCTGCAGTGGGAGAAGACTAGAGGAATCAGCTTCCTCCTGGGTGTCAGCAACAATTGACTTACAACTTGATCGTGAGTTAACCATTGAAATTCAATTTAGTCAGTTAATGCTGCATCACCATGTCAGCTGTGTGCATATGCTGTTCACAAATAAGTGCTAATTGCTGTAATGAATCAAAGCTTCGTATTAGCCCTTTCCTTGGTAACAGATGCTAGTAATTAACTAGTACATGAATGCTATAAACATAGAAAGCCTTTAGCTACAACAACAAAGTTTAATAGTCTAGCAAGGTATGCAGGTGGGACAGTTCATATGGGTGCATACCCTGATCATGCCAGTACCTACATCATTCAGACTACATGTAGATGTCTAGGAATACACACACACACACACACACACACACACACACTATTCAGTTGATCTGTCATCAAAATTCAATGAAACAATAGTAATGGCCACCACTGCTGATTCCACCGTTGAATTATCCTGTGAAATGAGGGCATTCATTCGACCTGACAGCTCTCTCATCTGGGAGGGACCAGATAATCAGAGATTAACTGGTGGAACAGGAAAGTATCAAATCACATTCTCAAATGGATCAAGCAATGCTGCAGTGAATGGCGCTCTGCAGCTGGTGCCATCTCGAGTATCTACTCTCACTGTACATGATCCAGAGAAGTCAGATCAGGGAGTCTATACATGCAGTGTTATGGACTCCAATAAAACCATTGATTTAGTGATCACGATAAATGATGCAAAGACAACTCCAGTTACAACTGCTTTTTCAGATGATGGCAGTGGAACTGAAGCAAACACACATACAATAACTACAGCAATGGATAAAACTACCAATCCAGCTGTATTGTCAACTATACCAATGCCAGATAAAACTGCCAATCCAACCACAACAACTACAGCAACGGATAAAATGACCAATCCACAGCTGGATACCACTCAAAAGGTTAAATCCAGTAGCAAGAGTGGTCTATACTACATGACTACGGCAGCAGTATTAATGATCGTAACATCTGCTGGAGTATTACTTCAACATTTCATCTGAAATCAACCATTTAAGTGACCTTCTATAATACCTAACAAACTAAATTATGTAGCTACCCCCATTATGATGACTGTTTTGATTTAGTTAGTGCCAGGATTCTATGAATTTTGTACATAAGGTAACTTACAATGTCATGCATATGGATGCTTGCAAAGATTTCCCCTTATTTGTCACAGCTATAGAGAGTTTATCAGGCTACACCACAAAGCTGACTCTGCATGTTGACAGGAAACTACATATTGCCCACCAAATAATTCTCAAGTAGTTACATGCATCTGTGCAGTCCTCCAAGGTCATCCTTATCATACCACAGTATCTACATACATGCAGTAGTACTAGATTGTGAAATGAGGGCATTCATCCGCACAGTGCGATATAGCTTCCTCATCAGGAAGGGACCATGCAGGTAGTCTGAGCTGGAATAACTGGAGGAACAGACATTGGACCATGCATTAGATGTTGCAGTGATTATTATTATGGTGGTGTAGTGCTCGTGCATGTGTGGCTGTAGTTGCTAATCATATTCACGCCCTATTACAACCACGTTTGTGTCGTCAAATGACAGCACAGTAGCACTACATGATTGTGAAACGAGTGCATTCATCCGATCAGACAGCTCCCTCATCTGGGAAGTACCCATAGGTGCCTGCAGGTCTGGGTCTATTAGGGCAATGCCTGGGTAGTTGATGCACCTCATACCTCTGTTTTATTAAAAGTAGGCTTCACTATTGTAGAAAAATAGCCTAAATGAGCATTTGGAGGATCATTTGCTTTCCATGCCCAGGCATATAATAATTATTATCATTTTCTACAGGTGCCAGTAGAGGGACCAGGTGGCTGGAGGATAACTGGAGAAATGGAAAAGTACCAAATCACATATTCTCAAATGGTTCAAGAGATACTGCAGAGAAGAGAGTCTATACATGCAGTGTTATGGACTCCAATAAGACGATTAATTAATTTTAGTGATCATGATAAATGATGCAAAGACAACTCCAGCTACAACCAGTGGCGTATCTACAGCAGGGCCTAGCAGGGCACAGGCCCTACCATTTCAACTTGGTGCCCTATACCTTCCAAAAGATCATAGAAAATGAATTAGTGGTTTAGTGGTTAATATATTTAGTTTACAATTAAGTGGATGGTACCTATAGTTACTAAGCTTATATCAGTCTGTGTGACAGAGAAGGGTCTGAGCTTTAACTGATTATTTAGGCAGTAAGGTCAAAGAGATTGCCACAGTTCTGGCTCCCATGACGCAACAGTTAGCATTAGACTTGGAAACTGCAGTCTGCACTGTGCTTCCAACCCAAAGTAGAAGTCCCTACACACCATAATTATGTGCAGTTGGTTAGACCATAATATTATGGGTTAGACAAGCCCAGGTGTGTGCCAGAGTAATGCCTGAGTGACTCTCTGTGTATGTTTGAGAGACCAGCCTTATGTGTACCAAAGGATTGAGAGACTCTGTGTACTGCATGAGTGATTCTATTGTCTGTTTTCTAGTATTCTATGATTGAGTGACTCTATTTATTGACTAACTCTGTGTACTGAGTGACTCTGTTTGAGTGATTCCACTCTGTGTAGCTACTGATCATGATGTTTAGTGAGTAAAACTCTTCATGTATCAGAGTAGCTAACATGGTTGAATTACTCAGTCTTAGGGACTCACAACTTTGGAACTTGGTCACATACATGTAGTAGTTGGATAAACAAGTCAGGGACTAAATTTTGCAAAATCTATTTCTGAAAAAATTGTGGGGGGCGGGGGGTGCATGTTTAGGCCCTCCAGACTCCCCTTCTTTGGATGTACTGAAGTACACCCTATATGCATGAGCCCTTTGTGGCCCTACTAACTTATATATTCTAGATACGCCACTGGCTACAACTGCTTCTTCAGATGATGGCAGTGGAACTGAAGCAAACACACATACAACAACTACAGCAATGGATAAAACCACCAACTGATCCGGTTGTAATGTCAACTATACCAACACCAGATAAAATGACCAATCCAACTGCAACAATTACAGCAACCATTGAAATTAATGACCAATCCACAGTTGAGTATACCACTCAAAACGTTAAATCCAGTAGCAAGAGAGGTCTATACTACGTGACTATGGCAGTGTGTGTTTGTGTGTGCATGTATGTAATCAGTCTGTTTAAAAAAACATCAACATTTATTAATGAGGATGCTTTAATAAATGTTGATGTTTTTTTTAAACAGACTGATTACATACATGCACACACAAACATACACTGCCATAGTCACGTAGTATAGACCTCTCTTGCTACTGGATTTAACGTTTTGAGTGGTATACTCAACTGTGGATTGGTCATTAATTTCAATTAAGTTAAGCTGTAGCTCAATGCTTGCTGATGCCCATTGAGTAGAAGCTCCAGGGGCAGTACTTCTGCCTTCACAGGTGTATGTACCAGCATCTTGGTAGGAAATCTCAGTGACTACAAGGATAGTACCAGGAAGTTGCCTAACATTAATAACCACCTACACACTCTCAGCGATAACAAAGCGTCCTCCAGTAGAACTGATCATTTCTCCTCCAGGCAGTATCCATTGTGTTGTATAGTTGACATCTGGTTGTAGTGTGGCTGGCCCAAGACCACAAGGTAAAACAACACCAGGCATCAGTGTATTTGTTAGTGATGGAACTATAATAAGATCTCTAGTGGGGAATATCATGATGTCCTCTGTATCAGGGAGAAGAGCTGTAGAAGACTTTAAAAAAGACCTATCTTAATTACTTACGTGAAAAACAAATTACAACAGTTTCCAATAACAGTAGATAAGTGAGTGTTACTTTTTTCATGATTCTTCTTGATTGCCAATAAAATGAGATAGCCATGATCATCAAGTGAAAATTATGACTGTACCTTGCTACAAGGTTGCTACTTCACCTCGTCTTTATACCTACACTTTTAATTATCTAACAATGTACTTTACTTTTAGTAATACCTTTTTGTATTAATATTAGGTAGAGTTTGTAACTAAGGTCTCTTAGCTATATATGAAGCCCGAATAAACTAGGTGGTAGTGAGTTCATGAAGCCACTATGCACCATTCGGGCTTCCTATTCTATAAGTTATAGTTACACTATAGCCTTGAGTGGTTTATTTGAATTGTACGCGAGAGGCAGGTGTTTAAACCATGAGGCGAAGCCGAGTGGTTTAAACATGCGCCTCGAGCGTACAATTCAATAAACCACAATAAGGTTATAGTGTAAGTGGCTTGTACTATGAACTGGCATCAAACAGCTTGTATCCATGGATACAACGGTGCCCATGGTATACACTTGAGTGGATTATGCAAGTGTCATGCTTGAAGTTTGTGTGACAACAAAAATAATGCATACAATGCATCCATTCACATGCATACAGTATGCACATAATTATGCAATTGTAAGGCAGTGACCTTTGACAGTTTGAGACAGGTACATGAAGTTTAATACTGTAATGCTATACGTGAGAAACAAAAAGAAAAGAGATTCTTCTAGAATTTCATTAAATCATAGTAAACCAATTATTAAAGGCAATCTCTTCCTTTCAACTGAAGGAACTGTTCTAGTCCAAAATGGCCCTACACAGGTATAGTAGCACTTTTTTTTTTCTTTTGTCTATAATATTTCTTGCCTTAATAGCAAAGGGTACACAATAGCCACAAGGATAACAATAACTATAAGGCTAATCAAGTGTGTACCCTATTACATAAACATTAAAATGCACACAGACAAGATGCAAGAAAAGACAAAATAAAATTAGCTAATAGTTACTGAATGTGTTTTAGTGCGAGCTTGAAGGACCGGAGACTTTGAATTTGTACAGTGTCCTCCTCGAACGAGTTCCATGCTCTGATACTGCTGGGTACAAATGAATTTTACTAATAGTTTGTCCGACACTTGACAACAGTAGTAGTAGATAGCGAATGAGCTAAAACTTGACTTGTAACTGAGCTAGCTAGCTAAGCGTTTGAACGTTTGGCTGGTTTACTAAATCAGCTATAGAGTATGTACCCTGTGGTCTCATAGCTGTATAGGAAGCCCAAATGGTGCATAGTGGCTGGGCTTCCTATACATGCAGCTAAGAGACCTCCGTTACGTACTCTAGTACATAATATTATTATTTTTAAGAGAGTCCTATTAAAAATTTGAGTCAATATAATTAGTAGGGGTAAACTCAGCTATTGGGTGCATTAAATTTTCCAGGCAGTCAGGTTAGTTCAAACATTAATTTTACTTCTGAGTGGCCCTATGGTCTATAATATTGGGCATCAGTATAGCTTACTTTTAACTGTCAAGTATAGCTAACCACTACTTTTTGGCCCTAAAATTCCCAAAATAACTGATGCCTATTTTAATGCTAATATTATTCTCATACATAGCTACTTATGCATTCTAAATTATGCTATCATAATTTACCTAACCCTAAGGCCCAATGGTTCATGGCCTCGTAGTCATATTAAGCCATCACATTGTTAGTCAACATGCTCCATTGACATTAAACATACAGTGGAACTGCTATCTAACTCAAGGACAGTAATAGCCACTATGGATGACAGCTCAGTAGCTCGGCATTGTGAAATGAGGGCATTCATCCGACCAGACAGCTTCCTCATCTGGGAGGGACCAGGTGACCAGAGGATAACTGGTGAAACAGAAAAGTACCGAATCACATTCTCGAGTGGATCAAGAGACACTGCAGCCAATGGTAGTGGTACACTTGTGCCATCCCGGGTATCTACTCTCACTATATATGATCCAGAGAAGTCAGATCAGGGAGTCTATACATGCACTATTATGGGCACCAATAACACGATTGATTTAGTTGTCATGATAAATGATGCAAATACAACAGTTACTCCTGCTACAAATTCTTCTTCAGATGATGACAACTACAGTGAAGAACGAAATAACTACCAATCCAACTACAATAGCTACATCCATGGATGAAATGACCAATACAACTGTAGCAACCACAGTAATGGATAAAATAAACAATCCACAGTTGAGTACCACCCAAAAAGTTAAATCCGGTAGCAAGAACAGTCTATATTGTGTAACTACAGCAACAGTATTAGTGATCATAACGTCTGCTGGGGTACTACTTCAATATTGCATCTGATATCGAAGTATTTCTATATCATATTATATGCTACAATACTACTCAAAGTTTATGTATAGATACATCATGAATGTTTCAATCTATAGTTAGTTTCAGGATTCTGTGAATTTGTAGCTATATACATGTATTTTACCCGTATAGAGAACCAATAAGCTGCTGTATGTTGTCAATGAATTGGTGATGTTGATATCCTGCAAAATACCTTTACTTATCGCATCTATATAATATACACACTTTATATATCAGGCTACACCACAAAGCTGACCTCTGTATGTTGCATGACAGGAAGCTAGCTACATGTTGCCACCAATGCAAACAATTCCCAAGCACACCTGGTCCTCTAAAATTGCCCTTAAGGTTAAGCCTTTTTCTCCTTACAACCTTTAACTTCCTTTTTATACTTGAATTAGAACTCTTGAGCTAGCTCAGTCATCCCCTATGCAATATTAATGCATGATTGAACGTATGAATATTAAAATGTAGTCAGTAATTTGAATATTATGTGCTTGAAGCCAATAATATATCAGATTCTGCATTTAATTCAAGCTTCACACCTATTACATGTACGTGACAGCCATGGCTATAATACATGACATTGTTGTGCTAGTTTTAAATAATATTGGTGATCAAGAATGAGATTTTTTTTTCCACATACTACTGATATTAGAGATCACATTTAAGCATACCAATGTGTACCTAGATGATATCCCTATTGCATCTAGGACTTTTGAAGAGCACCTGCAGCGGACTAATATTGTCCAGTTGTGGTAAGGTGCCGTTCAGTAATTTCAAAGGAAGTTGCAATTGTAAGCCACATCCTGTAGGGTGTGGTTTAAATATCAAACTGATGAGATCACCTCGATCTTGCAGCAGCAATGTTAATGAATTTCACCGGCAAAATTATGATAACAGAGTTGCTTGAGCCAGGCTGAGCTTACTACTGTGAAGCTATAGCACAAATTAAAAGTAAAAAAATGCAAGCAAATTTCAATTTCCTAGCCCTATTTTTGATAGTCAACATTAAAGATCAGTCTGTTTCAGCAGGTAAGTTCTATAGTAGAGAATTATACAGTGTTCTACTGTCAATTATGATAAGTCAGTATAGTCTATTGCCAAACTATAATTATAATAGCCATGAATGTGAATGGTGTAGTTTATAGACATAGTATACAGTCAGGCTACCTATACCCATAATCATGACTGTACCTTGCTACAAGGTTGCTACTTCACCTCGTCTTTATACCTACACTTTTAATTATCTAACAATGTACTTTACTTTTAGTAATACCTTTTTGTATTAACTCTTCCTTTGCTCACTACATTGATACTTTGCTCTGTTAGTTTATCTCATTATTTTTGTCACATAGGCCAAACCCTGGCCTGCTGCATTTCATGCGTGACATTAAAACTTCCATCTATCTATCTATTATCATGTATTATTATAGGCTTCTAGTTTTTTACATCGGTGTAAGTACCTATAATTATAGGCCTGCTATTATATTGAGCAATATAATATTATACATTGACATTCTACTATATCTGTAGAGTTTGAGATAACTCCCTTTGGTCCTGTGGTGATACCCTCCGAATCACACCCCCTGAATTCCACAGCAACCCTTCACTGTGTTCTGTCCCTATCACCAGATATAAGCCACGAAACACGATGGATAGGACCTGGAGATGTTGGATTAATTGATCCTACCACAAGTGACCGTTACACAATCACAAACACCACTTTTGAGTTACAAAATGGCCCACCACATTGGTCCAAAACAAAGCTTACTATCCATAAGCTATCCTACCAAGATGCTGGAGTGTACACTTGCACTGGGAGAACGCCAGTGGAATCAAATGAATTAGTTTCCTCCTGGATGTCAGCAACAATCGGCTTACAACTTGACGGTATGAGTAGGCTTTGGCAAATTATTCCGGGAATAGTTTGAGAATAATAGGTGTCCTCTAGCTTTGGAGAATAATCTGAGAATAATAGGCACAGCTCCCAGGAATAATTGCATTGTGACACCTCCTTTGTTGGCAAATTACAATCTGGAGTAGTATCATTACAGCAAAAGGGCAATACAAATGCTAAGAGGACAGTTCTAGTAAGGGGTGACCTCATCACTATGTCATCAGGTAGCTAACAAGAACAATCATTGGAAGACTATTATACAACTGTCAGTGATGATGCAGTACAATTACCGAAACAAGTCTACTAGGATAAGAAACTTCACATCATTTTTATATTGCATGCAACTTAATACTGCACACAAATGTGTTCCGAGTTGAGAATAATTCGAGAATAATGGGCTACCTTTGAAAGAATAATGGGCTCAATACCTGAGAATAAAAGAATAGAATAATAGGTGATTTTTTGGGAATAATTTGCCAAAGCCTAGGTATGAGTCAGTGATTTAAATTAAATTTCAGCAAGGTTGTCATGTGATGTGTCAGCTACATACGTACATGATGTTCACAAATCGCTACAAATTTGCATTGTGTATTATTTCATCCTTTCTATGGGAATCAAGTCAATGGTCAATGGAGAAATACGCGAGCATAATTAGCTTGGAATGTATAGATAAGCTCTTTTCACCAATAGCTATGGTGGGAAAGCGCAAAATGGTCCAGCCTACGAGGCTCTCCACTTCATAACATAATTATTATGCATACTTTATCACAATTTTCATATATTATTTTCACACATACATGCCTGCACACACTTCTTTATAGTTGATCTATCATCAAAATTCAACGAAACAATAGTAATGGCCACCACTGCTGATTCCACTGTTGAACTCTCCTGTGAAATGAGTGCATTCATTCGACCTGACAGCTCTCTCATCTGGGAGGGACCAGATAATCAGAGATTAACTGGTGGAACAGGAAAGTACCAAATCACATTTTCGAATGGATCAAGTGATACTGCAGTGAATGGCACTCTGGTGCCGTCTCGAGTATCTACTCTCACTGTATCGAACCCAGACAGGTCAGATCAGGGAGTCTACACATGCAGTATTATGGGCACCAATAAAACTATTGATTTAATGATCATGATAAACGACATGAATGCAACTTCAGCTACAGTTACAGCTTCTTTGGATGATGGCAGTGAAAGTGAAGCAAGCCTAAGCACAGATACAACAACAAATAAAGTAACTGATCTACACCTGGGTGGTGTGGGGACGACCCAAAAGGTTAGGTCCAGCGCCAAGAGCTGGCATTGTTATGTGAATACTGTGGCAGCATTTGTGGTCATGTCTACTGGAGCACTAATTCAACTCTGTATTTAAAATTGACCACTAAATGTAACCAAACAAACTATTGTCCTCGAATGTGCAATGTCATGTCATATCATGTTTATCCCATTATGAATTGGCAGAAAGCTAATACTGAGGTAGCAACAACAACGCTATCATAAAGCCACACGTGGTATTCTACTCTTTGAGGACAATAGAGCAATGATGTTGTCACCTACCCAAAAGTTTCCCTTCACCTATCTACTAGTATACTGGAATACATCTTGGCATATTGCCCACAAACCTGGCCACTACCTGTTGACAGAAAACCACAACGACACACAATTATCAAACAAAACAAGCACCCAAGTACATGTACATGATAGCTCAAGACTTAGTCTAATATGGATGGGGCTTAACATTCACTCATGTCTGTGTTGATAGCAGCCAAACTGTACTAGAGCACCACAGATCCTTCATCCCATCTACATTAGTAAGTCAGCTGGAAGTGAAAAAAACCCAGGGTAGCCGCCAGGGATCATGTACATGTATGTACACCCACCTATAGCTACTGGTGCAGTCCCTTCAAGCCACATGCCAACCACAGTGTAGCACACATACAAATCACCCAAGCAAACATACATGTACATGTAGACTAGTAGACTACAATCAGATGGTTTCCCAAAGTTTATTATGAAAGTTGAGCCTGAAGGTTTATCCTTCACAACCAATCCAAAACTTGGGGAAATTGTGTCTCCCGTTGTTTTCTATTCCCAGCGTCTCAATGTTGCACCCTGAAAATTGGTAAGCTGGGAGACAAGGCTATCCCAGTGACCATTTAGGTACTATGTGAACCATGCAAAAGTATAGAGCTACCTGTTTCAGTTGTAGGCTTTTGTTGTGAACAATAATTGTACTATTCTTGGCCAGTATGTTTGGACACAAACATGCGTGCCCATAGTAGGATGTACACACAAAAACATGGCACAGTTGCAGGGCATTCCTCCCCTATCTACATGTGTAGCTACAAGCCAATTCTTGCCATAAAGTCAACCATCGATCCCACAACCTTGTAGTGTAGGTGCATGGATCAGATGAAGTAAATAGTCTCACCAACAAACCAAGGTGTCGGTCCTATAGCACTTGCCTTAATTGTCATAGTGATGTGCGTAACTCACTACTAGCACCACACAATGATAATTTAAAATGCTGGTCCATAATGTGGGAAACATTAGGTAGAACATGAGAAACCTTTATTGATTGTAGCACTAATGCTATAGCGGTAATTACATGTAGATACTCAGTTGTAGACTCCATGGGAAGTAGCACAACTGCCAAGTTTCCTTCTTTGAAAACTTTCCACTAGTACACGACTGTACAGTAATGGATACAAGCAGCGGCCTTACTCTCTTCCTGCAATAGCGAGTTCCATGATGTACGTGTAGTAATAGATTATGATAGAAAACGTGTTTGATGTGTAGCCTCATTCCCAGACTCCTATCGATGTAAAATGTTAAAAACTGGGAATGGACCAGGGAATGATGGATGGTAGGATATGTGCATGCATGGTACCAGTAGTCAGTTGCAGCCCTTAAAATTAATTTGAGGGGAGGAGAAAGGCCTAGGAGTGATGCCAACTAGTGTGTGGCCAATGAAAATGTCTGAGATTTCACAGTAAGATACACATACAAGTAGTCATGATTGTACATTATTCCGAGCTAGAGAATACATAAATAGTACCATTAATACTGTGCTATCCAATGGAGGCAACTGCATTTTTCTCATCTTCATCCTGACATGCCTCCACTACAAGTTTCTGCCACTCGTTAAGACCTTTCTTCTTTCTCCTAGACCTACTACCTTTGGCTGATTTCTGAGGCTTCCTTTGAAGCAGTCTTGGAACCGACTGTGGTTTGGTCTCCTTTGGTTCCTCATGAAGCCCCTTCACTTTACTTATGGCCTTTTCCTGGAATAAAAATTAATGTCATGTGACTACAAGTAATTTGTTTGCCCCATGACCCCCTTTCATCGCCAGGCTATCCTATGATCACCTATGCCAAGAGTAGATTAGTACAATAGTGTTGAACTACATAGGACAGCATTGACATCACAGATGTGTAGATCTGTAGTATTTACTAGTACCACGCTTTGCAGGTCACTTAACAGTAACCACCAATGTTTGATTTCGAATTGACCAATGAAAGAAGAGTATTTTTAATACTTCTGCTTTCTGATTGGTCGATCCCCAACTTGAACAACCATGTGGACTATCAAGTGGACTATCAAGTGACCTGCAAAGTGCGGTACATGACAGTTAACACAAGTGACTACGAGTCACGTACTGCCATCTAGAGTAATCGATAAACAAGCATGACTCACAGAGCTGTGTTTACATAACACCTAGTAAACTACACAACTTGTGGGACTGATTACTATTTGTGTTTGCTTCACTCTACCGGAACACTCTCCAGATTTTGTACAGGAGTTCAACACGCTTGTCCTAATCTACCCTTACCTACGCTCATCCCGTAGCCAGTAATTTACCTATAAAAACTTTGGTTGCTAGGCAACTGCAAGCAGGGGGATGTGAATGTTTGTTATGCAGTTTATGTACGTGACTTAAAGCCCATCAACAATGCTTAAGCTGTACCATGCAGTCAGCATGCCTTGAATCACTTACCCTTTCACACAGTACAACTTTTATCCTTGCCATTGACTTTCTGACCTGTACATCACGTTACAGTAAACGTACATCAACTAAATGTCCACTCAGCTGAGATCACCTTCCATGCTCTTTCAGGTCCAGGCATCACAAACCCAGCTCTTTTGGCTTCATGCTTCAGTGTCAGTAACATGTTCCTCTCCTTCAGCAGCACATACCTATACATATAGAGGAAGGTTAGACTTACAGGGGCTGGAAGTTTGAAAATACCTAAGGAAAATTGCGTAAACACTTAGCCAAGCCTCGCTACAGAACCATGGAGAACTAGACCATGATTGAACTGCATACTTTATAATGTTATTGAATTTGATAAATTGGGACTGTACAGAAGAGTGAGGTGAAGTTACATGTACATCGTAGCTAGCTACAAACATCTAATACAGTAAATACATGTATCTCACCACAACTTGTGTAGATCTTCATTGCTTTTCAGTCTTAGATCTCTGGCTAGCCATGGACGACCTGCAGGGTGCAGCAGTGACAGTTCAGTTACACGTGGATATTGCGATCTGCCCAAAACATAGCTCCGTCCCCAGGCAGAAAAGCTGGACGAGAGGGCCCGGGGACAATGCTAGCCATAATGTTCAGGTTCAGAAAAGTTAGTCTCGCTGGCCAGACACTCTCATCCCCCTTTGCCACAAACCTCTGGCCACAGTTTCCAGACTCCTTTTCCCCACTTGGAAAAGGGGGGATGAGAGAGTCTGGCCGAGGTGAGGCTACAAAAAGGTGTGGCAACCTCACAAACCACATATACCTGTCTTTTCTCCCTCTTCGATGAGATTCTCCGTCTTTGGAAAGAACTCTTCCAAGCCACACAGGAGGGGAGAACTGTGAAGCCCCCTAAAAGTACCGAAATATGGTGCGCTCCAATTGGAAAACACGCCATTGGCAGTCCGAATAGAGCTGCAGTCAGCTTTCACTTCAAAAGTTTGAGTCAGAAACCCTCTCTGAAGTTGAAAAGTCTGTCTCCATGCCACTAGAGCGCTCCATGAGCCACGAAAAAGACGTCTTCCCAGCATCTTAATCTTGTATATGTATGCAGAAAGCCACGTGGTTGTGATGGGCGGGGCAAGGATTACGTCATTTTATGCTGAGGTCAGCGTTATTTTGTACGACTAAGACGTATGGTTTCTTGTTCATGTGTTGGAAGGTGGACTTGTTTATGAACTGCCAGCAGTACCATTAAGCCGAGCTTGAGGTTGAGAAGATAAAGTATTATGGATGAACATGGCCTTCCCATAGTGGGAGCTGGAGTCGACTACACAAAGGTATGACGTCTAAGTAATGGATCTCTATGGACCTCGGGAAACTATTAGTAATCTTGTTCTGTATTTAAAGCCTATCATACTGGTAATAGTGTTCTAAACTAGTAAGGTTTAGGCTAGGTAGCTAAATGAAAATGTAAACTTGAACAGTTGGGGTGCCACGCCCCCTCAGTCATGTGATTGATACTCAGACCTAGTACCTACAATGTACCTTCATGTACACACAACAGGTTCCTGCACTGGAGCATAAAAACACTCTGGTCTACCTCAACAAATTCATCATCCACACTACGCAGTTCCTTAACAGATTCTCAACAGTGTGTGAAGAGGTAATGCACCATAAAAACAATTAAGGTGCTTGTACGTACATACGTATGAAGGGATTATTGTGTCACCCTTTACTTACAGAGGTTGACAGATCTTTGTCAGAGAATTCAAAGATTAGATATTTCACTGAACATTTTAGAAGCCAAGGTAAACAGCATGATAAACTAATTTTGTGTAATAAAAAATTTCATTTTGACTATAATGCATCTCTCTCTCTCTCTCTCTCTCACACTCACACACACACACACACTTTCTCTCCCTCCATCTCCCTTTCTCTCTCTCTCTACAGCTCTCCTCCATCCCTGCCCTTGAAGGAGTAGCTCAATCCACTCAGTATGAACCACCCAATGCGGTAGCCTCTGCTGGTGCCTCATCAGCAGCTGGTTCTTCCAATAGAAATGCCCAATCAGCCTCGTCTGGAGCTCCACCCCCTACATCCCAGGCTGCCCCACCCCCAGCTGCCTCTGGGGAACCCATTCCACCACCACAGCCTGAGCAAGAGGCAGCACAGGCCAGCAAAGGTGGGTCTCTTTCTCTCTCTTGCTCACACATAATCTCTTCAATATCTCAGGTAAAAAAGCTAAGGATGATCCTCGCTATCAGAAGTACTTTAAAATGAAACGACTGGTAAGCCTAGCATTAATATTATATTGACCAGAATGAGCCTTACTGGTGATACATTCCTGTAGGGAGTGAATCCTTTGCAGATTGCCATGGAGATGAAGAGGCATGGTCTCAATCCTGACATTCTAGAGTAAGCTTGGCTGTTATTATGCTTTTTAAATGGAGCATCTTTAGTGTTCTACCCACGATATCCTTAAGATAATAATATATTGGTGGAAGGGAACTACATCAAAGCATTGAAGCCCTGCCTACTAATATGTTTAACAGAATCGATTTGCTCAGTTACATTAAGCAACGGAAGTATTGTACTGGTCTCTCTTTGTAATTGTGTACATGCACGCATACATACTCGATCACTCAGTCACACATGCAATGTCATGCATTCTACATGTACATGTGACACTACATGATACTGTATATGCCACTTTGATTGTAGGGATGAAGATGCTGAGCTAGACGATGGTGATGGTGGTGGTGGAGGGGTGGACGCCTCATTTGGGGGAGGGGGAGACTCAGATGACTCATCCTCAGAGTCTAGTGCTGACTCAGACGATAGCTTTGGAGACTCAGACTGATAGAGACAGTCTAACATTATTATGTGTTAGTGTTAACTGTATACAATTGTTGGGCATATT
The DNA here is from genome assembly GCA_964291365.2 of Stappiaceae bacterium. Taxonomy (GTDB): domain Bacteria; phylum Pseudomonadota; class Alphaproteobacteria; order Rhizobiales; family Stappiaceae; genus JBDWFY01. The sequence goes on from OZ220021.1 coordinate 222,286, forward strand.
ATTCAGGTGTTTGGATTTGTGAGTGTTGCACATTGTGTTTTTCACTTAAATTATTATTTTTGTTGTTACAAAAAAGTATGTTGGTGTTATAAAAAAGTATAAATTAAATATCATTGATGTTCTGATTGGACTAATTTTCTTGCTTCTTCAAAACTGAGTAGCTTGGGTCGATGCCTTGCAATGTACTGTATGAAATATATAGTAGGCACCTTAATCCACAAAACCCAAACAAAACTGGATAACACTAGTTTTGATATCTGCTTATAGTGTTTAGCTGTACGGTTTCTAAGAGAAGCCTGGTTTGATGGATTCGCATAATTTCTTGTGCTTATACAGTGTACTATTAATTGTAGCTTTATCCTGGTATAATCAATGATCACCTGTTTAGTTTCTTCTAGTGTGGTGTAGTGGTAGTTTGGTGTGATGCTGCTGGACACAGTGGCAGCCAGCTGTCTAGTGTGGGCCACCAGACTCTGCGTGATGGAGAGCTGAGTTCGTAGCATGTCAGTCAGGGCTACCACACTGGGACTGTAGCCAGTTACAACTGCAAGAATAAAGAATAAAGTCTGGGTCACATATGTTATAATAGCTATAGTAGGGCCACGCGTACTTATTAAAGAACTAATAAAGGAGGCATCCCATTTCAGTTTCAATTACCATAGTGTGACTCAAGCATATGAGCCTATCACCCCTTAGTTCTCAAGGCTAGGTATGTACACAATGTACATGTACATAGTACATGTAAGTACACTAGCTCTGCATTTTGTGTGAGTATTGTACGTGTTATCACGGGCATGCCTGAGCAGTGAGCAGTCACTGGAATAGTTTCCCCTGCATAATATTATATATAGGTTTAGGATTCGAGAAGATAACCACTCCAAACTTTAATTGAATTTTGTGTGCATAGTACCTTCTAGAGCATCAGGGGAGATAACATGTGGCAGAATGGGAGATGGATCCAAGTACTCCTTGCCATAGTGATGCCCAACCGTGACACTAGGGTAGCCCGTGAATGTGGGCTGGGAGCTGGATACAGCAGCTAGGGGCTCAGTTTGAACACAGGCATCTCTTTGAACACCCACTGTGGCCATCGTAGAAGGCTTAGATGATGTATCGAGTTCTTTAGAAGTGCTGGATCGATGAATGCTGGTATCAGGCACCAGTTGCTCCATCTGCTGCTGACTCTCTGTCAGTTCTGCATTACAAACAACAAACACTGTGTGTACATAGCCTCATACAGAGTGTACATCAGCTTTCCCATGTTCTCAGTCTATGCTATAATATTATATATCTCTTATACACTCAACTGCATGTATATTATGGGACTAAGCTAACATGTGCCTGTATCTGTACCCACACCTTGTCTTGGATCCTTGTGTAGGCTAATTCAAACAAATGTATGCACATACATGTCTACATGCAGTCACCCTACCTGACTTGTCTTTCCGTTCTGTTTCACTGAAGCTGGAGTAGCTGAGCTCAGAGTGTTCCATACTGTCATCAGTGCCACTTATATGCCTTCCCTCTGTCCTATCTTCAACATCAATATCACTTTCACCACTGACTACAGTCTCTTCCAACTCCCCACCACTATCACTGTGAGTAACCACTGACTCTTCTTTAATAGTATCTGCCATACTCTCCACTTCACTCACCGATTCGGATTCAAATTCATCACTGCTATAGCTCACCACCACTTTGTGTTGTTTATTGACAATAATGTCTTCTATAGTTGAATTTGAGGCACTGAATTTGAAACCCGACCATTTGGGTTTTGGTTGAGGGGAGTGAACTGGAGATTGCTCTCGTTTTGTTGAAGTAGACGACTTAGTGGTTAAATTATTATCACCTTTGCCATGACTTGTACTTAACTGTGTTGTATCCTTACCACTATGGCTGGCTATTGGTGAGTCCTCCAAAATCTCTTCCAACTCTCGTAGTGAATGGACGTTGTGTAAATTTTGCTCAAAAGATGACTCTTCACTCTGATGATGAAGTTCATTGACATCAGCACCGAGTTGGTCAATGGAGGGTAGAACATTCTGCTTGAAATCAAATGATTCTGAAATTGATTTTTCCTCTGATATTGTGACACTGTCACTGAAGTTACATGTAGCTTCTCTATTTCTCATTGTGACTGGTTTAAATCTCTCTAGAGAATGTACTGCATAAACATCGATTTCGTTGCTTGAAATTAAATTGGTTGCTTCCATGACATCTTTCAAAACGTTTCTTTCCAAGCTGTGGTCTGACTCGCTGAGTAGATTCCTTATGGTGCGGTATCTCGGCTGCTCAGTAGCCATAGGAGCATGTGCATTACTAGTGCTACTACATGTAGTATCAAGGCTGTCAGTCAGAACCAAATCATTCACACTCGGTGATGCACTATTCTCACCCAGAAACTTGATATCTGAGGATACGTTGCTAATCCTCCTCAATTTGTCCCTCGTTTGTTCACCAACTTGTTCAACTGGAGAGTCCATTTTTGTTGGTTTCTTCAGAAAAGCACTGCCATCGAGGTCACCAGGATCCTCCATATCAGTAAACACATCGTCCTGCTCAGATTTCGTTCCATTCGGCAAGCCTCCTGACTCTAGTAAGTTATCCCAATCCAGCTCACTGCCTCGTGGGAGGACGCTCTTCCTAGTCTCGTACCCAGACTTACTCCTCCCTTTGGCGGTAGCCTTCCCTGGGCCAGCTTTCTCCCCTCCAAAAGACATCAGGTATGATTCTAGATCATCATTTTTTACACCTGTATCACCGTCTAGGCTTTCTTCCTCAGCTGCTGTATGAGCTCTTTTTCTTTCTTGTTTCCTCCTTTCCCTAGCTTGAGAGATTGCCCCCTTTACATGCTTTGATTTGGATTGAGCACCTTTTGGCACCGAAATCGTCCTTGAGGACGTAAGGTAGCCATGTCCGCCTACACCCTTAGAAGCTTGGCCACCGCTAGAGACTCTGGTTAGCTCAGCTGCTCTGCCTCCATCATAACGTGATGCTCCTGACCTCGAGCTGGCGTGAGAGTACAGGCTGAGTTGTGAACTGTTTAGGGACGAGCCGAGGAGCGAGGTGGTCCGTGAACTACGCTGAATCATCAGAGTTTTGTTATCTCCTCTTTCAATCACGGAAAACGAAAACAGATGTCACGTTTCTCTGGCAACGGACAATCAAAGATTGTTTATTGGTGCGCTTTAATTAGAGTATAGGTCGTCAAGGCGTGGTCCCTTCAATTCACACCTCAGCAAATCTGCCATACCGCGTACCGCAGGAGTGAGTGTATTTCTACGCGAGAAGAGCTCGAAACAGAGAAATCTCTCAATATGGGTAGCGTGCTGTGTGGCTGTTTCGGCGGAGATTGTCGCAGCGAGTCGAAGGATAAGACAGACGGCGGGAAAGGTAGTTATTGAAACGCACGATAAATAGATAAATATTTACTGTATCAGTGAGCAAAGTGTCGAAAACTGCATGACTTGTGTATTTAATTTTCTGTCTGTATTTTCTATCTGGCGTGAGATATAGAATGTGCTCAGGATATTTAATTTTTGTTGTGAGGTACCAATTAGTTTACTAAGTAGAGGGTAATTTAGTGTGCTGACTATGTATTGTCATTTCAGGTGAACCATTGGCCTATGATGCTGACTTCAGAGGTCCAATTCGTGGGAAGGCAAGGTAACGCTTAAACCCCATTGTACAGAATTGTATAACTACATGTATAGTAGTAAGGGTAACTAATTTTAAGCTCACTATTGTAAATTATGGTGCCTTACAAATGCAACCAATAGTAGTATGCTCTGGAGTTTCATGTACATATTACGTACCATAGTGTCCTGGGCAAGTGCCCACTTCCGGGTAAGTGCCCATGTACCAAATTTCAAGGGGTAAGTATAGCAGCTTTCATACAAATGTATGGAAATTATATCCCGGGTAAGCACCCATGCGGGCCGAAATCGCGAGTTATGCTTAAGTGCCCATGGTCACTTACCTGGGACACCATGGTAGTAGTGTTTAGTATAGCAGTAGCTGTATCATCAACTCGTACTCACAAGTTTGCAATTCCGACATAACAACAGCATGTTAAAATGTTTTCATAGTTGCTATATATAGAGCAAAACAACATTTACTGTGCATTATATAATGTGCATAGACGTGTAGGCTTGTTTGGCATACTGTTCCTGTATATACACTAGGCCCTTAATCCAGATCAGAATCCGGAAAACTAATCCAGTTTCTGTGTAAACACCTTAATCCAATTAATCTGGATTAGTTAATCCAGATTAGAATCCATATCCTGATGTGGATTATTACTACTGGGCTATGAATGTTCCGGATTAAGCACTAGTGTGTAAACATAGTTTAAAGCAGTTCAGTTTAATCTGGATTGGTGTGTGTAAACGGGGCTATGACATCGGAGTATATCATATGGCTGCTGTAATTTATACGTAACTCTCTCACTCTCTGCATAATAATCACACTGTTTGTGTGTTTTGCACGTTCATGATTGTGTATCTATTTAGGGCCTAACGTGATTTGATAAAACTTTTTGGGAAGGGGGATGGGGATGACAAGGTTACCCCTTGTCCCAGTGCAGTAGAAAGATGGAGATTAGAGTACTTAATTGTATTGGTCAAGCTTTCTATGGTGCAAGCTTTGTTCCAGCTTGATGCCCGGGTGCACGACCAACTGTTGTCACTGCAAAAGTGTGTACTTATTATGTGACTTTTATAAATTTTTATTCTGAGGTGGGAAGTTTATTTACAACTTGAGGCACTAATCATGAGTAGTTGCATTTTAGAGGTGAAAAATGGTGTGTGTGTGTGTGTGTGTGTGTGTGTGTGTGTGTGTGTGTGTGTGTGTGTGTGTGTGTACATACTTCACATTTGTCTATCTGTTGACACAAGACAAGAATAGATACATAATGGTATTATCATTTTGCAAAATCAACATGTTCCAGTTACTTTTTATTTAGTAACACTGCTCAATTCTAGTGTCGTCCCCAGGCCCTATTTCCAGCTATTTAATGTGTGCCCTAAAACACTAGGGCTCGGTTCAGTTATGCAGCTGTTCAATGTGTGCGCTAAAACAGTGGGACCGGGAAGAGGCTAGCTCGGTTCCATTTTGCAGCATAATTCTTTCAGCATCACAGTTTTAGTACTTTAACACTAAAAGCTAGGACTATTGGTTACATGTGGGATGATTAATTACTAATACCATGGAATCAATAAAACGGAAAGATTTTAGCATTCCAATAGATCAGGGAAAGATAATACATTATACTGTTATTAACACATGATCACTTGTGCATTAGGTTTGCATACTAATCTGTCATAGCTATGATTGAAATATGTATTTCTTTCTGCTTCATTTAAGTAGTTTTGACAAAAACAATACCTGCATAGTGTGTAGGATAGGGGCACACACCTCAAGGTTTCTTAGTGGGCAGTAAAGGTATACTATTACCTTGACACATCCAATACCACTTTTAGTTCTGGTTAGATATGCGTCAGACACCTTCTAACGCACTTGTTTGTGTGGAGTCGGGTTTCATGGGCAGACTATGATTATAAGCACTGGAGGAAATGCCAATTTTTAAGTACACCATGGTTACCCTACGTGCGCTACCACATATAGATAATGGTATGTTTACAGTGTGTAGTGCCTAGCTCCCTTTGATGGAAGCCATAGCAGTTTGATACTGGCCTCATTTGTGAATAATATAATGTATGAATGTACCTATGTATTGTGTAAGGATATTTCCTTTCGGGTATTCACCTGACTTGTTTGTGTATGCCAGGCACTTTGGCAAAGCTTCCTTATAGGAGGATTGGCTTTGATACATGTGTGTGCAATGATGGGCTTGTCATCTATAGCACTGATTCTAGTCCTAGAGGAAACCGTCCTGGTGGCTTTCAGAGGCACATCTGTTTCCTAGATGAGCCAAGCAAAAGGTAGAACTATAGTCCATGTAACAGAGATGTATAACCTTGAGAAGTACTTTACATGTAAATTGTACATGTACATGTGAATAATGTTTGTAAGCTCAATGGCTAAGAAACCAGATTTACCGTAGTCCTAAACATTCATTTGCTCTGAAATGCACTACAGTGTGATGTGGGGTGTGGGGGAATAGGTAAAGGTCGTCGGGCGAAAAGGGTCTAGCTTGATAGACTACGTCAGGAGTAGATTGTTGAACTGCCTGTAAACGCGTTCCGGTAGGATGATGTCACAAATACCAGCCTAAATGAATAGTGGTCATGTTAAGTCCAGCCCAATAGTGTAGTAGTGTAAACTGAGAGTGTCCCTCTGCTGGTGCAGCACTCTGTGCAGCTGCAGCTGTGGCCTGTCTGTGTTAACATTACACCTACCTCAGCTACAGGACTGTTGCCATTTTGCCTACGCCATCCTACCGGAACGCATTTGTACAGTAGTTCAACACTCCTATCTAATCTACTCCTGGTACCATGTACATAATATTTCCCTAGTGCTACATGTACATGTACAGTGTATAGTCTTGTGATTTGCAGTACACTGCTGTAAATATTTCCCACTCATTGCTTTAGGCGTCCAAAGGACATTCTCTGTCTAATCATCTTCGTGGTGTTCATTATCTTTATGGGAGCCATTGCCATCTATGGTGAGTACTTACATGCAGTGGCGTAGCCAAGGGTAGGCCTAGCAGGGACAGGCCTGACCAATCTTCTGTGGTGCCCTACCAAATGATGCTCAGTTGTCTGCCTCTGTGTACTCTAAGTATATGTACTTACAGATAAATCATCTGTTCTTGCATGAAAGAGCCCTAACTTTTGCCCAAAAACATAAGAAATTGGTAGAGCTAGCCCAGAGTAAGAGCTTGGGTCTTTGGTTATCCATCGAAAATCGTTTATACTACGTTAATTAGGGGGTGTGATCATTTTAACGACCGCTTACCATACTTGTGCCCTACCATCTTCAGTGGTCTAGCTATGCCACTGCTTACATGTATGATATTTGTAGTAGATAATTATATGCATGTATTGTACATTGTTTTATAGTCTAATAAATATTATATGCTTGTCTTGTTTAATTAGCCTGGGTGGAAGGGGAGCCCCTGAGGATTATCTACCCTACGGACTCCAAAGGAAGACTCTGTGGTGTTCATTCAGATGTAGCGTGAGTTAATGAGAGAGAGAAAGGGGGGAGGGGTGGGAGGGGGGGAATAATATTACTTGACACGTACAGGGACAAGCCCTTTCTGATGTTCTTTGACTTGACCAAGTGTGTTCAGGTGGTCACAGTCGGTGAGCTCATATCTGGTGACATCAGTGCGTCTACACTCTTCACATGTCCTACCCCTCAGGTTAAAAAACAACAATAATTGCTACATGCTGGAGTGTGCACGTGTGTGTATTGGGATGTATGTGATTATCTCTGCTTAACAATAAAGAGAGGTTCTGGGTTGGTCAACTGACATTACTGTTCTTGTTCTTCAACACATTTCCCGCATGCATGAATTGCATGTAACAATAATTATTATCATAACAGTTACATGTATGTGATTCATGCTAGTGCAGTGTTCTCCCCAAGAAAATTCAAGGCATGACGGGAGGGCATGGTTTGGGCATGGCCTGTGGTCACATCAAAGCTTTCGGCCTATTTCCTTTCCCACATCAAAGAAACATTTGTGCTGAAGGCTTGCAGGGCCGATGTGCTGGGGAGAACACTGTAGTGGGAAACAGTTGGAAAACAAGAACAGTTCATGATAATAGAAGGTGAACTTTTCCCATATAATATAACCCAGTGGCATCTCTAGGTATGTATATACACGGGTGCATGCTTAGAACTGAGATGATCAAGTGAAAGTTTACAAGCATTGTCATAGTAATACTGTAGGTTGGATTTTGATCATGAGAATCTGCTGATTGCAAATAGCGAGTTTTTCCTAAGCTCACAATAGGTTCGCAAAATTGAATTCACTTATTCTATAATGGTTGACAAGTGAAATTACCGTAGATCTGGACATTTTCGTGTTATGAAACTTTCATATGATAAATTTTTGTGTTGAAAAATTTTTGTAGGAACAACCGCTTACCACGTTAACATTAATAGTGCACATACATGTATGTTTTCGTAAGACTAATTTTCATAGCTGCCATTGACTATGAAAATATTTTTACGTCAAAAATTTCCAGATTTATGGTATTAGATTTACAATTTGGCTTGACTCGAATAAAATGCAATCATTAAACTATGCAATTAAAACCCATCCTACTGTATAACAGGTACATGCACATGAACATGTAAGTGTATGTGTGCTAGTGGGTTAATAGCTACCTAAAGATATTTCTAGGTAAACACTGCAATAGTGCAAATATGAAGTATGCTATATGAGATTTAAATATGGATACACTAACGGTGCATGTGCACCCCCCTCCTTGAGATGCTACTGCTACGGTAATGAGTTGGAGTGATTGATTTGTGTCATATACAGGTTTGTGTATCCGAGTGTCCAACTGCAAATGAATTTGGAGTTCGAAATAACCCAGTCTGTATCGATAGTGTGGACCCGGCTCCCTTTGTCAGTCTTACCAGTTCATCTGACCCAATCACATCGGGTCGGAATATTGCTGTAAGCTCTCTCTCCCTCCCTCACTTTTCTCTCTCTCTTTCTCCCCTACATGTATGTGTCTTTCACTTTACACGTTTGATTTCTACAGACACTACTTGACCACATCAGAAATGAGAAATGTGCCCCCTACTACATTACTAGTACTGCAGGTAAGTTCATGACTCATGACTATGTACAGTCATCTGTTTCACGCCATCAAGATGTAAAGTACCAACATGAGTGTTTGGGGGGGGGGGCATATACCGTACTTCTTCTAAAAATTCGGCACAAAATTATGTTCGAGATTTGCCCAATTTTTAGAGGCAAATATTCAACATTCCAGCTGCACGTGCATTCTATTCCCGTTTATAGCATATTATACGTGTGACAACCTTTGCCAAGAATTAGAAACTAATTTCTATCATTCGGTAAAGGATATTGAATAATTAGAGGTGCCGAATTTTTAGGAGAACTATGGCATGTATTTGTACTCTTCCGTGTTTTTTCCTGCATATACGTATACACATATTATACATACAAGGTCCACGTGTATGTATACAAAGACTAGCCTTGTCCCCAGGCCCATTCCCAGCTTTTCAATGTTTCACACTGAGGAGGGCCTGGTACGCAAAGTCACGCGAGCAACGTCACACATAGACAGAAAGTACACAAGGTATAGACGGAAGGTTTATTGCGTGTGGGGGACCAAAGGTCAGCAGTTTTGTGAGCACTCCCATTCTCAGCCAGTCAAAGGTAAGGCTCTGAAACGTACCACAGATTATAGTACAATCTTTTAACTAGCTAACAACGTACAAAACAAACCTTCCTTTCTAAATCTGAAGCTCAAAACGGGCAGCTTCACAAATCAACCTTTTTGCCTTCGTGGTATGACGCATGATGGCGTCGCACACGTGATTTCGCGTACCAGGCCCTCCCGCTTTTCAGCGTGCAACATTGAAAAGCTGGGAATGGGCCTGGGGACGAGGCTATACAAAGACGTCTTGGCCAATAGGATGGTCAATGCTGAGGTGGTGTAAACTACACCCCCCTAGATTGTATACTGTATTTATTTGAATAGAAGCCGCACCCTGAATAGTAGCCGCCCTTGAATAACAGCCGCATGTATGTGCAAACACAACCTGATGGGTGTGGCTACGATCGCAGACTGTGCATAGTCATTCTTTCAGGGCAGAAACGTGGCAAAAGACAAACTTGGCTTGATTCTGTGGAAGGTAATTTTTCGATCATATCTCGATTGCTTGAAGCACAGCCTTCATAAACCAGTCTTTTGTGCTTTCTTGATGTCACAGTGCGATATCTGCCCGAAATTAATTAAAGCCTCCCTCGAGTAAGAGCCGCACTTGAGCAAGGCTGAAATTAATAGTGGCTGTGGCTATTATTTGAATTAATATGGTAATTTAAGGAGAATAATGATGTTACTGCCTGCATAAACACTGTCATCACGTACACATACACATTCATGCTTTGCAGTTGCCCGTCGGTGTGTTCCCACCTTTGTGAATGTCCAGGAGCAATTTGAGGATGTGTTTAACTTCAACACCTCTGAGGATATTCAGAACACAGCCACTGCAAACAACCTTGGGGACCTCTTCTTGAACCTCACTGTCTCTGATCTGGTAGACGGAACATTGTGAGTGAACCATTAGCAAATATAGCTATCAACAAGTACATGTGTAGCAAATGGTTGTCTACAACCTGCCTAGATGAGTACGCTATATCTACATACAGGGCTCTGTTGTTGACTTTTGGTGGAGAGGGTTGCATTTATTCACAATTTTGTATGATTCATACCCATTTAAGCTTAATTGGCACTGGGATGCTTTGGGATTAGGTTGGTCACCGATTCTAATTAGAGTGTGTTTGCCATAGGCTGTGATATATGCCCACGCAACCTAGGTCAACCTGCTGAGTCAGCAAAAAAACAATACATTGCATGTGGTGCGCAATGATTAAATGCACATTCCACGAAATCATGACCAACTTCCTCTGGGGTTAGTTCTGGAAGATGATGTCCATGCTCACATGTACAATTCACTCATACACTCACAGCACTCAGGCACTTTTGGTGAACTCCCGTCAGTTTCTGTTGGACGTCTATCAAGACTTTATTGTTGTCTGGCCAGCATTGATAATGTGAGTTTACAACAAAAATGATCCAGCTTAGCATACGTGTACATGTGAATGATGTATGAGTACACAAAATATATTATAACTACCTTCTTCCTATTTGCAGTGGTGTTGTGATAGCCCTTGTCCTGTCCTTTACCTACATCTGTCTGCTGAGGTGGCTGGCTGGTGTAATCATTGGCATTGGCATCGCTGCCTGCTTTGTTCTCATACTAGCCAGTGAGTTACAATGTAGTCAGTACATGTGACACTGTTTAGTAGCCATCCCTTGTTTCCAAAAGCTTTGCTCCTACATACACTGTAAGTGTCTCTGCCTTGCTGTTTGCAAGGTTCACATTTCTGTATGTTGCAGGCACTCGGGTGGTTCCCAAGGATTTGGGATTGGTTAATACCTGAAGCTGTATGCATGGTGCATTGGTTTATCTGTCCTTTTGTTTGATGCAGTCACGGTGTTCTGCTACTACCAGTTCTACTGCTTTCAGGACGCCCAAATGCTCTTCAACAGTCTTCAGGACACCATCAGCAACAATGTCAATGTCAGCCTGACCGAGTTTGTCAATAGAACACAGCTGGAGGGCTTCTCGGCTCAGATCTGTGCTGCTACTTCACCACTGAGGGAGCTGATTGATAGTCAGCTGCCCTGGTTTCAGTATCAGGAGTGGACGTGGCTAGCTGGCGGTGAGTAAGTGTGTTGGGTTTTAAGCATAATACTATGTACCTCTACCTACTGGTATTAATATAGGTACCCAGGTATCTTTTAAGTATAGTGTGTGGTAGTACACCCAAACTGGGGAATCTGGTGGTATGCTTCCGTCCCCCTTTAATCTATGACCTCTGACTGTTTGTGTGGTAGTTACATGTACATGTGGTGATTTAATTATCCCGGCAAACTCCTTAACTGCCAGTTCGGTTTGGGTGTTTGGGCCTGGTTGTTTTGCTGTACTTGTGGGTGGATAAAGCAATCCCATTGAGCCTTAACGAAGCCTAATTTGGGTTTAATAAAGAAGTTTTGAGAGCTTTTACGAAACCCACAAGTGCTTTAGGACTCCTGGCTTATTTAAAGCCCCTTGGTGCCTTAGGTCTTCTGTTGAGGTGGCTGGCCCACCTAGTGCTGCACTGCACTGACGAGGCCCAATTAGGCCGAAACAGCTGTCTGCAGTTGCACTTTTGGCACCAAACTTTTGAACTTTCATGTATGAGCATGTGAGTATGTTAATGTGTGTACTACAATATTTTGTGTGTGTTTGTGTGAGGATGGGGAGAGAGAAGAAAGAGAGAGAGAGGTATGAAATTCTCTTCCCTTCATTGCCAGGTATCCTTGGTTCACTTGTATTTCTCATTCTACTCATCCTGCTGATTGCTCTGATCAAGAAGATCCGAATCTCCATTGCCGTCATCAAGGAGTCTAGCAAGTAAGCTCCACCCACTCCCATTCTGTACAAGGTCATGTACAATTCATTGGTATTTATCACACACACACGCACACATACACACACACATGCACACACATGCACACATGCACACATGCACACACACACACACACATACACACACACACACACACACACACACACACACACACACACACACACACACACACACACACACACACACACACACACATATATACAGAGCTGTAGGTGGTGTTCCGACATCAGTGTTCTACCCTGTCCTAACTTGGGTCTTGCTCATTGCTCTCTTTATCTACTGGGGAGTTGTTGCAGTGTATCCTTTTAATTATTAGCCACCTAAATACATGTAAATTCATGCAAGGGTTTATACATGTAGACCCCAAAGGAGAAGAGGGCATGAACTGCCATACTGTTCTGTATACCTAGCAAAATTCAAACGAGAGAGTAGTTTGTAACTAATTATAATAACAACTGCTGTCTGGACTGCACTATACATACTGAGGATATTACTATTTTTAGCCTAGATATGAATTTTGCCAGGTGCCTAGTTACATGCCCTCATCTCCTTTGGTTCATGCAACATGTGCATACAGAAGTTTCTCAACTCCATTTCTTGCTCTAAACATTCAATTTAATAGGAGAAGAGATTAGCTTCTCTTTCTTGCTGGATGGATCCTTATTTTGGTGATCATAAGTTTATATACATTTTATTTTGGCACGATGTCCAATTGTTACATTAGTGTTTCTTGACCCAAGCTGCCCCCTCAGTTTCCTAGTGACCGCCTCCAACCCCACCTATGTGATAGTGATGAATGGGTCGGCTGCTGTGGAGGATAGGAACTTCACTGGACAGAACAAGGGCCTGGACGGAATCATTGTCACCAATGGCACTCCGTGTGATACTGGTGTAAGTACTGTGTAGAGGATTTTATCACCAGGATTAAATTTTTACCTATTTCCCTCATTGGCAAAATATTCTCCACAATTCTTTTCCCTGGAGTTTGTTACATAGAGACCTATACCATTCTTGGTAAAAGCAAATATTATTTAGCAAAATAATATTGTTCCTGCAATGCATAGATAGCTAGCTTGGGCGGAAAGCTTTTCCTGTAAAAATTTCCACTATATAACAGTTGTAATTCACTTTAGCAGCTGTTTGATAAGTTTCTTGGACTTATTATGATACTAGTACCTCAGAAAATACACATACATGGTTGACTTTAAGCTCATACATATTAGTTGATTTTTTTTTTTAACTTCTTCCATAGTTGTTCACCGAAAATGTGTATGTCACTCATGATGTGCCTGGGTCCACCAAGAATGTCTCTATTCAATGCTTATTTGATCAGTTTGTAACTACAAAGTAAGTCTACAAGCCTTATACTATTCCCAGTAGATCGAAAGATCATTAATTCTATATAATTATGTTGTGTTCATGAACCACATGTTTCATCTCTGTCTCCAGCTTCGTGCTGGGTATCCAGATCTACCATCTGTTTGGTCTGTTCTGGATTGGTAACTTCATCCTTGCCCTTGGTGAGGTCACTCTGGCTGGAGCCTTTGCCTCGTGGTACTGGGCCTTCAGGAAACCAAAGGATGTGCCTACATTTGCTCTCATTCAGGCATTTGGAAGAGCCTTGCTGTAAGTCCATATACATATTATGTTTAGTTAAGTCAATGATGTCTATACAGTCGAAATACGATCAATGTTGTACTTGTGCCCTCTCTCTCTCTCTCTCTCTCTCTCTCTCTCTCTCTCTCTCTCTCTCTCTCTCTCTCTCTCCCTCCCTCTCTCCCCCTCTCCCTCTCACACACACAGCTTCCATGCTGGTTCCATTGCCTTTGGTGCTTTGATCATCGCCATAGTTCAGCTGGCCAGGATCATTTTAGGATACATCCAGAAGAAGCTTAAGGGTAAGACTGGCAAGGTGGCTAAGGCACTACTCTGCTTGCTCCAGTGCTGCCTCTGGTGCTTTGAGAAGATTCTACGCTACATCAATCGACAGGCCTACATTGAGGTAAATGTTGCACAGGGTCACCGTTTACTCTTTTATTTAGTACCATAGGAAGGAATTTAATTATGAGTATCTATTGATTGTGAATTACGAGTTTTTCCTACATTTGCAATTAATAAATCACAGAAGTGAACTTGTGTGTAGTCTGTAATATGGTACAGCATTGACCAGCACGATTATTAGATTCACAATTTAGCCTAAAGCACAGTCATTAAACCATGCAATTAAAACCTATTCTACAGTACTGCCCATTTAATTATGTGGTAGATTAAGGTCATCATTATTAATTTTTCCTGTTGTTTAGATTGCCATATATGGCTATGACTTTTGCACTGGAGCTTGCAAGGCAGTGAAACTCCTCCTAAGGAATATCCTAGTGTAAGTGGCATTGGTATGCTTATATCGTTGCATGCCAAGTACTACATTGTATGTGCAAAGTTAATAATCGTTGATCAATTTTGTCTTACAATAGGACTGCTGTCAAGGATCGTATTGTGGCTTTCCTACTGTTCCTAGGCAAAGTAGCCATCACATGTGCTATGGGTGAGTCTTTGCATGCATGCATGTTGTCAAAATGATAGCGTGTGGCATGTAACCTTCATTGTTATTGCTGCATACTTGTGCACAGGTGTTCTGGCCTATCTTGGTTTTGGTGGCTATCTCGGATTGGGTGAGACCCTCTGGAGCCAGCCACTCAACTATTACCTCATTCCAGTTATTGTAAGTTGGCATGCTGTTACATGTAGCTACTTGCAGTGTTCTCCCCAGAATTTTCTTAAGGCGTAGTGGGAGGGTGTGTTTTGGGAGGAGTTAACAGTCACATCAAAGTTTTGAAGCTCCACCTACATCAAGATCAAAGGGAATTTCTCATTGAAGGTCTTTAAATTTAAGCACTTAAAGTGTACTAGGGAGAACACTGTACATGTACACAAAAGTTCAGGAGGATTACCTAAGGGCAGTGCCTGCTCAGGTGTGCCTACAATGTCATGTATGTATGTAAATAATATGCAATCCTATACCTGATTCAAAATGTAGAACCACCTGCTTATAGGTGCATTGCCTTGAAAATTAACCCGAAAATTAATTTTCAAGGCAATGCACCTATAAGCAGGTGGTTCTACATTTTGAATCAGGTATAGGATTGCATAATAATATTATTACCGTATAGCGGGAAATTTTTGCATGATGTTAAATTTTCCGCAGTTTTCATGGAGAGATATAATTATAGACTACCACGAAAATAAGAACCGTATTCTTAGCACTAGCTAGCGCCATGGGTATGGTCTCTTTGAGGCGCCTGCATGAAATTTAAAGCCACAAAAGTTTCTTCTGAAGGGTTTGAAGGCAACTCCATGAAATTTTGCACCAGCAAAAAATTTCCCACTATACAGCATGTACACTACACAATTGTGCTACTAATAATGATCTTATTGGCTTCTGTAGTTTCTGGTAATCATCACCTTCTTCATTGCTTCTGGCTTCATGACTGTCTACCACATGGCTGTCGACACCATCTTCATTTGTGCATGTGAGTTGTATAAGCAGAGTCTCAAATCAGTTGACGTCATGATATGTATCATATAGTGGGAGTATTTCACGGGAGAGGATTGTTTGCCTAAGCTATAGTTGTATTGTGACATTTGTGATGTTCGTAGAATTTAGTATAATCGTCCCCTGCAGTTGAGGACCTTGAACGTAACAATGGTCATGACAGGCCCTACTTTATGAGCAAGAAGCTGATGAAACTGCTCAATGCCAAGAATGTCAAAACTGATGGCACTGATGGCACTGATGGAGCTGTGCAGATGGAGTCCTTAGAAACTGTGAAAGCGTAGAGATGATAGAGACTACCACTGTGTATTGCTTTATCTTACCTCCATGAGACTTGTACAAAAATTAACAATAGTATACCTCTATTTTTGATGGACTACTACAGTTTTAGTTGTTCATTCATTCCTGCTCCACTATCAGGGGCTTTTAAGTTGTTATGACATTGTAAGTTTCACCACTTTCACTCTATAATGTTGTGTGCTTATTATAAGATATTGTATGTATGTTTGTACATGTACCATTCATTAAGTTTATGAAATCTTATAATGTTCACTCTGATCTAGTAGTGGTATTTGTGACTCTTTCAGTGTGCTTTGTCCATCCAAGAGTACACTTTTGATAGTACTACACTGTATGTACAGGTACATGTAGCTATGTGATTTCAATAATTACTGATCGACTTTTAGAATGAACTATAGGGTAGGGCAATATACACGTAGCAGCCCATAACATTAGCTTGATCAAACCATAATATCATGATTGCATGTAAATGACAGACCATCCTATAATACAGTATGTGCATGCAGGCATGAATATCTTATGACCATAATGTGACAAATGATAATAACTAATAGGAAATAGATCAGTAATTAAATCAATCAGTATAAGATAGATATGGATACTAGAAATATGAGGTACTCTATGAGTAATGCTTACAACTTAGAAAGCTTACAACTTAAAGCGCAGTTGTAACAAACACTGCAGTCTGGTTTGGTCAAAAGCAGGTACTCTAAATCTCATAGAGTATACTCTACAGGATTTAGAGTATCTGCTTTGCAGTATTTGTTACAGCTATGATCTAAGTTGTAAGGTTTCTAAGTTGTAGCGTTTCTAAATGCCGTATAGATACTTGGTTCCAACCACAGGATTTGTGGCTACTAGAATCAAAGAGAACTTCGGCAAGTAGCTATACTGTGAGGATTCACAAAATTAATACTTAATGAGATCTAGAGCACCTGCTTTGGCATGGACCAATCTGTTACAACTACAAAATTAATATTAAACAAGGGGGGTTTGATACTCTCCTCTAATCTACTCTTGATTCAACTATAGTATACAGAATCGATAATTATGTCAACTAGTTAATAATAATAATGATCATCGTATGCTATATTGTCTTTAGTTGGAATGTGTTGTGCAGTAAAATCATATAAATTTCGTTGCTCTGTAATTCAATCATTTTATCACTTGATAGTTGCTGTTCATGTGCTGACCTGTCAGTTCCATCATGCTGCCTCTGTATTTTCATCTTGAACTTTCTTCTTCTCCAGCATGCAATAATAGTCACAAGGAGAATAAGGATCAGTAGCAACAGAACTCCAATAGTCCCTCCACTCACTGCTGCTGCTAGCATTCTTTGAAATGTGGAGCTTGATACGAGAGGGAAGTGCACATGCTTATAAATAGCTAGCAATAGGGTTAGTCACAAGCACTACCAGGCAGATGGATCAAGACTAATCTTAAGGCATATCATGTAATTTAGCAAGAGCTGTTTGCCATATAATCAGGTGCTTTAGGTTACAGTTTGTACACAATGTTCTTGAAGAATGTCACCTTATTTGGAGTCACTATAATTGTGTCATTGTTATGGTAGCTGGCATAATAGTATTCCAAATAGAGTGACTTTCCTCATGATGGTCGATCCAGCATAATGTGGGCTCCTAGCTTGGAATCACCACTACATCTATTGTGAACACATGCATGTGGGACAACATGAGGTGAGGTGTCCTGATTAATAGTAGTGAGGCATCGATCCTTATTTCTGAGAGATTGTTTTGTACAGGCTACTTGAGAGAGAGAGAGAGAGATGTAGATACCTGTGCCACAAAGTGGTCCACTGTAGCCAGTGAAGCACTCACAAGTGAAGCCATTTATTCCATCTAAGCATTCTCCACTTCCACTAGTGCTACAGCTCACGCCCAGGCAGTCATCAATGTTATATAATCTGGCAAAACTCTCCAGTAAAGCCTGGATCACAAGTACAGCTGTAGGAGTCATTACCATCCAAACACCGTCCACTACCACAACTCACTCCATCTTTAACACAATGATCATCGATCTCATCACAGTTTGGGCCAATAAAACCAGGGATAAACTCTGTGCAATCTGATCCTTCAAAGTTCCCTGTATAGAGTGCAGTGACAGTCGCATCAAATGTTACAAAACCGAAAATTCCAGTATAATTTTGTCGTAAAGGCTCTGCTACTGATTGGTTGTAATTTATCAGCAGAATGTCCACTAATTCATCTGGTGGTATCCCACCAGCAACTCTGTCATCATCTTGTACAATAATGTATAGTTGAACTCCCTGTAGAGATAAATATTATTGTGGATAACTATTAGACTAAGTAACTGAGTATTAGCTATACTGCACTGCCTACAGTGAAGGGTGCATAGCCGGATTGGAATTATATAATGTTTACATTATATGTATTTTCCAAGCTGGAAAAGTTTTGTGGATTGGCAAGACCAAGCACAGTGCTCTGGGAAAAATCAATGGGTGCATCATTTATGTTGATTGATGACACAGTCCTTGTTTCATTGGAAAAACATCCTGGATTCAACCGAGTTTCACCAAGAGGTCTCAAACAATACATGAAGTAGCTGTCACAAAGATCATCACCGCTGCAGTCAGTAATGTCAGCATTATCACAACAATGCTGAAAGGTCTGGCCAGGTGGAATGTTGCAGCCTTGACATCTTCCAGTTGGGTTACAGTAGCTGTTGAGTCTCACCTCTATGAGGTACCATCCTTGTACTAATACACATACCTGTATAATGCCAATGAATCAGTATGGCAAACCAACTTATTTTCATACCGACTTTCAGAATAATGCACAGGGTAGTGAGCATGGTGAACAACCTCATCATACAGCATCATCTGACCACGATGTAGGAAACAGCTGCAGGATACATAACTGCAATTAACAGTCACGTGTACATGCAGTTGTAGCGAAGAAACTAACATTGTTCATCAAACAATGGTGATTAAATGTTATACCATTTAAAGGTGTGGGCTGTTTAATTTATTGTACTCAAGTACATGCACCCATATATCAGAGTGGCATAAGTCAATTGACTCTGGTCCAGTCATTTGCAGAGTCTGTCACCATGGCAAGTGAAACAATTAAACTACATCTTCTACTGTTGATAAGCATCATAAATCCTGTAAGCTGAAATTAAGTAAATTAGATGGGGGGGGGGGGGGGAGATGTGTGAAAGAGGAAGTTAACTCATGGTTTATTTTCCACAGGTTTGCATATGGGGTGACTATATCATTCTTGTACAGAGCCACGAATTCTCTAATCCATCAAACAGATGTGTTCAGTGTCTCCTTGGTTGCTGTGATCAATTTATTGAAACAGTTTGCACTGGCACTGCCAGGTGTGACAACTTCTTCTCCTACTGTCTTCAGCCCATTGGTTCAAACACCATTTGTGTTCCTCAAGCTGTCAGCAGCACTGTCTTTGATGATGGACCTATTGATTTCACTCAGGCTACTGTCCTTGGGCTATCGAACCCTCTGCCTCTTAGTGGAGTATCAGAGAGATGGGAGGTGAACCGTGCATGTCTTGCACATATAGACTGTGATTAAGTATGTGTTGTAACAGCATATAGCTAGCTGCCTGCAAGTCATGATCAACCCTGCTTTCCGTCAGTGGAGCGCAAAGCATAGCTGATATTGCACAATATTTACTTGCATCCAAACTAATTCTATGTATACAGCTGCAGTGATATAGTTTTACATTGATTCCCAACTGTAGGGTGCTGAGCTATATGTAGCAGTAATAGATGATGACTCAAATGCTCCAATAAACCTTCCAAATGATCTTATAGATGATTTTCTCATACCTATCAACAGCACACTTCCAGTCGATCTGGAAACAGCACCAGCACTGTTTTGGGGGAGGAACAATTTCGCACAAATCAGGCTAAGTTTCAGGGTAATATGTGCCCCTGATTTCACAGGAGTGCGCTGTGAAACTGTCATAGATGACTGTGAGGGTCCTTTAAGCAACTGTAGCAGAAACGGACAATGCATTGATGGAATTGAAACCTTCACATGTGACTGTCAGCCAGGCTATACTGGAGAGTATTGTGAAATAAACATAGACGAGTGCTTAACAATGAGCAGCATTAATTGTTCTAACAATGGCATATGCATAGATGGTATTGATAACTTTACATGTGTGTGCAATCCAGGATACACAGGATATCAGTGTGAGGAAGACATTGATGATTGTATTAGTGTCGAGTGTTCACACAGTGGACGGTGTCAGGACAAAGTGGACGATTTTGATTGTATTTGCAACCCTGGATTTGAGGGAGAACTTTGTGAAATAGATATAAATGAATGTATCAATGTAAACTGCTCTGGACAAGGCACCTGTGTTGATGGTGCTAACTCTTATACTTGTGACTGTGACAGTGGCTTCACTGGTTCAGACTGTGAAACCAACATCGATGACTGTATAGGAGTTAACTGCACTGGTAATAGGGTCTGCTTGGATCGTGTCAACACTTATGAGTGTGTGTGCAATTCTGAATACACAGGAATAAGCTGCAATATACGTACGTAAGCTCACTTCAGTTCAGACACCTACTCATAATAATTATGCTCAATGTTGTACAGTCCTTCTTCATTTTTCACTTAAACGGGGCACGTACAAAATTACTGTTACAGTAGTTATGTACATAGGCGTCATTTTGGGGGGGCCTGAGGGGGCACAGGCCCCCTCACTTTTCATCATTTTGTTGCACTATAAATGGATTTATTTTAGTTTACAACTAATCTGAGACCGATAAATAACATCTTTGCTCTGGAACATTGTCCAGAATGCCTCAGAATCGATATTTAGGCACACTAATATGAAAAATTTCCTGAGATAGCATGAAGTAGTAGTAGTAGTAAATAGTTGTCTAATAGTTGTCTAGTAGCTTGTTGTAAGTCATTGGGATAGCATGATGTACTAGTAGCTAAGCTATTGTAGTTGTCTGATGCCCACCTGTCAGGTACAACACTGTGACCCCCCACTTAATTGACGCCTATGGTTATGTAGTCCCATACTCATGCTTATAACAGTTGGTGTATTTTGTAACCATTTCTAGCTAACACTTTTTTTATGTAGATGTATCGCAGTTGAGGACTATCATGATTGCTGGACCCATTGGAGGGTTTTTATTCATATTCCTTGTATTAGTATGTCTGATAGCCATGTTTACCATCGTATTCAGACACTTTTATGAAAAGAGAAAGAGTAAGTGTAGTTCAACTTCAATCCTAGTGTCAATGAACCTTAATTGATGTTTCTATATATGCTACACAGGAAAGGAGGTTTCTTCATGGCTTAAACAGAATAAAGCAAGATACGAAGCAACTACCCCTTTCATTCAAAGGGATCGGGAAGGCCGATCTCGACAAAGAGAGTCCAACATCTATGCATCAATCACTCACAACAGTAAAGCGGTGCACCCTACTGTACATCCTGATGATGTGGAGATCCACTATTGGAACGAAAATTATCGTGCCCCTCCAATTAAGCCTTCATTCGCAAGCAGCTCAGTATTAAAACAGAGCTCTGGTGATGTTGAAGAGTCAATGTACTTGAACCCGCTCTATAAGGAGTCTGAAAGTACACCGGTCACTACCAGTGCTGGCTCAAGGAATGGTGGAATTAACTAGTGAACTACAATGTAAGAGATTGGCTGCAATTGAACATCAGTTTTATGATCTTGCCTTAATAATTATTATATACCAGTACTTTGCAAATAGAAATTTGATTAAGCACAATATAACATTACCAGGGTATGCACCTTGCTGTGTACTACATACTTGTAACAATCAACATTATTATATCCTGCCATATATACCAGTTGACACATGCATATTGGGTGTGGCACATACCAGTAATGGAATATTCATGATCATGTCAAATTCATTCTGTGTGCATTCCAAAATAATATGCTACATTGTGCATCATAGTTCCTTTCAGTGGAATAGATGATTCCAATCATTAAACACTCCCTTCAAACTTTGAAAATCAGATCTAGGACCAAGTGGATAAGTTTAATACTACTGCTAAAAGCATTGAATTTGCAGGTTGTAGCTGTAATTACAAGTGTTTATAGTTCTTTGGTGTCACACAACATGGGAATCAAAGGATTGCAAACAACCATTGAAAACAATCTTGATTTGATCTGTGGTTCAGCTCAAAAAATTCAAGGACGTTTGGTGATTGATGGAGTTAATGTACTTCATGAGCTTTATCTTCACCACAATCTCGATTGGGCCAATGGTGGTTGCTACTTGAAGGTTCATGAGGTAACAGTGGGGTTCTTTGACAATCTTCAAAAAGCTGGAGTGCGTCCAATTGTCATCATGGATGGAGCTGGAATTGAGAGTCATCTGCAAGACAAGGTCTATAGGAGAAACCTTTCCATTAGCAAAATTCCAGCATGCATTGAGAGAGTGCACACTCCAGGGTATAGTCATGAATCTGAGTCAAGGCATTTTCATCCCGAGTTGTCACGTATGACATTCGTTACAGCAGTGAAAGAGCTAAGCAGTGTGCCATTGTATTTTGCTGATGGTAAGGCAAACACAACGGTTGTGAAGTTAACAAATTATTATGGCTGTCCTGTACTAGGGAATGACACCAAATACTGTATATTTAACGTTTACAATGGTGTCATTTTGTACCGACATCTCAAACTTGATCTGAGCACAAACACATGTACAGCACATGTCACTGAAAGAGGTCGACCCTTCCAGGAATAAATCACAATAGGCCACCAGAGCTTGATTTTGGCTATGGTAGCACTTTTAGGAGATGGAGGGCCTGCTTTACCTGTTCTTTACCCTGACAATTCAGATCTGAAACATATGATAGACAGCCGATTGGGTGAAGGTGGTAGGGATCAGAATAGACTGGTTAATGTGGCGAAATTCCTTGAAAGCTTTAGATCTCTTGAGGATTTTCAAATTCGGATTAGCTCATTCCGGCTCTCTGAGAACTTGAAGTCACAGCTAAGAGTAAGTTGTGACAAAGCAAAGAAATACTATACAGATTCCTCCCCCATGAATTGCGAATTTCTACAAAAAAATACTATGATTCAGTGTTCGAGTCAACTGTGTGAGCTCCCTCCATCTCTTCTCCAGCAATTCCGCAATGGAGATCTTCCAAATTTCTTAATGAATGCCATTGCTTTAGGAAAGTGCTACCTTTGTCAACAGGTAGGAGACAAAAATCAGCCCCCTGTTGTTGTTCTTGGGTGTCCTATTCGTGAAGCTGCATATGGATATGTACGCAAATTCATGAGTCACCAAAGTTCAAAGATGATAATTGAATACCATTGTAATGTGTTTGGTACCAAGCAAGGACTAAACTATTCTGAACACCAGGCTGAGCCGGATCATTCTACACGAAAAAGATTGGGTGCAGAGAAGATTGCTGAGCTTCCAGAGGAAAAAAGGAAGAAGCTGGCCAAAGAAGCCATCTGTACTACCTTTGGATGCACTTTAGAGGACATCAGCATGTTTGACAATGATGAAGAGAGGTGCTGGATGCTGGTTGCTGCTCTTACATGATTCTGGGCAAGGCATCAGTTAGTAAAGCAGTCTCTCCCAGATTGTAATTGTATATTCCACTCTCTGACTTACAGCTTTGTCAAATGTTCCAATAGAATGCAAAATTAATACCCTCAAGACCAGATTCTACACGATGATCCTCTCCCTGACACATTCAGGGATCCTAATTGGATCAAAGCATACCATGCTGCTCTTGAATGGCAGTGCTTATACGCTGATACAGTCGGTCTCAATGCCATCCTAATGCAGCCATTTGAAATGCCATCTCCAGCTTGCCTCTACAATGGTGAGATTGTACTCCACTATGGTCTTCGTGGTGGAATCGAAGTTCTAGTTGAACATCTAAGTCAAAGGGAAAGGCAGCTTTATGATAAGCTTATTACTGCTATCCTACCCTCCAATTAAGGAACATAATAATAGCTAGCGAGCAGGAATCTAATAAAAATAGTATATACCATAGTAGTTACAATGTTACAGTAGTTGTGTGTAGTATAATAATATCACAGTTTAGCAAATAATAGAAGTATGTGATGCCATGGTAGCTCAATTGTTCAACTATTGTCATTGATTGTAATAGCTAGCGTGATTTGTGTGTCACTAAGTTCAATAATTTGAATAGTCATGTGTCTATGCAAATTGTTATCATCTCACCATAGCTACAAGGATGGAGGAGTTGGAGGTGGGGGGAGAACATGTATATTTTGTGTGTGTAAACTCATTTAACAGACTGATAGCTATAGAGGCTGCGTGTATGCTAGCTCCTGAATAAAATTCAGAGTAGCTATCATAAGTACAATGGGAGAATGAGTCAATGTGCTTAAATCCGCTCTATAAGGAGTCCGAAAGTACATCGGTCACTACCAGTGCTGGCTCAAAGAATGGTGGAAATAACTAACTAATGACTAAACCATAAAGACCACACAATGACTGATGATTATCGTAGTACCGTTGCTATTAGATAATATTTAGTACTCATGGAGTCAATAAACTGAGTAGCTAGCCGATAAATTCATATAGCTGGCTAGCATCAAGCGCATTGGGAGAATGAATGCACTATACATGACTAGCTTATTCCAACTTATCAATACAGGAAATCAGATAATAGAATTCACAGCCCGTAAATAGCTGTAACATGTAGTCAATTCCAGTTAGGCTAAACTTGATACTCAATTCCTCTTAGTTCAGAAGTTCCAGACGGTGAACTTCAGTCTGAAGTTCACTGTCTGAAGTTCAGAGACTATAAATTGCTGATCAGTTGTTTGATTTAGCTATACACCTAGTTTTGCAAGTAACGTATCAGTGATTGATCATCTATATAAGCCTCAGTCAGCTTGGACTCAAAAAGAAAACCTACTCAGACTCGTGTGGATAATACTTCTGTCACTATGGGTGTTAAGGGATTTCTCAATGTGATAGATAAGAATCTACCCACTATCTGCGGCCCGATTGTGAGCATCCAAGGTCACCTGGTGATTGATGGAGTGAATCTGCTTCACTCGCTTTATCAAGAACACCATCTCGACTGGGCCAATGGTGGCTACTATGCCAGACTGCGTGAGATTGTATTGGAGTTCTTTGGTAACCTCCAAAGTGCTGGAGTACGGCCTATTGTTGTTATGGATGGAGCTGGAATAGAGAGCCACTTAGAAGACGTGGTCTACCGTAGGAATCGAACCATAGGAGATATCCCTGAAAACATCAAAAAGGCACACACCTCTCAAGGCAGGGAGCAAACGAGGCACTTCCTACCTATCCTGTCTCGGGATACATTCGTGCATGCAGTGAAGGAAGTGAGTGGAGTCTCGTTGATATGTGCAGACAGTAAGGCCAACATGACCGTGGTCCGATTGGCCAATCATTATGGCTGTCCTGCACTTGCCAACGATACCAACTACTGTGTGTTTGATGTGCAAGGTGGTGTCATCTTCCCCAAGTACCTTACCCTTGGTCAGGGTGTGTGCACGGCTTTCGTATTTGATCGAAATCGCTTCTTTCGGGGTCACTTCAAGCTCAATGACCTAAGTTTAGTGTTCGCAATGGTGGCAATTCTTGGAGATGGTGCTGATAAATCAGTGCCAGCCCTCTATTATGCCAGATCACCTCTACAACGCATGGTTGACAGCCAGCCCGGAGTGAAAGGTGGAAGAATCTGGCCTGCCAATGTTGCAGATTTTCTACAAAGGTTCAGAACAATGGAGCATTTCAAACGTGAGATAAACACCTTTCGTGTTGACCCCAATGTCAAGTCTCAGTTGAGTGAGAATTGCATCAGAGCTGAGCGCTTCTACACTGTTTCCTCCACAATAAGTTGTGAAGATCTTCAGGATACCACCACCATCAAGTGCTCCTATCCGTGTGAGGTCCCTTCACCACTCTTAAGACTGTTTCGTACTGGAGACCTTCCCAACTTCATGATGGATGCAATAGCTCTCAGCAAGACCTGCCTATGCCAACAGCCGGGAGATGTGAAACAAGCTCCAGTAGTGTCTATAGGGTGTCAAATTCGCATTGCTGCATATGGTTTTGCCAGCGGACTCATGAATCAACGATGCAGTCAACTGATGGTCACTGAGTATTACCGAAATGCTGATGGTGCTCAGTTGCAGCTGACATACACAGCACACCAGGTCAATCCTACTTGTAATACACGAAAGCTGATGGTGACAAACATTGCACAGCTTGATGAGGTGACCAGGATTTCACTTGCCAAGCAAACCATCTGTGATATCCTCGGATTTAGTTTAGAAGCGATTAGTGCCTTCGATAATGATGAGGAGCAGTCCTGGATGCTTATTGTTGCCATCACCCATTATTGGGCAAACCACCAGCGGAGGAATCGTATGCTTCCAAATGCCGATCTCATCATCAGAGCCATGGTGTACAGCTTTGTGAAATGCTCAAATCAAGTACATGACGAAAGTTCCCGATGGTCACAGTCTGCTCCAGCAGATACCTTCAGGGATCCCAACTGGATCAGGGTCTATCACGCTGCTCTTGAGTGGCAGTGCTTGTATGCTGATGTGGTTGGTCTCAATGCCATCCTAATGCAACCATTTGAAGTGCCATCTCCTGCATGCCTCTATGATGGTCCTACTGTGCTACACTATGCTGTTCGTGGGGGCAGTGAGGGTAAAGTCCAACAACTACCTCAAAGGGAAAGACAGCTTTATGAAAAGCTATTGATGGCTGTCATATCTGCCTAAGAGCTCTTTAGCAAGAACTGACTGATCGATGAATTATAACTTTAAGTTAAAGTTGTAAACGAGTAGTCAGTTTGTGTAATACCTATTAGTTTCTCAGTATACATACATTGTATCATGAAACTACCTCTACATCACAACTTTACATAAAAGCATAGCTTAGCTATAAACCTTGAATTACAAATTTTAGTGTTTAGCTAAAATAATACAGCTATTTGTAGTAACCAATGACAATTAAGTCATGAAGCATAATTATGATGTGTGTATCTCAAAGTTGTTCCAATAAGGGCTCTCTCAGATCAGTGGTATAAAGTTCACCTGTTTGTAATTCTGTCTCAGCTTCTCTTGTGCTTAAATTAAGTGTACATGTTCCTAGTTTATCACATGTTTCTTCTTCTGTAGCAAGAGAACTGGACAGCCACACTTTTGTATTCGTAGGCTTATAATGAACCATGGTTTTCTCTCCAGTATTGATAACATTAGCAGTATCACCTTTCTTTCTGATTATCCATCGCAGAATACTGTTGCTCATGTTCTTATAGCTCTTTATCTCATATAAGGTATAGTGAATATGGTAAAGTAGTGTACACATTGTCATTACGAACGTTATACTGACTGAGACATGGATTGCAATTGTACCAGCTGAGATAAAACTTATTAAACACAACAGCAAGAGGTTGAAGTAGTGTATGGCCTCAAGATAGTCTAATAACCGTTGCTTGTAGATTCTGTCCCCCAAATATGCCTTCAAGAGGAACAGAAATACTACTAATATTATTATTGCAAGAAGATTAGTGCGAGGATTGCCAGAATTGTTTGCCATAACTATAATGTTGAGTAGTACACGAATGAAGAGAAGCAGTCCAGTCTAGTAGCAATATTTTGGCTTGTAAGGAGCGTGATAAGCTTCCATGAAGGAATGGAGTTTAGTGTTCCTAATCCATCGAAACATGACCATGTTGGGAACTCGAATCAGCCACTGCCAAGCAAATAGCAATATTTTGGCTTGTAAGGAGCGTGATAAGCTTCCATGAAGGAATGGAGTTTAGTGTTCCTAATCCATCGAAACATGACCATGTTGGGAGCTCGAATCAGCCACTGCCAAGCAAATAGGAGAAAAGTGTAGGCAAGACCTAAAATAAGAATAAATACTGCTACAAGAAAGAGAGGAATGTGTTTACCTTTGAAGTACTTTACGCTAGTGTCAGGAAGCCATACCACCTTACGAGAATCATCTGGGTACTTGAGAACTCCAAATGCAAGTATGTCTGTTACAGCTTGAAGAATCACTGTGTACATGAGCAAGATAATAGTTGCCAAGGTGGCCACTGGGTTTCTTTTTCCAATTATCCTTGCACATCTTGATGAATACTTGCTTAAAAGAATGATGGCCACAACCAGGGCTAAGGCATAGATGGGAAATACAAAATAGTGCCAAACATTTTGATATGCATCCACTCCATGTGGAAGGCATCTGTCGAAACCAAGCCGATTGTTGATGAAGTATATGAATAATTAGGACGTAGTGATGGAAAGAATAGACTTCTACTCATAAGAATAATGTTAGCATAGAATATCAAACCACTGATAGTTCCTTGTACCACTGTGACATTGACTATTAGCATGAGTACAACCATAACTATGCCACCAATGCCTCCCCAAATATAACCAGCCAAGTATGTTCCTGCAATTGAAGTTTTTGAGCATTGAAGGCAACGAGGTGTGGCGATGGATAACTGGAAACCATCCTTGCATCGTCCACACAATAAACCTGTACAATTGTATGCACACTGGGTGTCAGTCCGATCTGTGCTATTCAGGCTTATGTTGACTTTCATTGGTGGTTCACAAAAGTCATAAGGACAGTTGGGGTAGACAAGGTAACCACTGTTGTTAATGTAGCCTATCCAGGAGTTTTTTGTCAGAAATATTGTATTCTCAGGGTTGCACATTGTAACATAGTCATTTATATCATCATGACACACACAATGACATCTATCTATGCTGTGATTATTTTCTTGAAAGCTAACTGGGCAGGTACAAGTATTGAAGTGTACTGTAACGGTTTTATTTGACAGTCCAGCATCAATGCATGGGCTATCATCAACGTACACAACAAGAGTTACATTTCTAGTTATATTAGGAGAGAAAATACTGAAATTTAAGTATGAATATTCTTTGTCTACCAATTGCAGTTGCTGTCCTTTATCAAGCTTACTAGGACCAGATTCTGGTTCTAAGTAGATGCTAATAGGCGTCATTTCACTGACACTTCTATTGACTTGATCTACTACTGTCATAGTAACATTGAATTCCTCTCCTCTCTTGACGTGTTTATCGGGTAATTTATGTTCACAGTCAGTTTTATTTTCTTGACAGAAACAAATGCAAAGGCTGTCTGATGCAATGGCATCACGTTGATCAGAAGAACCAGTTACGTATTCCGACACTTTTATGAAAAGAGAAAGAGTAAGTGTAGTTCAACTTCAATCCTAGTGTCAATGAACCTTAGTTGATGTTTCTATACGTATATGCTACACAGGAAAGGAGGTTTCTTCATGGCTTAAACAGAATAAAGCAAGATACGAAGCATCTACCCCTTTCATTCAAAGGGATCGGGAAGACCTATCCCGACAAAGAGAGTCCAACATCTATGCATCAATCACTCACAACTGTAAAGCGGTGCACCCTACTGTACATTCCAATGATGTGGAGATCCACTACTGGGACGAAAATTATCGTGCCCCTCCAATTAAACCTTCATTTGCAAGTGGCTCGGTATCAAAACAGAACTCTGATGATGTTGAAGAGTCAATGTACTTAAACACATTCTATAAGGTGTCCGAAAGTACATCAGTCACTACCAGTGCTGGCTCAAGGAACGGTGGAATTAGGTTCAGCTCAAAAAATTCAAGGACATTTGGTGATTGATGGAGCTAATGTACTTCATGAGCTTTATCTTCACCACAATCTCGATTGGACCAATGGTGGTTGCTACTTGAAGGTTCACGAGGTAACAATTGAGTGAGAATTGCACCAGAGCTGAGCGTTTCTACACTGTTTCCTCCAGAGAACCAGTTACGTATTCAGACACTTTTATGAAAAGAGAAAGAGTAAGTGTAGTACGTAGCTACACAGGAAAGGAGATTTCTTCATGGCTTGAACAGAATAAAGCAAGATACAAAAGCATCTCCTCCTTTCATTCAAAGGGATCAGGAAGACTGACCTCGACAAAGAGAGTCCAACATCTATGCATCAGTCACTCACAGCAGTAAAGCGGTGCACCCTACTGTACATCCCAATGATGGGGAGATCCACTACTGGACATTTGGTGATTGATGGAGTTAACGTACTTCATGAGCTTTATCTTCACCACAATCTCGATTGGGCCAATGGTGGTTGCTAACGAGGTAACAGTGAGGATCTTTGGCAATCTTCAAAAAGCTGGAGTGCATCCAATTGTCATCATAGATGGAGCTGGAGTTGAGAGTCATCTGCAAGACAAGGTCTATAGGAGAAACCTTTCCATTAGTGATATTCCTGCATGCATTGAGAGAGCACACACTCCAGGGTACAATTGTGAATATGAGTCAAAGCATTTTCTTTCCGAGTTGTCATGTATGACATTCGTTACAGTAGTGAAAGAGCTAAGCAGTGTGCCATTGTATTTTGCTGATGGTAAGGCAAACACAACGGTTGTGAAGTTAGCAAATTATTATGGCTGTTTTGTACTAGGAAATGACACCAATACTGTCTATTTAACGTTTACAATGGTGTCATTTTGTACCGACATCTCAAACTTGATCTGAGCACAGACACATGAAAATTCAGTAGGTTTATCTTCTACTACCAATCCCAAACCTAAGGGGCAACCATCCATCTCATTGCCTGCTCAGGCAAACCTAACCCAGCAAAAGGCAGAGCCACTTAGGTGCCTAGCCTTGAGAACTAGGGGTGGTAGGTTAAAAAGCTCTTTTGTCCCATGGGAACTCTCCCTACCCACCTAAGTGGCTCATGGACACGGGCAGCATGCACACATGACCATAATTTACACATTCAGGGAAATTAACAGAATCTCCAGTAAGTACTATTACTAGCTACTACATAAGTTTGTAGGGGTTAACTCACGAATCCCAGGTGTTCATGCAGAAGCTGAGGTAGTCTACTTCTTCTAGGCTCTGGAACTTGTTGTAAACTAGCTGTTGTGGCTAAAGGCCCCAGTATATGTATAGAGTCTAGGTTGCTATGGTAATCAGTGTTATGATGTAATATGATGTCAGACTCTAACCAAGTTGCCATTCTGTCTAGACTGTACAGCATAATTATGTCATTGAAAGAGGTCGACTCTTCCAGGAATACTTCACAATAAACCAACCCAGGCGCGTAGGCAGGGGGGCTTCCGTGTTGCCTGGAAGCCCCCCACCCTTCCCATTACTTAGCCATACAATGCCTCTGTTAGCCAGTGTTTCACTTACAATTGAGCAAGAAATGCTTATAAATAGCTGAACAGGTAGATTTCTTGAGAGATTTTTGCTGTTACAAGCGGTAAAACTGTGTCTTGACATCGAGATCGAGCGCCATTGCACACGCGCTGGTAATTGAAGGGGGCGTGGCCGTGAAAAATTTTGCGCGCGCGCTATTTAAATACTATGGAAGCCCTCAAATAAACTTTCTGGCTACGCCACTGCAACCAGAGCTTGATTTTGGCTATGGTAGCACTTTTAGGAGATGGAGGGCCTGCCTTACCTGACCTTTACCATGGCAATTCAGATCTGAAACATATGATAGATAGCCGATTGGGTGAAGGTGGTGGGGGGGGGGGGGGGGGGGGTAGTCTGGTTAATGTGGCGAAATTCCTTGAAAGCTTTAGATCTCTTGAGGATTTTCAAATTCGGATTAGTTCATTCCGGCTCTCTGAGAACTTGAAGTCACAGTTAAGAGTAAGTTGTGACAGAGCAAAGAAATACTATACAGATTCCTCCCCCATGAATTGTGAATTTCTACAAAAAAATACTATGATTCAGTGTTCGAGTCAACTGTGTGAGCTCCCTCCATCTCTTCTCCAGCATTTTCCGCAATGGAGATCTTCCAAATTTCCTAATGAATGCCATTGCTTTAGGAAAGTGCTACCTTTGTCAACAGGTAGGAGACAAAAATCAGCCCCCTGTTGTTGTTCTTGGGTGTCCTATTCGTGAAGCTGCATATGGATATGTACGCAAACTCATGAATCACCAAAGTTCAAAGATGATAATCGAATACCATTGTAATAATTATGTTTGGTACCAAACAAGGACTAAACTATTCTGAACACCAGGCTGAACCAGATCATTCTACACAAAAGCGATTGGGTGCAAAGAAGATTGCTGAGCTTACAGAGGAAGAAAGGAAGAAGCTGGCCAAAGAAGCCATCTGTACTACCTTTGGATGCACTTTAGAGGACATCAGCATGTTTGACAATGATGAAGAGAGGTACTGGATGCTGGTTGCTGCTCTTACACGATTCTGGGCAAGGCATCAGTTAGTAAAGCAGTCTCTCCCAGATTGTGATCGCATATTCCACTCTCTAACTTACAGCTTTGTCAAATGTTCCAATAGAATGCAAAATCAACACCCTCAAGACCAGATTCTACACGATGATCCTCTCCCTGACACATTCAGGGATCCTAATTGGATCAAAGCATACCATGCTGCTCTTGAATGGCAGTGCTTATACGCTGATACAGTCGGTCTCAATTCCATCCTAATGCAGCCATTTGAAATGCCATCTCCAGCATGCCTCTACAATGGTGAGATTGTACTCCACTATGGTCTTCGTGGTGGAATCGAAGTTCCAGTTGAACATCTAAGTCAAAGGGAAAGGCAGCTTTATGATGAGCTTATTGCTGCTATCCTACCCTCCAATTAAGGAACATAAAAATAGCTAGCGAGCAGGAATCTAATA
Organism: Stappiaceae bacterium; assembly: GCA_964291365.2. GTDB lineage: Bacteria > Pseudomonadota > Alphaproteobacteria > Rhizobiales > Stappiaceae > JBDWFY01. The sequence continues at coordinate 254,998 of OZ220021.1, forward strand.
AAAATAGCATATACCATAGTAGTTACAATGTTACAATAGTTGTGTGTAGTATAATAATATCACAGTTTAGCAAATAATAGAAGTATGTGATGCCATGGTAGCTCAATTGTTCAACTATTGTCATTGATTGTAATAGCTAGCGTGATTTGTGTGTCACTGAGTTCAATAACTTGAATAGTCATGTGTCTATGCAAATTGTTATCATCTTACCATAGCTACAAGGATGGAGGAGTTGGAGGTGGGGGGGAGAACATGTATATTTTGTGTGTGTAAACTCATTTAACAGACTGATTAGCTATAGAGGCTGCGTGTATGCTAGCTCCTGAATAAAATTCAGAGTAGCTATCATAAGTACAATGGGAGAATGAGTCAATGTGCTTAAATCCGCTCTATAAGGAGTCCGAAAGTACATCGGTCACTACCAGTGCTGGCTCAAAGAATGGTGGAAATAGCTAACTAATGACTAAACCATAAAGACCACACAATGACTGATGATTATCGTAGTACTGTTGCTATTAGATAATATTTAGTACTCACGGAGTCAATAAACTGAATGGCTAGCTGATAAATTCATATAGAATTCACAGCTCATAAATAGCTGTAATCTGCTCTATAAGGAGTCCAAAAGTACATCGGTCACTACCAGTGCCGGCTCAAGGAATGGTGGAATTGACTAGTAAAATTAATCACAGAGACCTTACAATGATTTTGACAATGATTATAATTTAGCATGTACTTGTGTACAGACTGAGAATGGCTACATGTACAGTTGAACATGTACTGTTTTTACGTGCGTACATATCAATGAAACATGCATAGCTATAGGTAGGCTCATAAATAAATTCATAGATAGTATCTTTATGCGTATAAATAGTGTGCACATGTGCCATTGATTTTAGTTAGTTATTCTGTACATTCTTCTTTATTCTATCAGCTGAACTACTATGTTAGAGAGAGCAGGACAGGGAGGCATGTTACTAACGCAGTGGAAGAATGAATACACTACATGGCTAGCACTTTGTAGGTAGTTTATCATTACAGAAAATCAGATAATAGAATTCACAACCTATGAATTTCTAACATTCCAAACATGCAATCAATTCCTGTTAGCTGAACTTTACACTCAATTCTCCTTAGTTCAGGAGTTCCAAGTAATGAGCTCCAAAGACTATAAATTGCTGACTAGTACACAATCAGATTAACTAGCTACCCAGTTTTGCAAGCAACGGGCAGTGCAGTGATTTTTTTTACTCCTGGACTCAAAAAGAGAACCTATGATAATATACCCACACTTTTATCATGGGTGTCAGGGGATTTCATAATGTGATAGGTAAGAATCTATCCACTATCTGTGGTCCAATTGTGAGCATCCAAGGGCAGCTGGTGATCGATGGAGTAAATCTGCTTCACTCGCTTTATCTAGAACACCATCTCGACTGGGCCAATGGTGGCTACTATGCCAGACTGCATGAGATTGTATTGGAGTTCCTTAGTAACCTCCAAAGTGCTGGAGTACGGCCTATTATTGTCATGGATGGAGCTGGAATAGAGAGCCACTTGGAAGATGTGGTCTACCGTAAGAACCGAAACATAGGAGATATTCCTGAAAACATCCAAAAGGCACACACCTCTCAAGGCAGGGAGGAAACGAGGCACTTTCTACCTATTCTATCTCGGGATACATTCGTGCATGCAGTGAAGGAAGTGAGTGGAGTCTCTCTGATATGTGCAGATGGTAAGGCTAACATGACCGTGGTCCGATTGGCCAATCATTATGGCTGTCCTGTGCTTGCCAATGACACCAACTACTGCGTGTTTGATGTACGAGGTGGTGTCATCTTCCCCAAGTACCTTACCCTCGGTCAGGGTGTGTGCACGGCTTTTGTATTTGACCGAAATTGCTTCTTTCAGGGTCACTTCAAGCTCAATGACCTAAGCTTAGTGTTTGCCATGGTGGCAATTCTTGGAGATGGCGCGGACAAATCAGTGCCAGGCCTCTACTATGACAGATCACCTCTACAACGCATGGTCGACAGCCAGCCTGGAGTGAAAGGTGGAAGAATCTGGCCTGCCAATGTTGCAGATTTTCTACAAAGGTTCAGAACAATGGAGCATTTCAAACGTGAGATAAACACCTTTCGTGTTGACCCAAATGTCAAGTCTCAGTTGAGTGAGAATTGCATCAGAGCTGAGCGTTTCTACACTGTTTCCTCCACTGTAAGTTGTGAAGATCTTCAGGATACCACCACCATCAAGTGCTCCTATCCATGCGACGTCCCTTCACCACTCTTAAGACTGTTTCGTAATGGAGACCTTCCCAACTTCATGATGGATGCCATAGCTCTCGGCAAGACCTGCCTTTGCCAACAGCCGGGAGATGTGAAACAAGCTCCAGTAGTGTCTATAGGGTGTCCAATTCGCATTGCTACATACGGTTTTGCCAGCGGACTCATGAATCAACGACGCAGTCAACTGATGGTCACTGAGTATTACCGAAATGCTGGTGGTGCTCAGGGGCAGCTGACATACACAGCACACCAGGTCAACCCTACTTGCAATACACGAGAGCTGACGGTGACAAACATTGCACAGCTTGATGAGGTGACCAGGATTTTGCTTGCCAAGCAAACCATCTGTGATATCCTCGGATTTAGTTTAGAAATGATTAGTGCCTTTGATAACGATGAAGAGAGGTCCTGGATGCTTATTGTCGCCATCACCCACTATTGGGCAAACCACCAGCGGAGGAATCGTATGCTTCCAAATGCTGATCTCATCATCAGAGCCATGGTGTACAGCTTTGTGAAATGCTCAAATCAAGTACAAGACAAAAGTTCCCGATGGTCGCAGTCTCCTGCTCCAGCTGATACCTTCAGGGACCCCAACTGGATCAGGGTCTATCATGCTGCTCTTGAGTGGCAGTGCTTGTATGCTGACGTGGTTGGTCTCAATGCCATCCTAATGCAACCGTTTGAAGTGCTGTCTCCTGCATGCCTCTATGACGGTCCCACTGTGCTACACTATGCTGTTCGTGGGGGCAGTGAGGGTAAAGTCCAACAACTACCTCAAAGGGAGAGACAACTTTATGAAAAGCTACTGACGGCTGTCATATCTGCCTAAGCAAGATTGATTGATGAACTATGAACTTTAAGTTAGTACATTGTAGTTGTAAACGAGTAGCCAATTTGTGTAATACCTATTAGTTTCTCAGTATACATATATTGTATTATGAAACTACCTCTACATCACAACTTTACATAAAAGCATAGCTTAGCTACAAACCTTGGATCACAAATTTTAGTGTTGAGCTAACATAATACAGCTATCTGTAGTAACTAATGACAATTATGTGATGAAGCATATGATGTGTGTATCTCAAAGTTGTTCCAATAAGGGCTCTCTCAGATTAGTGGTGTAATGCTCACTTCTTTGTAATTCTGTCTCAGCTTCTCTTGTGTTTAAATTAAGTGTACATATTCCCAGTTTCTCACATGTTTCTTCTTCTATAGCAAGTGAACTTGACAGCCACACTTCTGTATTCGTTGGCTTGTAATGAATTTTGGCTTTCTCTCCGGTATTGATAATGTTAGTGGTATCACCTTTCTTTCTGCGCATCCACCACAGAATACTTTCGTTCATGTTCTTATAGCTCTTTATCTCATATAAGGTATAGTGAATATGGTACAGTAAGGTACACATTGTCATCACAAATGTTATACTAACAGAGATATGAATTGCAATCGTTTGACTTTTTGGGTTACCAACCGAATTAAAAATTATTAGACTCAACAGCAAGAGATTGAAGTAGTATGTGGTCTCAAGATAGTCTAATAAACGTTGCTTGTAGATCGTGTCCCCCAAATATGTCTTCAAAAGTAACAGAAATGCTACTAATATTATTATTGCAACAAGATTAGTGCAAGGATTGCCTGATTTGTTTGCCATAACTATAATGTTGAGTAGTATACGAATAAAGAGAAGCAGTCCAGTCCAGTAGCGATATTTTGGCTTGTAAGGAGCGTGATAAGCTTCCATGAAGGAATGGAGTTTAGTATTCCTAATCCATCGAAACATGAACATGTTGGGAGCTCGAATCAGCCACTGCCAAGCAAATAAGACAAAAGTGTATGCAAGACCTAAAATAAGGATAAAGACTGCTACAAGAAAGAGAGGAGCATGCCTGCCTTTGAAGTATTTTACAGTAGCATCAGGAAGCCATACTACTTCACGAGAACCATCGGGGTACTTGAGAACTCCAAATGCAAATATATCTGTTACAGCTTGAAGAAGCACTGTGTACATGAGCAAGATAATGGTTGCCAAGGTGGCCACTGGGTTTCTTTTTCCAATTATCCTTGCACATCTTGATGAATACTTGCTTAAAAGAATGATGGCCAAAACCAGAGAGAAGGCATAGATGGGAAATAGGAAATAGTGCCAAACTTTTTGATATTCATCCACTCCATGTGGAAGGCACCTATCAAAACCAAGCCTTGTGTTGATGAAGTATATAAATACAGTTGAGAAATTAGGATGCAGTAATGGAAAGAATAGACTTCTACTCATAAGAATAATGTTAGCGTAGAATATCAAACCATTGACAGTTCCTTGTGCCACTGTGACATTGACTATTAGGAAGAGTACGACCATAACTATGCCACCTATGCCTCCCCAAATATAACCAGCCAAGTATGTTCCAATTGAGGATTTTGAGCATTGAAGGCAACGAGGTGTGGCGATGGATAACTGGAAACCATCCTTGCATCGTCCACACAATAAACCTGTACGATTGTATGCACACTGGGTTTCAGTCCAGTCCGTACTATTCAGGCTTATGCTGACTTTCATTGGTGGTTCACAAAAGTCATAAGGACAGTTGGGGTAGACAAGGTAACCACTGTTGTTAATGTAGTCTATCCAAGAGTTTTTCGTCTTCAGAAATGTTGCATTCCCAGGGTCGCACATTGTAACATAATCATTTATATCATCATGACACACACAGTGACATCTATCCTTGCTGTCATTATTTTTTTGAAAGCCAACTGGGCAGGCACAGTCATTGAAGTGTACTGTAACAGTTCTATTTGACAGTCCAGCATCAATGCATGGGCTATCATCAACATACACGACAAGAGTTACATTTCTAGTCGTAATAGGAGAAAAAATACTGAAATTTAAATATGAACATTCTTTGTCTACATATTGCAGTTGCTGTCCTTTATCAAGTTTACTAGGACCGAATTCAGGTTCTAAGTAGATGCTAATAGGTGTCCTTTCACTGACACTTCTATTGACTTGATCTACTACTGTCACAGTAACATTGAATTCCTCTCCTCTCTTGACGTGTATATCAGGTAATTCATGTTCACAGTTGGTTTTATTTTCTTGACAGAAACAAATGCGAAGGCTGTCGGATGCAATAGCATCACGTTGATCAGAAGAACCAGTTACGTTTTCAAAATATTCGAGTGCATGAACTGGAATAATAGCCTGGTCACTGTGGAATGTCCTGTGGTATATAGTAGCCATAGGGCTCACAGTACACCGATCTAGCAATCCACCATGAAGTATTGATTCACTATCATTTGCAGTATTATTGGTGAAAGTTATATTACTGTTTAGGGTTCCAGTGTCTTCATCATCGTGCAAAATTTGGAGAAAACATTCTGTGTGCACATCATAGTCAACGTACGATTTACTAGCACACACACTTGGGTACGTGCTGTCATTAACGTAAATTGCTCCACCTTTTGACGTGGCATGATTCCCGGCAAATATGATTTCATACTGAAAATGCTTACTTTCAAGACCATAGATCTTTGAGGTGGTTTCAAGACTTATGCCACCACCAATGCAGGCTGTATTATTAGTTACATAGAGTGAGCCAAAATTGTTCGATCGTGGCCAAAAATCACCATTACCTAGCGTTATCAGAGTATCAACAGCACTAATAGCACCACCTGCACTAGATGCAGTATTGTTTTTGAAGGTGCAATTACCAGAGAAGAGTACATGAGAACCATAGAAAAATACTCCACCACCGTTTTTATCAGCATGGTTTCCAGTTATGGTTAAATTCCCATATATGGACATCAATGTATCTGAAATATACATGGCACCACCAGATTTACCAGAATGATTATCCAAAAATGATGTACTACCAAATAAATCTACTGTACTCTGAATGATAGCAAGAGTTCCTTTGGTTCTATAGCTCTCAGCCTGTGAAAATGTTTGTCCGCATTTTTGAAATATAATCGTTCCAGTAAAGGCTATAGAGCTGCTTCTAACTAAAAATGATCCATTATTGTTCGAAAACATGACTTCACCAGCAATAGTAGAGTTAGTTTTCACAAGGTAGATTACACTAAAATTCCCAATGTTTTCAGATATGCTAGTGTTTTGAATTGATACATTGCTCTGTGATGCACAAAACGTACACTCCCAAGCATGATTGTTTAGAAAGTGGCAATTAACAATAGACACTTGTGCACAATTTTTAGCACTCACTACTAGTCCTCCACTATTATTTTCTATAGTACTATTCTTTAAGTTGACTGTGCTATCCAATACCTTGATCAAAGCTGGATGATCACCATGCTGAGTCACAGTACTATTACAGAGAGTGGTGTCCGTAATATTCACCTCACTGCCATGCTCAATATGTATTATTTTGCCACTTTGCACAATGAAATTGCTATCCATAAGTAAAAATATAGTATTAGAAACAACAATCATGGGATCACCCTCAACCGTATCATTGTTCACTGATATAAAGGAACAGTTTTTTACAATTGCATTGGAGCTATTAAAATTAAGTGTTGTTTGGCAGCCAGTTGTAAGGTAACAAATAAAATGACAGTTCTCAATTGTAATATTATTTCTTGTTGAATTTGCTCTAACACTTCTGCACCCAATGATGTTCAATCTCAAAGTAGTAGCATTTCTATTGCTACTGTTGATGGTCGTATTTTCACCAGTATCTCGTAGGGTAACATTTTTTGCAAAAGTTACGACCAGCTTTGACGTTATATTGTGATCACATGAAGATATAACCCACTGAACAGTATCAGAGTCTAAATCATCAGTATCTGAGTGATCTACAAACTCCTGTATTGTGAATCCAGTTGAAGAGTTGCTGAATACACTGATAGTGCAAGCCTTTACTGTACAAAATGGCAATATTATCAATGCTAAAAACAGTAAAACACCTTCCAGTCGAGACATTGTCATGCAACTTTTTTTTTACTACTTGTCTAAGCAATGGAAGCACTTTTTACCTCTGTTGGTTCCACAAAGAGTATATTGTTTCTGTACAGTTGCTTTCCCAAACCCCGATGGGTGGTCCCGTATGGTATACATGTAACAACTCGACATCAACAATTACATAATCTTATTCACATTAACACTGACTAAATACTATAGTCAGATGCAATGAACTCAGTTATTTATAAAAACACTGTCAGTGTGTACTCACAATTATGAAGAGCTCATTTGAGCTACTGCATATCTGATAGTGCTACTACCAAAACTCTATATGGATACAATTAATATTATCATGTCAAAAGCTTTCTGCACCCAGTGGAATACTGATATGAATGGCAAAGGAAAACCACCCAAATTTAATGTCGATTGTATACTATAAGGGGTAGTCAATCTACACACTGTTAATATTTAGTCTGGAAATTTTAGCATTTGAATACGACACTTCAAATGCTAAATGGGTAGTTTTAGCTTCTCTATTGTTACTTAGTCTCAACTTGCAAGCTGTTATTGAGCAAAAAAGAAGACCGAAAGGGTGCCAAGCCAGAGATCAATGATGTAGCTAATGGTCTCATGGGTTAAATTTTATTATGAACTTGCTGTCATTCGGGTAATTAGAAAGCTATACACATACACACTGTCATATGCACAGCCTGAAGCTTTGAAGTACAATATTCACATGAACATCAGTCATGATTGAGGAAAAAATGGTTTATCTTGATCAGAATACAATTTAATGTTCATGTGGTATGTCATGCATGCATGTATGGATATTGTAGTTTTATCCAACTGATAATTATGTAACATGTTCTGCAATGTTTGGTGTAGCTAATCGTTCTAAGTTGTTACCAAATGTGGTCTTTTGTGTTGACCCCAATATCAATTAAGTCTCAGTTGAGTGAGAATCGCATCAGAGCTGAGCATTTCTACATCCAACTTTACACAAAAACATAGCTTATCTATAAACCTTGGATCACAAAAGTTAGTGTTTAGCTAAAATAATACTGCTACCAATAGGAATTATGTAATGTTGTGTATCTGTTGTTCCAATAAAGGCGCTCTCAAATTAGTGGTATAATGCTCACTTGATTGTAATTCTGCCACAGTTTCTCTTATGCTTAAATTAAGTGTACATATACATGCTTTCAATCTCTCATGTTTCTTCTTCAAGTCTGTAGAAAGCGAATTTGACAGCCATACTTCTACATTTTTAGGCTTATGACAAACTTTGGCATTCTCCCAGTAGTTGTGATGGCATTTGGTTTCGTGGATTACCTTCTGAGTTGACACTTACCAGCAAGAGGTTGAAGTAGTACGTGGTCTCAAGACAGTCCAATAAATGTTGCTTGTAGATCCAATCCCCCAAATATATGCCTTCAAGAGGAACAGAAATGAAGTGACATCGCTCTCAGTTGCAGTGGCTGTATAGAAACAACGAAGATTCTTTTGTGGACAACTTAATGCTCGGTGTACAACTTGCCGACGTTTCGACTAGATGCTCTAGTCATCCTCAGGGCAAAAGTGAAGCGAGGTGCGAAATTGATGGCAATTTATAGGCGTGGCTCCTGAGCTTGCGCGCGCATGCGGTCCGGTGCAGAGGTCCAAGCACTAACGCGGTTGGCGCTAGCGCGGCTTGAGCTGACCCCGCCCCCTAACTTCTTCACGGTTGCGATCCAGCAGCCTGGCAACTCGTACCCCTCGTCGCGGTTGAGTCTGTTGTTGGTAGGGGTCTTCTGGATGTACAAGGCTTCCTTTACCCTGAGCTGGACAGGTCTATTGGCCCTGCAATTCACTTGATGTTGCTGATCCCACTGATGCTCTGCAATGGCAGACTTCCCTGTGTCCCCCTTGTTGCATGCATCCCTGTGTTCTTTAACTCGTGTCTCCAAGCGCCTCT
>OZ220022.1:0-83578 GCA_964291365.2 Stappiaceae bacterium
GTGCACCCCACTGATGTGCATAAGGAGATGATGGATATGCTTTCGTCTACATCACTAGTAATGACTGGTCCTACTGTCGATAACTTCTCAAGCTTCAACTTAGATTCAGTCATGTCTGAACTCAAAAGCACAATGCCCATCTTGTACAGCTTCATTAATGAGATCTGTGATTCTCATCGCAACCTCCATAACGAAGTAACCATGCCCGTTGAGGAGCTCAAAGCCTTAGTTTGCCAAATCCTACTTCTAAATGCTCGATCTAATCGAGCCAATGGGATGCAAATGCTTATTGGAATGATGCTTGTTGGACGATCAACTCATAAACAGGTACATACATAAGATTTTATGTAGCAATTTTGCTCTAGGACCTATATGTTTCCAATACGCTCACAATTATTAATGGGTATCTACCGTAATGTATAGGTCATAACTTTTCTCAACCATGCTGGTCTGAGTTTGTCGTACTATTCGACATGGGAACACCTGAAACGATTGACAGATGAAGCCAGATTCCTTAAGTTAATTCAGGTTGATCACTGGTTATGGATCTACGATAATCTGAATTTTTATCAGACTGTACGTCATGAGAGAGAAGGTTAGGAGGGCTAATTCAATGATGTAGTATGTATTACATGTAGCCTATGAACATTTATCCATCTATATGTACATTTGCTCCATGTAGCTGTCATTGTGATTATGGTATTTCCACTTCCAGATCGTCATTCAAAGATGCTAAATGTGACCTCCAGGCTTGCAGTGAAAATCAAGCATATTCCTGAGGATATCTCCTGGGCCGACACAGCTTGCCAAAGGACTAGGAGTTCATTATCTATTGGTGATATACTTCCAGGATCTGAAGAAGGCAAGGTATTGTATGATCGTGCTGTGCTGACAGTCATGGAACTTTTAGTGTCCGAATTCAAGTCTCTCGAAGGGCTGAAGCAGCTAGTTCCCAGTAGGACCTCTCCTCACCCTCCATCTAAATCAGAGGTCATACCGCTGAAGCTGCTTTTTCATGACGAAAAATATACAAGTGAAACCATCCTAATTCTTCAACAGTTGATCCGAGATGCTGCACTAGATGGAACACCACAGGTATCATGATTTTTTATTATAATGATATTGTCATGTGATGTCATCACAGAACTAATGCATATACACATTCTCACATACACACACTCACACTCGTACATGCATGACATTGTATAACTCAGATTATTGCTGGTGATCAGTTAACTTGTAAGAATATTCGTGGTGCAAAACGATGGGTACAATCAGAAGTCAACCCTATTTTTCGCCTAAAGTGGGCAAATGAATCCCCAGGTATGTGTGCTAATATTAATACATGTAACTCCAGCTCTATAATAGGTGTCCAATTATTTCTAACCATAGGTGATTTCCACTTTTTGTGGGAGTGTTTAAAAGTAATTTTTCAAGTTTACTGGGGGAAACCCTCTGAGCTGGGTACTCTTTCGAATCTTCGTGAGATAGTAGATCGAAAGCAGGTTGATAAGAAGGCTAAAGTATTCAGTACCTGTGACGAATTCTTGCTACATGCTTTCAAAAGCCATATGGTAGCTGCCATTTGTCAAATTCTTTGTGTGGATAATCCTAATGCTAATATACCCCATACCTCAAGTTATCAGTGGCTTGAAGAAACAGCAAGGTCTATTGTCCAGGCAACAATCAATGTTCCAGAGGCATCCAAGGACAGTGTCTTTTGTTTCTGTCGTTCATTTCTTCATGCAGCATTTCTTTATATTGATCTAAGGAGTGCGATTAGGTATGAGGATGGCCCACTTATCATCTTGCATTGGCAAAATTGGCTCGTATACTTTCTTGGCTGTGATAAACAAAATTATGCTGCTGAAGCTGCCAATCTTATCTGCAACTTGAAGGCCGATCTTCCAAAAGGAATGGCCTACATTGCTACTCATAACAGGACCGTAAATATGACAGGACGATTGGGACAAGGGAAGCCTCTTGACCAGTTGAACGAACACTACAATCTGTAAGTATGCATACATGTATGTGTAATATAATAATTATTATCTTAACCTATTTATGTGTGTATGTGTGCTTACACATTGACTGTGTGTGTGTTGTGTGTGTACTGTATGTGTTGGTACATATACCTGCATGTGTGTATAATAACATTAACATGAGGGTGTGTGTACTGTATGTGTGTCACTCTTTTCTAATTACACCACACCATTCACAATAGGATGGTAAAGCAAACACTGCGATCATGTGGTTCCAATGCAACCAAGGCACACATGGAAAGAGTGTCTCTCTGTGCTCTGTTTCTTCTTGAAGCTTGTAAGCTTAGTGATGCTATGTTAGGAGCCACTAGATCTACCCATCATACAGCCACTAGTGCTAAAGGTGATATTGAGAAGCTTATCACACGTTTATGTGACTATTCAATGATCAAGGAACAACCTAACCGAAAAGATAATATCAACTTTGATGATCCTATTTCAAAGGGCATGAAGAAGATATCACAAGGCTGGTTGTCGAAATTTTTGTCTCCAGACTTTGTAGACGAGTCCAGCTCAGCCAACACTTCAGGAGTACTTGTTGCAGATGAAATTGATGAGTTAGACATGGATTATGAGCTGTTTGACTATGATGTTGTCTAAAAGTGAAAACTTTTTTTTATTGTCAAAAGTTTGATTATGCATACGTGCATGAATATGTACATGTGATATTAATAATAATTGTGGTTATGTAATAATGAGTGTCATTTCCTTCTCTTAGCACGTCCACGCTTACTTGGTGGGGGAGCATTGCTTGTGACATCAACTACAACATTGTAAAATCTCTCCACAAATTCTGGCCTTATCCCATGAGTTGACTTCACATCCTCTTTGCATTCTATCCATGTAGCTTTCTGGCATATCTCATGAATTGAATTTTCTGGACAAATGACTTCATCACCAAGAAAATGGTAGCCCTCTACTTCCCCTTTTATCTTGCAACGCTCGTCTTTCAATCTTGCCTCCAATTCACTTTTTATTGAGTCATTTATTTCCCTGAGAGGTTGTCGCTTCGTCTTTCTTGTCTGTTTATCCTTTTTCAACAGGTCATTTATTTGTGAGTGTGGAATAGCACCCTTGGAGCAATTACTACAGCATAGAGCAGCATCAGGAAGCTCGGCTTCATCACTCCCTAGCTCTTTCAACAAGTACTGTCGAAGACAGTGCTTCATTTGCAAGGTACAGAATTGCCCCATTTTTGTTTTTTCCTTGATGACCTTAGCTTTAGAGCAATAGAAAGTATGAGCAATAGATGGTAGGCCACATCTACCAGCTCGACCACTCAACTATAAGATAGAAAGTAATTATTGAGGTAGACGTCCAGTGCCATAATAATTATATGGGAGGTCCTACATACCTGTGAGAATTGTGAGATAGTCTCAGGAACTCCATAAATTATAACCAGCTGAATGTCCGGGATGTCCAAACCCTTCAATAATGTAACAAAACATACACTAACTTACACTTGACCTCAACACATGCATGTAACCTTTACTCTAACGTACCATTCCAAAGGCAACAGTAGCTATAATACAGCGTAATTTGGAACCAGGATCACGATACAGCCTGTATATATGCTGCCTAGTTTCCTTGGTGAGTGAGGCATGGTACATTCCAATTCTGTCCTTTTGATAGCATGACAAGTAAGTGTATATCTTAGATGTTATTTCTTTGGTCTGACAAAATATCAGTGTCTTGGGGAAATTTTGAGGGCATTTTGCTGATTTTAGCCCGGATGCAAGGGACCGAAGGTCATTCTGCATTAGTATAGAATCATATAGTAGATACAGGTTACATGGCACAATGGCATACACACACTTCCATGCCACTTTTAGTGGATACAGAATAAAAGATGTTGCGCCTATCCAAATTCCTTAGCACTATGACTGGCTGTTCTAAATGAAGCCTCTCACTGATTTCAGATCTAACTTCAGGAGGTGCTGTAGCAGTAAGGCATATAAAGGGTGCCTTTGTAAGTGCTCTCAGGCCACCAATTTTGTCATAAGCAGGTCTGGAGTTCTTGCCCCTAGCGTCATGACATACGTGATTATTGCCAGTTATCTGAATATTATAGAGATTACATGCATAGTAGTACATACCACTCATGAATGCAATGAGCCTCATCTATAGCTACCACAGTTATCTTCTTTCTGAATTTCTCGATCACATCTCTACCACGCTTGCTCGTTGCAACTTCTGGAGACATAAACACTGTAATTTGAGCAATAATAATAATGCAACTTGAATTCCTGCATGATTGTGAATTAATCTCCACTTACCGAATCGATGTCCACGTTCCAGAACTGTTACAGGCACTTCTTCAGTAATGTGAACAGCTGCTACACCAATTCTTTCAAGTATTGCTATCTGGATATATAGACTATCATGCATACAAACAATTAATTTCACGCTTTTAATTGGTACCTGTTCTTCAATTAAGCCTGTTAGTGGACTTATCACAATACCAACCGCATCTCTACTTGAGCAGAGAGGACCTAAAAAAATACACAAAGATTTTCCTGCTCCTGTTGCCATTTGGGCAAACACATCCTTCCCATGCAGGAGAGACAGTAAAGACTCCATTTGGCCATCACGAAAAGTACGGTGACCAAAATAGTCAAACAAAGCTTGAGATAGCTTTGTGTAGGCCCTGCATTCACTTCTCTGACCCTCACTATCCCCACTAGGCAGTGCACATGAAAGCGCACAGTCCTCCCTACAAACTTGCGACCCGAGATCTGCCATCGTACTTTTCTCTAGCCCTCAGGATTGTAATTGTCGTAAGTAGCCCGCCTAAACTATCTGTTCCCGCCAACTTGTAGGCGTACTCGACTATATTATACAACTGTACTTATTTTCATATAAACTTACTGTTAACTATAGCAGTCGTGGAAGATCCAAATAGACAGCAGAACCATCGTCTCTTTCGTTCGCTTCTTAAACGCTGAACGCTGAACGCGCGAGTCGCGCTATGCGCACGCAAGCATACAGCTCATCCCTCGCCGCGCGTACGCGGTACGGGATTGACTATGTTCACCCAAGTCCATGTTGATCACGTGATCACGATTACTTGGAATTAATTGGCGCACCGATGTACAGTGCGGATATGCGGGGCGGGGATAGATATAGCGCACGCGCGCGCGCATATAGCGCATGGAATCGAATCCAGCTTTGACCACGCCCACATTGATCATACCAGCACAGCATGGGTGAAGGAAATGTGTGGTTCATACTACAAAGATAGATAGGTAAGTTCTCTACACTAATATATATGCACAGGACTGGAAATGGAGGTGCAATTCTGTCATAGTGGCAACCTTCATGGTAGTATAGTTCCACATGGTATCCAGGTGTTGCCCTTGCTTTCACCATTGCTGGGTGAAGCGGATTCTCAAAGCTTAACTTGGTCATATCTGACTGAGGAATGTAGGTGTTCCATCTGTAGTTGGGTGCTTTGGTATAGTAGGCCAACACCTTAATTGCTACTTGGTAGAGACAAGCCATGGCATGAAGTTCCACAGCAGTACCCCAGACATGCCATGATCCACTTTTATGTGTAGAATGTGCTCCTTTAGAGACTGAGATTGATATTTAGCTAAAACTGCTGAAAAGTAGTTTGGATTTGTTGCCATAAACTCAACTGCCAGGGTCCTAACTTGAAAATGATATCTGTCAGTACCAAGAAGTTCCTTAGAAACTGCTCGAAACATACAATTGCCATCAGGATTAATGAGGTCAATGCACCTCTTTGTTGGAGCTAGATGCTCAACAATAATTCCATACGAAAGATTACTTGGATAAGCTTTGATTGCTAGGTCATGCGCTATGGCTGATGATCCTGTTGTCATCTTTGCTATGGTCTGCTTATATGCATTGGCATAATCTCGCTGGAGATCAAGCAATTCATGTGCTTCCTGATCTGACAGCCCATTTTTTCTTGCCTATGGCATAATTTTGTACATAAAGATGAGACACACACACACACACACACACACACACACACACGCACACACGGTGTATGTATGTATGTGTATGTGTATGCTTAAGTATGCAGTGATGATGTGTGTATGTATATTAATTTTGTTTACACAGTGCAACCACACAGTATCAGAATTAAAAGCCTGATAGGTATGTATAGTATAAATTATGCGTGCTCACTATTAGGCTATCCTGACTGCCGAGATTGAGTCAAAGGTGTTAGCATATCCCTTTTCCACTCCTGTATCTTAAGTTTTAAGTTTTCTTGATCTAGTGCTGATAGTTCAAGCTGTTTCTTTGACTTGTATATGTGATTCTGTATGTCCCTAGCTAAGTGTTAGATAGAAGGAACAATCTGTTTCAAGAGGGTTGATTCCATGCTGTTTTGATAGGTGGTTTTCTACGTAGAATTTGAGTGCTCGTTTGACCTCACTGCTATCAGTTATCCCCTGTAGGACCATTTCGTTGATTTGGTGGATTAGCTCAGGGTGTATTCTCTGGGCAAATCCACCCTGCTCACCAACTTTATGCCCTGAATGAGCCTCTACTAAACTTTCTTCGTTGCTACAGCTTTCCCCTACATTTGATAGGTTATCACACAATCTATTAAGGTTTTCTTCCTTCAGTTTGCGAGTGGCACCTTCTGTATGTGCTTCACTGTCACTCTGAAGTGCATATTCTGAGTATAGTGTGTAGCCCTTAATTTCAATGTGAGCATGACAACCAATTTTCCTTGATCCCTGCAAACATAGTCGCTTCTTTTGACATTGCTTTGGTTGTCTTTCCTTGAAATAGTGTTTGCCATACTGGCAGTCCATTTTTTTCTCTTCAGACACAATGAATGGTGTGTTGTCAAAGCTAATATCTTTGCTACCCTCTTTTTTCCTCCAGAAGATGCATGAAGGAACTGACGTCTTCTTGTCAGCCTGAATGTACATGCACATACAGTGAAATCATGATGAGATGGATTAATTCTAGCCATAGTCGACAATGACTACTATGCATCCATTATTACGTATTATTATGTTATGTTAATACTAAATTTTTATAATACCGTGGTATGATTCTCTTGGTTCTCAGCAGCTGATGGTTCACAGGTACGATCAGTACTAGTACCATCTAGATCGTCTTATGCCAAACGTTGTTACTCACGGTCTCAGCTTTGAACTTAGTGAGGAGAGATTCCAGATCCTCAACAAAGCCCTCATAGTAAGTTCCTCTCAGCTTCAGACTATTGCATGCACTTTGAACCTGCTTTAATATCCGTAGGCGCAGGCGAGTGCAGGCTGCATGCGGATATGCAAAGTATGATAGTCATGTGACCAATTACACGGACTTGGGTGAACATAGGCAATCCCACGCGGTACGCGTAAGCGTACGTGCGTGCGTGGGCGATAGTGCAATAATTACGCATTCCATTGCGCGTCAGCTCAAACCACGTCCATTACGTCAGCAAAATCAACCAGGCCTTCCCGATTTTTCGCGTGTAACGTTGAAAAACATGGGAAGGCCTGGTTCGAGGCTAATAAGATTGTGTGAGTAATGTGTGTGTGCGTACATGTGAAAATTCAGCTTGTTGTGTGTTGGAGAGAAAAGATCAAATGTATCAAGCATTTTGGGTGCATAGCCTGCTGTTGAGATGGCTCATCTTTCAACAGTAAGACTCTGCGTAGATGGCACATCTTTAAGCTAAAAGAGCATAAGAGTGTGTGAGTAATGTACGTGTGTACATGTGAAACTTCAGCTTGTTGCGTAAAAGAGCAGGTAATTGGAACGTACTGAGTATTAAGGACTAGCCTGCTGTTAAGTTGGTACATCTTTCAACTGTAAGGGTCCACTAAGCTGGCACATCTTTAAGCTGAATGAGCATAAGAGTGTGTGAGTAGTGTACGTGCATACATGTGAAACCAGCTTGTGTATCAGAGCGAGCGATTGGAATGTACCATGCATTTAGGACTAGCCTGCTATTAAGATGGCTCATCTTTCAACAGTAAGCCTCAGCTAAGGTGGCATATCTTTAAGCTGAAAGAGTGTAAGAGTGAGTGAGTAATGTATGTGCATACATGTGAAACTTCAGCTTGTTGTGTATCAGAGTGAGCGATTGGTATATACCAGCATTTAGGAGCAGCCTGCTGTTAAGATGGCACATCTTTCAACAGTATGATTCAGCTAAGATGGTATATTATTAACCTAAAGTGCATAAGAGTGTGTGAGTAATGTGCTTGCATACATGTGAAACTTCAACTCGTTGTGTATCAGAACGAGCGATTGGAATGTATACTGAACATTTAGGACTATCCTGCTGTTAAGTTGTACATCTTTCAACAGTAAAACTCAGCTACAATGGCGCATCATTGAGCTGAATGAGAATAAGAGTGTGTGAGTAATGTATGTGTGTACATGTGAAACTTCCGCTTGTGTATCAGAGCGAGCAATTGGAATGTTCCGAGCATTTAGGACTAGCCTGGTATTAAGATGGCACATCTTTCAACATTAGGACCCAGCTAAGATGATACATCCTTAAGCTGTATAAGCATAAGAGTGTGTGAGTAATGTACGTGTGTGCATATAAATCTTCAACTTGTTGTGTATCAGAGTGAGCAAATGGAATGTACTGAGCATTTTGGAGTAGCCTGCTGTTAAGATGGCACATCTTCTAACAGTAAAATTCAGCTAAGATTGCATATCTTTAAGCTAAATGAGCATTAGAGTGTGTGAGTAAAGTATGTGATTTCATGTGAAACTTCACCTTGTTGTGTATCAGAGTGAGCGATTGGAATGTGCCGAGCATTAAGGACTAGCCTGCTGTTAAGGTGGCACATCTTTCAACAGTAAGACTCAGCTAAGATGCAGATCTTCAAGCTTAATGAGCATAAGAGTGTGTGAGTATAGGACGTGTGTACATATGAAACTTCAGTTTACTGTGTATTAGAGCAAGCGATTGGAATGTACCGAGCATTTTGGACTGGCCTGCTGTTACGATGGCTCATATTTCAACTTTAAGACTCAGCTAACATGGCACATCTTTAAGCTGAAAGGGTATACGCATGTGTGAGTACTGTGCGTGTGTATATCAGCTTGTTGTGTATCATAGCAAGTGATTTGAGTGTACCAAGCATTTATGTGACTGACTTGCTGTTAAGATGGCTCATCTTTCAACAGTAAGACTCAGCTAAGATGGCATATCTTTATGCTGAATGAGCATAAGAGTGTGTGAATAATGTACGTGCATACATGTGAAACTTCATCTTGTTTGTATCAGAGCGAGCAATTTGAATGTACCGAGCATCTAGGACTAACCTGCTGTTAAGATGACACATCTTTCAGCAGTAAGACTCGGCTAAGATGGCACATCTTTAAGCTGAAAGAGCATAAGAGTTTGTGAGTAATGTGCGTAAGTTCATGTGGAACTTCAGCTTGTTGTGTATCAGAGTGAGTGATTGGAATGTACTGAGCCTTTAGGACTACCCTGCTGTTAAGATGGCACATCTTTCAACTGTTAGACTCAGCTAAGATAGCATATTTTTAAGCTGAAGGAGCGTAAGAGTGTGTGAGTCGTGCGTGCGTACATGTGAAACTCCAGCTTGTTGTGTATCACAGCGAGCGATTATAATTTACCAAGCGCTATGGACTAGCCTGCTGTTAAGATTGCACATCTTCTACAGTAAGACTTAGCTAAGATGGCACATCTATAAGCTGAAATAGCATAAGAGTGTGTGAGTAATGTGAGTGCGTACATGTGAAACTTCAGCTTGTTGTGTATCACAGCGAGCGATTATAATTTACCAAGCGCTAAGGACTAGCCTGCTGTTAAGTCGGCACATCTTTCAAAAGTAGGACTCAGCTAAGATGGCATATCTTTAAGCTGAATGAGCATAAGAGTGTGTGAGTAATGTACTGCATACTTGTGAAACTTCAGCTTGTTTGTATCAGAGTGAGCGACTGGAATGTAGCGATCATCTAGGACTAACCTGCTAACACATTTTTCAACAGTAAGACTAAAGCTAAGATGGCACATCTTTATGCTGAATGAGCATAAGAGTGTATGAGTAATGTATGTGCATACGTGTGAAAGTTTAGCTTCTCTGTATCAGAGTGAGCAATTTGAATGTACCGAGCTTCTAGGACTAGCCTGCTGTTAAGATGACACATCTTTCAACCGTAAGACTCAGATAAGATGACATATTTAAGCTGAAAGAGCATAAGAGTGTGTGTGTAATGTGCGTGTGTACATTTGAAACTTCAGCTTGTGTATCAGATCGAGTGATTGGAATGTACCGAGCAAATAGTACTAGCATGCTGTTAAGATGGCACATATTTCAACAGTAAGACTCAGCTAAGATGGCATATCTTAAAGCTGAATGAGCATAAGAGTGTGTGAGTAATGTACGTGCATACGTGTGAAACTTCAGTTTGTTGTGTATCAGTGCAAGCGATTTGAATGTACCGAGCATTCAGGACTAGCCTGCTATTAAGATGGCACATATTTCAACAGTAAGACTCAGCTAGGATGGCTCATCTTGAACCTGAAAGAGCATAAGAATGTGTGAGTAATGAGCATGTTTACATGTGAAACTTCAGCTTTTTGTGTATCAGAGCGAGTTTGGAATGTCCCGAGCATTTAGGACTAGCCTGCTGTTAAGATGGCACGACTTTCATCTGTAAGACTCTGCTAAGATTACATATCTTTAAGTTGAAAGAGCATAAGAGTGTGTAAGTAATGAGCGTGTATACATTTAAAACTTCAACTTGTTGTTTATCAGAGCGAGTGATGGAATGTACAGAGCATCTAGGACTACTATCCTGCTGTTAAGGTGGCACATCATTCAACATTAAGACTCAGCTAAGCCTGCACATCTTTAAGCTGAATGAGCATAAGAGAGTGTGAGTAATATACGTGCGTACATGTGAATTTTAGCTTTTAGTGTATCAGAGCGAGCGACTGGAATATACGTGTCCCGAGGATTTAGGATTAGCCTGCTGTTCAAATCTTTCAAAAAGTAAGACTCAGCTAAAATCTCAGTGCACTTAAGGACTGTCTCAAGTCGAAAAAGTTACAATTTTCACTCAAATTCATGAGCTTTTAATACCACCTAGCAAGATAGTGAGAGGCTCTTCAAGGTACCATATGAAAGGCCAATCCAAGTGCCTTCTAGGTATAAAAAAAAATTAACTGCAACCAATTAACCTATTAGGCGTTACAGCGACATTCAGCCATGCTCTCTAAAACGCTAAATCGAGCTATCCGGAATTTAAACGGCCACTTTTATCAAACCTTAGCTACACGAATGGAAGCTCACTATGATGATCTAGAATATCATCGGACGGATTGTCGAAAAACCTACCTGTTAAGATTTTATTTACAGAAAACCTGATTATGGGCGTGTCTACGGCACGATCTTCTGCATGTAACTCCGAATCGAAAGCAGCTATCCACAATCCGTCTGATAGATCATCAACATCGACCGTCAGCTTTAGTTTTTTACCATTAGTGCTGCGAAACTATGAGCACTTGAATTCCGGACAGCATTTGCTTGACAAAATGGGCTCAAAACTGCGACTGTGCGGTTTTTTACCGTGGCTTGTATAGGCCTTATATGGGAGTGACGTCACGGTACAAGCCACTAATTGGCTTGCAGACGGGCACGCGCCAAGGCTTATGAGACATGCCTTAACTGCACTGAGATGGCACATCTTTAAGCTGAATGAACATAAGTGTGTATGAGTAATGTACGTGCGTATATGTGAAACTTCAGCTTGTTGTGTATCAGAGCGAGCGATTGGAATGTACCGAGCATTTAGGACTAGCCTGCTGTTAAGATGGCAACAGTAAGACTCAGCTAAGATGGCACATCTTTAAGCTGAATGAGCATAAGAGTGTGTGAGTAATGTATGTGCATACGTGTGAATATTCAGTTTGTTGTGTATCAGAGAGAGCGATTGGAATGTACCGAGCATTTGGGACTAGCCTGTTGTTAAGATGGCACGTCTTTTAACAGTAAAACTTAGCTAAGACGGCCTATCTTTAAGCTGAATGAGCATAAGTGTACATGAGTAATGTACGTCCACACATGTGAAACTTCAACTTGTGTATTAGAGCAAGAGATTGGAATGTACTGAGCATTAAGGACTAGTCTGCTGTTAAGATGGCACATCTTTCAACAGTAAGACTCAGCTAAGATGACCTATCTTTAAGCTGAAAGAGCATAAGAGTGTGTGATTAATGATCATGTGTACATATAAAACTTCAGCTTGTTGTGTATCAGAGCGAGTGATTCAAATGTACAGTGCATCTAGGACTAGCCTGCTGTTAAGATGGCACATCTTTCAACAGTAAGACTCAGCTAGGATTGCACATCTTGAAGCTGAAAGAACATAAGAATGTGTGAGTAATGAGCATTTGTATATGTGAAACTTCAGTTTGTTGTGTATCAGAGCGAACGTTTGGAATGTCCCAGCATTTAGGACTAGCATGCTGTTAAGATGGCACATCTGTCAACAGTTGGACTCAGCTAAGATAGTGCACTCTTATGTTGAGTGAGCATAAGTGTGTGTGAGTATTGTACGTGCATACGTGTGAAACTTCAGCTTGTTGTGTATCAGAGTGAGCGATTGGAATGACTCGAGCTTTTAGGACTAGCCAGCTGTTAAGATGGCACGTCGTTCAACAGTAAGACTCAGCTAAGGTGGCATATCTTTAAGCTGAAAGAGCATAAGAGTGTGTGAGTAATCAGCGTGTGTACATGTGAAACTTCAGCTTGTTGTTTATCAGAGCGAGTTGTTTATCAGAGCATCTAGGACTACTAGCCTGCTGTTAAGATAGCACATCATTCAAAAGTAAGACTCAGCTAAGATTGCACATCTTTAAGATGAATGAGCATAAGGACTGGGACACCCATACTAGAGCATGATTTTAGCTGTAACGTCAGCCATCACATCTCTAGAACACTACATTATATGGACACGAATGTTTCACCAGAAAATAGCTCAACTCTTTCTCTCACTGCGAACTAATTGATAGACACACCCATTAATTAATGTCCTCCTTATGATGTCATTCACAAAGGTTTTTTAAAGTCAAGTTAAAAAAAGGCGGCGGTGAAGATTGACCTTGACGACTATGTCTCTAGTCCTTAAAATGCCTAACTACTAAATATCACAGGGGCAAGTTGATCTATCTTCACACTAAGCGGGAATGCCACAAAATATAAGAATTTTAGGGTAACGTGGGGGTTGTTTACCTGAATATCATCTGTCGCATACAGCAGTTCTTTCTGCCCTAGGGCAGTATGCCTTAGAATCATTGATACTTGTTTCGTATAACGGAGATATTTTTACAGCTAAGCGTCTTCACCATTGCCTCAGCTACCCTCTGCCTTTGTACAGCTACTCTATGGCAATGATCGTGGTTATGTGACTAAACATATAGCGGTACATCGTGCGCACATGATCTTGCTCTGGCACGCGCTTACCCAGTCCTTAGACTACCTGAGGTGAGTGAATTTTAGCTTTTTGCGTATCAGAGCGAACGATTGGAATGTACATGTCCAGAGGATTTAGGACTAGCCTGCTGTTCACATCTTTCAACAATAAGACTCAGCTAAGATGGTACATCTTTAAGCCGAGTGAGCATAAGTGTGTGTGAGTAATGTACGTGCGTACATGTGTAACTTCAGCTTGTTGTGCATCAGAGCGAGCGATTGGAATATACCGACATTTAGGACTAGCCTGCTGTTAAGATGGCACGTCTTTCAACAGTAAGACTGAGTTAAGATGGCCCATCTTTAACCGATTGTATGCGAGAGACGCCTTAAGGCACATGCACGTGCATGTCATTAAGCGCGAGAGACTCAAGGATACAGCTGCATAGTGTCAACTATAGTAACTGCTTTTGTCACGAATTGGCAACGGTGCTTTATCGTGGTCTTGCGAGGGCTTCCCCACTCGTCGAACTTCGCCCTAGTGTGGTCAACTTGCATAGGTTGTATAGGGGATTTACCAGGAAATTGACATCGAAGATTATTACATTCCTGAGGTAAGAATAGTATACACATGGGTAGCACTATGATCGCGCTACACCATAATACTTGCAATAAATATAAAATACAGTGACACTGAGCTACTATAGAATGGCTAGGAGGGCTAAGCTAACTGCTGAAGCTGTGCTTGAGGAGCTTGAGCTTGAGCTTGAGCATGACTTGGATGTTGATGAGCCCATGATGCCTGGGAGTGATGATGAGTTCAGTGACCTGGACGATATAGAAGATGATGACGACAATGATGATGATCATTGCTCTCTACCCCACTCCCCTGCAAGTGGCTCAAGCTCTGACATCGGTCACTCTCCATCCCACCCCCCTCCCAGTGATACACCAGGGTTGAACTCGGACAGCGTCCGTCACTCTCCATCCCACTCCTCTCCCAGTGATACACCAGACACACTCCCATGTTGGACCTCCACACTCACTCCGGTTACCATCACACCATTCACCTCACCAGTTTGTCCCAAGGTTGCCATCCCAGAATCACCATCTGACATCTTCCAGTTGATGTTCACCCCAGCTCTTCTCGACTCCATCGTAGAACAGAGTAATCTGTATGCTAAGGAGGTAATGGGTGAGGAGAAGTACAGTTCGTGGGTGAAAATTACGAGTGAAGAACTGAAAGCTTACCTCGGGTTTTGCATCTTGATGGGTATCAACCATCTACCAGCCCTTGATTATTGGAGCACTGACCCAGCACTCCACTACTCCCCAGTAGCCAACCGGATAACTAGAGATTGTTTCGGGAGATATCACGTTTTCTCCACTTTGTAGACAACTCAACACTAACACTGAGGGGATCACCTGGGCACGACCGGCTTGGAAAGGAGTAACCTGTGGTCGATCATCTATTGTCATGCTTCTCGGACCTCTATGATCCACATAGAGAGGTAGCTGTCGATAAAACTATGATCAAGTTTACAGGTCGTTCCAGTCTTAAGCAGTACATGCCGATGAAACCAATAAAGCGAGGCATCAAGGTCTGGGCCCTAGCTGACAGCCATAATGGCTACTTCCACTACTTTCAGATGTACACAGGTAAAGAGGGGAGTGGTGAGAAGCACCTGGGGCAGAGAGTTGTCAAAGACCTCACAAAGCACTTGAAGGGCAAACATCACCATGTCTTTTTTGATAACTATTTCACTAGCGAGCAGCTGCTGTGTGATCTAGCAGAAGATAACATCTACGTCTGTGGAACTGCCCGAAAAGACCGCAGAGGCTTTCCTCCATCCTTGATAAATGCAAAGCTAAAGAGCAGGTCTGCATTTGCATGTGCTTGAGTGTGTGTGTGTGTGTGTGTGTGTGTGTGTGTGTGTGTGTGTGCATGTGTGTGCATGTGTATTTGTTCAAGAAATATCTGTGTGTGTGTGTGTGTGTTAGGGAGAGAGGAGTAAATACATGTAGCTATGTGTACCTTTTTGATGAAAGGACTTACACTTTGTAATATTTCAGCAAAATGCCTGGATATAAAGATGGTGATATTTCATAATTCCCAGCTATATGTGTATGTATATTCATGTGCTGACAAGCACCTGCATGGATCATAAAGTGTGTGTGTGTGTGTGTGTGTGTGTGTGTGTGTGTGTGTGTGAGAATGTAATATGAGTAGCACAGAATGAATTTCACTTTTACACAAAAATTCAATAATAAAAATATTTGCAGAGGTGACTCACAAACTGTCCAGGCTGATAAGGTGTCAGCAAGTGCCTGGACGGATCGCAAGGTGGTGATGGTAATGTCCACTAACTGCCAGCCATCAGATAGCAGCACTGTTCAAAGAAAGCAAAAGGATGGCAGTAGTGTAGAAGTGCCATGCCCAGCAAGTATCATCTCGTATAACAAGTTTATGGGGGGAGTGGATCGGGAGACCAGATACGCGGATACTATCGCTGCCGATCAAGAAGTAGGAAATTTTATAAGTATATTTTTTACTTTCTTCTTGATGTGGCCATTACCAACGCCTATATCCTCATGAAGACCTCCAGCAACTCCAGCCCCTTCAAAGACTTCAAGTCGTTCCGACTACAGCTGGTCAAGGATCTGATTGGGGAGTACTGTAGTCGTCAGCGTCGAGGTCGTGGAGGGACCGTCATCCACCCTCTTCCATTCCGGCACTACCCCATCAGACTAGATGACAACGATGGGCCTAGACATCCACGGGGTCCTTGTGCTCTCCACCGCAACATCCACCACAAGCGTGTCCTCTCCTCCTGGTATTGCCGTGAGTGTGGGGAGTGGTTGTGCCATAATGGAGAGCCATCGAATGACTGTTTTATGAAGTGGCATACATGTCTACATGTCTAACTTATCAGTAACTGTTATACTCTCACTTCCCTATTTTTATTCACTTTTATGCTGCTTCTCCCTGTTTGTTCACTTTGTATTACGGTATCTATCAAACTTTTATGAGCCGAGTGCTCATAACCTACACCACCACAGCGATTAGTCAAGTGTAGCATGCTCAGGGGAGTTACAGAAATGGTTCTCTTAGCTAAAATTTTAGCAAAATCAACACTAACTACGCTTGCTTCTTGGTCACTACCAAACGAGAAAAAAATCTTTAATTCTACTGACCGCGGGTGCGGCCAAAGCCGCTGTACCAGTTCTACGTCAACTTGAGTCAAAGCCTACAGTTGTTTATCCCTTAGCTACTTGTTTATCTTCTTCTTGTATCTATATCCGCGGCCCCCAGGCTTTGCACACACTATTTACCTATGCTATTCACTCGATCAATTTACAATTTCATCTTGTTCGTGCAAGATCCAGCCCAAGATCTTCGAAAATCGTCGTAGCTGGGCATCATGGGCATCGATCGATAGCTCTTCCATCACTCTTCACGTTGATATCAACTTGTCCTTACAAAATATGAAGCATCTTGGAGATACGACCTTTGGCAGTCACATGTTATACAATATTTCACTCCACCCAAAATTAATTTCGCTATACGGGAGAGCACGCGCGTCACATTTTGCATATAATCGGTTAAGCTGAATGAGTGTAACTGTGAGTAATGTACGTCTGCACGTGAAACTTCAACTTGTGTATCAGAGCAAGAGATTGGAATGTACTGAGCATTTAGAACTAGCCTGCTGTTAAGATGACACATCTTACAACAGTAAGACTCGGCTAAGATGGCACATCTTTAAGCTGAAAGAGCATAAGAGTGTGTGAGTAATGAGTGTGTGTACATGTGAAACTTCAGCTTGTTGTGTATCAGAGCAAGTGATTCAAATGTGCAGAGCATCTAGGAATAGCCTGCTGTTAAGATGGCACATCTTTCAACTGTAAGACTTGTACATTTTTAAGTTGAATGAGCATAAGAGTGTTTGAGTAATGTACATGCGTACATGTGAAAGTTTAGTTTGTTGTGTATCCGAGCAAGCGTTTGGAATGTGCCGAGCATTTAGGACTTGCCTGCTGTTAAGATGGCACACAGTAAGACTCAGCTCTCAGCTAAGTTGGCATATCTTTAAGCAAAATAAGCATAAGAGTGTGTGAGTAATGAACATGCATACATGTGAAACTTCAGCTTGTTGTGTGTCAGAGCGAGCGATTGGAATGTACCGAGCATTTTGGAGTAGCCTGCTGTTAAGATGGCACATCTTTAAGACTCAGCTATGATGGCACACCTTTAAGCTGAATGAAGAGTGTGTGATTAATGTACGTGTGTACATATGAAACTTCAGCTTGTTGCGTATGAGAGTGAGCAATTGGAATATACCGAGATTTAAGACTCGCCTGCTGTTAAGACGGCACGTATTTCAGCAGTAAGACTCAGCCATGATGGCACACCTTTAAGCTGAATGAGCATATGAGTGTGTGAGTACTGTACGTGCGTACATATGAAAGTTCAGTTTGTTGTATATCAGAGCGAACAATTGGAATGTACAGAGCATTTTGGACTAGCCTGCTGTTAAGATGGCACCTCTTTGAACAGTAAGACTCAGCTAAGGACACATCCCTAAGCTGAAAGGTTATAAGAGTGTGTGAGTAATGAGTGTGTGTACATGTGAAATTTCAGCTTGTTGAGTGTTAGAGTGAGCAATTCAAATGAGCAAGTATTTATGTGACTAGTCTGCTGTTAAGATTGCACATCTTTCAACAGTAAGACTCAGCTAAGATGGCACCTCTTTAAGCTGAAAGAGTATAAGAGTGTGTGAGTAATGTGCGTGTGTACATGTGAAACTTCAGCTTGTTGCGTATTAGAGCGAGCGATTGGAATGTACCGAGCATTGAGGACTAGCCTGCTGTTAAGATAGCACATCTTTCAACAGTAAGACTCAACTATGATGGCACACCTTTAAGCTGAAAGAGCAGAATAGTTGAGTGTGTGAGTAATGTACGTGCATATGTATAAAACTTCATCTTGTTGTGTATCAGTGCAAGCAATTGGAATGTACCGAGCATTTATGACTCGCCTACTGTTAAGATAGCACATCTTTCAACAGTAAAACTCAGCTTAGATGGCACATCCTTAAGCTCTCAGGGGTGTTAAGGACTGGGTCCAGTATAAATGAGCTGAATGAGTGCCAGACTTTGAAAACCTGTTTATGTATGTTGCAATGCACTAATATGTACAAAATTTTATCCAGACAAAGTTTAGCACAGTCTAAAGCTAATTCATTAATTATCAGGCCACGGCCACTCTTGTATCAAGCGTTATTAGGTGGTTAATTCAATTAACTCCACACACTATATTTGCTACTTACAGGAGCAGTTCCCGGGTGGTGTACTGAACATCGCTCAAGTATGTTAGTTGGCTCAAGACAATGACCTTTAGCGCTTATTGTCATGGGGTGTACACTTACAGAATTTCTGTAAACTGCTAATATATATGTTTTGTACTACTACTCGATACATAAATTAGCATCTAGCGCATGCAATGACGAGAGTCTACATTTGCCAACTTACATACCGGCTTATCTTCATCCAGGACATCGATAAATGTCATCCAAAAGCTTTCCCCAAGGCTTCCACTACTCCTGTTAAAGTGTCTTCCATCTTCTCAAAGCAGCTGCTTAGTAGCTGCCTCGAGGACAAACGATTATAGCTTGAAGGTAGCCTAGCCTACGAACTTATAGTCAACACTAATGACTAATCTAAGGCTCGTACTCGCTTACTGAGCGACTAATTATAGACTAACTACGATCTCTAGCCTATACTCGGTTCGTTTCTAAACGGAGTGCTCTGGCAGCCATTGGCCACACCTCCGTAAATTGATTAATTTTCTCCGTTTACTTCCGCACGCGCGCGTAATACGTACGTATAGCTGGCCCCAGTCCTTAATGGGCCTGAGCTCAATGAGTGTAAGAGTATGTGAGTAATGTGTGCTCAGGTAGGTTAAGGCCTGGGTACATAGAGGTCCGTGTGTAATCACGTGCGCACCATATAACGCTGTACATTAAGTCATGTGATCGCGGCCGTAGCCATATAGTAGCTGTACAAAGATAACAAGGAGCTGAGCGGCGATAAAAACGCCTAGCTGAGGGCATATCTCTTGTATACGAAGCAAGTATCGTTAATTCAAGCTAGGATTCTATTTGGCATGAAGAAGAATTGTTTGAGACGGGAGATATTAAGGTAAGAACGATCGCATGACCCCCTGATTTCTTACATTTTGTGGCATTGTCGTTTAGTATATCAACAGATCGGCCTGCCAAATGTGATCCTAGTAGTTCGGCATAAGGGCTATCTACTGAAGCTACAGAGACGGTCATCCAAGTTGATCTTGACCGCCGCCTTTTGCCATTTAGAGCCGTTAGTAATGACGTCATAAGCACAAAACTAATTAATGTGCGTGGCCGGAAATTAATCTTGCTGTTTAAGACAGAATTGTTCTATCCCTTGGCGAAGGTTTGGTGTCCATATCATGTATTATTACAGAGATATAGTGGTTAAAAATATGGCTAAATTACACTACTGAAATTGGTATCCCAGGCCTTAAGTCACCTGAGTGTGCATACACTGTACATGTGAAGCTTCAGCTTGTTGTGTATAAGAGCGCATGATTGGAATATACCGAACATTTTGGACTAGCCTGCTGTTAAGATGGCACATATGTGACCTTCCATGACAAAACCAAGCATAATACGCTGACAACCGATTTTGAGTTAAGGCCACCATTACCAACTACAACCTTTGAACTGCTGCTCCTGCAAATTTGAAGTCTCTAGTCCGTGTAGTCATGGACGTATGAGCCAATATGTGCCCGTACTAAAGTTTGCAGAAAGTGCAATGAAACATTGCTACGTACATTGCACGCGGAAGTCCGTATACTCGCCGTTTATTAAAAATCTGTGGCCCCGCCCACAAAGTCAACGAGCAAGATGGCTGTCAAAACTCTCGAATGAGAGCAGCACTTGCCGTTTCGATGGAAAAAAACGAGAAGGCAAGCGTTTCTAAGGCTCGTTTGTACACAAAATCAAAGAAGAAAAGTGGCTGGGGACTTTTTTACTTGCAGCTGCCACGGTTGCCTACAGCAACAGGTCCGTGCCGTGAACACTCTATGTAGCTACATGGCTGACTTCTTCGAGCCATATCTCGGTAAGTATAGTGTTCTAGAAGATACGAAGCAGATTTTCGTGCAGAAGAACTATTCCTCTATCGATCAATACCAAAAAGTGATATTCGATAATTATCAACCCAGGCGATTATCATGGCCTGTATCTCAGATTGATGTCCAGCACATTATGCTTGGTTTTCTTGTGGAGGGTCACATATTTCAACAGTAAGACTCAGCTAAGATGGCACATCTTTAAGCTGAAAGGGTATAAGAGTGTGAGTAATGTGTGTGTGTACATGTGAAATTTCAGCCTGTTGTGTGTTAGACTGTGCAATTCAAATATACCGAGCATTTAGGTGACTAGCCTGCTGTTAAGACTGCACATCTTTCAACAGTAAGACTCAGCTATGATGGCACATCTTTAAGCTGAAAGAGTATAAGAGTGTGTAAGTAATGTGCGTGTGTACAAGTGAAACTTCAGCTTGTTGCGTATCAGAGCAAGCAATTGGAATTTACCGAGCATTTAGGACTCACCTACTGTTAAGATGGCACATCTTTCAACAGTAAGACTCAGCTCAGATGGCACATCCCTAAGTTGAAAGTGTATAAGAATGTGTCTGTGTACATGTAAAATTTCTGCTTGTTGTGTGTTGCAGTGAGCTATTCAAATATACCAAGCATTTAGGTGACTAGCCTGCCGTTAAGATTGCACATCTTTCAACAGTAAGATTCAGCTAAGATGGCACATCATTAAGCTGAAAGAGTTTAAGAGTGTGTGAATAATGTGCGCGTGTACATGTGAAACTTCAGCTTGTTGCATATCAGAGCGAGCAATTGGAATGTACCGAGCATTAAGGACTAGCCTGCTGTTAAGATAGCACACCTTTCAACTGTAAGACTCAACTATGATGGCACACCTTGAAGCTGAATGAGCATAATAGTGTGTGAGTAATGAACATGCGTACGTATAAAACTTCAGCTTGTTGTGTATCAGTGCGAGCAATTGGATATACCGAACATTTAGGACTTGACTACTGTTAAGATGGCACATCTTTCAACAGTAAGACTCAGTTAAGATGGCACATCTTTAAGCTTAATGAGCACAAGAGTATGTGAGTAATGTGAGTGCAAACATGTGAAAATTCAGCTTGTTGTGTATCAGAGCAAGCGTTTGGAATGTACCGAGCATTTCGACTAGCCTGCTGTTAAGATGGCACATCTTTCAACAGTAAGACTCAGCTCAGATGGCACATCCCTAAGCTGAAAGAGAGTAAGGGTGTGAGTAATGTGTGTGTGTAAACGTGAAACTTCATTTTGTTTTGTATCAGAGCGAGCAATTGGAGTGTACCGAGCATTAAGGACTAGCCTGTTGTTAAGATAGCACATGTTTCAACAGTAGGACTCAACTATGATGGCACACCTTTAAGCTGAATGAGCATAATAGTGTGTGAGTAATGTACCTGCGTACGTATGAAACTTCAGCTTGTGTATCAGAACGAACATGTACCGAGCATTTAGGACTCACCCACAGTTAAGATGGCACATCTTTCAACAGTGAGACTTGACTAAGATGGCACTTCTTTAAGCTGAATGAGCATAAGAGTGTGTGATTAATGTGTGTGCATTCATGTGAAAATTCAGCTTGTTGTGTATGAGAGCGTGCGATTGGAATGTACCGATCATTTTGGATTAGCCTGCTCTTAAGATGGCACATCTTTCAACAGCAAGACTCAGCTAAGATGGCACATCCCTAAGCTGGAGGTTATTAGAGTGTGTGAGTAATGTGTTTGTACATGTGAAATTTCACCTCGTTGTGTGTTAGAGTGAGCAATTCATATGTACCGAGTATTTAGGTGACTAGCCTGCTATTAAGATTTCACATCTTTCAACAGTAATACACACCTAGGATGGCACATCTTTAAGCTAAAAGAGTATAAGAATAAGGAAATAATGTGTGTGTGTACATGTGAAACTTCAGCTTGTTGCGTATCAGAGCAAGCAATTGGATTGTACCGAGCATTAAGGACTAGCCTGCTGTTAAGATGGCGGACCCGGCTAAGATGGCGCATCTTTAAACTGAATGAGCATAAGAGTTTGTGAGTAATGTATGTGCGTACATATGAAACTTCATCTTGTTGTGTATCAGAACGAGCAATTGGAATGTACTGAGCATTTAGGACTTGCGCGCAGTTAAGGTGGCACATCTTTCAACAGTAAGACTCAACTAAGATGGCACATCTTTTAGCTGAATGAGCATAACAGTGTGTGAGTTATGTGCATGTGTACATGTGAAACTTGAGCTTATTGTGTACCAAAGTGAGAGATTTGAATGTATCGAGTATCTAGGACTAGCCTGCTGTTAAGATGGCAGACCCGGCTAAGATGGTGCATCTTTAAACTGAATGAGCATAAGAGTTTGTGAGTACTGTATGTGCGTACATGTGAAACTTCAGCTTGTTATGTATCAGAGTGAGCGATTGGAATGTACCGAGCATAGAGGACTAGCCTGCTGTTAAGATGGCACATCTTTCAACAGTAGAACCCAGTTAAAATGGCATAATTTAAGCTGAATGAGCATAAGAGTGTGTGAGTATTGTACGTGCATACATGTGAAACTTCAGCTTGTTGTGTATCAGAGCGAGTGATTGGAGTGTACTGAGCATTTAGGACTAGCCTGCTGTCTAGATGGCACATATTTTAACGGTAAGACTCAGCTGACATGGTACATCTTTAAGCTGAAAGGGTATACGCGTGTGAGAATAATGTGCGTGTGTATATCAGCTTGTCGTGTATCAGAACAAGTAATTGGACTGTACCAAGCATTTATGTGACTAGTTTGCTGTTAAGATGGCACATCTTTCGACTGTAAGACTCAGCTAATATGGCACACCTTAAGCTGAAACGGTATAAGAGTGTGTGAGTAATTTGTGTGTGTACATGTGAAACTTCAGCTGGTTGTGCGTTAGAGTGAGAAGATTGAATGTATTGAGCATTTAGGTGCATAGCCTACTGTTGAGATGGCTCATCTTTCAATAGTAAGACTCAGCTAAGATGGCACATCTTTAAGCTGAAAGAGCATAAGAGTGTGTGAGTAATGTGCGTGTGTACATGTGAAACTTCAACTTGTTGCGTATCAGAGCGGGCATTTGGAACGTACCGAGTATTAAAGACTAGCCTGCTGTTAAGTTGGTACATAAGTGTCTGCTAAGTTGGCACATCTTTTAGCTGAATGAACATAAGAGTGTGTGAGTAATGTATGTGCGTACATGTGAAACCAGCTTGTGCGTCAGATTGGAATGTACCGAGTATTTAGGACTAGCCTGCTATTAAGACAGCACATCTTTCAACAGTGTAATTCAGCTAAGATGGCTCATCTTAAAGCTGAAAGAGCATAAGAGTGTGTGAGTAATTTTCATGCTTACATGTGAAACTTCAGCTTGGGTATCAGAGTGAGGGATTGAAATGTGCTGAGCATTTAGGACTAACCTTCAGTTAAGATGGCACATGTGTGAAACTTCAGCTTGTTGTGTATTAGTAAGGCTCAGTTAAGATGGCACATCTCTTAGCTGAATGAGCATAATAGTGTGTGAGTAGTATACCTGCATATTGGAGCGAGCGTTTGGAAAGTACCGAGCATTTAGGACTAGCCTGCTGTTAAGATGGCACATCTTTCAACTGTAAGACTCAGCTCTCAGCTAAAATAGCACATCTTTAAGCACAGTGAGTATAAGAGTGTGTGAGTAATGAACATTCATACGTGTGAAACTTCAGCTTGTTGTGTATCAGAGCGAGCGATTGGAATGTACAGAGCATTTTGGACTACCCTGCTGTTAAGATGGCACATCTTTCAACAAAAAGACTCAGCTATGATGGCATACCTTTAAGCTGAATGAGCATAAATAAGAGTGTGTGGGTAATGTACGTGTGTACATATGAAACTTCAGTTCGTTGTCTATCAGAGCGAGCAATTGGTATGTACCGAGCATTTAGGAATCGCCTGCTGTTAAGATGGCCAATCTTTCAGCAGTAAGACTCAGCCATGATGGCACACCTTTAAAGCTGAATGAGCATAGTAGTGTGTGGGTAATGTACGTGCGTACGTATAAAGCTTCAGCTTGTTGTGTATCATTGAGAGCAATTGGAAAGTACCAAGCATTTAGGACTCTCCTGCTGTTAAGATAGCAAATCTTTCAGCAGTAAGACTAAGCCATGATGGCACACCTTTAAGCTGAACGAGAAAAAGAGTGTGTGAGTAATGTATGTGCGTACGTATAAAACTTCAACTTGTTGTGTATAAGAGCGCGTGATTGGAATGTACCGAGCATTTTGGACTAGCCTACTGTTAAGATGGAACATATTTCAAGAGTAAGACTCAGCTAAGATGGCACGTCTTTAAGCTGAATGGGCATAAGCATATATAAGTATTATGCATGTGTACATGTGAAACTTCAGCTTGTTGTGTACCAGAACAAGTGATTGGAATATAATGAGCATTTACGACTAGCCTGCTGTTAAGATTGCACATCTTTCAAAA
Organism: Stappiaceae bacterium; assembly: GCA_964291365.2. Taxonomy (GTDB): domain Bacteria; phylum Pseudomonadota; class Alphaproteobacteria; order Rhizobiales; family Stappiaceae; genus JBDWFY01. The sequence continues at coordinate 25,096 of OZ220022.1, forward strand.
TTAGAACTCAGCTAAGATGGCACATCTTTTAGCTGAATGAGCATATGTGTGTGTGAGTGATGTGCGTGTGTACGTGTAAAACTTCAGCTTGTTGTGTATCAGAGTGAGCGATTGGAATGTACCGAGCATCTAGGATTAGCCTGCTGTTAAGATGGCACATCTTAACAGTAAGACATGGCTAAGAAGGTACATCTTTAAGCTGAATGGGCATTAGAGTGTGTGAGTAATGTAAATGCGTACATGTGAAACTTGAGCTTGTTGTGTATCAGAGCAAGCAATATGAATGGACCGAGCATTTAGGACTAGCCTGCTGTTTAGAGGGCACATATTTCAACAGTATGACTCAGCTAAGATATCACATCTTTAAGCTGAATGAGCATAAGAGTGTGTGAGTAATGTACATGCGTACATGTGAGACTTCAGCTTGTTGAGTATCAGAGCGAGCAATTGGAATGCGCTGAGCATTTAGGACTAGTCTGCTGTTTAGAGGGCACATCTTTCAACAGTAAGACTCAGCTAAGATGACATATCTTTAAGCTGAATGAGCATAAGAGTGTGTGAGTAATGTACGTATGTACATGTGAAACTTCAGCTTGTGTATCAGAGAGAGCGATTGGAATTTACCGAGCATATAGTACTAGCTTGCTGTTAAGATGGCACATCTTTCAAAAGTAAGACTTGGCTAAGATGGCTCATCTTTAAGCTGAATGAGCACAAGAGTGTGTGAGTAATTTGCGTGCTTACATGTGAAAATTCAGCTTGTTGTGTATCAGAGCGAGTGTTTGGAATATATTGAGCAATTTGACTAGCCTGCTCTTAAGATGGCACATCTTTCAACTGTAAGACTCAGATAAGATGGCACATCCCTAAGCTGATAGGGTATAAGAGTGTGTGAGTAATTTGTGTGTGTACATGTGAAATTTCAGCTTGTTGTGTGTTAGTGTGAGCAATTCAAATGTACTGAGCATTTAGTTGACTTGCCTGCTGTTAAGATTGCACATCTATCAACGGTAAGACTCAGCTAAGATGGCACATTTGTAAGCTGATAGAGTATAAGAGTGTGTGAGTAATGTGCGTGTGTATATGTGAAACTTCAGCTTATTGCATAACAGAGCGAGCAATTGGAATGTACCGAGCATAAAGGACTAGCCTGCTGTTAAGATAGCACATCTTTCAACAGTAAGACTCAACTATGATGGCACACCTTTAAGCTGAATGAGCATAATAGTGTGTGAGTATTGTACGTGCGTATGAATGAAACTTCAGCTTGTTGTGTATTTGAGCAGGCAGTTGGAATGTAACGAGCATTTAGGACTCATCTACTGTTAAGATGGCACATCTTTCAACAGTAGGACTCAGCTAAGATGGCACATTTTTGAGCTGAAAGGGTATAAGAGTGTGTGAGTAATGTGTGTGTATACATGTAAAATTTCAGCCTGTTGTGTGTAAGAGTGAGCAATTTAAATGTACCGAGCAAATAGTTGACTTGCCTGCTGTTAAGATTGCACATCTTTCAACAGAAAGACTCAGCTAAGATGGCACATCTTTAAGCTGAAGGAGTATAAGAGTGTGTGAGTAATGTGCGTGTGTACATGTGAAACTTCAACTTGTTGAGTAACAGAGCGAGCAATTGGAATATATCGAGCATTAATGACTAGCCTGCTGTTAAGATAGCACATCTTTCAACAGTAAGACTCAACTATGATGGCACACCTGAAGCTGAATGAGCATAATAGTGTGTGAGTAATATACGTGTGTACGTATGAAACTTCAGCTTGTGTATCAGAGCGAGCAATTTGAATGTAACGAACATTTAAGACTCACCTACCATTAAGATGGCACATCTTTCAACAGTAAAACTCGTCCAAGATTGCACATCTTTTTAAGCTGAATGAGCATAAGTGTGTGTGAGTAATGTGCGTGCATACATATGAAAATTCAGCTTGTTGTGTATATATGTGACTGTCTATGAGAAAAGCCGGCATATGGGATTTTTTTGTGAAAATTGAGTTTGATGTATCCTTGATAAGCTCTACCCTAGAGCTAACCCACCTGCAAGTTTGAGACCGATCGCGCGCTTCGCTTTGGAGGTAGTCCGCTTTGTGATCGCACTACACACATAGAAAACGAGAAATTATGATCAGAAGGTGTTGCTATGTACGCGTATAGCATTTCCGTATACTACACGTGAACCAGAAATCAATTAATTCAACTTGGGCGGAGCTGTTCGAAAAGAGCATAAAGGTCAAGTTAGTCTCGAACTTTGTCGTCAATATCGAGAGCCACTTCTTCGATGTCTAAGAAGCTTAAAAGGTGAGTCAACGTTCAGTAGTTCAATGAATTTAGCCATAGCTAGATAGCCCACGCACGCGAATTCTAATTAATGCCCATAGCAACGGGCTCTGTGTACTAGCAGCTGTCAGGCTTGGTAGATCGAAGGGGTTGTAAAGAAAGGCTTATTTCGCCTTGGTAACTTACGCCTAGCCTCTGTAGACGACGGTAACAGTTAGAAGACAGGTTCTTTGACATAAATATGACAAAAGCTGGACTTTGACAATTTTTGACTTGATGTACTATAAACGCGCATTGCACAATAATCCCATGTGCCGGGTTTTCCCACAGACGGTCACATATGTGCACGATTGGAATGTACCGAGCATTTTGGACTAGCCTGCTGTTATGATGGCACATATTTCAACAATAACACCTCAGCTAAGATGGCACATCCCTAAGCTGAAAGGGTATAAGAGTGTGAGTATTGTGTGTGTATGCATGTGAATTTTCAGCTTGTTATTTGTTAGAGTGAGCAATTCAAATGTACCGAGCATTTAGGTGACTAGCCTGCTTTTAACATAGCACATCTTTCAACAGTAATATTCACCTATGATGACACATCTTTAAACTGAAAGAGTATAAGAGTGAGTATGTAATGTGCGTGTGTACATGTAAAACTTCAGCTTGTTGTGTATCAGAGCGAGCAATTGGAATGTACCAAGCATTAAGGACTAGCCTGCTGTTAAGATAGCACATCTTTCAAGTGTAAGACTCAGCTATGATGGCACACCTTTAAGCTGAATGAGCATAAGAGTGTGTGAGTAATGTACGTGCGTACATATGAAACTTCAGCTTGTTGTGTATCAGTGCAAGCAATTGGAATGTACCGAGCATTTAATACTCATGCGCTATTAAGATTGCATATCTTTCAACAGTAAGACTCAAATAAGGTGGCACATCTTTAAGCTGAATGAGCATAAGAGTGTGTGAGTAATGTGCATGTGTACATGTAAAACTTGAGCTTTCTGTGTATCAGAGCGAGCGATATGAATGTACCGAGCATCTATGACTAGAGATGGCACATTTTTCAACACGGCTATGATGGCACATCTTTAAACTGAATGAGTATAAGAGTTTGTGAGTAATCTATGTGTGTACATGTGAAACTTCAGCTTGTTGTGTATCTGAGTGAGCGATTGGAATGTTCCAAGCTAACAGGACTAGCCTGCTGTTAAGATGGCACATCTTTCATCAGTAGGACCCAGCTTAGATGGCGTATCTTTAAGGTGAATGAGCATAAGAGTGTGTGAGTAATGTACGTACGTACATGTGAAACTTTAGCTTGTTGCGTACCTTCAGCTTGTTGTGTATCAGAGTGAGCGATTTGAATTTACTGAGCATTTAGGACTAGCCTGCTGTTTAGGTGGCATATATTTCAACTGTAAGACTCAGCTAACATGGCACATCTTTAAGCTGAGAGAGTATAAGCGTGTGAGAGTAATATGCATGTGTGTATGAGCTTGATGTGTATCAGAGAAAGTGATTGGAATGTACCAAGCATTTATGTGACTAGCCTGCTGTTAAGATGGCACATTTTTCAACAGTAAGACTCAGCTAATATGGAACATCTTTAAGCTGAATTGGTGTAAGAGTGTGTGAGTATTGTGTGTGTGTACATATGAAACTTCAGCTGGTTGTGTATTAGAGTGAGAAGATCAAATGTACCGAGCATTTAGGTGCATAGCCTGCTGTTGAGATGGCTCATCTTTCAATAGTAAGACTCCACTAAGATGGCACATCTTTAAGCTGAAAGAGCATAAGAGTGTGTGAGTAATGTGCGTGTGTACATGTGAAACTTTAGCTTGTTGCGTATCATAGCGGGCATTTGGAACCTACCGGGTATTAAAGACTAGCCTGCTATTAAGTTGGTACATCTTTCAACTGTAAGTGTCCGCTAAGTTTGCACATCTTTAAGCTGAATGAGCATAAAAGTGTGTGAGTAATGTAGGTGTGTACATGTGAAACAAGCTTGTTGTGTGTTAGTGTGAGCTATTGGAATATACCGGCATTTAGGACCAGCTTGCTGTTAAGATGGCACGTCTTTCAACAGTTAGACTCAGCTAAGGTGGCATATTTTTAAGCTGAAAGAGCATAAGGGTGTGTGAGTAATGTGCGTGTATACATGTGAAAATTCAGCTTGTCGTGTGTAAGAGCACGCGATTGGAATGTAACGAGCACTTTGGACTAGCCTGCTGTTAAATTGGCACATCTTTCAACAGTAAGACTCAGTCAGCTAAGATGGCACATCCCTAAGCTGAAAGGGTACAAGAGTGTGTGACTAATGTGTGTGTGTTCATGTGAAATTTCAGCTTGTTGTGTGTTACAGTGAGCAATTCAAATATACCGAGCATTTAGGTGACTAGCCTGCTGTTAAGATTGCACATCTTTCAACAGTAATACTCGCCTAAGATGGCACATCTTTAAGGTGAAAGAGTATAATAGTGTGTGAATAATGTGCGTGTGTCAGCTTGTTGTGTATCAGAGCGAGCAATTGGAATGTACCGAGCATTAAGGACTAGCCTGCTGCTAAGTTAGAACATCTTTCAATAGTAAGACTCAGCTATGATGACACACCTTTAAGCTGAATGAGCATAAGAGTGTGTTATTGTGTATCAGAGCGAGCAATTGGAATGTACCGAGCATTTAGGACTCGCGTGCTGTTAAGATGGCAATCTTTCAGCAGTAAGACTCAACTAAGATGGCACATCTTTAAGCTGAATGAGCATAAGAGTGTGTGACTAATGTACATGTGTACATGTGAAACTTGAGCTTTTTGTGCGAGCGATTTGAATGTACTGAGCATTTTGGACAAGCCTGCTCTTAAGATGGCACATTTTCCTACGGTTAGACTCGGCTAAGATGGTACATCTTTGAACTGAATGAGCGTAAGATTTTGTGAGTAATGTACGTGCGTACATGTGAAACTTCAGCTTGTTGTGTATCAGAGTGAGCGATTGCAATGTACCAAGCATACAGGACTAGCCTGCTGTTAAGATGGCGCATCATTCAACAGTAGGACCCAGCTAAGATGGCATATCTTTAAGCTGAATGAGCATAAGAGTGTGTGAGTAATATATGTGTGTACATGTGAAACTTCAGCTTGTTGTGTATCTGAGCGAGCGATTGGAATGTATCAAGCATGTAGGACTAGCCTGCTGTTTAGATATTTCAACTTTAAGACTAGGCTAACATGCCACATCTTTAAGCTGAAAGGATATAAGTGTGTGAGAGTAATGTGCATGTGTATATTAGCTTGTTGTGTATCACTGCAAGTGATTGGATCGTACCAAGCATTTATGTGACTAGCCTGCTGTTAAGATGGCATATCTTTCAACAGTAAGACTCAGCTAAGATGGCACATCTTTAAGCTGAAAGAGCATAAGAGTGTGTGAGTAATGTGTGTGTGTACATGTGAAACTTCAGCTTGTTGCATATCAGAGCGGGCATTTGGAACGTACTGAGTAATAAGGACTAGCCTGCTGTTAAGTTGGTACATCATTCAACTGTAAGTGTCCACTAAGTTGGAACATTTTTAAGCATAAGAGTGTGTGAGTAATGAGCGTGCATACATGTGAAACCAGCTTGTTGTGTATTAGAGCGAGCGATTGGAATGTATCGAGCATTTAAGACTAGCCTCCTATTAAGATGGCTCATCTTTCAACAGTAAGACTCATCTAAGATGGCACATCTATAAGCTGAATGAGCATAAGTGTGGGTAATATACGTGTGTACATGTGAAACTTCAGCTTGTGTATCAGTGCGAGCGATTTGAATGTACTGAACATTTAGGACTAGCCTGCTGTTAAGATGGCACATCTTTAATCTGAAAGAGCTTAAGAATGTGTGAGTGATGAGCATGTGTGCATGTGAAACTTCAGGTTGTTGTGTAATAGAGCGAGTGATTGGAATGTGCAGAACATTTAGAACTAGCCTGGTGTTAAGATGGAACATCTTCAACAGTAAAACTCAGCTAAGATGGCACATCTGTAAGCTGAATGAGCATAAGAGTGTGAGTAATGTACATGCACAATTGTGAAACTTCCGCTTGTTGTGTATCAGAGCGAGCATTTGCAGTGTACAGAGCATTTAGGACTCGCATGCTGTTAAGGTGACACATCTTTCAATGGTAAGACTCAACTAAGATGGCACATCTTTAAGCTGAAAGAGCATAAGTATGTGTGAGTAATGTGTGTGTGTACATGTGAAACTTCAGCTTATTGTGTATTCGAGTGAGCGATTGGAATGTACATGTACCGAGCAATAAAGACTAGCCTGCTACGATGATGGCACATCTTTCAACAGTAAGGCTCAGCTAAGATGGCACATCTTTAAGCTGAATGAGCATAAGCTTGTGTGAGTATTGTACGTGCATACATATGAAACTTCAGCATGTTGTGTATCAGAGCGAGAGATTGGATTGCACTGAGCATTTAGGTCTAGCTTGCTGTTAAGATGGCATATTTTTCAACAGTAAGACTCAGCTAAGATAGCACATCTTTAAGCTGAATGCGCAAAAGAGTGTGTGAGTAATGTACGTGTGTACGTGTTAATCTTAAGCTTGTTGTGTAACAGAGTGAGCGATTGGAATGTACCGAGCATTGAGGACTAGCCTACTGTTAAGATGGCACGTCTTTCAACAGTAAGACTCAGCTAAGATGGCACATGTACCAAGCATTTAGGACTAGCTGGCTGATAAGATGGCTCACCTTTCAACAGTAAGACTCAGCTAAGATGGCTCATCTTTAAGCTGAATGAGCATAAGAGTTTGTGAGTAATGTATGTGCGTTCATGTAAAATTTCAGCTTGTTTTGTATTAGAGCGAGCGATTGGAATATGCATGTACCGAGCATTTAGGACTTGCTGTTAAGATAGCACACCTTTTAACAGTAAGACTCAGCTAAGATGGCATATCTTTAAGCTGAATTAGCATATGAGTGTGTGAGTAATGTACGTCTGCACATTTGAAACTTCAATGTGTTGTGTATCAGAGCAAGCAATTGGAATGTACTGAGCATATAGAACTAACCTGCTATTAAGATGGCACACCTTTCAACAGTATGACTTAGCTAAGATGGCACATCTTAAAGCTGAAAGAGCATAAGAGTGTGTAGCTAATGAGCGCGTGTACATGTAAAACTTCTGCTTGTTGTGTATCAGAGCAAGTGATTGGAATGTACAGAGCATATAGGACTAGCCTGCTGTTAAGATGGCACATCTTTCAACAGTAAGATTCAGCTAAGGTAGCACATCTTTAATCTGAAAGTGCATGAGTATTGTGCGTGCAGTGCGTACATGTGAAATTTCAGTCTGTTGTGCACCAGAGCGAGCTATTGGAATGTACATGTACTACTCATTTAGGACTGGCCTGCTGTTAAGATGGTACATCTTTAAGCAGTTAGACTCAGCTAAGATGGCACATCTTTAAGCTGAAAGAGTGTAAGTAATGTGCGTGTGTACAAGTGAAACTTCAGCTTTTTGCGTATCAGAGCAAGCAATTGGAATTTACCGAGCATTTAGGACTCGCCTGCTGTTAAGATGGCACATCTTTCAACAGTACGACTCAGCTCAGATGGCACATCCCTAAGTTGAAAGTGTATAAGAATGTGTGTGTGTGTACATATGAAATTTCTGCTTGTTGTGTGTTAGAGTGAGCAATTCAAATGTACCGAGCATTTAGGTGATTAGCCTGCCATTAAGATTGCACATCTTTCAACAGTAAGACTCAGCTAAGATGGCACATTATTAAGCTGAAAGAGTTTAAGAGTGTGTGAATAATGTGCGCGTGTACATGTGAAACTTCAGCTTGTTGCATTGTAGAGCGAGCAATTGGAATGTACCGAGCATTAAGGACTAGCCTGCTGTTAAGATAGCACACCTTTCAACTGTAAGACTCAACTATGATGGCACACCTTGAAGCTGAATGAGCATAATAGTGTATGAGTAATGTACATGCGTACGTATAAAACTTCAGCTTGTTGTGTATCAGTGCGAGCAATTGGATGTACCGAACATTTAGGACTTGCCTACTGTTAAGATGGCACATCTTTAAGTTTAATGAGCACAAGAGTATGTGAGTAATGTGAGTGCATACATGTGAAAATTCAGCTTGTTGTGTATCAGAGCAAGCGTTTGGAATGTACTGAGCATTTCGACTAGCCTGCTGTTAAGATGGCACATCTTTCAACAGTAAGACTCAGCTCAGATGGCACATCCCTAAGCTGAAGAGTGTGTGAGTAATGTGTGTGTGTAAACGTGAAACTTCATTTTGTTGCGTATCAGAGCGAGCAATTGGAGTGTACCGAGCATTAAGGACTAGCCTGTTGTTAAGGTAGCACATCTTTCAACAGTAAGACTCAATTATGATGGCACACCTTTAAGCTGAATGAGCATAATAGTGTGTGAGTAATGTACCTGCGTATGTATGAAACTTCAGCTTGTTGTGTATCAGAGCGAGGACTAGCCTGTTGTTAAGATAGCACATCTTTCAACAGTAAGACTCAACTATGATGGCACACCTTTAAGCTGAATGAGCATAATAGTGTGTGAGTAATGTACGTGTGTACATGTGAAACTTCAGCTTGTTGTGTATCAGAGCGAGCGATTTGAATGTACCGAGCATTTAGGACTAGCCTGCTGTTTAGGTGGCATTTATTTCAACTGTAAGCCTCAGCCACATGGCACATCTTTAAGCTGAGAGGGTATAAGTGTGTGAGAGTAATATGCGTGTGTGTATGAGCTTGATGTGTATCAGAGAAAGTGATTGGAATGTACCTAACATTTATGTGACTAGCCTGCTGTTAAGATGGCGCATCTTTCAACAGTAACACTCAGCTAATATGGAACATCTTTAAGCTGAATTGGTATAAGAGTGTGTGAGTATTGTGTGTGTGTACATATGAAACTTCTGCTGGTTGTGTATTAGAGTGAGAAGATCAAATGTACCGAGCATTTAGGTGCATAGCCTGCTGTTGAGATGGCTCATCTTTCAATAGTAAGACTTAGCTAAGATGGCACATCTTTAAGCTGAAAGAGCATAAGAGTGTGTGAGTAATGTGCGTGTGTACATGTGAAACTTTAGCTTGTTGTGTATCATAGCGGGCATTTGGAACCTACCGAGTATTAAAGACTAGCCTGCTGTTAAGTTGGTACATCTTTCAACTGTAAGTGTCCGCTAAGTTGGCACATCTTTAAGCTGAATGAGCATAAAAGTGTGTGAGTAATGTAGGCGGCGTACATGTGAAACAAGCTTCTTGTGTGTTAGTGTGAGCTATTGGAATATACCGGCATTTAGGACCAGCCTGCTGTTAAGTTGGCACATCTTTCAACGGTAAGACTCATTAAGATGGCACATCCCTAAGCTGAAAGGGTATAAGGGTGTGTGACTAATGTGTGTGTGTTCATGTGAAATTTCAGCTTGTTGTGTGTTACAGCGAGCAATTCAAGTATACCAAGCATTTAGGTCACTAGCCTGCTGTTAAGATTGCACATCTTTCAACAGTAATGCTCACCTAAGATGGCACATCTTTAAGGTGAAAGAGTATAAGAGTGTGTGAATAATGTGCGTGTGTACATGTGAAACTTCAGCTTGTTGCGTATCAGAGCGAGCAATTGGAATGTACCAAGCATTAAGGACTAGCCTGCTGCTAAGATAGAACATCTTTCAATAGTAAGACTCAGCTATGATGGCACATCTTTAAGCTGAATGAGCATAAGTGTGTGTGAGTGATGTACGTGCCTACATATGAAAGTTCAGCTTGTTGTGTATCAGAGCGAGCAATTGGAATGTACCGAGCATTTAGGACTCGTTTTCTGTTAAGATTCCAATCTTTCAGCCGTAAGACTCAACTAAGATGGCACATCTTTAAGCTGAATGAGCATAAGAGTGTGAGTAATGTGTGTGTACATAATAATATTATTATTATGAAACTTGAGCTTTTTGTGTATCAGAGCGAGCGATTTGAATGTACTGAGCATCTTGGTCAACCATGCTGCTAAGATAGCACATCTTTCAATAGTAAGACTCAGCTATGATGGCACATCTTTAAGCTGAATGAGCATAAGTGTGTGTAATGTACGTGCATACATATGAAACTTCCGCTTGTTGTGTATCAGAGCGAGCAGTTGGAATGTACCGAGCATTTAGGACTCGCGGGCTGTTAAGATGGCAATCTTTCAGCAGTAAGACTCAACTAAGATGGCACATCTTTAAGCTGAATGAGCATAAGAGTGTGTGACTAATGTACATGTGTACATGTGAAACTTGAGCTTTTTGTGTGAGCAATTTGAATGTACTGAGCATTTTGGACAAGCCTGCTGTTAAGATGGCACATTTTTCAATACGGCTATGATGTCACATCTGTAAACTGAATGAGTATAAGAATTTGTGAGTAATCAATGTGTGTACATGTGAAACTTCAGCCCGTTGTGTATCAGAGTGAGCGATTGGAATGTTCCAAGCTAATAGGACTAGCCTGCTGTTAAGATGGCACATCTTTCAACAGTAGGACCCAGCTTAGATGGCGTATCTTTAATGTGAATGAGCATAAGAGTGTGTGAGTAATGTACGTGCGTACATGTGAAACTTCAGCTTATTGTGTATCAGAGCGAGCAATTGGAGTGTACCGAGCATTAAGGACTAGCCTGTTGTTAAGATAGCACATCTTTCAACGGTAAGACTCAACTATGATGGCACACCTTTAAGCTGAATGAGCATAATAGTGTGTGAGTAATGTACCTGCATATGTATGAAACTTCAGCTTGTGTATCAAAGCGAAGAATTGGAATGTACCGAGCATTTAGAACACTCCTACTGTTAAGATGGCACATCTTTCAACAGTAAGACTTGGCTAAGATGGCACTTCTTTAAGCTGAATGAGCATAAGAGTGTGTGATTAATGTGTGTGCATTCACGTGAAAATTCAGCTTGTTGTGTATGAGAGTGTGCGATTGGAATGTACCGATCATTTTGGATTAGCCTGCTCTTAAGATGGCACATCTATCAACAGCAAGACTCAGCTAAGATGGCACATCCCTAAGCTGGAGGGTATAAGAGTGTGTGAGTAATGTGTGTGTGTACATATGAAATTTCACCTTGTTGTGTGTTACAGTGAGCAATTCATATGTACCGAGTATTTAGGTGACTAGCCTGCTATTAAGATTGCACATCTTTCAACAGTATTTCACACCTAGGATGGCACATCTTTAAGCTAAAAGAGTATAAGAGTGTGGAAGTAATGTGTGTGTGTACATGTGAAACTTCAGCTTGTTGCGTATCAGAGCGAGCAATTGGATTCTACCGAGCTTTAAGGACTAGCCTGCTGTTAAGATGGCAGACCCGCCTAAGAAGGCACATCTTTAAACTGAATGAGCATAAGAGTTTGTGAGTATTGTATGTGCGTACATATGAAACTTCAGCTTGTTGTGTATCAGAGCGAGCAATTGGAATGTACTGAGCATTTAGGACTCGCGCGCAGTTAAGGTGGCACATCTTTCAATAGTAAGACTCAACTAAGATGGCACATTATTAAGCTGAATGAGCATAACAGTGTGTGAGTTATGTGCATGTGTACATGTGAAACTTGAGCTTATTGTGTACCAGAGCGAGCGATTTGAATGTATTGAGTATCTAGGACTAGCCTGCTGTTAAGATGGCAGACCCGGCTAAGATGGCACATCTTTAAACTGAATGAGCATAAGAGTTTGTGTGTAATGTATGTGTGTACATGTGAAACTTCAGCTTGTTGTGTATCAGAGTGAGCGATTGGAATGTACTGAGCATTTAGGACTAGCCTGCTGTCTAGATGGCACATATTTCAACTGTAAGACTCAGCTAACATGGCACATCATTAAGCTGAAAGGGTATAAGCGTGTGAGAATAATGTGCGTGTGTATATCAGCTTGTTGTGTATCAGAACAAGTGATTGGACTGTACCAAGCATTTATGTGACTAGCTTGCTGTTAAGATGGCACATCTTTCGACAGTAAGACTCAGCTAATATGGCACACCTTAAGCTGAAAAGGTATAAGAATGTGTGAGTAGTTTGTGTGTGTACATGTGAAACTTTAGCTGGTTGTGTGTTAGAGTGAGAAGATTAAATGTACCGAGCATTTGTGACCGGATTTGAGAAAACCCTCCTTGTGGGATTTTTTTGTGAAAATTGAGTTTGATGCGTCTTTGATAAGCTCTACCATAGAGCTAACCCACCTGCAAGTTTTAGACTGATCGCGCGCTCCGCTTTGGAGATAGCCCGCTTTGTTTGCGATCGCGCTACAACCATAGAAAACGAGAAATTACGGTCTAAAGGCGTTGCTATGTACGCGTGTAGCGTTTCCGTATACTACGCGTCAACCGGAAATCAATTGATTCAACTTGGGCGGGACCGTCCGAAAAGAGCGCAAAGGTCGAGCTAGTCTCGAACTTCGTCGTCGATAACGATGGCCGCTTCTTCTTCGATGCCTAAGAAGCTTAAAAGGTGAGTCAACGTTCAGTAGTTCGATGAATTTAGCTGTATCTAGATAATTATCGCCCTTAGCAACGGACTCCGTAAACGGCACCTGCATAGACTAGGTAGATCGAGGAGCCTGTGAATAAAGGCTTGTTTCGCCTTGGTAACTTACGACTAGGCTCCGTAGGCGACGGTAACAGTTACAAGAAAGGTTCTTTGACATGGATGTGGCAAAATCTGAACTTTGACAGTTTTTGACCAGAGCTACTAAAAACGCGCAATGCGCGAATAGTGCGCGGATCCCATACGGAGGGTTTTCTCAAATCCGGTCACATTTAGATGCATAGCCTACTGTTGAGATGGCTCATCTTTCAATAGTAAGACTCGGCTAAGATGGCACATCTTTAAGCTGAAAGAGCATAGGAGTGTGTGAGTAATGTGCGTGTGTACATGTGAAACTTCAGTTTGTTGTGTTTCAGAGCGAGCAATTGGAATGTACCGAGCATTAAGGACTAGCCTGCTGTTAAGATAGCACATCTTTCAAGTGTAAGACTCAGCTACGATGGCACACCTTTAAGCTGAATGAGCATAAGAGTGTTTGAGTAATGTACGTGCATACATGTGAAACTTCAGCTTGTTGTGTATCAGAGCAAGCAATTAGAATGTACCGATCATTTAATACTTGCGCGCTATAAAGATTGCACATCTTTCAACAGTAAGACTCAAATAAGATGGCACATCTTTAAGCTGAATGAGCATAAGAGTGTGTGAGTAATGTGCATGTGTACATGTAAAACTTGAGCTTTTTGTGTATCAGAGCGAGCGATATGAATGTACCGAGCATCTATGACTAGCCTGCTGTTAAGATGGCACATTTTTCAATACGGCTATGATGTCACATCTGTAAACTGAATGAGTATAAGAATTTGTGAGTAATCAATGTGTGTACATGTGAAACTTCAGCCCGTTGTGTATCAGAGTGAGCGATTGGAATGTTCCAAACTAATAGGACTAGCCTGCTGTTAAGATGGCACATCTTTCAACAGTAGGACCCAGCTTAGATGGCGTATCTTTAATGTGAATGAGCATAAGAGTGTGTGAGTAATGTACGTGCGTACATGTGAAACTTCAGCTTATTGTGTATCAGAGCGAGCAATTGGAGTGTACCGAGCATTAAGGACTAGCCTGTTGTTAAGATAGCACATCTTTCAACGGTAAGACTCAACTATGATGGCACACCTTTAAGCTGAATGAGCATAAGAGTGTGTGAGTAATGTACCTGCATATGTATGAAACTTCAGCTTGTGTATCAAAGCGAAGAATTGGAATGTACCGAGCATTTAGAACACACCTACTGTTAAGATGGCACATCTTTCAACAGTAAGACTTGGCTAAGATGGCACTTCTTTAAGCTGAATGAGCATAAGAGTGTGTGATTAATGTGTGTGCATTCACGTGAAAATTCAGCTTGTTGTGTATGAGAGTGTGCGATTGGAATGTACCGATCATTTTGGATTACCCTTTTCTTAAGATGGCATGTGAAACTTCAGCTTGTGTATCAGAGTGAGGGATTGAAATGTGCTGAGCATTTAGGACTAATCTTCAGTTAAGATGGCACGTGTGAAACTTCAGCTTGTTGTGTATTAGTAAGACTCAGTTAAAATGGCACATCTCTTAGCTGAATGAGCATAATACTGTGTGAGTAATATACCTGCATATATGTGAAAGTTCAGCTTGTTGTGTATCGGAGCGAGCGTTTGGAATGTACCAAGCATTTAGGACTTACTTGCAGTTAAGATGGCACATCTTTCAACCGTAAGACTCAGCTCTCAGCTAAGACGGCACATCTTAAAGCACAATGAGCTTAAGAGTGTGTGAGTAATGAACGTGCATACGTGTGAAACTTCAGCTTGTTGTGTATCAGAGCAAGTGATTGGAATGTACAGAGCATTTTGGACTAGCCTACTGTTAAGATGGCACATCTTTCAACAAAAACACTCAGCTATGATGGCATACCTTTAAGCTGAATGAGCATAAATAAGAGTGTGTGAGTAATGTACATGTGTACATATGAAACTTCAGTTAGTTGTCTATCAGAGCAAGCAATTGGTATGTACCGAGCATTTAGGAATCGCCTGCTGTTAAGATGGCCAATCTTTCAGCAGTAAGACTCAGCTATGATGGCACACCTTTAAAGCTGAATGAGCATAGTAGTGTGTGGGTAATGTATGTGCTTACGTATAAAATTTCAGCTTGTTGTGTATCATTGAGAGCAATTGGAAAGTACCGAGCATTTAGGACTCTCCTGCTGTTAAGATAGCAAATCTTTCAGCAGTAAGACTCAGCCATGATGGCACACCTTTAAGCTTAACGAGCATAATAGTGTGTGAGTAATGTAAGTGCGTACGTATAAAACTTCAATTTGTTGTGTATCAATGCGAGCAATTCGAATGTACCGAGCATTTAGTACTCGCCTACTGTTAAGATGGCACATCTTTCAGCAGTAAGACTTGGCTAAGATAGCACACCATTAAACTGAATGAGTATAAGAGTGTGTGAGTAATGTGCATGTATACATCTAAAACTTCAGCTTGTTGTGTATAAGAGTGCGCGATTGGAATGTACCGAGCATTTTGGACTAGCCTGCTGTTAAGATGGCACATATTTCAACAGTAAGACTCAGCTAAGATGGCACATCTTTAAGCTGAATGGGCATAAGTGTATATAAGTATTACGTACGTACTGCGCATTTAGGACTAGCCTGCTGTTAAGATGGCACATCTTTAAACAATTAGACTGAGCTAAGATGGCACATCTTTAAGCTGAATGAGCATAAGAGTGTGATTAATGTATGTGCATACATGTAAATTTTCAGCCTTTTGTGTATCAGAGCGAGTGATTGGAATATACATGTACTTAGCATTTAGGACTAGCCTGCTGTTAAGATGGCACATATTTCAACAGTAAGACTCAGCTAAGATTGCAATGTACCGAGCATTTAGGACTAGCCTGCTGTTAAGATGGCACATCTTTCAGCAGTAAGACTCTGCTAAGGTGGCACATCTTTAAGCTGAAAGAGCATAAGAGTGTATGAGTAATGTACATGCATACGTGTGAAACTTCAACTTGTGTATCGGAGCGAGTGATTGAAATGTACCAAGCATCTAGGACCAGGCTGCTGTTAAGATGACACATCTTTCAACAGTAAGACTCAGCTAAGATGGCACATCTTAAAGCTTAAAGAGCATGAGTAATGTGCGTGTGTACATGTGAAACTTCAGCTTGTGTATCAGAGCGAGTGATTGGAATGTACCGAGCATCTAATACTAGCCTGCTGTTAAGATGGCACATCTTTCAACTGTAAGACTCAGCTAAGATGGCACATCTTTAAGCATAAGGATGTGTGAGTAATGTACATCAGCTTGTTGTGTATCATAGCGAGCGATTGGAATGTACATGTACCAAGCAATAAGGACTAGCTTGCTATGAAGATGGCACATATTTCAACAGTAAGACTCAGCTAATGTGGCACATCTTTAATGTGAATGAGCATAAGCTAGTGTGAGTATTGTACGTGCGTACAAGTGAAACTTCAGCATGTTGTGTATCAGAGTGAGAGATCGGATTGCACTGAGTAGTTAGGACTTCCTGTTAAGATGGCACATCTTTCAACGGTAAGACTCAGCTAAGATGGCACATCTTTAAGCTGAATGAGCATAAGCATGTGTGAGTAATGTACGTGGGTATGTGTGAAAGTTGAGCATGTTGTGTGTCAGAGCGAGAGATTGGAATGTACTGAGCATTTAGGACTAGCCTGCTGTTAAGATGGCACATCTTTTAACAGTGAGATTCAGCTAAGGTAGCACATCTTTAAGCTGAAAGAGCATGAGTATTGCACAGGGAAACCGCTGCACAAACACGGGCATAACGAACGCCCGTATGCGCTGCAAACACGGGTGCTTTCACGGAAGTCCGTCATTCGAAAGACGGGCGCCGTGTTCGTACGTAGTGGGACCAAATATGACGGGCTATTTTCACGGGAACCGTTTGCGACACGTCTTTGGCCCGTCCAAGCAACCGTGTTCTCCGTAGTATTCCCCGTTAATATCCCGTTCTTTGACTTCAGCATTGACGGGAATGTTCGTTAAAGCCCGTCCTTCCGTCTCTCGCGATTGGCACTAGCTACTGCGCACTGTGCGCAATGAATATAATTATCCGCGCATGCTCGCTCGCATATCGCGATTCAAGCTACATGTAGCTTCAAAAAAAAGTTGTTTTTTTTTTAAAGTTTAGTATAAAGTAATATGTACAAAATGAAACTGACAACAAAAATCATTGAATGAACAGTTCAGATAGGCATGGCAGCGTTCAGAAATCAAGACTTGAATGTGACAACAGTGAATTTCAATGACAGACAATGAATACCTGTCTTTGATCTAACGTCTTCCAATTCAGTATATGGCACTCATGGTTGAGTGATTCGTCTATACTGGAGTTCCTGGTTGATCCATATATATAGTCTGTAGTAATTATTATCTATCATGAAAGCATGCCATAGTAAAGCAAATTATTCAACTAATAACTTACATTTTACAACTATGTTAATCAATTGAAGTTTGAATCGTTACTCATATTATATAGGAGTGCCTGCATGAGAGAGAAAGGGGGGGGGGGAAGAATCAGAGTACTGTCGTAGTAATATATCTGTACTTACTTCGAGAAAAGCAACTGGCAGGATGAAGTCAGAGGAAAGAAGGTAACAGATACTTCACTCCTGAATGGTAGAACCTGAAAGACAGAGAGAATACATGGGGTAGTAGACAGAATCATTGATGTTATGGCCAAACGTACCCCTTAAGATTCAAGATGATAAAATCTGAGAAAGTGGGGAAGCCTGAGAGAGAGTGTAGGGGAAGGATAGATTGTTGACGTAACATAAAAGAGAAGATAGTCCAGCTATTGGTGGAAGAGAGAGATAGGAAAAGGGGAGGATCAGATTGTACATGTATACCTCACAATAATAACAGCTGTCATACTAGTTTCGGGAGGGAATGAGATGAGAACTGACAAGAGAAGGTAGTTGATACTTCAATCACAGATGAAACAACCTCAGAGAGAACAGGATCTGATTACATTGAATATATTATAGCCGTACTTATTTGTACCTATAATTTGAGAGAAGGTAGTCCATATACTAGAGGCATTAAGATATAGCCTGAGAGGAGAAAATAGAAAGGTAGGAGGCAATCCTCCAATTAGAAATTATTTACTTACCATGTACCTCCTGGGATTAAGATATGTAGCACTAGCTAGGATGAGCAAGAGGAAAAGACTGCAAAATAACTTCTATGATTTCTATGATATGACCGTCGAATCTCAAGAGTACTGTAGCCAAGATAAGTGAGTAAAATCATAATTATGAAATATTATAGAATGTGTATACTTAGTTGATGTTAAACTGCTTGATCTTGTAGTCTTGTTATAAAAGTTGATCCTAAAATAAAGTATAGTATATTTGAGTCTAAGAATAATATTGAAAAATGACTTACACTCCATTGAAGAATTATGATACAAGAGTAGAGGACATGTGTAAAGTATGATAGGCCTACCGAGAGAATGCAAAATTTAATAAATACTTTGTCACAATTAGTCAGCAATAACCACTTACCTGTGATATAAAGTAATACTCCAAGCTGCTATGAGAGCTCAAAGAGAAACTTACACAATGGTCATTAAAGGCTATACTTAAGGATGATCAGGCTCAAGAGGCTGAAGTGTGGCCATAAAATTTCCTCACACACATGCAGGCTTCACTGGGTCACCTGACATTAGATGAGGCATCTGGACAGGCTGCTGACATAGGATGAGACATCCAGACAGACAACAACCCAGCTACACACTGCATGCACCACTACTGCTCAACAGAAATTCTAACTTCACTCCTCACACACATGCAGGCTTCACTGGGTCACCTGACATTAGATGAGGCATCTGGACAGGCTGCTGACATAGGATGAGACATCCAGACAGACAACGACCCAGCTACACACTGCATGTGTCACTATAATGCTCAACAGAAATTCTAACTTCAATCCTCACACACATGCAGGCTTTACTGGGTCACCTGACATTAGATGAGGCATCTGGACAGGCTGCTGACGTAGGATGAGACATCCAGACAGACAACGACCCAGCTACACACTGCATGCACCACTACTGCTCAACAGAAATTCTAACTTCACTCCTCACACACATGCAGGCTTTACTGGGTCACCTGACATTAGATGAGGCATCTGGACAGGCTGCTGACGTAGGATGAGACATCCAGACAGACAACGACCCAGCTACACACTGCATGCACCACTACTGCTCAACAGAAATTCTAACTTCACTCCTCACACACATGCAGGCTTCACTGGGTCACCTGACATTAGATGAGGCATCTGGACAGGCTGCTGACGTAGGATGAGACATCCAGACAGACAACGACCCAGCTACACACTGCAAGTGTCACTAATAATGCTCAACAGAAATTCTAACTTCAATCCTCACACACATGCAGGCTTTACTGGGTCACCTGACATTAGATGAGGCATCTGGACAGGCTGCTGACGTAGGATGAGACATCCAGACAGACAACGACCCAGCTACACACTGCATGCACCACTACTGCTCAACAGAAATTCTAACTTCACTCCTCACACACATGCAGGCTTCACTGGGTCACCTAACATTAGATGAGGCATCTGGACAGGCTGCTGACGTAGGATGAGACATCCAGACAGACAACGACCCAGCTACACACTGCATGTGTCACTATAATGCTCAACAGAAATTCTAACTTCAATCCTCACACACATGCAGGCTTTACTGGGTCACCTGATATTAGATGAGGCATCTGGACAGGCTGCTGACGTAGGATGAGACATCCAGACAGACAACGACCCAGCTACACACTGCAAGTGTCACTAATAATGCTCAACAGAAATTCTAACTTCAATCCTCACACACATGCAGGCTTTACTGGGTCACCTGACATTAGATGAGGCATCTGGACAGGCTGCTGACGTAGGATGAGACATCCAGACAGACAACGACCCAGCTACACGTACACTGCATGCACCACTACTGCTCAACAGAAATTCTAACTTCACTCCTCACACACATGCAGGCTTCACTGGGTCACCTGACATTAGATGAGGCATCTGGACAGGCTGCTGACATAGGATGAGACATCCAGACAGACAACGACCCAGCTACACACTGCATGTGTCACTATAATGCTCAACAGAAATTCTAACTTCAATCCTCACACACATGCAGGCTTTACTGGGTCACCTGACATTAGATGAGGCATCTGGACAGGCTGCTGACGTAGGATGAGACATCCAGACAGACAACGACCCAGCTATACACTGCAAGTGTCACTAATAATGCTCAATAGAAATTCTAACTTCAATCCTCACACACATGCAGGCTTTACTGGATCACCTGACATTAGATGAGGCATCTGGACAGGCTGCTGACGTAGGATGGGACATCCAGACAGACAACGACCCAGCTACACACTGCATGTGTCACTATAATGCTCAACAGAAATTCTAACTTCAATCCTCACACACATGCAGGCTTTACTGGGTCACCTGACATTAGATGAGGCATCTGGACAGGCTGCTGACGTAGGATGAGACATCCAGACAGACAACGACCCAGCTATACACTGCAAGTGTCACTAATAATGCTCAATAGAAATTCTAACTTCAATCCTCACACACATGCAGGCTTTACTGGATCACCTGACATTAGATGAGGCATCTGGACAGGCTGCTGACGTAGGATGGGACATCCAGACAGACAACGACCCAGCTATACACTGCAAGTGTCACTAATAATGCTCAATAGAAATTCTAACTTCAATCCTCACACACATGCAGGCTTTACTGGGTCACCTGACATTAGATGAGGCATCTGGACAGGCTGCTGACGTAGGATGGGACATCCAGACAGACAACGACCCAGCTACACACTGCAAGTGTCACTAATAATGCTCAACAGAAATTCTAACTTCAATCCTCACACACATGCAGGCTTTACTGGGTCACCTGACATTAGATGAGGCATCTGGACAGGCTGCTGACATAGGATGAGACACTCAGACAGACAACGACCCAGCTACACACTGCAAGTGTCACTAATAATGCTCAACAGAAATTCTAACTTCAATCCTCACACACATGCAGGCTTTACTGGGTCACCTGACATTAGATGAGGCATCTGGACAGGCTGCTGACGTAGGATGAGACATCCAGACAGACAACGACCCAGCTACACACTGCAAGTGTCACTAATAATGCTCAACAGAAATTCTAACTTCACTCCTCACACACATGCAGGCTTTACTGGGTCACCTGACATTAGATGAGGCATCTGGACAGGCTACTGACATAGGATGGGACATCCAGACAGACAACGACCCAGCTACACACTGCAAGTGTCACTAATAATGCTCAACAGAAATTCTAACTTCAATCCTCACACACATGCAGGCTTTACTGGATCACCTGACATTAGATGAGGCATCTGGACAGGTTGCTGACGTAGGATGGGACATCCAGACAGACAATGACCCAGCTACACACTGCAAGTGTCACTAATAATGCTCAACAGAAATTCTAACTTCAATCCTCACACACATGCAGGTTTTACTGGGTCACCTGACATTAGATGAGGCATCTGGACAGGCTGCTGACATAGGATGAGACATCCAGACAGACAACGACCCAGCTACACACTGCATGCACCACTAATGCTCAATTTACTCCTCACACACATGTAGGCTTCACTATAAAACAAATCTCACATAGGCTTCATAGGTCACTTGGCTTAAACTCAGAGCTTGCTTTACATACAAATTGTGAGCTAGCTAAGATGCAGACACATCATATAAACTTATTAAACTCAGACAAGTAAAGATCAAAACATAAGACTATTAGCTTAATCACTCTACATACACACAGTCACACACTCAGTTGTCAAACCATGCATGATGGACACACTGTAACCCCCTGTAGGCACCACACACAGCCTGAATCATGGGATACTGAACTTACTGCTACCTATAAACCTATATCATGATCAATGCACACCTCTATGATCATAAAACTTACCTATTGACTGTTTAACTTCGAGATTTCTGGGATATCCAGATTTGGCGCCACAACCTTTCACAGGCTCTTGCCCTTGGACGACTCGTTTCTACGAACCATGGGCGATTTAACGTCCTTTTATGAAGAACGAAGTAAAGGAAGATCAGCTTAGAGGGTAGCAGTTCATGTGTAGGGTCCTGTGGTGCTCCAAGACTTGCTAGCGATAGCTCCCATCTTGTCTCCAACGTTTTTGAACTCGCGCATGCGTTCTGAATAATAGTTGAACGGGCTCCGCCTATCACCGTTACGAGCACGTAGCCCGGCCCCAGAAACAGCAGTACGGTACGCGTTAACGAGCTCCGTGTGCGTATGAGTTACGCAACTCAATTAGCAGCGGTTTTAGGGCGGGACACATACGGGTCCGTCCAACGACCATCCCGTTTAGCTGCCGTACTTCTTCCCGTCGGCAAAATTCGACGGTTATTCCGTTAGCCCGTATTTGTATAGAGTTTTTCCTGTGTTGTATGTACGTACATGTGTAATTTCAGCCTGTTGTGTATAAGAGCGAGCTATTGGAATGTACATGTACTGAGCGTTGATGACTAGCCTGCTCTTAAGATGGCACATCTTTAAACAGTTAGACTCAGCTAAGATGGCGCATTTTTAAGCTTAATGAGTGTGAGAGTGTGTGAGTAATGTACGTGCGTACATGTTAAATTTTAGCCTGTTGTGTATCAGAGCGAGTGATTGGAATGTACATGTGCTTAGCATTTAGGACTAGCCTGCTGTTAAGATGGCACACCTTTCAACAGTAAGACTTAGCTAAGATTCGAATGTACTGAGCATTTAGGACTAGCCTGCTCTTAAGATAGCACATCTTTCAACAGTAAGACTCAGCTAAGATGGCTCATCTTTAAGCTGAATGAGCATAAGAGTGTGTGAGTAATCTACATGCATTCTTGTAAAATTTCAGCTTGTTTAGTATTAGAGCGAGCATTTGGAATGTGCATGTACCGAGCATTTAGGACTAACCTGCTGATAAAAAGCCAAAATGGCACATCTTTAAGCTTTAAGAGCATGAAAGTGTGTGAGTAATGTACGTGTGTACATGTGAAACTTCAGCTTGTTGTGTATTAGAGCGGGCGAGTTTAATGTACCGAGTATTAAGGACTAGCCTACCGTTAAGATGGCACATTTTTCAGCAGTAAGACTCATCTAAGATTGCAGATCTAGAGTATGAGTGTGTGAGTAATGTGCGTGTGTACATGTGATTCTTCTGCTTGTGTATCTGAGCGAGTGATTGGAATGTACCGAGCATCTATGACTAGCCTGCTGTCAAGATGGCACATATTTAAGCTGAAAGAGTATGAGAGTGTATGAGCAATAGGCTTGTGTACATGTGAAACCTCGCTTGTTGTGTGTCCTAGTGAGCAATTGAGATGTACATGTAGCAAGCACATAGGGGACTATCCTACAGATTAGTGGCTATGGGGAATTATTTGGAACACAGTCCTCTGTACCACAAGTGTCTAACATTGATAAATGTCCCTCTCACTGTATAAAGACTTGGTATGTAGATTGTTATGTGCATCAATTTTTATTTGTAATACTATTTATTATAGAAACAGTTTATGGCTACTATGAACCTCAGGCACATTAAGGCCTGGGGCGCGCGTTATGTATGTATAGCGGAGGTGAACGGAAATTATTGTAACGTATATGGGGGTGTGGCCAATGGCTGACAGTGAGCTTTGTCTAAAAACGAGTGGCTAGTAGGTTACAAACATCGTGACTGAGGTAGCTAGGTTATCATGAGTTTATAGCGATAGGATGTAGTTAGCCTTTAGCATAGAGTTTATATCCGTAGGCTAAGCTATTTTTGTACCACGAGCAGTTGTTTGTGTATCAAGCGCTCGAGGTTACACGGAGCAGCTGGAGATGGTCGACTAAATCGAGAAACGCGGCATATATAGCCGCCCTGGGTCTAGCTGTGAGGGTGCCCATTGGAAAGAGCGGACGTCATTGTGGTATAATCTTTATTAGCAAACTGTAAGTTTCTATCATAAAGCCGTTATAAGGCTATGAATATTATTTTAATTAGCTGAAAATTGACTACGGTCTCGGAATTCATAGGCTTATAATTCTAAGGGCTGTCCGATCGGACGGACAGATAGTAGAGAATGTGTCACATAACGGACAATTGTGGATGAAACGGATAACTAGACAGACTCAGCACGTATCTAATAGTGGACTCAGTGAAATAGTCCGTAAAAAGTGGTCCCAATACGGGCGACAACGGTACTCGTTATCTAGGCTATACGAGATCGTTATGAAGTTCAAACAACATTTAATATGTAGGGAGTGGCCATAGCCAGTTGCTAATATAGTCAGCCAACTGGTTGGTTGATTTTCCTAACCTTTGGGCTAAATGTCTTAAGTCTACAGCGCATGCGCTGTTCTGTAGGTATCATCGATGAACCACTAACAATTGACGACCTATACCGAACTGCGTGTGCACCTTTGGCTCTCATATCCATGTTCGCTCGCTTTGGCGATCTATCATCAACAATTATGGTTGTACCTTGGAGAGGTAAGGTCAGTCGGGGGGAGGGTGGTTCTTTAGCCTATTTAGCGATCGTAACGTTTCGGCTATTCGATGAAGCTCAAACAAAATTCAAAATCTACACAGGAAAAAATTTTCTTCCATTTATAAGAAAAAAATACTTTTGGTAAGAAAAATATCTGCTACCTGATACAAGCCTATTATCTTCTAATAATTGGTGGTTTCAATATTTAAAAAAGGATGGATATTCTTGATAATAGCAATATCTTAAAAGATTGTGTGACCTGATACAGGCCATTATTACTTGATGTATCAAAATATTTTACAGCAAGAAATCTGTGCTAATTGCAAGCATTGTATGTGCAGTGCTAGTATTCTTTAGAAAGTAAGCTTTATTATTTGTGACTGTCTTACTACTTGATGTAAGTATCAATGTGTCTTACAGAAACCTGTACTAATCGCCAGAATTACAAGAGTGCACTGCAAAAAATTAGGTGTGTAATCCACACAACCATGGTGTGATTCTCACATTTTTTGGTTGTACACACTAGATGGTTTGTTCACACCCAACTATTTGTGTGTTGTGCTCACATGTGATACGTAAATTTCACACAACCCGAGTGTGCCTATGACACATCATGTTATTATGTGTAGTCTTCACACAACTGATGTGTGCTTGCGACAGAGTAGCTATGTGTGTGGAGATTGGAGTATTTGTTGTGAGAGGTAATTTTGTAGCGAAATTAAGTAGCTACCTGTACTCAGCCATGATAATATTAAGTTACGCTGTAGACTCCTCAGAATGTTGAATGGATCTGAAGTGTTTGTACTTTAATTTTTCTAACAGAATAATCATAAGTCAAAATGCCACGAAAATTAATAGTGAACACATCAATCATACTCACTAAGAACATAATACTTCAAAGGTACAAAATTAGTTGACGGTGAATTACAAGGTTGGTACGTACTAAGTACATTATGGTCAACAAAATCAGTCTGATTACACACATGTACTTCAAAGGAGAGAGAGTGACGATAAATCACTTCATAGGCATGGAAGTGTGATGAAAATCCAACAGTGACCAGAGGAAAAACAACAAACTTTGGTTCACTTAGTTCTGGAAGGATGATTGCTTTTATCCTTGCAAATATAGGCACTTCACCTTCAAATTTCCACAGTACAAAATCATCTTCTTTGTACTTTGTGCCGTGGATGACAATCCACTTGGTTCTGTGGAAGATTGAAGAAAATCAATATTCTCATAACTTACATACATTGTACATGTATCTGCTTTACTTAGGTGCACGCATATCATTGCTCATCATGTTAAGTGCACTAGACACATGACAACCTAAGTTGAACACATGACCAGGGCCTCCCTTGCTTTTCACCTGGTATAGGGACATAGGCCTGATTCTAATTAAAGTGCACTACACAATCATATGACCAGTGGCCTCTCTTAGAATTGAATAGCAAGGGGGGGGGGGGGCATGTAAACCACTAACTCACATACAAACATACATGTACATGCAGTGCACTATCATACCTTTGAATAGTGGAGTTAGCTTGACAGTCGGACAAGAAGCAATTATTTCAGCTTCGTACTCTAATGAGGATAGTTGAAGTGACACCACAGGACCCAGAACCTGCTCGCTCTTCAAATAATCTGATGGATTAGAGAGCACATAGCACATGTATCGCTGATGACGCTGAGCAACAGTTTTGGCAATGTTTTTAAAATTGCCGATCACTTTCGCTATCTGTTTGAAGTACCGATGTTTAGCTTCACACCTCATACACCACATATGACGGAGTGGACCACATCTGTGTGCAGATTGTATATACACAATAATTACTTACATTTGCTGTAAACAGTATAGTGCATAATATGATTAGTGGTACTGAAGGCTTGTTGGGGTAATATGCTTCATGGGGGGGGATGAGACACTTATCTATTGTGTGCTTGTCTCCTTACCTTATCATCCACTGTGGTATGTGAATTATATAGTGCATCTTAGGTGTGATAGGGTGTTCTGGGTATAGCTCCTTGAAAGCTGTGTGATGTTGCAAGATCAGCTCTCGCAGGTAAGCAGCCAAAGCCCTTGTTGTTTTTGGAGCCATAATAATGTCAATGATGGAGAGAAGCAGAAGAAAGTTCAGCCAATGAGGGTCATCATCAGGAACTAGGTCTCCGACCAGGAGTGGTAGCATTCTGGCAAGGGTCCAACTCTCTGATGCTGTTTTCATTGTAAAATTGGACATGTACTTGTAAAAGCATAGTGAATGAAATGATCAAGGTATACAATTATTAATTTACCGCACTGTTTAATTCCATTAGCTGAAACGGAGGTACTAAACCCTGAGGGTATTGGTTTTGGATGGTCCGTAACATCTGATCCATATGGAAAACTGCTTATGCGTTCATTCAACATAGCTAGAGTGAAGTAATGCTCTCTGTGGACTAGAACTTCAAGAAGACACTTCATTCAAGCTGAAGAGCTCCCTCCAATACATCGTGCATGATATCAGGTGGAATGTCAGATGTCGTGTGGAAGTAGCGAAGGGAATTCAAAACAGACTCCCGCTTTAATCCATACACAGTAGCATAATGATCGTGTAAGCGGCCATTTAGCAAACTGATGTGATAACTGTGTTGTTAGATCTCGAGGTGTAAACTCTTCCAAAACAAACTGTATAAATTATTATTATTAGTGAACAAAAGCACAATTCCTAGTTACTGGTGTTACCTTTGTTTGCATGTCATCACCAATGGCTAAGCAATCACGGCATTTTCGAGTTGCTGAGTGTAGTTGCTTGTATCCACCCACCAGCTGTGCAGCAGGGTTATCAGCAGATACAACAGTCAAGGTCCCTCGAAGCTGCTTCCTTTCCCCTTCGACAACAAATGTCACACCTGAGTCTTGTAAGACGTACACATACGAAAGTTAGTATAATATTATTTATCATCCACAAACCATCCCACACAACAAAACACACACACATACATAACGAATGACTGGGGGGGGGGGGGAATGAGACAATAATTATTATTATCAAAGCATGTCACAGTTGGTACACCCCCACCCCTGTAACTGATTCACTTGCCAATACAATACAGGTGGAAACTTCGATGAGTACCAAATATCTCAGACGGTTTTAGTAGCTTACACTTTCTAACTTCTTGATATCCTCAACAAATGGACGGAGAACTTCGTCAACTCCATATACATTGATGTACTCAGTACGCACTACAGCAACAAGGTGGATGGCTGCAAGTTGTGATCTTAGCCTAGGCTCTAAATTACCAAGTGTATAATAGAAGAGCCCTATCGATTAAATAATGGAGGATAAGGGTGGCTCGAATTGAGATAATCATACCAGTATGTGTACCTAATTTATGAACTGTAGCAGCAGATCCCAATGGGTTACATACTTCCACATCATCGTAGTAAAGCATCACTTGCAAACCACACTCATGTACTGAAAATAATGGATGTCCGGAAACACATGTGGGTGTGTGATGACAGACGTATGGACTAAGTTCAGGCTCCACCCCCTGGCCCGAATTAAGTAGAGAACATACTGTACAAATGGTAGAGAAGACTGCCTGCTGATCGTCCGATTTGTCGTCTAACTCTTGCCTATACTTTCGATAAATGTGAGATCTCCACGAAGAGAACTTCTTAAAGTGTGCTTCACAACCAGAAATTCCAAACCTGACACTGAAGTTATACTCAAATGCATGCACGCTTCCAACATGTCTTAATACTCCTCCAAATGTAGGCGAGGCGAATTGGTGACATATCGAACAGAGAAATGCCATAGCTAGGTGGCCTGGCAGGCTCGATCTCAAGTACTAGTGGCCGTGGCGGTTAGTTCGCTCGACGTTCAAGGCCAGTGCAAGGTTAGTTGAAGCCACGCCTCTCGAATTGTGCGCGCATCGAGATGACGTAATCGAAAGGCGCGTACGTGCGTACACGCGCGCGCATGCGATATGCAGTACAGTCGCCATTTTTTTTGCCACCTGTACCTAGTACTTGTGTTTTCGATTTCAAGTTCACAAGAAAGAAACGTGGAAGTAATAATGGAAATCAAAGTCTTACTTTGCAAGGAGGAGAGGAAACGGGTCGTTACTATTCAGCTAGGGGACGATGTTCGATATCTGAAGAAACTCGCTGTGGAAGCTTTCAATCTGGCCGAGTCGAGCGTGACATTGCAGTACTACAACACTGACTTTATGGAGTGGATAGACGCTGAAGACGACTACAATCCATCTGACAAGGAGAAATTTAGCATACTAGTTCAAAAGGATGAGGTAAGCCAAGTATACAATCAATGCCAACGCCAGCTGGCTAGCAGGTGTTAGAATTTGAAAAAAAATTTCAGCAGTGAGCTAGTTTAATAGTTTAGTGACTTATTAAAATTGCTATCTGATATTAGCTAGGTAGCCGGCTATGTCCCTGTAACCAAACTAAAGTTGAATAATAATAAAACTGTATACAGACTTCACTGATGCAAGGGAACTCACTGGAAAGTGATGAGAATGATACACTCAAGTCTGATGATTTTGCAAGAGAACCTGGAACACCAAGAGAAGACTTGTCAGAACCAGAGGTATGCTTACCATAATTTTCTGTAGATATCAATGTAATTTAAGTATAGGCCTACTAAATTGAAGGTGCTTTTTGGGGAGAGGTGTGTTTCAAAAAACTTACGATGTAATACACATGTAGCAGAATAATTTTCACAATAATTTGATACCTTGGCACACTTAATCTAGAACTATTCTATTGCATATACGTTTTCTCTACTTGCACAATGTCATTACAACCACAATTTTTTTTAATTTACATGCAGGATGAAGTGGCAACTTTACCACTTCAAGACAGCACTAATACCGTCAGTGGGCCTCAAGAGTCGGTTATTATGGTCGTGGAAGGAGCTGAAGGTAGGGATATCCCTAGTCCCTTCCCTTTCCCACCCCATTACCCTGCAGCAATTGAAGTTGGGCTGAAACTCAAGAACTTACAGCCACTATAACAAGCTCACTTTTATACCAGGATAGCCAATGTGATGCTGTTTTACAAACGTTACCCAACAAAAGGTGATTACGAGAATGTAGCACAGGAAATTGCAGGAAAATACCCCTTCTTAAAGTCGCCACTGGATCCAGCTGTAAGTTATGATAGTAGTATCGAAAGTATAATCCAACTCCATGCAGTATACAGTGGAGTACTTAGTACACTTGTATGCAAAACAATAACGTGATAGGGTGCTGTCATAACTGATGGTGGCAGATGCGTGTAAGTATGCCTAGTGACTTCTTATGCACTGTTGTATGTCCACTCATAGTAATACAACATCTATATCTGCATTACATCTAATTATACATCTTCACTGCCGCTCCTTTTACAGGGCCACATTGTCAAAGCCCTACAATCACGCTTCCGTGAATTCAGGAGAAATGAGGTTGACAAATCCACATTGCCAGCAAATGTCAAGGTTGAGTTTGCCTTTAAAAGTCGGGGTACTGCCTCTTCACGTTCTGGTCCAAAGTGTAAGAAGGTGAAACTGGATACTTCTCCATCTGGAGAGGATGCTGCTTCCTTTGCTAGGCA
Organism: Stappiaceae bacterium; assembly: GCA_964291365.2. Classification (GTDB taxonomy): domain Bacteria; phylum Pseudomonadota; class Alphaproteobacteria; order Rhizobiales; family Stappiaceae; genus JBDWFY01. The sequence goes on from OZ220022.1 coordinate 55,203, forward strand.
CAACCAGAAGCTAAAATCAGAGCACTCCAAGGCACATCCTAACAAAGCAGTAGTCCAAGAGCTGATGAAAGTAACATTTGAAATGCGGCGTCATGATATTGTCAACAACACCAAGCACCTTACACAGATAATGGAAGACTATCCATTTCTCAAATGTCCTGATGAGGTTAGTCAAGTTTTTAATTAGCTATAACAATATGCCAACATACATCATTACATAGTATACTCAGTATCACAATTATCTTGTATTTTTCTGTATAGCTTCTCCAGGAATTTGCTAGAATTATCCATGTTCCTGACGTTGAGAAAGAGTTTGCAACTGTTTGGAGAGAAAAAATGGAGATGATATTCCAGTTGGCAAAAAAGAATACATCAGCTAAGGTGCAGAGGGTGGTTAAAGAGCTGGATGCTTTGGGTCTGGAAGAGATATCAGGTAATCAAGCACTGTATTCAATCTGTATTATACTAACTTTGAGTTTTGTTGTCTTTTACAGATTCCAAATTAACAATCAAAATCCTGTCAATGCTGCCTTTTATCGTTCCTGACCACAAGGTCAAGCCTGCTCAGGAAAGAATTTTCACAATGATCCCGGTAATTCCCTAGACCCTCTCTCTCCCGCCCGCCCTTTCTTTCTCTCTCCTATTCTCCTGTCTCCGTCTCTCTTACTCTCTCCTCTCACTTTCTCTCCCCCCTCTCTCTGTCCTTCTTACTCCCCCCACCCTAGCTTTCTTTCTCTTACTCTATCTCATATCTCACTTCCCCCCTCTCTCTATGCAAAGGTTTCATTTATTATGGCATCACGTTTCATTTTCCAGGAATCCCTTTCCATCACTGCAGCAGTTTCAGACGTAGACGAGGCAGCCCCCACACTTGTGATTAAAGAAAGCTTTGAAGGTCAAGTAAAGGAAGTGTTTTGGGTTTCTGAAAAGGAGGTACTATGTAAAATACCACGACAGAAATCTCCATTGTATTTGTTAGCTGGTTTTTCTGTCTTTAACATGAAGTATCCCAAAGGTTTGGTGTCCTTGTATACTTTTTTAGAGATTTTTCTTTTGAATAAATGGCCCACCAAGGTCCCCTCCATAGTTTCATCTGTGTTATCATGCCTAAACACTGCTAACTGAACACTGATCAACTATTGATCAAGTAGCTATATAATATTCACAGACTTTTATTTCTTGTAATCATCACACAACCACCATTGCGCGCACACTACAACTGTACTTTTTTATTTATGTGGCCAAATGTCGTCCATCTATCTTGCGATCTGTGAAATTAAGAGTTGCATTGTGTGACCTTCAGTGAACATTCTATGGCAAAATGCTAGTGCTGCCCATGCAGTTTAGGTTAATGCTATATACAGTGCTACGTCCCCTCATCACCGAACGTAATTATTAGATGGCTTGCATGTGTATACTTAATTACGTGGTTGCTCTTTCGAGTCATTCAGGCTTACCCTCCGATGTTTCAATTTCTCTTGCAGGAAACTCCTTGTCTTCGATAAGATGTTCAGACAGCTCATCTACAATAAGTGCTTCAATGTCTTCCTTTGATACTGTATACATGTACGAGTGTGCACCACATGTACTAGTTTAATTACTAGAAAAAAGAATTATCATTTTTTTGTATTATCAGCGTTGCATGCATCGTAATCGATAACAGCTGCTGATTATATTTGAAAGTCACTTTATATTTGACAGTAAGATTGTCACCGAGAGGGGCACAAAAAGAAACCTGGTGAGATCGCTAAATGCTAACTCGGCATCAGGAGAGCCATAATTTGCTTCAATTTACATAGCTACAAGGTATTACAGCAACCGCACTCATCCGTGTAAGTGTTTGCATACTGCAATACTATACAAGCATTACCATTAATTTTAAATCAGCATGGCAAACCATAGATGGGTTAACTTACATTGTTTTTGTTCCATTTCAGCTGCTGTGGTACAAAGAACAAGGCTAAAACCAACTTCAAAGTTACGCTGTCTGCGTCTACCCCTCGTGCTCGAATTGAGAAGCAGCTGCCTTCAGCAAATACGTCACTGGGCATGTGCAAACATCAACTCCTCCACTACTTAGTTTAAGTATGTGAATACTGTCACTATGGCTTGTCTTCAGCTTCGGAATTCTTGGAAGTGCACATTAGGTAAATCTATGTATTGCAATCTACGTTGGTCAGCCATATTAGAGCATCTCATTCACATGTAGCTGGTCTATCATTCCAGTGTGGTATCAACAAATGTGAACAAATATTTCACAACATGACAACATTTTATAAACATGTGCGAAAAGTTCATGCAAATGAATATTCAGCCTTACATAAAGATGAAAGTACACCTTTTACACCTGAACCTAGCTCCAATACTATGGATGGAGAAGAGCCTATGGAATTTACTATCACTAGCACTGAACCAATTACAGTGAATACTGCTGCTCATGTACCATACCATGATAGAGAGGAATTTACCCCAGTAGCCACAAATAAAGTAGATATTGAAGATGTGGCATGTGGTTGCTTATTAAAACTAAGATGTAAGCCTGGTGTTACGGAATCACTTCTCAATGAGGTCACAGAATCAATTGAAACTGTAGTTAATGGAGTGCTCTTGAATCTGAAAACAGACGTAACTGAACTCTTAAAAAATAGTGAAACGAAGTACAATACTGCCGATACTGCAGCTGTGATATCACTTATTGATGATGCATCTGATCCATTGGCTTCCCTCAGCACTACTTATCATCTGAAATCCATCACTCAAACGAAGTATCCAGCTATAGTAAGTAACCACTTAGCTAGCTACTTTAGTGGCTTTTCTGGTGCACATATATAAATGTATATTCCATGCATACAAGAGCAATGCTACATTACTTGAGTTAGCCATGTAAAGAAAATTAGCACAGTGCATTGGAGTGGCTAACCATATCATACACATGTGCACAGGAGCCTGTTCGGCTTGAGGTTGGATCACACATCACTATAAAGGATGGGTTTAGTGCTGATGCTCCTGATAAGATAATCTATGTGCCATTTCTGAAGAATTTGGAAAGTATATTGCAAAATGATGACATTCAAGCACAGGTAGCTATGCATCATAATTTGATTCTTTTCGATTATAATGATGACAGTTGGTGAGCATCTATAATCATAGTAACATATATACTTTAGGCTTTAGACTAAAACTATGGCCTTATTAATTGGTAACGTTGTGTTCGCTCGTGCTTTATTGTCCTAGAAATTCAGATTAAAGAAACACAATAGTATTATTTATTTCATAGGTACTATCTGGCCCATATAAACTTCTTCATCCTCATATTGGTGATGTATGCGATGGGAAATTATTTGAAGAACATGCTATCTTTGGAGAATATCCACAGGCATTACAAATCATAGCTTATTTAGACGAAGTGGAGTTGTCGAATCCTCTTGGAAGTAAAGCTAAGCACAATAAAATTGGTAATCTAGGACACATACTAATAATACAATCAGTTACAATTTTTTTAAAACATACAGGTGCTGTCTATTTCACACTAGCTTACTCAAAGGTCAACACTGGATGCTATTAATTTGGTTGCACTATTTCCTTGCTCACTATTAAGCACCTACTCAATTGATGTAATCTTAGAACCATTTCTTGATGATGTAGCTAAATTATTGGAGGTAGGCACTTTATTGTAGCTGCATGTGCTTATAGTAGTATTGATGTTTCTTGTACTATAAATAGCCAGATGGATGTACACTGTAAAAATTGGTGCGTAGTTTTCACACAAAATTTTGCGTGTTTCATTTGCAACTATAGTCACACATTTTTGTGCGTTATTTTCATGCATTATCAGATTTCACGCACATCATGTGTAGATATCGCATTACTAAAGAATGTAAAATTCACAATATCATAATAAATTTGTACAATAATACCATGATACTAAGACAATACAACCTGATATTATGCTATAACCTAAGCACTAAGCAACAACTAACAATATTATTAGTAGACTAGCTGTAGGCTTAGGAACAGTCTATGTCACTGTAGCCCAATAAGTGCATTTGATACAGCATTTGGCACTTTACGTGGCTTTATTCCACAAAGCTTCACCTCCAACAGGGTAAATGAGCTCAAACCTTTGGGATATTGCATATTGTAGGAATAATATGCTGCAAGAAGTACAAGTGGAGCCTCCATTCCTGCAATCTCTGAGATAATGACTTGCTCGCACACAAGGAACACTTGGACCTTTTCTCCAGGTATCTCTTTAACAATAAGAGACGGATGACTTAGAGAAGAGCCACTTACAGCTGCTGTCAAGCTCAGAGAAGCCTGCATACAGAACAAACTAAAATAAAGGATGTGTCTAGGGTTTATAATATTATTTTGGATAGTCGGAGAGGGAAAAGAGGGACAGAGAAAGAGAGAGAGGGAGGGAGGGAGAGAAAGAGAATGGTGGATAGAACTGGCTGCTAAAGTTGAACAACTGTGTTCCACTTGTAATCATAAACTCATCCAATAAATTATTAGTATAATTTAATCACACACTTCTGAGTACAATTAGGGCAGTAATCAGTCTTACTTGTACGAGTATGGCCAGTAATAGCACGAGCAATAGCGAGTGTTATTGGGCCATACGAGTACAAGTAAGAGTACTTACAGGAGTGAAGGTGAGAAGCAAGTCAGTAGAAGCTTTTGTCTTATGATCTGGCACAAGTAGTAGCAATAAACACATCATTTTGATACTGAGAACATCATCTGTGCAAGAAAGAGAGCAATAAATTTGTTTATGAGAGGGGTAATTAAATCCTAACCTGGCCACTCGTCCAATGGCCGTTGTGACACTGTTGAGCACAGAGACTTTATTTCCGTCTTAGAAGACTGTTTTCCATAATCCAGAATCTTTGGGAAGAGATTTTTCCACACAGCTGCTATGTCAGGGGCACATTCTTTTCGCAAATGGTGCCAGGGCTCAGCAATTAGCTAATATTACGATTAAATCAGTGTGTGACCAACAGTATACATGGTGACAATAAAATTCTTACTATGTCCTTATTCTTCAAGAATGGATACTTCTCTAAAAGCCGTGAAACATGGAGTGGATTCTCTTTGATGTCATTTTGATGTTGTGCAAAGGTGACAGACATCAACTCGTTCACAGCTTGCATGTTGATGTTCGATTCTCTCTTTCTGCTCTCATCGCAAAGAAATCTGTATGATATGAAAATCTATTGACTGTTGTCCGTCAGCTTATTTGACCTTGAAGCATGTGATACTGTCATTGTAAGCTACTGTAAACTGGTTATTACATGCACCCTGCTATTTTGTGAATATCATGACATGCATGCTTTCTTCCAACCATTGATTTTTTCTGAATAGGTGTGACTTCAGTTCATGAACCTTGACTTACTACCAGTGCTGGGAACGGCTTTCTGTGTTGGCCCCAGGGAGGGGGGATGGGAGATAAGCAATTAATAGAGTAACAGGTACAGTGTTGCTACCTGCTAATAGCTATCTATATACGCTATCAATATTATTAGTGCAATAGTTAAAGTATGGGGCTATGTCCTTACTTGTTGTGAGGACTGAAAGAGACTTCATCCTCCCCATCTGGAACTTGAAAATCACACTTATCCTTTTGCTTGCGACTTGGAGTAGCTCCTTTGAATGCAAATTTAACCTTCACATCACCATTGTCAGTGCCTGGGTGGTCTCTCCTAAACTCTCTGAACCTTCTCTGCAGTGTCTTGACTATATTATGTCCCTGACATGAAGAAGTGGATAATATTATACTAAATTATAGACATTTACTATACTTACAGTACGTTCCAGGGGTGATATCATGAAAGTATAGCGAGTTACGATTTGCTCAGCAACACTGTCATAATCTGCTTTCTTAGGATATCTCTTGTACAGGAACATCACATTTGCTATTCTGATAAGAAACTTTGTGAAAGTCAAAGGTGACATAATTTTTACTTTAAGGCCCATTTCTATATCTGATCGATAATGAGAAGGAAATGGAAATGGATAAGGGATATCCATATCTTCCTGGCCTTCAGCTGTAATAACAGGAGATGCCTGACTCCCTCCAAAATTTGTTGCATCTCCCAAAGGGAGAGAAGCACTCTAAATAAATGGAAAGAATGGTCATGGCACTATGCATGTAGATAGCTACAAATTCTTCTTGACTCTATTTGTGCATTACTCTTATAGTAGTTACCTTGTCTGCTGTTGACTTCTTGCTAGGAGTAACCTGGTCCTTATTAGCAGTAACATCAGCTGCACTACTGCTGTCTCCATCATCACTTGAATCTTGACTGCAAAAGTACACGAACACTATAAAAGCAATTACTTTAGAGAGAGAGAGTTTTAATACTTGTAAGGAGAGATTATCTTGTGTCTCTTTAGGGTCTGGAGGTGTCAAATCTAGGGGCAGTTTTTGAGGCTGCAAAAATGGAATAATGCGGCTTTACACAATCATAGGCCTGGCTACAACTACAACGTTACTTTTTCGTGGGTACAAAGTCATCAGGAATAAGTACTCATTCTTCAAAGTCCTTGTCATAGCATTTCACACCGGTGGCCCCGGGTTTCATACCAAAAGAAGTGGCTACTAGCTCTTTTAGGCGTTTTGCGTCGATATTATTGGGAACACTGACAACCTTTTTCAAATTTTCGTCAACAGTAAGTAGCAAACGAAAAGTCGACATGTTGACAGCTGTCTTTCCTCACCTAGTTGGACAACTGCGCTGGAGCGCGCGCATTTCAATCATTTGCGCATGCGCATGTATATGTCAGCACGTTTTTTTGGCGTGGTCTAATCGCAAGCCACACCCCTCCCGAATTTACTAGCTACGCTGCCGACTGATATGATCAAGACATGTCTAAGTTTATCTGTTCGATTTGTCATATATGTGACCCTCCACGAGAAAACCAAGCATAATGCGCTGGACATCAATCTGAGATACAGGCCATAATAATCGCCTGGGCTGATAATTATCGAATTTCACTTTTTGGCATGGATCGATAGAGGAATCATTCCTCTACACGAAAATCTGCTTCGTAGCTTCTAGAACGCTATACTTACCGAGTTATGGCTCGAAGAAGTCAGCCGTGTAGCTACATAGAGCGTTCATGGCACGGACCTGTTGCTGTAGGCAACCGTGGCAGCTGCGAATAAAAAAGTCGCCAGCCACTTTTCTTCTTCGATTTTGTGTACAAACGAGCCTTAGAAACGGTTGCCTTCTCGTTCTTTTCCATCGAAACGGCGAGTGCTCCTCTCGTTCGAGCGTTTTGGAGCCATCTAGCTCGTTGACGTTGTGGGCGGGGCCACGGATTTTTAATAAACGGCGAGTATACGGACTTCCGCGTGCAATGTACGTAGCAATGTTTCATTGCACTTTCTGCAAAACTTTAGTACGGGCGATCCGGGTACATTTTGGCTCATATCTCCATGACTATACGGGCTAGAGACTTCAAATCTGCAGGAGCAGCAGTTCAAAGGTTGTAGTTGGTAATGGTGGCCTTAACTCAAAATCGGTTGTCAGCGCATTATGCTTGGTTTTGTCATGGAAGGTCACATATTTGCCTCACCATCGTTTGGTGGGGTGTTTCGACATATCAGCTCTGAGCACGCATTCGAGGCTAATTTCAGAGTCACGTGTGGTATAGAAGGCTGCCAAGCAACTTATAAGAAGTTGTCTTCATGGAGGTCTCACCTGTATCGCAATCATAAAGGTAGGTGCATGCTGACATACTAGACTTAAAGGTTTAACTATTGAATATCTTGTACAGGTGTAGCAGTGGAACCACTGTGCCCGCGGAGCAAACTACTGCTGAGTCCAGCGGCTCCAATTGGTGGGATAATTGGGATGAAGTAAGCAATCAAACATCTAGGATAAAAAAAGAATTTGCTGGGCTACTTATTACGGGAATATGTAGAGTTGTTCTAACCCTCTCCCCCAACATCTAAACAGCTATTAGATGTAGCTACTCAGGGGCGGATGCAGGGCTATTAAGGGGGGAGGGAATTCTACAAGATTTTGCACAATGCGCATGCACAACCTATTGACCACGCCCACTTTCGGCATTTCACGCTGGCTAACAACGATACCAAGGCAAAAAATCATGGTTATTTCATCAGAAATCATTGAAAGAGTTGCTAGATCATCTAATGTTTTATGCATTTATTGCATTTTCAGAACAAAAGGTAGGTAACTAGTGCAGAAGGTAACTGCTGGGCTTGGGGGGGGGGGGGGGGAATGTGCCCTGGCTACTGATTCTATTTAAAGATCATCTACATGTATACTTGTATCTTACTTTTGTCATCAGTGTAAGTAGGTGTATAAATGTCATGGTAATTGTAGGCCATGGGTGATGAATAAGAGCCTGCCAATTGTACTTCTTCAGTGGATCTTACTAAGCAGTCGGCAATGTCCATTCTCAAGACTCGTGATGGACAAAGACTGACACAAGCTGCTACAGGCAATATCATGAGGGACGTAACTGAACTTTTCCCAACTAGACTTGAAGCAGTTTGCCACAATACTGTGGAAACACTAAAGGAAGCAGAAGTAACTGTTGATGATGTTACCAGGGGCGGATACAGGATTTAAGGAAAGGGTTCAAAGCACTGCGCGCGCTTTGCGCGCGTGCAAAATTTTTGGACACGCCCACAAGCTGATTAACCACGCCCCCTAATTGCCGCGATCGCGAGGCTATTTTGACAGTAAAATACTCCATTTCAACCAAATTTGGAACTTTTGAGGTGAGTTTACTATGCTTGATGCTGCAATAACTTGAAAATGTTTGAAAAAGTTGAAGTTTGCTAAGCTAAATGGCTCAATTTTTCTGAAGCTTGCCATCATCTTCAGGCTGAAGGGGGGTCATCTGCCCCCCATGACCCCCCCTGGATCCGCCCCTGGTTACCGTTTCTACTGTGAAAGATGGCATTCTTGGTCAGTGTGAACCATTCAAGGGGTTGGAAACCGAATATCGCCAAAATGCTTATATCAGGGATCACTTTGGCTTAATTGTAAGGAGCTGTGTCAATTGAAATGTACATGTACCATATTTTAGACCCTTGTGGAGGGAGGGCAGAAATTTGTTTCATGACTCTTGAGTCTTATGGCCAAAGACTATTCTTGTACCCTTTGTGCATCACATGCATGATCACATAATTATTGTAAACATCTCATACATATGCATTGTACATGTGTGTAGGAACCCCAGGAGAGAGTGCTTGGCTATGAGTACCAGGAAACTTCCCATGGGACGTCTTTGATAAACGAGTACTGCTATGACATACCACTGTTGGACAGTCTTCAGAGTTTGCTTAAGTGTGATTCGATTGTTGAGCAGGTGAGAAGTGTTATGATAGTACATCCTGGCAGTCGTTTTGTGCATGATGTACATGTATGTATTAATCCCTCTCTCACACAAGATGTACATGTACGTGTAGGCTAGCACTGAAAGTTATGTGTAAACACACTCCATCTTTATGTAGATATTTAATTCACATCAAATGAGTGGTGATGTTTTAGCAGACTATTGTGATGGTGTACAGTACCGGCAACATCCTCTCTTCAGCAAAGATAGTCATGCTTTACAGATATTTTTGTACTATGATGATGCCGAGGTAGTTAATCCACTTGGATCAAGTGCTACAATCCATAAGGTCGGTAAGCATGTATACATACACCATATGTACAATATACATGTACGTGTGTGTTAGTACATGTATGTGTACATTAATAGTTTGTATGAGGTTAATGTTTGAGCAGTTTAATTACTGTTTTTTTTTTATCAGGACTTTTCTATTATACACTTGGAAACCTGGAACCTCGCTTGCGCTCACCTACAAATGTTATCCAGCTTGTATCGGTTGTTAAGACTTCGTACATCGAAAAATATGGCATAGATACATTTCTGGAGCCATTTGTACAAGCCATAACCAAACTAGAGTCTGTAAGTATCATAGTGAGAAATTTCAGAGGAAACTTTCTTTAATTTGGCGGTTGTAGATTGTATACACATACCTCCAAACATTTTTCACTAGGGTAGAGCATCCAATACTATGGCAGTAGCCCTGTAATTCATTGGAATTCTCCTGCTTGTTTGAATGAGTCATAAACCAAGTGTACAGGACATAGATCTGATTTGATTAAGTACCATGTGGATGCTTATTTAGGAGACTACATACATGTGCTGTATCAAAATGTAACATGAATCTTTTCGATTAGGATGCAGGTGTGACTTTTAACATTCAAGGAGAGATTCGTTCTCTGAGGGGGACTCTTGTACTTGTGTGTGCTGATAATCCTGCCGCTCACCTTCTGGGTGGTTTCAAATCTCTCACCTCAGCTCTTCATCGATGTAGGGTGTGCTTAGCTACCAATGACAATGTACAATCTAAGGTACATGTACATGTATGTTAATTGTGGCATTGTGTAATAATCTTTTTTTTTTCAGTTTACTGCGGAAGAATTGACCCCTCGCACAGTAGAAATTCATGAACACCATTGTAGATCTCTGGAAGGCCCCATGCGCAGTCACATGTCTACAGCTTATGGCGTGTCTAGAAATTCAGTCTTGAACTCTCTAAAGTATTTTCATGTTGTTAATGGTAAGTATATGTACTCCCCTCCCCTGCATGTGATCAATTGTTTAGTATACTTTGCAGGTATTCCAGTGGATGTAATACACGACGTGTTGGAAGGGGTGCTTCAATTGGAAGTTTCTTGCCTATTAACTGTCTTTATTGGAGACCTACGCTTATTTTCATTGGATACTCTCAACAAACGAATCTCCAACTTTGCTTATGGCAATGATGTGTCAGATCCACCAAAACCCCTATCCAACTTGAAGTTCAAGATGGGAGGTACTGTCAATGACATTGAGGTATATGTACATTTATAATATTATGGGTGGTCTTCTTATACTGTACAGCCAGTGAGACCTCGAAGTTTGCACGTCTGCTACCCCTACTGATTGGTGATTTGATTCCCGAGGATAACGAGCATTGGAGCCTCTATTTAATACTGCTGCAAATAACTGAAATAGTTATGGCTCCTCAAACCACAGTGTCTCTTGCTGCTCATGTCCGAGAATTGATTGCTGAGCATCACAGTCTGTTTAAAACGCTGTATCCTGACCGTCCTCTCACACCAAAGTGCCACTACATGGTGCATATTCCAAAATGGATTACCAGGTTAGCTATGCTTTGTTTTTGGAGGGGGTGGGATGATATTCATTCTTCACACCCAAATTCACACTAACAGCTGTGGGCCTCTCACACATCTGGTGTATGAGGTTCGAAGCAAAACATCGCTATTTTAAGTACCTTGCCAAAGTTTTGGGAAATTTCAAAAACATTGCCAAAACACTAACATATCGTCACCAGCGGCATATGTGCTATGTTCTGGCCAATCCTTCTGCTTATCTGGTTGACACTGTGGAATCAGGTCCAGGTAATTTTGATATGTACATGTATGCACTTTTTACTATTATAATAATATTATGCTTTGTATTTGCAATAAAGTCAGTAGATGTAATTACTCTGCCATACCAATGTGAACTGGTTGAACACAGTACCATATTCAATGATGTTTCTTGTGTTCAAAGGTACAGATATCTTGTTCTCCCCCCCACCATGCACACACGCACACACTCTCACACACACCCTTTTCTTTCTTGTTCACTTGGAGAAGTGGCCTTTCCTATTTTTTTGTAATTGGGGAGGGATGTTCATGTTATACTCTTCTATTCTGTATGTAGGACTAAATGGGTAAGAATACGTGGCACCCTATACAGCATAGGCGCAGCTGTTCTCACCAAGTTTATTGAAGATATGCCTGTATTTGGGCAGATTGTGGACATCATCCTTCATGAGAGCACGACACCATTGCTGGTTATAGATCTGCTGGAAACTACGTGCTTTAATAAGCACTTCTATGCATATGAGGTGAAGGAAAAGACCATCAGAGCTTTCCTCTGTACAGTTAAGGCCTGGGACCATTACCATAGGAATGGAGTGAATATCTGAGGCCACTGAAGCTACAAGAAGCAAGCTATGAACTTCAAATTCAAATATATCATCTACATAAAATGTATTTTCATAAAATTTCATTAATGACCACACCCACCTTTCTAATTAATTTAATTAAGTCATAATGGGCATCTATGCACTTAGGCGGCGTATTTAGACGGCATGTATACTCCTCTCGACGATAGCATGATAATAAGGGGGTGTAGCATAAGCTATATCCGAATTAGCGTCTTGCATGCATGTTTGCTCTACGACTTACGGCTTCGTAAAGTCCAAAATTTTGGTTAACTGCATGCTAATTAAATATTCATGGACAAAATACGGCCGTATAGAAATTACTGTATGCTAACTGGCGATATGTTAGTATGATGCATGCTCAAAACATTGGTCAACTTCCGAGTTCGACCCAAGGTAGCTGTACACGCTGCCTCTTTCAACTCTGTCGTGCACTTTCATGACCCACATCACTCGCAATTCCATGGTTCAGTACCGCTAGTATCATGTGATTCCACGCCCACTATCACATGATACAAATATTCAACGCTACTTGCGAAAATTAAACTCCAATGAGAAATGGCTTCAAATTCTGGTATGACAATGAACATAATATTATTATATAGAATAATAAAATGTGTAACTAACTCCTAGCATGTATTATTATGATAAATATCTTTGTTAATCTGAAGCATTTTCTGGATACACTGACCTGCAGTTGAGAGAAACAAACTATCAACCATAATAAAATAATTGTTATTCTAGGAACACAAACCAGCTATCAAACTAGGACTCCAGCAACCCTGTTGATAAACTGTGGATATGCCAGAGTAAGTATTAGGGAGGCAGCAAGTGACAGTAGCACGGACAGCCAACTTGCATTCCAGAGACAATTTAGTGAATGCTCACACTATGGAGTATCAGATGAGTTATTCAGTGCACGGGGTAAAAGTAAAAGCAAATTTGAGTATGCCAGAAACATTATTTTGAAATCATTTATTAAGAAGTGGCATCCCACAGAAACTAAACATATATCACACAGTTCAGTAGCATCAAATTTGGCAAAGAGTGAAAAACAAAAACACACTATGAGCTGTTGCAAGCAATGCAGAGAGAAATACTATCACCTTCAGCTAGTCTTTCCAGCTGAACCAATGTTTGCTCACCCAACCCCATCAGCAGTTTCACTTTCATGCAAGACAACAAATGAGAATGACTTGACAAGATCGGTACTTAAAGACCTAAATGGTGTTTATGTACAGCAGTTTGGTCACACATTTGTTCATTCTGTGGTACAAAACTGTAAGGACATTGAGCGGAAGAAAACTAAAACTGAAAAGAAACGTGAACAGAGAAGTATCCTCAGAAAATGTAGAGACCAAGTGACTGAACAAATGGCAGAAACAGCTGCACTAACCACCCTAGCAGAGGATGAATCACTATCTAGGTATCAGTGTAAACGTTTGTCACAGTCGTTCGAAAAACCATCAGCCCCTAAGAAGCCTAGGACCCATTCACCCTCAATTGAAAACATCACAATGGATAAGGAAGCTGTATTAAATGATTTGAGAAACTTCCCACTAAACACAAAAATTAACTGGAGTGAATTTGCAAGAAGTCATGGTGTGCAAAACAAGAATGGGGGCCAAATCATCAAGCAGTTTGCCACTGAACAAGGTTTAGATGTACTAACGCTCGAGTGCCGAGCCGAAACACCCACAAGAAGGATTCAATCTCAAAAAAGGAAACTGCCAGGTACAGCAATACCCTGCCGCACCTTACTAATTAGTACTACATCATTGTAGGATAAAATGTACTGTATGAGAGGCATTTTCACCAGAAAGTACTCGCCATAATTGCTACCTGCACTTGACCTTTATCTATAACACATATCCTCTGCCTTTATGACTACATAATATTACAGGATGTGGCACTATTACCATCTTGGTGAAATTTCCTTGACATTTTCCGCTATGCTATATTATGGTAGTGAAGCTTAGCCACAATATACATGCACATGTACGATATTGTACATTACGACTAGGATAAGGCTTTAAAATTCATAATGTACATGTATTAATCTACCACATTGAAGGCTAAAATTATAACATACATATAGATGGCCTCTCACCTACATTGTAGAACTATAGGATCCAGAGATCAGCCCACCCCTGAGTGACACGTAATTCTTGAAGTACACAATATTATGCATTTTTATAACCAATTTTGTTATCTAGGAGGTGAAATCTCTGTACCAGCAACCCCCTCCCCATCATCCATCCGTATGGAGTGGCTAGACATGATTGAAAGTGGATTACTACTGATAGGTGAACCATGCTCACCATACACTGTGACAAAATACATTTCTAAAGAAGTATTACAAAGGAATACTCAGAAGTCTCAGGGAGAAAAATTCCCCTACAAGAGCTAAGACAAAGGCTGCTAAAAAAGCAAGAGCAATTTATGCGCCTCCAAACGAACGAAGAACTAGCCCAGAAGGGAATTGATGAACTTGCTACTATCCTCCGATCTACTAATTCATGCACACCTTTACATTTGTCATCTAATGAGATGCAGCATACCATCATTAGCCAACAACGACAAAGGTCTTTAGCTATGTGGCATGACCACGCAACGATTTTACGGAATGGCTTCATTATGGTAACACTCCACATAGTTTATGATGAAGCTGTATTCTTCACAAATGAGGAATACTTCGATAAAACAGGCAAAAGATTAAACGTACAATGCGAAGTTGAGCAACCAGAAATTTACTTGCTAGTTTTAGGAAGCTCCTCAGTAGAAGATCAAGCAACAGTGATTCCTGATCGAGTTGAATGCCTTTTCGACCTCTCCACTCCAGTTGTGATGACAAATAGTAAAATTACATGCATATGTACATGTACATACATTCTACAGATCATATACATGTATAATTATTACTAAGTTACTAGTTTATTTTGCTTGGTATGTAGTCACATGCCATCTTGTCGTCTCTACAATGTTTAGGGTACTACATGTATATGTACAATGTAGTTAGCTCAGTATGGAACAACTTTATACTTCCCCTTCCCCTATCAGTGTATAATTTTAATATGTTTATTATATATTTATACAAGAATGTAAATCTACAACAGGTATTGAAATTCATGATACTCTGCGGTTTTTTTACTGGTGACCACCCTGCAACAGACTTTGAAAAAGGTACACAACAGGGAGGAACGTATCCATGTGGAGGATGTAGCATACACGTGGATATGATTGATGATCCACCTCATGCTCTACGGTTACCCACCAGATCACTACTAGAGCTACAGACACTAGCAACAGCCGGCAAATTTGGTTAGAACATAGTGATAATTGTGACCCGCTATGAAAAAATCGACCACTCGCAATTTTTTATGAAATCCGCATTTTCGGTATAGATCGACGCAGAACTTACTGTAGAGTTCAACGGTCAAAGAATCAGGCTCTAAAAAGGTTCCTAGGCCGAGTTATGGCCTAAAAATTGTACAGGGGTCACCCATGTCTCAGTTTACAATTTTTCGAGAAACGGAGCCTTTTGTACGTACATAGCTCAACATTAAATGTTTCCGTATACGCTCCATATCACACCACGCGGTTAGTTCGCTATAATGGATTTGCCGGGAAGATGGCCACAGAGAGTCGAGCGGGAGTAGCAGTCCTGGCCTTGTGGAGAAGATACCGAGAGAAGCGATGGACTCTATGCTTCTATGCTTCGTAAGTTGTCTGTGATCGTTCATACAGCTAAGGCTGCATGTAATAAAACTCTTGGGTGTGTTTCTTGGACAGCATAGTGTACTTCTGGCCATGTACAAGGGAGATAGCCACACGTAGCTGTAAATTTACACTCTCTGTCCTGCTTGGCATGAACTACAGTTGTGAGAAGCTGTCCTATTGTTCTAGTAAATAAAATTTTATCTAGCTAGAGGCAGTATTGTGAGTTCTGACTGTTCTGTACACTTAGGTCTTATCTTCAGAGCTGTTGAATCTGACATTCTCTCTGTGAGGAGCCTGGGATGAGTGTATGGTCATCTACAAGAGTGTGTCATCCAGAAACGGACAACAACAAACGGTATTTCAAGTGTGATGATGAACAATGGCAGTGCATGAGCCTGGCATATGTATGTAGTGTGTGTGTGTGCACGCGTGTGTGTGTGTGTGTGTGTGTGTGTGTGTGTGTATGTGTGTGTGTGTGTGTGTGTATGTGTGTGCGCACGCGTGCATGCGTGTGTGTGTGCGTGTGTGTTCGTGTGTGTGTGTGCACATGTGCATGTGCATGTATGTGTATGCTTGTGTGAAAGCAATGTTGCCATTGTACACACATTAGGACATGCATGGCATGTACATGTACAATGGACACTTGACTTCCCAAATTGTCTATGACTAGTCTTGTGTACACCAACAGTCCAAGCATTGTACCATGATTGACTTGTTAGGCTGACAGCTCATAAGTATGTATGTTTCGATGTCCTTGTGTTTGTGTGTACATGTGTGTTTACGTGTGCATGTGTGTGTGTGTGTGTGTGTGTGTGTGTGTGTGTGTGTGTGTGTGTGCGTGTGTCTGGTTAGCAGGAAGGGGATTGCGGGACATTAGTATTGTGAAGTCTTCAGGTGGTGCAGCTGTGGAAGCGATGTCCTTCTGATCTACCAATACTCTCGAGGGTGGGTACACAGGTTGGGCATTCACTTTTACCCATACAGTTGTAGGCACAACACACTAAAATCGTATTTCATGTCCATGCATAATAGTCTCTCTCTCTCTCTCTCCAGTTATCGGATGATCCACAGACTTTGAACGGTGGGACTGAGATTGCCACTCCATGTGCACTGTGTGACAGTTGTTTCTTGCTGCTCATCAAAGCTGTGATCTTCAAGTCCTCAAGTAGTACAAGACTGCCATCTAGATGTTGCAGTAGAGCTCTTCTGGTCTACATAGATAGTATTAGCTATGTCGTATTCTTTCATGTATAGTGTTTCATTATGACAGTGTAGCCTACGATTAAAGGGTGTGGTTGACAGGTGGGGCCACCATGATTGACTGGTGTACTTGTGGACTAGATCGACGAGAGTTTGAGCGTCTACTCTCTGCTATGCAGCAATCGCTGTCAACGCCAAGCAACTCGAGGGCCTCAGCTACTGTCTACCATTGCCACTTTACTTTGCTATGATGGCTAAGCGCGGGTATCATTATGGAGGTCGACCGCGGCTTGTAGATTTTGATTGATCGATAATACTGCAAGTCCGTTCACGTAGCTAGCAAAAACTGAACGCCATTCTTCTCCTGGTCGTTTCAGGCACTAAACAACGTCTTTCGATGAAAATCTATGTATGGATAGACAAAAGACTATACTTTCACAATATGGAAACAAAAAAAATCGAGAAAAAAAAATTGGTTCGAGTATTGAACACCCTATTGCAAAATCATATTCGAGCACGAGTGGTCGATTTTTTCATAGCAGGTCACAATTATGTATGTGCATGATGTATAAATGACAAACTACTCTATGCCATGTACACATGCAGTATTGCAACTCTAATTAGAGCACACTAACAACATAACACATGTACATAATTTATTTTACTACCCCTAATTCTCATAGCTACACAATTAAGTGGCTCTGCCTTTTGCATGGTTCATATTCTGGGTATGTACTGGGACAGCTCCCCCCTCCCCCCCAAACCACAAGGTTTGTGGAAGATAAATCTACTGAGTGTTTGTGTATATTTGTACATGTATATAACATTTCTAGCCCGTTGCTATGTGGTTGCTAAGGTATTCAAGGTACTGTATATGTGATGCAGACCCTCCTTGTAGGGTTCATGTCCATATACAATTATTTTTTTGTAATTGTAGGGAAACAACCAAAAGTTCTAACACCCCTCCAAAATCTTCGAGTTGAAGAAATTCGTCAAGAACTAGGGGCTAGAGGGGATTATGACCTTGATAAACATAAACCAGAGCTTCAGCTTGATCTATGGCAAATACTCAAAGGAGTCAACTGTGTACCATCGTTATTATTAATAAATCCACAACAGAATATTCAGGATCTTCATTTAACAGAATATACCATACTCAACTGTGAACCTCTTCATGATGTTAAAGGGCACCTTGCAAATTTAATGGAAGAGCTTCCTAACCTACTACAAGGTAGTCAAAAGGAAAAATGTAATGACCTTCTTGTAGCACGGCTTGGAGGAAAGGTCAGTGGAGCTGATATGCACTCAACAGTAATCACTCTTTATGTTCTACTTCTAAAAGAAGGCACTAAGCAATGCATCCTTGATCTCCTGCATTCAATTATTAAAATTTCACAGATTTTGTATTCAGATGAACAAAACGGAAGTCCAAAGCAAGTACTTTCACTCTACAATAACGCATGGCTCCATATGGAGCTATGCAAAGAGCTCCTTCCTAACCCACATGCAATTACAAGAAGAAAGCTTTATGGGATCTATTTGCATGCATTGACTACCCATGCACCTCTTCAATATGAGATCGTAAGCCAAAAATCAATAAATGCTGAAAATCAGGAGAGACTATTTGGACAAGCACGAAGAACAGCCGAGGCAACATCAAACAGGCATCCAGAAAATATCATTTTTTCTATTTTATTAAGGCTACAAGCTAAAAAGGAAGCTGGCCATATGCTTTACTCAATTAATGAAGTTGATAGTCAAGTTAGCCGTGCAGCTAAAAACTTGACTCAGTTCAATGGATCAACTTTCAGTAAAAAGTTTGTTAAGAAGGTAGTGGGATTAACTCTCTTGCTCACACGCCCCTCTCAGCTTTGTCAAGTAGAACGGAAGGTATTGGGAATAACTCTTGCTCACACGCCCCTCTCAGCTTCGTCAAGTAGAACAGAAGGTAGTGGGATTAACTCTCTTGCTCACATGCCCCTCTCAGTTTTGTCAAGTCGAACGGAAGACAGTGGGATTAACTCTCTCACTCACACGCCCCCCTCAGCTTCATCAAATAGAACGGAAGGTAGTGGGGTTAACTCTCTCACTCACACGCCCCCCCTCAGCTTCGTCAAGTCGAACGGAAGGTAGTGGGATTAACTCTCTCACTCACACGTCCCCCTCAGCTTCGTCAAGTAGAACGGAAGGTAGTGGGATTAACTCTCTCGCTCACACGCCCCTCTCAGTTTTGTCAAGTCAAACGGAAGACAGTGGGATTAACTCTCTCACACGCCCCCCTCAGCTTCGTCAAGTAGAACAGAAGATAGTGGGGTTAACTCTCTCACTCACACGCCCCCCTCAGCTTCGTCAAGTAGAATGGAAGACAGCGGGATTAACTCCCTTGCTCACACGCCCCTCTCAGCTTCGTCAAGTAGAACAGAAGGTAGTGGGATTAACTGTCTCGCTCACACACCCCTCTCAGCTGAAATGGAAGGCAGTGGGCTTACCCACATAGGATCTGATATAGATGGGCACAATCCACACATTACTTCTCCATTTGATACTGAAACAGACCAATCTCAATGTGATCAAGAATATAAAACAAAATTGGCAATGAGTATCTCTAAGGCATTTGGGTCAGACTCTACAATCAAAAGCTTTGACAACATACGCTATATCATAAAAACTAGAAAACACCAAGGCCTCAAAGCCTGTAATGCTCAAATTCACGAACACGAACTACTAAAAAATCAACTTAGCACAAGACTAAGTGAAAAAAAGAACAAACTGAAGCAAGAAATAAAATCATATGAGCATGACTATTTTAAAAGACAAGGTCTTCTACCAAGGCCAACTACAGATGAATATTATCACTCGCTAGCGAAAAAGAGAAACTATATCAAATGGTTGTTGTCAACTTGGAAAACTAATGGCATTTAAGTAGATGTGCTTACTCTTTTACAAATATTGTACTGACTTATCTTATGAAGATTTTCGGTTCTTTACACCTAGCACCTATAAAGCAACAAAATATTCATGTTTAAGTACTCACAGTACAAAGAGCATAGAAACATACATGTACACCGTACCATCATAAGCCATACAGGTAGAACTTTACAGTACAAACATCCCAGTGGAAGAGTACTACAGGTACTGGCATTTAAGTACTTAATTCAGTTATGGTATACACCACAAATGCTATTTGTGTAGACATGCACTGTAACACTGTCAGCTGCTCTTGATAAATTGACCCTGCAGACAGTTACAGTAGCTTAATTGTAGTTGTACTTCCCACCCCCTGACGTGACACATACCGTAACCCACACACAAACACATGCACACACATGCACTTAAGCATACACACACACACAAACACATGTACACACACAAAAATGCATGCAAAAGCATGCACACTAACACACATACACACACGCAAAAGCACACACACACACACACACAAAAGCACACACACACACACATGCACACACGCACCATAATCTATGCACCATGCACATGTACATGTGCACACACACACACACGCATGCACGCACACACACACACACACACAATCAGTGTATGCTATTCCATACACAGACTTGGAAATTCTTGGGTATCATCAACGCCGATATTGGCCTTCCATTTTTCTCACCAGCCAGACAAGAATTGCATGCACACAAACAGAAGCTCACAGCATTGAGATTGTAATATCACTGAATGTTTGTACACTTACAAGAGGTATACATCTGGTAGCTTTAAAATGTGGTCTTCCTATCCTGTGAAGTGGTCCTAACTTGAAATTGAAAGCAAGTAGGTGAGAAAACCTAAGGTCTGCAGATATACAACACAGTAGTTTTTTAAACAAAAAGTGTCTTGTCTACTGTTTTACTGTCCTAATACCCGAGTAGCTATATGAAATACCAACCGTGATCGACTTTTCAAGGCTTTCCTCACAAAGGCTGATGCACTACAGTTAATAATACAAAGTATGGCGACAAAGATATACGTATCAACAGGTTTCTCGACTCACGAAGGTACTTCACTACGCTTAAATAAAATAATTTTTATACCAATCTGCCGCTTACCTACTTTGTTTGATGAACGATCATCAGTAAAACCAAGGTAGAACTTTCATAGGCCTATAAATTTGCCTCGAAGACCTGTAGACCTCCACGATGCCATCGTGCTATCGTCAAATTATGTTCGCGACAAAGAACGCATTCCACATTTCGCTTCCGGTCATGTCATATGACTTTTCGTACGTCAGGGATGCGTTACCTTAGTAGCGCCTTATGAATATGATTAACGCGTTCTCGCTCGCGGGTACAGCTGGCCCCAGGCCTTAATCGCCCAGAGTCTACCTGTGCACGCAGAGTGACCTAGCTGACTATCACACTTTGTCTATCCATACACCACAAAACTCTCATCAATTTATGATACCACTGAAGTATTATGTATTGACAGATTTTGATCTTAATGTTTAAGCTTCATTTCGTTGTTCAGAACCAACACTAATAAAAAGTTAGTAGTACAGTGATGTCAAGATCTGGAAAGACTCAAGTTCCTCAGTCATGTCAGTACCGAAGTCGGTCAGTGGCTACTTACTTGATGGCTATCGTGATAGCCACTTTTACTTGTGCATGGGTTCATTTCACCACCTAACGAACATTTGAGTAAATTAAGTTAAGCTTTTTGTGCCAGGTCATGGTGATTTTAATTGTATCCTGGCCAATTCATCATTTCGTCCAGCGGGATGTGGCATAGTCACGCTGAGGCTGAAGTCCACATAATGAGAACAGCATCCCCTAGCACAATAAGTGCTGTTAAATGTTTACTATCCTTTGAGAGGGCCCACCTAAGCACAAGTGAGTTGTATTCACCACTCAAACAATCATGTGAAATCCACGCAACTTTGCGTTTGAATTAATTCACACTCAAGTGGTGAAACGTAAACGTGTGCTATTTACACATCCTTTGTGTGGAAATCACACCACATTTTTTACAGTGTACATTTACTATAAAGGGTAATAAACAAGTGTTTCATGGTGCTCTCTTGGCTTTCTTGGGTGACACTCCTGCTGTGTGTAGGGTAGGAGGTTTCAAGGAAAGTGTTGGCTTTGCTGACAGAAAATGCAGACATTGCATGGCAACAGATTCACAAATACAACAAAAGGTGACAATTACATCAATCCTAAACTTTTCTATTTTCACATGTATGTATTTAGTTCAGAGATGATGAGTTTGTCTTGCGCACAAAAGGAAATCACAAAATGCAATGTTCTCGCATTGAGGATCCTACATCATCCAAGAGTGAGAGAGATCACTATTCTTTGTGCTACGGAATAAACCGAGAAAGTAAATTAGCTTCACTGGAACCCTTCGACATCACAAAGCAGCTTCCACAAGATGTCATGCATGTCTTATGAGAAGGCATAGCTCCAATTCATTTGGGGTTACTTCTCAAGAATATTTTGGTCGATAATCCTGTTTGTACTTTGAAATAATTTAATCATAGATACAGACTTATCCATACCAATATCATGAGACAGCTCAGAAACCACCTATTACTGATTCTACCCTAGCTAAAGGTGATCTAGCTGGAAAACAAACCAGTATACTTATTGCACAATATTAAAAGAATTAGTATTGTGTATAATTATTATTGATTTCATGTATACAGCATCACAAATGAGGTGTCTCGTCCACCTGTTTCCACTGATCATGAGTGATGATCTGAAAGTTACACACGAGGAACACCTTGAGTGCTTTCTTCAACTCCATGACCTTGTTGCTATGCTTCTCACACCTATGTTGGTGGCAGAGCAGATTCCTTATCAAATAGCAGAATACTTATCAACATTTTAAACACTCTACAACAGAAATCTAACTCCTAAATTCCACTTTCTTGTACACATCCCCAACCAGATCAAAATGTAAGTTCATAAACATGCAGTACTTAAAATACTATAGTACTGTCACCATAATAGTACACAATCATGATATCATGCAGGATGGGTCCACCAGTAAGACTATGGTGTATGCGGATGGAGGCAAAACACAAGCAATTTAAGAAGTGGGCACAAAACTCCAGCTACAAAAATCCATGCTTGACTCTTGCTACTCGCCATCAGCAATATGCAGCTTATGTGCTCTATTCTCGCCGTTTCAGTGGCTCTGAAGCAGTTGCCTATGCAGGTAAGGAATATCCACCTATAAATGTAATGTTTTCATCAAACTAGTAATATTTTGTGTGTACAGGAACAAGAAAGATATCGCCATGTGATCTATCGCACAGCATAAAAACTGAACTTGTAGTGGTGCTTGGAACCAGAATGGATGAAAACAGCCTGTACAGGTAAGTAAATATGTGTGCTGCAGGCAAGCATGTTGATGAGTTTTATTTGGTCAAGATGTAACAATAATTATGCAGATGCATATCAATTGAAATTCATGGGACAGAGTACCATCAAGGCTGCTGGTTGATGACAGGAAAAAGTGAACAGAATGGCTTTGCACACCCAACGTTCGCTAAAGTAGTTGATATCTTCCAACACAGCTCAACACCCTACCTAGCTGTGAATATTGCAGTCCCTACCAATACATGTTATCTAGGGCATCTATGTTCATATGAAGTTACACTTTCTGATCAAGTGAAAATTATACATCCATCATCTTTCTTATTTTATGAGCCACTAAGTAGAATAATTGCAGAGTCGTCTGTTATTGTTAAGCCACGTATTGATTTGTATGCTCTTTTATACTAAACAAGGTCTTTGCATATGCACAAGATATTATGAGAAACATTAATTTGTACACTCCGACCACAAGAAAACTTCACTGTAAAAACAGAATGATATAATCCGTCTTATACCTATACTAAAACACGTGTATAGTAGAAGAATAAGCGTGTTTTAATGGTAGAGTATACTACTGTAGTCCCCAGGTTATACTGGCTTATAGGAAGCGAATAATTCGTAGGTTATAAGCGCAGCTAATCCTACACGTATAATCGGGTAATATAACGCGCGTATACCAGTAATATTAACGGCTTATACTTGAGCTTCCTGCACTGTCGTGACCGCAAACCGCACGCTCGGGCCTCATATCACGCATACTTGAAGTTATGACATCATCATATCCAGCCCACATGATATGGCCGGCCGGCCAGCAGCGCGCGCGGCCTAGCTAGCGCCGGCGCCAGCATGCGCATATTATATATATATATATATGCAGGCCAGGTGCGTGCGCAATAATTAATAAAATTAATATTACGCAATATTCATGCGCCATGCGCATATATGCATAGCGCGCGTGGTTGGCTTCACGGATTTCCTGCCAATTACACAAGTTAACAATAATTATGTCAAAATGCACAATGCACTATACAAACAAATGTACAACAAATATAACATATACACACATGAAGACATAGGTAACACTACAGTTATTACTCACACTAGGCACTATATTCAAAGTTCAGAATCAAGCAAGATTATGGCAGCAAGAATACCTGCATAATTATTTCAAAAGAATAGATAGGATACAATACACATAAATAATAAAAAAAAATCTACTTACTGTGAAATGAGGACTTCCTAATCTGAAGACATACTGATCTAGCCACAGCAGGTACTCACTAAGGGAAGGAACAAGATCCTGACAAAAACATAAATGGTTACTATTAGTAACAACTAAAGTCAAGGGCTTATTGAACCACCACAAGGCAGTGAGAGGGTATGTAACCATCATAGTATGTACAGGTACATAGATGGCAAAATCCGATGTTGCATACAAACATAAACAAACTAGTACAGGCATATATACATGTATTTGTAAACATTTAGGGTATATTGCAAGACCCGTGTCACTGCCTTATGCATACAGTTCCCCTACTCAAAAAATGTATGCACATACTTACCATTGTCCTACAGCCAGTTGTCACTTGCCCATCCTGCATAATATGAATCAAGACATTGCATTACACGTCAGATTAACTCACTATTATTTACTATACTAGCTACCACTTCACCAATATCTATTAAAGAAGGAGGTAAGTGCATACAACACTAAATTTAATCAACTCACATGATTACTTGCTACCACCAATCATCCTATGGATGGACAAACATTCATGTAAATAAAGGTCAAGTACGATCAAGCACAATGTATATACCTGTTGGTTCACCAGGGAATAGGAGACAGTCAGCTCCATCCTATGGATGGATAAACATTTATGTAAAATAAAGGTCAAGCATTACACACCTGTTGGTTCACCAGTTCACCAGGAAATAAGAGATGGTCAGCATAAAGGTCAAGTATGATCAAGCACTACATACCTGTTGGTTCACAAGTTCACCATGAAATAGGAGATGGTCAGATCCATCCTATGGAAGGACAAATACTCATGCAAAATACGGGTCAAGTACGATTAAGCACTGCATACCTGTTGGTTCACCAGGAAGTAGGAGATGGTCAGATCTACACAGTAACTCAGACTATATAGATGAAAGGTAAAGTTCGTATGCTGGGCAACTTAATAATATGTATTGTCATTTTGTCCAGGAGGACAGTTACGGGACAGAGATGTACAATAGGTAATCCTATCTAAGCATGCCCCCACTCCTTCACAAAAGTATTCGTGGAGCTTCCCTGTGTCCTACATGCAACCTAATTTAAAAGCTACTTCATAGAACACAATGATACTGAATGTTTGTGCTGTGGAGGAGAGAGCATAAACACATGCATACTGAGATTGTTGCATATTATGGTGGTGGTGGTGGTGGTAGTGGTGGTGGTAGTGGTTGGGGAGGGGGGGGCTAGCCTTGAACCCAGGTGCTGTTTCATGGGAGGAAGGAGAGCCTGTTGCACACTGTGCACACGCCAAAATTCCCAGGAATTCGGATTCTTCCGTAAAACATCACAAATCCTTTTTTTTTGTGTACTGAACATAAACTATTACACTACTGCTTATTTCACCTCTACAACATTTTTACAACACTTACTCCTTCACTGAAACAGCCCACGTCCATTATTTCTGTCTTGGCAAGGCTCCAGAGCCAGTTCAAGGCCAAAATTCAAGAGATAAGGATGTAGCTATCGGTGATTTGGTAGGTCTAGGTGCAAGTGAAATAGCCATTTCAAGGTATGGGATAGTTATTTTCTAGCATCTCTCATTGTTTCATGGAGGCATCATAGTCTTTTGAACTCAACAATATTATTAGCTTCTTCGCCATCAGGCTTTTAATATTTGTCTCTGTATTTCACCATACATTGCCATATACATGCCCATAGTCTCACACACCAACCCCTCCTACGAAAAAAAATCGAGAGAGGGTCTGGTCAAACGGATTACACTAATGCGTCCTGGAGGAATGCAATTATTGCAATTAAGATGTGCATTAAATAGAATCCTATTGCAACTTCCGAATAAGCCAAAAGCACTTCAGAGCACTTTAGTTCAACTCTTTCAGATTTCGAGTTTCTGCCCTCTTTTTGCAGTCAGTTTAGGTCTCAGGGCACATATTGCCGTCGTATTACACTACCAATTCAAATTAGTAAACACTATTAATTACATTCCAGTCTCGTTTACATTCCATGAATGTCATGTGACCACTGTTCTGCAATCTGATTGGTCACGTTCGATATTCAACTTTGGGATAAGGAAGTGCTACCCGTTTGACCAGACCCTTTCTCGACTTTTTTGTAGGAGGAGCTGGCACACGAGATTTACATGCCCAAGCCACATGTATGCCATTAGTGTAACCTGACAGTTTCAGTGCAGAAAAGTGATGACAGTTGGCCTATTCACACATGCAATACTGAAAGCATTAGTATACCGCCCACACTTCAACTTTCTAGGCCGGATAAAAGTCAGAGTTAGCCTAAGTCAAATTTAAATAGTCTAGTACCACGATTTCTAATTAAACCCCACCAGACTGATTATACTTGGAAAATGATAGATAATCACACGATCAACGAAACATAGACCATAAGTGACGGTTTCTTTTTTAGAATGCACACATTGGGGCTCACCTTTTACGTAAAAGATGTCATTTCAATCACATCAGCCAAACAGTCGCCATCTTCCCCTCACGTCTGAGCGCGTGGTTGCATGTACATATGCGCATGCGCGCAGTAATTGAATACCACAATTTTACCACGCCTATATAGCTATAGCGCTACTGTATATCGATCGATATCTTATCTAGTTTGTCAGCAAAGTCAGTTACCGCGCAAAATATTGGATATTCGGCAAAATTGAAGAATAATTGGTGAAAAGCACATACACACTGCACTGCTGCAGCCTGGAAAGCCGATCGAGGGAGACCAGCTAGCTACGCAGCACGTTCTCGAGTCGTTCAGAGTCTCGGAGTCAACTTTCGAGCCTGTGTGAGCCAGGTTTTTGTAAAGTTCTGTTCGATATTGCCGTGTGTTTTCGTCTTTGTTCTGTGTTCGGGCTTTGTCGGCTTATGCTGTCAGTCCGTTAGTCTTCGTTCTGTGTTCGAGCTTTGTCGGTTCATGCTGTCAGTCCGTTAGTCTTCGTTCTGTGTTCGGGCTTTGTCGGCTTATGCTGTCAGTCCGTTAGTCATTATTCTGTGTTCGGGCTTTGTCAGTTTATGCTGTCAGTCCGTTAGTCTTCCGTTCTGTTTTCAACGGGCTTTGTCAGCTTATGCTGTCAGTCTGAGTCTTCGTTCCGTGTTCTGGCTTTGTCGGCTTATGCTGTCAGTCAGTTAATCTTGATTAAGTGTGTCTGACTTTGTCAGCTTTCATGCTGTGATCATTATTAAATAATTTTGGGTTTGTCAGCTGATTGCGTATATGCATGGTAGCTATTAGTATTCATAACTAATATTCATAGCCATGATGTAGTGCATGGTGTGGGCGGAGACTGTGGTCACATCAAGCTTTTCAATCGCCCCATTCCCACATCAAGGACAAGTCTCTACTGAAGGCTTGCAGGGCCGACATGCCTTGGGGAGAACACTGATATATTATTATCATTAAAATTACATGTATTACAGGACCATGGGCAAGCCGCATTCTATTGAAAAAAAAGGATCAAATGACGGAACCAGAAAAGAAGGAAACGACATCGACTTAAGCAGTCTACACAATCTTCTGGTGATGAACAGAACGAAGGATCTACATCATGTAGTTCTGATCAATTGACACCTGAAGAGGATTTACTTAGCTCTCCTAATGATAATGAACAAGGTGCAGAAGCTACTGACAGTGGCCTGTTTGAAGCATTGGACCGTGTATGCAAAGAAAGTGATGATTATTGGGAGAAAATGACGGAAGAGAAGATCAGAGAATTTGACTCGTATCGTGACACACACCCATGCATTGTGACTGACAAAGAACGAGCTATAAGAGATTATGTAGATGGTACTGGTAAATACAAAAACAGTATCCATTTAAGATCCGG
>OZ220023.1:0-127708 GCA_964291365.2 Stappiaceae bacterium
TTCTTGTCAAATCTCTGTACTTTGATACAAAAAAAAAAAGGAACATGTCATCAGTCATCTATTATTGTATTGGAGCATTACAGAGGTCTCTATGTAGTCTTCCATACAGCGTGCTTGTCTTTCTGTGAAGCTGTTTGTAAGTTATATAGTATGATGTCATTCACTCAGGGTCAAAGGTTATCTTAGTAGAGGTCAATGACAAGTCTGTGTTAGCCTCTGTGAGTCTCTAGTTGCTTTAGTCTCCAAGTACTCTATGTCACTCAGTGACTACAAAAAACACCTGCTTGTTTTAAAATTTGTGAGCAGATGTAAAAGTTGGTCCAATAATGCTTCAAAAATAATGCTAGCATTATTCTCAAATGCCAGGACATCCCTATAATGCTCAAAATTATGCTGCTCAAAATTATTATTGCCCAAATTAATGTCTAATCACAGCTGCTTTAGTGTGGACACTATACATAATACATACAGTAATAGAGGAGCACGGTGCATGGTTACTTAGCCACAACTTACAGTTTTGAGTGCTAACCATTTACATTATCATGTACGTGTATGTATATTTATACACAATGTATCTCCGCACAAAACCATGGACTCAGTAGAAGCTAATGGAAATAGGAAATCAACCAGCATTCAAAGGTATCTGTACTGCTACCACCATGTGTAAATTTAAGTTTAGAAATGTTTGTGAGAAAAAAAAGTACATTCACATTACTAATGTTACATGTATGTGGTATGGGGTAGTTGCTGCTAACTTAGTCAACATGAAAATTTCTAGCTTTAAGGTATTACAAGTGACTTGTACATTTATGTGATATCATTGATTTTCTAGTGCTCCCAGTTCTGCACTCCTGCATGTATGCATACATCTTTCTTAGGTAATAGAATAAAATGGTTTGCTACAGTGTATGTACATGTGCATGTATCAGTTTTCATGTATTGGATTGGAAAGTAGTAGTAACAAGGTGATATTTGTTCCATCTGTGTGCTTTCGCCCTGCTCAAAATTTGAGGGGAGGAAGCATCTCTCTCCACCATTTTTGTACATCATCAGAGATGATCACATACTTGGACAAAAATGCTGTGTCGTCACTTTTATCCCCATACACTGTACATAGTAAACTTCCATGGTGATATTCGATGGTGGTGATCTCTAGGGATTCCCAAGCAAAAACAATATGACTATGATTGGCAATTGAAACTATGACATTTGAGCTAAATGTAGATATCCCTAGCTTGGGGATCCAGCGATTTTTTAGCTTCAACACAGCAATTCTATGGGGACACACCCATAATGTTGCGCATTGGTATACATGAAACTCACGTGGAATATTTTATGATGTAATTGTCTGTCTTTACTTGCAGTTGTGAGCAAGGTCTACTCTGTGCTTAGTGACAAAGAGAAGAGACATTGATATGACCGGTTTGGTGATTAAGGTCTCCAAGCATCTGGCATGAACAGAGGGTGAGCTAGCTACCATTACGCCTATGATGATGATGAGTTTGATCCTAACGACATATTTCGGATTTTTTTTGGAAATAATTTCAACTTTGGAGATGAAGGTAAATGATAGTACAAAAATAGAGAGCTATAAGAGTTCTCTAGTATAGAGTTTTTTTTGCTACTGAAAATAGAGTATGGTTTGTTCTTGTGATAATTTTTCATTTGCTCACATTTCATGTGGCTAATGTACATTGTTGTACATTGTAGGTACAGTATGAGGCCCTTGGGACATGTGCATATATGTAAACAGAGTGTGAGTAGGAAATTTTTTAATTTGACGGTTGCCAAACCACCGAATTTAATTCCCTATTAATTTTCCTAGCTGATATATTCTAGTCTTGTGATATACTAATGTTCTTGTACTGTACTTGAATTTCGTTTGTGGGTGAATCCTGTAATTACACATGCTCCTAAACTATAATCAATTTTGAGGTACATGTGCAATGTCATGAATACAGTTGTTATTGAGTATAACCTGTTTGTGCTCTCTCTCTCTCTCCAGTCAGATGATATTTCATGGATTGGTCTTTGTCAGCTGCTGCCTCTCATCATCATTCTCCTTATGTTTCTATTCTCTGGTGTTTTCTTTCAGCAGCCCCCGTCTCCCTATGCCCTACACAGATCACAGTCAGTTTATCATGCATACCACATAGTAGTACATGTAATACTAAAAACCAAAAACAAAACTTTTTGCTAAATCTGCATGTACTTTACAAAGGAGGTAAATGTCACCAGACAACTCCTCCCCAAATGGTAGGATCTAGGAGTGTATGATATACACATCTTAGACGTCATTCAGCATGTAACCCAAATGTACTGCTGCATTTGATGTCCCTGTGCACAGTGAAAATTAACTGCAGACTTCACACCATGCAATTATGTTTACCATTGCCTTATATAGACTCAATTTTTTTATATTACAGTATTGTCTTTGCAGCATCCACGCAGAGAAAAGAATCTCCAAGGAGTTTAATATTCCTTACTATGTTCAGAAAAATAGAGACAATCACATTCTATGTTATGATTGTATATTTACATGTACTTGTTGCTTGGGTATAATCACCTACATGCACATATGTACAACATATGTGTACTGCAATTCTCTCTCTCTCTCTCTCCTCCCTCTCTCTCTCTCCTCCCTCCCTCCCTCCTTTTTGTTTCTTTAAGTCCCAGTATAGTAAGAGTAGATCCCAGCTTTGTCACATTGAGAAGCAGGTGTTGGAAGACTACCTTTGGGAGCTCAAAGTTTCCTGTAAAAGACATTGGATGTCTGGCCATCCAGGTATAGTGTGTGTGTGTGTGTGTGTGTGTGTGTGTGTGTGAGAGAGAGAGAGAGAGAGAGAGAGAGAGATCACATGGTGTGTCATGTCACCATTTTGGTGACTTTAGCAGCATGTGTGATCACTAGTGTTGTTTACTTTTGTGACCTTATTGTATAAGTATTATTTATATCACTTGTACATAGTATTACTAATACAGCTATGCTTAATATCGCACTCCTAACAGTGTGATATTAATCCCCCCAGGATCTACAGTGTGGTATTAATTTCTTCAGGGCCCACAGTAACAGGGTCACTGGCCAGTGAGAATGAGAGTCTACTGTTCTGTTGAGTGAATTCACATAGCAACAATCCTTGACTAGTAAGTAGTACAATGTCAGCAGTGTGTGCACACATTGTTTACATAGATACAGGAAGGTGAGACACCATAATTGAAACAATCAGGAAGTCATTAGCTATCCCATGCTAGATCTAGCCGTGTGCATTCCAGCTACATACAGTGCCTTGTAATTGTACAATGCAGTCCAATCTGTTCTGTCAGTCTCGGTCATGAAGCACCTACTGTTGATACCAACTATCAGGTACACACATAGCGGTAAGGAAGTAACTATGCTTTAGTAGAGAGCACAGTTACAGTGTTCAGAATGTTAAATGGCCTTGATACGTAGGTGAGGTAGCCAGCCAGTCCTCAAGGCTTGTGTAGTCAGCCTGCTGTTTTCAGCTATACAGTACGTTCTTCTTCGATAGCTCTTCTTTGTGCAGTTGATTTTAGTATTTGCAGTAGTTTCTTGCTATGGAGGGGAGCCTTGGGATATAAATTAGTTATAGCAGTAAATTAAAATCCCTTAATATAATACAGTGTATCTTGCATGTATCATCCTTTTTTAGCACAGTATTGTGTATAATAAAATGTTTTGCAAGTAGTTTCATATTTTCTCTCTCTCTCTCTCTCTTGTCTTTTATATTGTAGGTGTCTGTGACTATGATGTTCTGAAAGGCATGGTCTCCCCAATTGTGATTCGTGTGGACACACAAAAACAATTTGGTACGTGCCTCTACCATCACACATGTACGTGATAGTTCATGCAGTGTTCTCAAAAATAATTCAAAGCGAGATGGAAGGGCATGGTTTGGGCGTGGCCTATGACCACATCAAAGCATTCGGCATCCACATCAAAGAAAAATCTACGTTGAAGGCTTGCAGAGCCAACATGCCTTAAGTATGCTAGGGAAACACTGATTCAAGGTTTGGGGCAAGCCTACTCTTACACAAGATAGACTGTACAAACAATCAACAGTTTCAACTGTACTAACAAGATCAACAAATTCAAGAGCTTCAACAGTCATGACAAATAATCAACAGCTTCAACAACAACAGATTCAACAACATCAAGAACACTTCAACATGGTGATCAACAGATTAAACAACAGATTCAACAGCTTCAATAATCATCAGCTTCAACAACCAATTATTCAACAACTTCAACAATCAACAGCTTAACAACAACAGATTCAACATCAACAATTAACATGGTGATCAACAGATTCAACAGCTCCAACAATCACAGCCAACAATCAATAACTTGAACTATACTAACAAGATCAACAGATTCAACAGCTTCAACAATCATAATCAACAATGAACAGCTTCAACAACAGATTCAACAGCTTCAACAGTCAACAGCTTCAACATGGTGATTGAAGCTATTGATTTATTTGGGGCGAGCCTACTCTTACACAAGATAGACTGTACAAACAATCAACAGTTTCAACTGTACTAACAAGTTTAACAAATTCAAGAGCTTCAACAGTCTAACCAACAATCAACAGCTTCAACAACAACAAATTCAACATCAACACAATCAACAACTTCAACATGGTGATCAACAGATTCAACAGCTTCATCAATTACCAGCTTCAACAACTGATTATTCAACAGCTACAACAATCACGAGCTTCAACAACAACAGATTCAACAACAATCAACAGCAACAGATTCAACAACATCAACAACAATTAACATCTTCAACATGGTGATCAACAGATTCAACAATCATAATCAACAATCAACAGCTTTAACTATACTAACAATATCAACAGATTGAACAACAGCTTCAATAATTATAATCAACAATGAACAGATTCAACAACATCAACAACAATCAACAGTTTCAACAACAGATTTAACATCAACAACAACAACAACAATCAACAGATTCAGCAGCTTCAACATGATGATTGAAGCTATTGATTTATTGGGGCGAGCCTACTCTTACACAAGATAGACTATACTAACAATCAACAGCTTCAAGTATACTAACAAGATCAACAAATTCAACAGCTTCAACGGTCATGACAATCAACAGTTTCAAAAACAACAGAATGAACAACATCAACAACAATCAACAAGTTCAACATGGTGATCAACAGATTAGACAACAGATTCAACGGCTTCAATAATCACCAGCTTCCACAACAGATTATTCAACAGCTTGAACAACAATCAACAGGAACAGATTCAACATCAACAATAAAGAGCTTCGATCAACATGGTGATCAACAAATTCAACAGCTTCAACGATAATAACCAGCAATCAACAGCTTCAACTATACTAACAAGATCAATAGATTCAACAACAGCTTCAACAAATATAATCAACAATCAACTTTTTCAACAACAAATTCAATATCAACAACAATCAACGGCTTCAACAACAACTGATTTAACTTCAACAAAATCAACAACAATCAACAGCTTCAACAACAGATTCAACAGCTTCGGCAAAACTAGATCTCTCTAGAGCACATAATGTAGCCTACAACAATCAACATCTTCAACAACTACAGATTCAACAGCTTCAATAAAACTAGAGCACATAATAGCCTACAACAGTCAACAGCTTTAACAACAACAGATTCAACAGCTTCAACAAAACTAGAGCTCCCTAGAGCACATAATAGCCTACAACAATCAACTGCTTCAACAACAGATTCAACTGCTTCAACAAAACTAGAGCTCTCTAGAGCACATAATAGCCTACAACATTTGACACCTTCAACACCAGATTGAACAGCTTCAACAAAACTAGAGCTCTCTAGAGCACACAATATAGCCTACTACAATCAACATCTGCAACAACAACAGATTCAACAACTTCAACAAAACTAGAGCTCGATCTCTAGAGCATATAATATCCTACAACAATCAACAGCTTCAACAACAGATTCAACAGCTTCAACAAAACTAGAGCTCTCTAGAGCACATAATAGCCTACAACAATCAACAGCTTCAACAACAGATTCAACACCTTCAACAAACTAGAGCTCTCTAGAGCACATAGTGTAGCCTACAACAATCAACAGCTTCAACAACAACAGATTTAACAGCTTCAACAAAACAAGAGCTC
This sequence comes from Stappiaceae bacterium, assembly GCA_964291365.2. Taxonomy (GTDB): domain Bacteria; phylum Pseudomonadota; class Alphaproteobacteria; order Rhizobiales; family Stappiaceae; genus JBDWFY01. The sequence goes on from OZ220023.1 coordinate 6,191, forward strand.
TCTATTGCACATAATAGCCTACAACAATCAACAGCTTCAACAACAGATTTAACAGCTTCAATAAAACTAGATCACATAATAGCCTACAACAATCAGCAGCTTTAACAACAGATTCAACAGCTTCAACAACAGATTCAACAGCTTCAACAAAACTAGAGCTCCCTAGAGCACATATTAGCCTACAACAATCGACAGCTTCAACAACAGATTCAACTGCTTCAACAAAACTAGAGCTCTCTAGAGCACATAATAGCCTACAACAATCAACAGCTGATTCAACTGCTTCAACAAAACTAGAGCTTTCTAGAGCACATAATAGCCTACAGCAATCAACAGCTTTAACAAAGCTAGAGCTCTCTAGAGCACATAATGTACCTTACAACAATCAACATTGTCAACAACAGATTCAACAATTTCAACAAAACTAGAGCTCTCTAGAGCACATAATACCTTACAACATTTGACACCTTCAGCAACAACAGATTTAACAGCTTAAACAAAACTAGAGCTCTCTAGAGCAGACAATGTAGCCTACAACAATCATCTGTAACAACAACAGATTCAACAACTTCAACAAAACTAGAGCTCTCTATTGCACATAATAGCCTACAACGATCAACAGCTTCAACAACAGATTCAACAGGTTCAATAAAACTAGATCACATAATAGCCTACAACAATCAACAGCTTTAACAACAGATTCAACAGCTTCAACAACAACAGATTCAACAGCTTCAACAAAACTAGAGCTCCCTAGAGCACATAATAGCCTAAAACAATCAACAGCTTCAACAACAGATTTAACTGCTTCAACAAAACTAGAGCTCTCTAGAGCACATAATGTACCTTACAACAATTAACATCGTCAATAACAGATTCAACAATTTCATCAAAACTAGAGCTCTCTAGAGCACATAATAGCCTACAACATTTGACACCTTCAGCAACAACATATTGAACAGCTTGAACAAAACTAGAGCTCTCTATAGCAGACAATGTAGCCTACAGCAATCAACATCTGCAACAACAACAGATTCAACAACTTAAACAAAACTAGAGCTCTCTATTGCACATAATAGCCTACAACGATCAACAGCTTCAACAACAGATTCAACAGCTTCAATAAAACTAGATCACATAATAGCCTACAACAATCAACAGCTTTAACAACACATTCAACAGCTTCAACAACAACAGATTCAACAGCTTCAACAAAACTAGAGCTCCCTAGAGCACATATTAACCTACAACAATCGACAGCTTCAACAACAGATTCAACTGCTTCAACAAAACTAGAGCTCTCTAGAGCACATAATAGCCTACAACAATCAACAGCTGATTCAACTGCTTCAACAAAACTAGAGCTTTCTAGAGCACATAATAGCCTACAACAATCAACAGCTTTAACAAAGCTAGAGCTCTCTAGAGCACATAATGTACCTTACAACAATTAACATCGTCAACAACAACAGATTCAACAATTTCAACAAAACTAGAGCTCTCTAGAGCACATAATACCTTACAACATTTGACACCTTCAGCAACAACAGATTTAACAGCTTAAACAAAACTAGAGCTCTCTAGAGCAGACAATGTAGCTTACAACAATCAACATCTGCAACAACAACAGATTCAACAACTTCAACAAAACTAGAGCTCTCTATTGCACATAATAGCCTACAACAATCAACAGCTTCAACAACAACAGATTCAACAGCTACAATAAAACTAGAGCACATAATAGCCTACAACAATCAACAGCTTTAACAAGAGATTCAACAGCTTCAACAACAACAGATTCAATAGCTTCAACAAACCTAGAGCTCCCTAGCATATATTAGCCTACAACAATCGACAGCTTCAACAACAGATTCAACTGCTTCAACAAAACTAGAGCTCTCTAGAGCACATAATAGCCTACAACAATCAACAGCTGACTCAACAAAACTAGAGCTTTCTAGAGCACATAATAGCCTACAACAATCAACAGCTTTAACAAAGCTAGAGCTCTCTAGAGCACATAATATACCTTACAACAATCAACTTTGTCAACAACAATAGATTCAACAATTTCAACAAAACTAGAGCTCTCTAGAGCACATAATACCTTACAACATTTGACACCTTCAGCAACAACAGATTTAACAGCTTAAACAAAACTAGAGCTCTCTAGAGCAGACAATGTAGCATACAACAATCAACATCTGCACCAACAGATTCAACAACTTCAACAAAACTAGAGCTCTCTATTGCACATAGTAGCCTACAACAATCAACAGCTTCAACAACAGATTCAACAGCTTCAATGAAACTAGAGCACATAATAGCCTACAACAATCAACAGCTTTAACAAGAGATTCAACAGCTTCAACAACAACAGATTCAATAGCTTCAACAAAACTAGAGCTCCTTAGAGCACATATTAGCCTACAACAATCGACAGCTTCAACAACAGATTCAACTGCTTCAACAAAACTAGAGCTCTCTAGAGCACATAATAGCCTACAACAATCAACAGCTGATTCAACTGCTTCAACAAAACTAGAGCTTTCTAGAGCACATAATAGCCTACAATAATCAACAGCTTTAACAAAGCTAGAGCTCTCTAGAGCACATAATGTACCTTACAACAATCAACATCGTCAACAACAACAGATTCAACAATTTCAACAAAACTAGAGCTCTCTAGATCACATAATACCTTACAACATTTGACACCTTCAGCAACAACAGATTGAACAGCTTAAACAAAACTAGAGCTCTCTAGAGCAGACAATGTAGCCTACAACAATCAACATCTGCAACAACAGATTCAACAACTTCAACAAAACTAGAGCTCTCTATTGCACATAATAGCCTACAACAATCAACATCTGCAACAACAGATTTAACAGCTTCAACAAAACAAGAGCTCTCTATTGCACATAATAGCCTACAACAATCAACAGCTTCAACAACAACAGATTCAACAGCTTCAATAAAACTAGAGCACATAATCAACATCGGCAACAACAACAGATTCAACAACTTAAACAAAACTAGAGCTCTCTATTGCACTTAATAGCCTACAACGATCAACAGATTCAACAGCTTCAATAAAACTAGATCACATAATAGCCTACACCAATCAACAGCTTTAACAACAGATTCAACAGCTTCAACAACAGATTCAACAGCTTCAATAAAACTAAATCACATAATAGCCTACAACAATTAACAGCTTTAACAACAGATTCAACAGCTTCAACAACAGATTCAACAGCTTCAACAAAACTAGAGCTCCCTAGAGCACATATTAGCCTACAACAATCGACAGCTTCAACAATAGATTCAACTGCTTCAACAAAATTAGAGCTCTCTAGAGCACATAATAGCCTACAACAATCAACAGCTGATTCAACTGCTTCAACAAAACTAGAGCTTTCTAGAGCACATAATAGCCTACAACAATCAACAGCTTTAACAAAGCTAGAGCTCTCTAGAGCACATAATGTACCTTACAACAATCAACATCGTCAACAACAGATTCAACAATTTCAACAAAACTAGAGCTCTCTAGATCACATACCTTACAACATTTGACACCTTCAGCAACAACAGATTGAACAGCTCAAACAAAACTAGAGCTCTCTAGAGCAGACAATGTAGCCTACAACAATCAACATCTGCAACAACAACAGATTCAACAACTTCAACAAAACTAGAGCTCTCTATTGCACATAATAGCCTACTACAATCAACAGCTTCAACAACAACAGATTCAACAGCTTCAATAAAACTAGTGCACATAATAGCCTACAACAATCAACAGCTTTAACAATAGATTCAACAGCTTCAACAACAACAGATACAATAGCTACAACAAAACTAGGGCTCCCTAGAGCACATAATAGCCTACAACAATCACCAGCTTCAACAACAGATTCAACTGCTTCAACAAAACTAGAGCTCTCTAGAGCACATTATAGCCTACAACAATCAACAGCTGATTCAACTGCTTTAACAAAACGAGCTCTCTAGAGCACATAATAGCCTACAACAATCAACAGCTGATTCAACTGCTTCAACAAAACTAGAGCTTTCTAGAGCACATAATAGCCTACAACAATCAACAGCTTCAACAACAGATTGAACAGCTTCAACAAAGCTAGAGCTCTCTAGCGCACATAATGTCGCTTACAACAAACAGCGTCTTCAACAACAAAAAATTGAATAGCTTTTACAAAACTAGAGCTCTCTAGAGCACATAATGTAGCTTAAACAATCAACATCTTCAACAACAACAGATTCAACAATTTCAACGAAACTAGAGCTCTCTAGAACACATAATAGCCTACAACAATCAACAGCTTCAACAATAGATTCAACAGCTTCAACAAAACTAGAGCTCTCTAGAGCACATATTGTAACCTACAACAATCAACATCTTCAACAACAACAGATTCAACAGCTTAAATAAAACTAGAGCACATAATAGCCTAAAACAATCAACAGCTTCAACAACAACGGATTCAACAGCTTTAACAACAACAGCTTTAACAAAATTAGAGCTCTCTAGAACACATAATAGCCTACAACAATCAACAGCTTCAACAAAACTGGAGCACATGGTAGCCTATAAATATCAACAGCTTCAACATGATGATCAACAGATTAAACAACAGATTTAACAGCTTCAGCTATCAACAGCTTCAACAACAGATCCAACAACTTCAGATTCAACAGCTTCAACAATCAACAGCTTCAAGAACCGATTCAACAAGCATAAGCAACAGATTCAACAACATCAACAACAATTAACAGGTTCAACATGGTGAGCAACAGATTCGACAGCTTCAACTATCATAATCATCAATCAACAGCTTCAACTATACTAACAAGTTCAACAGATTGAACAACTGCTTCAACAATAATCAGCTTCAACAAGTAATTCAACACCAAATTCAACATCATCAACAATAAACAGCTTCAACAACAGATTTAACATCAAAAGCACCAATAACAATCAACAGCTTCAACAACAGATTCATTAGTTTCAACAATCAACAGCTTCAACACGGTGATTGAAGCTATTGATTCATTGGGGAGAGCCCACTCTTACACAAGATAGACTGTACTAACAATCAACAGCTTCAACTACACTAACAAGGTCAACAGATTCAACAGCCTCAACAATCAACAGCTTCAACAACAAATTCAACAACATCAATGACAATCAACAACTTCTACATGGTGATCAACCAATTAAGCAACAGATTTAATAACTTCAACAATCATCAGCTTCAACAACAGATTGAACAGCTTCAGATTTAACAGCTTCAACAATCAACATCTTCAATAACAACAGATTCAACAACAATCATCAACTTCAACATGGAAATCAACAGATTAAACAACAGATCCACGAGCTTCAACAATCAACAGCTTTTACAACCGATTCAACTACTTACTATTTAACAACTTCAACAATCAACAGCTTTAATAACAGATTTAACAGCTTCAACAATCAACTGCTTCAACATGGTTATTGAAGCTATTGATTGATTGGGGCGAGCCTACTCTTAAACATGATAGACTGTACTAACAATCAACAGCTTCAACTATACTAACAGGATCAGCAGATTCAACTATTCTAACAAGATCAGCAGATTAAACAACTTCAACAATCATAACCAACAATCAAAAGCTTCAACAATCATAACCAACAATCAAAAGCTTCAACAACAGGTTCAACAACAATCAACAGCTTCAACAACAGATTCAACAACTTCAGATTCAACAGCTTCAACAATCAACAGCTTCAACAACAGATTCAGCAACATCAACTACAACCAACTTCAACATGGTGATCAACAGATTAAACAACAGATTCAACAGCTTCAGCTATCAACAGCTTCAAGAACAGATTCAACTACTTCAGATTCAACAGCTTCAACAATCTACATCTTCAACAACAGATTTAACAGCTTCAACAGTCAACAGCTTCAACATGGTGATTGAAGCAATTGATTTATGGGGACGTGCCTACTCTTACACACAATAGACTGTACTAACAATCAACAGCTTCAACTATACTAACAAGATCAACAGATTCAACAACTTCAACAATCAAAAGCTTCAACAACAGATTCAACAACAATCAACAGCTTCAACAAAAGATTCAACAACTTCAGATTCAACAGCTTCAACAATCAACAGCTTCAACAACAGATTCAGCAACATCAACTACAATCAACAACTTCAACATGGTGATCAATAGATTAAACAACAGATTCAACAGCTTCAGCTATCTACAACTTCAACTACAGATTTAACTACTTCAGATTTAACAGCTTCAACAATCAATATCTTCAAAAACAGATTTAACAGCTTCAACAGTCAACAGCTTCAACATGGTGATTGAAGCAATTGATTTATGGGGACGAGCCTACTCTTACACACAATAGACTGTAATAACAATCAACAGCTTCAACTATACTAACAAGATCAACAGATTCAACAGCTTCAACAATCATAACCAACAATCAAAAGCTTCAACAACATATTCAACAACAATCAACAGCTTCAACAACAGATTCAACTACTTCAGATTCAACAACATCAACAGCTTCAACAACAACAGATTCAACAACATCAACAACAATCATGAACTTCAACATGGTGATCAACAGCTTCAACAACAGATTCAACAACTTCAGATTCAGCAGGTTCAACCCTCAACAGCTTCAACACAACAGATTAAACAACATCAACAACAATCAACAATTTCAACATTGTGATCAACAGCTTCAACAACAGATTCAACAACTTCAACAGCTTCAACAAAACTAGAGCTCTCTAGAGCTCATAATAGCCTACAACAATCAACAGCTTCAACAACAGATTCAACTGCTTCAACAAAACTAGAGCTCTCTAGAGCTCATAATAGCCTACAACAATCAATAGCTTCAACAACAGATTCAACAGCTTCAACAAAACTAAAGCTCTCTATTACACATAATAGCCTACAACAATCAACAGCTTCAACAACAGATTCAACAGCTCAAACAAAACTAGACGTCTCTATAGCATATAATAGCCTACAACAATCAACAGCTTCAACAACTTTGACAAAACTAGAGTTCTCTAGTGCACATAATTTCCGACAACAATCGACAGCTTCAACTGCAGATTCAACAGCTTCAACAAAACTTGAGTTCTCTAATGCACATAATTTCCGACAACAATCGACAGCTTCAACTGCATATTCAACAGCTTCAACAAAACTAGAGCTTTCTATAGCTCATAATAGCCTACAACAATCAACAGCTTCAATAACAGATTCAACAGCTTCAACAAAACAAGAGTTCTCTAGAGCACATAATAGCTTAGAACAATCAACAGCTTCCACAAAAGATTCAACAGCTTCAACAAAACTAGAGTTCTCTATAGCATATAATAGCCTACAACAATTAACAGCTTCAACAACAGATTCAACAGCTTCAATAACAACAGATTCAACCACTTCAACGAAACTAGAGCTCTCTAGAGCACAAAGTAGCCTACAACAATCAACAGCTTCAACAACAGATTCAACAGCTTCAACAAAACTAGAGCTCTCTAGAGCACACAATAGCCTACAACAATCAACAGCTTTAACAACAGACTCAACAGCTTCAATAACAACAGATTCAACAGCTTCAACAAAACTAGAGCTCTCTAGAACACAAAATAGCCTACAACAATCAACAGCTTTAACAACAGACTCAACAGCTTCAATAACAACTGATTCAACAGCTTCAACAAAACTAGAGCTCTCTAGAGCACAAAGTAGCCTACAACAATCAACAGCTTCAACAACAGATTCAACAGCTTCAACAAAACTAGAGCTCTCTAGAGCACACAATAGCCTACAACAATCAACAGCTTTAACAACAGACTCAACAGCTTCAATAACAACAGATTCAACAGCTTCAACAAAACTAGAGTTCTCTATAGCACATAATAGCCTACAACAATCAACAGCTTCAACAATAGATTCAACAGCTTCAATAACAACAGATTCAACGAAACTAGAGCTCTCTAGAGCACAAAGTAGCCTACAACAATCAACAGCTTCAACAACAGATTCAACAGCTTCAACAAAACTAGAGCTCTCTAGAGCACACAATAGCCTACAACAATCAACAGCTTTAACAACAGACTCAACAGCTTCAATAACAACAGATTCAACAGCTTCAACAAAACTAGAGCTCTCTAGAACACAAAATAGCCTACAACAATCAACAGCTTTAACAACAGACTCAACAGCTTCAATAACAACTGATTCAACAGCTTCAACAAAACTAGAGCTCTCTAGAGCACAAAATAGCCTACAACAATCAACAGCTTTAACAACAGATTCAACGGCAGATTCAACAGCTTCAACAAAACTAGAGCTCCCTAGAGCACACAATAACCTACAACAATCAACAGCTTTAACAACAGACTCAACAGCTTCAATAACAACAGATTCAACAGCTTCAACAAAACTAGAGTTCTCTATAGCACATAATAGCCTACAACAATCAACAGTTTCAACAATAGATTCAACAGCTTCAATAACAACAGATTCAACGAAACTAGAGCTCTCTAGAGCACAAAGTAGTCTACAACAATCAACAGCTTCAACAACAGATTCAACAGCTTCAACAAGACTAGAGCTCCCTAGAGCACATAATAGCCTACAACAATCAACAGGTTTAACAGCAGACTCAACAGCTTCAATAACAACAGATTCAACAGCTTCAACAAAACTAGAGCTCTCTAGAACACAAAATAGCCTACAACAATCAACAACTTTAACAGACTCAACAGCTTCAATAACAACAGATTCAACAGCTTCAACCAAACTAGAGCTCTCTAGAGCAAAAAATAGCCTACAACAATCAACAGCTTTAACAACAGAATCAACAGCAGATTCAACTGCTTCAACAAAACTAGAGCTCTCTAGAGCACATAATAGCCTACAATACTCATCAGCTTCAACAACAGATTCAACAGCTTCAACAAAACTAGAGCTCCCTAGAGCACACAATAACCTACAACAATCAACAACTTTAACAACTGACTCAACAGCTTCAATAACAACAGATTCAACAGCTTCAACAAAACTAGAGCTCTTAAGAACACAATATAACCTACAACAATCAACAGCTTTAACAACAGATTCAACAGCTTCAACAGCAGATTCAACTGCTTCAACAAAACTAGAGCTCTCTAGAGCACATAATAGCCTACAGCAATTAACAGCTTCAACAAAACTAGAACTCTTTAGAGCACATAATAGCCTTCAACAATCAACAGCTTCGACAAAACTAGAGCTCTCTAGAGCACATCATGTAGCCTACGACAATCTACAGCTTCATCAAAACTAGAGCTCTCTAGTCTAGAGCATGTAATGTAGCCTACAACAATCAATATCTTCAACAACAGATTCAGCAGCTTCAACAAAACTGGAGCACATAATAGCCTACAACAATCAACAGCTTCAACAAAACTAGAGCTCTCAAGAGCACATATTAGCCTACAACAATCAACAGCTTCAACAAGAGATTCAACAGCTTTAACAAAACTAGAGATCTCTAGAGCACATAATGTAGCCTACAACAAACAACATCTTCAGCAACAACAGATTCATAAGCTTCAATAAAACTAGACCTTTTCAGTACACATAATAGCCTACAAGAATCAACAGCTTCGACAACAACGGACTCAACAGCTTCAACAAAACTAGAGCTCTCTAGAGCACATAATGTAGCCTACAACAATCAACATCTTCAACAAGAACAGATTCAAAAGCTTCAACAAAACTAGAGCTTTCTAGAGCACATAATGTAGCCTACAACAATCAACATTTTCAACAACAGATTCAATAACATCAATAAAACTAGAGCACATAATTGCCTACAACAATCAACAGCTTCAATAAAACTAGAGCACATAATAGCCTACAAAAATCAACAGCTTTAACAACAGCTTCAGCAACAACAGATTCAACAGCTTCAACAAGAACAGATTCAACAGCTTCGACTAAACAAGAGCTCTCTAGAGCACATAATGTAGCCTGCAATAATCAACATCTTCAACAACAGCAGATTCAACAGCTTCAATAAACTAGACCACATAATAGCCTACAACAGTCAACAGCTTTAACAACAACAGATTCAACAGCTTTAACAACAACAGCTTTAACAAAACTAGAGCTCTCTAGAGCACATAATAGTCTACAACAATCAACACCTTCAACAAAACTGGAGCACGATAGCCTATAAATATCAACAGCTTCAACATGATGATCAACAGATTAAACAGCAGATGTAACAGCTTCAGCTATCAACAGCTTCAACAACAGATCCAACAACTTTAGATTCAACAACTTCAACAATCAACAGCTTCAAGAACCGATTCTACAAGCATAAGCAACAGATTCAACATCAACAACAATTAACAGGTTCAACATGGTGAGCAACAGATTCGACAGCTTCAACTATCATAACCATCAATCAACAGCTTCAACTATACTAACAAGTTCAACAGATTGAACAACTGCTTCAGCAATAATAATCAGCTTCAACAACTGATTCAACACCAAATTCAACATCATCAACAATAAACAGCTTCAACAACAGATTTAACATCAAAAGCACCAATAACAATCAACAGCTTCAACACGGTGATTGAAGCTATTGATTCATTGGGGTGAGCCACTCTTAGACTGTACTAACAATCAACAGCTTCAACTATACTAACAAGGTCAACAGATTCAACAGCCTCAACAATCAACAGCTTCAACAACAAATTCAACAACATTAACGACAATCAACAACTTCAACAACAGATTCAACTGCTTCAACAAAACTAGAGCTCTCTAGAGCACATAGTAGCCTACAACAATCAACAGCTGATTCAACTGCTTCAACAAAACTAGAGCTTTCTAGAGCACATAATAGCCTACAACAATCAACAGCTTTAACAAAGCTAGAGCTCTCTAGAGCACATAATGTACCTTACAACAATCAACATCGTCAACAACAACAGATTCAACAATTTCAACAAAACTAGAGCTCTCTAGAGCACATAATACCTTACAACATTTGACACCTTCAGCAACAACAGATTGAACAGCTTAAACTAAACTAGAGCTCTCTAGAGCACACAATGTAGCCTACAACAATCAACATCTGCAACAACAACAGATTCAACAACTTCAACAAAACTAGAGCTCTCTATTGCACATAATAGCCTACAATAATCAACAGCTTCAACAACAGCTTCAATAAAACTAGAGCACATAATAGCCTACAACAATCAACAGCTTCAACAACAGATTCAACAAAACTATAGTTCTCCTGAGGACATAATGGCCTACAACAATCAACAGCTTCAACAACAGTTCAACATTTTCAACATAACTAGAGCTCTCTAGAGCACATAATCTAGCCAACAACAATCAACAGCTTCAATAACAGATTCAACAGCTTCAACAAGTATTGCACACAATAGCCTACAACAATCAACAGCTTCAACAACAGCTTAAACAAAACTAGAGCTCTCTATAGCATATAATAGCCTACAACAATCAACAGCTTCAACAACAGGTTCAACATCTTTGACAAAACTAGAGCTCTCTAGAGCACATAATGTAGCCTACAACAATCAACATCTTCAACAACAACAGATTCAACAGCTTCAATTAAACTAGGGCATATAATAGCCTACAACAATCAACAGCTTCAACAAAAACAGATTCAACAGCTTCAACAACAACCGATTCAACTGCTCCAACATAACTAGAGCTCTCTAGAGCACGTAATGTAGCCTACAACAATCAACAGCTTCAACAACAGATTCAACAGCCCTCAATAAAACTAGAGCACATAATAGCCTACAACAATTGACAGCTTTAACAACAAGATTTAACAGCTTCACCATCAACATATTCAACTGCTTCAACAAAACTAGAGCTCTCTAGAACACATAATAGCCTACAACAATCAACAGCTTTAACAACAGATTCAACTGCTCCAACGTAACTAGAGCTCTCTAGAGCACATAAGTTTAGCCTACAACAACCAACAGCTTAAACGGGAGATTCTGCTGCTTCAACAAAATTAGAGCTCTCTAGAGCACATAATGTAGCCTACAACAATCAACATCTTCAACTACAACAGATTCAACAGTTTCATCAAAACTAGAACTCACTAGAGCACACAATAGCCTACAACAATCAACAGCTTCAACAACAATAGATTCAACAAATTCGACAAAACTTGAGCTCTCTGGAACACATAATGTAGCCTACAACAATCAACATCTTGAACAACAGATTTAACAGCTTCAATAAAACTGGAGAACATAATAGCCTACATCAATCAACAGCTTTAACAACAACAGATTCAACAACAACAACAGATTCAACAGCTTCGACAGAACTAGATCTTTCTAGAACACATAATGTGGCCTACAACAATCAACATCTTCAACAACAGATTCAACAGCTTCAATAAATCTAGAGCACATATTAGCCCACAACAATCACCAGCTTTAACAACTTTAGTTCAATAGCTTTAACAACAACAGATTCAACAGCTTAAACAAAACTAGAACTCTCTGTAGCATATGATAGCCTACAACAATCAACAGCTTCAACAACAGATTCAACATCTTTGACAAAACTAGAGCTCTCTAGAGCACATAATGTAGCCTACAACAATCAACATCTTCAACAACAACAGATTCAACAGCTTTGATTAAACTAGGGCACATAATGGCCTACAACAATCAACAGCTTCAACAAAAACAGATTCAACAGCTTCAACATCTTCAACAAAACTAGAGCTATCTAGAGCATATAATGTAGCCTACAACAATCAACATCATGAACAATAACAAATTCAACAGCTTCAATAAAAATAAAGCACATAATAGCCTACAATGAACAGCTTTAACACCAACAGATTAAACAGCTTCAACAACAGATGCAATAGTCTTGACAATATTAGATCTCTCTAGAGCACTTATTGTAGCCTACAACAATTAACATCTTCAACTACAACAGATTTAACAACTTCAATAAAGCTAGAACACATAATAGCGTACAACAATGAACAGCTTTAACAAGAACAGATTCAACAGCTGGAACAAGAACAAATTCAACAGCTTAAACCAAACTAGAGCTCTTTAGAGCACATGATGCCTACAACAATCAACATCTTCAACAACGGATTCAACAGCTTCAACAAAATTAGAGCTCTTTAGAGCACATAATATAGGCTACAACAATCAACAGCTTCAACAACAGATTCAACAGCTTCAACAAAACTAGAGCTCTCTAGAGCAAATAATAGCCTATTAACAATCAACAGTTTTAACAACAGATTCAAGAGCTTCAACAACATCAGATTCAACAGCTACAACAAAACTAGAGCTCTCTAGAGCACATAATAGCCTACAACAATCAACATCTTCAACAACAGATTCAACAATTTCAACAAAACTAGAGCTCTCTAGAATAAATAATAGCCTACGACAATCAACAACTTAAACAACATATTCAACAGCTTCAACGAAGCTAGAGCTCCCTAGAGCATATAATGTAGCCTACAACAATCAACAGCTTCAACAACAGATTCAACAGCTTCAACAGAACTGAGCTCTCTAGAACACATAATAGCATACAACAATCAACAGTATCAACAACAGATTCAATAGCTTCGAGAAAACTAGAGCTCTCAAGAACACATAATAGCCTACAACAATCAACATCTTCAACAACAGATTCAACATCTTCAACAAAACTAGAGCACAAAGTAGCCAACAACAATCAACAGCTTTAACAACAGATTCAACAGCTTCAACAACAACAGATTCAACATTCTCGACAAAACTAGATCTCTCTAGAGCACATAATATAGCCTATAACAATCAACATCTTCAACCACAACAGATTCAACAGCTTCAATAAAACTAGAGCACATAATAGCCTACAACAATCAACAGCTTTAACAACAGATTCAACATCTTCAACAACAGATTCAACTGCTTCAACAAAACTATAGCTCTCTAGAGCACATAATGTAGCATACAACAATCAACATCTTCAACAACAGATTCAACAATTTCAACAATACTAGAGCTCTCTAGAGTACATAATAGCCTACAACAATCAGCAGCTTTAACAACAACAGTTTCAACAGCTTCAACAAAACTAGAGCTCTCTAGAGCACATAATGTAGCCTACAACCATCAACAGCTTCAACAACAGATTCAACAGCTTCGACAGAACTAGAGCTCTCTAGAGCACTTAATGTAGCCTACAACAATCAACATCTTCAACAACAGTTTCAAAAGTTTCAACAAAACTAGAGTTCTCTAGAGCGCATAATAGCCTACAACAATCAACAGCTTCAACAACAGATTCAACAGTTTCAACAAAACTAGAGCTCTCTAAAACACATAACAGCCTACAACAATCAACATCTTGAACAACAGATTCAACAACTTCAACAAAAGTAGAGCTCTCTAGAGCACATAATAGCCTATAACAATTAACAACTTCAACAACAAGATTCAACAGCTTCGACAAAACTAGAGCTCTCTAGAGCACATAATAGCCTACAACAATCAACAGCTTCAACAACAGATTCAACAACTTCGACAAAACTTGAGCTCTCTAGAACACATAATGTAGCCTACAACAATCAACATCTTCAACAACAGATTCAACAGCTTCAATAAAACTAGATAACATAATAGCCTACAACAATCAACAGCTTTAACAACAGATCAACAACAACAGATTGAACAGCTTCGACAGAACTAGATCTTTCTAGAGCACATAATGTAGCTTACAACGATCAACATCTTCAACAACAGATTCAACAGCTTCAATAAAACTAGAGCACATAATAGCCCACAACAATCACCAGCTTTAACAACAACAGATTCAACAGCTAGAGCACATAACAATCAACAGCTTTAACAACAGATTCAACTGCTCCAAAATAACTAGACCTCTCTAGCGCACATATTGTAGCCTACAACAGCCAACAGCTTTAACAACAACAGATTCAAGAGCTTCAATAAATCTAGAGCTCTCTAGAGCACATAATAGTCTACAACAATCAACAACTTCAACAACAGATTCAACTGCCTTAACAAAACTAGAGCTCTTTAGAGCACATAATATAGTCTACAACAATCAACATTTTCAACAACAACAGATTCAACAGCTTCAATAGAACTAGAGCACATAATAGCCTACAACAATCAACAGCTTCAACAACAGATTCAACAGCTTCAATAAATCTAGAGCTCTCTAGAGCACATAATAGTCTACAACAATCAACAACTTCAACAACAGATTCAACTGCCTTAACAAAACTAGAGCTCTTTAGAGCACATAATATAGTCTACAACAATCAACATTTTCAACAACAACAGATTCAACAGCTTCAATAGAACTAGAGCACATAATAGCCTACAACAATCAACAGCTTTAACAACCACAGATTCAACAGCTTCACCATCAACATATTCAACAGCTTCAACAAAACTATAGCTCTCTAGAACACATAGTAGGCTGCAACAATCAACAGCTTCAACAACAGATTCAACAGCTTCAACAAGGCTAGAGCTCTCTGGAGCACATAATAGCCTATAACAATCAACATTTTTAACAACAGATTCAACAGCTTCAACATCAGATTCAACAGCTTCAACAAAATTAGAGCTCTTTAGAGCACATAATGTAGCCTACAACAATCAACAGCTTCAACAACAGATTCAACAATTTCAACAAAATTAGAGTTCTCTAGAGCACATAATATCCTACAACAATCAACATCTTCAACAACAGATTCAACAATTTCAACAAAACTAGAGCTCTCTAGAACACATAATAGCCTATGACAATCAACAACTTCAACAACAGATTCAACAGCTTCAACAAAGTTAGAGCTCCCTAGAGCATATAATGTAGCCTACAACAATCAACAGCTTCAACAACAAGATTGAACAGCTTCAACAGAACTGAGCTCTCTAGAACACATAATAGCATACAACAATCAACAGTTTCAACAACAGATTCAATAGCTTTGAGAAAACTAGAGCTCTCTAGAGCACATAATAGCCTACAACAATCAACATCTTCAACAACAGATTCAACATCTTCATTAAAACTAGAGCACATGATAGCCAACAACAATCAACAGCTTTTACAACAGATTCAACAGCTTCAACAACAGATTCAACATTCTCGACAAGACTAGATCTCTCTAGAGCACATAATAGCCTACAACAATTAACAGCTTAAACAACAGATTCAACATCTTCAACAACAACAGATTCAACTGCTTCAACAAAACTATAGCTCTCTAGAGCACATAATGTAGCATACAACAATCAACATCTTCAACAACAGATTCAACAATTTCAACAAAACTAGAGCTCTCTAATAGCCTACAACAATCAGCGGCGTTAACAACAGTTTCAACAGCTTCAACAACAGATTCAACAGCTTCAACAAAACTAGAGTTCTCTAGAGCACATAATGTAGCCTACAACCATCAACAGCTTCAACAACAGATTCAACAGCTTCGACAGAACTAGAGCTCTCTAGAGCACTTAATGTAGCCTACAACAATCAACATCTTCAACAACAGTTTCAAAAGTTTCAACAAAACTAGAGTTCTCTAGAGCGCATAATAGCCTACAACAATCAACAGCTTCAACAACAGATTCAACAGTTTCAACAAAACTAGAGCTCTCTAAAACACATAACAGCCTACAACAATCAACATCTTGAACAACAGATTCAACAACTTCAACAAAAGTAGAGCTCTCTAGAGCACATAATAGCCTATAACAATTAACAACTTCAACAACAAGATTCAACAGCTTCGACAAAACTAGAGCTCTCTAGAGCACATAATAGCCTACAACAATCAACAGCTTCAACAACAGATTCAACAACTTCGACAAAACTTGAGCTCTCTAGAACACATAATGTAGCCTACAACAATCAACATCTTCAACAACAGATTCAACAGCTTCAATAAAACTAGATAACATAATAGCCTACAACAATCAACAGCTTTAACAACAGATCAACAACAACAGATTGAACAGCTTCGACAGAACTAGATCTTTCTAGAGCACATAATGTAGCTTACAACGATCAACATCTTCAACAACAGATTCAACAGCTTCAATAAAACTAGAGCACATAATAGCCCACAACAATCACCAGCTTTAACAACAACAGATTCAACAGCTAGAGCACATAACAATCAACAGCTTTAACAACAGATTCAACTGCTCCAAAATAACTAGACCTCTCTAGCGCACATATTGTAGCCTACAACAACCAACAGCTTTAACAACAACAGATTCAACAGCTTCAATAAATCTAGAGCTCTCTAGAGCACATAATAGTCTACAACAATCAACAGCTTCAACAACAGATTCAACTGCCTTAACAAAACTAGAGCTCTTTAGAGCACATAATATAGTCTACAACAATCAACATTTTCAACAACAACAGATTCAACAGCTTCAATAGAACTAGAGCACATAATAGCCTACAACAATCAACAGCTTTAACAACCACAGATTCAACAGCTTCACCATCAACATATTCAATAGCTTCAACAAAACTATAGCTCTCTAGAACACATAGTAGGCTGCAACAATCAACAGCTTCAACAACAGATTCAACAGCTTCAACAAGGCTAGAGCTCTCTGGAGCACATAATAGCCTATAACAATCAACATTTTTAACAACAGATTCAACAGCTTCAACATCAGATTCAACAGCTTCAACAAAATTAGAGCTCTTTAGAGCACATAATGTAGCCTACAACAATCAACAGCTTCAACAACAGATTCAACAATTTCAACAAAATTAGAGTTCTCTAGAGCACATAATATCCTACAACAATCAACATCTTCAACAACAGATTCAACAATTTCAACAAAACTAGAGCTCTCTAGAACACATAATAGCCTATGACAATCAACAACTTCAACAGCAGATTCAACAGCTTCAACAAAGTTAGAGCTCCCTAGAGCATATAATGTAGCCTACAACAATCAACAGCTTCAACAACAAGATTGAACAGCTTCAACAGAACTGAGCTCTCTAGAACACATAATAGCATACAACAATCAACAGTTTCAACAACAGATTCAATAGCTTTGAGAAAACTAGAGCTCTCTAGAGCACATAATAGCCTACAACAATCAACATCTTCAACAACAGATTCAACATCTTCATTAAAACTAGAGCACATGATAGCCAACAACAATCAACAGCTTTTACAACAGATTCAACAGCTTCAACAACAGATTCAACATTCTCGACAAGACTAGATCTCTCTAGAGCACATAATAGCCTACAACAATTAACAGCTTAAACAACAGATTCAACATCTTCAACAACAACAGATTCAACTGCTTCAACAAAACTATAGCTCTCTAGAGCACATAATGTAGCATACAACAATCAACATCTTCAACAACAGATTCAACAATTTCAACAAAACTAGAGCTCTCTAATAGCCTACAACAATCAGCGGCGTTAACAACAACAGTTTCAACAGCTTCAACAACAGATTCAACAGCTTCAACAAAACTAGAGCTTTCTAGTGCACATAATGTAGCCTACAACCATCAACAGCTTCAACAACAGATTCAACAGCTTCGACAAAACTAGAGCTCTCTAGAGCACATAATGTAGCCTACAACAATCAACATCTTCAACAACAGTTTCAACAGTTTCAACAAAACTAGAACTCTCTAGAGCGCATAATAGCCTACAACAATCAACATTTTCAACAACAGATTCAACAGCTTCAACAAAACTAGAACTCTCTAGAGCACATAATAGCCTTCAACAATTAACAGCTTTAACAACAGATTTAACTGCTCCAACATAACTAGAGCTCTCTAGAGCACATAATGTAGCCAACAACCAACAGCTTTTACAACAACAGATTCAACAGCTTCAATAAGTCGAGCTCTCTAGAGCATATAATAGCCTACAACAATCAACAGCTTCAACAACAGATTCAACATCTTCACCATCAACATATTCAACAAATCTATTCAACATATTCAACAAAACTAGAGCTCTCTAGTGCACATAATAGCCTACAACCATCAACAGCTTAAACAATAACAGATTCAACAGCTTCAACAAAACTAGAGCTTTCTATAGCTCATAATAGCCTACAACAATCAACAGCTTCAACAAAACTAGAGCTCTATAGAGCACATAATGTAGCCTACAACAATCAACAGCTTTAACAACAGATTCAACAGCTTCAACAAAACTAGAGTTCTCTAGAGCACATCATAGGCTACAGCAATCAACAGCTTCAACAACAGATTCAACAGCTTCAACAAAACTAGAGCTCTCTAGAGCACATAATAGCTTAGAACAATCAACAGCTTCCACAACAGATTCAACAGCTTCAACAAAACTAGAGTTCTCTATAGCGCATAATAGCCTACAACAATCAACAGCTTCAACAACAGATTCAACAGCTTCAACGAAACTAGAGCTCTCTAGAGCACAAAGTAGCCTACAACAATCAACAGCTTCAACAACAGATTCAACAGCTTCAAAAAAACTAGAGCGCCCTAGAGCACATAATACCCTACAACAATCAACAGCTTTAACAACAGACTCAACAGCTTGAATAACAACAGATTCAACAGCTTCAACAAAAGTAGAGCTCTCTAGAGCACATAATAGCTTACAACAATCAACAGCTTCTAGAACAAATTCAACAGCTTCAACATAGTGATTGAAGCTATTGATTTATTGGGGCGAGCCTACACTTACACAAAATAGACTGTACTCACAATCAACAGCTTTAATTGTACTAACAAGATCAACTGATTGAACAGCTTCAACACTACCAACAATCAACAGCTTCAACAACAACAGATTCAACATCAACGAAAATCAACAACTTCAACATGGTTATCAACAGATTCAACAACTGATTCAACAGCTTCAAAAACAGATTCAACAACTTAAGCTTCAACAATCAACAGCTTCAACAAAACTAGAGCTCTCAAGAGCTCATAATAGCCTACAACAATCAACAGCTTCAACAACAGATTCAACTGCTTCAACAAAACTAGAGCTCTCTAAAGCACATAATGTAGCCTACAACAATCAACAGCTTCAACAACAGATTCAACAACTTCAACAAAACTAGAGCTCTCTATTACACATAATAGCCTACAACAATCAACAGCTTCAACAACAACAGATTCAACAGCTTGAACAAAACTAGAGCTCTCTATAGCATATAATAGCCTACAACAATCAACAGCTTCAACAACAACAGATTCAACAGCTTAAACAAAACTAGAGCTCTCTATAGAAACTAGAGCTCTCTATAGCATATAATAGCCTACCACAATCAACTACTTCAACAACAACAGATTCAGCAGCTTAAACAAAACTAGACCTCTCTATAACATATAATAGCCTACAACAATCAACAATTTCAACAACAGATTCGACAGCTTAAACAAAACTAGAGCTTTCTATAACATATAATAGCCTACAACAATCAACAGCTTCAACAACAGATTCAACAGCTTAAACAAAACTAGAGCTCTCTATAGCATATAATAGCCTACAACAATCAACAGCTTCAACAACAACAGATTCAACAGCTTCAACAAAACTAGAGCTCTCTAGAGCACATAATGTAGCCTACAACAATCAACATCTTCAACAAAAATAGATTCAACAGCTTTAATAAACTAGAGCACATAATAGCCTACAACAATCAACAGCTTTAACAACAACAGATTCAACAGCTTCAACAAAACTAGAGCTCTCTAGAGCACATAATAGCTTACAACAATCAACAGCTTCTACAACAAATTCAACAGCTTCAACATAGTGATTGAAGCTATTGATTTATTGGGGCGAGCTACACTTACACAAAATAGACTGTACTCACAATCAACAGCTTTAATTGTACTAACAAGATCAACTGATTGAACAGCTTCAACACTACCAACAATCAACAGCTTCAACAACAACAGATTCAACATCAACGACAATCAACAACTTCAACATGGTTATCAACAGATTTAACAACTGATTCAACAGCTTCAAAAACAGATTCAACAACTACAGCTTCAACAATCAACAGCTTCAACAACAGATTTAACAGCTTCAACAAAACTAGAGCTCTCAAGAGCTCATAATAGCCTACAACAATCAACAGCTTCAACAACAGATTCAACTGCTTCAACAAAACTAGAGCTCTCTAAAGCACATAATGTAGCCTACAACAATCAACAGCTTCAACAACAGATTCAACAACTTCAACAAAACTAGAGCTCTCTATTACACATAATAGCCTACAACAATCAACAGCTTCAACAACAACAGATTCAACAGCTTGAACAAAACTAGAACTCTCTATAGCATATAATAGCCTACAACAATCAACTGCTTCAACAACAGATTCGACAGCTTAAACAAAACTAGACCTCTCTATAACATATAATAGCCTACAACAATCAACAGCTTCAACAACAGATTCAACAGCTTCAACAAAACTAGAGCTCTCTAGAGCACATAATGTAGCCTACAACAATCAACATCTTCAACAAAAATAGATTCAACAGCTTTAATAAACTAGAGCACATAATAGCCTACAACAATCAACAGCTTTAGCAACAACAGATTCAACAGCTTCAACAAAACTAGAGCTCTCTATTGCACATAATAACCTACAACAATCAACAGCTTCAACAACACATTCGACAGCTTAAACAAAACTAGAGCTCTCTATAGCATATAATAGCCTACAACAATCAACAGCTTCATCAACAGATTCAACTGCTTCAACAAAACTAGAGCTCTCTAAAGCACATAATGTAGCCTACAACAATCAACAGCTTCAACAACAACAGATTCAACAACTTCAACCAAAACTAGAGCTCTCTATTGCACATAATAGCCTACAACAATCAACAGCTTCAACAACAACTGATTCAACAGCTTGAACAAAACTAGAGCTCTCTATAGCATATAATAGCCTACAACAATCAACAGCTTCAACAACAGATTCAACAGCTTTGACAGAACTAGAGCTCTCTAGAACACATAATGTAGCCTACAACAATCAATAGGTTCAATAAAAACAGATTCAACAGTTTCAACAACAAAATATTCAACAGCTTAAACAAAACTAGAACTCTCTAGAGCACATAATAGCCTACAACAATCAACAGCTTCAACAACAACAAATTCAAGAGCTTCAACAAAACTAGAGCTCTCTAGACCACATAATGTAGCTTACAAACCAATCAACATCTTCAACAACAACAGATTCAACAGCTTCAAAAAAACTAGAGCCATAATCTAGCCTATAACAATCAACAGCTTTAACAACAACAGATTCAACAGCTTCAACAAAAGTAGAGCTCTCTAGAGCACATAATAGCTTACAACAATCAACAGCTTCTACAACAAATTCAACAGCTTCAACATCGTGATTGAAGCTATTGATTTATTGGGGCGAGCCTACACTTACACAAAATAGACTGTGCTCACAATCAACAGCTTTAATTGTACTAACAAGATCAACTGATTGAACAGCTTCAACACTACCAACAATCAACAGCTTCTACAACAACAGATTCAACATCAACGACAATCAACAACTTCAACATGGATATCAACAGATTTAACAACTGATTCAACAGCTTCAAAAACAGATTCAACAACTACAGCTTCAACAATCAACAGCTTCAACAACAGATTTAACAGCTTTAACAAAACTAGAGCTCTCAAGAGCTCATAATAGCCTACAACAATCAACAGCTTCAACAACAGATTCAACTGCTTCAACAAAACTAGAGCTCTCTAAAGCACATAATGTAGCCTACAACAATCAACAGCTTCAACAACAGATTCAACAACTTCAACAAAACTAGAGCTCTCTATTACACATAATAGCCTACAACAATCAACAGCTTCAACAACAACAGATTCAACAGCTTGAACAAAACTAGAGCTCTCTACAGCGTATTATAATAGCCTACAACAATTAACAGCTTCAACAACAACAGATTCAACAGCTTAAACAAAACTAGAGCTCTCTATTGCACATAATAGCCTACAACAATCAACTGCTTCAACAACAACAGATTCGACAGCTTAAACAAAACTAGACCTCTCTATAACATATAATAGCCTTCAACAATCAACAGCTTCAACAACAGATTCAACAGCTTAAACAAAACTAGAGCTCTCTATAGTATATAATAGCCTACAACAATCAACAGCTTCAACAACCACTGATTCAACAGCTTTGACAAAATTAGAGCTCTCTAGAGCACATAATGTAGCCTACAGCAATCAACATCTTCAACAAAAATAGATTCAACAGCTTTAATAAACTAGAGCACATAATAGCCTACAACAATCAACAGCTTTAACAACAACAGATTCAACAGCTTCAACAAAACTAGAGCTCTCTATTGCACATAATAACCTACAACAATCAACAGCTTCAACAACACATTCGACAGCTTAAACAAAACTAGAGCTCTCTATAGCATATAATAGCCTACAACAATCAACAGCTTCAACAACAGATTCAACTGCTTCAACAAAACTAGAGCTCTCTAAAGCACATAATGTAGCCTACAACAATCAACAGCTTCAACAACAACAGATTCAACAACTTCAACAAAACTAGAGCTCTCCATTACACATAATAGCCTACAACAATTAACAGCTTCAACAACAACAGATTCAACAGCTTGAACAAAACTAGAGCACTCTATAGCATATAATAGCCTACAACAATCAACAGCTTCAACAACAGATTCAACAGCTTCGACAGAACTAGAGCTCTCTAGAACACATAATGTAGCCTACAACAATCAACAGGTTCAATACAAACAGATTCAACAGTTTCAACAACAAAATATTCAACAGCTTAATCAAAACTAGAACTCTCTAGAGCACATAATAGCCTACAACAATCAACAGCTTCAACAACAACAGATTCAAGAGCTTCAACAAAACTAGAGCTCTCTAGACCACATAATGTAGCTTACAAACCAATCAACATCTTCAACAACAACAGATTCAACAGCTTCAACAAAACTAGAGCCATAATCTAGCCTATAACAATTAACAGCTTTAACAACAACAGATTCAACAGCTTCAACAAAAGTAGAGCTCTCTAGAGCACATAATAGCTTACAACAATCAGCAGCTTCTACAACGAATTCAACAGCTTCAACATCGTGATTGAAGCTATTGATTTATTGGGGCGAGCCTACACTTACACAAAATAGACTGTGCTCACAATCAACAGCTTTAATTGTACTAACAAGATCAACTGATTGAACAGCTTCAACACTACCAACAATCAACAGCTTCTACAACAACAGATTCAACATCAACGACAATCAACAACTTCAACATGGATATCAACAGATTTAACAACTGATTCAACAGCTTCAAAAACAGATTCAACAACTACAGCTTCAACAATCAACAGCTTCAACAACAGATTTAACAGCTTCAACAAAACTAGAGCTCTCAAGAGCTCATAATAGCCTACAACAATCAACAGCTTCAACAACAGATTCAACTGCTTCAACAAAACTAGAGCTCTCTAAAGCACATAATGTAGCCTACAACAATCAACAGCTTCAACAACAGATTCAACAACTTCAACAAAACTAGAGCTCTCTATTACACATAATAGCCTACAACAATCAACAGCTTCAACAACAACAGATTCAACAGCGTGAACAAAACTAGAGCTCTCTATAGCATATTATAATAGCCTACAACAATCAACAGCTTAAACAACAACAGATTCAACAGCTTAAACAAAACTAGAGCTCTCTATTGCACATAATAGCCTACAACAATCAACTGCTTCAACAACAACAGATTCGACAGCTTAAACAAAACTAGACTTCTCTCTATAACATATAATAGCCTTCAACAATCAACAGCTTCAACAACAGATTCAACAGCTTAAACAAAACTAGAGCTCTCTATAGTATATAATAGCCTACAACAATCAACAGCTTCAACAACCACTGATTCAACAGCTTTGACAAAATTAGAGCTCTCTAGAGCACATAATGTAGCCTACAACAATCAACATCTTCAACAAAAATAGATTCAACAGCTTTAATAAACTAGAGCACATAATAGCCTACAACAATCAACAGCTTTAACAACAACAGATTCAACAGCTTCAACAAAACTAGAGCTCTCTATAGCATATAATAGCCTACAACAATCAACAGCTTCAACAACAACAGATTCAACAGCTTCAACAAAACTAGAGCTCTCTATTGCACATAATAGCCTACAACAATCAACAACTTCAACAAAGATAGATTCAACAGCTTTAATAAGAATAGAGCACATAATAGCCTACAACAATCAACAGCTTTAACAACAACAGATTCAACAGCTTCAACAAAACTAGAGCTCTCTATAGCATATAATAGCCTACAACAATCAACAGCTTCAACAACAACAGATTCAACAGCTTCAACAAAACTAGAGCTCTCTATTGCACATAATAGCCTACAACAATCAACTTCTTCAACAAAGATAGATTCAACAGCTTTAATAAGAATAGAGCACATAATAGCCTACAACAATCAACAGCTTTAACAACAACAGATTCAACAGCTTCAATTAAACTAGGGCACTTAATAGCCTACAACAATCAACAGCTTCAACAAAACTAGAGCTCACTAGAGCCTATAATAGCCTACAATCAACAGCTTCGACCACAGATTCAACAGCTTCAACAAAACTAGAGCTCTCTAAAGCACATAATGTAGCCTACAACAATGAACAGCTTCAACAAAACAAGAGCTCACTAGAGCATATAATAGCCTACAATCAACAGCTTCAACCACAGATTCAACAGCTTCAACAAAACTAGAGCTCTCTAAAGCACATAATGTAGCCTACAACAATCAACAGCTTCAACAACAACAGATTCAACAGCTTAAAAAAAACTAGAGCTGTCTATAGCATGTAAAAGTCTACAACAATCAACAGCTTCAACAACAGATTCAACAACTTCAACAAAACTAGAGCTCTCTATTACACATAATAGCCTACAACAATCAACAGCTTCAACAACAACAGATTCAACAGCTTGAACAAAACTAGAGCTCTCTATAGCATATAATAGCCTACAACAATCAACAGCTTCAACAACAACAGATTCAACAGCTTAAACAAAACTAGACCTCTCTATAAGATATAATAGCCTACAACAATCAACAGCTTCAATAACAGATTGAACAGCTTCAACAAAATTAGAGCTCTCTATTGCACATAATAGCCTACAACAATCAACAGCTTCAACAACAACAGATTCGACAGCTTAAACAAAACTAGAGCTCTCTATAGCATATAATAGCCTACAACAATCAACTACTTCAACAACAGATTCGACAGCTTAAACAAAACTAGACCTCTCTATAACATATAATAGCCTACAACAATCAACAATTTCAACAACAGATTCGACAGCTTAAATAAAACTAGAGCTCTCTATAACATATAACAGCCTACAACAATCAACAGCTTCAACAACAGATTCAACAGCTTAAACAAAACTAGAGCTCTCTATAGCATATAATAGCCTACAACAATCAACAGCTTCAACAACAACAGATTCAACAGCTTCAACAAAACTAGAGCTCTCTATTGCACATAATAGCCTACAACAATCAACTTCTTCAACAAAAATGGATTCAACAGCTTTAATAAGAATAGAGCACATAATAGCCTACAACAATCAACAGCTTTAACAACAACAGATTCAACAGCTTCAATTAAACTAGGGCACTTAATAGCCTACAACAATCAACAGCTTCAACAAAACTAGAGCTCACTAGAGCCTATAATAGCCTACAATCAACAGCTTCAACCACAGATTCAACAGCTTCAACAAAACTAGAGCTCTCTAAAGCACATAATGTAGCCTACAACAATCAACAACTTCAACAACAACAGATTCAACCGCTTAAAAAAACTAGAGCTGTCTATAACATGTAAAAGCCTACAACAATCAACAGCTTCAACAACAACAGATTCGACAGCTTAAACAAAACTAGACCTCTCTAAGATATAATAGCCTACAACAATCAACAGCTTCAACAACAGATTCAACAGTTTAAACAAAACTAGAGCTCTCTAGAGCACATAATAACCTACAACAATCAACAGCTTCAACAACAGATTCAACTGCTTCATCAAAACTAGAGCTCTCTAAAGCACATAATGTAGCCTACAACAATCAACAGCTTCAACAACAGATTCAACAACTTCAACAAAACTAGAGCTCTCTAGTACACATAATAGCCTACCACAATCAACAGCTTCAACAACAACAGATTCAACAGCTTGAACAAAACTAGAGCTCTCTATAGCATATAATAGTCTACAACAATCAACAGCTTCAACAACAACAGATTCAACAGCTTAAACAAAACTAGACCTCTCTATAAGATATAATAGCCTACAACAATCAACAGCTTCAACAACAGATTGAACAGCTTCAACAAAATTAGAGCTCTCTATTGCACATAATAGCCTACAACAATCAACAGCTTCAACAACAACAGATTCGACAGCTTAAACAAAACTAGAGCTCTCTATAGCATATAATATCCTACAACAATCAACAGCTTCAACAGCAGATTCAACAGCTTAAACAAAACTAGAGCTCTCTATAGCATATAATAGCCTACAACAATCAACAGCTTCAACAACAACAGATTCAACAGCTTCAACAAAACTAGAGCTCTCTGTTGCACATAATAGCCTACAACAATCTACTTCTTCAACAACAGATTCAACAGCTTCAATTAAACTAGAGCACATAATAGGCTACAACGATCAACAGCTTTAACAACAACAGATTCAACAGCTTCAACAAAACTAGAGCTCTCTAGAGCACATAATAGCTTACAACAATCAACAGCTTCTACAACAAATTCAACAGCTTCAACATAGTGATTGAAGCTATTGATTTATTGGGGCGAGCCTACACTTACACAAAATAGACTGTACTCACAATCAATAGCTTTAATTGTACTAACAAGATCAACTGATTGAACAGCTTCAACACTACCAACAATCAACAGCTTCAACAACAACGGATTCAACATCAACAACAATCAACAACTTCAACATGCTTATCAACAGATTTAACAACTGATTCAACAGCTTCAACAATCAACAGCTTCAGAAACAGATTCAACAACTACAGCTTCAACAATCAACAGCTTCAACAAAACTAGAGCTCTCAAGAGCTCATGATAGCCTACAACAGTCAACAGCTTCAACAACAGATTCAACTGCTTCAACAAAACTAGAGCTCTCTAAAGCACGTAATGTAGCCTACAGCAATCAACAGCTTCAACAACAACAGATTCAACAGCTTAAACAAAACTAGAGCTCTCTATAGCATATAATAGCCTACAACAATCAACAGCTTCAACAACAACAGATTCGACAGCTTAAACAAAATTAGACCTCTCTATGACATATAATAGCCTACAACAATCAACAGCTTCAACAACAGATTCAACAGCTTAAACAAAACTAGAGCTCTCTATAGTATATAATAGCCTACAACAATCAACAGCTTCAACAACCATAGATTCAACAGCTTCGACAAAACTAAAGCTCTGTAGAGCACATAATGTAGCCTACAACAATCAACATCTTCAACAAAAATAGATTCAACAGCTTTAATAAACTAGAGCACATAATAGCCTACATCAATCAACAGCTTTAACAACAACAGATTCAACAGCTTCAACAAAACTAGAGCTCTCTAGAGTACATAATAGCTTACAACAATCAACAGCTTCTACAACAAATTCAACAGCTTCAACATAGTGATTGAAGCTATTGATTTATTGGGCGAACCTACACTTACACAAAATAGACTGTACTCACAATCAACAGCTTTAATTGTACTAACAAGATCAACTGATTGAACAGCTTCAACACTACCAACAATCAACAGCTTCATCAACAACAGATTCAACATCAACGACAATCAACAACTTCAACATGGTTAACAGATTTAACAACTGATTCAACAGCTTCAAAAACAGATTCAACAACTACAGCTTCAACAATCAACAGCTTCAACAACAGATTTGAAAGCTTCAACAAAACTAGAGCTCTCAAGAGCTCATAATAGCCTACAACAATCAACAGCTTCAACAACAGATTCAACTGCTTCAACAAAACTAGAGCTCTCTAAAGCACATAATGTAGCCTACAACAATCAACAGCTTCAACAACAGATTCAACAACTTCAACAAAACTAGAGCTCTCTATTACACATAATAGCCTACAACAATCAACAGCTTCAACAACAACAGATTCAATAGCTTAAACAAAACTAGAGCTCTCTATAGCATATAATAGCCTAAAACAATCAACAGCTTCAACAACAACAGATTCAACAGCTTAAACAAACTAGACCTCTCTATAAGATATAATAGCCTACAACAATCAACAGCTTCAACAACAGATTGAACAGCTTCAACAAAATTAGAGCTCTCTATTGCACATAATAGCCTACAACAATCAACAGCTTCAACAACAACAGATTCGACAGCTTAAACAAAACTAGAGCTCTCTATAGCATATAATAGCCTACAACAATCAACTACTTCAACAACAGATTCGACAGCTTAAACAAAACTAGACCTCTCTATAACATATAATAGCCTACAACAATCAACAATTTCAACAACAGATTCGACAGCTTAAACAAAACTAGACCTCTCTATAAGATTTAATAGCCTACAACAATCAACAGCTTCAACAACAGATTCAACAGCTTAAACAAAACTAGAGCTCTCTATAGCATATAATAGCCTACAACAATCAACAGCTTCAACAACAACAGATTCAACAGCTTCAAGAAAACTAGAGCTCTCTATTGCACATAATAGCCTACAACAATCAACTTCTTCAACAAAAATAGATTCAACAGCTTTAATAGAAATAGAGCACATAATAGCCTGCAACAATCAACAGCTTTAACAACTACAGATTCAACAGCTTCAATTAAACTAGGGCACTTAATAGCCTACAACAATCAACAGCTTCAACAAAACTAGAGCTCACTAGAGCATATAATAGCCTACAATCAACAACTTCAACCACAGATTCAACAGCTTCAACAAAACTAGAGCTCTCTAAAGAACATATAATATCCTACAACAATCAACAGCTTCAACAACAGATTCAACAGCTTAAACAAAACTAGAGCTCTCTA
Organism: Stappiaceae bacterium; assembly: GCA_964291365.2. Taxonomy (GTDB): domain Bacteria; phylum Pseudomonadota; class Alphaproteobacteria; order Rhizobiales; family Stappiaceae; genus JBDWFY01. The sequence continues at coordinate 36,565 of OZ220023.1, forward strand.
TAGTATACAATAGCCTACAACAATCAACAGCTTCAACAACCACAGATTCAACAGCTTCGACAAAACTAGAGCTCTCTAGAGCGCATAATGTAGCCTACAACAATCAACGTCTTCAACAACAATAGATTTAACAGCTTTAATAAACTAGAGCACATAATAGCCTACAACAATCAACAGCTTTAACAACAACAGATTCAACAGCTTCAACAAAACTAGAGCTCTCTAGAACACATAATGTAGCCTACAACAATCAATATCTTCAACAAAAATAGATTTAACAGCTTTAATAAACTAGAGGACATAATAGCCTACAACAATCAACAGCTTTAACAACAACAGATTCAACAGCTTCAACAAAACTAGAGCTCTCTAGAGCACATAATAGCTTACAACAATCAACAGCTTCTAGAACAAATTCAACAGCTTCAACATAGTGATTGAAGCTATTGATTTATTGGGGCGAGCCTACACTTACACAAAATAGACTGTACTCACAATCAACAGCTTTAATTGTACTAACAAGATCAACTGATCGAACAGCTTCAACACTACCAACAATCAACAGCTTCAACAACAACAGATTCAACATCAACGACAATCAACAACTTCAACATGGTTATCAACAGATTTAACAACTGATTCAACAGCTTCAAAAACAGATTCAACAACTACAGCTTCAACAATCAACAGCTTCAACAACAGATTTAACAGCTTCAACAAAACTAGAGCTCTCAAGAGCTCATAATAGCCTACAACAATCAACAGCTTCTACAACAGATTCAACTGCTTCAACAAAACTAGAGTTCTCTAAAGCACATAATGTAGCCTACAACAATCAACAGCTTCAACAACAGATTCAACAACTTCAACAAAAGAAGAGCTCTCTATTACACATAATAGCCTACAACAATCAACAGCTTCAACAACAACAGATTCAACAGCTTGAACAAAACTAGAGCTCTCTATAGCATATAATAGCCTACAACAATCAACAGCTTCAACAACAGATTCAACAGCTTAAACAAACTAGACCTCTCTATAAGATATAATAGCCTACAACAATCAACAGCTTCAACAACAGATTGAACAGCTTCAACAAAATTAGAGCTCTCTATTGCACATAATAACCTACAACAATCAACAGCTTCAACAACAGATTCGACAGCTTAAACAAAACTAGAGCTCTCTATAGCATATAATAGCCTACAACAATCAACTACTTCAACAACAGATTCGACGGCTTAAACAAAACTAGAGCTCTCTATAACATATAATAGCCTACAACAGTCAACAGCTTCAACAACAGATTCAACAGCTTAAACAAAACTAGAGCTCTCTATAGCATATAATAGCCTACAACAATCAACAGCTTCAACAACAACAGATTCAACAGCTTCAACAAAACTAGAGCTCTCTATTGCACATAATAGCCTACAACAATCAACTTCTTCAACAAAAATAGATTCAACAGCTTTAATAAGAATAGAGCACATAATAGCCTACAACAATTAACAGCTTTAACAACAACAGATTCAACAGCTTCAATTAAACTAGGGCACTTAATAGCTTACAACAATCAACAGCTTCAACAATACTAGAGCTCACTAGAGCATATAATAGCCTACAATCAACAGCTTCAACCACAGATTCAACAGCTTCAACAAAACTAGAGTTCTCTAGAGCACGTAATAGCTTACAACAATCAACAGCTTCTACAACAAATTCAACAGCTTCAACATAGTGATTGAAGCCATTGATTTATTGGGGCGAGCCTACACTTACACAAAATAGACTGTACTCACAATCAACAGCTTTAATTGTACTAACAAGATCAACTGATTGAACAGCTTCAACACTACCAACAATCAACAGCTTCAACAACAACAGATTCAACATCAACGACAATCAACAACTTCAACATGGTTATCAACAGATTTAACAACTGATTCAACAGCTTCAAAAACAGATTCAACAACTACAGCTTCAACAATCAACAGCTTCAACAACAGTTTAAACAGCTTCAACAAAACTATAGCTCTCAAGAGCTCATAATAGCCTACAACAGTCAACAGCTTCAACAACAGATTCAACTGCTTCAACAAAACAAGAGCTCTCTAAAGCACATAATGTAGCCTACAACAATCAATAGCTTCAACAACAGATTCAACAACTTCAACAAAACTAGAGCTCTCTATTACACATAATAGCCTACAACAATCAACAGCTTCAACAACAACAGATTCAACAGCGTGAACAAAACTAGAGCTCTCTATAGCATATAATGGCCTACAACAATCAACAGCTTCAACAACAACAGATTCAACAGCTTAAACAAACTAGACCTCTCTGTAAGATATAATGGCCTACAACAATCAACAGCTTCAACAACAGATTGAACAGCTTCAACAAAATTAGAGCTCTCTATTGCACACAATAGCCTACAACAATCAACAGCTTCAACAACAACAGATTCGACAGCTTAAACAAAACTAGAGCTCTCTATAGCATATAATAGCCTACAACAATCAACTACTTCAACAACAGATTCGACAGCTTAAACAAAACTAGACCTCTCTATAACATATAATAGCCTACAACAATCAACAATTTCAACAAAAATAGATTCAACAGCTTTAATAAAAATAGAGCACATAATAGCCTACAACAATCAACAGCTTTAACAACAACAGATTCAACAGCTTCAATTAAACTGGGGCACTTAATAGCCTACAACAATCAACAGCTTCAACAATACTAGAGCTCACTAGAGCATATAATAGCCTACAATCAACAGCTTCAACCACAGATTCAACAGCTTCAACAAAACTAAAGCTCTCTAGAGCACATAATAGCTTATAACAATCAACAGCTTCTACAACAAATTCAACAGCTTCAACATAGTGATTGAAGCTATTGATTTATTGGGGCGAGCCTACACTTACACAAAATAGACTGTACTCACAATCAACAGCTTTAATTTTACTAACAAGATCAACTGATTGAACAGCTTCAACACTACCAACAATCAACAGCTTCAACAACAACAGATTCAATATCAACGACAATCAACAACTTCAACATGGTTATCAACAGATTTAACAACTGATTCAACAGCTTCAAAAACAGATTCAACAACTACAGCTTCAACAATCAACAGCTTCAACAACAGTTTAAACAGCTTCAACAAAAGTATAGCTCTCAAGAGCTCATAATAGCCTACAACAGTCAACAGCTTCAACAACAGATTCAACTGCTTCAACAAAACTAGAGTTCTCTAAAGCACATAATGTAGCCTACAACAATCAACAGCTTCAACAACAGATTTAACAACTTCAACAAAACTAGAGCTCTCTATTACACATAATAGCCTACAACAATCAACAGCTTCAACAACAACAGATTCAACAGCGTGAACAAAACTAGAGCTCTCTATAGCATATAATAGCCTACAACAATCAACAGCTTCAACAACAACAGATTCAACAGCTTAAACAAACTAGACCTCTCTATAAGATATAATAGCCTACAACAATCAACAGCTTCAACAACAGATTGAACAGCTTCAACAAAATTAGAGCTCTCTATTGCACATAATAGCCTACAACAATCAACAGGTTCAACAACAGATTCGACAGATTAAACAAAACTAGAGCTCTCTATAGCATATAATAGCCTACAACAATCAACTACTTCAACAACAGATTCGACAGCTTAAACAAAACTAGACCTCTCTATAACATATAATAGCCTACAACAATCAACAATTTCAACAACAGATTCGACAACTTAAACAAAACTAGAGCTCTCTATAACATATAATAGCCTACAACAGTCAACAGCTTCAACAACAGATTCAACAGCTTAAACAAAATTAGAGCTCTCTGTAGCATATAATAGCCTACAACAATCAACAGCTTCAACAACAGATTCAACAGCTTCAACAAAACTAGAGCTCTCTATTACACATAATAGCCTACAACAATCAACTTCTTCAACAAAAATAGATTCAACAGCTTTAATAAAAATAGAGCACATAATAGCCTACAACAATCAACAGCTTCAACAATACTAGAGCTCACTAGAGCATATAATAGCCCACAATCAACAGCTTCAACCACAGATTCAACAGCTTCAACAAAACTAGAGCTCTCTAGAGCACATAATAGCTTACAACAATCAACAGCTTCTACAACAAATTCAACAGCTTCAACATAGTGATTGAAGCTATTGATATATTGGGGCGAGCCTACACTTACACAAAATAGACTGTACTCACAATCAACAGCTTTAATTGTACTAACAAGATCAACTGATTGAACAGCTTCAACACTACCAACAATCAACAGCTTCAACAACAACAGATTCAACATCAACGACAATCAACAACTTCAACATGGTTATCAACAGATTTAACAACTGATTCAACAGCTTCAAAAACAGATTCAACAACTACAGCTTCAACAATCAACAGCTTCAACAACAGTTTAAACAGCTTCAACAAAACTAGAGCTCTCTATATAGCATATAATAGCCTTCAACAATCAACAGCTTCAACAACAACAGATTCAACAGCTTCAACAAAACTAGAGCTCTCTATTGCACATAATAGCCTACAACAATCAACTTCTTCACAAAAATAGATTCAACAGCTTTAATAAAAATAGAGCACATAATAGCCTACAACAATCAACAGCTTTAACAACAACAGACTCAACAGCTTCAATTAAACTAGGGCACTTAATAGCCTACAACAATCAACAGCTTCAACAAAACTAGAGCTCACTAGAGCATATAATAGCCTACAATCAACAGCTTCAACCACAGATTCAACAGCTTCAACAAAACTAGAGCTCTCTAAAGCACATAATGTAGCCTACAACAATCAACAGCTTCAACAACAACAGATTCAACAGCTTAAAAAAAACTAGAGCTGTCTATAGCATGTAATAGCCTACAACAATCAACAGCTTCAACAACAAATTCGACAGCTTAAACAAAACTAGACCTCTCTATAAGATATAATAGCCTACAACAATCAACAGCTTCAACAACAGATTCAACAGCTTAAACAAAACTAGAGCTCTCTAGAGCACATAATAACCTACAACAATCAACAGCTTCAACAACAGATTCAACAGCTTCAACAAAACTAGCGCTCTCTATTGCACATAATAGCCGACAACAATCAACAGCTTCAACAACAACAGATTCTACAGCTTAAACAAAACTAGAGCTCTCTATAGCATGTAATAGCCTACGACAATCAACAGCTTCAACAACAACAGTTTCGACAGCTTAAACAAAACTAGATCTCTCTATAAGATATAATAGCCTATAAAAATCAACAGCTTCAACAACAGATTCAACAGCTTAAACAAAACTAGAGCTCTCTAGAGCACATAATAACCTACAACAATCAACAGCTTCAACAACAGATTCAACAGCTTCAACAAAACTAGAGCTCTCTATTGCACATAATAGCCTACAACAATCAACAGCTTCAACAACAACAGATTCAACAGCTTAAACAAAACTAGAGCTCTCTATAGCATGTAATAGCCTACGACAATCAGCAGCTTCAACAACAACAGTTTCGACAGCTTAAACAAAACTAGACCTCTCTATAAGATATAATAGCCTACAAAAATCAACAGCTTCAACAACAGATTCAACAGCTTAAACAAAACTAGAGCTCTCTATAGCATATAATAGCCTACAACAATCAACAGCTTTAACAACAACAGATTCAACAGCTTCAACAAAACTAGAGCTCTCTAGAGCACATAATAGCTTACAACAATCAACAGCTTCTACAACAAATTCAACAGCTTCAACATAGTGATTGAAGCTATTGATTTTTTGGGGCGAGCCTACACTTACACAAAATAGACTGTACTCACAATCAACGGCTTTAATTGTACTAACAAGATCAACTGATTGAACAGCTTCAACACTACCAACAATCAACAGCTTCAACAACAACAGATTCAACATCAACGACAATCAACAACTTCAACATGGTTATCAACAGATTTAACAACTGATTCAACAGCTTCAAAAACAGATTCAACAACTACAGCTTCAACAATCAACAGCTTCAACAACAGATTTAACAGCTTCAACAAAACTAGAGCTCTCAAGAGCTCATAACAGCCTACAACAGTCAACAGCTTCAACAACAGATTCAACTGCTTCAACAAAACTAGAGCTCTCTAAAGCACATAATGTAGCCTACAACAATCAACAGCTTCAACAACAGATTCAACAACTTCAACAAAACTAGAGCTCTCTATTACACATAATAGCCTACAACAATCAACAGCTTCAACAACAACAAATTCAACAGCTTGAACAAAACTAGAGCTCTCTATAGCATATAATAGCCTACAACAATCAACAGCTTCAACAACAACAGATTCAACAGCTTAAACAAACTAGACCTCTCTATAAGATATAATAGCCTACAACAATCAACAGCTTCAACAACAGATTGAACAGCTTCAACAAAATTAGAGCTCTCTATTGCACATAATAGCCTACAACAATCAACAGCTTTAACAACAACAGATTCAGCAGCTTCAATTAAACTAGGGCACTTAATAGCCTACAACAATCAACGGCTTCAACAAAACTAGAGCTCACTAGAGCATATAATAGCCTACAATCAACAGCCTCAACCACAGATTCAACAGCTTCAACAAAACTAAAGCTCTCTAAAGCACATAATGTAACCTACAACCATCAACAGCTTCAACAAAACTAGAGCTCACTAGAGCATATAATAGCCTACAATCAACAGCTTCAACCACAGATTCAACAGCTTCAACAAAACTAGAGCTCTCTAAAGCACGTAATGTAGCCTACAATAATCAACAGCTTCAACAACAACAGATTCAACAGCTTAAATAAAACTAGAGCTGTCTATAGCATGTAATAGCCTACAACAATCAACAGCTTCAACAACAACAGATTCGACAGCTTAAACAAAACTAGACCTCTCTATAAGATATAATAGCCTACAACAATCAACAGCTTCAACGACAGATTCAACAGCTTAAACAAAACTATAGCTCTCTAGAGCACATAATAACCTACAACAATCAACAGTTTCAACAACAGATTCAACTGCTTCAACAAAACTAGAGCTCTCTAAAGCACATAATGTAGCCTACAACAATCAACAGCTTCAACAACAGATTCAACAACTTCAACAAAACTAGAGCTCTCTATTACACATAATAGCCTACAACAATCAACAGGTTCAACAACAACAGATTTAACAGCTTCAACAAAACTAGAGCTCCCTATAGCATAGAATAGCCTACAACAATCAACACCTTCAACAACAACAGATTCGACAGCTTAAACAAAACTAGAGCTCTCTATAGCATATAATAGCCTACAACAATCAACTACTTCAACAACAGATTCGACAGCTTAAACAAAACTAGACCTCTCTATAACATATAATAGCCTACAACAATCAACAATTTCAACAACAGATTCGACAGCTTAAATAAAACTAGAGCTCTCTATAACATACAATAGCCTACAACAATCAACTTCTTCAACAAAAATAGATTCAACAGCTTTAATAAAAATAGAGGACATAATAGCCTACAACAGTCAACAGCTTTAACAACAACAGATTCAACAGCTTCAATTAAACTAGGGCACTTAATAGCCTACAACAATCAACAGCTTCAACAAAACTAGAGCTCACTAGAGCATGTAATAGCCTACAATCAACAGCTTCAACCACAGATTCAACAGCTTCAACAAAACTAGAGCTCTCTAAAGCACATAATGTAGCCTACAACAATCAACAGCTTCAACCACAGATTCAACAGCTTCAACAAAACTAGAGCTCTCTAAAGCACATAATGTAGCCTACAACAATCAACAGCTTCAACAAAACTAGAGGTCATTAGAGCATATAATAGCCTACAATCAACAGCTTCAACCACAGATTCAACAGCTTCAACAAAACTAGAGCTCTCTAAAGCACATAATGTAGCCTACAACAATCAACAGCTTCAACAACAACAGATTCAACAGCTTAAAAAAAACTAGAGCTGTCTATAGCATATAATAGCCTACAACAATCAACAGCTTCAACAACAACAGATTCGACAGCTTAAACAAAACTAGACCTCTCTATAAGATATAATAGCCTAAAACAATCAACAGCTTCAACAACAGATTCAACAGCTTAAACAAAACTAGAGCTCTCTAGAGCACATAATAACATTCAACAGCTTCAACAGATTCAACTACTTCAACAAAACTAGAGCTCTCTAAAGCACATAATATAGCCTACAACAATCAACAGCTTCAACAACAGATTCAACAACTTCAACAAAACTAGAGCTCTCTATTACACATAATAGTCTACAACAATCAACAGCTTCAACAACAACAGATTCAACAGCTTGAACAAAACTAGAGCTCTCTATAGCATATAATAGCCTACAACAATCAACAGCTTCAACAACAACAGATTCAACAGCTTAAACAAAACTAGACCTCTCTATAAGATATAATAGCCTACAACAATCAACAGCTTCAACAACAGATTGAACAGCTTCAACAAAATTAGAGCTCTCTATTGCACATAATAGCCTACAACAATCAACAGCTTCAACAACAACAGATTCGACAGCTTAAACAAAACTAGAACTCTCGATAGCATATAATAGCCTACAACAATCAACTACTTCAACAACAGATTCGACAGCTTAAACAAAACTAGACCTCTCTATAACATATAATAGCCTACAACAATCAACAATTTCAACAACAGATTCGATAGCTTAAATAAAACTAGAGCTCTCTATAACATATAATAGTCTACAACAATCAACAGCTTCAACAACAGATTCAACAGCTTAAACAAAACTAGAGCTCTTTATAGCATATAATAGCCTACAACAATCAACAGCTTCAACAACAACAGATTCAACAGCTTCAACAAAACTAGAGCTCTCTATTGCACATAATAGCCTACAACAATCAACTTCTTCAACAAGAATAGATTCAACAGCTTTAATAAAAATAGAGCACATAATAGCCTCCAACAATCAACAGCTTTAACAACAACAGATTCTACAGCTTCAATTAAACTAGGGCACTTAATAGCCTACAACAATCAACAGCTTCAACAAAACTAGAGCTCACTAGAGCATATAATAGCCTACAATCAACAGCTTCAACAGCTTCAACAAAACTAGAGCTATCTAAAGCACATTATGTAGCCTACAACAATCAACAGCTTCAACAACAACAGATTCAACAGCTTAAACAAAACTAGAGCTGTCTATAGCATGTATTAGCCTACAACAATCAACTGCTTCAACAACAACAAATTCGACAGCTTAAACAAAACTAGACCTCTCTATAACATATAATAGCCTACAACAATCAACAATTTCAACAACAGATTCGACAGCTTAAATAAAACTAGAGCTCTCTATAACATATAATAGCCTACAACAATCAACAGCTTCAACAACAGATTCAACAGCTTCAACAAAACTAGAGCTCTCTATTGCACATAATAGCCTACAACAATCAACAGCTTCAACAACAACAGTTTTGACAGTTTAAACAAAACTAGACTTCTCTATAAGATATAATAGCCTACAAAAATCAACAGCTTCAACAACAGATTCAACAGCTTAAACAAAACTAGAGCTCTCTATAGCATATAATAGCCTACAACAATCAACAGCTTTAACAACAACAGATTCAACAGCTTCAACAAAACTAGAGCTCTCTAGAGCACATAATAGCTTACAACAATCAACAGCTTCTACAACAAATTCAACAGCTTCAACATAGTGATTGAAGCTATTGATTTATTGGGGCGAGCCTACACTTACACAAAATAGACTGTACTCACAATCAACAGCTTTAATTGTGCTAACAAGATCAACTGATTGAACAGCTTCAACACTACCAACAATCAACAGCTTCAACAACAACAGATTCAACATCAACGACAATCAACAACTTCAACATGGTTATCAACAGATTTATCAACTGATTCAACAGCTTCAAAAACAGATTCAACAACTACAGCTTCAACAATTAACAGCTTCAACAACAGATTTAACAGCTTCAACAAAACTAGAGCTCTCAAGAACTCATAATAGCCTACAACAATCAACAGCTTCAACAACAGATTCAACTGCTTCAACAAAACTAGAGCTCTCTAAAGCACATAATGTAGCCTACAACAATCAACAGCTTCAACAACAACAGATTCAACAGCTTAAAAAAAACTAGAGTTGTCTATAGCATGTAATAGCCTACAACAATCAACAGCTTCAACAACAACAGATTCAACAGCTTAAAAAAAACTAGAGTTGTCTATAGCATGTAATAGCCTACAACAATCAACAGCTTCAACAACAACAGATTTGACAGCTTAAGCAAAACTAGACCTCTCTATAAGATATAATAGCCTACAACAATCAACAGCTTCAACAACAGATTCAACAACTTAAACAAAACTAGAGCTCTCTAGAGCACATAATAACCTACAACAATCAACAGCTTCAACAACAGATTCAACTGCTTCAACAAAACTAGAGCTCTCTAAAGCACATAATGTAGCCTACAACAATCAACAGCTTCAACAACAGATTCAACAACTTCAACAAAACTAGAGCTCTCTATTACACATAATAGCCTACAACAATCAACAGCTTCAACAACAACAGATTCAACAGCTTGAACAAAACTAGAGTTCTCTATAGCATATAATAGCCCACAACAATCAACAGCTTCAACAACAACAGATTCAACAGCTTAAACAAAACTAGACCTCTCTATAAGATATAATAGCCTACAACAATCAACAGCTTCAACAACTAATTCAACAGCTTCAACAAAATTAGAGCTCTCTATTGCACATAATAGCCTACAACAATCAACAGCTTCAACAACAACAGATTCGACAGCTTAAACAAAACTAGAGCTCTCTATAGCATATAATAGCCTACAACAATCAACTACTTCAACAACAGATTCGACAGCTTAAGCAAAACTAGACCTCTCTATAACATATAATAGCCTACAACAATCAACAATTTCAACAACAGATTCGACAGCTTAAACAAAACTAGAGCTCTCTATAACATATAATAGCCTACAACAATCAACAGCTTCAACAACAGCAACAAAACTAGAGCTCTCTATAGCATATAATAGCCTACAACAATCAACAGCTTCAACAACAACAGATTCAACAGCTTCAACAAAACTAGAGCTCTCTATTGCACATAATAGCCTACAACAATCAACTTCTTCAACAACAGATTCAACAGCATCAATTAAACTAGAGCACATAATAGCCTACAGCGATCAACAGCTTTAACAGAAATAGATTCAACAGCTTCAACAAAACTAGAGCTCTCTAGAGCACATAATAGCTTACAACAATCAACAGCTTCTACAACAAATTCAACAGCTCCAACATAGTGATTGAAGCTATTGATTTATTCGAGCGAGCCTACACTTACACAAAATAGACTGTACTCACAATCAACAGCTTTAATTGTACTAACAAGATCAACTCATTGAACAGCTTCAACACTACCAACAATCAACAGCTTCAACAACAACGGATTCAACATCAATAACAATCAACAACTTCAACATAGTTATCAACAGATTTAACAACTGATTCAACAGCTTCAACAATCAACAGCTTCAGAAACAGATTCAACAACTACAGCTTTAACAATCAACAGCTTCAACAAAACTAGAGCTCTCAAGAGCTCATAATAGCCTACACAGTCAACAGCTTCAACAACCGATTCAACTGCTTCAACAAAACTAGAGCTCTCTAAAGCACATAATGTAGCCTACAGCAATCAACAGCTTCAACAACAACAGATTCAACAACTTCAACAAAACTAGAGCTCTTTATAGCATATAATAGCCTACAACAATCAACAGCTTCAACAACAGATTCAACAGCTTGAACAAAACTAGAGCTCTCTATAGCATATAATAGCCTACAACAATCAACTGCTTCAACAACAACAGATTCGACAGCTTAAACAAAACTAGACCTCTCTATAACATATAATAGCCTACAACAATCAACAATTTCAACAACAGATTCGACAGCTTAAATAAAACTAGAGCTCTCTATAACATATAATAGCCTACAACAATCATCAGCTTCAACAACAGATTCAACAGCTTAAACAAAACTAGAGCTCTCTATAGCTTATAATAGCCTACAACAATCAACAGCTTCAACAACAGATTCAACAGCTTCAACAAAACTAGAGCTCTCTATTGCACATAATAGCCTACAACAATCAACTTCTTCAACAAAAATAGATTCAACAGCTTTAATTAAATTAGAGCACATAATCGCCTACAACAATCAACAGCTTTAACAACAACAGATTCGACAGCTTCAATTAAACTAGGGCACTTAATAGCCTACAACAATCAACAGCTTCAACAAAACTAGAGCTCACTAGAGCATATAATAGCCTACAATCAACAACTTCAACCACAGATTCAACAGCTTCAACAAAACTAGAGCTCTCTAAAGCACATTATGTAGCCTACAACAATCAACAGCTTCAACAACAACAGATTCAATAGTTAAAAAAAAACTAGAGCTGTCTATAGCATGTAATTGCCTCCAACAATCAACAGCTTCAACAACAACAAATTCGACAGCTTAAACAACTCTCTAGAGCAGACAATGTAGTCTACAACAATCAACATCTGCAACAACAACAGATTCAACAACTTCAACAAAACTAGAGGTCTCTATTGCACATAATAGCCTATAACAATCAACAGCTTCAACAACTGATTCAACAGCTTCAATAAAACTAGAGCACATAATAGCCTACAACAATCAACAGCTTTAGCAACAACAGATTCAACAGCTTCAACAAGAACAGATTCAACAGCTTCAACAAAACTAGAGCTCTCTGGAGCACATAATAGCTTACAACAATCAACAGCTTCAACAAAACTAGAGCTCTCTAGAGCACATAATAGCTTACAACAATCAATTGCTTCAACAAAAACAGATTCAACAGCTTCAACAACAACAGCTTCAACAACAGATTCAACAGCTTCAACAAAATTAGAGCTCTCTAGAGCACATAATAGCCTACAACAATCAACAGCTTCAATAATAGATTCAACAGCTTCAACAAAACTAGAGCTCTCTAGTGCACATAATTGCCGACAACAATCAACTGCTTCAACAGCAGATTCAACAGCTTCAACAAACAGACTCAACAACTTCAACATATCTAGAGCTCTCTAGAGCTCATAATAGCTTACAACAATCAACAGCTTCAACAGCAGATTCTACTGCTTCAACAAAACCAGAGCTCTCTAGAGCACATAATAGCCTACAACAATCAACAGCTTCAACAATACTAGAGCTCTCTAGAGCACATAATGTAGCCTACAACAATCAACAGCTTCAACAAAAACAGATTCATAAAACTAGAGCACATAATAGCCTTCAACAATCAACAGCTTTAACAACAACAGACTCAACATCTTCAACAAGAGATTCAACAGCTTCAACAAAACTAGAGCTCTCTAGAGCTCATAATAGCCTACAATAATCAACAGCTTCAACAACAGATTCAACAAAATTAGAGTTCTCCAGATGACATAATAGCGTACAACAATCAACAGCTTCAACAACAGATTCAACATTTTCAACAAAATTAGAGCTCTCTAGAGCACATAATAGCCTACAACAATCAACAGCTTCAACAATACTAGAGCTCTCTAGAACACATAATATCTTCAACAAAATTAGATTCAACAGCTTTAATAAACTAGAGCACATAATAGCCTACAACAATCAACAGCTTTAACAACAACAGATTCAACAGCTTCAACAAAACTAGAGCTCTCTATTGCACATAATAACCTACAACAATCAACAGCTTCAACAACAACATTCGACAGCTTAAACAAAAGTAGAGCTCTCTATAGCATATAATAGCCTACAACAATCAACAGCTTCAACAACAGATTCAACAGCTTCGACAGAACTAGAGCTCTCTAGAACACATAATGTAGCCTACAACAATCAACAGGTTCAATAAAAACAGATTCAACAGTTTCAACAACAAAATATTCAACAGCTTAAACAAAACTAGAACTCTCTAGAGCACATAATAGCCTACAACAATCAACAGCTTCAACAACAACAGATTCAACAGCTTCAACAAAACTAGAGCTCTCTAGACCACATAATGTAGCTTACAAACCAATCAACATCTTCAACAACAACAGATTCAACAGCTTCAACAAAACTAGAGCCATAATCTAGCCTATAACAATCAACAGCTTTAACAACAACAGATTCAACAGCTTCAACAAAAGTAGAGCTCTCTAGAGCACATAATAGCTTACAACAATCAACAGCTTCTACAACAAATTCAACAGCTTCAACATCGTGATTGAAGCTATTGATTTATTGGGGCGAGCCTACACTTACACAAAATAGACTGTGCTCACAATCAACAGCTTTAATTGTACTAACAAGATCAACTGATTGAACAGCTTCAACACTACCAACAATCAACAGCTTCTACAACAACAGATTCAACATCAACGACAATCAACAACTTCAACATGGATATCAACAGATTTAACAACTGATTCAACAGCTTCAAAAACAGATTCAACAACTACAGCTTCAACAATCAACAGCTTCAACAACAGATTTAACAGCTTCAACAAAACTAGAGCTCTCAAGAGCTCATAATAGCCTACAACAATCAACAGCTTCAACAACAGATTCAACTGCTTCAACAAAACTAGAGCTCTCTAAAGCACATAATGTAGCCTACAACAATCAACAGCTTCAACAACAGATTCAACAACTTCAACAAAACTAGAGCTCTCTATTACACATAATAGCCTACAACAATCAACAGCTTCAACAACAACAGATTCAACAGCTTGAACAAAACTAGAGCTCTCTACAGCATATTATAATAGACTACAACAATCAACAGCTTCAACAACAACAGATTCAACAACTTCAACAAAACTAGAGCTCTCTATTACACATAATAGCCTACAACAATCAACAGCTTCAACAAAACTAGAGCTCTCTAGAGCACATAATAGACTACAACAATCAACATCTCCAACAACAGATTCAACAATTTCAACAAAACTAGAGCTCTCTAGAACACATAATGTAGCCTACAACAATCAACATCTTCAACAAAAATAGATTCAACAGCTTCAACAAAACTAGAACTCTCTAGACCACATAATGTAGCTTACAAACCAATCAACATCTTCAACAACAACAGATTCAACAGCTTCAACAAAACTAGAGCTCTCTATTACACATAATAGCCTACAACAATCAACAGCTTCAACAAAACTAGAGCTCTCTAGAGCACATAATAGACTACAACAATCAACATCTCCAACAACAGATTCAACAATTTCAACAAAACTAGAGCTCTCTAGAACACATAATGTAGCCTACAACAATCAACATCTTCAACAAAAATAGATTCAACAGCTTTAATAAAATTAGAGCACATAATAGCCTGCAACAATTAACAGCCTTAACAACTACAGATTCAACAGCTTCAACATAACTAGAGCTCTCTAGAGCACATAATAGCCTACAACAATCAACAGCTTCAAGAACAGATTTCTCAAAACTAGAGTTCTCCAGAGGACATAATAGCCTACAACAATCAACAGCTTCAACAACTGATTCAACATTTTCAACAAAACTAGAGCTCTCTAGAGCACATAATGTAGCCTACAACAATCAAAATCTTCAATAACAACAGATTCAACAGCTTCAACAAAACTAGAGCTCTCTATTGCACATAATAGCCTACAACAATCAACAGCTTCAACAACAGATTCAACTGCTCCAACATATCTAGAGCTTTCTAGAGCACATAATGTAGCCTACAACGATCAACATCTTCAACAACAGATTCAACAATTTCAACAAATCTAAAGCTGTCTTGAGCACATAATAGCCTACAACAATCAACAGCTTCAACAACAGATTCAACTGCCTTAACAAAACTAGAGTTCTTTAGAGCACATAATATAGCCTACAACAACCAACAGGTTCAATAAAAACAGATTCAACAGTTTCAACAACAAAATATTCAACAGCTTAAACAAAACTAGAACTCTCTAGAGCACATAATAGCCTACAACAATCAACAGCTTCAACAACAACAGATTCAACAGCTTCAACAAAACTAGAACTCTCTAGACCACATAATGTAGCTTACAAACCAATCAACATCTTCAACAAAACTAGAGCCATAATCTAGCCTACAACAATCAACAGCTTTAACAACAGCAGATTCAACAGCTTCAACAAAACTAGAGCTCTCTAGAGCACATAATAGTTTACAACAATCAACAGCTTCTAGAACAAATTCAACAGCTTCAACATAGTGATTGAAGCTATTGATTTATTGGGGCGAGCCTACACTTACACAAAATAGACTGTACTCACAATCAACAGCTTTAATTGTACTAACAAGATCAACTGATTGAACAACTTCAACACTACCAACAATCAACAGCTTCAACAACAACAGATTCAACATCAACGACAATCAACAACTTCAACATGGTTATCAACAGATTTAACAACTGATTCAACAGCTTCAGAAACAGATTCAACAACTACAGCTTCAACAATCAACAGCTTCAACAACAGATTTAACAGCTTCAACAAAACTAGAGCTCTCAAGAGCTCATAATAGCCTACAACAATCAACAGCTTCAACAACAGATTCAACTGCTTCAACAAAACTAGAGCTCTCTAAAGCACATAATGTAGCCTACAACAATCAACAGCTTCAACAACAGATTCAACAACTTCAACAAAACTAGAGCTCTCTATTACACATAATAGCCTACAACAATCAACAGCTTCAACAACAACAGATTCAACAGCTTGAACAAAACTAGAGCTCTCTATAGCATATAATAGCCTACAACAATCAACAGCTTCAACAACAACAGATTCAACAGCTTAAACAAACTAGACCTCTCTATAAGATATAATAGCCTACAACAATCAACAGCTTCAACAACAGATTGAACAGCTTCAACAAAATTAGAGTTCTCTATTGCACATAATAGCCTACAACAATCAACAGCTTTAACAACAACAGATTCGACAGCTTAAACAAAATTAGAGCTCTCTATAGCATATAATAGCCTACAACAATCAACTACTTCAACAACAGATTCGACAGCTTAAACAAAACTAGACCTCTCTATAACATATAATAGCCTACTACAATCAACAATTTCAACAACAGAATCGACAGCTTAAACAAAACTAGAGCTCTCTATAGCATATAATAGCCTACAACAATCAACAGCTTCAACAACAGATTCAACAGCTTAAACAAAACTAGAGCTCTCTATAGCATATAATAGCCTACAACAATCAACAGCTTCAACAACAACAGATTCAACAGCTTCAACAAAACTAGAGCTCTCTATTGCACATAATAGCCTACAACAATCAACTTCTTCAACAAAGATAGATTCAACAGCTTTAATAAGAATAGAGCACATAATAGCCTACAACAATCAACAGCTTTAACAACAACAGATTCAACAGCTTCAATTAAACTAGGGCACTTAATAGCCTACAACAATCAACAGCTTCAACAAAACTAGAGCTCACTAGAGCCTATAATAGCCTACAATCAACAGCTTCGACCACAGATTCAACAGCTTCAACAAAACTAGAGCTCTCTAAAGCACATAATGTAGCCTACAACAATGAACAGCTTCAACAAAACTAGAGCTCACTAGAGCATATAATAGCCTACAATCAACAGCTTCAACCACAGATTCAACAGCTTCAACAAAACTAGAGCTCTCTAAAGCACATAATGTAGCCTACAACAATCAACAGCTTCAACAACAACAGATTCAACAGCTTAAAAAAAACTAGAGCTGTCTATAGCATGTAAAAGTCTACAACAATCAACAGCTTCAACAACAACAGATTCGACAGCTTAAACAAAACTAGACCTCTCTATAAGATATAATAGCCTACAACAATCAACAGCTTCAACAACAGATTCAACAGCTTAAACAAAACTAGAGCTCTCTAGAGCACATAATAACCTACAACAATCAACAGCTTCAACAACAGATTCAACTGCTTCAACAAAACTAGAGCTCTCTAAAGCACATAATGTAGCCTACAACAATCAACAGCTTCAACAACAGATTCAACAACTTCAACAAAACTAGAGCTCTCTATTACACATAATAGCCTACAACAATCAACAGCTTCAACAACAACAGATTCAACAGCTTGAACAAAACTAGAGCTCTCTATAGCATATAATAGCCTACAACAATCAACAGCTTCAACAACAACAGATTCAACAGCTTAAACAAAACTAGACCTCTCTATAAGATATAATAGCCTACAACAATCAACAGCTTCAATAACAGATTGAACAGCTTCAACAAAATCAGAGCTCTCTATTGCACATAATAGCCTACAACAATCAACAGCTTCAACAACAACAGATTCGACAGCTTAAACAAAACTAGAGCTCTCTATAGCATATAATAGCCTACAACAATCAACTACTTCAACAACAGATTCGACAGCTTAAACAAAACTAGACCTCTCTATAACATATAATAGCCTACAACAATCAACAATTTCTACAACAGATTCGACAGCTTAAATAAAACTAGAGCTCTCTATAACATATAACAGCCTACAACAATCAACAGCTTCAACAACAGATTCAACAGCTTAAACAAAACTAGAGCTCTCTATAGCATATAATAGCCTACAACAATCAACAGCTTCAACAACAACAGATTCAACAGCTTCAACAAAACTAGAGCTCTCTATTGCACATAATAGCCTACAACAATCAACTTCTTCAACAAAAATAGATTCAACAGCTTTAATAAGAATAGAGCACATAATAGCCTACAACAATCAACAGCTTTAACAACAACAGATTCAACAGCTTCAATTAAACTAGGGCACTTAATAGCCTACAACAATCAACAGCTTCAACAAAACTAGAGCTCACTAGAGCCTATAATAGCCTACAATCAACAGCTTCAACCACAGATTCAACAGCTTCAACAAAACTAGAGCTCTCTAAAGCACATAATGTAGCCTGCAACAATCAACAGCTTCAACAAAACTAGAGCTCACTAGATCATGTAATAGCCTACAATCAACAGCTTCAACCACAGATTCAACAGCTTCAACAAAACTAGAGCTCTCTAAAGTACATAATGTAGCCTACAACAATCAACAGCTTCAACAACAACAGATTCAACAGCTTAAAAAAAAACTAGAGCTGTCTATAGCATGTAAAAGCCTACAACAATCAACAGCTTCAACAACAACAGATTCGACAGCTTAAACAAAACTAGACCTCTCTAAGATATAATAGCCTACAACAATCAACAGCTTCAACAACAGATTCAACAGCTTAAACAAAACTAGAGCTCTCTAGAGCACATAATAACCTACAACAATCAACAGCTTCAACAACAGATTCAACTGCTTCAACAAAACTAGAGCTCTCTAAAGCACATAATGTAGCCTACAACAATCAACAGCTTCAACAACAGATTCAACAACTTCAACAAAACTAGAGCTCTCTATTACACATAATAGCCTACAACAATCAACAGCTTCAACAACAACAGGTTCAACAGCTTGAACAAAACTAGAGCTCTCTATAGCATATAATAGCCTACAACAATCAACAGCTTCAACAACAACAGATTCAACAGCTTAAACAAAACTAGACCTCTCTATAAGATATAATAGCCTACAACAATCAACAGCTTCAACAACAGATTGAACAGCTTCAACAAAATTAGAGCTCTCTATTGCACATAATAGCCTACAACAATCAACAGCTTCAACAACAACAGATTCGACAGCTTAAACAAAACTAGAGCTCTCTATAGCATATAATATCCTACAACAATCAACAGCTTCAACAACAGATTCAACAGCTTAAACAAAACTAGAGCTCTCTATAGCATATAATAGCCTACAACAATCAACAGCTTCAACAACAACAGATTCAACAGCTTCAACAAAACTAGAGCTCTCTATTGCACATAATAGCCTACAACAATCAACTTCTTCAACAACAGATTCAACAGCTTCAATTAAACTAGAGCACATAATAGGCTACAACGATCAACAGCTTTAACAACAACAGATTCAACAGCTTCAACAAAACTAGAGCTCTCTAGAGCACATAATAGCTTACAACAATCAACAGCTTCTACAACAAATTCAACAGCTTCAACATAGTGATTGAAGCTATTGATTTATTGGGGCGAGCCTACACTTACACAAAATAGACTGTACTCACAATCAATAGCTTTAATTGTACTAACAAGATCAACTGATTGAACAGCTTCAACACTACCAACAATCAACAGCTTCAACAACAACGGATTCAACATCAACAACAATCAACAACTTCAACATGGTTATCAACAGATTTAACAACTGATTCAACAACTTCAACAATCAACAGCTTCAGAAACAGATTCAACAACTACAGCTTCAACAATCAACAGCTTCAACAAAACTAGAGCTCTCAAGAGCTCATGATAGCCTACAACAGTCAACAGCTTCAACAACAGATTCAACAGCTTCAACAAAACTAGAACTCTCTAGACCACATAATGTAGCTTACAAACCAATCAACATCTTCAACAAAACTAGAGCCATAATCTAGCCTACAACAATCAACAGCTTTAACAACAGCAGATTCAACAGCTTCAACAAAACTAGAGCTCTCTAGAGCACATAATAGTTTACAACAATCAACAGCTTCTACAACAAATTCAACAGCTTCAACATAGTGATTGAAGCTATTGATTTATTGGGGCGAGCCTACACTTACACAAAATAGACTGTACTCACAATCAACAGCTTTAATTGTACTAACAAGATCAACTGATTGAACAACTTCAACACTACCAACAATCAACAGCTTCAGCAACAACAGATTCAACATCAACGACAATCAACAACTTCAACATGGTTATCAACAGATTTAACAACTGATTCAACAGCTTCAGAAACAGATTCAACAACTACAGCTTCAACAATCAACAGCTTCAACAACAGATTTAACAGCTTCAACAAAACTAGAGCTCTCAAGAGCTCATAATAGCCTACAACAATCAACAGCTTCAACAACAGATTCAACTGCTTCAACAAAACTAGAGCTCTCTAAAGCACGTAATGTAGCCTACAGCAATCAACAGCTTCAACAACAACAGATTCAACAGCTTGAACAAAACTAGAGCTCTCTATAGCATATAATAGCCTACAACAATCAACTGCTTCAACAACAACAGATTCGACAGCTTAAACAAAATTAGACCTCTCTATGACATATAATAGCCTACAACAATCAACAGCTTCAACAACAGATTCAACAGCTTAAACAAAACTAGAACTCTCTATAGTATATAATAGCCTACAACAATCAACAGCTTCAACAACCATAGATTCCACAGCTTCGACAAAACTAAAGCTCTGTAGAGCTCATAATGTAGCCTACAACAATCAACATCTTCAACAAAAATAGATTCAACAGCTTTAATAAACTAGAGCACATAATAGCCTACAACAATCAACAGCTTTAACAACAACAAATTCAACAGCTTCAACAAAACTAGAGCTCTCTAGAGTACATAATAGCTTACAACAATCAACAGCTTCTACAACAAATTCAACAGCTTCAACATAGTGATTGAAGCTATTGATTTATTGGGCGAACCTACACTTACACAAAATAGACTGTACTCACAATCAACAGCTTTAATTGTACTAACAAGATCACCTGATTGAACAGCTTCAACACTACCAACAATCAACAGCTTCAACAACAACAGATTCAACATCAACGACAATCAACAACTTCAACATGGTTAACAGATTTAACAACTGATTCAACAGCTTCAAAAACAGATTCAACAACTACAGCTTCAACAATCAACAGCTTCAACAACAGATTTAAAAGCTTCAACAAAACTAAAGCTCTCAAGAGGTCATAATAGCCTACAACAATCAACAGCTTCAACAACAGATTCAACTGCTTCAACAAAACTAGAGCTCTCTAAAGCACATAATGTAGCCTACAACAATCAACAGCTTCAACAACAGATTCAACAACTTCAACAAAACTAGAGCTCTCTATTACACATAATAGCCTACAACAATCAACAGCTTCAACAACAACAGATTCAATAGCTTGAACAAAACTAGAGCTCTCTATAGCATATAATAGCCTACAACAATCAACAGCTTCAACAACAACAGATTCAACAGCTTAAACAAACTAGACCTCTCTATAAGATATAATAGCCTACAACAATCAACAGCTTCAACAACAGATTGAACAGCTTCAACAAAATTAGAGCTCTCTATTGCACATAATAGCCTACAACAATCAACAGCTTCAACAACAACAGATTTGACAGCTTAAACAAAACTAGAGCTCTCTATAGCATATAATAGCCTACAACAATCAACTACTTCAACAACAGATTCGACAGCTTAAACAAAACTAGACCTCTCTATAACATATAATAGCCTACAACAATCAACAATTTCAACAACAGATTCGACAGCTTAAACAAAACTAGACCTCTCTATAAGATTTAATAGCCTACAACAATCAACAGCTTCAACAACAGATTCAACAGCTTAAACAAAACTAGAGCTCTCTATAGCATATAATAGCCTACAACAATCAACAGCTTCAACAACAACAGATTCAACAGCTTCAAGAAAACTAGAGCTCTCTATTGCACATAATAGCCTACAACAATCAACTTCTTCAACAAAAATAGATTCAACAGCTTTAATAGAAATAGAGCACATAATAGCCTACAACAATCAACAGCTTTAACAACAACAGATTCAACAGCTTCAATTAAACTAGGGCACTTAATAGCCTACAACAATCAACAGCTTCAACAAAACTAGAGCTCACTAGAGTGTATAATAGCCTACAATCAACAGCTTCAACCACAGATTCAACAGCTTCAACAAAACTAGAGCTCTCTAAAGCACATAATGTAGCCTACAACAATCAACAGCTTCAACAAAACTAGAGCTCACTAGAGCATATAATAGCCTACAATCAACAGCTTCAACCACAGATTCAACAGCTTCAACAAAACTAGAGCTCTCTAAAGCACATAATGTAGCCTACAACAATCAACAGCTTCAACAACAACAGATTCAACAGCTTAAAAAAAACTAGAGCTGTCTATAGCATGTAATAGCCTACAACAATCAACAGCTTCAACAACAACAGATTCGACAGCTTAAACAAAACTAGACCTCTCTATAAGATATAATAGCCTACAACAATCAACAGCTTCAACAACAGATTCAACAGCTTAAACAAAACTAGAGCTCTCTAGAGCACATAATAACCTACAACAATCAACAGCTTCAACAACAGATTCAACTGCTTCACCAAAACTAGAGCTCTCTAAAGCACATAATGTAGCCTACAACAATCGACAGCTTCAACAACAGGTTCAACAACTTCAACAAAACTAGAGCTCTCTATTACACATAATAGCCTACAACAATCAACAGCTTCAACAACAACAGATTCAACAGCTTGAACAAAACTAGAGCTCTCTATAGCATATAATAGCCTACAACAATCAACAGCTTCAACAACAACAGATTCAACAGCTTAAACAAAACTAGACCTCTCTATAAGATATAATAGCCTACAACAATCAACAGCTTCAACAACAGATTCAACAGCTTAAACAAAACTAGAGCTCTCTATAGCATATAATAGCCTGCAACAATCAACAGCTTCAACAACAACAGATTCAACAGCTTAAGCAAAACTAGACCTCTCTATAAGATATAATAGCCTACAACAATCAACAGCTTCAACAACAGATTCAACAGCTTAAACAAAACTAGAGTTCTCTATATAGCATATAATAGCCTGCAACAATCAACAGCTTCAACAATAACAGATTCCACAGCTTCAACAAAACTAGAGCTCTCTATTGCACATAATAGCCTACAACAATCAACTTCTTCACAAAAATAGATTCAACAGCTTTAATAAAAATAGAGCACATAATAGCCTACAACAATCAACAGCTTTAACAACAACAGATTCAACATCTTCAATTAAACTAGGGCACTTAATAGCCTACAACAATCAACAGCTTCAACAAAACTAGAGCTCACTAGAGCATATAATAGCCTACAATCAACAGCTTCAACCACAGATTCAACAGCTTCAACAAAACTAGAGCTCTCTAAAGCACGTAATGTAGCCTACAACAATCAACAGCTTCAACAACAACAGATTCAACAGCTTAAAAAAAACTAGAGCTGTCTATAGCATGTAATAGCCTACAACAATCAACAGCTTCAACAACAAATTCGACAGCTTAAACAAAACTAGACCTCTCTATAAGATATAATAGCCTACAACAATCAACAGCTTCAACAACAGATTCAACAGCTTAAACAAAACTAGAGCTCTCTAGAGCACATAATAACCTACAACAATCAACAGCTTCAACAACAGATTCAACAGCTTCAACAAAACTAGCGCTCTCTATTGCACATAATAGCCTACAACAATCAACAGCTTCAACAACAACAGGTTCTATAGCTTAAACAAAACTAGAGCTCTCTATAGCATGTAATAGCCTACGACAATCAACAGCTTCAACAACAGTTTCGACAGCTTAAACAAAACTAGACCTCTCTATAAGATATAATAGCCTATAAAAATCAACAGCTTCAACAACAGATTCAACAGCTTAAACAAAACTAGAGCTCTCTAGAGCACATAATAACCTACAACAATCAACAGCTTCAACAACAGATTCAACAGCTTCAACAAAACTAGAGCTCTCTATTGCACATAATAGCCTACAACAATCAACAGCTTCAACAACAACAGATTCAACAGCTTAAACAAAACTAGAGCTCTCTATAGCATGTAATAGCCTACGACAATCAGCAGCTTCAACAACAACAGTTTCGACAGCTTAAACAAAACTAGACCTCTCTATAAGATATAATAGCCTACAAAAATCAACAGCTTCAACAACAGATTGAACAGCTTCAACAAAATTAGAGCTCTCAAGAGCTCATAATAGCCTACAACAATCAACAGCTTCAACAACAGATTCAACTGCTTCAACAAAACTAGAGCTCTCTAAAGCACGTAATGTAGCCTACAGCAATCAACAGCTTCAACAACAACAGCTACAACACTACCAACAATCAACAGCTTCAACAACAACGGATTCAACATCAACAACAATCATCAACAACAATCAACAACTTCAACATGGTTATCAACAGATTTAACAACTGATTCAACAACTTCAACAATCAACAGCTTCAGAAACAGATTCAACAACTACAGCTTCAACAATCAACAGCTTCAACAAAACTAGAGCTCTCAAGAGCTCATGATAGCCTACAACAGTCAACAGCTTCAACAACAGATTCAACAGCTTCAACAAAACTAGAACTCTCTAGACCACATAATGTAGCTTACAAACCAATCAACATCTTCAACAAAACTAGAGCCATAATCTAGCCTACAACAATCAACAGCTTTAACAACAGCAGATTCAACAGCTTCAACAAAACTAGAGCTCTCTAGAGCACATAATAGTTTACAACAATCAACAGCTTCTAGAACAAATTCAACAGCTTCAACATAGTGATTGAAGCTATTGATTTATTGGGGCGAGCCTACACTTACACAAAATAGACTGTACTCACAATCAACAGCTTTAATTGTACTAACAAGATCAACTGATTGAACAACTTCAACACTACCAACAATCAACAGCTTCAGCAACAACAGATTCAACATCAACGACAATCAACAACTTCAACATGGTTATCAACAGATTTAACAACTGATTCAACAGCTTCAGAAACAGATTCAACAACTACAGCTTCAACAATCAACAGCTTCAACAACAGATTTAACAGCTTCAACAAAACTAGAGCTCTCAAGAGCTCATAATAGCCTACAACAATCAACAGCTTCAACAACAGATTCAACTGCTTCAACAAAACTAGAGCTCTCTAAAGCACGTAATGTAGCCTACAGCAATCAACAGCTTCAACAACAACAGATTCAACAGCTTGAACAAAACTAGAGCTCTCTATAGCATATAATAGCCTACAACAATCAACTGCTTCAACAACAACAGATTCGACAGCTTAAACAAAATTAGACCTCTCTATGACATATAATAGCCTACAACAATCAACAGCTTCAACAACAGATTCAACAGCTTAAACAAAACTAGAACTCTCTATAGTATATAATAGCCTACAACAATCAACAGCTTCAACAACCATAGATTCCACAGCTTCGACAAAACTAAAGCTCTGTAGAGCTCATAATGTAGCCTACAACAATCAACATCTTCAACAAAAATAGATTCAACAGCTTTAATAAACTAGAGCACATAATAGCCTACAACAATCAACAGCTTTAACAACAACAAATTCAACAGCTTCAACAAAACTAGAGCTCTCTAGAGTACATAATAGCTTACAACAATCAACAGCTTCTACAACAAATTCAACAGCTTCAACATAGTGATTGAAGCTATTGATTTATTGGGCGAACCTACACTTACACAAAATAGACTGTACTCACAATCAACAGCTTTAATTGTACTAACAAGATCAACTGATTGAACAGCTTCAACACTACCAACAATCAACAGCTTCAACAACAACAGATTCAACATCAACGACAATCAACAACTTCAACATGGTTAACAGATTTAACAACTGATTCAACAGCTTCAAAAACAGATTCAACAACTACAGCTTCAACAATCAACAGCTTCAACAACAGATTTAAAAGCTTCAACAAAACTAAAGCTCTCAAGAGGTCATAATAGCCTACAACAATCAACAGCTTCAACAACAGATTCAACTGCTTCAACAAAACTAGAGCTCTCTAAAGCACATAATGTAGCCTACAACAATCAACAGCTTCAACAACAGATTCAACAACTTCAACAAAACTAGAGCTCTCTATTACACATAATAGCCTACAACAATCAACAGCTTCAACAACAACAGATTCAATAGCTTGAACAAAACTAGAGCTCTCTATAGCATATAATAGCCTACAACAATCAACAGCTTCAACAACAACAGATTCAACAGCTTAAACAAACTAGACCTCTCTATAAGATATAATAGCCTACAACAATCAACAGCTTCAACAACAGATTGAACAGCTTCAACAAAATTAGAGCTCTCTATTGCACATAATAGCCTACAACAATCAACAGCTTCAACAACAACAGATTTGACAGCTTAAACAAAACTAGAGCTCTCTATAGCATATAATAGCCTACAACAATCAACTACTTCAACAACAGATTCGACAGCTTAAACAAAACTAGACCTCTCTATAACATATAATAGCCTACAACAATCAACAATTTCAACAACAGATTCGACAGCTTAAACAAAACTAGACCTCTCTATAAGATTTAATAGCCTACAACAATCAACAGCTTCAACAACAGATTCAACAGCTTAAACAAAACTAGAGCTCTCTATAGCATATAATAGCCTACAACAATCAACAGCTTCAACAACAACAGATTCAACAGCTTCAAGAAAACTAGAGCTCTCTATTGCACATAATAGCCTACAACAATCAACTTCTTCAACAAAAATAGATTCAACAGCTTTAATAGAAATAGAGCACATAATAGCCTACAACAATCAACAGCTTTAACAACAACAGATTCAACAGCTTCAATTAAACTAGGGCACTTAATAGCCTACAACAATCAACAGCTTCAACCACAGATTCAACAGCTTCAACAAAACTAGAGCTCTCTAAAGCACATAATGTAGCCTACAACAATCAACAGCTTCAACAAAACTAGAGCTCACTAGAGCATATAATAGCCTACAATCAACAGCTTCAACCACAGATTCAACAGCTTCAACAAAACTAGAGCTCTCTAAAGCACATAATGTAGCCTACAACAATCAACAGCTTCAACAACAACAGATTCAACAGCTTAAAAAAAACTAGAGCTGTCTATAGCATGTAATAGCCTACAACAATCAACAGCTTCAACAACAACAGATTCGACAGCTTAAACAAAACTAGACCTCTCTATAAGATATAATAGCCTACAACAATCAACAGCTTCAACAACAGATTCAACAGCTTAAACAAAACTAGAGCTCTCTAGAGCACATAATAACCTACAATAATCAACAGCTTCAACAACAGATTCAACTGCTTCAACAAAACTAGAGCTCTCTAAAGCACATAATGTAGCCTACAACAATCGACAGCTTCAACAACAGATTCAACAACTTCAACAAAACTAGAGCTCTCTATTACACATAATAGCCTACAACAATCAACAGCTTCAACAACAACAGATTCAACAGCTTGAACAAAACTAGAGCTCTCTATAGCATATAATAGCCTACAACAATCAACAGCTTCAACAACAACAGATTCAACAGCTTAAAGAAAACTAGACCTCTCTATAAGATATAATAGCCTACAACAATCAACAGCTTCAACAACAGATTCAACAGCTTAAACAAAACTAGAGCTCTCTATAGCATATAATAGCCTACAACAATCAACAGCTTCAACAACAACAGATTCAACAGCTTAAGCAAAACTAGACCTCTCTATAAGATATAATAGCCTACAACAATCAACAGCTTCAACAACAGATTCAACAGCTTAAACAAAACTAGAGTTCTCTATATAGCATATAATAGCCTGCAACAATCAACAGCTTCAACAACAAGAGATTCCACAGCTTCAACAAAACTAGAGCTCTCTATTGCACATAATAGCCTACAACAATCAACTTCTTCACAAAAATAGATTCAACAGCTTTAATAAAAATAGAGCACATAATAGCCTACAACAATCAACAGCTTTAACAACAACAGATTCAACATCTTCAATTAAACTAGGGCACTTAATAGCCTACAACAATCAACAGCTTCAACAAAACTAGAGCTCACTAGAGCATATAATAGCCTACAATCAACAGCTTCAACCACAGATTCAACAGCTTCAACAAAACTAGAGCTCTCTAAAGCACATAATGTAGTCTACAACAATCAACAGCTTCAACAACAACAGATTCAACAGCTTAAAAAAAACTAGAGCTGTCTATAGCATGTAATAGCCTACAACAATCAACAGCTTCAACAACAAATTCGACAGCTTAAACAAAACTAGACCTCTCTATAAGATATAATAGCCTACAACAATCAACAGCTTCAACAACAAATTCAACAGCTTAAACAAAACTAGAGCTCTCTAGAGCACATAATAACCTACAACAATCAACAGCTTCAACAACAGATTCAACAGCTTCAACAAAACTAGCGCTCTCTATTGCACATAATAGCCTACAACAATCAACAGCTTCAACAACAACAGGTTCTATAGCTTAAACAAAACTAGAGCTCTCTATAGCATGTAATAGCCTACGACAATCAACAGCTTCAACAACAGTTTCGACAGCTTAAACAAAACTAGACCTCTCTATAAGATATAATAGCCTATAAAAATCAACAGCTTCAACAACAGATTCAACAGCTTAAACAAAACTAGAGCTCTCTAGAGCACATAATAACCTACAACAATCAACAGCTTCAACAACAGATTCAACAGCTTCAACAAAACTAGAGCTCTCTATTGCACATAATAGCCTACAACAATCAACAGCTTCAACAACAACAGATTCAACAGCTTAAACAAAACTAGAGCTCTCTATAGCATGTAATAGCCTACGACAATCAGCAGCTTCAACAACAACAGTTTCGACAGCTTAAACAAAACTAGACCTCTCTATAAGATATAATAGCCTACAAAAATCAACAGCTTCAACAACAGATTCAACAACTTAAACAAAACTAGAGCTCTCTATAGCATATAATAGCCTACAACAATCAACAGCTTTAACAACAACAGATTCAACAGCTTCAACAAAACTAGAGCTCTCTAGAGCACATAATAGCTTACAACAATCAACAGCTTCTACAACAAATTCAACAGCTTCAACATAGTGATTGAAGCTATTGATTTATTGGGGCGAGCCTACACTTACACAAAATAGACTGTACTCACAATCAACAGCTTTAATTGTACTAACAAGATCAACTGATTGAACAGCTTCAACACTACCAACAATCAACAGCTTCAACAACAACAGATTCAACATCAACGACAATCAACAACTTCAACATGGTTATCAACAGATTTAACAACTGATTCAACAGTTTCAAAAACAGATTCAACAACTACAGCTTCAACAATCAACAGCTTCAACAACAGATTTAACAGCTTCAACAAAACTAGAGCTCTCAAGAGCTCATAACAGCCTACAACAATCAACAGCTTCAACAACAGATTCAACTGCTTCAACAAAACTAGAGCTCTCTAAAGCACATAATGTAGCCTACAACAATCAACAGCTTCAACAACAGATTCAACAACTTCAACAAAACTAGAGCTCTCTATTACACATAATAGCCTACAACAATCAACAGCTTCAACAACAACAAATTCAACAGCTTGAACAAAACTAGAGCTCTCTATAGCATATAATAGCCTACAACAATCAACAGCTTCAACAACAACAGATTCAACAGCTTAAACAAACTAGACCTCTCTATAAGATATAATAGCCTACAACAATCAACAGCTTCAACAACAGATTGAACAGCTTCAACAAAATTAGAGCTCTCTATTGCACATAATAGCCTACAACAATCAACAATTTCAACAACAGATTCGACAGCTTAAATAAAACTAGAGCTCTCTATAACATATAATAGCCTACAACAATCAACAGCTTCAACAACAGATTCAACAGCTTCAACAAAACTAGAGCTCTCTATTGCACATAATAGCCTACAACAATCAACAGCTTCAACAACAGATTCGACAGCTTAAACAAAACTAGAGCTCTCTATAGCATATAATAGCCTACAACAATCAACTACTTCAACAACAGATTCGACAGCTTAAGCAAAACTAGACCTCTCTATAACATATAATAGCCTACAACAATCAACAATTTCAACAACAGATTCGACAGCTTAAACAAAACTAGAGCTCTCTATAACATATAATAGCCTACAACAATCAACAGCTTCAACAGCTTAAACAAAACTAGAGCTCTCTATAGCATATAATAGCCTACAACAATCAGCAGCTTCAACAACAACAGATTCAACAGCTTCAACAAAACTAGAGCTCTCTATTGCACATAATAGCCTACAACAATCAACTTCTTCAACAACAGATTCAACAGCATCAATTAAACTAGAGCACATAATAGCCTACAGCGATCAACAGCTTTAACAGAAATAGATTCAACAGCTTCAACAAAACTAGAGCTCTCTAGAACACATAATAGCTTACAACAATCAACAGCTTCTACAACAAATTCAAAAGCTCCAACATAGTGATTGAAGCTATTGATTTATTGGAGCGAGCCTACACTTACACAAAATAGACTGTACTCACAATCAACAGCTTTAATTGTACTAACAAGATCAACTGATTGAACAGCTTCAACACTACCAACAATCAACAGCTTCAACAACAACGGATTCAATATCAACAACAATCAGCAACTTCAACATGGTTATCAACAGATTTAACAACTGATTCAACAGCTTCAACAATCAACAGCTTCAGAAACAGATTCAACAACTACAGCTTTAACAATCAACAGCTTCAACAAAACTAGAGCTCTCAAGAGCTCATAATAGCCTACACAGTCAACAGCTTCAACAACCGATTCAACTGCTTCAACAAAACTAGAGCTCTCTAAAGCACATAATGTAGCCTTCAGCAATCAACAGCTTCAACAACAGATTCAACAGCTTGAACAAAACTAGAGCTCTCTATAGCATATAATAGCCTACAACAATCAACAGCTTCAACAACAGATTCAACAGCTTGAACAAAACTAGAGCTCTCTATAGCATATAATAGCCTACAACAATCAACTGCTTCAACAACAACAGATTCGACAGCTTAAACAAAACTAGACCTCTCTATAACATATAATAGCCTACAACAATCAACAATTTCAACAACGGATTCGACAGCTTAAATAAAACTAGAGCTCTCTATAACATATAATAGCCTACAACAATCATCAGCTTCAACAACAGATTCAACAGCTTAAACAAAACTAGAGCTCTCTATAGCTTATAATAGCCTACAACAATCAACAGCTTCAACAACAACAGATTCAACAGCTTCAACAAAACTAGAGCTCTCTATTGCACGTAATAGCCTACAACAATCAACTTCTTCAACAAAAATAGATTCAACAGCTTTAATAAAATTAGAGCACATAATCGCCTACAACAATCAACAGCTTTAACAACAACAGATTCAACAGCTTCAATTAAACTAGGGCACTGAATAGCCTACAACAATCAACAGCTTCAACAAAACTAGAGCTCACTAGAGCATATAATAGCCTACAATCAACAGCTTCAACCACAGATTCAACTCAGGTAGTCTAAGGACTGGGTACGCGCGCGCCAGAGCAGGATCACGTGCACGCAATATACCCCTATACGTTTAGTCACATGACCACGATCATTGCCATAGAGTAGCTGTACAAAGGCAGAGGGTAGCTGAGGCGGCGGTGAAGACGCTTAGCTGAGAAGATATCTCCGTTATATGAAGCAAGTAACAACGAATTTAAGGCATACTGCCCTGGGGCAGAAAGAACTGCTGTACGGGACGGAAGATATTCAGGTAAACACCCCCCATGTTACCCTAGGATTCTTACATTTTGTGGTATTCCCGCTTAGTATGATGATAGATCAACTTGCCCCCGTGATATTTAGTAGTTAGGCATATAAACTTTATTTAAGGACTAGAGACCTAGTCATCAAGGTCGATCTTCACCGCCGCCTTTTTCGATTTTGTCTATAAAATAGCCTTTGTGGATGATGTCATAAGGAGGAGACTAATTAATGGGTGTGGCTATCAATTAGTTTGCGGTTAGAGAAAGAGTTGAGCTATCTTTTGATGAAACATTTTTGTCCATATAATGTAGTGTTCTAGAGATATGATGGCTGAAGTTACAGCTAAAATCATGCTCTGGTATGGGTGTCCCAGTCCTTAGACCACCTGAGAACAGCTTAAACAAAACTAGAGCTCTCTAGAGCACATAATAACCTACAACAATCAACAGCTTCAACAACAACAGATTCAACAGCTTAAACAAAACTAGACCTCTCTATAAGATATAATAGCCTACAACAATCAACAGCTTCAACAACAGATTCAACAGCTTAAACAAAACTAGAGCTCTCTATAGCATATAATAGCCTACAACAATCAACAGCTTCAACAACAACAGATTCAACAGCTTAAGCAAAACTAGACCTCTCTATAAGATATAATAGCCTACAACAATCAACAGCTTCAACAACAGATTCAACAGCTTAAACAAAACTAGAGCTCTCTATATAGCATATAATAGCCTGCAACAATCAACAGCTTCAACAACAACAGATTCCACAGCTTCAACAAAACTAGAGCTCTCTATTGCACATAATAGCCTACAACAATCAACTTCTTCACAAAAATAGATTCAACAGCTTTAATAAAAATAGAGCACATAATAGCCTACAACAATCAACAGCTTTAACAACAACAGATTCAACATCTTCAATTAAACTAGGGCACTAATAGCCTACAACAATCAACAGCTTCAACAAAACTAGAGCTCACTAGAGCATATAATAGCCTACAATCAACAGCTTCAACCACAGATTCAACAGCTTCAACAAAACTAGAGCTCTCTAAAGCACATAATGTAGTCTACAACAATCAACAGCTTCAACAACAACAGATTCAACAGCTTAAAAAAAACTAGAGCTGTCTATAGCATGTAATAGCCTACAACAATCAACAGCTTCAACAACAAATTCGACAGCTTAAACAAAACTAGACCTCTCTATAAGATATAATAGCCTACAACAATCAACAGCTTCAACAACAGATTCAACAGCTTAAACAAAACTAGAGCTCTCTAGAGCACATAATAACCTACAACAATCAACAGCTTCAACAACAGATTCAACAGCTTCAACAAAACTAGCGCTCTCTATTGCACATAATAGCCTACAACAATCAACAGCTTCAACAACAACAGATTCTATAGCTTAAACAAAACTAGAGCTCTCTATAGCATGTAATAGCCTTCGACAATCAACAGCTTCAACAACAACAGTTTCGACAGCTTAAACAAAACTAGACCTCTCTATAAGATATAATAGCCTATAAAAATCAACAGCTTCAACAACAGATTCAACAGCTTAAACAAAACTAGAGCTCTCTAGAGCACATAATAACCTACAACAATCAACAGCTTCAACAACAGATTCAACAGCTTCAACAAAACTAGAGCTCTCTATTGCACATAATAGCCTACAACAATCAACAGCTTCAACAACAACAGATTCAACAGCTTAAACAAAACTAGAGCTCTCTATAGCATGTAATAGCCTACGACAATCAGCAGCTTCAACAACAACAGTTTCGACAGCTTAAACAAAACTAGACCTCTCTATAAGATATAATAGCCTACAAAAATCAACAGCTTCAACAACAGATTCAACAACTTAAACAAAACTAGAGCTCTCTATAGCATATAATAGCCTACAACAATCAACAGCTTTAACAACAACAGATTCAACAGCTTCAACAAAACTAGAGCTCTCTAGAGCACATAATAGCTTACAACAATCAACAGCTTCTACAACAAATTCAACAGCTTCAACATAGTGATTGAAGCTATTGATTTATTGGGGCGAGCCTACACTTACACAAAATAGACTGTACTCACAATCAACAGCTTTAATTGTACTAACAAGATCAACTGATTGAACAGCTTCAACACTACCAACAATCAACAGCTTCAACAACAACAGATTCAACATCAACGACAATCAACAACTTCAACATGGTTATCAACAGATTTAACAACTGATTCAACAGTTTCAAAAACAGATTCAACAACTACAGCTTCAACAATCAACAGCTTCAACAACAGATTTAACAGCTTCAACAAAACTAGAGCTCTCAAGAGCTCATAACAGCCTACAACAATCAACAGCTTCAACAACAGATTCAACTGCTTCAACAAAACTAGAGCTCTCTAAAGCACATAATGTAGCCTACAACAATCAACAGCTTCAACAACAGATTCAACAACTTCAACAAAACTAGAGCTCTCTATTACACATAATAGCCTACAACAATCAACAGCTTCAACAACAAATTCAACAGCTTGAACAAAACTAGAGCTCTCTATAGCATATAATAGCCTACAACAATCAACAGCTTCAACAACAGATTCAACAGCTTAAACAAACTAGACCTCTCTATAAGATATAATAGCCTACAACAATCAACAGCTTCAACAACAGATTGAACAGCTTCAACAAAATTAGAGCTCTCTATTGCACATAATAGCCTACAACAATCAACAATTTCAACAACAGATTCGACAGCTTAAATAAAACTAGAGCTCTCTATAACATATAATAGCCTACAACAATCAACAGCTTCAACAACAGATTCAACAGCTTCAACAAAACTAGAGCTCTCTATTGCACATAATAGCCTACAACAATCAACAGCTTCAACAACAGATTCGACAGCTTAAACAAAACTAGAGCTCTCTATAGCATATAATAGCCTACAACAATCAACTACTTCAACAACAGATTCGA
The DNA here is from genome assembly GCA_964291365.2 of Stappiaceae bacterium. Taxonomy (GTDB): domain Bacteria; phylum Pseudomonadota; class Alphaproteobacteria; order Rhizobiales; family Stappiaceae; genus JBDWFY01. The sequence continues at coordinate 72,461 of OZ220023.1, forward strand.
CAGCTTAAGCAAAACTAGACCTCTCTATAACATATAATAGCCTACAACAATCAACAATTTCAACAACAGATTCGACAGCTTAAACAAAACTAGAGCTCTCTATAACATATAATAGCCTACAACAATCAACAGCTTCAACAACAGATTCAACAGCTTAAACAAAACTAGAGCTCTCTATAGCATATAATAGCCTACAACAATCAGCAGCTTCAACAACAACAGATTCAACAGCTTCAACAAAACTAGAGCTCTCTATTGCACATAATAGCCTACAACAATCAACTTCTTCAACAACAGATTCAACAGCATCAATTAAACTAGAGCACATAATAGCCTACAGCGATCAACAGCTTTAACAGAAATAGATTCAACAGCTTCAACAAAACTAGAGCTCTCTAGAGCACATAATAGCTTACAACAATCAACAGCTTCTACAACAAATTCAACAGCTCCAACATAGTGATTGAAGCTATTGATTTATTGGAGCGAGCCTACACTTACACAAAATAGACTGTACTCACAATCAACAGCTTTAATTGTACTAACAAGATCAACTGATTGAACAGCTTCAACACTACCAACAATCAACAGCTTCAACAACAACGGATTCAATATCAACAACAATCTACAACTTCAACATGGTTATCAACAGATTTAACAACTGATTCAACAGCTTCAACAATCAACAGCTTCAGAAACAGATTCAACAACTACAGCTTTAACAATCAACAGCTTCAACAAAACTAGAGCTCTCAAGAGCTCATAATAGCCTACACAGTCAACAGCTTCAACAACCGATTCAACTGCTTCAACAAAACTAGAGCTCTCTAAAGCACATAATGTAGCCTTCAGCAATCAACAGCTTCAACAACAACAGATTCAACAACTTCAACAAAACTAGAGCTCTTTATAGCATATAATAGCCTACAACAATCAACAGCTTCAACAACAGATTCAACAGCTTGAACAAAACTAGAGCTCTCTATAGCATATAATAGCCTACAACAATCAACTGCTTCAACAACAACAGATTCGACAGCTTAAACAAAACTAGACCTCTCTATAACATATAATAGCCTACAACAATCAACAATTTCAACAACGGATTCGACAGCTTAAATAAAACTAGAGCTCTCTATAACATATAATAGCCTACAACAATCATCAGCTTCAACAACAGATTCAACAGCTTAAACAAAACTAGAGCTCTCTATAGCTTATAATAGCCTACAACAATCAACAGCTTCAACAACAACAGATTCAACAGCTTCAACAAAACTAGAGCTCTCTATTGCACGTAATAGCCTACAACAATCAACTTCTTCAACAAAAATAGATTCAACAGCTTTAATAAAATTAGAGCACATAATCGCCTACAACAATCAACAGCTTTAACAACAACAGATTCAACAGCTTCAATTAAACTAGGGCACTTAATAGCCTACAACAATCAACAGCTTCAACAAAACTAGAGCTCACTAGAGCATATAATAGCCTACAATCAACAGCTTCAACCACAGATTCAACTCAGGTAGTCTAAGGACTGGGTACGCGCGCGCCAGAGCAGGATCACGTGCACGCGATATACCCCTATACGTTTAGTCACATGACCACGATCATTGCCATAGAGTAGCTGTACAAAGGCAGAGGGTAGCTGAGGCGGCGGTGAAGACGCTTAGCTGAGAAGATATCTCCGTTATATGAAGCAAGTAACAACGAATTTAAGGCATACTGCCCTGGGGCAGAAAGAACTGCTGTACGGGACGGAAGATATTCAGGTAAACACCCCCCATGTTACCCTAGGATTCTTACATTTTGTGGTATTCCCGCTTAGTATGATGATAGATCAACTTGCCCCCGTGATATTTAGTAGTTAGGCATATAAACTTTATTTAAGGACTAGAGACCTAGTCATCAAGGTTGATCTTCACCGCCACCTTTTTGATTTTGTCTATAAAATAGCCTTTGTGGATGATGTCATAAGGAGGAGACTAATTAATGGGTGTGGCTATCAATTAGTTTGCGGTTAGAGAAAGAGTTGAGCTATCTTTTGATGAAACATTTTTGTCCATATAATGTAGTGTTCTAGAGATATGATGGCTGAAGTTACAGCTAAAATCATGCTCTGGTATGGGTGTCCCAGTCCTTAGACCACCTGAGAACAGCTTCAACAAAACTAGAGCTCTCTAAAGCACATTATGTAGCCTACAACAATCAACAGCTTCAACAACAACAGATTCAATAGTTAAAAAAAAACTAGAGCTCTCTATAGCATGTAATAGCCTCCAACAATCAACAGCTTCAACAACAACAAATTCGACAGCTTAACAAAACTAGACCTCTCTATAAGATATAATAGCCTACAACAATCAACAGCTTCAACAACAGATTCAACAGCTTAAACAAAACTAGAGCTCTCTAGAGCACATAATAACCTACAACAATCAACAGCTTCAACAACAGATTCAACAGCTTCAACAAAACTAGAGCTCTCTATTGCACATAATAGCCTACAACAATCAACAGCTTCAACAACAACAGATTCAACAGCTTAAACAAACTAGACCTCTCTGTAAGATATAATAGCCTACAACAATCAACAGCTTCAACAACAGATTGAACAGCTTCAACAAAATTAGAGCTCTCTATTGCACATAATAGCCTACAACAATCAACAGCTTCAACAACAACAGATTCGACAGCTTAAACAAAACTAGAGCTCTCTATAGCATATAATAGCCTACAACAATCAACTACTTCAACAAAAGTTTCGACAGCTTAAACAAAACAAGACCTCTCTATAATATATAATAGCCTACAACAATCAACAATTTCAACAACAGATTCGACAGCTTAAACAAAACTAGAGCTCTCTATAACCTATAATAGCCTACAACAATCAACAGCTTCAACAACAGATTCAACAGCTTAAACAAAACTAGAGCTCTCTATAGCATATAATAGCCTACAACAATCAACAGCTTCAACAACAACAGATTCATCAGCTTCAACAAAACTAGAGCTCTCTATTGCACATAATAGCCTACAACAATCAACTTCTTCAACAAAAATAGATTCAACAGCTTTAATAAAAATAGAGCACATAATAGCCTACAACAATCAACAGCTTTAACAACAACGGATTCAACAGCTTCAATTAAATTAGGGCACTTAATAGCCTACAACAATCAACAGCTTCAACAAAACTAGAGCTCACTAGAGCCTATAATAGCCTACAATCAACAGCTTCAACCACAGATTCAACAGCTTCAACAAAACTAGAGCTCTCTAAAGCACATAATGTAGCCTACAACAATCAACAGCTTCAACAAACTAAAGCTCACTAGAGCATATAATAGCCTACAATCAACAGCTTCAACCACAGATTCAACAGCTTCAACAAAACTAGAGCTCTCTAAAGCACATTATGTAGCCTATAACAATCAACAGCTTCAACAACAACAGATTCAACAGCTTACACAAAACTAGAGCTGTCTATAGCATGTAATAGCCTACAACAATCAACAGCTTCAACAACAAATTCGACAGCTTAAACAAAACTAGACCTCTCTATAAGATATAGTACCCTACAACAATCAACAGCTTCAACAACAGATTCAACAGCTTAAACAAAACTAGAGCTCTCTAGAGCACATAATGGCTTACAACAATCAACAGCTTCTACAACAAATTCAACAGCTTCAACATAGTGATTGAAGCTATTGATTTATTGGGGCGAGCCTACACTTACACAAAAAACTCACAATCAACAGCTTTAATTGTACTAACAAGATCAACTGATTGAACAGCTTCAACACTACCAACAATCAACAGCTTCAACAACAGTTTCAACATCAACGACAATCAACAACTTCAACATGGTTATCAACAGATTCAACAACTGATTCAACAGCTTCAAAAACAGATTCAACAACTACAGCTTCAACAATCAACAGCTTCAACAACAGATTTAACAGCTTCAACAAAACTAGAGCTCTCAAGAGCTCATAATAGCCTACAACAATCAACAGCTTCAACAACAGATTCAACTGCTTCAACAAAACTAGAGCTCTCTAAAGCACATAATGTAGCCTACAACAATCAACAGCTTCAACAACAGATTCAACTGCTTCAACAAAACTAGAGCTCTCTAAAGCACATAATGTAGCCTACAACAATCAACAGCTTCAACAACAGATTCAACAACTTCAACAAAACTAGAGCTCTCTATTACACATAATAGCCTACAACAATCAACAGCTTCAACAACAACAGATTCAACAGCTTGAACAAAACTAGAGCTCTCTATAGCATATAATAGCCTACAACAATCAACAGCTTCAACAACAACAGATTCAACAGCTTAAACAAACTAGACCTCTCTATAAGATATAATAGCCTGCAACAATCAACAGCTTCAACAACAGATTCAACAGCTTCAACAAAATTAGAGCTCTCTAATGCACATAATAGCCTACAACAATCAACAGCTTCAACAACAACAGATTCGACAGCTTAAACAAAACTAGAGCTCTCTATAGCATATAATAGCCTACAACAATCAACAGCTTCAACAACGGATTCAACAGCTTAAACAAACTAGAGCTCTCTTATAGTATATAATAGCCTACAACAATCAACAACTTCAACAACATCAGATTCAACAGCTTCAACAAAACTAGAGCTCTCTATTGCACATAATAGCCTACAACAATCAACTTCTTCGACAAAAATAGATTCAACAGCTTTAATAAAAATAGAGCACATAATAGCCGACAACAATCAACAGCTTTAACAACAACAGATTCAACAGCTTCAATTAAACTAGGGCACTTAATAGCCTACAACAATCAACAGCTTCAACAAAACTAGAGCTCACTAGAGCATATAATAGCCTACAATCAACAGCTTCAACCACAGATTCAACAGCTTCAACAAAACTAGAGCTCTCTAAAGCAAATAATGTAGCCTACAACAATCAACAGCTTCAACAACAACAGATTCAACAGCTTAAAAAAAAATAGAGCTGTCTATAGCATGTAATAGCCTACAACAATCAACAGCTTCAACAACAATAGATTCGACAGCTTAAACAAAACTAGACCTCTCTACAAGATATAATAGCCTACAACAATCAACAGCTTCAACAACAGATTCAACAGCTTAAACAAAACTAGAGCTCTCTAGAGCACATAATAACCTACAACAATCAAAGGCTTCAACAACAAATTCAACTGCTTAAACAAAACTAGAGCTCTCTAGAGCACATAATAACCTACAACAATCAAAGGCTTCAACAACAGATTCAACTGCTTCAACAAAACTAGAGCTCTCTAAAGCACATAATGTAGCCTACAACAATCAACAGCTTCAACAACAGATTCAACAACTTCAACAAAACTAGAGCTCTCTATTACACATAATAGCCTACAACAATCAACAGCTTCAACAACAGATTCAACAGCTTCAACAAAACTAGAGCTCTCTATAGTATATATTAGCCTACAACAATCAACAGCTTCAACAACAGATTCAACAGCTTAAAGAAAACTAGACCTCTCTATAAGATATAATAGCCTACAACAATTAACAGCTTCAACAGATTCAACAGCTTAAACAAAACTAGAGCTCTCTATAGCATATAATAGCCTACATCAATCAACAGCTTCAACAACAGATTCAACAGCTTCAACAAAACTAGAGCTCTCTAGAGCACATAGTGTAGCCTACAACAATCAACATCTTCAGCAAAAATAGATTCAACAGCTTTAATAAAATTAGAGCACATAATAGCCTACAACAATCAACAGCCTTAACAACAAAAGATTCAACATCTTCAACAAGAGATTCAACAGCTTCAACAAAACTAGAGCTCTCTAGAGCTCACAATAGCCTACAACAATCAACAGCTTCAACAACAGATTTAACAAAACTAGAGTTCTCCAGAGGACATAATAGCCTACAACAATCAACAGCTTCAACAACAGATTCAAACTTTTCAACATAACTAGAGCTCTCTAGAGCTCATAATAGCCTACAACAATTAACAGCTTTAACAACAGACTCAACAGCTTCATTAACAACAGATTCAACAGCTTCAACAAAACTAGAGCTCTCTATTGCACATAATAGCCTACAATAATCAACAGCTTCAACAACAGATTCAATCGCTCCAACATATCTAGAGCTCTCTAGAGCACATAATGTAGCCTACAACAATCAACAGCTTCAACAACAGATTCAACTGCCTTAACACAACTAGAGCTCTTTAAAAAACATAATTATAGCCTACAACAATCAACATTTTCAACAACAGATTCAACAGCTTCAATAAAACTAGAGCACATAATAGCCTACAACAATCAAGAGCTTTAACAACAACAGATTCAACAGCTTCAACAATAACAGATTCAACAACTTCAACAAAACTAGAACTCTCTAGAGCACATAATACCCTTCAGCAATCAACAGCTTTAACAACAGATTCAACTGCTCCAACATAACTAGAGCTCTCTAGAGCACATAATGTAGCCTACAATGATCAACATCTTCAACAACAGATTCAACAATTTCAACAAATTTAGAGCTCTCTAGAGCACATAATAGCCTGCAATAATCAACAGCTTCAACAACAGATTCATCTGCCTTAACAAAACTAGAGCTCTTTAGAGCACATAATATATCCTACAACAATCAACAGGTTCAACAAAAACAGATTCAACAGTTTCAACAACAGATTCAACAGCTTAAACAAAATTAGAGCTCTCTAGAGCACATAATGTAGCCTACAACAATCAACATCTTCAACAACAGATTCAACTGCTTCAACAAAACTAGAGCTCTGTAGAGCACATAATGTAGCCTACAACAATCAACATCTTCAACAACAACAGATTCAACAGTTTTAACAAAACTAGAGCTCTCTAGAGCACATAATAGCCTACAACAATCAACAGCTTCCACAACAAATTCAACAGCTTGAACAAAACTAGAACTCTCTAGAGTACATAATATCCTACAACAATCACCAGCTTAAACAACTGATTTAACAGCTTCAACAAAGGTAGAGCTCTCTAGAGCACATAATAGCCTACAACAATCAACAGCTTCAACAACAACAGATTCAACAGCTTCAACAAAACTAGAGCTCCCTAGAGCACATAATAGCCTACAACAATCAACAGCTTCAACAAGAGATTCATCTTCGACAAAACTTGAGCTCTCTAGAACACATAATGTAGCCTACAACAATCAACGTCTTCAACAACAGATCCAACAGCTTCAATAAAACTAGAGAACATAATAGCCTACAACAATCAACAGCTTTAACAACAATAGATTCAGCAACAACGGATTGAACAGCTTCGACAGAATTCGATCTTTCTAGAGCACATAATGTAGCCTACAATAATCAACATCTTCAACAACAGATTCAACAGCTTCAATAAAACTAGAACACATAATAGCCCACAACAATTATCAGCTCTAACAACAGATTCAACAACTTCAACAATAACAGATTCAACAGCTTCAACAAAACTAGAGTTCTCTAGAGCACATAATAGCCTTTAACAATCCACAACTTTATCAAAAGATTCAACTGCTCCAACATAACTAGAGCTCTTTAGAGCACATAATGTAGCCTACAACAACCAACAGCTTTAACAACAACAGATTCAACAGCTTCAATAAATCTAGAGCTCTCTAGAGTACATAATAGCCTACAACAATCAACCACTTCAACAACAGATTCAACTGCCTTAACAAATCTAGAGTTCTTTAGAGCACATAATGTAGCCTACAACAATCAACATTTTCAACAACAGGTTCAACAGCTCCAATAAAACCAAAGCACATAATAGCCTACAACAATCAATAGCTTTAACAACAACAGATTCAACAGCTTCACCATCAACATATTCAACAGCTTCAACAAAACTTGAGCTCTCTAGAACACATAATAGCCTACAACAATGAACAACTTCAACAGGAGATTCAACAGCTTCTACAAAACTAGAGCTCTCTAGTGCACATAGTATAGCCTACAACAATCAACAATTTCAACAACAGATTCAACTACTTCAATACAGCTAGAGCACATAATAGCCTACAACAATCAACAGCTTTAACAACAACAGATTCAACAGCTTCAACAACAACAGATTCAACAGCTTCAACAAAACTAGATTTATCTAGAGCACATAATGTAGCCTACAACAATCAATATCTCCAACAACAGATTCGACAACATTAGAAAAACTAGAGCTATCTGGAACACAAAAAAACCTGACAATCAAGAGCTTCAACAACAACAGATACAACAGCTTTGACAAAAGTAGATTTCTCTAGAGAACATAATGTAACCTAGAACAATTAACATTTTCAACAAGAATACATTCAACAACTTCAATAAAACTAGAGCACATAATAGCTTATAGCAATCATCAGCTCTAACAACAACAGATTCAACAGCTCAACAACAACAGATTCAACAGCTTCAAAAAAAACTAGAGCTCTCTAGAGCACATAATGCATCTTACAACAATCAACATCTTCAACAACAGATTCAACAGCTTCAATAAAACTAGAGCACATAATAGCCCACAATAATCACCAGCTTTAACAACAACAGATTCAACAACTTCAACAATAATAGATTCAACAGCTTCAACAAAACTAGAGTTCTCTAGAGTACATAATTACCTTCAACAATCAACAGCTTTAACAACAGATTCAACAGTTTTAACAAAACCAGAGCTCTCTAGAGCACATAATAGCCTACAACAATCAACAGCTTCAACAACAGATTCAACAGTTTGAACAAAACTAGAGCTCTCTAGAGCACATAATATCCTACAACAATCAACAGCTTGAACAACAGATTTAACAGCTTCAACAAAACTAGAGCTCTCTAGAGCCACATAATAGCCTACAACAATCAACAGCTTCAACAACAGATTCAACAGCTTCAACAAAACTAGAGCTCTCTAGAGCCACATAATAGCCTACAACAATCAACAGCTTCAACAACAGCAGATTCAGTTTCGACAAAACTTGAGCTCTCTAGAACACCTAATGTAGCCTACAACAATCAACATCTTCAACAACAGGTCCAACAGCTTCAATAAAACTGAGAACATAATAGCCTACAACAATCAACAGCTTTAACAACAATAGATTCAACAACAACGGATTGAACAGCTTCGACAGAACTAGATCTTTCTAGAGCACATAATGTAGCCTACAACAATCAACATCTTCAACAACCGATTCAACAGCTTCAATAAAACTAGACCACATAATAGCCCACAATAATCACCAGCTTTAACAACAACAGATTCAACAACTTCAACAATAGCAGATTCAACAGCTTCAACAGAACTAGAGTTCTCTACAGTACATAATTACCTTCAACAATCAACAGCTTTAACAACAGATTCAACTGCTCCAACATAACTAGAGCTCTCTAGAGCACATAATGTAGCCTACAACAACCAACAACTTTAACAACAGATTCAACAGCTTCAATAAATCTAGAGTTCTCTAGAGCACATATAGCCTACAACAATCAACAGCTTCAACAACGGATTCAATTGCCTTAACAAATCTAGAGTTCTTTAGAGCACATAATGTAGCCTACAACAATCAACATTTTCAACAACAGGTTCAACAGCTCCAATAAAACTTGAGCACATAATAGCTTACAACAATCAATAGCTTTAACAACAACAGATTCAACAGCTACACCATCAACATATTCAACAGCTTCAACAAAACTTGAGCTCTCTAGAACACATAATAGCCTACAACAATGAACAACTTCAACAGGAAATTCTACTGCTTCAACAAAATTAGAGCTCTGTCGAGCATATTATGTAGCCTACAACAATCAACAGCTCCAACAACAGGTTCAACTGCTTCAACAGAACTAGAGCTCTCTAGAGTACATAATGTAGCCTACAACGATCAACATCTTCAACCACAGATTCAACGATTTCAACAAATTTAGAGCTCTTTAGAGCACATAATAGCCTACAACAATCAACAGTTTCAACAACAGATTCAACTGCTTCAATAAAGATATAGCTCTCTAGAGCACATGATGTATCCTACAACAAGCAACAGATTCAACAGCTTCAACAATGAAAACCTTCAACGACAGATTTAACAACATTAACAATCAACAACTTCAACAGATTCAACTACAGATTTAACAGCTTCAACAATCAATAGCTTCAACAACAGATTCAACAACTTCAGATTCAACAGCTACTACAGTCAAGATTAATCAACAGCTTCAACAGCAGATTCAACAACAGTCAACAGCAACAGATTGAACATCAACATTTAACAGTTTCGACATGGTGATCAAGAGATTTAACAGCTTCAACAATCATAACCACCAATCAACAGCTCTAAATATACTAACAAGTTTAGCAGATTCAACAACAGCTTCAACAATCAACAGCATCAACAACAGATTCAACATCAATGACAATCAACAACTTCAACAACAACAGATATAACATCAACAATAACAACAATCAACAGCTTCAACAACAGATTCAACAGCTTTAACAATCAATAGCTTCAACATTGTGATTGAAGCTATTGATTTATTGGGGCAAGCCTATACTTACACAAGATAGACTGTACTAACAATCAACAGCTTAAACTATACTAACAAGATCAACAGATTCAACAGTTTCAACAATCATAACAACAATCAACAGCATCAACAACAGATTAAACAACATCAACAACTTCAACAATGTGATCAACATGTTAAACAACAGATTCAACACCTTCAACAATCAACAGCTTTAACAACAGATTCAACAACTTCAGATTCAACAGCTTCAACTATCAACAGCTTCAACAACAAATTCAACATCAACAACAAATAACTTCAATATGGTGATCATCAGCTTTAACAACAGATTCTACAAGTTTAGATTTAAGAGCTTCAACAACCAACAGCTTCAACAACAGATTCAATATCAACAACTTCAACATGGTGATCAACAGATTAAACAACGGATTCAACAGCTTCAACAACAGATTCAACAACTTGAGATTCAACAGCTTCAACAATCAACAGCCTCAACAACAGCAGATTCAACAACAGAAACAGATTCAACAACATCAACAACAATTCACAGTTTCAACATGGTAATCAACAGATTCAACAGCTTCAACAATCATAATCAACAATCAATAGCTTAAACAACAGATTCAACAACTTCAACAATATTAACAACAATCAACAACTTCAACAACAACAAATTTAACATCAACAACACCAACAACAATCAACAGCTTCAACAACAGATTCAACAGCTTCAACAATCAACAGCTTCAACATGGTGATTAAAGGTATTGATTTATTGGGGCGAGCCTACACTTACACAAAATAGACTGTACTAACAATCAACAGCTTCAACTATACTAACAAGATCAACAGGTTCAATAGCCTCAACAATCATAACCAACAATCAACAGCTTCAACAACATCAACAACAATCAACTACTTCAACATGGTGATCAACGGATATGAACAACAGATTTAACTGCTTCAACAATCGACAACTTCAACAACGGATTCAACAACTTCAGATTTAACAGTTTCAACAATCAACAGGTTCAATAACAAGAGATTCAACAACAATCAACAGCAACAGATTCAACATCAACAACAATCATCAACTTCAACATGGAAATCAACAGCTTCAACAACAGATTCAACTACTTCAGATTCAACGGCTTCAACAACAGATTTAACAGCTTCAACATGGTGATTGAAGCTATTAATTTATTGGAACGAGCCTACACTTACACAAGATGGACTGTACTAACAATCAACAGCTTAAACTATACTAACAAGATCAACAGATTCAACAACAGATTCAACTGCTTCAAAAGCCATAATCAACAATCAACATCTTCAACAACGGATTCAATAACAGATTTAACAACATCAACAATCATCAACTTCATCATGGAGATCAACAGATTCAACAGCTTTAACAATCAACAGCTTGAACAACAGCTTCAGATTCCACAGCTTCAAGAATCAACATCAACAACAGATTTAACAGCTTCAACAGTCAACAGCTTCAACATGGTGATTGAAGCTATTGATTTATTGGGACGAGCCTACTCTTAGACACAATAGACTGTACTAATAATCAACAGCTTCAGTTATACTAATATCAATAGATTCAACAACTTCATCAATCATAACCAACAATCAAAAGCTTCCACAACAACAGATTCAACAATATCAACAACATTCAACAGCTTCAACAACAGATTTAACTACTTCAGATTCAACAGCTTCAACAATCAACAGCTTCCTCAACAACAGATTCAACAGATTCAACGTGGTGATTGAAGCTATTGATTTATTGGGGCGAGCCTGAGCGAGCCCCACATAAACTGTACAGCAATGCCTGCAATAATATGGTGTATGTATGTATGTATGTTTGGTACGTCCGTATACAACAATTAACAGGTTCAACATGGTGATCAACAGATTCAACAGCTTCAACTATCATAGCCAACAATCAACAGCTTCAACTATACTAACAAGATCAACAGATTCAACAACTGCTTCAACAATTATAATCAACAATCAACAGCTTCAACAACAGATTCAACTAATTCAACACCATCAACAATAAACAGCTCAATAACACCAGATTTAACATTGTAAACACCAATAACAATCAACAGCTTCAACAACAGATTCAACAGATTCAACAATCAACAGCTTAATTCAACATGGTGATTGAAGCTATTGATTTATTGGGGCGAGCCTACTCTTACGCAAAATAGACTGTACTACCGTAAAAGTTCTAATTACAGTGCCAAAAAGTTTAATTCTAATCTTCAGTTGGCGCTTCTATTGGAGCCAAAAAATACTTCTAAAGTCGATAGTGGCGCTTAAATTAGGGTGGTGCTTAGTGAATAGGACACTACATACAAAAGCACAGCGTTTTCTATTTAGTAAGCGCCGCTTTGTGACTGCAGTTGGCGCTATAGAGTGCAACAATCGTCGTTAACCTCCAAGTGGCGCTTATATTAGGGTGGCGCTATAATTCGAACATTTACGGTAACAATCAACAGCTTCAACTATGCTAACAAGATTAACAGATTCAACAGCCTCACCAATCTATCCAACAATCAACGGCTTCAACACCAGATTAAACAACATCAACAACTTCAACAAGGTGATCAACCGTTTAAACAACAGATTCAACAGCTTCAACAACAGATTCAACAACTTCAGATTTAACAGCTTCAACAATCTACAGCTTCAACAACGGATTCAACAATTGTCAATAGCAACAGATTTAATAACATCAAAATTAACAGCTTCCACTTGGTGATCAACAGATTCAACAGCCTCAACAATCTTAACCGACAATCAACAGCTTCAACTATACTAACAAGAACAACTGATTCAACAGCAGATTCAACTACAGATTCAACAGCTTTAACAACCATGATCAACAATCAACAACTTCAACAACAGATTCAACAACAATCAACAGCTTCAATAACAACTGATTTAACATCAACACCAACAACAATCAACAGCTTCAACAACAGATTCAACAGCTTCAACAATCATAACCAACAATCAACAGCTTCAACAACACAGATTCAACAACTTCAACAACATTCAACAACTTCAACATGGTGATCAATTGACTAAACAACAGATTCAATAGCTTCAACAATCAACAGCCTCAATAGCAGATTCAGCACAATCCGATTCAACAGCTTCAACAATCAACATGTTCAACAACAGATTCAACAACAATCAATAGTAACAGATTCAACATCAAGAACAATATTATTAACAGCTTCAACATGGTGATCAACAGATTCAACAAACAATCATAACAATCAACAGCTTCAACAACACAGATTCAACATCAACAACATTCAACAACTTCAACATGGTGATCAATTGACTAAACAAGATTCAACAGCTTCAACAATCAACAGCCTCAATAGCAGATTCAGCACAATCCGATTCAACAGCTTCAACAATCAACATGTTCAACAACAGATTCAACAACAATCAATAGTAACAGATTCAACATCAAGAACAATATTATTAACAGCTTCAACATGGTGATCAACAGATTCAACAGCTTCAACAATTATAACCAACAATCAACAGCTTAGACTATACTAACAAGATCAACAGATTCAACAACTTCAACAATCATAATCAATAATTAACAGCTTCAACAACAGATTCAACAACAGATTTAACAACATCAACAACAATCAACAGCTTCAACAACAACGGATTTAGCATCAACACCAACAACAATCAACAGCTTCAACAATCAACAGCTTCAACATGGTGATTGAAGCTATTGATATATTGGGGCGAGCCTGAGCGAGCCCCACATAAACTGTACAGCAATGCCTGCAATAATATGGTGTATGTATGTATGTATGTTTGGTACGTCCGTCATCCGCGCACCGCTTTATAGACTCTGTTCGGAGTCGCATGCAATCTTTTGTGCTGAAATTTTGCGCTCAGAAACAACTGCGACAGCATGCTCTAATTTAGTATATTTTTGTAATATTTCCCTCGTGGTGTCACATTTATGGATCAAAGATTAGCTTGTGGGGAAATCAGGATACGGCTAGAACGACAACAACAGCACCGTACCGTACCAGTGGAGGCTTCAGGCAAACTGGTAACGTTTCATAGCCTCGGGCTCTTCCCACCCCTAGGCCCTAAGGAAGTGCTATACACCCCGCGCTAACACATGTTCGCTTTTTTCTCGCGCTTCGAACTTAGTGCCAATGGGCCAAACGGACACGCCGGAATTATCTATATAGGAGAACGGCTTCGGTGGCCTATACGGCGGACAGCATACTCGCTATAATTCTGTCATGGTAGCTATGAGGAACCAACTAGGGAAGTTCACTGCATGTGGACTTTCCTGCTGATAGCCGCTTCGTAGCGCTCGAAAAGCATCGATATTGCGTTTATTCCCATAGACGACAGTTTATTCTTGCCAACCAAGAAAGTGTGATACACCCCGCGTTAACACACGTTCGAGAGCTTTCTTGCGCCTCGAGCCTAGTGCCAATGGTCATGCCAGAATTATCTACAATATGGTAGGAGGTAAACATTCATATGGAGTTTGCTTTATATCTCTGACATGCTCACAAGTGTAGATCTAAAGTGCTTGTCCCGGCCCTTAATGCACCTGAGCATTGCTGATATTACTGGTTCACAGTGATAGTGAATACTTTTGAGTATGAAGATTTTCGCGGAAATCAGCATGGGCGCAAAAGAAAAGCTCAGTTCTAAGGAAAGACAGCGTTATATCACAGACAAACGAGCAGCACTAGATCGCGAGTATGCAACCACAGATAGGCCCAAGCACCACCTACTAAACGAGCCCTTAACCGTGGCCCCACCCACCTTCGTTCATGCAGGGCGTGCGCACAAAGTACCGCTAGTTCCGGAGGTAGAGAGCGGACAATGTCGACCATTACCGGACGAAGGTGAAAAATTACATTAAAAAATCGCGGCTGCGGTTATCAATATATGACACGTAAATGGCATCAAATGCATCATGAACATCCTTCTTACATTCTGCCTTAGATTTGAATATTCATCCAAAAATTGTGAAATACAACGTGAACACATAAAGTAATGCAATATATGCATTGTCCAGAAACTACCTCTGAAAGCTCTTTACAAAAAAAAAAAAAAATTGGTTTATGCTTATAATACGGTCAAAAAATTCTAAAAATTCTCCATACATTCTAGTATACGCATACCAAATGAAAAAATAAATCATAAAAAATTGATGCCGTTGTGTAATTTACAAATCATGAAAAATCTTAGCTACCATAAAAAACCAGCTTCTGGACCAAAATGAGAAAAAGTTGCAACTGTTTAGAGCAGTATTGTGCAGCTTCTGTGTGGATACACATCACAAGAAATGAGATGCAGCTAGTACTTACATGGCCCCTACCTCGTGGCAAGTGGTGAAGGATTACGTAATACCGTTGGCCATATAAACGCAATTATGTGCGAGGCGGCCAGTAACTGCCTCCGTGCGGAAATACCCTACCCTACTCTATATGTATTCGCGATTCAATATCCAGGGCGCGGGCCCGCGGCCAGGCCGGCCTGGTCTGGGCCATAGGGTAGAGTCTGGCGCGCTGCTCTATACTGCGTCCGTGTAGCGCAAGCCGAGAGGACGGATACCGAATGTTGTAACTGTGTAAGCATGTTGCAAGCAACGGAGTCCGCATGTACCGTGCATATCGTACACGGAATACTGACAGAGTCCGTGTTACAGGTACGCCGTCTCCAGGCAGTGTAGCGCCCGCTTCTTTCATCAATACGGTAGACCGAGTAAATCCGTCCATATGGAGTCATTTTCCTGTGAGAACTATAGCGAGTATGCTGTCCGCTGTATAGGCTCGTTCTCCCATATATGCGCAATAGGCTTTTGCCAATCATTACTCTGGGAGAGGTGCGAGTAGGTGTGACTCGCACCTTCGACCTTGGCGCTAA
Organism: Stappiaceae bacterium; assembly: GCA_964291365.2. Classification (GTDB taxonomy): domain Bacteria; phylum Pseudomonadota; class Alphaproteobacteria; order Rhizobiales; family Stappiaceae; genus JBDWFY01. Next base: position 89,031 of record OZ220023.1, read on the forward strand.
CGAGGAAAACGGTCACGCCGGAATTCATTATGCGCATTCCAATTACCCCTCTCACAATCACGTTAGAGAGCGTTGCCGATCCACTAATATAGCATAAAAGCCAAAACACTGAGGGTAATTATCCTTGTTGACATCATGGTAATGCATTCATAAGAATTTGTACAGCTCTTTGGCTTTTGTAAAGCTGATTTAGTTCAAGCGCTAACAGTAGGCCCAGATAAATAATGCTGGCATTTTTTTGAGCATTATAGGTACCTAGAAGCAATGAGCAATACTTGAGAATTATAAGCAACTTATAGTATAGCTATTGGTCTGCTGGTAGCCAGATATTGGGCTGCACCAAACTGCTGTTCTGTCAACTTGTGGTAATATGGAATGTGGATGTGGGATTTGTTACTAGCCAATTCATTTAAGTCGAGTCAAGAAAGTGCACTTGAAGACTACATTGAAGCTTCAGTTATGCTGCAGTATAACAGTTACTGACATTCACTTCGTATGCACTAAATTCATTATTGATTACATCAAATTTGAGGAGCAAGAAATGATAATTATAGGTACATTTGAAAGAATTATAGGGCATGTTTGCCAGCATTGAAGAAATGAATTATCGGTAGAAAAAAATTTTTTATCTGGGCCTATCAGCCTAAATCGTGATTTTTTCTGCCACCCACCCAAATAAAAAAGCTTACCTGACGGCCGACTTGTTGAAAATACCAAAGGATAGATTACTTCAGGTAGTCACGGCATCATGCAGGGCTTTTTTGTCCTCCGTTCTATACAGAGATGGGTGTGGCACGGGTCAAAATGACCAGGCAGGTGGCTGACCAAGCAGACTGCTGAAACAACGTAGTTTAAACTATTTTTCGATGCTTTCAACCTCCTGTAGGCCTACGTTCGTATTTACATAAATTCTACATATGTGACCGGATTTGCGAAAACCCGGCATGTCGCGAAAACGCGCAAGTCGCGCAATGCGCGTTTTTAGTACATCAGGTAGAAAATTGTCAAAGTCCAGTTTTTGTCATATTTATGTCAAAGAACCTTTTTACTAACTGTTGCCATAGCCTACGAAGGGTAAACGTAAGCTACCAAGGCGAAATAAGCCTTTATTTACAGGCCCCTCGATCTACCTAGTCAGTGCAGCTGCCGTACACGGAGCCCGTTGCTAAGGGCGTTAATTGGAATTCCCGCTCGCGGGCTATCCTAGATACAGCTAGATTTGTCGAATCACTAAACGTTGACTCACCTTTTTAGCTTCTTAGGCTTCGAAGAAGAAGTGGCTCTCGTTATCGACGACAAAGTTCGAGCCTAGCTTGACCTTTGGCGTTCATTTCGAACGACTCCACCCAAGTCCATTTAATTGACTTCCGGTACACGCGTAGTATACGGAAACGCTATACGCGTGCATAGCAACGCCTTTAGGCCGTAATTTCTTGATTTTTGTGGGTGTGGTGCGATCGCAAACAAAGCGCTCTAGCTCCTACGCGAAGCGCGCGATTGGTCTGAAACTTGGAGGCAGGTTAGCTCTAGGGTAGAGCTTATCAAATATACAGCTAACTAAAATTTCATAAAATTCGCTACATGGCGGGTTTTCCCAGATACGGTCACATATTATTACTGTGGCTTAGTAAGGTTCTTGTGGCTGTAAGTTACCATCCATACATTGGCCACGCCCACTTATTCTTTGTCAAAGATCGAAGTCGGTCCGACGCTTGATCGAAAGCACTCCATGATAGAAGTAATGTAGGGGTAGATTCAAGTTCTGATTCTTTCAAAAATCACTTGAAACCAAACCTTCGCGATATTGAGAGTATGCTATATTGGAGGCATGGTTTCAAGTGACTTCTAAAAGTTTCACAACTTGATTCTATTGCCACGTTACTTTTATCGTGGAGTGCTTTTGATCCAACATTGGCAATTTTGACCTTTGACCTCTACGTAATGTGACTATACGGGCCGTGAAGAAGCCGTAAAAAAGCTTACGCACACCTTTTTGTGCCGCGATGTTCTTCAGAAACGTGAAAAACATCAACAAAAATCGCTACATTCCCATTGGGCATTCATTACGCGATTTACCCCATTGTTTTGTCGATTTGCGTGCGATAATACAGGCCTGTATAACTACCGCCATATAATGTGGACGAGAAAACTTCTAGCGCCCTAAATTGCTTACATGTAGACTGACGTATGGAAGGAATACCTGGGGAAATGCTTCAGCTTTAAATTTTCATGTGATAACCCTAGCAGCCTCGTACCTAGGCCCTTCCCAGCTTTTCAATGTTGCATACTGAAAAGTGGGAGGCCTGGCAGCAGAAACCACGACTTTGGCTCACGATGACGCGAAGACAAGCGGTCTGATGGTTCCTTCGAAAAGCCAGTCTTTGCTAGCCACACGCTATCTTAACAAGTTTCACTCTTTATGGTCTTTATGGATCGTGCTACACTCTGTATCTAGCGTTTGAACCATACCTCTCGATCGTTGGCGACAAGAGCCCTCAAAATCTTCGTGACTTTCGACACACTGGAAGGTCTCACCACGCGTTACGCCATGCACGTGACTTGTACAATAAATTGCGCTACACTTGTACTGTCGATTGCGCTTTACCTCGAACGCCCGTGAATGCGTTCGTGTGAGCGTTGAACAAACGCGACACTTCATTCGCCACGTAAAACCACGGAAAACGATGCGTAAGCCAACTGCTTGCCCAATGATTGCGTGGCATTCCAACCCATACGTTAGTTTTACACTCACACGAGGGCAAGGCTACGCTCACAGGCAAGCATTCACTGATGTTCCAAGTGAACAGCAATCGACAGTACCAGGCATTCCCGCTTTTCAGCGTGCACCATTGAAAAGCTCTGAACGGCCTGAGGACGAGGCTGACGCAAGGGCAAGGCCAGCACAATTTGTGACGTAAACTTACGCTACGTTTTCGGTGGCTTTAAGTGGCGAACGAAGTGAATGAAGTATCTCTCACGTTCTAGGCTTACACGCACGCATTCACGAGGATTCGAATGAAGCTCAATCAACGGTTGAATCAGTCTCTTCTAGCTTTTTGTTGCGACAAGCATCGACGCGGTGTGTGAACCGACTTTAAGTTTAACTGCGCTACTGGTATGCTACAGTGTATACTTAGAGTCTACTAGTAAGGAGTCTCTCTCTCTCGATTGTGTGCTACGCTATGGCAATTAATAAAACAGCAGAAAGCAGTGTACCGACCAATTTCCTTATTATTTCATCGATAAGGAAACTTCTTACTTCGTAGTAAAGTATACATCAACAGCGCAAACTAGAAAGGGAAATTCAACCATAGATAATAGAGAGGAAGGAGGGATTGGAAACGCGCGCATACCCTGTAGATATATGCTCGTCGCGGTCACGTGACTTCATCTAAGTTCACGAGTGGCATAAAACCACATCAAGGCAGCCTTTTCGGGCCTTGGCAAGGGCACCATGTATGCGTATCACCTTTCTAACCAACCTACCAGAGATCTAAAGCCAAAAGCCAAAAAAATTAGGCAGTTTTCAGAACGGTTTTGTAGCTACCACTCACAGATTGGCTTTGTGTACTTTTTACGAGACCTGTACATGGTGAATAGATTCTTTCAAGGCCTGGCATGAACTATCGTCACATAGAGAATACAAACATCGCCTTCAGGTAAGGCCTTTCTTTTCAAAATGAACACACTAAGCCCAGATCTGTTGTGAGCCTGGGTAGACTCCAGCGTTTAAAACGCTCGCTGGGGAACATACCACATCAACAGAGCTCGCGAATGCTTCAGTTGCACTCTGTATTCGACTGTGAACAAGGTCCCATCGACTTTTCTTCTGGGTCGATCACCGTTTGTGAAGGAAAAGTACACAAAAGAATTTCAAGCGTGTACAAGAGCAGGCGCGACTACCATCAAATCACTCTTTTCATTGCTTGATCCCTTGTTCGATAGCACTACACTTGTTTTTAGTCGGGTTACTGTTGAATACTAGGCTGTACAAGGCCATAGGAGCTTGTACTATACTGTACGATACTGACTTGTAAAGGGGGCGTGCCGTGACGAGCATGTTCCGTGACGTCACTATAGAGATATATGCGCGTTTTCAATCCCTCTCTCTATTATCTATGATTCAACGGATTTCATTGCAGCATACGCACATTAAATAGAGGATAGTGCGCTGTCTGTGCTGCAGCGCAGACCCTACTAGTAGGGAATTGCCCTTTCTAGAGTGCGCTATTGATGTACACTTTACTAAGAAGTTTCCTTTTCAATGTGTACGTTACTTAGCGCACACAATGAAATGAAATTGTTGATACACTGCATTCTGCTGCTGTATTACGATCGAGAGGGCGACTCCTTACTAGCCCAACTGCCCAATGAGAATGTAGCGATTTTTTCACGTTTTTGTAGAACATCCTGGCACAGTGCTGGCATTTTTACGGCTTCTCCACGGTCGTATGGTTACATCACGTAGAGGTCAAAGGTCGATATTGCCTCGAAAGCACTCCACAATAGTATCAAGTCCTGAAACTTTCAGAAGTCACTTGAAGCCATGCCTACAATATAGCAATACTCTCAATGTCGCAAAATGGGTTTGATGACTTTTGAAAGTGTCAGGACTTGATTCAGCAGTCTGCTCGGTCAGCCACCTGCCTGGTCATTTGACCCGTGCCACACACATCTCTGTATAGAACGGAGGACAAAGAAGCCCTGATACCGTGACTACCTGAAGTAATCTGTCCTTTGGTATTTTCAACAAGTCGGCCGTCAGGTAAGCTTTTGTATTTGGATGGATGGCTGGAAAAATATTCACAATTTAGGCTAATAGCGCTTGAACTAAATCGGCTTTACAAAAGCCAAAGGGCATTATTATAGATTAGGATGTACAAATTCTTATGAATGCCATACCATGATGCTAGCCGGGGTAATTGTCCTCAGTATTTTGGCTTTTATGCTATATTAGTGCATGTACAAGATCGGTCACGCTTTCTAACGTGAATGTGGGCGTGGTAATTAATTCCTTCGTGAACGTTTTCCTCGTTAGCGCCAGCGTCGAATGTTCGAGTCACACCTACTCCTCGCTATAGTTCTGTCATGGTAGCCACGAGGAACCCGTTAGGGAAAGTCTCTGCAAGTGGACTTTCCTATTGATAGCCGCTTCCTAGCGCTCGAAAAACATCGATATTGCGTTTATCCCCATAGGTGTCTGTATATTATTGCCAACCAAGAAAGTGTGATACACCCCGCATTAACACACGTTCACGACTTTTCTCGTGCCTCGAGCCTAGTGCCAGTGGTTAAACGGTCACGCCGGATTAATGTGGTAGGAGGTAAATATTCATATGGAGTTTTTCTAACATGCGTAAAAGTGTAGATCTAATACTACGTTCACACTTACAGTCTGGCACGGTCGGCACGCTGCCAGCACCGAACGCTGAAACTCCGATTGACGTGTGAACGTGGCGACTCCGTACCGAACCGTGCTTTGGTGGCCTTGTTAAATCAACCAGGCTGGCACGGATCGACACGGGTCCATTCGGGCGCGAACACGAACATGGCGACTTGGAGCGATTCTGAGACCTTCAAACTCATTGAAATCTGGGGCGAAGACACAATTCAAGCCCAACTAGAGGGATGTAGAAGGAATAAAGAAATCTATGAGAAAATCGCCCGTGATCTAAGCGATGCTGGTTATCAGAGAACCGCTGATCAATGCCGAGAAAAAGTGAAAAAGCTAAAGAGCGAGTACAGAAAGGTGAAAGATGGCCACTATAAGACAGGAACTGGACGAAACAACTGGAGATTTCTTGATGCTTTGGATGCTGTGATAGGTGACAAACCATCAACTAAACCTCCTGGAGTGATCGACAGCCTAGATGATAACGATGTGGCAGCTGCAGCGGTGTCAGTGCAGGTGGTTGATCATACTGAAGAGGAACATGCTGGAAAGGAAAGTTCTGATGGTTCTACATCACTTGATGTACTAGAAACTGAGCCTCAATCTGGATCTAAGCTCTCCAATACACCAGTTAAGAGTCGATCAGCTACACCCATCCCAGAAGAGAAGAAAGGAAACCGAAAGCGTCCACTGAGTGAAGATAAAATCGAGAAAATGATGGGTCCATTAGTAGATAGACTGTTGAAGGCTCAAGAATCTAGTGATAGAATGTATCTTGACTTGGAAGAGAAAAGGATGAAAATGGAGGAAAGAATGAATGAAAGGGAAGAGAGGCAGAAAAGAGAGCAGAGAGAATTTCAACTTAAGCTATTTTCAATCATGATGGGTGAACAAGTTTCTGGAGCAAGCAGTGATCAGAGTCAAGCATCCTATGATACTTCAGCAATGCAATTTTATAGTAACATGTACACCTTTGAAGACAACCCACCAAATGTGTGAAGTGAATGTGTGCATAATAGTATCGTTGAACATGTACATATGCACGTTGCAGTGAAAGGACATGTGCTACGCATGCACAAACTTTATTATCATAATTATTATCATCTGTAAACAATAAACATGTGCATGTATGTGGTGTGGATGTCTATTTACATATAATTTACAGTTATCGGATAATTTTGTCTATGCATGCACACTGCGCTGCATTGATCTTCACATTGTTACAGTAGTGGAAATACTGGTACATGGTAGCCAGAGACGTCACCACTGCATTCAATGAGAAAAATAATGAACCAAAGCATCTCTTATTTCTTTGGGAGCATCTGTGGCAGTGTCATCCCGATGGCTAGCAGTTGGTGGTTGAGGTAGTTCAGAAAGAGATTCTAACCACTGATCATTAAACCGTTCACCATGAACTTCACATACATTGTGAAGAATACAGCAAGCTACAACAACTGTTGGGATGTTTGACAGACTCATGTCATTGCGCTTCAGCAGCCGTCTCCATCTGGCCTTTAATCTTCCAAAAGCATTTTCAACTACAATACGAGCTCGTGATAGTTTGTAGTTGAAGATTTTCTGTGAGCTTGTCAATTGAGTATTATAGCAAACGGTTTCATTAGCCAAGTCATCAATGGGTATGCAGAGTCCCCTACAATGAAAATGGGAATGTCACAGCCATTGATACCCATAGTATCCCCTTGCAATATAGATCCATTACTTGCTTCTTTAAATAGAGTTGAATTAGCAAAAATCCTAGCATCATGAACATGGCGCTTGTCCCTGTCCTGAGCATTACTAATATTACTGGTTAACAGTGATAGTGAATATTTTTGTGTACGAAAGGTTTGACGGATTTCACAGCATGGGCACAAAAATAAATACAACTCCAGATTATTTCTGCTCAGAAACATGTGGTAAAGCTTTTGGCGACGCCATTCCGTAACTGAAATTTTACAAGTGAAAATTCTTGCGGCCATGTAGTGAAATACTCGAAATTTTTGAAAATATACACTATCACTGTAAATCAGTACTATCAACGACAGACAATATCCTGCAAATGAATCGTCAATTGTTACCGGAGTCATAGCGGATTTGTTCCGCCGTGCCAAAGTTCCGGCGGAATAAATTCGCTGGCGGATACATTCCACCGGAAAGAATACGCTAGCGTACATATTCCGCCCGGATAATCTACGCGACCGCGTAAATATTCCGGCCGGCGCAAATGTTCCGCCTAGTAAAATGTGCTATTACACTTCTCAGTTTGATATCACTCGCTTTAAAAATCATTACTATGCATGGGTATGAAGATGGGCTGACCTAAGATAAAGTTTAACAAATGTAAAAGTAAAGAAAAGTGAACCATGCCCATTCAAGACACATGAAGGTCAAGGCTTATAGAGATTACAGAGTAGCTTGAAGAAAGGAAGCGAACAAATACTTCACCGTCTTCAAATTTTTGTGTACTATAATATCAATGATTCGTTGTAGCCTTCTGTGGACAATCGCTTGGACATGCATAAAGGCACATCCACACCAAATCCATGATGTGCGCATGTCACTCTGCGCCAGTGCAGAGACGTATGAAGTGGTTATGCCACTCCTGAGGCCACCAGAGAAGCTCCAATAATTATTAAAATGGAACATGTACTTTGACTCTGGTTGCACCTGTGTCAAAGAAACATCGACCGTTGCCCATCCGGAACAAATTTGCTGATTTTCTGGAAATCCGGAACAGATCCGCTAGCGAATAAATTCCGGCGGAACAAATTCGCTGTGACACCGGATGTGAGAATACCCGGCGTATTGTGCGCATATGGCACAATACGCGTTCTTAGTACCACAGGTAAAACAATGTCAAAGTCCAGTTTTTGTCATATTTATGCCAAAAATCTATTATCCTTTGCCGTCACCTACGGAGGGTAAACGTAAGTTACCAAGGCCTTCATTTCTACCCACCTAGTGTACGGCTGCCGTACACCGAGCCCGTTGCTAAGGGAGTTATTTAGAATTCCCGATCGCCAGCTCTCTGGATACAGCTAGATTCGTCGAAGTACTGTACGTTCACTCACCCTTTAAGCTTCTTAGGCATCGAAAAAGAAGCGGCTCTCGTTATGGGCAACTAAGTTCGAGACTAACTTGACCGTAGCGTTGGTTTCGAACAATCCGCCCAGGTCCATCTAATTGATTTACAATTAACGCGTAGTATACGGAAACCCTATACGCATAAAGAGCAACGTCTTCAGACCGTAATTTCTCGTTTTTATGCTTGTAGCGAGATCAGGAACAAAGCGCTCTAGCTCCAAAGTGAAGTGAGCGCTCTGTCTCAGACTTGGAGGTAGTTAACTTTTCAAAAATACAGCTAACTAAAATTTCATAGAATGGGAAATATGGCGGATTTTCTCAGATCTGGTCACAATTATACATGAGTACTATGATAAGCACTTATACAAGCGTGTGCACACACATTCAGATTTGCACAAACACATACACACACATAAAGGTTCAAACACACACATGTACACTATGTACAAATATACACCACATACATGTATATGTGACCATATCTGGAAAAAAAAAACCGCCATGTAGCGAATTTTATGAAATTTTAGTTAGCTGTATATTTGATAAGCTCTACCCTAGAGCTAACCTGCCTCCAAGTTTCAGACCGATCGCGCGCTTCGCGTAGGAGCTAGAGCGCTTTGTTTGCGATCGCGCCACACCCACAAAAAAAACGAGAAATTACGGCCTAAAGGCGTTGCTATGTACGCGTATAGCGTCCCCGTATACTACGCGTGTACCGGAAGTCAATTGAATGGACTTGGGCGGAGCAATTCGAAATGAACGCCAAAGGTCAAGCTAGGCTCTAACTTTGTCGTCGATAACGAGAGCCGCTTCTTCTTCGATGCCTAAGAAGCTAAAAAGGTGAGTCAACGTTTAGTGATTCGACGAATCTAGCTGTATCTAGGATAGCCCGCGAGCGGGAATTCCAATTAACGCCCTTTGCAACGGGCTCCGTGTACGGCAGGTGCACTGACTGGGTAGTTCGAGGGGCCTGTAAGTAAAGGCTTATTTCGTCTTGGTAACTTATGTTTACCCTCCGTAGGCTACGGCAATAGTTAGTAGAATGGTTCTTTGACATGAATATGACAAAAACTGGACTTTGACAATTTTCGACCGAGGTACTAAAAACGCGCATTGCGCGACTTGCGCGTTTTCGCGACATGCAGGGTTTTCGCGAATCCGGTCACATATGTGACCGTCCACGAGAAAACCAAGCATAATGCGCGGAAAAAAAATTTAGAGTTAAGACCACCAATACCAACTACAACCTTTGAACTATTGCTCCTACAAATTTGGAGTCTCTAGCCCGTGTAGTCATGGAGATATGAGCAAAAATACACCCGGATCGCCCGTACTAAAGTTTTTCAGAAAACGCAATGAAATGTTGCTACGTACGTTGCATGAGTTACCTCCGTATACGCTCCGTAACGCCTACCGCAATTAAAAGTTAACAAGGTGTGGTCGCACTGGCATTCAATTAACGAGTATGCAGTACAGTACAGAACAAAGCTACTTAGCAGAACTGGGAAAAACGAGAGGTAAGTACGATATAAAGTAGCTGGGGTTAATTTTAAACTATCGTTTACTGTATTCGCTTGTTCTGTAAGCGAACGACTCTCAAAGTAGTATTAAAGGGCCTGGGTACGGGCTAAAATTAACTACTCTCCCGATTAGTACGAGTTAGGACAGTTTACTTCGGATTGCCAAGTACCAGTGGATGTGTTTGTAGCCTTGTATGAGCGCTGAGTGTGTACAGTGACGATGGTAAGCTTCTTGGCTTTATAAAACACTAGCTAAAGCGCTTGCGCACGAGAGAGAGAGAGAGAGAGAGAGAGAGAGAGAGAGAGAGAGAGAGAGAGAGAAACAGAGAGGAGAGAAACAGATAGGGACAGACAAAGATAAGATGGATCTTTTGTAGCTGTGTTGGCTTTTAGAAAAGCCGGTTGATCTGCAGGGAGAGGGAGAGAGAGAGAGACTGAATTGGAGAGCTGTAAAAGGGTTACTGCCTTTCTTTCCTTTTCTTAGTCTTGGGTGCCTCGTCTTCCAGGCTTGGTGGTGGTTCCCTTGGTGGTGGTGTGACTGGTGATGGTGTACCTGGTGTTGGCCCAACTGCTGCATGTGTACTTGATGGATCAGGACACACCAAGTCTCTGGCATCCTCCCGGCAAAATTCCCGAATCCTTTCAAAGAGGTATTGTTGCCGCTCTATGGATAGTCCACTCGGGTGGATCACAGGAGGTAGATTGGTGGCATCCGGTTTCCATGTCGGGTCCTTCAGAAGACGCTGCTGTTCTTCCATGGCTTCTGAGTGCAGCTGGAGCTTAACTACACCAGGAAAGGACGTACTGAAATTAAAATGGTAGTACTTCTTAATCCCTGTTAGCCGACGGAACCTTGGGGAAAGAAAGTCAGCCCAGTCTCTCACAGGAACAATCACCTCCCCAGTTTGGCTTCCAACAAGCTGGCACTCATTCACTACTGATGAGGATCGGATGACCTGTTTGATATCAGATAGACTGCTGACCTCTGTCTTCCTAAAAGTCCTCTTCAGCAACCCAAAACAGCCATCCGGGGCAAACTTGGTGTGACCGACTACCATGAAGGAGATCGTGATGGTGTGATGCAGTCCTGTCAGCACCCTCCACATCAGGTACTGCATCATGGTGTTGTTTTTATTTTGCCCCGTACAGTTGTCAGCATGCAATGTGACGGTGGTCTCTCCTAATCCATGATGGTTAAAGAACTAGTCGAGCATGCTGACAACTGTATTGGCCCCCTTCCCAACATCAGAAGCCTCGTCGATGATGAAGTTGACCTGTCTGGGAATAGCCTCACAGCAGATCCCAAACAGGGCAGCCTTCCGGGGAGTCAGGAAGTAGATGGGGCCAGGCTATAGTGGGTTGCTAGGGTAGTGAACCTGCTGAGCAAAGTCGAAAGAGTAATGTGCAGAGATGGCATTACTGGCTGGCTTGATGTTGCAGTTTAGAGGGGGTGGTGCAAAGCTCCCATCAGGTGCCTTGAAAGCTGCTCTTGCCTGCCTCTTACTCTCCTCTACTGCACCTCTGTAGCTGGAACGCTCCTGAGTTACAAGTAGTAGGTGCTCCTCAGCTTTCTGCAAGACCTTAGAGACAGAGACAGAAACAGAAAGAGAAAAGAGAGAGAGAGAGAGAGAGATGAGAGGGGGTATGTATGAGTGTGCATTAAATAGGAGTTTACAGTGTACTATGCTCAATACTAACATACATGTACATGTACCTCTGATTTCTCCTCCTCAGGTCTGTTGTGTGCTCGCATTATCCTTGCACTATTCTGCTGGCATGTCCAGCACAAGTCGGACATCGACTTGCAGACAAGGATGTGGGGAAGGAGTTGCTTCCAAAGGCTGCAGAAAGAGGAATACCTGACTGGCTTCACATCAGGAGCGATCTCGGCAGCAGCATGGTAGAGGTTCCACACAGCTGACTTTGTCGTAGAGGATGGCAGCAACACAATGTCGTCTCGCTTGTAGCCGGGAATACGTCCAGGAAGTAGGATTGCATTATCCTCGGCATAGTTTCTGACAAAGGACACAACGTATTCTATGTCAGAAAGACGCAGAGCATGTCGGGGCTTAGTGTAGGCACGTTTCCGGGGACAGAGTCCATTGGACTGGAAGCTCGCTTTGATAGCCTCAAACTTGGATCGGCCGATGGTGTGCAAGAAGCAGAAAGTCTTGATGCAGATGTCATGGCCACCATGCTTGAAGCAAGTAAAGGACCTCTTCCGTTCCTTTGGTGAGTGATGTTTTGCTTGTGTTGTCTCATCCCTCTGTGTGAGTGCAAGCAGCTGACCCATCACCACCAAATCTAGTTCACTGTGACTCAACTGTCTACACTCATCTCTCACCCTCTGGTAGTGGTCAACTGTAGAAGAACGTGCAGCATGGCTTGCCATCGAAGTGTTTACACTTACAGCCTTCCTGGGCAAACCGTGCAATACAGCGTTCCTCTAGCTCAGCACGGTCACTCACATCAATTACTACATCATCATCTTCAAAGGATAGATCTCCAAGTGCATCATACAGGATATCTTCATGAGACTGAAAGAGGGTGAAATCCAGATCATCAACCGTATCATCAGGACCTGAATAAGAGAAAGTAGTGTGCATAAGTATTGTGCTCTACGCGTATTTTTTTATGTTTGTTGGTTTTTGCTTATGTTAATTGCACTTACCATGTGGGTCAAAGTCATCCAATAGGGTTGGATCTCTTTCTGGTGGGGTTTGGTCACCTTGAACTACATCCCCTTCACCTGTACAAGTCCATAGACAGTGCATACATTGTGTAGTAGTTTGTGTAGGAAGTAACACTATGTTTAATTTAACTACTCATGTGGTTTACCTTCTGGGGTTTCATCCTGCTCATCAAAGTATTCAGCAATGAAGTCAGCCAAAGCATCCTGGTCCCCGCCCATAAGGTCGCTAGGGTCAAGACCGCTCAAAGCTCGTGCAATGGATGCAGAAGTCGCCATGATAAAGTAGTTAAAAAGAGAGATTCGAGCTACTCAACAGCTATATTATCATGAAGAGGCAAGCAGTTGGCGCCTTTTTTGCGTGTACCAGCTGTAATTGGCCAATTATCTATTTTACCACAACGGCTCCGTGTCATAAACGCGAGGTGCAGGTACATGGGTGAGTTCTTCGAGTCATAACTCGAGAAATATAGCGTTTCAGAGGCTACAAAATAGATTTTTATGTGCAGAAATCATTCCTCTATCGATCTATATAAAAAAGTCATAATCTCCAAATCTAATCCTGGACAACTATTTTGGGTCATATCTCGGTTCGAAGTCCAGCGCATTATGCTTGGTTTTCTCGTGGAGGGTCACATATATAAATATAAGCATACTTGTACATACAGGAAAAAACACCCAGATGTATAGATAAGTACAAACTCACATGTACGCACAGAGATACACAGGGTACAAATATACACATATACACACATACATGCATTCACATACATGAAGGTACATATGTACATTCACAGACATAAAGGTACAAATATGCACATGTACACATACACCCTTTCACACGCATAAAGGTACACATGTACAAACATACACTTAATCACACACATAAAGGTATATACACACACATGTACACATACACACATATAAAGGGACAAACATACATGTACACACATACACACATTCACAAACATAAGGGTACAAACACACACATGTACACACATACATTCACACACAAACATACATTTACACAAATAAAGGTGAAAACACGCATACACATTCACACACAAAGGTACAAACACATACATGTACACACAAATTCACACAAAGATACAAATGTACACATGTACGCACATTCACACACAAAGGTAAATACACATGTATGTACACACATTCACTCACATAGTCACAAGCACGCATGTACAAACATACACATTCACACATAAATGTGCAAACACACACATGTACGCACACACAAAGATACACACATTTACATAAATACAGGTAAAATGTACATATATACACACATTCACACACTTAAAGTTACAAACACATATGTGACCGGATCTGAGAAAATCCGGCATATTGACCAAACGCGCACATGGCGCAATGCGCGTTTTTAGTACCACAGGTAAAAAAAATGTCAAAGTCCAGTTTTTGTCATATTTATGTCAGAAAACCTCTCTATTATCCTTTGCCGTCACCTACGGAGGGTAAGCGTAAGTTACCAAGGCAAAATAAGCCTACATTTCGACCTACCTAGTCTGTACAGCTGCCGTACACGGAGCCCGTTGCTAAGGGCGTTAATTAGAATTCCCGCTCGCGGGCTGTCTGGATACAGCTAGATTCGTCGAACTACTGTACGTTCACTCACCTTTTAAGCTTCTTGGGCATCGAAGAAGAAGCGGCTCTCGTTATCGACGACGAAGTTCGAGACTAGCTTGACATTAGCGTTCATTTCAAACAGCTCCGCCCAGGTCCATTTAATTGATTTCCGGTTCACGCGTAGTATACGGAAACGCCATACGCGTACATAGCAACGCCTTCAAACCGTAATTTCTCGTTTTCTATGCTTGTATCGCGATCGTGAACAAAGCGCTCTAGCTCCAAAGCGAAGCGCGCGATCGGTCTCAGGCTTGGAGGTAGGTTAGCTCTATGGTAGAGGTTTTCAATAATACAGCTAAATAAAATTTCATAGAATGGGCAATATGGCGGATTTTCTCAGATCCGGTCACATATATGTACACACATACACACATACACATGTACACACATTCACACACATAAAGGTATAAACACATACATGTACACACCTACATTCACACACATAAAGATACAATCACTCACATATACACACATACACACATTCACTCGCATAAAGGTACAAACACACACATGTACACACATACACATTCACACACATAAAAAGATGCAAACACACACATGTACACACATACATTCACATACATAGATATAAAGACACATTTACACAAATAATGGTAAAAACACACATATACATACATAGAGACATTCACACAAAGGTACAAACATATGTGACCCTCCACGAGAAAACCAAGCATAATGCGCTGGACATCAATCTGAGATACAGGCCATAATAATCGCTTGGGCTGATAATTATCGAATTTCACTTTTTGGCATAGATCGATAGAGGAATCATTCCTCTACACGAAAATCTGCTTCGTAGCTTCTAGAACGCTATATTTACCGAGTTATGGCTCGAAGAAGTCAGCCGTGTAGCTACATAGAGCGTTCATGGCACGGACTCGTTGCTGTAGGCAACCGTGGCAGCTGCGAATAAAAAAGTCGCCAGCCACTTTTCTTCTTCGATTTTGTGTACAAACAAGCCTTAGAAACGCTTGTCTTCTCGTTCTTTTCCATCGAAATGGCGAGTGCTGCTCTCGTTCGAGCGTTTTGGAGCCATCTAGCTCGTTGACTTTGTGGGCGGGGCCACGGATTTTTAATAAACGGCGAGTATACGGACTTCCGCGTGCAATGTACGTAGCAATGTTTCGTTGCACTTTCTGCAAAACTATAGTACGGGCGATCTGGGTACATTTTGGCTCATATCTACATGACTATACGGGCTAGAGACTTCAAATTTGCAGGAGCAGCAGTTCAAAGGTTGTAGTTAGTAATGGTGGCCTTAACTCAAAATCGGTTGTCAGCGTATTATGCTTGGTTTTGTCATGGAAGGTCACATATGCAAACACCCACATGTACACACACACATTCACTCACAAAAAGGTACAAACACACACATGATACACATTCATACACATAAAGGTGCAAGCACACACGTACACACATACATTCACACACGGACATATACACACATTTACACAAATAAAGATGTACATACATACACACATTCAAACACATAAAGGTACAAACACATACATGTACACAGATACACACATTCACACACATAAATGTATAAGCATACCATGTACACACATTCACACACATAAAGGGACAACCACATGCATGCACGCACATTCACACAAATAAAGGTACAAACACATACATGTACACACATACACATTCTCACACATTAAGGGACAAACACATGTACACACATACACACATTCACTCACACAAAGGTACAAACACATGTACACTTACATATTAACACACATAAATGTGCAAACACACACATGTACATACATTCATTCACTACAAAGATACAAACACACACACATTTACACAAATAAAGGTAAAAACACACATGTGCATACATACACACATTTACACATAAAGGAACAAACACACATGCACACACATGCACACGTTCACACACATAAAGATACAACACACATGAACACACATACACACATTCACACACATAAAGGTACACACACATGTATACATACACACATTCACAGACATAAAGGTACAGACACACACATGTACACACATTCACACATAAAGGTACACACATATGTACACACATACACACATTCACACCCATAAATGTAAAAACACACATGTACACATACACACATTCACACACATTAAGGTACGCACACATGTACACACAAGAATTATACACCACATACATATATAGATATACACATGTACACACTTTCAGACACATAAGGGTACAAACACATGCATGTACACACACATTCACATGCATAAACTAGAAATACACATGTACACACGCATGCTTACACAAACGTGTACACACACATACAGACACGTACACACGCACACACATGTGCTTGCATACAGTTACACACAGGGACAAACACACACTCATGTATAAGTATAAAGACACATACATACACATACACATATTCACACACACAAATACACACTTGTACACATACATTCACACACCAATAAAGGTACAAACACACATATGCACATATTCACACACATGAAGGTGCAAACACATACATGTACACACATTCACACACATAAAAGTTCAAACACATATATGTACACACATACATACATTCTCACACAGAGGGACAAACACACATGTACACACATACACACATTCACAGACATAAAGGTGCAAACACACACACGTACACATTTACACACATTCACTCACATAAAAGTACAAACACACATGTACACACACACATTCACACAAAATGGTACAAACATACACATGTACACACGTACACCCATTCACACACATAAAGGTACAAACACACATGTACACACACAAACATAAAGGTACAAACACACACACATGTACACACATACACATATTCACAAACATAAAGGTACAAACACACACATGTACACACATACACACATTCACACACAAAAGTACAAACGCATATACACATGTAAACACATTTACGCACATAAAGGTACACATGTACACACATACACACATTCACACACATAAAAGTACACACACATGTACACACATACACATTCACAAAGGTACAAACACACACATGACACGTATACATACGTTCACACATAAAGGTACACATACATGTACACACATACATTAACACACATAAATGTAAAAACACACACATGTACACATACACACATTCACGCACATTAAGGTACAAACATATGTACACACATACATACATTCACACACATAGAGGTACAAACATACACATGTACACACATTCACATACATAAAGGTACACACATGTACACACCAATTGTACACCACATATATATACACATTCACATGCATAGAGGTACAAACACACATGTACACACATGTGTATACACAAACGTGTACACACATGTACATGAATACAGTTGCACAAAACACACACTTGTATATATAAGTATAAAGACACATGCATACCCATACACATAATCACATATATAAAGGTAGATGCATGTACAAACACACATTCACACACTCATAAAGGTATAAAGATATACATGTACACACACATGTACACACATACACACATTCAAGGTACAAACACATACATGTACACACACACACATTCACACACATAAAAGTACATACACATACACACACACTTTCACACACATGTATACATGCACGCACATTCACACACAAATGTACAAACACACACGTACATACACACATAAAGGTACAAACACATGTATGTACTCACATACACATTTACACAAATAAAGGTGCAAATGCACACATGTACACACATAAAAGTAAAAACACACATGTACATACATACGCATAAACATAAGGGTACAAACACATACACGTACACATATACATACATTCACACACATTAAGGTACAAACACACATGTACACACACATTCACACAAATAAAGGCGCACACACATGTGCACACATACACACTTCACACAAATAAAGATAAAAACACATACACATATACACATTCACGCACATATAGTTACAAACACATGTACACACATATTCACACACATAAAGGTACAAACACACACATGTACACACACATTCACACACATAAAAGTACATACATTCACAAACATAATATATATGTACACGTGTACACTCATACACACATTCACACACAAAAGTACACATACACACATACACTTTCACACACATGAAGGTACAAATATACATGTACGCACACTCATGCACAAAGGTACAAACACACGTACACATGTACATTCACACACATAAAGGTACAAACATACATATGTACTCACATACACATTTACACACATAAAGGTGCACATGTACACACATACATTCACACACAAAGATACAAACACACACACATACACACATTTACACACATAAAAGCAAAAACATACATGTACATACATACACACACATAAGGGTACAAACACATACATGTACACATATACATACATTCACACACATTAAGATACAAACACATGTATTCACACATTCACACAAATAAAAGTACACACATGTACACACATACACACGTATAAAGATAAAAACACATGTACACACATACATTCATGCACATATAGTTACAAACACATGTACACACATACACATATTCACACACATAAAGGTACACACACATTTACACACATACACATTTACACACATAAAAGTACAAACACACACACATTCACAAAACATATGTACACATACACACATTCACACATAAAGGTACACACACATGTACACACATACACACATTCATAGTCATAAAGGTACAAACACACATGTACACATATACACACATTCACTCATAAAGGTACACACAAATGTGCACAAATACATTCACACACAAACGTAAAAACACACATGTACACATACACACATTCACACACATTAAGGTACAAATACATACATGTACACATATTCACACACATAAAGACACACATACATGTACACATTCATTGACACACATAAATGTACAAACACATGTACACACACACATTCTCACACAGAGGTAAAAACACAAATGTACACACATTGACACACATAAAATTATTAACACATGCATGTACACACATTATCACACATAAAAGTACAAACACTCACATGTACACACATACACACATTTACACACAAAGGGACAAACACATATGTACACACATACACACATTCAAAGGTACAAACACACACATGTACACACATACACATATTCACACACATAAAGGTACAAACACACACATGTACACACATACATTCACACACAAAAGTACAAACGCATATACACATGTACACACATTTACGCACATAAAGGTACACATGTACACACATACACACATTCACACACATAAAAGTACACACACATGTACACACATACACATTCACAAAGGTACAAACACACGTATACATACGTTCACACATAAAGGTACACATACATGTACACATACATTAACACACATAAACGTAAAAACACACACATGTACATACACACATTCACACACATTAAGGTACAAACATACACATGTACACACACTCACATGCATAAAGGTACACACATGTACACACACCAATTATACACCACATATATATATATACACATTCACATGTACAAGCACACATGTACACACATGTGTATACACAAATGTGTACACACATGTACACACATGTGCATACACAAATGTGTACACACATGTGCTTGAATACAATTGCACAAAACACACACTTGTATATATAAGTATAAAGACACATGCATACCCATACACATAATCACAAATATAAAGGTAGACACATGTACAAACACACATTCACACACTCATAAAGGTATAAAGATATACATGTACACACACATGTACACACATACACACATTCACACACATAATGGTACAAACACACATGTACACACACACACATTAACACGTATAAAGGAACAAACACACATGTACACATTTTCACACATATAAAGGTACAAACACACACATTTACACACATACACACATTCAAGGTACAAACACATACATGTACACACACACATTCACACACATGAAGGTACAAATATACATGCACGCACATTCACACACAAACGTACGAACACACACGTACACATACACACATAAAGGTACAAATGTACTCACATACACATGTACACAAATAAAGGTGATGTACACACATACATTCACACACATTAAGATACAAACACACACATACACACATTTACACACATAGAAGTAAAAACACACATGTACATACATACACATACACATAAGGGTACAAACGCATACATGTACACATATACATACATTCACACACATTAAGGTACAAACACACATGTACACACGCATTCACACAAATAAAGGTGCACACACATGTGCACACATACACATATTCACACATATGATAAAAACACATATACACATACACACTTACGCACATATAGTTACAAACACATGTACACACATACACATATTCACACACATAAAGGTGCAAACATACACTTGTACACACATACACATTCACACACATAAAAGTACATACACACATTCACAAACATATGTACACGCGTACACTCATACACACATTCACACACATAAAAGTACATACACATATACACAGATACACTTTCACACACATGAAGGTACAAATATACATGCACGCACACTCACACACAAATGTACAAACACACGTACACATGCACATTCACACACATAACACACATATGTACTCACATACACATTTACACACATAACGGTGCAAATGTACACATGAACACACATACATTCACACACATAAAGATACAAACATACACACACATAAGGGTACAAACACATACATGTACACATATACATACATTCACACACATTAAGGTACAAACACATGTATTCACACAAATAAAAGTACACGCATGTACACACACACATATAAAGATAAACACATGTACACACATACACACATTCATACACATATAGTTACAAACACGTGTACACACACACATATTCACACACATAAAGGTACAAACATACATTTATACACATAAAAGTACACACATACACACATTCACAAAACATGTATGTACACATGTACACTCATACACACATTCATACATAAAGGTACACTCACATGTACACACATACACACATTTATAGTCATAAAGGTACAAACACATGTACACATATACACACATTCACTCATAGAGGTACACACAAATGTACACAAATACATTCACACACACAAACGTAAAAACACACATGTACTCACACACATTCACACACATTAAGGTATAAATACATACATGTACACACATTCACACACATAAAGGTACACATACATGTACACATTCATTGACACACATAAACGTACAAACACATGTACGCATACACATTCACACAGAGGTAAAAACACAAATGTACACACATAAACACACATAAAGTTATAAACACATGCATGTACACACATTATCACACAAAAGTACAAACACTCACATGTACACACATACACACATTTACACACATAAAGGGGCAAACACACATGTACACACACACACATTCAAAGGTACAAACACACACATGTACATACATACACACATTCACGGACATAAAGGTACAAACTCACACATGTATCCTCATACACATTCACACACAAAGGTGCGAACACAACATATGTACACGCATACATTTACACATATAAAAATACAAACACACATACACACATTTACACAAATAAAAGCCACACATTCACACACATAAAGGTACACATACATGTACACACATACACACATTCACACACATAAAGGTACAAACATTCACATGTATATACGTTCACACACATAAGGGTACAAACGCATGTACACACTTACACACATTCACATGCATAAAGGTACAAACCACATGTACACACATGCATAACCAAACGTGAACACACACGCACAGACCCGTACACACACATACACACTTGTGCTTGAATTGAGTTACACACAGGGACAAACATACACACATGTATATATAAGTATAAAGACACATGCATACACATACATATTTACACACATAAAGGTACAAACACACACATGTACACACACATTTACACACTCATAAAGACACAAACATATACATATACACATATTCACACGTACAAACACATACTTGTACGCACATTCGCACACAAACACACATGTACACACACACATTCGCACAAATGAAGGTGCAAACACACACATGCACATATACTCACATTCACACACGTACAAACACATGTGTACATACACACATTCACACACAAAGATACAAACACACACATGTACACACACATTCACACACATGAAGGTAAAACACACATGTATACACATATGCACATTCACACACATTAAGGTACTCTGAACAGTTAAGGCCTAGGTCCACTTGAACAGGAGTGATGGTCACATTTGAGGCCACAGACGCTACATGAAGCAAGCTATGAACTTCACACTTGAAACATGGATACTAGATATATTACAGAATTCAATTAATTAATTAATGGCCACCCCCACCTGTTAATTAATTAATTGTAGTTAAAAATAGCCATACACTCACTTAGGCGGCGTATATAAACAACAGGCAGGCTTTAGTTGAAGAGGTCCTCTTAACAAGCATGTTTAGCACTACCAATTTCTAAATTAGCATCTTGTATGCATATACTTTCGGGGAGTTACAACCTTATGAAATCCGAGATTGTAGTCAATTTTAAGCTAATTAAATATTCATAGCCTTATAATGGCTCTATGATCATTTGCTAACAACGAATATACCAGAATGATGTCTGCTCTTTCCAATGGACACCCTCACAGCAAGTCCCAGGGTGGCTTTATACGCCGCCTTTCTTGACTTAGTCCACCATCTCCAGCTGCTCCGTGTAGCCTCGAGCGCTTAGTACACTAACGACTGCTTGTGGCACAAGAATAGCCTAGCCTATGGATGTAAACTCTATGCTAAAGGCTAACTACATCCTACCACTAACGATCACCTAGCTATCTCGTACACGACATTTTCTAGCTTACTAGCCACTCGTTTCTAGACAAAGCTCACTGTCAGCCATTGGCCACACCCCCGTATATTTTTCAATAATTCCGTTCACCTCCGCTACATGTACGTAACGCGTGCCCCAGGCCTTAATGTGCCAGAGTACACATACATGTACACACATACACGTACACACATATATTCACACACTAATGTACATACCGTAGAATCCAGCAAATACGCCCCCCCTCGCGTATAAGCCCCCCCTGCAATTTTGGCTCAAGTTCTTGCATAGGTAGTTTTGTCTCGTGTATAAGCCCCCCCCGCTCTGACTGTAAAATGTAGATATTAAGAGTCCACAAGGCAACAAAAACAGTAGCTACAACTAGTAAACTAGCCATTTGTGCCATAATATGCCTCACTTTGTCGTTTTTCTAGAGTTTTCCCCATCAAATAGCCAGAGATCGCGCGCCCATGTGGCATTCGTCGGTCGGTAATGGTCGTCAGGCGGAAATGTCACGATCCCGCGTATAAGCCCCCTCCCCACTTTTGCCCAATGCTAGCATGCAAAAAGGGGGGCGTAATCGCGGGATTCTACGGTACATGCACACATTCACACATATAAAGGTATAAAAACACACCTGTACACACACACACATTCACAGATATAAGGGTACAAACATACACATGTACACATATACACACATTCACACACATAAATGTACAAACATACACATATACACACATACACATTCACACAAAGGTACACACACATGTGCACACATTCACACACATAAAGGTACGCACACATTCGCACAAATGAAGGTACAAACACACACATACACACATTCACATGCATAAAAGTACAAACACACATGTAGACATACACATTCACACACATAAAGCTACACATGTACACACACACATTTACACACATAAAGGTACAAACACAGGTGTACACATACACATTCACATACATAAAAGTACAAACACACATGTACACATACACATTCACACACATAAAGGTACACATGTATACACATACATTTGCACACATAAAGGTACAAATACACACATGTACACACATACATATTCACAGACATAAAGGTACACACATATTTACACATACACACATTCACACACATGAAGGTAAAAACACACATGTACACATACATATAATCACACATTAAGGTACACATACATGTATATATATATATGACCTGTGGTGAGTTGAAAGAGGGGAGGACCCTTCAATTATAGTATGAAGGATAATGTTAAATCCCTTAATTTTTATTGTTGTGTACATGTACAAGTCATGTAGCTCAATAGTAATCCATACTCCATGTAATTCAAGGCTTAGCCCAATATGGATGGGGCTAACATTCACTCATGTCTGTGTTGATAGTATCAGAGGAGGTACAAAAGGATCACGTGCTCCCTCAAAAATGCTGTATCATCACTTTTTATCCCCATACTCTTTACATAGTAAAGCTTCGACAGCGATTGTCAAAGGAGGGATCACCAAACAAATTATATGGCTATGATCAGTGATTGAAACTACACTATTATTTTAAGCTAGAGATCCCTTGGGGATCCCACAATTTTTAACCTTCAACACAGCAACTGTATGTGGGACACACCCATGATGACACAAACTGGTATGGGTGCGAGTCACATGGAATATTAACGATTTCGTACCTCCTCTGAGCTGAACATGTACATGTATTGTTTAAATGAGGACAGTCAGGACACCATGCATGAAAATGACACTATACATTGTACATACATGTATAACTCTACATGTACATGC
The DNA here is from genome assembly GCA_964291365.2 of Stappiaceae bacterium. Lineage (GTDB taxonomy): Bacteria > Pseudomonadota > Alphaproteobacteria > Rhizobiales > Stappiaceae > JBDWFY01. Next base: position 114,136 of record OZ220023.1, read on the forward strand.
ATGTGCACATGTATACATACCTGAGGAGATGGGTCCATAAAGTGAAAGGTTAGTAGATCTTCCATACCAAGTAACTTGAGAAGCAGCATCACATTATGGACTATACGATGGATCTCTGGAACTGTCACTTTCAGTCTACACTAAGACCCAGGTAGATTGGGTTATGCGGAATGTAGTGTGGGATGTAGTATTTGGCCACAGACCACAAACCACAATGACGTACTACAGGGCTTCACGTGTGTACAATTACGTATGTATGAGGCTCCAACGCTATGAATATTATTATAAAGACATGCATGCGCAATAATATACACAAGAGGTCACTAAGGTCACAGTGTTTAGCTAGAATCGATGTCAGTGTCACTTCCATGATCTGTTGCCCATGAAACTCATCACTATGTTCATCTTCATGTTTCTGACTGGTCATCTTTGTCTGCTGGTTCATCTTCAGACTCTTCCTCTTCATCATCACTCTCTGGAGAGTCTCCATCATCCCATGTGATGCTTACCTCCCCATCAGTTGTGTGCCAATCAAATTGTTCATAGCATGGAAGGAAAGGAGACTGAGTTAAAGGTATGCTAAGACTTAGTTTTAAGATGTAATTTGCTCGTTTACAGTGTAAGACTAGTGCTTGTGATGAGGATATCAGCTTCAACTCATGTAATTTAGTCACTTTGGATAAAATCGTGCCATTTTAAAAGGCAAAGTAGTAGAGAAGTTGAATTAAGCTTCGTCAGAGTTGGGGTGATTGCATATGTGACCGGCTATGGAAAAATCGACCACTCGCGATTTTTCATGAAATTCGCGTTTTGGGTATGGATCGACGCAGAATTTACTGCAGAGTTCAACGGTCAAAGAGCCATGCTTTAAAAAGGCTCCTAAGCCGAGTTATGGCCTAAAAATTGTACACGGGTCACCCGTGTCTCAGTTTACAATTTTTCGAGAAACGGAGCGTTTTATACGTACATAGTTCAACGTTCAATGTTTCCGTATACGCTCCGTATCACGCCACGCGGTTTGTCAGAGCTAATGAATTTGCCGGGAAAGAAGAGTGAAGATGGAGCGATCTAGGGTGCGATAGAGCAGTCCTACTAAGAAAGCGATGGAGGGTACACTATGTAAGTTGTCTATGCTCGTGCATACTAACTAGTACTCGTACGTAGCTGTTGTATAACACTCCTGGGTGTGGGCAGAGTCAACACTGGTGAAGTAGGCTTACTTCTAGCCTTGGTAGAACGAAGAAAGCTACACATAGCTATGTCTCCCTGTATCGGTTGGCATGAATGACAGTCATAAAACCCTTCTCTAGTTTAAATCATAGTTCTAAGTTCTTAGTTGTAAAGGCTAGGTTAGAGCACTGAATTGCACGCTCGCGCGAGTACACACACCAGTCAATCGTTTTGTTCTTTTCAGAGTTCTTGGAGTTTTGATACACCCTCTTTGAGGGGCCTATGATTAGAGTCTTCATTCAAAAAGAACACACAAAAACAAAGGTGAAGTTCAATGATAAAAAGTTAAAGAGTGTCAGTGTGTGTGTGCATGATTGTGTGTGTGTCTGATTATTTTGTGGGACAGGTTCGAGTATTGTGACCTGGTTGACGGCAGAGTCCACATAGCCTGGCTCGCTTGGATGGCGGCTCAGCAGTATTAGTGGTGGTAGTGGGAGTGGAGGTAGTGAGAGAAGGTGAGGGTGGGGGGGAAGGAGCTGGAGATGGGGAACGGGAGGGTGAGGAGTATTGAACTGGTTCACCTGGCAGTGGGCAGGTGATGTCCTTTAAATGGTCAGGGCAGAACTCCCTGATCTTGTTGTAAAGATACCACTGCCGTTGAAGTGAGAGACCAGCTGGTGAGAGGATTGGTGGTAGCTCATCTGCCTTAGGTGACCAATTCTTAACCTTTACTACTGATATTTTCACTTCAGTTGACCCAGCTTTCTCCTTCACATATACAAATCCAGGAGAAGCTGAGTCAAATCGCAGATGGTGGAGCTTCTTGATCCCCTTCACCTTGGTACAAAAGGTGGAGAAGTACTCCTGCCAGTTGTAGGTGGTGACGATCGGACTTCCATCTTCCCGCCCAGTTGGCTGAGCCACGTTCACTGATGCCGACTCGTTCACCACTGTGACCAGATCTGTGAGACCACCCACCTTCGTTCTTCGGTACCACTTCTTCAGAAGGCCGAAACACCAGTCCGGACTAAACTTTGTGTGTCCGGGAACCATAAAAGATAAGGTGATTTCAGTGTGTTGCCCAGTCATCACCCTCCATAGTAGATACTGGACCATGATGGCATTCTTGTTCTGCCCACCACAGTTGTTGGCGTGCAGGTGTACTATCTTCTCGCCCAGCCCATGATGCACAAAGAAGTGGTGCAGCATACTGACGATGGCGTTGGAGCCCTTCCCCATGTCGACAGCCTCGTCAATCAAATAGTTGACCTGCCGGGGGATGGACTCGCAACGGACTCCAAAGATTGCGCACTTCCGGGGCGTCAAGAAGTACATTGGGCCGGGCTGAAGAGGATCGTTCGGATAGAACACCTGCTGTGCCATATCAAAACTGTAGTGGGCAGAGATGGGTGTGGTATTGGCTGGTTGTTGTGATGCAGGTGGTGGAGGAGAGAAGGTGCTGTCCTCAGTGAAGTGGGCAACTACTGATGCCTTGGCTGTCTCCAGAGCTGCACTGTAGACCGACCTCTCAGTGTGGACATCCAAGAGGTGAAGCTCAGCTTGTTTGATGGTCTGCATGTACAATGTATTGTGATGTATACTCAATTAAAGCCCACCGTGCACACATTCTCTTTCACTCATACATGTGTACATACACCACTTAAAATTTTACCGGAGAGAGTGGTAAAATTTTTCGGCTGTACAGTATATTTCTGTATGTACATGTACTTACTGTGGTCTTCTCTTCCTCAGGCCGATTTGCAGCACGTGTGATGGCAGTGCTATTCTTTTGGCATACCCAACATAAGTCGCTCATGGGCCTCATCACCACAATGTATGGGAGAAGCTGACGCCAGAGCTGGGTAAATGTTGAGTACGCCACTGCCCTCATCAAGCTGGTGGCTGCCGCCTGCAGGTAGAGCTCCCATATGGCGCGCTTGGTCGTACTAGATGGGAGGAGCTTCACGTCCGAGTCCTTGTAGCCTGGTCCTCGCCCCGGTAGCAACATAGCATTGGAGTCTGATGAGTATGGAGTGAAATTGAGTTGCGGAATGATGTATGAACTTATACTTCTACATGCTCTCTGTTACACTGATACATATCCACATGCACATGTACAGTACATGTACATGTAATTACCTTTTTATTTCTCTCTCTGTGTCTCTGTCTCTGTCTCTCTCTCTCTCTCTGTCTCTCTCTCCCTCTCTGTCTCTCTCTCTCTCTCTCTCTCTCTCTCTCTCTCTCTCTCTCTCTCTCTCTCTCTCTCTCCCCCTGTCTACAGGTCTACACACACCAGCATAGTTCATGATGAACTGTACGATGTCCTGAATCTGCTTCAGTGACAGTCCTGTCTTCTTTCGCTTCCCCTTGCTGCCGTGGACCCTGGCTACTACTCCACTTGTCCTGTAGCTGGCCTTGATGGCTTTGAAGCGCCCATAGCCCATGGTGTGCAGGAACAGGAAGGTCTTCTGGCAGATCCTCATGCCATTGTGGTGAAACATGGTGTAGGTCTTGCCTCTCTCCTGCCTACGGTGCGAGGATGTCTCTCCTGAGAAGCAGCCCGCCATCACCTGACCCATGACAACCAAATCCAGCTCGTCATGGGTCAGCTCAAGCATCTGGCATCGTACAGACCGGAAGTGGTCAACTGTAATGGTGGTGCAGCATGGACTTTGATTGGGTCCGAAGTCGCACTTGCAGCCGTCTTGTGCAAACTGCTGGATGAGTCGCTCTTCAGTGTCATCCAGTTCGCACCGATCAATGGGTACTGTCTCATCCAGCTGACCCCGAGCTACTCCAGCCTGCACAACCTCAGCTGCTGTAGGTTGTTCCACTGGCTCTTCCTCGTCTTCCTCATCGTTATCCTCTGCTGGCTGGTCATCTGCTATTGGATCCAGACCCAGCTGCTCATTGTCCTCAGATGGATCAGAGCTGTCTGCTGCTGCTGAGGTGTCTAGGTCTACATAGATATTGCATAAGTCTATACAGTGTGTGTAGCTTTTTTTTTTTCTTATGAATCAACATTCGTTATGGCTATGCTGTATAGTAATTAAAGGGTTGGATTAACGGGTGGGGCTGTACCTTCGGAATCGTCGAGGTACTCATCGATGAGTTCGAGGAGAGCGTCAGCGTCTGCTGAGTCAAGAAGATCACGATCGGCACCGAGAACGTTGAGGGCTCGAGCTACTTTCTCTGCCATGGCTGCTAGCATGCACTATGCGTGAGAGCTAAGCGCGGGTATTGTCATGGAGACTACCCGCGACTTGTAGATTTTTATTGATCGATAATTACTGTAAGTCCGTGCACGTAGCTAGCTAAAACTAGAGTCCCTTCTTTCTCCCGATCGTTACAGTAGTTAAACAACATTGTATTATAATAAAATTTTATGAATGAACAGAGAAAAGATCATACTTTCATAAAATGACAAGAAAAAAAATTGGAAAAAAAAAAGTTATGTCGAGTATTGAACCCTCTACTGTAAAATCATACTCTTGCGCGAGTGGTCGATTTTTCCATAGCGGGTCACATATAATAGCCTACAACAATCAACAGCTTCAACAACAACAGATTCAACAGCTTCAACAAAACTAGAGCTCTCTATTGCACATAATAGCCTACAACAATCAACTTCTTCAACAACAGATTCAACAGCATCAATTAAACTAGAGCACATAATAGCCTACAGCGATCAACAGCTTTAACAGAAATAGATTCAACAGCTTCAACAAAACTAGAGCTCTCTAGAGCACATAATAGCTTACAACAATCAACAGCTTCTACAACAAATTCAACAGCTCCAACATAGTGATTGAAGCGATTGATTTATTGGAGCGAGCCTACACTTACACAAAATAGACTGTACTCACAATCAACAGCTTTAATTGTACTAACAAGATCAACTGATTGAACAGCTTCAGCACTACCAACAATCAACAGCTTCAACAACAACGGATTCAACATCAACAACAATCAACAACTTCAACATGGTTATCAACAGATTTAACAACTGATTCAACAGCTTCAACAATCAACAGCTTCAGAAACAGATTCAACAACTACAGCTTCAACAATCAACAGCTTCAACAAAACTAGAGCTCTCAAGAGCTCATAATAGCCTACACAGTCAACAGCTTCAACAACAGATTCAACTGCTTCAACAAAACTAGAGCTCTCTAAAGCACATAATGTAGCCTACAGCAATCAACAGCTTCAACAACAACAGATTCAACAACTTCAGCAAAACTAGAGCTCTTTATAGCATATAATAGCCTACAACAATCAACAGCTTCAACAACAGATTCAACAGCTTGAACAAAACTAGAGCTCTCTATAGCATATAATAGCCTACAACAATCAACTGCTTCAACAACAACAGATTCGACAGCTTAAACAAAACTAGACCTCTCTATAACATATAATAGCCTACAACAATCAACAATTTCAACAACAGATTCGACAGCTTAAATAAAACTAGAGCTCTCTATAACATATAATAGCCTACAACAATCATCAGCTTCAACAACAGATTCAACAGCTTAAACAAAACTAGAGCTCTCTATAGCTTATAATAGCCTACAACAATCAACAGCTTCAACAACAACAGATTCAACAGCTTCAACAAAACTAGAGCTCTCTATTGCACATAATAGCCTACAACAATCAACAGCTTTAACAACAACAGATTCAACAGCTTCAATTAAACTAGGGCACTTAATAGCCTACAACAATCAACAGCTTCAACAAAACTAGAGCTCACTAGAGCATATAATAGCCAACAATCAACAGCTTCAACCACAGATTCAACAGCTTCAACAAAACTAGAGCTCTCTAAAGCACATTATGTAGCCTACAACAATCAACAGCTTCAACAACAACAGATTCAATAGTTAAAAAAAAACTAGAGCTGTCTATAGCATGTAATAGCCTACAACAATCAACAGCTTCAACAACAACAAATTCGACAGCTTAAACAAAACTAGACCTCTCTATAAGGTATAATAGCCTACAACAATCAACAGCTTCAACAACAGATTCAACAGCTTAAACAAAACTAGAGCTCTCTAGAGCACATAATAACCTACAACAATCAACAGCTTCAACCACAGATTCAACAGCTTCAACAAAACTAGAGCTCAACATCAACGACAATCAACAACTTCAGCATGGTTATCAACAGATTTAACAACTGATTCAACAGCTTCAAAAACAGATTCAACAACTACAGCTTCAACAATCAACAGCTTCAACAACAGATTTAACAGCTTCAACAAAACTAGAGCTCTCAAGAACTCATAATAGCCTACAACAATCAACAGCTTCAACAACAGATTCAACTGCTTCAACAAAACTAGAGCTCTCTAAAGCACATAATGTAGCCTACAACAATCAACAGCTTCAACAACAGATTCAACAACTTCAACAAAACTAGAGCTCTCTATTACACATAATAGCCTACAACAATCAACAGCTTCAACAACAACAGATTCAACAGCTTGAACAAAACTTGAGCTCTCTATAGCATATAATAGCCTACAACAATCAACAGCTTCAACAACAACAGATTCAACAGCTTAAACAAACTAGACCTCTCTATAAGATATAATAGCCTACAACAATCAACAGCTTCAACAACAGATTGAACAGCTTCAACAAAATTAGAGCTCTCTATTGCACATAATAGCCTACAACAATCAACAGCTTCAACAACAACAGATTCGACAGCTTAAACAAAACTAGAGCTCTCTATAGCATATAATAGCCTACAACAATCAACAGCTTCAACAACAGATTCAACAGCTTAAATAAGCTAGAGCTCTCTTATAGTATATAATAGCCTACAACAATCAACAACTTCAACAACATCAGATTCAACAGCTTCAACAAAACTAGAGCTCTCTATTGCACATAATAGCCTACAACAATCAACTTCTTCAACAAAAATAGATTCAACAGCTTTAATAAAAATAGAGCACATAATAGCCTACAACAATCAACAGCTTTAACAACAACAGATTCAACAGCTTCAATTAAACTAGGGCACTTAATAGCCTACAACAATCAACAGCTTCAACAAAACTAGAGCTCACTAGAGCATATAATAGCCTACAATCAACAGCTTCAACCACAAATTCAACAGCTTCAACAAAACTAGAGCTCTCTAAAGCACATAATGTAGCCTACAACAATCAACAGCTTCAACAAAACTAGAGCTCACTAGAGCATATAATAGCCTACAATCAACAGCTTCAACCACAGATTCAACAGCTTCAACAAAACTAGAGCTCTCTAAAGCACATAATGTAGCCTACAACAATCAACAGCTTCAACAACAACAGATTCAACAGCTTAAAAAATACTAGAGCTGTCTATAGCATGTAATAGCCTACAACAATCAACAGCTTCAACAACAATAGATTCGACAGCTTAAACAAAACTAGACCTCTCTACAAGATATAATAGCCTACAACAATCAACAGCTTCAACAGCTTAAACAAAACTAGAGCTCTCTAGAGCACATAATAACCTACAACAATCAAAGGCTTCAACAACAGATTCAACAGCTTAAACAAAACTAGAGCTCTCTAGAGCACATAATAACCTACAACAATCAAAGGCTTCAACAACAGATTCAACTGCTTCAACAAAACTAGACCTCTCTAAAGCACATAATGTAGCCTACAACAATCAACAGCTTCAACAACAGATTCAACAACTTCAACAAAACTAGAGCTCTCTATTACACATAATAGCCTACAACAATCAACAGCTTCAACAACAACAGATTCAACAGCTTGAACAAAACTAGAGCTCTCTATAGTATACAATAGCCTACAACAATCAACAGCTTCAACAACAGATTCAACAGCTTAAACAAAACTAGACCTCTCTATAAGATATAATAGCCTACAACAATCAACAGCTTCAACAGATTCAACAGCTTAAACAAAACTAGAGCTCTCTATAGCATATAATAGCCTACATCAATCAACAGCTTCAACAACAGATTCAACAGCTTCAACAAAACTAGAGCTCTCTAGAGCACATAGTGTAGCCTACAACAATCAACATCTTCAGCAAAAATAGATTCAACAGCTTTAATAAAATTAGAGCACATAATAGCCTACAACAATCAACAGCCTTAACAACAAGAGATTCAACATCTTCAACAAGAGATTCAACAGCTTCAACAAAACTAGAGCTCTCTAGAGCTCATAATAGCCTACAACAATCAACAGCTTCAACAACAGATTTAACAAAACTAGAGTTCTCCAGAGGACATAATAGCCTACAACAATCAACAGCTTCAACAACAGATTCAACTGCCTTAACACAACTAGAGCTCTTTAGAACACATAATTATAGCCTACAACAATCAACATTTTCAACAACAGATTCAACAGCTTCAATAAAACTAGAGCACATAATAGCCTTCAGCAATCAACAGCTTTAACAACGGATTCAACTGCTCCAACATAACTAGAGCTCTCTAGAGCACATAATGTAGCCTACAATGATCAACATCTTCAACAACAGATTCAACAATTTCAACAAATTTAGAGCTCTCTAGAGCACATAATAGCCTGCAATAATCAACAGCTTCAACAACAGATTCATCTGCCTTAACAAAACTAGAGCTCTTTAGAGCACATAATATATCCTACAACAATCAACAGGTTCAACAAAAACAGATTCAACAGTTTCAACAACAGATTCAACAGCTTAAACAAAATTAGAGCTCTCTAGAGCACATAATGTAGCCTACAACAATCAACATCTTCAACAACAGATTCAACTGCTTCAACAAAACTAGAGTTCTGTAGAGCACATAATGTAGCCTACAACAATCAACATCTTCAACAACAACAGATTCAACAGTTTTAACAAAACTAGAGCTCTCTAGAGCACATAATAGCCTACAACAATCAACAGCTTCCACAACAAATTCAACAGCTTGAACAAAACTAGAACTCTCTAGAGTACATAATATCCTACAACAATCACCAGCTTAAACAACTGATTTAACAGCTTCAACAAAGGTAGAGCTCTCTAGAGCACATAATAGCCTACAACAATCAACAGCTTCAACAACAACAGATTCAACAGCTTCAACAAAACTAGAGCTCTCTAGAGCACATAATAGCCTACAACAATCAACAGCTTCAACAACAGAACCAACAGCTTCAATAAAACTAGAGAACATAATAGCCTACAACAATCAACAGCTTTAACAACAATAGATTCAGCAACAACGGATTGAACAGCTTCGACAGAATTCGATCTTTCTAGAGCACATAATGTAGCCTACAACAATCAACATCTTCAACAACAGATTCAACAGCTTCAATAAAACTAGAACACATAATAGCCCACAACAATCATCAGCTCTAACAACAGATTCAACAACTTCAACAATAACAGATTCAACAGCTTCAACAAAACTAGAGTTCTCTAGAGCACATAATAGCCTTTAACAATCAACAACTTTAACAAAAGATTCAACTGCTCCAACATAACTAGAGCTCTTTAGAGCACATAATGTAGCCTACAACAACCAACAGCTTTAACAACAACAGATTCAACAGCTTTAATAAAACTAGAGCACATAATAGCCTACAACAATCAACCGCTTCAACAACAGATTCAACTGCCTTAACAAATCTAGAGTTCTTTAGAGCACATAATGTAGCCTACAACAATCAACATTTTCAACAACAGGTTCAACAGCTCCAATAAAACCAGAGCACATAATAGCCTACAACAATCAATAGCTTTAACAACAACAGAGTCGACAGCTTCACCATCAACATATTCAACAGCTTCAACAAAACTTGAGCTCTCTAGAACACATACTAGCCTACAACAATGAACAACTTCAACAGGAGATTCTACTGCTTCAACAAAATTAGAGCTCTGTCAAGCACGTTATGTAGCCTACAACATTCATCAGCTTCAACAACAGGTTCAACTGCTTCAACAGAACTTGAGCTCTCTAGAGCACATAATGTAGCCTACAACAATCAACAACAACAGATTCAACAGCTTCAATAAAACTAGAGCACATAATAGCCTACAACAATCAACAGGTTCAACAAAAACAGATTCAACAGTTTCAACAACAACAGATTCAACAGCTTAAACAAAATTAGAGCTCTCTAGAGCACGTAATGTAGCCTACAACAATCAACATCTTCAACAACAGATTCAACAGCTTCTACAAAACTAGAGCTCTCTAGTGCACATAGTATAGCCTACAACAATCAACAATTTCAACAACAGATTCAACTACTTCAATACAGCTAGAGCACATAATAGCCTACAACAATCAACAGCTTTAACAACAACAGATTCAACAGCTTCAACAACAACAGATTCAACAGCTTCAACAAAACTAGATTTATCTAGAGCACATAATGTAGCCTACAACAATCAACATCTTCAACAACAGATTCAACAGCTTTAACAAAATTAGAGCTCTTTAGAGCACATAATAGCCTACAACAATCAACAGCTTCAACAAAACGAACTCTCTAGAGCACACAATGTAGCCTACAACAATCAACAGATTCAACAACAACAGATTCAACAACTTCAATAAAGTTAGAACACATAATAGCCTACAACAATGAACAGCTTTAATAACAACAGATTCAACAGCTTGAACAAGAACAGATTTAACGGCTTGAACAAAACTAGAGCTCTTTAGAGCACATAATGTTACCTACAACAATCAACATCTTCAACAACAGATTCAACAGCTTTAACAAAATTAGAGCTCTTTAGAGTAATATAGGCTACAACAATCAACAGCTTCAACAGATTCAACAATTTCAACAAAACTAGAGCTCTCTAGAGCACATAATAGCCTACAACAATCAACCGCTTTAACAACAACAGACTCAACAGCTTCAACAAAACTAGAGCTCTCTAGAGCACAAAATAGCCTACAACAATCAACAGCTTTAACAGCAACAGATTCAACAGCTTCAACAACAGATTCAACAGCTTCAACAAAACATAAGCTCTCTAGAGTACATAATAGCCTACAACAATCAACAGCTTCAACAACAGATTCAACAGCTTCAACATAACTAGAGCTATAATCTAGCCTACAACAATCAACAGCTTCAACAACAACAGATTCAACAGCTTCAACAAAACTAGAGCTCTCTAATGCACATAATAGCCTACAACAAACAACAGCTTCAATGACAACTGATTCAACAGCTTCAACAACAACAGATTCAACAGCTCCAACAAAACTAGAGCTTTCTAGAGCACATAATAGCCTACAACAATCAACAGCTTCAACAGCAACAGTTTCAACAGCTTCAACAAATCTAGAACTCTCTATTGCACATAATAGCCTACAATAAACAACAGCTTTAACAACAACAGATTCAACAGCTTCAACAACATGTTCAACAGCTTCAACAAAACTAGAGCTCTCTAGAGCTCATAATAGCCTACAACAATCAACAGCTTCAACAACAGGTTTGACTGCTTCAACAGAACTAGAGCTCTCTAGAGCACATATTGTAGCCTACAACGATCAACATCTTCAACCACAGATTCAACAATTTCAACAAATCTAGAGCTCTCTAGAGCACATAATAGCCTACAACAATCAACATTTTCAACAACAGATTCAATAGCTTCAATAAAACGAGAGCACATAATAGCCTACAACAATCAACAGGTTCAACAAAAACAGATTCAACAGTTTCAATAGATTCAACAGCTTAAACAAAATTAGAGCTCTCTAGAGCACGTAATGTAGCCTACAACAATCAACATTTTCAACAACAACAGATTCAACAGTTTTAACAAAACAAGAGCTCTCTAGAGCACATAATAGCCTACAGCAATCAACAGCTTCAACAACAGATTCAACAGTTTGAACAAAACTAGAGCTCTCTAGAGCACAATATCCTACAACAATCAACAGCTTGAACAACAGCTTCAACAAAAGTAGAGCTTTCTAGAGCACATAATAGCCTACAACAATCAACAGCTTCAACAACAACAGATTCAACAGCTTCAACGAAACTAGAGCTCTCTAGAGCCACATAATAGCCTACAACAATCAACAGCTTCAACAACAGCAGATTCAGTTTCGACAAAACTTGAGCTCTCTAGAACACCTAATGTAGCCTACAACAATCAACATCTTCAACAACAGGTCCAACAGCTTCAATAAAACTGAGAACATAATAGCCTACAACAATCAACAGCTTTAACAACAATAGATTCAACAACAACGGATTGAACAGCTTCGACAGAACTAGATCTTTCTAGAGCACATAATGTAGCCTACAACAATCAACATCTTCAACAACAGATTCAACAGCTTCAATAAAACTAGAGCACATAATAGCCCACAATAATCACCAGCTTTAACAACAACAGATTCAACAACTTCAACAATAACAGATTCAACAGCTTCAACAAAACTAGAGTTCTCTAGAGTACATAATTACCTTCAACAATCAACAGCTTTAACAACAGATTCAACTGCTCCAACATAACTAGAGCTCTCTAGAGCACATAATGTAGCCTACAACAATCAACATCTTCAGCAAAAATAGATTCAACAGCTTTAACAACAACAGATTCAACAGCTTCAACATGTTCAACAGCTTCAACAAAACTAGAGCTCTCTAGAGCTCATAATAGCCTACAACAATCAACAGTTTCAACAACAGATTCAACAATTTCAACAAATCTAGAGCTCTCTAGAGCACATAATAGCCTACAACAATCAACATTTTCAACAACAGATTCAATAGCTTCAATAAAACGAGAGCACATAATAGCCTACAACAATCAACAGATTCAACAAAAACAGATTCAACAGTTTCAACAACAAATTCAACAGCTTAAAAAAAATTAGAGCTCTCTAGAGCACGTAACGTAGCCTACAACAATCAACATCTTCAACAACAACAGATTCAACAGTTTTAACAAAACCAGAGCTCTCTAGAGCACATAATAGCCTACAACAATCAACAGCTTCAACAACAGATTCAACAGTTTGAACAAAACTAGAGCTCTCTAGAGCACATAATATCCTACAACAATGAACAGCTTGAACAACAGATTTAACAGCTTCAACAAAACTAGAGCTCTCTAGAGCCACATAATAGCCTACAACAATCAACAGCTTCAATAACAGATTCAACAGCTTCAACAAAACTAGAGCTCTCTAGAGCCACATAATAGCCTACAACAATCAACAGCTTCAACAACAGCAGATTCAGTTTCGACAAAACTTGAGCTCTCTAGAACACCTAATGTAGCCTACAACAATCAACATCTTCAACAACAGGTCCAACAGCTTCAATAAAACTGAGAACATAATAGCCTACAACAATCAACAGCTTTAACAACAATAGATTCAACAACA
>OZ220024.1:0-108432 GCA_964291365.2 Stappiaceae bacterium
TGTACAAGAAAAGCAAACACTATTATGATGATGGTTTATATGTACCAATGCTCATAGAACACTTATGTGAACCATTTTGTCCATCGGAAGGATATAAGGATAGGAAGCTATAACAAAAATACACTAAGAGCCATTGTATGTATTAAGGTGTGGCTTTAGGACAAAGATCAAAGGTCATCGCTGCTTAGCACAATATTTATACCTTATTTGTCGATCTTATCACCAGGTGAACAGTGACACCATCTTTGACTGCCTGGCTCTCCACTGATTGGTCATCTTTCAGGATTTTCCCAGCAAAAATGAGGCACTGGCTTTCCACGGGAGCCTCAGAACCCATTATCTTGGCAACCTCTTCCTTCAGCTATGTGTGTGTGTGTGTGTGTGTGTGTGTGTGTGTGTGTGTGTGTGAGTGAGAGAGAGAGAGAGAGAGAGAGAGAGAGACCTTGAATCATATGCAGGCCACACACAACCACTTTTTAGCTACATGTAGATAGTACATACATATAGGCAGACTACTTGAATAAAACGATTACCCCTTCACTATCTAAGACGATATAGCAGTCATACGTAGCTACAGGAGATGGTGGATTGTAAAATATTGGGGTACACAAGCAATTGAGGCAGTCAGCTTCAGTCACTATGTATTTTCTAGCCTACCTGCTTGACCGTGGCATCTCCGGATATCTCGATCGTTTCTTTCCTCTTAGTCGTCTTGATAGTAAGCCTCAGTTTCGCTTCTTCCTCTCCTCCGTCTCTCTCGTTCTCCGCCATCTTGAGCTGAGCTGCTGACCTTCAGTGCAGTTCCACGTGTAATTACGTCATCTCCAAATTTTGTAACGACCATTACCAAATCAGTCCTTATCTCGACGACCATCACCCAATATATACACACAAGACTAATACAGAAGGCTAAAAAGTGATTCGCTAAGCTGATAATGATACAGGATGTGAATACTAATGAGTTAGAGTTATTGGACTACAATTTATTGATAATGGCTTGAGTGTATTCTGAACAGCTTGCCTTTCCTCCTAGATCACCAGTCAGCGTCTATTGAGTGAAAAATTATCATAAAATATTATTTGCTCATTTTTCTACCAAAATTATTGTCACCTTTCTTTCTTTGATAGTATTGAATGCAGCCACCTCAATCCTGTCAGCATGCTGGGTCAGTCCAATGTGTCGTAGCATCATGACAGCACTGAGGAGTAGGGCTGTAGGGTTGGCCTTGTCTTGACCAGCAATATCAGGCGCTGTACCATGAACCTGAGATGGAGAGAGAGGGAGAGAGAGAGAGAGAGAGAGAGAGAGAGAGACTTCATCATACAAATTTGGCTTCTAGAATGATATCTTTGACTTACAGCTTCAAATATGGCTACTCCATTGGCTCCGATGTTTCCACTAGGAGTGAGACCCAACCCACCAACGAGACCGGCGCAAAGGTCACTGAGGATGTCCCCATAGAGATTGGGCATAACGAGCACATCAAATACTGTTGGCTTTCGGACCAGCTAGAATTATGAAGATATAATTTCTAGCTTCGTAATAGAATTCCTTTAAGAGAACTCACATGTAGACAAGCCGTGTCGAGGTATATATCATTGTACTGAATATTGGGGTATCGCTTTGCCACGTCAGCACAGCAGCTCAGAAAGAGTCCATCTGATCGCCTCATAATGTTGGACTTGTGCACCGCAGTGACCGCCTTCCTCCCAGTAGAGCTGGCATACTCAAATGCAAACTCTGCCACTCTCATTGAGGCCTGTTTCGTGATCAGCTTAATGCTCTGGACTACACCATCAATTACCTGGAATGGACAAAAAAAAAAAAAAAAAAAACACAAAAACTTCAACATAGATTATAATATTTGCATAAAAATTTTAATGTTGTGTGCAACCATTGTAAGGAACTTAAGTTTCAGTAATAGAAGATTAGAGATTAGTGCATACATTATCATTTCACCTCATGCTCAATTCCACTGTACTCTCCCTCTGTGTTCTCCCTAATGGTGACCAGGTTCACATCCTCATAGCCAGTGTTGATACCGGCAATACTACGACAAGGACGCACATTGGCATACAAGTTGAACACTCTGAAAGGAAAAGGGGTAAGTATGATATATCCAGGAGCCCACGAGCTTGAAATGAGCCATAAATCCCTCACCTCCTTAATGTCAGATTCAGTGATACAGCTCCTTTTCCAATCTGAGTTTCAAGCGGCCCTGCACATGGCAAGACAGCATCTCTATACAGGTTTGTAGTATATGTTGTGAAGGTTCACCTTTCAGTCCCAGTTTATTCCTCTCCATGGATGTAATCACTTCCTCAGGAACAGTAACTCGACCATCGGCAGTCTTCACTGGTTCCACATTAACTGGCTCCCAGCTGATTGGCACCTAATTGAATTGCAGTTCCAATACTAACTTGTCATAATTTAAAAACATCGAAGTGTTCACTTACTTGAGCAGCATCGAAGATTTTTATCACAGCTTCTGATATTTCAGGTCCTATGCCATCTCCTTTGATCAATGTCACACACTAGACACAAAAATTAAAATTTTCATATTGGAAGTCTCCAAAATTCAAATATTCCTCAATACCTGGGTACTGTTAGCTCTCTGCGTCGTCCCTCCCCGCAGTAGGGTGGTCCCGAGCTTTCGCGTAAGCCTGGTGAACATCGCCAGCCAACCAGGGTGCAAGGCAGCTGTTTCTTGGTGCGCTCTATTTAGAAATACAGCCTACATGGTGAGTCAGGAAGAGTTGGAGAGATTGTTTTGTGAGTCTACCCCTCCAATTCTGGAGCTATCAGAGATAAGGAAGTGGTGCAGAACGAAGCAGCTAGATGATATCAACCTCCAGGTAAGCCATGAGGCTATGACTGAGGCATTTTGGTATGTAGCTAGATGTTATCACTGTTATGAGCTGCCATGCTCCCTGTACAGACTCAATTGCAAGCTCTGGTTGAGATTGATCGTATTGGATATCGAGAAATTTCCACTGGAGCATCTAATTGTGCAGAGATAACAGTCTATTGGCTCAAAACTGGTACGTGTACTCACTGACAGTCTGATCGACTTAGATTGAGATTTTTAGACATGTGTCTTTCATTCCTGCAGCACAGAAGACTGCTGTTAGCACTCCTGCCTCTACTCTAAAGGTACATAAATTGATAGTACTCTTGGCAAAAAATTTGTCTTCATCTATATGCTGGTACATGTTTGCAGTCTGTTCCACATCAGCAGCGAAGTGCTCTGAGAGGAGGACTAAAGCGAACCAGACAAAAATTTGTCTCTCCACTTTTGGCACACAAGAAACCAAAACTAGCTACAGTCGAGAGTGAGGAGGAGCAATCTACGTGTACAACTACCACCACAAGCTCTGACTTAAACAGAACTGCTCCTGAACTGAGAGCAAGGCTAGATTTTGAAGACACTCAGAAAGACAGTACTTCCACTGAGGGTGATAAATGTATACATCAGAATGAGAAATTAGCTTTGAACAGTTCAGAATGTAGTGGTGACAACTTGCAAGTTTTGGAGACAGAAAAAAGAGATCTTGAAGCGAAGGTGAAGGAGGGGGAGGAAATATTAAGAAAATTGAAAATGGTAAAGATGTATCAGACTAAGAACAATCTCCAAGAGCTGGCAACACTGACTGCAAAGTGGAGAGAAGTGGCACAGGAAGCTGCAGAGACTCTGCTAGCAAGCTCCACCCACCAGCCACGTCCATCTATGGCTCAAATGCTCAACTATCTGCATATTGATCATCAACTCATCCAATATTCTGACCAAGATGAATCATTTTACTGATGCAACAAGTGTGCTGTACAATATCACATAACATACACCTGGACATTGTACATGATCAAGAATGGGCTTTTATAAAAATTAATAAACACATTTTGGTTCTAATGCAGCATATTCAGGACTATGATAGTTGCATTCAACTGCTCATTAGCTACATTCTGGTTTTTGTTCCAGCTCCATAGCTGTTTCCAATACCGAGATACTGCTGAATATGATTTTAACTTCATAAGCATAATATCAATTCTGTATACCATGTGAGTGTAGTGGCAGATTGGTGTAGCAGCTAGAGCCTCGATCTGTCCTCCCTTGACCACCCTCCCATAAGAATAGAGAAGCCTAAGTGGCTGCGGTAATGTCCGCAGTCAGCGTTCCAGCCTCGATGCTCGGAAGGTAGGGGAGGTGTAGATTGGTTCAAACATTTTTTTTTTTTTTCCATTCGAAGGGAGGCCTGTCAATTTTTTTACACGTATCTAACAAATTTTTTGGGTACCAGTCCAGTAGCCGTTAGTCTCGTTCCCAGACCCCAACCTCTCATGAGGAAAAGGGTCGACATTGGAACGTTTTCTTGGTCTTGCGCACCATCACGTGACTGCACGTGCGCCAATAGAAACCATATGCAAATAATCACATGATTGTTGAGCTTGCAGCGCAGAACCAAGAATCGGCGCCAATGTCCCCAGACCCTTTTCCTCGTGAGAGCTAGAGGTTGGGGTCTGGGAACCGGAACGAGACTAGTAGCCGTGAGTTTTTTTCCCGGCCCCCCCATCTCATTGACGTTAAATTAGAAAGAAAAATGCAATTCGTACGGCAGATTCATTGACGTTAAATTAGAAAGAAAAATGCAATTCGTACGTTTCCTTGGCAACAAGTCACAAATGCAGAGGACAAGAACCTGCAAATAGCAAAACAATGAGAAACAGCGTGTTATTGTAGGATCTAGCTAGCAATGGAACCAGAGAAAAGAAGAAGCTGCCAAGCAGAGCTAGAGAGCAACTCCCTACAGGACCCAAAGAAACCAGGAAAAACAAAGAAGAAAAGGTGAGCCAACTAGGAGCTGTGTGATCGCATGGATCGGAATCATAATTGGTATTATAATTTTTAATAGGATATTGACCATAAACCTCACCAACTGCAAATATGATAGTGGTAAGTACGTTCTAAATGCAGTGAATTAGTCTTGCGCAGCCAGACCCTTATGCGGGAGGAGAGGGTCTGGTGACTTGCTATACACAGAGTTGTCCTGCTGGAATGCAATAATTGGTCGTTTTACGTGACGTCACATTAAGTTTATATTGCGCGGCGCGTTCGCCTATCATTGCATCCGATAGGTGCGCGATGTTGAATAACAATGTGTGATTATTTCGCCCACGCGTGACCATGGCAACGCAGAAAAGCTGCAATCTGATTGGTGCCGGTCTGTAGGCAACGGCGGAACAACTCTGTGTATAGCAAGTCACCAGACCCTCTCCTCCAGTGTAAGGGTCTGGCTGCGCAAGACTAGCAGTGAATCTGATTCTTACCAATGACATGATTATTATGTATTATAGTGCGTCGCGTTGCCCGACGGTTTGGACTCCGACCTGTGGGTGATGATGAGGAGTGGACAGTGTATTGGACAGACACTTCAGTCCTGCTAGAGAGAGTCATGGATATGAAGAGATACCAGGTGGATGATTATACTACTCTCTAACCTATGCATGCTACTAGCTATTAGCTTGTTTCTTTCTTGAATTTGCAGAAAATTAACC
The DNA here is from genome assembly GCA_964291365.2 of Stappiaceae bacterium. Taxonomy (GTDB): domain Bacteria; phylum Pseudomonadota; class Alphaproteobacteria; order Rhizobiales; family Stappiaceae; genus JBDWFY01. Next base: position 5,552 of record OZ220024.1, read on the forward strand.
ATTTTCCTGGTATGATTGAGATTTGTCGCAAAGATCTGTTGGCTCGTAACATGAACCGGATGCTCAAGCTCTTCCCTAAGGAATATAACTGTTTCCCTCGATCCTGGTGCATGCCAGCAGAGTACGTCATGCATGTACTGTAACATTACACCTCATACCATGTTGTCAATGCATTATAGACATACCACTCTGCATTTAATCTCTCTCTTTCTCTCTCTCTCTCTCTGCTTTATGAATGCAGCTATGGTGATTTCCAAGCCTACTGTAGAGCTAAGAAGAACAAGACTTACATTACTAAGCCAGAGAGTGGATCCCAGGGCAAAGGGATATTTGTCTTCAAGAACCCCAAGGAGATCAAACCAGGAGAACACTGTGTTGTACAGCAGTATGTATCAAAGGTAGCCACAGAATGATAAATACAAAATCATGATGGTATGTCCATGTACACACTTTTGTTTTCATTCTTCCTGCTTCATGCAGCCATTTTTGATTGATGGTTTTAAGTTCGATCTTCGTATCTATGTTCTGGTGACCTCTTGTGACCCCCTTAAGATCTATGTCTACAAGGATGGTCTGGCTCGGTTCGCTACCATGAAATATCGGGACCCTACCAACAACAATATGGTGAGTTATTTTTGTGCAAATGTATGACAGTTCAGTCACATAGCATACAAATTTCTCTCTCTCTCTTCACAGAGTGACCAGTGTATGCATCTAACCAACTATGCCATCAACAAGCACAGCTCTGATTTTGTTCGTGATGATGACTCAGGGAGCAAGCGTCGCATCACCACAGTCAACCAGTGGTTCAGGGATAATGGATACGATGTGGACAAGATATGGCATGACATTGAGGTATAATAGAAGATTTTAATATCAAGTCACACATAATACACACACACACACACACACACACTTACTCACACATGTACACTTCATGTTATAATTTATAGGATCTGATAATCAAGACGATGATAGCTGCTCACCCAATACTGAAGCACAACTATCGATCGTGTTTTCCCAGTCACAACAGAGGCAGTGGTTGTTTTGAGATACTCGGCTTTGATGTGCTACTCGACAAAAAGCTCAAACCATGGCTAGTGGAGGTATGGTTTATGTATTGGTGGTCCTAATTTGCCCCTTTAATTATGAGGATATTGCTAGTTTAATTATTGGAGTTTTAGTATATGATTATCGCAATAATTATTTATGTAGGTGAATCACTCTCCTAGCTTTCATACCGATGCCCCACTAGACAAAGAAGTGAAGGAGGGTCTGCTCTACGACACATTCAACCTGGTTGACCTCTATGCCAATGACAAAAAGAAGTGCCAAGAGGAAGATCGTAAGAGAGTCAAAGAACGACTCCTCTATCGACAAAAACCCAAAGAGTCAACCACAAAAGACGATGATACGAGAGAGAAATACGAACTCCACCTTGAAAGCTACGAGAGGAGCCATAAGGGAGGATTCAGGAGGGTATACCCCTGCGTTAACGAGGCTGATTATGAAAAGTTCTTCGATCAGAGCACATCGCTATGTGCGGAGACGGCAGCATCTAGAGCACGAACGGAACTAGCTAGACAACAGAAGGAGGAGATTGAAGCAAAACAGAAAGAAAAAGAGGAGTTGCGTCAGAAATTATCACACTGTGGGAGAGAGAAAAGTGGAAAGGAAGATGATTTATTGAGACCAGAGAGTCCCACTGGTCTGCTGGGAGGAGGTCTGGAGAAAAGGAACAGTGTGAGGACCCTCAGCTTCAAGAGAAGAGGGACTAACTTTCGTCTGCCATTGTACAGTGCTGGGAAGAGAAGGAGGGAGCTACAGAATGGAATACAGGAGGAAGAGGTGAGAAAATTTACAACAGCAACCGTCACAATATTGAACCAAATTCTAGCAAAAAATAATATTATTGATTCATGCTGCATTCATATTACTTTTGTACATATTGATTTTCTAATAATATTTCCAAACCATGTTCATTTTGAGCATTGTATTGTCCACAGATACTGCTTCCATATGGTGAGGGGATTTGCCCTCTGCACATTAGTGAGGAGGAGGAGCTGGAACGACTGGCTGGGCTCCAACTGAGAGACAGTCTAGTGAGGGGGCTAGGCGTGGGGGAGCACTTACAAGTCTCCCTTGACCAGATGACAACACCCTCAACCACACGTCCCCCCTCCTCCATGTGCCCCTGTACTAATTACGACAATGACGACAGGCCCAGTACAGCAATGCAACATCAGCAGGTACCACCAGCATTCTTTACACATGTGGTTTACCAAGATCGCAGCGATTCTGATGTCGATGCTTCCCAAAGTGGCTCCTCTTTGCCAGCAGAAAATACCGTCGTTACTTCAGTTACGAACTCCACTGATAGCACCCCACTTCACAGCCTCCCAGGGGCGGGGCAAGGGGCGGGGCCTGGAAGACCACCGGAGAGAGGAGGTCCAGGGATTCAATCTAACTCTCACCATCTCCTTCACCACCACCACGCAGCTGTATCTAGAAGGTCTCACTCGTACAGCCTGGGGAGTGGTTCCCCCGCCCAGTATACCTCTGTCAATAGCCTCAGTGCTGCTTACCATAGACCAAGCTACGCGTTTGGAAGCACCCTAAAGTAAGCAGTGTAATGTTTCTTTTATTGCCTTATCCCCAGCTTTTCAATGTTGTTACCGGGAGATCCGGTTATAATAAATTACAAATTAAGACTAGCTACATGATCAGCATTAAATCTAAAGCAAGTGAGCTCAGACGTGCATCTTTTTCTTCTAAACTAGGAGTGCATTTTTTTAAATTTTTTTGTTCATTCTTCCCCACTCAGAGCACCCCCGGCATACACTCACCACTCCAGTGTCCAAGGCCCAGTGCCACCCTACAGGGGACACCTACAGCGTGCACAGAGACAGCCTCCCTCATTAGACTTCACTGCCGAGCTTTTTGGACTCTCTATCACGTCAGCACCAATCAGACTAACATCAAAAAAGAAGACTGCATCTTTAAATGCTACTAACTTTAGACATCTCTCCAATGGTGAGCTAGTGATTAATGCTGATGCGATAGAGCTAGCGACTAGGAATAACCAGCAGAGATACTCTGGTGTTGCTAAGAGACACCTTGGAATTGTTGGTACTCACTATTAATGTCCCAATGTGTAATGTATGTCATACGTAAGACAGCCTAGCTGTGCATTAGAATGTTTGTTCCTCAATATGTTTTTTTTATTATATCGTTGTTCACATAGATTTGCAAAAATTAATTGAGTAGTACAAACGTCACTGTAGAAAGGCAAGATATTGCAAACTAAGTGGCACATTGCATGCTACGTAAGTATAAAGAAATGAGAATAACACAAGTTCTATGTAATTATGTATATTCAGAGAAAAGTTTTCCTCATTGGATGTTTATCGGTTGAGGATGATGTAATGGGAAGGATTGGCCACACAGCACTGTCAGCACTAGAATTCATGAATGGTTTGATTTGTGGGACCCATTCCGATTCCACAGTATGGGTAGGATCTTTGCTGTTGTGTACACATACATAGTTGAACAAAAACCCTCAGCCTGAGTAGACCAGGGAGTCTAGCAGCTTTTTCTCTTTCCTGAAGTCCTTCCATTTTTGAATCAGTCCCTTTATAAACCCCCTAGTACTGGGTGAATTTTGCTGTTTAAAGTTTCCACTTGACAAATATCCACTGTCTTCGAGATAACTCTCCGAGAAAACTTTATCACATTGATTCTTGCTGATCAGTCCGATCTCTGTAGCTAGTACAAATGCTTCACTGACGTTAACATTAGTAGCAGCAGATGTTTCAATGTATGGTAGACTCAGGCTGTCAGCAAGCGACTGAATCTCATTGAAGGGGATTTCTCTCTTAGTTTTCAAATCTTGCTTGGTGCCTATGAGGATGGCAGGAGGCCTTGAGCTACTGCTGAACTGGAGCAGGTGGGTGGCATAGTTCAAGCTGGAGCGACTATCCAGGGAGAAGGTGACCAACAGCACGTCTGCCCAGGCGAAATAATACTCCAAATTATTAGACTCCTGTAAAAATGTAAAATAAAAATAATAATGATCCACAAGATTAGTAGAGAAAGCTCACTACACAGTTTTTGCATGCAGTGGGAACTATTATTTTGCTGTGCGGTTTCAAGCATTGTCACTACTTTGATATTGAGGCTATGTCTGATCAAGCTTTAAAAATACTGACCTGTCCAGCTGTGTCCATGATAGAGATGGAGCGCTTCTCGCCATTGGCGTGCACCTCGGTGTGGTATTCGTCCTCGAGTGTCGGATCGTAGTGGTGCAGAAACCGACCAGTGATCATGCGAACTGCGAGGGCAGATTTCCCCACACCAGACTCACCAAGAACCGCAATTTTAATAGAGTCCATTTCGATTTCTCTTAAGTTTATGTGCGTACACGTACAGCTTAGGTTCAAGACTTCCAAACAACTGAGCTTACCGCTTGCGAAGTGCCTCTTTTTATAGGGAAGTTGTTCGATCCTCTGGCAAGTCACACCCCTTTCCATAATCGCGCGCGTACGCAAGCGCTCGCCACGCGTCACACGCGGAAACATGAACCATGTAGCATGCATTCAACTTTAGTGGCAAATTCATTGTTACAACTTCGCACTCTCCATAACTCAAAACAAGTGTAGTGTGCAAGTATCAAATGTACCAAAAATCAATAAGGAAGGAAGGTGCCATGCATACTTAGAATAATTAATAATGTTGTGGACAAAAACTATTTGTAGCTATGAGGTCATAAATCGCCTACGTACAAAGGAACACGGCAAATTACAAGACTAGTTTGTTGGTGTGCACTATTAAACTGTTGTGTTGTGATACATGAATCCAATAAGGTGCCTAGCTTTTGACGTCGTTTCTATGATTCTAATTTGATTTTCTTGACGCCTTCTGATTCCTCCTGAACATCGGACGGCTCCCTCTTGACCCCAGCTGTCTGGGTGACATCATCCTCACCCACACCACCATCCTCACCACCCGCTCCACCCTCTTCCTCCCCAGGAGCGGCACCAGATTCTGATTCGGACGCTTCCTGCTGCTGCTGCTGCTGCTGTTGTTGCTGTCGCTTGAGACGCCTTGAGCCAGGTGGAGGGAGGGGGTCCACACCAAGAACCAGGTGGAGCTTACTGAATGCTATCAGCCTCAAAGCATGCTATACATGGGGAAAACATTGGAAAATGATTGTTGCCGATACTACCATAATGAATGCTGAAAAAGTTTGTACAATATTGGGTAAAATTTCATATGGTTACAAGGCTGGGAAATTGTGCATTTCAGACCATAAATAGCAAGTACAAAGGGGGCAGAAACTCTTTGGAAATGCTGATTTGATTGTATTCAAACACTGGCCTTATGCTAAGCCTGGAAGGGACAGACATGGCATCTTTCCTTACCTGAGCACTCAGTGTAATATTGGCCCTCTCTTGGGCAGTGAGTTTGGCAGAGGCGTCAACTAAGCCAGTCTCACAAGGATCACACAGGCCAGAACCACCTGAAAAGCATCACAGGAAGCAAAAACGAAAATGAGTAATGAAGAAAAAATCAATTTTTAAGGGATAAGAAGGCTGTATAATTATTAAGGTTATGGTAGCAGAGGGCAGTTTTTGGAATGATAATAACTTCCCATTTATTAGAGAGGGAATTCTTTTAATTGCTTTGCACAATAGCATATTATCCAGATTGCTATCAAATTTTTGTCAGTTCCACAAATCAATGATTGGCTAACAAAGCTGTATACATACCTGGTAGAAAGAGCCCTGAAGCCACACACTCAATCACTCGACGGAACACATCACCAGGCTTAGTGTAGTCAGGGTTGGCTGAAATGATGCACTTTGGAACAAGAAGCTCAATCATCTACATGTATGTGTGTGGTGGGGAAAGGAGAGAGAGAGAGAACAATATTCTCAAAAAGCCCTTACATACATGTAGTAGCATGACATTATTTCACACAATTATAGGGACATACCCATGAGTCAAGCACGCCCCAGGCTGGAACTCGGTGACAGATATCCTTGAGCACCCTCAACACGATTGTACAGGAGGGGAGAGTAGCAGCAGCAGTCTGTATGACATCATGAAAGAAAAAAGGCAGTAACCAGAGAGCAATATGCCATACAAGTTCTTTCTTATGCTCATCACTATGTACAATATTATTCCTAAAAATACTCCTATCTACAGCAGGCAATTAACTGGTAATCAATTAGGGTAGGCTCATAATAATAATTGTTACTAACTACATTAGAAAGAACTTGACTTCACCTTATGAGGTGTGGTGAGAGAGAGAGCGTGTGTGTATTAATTCTCTCTCACCAGGCAAACTACCTCAGTATACAGCGAGTGACCACCAAATTCACTCAATTTTCTGAAGAAGTTGGAGGTTTTGTGTCTTAGTAGCAGAAAAGTAGTATCTCTTAGAGTGGACAACAGATGGTTCAAGTTTGCAACTGCTAGTGCACTAGATCTACAGTGTTCCCCCAGCATACTTTGGACACTTCTAATGCACAACAAAGTGAAGGGAAGTCTGAAGCTACAATTCACTTGAATGACCATCCATTTCATTGGTCTGGGGGAATCCCTGATCTAGTAGCATGCACAATATGACACACACACACTTCCACAGATTGGACGGAGTTGCCAGCTTGTGCTTGAGCACATATCTTCACAACTGTAACTTGGCAAAGCTCATCCCAGTGTTTGTTTTGTCACATTCATCCAATATGTAGCTAGTTAGTTTTTAGTATAGAGTAGTGAGTGAGCGAGAGTGCAAACCTTGAACCACGTTGTGTGACGTAACGCTGCAAGAGCGGCCAAACATGGGCCCCTATCCAGCACCCCTGCCTCGCTGTCGGCTGAACGAGAGAGAGAGAGAGAGAGAGAGAGAGAGAAAGGGAGGGATGGAGGGAGGGAGAGATTAAACACAGGTAATAATACTATGTTTGGCAGCTCAAAACAGCAGAAAATAATAACTTATTACAAGTTAAATAAGATTCATTGGCACAGTTCATCAACAGGAACCTGCCATCCCAATATTATGCTAAAATGCAAACACTTCCTTTTACAGGGAACTAACATTATTAGAGTCCAAGGTACAGCTGTCTTCCAGCTAAAAGTATTTAGGTTTCTTGTTAATAACTGGAAGACTGCCAGTAGAACAGTGTCTCCAAGATGAACTTCTAACCCCACAAAACTACTATTGTAGCTTACGACACTGGGAACACCTACCTAGCTGGTTAAAAGGGCATCCTTTTTCAGTCCCATTCACCCCACAAAAACTCTCTCTTTTCCTGTTTACAAACCACTCCATCTTTCCCCTCAGCTTTGGGGTGGAAGGAGGGGTGGGGGTGGGGGGGCTACCACACAGCAATAATTATACAGAAATCCTTATTTAGTCCTACAGGCAGCTAGGCTTGTTGTCTAGCATACACACTTTTCCATTGGCAGGACATGCCAATAATTTTGTTTTTTTGCTTCAAGCTTGTCTCTCCTTCCCCTTGACTATATACATGCCAACATACTATCATAGAGTGAACTACACCATGCATTGGGCTTCACCCCTATCACTCAAAATTCAACCATACTTTCCTCGGACAAGTTAGTTTTCTAGCTTACAGTCCTGTCTTTCATTCCCAGCACAATGTATAATATTATTACATCACTAAACACAGAACAAGTGAAATTTTCTTGCTTACAGTTTGTCTTTTAGTCAGCATAACTTGCCAACACATAGTTATAACTTTAATTATTCTTACTCATACTCACTGGCAGTGACTTGATTAATAGGGGCAGCTGCTTCCTCCCCCTCTCCTCCCGTTCCCTCGGCAACATGCTCCTCCTCCCTCATTGCCTTGGAGGTCAGAGTGACGGTGACCTGGATCCTGTGCTCCCCCACCTGAGAGATGATGAAGAAGGATGCCTTGGAGGGGTCAGGGGTCACGTTGTAGATGTTCTCCGTCTCACCAGCTTTGTTGAAGCTCTGTGAAATGAACAAAATTAAGGTGGTGGCCTCATGTTTTAAAATAAAAAAATCTAGTGCTTAGCCAAGGATCAATACAGTAATTTAAGGGAAATTATAGAATTTTTAGTGACTGGGGAGTGGAAATTTTCTAACCGTGAACAAGGATATGTAGCCTCATTGAGTAAAATCTATCGTAGAGTTGGATAGCCACTGTACTTGATAATACAGAAGATAGAAAAGGAAGGAGTATTATGAGTGTGTGTGTGTGGGGAGGGGGGAGGAGGGCAGGGAGATAATTATGAATAGTAAAATCAAAAGAGAGGGGCTGCCCAGCAGCAGGTATACTATTACCAGGTGCACTAGGAGGTATATACACTTGTTGCAGAGAGGGAGGGAAGGAGTATGATATCCGAGTTTTGCTAACAAAATTAGTTGAAACGTGAGTAGCAAGCATGGCATCTAGCTGTCTCCAGACACATGACCACTTGGCCAGCTTCCCACCAAATTTGGAGCCATCGGTGGTCAGACAACGGGCCACTGATGATTGGTGCCCAAATAGAGAAAATGCCAGTGATGCAATGTTCTACTTAATTATGGGCAAAGTACTTTCACTATTTTAACTAGCTATGAAATGCTAGCTATGATAATCTCAGTCAGTGTGGAGCACCAGGGCCCCCGGGATGAGTTTTTGCTCCATTAATTTTAATTAAGGCCCTATTGGAACTGGCCAAGTTTTATTTAAATTAACCACTTTTAATAAAGTTAGCAGCTCAAGTCAGGGTTCTGCCCAAGTCAGGGTTCTGCCCACACTGGTCGGGAGTGGTCGGCCCCAACCACCACTCGGCCTTTTTTACCACCACTCTAGCTATTTTACCACCACTCACAGAAACTGAAATGCTACATTTAAAGCAATTTGACAATACTTTAGCTAAAAACTAACCGCCACTCAGATTATCCTGGGTAGAACCCTGCCAAGTATAACCATTCTGGTACACTTGCAATCAACAGCATGGTATAACTATTACTATTTAGTATAGAGTTTGAATGTTGCTCTACAATAGAGTACTGGATGCACACATCATACCTTTTGCCAAATATAACCTTTTTCTTATGATATTTAAATATCATAGACTTTCTCTGATTGACTTACCTCAAACTTTGCTGGAAGTCTTGTGGCTACATTGTTGAAGAGCTGGTGTGTTGGTTTGTTGGCGCACATAAGCACTAGCTCCACACTGCACTCCCCTCGGAGAAGCAGACCAATGGCGTGAGCACCAATACGGTAGGCTCCCTTAAGTTCCCCTGCAAGTGTGAGAGTGAGTGGGAATGAAATGTTTACTATTTCAGGATTTTGCTTTTTGGGGGGGAGAGGGGGGGGAAATTGAATCCTAGGGGCACCTTTCCCTCTGTCCCCTGAAATAAATGTGTCAAGGCACCAGTGTCCCCGTCTCCCATCTTAAACATCAGCATACATAAGACGTAGGCAAGAGAGAAATGACATTAATGGCAACGGAATAGTTCAAAGTTCACCAAGAGGCCACTTGTGACGATAAAGCTATGCAACCACTCGAGTGTGAGGCCAATAAAAAATTTGTTGAGTGTCATTGATGCAACATAGAAACCACATGGCAACTAAGAGCAGGACTTGAAAATAGTTACATCATCACTTCATGCAGATGTGACCAACATACGTCACTGCACCGTGTGTGTGCACGTGTGTCTCTGTGTGTGTTCGTCTGGTATGTGTGTGCACATTTGTGTGTGTGTGTGTGTGTATGCATGTACATGTGTATATGTGTGTGTATATGTGTATGTGTGTGTGTGTGTATGTGTGTGTGTGTGTGTGTAGTTGGACCTTGTCTAGTTGTTTACTCATAACACTCAATTTAAGACCACCCAGCAGAGAGATACATACACACAGTTCACACTCTCTCCCCCTCCACACACACACACACACACACACACACACACACACACACACACACACACACACACATATACACATTCTCTCTCATACAACTAGCTATGAAGACACCATAGTCCACAGCCAGACAGTGCAAGCGTCATGGCAATTGGGCACATTCTGTAAGGAAGTGGCATCACCCGTATAAATGTGACAGATTAACCCAAAAAATGCACCACTGCCATGTCAAGACTGCCTCAAATTAATAGCCTGCTATTTTGATGTTTATTTATGGAAGATAATCGTGCAATTCGTGGACTGATGAGGCTACATGTGATGAGAGAGGGGGATAGACGGCTAGGATGTGGACACACATACATCGTCACGAGCGATTGAACAAGAAATACTCATGTTTAATGGACTGGGGATAAAGGCCAACCACCAGTGGCCCGGGAGAAAGAAAGGTGACTCATTGTGCTGTGCTGAGGCAAGACTGACTGAGACTGCAATGTTTTAAACAAACTAACACAGACGGTCTGCAGAGGTTCTCACCCCCACCCACCACTTCTAAATTTAGAACATGTACTATAATTAGACTAGAGGCATAAAAAATAGCATTAATTTTGTATACCAGCACAGCAAAAGCATGGCAATCAAGTGCATGTACATGTACATGTACGTGTATCAGTACATGTATATGTCTATACCTGCAGCATATAGCATTTCACAAAGGAGATCCATTTGCACTTTGTAAGTTCAAAAATGGCTACAAGTCATCGCAGATCACAGTCCCTAAAGCCTTAGAAACACACTCTAATACTCTACTGCAGCCAGTATGGCAAAGCAGGTGTCTTTATATCTAATATTCAGCACCTTATGAGTCCTAAAATGGATTTCCATTTACTCACAGGTGTAGTACCCTAAGCTTTTAGAACACATACTCACTCTAGCACTACACTTAGCTGGCCCCTAATATACCCAACATGGCTGACCCTAGGGAGGGCACCTGTTAGAAACAAGATGTACCAACCATTTGGAGAGCATTTGTAGTGGATAGGCCTTGAATGAGATGAAAGAGGTGGTTTAAATTGACATTAAAAGGCAGAGCTACGTTGATAATTATAACAGACAGGATGTAGGCCTGTACTGATAGTATGGCAGTGGGTGAATGGGAGCGTGTGGGCAGTATGGGTTAGAAGTAAGGGAGCTGTCTTTTGAGGTACTAATACATCAATAAGGTAGGCAATCCCAGACCTCACCTCACACTGGGTACAGGTAAAGAATGCACTGTCTGACCAACAAGGCACTCTAATTCACTCCACAGTGTTTGTACAAGTCAATTAGCATATGATGGTGTCTGGATTTGTAGATACATGTGCGTGTGTGCGCGCACACACACACACACACACACACACCACACAGTAGTGACTATCTCTCTCCCAGTGTGGATGCACAATGAACATACATAGTACTGTGTGTGTGTGTGTGTGTGTGTGTGTGTGTGTGTGTGTGTCTGAAAGTCCAGACATAGTTGTGTCAGTGACTATCAATATGCAAATTGAATTCATACAGCTTGTAGTAGAAACCCACGGAGTATCTGATTGGTCAGATAGTGCATTCTCTAGCAGTACCCACAAGCAGAGCAAGCTCAGTCCGGCTATAAGAGGGGTCAGATGCTGTTGCTCAGTGCTTCATAGAGACAGTGCAGAAAAAGTTGAACAATTTTTGGAGGGGCAGATTTCCAGAGGGAAGTCATAAGTCCTTGCATATACCATACATACATATTCACATCACCAGGTCTTGACGTATAGGACGTGGTAGTTGAGACACAACCATAGCACTACCCGTCTAGCTATGCAAAGACTATCTGATATGCACATGTACTAGTTAAAGGTCTATTTCTTACACTTATCAGATGTACACACATGCATGCCATTTGTCATGTGATAGAGTATGATTTTAACACTCACTCAATTTCTCATCTTTCTTGACTTCAGTAGCATCGGGGTTTGCCCTGTGTGCATGTGTGTTGTAGTAAACCTTATATTTAGCATATTTAGTGTGAATTCTTCAAAGAAATACCTTGTTATGTGTCACATAGATGTAGTTTGTGTGTGTGTGTGTTCTAAGGGTGTTCGTGCGTGTACAGTAGACGGACGTGCTACTGTAGACAGACATGGCAACAAACATGGCAACACTACCTAAGCACTCTAAGCCAAGGGCAACAACATACAACATGCCTCCAGAACATACTCTACTCTAACACAGGGAACCATCTCCCGTTCCAGACAGATGAACAACCTGTCCTCCATGTTCACCAACAAGTCTTCCATTGCCAATTTAGTCACCCAAAGAACTTGGTACAGCCATTAGCATCAACATTATACTTTCCAATATGGACTAGAACTGGCATAGGGTCAAATTGAACATACAAGCTAAGTTTAAACTGTTTAGGTAGCCATAGTGCTGAGGACTGAGGCTTAAAACACGCACCATTGTAGCTTTCCAACGTAAATGCTTATTCATGATAACTAGTGCATAGAAAGTTAGGTGATTATATACTGTGTATAGTTTAAAGCTCAATTCTAAGGCCATCGAGATATATAGACAAAAAAGCACACATGTAGGGGAGTTTGTGTGTGTGTGGGTGAGCGAGAGGGAGACTTACAGTTTACACTTCTCAGTGAGTAGGTCATCAGACAGCTGCTTGAGGGCCTTTTCTGTGTCACCAACCACAGCCTCAACTCCCTTCAGCTGTGTGTGTGTGTGTGTGTGTGTGTGTGTGCATGCGCACGCGTGTGTGTGCATGTGCATGCGTGTGTATGTGTGGGAGGAGAGAGGTTTATCTGATATCAAACCAAAGGTCAAGTGGGAGGGAAATATGATCCTGATGTACTCACCTCACTCTCCACAGGGTAGATGGAACTGTGCTTGTTCAGAACTAACTTGTCGTCGTGGGGATTATGGGGACGTGGCTAGAGAGAGAAACACATATATACAGCTAAAAACACAGCAATATTTTAAATTACTACTCAAAAGTTGAGATGCTACAATTTGACTTACAGGAGCAGGGGGGTACATTGGCATAGGGGGTCCAAATTGTGCCCAGCCCGGCCCTTCATCATGATACATATGTGGAGGGGGAGGTGGAAGAGGGGGACCATCCTGACCATAATGTGGGGGGCCACCAGGGCCACCTGGCCCCCGACTGAAATCTTCACTCATCATTTGTTGCTTTCGTCTCTTGGCTAGCTCCAGAGCCTCTTGTCTCCTCAATTCGTTCAGGGAGGCGTGGCTTTGTGCACCAGAGCCGCCTCCACTGCTAAAGTTCCCTCCGCCTCCTCCTCCTCCTCCTCCCTGTTGCGGGTATGGCCCAGAGTAGCCATCAGTCGAGCGTCTGGCTACCCTCTTTATTCGCTTCTTCTCTATCTCTTTCTTCTGCAGAGAAGTAAAAGCATGGAATAGTAATATGCTCAAAACACATCCGGAAAATCAGTCAACTCAATTCTAGAGGAACACATAATCTTTCACCGTTTCTTTTTTCTTTACAGGACTGGTGACTATCAAAAAAAATTTCCATACTTGAGGAACTTAGAATGCACTATTGGACAGGATTACCTTTAAAGATTCACATACATGCATATGCTACATCTCAAATCTATGTGAGCAGTACAGTAAATACTCAGTATTGATTCTAAGTAGTGCTCCACTCGCCTGTGCCTTGGTGGGCTCTATATAGAGGTCTGGCTGGTAGGTCTTCTTGTAGTTGAGCCTGTGCCTCCGCCCCTTCACATGCATCTTCTTGGCGTAGTCGTCATTGAAGTAGCAGTCACAGAGCTCACACTTGTATGTGGCGTGGGGCACCTTGGGATCACCCTTCACTGATACTACAAATTGCTCACCTAGACACAACCACAAGGAGCAGACAGGAATAATACGTGACCTGCTCTAGGAAAAGGGACCATTGAGCATTAATATTCATTTTCCAATAATAGCTAAAAAGTGAAAAAGTCTAGTTTTCATTAATTTTTTGTTTTTTAATCCATCAGAAAATTGAAGTTTTTGGCTTCATTTTAATATATTATGTGTATATGTTTGTATCACGTAAAATGTAGCTGTGGGTGCAATTAGTTGCTCAGATATGTGTAGCTTAATACAAAAAAATGCCTATTTCTGGAAAACGAATCTCTCTACCCAAGTTCATAAATATGGTCATAATTCTGCTTGTGATCTGTATTTTTCCTTGAAAATTGCATCATTGTATTCAGTACACACAGAGCTATCTAGCTATATTAAAAATTCAACATTGATGAAAAATTCCCAACGGTCCCTTTTCCTGGAGCAGGTCACATACAGTACAGCAAAAATTACGTATTTTAGGTGCTAATTGAAAAGGCCTTCAGATTTCCTTGAAGTAGGCGGAGTTATAAAGCTTTGATATGTTGATATAATTCTCCCCCACTATGCCTCATGATACGATATCTAAGGGATACATGTTCATAACCATACCTGCATGTTTGACGACCCTTACCAACTATTCAAAATGCCCTCTGTAGTACATAATGTACATGTACACAGAAGATTTACAATCTCTTACCAACTGGCTCCACTTCGACGTCTTCTTCAGTGGGTGTGGCTTGTTGAGCTTGAGTAGGTGTGGTCTGCTGAATGGGTGTGGTCACTGCTTGACCACCACCTACTAAAGGAGTAGGAGTAGTTGTCATAGTACCAGTTGGTGTCACCTGTTTAGGGGCAGCCGGCTGTGGTTTAGGGGGCGTGGCTGTTACCATAGCAGCACCAGGAGGGTACACCTTGATCTCCTGCTGGACGTTAGCACCAGCTCCGGTTTGACCAGTAGAGTGAAGCTGCTTCCCTCCAACAAACGTTATCCTAAAATTAATTCCAAAAAGTCAAATAAAAAATTGTCAGCAATATGCTCAAAATTTATCACAGCAAGAGCATTAGATCTTGTTTAGTGCCAAAAAAATCAACCTTGCTTATCAAGTCTGGATCACACAACAAACACCTCTCTCTCTCTCTCTCTCCCCCCCCCCCCCACCTCTCACCTCGGAGCAGTGACCATGACGGTCTTTCCTCCAACTGTAGTGGTACTACCAGCTGCACCAGGCACGTTGATCTGTGGGATGGGCTTTCCAAGCCGTCGGTGGAGAGAGAGCACCTTCTGGTGCTTGCTGCCTCGCACATGGGCCTCAAAAGCATCCCTGTTGCTACACACCACGTCACAGAGCTCACAGTAGTTGTCCCCTGATTTACTCTCTTTAGGGACACTCTGCTGCTGCTGAAGACGCTTCTTGTGGTTCTTGCCCTCCAAGTGTGTCTTGTAGGTCTGTAGGCATTAGTACACAGTGAAGTTTGGTTAGGGGCGTGCACATATTTGCTAACTCAGCAGTTTACATTATACTGAGTCAGCAAAATTCATATGCAGGTAATCAAACATGCTCCTACATGAAATAGCAGAGCGTTACGACATCAAGCATATATTATGTTGCAATTATGATGCAATGATGATGTCATACTTACGGCAGCACAGGCACAGCTGATCCTACAGACCTCACAGTAGTATTGCTGAGGGTTGACAGGAGTTCTCTTGGCAAAGAAGTTCGGCTGTGCTCCAGCTGTCTTCTGTTGGATGTAACTAGCAACCACATTCTGTTGCTGGCTGGTCAACGCTTGAGCAGTGGCCTGAGCACCAGCCTGATCAGAAAAAAAAAAATAACAACAGTCCTATTATGTGGATGATGTAATCGTTTGTAGTTTGAGCCTAATATTCGCTCCCAGCAACATAGTCTACATCTGTCCTGGGCAAAAATTTTTAGTGGTTCAAAAGATGACCATCACTATTCACCACACTGATAACATTATCAGATGCAACCAACACTGATTAGTGTTCAACTAATTAATGGTGCATCACAAAATTTCAGCTATACACAACACACCTTCTGAGCAGCCTGCTTGCTATAGGCAGCATAGTAGTTGGTGGGCGTGTATGCCGGATAAGTGACCATGCTAGAAGCAGCTGAGCTAGTAGAAACCTTCTTAAGTTGGCCGTACTGGGAGGTCGTAGTACCTGCACTTCGAACCCCACTAGCCATCGTTGTTGTTGTGGTACTGTGCTGCTGTGGTTTTTGACCTTGTGACCTCTGCGCCTGGCCCTGTTGTTGGGTCTGCCCTTGTTGATTATAGTACTGTGAGGTTGTAGTAGCATAGGAGGTGGGCTGGGGGCGGTAGGCTGCACTGTAGCCATAGTACGCGGCAGCTGCAGCTTGCTGTGCTTGAGCCTGTTGAGCCTGTGCCTGGGCAGTCTGCTGAGCAGCAGAGTAGTAGGAAGGAGAGGCACTCACTTGAGTGGTGCCTAGAAGAAAAGGGGAAAGGGGGAGAGTGAAAGAGAAAGAATAAGAAAGAGAGAATAAAACAAATTGCCAACTGAGTTTGGTAGTGTTGAAACCATTTATTGTAAATCTGAAATTACTCAAAGAAAGAATATTCACACCATTTTTAACAGTAAATACCCCATTAACACAAAATTTTTATACCATACTAAACTGACCAGGTGGTGGGGGTTGTTGAGCCTGCGCTTGCTGGTGATGCTGCTGGTGCTGTTGAGTTTGATGATGGTACTGCTGTTGTTGCTGCTGGGGCTGCGCTTGAGGTGGCGCCACTGCTGCCACAGGTCGCACTGCCTGTTGAGCCTGTTGTTGCTGCTGTTGGGGGGCCTGCTGTTGCTGTGTGGCAGTGTAAGGGCTATACCCAACGCTAGGCTGTTGTTGATGCGTCGTGGCAGTAGAGTGTTGCTGTTGGACTTGGTGAGCTTGTTGCTGCTGTTGCTGTTGCTGTGCTTTTTGAGCTCCAGCATAAGGCAGCTGTTGTTGGTAGGCCGACATGTAGTTGGCGGCGGCCTGCCCGTAGCCATACGGCTGGTAACCGTACCCGTAGCCGTACTGTGTCATGGAGCTGGCAAAGAGAGGTGTTCCAAATAACGCACACCAAACTTCCCTAGAGTGAAAAATGGAGACTGAAATGACATAAAATTTAGATGCAGTACCTCCTATTGGTATAAGTATATTATCTGCTTACTTCTTTTCGGTGTAAAGTGAGATCGAGCGTACTGGAAACCAGCACTTGGACTGCAGGGAAAAGGTGACGGCCACACGTGTTTGGAACAACCTTTCACCTCTGGATCTGAGATCCCGCTTTAGTAAGCGCATGCGCATTTTCACTGCAGGTCCATGTGATTGTGAGTGATGCAAGGCTTGCTCGTCTAGTTTGTCGATAATGGAGAAGTTGGAGCAGTCTCATTACTACCTAAAAGCATCTCTGTGAGTGTATTTTTTTTAATGATATTCTATGCCCAGGCTTTCCTATACTTTTTCGACTCCTTACCATGTAGATATTATATGCCTCTTTTAATATTCAGCTCCTTTGAGCAAGCACCAGAGTTTTCCCTGGATGCAACTCAGTTGAAAGCTATCATTCTCCATGCCCTACAGTCTCTACATGGACAGGTGAGGCATTGCTTAGCTCATTACTATGTTCCATTAAATTATCCATCTTGTAGTCCGGGCCGAAGCTGGCTTATAATTTCAGCTAACTTACCGGTATCATGATTTTGTTTTAGGTAGGTGCAGCTATACCAGTTGATGTGCTCAAGTGCTCTTGTTCATCACCTACATCAATGTCAGCTCTGCTAAGGTTACCACATAGGTAGGCAATTAGTACGAATATGTGGTCTAGAATTAATCTTTATTTGTGGCAGTGAGCTTGTGAAGGTTTGGAGTGCTCTAACACTGCTTGGAAGCTACAATGGATGTTTGTGTGTCTTCCGTGTTGAACAGGTGATTTTATAACTCCAAAATTATTGATACATAAGCCCATACAATATTTTTTTTACAGATATCAGCATCTCTCCTATCACTGGCAGTCTCCAGCAGAACTTTCCAATTTCACAATCATGACTCAGACACTGCAAATCACTCAGTATAGCAGATATCAAACCACGTCACCAATTTTTGCATGAATGCGCATGCGCACTAAACCACGTGCTCACCGCCAACATGGCACATTCGTTCAAGAAGCTGAGCTTGCGTCGATTTCCAAGGCTAGACAAGCGAGAGAGTAGCGAAGAGAAGTTCTGGAGTAAGTTTCAGGTAAGCTTAATTTATACGTTAAACTCTGAAGATACGTATATCCGATGAAATTTCGATATCTGTGCAGTTTCCTATCGTTGTGAAGGAGCAAGCTCCAGTCACCAGTATCCACTTCTCAGCGACGTCACCTCATGATTTTGCTGTGACTAGCGGCTCAAGAGTAAGCCCCTATTATAATCAGCATAATCAAAACATAACCATCATATTCTACGCACACACAGGTACAAGTGTATAGCTCTACTTCACATCAGGTTATCAAAACCATCTCTCGATTCAGTGAGGCAGCCTACAGTGGCTGTTTCCGTGGCGATGGTAAATTACTAGCGGCTGGTGGTCAGGATGGAACTGTCAAGATCTTTGAAGTCAACAGCCGTGCCATCCTCAGACAGTTCAAAGGTCATACAAAGTACGTCCATAGAGACCATGGGGCAGGGGAAGTCTGAGATAATTTGTGGGTGTGGTTTGCCCTTTTGTCGCCATCCTGACTTATTTTGTCATGTCAGTGAGGTCTAGAGGAGGGCACACAGCATAATATCCTTTACCTTCTGCAGTGAAATGCTCGGTTATGTTGTAGCATTTTCGCTAGCCCGGGGTTTAGGAACATTGGATCTACCTTAATATTGTGAGATTTTCAAATGGTTAATTACCTTTTTTTTTTGTGAATTCAGGCCGAGTAAGACAATCTGTTTCTCATTGGATGGTCTAAAAGTGGTATCTGGCTCAGACGATGCTACTGTAAAGCTATGGGACCTATCAACAGAGCAAGCTATCACAACCCTAAGAGGACACGAGGTATAAATACATGTACTAGAGCGACTGGAAAACAAAATTAAAATCTTACCAATTTTGTGAGGAAATAGGCCAAAATGTGCTAAAGTGACCCCTTAATACAATAGTGATAGGTAGGTGATATTGATTATATTAACTTGGACGTCACTTCTGTTTAATTTTAACAGGATTACGTTCGCTGTGTTGCTATGAATCCCTCCAGCACAGACCTATTAGTCTCCGCCTCCTATGACCACACAGTACAGCTGTGGGACCTCAGAACTAGCTCAGTTGTACAAGAAATGGACCATGGTGCTCCAGTTGAGGCCGTGGTGATGTTTCCCTCCGGCGGGACTTGTGTGTCAGCTGGGGGAAACTACGTGAAGGTGTGGGACTTGCTCAGTGGGGGGAGGTTGCTGTTAGCATTCTCTAACCACCAAAAGACCATTACATCACTGTGTTTCGATGGATCTGCACAGCGTCTTCTAACGGGTGGTCTTGATAAGTAAGTACTATAGTTATTTTATGGTGCATGGAATCATTTCAGTGACGTAGGAACCACGGAGCACCCGGCGCACCCCTATCATGCCTATAGAATGCCACCATACAAGATTCATACAGTGGCGTAGGGTCCAAGGCTGGAGCCTTCTCCAACTTAGCCGGGCCTGACTAAGAGTCATCACATAATAAAGCAAGCTCTGCTCAACCTACTGTTCATTTCTTCGCTGATACAACCAAAAAACTCTTGTTTGCAGCATTGTTAATGCCCAAATGGGCGTGTTTATCGATCAAAAGTGGGCATGGTCAAAAAATTTCACGTGCACAGAGCACGCAATTCTATCTAGTGCACCCCCATACTGAAACATCTTCCTATGCCACCGCATTTACTGTAGAATGTTAAGCTCCAAAAATTTAATTTGATGTTGCCATTTTCAATTAACATTGAATATGATTTCACAGGCAGCTGAAGGTGTACAGTGTTGAAGATTATCATGTCATACAGAGCATCAGCTACCCTGCTCCTATACTCAGCATGGCAATGTCGGTGAGTTGTATGGCATGTTCTGCAAACAGCATTGTGTAATTTCTTTCTTTAGCCTACAGATAGTCATTTGGTGGTTGGCATGACAACCAAGTTGCTGTCCATCAAGCATCGGCCCAGTCGTGTTGAGACAGAACACCCCATGCTCTCCCTGATCCAGCCTGCTCCAAAGGGAGGGACCTACCGCTACTTCGTACGAGGAAGAACATACAAACCAACTAATGTGAGAGAATGAGAGAGAGAGAGAGAGAGAGAGTCAGAGTGTGAGCATGTCTTAAATTTATATCATACAGGAAGAATTTGTAGTTGGTGTTCCAAAGAAGAAGCACCTAAAGCCTTACGATAGATTTCTGAAGAATTTTCAGTACAAAAATGCCTTGGATGCTGCACTGAAGGTATGATTGTAGAAAAATTAAGCCACCCTATAGCATAATTACAATTTTTATAGCATCGAGGAACTGGCAAGGCACTGATAGTATACAGCTTACTTCAGGAGCTAGCACGGAGAGACGGTCTCAGCATAGCTCTCTCTGGACGCAATGAAGATGAACTTTACCCTCTGCTAAAGTACCTCTCTGTGAACATGACTAAGCCAAGATACGCACCTCTGTTGCTGGCTGTTTGTGACATGGTGGCAGGTAAATTTTGCTCATTGACTTTTTATGTGTCTATGTTCACTCGTGTAATCTCTCACTCTCTCGCTCTCACACACACTAGACATCTATGGTGGGGTATTATCAACCTCTAAAGGTGTTCAAGCTCTGTTTCGTGTGCTCAAAGTAAAAGTCGATCGTGAAGTTCAATTTCAAAAGCGTGCATTTGAGTTACTGGGGACACTGGACACCATCCTCACCGCTTCCATGGCAACCGAGAGACAGAGGAGTATTGCCAGCGATATCATGAGAACACCTCTAGAACAAAATATAAACCCACCCCTTTCATAATTACAGCAGTCAATATTGTGCAACATTTTCAGTTTTTGATCGTGCTCAACAGTGGAGAATTGTCTAATGGCTGTGTAATTAGTGGCTGCCAGGCACTTGAGAGGCCCTCCCCTGCTTCCTGTACTAGCTAGCTGGCAGAGTTGAAACCCACAAGCACTGTGAGACAGGGTGGGCTATATAAGGCTGGAAATTAAAACATGTGTAGCGCTCAGCTGTTCACAGCCTGCTCCAAAGAGCAAAATAACCAGTGAAAGCCGGTTGGCCTACAATAGTATGCACTTGAGTACCTTATATGGCTACACCCTCCATTAGCAGTTACGACAACTTGAATTAGAGCTCCATTTTAATGATTAAAAAACATGATACAATGTGCTCAGTAACAATTATAATCACAGCAGTAATAATTAGAGGGATAATCAAATTAAATACCTCACACTAGGTAGCTATTATGACTGTGAGAGGAATCTATTGAAGTCATTGTAACCACTCTCAAAGTCAAACAACATCTGCCTCACTTGGTCCTCGGACAACTCGTCACTGGCCTGCATGGCATTCAGTGCGTCTAGCCACTTTTGAACTTTGATCCTCCCCTCGAAAGCCGTGGGTAGTGAGCTCATTCTACTCATGGACTCGTGTAGCTCTTTCACGTCTGGGTGAAGTTCGTCCATTGCTCGGATGTCCAATCGTAGACGATCCATGACTGTTATGAAAAGAGATACAACCTCTGCTATGGTCTTGCTCAAGTTACCACGATCATCTTTGACTGTGATTGGACGACCTTCTTTTATCCTCTCAATGGCTGCCGGGCAGTGAAGGAGATAGCGTTTTGTGAAATCTTCGACTGTTGGAAATTTCTCCTTGATAAGCTTAAAAGCTGCGTTGAATTGGACCAGTAACTGGCTACACTGCTTGCTGTAGTCCCGAGGGGTAACCGCGTCTTTGATGTAGGCCTTTTCAAGGGCCTGTATGGTCTGAATCAGCGAATAGACGTTGGCCCGATTGTCGAATTCTTCCCGCTCCCGCGCATTCTCGTAGAGTTTGACCTCCTCCATGACCTTGCCCGATTCCACAGGTTGATGGTAGTGCGAGGTCACTCCTGTGAACACACCAACACTCATCCCTTCAGCTTGTTCTTCTCAGATTTTAATTCTCTGCTCTGTAATGACGTCATTGAAAGTCACATGGCATATGGCATTGCATTGTAAACATTCCATGATCCAATTAAGCGAAGATAGCAAGAAATTGACAGTTCACCACGTGGAGGTCGAGGCCAAAAGCTGTACTGTACTGCACTGTCGATTGCACAACGAGGAGCTACTATTTCATCAGACAAGCATCTACCATTGCTCCACCGTAAACAAAGATTGCAGCAGCTCCCGTCTCTGAACTTCATTAAAAATCACAGCTAGACGTAATACGGTCAGAAGCCATATGAACAGCGCTCTCTGTGGGCAGCGTTGGAACGCAAATTATTAACTGCTGACTGTTCTTATGAATGGTGTTTTATAAGTGCGCCATTTCCAGAGCCGTTCCAAGGTTACTGTCAACTACCAGAGCTTTAGTAACTGCCAAACTTCCTCTACTGTCCTCAGAGAAGAACTCTAGTGTGTGTTGGCTGCACCGTATCTGCCTACGAGAGAGAAGCGAGATGGCTGAGAGTGCGGAAGGGAAGATAAAGGAGCAGGTAGCCAAACAGAAACAGCAGCAGTCATCAAAGTCCATAGAAGTAAGAACAAACACATTCAGTGCAACATTTAGAGGAGATTGTCTTATTCAATTATGAAGTCTAGTCAGTAAAAGGTGTGGCTGCATGACCCCTAGATGATTAGGTAAATTGCCAGTTCTATTGGGTAGAAACACAACCTATACCAGTATTAAATGTACTATTCCCCATACCTCACTTGTATGTAGCTGGACCCACCTCCAGCGTACATACGATCTCGGATTGAGATGTTTGACCAACTAAAGGCAGAGTACGATGCCAAGGTAGCAGCTAAGGAGCCCAGCACTATTAAAGTGACCCTTCCAGATGGGAAGGAGGTGGAGGGGAAGTCATGGAGGACCACACCCCTCGAGATTGCTACCTCCATTAGGTGAGGGAGAGAGAAATAAGGGGGGAGGGGAAGGAAAATAGACGAGAGAGAAAGAGAAGTGGGTATCACTAATGCTGTGTCTCTCTTCTTTGTAGTAAAGGACTGGCTGACAATACAGTCATTGCAAAGGTAAATTTCATGCTTATGCTTAATCAACAAAAGGGGTATGCACTAAATCCTTACAGGTAAATGGTGTACTCTGGGACCTAGAGAGACCTCTGGAGGAAGACTGTTCTCTTGAGTTACTCAAGTTTGAAGATGATTTAGGCAAGTAGATGTGTGTGTGTGTGTGTGTATGTGTGTGTGTGCACACCTGCATCCATGTAGTTTTCTTGTCCCTCTACTTGTGACGACCCTTTACCTACTCAACTAACCTTTCAACCAGGTCAGCAGGTGTTCTGGCACTCAAGCGCCCACATCCTTGGTGAGGCGATGGAGAGACGCTATGGTGGCTGCCTGTGTTACGGACCACCCATCGATGGCGGCTACTACTATGACATGTTCCTAGAGGGGCAGCAGGTGGCTCCAAGCGACTTTGGAAACCTTGAGACACTCTTTAAATCTATCGTGAAGGAGAAGCAGCCATTTGTCCGCCTTGAGATGAAGAAGGAGGACCTACTGGAGATGTTTAAGGTATGTGTTTAGTGGTCATGTGATAAGTCATGTGACTGAGTTGGAATATTGTTATGGTGTGATATTTACAGTATAACAAGTTCAAATGTCGGATTATAAATGAACGTGTAACCACACCCACCACAACAGTGTACAGGTAAATGGACACTGTTATTCACTGATATAATATGGTCATGAAGTTTAAATCGTTGCGATAATTAATTGCAGGTGTGGACCTCTGATTGATCTTTGTCGAGGGCCACATGTACGACACACAGGGAAGATCAAAGCAGCTACCATCACAAAGGTACTTGCTATTTTTAGGAATAGAGGTTGAAGTTGTTTTTGCTGACTCTCTCTCTTCTTCCTTCCTCAGAACTCCGCGACCTACTGGGAGGGGAACAACCAGGCAGAGAGTCTTCAGAGGATCTATGGTATCTCATTCCCAGACAGCAAACAGCTGAAGGAGTGGAAACATTTCCAAGAGGAGGCCGCTAAGAGAGACCACAGGAAGCTGGGGAGGGTGAGTGAAAGTAGACTCTTGGTAGCACAATGTATCATATAGAGAATTGTTATATGAATAATAGTCTAATGCCCGACACTGCCTAGTCCGGATCCAATGTACATGTACTGAACTCCTGTTGGTGCAAGTTTATTTACTGAGATGTGCCTCCCTTTATCTCTCCACACACACACACACACACATACACACGCACACACGCACGCACGCACACACACACACACACACACACACACACACACACACACACACACACACACACACACACACACACACACACACACACACACACACACACACACACATGCTCACATCATCCAAGGATCAAGAGCTATACTTCTTCCATGAGCTTAGCCCTGGCAGCTGTTTCTTCTTGCCTCGTGGAGCCTACATCTACAACACCCTGATTGAATTTATCCGTGGGGAGTACCGTAAGCGAGGGTACCATGAGGTGGTCTCCCCTAACATCTACAACAGCAAGCTCTGGGTCACGTCAGGACACTGGCAACACTACTCCGTGAGTACCCTTGTCTCATAAAAAAGGCCCCATAGGCAATACATTTTAGGTTGTCAATAGATAACATTTTCATTACACCTTAAGCTAGATATTTTTCAACTGATAGTTTTGAGAATTTGAGCATCCTTGAAAGTTGTACCTACAGTAAGCAGTACTGTAATCAAGTGCACTTTTGGTATTGACGACCTTTTCCTGCAACTACTGTAGTTCAACCGTTGACGACCTTTACCAACTTCTCTTCGCTATTTAACGATCTTTACCACCCACTCCTGTAGGATAACATGTTTCAGTTTGATGTTGAAAAAGAGACCTATGCACTGAAGCCAATGAACTGCCCTGGACATTGGTAGGCCAATAGTGACATCATACTATTTGTTATTATATCATCATTACATCATTATTGCATCATTCAGCTTGATGTTTGACCACCGTCCTCGCTCTTGGCGAGAGCTTCCCCTGCGTATGGCCGACTTTGGTGTGCTGCATCGTAATGAGCTTTCTGGGGCTCTCTCTGGACTGACGAGGGTACGACGATTCCAACAGGACGATGCCCACATCTTCTGCACCCCTGACCAGGTAGTCATAAATTTAAAATTGTCTTTTGCCACCCATAGCTACCAAAGATAGTACATGCAAAAAAAAAACGCCTTGGAAAATTTACAGTGGGAAATTTTAAAATAATAATTATTGTTAACTTAGCTAATGCCTTCTGCCAATCAAACTCCATTTTGGGGGGTACTTTTCTACAAAAATAAATCCAACTCCAGTAGCAAAATATCAACTGTGGTATTTTTTGTAATTTCTAAAATGTGCCTTCTACCGTAAACATAGCTTTGTTAATTTTGTGAGAATTACTTGCTGATGCTTTTAAGCGAATACTCTAGCTAATACCAGCATGTGCAACGGTATTTATTTGAGGCATAATCGGGTGAGTTTTAGGCCTAAACAAGGCTAATTGGTGCTTAAGAACCTGTTGCTCTTAGCCAACAAAACAGGGGTTGTTTATTGATCATCTAGTGAAAACAGCTACAAAAAACAAAGAACAACATTGAAACCAATCCAAAAAATTAAGTTAGATATTTTGTCTAGCTACGTAGCTAGCTAGCTTGTTTTTGTGTATGTGGTGTGTGTGTGTGTGTGTCTGTACGTGCGTGTGTGTATGTTGTGTGTATCTATTATGTGACCACCGATATTGAAAATGTGATGCATGTACACAGTAAATCAAGACCATCTCACTCTCTTCTCTCTCTCTCTCTTTCTTTATCCTTAGATTACAGATGAGATTCGTGGTTGTCTGGACTTTCTTCAACATGTCTATGGTATCTTTGGCTTCACTTTCAAGCTTTATCTCTCTACACGGCCTGAGAAATTCATGGGGGACCCTGCGCTCTGGGATCGCGCGGAGAAAGTAAATTTACACACATTTCTAGACAAAATTGAGGAGTTTATTTTTATGTCATGTCTATTTGTGAATTTTTTTCATAGCAATTGGAGGAGTCACTCACTGAATTTGGTCACCCATGGCAACTGAACCCTGGAGATGGGGCATTCTATGGTCCAAAGGTCAGTCAGCAAACAGGGCTGACATATGTACTGCACAAAATTGAGCTCTGTTTGGGGGCCAAGAGAATGAATAATTCCATATCCCCCCTTCTCCCTCCCTTTCCCCTTGGTACTACCATCTCTACTTACTCCTACTTGTTTTATTGCTTTTTATGCTTTAATTACTTGTTTAACTTTGTTAGATTGACATAGTGATAATGGATGCCCTCCGTCGCCCGCACCAATGTGCCACCATCCAGCTTGACTTCCAACTGCCTGAGAGATTCAACCTTCACTACATCACGTAAGCTATTTTGTAACAATACTACACTACAGGGCAGGAAGTTCACACAACATTTATCCTTTGTAATCAATCTCAAACGTTTATAGACGTGCAATATTTAGCAAAAAAACGCATAATTTTGTTTGTGCTGTGCAATAAACACTTTGATTTTGTGTCGTTATGGCAATCTCTAAGGAATGTTAATGTGCAGCTGCTGTTTGTTTGTTTGCTATTGACAAGCATCCCTCCAGCTCCCTGGCTCCCCTTTACGCATGCAGCCAGTAGCATGTTGCACTTGTCTTTGATTTCCTTACCCGGTCACAATTATGTGTATGAGCCTACGTGCCATACTCCGTGGTTTGGAAGGCAGCATAAAAAAGTGATTAGGGAGCCATTAGCCCCTCACTGAAATGATAATTGACCGCTAGATTCCATTTCAAGACCACCTTGTGGCTTTGATACAGACCAGACCCCCCACCCTCACACCCACACTCACACATTCACTCTTGTTGTCATGTTCGACCACCACAACTTGTACACGCAGATATGCGTATGTACACACATATGCATGATTGATGACAATGA
Organism: Stappiaceae bacterium; assembly: GCA_964291365.2. Classification (GTDB taxonomy): domain Bacteria; phylum Pseudomonadota; class Alphaproteobacteria; order Rhizobiales; family Stappiaceae; genus JBDWFY01. The sequence goes on from OZ220024.1 coordinate 32,510, forward strand.
CTTATTCGTGCCCACTATCAACATGTCCTTTAAGTTACACGTGGGATAATTAGTCAGATCTGGGCCTAGATTTTGCTACAAGGTTGGCAGAGAGAGGGTTAGTTCAGCACCTTCAAAGCATTCCTGCCCAATCACTGATCTCTCTCTCTCTCTCTCTCTTTATTTCTTGCCATCCACACAATCGTTTAGAGTCATCCTAATGCACTGTAATTATCATTGCCAATAAAGCAATTGAGTGCTCTATGAAGTTGGCCAGCTTTGCCTCTTTACTTTACTGATTAGTACTGCCTAAAAGTGGAAAATTCCTTACATTTTAGTCTCTATAAAACAGTCACCCTCATTCAGTGTGTTGCTATTATTGCAGCTGCTCCAGTAATATTTATCCCTCTTAGTGACTCATATTATAGAAAAATTTCACTGTATTTTTGTTTCACATAATGCACACAGCATGCATACACACACACACACACACACACACACACACACACACACACACACACGTACACACATACATACACACACCCCTAATCACCTGGCTCCCAGCCATATGTGGTCTAACTCCTGCTAATTGCTCAAAAATGTGGCAGCTAAGATTTCAAAGATCCCATTGCTCCTAAATTGCTAAAGGAGTTTTTGTAATCATTCCCTATCATTTGAGCGCTATTATATAATCACCTGAGACTGACTTATGATACAGCTTAGGTTGTTCGGTGAAATCGCTAGATGAACACATGATCTCACTTTAGCTATGGGCTACATTTACAGAGTGTGGGTGTGGGTGTGGGTGTGTGTGTGTGTGTGTGTGTGTGTGTGTGAGTATGTGTGTGTGTGTGTGTGTGTGTGTGTGTGTGTGTGGTGTGTACATGTGTGTCCATTTGTTTTTTGATGATTTGTGCTAATTCTATTGTTACTGATGGATTAGCTAAATAGATGCCCCCTAAATTATGTTTACTGTTTGAAGAGGGACAATAGTTTGTCTATCAGTGTGTGTATGTGGTTTTCAAGTCTGACTTATCTCTTGACCTAGTGGCTAATATGGCCTTTGGTGTGTCATGCTGTGGTCACACAATCAAGTACCCTTTCCTTTCATCCTTCCTTCCTCTCTCTCTCTCTTCCTCCGCTCTCTTTCTCTGCCTCTCTTCTCTCTCACCCCCTAATCGCATTGCAGCTGCCCTTCGGCCACAGTGTGGTTCAGTGTTTGACAAAGAGAAACCCACTGAGCCTAGCAATTACCAGCCCAGTTCCCTCCCTACCCTTCCACTCCCCTAACCCTCTTCCCTGTGGCCCCTCCTTACCTCACTCCCTAACCCACTTCCATCTCTCCATGTTTGTCAAGTGTATAATTACATTAAACCACACCACTGTATTGTAACTAGATATCCCAGAGAGAAAGTGAGCGCACAAACAAGTTTAAGCATGACTGTCTGTTGAGTCTTGAAAAAAATCTAGGCTGGTGTGTAGGGGGACGTTGCTATGGTGGCCTGTTGTTTCGTTTTGTCCCACGGTATGTGTAAAATGCTTTGATCGTTATAAGTTCGTTACTGCAGGGGCACCGACTGCGAGGAAAGGAAAAGGCCCGTGATCATCCATCGAGCAATGCTTGGCTCCGTCGAGAGAATGATTGCCATCCTCACTGAGAGCTATGGAGGAAAATGGTAAGACAATAATATATTAGGAACAGCTGCCAAAGTTTAAAAAATGCTGAATCAGCAAATTTGGTGAGTGTAAAGTTGCCAGCTCAGCAACTTTGTTGGCAGCCAGCTATTGTTGTACAAGGTGATATACGTTTGAAACAGAAGCAATCACTGTGCAAAGTTTAATGACAAAAAAAATTCCCGTTCAGTCGCCTAATGTCTTGTGGGCGTGTTACCGATCCCTCTCTCTCCCCCCTTTCTCTAATTTGCTGAGATTTTTGCACTTCTTTCAGAAACATCTCATAATTTGTCTCCCTCAATGGTCACCTAATGCAAAGCCTCTTTGGCGCTTGTTTGTGGTCGCTAATTAAATTAGTGTTCTTTTGGTATTTGTCTTGTAAAATATGCTTTTGTGTTAATTCTTTTTGCGAGGGAGGCAACAAATATTTATCTGCTTAAGCTCCTGTTTTAACTCAACTAGAAATTTAAATTTCATGCATTTACAAACCCTTTTGTGGCATTCTTGAAGATATGCGACCTCCTACCAGATGAATTTTGGTTTGGCTTTGCTCTCAACTTGACCAAATTTGGTCAGTTAGCAAGAAGTATTTTGGATGACCATTAATATATACGACACTGGTCCTATGATATCACTAGCTCCACCTAGCCTAGTTGCCTTTGCTGCTGCCAGGTCTAGGCTCCATGTTTCTGTGAAAGACATTACTTTGTGGTCTGATTCACTCATGTCAACTTTGAGGTAATCATGCATTCTTCCTTTGATTTTTAGTACTTCTTCTGTAAATAGGTCTCTAATGAGTTTACCTTGCTACCAGCTCAAGCAGACGTAGGCTCCATGTTTCTTTGATTATGTCATCCAATTCATTCAAGCAAACTTTGAGAAGAAAATATTTATAGGAATGTCTGTATGATTACTTTAAGCAAACTAGATATCAGATTCTGATTTGGTTTGCCTTTGTCACCAAACGTACGGTACAAGTACACAGAGGAGGCTCCGTGTTTCTTGGAGAATGGTTTGCATAGACCACACAAGCAAACTTTGAGAAGAATGCACTGTCCTTTTTTGGCATTTCTCCAGTAAATAAATCTCTAGTTTGGTTTGCCTGTCTGCTGCATGGTTCAAGTGTACAAGGCTCAATATTCTTTGAGAATAGTTTGCAGTGTGGTCTAATTCACATAACCCACTTAAAAGCTCGTGTTTTGGTGATTGCTGTAATAATTCAATTAAATTACCTGGTGGTGGCCACTTAACCAACGCCATGCTAGAATTGTTAGTGGTACCTGTTCACATGTGAACCCTACACGGCAGGCAGGCTCGCCTTAGCATAGCTATCTATTCCCAGCTGCGACGGAAGGCTGTACAGACTCTATTACACTCTTACACAAGTAGACTTGCTGGAACCTGAATATAGTGGGTGCCTATGGGACAGGAAATCAGTGGCTCCAGTTGTAATAATTGTAACCACTTAAAGCTTTATTTGTGATAGTATCTTGCCAAGGTTGTGACCACAATAACTGTAACAAGCCCGGGAACCTCTGCATTATAGTTGCCTATGGGGACAGACCAGAAATTGTATGCCACTCAGAGCTAAACTGTGATGAAGTTTATAATAATGTGACTGTTTTACAGAGATTGTGACCACAATACAGTGGGACCTCGGTACAGTGGTGATCTCACAATTATAGACACCGAGTTCATGGTGATATACATATAATTCTGTCTCTGTAAACCACCCACCCATGGCCACCTGCTCTCATTGGCCCATCAATCGCATAAATGATCAAATTTTAGTGTTCTGTGCCTTCTTCGATCAATATCCATTATTGCACGTTATTTGTTTGCTTGTTGGATGAGCAACATTTTGCATATTTGCAGCTGCTTTGAGCCTGACCACACCTTCCACCAAAAAGTCTATTTCTTTTGAAAACCCCCCTCCCCCCCAAATCCATCTTCTAATCTAGCTCATACTTAGCCCTTTCCTGTACCAAACACATCAAGGGATCTTTGACACAAGAAACAATTACCAATTTTGAATGGCAGTTAATAATCTGAAATTGAGCCTATTTATCGATAACTCCACCTTGCATGTTTGTTGCATAGCTCACTAATTGTTTCCAGCTGCCTGGCTGTCTTGGATACTTTCGTGGTTGTGGTTGTCGGCCAAATTTGTAGAATTTTATTTTAATTGGCGACTAAATATTCCGACCATTGTATCAAGTACATCGTTACAATTATTACTTTGAAATAACAAACATTGTGATTATAGATTTGCCTATGTATTAAGTGGGTTTAGTAGTGGTGTTGGTGTGTTTGAAGATAAAAGCTCATTCCTTTGACAATGTTTTGAATGTAAGCAAATGTGTCCATCATTACTTGTGGACTTTGTAGCCAAGTAGCTATTTCAAGGTGTAGCCAGCTCCCTGGTGTGGGAGGCTGGGTGGAGAAGAAGAGTAGCTACATGTATGTATCTCCATTATACCTTAAAAACACTATGCAATAGTACTGTACATGGCAGCTGCAAACAATAATATACTGTCATTTAAAAATCCTTATCCCCAGCCCCCGCTGGCCCATCCCCAGGTGGAGGAGAAGAGATACTGTTCGTACATTTTAAAGCAAGGATGCAATATACAGTATAACGGCAGCTGCGGAAAGTTATACCATCCTTTGAAGATTAACTAGCATCCATTCCCCGTTTTTCAGTGTTGTACACAGCATCGAAATTTCATTATTGAAAGATAATATCATCCCATATCCATTGCAATTAGCTAACCATGTCTGATTCCTGACCAAGAATTTAGTTACTGAAAAGCCATTGAAGATCTAGGAACAAGGGCTTATACACCCTTGCTAGGAACAGGCCCTGCAGCTGCTGCATGAGGAAGAGGCCAGTGATTATGTAACTACCTCCTGTCCAAGTGCTGTCTAACTAAGTCTACGACCTTTGAACTTGGCCTGGCTGCTACACAAACCACTAAGTGATTGTTTGTGAAGACTGAAGTGTGGTGGCGGTGAAGTGGTGGTGGTGGTGGGGGGGGGAGGGTTGGTCGTTTGTGGCATGTGGTCAAACCACACCTGTTGAACAGTACAAGGCTACAAACTTATCAATAGATGCACTATGTACCTAGGTAGCTATGTTGTACCTCTAATATTATAGCTATGGGGCTGTGTATTGGTGTAGTTGGTTGTAGGTACATGTACTGATAATTTAGATAATATGCAGCTATAGCTAGCTCTTTTTTCTCTCTAGCTCTGTGTCTGTCTTCCTCTGTTTTTCAGTTTGGTGCCCACACATGAAAAGGTGTTCATATCAGCCAATTTGTACTCGTTACATCTTATGGTAAAATTTTTAACTTGACATGCAAGTATCACATTTCCACCCCCCCCTTTCTCTCTCTCTCTCTCTCTCTTTCTCTCACCCACAAACTGAAACTCCATTAAAACAATTTTTCCACAATTTGAACCTCTAATTATCCCTCAAGGGTACTAGGTCTGCTCAATGAGCTAGTTTGTACGAAAACTTTGTCCATGAAAGAGTTCTCTTCCAGTAATTATTGCTACAAATGACTAATGACTATTGGTACCCACATGCATGTACATGTACATATACATGTAGCTGCATGCATCTGTTTGGGCACATTGTCACATGTTGCATGTTCACCACATGTTCTTTGATGCATGCATGTACATGTATAGACTAGACGTACATGTACCTTCATTTGCTTGTATAATTGTTACGTTATTTGAGTAATAATATTGTGCATGTCTGTACCTTGCATGTACATGTTGTATCATGTTGCATGTGTGTTTTGTGTCCCCAGGCCGTTCTGGCTGTCCCCTCGTCAGGTTCAAGTCGTTCCTGTCTCACCAAAGTTTGATGCATATGCTACCAAGGTGAGCCTTCAACTAAAATTAATTTACTCCATTAATTATAATATGTGTTAGTGTTTTAGTTGGGTTTTTTCTTGACCAGATGCCTAGTAGTTGTGATCGGTAAAGGGTTGTTTACGGAGGCGCACACATAACACATAGCCAAGCTAGCTACTATATAGCCACACATATACGTGGATATGGCATTACGTAAGCCAGGAGACTGCATGCGTTCGAACAGCCCTACTTTGTTGGACAACATGAAAGGCAACTTATGTATTTGCTGGATATATGCTCTACATATCTAGTGATTTTCACGGCCCATAATGGCTCCAGAGAGGCCCTGAACTTTCCTTGAATTATCTCATAGATTACATCATAGGTTTCATCATGATTACCTAATAACCGCAGAAAAGTAAATTGCTACTAGGCATCTAATTTGTGTGTACATATGGACTATAGATATCTATAGCTACTAGAATACAATTGTTTGGGCTGGAATTTGCAGGTGATCATACAATGATGACTTGTTGAAGTAAGTGTGAGGGAAGGGGGGGTGAGAGAAAGAGAGAGAGAGAGAGAGAGAGAGGGAGGGGAGAAGGAGAAAGCCCTGACAGATTCAGTTTCACTCATTACAAATTAATCCACTGAATTCCATTAATTGTTGTGTGTGTGTGGGCCTGGATGCTCTACTCCATGTGGTTATTGCACTAATTAAATTTATTGTTGTTCATATTAAGAGCTGAATATCCATCTCATTCCAATCAATTTTCAGCGTCGCCGGCAAAAGCTAAGAAATGTCAACTAATTAAACCCCCATTTCATTGAGGAATGCAAAAAGAATTAATCAACAAAGTTATGTAATTTTGTTGCTAAGCAACTAAGCTCCTCCTATTAATAGATACTGCTTTGTACTTTGATAAATTTTTGTAGAACCAGACATTTTTTTCTCTCTTTTGTTTGGGCGTCAAAGAAAGTTATTTCCGAGTATTGGTTTATTCTTTTGAGTGTGACCCTTAAGCTTTTGTGCTGGGAGTTTGCATGTGGTAAGTTGGTGGCCACACACACACACACACACCCAGCCATTCCCAGCTCTTTAATGGATTCACACTGATTTAATTACACCCAATTGAGGACAGTTTATCCAATGAATAACCTTCCACCAACTTCCAGCTGACATATAGACAGACACACACACACACATTTTCTCTCTCTCTCTCTCTCTTTCTCTTATACACAACACCGGGTAGGTATGGTAGGTGGGGCGCCTCTTATCTCTAAACAGCTGACTCTATTGACCCCAGAGGAAATAGCTTTAGACAATACCAGGACCTTAGCTACCTATGTGGCATCCCATATTGTACGCACTATTATACAGAGCCTATGTCTTATGCATAGTAATAATTTATTATGCATGATATACATTAGCTTGTCTATGTATATCGTCTGCATTAGCCAAGTACCACAGTTCTACAATGTATAGTTCGATGTGTGTGTGTGTGTGTGTGTGTGTGTGTGTGATGGTAATAATTATGGAATGTTGATAGCTATATTTAGAGTATGCATGATATGAATGAGTTTAATGCGTATTAATACCAGGCACCTGACCGGCTCTGGCCTCAGTGTGTGTATGTATGTGTAGCAGACCACCAGTCTAGTACGATATAATTAGGGTCAAAAATTTTGTGTGTGGCCCTCATTTTTATTGTCTTTTGAAGTATGCATGCACACAATGCAACACCTAGGTGGTCTTGGAGGATTAAAATGTAGCTATTAAAATCAATCATGTGAATTAGGCCATTATATCAAATTATTCTTTTCGTTTGGTCGCGCGTGTGTGTGTGTGTGTGTGTGTGGTCCTGCTAACCATATGTATATCAATAATTATACGTATCACTGTCTCTTGGTTACATATTGCACGCGACATGCGCACGCAGACACATACACATACCCTGCTATTTGCGGTATCCCATAGAGACAGCTGTTATCTGGTGAACTGGTGGCGTGTGTTTGGTTTGATGGTAGGGCATACCCTTTGGTGATGCCATTCAACCAAGAGCTGTATAGTGGCTTCACTATTCTGTCTGCGTGTTTAATTAAGTTAGTGTGTGTGTGTGTGTGTGTGTGTGTGTGTGTGTGTGTGTGTGAGAGAGAGAGAGAGAGAGAGAGAGAGGGAGGGAGTGAGGGAGAAGAAGAAGAGGAAGAGAGAGAGAGTGAGAGAGTGAGAGGGAGATCTTGGTACACCAGTTGTAGCATCCATGTATTTATAATCCTTCTTCTGACTCACACAACTCACTCACACACACGCTCTCTCGCAGGTTCAGAAGCGTTTGTTTGAGGCTGGTCTAATGGTGGACACTGACTTGGCTGCAGGAGACACTTTCAACAAGAAGATCCGCAACGCTCAGTTGGCACAGTACAACTACATTCTGGGTAAATTTAATTTTAATGCCCACTACAATGCCTTTTATTCGATAGTGATATCACCCATCGAAATCATACCTTTACGAAGCCAAGATCACAAACAAATTGATAATGGTTGATATGATAAAGGTTGATGCTTTTGTCTTAGTATTAGACAGATAATGAGCTTGTACATGAAGACACAATTCAAAAACACCATAAAAATACCAAATTATTTTCATAATCTTTGTAACCACAATATTATTGCATAATATTAATTCCCCTCCCAGCATCTCAAACTGGTCCACTATTATATTGTAGGCTGATTAAAGAAGGTGGTATATCCCATCCCTTAAGTTTGTACTTTCTGTCAATAATTTTTTAGCGTAACCACATTCTAATTAATGGTCAATATAACGTAGGCTCGGTTATCAATTTTGGTGAAATGGAGATTAGTTATAAAACAAGTTGCTAATGTTTGGTTTTCTCGATAATAATGTTGATGTTTTAGTACATGACCTTGTGGGTTCTGTAAACTGTGCATTAACTGATCTGACAGTGTGTGTAGCAGCTACCCAACTACACCCTAGCAACCAGTCCCATCCTGAAACTGGGACACAGTGTAGTCAATATTTATTCATATTTATACACCACTTAGTGGTCATTGTTTCAATCTTGCTGAAATAGAGGTCGTTTACTGTTGAATTAACCTTAATCGAGTGTGAAACTGTCCTGTAATCTGTAGCTTGAGTCACACACGTGGTGATGGTTAGTGAAGTGCTGTATTTACTGTTTAGTGTTTGTTGAAACTCACACAATTAGTGCCTTTGATAATCTTTAATTTGCTAATTAACAGCTAGTCTGCAGATGCATGCAAATATTATGTAGCTACTTTTAATCTCTCTCTCTCTCTCTCCCGTATCCCCAGTTGTTGGTGAGAAAGAGGAGACTCATGGTACTGTGAATGTTCGTACTCGCGACAACAAGGTACATGGTGAGCATCAATTGGAAGACCTCATCCCTCGTCTCATTCGACTGAAAGAGAGTCGAGCAGCCACTGATGAAGCAGAGTTCAAAGCCCAAAACTAGAATTTAATTTTTGTCTGACTACAACTGATTAATTGTGTATTGAATTGAACTTATGAATGGAATGCAGTGTTATGGCACATCTTATGAACTGGTATGTAACTATAAAAGTTTCGTGAGTAGAATTGTTTAATTTCCCTAGGTGACCATGAACAGCTGCTATGTATGTGTTGAGATCAAATTTCCTACTACGTAATTTTTTTTTTTTCCATAAATGAATGCGAGTTCAAAGGTTAATAGCGTTTGCTGACTTGCACTTTTTGGCTGCACCAAAATGGCTTCTCCAGAGATCTTCCAAGCTACGCCCAGGTACGCCATTGTTCTCTTTTCGAAACGTCCTTTATCTGACGAATTTTTAGGTTAAAGAAGGCTGCAGCGCTCATAAACGGACTGGAGAGCGCGAAATTTGCCAAAGTCCTCAGCAGAGTTCTACAGAAGGTCCACCTCAAGGTGCGCTCTATTTAGAGAAAGCCTGTTTATGAGTTTGGTTCAGCTTTTATCTGCTCATGCGTGTAGGATGAGCGTCCCTTCAGTCCAGAGGAAGAAGAGAAGCTTCAGGGAGCCTTGGGCCTTGAGGCCAAGGACCTTGAACTGGTCATAGACACCACGACATTCATCTTTCAGCAGGCGGCATACCACATGGCAAAGCCAGGCCAGCTCAAGACACACCTCACAAATATCGCTCTAGATGAGGACAAGGTATGACAGTGTTGCAGGTGTATGCATATGAAATTCACTGGAACATGTTTGCTGTACATACAATTAGTAGTTATCATACTCAATTCGGTGTACGTTAACATTGTAATACTTACACACACACACACACACACCACAGTCACAGGTATTTCTCCAGGCGTGGACATCCCAGGGCAAAGGTCTAGTAGAGAGACTACGCTCACGATCATTCTACCCTAAACAGGTCAGATAATACTTCTACTTGTTTTGTTGAGAAGAATAATAATATTACCATCACACCATTAATTAATATTTTTGTGTGTAGTTGGAGGAGGTGAACTGGAGACTGAATATTCAGATGGCACAGTCAACCAAGTCCAAGATGAAGCAGCCAAATGCACTGCTGGAGCTAGTGGTTAAAGATGGAGAGGTAATGTTGTGGTGTATGGCCTTTTCCACAGACCCAACATTACCAGCATCTAATACATGTATAAGTAAAGGATATTTTGTATTATGTAGAAAAGGGACAAAGTTCGACTGGATTTTACTCACGATGAGTTGTATGCCTTCTATAGTAAGGTATGCCAGCAGTGTACCTAGTGACACACCCTTTTATTTCACTGCCAAATCTCTCTCTCTCTCTCTCTCTCTCTCCCCCTACATTGTAGTTGGAAGCAATACAAGAGCAACTAGACTCACTTAGCTAAAGTTGAAAGAAAAACTTTTTTACTCTAGTACTATAATTGTTTCGTTGTAATTTGTGTGTTGAAACCATGTTTGTACAACAAAAACACAAACAAATTGGTCAATAACAGTAAATATTTATTAAGTGATCACAGTAATAGACTTGGGTAGTTAGCACAATGAGTATGCTGGGTTGATGATAGTAGAGTGTAATGGCAGCTTTGGAGGGGGGCACCATAACCACATCAGGGGGTATGATGAACTTTCAAATATGCAATGGAAAGTTCCCGCAGTAGGGGGCAGTTGATGGCCTCGGCAAATGGTACCAGGGCAAGGGCAGAGTCCACTGTCAGAAGAGACTGGATGTGGGCAAGACAGAGCTGGGAGAGAGGAGGGAGGTGAAAGAATTCACCAAGAATGTAGCATACCACATACACACCAATCTTATTCACTGCAGAGAGATGAGAGGGGGAGAGAGAGAGGTCATAAGCAAAGAGCAGCTAACATTAGGTAGAGGCATTTACACAAACTTAAATTCTGAATTTCTGATCATGTGAAACTATGCGTGCAGCCATATCACTGCACTGCAGGAGGTATTACATGTATCTCTGAGTCTGATAATAATAACAATGTCATTATAACATTTGAAGTAAATTATGACTTCAAATGTTATAATGACATTGTTATTATTATCAGACTCAGAGACTTCAAATGTTATAATGACATTGTTATTATTATCAGACTCAGAGATACATGTAATACCTCCTGCAGTGCAGTGATATGGCTGCATGTGTGCTGCCATTGTCATGGCAACAATGATTGAGACGAGACGCTTGAGCGCCACAAACTAATCAGCTATTAAATGAGGCCAAAGAAAGAGAGCATTATTTAGATACCTCTCCAGTGCATGAAACTAGATCAAGAGACTCTACATATCAATCCATAGAGATCTCATTAGTCGTTCTACTTTTTGCTACAGCTCTATGGCTCCCTGCTTTGTAACTAACAAATGATGGCAGGTATTAGGTCAATTTTCAAGCACAGATATTAAGAGCACTCGGCATGAATGAAGGCTCCAAACTATACAATGTCACATAAAATGTAGAGATTGTAAAGAAATTGATGGGTTTTCTGTAATACTAGAAATGTGTTTGTGCAAACAAAAGTGTATGAATCCTTGCTAGTAATTCTCTGCAATTCCACATTTTAAAAATTAATTTTAGGTCTGCCTATCTTTAATTTTACTTACAGTTAGGTGGTTCAATCAGATTCTTGCTGTAAAGGTATACCAACAACATTTGAAATCCTTCATAAGGAATATCGTGAACATGGATGATGTGCAAGAGATGAGGGGGGAGGGGTTGCCGAGGTGCCAAGTTGGGTGGAGCCACAGGTGCCCCACCCATCAGCAGACTGTCCAATCGGAGGCCCAGATTGAGATGGCTGATGGAAAGGGCCGGATTAAGGGTGGATGTATAAAAGGTCATTGTTGTGTGAATGGTGGTATTAGACCCTCCCAACAGCATTAAGGTGAGTTCTGCTGATGCTATGCTTACACCACAGCTACTTAATGTCATAGAGTTGATGAGAGCTTTGTCTTGAAAGATCAGGTTGAGCTCAGAGATTGGGTACCCCTGTGCTAATGAGATCTTCTCCTTCAGGTCCACCACATACTCACTTGGATGGACATAATATGTAGCAGATTGTCCAGTCAGTGCTGTAACCACAGTCACAGGAAATCTATCTGCATAATGAAAAAATCACAACATTAAATAATTTCTTCCATAAGGACATACCTTCTTTAGGGTAGAGGAACTGAGTCATCCAAGGACACTGAATAGCCAGTATAGATCTGCTAGCAAAGAGCAGCTGGCCATTTGGGAATATAATGGCTGTGTCATTCGCAAGGTGATCAGGCTTGTTGAAAGAGAACAACATCTGCTCAACCACAGAAAGAGCTGGAGATAGGGAGCAAAATTATCAACAATAAACAAACGATGAATCAAGAGTAGTTATCAGTTGCACACAATAGCATTCCCTTGAGAAATTTATATTGTCTCGTATTTAAAAAACATACCCATATTTCCAGCCATCATTTGTGGTGATAGAGGTGTACTTGTAGGTGAGGAGATTGCTTCATTAGTTAGGGGTTCAGAAGCCGGAGGGGAGGGGGAGGAGGTGTGGTCAGCTTTGTGATCACTATCTGCAGCTGTAGTAATATCGCAGGTCGGTGATCGTAGCTGCATATGCGTAGAATTAGATCGAGCTACAGCTACTGGGCCCGGGGTGCGCGTGCAGCTGCCACCTGGCCGGTCCGATGAAGCCAAAGGTAGCGTCTTCGGTTGGACTTTTGTCTTTGTCGATCTATTTTGTATTAAGCTCCATAATTTGTGTTCATATAGACTCCGTGTTGAATCTGTTATGGGACCTGGAGATATACCCAGCTCGCGGAGCCGATCGCGCAGCTCCGTGTCATTCATAGCGGACACTCCACGTCCACAAGCCATGCTGCTCTGCCAAAAAAAATGCTGAATCGACACTTTTTGAGCTGGCACGTTGGCATGATCACGTGATCTGGAACACGCGCGCACGCCCCGGGAAAAGGTCAAAGTTTACATCAAAGGAGCTGCGTTGCATGGTTGACTGAGTCAGCATCCCCCGGCCCTTTGTTGTTTGTTTTCCGCCACTGCTGTTGTTATCATTCCTGTGAACCTTTTGACGTTCTGCGCTCTTCTCGCTGATGATACGAGGCCCGTCTAGTCTCCATTGTCCAGTATCGTAGCAACGTGACTAAGGACCAAAGCATAAGAAAGGTAAGCCTTTGCCTAACTGGGTATGTCAAAAGAGTGTGTACGTCAGCTCTAATTCCTTTGAAAATGCTTTACTAACGGTAGTGAGTCAGTGGTTGTCATTTCCAAGCTGTGAGCTCACCTTCCTGTATCCTTGCTAGATCAGCAGAACTCCTCTGAGTTGGGCAAGAAAGAGAGATCATTGCTGTCAGTTGAGAGCTGAGAAAGAGAGAAAGAAAGGAGTGGCTGATTATTGTAATTGGAAACTTGAGAAGAGGCACTGGCTGACTATCAGTAAGTCAAACAGCTATAGAATGTGCTCTTAATGTATCAATATTTACACACAGTCTCTGTATAATTTGTGGTATTTACCACTGTACTGTATAGTTTCAAGTTGTGTCATGATGGTATGAACACTAACTAAATACGAAATCTTTCCAATATGCTACTGTAATAATATCACTATAGCGAGCTGGTTCTAGCCTGCGAAACTATCAATACTATTAAGGAATAGGTGTGTGTATGTATATATTTATGTGAGTATATGCTTGTACTGGACTACTACCGGATGTTACTGTCACTCTACATGTGTTTGCCATGTAGAGAGACACGTCATTCTGAGGCGGCTTAGCATACAGCTGCTCTTAGATGTGGCAACTTCATAGCCAGCTGCTATAGATGCTAATAGCAGGTAGGGTTTCACTCAAGTTTAAGCATTCTCCCGTTCCTTCTCCTAACTAGCCTAGTAAACCAGACCCCAGCTTTTCACAGCTCTGTATCCCTCTTAAATCTCTCCCCTTACCCCCTCCCATCATTAACTGAGCCTAATCGATGTAAAAATGTGTGGATTTGAACACTTTTCACTTAAAATAAAGTTTGGTTTCCCGTGTTTTTGACTTGGATGCTGTAGCCATCATCAGGGCAAAATCTAGAGAGTTTTATATACTTTTAAGTGCTCAATCAGATCCTTCATCTAATAGATAATGGGTGTTGCTTCAATAACCATTTTTATTGTGTAAAGTTGCCACACATACATACACACACACACTCACTCACACACACACACACACACACACACACACACACACACACACACACACACACACACATACACACACACGTTGCCTATAGGTCTTGCATCACTATTGATGTATGATTCATATCCCCTATCCTTCCCTAATGACATTCCCAGAGCATAATGGTCACTTTACTTGTTCTTTTGACGAGAGACGTTTGTTAATAAATGTTCCCTTTTTGCTGATCAGTGCAAAGTGCCTCACTGAACACACATTACCATACTGGATTCACTTTCTACACTGTGGAGAATTATTTTTAATAAGACACTCAAGCATCTGTTTCCATATATATGAGGTGTACATGAGAGAGGGAAAGAAAGAGAGAGAAACTCTACATGCATGTCATGTGTACGTACATACATACACATGTGCATGTAGTATGTGTACACAACTACACTCTAGGTACACGAGAATCGATGTTCAAAGGGTTTGTGGTAGACAATGGTTATTTACCAGGAAAGGCAACTCAGAGTAAATCTACTTTCCATAAACCACTGCATGCCAGTGACACATGGCTACCACATACCACTGTGTGGGATCATAATTCTACCTTTTGCCAAAAAGTGATGCTATACCCACTGCTAACTACATGTTGAGGATGATCTTAACTACGATTTTGGTCAAAAGTTGCTATCTGATGATCACAGTGATTAAATATCACCTTATCCATAGAGAGAGGAGAGTAGCGAGTGAGTGAGAGAAAGTACCTGTTTGCCTCAAGCAAAAGCTGTGTTTTGTTTTTTAGCTTGAGTAAGTCGTCAATGCATTGCATTGTCTGGTCATGTCTCATTGCTTTCCGATTTTCTTTCCAACTCTTTCAATCGTCTTTACAGCAAAGGCTAGTGAACCAAAACCGCTGTAATCCCAAACCATATACACTGGCTCTTCGAGCGTGATATCTTCCATCAAATGCAGCATTGGTAGTGTTTCACAATCACCATTGATGTGGTTTTGATGATGACAAAATTGAAAATACGTTGTGATTAATTGGACAGCAAATAACAAAGTGTTATCACTAGATCACACACATGCACATACTCACATACACATATATGTACTCGCATACCTTGAACATAATACACTCAAATCAGGAACATAGTAGTCCCCCCCCTCCCCTTTGTGCGCACACATAAATTGTATGATGAGCAGGATGGGTATGCGCCTCAGATTTTATGCTTATTAACCATCTATCTAGGTCAGATGTTTGTAGTGCATTCCTAACGAGTATCTTCAAAGTTTCGAAATTATAGCTAAGTCTTTGGCATGTTTGTAGTTTATTGTAATGGTTCGTGAGTCATGGTAGAGTTTGTAAAGTATGCCTTAGCTACATATTTCCTGAAACCCCTTCATAAATGTGGCTATGAAATAAGGGAGTGTTACAATGTATAAAGCTGACCTTTGAACCATAGTCACTTATTGAAATTGAATAAAAAGAGTTGATATCATCAGCATTATCACTAGGTAACGTGAGTATGCCTATCAGCGAGTGTTACAGCCATTTGATCTCCATCTTAGTGACTATAAGCCCCACTCTTTATAGTATAGTAATTGTACACACGTACATATTTGGGCAGTTGTCAAGTGCAGTAACATAATTGATAACAGCTGTGTCTATTTTTAGCCCAGCCACATCCTTTGATGTGTTTGCATGGAGATGATTGGGCAAGTGGACTTAGAATGCCAACACAGCAGTCATTGTGCCAAGTATACTCTTTTTATTAGTACACTATAGTGGGCCAGGCGAGGGAGGCAATTTGAATGGTGTGTCCCTGTAATTAGGTGGGGCTTAATTGAGAATGTAAGGCGGGCCATTTTGCTATGTTGTGCATGTAGATATTTCGAAATTTGTCCTTATTTTAGGGTAGTTCTGTATGTGGGGCAAGGACACTTTTACCATGCATGGAGTAGTGGTTTTGTACGCCCTTCTGTGTAGTGAGTATCCTCAAAGGAGACATCTTTATTCAGGGATATGTACCAATTAATGCTGCTGACTTGTAAAAATGCATAATGTTCTGTCTAATCCTCATTTCAAGGGTAATCCTAGATTCAGGTAAATGTAGAGTTCCTTGCTTGGTTTCTTAGAAAAAGGAAGTGTGCTAGACTTCCTATATGTAGCCACTTGCCAACCACACACCTGTAATGTAACACTGTAGTCTGGCTGTACAATAAATTTATGTTCCAGCTGTATTGTGGATCTCATATGCCAGAAGCTAAACAGTTGGTATGCCTGAATAGGTGCTGGGTTTATTGGAATAAACATTAATTTTAGCCTAAATACACACATACATACACACCCGTACCCATACACACACTTAATTATTTTTATTGTTCACACTTGCTCTCTCACACACTCGCACGCACTCCCAGTGGCTGATGGATTTAGCTCTAAGAATATCGGTCTTCGGATTCAAAAGAAGGTCATTGGTAAATTCTCTACGAAGTCTATGGCCAAGGCTTTCATAGATGATGACTTTGGAAAACTACTCGACATCCTTCACAGCATTCTGAAACAGGAATTTGAATCGAAAAAGGCCGATAAAATCATCAAAAATCTGATTAAGGTAACAGTCAAGATCGGACTGCTTTTCAAGAATAACCAGTTCAACCAGGATGAGCTAGCCATCGGAGCCAAGCTTAGGACGAAGTTGAGACAAGCCGCACTGACGGTGATCAGCTTTCACGAAGTGGACTTCACTTATGATAGGACATTTTTGGTGAAAATCGTTGATGAGTGCGGGGATATGCTTCACAGGCTCGTGGATAGGCACCTATCAGACAAGTCACACACACGGATAAACAGTGTGATCGAGGCTTTTAGCAATGGGGCCCTACTTGATAAAGTGTTTCTGTCTGATGGTCAATTTCACCACCATTTAGAGACTATATCACAGGGCTTCCATAAAGTTGTCGATGCAGAATGGTGATCAGGTTGTGGGCGGAGAAATCTCCGCCCATCTACCACACCCACCCACCTCCAACTACAATATAGGCCTAGATTTTTAGGCTGTAAGTTTATTCCCCTTTATTAGTTTTGTGTGACAAATTTTGTGCATTTCATGTTGTTTTATACATCCTTGTACCTCTATAATTATAATGTAATTGTACTGTACAACAACTTTTTTCTAAGTTATTCAGACTGAGACCAATTGTTCAACCAAATTTGTTGAAGTGAGTGCTTCAGTCCTGTATCCTGTAATAGTATTCATTGACTTATCAAATTCCAATGAATATCATTTCACACGACCCGTACAGAACTTTTGTACCCGTGCTTGCCCTGAGGTCAAAGTGCATTTCCTTTCTGCCAGCAAATACCTTGCATGATCTATTGCCCTGGTTTGATAAAGGAAGTAACAAAAAAATTTAGTGGTTTACGAGTACCTGCCATGCCACACCCGTACCTGATGTTGCCATGGCGATGGAAATATTTAATTGCATCCACATAAGTGTAATGGGGGTATTTATTGAAATTAGGAACAATTACAACCACAAAATAGCTCCCTCCCTACTCTGCTGCTCAGCTGGATAGCAGCTTACATAACTATCTATAATAAACTTCATCCTCTGGTGATTTTATGCATGCAAGTGTCGACTACAGCTAGCCTTTCTACAACCACTCCCCTAACCTAATTCTTGTGGGCACATTATGGCTCCAGTTATCCAATTACAGATGTAGCTATGTAAGCCGAGAGCATTGGAGCGTTGTGGTTGCTGCTGACACAATCTTGTCGTTCTTATCTCATTGTTCCTGTGATGTTGATGGTAGCCGGCTGTACAAATTTTATATGGCTGAGTTCCTGTCAGTATTGGTCTGGACTACAGTGTTGAAGTGCCACCTAAGTGCTTTAAAATCCCCCAAAACAATCATCAGACAGACAGATTGGCATTCCTCCATTGTCAATTACTGGCAGACGCTTTCTGTTCTTTTTCTGACGTGTGATTAAATTTGATAATGCTGCAGCATCATCCTCAAGGGATATCTGTAATTTTACGGCTGGTAGTGTTTCCAATTATTGATTTAAATTTGATTAGTTGTGTGAAGTGCTGTCTGCGTGTGTGATATTTCATGTTCACTGTTGCTCCTAATGGCCACACCAAAAATGAATCATCTGGGATTGTCAGGATTTTTATGTATGTGCAGAAATAGTGAGTGTGTGTGTGTGAGAGAGAGAGAGGGTGGGGGGGGGGGGGGGGGGGGGGGGGGGGGAGAGAAATCCATGCCAAATTGGACCGTGTACTTAGAATAGAATAGAATTTGTGATGTCTTATGCTTCTAAACCTTCCAGTTTGTGGCCAATACACAGTTACCATGGTGCACATTTACACCATAGGAGATGCTATACGGTCAATTGAGTCTGCCAGTCGACTGTCATTACATCATTGATGTTGCTAGCCCACATACATGTACTCAGTGGGCTTGGACATACAGCACTGCCATTATATATAGCTATACCTTCTTGTGAGTGTGTGTGGTGTGTGTGTGTACAATAGGTTATTCATTTAATCATATGGTTGACTAGCCACGCACATGCAGACACACACACACACACACTTACTCACACAAAGAGTTAAAATATATTCACGACAAATATCAGTCACATCAAGCGCCGCAGTAATTGGCATCCATTCATCAAATGAATAAATCATGCATGATCTGGATCACCATTCATGGAAATGGACAGCTGTAAATAATTTAAATTCACACATGCACATGTACAGTGAGTGTATATGATGAAGACACACGGTCAAACATAAATCATTGAGAGCCAGAAACCCAGTTTGAAAGAATGATACAACTTCCTTACATGTATATGTAATAATCACACAATTGCCAGCTTTATGGTATGCAATCAGAAAATACCAGTGTTTGGTAAAATAATGGATGACAACACCCTCTCTCTGTCTTCTCCTAACTTAAAATGTTTCTATTCTTCCAGCGTTGTCTCGGCACACCTTGTGATCCTTTTATCCTAATACGCGACCAACCCCTCGTGATCGACGTAGCTGCATAATATAGAGGCAAACTGGGTCTTTCAATTCTTTTTATCTTGGACAAGCCAGACTACTAGCCGACAGAAGATCAGACATTAAACCACACATCACAAGCTGCACCATACTTTAGTCATGTGTATCTTGGACAAGCCAGACTACTAGCCAACAGAAGATCAGACATTAAACCACACATCACAAGCTGCACCATACTTTAGTCATGTGACACACAGTCATGTATAATCACGTTATGTATATTCTAGCTAGTTGCCCAAAAGTACATGCAGTGTAGCACAATAATTTAATTATGCATACAAATCATGTGTTGCAGCTTTACTGTACTTCTTGCTGTTGAATTTGTAATTTGGTAATTAGTTTTTAATTAGCACCAATTCTTGCATGTATTAATTTTTAATAAATATTGTGGTTTTAAGAACAGTGAATGGACACAGTGCAGTACAGGATGCCAAAGATTAATAACAAATGAAAATATAATTAGAAATTGCAACAAAAAAAAATAAGCAAGTGAATCAAATATAATTCACGGTGAGAAAAAAAAATTGATGACAATGGTAACGTGTATAAAACTTGTAGTAAGATATGAAGCTACTATTAAATTTATGGACATGACTTTAGGAGTTTACTATTATTAAAACAGTGAATTCTGATAAACAGTTTATTGTAGCATGAGTACTGTGAAATTTCAAGACAGTCGCAAATCGTTATAGTCGACAAAGTTCAGATGAAAAAAAAATACTATTTTACTTCAGTCTCAGACACAAACATATTTATTGCTTGAGACTTGGGGTAGCAAAGCGCAGTTGTGATAACACATGTATTGTATGTATCATTATATCTGAAGAGGTAGAGAGTGTGAATTTTGTGTGCCAGCGTGTAGCTTTTTCACCGAGATGGTGTGGAGGAGTTAGATAGAGCTACTGAGTTGGGCTTAGCAAAGAGAACACCTTGGTATATTACACTGTTCAGTTGAAGAGTGACCAATAGTGAGGCATCTGTAGAGCCATTCCCATCTTCTGTCTGTCCTCCAGCTGCAGAGAGAGAGAGAGAGGGAGGGAGAGGGGGAGAGAGGGAGGGAGAGGGGGAGAGAGAGAGAGAGAGAGAGAGAGAGAGAGAGAGAGAGAGAGAGAGAGAGAGAGGAAATAGTTTCATAGCTATACTGATGTTCAACTTTGCAACCTTGCAGAAAAGCATACACACATGATCATTCATTAAATTACATCAAGCCAGACTGATGAAAAGAAATCAATACTGATATTGAAGTAGGGAAACAGAATAGAGCCAGCGATATTTGAATGCTCAGTGACAGGAACTGATTTATTATCTCATTGTCATCAGACTTAGTAACCTTATTGACCAGGCGAGGAAAGATATATCTCCCCCAGACAATAGGTTATTTCAGTGTCTTATTGAACCCCACTGTTTAGCTAAGCCCTTCAAGAAATACTATATCATGGCCGGTTCCAGTTAAAATATTTCTCATCAATAGAGCAGTAAGCCCAACCAGTGAGGAAGCTGGCACAACGGCAGCTGCAGATTGGATACATTGAAAACTCCACATCAATAGTGAGGTATGTGAGGTGAGTGATATCTTTTGCAAAGAAAGCCTAACTTTCCACGCTGCAATTAGAGCATTGGGGGGACACTACCCAAAGTCTGCATGGGCTAGCTCCTATCGACACAATACTTGAAAGAAAGCTTATAGTTTGCAAAAAATCAGCCATGCTTTTACTTCATTGAAGTTTATAGCCAACAATTGCTTGTTGAGTCTTTATCCCGCATATGCAAATACAAATTATTATACTTACCAGGCTGGATGGAGATATTTGTAAAAGGCATCAGGTTCTTTATTGAAGAGGTAGCGGGAGTTGGTGAATCACTGGGTGCAGCTGTCTTCTTCACATTTCCCACTTCACATTGAACTGGAGAAGTCTCTGCCCTCTTTCTCTTCCCGGGAGACACTGGTGCAGGCGCCATGACTGGTACCAGGCCAGCAGGTAGGTGAGGAGCGGAGCCATGGGGCATCGTCAGTAGTCCTCCATGTTGTGGTGATAGGGCGTTAGTGGTAGCAGCTGTGGTGGTCTGTGGGGGAATGGCTGCTATGGGAACAGGCATTGGCATAGAAATTGTTCTTCTCTGTGCAGCCTCTTGCAATGCAGTGGTCGTTCTGCTATTTATATTGTCGATTTCCATGCCATTGGCTACTCGGACGGAGCGCGCAGCTGCAGTTGCACTGGTTTCCAACGGCGATGGAGTTGAGGAGGACACAACTGTCTGAGTAGGTAAAACAATAGGGATGTGGCTTGCTGGATGATGACCAGCTGCTGCCATATGAATGAACTGTGGTGTGGGGCCCATGGAAGGATGAGCAACAATGGGGGTCCCTCCGGGGGTCATGATCAAATTTCCAGCTGTTGTGTGCATGTAGGGAAGCCTGCTATCGGAGGATAGTGCCACCTTCAATTGGTTCGGCTCCATGGCCATTTTCTTCAGTGGTGGCTCCATAGGACTCTTGGTGTCTTCTTCTCCATCTTCAGAAACCGTTCTTGACGAATCTGATCGTTGGTGATGGGGGTGGGTTGACATAACGATGGGGACTCCTGGTACCTGTGGTAGCTGTACAATCTGTCCTGTGGCCATGATACCTCCAGGGGTTACGATATAGCCACCTGAATAGGGTGATCCAGATGTTGCGTGAGGGACAGTAGGAGAGCCAATGATCTTCATTGCTTGCGTGGTGATAACGCCACTCGACGCATCTCCAAGACCAAGAGGGATGGTGTCGCTGTGTCTCCTGTCCCGCTTGTTGCTGTCAATGGCCATTTGCAGCTCCTGGGGATCAGATAGCTTCACCGTTTCGCATTCGTAAGGATAGAGATACTTCTGATACCTGAATGCAGTTCATGACATAATGTTGTTATAGCTATTTTATTGCCTGCATGGTTTATGTAGACTTGAGTACTTGTAATATTATGTAAGTGGAGAGAAAGAGAGAGAGAGAGGAGATTGTGGCAAATGCGGTTTTGTTCAGTTAATTATCAAGAAGCCAAATAGTCCCACGATGAGGTAGGGTTGTCAGGCGGAGGCATGTGCCCGGCTAACCTGATACCTGTAATATGGGGAAGCCACTTTGGAACACAAAATGCCTTGCCATACATTTCATACAACCATAATACTATGCCAGCTAAATTGAACATATGCAAGCATTGATGAGATTTCCACACATGACAACAGACAAATCATGGAGCAATTTGGTATCAAGTAATTGCAAGCTATCAGATGTGGATTTTTGCCGATCAATAAAACAAGATATATTACTGACTGATAATTAAGACTCACTGTGATCTCATTGTGAACGCGGCACTTGTAATGGAGGCCGGCAAATTTAACTCCTTTGCCACATTCCTCCAGGCTTTCTTCTTTATCACCTGTGTGTGAAAGAGGGCATAGAGATTAATCCAATTATCGAGCAAAAACAACAGCCAGTTTCACGCGAGCGACCTGTTTCAGGTCTGAGGCTAAAGGCTACATCCAGGTCGCAGGTGTGTAGCTACCTTATGGGTAAGACAAACACTATAAACACGTGGCTCAGCAAAGCTACCCACGAGAACAAGTTTAACTCGATTAGCGAGTTCCAGTAAACATACAGAGTGATACTGCACTAAGGATTAATGGGCATTGGTCTAGTGCTTTTGTCCACACTACTCAACTCCACTTCCTGCTGTGGTCAAGTAATCTTTGAAAATAATATGCCATTCATTGTTTAGAAACAGAGAAACAATTGAATTAGGGGTGTACAAACTCAGACAGCCTTAGTACTAGTTTGCTATGTCTCCCCTTTCACCACTACACACATACATACACACACCGGGGTACAAATTGACGGAGACTGTGCATGCTTTTTTTGGACAGACTCACCATGCACACAAAAAGTAGAGCATTATTTCCAAGTTTGGACAAAAATGTGGCCTATCTCCACTCTCTGATAGATAGATATACAGGCCATGCATACATGGGCTATCTTAGACCTTATCTCTTTATCTCTTGCTTAATCCTATCAATCAATGATACTTTCCCTGGCTCAACAATTCTGGCTGAGTTTTACTCCACTACTCCTTAGCTGTACTCAAACTATGAGGTTGTCACAAATCTACTATTGTTACGCACAGATACACTATTGTTACACAGCCCACATTGGCTGATAGTTGTATAATGTAATTAACGTGCATATAGCTACTATCCCTGCAGGCAAAGACTGAGCCCTTGACGCAGGCTAGCTAGCTTACCTCTACAAGACCTCCTCTTTCAACAACAAGCTTAAAGAGACGGTACAAGTCAAGTGGCTGCTTGGCCATGATAGGAATCCTTGTGATGGGATTACCTGCATTTAATATAATTTATGAAAATTCACAGTTGCAAGACAAAGTTTATGCTTGCAGTGTATGCAGCTGCAAACTTGGTGTGTTAATTAATGCAGCTTCATAATAGTCTTAATTGCTGAATGCAAGGTATTATTAGATTAATTTCATGTCCCCCATTGACCAGTTTCCTTACTACTGAATGCACAACAGGTTTCGTGGTTTTATGTGGGAGCTGTATCTCTTATTTTTGTTGTCTGTAGTCTAGTCTGGAGGTATAAGTTGAAATGGTAACAAACTACTAGACAGACACAAACCTATTGAACAGTTGATTGCACTGATAAATTGATTTTGTACCAAGCCTCCAGACATACAAATATGACTAGCTACTAAATTTTGAACAAGGAAGCAGATTCAATATAGGATGGCTATAGTGAAAATTAATACCTTAGTTTCTTTTGGCCAGGCTATGAAGCATAACAATAATACTGTAGTATGTAGGTTATATAATGTCTGCTACAGACACAGTTGCTTGAATTCCAAAAACCTTCACGCTTGGAAGGTTCTAGACAGGTATTATTGTCTAGTTGTGCTGTTTTATTCAGTCAGGGATGAGTAAAAATAATGTATCGTCTAATCACGATGAATATTAACTGTCTGTGTCACATTTTGCGAGCTAAGCTATGCATCAGCTTATACACTCATAGTGTGCCACATCAAGGATTCGATTAATGAGGAATCGGAATGGAAAGTTTAAAAACAAACAAAAGGGGTGATAAAAATAGTTGCATGTTTGGTTGATGACGATCAGTTTAGCAAGTTGCAGCTGCTAAATATCTGATACCATGCAAATATTAACACATTCAACTACGCACAACAAGGAGAAGCACATTGTATCAACTGATACCTTTCCTTTGCATGAAGTCAAACAGTCTGTCCAGAAATTCTTTCCTTTCTGGCTCAGGAGATACATTGTAGAGCTGCATAAAAATATATAGGTATGTGTGTGTGGAATGGAATGGAATGACATCATATATGTAGAATGCAGTTAACAATATTTGTGATATTATGTGCAGGAATAACGGACATCATGCTTTTTATAGATTAGCAATGGCTATCCTGTTGATGCAACTGTTGACCTGACTGTTTATTAGTTGTACAAGACTGAACTTTGACCGATATAACAATGGTGTAACAATTGTGAACCAGGGCATTTCTAGCTATACAGATTAGAGGTATATAGTGATGAGTGGTGCAGTTGTTTTCTACTAAATCGTGATACCTTTTTTTGAGGGACACCATCCATTGTTCTCGCTAACACCTCAACTTAATCATAGGTTTAGAGGCATTCACACTGACAGGAAAAGGCATGGTCAAATATTTATACAGCAACCAACAGACTAGTGAAGTGAGTGTGACTAAACAAGCTCAAATATCAAATCATCCAACTATGGGATATCAATTAACATGTTAGTCACCCATTTAGGCCAAGAAAAACTTGTAAAGTTGGTGAATCGGAAACCATTGTACTACACTCTACACGCCCTGCTGTCTCATACGATCCATATTATTTTTTTACAGTGCATGCATGTGAGCATAGGCTAGGCCACATGTGGGTAGGATTAGCTGATGTAAATCAGGACAGGGCTCCTCACTGTTGAGTGGTGAGTAGTGACATGGTGTTAAAAATAACCTCTCGGCTGACTGAAAGATCTTGTTCAAACTAAGACCTAAGACTGCAAAACATTAAGTGTGTGATCACTGCCCAAACCTGTTTTACAAGATTCAATCAAACGTGACTCAAGTCTCCTAGTTATTGTAAATGCCACACAGGCCGGCACTCGTTAATCACCCAGCTGTGGACACTACGCTCTACTCTTGTCACAAATGTGTAGTTATAAATTAGCTATATTATAATATTATAATATTATACGCTGGAGATTATAACAGCTAAGCACGAAGATAGAGACACTGAGCATTAATTGAATGCCAAAAAATTTCATGCTCACTAAATGTTTCGTGTGGTTCTGACCCATGGCATGTCCGAGTTAAATGCACTCCTTACCAGTGAGGGAATGCAAGCTATTGTGTCACTGTGATACTATCATACATTCATGAGCTATAGCTGGGCATGTGTTATGTGGACAGCATTGCAGGCGACAAGGCTAGCCAGCACATATAGCTACCACTCTGTCACCCATCCTCAGCTTGTTCTTGGCCACTGACAAGCTAGGCATCAGACCACAAATCACACAGTGTATTAAAAAGTGCCAACCGCTATTAGTCTAGATACCACCCCTCACACTCAAGGCCATGCAAACACCTATCTTCATCCTCGTAAGTTGCTTGTATGTAGCTACATACATATAAACCACTGGCCTTCCTGCCTGAATTAATACACGGAATATACCATAATATACACGAGTTCTGTATTGCACTGCACACTCTACTAACTAATCATTAATCTGCACAACTTCACTTTCAAGCAAAAAATTTGCATGCAGCAAGTACATGATACTATACCGTGACTGTATGATAGCTGTAATACTGTACTGATAATCTTCTTTATACCTGTTTGAACTGATCTTCATACGTCCAATTCTTTACAGTTGTTCCTGCCACAGTACTGCTACTATTTCCATTGCAGACATGTCCGTGATCTGAATGTTGGTTCCCCCCAGAAGATGCCGTGACGCAGATATTCTGCTGCTGCATCCCCCCTGACATAGATCCCCCCGTATGTGAACCTTCTTCGGATCCTACATCAGAGGAGGATGACTCCTTGCTGCTAATGCTGGCTGGAGTAAGCATACCAGATTCGTCCCGTTCTGGACTAGCTCTGGGACTGCTAGCAGAGCTCTGCGGCTCAACAGTCGTGTAGTACTGGGTTGTGTAGGTCACTGCTTCATCGCCGAGATTAAACTCCTGGTCATCAGTAGAGCCTTCTGTTGTTGTAATGTGATAGACATGTGTCGGAGCTCCAGTGATTTGGTTGAGTGTTTGAGCCAGTTCTCTGGTCTGCTGAGCAGTCACCTCTGGCTTTCCAAATGTTGGTCTTGCACCGTTCATTATTGGCAAAGCGGCTTGCATTTCTCTCTGATGAATTTTTTTAGGAGAAGGGTAAAGAGATGAGACGAGAGAGAGATAGAGAAGTTAAGGGTGCAACCTCAATAGCTTTAGAGATGAGTTTGTGTGATATTTTGAGAATGAGGTTTGTGTTAGCAGTGTAATCAATGCTTGAGAGATTAAATCATCCACTGCTGTTTACAACCTGCATGCCATGCGTAGAGAGAGAGAGACAGAAAGAGAGAGAGAGAGAGAGATTAACACATAAATAGTTGCAGAATTTTACACTGTATGCAGAGCATACTACATCAATATCTCCTGCTAATATAAGTACAAAATTTAACATCCATTGTCCTTTTTGCCTTTGTTGGCCTAAAGGTGACAATGCAAAATCACTGATAAAGACGGGCCCAATTTGATAGCAGCATGATATAGCGATATAATCACCACTACAACTAACTTGGTTATTATAACCAATGCGAACACACGCATACACTGATCTACACCGCCCGTGCAAGCCCATTTACAAGCCCTCCCAGCTAGGATTCTGCAAATGCGCTGAGCAGCTGCAAACTTTGCCGTGCAATTTGCATTTCGCGCTGAAAACACAGTGGTCCTTCATGAATGACTTGACAAGTTGCTGGATGGCCAGCTTTGTCACGGACCTCAGGAGTAAGGTCCTGGATGATGCATATGCGCGTACCAGTG
This sequence comes from Stappiaceae bacterium, assembly GCA_964291365.2. Classification (GTDB taxonomy): domain Bacteria; phylum Pseudomonadota; class Alphaproteobacteria; order Rhizobiales; family Stappiaceae; genus JBDWFY01. Next base: position 59,882 of record OZ220024.1, read on the forward strand.
GGCTATCGAGGACTGCTTGATGATGAAGTAGCCAGTGTGGTGGTACGATGCTGCATAGGGATGGGGCCTAACGCAATTAGCTGCCATGCACATACAACAAAACACACGCACGCACACATTGACTCGCAACGCAGTCATGATATACTCACCTGCTGGGATAGACAAAAGAAGAAGCGAGCGATTCCGCTTGAGGCGCGTCCGTCTCGGTCTCTCTCGAGTCCACAGCTCACTGGCAGAGCGCCTGGGAATGTTCAGTTTTTGTTTAGAGTTGACACTTATCTAGAGCCGAACAATTCGCGTCTGGTATGCTCTATCCTATAAACGAAAGACTTTTATTAGCACGACTCATTAATTAATGCCACTGGGTCGCGGATACTGAATTGGAATACCTAATACCCCAGTTTCCGGTATGCGGCCGGTTCGAATTCGATGTACGCCGCAAATTGCATGCGATCAACATCATGTCAGATCATGCGATACTAGCCGTGTTGATGCGCATGCATGCGTGGCCGGCGATTGTGTGCATAGTACAAACGGTGGAATGCTGTGTGCACTCGATTAATTGATTAACTGCGGCTGTCATAACGCTCTTACCGCGAAGTACCGAGTCCTATCGCGGCGCATTGTGCGGCATTGGACGCCCTAGGCTGGGTCACGATGGGATGTCGGATCAAATTTAGGCTAAGGTTAATAGATCAAATTGAGTTTAGTGCCCGCTACAACTAATGAGGTCGGCTATGTTGACGCACACCTAGAGCGCGCCCGACGTGCTGGACCTAGTTTTACGAAGGGGGTGTGGCTCATTAAAGACAGGTGCTCCCCGAGGCGAAGAAGAGGAAAGGCCGAAAATAACAATGGAGAAAGCGGCGAAAGATACCCTGCGTCGGCTCAAGGAGGTATGTTTGAACAGTATTGATCCAGAGAGCCAGAGAGATCAGTATTATGATGATGTCACTACCATGGTAACGCTCTCAGCAATGACCCTACAACACATAATACCAGAGGATGTGCACAGTGTTGGGGTTGCTGGCACCAGCCACGACTCTGTCCGTGTTTTGTTGGAAGCAGCTGCTCTGGAAGGGCTCCAGGAACTAGGAACGAAGGAAATCAGGACCAGTGATACACAACAAACTACTCCATATATGGTCGGATTCGAAACAGATGACTTCTGGTCACATTGTCGCTGTCTAGTCCAATTTTCCTCAAACGTCCAAAAAAGTATTCTTCAGTCAGTCCCTTTTAAACAAACCATTTCTTCTTTGCATCGTTTCTCTCTTGGTACTAGCCATCTACTTACAGCTTTCCTCTCTGTGAGTAAAGCTGTTTTAAATGAGCACCAAATGCTCACTATTCTTTCACACCTCTACAACAAATTCTGGTCGAAAGAGGCAAAAACACTTGCTGAACAGGTTACGTCAACAAAAGCTGACAAATACATGGAAAATTCCACTGTGGAAAGCGGTGATAGTGTAGCAATACTAGCCAGACTAATGGCCACTCTTCACTGCCTCCTTTCTGTGCACAACACACTTAAAACGTCACTGATGGATCTGCAAAACCCAGAAGAATGCAAAACAAAATCACTCAGCATTCGGCAAAATCGAGCCGTCAACCAGTGGCTCTGTCAAAATGTGCTGGACCTTCTTCTCGACTTGCTTACAGCATCAGCTCCGAAGCTACTCCTGACTGCCTATCGAGGCACCCTGGAGCAGGACAAAGAAGCTTTGCATAAGGGAGCAAAATTGGGAGAAGTGTCTGAGCATTTAACGGTAAAGTATTCGTGACAGACGTGACTTGGAATGCCTTAATTTAGTCTACTAGTAATGCAGCCTCATCCCCCAATCATCCACTGCACTTTTTCAATGTTCTGAATGCAACACTGAAATACTAGGAATGAGAATGGGCCCTGGAGACGAGGCTACTCTCCAATAAATCACTCCTCATTACTGGTATATATTAATACTTCTCCCCCTGCAGGCAATCAATTTGCTGACATCAGCACTCCACTGCTTGTCCAAGCTGTCTCAAGAAGTCATCAAAAGCTGTTCCCCCTCTCCCCCTCCCCCTCCTTCTCCTTCTCCCTCGAGTAGCAAGGACACAAGAGGTCTCTTGCTTAGCTCCGTAACATCAGAAACCTCATTGAGACTGACCAATCATTACTGGGAGCATCTCTGTCAGGTATGTGACTAGTTGGTCCATGTGCATGACCTAGCCATGTGTGCCACGCTGCCGTGATTCTTATAAAATGCCTTGTTTCAACTAATCGAGTTATTAACTGCAAATGAATCCAGGACGATAATTTGTACTAATGGTATTTGGTTTAATGTTCCGTTGTATAGGTTTTTAATTGGCATATCAGATCATTATTCACTCGCCTCTACATGTGTGTGCATCTGTCTGTATGCATATATTATGTGAGTGTGTGTATGTGTGTGTGTGCGTGTACGGCACATCATGTGTGATAGATTGCGATCCAGCCAATATAACGCACCGTGTTTTGGCATCGAACGCAAAAACATTCCCATGTACCCGGTTATCAGGTACCGATAGATGTTTTAATTTTCTATCAGCCCCATTCCCATTCTCCATTCACAGTTCCCCATTCCCCATGATAATGTAGATCCTATAACAATAATATTATTATCATGCAGATAATCATTTATTGGGGGAATTATAGTATGGGCAACTTTGTGGCCAGTATCTGTGCCGGTTTCTTGTAATAATACGACGTCCTTTTTGATATTGGTGATATATCGCAACCACAGCTACACACAAGTATTGTCTGGGCTGGGCGCTGGTTGTGGCTTGATTTCAACATAATGATTTCGATAGTTTCTTCAGATGGGATGTTATGAGAAAGCCTCCCCTTCTACGGCAGTCACAACAGCTAATAAGAATTGTCTATAGAGCCATCGTCACGCAGTGCACTAATTGAATTAATTGGATGCATGAGAGGCGTGTGTGTCTGTACGAGTGCATGTGTGTGTATATGGTTGTATAGTTATATAATAATTTTTTATTCTAAATTGAATGCTGCATACATGCGTGGTACGTGGTCACACAATGCATCCTTTTTGGAGTGGTTAAAATTTAATATCGAGTTAAGGATAGTCAATGCCAAATGATTGTGAGGTCTTCTTTCCTTATTAATGGTTGCTGAGTGATTCCCCTCTAGTGTCCTATTGAGATAGCAAGTGCTTCTCTCTCTCTCTCTCTCTCTCTCACACACACACAGCTAACTAAAAAGGTCCCCAGTGAGCTGCCTGCGAATGCCCTGTGCCTATTTCTTGCTTCTTTCATCAAGCTTCACTCCTTTCTCTCTCGCTACAACCTTCCCTTCAACAATGAACAGTGAGTCAATACTTCACTCACACACACTAAGCTCGCTCACAACAAGTACGTATATAGTAAGCTCTTAGTTACGTAGACTCCAACTTAGCTACAAGCTTGAACATAATGTACGTCTGTACGTTAACATTTTCTGATATTAATCTTTCCCTTCAAATTGGGGCAGCTGCACAACTGATATTATAAGAGCCTGCTTAACCTTTGCTCCTCTATCCTTTAGTGTACACATGAAAAATATCTTAACTCCTCCCCTTGCCCCTCCCATTTCCCTCGTAGGAAAGAAGCTCACTCCTTCCTTCTGCACGCTCTCTCGGAGAGCTGTGAGGGCCTCAGAGAGCAGCTTGTCTCCTACCACACCCAGCTCTGTCTCACCAGTCTCCTTCACGATGGCTCAAGTCAGGACTGGACCAGCACAAAGCCTTTCTTTGAGGTATTATGAAAGTTTGAGAAATTTTACTTTTGGGGAAAATTATCCCCCCAGCTACATGTAGCTAAATGCCTGTTCAGGTACGCCTATAATCAGTGGTGTCGCCAGGGGGGTGCATGTGGGTTCGTATGCACCCAGTCCATACACCAGTGCACCCTCTATAGCTACTGTGATGTTTACCTAGCTCATGTACTTGTAGCTGTAAATCTATGTACTGTTTACTATACCACTGCAGCCAGCAGCAAGTGTGTTAGTACATGATACATGCCTGGATGCACATGCACAGGTTACACTATAGTTACATGAAAATTCAGTAGGTTTATCTTCCACTACCAATCCCAAACCTAAGGGGCAACCATCCATCTCATTGCCTGCTCAGGCATGTACAACAAAATTACATCTGAGGATAGTAAACTTTCACTAGGTTTGTGCATCCACTCACAATTATCATAAAGCATGCACCCAGTACATAAACTGCCTAGAGACGCCACTGCCTATAATTACAAACCATGCATAGGGTGGTGTACTATAGTATGATTATGAAGAAGTGCATTCTGTTCAGAGATTTATTCTTTCTTAAAACATAGGGAAAACTATTCCATGCAGTGCTTTTCTCATGCATTTGTAATAGCTGCATGTACTTAGGCTAAAGACAGTGTCAGTTAGGCACCTAGCCTTGAGAAACTAAGAGTGATAATGAGTGAGTGTTGCACTCCACTGTGAATCTGAGAGAAACCATCCACCTGGAAAGCCTAAATGGATATCATACATAGCAAGCAAGGTTCACTCTTGTTACATTAACGATAATAATATTCTTATTCTGCTGGTGTAACAAGAGAAAACATTGAGCTTTCTAACATGGTTGATTCCCCAACCAATCGAGCGACAACAGACTTACATGGCGTTATGCAAAATTATGGTAGAGCCAGCAAGCTTGCTTAGCTTGAAGTACTGATAGAGCGGTATTAAAATGATCACAGCTGCACTGCATTAGCATGCAACGTCTATGCATTTAATGTAATGTACAGTGCATTAAAACCACAACTTCCATATCTTGTATTGCCTAAACGATATTAACTTCCCCTCCTTGTAAACAGAGGGCAATAATTCCTTGAAAGGTAGAGGCTAGGTCAGGGCCTTATAATTAAACACAGGTGCACGGTCATTAAATTTAGTGTGGCTTGGCACCAAACTGGGTGAGAATTAAACACTCACCGGAATTAAATTTGGCATGATTGCTGGCAGGCACCATCGTGAGTGCATAAGCGGAAATCCCATTGGCAGATTTATAAAGTTGAAATTTGCTGAGTAGCCAATTTAGAGATAAAGATAGTAATAATTATTGTAGGTGAGAAATGAGTTTAGTATTGGAGTTATTAGACGTGTTAAGATAACTCATTAGATCCCACTACTGTGTTGGATATAAGTTATCAATACTGTAAATTTTCGTTGATGCAAGTGAATAGATAGGTTTATTTTGTTTGACTAAAAAGTTATTGACCTTAAAATTACAACATTGTCTCATCCAGAGATTAAAATAACCGTTTGAAGGTATAGCACGAACTGTGCGTGTAGATTCTCTTCAAAATCAAACTTTCATTTGAAATTCAATTCTCAGCCTAGGCGCAAAATGTGCTACTCAAAAAATCTATTTTCACAATAATTATTAGCATCACTTTCGCTCTCAGTTGTATACTTTTGCCTTGGGGGAAAATATTAATACCAATAACATAATATACATATGCACCAGCATTTGAGCTCCATTTTATTAAGTCCTAAAGCTACACGTATAATACTATCAAGAGTGTATTCTTGATATTGTGCTGAGCACATACGGCATAATTATTACTTTTGCTTACGTTAATTACCACACAATAGCATGCTATTGTAAACCAAATCACGAAGGAATTCGTGTCTATACTAGAATCATTGTTATGGCAATAGAAACCTGTGTATTAAATAACCGAGTTGTTTCTCTCTCTCTCTCTTTCAATCTCACTCGGGGAGCGTATTATATATTTTTTATACTCCTTTAGTTCAACCCAGACCTCGCTTTGTTTCTCCCCAATGATTAACAAAGGACTAAGAGCTGTCCATTTGTGTATTCCTCAAGAGTGTTTCTTATGAAAAGTCAGCTAACCACACTGCCACATTTCCTTTATTATGTACATGCTCCCAGGGGGAAAGAGGCTCATACACGGTACAGATGTGGCGCTACCACATGCTAGGCCTGAGGCATGACCTTTGCACTCTTCTTGCACCTGCTTCGTACAAGCTGGCAGAGAGGATATTGTTGGGCGTACTGTCAGGATCACTCTCGCACCTCACTCGCAGGTACAGCCTGAGTACACCATCCCATGCAAGACTCAACCAGTTTAGGTAAGGAAAATTTATTATTGTGTTGTTTAGGTGAAAAGGTTGAGCTGCTCTTTCTCTCTCTCTCTCACGTACAGGGCAGACATTCTATCTATCTTCTCCACTGTCCTGTCATTACAACCTCAGTTAAGACACCATACTGTAGCAGGCCACAGTAATCATTGTTCTCCAGAAATCACACTGATTCATCGCAGCTGCAACCAATTACTGAATGTCCTAACAATAGGAGCATGCCCACTCGCTGACTTGGAAGAAGTGCTGAATCAGCATTCTCTATCACCAATCAAAGGAAGAGATGACAAAGACGAAACTAGTGCGGAAAGCAAGCGTGAGAATGTATTTCATGAATCGATCAAAGGCTGCAGCTGCCAATGGGTGAGCATTCTGGAACGCCACCAAGTGGCCGAGCTTTTGACGACATCATCACACATGAGAGAAAGTGCTGCCGAAGGTGGAGAGGGGACTTCCATATATGGTCATGAATTAGGTGCAGCTGCCGATCATGGTGATGATGGTGTTATGAGTTTGTTCCCCTTTGTGTTGAAAAGCGGCGGCGTCCCTTGGTCGGCCACACAACAACTGATCAACATACGGATCTCGGTGACCCAACCCAACATTGCTCCCTCACTCCTCCAGGTCAGTATGGCTGCGATATTTATAGATACAGCAGCTAGCTAAGTATACTAGTTCAGTGTGGCTTTGTAGAACCACATAAATACAATCTGCTAAGCTTGAGGAAGGATGGCCATAAATGTAAGTGGTGCAGGTAGGGTCTTCTATCAATTATGGAGGACAGGGTGGGGGGCCTTTATGACAAGCCACGCACAAAGCCAGTGACACTCTCACCCACTTAACCAGTACAAACAAAGGACATGTCGACCTACAAGCTGACAAGAAGTCCCCCCTCTTGGGTTGGGCTCTTATTATGCTGTACTAATCTTGTATGTATATACCAGGCCTTTGCCTTGCCCCATACTATGGTGTAATGATGATTGGAAGATTTGCAGGCAGCCCGCATTGTAAGGGTGGGGGAGTATAGGGCAGTGCTTAGGAGTCAATTAATGATACTTGCCTTGAGCCTTGATTCTTTGCTCAAAGTAGCTGCCTCAGATGCCTGGCGTTTGTGGTGCTGTACGTGAGACTTTCAATTCAACCCAAATTCATGTTAGGAGCCAAAAACTTCTTGGAATGCGAGGACTGCCAAGCAAGGTCTTGCTCTGGCAGTGACATAAAAGTTACTTTTATACATGTGTGTAGATAACATGCTTGTAATTGTATAATCTGAGACTCTCTGCTTGGCACTGCGTGGCTGATGTGTGAAATAATCTGTCGGTGCCTTATTTAGCTTGGAAATTGCAATGCGATTGTTGTTTTTTGTTGCTCGTTTGATGAGAGACGTATTAAATTCCTTTGCTCCCTTCCTCCCCCCTCCATGGCCATTTGCCCCCTCCTCCTCTCCCCCCCTCTAGACGCCAATTGTTGCATTCAGCATTTTGTCTCCAAATTTGTCAAACTCATGTTAAATGTGCTTGTGTGTATCGATCAAATCTCAACCAAAAAAAGTCAAATGCATCAACAAAATGTAGTAAATACTCACCTATTTTGATCTACGCAGGAATACTTAATGTGCAGACATCTAAATGTCCCCCCCCACACACACATGCGTGCATATCCCCCATGCACATACACACATACACATACACACTCACACACACACACACACACACACACACACTCACACAGTCACACACACACACACCCTCACACACACACACACACAGGCACTTCTATCAAACAACATGTCCCTTGCAGTCACACTATGCCTCACAGACAACAGCAGGAGCAGCTACAACACAGTCTCTGCTCATGACTCACTAGTTACTGACATTGCCTCGCTATTATCTCTTTGTTGCCACGACGAGTGGGCGCTGAGCAACTTCTACAAAAGACTCAGGACCTTCCCAGAGGAGAGATCTAGGGATCTTGAGAGGTAAGGAGTGTGTGTGTGGGTGAACAAGCAACAACATAAAGGTTGTTGTATGTGTGTACGTATGTATGTACTTGCGGAGACATTCTGTTTCGAGTGGGATGTGTCTCCAGGCTACTAATGCCTGAAAGTGTGATATTAAGTCCAATATGGCCACATAAACTTGTCAATATCGTGTCTCTAAGTTCACCAGGCGCCTGGCAGTGGACACCACACAACATGGCATTGCATTGTGTATTGCGAGATAAAAGCCTGGAGGGTATGTATGTATGTACGTATGTAACAGGGCCCATTACTGTAGATGCATGATATTATGGTGTAGCGATTATGCACATGTATGTATGTGACCAAACAGAAGCCTTAATTGATGACAGCTGCCATTGTCAGCAGAAATTTATTGCATGCTATCTCCCTCTCCTATTGAATGCTCAACATTCATTTTGCGTGTTTGAATTGGATGGGATATATCGATGGCGGGGCGCCAATACATGTACCAGTATGTGTGCGATAGATATGTGTGTGCTATGTGTGGTGTGCGCCGATGTACGTAGTGGTTGTGAGATCATGTGGTTATGGTGCATGAAGCTGAACAATTGAATAACTTCTGAAGATTAATTAGCTGGGCTACCTGATTATTTTAATTCCTGATACAAGATATTGAAAGATTACAGTATGAGAGTGGTAGTTCAGCTACATAGAGAGGTGTCTTCAGAAAATGAGGACAGCTCCTATAATTATTATGAACCACGGCTACTATGCATGCTCCCAGCTGCATAGAGAAGTGTACAAAACTATCCCTGAAATGAGGATGCCTCCTTACATTATTCACGGCCCCTGCTAAAAAATTTCTTCAAAAAAATGCAAAAATATAGGTGCCTGCCGTTGAATGCTATTTCTAAGGCTGCCTGGAGCTGAGCCTACCACAAGAATTAATGGAAAAGTTGCAATGCATAATTTCTTGTCGAATATTTGATTGCAGGAATTCGTCTGAGCTCAAGGATAGAAATCTGATCAAGGTAAGTCGGAAAGATATTTAGTTTGTAATTTGTGTGCTCCCCACACACCCAGTGCATTGTTAATTATTCAGTAAGCAGGCTGTCTCCATCCCTCTCTCTCTTCCACCCCCCACCCATCTCTCCCTCTCCCCCTCTCTCTCTCTCTCTCTCTCTCTCTCCCCCTTCCTTCTCCCCCTTCCCTCTTAATAACTGCATGTAATCCACGTACATACATACACACATACATACATACATACCCTGACCTACATATCTGTTGCAAAAAGGCCACAGCTGCTTTTAATTACTCAAAAACGGTACAAATTAAGTACATGAGATACACAGTGTCCTTAGTTGCAGTTTGCCCAACATCAAAATGGGATAACTGACATGATCTGAATTTCAAACTGTCGGCTTTCATTAGATGGCACACTAATTGTTCTTGAAAGCCTCTTGGTGTGGGCAGAAACTGGTCCATAATAGCTGCACAGATTCGCCACATAAAATACTAACCTCTCTCTCACACTCACATACACGCAGCCTACACACACGGCATATTTCAATGTCTGGGTATCGTTTATTCATTTGATGATTGTCTCTGTTCTAGCTTCAGGAGGAGGCTGTTCTTAATTGGCTTAGTCAACAGCTACAAATTGAACTTGAAAGGTGAGGTTAGTTGGAACTGGATAAGGAGTGAGAGAGAGATAGAGGTGGTTATTAGACAGCTGTAGAGAATTGATATCTCATGCATGTAACAAGCTAAGGGTTTTGTCCCGTAGGGTAGTGACATGCATTATACAATAGTGAAATATTTTTGCACTTCTGTCATGTGCTTGTGCTTGATTCTGATAATAGTTACTTCTAGCTATGATGAATGGTGTATATGTGTACGGAAGTATGCATCCCAGATACATGTGCTGTCACTGCAGAAGTTGTGATAGATGGGAAAAAGTGTGATGTTGAATCTTGTGATTTGTGTGTGTGCCTCTGTGGGCAAGCTGACTGATAATGCATGTTATCGCCACTGGTGTGCTTTTAATTGCCATGGAGATCTATCTATTGGTTAATAAAGCCGAAATAATCGTGATAAATCATCGAAACCATTCACGATTCACAACAGCTTTAAGAAAAGGCTCACACACTCACACACACATTCACAATCTGAATGCCCTTCTGCTCTTATTCATACAAAGCATATTATCCCGCATTAATCGCTCTGTATTTAACCCACTACCTCTCACTGAATTTGGCCAGCTACATGTACGTATGCTACATGCATGCATACATATGCTATATACATACATTTTGTTCACTCATTGGCCCATTTCTTTGCCCTATCAAAACCACAGCAATGTGCTCTCAAGGGCCACCGGTCTCCATGGCAACCTACATGATAATGGTAAATTGATATTGCATAATAATTTTGTTGTATGTACATAATGAGTTGTACTAATGTATGTTAATGTATGGGAAAATACTGTCTCTAATATGATTTATGTGTATATGAAAAGAACCTATTAGCATTATATCGATCATTCACGATAATAATGGCTGAGCAATTATGTACAAAAGCGTCGTATAGGTGTCTGGCTATAAGGCCTGGCTATAAGGCCTGGCTATAAGGCCAGGGTGTGGGCGATTGCTTCCAGCCACACATTTGTGGGGCTATTGTTGAGATTCAATCGCCCTTTGCCCTTATAGATTCAAGCTGCCCGACTTAATTTAGCCAGAAAGTCGACCCTATTAACAAATTAATACCACACCCTTGACTATATCAATACATATACATTGTATGTGTGTGTGCGTACTAGCCACCATGTAGCCACTCACATATTATACACACATACAGACACACACACACACACACAACTAATAGCAATCTTAATTGTACATCTGCCACAATTGGAAAATCCATTATATCATCCATTCAAACTCTCTCTCTCTCTCGCTCTCTCTCTCTCACGCACACACACACACATGGGTGGTCCTTGTCAAAATGTTTGCTGACTTGTGATATCAGCCAAGATTTGGCAGCACCTTCACTCGAGTCTTGTATGTCTAGGAGAGAGACTGTCTAAAATGGATCTACTCAATTCAATCATCAACCTGATATGGAGCTTAGCAGGTGTGTCTCTGCTTGTTCAAGTACAAGGAGAGGGAGAGATTTAAGGAGGGATAAGTGTATTGTGTCTGAATTGTGTATTTGGGGTATGGGGTGTTCAATGTGTGTCAAGATATCCCTTATATGGTGGGAAGTGGGCTAAATGTGAAAATTATTTGGCAGGCCAGCTGGAATTGTGTTTGCGTGTATATTGTTTGTAGTTATTGCTTTAACATCCACCCTTCCCTCTACCTCTTCTCTCTCTCTCTCTCTCTCTCTCTCCCCCTCTCTCTGCCTTTCAAGATGATGTATCAAAAAGGGACGGCTCTAGCGACGGTGCTAGCGACGGTGCTAGCTTAGCCAAGGTAAGACCACAGACCATAAAAATAACGCCTCTTTCTTTTTATTTTTTCATGCTCAATTCTCAGTTGGCCCCTTGTACACATGTACACACATACGCTGGCACATGAAGTAAACTTTTTGTTGCTGAAAAGGGTACATTTTTCGCTTTCACTGTCATCACCACACTCTCTTCACATAAACACCAGGTTGTTGGCTTTTTGGTGAGTAGGTGGCCGATATTTGCCCACCTTCGTCTATCAGACGGGCCCCTAGGGGCATTCAAACCAGACTCCACCCACTGCATCCGTCCAGTAGACTCCGCCCACCACAATCTTCAGCTACCAGATGGGCCCCTAAGGGGTTTAGTAACCACCCACCTCCACTCCATGGTGTGTATTCTCGCTGGATTGAAACTCTCGCAATTGCAAGGTGAACATGTAGACAGACACACAAACAAACAGAGGCCCAGTTGGTTAGCTGCATGCACATACATGCCTCAGGGCTCTAGACCAGACCAGACCAGACCGTGGGTGGTTGAACAGTGAATTTTCAAAATGACTGCATTTGTGCCAATCTGGTTAAAAATTGAAACTGGAAGGAAGGGTGTGTATTAATTATGTCTGGTACGATTTCTGCCAAATTTATAGTGGAACCTCTTTATCAAAAACACCTTTGGATGTATCGGGAATATTGTAACTTCATTGGGGGGTGGGTAGCTAGCTGTCTATGAATTGTAGCTGGCATGCTAAGTGTCCCGATCAAAGGAGACATCTTACCCAGTTTCAGGGGGAGTTTTTGTACGTACGTTTCTCTATAATTGGGACTATGCATACATATATGTATTGTCCTAGTTCACAGTATTAATTTTTTTTCTATCTATCTACACAGATATACCACACAACGTCCAAGCAGTTATCAGTTCTCATCAGACTGAGCTGCAATCCTGGTTGAACCAGTTTGACCAATTCTTGCCAAGAGCCAATACGCATGGTGGAAGTGGTCAGAGGGAAGAGCCAACTCTAGCCGAATGTGAAGCCATTTGGGAGGTGATTAGTGAGGATGATGTAATGGTGATGTCATTGGAGCGGATTCACAATGCATTAGTGAGGCAATCAAGAGGTTCAAGGGGGCATGGATTCAACCCCCAGGGGAAATACAACGATGTCCCCACAATGGAAATTGTTGATAATATTGACTGGAAAGGTATACTAACTTGAATTTGGTGCACCTAATTATTGTAATTTTGATAGGTCTTGTGAGTGGAGTTATTGTAGGCGGAGCAACGACGCCCACAGTGTGCCATATACTAGAGACAGTTCGTTGGGAATTTCAAGATGGGGCCAGTGGCTATCTGGAGGAGAGAGAGACAGAGCTCATGAAAGCACTGAGAAGACACCTACACTATAAAGACGACTGCACAGTTTAGAAGATAACGCGTGAATACTTTTTGTATTGACGACCATTACCATGCAACGTTTCTAATTTTGACGACCTTTACCAAGAAAATAATCGCTGAATCAGTGCAGTTTTGCGTACAGTACAGAGAACTAAAAAGTGATCAGGAAAAAAATCAGATAATGCTCAGGAGAAATAAGCAATAATAAATTGACACACTGACAAAAAAGTACAAAATTTATAATGATCACACACACATACAGTGGACTAGAAAACTACACACGAACACGCACACACACATCATACAAAAAGCACACTATGATGTATCCATGTATTGAAAAGCTCCTCCCCCCGCTGTTGCCTGTCCTGTTGCAGTTGCTGCCGAATACTGTGAGTGACCTGAGTGGGTGGAAATTGCCCTTTGACCTCCACTGTGTCCCGATACACCAGACCACCCGCTGGCTGAGCTTGAGGTGGAGGCTAAGGAGATGTCTGAGGGAAATCGCTTAGAGTTCAATATTCTCGCCTGTTCTTGGACCTTTCGGACCCACTGGGAGATTATCTCATCATTGCTGTCATCGTAGAACATCAGGAATGGGTGTTGCTGGAATGGAAGTATCAGATGTGGGAATGAAAAGTGTAATACATCATTGGGATAGGTATTGATATATCTATCAATTTTTATTTGGGGAGAAGTACATTTTAGCTGCTAATTAAGGCTGGTGGTACCAGTTGTTATTATTGTGTATTAGCCATATTTACAGTGCAGTCTAAATATCAACAGTGCAGGTCCTGATGCATGACTGTTTACGTATTACTACAGCAGAAGAATGGCCTTTGTGGACATAAAAATTAATAGTTAGATTAAAGGCAATAATAAGTGGCACACTACCCTGGTGATAGTTGTTGTGTGGCGATCATTACCGATTGGCTAAGTCCTTACCAGTAGTCCATCAATGCCAGGTCTTGCTTTGGGCAACTTCTGCATGCTGTAGGTGAGGAAAATTAAAACTCTATGGCTACACTATTTCTTTTCATGAGGTAAGGATGGACTAACCATTGTGATGTGAAGTCGATGAGCTCAGATGAAAATCTCTCGGGAGGAAGAGAGGGAGGCTTCTCATTCACGATGCATTGAAGAAGCTCAAAAGGCTAAGGGGAAGCAGAGAAGAGGAGGGGGAGAGAAGAGAGAAAGGAGAGAGAGAACAGAAGAGGATATAAAAGAATATGATATTTCAGCTGTCTTACCATTAGGCTGGCTGGTCTGGAACCCTCCTTTGGTTGATAAGCATGGACAAGACCAGGGACAGGTAATTGAAGAAAATAAGAGAAAAACACAAAAATTAAACACATTCACTATTGGTATGGTTAGCTGTACGATACTGTTCACTTACAGATAGGTAGGGGAACCTTCCCAGTCCCATCTGCAAAGTCAGCAAAGTAATACAGCTTAATCATTAATACTGGCAACATCAGCCTTACCTCCAGCACAGACACCCCTAGACTCCATACCTCGGAGTGGATACCATACTCACCCCCTAGAATTCTTTCAGGCTAGGTGAAATGAAATATATTTTGTGCATAATAACACTTCTATCAAGCCATTAGAATTACATGATCCTTATGCAAATTAAATGTTAGTAAGACTGACAGTAAGACTGACTCTACGTTCACTAATCTAGTAAGACTTAAAGCTGTGACTCACAGCCATGTAGGCATTGGTTCCTATGAATGTCTTTGTGAGTGACGTCAGTAGCTGTACGCTCACTCCAAAGTCACACAGTTTGACGTGACCTTGGCTGTTGACCAGCATGTTGGATGGCTTGATATCTGCAGGGGAGGGGGAAGCAAAAATCTTAATAATTATGCTAGTTAAATTTTACCAAAATGATATTCATGTACCTCTGTGCATAATTTTTAAACTCCAAAGATAACTGAGTCCTTTTACAACCTAAACAAATAAGAATCAATCACATGACTATCATGTGACCAGCTCCCTCGATAAAATATCCACTTACAGCTACTGTAATTCTCCCTAATACTTCCTCAGGCACAGCGCCATAGCGATCCAAAGATCCACCTATAACAAATCAGTGTCATGTATGTGTGTCTGCATGTATACAAGTCACATGACTCACCATCCATGTATTCAGTACATATTGATATCCTGTTCTCATTGAAGAAAGCCCCATAGAAACCAATAATGTACCGCGAGTTACACTACACCAATAGAATTTAGATAGTCGAGAGAGAGAGAGAGAGAGAAAGAAAGATTTCTAACTTTATGCAGTATCTCCAGTTCTGATTTAATCTGCTTTTGTTCTTCAGGAGTGGCGTCCAATGCTAGCACCTTGACGGCCATGATGATCTTGGACATCTGATGAAATGTTCTGTAGACAGTCCCTCCACTGCCGTGACCCAGGATTTCAAGATACTGTAGGTCCTGCTGGGCTACCTGTGACAGTGTGTGTATGTGTGTGTGTGTGTGTGTGTGTGTGTATGTGTGTGTGTGTGCGTGTGTGCATGTTCGCCACTTTTGGCTTTTATGCATACCTAGCCTCGTCCCCAGGCCCGAAAAGAGGGCCTGGTACACACCGTATGCGCATGCGCTAACTTATCCGTATATTACCGTAAAATTATTTGTAAACTAACAACAAACACGCGGCTTTGACCGCTGGCTATCCAGGGCACGACAGTATCAGCCGAAGCTAGGCTTTCTGACGAAGCGTTCGTGTATCCGATATCTAACGGATCCGTTCTCGTTGTTAGCAGTAAGCGATGTCGATGTCGAGGCAGATTTAGCATGAATCGTAAGTCATGTACCATAGTTTACGGATTGTTTTACGGAAATATACGATGTACCAGGATTTTCGGTACACTTTGGCGCATGCGCAGACAGTGTGTACCAGGCCCTCTTTTCGGGCCTGGGGACGAGGCTAATGCATACCATGCCATTTAAGAGAGAGAGAGAGAGAGAGAGAGAGAGAGAATGCAAGAACTTACCTGTCCTTCAGATATCAATTTGATGAGTGTCTGTTCATTTGCTCTCCTGAAACTGCCACTCCTACCAAGGCTCTCCCTGTCATAATTAAAAGCAGCTGTCACAATACTCCTAAACCTAACATAGCATTATATTATACTTACGCGCTTCCTGGGTTTGACATAGCACTGGCCGTTGAGGCAGCATTTGGGTTGACTTGTAATCTCAATGTGTTTCTTCTCTTGCTCGCTGTGATTGAGAGTGTGGACACATGACAGCTACACAACTACTGGTAATACCTTTTGGATGAATACAGAGAGGCCCAACTGTCGCTCCATATTGTCTCGATCTCCACTGGCACTAGGGGAGGAAGCATATGAGTGTATGAGGAACATTACAGAGTCACACAAACTACCAAGAAGAGCTAATGAGAACTAAATACCTCCCTCCCCTATTGAGTGCACACTATCAGAAAACGCTACATGCAGTGACTTACATAGGAGAGCATGGCTGCAAGTTCATCATCACTGCACACAGTTATCCTGTCTCCATCCTCATCATCATCTGAAAATGGGGGGGGGGGGGGGGGGGGGGGGGGGGGGGGAGGGGGGAGGATTATGATTCAATATTTATATTGGTGAAGGCATGCACTTACATTCAAAAGCTGTAGGCCTTGGAGATATACCAGGTATCACTTGAGAGATGACATCCTGTGTGTGTGTGTGTGTGTGTGTGTGTTTGGGGGGATGTCTTTATTCATAATGTATGATAGTGGCTCAGTGGTGGTGAATCTAAAACTGGACATATCCCAAAGGGGATGTACTTGATATCTCTTCTTCACTTCTAAACTCACCAGCACCATCCTAAAGCTGACCTCCCCAGGCACCAGCCAGTCCTTCCCCTCGCTTGCTGCCTCACTCTCGCTGATTCTCACCACCACAGGAGGCAGACAGTTGGCCATGGCGCCACGCAAAGCCACCACAACGTCCCAACACCTTATGAGGTTAGGCTTATGGAGCGAAATAGGACACAGAGCAGACACACACACATCAACACAACACAACTCCGAAAACAATCGAAAATTTTACTTTTGAAACAGCGGTGGGATTCGAATAATTAGAAGATTCTGGAAGGTACGAGGTCGTCGCATCGCATAAAAAGCCAGCTCAGCATGTTGCGCTGTGGGGTTTCTCAGGCGGGCTGGAGACTACGTAGAAGGTTGCATATCCGTGTCTCCACAGCCAAAAACTTAGTCAGGCTTGAAGAGGAGGTAACTAGCTATGCTTCTACACTTCTTTGAAACTTTACATTTTGTTTTAAAATCCAGGATGCCTCACATCTCTCTCTCGGCGTTGGGTTTATTGCTGCATATGCACCGAACACAAGCTCCTCTGTGTGGGTGCAGCCATTTGACTGCTCGCCAAACCTGTTTGGACAGCTTGGAGCCTGGCATTGCCTCCGACTACCAACGGAAGATGCACCTGTAAGGATAGTGGCATGTGGGAGATCACATGTGGTTGCTTTGACAACAGAGGGTAAAGGTATACCCACTTCTACCATCACATGCTGCAAGTTGGGAATAATTATCTCATATTTTTTTAAAGTTTATGCAGCTGGGCTGAACAACTTTGGACAGTGTGGTAGTAATGGTTCACAGGCATTAGATGATGAAAACCGCTTGCTCAGTCGAATGCATAGTCTCAGTGATAGCATAAACCATGTAAGAGAGAGAGAAACAGCTCATTTCCAATATAGTGTGTTGTCCCCCTCCTCAGGTTGTGTGTGGACTTGACCACACCCTCTTGTTAGCAGAGAGCGGCCAAGTTTTCTCTTGTGGATGGGGAGCAGATGGACAGACAGGTAGGATTAATAAGGCAGGGGGAGATTGACGCCAATAAGCGATTTTGATGCAGTGTTAATTCCTTTCATCTCTCCTTTACTAGGCGTTGGTAGTTATTTTGATACCTCATCACCCACTCATGTTCGATTACCCTCTGACCTCTGTTTCTCGGGAGTGTACACATGTGCTGATACCTCATTCACTCAGACTAGTCAGTCTATAACTAACTTTTGTTATTGTGGTTCATGCAGCTTTGTATTCATTTTCTTTTTGCAGGTGACGGTCAGGTCTTTGGTTGGGGTAACAATGAGTACGGTCAATTAGGTGTACCCACAGACGATCCTCAAATCTCTACTCCTGTTCCACTGGATCTATCTGACCTTGATGGCCAGCTGGTCTCCATGACAACAGGTGGAGCCTTCACAGCATTCTTAACGAGTAAAGAGTATACAAACACTAAATTAAATTGAGTCACAAATTTTGTCTTTTTTTCAGGTAGAGGCAGTATCTATCTAGTAGGCTACAACATAATAGGTCCTTCTCTCTCTCACGATCATTCGACAGGGAAGCTGCTTCACCCTCACCAAATGTGCAAGTTGAGAAAGATTCATGGAAGCACAGAGCTGAGTGCAGACTATGTTTGTGAGATACATGCTGGCCTGCACTATCTAGTTGGTGAGACGTCATCACACCAGTTGTTAGTGTGGGGAAGGTACCCTGATTCTGAGAGAGAAGACAAGACAAGAAGAAGAAAAGTAAGATAAGCTACAGAATCAAGATACACATAACAGACAGACTTTTAATGGGACTAAAATGTTCTCTTCACCCGAGGCTCTTTTCTTAGGCTATGGTATTAAAAGTTATTTTCCTGAAAACCTTGGAAGGGTCCTCTACATGTTTGAGGCTAACTTTGAAAAGCTTTTGACATTGACAATTATTATTTTCATTCTTGCACGCGCTCAATTTCTGTGATTCATGCAGATTGTACTGGATCAGAATGTGCAAAACATTGCATATGGACCTACCTCGATTGCTACAGTATTAAGTGACAGTCATTTCACCAAACCACCCATGACATTTGCAACTAACTGTTAAGCCCTAAACAAGCAATTTATTAACAGAAAAGTATGTACTGACAACAATATTTGTGTTACTTGGTGGGGTGTGAAAGTTGGAATAAAATGGGTGAGATGAATGAATCACGAGATGAAACAAGACTGGATTGAGGTGACAAATAGTTCATATGTGATAATATTAAACAAATAGAAAGCTACGAAGTTAAGGTGATGGGTAATGAAGTGATAAGTGATTATCCGTCAAGCCAGAGCTAAAAAAAAAACCATGCACCAGAACCTTAGCTCTCCTCTCTTCCTTCTTCACTATCCATACGTTCTTCCCCCTCCTCCTCTCTTTCTGTCTCTTCTCCATCATCTCCCTCCTCTTCTGTTCTCTCACTCTCTGCCTCTTTCTCAGCTTTATCCTGCTCACTCAGCTGTCTCTTCCACTTTGTCCTTCGATTCTGGAACCATGTCTTGACCTGCTGTTCGGTTAGATCAAGCTCTTTCGCTAGGTCCAGCCGCTCAGGGATTGATAAATACTTCTGTTTGGCAAAGTTTTTTTCAAGTGCTGCCATCTGGTTGGTGGTGAAGACAGTTCTTGATTTTCTCCTACGAGTAGAGGTCCTAGTGGGTCCGCTGCTGAAGGAGGAGGTGGGGGGACCGGGAGGAGGGGGAGTGAGGGGAACAGCCGCAGCTGTGGCCACAACTGCACCAGGCCAGAGAGAGAAGAGAGAGGCGCTAGCAGCAGCTGCTGAGAGATAGTGTTGAGGTGTTGGATAGAGCAGGGGTGGGGAGGAAAGGAGAGTGGGGGCTGCATTAGATAAAGCAACAAAATGTCATTTTCAGTACACTTTAATGGTGCTTAGCTGTTCGCCATAAAAATAATGCATGTGAAGTAGGTGTTGATGTTTCTTTATTGTGTGCTCAGGCTCATGCACATTGTCATGGTTGTACATGTAGATAGCGTGTGTGTACTCACATCTGAAGGCTGCAATAGATGCGGCAGGGTGACTACTCCACAGTGCTCCATGAAGAGCTGGAGACGGGACCATGCTAGAAGCGGCTGCTGCAGCACTGTACACCAGATGCGTGGCTGAAGCTTGAGCCATCGCTGAAGCCTGGTGTACCGTCGTGGAGCTCGTTGTGGTACCCCGCTCGCTGCTAGTGTTGCTCTCCTCCTCTTTGATCGTTTTGTCAGCTGCTTCTCGCTGCTTTAATCCAAGTAGACCGTCGATGGAGAAAGCAGACGGGACAGAACTCGAAACTGCAGCGGTGGTCACGGCCACAGCGCTTGCAATGGGCTTCTTTGGATCGCTGGCTGACGTGGATCCAGACATTTTCGACGGTTCTGCTTTGATCGCTTGTTGTTGCAACACCTCAGATTATAGGAAAAGCAATTTTTAGTGCTAAGAATAAATCCTACGCGCCTGCATTGCGTGCGTTGTGCAAGTTCGATCTCCGCGCAGCGATTGTGCAGCGCGCGAATGCCACCTCTATAGTGCTAGAGTTTGCACCACGTTGTGGGTCTTTTACCACCGATTACGGTATTATTACAACCACTTTAGAAAGAATAGATGGCAATGTGTTAATCCACAAAATATTATTACTGATGAGGGGGTAAAGTAGAAGATGAAATACAATTTTTTGTGATGGACAAAAAAAAAAAAGCTACAGGCATATGACAAATTGAGCGTAACATACAAAAATATACTTTTCTTGCAAAAGCATGCAATATATAAACGAGGATATAAAGGATAAAGTGAAGGTATGAACAGGGACGATGAGACATACGCAGATATAAAATAAATGAGGATAAATGTTGTTTTTTTTCTTAAACTTTTGCACAAACTATTATAGCCAAGATTGATTCAGTATACATACATAGATACAATGGTACATACACAATACATACAAAGCAAAGGTGAAACAGCTTTTTTTTGTTACACCCAGTATTCTTCTTTTCTCAAGACAGGGTTTGGTGATCTTAGTCGCTGTAAATTCAAGTTCAAGAAATCTTCTCCAATGGCCAAGCTGCTCTTGAGCTCCATGGGCCCAGGGCCTGCGTCTCCATCCATAGGACATGATAAAGATGGCACAACGATACTACCACTAAGTCTATCATTCAGAGAAGCCGGTAAAGGAACTTCAACGTCAGCACTTGGGAAATCGGGTAGATCGTAATCATCGTCATACTCACCACAGCTGCCGGCTCTACTGGGTACACCCGAGTCTTCGGCACCATGAAACATTGCTGAATTGTAGCCACTCTCCGTAGGAGGAAGAGGTCTGGGGACTCGGCTAAATGCTGAGTGAGAGGCAGGTCGCATTGGAGTGGGGATGACTACCTCATGCTGCTGAGGCCTGGGGAGTGAGTGAGAATAGAAGTGTGATGCTGAATCTTCGATGCTCACATCGGAAGCTGCCATGGATTGACGACTGGAAAACGTGACAGAGACGTTACTTCGTGCTCTTGATCTTGCACGAGGAGGGGCGAGAGATGGAGTCCCCCCATATGCTACTATGTGGCTGGAACCAGGCTGTGAGAGCTGTTGCTGAGAATGATGAACTACTGGGATAGAAAAGGCTTGTTGCTGGATGGGGCTATGTCTCGGAGAAGGCTCGGAAAATCCTGAAGAAGTCTCTGAATTGTGTTCGTCATTGTCACTCTCGCCACCACTCTGAGAGGTGGGGTCAAAGTTGTAGTTAGGCGGAGCCATCACTCTGGAGCCAGGAGTGTGGGAATCTACAGACCATGGATAGGTACGTCGGACCGATACAGGTGGGGGGCGTGCTATGCCTATGTGTACTTTCTTGCGTATTCTAGACTGCTGAGTGACACAGAACAGTATGATGACAAGAATGATGATAATCAAAATGACAAAAATCCCAAGAATTGGCACCAGAGTGTAAAGAGGAAATCCCTGATTGTTATTACCAGCGCTGGCTGCAGGGCTAGGCATTCGTGTGGGGTCTGTACGTGCATCAGGGGGAGTCGTCGATGATAGCTTGTAATCCTTGGGTGGAAAAACTTTTAGAGTGACAGTAGCCTTGCCTGGCTGCATTCCTTCAGGTACAACCAACAATGTGAAGTTATCAAGTAACTCTTCTTCAGACACAGCCTGAGTGTAATCCCACCTATAGCTCACCCAGCCTCTCTGCAGATCGTCATAGTGGAATGTGAACATATCACCACGCCATCCAACTCCTTGCCCTACTTCACTTGTGAATTCCAACCTACCATACTTTGGTCTCCGTATGACCTGAATCTTGGGCGGTTTGTCAGGCTCAAGCTTGAGCAAGTCGCGAGGAAGGGGCTGAGAGAGACTGGACGTGAGATTTATGGTAGCGTCTTCTCTCATACTGCCCCAAGCTAGTGAGGTGAAGGTGAGATTGACATTTTTGCTCTGATTGTGGTTTGTGACAACAAGTGAGATTTTGTCTGAATAGGCACTGGTACCAGCTGTGGGTGGAATGTATCGTACCATTCCCTCGTAAATGTCTATCTGAGAGAATTGCAGTGGAGATCTTTCTTCCAAGCCTACACGTAATTGTCCAATCGCTGGGCCTGATTTCACCATAAATGTCGTATCTCTTTTATCACCATTCGTCTCTGTGTCCAGGTGGTCTCTTGTGATAAACACTTGTTTCCTATTCTGCTGGTAGGTCACCTCTTTGGCATGAAGAATATTAAGACTATGCTCACTCACATTGAAGCTGATGTTCACTAATCTCTCCACAGTAGGCTGTACTTCATCTCTGTAGCTAAGAATGAATTGTTGTTGAACTGTGGTCTCAGACTTGGGCTCAATCTTCAACTGATGATTATAGACGTCTGCTTGTGTGAAATTCATGCCCACAGTTAAATGCTGGTTGCTCAAGTAGAGCCTTGCACTTGGGGGCAATGGGCCCACAAGAGTAAAGGTGATCTTCTCTGGGGGACTGTCCAGATCCTCCACACAGAGGTCATTGGCAGTAATTCTATGAGTGAACTTCAACACTAGCATTAGGCTCCGACTTGTCTTAACTGATGGTTGTTGATCGTTGACTGGAGTGATCTTGATTGCAATGATCTCACTGATTCCACTGAGATAACTCTGATTGCCAGTGAACTCTACAGGATTTCTTCGAGATTCAAAATAGAGCCTGAGGTGGATGGAGTCTTCAAATTTCTCATCACCAGAATGCTGGTAGCATACTCCTCCTTGACTAACATCAGAGAATGTGAAAGAAGCAGGGCGGCTGGACGAATTGAGGTATAGAGTTCCATTACTGGGTTGGTGGGTGATATTGAACACTGGCACCAGGTCACTTGGCTGTGGGGCTACCTGCTTATCAGCTAGCCAGGCAAGGTACCGGAGGTTGCGTACATCAAGGTTGGTGTCATTAAGACAAGCCACTTCTCCCTCTTTTAGTGAGAGTCCTTCATTGACGGCAAACAGGCTAGTGTTGTTCTGGGGGTAGTGGATATGAATCACCTTCTCAAACAGAAAAGGCTCAACGTAGCTACCTCTGGCGCTAGCATTGAGTCGCTCCTCCTCTTCCCAGAAATCAAAATCAGTGTGAACATAGGTTACCTTGTTCTGGTTTATCTCCACCATGGAGAAACTGTTTCTCACCTCTCCATCCACTAAGATGTAGCCATGCTGAGGCTGATTCACCACAAAAGTGATAGGCACCACTTTATCATACAAGATACGACAGTTGATGTGGTTGTTTGTGATCATCACCTCTCCTCCAGCACTCACGGAAATATCACTCCACTTGTTCTCAGTGCAGTCAATTTCCAGCACAGTTGTGGTTATTTCGAGCAGAGCTTGAGCATGCTGTTTACCATCAGTGACATTAAACACAATATTTCCATTCAGGTCCATCTCGTGAATAAATTTCACATGGCCTGCGAGTACATCTTCCTGGGTAAACCAGTATATACTCTTCTTAGTGTTGTTAGAATAGGCTATGTGACCCCTGATGTTCAGAGTGAAGGTGTAGTTTAGTTGCTCAATAGGAGTGTCGCCATCAGACACATTGAGATATTCCTCACTGAGGAGGATTTGTGATCCTGAAATGATATCAGCTGAGACGCTGGGTCGGATAAAGATAGGGGGCTCATCATCGACAGGCTTTATGGTGATGTGTACAGTCTTAGGACGACTGCGCCTATGTAGTCCTTCAGGTTCTAGTGACTCGTAAATGAACTCAAATGCATCGCTGACAATCTCCTCCCCGTTGTGCTGGTATACGATGGACCCTTCAGTCAATTCTTCAACAGTGAATGCACTTGTGATTGTCTTATTAGTGCGCACATTCCTCAATTTGCCACTTGCAGGCTGTCGGATAAGAATAAACTGCCCCCGAGCGGTGCTCAGGTATGGATGATCGATTACGAAGTCCTCTCTCTCCAAATACTCTTTTTGGCCCTCCTCCACGCTAATGTTGTTCACTCGCATGGCCACCTCATTCGGTAAAATGACGATTCTGACTTCGTACGTTTCATTCTGGGGGTTAGTTCCATCAGTGACATTAAAGGTGAAACTGTCTTCGTAGTGCCCGAGAGAAGTGTGGTTGTATGACAGTTGGTTCCTCTCAATGTCGTACTTGGTGAATTTGTTCGTGTGGATCGTTTCTGCTCCAAATCTATTTCTTGGCAGGAGTCCGTATCTCGGTGGCCTCTCAACAGAGCAGACGATCTTATCAAATTCAACTTCATTATCAGAGTCCAAATCATAAATGACCAAGGCCGATCTATTGATTTGAATGTGGCTCAATTCCACCACGAATAAGGGTTCTTGAATGTACGTCACCTCTGGGGGGTCGTCGTCTACAGGACGGATAGTAAGTGTAAATGTAAATAGTTTTTGGGCACGTTCACTAACAGAAACCATATACTGGAATTGGTCACTAATACTGTTGCTGTTGTCGTGGATGTATATCAGCGAACCATTACGAAGGCTTCGCTGATTGAAAGAGCTTTCAGTCTGAAGAGGGGCTCCACTTAGCAGCAAGAGACTGCCATGCTCAGGTAGGGTCTTCAATGTGTACTTAAAATCTTTATCCCTCAAGCTCCGGTCGTTGGAGGCATTGTAGCTGAGATAATCAGTATTGATTGTGACATTTCCCCCCTCCATGACTTTAAGGGGGTTACTTGCATTGGCAGTAGACTCGAAAAGAATCGGTTGCAGACTTAGAATAATCGGAGGGAGGAAAATCTTGTGGGAACCATCAGTAATATTGTACAGTATTACATCATCATTCCGTCCTTTCTCGTTTCGATAGAAAAGTCGGTTGTTTCTCAAATCGCCCTCCGTCCAATTGAATACTGCATGTGCTCTTCCCCGATCTACGTCCAGGTACATGTAGCCATTATAAGGGCTGCCATGCAGTAGCACAAAGGCAATGTCCTCATCCCGCATGTCACTGTCATAATCGTGGGCACTAAGAACTGATCCGGGGATGTTTGTTGACCCACTAATGACGGCATCATAGTTCTCAAGTGCGTGTACAAGCTCAGGGGGGTTATCATTGACTGGCAGGATTGTAATATTCACCATGTCAGAAAATTGAAGAGTTTCATAGTTCCCTGTCACTTCATTAGGATACTTAGCCGTAGCAGTGAACTCGAAGCTGTCGTGAAGAAACTCACTGCCATCATTATGATATAAGATGTTATGAGAAATGACGTCTGCTAGATCAAAAAACTGAACATTATGGAGTTTTGTGATTTCAGTCTGTAAGGTGATGTTGCCATGCTCAGGTTGCTGTATAACATAGAAACGTAACCCAATTGAGTTTGTTGGAGCAAAAATGTTCAACTCATCGACAATGATGTAGTGCTTGCTTCCCTCTTTAACTGCGAATCCAGTATTCACCACTGTTATGTTGTTACGGTTGACATTAATGACAAACCTTGCAGACTCTGTGCACATGTCTGTGGTACACACTTTAAAAGTGAAGGAATCTTGCATGGTACCGTATGTGTCCGAGTGTCTGCTCTGGTAGATCACTCGACGATTATTCAGGTCTGTCTGGGTGAAGCTTGTGAGAGTAGTGTTCATGAGATTAAATGCATGTTGGTTCATGAGTGAGCCATTTTGGGGAGGAATGAGAATGTGATAGACGAGAGAATCATTCATCCCTTGATCTCCACGGTTATCTGTTGCTAGTAGGTGGGAGGAGTCAAGGTTGACCATACCCCCAAAGGCCACTGATGCAATACCAATATGGTCAATGTTGGGAATGGGAATGGGATTGATACAGATTTGAAGCTGGAATGGACCTGCTGAGCTACTTCCAAACCGAAATGTCCACGAGAAACTGTCACTAGATGTGATGGTTGTTTGATTCGCAAACTGATACTCAATCTCTCCTTGCTCAAGCTCCACCACCCTAAATGTAGTGATATTTCTTCTATCTCTCAGTGGATTGTTAAACTGACCGTATAGTGGAAAATTTGAAACACTGACGTTGATCTCATGCACTAAATGCCCGTCCTGTCCCAAGTGGTCCTCCAACATGATGTTAAACATGGAGAAGTCTATTGTGACAGTGAGTTGGTTGGGAGTGGCTGCATCAATATTGGCCAGGCAGCTAGAGTTGGATATCTCCACAGTTAAATTGAGTGGCTCTGCTCTTATTTGAATCGACTACATAGAAAAAGAAAGAGAAAAAATGTATAAGCCAGGCAGATTGGGACCAAATGCTTACAGTAGGAGGTATAAAAATGGTGACATTTCCGTTCCGTTCCATTCCGTCGAAACAGAACGCGAGCTCTGCCGTTTGCCGTTCTATCACCTGCACACCACCGGTGCATTTCCGATCCGTTTCCGTTCTGTTCCGTTCAGGCCTGGCCGCTCGTGATCGCGCTAGCAATTGGTAGTACACCACGCCCATGCTCGTAGATCGAGTTGTAAAAAAAATCTTGTAGAAAGTGAGATCGCCTTCGCCTCTGTTATCAAAATGCCATTGTTCGAGTACCTGCCAAGCTGTTTATCGCTGGAGATTGCTCCGTGTAGTTAACCGCTCGAGTGTTGCTTGAGGCTGTGCCATCGTGCTGACCACTCGAGAAACTGTCGAGGCTTCCCCGTGGAGTTGACTGCTCGAGAAGGCCGGTGTCTGTCGCTGGAGGCTGCTCCGTGGAGCTGACCACTCGAGAAACTGTCTGCCTCAAAACTGGTCTTGCACCATCGTTGCCAAGCCAGTACCGCCAGCTAGCTAGCTGTTGGTTCTGCACGGGCGCGCACCACTAATACTAGTGTACGTAAGGGTCGTTCCGTTTCCGTTCAATTATCGTTTCATTGAACGCCATTCACCGTTTTCAACTGCACGGAAACGGTATCCGTTTCCGTTTAAACAGAACGGAACGGAACAGAAACGTCACCATTTTTATGCCTCCTACTATACATGTATGCAGTGTTCCCACTAAAACTGGGTAATCGAGGTAAATTTCACGTTTAAATTCAAGAATACTGAGTTAAAGTTTAAGATTACCACATCAAAAAGTATGTAATACACCACCAAAAACACAAATATCAATGCTTTGCTTCGTGCCCTAGCAATTGAAATCTATATAAAACACACAGTGTATATATCCATGCATGAACTCACATCTCTGACAAAGTGTGCTCTGATTCCATCATCCAAACGCACTAACTGAGTGTGAGTCAGAGGGGCATTCGTGTTTAGACGATGGCGGTAGATGATACGCTTATCAGCCACATTCTGCATGGTGAACTTTTGCAGAGGAGTGTCTGAAGCATCTTTGAATGCAAAGAAGCCAATAGGTGGGTCTCCCCTTTTACGAATGAATATGGTGAGGACCTCAGGTGGTCTATCTTCGTCTGTGACTAGTATGTGCTCTTCAGTAATCGTGATAAATCCACCTTCTGGGGGATTGATTGGTACTAGATTGTTGCTCAGAACTGGTTTGTGGCTATTGATGGGGCTTATGGAAATGTTCACTGTCACCACTGGGCTGGGATCAGGGGTCAAGATCAGGAGAGTAGAGGTTGTCGTGGTAACAGCATAGACCTTGAAGCTATCAGTGTGCTTTTCCATCCCTCCATGTTGGTAGCTAAGGAGGCCAGAACTCACTTCGTAAAATGTGAAAGTATCATTAGCGCCCATCTCTCTCTCACCAATCAAGAGTCGCCCATAGAAGGGTACTGTCTCTAAAACGTACACAATGCCCATCTGCTCAATAGTCACTGCTCCGTCGAAGTCCTCCCCCGCACGAGAGTGTGTGGTCGTGAGTAAGTCCCTGTTAATTTGTACAGATTTACTCTCATCCACTCGAATTAGCGGCGCACTGATGGAGATCTCTGGCTTAACAAGGATCACTTCTGGCACGATGGTAATACAGAGAGACTCAACCTCACCGGTGAGATTTGAGCTGCGTAGACGAAACTGGAAAGTGTCGCTCATGACTGAGGAATGGCTGTGTATGTACCTCACGCGATCACTGTCCACATCCTCCTGAGTGAAATAATTGATGTCACTGATTTGACTGCCACTAGTGGATGGGGCTACACTTGTGAGCGGGTACCAATCTGAGTAGAAGTTGCGATAGGTGATATATCTTTCAAAATAGCCATACTTGGGCTCCTCAATGAGGTCGTAGCTAACTATGGGATCTTGATCTTCGAAATTTGTGGTGGTATTAAGGTGCTTAGGCTTGACAAGCGCTGTGCTACCCTCCTTCACAAATAGGCAAGTGCCACGCTGGGTGAGATAGTCAATGCGGCCTTCATAGGGGTGTATGTCAATGGTGACATTAATCGAGCTTCCGTTGGTGCTGGCCAGCAGCTTGATGACTGCTGGCTCCGTGCCAAATCTCTCGTAGTGCTGAAATGAGATGTTGCCTTCATTGACCTCTTCCTGGGAAAAAAATTTGGTTGGGAGGTAACGATTGTGTGTCTTAACAAGTATCCCCCTATTTTCATCGCAGTGGACATTTTCACAGACACCTATTGGCTCGATCGACTGGAATTCAAAGGTGATAGAGCGGGGATCAATCACTCCACCTGTAACATTTATTGTCAAATGATTGGGTTTTATCACTCTACGAGTACCGGCCGCAATGGATATTGCATCATTTCGTGTTAGTATGAGTGGAACATCCAAGCTCTCAATCACAGTAATTTTAAGTGTTCCATTGAAGAGGATTTGGCTTGTAGCGCCGCCACACTCTACTGATAGTTCTATCAAAGCTTCATCAGTATCATTCCCTGAGCTCATTGAATGTTGGTAAAATATCTGTGTTTCATTGTCTTGACTAGAGAGGGCACTGTAAGCAAACTTTGAAACAGCTTTTCCAGACGAACCTTGAACAAAGTCACCTTGGTAGGGGCCCTCGAGTGGTCTGATCTGAATGGCTTTCTTGATGTCTTGTTGGAACAGGACTGCGAAATCACCGGAAAAAAATTCTTCAGGAAATGTGATTATGATGTTCTGTTCTGATAAACGCACCCTCTCTCCCTCATTCACAGTCAATGGATGCAGGTCAAAGGTCAACTCCTCCCACTGAAGGGTGAGTTGCGTGAGGTGACTCCCACCCCGAGATGGCCGAATCTCGGCACCATTGAGTTCAAATCGCTCAATACAGCCTTCAAAGGAGGGATGGCGCACTCCTTGTACTTCAGCACTGCCTAGTATCAAGTCAGTGAAGGAGAGAGACAGCCCTGTCGACAGCTGCAAATCATCAACAGTACTGCCATCACCAATGGCACAATGTATAGACCCTGACATCAACGTGATTTCGACCGAGTGCCACTCTCTTCTTGATGGAAGCTCAGGGCAATCCAGCACCTCTGTACTGCTGTCTTCTTGTGAGTTTGAAACGATGAGGGAGAGGTTGCGACCAGATAGGGATAAGTGCAGAGATTGAGAGGAGTCTGTTCGGGAAAATAAGACTAGTCCATCAGAATGAGCTCGTAGATTGAATGAGATTTGTATGGACCCACTGTGAAAAAGGGTGGTGGGAATGGATAAATTGGAATGGGAAGATTGGAAACACCAAGAAGGTGTTTTTGGAATGAGACAGCACTCGATCCCCACTCCATTCTGGTGATCTGGAACAAAGAGGACAGGCTCAGAATCCACAGAAACATTTGCTAAACAGCCAACAAAGAAGCTAGCAAGACTAAGAGAGTGAAACAGATTATGAGAGAGAAAAGAGTCCATTCCAGCAAAGAAGACAGTAGAAAAAGCTTCACCTAGGGTAAGAGTTTGAGAATGAATATTGGTAGTATCTAAGGTGACTGATAGCTGACTTTGGTCGTACTGCATGGATAAACTATGCCAGTCTGAAGGATAGGATGATGTATTATGGAGTTTGAAATCAAAAGAGTATAGGATCTGTGGTGGTGTCTGGCCATCATCACGCTGGAGAACAACCTCCAATGCACCGTCTCTTAGTCCAGCTGCCAGATAACCAGAGTAATTTCTTTGAAGGACGAGAAATAGTAGACCACAATCATAGCTAGCAGTTCTAAACGTAAGCTCTACTGTTAGTGAAGCTCTTTCTCTCAATGCCAAATCAACTCGATGAAAACCACCACGAAATGAACCTGCAGGTATGCAAAAAAGGTCACGCTAATTTACTCAAGTTAACAGTATAATATTAATACACAATAATAACAATTATTGTCACTATGAAATTGTGTGTGTTCTCACTCTCTATTTAGCCTAATAAGTTAATTTTGAGAATTACACAAATTCCAAGGGTGGAAAAACTTTAGAACACCTGGTTACCGGCCCAGAACGTACACTATCACAAGTTTATGCTTCACAAATGTCTGTGGGAGAAATTTTCCACAATACATGCTATGTACAGCCTGATGCAAACTTTTAGAGAGCCATTTCTTGCTCTATGCAAGAGTGAGGAAACATTCACTAAGTTCATTACCCATTCTCGCACTCTATAAGATCTGTTTCTAGGTCTACACAAGAATGGAGGAAATATTCACAAAGTTATAAAATTTTCTGCAGTACATGCAACACTCATTCTCACGCTTTTAGAGACTCGCTTCTACTTCTGTGCAAGAATGAGAAGAATATTTGCAAATTTTCATGCCACAGATATCAAATCCAAATTTGTGTCATGCATAATCTCCATGTTGCTAGGACAACTGTCAACACAGCAATTATCGCCCACTAAAAATAGAAGCCGCAATAAATAGCACACATAACAATCTTAGCCATGCACGCACACACACCCACAGAATTTTGCAGCCAGCGTGCTTAATGAAATGTCTGCCAGCTAGCTTAACGGTGCATGGACAATTGGGTGCAGCCTCTGGCCTCCTTCACTTAGCGATCAGACAGAGTGGCACCGCACGATAAGGAGGAACCAAGCCTAGCTACGTAGTAGCAGCGTAGGTAGATCTGACCTGACTAGAATTTTTCATATTTGTAAGAATGTGAGCGGGTGTAGTAGCTGCATTGGGTAAGGGTATTCCTTTAGAAATAGCTCCTTGCTGGCAGAGAGAGGCTTATCACACCATTAGCTATGAATCACGAGAGAGATATGTTACTTGACGGATATTAATTTGGCTACTGGGATCTCTGTGCAGTGACGACTGATGATGTAATATGTGGTCACTGCACTGGCATCTCATTGGTCAAGTGGAACGTGCCGTGAAGCCATTTACGACAATTGATGCACAAATCATGTAAATTAACGAAACGGACACACCTAGTGAGCTATGATAATAATAAGCTAGAGGTAAGCATAGCTAGGCCGATGAGGGTACTACAATACTGTTTATAGAACTTTATGAAAGTTTGAAAGATTTTTTACCTTAATCCTGAAGATACACAAGTGAAACCGTCTCAGTGATTGGTCAGGCACACCTATCATAGACTTTAGTTGATAGGATGGCCTAGACATGCCCATACATGTGAAATCAGCCCAGACATAGCCACCTAGTACCTATACCTAATCCTAAGGTTTGAGAACTAGCAAGCATAGTGCATGCTGTGCCCAGCTGTTCCGGCATGTCTGTACAAAGTTATGAGATGGTATGATAAACCTAGAGTAAGGGTGCAGGCATATATGGAAGCACAAAACAGCAAATGGGGCGTCATTAGCTTTCCATGAGAGAAGGACTGTGGAAAAATTTGGCCCATGGCAGACAGTAGAAAGGGTACTACCAAGATGGCTGGCACCACAGGCTGCATAACCTTTCTCAAAGATGGAATCTATTAGCATACTCTAGGGCACCTTAAACTTTTAAGCTAGCTACAGTATAGCCTAGGGGACACCTGGGGTCTGATTGGTAATGGAATACCTACAGTCAAAGCTAAATTGAATTAGTCTGGGCTGGCAGAACTGATTTAATTGGTGGTATAGTTTGTACAATGTTGGCATACCAGGAATAGTTGTGGGCACACAGCTCAAAGGCTCCCAATCGGAGAAGAATGGATCACTTGACTAACTGGATTCTCTGATTTACAGCAGCCACAAAAGAATAGCCAGGACATAACAACAAATAGGACAATAAAACATACCTGGCTTCTGTATGAATATATTTTTAGTTTGTGTGAGCAGTTACAAAAATTATGGACTACGGCAGACAGATAGACCCCCAAGACATTGTCTCCGAGACACACTATAAGATGTCGTATCTATTTAACTAAATTCCCTCATTTCCCATAAGTATTTATATGGAGTGTAGTTTAAGTGAAATTTTAAAGCTTTGCACAGCACAGCGGGAGAAAAGGGCTCGATATGAATACCTTCTAGTTCATGAGAAGCTACCATGGACTGCGACACACAAACAGACAGATAGACAGACAGACCCCCACTACATAGTCTCCAGCAACGCTACATCATGACATACAATCCCTGTCACGCTTTCTCTCTCTCTTCCCACCAGCAGCGCAAATGACTTAGGGAAAACACAAATTTGCAAAAAAGGCTTAAAAGCTTAAACGCTTAAGGTATACCGCACTCCAAGTGGAGGCAGTTGCCTGAGGCAGAAAGGGCTATGGTTGAGTGGTTCCAAGTCTCTAAGCCACGCTCCATTGATGTGCAAATGGCTACCTACTCTCACGACCCCCCTCAAGAAGAAGAGAGAGGAGGGGGAGAGAAGGAGAGAGAGGAGGGGGAGAGAGAGTGAGAGAGACGGAAAGGCGAGACACCTTGGAGACAGCTTGGGCATGGCGTAAATCATTACATCACAGCTATGGGCATTGTACTGTATTACAGTGATAAATGCCCCCACTTGATAATGAAAATATTGCACTATGTCAGGGACAATTTAAGGAATAACAATGAATAGTAATAACAGTCTGTGAATATAATAAGGAGAGTTTCAAGTTCAGGCAAGCCCCCAATCCATAATGACCAACACTAGCAGGGAAAATTCAGCAGTGGAAACAGTAAACAATGAATAACAAGTACCCAGCTATGAATCTTTGCCAAAGTTCTTTTCAAGTTAGTGCAGGCTCATGCATAGAGTGAGACAGCACAGTGAGTGCTGTGCTAATCTATGCTTTGCTGGCTGGCCACACACAACCACAAGAGGAAGCTGAATCACGCTCAGAGTAGTAGTAAGGAAGAGAGCAAGTGTGGAGAGTGTGAGAGGAAGAGAGAGCGATTACCAAGAATCAGAGGCATCAGCTATAGTTGTGACAAAATTATTCAGAATTGCAGTAATTTGTGAGTGCTGATGCACTGCATGTGATGCACTGCATGTGATGAGCAAGGGAAACACTATTGTGTACAACTCTCACTCCCAATCCCTATTAGTCAATATCAAGCAACTTTTAAATGTTGAATAGTAAGTGTAGAAATGTCATTTCTCTCTCTCTCTCGCCTCATCATCCTTGATCAAAGGAGGGTTCAACAATTGCATTACATGTGGCGGGCACCAGCACTACACCAAATTATCTCCTATCTACCTTTATACAGACAAAGGTCATAAACATCCTGGCTAGAGCACATAGCACTGGGTGGGAAAGTTTTGCCAATCCTCAGTGTGCAATGATAGCCGATGGGGCATCTTAGGAATAAAAATAAGAAACTTGGTAAATGAATTCCAATATACGGCAAGAGCCAACTCAGTACTGTTTGGGTGTATGGGTATCCATGGCAATGGGTGAGGAATGTGGGTATGGACTCAAACTGGAAGTGACTAAGTGTCAACAAACTATTAACACAGACTGAAACTAGGTCAACGCTATGACGGCTAGCAGCCAAAATTTCCACTAAAGGGGAACGTCCTAAGACTACATACATACATATATGTACAACCTACAAACATATGTAATGTATGGAGAGCACACGTACATGTACACGCACATGTGTATCATATTATGTATAGGGTAAAGGAATGAGAAAATAATGAAATTAGGCCAACACTTTCCTCTTCTCAGGCTAGCACTAACACAAAAGTATGCACCAGTTACTAGGCGTACTGATTCTGTGCAATGCAAACACAAGCCAAATTGTGACAGTGCTGGATGGATTATTAACAGGGAGGGAGGTACAGCGTTTGGTACCTGCAACGTTGGGGGTTAAAGATGGAGCACAAATGAGAAAATTGTTGGCAGAAAAAGCAAGTAGGCGCCAAGTGCATTAACTGTCGTTTCTCGTGATGTCACTAACAACAAACAGTGGCGCAGCTGGCCGCAAATTATACAACTATCCACAAGATTTTGAGAGAATTTCAAATTCTAAAAACCAATAATTATCTTCAAAATCATACACACCCTTATATAGACAATTTTCAAAGAAATCTATAAACCACTTGAAATCAAACTTGTAGAGAATATCATATTATAATTATGGCCAGACGAATAAGAAGTCATTAAGGATAACGGATTAAGGAGATTCCCCACAAGAGACCAACCAGATGAATCAACTGTTTTGTGGTCAATCAGGTAATTATATCTTCCTACCTACATCCCCTGTATGCACTATCAAATGACACATCTGTCGGAGATTGGGAGGGAGGGGGTACAGACACAATCTGGATTCAACCAGTACCATAAATGACGTTGGTGGATATTAGAGGACCACTGTTTGTAATAGTTTATACCACAAAACAAAACACACACCCTTTGTCAATTACTATTAAATACTCGAAATCAAACTATGGTCCCTCCCTATGAAAATACATAGGAATGGCACTGTTCATTAAGAAACAGGGTAGAGTATAAAATGGTGACAACAGATTGTAATTAAGAGCCTATCAGTACCCATTAGTTTTACTTCACACACACATAGGCTGGCCGCCCCACTGGGTATGATACAGTGTTGTACTAGTTGGTTTACACAAGAGTGTAAATGACAAGATATAAACAAAAACAACTGAACGAAACAGTCAACTAAAGCGCGATACTAGTACATTTAATAGACGTGTGAGTGATAAAAGCCTTTATACCCTAACAGACTAGGGGGTACGTGTGTGTGCTGGAGTGGTGTCTTACCTAGAGATGATTGAGGTGAGGGTATGGCGAAACATCCGCCGACCGAAGCCAATATGGCGACAGAAAACACCAGAAATTCGGCAAAAACTGTTCTTCTGACCATGGTGGTAACTTGGTTGTGTCAGCCGGAGCGTAAAATACGCTCAATAAATACAAAAAGGCTCTCGAAAATAAGACTCATTCACAGTACATTCTTGTCAATACTCTACATACTTACACTGCTAATTATCTACGGATCACGTGATCATGAGTTTGTCAATTTTTCACTTTAATAAAATCTTATTCGCTTAATTAGCTAAACATGCAGCGATAGTAATGCGCATGCGCCAATCGTATTTCCCATTGCGCATGCGTAATGATTTTCATTTTGACAGGAAAAGCTATGACCAGAAAAAGAAATTTCAAAGAAACCGATCACAAAAGGGAGGTAACCAATCATAGTACACAACAACTCAGACATATCTAGGTGGCCTAAAAGAGCCAGAACCTTGAAAAGGTGGATGTGGTGGTTGAATCGAGTCTGTCATTCTGCCATCTCCTGGTCCACTTTGTTGTACAGTCACATTCGCATGATTTATTGGTGCCCGTGGTGGGAATGCCCCTGGAGGAATTGGACCAGTGTGATTTGGAACCATAGCTGCACTGGGCTGAGGTGGATAAGGTATTCTTGGTTTGTTGCCTACAAGATGTTGCCCTAGAGAGGGAGGAGGGCCAGGATGTCGCATAGCTGGCGATAACATAGATGCAGAGCCTCGTGGTGGGGGTGGTGGCCCCCTAAAGGAAGGTGGAGGTGGCCCCCTGAATCGAGGGGGAAATGAACCACTCCTAGGAGAATCTGGAAGGGGGAATTGACCTCTAGTGGGAGGTGGCATTCCCCTAGGCATCGGAGGTCGCATTCCAGGATAAGGAGGTCCCATTCCAGGGCGAGGAGCTCCTATACCAGGATGTGGAGGCCTCATTCCAGGACGTGGTGGTCCCATTCCAGGGCGAGGAGCTCCCATACCAGGACGTGGAGGTGGTCCCATTCCCATACCAGGACGAGGAGGTGGAATAGAACCAGGATGAGGTGGACGTGCACCAGGACCAATTATGCTTGGAATAGAAGCTGGTGGTTGAGCTTCAGAATATGATCGCCGCTCATCAACCACTGTCCTAGAAGCAAAATCACGAGTTTCTTCCATTCTTGGCACTTTGATGGCTGTTTCATCCTCAGTTTCCTCCTGCTTCCTCTTCTTGTTCTTTTGCAAAGTTTTCGACAACTGTGGAAAAAGTTCTCCAAGAAGATTCGTGACAGTTGGTGTTATTTTTATATCCTTGATGGCTGCCAAACTTGGTGCTTTACTCGGAGCTGCTGTTGTGGATTGAGGTGACTCGAAAACATTTTGTGCTGTTGGCTCAGAAGCTACCATCTCAGGTGTAGCTACACTTGAAGTAGACCTCACTGTGTCTAATATTCCCTGCAAATACTTGGTATCAATAGCAGCAACAGATGCTGTCTTCAGCGACAGATCAGGTGGCATATTCACGTCATTCAAAGATTCATGAACAGGCTCAGGATCAGGCTGAACGTCACTTTTGTCATTGATATCCGGTGAAGAGTTGTAGAGAGCTTGAAGGATAGGATTATTCATGTTCATGCGTGGACTAGCACCTTCTTCTTCATCTGGCGATTCCGTTCCAGAATCAGGAGTGGGAATGGATTCTCTATCATCATCATCATCATCTTCTGGCTTGGGAGTTCCTGTGTTACTGATGCTAATTTCAGGCTGGTCACTTGCTGGACTGTAAGGCTTTTCATCTCCGTCAGAACTACCATCTCCATATTCGTTCAAGACACCTCCAAACATTCGCTGGGCAACCATGTTCTTCAGTCGCTGATCGAGGCCAGTCTGACTTCGTATCTGTAGATCAATATTATCCTTTCCTTCAGTCTCATCGTTAGCAACAGATGTAGCTCTCATGGGGATCGGTTGTGTAATGATTGGTTCATTTGTAGTGTTTGTTGGAGGACCTGTTGGGGCAGGAGAATTACTTCTAATAGGTGCAGTCAATTGAGGAGGAGGGGCGGAAGAAGGGGAGTGGTTTGTTTGAGAGGGCTGTGGGGGGAAGGAGGCTCTTGGGCTGTTGGTGTTGTTGTTAATATAGGGTCCTCTTCTTTGAGGGGGAAGTGATTGACGAATATTCATCGAATTTCCAGATGGTGGGGGATATCTTGGTCTCGGAGGAGGGGGGCCACTGAAATTTGCAGAAGGAGGTGGCCTCGGACCACTGGGAGTCATATTTGGAGAGGGACGTACACCAGTGGGTGGGGGGAAGGATGGCCTCTGGTATCTAGGGGAAATGGTAGATCCAGGGGAAATATTAGAAGAAGGGGGGATATTAGATCTGGGGGGAGGGGGTTGCCTAGGAACCTGTGAAGGAGGCGGTGGGCGTGATTGAGGAGCTGCGTAAGGTTGATTGGAGGGAAAAGGAGGACGAGGGGGAAATGAAGACGAGGGACGCATGTTCAAATTTGAAAATCCACCTTCCCCTGCAGCAACACCACTGCCAGGAGCAGCTGCAGAAGTCGAAATCATAGCTTTAACTGAAGGTGGTTGCTGAGGCATTCTGGGTGGCTGTAGTGGATAAGAGGGAGGTGCTGAAGTGGGAGGCAAATGTGCACCAGACTGTGGTTGCAGCTGCTGCGACTGCTGACTCAGCTGCTGTTGAAAAACTGCTGTAGTAATAACAGGAGGTTGTACCATGCCTCCCACTGCCACTTGTGGCTGGGACGGTGGGAGGGGAACAGGTTGTGCCATGGGAACAGGAGGAGGGGGAGGGAGGGAGTCCTGAGACTCATTGTCCGATTCAATCTCCATATCACCAACGTCTGTGATGTCCTCTTTGGCAGTGGGGTCAGAGGTCGCAGTGCTCTGGGCTCGTTCCAATTCCTTGATCCTCGTGTCAAGCTTGCTCTTTAACTCCTCTGCCTTCTTTCCCAACTGCTTGTAGTCCTGTAGACGGTACATGTGTGTGTCAAAAAATAAAATGAGAAAATACATAAGGCTACTCTTTGGTATCAACCATTCATCAATAAGCTACACACATATATCCGTAGTAAGAGAGGAATAGTTGTTTTTGACTCACAGTTGAAGTTTTCTGCACTTCAACAAGGCACTGAGTTTGGTATTCTTCACAGTCTTTTAACATGTCCAGGACGTTGATTCTCTCGTTCACCTCAATGCCAAGACACTCACTGTAGTCCTGTAGCTTCTGAGATGCCTCATCAAACTCTCCTGACACACGTCCTCCTTCAGATTTATCTGATAAAGAGAGAAAGACACAGATAGAGAGATACACAAGATTGCACATACAAAGATTGCAGAAGCATCATTTAGCAGATATACCTTTGAGCTGAGATAGGCTGGCTGCGGGATTGGAGATGTCCACTCGAAGATTCTTGAGGTGAGCTGATTTAACTTTCAGTTCAGCTTCAAATTTTCGTAGCTCTGTCATTGCATCCTCCACTAAAGATAGCTTGAATAGACAAAATAAATCTAATAGAAGATGATCTCAAAGACACGAGGAATACAACAAACCTTGAAGGAGGGACAAGATGGTTGTGAAGGTGCCTGAGACTGTTTTGATGGCTCTATCAACTGCTCAAGCTCTTTGAGGAAGGAATTATCGTAAACACGTCGTTCTTTCCATATTCGAAACATTCGCTCCACAGATGTCTGAATTTTTTGACCCCTAAAACGACACAAACAGCATACAATGAACTAAACTCTCAGGAGATGCTCATATTGGGACAATAGGTAGGGTGGACAACAAAAAAATTAAAGTTTTGCAAATCGATTTTTTCACAATCGTGACATGTTTACCTCACTGATAGTCGACTAAGTCCATCATAAAATCCAATTTACCATCTTTCGTTTTTGGGGTATTCGCAGTGCAAGTTTCAGATCGAGAGGTACAGCTACGGGGTTAAAATTTTTAATGACATCAACTTAACCCCTTTTGCTCGATATTTTGCTAACATAAGTGACTATGGTTGAAGTTTACCGACAAGGACTGTGGAGTTCTGAGCTGACTGTTTCTGGCTTCTAGGAGCTGCCAAAAAATGAGCTAGTAAAAAATTCCACAAGTTCTATATCAGATATCACCACACTGCCCAGTGGTCAATTGACAAAAGGTCTCCCTCAGGGTGTTAGTACATGCTACTGGGCCTGTACCATCTGTGGACCAAGTGAAGTTCAGTTTGAAAGTAGTTCACCATCTGCGAAAAATAGTAAATAGATTTTAACAGTCGTGTTGTGTTTCCAAGTGACGTTGTACCTCTAGTACACTGCATTGTATAGGAAGCCTTACAACTTTGATCATTATTGCTCACCACAGTAAAAGGGTACTCTCTAGGAATAATTTTGGTGCAAATTTCATGTTTATATCTCATTCCTAACTAAAGTTAAACCTCAAAGTTGAATTGCTACTCTAAAGAATGCATGTGTAGTATGCTATATGTATGTTAATAACAATGTAAAAATAGGATAAAATTTTGTGTGAAATTGAAATCTTCATCCCTTCATAACTTTTGAACCGTATGAGTTATCAAGACGAAACCTTCACCAAAAGGTTCGGAAAAGACTAAAGTTTTATTTGACTACTTTAATGCGCACTTTTATGGCTTCAATCATAAATTTGTATGAGGACTCGCACTTCAGACAATATGAATCTTGAACTTGTGTAGATGGCAAGCAACTCCTTAAATGAAGTTGACTTGGTCTACAGATAGTAAAGGCCCAGTAGGATGTACTAACGCCCTGAGGGAGACATTCTATCAACTGACCAATGGGCAGTGTAGTGATATCTGATATAGAACTCATGAAAAATTTACTAGCTCACTTTTTGGCAGCTCCTAGAAGCCAGAAACAGTCAGCTCAGAACTCCACAGTCCTTGCCAGTAAACTTCAACCACAGTCACTTACGTTAGCAAAATATCGAGCAAAAGGGGTTAAGTTGATGCCATAAAAATTTTAACTCTGTAGCTACGCCTCTCGATCTGAAACTTGCGCTATGAATACCCCGAAAACAAAAGATGGTAAATTGGATTTTATGATGGACTTAGTCGACTATCAGTAAGGTAAACATGCCACGATTGTGAACAAATCGATTTGAGAAACTTTAATTTTTTGTTGTCCACCCTACAATAGGATAAATGGTACTCACCTCACTAAGGTAACTGCTCGTCTGAGTGGATCTCGAAAGAGGTCCTGGAACATGTTAGCTCCACGGCGACGGCTGTTTTGAAGCACATCATTGGCAAGATAGAATAACATCAGCCTACGATCAGCATTTGCTGGAGACAGTGGAAACATAAATATAGCTTATCATCCGTTACATCCTCAAGAGTAATTAATTTTTTTGTGACGAGAATTTGTTTAATATACACAAAATTAGGTAGGCTATGAGGTTTTTAGCATTACCACTTTGTACATCTTCCATCCAGACTTCGATGGAAGTGCTTGCGTGCGCCTTGTGATGTATGATCCATAGCGAGAGCGTCTCTATGCTGTCCTGCGAGAGTGTGAGCCGACTAAGCTTCTCTTGCAGCACTTGCACCGTGAAGAACGACATATTGAAGCGATCGATCACAAAAATTAGCATGCTGTTGATCACGTGAATATCACATGGGATGTAGGTGGGGCTTGTTAGGGTTCAAAGTACGATCGATCCTAGCGATAGCATGCCCGAAACGTGGTCGTCACACTTGCGGGTCGAATACATGACAGACAGCAGAAGACTATGGCATCAAGCAGCGACGATCAAGCTCAACTCTTCGATCCTACGGACCACCCTCACGTCCGATTCAATCCTCTGAGAGGGGAGTGGGTGCTAGTCTCTCCACATCGAACAAAGAGACCGTGGAAAGGACAAGTAATACAATTATTTACACAATAGTTTGCGGTATGGGACATGCCACACCTATTTTTTACTGCTGTATGTATGTAGGTGGAGCGAGTGCAGGAGGGTAGCATCCCTCGATGGGACGAGAAGAATCCACTTTGCCCAAGAGCTGTACGTGCCAATGGAGAGGTATGTGTAGTGAAGTGATCATGTGGTCTCGCAAGACTACAATGTAGTACCATGCATTATTTCCGTCCATTGCAGACGAATCCCGACTACGAGCACACATTTGTGTTCACCAATGACTTCTCAGCATTACTGCCAGACACTCCAGCTCCTAGTAAGACAGCAACACAATCAGTTGATGTTTAATCTGCCAAATCACCTAATTAATATTCCCTGCCAAACAAGCTAGTCCAAATAATATTACCTTAAAGCCTGTGCATACCAAGTAAGTTGATTCATTTGTGCTTAAAATTTTCTATCATCCCTTAGTGTTAAAAACTAGTACTTAGCATTTGATTGTTCATGTCAGTATAACTACATGTATCTCTATAGAAATAATATGTTCACATTGGTATCATTTTGGCAGACCAGTCAGATCACCCACTGCTGAGCATAGCCCCAGCCCAGGGTACTTGCCGAGTGATGTGTTTCCATCCATACTCTGACCTCACGCTCCCCCTCATGAAGGAGGAGGAGATACTTCGAGTCATAGCTGCCTGGACGGAGCAGCTGCAGGAGCTTGGGGAGAAGTTTAAGTGGGTACAGATATTTGAGAATAAGGGCAACGTGATGGGATGCTCCAATCCACATCCACACTGCCAGGTGAGGCTATTTATAGCTGCATGTGTATGACTTGTTCTAAGAATAAGTTCTGTGAGTGATGTCATCATTATGGATTTCAGATCTGGTCAAGTTCATTCATGCCAAATGAAGCATTTAAATCAGTAAGATATCATACACATGTACCTGGTACGTAATTACCTTGCATGCATGTGCAAGGGGTAAAGTAATCGGTCTGTCCGTCTGTCGTTATTGTCAACGGAAAAATAGCAAATCTCGAGAAGTAGGCGTCATGGCGAGCAGTACGTGTTGTCGAACTATCAGAAATGTCAAAACAGCGGCTCTTCTTTGCTTCTAAATGCTAAATAAGGACCACAAATGCTAGAAATCATGCTTTTTGGGCGGCCACGCCTATTAACTACACCTGGTACTACATTATGCATACATGCTTTTTTGATTGCGCATGCTCGAGCTCAGTAAAGGTATTAAAAGGAGGGTCATCAATGACATACAGTGTGCGTGAGGTATGTGCTCTCAAGAGCTCTAGTTTTATTGAAGTCGTTTGATGGTTTTAGGATGAAAATCAGAAGAAATATTTTGCGGAAAAGGGACGCCCACTGCTCATCGACTATGTTCAACTAGAAATGGAGAAAAAGGTATATAGTCAACTGAGCGATGTTTATGATTGCTTTTAGCAGTTGAACTCCAAATAGGAGAGGATTGTTGTAGAGAATGACCATTGGTTGGTGGTAGTTCCATTCTGGTGAGTTGAATAGTTCCCCCCCCCCCCCCCCCCCCCACAACAAGCTTCAGTTTTAGTATTGCGTGGTGCGTGTATACATAGGGCAACATGGCCGTATGAGACACTACTGCTACCAAAGAGACATGTGCAGAGACTACTAGACCTCACAGAACAGGAAAGAGCAAGTAAAGAGAATCATGTTTGAATGCTTACTAATAAGTTCCAGTTTAATGTTTAACAGTAATGATGTCAGTTACTTTAATACAACATATCTCTCTCTCTCTCTCGTGCAGGCTTGGCCTCCATCATGAAGAAACTGCTGATCAAATACGACAATCTGTTTGAGTGTTCATTCCCCTACTCCATGGGCTGGCATGGTAATGAGACTCTAATAATATGCCATAGACTTATTGTGCTGTGGTTGTTGAATATCAAAAGCGCTTTTCCTCTGTCAAATCCTACCAACGAACCACAATAATATTATCATGACTGTGATTATGTGTGTATATGTGTGTGCTCCAACATTCCCCAATACAGATTTCCTATAATCAAAGCTTGCTGGTGAAAGTAGTGATGTCGCTAAAGTTACTTTTTTTTTGTTATTGGGCTGAAGTTTGACTCCCTTTTTTGTGTGTATGTGTGTGTGTGTGTGTGTGTGTGTGTGTGTGTGTTTGCATTGGCAGGGGCTCCCACAGGCCCTGGATACAAGGACCAAGACTACAGCTACTGGCAGCTGCATGCTCTCTATTACCCCCCATTGCTACGATCTGCCACGGTAAGAAATGAAAGAGTCGATATTTTATTTAAGATTGGGTGACTAGAATTATTGTCTTTTGTTCCTCAGGTGAAGAAATTCATGGTTGGCTACGAAATGCTAGCACAGGTTCAGCGAGATCTCACAGCAGAGCAGGTCA
The DNA here is from genome assembly GCA_964291365.2 of Stappiaceae bacterium. Taxonomy (GTDB): domain Bacteria; phylum Pseudomonadota; class Alphaproteobacteria; order Rhizobiales; family Stappiaceae; genus JBDWFY01. The sequence continues at coordinate 103,481 of OZ220024.1, forward strand.
TGTGATATTAATTAATTGTCATGTGATAGTGTGTGTTTGATGTATACCATACAGGCTGCTGCCAAGCTCCGAGTGTTGCCAGAACAGCACTACAAGATGACCAATAAGTAACTCCAATCATAAGCTATTGAATTTGTAAGTAAAGTATGTTGTGTTATTTAATTATTAAGTTTTTGCAAAAATCAGTGAAGTGGTTGACAATGAATAGATAGTTGATGCTGGATGTCTTGAACAAATGGTATGCTACTAAAATCAGTTGCCTAGTAATTTGCACATCCAATGTACATGCTACATAAAGATATTGAGTAGTGCTGTCAAGCTATGCCAATGGTTCAAACACCTGCAGTCAGTGATGTAGCCATACCTTATCTGTTACAGTGTTGTCTTTGTTTCTCACAAACTCCCAGAGAAGTGAGTTTCCATCTACCACGCTCACACGACCATAGCCATGGTTGGACTCAAAATACTCACACCAGCCAAAATCCCACATTCCAGGATTTTCAAGCTCAAACCCAGCGCCACCTATCACCACGTGCATGGGGGCACCTTCTCTACACAACTGCCTGTAGACGGGACAAGATCGCTCGTAAAGATGGTGGTGACCAGTTACAACTAGATCGACTTTATTGTGATAGAGGAGCTCTTCAAGAGCAACACGGAGGCGAGTCGTCACCTCGAAATCTGTTATCATTTTTTGGCTTGAATACATAGGGCGATGTAGGATCAGAATAAGCCAAGGGGTGCGTGAACGATCAACAGTATTTAAGTCATTTTCAAGCCACATGTACTGTGGTGAGCCACTAGTGAAGTTGTGTTCAGAACTGAGTAATGTGAAGTGTACAAGGCCGTACTCGAAGCTGTACCACCAAGGCTGGTTTCCATTCCCATTCCTACTATCTGGCATGTGGAATCGATTATAGACAGGCACCCCACACTCACCTCCGGAATCATGTCCAAAATTACCCCAACTTGGATGGAAACCATTACCAGGGGCATGGCTGGGATCCTTCTCTCCACCCACTATGTGTTCTTGCTCATGGTTCCCTATAGCGATCATGTATGGAGCAAGGCTTGAATAAGGTTCTATCAGTGATAACCACTCCTCCCAACGATAAGCATACCCACTTCCATATGCAAGGTCACCAGCGTGAAGCACCATTGAGACCCCGTTATTGTTTACCTCATTGAGGATGCGAACAGCTGTAGTTTCGGCTCCAGGGGGAGGGGTCACGTCCATATCTCCATATATGACAAATTTAAATGGTTGTTCATTTCCTGGTTCAATGGCTGACATAAAGCTTTTCTCTTTGCTGTATGTGTAGCCAGGGCTACCATAGCGATAGCAGTATCTTGTGTTTGGCTGAAGGCCTGTCAAAAGGACGTCGTGCATGTAGCCAGGGTGTACAAAGTGAGCTGAGAGGTTGGCTGGGGGGCCACACATATCACTGGCTTTATAGGTCCTCGAAATTCCAGTGGCAATATTATTATGGTCAAGCTTGCCTTCAACACCATCACCATCACATGGGCTGTACTCTACAGTGGGTGTGTACTGTACACCTGTCGTCCATTGTACTCTCATTTCAGATGCATCACTAGTCAGAGCTAGGTGGGCGTGTAGGGGGGCCTTGGCACCATTCACAAAGGTTACCTTGTTGCTAATGGCAACTAGCTCAACATATGTATTGTTGGTAAAGTATCTAAATTCACAGTCTGTGCGTACGTTATAGAGAATAATGCTTGCTCTGCCATTAAATTTTGAGTTAGCATAGTTCTGTGATAAATCACTAACCAACCAGTAGTCAATATATCTGTTGGAGGGAGATGTTGACGGACAAAATAGACCAATATAATCACTGTTCTTTTTATGCCGATTAACAGGATTAGGAATATTCTTCCATTCCAAAGTCACCGTTCCACCATTATCCACTAGAGGCGGTTTCACAGACAGCACAGCGTCTTTGTATTTTGTGCTTGAGTCGGCAATAGCTGCAGGCAACCATTTCCAATATGGCTTATCGCCTATCTCAGCTTTCCCGCTCACCTTCGAATCTTCAAAGATGTAGCCCATTCTTAACTTCTTAACGTTTTACAACTTAAATCCAACTTCCAAATTATTGGGCTCACCTTCATATGCATGGATAGTACTCCTTGCTAGGAAAACAGCGCTGGCTTTTTTACACCACAAAACCACTGCTTCTGGGTGTTGGTATTGTAACGGTCGTCGTATGTGGTAAAGATCGTCAGGGTTCGTTTTCCTCCATTATGGCAGAATATAGGCACAGTTTTATTGCTAATTACGAATGATCGACGGGTGGTAACAAGGCTTTTGCATCAAACAAAGCAAGGGATCCTTCTGCTGGCGAGGAAAAGTAGAAATTTTAATACGCATGCGCATTTGAACACAACTGTAATGATGCACTTTCAATCCAGATTCCAGTATACCAGTACCGGCCGCATGGATAAACTGCGCGCGCCCCGGATACAGTCTATCCATGCGGCCGGTACTAGTATACTGGAATCTGGATTGAAAGTGCATCATTACAGTTTTACCTTGAACACGTGTTCAAATGCGCATGCGTAATAAAATTTCTACTTTTCCTCGCCAGCAGAAGGATCCCTTGCTTTGTTTGATGCAAAAGCCTTGCTACTACCCATCGATCATTCATAATTAGCAATAAAACTGTGCCTATATTCTGCCATAATGGAGGAAAACGAACCCTGACGATCTTTACCACATACGACGACCGTTACAATACCAACACCCTGAAGCAGTGATTTTTGTGGTGTAAAAAAGCCAGCGCTGTTTTCCTAGCAAGGAGTACTATCCGTGCATATGAAGGTGAGCCCAATAATTTGGAAGTTGGATTTAAGTTGTAAAACGTTAATCAATCCTTTGACAGTTAGCGGCCGTACAGGCCTATGAACGTGACTGCTTGCCGTCATGGCGTCGTGGCCGACCTCGGATCGAGACGATTCCACATTGATGCCTGGAAGATAGAGAAGTCCCAGCGCAGATACGATCGCGATTGCAACGAGGACTAGCCGCCTGGTGTATGGTCCCATCTAACAGGCAAGCTTTAGCCCGTCCTGTATTAGATTTCCTACTTGCACGCTAGATCTGTAATCATACACACAGCTAGCTAGCTAGCCTCTAGATGGTGTGATGATTCGATTCTGAATACCAGTATTTCTCGTATGACCAGCCATAGATCGATATGCATTGCGCATGCGCAGATACAACTTTCATACTTGACATGTAATTCCATGTACGTGCGCGCATGCTCAAGTTTTCGAGGTGAGTTTTAGCTATAGACCGTGTATCTATCTAGATCTATGGGACAGTAGCCACGTTACTATATATTGGCCATCTGCCTGATATGGAATTCGAGGCATATTACTACCCTATAGACACAGCTGTGAAGCCGAACCAGCTGAACGACTGGCCTGGGGAATGCCATTAGTTTCATTTCTATACGGTGTCAGAAAATTTTGTGTGCATGCATGGCTGCTGCAGTGCCGAGTTTCCACCACGCTACTCACATAAAAGCAATAAGCGTAAAGAGGACATCACTATCATAGCGACAGCAGTATCTTGTGTTTGGCTGGCAATATCTTGCTTTCAAGACTATCGAACTTGGTGATTGCCAGTTCATTTCTCAGTATAAAGCTATACCACAGGTTATCTCTCACTGTCTAGGACAAGGCATCAGTGAGTTGCCACAACTGGACCCCACTGGGCCTATAATAGCATAGATTATATATAATCTACGAATAGTAAGCCTGATACAAGTTTCTTCAAGGTTGAGAACAAGAGTGATGGCCTGACTCGAAAGCGAAAGCTGCATTCTGAACTAGAATTGACCAAACTGCCATGTCTTGTTCACTTAAGGCTCACAAAGCTGCACCAGGCCTGAACTAGAGTTGGATGGTGATGATCTAGTCTCGCGCGGCCAGTGTAAGGGTCTAGCCGCGCGAGACTAGTGATGATCATGTCTTGTTCACCTAAGGCTCGAGCTCACAAGTTATGAATGCAATGCCATTATTACTAATTGTGAAAATCTGCCTGATATTTACTTATTATAGTGGTAGCTAAAGTATAGTTACTTGTATGCATGGCACCAGCAACCTCTACCTATAGTGTCCATGCATGCTTTAGCCTGCATTGCTTCCTGTAGACCCTTTGCTTGCTATGCCACATAATTGGTACAACTAGCTAGCTGCACAGGCTGTGCATGCTGACCATGGACTTGCACTAACTGTACATGTGTGTGCACTCTGTATTTGGCACCACAGTAAAATTTTAATATTGTACAATGAAATTATCTATTCAAATTTCGTATCCATACACTATCTGTCACATGATTGTCCCGATTCCTCACAAACTCCCACAGCAAGGAGCTAGCATTTGCCACAGTCACACGACCGTAACCATTCACAGCCTCAAAATGCTTCGACCAATCAAATTTCCATGCTCCACTGTCCTCGACGTCTGTCCCTCCTGTACCTACAACAACATAGGTGACCCCATTGCTGACACAGCGCTCCTGATAGACTGCACAAGTTCTCTCGTAAGAATGAATGTGGCCAGCTATAAGAAGATTGACTTTGGTTTCATGAAAAAGTGGTTCTAAAATCTGACGAAGATGTGTGCTGACTTTGTAATCAGGAGGTATTCGCTGACTGGTATAGAGAGGTCTGTGTGTGGCTAGAATGAGCCAAGGGGTGTGTGAGCGATTGACCGATTTTAATTCACTCTCAAGCCAAGAGAGCTGAGGTGAACCATCGGTGAAGTTGTGCTCTGTGCTGAACACTGTGAAGTGTACAAGACCGTACTCGAAGCTGTACCACCAAGGCTGATTCCCATTCCTATTCCTCTTGTCTGGCATGTGGAATCGATTATAGACAGGCACCCCACACTCGCCCCCAGAATCATCACCATAGTTTCCCCAACT
>OZ220025.1:2500-68268 GCA_964291365.2 Stappiaceae bacterium
AACCCGACCACACACCTGGTAACTCTGACGACGTCGTCGTAACCCGACCACACACCTGGTAACTCTGACGACGTCGTCGTAACCCGACCACACACCTGGTAACTCTGACGACGTCGTCGTAACCCGACCACACACCTGGTAACTCTGACGACGTCGTCGTAACCCGACCACACACCTGGTAACTCTGACGACGTCGTCGTAACCCGACCACACACCTGGTAACTCTGACGACGTCGTCGTAACCCGACCACACACCTGGTAACTCTGACGACGTCGTCGTAACCCGACCACACACCTGGTAACTCTGACGACGTCGTCGTAACCCGACCACACACCTGGTAACTCTGACGACGTCGTCGTAACCCGACCACACACCTGGTAACTCTGACGACGTCGTCGTAACCCGACCACACACCTGGTAACTCTGACGACGTCGTCGTAACCCGACCACACACCTGGTAACTCTGACGACGTCGTCGTAACCCGACCACACACCTGGTAACTCTGACGACGTCGTCGTAACCCGACCACACACCTGGTAACTCTGACGACGTCGTCGTAACCCGACCACACACCTGGTAACTCTGACGACGTCGTCGTAACCCGACCACACACCTGGTAACTCTGACGACGTCGTCGTAACCCGACCACACACCTGGTAACTCTGACGACGTCGTCGTAACCCGACCACACACCTGGTAACTCTGACGACGTCGTCGTAACCCGACCACACACCTGGTAACTCTGACGACGTCGTCGTAACCCGACCACACACCTGGTAACTCTGACGACGTCGTCGTAACCCGACCACACACCTGGTAACTCTGACGACGTCGTCGTAACCCGACCACACACCTGGTAACTCTGACGACGTCGTCGTAACCCGACCACACACCTGGTAACTCCGACGTTAGGAGGAGTAATCCCCCCCCCGACTAGGGGGGGGAATATGGGCTGCCCGGGCAGGGGGCGGGGCCCAGCTCATTAAATATTCAGGCTCATTACTGCATTGCCTCATTAATATTCATAGCTTATTGCTACTATGAATTTATAATTAATGAGCAATGCCAGCGTAATGAGCCTGGTGAAATACCTACCGGTTGCTGGCTGATCGTACAAACACACCAACGGGTGTCCACCTTCCATGCAGCCTCCTTGCTCACTACAGTCGTCGACTGCAGCTGAGCAAGTATGGCTACACGGGTGAACACCCATTGCAGTTTGCACGAACAGACCAGTAGTGAACCGGTTTGGCATTCACATAATTGCTGAGCGGACCCCACATGATGGGCATTATCATTTAAACATGTTTGCTTCTATGCAATGCCTGAAGTCGATACTACAAAACATTCAAAGGCTCAAGGCTCCACATCCTACAGCAGTGTTAGCTACCTATGAGATCCAGAAAGAACTAAGCACTAAAGTTTGTTGCTCTAAGAATAGTTGGGAAGGGTGAAGTCTATCGTATCTTTTCCATGCAAGATACATTAGGTTCACAATTGTTTTAGTCTTTGGAAGCACAAGCAAGCACATGTTCGATATGAAAGCCATTTTTTAATGTGTCCAGGTTGCCTCTCAGACATACCAACTACACTTTCTGCACATCATGTGCAAGCATAGCATACCAAATCAGGTAGCTTTGTTGGCATTGTTGTCATCACAGAGGGCATCTAAATCGTCACACAAGCCTAGTTTGACCACTTCAACATATGGATTCCAATAGTGACCATGGGTAGCATGCAACATCCCAGGAATATTACTTTTAGACATCCCAAAGAGTACAATTAAGACATGTGCTCAGTTCCTTTGAACTTTGCGGTGTGTGCAATCTAATGCCTTACCTTTTGACCGATGGTTGTCCAACAATGGTACAAGCACAATGTAAAAGCCTAGACTTACCTTGGAGTGCATACCATTGTTAGGCAACAGATGACATACATATTTAGCTAAGACATGGCCATATTTACTCAACCCCCACCCCATTAACCAACCACCCTTTAAACAGAGTCTTTGCGTGATGAAGTTGAAGGTCGAGGAATGGGAATGGAAATTATTAAAATGGGCCCTCTTCTTTCTTGAAGTCGACGCAGCGCAAATGAATTATTAAAAGGCATAAATATACATATACCTGGCATATTTCTTCAGTCATCTTCTTCCATCACAGTCGGCGCAAGCGCTTACATTACAACACGACATGCAACCTGACACTTACAAGCCGTAGATTACTTAAGTTAGCATTTATGCTCCTACAAGTGTACACTCACCTTTTGACCGATGGTTGTCCAACAATGGTACGTTGCACATTGCAAAAGCCTAAGACTTGCCTTTGATGTGCATACCACTGTTGGACAACAGATGACATACATTTTTAGCTAAGACATGGCCATATTTAAACAACCCCCATCCTCCCATTAGAAATTAAACAGAGTCTTTGCGTGATGAAGTTGAAGGTTGACGAGTGGGAATGGAAATTATTAAATTGGGCCCTCTTCTTTCTTGAAGTCGCAGCGCAAATGAATGAAAATGCATATACCTGGCAAGTTTCTTCAGTCATCTTCTTCCATCACAGTGAGCGCAAGCGCTTACATTACAACATGGCATGCAACCTGACACTTACAAGTCGTATATTACCTATGTTAGCAATTATGCACCTACAATGTTGCATGCACCCCCCACCCATTACAAATACCTGTTAAAAATGAAGAATCTGATCCATAGAAGACATAAGAGTAGACAACATCTCGTTGCAAGGATAAGTCCAATCCAGAGGAGTCCGTGTATGTTGAGCCACTCACCAGGGCAACAGATAAACACAGATACAGACACAGAAACAATATAGAGTACACAATGCACCATTCAAATATAACAAAAGGATGGACACACTCTTGAAGCAATGAAGTGCAACCAAGCACACTTTGAAGCTACTAGCTACACTATCGAGTGTGCAACTGTGCATTTCAATGTCCAAGTGACAGAGATTGTTCTACAATGTCCAACATCAGTGTGGAACAGTCACCAGAGTAGTGAAGGTGCACAACAGCGTTGATTGCTTGGAGCCAGTGACAACAAACGCTGTCCCTCAGTAGCATCGGTGTAGATCACTGCAAACACAAAAGAGAAAAAAGTTGCAACATTAAAGGGTTGATAGTGTATGTATCCTCCACACAGTGCATATACCTGTTAGAAACGAAACATCTGAAGTTGGATGCAGGTAGTGTCCATCATCGACTCGTCTTACACGGGCTGAAGTCAACAGCGTAGTTCCACAAGCAGTTCCATCCCATCCTCATTTGTCCTCATAAACGTGGCGTGGTCAAGTGTAGAGTCCCACACACAAGCAGCACATATCCGGGATGAGTTGCCAACAATAAATGAGCAATTTTAACCCCATCACTCTGACCATCGCCGACAACCATCCTTTCAATGACTGGATGAGTGGTAGACAATCCAGTTGACGACGTCTCGTTGGACGGACGAGGAAGACTTTTGTAGATCTACGAGTAGACAACAGCTCGTTGCAAGGACGACGACAAAACCAATGGCATCAGTGTAGATAACTGCAAGTGATAAAGAAATGGATGTATTATTAAGCACTTGTTGACCAACATAGCACGTTTCCCCATCCATTGCAAGTACCTGTTAGAAACGAAACATCTGAAGTTGGATGCAGGTAGTGTCCATCATCGACTCGTCTTACACGGGCTGAAGTCAACAGCGTAGTTCCACAAGCAGTTCCATCCCATCCTCATTTGTCCTCATAAACGAGGCGTGGTCAAGTGTAGAGTCCCACACACAAGCAGCACATATCCGGGATGAGTTGCCAACAATAAATGAGCAATTTTAACCCCATCACTCTGACCATCGCCGACAACCATCCTTTCAATGACTGGATGAGTGGTAGACAATCCAGTTGACGACGTCTCGTTGGACGGACGAGGAAGACGTTTGTAGATCTACGAGTAGACAACAGCTCGTTGCAAGGACGACGACAAAACCAATAGCATTGGTGTCAATTCCTGCAAATGCAAAAGAAGTAAATAGTTGGACGGACGAGGAAGACGTTTGTAGACATACGTGTACACATCCCATTGCAAGGACGAAGACGGATGCAAAAGAAAGAGATAAGTAGCTGAAACATTTGCTGATCAAAGTTGCATCATTGACCTTTCCAATCAATGATCACCACACTCCAAATAATGTACACCAATCAAGCAACTTGGAGCAGGGGACAGCAGAAGCTGGATAGAATTTGCACAAGCTGGTATCAACCTTTCCAATTGAAGAACACCGTCAAACAGCTTAGAGTAGTGACAGTAGGAACAGTATGCACAAGGATAGATAGGTCAAAGCATCAACAGCAGAGTCCCATTTTCAACATCGAGCAAATGCCAAGACATCAAAAGCTGGGTAGAATTTCCACGAGCCGGTATCGACCTATCCAATTAAGTAACAGGGGACAGCCAAAGCTGGGTAGAATTTGCATCGTCCATTCCAGTTGAAGACCACAACAAGCAGCTTGGAGTAGGGACAGCAGGAGCAGTTTGCACAAGGTATTGTGCAACCGGACACATACAATATTCTTAGGGTAGCATTTATACACCTACAAGTGTATACTCACCTTTCGTTTGATGGTTGTCCAAAAATGGTACATTGCACATTGTAAAAGCCTTAAACTTACCATTGAAGTGCATACCATTGTTGGGCAATAGATGACATACATTTTTAGCTAAGACATGGCCATATTTAAACGACCCCCATCCTCCCATTAGAAATTAAACAGAGTCTTTGCGTGATGAAGTTGAAGGTCGACGAGGGGGATTGGAAATTATTAAAATGGGCCCTCTTCTTTCTTGAAGTCGACGCAGCGCAAATGAAATTATTATAAATGAAAAGATAAATATACATATACCTTGCATGTTTCTTCAGTCATCTTCTTCCATCACAGTCAGCGCAAGCGCTTACATTACGTCATGGCATGCAACCTGACACTTACAAGCCGTACATTACCTATGTTAGCAATTATGCACCTACAATGTTGCATGCACCCCCCACCCGTTACACATACTTGTTGAAAATGAAGAATCTGATCCGTAGAAGACATACGAGTAGACAACAGAGCGTTGCAAGATGAAGTCCAATCCAGAGTCAACGTACGTTTGTGCCACTCACCAGGGCAACAGATAGACAGATACAGATAGTGGCCACTCACCAGAGCAACAGATAGACAGATACAGACAGTGGCCACTCACCAGGGCAACAGATAGACAGATACAGACAGTGGCCACTCACCAGGGCAACAGATAGACAGATACAGACAAGAAACACACAGACACAGAAACCATACAAAGTATAATTCGTGTCGAAGAGACCAGTCAATGAATCAACAGCCGAGTCCCATCTTCACATATGCCGGAGACAGCAAATGATGGGATGGACTTCCCCCAGTAGCACCTTCAACACCGTGGCAAATTTCACTTCCAAAGAAAGAGAAAGATAGTTGTAGTAAACAGTTGCCGACCAGACTTGTATCGTTGACCTCCAATTCCAATTGATGACTACCACACTCCAAATAATGCACACCAATTAAGCAGCTTGACAGTAGAAGCTGGGTAGAACTTGCACGAGCTGGCATCGATGTTTCCAAATGTAGAACACAGTTAAGCAGCTTGGTGTGGTGATAGCAGAAGCAGTATGCACAAGGATAGACAAGTCCAAGCATCAACAGCAGAGTCCCATCTTCAACATCGAGCAAACACCAGACAGCAAAAGCTAGGCAGGACTTCACCTAGTAGCAGCTTCAACATCGTGACAAATCATACTGCAGATGCAAAAGAAAGAGAAGTAGCTGTATAGTCGCCGAGCAATCCTGTATCGTTGACCTTCTCCAATTGATGACCACCACTTTCCAAATACACACCAATTGAACAGTGGACAACAGAAGCCGAGTAGAATTTTCAGGAGCTGGCATCAACCAATCCAATTGAGTAACACCATTGAACAGCTTGAAGTAGTAGTAGCGGAAGAGGTTTACACAGGGTATGGTGTCGAATAGACCGCTCAAAGCATCAACAGCAGAGTCCCATCTTCAACATTGAACATACACCAGAAACAGCAAAAGCTGGGCTGGATTCCCCAAGTAGCACCTTCAACATCGTGGCAAGTCTTACTGCAAAGAAAGAGAAGAGTCGTTGTATTAAACAGTTGCTGACCAAACTTGTATTGTTGACCTTCTTCAATTCCAATTGATGACCGCCACAGTCCAAATAATGTACACCAATTAAGCAGCTTGACAGTTGAAGCTGGGTAGAACTTGCACAAGCTGGCATCGACATTCCCAATTGATGAACAAAGTTAAGCTGCTTCGAGTGGTGGCAGTATGCACAAGAATAGAAGGTCCAGGCATCAACAGCAGAGTCCCATCTTCAACATCGAGCAGAGACGGCAAAAGCTAGGCAGGACTTCACCCAGTAGCAGCTTCAACATCGTGACAAATCATACTGCAGATGCAAAAGAAAGTGAAGTAGCTGTATAGTTGCCGACCAATCCTGTATCGTTGACCTTCTCCAATTGATGACCACCACTCTCCAAATAATACACACCAATTGAACAGCGGACAGCAGAAGCTGGGTAGAATTTTCAGGAGCTGGCATCAACCAATCCAATTGAGTAACACCATTGAACAGCTTGAAGTTGAAGTAGTAGTAGCGGAAGAGGTTTACACAGGGTATGGTGTCGAATAGACCGCTCAATGCATCAACAGTAGAGTCCCATCTTCAACACTGAGCATACACCAGAAACAGCAAAAGCTGGGCTGGATTCCCCAAGTAGCACCTTCAACATCGTGGCAAGTCTTACTGCAAAGAAAGAGAAGAGTCATTGCATTAAACAATTGCTGACCAAACTTGTATTGTTGACCTTCTTCAATTCCAATTGATGACCACCACAGTCCAAATAATGTACACCAATTAAGCAGCTTGACAGTTGAAGCTGGGTAGAACTTGCACAGGCTGGCATCGACATTCCCAATTGAAGAACACAGTTAAGCAGCTTCGAGTGGTGGCAGTATGCACAAGAATAGAAGGTCCAGGCATCAACAGCAGAGTCCCATCTTCAACATCGAGTAGAGACAGCAAAAGCTAGGCAGGACTTCAACCAGTAGCAGCTTCAACAAGTGCTGTATAGTTGCCGACCAATCTTGCATCGTTGATCTTCTCCAATTGATGACCACCACTCTAAATAATGCACACCAATTGAACAGTGGACAGCAGAAGCTGGGTAGAATTTCCACGAGCTGGCATCAACCAATCCAATTGAGTAACACCATTGAACAGCTTGAAGTAGTAGTGGAAGAGATTTGCACAGGGTATTGTGTCAAATAGACTGGTCGAAGCATCAACAGCAGAGTCATATCTCAACATCGAGCATACACCAGAGACAGCAGAAGCTGGGCTGAATTTCCCCCAGTAGCACCTTCAACATCTTGGCAAGTCTTACTGCAAAATAAGAAAAGAGTTGTTACATTAAACACTTGCATTGTTGACCTTCTTCAATTCCAATTGATGACCACCACACTCCAAATAATGCACACCAATTAAGCAGCTTGACAGTAGAAACTGTATCGACGTTTCCAGTTGAAGAACACAGTTAAGCAGCTTCGACAGCACCAGCAGGATACACAAGGATAGACAAGTCCAAGCATCAACAGCAGAGTCCATCTTCAACATCGAGCAAACACCAGAGACAGCAAAATCTAGGCAGGACTTCACCCAGTAGCAGCTTCAACATCGTGACAAATCCTACTGCAGATGCAAAAGAAAGAGAAGTAGCTGTATAGTTGCCGACCAATCCTGCATCGTTGACCTTCTCCAATTGATGACCACCACTCTCCAAATAATACACACCAATTGAACAGCGGACAGCAGAAGCTGGGTAGAATTTTCAGGAGCTGGCATCAACCAATCCAATTGAGTAACACCATTGAACAGCTTGAAGTTGAAGTAGTAGTAGCGGAAGAGGTTTACACAGGGTATGGTGTCGAATAGACCGCTCAAAGCATCAACAGCAGAGTCCCATCTTCAACATTGAGCATACACCAGAAACAGCAAAAGCTGGGCTGGATTCCCCAAGTAGCACCTTCAACATTGTGGCAAGTCTTACTGCAAAGAAAGAGAAGAGTCGTTGTATTAAACAGTTGCTGACCAAACTTGTATTGTTGACCTTCTTCAATTCCAATTGATGACCACCACAGTCCAAATAATGTACACCAATTAAGCAGCTTGACAGTTGAAGCTGGGTAGAACCTGCACGAGCTGGCATCGACGTTTCCAATTGAAGAACACAGTTGAGCAGCTTCAAGTGGTAACAGCAGAAGCTGATGCACAAGGAGAGACAGGTCCAAGCACCAACAGCAGAGTCTTATCTTCAACATCGAGCAGAGACAGCAAAAGCTGGGTAGGATTTCACCAATTAGCAGCTTCAACATTGTGGCAAATCATACTGCAGATGTAAAACAAGGAGAAGTAGCTGTAGAGTTGCCAACCAATCTTGTATCGTTGACCTTCTCCAATTGATGACCACCACTCTCCAAATAATGCACATCAACTGAACAGTGGACAGCAGAAGCTGGTAGAATTTCCACGAGCTGGCATCAACCGATCCAATTGAGCAACACCATTTAACAGCTTCAAGTAGGAGCAGAAGCAGTTGATATCATGTTGAATAGACCGGTCAAAGCATCAACAGCAGAGTCCCATCTTCAACATCGAGCATATGCCAGAGACAGCAAGAGCTAGGCTGGATTTCCCCCAGTAGCAGCTTCAACACTGTGCCAAATCTTGCTGCAAAAGAAAGAGAAAAGCAGTTGCATTAGGCAATTGCTGACCAAACTTGCATCGTTGACCTTCTCCAATTCCAATTGATGACCACCACACTTAAAACAGTGGACAGCAGAAGCTGGGTAGAATTTCCACGAGCTGGCATCACCATTAAACAGCTTGAAGTAGGAGCGGAAGCAGTTTGCACAGGATATAGTGTCGAATAGACCGGTCGAAGCATCAATAGCAGAGTCCCATCTTCAACATTGAGCAGAGACAGTAAAAGCTTCCCCCAGTAGCAGCTTCAACATCGTGGCAAATCTTACTGCAAAAGAGAGAAAGATAGTTGTATTAAACAGTTGCTGACCAAACTTGTGTCGTTGACCTTCTCCTATTCCAATTGATGACCACCACACTTAAAACAGTGGACAGCAGAAGCTGGGTAGAATTTCCATGAGCTGGCATCAACCAATCCACCATTAAACGGCTTGAAGTAGGAGCGGAAGCAGTTTGCACAGGATATAATGTCGAATAGACCGGTCGAAGCATCAACAGCAGAGTCCCATCTTCAACATTGAGCAGAGACAGTAAAAGCTTCCCCCAGTAGCAGCTTCAATATCGTGGCAAATCTTACTGCAAAAGAGAGAGAGAGAAAGGTAGTTGTATTAAACAGTTGCTGACCAAACTTGTATCATTGACCTTCTTCGATTCCAATTGATGGCCACCACACTCCAAATAATGCACACCAATTGAGCAGCTTGACAGTAGAAGCTGGGTAGAACTTGCACGAGCTGGCATTGATGTTTCCAATTGAAGAACACAGTTAAGCAGCTTGGAGTGATGATAGCAGAAGCAGTATGCACAGGTTGAAGCATCAACAGCAGAGTCCCATCTTCAACATCGAGCAAACACCAGAGAGAGCAAGAGCTGGGCAGGATTTTACCCAGTAGCAGGTACAACATCGTGGCAAATCCTACTGCAAATTCAAAAGGAAAAGAAGTAGCCGTATTTTTAAACAGTTGCTGACCAAACATGTATTGTTGACCTTCTCCAATTGATGACCACCACACTCCAAGTAGTGCACACCATCTAAACTGTGGACAGCGGAAGCTGGGTAGAATTTGCACAAGCTGGCATCCACCTATCCAGTTGAGCAACACCATTAAGCAGACAGGACAAAGTAACAACAGCAGAGTCCATCTTCGAGTATACTGCAGGTGCAAAACAAAGAGAAAAGTAGCTGTATTACTAAACACTTGCTGTCCGAAGTTGTATCATTGACCTTTCCAATTGATGACCACCACACTCCAAATAATGCACACCAACTAAGCAGCTTGAAGAAGTGGACAGAAGAATCTGAAAAGTAACTGTAGTACTAAGAGTTGTTGACCAACGATTTCTTGACCTATGACCTTTGCAATTGATGAACACAACACTCAAGAAGCTGAGTAGACTTTGAATGAGCTGTAGACAGTAAATTGCAAAATGGACAGTAGCTCCATACAGTGCTTTAACGTACATGTATGATCCATAGTCGATATGAACGTCGCTAGTAGAAATGGCAGTCGATCTGGTAGTCAGTGCTGTAGAAGGAGTAAACAAACGAAGACAGCAAACAAAGATCGAAAGCAGTTTTATACCCAATGGCCGCTTCCTAGCGAGCCGAGTAGGTAATGTCGGCGACGAAGGTGGAGAGGTAGTACAAGTAGGAGCCACAACCTTCGGTAGCGACAAAGTCCAACCGCCAGCGTTGTAGCGAAGATGGCGAGCAGAGCAACGGCAGCATGCTGCCTGACGCGTGGACAGATGGAGTTCTGCCATGGCTTCTTCAAGCCTGAGCTTCTACTTGAATCTTGAATCTTGAACAGAGCGATTGACGATTTGCTGGCGAGATGAGAGCTCGAGCGATGCTAGGCTTTATATACTCAGCGGACCCGTCAGGGCTGATCAGGTGCTCGTGATTGGTTTGACTGGTTTAGACAATGTTCGAATCAACAAATTCCAATAACAAGTATTCAAATCAATGTATCGATTAATTGGCTGGCTAGACGTGGAGACAAACTGAATGGAAACGAGGCGAACACGTGGCACTTCAACGGACAGATGGAACCGCAGGGCTGACTAACGAACTGGAGCCAACCCTTACCTTGCGTTGCATGTAACTAGCCGTCCGCGCGCGCCGTATGTGTTAGTAATTGTAAAGGGAATATCAAAGGTCTCAAGGAGACATATTCCGAAGCGCTAAATGACCTAAGAAGAAGGCTACTTTCGAGCTCTATATCAGTCAAGCCTACGTGAAGCTTCTGACGATTTAGTAGACCGAATCAATCGAGAACGTCGACGCTATCGATGCTTTTGACCGAACTCTTGTAGCCACGGCCTAAAAGTATGGGTTATAAGAACGGCAATTGGCAGCGTTGTGACCGATAGCTTGGAGGGTATACTCTCGCATTTGGTGTCAGTGGTACCGTGTTCGATGCTCTCCTCTGTATGTAGTATCTTTTTTTTTTTTTTTTAAGATTTTTAAGTAATTTATAGCCACGGTACCGTGTTCGATGCTCTCCTCTGAATGTAGTCCCTTTTTTTTTTCTTTTTCTAAGTAATTTATAGCCACGGCCTAAAAGTATGGGGTATAAGAACGTTTAAAAAACGGCAATTGGTGGCGTTGTGACCGATAGCTTGGAGGGTATACTCTCGCAGTTGGTGTCAGTGGTACCGTGTTCGATGCTTTCCTCTGTATGTAGTATCTTTTTTTTTTTTCTTTTCTAAGATTTTTTCTAAGTAGTTTATAGCCACGGTACCGTGTTCGATGCTCTCCTCTGTATGTAGTACCTTTTTTTTTCTTTTTCTAAGTAATTTATAGCCACGGCCTAAAATAAGAACGTTTAAAAAACGGCAAATGGCGGCGTTGTCACCGATAGCTTGGAGGGCATTCTCTCGCAGTTGGTGTCAGTGGTACCGTGTTCGATGCTCTCCTCTGTATGTAGTATCTTGTTTTTTTTTTCTTTTCTAATAATTTTTTCTAAGTAGTTTATAGCCACGGTACCGTGTTCGATGCTTTCCTCTGTATGTAGTACTTTTTTTTTTTTTCTTTTTCTAAGTAATTTATAGCCACGGCCTAAAAGTATGGGTTATAAGAACGGCAATTGGCAGCGTTGTGACCGATAGCTTGGAGGGTATACTCTCGCATTTGGTGTCAGTGGTACCGTGTTCGATGCTCTCCTCTGTATGTAGGATCTTTTTTTTTTTTCATTTCTAAGATTTTTTCTAAGTAGTTTATAGCCACGGTACTGTGTTCGATGCTCTCCTCTGTATGTAGTACCTTTTTTTTTTTTCTTTTTCTAAGTAATTTATAGCCACGGCCTAAAAGTATGGGTTATAAGAACGGCAATTGGCAGCGTTGTGACCGATAGCTTGGAGGGTATACTCTCGCATTTGGTGTCAGTGGTACCGTGTTCGATGCTCTCCTCTGTATGTAGTATCTTTTTTTTTTAAGATTTTTAAGTAATTTATAGCCACGGTACCGTGTACGATGCTCTCCTCTGAATGTAGTCCCTTTTTTTTTTTCTTTTTCTAAGTAATTTATAGCCACGGCCTAAAAGTATGGGGTATAAGAACGTTTAAAAAACGGCAATTGGTGGCGTTGTGACCGATAGCTTGGAGGGTATACTCTCGCAGTTGATGTCAGTGGTACCGTGTTCGATGCTTTCCTCTGTATGTAGTATCTTGTTTTTTTTTCTTTTCTAAGATTTTTTCTAAGTAGTTTATAGCCACGGTACCGTGTTCGATGCTCTCCTCTGTATGTAGTGCCTTTTTTTTTTTTTCTTTTTCTAAGTAATTTATAGCCACGGCCTAAAAGTATGGGGTATAAGAACGTTTAAAAAACGGCAAATGGCGGCGTTGTCACCGATAGCTTGGAGGGCATACTCTCGCAGTTGGTGTCAGTGGTACGTGTTCGATGCCCTCCTCTGTATGTAGTATCTTGTTTTTTTTTCTTTTCTAAGATTTTTTCTAAGTAGTTTATAGCCACGGTACCGTGTTCGATGCTCTCCTCTGTATGTAGTGCCTTTTTTTTTTTTCTTTTTCCAAGTAATTTATAGCCACGGCCTAAAAGTATGGGGTATAAGAACGTTTAAAAAACGGCAAATGGCGGCGTTGTCACCGATAGCTTGGAGGGCATACTCTCGCAGTTGGTGTCAGTGGTACCGTGTTCGATGCTCTCCTCTGTATGTAGTATCTTGTTTTTTTCTTTTCTAAGTAGTTTATAGCCACGGTACCGTGTTCGATGCTCTCCTCTGTATGTAGTACCTTTTTTTTTTTTCTTTTTCTAAGTAATTCATAGCCACGGCCTAAAAGTATGGGGTATAAGAACGTTTAAAAAACGGCAATTGGCGGCGTTGTGACCGATAGCTTGGAGGATATACTCTCGCATTTGGTGTCAGTGGTACCGTGTTCGATGTTCTAATCTGTATGTAGTTTCTTGTTTTGTTTTTTTTTTTCTTTTCTAAGATTTTTTTATAAGTAATTTATAGCCACGGTACCGTGTTCGATGCTCTCCTCTGTATGTAGTACCTTTTTTTCTCTTTTTCTAAGTAATTTATAGCCACAGCCTAAAAGTATGGGCTATAAGAAGGTTTAAAAAAAGGGAATTGGCGGCGTTGTGACCAATACATTGTTAGTGAAATGTATTGGTAGTGAGCTTCACTACATAATGTATGATCCCTATTTACACATACACCTGTCTCTCTCCATCTTACTCCTCCCAACACACACAATTTTGTGATTTGTATCACCATATTTGTCCCTGCAGTTAAGCTGCCATGTTTTCGAGCTAGAACAGCCGTTTAGAGTATGCTGGAAGGTCTCTCCCTCTCACTCTCTCTCTTTATATCTTGATTTGTCTCTCTTAATTCCTTTCTCTCCTTTTTCACCTAATGACCATCTGTACTCTTGATTTTCCCTCTTCTTTCTCCTCCTCGTTCCCTCTCCCTCCCTCTCCCTGTATAATATTCAATCTTATCCTCCCTTTCCTCTTCCCCCGCACACACAATTTCATATTTGTCTCTGCAGTTAAGTAGCCAAGATACAAGCTTGTACTGCAGCTCAGCTGACAAAATTAACATTTTAAGCTGGTAGAGCTTTTGACAGATGGCATATTGCTGGTAAGTCTCTCTCTTCTATCTCATTCTCCAGATCATCTATACACACTTTTCATTCTCTCTTCTTATCTTCCCTTGCTCATTCTCTGTCTTTCTCTCCTTGGCTCTCTGTCCCCCCTCTCTAATTAACTTTACTCTCCCCTTCCACGCCACACACAAATAATTTTTATGATTTGTATTCCCACGTTTGTCTCTGCAGTTAAGCTGTTAGTTGGTACATACAGCTGTCGAGACTCAGAGGTACTGTGCTGGTACGTCACACTCTTTTTAAAATTAAATTTCCTCTGTTCCACCCTCTCTCTTTATCCCTATATTCCTCTCTCCACCCTCTGTGTATTTTCATTCTTATTTCTCACTTCTTTTCTCTCCCTTACTCTCTTCCTCTAGTATCTCTCTCCATTACTGTATAGTGGGAAATTTTTGATGGTGCAAAATTTCACGGAGTTGCTTCCCAGCCCTTCAGAAGAAAATTTCTAATTTCATGCGGTGCTCAGCAAGACCACACCCACCGACAGTATATAATAAGTTCTAGCTGAAGTTTTATGGTTCTTATTTCGCACTGGCTGAGCTATCCACGAGAATCGCAAGGCTTTGCACCATGCAAAAGTTTTCAGCTATGTGGTATCTATTTAATCTTACTCTACCCTTCCACACAAATTAATTTTTTCTTTCTCCATGCATGCACTCTAATCCTTGCAGCTCGGCCACCAATTTCAAGCAGGTGCTACTTTTGGGAGTGTGCTGGTAGGTCTCTAATTCTCAACTTTCTGTACTACCAATCTTTCAAATTCCTCCCTGTCCTACTTTGTTTCTTTCCTTCCTTCTGTATACTCCTGATTTCTCCCTTTTTCTCTCTTTCCTTCCATCACTCTCATCATCCCTACCCTTTCTAATGATGTTATTAACATTAATTTTACTCTCCCTTGTTTAACCTCTGAATATAAAAAATTTTTGATCGATTTTGTGCATCCATTTTCGTTCTTGCAGCTTGGTTGACAAGTTATCAAGGTGCTACAGCTGTTGAGAGCATACTCAGGGGTGTTAAGGACTGGGTCCAGTATAAATGAGCTGAATCAGTGCCAGTCTTTGAAAGCCTGTTTATGTATGTTGCAATGCACTAATATGTACAAAAGTTTATCCAGACAAAGTTTAGCACAGTCTAAAGTTAATTATCAGGCCACGCCCACTCTTGTATCAAGCGTTATTAGGTGGTTAATTCAATTAACGCCACACACTCTATATGCTACAGGAGCAGTTCCCGGGTGGTGTACTATACGTCACTCAAGTATGTTAGTTGGCTCAAGACAATGAACTTTAGCGCTTATTGGCATGGGGTGTACACTTACAGAATTTCTGTAAACTGCTAATATGTATGTTTTGTACTGCTACTCGATACATAAACTAGCGTCTAGCGCATGCAATGACGAGAGTCTACATTTACCAACTTATATACAGGCTTATCTTCGTCCAGGATATCGATGAATGTCATCCAAAAGCTTTCCCCAAGGCTTCCACTGCCCCTGTTAAAGCGTCTCTCATCTTCTCAAAGCAGCTGCTTAGTAGCTGCCTCGAGGACAAACGATTATAGCTCGAAGGTAGCCTAGCCTACAAACTTATAGTCAACGCTAACGACTAAACTAAGGCTCGTACTCGCTAACTGAGCGACTAATTCTCGACTAACGACGATCTCTAGCCTATACTCGGCTAGTTTCTAAACGGAGCGATCTGGCAGCCATTGGCCACACCTCCGTAAATTGATTAATTTTCTCTGTTTTCTTCCGCGCGCGCGTAATACGTACGTATAGCTGGCCCCAGTCCTTAATGGGTCTGAGTATTATATGCTGGTAAGTTTCTTTCTCTTGTCCTTTTTAGTTCATTCTTCTCGCTCTCATCTCTCTTTCCCTCCCTCATGTGTTTGCTTCCACCCTCTCTTACTTTTTGTCCATCTCCACCCCTTGAATGTATCCTCTTTGCTTGATTCTTTTCCATTATCCCCCCCACTCTCTCTCTCTTACTATTCTTCCTAGGCCCTCTCTCTCTACCCTCTCTCTCCCCACTCTCTCTTACTTTTCGTTTATCTCCACACCTTGCATGTGTCCTCTTTGCTTGATTCTTCTCTACATTATCCCTTCCCACCACTCTGTCTTTCTCAGATTGCTCTCCCTAGTCCGTCTGTCTCTACCCTCTCCCACTTTGAAGTCATACTCTCCTCACCTTTGCTAACAATTTTATGATCTGCTTCAACACTTTCATTCCTGCAGCTCTGCCGACAAGGTTTCAAGCTAATAATGGTTGAGAACAATGCTGATAATTTGTTACTGAACATTGCTTTAGGCTTTCTTGATATATACTACCTAGCTACCAACTATGTAGCTCTTTCTGCTTTGTTTTTGTCTTTCTTGGCCTAGTATTTTGTATGTATAATTCGATGTTGAGTTCAACAAAATCGGTTGTAGTGAAAATCATATTATTTCAATGTGAACCTCACAACAGTTGGTAGTGAATGTCACCTAATTTTTTATGTAGTGAACGGTTGCGTAGTGACCATCACTACATTAAAAGTGGTGAGAACTGTGGTGAACATTTCACTACATATTTGTAGTGACAGTCACTAATCATTTTTTACAGTGTAGGAAGTAATATGTAGGTCATGGACTGTGCCAGCATAGATTCCAATTCTGGTCATGCACTGTCCCAGCTATGAACCATTCAAGTGAACAATGAGTTATAAAATTAATTTGTAGTTCAGTGAATTTTTATAGGATTTCCCAAGGTGCCTATTGAGTGGATTACAAATGGGTGTTATTAACACTGTTTTGAAGGTATTATAGGTTGCCTGTCTGTTCTGCGAGTCACTACCTTCACTACCACAACATTAACCAACCTGAAGCTCTTCCAATGTGGATGTCCATGATAGCAGCTGTCCTTAATGCTAGGTTAGATGTCTTAGACCAGTTAAATGTGCCAAAATATTTCTTAGGTTCTGCAATAGAAGTAAAAAATTGTTTAACTAGGCATGAACAAACAACAGGATAGTTAATAAGCTCATATGGCATAATACACTGATCCTGTAATTGAATACTTCCACATTTAATATTGTGGATGTCTCATAATACAAACTAACGCAAGGCGCATGCACAGTTTGGTAGAGGTCGTCGATGGACCTAAAAAAAAGCGCTGTACGGATATTTTTCTGTTCGTTGTCCATTGACAATCCCTCCCGAACACAGCGCATGCGCCTTACACTAGAAACCTTTAGCCAAGGGACCTGGAAAAACCTATCAGGGTGTTGGCCGACTACATTAGCAGTGGTGTGATAGGCTATGGTCACTTCCTAGATTTTGAATGCTATGTTGGAGCTTCAAAACGATCTCGTACAGCCAAAACGTAGCGATCGCTTTGAACACTAAATAGGCTAACGAACACCTCCCCCCCCCCCCCCCCCCCCCCCCCCCCCCCCAAAAAGGGCTTACATTGAGCAACTGACCTCAACTCTCCAAGATACAGCCGTATTTCACGATGATGGAATGCCAAAGCGAGCGAGATCGGATCTAAGAGCGCAAAACGCATGCAGATTTCTGTAGAGGTCGTGGCAGTCATTTTCCGGTTGGTTGTACATCGACGATCCCTACCGAACAGCCCAAGCGCCTTAGACTAGAGACCTTTAGCGCAGAGCCTTGGGGAATTAATCAGAGTCGGATGGCTATATTACCAATTGTGAGAAAGGCTATGGCCACTCCCTAGATTTTGAATACTAGGTTAGAGCTTCAAAACGATCTCATTATAGCCAAAACATGGAGATCGAATTGATTTTAATGACAAAAAGAGGCCTAATAGTCAAAAGCAAAAGTGTGAACAAAAACTGAGATAAAGTGGTGGCAGATGATGGTGTTAAAGAAGCGGTGCTACAGAAATGAATTTGTTGAAAGAGTAGAGTAAATGTTTATAGGTTGTATGTGATATAAATTTCCATTCTTCAATGTTGGTCAGGTAGGGAAAGCTATGTTCAGTAATTTACAGTGTTTGATAAATTATTGCCTTTCCTGAGCATATGAACGACAGTTCAGCAAAAATTAGATGTTCAAACTTAACTACTGTCTCTTCATTTTGAACACTATATAGGTTAAATAGGTTGGGCTCACATTGAGCTAGTTACCTTAACTCTCCAAGATACAGCCATAATTCTCAATGATGGATTGCCAAAGCGAGCGAGGTTTGAATCTAAAAGCTCGAGGAAGGTTGGTAGGGGTGGTCGATGTACGGCCAACACAAAACCCGCTGTACTGCGATTTTCCGGTTAGTTGTCCGTCGATGATCCCTAACGAACTCAGCGCTTGCGCTTTAGACTTGAGACCTTTATCCAAGGGGTCTGAGAAATCAATCAGCGATTTGGCTGGCTATATTAGCAATGGTGGGACAGGCTACGTCCACTCCCTAGATTTTGAATGTTGTTTGAGCATCAAAACTATCTCGCATAATCAAAACGTAGCGATAGTTTTGAACGCTAACGAACATCAAAAAAGGACTCACATTAAACGAATTACTTCAAATCTCCATGATAGCGCCATAATTCTCAATGATGGATTGCCAGAGCGAGCGAGAATGGATCTAAGAGGGACAGTCGTATGCGCAGTTCCTTAGTGGTCGTCGCAACGGTTTCTCTCTTGGTTGTCGATCGACGATCCCTACAGTTTATGCGCCTTAAATTGGAGACCTTCAGCCTAGAGGCTTGGGAAATCAATCAGCTAGTTGGTTGGCTATATTAGCAGTGATGGGAAAGGCTATGGCCGTTTTTGAATGCTATATTTGATCATTAAAACCATTATATAATTTGGTTGAGAACGCTAAATAGCCCACAAAAATGGATCACATTCAGCGTCTGATCTTAACTCTCCAAGATACGGCCTTAATTTTCGATGATGCATTGCCAAAGCGAGCGAGAATGATCTAAGACTTAAGGCGCATGCGGCAGTTCTCGGTAGGGATCGTCGTCTTAGACCTTTAGCCCAGAGGCTTGGGTAGTCAATCAGCGTTTTGGTTGGCTATATTAGCGGTGGTGGTACAGGCTATAGCCACGCATGAGCTGTTGACTGAAGACATTTAGCCCAGAGGCCAGAGAAATCAATCAGCGATTGGCTGACTATATAAGCGGAGGTGGAACAGGCATTGACAACTCCCTATATTTTCAATGCTACGTTTGAACTTCAAAATGAACTTGTATAGCCAAAACGTTACGATCGCCAAGTAGGCTTACGAACCACAGCCCCCCCCCCCCCCCCCCCCCCCCCCCAAAAGGGCTCCCTTACTTCTCCAAGATACAACCATAGTTCTCGATGATAGATTGCCAAAGGAGCGATGGAGGATATGAGTCGAAGGCGCACGCGCAGTTCAGTATAAGTAGTCTATGGTTAGTTGTCCATCGATGATCCCTACAGAACAGCTGCATGCGCTGTAGACTGAAGACACTTACCGTAAATGTTCTAATTACAGCGCCAAAAAATTTTAATTCTAATCTTCAGTTGGTGCTTCTATTCGAGACAAAAAATACTTCGAAAGACGCTAGTGGCGCTTAAATTATGGTGGTGTTTAGTAAATAGGACCATAGATAATGGAGAGGAAGGAGGGATTGGAAACGCGCATACCCTGTAGATATATGCTCGTCACGGTCACGTGACTTCATCTAAGTTCGCGATTGGCATAAAACTACATTAAGGCAGCCTTTGCAGGTCTTGGAAATGGCACCATGTATGCATATCACCTTTCTAACCAACCTACCAGAGACCTAAAGCCAAAAACCCCCCAAAAAATTAGGCAGTTTTCAGAACGGTTTTGTAGCTACCACTCACAGATTGGATTTGAGTACTTTTTACGAGACCTGTGCATAGTGAATGGACTCTTTCAATGCCTGGCACGAACTATCGTCACATAGAGAATGCAAACATCGCCTTCAAGTAAGTCCTTTCGTTTCAAAATGAGCACACTAAGCCCAGATCTGTTGTGAGCCTGGGTAGAGTCCAGCGTTTAAAACGCTCGCTGGGGAACATACCTCATCAACAGAGCTCGCGAATGCTTCAGTTGCACTCTGCATCTGACTATAGACAAGGTGCCATCGACTTTTCTTGTGGGTCGACCACCGTTTGTGAAGGAAAAGTACACAGAAGAATTTCAAGCGTGTACAATAGCAGGCGCGACTACCAAGACCATTCATATCACTCTTTTCATTGCTTGATCCCTTGTTCGATAGCACTACACTTGTTTTCAGTCAGGTTACTGGCGAATACTAGGCTGTACAAGGCTATAGGAGTTTGTACTATAGTGTACGATACTGACTTGCAATGGAGGCGTGTCGTGACGAGCATGTCCGTGACGTCACTATGGTGATATGTGACCGGATCTGAGAAAATTCGCCATATTGCCCATTCTATGAAATTTTAGTTTGCTTTATTTTTGAAAACCTCTACCATAGAGCTAACCTACCTCCTAGTCTGAGACAGATCGCGCGCTTCGCTTTATTCGCGATCGCACTACAAGCATAGAAAACGAGAAATTACGGTCCGAAGACGTTGGTATGTACGCGTATAGCGTTTCCGTATACTACACTTGAATCGGAAGTCAATTAAATGGACCTGGGTGGAGCCGTTCTAAATGAACGCTAAGGTCGAGCTAGTCGCGAACTTCGTCGTCCATAACAAGAGCCGCTTCTTCTTCGATGCCTAAGAAGCCTAAAGGTGAGTGAACGGAAATTCCAAATAACGCCCTTAGCAACGGGTTCCGTATACGGCAGCTGTATAGACTAGGTAGATCGAAATGAAGGCATACTTCGCCTTGTAACTTACGTTTACCCTCCGTAAGTGACGGCAAAGGATAATAGAAAGGTTTTCTGACATGAATATGACAAAAACCGGACTTTGACTTTTTTTACCAGTGGCACTAAAAATGCGCCATGCGCCATATGCGCGTTTGGACAGTATGGCGGTTTTCTCAGATCCGGTCACATATATGCGCGTTTCCAATCCCTCCTCCCTCTCTATTATCTATGATAGGACTCTACATACAAAAGAACAGCGTTTTCTATTTAGTAAGCGCCACTTAAAGAAATTTAGCGCTGTATTTGGCGTTATAAATAGAGTGCAACAATCTTCGTTAACCTCCAAGAGGCGCTTAAATTAGGGTGGCGCTATAATTCGAACATTTACGGTAGTCCAAAAATCAGGGATATCAATCAGCGTGTTAACAATTTATATTAGCAGCCATTCCTTGAATTTGAATGTTATTTGAGCTTTATCGAATAGCCAAAAACGTACGATCGCTAAATAGGCTAACGACCCCCCCCCCCCCCCCCCCCCAAAAAAAAGGGCTCCCATTGAGTGACTGACCTTACCTTTCCATGGTACAACCATAATTCGATGATAGATGGATACAAGAGCATAAGGAGCCTGCGCAGTTTGGTAGAGGTTGTCAATTATTGATTATTCATCGACGATCCCTGCAGAACAGCGCATGCGCTGTAGACTGAAGATACTTAGCCCAACAATCAGTGAATATCAATCAGCGAGTTCAATGACTATATTAGCTGAGGTGCAACGGGCTATGGCCATCCCTAAATTTTAAATGTTTTTTTAGCTTCATCGATTAGCCAAAACGTTACGATAGCTAAAAAGGCTAAAGAACCACCAACCAAAAGAGGGCTTGTATTGAGCGACTGACCTTACCGTTCTAAGATACAACCATAATTCCCGAAGATAGATCGCCAAAGAGAGCGAAAATGGATATAAGAGCCGAAGGCGCATACGCAGTTCGGTATAGGGTGTCAATGGTTAGTTGTCCATCGACGATCCATACAGAACAGCTCATGCGCTGTAGACTGAATGTGTTTAGCCCAAAGATCAGGGAAATCAATCAGATTGTTAGCTGACTATATTACCATAGGTGCAACAGGCCACTGCCTAGATTTTGAATGTTGTTTGAGCTTTATCGAATAGCCAAAACGAAACCATCGCTGTCCATCGACGATCCCTACAGAACAGCTGCATGCGCTGTTGACTGAAGACATTTACCCCAAATATCAGTTATATCAATCAGCGAGTTAACTGACGTTGTATCATGGAAGCCATACAGATCAAAGGTGCCGACAGTTGAATATACGCTGAAGAATCCCGGATTTCCGGTGGTGTGTCGATAAACCACCGGAATCGTAGCTTGAAACAACTTGCGCTAGGCAGAGAAGACCCACAAGAAGCTACTTCCAGTGACAGATAGGCTATGAACAGCTAGTACTAACGATAGGCTGGCTGTAAACTGCTCGCGATTGTGACTCACGAGGCTTGAATAGATCACGCTAACGCCGTGTCGAGTCGATCGACTCGCCATACAACGTAGAAAGCGTGCCAATTCTTTACTTTTGACCTATCAGCGGTGTCTTGGATAGTTTTCTCCATGATACAAGTCGTTAGACCTTGCCTACTAGGGCTTTCATCCCAAACACACTCTGTAATATTTGAATAAACCATCGGGCTTATTCAAATATTACCTCGTGTATTTGGGATAAAGCCCTAGTAGGCACGGTCTAACTATAACATATTAGCAGAGGTGCAACGGGCTATAGCCATTCCATAGATTTTGAATGTTGTTTGAGTTTCATCGAATAGCCGAAACGTTACGAACGCTAAATAGACAAACGAACCACCCTCCCCCTCCCACAAAAGGGCTTACAATGAGCGACTGACCTTACCTCTCCAAGATACAACCATAATTTCTCGATGATAGATCGCCAAAGCGAGCGAAAATGGATATAAGAGCCACCATGGACGGATCAACGCATGCGCTGTAGACTGAAGATACTTAATTCAAAGATCAGGGAAATCAATCAGCCAGTTACCTGGCTATGTTAGAGGAGGTGCAGCGGGCTACGGCCATTCCCTAGATTTTGAATGTTGTTTGAGCTTCATCGAATAGCCATAACGTTAGATCACTAAATAGAGCTAACAAACTACCCTTCCCTCCCAAAAAGGGCTTACATTGAGCGAGTGACCTTACCTCTCCAAGATACAAACATAATTCTATATGTTTGATCGCCAAAGCGAGCGAACATGGATATGAGAACCAAAAGCGCTCACGCAGTTCGCTATAGGTCGTCTATGGTTACTTGTCCATCCATATAGTCCAAAAGGCCAGGAGAATCAACCATCGAGTTGGCTGACTATATCAGCAACGGTCTATGGCCACTCCGTAGATTTTTAACGTCGTTTGAACTTCAAAATAGGAGTGCTATGGCTACTCCCAAATAGGCTAACGAATCCCCTCCCCAAAAAGGTTCACATTAAGCGACCAACCTTAACTTTCTAAGATACAACCATAATTCTCGATGACAGATCGCCAAAGTGAGTGAAAATGGATATGAAAGCCAAAGGCGCATGCGCAGTTTGGTATAGATCGTTAACGGTTAGTTGTCCATCGACGATCCCTACGGAACAGCGCATGTGCTGTAGGCTGAAGACATTCAGCCCAAAGACTAAGAAAATCAATCAGCGAGTTGGCTGACTATATTAGCAACTGGCTATGGCCACTTCCTGTATATCGAATGTGTTTTAAACTTCATAACAATCTCGTATAGCCAAGATAACGAGTACCGTTGTCGCCCGTGTTGGGACCACTTCACAGAGTCCGCTATTGAATACGTGCTGAGTCTCTCTATTTAACCGTTTTATCCACAATTGTCCGTTGTGTGACACATTCTCTATGATCCGTCTGTCCGATCGGGCAGCGTGGACAACTTTCGTCCGTCCGACGATCCCTTTCCAGTCAGTTCTATACCGTCCGAATCATATCATATAGCGCATGTATATAAATTTTCATTACAATCAGTTTAATTATTAATAGCATAATAATGAAGAGAGTAGATACATCCACTCAGTTGTATTTTAGTCAATCTCAGCTAAAACTTGAATGCTTCCTGCCATTGTTCCTCTTCAGCACTTTGTCAGCTCTCTCTACCTACAATATTTATAGTAGCCATAAACTGCTTCTATAATAAATAGTACTACAAAAAAATAATTGATGCACATAACAACCTACATACCAAGTCTTTATACAACGAGATGGACATTTATCAACGTTAGACACTTGTGGTAGAGAACTGTGTTCCAAATAATTTCCCATAGCCAACTAATTTGTAGGATAGTCCCCGAAATGCTTGCTACATGTACATCTCAACTGCTCACTAGGATGCACAACAAGCGAAGTTTCACATATACACGAGCATATTGCTCACACACTCTCATACCCTTTCAGCTTAAATATGTGCCATCTTGACAGCACGCTAGTCATACACAGAGAACACAAGTGTGCTATTTCAACACACAAAAATGTGCTAAACTAATGTCTCCAGTTTCAACACATTGCACATGTGCTAAATTGAAAGATGTGCTAAATGAGCACATGTGTTATTTTTGAAGTGTGCTAAACTAACGCATGTGCTCCTCCAAAAGTGTGCTAACTTAGCACATGCAAGAAGTGCGCTGATGTTAGTTCATGCTACTTGAAAGGGCGGCTTGGTTAAAAAAAAAAACTCTTTAGACATTCAACACACTATATTATTATCAGTACCAAAAGGCAGTAATAAAAAAAGTAAAACAGATGGATAAACCTAAAAGATGCTTTAAAACCTCTGAAACACAACACGTCACCTAAAACAAGTAAACAAACTCACTACAGTATGTAATTTAAAAGTTTGGAATACTTGGCACTTTTTCGTGCTCCAGTTTCGTCCTTTCTTTCCAGAAGTACTTCTTGTACAAACAGCATAAAGTTCAGGGAAGGGAGTGGTTTTGGATACTGGATATGGTAGGCCCAGTATGTGGCTATTAGTGAGATGATTCCTTCTGTGATTGTGAAGTCACTAACTTCAAAGAGAAGCTCTTTCTCTGCTGCAACAAATCCTTGGGTTAGGGAGGGGTTTGTCTTGTTCAGAAAGATGCGCAGACAAGGCTCAGTATATGCTTTCTCTTTGAGCACGCTTTGAACATCCATCCCAGCCTATCCAAGAGAAAGGGAATGAGGTTAAATTCAGACAAAATCAACTGTGGTTTGACTTACTTCATGGAGTGAATAAACTCCAGGTGCTTTAGCACCCTGCCCAGACCCTCTCAAGCTCTTGTCGATGGTCTCCATCACCTTCATCAGGTCATCCTCTTCAACTGATTCAGGCACCTGGTGTCTACCATACTGCAGCAGTTTAGGAGCAAACTTGAGCAGGTTTTTGGTTATGGTCTCCACAGCAGCTTCACCGCACAATAGGCTAAACTCTGTTTTGACCTACACAACACAGAACAAAATGAACAGTACATGTGTATACAAACATCCAGACACACATGTACACTTACTATCATGTACACACACACACACACACACACACGCATGCACACACACGCATGCACACACACGCATGCACACACACTACCCCACACACACTCGTACCCAGAAGAGCTGGATACAGGCTATTGTAGCATCTGGTGTTTTATTAGAGCCCCAACCCCCGACACACATAGATGGTGAGGGAGGTAGGAAGGAAGGGAAAGAGAGACACGTACCCATTTTTTGAAGCCCAAGAAAGGATATTCTTCTTTTAACAGCACAGCATGAAGGTCACTATCTTCTATCTGTCTGCGTCT
The DNA here is from genome assembly GCA_964291365.2 of Stappiaceae bacterium. Classification (GTDB taxonomy): domain Bacteria; phylum Pseudomonadota; class Alphaproteobacteria; order Rhizobiales; family Stappiaceae; genus JBDWFY01. The sequence continues at coordinate 28,142 of OZ220025.1, forward strand.
TGTGGCATGGGTGAGCTTCAGTAGTTGGTGTATTTTGTTGTTGTTGGGTCTGCTTTTTGATAGTTCATCCTTCAGCGACTGGACATTCCGCTCGTAGGCAACAGCATCCCCTTCTTCCAGTGACGATGATTGGCAACGAGCTACCACGGGTGTAGCATGCTGTGCTGTAATGATCTTGGATTTCACCTGGCCATCAGTAGGTACTGGTTCGGATTTCCGGCGCAAGTTTCGAAATTTTTGACTCATGTAGTCCTTCACAGTTTTCTGGAAAAGAATAAGACACACACACTCTTGTAAGTGCAGATTTATTCCACTCTACAGCAACAGCTTACCCAGTATTCCCCATTTGTTGGCATTTTGTCCCTCAGCTGGGGATACTCTCTGCATAGTGTCTTTGCGACGGTGATGTAGTCTGAAGCGCAGCGGCCAGAACAAACTCCAAAATAGAATGTAGCCGCTTCTCTTAACATTCTAGTCTTAGCAGTTCCAAGCAAATCTCCCCGTTCAATTGCATCAATCGTCTTTCGTGAAAAGGTGTTCGGTAGTGGGCACGGTTCAGGAAGACGACGTACACTAGTGTCTGGTCTGGTTGGTGTTTTGTCTGGATCACGATTTTCTTTGTCAGGGTTCAGAGTGGGTTTTCGTTTGGGGACTGGGTCAGGGAAATCTTGTTTTCGTTTTAACGGTGGCACTGGAGTTGAAGAGATTACTAAGTCTTGTGGTGGAGAGGACACACTGAGATCATAGAGATCATCTTCCGGCCAATTTTCTTTGTCTAATGGATCTGAATTGAGTGTTGTTGCCATGTTAGATGAGATGAATTGAGCTGTTTGCCCAAGTGAGGTGTCATCTAGTCCACCAAGCGAGGATTCCTACACATAAAAAGGGTGATAACACTGGTAATATAATTTTTGACTTGCATATTATGGTGTATAAATACAAGCACAATACTACAGTGTATCAATATTTTCTCACCTTCTCAGAGAACTGCTCAAAGCTGCTTGTCATAAGTTTTTCAATTACAGCTTTGAGCTTAATTCTCAACCCACTCTGGGGGACCAGGTGTGAAAACTCTGTGAAATCATCAGGGAGTACAGCAAGTGCTGCTCCATCAATGAAGTTTGCTACAATGTATGCAGAATAAAATGAAAACACATCTTTTTTTTTACCAATATCTATTGCAATAATAAACATGAAAGTTTACTAGTCTAGCGGTATACACTAATCTCTAGGAAACTTACCAGACAAAGTGTCCAACAGTACCTCAGGTAAAGCGTGCTCTCTCAGCAAAGAAGTGACCTGATCGATAGTTAGTTTCTCCATTATAAGACAGTTTAGCAGCACCTTCTCGAAAACTCCACTCTCTTGTGCGCGATCTCTCTCACTCCCAAAATACTTGTACACATGGAGCAACTTCACACATTTATTTACGCGAAAAGTAATATTGCAACTCAAAGTGTGCGTTATTTAGAATCAGTTGGACTGCAAGTAGCTATCTATCCTGTTCTCTTGCCAACTGTACTATGTCAACTACGTTTTGTCACTTGTGTGACTACGGGTGTCGTGATTAGAGAGCTCTTTTGAAACATTTACGTGACATCCACGAAAATGATGCCAACTTCCAAGTGAGTTGCAGTTTGTGTGGCCGAACCTACAGGAAGTGGTGTTCTTTAAAGAAGCATTTACATCATTCTCATCCAAGTAAGTTTAGTTTAATAAACGCTAATATGAAGGGGTGAGACTGCATTGTTTAACTTCAGAATGCCTTTTCATGGTTTGTAGCCTTCAGCACTGAGCCCCCCTTGTACAGTGTGAGTGGTGGTGACCCAGCAGATGACTGGTTTGATGATCAACACTCAGCAGACAACAAAGAAGAGGTCGATCAGCATTGGGAAAGTGTTCGTTTCCTGCTACATATGACTGAAGAACATTCTCTTAGACATGCCGGTGTGGACAGCTTTTGTGATTCCACACAATGGTTTGTTGAGAAGGTTTGCTCACAAAACGGGTTGAAGCTAATTTGCCACCAAGTGTTGATTCACAACGTAGGAAAGACATCTTACAAGAGTGTGTTCCTGGAGACTTATTTGCTGGGCTGAAATCGAGATACAGTAGAGAGAAGTACTACTGTGATCATTTCAACTATGTGGTAAGATCAAAAGTGTGGATAAGATCAGCTTCATAATGCAATTTAATTGTCCGTTGTTGGGTGTGCTGTAGGAACCAACACCTATTGTTTTGGGAACCGAATGGAAATGGACTGTACAGAATGGAAAGAGAAAGCTAATTGATACAAAACACCATGGGTATGAAGTGGACCTGTTTGCTGGGCTAAAGGTAGGTATTACGTGTGGAGAATTGTTGGACATGACAGTGGCATGTGCTCAAGTGTATACATGCACACTCATGTTAGTACACGAGATGTATAAATTTCATGGTAGCATCGATTAAAATTGTTTTCAGACTTTGCTGAAAATCCTGCTGTAAGACAAGGGATTGCCACAACTCATACTAGCACTGACGGTGTTCTGAGGGACTTTTGTGATGGAAACTTTTTCCAAAACCATAAGGTCTTCTCAAAGTACCCTGATGCTCTCCAATTCATCATGTACTATGATGAAATAGAAGTAGCCAATCCCCTAGGCACGAAAGCTGGAAAACACAAGTTAGGTACAGTAACGTAGAATTGTGTATGTTACAAGGCTCTGTTTAATATACATGTATGTCATCTGCAGGTGTGTTTTATTACACATTGGGGAATATTCGGCCAATGTTTCGTTCACGTCTTCAAGCAATACAACTGATTTCAGTGGCAAAATACTCAGATATTCGTCAATATGGATTTAATGCCTTGATCCAGAATTTCATTGCAAATGTCAGTACCCTTGGAAAGGTGGGTTTCACTATATACTTGCACTTATCAGGGCTGCCAACATTTCTATGCCATTTGTCCTAACACACCTCTCAGAAATCCTGAGATTCTAACACCAAGAAATCCTAAGAAATCCAAATAGCTACTAATTGAACACTGCCCAAGTTGTTCAGGAATAGCTACACTTACACACTTGAATTTATCATACCTAGATTCCTTTAGGATTTATTCTGTCCTCATTATGGTCACTTAAACTTCACAATGCAGGTCATTTGCTATGCTGTGCGACGACCTTTACCAATTTAGTATTGTCCGTTGTGACGACCTCTTACCTTTTAGAAGACACGCGAAAATCCGAATAACAATCAAATCCGTCCGAATAGAAATTTAAGACTTCAGAAATCCGAATATTCGGACAAAATCCGAATTTATGGCAGCCCTGACTTGTATTCTGCCTTGTCAACTTACACTGTATGTACTGTAGGATGAAGGTTATTCTTTGAAATTGAAGGATGAGACTGTAGTTCTTCATGGAGCAGTTGTTTGTTTCTGTGGTGACACACCAGCTAGCTGCTACGTCGGTGGCTTCAAGGAAGGAGTAGGATTCTCACTGAGGAAGTGCAGGCAATGTTTGGCCATGCTCCCGGATATGTCTTCTAAGGTAATGAAGAAACTTTATTTAAACTGTGTGTAACATACACTGTATCTCTGTTTGAATTAGTTTCATGCATCAGTGTTCATTGAACGAAACTTGACAGCCTATGGTGACCATCTTGACCTGATAGCTGAAGGAGCAAGCCATGACTCTGCAACATATGGTATCAACCGTGCCAGCCCACTCAAGGACCTGACTGGATTTGACATTACCAAATGTCTTCCATTTGATGTTATGCACACAGTGTTTGAGGGTGTGGCATCAAACCACATCATTCATCTCCTTCATCACATAATTGATGAGTGCCAGCTGTTTTGCCTTAGAGATCTCAACCATGTCATCAGCAGTCATGACTATGGTTATTCAGAAATGGACACCAAACCATCTCCAATCTGTCGAGAGTCTACTGCTCATTCAGACTTCCATTTTAAGCAATCAGGTAATGCAACTGCACATGTACATGTACAATGTCATGTACCATACAGTGGGAAATTTTGAGGTTTTGATTTTCGCACCTTCTACACAATGGGAACCACACCCACGTTGATCGATTGATCGCACAGTATATAGTATAGCTGCATGTATGACGTCACAATTTCTCTGCCTATTTAGTTCTTATTTTCACGGCATCCAACCTATCCGCGAAAAACGCAAAATTTTGCACCATTTGAAAATTTCCCGCTATACAGTATCTGTGCATACATATACATGCACATATACAATCATGCATCTCTTGTTGTACAGTACATGTACACATTTACATGTGCCTTCACAGCCTCTCAGATGATGACCCTTGTCAGACGTCTTCCTTTATTCATTGGTGACTTGGTAGATCATGATGATGATCACTGGGAGTGTTTTCTCCTCCTGTGGGACATTTGCAGTGTTGTGTGCTCCTTTGAAGTGACAATAGATGATGCCACTCATCTTGGGTGGCTGATAGAAACTTATCTGGAGGCTTTTACGAGTCTGTATGGAACTTCGGTGACACCAAAGATGCATTACCTGGTCCATCTACCAAAACAAATACTGATGTGAGTTTTTACTTCATCGAATAATAATCATTATACATGTATGCACTGATTTTTTTGGTTTAGGTTCGGCCCACTCAGGCAACACTGGTGCATGAGATTTGAGTCGAAAAATGCTCAAATCAAGAGATTTGTATCCTCATCCTTCAGAAATGTGCTGCTCACTGTAGCAATTCACCATCAGCAGTGGATATGTCACCAGCTAGCAACACATCCTAGCCAAACTGTGTCAAATTTCTTTTACTCAGGAGATGTAATCATATCAGGTAGGTACAAGGAACGGTGTAGTATTGTATTATGATGTACCATGTTTTTATTGATACATGTACATGTAGGTACAGTGACAGAAGTGCACGAACATGTAGAGGAAATTCTTTGCTTGTGTGGAGAGGCTTCAGTATCAGGCAAAGAATCATTGGAACTATTGAGGTGTGTATGTGTGTGTGTGTGTGTGTGTGTGTGCGCACGCGCGTGTCCACTGTCCATTGTTTGAGATGTGTGTGTGTGTGTGCGTGCGTGTGTCCACTGTCCATTGTTTGAGGGGTGTGTGTGTGTATGTGTGTGTGTCCACTGTCCATCGTTTGAGGGGTGTGTGTGTGTGTATGTGTGTGTGCGTGTGTGTCCACTGTCCATTGTTTACAGTCGTTGTATTGTGTATATACAGTTGCAAAGGTGTGAAGATTCATGGCACTACATATAAGCAAGGCTCAGTGATACGCATCACATCCAATGATGAGCAAGGAGATCTGCCATTCATCTATGCACAGATAGTACACGTATATGTCTATCAAGACTACAAGATCTTCATAACCAACATACTCGGCATCAGTGACTTTGTGAACAACTTGAGAGCAATCAATGTTGATGTTACAAGTAATTCCTTGGTGTGTTTGTCCACCCAGCTGTATAGTCATGGGGTCCTTCATATCAAACAACATGCTCATAGTTCATACATAATAGAAAAGGATCACTGGGCCAAGCACACCCTCTTTTACTGAGTTCATGTATTAAATTTTATTATTGTTGTATAATGTGTGTTTTGTAACATCAATATGAAATTGTTTTGAATCTCTTACATGTACATGTACATACGACTGTATTTATGAGTATTGAATTGCAACACCCCCTCTGACCTCACCAACACATACATTGGTCTCTGCCAGTCAAACCTGGTGATCCTGTACACTTTAATTTGATGTGTAGAATCAGGATATCAACTCCATTTTGCTGGGTGATCAAGTGTTCATGTTGATGAAGGGTGACATACGTGTTCCATGCCACTTGTCGAATTCGGTACCTCTGCTGGCCTCTTAATATTATTTGGTCTCTGCCAGACCAACCTGTTGATCTTATACACTTTGATGTGTAGAATCAGGATATGTACTACTCCGTTTTGCTGGCCCATTTTTCCCACGTTCATATCAACTGTACTTATAGCTCTATTAGGAGTAATTAAATAACTTGTGGAGTTTGACACACAATTACAGCTCATGATCATTGAAACAGCACACTTTGTGCTAATTTAGCACAAGTGTTCATTTTCAGCACACTTCAGTACATTTAGCACACTCAGTTTAACACACTCAGATAAGGCCAATTAGCACCTGTTGTAAAGCAACACAGTTGTGTGCAGATGGATAGCTAAACAGCACACTGATTGTGCTCTGTTCAAATGAAACAACACACTAAGTGTGCTGATTTAATAAACAGCACAGCACTGTGCTACTTCAGCACACTAACAAACATCAAAATAGCACACCATTTTTTTCTGTGTAGATGCTCGGTACATTCCAATCATTCGCTCTGATACACAACAAGCCGAAGTATCTCATGTACTCACGCACATTACTCACACTCTTATACTCTAGATCTGCCATCTTAGCTGAGTCTTACTGCTGAAAAGTGCGCCATCTTAACTGTAAGTTAGTCATTAATGATAGGTACATTAAAATCGCTCGCTCTAATACACAACAAGCTGAAGTTTCATGTATACACACGCACATTATTCACCCACTTTTAAACTCTTTAAGGTTAAAGTTGTGATATTTTGGCTTTTTAACAGCAGGTTAGTCCTAAATGCTCGGTACATGTACATTCCACTCACTCGATCTAATTTTAAACAAGCTATATTTTTACATGAACGAATGTACATTACTCGCACACACTTATGCTCATTCAACTTAAAGATGAGCCATCTTAGCTGAGGTTTACTGTTGAAAGATGTGCCTTCTTAACAGCAGGCTAGTCCCTAAATGCTAAGTACATGTACGTTCCAATCACTCGCTCTGATACACAACAGGCTGAAATTTAACATGTACGCACGTACATTACTAGCACGCTTTTACGCTCATTAAGCTTCCATCTAATCTGAATCTGTTTAAAGATGTGCAATTTTAACCGCAGGCTAGTCCTCAATGCTCAGTACATGTACATTCCAATCGCTTACACTTATACACAACAGGCTGAAATTTCACATGTACGCACATACAATAATCATGCTCTTTCAGCTTAAAGATGTGCTACATTAGCTGAATCTTACTGTTGAAAGATGTGCAATCATTACAGCAGGCTAGTCCTAAATGCTCGGTACATTCCAATCTCTTGCTCTGATACATAACATGCTCAACTTTCACACGTGTGCAGGTACATTACTCACACACGCTTATGCTCATTCAGCTTAAAGATGTACCATCTTAACTGCAGGCTAGACGTAGATACTCTGTACATTCCAAGAACTCGCTCTGTTACACAACAAGCTGAAGTTTCACATGTACACACGCACATTACTCACAAACGCTTATGCTCTTTCAGCTTAAAGATGTGCCATCTTAGCTAAGTCTTACTGTTGAAAGATGAGTCATCTTAACAGCAGGCTAGTCCTAAATACTCAATACAGTCCAATCACTCGCTCTGATGCATAATAAGCTGAGATACAAGCCCTTGAACATGGTAATGAGACTGATTTCTTAATGCTGGACCCAGTCCTTAACACACCTGAGTGCCAGTAATTATAAAGGGAATATCAATGGTCTCAAGGAGACATATTCCGAAGCGCTAAATGACCTAAGAAGAAGGCTACTTTCGAGCTCTATATTAGTCAAGCCTACGTGAAGCTTCTGACGATTTAGTAGACCGAATCAATCGAGATCGTCGACGCTATCGATGCTTTTGACCGAACTTTTGTAGCCACGGCCTAAAAGTATGGGGTATAAGACCGGCAATTGGCAGCGATGTAACCGATAGCTTGGAGGGTATACTCTCGCATTTGGTGTCAGTAGTGCCGTGTTCGATGCTCTCCTCTGCATGTAGTACCTTTTTTTCTTTCTTTTTCTAAGTAATTTATAGCCACAGCCTAAAAGTATGGGATATAAGAACGTTTAAAAAACAGCAAATCGCGGCGTTGTGACCGATAGCTTGGAGGGTATACTCTCGCATTTGGTGTCAGTGGTACTGTGTTCGATACTCTCCTCTGTATGTAGTATCTTGATTTTGTTGTTTTTTTTGTTTTTTTGTTTTTTTTCTAAGATTTTTTCTAACTAATTTATAGCCACGGTACCGTGTTCGATGCTCTCCTCTGTATGTAGTACCTTTTTTTTTCTTTTTCTAAGTAATTTATAGCCACGGCCTAAAAGTATGGGCTATAAGAACGTTTAAAAAACGGCAATTGGCGGCGTTGTGACCAATACATTTTTAGTGAAATGTATTGGTAGTGAGCTTCACTACATAATGTAATGACATCATAACCACACTTGCGCATATTAATGAGCGAGTGGCAGCTGCACTTAAGTTTGAAAGTGGTGAAGGGTTTGGCCTCTTTCCATGTGAAAGAAGGTACAGAGCTTTCAAGACAATGAAATAATTACCAAGCTAAGCTTTCTACTCAGATATGGGGCCCATAGAGTTAGTTTACTTTAGAGTTTACTGACGGCTATGATAGCCTGTAGAAGGGGTTAGTGTAGTGGTCCAGGTTGCTTGGTAATGTCTTTAAGTATTATGGTATGGATTAGCAGCCTGTTTGCCAAGATTTCAAGCTTCCAGTGCCCAACGCAATAACAACAGTACTCATTCAGAGTCTGTTTAAAGTTTACCGTTTGTTACTATTTGTTTTACACAAAGATATCACTGCTGTACAGATATTGCCATGCAGCTGGGTTCTGTCAGTTTACAAGCCACAACTTACAGATTGAGAACTTCAAATACAAGGCCCTAAGGTGAGAATATCATTGTTATCATCTATCTATATATATATATATGCCTGGTGTGAGATTAGCTATGCCTACTGTTAAAAATAGTGGAGAAGTTCTGATACTATTAAAACTTGGTACCAATACAACATAAACTCCATTGTGCCACAACTATCTGTGATATCGAATACTAGTCACAAGTGTATTCTAATTGGAATAGTTAAGCATACACCCCTTATCACTGTCTCATGTGATCCCTATTTACACATGTAACTGTCTCTCTCCATCTTACTCCTCCCAACACACACAATTTTATGATTTGTGTCACCATATTTGTTCCTGCAGTTAAGCTGCCATGTTTTGGAGCTAGAACAGCTATTTAGAGTATGCTGGTAGGTCTCTCCCTCTCACTCTCTCTCTTTATATCTTGATTTGTCTCTCTTAATTCCTTTTTCTCCTTTTTCACCTATTGACCATTTGTACTCTTGATTTTCCCTCTTCTTTCACCTCCTCGTTCCCTCTCTCTCCCTCTCCCTGTATAACATTCAGTCTTATCCTCCCTTTTCCTCTTCCCCTGCACACACAATTTCACATGTCTCTGCAGTTAAATAGCCAAGATTCAAGCTTGAACTGCAGCTCAGCTGACAAACTTAACATTTTAAGCTGGTAGAGCTATTGACAGATGGCATATTGCTGGTAAGTCTCTCTCTCTTCTATCTCTTTCTCCAGATCATCTATACACACTTTCATTCTCTCTTCTTATCTTCCCTTGCTCATTCTCTGTCTTTCACTCCTTCGCTCTCTGTCCCCCCCTCTCTATTCAACTTTACTCTCCCCTTCCACACACAATTCATTTTTATGATTTGTATCCCCACGTTTGTCTCTGCAGTTAAGCTGTTAGTTGGTACATACAGCTGTTGAGACTAAGAGGTATTGTGCTGGTACGTCACACTCTATTTAAGATTAAATTTCCTCTGTTCCACCCTCTCTCTTTATCCCTAAATTACTCTCTCCACCCTCTGTGTATTTTCATTCTTATTTCTCACTTCTTTTCTCTCCCTTACTCTCTTCCTCTAGTATCTCTCTCCATTACTGTATAGTGGGAAATTTTTGATGGTGCAAAATTTCACGGAGTTGCTTCCCAGCCCTTCAGAAGAAAATTTCTAATTTCATGCGGTGCTCAGCAAGACCACACCAACCAATAGTATATAATAAGTTCTAGCTGAAAAATTTTTATGGTTCTTATTTCACACTGGCTGAGCTATCCACGAGAATCGCAGTTTTGCACCATACAAAAATTTTCTGCTATATGGTATCTATTTAATCTTACTCTCCCCTTCTAATTTTTTTCTTTCTCCATGCATGCACTCTAATCCTTGCAGTTCGGCCACCAATTTCAAGCAGGTGCTACTTTTGGGAGTGTGCTGGTAGGTCTCTAATTCTCAAATTTCTGTACTACCTATCTTTCAAATTTCTCCCCGTCCTACTTTGTTTCTTTCCTTCCTTCTGTGTACTCCTGATTCCTCCCTTTTTCTCTCTTTCCTTCCATCACTCTCATCATCCCTACCCTTTCTTATGATGTTATTAACATTAATTTTACTCTCACTTTCTTGTTCCCCTCTGAATATAAAAAACCTTTATGATCGATTTTGAGCATCCATTCGTTCTTGCAGCTTGGTTGACAAGTTATCAAGGTGCTACAGCTGTTGAGAGCATATTATATGCTGGTAAGTTTCTTTCTCTTTCTCTTGTCCTTTTCAGTTTATTCTTCTCGCTCTCATCTCTCTTTCCCTCCCTCATGTTTGCTTCCACCCTCTCTCTTACATTTTGCCCATCTCCACCCCCTGCTTGTATCCTCTTTGCTTGATTCTTTTCCATTATTCCTTCTTCCACCCCACTCTCTCTCTCTCTTATTGCTCTTCCTAGGCCCTCTCTCTCTACCCTCTCTCTCCCCACTCTCTCTTACTTTTTGTTTATCTCCACACCTTGCATGTGTCCTCTTTGCTTAATTCTTCTCTACATTATCCCTCCCCCCACTCTGTCTTTCTCAGATTGCTCTCCCTAGGCCCTCTGTCTCTACCCTCTCCCACTTTGAAGTCATACTCTCCTCACCTTAGCTAACAATTTTATGATCTGCTTCCACACTTTCATTCATGCTGCTCTGCTGACAAGGTTTCAAGCTAATAATGGTTGAGAACAATGCTGATAATGTGTTACTGAACATTGCTTTAGGCTTTCTTGATATATACAATCTAGCTACCAACTATATAGCTCTTTCTGCTTTGTTTTTGTCTTTCTTGGCCTAGTATTTTGTATGTATAATTCAATGTTGAGTTCAATAAAATCGGTTGTAGTGAAAATCATATTATTTCAATGTGAACCTCACAACAGTTGGTAGTGAACGTCACCTAATTTTTATGTACTGAACGGTTGTGTAGTGACCATCACTACATTAAAAGTGGTGAGAACTGTGGTGAACATTTCACTACATATTTGTAGTGACGGTCACTAATCATTTTTTACAGTGTAGGAAATAATATGTAGGTCATGGACTGTACCAACATAGATTCCAATTCGAGTCATGCACTGTCCAAGCTATGAGCCACTCAAGTGAGCAATGAGTTATAATATTAATTTGTAGTTCAGTGAATTTTTAAAGGATTTCCCAAGGTGCCTATTGAGTGGATTACAAATGGGTGTTATTAACACCGTTTTCAACGTATTATGGGTTGCCTGTCTGTTCTGAGAGTCACTACCTTCACTACCACAACATTAACCAACCTGAAGCTCTTCCAATGGGGATGTCCATGATAGCAGCTGTCCTTAACGCTTGGTTAGATTCTTAGACGAATTAAATGTGCCAAGAGATTTCTGAGGTTCTGCACTGGAACTAAAAACTCGTTGTTTCACCGCAACTAGGCATGAACAAACAACAGGATAGTCAATAAGCTCATATGGCATAATACACTGATCCAGTAATTGGATACTTCCACATTTAGTATTGTGGATGTCCCATAATACAAACTGACGCAAGGCGCATGCGCAGTTCGGTAGGGGTTGTCGATGGACCTAAAAGAACGCTGTACAGATATTTTTCGATTCGTTGTCCATTGACAATCCCTTCCAAACACAGCGCATGCACCTTAGACTAGAAACCTTTAGCCCAGGGACCTGGAAAACTTATCAGGATGTTGGCGGACTATAATAGCAGTGGTGGGATAGGCTATGGTCACTTCCTAGATTTTGAATGCTATGTTGGAGCTTCAAAACGATCTCGTCATATCAGGAAATGTGTACAGCGTTGTGGACATCCATTATCAAGGTGCTAATTAACGCTTTCAGCTGCTAATATGTACAAGAATGTCTATGAAATTGTATGATTCAACAATATTATTGACAATGAGAGAGAATGAGAGTCCTAGCTATATGTAATTATTTAAATCTGACTTAGTACTATCTCCTCTAAACTAAATAGGAGTTCTGGTTAAGAAAAACTTGAAATTTGTAAGTTCCGTCGTCATTTCTTACTACCTCATACTCACTGAGAAGCCTGCCTCTGGTATTATAGGTGGAAGGAAACTGTGCCCAAGATTGCATAGAAATAATCTCCATTGATATTGAGCACTCTCATGCGCCACTGATTTCCTAGCAACTCATCCAGATCATTGTAGTGGCTTATGCTGTACATTCAGGGACTGCTCCACAAGCATCCATTCTTTACGTCCAACGCATAACTGCTCCTCCTTCTTACTTCCTATTGATTTTAGCCATCGCTGGACAACAGAACGACTAGGATTAGTACCATCATCTCGAGTTAAGTCAGAGAAACATGCTGAAGTAAATAAATTATAAAAGGTCGCACATATACATTCATATTGCAACTCAAGAATGTTAATGTAATCTTGGCAAATACAGTACATAGGTAATCATAGCTTTCCTAGGTACTACTAACTTATACTGTCATTTCTTAGTTTCATGATAACTGATCACTTACTTCGTTAGGCCAGGTAAGCCATATATGTGACCGGATTTGAGAAAACCCTCCTTGTGGGATTTTTTTTGTGAAAATTGAGTTTGATGCGTCTTTGATAAGCTCTACCATAGAGCTAACCCACCTGTAAATTTTAGACTGATCGCGCGCTCCGCTTTGGAGATAGCCCACTTTGTTTGCGATCGCGCTACAACCATAGAAAACGAGAAATTACGGTCTAAAGGCGTTGCTATGTACGCGTGTAGCGTTTCCGTATACTACGCGTCAACCGGAAATCAATTGATTCAACTTGGGCGGGACCGTCCGAAAAGAGCGCAAAGGTCGAGCTAGTCTCGAACTTCGTCGTCGATAACGATGGCCGCTTCTTCTTCGATGCCTAAGAAGCTTAAAAGGTGAGTCAACGTTCAGTAGTTCGATGAATCTAGCTGTATCTAGATAATTATCGCCCTTAGCAACGGACTCCGTAAACGGCAGCTGCATAGACTAGGTAGATCGAGGAGCCTGTGAATAAAGGCTTATTTCGCCTTGGTAACTTACGACTAGGCTCCGTAGGCGACGGTAACAGTTACAAGAAAGGTTCTTTGACATGGATGTGGCAAAATCTGAACTTTGACAGTTTTTGACCAGAGCTACTAAAAACGCGCAATGCGCGAATAGTGCGCGGATCCCATACGGAGGGTTTTCTCAAATCCGGTCACATATTTAGTCGAGTACGCCTGGGTACCATTCCCTGGATCAGCAACACAAAGAGGATGTAGAAAACAATGAGGGGGACGATGATAGTCGTGAAAAGGACTGGTTGAGAGCAAAGATGCAAGCGCATTTACACACCTTAGAACGGCCGAGTGCAGAAACTACCAGGACGCATAAAACTAAGTGCAAGTGGTTGTTGACAGGATTGGCACAACGCTGGGTTACAAAATTACACCGTATATGCACAATTAGATATAAATGAGGGTATGTAAAAAAATAAATTGACCTTTAACCCTCAAAGACGATAGTACATTACTACTGTAAATATGTGGCCGGTGCTATGTTTACTTGTAGGAGGTGATTTTGAGTGCAATATGCAGCTTGAATAGCAGGTAAATGCATGCAAACTTACAAAATTGAAAGAATGCATGCTTTTCTTTTTATATCAAGTTAAATATAAAATTCTATATTAAGTAGTGGGGTGAGTGAAAAAACGTGAATGGGTGTTGAAAACGTCTTCATGTCTGTCCATTTCCTGATATGTACAGCCAAAACGTAGCGATCGCTTTGAACGCTAAATAGGCTAATGACCCCCCCCCTCAAAAAAGGTCTTATATTGAGCAACTGACCTCAACTCTCCAAGATACAGCCATATTTCACGATGATGGAATGCCAAAGCGAGCGAGACTGGTTCTAAGAGCGCAAAACGCATGCAGATTTCGGTAGATGTCGCGGCAGTCGTTTTCCGGTTAGTTGTACATCGACGATCTCTACCGAACAGCCAAAGCGCCTTAGACTAGGGACCTTTAGCGCAGAGCCTTGGGGTATTAATCAGAGAGTCGGATGGCTATATTACCAGTTGTGGGAAAGGCTATGGCCACTCCCTAGGTTTTGAATACTAGGTTAGAGCTTCAAAACTATCTCATTATAGCCGAAACATGGAGATCGAATTTATTTTGATGACAAAGAGAGGCCTAATGGTCGAAAGCAAAAGTGTGAACAAAAATTGAGATAAAGTGGTGGCAGATGATGGTGTTAAAGAAGCGCTCACACAGGAAAACGTAGCCGCGTGAACTGTGCACGTATACAGGGAGAACGAGGTCCGCGTTCGCCGTATAGACGAGCTTGGAACGGAATCTCCGATGTCCAGGATAACGAGTACCGTTGTCGTCCGTATTGGGATCACTTTTTACAGACTATTTCACTGAGTCCGCTATCAGATCCGTGCTGAGTCCGTCTAGATACTCCGTTTTATTCAGTATTGTCCGTCGTGTGACTCCGTCTCAATGATCCGTCTGTCCGATCGGACCGCATGAACCGCATGGACCGCCTCCGTCTACTTACACGTATGGGATCGGCTATGTTCACCGCGATCCATGCCAATGACGTAATCATGACTTGACAACATTAACCGCGTACGCGTACGTACGTACGTACCGCAAGCGAACTTTGTACCATAATAAATACAGCATAATACATGTACATAATAAAGATTTGGACTCCTGGTGACGATTGTCCACGATGAAGCTAAAGGAAGCTAGTCGGCAGAGTCAGAGGAGCTTGTAAGTTCCTGAGTGAGGTCGATGTGTGAGAGTGTGGTTTGTCTGGGAGGTGGGTAAGGGCTAGGCTCTCCATTGAACATTGTGACAACATCGTAGTGGCAACTGTTGATGTGGCATAGCTCTAGGTGGATCATGAAGGGATGCAGCAATATTCTGTACTCAACTGGGAGCAACTTGAGTGCGTGTGGTGGGATGGGATCAAATCTTTCCCAATAATACTCACCATTTCCACTTTTTTGAGTGTATATGTACACCGTTCGCTGAATGCAAGATGCTGCTGCATGTGCTTCCATTTGAGTGGCAAATACTGTTTCATGCTTCATACACTGGATGTGCTCCATAACCTTGGATGATGTGCAGTATTTTTTGAAGCAATCTGCATTTAGCTCACTGAATAGAGCAATACTAGCCCGAACTGAAGCATGACGGTCCTCTGTACCATACATGATGTACGACAGAGCACGAAAGAAGCAGTTTCCATCCCCTAGAATTGGGTGTAGTTTTCGCCCAAGTGTTGCTAACGTCCTGCTAATGTGAATGGGAGATCCAACCTTCAATTTGTCATTGTTTGTCTCCTTTACTTGTGTATTAGCTGTAGTTGCAATTTTCCTTGCATGAGGTGTGTCTAGTTTGACTTTAGGAGCACCTGTACAATAGGAAAGTTAGATCTAACAAAATAAGTAAGAAGATCGAAACAGAAATTACCATTTAGGTCCATTCTTATGCATTTCCTTTTTACACAACATTGTTTCAGTGTTCCCCTTCCTCCAAATTTAGGCTTATCTTTACAAAACCTGCACACCCCACAATCGCTACTAGTACAGCCTTGCAGTCTCCACAACGAGTCCTTTTCTTTCCTACAGTAGTTAAGTGTGTATCGTATAGGACATTGTATATGTGTGTATACTCATCTAATGTGCATCAAGAGTACTGCCGATGTACTCTTCAATGTACATATGTGTACATGTAGATAGGATGGTCATTTTCCTTACCAGCAAAATGATGGGGTGCTTTTGGAGGTTGTATGGTCTTGGTGGCAACAGGCTGAGCCTGCTTTGACCTAAAGAAGGTGGCAATTATGATCACATGATAGTTAGAAGCTTGGCTATTACAGATGGGGTGTTAACATTCATATACATGTATGTATCTAACTGTACTAGAGCACCATGTATACATGTACTACATTATTTGGAAACTCACAATGAATTTTGTTTGACTATCTTGGCTTTTTTTACCAACTTCTGTGCAGCCTATTATCGGATACACAATAATGTCACATACAATAATTATCATGTAAGTGTTTCCAATTAGAGCTCAGCCTTCCCCTTTCTGGCCCTTGAGAACACCTATTATATTTCTGTGTATATGGCCTCGCCCCTTGTACTTCTAGCATTAGTACCATGGTACTCATTATGTACATGTACATGTATTAGGAACTTGGCAAGTACGTATGTATCCTTACATATCTTAATTGTTGTGCTCGCTTCCCCACTCGGTTACGATATTTAGAGTCAACACGGATCCTTCCACGCTTTTTGTAAAGTGGTAATGATAGAAGTCTTTGTCCACTGCTAGCTGCTTTGATTTTTTCCTTTTTCTTCACCCGTTTTGTGATTAAAGGTCTAATAACCAATCCCTGTTCTGTTGGTAATGCATGCCTAAAATCTGATAGGATTTGATCAAGCTTTTGATTTAGTTCAATTAGCTGCTGGGGGCTATTACAAGTGTAGGTTAAACTTTCGATTGCTTTCAAAGAAATTCTTGCTCTTTGAGCTACAGTGTCAGTACTTTCTCCTATGGTTAAAACAAGTATATGTACATGTAGGTTACAATATTATGTAGTTCCCATAATAAGTTTTTAGTACCTTGCGTTTAGGAGCAGCATCTCCCATTTCTTGAACATTATTCTCACTCTGCAAGGTGTCACACTGGATGTCATCCTGGTTAAAATATTGTTCTAGTGCTTGGGTGTCAAGACTAAGCCTCGGACTACTTAGATATGCCTGAGGTAGAGCATTCCAGTCCCATGTGGGAGAATGATGGTGAAAAATAGCAAAAAAATGCTTACATGGGTAATGATATTCAGTCCAATCAGGACAAGAGCATGAAGGAATTGTAAATTTGACAGTGTAGGAATATCCTTTGGCATTAGCTACTTCAAAAATACCAGTTTTGCTGTCTACCACAGTGATATCATTACTAGTGTAACGAGCACTAGAAGCTTTTCGATCAAGGCAGTGTAAAATCACTTCTCGTGGTCTGTTCTGTAAGTATAAAGGGATGTAGTCATTGTACTTGCGATTGAGATGGCTTTGCTCAAAATTAGCAAATAAATACTTTTGTCGAAGAGCAGGTAGAAATGTTTCGACAAGGAGGGACACAATTAAAGAAAGGTTCATGCTACGCTTGCTCCTAGGCATGTAGGAATACTTTAGGGCCTTGTTAAGTGCTTCTGTTCCATTATTGGTGTTGATACACTCATGAAAACGGTTATCTCTGAATGCTCTGGCCCATCTCTGAAATAACAAGTGTGTGTGCATAATAATAATTAATGTGGTGCACATACCCTTGTGTACATGATAAGGCAACCACATGTGGTCAACACACAAACATGCACAACTTTATGCTAATGCTATACCTGTGGAATAGACAGCCATGTACTTGAGAGCCATTCTTGCACATTTGTGTTTTCCTTCCACACATTACTTGCCTTAAGATTAGCTAATGCCTGCTGATAATAGTGGTCTTGTTGTTTGCCTTCATGTGCAGGAGGAGGTGGAGCATTTGCACAAGTACGAAGGAGATCAAGTAGACTTTCACCTTCATCCTTGGTAAGTCCATGTTTATGGTCTTTGATCCATCGTTCCCAGCTTTGTTCGCGATGAAAATCGCACAGATAAACATGTGAGCCTGGAAAAGCTGACTCAATGGCCAATATTTCTGCTTCACTATAGTCTGACATAAAATACCTCGGAGACCAATTGGGATTCCATGATTTTAAGATATTCAGTGCCTCTTCAATCTGTTCATTGGTCTCTGTCTGTATAATAAATTCAGCAGCAACAATATACCCCACATTTGTTCGTACAGTGATAAAAAATAGAGCAAGGTCGTACAAAGTAGTTTTATAGGTGGCGTCAATTAAAGTCATCGTATTTCCATATTTGGATAGCATCTCCCTTTGCCAATTGGTTTGGTGTACCCACATTAGAGTTTGTTCAAATTCCCTCACTTGGCTTGTTTGAGTGTCATCATCATCCTGGGTATGCTCAGCTTGTGCTTCTGGAACAGAAATGTAGGGACGAAAATGGTGATGAGATTCAGGGTAAGACTTTTCCCACTCACTGATTTTTTTAGCTAGATTATGTTGATCAAATTTGGACAGTTCAAAAGCACGTTTTGCTTTGTAGATATGGTTTTTCAAGTCTCGATTTGCTGGAAAATAGGCTCGATCATCTGGATCTGGTGGATTTTCAGTACAGAGAACTGTCCTTACGTAGTGGTTGAGTGCCTTCCGTACTTCCTGTGGGTTAGTCATTCCCTCCTGCACTAATTCCATTATTCGCTGGGATATCTGTGGGTTTACTCTCTGTGCCATTAGATGGGGTCCCCTAGTTGGGTGGGTCTTGTGGTGAGCTTCTTCCATGGGTAAAGATATGTGGTACTTGATTTCAGTTTTGACAGTTTGAGGAGTGAGTGTCAGATCCCTTCGAAGTTGTTTTAGGCTCTCCTGTTTCCTTTCCCTTTCAATTTTCTTGTTAAGTGATTCATTCTTTGGAATGCCATAGTCAGGATACAGTACATATTGCCGACATACTATATGGGCATTGCATCCTATCTTTCTTGTACCCTGCAGTCGAGTGCGCTTACCCATTGGTTTTCGTTGCTTGTAATACTCAGAACCATGCTGACAATCTAATACTCGTTTTTCTCCAACACAGAATGGAACATTGTCAAATTCTACTTTCAAGCTTCCAATAGTGTACTGCCAAAATAAGGAAGTTTTACACTCTCCAGATGATGCAGGTGGAGACTCAGAGGTGTTCGATGTAGTGTTGGGACAGATCTAGAATTTATATTTTTATTTTGATGTTATTGACAATTGTACAATCTCATTGTTTAGTGTATTCTTACATTCTCATTGTTTGTCAATTTCTCTGTTTGAGTTGCTACTGATACCCGACTTGATCTCCTTGTTCCAAAGGTGCTCACTGTGGATCGTCGGTGAAGTTCAAGCACACTATCCAGTCTGCTACCATCAATGATCCCCTCATAGTAGAGACCTTTCCGTTCAAGCCCTTTCTGCCACTCTACCATGGTGCATACTAGACGTTCACCAAATCCACGTGGATCTGGACGCTTCACCATGCACCATTGAATTTCGCGTGCTTGGCGCCAAGTCAACTTGGGGTCAAAGGTTGATAAGCCACACCCACTAGGACTTAGATCGCGGTGAACATAGCCGATCCCTTACACGTATCAACTCCGTCTGACGATCCCGTTCCAGTCTGTTCTATCCCGTCCGAATCATATCATATAGCGCATGCGCATAAATTTGCATTAAAATTACAATAATGATAATAATTATTAATAACATAATAATAATAATTAATGAAGAGAGTAGATACATCCACTCAGTTGGTGTAGTTAGTCAATCATCGCTAAAACTTGAATGCTTCCTGCTTTATCTTTTCCTCTTCAGCACTTTTTCAGCTCTCTCTACCTCCAACGACATTCATAGTAGCCATGAACTGCCTCTATAATTAATAGTATTACAAATAATAATTGATGCATATAACAACCTACATACCAAGTCTTTATACAATGAGATGGACATTCATCAATCTTAGACACTTGCGGTACAGAGGACTGTGTTCCAAATATTTCCCCATAGCGCCCACTAAACTGTAGGATAGTCACCTAAATGCTTGGTACATGTACATCTCAATTGCTCACTCTGACGCACAAATGAACATGTACACGAGCATATTGCTCACACACTCTCATACCCTTTCAGCTTAAAGATATGCCATCTTAACAGCAGGCTAGTTCTAAATACTTGGTACATTCCAATCGCTCGCTCTGATACACAAGCTGAAGTTTCACATGTACGCACGTACATTACTCACTCTTATGCTCATTCAGCTTAAAGATGTGCCATCTTAGCTGAGTCTTACTGTTGAAAGATGTGCAATCTTAACAGCAGGCTAGTCCTAAATGCTCGGTACATTCCACGTACATTACTCGCACACTCTTATGCTCATTCAGCTTAAAGACGTGCCATCTTAGCTGAGTCTTACTGTTGAAAGATGTGCCATCTTAACAGCAGGCTAGTCCTAAATGCTCTGTACATTCCAATTGCTCGCTCTGATACACAACAAGCTGAAGTTTCACATGTACCCACGTACATTACTCACACACTCTTATGCTCATTCAGCTTAAAGATGTGCCATCTTAGCTGAGTCTTACTGTTGAAAGATGTGCCATCTTAACAGCAGGCTAGTCCTAAATGCTCTGTACATTCCAATTGCTCGCTCTGATACACAACAAGCTGAAGTTTCACATGTACCCACGTACATTACTCACACACTCTTATGCTCATTCAGCTTAAAGATGTGTCATCTTAACTGAGTCTTACTGTTGAAAGATGTGCCATCTTAACAGCAGGCTAGACCTAAATGCTCGGTACATTCCAATCGCTCCCTCTGATACACAACAAGCTGAAGTTTCACATGTATGCACGCACATTACTCACACACTCTTATGCCCTTTCAGCTTAAAGATGTGCCATCTTAGCTGAGTCTTACTGTTGAAAGATGTGCCATCTTAACAGCAGGCTAGTCCTAAATGCTCGGTACATTCCAATCGCTGGCTCTGATACGCAACAAGCTGAAGTTTCACACATGTACACACGCACATTACTCACACACTCTTATGCTCATTCAGCTTAAAGATGTGCCATCTTAACTGCAGGCTAGTCCTAAATGCTTGGTACATTTGAATTGCTCACTCTAACACACAACAAGCTGAAGTTTCACATGTACATACACACACACATTATGGACAAGTGAATCATTGGGCATGGGAAAGTAGTAGAAATGGTATAGGACACTCTATTTACATGTGGCAGGACTTAATTCATAGATAAAGCTTATCAGCTTAATAATTAAACCTTGGTGTTAGCTATAGCCTACCAGGTGCAATACAATAATGTACACAGTGTCATCAGGGTTGTTTGCACTTACACGTAAGTTATAGGAATTAACAACCAAGCCTACACATATAAAGCTTTAAGCTTCTAGTGTTCACAATGTATACACATGCATCACTTAACTTATAATCAGTCGTAGGTGTGGACGCCAACTATGAGGGCGCTGGCCACTGAAATGGAAGTCAGTATCCACAGTTTGGGGTAGTCTTTCCATAAAGAGATACAAACACTGGCTAAATACACATGCATGCGTAGCCTCGGCATATGCATGGCATGCTGATACATGCATTTAGCTCTAGTGAGTGTATACCTAATGGTCTACACTTGACATCATCATGATCTTATCACTCCGAACTGTCAGACTCACTAACCGATCTGGTGTGTGTGTGTGTGTGTGTGTGAGTGTGAGTACACGCGCGTGTGTGCATGCCATGGTTCATAAGTTTGGCACTCAATGAGCTATTCCATAATTCACATATCAATAAAGAGTTTTTTTGGATCATACCTGATACATTTTCAACCACCAATGCAGGTACCAAAACAAGATATGAGAAGCTCATCATCTTTCAAAAGGCAAGCTGTGCGATGGATCGTGGTCGAGCCTGGGCTGTGAAGTCCGAATTCTGACTATAGAACTGCTCATCGGTTGTTCTCTCTACCTTTCTTGCCATTTCTTGTTGTAGAAGGTATCACGCGGTGGCGACTAAACATGGATTTGCTCACACGCCAAGAGCAATGCTCACAGAATGTTTTTGATCGCTGAGCATGAGCAATGAGTCTGTATTGCTGGCGCCCTGATCTGAACTTTAATTATTGAAACCACACCTCTTCTATTAGAGCTAGCTGCGCGGCGCAGCGCGCGCGATCGCTTTCAATTCGCGTACGCGTATATGTATTCGCGATTCAATATTCAGGGCGCATGGGGTGGAGTCTCGTGCGCGACTCTATACTGCGTCCGTGTAGCGCAAGCCGAGAGGACGGATACGGAATGTTGTAACCGTGCAAGCATAGTGCAAGCAACGGAGTCCGCATGCACCGTGCGTATCTTACACGGAATACTGACAGAGTCCGTGTTACAGGTACGCCGTCTCCAGGCAGTGTAGCGCCCGCTTCTTTCATCAATATGGTAGACCGCGTAAATCCGTCCACATGGAGTCATTTTCCTGTGTCAGCGCCATTAAGGCCTGGGTCAGTGCCTTAACCTTATTAATATGCGTAATCAAAATAACTTATGAACCATAAGGAGCATTGACTTCAAAGTTTATCAACAGACATATCTCATAATTCTTAATAATTCTAACCACTAATTAGTCACGTGAGTGCTAAAATATTGCTGACAATGCAATTTTCATTTAATTAAAGGCGCCATATTAATTAACGCTAATTAGATCTAATTCTTGACTATAAAATTAGGAACTCCTAAACTATGTTTCTGTAACGTAGATTTCAAAAAAGTTATTTAGAACATGAGATAATCATGATTTTCTATTTAAAGCTCACCAAGGGCGAGGGTATTTTCTCAAATTTCTAATAATAAAAATAATCTAATTAACGTTAATTAATATGGCGCCTTCATTGAATTAATTTTGTTTTGTCAGCAAAAAGTTAATTAATCACGTGACCTAATTAGTGGTCAGAAAAATTAAGGATATCAAATTATATTAGTTACCAGATTTTGAGGGTTGTACATCAAAAAATTTTCAAGATATTTCAGTTATGCATATTTAATGAGGCTAAGGTGTTGACCCAGGCCTTAATGGTGCTGAGCGGTGCTACAGAAATGAATTAGTTGAAAAAGTAGAGTAAATGTTTATAGGTTGTATGTGATATAAAATTCCATTCTTCAATGTTGGTCAGGTAGGAAACGCTATGTTCGGTAATTTACAGTGTTTAATAAATTCTTGCCTTTCCTGAGCATATGAACGACAGTTCAACAAAAATTGGATTTTCAAACTTAACTACTGGTTGTTCATTTTGAACACTAAATAGGTTAATGAACCACCAATGAGGGCTCACATTGAGCGAGTTACCTTAACTCTCCAATATACAGCCATAATTCTCAATGATGGATTGCCAAAGCGAGCGAGGTTTGGATCTAAGAGTTCGAGGAGGGTTGGTAGGGGTGGTCGATGAACAGCCAACACAAAAACCGTCGTAGTGCGATTTTCCGGTTAGTTGTCCATCGATGATCCCTAACGAACACAGCGCATGCTCTTTAGACTTGAGATCTTTGTCCGAGGGGTCTGAAAAATCAATCAGCTATTTGGCTGGCTATATTAGCAATCGTGGGATAGGCTATGTCCTCTCCCTAGATTTTGAATTTTGTTTGAGCATCAAAACTATCTCGCATAATCAAAACGTAGCGATCATTTTGAACGTTAACGAACATAAAAAAAGGACTCACATTGAACGAATAACATCAACTCTCCAAGATAGAGCCATAATTCTCAATGATGGATTGCCAGAGCGAGCGAGAATGGATATAAGAGGGCCAGGCGTATGCGCAGTTCCTTAGTGGTCGTCGCAATGGTTTCTCTCTTGGTTGTCTATCGACGATCCCTACAGTTTATGCGCCTTAACCTGGAGACCTTCAGCCTAGAGGCTTGGGAAATCAATTAGCTATTTGGCTGGCTATATAAGCAGTGATGGGAAAGGCTATGGCCGTTTTTGAATGCTATGTTAGACCATCAAATACATTACATAATTTGGTTGAGAACGCTAAATACCCCACAAAAATGGCTCACATTCAGCGTCTGACCTTAACTCTCCAAGATACAGCCTTAATTTTCGATGATGCATCGCCAAAGCGAGCGAGAATGATCTAAGACTTAAGGCGCATGCGGCAGTTTCTGGTGATCGTCGTCTTAGACCTTTAGCCCAGAGGCCAGAGAAATCAATCAGCGATTGGCTGACTATATAAGCATGAGGTGAAACAACAATTGACAACTCCCTATATTTTCAATGCTACTTTTGTACTTCTAAATAAACTTGTATAGCCAAAACGTTACGATCGCCAAATAGGCCTACGAACCACCCTCCCCCCAAAAGGGCTCCCTTACTTCTTCAAGATACAACCATAATTCTCGATGATAGATCGCCAAAGGAGCGATGGAGGATATGAGTCGAAGGCGCACGCGCAGTTCAGTATAGGTAGTCAATGGTTGGTTGTCCAACGACGATCCCTACAGAACAGCTGCATGCGCTGTTGACTTAGGATACTTAGCCCATATATCAGCGAAATCAATCAGCGAGTTAACTGACGTTTTATCATGGAAACCATACAGATCAACCCAACCACCGGAATTGTAGCTTGAAACAATTTGCGCTAGGCAGAGAAGACCCACAAAAAGCTACTTCCAGTGACAGATAGGCTATGAACAGCAAGTACTAACGATAGGTAGGCTGTAAACTGCTCGTGATTGTGACTCACGAGGCTTGGAATCGATCACGCTAACGCCGTGTCGAGACGATCGACTCGCCGTACAACGTAGAAAACGTGCCAATTCTTTGCTTTTGACCTATCAGCGGTGTCTTCGATAGTTTTCTCCATGATACTAGCCGTTAGACCATGCCTACTAGAGCTTTTATCCCAAATACACTCGGTAATATTTGAATAAACCCTCGGACTTATTCAAATATTACCTCGTGTATTTGGGATAAAGCCCTAGTAGGCATGGTCTAACTATAACATATTAGCAGAGGTGTAACGGGATATAGCCATTCCATAGATTTTGAATGTTGTTTGAGCTTCATCGAATGGCCAAAACGTTACGATCGCTAAATAGGCTAACGAACCCCCCCTCCCCCAAGAGAGGGCTCAAATTGAGTGACTGTCCTTATATCTCCAAGATACAACCATAATTCTCGATGATAGATCGCCAGAGCGAGCTATAATGGATAATATAAGAGACAAAGGTGCACACGCAGTTCGGTATAGGTTGTCAATGGTTAGTTGTCCATCGACGATCCCTACAGAACAGCGCATGCGCTGTAGACTGAAGATACTTAGCCCAAATGTCAGGGAAATCAATCTGAGCATTACCTGACATTATTAGCTGAGGTGCAACCGGCTATGGCCATTCCCTAGATTTTGAATGTTGTTTGAGCTTAATCAAATAGCTAAAATGTTACGATCGCTAAAAAGGATAACGAACCACCGCGCCCCCCCCCCCCCCCCCCCCCCAAAAAAAGGGCTCAAATTGAGCGACTGACCTGATTATGCATGTTGTTTGATGTTCATTGTATAGCCAAAACGTTATGAACGCTAAATAGACCAACGAAACACCACCCCCCACCCACAAAGGGCTTTCAATGAGTGACTAACCTTACCTCTCCAAGATACAACCATAATTTCTCTATGATAGATCGCGAAAAGCGAACGAAAATGGATATAAGAGCCACCATGGACAAATCAACGCATGCGCCTTAGACTGAAGATACTTAATTCAAAGATCAGGGAAATCAATCAGCGAGTTAGCTTGCTATTTTAACAGAGGTACAACGGGCTATGACCATTCCCTAAATTTGTTTGAGCTTCATCGAATAGCCATAACGTTAGATCACTAAATAGGGCTAACGACCTGCCCTCCCCCCCAAAAAAGGGCTTACATTGAGCGACTGACCTTACCTCTCCAAGATACAACCATAATTCTCGATGATTGATCGCCAAAGCGAGCGAACATGTATATAGGGTGTCCAACCGAAAAGGTCGAAGTATGCAAAACGAATTTATCTCGGTGGTTTCGAGTAGACCACCCTAGGTAAGATAGAACCCACGCCACAAATCGGATACACCCTTGGAAAAGTTTGCGAAAACACAATATTAAATCATAAGCGCAAGTACAAAAAAGGGCTAAGTGACCAAAACTATGCACAAAGAGGCCGGCGCACCAGCTGTCTGGTATACCACTTCTAGAGGTTACTTTGAGAGTTTAACAACAGGTGTTGTCTGGCGTACACCTCAAACAACCTCCAAAGTGGTTTACCTTTCAGCTAGTGCTCCTGCCCCTATGCGCATGGTGTTGGTCACGTAGCCATTTTTTGTACTTGTGCTTATGATATAATTTTGCATTTCGCGAACTTTTCTAAGCCGATTTGCGGCGTGGTTTCTATCTTAGCTAGGGTGGGTCTACATGAAATCACCAAGATGAATTCGTTTTGCATACTTCGACTGTTTCGGTTGGACACCCTACTGTATATGAGAGCCAGAAGCGCTCACGCAGTTCGCTATAGGTCGTCAATGGTTACTTGTCCATCGACGATACCTACAGAACTGCGCATGCGCTGTAGACTGAAAACATTTAGTCCAAAAGGCCAGGAGAATCAACCATCGAGTTGGCTGACTATCGGCAATGGTCTATGGCCACTCTGTAGATTTTGAACATCGTTTGAACTTCAAAATAGGAGTGCTATGGCTACTCCCAAATAGGCTAACGAATCCCCTCCCCGAAAAGGTTCACATTGAGCGACCAACCTTAACTTCCTAAGATACAACCATAATTCTCGATGACAGATCGCCAAAGCGAGTGAAAATGGACATGAAAGCCAAAGGCGCATGCGCAGTTTGGTATAGATCGTCAACGGTTAGTTGTCCATCGACGATTCCTACCGAACAGCGCATGCGCTGTAGGCTGAAGACATTCATCCCAAAGACTAGGAAAATCAATCAGCGAGTTGGCTGACTATATTAGCAACTGTCTAAGGCCACTCCCTAGATATTAAATGTTGTTCGAACTTCGTAACGATCTCGTATAGTCAAGATAACGAGTACCGTTGTCGCCCGTATTGGGACCATTTTTTACGGACTATTTCACAGAGTCCGCCATTGAATACGTGCTGAGTCTCTCTATTTATCCGTTTTATCCGCAATTGTTCGTTGTGTGACCCATTCTCTATGATCCGTCTTTCCGATCGGACAGCGCGGACCACCTTCGTCCGTCCGACGATCCCTTTTCAGTCAGTTCTATACCACCCGAATCATATCATATAGCGCATGTGTATAAATTTGCATTACAGTAAGTTTAAGTATTAATAGCATAATAATGAAGAGAGTAGATACATCCACTCAGTTGTTGTATTTTAGTCAATCACTGCTAAAACTTGAATGTTTCCTGCCATTGTTCCTCTTCAGCACTGTCAGCTCTCTCTACCTACAACATTCATAGTAGCCATAAACTTCCTACAATAAATAGAACTACAAAAGAATAATTGATGCAGATAACAACCTACATACCAAGTCTTTTTACAATGAGATGGACATTTATCAATCTTAGACACTTGTGGTACAGAGAACTGTGTTCCAAATAATCCCCCATAGCCAACTAATCTGTAGGATAGTCCCCTAAATGCTTGCTACATGTACATCTCAACCGCTTACTAGGATGCACAACAAGCGAAGTTTCACATGTACGCGAGCATATTGCTCACACACTCTTACACCCTTTCAGCTTCAATATGTGTCATCTTGACAGCAGGCTAGTCAGAGATGCTCGGTACATTCCAATCACTCGCTCAGATACACAACAAGCTGAAGTATCACATGTACACACACACAATACTCACACACTTTTATACCTTTTCAGCTTAAAGATGTGCCATATAAGCTGAGTCTTACAGTTGAACAATATGCCATCTTAACAGCAGTCTAGTCACATAGATGCTTGGTACAATCCAATCACTTGCTGTGATACACAACAAGCTCATAAAGTTTATACACACGCACATTACTCTCACACGCTTATACTCTCTCAGCATAAAGATGTGCCATGTTAGCTGAGTCTTACAGATGAAATATATGCCATCTAAACAGCAGGCTAGTCCTAAATGCTCGGTACATTCCAATAGCTCGCTCTGGTACACAACAAGCTGAAGTTTCACATGTACGCACGTACATTACACACTCTTATGCACATTCAGCATGAAGATATGCCATCTAATACGGGTCCTCCTGTTGAAAGATGTGCCATTTTAACAGCAGACTTTTTCTGTATGTTCGGAACATTCCAATCACTCACTCTGAAACACAACAAGCTGAAGTTTCACATGTACGTACGTGTATTAATCACAAACTCTTATACTCATTCAGTTCAAAGATGTGCCATTTTAGCCGAATTCAACTGTTGAAGAAAGGGTCATCTTAACAGCAAGATAGACATAGATGCTCGGTACATTCAAATCGCTCGCTCTGATACACAACAAGCTCAAGTTTCATTTTACACACGCACATTACTCACACATTCTTATGCTCATCCAGCTTAAAGATATGCCATCTTTGTTGAGTCTTACTGTTGAAAGATGTGCTATCTTAACAGCACGCGAATATTAAATGCTCAGTACATTCCAGTTGCTCGCTTTGATACGCAACAAGCTGAAGTTTCATATGTATGCACGTTCATTACTCACACACTTTTATGCTAATTCAGCTTAAAGGTGTGCCGTCATAGCTGAGTCTTACTTTTGAAAGATGTGTTTTCTTAACAGCAGGCTAGTGCTTATTGCTCGGTACTTTCCAATTGCTTGCTTTGATACGTAATAAGTTGTAAGTTTCCCATGTACACTCGCACATTACTTACACACTAATACTCCTTCAGCTTAAAAATGTGCCATCTTAGGTGAGTATTACTGTTGAATGATAAGCAATCTTAAACGCAGGCTAGTCATAGTCTCGCGCGCCAGCCCCTCCTACTCTAGACATATGAAGAACTCTTGTACAGAAAGTGATCACACACATTAGGGTGAAAATACGTGTCGGAAGGTGTTAATTAACTCTACTATGTGAGTTGTGGGGAAGCTCTGCGAAAGCTGACCCTGTGACCTTTTGCTAGATTTCATATTTACTGTGCTGTGGTAGTCATTAGAAGGCCTATTATGAGCTAAATGCCAACTCACATCTTGATACTTAAGTATTTTATGTTGAGATCTTAAGAATTGGCAAATGGAGCATGGACAGAGGGAAGACTCCACCCACAGGAAGTTGTCTGTTGAGCTAGTTGCTGTACTAAATCCTAAAAATGACGGAACTAAATCAATTGTATGCAAGCCAAAAATATATCAAGATGAAGATATTTCATCCTAGTGTAGTGTTCTGAGTTGCCCTTGTTGATTTTTTGCTTGTACAGAGACATAATTTAACTTGAAGCATCATGACACTTCTCCTTCCCATACCTGACAATACAAACATTACCTACTTCAACCAGGGCGAGATGAACCTATACTGGATGGGACTCTACTTTTATAGGCTATTTGAGAGGGCAAAGTACCGTGAAATAATTAGTTTTGGTTAGTGCGCATGCCTGACAGGGCGCTCCGCGCGTTCATGCGGGCGCCTGGGCGGGGCCGACGCTGCTCAAGCTGGCCCCACCCTTCAGTTTTCTTGAACGTGGCGATCCAACAGTCGGGCAGCTATACCCGTTGTCTCGATTGAAGCGCGTGTCCTTCGGTGTCGTGCGTATGCTCAGTGATTCCTTAAAGGTGCTCTGAGACGGAAGTCGTTAAAACGCTTGAAGGGCGCGCGCTAACGCGTTGCGTATAATATTATTATTGCGGCGCAAATAAGTTCGCGACCACGAGGCCGCTGGCCCGACGCGAACGCAAGATCGAGCTACTGTTGATTGCGTTTCACTTCGAACGTCCGTGAATGCGTGTGTGTGAGCGTAGAACAAGCGTATGCGTTTGAATGCTACGCAGACACAAGGCAATCCGTTTTGTGACTTACGCTTTGTCTTCCGTGGCTTTGCGAGGCGAATGAAGTATCTCGCTCGTTCTACGCTCGCACGCACGCATTCATGGATGTTCGGGGTGAACTGCAATCGACAGTATCATGACAGACGCCATCAACGCAAGCAGCGTTTCTGCCTCTGAGTCTCAAGCTCCATCGATTACTTGTGGCTGTAAGAACGGCTGCCAATCGCGTGATAATAATAGTTTGGTCTCGCGTTCGCGATGACGTTGGATTGACCAATCAGGTTTGTGCTTTGAAAACTGGTCAGGAATTCAAAAAAGTAGGGGAGCAGTTCGACTTCCGTTTCAGAGCACCTTCAAGGACCAGCTCCATGGCCCTGTTCGCTCGTTTGTAAAATCTTCGTCTCGGCCCATTAATTGGGTGATCGTTCGTCCATGCATGTTCGGCTATGGCTGACTTATTCGTGAGGCTTTTTGCGCATGCGTTTTTATGCTCTTTGATCTGGTTGAGAGAACACCACTCTCACCAGATCGGATAGCTGAAGTACTGGGCCTGTGCTTGAAATCTACATATTTCAGTTACGGTGGTAAATTTTATGAACAGAGAGAGGGCGCCGCCGTGGGCTCTCCTGTCTCTGCGGTCGTAGCAAACCTGTACATGGAATTTTTCGAGGAGCTGGCTCTTGAGTCAGCACCTTCTAGACCCCGTTTGTGGAAGCGGTATGTGGATGACACATGCTGCATCCTTAAGACTGGTGATGTGGGTGGGCTCCTCAATCACCTTAACAGCCTACGACCTACCATAAAATTCACCATTGAGCTGGAGGAGGGGGTCCATCCCCCTTCCTAGATACCAGGGTAACTAGGCTGACCAATGGAAAATTTGACACTGCTGTTTACCGTAAATAGACGCACACAGACAGGCACCTGCACTTTGAGTCTCACCACCCGACGCCCGTCAAGAGAGGAACGGTAAGGTGCCTTAACGATCGAGCACGAAACATCACGCAACGAGACGAGGGCCTAAAGGAGCCTCTATACTGCGTCCGTGTAGCGCAAGCCGAGAGGACGGATACCGAATGTTGCAACCGTGCAAGCATAGTGCAAGCAACGGAGTCCGCATGCACCGTGCGTATCTTACTCGGAATACTGACGGAGTCCGTGTTACAGGTACGCCGTCTCCAGGCAGTGTAGCGCACGCTTCTTTCATCAAAACGGTAGACCGCGTAAATCCGTCCACATGGAGTCATTTTCCGGTGACAGGTTGAAGTTTTAAAATGTGTGTACGTACATTACTCACATACACTTACGCAGCTTAAAGATGGGTCATCTTAGCTGAGTTTTACTGTTGTGCCATCTTAACAGCAGGCTAGTCCTAAATGCTCGGTACATTCCAATTGCTCTCTCTGATACACAACAAACTGAAGATTCACACGTATGCACGCACATTACTCACACACTTATACGCTCATTCAACTTAAAGATGTGCCAACTTAGCTGAGTCTTACTGTTGAAAGACGTGCCATCTTAACAGAAGGCTAGTCTTATATGCTCGGTACATTCTAAATGCTCGCTCTGATACACAACAAGCTGAAGTTTCACATGTACGCACGTACATTATTCACACACACTTACGCTCATTCACTTTAAAGATGTGCCATCTTAGCTGAGTCTTACTTTTTGAAAGATTTGAACAGCTGGCTAGTCCTAAGTCCTCGGGACATGTATATTCCAATCACTCACTCTGATACACAAAAAGCTAAAATTCACATGTACGCAGGTATATTACTCACACTCTCTTATACTCGTTCAGCTTAAAGATGTGTAGTCTTCGCTGAGTCTTACTGGTGAATGATGCGCCATCTTATCAGCAGGTTAATAGTCCTAGAAGCTCTGTACATTCTATCACTCGCTCTGATAAACAAGCTGAAGTTTCACATGTACACACGCTCATTACTTACACACTCTTATGCTCTTTCAACTTAAAGATATCACAGTGTAATCTTAGCTGAGTCTTCTGGTGAAAGACATGCCATCTTAACAGCAGGCTAGTCCTAAATGCTCGGGACATTCCAAACTCTCGCTCTATTACACAATAGGATGATGTTTCATATGTACACACGCTCATTACTCACACACTCTCATGCTCTTTCAGCTTCACGATGCGCCATCCTAGCTGAGTCTTCCTGTTGAAAGATGTGCCATCTTAGCAGCAGGCTAGTCCTGAATGCTAGGTACATTCAAACCGCTTGCTCTGATACACAACAAGCTGGTTTCACATATACACACGCTCATTACTCACACACTCTTATGCCCTTTCAGCTTAAAGATGTGACACCTTAGCTGAGCCTTACTGTTGATAGACGTGCCATCTTAAAGATTTGCCATCTTAACAGCAGGCTAGTCCTAAATGGGTAGTATATGCACATTCCAATCGCTCGCTCTGATGCACAACAGACTGAAATTTCACATGTACTCTCCGCACGTACAATACTCGTGCTCTTTCAGATTAAAGATGTGCTACCTTAGCTGAATCTTACTGTTGAAAGATGTGCCATCATAACAGCAGGCTAGTCCTATACGTTCTGTACATTCCAATCGCTCGAACAAAACTGATAATAATTATTGATAATTATATACCGTGTTCAATGCTCTGCTCTGTATGTAGTACCTCTTTTTTTTCTTTTCCAAGATTTTTTCTAAGTAATTTATAGCCACGGTATCGCTACAGCTATTCTTGAGGCTACTTTGCCAGGAGACTGGACGCTCTTGGCTACTCTACTTTACACTGTAAAAATATTACTAGTGACCGTCACTACACCATGTAATGAGCGTCACTATTTTGTGCTGTGAAATGTGCTATTAGTGACGGTCACCACTAATAGAGATGGTTGACCACAAACATTTTTAGTGAAATGTATTGGGAGTGAGCTTCACTACATAATGTAATGACATCATAACCACGCATGCGCACATTAATGAGCGAGTGGCAGCTGCACTTAAGTTTGAAAGTGGTGAAGGGTTTGGCCTCTTTTTCCATGTGAAAGAAGGTACAGAGCTTTCAAGACAATGAAAAAATTACCAAGGTAAGCTTTCTACTCAGATATGGGGCCCATTGAGTTAGTTTGCTTTAGATACATGATAGCATGTAGAAGGGGTTAGTATGGTAGTCCAGGTTACTTGGTAATGTGTTTAAGTATTATGGTAAGGATTAGCAGCCTGTTTGCCAAGATTTCAAGCTTCTAGTGCCCAACACAATTACAACAGAACTCATCAAAAGTCTGTTTAACCTTAATAAAGTAGTTTACTGTTTGTTACTATTTTGTTTTACACAAAGATATCACTGCTGTACAGATGTTGCCATGCTGCTGGGTTCTGTCAGTGTACAAGCCACAACTTACAGATTGAGAACTTCAAATACAAGGCCCTAAGGTGAGAATATCATTGTTATCATCTATCTATATATATATATGCCTGGTGTGAGATTGGCTATGCCTACTGTTAAAAATAGTGGAGAAGTTCTGATACTATTAAAACTTGGTGCCAATACAACATAAACTCCATTGTGCCACAACTATCTGTGATATCTGATACTAGTCACAAGTGTATTCTAATTTGAATAGTTTTAAGCATACACCCCTTATCATTGTCTCATATGATCCCTATTTACACATATACCTGTCTCTCTCCATCTTACTCCTCCCAACACACACAATTTAATGATTTGTGTCACCATATTTGTCCCTGCAGTTAAGCTGCCATGTTTTGGAGCTAGAACAGCCGTTTAGAGTATGCTGGAAGGTCTCTCCCTCTCTCTCTCTCTTTATATCTTGATTTGTCTCAATTCTTTTCTCTCCTTTTTCACCTAAAGAACATCTGTACTCTTGATTTTCCCTCTTCTTTCTCCTCCTCATTCCCTCTCTCTCCCTCTCCCTGTATACTATTCTACCTTATCCTCCCTTTCCTCTTCCACTGCACACACAATTTCCCATTTGTCTCTGCAGTTAAGTAGCCAAGATTCAAGCTTGTACTGGAGCTCAGCTGACAAACTTAACATTTTAAGCTGGTAGAGCTATTGACAGATGGCATAATGCTGGTAAGTCTCTCTCTCTTCTATCTCTTTCTCCAGATCATCTATATACACTTTTCATTCTCTCTTCTTATCTTCCCTTGCTCATTCTCTGTCTTTCTCTCCTTGGCTCTCTGTCCCCCCTCTCTATTCAACTTTATTCTCCCCTTCCACACACAATTCATTTTTATGATATGTATTCCCACGTTTGTCCCTACAGTTAAGCAGTGGGTACATACAGCTGTTGAGACTAGGAGGTACTATGCTGGTATGTCACACTCTTTTTAAAATTAAATTTTTTCTGTTTAACCCTCTCTCTTTATCCCTAAATTCCTCTCTCCACCCTCTGTGTATTTTCATTCTTATTTCTCACTTCCTTTCTCCCCCTTACTCTCTTCCTCTAGTATCCCTCTCCATTACTGTATAGTGGGAAATTTTTGATGGTGGAACTTTTCACAGAGTTGCTTCCCAGCCCTTCAGAAGAAAATTTCTAATTTCATGTGGTGCTCAGCAAGACCACACCCATCGATAGTATATAGTAAGTCCTAGCTGAAGTTTTATGGTTCTTAATCCGCAGTGGCTGAGCTATCCACGAGAATCGCAAAGTTTTGCACCATACAAAAATTTCCTGCTATGGTATCTATTTAGTCTTACTCTACCCTTCCACACAAATTAATTTTTTCTTTCTCCATGCATGCACTCTAATCCTTGCAGCTCGGCCACCAATTTCAAGCAGGTACTACTTTTGGGAGTGTGTTGGTAGGTCCCTAGTTCTCAAATTTCTGTACTACCAATCTTTCAAATTCCTCCCTGTCCTACTTTGTTTCTTTCCTTCCTTCTGTATACTCCCGATTCCTCCCTTTTTCTCTCTTTCCTTCCATCACTCTCATCATCCCTACCCTTTCTTATGATGTTATTGACATTAATTTTACTCTCCCTTTCTTGTTTCCCCTCTGAATATAAAAAAGTTTATGATCAATTTTGTGCATCCATTTTTGTTCTTGCAGTTTGGTTGACAAGTTATCAAGGTGCTACAGCTGTTGAGAGCATATTGTTTGCTGGTTTCTTTCTCTTTCTCTTGTCCTTTTTAGTTTATTCTTATCACTCTCATCTCTCTTTCCCTCCCTCATATGCTTGCTTCCACCCTCTCTCTTACTTTTTGTCTATCTCCACCCCCTGCATGTATCCTCTTTCCTTGATTCTTTTCCATTA
The DNA here is from genome assembly GCA_964291365.2 of Stappiaceae bacterium. Lineage (GTDB taxonomy): Bacteria > Pseudomonadota > Alphaproteobacteria > Rhizobiales > Stappiaceae > JBDWFY01. The sequence continues at coordinate 63,301 of OZ220025.1, forward strand.
TCCCTTCTCTCCCCACCCCCCCCCCCCCCCACTATCTCTCTCTCATTGCTCTTCCTAGGCCCTCTCTCTCTACCCTCTCTCTTCCCACTCTCTCTTACTTTTTCTTTATCTCCACACCTTGCATGTGTCCTCTTTGCTTTATTCTTCTTTACATTATCCCTTCCCCCCACTCTGTCTTTCTCAGATTGCTCTCCCTAGGCCCTCTGTCTCTACCCTCTCCCACTTTGAAGTCATATTCTTCTCACCTTTGCTAACAATTTTATGATCTGCTTCCACACTCTCATTCATGCTGCTCTGCCGACAAGGTTTCAAACTAATAATGGTTGAGAACAATGCTGATAATGTGTTACTGAACATTGCTTTAGGCTTTCTTGATATGCACTATCTAGCTACCAACTATGTAGCTCTTCCTGCTTCGTTTTTGTCTTTCTTGGCCTAGTAATTTGTATGTATAATTCAATGTTGAGTTCCAACAAAATCGGTTGTAGTGAAAATCATATTATTTCAATGTGAACCTCACAACAGTTGGTAGTGAATGTCACCTAATTTTTATGTTGTGAACGGTTGCGTAGTGACCATCACTACACTAAAAGTGGTGAGAACTGTGGTGAACATTTCACTACATATTTGTAGTGACGGTCACTAATCATTAATTTTTTTACAGTGTATAATATAGGTCATGCACTGTACCCATAGATTCCAATTCTGGTCATGCACTGTCCCAGCTATGAGCCACTCAAGTGAGCATTGAGTTATAAAATTAATTTGTAGTTCAGTAAATTTTTAAACGATTCCCCAAGGTGCCTATTGAGTGGATTACAAATGGGTGTTATTAACACTGTTTTCAACGTATTATGGGTTGCCTGTCTGTACTGAGTCACTACCTTCACTTCTACAACATTAACCATCCTGAAGCTCTTCCAATGGGGATATCCATGATAGCAGCTGTCCTTAACGCTAGGTTAGATGTCTTAAACCAATTAAATGTGCCAAAATATTACTAAGGTTCTGCACTGGAACTAAAACATCGTTGTTTCACCGCAACTAGGCATGAACAAACAACAGGACAGTTAATAAGCTCATATGGCATAATACACTGATCTAGTATTTGGAAACTTCCATATTTAGTATTGTGGATGTGCCATAATACAAACTGACGCAATGCGCTTGCGCAGTTCGTTAGAGGCCGTCGATGGACCTAAAAACGCTGTACACATATTTTTGGTTGGTTGTCCATTGACAATCCCTTCCGAAGAGCGCATGCGCCTTACACTATACACCTTTAGCCCAGGGACCTGGAAAACCTATCAGGGTGTTGGCCAACTAAATAAGCAGTGGTGGGATAGGCTATGGTCACGTTCTAGATATTGAATGCTATGTTGGAGCTTCAAAACGATCTTGTACAGCCAAAACGTAGCGATCGCTTTGCAAGCTAAGTAGGCTAACGAACACCCCCCCCCCCCTAAAAAAAGGGCTTACATTGAGCAACTGACCTCAACTCTCCAAAATACAGCCATATTTCACGATGGTGGAATGCTAAAGCGAGTTAGATTGGATCTAAAGCCCCGTTTACACGCAGCACTTAAAGCGCTTCGCGAAGCGCTTTAAACTAAATCGCTTCCGTGTAAACGCGCTAAATCGATTACGTAACCGGCTTGGGTAAACCACCTCCTGGATGTGGTTTCGAACCGGTTCGAAGGCGGTTTAGGCGCTTGCGCATCGCGTGTAAACAGCTGAACCGCTTTAAAGTAAACCGCTTCTACCACTGTGGCGAAGCCAAGCATGAACCGTGGCACTGTCTGGTCAGATAAGGAGGTCAAAGCCCTCATTGCTATCTGGGGTGAAAGCAATGTTCAAGAAGAGCTAGATGGTGCTGTAAGGAACCAGGCAATATATCAACGTATAGCTAAACAGCTACGTGAACAAGGGTATGGACGCGATTGGAAGCAGTGCCGTGCCAAAATCAAGAATTTAAAGACAAAATATAGAGAAATAAAAGACCACAACGGGGAACAGGACGGGGGAGAAAGACATGCAAGTTCTACAAAGAGCTTGATAGAATTCTGGGACACCGGCCAGCCTCAGTTCCTGCTTCCTTGCTTGATACTGGTGATTCTTCCAGCACCTTGGCTGAATCTCAAGAAAGTGAAGAAGAAATAGATGGTAAAATAATGATAAATCACCAATGAATGGCATACCTTTACATGAACTCAAGTGCAGGCTCACTCACCCATCGACAGCGCAGTGATTTCTGGCATTGAGGGAACTGATGGAGAACAACCTAGGGATGATGAAGCAGGTAGCTGCATTAAAATCTGCTTATGTATAACTACACACACACATGCATGTACACTCACACACTTCACAAAATTCATACGCACCATGCACACACACACACACCATATGCACACCCCTTGATATATGCACACACATTTTAGCTGCTCCACCAACAAAGAAGTATAAGAAAGAAAAGAAGAGCAAAATGGAGAAAGCAATGGAGAAGACTATGGATGTGTTTGTGAAGTCCCAAGCAGATGCTGACGAGAGATTTCAGATGCGAGAAGAGGAGAGGTGGATGAAGGAGATGGAACTGGAGGAAAACCAGAGGAGAGAAGATCGACAACACCAGCTACAGATGATGCAGATGTTAGGGCAGATGATACAGTCAAGATCATACCCACCACAATCATATGGGTTCGATTATGATTAAACAGTCACCATAGCCATAGGATATTCAACAGACAGCCAAGACCGTACCCACCACCATCATAACCATCATTATTTGGAACACATCATAATTATTTTATGTAGCATTGACAGCTGCTTACAGGATAACAACCTCTATGCATATGATAATCTTGCACATGTAACTGTGTCTATGCACCTCATAATCTAGCACATGTAATAACTAACTATTCACTAAAGTAAGTCATCAGAGCTTCCCTTATGTTTTTGCCACTTTCCACAACTGAACTCGTGCTATGACTGCTAACGGAATGATGGTCATTGACATCTTGCATCCAATCTTCATCAAAGTTCTCATCACGACTCTCACAGATGTTATGAAGTACACAACAGGCAGCTACGAGCTTGGGCAAATCATCAACTAGCACATCATTACGCTTTAGTAAGCACCGCCATCGTCCCTTCAGTCGTCCGTACGCATGTTCAACTACAACTCGAGCTTTACTCAGTCTGTAGTTAGAGGTCTTTTGTTCATGTGGGAAACTGCCATTGTCCGGGAACGCCTTCATCAGCCATGGAAGAAGTGGGTATGCAGGGTCACCCAACATAAGAAGAGGAATATCTTTTCCAGCAATAGTCTTCTTCCAGTCAGGAAAGAGTGTACCAGCTTGGCCTCTCTTGTAGAGTGACGAATTCACAAAAACTCTAGCATCATGCACCCTCCCTGGCCAACCAATGTACACATCGATAAAATGTCCTAAATGATTGACCGTTCCTTGCATTATGATGGAGTGCCATCCCTTCCGATTGTAGTAGTCAGCGGGACACTCGACAGAAGACACAATAGGGATGTGAGTTCCATCCACCACTCCTACACACTGAGGGAAGCCCAGTTTGTCCTTAAACCCTTCAATGACTGCTTTAAGACCATCCCCAGTGGGAATCCTAATGTACTTTGGGAGTAAAACCTTCACTATGGCAGCACATACTTCTTTGGTAACCACACAAACGGTATGCTTAGACACTCCAAATAAATGCCCTATTGTGCGATAATCTGAATTTGTAGCCAGAAACCAAAGAGTCAGGGCAACTCGCTGTTCAACTGGAATAGCACTTCTCATCACCGTATCCTCTTTCTCAACGACAGGCCGAATCTCGTTACATACATAGAGAAAAGTTGCTTGAGACATGCGAAAATTCTCAAGCCAGTCATGAGCTGAGAAAGTGTGGTTTACAACATTATCCCACCAGTAAGAACTTCTTTCCTTCATCCACAGAGATCTCGTAGGTGAACAGCAGTTCAATGCTAACATGGACAGCACTAGTGTAAAGAAAAGACGTTCTCTGGCCTGCCTCTGAACAAAAATCCGCCTTCTTCGTGCACGAGCCAGCCTCTTCTTCCTTGCTAATGCTTTCCTGCGTCGCTTTCTGCTCGCTAGCATATCCAATGCCACACACAAACCAACACTCACAGCAACATCCATGGTCAATTCGCTTTTCTCACATCGTTACCAAGGAAATAACACTCTAATGCGCATGCTCGTAACAGTACAACATTTTTACAAGTAAGTGCACGTACCTGATCCCTAGCCCTTCGAAGATCACTCCCGTGAGCCTTTTCTTTGATTCTCGGCTTCTTTGTCATCTATTTCCATTCGGAATTCTAATTAGAGCACGGCCTCGTGATGCCATAAACCGCTTTACAAACCGCTATCCGTTTACACGGGAAGCGGTTTAGCTAATTACGTGTAAACGCAACTTGAACCGCTTCAAAGCGCTTTAAAGTAAAGGGGTTTAGCACGTGTAAACGGGGCTTAAGAACACAAAACGCATGCAGATTTCTGTAGAGGTCGTGGCAGTCGTTTTCCGGTTGGTTGTACATCGACGATCCCTACCGAACAGCGCAAGCGCCTTAAACTAGAGACCTTTAGCGCAGAGCCTTGGGGTATTAATCAGGGAGTCGTATGGCTATATTACCAGTTGTGGGAAAGGCTATGGCCACTCCCTAGATTTTGAATACTAGGTTAGAGCTTCAAAACGATCTCATTATAGCCAAAACATGGAGATCGAATTAATTTTAATGACAAAAAGAGGCCTAATAGTCAAAAGCAAAAGTGTGAACAAAAATTGAGATAAAGTGGTGGCAAATGATGGTATTAAAGAAGCGGTGCTACAGAAATGGATTTGTTGAAAGAGTAGAGTAAATGTTTATAGGTTGTATGTGATATAAATTTCCATTCTTCAATGTTGGTCAGGTAGGGAAAGCTACGTTCAGTAATTTGC
>OZ220026.1:0-31637 GCA_964291365.2 Stappiaceae bacterium
ACTGGTAAAGGCACTCTATGAGATACACTCACCAACTCAGGGACTCACCGGGCTCATAGCCAGCTACCTGTCTCACACAAATCACACTCATAACATTTAAAAGACCAAAATGCAGCATTTACTTGCCTTGATTTACACCACATCAGTTCCCAGAAGCTCTCAACAGCGTCAACTTGTGACGAATACCGCCACTTTTAATTTTGATAAAACCCGTGAAACCTATAAAACTTAACTGCATCTCTAAAGTCTGTGAAACATGCATGTCCTTCCAAGTTACATCCTGCTCTCCATAATCTTGTCCTTTAAGTCCTGTCCTTTTGTTCTGTTTTCCAAATTACATCAGTCAGGCCTCAGTACCCAAGCTAAAAAGCTAAAAACCACAAAAAAACTAGTTTTATAAGTGGAGAACAGCTCAAATTTCAAATTTTGCGCATGCGTATGCTTACCACGGCGCCGCGGACCGCTGTTGATGGTGCAGCGCAGGGTGCCGTATCATCCGGAAACAAAGTCGTTGTTGACCGCTTATCAATTATGGGCAAGTGCAGGCAATCCGTGCTAGTACTCGGCTACACCGACGGTAAATAGACGGGTTTTTATCTTTTCACGGAATCCGTCTACTGATGTATATGGCATGCTTTTTCCCTGTGATAGATCAAAGCCTCAGGCTTAGGTGAAAATGTCGACAGCTAGCAACTCAATAGTACTTAGAAATACATTAGATCGTTCGTTTTCGTCCATATGGTGTAGCTGCATGAGATCGCCGATTCGTGATCAGCTTCTTCAGACCGTGACACTCCTCATTGCATCTTTGGAACCTGAGGGGTGTAGCTAGCTAGCACCTCCGAGATATGGACTACCTCTCAACAAAGGACAAGAATCCTGCCCCCTGAATGTGTCTGTTTTTCAGAGTTCCACTGTAGAAACATAGAAACATGAATTAGGTGGGTGTTTGAGATGGCTATGTTATGCATGCACAAGGGATAAAGTAATCGGTTTTGTCAGTCTGTCGGCACAAAAATCGCCAGATCTGAAGACTCAGGCATCACGGTGGTCGGTAAGTGCGATCAAATAGTCGGGAGCGGCGAAAAACTATCTTCTTTCTGTTACCCTAGGCGCGCTATAAATCGTGCGATTATATCGGCCACGCCTATCGACCACACCTAGCAACACACAACACAAGGTGTTGATTCAACTGCGCATGCTCGAGCTCGAGCTCAATGTAGGTAAGGGTCGTCAAGTCGTAAGTTTCATGGTACTTGGTATTAAGGTTACGGGTGACGGTTCGCCCACGCACGGGCATTTCCCATAGTGAGTAATGGAGCGTACCAAGAAAAAACACAAATGAAAACGGTGCGTCTAGATTCGCCAAGATGGCTTCTCCTTTGACTGTAAAGAAGTGTTCATCTTATTACTCAGACATCTGGGCAGTGCTGGAGTTGGTTTAGATTCAAAGGCCACCTGTCAGAAACGAACTAGACAGCTGTGTTTACCGTCTGGTCCGCCCGATGATTACGCTTGGCATAAAATGACCTTCTTTTGTGTAGCTTTCGTTCTACGAAGGCTCTATGAACTTGGGAACAGATTCCAACACTGAAGCAAGGCACATGCAAGGTAAGTAGTCCGTAATTACTCAATAGATAGTGGACTAGAAGCCTTTGTTGGTCAAAGTCGGGGCTGATGACCGCCATTGCCAAAACCTCGTGCGTCAAGTTTTGCCCAGACAAAGGCTTTTAGTCTATTCTCTACTGTGTAGTTATCAAGTACTTACTTTGCTTCAGTGCTGGAATCTGTTCCCAAGTTCATAGAGCCTTCGTAGAACGAAAGCTACACAAAAGAAGGTCACGGCATTTTACGCTAAGCGTAATGGCGGACCAGACGGTAAACACAGCTGTCTAGTTCGTTTCTGACAGCTGGCCTTTGAATCTAAACCAACTCCAGCACTGCCCAGATGTCTGAGTAATAAGATAAACACTTCTTTACAGTCAAAGGAGAAGCCATCTTGGCAAATCTAGACGCACCGTTTTCATTTGTGGTTTTTCTTGGTATGCTCCATTACTCAATATGGGAAATGCCCGTGCGTGGGCGAACTGTCACCCGTAACCTTTATATTAAGCTAGCGAGGAGTAATGCTCAGTGGCGGATTTGGGGGGGGGGGGGGGGACCTAGTACTAAGGAAGTACTGATGATAGGCTAAATGGAACCCCCCTTTCTGGCTAAAGAACTAAGAAACTGCTACTGTAGCTCATCTTAGCAGGCTTTAGCAGAAGTTTCGATCAAAAACAGATCGATTGACAGGTAGACAAGTAATCTCTTTCTAAAACGATCGAGAATGGGCGTGGTTTTAATCAAAAGTGGGTGTGGCTTCTAAAAATTTCGTGCGCGTAACAGAACCCCCCTTCAAGAAATCCTGCGTCCGCCACTGATGCTAGCTATACTATGCTACACTTGACCAATACTATCATGCGACAATTTGTGATTATGTGCATTTGAATGATATAATCTTATTATCACAAATTAATTGTCATGTAGGATGGTCACAAGAAGAGTCAGGGTGCAGGTACTCCATCTACCCCAGAGAGAGGTAGAAGTGGCCCAAGAGAAGCAGCCAGAGTTGTTCATGAACAAACACAACTACAGCTACAAGTGAAGGAGAGCATTGTGTTCCTCTGACTAGACTGTAGAGGCACTCCAGCGATATGATCTCAACACAAGCTGTGAACTTTGTCAGTTTGCTTGTCAACCGTGTGACAATCCATGGTGGAGAACAGTTCTGGTGTGCAAACTTGTGTCTAAATGCAGAGAATGCGGTGTTCGATACAATGCTCTAGATCGTGAAAGAGAATTTGGAATTGGTCGATTCACTTGTCCATGTGGTAATGTGTTTTATGCCAGATGTCAAGCAACTGATTCTCATCGATGTCGTGGGTGCAAAAGTGATATCAGTAATCCTTACATTCACCCAAAATTTAAAAGACGCCCCAGACCATCTCAACCACATTTTTATCCAATATCAGGGCATCCAAGAGTTCATGGACCACGAGTTATTAATGCAAGCACCCCTCATGACAGCACTGGATTCACTTGCTCCACTTTCCTAACACAGTGGGATGAAATGTCCGAGTATGTGGATCTAGACTCTGATGACAGTGATGATCAAGACAGCAATGGAGGAGGTAGTAATCCTCAATTCAGGGATGAGAGTAGTGGAAGCAGTAGTGACAGTGATAGCAGCAATGGAGGAGGTGATAGTGATGGAGGAGATGGTAAGGGTGGAAAGATGATGGATAAAGAAGTTGGAGTGTGCAGTTTTAAGTGTCCTAAGTGCTACCATACATTCACTGTGACCTGTAGATTGACGGACACAGCTGACTGTCATAAGTGTGGGGAAGATGTTAAGCCACACTCCTGGAGTCCACGCCGACAAATTCAACATAAAGTAATAACAAATATAGCTGTTCAGCTTGTCAGGGAAAGGCTCGTTGCCCAAATCTGGCTAAGTACTATTAGACTTATAATGCATTTGTTGTGTGAAGTATTAACAGCATGCACTGTAGTTGTGAGATAGAATTAATAATCATTTAATTTGAACACACTCAAAGAAAGTCATAAGTATACACACTACAAGTAATTGGAGATCCACACTGACATTAAGCAAAATAAAACTTGATGGTTAATAATTTGTACACTGTCTGTGTGGCTATGATTGTTCATACATGCATATAATTATATTATACATGTACCAATGAATATTATAATTATTGTACAGTACATTCAGTACGTTAACTTATCAACACTAGGCTAGCTATAGAGGTTCATGTTAATTATTGTAACAGCTTGTAGACAGAAGTTTAAAGCTCATGCTCAACTTGCACAGTCGTAGAATCAGTAAATGCAGTAACATGGAGATAGCCAGCCATATCCTCAAGAGATCTGGAGAGATCCTGTACCAAGGTGGAAAATGATGGTCGTCTGTTGGGATCCATCTCCCAACAACTCAGCAATGCTGAATACCTGCGTAATGGTACCAATGAATTTATTGCTTCATGTGTAACAATTTCAATGGGACCTTGCACGCTTACATTTCCTCATCACAAGCAGCATTGACTGGAGTCGGTAGCCGCTCTCCATGTTGGAGTAAAGTTAGCAGAGATGATGGCCTAGTACCAGCATAAGGGATTTGGCCGGCAGTGAATATCTCCCAGCAGGTAACTCCATAACTCCACTGCAAGATAACAAAATTAATAGTCAGAATTGCTACATCTACCACTTGCAGTCAATTCTCATGATAATAATATCATAAGGCTATGGCATATTATGCCATAGCCATGCTTTTTGATTACATGCATGTACAATAGCATAATAGACATTATTATCCTACTAGCTTACAAATTACTTACTACATCAGATTTCTCTGAAAAAACATAATTTGATAAACTTTCAGGTGCCATCCACATCACAGGTAGCTTAACACGCATGTCAGTGAGGCGGTAGTAGTTCTTGGCACCCATGTTAACTGAGAGACCAAAATCTGCAACTTTAATGACCATGTGTAGATCAATCCTATGCAATAGAATAAAAGCACAAATGTTATTATGACCCCTCTGAATAAACTTGCTGACCTATACTAAACAATTATTCCCCACCCACAAAGTTCTTGAGCATGCATTTTACTAACAAGAAGTCAGGGAGGCATTGCATTGCCAGAGAACTTGTGCTGTGTGTAGGCCCTGGCAGATTATGCTAGCATAATTTTGAGCAAAATAGGTGCTTCTGAGCATCAAGAATTATGCTAGCAAAATAGGCAAAATTTTCCAATCAAATGAGCAAAACGGGTACAATTTCTCACCTTCTTACCTGAAAAATACCTATACAAATGTAGTAAGAGCCTTTGCAAAGTTTGCATCACCTTCAGCAAACAGAAAACCATTCTAAAGTATCTATGCCTTAGCCTAGTCACTACAGGATTAAGTATCCTGGGCTATAGCTGTTATCGGAAGACATTACATTTTTTTATTATTTCTTGTCATGTTTATAATTATGATGTGCATACTAATTATAATGCAAACAAATTATGTTTTTCAGCTATGTAGCCACCACAATATTCAAGAAAAATGGGTTAATTGAAAAGCAAAATAGGTAGAATAAAAAGAAAAATAGGTGGAAAATGGGAGAACAAAGGAAAAGAAAAATAGGCAAGAATTTGAGCATAATCTGCCAGGGCCTAGCTGTGTGCACCCACAACTACACTGTGCACACACGCATGCATGCGAGATTGTGCAATGTAGTTCATCATGCCAGGTGCTGTGCATATTATGACAGTGGCAACATACCAAAGGTTTTGCACTTTAGTTGTACACTGTACAATGTGTTCAAACTTCCGAAGCTGAGTTACATATAATCTAACTTACATGCAGTTTCTTGAGGCCAGATCTCTGTGAACTACCTTCTCACTGGCTAGGTATTCCATACCCTTGGCCACCTGTAAGCACATATCCATCAGTCGCTTCTTAATGAAAAGTACCTGTTTATAATGGTAATATAATTACATTTAATTTTCTTGACTACAATAAACAGAATATCTCTAGCTATACTGAAAGTAGACCCCCTTGAAGTGTATGATATTTCAGAGATTTCCAGGTAGGTTGAGGGACTGGTTCTGGAGTTGATAACCACAACTTGTTCATAATTGAATTTCTAAACTACAGTGATGTATGCTGTCGTGGCCAATTATGTTTGCATGACTAATTTTCAACTCTGCTACAGCCCCTCAACCCACCTGCAAACCTCTGTAGAACATAATCAAGGGTCGTAACACAAGCTACAGGTAGGAACACCAACTTACTGGATGGACTCATTGGATTATACAAAATCAGGTGGCATTATACTTTAATAATTCATTCATGAGGGGATATCTGCCAAGCATCCTAGTAGATTCTAATTATTCAAAGTCTTGTGAGAGAGAAGGCGATGGTGAACAAATGAGTTTCTTGATTAGCTGATTAATTAGCATACTTCAATATGACGTGGATGCAGTCTATACCTTAGCTGTATTATATATAGCGTCATCATGCATGCATGTACAAGATTGCAACCAATGTCAAATTGGGTGCAGTGGGGAGGCGAGCAAAGTAAGCCTCCCTACTTGAATCCAATATTTACAATATTAAATGAAAGCATCAAGGCTTGCTCACTTTTGTTTGGATATCATTCTCTTTTCTCACAATAAGATTGACTCGCTCCTTTATTAGATAAGATAACAAACTACCATTGGCCATGAATGGTAAAACAATGTAAGGCACTGGTCCTCCATCCAGACACACTCCTATCAGGGTCATTACATTGGGATGATTAAAATGCTTCATTCTAATGCATTCACTGATTAGTTCCTGTACAGCATCATCATCAATGAAACCTATTATGCCAAAACACTGTGAAAAACAATTAGGTTTTTATTTACTTTCCATACCTTTCAGCGTCTTAATTGCAACAACATCTGTTGAATGCTGACTAGCATGATAGCCTTTGTACACAACGCAAAATTCACCTGTGTAATATTAGTACGTAACTAGTTAATTTATTAATCAGAGATCCTCATCTTCTACAACTGACAGAGGAAATCATCTCATAATAATATTATAATACTTAGTTGAACTATGCAATTAATTGGAATTTTTAACCCTTGGTGTATGTGTGAGGGGTACGGTAGTCAGTCTGTGTGTGTATTTGTCTGTTTCCACACTAGCGGCTATATATCATGTTTTTACATTGGAATAAGGTGTCTTAGGGTTCTTCATGGCATTTTCTAGATTTTGAACGCGTGGCTTTTGCTGAAAATGCTTGTTCAAAAGTTTTGGCATCATTTGCTGACTACTGCAGCCTTCCTGGCTCTCTGACAAGTTCTCAATGGACAAAAGAGCCAGCAATGGATTCCTTTCAAGGCAAAGAATTAGCAATAACTTCTATAACATGACTGACTCATCACCGCTTGCAGATAAGCTTCAAGTTTCTGCATGTGTCTCTTTTGATCTGGTACACGTAGTACTGCTGCGTATGATGTAATTGTGCGCAATGTGCATTCTTGTGGTTACTTCTGTTCATAGCTATAGAAGTAGAATTTCATGCACTTTGTGCTTTAGCTCACAAACTTAGACAACAGATGGTTCAGTGCGCCAAGGGTTTTGCACTATAGTGCTTCAGTTGGAGGTAGAAATTAAAATTCTGGCATAAAAATCATGATATTGTTGTGAAATTTTGATCTATACACAGTCTGATTATGTTTAAAATAAAAATTTATTAACTGGCACTAACTTGATTTGGCAGATTAATGCATGTGTGCATGGGAACTAATCTGAAAGATATCTCTACCTTGTCCAATGATATCCAATATTCTAATATCAGAAGATTTAATAAGAAGAGATGATGGAAGCACATGTGTGGGTGAATCTTTTGAAACCTCATCTTGCACAGAAGCGTGAAATCTATCATGGTCATCACCGGTACCAATGTCAATGTCCAATCCTTCATCTCTTCTGCTGTTAGATGGAAGGGAGCACTCTAGATGAGAGACTGTAACAACAACCATTAATTGACAGGTTTGCAGCCATTTGTACTAGCTATATACTGGAATTTTTGCCAGAAGTAATTTTTACCAAATTTATTATAGCTACTCTTGTCGGTGAAAATTTATATTTTCTTGTATTTATGATAATGTGGTGACCTTTACTGTCTTGGTGAAAATGAAAAGTTTATGCAATACTAAGGTATCTATTGTAATAATTAAGTAGTTTGTGCTCTTTTAGTGTGTTCTAGAAGTTAATTTCTCTCTGATTTGTGCGATCTTAACAAGTTGGTTAGAGTTTTATGGTGATGCTGTTTTTTGTGTGAATGTTCTATAAGTGTGATAGTGTTTGTCTGTGAATGGGTTATGTGATATGCTGAGTCCATTGTAGAATGTTCTAGAACTCCATTAGGTCTTTCTAGTATTCTGTCTGATGTTGAGTAAGTTCTTGGCTGAAATTCTATTATGATAGTTGGCTGTCTATACTGAGTGAAGTGAAACGAAATCGACTCGTTACTGTGTGCATTTTGCAACAGGTTATGGGCCCAGTGCCGCACTGAAGGAGTTGGAACTATTCACTGAGTAGCCGGATAATATAGCTGAGAAGCTGAACGGAAATATCGTGAGACAACGACCTGGAAATCCCGATCAATCGAGTGGCATCAGTGGCATTGCTGGTAGTAATTGGCTATGGCCAGATCAATGGAAGAAAAATGGTCCATCAACAAGCTGGATGGATCAAACTGGATCATATGGAAATTCCAAATGCATCACTTGTTATTGGCGAAAGGACTTTGGAACTATGTAGACGGTAAGGAGGTGTTAGCTGAAGATGCAAACAAATGTACTCAAGAGGACTTTCGGAAAAAGTCACAAAAAGCATTCTCTAAGATTGTTATGGCTGTAAGTACACCAAAACTGTATTTGGTAATGCCATGTGAACAATCAAATGATGCCTGGGACATTTACGCTATCATTTTGAGTGTGAGACATTAGCAAACAAACCTTTCTTGAAGAAGAATACTTCAGGATGGAAATGAAAGAAGAAACATCTCTAGAAGTGCACTTGAAACACATGAATGAATTCACTGATCAGCTCACAGCAATTGGTTCACCAATTTCTGAGGAGGATCAAGTAGTTACATTACTGGGTAGCCTACCGCCAAGCTATTCCACCCTGGTGACAGCTCTTGAAGCTTGCTCTAATGACTTGAAGTTATATTTTGTCCAGCAGGCTCTCGTCCATGAAGAGCAAAAGCTAAATGGACAGTCAAGAAACACATCATCTGTAGACTCAGCTTTGGTAGGAGCCTACAAGAAAGGCAAGCCCAGTGGAAGTTGGAAACCTCTTGGTTGCTTTGAATGTGGAGATCTCGATCATTATCACCGTAATTGTCCCAAGCTGAAAAAGAGATCTGTAGGATCAATGCACAATGCCAAGACTGCTGAAGAAGATTGCTCAGACTCAGAAAGTGATGAAATGTTTGCAGCATCCACTGACTCGGTAAATCTTCAGATGGACAAGTGGTTGGTTGATTCAGGAGCATCCAGTCACATGACGAGGGAGAAGAAACTGATAACAGATTCTTGTAAGTTTGAAACACCACAAAAAGTTGGACTTGGTGATCGAAGCACAGCGGAGGCAGTCGGTGTTGGTAGCATTCGTTTGGACATGTTATTTTAAGTGAGTGAATCACAACAAGCATATTGCATAATGTATTTTATGTACCAAAACTCAGCTGTAATCTGTTTTCTATAAGAGCAGCAGCTAGTAAAGGAAGTATTGTCCAGTTTTGGTCTGCAAGGTGTTGGATCCAGAAAAGAAATGGAGAGTTATGTGGCATGGGATCGTTGGTAGGAAAGTTATATCATCTCTATTGTAAATCAACTCTCACTGAGCATGCATCAGCAGCATCTGAGTAGGGAGATGAGATGCCATTGGACCTATGGCACCAGCGATTATGTCATTTAAGTGAATGAGATGGCTAAAAAGGAAATGGCATCTGACATCAAGATTCCGAAAACAGGAAAGTTATCATTCTGTGAAGGTTGTGTTGAAGGGAAAATGCAGCGGAAGCCGTTTAAGTCAGTGGGAGAATTTGCTCGACCAGAAAACTACAATTGGTACATAGTGATATATGTGGGCCAACGCATACAGAATCAATTGGAGGAAGAGAGTACTTTATGACATTTATTGATGATTATTTAAGGTGTTGTGCTGTCTATTTTATAAAGCAAAAACCAGAAGTGCTAGAGAAATTCAAAGAGTTTGAAACAGATGCGATAAATGAAAGTGGCAAGAAAATTAGAACACTGCGGACAGACAGTGGAGTGGAGTATGCATCAAATGCTTTTATTGACTACCTCAGATCGAAAAGAATATGTTGACTATAGCGCATACACCAGAGCAACATAGAGTTGCAGAGAGAATGCATCACACATAAAGTAATGGAATCAGCTTGAGTGATAATCACTCATGCTGGGCTATCAAATCACTATTGGGTAGAAGCAGTTGCCACAGCAGCTTATGTTCGTAATCGAACACCAACAGCGGCAATACAGGAAAATAAAACATCGTATGAGCAATGATATGGAAGGAAACCAAGGCTAAAAGTGTTTGGCTGTGTGGATTCAGAGAGATGAAAGCTAGACAAGAGCAGTGAAGTAATGATTCAGTAAAGCTTCAAAAGGGTACTGGCTTTTTGATGAACAATCACAGAAACTTCTCAACTGGAGAGATGTAACATTCAATGAAACAGAGTTCAAGCTAAATAAGGAAGATGACCAAAAAGAAACGTTAGAAGTCAATGAAGATAGTGGAAAAGTGGATGTTAATGAACAAGAGTCAGGAAATGAGTAATGCCGTTCAGAATGACAAAAACGAGCACCAATTAGGTATGGTTTTAATGAATATGCAGATACTGCAGAAGTTGAACATTTGGCATGCAATGTGTGTTAGATATCTGAACCAAGAACCTTCGAGAAGGATCTGACAATCATGCACAAGAATGGAAGGTAGCAGCAGATTCAGAATACAAGTCCCTTATGGAAAATGAGACTTGGGATCTGGTTGAGTTGCCCCCCAGACAGAAAGCAATTGGGTGCAAGTGGATCTTC
Organism: Stappiaceae bacterium; assembly: GCA_964291365.2. GTDB lineage: Bacteria > Pseudomonadota > Alphaproteobacteria > Rhizobiales > Stappiaceae > JBDWFY01. Next base: position 10,676 of record OZ220026.1, read on the forward strand.
AAAGTGAAATATACATGTGATGGTAAAGTTGAGCACTTCAAGGGTCGTCTCATAGCAAAAGGATATTCTCAAAAATATGGTATTGATTACGACGAGATATTCTCACCAGTTGTACATTTTTTCATCCACCAGGGCACTACTTGCCCATGCAGTTCAAAATGACATGCTTATTCATCAATTGGATGTTGTGACTGCATTTCTGAATGGAAAGCTAGATGAAGTAAAGCTTTGAAAGGGTACATGCAGCAGCCTGAAGGTTATGTCGAATCAGGATAGGAACATCTGGTATGCAACTTGAAGAAATCACTCTACGGGTTGAAACAGTCACCAAGATGCTGGAACAAAGCCTTTCAGGAGTGTATAGAAATCATTGGCTTCAGTCAGAGTACAGATGATCCTTGTGTTTATTTTCGAATTGGAGAGTCAATGACTATTGTTGCAGTGTACGTGGACGACTTGATCCTAATTGCTAAAACCCATAAAGAAATGCAGGATGTGAAGAAACGTTTATTAGACTGATTCAAGATGAAGGATATGGGTGAACTCCACTATTCCCTGGAATTAGTGTGGAACAAGATGAAGAACACAAGTGTCTAGTGCTGCACCAGAAGCAGTACATCCTGAAGAGATATGGACTCATTGAAGCCAACAGTGTCTCAACCCCAACAGATCTCAGTGTCAAACTAGTAAAGGATGATTGTGTCAGCAAAGCAGTTGATCAAAACACTTATCAGTCAATTGTGGAAGTTTACTGTACGCAGCTATGGCTACATGTCCAGATATTGCCCAAGCAGTGGGAGCAGTATCAAAATTCAATGCTAAACCCACCGAAGCACATTTAACTGCTGTGAAATGAATTCTACGGTATTCAAAGGGAACTACACATCTAGTGTTGAAGTACCAAAGTTAGAAAATGTAAGTCTAGTCAGATATTCTGATGCAGCTGGGCTGGAGATTCAGATGATCGCCACTCTACTAGTGGAAACCTGTTCCTGATGGCAGGTGGAGCTGTCAGCTGGCTAAGCAAGAAACAAGCAATTGTTGCACTTTCAACTTCTGAAGCAGAGTATGTGGCACTGAGCTTAGCTACACAAGAAGCAGTCTGGCTGAGAAATTTGCTATCTGATCTTGGAGTGTCACTGGATGAACCAACAGCACTGATGGAGGACAACCAGGGAGCTATTGCTATTGCAAAAAATCCCATTGCACATGCCAGAAGAAAGCATATTGATATTCAATACCACTATATTCGAGAAGCTATACAATACATAAAAGAACAATTGAAGTGTGATATTGTCCAACAAAGCAAATGATTGCAGATGTATTGACAAAGCCATTGCCAAGAGGGCAGTTTGAAAACTTGCGACTAGCAATGGGCTTAAGCACACAGTGACTGCAAGTACACAAACTATTAATTAAGTGGGAGTGTTGTAATGTAATAATTAAGCAGTTTGTGCAGTAGTTACTCTTTTAGTGTGTTCTAGAAGTTTCTCTCTGATTTGTGCAATCTTAAAAAGTTGGTTAGAGTTTCATAGTGATGCTGTTTTTGTGTATGAATGTTCTATAAGTGTGATAGTGTTTGTCTGTAAATGGGTTGTATAATGTGCTGAGTCATTGTAGAATGTTCTAAAACTCCACTAGGTCTTTCTATATAAGTTTTGCATTCTGTCTGATATTGAGTAGCTCTTGGCTGAATTCTATTATGATATTTGGCTGTCTATACCGAGTGAAGTGAAATGAAATCGATTCAGAAATGCGGCTACTATGTGCATGTGCAAAAATTTCTTCCATGAAACCGTTACCACTTTACAACATAATCAGGGAAAATGAATAATTCCTACCTACCTGGTTCAGCAGGATCCAATTTTTTGAGATCAGTCACTGTGCTAGAAGAAGGGGAATAGGAATTGTTTTGATGGTCATCATTAGCCCCTTTGTTAAAACGGTTTAACTCCAATCCATCATCTCTTCTGCTGTGCGATGGGTGGCAACATTTAAGACCAGAGGTTATGGTTGCTATAGACCATCTCTTGCATGATCTGGGCTTGAGCAGGTTAATCCAAAATTTCCGTCCTTCCTCTTTAAACAAAACAATGAAAGTAAAATAGCAGAAGGTTTGAATCAGGTTGAAGATTGCAAACAAAATTTGAAAACTGTTAGATATTGGATTCATGAACAGTGTACCACAGAACCAGATTGTTGCAAACAAGATCATGACACAATAAATGCCAATGAAGGTTAGTATGGTTGTTTTAGTGTTCTTATTATCTGCTTGTCGATTGGCTGTTTTCTGTGCTGCCTTAATCAGCCTAGAGACTATGATGACAAGGATGATGGTGCTGATCATCATTACCAATGCTATAGGGGCTAAGAGGGTTCCAAGTAGCAATCTATGATCTGTGATAAAGCATCTGCAATTTTGAATAATGTAGTAATGATAACTTCTAATTTATTGTACCAACTGCTTATAATATGAGCCTACCAGACTCCATGCTATATACAATGTCATTGTTATAGTTTGAACGTAACACAAGAGGGACCATGAGTATGTGGAACACCTTAGGCTGATACGAAGGGATACAAGGTGGGACATGTATTTGAATACATATCTCCATAAACTGGTACTCCAATTAGTATTACACATGCAAGTATTTACCCTAATTAGTATTCAACTTACACTATAAGTGTACCGTATTCAGAAAATAACAGCATATTGTGTCCAGTAGCCAGAGTGCATAATGCAATGCCCACAAGTACTAGTGGCGCTCCTACAGTACAATATAATTTCATAGCCTCGTCCCCAGGCCCTGTCTCCCAGCTTTTTGATGTTGCACGCAAATAAGTGGGAGGATGTGATGTCACGCACGTGATGCAAAGGGGGTTGATTTAATTGAGCGTGGACATGATGAACTCCAACACCATAACGTGCCCATGAGTGAGACAAATAGCCAACCCTTGGCCTGTAGCTGATAGTTGTGAAGCTACCGACAGTTTTTGAAGTCGCCGTTCGATCACGACAATCAACAGCACCGTCAGCAGTGGATCCTTGTGTAACAAACAATCAACCGGCATCCAAGAATTTGACCCAAGGATTTGGCCTAAGGCTCCATTTCTCAGGCGAAAGTCTTCTACACGCCAAGCTATTCACTCAGTGATGCTAGAGACAAGTCGCAGCTCGATTGCGACGATCTACAAAACTGTTTCTAAGCTGTCTTTGCCAAAGTAGAAGGTCTATAGCCGATCGGCAATCGAGACGGTTTATACAGCACCGTCTTTTTGAATTGATATCAAGAGTTTGTAAGCAGTATCTCATGATCGAGATTTAGAACAAATCTATTGATCCTAGCTAGGTCGAACAGAGAGGGTGGGCAATTTATGTGCTTGTGGTAAACCTCGCCCACATTCATTAAATTATGACAGGTTACATTGTGACGTTCCATACTAGGCCCTCCTCCAGGTTTTTTGCATGCAACATTAAAACGTTGGGAGAGAGGGCCTGGGGACGAGGCTAATAATTTCATGCAGAGAAGGTATTACAGTAGTTATATTTATTTTAGTATCCCAGGCAAGCACCCACTCCTAGGTATAAGCACCCATTAGCCTTGTACCAATATCAAGGGATCAATGTAGTTGCTTCCATACGAACATATGTAATTTATATGCAGGGTAAGTGCCAGGTGGGGAAAAAGAGCGAGTTACGTGTAAGTGCCCACGAGCATGCATTTTTGTGGGAGGGTACAGCAATTTCAAATGCAGATGATCAATAATATATCTATAGCTAGTCCATGCCAGAGTCTGAAGGGCATTCAGATGCCAAAGCAGCCAAGGAACTGGACTCAAATGGAGTGGTCATGGAGATGCATCATCGTGAGACATCAAAGCGCCTTGCATTCGAAAGGCCTAGCTACTTACTTGCCAACCAAGCATTGAGTGAAGCAGCAAGATGATGGTCCCTTGACAAACTTTTTTTTGATAGTCATGGCTGGTATTATACTTGAACGAACAAGAATATCACCATAACCCACAAATTTAAGAGCTCTCAGACAGCATTTTAGACCCATTTTGACGTCAATTAGGAAGCCCTTGCCTTTTCTAGCATTGTATATTATTAGTTTCAAGAATTTTAGGGAGGGGGGGAACCTGGTCTTGGGGGGATATCACAGAGCACCCCCCTAAACAAAACACTGATTCCTATATCAATATTGAATTTGGCATTGTTTACATAGGGTGAAAATAATCAGCATCATAGATAGCAAGCATAAGCCAATGATTCAGCTGTACAAACTCATGATGCTGGCCTCTAAGAGTTATATCATAGCTGAGGTAAAATGATATACTGCTTAGGTTTGCTATGAAATGGGGCTGTATTCGATACACACTTTCTGCCAGTCATTCAATTATAGAGGTAATGGTTCTCTACGCATGGTAGAGCTGCATTAGCTACATACATGCAGCACGTCTCATGCTTTGTGCTTCCCACTGCTACTGGCTTGGATATTATAAATTTGGAACATTTTACATACTTAACACCGATAACCACAAATAATTAATACTCACCCCAGCAAATCATTGATGCTATTATGACAAGTCGGGTTGATGGAGCCCCAAAGACAGTGACAAATATCTTGTATATGACCATGGCTTCGGCTCCCATCCAGAACACAGAGGACAGTGCAAAATAAAGGATCACACAGGACATGACTGTACAAGCAACTTCATTCTCTGTGCGGTCAATTCCAATAAGAAACACCATTAGCATTGCCATCAGTGATATGCAGAGCTGAATGTGAAACTTTGTGATGTCGTCTTCTCTTAAGGCCCTAATAACAGCAGCAAATACTTTTGAGTTGACTATGCAATGGAAAACCAAATTAATTTGCTTGCTATCAGCAGGTTTGGAAGACGTTAAGATGAAGGGATGTTCTGTTATCAGCAATTTTCATCTCAAGCATTCCAATTAATCTTTTAACTACAAAATGGAGGTATAATAGTTACTGCCAGTCATTCAATTGTTAAGGCACTGGAAGTCTCCTATCTACCTAGTTAATATAGTCTGCTGCTTCTGCCTAAGTTTATATGGCCTATCCATGAAAACTGAACCTCACGAAAAATTTCTTCTATATCATTGGTATAAGTGGAGTAAACAAGTGGTACAGGTGTACCTATATTGCATAGGTACACCTGTACCACTTGTTTACTCCAATCATATAGCACTACATGGATTTTGCTGATCCAGTGACTCGGGTTTCATTGTTTTGGCTTCAAACTTAGCCAACAATGTACCAAGTGTTTTGCACTTTACATGATATGCACACACACAATAATAATGACATCCACCTACACAATTGCACAAAGAAGTAGTGCATTTTGCATTTAATTATCACAGTTTTCACCACACTTGAAAGTACGGTCTATGTTAATATGACCAGAACAAGTCCATAATAATAGTCTTTAGACACGTATGGCTGAAGCAGTCCTTGAACTGGGGCAAATCAAAAACTCTAAAAGTAGTATTGTGTCGCTTGGTCTGTTAATAGGTACCAGAGCTACGATCATCATGAATCCTAAGTCTACAGTGGCCGAGAGGGGTGCATGTATGTTTCTGCCAAACAATTTTCTACTGATCTAAAAAACAAAAAGATGCAGATTTTGGCTCTCTTCGACAATTAATTGATCAAACTTTTGAATAGTGACCATTCTGTTCCGTTTTTTTCATTTGCTCGAAAAGCTAAATATAACAGCCAACTTCTATGGGCAATTTTTTATTCCAAAGTTAAAAATTGGAGAAAGAACTTCAAATCATATCGCCATTAAAACTGAAAATTGAATTCAATATTCTTTTAATGCTCTAAAAATTAGAAAGTTGAATGTTGGATTCAATTTTCAATTTTAATGCTGATATGAAAATTAAATTTGTAGTTCTTTCTCAGTTTGGAATCAAAACTTCCCCATAGAAGTTGGCTGTCATATTTAGCTTTTCGAGCAAATGTAAAAACGGAATAAAATGGCCACTATTCAAAAGTTTGATCGATTAATTGTCGAAGAGAGCCAAAATCTGCATCTTTTTATTTTTAGATCAGTAGAAAATTGATTGGCAGAAACATACATGCACCCACAAGCTCTATTTCTTCCCAGATAACTCTTGGTCACACCGTACCAACAACAGGAGCAGTAGAAACTACAACACTCCTCAGTCGTTGAGGCCACTAGCTCACATTAATGCCTATATGCGCTCTTTCTTTCCTCACACTATGGCTAACTGGAATCTGTTGGATAATAACACTGTCAGAGCTACATCCTACATCTCATTTATGCAATATAATTACCTACTTATTCTTAGGGTACACACTTGTATTAATTTGTTAACTATTGTGTATCCAATGCTCATGCACTATTGTCCAATGGTGTTTGACCATGCCCAGAAGCTTGGTCGGTGGGGCCATCTCATGTTATATGTGATGCCCGGCGGTGGCAGGTTACTTCATAATTTATTATGAGTCCACCTAATCTGGCGGCCAGACTAGAGTCCACCTTTCACATATGGTAGATTGCAGAGTAACAGTTATCAATGATCCTCAAATTTAGTGTTCATGAACTTTGCACTGTGCACATGCGCATTTGTAACGTCCATGTGCAATCGAATACATACAGTATAGTAGCAGTGGTATGACCTTAGGCAATGTACTATTCCTACTCTGGTTTGGAAGTACCCAAGTGTGGAAAATACAAAGTTTAGAAATCTACAATTACAAAAATAATCAAGTTTAGAAAAGTATAACTACATGTGTATAGTATTCTATGCTTGAATGCCAAAGCTGGCGTTCTTTGACCAAGAATGGAATATGCAAGTTTGGATATATTAAAGAACAGAAATATAGCTATTGGGACTGAATTATTCAAAAATGGAAACATGCAATTAATTAGCTATATGCACACTCAGGCTTTGAACCCGATCACTTCTGTCTGTCGCATGATAATACTCAATTCCCGATATCTGATACAACACTAACTAAACTTGATGAGTGTATACGTACACAAATTTTGGTGGGTGTGGCCTATGGGCACTAGATCATGCACTACCAGTGGCCTGCGCCCCAGCCCAGGCCTGGCCCAACCTTCATCAGAGTTGTGGAGCACATCGTGATAAACAATCTCTAGAAAAAAGCAATTTTGGAAATCTATAACAATCAAGTTTGGAAAAATGCAACTTTGGAAATAGGAAATTATCAACTTTGGAACTAATTCGAATTCAGTAGCACTTGGATGGCCCTTCTCGGTCACCATATAAGTCTACTAGGCAGCATTCCTGAGCATGGTGACACTCAGGTCTAATATCTATCCCTTTGGCCTCTTCTATTCTCCTCGTAGTACTAAGCTAGGATACGTATGTATATATTGTTACAATAATTATGACATTGTGTCAACAGACTGAACTCAATCTGCCAGTAGTGCATTTCTTGATTTTCTCATGCTGATTGTAACCTAGAATTACCATGGTGGCAGTGTGTACCAGTAGCATAGAATGGAACCTCTTGAAGGGCTTTGAGAACGAGCCATAAAAACATTCTATCTGGGCAGAGCATTGTACACAGATGGTTATATGGATGTATACTTATGTTAATGTGCTTGCGGCAAATTTTGTAATTTTTATATCTCATTTCTCTTCTGCCATTAAACTGTACGTCTTATCATAGAGTGAGTAACATGGTAAAACTAATTGTGGGGAGTGACTAAGTGGCTGATATTATGGTATGGTCAATATGCATGGAAAACTAAACATTCAATGCATCTATCATCTTGAATGTTACAGGTATCTGACCTGACAAATTAGTTGCAAGATCTTCTTAAAGCTGCACACTTACTTTGATCCAATGAGAGTTACAAGGGACATGCTCAGCACAACAATAGAGAGAATGGAACCAATATATGTGATCACTCTTAGTTCGAACTCTTCAACTATTATCACTGGAGGCTTCTGAAATGGAAAACAAAGAGTAGCAGTGATTTACAAGCATGTACCATAGTCTCGCGAAAGAGGACCCATGGGTAGTGCACCTTACACTGGGCTCAGTCAGGGTGGGTGGGCTGACATTCGAGGCATCAACATAGTGTAGTACTATAAGCGAGCAAAATGGTGTATATCGTACATGACATCGTGAGGACTAGACACCTTGAACTACTGTAAACCACTGTGTAGCTGCGTAATTTGCACCTTGTAGTGTGTGTAAACCAGTCTCACCACAGCTTGTTAGACAGTGGGAATTCCCCTTGCGCTAGGTGGGTGCTCTTTCAAATAAGTTTTATACCTCAGAGGGAAATTGTGGCAAAACTGGAGGATGGACGAACAATCCATAGCGGGCCCTTTTTCACAACACTATACGGTAATTGTAGTGATACTCACTACATTCACAAGAATAGCAAAGTTTGTCAGATGTGAGCAATTACACTGAACTTCTCCCGTATCTCTATCTAGTCTTGTAAGGGTACAGTCACTGTCACTCCAATTTCCAAGACCTGCATAAAGGCACAAGTTATTCATTACAGCAATTGAGGGTAAAGGTGAAGGAGTGCCTTGTACCATTAGCAGCACTGAAATCCCATGACACGCAGATAGGTAAGGACCAAATCTGTAAGAAAAGTTCGCTGTAGCACAAACCCTAAGTTATGAATGATACCAGGAGCGTATGAGCCGCCCAAAGGGCAGCAAAGGAGCATCCAATTTCCAAAGGGTTGTCCATAGCACGTGTTAGGCAAAGTACTTAAGGCTGTTTTCCCTTGTTTGGAACGTGCAGCTGGTGCAGATCACAGTGGATTACTTTGTACAAGCCACACTGTACCAGGTAATAAACTTAATCTGTGTCATCTTGTGGTGTGTTTCTAGTAGGGGTGGTAGAGTTGATCCTATCGAGCTAGAGCGTGGTCAATATTAAGCCAATGGAAATGCCTTCAGGTGGCCATTCCATACAAGGTCAAGCATAGCTAATGAACTTCGCCTAACACATCAGATACATAGACAGACGCTCCTTCCTCATACGCTCTTGATGATACATATACCTCGCCCATGAGAGCTCTGATACTTTGAAGGGTGATGACTACTGGTTCAGTCAAACCAGTCAGTTCTGTACTGTCTCGATTTATTGTAAGTCCAACCACAGCAGAATCAGCAACAAACTCAAAGTCTGACTTGTTCACTCCCTCTGGTGCTTTAACTTGAAACAGACTTGGTGTAGAGTAAAAAGTCAAGACATACCCAACTTCATCATCATTTGACACATTGAACACTTCAGGTGGAGCACTTATAGTAATATTCACTGGAGCAACGTTCACTATGCTGTTTGTATCCATGTCGATTGTAGTGTTTTGCTTGTTCTCTGTAACATCAGCAACAATTATTAACAGAATACCTTCAATCCTTGCCTTACCTTCTGGTAGTGTGGGCTCCAACACCCTTGGCTTTGAAAGTAAATCATCATTCACTTTAACCTAAGACAACTTAAAGTAAAATTAATAATATTGGAAATTTAGATCTTCTAACTCTTATTGCTTCCATGGTGACATCTCTTTCAATCACAGTGAGACTACTGAAGTTCTGCTGGTCCACAAGGTTGGTAGTAATGGCTTCAAAGGACTGAACAATACTGTTCATATGTATAAGATTATAGATTATAGTTGCAACATATTTTGCAATCTTATTGGTTAATAGGAGGGATTTACATCCGACAAAACGCTTAAAATTAATTAGTCAACACATGAGGCCGAGCCAAACAATGGAGATGGCCTAATACATTGAAGATTTATTGAGCCATAAATGTAGCTATTATTATGTGCCTTGGGAAGCCTAATTAGAATTTATACTTGGTAAATAGTTTAAGCTTATGGGATACAAATACTCACAATTAGCAATCATTAGATTCTCACAATCAAAACCCGACCTACTATACATTCCAATCTCTGTGCAGGTTCTCCCCAGTGGGCCACAAACAGGAAAAGCTAACTGGTCTGTACATCTCTGTGCCAATTTTGTTAGTACTGGGATGTTAATTACTACCATTCGAACCTTTGTAGCTACAACCTTCGAACTAATGGCAGTTATTCATTTATCAAAAACGGATAATAAGATATACGGTCAAGAGGGCATGTGCGTTAATTAGAATACTCACTGCATAGCTTAATAATGGAGAACGCGCACGCGGTCACGGGGTTGTCCCCCAAACCACAGCGTGGTCACGCATGAGTGTCCATGACTACCACATTAGATAAGCTAGTACTATGGTGAATACTTGTGTAGTGCCTGGCTGTGGAAGCAGATCTGACAGAGATCACCACCTATCATTTCATCTTCTCCCTCTGAAAAATAAGAGCCTTCTGAAGCAGTGGCTGCACCAGATTGGACGAAAAAACGTACCACTAAATAATAATAGTAGAGTATGCAGTAAGCATTTTAAACAATCACATAAACGTCTACTACGCTGCGACGAGTATCCAACCGAAAATCTACCACAGTTAGCTACACGGATATCAACACCCACCCCAAGAAGACCACTGGTACGTCGTCAGTTATTCATAGATAAGAGGACAGAGGATGATGGTGATGATGAAAGGAAAACCCAGGATGTTGGCATCAATACGGATCTACCAGAGTTAGAGAAGATAGAACACTTAGAAGGGAGAATTGTTGTGTTAGAGAGAGAGATCAAACAGTTGAAAGAGAATAGTAGTGCTAACCAACTTAGCTTGGAGTCAATTGCTAGTGATGATGGTAAAGTATCTTTTTACACTGGTTTTCCAACCTATAAGCATCTCAAGAGTTGCTTTGATTTCTTGGGGCCAGCAGCACAGCATCTGATCTATAGGGACTCAAAAAGAATCTTTGATCACAGCAATAAGGGTCGGCCACGCTGTTTACCACCAATGGAAGAGTTCTTTCTCACTCTGGTCCGCCTTCGACTTGGGTTGCTGGAGCAGGATATAGCATATAGGTTTGGCGTGTCTCAGTCTACCGTCTCTCGGATCTTCACGAGTTGGATTAGTTTTGCCGACCCCAAGCAATCGGAGGAGGAAGTGGATCAAAGAACGGCTTGCGATACAGACACTGTGTGAGGAGAGGGATTGATCGCTTCTTTTGTATCAGGATTTGACCACAAATAGAAGAAGTGATTCGGTGAGCTCGTGCGGAGAACCACTCCATTGAAGACGATTGCTGACGTGTGCTCTCTTCTATCTGATGACGCAATCCACTGTTTACTCGAAGACACTCTTTGAAGACAACTATAGTTGAGTCATCCAAAATGCGAGCAGCATACTCAGTGTTGTCACCTGTTGTCTGTACTAGTGTGGCAGGTTTCTTGACCTCGAATAGACTAGGATCAAGGGAGTAGCAGTGATCGTATTCTATGACTTGAGTATCTGGAACTAAGATGTGCAGAAACGCACAAGGCTGATTTAGTGCCATCAAGCTGCACCGTAGCCGTTCTGACGCTCTAGGATCAGGCAACCTTAAACTAGGTGGGCGTGGGTCAAACACAGATGCTTCGCGTGTTAGTTGAGATGACCACGTCTTTGGTGGTATGAGTTCTTGCTTGCGTATACGTAGATTTTCAACTGGTATTGGATCCAGTTTGCGAGGTCGGGGCTGGTTCCATGTTTGAAGCCTGTCAGTGCATGTTTGGAAGTCAGGCACTCTCTTGATTTTGGAGAACTCCTGTAATGCATGGCATGTTGCTGCAATGTGCTTGCAGCTAGCTTTGGGTCCCTTTCCTGCTGGACATCCACATGTAGCGCCACAGATATCAAAAGTCTTTTTGTCTAGCTTCATGTTAATTTTGTAAATGCGGTCCCTTTTCATTTCAGGTAGACAGTCCGCACGAAGAAAAAAGGTGTCTACTGTATCCTGAGCTACCTGAATATTTTGTACATGGCCACAGCAAAACAACTTCTCTGCTGAGCTGTTGATGGACTTAAAGTCACCCATGGGAAAACCGTCATCGGCTGTTCTGGTCACAAAATATGTGACTAGTTGTGCATTCGTGAAGCCGAAGACTTGATCAGCACTCCCATACACCTCACTGAGCTCCTGCCAACCATCTGCTGGTGTAGCTAACTGTGGAACTGTGGATGCAGGCTTCACCTGGTTGTCAGGATCCACTATCTCTTTGTCCCATCCATTTCTTATGTAGGCATTGACTCTGTGTGTATAGTATTTTTATTATTAATGAATTTTATAAGCATGTTAAATTGAAAAGTAGACTGCAGCTGCAAGCATTGGATGGCCTACCTCTCTACTAAATCCGCCTTCTTGCCCTTGGTAGGAGCTGCTCTGCATTGCAGCCACCGTTTCAGTGCTGGCATGGTCAGTGTACTAGGACTACGCCCACGTAGACTCGCTCCAGGAATGTCATCTTCGCAAAGTGATGTGGCCATGGCTTCATTCAGTGGTTTACCGCAGCTGCACGCACTCTTAGCTACGGCGTGCATGCTCTGCATGACCCGCGATCGCCCACAATGTCCATTTCCGTGCAGCACATGGCTTCATGCAGCACGGTGCGCATGCTCTTCTATAGTCATGAATATTCTAATTAACGCACATGCCCTCTTGGCCGTAAATTCTAATTATCCGTTTCTGATAAATGAATAACTGCCATTGAGGTTCCTAAGGCTTCTTTTGATCTAGACTAACTATTCTACAATGTAAACTCCAAGTTGCAGTGTAACATACGTGGCTTGTTTAGGAGGGATGCTCACTTGTGGTGGGCATAGCTATCAAGTGTTTGTGAGCAACCTAATAGACTTAGGCTAGTCCAGTGGCCACATAAGTGGTTGACTAGCAGCCAGCAATTTTCCCATAAAATTTTGGCTACTAGACAAGAGCTGACAAATTAACAGTAAAAGTTACCCAGCTGCAATATATAAACTTAGCTTCGAAGGTTTGCACAACTTTTGAACTATTCAAATAAACAAACCTTTGTCACAGTACTACATGTAGTTGCTGCTAACCAATATATGATAGCTTATGAGACTCTTCAGGGCCCCAAATAGCATTTTATCTTCATCAAACTACATAAGTCAGACAGTATGCAGACATAGAGTAAATGATCCATATAGGTATATTTGGATGCCATAACTTTTGGACAATTCCCTCTGGCTACTCGTTGGTTCCGTGCAAGGGACCTACTAGGTACGTAGTTTGAGCCTCCTGATTCCCATATCCGGTGATTATTTCCATGGTGTGTGTGTGATACGCAATCAAAGTATCACTCTGACAATATCAATCCTTGGACACTCGGACTGCTAGAAGAGGACCATGGAACAAGTGAACAAACTAGTCCTAGGGACCACTGAGATACCTTGCTTTCTAGTCGACCATTGCTATCCATGGTAGGCGAGACCTAGAGTATATTGTTTGTAGTTGAATGCCGACAGAGGCTCAAACTGAGTTCGCCATGACTACGGCAATGTCTCAGATCGTCATAGTAAAGTTTCAAGATCGTGTCTAGAACATTGGCATGATGTTCCAGGAGACAAATAGGTACACTGGTTAACTCTTTTTATTGATTGCTCAAGGTCATCATACTGGTATTATTGGACACCGATTTTCACTATGCAAACAGATGCGAACATTTGGTTAAACGTTGCTGCTGCAGATAAGATGAAGGAACAAGAGAAGTAGGTCATTGCAGTCAGACAGCCAATAGGACTAGTATGACTGCCCATTTCGTGGTACTCTTCAAGCAGTCTGAGTGTCTACCCTATTGTCCGAAGATTGATATTGTCGGACAGATGTGCATCATGTGGAAATGAACACTGGATGTGGGAATCAGGTGTGTACTACATGCCTAGTAGGTCTTTGCATAGGATCAGCCGAGCAGCCATAGAGTACAGTCTGAAAGTTATGGTGTCCAGATACACATGATGGTCGATAATGGATTGTTTACTCTAAAACTTATCTGAGCACACTGTAAAAAAGAAAGGGTTGGTTTGCAAATCAATGGAAAACATGTATCTGCACACAAACTTAACCACTCATCTAGAAAAAGCTTATTATAAGCTGTTTAACATTTGGAATGTGGAGTAGATAGCAGAAGTTGAAAATGGAGCCCTGCAACTAACATAACCAATATGGGTCAAATTAACTCTTATTTTTTACAGTGCAGCTACAATATGACTTGCTAATGGCAGCATTCGAGTACAAAACCTTGTCTGACAGTTCACTGTCGTCAAGTGTTTTGAATAAACGCTACATCTAGCCCTGCATGCTCTGATTAGTGGATTATCATGAATGTTGTAAACCAGTTTGTTTGAGTCTGTGGTCTTCAAGAATGGATACAGAAAATTACTTGGAAATAGTCAATTCAGTTTAATAATCGTGCATGGAACAATGTCCCATAACCTTAAATAGTTACACATGATTGAGAAGACCTCAATACTCTGTAGACCCCTACCTTTATTGGGATTATAATATTATCAGTAGGTCTATAGTGCTGTAATTAGGCCTTGATAAATTATGCCGGCATAATTTTGAGAATAATAGGAGACTAAAAGAATTGAGAATTACGCTGGAATAATAGGCAATAATTTAGAATAATAAGAGAATAATAGGCACATATTCTGGTCAAAGTGACCGTTACACCTTGAATGAAAGAATGTATACCCTATACAAAATTGTGTACTGCTATAATAATTATGACTAACGATCAACCATAGATTATTGAGCATATACGTAGTAGCTCTATAATCTATGGATCAACGTTTTTTACTTCCCCACTACTGGATGTGTCCTAATAATGATTACTGCTTCATCATGGTGTAAAAGTACAAGGTGTAAGGGTTGTTCTGGCCAGATTGTGGCATTAAGATCGAGAATAATGAGAATAATAGGTAGGTTAAAAAGGATAATGGGTAGCTTAAAAAGAATAATAGGTAAAGATCTTGAGAATAGGAGAATAGAATAATAGGTAAGAAAAAATGAATAATTTATCAAGGCCTAGCTGTAATGCTGGAAACTTCAACTGTGTCAGCATAGCTACAACTTAACATTACAGTCAACTCACTTGGATGATTGTGCGTTTACAACTTCCTCTGGCCAATCTGAAATGACACTCACAACAGTCACAGTACTTTGTGCAAACTATAAACCAGAAATAAATGTGCAAGTTGCTGTCACTAGGCCTAGCTATTTATAACTTCTTACATTTTCAGTGACCATGATTTGTCCAGTATGCACAAGTTCAGTGATATTTTCATAAACATTAGCAATTATAGCCAAATTTTCTTCAGATTGTTCGTCTTCTTCATTCAGTCCCGACACTATACTCACAACTGCAGTTCCAACCATCTCAAAGTTTTCAGCAGTAACTTCTCGCTACAAAAGCGGATAATGATGTATAGTTTAGTATTATCTACAAACATACTCTTAAAATTAGTCTCAGTTGAAATGTGCTGTTGGTAATACACTGAATTCCATCATATGAACGTGAAGGATACATAGGATGTACCCATGTGTTGTTAGATATACATGTTCTTCTAGCTATACCACCCTTCATCAGATCCTGTGGCTCATAGGCACAGTCCAACATACGAACAATGGGCGGACTTGCAACAACTGTTTCTGTCCAAATATATGTCCCTCGATCATCAGGTGATACAAAAGTATCATAGCTGCAAAATCCACCCACTAATGGAATATGGACAAAGATATAAAAGCAAACTACTTTATCAGTATCCTATAAATAATTATTACTTGAGAAACTGAACTGTCCACTGATCACCGGTGAACTGCCATTGATCATTGGAAGTATGTTAATAAATGAACCACTAAGAGCCATTAATTGTGTTATCAAGTCTTGAGAGCCATCAACTAACCCATTAGTACACTCCATCCTTATCCAGCCACTTTGGGTATCAGTGTCCCTTCTGTTGTATGTTGGCATTCAGATTAGTGAACACTGGTAATATAATAATCCTATCAGTACCTTTGAACTTCGTAGCAATTCACAACATGCCGAGTAGTTTTATTCAAGATGTTCAGCAAGGCAGTTCTGAAGATAGGTATAACAAATGAGGATGAAGTTAAATTTAGATATTCCACTATTGCGTTGAAAGGAATGACAGAGAATCTCATGTAGACAAAACTTTTAGCTTGTGGATCTGAGAAAACAACACAATTGTTTAGGTATAAAAATAAATGCAAGAAGTCTAACTTACTTGTAACATTGACATTTATGATACTTTGACTATTGGCATTATCATTTTCTGCTAGGCACTGGTAAGTTCCACTAGCTACTGATCCAATACCAATGGATGCCCCAAAGGTACTGGCTCTTCTTGTTCCAAGGACTACAGCACTGTCATTAATACGATATGCATAGAGCTGTCCTACTTGTTCATTTGGAACCACTGAAAACGAATCATTATTCAAGGACACAGGTGTTAGCATGTTACCAGCATTGCTATCATCACCAGCACCAGCACCAGCACCAATGCCTAATCCAAACACCTGATCTTCCCTGAAAGGTAACTCAGGAATAGGACTCCCATCTAATAATTATCATACTACTGGAGAACTGAGACCATCATACAAATTCCTACCATTATTGGTCCATGTAACTCGACCACTGAATGTTCCTGAGGATGTACAGACAACACTAAACTCATTTCCGCCTTCAACATCGTAAGCTGTTTCCATGTTATCCTGCACCTTATACACAGCAGGGTTTGTGCCAAATGTTTCTACACTTATAGGAGGAGGGATAGCTGGAGAATCAGAAGCAACATTGTCCATAAGTATAGCAACATACGGTAGATCTAATAGTTACCTGTGCAAGCTGTTAAGCTTGGATTTGCCATAAAACCAAGAGGACAAGTTAAGGGTTCAGTGTTCTGAATTAGAATAATATTATAATAAATTTGCTGTATACAGACTCAAAAATCTGTCTTACCACAAGTACTCCGAATGTAGAAAGATGATTACACTTGCAAATAACCACACCTTGATCTCTAAATTCATTATTCATGGTAGCACTACTGCAGCCTTCATTAATCCAGTCTCCTTTGCCATCTAATTGTATTAGATATTGAATTCATGTAGAGACAGCAAACTCAAGATAATTACTGCTTACCACACACAAGGACTGATCTATGCTACCTGGTCTTAATTACTCAGACACTCAATGGGTAGCAGTATAACAAAACTAATGACACTTAGTTTTATATCATCATTGACATAGGCAGTGGAACCAGGGAGGGGGCTTTGGAACTGCACCATCCCTCCCCCCCCCCCCCCCCCACACACACACAAACATTCAGGGGCTTTGGAACTGAACCACAAACATTCGGACTCTGTAATGGCTCTTTGATAATCAATTACCATGCACATTAGAGAGCAATTCCACATTCAAGAGTATACATGAACTTAAATTAAGGGGGTGTGGTTGAAAAACTTACACATGATTGGAACACACAATTAGTTACTTTGCTTGTGAATTCTATAATACCATTCGGGATCTAATTAGGTTTGCAATTTTTGACTAGTAATCATTAAACCATGCATATATTAATGAAATTATCCTACAACAGCTAGTGTAAAACAAAATCATAAAATCACACATTTAAAACATCCTACAATATTAATAATTTGTAGGAATCGAAAGCTCAGTTCTCTCGATTGGAAAATGTTCACAAATATGTGTACGTATAGAAGCCAAAACATGCTGGGAAAACATTGTGCACCCTTGTAGCACCATAGATAAAAGAGGGGGGAAGAGGGATTGGAAACGATACTTATAGGCGTGTTTCTCCTTTTTCATACACTGGTGTACCTCTAGTAAACTTATAATGCAAAACCATCACTTGGTTGAAGTTTCTAAATGGTTTGGGAATGCAACTGCATGGTCCAGGACACCTAAAATGATTTTGATTAAGCATGGATGCCATATGCTTCCCTACCAAGCTAAAAACCAATAGTTAAATTTGGTGTACCTCTAATAAGTGTCCAATTAGAGTTTAGCACTATTTATACGGCTCATAATCATCAGAACACAAGCTACAGAACCATACCAATGATGACATATGATAAGTAACTTAGAGTTACATTTCTCAGAAAAGGTGGGGTAAAAATTGTGCTAGAGAAACACGCCTATGACTGTAAGTGTACGTATATAATTATATATAGTGCATTTCCAGTCCCTCTCCTTGCTCAGTGCATTTAAGAACTGTCTCAACTCTTTTCGCACGTGCCCTACTAACAGCCACTTTAGCACGCATATTTCTGGTCAATTAGCTGTTTGGGGTGACGTCACCCCATAGTGGCCTTGTATAAGCCACGGCTATGTGGCCGCATAGCTGAAATAATTGAGCTTAAGTTTTTGTCCTGTGAGTTACAACATTGTTCCAGAGGCTTTTTCGCATATTGAATTGTGAAAAGCTAAACTTTGGGATACATGTTGAGGATCTGGCGAGGGATAAGTTGACTGCTTGCTCTGTTTTCCAAGTGTGTGTGAAAGATCGTGCTGTCAAGATAGCTGAAATGTCGTTTTTTTTGCAACTATCTTCTTACCACGGTGTTCTTTACAAATATCCCTTGCTGAAAATCAAGAATAGCAGCTAAGGTTTGAAAAATCTGTGTTGTAAAACTGCAAAAAGTGTTTCAGAGGGCGTGGCTAATCACGGTTGTACCGCTTAATTGATGAGATATTTGCAGTTTTATTTCTTACATTATGAAAGTACTAGAGTTGACCTTCAATTTCATTGTCATGATAAGTACTTAACTCTTACTCTAGCATCAATATCAGCTATTGAAAATGTGCATATTTCATTGACAAACACAGATGAGACTGTCCTTAACTGCACTGAGTGTTTGTCTATGGTAGCACAAGGCATTTGTACGTAGGACTATATTACGTGTGGTTCAACATTTTAATGATATTCACAATTGTGTAATTGGTAATAATTAGTGATAAGAGGTAGTATAAGCTTATAAGCTACTACCAGCTGATTCAGGCCATCTTGACTGGAGTTGCATTTCTCAACTACTAGCATAACAACCATTGTTCACACCTTTAAGCAATCAAGTGCAGTGTCATTGGTGATTAATGATATTACATCCCCAGTAGCAATTTACTTTTCTGTGGTTATGAGGTAATTATGATGAAACCTATGGTGTAATTCATGAGGTAGTCTATGAGGTAATTATAATAAAATCCAGGGCCTTGATAGAGCCTTTCTGAGACTTGAAAATCTAGTACTATGTAGAATAACTTATGCGCGTATCCAGCGAATACCTTAAAAGCTGTGTGTTACTTTCTCTGACAAGTATGGCTGTCGAACTTCATGCGTTCTTTTGGCTTACGTAATCCTATGTATAAATAAAGCTAGCTAGTGCTATATACAGTGGCGTAGCTACACCAGGGCCTACCAGGGCACAGGCCCTGGTAAAATTTATCTGTGCCCTGGTAAGCCTTTACAATAGCCAGGCATAAACGTGATTTTATCTACTGTTGCAATAGCTACTAAAATTGCACAGAATCTGCAGCTGTATTGTTATTATAATAGCTTAGTGTACAAGTGCCCTGGTATCTCCATAATTCTGGATACGCCACTGGCTATATATAGCTAGCACGCATACATTCATGCATGCAATACGCGTACGCGTGCTACGCACCGATCTGTACTGTGCTGTCGAGTTTGTCTCTGTGATTGAAACATTGACCTGTCGTTTTTGTCTACTATCAAAGTCGAGAGTTGATCTGTTGAGTTCATCTCCGTGTTTGAGGCATAGCACACGCATAAACTATGTATATACTGACGACCTTTTACCATATGTACCATTTATTATGTTCGGGTAATGGGGATGTGGTAAAAGTTGTTTATTATAAGTCACTATCCTGCATGCAATAATCCCATAGAACCAGTCACTGGTTAGCATCACTCATAATAAATATTATTATACCCCTAGTTATTACCACATAGCTATATAAAGCGGTAATGGTACTATACCTGCTGCAGTCTTGTCCCAGATTACACACAGGGGCAGCTGAGAGCGCTGAACATCAACAAAGTTACTCATCAACACAATATTATATGGTTGAAGCAACATTTTATACCTTGGACTCCAACTTCAACACAAGCGTAATATCTGTATCCAAATCTACAATGTCATTTTCATGTCCGACAATGGTGGCTGTGAGCAGGGTGGAGGCAACAGAAAAGCTTGCATTTTCATCAGCAATGAGGGCTGAGTTGGGTGGCAGTGGATAGAGAGCTGATGAGTCATACTCAGCAAACACTATGGCAATCTCTTCTTCATAATGTAATACAGAGCTGTTAAACACTTCAGGTGGAATTGTGATACTAATGGAACTGTTGTCAATTTGAGAAATGTTTTGGATTATCTCTTCAGCAACACCAACATCTACCAATTTAGGATCTGTATGCATGTATGTGTGTATAGATTCACCTATAGTGACAGATTAAATGAATGATGTCCATGGTACAACTGCCTCACCTTGTACTGAACTTGAAACAGAGTATCGTACACCATTTTGAGATAGATATTCCTTCTTCGCCTATCCAGGGAAAAGTAGCAGTTTAGTGCAAATATATACTTTACTAAAACTATACCAGTACCTTTAGTTCCGTAAACACAATAGCACTAGCCAGAAAGGTTTGGTTCTTGCTATCTTCACCAGATTTCAGCTGTAGCCTCCTAGCTGACTCGGAATGTATTGTTTCAACAATATCAACAATCCTATAATGGGATTAGTTATAAATGAACAAGCAGTAAGAAGTACACATGATCAAGTATATGCACAAACCTGGCAGATTGTAAATGTAGAGTCTCTTCTCTCCAGGTCTGAAGTTGGTCAAGTGCCATTGTAATACTGACAAGTTGGCTATCACTAGAAGTACACTGAGAAATACAATAATAATAATAATAATAATAATATTACTGTAAATCACGAAATACTTG
>OZ220027.1:0-143329 GCA_964291365.2 Stappiaceae bacterium
GTCCACCTTCCATGCAGCCTCCTTGCTCACTACAGTCGTCGACTGCAGCTGAGCAAGTATGGCTACACGGGTGAACACCCATTGCAGTTGGCACGAACAGACCAGTAGTGAACCGGTTTGGCATTCACATAATTGCTGAGCGGACCCCACATGATGGGCATTATCATTTAAACATGTTTGCTTCTATGCAATGCCTGAAGTCGATACTGCAAAACATTCAAAGGCTCAAGGCTCCACATCCTACAGCAGTGTTAGCTACCTATGAGATCCAGAAAGAACTAAGCACTAAAGTTTGTTGCTCTAAGAATAGTTGGGAAGGGTAAAGTCTATCGTATCTTTTCCATGCAAGATACATTAGGTTCACAATTGTTTTAGTCTTTGGAAGCACAAGCAAGCACATGTTCGATATGAAAGCCATTTTTTAATGTGTCCAGGTTGCCTCTCAGACATACCAACTACACTTTCTGCACATCATGTGCAAGCATAGCATACCAAATCAGGTAGCTTTGTTGGCATTGTTGTCATCACAGAGGGCATCTAAATCGTCACACAAGCCTAGTTTGACCACTTCAACATATGGATTCCAATAGTGACCATGGGTAGCATGCAACATCCCAGGAATATTACTTTTAGACATCCCAAAGAGTACAATTAAGACATGTGCTCAGTTCCTTTGAACTTTGCGGTGTGTGCAATCTAATGCCTTACCTTTTGACCGATGGTTGTCCAACAATGGTACAAGCACAATGTAAAAGCCTAGACTTACCTTGGAGTGCATACCATTGTTAGGCAACAGATGACATACATATTTAGCTAAGACATGGCCATATTTACTCAACCCCCACCCCATTAACCAACCACTCTTTAAACAGAGTCTTTGCGTGATGAAGTTGAAGGTCGAGGAATGGGAATGGAAATTATTAAAATGGGCCCTCTTCTTTCTTGAAGTCGACGCAGCGCAAATGAATTATTAAAAGGCATAAATATACATATACCTGGCATATTTCTTCAGTCATCTTCTTCCATCACAGTCAGCGCAAGCGCTTACATTACAACACGACATGCAACCTGACACTTACAAGCCGTAGATTACTTAAGTTAGCATTTATGCTCCTACAAGTGTACACTCACCTTTTGACCGATGGTTGTCCAACAATGGTATGTTGCACATTGCAAAAGCCTAAGACTTGCCTTTGATGTGCATACCACTGTTGGACAACAGATGACATACATTTTTAGCTAAGACATGGCCATATTTAAACAACCCCCATCCTCCCATTAGAAATTAAACAGAGTCTTTGCGTGATGAAGTTGAAGGTCGACGAGTGGGAATGGAAATTATTAAATTGGGCCCTCTTCTTTCTTGAAGTCGCAGCGCAAATGAATGAAAATGCATATACCTGGCAAGTTTCTTCAGTCATCTTCTTCCATCACAGTCAGCGCAAGCGCTTACATTACACATGGCATGCAACCTGACACTTACAAGTCGTACATTACCTATGTTAGCAATTATGCACCTACAATGTTGCATGCACCCCCCACCCATTACAAATACCTGTTAAAAATGAAGAATCTGATCCATAGAAGACATAAGAGTAGACAACATCTCGTTGCAAGGATAAGTCCAATCCAGAGGAGTCCGTGTATGTTGAGCCACTCACCAGGGCAACAGATAAACACAGATACAGACACAGAAACAATATAGAGTACACAATGCACCATTCAAATATAACAAAAGGATGGACACACTCTTGAAGCAATGAAGTGCAACCAAGCACACTTTGAAGCTACTAGCTACACTATCGAGTGTGCAACTGTGCATTTCAATGTCCAAGTGACAGAGATTGTTCTACAATGTCCAACATCAGTGTGGAACAGTCACCAGAGTAGTGAAGGTGCACAACAGCGTTGATTGCTTGGAGCCAGTGACAACAAACGCTGTCCCTCAGTAGCATCGGTGTAGATCACTGCAAACACAAAAGAGAAAAAAGTTGCAACATTAAAGGGTTGATAGTGTATGTATCCTCCACACAGTGCATATACCTGTTAGAAACGAAACATCTGAAGTTGGATGCAGGTAGTGTCCATCATCGACTCGTCTTACACGGGCTGAAGTCAACAGCGTAGTTCCACAAGCAGTTCCATCCCATCCTCATTTGTCCTCATAAACGTGGCGTGGTCAAGTGTAGAGTCCCACACACAAGCAGCACATATCCGGGATGAGTTGCCAACAATAAATGAGCAATTTTAACCCCATCACTCTGACCATCGCCGACAACCATCCTTTCAATGACTGGATGAGTGGTAGACAATCCAGTTGACGACGTCTCGTTGGACGGACGAGGAAGACTTTTGTAGATCTACGAGTAGACAACAGCTCGTTGCAAGGACGACGACAAAACCAATGGCATCAGTGTAGATAACTGCAAGTGATAAAGAAATGGATGTATTATTAAGCACTTGTTGACCAACATAGCACGTTTCCCCATCCATTGCAAGTACCTGTTAGAAACGAAACATCTGAAGTTGGATGCAGGTAGTGTCCATCATCGACTCGTCTTACACGGGCTGAAGTCAACAGCGTAGTTCCACAAGCAGTTCCATCCCATCCTCATTTGTCCTCATAAACGAGGCGTGGTCAAGTGTAGAGTCCCACACACAAGCAGCACATATCCGGGATGAGTTGCCAACAATAAATGAGCAATTTTAACCCCATCACTCTGACCATCGCCGACAACCATCCTTTCAATGACTGGATGAGTGGTAGACAATCCAGTTGACAACGTCTCGTTGGACGGACGAGGAAGACGTTTGTAGATCTACGAGTAGACAACAGCTCGTTGCAAGGACGACGACAAAACCAATAGCATTGGTGTCAATTCCTGCAAATGCAAAAGAAGTAAATAGTTGGACGGACGAGGAAGACGTTTGTAGACATACGTGTACACATCCCATTGCAAGGACGAAGACGGATGCAAAAGAAAGAGATAAGTAGCTGAAACATTTGCTGATCAAAGTTGCATCATTGACCTTTCCAATCAATGATCACCACACTCCAAATAATGTACACCAATCAAGCAACTTGGAGCAGGGGACAGCAGAAGCTGGATAGAATTTGCACAAGCTGGTATCAACCTTTCCAATTGAAGAACACCGTCAAACAGCTTAGAGTAGTGACAGTAGGAACAGTATGCACAAGGATAGATAGGTCAAAGCATCAACAGCAGAGTCCCATTTTCAACATCGAGCAAATGCCAAGACATCAAAAGCTGGGTAGAATTTCCACGAGCCGGTATCGACCTATCCAATTAAGTAACAGGGGACAGCCAAAGCTGGGTAGAATTTGCATCGTCCATTCCAGTTGAAGACCACAACAAGCAGCTTGGAGTAGGGACAGCAGGAGCAGTTTGCACAAGGTATTGTGCAACCGGACACATACAATATTCTTAGGGTAGCATTTATACACCTACAAGTGTATACTCACCTTTCGTTTGATGGTTGTCCAAAAATGGTACATTGCACATTGTAAAAGCCTTAAACTTACCATTGAAGTGCATACCATTGTTGGGCAATAGATGACATACATTTTTAGCTAAGACATGGCCATATTTAAACGACCCCCATCCTCCCATTAGAAATTAAACAGAGTCTTTGCGTGATGAAGTTGAAGGTCGACGAGGGGGATTGGAAATTATTAAAATGGGCCCTCTTCTTTCTTGAAGTCGACGCAGCGCAAATGAAATTATTATAAATGAAAAGATAAATATACATATACCTTGCATGTTTCTTCAGTCATCTTCTTCCATCACAGTCAGCGCAAGCGCTTACATTACGTCATGGCATGCAACCTGACACTTACAAGCCGTACATTACCTATGTTAGCAATTATGCACCTACAATGTTGCATGCACCCCCCACCCGTTACACATACTTGTTGAAAATGAAGAATCTGATCCGTAGAAGACATACGAGTAGACAACAGAGCGTTGCAAGATGAAGTCCAATCCAGAGTCAACGTACGTTTGTGCCACTCACCAGGGCAACAGATAGACAGATACAGATAGTGGCCACTCACCAGAGCAACAGATAGACAGATACAGACAGTGGCCACTCACCAGGGCAACAGATAGACAGATACAGACAGTGGCCACTCACCAGGGCAACAGATAGACAGATACAGACAAGAAACACACAGACACAGAAACCATACAAAGTATAATTCGTGTCGAAGAGACCAGTCAATGAATCAACAGCCGAGTCCCATCTTCACATATGCCGGAGACAGCAAATGATGGGATGGACTTCCCCCAGTAGCACCTTCAACACCGTGGCAAATTTCACTTCCAAAGAAAGAGAAAGATAGTTGTAGTAAACAGTTGCCGACCAGACTTGTATCGTTGACCTCCAATTCCAATTGATGACTACCACACTCCAAATAATGCACACCAATTAAGCAGCTTGACAGTAGAAGCTGGGTAGAACTTGCACGAGCTGGCATCGATGTTTCCAAATGTAGAACACAGTTAAGCAGCTTGGTGTGGTGATAGCAGAAGCAGTATGCACAAGGATAGACAAGTCCAAGCATCAACAGCAGAGTCCCATCTTCAACATCGAGCAAACACCAGACAGCAAAAGCTAGGCAGGACTTCACCTAGTAGCAGCTTCAACATCGTGACAAATCATACTGCAGATGCAAAAGAAAGAGAAGTAGCTGTATAGTCGACGAGCAATCCTGTATCGTTGACCTTCTCCAATTGATGACCACCACTTTCCAAATACACACCAATTGAACAGTGGACAACAGAAGCCGAGTAGAATTTTCAGGAGCTGGCATCAACCAATCCAATTGAGTAACACCATTGAACAGCTTGAAGTAGTAGTAGCGGAAGAGGTTTACACAGGGTATGGTGTCGAATAGACCGCTCAAAGCATCAACAGCAGAGTCCCATCTTCAACATTGAACATACACCAGAAACAGCAAAAGCTGGGCTGGATTCCCCAAGTAGCACCTTCAACATCGTGGCAAGTCTTACTGCAAAGAAAGAGAAGAGTCGTTGTATTAAACAGTTGCTGACCAAACTTGTATTGTTGACCTTCTTCAATTCCAATTGATGACCGCCACAGTCCAAATAATGTACACCAATTAAGCAGCTTGACAGTTGAAGCTGGGTAGAACTTGCACAAGCTGGCATCGACATTCCCAATTGATGAACAAAGTTAAGCTGCTTCGAGTGGTGGCAGTATGCACAAGAATAGAAGGTCCAGGCATCAACAGCAGAGTCCCATCTTCAACATCGAGCAGAGACGGCAAAAGCTAGGCAGGACTTCACCCAGTAGCAGCTTCAACATCGTGACAAATCATACTGCAGATGCAAAAGAAAGTGAAGTAGCTGTATAGTTGCCGACCAATCCTGTATCGTTGACCTTCTCCAATTGATGACCACCACTCTCCAAATAATACACACCAATTGAACAGCAGACAGCAGAAGCTGGGTAGAATTTTCAGGAGCTGGCATCAACCAATCCAATTGAGTAACACCATTGAACAGCTTGAAGTTGAAGTAGTAGTAGCGGAAGAGGTTTACACAGGGTATGGTGTCGAATAGACCGCTCAATGCATCAACAGTAGAGTCCCATCTTCAACACTGAGCATACACCAGAAACAGCAAAAGCTGGGCTGGATTCCCCAAGTAGCACCTTCAACATCGTGGCAAGTCTTACTGCAAAGAAAGAGAAGAGTCGTTGTATTAAACAGTTGCTGACCAAACTTGTATTGTTGACCTTCAATTCCAATTGATGACCACCACAGTCCAAATAATGTACACCAATTAAGCAGCTTGACAGTTGAAGCTGGGTAGAACTTGCACAGGCTGGCATCGACGTTCCCAATTGAAGAACACAGTTAAGCAGCTTCGAGTGGTGGCAGTATGCACAAGAATAGAAGGTCCAGGCATCAACAGCAGAGTCCCATCTTCAACATCGAGCAGAGACAGCAAAAGCTAGGCAGGACTTCACCCAGTAGCAGCTTCAACAAGTGCTAACCCAACCACCACTCTAAATAATGCACACCAATTGAACAGTGGACAGCAGAAGCTGGGTAGAATTTCCACGAGCTGGCATCAACCAATCCAATTGAGTAACACCATTGAACAGCTTGAAGTAGTAGTGGAAGAGATTTGCACAGGGTATTGTGTCAAATAGACTGGTCGAAGCATCAACAGCAGAGTCATATCTCAACGTCAAGCATACACCAGAGACAGCAGAAGCTGGGCTGAATTTCCCCCAGTAGCACCTTCAACATCTTGGCAAGTCTTACTGCAAAATAAGAAAAGAGTTGTTACATTAAACACTTGCATTGTTGACCTTCTTCAATTCCAATTGATGACCACCACACTCCAAATAATGCACACCAATTAAGCAGCTTGACAGTAGAAACTGTATCGACGTTTCCAGTTGAAGAACACAGTTAAGCAGCTTCGACAGCACCAGCAGGATACACAAGGATAGACAAGTCCAAGCATCAACAGCAGAGTCCATCTTCAACATCGAGCAAACACCAGAGACAGCAAAATCTAGGCAGGACTTCACCCAGTAGCAGCTTCAACATCGTGACAAATCCTACTGCAGATGCAAAAGAAAGAGAAGTAGCTGTATAGTTGCCGACCAATCCTGCATCGTTGACCTTCTCCAATTGATGACCACAACTCTCCAAATAATACACACCAATTGAACAGCGGACAGCAGAAGCTGGGTAGAATTTTCAGGAGCTGGCATCAACCAATCCAATTGAGTAACACCATTGAACAGCTTGAAGTAGTAGTAGCGGAAGAGGTTTACACAGGGTATGGTGTCGAATAGACCGCTCAAAGCATCAACAGCAGAGTCCCATCTTCAACATTGAGCATACACCAGAAACAGCAAAAGCTGGGCTGGATTCCCCAAGTAGCACCTTCAACATTGTGGCAAGTCTTACTGCAAAGAAAGAGAAGAGTCGTTGTATTAAACAGTTGCTGACCAAACTTGTATTGTTGACCTTCTTCAATTCCAATTGATGACCACCACAGTCCAAATAATGTACACCAATTAAGCAGCTTGACAGTTGAAGCTGGGTAGAACCTGCACGAGCTGGCATCGACGTTTCCAATTGAAGAACACAGTTGAGCAGCTTCAAGTGGTAACAGCAGAAGCTGATGCACAAGGAGAGACAGGTCCAAGCACCAACAGCAGAGTCTTATCTTCAACATCGAGCAGAGACAGCAAAAGCTGGGTAGGATTTCACCAATTAGCAGCTTCAACATTGTGGCAAATCATACTGCAGATGTAAAACAAGGAGAAGTAGCTGTAGAGTTGCCAACCAATCTTGTATCGTTGACCTTCTCCAATTGATGACCACCACTCTCCAAATAATGCACATCAACTGAACAGTGGACAGCAGAAGCTGGTAGAATTTCCACGAGCTGGCATCAACCGATCCAATTGAGCAACACCATTTAACAGCTTCAAGTAGGAGCAGAAGCAGTTGATATCGTGTTGAATAGACCGGTCAAAGCATCAACAGCAGAGTCCCATCTTCAAAATCGAGCATATGCCAGAGACAGCAAGAGCTAGGCTGGATTTCCCCCAGTAGCAGCTTCAACACTGTGCCAAATCTTGCTGCAAAAGAAAGAGAAAAGCAGTTGCATTAGGCAATTGCTGACCAAACTTGCATCGTTGACCTTCTCCAATTCCAATTGATGACCACCACACTTAAAACAGTGGACAGCAGAAGCTGGGTAGAATTTCCACGAGCTGGCATCACCATT
Organism: Stappiaceae bacterium; assembly: GCA_964291365.2. Taxonomy (GTDB): domain Bacteria; phylum Pseudomonadota; class Alphaproteobacteria; order Rhizobiales; family Stappiaceae; genus JBDWFY01. The sequence continues at coordinate 7,803 of OZ220027.1, forward strand.
AAACAGCTTGAAGTAGGAGCGGAAGCAGTTTGCACAGGATATAGTGTCGAATAGACCGGTCGAAGCATCAATAGCAGAGTCCCATCTTCAACATTGAGCAGAGACAGTAAAAGCTTCCCCCAGTAGCAGCTTCAACATCGTGGCAAATCTTACTGCAAAAGAGAGAAAGATAGTTGTATTAAACAGTTGCTGACCAAACTTGTGTCGTTGACCTTCTCCTATTCCAATTGATGACCACCACACTTAAAACAGTGGACAGCAGAAGCTGGGTAGAATTTCCATGAGCTGGCATCAACCAATCCACCATTAAACGGCTTGAAGTAGGAGCGGAAGCAGTTTGCACAGGATATAATGTCGAATAGACCGGTCGAAGCATCAACAGCAGAGTCCCATCTTCAACATTGAGCAGAGACAGTAAAAGCTTCCCCCAGTAGCAGCTTCAATATCGTGGCAAATCTTACTGCAAAAGAGAGAGAAAGGTAGTTGTATTAAACAGTTGCTGACCAAACTTGTATCATTGACCTTCTTCGATTCCAATTGATGGCCACCACACTCCAAATAATGCACACCAATTGAGCAGCTTGACAGTAGAAGCTGGGTAGAACTTGCACGAGCTGGCATTGATGTTTCCAATTGAAGAACACAGTTAAGCAGCTTGGAGTGATGATAGCAGAAGCAGTATGCACAGGTTGAAGCATCAACAGCAGAGTCCCATCTTCAACATCGAGCAAACACCAGAGAGAGCAAGAGCTGGGCAGGATTTTACCCAGTAGCAGGTACAACATCGTGGCAAATCCTACTGCAAATTAAAAAAAAAAAGAAGTAGCCGTATTATTAAACAGTTGCTGACCAAACATGTATTGTTGACCTTCTCCAATTGATGACCACCACACTCCAAGTAGTGCACACCATCTAAACTGTGGACAGCGGAAGCTGGGTAGAATTTGCACAAGCTGGCATCCACCTATCCAGTTGAGCAACACCATTAAGCAGACAGGACAAAGTAACAACAGCAGAGTCCATCTTCGAGTATACTGCAGGTGCAAAACAAAGAGAAAAGTAGCTGTATTACTAAACACTTGCTGTCCGAAGTTGTATCATTGACCTTTCCAATTGATGACCACCACACTCCAAATAATGCACACCAACTAAGCAGCTTGAAGAAGTGGACAGAAGAACCTGAAAAGTAACTGTAGTACTAAGAGTTGTTGACCAACGATTTCTTGACCTATGACCTTTGCAATTGATGAACACAACACTCAAGAAGCCGAGTAGACTTTGAATGAGCTGTAGACAGTAAATTGCAAAATGGACAGTAGCTCCATACAGTGCTTTCACGTACATGTATGATCCATAGTCGATATGAACGTCGCTAGTAGAAATGGCAGTCGATCTGGTAGTCAGTGCTGTAGAAGGAGTAAACAAACGAAGACAGCAAACAAAGATCGAAAGCAGTTTTATACCCAATGGCCGCTTCCTAGCGAGCCGAGTAGGTAATGTCGGCGACGAAGGTGGAGAGGTAGTACAAGTAGGAGCCACAACCTTCGGTAGCGACAAAGTCCAACCGCCAGCGTTGTAGCGAAGATGGCGAGCAGAGCAACGGCAGCATGCTGCCTGACGCGTGGACAGATGGAGTTCTGCCATGGCTTCTTCAAGCCTGAGCTTCTACTTGAATCTTGAATCTTGAACAGAGCGATTGACGATTTGCTGGCGAGATGAGAGCTCGAGCGATGCTAGGCTTTATATACTCAGCGGACCCGTCAGGGCTGATCAGGTGCTCGTGATTGGTTTGACTGGTTTAGACAATGTTCGAATCAACAAATTCCAATAACAAGTATTCAAATCAATGTATCGATTAATTGGCTGGCTAGACGTGGAGACAAACTGAATGGAAACGAGGCGAACACGTGGCACTTCAACGGACAGATGGAACCGCAGGGCTGACTAACGAACTGGAGCCAACCCTTACCTTGCGTTGCATGTAACTAGCCGTCCGCGCGCGCCGTATGTGTTAGTAATTGTAAAGGGAATATCAAAGGTCTCAAGGAGACATATTCCGAAGCGCTAAATGACCTAAGAAGAAGGCTACTTTCGAGCTCTATATCAGTCAAGCCTACGTGAAGCTTCTGACGATTTAGTAGACCGAATCAATCGAGAACGTCGACGCTATCGATGCTTTTGACCGAACTCTTGTAGCCACGGCCTAAAAGTATGGGTTATAAGAACGGCAATTGGCAGCGTTGTGACCGATAGCTTGGAGGGTATACTCTCGCATTTGGTGTCAGTGGTACCGTGTTCGATGCTCTCCTCTGTATGTAGTATCTTTTTTTTTTTTCTAAGATTTTTAAGTAATTTATAGCCACGGTACCGTGTTCGATGCTCTCCTCTGAATGTAGTCCCCCTTTTTTTTTTCTTTTTCTAAGTAATTTATAGCCACGGCCTAAAAGTATGGGGTATAAGAACGTTTAAAAAACGGCAATTGGTGGCGTTGTGACCGATAGCTTGGAGGGTATACTCTCGCAGTTGGTGTCAGTGGTACCGTGTTCGATGCTTTCCTCTGTATGTAGTATCTTTTTTTTTTTCTTTTCTAAGATTTTTTCTAAGTAGTTTATAGCCACGGTACCGTGTTCGATGCTCTCCTCTGTATGTAGTACCTTTTTTTTTTTCTTTTTCTAAGTAATTTATACCCACGGCCTAAAATAAGAACGTTTAAAAAACGGCAAATGGCGGCGTTGTCACCGATAGCTTGGAGGGCATACTCTCGCAGTTGGTGTCAGTGGTACCGTGTTCGATGCTCTCCTCTGTATGTAGTATCTTGTTTTTTTTTTCTTTTCTAAGATTTTTTCTAAGTAGTTTATAGCCACGGTACCGTGTTCGATGCTCTCCTCTGTATGTAGTACCTTTTTTTTTTCTTTTTCTAAGTAATTTATAGCCACGGCCTAAAAGTATGGGTTATAAGAACGGCAATTGGCAGCGTTGTGACCGATAGCTTGGAGGGTATACTCTCGCATTTGGTGTCAGTGGTACCGTGTTCGATGCTCTCTTCTGTATGTAGGATCTTTTTTTTTTTTTTCATTTCTAAGATTTTTTCTAATTAGTTTATAGCCACGGTACCGTGTTCGATGCTCTCCTCTGTATGTAGTACCTTTTTTTTTTTTCTTTTTCTAAGTAATTTATAGCCACGGCCTAAAAGTATGGGTTATAAGAACGGCAATTGGCAGCGTTGTGACCGATAGCTTGGAGGGTATACTCTCGCATTTGGTGTCAGTGGTACCGTGTTCGATGCTCTCCTCTGTATGTAGTATCTTTTTTTTTTTTTAAGATTTTTAAGTAATTTATAGCCACGGTACCGTGTTCGATGCTCTCCTCTGTATGTAGTCCCTTTTTTTTTTTTCTTTTTCTAAGTAATTTATAGCCACGGCCTAAAAGTATGGGGTATAAGAACGTTTAAAAAACGGCAATTGGTGGCGTTGTGACCGATAGCTTGGAGGGTATACTCTCGCAGTTGGTGTCAGTGGTACCGTGTTCGATGCTCTCCTCTGTATGTAGTATCTTGTTTTTTTTCTTTTCTAAGATTTTTTCTAAGTAGTTTATAGCCACGGTACCGTGTTCGATGCTCTCCTCTGTATGTAGTGCCTTTTTTTTTCTTTTTCTAAGTAATTTATAGCCACGGCCTAAAAGTATGGGGTATAAGAACGTTTAAAAAACGGCAATTGGTGGCGTTGTGACCGATAGCTTGGAGGGCATACTCTCGCAGTTGGTGTCAGTGGTACCGTGTTCGATGCTCTCCTCTGTATGTAGTATCTTGTTTTTTTTTTTCTTTTCTAAGATTTTTTCTAAGTAGTTTATAGCCACGGTACCGTGTTCGATGCTCTCCTCTGTATGTAGTGCCTTTTTTTTTCTTTTTCTAAGTAATTTATAGCCACGGCCTAAAAGTATGGGGTATAAGAACGTTTAAAAAACGGCAAATGGCGGCGTTGTCACCGATAGCTTGGAGGGCATACTCTCGCAGTTGGTGTCAGTGGTACGTGTTCGATGCCCTCCTCTGTATGTAGTATCTTGTTTTTTTTTTTCTTTTCTAAGATTTTTTCTAAGTAGTTTATAGCCACGGTACCGTGTTCGATGCTCTCCTCTGTATGTAGTACCTTTTTTTTTTCTTTTTCCAAGTAATTTATAGCCACGGCCTAAAAGTATGGGGTATAAGAACGTTTAAAAAACGGCAAATGGCGGCGTTGTCACCGATAGCTTGGAGGGCATACTCTCGCAGTTGGTTTCAGTGGTACCGTGTTCGATGCTCTCCTCTGTATGTAGTATCTTGTTTTTTTCTTTTCTAAGATTTTTTCTAAGTAGTTTATAGCCACGGTACCGTGTTCGATGCTCTCCTCTGTATGTAGTACCTTTTTTTTTTCTTTTTCTAAGTAATTCATAGCCACGGCCTAAAAGTATGGGGTATAAGAACGTTTAAATAACGGCAATTGGCGGCGTTGTGACCGATAGCTTGGAGGATATACTCTCGCATTTGGTGTCAGTGGTACCGTGTTCGATGTTCTAATCTGTATGTAGTTTCTTGTTTTGTTTTTTTTTTTTTCTTTTCTAAGATTTTTTTATAAGTAATTTATAGCCACGGTACCGTGTTCGATGCTCTCCTCTGTATGTAGTACCTTTTTTTCTCTTTTTCTAAGTAATTTATAGCCACAGCCTAAAAGTATGGGCTATAAGAAGGTTTAAAAAAAGGGAATTGGCGGCGTTGTGACCAATACATTGTTAGTGAAATGTATTGGTAGTGAGCTTCACTACATAATGTATGATCCCTATTCACACATACACCTGTCTCTCTCCATCTTACTCCTCCCAACACACACAATTTTGTGATTTGTATCACCATATTTGTCCCTGCAGTTAAGCTGCCATGTTTTCGAGCTAGAACAGCCGTTTAGAGTATGCTGGAAGGTCTCTCCCTCTCACTCTCTCTCTTTATATCTTGATTTGTCTCTCTTAATTCCTTTCCCTCCTTTTTCACCTAATGACCATCTGTACTCTTGATTTTCCCTCTTCTTTCTCCTCCTCGTTCCCTCTCTCTCCCTCTCCCTGTATAATATTCAATCTTATCCTCCCTTTCCTCTTCCCCCGCACACACAATTTCGTATTTGTCTCTGCAGTTAAGTAGCCAAGATACAAGCTTGTACTGCAGCTCAGCTGACAAAATTAACATTTTAAGCTGGTAGAGCTTTTGACAGATGGCATATTGCTGGTAAGTCTCTCTCTTCTATCTCATTCTCCAGATCATCTATACACACTTTTCATTCTCTCTTCTTATCTTCCCTTGCTCATTCTCTGTCTTTCTCTCCTTGGCTCTCTGTCCCCCCTCTCTAATTAACTTTACTCTCCCCTTCCACGCCACACACAATTAATTTTTATGATTTGTATTTCCACGTTTGTCTCTGCAGTTAAGCTGTTAGTTGGTACATACAGCTGTCGAGACTCAGAGGTACTGTGCTGGTACGTCACACTCTTTTTAAAATTAAATTTCCTCTGTTCCACCCTCTCTCTTTATCCCTATATTCCTCTCTCCACCCTCTGTGTATTTTCATTCTTATTTCTCACTTCTTTTCTCTCCCTTACTCTCTTCCTCTAGTATCTCTCTCCATTACTGTATAGTGGGAAATTTTTGATGGTGCAAAATTTCACGGAGTTGCTTCCCAGCCCTTCAGAAGAAAATTTCTAATTTCATGCGGTGCTCAGCAAGACCACACCCACCGACAGTATATAATAAGTTCTAGCTGAAGTTTTATGGTTCTTATTTCGCACTGGCTGAGCTATCCACGAGAATCGCAAGGCTTTGCACCATGCAAAAGTTTTCAGCTATGTGGTATCTATTTAATCTTACTCTACCCTTCCACACAAATTAATTTTTTCTTTCTCCATGCATGCACTCTAATCCTTGCAGCTCGGCCACCAATTTCAAGCAGGTGCTACTTTTGGGAGTGTGCTGGTAGGTCTCTAATTCTCAACTTTCTGTACTACCAATCTTTCAAATTCCTCCCTGTCCTACTTTGTTTCTTTCCTTCCTTCTGTATACTCCTGATTTCTCCCTTTTTCTCTCTTTCCTTCCATCACTCTCATCATCCCTACCCTTTCTAATGATGTTATTAACATTAATTTTACTCTCCCTTGTTTAACCTCTGAATATAAAAAATTTTTGATCGATTTTGTGCATCCATTTTCGTTCTTGCAGCTTGGTTGACAAGTTATCAAGGTGCTACAGCTGTTGAGAGCATACTCAGGGGTGTTAAGGACTGGGTCCAGTATAAATGAGCTGAATCAGTGCCAGTCTTTGAAAGCCTGTTTATGTATGTTGCAATGCACTAATATGTACAAAAGTTTATCCAGACAAAGTTTAGCACAGTCTAAAGTTAATTATCAGGCCACGCCCACTCTTGTATCAAGCGTTATTAGGTGGTTAATTCAATTAACGCCACACACTCTATATGCTACAGGAGCAGTTCCCGGGTGGTGTACTAAACGTCACTCAAGTATGTTAGTTGGCTCAAGACAATGAACTTTAGCGCTTATTGGCATGGGGTGTACACTTACAGAATTTCTGTAAACTGCTAATATGTATGTTTTGTACTGCTACTCGATACATAAACTAGCGTCTAGCGCATGCAATGACGAGAGTCTACATTTACCAACTTATATACCGGCTTATCTTCGTCCAGGATATCGATGAATGTCATCCAAAAGCTTTCCCCAAGGCTTCCACTGCCCCTGTTAAAGCGTCTCTCATCTTCTCAAAGCAGCTGCTTAGTAGCTGCCTCGAGGACAAACGATTATAGCTCGAAGGTAGCCTAGCCTACAAACTTATAGTCAACGCTAACGACTAAACTAAGGCTCGTACTCGCTAACTGAGCGACTAATTCTCGACTAACGACGATCTCTAGCCTATACTCGGCTAGTTTCTAAACGGAGCGATCTGGCAGCCATTGGCCACACCTCCGTAAATTGATTAATTTTCTCTGTTTTCTTCCGCGCGCGCGTAATACGTACGTATAGCTGGCCCCAGTCCTTAATGGGCCTGAGTATTATATGCTGGTAAGTTTCTTTCTCTTGTCCTTTTTAGTTTATTCTTCTCGCTCTCATCTCTCTTTCCCTCCCTCATGTGTTTGCTTCCACCCTCTCTTACTTTTTGTCCATCTCCACCCCTTGAATGTATCCTCTTTGCTTGATTCTTTTCCATTATCCCCCCCCCCCACTCTCTCTCTCTTACTATTCTTCCTAGGCCCTCTCTCTCTACCCTCTCTCTCCCCACTCTCTCTTACTTTTCGTTTATCTCCTCACCTTGCATGTGTCCTCTTTGCTTGATTCTTCTCTACATTATCCCTTCCCACCACTCTGTCTTTCTCAGATTGCTCTCCCTAGTCCGTCTGTCTCTACCCTCTCCCACTTTGAAGTCATACTCTCCTCACCTTTGCTAACAATTTTATGATCTGCTTCAACACTTTCATTCCTGCAGCTCTGCCGACAAGGTTTCAAGCTAATAATGGTTGAGAACAATGCTGATAATTTGTTACTGAACATTGCTTTAGGCTTTCTTGATATATACTACCTAGCTACCAACTATGTAGCTCTTTCTGCTTTGTTTTTGTCTTTCTTGGCCTAGTATTTTGTATGTATAATTCGATGTTGAGTTCAACAAAATCGGTTGTAGTGAAAATCATATTATTTCAATGTGAACCTCACAACAGTTGGTAGTGAATGTCACCTAATTTTTTATGTAGTGAACGGTTGCGTAGTGACCATCACTACATTAAAAGTGGTGAGAACTGTGGTGAACATTTCACTACATATTTGTAGTGACAGTCACTAATCATTTTTTACAGTGTAGGAAGTAATATGTAGGTCATGGACTGTGCCAGCATAGATTCCAATTCTGGTCATGCACTGTCCCAGCTATGAACCATTCAAGTGAACAATGAGTTATAAAATTAATTTGTAGTTCAGTGAATTTTTATAGGATTTCCCAAGGTGCCTATTGAGTGGATTACAAATGGGTGTTATTAACACTGTTTTGAAGGTATTATAGGTTGCCTGTCTGTTCTGCGAGTCACTACCTTCACTACCACAACATTAACCAACCTGAAGCTCTTCCAATGTGGATGTCCATGATAGCAGCTGTCCTTAATGCTAGGTTAGATGTCTTAGACCAGTTAAATGTGCCAAAATATTTCTTAGGTTCTGCAATAGAAGTAAAAAATTGTTTAACTAGGCATGAACAAACAACAGGATAGTTAATAAGCTCATATGGCATAATACACTGATCCTGTAATTGAATACTTCCACATTTAGTATTGTGGATGTCTCATAATACAAACTAACGCAAGGCGCATGCACAGTTTGGTAGAGGTCGTCGATGGACCTAAAAAAAAGCGCTGTACGGATATTTTTCTGTTCGTTGTCCATTGACAATCCCTCCCGAACACAGCGCATGCGCCTTACACTAGAAACCTTTAGCCAAGGGACCTGGAAAAACCTATCAGGGTGTTGGCCGACTATATTAGCAGTGGTGTGATAGGCTATGGTCACTTCCTAGATTTTGAATGCTATGTTGGAGCTTCAAAACGATCTCGTACAGCCAAAACGTAGCGATCGCTTTGAACACTAAATAGGCTAACGAACACCTCCCCCCCCCCCCCCCCCCCCCCCCCCAAAAAGGGCTTACATTGAGCAACTGACCTCAACTCTCCAAGATACAGCCGTATTTCACGATGATGGAATGCCAAAGCGAGCGAGATCGGATCTAAGAGCGCAAAACGCATGCAGATTTCTGTAGAGGTCGTGGCAGTCATTTTCCGGTTGGTTGTACATCGACGATCCCTACCGAACAGCCCAAGCGCCTTAGACTAGAGACCTTTAGCGCAGAGCCTTGGGGAATTAATCAGAGTCGGATGGCTATATTACCAATTGTGAGAAAGGCTATGGCCACTCCCTAGATTTTGAATACTAGGTTAGAGCTTCAAAACGATCTCATTATAGCCAAAACATGGAGATCGAATTGATTTTAATGACAAAAAGAGGCCTAATAGTCAAAAGCAAAAGTGTGAACAAAAACTGAGATAAAGTGGTGGCAGATGATGGTGTTAAAGAAGCGGTGCTACAGAAATGAATTTGTTGAAAGAGTAGAGTAAATGTTTATAGGTTGTATGTGATATAAATTTCCATTCTTCAATGTTGGTCAGGTAGGGAAAGCTATGTTCAGTAATTTACAGTGTTTGATAAATTATTGCCTTTCCTGAGCATATGAACGACAGTTCAGCAAAAATTAGATGTTCAAACTTAACTACTGTCTCTTCATTTTGAACACTATATAGGTTAAATAGGTTGGGCTCACATTGAGCTAGTTACCTTAACTCTCCAAGATACAGCCATAATTCTCAATGATGGATTGCCAAAGCGAGCGAGGTTTGAATCTAAAAGCTCGAGGAAGGTTGGTAGGGGTGGTCGATGTACGGCCAACACAAAACCCGCTGTACTGCGATTTTCCGGTTAGTTGTCCGTCGATGATCCCTAACGAACTCAGCACATGCGCTTTAGACTTGAGACCTTTATCCAAGGGGTCTGAGAAATCAATCAGCGATTTGGCTGGCTATATTAGCAATGGTGGGACAGGCTACGTCCACTCCCTAGATTTTGAATGTTGTTTAAGCATCAAAACTATCTCGCATAATCAAAACGTAGCGATAGTTTTGAACGCTAACGAACATCAAAAAAGGACTCACATTAAACGAATTACTTCAAATCTCCATGATAGCGCCATAATTCTCAATGATGGATTGCCAGAGCGAGCGAGAATGGATCTAAGAGGGCCAGTCGTATGCGCAGTTCCTTAGTGGTCGTCGCAACGGTTTCTCTCTTGGTTGTCTATCGACGATCCCTACAGTTTATGCGCCTTAAATTGGAGACCTTCAGCCTAGAGGCTTGGGAAATCAATCAGCTAGTTGGTTGGCTATATTAGCAGTGATGGGAAAGGCTATGGCCGTTTTTGAATGCTATATTTGACCATTAAAACCATTATATAATTTGGTTGAGAACGCTAAATAGCCCACAAAAATGGATCACATTCAGCGTCTGATCTTAACTCTCCCAAGATACAGCCTTAATTTTCGATGATGCATTGCCAAAGCGAGCGAGAATGATCTAAGACTTAAGGCGCATGCGGCAGTTCTCGGTAGGGATCGTCGTCTTAGACCTTTAGCCCAGAGGCTTGGGTAGTCAATCAGCGTTTTGGTTGGCTATATTAGCAGTGGTGGTACAGGCTATAGCCACGCACGAGCTGTTGACTGAAGACATTTAGCCCAGAGGCCAGAGAAATCAATCAGCGATTGGCTGACTATATAAGCGGAGGTGGAACAGGCATTGACAACTCCCTATATTTTCAATGCTATGTTTGAACTTCAAAATGAACTTGTATAGCCAAAACGTTACGATCGCCAAGTAGGCTTACGAACCACAGCCCCCCCCCCCCCCCCCAAAAGGGCTCCCTTACTTCTCCAAGATACAACCATAGTTCTCGATGATAGATCGCCAAAGGAGCGATGGAGGATATGAGTCGAAGGCGCACGCGCAGTTCAGTATAGGTAGTCAATGGTTAGTTGTCCATCGATGATCCCTACAGAACAGCTGCATGCGCTGTTGACTGAAGACACTTACCGTAAATGTTCTAATTACAGCGCCAAAAATTTTAATTCTAATCTTCAGTTGGTGCTTCTATTCGAGACAAAAAATACTTCGAAAGACGCTAGTGGCGCTTAAATTAGGGTGGTGTTTAGTAAATAGGACCATAGATAATGGAGAGGAAGGAGGGATTGGAAACGCGCATACCCTGTAGATATATGCTCGTCACGGTCACGTGACTTCATCTAAGTTCGCGATTGGCATAAGACTACATCAAGGCAGCCTTTGCAGGTCTTGGAAATGGCACCATGTATGCATATCACCTTTCTAACCAACCTACGAGAGACCTAAAGCCAAAAAACTCCCAAAAAATTAGGCAGTTTTCAGAACGGTTTTGTAGCTACCACTCACAGATTGGATTTGAGTACTTTTTACGAGACCTGTGCATAGTGAATGGACTCTTTCAATGCCTGGTACGAACTATCGTCACATAGAGAATGCAAACATCGCCTTCAAGTAAGTCCTTTCGTTTCAAAATCAGCACACTAAGCCCAGATCTGTTGTGAGCCTGGGTAGACTCCAGCGTTTAAAACGCTCGCTGGGGAACATACCACATCAACAGAGCTCGCGAATGCTTCAGTTGCACTCTGCATCTGACTGTAGACAAGGTGCCATCGACTTTTCTTGTGGGTCGACCACCGTTTGTGAAGGAAAAGTACACAGAAGAATTTCAAGCGTGTACAATAGCAGGCGCGACTACCAAGACCATTCATATCACTCTTTTCATTGCTTGATCCCTTGTTCGATAGCACTACACTTGTTTTCAGTCAGGTTACTGGCGAATACTAGGCTGTACAAGGCTATAGGAGCTTGTACTATAGTGTACGATACTGACTTGCAATGGGGGCGTGCCGTGACGAGCATGTCCGTGACGTCACTATGGTGATATGTGACCGGATCTGAGAAAATCCGCCATATTGCCCATTCTATGAAATTTTAGTTTGCTTTATTTTTGAAAACCTCTACCATAGAGCTAACCTACCTCCTAGTCTGAGACAGATCGCGCGCTTCGCTTTATTCGCGATCGCACTACAAGCATAGAAAACGAGAAATTACGGTCCGAAGGCGTTGCTATGTACGCGTATAGCGTTTTCGTATACTACACTTGAATCGGAAGTCAATTAAATGGACCTGGGTGGAGCCGTTCTAAATGAACGCTAAGGTCGAGCTAGTCGCGAACTTCGTCGTCCATAATAAGAGCCGCTTCTTCTTCGATGCCTAAGAAGCCTAAAGGTGAGTGAACGTAGAGTAGTTAGACGAATATAGCTGTATCCAGATAGCCCGCTAGCGGGAATTCCAATTAACGCCCTTAGCAACGGGTTCCGTGTACAGCAGCTGTATAGACTAGGTAGATCGAAATGAAGGCATACTTCGCCTTGTATCTTATGTTTACCCTCCGTAAGTGACGGCAAAGGATAATAGAAAGGTTTTCTGACATGAATATGACAAAAACTGGACTTCGACTTTTTTTACCAGTGGCACTAAAAACGCGCGTTGCGCCATATGCGCGTTTGGACAGTATGGCGGGTTTTCTCAGATCCGGTCACATATATGCGCGTTTCCAATCCCTCCTCCCTCTCTATTATCTATGATAGGACACTACATACAAAAGAACAGCGTTTTCTATTTAGTAAGCGCCACTTAAAGAAATTTAGCTATGTATTTGGCGCTATAAATAGAGCGCAACAATCTTCGTTAACCTCCAAGAGGCGCTTAAATTAGGGTAGCGCTATAATTCGAACATTTACGGTAGTCCAAAAATCAGGGATATCAATCAGCGTGTTAACAATTTATATTAGCAGCCATTCCTTGAATTTGAATGTTATTTGAGCTTTATCGAATAGCCAAAAAACGTACGATCGCTAAATAGGCTAACGACCCCCCCCCCCCCCCCCCCCCCCCAAAAAAAGGGCTCCCATTGAGTGACTGACCTTACCTTTCCATGGTACAACCATAATTCGATGATAGATGGATATAAAAGCATAAGGAGCCTGCGCAGTTTGGTAGAGGTTGTGATTATTCATCGACGATCCCTGCAGAACAGCGCATGCGCTGTAGACTGAAGATACTTAGCCCAACAATCAGTGAATATCAATCAGCGAGTTCAATGACTATATTAGCTGAGGTGCAACGGGCTATGGCCATCTCTAATTTTTAAATGTTTTTTTAGCTTCATCGATTAGCCAAAACGTTACGATAGCTAAAAAGGCTAAAGAACCACCAACCAAAAGAGGGCTTGTATTGAGCGACTGACCTAACCGTTCTAAGATACAACCATAATTCCCGAAGATAGATCGCCAAAGAGAGCGAAAATGGATATAAGAGCCGAAGGCGCATACGCAGTTCAGTATAGGGTGTCAATGGTTAGTTGTCCATCGACGATCCATACAGAACAGCTCATGCGCTGTAGACTGAATGTATTTAGCCCAAAGATCAGGGAAATCAATCAGAGTGTTAGCTGACTATATTACCATAGGTGCAACGGGCCATTGCCTAGATTTTGAATGTTGTTTGAGCTTTATCGAATAGCCAAAACGAAACCATCGCTGATATTTCAGAATTGGCTGTCAATGGTTAGTTGTCCATCGACGATCCCTACAGAACAGCTGCATGCGCTGTTGACTGAAGACATTTACCCCAAATATCAGGTAAATCAATCAGCGAGTTAACTGACGTTGTATCATGGAAGCCATACAGATCAAGGGCGCGACAGTTGAATATACGCTGAAGAATCCCGGATTTCCGGTGGTGTGTCGATAAACCACCGGAATCGTAGCTTGAAACAGCTTGCGCTAGGCAGAGAAGACCCACAAAAAGCTACTTCCAGTGACAGATAGGCTATGAACAGCTAGTACTAACGATAGGTTGGCTGTAAACTGCTCGCGATTGTGACTCACGAGGCTTGAATAGATCACGCTAACGCCGTGTCGAGTCGATCGACTCGCCATACAACGTAGAAAGCGTGCCAATTCTTTACTTTTGACCTATCAGCGGTGTCTTGGATAGTTTTCTCCATGATACAAGTCGTTAGACCTTGCCTACTAGGGCTTTCATCCGAAATACACTCTGTAATATTTGAATAAATCATCGGGCTTATTCAAATAATCGGGCTTATTCAAATAATACCTCGTGTATTTGGGATAAAGCCCTAGTAGGCAAAGGTCTAACTATAACATATTAGCAGAGGTGCAACGGGCTATAGCCATTCCATAGATTTTGAATGTTGTTTGAGTTTCATCGAATGGCCAAAACGTTACGATCGCTAAATAGGCTAACGAACCACCGTCCCCCGAAGAAAGGGCTCAAATTGAGTGACTGACCTTGTATCTCCAAGATACAACCATAATTCTCGATGATAGATCGCCAGAGCGAGCTATAATGGATAATATAAGAGCCAAAGGAGCACACGCAGTTCGATAGGTTGTCAATGGTTAGTTGTCCATCGACGATCCCTACAGAACAGCGCATGCGCTGTAGACTGAAGATACTTAGCCCAAATATCAGGGAAATCAATCAGCGAATTAGCTTACGATATTAGCAGTGGTGTAACGGGCTTTGGCCATTCTCTAGATTATGCACGTTGTTTGAGCTTCATCGAATAGCCGAAACGTTACGAACGCTAAATAGACAAACGAACCACCCTCCCCCTCCCACAAAAGGGCTTACAATGAGCGACTGACCTTAACTCTCCAAGATACAACCATAATTTCTCGATGATAGATCGCCAAAGCGAGCGAAAATGGATATAAGAGCCACCATGGACGGATCAACGCATGCGCTGTAGACTGAAGATACTTAATTCAAAGATCAGGGAAATCAATCAGCCAGTTAGCTGGCTATGTTAGAGGAGGTGCAACGGGCTACGGCCACTCCCTAGATTTTGAATGTTGTTTGAGCTTCATCGAATAGCCATAACGTTAGATCACTAAATAGAGCTAACAAACTAACCTTCCCTCCCAAAAAGGGCTTACATTGAGCGACTGACCTTACCTCTCCAAGATACAAACATAATTCTATATGATTGATCGCCAAAGCGAGCGAACATGGATATGAGAACCAAAAGCGCTCACGCATTTCGCTATAGGTCGTCTATGGTTACTTGTCCATCGACGATACCTACAGAACAGCGCATGCGCTGTAGACTGAAGATATATAGTCCAAAAGGTCAGGAGAATCAACCATCGAGTTGGCTGACTATATCAGCAACGGTCTATGGCCACTCCGTAGATTTTGAACGTCGTTTGAACTTCAAAATAGGAGTGCTATGGCTACTCCCAATTAGGCTAACGAATCCCCTCCCCAAAAAGGTTCACATTAAGCGACCAACCTTAACTTCCTAAGATACAACCATAATTCTCGATGACAGATCGCCAAAGCGAGTGAAAATGGATATGAAAGCCAAAGGCGCATGCGCAGTTTGGTATAGATCGTTAACGGTTAGTTGTCCATCGACGATCCCTACGGAACAGCGCGTGTGCTGTAGGCTGAAGACGTTCAGCCCAAAGACTAGGAAAATCAATCAGCGAATTGGCTGACTATATTAGCAACTGGCTATGGCCACTTCCTGTATATCGAATGTGTTTTAAACTTCATAACAATCTCGTATAGACAAGATAACGAGTACCGTTGTCGCCCGTGTTGGGACCACTTCACAGAGTCCGCTATTGAATACGTGCTGAGTCTCTCTATTTAACCGTTTTATCCACAATTGTCCGTTGTGTGACACATTCTCTATGATCCGTCTGTCCGATCGGGCAGCGTGGACAACTTTCGTCCGTCCGACGATCCCTTTCCAGTCAGTTCTATACCGTCCGAATCATATCATATAGCGCATGTATATAAATTTTCAGTTTAATTATTAATAGCATAATAATGAAGAGAGTAGATACATCCACTCAGTTGTATTTTAGTCAATCTCAGCTAAAACTTGAATGCTTCCTGCCACTGTTCCTCATCAGCACTTTGTCAGCTCTCTCTACCTACAACATTCATAGTAGCCATAAACTGCTTCTATAATAAATAGTACTACAAAAAAATAATTGATGCACATAACAACCTACATACCAAGTCTTTATACAATGAGATGGACATTTATCAACGTTAGACACTTGTGGTAGAGAACTGTGTTCCAAATAATTTCCCATAGCCAACTAATTTGTAGGATAGTCCCCGAAATGCTTGCTACATGTACATCTCAACTGCTCACTAGGATGCACAACAAGCGAAGTTTCACATATACACGAGCATATTGCTCACACACTCTCATACCCTTTCAGCTTAAATATGTGCCATTTTGACAGCACGCTAGTCATATAGATGCTCGGTAC
The DNA here is from genome assembly GCA_964291365.2 of Stappiaceae bacterium. GTDB lineage: Bacteria > Pseudomonadota > Alphaproteobacteria > Rhizobiales > Stappiaceae > JBDWFY01. The sequence continues at coordinate 23,861 of OZ220027.1, forward strand.
ATTCCAATCATTCGCTCTGATACACAACAAGCCGAAGTATCTCATGTACTCACGCATATTACTCACACACTCTTATACTCTAGATCTGCCATCTTAGCTGAGTCTTACTGCTGAAAAATGCGCCAACTTAACTGTAAGTTAGTCTTTAATGATAGGTACATTAAAATCGCTCGCTCTAATACACAACAAGCTGAAGTTTCACGTATACACACGCACATTATTCACCCACTTTTAAACTCTTTAAGGTTAAAGTTGTGATGTTTTGGCTTTTTAACAGCAGGTTCGTCCTAAATGTTCGGTACGTGTACATTCCACTCACTCGATCTAATTTTAAACAAGCTGAATTTTTACATGAACGAATGTACATTACTCGCACACACTTATGCTCATTCAACTTAAAGATGAGCCATCTTAGCTGAGGTTTACTGTTGAAAGATGTGCCATCTTAACAGCAGGCTGGTCCCTAAATGTTAAGTACATGTACGTTCCAATCACTCGCTCTGATACACAACAGGCTGAAATTTAACATGTACGCACGTACATTACTAGCACACTTTTACGCTTTAACCGCAGGCTAGTCCTCAATGCTCAGTACATGTACATTCCAATCGCTTACACTTATACACAACAGGCTGAAATTTCGCATGTACGCACATACAATAATCATGCTCTTTCAGCTTAAAGATGTGCTACATTAGCTGAATCTTACTGATGAAGGATGTGCAATCATTACAGCAGGCTAGTCCTAAATGCTCGGTACATTCCAATCTCTTGCTCTGATACATAACATGCTCAACTTTCACATGTACACACACACATTACTCACAAACGCTTATGCTCTTTCAGCTTAAAGATGTGCCATCTTAGCTAAGTCTTACTGTTGAAAGATGAGTCATCTTAACAGCAGGCTAGTCCTAAATACTCAAAACAGTCCAATCACTCGCTCTGATGCATAATAAGCTGAGATACAAGCCCTTAAACATGGTAATGAGACTGATTTCTTAATGCTGGACCCAATCCTTAACACACCTGAGTGCCCGTAATTATAAAGGGAATATCAAAGGTCTCAAGGAGACATATCCCGAAGCGCTAAATGACCTAAGAAGAAGGCTACTTTCGAGCTCTATATCAGTCAAGCCTACGTGAAGCTTCTGACGATTTAGTAGACCGAATCAATCGAGATCGTCGACGCTATCGATGCTTTTGACCGAGCTTTTGTAGCCACGGCCTAAAAGTATGGAATCCCGTTATGCGCACGAAACCCACTAATCAAATTAACCCTTTTGCCGCGATATTATAGCGCATGCGCCTGGATCGCGGAAGCCACACGTGGAAATAGTATGAATTTCCCGCGCGCGGGTAGAGTGCTCCCTAGCAGCATGGCTGAGCGAGAAGATCTTGAGAAACTAGCTTCTCACAGTAGCGAGCAAGAGAGTTCCAACGAGGAAGACATAGACCCTCCCTCTACCTCTGACCCTAGCTACCGTGGAACAGGCCCATGCCCAGTAAGTACTAAACGTTTTTGTCATACGCAATGTCATGGTCAATACGTCCAAAATGATAAAACAACATCAACACAAACATAAATAATAGGACATCAAAGAGAAAGTTCGTCACCAGTGTCCTCATTGTAGCTCGAATTATTCTCGCCGTGATCACCTAAAAGAGCATATGAAAAAGAAACATGGCATAGACGAGGTGAAAAGGAAGAAACTCTTTGAGTGCCCTTTTACGTGTGGTATACCAGCCTTCCACACAATGATGGAGTTACTTAAGCACTGTGAAACTATTCACGAGCATTCACTAGGTAATAAAAAACACATCCATCAAGGATTGTTAATTATCTAATTATTATCAACCTCACCAGGTAAAAAGCATGCTAAATTTAGCAGCATGACAGAATTCAACCAATGGAAGGAACGGGAGGAGGAAATAACTTATACTACCTATGTTCGGAGAGATAGAACGTATCAACCCTCAAATGGAGGTAACTAAATAGACAAGAGGTGACCAAAGTAATCATGTATGACTATACATGTGCATGTACATGTAGATGTGTACTCAAGACACTATTTTGTGTGCTGTCGGGATGGTAGCTACAAAGAAAACAAACGGAAGAGATTAACAAAAGAAAAGAGACCTAATCAAAAGCCCAGCCGAAAAATCAATCAACATTGCTTATCAAGGATGTATGTGGATGAGTATAGAGATGGACATGTGGAGGTGATGTATTTGACAGCACACAGTGGGCATGAATTAGGAGCAAATCAGTTACCTTACTTGCCACTGCCAACCAGCACCAAGGAGAATGTTGCTCTCAAAATCAGTCAAGGAATTCCTCCTGAAAGGATAATAGATGGTAACATATTGACAGCAGTTGAATAGTATGTCATGCATGGTACATATGCATATAGATATCAGAGAGGAAGTTGGTGATCGTAACAATCGATCCGAGTTTATGCAGTGTGTTTCGAGAAAACACGTCATTACTAAGCAGGATGTTCGAAACATACGTTCTAGAGTAAAAGATCCTCTAATCATGAGACACAAACATGACCCAACATCAGTGAGTGCTAATATTACAGTGTCCTGTATGTACATGTACATGCTGCATATAATTATAGTACATGACATTGTGTGAGTATGTGCAATTAGCAGCACTGTTTTATGTAACTATGTTCCTATGTTAACCCCACATAAAGGTGGCCCTTTATGTAGCCGAGCTACAGCAGGAGACATTCAACTCAATATTGATGTACAAGACACAAGGAGAACTGGAAACTAGCTTTCCTTCGTTGTCATCAGATTCTTTTGTACTAGCATTTCAGACGGAATTTCAACTGGATCTGTACAAAAAATATGCTTCTTCAGTGCTGTGCATTGACTCCACTCATGGAACTAATGCATACAACTTTAAGCTGATCACATGTATTGTTGCTGATGAATTTGGACAAGGTACAATATAGGCATTGTCTGGGTTTATGGGTTCACGGTAATTATGCATCATACATGCTTTCATACTCATTCATAGGGCAGCCTGTGGGTTGGTGTATTTCAGACAGAGAAAATACAGAGGTGATGCAACATTTTCTTCAATCTCTTAAAGATAGATCCCCCAGTACAGTGGTCAGCGTGTTGATGACTGATGATGGTGAATTTAAGTACCACATCACAAAATACTGATAATAATAATACCTGTATGTATCACAACAGATAATACAGGATGGAATGCTGCAACAAGTGTATACGGCAGTGAATTAAGACACCTACTTTGTCATTGGCATGTTGATCGGTATGTCTTAAAAGTTGTAGTTATGGGGCTATTCATCACCAGAAAAAATTCCAGCCACAAAGAAACCAGAGCATCAATGGCGGTTTAAAAAAACAACAAAAACTCCAGGACGTAAACGCAATGGCCTAATTTTAAAGTACATACATTACTGAGCATATAGCTTGTATACATGTATGTACGTAACAAAATTCTGTAGGAGAGCAAACCCAACTGAAAGGAAGGATATCATACAGGACCTAAGTGACAACCATGTGGAATGTTCAGTAGGTTGACCCATTAATTTTACAATAAGCATGCTTGATTCATGTATTATTTATCTTTCAAGGTAAAAGAGAATGAACCTCCTGCAGGTACACATTCTACATGCATGTAGTAACCTTGGTACACAGATGTATGTGACACAATAACACCTACAGATAGAGGGCTTAAAGGTCAAGATGGTAGTACAAGTTCCAAAGTGCCAATTAATACACACAAGAGGGAAACAGGTGAGCTAATTGTTCTCCTATAAATACTATCACATTCAAGCAATGCTGAACAACTTTTGAAGGTATAAAAAGAAAGAGTTGATGTGGCAATTGCTCAGGTTGTGTGGCCAAAGATTGTGGAGCATGCAATTTTTGTAAAGACATTTGGAGGCCCAGGGAGGCTCAAGAAGGCTTGTATTCAAAGGAAATGTCTAGGATCAAATATAGAACAGGCAACAGGTGTGTCACTAGTCATTAGTATACAGTGTACTATACACAATCTTTCATTTATGATGCTCTCAAAGGTACAGACAAGAAGTCTAAAACTGAGGTAAGTGCATAAAATTTCACAAGACTTGTCACATGCCATCTATCAACCCCAAACAATCCCACAATTACAATAGATATCTAAACTACAATTCTAGTACATGTACATACAAGTGCATAGGCGTAGGAACCGGGGGCCATGGCCCCCTCAACCATCTAACTAGCGGGCCAGAGAGCCCAAAGATATAGCCTATCAACAGATAATTAATTCAGCAAAAGCAAAATATTTTCATGAATAAATAGCTACGAACTATCCTCTGGTTGACTTACTGCTTGTTCTACAGCCAAGACATCTCTGCTTGTCTATCCAACAGCCTCGTTGAAGCAAAATGGGTGTGGTCAAAAATTTTCATGCGCGATTATGTCTATGGCCCCCTCAACCTTCAACATGTTCCTACGCCTATCAAGTGATTACTTTATATGTGTACCTTAGACCACTACCACATGTGATGACTCAGCTGTCCCACTGCTGAAGTTCTTGGAGAAGTCTGGACGAAAGTTGTACAGAGTCCTTCCAGATGGCAACTGCCTCTTCAGGAGTATCTCCCATCAGCTATGTGGTACTGAAGAGAATCATTCCTTTGTACGTGTACTCGTACAACGCTTTGTCAACTTAAACAAGTCCAAGTTTTCACCATTCCTAATGGAAGTAAATGAGAAAACCATTGAAGAACGTATCAAGAAGATGGGGATGCCATACACATGGGGTACACATATAGAGGTCTTGGCAATTGCTACCCTCTATGGTATTCCTGTCTATGTAACCCGGCAATCACCAAGTGGATCTTATTACTGGGAAGAAATAAAACCCCTCAAAGCTGACGGATTTTCAAACCCAGTGGTCCCTTCAGAATCTCTTCCGAATGAGTATGAAGTACCAAACCACATGGAACTTGGCTACATTAGTGGAGTTCACTATGATTCTATAGTGAGCATGATCACCAATAAAGTTCCAGAGCATATTCCCCAGAAGCAGCCCCAGGCCTTAGCTGATGTGACTAATGTCATTGTTGTAAACTAAGTTTCTTAATTTTAAGTTATCTTGTACTCACAGTCGATTTCTCGGATTTCCTATGGTCGATCCCGGACACTGATCGATCTGACAATGTACTTCGCACTTCGTTGTTGTCATGTTAAATGCAGCGGTAGAAGGGTTAATTTGGGCAGTGGGTTTCGTGCGCATAACGGGATTCAAAAGTATGCGGTATAAGACCGGCAATTGGCGGTGTTGTAACCGATAGCTTGGAGGGTATACTCTCGCATTTGGTGTCAGTAGTGCCGTGTTCGATGCTCTCCTCTGTATGTAGTACCTTTTTTCTTTCTTTTTCTAAGTAATTTATAGCCACAGCCTAAAAGTATGGGATATAAGAACGTTTAAAAAACAGCAAATCGCGGCGTTGTGACCGATAGCTTGGAGGGTATACTCTCGCACTTGGTGTCAGTGGTACTGTGTTCATTACTCTCCTCTGTATGTAGTATCTTGATTTTGTTGTTGTTGTTGTTTTTGTTTTTTTTCTTTTTTTTCTAAGATTTTTTCTAACTAATTTATAGCCACGGTACCGTGTTCGATGCTCTCCTCTGTATGTAGTACCTTTTTTTTCTTTTTCTAAGTAATTTATAGCCACGGCCTAAAAGTATGGGCTATAAGAACGTTTAAAAAACGGCAATTGGCGGCGTTGTGACCAATACATTTTTAGTGAAATGTATTGGTAGTGAGCTTCACTACATAATGTAATGACATCATAACCACGCTTGCGCATATTAATGAGCGAGTGGCAGATGCACTTAAGTTTGAAAGTGGTGAAGGGTTTGGCCTCTTTCCATGTGAAAGAAGGTACAGAGCTTTCAAGACAATGAAAATAATTACCAAGCTAAGCTTTCTACTCAGATATGGGGCCCATAGAGTTAGTTTACTTTAGAGTTTACTGACGGCTATGATAGCCTGTAGAAGGGGTTAGTGTAGTGGTCCAGGTTGCTTGGTAATGTCTTTCAGTATTATGGTATGGATTAGCAGCCTGTTTGCCAAGATTTCAAGCTTCCAGTACCCAACGCAATAACAACAGGACTCATTCAGAGTCTGTTTAAAGTTAATAAAGTAGTTTACTGTTTGTTACTATTTGTTTTACACAAAGATATCACTGCTGTACAGATATTGCCATGCAGCTGGGTTCTGTCAGTTTACAAGCCACAACTTACAGATTGAGAACTTCAAATACAAGGCCCTAAGGTGAGAATATCATTGTTATCACCTATCTATATATATGCCTGGTGTGAGAGTAGCTATGCCTACTGTTAGAAATAGTGAAGTTCTGATACTATTAAAACTTGGTGCTAATACTACATAAACTCCATTGTGCTACAACTATCTGTGATATCGAATACTAGTCACAAGTGTATTCTAATTGGAATAGTTTTAAGCATACACCCCTTATCACTGTCTCATGTGATCCCTATTTACACATGTAACTGTCTCTCTCCATCTTACTCCTCCCAACACACACAATTTTATGATTTGTGTCACCATATTTGTTCCTGCAGTTAAGCTGCCATGTTTTCGAGCTAGAACAGCTATTTAGAGTATGCTGGTAGGTCTCTCCCTCTCACTCTCTCTCTTTATATCTTGATTTGTCTCTCTTAATTCCTTTTTCTCCTTTTTCACCTATTGACCATTAAATTTTGTACTCTTGATTTTCCCTCTTCTTTCACCTCCTCGTTCCCTCTCTCTCCCTCTCCCTGTATAACATTCAGTCTTATCCTCCCTTTTCCTCTTCCCCTGCACACACAATTTCACATGTCTCTGCAGTTAAATAGCCAAGATTCAAGCTTGTACTGCAGCTCAGCTGACAAACTTAACATTTTAAGCTGGTAGAGCTATTGACAGATGGCATATTGCTGGTAAGTCTCTCTCTCTTCTATCTCTTTCTCCAGATCATCTATACACACTTTCATTCTCTCTTCTTATCTTCCCTTGCTCATTCTCTGTCTTTCACTCCTTCGCTCTCTGTCCCCCCCTCTCTATTCAACTTTACTCTCCCCTTCCACACACAATTCATTTTTATGATTTGTATCCCCACGTTTGTCTCTGCAGTTAAGCTGTTAGTTGGTACATACAGCTGTTGAGACTAAGAGGTATTGTGCTGGTACGTCACACTCTATTTAAGATTAAATTTCCTCTGTTCCACCCTCTCTCTTTATCCCTAAATTACTCTCTCCACCCTCTGTGTATTTTCATTCTTATTTCTCACTTCTTTTCTCTCCCTTACTCTCTTCCTCTAGTATCTCTCTCCATTACTGTATAGTGGGAAATTTTTGATGGTGCAAAATTTCACGGAGTTGCTTCCCAGCCCTTCAGAAGAAAATTTCTAATTTCATGCGGTGCTCAGCAAGACCACACCAACCAATAGTATATAATAAGTTCTAGCTGAAAAATTTTTATGGTTCTTATTTCACACTGGCTGAGCTATCCACGAGAATCGCAGTTTTGCACCATACAAAAATATTCTGCTATATGGTATCTATTTAATCTTACTCTCCCCTTCTAATTTTTTCCTTTCTCCATGCATGCACTCTAATCCTTGCAATTCGGCCACCAATTTAAAGCAGGTGCTACTTTTGGGAGTGTGCTGGTAGGTCTCTAATTCTCAAATTTCTGTACTACCTATCTTTCAAATTTCTCCCCGTCCTACTTTGTTTCTTTCCTTCCTTCTGTGTACTCCTGATTCCTCCCTTTTTCTCTCTTTCCTTCCATCACTCTCATCATCCCTACCCTTTCTTATGATGTTATTAACATTAATTTTACTCTCACTTTCTTGTTTCCCCTCTGAATATAAAAAACCTTTATGATCGATTTTGTGCATCCATTCGTTCTTGCAGCTTGGTTGACAAGTTATCAAGGTGCTACAGCTGTTGAGAGCATATTATATGCTGGTAAGTTTCTTTCTCTTTCTCTTGATCTTTTTAGTTTATTCTTCTCGCTCTCATCTCTCTTTCCCTCCCTCATATGTTTGCTTCCACCCTCTCTCTACATTTTGTCCATTTCCACCCCCTGCTTGTATCCTCTTTGCTTGATTCTTTTCCATTATTCTTTCTTCCACCCCACTCTCTCTCTCTTATTGCTCTTCCTAGGCCCGCTCTCTCTACCCTCTCTCTCCCCACTCTCTCTTACTTTTTGTTTATCTCCACACCTTGCATGTGTCCTCTTTGCTTAATTCTTCTCTACATTATCCCTCCCCCCACTCTGTCTTTCTCAGATTGCTCTCCCTAGGCCCTCTGTCTCTACCCTCTCCCACTTTGAAGTCATACTCTCCTCACCTTTGCTAACAATTTTATGATCTGCTTCCACACTTTCATTCATGCTGCTCTGCTGACAAGGTTTCAAGCCAATAATGGTTGAGAACAATGCTGATAGTGTGTTACTGAACATTGCTTTAGGCTTTCTTGATATATACAATCTAGCTACCAACTATATAGCTCTTTCTGCTTTGTTTTTGTCTTTCTTGGCCTAGTATTTTGTATGTATAATTCAATGTTGAGTTCAACAAAATCGGTTGTAGTGAAAATCATATTATTTCAATGTGAACCTCACAACAGTTGGTAGTGAACGTCACCTAATTTTTATGTACTGAACGGTTGTGTAGTGACCATCACTACATTAAAAGTGGTGAGAACTGTGGTGAACATTTCACTACATATTTGTAGTGACAGTCACTAATCATTTTTTACAGTGTAGGAAATAATATGTAAGTCATGGACTGTACCAGCATAGATTCCAATTCGAGTCATGCACTGTCCAAGCTATGAGCCACTCAAGTGAGCAATGAGTTATAAAATTAATTTGTAGTTCAGTGAATTTTTAAAGGATTTCCCAAGGTGCCTATTGAGTGGATTACAAATGGGTGTTATTAACACTGTTTTCAACGTATTATGGGTTGCCTGTCTGTTCTGCGAGTCACTACCTTCACTACCACAACATTAACCAACCTGAAGCTCTTCCAATGGGGATGTCCATGATAGCAGCTGTCCTTAACGCAAGGTTAGATTCTTAGACCAATTAAATGTGCAAAGAGATTTCTGAGGTTCTGCACTGGAACTAAAAAATCGTTGTTTCACCGCAACTAGGCATGAACAAACAACAGGATAGTCAATAAGCTCATATGGCATAATACACTGATCCAGTAATTGGATACTTCCACATTTAGTATTGTGGATGTCCCATAATACAAACTGACGCAAGGCGCATGCGCAGTTCGGTAGAGGTTGTCGATGGACCTAAAAAAACGCTGTACAGATATTTTTCGATTCGTTGTCCATTGATAATCCCTTCCGAACACAGCGCATGCACCTTAGACTAGAAACCTTTAGCCCAGGGACCTGGAAAACTTATCAGGATGTTGGCGGACTATAATAGCAGTGGTGGGATAGGCTATGGTCACTTCCTAGATTTTGAATGCTATGTTGGATCTTCAAAACGATCTCGTCATATCAGGAAATGTGTACAGCGTTGTGGACATCCATTATCAAGGTGCTAATTAAAGCTTTCAGCTGTTAATATGTACAAGAATGTCTATGGAATTGTATGATTCAACAATATTATTGACAATGAGAGAGAATGAGAGTCCTAGCTATATGTAATTATTTAAATCTGACTTAGTACTATCTCCTCTAAACTAAATAGGAGTTCTGTTCAGGGTTAGGGTTAGGGTTAAGTTCCGTCGTCATTTCTTACTACCTCCTACTCACTGAGAAGCCTGCCTCTGGTATTATAGGTGGAAGGAAACTGTGCCCAAGATTGCATAGAAAAAATCTCCATTGATATTGAGCACTCTCATGCGCCACTGATTTCCTAGCAACCAATCCAGATCATTGTAGTGGCTTATGCTGTTGGATTAGTACATTCAGGGACTGCTCCACAAGCATCCATTTTTACGTGCAACGCATAACTGCTCCTCCATCTTACTTCCTATTGATTTTAGTCATCGCTGGACAACAGAACGACTAGGATTAGTACCATCATCTCGAGTTAAGTCAGAGAAACATGCTGAAGTAAATAAATAAAAAAAGGTCGCTCATATACATTCATATTGCAACTCAAGAATGTTAATGTAATCTTGGCAAATACAGTACATAGGTAATCATAGCTTTCCTAGGTACTACTAACTTATACTGTCATTTCATAGTTTCATGATAACTGATCACTTACTTCGTTAGGCCAGGTAAGCCATATATTGAGTCGAGTTCGCCTGGGTACCATTCCCTGGATCAGCAACACAAAGAGGATGTAGAAAACAATGAGGGGGACGATGATAGTCGTGAAAAGGACTGGTTGAGAGCAAAGATGCAAGCGCATTTACACACCTTAGAACGGCCGAGTGCAGAAACTACCAGGACGCATAAAACTAAGTGCAAGTGGTTGTTGACAGGATTGGCACAACGCTGGGTTACATAATTACACCGTATATGGACAATTAGATATAAATGAGAGTATGTAAAAATTTGACCTTTAACCCTCATAGACGATAGTACATTCAGGGTTTCATCCAGAAAATTTTATTTGGGGTAGAAGGGGGTGTGGCACTTTCACGTACAGTTGCCCCCCATGAGTACATAATGTGTTCTCATACATTAACCTGATATTAGTAATTATTAGGGAAATGTTACTTACATGTATCATAATACCCAAATAATATATGCTCTCTCCCATTTCCCTCTCTCTCTCTCACTCTCTCTCTCCCCCTTTTCTCTTTCCTTCTCTTTTTCTTTTGGGGGGGAAGTTGGGCAGTTTGGGGGAGAAGCTTCCCCCCACTCCCCCCCTCTAGATGAAACCCTGACATTACTACTGTAAATATGTGGCCGGTGCTATGTTTACTTGTAGGAGGTGATTTTGAGTGCAATATGCAGCTTGAATAGCAGGTAAATGCATGCAAACTTACAAAACTGAAAGAATGCATGCTTTTCTTTTTATATCAAGTTAAATATAAAATTCTATACTAAGTAGTGGGGTGAGTGAAAAGGCGTGAATGGGTGTTGAAAACGTCTTCATGTCTGTCCATTTCCTGATATGTACAGCCAAAACGTAGCGATCCCTTTGAACGCTAAATAGGCTAATGATCCTCCCCCAAAGGTCTTACATTGAGCAACTGACCTCAACTCTCCAAGATATAGCCATATTTAACGATGATGGAATGCCAAAGCGAGCGAGACTGGTTCTAAGAGCGCAAAACGCATGCAGAATGCGGTAGATGTCGCGGCAGTCGTTTTCCGGTTAGTTGTACATCGACGATCTCTACCGAACAGCCCAAGCGCCTTAGACTAGAGACCTTTAGCGCAGAGCCTTGGGGTATTAATCAGAGAGTCGGATGGCTATATTACCAGTTGTGGGAAAGGCTATGGCCACTCCCTAGATTTTGAATACTAGGTTAGAGCTCATTATAGCCGAAACATGGAGATCGAATTTATTTTGATGACAAAAAGAGGCCTAATAGTCGAAAGCAAAAGTGTGAACAAAAATTGAGATGAAGTGGTGGCAGATGATGGTGTTAAAGAAGCGCTCACACAGGAAAACGTAGCCGCGTGAACTGTGCACGTATACAGGGAGAACGAGGTCCGCGTTCGCCGTATAGACGAGCTTGGAACGGAATCTCCGATGTCCAGGATAACGAGTACAGTTGTCGTCCGTATTGGGACCACTTTTTACAGACTATTTCACTGAGTCCGCTATCAGATCCGTACTGAGTCCGTCTAGATACTTCGTTTTATTCGGTATTGTCCGTCGTGAGACTCCGTCTCAATGATCTGTCTGTCCGATCGGACCGCATGGACCGCCTCCGTCTACTTACACGTATCAACTCCGTCTGACGATCCCGTTCCAGTCTGTTCTATCCCGTCCGAATCATATCATATAGCGCATGCGTATAAATTTGCATTAAAATTACAATAATGATAATAATTATTAATAGCATAATAATAATAATTAATGAAGAGAGTAGATACATCCACTCAGTTGGTGTAGTTAGTCAATCACCTCTAAAATTTGAATGCTTCCTGCTTTTTCTTTTCCTCTTCAGCACTTTTTCAGCTCTCTCTACCTCCAACGACATTCATAGTAGCCATGAACTGCCTCTATAATAAATAGTTTCACAAATAATAATTGATGCATATAACGACCTACATACCAAGTCTTTATACAATGAGATGGACATTCATCAATGTTAGACACTTGCGGTAAAGAGGACTGTGTTCCAAATATTTCCCCATAGCGCCCACTAAACTGTAGGATAGTCACTTAAATGCTTTGTACATGTACATCTCAATTGCTCACTCTGACGCACAAATGAACATGTACACGAGCATATTGCTCACACACTCTCATACCCTTTCAGCTTAAAGATATGCCATCTTAACAGCAGGCTAGTTCTAAATACTTGGTACATTCCAATCGCTCGCTCTGTTACACAACAAGCTGAAGTTTCACATGTACGCACGTACATTACTCACACACTCTTATGCTCATTCAGCTTAAAGATGTGCCATCTTAGCTGAGTCTTACTGTTGAAAGATGTGCAATCTTAACAGCAGGCTAGTCCTAAATGCTCGGTACATTCCACGTACATTACTCACACACTCTTATGCTCATTCAGCTTAAAGATGTGCCATCTTAGCTGAGTCTTACTGTTGAAAGATGTGCCATCTTAACAGCAGGCTAGTCCTAAATGCTCTGTACATTCCAATTGCTCGCTCTGATACACAACAAGCTGAAGTTTCACATGTACCCACGTACATTACTCACACACTCTTATGCTCATTCAGCTTAAAGATGTGCCATCTTAACTGAGTCTTACTGTTGAAAGATGTGCCATCTTAACAGCAGACTAGTCCTAAATGCTCGGTACATTCCAATCGCTCGCTCTGATACGCAACAAGCTGAAGTTTCACACATGTACACACGCACATTACTCACACACTCTTATGCTCATTCAGCTTAAAGATGTGCCATCTTAGCTGAGTCTTACTGTTGAAAGATGTGCCATCTTAACTGTAGGCTAGTCCTAAATGCTCTGTACATTTGAATTGCTCACTCTAACACACAACAAGCTGAAGTTTCACATGTACATACACACACACATTATGGACAAGTGAGTCATTGGGCATGGGAAAGTAGTAGAAATGGCATAGGACACTCTATTCACATGTGGCAGGACTTAATTCATAGATAAAGCTTATCAGCTTAATAATTAAACCTTGGTGTTAGCTATAGCCTACCAGGTGCAATACAATAATGTACACAGCGTCATCAGGGTTGTTTGCACTTACACGTAAGTTATAGGAATTAACAACCATATAAAGCTTAAAGCTTCTATTGTTCACAATGTATACACATGCATCACCTAACTTATAATCAGTCGTAGGTGTGGACGCCAACTATGAGGGCGCTGGCCACTGAAATGGAAGTCAGTATCCACAGTTTGGGGTAGTCTTTCCATAAAGAGATACAAACACTGGCTAAATACACATGCATACTTAGCCTCGGTATATACATGGCATGCTGATACATACATTTAGCTCTAGTGAGTGTATACCTAATGGTCTACAAACTCTTGACTTGACATCATCATGATCTCATCACTCCGAACTGTCAGACTCACTAACCGATCTGGTGTGTGTGTGTGTGTGTGTGTGTGAGTACGCGCGTGTGTGTGCATGCCATGGTTCACAATTTTGGCACTCAATGAGCTATTCCATAATTCACATATCAATAAAGAGTTTTTTGGATCATACCTGCATCTTTCAAAAGGCAAGCTGTGCGACCTTTCTTGCCATTTCTTGTTGTAGAAGGTATCACGCGGTGGCGACTAAACATGGATTTGCTCACACGCCAAGAGCAATGCTCACGGAATATTTTTGATCGCTGAGCATGAGCAATGAGTCTGCATTGCTGGCGCCCTGATCTGAACTTTAATTATTGAAACCACACCTCTTCTATTAGAGTTAGCTGCGCGGCGCAGCGCGCGCGATCGCTTTCAATTCGCGTACGCGTATATGTATTCGCGATTCAATATTCAGGGCGCATGGGGTGGAGTCTCGTGCGCGACTCTATACTGCGTCCGTGTAGCGCAAGCCGAGAGGACGGATACCGAATGTTGTAACCGTGCAAGCATAGTGCAAGCAACGGAGTCCGCATGCACCGTGCGTATCTTACACGGAATACTGACAGAGTCCGTGTTACAGGTACGCCGTCTCCAGGCAGTGTAGCGCCCGCTTCTTTCATCAATACGGTAGACCGCGTAAATCCGTCCACATTGAGTCATTTTCCTGTGTCAGCGCCATTAAGGCCTGGGTCAGTTCCTTAACCTTATTAATATGCGTAATCAAAATAACTTATGAACCATAAGGAGCATTGACTTCAAAGTTTATCAACAGACATATCTCATAATTCTTAATAATTCTAACAACTAATTAAGTCACGTGAGTGATAAAATTTTGCTGACAATGCAATTTTCATTTAATTAAAGGCGCCATATTAATTAACGCTAATTAGATCTAATTCTTGACTATAAAATTAGGAACTCCTAAACTATGTTTCTGTAGCGTAGATTTCAAAAAAGTTATTTAGAACATGAGATAATCATGATTTTCTATTTAAAGCACACCAAGGGCAAGGGTATGTTCTCAAATTTCTCCTCTTCTAAGCAATTTTATGCTATGAAAACAAAGGTTACGACTTTCCGAATATTTGATGAAAATATTTAATCTAATTAACGTTAATTAATATGGCGCCTTTAATTGAATTAATTTTATTTTGTCAGCAAAAAGTTAATTAATCACGTGACCTAATTGGTGGTCAGAAAAATTAAGGATATCAAATTATATTAGGTACCAGATTTTGAGGGTTGTACATCAAAAAATTTTCAAGATATTTCAGTTACGCATATTTAATGAGGCTAAGGTGTTGACCCAGGCCTTAATGGTGCTGAGCGGTGCTACAGAAGTGAATTAGTTGAAAAAGTAGAGTAAATGTTTATAGGTTGTATGTGATATAAAATTCCATTCTTCAATGTTGGTCAGGTAGGGAACGCTATGTTCGGTAATTTACAGTGTTTAATAAATTCTTGCCTTTCCTGAGTATATGAACGACAGTTCAACAAAAATTGGATGTTCAAACTTAACTACTGGCTGTTCATTTTGAACACTAAATAGGTTAATGAACCACCAATGAGGGCTCACATTGAGCGAGTTACCTTAACTCTCCAATATACAGCCATAATTCTCAATGATGGATTGCCAAAGCGAGCGAGGTTTGGATCTAAGAGTTCGAGGAGGGTTGGTAGGGGTGGTCGATGAACAGCCAACACAAAAACCGTCGTACTGCGATTTTCCGGTTAGTTGTCCATCGATGATCCCTAACGAACACAGCGCATGCTCTTTAGACTTGAGATCTTTGTCCGAGGGGTCTGAGAAATCAATCAGCTATTTGGCTGGCTATATTAGCAATGGTGGGATAGGCTATGTCCCCTCCCTAGATTTTGAATTTTGTTTGAGCATCAAAACTATCTCGCATAATCAAAACGTAGCGATCGTTTTGAACGCTAACGAACATAAAAAAGGACTCACATTGAATGAATAACTTTAACTCTCCAAGATAGAGCCATAATTCTCAATGATGGATTGCCAGAGCGAGCGAGAATGGATATAAGAGGGCCAGGCGTATGCGCAGTTCCTTAGTGGTCGTCGCAATGGTTTCTCTCTTGGTTGTCTATCGACGATCCCTACCGTTTATGTGCCTTAAACTGGAGACCTTCAGCCTAGAGGCTTGGGAAATCAATTAGCTATTTGGCTGGCTATATAAGCAGTGATGGGAAAGGCTATGGCCGTTTTTGAATGCTATACGATTACATAATTTGGTTGAGAACACTAAATAGCCCACAAAAATGGCTCACATTCAGCGTCTGATCTTAACTCTCCAAGATACAGCCTTAATTTTCGATCATGCATCGCCAAAGCGAGCGAGAATGATCTAAGACTTAAGGCGCATGCGGCAGTTTCTGGTAGTGATCGTCGTCTTAGACCTTTAGCCCAAAGGCTTGGGAAGTCAATCAGCGATTTGGCTGGCTATATTAACGGTGGTGGGACAGGCTATAGCCACACATGAGCTGTTGACTGAAGACATTTAGCCCAGAGGCCAGAGAAATCAATCAGCGATTGGCTGACTATATAAGCATGAGGTGAAACAACAATTGACAACTCCCTATATTTTCAATGCTATTTTTGTACTTCTAAATAAACTTGTATAGCTAAAACGTTACGATCGCCAAATACGCCTACGAACTACCCTCCCCCAAAAGGGCTCCCTTACTTCTTCAAGATACAACCATAATTCTCGATGATAGATCGCCAAAGGAGCGATGGAGGATATGAGTCGAAGGCGCACGCGCAGTTCAGTATAGGTAGTCAATGGTTGGTTGTCCAACGACGATCCCTACAGAACTACGGTGGCCCTGGAGGTCACGCGTCACGCCAGTAGCTATCACGCACCACTCCAGTGGCTGTCCTCCATCACGCCAGTGAGGCTCCTCCTACCTCTATGCGTCGTCACGCCACTCACTGTACTCGAACCTCCATCATTCCAGCGTCTCTTCGTCGTCGCTCCAGTGACACTCTTCCTACCTCCGTGCGTCGTCACGTTGCCAGAAATGCCCCATAGAGCAGTGGACATCCATATGTTTGCATTGTACAAGCCCTTGTAATTGCCAATTACAAGCTTACAAGAAGTCATGAATATGATTATTTGTTTCACAATAAACAGAAATGAGCATTGTAACATAATTATCGGCTCTTTTTAGGCTTTAGCATACTTATTTTAGCTAGTTGGTACCTCCAGTAGTTCGTTAGTGGCAAGAATTCATGGTCCAGTATGTTCAGTACTGTTCAACAATGATAAACTCTACTGATGACAATCCCTCGCTACTAATCTATGATAGGTGGGCATAAGTAGCCCAACTTCAACTATTTTCAACCTAAATAGTCAAAAAAGTACTCGATCTTGACACTCGCAACAGCTAGCTACTCCATCTAGAGCTCGATTCAAAATCGCTGACGTCATCAACTGCTGACTCAGCAAAAATTGTGTAATATTGCTGAACTTTGCCCTTGAAAAGGAAAATTTTTAAATGTCGATCTAGTGAAGTTTAAACTAGTTTTGTGAAGTTTCGTAGCTAAATGAGTAGTCTAGATGATCGGAAGTTGAAATTTTACGCTACTAGTGGTGCAAACTCATGCAAGTTGACAAGCACTTCGGTGAAAATGTATTGCTGTCTACGGGGAAGTTGATCAAGTATGTTTGCTTAAAAGGCAAATTCTGTGCATACGGTGGGGACAGTCGTAAATCATCCTGAGCTTCCTTTTATTATATCAAAGTAGTCTAGATGATCGGAAGTTTGGTAGCTTATTGTTTTCACTCATCCCCATAGAGAATGTACACATCCAATACGAATTATGAAATATTTTCGCTATGCCAACTATGGGATGGCCGCGTATTTCTGGCAACGACGCCAGTCGCCAGTACCGTCCTCAAACCTCCGTACCGTCGTCGCTTCAGTGACGCTTCTCCTACCTCCGTCCGTCGTCACGCCAGTTGAGCGCCTTGGTGTGTGGGCATGGCTAATTAATATGTGCATGCGTGTATGCGCGTGAAAAGCGCTAGCGCGGGTCAGATTTGCATGTATATAGTACATGTGCATGTTGGAGGGCATTACTTAGAAACCAAACTACTGCTGGGCAGAATGGAACGCCTGACAAGTGCCCGAAGTCCGTTCTAGACAAGAAGCATGACCTGCAAACTGTTGTATCTGCTTTAGAGAACCTTGCCTTGCCCCCACTTCTCAAGAGAGAAAGCCTGACTGCAGACTGAAGTAGCCGCACTGATATCATATGGGGTGCATGCTGGACAGTGGTTGCCAACCAGAGTAACTCAGTTATAACACTTTGCTATTATTATTTCCCTTAATTCATATGATGACTTGGTTAAGAAGTATTGTGAATCACAGGCTCAACTCAAGAGTGATTCTTGGAAAGTGCTGAGGACTAAGCCTTCTAGTAGTCAAATCTCTGTAGATTTTAATTACTTGCAATGAACAAGGTTTTCTGGAAATAATTTAACAAGCCCTTTACACCTATGTAGTTATGCCACCGTCAAGCATCATGATTTCCAGTATGTCATTTTAGACTGGCAATAGCTATATCACTCAATACAACTAATCTAAAGATGAGCATTGCTCAATCCCAGCTACCTTGTCCCACTAAAAATAATTAATTTGCTCACCATCACACTCCTTTTCTTCTCAATTACAGATACTGTGTTATACCACCCCTATCCAATCCCCTAGGAAAAATATTTACAGAAAACCTTGTTCACTGCAAGTACACAGCAAAAATTACAGAAAAGAATTGACTAGAAGGCATAGTCCTCAGCACTTTCTGAGAATCACTCTTGAGTTGAGCCTGTGATTCACGATACTTCTTAACCAAATCATCATATGAATTAAGGGAACCTAAATACTGATGATAACAAAGCAAAGTGTTATGACTGAGTAACTCTGGTTGGCAACCACTGTCCAGCATGCACTCCATATCAGTGCTTACTCTCTGTAGTCTTGAGAAGTAAGGGTAAGGTTCTCTAAAGCAGATACAACAGTTTGCAGATCATGTTTCTTGTCTAGAACAGACTTCAGGGCACTTGTCAGGCCCCGGCGTTCCATTCTGCCAGCTGTATCTAAGTGATGCCCTCCAACATGCACCTGTACATGTAGGTGCAAATCCGACCCGCGCTTTTCACGCGCACATACGCATGCGCATATTAATTAGCCACGCCCACACCAAGGCTGATCGATCATGATAATGACTGGCGTGACGACGGACGGAGGTAGGAGAAGCGTCACTAAAGCGACGACGGTACGGTGATTTGAGGGCGGAACTGGCGACTGGCGTAACGACGCACGGAGGTAGGAAGAGTGTCACTGGAGCGACGACGAAGAGACGCTGGAATGATGGAGGTTCGAGTACAGTGAGTGGCGTGACGACGCATAGAGTTAGGAGGAGCCTCACTGGCGTGGTGGAGGACAGCCACTGGAGTGGTGCGTGATGCTACTGGCGTGACGCGTGACCTCCAGGGCCACCGTACAGAACAGCTGCATGCGCTGTTGACTTAGGACACTTAGCCCAAATATCAGCGAAATCAATCAGCGAGTTAACTGACGTTTTATCATGGAAACCATATAGATCAACCCAACCACCGGAATTGTAGCTTGAAACAACTTGCGCTAGGCAGAGAAGACCCACAAAAAGCTACTTCCAGTGACAGATAAGCTATGAACAGCAAGTACTAACAATAGGTAGGCTGTAAACTGCTCGTGATTGTGACTCACGAGGCCTTGGAATCGATCACGCTAACGCCGTGTCGAGACGATCGACTCGCCGTACAACGTAGAAAGCGTGCCAATTCTTTGCTTTTGACCTATCAGCGGTGTCTTCGATAGTTTTCTCCATGATACTAGCCGTTAGACCATGCCTACTAGAGCTTTTATCCCAAATACACGAGGTAATATTTGAATAAGTCCGAGATAAAGCCCTAGTAGGCATGGTCTAACTATAACATATTAGCAGAGGTGCAACGGGATATAGCCATTCCATAGATTTTGAATGTTGTTTGAGCTTCATCGAATGGCCAAAACGTTACGATCGCTAAATAGGCTAACGAACCCCCCCTCCCCCAAGAGAGGGCTCAAATTGAGTGACTGTCCTTATATCTCCAAGATGCAACCATAATTCTCGATGATAGATCGCCAGAGCGAGCTATAATGGATAATATAAGAGACAAAGGTGCACACGCAGTTCGGTATAGGTTGCCAATGGTTAGTTGTCCATCGACGACCCCTACAGAACAGCGCATGCGCTGTAGACTAAAGATACTTAGCCCAAATGTCAGGGAAATCAATCTGAGAATTATCTGACATTATTAGCAGAGGTGCAACCGGCTATGGCCATTCTCTAGATTTTGAATGTTGTTTGAGCTTAATCGAATAGCCAAAATGTTACGATTGCTAAAAAGGATAACAAACCACCGCCCCCCCCCCCCCCCCCCCCCCCCCCCCCAAAAAAAGGGGCTCAAATTGAGCGACTGACCTTATCCCACGTAAAATAAAGGAGCGACTGGCCTTACTTTTCTAGATACAACAATAATTCTCGATGATAGATTGCCAAAGCAAGCTAAAATGGATATAAGGTCCGAAGGCGCACACGCATTTCGGTATAGGTTGTCCATGGTTAGTTGTCCATCGATGATCCTTACAGAAGAGCTCATGCACTGTGGACCGAAAGTGTTTAGCCCAAAGATCAAGGAAATGAATGAGCGAGTTAGCTGACTATATTAACAAAGGTGTGACGGGCTATGGCCAATCCCTAGATTATGCATGTTGTTTGATGTTCATTGTATAGCCAAAACGTTATGAACGCTAAATAGACCAACGAAACACCACCCCCCACCCACGAAAGGGCTTTCAATGAGTGATTAACCTTACCTCTCCAAGATACAACCATAATTTCTCTATGATAGATCGCGAAAAGCGAACGAAAATGGATATAAGAGCCACCATGGACAAATCAACGCATGCGCTTTAGACTGAAGATACTTAATTCAAAGATCAGAGAAATCAATCAGCGAGTTAGCTTGCTATTTTAGCAGAGGTACAACGGGCTATGACCATTCCCTAAATTTGTTTGAGCTTCATCGAATAGCCATAACGTTAGATCACTAAATAGGGCTAACGACCTGCCCTCCCCCCCCCCCCCCCCCCCCCAAAAAAAGAGCTTACATTGAGCGACTGACCTTACCTCTCCAAGATACAACGATAATTCTCGATGATTGATCGCCAAAGCGAGCGAACATGTATATAGGGTGTCCAACCGAAAAGGTCGAAGTATGCGAAACGAATTTATCTCGGTGGTTTCGAGTAGACCACCCTAGGTAAGATAGAACCCACGCCACAAATCGGATACACCCTTGGAAAAGTTTGCGAGAACACAATATTAAATCATAAGCGCAAGTACAAAAAAAGGGTTACGTGACCAAAACTATGCACGAAGAGGCCGGCGCACCAGCTGTCAGGTATACCATTTCTAGAGGTTATTTTGAGAGTTTAACAACAGGTGTTGTCTGGCGTACACCTCAAACAACCTCCAAAGTGGTTTACCTTTGAGCTAGTGCTCCTGCCCCTATGCGCATGGTGTTGGTCACGTAGCCATTTTTTGTACTTGTGCTTATGATTTAATTTTGCATTTTCGCGAACTTTTCTAAGCCGATTTGCGGCGTGGTTTCTATCTTAGCTAGGGTGGGTCTACATGAAACCACCAAGATGAATTCGTTTTGCATACTTCGACTGTTTCGGTTGGACACCCTAATGTATATGAGAGCCAGAAGCGCTCACGCAGTTCGCTATAGGTCGTCAATGGTTACTTGTCTATCGACGATACCTACAGAACAGCGCATGCGCTGTAGACTGAAAACATTTAGTCCAAAAGGCCAGGAGAATCAATCCTCGAGCTGGCTGACTATATCAGCAATGGTCTATGGCCACTCTGTAGATTTTGAACGTCGTTTGAACTTCAAATAGGAGTGCTATGGCTACTCCCAAATAGGCTAACGAATCCCCTCCCCAAAAAGGTTCATACAACCATAATTCTCGATGACATATCGCCAAAGCGAGTGAAAATGGACATGAAAGCCAAAGGCGCATGCGCAGTTTGGTATAGATCGTCAACGGTTAGTTGTCCATCGACGAATCCTACCGAACAGCGCATGCGCTGTAGGCTGAAGACATTCAGCCCAAAGACTAGGAAAATCAATCAGCGAGTTGGCTGACTATATTAGCAACTGTCTAAGGCCACTCCCTAGATATTGAATGTTGTTCGAACTTCATAACGATCTCGTATATTCAAGATAACGAGTACCGGTACCGTTGTCGCCCGTATTGGGACCATTTTTTACGGACTATTTCACAGAGTCCGCTATTGAATACGTGCTGAGTCTCTCTATTTATCCGTTTTATCCGCAATTGTTCGTTGTGTGACCCATTCTCTATGATCCGTCTTTCCGATCGGACAGCGCGGACCACCTTCGTCCGTCCGACGATCCCTTTCCAGTCAGTTCTATACCACCCGAATCATATCATATAGCGCATGTGTATAAATTTGCATTACAGTAAGTTTAAGTATTAATAGCATAATAATGAAGAGAGTAGATACATCCACTCAGTTGTTGTATTTTAGTCAATCACTGCTAAAACTTGAATGTTTCCTGCCATTGTTCCTCTTCAGCACTGTCAGCTCTCTCTACCTACAACATTCATAGTAGCCATCCTACAATAAATAGAACTACAAAAGAATAATTGATGCAGATAACAACCTACATACCAAGTCTTTTTACAATGAGATGGACATTTATCAATCTTAGACACTTGTGGTACAGAGAACTGTGTTCCAAATAATTCCCCATAACCAACTAATCTGTAGGATAGTCCCCTAAATGCTTGCTACATGTACATCTCAACCGCTTACTAGGATGCACAACAAGCGAAGTTTCACATGTACACGAGCATATTGCTCACACACTCTTACACCCTTTCAGCTTCAATATGTGCCATCTTGACAGCAGGCTAGTCACATGCTCGGTACATTCCAATCACTCGCTCAGATACACAACAAGCTGAAGTATCACATGTACCCACACACACACACACACAATACTCACACACTTTTATACTTTTTCAGCTTAAAGATGTGCCATATAAGCTGAGATTTACTGTTGAAGAATATGCCATCTTAACAGCAGTCTAGTCACATAGATGCTTGGTACAATCCAATCACTTGCTGTGATACACAACAAGCTCATAAAGTTTATACACACGCACATTACTCTCACACGCTTATACTCTCTCAGCTTAAAGATGTGCCTTGCACAGGAAAAACTCTATACAAATACGGGCTAACGGAATAACCGTCGAATTTTGCTGACGGGAAGAAGTACGGCAGCTAAACGGGATGGTCGTTGGACGGACCCGTATGTGTCCCGCCCTAAAACCGCTGCTAATTGAGTTTCGTAACTCATACGCACACGGAGCTCGTTAACGCGTACCGTACTGCTGTTTCTGGGGCTACGTGCTCGTAACGGTGATAGGCGGAGCCCGTTCAACTATTATTCAGAACGCATGTGCGAGTTCAAAAACGTTGGAGACAAGATGGGAGCTATCGCTAGCAAGTCTTGGAGCACCACAGGACCCTACACATGAACTGCTACCCTCTAAGCTGATCTTCCTTTACTTCGTTCTTCATAAAAAGACATTAAATCGCCCATGGTTCGTAGAAACGAGTCGTCCAAGGGCAAGAGCCTGTGTAAGGTTGTGGCGCCAAATCTGGATATCCCAGAAATCTCGAAGTTAAACAGTCAATAGGTAAGTTTTATGATCATAGAGGTGTGCATTGATCATGATATAGGTTTATAGGTAGCAGTAAGTTCAGTATCCCATGATTCAGGCTGTGTGTGGTGCCTACAGGGGGGTACAGTGTGTCCATCATGCATGGTTTGACAACCGAGTGTGTGACTGTGTGTATGTAGAGTGATTAAGCTAATAGTCTTATGTTTTGATCTTTACTTGTCTGAGTTTAATAAGTTTATATGATGTGTCTGCATCTTAGCTAGCTCACAATTTGTATGTGAAGCAAGCTCTGAGTTTAAGCCAAGTGACTTATGAAGCCTATGTGAGATTTGTTTTATAGTGAAGCCTACATGTGTGTGAGGAGTAAATTGAGCATTAGTGGTGCATGCAGTGTGTAGCTGGGTCGTTGTCTGTCTGGATGTCTCATCCTATGTCAGCAGCCTGTCCAGATGCCTCATCTAATGTCAGGTGACCCAGTAAAACCTGCATGTGTGTGAGGGTTGAAGTTAGAGTTTCTGTTGAGCATTATTAGTGACACTTGCAGTGTGCACAGTAAAAATGAATGTGTCATTTTGACATATGAATGCGTGTCAAATGAATGTCTTCTAAAACGACACACACTACCTGTGTGTCATATCTAGTGTGTGTCATTACGACATGGGGGTCATCGCATAAGTGTGTTAAAATGACACCATTGTTATGGCTTTTTTGTGTTATTTATGCAGCATACATACAATGTACATGCACAAAAAAACTTTCATGCATTGTGATTAGTACATACAGTTCTGAAAATTGCTTGTTATTTTACATGACAATAATATAATAAAGATATAGAAGAATGACAGGATGATACTTTATAAACCGAGGATAAGGGTTATATACAATACACGAACTGAAGTTAGGTTTTAAATTAACAATGATAATATACATGCATAATATTACAGGGTACAGTATGTATGTAAACAGCTAGTTCTTCTTAAAGGTCCAGGCTATTAACATATGTAGTATACCTAACAGGCTTTTGGGCAGACTCTTTTATGCCCATTACATACTCCTGTAAAAACAGGAGAGATGGCCTGCATGAGCAGGGATAATTGACACCGAACACATAGTATGAAGCCATTAGGTGTCTTACTCCATCTAAAAGTTCAGTTGATGGTAGCTCCATGATGGATTCATTCTCTGCACATAGAAACATTTGCACCACACCAGTGCTGTCCTCAAAGACAACCACCCTCGGCTCCATCATCTCGGACTTAAAATATTCCTCGATGTCACCAGTTGCCTACAATTAAAGCAATAAGCAAGTCTCATAAATTGGTAAATATCTCTAAACAAACGTATACAAGGTGAAACTTGAAGCCCTACCCCATACAACCACAAAATTAAGTTCAAAAGAAGGAAATGGGACATGGTGGGAATTAAGACCATGAATAGTCAGCATCTTCAAAAAATTTTAGCATAAATTATACAATACCAAGTAAACTTTAGCCTACTCCAAAAGGATGGGTTGCCACTGGCTGAATGCCCGACAGATTAGCTAAAGCCCTCTTAGCCTTAAGGTTTCATATTAGTACTGTAATCTTTTATTCACCTATATGCCATATGCAAAATATTTACTTGGACTCAACATCTATGAACTGTACTAGAGCACCACAGACCCTTTAATTCGTATCTATGTTGATAGCAGCCGAACTGTACTAGAGCGCCGCAGACCCTTCAATTCGTATCTATGTTGATAGCCGAACTGTACTAGAGCACCATAGATCCTTCACGCCATTCATATCTGTGTTGATAGCAGCCGAACTGTACTAGAGCACCACAGATCCTTCATCCCATCTACATTAATAAGCCAGCTGGAAGTGAAAAAAACCCAGGGTAGCTAGCTGCCGGAGATCGAACTCAGGGCATCCTGCTTGAGCTGCAGGTGCTCTGACCACTGAGCTACGACTCCCTAAAGCCACCTGAGCAATTCCACTCCAGCTTTAAAGGTGATAGACAACCCTATACCCAACAATCTTGTACACGTCACTATCAGTTTGTAGTGCCGACAAGGCTCTCAAGCTGAATCGCCTTGCACCTACCATAATTATAGCTAGGAAATTTGTTTCAATGTACCTGAATACTGACATCCATGTGGCTTGTGCTTGAATCCATGCTTAATACATTAGTTTCAGCCTAAAATTAGTTAAAAATAAGATCAGGGACACTAATAATTAGCTAAATCTTGGCCTGGTGTCAAACACCTGAGTCCATGTACTAGTTTATACAAGTCATATTATAGCTAATGTACCTTGTTAGATTGGCTTTTTCAGTGGTGACAGAGGTATTTCCAACTCTCGCTTTCACAAATTTCTTCATCTTTAGCCTTGCTATTGGAGCTTCTACCAAGGTGCGAAACTCGTCAAAATCATCTATGAGCATCAGCAAACTCTCGCTGTCAATATCATTCTCTATACAAGGTTTAAACTTTTAAAGTAAAATTATATTTCTGCCATTTGTATGAAGCTAGATAGCTAACAAAATACGGATACTGTCATAATAAGGTTACGGTGTAGTGATTGGATCTAAATAAACGAAGGAAACACTTTTCACAGTTTAGCCTACGCATTTACCTCCAGGCATAGCAGTAGCTAAGGCAAGCCCAGGTTAGCAACCTGCCAAAAAGCCCACATTAGACATACCTACTTGTACTATTTACTATTAATTTGCATGCATAAGCTTACCACTGTGGTGGTCTGAGACCTCCTTCTTCTCACAACTCAAAATTCTCTCTCTGTTGCTAAGGATCGGTTCGCAGCTGTTCGACTAACATGACCACAAGAATGTGCTGTGTCAGCAGTTTCTCTAAGTTAACGCGCTAAAATTTTTGACGTCAACTACAGTTTCAGCTACTCTCTGGCTCCTTAGTTTAAGCACTTTCTTAGCTATTCCTGTCCCTTGTCTAGTGCCTATCGGAGAGTTTTTCTTTGATGGTGTCTTGTGAAGAGTGCAAAAGGCTCAAGAAGTGAGCTGACTACCCCCGAAGTGAGTCATGAATGTGATATTTTTTGCTGTAAAATTCGATCAGTATGTTATTTCCAAAAAAACCCTCGATAGGCCCTCGAGATTATTGTGCTGATTTTGCGAAGCTGGCCTGATTGTTTATACCTGACCTTTATCTGTAGATATTTGACGTCAAAAATTCGCCGACTTTGCACCCACCAGTGGCGCTAATTAAATTAATGCTAATTACCATAATTGGTCTGCATGATCAGACATCATAGGTAAAGTGATATCTCAAAGCTGAAAAGTGTAGGATGAATAGTTGTTGAGAAATTCTTTGTTAAGTCCATTGATGTCTGGACCTTTTTGATCACCATACCGTAACCTTAAACAGCTGCCTACCCTTCAAGGCTTGAATTGCAATCCGATCCACTCCAAAAGCACTCAATTCACAACTTAGCTCTTGCACAGACAACGGCAGTCCTTCCATGATTATCTTTCTTGTGAAATTGCTACCCTGCTCTTCCGTAGTATGAACGAAAGACACTCAAACTCTTCACTTCTCGAGCAGCTGCAACTTGCCACTTCAAAAAAAATCGCACCTTGTACATTCATGACACAATAATAATACGCATGTGCGCACAGCGCGGGACTACGCCAAGCCGCGCCCAATGTGCATTAAATAGAATGAAGTGGTGAGCGAGGTGCTAAGACACATCATTGATAGCTGTTTACCTTGCTGAGTAGCAATGAGTATAACTATTACTAAGTATTGTTCTATGTGCACTTATTGCACTAGTAGCGAGGATGACTTGGTGGCTCATGTTTGTAAGATCCACAGGTATCATCCAAACTTTCGAGTTTATTGTGCCTCTTGACAGTTTGCGTTCATCAGGCTCTAAGTGGAACACATTCAAGAAACATCTATCTCGTGGCTGTAGTCTGCAAGTCCCGGAAGATTCCTCTGCCGACTCTGAGCGCACACATGACTTAGATCCGACAACATCACTCGACGATTTCTCAGCCTTCAGCTCATCAGAAGACGTGCTTGACCGCAACAGCCTGGACACACCCTCACAAGAATGGCATTGTAAGATTCGTGCTCATGTACCCCGCAGTAACTTAGTGGCACTGAGTTGCAGCATAAGTGTTATCTTCAGCAGCAAGTATAATACAGATGTAGACTGAGTAAAGTGCACACCATACAGCAGAAAGAACACACATTTATAGCAACAGAAACAGCCCTAGCATGGATGACAGACTAGCATGAGACACAAACAATTAGCTGACAACAGAAAGAACCATAACTGTTCACATACATATTAATAGGTGTTATGTCCAATGACAATTGTTCCAATGCACATGTTACATTACTCCCCCTAATAATTGAAGTGTGTCCACACACCTAAGAGTCCTCGTCTGATGAATAAGAGTCTGGAAATGTGACAACATCACCATATCTTTGTGGGGGTCGACTTGTTCTTGTGGAACGTCGTAGCTGTGGCTCAGATGAAGTTTCTTCGTGCGGTAGAGTAAAAAGCTCATACTCATCCTGCATCAACTCTTCCTGATGCTGCCAGTTTGAGATGGGAGAATCAGCATTTGTGACCTGTGTCTGAGCCTGGTCTTGCTTGTGTGGCATAGACAAGTTGTTTGCTGGCTTCAATCGATTAAAATGCACTACTTTTCTCCTTCTACTATGCTCGCAGTGTTGAATACGGTATACGGTGGAGCTGATCACTTTAACAACTTTAAAAGGTCCTTTCCATGGTCTATGAAACTTGCGAGAATTTCCCCTTTTCACAGCTGGCTCGTGCAACATCACAATGTCACCAACAATGTATGGATCCCCTCTCAGACCTCGATCATAATATTCCTTCTGGTGGCTCTGTTGGTGCTTTACGTGGCGGCTCACTCTCTCATAAGCATCAGATAGCCTCTCCTTAAGTATACTTGCATATTGCTCTGGAGTAGTACTTGTAGACGGTGGAGTAGAGTACATTACATCCTCTGGTAAGCGTGGCTCTCGTCCAAACATCAGCTCAAAAGGTGTAGCACCAGTAGTGTCTTGGATGCTGGTACGATAAGCTAATAAAAGTGTAGGAAGCTTCAAATCCCAGCTGTGTTCATCATCCACCACTGCTGTACTTAGCATGTTAAGCAGAGTCCTATTAAACCTTTCTATAAGGCCATCAGATTGTGGATGATAAGGGGTGGTACGTGTTTTCTTTATCCCCAGTAGCTGGCATATCTCCTGGAGAAGAGTAGACTCAAAATTCCTACCTTGATCCGTATGAACAGAATCGGGTACTCCAAAACGGCAGATAACTTCATTAACTAGCAGTCTGGCAATTGTTGCAGCTTCCATATCTTTCATTGCAAATGCCTCCTTCCATTTAGTAAAGTAATCTCCAATAACAAGAATGTAACGATTGCCACTCCTCGTCTCTGGAAGAGGTCCCAAAATATCCATAGCTAACCGCTGAAAGGGCCTAGACACATCATCTGTGACCTGTAAAGGAGCTCGAGCCTTTGCTGGAGATTTTCTAGAGGCACACAGATAACAACTACTGCACCAGTTGTGAACACATTGTCTTTGCCCTGGCCAATAAAATCGGGATCTGACTTTTTCAAGCGTTTTTTTGGCACCCATGTGGCCTCCAACTGGTGAATTGTGTAGACCTGAGAGGATATCTGGAGCCAATTTCACAGGCAAAACAAGCTGAAGTCTGGGGCGCAATCCGCCCCCTGGAATATCTTTCCATTTTCTGTAGAGGATTCCATTTTCCAGGACAAGTTGCTTCCTTTGGTTCCAGAGAGTTTGAACATTAGGAGAAATGACTTTAGGAAACCTATTGGGGATCGAATTAGACTCCAGCCAATGGGCCACTTGTTTGATGTCGGGATCGGCATTTTGGATATCTCTGATCTCTTCCATAGACCACGTAGGCAGCAAAGAACTCTCCGCTTTGGCTATGGTTGTGGTCGCAGTATTGCTCTCTGCAACAGTTTCAACACTTGTGGACATACCACACTGTGGACATGGTTTTCTTGAAAGCGAATCAGCATTAGTATGCTGTGCTCCAGGGCGATGAATGACCTGGTATTCAAACTCTGAGAGAAGCTCTAGCCATCTTGCCACTTGTCCCTCGGGTTCTTTAAAATTGTGAAGCCACCTCAGGGAATTGTGGTCAGTTCGAACAGTAAATGATTTTCCATACAGGTATGGTCGAAAATAGCGAGTGGCCCAAACCAAGGCCAACATCTCCCTGCGTGTAGCACAATACTTCTTTTCTGTTCTTGACAATACCCGGCTGGCATAAGCAATGACACACTCCCGTCCTTCCACCACCTGGGACAAGACAGCACCTAAACCCTCACCACTAGCATCTGTATCCAGGATGAAATCAAGGTGGAATCGTGGTAGAATCAAAATGGGAGACGTAATCAGCCTCTTCTTCAACTCCATGAATGCCTCTCCACACTCAGTTGACCAATCCCAACTTTTCTTGTCAGTAAGAGCATAGAGTGGAGCAGCAATTTGAGCAAATCCCTGGACAAACCGGCGGTAATATGATGACAAACCTAAGAACTGTTTCAGTTCTTTTGGGCAAGTAGGTGTCGGCCAATCAGCTACACACCTGACCTTCCCAGGATCGGTCTCGATTCCTTTTCCCGAAAGTACATGACCAAGGTAACGGACGCTTCTTTGCAGCAGGTGACACTTCGGTGGCTTAACCTTCAAGCCAGCTTCCTTCAACCGAGTAAAAACTTCCCTCAGCTTACTCAAATGATCATCAATAGTGCGGCTAAATACAATGATGTCGTCTAGGTACACCAGGCAGGTAGTCCAATGTAATCCAGCCAGGACTTGTTCCATCAGACGCTGAAATGTGGCTGGAGCGTTGCAAAGTCCAAAGGGCATTACTCTGAACTGGTGTAGCCCAAAAGGTGTAGCAAATGCCGTTTTCTCTCTATCCCGTGGATCAAGTTCCACTTGCCAGTAGCCACTTGCTAAATCCAACGTTGAGAAGTAGCAAGCATCCCCCAGAGCATCCAGAGTATCGTCAATTCGAGGTAGTGGCTGTGCATCCTTCCGAGTAACATCATTAACCTTTCGAAAATCAACACAGAATCTGGTTGAACCATCTTTTTTCTTAACCAAAACAATAGGGGAAGACCAAGGCCCATTACTATGCTCGATAACTCCCCTGGACAGCATGTTATCTAATAACTGACGTACCTCTGCTTTTTGGTGAAAGGGAAGCCTGCGGGCTGGTTGCCGAATGGGCCTGGCATCTCCAGTGTCAATTTCATGGTATACGAGCTTTGTCTGCCCCAGATCATCATCATCAATCGATAAAATATCCTTGAATTCATTCAATAGCGACTTGAGTCTCTCTTTGTCCGAGTTGTCCAAATCTTGTACATCAGACAGCAAATGTTGGACAACATCATCTGTAGTCTTTCTTCTGGTAGTATTGTCTGGAACATCACCAATCGCTTCTTTAGCTACACATACATCCACACAGGCCTCTGTAAGTGGTCGCAGTACTCCTACCCTGGTACTCTTCTGCACAGTCACTGGCGCTGGGGAAGGATTTAACAGTTGAACCACTGTCTTCCCTTCAACATTTCTTGCAAGTGAATGTGCCACCACCAGACCATGCTGTTCAACAAATGCTACTTCTGGCTCCAGTATTACATCTCCAGTCACACTTCCTTCCTTTGAAGCAGAGGCTGGGAGCTGCATCTGACAGTAGGCTGGAACAACTGTAGTTTCTAGAAACGTGACATGACATACAGAAGCAGTCCGTCCATCACAGGTTTGTGAACACAAACTTACAGATCTACCTCCCGCAAGCAACACCTGCTCCTTCAGATCCACCACACATCCATGTTTTGATAGAAAGTCAGCACCTAGCAAGCATTCTTGCGTCAAACCCTTTGCCACCAGTACTGAGTGACTCTCAGACAGCCCTCCCACACTCACCATCACCTCACTTCGACCAAGCAAATCCAGCTCCTGGCCATTGGCTGCAACCACCGGGCAGAATGGAGGTGTTAGCGGGTCGCGTTCCTCCTGCTGGGACTCCTTCCACACATCTTCTCTCAAGATAGTCACTCCCGATCCGGTATCCACTAGCATATTTGTTTGGCGGCCTGCCACCAATCCAGTCACCAACAAGGTGGAGCTCACTGCTGCTGCATCAGTCACCGGATTACGACGATGATAAACACTTCCGGGTCTAGATCTACCTCTCTTGGGACAATTGCGTTTCAAGTGGCCATGTTCTCCACAACTCCAACATGGTCCTACATCTGCCCTCCGTTGCTGCCGTTGATCAGTCTGGCGTACAGTGGGAGTGGTCCTTTCCTGAAGCTGAGATACTTCTTGCGTGAGCTTCTGTAGTTGCCTAGATAATTCTTGTACCAGTACATCAGTTTGACTTTGGCTGGTGCTACGAGTTCCGATTGCGGACACACCGAACACTGAATCATCTGTGTCATCCCTCTGGTCCACCGCCAGGGACTCAGCATAGTGTTTCTCCTTGTGCAATCTCTTTTGCGCTGCCTCTACTGACTCCTGCTGAGTTGCCAACTGCAGAGCTTCATCCAGATTCTTGGGCATCTCCTTCATCAGCTTGAGTTGAATAGACGATGACCGAATCCCATGGATAAACTGATTCCTCAAGACTTCTTTAATTTGCTCTGCTGGCCATTTCGGGTATGCTTTATCAGCTAACACACGAAGAGCACCTGCAAACTCCACAAGCTTTTCTCCTGGATTCTGCAGTCTACTTTGCAACTTGTACTGCCACTCCAATTCATTACCTTCGGGGGCGTATTGCGTCCGCAAGCATTTTACAACAGCCTTATAGTCGGATGAATCAACAAGGCCTTGTTGAGAGATTGTTCTAAAGGGCTCGTCATCAAGGAGAGGCAGAAGTTCACCTGTCCACTGGTCCTCAGCAATCTTGGTTTGCTTGACGTACATTTCGAATCGTTTAAGCCATAGGTCAAGGTCGCCTCCAGGTGAGAAACGTGAAGGAGGACGTAGACTCATCCTAATAACCTGGGCTGAACCAGACGAAGTTGTAGCTGTAGGTTGTGTAGCCATCCCACTCCTGACACCACTGTAAGATTCGTGCTCATGTACCCCGCAGTAACTTAGTGGCACTGAGTTGCAGCATAAGTGTTATCTTCAGCAACAAGTATAATACAGATGTAGACTGAGTAAAGTGCACACCATACAGCAGAAAGAACACACATTTATAGCAACAGAAACAGCCCTAGCATGGATGACAGACTAGCATGAGACACAAACAATTAGCTGACAACAGAAAGAACCATAACTGTTCACATACATATTAATAGGTGTTATGTCCAATGACAATTGTTCCAATGCACATGTTACAGCATGAAGCAGCGTACATGTACATCAAGGAGAACCATATCATGACCCAGACTGCTATCGACACGATCCTACCCCACACAAACCAGCTGTTTTTGTCCTTATTTGAAAGTGTGTCAAGAGAACTGAGGACGAAACTATCTGATGAAGCAATGGGATTTGTTGAGCAGGCACATAGTAATGTCTTACCTCTCTTCTCCAACTTATCAACAAGTTACCTACAGCGGAAGTTCTTCAGAAAATGGTTTTCCCTTATTGTAAGTTTTCATGTAAATAAATTCAGTGTTAGTATGGAGCGAATGTAAAGATATTGGTCTTTAGGAACCAATGCCTGTGGCCCTTGGCATAAAACGTGTTTGGAGAAGGACAAACCATACTAGGAGAAGGATTGTGACTGTCAAAAGGGAGTTCTACTACACCCCAATCCAGGATTCTCTAAATGTGAGTGATCATGTAATGCTATATTACTGTTGTCTCGAGTTATTAAGCATGTGCACTTGTAAGTCTGAATAGTAAGGAAATATGTGCTTAACAAAAAAGTGTGCGCTTATAAGAAAGGTGTGCTTAACAACCCGAGTCTACGGTACTATGGTGATGTAAATGGAGGGGTGAACCTTCACTTATAGCTGGTATGGTATGCTTTATGTGACAATAACCTACGTACCAAGTTCCAGCCCTTTCCTCTCTTGCGTATTCACCAGACCCTTTTTTTCCCTCACAGAGAGTGGGGTCTGGGAGCAAGACTAATAGGAATACTGACTAATAAGAATACCGATCAAATCCATTTTGATGACCTTGTAGGCACTGCTCCGACTTCCCGATGTATTAGAAGAGGTTGAAACTGTCAAATGTAACACAGGGGGTGTTCTTCAGGATGTTTGTGATGGTGAATATGTGAAGACTCACTTAATAAGTGGAAGCACCAATGACCACCTCCTTTTATTACGATGAACTAGAAGTGGCAAATCCTCTTGGATCTCAGCGAGGAAAGCACAAATTAGGTAAGCAATTTTATTTATCATTCTCGGATCTATTACTTCGAACAAAACATTTCTTAATTGGAGTAACTGATGTTCTAAGGTACACTTTCATGTCCACAACACATTAACTGCATGCCACAAGTATGCCTAGCATTGGTTTACTGAAATCCAGTGCAAGGTACTTGTATGACTTTCACCATCCCTTTTATACAGCACACGTTCAACATCCCGTTTAGGACAGGAGTTCCGACATGGATCTATGGTGTGTACAAAACGGCCAAGTGATAATGACTATCCCGACTTTGGGGAGGTGTCACATATTTTGGTGCACAAAGAGGCCAAATACCTTGTTCTTAAGAAATTTGAAACGGTTACTTTTTCACATCATTATTTACATATCAGGTAGAACCATTGAAAGATTTTGTATTGCTCTCTGTGACTTAGCAATCCATCAGGTGTTTCGCAAGTATTGTATAGAGTCTAGCTTTTATGTTGTTGTCAAATCCTGTGACCATGTTGAACTTTTTATTTAGATTAGTGTTGTATGCCAGTTAATCTATCATGCACAATGTCATGTATTATTGTATATTATATTATTATGAAATGCCCCATACATTTACATGTACCCTTATGAACACTGGAACAAATTCCCTATTAAGATCGGTTGAGACAGGCATGTGAGTGGAAAGGAAGTCCTATTCTACACATACGCACTAGATTGTGTAACATCCATACTGTCTCTAATACAATAATTGACCCTGGATTCGCTCTGATAGATCATAGTTGATAGAACTTCATTTTAATACCTGTTTACAAAACTAATACGCCCTTTTTGTGTTAAAACTGCACACAGTGGTGTGTCATTTAGACACACAAGTAATTTACTTGTGTGTCATATAGTCACACTGTGCTAAAATGACCTATTTTTTTAAATTGCAAACCATTGCTGCAGTTAATTAACACACTTGGGTGCAAATGACACACATGTCACACACCACACTAGTGTTAAAATGACACGGCTGTTTTTGCTGTGTGTACACAGGAAAAAATGAACTTCTAAGAAGTAGAAACCTAGTGACTCCAAAGTAGAATTATTTCTTTGGCTAAGAAAGTTATTTCCCTTTAAGCAAACATTTTCCATTATCAAGAAAGGATAGTGCTATTTTCTAGAATCATTTATGTGGTCTTGCCAAAGTTAGAATATGTGTTCTTAAAATAAACTCATCTTTCTTTTGTTTAGAACACATTTACTGCATCCTAGAGCTTGGTACATAGTAAGTACTTTAATTAAGTCTAGTTCTTCTTATTTCTAAAACATTCATTTTAGATTGGTTCAAAATAGGAATTGATATTCTAATAATTAGCAATGTGTTCTTTGATTTAGTGAGAAGTTTCTTAATCTATGAAGAGCTGATTCTAAGCTGATGCTGTAGAAGGTGCATTCTTCACATTAGATGGTAAATTCTAGTTATTAGAAGCAGAATTTCCTTTAATTAAAACAAATTTTATATTTAAGAAAATGAATGCTTAGAAATAAAAGAACTCTCTGTGATCACTCATCTACAAAAGGAGTTAGATCTACCCTTGATTTCAAGATGAAATTACCTCCTTTGGAAACTGAGGTCACAGGTTCGTGATACAGAATAGAGGAGGGATGAATAATAGAAACTATTGAGGGTACTAAGGAAACAAGGTGAGCACGCTGATGAGGAAGATATTCAATTACAGAGGAGGATATTATGACAAAGAAAGGAACTCTGTTTTCTCCTTTGCTTAGTATATCTTTGACTTGAGAAAACTGGGGATGACAAACTCCACAACAGCTTTTCTTCCCAGTAACAAGCCAGCATCCCCTCTTGTAGATGGTTCCATGGATCTCAATAGAAGAGCATCTATGGCATTATGCATGTATGCATGCATAATTTTTTAAGGTATGATGATTAAAAATTACTATTATACCTATACAGTGCCTCGGAGGATATGTTAACACCAAATGTGGCCGTCAGTTCCCTTCCATAATCAATATCTCCAGGTTTGACTAGACTTCCTTTGAAATGTAATCAAGTTTCATGATAGTAATCATAATAATTATTAGTATTACTATACTCCTTTTTCTCATATCACCTGTTGAATAGCTGACAGTCTGGGTAGGAGGTGCCTGTGATATGTAAGCTGAATGCTGCTGATATTTCATAGCAAGTGACAGACACAGGTTTTTGTAGCTTGTCGTCCTAGCCCATTGCTTAAACACCCTGTGCTTAGCTTCAAACCTCATTGCCCATAGACGCACAGGAGGTCCAAACCTATCATTAATTTAGTGAGCATGCATAGAATCACTTTTAAATTATGCAAGCATAATGGCATTGCAGAAATCTTATGCCAGGCTAGGTGGATGATGTATGTAACTTATGTATGAGCGTGACTCAGTAATTATGTGACTTTAATAGAGGCACCAGTACAACTACGTATAGATGTATGGTCAAATGCACCCCATTATTATACGTAACTATCTAGTTTGCCCATGAGCCCTTCACCTCAAATCATGTACTCACACCAATACTATAGCCGGCGATATCCCTGTAAATTATTTTGGTTGCAAGCAATGTATGGCAATCATTATACCTGAGGATTTGTTGAGGAAAGTGCACCAGGAAATGGAATTTTGGTGGAAGATTGCACTGATACTGTTCCTTAAAATTAGTGAGGTATTGTTGAATCATGAGCCTCAGAAGTGGAACCTGCTCCTCAGATATTAATGGAGAGAAAATGATTGCACATATATCATGTAACAAAAGGAGACCCTCAAAGAATTCATTTTCATTGAGTACATCTCCAAGGAGTATTGGAAGGATATGTAGAAGACATCGCATTTGTGATGCTGAAAAGGGTATGGAACAAAGTAATCCATGCATGCAATGGTTCAACTAATAAAATCTACCGGATTGCTTTCCAGTAAGATTCTCCTCGTGCACTGCAGACTGTGGAATGCTAGATGGTTTTGAAGAACTCTCAAAATACTGATAGGAAAATGCTTGTATTGCTCCATTTAGCTTGTTGATATCAACTAGTTTGAGCGATGTAACCTTGTTCAAAAATAATCCAAGATGCTTCGGAACAATTCCTTCCAACAGCACATGCATAGCATCTTCTGGTAACTGCTTTGTTATATCAAAATCATCTAGGTCTTGAAGACAGCTTGCCCTGTAGTTCCCTTAGTATGTGACATTATACAAATTTACTGTTTGTATGCACACCTGTTTACTCCATATAATTTTGAGTAGTGCACTCGCTCTTCAGATGATATCCCTTCACTGGCAAGTAATGCACAATGCCTTTTATGAGATTGCTTAGTGCGTAAGGTGAATTCTTCTTCCACAAACTATAATAGAGTCCATAATAACTATTGAATAATAATAATAATCATAGCTATAGCTTTTTACCTTTACTTGAATTATGTCATTTGTTGCTAGGCATTGACGGCATTTTCTGTAGGCTTTGGATACAGATTCTTTGTAGCCACCGATTCTATTATTTGCTGGTGTATCTCCAATGAATGCCAGTAATGCTCCTTGAAACCACATCTGTTGCCCATGAATATTGAAGTAATGACCCTGCATGTATAAAGTATTTTGAATGAGGATTGCAGTATGAATTTTATTTACCTTTGAAAGCTCTTTCAGCTCATCACAAAATGGCACTAAAATATCATCTATACCATACTCTTCCATAAGGGGGTACTCAAAGAGAGCCAACAGATGAATAGCGTCCAGCTTAGATCTCATATAGGGCTCTAGGTTTGCTATTGTATAGTACAGTGCACCTGAATGTTGTGACAATTGTTATTTATGTACATGAATGTATACATGTGTACCTAGCTTATTATTCTTTGATGCCTTTGGACCAAGTGCATTTGCTGTCTCCATTTCATCGTAATAGGCAACTATTTGGATGGCTTGAGGATTTTGATGAAAGACAGGATGTTCCTTAAACAGATCTCCATCACATACATCACCAAGCTTGTTTCCAATCAGTTGGTGTGGGCTTGAAGTTATCTACACGTACATCAAGAAAAAGCTAGCTACATGCACTACATAAGAATAAAAGGTATACGTTAGCTAGCAATAGATACCCTTGCTCTGATGTCATCGTTTTGAAGGATTTGCTCAAGGCTCTCAAGGAAAGGCACATATATGAATTCATCTGGGATTTCAACTGCACTTGCTGCACCTTCCATAGTTTTGGTACCCAAGTGAACTCCTAGCTGCTTCCGTATAGGATTCTAATAATCATAACAAAGTTGTATTATTACAAACAACATGCATATGTATTCTTAATTCAGAGGGTCTGTTACTGTTACAAAAATAATAATTATTATTATTATGTGTATACTTACAACCATTGGATAATGAGCCTGCATCATTGAATTTTGGCAATAGATAGTATGAAGTGAATGAAGAGGATTGCGATGACTCTCAATTATTTCTTTTATGTCAGTGGCCAAGGGCTCTTCTGGCCCTACGCCATTGGCTTGCAGTCTCTCTGAAACCTTGCATGATATGTTGTCCAGGACGCTGTCTACAACTGCTTCATTCATTTCAACAATGCTTGGAAGTATACTTTGTGTTACACCAGCCTTGCATTTCAGCTGGATAAGATGACCACTGGCTACCTTGGTGACATCAGATGTTATGTTATGCTCCATACCAATAGTATTATCGTCAGACTGAGTGCACTGATTATCGATGAGATCTGATGTTGTTACTGGTACTGTAGCAGAATCTGGACTTTCGTTAAAATCTTTATCCATGGAGTTGGGCATTTGGGTATTTGCGGAAAGCAGGTACTTGTTGGCAACTGATGAATCTGCAGCATACTTATCACTATGATCTCTCCTTACATGTCTATAGTATGTGTTTGTGTTCTTGTATGTCTTTGGACACATATCTACTCCACAAGAGAAGCGAAGCCCTGGCTCATGTGAATGGGCAGAACGGATATGGCTTATAAGGATTGGTAAAATGGAATAAACTCCATTGCACATAGTGCACTGCCACGATTTGTTCAGCTCCCGGGCCATGATAAGTTCGCACGCATGCGCATAAACGGTGGCGCCAAAAACAAATCAATTGCAGCTGCTACTTCTCTGACAAACGTGCCACTGACTCGTCGGCTCGAATTATTGTACCCTCCTGCCGTTCTTTGTCTTTAAGGGGTGATTTTTCCGATCGAAGGTGCTAAAAGTGGAATAAATTTGGACGTAAGTGGACTCTATAGTGACTCATAGTATTTCCTTTTTCTACCATAAGATAAGGGACCATTACCAGATGGTGAGAAGGTGATAACCAGTATAATATTATGCATAGCTAATTTCTCAGCCCTCTCAGCTTTTCCATAATATTCAGGTAGCTATATCATGATGAAAAATCATGGCTTAATAGCATGTCATAGTACAAATGTAGCCACACCCGTATATTTGATTGGTCCTTCAAAACATTTGCTGATTCTCTTCGATTAAGTATATTTATAATATAGCATACAATACCAGAATAGCTGAATTAAGTTGTACTTACCAGCTACGTGGCTAACACTAAGCACCGAATAAGGTTGAGGACTGTTGGTAAAATGCAGCTGCTGCTATTAACTTCCAAATAATGCACAGCAGTATTTTACAACATGTAACAAATACTTTGATCTAACGTGGTTGTACTAGCTATTGTGTCCATATTTAACACCTGTAGATTGATAAGAGTAATGTTAATTGACTTCATTTCCCCATCTGTGCTGTATACACTGATGTAGTATGACCGTCCATAATTTGCCTGCATTTTAGCTTTGAGTGCATAATTATAACAACAAGTTGACCAGTGTAACACAAGTTATATTACATATAATTATAGATGGCAACCAATGAAGTTGTTGAACGAGACGATATATGCTTGATGGACGGAGATGAACTAAATGAACGTCTAATTGAGGCAGGCTTCTCTGAAGAAACCTCTTCGGTTATTAGGGGTATTATCAGACATAATGTAGCTATTATCAGGGGAACAGCAAGTACCATAGTTCTTCTAAAAGTTCAGCACCTCCAATTATTCAACACCCTTTACCGAATGATGGAAAATAGTTTATAATTTTAATAAAGGTTGTCACCCGTATATGCGGGAATAGAATGTGTGCGCAGCTGGAATGTTGAATATTGCCTCAAAAAATATCGAGCATAGTTATTACTTTTGTGCCAAATTTTTAAAAGAACTACGGTACTACTAATCTTCACTCTGTATTTCCTCGATAATACGGTCTACAATTGCTTGTCTGCCATTCCTCACTGCTTTCTCCCCTCCACAGTCTAGTAACCCCATGATATTTATATTTCTGGATCATCCATGCACTGCCTTTCACATGCATATTTACAGAGAACGGGATAATTGGAGAAGACTTTCTTGAACTAACTAGAGAAGATCTCGCAATTCTTTTTCCAAAGGATTTTATGATCGGAAAACGGCTCTTTAAGTACATTGCTAGCTTCAATTCCACGTGCACCCTGCCTGATCCATCCATTCAGCGACCTTCTTTGGATGGTTCATCAACATCCTCTTCTATAGAGAGCACAGTGGAAATATCACCTGCCTCAACACCTGCTTCAACTACCCAAAAAAGTCCACCTATTACTCAACCTGGAACATATCAGCTGCAGACAACTCCTACTTCGACACGCAAACGTGCAGGTGGTCCTTCTCCTCCATCTTTTAGTCTACCAAAGTTTGACGCGGTTTTGGAAAGGGCGTTGAGTGAAGATAGCTTTTATGACCCCAACACACGTGCCAAGCTCATTAGGAAGGCGTGCGAACACCTGGAAGGTTTTTGTCTTGAGCATGGGTTAGAGATTAACAAGGAAAGGCAGGATGAAGTGGCCAAACTTTTATTAGAAAGGGCTCCACATAGCCTCTCTGATCCTTCGGGAACAACAAAGAGAAAAAAGCAATCAAGTGACCAAGCTATAAGTGACTAAAATCACATGTTAACTCACTGAACTACCCCTACTCCAGCAGTGTGGGCTTAGGGAGCAGATTAAGAAATGGTTTTACAACCATGCCTTTTCCATCAAGAAAAGCCTTGGGGAAACGAGGAAGAGGAAGAAAGGAAAGGATGATGATAGTGAAATTCCTCCTGAACCACAAGACGATGAGGACACATTGAAGGCCCATTGTGCACTGATTGAGAAGGAATGCAAAAAAAAAGATGGTGCCAAGGACTATAAAAAGATATTTCGTCTCCTAACAGCTACACGGGAGTATCGCCGAAAATGGATGCTTGGCATGACTGCACCAACAAGAGTGGCAATCGCTGTTAACACTTACCCGTGTCTGAAAAAACCGCTGATGGTATGCAGCCGCATCTTTACAATAATAAATATTCTAAAGTGCTCTATTATAAACAGAACATTATTTATATGACTGAATACATTATAGCAGGAAATTTTCAAGGAGTTTATTCAGCTTTCAAGGATGTGTGATAACATTGTATTTACCTATATGCATGCTGTACCTTGCCATTAAGTGTACGTAAATACATACATGGTGAAAATTGACTTCAAAATGTTCCTGTCATAATTATGTTGGCATGTAGGCATTCAATGACTTTATTGTTGAGCACAAGGAGCAGGTAGAAACAGTGGAAGAACTGGAAGCCAAGCTGAAAGGGTTAGGAGACAGATTCTGCAAAGTCACACTGCCAGCAATTCTGCAGTTAGCGAAACAGCAAGGAGAATCTGTTGACCTTGATAAAGCCCCTATGTTAGGTATGATCAATTCAGCAGTACATTTGCATGAAATTATAATTACAGAATCAACATTTATTTTTACAGAAAAGATTGTTGTGATGTTGAAGTTTATTCTGAAAAGTTTACGGTGTAGCAAAAAAGAACAAGTGTCTGAAACAGTGAAATCTATTCTGTTTGTGAGTGAGGTAAATATTAATCTGTAATGAAGGGTTGATGTATGGTTAATAATAATCTGTACATTTGCAGGATCCATCAGAAGTGAATATCTATTCCAGGACAAATACATCTCCATTTATGGTTGTCGAGGGCACATTCAGTGAGCCAAAACACTGGTATATTATCTGTGAAAAAAGAATGGTCACTTACAAGATCAATGCCGAAGATACTCTGGTGACAGGCTTGATTACGTTAATCGCTGTCTACTTTACATACTACCTAGAGTACAAGAAAGATGTATTCCTTGCACTGACATTTTTGCAAGAGAAACTCACAAATACACCAGTGTCTATTGCACCTAAAACACACTATAACAACCTGTTCCGTTCAGTCACTTTATTCGAACAAAAGGTGCCTTCAGCTGAGCCCTCTGAAGCCTAAGGAACTTGCTACTGAACATCTCAAGTTTAAGTTTATCTGAGGTACATTGTATAGAAACTGTTATTGTTATTGCACGATTATGACATTTCTTAAGTACAGATAATCCAGTCTAGTAGTAACTTTGTTATTTCTTCATGTGAGATTGTGTTTCTTTATTGAAAACTTTACTTTGTGCTTTAAGCATGCATTGCTTACTTTCAGAATAAATGAGAATGAATTATTTGTTCATGTGAATGAAGATTGAAGTACTTTAAATAAAAAAATATTCTACTAATAAGAAATATCCTATCTTAATACTAGAAATCTAGGTTCTTGTGTCAGTGAGCATAAAAATTTCTAGAAATTAGGGAATTTTCTTCTTATCGCTAGAAACAAATTTTTCCTGTTCTACTAATAAGAAATATCTTATCTTAATACTAGAAATCTAGGTTCTTGTGTCAGTGAGCACGAAAATTTCTAAAAATTAGTGTATTTTTACTTATCCTTAGAAACCAATTTTTTCCTGTGTAGCTGGGTCGTTGTCTGTCTGGATGTCCCATCCTACGTCAGCAGCCTGTCCAGATGCCTCATCTAATGTCAGGTGACCCAGTAAAGCCTGCATGTGTGTGAGGATTGAAGTTAGAATTTCTGTTGAGCATTATTAGTGACACTTGCAGTGTATAGCTGGGTCGTTGTATGTCTGGATGTCTCATCCTACGTCAGCAGCCTGTCCAGATGCCTCATCTAATGTCAGGTGACCCAGTAAAGCCTGCATGTGTGTGAGGATTGAAGTTAGAATTTCTGTTGAGCATTATAGTGACACTTGCAGTGTGTAGCTGGGTCGTTGTCTGTCTGGATGTCTCATCCTACGTCAGCAGCCTGTCCAGATGCCTCATCTAATGTCAGGTGACCCAGTAAAGCCTGCATGTGTGTGAGGATTGAAGTTAGAATTTCTGTTGAGCATTATTAGTGACACTTGCAGTGTGTAGCTGGGTCGTTGTCTGTCTGGATGTCCCATCCTACGTCAGTAGCCTGTCCAGATGCCTCATCTAATGTCAGGTGATCCAGTAAAGCCTGCATGTGTGTGAGGATTGAAGTTAGAATTTCTGTTGAGCATTATTAGTGACACTTGCAGTGTGTAGCTGGGTCGTTGTCTGTCTGGATGTCTCATCCTACGTCAGCAGCCTGTCCAGATGCCTCATCTAATGTCAGGTGACCCAGTAAAGCCTGCATGTGTGTGAGGATTGAAGTTAGAATTTCTGTTGAGCATTATTAGTGACACTTGCAGTGTGTAGCTGGGTCGTTGTCTGTCTGGATGTCCCATCCTACGTCAGCAGCCTGTCCAGATGCCTCATCTAATGTCAGGTGACCCAGTAAAGCCTGCATGTGTGTGAAGATTGAAGTTAGAATTTCTGTTGAGCATTATTAGTGACACTTGCAGTGTGTAGCTGGGTCGTTGTCTGTCTGGATGTCCCATCCTACGTCAGCAGCCTGTCCAGATGCCTCATCTAATGTCAGGTGACCCAGTAAAGCCTGCATGTGTGTGAGGATTGAAGTTAGAATTTCTGTTGAGCATTATTAGTGACACTTGCAGTGTGTAGCTGGGTCGTTGTCTGTCTGGATGTCCCATCCTATGTCAGTAGCCTGTCCAGATGCCTCATCTAATGTCAGGTGACCCAGTAAAGCCTGCATGTGTGTGAGGATTGAAGTTAGAATTTCTGTTGAGCATTATTAGTGACACTTGCAGTGTGTAGCTGGGTCGTTGTCTGTCTGGATGTCCCATCCTACGTCAGTAGCCTGTCCAGATGCCTCATCTAATGTCAGGTGATCCAGTAAAGCCTGCATGTGTGTGAGGATTGAAGTTAGAATTTCTGTTGAGCATTATTAGTGACACTTGCAGTGTGTAGCTGGGTCGTTGTCTGTCTGGATGTCTCATCCTACGTCAGCAGCCTGTCCAGATGCCTCATCTAATGTCAGGTGACCCAGTAAAGCCTGCATGTGTGTGAGGATTGAAGTTAGAATTTCTGTTGAGCATTATTAGTGACCCTTGCAGTGTGTAGCTGGGTCGTTGTCTGTCTGGATGTCCCATCCTACGTCAGCAGCCTGTCCAGATACCTCATCTAATGTCAGATGACCCAGTAAAGCCTGCATGTGTGTGAGGATTGAAGTTAGAATTTCTGTTGAGCATTATAGTGACACATGCAGTGTGTAGCTGGGTCGTTGTCTGTCTGGATGTCTCATCCTATGTCAGCAGCCTGTCCAGATACCTCATCTAATGTCAGATGACCCAGTAAAGCCTGCATGTGTGTGAGGATTGAAGTTAGAATTTCTGTTGAGCATTATAGTGACACATGCAGTGTGTAGCTGGGTCGTTGTCTGTCTGGATGTCTCATCCTATGTCAGCAGCCTGTCCAGATGCCTCATCTAATGTCAGGTGACCCAGTGAAGTCTTCATGTGTGTGAGGAGTGAAGTTAGAA
Source organism: Stappiaceae bacterium (assembly GCA_964291365.2). Classification (GTDB taxonomy): domain Bacteria; phylum Pseudomonadota; class Alphaproteobacteria; order Rhizobiales; family Stappiaceae; genus JBDWFY01. Next base: position 68,642 of record OZ220027.1, read on the forward strand.
TTTCTGTTGAGCAGTAGTGGTGCATGCAGTGTGTAGCTGGGTCGTTGTCTGTCTGGATGTCTCATCCTACGTCAGCAGCCTGTCCAGATGCCTCATCTAATGTCAGGTGACCCAGTGAAGCCTGCATGTGTGTGAGGAAATTTTATGGCCACACTTCAGCCTCTTGAGCCTGATCATCCTTAAGTATAACCTTTAATGACCATTGTGTAAGTTTCTCTTCGAGCTCTCATAGCAGCTTGGAGTACTACTTTATATCACGGGTAAGTGGTTATTGCTGACTAATTGTGACAAAGTATTTATTAAATTTTGCATTCTCTCGGTAGGCCTATCATACTTTACACATGTCCTCTACTCCTGTATCATAATTCTTCAATTGAGCGTAAGTCATTATTCAAGATTATTCTTAGACTCAAATATACTATACTTTATTTTAGGATCAACTTTTATAACAAGACTACAAGATCAAGCAGTTTAACATCAACTAAGTTTACACATTCTATAACATTTCATAATTATGATTTTACTCACTTATCTTGGCTACAGTACTCTTGAGATTCCACGGTCATATCATAGAAATCATAGAAGTTGTTTTGCAGTCTTTTCCTCTTGCTCATCCTAGCTAGTGCTACATATCTTAATCCCAGGAGGTACATGGTAAGTAAATAATTTCTAATTGGAGGATTGCCTCCTACCTCTCTATTTTCTCCTCTCAGGCTATATCTTAATGCCTCTAGTATATGGACTACCTTCTCTCAAATTATAGGTACAAATAAGTACGGCTATAATATATTCAATGTAATCAGATCCTGTTCTCTCTGAGGTTGTTTCATCTGTGATTGAAGTATCAACTACCTTCTCTTGTCAGTTTTCATCTCATTCCTTCCCGAAACTAGTATGACAGCTGTTATTATTGTGAGGTATACATGTACAGTCTGATCCTCCCCTTTTCCTGTCTCTCTCTTCCACCAATAGCTGGACTATCTTCTCTTTTATGTTACGTCAACAATCTATCCTTCCCCTACACTCTCTCTCAGGCTTCCCCACTTTCTCAGATTTTATCATCTTGAATCTTAAGGGGTACGTTTGGCCATAACATCAATGATTCTGTCCACTACCCCATGTATTCTCTCTGTCTTTCAGGTTCTACCATTCAGGAGTGAAGTATCTATTACCTTCTTTCCTCTGACTTCATCCTGCCAGTTGCTTTTCTCGAAGTAAGTACAGATATATTACTACGACAATACTCTGATTCTTCCCCCCCCCCCTTTCTCTCTCATGCAGGCACTCCCATAATATGATATGAGTAACGATTCAAACTTCAATTGATTAACATAGTTGTAAAATGTAAGTTATTAGTTGAATAATTTGCTTTACTATGGCATGCTTTCATGATAGATAATAATTACTACAGACTATATATATGGATCAACCAGGAACTCCAGTATAGACGAACCACTCAACCATGAGTGCCATATACCGAATTGGAAGACGTTAGATCAAAGACAGGTATTCATTGTCTGTCATTGAAACTCAGTTGTCACATTCAAGTCTGGATTTCTGAACGCTGCCATGCCTATCTGAACTGTTCATTCAATGATTTTTGTTGTCAGTTTCATTTTGTACATATTGCTTTATACTAAACTTTAAAAAAAACAACAACTTTTTTTTGAAGCTACATGTAGCTTGAATCGCGATATGCGAGCGAGCATGCGCGGATAATTATATTCATTGCGCACAGTGCGCAGTAGCTAGTGCCAATCGCGAGAGAGACGGAAGTACGGGCTTTAACGAACATTCCCGTCAATGCTGAAGTCAAAGAACGGGATATTAACGGGGAATACTACGGCGAACACGGTTGCTTGGACGGGCCAAAGACGTGTCGCTAACGGTTCCCGTGAAAATAGCCCGTCATATTTGGTCGCACTACGTACGAACACGGCGCCCGTCTTTCGAATGACGGACTTCCGTGAAACCGCCCGTGTTGGCAGCGCATACGGGCGTTCGTTATGCCCGTGTTTGTGCAGCGGTTTCCCTGTGATGTTAGCTGAGTCTTACAGATGAAATATATGCCATCTAAACAGCAGGCTAGTCCTAAATGCTCGGTACATTCCAATAGCTCGCTCTGGTACACAACAAGCTGAAGTTTCACATGTACGCACGTACGTTACACACTCTTATGCACATTCAGCATGAAGATATGCCATCTAATACGGGTCCTCCTGTTGAAAGATGTGCCATTTTAACAGCAGACTTTTTTGTATGTTCGGAACATTCCAATCACTCACTCTGAAACACAACAAGCTGAAGTTTCACATGTACGTACGTGTATTACTCACAAACTCTTATACTCATTCAGTTCAAAGATGTGCCATCTTAGCCGAATTCAACTGTTGAAAAAGGGGTCATCTTAACAGCAGGATAGACATAGATGCTCGGTACATTCAAATCGCTCGCTCTGATACACAACAAGCTCAAGTTTCATATGTACACACGCACATTACTCACACACTCTTATGCTCATCCAACTTAAAGATATGCCATCTTTGTTGAGTCTTACTGTTGAAAGATGTGCTATCTTAACAGCACGCGAATATTAAATGCTCAGTACATTCCAGCTGCTCGCTTTGATACGCAACAAGCTGAAGTTTCATATGTATGCACGTACATTACTCACACACTTTTATGCTAATTCAGCTTAAAGGTGTGCCCTCATAGCTGAGTCTTACTTTTGAAAGATGTGTTTTCTTAACAGCAGGCTAGTGCTTATTGCTCGGTACTTTCCAATTGCTCGCTTTGATACGTAATAAGTTGTAAGTTTCCCATGTACACTCGCACATTACTTACACACTAATACTCCTTCAGCTTAAAAATGTGCCATCTTAGGTGGGTATTACTGTTGAATGATAAGCAATCTTAAACGCAGGCTAGTCATAGTCTCGCGCGCCAGCCCCTCCTACTCTAGACATATGAAGAACTCTTGTACAGAAAGTGATCACACACATTAGGGTGAAAATACGTGTCGGAAGGTGTTAATTAACTCTACTATGTGAGTTGTGGGGAAGCTCTGCGAAAGCTGACCCTGTGACCTTTTGCTAGATTTCATATTTACTGTGCTGTGGTAGTCATTAGAAGGCCTATTATGAGCTAAATGCCATCTCACATCTTGATACTTAAGTATTTTATGTTGAGATCTTAAGAATTGGCAAATGGAGCATGGACAGAGGGAAGACTCCACCCACAGGAAGTTGTCTGTTGAGCTAGTTGCTGTACTAAATCCTAAAAATGTGACCTTCCATGACAAAACCAAGCATAATGCGCTGACAACCGATTTCGAGTTAAGGCCACCATTACCAACTACAACCTTTGAACTGCTGCTCCTGCAAATTTGAAGTCTCTAGCTCGTATAGTCATGGAGATATGAGCCAAAATGTACTCGGATCGCCCGTACTAAAGTTTTGCAGAAAGTGCAATGAAACATTGCTACGTACATTGCACGCGGAAGTCCGTATACTCGCCGTTTATTAAAAATCCGTGGCCCCGCCCACAAAGTCAATGAGCTAGATGGCTGCCAAAACGCTCGAATGAGAGCAGCACTCGCCGTTTCGATGGAAAAGAACGAGAAGACAAGCGTTTCTAAGGCTCGTTTGTGCACAAAATCGAAGAAGAAAAGTGGCTGGCGATTTTTTTTATTCGCAGCTGCCACGGTTGCCTACAGCAACAGGTCCGTGCCATGAACGCTCTATGTAGCTACACATCTGACTTCTTCAAGCCATAACTCGGTAAGTATAGCGTTCTAGAAGCTACGAAGCAGATTTTCGTGTAGAGGAATGATTCCTCTATCGATCCATGCCAAAAAGTGAAACTCGATAATTATCAGCCCAGACGATTATTATGGCCTGTATCTCAGATTGATGTCCAGCGCATTATGCTTGGTTTTCTCGTGGAGGGTCACAAATGACAGAACTAAATCAATTGTATGCAAGCCAAAAAATATATCAAGATGAAGATATTTCATCCTAGTATAGTGTTCTGAGTTGCCCTTGTTGATTTTTTGCTAGTATAGAGACATAATTTAACTTGAAGCATCATGACACTTCTCCTTCCCATACCTGACAATACAAACATTACCTACTTCAACCAGGGCGAGATGAACCTATACTGGATGGGACTCTACTTTTATAGGCTATTTGAGAGGGCAAAGTACCGTGAAATAATTAGTTTTGGTTAGTGCGCATGCCTGACAGGGCGCTCCGCGCGTTCATGCGGGCGCCTGGGCGGGGCCGACGCTGCTCAAGCTGGCCCCACCCTTCACTTTTCTTGAACGTGGCGATCCAACAGTCGGGCAGCTATACCCGTTGTCTCGATTGAAGCGCGTGTCCTTCGGTGTCGTGCGTATGCTCAGTGATTCCTTAAAGGTGCTCTGAGACGGAAGTCGTTAAAACGCTTGAAGGGCGCGCGCGCTAACGCGTTGCGTATAATATTATTGTTGCGGCGCCCGACGCGAACGCAAGATCGAGCTACTGTTGATTGCGCTTCACTTCGAACGTCCGTGAATGCGTGTGTGTGAGCGTAGAACAAGCGTATGCGTTTGAATGCTACGCAGACACAAGGCAATCCGTTTTGTGACTTACGCTTTGTCTTCCGTGGCTTTGCGTGGCGAATGAAGTATCTCGCTCGTTCTACGCTCGCACGCACGCATTCACGGATGTTCGAGGTGAACTGCAATCGACAGTATCATGACAGACGCCATCAACGCAAGCAGCGTTTCTGCCTCTGAGTCTCAAGCTCCATCGATTACTTGTGGCTGTAAGAACGGCTGCCAATCGCGTGATATTAATAGTTTGGTCTCGCGTTCTCGATGACGTTGGATTGACCAATCAGGTTTGTGCTTTGAAAACCGGTCAGGAATTCAAAAAAGTAGGGGAGCAGTTCGACTTCCGTTTCAGAGCACCTTCAAGGACCAGCTCCGTGGCCCTGTTCGCTCGTTTGTAAAATCGTCTCGGCCCATTTTATTGGGTGATCGTTCGTCCATGCACGTTCGGCTATGGCTGACTTATTCGTGAGGCTTTTTGCGCATGCGTTTTTATGCTCTTTGATCTGGTTGAGAGAACAACACTCTCACCAGACAGGATAGCTGAAGTACTGGGCCTGTGCTTGAAATCTACATACTTCAGTTACGGTGGTGAATTTTATGAACAGAGAGAGCGCGCCGCCGTGGGCTCTCCTGTCTCTGCGGTCGTAGCAAACCTGTACATGGAATTTTTCGAGGAGCTGCCTCTTGAGTCAGCACCTTCTAGACCCCGTTTGTGGAAGCGGTATGTGGATGACACATGCTGCATCCTTAAGACTGGTGATGTGGGTGGGCTCCTCAATCACCTTAACAGCCTACGACCTACCATAAAATTCACCATGGAGCTGGAGGAGGGGGTCCATCCCCCTTCCTAGATACCAGGGTAACTAGGCTGACCAATGGAAAATTTGACACTGCTGTTTACCGTAAAAAGACGCACACAGACAGGCACCTGCACTTTGAGTCTTACCACTTTGAGTCTTTCCTGCTATGGTATCTATTTAATCTTACTCTACCCTTCCACACAAATTAATTTTTTCTTTCTCCATGCATGCACTCTAATCCTTGCAGCTCGGCCACCAATTTCAAGCAGGTACTACTTTTGGGAGTGTGTTGGTAGGTCCCTAATTCTCAAATTTCTGTACTACCAATCTTTCAAATTCCTCCCTGTCCTACTTTGTTTCTTTCCTTCCTTCTGTATACTCCCGATTCCTCCCTTTTTCTCTCTTTCCTTCCATCACTCTCGTCATCCCTACCCTTTCTTATGATGTTATTAACATTAATTTTACTCTCCCTTTCTTGTTTCCCCTCTGAATATAAAAAAGTTTATGATCAATTTTGTGCATCCATTTTTGTTCTTGCAGTTTGGTTGACAAGTTATCAAGGTGCTACAGCTGTTGAGAGCATATTGTTTGCTGGTTTCTTTCTCTTTCTCTTGTCCTTTTTAGTTTATTCTTATCACTCTCATCTCTCTTTCCCTCCTTCATATGCTTGCTTCCACTCTCTCTCTTACTTTTTGTCTATCTCCACCCCCTGCATGTATCCTCTTTCCTTGATTCTTTTCCATTATCCCTTCTCTCCCCACCCCCCCCCCCCCCACTATCTCTCTCTCATTGCTCTTCCTAGGCCCTCTCTCTCTACCCTCTCTCTCCCCACTCTCTCTTACTTTTTCTTTATCTCCACACCTTGCATGTGTCCTCTTTGCTTTATTCTTCTTTACATTATCCCTTCCCCCCACTCTGTCTTTCTCAGATTGCTCTCCCTAGGCCCTCTGTCTCTACCCTCTCCCACTTTGAAGTCATATTCTTCTCACCTTTGCTAACAATTTTATGATCTGCTTCCACACTCTCATTCATGCTGCTCTGTCGACAAGGTTTCAAGCTAATAATGGTTGAGAACAATGCTGATAATGTGTTACTGAACATTGCTTTAGGCTTTCTTGATATGCACTATCTAGCTACCAACTATGTAGCTCTTTCTGCTTCGTTTTTGTCTTTCTTGGCCTAGTATTTTGTATGTATAATTCAATGTTGAGTTCCAACAAAATCGGTTGTAGTGAAAATCATATTATTTCAATGTGAACCCCACAACAGTTGGTAGTGAATGTCACCTAATTTTTATGTTGTGAACGGTTGCGTAGTGACCATCACTACACTAAAAGTGGTGAGAACTGTGGTGAACATTTCACTACATATTTGTAGTGACGGTCACTAATCATTTTTTACAGTGTAGGAAGTAATATATAGGTCATGCACTGTACCAGCAGGGATTCCAATTCTAGTCATGCACTGTCCCAGCTATGAGCCACTCAAGTGAGCAATGAGTTATAAAATTAATTTGTAGTTCAGTAAATTTTTTAAAGGATTTCCCAAGGTGCCTATTGAGTGGAATACAAATGGGTGTTATTAACACTGTTTTGAACGTATTAGGGTTGCCTGTCTGTAACGAGTCACTACCTTCACTTCTACAACATTAACCAACCTGAAGCTCTTCCAATGGGGATATCCATGATAGCAGCTGTCCTTAACGCTAGGTTAGATGTCTTAAACCAATTAAATGTGCCAAAATATTACTAAGGTTCTGCACTGGAACTAAAAAATCGTTGTTTCACCGCAACTAGGCATGAACAAACAACAGGATAGTTGATAAGCTCATATGGCATAATACACTGATCTAGTATTTGGAAACTTCCACATTTAGTATTGTGGATGTCCCATAATACAAACTGACGCAATGCGCTTGCGCAGTTCGTTAGAGGCCGTCGATGGACCTAAAAACGCTGTACACATATTTTTGGTTGGTTGTCCATTGACAATCCCTTCCGAACAGCGCATGCGCCTTACACTATAAACCTTTAGCCCAAGGACCTGGAAAACCTATCAGGGTGTTGGCCAACTAAATAAGCAGTGGTGGGATAGGCTATGGTCACTTTCTAGATTTTGAATGCTATGTTGGAACTTCAAAACGATCTTGTACAGCCAAAACGTAGCGATCGCTTTGCAAGCTAAGTAGGCTAACGAACACCCCCCCCCCCCCCCCTAAAAAAAGGGCTTACATTGAGCAACTGACCTCAACTCTCCAAAATACAGCCATATTTCACGATGGTGGAATGCTAAAGCGAGTTAGATTGGATCTAAGAACGCAAAACGCATGCAGATTTCTGTAGAGGTCGTGGCAGTCGTTTTCCGGCTGATTGTACATCGACGATCGCTACCGAACAGCGCAAGCGCCTTAAACTAGAGACCTTTAGCGCAGAGCCTTGGGGTATTAATCAGGGAGTCGGATGGCTATATTACCAGTTGTGGGAAAGGCTATGGCCACTCCCTAGATTTTGAATACTAGGTTAGAGCTTCAAAACGATCTCATTATAGCCAAAACATGGAGATCGAATTAATTTTGATGACAAAAGGAGGCCTAATAGTCAAAAGCAAAAGTGTGAACAAAAATTGAGATAAAGTGGTGGCAAATGATGGTATTAAAGAAGCGGTGCTACAGAAATGGATTTGTTGAAAGAGTAGAGTAAATGTTTATAGGTTGTATGTGATATAAATTTCCATTCGTCAATGTTGGTCAGGTAGGGAAAGCTACGTTCAGTAATTTACAGTGTTTGATGAATTCTTGCCTTTCCTGAGCATATGAACGACAGTTCAACAAAATTGAATGTTCAAACTAAACTACTGGCTCTTGATTTTGAGTACTAAATAGGTTAATGAACCACCAATGAGGGCTCACATTGAGCGAGTTACCTCAACTCTCCAAGATACAGCCATAATTCTCAATGATGGATTGCCAAAGCGAGCGAGGTTTGGATCTAAGAGCTCGAGGAGGGTTGGTAGGAGTGGTCGATGGACAGCCAATAAAAAAAACTGCCGTACTGCGGTTAGTTGTCCGTCGATGATCCCTAACGAACACGGCGCATGCGCTTTAGACTCGAGACCTTTATCCAAGGGGTCTGAGAAATCTATCAGCGATTTGGCTGGTTATATTAGCAATGGTGGGACAGGCTTTATCCACTCCCCAGATTTTGAATGTTGTTTGAGCATCAAAACTATCTCGCATAACCAAAACGTAGCGAACGTTTTGAACGCTAATGAACATCAAAGAAAGGACTCACATTGAACGACTGACTTCAACTCTCCAAGATAGAGCCATAATTCTCAATGGTGGATTGCCAGTGGAAGCGAGAATGGATCTAAGAGGGCCAGGCGCATGCGCACTTCCTTAGTGGTCGTCGCAACGGTTTTTCTCTTGGTTGTCTATCGACGATCCCTACAGTTTATGCGCCTTAAACTGGAGACCTTCAGCCTAGAGGCTTGGGAAATCAATCAGCTAGTTGGCTGGCTAATTAGCAGTGATGGGAAAGGATATGGCCGTTTTTGAATGCTATACGATTACATAATTTGGTTGAGAACACTAAATAGCCCACAAAAATGGTTCACATTCAGCGACTGATCTTAACTCTCCAAGATACAGCTTTAATTTTCGATGATGCATTGCCAAAGCGAGCGAGAATGATATAAGACTTAAGGCGCATGCGCCAGTTCTGTAGGGATCGTCGACTTAGACCTTTAGCCCAGAGGCTTGGGAAGTCAATCAGCGATTTGGCTGGCTATATTAGCAGTGGTAGGACAGGCTATAGCCACGCGTAGCCCAGAGGCCAGAGAAATCAATCAGCGATTGGCTGACTATATAAGCAGAGGAGGAACAGGCTTTGACAACTCCCTATAATATTATTTTGAACGCTATGTTTGAACTTCAAAATGAACTTGTATAGCCAAAACGTTACGATCGCCAAATAACAACATTTCTTGACTCGTCATATCCACTTGCGGCTAATCAGTGGGGCTTCCTACCAGGGAGATCGACCACTCATGCCTTGCTTTCTGCTGCGCATGATTGGCCCAGCAGTATGGAAGATGGCCATGAAATGGGGGCCGTATTCTTTGACCTCACTAAAGCCTTTGATTCTGTGCCTCATAGGAAGCTAATTTCGAAACTCAGAGCTATTGGTTTGGACGACTACCTGGTTTCCTGGATCACAAGCTATCTCGCTTATAGAAACCAGTCAGTGGTCCTACATAGTGAAACATCTGACCTTGCTCCCAGTAACATCCGGCGTACCTCAGGGATCAGTACTTGGTCCACTGCTGTTCTTGCTTTATGTAAATGATGTTAACGATGTGGCCTTATCAGAACTTCGGGTACAAAGCTAATCTTATATGCTGACGATATACTTTTGTATAGAAGAATTTATACCGAGAAAGACTACGCCGTACTTCAGCAAGGTGTGGACTCTCTTGGTGTATGGAGTCTTCTTAATCATCTGTCATTCAGTCCAGTGAAGTGTAAATTCATGGTGCTTTCCCGAAAGAAAGTAAGAACTACACCACCACCTCTAAATTTGCTCGGTTTTGAAATAGAGCAAGTCGACTCTATCAAGTATCTTGGCTTAACAATCAACGACAACCTATCCTGGTCTGATCACACCAGCAAAAAGCAAGCAGGCTCATTGGTCTGTTGTTCCGACAATTCTACAACTGTGCCAATACATCTACTATTCGAGCACTCTATTTGACGCTCATAAGGCCACATCTAAAGTATGCAAACCAAGTCTGGGATCCATACCTTGTCAAGGACTGCAAGTTGTTGGAAGACGTTCAGAGGTTTGCCTGCAAGGTGTGTCTAAAGAGTTGGAACACAACATATGACGAAATGCTGGACACTTTAAATATCCCAAAGCTCGAGCAAAGAAGGAAGGCGCTCAAACTGTGTTTTATGCACAAACTTGTTGGAACCAATGCTCCCGTATGGTGCCCCTATTTCCACGGCCTTGCGTATACACCACTCGCTACACCCATTCTAAACAGCTAAGCAGTCTACGTGGTCACACTGCACAATACTTAAACTCTTTTTTCTTTTCCAAATACAATTACTTTATGGAATAAGTTAAGTAGTGATGTTGTGTCCTCACCCTTCTCTACCTTTAAGAATCGTGTTTAAAATAACATTGCATTGCTGTAGTTAATACAAGTATTGTCACTGTATTCATTATTCATTTCAATAACTTAAGTAGTCCTTTCATCTTCTGGATGTACATATTACTTATTAGCATTATCATGCTATTTTTGTGCATCCCTGCATTTTTATAATCATGCAGAATGATACTAAAAAATAGGCTTACGAACCACCCTCCCCCAAAAAGGGCTCCCTTACTTCTCCAAGATACAACCATAATCCTCGATGATAGATCGCCAAAGGAGCGATGGAGGATATATGAGTCGAAGGCGCACGCACAGTTCAGTATAGGTAGTCAATGGTTAGTTGTCCATCGACGATCCCTACAGAACAGCTGCATGCGCTGTTGACTGAAGACACCTAGTCCAAAAATCAGGGATATTATTACATATATATATATATATATATATATATGTGCAGGGGAGCAACGGGCTATGGCCATTCCCTGAATTAACCATAATTCTTGATGGTAGATGGCCAAAGCGAGCGAAAATGGATATAAGAGCATAAGGAGCTTGCGCAGTTTGGTTGAGGTCGTCAATTATTGATTATCCATCGACGATCCCTGCAGAACAGCGCATGCGCTGTAGACTGAAGATACTTAGCCCAACGATCAGTGAAATCAATCAGCGAGTTCGTTGACTATATTAGCAGAGGTGCAACGGGCGTGGGCCATACCCTAGATTTTAAATGTTGTTTGAGCCTCATCGAATAGCCCAAACGTTACAATAGCTAAAAAGCCTAAAGAAACACCCACCAAAAGAGGGCTTACATTGAGCGACTGACCTTACCGTTCTAAGCACCCGGTTCTGGAACTTTTCCCACCACTTGTAGTATCAATACCTTGGAACCCAAGTAGCAACCCCAGTACTGTTAGGTTCCAATTCAGCGTAACTAAATTTAACCCCTGTATGACCGAATTTTTGTTGATGTGCACTAATAGGAGTCCAGAGCTCTGTAAGGTGCAAATGGTAATTTACTGACATGGCTTCTCACATAAAATTCAAGCTACCTCCCTTTAAGGTGACAAACCATTCACGGAAAGGGGCAAGAACAGTTTATCGTGGTCAAGTAGATACTGACATGGAAACAGGCACCGGGAGAGAACAAAATTCTGTGGAGAGTGCTCATGAACCATCAGATACTGCTGAAGGATCCTCTTTCAATGACATTCCTGGACTATATGGGGCTGAGGATACTGATCCCACACTGCATGAATTGCATTGTAAAGCCACAGTGAATGCGTGGGAAAAATTAAGCGGGTCGAACATCTTGTTCTTAGCTACAGAGAACAGTGCAATGCCATTTGGTCAAGTATGCATGGTGTGTAACTCCTCAGCAAGGTTCAAGTGTGAAAGGTGTGGACCAAATATTTACTACTGTTTTCCATGCTTCTGTAAACAGCATGAAACTGCCAATTTCTTTCATGTGGCTGAAGAGTGGGAGGTAAGTCGTCAATACCTACACTCTGAATGGGTATCGTTAATAGCTACATTGTTTGATGTAGAGTGATCACTTCACACCTTGTGATATCAAAAACAGAAGAATAGATGCTCGTCCAAATCATAGGTGTTCTACAAGAAGGGAGACTCCTCTTAAATGTTTTGCTGAGTATGGTATGAGGAAATAAAATTAACAATACACGTCTGTATAATATTATTGCTAAGTGAGTTTTCATTTTCACGTGCTGCAGGCATTCAGCACGATATTCTTTTTGTGTGCTGTGACTGTGAGGACCTTGCTCTGACTCTCATTCGAGCCAAACTATGGCCGGCTAGCCCACAGTATCCACAGTTAGCGTATACATTTGATTTGCTTGATTGGGCTAAGCTTTACTTCTCGAGTGTCATGTGGCACCAAAGGATTTCTGTAGTGCTATTTATTTCAAGTGCCCTTATGTTTTATCCAAGGTATTATGATTGTATTGTACTTAAGCTATAATATTTGATTTGATGCTTATTTTAAATTGTAGCAGCGAGATGTGTATGCTAAACTTATTGACTGCTTTGAAGAATACAGGTAAAGTTTATCCAACAATATTGAATGTATGTGCATGTATTAATGAATTTATACCTTAAGATTTTTTAAGCACCAAATGAGGCATCTGAGTCATATTTCTAATGATCTTGATCCTGGAAAATTTATCCAGCTTGTCCTAAGGTAACAAGTATGTGTGTGGGTATATCCCTCAGTATGGATTAATGTTATGCAGACTGATGGCAAAATAATCTGTGCTATGGATGCTCTCTTTGGACTGCCACAGAAAAAGGCAGCTGGTGTGAGCTATAGACCTGCTGTTCAAGGGCATCTCTTCTTTGTTGAGTAATCTTGTGTGGACGAACATGTTGCAGGAGCTAAGGCACAAAAAATGATGGCTAACGTATGCCTATTCATACAATTACTACTATCTGTGTGTACATGCATGTACATGTATGTGCACATTCCTTAATGTTTATAGAACTGTAGTAACTTTTTGGCTGGAGATGCTCTACGAAGTTCCTCGAGATACAAAGCACTTGATGAAACAGGTGTGTTTGGATGTGCCTGTCGTCATGAGTTTCCAATTCTATTTTTTGGATTTGAAGCATGGAGAACGGTAGGTTGTAGAGCTGTTATCAAAGAGAACATGATAGTATTATTGAGTTGTTGTTCCAAACGTTAGTCTGGCTTATGGTGAATTCATCCTGGATAGGCTGATGGAAAAAAACTGCTGATACCGTGAAAATATATTGCTTGTACATTGTATAAGCATCTCAAGGTATGGAACACCCAAATTGCTATGAAATATGCAATAAAAATGTTTACAAAAACAGTTAGCTGGAAGAAATGACATGCTTGAAAGAATACTTTTTTTGTTTGCCCACATTTCACTGTTATGGCCACTCTGCTTTGTGCCAGGTACCATCACATAATAATACTATATGGCACAGTAAAATGTGCAATCTTTGCTTTGTTATTAGATGTCGTTTGGTCCATTGAGGTGTGAGGGAGTAGGCTTAAGTGATGGAGAGACCATGGAGAGGCTCTGGTCCTATCTACGTCGCTTTGGAAAAATGACGAAAGAAATGCGACCAGCCCATAGGAGAGATGTTCTTGCACATGCACTTGTATGCTATGGGATGAAGACTAAAGAAGAACTTGGTATAGACTTATGATATCACAGCAGTTTCTTGAAGTGTAGTGAGAGGGTGTGTTTCTGATTTAATAACCACATTTAGCTTTAAGAATTAGTTAGTTTACAGCCCATGAATTGTTTATTTTTGGTGATTGTGCTACTCAGCCCATCTACTTGTGGTGCAATGGGAACGGGCACAGCAAGTCAAAAATTTGTCAGAAGAGACGTTTGCCAACCTGACAGCTGAAAGTATGAAAACTAAAGTGTTACAGCTGTAAGTAGTTAAGTAGTGTGATGCCATGCAGATGGAGGTATCAGTGAAGATCAGGTGAAGGAGTGGCTTATAGATAAAAGGATTTCACTGAATATTGGTGGCTATGGCAAGCTAACATCAAGTTTGTGACTATTTATTATCACCTATCCCACTTATGTACAATTCTCTTTCAATGTATCCAAAATCATCATTCAGATATCCCTGAGTGGAAGAAAATTTATTTCCAAATGCTCAAGTTGAGGTAAGTGTCTATGATGATGGGGAATTTCCCACAGGCTACACAAGTCCTCATTCGGGAGGGGTGGGTACAGTGAGTGTGGTTTTACCCGATAGGGGTATTATAAGGGGGTACAGCTCCTCATAATATGAATACAATCCACACTCTCTCCTGAGAGAGAGAGAGAGAGAGAGAGAAGGGTTGGAGTATGAGCGTGCATGTGTTATTTAGTTTCTAAAATGGGAACATATACTGAGTGTCTGTTTATGAGCATGCATGTGTTATCATTTAGTTTCTAAAATGGGAACATATACTGAGTGTTTGTTTATCAATTTTCTAAATAACAGGAATAATGTGATATCAAGTGATCCATCCACTGAGAAGCAGTTATCACAGTACGTTGGCCATTTTGTGGCTATACATGGGTATGGTTGTTATTGTGGGGATGATGCAGAGTTGCCTATCCATTGGCTTTCCCATATATTCAATAACAGTGTGCAATATTGAAAAGCTAAGAAGGACCTGAGGATGGGGATAGATGCAGAGTTGTTTCATTCCCTTTACAGATTGAATCAATAACTTAAGGAACTGGAAAAGAAGTATAATGTACTGAGTCGATGGAACCCTGCTGATAAGGAATATCAAGAATGTAGAATGTTTCTGATCAGCACTACCGTCAATATTCCACAGCAGCTGGACTTTGAAGGATATGAAACTGATTCTGGCAAGCTCACACTTGAAGACTATTATGATTCATCCGAATCAGATGAGGATGATGAAGTGGATTATTAATTACATAATTGTTATGTTATTGTTATCATAATATTATTATTTGTGGACATTGCATAAACAATATAGTGTTTATATAAATTAATAATGCGATACAGAAATTACTGGATCATTCAAGATATATATTGGCTGCTTGAACAGCGAACATAATATAGTGCATGTACGTACAATGGAATACATCCTCAATAATATTTATAAGGGTTCTGTTACACAAGAGAGTCCATGAATTCTGTGCACTTGGGGCATATCCAAGGCTTCTTGCTACTGTAGTCATTGATATCTATGTCCATACATCTTTCATGATGCCATTCATGGCAAACATTACAACAAATCATTAATTGCCAAATCCTTGTTGAGGTTGGGTAATCAACATGTACAGTATATACGTTCTTCAATGGTTCTGTGTACACGTCTCCCAAGCGGAATCCTTCGTTTCTTTTTTGTCGGAAATGGTGAAATGTGACCCCTTTCCAGACACTCAAGGAGATGCATTCTCATAGTATTACCTTCTATGTTCCATTCTGACAGGACTGGATCATGTCCGTGAGCAAGATCGGTAGCACAAGCCAATGCAAACACACCACAGTCATGAGCATTAGGTTGGGGCATTGTATTTAAAACATCAAATTTGAAAACTTTGCAGGCAGGCTTCACAAATGAGCATATTTGCATCCTTGTGGAAGGACTCGGACGTGAATGAAAATCACTATCATAGATAGATACTGAATTAGTGTATCATCATGGATATTGATGTTCGAGATGAGATTTATGCACATTTAAAATTTGAATGTACTTGCAATTAGGGGGTAGGACCTTAAATTTTGTCTTTACTAACTGTGGACTCTGCCATCCATAGATATTGGCATCCTTGGTCTGTTGACTTAACAGGTTTTCAGTTGCATACAAAATTTAATATTATCATTTAGCCAACTCTCCGATAGAAGTACTTCACGATCGTGGTTGAATAGTCCCAGGTTGGGTATCCACATTGATTCTGAAGTTAGATTCCAAGAACTGTCTGGCTCTGATGATGTATTTGAGTTCTTATTATTGTCATTCTCACCTCTAGGTGAGAGCTTGGATTTCACCACTGATTTCTTGGGGTTTTTAGAACTGCCTGGCTCTGATGTATCTAAATTCTTACTATTGTCATTCTCACCTCAAGTTGAGAGCTTGGATATCACCAATGATTTCTCGGAAGTGCCTGGCTCTGACGTATCCAAGTTCTTACTATTGTCATTCTCACCTACAGGTGAGAGCTTGGATATCACCAATGATTTCTCGGAAGTGCCTGGCTCTGATGTATCCAAGTTCTTACTATTGTCATTCTCACCGACAGGTGAGAGCTTAGATTTCACTATTGATTTCTTGGGGCTTTTTAGCTTGCGGTTATGCCCCAGTAAACGCTTGGAAAGGGGAGATTTTGTGAGCTTCGTAGTTGACGTCTTACGACAAGGAACAGCAGAGGTCTTTCTAGAAGCTGTACCCTTGGTTTTTTTGGCTTTAGAATCATCCTTAGTTGTTTTGATAGTCGATTTGCGAGTAGCCACTAGAGAAGCCTCACTCTTAGAATCACCCTTGGGTTTTTTGACTGTTGACTTGTGAGTAGCCACTGGAGGAACAACACTTTTCTTAGTTTTTTTGACCGTCGATTTGCGAATAGCCACTAGAGAAGTCTTAGAATCACCCTTGGCTGTCAATTTACGAGCAGACTCACTCTTAGAAGCACCCTTGGCTTTCTTTGTCCTGGCTTCTTTTGCTGTCTTCTTAGTGGCTGTAGATGAAGCAATTTGTTCACTGTGTTCGGTGGCAGACGTGGCCACAGGCGGAGGAGGATTATCTGCAAAAAAAAGGTGTGATGTGTTTGATAAAGTATTGTATCCTACCTATGACGTAGATCAGAACACCACCAGTGTGTATATATGCAGTCTTGTACTGTGGCTAGGGCAATATCTTGATATTGCCCGGTGGTACAATTAGGATACACACCAATTAACACACTCCAAGCAGGGCAGTCTGGAGTATAATGCACTCGCACATACAGCCTTTAGAGTTTGCACTCGTGCATTATATACTCCATGCTGCCCTGCTTGGGGTGTATAACTATAACTTATACACTTTGATAATGCTCACCACCTACTTGCAATAATGATTGAGTGTAAATATTCAATCAGTCGAGGATCGTTAAGGACTGCTGAGGCTTTCGGAGTTCCCACACAATGTACATCATCCTCCAAAAAACCAAAGCCAATACCAGAGTAGCCAAGGTAGTCTAATTTGTCAAACTGTAAGAATAAAATTTAATGACACAAATATGCTAAAGAAGATGCATACTATATGGATAGCACCTTGTGTATACCACATTTAGTAGAATTTTGGAACCTACCAAATACTATGTATACTAAATTTGTTCCCAGATAAATTTTTGAGGAGACAGGTGTATGCAAACAGAGTAGTGTGGTATTTCTGTCCCTTCTGCTCAAAGAGCAAAGGCTAGACCACATCAAAGGATAGCTGGCAAAGCTAGTAAAGCAGTGACATGATGTTTGATTCTGACCCATGCACAACCCTTTTGAGTATCAGGGGACAAGACTAGTAAACATAGTATACAGAGGGTTCCAAACAACTGCTAAAACTAGTACACAATAGGTAATACACAATGCATGTATACTGATATGTACATTTACTCTAGATGTAGATAATGTAGCATCTTAAAATTAAAATATGAATGTACTGTGAATAGGGACATAATATTTGTATTGTTTATGACAGCATACGCTTTGTGTGTGCTGATGAGTATAAAGTAGATACACACTCAAGCTAGAGATATCAACATAGTTGCAGGGTTGTATTTGGTTTGTATCATAAAGTGTACATAAATAATGATACTGTTTTATAGTAGACTTAGAACCAATGAAATTTAGGTTCAGTGTGAACATACATATGAATGTTATACCTGTAGTACACGATGCATATCTTACCTCCTGAATTTTTTTAAAAGCCTTCTCCACATTTCATAATGGACTTGCAGGACATTTGTTGAATCCTAGGACCTGAGCTCTCCTTTAAGTGTTGTTTATACTCATCTGATATTCCCTTATAAGCATCACTAGCTACTTTATTAAAGTGGCTAGTGCTGACACTTAATGCACTTTTCCCATCTGTAAATAAAGGATATACATCGATAAACCATTCTTTAGATTCTGCTTGTAGGGTATCTAACACTGGAATAACTATTACTAGTAATATACTATAGACACTGTAGACATAATATTTGTAGCCTTACCCTCAGTGCCCTTAAACTCTTTCAAAAATTGCTGCCATGGCGTTATTTTCAACTGCTTTACAGGTCTCGATTCCACTGGAGATGGTTTCGCATGCCTCCTTCTAAAGGAGCGTTTCTTTATCCATCTCTACACAAGCATAATTTTGATCACATAGCTACAGTGTTGCGATAATTGTATTACTTCGACTTGGTCTGCAGATAGATAGGTTTCACTGGCAGCACGGTTGATTATGGCAGAGTATTTCCTTCCAACTCCACGCATACCATTCTCAAAGTAATATTCTAGCAATGCGGTTTGAACTGTACTGAAATTTCGGCTGCACTTTCCAAGAAGAGTGGTATGGCAATCTCCTTCCTGCACAGGAATGCGTACTTATTAAAAGTAGGAATTCAATGTAATGGATAGCTCCTAACCTGAGGAACCGGACTCCCCAAGTCACTGTGCGACTCACTATCAGTCTCATTATCAATCTGCAGAGAAATTAATGCTGAAGGTGAACGACTCAGGACAGGTACACTGACTGACTTCTGTACCAAGCTCGGCTTCCATTACTGAATCACCATCGTCACCTTCATCTACATCTGAACTACTGCTTCCAATCTGCAGAGCAGTAAAATGAATTAACTGATGTTTGTATAAGGTGAACAACTCACTGGTACTTGCAGCTATACACACAGACTCACTTACATTACACTCAGCTTCCATCATCATCACGATTATCTTCTTCACTTGAACAGAAATCTTCATCAAGTTCCTTACCACTGAAACCACTCGATGAATCTGTACCAGTTTCTGACATGTTTAACTGGTACATATACACTGCCACCAGGCACATGTAGAGGAAGACAAGGTCAAAGGTTAACCAGAGCAACTGCAAAATCCCATAGCACAGGGGTTAAATTTAGTAACACTGAATTGGAACCTAGCAGTACTGGGGTTGCTACTTGGGTTCCAAGATATTGATACTACAAGTAGTGGAAAAAGTTCCAGAACCGGGTGTTCTAAGATACAACCATAATTTCCGAAGGTAGATCGCCAAAGAGAGCGAAAATGGATATAAGAGCCGAAGACGCACATGCAGTTCTGTATAGGGTGTCAATGGTTAGTTGTCCATCGACGATCCATACAGAACAGCTCATGCGCCGTAGACTGAATGTATTTACCCCAAAGATCAGGGAAATCAATCAGAGTGTTAGCTGACTATATTAGCAGAGGTGCAACAGGCCATTGCCTAAATTTTGAATGTTGTTTGAGCTTTATCGAATAGGCAAAACGAAACCATCGCTAATAGTTCAGTATTGGTCATCAATGGTTAGTTGTCCATCGACGATCAGCTGTTCTGTAGTACAGAACAGCTGCATGCGCTGTTGACTGAAGACACTTAGCCCAGGTATCAGGGAAATCAATCAGAGAGTTAGCTGACGACATTAGTAGAGGTGCAACGGGCTATAGCCATTCCCTAGATTTTTGAGCTTCATCGAATGGCCAAAACGTTACGATCGCTATATAGGCTAACGAACCACCGTCCCCCAAGACAGGGCTCAAATTGAGTGACTGACCTTATATCTCCAAGATACAACCATAATTCTCGATGTTAGATCGCCAAAGCGAGCTATAATGGATAATATAAGAGCAAAAGGCGCACACGCAGTTCGGTAAAGGTTGTCAAAGGTTAGTTGTCCGTCGACGATCCCTACAGAAGAGCGCATGCGCTGTAGACTGAAGATACTTAGCCCAAATATCAGGGAAATCAATCAGCGAGTTAGCTGACGATATTAGCAGAGGTGTAACGGGCTATGGCCATTCTCTAGATTTTGAATGTTGCTTGAGCTTCATCGAATGGCCAAAATGTTACGATCGCTAAAAAGGCTAACGAACCACTCCCCCCCCCCCCCCCCCCCCCCCCCCAAAGAAGGGCTCAAATTGAGCGACTGACCTTATCCCACAAAAAAAAGGAGCGACTGGCCTTATCTTTCTAAGATACAACATTAATTTTCGATGATAGATTGCCAAAGCGAGCTAAAATGGATAGAAGATCCAAAGGCGCACACGCAGTTCGTTGTCAAAGGTTAGTTGTCCATCGACGATCCTTGCAGAACAGCGCATGCACTGTAGACTGAAAATGTTCAGCCCAAATATCAGGGAAATGAATCAGTGAGATAGCTGAGTCATGAACACTCAAGCTGTTGAACATATACCTTGGGTGCATCAAGATAGTCACAGGGATCAGGAGCATCTTCTGATTCTTCTACAACCAATGCAAGTGGATCATCTCCTGAAAAGGTACCACCACGGGGAATTAGTTGCCTAGGCATAATACTGCAGAGATTAAATGGCTTTCCACGGCTTCCAAATGCTAACGCAATCTCATACAAGACCTGTTTACACAATTATGGCATCACGATAAAAAAAAGGTTAGCCCACACTTAACACTAATTGTAGTACACGTAACTTAGGAGTAGCCTTATCAATGTTACACTCAATCTTGGTAGAATTTGGAAATCTCATACTGAATTTCCTACCACCAGGGACACTGGGAATGTGTTGATTCCACTTCTCTTTGTTCCTTACTTGCAGCTGCAACAAAAATCGACACATGATTTGGCAAAAGAAAATTTCAATTCCTGTCATAGTGGAACCCCTCTAGTCTGGACACCGTTGCAACCATGTAAGGTGTCTGGATTACAGAACCTGTACTGCCATCATAATGACCCAATTAAACGAGGTGTCCTTATTACAGACTATACAATATAGAGGCATTCCACTGTGTACAGTGAGAAACTTGAAGGTACCACTCTCAGTCTTTTTGGGATGGGTTAACTACTAATAGGACAATGAATGAATACTGTACGGAAAGTTACTGAATCAGACATTTGAATTTGTGTGGTACATACTCTCCATCACAGACTCATTTCTTCAGTTCTCCTCTTCTTGCTCTAAATAGAGAGCAATTTAGCATATCAACGAAAGATGTGCGATAAGTTAAAACAAGAGTATGTAATAAGAGATGAGAGTATCGAACGCTCTATATGGTCCGTGTAATATGTTTTCGGAGAGTAACGTGACTTCCCGCCTTGCGCACATGACTAAGCCAAGTTGCTAAACACTCGATTTTTCTCAGGACTGCGATGAATAGAGGCGTTTTTCGTGAGTTTTATGCTAGATTCTTCATGAACGTTCGTTTTGTATCGCGATCTACTCGCGTTTCAGCCACTATTGCACTCGCATTAGTTTGCACTCGAGGTCACGCCCATAATTCGTTATTTGAATCGAGCACGCTCATTAGTCAACGTTTGAATTCCTGGCGTGTGACTTTCTGAACACATATTACACGGACAATATAGCGTGTTCGATACTCTCTTCCTTATCTTACTATATACTCTTGGTTATAGTTATATCCCGGTGTGAGTACAATATCCATATGTTATACACGCATATCCGGGATATAACTGGTTTCTATCCCACAGACCATGGAAATGTATATGCTACCTGACCTCGCCATGGCAATGGATTCCGAGACAATGACATCATTAGGTCAGCAACCAATCACATTCAAGGTATGGTTTGATCATTAATCTGTGCAGTTCAGTCTCAATCTCAGTAGCTATGTAGCTCTAGTTGGTATGCTTGTTGCCCAGTGAATTTGCCTTCTTTCCTTGGAATGTTACGCTATAACAATAGTGCTGAGGCTATTAATTATGATAGCGAAGACTATGTGATCGTACGATTCAAGATTTGAAACCTTGGGGAATCCGGAAAGAAGCTGTCAATGACAAGTGTGAGGAGGCCTCCGTCACCCTAAAAATCATCGTAAGATGTAAGCTAAAGCGAGGAAGAGCTCACTCAAGGGCTGTATTTTTGTCGACACTACTCAAGGAATTTGATCGATATTCCAAAGCAGGACCAGAGTCAGCAAGTGTAAGCATTGTGTGTGGACTACTGTACCTTCCGAGTGAGCATATTTATCCAGTGCTTCAAGCTGTTCTTGCAGGAGTAGAGCTACAGCTACTCCTTGCCTACATTGGTGTTGAAACGATTGTAGACAGTCGAACTACTCAGGGGTGTTAAGGCACGGGTCATGTAGAGAAATCACAATTATGTATAACACACATGTGCAGACCAGTATGACTCTAAAACTTCACATACGGGTTTGAATCCACAATACAATATAAACCACACCCACAAACATGTCACATGATAGTCATGTGAGCGCCTACAGGTCATATAAATAGGGAAGATAAAAGGCAAAAAAAACATTTGTTCCAGTCCACTTCAACTTATGATTTTACAATCATTGCATGGATAAAAGGTGGTAATATCAAAATCCTGCTGCACAAGACGAATTAATAAGGTACACGAAAGCGCGAGATTTTAAAATTGTTAACTCACTAGTTGGACCCACGACTGTCTCATGTTCTCTCTAATACGCAAGAAGGTTAGCGTTTGCGCAGCAGGATCCTGGTAGCACTCCACACACTCATCTGCTGCGCCGCATAAACACATCGTCTTCTAGTCGGGAACAAATGTTTTTTTTGGCCATCTTCGTGTACTGCACCAACCATTCACGCAAGCTGTGGTTCAAAGGTCATATGAGGGCACGTGACCAAAACATGCCCGCGCGCGCAAGCGCACCTTGACCAGATAGCAGCTGTGGCTTGCAGGAAACTCCATCTTTGATCATCACTCTTGACTTTCTTATCAGGCTCCTATTATATACTGTGAGTCATTATTGAATGTACAGTGCCACCATTTTTACTTGTAGGTATTATCAAATCTCAAAATAATATTATAAAACAGTACAAACATCTATTAAACAAGCATGTATAACTAAATCTGTGCTCCAGGAAGATGTCCACTGTGCACTTTAAGATCAACTGTGGTTATGCTTGAGTTGCCATTCGAGAGTATTCTGAGGTGGGTAGAGGAAAAGGACATTGGGTCATTCCATATCAAATCAACACGCAAAATTGACACCCGTCACAGATTTTGCCGAAACTTGTTGAGCACATACCTTACCCTAAGAAGTAAGTGATGAGTTGGCGTGGAATTTTAGCCCCTGAACTTGTATGGTTTCTGAGTTACAAGCATTTAAATTTTCCAAATTTGGCCGGATAGCTCGTATGCACTAACTTTGATTGACCGTAACAGATACACTTCAGTTTTGAGAAGCGGGATAGCAATTTTCTGAAAGTACATGAAATGTGCTTTTCAGCGATATGCTTAACTAGATTAATCTAAATTAATATACTTAATTAAGATCAAGGATAATATCGGTTTAATTAAATTTGTGGTTTTGAGAAAATGGATTTTTAGATATTTTTGATTTTCCATCGACAACTTCCTTCACTCTGGCTTTATGTGGTACGAGTTTTGTTTTGGGACAACAAATCAGGAGATATTGAAGTTTGTTAAGGCAAGTACGCTGAAGCACATCTTGACAAAACGTGCAATAGAGACAAAAATTCAATGTGTTCTAGTTTCCGCTGTAGCTTTAGTCTCTGAGTGAGGGTATAAACATGTCCTGTTCGACTACGAGGACAAACTTTAATTAGTATCTCAGTAAGAGGCAAAGTGACAATCACTGGTACATCAGGGTATGAACGAGAAGGACTGTGTGGGTGAAACAAAGTCAAGGATATCTGTACTTTGGTGTGTGGAACACATCCTAACCATCACTGACATGAACATGTAACAAATCCAGAAACTTCCTCCAGTTCCAGATCACCTGTAGCTGGTAGCCATACACTGGACCAAATATAAGATTTCCTACGTATCCTGTGTACCAAAACATGACATTTCCTCACATTTCCTACACATATCCGGCAGAGGATAGAGCGAAATGTTACGCAAACAAATGAAATGTATAGAAAATCTTGCCCTATCCTACAGATTTCCTGCATGTATGAAATCCAAATTTTCGTCCAGTGATAATTCTCTCTTGTGATGGTGGAAAAGGAATAGATCCTGGTCCTTAATGTGTCCTTTGAAATCGGAATGAAAGAATGTAGTTTGTGTGTACCAAGAATTGTTCATGTTTGTTCAAACCGAGTTTGTACTGAAAATCTTCTGCCTCTCATACTCTTCAGTGCTACAGTAACAGAAATGAACTCCTAGAACATTATCCACGGCCCACTGATAGAATTGAAACAACGTCCCTATGAACATCAGATTATGACTCCGTTTCAATTCTATCAGTGGGCCGTGGATAATGTTCCAGGAATTCATTTCTGTTACTGTAGCACTGAAGAGTATGAGAGGCAGAAGATTTTCTTACAAACTCGGTTTTAACAAACATGAACAATTCCTGGTACACACAAACTACATTCTTTCATTCCGATTTCAAAGGACACATTAAGGACCAGGATCTATTCCTTTTCCACCATCACAAGAGATGCTACCAAGCTACCAGCTGCAGGTGATCTGGAACTGGAGGAAGTTTCTAGAGACACACACCAAAGAAGTACAGATATCCTTGACTTTGCTTCACCCACACAGTCCTTCTCGTTATACCCTGATGTACCAGTGATCGTCACTTTGCCTCTTACTGAGATACTAATTAAAGTTTGTCCTCGTAGTCGAACAGGACATGTTTATACCCTCACTCAGAGACTAAAGCTACAGCGGAAACTAGAACACACTGAATTTTTGTCTCTTGCATGTTTCGTTTTGTCAGTGTGTTCTCTATTATGTCTGTGTTAATGTGCTTCAGCGTACTTGCCTTAACAACTACTTCAATATCTCCTGATCCCATTATTGTCCCAAAACAAAACTCGTACCACATAAAGCCAGATAGTGAAGGAAGTTGTCGATAGAAAATCAAAAATATCTAAAAATCCGTTTTCTCAAAACCACAAATTTAATTAAACCGATATTATCCTTGATCTTAATTAAGTATATTAATTTAGATTAATCTAGTTAAGCATATTGCTGAAAAGCACATTTCATGTACTTTCAGAAAATTGCTATCCCGCTTCTCAAAACTGAAGTGTATCTGAGTTACGGTCAATCAAAGTTAGTGCGTACGAGCAAAATCCGGTCAAATTTGGAAAATTTAAATGCTTGTAACTCAGAAACCATACAAGTTCAGGGGCTAAAATTCCACGCCAACTCATCACTTAGGGTAAGGTATGTGCTTAACAAGTTTCGGCAAAATCTGTGATGGGTGTTAATTTTGCGTGTTGATTTGACATGGAATGACCCCATTGTGATACAGTTGAACGAGCACATAAATTCAAAGAGCTATTCTCCCCATCAACCACATACATAAATGATGCTACAATTTTTGACGGCTATGGTCATAGAGACTCTAAATTTGATCGCTACTGCAAAGGAATCAATGGAATGTTCAGGAAGTGGAGTGACAGAGACAGCAAGCAGCAATATATATCCCACTTTTCTTCAAACAATTGGAAGCAACTCTCTTTAAAACAAAAAAAGCGACATTCCCTAGCAAACTGCAAGGAATGTGCAATATCGCATCGAGAACAACAAACAACTTTTCCAGGGGCTATGTACAATCCTGCAACACCTATAGCCGACAGCTTGAAAAATATATTAGAGAGCAACAATGATTCAGCAACAACCACAACAAAACAGATACTAGGAGAAATTCAGCCAGTATTTGAGAAAGCATACGGAAAATCTTTTACCGATACATTAGCCACCTGCCCAGGTAGTGGCCTTCAAATCAAACCCACTGCAGCTGACAACAAAAAGCTCAAACGCAAGCTTAGACGAGAGTGCCGAGACCACATAAGCACACAGTTACAAGAAAATGATGCCTTAACAGTGTTAGCAGAGGGGCAATCAATTGCATCCTACAAAAGAATGCGCTTCTCTCAATCATTTGAGACACCAGAACAAAAACGTGAACGTGCACAGGCTACTCCCTTAGTTCGTCGCAAGCACTCTCCAAATTTTGACAATGTCCAGTGGGACAAAGGTGGTTTACTTAATAGACTACAGAATTGGCCAGAAGGAGAAGTAATCAACTGGACCCAACTAGGTAGGGAATGGAACGTACCTGGAGAAAACAAAGGGCAGACTGTCAAGGAATATGATATGGAATGTGGAATAGATGTAGAGCAGCTTGATCACCGACCACCAAATACACGAATGAGAGCTCGTCGCCTGAAGCTACCTGGTGGAGAAATTTCAGTGCCGGTACACAAATCTGTGAGAGGTATAAAAGACGATTGGGAAGGTATGATAAATAATGGAGAACTATCACTTGGAGAACCATGTTTTCCTCACACACTCACAAGATACTCAATCAAGGAAGGACAAATACAACACTCCAATATCTCTATATATGGCAGGAAGATTCCTCTGTTGGAACTCCGACAAAAGTTGCTGACCAAACACGAACACCTAATGCACTTGCACACAGATGATCAATTAGCCTCTTTCAGTAAAACAGAGCTACTGGAATATTATGCTAAACATATTATTCAGCTTCCAAGCGATCTTTCGGAGGATAACTTGAGATCAACGTTAGCCACACATGAACGAACCAGAACAATAATGGTATGGCATGATCATTCAGAAATACTGGGTCATGACTATGTGCTAGTGACAGTTAAAATCGTATATGATCCAGCCGTTTTCAAATCAGTATCAGACATCGATCAAACGACTGCACAATCTATTCCGGACTTGCAAGCTTACATTGAAGAACCAGAAATACATGTACTAGCAATGAACTCATCTTCAATAGAAGACCAAGCAGCACTCATAAATGATCGGATGGAGTGTATTCGTGAACTAAACACAGACTTGAAAACAGCTGACAATATTACGATTAGCGATAAACTACTTTTTTTTAGCGGTGACAAACCTGCGGCACAATTCGAACGTGGAACCCAAATCGGTGGAAACTATCCATGTGGATCATGCGGAGCACATGTGGCACAATTTGACGACTTTGCATATTGTGCAAACCACAAATGGAGATCACTTCAAGCTATATAATCCACCGTAATTAAAGGTATGGGCTGTGTACAACACGTATATAGATCTGGTAAATACTGTATGCTCAACTGCACACATGTACACATCTGCAATGTATTTTGAGTGGCATACATGCATATACATGCATGTGAACGCACATGTATGTTGTGAGTGCAGATATGGCATAATGTACATGCATGTGCTTTAATTAGAACACAACCTACAACATGTATTCCTCAATTACGAAGGTCAGGACCATAAACATCTACGGGTGATAGCAGTCATGCAGGGTACTCTCCTCCTATGCCAACACTTGTTATACTCACTCCATTATGCATGTACATTATCAAAAGATTGAACACTGAGCCATAATATTCGCACACACATACATGCATATGATACAGGGCCTAGATTCAAGGATAGGCTATACATGTATGCTTGATGTACATGTACGAAGGGAGACTAATATTAAAAAATTCATATTCATTACAGGAGAAGTAGGTAAACGAGTGGGGTGCTCAAAACCATTTGATGACCTCGACGCTGATCACTTAGGACAAGAACTAGTAGCAAGAGGAATTTATGACTTTGAACGAACAAAAAAGGAGAGGCTCCAACTACTGAAGGAAACACTAAAAGGCATTCAACGCGTTCCGACACTACTACTTAACAACCCAACTGAAACTCTAACACAAGTCCACCTTGAAGGCTACACAATTTTAGACTGTGAGCCGCTACATGACATTAAGGGACATATTGATAACTTACTGCAAGAGCTTCCTCATATTTTGGAGACAGAACTATCCAATGAGGTTGAACAGTTGCTTCAAGTTGATCTGTGGAGCAAAAAAACCAAAAGAGGAGGAGATTATAGGCTAGCAATTATTCATGTATTAAGCTTGTTAAGAGGACGGCAAACACCACCAAAAATACTACAACTGGTGGAAACAGCTGCAGATTTGTCATGCCTAACATACCAGGAGGAAGCAAATAGATCCTAAAGCAATACTGAGGCTATACAACACAGCATGGCTCCACTATGAACTCTGTACTGAGTTGTTCACTATGACAAAGTCTGTTACACACAGAAAATTCTTTGGAATATACCTCCATGCATTAATTTTACATGCTCCACCTCAGTATGAGATTCTAAATCTTAAGGCAGCAAACACTGAGCATGAAGAAAGGTTGTTTGGACAGGCTAAAACTATCGTCCAAAATGCCTCAAACAGACAACCAAATAATGTCATTCCCAACATTCTCCTACGACTCCAGGCAAAACAAATGAAGAAGGACTTGTATAAATCATATCATGAGAGTAACAGCAGGGTATCTAAGGCAGCTAGAGAACTACAACCAGCAACAGAAAATACACACATTCCATTTACATTCCTTACTGGTCGAATGAGTAGCTGGCAGGAACACCTCAAGAGGATCTCACCGTACTTGGTACCTGGACCTGGAATTTGGTGGAAAAAGACAGAAGAAGGATTTGAATTTCATGACGGTAGAAACACACCAGATACGAACACAAAGGGACCACAGCTGAAACACTTTCGTAGTACAAGTCTTGATCAAATTTACACAAACAAAGAGTCAATATGGAATGATCTGATTCATGGAGGTATTGAACTGCCTACACCATACATCAAACTCTACTCAGAAGATGGCAAATTTCTAGGTTACAAAAGGTTTGATTGTAATGCTCACGATGCATTGGAGGAGATGGATACTGATGTGCCTTTCCAAGATAAAAATACATCGATACACCAACGAGACGTCGACTCCAGGACACCACAAAGACCACAGGATGTTGAGCTAGCGTCAGGAAGCGAAGCTGAAGATGATCACATCACTCTA
Source organism: Stappiaceae bacterium (assembly GCA_964291365.2). Lineage (GTDB taxonomy): Bacteria > Pseudomonadota > Alphaproteobacteria > Rhizobiales > Stappiaceae > JBDWFY01. The sequence goes on from OZ220027.1 coordinate 97,718, forward strand.
ATAGTACAAGAGCTAGAGCCACCGACACACTGTATTCAGCTGCAGGACAGCGAACTCCCCTTGCACCTCAAAACGAAGCTTGCAAGTGCTTTATCAAAAGTTTTTGGTGCTACAAAAGCAGTAGTAGATCTTGACAAGCTTCGACACAAAATAAAAAGCCATACAGCTTCATCACAGGAACAGTGTCAACATGCAGCCCTTCTCCAGGTCCTCAAGTACCAACTAAAACAAACTCGAAAAACCAGGAAGCAAGCAATAAAAGAGTTTGAAAGAAAATGTCACAGCTCTACGGGAAGGCTCCCAGACTCAACAGATATGGAGTATAAAGAACTACTTCAGTCAAGTAAATTTGTGTCCCAGTTGTTGGCATATCAAGACTTTAGCAAGACGAAGTAGACTACAAAAGTATCCATAGTATTTAACATTAAAATTATTTCTCCCTTTAAAATATGTACACACACATTAGTTTGTTGTCTCTTTCTTGCGTGTTTAATATTACGGCTTACTCGGATGCCTTCCTCGCTCGATATTCCTCTCTCTCTCTCTTGCTCTCTTTCTCTCTCCATCACTCGATTTAATACTCTCTAACGGACTCTCGCTCACTCTCATCGTTTTATCTCGCTCGCTTACTCTCTCACGGACTCTCACTCACTCTCATCGTTTTGTCTCGCTCGCTTGCTTTCTCACTCTCTCGCTTTCTTATTCTCTCGCTCGCTCTCTCTCTCTCTCTCTCGCTCACATAGTAGCTACATTAGCATGCCATTTCAAACTCGTGTACAGGTAGGGATATTCGAACTTACCATTTAACTGGCTGACTTAATCATGGGTCTGGCGAGATAAGCACATTCATCCCAGGTCTCTGGTCTCTGGGCTTGGATGGCCGAGCGGAGTACCAGCATGGCACTGTACGTGTATTATACACTATTAATACCGGTAGTATTCACGCGTGTAAAATTAAATTTCCTATAATTAGAGACACGATTGAAATACGGTACCGTGCAATATTTCGCGACCGTGGACATGCCTTAACAGTCCTGAGTAGAAGATTAGCAATGACTAGACTTGCATATTTAATTCTTTATGTACGTTATTGACAATGTTGAACTTCACATCCGGGTGATAACTGGCGTCAGTATCGGGTGATAACTAAAATATCACCTGGTGATAACTTCTCTACAGTCCAGCTGTTTCCTTTGATACGCCCATGTAGTGGGATAGAACTATACAAGAGCGCATAAGAACTAATGCAAGGAGAGAAAGAGCATGTAACTCCCATAGACATTAGTGTACAGGGCAGAATTTTTGACTGATACTAAAAATAGAATATCTGATCATGTGCAAAACCACACTGAGTGCAATGATGACATGTACATTGAATGTCCAAGCACTAGCATCAAGCAATGAGTTTTGAACATGCCATGAAGAGATTTTTACACTTAGATTTACAAATTTTTAGATTACTCTTGACTGGATGTTCTATTTTTAGTACAGTTCAAAAATTCTGCCCAGTTCAAGTTACACGCTCTTCCTCTTTTCTTAGTTCTTATGAGCTCTTGAACTATATTGTATGCATACACGAGTATATACGCATATACCTTTGCCTTTTCTTTTGCCTGGTCTGCGGCCAAAGATTCCGCATATGCCCTATCTTGTTCTGCACGAATCCTTCTGGACTCAGCCAAGTATTCACTCACATCCTATATGCGTTTGATACATGTATATTACATGTTTATAATAATAATCTTATCGTAAGCTCCACAGAAAATAGGCTGCGCATATGAACGAATAATATGACATTATACTAGAGCTCTCCAGAACACATACCCCACTCACACATAGCTATGAATTATTTATGGTAGCTGATCAATAGATCAGTTCATAACGTCAGTGACCATTACCTATTTTGAGGTCACACAAGCAGTTGAAACAGCATTGCAGCTGACATGGCATACATGTAGGTACTAGGTGTGCTTGATAGGCACGTCAGATCAAATGCACGATTTGTACCATTCCTGGTACACACTTGTTAAGCACTTAGAAGAGAGTAATTGTTTTTTTTCCAACCTCTCAACAGCATTGTCTATTCGCTATCACTCGAGATTTGGTGACTTTCATATGGATGACAACACATGACAAGATCAACTACCTTACCCCTTGCACATGCATGCTGGGTATTAATATAAGATAGAAACAAAGCTAGCCTCTAAATAGCATTGGGCTTAGTCACAAACGGTGCCCATTCTCTGATCATAGCTAGTTGTCATCAGATAAATCATAATATTGGGAACAGCAGGCACACATGGAACAGCAGGCACACTGGGAACAGCAGGCAAACTGGGAACACACTAGGAACATAGAGAACTAGGAACAGCAGGTACGCTGGGAACAGCAGGCTCACTGAAAATAGCAGGCAAACTGGGAATACACTAGGAACATAGGGAATAGCAGACACTCTAGGAACATTAGGCACACTTGGAAAAGCAAGCACACTGGGAATAGCATTCATACTGGGAAATGTTGGAACAGTGAGAACAGTTGGCACTCTGGGAACAGCAGGCACATTGGGAACAGCAGGCACACTGGGAACAGCGGGCACACTGGAACAGCAGGCACACTGAGAACAGCAGGTAAACAGGGAACACACTAGGAACATAGGGAACTAGGAATAGCAGGCACACTGGGAACAGCAGGCAAACTGGGAACACACTGGGAACATAGGAAACTAGAAACAGCAGGCACACTGGGAACAGCAGGCTCACTAAAAATAGCAGGCAAACTGGGAGCACACTAGGAACATAGGGAAGAGCAGACACTTTAGGAACGGTAGGAACATTGGGAACAGCAAGCACACTGGGAATAGTAGGCACACTGGGAAAACTTGGCACAGTGAGAACAGTTGGCGCTCTGGGAACAGCAGGCACATTGGGAAGAGCAGGCTCACTGGGAACAGCGGGCACACTGGAACAGCAGGCACACTGGAACAGCAGGCACACTGGGAACAGCAGGTAAACTGGGAACAGCAGGAAAACTGGAACAGCAGGCACACTGGGAACAGCAGGTAAACTGGGAACACACTAGAAACCGGGACTAGGAACAGCAGGAACACTAACAGCAGGCACACTGGGAACAGGAGGAAAACTGGGATCATACTAGGAACAAAGGGAACTAGGAACAGCAGGCACACTGGAAACAACAGGCACACTAAAAATAGCAGGTAAACTGGGAACACACTAGGAACATAGGGAACAGCAGACACTCTAGGAACAACAGGCACACTGGGAACATAATAGGAACATAGGGAACGAGGAACAGCAGGCTCACTAAAAATAGGCAAAATGGGAATACACTAGGAACATAGGGAACAGCAGACAATCTACGAACAGTAGGCACATTGGGAACAGAAAGCACACTGGGAATAACAGGCACACTAGTAAAAGTTGGCACAGTGGGAACAGTTGGCACTCCGGGAACAGCAGGCACATTAGGAACAGCAGGCACATTGGGATCAGCAGGCACACTGGAACAGCAGGCACACTGGGAACATCAGGCACACTGGAACAGCAGGCACACTGGAACAGCAGGCACACTGGGAACATCAGGCACACTGGAACAGCAGGCACACTGGGAACAGCAGGAAAACACTAGGAATATAGGAAACTAGGAACAGCAGGCACACTGGGAAAAGTTTGCTCAGTGGGAACAGTAAACTGGAACTCCAGGAACAGCAGGCACATTGGTAACATCAGGCACACTAGGAACAGCAGGCACACATAGAACATCAGACACACTGGGAACAGCAGGTAAACTGGGAACACGATAAGAACATTGGGAACTAGAAACAGCGGGCACACTGGGAACAGCACACAAACTGGGAACAAACTATGAACATATGGAACTAGGAACAGCAGGCACACTGGGAATAGCAGGCTCACTGAAAAATAGCAGGCAAACTGGGAACACACTAGGAACATAGGGAACAGCAGACACTCTAGGAACAGCAGGCACACTGGGAACATAATAGGAACATAGGGAACTAGGAACAGCAGGCTCACTAAAAATAGGCAAAATGGGAATACACTAGGAACATAGGGAACAGCAGACAATCTACGAACAGTAGGCACATTGGGAACAGAAAGCACACTGGGAATAACAGGCACACTAGTAAAAGTTGGCACAGTGGGAACAGTTGGCACTCCGGGAACAGCAGGCACATTAGGAACAGCAGGCACATTGGGAACAGCAGGCACACTGGAACAGCAGGCACACTGGGAACATCAGGCACACTGGAACAGCAGGCACACTGGGAACAGCAGGAAAACACTAGGAATATAGGAAACTAGGAACAGCAGGCACACTGGGAAAAGTTTGCTCAGTGGGAACAGTTGGAACTCCAGGAACAGCAGGCACATTGGTAACATCAGGCACACTAGGAACAGCAGGCACACATAGAACATCAGACACACCGGGAACAGCAGGTAAACTGGGAACACAATAAGAACATTGGGAACTAGAAACAGCGGGCACACTGGGAACAGCACACAAACTGGGAACAAACTATGAACATATGGAACTATGAACAGCAGGCACACTGGGAATAGCAGGCTCACTGAAAAATAGCAGGCAAACTGGGAACACACTAGGAACATAGGGAACAGTAGGTACACTGGAAACAGCAAGCACACTGGGAATAACAGGCACACTGGGAACAGTTGGCACACTGGAACAGCAAGCACACTGGAACAGTAGGCACACTGGGAACAGCAGACAAACTGGGAACACACTAGGAACATAGGGAACTAGGAACAGCAGGAACACTGTAACAGCAGGTACACTGGGAATATACTAGGAACATAGGGAACTAGGAACAGCAGGCACACTGGGAACAGCAGGCTCACTGAAAAATAGCAGGCAAACTGGGAACACACTAGGAACATAGGGAACAGCAGACACTCTAGGAACAGCAGGCACACTGGGAACAGCAGGCTCACTGAAAAATAGCAGGTAAACTGGGAACACACTAGGAACATAGGGAACAGCAGACACTCTAGGAACAGCAGGCACACTGGGAACAGTAGGCACACTGGGAACAGTAGGCAAACTGGGAACAAACTAGGAACATAGAGAACTAGAACAGCAGTCTCACTGAAAATACCAGTCAAACTGGGAACACACTAGGAACATAGGGAACAGCAGACACTCTACGAACAGTAGGCACACTGGGAACAGCAAGCACACTGGGAATAACAGGCACACTGGGAAAAGTTGGCACAGTGGGAACAGTTGGCACGCCGGGAACAGCAGGCACATTGGTAACAGCAGACACACTGGGAATAGCAGGCACTCATGGAACAGCAGACACACTGGGAAGAGTGAGTAAACTGGGAACACACTAGGAATACTGAGAACTAGGAAGAGCGCGCACACTGGGAACAGCAGACAAACTGGGAACACACTAAGAACATAGGGAACTACGAATAGCAGGAACACTGGGAACAGCCGGCTCACTGAAAATAGCAGGCAAACTGGGAACACACTAGGACTATGGGGAACAGCAGACACTCTCAGAACAGTAGGCACACTGGAAACAGCAAGCACACTGGGAATAGCAGGCACACTGGGAACAGTTGGCACACTGGAACAGCAAGCACACTGGAACAGTAGGTGCACTGGGAACAGCAGGCAAACTGGGAACACACTAGGAACATAGGGAACTAGGAAGAGCAGGAACACTAACAGCAGGCACACTGGGAACATACTAGGAACATAGGGAACTAGGAACAGCAGGCACACTGGGAACAGCAGGCTCACTGAAAATAGCAGGCAAACTGGGAACACACTAGGAACATAGGGAACAGCAGACACTCTGGGAACAGTAGGCACACTGGAAACAGTAAGCACACTGGGAATAGGGGGCACACTGGGAACAGTTGGCACACTGGAACAGCAAGCACATTGGAACAGTAGGCGCACTGGGAACAGCAGGCAAACTGGGAACACACTAGGAACATAGGGAACTAGGAACAGCAGGAACACTGAAACAGCATAGGGAACTAGGAACAGCAGGCACACTGGGAACAGCAGGCTCACTGAAAATAGCAAGCAAACAGGGAACACACTAGGAAGATAGGGAACAGCAGACACTCTAGGAACAGCAGGCACACTGGGAAAAGTTGGATCAGTGGGAACAGTTGGCACTCCAGGAACAGCAGGCACATTGGTAACATCAGGCACACTGGGAACAGCAGACACACATAGAACAGCAGACACACTGGGAACAGCAGGTAAACTGGGAATACACTAGGAACATTGGGAACTAGAAACAGCGGGCACACTGGGAACAGCACACAAACTGGGAACAAACTAGGAACATATGGAACTAGGAACAGCAGGCACACTGGGAACAGCAAGCTCACTGAAAATAGCAGGCAAACTGGGAACACACTAGGAACATAGGGAACAGTAGGTACACTGGAAACAGCAAGCACACTGGGAATAACAGGCACACTGGGAACAGTTGGCACACTGGAACAGTTGGCACACTGGAACAGCAAGCACACTGGAACATTAGGCACACTGGGAACAGCAGACAAACTGGGAACACACTAGGAACATAGGGAACTAGGAACAGCAGGAACACTGTAACAGCAGGTACACTGGAAACATACTAGGAACATAGGGAACTAGGAACAGCAGGCACACTGGGAACAGCAGGCTCACTGAAAAATAGCAGGCAAACTGGGAACACACTAGGAACATAGGGAACAGCAGACACTCTAGGAACAGCAGGCACACTGGGAACAGTAGGCACACTGGGAACAGTAGGCAAACTGAGAACAAACTAGGAACAGAGAACTAGAACAGCAGTCTCACTGAAAATACCATCAAACTGGGAACACACTAGGAACATAGGGAACAGCAGACACTCTACAAACAGTAGGCACACTGGGAACAGCAAGCACACTGGGAATAACAGGCACACTGGGAAAAGTTGGCATAGTGGGAACAGTTGACACTCCGGGAACAGCAGGCACATTGGTAACAGCAGGCACACTGGGAACAGCAGGCACTCATGGAACAGCAGACACACTAGGAAGAGCGAGTAAACGGGGAACACACTAGAAATACTGGGAACTAGGAAGAGCGTGCACACTGGGAACAGCAGACAAACTGGGAACGCACTAAGAACATAAGGAACTACTAACAGCAGGAACACTGGGAACAGCCGGCTCACTGAAAATAGCAGGCAAACTGGGAACACACTAGGACTATGGGGAACAGCAGACACTCTCGGAACAGTAGGCACACTGGAAACAGCAAGCACACTGGGAATAGCAGGCACACTGGGAACAGTTGGCACACTGGAACAGCAAGCACACTGGAACAGTAGGCGCACTGGGAACAACAGGCAAACTGGGAACACACTAGGAACAGGGAACTAGGAACAGCAGGAACACTGTAACAGCATAGGGAACTAGGAACAGCAGGCACACTGGAAACAGCAGGCTCACTGAAAATAGCAGGCAAACTGGGAACACACTAGGAACATAGGGAACAGCAGACACTCTAGGAACAGCAGGCACACTCGGAACAGCAGGCTAACTGGGAACATAATAGGAACATAGGGAACTAGGAACAGCAGGCATACTGGGAACAGCAGGCTCACTGAAAATAGCAGGCAAACTGGGAACACACTAGGACTATGGGGAACAGCAGACACTCTGGGAACAGGAGGCACACTGGAAACAGCAAGCACACTGGGAATTGCAGGCGTACTGGGAACAGTTGGCACACTGGAACAGCAAGCACACTGGAACAGTAGGCACACTGGGAACAGCGGGTAAACTGGGAACACACTAAAATAATAATACCCATGCATGCACTTCATCCCCCCCCAATAACAATACACCCACCCAGTCAAATCAAAGTTATAATTATTGCTGTTGACACTTACTGGTAATTGTTAAACATCACATTTTGTGTTGTCCGTTTGTCTAGATCTGTCACCATGCAAAGTAAAATTTAATGTTTGTGAGGTGCACATCGTAATTGCCACGCATAATAATAATTGTGTGATGTGTACAAGCTATAAGGTGCATTGTATGAAACCTGTGCAGCATAGAAAACAACACAATGCACAACATTCACTATTAACTGTTATATACTCAAGGTGGATAAAGTTGTTGCGCTAACTAGATCTATAATAATTATGTTACAATGTTGTGCTTTGGGCTAAGCAAGTTAATTATTACACAGCTTCCATTGGCCAAGCAACTTTGCTCCTCAGAACAGTCAGAAATTCCTCAGCAAAGTCAGGATAGGTAAGGTATGTCACAGACAGCTCAAGTGTACAGCTACATGTATAACTTATTGGCCTTCGTGCCAGACCAGAGAGACTGTATAAAGTCACAGATATCTTCTTATCAATGACTACAGAGCTACCAGTTACAAACCGTAGAAAGTTATGCAAGTCTTGGTGGTTTAAGTTTCCTATGAAGGTTCTAAGGTATCCAAGCACCCTTGCGCCTGGCTCGAGATCATCTCCTTTGATTGCTTAATCATGCTCATAACCGACCCTGGGGTGGCATTAAGAGCCCTGTACAAACCATGCAAGTCACCAACTGAAAATCCACTGAAGAGAGGGTGGTATTCGGTAGGCACTCCACGATAGAGAGAAAGTAGTGCCCCTAATGGTTTGTGTACAAGCTCATACCGTGCTACCTGAAGGATTAACTGTTGAATATTGCCAGGTGTAGGCATCTCACGACAACCCATAGTAGATAATATACTTAGTACAGACTCCCCTAATACCGGTGTGAAGGTGGCTTCTGAACCCTTTGACACTTGCAGAGCTTCACGAAACACAGAACTTTCGTAGGAGCTGACGTAATCTACGAATGAATCGATTAGAATTGCATCTGGGATTACAACATCACATCCAAGCAATGTGCATGCTACAACTGGAAAAGCTAGACGATTTGGCAGCAATCCACAAGATATAAATCCATGAGCTAATATGGAACCAAGCACCCTATAATGCGACATGTCAGCATGGGGATGTACTGAGGGAATATAGGTACTCCCACCATCAAAATCCCTGATGTAAGCCACTTACCAAAGTGCTGAAAAAAAAATCTCTACTCACTCATCCAGTGTCGATTGCTTTTCATGCTTGTAGGCAATGCGGAAAGGATATTCATGAACCACTTGGGGTAGATTATTTTCGTATAACTCGATACAATCTTCATAGATGCTTGCTCGAGATATTGTATGAGACAGACCATGATGTGTGTCGATAAATTCATCATCCAGTAGGAATTCACATCTCTTTCTCTCAACTGTAATAGAACAATAAGCAATCATTATCAAACACACAAAAGGAATACAAGCAAAGGGCAGGGCAAACTGGCTTGGTTTTATAGTACAGGAAACACACTGATGATGGTTAAGTGCTTCATAAGCATGTCAGCAAGAAAACACATAACTGGAAGTCTGACCTTAAGTAGTGCTTTCTAGAGCTCTATCCTGCGCACACTACACTACATGCCATTGTAGTGTAGCATAGCCTATGCTGCAATAGATCGGTGAATTACTCGACAAACCTTACCTATACATTGAGCTCACTGTCAAAACAGCACAAATGATGAGTTTGTATCGGCCATACCCATCAACCACATCTAGTAATACGATGTCTAGGTATGAAGTCGATGGGCACTTACCGACCACTCTGCATGAATCGTTTAACCGATTATACGCGGAATGTGAATGACGTCATTACCTGTAATAGCTAAATTAATTCAAGACAAAGTAGTGTACTAGCCTATTGGCTATATTCAGCGTCCTAGAACAGTTGCCATAGTTATTGACGCTTTTATCCGACGAAGGGTTCATTGTACAACCTTCGTACTTCGTTACTTTAGCTACGTACGTACACTAAGTACGCTATTTCTGAACATAAAAGCTTAAAAGCTTACTTACCTCCATACCGTCGCCGTCTCAAGTCCATCCATGCAATATGGTAAGTAGAACCCTTTGTCTCACTTTGTCTACACAATAAGGTAGATATAGACCTAGTCTAACTGTATGCTTAGCGATATGCCTGTACTCCCTGTACTGTGGTAGAAAACGTCGCGAGTTTAGTGCTCGAGTCGATCGTAGCCATTGTCGACCTCGATAAGTACAGGGGATTGCGCGAACGTTGCAAAAATCGCAACCCATGGACGACGACCCAAACGACGCATGCGCAAACAATAAAATTCAAATCTAGAGCGGGAATGGCTGGCATTTCGTGCGAACCTGGGCGTAAGAAGGCGTACAGTAACGATTTGAGATGGCGTATGGTGTGGCAGAGGGAAGTTTTAGGATACAAGTACCATCAGATAGCCTCCAATCTCAACGTCCACCCATCAACTGTCTGTAGAGTGACAAAGCTATTTGGTCAAAGTGGATCAGTGGATCATAAGCCTTATCTCAGAGATAAGCAATTCCAATCACTTACCCCAGTGGTTGAGCTAGTGCTGCTACACATCGTGCTACAAAAACCTGGAATTTATCTGCACGAAATAAGAAGAGTTGGCCGACGCGACCGGAGTCACCAGCCATCTGCAGATGCTTGAAGAGAGTTGGCTACAGTAGGCAACGTATGAAGCTAGTAGCGATACAGAGAGATGACGGTTTGAGAGCTCAGTTTGTTTCTGATGTGTCTCTGTATGAACAGGAGATGTTGATATTTATCGACGAAACGGGTTCAGATAAGCGGGATAGCTTAAGAAAGTACGGCTACAGCTTGAGGGGTAGGCCAGCCAAATCGCATAAAATCATATCCCGTGGAAAGCATGTTTCAGCTATAGCGATGATGTCAATGAATGGTATCCTTGATGTTAACATCGTGCATGGCAGTGTCAATGGTGATGTATTTTGTGACTTCGTTGAGAAGTTCTTAGTTCCACATCTATTGCCCTACGATGGACACAACCCTCATAGTGTGATCATCCTAGACAATTGTAGCATACACTACTGCCAAGAGGCTATACAAATGATTCAAGCAGTTGGAGCATTGGTCCACTTCCTTCCGCCTTATTCCCCTGATTACAACCCCATAGAGGAGGCATTCTCTAAACTAAAATCTTCCATGAAGGCCATGGAAGAGGAGGCTCAAGTCATGGACATTGATACCATCGTACTGTCAGCATTCACCACTATTACTCCCAGTGACTGTGTAGGATGGATCAATGACAGTGAAATCTACTACTAAAACTTTACATCAAACCATAAACACATTGTACATATCATGTATGCACACCTTTTGTATTTATCATAATGATATGAAATCGCCTCTAATAAAATTAATATTGAATCAGTTTGAACAAAATCAACAAGATCTTCTTGATTGAAGCAATATTATTTGCGACCTAATTCCAATGAACATTTCTTGCTGGGCTGCCTTTAACTCAGTGTCATACATGTTAAATCTTACGTAGAGTTTTCAATACAGTCTCCTTCTGCTCAGCAAATTCATCTCTGGTGATTATACCATCCTCCATTAGCTGTTGAAGAAATCTTAACTGCTCAAGGTGTTTCATGCGTAGGTCAGCTGCCTTGAGAGGAGACATAGTGGACGTTGGGGGTACACTTCCTTTCGGCAAGCTGGTGAACCACCAAAGGCCTGTGCAAAAGCGTTAACGTTAGCAGCACTGGTTAAAGCTTCAGAAAGAGACTCTTGCTTAGCTCTCTTTGGAACAAATCCTGTGAATGGTGGTGCAGCTGGAGGGTTGTCTAAATCAGTATGGTAGCCATTCACTTTGTACTGCGCCCAAAGTCTCAGGTGAGGATCAGGCCACTTGTCACCATGTCTTTTCTTCAATTCCAAGTATACACCATCCAACTCTTCCTCTTTATCCTTCCTTCTGGCTGTCTCCTTATCCTCCTGTTTCTTTTTCTTCTTTTTAGCAGGTGGTGATCGCTCTCTTTCACTTTCAATGTTTTCACACCACAAATTTACACGACCACCCTTGGAGAACTTTCGGTACATGGCTTTTAAATCCTCATCAGACACCAACCACCGCTTAGAATGAGCTCGACCTTCAAAATAACCCATATTGTAATCATCAGACAAATCAGATTGTATCTCAGAATGTAGCACCTCCATCAAGTGATCAATTGATGTAAACTGATCTGTAAAGTGATGTAGCTGTCGAACGATAAAATTGCGCTTAGAATTCACATCATACACTTTAACTTGATAAGAATACTCGGATGCCGTCAAAGGATCACTCTGCAATGAAATGATTCTAATAAAAGCACACCTTACGTACGTACATGACGCATATTCTCATGCCCAGTCCCTGGTGTACATGAGAGTACAGACATACATGCATGCATATACACACAAATAGTAATTACATGACAATAATTAGAGTGCATGAGATGCAACGTCGAGTGCACCCCAATTAATATTGTGTATTAAACTGATTTGTTTGCCCATGACCTCCTTTTATCATTGGACTACCTTATGATCACCTAGGCTACACTCTTCCCGTAACTGATAATTTGCCTAGAAGTTGCTAGACGATTGCAAACAAACTCGTGTACAAATATGGCATATGTATACACACTCACATGTTCACGTGTATACACACACACACACACACAGGCATCTGATACAATTTATGTATATGCACTGAACAAAACTTACATTCTCCCTAGCTGAAGTTGAAGGCTTCTGAGGACGAGTTGATGCACTTGTCTGTACGTAGATAATTTTTATTCAATTTATGGAGGCAGAGAGAGAGAGAGAGAGAGAGAGAGAGAGAGAGAGAGAGAGAAACTGACCGTGATTTGCTGGGGAGTACAGGATTTGGCTGGTACTCTCTGATGACTCAGCAATCCCCCACCAAGTTGAGTAGCCAGCTGCTGAGAAACGTGCTGCTGTCCCTGCGCCAAAATGCGTATGCCCACCCTTGTTCCAGCTACATTCAACACAGGTAGGCCGCCAGAAGTCTGGGGTACCCCACTACCAGCACCGGTTACACCTTGTCCAGGGTTAGCCGCCATTTCGTTTGTAGATGGAGGCTTGCCACCCGAGGACCCACGAACTCCCGCGCTAGCATAGCGCATACTAGTGTGCATGTGCAGGTTTCGTTTCGCGTTTGCGATTTTAAATCTTGCAACGTTCACGCAATTCGGTGTAACCTCGTTAGCACTTCCTTTCTAAAGGTCAACAATCGACCCGAAGCCAGATTGGAGTAAGATATTTCCTGTACTAACCACAGGCAGGATGCCATGCCCAAACTGATCTACTATGGAATGGTAGGCGCGGCTATAGCATAGTAGTAATGGCGCGTGCGGCTTGAGGCGTCTATCGCGGTTCGAGGGTGCAACGCGCGTGCTCCTCGAGGCGTCTATCGCGTATAATCGGTTAAAAGGGTTATCAATGAACTGCACTTAACAACCAACACCTCCAACAATGAAGTGATTGGTACTGCCTACAGTCACATATTCAAGATTGTAGCAGCAGTTGGCAAGGGTCACCATTTCACCACACCTCCCAATGTCCCAATGTGGCCTATAACTAACCTGACTCAATAATGTCTGCAGCATTGTCATGTACAGCTACAGAACCCATCTCAGTGTCCTCTACCTGTATATCAAACATGAACCACATACACTATATTAACGGTGGTGTAACGGGCTAAGGCCATTACCTAGACTATGCGAGCTTCTTCGAATAGCCGAAACGTTAAGAATGCTAAATAGACCAACGAACAACCCTTCCACCCCCCCACCCCCCACAAAAGGGCTCACAATGAGCGACTGACCTTACCTCTCCAAGATACAACCATAATTTCTCTATGATAGATCGCCAAAGCGAGCGAAAATGGACATAGGAGCCACCATGGACGATAACTACAGATCAGCGCATGCGCTGTAGACTGAAGATACTTAGTTCAAAGATCAGGGAAATCAATCGGTGAGTTAGCTAACTATATTAACAAAGGTGCAACGGGCTGTGGCCATTCCCTAAATTTTGAATGTTGTTTGAGCTTCATCGAATAGCCATAACGTTAGATCACTAAATAGGGCTAACAAACTGCCCTCCCCCCCCCCCCCCCAAAATGGCTTACAGTGAGCGACTGACCTTACCTGTCCAAGAAACAACCATAATTCTCGATGATTGATCGCCAAAGCGAGCGAACATGGATATGAGAACCAAAAGCGCTCACGCAGTTCGCTATAGGTCGTCTATGCTTGCTTGTCCATTGACGATACCTACAGAACAGCGCATGCGCTGTAGACTGAAGACATTTAGTCCAAAAGGCCAGGAGAATCAACCATCGAGTTGGCTGACTATTTCAGCAACGGTCTATGGCCACTCCGTAGATTTTTAACGTTGTTTGAACTTCAAAATAGGAGTGCTATGGCTACTCCCAAGTAGGCTAACGAATCCCCTCCCCATAAAGGTTCACATTAAGCGAACAACCTTAACTCCTTATGATAAACCATATTTCTCTATGACAGATCGCCAAAGCGAGCGAAAATGGATATGAAAGCCAAAGGCGCATGCGCAGTTTGGTATAGATCGTCAACGGTTAGTTGTCCATCGACGATCACTACCGAACAGCACATGCGCTGTAGGCTGAAGACATTCAGCCCAAAACCTAGGAAAATCAACCAGCGAGTTGGCTGACTATATTAGCAGCTGGCTATGGCTACTCCCTAGTTATTGAATGATGTTTGAACTTCATAACGATCTCGTATAGCCAATATAACGACTACCGTTGTCGCCCGCATTGGGACCACTTCTTTTCACTTAGTCCGCTGTCAGATACGTGATGAGTCTCTCTATTTATCCGTTTTATCCACAATTGTCCGTTGTGCGACACATTCTATATGATCCGTCTGTCCGATCGGACAGCGTGGACCGCCTTCGTCCGTCCGACGATCCCGTTCCAGTCAGTTCTATACCGTCTGAATCATATCATATAGCGCATGTGTATAAATTTGCATTACAACAAGTTTAAGTATTAATAGCATAATAATGAAGAGAGTAGATACATCCACTCAGTTGTTGCATTTTAGTCAATCACGGCTAAAACTTGAATGCTTCTTGCCATTGTTCCTCTTCAGCACTTTGTCAGCTCTCTCTACCTACATTCATAGTAGCCATAAACTGCTTCTATAATAAATGGCATTACAAAAAATAATTGATGCACATAACAACCTACATACCAAGTCTTTTTACAATGAGATGGACGTTTATCAATGTTAGACATTTGTGGTAAAGAGAACTGTGTTCCAAATAATTCCCATAGCCAACTAATCTGTAGGTAAATGATTGCTACATGTACATCTCAACTGCTCACTAGGATGCACAACAAGCGAAGTTTCACATGCACACGAGCATATTGCTCACACACTCTCACCCTTTCAGCTTCAATATGTGCCATCTTGAGAGCAGGCTAGTCATAGATGCTCGGTACATTCCAATCACTCGCTCAGATACACAAGCTGAAGTATCACATGTACACATGCACATTACTCACACACTCTTATACTCTAGATCTGCCATTTGCTGAAAAATGTGCCATCTTAACAGTAGGCTAGTCATTAATGCTCGGTACATTATAATTGCTCGCTCTAATACACAACAAGCTGAAGTTTCACATGTACACACGCACATTATTCACACGCATTTAAGCTCTTCAAGCTTAAAGATGTGACATTTTGGCTTTTTAACAGCAGGTTAGTCCTAAATGCTCGGTACATGTACATTCCACTCGCTCGATCTAATACTAAACAAGCTGAAATTTTACATGAACGCAAGTACATTACTCACACACTCTTTTACTCATTCAGCTTAAAGATGAGCCGCCTTAGTTGAGGTTTACTGTTGAAAGATGTGCCATCTTAACAGCAGGATTAGCCTCGTCCCCAGGCCCCTTCCTACGCGGGAGAAGGGCCTAATACACACCGACTGCGCATGCGCCCGTTTGTATCCAAAATCTGGGTACATCGTATATTCCCGTAAAATTCTCAGTAAACTATCTATTTACGATTACGTCATCTTCTCAATCTCCTTGCGTTTAGCCAACAAACACGAGGGGAGCGCAAAGACTTCGTTCGAGCGGTTGACAGGCAAGCGACATCGAAGACGCTTAACCAGGTGCTTGTTTGAACTAGAAGTCAAGATGTCACGCGGTAAGCTATAGAATACGGACAATTTTGCGGAAATTTTACTGATAATCTTGCACATGCACAGTTGGTGTGTACCAGGCCCTTCTTTCGCGTAGGGAGGGGCCTGGGGACGAGGCTACAGCAGGATATTCCTAAATGCTAAGTACATGTACATTCCAATCACTCGCTCTGATACGCAACAGGCTGAAATTTAACTTGTACGCACGTACATTACTCGCATACACTTACGCTCATTAAGCTTCCATCTTAGCTGAATCTGTTTAAAGATGTGCCATTTTAACAGCAGGCTAGTCCTCAATGCTCAGTACATGTACTTTCCAATCGCTCACTCTTATACACAACGGGCTGGAATTTCACATGTACGCACATAAAATACTCATGCTCTTTCAGCTTAAAGATGTGCTACATTAGCAGAATCTTACCGTTGAAAGATGTGCCATCATTACAGCGGGCTAGTCATAAATGCTCGGTACACTCCAATCTCTTGCTCTGATACACAACATGCTCAACTTTCGCACGTATGCAGGTACATTACTCACACACGCTTATGCTCATTCAGCTTAAAGATGTACCATCTTAGCTAAGTCTTACTGTTGAAAGACGTGTCATCTTCATAGCAGACTAGTCCTTATTGCATGATACATGTACATTCCATTCGCTCGCTCTGATACACAACAATCTGAAATTTCACTGTGACATGCACGCACGTACTCACACACTCTTATGCTCATTCAGCTTTAAAATGTGCCAACTTAGCTGAGTCTTACTATTGAAAAATGTACCATCTTAACTGCAGGCTAGAAGTAGATGCTCGGTACACTCGCTCTGATACACAACAAGCTGAAGTTTCAAATGTACACACGCACATTACTCACAAACGCTTATGCTCTTTCAGGCTAAAGATGTGCCATCATAGCTAAGTCCTACTGTTGAAAGATGAGTCATCTTAACAGCAGGCTAGTCCTAAATACTCAATACAGTCCAATCACTCGCTCTGATGCACAATGATTCACACGTACCCACGTACATTACACACACTCTCTTTTATGCTCTTTCAGCTTAAAGATGTGCCATCTTACTGATGAAAGATGTGCCATCTTAACAGCACGCTAGTCCTAAATGCTCAGTACATTCCAATCTTAGCTGAGTCTTACTGTTGAAATATGTGTCATCTTAACAGCAGGCTAGTCCTAAATGCTAAGTACATGTACATTCCAATCGCTCGCTCTGACACGCAACAAGCTGGTTTCACATGTACGCACGTACAATACTCACACATTCTTATGCTCATTCAGCTTAAAGATGTGCCAACTTAGCAGACACTTACAGTTGAAAGATGTACCAACTTAACAGCAGGCTAGTCCTTAATAATCTGTACGTTCCAAATGCCCGCTCTGATACGCAACAGCTGAAGTTTCACATGTACCATATCAAGAAGTAGGTGATCATTTCACTTTGTCGCACCTTGACTGAATGTATTGTATGTATGGAAGCAGATGATATTTTTGTGAATTTCTCTTTATGAAAGTTATAAATCAACAATTGTAGGTCAGCATCACTTTCTATAGACCTTAAGCTATCTTCTGATACCTAAGTTAATGGGGGGTGGGGCTTCGTCTGTCTGCCGTTTTTATTATTGTGTTTAACACTAGTCCCTGTGGAAGATTGAAGACATCCTGTCATAAACAGAGCAATATCTCCAGTATACAAGCTCAAATCGAAAATTGTAGGTCAGTCCCATGTAGCTAAATGAATGAGCTTTTGACTGGTACAAGAGTTGTACGCGTATCTGCTTCCGTCTCTCTGCCGATTTGCTTGCAACTCAAGACAAGAGAAGTTGTAGAGAGCTAATGCATCTCTATGGAGCATACTCTGCAGAAAGGTGTGACTAGCACCGCCTCACGCCTACTCGCACTGCATTCTTTGCATTAATGCTCTATTAATGCGAGTTAAACATGATCATTTTTTGTACTAAACTTCTTGATATGACACGCACTTTACTCACACACTCCATAGGCATCGCACCCGGGGGATCAGGGGGAACATGCCCCCCCCCTTTTTTTACATTCAGGGTAGGCGTGGTCTGGTATTTTTTTTACATTAAGGCATCGTGTGATCGTGCGCGCGCAGGCGCGTTCGTGTGCGCGTCTAGTCTAGCGCATGCCGATCGCAACAGGACAGTTTATTACATTTTGTACATATCTATAACAATGTATTTCACCTTGCTTTGCGCTAGCTTAGTTTTGCATGTTCACAAGACTGAACTACGTGGATCGCGCTAGCACACTGTAGGGGTGTGTCCCGGGCGTCGTCTCTAAAAATTTTGCGCGTGCTTTGCGTGCACTTACTGTATTCAAGAGCCCCCCACTCTCTATATGCTTCCGACGCCCATGCACTTTCAGTATAAGGATGTGCCATCTTAGCTGAGTCTTACTATTGAAAGATGAGCCATCTCAACAGCTGGTTATGCACCTCAATGCTCGGAACATTTGATCTTCTCGCTCTACAACACAACTAGCCTCGTCCCCAGGTCCTTTGAGGGGAGGAGAAGGGGCCTGATACACACTGAATGCGCATGCGCCAAGTTTCTCTGTAAAATTCGCCGTAAGACTTATCGGATACTTTTGCCAACACGCGGCTAAGTATACCGAGAAGCTGTGCGGACTATGAATACGGAGCAGTCTTGAACGTTGAACATACACAAGCTATACAGCCCAAGTTTCAGGCTTTTCAAGGATAGGAACTACTTCTAGACTATCATTACCGATCGTATGTTAAGTGAAAGAGCCAAGAAATCACTCTCCCGTACGGCTGTCCAACTTGGCCTTAAAAACGATTTCAGTAACAAAAGAGGCAGCATAGTCAGCTTCTTCGCCAGTCCTTTTTAACATCGTCACCCTTCGCGATCGCTTGAAGGGCACATAGGCAACGATATTTCACAAAACTGATTTGCTTGTAGTTGAATAACACTATCACTATGTGGTTCAAAGGGCAAGTGTCCAGCAACAAACTGAGAACACGGACATGTACGCGGATTTGTGAGCGGACAAGTATACAATAGTATCTGATCCCCTAAGATTCTTAGGGTAACGGAGCATGCGCAGACAGTGTGTACAAGGCCCTTTCTCCTCCCTTCAATGAGCCTGGGGACGACGCTACCACACAACCAGCTGAAGTTTCACATGTACACACACACAATACTCACACACTCTTATACCTTTTCAGCTTAAAGATGTGCCATATTAGCTGAGTCTTACTGTTGAAGAATGTGCCATCTTAACAGCTGGCTAGTCACACAGACGTTTGGTAAACTCCAATCATTTGCTGTGAAGCACAACAAGCTCATAATTATACACAAGCACGTTATTCTCACTCGCTTATACCCTCTCAGCTTAAAGATGTGCCATGTTAGCTGAGTTTTACAGATGAAATATATGCCACCTAAACAGAAGGCTAGTCCTAAATGCTCGGTACATTCCAATCGCTCGCTCTGATACACAACCTTGAAGCTGAAGTTTCACATGTACGCACGTACATCACTCACACACTCTTATGCACGTTCAGCTTGAAGATGTGCCATCTAAGATGGGTCCTACTGTTGAAAGATGTGCCATCTTAACAGCAGGCTTTTCTTGTATGCTCAGGACATTCCAATCACTCACTCTGATACACAACAAGCTGAAGTTTCACATGTACGCACGTAGATTACTCACAAACTCTTTTACTGATTCAGTTCAAAGATGTGCCATCTTAGCCGAATCAAACTGTTGATAAAAGGGCCATCTTAACAGCAGGCTAGACATAGATGCTCGGTACATTCAAATTTCTCGCTCTGATACACAAAAATCTCAAGTTTCATATGTACACACGCACATTACTCACACACTCTTAAGCTCATTCAGCTTAAAGATGTGCCATCTTTGTTGAGTCTTACTGTTGAAAGATGGGCTATCTTAACAGCACGCGAGTATTAAATGCTTAGTACATTCCAATTGCTCGCTCTGATACACAACAAGCTGAAGTTTCATATGTACGCACGTACATTACTCACACACTCTTATGCTCATTCAGCTTTAAGGTGTGCCGTCATAGCTGAGTCTTACCGTTGCTAGGTGTGCTATCTTAACAGCAGGCTAGCCGTTAATGTTCGGTACATTCTAATTGCTCGCTCTGATACGTAATAAGCTGAAGTTTCACATTTCCACACACACATTACTCACACACATTTATACCCTATCAGCTTAGTGATGTGCCATCTAAACTGAATTTTTCTGTTAAAAGATGTGCCATCTTAACAGCAGGCTAGTCCTAAATGCTCAGTATATTCCAATCGCTTGCTCTAATACACACACACTGTAAAACGTAGCCGCGTGAACTGCGCACGTATACAGGGAGAACGATGTCCGCGTTCGCCGAATAGACGAGCTTTGAACGGAATCTCCGATGTCCAGGATAACGAGTACCATTGTCGCCCGTATTGGGACCACTTTTTACGGACTATTTCACTGAGTCCGTTATCAGATCTGTGCTGAGTCCGTCTAGTTACTCCGTTTTATCCAGTATTGTCCGTCGTGTGACTCCGTCTCTATGATCCGTCTGTCCCATCAGACCGCATGGCCCGCCACCGACTACTACATCCACTCAGTTGGTGTAGTTAGTCAATCACAGCTAAAACTAGAATGCTTCCTGCTTTTCATTTTCCTCTTCAGCACTTTTTCAGCTCTCTCTACTTCCAACGACATTCATAGTAGCCATGAACTGATTCTATTGGCTTTCACAGTAAATTCTCCAGAAGAAGATAGTTGAATTTCAGTGATATAGACTGGGAATGACAATGCACATACAAAATCAGGGGCCTTTTGTATGGGGCCCAGCATAGAACATGAAATGCTACTAAGACAAAACAAGACTCTATTTACACAAATACGGATTAGAGCACATAAAAGTTACAATAGCAAATTTCCACAATTAATCAGCATTCAGTTGATTGTTCATGTATTAGCTCTTCCCATAACACTATTCCTCCTCTTGTTCAGCTCTGCAGTCCCATGCAGACATCAAAACTTGCTATAGTGTAGCCGATCCGGTGAACACCTGAAACGGCTCGATCTTCTAGGAGGAGAGGCACCATTTGACAACTGTAACATTCCAGAGGGTACTGTAGCAGGAGATGCAGCAGGTGACAAATCAGGCGATGCATGTGTAGGTGGTGTATCAGGTGGTACATCATCAGGTCCAGGTAATTTTCCACCATCCAGCCAGTCTGGTGGGGATGCTCCAGAATATCTCCAAAGTCTGTTACGATGGACCACCTTTGGCTTACTCCTTGGGCTCAATTGCACACGATACACTACATCGTTGATTCTCTTGATCACGAGATATGGGCCTTGCCAGGATCTCGTCAGCTTTGGGGATTTACCCTTCTTCCTTTGTGGATTGTAAAGCCAGACAGGGTCCCCTCTCTCCAGCAAAGTGCTACCAGCCGATGAATCGTATCTCTCTTTCATCCGATCACTGACCAGCCTCAAATGACTCCTGGCAAATTCCTGCACTTGCTCCAGTCTTGCCTCTAGGCTTTCACTGTAAGCTGAAATACTTCTTGATGGTTCCTCATCTGGACGACCGTAAAGGAGATCAATGGGTAACCTCAGATCTCTCCCCAACATCAAACTAGCTGGGGTGCATCCTGTGCTCTCATGGATAGCTGTTCTATATGCCATCAGTAGTAGAGGAAGGTAGCTATCCCAGTCACGTTGGTGGTCTTCCACAAATTTAGAGAGCTGAGCTTCAAGTGTGCGGTTGAAACGCTCAACCATACCGTCAGACTGTGGGTGTAATGGAGTTGTTCTTGTTTTGGTTATGCCAAGCAGCCCACACATCTCAGAGAACACAATACTTTCGAAGTTCCGTCCCTGATCAGAGTGTAACATCAGAGGAACTCCAAACCGAGCCACAAATTCTTTTACAAGAACCTCAGCAACAGTGGTAGCTTCCTGGTTAGGAAGAGGGTATGCTTCCACCCATTTAGAGAAGTAATCAGCTGCAATCAAGATAAACCGGTTCCCTTCGTCGCTCAGTGGAAGGGGCCCCAGCACATCAATCGCCAGTCGTTCCATTGGAGCACCAACATTATATTGACTCAAAGGTGCTTTGATCTTCCTGGCTGGTCCTCGTCTGGATGCACATAGGTCACACTTCTTGCAGTAGTTCTTAACATCCTTGCTGCATTGCACCCAGTAGAACCGTTCCCTAATGCGACCCAGAGTCTTTGATACACCTAGATGACCAGCTGTTGGAGCATCATGTAGTTGACGCATCGCCTGCAATTGTAGGTCACGTGGTAGCACCAGCTGCTTAATGATTCTATCTCCAGCTGGAGTCTCCCATCGTCTAAACAGCACTCCTTCCACCAGCTGTAGGCTGTCCCATTGTGACCAGTAGGCTTTAGTGATCCCACTGTAAGAAGAAGCCATCTCCCATGGAGGCCGGGTCTCACTCTCCTTCATCCATCTTATCACGGGCCCAAGATCTTCATCTTTCTCCTGGGAAATCTGCAGCTCCTCTTTACTCAGAGTAGCACCCTCAGTTCCATAACCTACAAGCTGGCAAGAAACACATTCATTTAAACACTCAAAACGTTCATCCCTCTCTTGCAACTCTTCCTTGGTAGCACCCTCAGTCCCACAACCTGCAAGCTGGTAAGAAAGACATTCATTAAAACACTCAAAATGTTCACCCCTCTCTTGCAACTCCTCTTCCTTAGTCTCCAGTCTCTCACAATACCTGCAACCATCAGGGAGGCAGGGGCGTCTGGACAATGCATCAGCATTGTTGTGTCTCACTCCTCGCCTGTACTCCACAACAAAGTCATACTGTTGCAGTTCCTGTAGCCACCTGGCAATCTGCCCCTCGGGACACTTGAAATTTAACAACCACCGAAGAGCAGCATGGTCTGTCCTAATAGTGAAGGATCTCCCATACAGGTAGGGATGGAATCGTCGAATGGCCTTGACAATGGCCAGCAGCTCTCTCCTGGTTACACAATAGTTGCGCTCAGCTCTACTCAGGCGATGACTATAATAACTCAAAGCTCTCTCTTGTCCATTCTGCACCTGAGAGAGAACAGCACCCACTCCATTAAGACTAGCATCCGTGTCTAGCACAAATGGATCCTCCATCGTAGGGTAGCCAAGAACAGGAGCAACTGTAAGTAAATGCTTCAGCTTCTGAAATGCATGGTCTGCTTCCATAGTCCAGACAAACACTGATCCTTCTGAGCACCTGTAAAGGGGTTGTACAACATCCACAAAACCAGCAATAAATCTACGATAATATGAACAAAATCCAATGAAACTACGCAATTCCTTGGTATTAGTTGGTCTAGGCCACGATTTCACTGCCTCTATCTTTTCAGGATCTGTGGTTATCCCTTCCTCACTTACGACATGGCCAAGATATTTTACTTCTTTCTGAAATAAGAAACACTTTTCAGGTGCCAGCTTCAGACCTGCATTCCTGAGCCTCTGCAATACAGAACGAAGGTGCATCAATTGATCTGAGAAACTTCTCCCTGCCACTAGTACATCATCCAAATAAATGAGAGCTGTATTCAATGGAAGACCTGTCAGCACCTGTTCCATGAGTCTCTCAAAAGTTGCTGGTGCATTAGCCAATCCAAATGGCATGACAGTAAATTGCCAAAGGCCATTGCCGAGAGAGAAAGCAGTCTTCTCCTTGTCCTGGGGATCCAGCTCAACCTGCCAGTAGCCACTCTTTAAGTCCAATGTGGAAAACCACTTGGCTCCTGACAGGGCCTCAATTGACTCGTCGATGCGTGGCAGTGGGTAGGAATCTTTACGAGTTACATCATTCAATTTCCTATAATCCACGCAAAATCGCAATCCTCCATTCTTTTTCTTCACAAGAACCACAGGTGATGACCAGGGGCTTTTGGATGGCTCAATGATTCCCTGCTTGTGCATCTCTCCAACTGCTTTGTTTGCCTCATCCCTCTTAGCAAAAGGCAACCGACGAGGTGGCTGGCGAATAGGTGCAGCACCTCCAGTGTTTATTTGGTGCTTCACTAGGTCTGTCCTCCCCAAATCATGTGCTCCCTCTGAAAAGGTGTCTGAAAACTCGCTCAGTAGTTGATATACTTCTGTTGCTTGCTGGGTATTGAGATGAGCCACACTTCTCTCATACAGGCTCCTCAGGTGTTGAGGTAACTCACGCCCCACAGTCTGTTCAGTTTCCATTGCACCTGTAGAAAAGACTCGACAAGAATTTACACAATATCTGGCACTAGAACATCCTATACCGGAGCCATTGGCAGGCTCTTTAGAGCAAAACAAATTCATACATGTACCACGCTCCCCAAGACCACCAACACACGCACACGTGCACGCACGAGATGATGTCAGTTGTACGCAAGAACGCTTTTGAACATCTTCACAAGCACAATTCTTTTCATTACCATCATAAGCACAACATATTTGACAACCTCCACAAATACATCTCTGGCTGTCTGTGCAAACACAACGTTCTTGGCCATCTTTACAGACACAGCACATTGGTTTCACTTTACAAATACAACACTCCGGATTACCTTTACAAGCACAACATTTCCGACTACCTTTACAAACAACCATTGCTTTTCTTTTTTCAACAATAACACTCTCTACAGCGCTGCATGTGGCAATCTGTGTACCCCGTTTGATTCTTTTAGGATGGCGAGCGAGGTTCAACAAGCGAACTGGTACACTCTCTGTACCAGCAACATTTACTAGGGCTCTTCCAACAAGAAGCCCATCAATTGATTTGAACTGCAACTCTTCACTAGGCTCCAAGAGCCCCCACAGCATGTTGCCAGGTTGACTCTGGACATTTGCACTGATAACAGTCTCCGACAGTGGAGGCAAATCCACATTACACTCCAAGGTAACTCTGCAGCAGGTTGGAATGGCTATCTGCCTAGGCTTCTGAAGGGGAACTTGCTCTCCCCTGATGGTGAGTACACTATCCTTCAGGTCGACAACACATTGATGTGGAGTCAAAAAGTCTGTTCCTAAAATACATTCGTCCTTTATGTCGGCAACCACCATATTGTGCGACATCTTGATCCTTCCAATTACAAGTTCCATCTTACTCCAGCCACGTATGGGTGTCCTCTCCCCAGTTGCTGTCCTTAGCCAGCCAACTTGTGGTTGTAGACATACTCCACTCATACTCTGGACCAAGTCATGCCGAACTATTGAGATTTCACTTCCAGTGTCAACAGTCAGGTGACAGCTTATGCCCTCCACTCGCCCATCCACCATCAAACTGGTACCTGCATTATGAATAGAACTAGTTTTAAAAATTACTCCTGGGGCTTCAGTATCTGTAGCCGAGTTCTGCCCCGTGAACTCGGCTACTGGTCGTTTCCCTGGTCCTGACGGTCAGCAGGACTCGCATTCCCTTCAGCGCCAGCCACAGCAACATCAGCTGACTTGGTACAATTTCGCTGGATATGGCCAGGTTCACCGCATTTCCAACAAACTCCTCTTCGGCGGGTAGCACCAGTCCTCGGGCTCTGCGTATTTACCCCGCCCCTCCTTTCTTTCTGAGTCCGTGAACGGTACTGTAAGGCCTTCACGCATCGCTCCAGCTGACACAACATCTCCACTTCACTGCACTCGGCATCTTCTTGCCCAGGACTGTTTCCTTCCAAAAGTACTTCTCTCACAGGCTTGACCCTCCTGCTTGCCACAATATACGACTCCAACTCCAGTGCTATTTCCAATGCCTGGCGCAAATTCGCAGGTCGACTCTGCCGTATTCGAAGCCGCATATCCTCTTCCGGCAAGGAATCAATAAATTGGTCCTTAGCCAAGACCGTTATCATCTGCTCCACTGCATCTGGATACGCTAGTCTCGTCAGTCGCTCCACGTCTTCTGCTAGCTCAGGCAAGCTCTCTTCCCTTCTCTTCATTCTACTGCGCAGACGTGCTCTATTCAACTCAACCTGGCGGGTGTTTCCAAATCTGTTCTCTAGTGCGGCACACAAGGCTGCGTAATCACTGCGTTGCTCCTCTGGGAGATTGGTTAGAACAGTCAAAGCTGATCCCCGGAGGCTGATTGCAAGATATGCCGCTTTCTCTTGATCTGTCCACTTATTCAGTCCCGCTAGCAGGCCAAACTGTGTACGATAGGCCTCCCACACACTACTTCCATCATATGGGGCCGGACGTTGCATGGTCTTACTTCCAGGTCCGAATTCACCCCCAGATGCTGTTGTGGAAGAACCTGCAGAGGGAACAAAAACAGGTGCTGAAATACTCAAAGAAGACTTGGACTCAACGGATTCTGGCTCCCCAACTGATTTTGCCATCATCTCCTTCATTGTCAACTTTATCCGTGAGAATTCTTCATGTATCCCGGTCTGGAATTCCCCTTGCTTCTCAATCAGTTGTTCCTGCCAGCTACGCAGCTGTCCAAGTTCCTCTTCAGCTTTGACAAGGCGGTCCTGCATAACCGTCTTCACTGAACTCAAGTTTTCTTCAAGTGAAGAAACTGCCTCAGATGTTCCCTCCTGCCTTGCTTTTAATGACTCCCAACGAGCCTGATTCTCATCCGCAAGTTTCGTCAGCTGCTCAGAATGGTGTCTTGAGGTTTCCAGCAATTGCTGGGTTTGCTCAACTTGGCTGGCTTTCTGCTCCTCTATCATTGAAATAATGGAAGCCAATTGTTGCTCCATCTCTTGTTGTTTAGCAGCACTTCTTGTGGTGGTGGCCATTGTGGTAGTGATCCCACTCCTGACACCAGTGTTGCGGTTCAATGCTTTCACAGTAAATTCTCCAGAAGAAGATAGTTGAATTTCAGTGATATAGACTGGGAATGACAATGCACATACAAAATCAGGGGCCTTTTGTATGGGGCCCAGCATAGAACATGAAATGCTACTAAGACAAAACAAGACTCTATTTACACAAATACGGATTAGAGCACATAAAAGTTACAATAGCAAATTTCCACAATTAATCAGCATTCAGTTGATTGTTCATGTATTAGCTCTTCCCATAACACTATAATAATAATTGATGCTTATAACAACCTACATAATTATGCAAGTTTTTATACGATGAGATGGACATTCATCAATACTAGGTACTTTTGGTATGGAGGAATGTGTTCCAAACACTTCCCCATAGCCAACGAAACTCATGTACACGAGCCTATTGCTCACACACTCTCATAACCTTTCAACTTAAAGATGTGCCATCTTACTAGTCACTAGAATGCTAGGAACACTCCAATCACTCGCTCTGATACACACACAGGAAAACGTAGCCGCGTGAACTGTGCACGTATACAGGGAGAACGAGGTCCGCGTTCGCCGTATAGACGAGCTTGGAACGGAATCTCCGATGTCCAGGATAACGAGTACCGTTGTCGCCCGTATTGGGACCACTTTTTACGGACTATTTCACTGAGTCCGCTATCAGATCCGTGCCGAGTCCGTCTAGATACTCCGTTTTATCCAGTATTGTCCGTCGTGTGATTCCGTCTGTCCGATCGGACCGCATGGACCGCCTCCGTCCACTTGTACGTATCAACTCCGTCTGACGATCCCCTTCCAGTCAGTTCTATCCCGTCCGAATCATATCATATAGCGCATGCGTATAAATTTGCATTAAAATTACAATAATGATAATAATTATTAATAGCATAACAATAATAATTAATGAAGAGAGTAGATACATCCACTCAGTTGGTGTAGTTAGTCAATCACAGCTAAAACTTGAATGCTTCCTGCTTTTTCTTTTCCTCTTCAGCACATTTTCAGCTCTCTCTACCTCCAACAACATTCACAGTAGCCATGAACTGCTTCTATAATAAATAGTATTACAAATAATAATTGATGCATATTATAACAACCTACATACCAAGTCTATACAATGAGATGGACATTCATCAATGTTAGACACTTGTGGTACAGAGGACTGTGTTCCAAATATTTCCCCATAGCCCACTAAACTGTAGGATAGTCACCTAAATGCTTGGTACATGTACATCTCAATTGCTCACTCTAACGCACAACAAGTGAAGTTTCACATGTACACGAGCCTATTGCTCACACAATCTCATACCCTTTCAGCTTAAAGATGTGCCATCTTCCAATTGCTCGTTCTGATACACAACAAGCTGAAGTTTCACATGTACACATGCACATTACTCACACACTCTTATGCTCATTCAGCTTAAAGATGTGCCATCTTAGCTGAGTCTTACTGTTGAAAGATGTGCCATCTTAACAGCAGGCTAGTTCTAGATGCTCGGTACATTCCAATCGTTTGTTCTGATACACAACAAGCTGAAGTTTCACATGTACACACGCACATTATTCACACACTCTTATGCTCATTCAGCTTAAAGATGTGCCATCTTAGCTGAGTCTTACTGTTGAAAGATGTGCCATCTTAACAGCAGGCTAGTTCTAAATGCTCGGTACATTCCAATCGCTCGCTCTAATACACAACAAGCTGAAGTTTCACATGTAAATGTATGCAGTACATTACTCACACACTCTTATGCTCATTCAGCTTAAAGATGTGCCATCTTAGCCGAGTCTTACTGCTGATAGATGTGCCATCTTAACAGCAGGCTAGACCTAAATGCTTGGTACATTCCAATCGCTCGCTCTGATACACAACAAGCTGAAGTTTCACACGTATGCACGCACATTACTCACACAATCTTATGCCCTTTCAGCTTAAAGATGTGCCATCTTAGCTGAGTCTTACTGTTGAAAGATGTGCCATCTTAACAACAGGCTAGTCCTAAATGCTCGGTACATTCCAATCGCTCGCTCTGACACACAACAAGCTAAAATTTCACACGTATGCACATACATTACTCACACACTCTTATGCTCATTCAGCTTAAAGATGTGCCATCTTAGCTGAGTCTTACTGTTGAAAGATGTGCCATCTTAACAGCAGGCTAGACCTAAATGCTCGGTACATTCCAATCGCTCGCTCTGATACACAACAAGCTGAAGTTTCACGTGTATGCATGCACATTACTCACACACTCTTATGCCCTTTCAGCTTAAAGATGTGCCATCTTAGCTGAGTCTTACTGTTGAAAGATGTGCCATCTTAACAGCAGGCTAGTCCTAAATGCTCGGTACATTCCAATCGCTCGCTCTGATACGCAACAAGCTCAAGTTTCACACATGTACACACGTACACTCACATTATGGACAAGTGGGTCATTGGGCATGGGAAAGTAGTAGAAATGGTATAGGACACTCTATTCACATGTGGCAGAACTTAATTCATAGATAAAGCTTATCAGCTTAATAATTAAACCTTGGTGTTAGCTATAGCCTACCAGGTGCAATACAATAATGTGCACAGTGTCATCAGATCAGGGTTGTTTGCACATACATGTTAGTTACAAGAATTAACAACCAAGCCTACACATATAAAGCTTAAAGCTCCTAGTGCTCATAACGTACACACATGCATCACTTAACTTATAATCAGTCGTAGGTGTGGACGCCAACTATGAGGGCGCTAGCCACTGAAATGGAAGTCGGTATCCACAGTTTTGGGTAGTGTTTCTATAAAGAGATACAAACACTGGCTAAATACACATGCATGCATAGCCTCGGTATATGCATGGCATGCTGATACATGCATTTAGCTCTAGTGAGTGTATACCTAATGGCCTACAAACTCTCGACTTGACATCATCATGATCTCATCACTCTGAACTGTCAGACTCACTAACCGATCTGATGTGCGTGTGTGTGTGTGTGTGTGTGTGTGTGTGTGTGAGTACACGTGCGTGTGTGCATGCCATGGTTCATAATTTTGGCACTCAATGAGCTATTCCATAATTCACATACCAGTAAAGAGTTTTTAGGATCATGCCTGCATCCTTTCAAAAGGCAAGCTGTGCGATGGATCGTGGTCGAGCCTGGGCTGTGAAGTCCGAATTCTGACTAGAACTGCTCATCGGTTGTTCTCTCGACCATTCTTGCCATTTCTTGTTGTAGAAGTTATCGCGCGGTGGCGACTAAACATGGATTTGCTCACACGCCAAGAACAATGTTCACAGAATATTTTTGATTGCTGAGCAGTGAGTCTGTATTGCATGCTGGCGCCCTGATCTGAGCTTTAATTATTGAAACCATACCTCTTCTATTAGAGCTAGCAGCGCGGCGCAGCGCGCGCGATCGCTTTCAATTCGCGTACGCGTATATGTATTCGCGATTCAATATTCCGGGCGCATTGGGTGGAGTCTCGCGCGCGGCTCTATACTGCGTCCGTGTAGCGCAAGCCGAGAGGACGGATACCGAATGTTGTAACCGTGCAAGCATAGTGCAAGCAACGGAGTCCGCATGCACCGTGCGTATCTTACACGGAATACTGACAGAGTCCGTGTTACAGGTACGCCGTCTCCAGGCAGTGTAGCGCCCGCTTCTTTCATCAATACGGTAGACCGCGTAAATCCGTCCACATGGAGTCGTTTTCCTGTGACAAGCAGTCTTACTATTGACAGATGTGCCATTTTAACAGCAGGCTAGTCCTAAATGCTCAGTACATTCCAATCGCTCACTCCTCAACAAGCTGAAGTTTCACATGTACACATGTACATTACTCACACACTCTAATGATCATTCAGCTTAAAGATGTGCCATCTTAGCTGTTGAAAGATGTGCCATCTTAACAGCAGGCTAGTCCTAAATGCTGAGTACATTCCAACCACTCGCTCCACAACAAGCAGAAGTTTCACATGTACACACGTACTATACTCACACACTACTATGCTCATTCAGATTAAAGATGTACCATCTTAACAGCAGGCTAGTCCTAAATGCTCGATACATTCCAATCGCTCACTCTGAAGCTGAAGTTTTACATGTACACACATACATTACTCACAAATTCTTATGCTCATTCAGCTTAAAGATGAGCCATCTTAGCTGAGTCTTACTGTTGAATGATGTGCCATTTTAACAGCAGGCTAGTCCTAAACGCTCAGTACATTCCAATCACTCACTCCACAACAAGCTGAAGTTTCACATGTACACACGTACATTACTCTCACATTCTTATGTTCATTCAGCTTAAAGGTGTGCCATCTTAGCTGAGTCTTAGAGTTAAAAGAAGTGCCATCTTAACAGGATTGTCCTAAATGCTCGGTATTATCCAATTGCCACTCTGATACAAAACAAGTTGAAGCTTCACATGTACATTACTCACACACTATTATGCTCATTCAGCTTAAAGATGTGCATCTTAGCTGAATCTTACTGTTGAAAGATGTGCCATCTTAACAGCAGGCTAGTCCTAATGCTCGATACATTCCAATCACTCAGTCTGAAGCTGAAGTTTCACATGTACACACGTACATTACTCTCACATTCTTATGTTCATTCAGCTTAAAGGTGTGCCATCTTAGCTGAGTCTTAGAGTTAAAAGAAGTGCCATCTTAACAGTAGGAATGTCCTAAATGCTCGGTATTATCCAATTGCCCACTCTGATACAAAACAAGTTGAAGCTTCACATGTACATTACTCACACACTATTATGCTTATTCAGCTTAAAGATGTGCCATCTTAGCTGAATCTTACTGTTGAAAGATATGCCATCTTAACAGCAGGCTAGTCCTAATGCTCGATACATTCCAATCACTCAGTCTGATACACAACAAGCTGAAGTTTTACATGTACACACGTACATTACTCAAAAATTCTTATGCTCATTCAGCTTAAAGATGTGCCATCTTAGCTGAGTCTTACTGTTGAAAGATGTGCCTTTTTAAAAGCAGGCTAGACCTAAATGCTCGATACATTCCAATCACTCGCTCTGATACACAACAAGCTGAAGTTTCTCATGTACACACGTACATTACTCACACACTCTTATGCTCATTCAGCTTAAAGATGTGTCATCTTAGCTGAGTCTTACTGTTGAAAGATGTGCCATCTTATCAGCAGGCTTGTCCTAAATGCTCGCTCTGATACACAACAAGCTGAAGTTTCACATGTACACACGTACATTACTCATACATTCTTATGCTCATTCAGTTTAAAGATGTGCCATCTTAGCTGAGCTTTACTATGGAAAGATGTGCCATCTTAACAGCAGGCTAGTCCTAAATGCTCGATGCATTCCAATCGCTCACTCTGATACACTACTAGCTGAAGTTTCACATGTACACACGTACATTACTCACACATTCTTATGCTCATTCAGTTTAAAGATGAGCCATCTTAGCAGAGTCTCACTGTTGAAAGATTTGCCATCTTAACAGCATGCTAGTCCTAAATGCTCAGTACATTCCAATTGCTCGCTCCACAACAAGCTGAAGTTTCACATGTACACACGTACATTACTCACACATTCTTATGCTTATTCAGCTTAAAAATGTGCGATCTTAGCTGAGTCTTACTGTTGAAAGAAGTGCCATCTTAACAGCGGGCTAGTCCTAAATGCTCGGTACATTCCATTCGCTCGCTCTGATACACAACAAGCTAAAGTTTCACATGCACACACGTACACTACTCACACACTCTTATGCTCATTCAGCTTAAAGATGTGCCATCTTAGCTGAGTCTTACTGTTGAAAGATGTGCCATCTTAACAGCAGGCTTGTCCTTAATGCTCGGTACATTCCAATCGCTCGCTCTGATACACTACAAACTGAAGTTTCACATGTACACACGCATATTACTCTCACATTCGTATACTCATTCAGCTTGAATATGTACCATCTTAGCTGAGTCTTACTGTGAAATATGTGCCAACTTAACAGCAGGCTAGTCCTAAATCCTCGGTACATTCCAGTTGGTTGCTCTGATACACAAGCTGAAGTTTCACATGTACACACGTACATTACTCACACACTCATATCCTCATTCAGCTTAAAGATGTGCCATCTTAGCTGAGTCCTACTTTTGAAAGATGTGCTATCTTAACAGCAGGCTAGTCTTTAATGCTTGGTACATTCTAATCGCTCGCTCTGATACACAATAAGCTCAAGTTTCACATGTACACACGCACATAACTCGCACGCTGTTATGCTCATTCAGCTTAAAGATGTGCCATCTTAGCCGAGTCTTACTGTTGAAAGATGTGCCACCTTAACAGCAGGCAAGTCCTAAATGCTCAGTACATTCCAATTGCTTGCTCTGATACGCAACAAGCTGAAGTTTCACACATACACACGCACATTACTCACACACTCTTATACTCTATCAGCTTAAAGATGTGCCATCTTAGCTGAGTCTTACTTTTGAAAGATGTGAAGTCTTAACAGAAGGCTAGTCACCTAAATGCTCGGTACATTTGAACTGCTCATTCAAACACATAACAAGCGGAAATTTCACATGCACACACACACATTACTCACCCAATCTTATACTCTTTCAGCTTAGGGATGTGCCATCTTAGGTGAGTCTTACTGCCGAAAGATGTGCCATCTTAACAGTAGGCTAGTCCTAAATGCTCAGTACATTCCAATCACTCGCTCTGATACACAACAAACTGAAGTTTCCCATGTATGCACGTAAAAATACTCACACACTATTATGCTCCTTCAGCTTAAAGTTGTGACAGCTTAGCCGAGGCTTACTGTTGAAAGATGTGCCCTCTAAACAGCAGGCTATTCCAAAATGCTCGGTACATTCCAATCTCTCGCTCTGATACACAACAAGCTGAAGTTTCACATGTATGCATGTACGTTACTCACACATGCTTATGCTCATTCGGCTTAACAATGTGCCATCTTAGCCGTGTCTTAATGAAAAGATGTGCCATCTTAACAGCAGGCTAGTCCTAGATGCTCTGTACATTCCAATCGCTCGCTCTGATACACAACAAGCTGAAGTTTTACATGTATACACGCACATTACTCACACACACATATTATTGTTTTCAATACAATGATCATAATACAATACACAATATCACCCTCTCCCTCTCTTACACACACAAACACACACACACGTCACACACACACGCACGCACACACACACGCACACACACACACACACACACACACACAAAGCTCAAAACCAGTTACTACGACAGAATGTAATCGACGCACGTGGGAATCTCCTCCTCTGTCGCAAGTGTCTTGTTTCTTGCCTAGGAGTTCATACAACCCGACTCACTCGGCAGCGGATCATCAAACAGAAGCAAAAGGACCAGCCTATCTTAGAACTGACGAAAAGGGAAGTAGTAGTAGAGCAGAGGTTAGAAGATTACTTGCTGCATGATGATGAGGATGACGATATCTTGATGTTTGGTGCTTGGTGGAAGCTGGTAGATAATGACGACATAGTTGAGGTTCAGTTCCCACACAAACGTCATGGTTCGGCTGGTAAGGAATCTAACCATGCCAAGAAGCAAGCAATGGCAGACTTTCTTGAGTTCGTTGACATTAACTCCCAGCCCAATGGTCTGGTAGCTATAGTGCCCAATTTTTTCTCCTTCCAAAGTTCACTCGAATTGCGGCACCTAAAATGGGAGAAAAAATCTACGAGGAGCAATTACAGTCATTTGTGGTCTCTCAATTTAACAAGGCACAGAGAAAGGGAGACAAACGTGTCATAACACTGCTGCAACTAACTGGCTCCAGAAGTACCGACCCAAGGTAGCACTGCATCCCAGTATGACAGACTACTGTGACACGTGCAAACACCTCAAGCAGCAATTGTCACGAAACCAGGCAGTACTCAATCGGTTGCAGCAGAGCAGTCAAGTAGCGCCTTTGAAGGTGAGCTTAGGGCCCATGAGTCCACCAAACGGGAGCTGTAAGAGGAATTGGCAGATCACAAGACAGTTGCAACACGATCTAGAGAGTACTATATACAAGGCTACTATTGATAAGTGCAGAGAGCAGTGGGCAAAGATCGAGCAACTCACCAAGATGCAGGTGTTGACGAGAAGAGAGCGAGAGGATCTAGAAGGAGCAAAGTACGGTTTTACTGCCACTATCAGTGCTGACTACCAGCAGTCCAAACTGATACCATCATGGGGGAAGACTGAGCAACCTGGATCAACGTACTATCTTCAGAAAGTTTCCCACGACGTCTTTGGAGTAGTTGATCACTCAAAAAACAACTCAGTGGTGTACCTGTTTAATGAACGCGTTGGTCCTAAATACACAGATCACACACTCTCTTTCTTAACTCACTACTGGAATCGGCTCCGCCAGCACCATCCATGGATTCACCGACTTGCCATTTTCCTCGACAACGCCACATGCACCAACAAGAAATACTAGTCAATGTGCCCCTTCGATTGCACGAGGGGCGGTGCGAGAGGCAAATACAGCACGAGGCGAAGCCAAGTGCTGTATTTGCCCTTGAGCCACGCCCCGAGTGTAATAACTCCCGTATGGAACGAGAAAAAGCGGTACATTAACTGGTTTATTGTGTGAATCTAGTGTTCAAACTAGCTAGGCCATTTGCAAAGCTGTGGATCCGATGTCCAGTTGAACGAGCGATCAGGTTGTGCTACCCTCACTACTCGAGTCAGAGTGGAGCTGAATCACTGACGTTCAAAACTAGCTAGGCTATCAGCGAGGCTGTGGATCCGATCATTTTCCAGTTCGACAAGCGAGCGATTCTATCGTGCCACGCTACCTTCGCTACTCAAGCCAGAGTGGGGAGATCGTTTGAATCACTGATGATCCTACGTTTGATGACCACCGATTTTGTGAAACGAGGCCGGTACGTTCGAGCATGGTTCGAGCTACGACTTGATCGCGAGTTTCGAACCTGCATGGACAAGATACCACTGTGACAGAGCGGCGTCTTTTCGGATGATGATCGGTGAATAAACGAGGGTCTACAGCTGCTTTTGCTGAGTATCCTGCCAGCACCACTGCCAAGGTGAACTAAGCTTTGTTGGGCTGAGCCCAATTCGATTATATTCTGAACGTCCCAGACATTATGAGCAAAAGAATCAGCAGCTGGAGCAGTAGGCCTACAAGCCTGGTTCCTCTACTCACTGTCCCTGAGGTCAGTTAACCTGCCACAGTACAGCTCCAACTGCTAATCCTTTGGCTCACATACCCTGCATACTGGCTGGAACATTCTCCAACTGTATGCATGAAGTGACCTTCTAGGGGATTTTTTTGTGTACCATCAACCTGGTTTTTGTGGATGCTCCCTGCAATTATACACATGTAGTTTGGTCAGACATGATGTAGACAACTCAATTAGTTAACACAACAATTTTTCTATTTGCCACTGGAAAATATTGAACAGCTGTTGGCAGTATGGAATTTATTGCACTACAAAAGCCTTTGATCTAATATGGCTTCAAACAATGATAAATACTTATTCTCTTGGCCCATGGAGATGGTGAGTTCTGGAGAGATCGACCACATCCATATCAGCTTCATGGTAGCTGGACACACAAAGTTTGCCCCAGACCGTCTCTTTTCAGTGATTGGAAGTGTCTATAAGAGAAGACGTGTTCTCCATTCATGAGCTGAAAGCTATCTGACGGACAGCAAGTTCTCACCCTTCCCGGTGTGCGTAGTGAAGGCACACAATGGAAATGTGGTGATGAAGGTGCATGAGAATTGCTTTGCTGGTGAGTGGAAGGATTTCTCACTTCGTGTCCGAGTCAGCACTGCAGTTGGAGTCCCAACCACCAACTACAGTGATAGCCACCTTCACAGTATTTCGGCTGATAAAATGGCCAACAAGTTTACCATGTATGAGCGTTTTATTTCTCACGATCGCCATCCAGATTACTTGCCACCACCCACCATTGTGTCATCTACCTCCTCGACAGCACAAACTTCTGCTCAAACATCTTCATCCTCATCTGCAAGTACAACTGCTGGACAGAGAAAGAGAAAACAGAGCAAGTGCTCAACAAAAGGCTGCGATGGATTGGGACACAAAAAATGAACAAGATGGGCTGAAGGTCACACAACAAAAGCAGGATGTCCTAGGTGTTAGCAAGTCATTTTTAACTTGCTGGTCATATCTTATGCTATTGAACATCATTTCACATCACTACCTACTGTACTTACCTTTATTTTGATCTTGCTGTTGCTGCCAAAGTACCATGTGTCCACAACAGTTAATACCTCGTGATCATTCTAATTAATGCACACCAAGAGAATAGGGACTACTCGACCATCTGATGGTTCCAAGATGTTGCTACCTACTGACGCAAGTAAAGAATGACTGAGTTAATTTAGATACTGCTTACAGGGGGAGAAATAAGGGCTATACATGCCACTACTTTCGGTAACTAGTCACTATCACTTAGCTAGCTTCATGGCTACTAAAACACAGGCTTAGTTTTCGATTCTAGTACCTATTGTAGATGGTTAAGACTATATTATTACGATTACAGCTACTTACCTCCTCAGGTCCGGTCTTCTTTTTCTTGATCCACTCACGACTCTGTCTTTTGCACGTACTGAACATTGTGTTGCACGGGTGGGTGGGGCCACGCCGGGTTAGCAATAAATGGCCTAAGGTCGTCACGGTTGCAAGCGCGTAACTACTGGCTATAGCAACCGATCGCGTTCAAACTCGCGGAGTGAATGAACAATGCCCCAACGTATATGTGTGCTTGTAGCATCGTTGCTTGGTTACAGTGCCCTGTTTAAAACAAATACTTTGCTCGGTTACAGTAGCCGCCATTAAGTACAGAGCAAATGGTTGCTCTGTTACAGTGCCACGCAGACCTACCGGCACACAGCCTAGCTGCTCAATTCTTGACGAAAACATAACTGAGTGACTACGGCCAGCACGAAGGGGACACCACTTGTCAATGTAAGCCAACATAACAGGAATGATATGTTTACGACACTCCTCGTTACTGGACAAGTCTGTCACCTGTTCGCCGTGTGTCTCTACCGTCTTGTAGTCTTCAAGTCTCGGAGAAACTTGTCCGTCACTGCTGATAACGCAGGCATTCCATTTTCCTGTGATTCGTGTACTCTGTAGGGGGTGGTGGCGCTGATCAACAATCTCCATTGTTGCAAACTCGGCCCCCCTTCCCAGAGGCAGCATCCTTTGGAGTGCAAGTTGTGCCCGACCAGACTGGCGTCTTGGTGTTTGTCGAGCTAACTGCTTGCAGGCAGTGGCCAGATATTCCTCCGCTTCAGTCGTGTCCATTTGGAGTACGTCGTGGCAGTAGCACACAATCGGTCTCAAGTTCCCTGCATTCGACACCATTGTGGCTGGCTTCTTGTTGGATGCACTCTGTACAGTGCAAGTGTAGGAGAACTATAAATAGTAGCATGAGACATCAAATCATTCATTCGGATGGCTATATTACCAGTTGTGGGAAAGGCTATGGCCACTCCCTAGATTTTGAATACTAGGTTGGAGCTTCAAAACGATCTCATTATAGCCAAAACATGGAGATCGAATTAATTTTAATGACAAAAAGAGGCCTAATAGTCAAAAGCAAAAGTGTGAACAAAAATCGAGATAAAGTGATGGCAAATGATGGTATTAAAGAAGCGGTGCTACAGAAATGGATTTGTTGAAAGAGTAGAGTAAATGTTTATAGGTTGTATGTGATATAAATTTCCATTCTTCAATGTTGGTCAGGTAGGGAAATCTACGTTCAGTAATTTACAGTGTTTGATAAATTCTTGCCTTTCCTGAGCATATGAACGAAAGTTCAACAAAATTGGATGTTCAAACTAAACTACTGGCTCTTGATTTTGAATACTAAATAGGTTAATGAACCACCAATGAGGGCTCACATTGAGCGAGTTACCTTAACTCTCCAAGATACAGCCATAATTCTCAATGATGGATTGCCAAAGCGAGCGAGGTTTGGATCTAAGAGCTCGAGGAAGGTTGGTAGGAGTGGTCGATGGACAGCCAATACAAAAACCGCCGTACTGCGGTTAGTTCTCCGTCGATGATCCCTAACGAACACGGCGCATGCGCTTTAGACTCGAGACCTTTATCCAAGGGGTCTGAGATATCTTTGGCTGGTTATATTAGCAATGGTGGGACAGGCTATGTCCACTCCCCAGATTTTGAATGTTGTTTGAGCATCAAAACTATCTCGCATAACCAAAACGTAGCGAACGTTTTGAACGCTAATGAACATCAAAGAAACTCAATGCAGTTAAGGCATGTCTCATATGCCTTGGCGCGCGCCCGTCTGCGAGCCAATTAGTGGCTTGTACCGTGACGTCATTATCATGCAAGGCCTATACAAGCCACGGTAAAAAGCCGCACAGTCGCAGTTTTGAGCCCATTTTGTCAAGCAAATGCCGTCCGGAATTTAAGCGCTCATAAATTCGCAGCACTAATGGTGAAAAACTAAAGCTGACGGTCGATGTTGACGATCTATCGGACGGATTGTGGATAGCTGCTTTCGATTCGGAGTTACATGCAGAAGATCGTGCCGTGGACACGCCCAAAATCAGGTTTTCTGCGAATAAAATCTTAACAGGTAGGTTTTTCGACAATCCGTCCGATGATATTCTAGATCATCATAGTGAGCTTCCATTCGTGTAGCTAAGGTTCGATAAAAGTGGCCGTTTAAATTCCGGATAGCTCGATTTAGCGTTTTAGAGGGCGTGGCTGAATGTCGCTGTAACGCCTAATTGGTTAATTGACTGCGGTTCATTTTTTCATAGCTAGAAGGCACTTGGATTGGCCTTTCATATGGTACCTTGAAGAGCCTCTCACTATCTCACTATCTTGCTAGGTGGTATTAATAGCTCATGAAACTGAGTGAAAATTGTAACTTTTTCCACTTGAGACAGTCCTTAAGTGTGCTGAGAAGGACTCACATTGAACGACTGAATTCAACTCTCCAAGATAGAGCCATAATTCTCAATGGTGGACTGCCAGAGCGAGCGAGAATGGATCTAAGAAGGCCAGGCGCATGCGCACTTCCTTAGTGGTCGTCGCAACGGTTTTTCTCTTGGTTGTCTATCGACGATCCCTACATTGTATGCGCCATAAACTGGAGACCTTCAGCCTAGAGGCTTGGGGAATCAATCAGCTAGTTGGCTGGCTATATTAGCAGTGATGGGAAAGGCTATGGCCGTTTTTGAATGCTATACGATTACATAATTTGGTTGAGAATACTAAATAGCCCACAAAAATAGCTCACATTCAGCGTCTGATCTTAACTCTCCAAGATACAGCCTTAATTTTCGATGATGCATTGCCAAAGCGAGCGAGAATGATATAAGACTTAAGGCGCATGCGCCAGTTCTGTAGGGATTGTTGACTTAGACCTTTAGCCCAGAGGCTTGGGAAGTCAATCAGCGATTTGCCTGGCTATATTAGCAGTGGTGGGACAGGCTATAGCCACGCGTAGCCCAGAGGCCAGAGAAATCAATCAGCGATTGGTTGACTATATAAGCAGAGGAGGAACAGGCTTTGACAACTCCCTATATTTTGAATGCTATGTTTGAACTTCAAAATGAACTTGTATAGCCAAAACGTTACGATCGCCAAATAACAACATTTCTTGACTCGTCATATCCACTTGCGGCTAACCAGTGGGGCTTCCTACCAGGGAGATCGACCACTCATGCCATGCTTTCTGCTGCGCATGATTGGCTCAGCAGTATGGAAGATGGCCATGAAATGGGGGCCGTATTCTTTGACCTCACTAAAGCCTTTGATTCTGTGCCTCATAGGCAGCTAATTTCGAAACTCAGAGCTATTGGCTTGGACGACTACCTGGTTTCCTGGATCACAAGCTCTCTCGCTTATAGAAACCAGTCAGTGGTCCTACATGGTGAAACATCTGACCTGCTCCCTGTAACATCCGGCGTACCTCAGGGATCAGTGCTTGGTCCACTGCTGTTCTTGCTTTATGTAAATGATGTTAACGATGTGGCCTTATCAGAACTTCGGGTACAAAGCTAATCTTATATGCTGACGATATACTTTTGTATAGAAGAATTTATACCGAGAAAGACTACGCCGTACTTCAGCAAGATGTGGACTCTCTTGGTGTATGGAGTCTTCTTAATCGTCCGTCATTCAGTCCAGTGAAGTGTAAATTCATGGTGCTTTCCCGAAAGAAAGTAAGAACTACACCACCACCTCTAAATTTGCTCGGTTTTGAAATAGAGCAAGTCGACTCTATCAAGTATCTTGGCTTAACAATCAACGACAACCTATCCTGGTCTGATCACACCAGCAAAAAAGCAAGGAGGCTCATCGGTCTGTTGTTCCGACAATTCTACAACACTGTGCCGATACATCTACTATTCGAGCACTCTATTTGACGCTCATAAGGCCACATCTAAAGTATGCAAACCAAGTCTGGTATTTATACCTTGTCAAGGACTGCAAGTTGTTGGAAGACGTTCAGAGGTTTGCCTGCAAGGTGTGTCTAAAGAGTTGGAACACAACATATGACGAAATGCTGGACACTTTAAATATCCCAAAGCTCGAGCAAAGAAGGAAGGCGCTCAAACTGTGTTTTATGCACAAACTTGTTGGAACCAATGCTCCCGTACTGGTGCCCCTATTTCCACGGCCTTGCGTTTACACCACTCGCTACACCCATTCTAAACAGCTAAGCAGTCTAAGTGGTCACACTGCACAATACTTAAACTCTTTTTTCTTTTCCAAATTTATGGAATAACTTAAGTAGTGATGTTGTGTCCTCACCCTTCTCTACCTTTAAGAATCGTGTTTAAAATAACATTGCATTGCTGTAGTTAATACAAATATTGTCACTGTATTCATTATTCATTTTAATAACTTACGTAGTCCTTTCATCTTCTGGATGTACATATTACTTATTAGCATTATCATGCTATTTTTGTGCATCCCTGCATTTTTATAATCATGCAGAATGATATTTAAAAATAGGCTTACGAACCGCCCTCCCCCAAAAAGGGCTCCCTTACTTCTCCAAGATACAACCATAATCCTCGATGATCGATCGCCAAAGGAGCGATGGAGGATATGAGTCGAAGGCGCACGCGCAGTTCAGTATAGGTAGTCAATGGTTAGTTGTCCATCGACGATCCCTACAGAATAGCTGCATGCGCTGTTGACTGAAGACACCTAGTCCAAAAATCAGGGATATTATTATATGTATATATATTAGCAGGGGAGCAACGGGCTATGGCCATTCCCTGAATTAACCATAATTCTCGATGGTAGATGGCCAAAGCGAGCGAAAATGGATATAAGAGCATAAGGAGCTTGCGCAGTTTGGTTGAGGTCGTCGATTATTGATTATCCATCGACGATCCCTGCAGAACAGCGCATGCGCTGTAGACTGAAGATAATTAGCCCAACGATCAGTGAAATCAATCAGCGAGTTCGTTGACTATATTAGCAGAGGTGCAACGGGCTATGGCCATTCCCTAGATTTTAAATTTTGTTTGAGCTTCATAGAATAGCCAAAACGTTACGATAGCTAAAAAGCCTAAAGAACTACCCACCAAAAGAGGGCTTACATTGAGCGACTGACCTTACCGTTCTAAGATACAACCATAATTCCCGAAGATAGATCGCCAAAGAGAGCGAAAATGGATATAAGAGCCGAAGGCGCACATGCAGTTCGGTATAGGGTGTCAATGGTTAGTTGTCCATCGACGATCCATACAGAACAGCTCATGCGCCGTAGACTGAATGTATTTACCCCAAAGATCAGGGAGATCAATCAGAGTGTTAGCTGACTATATTAGCAGAGGTGCAACGGGCCATTTCCTAGATTTTGAATGTTGTTTGAGCTTTATCGAATAGGCAAAACGAAACCATCGCTAATAGTTAGGGTCTCCACACCAAAAAATTGATCTCCGCCAATATGTCTTTTGAGTGATTGTCAACATAAAGCAACTTGAAATAAATGCTCATGAAAAATTTCACGCTGAAATACCTCGTTGTTGTTGCACAATTGCAGCTTGAAAACTCTGACCGCAACTTCGCGCATGCACGCAACTTGCGTATAATCTACGGAGTTGATATTTTATGACGTCAACTTAACCCCTTTTGCTCTATATTTTGCAAAAGCAAGTGACTATGGTTGAAGTTTATTGGCAAGGAGCGTGGGGTGCTGAGCTGACTGTTTCTGGGTTCTAGGAGCCGCAAAAGTGTGAACTAGTAGAGTTTTAAATGACATCTGTATCAGATATCATTACATTGACAAGTGGTTAATTGACAAGATGCTTCCCTCAGGGTGTTGGTACATTGTACCAGGCCTATGCTATCTGCAGACCAAGAGAAGTTCGATTTGAGATTGTTTTACCATCTGGGTAAAATCGTTTTCTATAATATTGTCCAATTGTGTTGTGTTTCCATGTGATGTATGTCTAGTATACAATATTATGTGGAAAACCTTACAAACTTGATCATTTTTGCTCGCCACCATAATAGCATACTCTTTTGGAATAATTTTGGTGCAAGTTTCGTGTTCATATCTCGTTCCTAACTGAAGTTATGGCTCAAAGTTGAATTGCAACTTTAATAAAAGCATTGCTGTGCTTGCTAATAGC
The DNA here is from genome assembly GCA_964291365.2 of Stappiaceae bacterium. Lineage (GTDB taxonomy): Bacteria > Pseudomonadota > Alphaproteobacteria > Rhizobiales > Stappiaceae > JBDWFY01. The sequence continues at coordinate 141,389 of OZ220027.1, forward strand.
AACATAGATTAGGTTAAAAATTTACTAGAACTTAGAATCTTTATTGCTTTATAACTTTTGAACCGTATGAGCTATCAAGACGAAACTTTTACCAAAACACTCAGGATTGCCTGACGTTTCATTTGAGTGCTTCAATATGCATTTTTATGGCTTCAGTCATAAACTTATGTGGGGAGTGACACATTAGCCGCTAGAAATTTTGGGGTTTTCCAGATGGCAAGCAACTGTTTAAGTGAAGTTGACTTTGTCTACAGAATGTACAGGCCCCATACTATGTACCAACACCCTGAGGGAAGCATCTTGTCAATTGATCACTGGTCAGTGTAATAAAATCTGATACAGATGTCATGTAAAACTCTACTAGCTCACATTTTGGCAGCTCCTAGAACCCAGAAACAATCAGCTCAGCACTCCACGCTCCTTGCTAGTAAACTTCAACCATAGTCACTTACTTTTGCAAAATACCGAGCAAAAGGGGTTAACTTGACGTCATAAAAATTTTAACCCCGTAGTCACTGCTCTCGATCTGAAACTTCGCGCCGCGAAAACCCCCATAAGGAAAGGCGGTAACTTGGGTTTTATGCCGGACAAAGCCGACTTTCAGTAAGATATACGTGCCCTGATATTGAAAAAAGCGATTAACGAAACTTTATTTCTGTGTTGGACACCCTATAATAGTTCAGTATTGGTCGTCAATGGTTAGTTGTCCATCGACGATCCCTACAGAACAGCTGCATGCGCTGTTGACTGAAGACACTTAGCCCAAATATCAGGGAAATCAATCAGCGAGTTAGCTGACGACATTAGTAGAGGTGCAACGGGCTATAGCCATTCCCTAGATTTTGAGCTTCATCGAATGGCCAAAACGTTACGATCGCTAAATAGGCTAACGAACCACCGTCCCCCAAGAAAGGGCTCAAATTGAGTGACTGACCTTATATCTCCAAGATACAACCATAATTCTCGATGATAGATCGCCAAAGCGAGCTACAATGGATAATATAAGAGCAAAAGGCGCACACGCAGTTCGGTAAAGGTTGTCAAAGGTTAGTTGTCCATCGACGATCCCTATAGAACAGCGCATGCGCTGTAGACTGAAGATACTTAGCCCAAATATCAGGGAAATCAATCAGCGAGTTAGCTGACGATATTAGCAGAGGTGTAACGGGCTATGGCTATTCCCTAGATTTTGAATGTTGTTTGAGCTTCATCGAATGGCCAAAATGTTACGATCGCTAAAAAGGCTAACGAACCCCCCCCCCCCCCCCCCCCCCCCCCCCCAAAAAAAGGGCTCAAATTGAGCGACTGACCTTATCCCACAAAAAAAGGAGCGACTGGCCTTATCTTTCTAAGATACAACATTAATTTTCGATGATAGATTGCCAAAGCGAGCTAAAATGGATATATGATCCAAAGGCGCACACGCAGTTCGTTGTCAAAGGTTAGTTGTCCATTGACTATCCTTGCAGAACAGCGCATGCACTGTAGACTGAAAATGTTCAGCCCAAAGATGAGGGAAATCAATCAGTGAGATAGCTGAGTCATGAACACTCAAGCTGTTGAACATATACCGTGGGTGCATCAAGATAGTCACAGGGATCAGGAGCATCTTCTGATTCTTCTACAACCAATGCAAGTGGATCATCTCCTGAAAAGGTACCACCACGGGGAATTAGTTGCCTAGGCATAATACTGCAGAGATTAAATGGCTTTCCACGGCTTCCAAATGCTAACACAGGAAAACGTAGCCGCGTGAACTGTGCACGTATACAGGGAGAACGAGGTCCGCGTTCGCGTATAGACGAGCTTGGAACGGAATCTCCGATGTCCAGGATAACGAGTACCGTTGTCGCCCGTGTTGGGACCACTTTTTACGGACTATTTCACTGAGTCCGCTATCAGATCCGTGCTGAGTCTGTCTAGATACTCCGTTTTATCCAG
>OZ220028.1:0-79506 GCA_964291365.2 Stappiaceae bacterium
TGGCACTCGTTATAGACGACGAAGTTCGAGAGCAGCTCGACCTTTGCGCTCTTTTCGGACGGCTCCGCCCACGGGTTGAATTAATTGATTTCCGGTTCACGCGTAATATACGGATACGCTATACGCGTGCATAGCAACGCCTTTAGACCGTAATTTCTCGTTTTCTGTGGTTGTAGCGCGATCGCAAACAAAGCGGGCTATCTCCAAAGCGAAGCGCGCGATCAGCCTAAAACTTGCAGGTGGGTTAGCTCTATGGTAGAGCTTATCAAAGATGCATCAAACTCAATTTTCACAAAAATCCCATAAGGAGGGTTTTCTCAAATCCGGTCACAAATGGAATTACATGCGGGCGGAAATAATGGAGGGATGAGAAACAACTAATTGATTTGGAGTGGCCTTACCTAAGGTCGAGTGACACAGGATAATGTACAGCATACATTATTATACTGCTAAGCAGGGGAGTTGTGTGGGTTGTCGTTGAAGACAGTGACCGTGCTCTGTGTGTGACCGTAAACAGCCGATTCAGTTGGGAGGGGGATAAGGATACATTTTACCAAAGAAGATCGTATGCAACTTGCAACATCTGTAAAGCAGTACGTACTGCTAGTGTGTAAGGTGTGGGCGAGGTACTAATGTGTATGATTTGTGTGGTCTAGATCTAAACTTGTTGGGCAGCTCTGCGTACTCAAGACCTGGGTCAAGTATTGAACAGCGATTTCTCATTAATGCACACCATATGTTGAAGTGCATTTAGTCATGTGACTTACTAGCTAAATGTTGGTAAAAATAAAGATCACTCGAGGTGGAGAACTTATCCTCCCCTCCTTAGTTTGTCCTCTTACTGATATCAAGAGATGGAATATCGCCTAGGATCTACGTGGAGGACGGACACAGCAAAAAATGGTAGGCAAGACGGCCCCGTCTTTTGCCCGTATTTCCCACAAAGACGGTAATCCGTACGGGAAATTTACGGGATGAACACGGTACCGTCTGTGCCCGTAATGGGACCAAATAGACGGGCATACTGGGACGGGCACCGTCGATTTTCCCGTTTTGTACCGCGTTTACCCGTCCATTTCTCCGTCTTGTCGACAAAGTGACACGTAGCGGTGCCCGTACTCGCCTTCTCTGAAACGGGTAGCATGCGGCCACCGTCTTACTTCAAAACCATGAATATCATTATTATACAGCTAGTAGTACGGCTAGCGCTACGTATCAGCGCGCAGCGCTGGTGGAATCCACAATGTCATGAAAAAAATCTATACAAATAGAACAGCAACAAACAATATCAGTGTATATACACTTACAAATAAATAAAGATCAGCCAATACCTCATAATATGAAGTTATCAATGTTATATGTAGTCGTAGTCACTGTTTTTTTAATTTTCACTATGCAGGTATGAGAGCTCAAACAGCAACGGCTACTCTGTGTAGTCAAATCTACAGATATGGAGATATTTGGTGTTGACATTAACAATAGTGATACAGAAAATCTTCTATCACCTTAGTGAATGAGATACCAAAGAAAGCGGAGCTTTGAAAAGTTTACTCTTAGTAATCTTAGGCCTGGAGATAGAAAGCAAAAGCAACAATACTACTATTATTATGCACACACAAAATTCATGATGAAACTTTATACCTGTTAGTGATGAGGACACTGAGGTAGCTACGCATGTTTATTTAGCTAGTTACACCATGACCAGTGTCACTGTAGAATGAGAGCAACATAATGTTATTATAATGTAATGTGGAAAGCACTGGATATTGCTATTATTACCTTTCGTTATTATTGTGTATGTAACTATCATTGTAGACAACAGTGTGCATGGTGTTTTAAATAGTAGCATTAACATTTCTGAGGTGATTCTGGCCTGCATGTTGTACAAGTTCATATGTAAAAATAAACTGTTTTACAACTACTACATGTATGTACCTGATAGTAAAGTCTGATGTAGTAGATGCACCTGTACATACAAAGGAGTAGGATAATGTACCATGTACATCATAATAACTCACCTATTGTTACTACTGAAAATATCATAGAGCTACCGCATTACATGTTGCAAGTCCAAAATATCTTGGCTATGAGTAATGGCAGGTACAAAATTTAATGTAATGATGAGTGTACATCAGGACATCTCTTACCCGACCATGAGCAACTTGCATAGGTGTCACAGGAAAACGTAGCCGCGTGAACTGTGCACGTATACAGGGAGAACGAGGTCCGCGTTCGCCGTATAGACGAGCTTGGAACGGAATCTCCGATGTCCAGGATAACGAGTACCGTTGTCGCCCGTATTGGGACCACTTTATACGGACTATTTCACTGAGTCCGCTATCAGATCCGTGCTGAGTCCGTCTAGATACTCCGTTTTATCCAGTATTGTCCGTCGTGTGACTCCGTCTCAATGATCCGTCTGTCCGATCGGAACGCATGGACTGCCTCCGTCTACTTGTACGTATCAACTCCGTCTGACGATCCCGTTCCAGTCAGTTCTATCCCGTCCGAATCATATCATATAGCGCATGCGTATAAATTTGCATTAAAATTACAATAATGATAATACCGTAGAATCCCGCAAATACGCCCCCCCCCCTCGCGTATAAGCCCCCCCCTGCAATTTTGGCTCAAGTTCCTGCATAGGTAGTTTTGTCTCGTGTATAAGCCCCCCCCCGCTCTGACTGTAAAATGTAGATATTAAGAGTCCACAAGGCAACAAAAACAGTAGCTACAACTAGTAAACTAGCCATTTGTGCCATAATATGCCTCACTTTGTCGTTTTTCTAGAGTTTTCCCCATCAAATAGCCAGAGATCGCGCGCCCATGTGGCATTCGTCGGTCGGTAATGGTCGTCAGGAGGAAATGTCACGATCCCGCGTATAAGCCCCCTCCCCACCTTTGCCCAATGCTAGCATGCAAAAAGGGGGGGCGTAATCGCGGGATTCTACGGTAATTATTAATAGCATAATAATAATAATTAATGAAGAGAGTAGATACATCCACTCAGTTGGTGTAGTTAGTCAATCACAGCTAAAACTTGAATGCTTCCTGCTTTTTCTTTTCCTCTTCAGCACTTTTTGAGCTCTCTCTACCTCCAACGACATTCATAGTAGCCATGAACTGCCTCTATAATAAATAGTATTACAAATAATAATTGATGCATATAACAACCTACATACCAAGTCTTTATACAATGAGATGGACATTCATCAATGTTAGACACTTGCGGTACAAAGGACTGTGTTCCAAATATTTCCCCATAGCGCCCACTAAACTGTAGGATAGTCACCTAAATGCTTGGTACATGTACATCTCAATTGCTCACTCTGACGCACAACAAGTTAAGTTTCACATGTACACGAGCCTATTGCTCACACACTCTCATACCCTTTCAGCTTAAAGATGTGCCATCTTAACAGCAGGCTAGTTCTAAAGACTTGGTACATTCCAATCGCTCGCTCTGATACACAACAAGCTGAAGTTTCACGTGTATGCGCACGTACATTACTCACACACTCTTATGCTCATTCAGCTTAAAGATGTGCCATCTTAGCTGAGTCTTACTGTTGAAAGATGTGCCATCTTAACAGCAGGCTAGTCCTAAATGCTCGGTACATTTGAATTGCTCACTCTAACACACAACAAGCCGAAGTTTCACATGTACGTACACACACACATTATGGACAAGTGAGTCATTGGGCATGGGAAAGTAGTAGAAATGGTATAGGACACTCTATTCACATGTGGCAGGACTTAATTCATAGATAAAGCTTATCAGCTTAATAATTAAACCTTGGTGTTAGCTATAGCCTACCAGGTGCAATACAATAATGTACACAGTATCATCAGGGTTGTTTGCATTTACATGTAGGTTACAGGAATTAACAACCAAGCCTACACATATAAAGCTTAAAGCTTCTATTGTTCACAATGTATACACATGCATCACTTAACATATATTCAGTCGTAGGTGTGGACGCCAACTATGAGGGCGCTCGCCACTGAAATGGAAGTCAGTATCCACAGTTTGGGGTAGTCTTTCTATAAAGAGATACAAACACTGGCTAAATACACATGCATGCGTAGCCTCAGTATGTGCATGGCATGCTGATACATGCATTTAGCTCTAGTGAGTGTATACCTAATGGTCTACAAACTCTTGACTTGACATCATCATGATCTCATCACTCCGAACTGTCAGACTCACTAACCGATCTGATGTGTGTGTGTGTGTGTGTGTGAGTACACGCGCGTGTGTGCATGCTATGGTTCATAATTTTGGCACTCAATGAGCTATTCCATAATTCACATATCAATAAAGAGTTTTTAGGATCATACCTGCATCTTTCAAAAGGCAAGCTGTGCGATGGATCGTGGTCGAGCCTGGGCTGTGAAGTCCGAATTCTGACTATAGAACTGCTCATCGCTTGTTCTCTCGACCTTTCTTGCCATTTCTTGTTGTTGAAGGTATCACGCGGTGGCGACTAAACATGGATTTGCTCACACACCAAGAGCAATGCTCACAGAATATTTTTGATCGTTGAGCAATGAGTCTGTATTGCTGGCGCCCTGATCTGAACTTTAATTATTGTAACCACGCCTCTTCTATTAGAGCTATCTGCGCGGCGCAGCGCGCGCGATCGCTTTCAATTCGCGTACGCGTATATGTATTCGCGATTCAATATTCAGGGCGCATGGGGTGGAGTCTCGTGCGCGGCTCTATACTGCGTCCGTGTAGCGCAAGCCGAGAGGACGGATACCGAATGTTGTAACCGTGCAAGCATAGTGCAAGCAACGGAGTCCGCATGCACCGTGCGTATCTTACACGGAATACTGACGGAGTCCGCGTTACAGGTACGCCGTCTCCAGGCAGTGTAGCGCCCGCTTCTTTCATCAATACGGTAGACCGCGTAAATCCGTCCACATGGAGTCATTTTCCTGTGTGTATGCACTTCAGTTGGGGTATAGGTGGTTATGCTGAAAGCAGCTAGAGAGAACTCTGCATAGCCAACAATTTTAAACAAAGTAGAACTTGAAATGGCTATTACGATTTCTTATCTATGCACATGTACTATAATGGAATAATTGTAGAAATGTGGTAGGAACACTGGTTTCAATACAATCTGCATGTTGTAGGCACTCTTCTGTACAATGACATGTACATGAACATAAAACTAACATAACAGGTAACCTGTATTATTTCACCCTCAGTATTTATCAATTCCAAAAGCAGTTCAGCTGTAAACAGAAAAAAAATCACATTGTAAATTTGGCACCTGATGCTATAGTAGCTCACCTGTTGATTGTAAACCTCTAAAAAGGTAAAATAATTCAACGAGTCCACATCTATGTAGACAGACTAGTGATGCTCCATGACATACATAATATCATGGTACCTAAGTAGTTCTTCTTAACAAAAGGATGGGGCATCCTGCCAGCAAAGATCCCTCTAGTCTATACGCTCAAGGCTCAACAGTTCAGTATGAGTACACACACACTCAATAAGGTCATTTCTTCTCTCTCACACACGTAGAGACCCCTCGACTAAAGATGGGTCATCTTGCCGAGAAGCTGACAAAAGGATGGGGCATCCTGCCAGCAAAGATCCCTCTAGTCTATATGCTCAAGGCTCAACAGTTCAGTATGAGTACACACACACTCGACAAGGTCATTTCTTCTCTCTCACACACGTAGGGACCCCTCGAAGATGGGTCATCTTGAACTTGTATCATAGATAATAAGACTGCGTATGCCACGGTCTATGCTTGTATCTCCCACAGTGTCACATAGACTTTACAGGTGTCTACTATCATGAATAGCTTAACTTTTATAGTACACTGGCACAAACAACCTCCCTCATATGCCTACCTTTGAGTTGCCTTGAGGCTGCCAGTGTAGTCTGGGGTCAGTACCAGCTCCGATACCCTGCTCGCGCCCTCTACGGTATGAATACTGCCATAAATCGTCGCTTCTAGAGTTGTCAAAGTGAAAGTAAACCTCGCACAGACCACCAAAGGTGCCAGTGTTGCCATTCCGAGTCGCTATTCATACTCATTCTCTCCAACCCCTAGCCGCCATTTCTCTGTCCTAAATTTGAATGTCTCCAACGCGCATGCGTGTGACGTGTCGGTAGGACGGGCTGCCTTCGCACCGTGTTTTAGCCACTGAAAAAGGACGGTGCCGCAAACGCTCCCGTTTATGCTGCGGTTATCACCACAGCTATCGAGACGGGAAACTTCACGGGACTGTCAATCTAAGAACCCGTCCACGCCCGTCGATTTTCCCGTTAGCAGAAGTCGACGGGAATCCAGTTTTCCCGTATTTCACCCTATTTTTTTGCTGTGGGAGCTTCAACTATGTGTAGCATACAAATAGGTTCATTGACGTCCCTAAAAGTGAGTTATCGTGTAGTTTGATGCCTTTGAGGTGCTTTCCAACAATCCCCCTTACGTTTTCAATACTAAAGTTACCAGATACGCGGTGATGTCCATCTAGGATCTCTGCTCTGAGCGATTTGTATGCTAGTGACGTCATCACCACTGATGTAATTTGTTTACCAATTAAGACCTGGATCAAGTATTGAACAGCGATTTCTCATTAATACACACCATACGTTGAAGTGCACGTGATTTCACGTATTGCAGTAAAGTATACTTAGTCATGTGACTTACTAACTAAAAGTTGGTAAAAGTAAAGATCACTCGAGGTGGAGAACTTATCCTCCCCTCCTTGGTTTGTCCTCTTACTGATATCAAGAGATTGATTATCAGTATAATACCTAGGATCTACGTGGAGGACGGAGCTTCAACTATGTGTAGTATGCAAATAGGTTCATTGACGACCCTAAAAGTGAGTTATCATGTAGTTTGATGCCTTTGAGGTGCTTTCCAACAATCCCCCTTACGTTTTACATTACTTTAATACTAAATAAGTTACCAGACAAGCGGTGATGTCCATCTAGGATGGTTTAGATCTCTGCTCTGAGCGATTTGTATGCTGAAATACGGTGAAGTCATTGTGTCACTGATGTAATTTGTTTACCGATTAACTGGTTAAATTAGTATGTGGTTGAAGAATTAAGATTGGCCTTTCATATGGTAGTCTGTCTGACATCCTAACTAGTAGCAGTCCAGAGATATGAACCTTCTAGAAACATAAGTCATACTTTTTCTTAGACCCAGGCCTTAACTGCGTAGAGAGTGGAAATTTCCTACTAGTTAGCAGCATTGCTCTGTTACTCAGTCTGAGCATAATTTTGCCAACATTATAGGCAATTAATGATCGACAGAAAGTCATACATACCTATGCTTCTAGCACTGTGTCTCAGCACTTCATCACCGAGACTATAGGAGGTGCATGTTGGGGTGGTCTGACATATTTGTAGCCTCTATTCCTACCCCTCAAGCAAATGCACAAGCAGGAATAAATACCAATTTGTAGCCATCTCCTTATTCATTATAGTGTATAGCTACTTGTTTGAAGCATCAGTGGCTCTCAGAGAGTAGTTACAAGATTGGTGAGTGCTCAGTCTCTCAGATGTAAATGTGTAGTCAAACTTTGTCAAGAGTGTCACTAAACTCACCAATGTGCACTTCACAGCATGTCAGTGTGCTTCCCCTGTGTGTCCCGTGTATTTGTAGTTAAGCTTGTACTGTTAACAAGGGTACATAAGAAGAGAGTACATGTATCTAACTGCTAAAAAGCTGTTTTAAAGTACAGTATAAAGGTCACCAGACATACCTTTGTATAGCCAGTTATTTTTTTATTTTTTATTTTTTATTTTTTATTTTATTTTTTTTTTCTATAACAATTTATGCATATAGCAATGGACACATGAATAGCTTTAAGCTAATACAAAGCATGTACCCAGTCAGAGTTAATCACTATTTCTGTTTTGATCTAGTTCTAGCTGCCACGGGAGTCCAAGATCGCGACTTGTGTGTCCATACAGATAGTCCTTGGGTACCATCAATTTCCCTGTAGTGAACATTAACTGCTCCAGATGGAATCACCTCACCTAGGTCACAGTCTGATCCCGAATCGTTATCAGAGTCTGAAACAATACTTTGAGCATGGATAGGATGATCTGGTGGGAATCTACGCCTCACATATTGTGGAACAGGGACCTTCTTTTTCCTCTTTGCTACTACAGGGGTCCAGCCAGCTTCACTTGACTCAGCCTGTTGGTAGAACACTCCATGTATACCATTCCTAGCTTCGTACTGTACGTGTTCACACTTTGACAAGTCAACTGTAGTAGGAGATGGTTTTACTGGGGTCTTTTGAGCTGATTTAGTTGGAGCATGTGACTTGTTAACAGAGGGTGATGGAGTAGACTTTGTTGTAAGTTTGTGCAACTGGTCAGCAGTAGTTGGAGATACAGTGGCATCTTCTTGGGGCAGCATAGAAGGTGTAGCAGGTTGATTAGATTGCTTACAACTACCTAGAGTCACTTGACTGGCCTTAGCTCTCCTCCTCTTCCTCTTCTTCCTTTTCTTAGAGCAACCATTTTTTTCAGGGGCAGGGGCAGGCCAGAATAGGCTAACAGAAAAACCACCAGGGGTGCTTCTAGCTGTCCATAGAGCCTCTTTCAGTTTCAAACAGCTTACTTGTAGCTGGACACAAAGAGACAGTGGGAGTCCTACACTGGACATAACAGCAAAGTCTCCTTCCAGAACAGACACTCTGATAGGCTTGTCAGCCATTTTTTGAACTTTGAATATTATGGGTTGTTATAATACCATACCTTCGTGAAAAAGGGCCCACTACAGAATATCGGCCCACCCCCCACTTTGGGCTTAATTTCCTGTTAAGGTCTAAAGTTTACTCTAATATGCGCCCATATGTAGCCGCCCCAGAACACGCATGCGCGATCACTATTAAGTAGGCGTGGTTAGGATCTCTAGCTGTGCTCGATCGTGCTGAAACGCGGCATAAGACGAACTAAGCCTAGTTCTACAGCTGTTTGGCATGTTATTTTTCGGTCGTACCTCGATTATAATTTGAAGTGCAGTCCAGCCATTTGAGTTACAGTTGCTGTCAACCGTACCGTGAAGTATCAGCCCAATAAAAGCCGGACCGCCCTCGATTAGTAACCGTACTTGAGCAAGGCTGAAATCAATAGTAGCCGTGGCTACTATTCAAATAATGAAGATCACGTAGATAGTTTACCTGGGTGCTTTTTTGTTTCTAACTGCGACAGTGATACTTCAAATATCAGCCCACCCCCCAGTCTAGATCCAATGTAAGGTGCACCGCCCATGGGCCCTTTTTCGCGAAGGTACGGTAATAACTTTTCAAGTTGTGGTATTAACATATTATGTAGGTGTACTTTGTGCTTCAAAAGAGCTTCTTCAGGTAGGAGTTAGATACTCCTCTTACCGTTAAACAAGCAGTGAGGTATAGTATACCTAAGCGCAACAAGGCCCCAGTGTTGGGCATGTACATATGTAGTTGTATTTCTTTGCCTTGTTATAATTATTATTGATGTAGCAGGCGGTGAACTTGCTACTGTATTGTTCTGTTGGTGAGCTACTGATACTTCTGGTATTCAGGAGCCTGAGTTGATGATACAGGCCGATCCACGTAAGCATTAAAGTACATGTAGCTATAGATCCATACGAGCATGGCAGAACTTGAAGGTTATCAGTGTTGCCAGGTCTACAGATTTAGCTGTATTCTACAGTTATGTACTTGCATTGTATAAGACGGGAAGTACGGACCGATAGAGGCTTCTCTGGGTAACAAATTAGAAACAAAGTCATTAATGTGATAGAATAATGACATCAATTTCTCTCTCCAACTGCTATATATGATGTTATATTTGTACTTAGATAATAACTTTTGGTTTCCATGACTTCCTGTCTACCGTCAGGCTCTGGATTTATCAGGGAAGAAGCTTGTGTGGTAAAAGAAGGTTATAAATCAACTAGCATGTGTGTGTGTGTGGGGGGGGGGGGGGGTCATTTTCTGCATTCAGCTGTGTTGTTACTTCATGTCCGTGGTATGGTGTTGAGAAGTTCTAACTACAAGTGTGCATATATACTAGTGTATGTTGTGAGTTTTTCCATATGTGCCCTGAATGTGCATGTAGTTGTACTATACTAGAACCATAGCTTGCTCTTAGTGTGTATCATTCACATGTACACATATTTGGTATTTGGTTATCTCTTTTTTGCTTCAGAGAGGGTGTGAAGTTGATGGCGTGTTGATTACAGAAGATGACAAGAGAGAGTGGCTGGCCTGTATCGTACAGAAGGAACACACCTTAATGCGTGTCAACAATTTTCTAACATTCTCTCCTTCCATGCGATCCAAAATCTAACGAAGTTATGCTCGGCACATGTTGGGTGGATGACGCTGATCGTTTCGCACCACATTCCTCGAATGAAAGTTGCTTTTGCTTGCAAACTAAAACTTGACTACTCACCTTTCCCCATTGGTCATGTCATCTTATATTTTCATTATTTTTGTAAATTTTCCCGGGGACAGCCAGGAAAAATCCATGATTCCCATAGTTAAACCTCTTGTTCTGTCGTTCATGTAGGAGTCTGTACATGGATGCTGATGTACAGCTTGTTGTGTATTAGAGCGAGCGATTATAATGTACCGAGCATCGAATGACTAGCCTACTGTTAAGATGGCACATTTTTCAGCAGATGGCAGATCTAGAGTATAAGAGTGTGTAAGTAATGTGCGTGTGTACATGTGATACTTCAGCTTGTGTATCTGAGCGAGTGATTGGAATGTACCGAGCATCTATGACTAGCCTGCTCTCAAGATGGCACATATTGAAGCTGAAAGGGTGAGAGTGTGTGAGCAATATGCTCGTGTGCATGTGAAACTTCGCTTGTTGTGCATCCTAGTGAGCAGTTGAGATGTACATGTAGCAAACGTTTACCTACAGATTAGTTGGCTATGGGAATTATTTGGAACACAGTTCTCTTTACCACAAATGTCTAACATTGATAAACGTCCATCTCATTGTAAAAAGACTTGGTATGTAGGTTGTTGTCTTGGTACGTAGGTTGTTTGTAATGCTATTTATTATAGAAGCAGTTTATGGCTACTATGAATGTTGTAGGTAGAGAGAGCTGACAAAGTGCTGAAGAGGAACAATGGCAGGAAGCATTCAAGTTTTAGCCGTGATTGACTAAAATGCAACAAATGAGTGGATGTATCTACTCTCTTCATTATTATGCTATTAATATTTAAACTTGTTGTAATGCAAATTTATACACATGCGCTATAATATTATGATATGATTCAGACGGTATAGAACTGACTGGAACGGGATCGTCGGACGGACGAAGGCGGTCCACGCTGTCCGATCAGAGAGACGGATCATATAGAATGTGTCGCACAACGGACAATTGTGGATAAAACGGATAAATAGAGAGACTCATCACGTATCTGACAGCGGACTAAGTGAAAAGAAGTGGTCCCAATACGGGCGACAACGGTAGTCGTTATATTGGCTATACGAGATCGTTATGAAGTTCAAACATCATTCAATAACTAGGGAGTAGCCATAGCCAGCTGCTAATATAGTCAGCCAACTCGCTGGTTGATTTTCCTAGGTTTTGGGCTGAATGTCTTCAGCCTACAGCGCATGTGCTGTTCGGTAGTGATCGTCGATGGACAACTAACCGTTGACGATCTATACCAAACTGCGCATGCGCCTTTGGCTTTCATATCCATTTTCGCTCGCTTTGGCGATCTGTCATAGAGAATTATGGTTTATCATAAGGAGTTAAGGTTGTTCGCTTAATGTGAACCTTTATGGGGAGGGGATTCGTTAGCCTACTTGGGAGTAGCCATAGCACTCCTATTTTGAAGTTCAAACAACGTTAAAAATCTACGGAGTGGCCATAGACCGTTGCTGAAATAGTCAGCCAACTCGATGGTTGATTCTCCTGGCCTTTTGGACTAAATGTCTTCAGTCTACAGCGCATGCGCTGTTCTGTAGGTATCGTCAATGGACAAGCAAGCATAGACGACCTATAGCGAACTGCGTGAGCGCTTTTGGTTCTCATATCCATGTTCGCTCGCTTTGGCGATCAATCATCGAGAATTATGGTTGTATCTTGGACAGGTAAGGTCAGTCGCTCACTGTAAGCCATTTTTGGGGGGGGGGGGGAAGGCAGTTTGTTAGCCCTATTTAGTGATCTAACGTTATGGCTATTCGATGAAGCTCAAACAACATTCAAAATTTAGGGAAAGGCCACAGCCCGTTGCACCTCTGTTAATATAGTTAGCTAACTCGCTGATTGATTTCCCTGATCTTTGAACTAAGTATCTTCAGTCTACAGCGCATGCGCTGATCTGTAGTTATCGTCCATGGTGGCTCCTATGTCCATTTTCGCTCGCTTTGGCGATCTATCATAGAGAAATTATGGTTGTATCTTCGAGAGGTAAGGGCAGTCGCTCATTGTGAGCCCTTTTGTGGGGGGGGGGGGGGGGGGGGGGGTGGGGTGTTCGTTGGTCTATTTAGCATTCTTAACTTTTCGGCTATTCGAAGAAGCTCGCATAATCTAGGTAATGGCCTTAGCCCGTTACACCACTGTTAATATAGTGTATGTGGTTCATGCTTGATATACAGGTAGATGACACTGAGATGGGTTCTGTAGCTGTACATGACAATGCTGCAGACATTATTGAGTCACGTTAGTTATAGGCCACATTGGGACATTGGGAGGTGTGGTGAAATGATGACCCATGCCAATAGCCTCGTACTCAGGCTCTTAGGGGGAGGGGGAGAAAAAGAGCCTGGTACACACCGTTTGCGCATGCGCTTAATTAACTGTCACGAGACCGCGTGCATTGGAGTGGGTGTGGACGAATGACGTTAGGACAGCACGAACCGGCCAATGATGACGCGTGGACGATCGATGGCGCGTGCCAGGCGCACGTACGTACGTACATTGCGAGCGCGCACGCGCGATTGTACCGCGTACTTACCAGGAGCGTTCAACGTTCACGATGGCTGCTCGCAGTTGCTTGTGTCGCCTCTGCCAATCAGCCGTGCCTAGTGCTCATGCAGTATGTCTATTTGGCCCATCAGCAACTAGACAGAGTCTCTCTTCCAGAATTTCTGATCTCCTTGATGTGCCCATAGCTGAGAATGATGGTTACCCAGAGCATGTATGCGAGAAATGCAAAAGGAGGTTGGAACGCTTGGAGAAAGCCGCAGAGGATCTGGAGAACTTTAGAAGCCAGGCCAACTCCAGTTACATCAAGCTGCGTACATGTAGGAGAGGGGAGCTCAAGCAGACAAAAGAGACCAGTAGTTCAGTGGGCATATCTCCCGACACAGCTAAGAACAGACCCCCTTCTAAACGACGTCTCACACAGAAACGCTTGGATTTTACTCAAAGTAAGGAATTATTAAACTTTGTTAATATTGTGTCAAGCAGTAAATTAAATACTACAATATGTTGTTTTACACAGGTTCTCTTCAGTCACCAGTTGTAGAGCCCCAGCTACAACTATCTTCTCTGTTGTCATGCACTGTACCTCCTATCTGTCTCACTGTTGCAGATCCATTACCACTGCACGCATGTACAAAGGGTAAGAAATAAAGCAAAGGATAAGATGTACAGTGATATCTAAAAATGCTGTATCATTAATTCACACATTGCAGAAAACCAACCCCTACCACCCCCAACAAAGAAGTCACCTACAGTTAAGGTACAGTATTCAATACCATAATGAGATCAACACTTTACTCCAGCATCTAACACAATTTTTATTGTATAGGTTACTGTAACTGACCTGTTGGGAAGCTCAACGACCACCTCCACACTGAGTGGATCTACCAGCGTCTTAGGAAGAGCCCTCGCTGGTTGTCACTTGCCCTCTGTAGCTGACGCCATAATGGATCAGAGTGATCTATGTGAAATGGTGTTTGAACGGATTATAGATAAAATCAATTCCGAGTGTTTCCACATCTGTCAGCTAACAAATCCTCTCTCACCATTTCGCAAAATCAATACCAGTAAGTGTTCCTCATTTCAGTGGAAGGTGCTTGTTGAAGATCTCTCACAAAAAGCTCCCACTCTCTTGAAGATCCTCTCCTCCATTGTCACATCCAACGATAAACGTAAGCAGGCAGCAGTCACCACTGCCCACCATCCTGGTCTTTGCATGGCAGTCAGTATTCTCCTGAAAGAGAAGAATAGGGAGATGTGTGGGCTGCAATCAGTTATCTCTCTCCTACTATTCTCTCCACATGTGGATAAGCAGGTTAGTATAGATATGATCAAAACTTAATATTTTTCATAGTAATTATTATACATTACGTGTACTCACGTATGAATCATGTTGGTGTGTGTATGAGTTACACAGCCACTTTGAGCCTTCTTGATGAAGTCAGCAAGCTCCACACAACCCCTTTGCAGCAATGGATAGCTGACGATGTTCTGGTCAAGTTCTGGGGTGACATTGTTGATAAGAAGAGGGGTGTCAGAGATGTTTGATCGACCACCATGGGTCCTTGCTGCACATGTACAGTATCCTAGCCGGATGCAGTCGTGTTCAAGCCTGTGAACTAGCTCGCACTGGGTGTGTTGCTCTCCTCTCTAAGCTTCCTGCTGACACATTTTTACCAACCTCTGAGGACTTTGCTGCTGTGTGAAGTAACCGTGTTGTTCTCGTTAGTAGGATCATCGCTCGCTACATCGACGGATTATCAGTCTTGTCTAAGTCAGTTCCTCAACACGTTCAGCATAAGTACTCTACTGAAATGGGGAAAAAGTCAGAAGTGATTGTGCTGGATGTTCTCATAAAGAATGAGGCAAGCAGAACTGACATGATTGACATCATGATGTGTATGCAGGACTACCTTGGCAAGGATTATCCCTGTGAGAGAAGAGTACCATCAGGAGGAGATCAGCTAACATGTAAATTATGGTCATGTGTGCATGCTGCCCGTATCCATGAGCCACTTAGGTGGGTAGGGAGAGTTCCCATGGGACAAAAGAGCTTTTTAACCTACCACCCCTAGTTCTCAAGGCTAGGCACCTAAGTGGCTCTGCCTTTTGCTGGGTTAGGTTTGCCTGAGCAGGCAATGAGATGGATGGTTGCCCCTTAGGTTTGGGTTTGGTAGTAGAAGATAAACCTACTGAATTTTCATGTGAAAGGCAAGTTGGAGCCCAGCGGCACACAATGGATGGAGATACCATTCAGGATCGACTCGGTCTTCTTGAGCCAGTAACCGAGGACTGGCACTGTCTTGTATGTTTCCTCTCTGTAAGTCTGCATGCAATCACATTATACATACTTGTACATGTATGCTTTATGTAATAATTATTAGTGCAAGGCCTTAATTAGGGTGCATGATGTACAGAGGTGTGACAGCAGATGAAGTTGAACGGGAAGAGGAGGAAGAGGAGGAGGAGGAAGCAGAACAGGAAAAGGAGTACCCATTTTCAGTTGACGTATAATAACTCACCTTTACAGGTACATAAACTTTCTTAATACTAAATGCAATGCTTCACCTGCTGGGAGCACTCATATAAAAAAATAACCTCAAACCTACACAAAGGTGATGCATGTGTCAGTAACAATGTGTGAGTATAAATATGTATACATAGTATAGCTGGAGAAGCATACCAGAGAAGCACTACATTTCCTTGCACATACATCACAGCATAATAGAGGATCCTGCACACTGGTGGTAAAAGAGGTGTCAAAGTAGTGTAAGAGCCACTGCCGGCGACAAGAGGTGTCATTTTCCAAATAATGCCGAACTGCAGCTACTTCATGGTCTCTTGTACTTGCTAGCTTCTTCTTCAGATGACAGTCAATTGGTTTCCAGTACACAATGGATCGTGCGGGATCACCGGATCTTCCTCCTCTTCCACTCTCTTGAAAGTAGTCCTCTATACTTTGAGGTGCTCCATAGTGTATGATGGTGTTGACATCTCTCAAGTTGATGCCCATTCCTAAAGCCTCAGTGGCAAAAACTACCCTAACAACTCCATCAGGTCTGGTAAGGCTGCTCAAAACAACTTCCTTGTTGTGTTGAGGAGTGTTGGCATGAAACATGCCAAAAAGGCGATTGTCACTAACTCTTTCAGCTCCAGGAGGATAGTAGGATCCATCACCCAGCTCAAAGTGAAAATGAGCATACAAATCAGCACATACATCTAGTGTTCTACAGTAAACTATAACACGAGGGGCCATGTTCTTCAATTGCTTTAGGGACACCACTACACCATTCAAGTCGGTTTCCATATCTGTACGTACATATACTTCATAGTAGATGTTTGGGCAGTCAGGAGAGGTGGTAACTGTCTCGCAATCGCTCATCTCCAAGCTCTCGATGACCTCCTTACGAATACCGTGAGTGACTGTAGCTGTACAAGCGAGCAAAGGAGTGCCTTTTGGTATGAGAGCACGCAATTCATGAAGTCGTCCGTATGATGGTAGAAAGTCACGACTCCTGTGAATTAGATAATAATATAAGTAATAATTATTACTGACGTGACCATAATGTGCATGCATGCAAACATACCATTTTGATACACAATGGGCCTCATCAACAACAATCGCAACTACCCTGGATGAAAACTCAGGTTTAGCAATAGCATCTCTCCACCGTGAGACATCAATTGCTTCAGGTGCACACACACAAAAAAAAAAAAAACAGGCGCCATCACGGATGTCATCATCTGTTGCCAGGAACTCTTTGTCTACCTTACTCCCAGAAGACATGATAGCAGCTCTTACAGACCTACGTCGGAGACTTTGGACTTGGTCCACCATGAGAGAAATGAGCGGTGATACTACGATAACTACGCTGTTGTCCTTGCCGAGCTTGTCATCGAATACGAAGGGCAGTACTTCGTAGCACAGAGACTTGCCAAAACCAGTTGGTAGCCAGAGAAACACGTCTTTTCCCTCATAGATACACTTAATACACGTCGCCTGCTCGGCTTTCAAGACAACAGTCGAGCAAGCGACCTTTTCGAGAGCGTAAGAAATTGAACGATTCATGGCCAAGAAACGGCGAGAGTCTAGAACGCGGGTATAGTGCGCGTTTAATAAGCGGTACAGGCTACGGTACGGGTACGGTACGGGGCGGCGCGGCCTAGCGGTGGTATCGTACCAAATATTCATGCCTTCTTTGGTAGACGTCATCGTATCACGAACGTGAACGGTAAGTATCCGGATCCCCGGAAAGTTGGGGTGATTAAGCGCATGCGCGAACGGTGTGTACCAGGCTCTTTTTTCCCCCTCCCCTAAGAGCCTGGGTACGAGGCTACCTTGCCAACTGCTGCTACAATCTGGAATATGTGACTGTAGGCAGTACCAATCACTTCATTGTTGGAGGTGTTGGATGTTAAGTGCAGTTCAGTGATAACCCTTTTAAACGATTCATGCAGAGTGGTCGGTAAGTGCCCATCGACTTCATACCTAGACATCGTATTACTAGATGTGGTTGATGGGTATGGCCGATACAAACTCATCATTTGTGCTGCTTTGACAGTGAGCTCAATGTATAGGTAAGGTTTGTCGAGTAATTCACCGATCTATTGCAGCATAGGCTATGCTACACTACAATGGCATGTAGTGCAGTGTGCGCAGGATAGAGCTCTAGAAAGCACTACTTAAGGTCAGACTTCCAGTTATGTGTTTTCTTGCTGACATGCTTATGAAGCACTTAACCATCATCAGTGTGTTTCCTGTACTATAAAACCAAGCCAGTTTGCCCTGCCCTTTGCTTGTATTCCTTTTGTGTGTTTGATAATGATTGCTTATTGTTCTATTACAGTTGAGAGAAATAGAGGGGAATTCCTACTGGATGATGAATTTATCGACACACATCATGGTCTGTCTCATACAATATCTCGAGCAAGCATCTATGAAGATTGTATCGAGTTATACAAAAATAATCTACCCCAAGTGGTTCATGAATATCCTTTCTGCATTGCCTACAAGCATGAAAAAGCAATCGACACTGGATGAGTGAGTAGAGATTTTTTTTTCAGCGTTTTGGGAAGTGGCTTACATCAAGGATTTTGATGGTGGGAGTACCTATATTCCCTCAGTACATCCCCATGCTGACATGTCGCATTATAGGGTGCTTGGTTCCATATTAGCTCATGGATTTATGTCTTGTGGATTGCTGCCAAATCGTCTAGCTTTTCCAGTTGTAGCATGCACATTGCTTGGATGTGATGTTGTAATCCCAGATGCAATTCTAATCGATTCATTCGTAGATTACGTCAGCTCCTACGAAAGTTCTGTGTTTCGTGAAGCTCTGCAAGTGTCAAAGGGTTCAGAAGCCACCTTCACACCGGTATTAGGGGAGTCTGTACTAAATATATTGTCTACTATGGGTTGTCGTGAGATGCCTACACCTGGCAATATTCAACAGTTAATCCTTCAGGTAGCACGGTATGAGCTTGTACGCAAACCATTAGGGGCACTACTTTCTCTTTATCGTGGAGTGCCTACCGAATACCACCCTTTCTTCAGTGGATTTTCAGTTGGTGACTTGCATGGTTTGTACAGGGCTCTTAATGCCACCCCAGGGTCGGTTATGAGCATGATTAAGCAATCAAAGGAGATGATCTCGAGCCAGGCGCAAGGGTGCTTGGATACCTTAGAACCTTCATAGGAAACTTAAACCACCAAGACTTGCATAACTTTCTACGGTTTGTAACTGGTAGCTCTGTAGTCATTGATAAGAAGATATCTGTGACTTTATACAGTCTCTCTGGTCTGGCACGAAGGCCAATAAGTTATACATGTAGCTGTACACTTGAGCTGTCTGTGACATACCTTACCTATCCTGACTTTGCTGAGGAGTTTCTGACTGTTCTGAGGAGCAAAGTTGCTTGGCCAATGGAAGCTGTGTAATAATTAACTTGCTTAGCCCAAAGCACAACATTGTAACATAATTATTATAGATCTAGTTAGCGCAACAACTTTATCCACCTTGAGTATATAACAGTTAATAGTGAATGTTGTGCATTGTGTTGTTTTCTATGCTGCACAGGTTTCATACAATGCAGCTTATAGCTTGTACACATCACACAATTATTATTATGCGTGGCAATTATGATGTGCACCTCACAAACATTAAATTTTACTTTGCATGGTGACAGATCTAGACAAACGGACAACACAAAATGTGATGTTTAACAATTACCAGTAAGTGTCAACAGCAATAATTATAACTTTGATTTGACTGGGTGGGTGTATTGTTATTGGGGGGGGGGGGGGGGGATGAAGTGCATGCATGGGTATTACTATTTTAGTGTGTTCCCAGTTTACCTGCTGTTCCCAGGGTGCCTACTGTTCCAGTGTGCTTGCTGTTCCAGTGTGCCAACTGTTCCAAGTACGCCTGCAATTCCCAGTGTGCTTGCTGTTTCCAGTGTGCCTACTGTTCCCAGAGTGTCTGCTGTTCCCCATAGTCCTAGTGTGTTCCCAGTTTGCCTGCTATTTTCAGTGAGCCTGCTGTTCCCAGTGTGCCTGCTGTTCCTAGTTCCCTATGTTCCTAGTTTGTTCCCAGTTTGTGTGCTGTTCCCAGTTTGCCCGCTGTTTTTAGTTCCCAATGTTCCTACTGTGTTCCCAGTTTACCTGCTGTTCCCAGTGTGTCTGCTGTTCTATGTGTGCCTGCTGTTCCCAGTGTGCCTGATGTTACCAATGTGCCTGCTGTTCCTGGAGTGCCAACTGTTCCCACTGAGCCAACTTTTTCCAGTGTGCCTGCTGTTCCTAGTTTCCTATATTCCTAGTGTTTTCCTGCTGTTCCCAGTGTGCCTGCTGTTCCAGTGTGCCTGATGTTTCCAGTGGTCTGCTGTTCCAGTGTGCCTGCTATTCTCAATGTGCCTGCTGTTCCCGGAGTGCCAACTGTTCCCACTGTGCCAACCTTTACCAGTGTGCCTGTTATTCCCAGTGTGCTTGCTGTTCCCAATGTGCCTATATACTGTTCGTAGAGTGTCTGCTGTTCCCTTTGTTCCTAGCGTATTCCCAGTTTGCCTATTTTTAGTGAACCTGCTGTTCCCAGTGTGCCTGCTGTTCCTAGTTCCCTATGTTCCTATTACGTTCCCAGTTAGCCTGCTGTTCCCAGTGTGCCTGCTGTTCCTAGTTCCCTATGCTGTTACAGTGTTCCTGCTGTTCCTAGTTCCCTATGTTCCTAGTGTGTTCCCAGTTTGCCTGCTGTTCCCAGTGTGCCTACTGTTCCAGTGTGCTTGCTGTTCCACTGTGCCAACTGTTCCCAGTGTGCCTGCTCTTCCTAGTGTGCTTGCTGTTTCCAGTGTGCCTACTGTTCCCAGAGTGTCTGCTGTTCCCTATGTTCCTAGTGTGTTCCCAGTTTGCCTGCTATTTTCAGTGAGCCTACTGTTCCCAGTGTGCCTGCTGTTCCTAGTTCCCTATGTTCCTATTATGTTCCCAGTGTGCCTGCTGTTAGTGTTCCTGCTCTTCCTAGTTCCCTATGTTCCTAGTGTGTTCCCAGTTTGCCTGCTGTTCCCAGTGCGCCTACTGTTCCAGTGTGCTTGCTGTTCCAGTGTGCCAATTGTTCCCAGTGTGCCTGCTATTCCCAGTGTGCTTGCTGTTTCCAGTGTGCCTACTGTTCCGAGAGTGTCTGCTGTTCCCCATAGTCCTAGTGTGTTCCCATGTTGCCTGCTATTTTCAGAGAGCCAGCTGTTCCCAGTGTTCCTGCTGATTGTAGTTCCCTATGTTCTTAGTGTGTTCCCAGTTTGTCTGCTGTTCCCAGTGTGCGCGCTGTTCCTAGTTCCCAGTATTCCTAGTGTGTTCCCAGTTTACTCGCTCTTCCCAGTGTGTCTGCTGTTCCATGAGTGCCTGCTGTTCCCAGTGTGCCTGCTGTTACCAATGTGCCTGCTGTTCCCGGAGTGCCAACTGTTCCCACTGTACCAACATTTCCCAGTGTGCCTACTGTTCCTAGAGTGTCAGCTGTTCCTAGAGTGTCAGCTGTTCCCTATGTTCCTAGTGTGTTCCCAGTTTACTCGCTCTTCCCAGTGTGACTGCTGTTCCATGAGTGCCTGCTGTTCCCAGTGTGCCTGCTGTTACCAATGTGCCTGCTGTTCCTGGAGTGCCAACTGTTCCCACTCTGCCAACTTTTCCCAGTGTGCCTGTTATTCCCAGTGTGCCTACTGTTCCTAGAGTGGTAGCTGTTCCCTATGTTCCTAGTCTGTTCCCAGTTTACTCGCTCTTCCCCGTGTGTCTGCTGTTCCATGAGTGCCTGCTATTCCCAGTGTGCCTGCTGTTACCAATGTGCCTGCTGTTCCCGGAGTGCCAACTGTTCCCACTGTGCCAACTTTTCTCAGTGTGCCTGTTATTCCCAGTGTGCTTGCTGTTCCCAGTGTGCCTACTGTTCGTAGAGTGTCTTCTGTTCCCTATGTTCCTAGTGTGTTCCCAGTTTGACTGGTATTTTCAGTGAGACTGCTGTTCTAGTTCTCTATGTTCCTAGTTTGTTCCCAGTTTGCCTACTGTTCCCAGTGTGCCTACTGTTCCCAGTGTGCCTGCTGTTATTAGAGTGTCTGCTGTTCCCTATGTTCCAAGTGTGTTCCCAGTTTGCCTGCTATTTTTCAGTGAGCCTGCTGTTCCCAGTGTGCCTGCTGTTCCTAGTTCCCTATGTTCCTAGTATGTTCCCAGTATACCTGCTGTTACAATGTTCCTGCTGTTCCTAGTTCCCTATGTTCCTAGTGTGTTCCCAGTTTGTCTGCTGTTCCCAGTGTGCCTACTGTTCCAGTGTGCTTGCTGTTCCAGTGTACCTACTGTTCCCTATGTTCCTAGTGTGTTCCCAGTTTGCCTGCTATTTTCAGTGAGCTTGCTGTTCCCAGTGTGCCTGCTGTTCCTAGTTCCATATGTTCCTAGTTTGTTCCCAGTGTACCTGCTGTTACAGTGTTCCTGCTGTTCCTAGTTCCCTACGTTCCTAGTGTGTTCCCAGTTTGTCTGCTGTTCCCAGTGTGCCTACTGTTCCAGTGTGCTTGCTGTTCCAGTGTGCCAACTGTTCCCAGTGTGCCTGTTATTCCCAGTGTGCTTGCTGTTTCCAGTGTACCTACTGTTCCCGATGTTCCTAGTGTGTTCCCAGTTTGCCTGCTATTTTCAGTGAGCTTGCTGTTCCCAGTGTGCCTGCTGTTCCTAGTTCCATATGTTCCTAGTTTGTTCCCAGTTTGTGTGCTGTTCCCAGTGTGCCCGCTGTTTCTAGTTCCCAATGTTCCTACTGTGTTCCCAGTTTACCTGCTGTTCCCAGTGTGTCTGCTGTTCTATGTGTGCCTGCTGTTCCCAGTATGCCTGATGTTACCAATGTGCCTGCTGTTCCTGGAGTGCCAACTGTTCCTACTGAGCCAACTTTTCCCAGTGTGCCTGCTGTTCCTAGTTTCCTATATTCCTAGTGTTTTCCTGCTGTTCCCAGTGTGCCTGCTGTTACAGTGTTTCTGCTGTTCCTAGTCCCTATGTTTCTAGTGTGTTCCCAGTTTACCTGCTGTTCCCAGTGTGTCTGCTGTTCTATGTGTGCCTGCTGTTCCCAGTGTGCCTGATGTTACCAATGTGCCTGCTGTTCCTGGAATGCCAACTGTTCCCACTGAGCCAACTTTTCCCAGTGTGCCTGCTGTTCCTAGTTTCCTATATTCCTAGTGTTTTCCTGCTGTTCCCAGTGTGCCTGCTGTTCCAGTGTGCCTGATATTCCCAGTGTGCCTGCTGTTCCAGTGTGCCTGCTGTTCCCAATGTGCCTGCTGTTCCTAATGTGCCTGCTGTTCCCGGAGTGCCAACTGTTCCCACTGTGCCAACTTTTACTAGTGTGCCTGTTATTCCCAGTGTGCTTTCTGTTCCCAATGTGCCTACTGTTCGTAGATTGTCTGCTGTTCCCTATGTTCCTAGTGTATTCCTATTTTGCCTATTTTTAGTGAGCCTGCTGTTCCTAGTTCCCTATGTTCCTATTATGTTCCCAGTGTGCCTGCTGCTCCTGTGTGCCTGATGTTCCCAGTGTGTCTGCTGTTCCAGTGTGCCTGCTGTTCCCAATGTGCATACTGTTCCTAATGTGCCTGTTGTTCCCGGAGTGCCAACTGTTCCCACTGTGCCAACTTTTACTAGTGTGCCTGTTATTCCCAGTGTGCTTTCTGTTCCCAATGTGCCTACTGTTCGTAGATTGTCTGCTGTTCCCTATGTTCCTAGTGTATTCCCATTTTGCCTATTTTTAGTGAGCCTGCTGTTCCTAGTTCCCTATGTTCCTATTATGTTCCCTGTGTGCCTGCTGTTCCTAGAGTGTCTGCTGTTCCCTATGTTCCTAGTGTGTTCCCAGTTTGCCTGCTATTTTTAGTGTGCCTGCTGTTTCCAGTGTGCCTGCTGTTCCTAGTTCCCTTTGTTCCTAGTATGATCCCAGTTTTCCTCCTGTTCCCAGTGTGCCTGCTGTTTCCAGTGTGCCTGCTGTTCCTAGTTCCCTTTGTTCCTAGTATGATCCCAGTTTTCCTCCTGTTCCCAGTGTGCCTGCTGTTACAGTGTTTCTGCTGTTCCTAGTCCCTATGTTTCTAGTGTGTTCCCAGTTTACCTGCTGTTCCCAGTGTGCCTGCTGTTCCAGTGTGCCTGCTATTCCCAGTGTGCCAGCTGTTCCCAATGTGCCTGCTGTTCCCAGTGTGCCTGCTCTTCCCAGTGTGCCTGCTGTTCCTAGTTCCCTTTGTTCCTAGTATGATCCCAGTTTTCCCCCTGTTCCCAGTGTGCCTGCTGTTACAGTGTTTCTGCTGTTCCTAGTCCCTATGTTTCTAGTGTGTTCCCAGTTTACCTGCTGTTCCCAGTGTGCCTGCTGTTCTAGTGTGCCTGCTATTCCCAGTGTGCCAGCTGTTCCCAATGTGCCTGCTGTTCCCAGTGTGCCTGCTCTTCCCAGTGTGCCTGCTGTTCCTAGTTCCCTTTGTTCCTAGTATGATCCCAGTTTTCCTCCTCTTCCCAGTGTGCTTGCTGTTACAGTGTTTCTGCTGTTCCTAGTCCCTATGTTTCTAGTGTGTTCCCAGTTTACCTGCTGTTCCCAGTGTGCCTGATGTTCCAGTGTGCCTGCTATTCCAAGTGTGCCAGCTGTTCCCAATGTGCCTACTGTTCCCAGTGTGCCTGCTGTTCCCAGTGTGCCTGCTGTTCCTAGAGTGTCAGCTGTTCCCTATGGTCCTAGTGTGTTCCCAATCTGCCTGCTATTTTCAGTGAGCCTGCTATTTCCAGTGTGCCTGCCGTTCCCAGTTCTCTATGTTCCTAGCGTGTTCTGTTTGCCTGCTGTTCCCATTATGCCTGCTGTTCCTAGTTTTCTATGTTCCTAGTGTGTTCTCAGTGTGCCTGCTGTTCCTAATCCCCTTTGTTCCTACTGTTCCCAGTGTGTCTGCTGTTTCAGTGTGCCTGCAGTTTCCAGTGTGTCTGCTGTTCCCAATGTACCTGCTGTTCCCAGTGTGCCTACTGTTTCTAGAGTGTCTGCTGTTCCCTATGTTCCTAGTGTGTTCCCAATCAGCCTGCTATTTCAGTGAGCCTGTTATTTCCAGTGTGCCTGCTGTTCCCAGTTCTCTATGTTCCTAGCGTGTTCTGTTTGCCTGCTGTTCCCATTATGCCTGCTGTTCCTAGTTTTCTATGTTCCTAGTGTGTTCTCAGTGTGCCTGCTGTTCCTAATCCCCTTTGTTCCTACTGTTCCCAGTGTGTCTGCTGTTTCAGTGTGCCTGCAGTTTCCAGTGTGTCTGCTGTTCCCAATGTACCTGCTGTTCCCAGTGTGCCTACTGTTCCTAGAGTGTCTGCTGTTCCCTATGTTCCTAGTGTGTTCCCAATCAGCCTGCTATTTCAGTGAGCCTGTTATTTCCAGTGTGCCTGCTGTTCCCAGTTCTCTATGTTCCTAGCGTGTTCTCAGTTTGCCTGCTGTTCCCATTATGACTGCTGTTCCTAGTTTCCTATGTTCCTAGCCAGTGCGTTCCCAGTGCGCCTGCTGTCCTAATTCCCTTTGTTCCTAGTTTGCCTGCTGTTCCCAATGTGTCTGCTGTTCCAGTGTGCCTGCTGTTCTCAGTGTGTCTGCTGTTCCCAATTTACCTACTGTTCTCAGTGTGGCTGCTGTTCCTAGAATGTCTGCTGTTCCCAGTTTTTAGTTCAAAGTGTGCCTGCTGTTCCTGCTGTTCATAGAGTGTCTGCTGTTCTCAGTTTCTAGTTAACAGTGTGCCTACCATTTCAAAATTATGTGGCTGCTGTTCCCAGACTGCCAACTGTTCCCACTGTGCCTACTCTTCCTAGAATGTCCGCTGTTCCCTATGTTCCTAGTGTGTTCCCAGTTTGCCTGCTCGAGCTCTTTTCAGTGATCCTGCTGTTCCCAGTGTGCCTGCTGTTCTTAGTTTCCTATGTTCCTAGTGTGTTCCCAGTTTGCCTGCTCAAGCTCTTTTCAGTGATCCTGCTGTTCCCAGTGTGCCTGCTGTTCTTAGTTTCCTATGTTCCTAGTGTGTTCTCAGTTTGCCTGCTATTCCCAGTGTGCCTGCTGTTTCAGTGTGCTTGCTGTTCCCAGTGAGCCTACTATTCCCAGTGTGCCTGCTGTTCCTATTTCCTATGTTGTTCCCAGTTTGCCTGCTGTTCCCAGTGTGCCTGGTGTTCCCAGTGCACCTGCTGTTCCCAATTTGTCTGCTGTTTCCGGAGTGCCAACTGTTCACACTGTGCCAATGGTTCCCAGTGTGCCTCCTATTTCCAGTGTGCTTGCTGTTCCCAGTGTGCCTACTGTTCCTAGAGTGTCTACTGTTCCCTATATTCCTAGTGTGTTCCCAGTTTTCCTGCTGTTCCCAGTTTACCTGCTGTTCACAGTTTACCTGCTGTTCCCAGTGTGCCTACTGTTCCAGTGTGTTCCAGTGTGCCCGCTGTTCCCGGTGAGCCTGCTGTTCCCAATGTGCCTGCTGTTTCCAGAGCTCCAACTGTTCTCACTGTGCCAACTGATCCCAGTGTGCCTGCTATTCCCAGTGTGCTTGCTGTTCCCAGTGTTCCTACCGTTCCTAAAGTGTCTGATCTTCCCTATGTTCCTAGTGTGCTCCCAGTTTGCCTGCTATTTTTAGTGAGCCTGCTGTTCCCAATGTGCCTGCTGTTTCTAGTTTCCTATGTTCCCAGTGTGTTCCCAGTTTGTCTGCTGTTCCCAGTGTGCCTGCTATTCCTAATTCCCTATGTTTCTAGTGTGTTCCCTGTTTACCTGCTGTTCCCAGTGCGCCTGCTGTTCCAGTGTGTCTGCTGTTCCCATTGTGCCTGCTGTTCCCAATGTGCCTGCTGTTCCCAGAGTGCCAACTGTTATCACTGTTCCAACATTTCTCAGTATGAATGCTATTCCCAGTGTGCTTGCTGTTCCCAGTGTTCCTACCGTTCCTAAAGTGTCTGCTCTTCCCTATGTTCCTGGTGTGCTCCCAGTTTGCCTGCTATTTTTAGTGAGCCTGCTGTTCCCAATGTGCCTGCTGTTTCTAGTTTCCTATGTTCCCAGTGTGTTCCCAGTTTGTCTGCTGTTCCCAGTGTGCCTGCTATTCCTAATTCCCTATGTTTCTAGTGTGTTCCCTGTTTACCTGCTGTTCCCAGTGCGCCTGCTGTTCCAGTGTGTCTGCTGTTCCCAGTGTGCCTGCTGTTCCCAATGTGCCTGCTGTTCCCAGAGTGCCAACTGTTCTCACTGTTCCAACATTTCTCAGTATGAATGCTATTCCCAGTGTGCTTGCTGTTCCAAGTGTGCCTAATGTTCCTAGAGTGTCTGCTATTCCCTATGTTCCTAGTGTATTCCAAGTTTGCCTGCTATTTTCAGTGAGCCTGCTGTTCCCAGTGTGCCTGCTGTTCCTAGTTCTCTATGTTCCTAGTGTGTTCCCAGTTTGCCTGCTGTTCCCAGTGTGCCTGCTCTTCCATGTGTGCCTGCTGTTCCCAATATTATGTTTTATCTGATAAAAGCCATGACTACGAGCTATGATCAGAGAATGGGCACTGTTTGTGACTAAGCCCAATGCTATTTAGAGGCTAGCATTGTTTCTATCTTATATTATTACCCAGCATGCATGCGCAAGGGGTAAGGTAGTTGATCTTGTCATGTGTTGTCATCCATATGAAAGTCACCAAATCTCGAGTGATAGCGAGTAGACAATGCTGTTGAGAGGTTGGAAAAAAAAAACAATTACTCTCTTCTAAGTGCTTAACAAGTGTGTACCAGGAATGGTACAAATCGTGCATTTGATCTGACGTGCCTATCAAGCACACCTAGTACCTACATCTATGCCATGTTAGCTGCAATGCTGTTTCAACTGCTTGTGTGACCTCAAACTAGGTAATGGTCACTGATGTTATGAACTGATCTATTGATCAGCTACCATAAACAATTCATAGCTATGTGTGAGTGGGGTATGTGTTCTGGAGAGCTCTAGTATAATGTCATATTAATCGTTCATATGCGCAGCCTATTTTCTGTGGAGCTTATGATAAGATTATTATTATAAACATGTGATATACATGTATCAAACGCATATATGATGTGAGTGAATACTTGGCTGAGTCCAGAAGGATTCGTGCAGAACAAGATAGGGCATATGCGGAATCTTTGGCCGCACGACCAGGCAAAAGAAAAGGCAAAGGTATATGCGTATATACTCGTGTATGCATATAATATAGTTCAAGAGCTCATAAAAACTAAGAAAAGAGGAAGAGCGTGTAACTTGAACTGGGCGGAATTTTTGAACTGTACTAAAAATAGAACATCCAGTCAAGAGTAAACTAAAAATTTGTAAATCTAAGTGTAAAAATCTCTTCATGGCATGTTCAAAACTCATTGGTTGATGCTAGTGCTTGGACATTGCACTCAGTGTGGTTTTGCACATGATCAGATATTCTATTTTTAGTATCAGTCAAAAATTCTTCCCTGTACACTAATGTCTATGGGAGTTACATGCTCTTTCTCTCCTTGCATTAGTTCTTATGCGCTCTTGTATAGTTCTATCCCACTACATGGGCGTATCAAAGGAAAAAGCTGGACTGTAGAGAAGTTATCACCAGGTGATATTTTAGTTATCACCCGATAGTGACGCCAGTTATCACCCGGATGTGAAGTTCAACATTGTCAATAACGTACATAAAGAATTAAATATGCAAGTCTAGTCTTTGCTAATCTTCTAGTTCGACTCTCTACAATCGTTTCAACACCAATGTAGGCAAGGAGTAGCTGTAGCTGTACTCCTGCAAGAACAGTTTGAAGCACTGGATAAATATGCTCACTCGGAAGGTACAGTAGTCCACACACAATGCTTACACTTGCTGACTCTGGTCCTGCTTTGGAATATCGGTCAAATTCCTTGAGTAGTGTCGACAAAAATACAGCCCTTGAGTGAGCTCTTCCTCGCTTTAGCTTACATCTTACGATGATTTTTAGGGTGACGGAGGCCTCCTCACACTTGTCATTGACAGCTTCTTTCCGGATTCCCCAAGGTTTCAAATCTTGAGTCGTACGATCACATAGTCTTCGCTATCATAATTAATAGTCTCAGCACTATTGTTATAGCGTAACATTCCAAGGAAAGAAGGCAAATTCACTGGGCAACAAGCATACCAGCTAGAGCTACATAGCTACTGAGATTGAGACTGAACTGCACAGATTAATGATCAAACCATACCTTGAATGTGATTGGTTGCTGACCTAATGATGTCATTGTCTCGGAATTCATTGCCATGGCGAGGTCAGGTAGCATATACATTTCCATGGTCTGTGGGATAGAAACCAGTTATATCCCGGATATGCGTGTATAACATATGGATATTGTACTCACACCGGGATATAACTATAACCAACAGTATATAGTAAGATAAGGAAGAGAGTATCGAACACGCTATATTGTCCGTGTAATATGTGTTCAGAAAGTCACACGCCAGGAATTCAAACATTGACCAATGAGCGTGCTCGATTCAAATAACGAATTATGGGCGTGACCTCGAGTGCAAACTAATGCGAGTGCAATAGTGGCTGAAACGCGAGCAGATCGCGATACAAAACGAACGTTCATGAAGAATCTAGCATAAAACTCACGAAAAACGCCTCTATTCATCGCAGTCCTGAGAAAAATCGAGTGTTTAGCAACTTGGCTTAGTCATGTGCGCAAGGCGGGAAGTCACGTTACTCTCCGAAAACATATTACACGGACCATATAGAGCGTTCGATACTCTCATCTCTTATTACATACTCTTGTTTTAACTTATCGCACATCTTTCGTTGATATGCTAAATTGCTCTCTATTTAGAGCAAGAAGAGGAGAACTGAAGAAGTGAGTCTGTGATGGAGAGTATGTACCACACAAATTCAAATGTCTGATTCAGTAACTTTCCTTACAGTATTCATTCATTATCCTATTAGTAGTTAACCCATCCCAGAAAGACTGAGAGTGGTACCTTCAAGTTTCTCACTGTACACAGTGGAATGCCTCTATATTGTATAGTCTGTAATAAGGACACCTCGTTTAATTGGGTCATTATGATGGCCAAAAATAAGTACAGGTTCTGTAATCCAGACACCTTAAATGGTTGCAACGGTGTCCAGACTAGAGGTGTTCCACTATGACAGGAATTGAAATTCTCTTTTGCCAAATCATGTGTCGATTTTTGTTGCAGCTGCAAGTAAGGATCAAAGAGAAGTGGAATCAACACATTCCCAGTGTCCCTGGTGGTAGGAAATTCAGTATGAGATTTCCAAATTCTACCAAGATTGAGTGTACCATTGATAAGGCTACTCCTAAGTTACGTGTACTACAATTAGTGTTAAGTGTGGGCTAACCTTTTTTTATCGTGATGCCATAATTGTGTAAACAGGTCTGGTATGTGATTGCGTTAGCATTTGGAGGCCGTGGAAAGCCATTTAATCTCTGCAGTATTATGCCTAGGCAACTAATTCCCCGTGGTGGTACCTTTTCAGGAGATGATCCACTTGCACTGGTTGTAGAAGAATCAGAAGATGCTCCTGATCCCTGTGACTATCTTGATGCACCCACGGTATATGTTCAACAGCTTGAGTGTTCATGACTCAGCTATCTCACTGATTGATTTCCCTCATCTTTGGGCTGAACATTTTCAGTCTACAGTGCATGCGCTGTTCTGCAAGGATCGTCGATGGACAACTAACCTTTGACAACCTATACCGTACTGCGTGTGCGCCTTTGGATCTTATATCCATTTTAGCTCGCTTTGGCAATCTATCATCGAAAATTAATGTTGTATCTTAGAAAGATAAGGCCAGTCGCTCCTTTTTTTTGTGGGATAAGGTCAGTCGCTTAACATTTTGGCCATTCGATGAAGCTCAAACAACATTCAAAATCTAGGGAATGGCCATAGCCCGTTACACCTCTGCTAATATCGTCAGCTAACTCGCTGATTGATTTCCCTGATATTTGGGCTAAGTATCTTCAGTCTACAGCGCATGCGCTGTTCTGTAGGGATCGTCGATGGACAACTAACCTTTGACAACCTTTACCGAACTGCGTGTGCGCGTTTTGCTCTTATATTATCCATTGTAGCTCGCTTTGGCGATCTATCATCAAGAATTATGGTTGTATCTTGGAGATATAAGGTCAGTCACTCAATTTGAGCCCTTTCTTGGGGGACGGTGGTTCGTTAGCCTATTTAGCGATCGTAACGTTTTGGCCATTCGATGAAGCTCAAAAATCTAGGGAATGGCTATAGCCCGTTGCACCTCTACTAATGTCGTCAGCTAACTCGCTGATTGATTTCCCTGATATTTGGGCTAAGTGTCTTCAGTCAACAGCGCATGCAGCTGTTCTGTAGGGATCGTCGATGGACAACTAACCATTGACGACCAATACTGAACTATTAGCGATGGTTTCGTTTTGCCTATTCGATAGAGCTCAAACAACATTCAAAATCTACGCAATGGCCCGTTGCACCTCTGCTAATTTAGTCAGCTAACACTCTGATTGATTTCCCTGATCTTTGGGGTAAATACATTCAGTCTACGGCGCACGAGCTGTTCTGTATGGATCGTCGATGGACAACTAACCATTGACACCCTATACCGAACTGCATGTGCGCCTTCGGCTCTTATATCCATTTTCGCTCTCTTTGGCGATCTATCTTCGGGAATTATGGTTGTATCTTAGAACGGTAAGGTCAGTCGCTCAATGTAAGCCCTCTTTTGGTGGGTAGTTCTTTAGGCTTTTTAACTATCGTAACGTTTTGGCTATTCTATGAAGCTCAAACAAAATTTAAAATCTAGGGAATGGCCATAGCCCGTTGCACCTCTGCTAATATAGTCAACGAACTCGCTGATTGATTTCACTGATCGTTGGGCTAATTATCTTCAGTCTACAGCGCATGCGCTGTTCTGCAGGGATCGTCGATGGATAATCAATAATCGACGACCTCAACCAAACTGCGCAAGCTCCTTATGCTCTTATATCCATTTTCGCTCGCTTTGGCCATCTACCATCGAGAATTATGGTTAATTCAGGGAATGGCCATAGCCCGTTGCCCCCCTGCTAATATATATACATATAATAATATCCCTGATTTTTGGACTAGGTGTCTTCAGTCAACAGCGCATGCAGCTGTTCTGTAGGGATTGTCGATGGACAACTAACCATTGACTACCTATACTGAACTGCGCGTGCGCCTTCGACTCATATCCTCCATCGCTCCTTTGGCGATCTATCATCGAGGATTATGGTTGTATTTTGGAGAAGTAAGGGAGCCCTTTTGGGGGGAGGGTGGTTCGTAAGCCTATTTTTAAATATCATTCTGCATGATTATAAAAATGCAGGGATGCACAAAAATAGCATGATAATGCTAATAAGTAATATGTACATCCAGAAGATGAAAGGACTACTTAAGTTATTGAAATGAATAATGAATACAGTGACAATACTTGTATTAACTACAGCAATGCAATTTTATTTTAAACATGATTATTAAAGGTAGAGAAGGGTGAGGACACAACATCACTACTTAAGTTATTCCATAAAGTAATTGTATTTGGAAAAGAAAAAAGAGTTTAAGTATTGTGCAGTGTGACCACTTAGACTGCTTAGCTGTTTAGAATGGGTGTAGCAAGTTGTGTATACGCAAGGCCGTGGAAATAGGGGCACCAGTACGGGAGCATTGGTTCCAACAAGTTTGTGCATAAAACACAGTTTGAGCGCCTTCCTTCTTTGCTCGAGCTTTGGGATATTTAAAGTGTCCAGCATTTCGTCATATGTTGTGTTCCAACTCTTTAGACACACCTTGCAGGCAAACCTCTGAACGTCTTCCAACAACTTGCAGTCCTTGACAAGGTATGGATCCCAGACTTGGTTTGCATACTTTAGATGTGGCCTTATGAGCGTCAAATAGAGTGCTCGAATAGTAGATGTATCGGCACAGTTGTAGAATTGTCGGAACAACAGACCGATGAGCCTCCTTGCTTTTTTGCTGGTGTGATCAGACCAGGATAGGTTGTCGTTGATTGTTAAGCCAAGATACTTGATAGAGTCGACTTGCTCTATTTCAAAACCGAGCAAATTTAGAGGTGGTGGTGTAGTTCTTACTTTCTTTCGGGAAAGCACCATGAATTTACACTTCACTGGACTGAATGACAGATGATTAAGAAGACTCCATACACCAAGAGAGTCCACATCTTGCTGAAGTACGGCGTAGTCTTTCTCGGTATAAATTCTTCTATACAAAAGTATATCGTCAGCATATTATAAGATTAGCTTTGTACCTTCAGATAAGGCCACATCGTTAACATCATTTACATAAAGCAAGAACAGCAGTGGACCAAGTACTGATCCCTGAGGTACGCCGGATGTTACTGGGAGCAGGTCAGATGTTTCACCATGTAGGACCACTGACTGGTTTCTATAAGCGAGATGGCTCGTGATCCAGGAAACCAGGTAGTCGTCCAAGCCAATAGCTCTGAGTTTCGAAATTAGCTGCCTATGAGGCACAGAATCAAAGGCTTTAGTGAGGTCAAAGAATACGGCCCCCATTTCATGGCCATCTTCCATACTGCTGAGCCAATCATGCGCAGCAGAAAGCAAGGCATGAGTGGTCGATCTCCCTGGTAGGAAGCCCGACTGGTTAGCCGCAAGTGGATATGACGAGTCAAGAAATGTTATTTGGCGATCGTAACGTTTTGGCTATACAAGTTCATTTTGAAGTTCAAACATAGCATTCAAAATATAGGGAGTTGTCAAAGCCTGTTCCTCCTCTGCTTATATAGTCAACCAATCGCTGATTGATTTCTCTGGCCTCTGGGCTACGCGTGGCTATAGCCTGTCCTACCACTGCTAATATAGCCAGGCAAATCGCTGATTGACTTCCCAAGCCTCTGGGCTAAAGGTCTAAGTCGACGATCCCTACAGAACTGGCGCATGCGCCTTAAGTCTTATATCATTCTCGCTCGCTTTGGCAATGCATTATCGAAAATTAAGGCTGTATCTTGGAGAGTTAAGATCAGACGCTGAATGTGAGCCATTTTTGTGGGCTATTTAGTGTTCTCAACCAAATTATGTAATCGTATAGCATTCAAAAACGGCCATAGCCTTTCCCATCACTGCTAATATAGCCAGCCAACTAGCTGATTGATTCCCCAAGCCTCTAGGCTGAAGGTCTCCAGTTTATGGCGCATACAATGTAGGGATCGTCGATAGACAACCAAGAGAAAAACCGTTGCGACGACCACTAAGGAAGTGCGCAAGCGTCTGGCCTTCTTAGATCCATTCTCGCTCGCTCTGGCAGTCCACCATTGAGAATTATGGCTCTATCTTGGAGAGTTGAAGTCAGTCGTTCAATGTGAGTCCTTTTTTTTTATGTTCATTAGCGTTCAAAACGTTCGCTACGTTTTGGTTATGCGAGATAGTTTTGATGCTCAAACAACATTCAAAATCTGGGGAGTGGACATAGCCTGTCCCACCATTGCTAATATAACCAGCCAAATCGCTGATAGATATCTCAGACCCCTTGGATAAAGGTCTCGAGTCTAAAGCGCATGCGCCGTGTTCGTTGGGGTTCATCGACGGACAACTAACCGCAGTACGGCGGTTTTTGTATTGGCTGTCCATCGACCACTCCTACCAACCCTCCTCGAGCTCTTAGATCCAAACCTCTCTCGCTTTGGCAATCCATCATTGAGAATTATGGCTGTATCTTGGAGAGTTAAGGCAACTCGCTCAATGTGAGCCCTCATTGGTGGTTCATTATCCTATTTAGTATTCAAAATCAAGAGCCAGTAGTTTAGTTTGAACATCCAATTTTGTTGAACTTTCGTTCATATGCTCAGGAAAGGCAAGAATTTATCAAACACTGTAAATTACTGAACGTAGATTTCCCTACCTGATCAACATTGAAGAATGGAAATTTATATCACATACAACCTATAAACATTTACTCTACTCTTTCAACAAATCCATTTCTGTAGCACTGCTTCTTTAATACCATCATTTGCCACCACTTTATCTCAATTTTTGTTCACACTTTTGCTTTTGACTATTAGGCCTCTTTTTGTCATTAAAATTAATTCGATCTCCATGTTTTGGCTATAATGAGATCGTTTTGAAGCTCTAACCTAGTATTCAAAATCTAGGGAGTGGCCATAGCCTTTCCCACAACTGGTAATATAGCCATCCGAATGAATGATTTGATGTCTCATGCTACTAATTATAGTTCACCTACACTTGCACTGTACAGAGTGCATCCAACAAGAAGCCAGCCACAATGGTGTCGTATGCAGGGAACTTGAGACCGATTGTGTGCTACTGCCACGACGTACTCCAAATGGACACGACTGAAGCGGAGGAATATCTGGCCACTGCCTGCAAGCAGTTAGCTCGACAAACACCAAGACGCCAGTCTGGTCGGGCACAACTTGCACTCCAAAGGATGCTGCCTCTGGGAAGGGGGGCCGAGTTTGCAACAATGGAGATTGTTGATCAGCGCCACCACCCCCTACAGAGTACACGAATCACAGGAAAATGGAATGCCTGCGTTATCAGCAGTGACGGACAAGTTTCTCCGAGACTTGAAGACTACAAGACGGTAGAGACACACGGCGAACAGGTGACAGACTTGTCCAGTAACGAGGAGTGTCGTAAACATATCATTCCTGTTATGTTGGCTTACATTGACAAGTGGTGTCCCCTTCGTGCTGGCCGTAGTCACTCCGTTATGTTTTCGTCAAGAATTGAGCAGCTAGGCTGTGTGCCGGTAGGTGTGCGTGGCACTGTAACAGAGCAACCATTTGCTCTGTACTTAATGGCGGCTACTGTAACCGAGCAAAGTATTTGTTTTAAACAGGGCACTGTAACCAAGCAACGATGCTACAAGCACACATATACGTTGGGGCATTGTTCATCCACTCCGCGAGTTTGAACGCGATCGGTTGCTATAGCCAGTAGTTACGCGCTTGCAACCGTGACGACCTTAGGCCATTTATTGCTAACCCGGCGTGGCCCCACCCACCCGTGCAACACAATGTTCAGTACGTGCAAAAGACAGAGTCGTGAGTGGATCAAGAAAAAGAAGACCGGACCTGAGGAGGTAAGTAGCTGTAATCGTAATAATATAGTTTTAACCATCTACAATAGGTACTAGAATCGAAAACTAAGCCTGTGTTTTAGTAGCCATGAAGCTAGCTAAGTGATAGTGACTAGTTACCGAAAGTAGTGGCATGTATAGCCCTTATTTATCCCCCTGTAAGCAGTATCTAAATTAACTCAGTCATTCTTTACATGCGTCAGTAGGTAGCAACATCTTGGAACCATCAGATGGTCGAGTAGTCCCTATTCTCTTGGTGTGCATTAATTAGAATGATCACGAGGTATTAACTGTTGTGGACACATGGTACTTTGGCAGCAACAGCAAGATCAAAATAAAGGTAAGTACAGTAGGTAGTGATGTGAAATGATGTTCAATAGCATAAGATATGACCAGCAAGTTAAAAATGACTTGCTAACACCTAGGACATCCTGCTTTTGTTGTGTGACCTTCAGCCCATCTTGTTCATTTTTTGTGTCCCAATCCATCGCAGCCTTTTGTTGAGCACTTGCTCTGTTTTCTCTTTCTCTGTCCAGCAGTTGTACTTGCAGATGAGGATGAAGATGTTTGAGCAGAAGTTTGTGCTGTCGAGGAGGTAGATGACACAACGGTGGGTGGTGGCAAGTAATCTGGACGGCGATCGTGAGAAATAAAACGCTCATACATGGTAAACTTGTTGGCCATTTTATCAGCCGAAATACTGTGAAGGTGGCTATCACTGTAGTTGGTGGTTGGGACTCCAACTGCAGTGCTGACTCGGACACGAAGTGAGGAATCCTTCCACTCACCAGCAAAGCAATTCTCATGCACCTTCATCACCACATTTCCATTGTGTGCCTTCACTACGCACACCGGGAAGGTCTGAGTACTTGTCTCCAAGACTGTCTCGCCAGGTGAGAACTTGCTGTCCGTCAGATAGCTTTCAGCTCATGAATGGAGAACACGTCTTCTCTTATAGACACTTCCAATCACTGAAAAGAGACGGTCTGGGGCAAACTTTGTGTGTCCAGCTACCATGAAGCTGATATGGATGTGGTCGATCTCTCCAGAACTCACCATCTCCATGGCCCAAGAGAATAAGTATTTATTATTGTATGAAGCCATATTAGATCAAAGGCTTTTGTAGTGCAATAAATTCCATACTGCCAACAGCAGTTCAATATTTTCCAGTGGCAAATAGAAAATTGTTGTGTTAACTAATTGAGTTGTCTACATCATGTCTGACCAAACTACATGTGTATAATTGCAGGGAGCATCCACAAAAACCAGGTTGATGGTACACAAAAAAATCCCCTAGAAGGTCACTTCATGCATACAGTTGGAGAATGTTCCAGCCAGTATGCAGGGTATGTGAGCCAAAGGATTAGCAGTTGGAGCTGTACTGTGGCAGGTTAACTGACCTCAGGGACAGTGAGTAGAGGAACCAGGCTTGTAGGCCTACTGCTCCAGCTGCTGATTCTTTTGCTCATAATGTCTGGGACGTTCAGAATATAGTCGAATTGGGCTCAGCCCAACAAAGCTTAGTTCACCTTGGCAGTGGTGCTGGCAGGATACTCAGCAAAAGCAGCTGTAGACCCTCGTTTATTCACCGATCATCATCCGAAAAGACGCCGCTCTGTCACAGTGGTATCTTGTCCAAGCAGGTTCGAAACTCGCGATCAAGTTGTAGCTCGAACCATGCTCGAACGTACCGGCCTCGTTTCACAAGATCGGTGGTCATCAAACGTAGGATCATCAGTGATTCAAACGATCTCCCCACTCTGGCTTGAGTAGCGAAGGTAGCGTGGCACGATAGAATCGCTCGCTTGTCGAACTGGAAAATGATCGGATCCACAGCCTCGCTGATAGCCTAGCTAGTTTTGAACGTCAGTGATTCAGCTCCACTCTGACTCGAGTAGTGAGGGTAGCACAACCTGATCGCTCGTTCAACTGGACATCGGATCCACAGCTTTGCAAATGGCCTAGCTAGTTTGAACACTAGATTCACACAATAAACCAGTTAATGTACCGCTTTTTCTCGTTCCATACGGGAGTTATTACACTCGGGGCGTGGCTCAAGGGCAAATACAGCACTTGGCTTCGCCTCGTGCTGTATTTGCCTCTCGCACCGCCCCTCGTGCAATCGAAGGGGTACATTGACTAGTATTTCTTGTTGGTGCATGTGGCGTTGTCGAGGAAAATGGCAAGTCGGTGAATCCATGGATGGTGCTGGCGGAGCCGATTCCAGTAGTGAGTTAAGAAAGAGAGTGTGTGATCTGTGTATTTAGGACCAACGCGTTCATTAAACAGGTACACCACTGAGTTGTTTTTTGAGTGGTCAACTACTCCAAAGACGTCGTGGGAAACTTTCTGAAGATAGTACGTTGATCCAGGTTGCTCA
Organism: Stappiaceae bacterium; assembly: GCA_964291365.2. Taxonomy (GTDB): domain Bacteria; phylum Pseudomonadota; class Alphaproteobacteria; order Rhizobiales; family Stappiaceae; genus JBDWFY01. Next base: position 37,865 of record OZ220028.1, read on the forward strand.
GTTTTCCCCCATGATGGTATCAGTTTGGACTGCTGGTAGTCAGCACTGATAGTGGCAGTAAAACCGTACTTTGCTCCTTCTAGATCCTCTCGCTCTCTTCTCGTCAACACCTGCATCTTGGTGAGTTGCTCGATCTTTGCCCACTGCTCTCTGCACTTAGCCTTGTATACAGTACTCTCTAGATCATGTTGCAACTGTCTTGTGATCTGCCAATTCCTCTTACAGCTCCCGTTTGGTGGACTCATGGGCCCTAAGCTCACCTTCAAAGGCGCTACTCGACTGCTCTGCTGCAACCGATTGAGTACTGCCTGGTTTTGTGACAATTGCTGCTTAAGGTGTTTGCACGTGTCACAGTAGTCTGTCATACTGGGATGCAGTGCTACCTTGGGTCGGTACTTCTGGAGCCAGTTAGTTGCAGCAGTGTTATGACACGTTTGTCTCCCTTTCTCTGTTTGTGCCTTGTTAAATTGAGAGACCACAAATGACTGTAATTGCTCCTCGTAGATTTTTTTCTCCCATTTTAGGTGCCGCAATTCGAGTGAACTTCGGAAGGAGAAAAAATTGGGCACTATAGCTACCAGACCATTGGGCTGGGAGTTGATGTCAACAAACTCAAGAAAGTCTGCCATTGCTTGCTTCTTGGCATGGTTAGATTCCTTACCAGCTGAACCATGACGTTTGTGTGGGAACTGAACCTCAACTATGTCGTCATTATCTACCAGCTTCCACCAAGCACCAAACGTCAAGATATCGTCATCCTCATCATCATGCAGCAAGTAATCTTCTAACCTCTGCTCTACTACTACTTCCCTTTTCGTCAGTTCTAAGATAGGCTGGTCCTTTTGCTTCTGTTTGATGATCCGCTGCCGAGTGAGTCGGGTTGTATGAACTCCTAGGCAAGAAACAAGACACTTGCGACAGAGGAGGAGATTCCCACGTGCGTCGATTACATTCTGTCGTAGTAACTGGTTTTGAGCTTTGTGTGTGTGTGTGTGTGTGTGCGTGTGTGTGTGCGTGCGTGTGTGTGTGTGACGTGTGTGTGTGTGTGTGTGTAAGAGAGGGAGAGGGTGATATTGTGTATTGTATTATGATCATTGTATTGAAAACAATAATATGTGTGTGTGAGTAATGTGCGTGTATACATGTAAAACTTCAGCTTGTTGTGTATCAGAGCGAGCGATTGGAATGTACCGAGCATCTAGGACTAGCCTGCTGTTAAGATGGCACATCTTATCATTAAGACACGGCTAAGATGGCACATTGTTAAGCCGAATGAGCATAAGCATGTGTGAGTAACGTACATGCATACATGTGAAACTTCAGCTTGTTGTGTATCAGAGCGAGAGATTGGAATGTACCGAGCATTTTGGAATAGCCTGCTGTTTAGAGGGCACATCTTTCAACAGTAAGCCTCGGCTAAGCTGTCACAACTTTAAGCTGAAGGAGCATAATAGTGTGTGAGTATTTTACGTGCGTACATGTGAAACTTCAGCTTGTGTATCAGAGCGAGTGGTTGGAATGTACCGAGCATTTAGGACTAGCCTACTGTTAAGATGGCACATCTTTCGGCAGTAAGACTCACCTAAGATGGCACATCCCTTAGCTGAAAGAGTATAAGATTGGGTGAGTAATGTGTGAGTGTACATGTGAAATTTCCGTTTGTTATGTGTTTGAATGAGCAGTTCAAATGTACCGAGCATTTAGGTGTCTAGCCTTCTGCTAAGACTTCACATCTTTCAAAAGTAAGACTCAGCTAAGATGGCACATCTTTAAGTTGAAAGAGTATAAGAGTGTGTGAGTAATGTGCGTGTGTACGTGTGAAACTTCAGCTTGTTGCGTATCAGAGCGAGCAATTGGAATGTACTGAGCATTTAGGACTTGCCTGCTGTTAAGGTGGCACATCTTTCAACAGTAAGACTCGGCTAAGATGGCACATCTTTAAGCTGAATGAGCATAACAGCGTGCGAGTTATGTGCGTGTGTACATGTGAAACTTGAGCTTATTGTGTATCAGAGCGAGCGATTAGAATGTACCAAGCATTAAAGACTAGCCTGCTGTTAAGATAGCACATCTTTCAAAAGTAGGACTCAGCTAAGATGGCACATCTTTAAGCTGAATGAGGATATGAGTGTGTGAGTAATGTACGTGTGTACATGTGAAACTTCAGCTTGTGTATCAGAGCAACCAACTGGAATGTACCGAGGATTTAGGACTAGCCTGCTGTTAAGATGGCACATATTTCACAGTAAGACTCAACTTAGATGGTACATATTTAAGCTGAATGAGTATACGAATGTGAGAGTAATATGCGTGTGTACATGTGAAACTTCAGTTTGTAGTGTATCAGAGCGAGCGATTGGAATGTACCGAGCATTAAGGACAAGCCTGCTGTTAAGATGGTACATCTCTCAACAGTAAGACTCAGCTAAGATGGCACATCTTTAAGCTGAATGAGCATAAGAGTGTGTGAGTAGTGTACGTGTGTACATGTGAAACTTTAGCTTGTTGTGTATCAGAGCGAGCGAATGGAATGTACCGAGCATTTAGGACTAGCCCGCTGTTAAGATGGCACTTCTTTCAACAGTAAGACTCAGCTAAGATCGCACATTTTTAAGCTGAATAAGCATAAGAATGTGTGAGTAATGTACGTGTGTACATGTGAAAATTCAGCTTGTTGTGGAGCGAGCAATTGGAATGTTCTGAGCATTTAGGACTAGCATGCTGTTAAGATGGCAAATCTTTCAACAGTGAGACTCTGCTAAGATGGCTCATCTTTAAGCTGAATGAGCATAAGAATGTGTGAGTAATGTACGTGTGTACATGTGAAACTTCAGCTAGTAGTGTATCAGAGTGAGCGATTGGAATGCATCCAGCATTTAGGACTAGCCTGCTGTTAAGATGGCACATCTTTCCATAGTAAAGCTCAGCTAAGATGGCACATCTTTAAACTGAATGAGCATAAGAATGTATGAGTAATGTACGTGTGTACATGTGAAACTTCAGCTTGTTGTGTATCAGAGCGAGCATTTAGGACAAGCCTGCTGTTAAGATGGCATATCTTTCAACAGTAAGACTCAGCTAAGATGGCACATCTTTAAACTGAATGAGCATAAGAATGTATGAGTAACGTACGTGTGTACATGTGAAACTTCAGCTTGTGTATCAGAGCGTGCGATTGGAATGCGAGCGTGCGATTGGAATGCTTCAAGCATTTAGGACTAGCCTGCTGTTAAGATGGCACAACTTTCAACAGTAAGATTCAGCTAAGATGACACATCTTTAAGCTGAATGAGCATAAGAGTGTGTGAGTAATGTACGTGTGTACATGAGAAACTTCAGCTTGTTGTGTATCAGAGCGAGTGATTGGAATGTATCGAGCATTTAGGTCTAGCCTGCTGTTAAGAAGGCACATCTTTCAACAGTAAGACGATGGCACATCTTTAAGCAGAATGAGCATAAGAATTTTTGAGTAATGTACGTGTGTACATGTAAAACTTCAGCTTGTTGTGTATCAGACTGAGTGATTGGAATGTATCGAGCATTAGGACTAGCCTGCTGTTAAGATGGCACAACAGTAAGATTCAGCTAAGATGGCACATCTTTAAGCTGAATGAGCATAATAGTGTGTGAGTAATGTACATGTGAAACTTCAACTTGTTTTGTATCAGAGTGGGCAATTGGATAATACCGAGCATTTAGGACAATCCTGCTGTTAAGATGGCACTTCTTTTAACTCTAAGACTCAGCTAAGATGGCACACCTTTAAGCTGAATGAACATAAGAATGTGAGAGTAATGTACGTGTGTACATGTGAAACTTCAGCTTGTTGTGGAGCGAGTGATTGGAATGTACTGAGTGTTTAGGACTAGCCTGCTGTTAAAATGGCACATCATTCAACAGTAAGACTCAGCTAAGATGGCTCATCTTTAAGCTGAATGAGCATAAGAATTTGTGAGTAATGTACGTGTGTACATGTAAAACTTCAGCTTCAGAGTGAGCGATTGGAATGTATCGAGCATTTAGGACTAGCCTGCTGTTAAGATGGTACATCTTTAATCTGAATGAGCATAATAGTGTGTGAGTATTGTACGTGTGTACATGTGAAACTTCTGCTTGTTGTGGAGCGAGTGGTTGGAATGTACTCAGCATTTAGGACTAGCCCGCTGTTAAGATGGCACATCTTTCAACAGCTAAGATGGCACATCTTTAAGCTGAATGAGCATTAGAGTGTGTGAGTAATGTACATGTGTACATGTGAAACTTCAGCTTGTTGAGGAGTGAGCGATTGGAATGTACTGAGCATTTAGGACTAGCCTGCTGTTAAAATGGCACATCTTTCAATAGTAAGACTGCTTGTGTATCGGAGCGAGCGATTGGAATGTTCCTAGCATTCTAGTGACTAGTAAGATGGCACATCTTTAAGTTGAAAGGTTATGAGTGTGTGAGCAATAGGCTCGTGTACATGAGTTTCGTTGGCTATGGGGAAGTATTTGGAACACATTCCTCCATACCAAAAGTACCTAGTATTGATGAATGTCCATCTCATCGTATAAAAACTTGCATATGTAAGTTGTTATATTATGCATCAATTATTATTATAGAATCAGTTCATGGCTACTATGAATGTCGTTGGAAGTAGAGAGAGCTGAAAAAGTGCTGAAGAGGAAAATGAAAAGCAGGAAGCATTCTAGTTTTAGCTGTGATTGACTAACTACACCAACTGAGTGGATGTAGTAGTCGGTGGCGGGCCATGCAGTCTGATGGGACAGACGGATCATAGAGACGGAGTCACACGATGGACAATACTAGATAAAACGGAGTAACTAGACGGACTCAGCACAGATCAGATAGCGGACTCAGTGAAATTGTCCGTAAAAAGTGGTCCCAATACGGGCGACAATGGTACTTGTTATCCTGGACATCGGAGATTCCGTTCAAAGCTCGTCTATTCAGCGAACGCGGACATCGTTCTCCCTGTATACGTGCGCAGTTCACGCGGCTACGTTTTACAGTGTGTGTGTATTAGAGCAAGCAATTGGAATGTACTGAGCATTTAGGACTGGCCTGCTGTTAAGATGGCACATCTTTTAACAGAAAAATTCAGTTTAGATGGCACATCACTAAGCTGATAGGGTATAAGTGTGTGTGAGTAATGTGTGTGTGGAAATGTGAAACTTCAGCTTGTTACGTATCAGAGCGAGCAATTAGAATGTACCGAACATTAAGGACTAGCCTGCTGTTAAGATAACACATCTAGCAACGGTAAGACTCAGCTATGACAGCACACCTTAAAGCTGAATGAGCATAAGAGTGTGTGAGTAATGTACGTGCGTACATATGAAACTTCAGCTTGTTGTGTATCAGAGCGAGCAATTGGAATGTACTAAGCATTTAATACTCGCATGCTGTTAAGATAGCCCATCTTTCAACAGTAAGACTCAACAAAGATGGCACATCTTTAATCTGAATGAGCATAAGAGTGTGTGAGTAATGTGCGTGTGTACATATGAAACTTGAGATTTTTGTGTATCAGAGCGAGAAATTTGAATGTACCGAGCATCTATGTCTAGCCTGCTGTTAAGATGGCCCTTTTATCAACAGTTTGATTCGGCTAAGATGGCACATCTTTGAACTGAATCAGTAAAAGAGTTTGTGAGTAATCTACGTGCGTACATGTGAAACTTCAGCTTGTTGTGCATCAGAGTGAGTGATTGGAATGTCCTGAGCATACAAGAAAAGCCTGCTGTTAAGATGGCACATCTTTCAACAGTAGGACCCATCTTAGATGGCACATCTTCAAGCTGAACGTGCATAAGAGTGTGTGAGTGATGTACGTGCGTACATGTGAAACTTCAGCTTCAAGGTTGTGTATCAGAGCGAGCGATTGGAATGTACCGAGCATTTAGGACTAGCCTTCTGTTTAGGTGGCATATATTTCATCTGTAAAACTCAGCTAACATGGCACATCTTTAAGCTGAGAGGGTATAAGCGAGTGAGAATAACGTGCTTGTCAAAACTGATTTGGTTGTAGTTGAATAACACTATCACTATGTGGTTCAAAGGGCACGTGTCCAGCAACAAACTGAGAACACGGACATGTACGCGGATTTGTGAGCGGACAAGTATACAATAGTATCTGATCCCCTAAGATTCTTAGGGTAACGGAGCATGCGCAGACAGTGTGTACAAGGCCCTTTCTCCTCCCTTCAATGAGCCTGGGGACGACGCTACCACACAACCAGCTGAAGTTTCACATGCACACACACACAATACTCACACACTCTTATACCATTTCAGCTTAAAGATGTGCCATATTAGCTGAGTCTTACTGTTGAAGAATGTGCCATCTTAACAGCTGGCTAGTCACACAGACGTTTGGTAAACTCCAATTTTTGTGAAATATCGTTGCCTATGTGCCCTTCAAGCGATCGCGAAAGGTGACGATGTTAACAAGGACTGGCGAAGAAGCTGACTATGCTGCCTCTTGTTACTGAAATCGTTTTTAAGGCCAAGTTGGACAGCCGTACGGGAGAGTGATTTCTTGGCTCTTTCTCTTAACATACGATCGGTAATGATAGTCTAGAAGTAGTTCCTATCCTTGAAAAGCCTGAAACTTGGGCTGTATACACAGGAGAAAATGGGTGTTAATACGTGTACCGTCCATGCCCGTAAGTTCCGCGCATACGGTGCAAATACGGTAACAGCACGGATCGCTCCGACGGTCTCGTCAAACACCGTAGTGGGAACAAAATTTACACGACCAAAGCACGGAACCGTTCAGTCTTCCGTCGTTGTCCGTCTCACCTACCGTATATGTGGACCATATACCGTCCCACACACCGTCTCAGTGCTTGTCAAACCGTGCATAGGCCCGTCCAAAGCTGTACCAACGGCGACCGTTCTACGATCCGTTATACATGTACTGCGGCACGTTCACGCTGTACCGTATATATAAACTCCGCCCAATGAAATAAATCACATGAATAATAAATTATTAAAGAAGTGAACGATCGAGAAAACAAGGCAAGGCAAATACAAAAAAAAGAGATACGTACACATAGCTATTTATACAAAAAATATAGCTATACATAGAATATAGAAGATGAAAAGGACTAACTAAAGAGTAGTTGACATAACCAGTGTGGAACCCCTCTAAATTAACATGATGGAAGATTATCTAGAGGTGTAGCCCCCCTCCCCAAGTTGAATGAAGACAGGGAATGGGGGTCATGGTATTGAGAACTGACACAGAATTTCAGTCATCAACCTTGAGCTGTCAAAGTTAGTCTAAGAGGAGTTCCACTACATACATGTAGCTATAGTTGTACACATTCACCATACATGATTGTTCAGTTCAAGTTCAGATCGTGCTAATTTCAGCTCCTGTATGAATGAAACAAGTCTTATAACTTCTTGTGGTGTTCAGCAGTATAATAACGTTGCTCACCATGTATAGGGTCCCAGTACAGCTAGATGTTCTGGACCTCATGTAGACTAAGTATTCCATCTTAACACGGAGTTCCCTATAAGGACAGTAAGTAAGCATAGATCCAATGAAAAGGTACAAACTCACTTTTAGCTTAATAAACTGTTTCCAGTGAGGATGATTTGGCTGTGTTACAGAAGTTTAACTTTCAACAGCGAGCGAGCCTGCACACTAGAGAGAATACATGCCCGTGTGTGTGTGTGTGTGTGTGTGTGTGTGTGTGTGTGTGTGAGAGAGAGAGAGTGAGAGAGAGAGAGAGAGAGAGAGAGAGAGAGTGGGGAGGGTCAAATAATAATCAGGTCTTTTATACCTTATAGCATTTTGTGTGGTGCTACATTTCTAAGATCTCCATGTATATCTGTCATGCAAAAGAAAGAGAGAGGATGAGAATAGGAGCAGCAAGAGGGGACATCTCGCCTTATATGATATCCTTGACCATTAGTCTCTTATACCTATAGCATGACAGCCAATAAAATAGGAACTTAAAGGTGGAGAGAGCTAGAGAGGAAGAGAGAGAGAGAGAGAAATGTCGGTGGGGGTTAGGGGGACAAAAAATTGCATATTCAGGAGTGTAAAAATGGAGTTCTCACCTTAGATCCATGCACTGCTCCATTTCTAGATCTTTGACCACTACACGTATGCAAACGAAACACAGGGAAAAAAGATGAGAGGAGCAAGGGGATCGAGTTTCTCACCTCGTATGACAGGTGGTGGTCAATATCTGCTGTGCAGTAGATGGCCCCTCTTATACTACAATGTACAGTGAATAGATGAGCTAGAGTTTAGGTGATGAGAGAGGTGTGTGAAGATAATGAACAATCATATATACTCATGCAGGGAGAACACAAAGAAAGTACATAGAGCTCTCTCATCTTCGGATGTTGTATTCACTGCTCCTTTCAAAGTCTCCAATGGTTAAACTAGGAGTGTGAAGAGAAAATGAGACAGGGAGGAGCAACAGAAGATCTTATGTGACAGGTGGTGGTTGTGCAGTGGCTGGCCCCCTCTTATACTATTACCTAATAATAATTATGTAATAAGTACTTAATCGACACAAGTTGGGGAGAGGGTAAGGAAGAGTGAAGGGGGGTTATATCATATTTACTTACTTTCGTGGATGTTTAGACAACAATGAGTGATATCTCGTCAATAGAGATCAACCAGAGTACTGCAAAAAAATTCAGATGCTAATAAGCCGAAAATTAGAAATTACTCAGCCAATCTATGGCTGATCATAAAGACTGATACACAAAATTAATGTATATGGCATAAGCCATAAGCAATGAGACCACCTGCCTAAAGATGACAGATCTTGACAGGTTGCTGCCCAAAGATGAAACATCTTGACAGCTACGGCCATAGACAAACCCAGAATGAAGTAGCTAAACTTGCAACCATTTGTAAATTGACAGGTATTGAATGGGACACCACTGAACCATAAAAAATGAGACCACCTGCCTAAAGATGACACATCTTGACAGGTTGCTGCCCAAAGATGAAGCATCTTGACAGCTACGGCCATGGATAAACCTACTGTAAGGCAGCTAAGCTTACAACCCCTTATAAATTGACAAGTACATGTATGAGACTGACCACACAGCCAAGGGGACTTGATTACTCATAGCTAGCTAGCTACACAAGCACTCAAACATTTAAAAGACCAAAGTACAGTTACTTACTCGTTACCTCGCCTTGGTTTACGCCGTCTCACTCCTTAGAAGCTCTCAGCAGAGTCAACTTGTGACGAGTACCGCCATTTTCGACTGGAGAGCAGTTTAAATGTTTGCGCATGCGTGCTGACCTCGGTGCCGCGGACGGTTGACGGTATCGTATCGTCCGGTAACACGGTTGCTGCTGACCGCTTATCAACGACGGGCAAGTACGGCCAATCCGTGCTAGTACCTGGCCACACCGACGGTAAACAGACGGCCACGTATTTCAACTATCCCGTATGATCCCGTAATTTTATCTTTCAACGGTATCCGTCTACTAACGTATATGGCATGCATTTTCCCTGTGATAGCTTGTGTATGTTCAACGTTCAAGACTGCTCCGTATTCTTAGTCCGCACAGCTTCTCGGTATACTTAGCCACGTGTTGGCAAAAGTATCCGATAAGTCTTACGGCGAATTTTACAGAGAAACTTGGCGCATGCGCATTCAGTGTGTATCAGGCCCCTTCTCCTCCCCTCAAAGGGCCTGGGGACGAGGCTAGTTATGTTGTAGAGCGAGAAGATCAAATGTTCCGAGCATTGAGGTGCATAACCAGCTGTTGAGATGGCTCATCTTTCAATAGTAAGACTCACCTAAGATGGCACATCCTTATACTGAAAGTGCATGGGCGTCGGAAGCATATGTGACCCGCTATGGAAAACCGACCACTCGCGCTGGAATATGATTTTGTACTAGAGGGTTCAATACTCGACATAACTTTTTTTTTTCGATTTTTTTTCTTGTCATTTTATGAGAGTATGGTCTTTTCTCTGTTCATTTATAAAATTTTAATGCAATACAATGTTGTTTAAGTACTGTAACGATCGGGAGAAAGAAGGGACTCCAGTTTTAGCTAGCTACGTGCACGGACTTACAGTAATTATCGATCAATAAAAATCTACAAGTAGCGGGCAGTCTCCATGACAATACCCGCGCTTAGCTCTCACACGCAGTACATGCAAGTAGCCATGGCTGATAAAGTAGCTCGAGCTCTCAACCTTCTCGGTGCCGATCGCGATCTCCTCGATTCAGAAGACGCGAACTCTCTCCTCGACCTCATCGACGAGTACCTCGACGATCCTCAAGGTATAGCCACACCCGTTAACCCAGCCCTTTAATTAAACAGCATGACCATAATGAAATTCTCATAGGTACACACATAGATACACACTACATAGATCTATGACACTGCACTACCTATGTAGACCTAGACACCTCAACAGCAGCACCTAGCTCTGATTCACCTGAGGAGCAGCAGCTGAGTCTGGATCCATCAGTTGAAGATCCGCCAGCAGAGGATGATGAGGTAGACGAAGAGCCTGTAGAACAACCTACAGCAGCTGAGATCGTGCAGGCAGGAGTAGCTCGAGGCCAGCTGGATAAGGACACACTCCCCATTGATCGGCGTGACCTAGATGAAGCAGAAGAACAGCTCATCCAGCAGTTTGCACAAGACGGCTGCAAGTGCGACTTGGGACCGAACAAAAGTCCATGCTGTACTACCATCACAGTTGACCACTTCCGGTCTGTGCGCTGTCAGATGCTTGAGCTGACCCATGACGAGCTGGACTTGGTTGTCATGGGTCAAGTGATGGCAGGTTGCTTCTCTAGGGAGACATCCGCACACCGTGGGCAGCAGAGGGGCAAATCGTACACCACGTTCTACCACAACGGCGCAAGAATCTGCCAAAAGACGTTCCTCTTCCTCCACACAATGGGCTATTGGCGCTTCAAGGCTATCAAGGCCAGCTACTTGGTGAATGGAGTGGTTGCTAGGGTCCATGGCAATATAGGCAAACGGAAGAAGCTGGGACTGTCACTAAAGCAGATCGAGGACATTGTGCAGTTCATCCTGAATTATGCAGGTGTGTGTGGAGAGAGAGAGAGAGAGAGAGAGAAACAGACAGACAGGCAGAGAGAAAGAGAGAGAAGAGGAGACAGACAGAGAGAGAGACAGAGAGAGAAGAAAGAGAGAGAGAGAAGACAAGAGAGAGAGAGAGAGAGAGAGAGAGAGAGAGAGAGAGAGAGAGAGAGAGAGAGAGAGAAACAGACAGAAAGAGAGAGAAGAGGAGACAGACAGACAGAGAGACAGAGAGAGAAGAGAGAGAGAGAGAGAAGACAAGAGAGAGAGAGAGAGAGAGAGAGAGAGAGCTGGTTGAGAGGAAAGGGAGAGGAGGGAGGGAGAAAGATTGAGAGATAGTGAAGTACATGTACTGTACAAAGCTACATACACATTGAGTATGTTGTATCCAACTGTGCAATTGTGTTATTGTATGGTATTATGTCATCACTTACCAGACACCAACGCCATGTTGCTACCTGGGAGAGTACCCGGGTACAAGGATTCAGACGTGAAGCTCCTCCCATCAAGTACCACCAAACACGCCATCTGGGAGCTGTACCTACAGGCTGCGTCAACTAGCGTGATGAGGGCAGTGGCGTACTCCACCTTCACTCAGCTCTGGCGTCAGCTTCTCCCTAACATTGTGGTAATGAAGCCCATGAGCGACCTATGCTGGATCTGTCAGCAAAATAGCACTGCCATCATGCGCTCTGCTAATTGCCCTGAAGAGGAGAAGTCAACTGTAAGTACATGTGAAGTATGTGTATACAAGGTGGGCATTAATTAGCTACACCATAATACATACGCATATGCAGACCATTAGACAAGCTGAGCTTCACCTCTTAGATGTCACCACAGAGAGGTCGGTGTACAGGGAAGCTTTGGAGAAGGCCAAGTCGTCTGTTGTTGCTCACTTCACTGTGGACAGCACTTTCTCCCCTCCACCACCAGCAGCACAGAGACCATCCAACAACACTCCCATCCATGCCCACTACAGTTTTGACATGGCGCAGCAGGTGTTTTACCCAAACGATCCCCTCCAGCCCGGCCCCATGTACTTTTTGACTCCCCGCAAGTGTGCCATCTTCGGTGTGTGTTGCGAGTCCATCCCCCGGCAGGTGAACTATTTGATCGATGAGGCTGTCGACATGGGGAAGGGCTCCAATGCCATCGTAAGTATGCTCCACCATTTCTTTGCACACCATGGGCTGGGTGAGAAGACGGTACACCTGCACGCCGACAACTGTGGTGGGCAAAACAAGAACGCAACAATGGTCCAGTACCTGCTCTGGAGAGTCACAACTGGTCTGCACACAGAGATCACCCTGTCGTTCATGATCCCTGGACACACTAAGTTCAGCCCAGACTGGTGTTTTGGGCTTCTAAAGAAGACGTACCGGCGGACAAAGGTGGGCGGACTCACTGATCTCTGTGGTGTAGTAAATGACTCGGCAGCCGTCAACATCGCACAGCCAACCGGACTAGAGGATGGGAGTGTTGTTGTCACCACCTACGACTGGCAGAACTATTTTTCTCAGTTTTGTACGAAGGTGAAGGGCATCAAAAAGCTGCACCACCTCCGTTTTGAATCAGCTTCACCAGGGTGCATCTTTGTGAAGGAGAGAGCTGGATCTACGGAGGTCAAGAGAAACATTTTAAAGGTCAAAAGCTGGAAACCAACAGCAGACCAGCTACCTCCTGTCCTCCCTCCCTCTGGACTATCTCTACAGCGGCAGTGGTATCTGTATGAGAAGATCAGGGAATTCTGCCCTGATCACTTGAAAGATACCACTTGCCCACGGCCCAGTGAATCAGTGCAAGGTTCTTCTCCCTCCCAGGCCCATTCCCCATCTGCAACTCCCTCCCGGTCGCCCACCCCATCTCCCACTGACACCACCACAGTTGAGCCACCTGCTGCTAAGCGAGCAAGACTTTGTGGACTCTGCCGGCAGCCAGGGCATAATGCCCGGACTTGTCCCGAATCATAGTTTTTATTTTTCATTTCATGTACTTTTGCACCGACACACACACACACACACACACACACACACACACACACACACACACACACACACACACACACACACACACACACACACACACACACACACACTCATCAAGTTTGTCGTTTTCGTCCTGTAGTATCAATAAAGCCTCATCTAGCCCCTCAACTAAGGGGTACTCAATAGACCTGAAGAGAAGAAATCATAGCGTTTGTATTGATGGGCGCTAGCGCACGTTGTAATACATTACTGACTTTAATAATCATCTTCAGTAAACTAACAGCGTGATCCTTCACAACTGCTACTCAAACAAACAACAGAATACAAAGAAATTAACATCCACGCTAACTTCACAGCTAACTGAAACTCATCATCGTTCTACCTAAGGCGTTGGGCCTAACCCGCTTCATGCTGTGAAGGATCACACCCAGATCAGTTAACTACGTGAAGCCTAACACAAACGATCATAAAGAAACTTATTTGGCGTACCTTTGACGTTCTCTTGATGCTTATTTCTGGGCACGGCTTATCTTTCTCCTTGGCTCTTTCCCGGCAAATCCATTAGGTTGCCTAACCACGCGGTATGACACGGAGCGTATACGGAAACATTGAACGTTGAACGTAGTGCATACAAAAGGCTCCGTTTCTCGAAAAATTGTAAACCGAGACCCGGGTGACCCGCGTACAATTTTTTGGCCATAACTCGGCCTAGGAACATTTTTAGAGACTGATCCTTTGACCGTTGAACTCTGCAGTAAATTCTGCGTCGATCCATACCTAAAACGCGGATTTCATGAAAATTCGCGAGTGGTCGGTTTTTCCATAGCGGGTCACATATAGAGAGTGGGGGGCTCTTGAATACAGTAAGTGCACACAAAGCACGCGCAAAATTTTAGAGACCACGCCCGGGACACACCCCTACGGTGTGCTAGCGCGATCCACGTAGTTCAGTCTTGTGAACATGCAAAACTAAGCTAGCGCAAAGCAAGGTGAAATACATTGTTATAGATATGTACAAAATGTAATAAACTGTCCTGCTGCGATCGGCATGCGCTAGACTAGACGCGCACACGAACGCGCCTGCGCGCGCACGATCACACGATGCCTTAATGTAAAAAAAATACCAGACCACGCCTACCCGGAATGTAAAAAAAGGGGGGCATGGTCCCCCTGATCCCCCGGGTGCGATGCCTATGGAGTGTGTGAGTAAAGTGCGTGTGTACATGTGAAACTTCAGCTGTTGCGTATCAGAGCGGGCATTTGGAACGTACAGATTATTAAGGACTAGCCTGCTGTTAAGTTGGTACATCTTTCAACTGTAAGTGTCCGCTAAGTTGGTACATCTTTAAGCTGAATGAGCATAGGAATGTGTGAGTATTGTACGTGCGTACATGTGAAACCAGCTTGTTGCGTGTCAGAGCGAGCGATTGGAATGTACATGTACTTAGCATTTAGGACTAGCCTGCTGTTAAGATGACACATATTTCAACAGTAAGACTCAGCTAAGATTGGAATGTACTGAGCATTTAGGACTAGCGTGCTGTTAAGATGGCACATCTTTCATCAGTAAGACTCAGCTAAGATGGCACATCTTTAAGCTGAAAGAGCATAAAAGAGAGTGTGTGTAATGTACGTGGGTACGTGTGAATTATTGTGCATCAGAGCGAGTGATTGGACTGTATTGAGTATTAAGGACTAGCCTGCTGTTAAGATGACTCATCTTTCAACAGTAGGACTTAGCTATGATGGCACATCTTTAGCCTGAAAGAGCATAAGCGTTTGTGAGTAATGTGCGTGTGTACATTTGAAACTTCAGCTTGTTGTGTATCAGAGCGAGTGTACCGAGCATCTACTTCTAGCCTGCAGTTAAGATGGTACATTTTTCAATAGTAAGACTCAGCTAAGTTGGCACATTTTATAGCTGAATGAGCATAAGAGTGTGTGAGTACGTGCGTGCATGTCACAGTGAAATTTCAGATTGTTGTGTATCAGAGCGAGCGAATGGAATGTACATGTATCATGCAATAAGGACTAGTCTGCTATGAAGATGACACGTCTTTCAACAGTAAGACTCAGCTAAGATGGTACATCTTTAAGCTGAATGAGCATAAGCGTGTGTGAGTAATGTACCTGCATACGTGCGAAAGTTGAGCATGTTGTGTATCAGAGCAAGAGATTGGAATGTACCGAGCATTTATGACTAGCCCGCTGTAATGATGGCACATCTTTCAACGGTAGGATTCTGCTAATGTAGCACATCTTTAAGCTGAAAGAGCATGAGTATTTTATGTGCGTACATGTGAAATTCTAGCCCGTTGTGTATAAGAGTGAGCGATTGGAAAGTACATGTACTGAGCATTGAGGACTAGCCTGCTGTTAAAATGGCACATCTTTAAACAGGTTCAGCTAAGATGGAAGCTTAATGAGCGTAAGTGTATGCGAGTAATGTACGTGCGTACATGTTAAATTTCAGCCTGTTGCGTATCAGAGCGAGTGATTGGAATGTACATGTACTTAGCATTTAGGAATATCCTGCTGTAGCCTCGTCCCCAGGCCCCTCCCTACGCGAAAGAAGGGCCTGGTACACACCAACTGTGCATGTGCAAGATTATCAGTAAAATTTCCGCAAAATTGTCCGTATTCTATAGCTTACCGTGTGACATCTTGACTTCTAGTTCAAACAAGCACCTGGTTAAGCGTCTTCGATGTCGCTTGCCTGTCAACCGCTCGAACGAAGTCTTTGCGCTCCCCTCGTGTTTGTTGGCTAAACGCAAGGAGATTGAGAAGATGACGTAATCGTAAATAGATAGTTTACTGAGAATTTTCCGGGAATATACGATGTACCCAGATTTTGGATACAAACGGGCGCATGCGCAGTCGGTGTGTATTAGGCCCTTCTCCCGCGTAGGAAGGGGCCTGGGGACGAGGCTAATCCTGCTGTTAAGATGGCACATCTTTCAACAGTAAACCTCAACTAAGGCGGCTCATCTTTAAGCTGAATGAGTATAAGAGTGTGTGAGTAATGTACTTGCGTTCATGTAAAATTTCAGCTTGTTTAGTATTAGATCGAGCGAGTGGAATGTACATGTACCGAGCATTTAGGACTAACTTGCTGTTAAAAAGCCAAAATGTCACATCTTTAAGCTTGAAGAGCTTAAATGTGTGTGAATAATGTGCGTGTGTACATGTGAAACTTCAGCTTGTTGTGTATTAGAGCGAGCAATTATAATGTACCGAGCATTAATGACTAGCCTACTGTTAAGATGGCACATTTTTCAGCAGATGGCAGATCTAGAGTATAAGAGTGTGTAAGTAATGTGCGTGTGTACATGTGATACCGTAGTTCGGGAAAAATTCGCGTATATAAATTTTCACGTTTTAAAATTTCGTGTTAGATGTCCGAAAAATTTTTAACACGAAATTTTAAAACGTGTTACTAGTCAGATCCGACGGCCCACAGTGAACGTGAGCCAGCCGATCATGGAAGAGTTCGAAAGACCCTGCTGTATTCGAGGCTACCATGTTTATCAGGAAGTATGGACGGCAGCAGTTGGCTAGAGCGATCGCTTGCGATGGAATCGACAGCGACAAGGATCCCTTGGGATTAGGCAGGCCATCCTTTGGCTTGAAGTAAGTCAGGGTCGACATGGCTGAACTCGAACTGCAGTACACGCTTTCTTTCAGACTAGACGGTGCACGCGTGCGTATGCGCGATATTTTCAGACCGTAAATATTTCGTTGCTTTAATTATTCGTTATAGTTAATATTTCGAGTGTTTAATTTTCGGACACCACTGCGCATCCGAAAATTTTTAACGCCGAATTTTCCCCGAAGTACGGTACTTCAGCTTGTGTATCTGAGCGAGTGATTGGAATGTACCGAGCATCTATGACTAGCCTGCTCTCAAGATGGCACATATTGAAACTGAAAGGGTGAGAGTGTTTGAGCAATATGCTCGTGTGCATGTGAAACTTCGCTTGTCGTGCATCCTAGTGAGCAGTTGAGATGTACATGTAGCAAACATTTAGGGGACTACTCAGGTGGTCTAAGGACTGGGACACCCATACCAGAGCATGATTTTAGCTGTAACTTCAGCCATCATATCTCTAGAACACTACATTATATGGACAAGAATATTTTACCAAAAGATAGCTCAACTCTTTCTCTAACCGAAACTAATTGATAGCCACACCCATTAATTAGTCTCCTCCTTATGACGTCATCCACAAAGGCTGTTTTATAGACAAAATCGAAAAAGGCGGCGGTGAAGATCGACCTTGACGACTATGTCTCTAGTCCTTAAATAAAGATTATATGCCTAACTACTAAATATCACGGGGGCAAGTTGATCTATCATCATACTAAGCGGGAATGCCACAAAATGTAAGAATCCTAGGGTAACATGGGGGTTGTTTACCTGAATATCTTCCGTCCCGTACAGCAGTTCTTTCTGCCCCAGGGCAGTATGCCTTAAAATCGTTGTTACTTGCTTCGTATAACGGAGATATCTTCTCAGCTAAGCGTCTTCACCGCCGCCTCAGCTACCTTCTGCCTCTGTACAGCTACTCTATGGCAATGATCGTGGTCATGTGACTAAACGTATAGCGGTATATCGCGCGCACGTGATCCTGCTCTGGCGCGTGCGTACCCAGTCCTTAGACTACCTGAGTATCCTACAGATTAGTTAGCTATGGGAATTATTTGGAACACAGTTCTCTTTACCACAAATGTCTAACATTGATAAACGTCCATCTCATTGTAAAAAGACTTGGTATGTAGGTTGTTATGTGCATCAATTATTTTTTGTAATGCTATTTATTATAGAAGCAGTTTATGGCTACTATGAATGTTGTAGGTAGAGAGAGCTGACAAAGTGCTGAAGAGGAACAATGGCAGGAAGCATTCAAGTTTTAACCGTGATTGACTAAAATGCAACAACTGAGTGGATGTATCTACTCTCTTCATTATTATGCTATTAATACTTAAACTTGTTGTAATGCAAATTTATACACATGCGCTATATGATATGATTCAGACGGTATAGAACTGACTGGAACGGGATCGTCGGACGGACGAAGGCGGTCCACGCTGTCCGATCAGAGAGACGGATCATATAGAATGTGTCGCACAACGGACAATTGTGGATAAAACGGATAAATAGAGAGACTCATCACGTATCTGACAGCGGACTAAGTGAAAAGAAGTGGTCCCAATACGGGCGACAACCGTACTCGTTATATTGGCTATACGAGATCGTTATGAAGTTCAAACATCATTCAATAACTAGGGAGTAGCCATAGCCAGCTGCTAATATAGTCAGCCAACTCGCTGGTTGATTTTCCTAGGTTTTGGGCTGAATGTCTTCAGCCTACAGCGCATGCGCTGTTCGGTAGTGATCGTCGATGGACAACTAACCGTTGACGATCTATACCAAATTGCGCATGCGCCTTTGGCTTTCATATCCATTTTCGCTCGCTTTGGCGATCTGTCATAGAGAATTATGGTTTATCTTAAGGAGTTAATGTTGTTCGCTTAATGTGAACCTTTATGGGGAGGGGATTCGTTAGCCTATTTGGGAGTAGCCATAGCACTCCTATTTTGAAGTTCAAACAACGTTAAAAATCTACGGAGTGGCCATAGACCGTTGCTGAAATAGTCAGCCAACTCGATGGTTGATTCTCCTGGCCTTTTGGACTAATTGTCTTCAGTCTACAGCGCATGCGCCGTTCTGTAGGTATCGTCGATGGACAAGCAAGCATAGACGACCTATAGCAAACTGCGTGAGCGCTTGTGGTTCTCATATCCATGTTCGCTCGCTTTGGCGATCAATCATCGAGAATTATGGTTGTATCTTGGACGGGTAAGGTCAGTCGCTCACTGTAAGCCATTTTGGGGGGGAAGGGCAGTTTGTTAGCCCTATTTAGTGATCTAACGTTATGGTTATTCTATGAAGCTCAAACAGCATTCAAAATTTAGGGAACGGCCACAGCCCGTTGCACCTCTGTTAATATAGTTAGCTAACTCACTGATTGATTTCCCTGATCTTTGAACTAAGTATCTTCAGTCTACAGCGCATGCGCTGATCTGTAGTTATCGTCCATGGTGGCTCCTATGTCCATTTTCGCTCGCTTTGGCGATCTATCATAGAGAAATTATGGTTGTATCTTGGAGAGGTAAGGTCAGTCGCTCATTGTGAGCCCTTTTGTGGGGGGGGGGTGGAAGGGTTGTTCGTTGGTCTATTTAGCATTCTTAACGTTTCGGCTATTCGAAGAAGCTCGCATAATCTATGTAATGGCCATAGCCCGTTACACCACCGTTAGTATAGTGTAAGTGGTTCATGTTTGATATACAGGTAGAGGACACTGAGATGGGTTCTGTAGCTGTACATGACAATGCTGCAGACATTATTGAGTCAGGTTAGTTATAGGCCACATTGGGACATTGGGAGGTGTGGTGAAATGGTGACCCTTGCCAACTGCTGCTACAATCTTGAATATGTGACTGTAGGCAGTACCAATCACTTCATTGTTGGAGGTGTTGGTTGTTAAGTGCAGTTCATTGATAACCCTTTTAAACGATTCATGCAGAGTGGTCGGTAAGTGCCCATCGACTTCATACCTAGACATCGTATTACTAGATGTGGTTGATGGGTATGGCCGATACAAACTCATCATTTGTGCTGTTTTGACAGTGAGCTCAATGTATAGGTAAGGTTTGTCGAGTAATTCACCGATCTATTGCAGCATAGGCTATGCTACACTACAATGGCATGTAGTGCAGTGTGCGCAGGATAGAGCTCTAGAAAGCACTACTTAAGGTCAGACTTCCAGTTATGTGTTTTCTTGCTGACATGCTTATGAAGCACTTAACCATCATCAATGTGTTTCCTGTACTATAAAACCAGGCCAGTTTGCCCTGCCCTTTGCTTGTATTCCTTTTGTGTGTTTGATAATGATTGCTTATTGTTCTATTACAGTTGAGAGAAAGAGATGTGAATTCCTACTGGATGATGAATTTATCGACACACATCATGGTCTGTCTCATACAATATCTCGAGCAAGCATCTATGAAGATTGTATCGAGTTATACAAAAATCATCTACCCCAAGTGGTTCATGAATATCCTTTCTGCATTGCCTACAAGCATGAAAAAGCAATCGACACTTGATGAGTGAGTAGAGATTTTTTTTTCAGCGTTTTGGGAAGTGGCTTACATCAAGGATTTTGATGGTGGGAGTACCTATATTCCCTCAGTACATCCCCATGCTGACATGTCGCATTATAGGGTGCTTGGTTCCATATTAGCTCATGGATTTATGTCTTGTGGATTGCTGCCAAATCGTCTAGCTTTTCCAGTTGTAGCATGCACATTGCTTGGATGTGATGTTGTAATCCCAGATGCAATTCTAATCGATTCATTCGTAGATTACGTCAGCTCCTACGAAGGTTCTGTGTTTCGTGAAGCTCTGCAAGTGTCAAAGGGTTCAGAAGCCACCTTCACACCGGTATTAGGGGAGTCTGTACTAAATATATTATCTACTATGGGTTGTCGTGAGATGCCTACACCTGGCAATATTCAACAGTTAATCCTTCAGGTAGCACGGTATGAGCTTGTACGCAAACCATTAGGGGCACTACTTTCTCTTTATCGTGGAGTGCCTACCGAATACCACCCTTTCTTCAGTGGATTTTCAGTTGGTGACTTGCATGGTTTGTACAGGGCTCTTAATGCCACCCCAGGGTCGGTTATGAGCATGATTAAGGAATCAAAGGAGATGATCTCGAGCCAGGCGCAAGGGTGCTTGGATACCTTAGAACCTTCATAGGAAACTTAAACCACCAAGACTTGCATAACTTTCTACGGTTTGTAACTGGTAGCTCTGTAGACATTGATAAGAAGATATCTGTGACTTTATACAGTCTCTCTGGTCTGGCACGAAGGCCAATAAGTTATACATGTAGCTGTACACTTGAGCTGTCTGTGACATACCTTACCTATCCTGACTTTGCTGAGGAGTTTCTGACTGTTCTGAGGAGCAAAGTTGCTTGGCCAATGGAAGCTGTGTAATAATTAACTTGCTTAGCCCAAAGCACAACATTGTAACATAATTATTATAGATCTAGTTAGTGCAACAACTTTATCCACCTTGAGTATATAACAGTTAATAGTGAATGTTGTGCATTGTGTTGTTTTCTATGCTGCACAGATTTGATACAATGCAGCTTATAGCTTGTACACAACACACAATTATTATTATGCGTGGCAATTACGATGTGCACCTCACAAACATTAAATTTTACTTTGCATGGTGACAGATCTAGACAAACGGACAACACAAAATGTGATGTTTCACAATTACCAGTAAATGTCAACAGCAATAATTAAAACTTTGGTTTGACTGGGTGGGTGTATTGTTATTGGGGGGGGGGGGGGGGGGGGGGGGGGGGGGATGAAGTGCATGCATGGGTATTATTATTTTAGTGTGTTCCCAGTTTACCCACTGTTCCCAGTGTGCCTACTGTTCCAGTGTGCTTGCTGTTCCAGTGTGCCAACTGTTCCCAGTATTCCTGCAATTCCCAGTGTGCTTGCTGTTTCCAGTGTGCCTACTGTTCCCAGAGTGTCTGCTGTTCCCCATAGTCCTAGTGTGTTCCCAGTTTGCCTGCTATTTTCAGTGAGCCTGCTGTTCCCAGTGTGCCTGCTGTTCCTAGTTCCCTATGTTCCTATTATGTTCCCAGTTAGCCTGCTGTTCCCAGTGTGCCTGCTGTTCCTAGAGTGTCTGCTGTTCCCTATGTTCCTAGTGTGTTCCCTGTTTGCCTGCTATTTTCAGTGAGCCTGCTGTTCCCAGTGTGCCTGCTGTTCCTAGTTCCCTATGCTGTTACAGTGTTCCTGCTGTTACAGTGTTCCTGCTGTTCCTAGTTCCCTATGTTCCTAGTGTGTTCCCAGTTTGCCTGCTGTTCCCAGTGCGCCTACTGTTCCAGTGTGCTTGCTGTTCCAGTGTGCCAACTGTTCCCAGTGTGCCTGCTATTCCCAGTGTGCTTGCTGTTTCCAGTGTGCCTACTGTTCCAAGAGTGTCTGCTGTTCCCCATAGTCCTAGTGTGTTCCCAGTTTGCCTGCTATTTTCAGTGAGCCTGCTGTTCCCAGTGTTCCTGCTGTTCGTAGTTCCCTATGTTCTTAGTGTGTTCCCCGTTTGTCTGCTGTTCCCAGTGTGCGCGCTCTTCCTAGTTCCCAGTATTCCTAGTGTGTTCCCCGTTTACTCGCTCTTCCCAGTGTGTCTGCTGTTCCATGAGTGCCTGCTGTTCCCAGTGTGCCTGCTGTTACCAATGTGCCTGCTGTTCCCGGAGTGCCAACTGTTCCCACTGTGCCAACTTTTCCCAGTGTGCCTGTTATTCCCAGTGTGCTTGCTGTTCCCAGTGTGCCTACTGTTCTTAGAGTGTCTGCTCTTCCCTATGTTCCTAGTGTGTTCCCTATGTTCCTAGTGTGTTCCCAGTTTGATGGTATTTTCAGTGAGACTGCTGTTCTAGTTCTCTGTTCCTAGTTTGTTCCCAGTTTGCCTACTGTTCCCAGTTTGCCTACTGTTCCCAGTGTGCCTGCTGTTCCTAGAGTGTCTGCTGTTCCCTATGTTCCTAGTGTGTTCCCAGTTTGCCTGCTATTTTTCAGTGAGTCTGTTGTTCCCAGCGTGCCTGCTGTTCCTAGTTCCCTATGTTCCTAGTATGTTCCCAGTGTACCTGCTGTTACAGTGTTCCTGCTGTTCCTAGTTCCCTATGTTCCTAGTGTGTTCCCAGTTTGTCTGCTGTTCCCAGTGTGCCTACTGTTCCAGTGTGCTTGCTGTTCCAGTGTGCCAACTGTTCCAGTGTGCCAACTGTTCCCAGTGTGCCCGTTATTCCCTGTGTGCTTGCTGTTTCCAGTGTACCTACTGTTCCCTATGTTCCAAGTGTGTTCCCAGTTTGCCTGCTATATTCAGTGAGCCTGCTGTTCCCTTGTGCCTGCTGTTCCTAGTTCCATATGTTCCTAGTTCCATATGTTCCTAGTTTGTTCCCAGTTTGTGTGCTGTTCCCTATGTTCCTAGTGTGTTCCCAGTTTGCCTGCTGTTTTCAGTGAGCCTGCTGTTCCCAGTGTGCCTGCTGTTCCTAGTTCCCTATGTTCCTAGTATATTCCCAGTGTGCCTGCTGTTAGTGTTCCTGCTCTTCCTAGTTCCCTATGTTCCTAGTGTGTTCCCAGTGTGCCTGCTGTTAGTGTTCCTGCTCTTCCTAGTTCCCTATGTTCCTAGTGTGTTCCCAGTTTGCCTGCTGTTCCCAGTGCGCCTACTGTTCCAGTGTGCCAACTGTTCCCAGTGTGCCCGTTATTCCCTGTGTGCTTGCTGTTTCCAGTGTACCTACTGTTCCCTATGTTCCAAGTGTGTTCCCAGTTTGCCTGCTATATTCAGTGAGCCTGCTGTTCCCTTGTGCCTGCTGTTCCTAGTTCCATATGTTCCTAGTTCCATATGTTCCTAGTTTGTTCCCAGTTTGTGTGCTGTTCCCTATGTTCCTAGTGTGTTCCCAGTTTGCCTGCTGTTTTCAGTGAGCCTGCTGTTCCCAGTGTGCCTGCTGTT
Source organism: Stappiaceae bacterium (assembly GCA_964291365.2). Lineage (GTDB taxonomy): Bacteria > Pseudomonadota > Alphaproteobacteria > Rhizobiales > Stappiaceae > JBDWFY01. Next base: position 61,497 of record OZ220028.1, read on the forward strand.
CCTAGTTCCCTATGTTCCTAGTATATTCCCAGTGTGCCTGCTGTTAGTGTTCCTGCTCTTCCTAGTTCCCTATGTTCCTAGTGTGTTCCCAGTGTGCCTGCTGTTAGTGTTCCTGCTCTTCCTAGTTCCCTATGTTCCTAGTGTGTTCCCAGTTTGCCTGCTGTTCCCAGTGCGCCTACTGTTCCAGTGTGCTTGCTGTTCCAGTGTGCCAACTGTTCCCAGTGTGCCTGCTATTCCCAGTGTGCTTGCTGTTTCCAGAGTGCCTACTGTTCCGAGAGTGTCTGCTGTTCCCCATAGTCCTAGTGTGTTACCAGTTTGCCTGCTATTTTCAGTGAGCCGGCTGTTCCCAGTGTTCCTGCTGTTCGTAGTTTCCTATGTTCTTAGTGTGTTCCCCGTTTGTCTGCTGTTCCCAGTGTGCGCGCTCTTCCTAGTTCCCAGTATTCCTAGTGTGTTCCCAGTTTACTCACTCTTCCCAGTGTGTCTGCTGTTCCATGAGTGCCTGCTATTCCTAGTGTGCCTGCTGTTACCAATGTGCCTGCTGTTCCCGGAGTGCCAACTGTTCCCACTGTGCCAACTTTTCCCAGTGTGCCTGTTATTCCCAGTGTGCTTGCTGTTCCCAGTGTGCCTACTGTTCATAGAGTGTCTGCTGTTCCCTATGTTCCTAGTGTGTTCCCAGTTTGACTGGTATTTTCAGTGAGACTGCTGTTCTAGTTCTCTATGTTCCTAGTTTGTTCCCAGTTTGCCTACTGTTCCCAGTGTGCCTACTGTTCCCAGTGTGCCTGCTGTTCCTAGAGTGTCTGCTGTTCCCTATGTTCCTAGTGTGTTCCCAGTTTGCCTGCTATTTTTAGTGTGCCTGCTGTTTCTAGTTCCCTTTGTTCCTAGTATGATCCCAGTTTTCCTCCTCCCAGTTTTCCTCCTGTTCCCAGTGTGCCTGCTGTTACAGTGTTCCTGCTGTTCCTAGTCCCCTTTGTTCCTAGTATGATCCCAGTTTTCCTCCTGTTCCCAGTGTGCCTGCTGTTACAGTGTTCCTGCTGTTCCTAGTCCCTATGTTTCTAGTGTGTTCCCAGTTTACCTGCTGTTCCCAGTGTGCCTGCTGTTCCAGTGTGCCTGCTATTCCCAGTGTGCCAGCTGTTCCCAATGTGCCTGCTGTTCCCAGTGTGCCTGCTGTTCCAGGTGTGCCTGCTGTTCCTAGAGTGTCAGCTGTTCCCTATGGTCCTAGTGTGTTCCCAATCTGCCTGCTATTTTCAGTTAGCCTGCTATTTCCAGTGTGCCTGCTGTTCCTAGTTCTCTATGTTCCTAGCGTGTTCTGTTTGCCTGCTGTTCCCATTATGCCTGCTGTTCCTAGTTTTCTATGTTCCTAGTGTGTTCTCAGTGTGCCTGCTGTTCCTAATCCCCTTTGTTCCTACTGTTCCCAGTGTGTCTGCTGTTCCAGTGTGCCTGCAGTTCCCAGTGTGTCTGCTGTTCCCAATGTGCCTGCTGTTCCCAGTGTGCCTACTGTTCCTAGAGTGTCTGCTGTTCCCTATGTTCCTAGTGTGTTTCTAATCAACCTGCTATTTCAGTGAGCCTGTTGTTTCCAGTGCGCCTGCTGTTCCCAGTTCTCTATGTTCCTAGCGTGTTCTCAGTTTGCCTGCTGTTCCCATTATGACTGCTGTTACTAGTTTCCCATGTTCCTAGCCAGTGCGTTCCCAGTGTGCCTGCTGTTCCTAATTCCCTTTGTTCCTAATTTGCCTGCTGTTCCCAAGGTGTCTGCTGTTCCAGTGTGCCTGCTGTTCTCAGTGTGTCTGCTGTTCCCAATTTACCTACTGTTCTCAGTGTGGCTGCTGTTCCTAGAATGTCTGCTGTTCCCTGTTTTTAGTTCAAAGTGTGCCTGCTGTTCCTGCTGTTCATAGAGTGTCTGCTGTTCTCAGTTTCTAGTTTACAGTGTGCCTAATATTTCAAAATTATGTGGCTGCTGTTCCCAGAGTGCCAACTGTTCCCACTGTGCCTACTCTTCCTAGAATGTCCGCTGTTCCCTATGTTCCTAGTGTGTTCCCAGTTTGCCTGCTCGAGCTCTTTTCAGTGATCCTGCTGTTCCCAGTGTGCCTGCTGTTCTTTGTTTCCTATGTTCCTAGTGTGTTCCCAGTTTGCCTGCTCAAGTTCTTTTCAGTGATCCTGCTGTTCCCAGTGTGCCTGCTGTTCTTAGTTTCCTATGTTCCTAGTGTGTTCTCAGTTTGCCTGCTATTCCCAGTGTGCCTGCTGTTCCAGTGTGCTTGCTGTTCCCAGTGAGCCTACTATTCCCAGTGTGTCTGCTGTTCCTATTTCCTATGTTGTTCCCAGTTTGCCTGCTGTTCCCAGTGTGCCTGGTGTTCCCAGTGCACCTGCTGTTCCCAATTTGTCTGCCTTTCCCGGAGTGCCAACTGTTCACACTGTGCCAACGGTTCCCAGTGTGCCTCCTATTTCCAGTGTGCTTGCTGTTCCCAGTGTGCCTACTGTTCCTAGAGTGTCTACTGTTCCCTATATTCCTAGTGTGTTCCCAGTTTTCCTGCAGTTCCCAGTTTACCTGCTGTTCCCAGTGTGCCTACTGTTCCAGTGTGCCCGCTGTTCCCAGTGAGCCTGCTGTTCCCAATGTGCCTGCTGTTCCCAGAGCGCCAACTGTTCTCACTGTGCCAACTGTTCCCAGTGTGCCTGCTATTCCCAGTGTGCTTGCTGTTCCCAGTGTTCCTACCGTTCCTAAAGTGTCTGCTCTTCCCTATGTTCCTAGTGTGCTCCCAGTTTGCCTGCTATTTTTAGTGAGCCTGCTGTTCCCAGTGTGCCTGCTGTTTCTAGTTTCCTATGTTCCCAGTGTGTTCCCAATTTGTCTGCTGTTCCCAGTGTGCCTGCTATTCCTAGTTCCCTATGTTCCTAGTGTGCTCCCTGTTTACCTGCTGTTCTCAGTGTCCCTGCTGTTCCAGTGTGCCCGCTGTTCCCAGTGTGCCTGCTGTTCCCAATGTGCCTGCTGTTCCCAGAGTGCCAACTGTTCTCACTGTTCCAACATTTCCCAGTATGAATGCTATTCCCAGTGTGCTTGCTGTTCCAAGTGTGCCTACTGTTCCTAGAGTGTCTGCTATTCCTCTATGTTCCTAGTGTATTCCCAGTTTGCCTGCTATTTTCAGTGAGCCTGCTGTTCCCAGTTCCCAGTGCCTGCTCCCAGTTCCTAGTTCCTAGTTCTCTATGTTCCTAGTGTGCTGTTCCCTGTTTACCTGCTGTTCTCAGTGTGCCTGCTGTTCCAGTGTGCCCGCTGTTCCCAGTGTGCCTGCTGTTCCCAATGTGCCTGCTGTTCCCAGAGTGCCAACTGTTCTCACTGTTCCAACATTTCCCAGTATGAATGCTATTCCCAGTGTGCTTGCTGTTCCAAGTGTGCCTACTGTTCCTAGAGTGTCTGCTATTCCTCTATGTTCCTAGTGTATTCCCAGTTTGCCTGCTATTTTCAGTGAGCCTGCTGTTCCCAGCGTGCCTGCTGTTCCTAGTTCTCTATGTTCCTAGTGTGTTCCCAGTTTGCCTGCTGTTCCCAGTGTGCCTGCTGTTCCCAGCGTGCCTGCTGTTCCTAGTTCTCTATGTTCCTAGTGTGTTCCCAGTTTGCCTGCTGTTCCCAGTGTGCCTGCTGTTCCATGTGTGCCTGCTGTTCCCAATATTATGATTTATCTGATGACAACTAGCTATGATCAGAGAATGGGCACTGTTTGTGACTAAGCCCAATGCTATTTAGAGGCTAGCTTTGTTTCTATCTTATATTAATACCCAGCATGCATGTGCAAGGGGTAAGGTAGTTGATCTTGTCATGTGTTGTCATCCATATGAAAGTCACCAAATCTCGAGTGATAGCGAGTAGACAATGCTGTTGAGAGGTTGGAAAAAAAAACAATTACTCTCTTCTAAGTGCCTAACAAGTGTGTACCAGGAATGGTACAAATCGTGCATTTGATCTGACGTGCCTATCAAGCACACCTAGTACCTACATGTATGCCATGTCAGCTGCAATGCTGTTTCAACTGCTTGTGTGACCTCAAACTAGGTAATGGTCACTGATGTTATGAACTGATCTATTGATCAGCTACCATAAACAATTCATAGCTATGTGTGAGTGGGGTATGTGTTCTGGAGAGCTCTAGTATAATGTCATATTAATCGTTCATACGCGCAGCCTATTTTCTGTGGAGCTTATGATAAGATTATTATTATAAACATGTGATATACATGTATCAAACGCATATATGATGTGAGTGAATACTTGGCTGAGTCCAGAAGGATTCGTGCAGAACAAGATAGGGCATATGCGGAATCTTTGGCCGCAGACCAGGCAAAAGAAAAGGCAAAGGTATATGCGTATATACTCGTGTATGCATATAATATAGTTCAAGAGCTCATAAAAACTAAGAAAAGAGGAAGAGCATGTAACTTGAACTGGGAAAAATTTTTGAAATGTACTAAAAATAGAACATCCAGTCAAGAGTAAACTAAAAATTTGTAAATCTAAGTGTAAAAATCTCTTCATGGCATGTTCAAAGCTCATTGGTTGATGCTAGTGCTTGGACATTGCACTCAGTGTGGTTTTGCACATGATCAGATATTCTATTTTTAGTATCAGTCAAAAATTCTGCCCTGTACACTAATGTCTATGGGAGTTACATGCTCTTTCTCTCCTTGCATTAGTTCTTATGCGCTCTTGTATAGTTCTATCCCACTACATGGGCGTATCAAAGGAAACAGCTGGACTGTAGAGAAGTTATCACCAGGTGATATTTTAGTTATCACCCGATAGTGACGCCAGTTATCACCCGGATGTGAAGTTCAACATTGTCAATAACGTACATAAAGAATTAAATATGCAAGTCTAGTCATTGCTAATCTTCTAGTTCGACTCTCTACAATCGTTTCAACACCAATGTAGGCAAGGAGTAGCTGTAGCTCTACTCCTGCAAGAACAGCTTGAAGCACTGGATAAATATGCTCACTCGGAAGGTACAGTAGTCCACACACAATGCTTACACTTGCTGACTCTGGTCCTGCTTTGGAATATCGGTCAAATTCCTTGAGTAGTGTCGACAAAAATACAGCCCTTGAGTGAGCTCTTCCTCGCTTTAGCTTACATCTTACGATGATTTTTAGGGTGACGGAGGCCTCCTCACACTTGTCATTGACAGCTTCTTTCCGGATTCCCCAAGGTTTCAAATCTTGAGTCGTACGATCACATAGTCTTCGCTATCATAATTAATAGCCTCAGCACTATTGTTATAGCGTAACATTCCAAGGAAAGAAGGCAAATTCACTGGGCAACAAGCATACCAGCTAGAGCTACATAGCTACTGAGATTGAGACTGAACTGCACAGATTAATGATCAAACCATACCTTGAATGTGATTGGTTGCTGACCTAATGATGTCATTGTCTCGGAATTCATTGCCATGGCGAGGTCAGGTAGCATATGTGACCGGATATGAGAAAACCCGCCATATTGCCCATTCTGTGAAATTTTAGTTAGCTGTATTTTTGAAAACCTCTACCATAGAGCTAACCTACCTCCAAGTCTGAGACCGATCGCGCGCTTCGCTTTGGAGCTAGAGCGCTTTGTTCACGATCGCGCTACAAGCATAGAAAACGAGAAATTACTGTCTGAAGGCGTTGCTATGTACGCGTATAGCGTTTCCGTATACTACGCGTGAACCGGAAATCAATTAAATGGACCTGGGTGGAGCCGTTCGAAATGAACGCTAAGGTCAAGCTAGTCGCGAACTTCGTCGTCGATAACTAGAGCCGCTTCTTCTTCGATACCTAAGAAGCTTAAAAGGTGAGTGAACGTTCAGTAGTTCGACGAATCTAGCTGTATCCAGATAGCCCGCGAGCGGGAATTCTAATTAACGCCCTTAGCAACGGGCTCCGTGTACGGCAGTTGTACAGACTAGGTATGTCGAAATGAAGGCTTATTTCGCCTTGGTAACTGACGCTTACCCTCCGTAGGTGACGGCAAAGGATAATAGAAAGGTTTTCTGACATAAATATGACAAGAACTGGACTTTGACATTTTTTTACCTGTGGTACTAAAAACGCGCATTGCGCCATATGCGCGTTTGGACAATATGCCGGGTTTTCTCAGATCCGGTCACATATACATTTCCATGATCTGTGGGATAGAAACCAGTTATATCCCGGATATGCGTGTATAACATATGGATATTGTACTCACACCGGGATATAACTATAACCAAGAGTATATGTGACCCGCTATGGAAAAATCGACCATTTGCAAGAAAATATGATTTTGCAGGACAGGGTTCTAAAGTCGCCAGAACTTTTTTTTTCCAAATTTTTTTCTTGTCATTTTGTGAAAGTATGATCTTTTCTGTGTTCATTCATAAATTTTCATCGCAATATAATGTTGTTTAACTACTATAACGATCGGGAGAAAGAAGGGACTCTAGTTTTAGCTAGCTACGTGCACGGACTTACAGTAATTATCGATCAATAAAAATCTACATGTAGCGGGTAGTCTCCATGACAATACCCGCGCTTAGCTCTCACGCACAGTGCATGCAGGCAGCAATGGCCGACAACATAGCTCGAGCTCTCAACCTTCTTGGTTCCGACCGCGATCTCTTCAACTCAGCAGACAGAGACGCCTTCCTCGATCTCATTGATGAGTACCTCGACGAACCCGAAGGTATAGCCCCACCCTTTAATTATCCAGTACCATGTGAATTCAATAATAACATCAAAATCTATGCAAATTATCTACTGTAGACCTAGACGACTCGCTAGCAGCACCTAGTCTCGATCTTCCAGAGGTGGCTGACAGCCCAGGTTCTCCTGAAGTGGATAGCAGCCTTGGTCAGCCAGAGGAAGAGCCTGAGGAAGAGCCCCAGAAAGATGATGACGAGGAAGAGCCAGCACGTGAGGAGCCAACTGCAGCTGAAATTGTGCAGGCTGGAGTTGCTCGAGGACAGTTAGATGTGGCAAGTGTCCCCATGGACCAACGAGAGCTGGATGTAACTGAAGAGAGGCTCATCCAGGAGTTTGTACGCGATGGCTGCAAGTGTGACCTTGGTCCAAACCGTAGTCCTTGTTCCACCTCCATCACAGTTGATCACTTTCGATCATTACGCTGTCAGATGGCTGACCCGACCCATGAGGAGCTGGATTTGGTGGTCATGGGTCAAGTGATGGCTGGCTGCTTCTCGGCGGAGACATTCCGTAAGCAGGAGAGAAGCAGATCCTTTACCATCTTCTACCACAATGGCACCAGGATCTGCCAGAAGACCTTCCTTTTCCTCCACACCATGGGCTACGGGCGCTTTAAGGCTATTAAGGCCAGCTTCATGGCAAATGGAGTGGTTGCTCGAGTCCATGGCAACAAGGGGAAGAGTAGAAGGAAGGACAGGCTGACACTGCAACAGATTGAGGATGTTGTCCAGTTCGTCATAAACTATGCTGGTGAGTGTACAGAGAGAGAGAGAGAGAGAGAGAGAGAGAGAAAGAGAGAGAGAGAGAGAAAGAAAGAAGAGAGAGAGAGAGAGAGAGAGAGAGAGAGAGAGAAAGAGAGAGAGAGAGAGAGAGAGAGAGAGAGAGAGAGAGAGAGAGAGAGAGAGAGAAGAGAGAGAGAGAGAGAGAGAGAGAGAGAGAGAGAGAGAGGAGAGGAGAGAGGAGAGAGAGAGCGAGCTGGGAAGAGAGAGAGAGAGAGAATGAAAATTTGGCAGTTTAAGTGCATGTATACCACAACACTGCATTACACTTGAGCTGCAATTGTATACAATAGTTCTATTTCACAACTTACCAGACTCCAACGCCATGCTGCTACCAGGGAGAGTACCTGGTTACAAGAGCTCAGATGTGAAGCTCCTCCCATCCAGCACCACCAAACACTCCATCTGGGAGCTCTACCTTCAAGCAGCAGCAAACAGTTCGATGAGGGCGCTGGCATACCCAACCTTCACCCAGCTCTGGCGGCAACTACTCCCCCACATCCTAGTGATGAAGCCAATGAGTGATCTGTGTTGGGTATGCCAGCAAAATAGTACTGCCATCATGCGCTCTGCAAATCGCCCTGAAGAGGAGAAGTCAACTGTAAGTACATACATACATGTATGCATAATGTCACACTAATGTAACTGTATAGTGTGGCTATGGGTGGGCATTAATTAAGTACATAATAATGCACTGTACATAAACATCATGCAGACTATCCGACAAGCTGAGCTCCATCTCCTTGACGTGACGACAGAGAGGTCGGTGTATCAAGGAGCACTGGAAAAGGCCAAGTTGTCAGTGGTGCCCTATTTCACCATCGACGGCACCTTCTCCCCACCACCACCAGCATCCCAGCGACCAGCCAACAAGACACCCATCTCTGCCCACTACAGTTTCGACATGGCGCAGCAGGTGTTCTACCCCAACGACCCCCTCCAGCCCGGCCCAATGTACTTTCTAACACCACGAAAGTGTGCGATTTTTGGAGTGTGCTGTGAGGCCATTCCCCGACAAATCAATTACCTCATTGATGAAGCTGTCGATATGGGGAAGGGCTCCAACGCCACCGTCAGCATGCTCCACCACTTCTTCGTACACCATGGGCTGGGTGAGGAGACGGTACACCTGCACGCCGACAACTGTGGTGGGCAGAACAAGAACGCAACCATGGTGCAGTATCTCCTTTGGCGTGTTATGACCGGTCAACACAAGCACATCACGCTCTCGTTCATGATTCCCGGCCATACGAAGTTTAGCCCCGACTGGTGCTTCGGACTCCTCAAGAAGAAGTACAGGAGGACGAAAGTCGGTGGTCTAACGGACTTGGTCGGGGTCGTGAATGAGTCGGCATCGGTCAACACAGCTCAACCAACAGGACTGGAGGATGGGAGTGTTCTGGTGACCACGTACGACTGGCAGGAGTACTTCAAGACCTTCTGCACCAAAGTCAACGGGATCAAGAAGCTCCACCACCTTCGGTTTGACTCAGCACATCCAGTCTACATCTTTGTGAAGGAGAGAGCTGAGTCAACCGAAGTGAAGAGATCGATCTTGAAGGTCAAGTCGTGGTCACCAGTGGCAGATCAACTACCTCCAGTCCTACCTCCATCAGGTCTCTCCAACCAGCGGCAGTGGTACTTGTTCCACAAGATCCGTGAGTTCTGCCCGGAGAACTTGAAGGACATCACGTGCCCTCGGCCAGCTGCTCCACCAGAGGATTCGTCACCTTCGCGGTCACCATCTGCAACACCACCACCAAGTTCAAGCCCCTCATCCACTCCTCTTCTCACCACCACCACCGCTGGGGCCACCTCCACAACTACCACCACTGCTACGGATGAGCCTCCAGCCAAACGATCACGGCTCTGTGGAGCATGTCGGCAACCAGGGTACAATGCTCGAACATGCCCTAATAAATAATTATTTTTTATGCTTATTACATGTTCATAGTTCTCTCTCTCTATCTCTTTCTCTCCCTCTCTTTCTCTTTTCTCTCTCTCTCTCTCTCCACATTATTTATATCATCACACTACACCTTGTTTTTGTTGTTGCTGTTGTTGCTGCTGCCGTTAATAGCAGATGACCAGGCTCGTCCCAGGCCCTTTGGCCAGGGTAACAAAAAGAACCTGAACAAGAGAGATCATACTAAGCCGCGCTTGTACTGAATGTGCTCTAAACATAGCGCACGGTCGCTTAGCTATAGCCTTGAGTATAGATGTAGTATGCCAACAGCTATACAACTATCCCCATGCTTACCAAAACATAAACAAAAAGCTTCATAGCTAGAAACGATCCCCATAGCCAGCATCATTTTTATCTCCCTTCATAGATGCCGGCCAGAACGCTAGACTTCACACTGAAAGACAACCCCGCCCCGGCCCAGGACAAGTACACGTAGCCTAACACGAACGAAGGTTAAATAGAACCTACGCAGCGTACCTTTCTTAGTGTTCTTGCCTATTCTTCTTCTCCGCCTCAGCTGTCTTTCCCGGCAAATCCATTAAGCCGGTTAACCACGCGGTGTGACACGGAGCGTATACGGAAACATTGAACGTTGAGCTATGTACGTACAAAACGCTCCGTTTCTCGAAAAATTGTAAACTGAGACACGGGTGACCCGTGTACGATTTTTAGGCCATAACACGGCCTAGGAACCTTTTTAGAACCTGATTCTTTGACCGTTGACCTCTACAGTAAATTCTGCGTCGATCCATACCAAAAACGCGAATTTCGTAAAAAAAATTGCAAATGGTAGATTTTCTCATAGCGGGTCACATAATTATAGTAAGATAAGGAAGAGAGTATCGAACACGCTATATTGTCCGTGTATTATGTGATCAGAAAGTCACACGCCAGGAATTCAAACATTGACCAATGAGCGTGCTCGATTCAAATAACGAATTATGGGCGTGACCTCGAGTGCAAACTAATGCGAGTGCAATAGTGGCTGAAACGCGAGCAGATCGCGATACAAAACGAACGTTCATGAAGAATCTAGCATAAAACTCACGAAAAATGCCTCTGTTCATCGCAGTCCTGAGAAAAATCGAGTGTTTAGCAACTTGGCTTAGTCATGTGCGCAAGGCTGGAAGTCACGTTACTCTCCGAAAACATATTACACGGACCATATAGAGCGTTCGATACTCTCATGTCTTATTACATACTCTTGTTATAACTTATCGCACATCTTTCGTTGATGTGCTAAATTGCTCTCTATTTAGAGCAAGAAGAGGAGAACTGAAGAAGTGAGTCTGTGATGGAGAGTATGTACCACACAAATTCAAATGTCTGATTCAGTAACTTTCCTACAGTATTCATTCATTGTCCTATTAGTAGTTAACCCATCCCAGAAAGACTGAGAGTGGTACCTTCAAGTTTCTCACTGTACACAGTGGAATGCCTCTATATTGTATAGTCTGTAATAAGGACACCTCGTTTAATTGGGTCATTATGATGGCCAAAAATGAGTACAGGTTCTGTAATCCAGACACCTTAAATGGTTGCAACGGTGTCCAGACTAGAGGTGTTCCACTATGACAGGAATTGAAATTCTCTTTTGCCAAATCATGTGTCGATTTTTGTTGCAGCTGCAAGTAAGGATCAAAGAGAAGTGGAATCAACACATTCCCAGTGTCCCTGGTGGTAGGAAATTCAGTATGAGATTTCCAAATTCTACCAAGATTGAGTGTACCATTGATAAGGCTACTCCTAAGTTACATGTACTACAATTAGTGTTAAGTGTGGGCTAACCTTTTTTTATCGTGATGCCATAATTGTGTAAACAGGTCTTGTATGTGATTGCGTTCACAGGAAAATGACTCCATGTGGACGGATTTACGCGGTCTACCGTATTGATGAAAGAAGCGGGCGCTACACTGCCTGGAGACGGCGTACCTGTAACACGGACTCTGTCAGTATTCCGTGTAAGATACGCACGGTGCATGCGGACTCCGTTGCTTGCACTATGCTTGCACGGTTACAACATTCGGTATCCGTCCTCTCGGCTTGCGCTACACGGACACAGTACAGAGCCGCGCACGAGACTCCACCCCATGCGCCCTGAATATTGAATCGCGAATACATATACGCGTACGCGAATTGAAAGCGATCGCGCGCGCTGCGCCGCGCAGATAGCTCTAATAGAAGAGGTGTGGTTACAATAATTAAAGTTCAGATCAGGGCGCCAGCAATACAGACTCATTGCTCAGCGATCAAAAATATTCAGTGAGCATTGCTCTTGGTGTGTGAGCAAATCCATGTTTAGTCGCCACCGCGTGATACCTTCTACAACAAGAAATGGCAAGAAAGGTCGAGAGAACAAGCGATGAGCAGTTCTATAGTCAGAATTCGGACTTCACAGCCCAGGCTCGACCACGATCCATCGCACAGCTTGCCTTTTGAAAGATGCAGGTATGATCCTAAAAACTCTTTATTGATATGTGAATTATGAAATAGCTCATTGAGTGCCAAAATTATGAACCATAGCATGCACACACGCGCGTGTACTCACACACACACACACACACACACACACACACACACACACACACACACACACACACACACACACACACACACACACACACACACACACGCACATCAGATCGGTTAGTGAGTCTGACAGTTCGGAGTGATGAGATCATGATGATGTCAAGTCAAGAGTTTGTAGACCATTAGGTATACACTCACTAGAGCTAAATGCATGTATCAGCATGCCATGCATATACCGAGGCTACGCATGCATGTGTATTTAGCCAGTGTTTGTATCTCTTTATAGAAAGACTACCCCAAACTGTGGATACTGACTTCCATTTCAGTGGCCAGCGCCCTCATAGTTGGCGTCCACACCTACGACTGATTATAAGTTAAGTGATGCATGTATATACATTGTGAACAATAGAAGCTTTAAGCTTTATATGTGTAGGCTTGGTTGTTAATTCCTGTAACTTACATGTAAGTGCAAACAACCCTGATGACACTGTGTACATTATTGTATTGCACCTGGTAGGCTATAGCTAACACCAAGGTTTAATTATTAAGCTGATAAGCTTTATCTATGAATTAAGTCCTGCCACATGTGAATAGAGTGTCCTATACCATTTCTACTACTTTCCCATGCCCAATGACTCACTTGTCCATAATGTGTGTGTGTATGTACATGTGAAACTTCCGCTTGTTGTGTGTTAGAGTGAGCAAGTCAAATGTACCGAGCATTTAGGACTAGCCTGCTGTTAAGATGGCACATCTTTCAACAGTAAGACTCAGCTAAGATGGCACATCTTTAAGCTGAATGAGCATAAGAGTGTGTGAGTAATGTGCGTGTGTAACTGTGTGAAACTTCAGCTTGTTGTGTATCAGAGCGAGCGATTGGAATGTACCGAGCATTTAGGACTAGCCTGCTGTTAAGATGGCACATCTTTCAACAGTAAGACTCAGCAAAGATGGCACATCTTTAAGCTGAAAGGGCATAAGAGTGTGTGAGTAATGTGCGTGCATACATGTGAAACTTCAGCTTGTTGTGTATCAGAGTGAGCGATTGGAATGTACCGAGCATTTAGGTCTAGCCTGCTGTTAAGATGGCACATCTTTCAACAGTAAGACTCAGTTAAGATGGCACATCTTTAAGCTGAATGAGCATAAGAGTGTGTGAGTAATGTACGTGCGTACATGTGAAACTTCAGCTTGTTGTGTATCAGAGCGAGCGATTGGAATGTACCGAGCATTTAGGACTAGCCTGCTGTTAAGATGGCACATCTTTCAACAGTAAGACTCAGCCAAGATGGCACATCTTTAAGCTGAATGAGCATAAGAGTGTGTGAGTAATGTACGTGCGTACATGTGAAACTTCAGCTTGTTGTGTATCAGAGAGAGCAATTGGAATGTACAGAGCATTTAGGACTAGCCTGCTGTTAAGATGGCACATCTTTCAACAGTAAGACTCAGCTAAGATGGCACATCTTTAAGCTGAATGAGCATAAGAGTGTGTGAGTAATGTACGTGCGTACATGTGAAACTTCAGCTTGTTGTGTATCAGAGCGAGCAATTGGAATGTACAGAGCATTTAGGACTAGCCTGCTGTTAAGATGGCACATCTTTCAACAGTAAGACTCAGCTAAGATGGCACATCTTTAAGCTGAATGAGCATAAGAGTGTGTGAGTAATGTACGTGCGTACATGTGAAACTTCAGCTTGTTGTGTATCAGAGCGAGCAATTGGAATGTACAGAGCATTTAGGACTAGCCTGCTGTTAAGATGGCACATCTTTCAACAGTAAGACTCAGCTAAGATGGCACATCTTTAAGCTGAATGAGCATAAGAGTGTGTGAGTAATGTACGTGGAATGTACCGAGCATTTAGGACTAGCCTGCTGTTAAGATGGCACATCTTTCAACAGTAAGACTCGGCTAAGATGGCACATCTTTAAGCTGAAAGGGCATACATGTAAGAGTGTGTGAGTAACGTGCGTGCATATCAGAGCGAGCGATTGGAATGTACCGAGCATTTAGGACTAGCCTGCTGTTAAGATGGCACATCTTTCAACAGTAAGACTCAGCTAAGATGGCACATCTTTAAGCTGAATGAGCATAAGAGTGTGTGAGTAATGTACGTGGAATGTACCGAGCATTTAGGACTAGCCTGCTGTTAAGATGGCACATCTTTCAACAGTCAGACTCAGCTAAGATGGCACATCGTTAAGCTGAATGAGCATAAGAGTGTGTGAGTAATGTACATGGAATGTACCGAGCATTTAGGACTAGCCTGCTGTTAAGATGGCACATCTTTCAACAGTAAGACTCAGCTAAGATGGCACATCTTTAAGCTGAATGAGCATAAGAGTGTGTGAGTAGTGTACGTGCGTACATGTGAAACTTCAGCTTGTTGTGTATCAGAGCGAGCAATTGGAATGTACAGAGCATTTAGGACTAGCCTGCTGTTAAGATGGCACATCTTTCAACAGTAAGACTCAGCTAAGATGGCACATCTTTAAGCTGAATGAGCATAAGAGTGTGTGTGTAATGTACATGGAATTTACTGAGCATTTAGGACTAGCCTGCTGTTAAGATGGCACATCTTTCAACAGTAAGACTCAGCTAAGATGGCACATCTTTAAGCTGAATGAGCATAAGAGTGTGTGAGTAATGTACGTGCATACACGTGAAACTTCAGCTTGTTGTGTATCGGAGCGAGCGATTGGAATGTACCAAGTATTTAGAACTAGCCTGCTGTTAAGATGGCACATCTTTAAGCTGAAAGGGTATGAGAGTGTGTGAGCAATAGGCTCATGTACATGTGAAACTTCACTTGTTGTGCGTCAGAGTGAGCAATTGAGATGTACATGTACCAAGCATTTAGGTGACTATCCTACAGTTTAGTGGGCAGTATGGGGAAATATTTGGAACACAGTCCTCTTTACCGCAAGTATCTAACATTGATGAATGTCCATCTCATTGTATAAAGACTTGGTATGTAGGTTGTTATATGCATCAATTATTATTTGTAATACTATTTATTATAGAGGCAGTTCATGGCTACTATGAATGTCGTTGGAGGTAGAGAGCGCTGAAAAAGTGCTGAAGAGGAAAAGAAAAAGCAGGAAGCATTCAAGTTTTAGCTGTGATTGACTAACTACACCAACTGAGTGGATGTATCTACTCTCTTTATCAATTATTATTATTATGCTATTAATAATTATTATCATTATTGTAATTTTAATGCAAATTTATACGCATGCGCTACATGATATGATTCGGACGGGATAGAACTGACTGGAACGGGATCGTCAGACGGAGTTGATACGTACAAGTAGACGGAGGCGGTCCATGCGTTCCGATCGGACCGACGGATCATTGAGACGGAGTCACACGACGGACAATACTGGATAAAACGGAGTATCTAGACAGACTCAGCACGGATCTGATAGCGGACTCAGTGAAATAGTCCGTAAAAAGTGGTCCCAATACGGGCGACAACGGTACTCGTTATCCTGGACATCGGAGATTCCGTTCCAAGCTCGTCTATACGCGAACGCGGACCTCGTTCTCCCTGTATACGTGCACAGTTCACGCGGCTACGTTTTCCTGTGTTAGCATTTGGAAGCCGTGGAAAGCCATTTAATCTCTGCAGTATTATGCCTAGGCAACTAATTCCCCGTGGTGGTACCTTTTCAGGAGATGATCCACTTGCATTGGTTGTAGAAGAATCAGAAGATGCTCCTGATCCCTGTGACTATCTTGATGCACCCACGGTATATGTTCAACAGCTTGAGTGTTCATGACTCAGCTATCTCACTGATTGATTTCCCTCATTTTTGGGCTTAACATTTTCAGTCTACAGTGCATGCGCTGTTCTGCAAGGATCGTCGATGGACAACTAACCTTTGACAACGAACTGCGTGTGCGCCTTTGGATCATATATCCATTTTAGCTCGCTTTGGCAATCTATCATCGAAAATTAATGTTGTATCTTAGAAAGATAAGGCCAGTCGCTCCTTTTTTTGTGGGATAAGGTCAGTCGCTCAATTTGAGCCTAATTTTGGGGGGGGGGGGGGGGGGGGGTTCGTTAGCCTTTTTAGCGATCGTAACATTTTGGCCATTCGATGAAGCTCAAACAACATTCAAAATCTAGGGAATAGCCATAGCCCGTTACACCTCTGCTAATATCGTCAGCTAACTCGCTGATTGATTTCCCTGATATTCGGGCTAAGTATCTTCAGTCTACAGCGCATGCGCTGTTCTGTAGGGATCGTCGATGGACAACTAACCTTTGACAACCTTTACCGAACTGCGTGTGCGCCTTTTGCTCTTATATTATCCATTGTAGCTCGCTTTGGCGATCTATCATCAAGAATTATGGTTGTATCTTGGAGATATAAGGTCAGTCACTCAATTTGAGCCCTTTCTTGGGGGACGGTGGTTCGTTAGCCTATTTAGCGATCGTAACGTTTTGGCCATTCGATGAAGCTCAAAATCTAGGGAATGGCTATAGCCCGTTGCACCTCTACTAATGTCGTCAGCTAACTCGCTGATTGATTTCCCTGATATTTGGGCTAAGTGTCTTCAGTCAACAGCGCATGCAGCTGTTCTGTAGGGATCGTCGATGGACAACTAACTATTGACGACCAATACTGAACTATTATAGGGTGTCCAACACAGAAATAAAGTTTCGTTAATCGCTTTTTTTCAATATCAGGGCACGTATATCTTACTGAAAGTCGGCTTTGTCCGGCATAAAACCCAAGTTACCGCCTTTCCTTATGGGGGTTTTCGCGGCGCGAAGTTTCAGATCGAGAGCAGTGACTACGGGGTTAAAATTTTTTATGACGTCAAGTTAACCCCTTTTGCTCGGTATTTTGCAAAAGTAAGTGACTATGGTTGAAGTTTACTAGCAAGGAGCGTGGAGTGCTGAGCTGATTGTTTCTGGGTTCTAGGAGCTGCCAAAATGTGAGCTAGTAGAGTTTTACATGACATCTGTATCAGATTTTATTACACTGACCAGTGATCAATTGACAAGATGCTTCCCTCAGGGTGTTGGTACATAGTATGGGGCCTGTACATTCTGTAGACAAAGTCAACTTCACTTAAACAGTTGCTTGCCATCTGGAAAACCCCAAAATTTCTAGCGGCTAATGTGTCACTCCCCACATAAGTTTATGACTGAAGCCATAAAAATGCTTATTGAAGCACTCAAATGAAACGTCAGGCAATCCTGAGTGTTTTGGTAAAAGTTTCGTCTTGATAGCTCATACGGTTCAAAAGTTATAAAGCAATAAAGATTCTAAGTTCTAGTAAATTTTTAACCTAATCTATGTTGCTATTAGCAAGCACAGCAATGCTTTTATTAAAGTTGCAATTCAACTTTGAGCCATAACTTCAGTTAGGAACGAGATATGAACACGAAACTTGCACCAAAATTATTCCAAAAGAGTATGCTATTATGGTGGTGAGCAAAAATGATCAAGTTTGTAAGGTTTTCCACATAATATTGTATACTAGACATACATCACATGGAAACACAACACAATTGGACAATATTATAGAAAACGATTTTACCCAGATGGTAAAACAATCTCAAATCGAACTTCTCTTGGTCTGCAAATAGCATAGGCCTGGTACAATGTACCAACATCCTGAGGGAAGCATCTTGTCAATTAACCACTGGTCAATGTAATGATATCTGATACAGATGTCATTTAAAACTCTACTAGTTCACACTTTTGCGGCTCCTAGAACCCATAAACAGTCAGATCAGCACCCCACGCTCCTTGCCAATAAACTTCAACCATAGTCACTTGCTTTTGCAAAATATAGAGCAAAAGGGGTTAAGTTGACGTCATAAAATATTAACTCCGTAGATTATACGCAAGTTGCGTGCATGCGCGAAGTTGCGGTCCGAGTTTTCAAGCTGCAATTGTGCAACAACGAGGTATTTCAGCGTGAAATTTTTCATGAGCATTTATTTCAAGTTGCTTTATGTTGACAATCACTCAAAAGACCTATTGGCGGAGATCAATTTTTTGGTGTGGAGACCCTAACTA
>OZ220029.1:0-39037 GCA_964291365.2 Stappiaceae bacterium
GCCACGTATGTGCAGAGAAAGTCGCCGAGGCTGTGCATTAAGCTGAGAGATGCAATGTAAGGTAAGGTAGTGTTGTAGAGGCCTATTTGCTGCTAAATAATTGCGGACTGCCAGATGACCGTGACCAATGAAGAGCGTTGTGTCGCCAATTGTGGGGACAGTCAGTTCAACCTGGTCAACGACTAGTCACCCTCCATAAAGGATAAAATAGCCAACTCCTGCTCAGGCTTGAATGAGCTACATCCGAGATTAGTGGCTGCCGACCTAGCAGTCTCTACCAGCAATACCGTAGTGCTATAGCAGCCATCAATATGCAATCACATCATAGATACTTTAGACTACGCACGCGCTAGGCCGGCTGGCCAGCGGTTGTCAGTTTACGCAACACTCCATTAATTGCATACTTGCGGGGACAACCAGATTCCGTATGTCTGACACAAGCCTGGTATAGGCATTTGACCAGACCCTCCTCTTCCTGTGAGGGTCGGCTACGCCAGATTACCCATATGCAAGGACATTAGGGAAATCCTATACACATATCGAACATGACACACTACTTAATGCCATATTCCCTAACAAACCAATGATAGCATACAAACTGAGGTGGACTTGCTAGGATGTGTGTACTAGCAGCACGAATGCTACTCTTTTAATGCTACTACTATATCCCTAGCATTTTGAATAATTATATGGCTTAGTATTAAATACATCATAAATCCACGATCGGGAGTTACTATTGGGTTATGGGGGATACATCTCGACATAAGCTATAGCGTACAAACAAGATGTGCACAAATTAATATTCGGTATGGAGTCCTCGGGGCTATGACAAGCACCACTTTGGCGAGCTCACCAGTTTCAGTGTTCTTAGCCTTCAGCTGGACTGCTCCAGGATCTCTTTCAAGCGCTCATTGACACGGAATCGTAGGCCTGGGAACGAGACTGCCACTCCGTTCCCAATCCGATCTGCTCACACGTATCAGATATCAGATCTGGAGCTCTGACTAGTGCACTGGAACCGGGTTGCAATGTATCACGCGCGTCCACACACGCAATGTTTTATGTGGTTGCGCGTTCTGCTGAAGGGGCTTATAAATATTCATGCGCAATTAATGTATCGATAATAAGACTACTGAATCAGGCATTTACAAGCAAATTGAAGTGCCTGTAGTTATGTCCCATGCATATGATATTCTCTGCACCTATGCAGACAGTAATCATGTGTGTGTGTGTGTGTGTGTGTGTGTGTGTGTGTGTGTGTGTGTGTGTGTGTGTGTGTGTGTGTGTGTGTGTGTGTGTGTGTGTGTCTGTGTATATGTGAAGATGTAGATGTGGATAGCTGCTCTTGAAAAGTTCTCATTGCGCCCATGCACATATATTATTATGTTTCTATAACAGGGAGAGAGATAGGTGTGAATATAAGATGTGTAGCTATACAGGGAACTAAGGAGAGAAATCAAAGAGTGAGGGAGGAATACAAGGTTGACTAGATATGACATAAGTCTACACAGATGTGCACAGGGTTACTTTTAATTGCACTCTCCATGGGCTCAAAAGAAACAATAGCTCTCACAAAAGACTGTTTATAGTTAACTAATTAAGATTTCACATCATGTGCTGAATAATTAGCATATAATTAGCTACATGCATCGTGTACATGGCCCCTGCTTTGATTGGTGTACAAGCGCCCAAGGTCATTCGTTCTCTTCGAAGCTATCGCAACCGTGTGATTTCTACCATGATTGACTCCTCTGACAGGGCCCCGAGCAATATCCATCGCTATGGCGTTAAGGGATGTAATGTAAGTGGCATGGGAAAACGTAACGTAGCTTGTGGGCTACGAGCGCCCAACTAGCTACAGGCAAATTACTTCACTTTCATACGAACGTACGTCGTTCGCTCTAGCAAGGGGAACCAGAGGGGAAAGGGGGGAGGGGGGTGGCGTACAGACTGATAGGTAGCTTTATGGAATTCCTTGGTATTGCCTATTGTTTTGGGCAATGTGTTCTTCGATTCCATGTGGCCAGTAGTCCAGCGTACCTAGCTAGATTCCACTCGCGATCGTGCCTCGATATCTGGCACACGCTATGCCCGGACCATATGTTGGAACGCTTGTGAAAGATATTTTGTAGTCTATAGGAGACTGGTGTTCATGTGTGCATTCTTGTCCGCTGCTCGCGAGTGAACTTGATGATCGGGGACTATTGATCGTGATCGAAAAAGGAGGAACTCAGTGAGCGACGTTTCCAGGTGAGTGTTTGATGTAACAAAGTTTCAACTTTGACTGTAAAGGTGTTGGCACGATTAGGCCACTCCAAATAAATTACTTGTTTCTCATCCCTAAAATTGATTCGGGCGGGCGGCCTTTTTGGCGAGTAATGGTCGTCCAAATCACAAGTTTTGTAGGAAATAGTCGTCAAAATTACAAGTTCAACTCGCCCGAAAATTGAAGCGGTATAGTTTTGTATTGTGCTGGTACAAATGGAATTACATGCGGGCGGAAATAATGGGGGGATGAGAAACAACTAATTGATTGAGTGGCTTTACCTAAAGTCGAGTGACACGGGACAAATATACAGCATACATTATTATACTGCTAAGCAGGGGAGTTGTTAGGGTTGTCGTGGAAGACAGTGACCGTGCTCCGTGTGCGACCGTAAACAGTGTACGCTACAACTGCCGGAAGTCCATATATTTATCGGAATTGCATGGTTTGTACAGTACGTATGGGAGGTAATGATATGCGTCGACCGCGCCCGCGTACTGAATGTCAAGTTTGTGCATACTGTATTAACTTTTTTGTTCATCCAAGAAGGCTGTTCTTGAGCTCAAAATGTAGCTCAATGGTAATCTTGTTGGGCAGCTCCATGTACTTAAGACCTGGGTCAAGTATTGAACAGCGATTTCTCATTAATACACACCATACGTACGTGATTTCACGTATTGCATACTTAGTCATGCGACTTAGCAGTCCAGAGATATGAACCTTGAAACATTGATGCAAAAGTCATACTTTTTCTTAGACCCAGGCCTTAACTGCGTAGAGAGTGGAAATTTCCTACTAGTTAGCAGTATTGCTCTGTTACTCAGTCTGAGCATAATTTTGCCAACATTATAGGCAATTAACGATCGACATAAAATCATACATACCTATGCTTCTAGCACTGTGTCTCGGCACTTCATCACCGAGACTATAGGAGATGCATGTTGGGGTGGTCTGACATATTTGTAGCCTCTATTCCTACCCCTCAAGCAAATGCACAAGCAGGAATAAATACCAATTTGTAGCCATCTCCTTATTCATTATAGTGTATAGCTACTTGTTTGAAGCATCAGTGGCTCTCAGAGAGTAGTTACAAGATTGATGATTTGAGTGAGTGCTCAGTCTCTCAGATGTAAATGTGTAGTCAAACTTTGTCAAGAGTGTCACTAAACTCACCAATGTGCATTTCACAGCATGTCAGTGTGCTTCCCCTGTGTGTCCTGTGTATTTGTAGTTAAGCTTGTACTGTTAACAAGGGTACATAAGGAGAAGAGAGTACATGTATCTAACTGCTAAAAAGCTGTTTTAAAGTACAGTACAAAGGTCACCAGACATACTTTTGTATAGCCAGTTATAATACCGTACCTTCGTGAAAAAGGGCCCACTACTGAATATCAGCCCATCCCCCACTTTGGGCTCAATTTCCTGCTAAGGTCTAAAGTTTACTCTAATATGCGCCCATATGTAGCTGCCCCGGAACACGCATGTGCGATAACTATTAAGTGGGTGTGGTTAAGATCTCTAGCCATGCATGATCGTGCTGAAATGCGGCATAAGACGAACTAGGACTAGTTCTACGGCTGTTTGGCAGGTTATTTTTCGGTCGTGCCTCAATTATTTGAAGTGCAGTCCTGCCATTTGAGTTACAGTTGCTGTCAACAGTACCGTGAAGTATCGGCCCAATAAAAGCCGGACCGCCCTCGATTAGTAACCGTACTTGAGCAAGGCTGAAATCAATAGTAGCCGCGGCTACTATTCAAATAATGAAGATCACGTAGGTAGTTTACCTGGGCGCTCTTTTGCGTCTAACTGCAACAGTGATACTTCGAATATCGGCCCACCCCCCAGTCTAGATCCAATGTAAGGTGCACCGCCCATGGGCCCTTTTTCGCGAAGGTACAGTAATATCTTTTCAAGTTGTGGTATTAACATATTATGTAGGTCTACTTTGTGCTTCAAAAGAGCTTCTTCAGGTAGAGTTAGATACTCCCTTATTTGTTAAACAAGCAGTGAGGTATAGTATACCTAAGCGCAACGAGGCCCCAGTGTTGGGCATGTACATATGTAGGTGTATTTCTTTGCCTTGTTATAATTATTATTGATGTAGCAGACGGTGAACTTGCTACTATATTGTTCTGTTGGTGAGCTACTGATACTTCCGGTCTTCAGAACCTTGAGTTGATGATACAGGCTGATCTGTGTAAGCATTAAAGTACATGTAGCTATAGATCCATACGAGTATGGCAGAACTTGAAGGTTATCAGTGTTGCCAGGTCTACAGATTTAGCTGTATTCTACAGAGTTGTGTACTTGCATTGTATAAGATGGAAGTACGGATGGATAGAGGCTTCTCTGGGTGACAAATTAGAAAAATTTAATGTGATAGAATAATGACATCAATTTCTCTCTCCAACTGCTACGTATGATGTTATATTTATACTTAGAGAATAACGTTTGGTTTCCATGACTTCCTGTCTACCGTCAGGCTCTGGATTTATCAGGGAAGAAGCTTGTACGGTAAAAGAAGGTTTGAGATCGACTAGCATGTGTGTGGGTGGGGGGGGGAGTCATTTTTTGCATTCAGCTGTGTTGTTACTTCATGCCCGTGGTATGGTGTTGAGAAGATCTAACTACAAGTGTGCGTATATTATGTATACTGGTGTATGTTGTGAGTTTTTCTATATGTGCCCTGAATGTGCATGTAGTTGTACTATACTAGAACCATAGCTTGCTCTTAGTGTGTATCATGCACACGTACACATATTTAGTATTTGGTTATCTCTTTTTTGCTTCAGAGAGGGTGTGAAGTTGATGGCGTGCTGATTACAGAAGATGACAAGAGAGAGTGGCTGGCCTGTATCGTACAGAAGGAACAGACCTTAATGTGTGTCAACAATTTTCTAACATTCTCTCTTTCCATGTGATCCAAAATCTAATGAAGTTATGCTCGGCACATGCTGGGTGGATGACGCTGATTGTTTTGCAACATATTCCTCGAATGAAAGCTGCTTTTGCTCGCAAACTAAAACTTGACTACTCACCTTTCCCCATTGGTCATGTCACCTTATATTTTCATTATTTTTGTAAATTTTCCCGGGGACAGCCAGGGTAAATCCATGATTCCCATAGTTAAACCTCTTGTTCTGTTGTTCATGTAGGAGTCTGTACATGGATGCCGAAGTACGTGGATGATTGTATTGAAATGGTAATGTTTGTTGTGTGTATTTATGTGTGTGTATTAGCAAGGGCATATACTGGCCATAGGCGGTGGCTGCGGGAGGGGAGCTTTGAGAGAGCCAGCACAGCTTTCCCAAAGATTATGTGTTAATCCTTTTGTTCTGTTGTTTATATAGGAGTGTGATGCTGACGTACATGAATCGGAGTTCGTAAGGGGGTGCTCAGAGGGTGTGGTAGTGGCTGCGGGAGGGGAGCTTTCGGATAGCCAGCACAGCTTTCCCAAAGATTATGTGTTAATCCTTTTGTTCTGTTGTTTATATAGGAGTGTGATGCTGATGTACATGCATCGGAGTTCGTAAGGGGGTGCTCAGAGGGTGTGGTAGTGGCTGTGGGAGGGGAGCTTTCGGAGAGCCAGCACAGCTTTCCCAAAGATTGTGTGTTAATCCTTTTGTTCTGTTGTTTATATAGGAGTGTGATGCTGACGTACATGTATCGGGGTTCGTAAGGGAGTGCTCAGAGGGTGTGGTAGTGGCTGCGGGAGGGGAGCTTTCGGATAGCCAGCACAGCTTTCCCAAAGATTATGTGTTAATCCTTTTGTTCTGTTGTTTATATAGGAGTGTGATGCTGACGTACATGTATCGGGGTTCGTAAGGGAGTGCTCAGAGGGTGTGGTAGTGGCTGCGGGAGGGGAGCTTTCGGATAGCCAGCACAGCTTTCCCAAAGATTATGTGTTAATCCTTTTGTTCTGTTGTTTATATAGGAGTGTGATGCTGACGTACATGCATCGGAGTTCGTAAGGGGGTGCTCGGAGGGTGTGATAGTGGCTGTGGGAGGGGAGCTTTCGGACAGCCAGCACAGCTTTCCCAAAGATTATGTGTTAATCCTTTTGTTCTGTTGTTTATATAGGAGTGTGATGCTGATGTACACATATTGGAGTTCGTAAAGGGGTGCTGTAGTGATAGTTTGTGGGGAAATCACAGCTTTGCTGGCCATAGGCAGGGGGTGCAGGAGTGGAGCTTTCATAAATTTATTTATTTTGTGTGAAAGCCAGCATATGTTAGCAAGGGCATATGTGGGAGTTATGTGCGAGGAAGCTTCTCATAAGGGGAGTGCTCAGTTAGAGGGTGAGAAAATAATAACTTGTGATGAAGTCGCAGCTTTGTGGACCATAGGTGGTGGCTGCGGGAGGGGAGCTTTCGGAAAGCGAGCACAGCTTTCCCACAGATTATGTGTTAATCCTTATGTTGTTTTGTTTATATAGGAATCTGATGCTGATGTATGTGTATTGGAGTTTTTTGTGTACATGGGTGTATTGGAGTGGTAACGTTTGTCGTGTGTTTCTGTGTTAGTGTGTGTGTTTATGCGTGCATGTTAGCAAGGGCTTGTGTGGGAGCTATGTGGGAGGAAAGCTTCTCGTAAGTGGGGTAATCAGAGCATGAAGTGGTGATATTTTGTGGTAAAGTCACAGCTTTTGCTGGCCTTAGATGGTGGGTGCGGGAGGGAAGCTTTTAGGAAAGCCAGCACAGGTTTCCCACAGACTATGTGTTAATCCTTTTGTTCTGCTCTTTACATAGGAGTCTGATGCTGATGTGTGTGTGTAGGAGTTGTCATCTGTGCGTGTGTGTATCGGAGTGGTAATGTTTGTTGTGTGTTTATGTGTCCATGTTAGCAAGGGCATATGTGGGAGGAAGCTTCTCGTAAGGGGTTGCTCTGTTAGATGGTGAGTGTTAGTGTGTGTGTATGTGCGAGTGTTTTGGACTTTATGTGTGTGTTTATGTGCATGTTAGCAAGGGTGTATGTGGGAGCTATGTGGGAGGAAGCTTATTGTAAATGGGGTGATCAGGTAGAATTAGTCCATGGAAAAGCGTGCATGGCCAGGGGAGCTTTTGTTCGGGGTTGCTCAGTTAGAGGATGAGGTAGTAATAGTCCATGGCGCATGGCAAGCCTGCTGGGGTAGATGTAGGAGGAAGCTTTTCGTGCTTAGTTAGAAGGTGAGGTAGTAGTAATAGCCCTCAGTTAAGTCACCATGTATTCAACTGTAGATCTGATGTCGAGCAAGGGATCTGCACTCTACATGATGTCCACAGGATAGGTAAGACATTTACACACACATAGGCTTGTAAGTAATTGTACCTATAATACTATGCTGGCTGTCCCTAAAATTTGCTTTCATTTCATTGGTAAACTCTAATGTACTTTTTCTTTGCTGATTTTTGTATCATTAATTTTGCCTTCTTGTATCTCATTTTCATTGTTGCACTTGATTGTTTTGTACTCCCTCCTCATTTTTGGCTGCTCATTGTAATATTCATTGTTTATTTCCTTCTTAATTTCCTTTTTGTAGCTCATTTTTATTTATTTCAACATTTCATTATTGTAATCATTCCTTACTATTCAATTTAATATGATGTAATCTGTTCTCTACAATTGGCTACGCGCACGCGTACCGTACGTGCGCGTACCGCGCATATTGGTGTACAAAAAGCGCAAATATTGACATTGGATAGCGTATGAATGTTTGCGCGTAGTCCGATAGGATCGATCTCCATTCCCAGTATTTAGACCAATGCATCGATAAGGAAATTGCATTCCGCTTCTACAAGCCTCCGTACGCTTGCAAACTGGGAATGAGATCGAGATCTACTTTGATACTGGTACTCGTTCGTGGACAGGAGGACCTCGGCAACGTCAATTGCAGGCTAGATGTGAGCGTGCGAAGGCACACCTTGCTATGTGTATATATACCATGGCGCTTTTCTATAAACTTCTCGTGGATCATGGCTAGATCTCAGCGTTTGTCTCGAGCCACCCGAGGCGTGAACTCAACGGTACAATCTTTCATCGCGGTTTAATATTATGAACTTGTCTATTAACGCACTGTAGTCTTATGGAAGGGAAATCACATTACAAATATAATCGGGTCAACAGCATTATCACGTTTTAATTACTAGATAATTAGGATTAAGCTAGCTCTATATAGCTCTGCATAGCAGGTTGACAAGATTCAGACATTGTATCATTAATTTTGGTGAAGTGCCTGCAGGCTACACAGGCAGGGGAATGGTAGAGGCCAGCAGAAGCAGTGGCAACTATATGCAGGTGCCGTGGGGCCGTGGGAGGGGCTGCCTGTCAGATTGGTGGGGTGTATGTGTGCACTATGCATATGTGCTGATTGGCATTCTGGCATGCAATATCCCATGCATTGAAATGATGTATTGCCATTAACCCCATTAATTGTGACTGACCGTAATGATAATATTATTAAAGAAACAATTGTCAAGAAGAAGAGGGAATATTAAAAACAACAATACATGTAGATACAGTACAACAGATGTGTCAGCTAAGTACAGTTACACTGAATAACGGACCTTGCTCGTGGTTGATTGCTTTTCTGTCTGTGGTGATCACTGCAGGGGAGAGAGAGGTGAGAGGGCTTCAATAACGTAACAACACAGGCACCGACACACAATTTATTGACACACACACCAGGCAGGGAGATGGGAGAGAGTGTGTGCGAGTGAGGAGCAGTATGAATGTTATTGCATACCTCTTATGGACTTGCTAGTGTGTGTGTACTAGCAGTACGAATACTACTGTTATCCATTATACTAATACACACACTCACTAATGGAGCCACAGCGTTAAGCAGTGTGTCAGCTTCCCCTCACAACCATTATAAACACCAACACCTAGAGAGAGAGAGAGAGAGAGAGAGAGTGAGGGTGCTTGAGTGTGCACTAGATCTTGGAAATGCTAAATATTATCCTCAAATAACACATTTGAATTCAACGGAGACTTCTTCCTCCAACTACAAGGAACGGCCATGGGCACCAAAATGGCCCCAGCATATGCTAACTTATTCATGGGGTCATTGGAACCTATCCTAGCACGGCTAGGACATCCATACATACTACTATGGAAAAGATACATTGATGCCATACTCCTAATATGGACAGGCACAGACGAACAACTCAACACATTCATCACAAACATCAACGAAGTCCGCCCCATGATCAAATTCACAATTGTGACGGTGTACAAAGGCCCAGACAGAGGCATCCTGGATGTAAAAAAACACACATAAACCTGACCAACAAACAATTGTACATCCATAAGACCTCACACCATCCCAAAAATGTTAAAACAGTCATCCCAAAAGGAGAAACACTAAGATACCTCCGCACAAACACGCAAGGGGATACATTCAAACTTATTACGAATAAACTAAAAGACAAACCGTAATTGAAAGAGGCTACAAAGCGGAGGAAACTATCACACTCTATATTCTCTTGTTGCATTGCTGTTTGTGACCCCAAGGGTGGCAACACTGATACTTATAATAACCTGTTTCTACCACCAGGGGACCACTGGTTATACCGACAGCACACATACACAGACAATCAAACAGTAAACACACCCCCACCAATTAACAAATAACTATACCAACTTCCCACAATATGAAACAACGGACATTAAACTTCCACAACGTTAACAGCACATACCTATAACCACACAGGAAGAACTAAGGACCATAGACATACAGTATGCGCCCTATTTAAAGCGCACCATAAACAGAGTAGCTCAAGGCCCGAGCTCAAGGCCCAGACCAACCACTGGCCCAACGACACTACGATCGAAACATCCACGCACTAAACATAACATCTAAAGATTCCCAAACAACCAGAACCAAACACACACAACATTCTCAAACAACAGCTGCCACACAATCATAAACTTACCATAGCTGGTGGGTGCCCTACTCTCAGGGCTACTCTCTGACTTGGCTGGTAGGAAAATGACAGTGATCGTTGGGGCATCATTGTATGCACTTGGAGGAACCGATTATACGCGCGATGACCTATTTCAGCGAAATTAATTGAATACGGTAAGCAATATTTGAGGCCACGCTATTGAAACTGTATTATCGCCTTTGGGAAAGACGTTGGGAGGAAATGCTTACCTGGAGCGAAAAGAGCGATCGTCAAGGTAACTGCCAGTACCAAAAGGGATGGTCGACGTCGACCTATGGAGTGTGAAAAGCTATTCGAGTGGTAAGTGTGTGTGTGTGTGTGCGTTTGCGTTTATAGTATGAGTGTAGCTGTAAGAGCGTAGTTTTGATGTTATGGCAAAGCGTAGCCTATATATTATTGTAAAAGTAGCTTTGGGAATCATCTCATAATAATAAGAGACAAAGCAATAATTGGTAGTAGGTTTTATACGCTAAAGAACTAGTAAATGTTAGTCATTGTTGACGTTGAGTGTGCCAGGTTAGGAAACAACCACTGCTACTCTCTCCTGTGTGGCATAGCCACACATTGCACTCCCTGCAGAACCAAGGGGTCTTGACTGATTGCTTTCTGGTGTTGGATCTATATGGAAGAACGACTCCACGGTCTACAAAGCGAGAACCGTGCATTTGCGAGCTATATGAAGTACGCCCACACTTATGCATGCATTTGCGAGCTATGCGAACCATGCCCACACTTTTGCGTGTACATATACGCGCATAACAGAACAGTAATAATCACATGACTGGGGTTAACAATTCGATTGAGCAGAGTGTATGAACTAAATACAATTCGATTGATTTGGACCTGAACTAACTACTGATACACAGTGTCCATGTCCATCGGCAGCTATGGAAGAGGGTACTGTACACCTCCCTCAACCACCTATAAATATCAACAGCTGTATTCTTGTCAACCTCGATGTCAGATGCAGCATCCTTTACGGGATACTCCTTCACCCAGAAATGTATTAGGAGAAGCCATTTCTGTAAAGAAAGCCTAGATTTTGAAAAAAACTTCCCTGCCTGATGCTCTTGGTTGTCTTGCACTGAGGACACCGCCACACAAGACCATCTGTGACATCATTTCGAGTTCCTTGCCTCATAGGAACATTGCAGTTAGAGCAGTCCTGTGATCTTGCCAGCAATCTCTTGGTTCGAAACCAAGCGATCAAGTCATCAGTGGGGCCATAGATTACTGGCCCAAGCTCTAAAAGAGACATAGCTATTTAAATGCACTATTTGTTTGGCTTACGTAGCAGAAGTGCGTTCTCAAAAGAACACGTTAGCAGTCTATACTCAGCAGTAGCTCTCTCACGAGTGGTAGTCTTCTTCCTCAGAACGTTCGAAAAAGCGCGGTAAAAGCCCGCGCTTGCGCGGAAAGGGGGGCATGCCCCGGGGTAAATTACTATTGCACGCAATGCGCAAGCGCTGTATTAATTATTATTGTTCTGCGGAAGTGTGCGCGTGGTTCGCGTAGCTCGCAAACACATAGTTCAAGGTAGTTCGTGCTTTGCAGACCATGGAGTCGTTCTTCCATATAGATCCAAGATATCATGGTTTCAAACATAATTTGTATGGCTATACAACTTGCACTGCAGCAAACAAATGAAGCCATAGTTCAAGATATATTAGCTACATATATTATACTTAAGTTACCATGGTCCACACCATAAAGATGACCAAGGACTCGCCTGAGTCAAAGATGCCGCTTTAGCCTTATGATTTGTCTCTTGGTGACTCGAATCAACACCTGAATTTCAATACAAGGAACTATCTCTACAAAGATGTACGGTTGGAATTATCTCTGTAGAGGCAGCATAAAATCTCTATCGAGACACAGCACAAAAGTATGAATGGATCAATATTCTTGATGTTTTATTCTATCGTAATCTTGCCTTTGTTGACTCGTAAATCACACCCTTGGCACACTTACTTTCATGCTGTCTCACTCAAATTCCAACTTAAATGTTGGACACCATCATTTAGGAGCATCTCCAAACTGAATTAACGTCATAGTGACATTAAGCTCAGATATCCATCCCCCCTCCTCTTAATGTCACACTTGGGGCTAGTTTTGCCCAAATTTTTTCAGTAAAATCAAACAGTTAATATCAACTCTTGTTCTTAACATCATGGCCTCAACCCCTCCACCCCCTTAATGTCACTATGATGTTAAGCGTACTAAATTTAGTTTGGAGATGCCCCCTTACATGGATCTTGCATAATATTATTAGGATCATATTATTTTTGAAGTCTAATAATAATAATTATTGATGTATACTATTGGCATCAGTTAATTGACCGACAAAATTAGCTGCTCTAAGTATAGTCGCAGTTGTGCATCTTGAACTTTTTTAAGCTTCTTAACTTTCTTAAGCTAGCTAATCACGAAACTGTTATACATGCAATCCTGTCTGAAGGGAACCTTATTGAGCCAGTCAGGCCACCTGGTCTGCAGTCTAGATCTGTTTGCCTGTTAGGCCACTGGGATTGCTGCCTGCCAGAATGGTGTCTGATTACCAAAGAGGTAGCTATATACTGGTATATAGCAGCAAGATGATAGCTAGCTAAAGCCTAAAGAGATCCAAGAAGCAAGCTGCTTCTCGTGTCATAAAAACGTAATTGGCTAGTGGTGACCTTTAACCTTCATCGAGCACCTTCGGCCGGCCGCATGTAGCTAGCTGGCGCCGCGCCATAATTATGAAGTGGCTGTCTTGTCCTGTTGACCTTTGACCTTTGCGGCATTCGACCTGTACCTAACCTGAACCTATGCATATTATGCCCCGATTAATGTCCTATTCAAACGACCTTTACCAAACGATCGCAGTAAAGATGGGTCGGAGCGAGTCGTCTTTCAAGCGTACCTATGAGAAGGTGGTGTGCCAGCTGTCCTCCGTGCAAATGGGAGAGATATCTTGCCGATTTAACGAGCTCTACGCCAAGGCTGGGGTCCAAAAAGTCGCGCCGCGTTCTCCAAGTACTTGAACCTTCCAGTAACTCTCAGTGGGTCTTCAATGCCTTCAAAGAGAAAAAGGCACTAGGAGATGAGTGAGTGTGTATTAATTTTACGCTTGCTGGATTGTTTTAACAAGTGGGGATGCAGGTTTGGGGTAAAGTTTATGCAGTGATATTAGGGCAAAGTTACAACCACAAATGAACCACATAGCAGCAAATTCAGGCACCTTTGCAACAGACTGGCTGCCCTAAAAACCACCTTTGTTTCTGCTGTGTAGACTGTTCCTGCACAGCTGCTTGTTGCTTATTAAATTAAGGTTCTTGTCCTAGCAGTTTTTCTATTGCAAAGGTGCATGAATCTACTGTACAAAGGTTGACCAGTGAAATTAAGCAGGAAGATAAAAAGCTACTGAGTAGAAACAATGCATATACATGTACAATAGCTAGTAAGCAAACAAGCTCATAATCAAGACATAAATGAAGGTAGAAGTAATAGGAAAAAATCTTCAACAACAAGCCACCCGCCTTGTTTGATCATAATGCACCTATCACTGTATTGCCCCAGATACTGCCCTACCAGCAAAGGGTGGGAATTTGTCCAGTATGAATCAATAACCTCTCCCCTGGAGTGAATTCTAATGCTCCTATTAGGACTGTACATTTACACCCTATTACAATCCCCCTGATCTGGGGTATGTTTATTACATCAAATCCCCGCTTTCTGCCTGTTTGGGGGGGGGGGGGGGGGGGGGGGGGGGGGGGGGGGGGGAAGGTGAGGCAATACATTGATAAGTGCATAATTTATACAAGAGCACATAAGAACTAATGCAGGGAGAGGAAGAGCATGTAACTCCCATAGACATTAGTGTACAGGGCAGAATTTTTGAACGATACTAAAAATTGAACATCTGGTCATGTGCAAAACCACAGTGTGATGATGACATGTATATTGAATGTCCAAGCATCAAGCAATGAGTTTTGAGCATGCTACGGATAGATTTTACGCCTTGATTCACGTATTTTCAGTCTATTCTTGACTGGATGTTCTATTTTTAGTACGGTTCAAAAATTCTGGCCAGTTCAAGTTACACGCTCTTCCTCTTATTTTTTATTCTTATGCGCTCTTGTTTATGGTACTGTTTAGTTAGCCTCATCCCCAGACCCCTCAGATGTTTCACTAAAAACAAGAGAGTGCCTGGTATCTAAGTCACATGACAAACATTGGCAAAATGGTGTTGCACTAGCCTCACCACAAAGTGTTGATTGCAAACCTGCTTGGCACCTTTGGAAGATCAAATGTAGCTCTGTGGGGCCTCCAAGGATCGTACTACCCTCGCTGATAATCAGTATAGCCGTCTTTTTTACCTGCATTGAACCAGAGCACTTGAAAATCGTACGATTTTCATGATCTGCCACCCTTCCTACCCTAGTATATGGGCCTAATGTCACACACGTGACATTAGATCCCAGGCTCCCCCTTTTTTCTTGTGTGCATTGAAAAGATAGGGGAGCTTGGGGACGAGCACTGGACCAAAACTAAACTTTCCTACATGTCCTGTGTACCAAAACATGACATTTCCTCACATTTCCAACACATACATGTACCTGGCAGAGGATAGGGTGATACTTTTATGCAAACAAATGAAATGTGTAGAAAATGTTGCCCTATCCTACAGATTTCCTACATGTACGAAATCCAAATTTTCATCCTGTGGAGGCTACTGTTTAGTCACCTTTTTGAGTTGATAACCATGCTTATACTATACATTCAGTACATAAACCCAGTTTATACGTAATTGTATTATTCACCCCATGCAGTCATGTTGATGCCTCGAGGCTGCTGTTGAGCTGACAGTTTGGTTGCTCTGTGGCATGTTGGACAACTCTGCAGCTTGCTAGAACTCTGTCCAGCTCTCTCTAGACCAACTCTGTGAACTACAGTCTGTCAGCAGACACTCAACCAGGAAGCCATCCACACCCACTCACATCATAATATGACCAATGTGGTAAATGTACCTACAGACTGTATAATCACTCAAACACAACGTGTAGATTCCGTTAGCTGGAAATTTTCACCAATTTCACCACCTGCTCTTGTGGGTGAAATTTTTTTATCCTTAAATTTTTTGTCCTGTGTTAATGATTACACAGGGAGCTTTACTGCATTGGTGCAAGCAGGAGCGTATGAGGCGTCCGTCTGCGTATCTGATGTGTTAGGCGAAGTTCATTAGCTGTAGGATGGCCCATAGCATGTTTTAGGCGAAGTACTTGAGGCTGCTTTCCCTTATTTGGAATGTGCAGCTGGTGCAGTGCATAGCAGATTACTTAGTACAAGCCACACTGGACCAGCTAATAAACTTAGTCTGTGTCAGCTTGTAGTGTGGTTGTAGTGAGGGTGGTAGTGTTGATTCTATCGCAACTGAGTGTGGTCAATGGAAATGCCCTGCAGCTGGCCATTCCATATAAGGTCATGCATAGAAGTCGGACGCTCCTTCGCCGCCCTTCGGGCGGCTCATACGCTCCTGGTGCAAGTTTATTCCACAGAATATTTCTATAATACAAAGGTAGCTGGGCTTGGCAAAACTTTTGTGCAATGAAAATTTTCGGCTATATGGTATATACATGTACTCTTACTAGCTATAGCGCCTGCTACTAGTTTCACATTAAGTGTATTTGTGTAAGAAGATAACCTTGTCCCCAGACCCTTCCCAGCCTTTCAATTTTGCATGCTGAAAAGCGGGAGGGCCTGGTATCAGAAGTCACGTGCATGACGAACACGTAGAGAGACCTACCAGTAAGCAGGGTGCACCAAAGGTCACGAAAATTTTGATGGCTCTCGTTGCCAACGATCGAGATGTATGGTTCAAATGCTAGCTACCGAGTGTAGTACAATTCTTATAGACTATAGAGAGTAAGAAAATAAACTTGTAAAGACAGCATGTGGCCTGCTTTTTGAAGAATCGAAGGGGCCTTTGACTGCTGGTCTTCGTGTCATCATGATGCAAAGTCATGTGACTTCTGATACCAGGCCTTCCCGCTTTTCAGCATGCAACACTGAAAGCTGGGAAGGGCCTGGGGACGAAGCTATAAGAAGAGGGAAATGGTCTAACAAGTCACATGACTGCTCTTGTGGAGTGGGTGTGGTCTATCTCTGTCTCTCCTACACAGAATTTCCATATAATATAACTGCTGAGGTGTGCTTCAGGGAGCCGGACTTGGACATTATGGATGAGGCTCACAAAAGATCACTAAACACTGATGTACTCCATAAGAAGGGTGACAACCCCTTACCCAACTAACAATGCTCCCTTCTCAGGCTTCTGTCTCTTTTTCCTACCTCCATGTCTACCAACAATGGAAGATCAACAAGTAAGCACTCAAGCTAACCAGCTGTAGGCATGATAAAGAGATGAATGTTGTGATGTACAGTGGAAAATGTATACAATTGATAATGCTGTTTTAGTGCCTGATTATAGTGCTCTGTTTACAAATGTACATGTAAATGTTCTGGGGTTGTGTATGTGTGTGTGTATTTGCATGGTCTTGTACACCCTCACCTTGGGAGTTTCTGTGTGTGTGTGTGTGTGTGTGTGTGTATATGCATGAGTATTTGCATGGTTTGTTAGCTTCACTTGTGTGTGTGTGTATTTGCATGGTCTTGTACACTCTGGAGCCTCTGTGTGTGTATGCATGAGTGTTTGCATGGTCTGTTACATGTACATGTAGCTTCACTTCATGAGTGAGCTTGCTTACTCAGCAAGTTCCAAGGTAGACTCCACCTTCCAATTATTGCATTGTCTGAATGCTTGTACTGTGGTTGACTTGTGTGTACTCAACCACAGATGCTTGGATATACTGGGATACAACCAAGCTTGGCGTCATGCTCCAAGCAATAAATTTATGAGATTTTTACTAGTTTGTATGAGAATTACGGTACTGTAGATACCCCTTCAATTCCTGACCAATCAGATTACAGTACTTTTGTTGCAACCATGATTACGGTATGGCATTATTGTCTATTACTTCTATTGTTTTGTCTGCAGTAACAATAGCACCTTGGATAGGGACCTTGAACCTACTAGCTCTGGTGCCAACTGCCACATCACAGTACGTGATCTACCTCTCTCAGACCAGCCAAGGGAGCCAGCCCTTTCAGCGAAGATTTAATGGACTCACTGGATACAATTACAGGTACATTGCAGGGTTTCTTACTGGATTTTCGTTAGGGAGAGAAGTACAAGTCAATCTTATGATAAAACACCACCATCTCTAGGGGATCTGGGAGCATCCCTCCCAGAAAGATTTTTGAAATTTAAGACCTCTCAGACAGCATTTTAGATCCATTTTTACCAAAATTAACATTGATACGGAAGCTTTGCAGTTTGTGATTACACTATACATGTATTTGAGATTTTATTACATGTACATGTATTAGTTTCAAGAATTTTGGGGGGAGGAAACCTGGTCTGGGGGGGGGGGGGGGGATATCCCAGGGCACCCCCTCCAAATGAAACACTGGTTAGACATTTATAGATCAAGCAATCGCTGAATAAAATTATCTTGATCTTTTAAGTCATGATTTTTAATGCTTAATTTCATGTAATGTTTAGGGGTGTACATGTATGTATCACAGGATTGGTATGACCTCATCCCCAGGCCCATTCCCAGTTTTTCAATGTTTCATGCTGAAATTTGAAAACACTAGTAATGGGCCTGGGGATGTACGAGGCTATAGGAATAGAAGGCAATGATGTGTTTGTTCTGTGGTAGGCAACAAAGCATAGTGTTTGCAATTGCCTAGCAACCAAAGTTTTTATAGGCAAATTACCGGCTATGGGATGAGTGTAGGTGATCATAGGGTCGCCTGATGATAACTTCATCATCAAAGGAGTCATGGGGAACCAAATCAGTTACATGACATTAATTGGGGTGCACTCGACTATGCATCTCGTGCACCCCAATTAATTACTCTTTGTGTGCCTGTTTGCATTGTGGTTACGTTGTATGTGTACAATCATGCTGTACACAACATTTATCAGTTTGGCTGGTATCAACACGGATACATTAAGGAATGCTGAGGCCCCATCCATGCTAGATGAACTTTAACTGTAATAATTATATCATTGACAATTTTGATTACCAAAATTATTATTGTAGCTTTCTGTCAAGAAAAATGAAAATGGCTCAAAGAGCAAAGACGGAGTGATAGATGAGGCTAAAAGAGCCAAAAAAAAGGTTTGTACCATGAAGTTGAGAGTACATCATACAGATCAGGACAAGAGTGTTAACCACATACATGCTATAGCGTTCTGATGGAGTGGCTGTACATCGTTGTCTGCCATGCATGTACATGTAGCTGTATTTACAACACTAAACTATACACCACAGAGGAGGTATGAAATGATCACGTGCTCAGGCAAAAATGCTGTGTCATCACTTTCATCCCCATATACTTTACATAGTACTTAAACTTTGATGGTGGTTTTCAAGGGTGATCCCTCAGGTAAAGGTGATATGACTGATCAGCGATCAAAACCAAAACATTTGAGCTAGAGATCTCTAACTCAGGGATCCCACAATTTTTTAGCTTCAAGACAGTGACTGTATGATGATGCACCCATGATGGTATTCGCAAAAGTGATGTGGAATATTAATGAATTTGTACTTCCTCTGTATACAACACATGTAGGACTGATTAATGTTTTTGCTTGCATCACTCTATTGGAATGCTTATCAGGCGTTTGTATGGGAGCTCAACACTATTTTCCTGATATAGTATTGATGAAGCTTAAAGAACAAAACTTGATTGCTGGTCAGCAAGGTTTGAAGGTTTGAGTGGGTGAAGTGGAGGGACCGGAGGGTGTGGCAATGGGAGCTGGCTGTACTGTGTGAATATTTTGGGAGAAAGGGGTGCCATCTTAATCTTAGACTACTGCTTCATTTTATTCTCATTTTTATATTTAGATTGAGGTGAGGCTTAGGAAGTATGTGAACAGTTTGAGAAGTGCAGTGAAAAATTTATCTGGAGGAATTCACAAAATTGCTTTTATTCAATGTATACTGTACAGTATGCACCTACTCTAGCAAAATTTAATGTCTTATCTGTCTTATAATTATAATAATTATTATTATTATTTGTGTGAATGTAGCACACCGAAAAAAATGGTGGAAATTACAAGAGTATTAATTTCATTCTACTTTGTTGATAGAGTTTGTACATGTTTTGTGTAATAATTTATTTCAAATGCTGGTAAAGGTTTGATGGTCAAACTGTTATGCATGTATTACATGTTCATATTTCATCCTATCATCTCTTTCAATCTACGTACTTGTAGCAAGGCCACTATGACTATTCGAACATACATTGATGTAGCTAGTTATCTCAAAAGAGTACATTATGCCTGCCAAAATAATTCCAATAAAAGGTACATGCATATACCTACACTTACAGGGAGAAGTACAAAAGTTAATTTGTTATTAAGGTATGTCTATCTATCATAAGAATTAAGTTGGTCTATCTTCTACAACCGTACTAAACTTAAAGAGAAACCATCCTACATACGGACGTCCTTATCCTATTCATTTCAGCGGGAAACTTTGTTGAGCATTAAATTTGGCGAAACAGTCATCAGAATGCATTGGCGGATTTTAAATTTGGCGATTGTGAGCTCTTCAGCATAGCACACAATATTAAATGGCGGATCAGAATGCATTGGTGGAATCAGGATTGCGAGCTCTTCAGCATACCACACAATAATGGTGGATCCAGTAAATCGTCTTTAGTTAGCCTCGTCCCCAGGCCCCCCAATCTTCTCACGATTCCATATGGCTGAGTCAGCAAAATCTTGCCAATTAGCGATCGCGAACTAAGGGCAACCGCTATGAACCATAATATTATTATTGTGTGAGTAACATTCCCCAGTGGCGTGCATACCCGAACTAAGGAACGTGGGAGGGGCTGGCAGCGCATGCGCAGATTCACTATTCGACGAGTTCGAGTCGACCTTCAGCGAAAGCAGCATGGCAGGCCAGGTGAGTCAGTGCTTTGGTTATTATAGTTATGCAGTGCTTGTTAAGAGTAACCATAACTTTATATTGTATCGCAGTGTGTACAGCTAGCATGAATAATAACTTGTTGTTTGAGGTTTCATTGTGTGCACACATAATAGAGTACACCCTTCGCCCACATGAAATATGCCGCCTCGGATTCACTGTGGGAGCAGACGCTGGCAAAAATCTTCGAGGCAGAAGAGCCGTTGACCAGTGTCAGAAGAGGTAGCTTACTCCAGTAACCAGCCGGCCAGTATTACAACTAGTACAGTACACAGTTTGAACAAACGTCCCAGGCATAAATAATATCATTTCTAAGATGACTACAATGTCATAATTATAAGTTTGCATGGCTATGTGGCACAACTGTTGTTGCTAACATTACAAAATTCACAAATTTGAAAGTCACGACCAAAAAGCGCCGTGTTTCTTGACTGCTCATTAAGAACATTAATTAGCCAATTAATGTCATGTATTTGTTTGCATACATAGAAATAACTAACAATGATCACTATGACACAATAATGTTAATATCAATTTTACAGTGTCCCTAGCTAGCACAGCTCTAGTAGGCTTGCATTGCTAGCCTGTTATCGAGCTTGTAAAATAAGCATCGACTGTCAAGTTGATCATCATCTTTATCTGAGTTGACTCTGAAAATGCATCAGCTCTAATTCATTATTATGGTGCCCTATAATACATTTTACACTATAATTAAAAAAACTGTTGTATCGGAATAATACCGACTGATTATAATTATTTCGAAACAGTATTATTCTGTGCACACGCAGATTGTACGAACATAATGTCCATATGTGTAATCTATGCATAGCCACTCTGTATGTGCAGACGTTTTCAAAATTAACTTTATGCTGCACCTGGAGCTGTAACTACAAAATTTGTACAATGCAATAGGTACCTCTCTGTACTAGCGTATATGCACAGCTGATAAGACAGTGGAGTCCACTTAAATAATAATTTTTACAGTGTGGTCAGTATTAATGTAAACGGTTAGCACTCAAAATTGTAAGTTGTGGCTAAGTAACCATGCACCATGCTCCTCTATTACTGTATGTATTATGTATAGTGTCCACACTAAAGCAGCTGTGATTAGACATTAATTTGGGCAATAACGTACGAACGTTGTCTAGCATTTTACCTCTCTTATAAATGTAGGACTAGGAGACGTCCTTTGTGAATTCGGAGATCCTGCTGTATTTGATGCCACTGCTGAGAGCAAGCCAACGAAGGT
This sequence comes from Stappiaceae bacterium, assembly GCA_964291365.2. Lineage (GTDB taxonomy): Bacteria > Pseudomonadota > Alphaproteobacteria > Rhizobiales > Stappiaceae > JBDWFY01. Next base: position 21,487 of record OZ220029.1, read on the forward strand.
TCTCTGCATTATATTAGGCGCTATACTTACATTATATGTATACCTGTTACCTAAATGGTAGTTGGCTTTAAATAAAAATTTTCTCCCGTAATGTTTTCTACTTCTCAGTGCAAAAAATTAATAAGTGTGCTATAAGTTAGTTATGGAAGCTTAGCTGATGCTGACAAGTACGTGAATGGGCCATCATAAGGGAGCTTTTTGCCTGCTAGCTACTGTACCAGTACCAGCTACAGCTGATTCATTATCCTTGAGAGTAGAGAGATACACTAACTTTGTTGGATACCCTAATAGTGTGTGTGTGTGTGTGTGTGTACGTGAGTGCGTGCATGCATGTGTGCACCGATAGGGCAGAGTTCCACATCTTTACGCAGTTTGGGGGTGACCTTCAGTCCCAGTGCAACCACAAACCACTAATTATCCCCAACAATGCCACTCCATTGTACAGCTCTGCACACACATGGGAGTCTGTAAACGGTGGACTGGACTGACCTTTGATCTCAACTTTACCCTCATGTGCCAGGTAGGTACATGTACATGTACTAGCATACTTGTTACTGCCTGTGGTTGTGTATTATACTACCACTAAACAGTGCATACAATAAGTTGTAGAGATATAGTAGGAGTGGATTAGGCTTTTGTAAATTATGCTGGCAAAATTTTGAGCATTGTAGGGATGTCCTGGCATTTGAGAATAATGCTAGCATTATAGGCCTATTTTTGAAGGATTATTGGACCAACTTTTACATCTGCTCACAAATTTTAAAACAAGCAGGTGTTTTTTGTAGTCACTGAGTGACATAGAGTACTTGGAGACTAAAGCAACTAGTTAGAGACTCACAGAGGCTAACACAGGCTCGTCATTGACCTCAACTAAGATAACCTTTGACCCTGAGTGAATGACATCATACTATATAACTTACAAACAGCTTCACAGAAAGACAAGCACGCTGTATGGAAGACTACATAGAGACCTCTGTAATGCTCCAATACAATAATAGATGACTGATGACATGTTCCTTTTTTTTTTTTTTTGTATCAAAGTACAAAGATTTGACAAGAATAATGCCAATACCTTGAGCATTATAGGGGCATTCCTGAGCATTATAGGACCATTATCTGGAAATTTGAGAATAGCATTATAGGCCAAAATTTTAGCATAATTTACAAAAGCCTAGAGTGGATATGGGAGAAATATAGTACTATAGCCGGATGATCGACCTGAGGCTTATAAAACCAGCCATAACTTAGCAATGAGTTGTCATAAAAACAAGAAACAAAAACCACAAGGTAGCTGAGAGATTGCTGTCTCTCCTGAGGTTTGAATCAAGCAAATCAGTTAAGAACACGCCATGCAATTTCAATTTTTAGCTCTATGGAAATTTGTATGTAAAATGATTTCCAGCATGTAGATTGTAGCTCGTGCATGCTTCATCCGTTCAACGGGAAACACCCAGTGCTAATATATAGGCCTCGTTGAGAGGAAGCTATTCACACCTTAACCATAAGGATTACTCCAACCCAACCCAACCCTACAATCACTGCCACTCTGCTATTGAGATTGAGCCAAAATATCGGGCATCCAGAATCACTACTGTACTATAGCTGTGCATGGTCCCAGCTCCATAACTATAATATACCCCTGAAAAATGATTGATATTGTTCCACTCTGTAGATGTGGTATGGTAAAATATGTACTCCTAGAGCAGCCAGCAGCCACCTCTGGATGGATGCACACACTTCAGACAACACTCCCACCCACACAGCAACTGCTCTCAGCATTAAAAACAATATTATACCACTCACAACAAAATTACTAAAAACACAGTTAATCATACATGTACAATGTGTTACACATGTATATATTATTTACAGCATTTCAATTTGAATGTATTGTGGTGGTGATGCTATAATTAAATTTTTATTAGTTTGATACCAGTTTTGCTGATGTTCTTTGAATTTTTCCATGTATTCTGTCTCCTAGCTAGCCCTGCAACTCAGCAAGTGCACTCTCAGTGGTCTACCTGTGGAATATACAATGATGTCAAGAGTATATAATAGGAAGAGAGAGGGAGAGTATCCTACTCCATATACTGCTGTGCAAACGCATTGCGGATAATTAAATTTGAGTGGTTGACTCAAACTAGCTGTGAAACCCAACAGTGTGGCAGTTGGTTAGTACCACGGTGGGCTGTCCTAGACCAATTATTGGCCAACACTCACTTAACTTAAACTTGCAAGGTGGTTGTGCAGTATACTACAGTTTACAGGAATATACGGGTTTAATTATCTGCAATGCATTTGCACAGCAGTATAGAATACTCTCCCTCTCTCTTCTATTATGTTCTCTTGATGATGTAAATGATAATTCACTCCCTAATTAAACAAACTCACCGTAGAAAATCAGACTTGTATATTGTTTTGCCACATGTTCCTCACTGGTCACCTCGGCCTGTATATAGTCAAAGAAATGACATCATAATGATGTAGTTGATAATTATAAAAAATGTCTTGTACATACCTCATGCAAGTTAATAACCAATACACATACATAAATCAATGTACACTGTGGAAGCTTTAGGACTCTAATTAAAGGGATATCCTCTCAATGCCTTTCTCCTATACATCTTTGTCCAGACCTCAGACTCTACCGTAGGCAAGTTAGCCAGAGCTATACATCTTTATAATTACAGGGGTATTAGCTCATTACCTCGTGAGTGAGGTTACCATTGAGATTGTGAACCATAGTGCGTATAAAAACAAGGAACACAGTGTGTTCAAACCCTCGGCGTGTTTAAATTGATTACATGTTCATCACTAATGCGCATGCGCATATGTGTTTACGTCATGCTTGCCCACCCTCGGTATACCGGTACGTACGGTGCACGTCGCGTCAGCGCGTATAGATTACGGCCTTAGGGTGTGGTTAATTCTGAGCACTACGTTAAAAATGGCCGCACGGATAGCAGTAATCCACGAGGTTTTGTCTTGGATCTCAAAAAGTAAGCGTTTGTATCAATTTTCCCACAAATCGTTACAACTTTAGTGATTACTAAGGAAAAAGATCAAATCAGACCCGAGCTAAAGCGCTTGGATCCTGAGATTACGCTGGAACTAACAGACATCCGGTTTCAGAACGATTACAGTACCCTCGCGCTGCGCGCCTCGGGTAATTAATCGAGACACAAGCAATAATCATTACAATTGCAGTATACAGAAAAACGTAGATTGTACGGTGACACTACATCCCTAAATTTTTTAGGTCTGCATCATGAAGTAGAGTTGTCAGAGCACATACCCCATCTATAAGTACTCTTCACCTAATACTTTACTTAAATTATATGTCTCCTTCATCAGGCCCCACCTTGAATATGCTTCAGCTGCTTGGGATCCCTTCTTAAAGAAAGACATAGATCTTATTGAAGACGTGCAAAAATTTGCCCTTAAAGTCTGCCTAAAGTCTTGGAATTCCAGTTATAATGATTTATTGAAACAATCTAATCTCCTATCCTTGCAAGCTAGAAGGCATGATACTAAGCTTTGTCACCTATACAAGATAGTCAACAATGTAACTTTCTTTCCCAATGCTCCAACACAAACCAGACAACTAACATACTCAAGTCGCTCAGTTCATCCCAAAGCAATAGTTCCTCTACAAGCACACTCATCTCAATATCTGTATTCGTTCTTTCCAAGCACTATTGTTGCATGGAACTCACTTCCTTCTGACACTGCTTCCGCTCCCTCCATCACCTCTTTCAAGACAGCACTAAAACATTAACTCATTAATTCCTTGTCTCAGTTAATTAATTTTCTCTTTGGTTGCATGCTTGCATTAGCTTTTAGCTAAGTCATGTAACCCCTGCAATGCAGAAACTTTTATAAAAAAAAAAAAAAAAAAAAATGTGTACTGCTCGGCATTTTCAACAGTGCGTGTCTGTGTGTGCCATAATATAATAGCCAACAGTTTGTGACTCAACAACCCTTACATGTACCTGCATTTAGCTCGAGCATGTGCAATCGAAACAGCATGTGTGCATAATGCAGTGCTAGGTGTGGTTAATAGGCATGGCCGATCTTACAGCATGGTTTCTAGCATTCATTACTGGCGTAAGAAGTGGGGGGGGGGGGGGGGGGGGGGGGGGGGGGGGGGAGGGGGACTGTAGGCTTCCCCCCCTCATCTCTAGAGCGGGGCCACATCCCCAATATGCTAACATAAGAGCTTACCTAAGTTTTCATAGAGAGGTTCTTGGTTGGTCAATCGACATTAGCATGTGGAAACTGGTTGGAGCATAAGAACAATAATACATAGCTTACCTAAGTGTTTAATAGTAACACCTAGCTATATGTAGACATGATCGAAGACAACACGCACAATACATGTAGCCATAATAATTATTAGCAGTGTTAGTAATCTTACTCAGATGGGAAATAACCAATCACCTTCAAATTCACACTAATCCTTACAGTAAGGACACATCTAACAGTAAGGATATTATGTTAGCCAGTGGAACAATGTCCCCACACACCTCAAGATAAACCACATTGTAGAAGTTACACCACTGGTGTGGCTACATGGACTATCACTACACAATCTCTACAGCACAAGCTGAAAATTAGGTGCCTAGCCTTGCCTGCATGTACAAAAGCTAGATATTGCAATACTATAGACCAACCATCTTAGCAGTGACGTCTGGTAGCAACACTCTGTCTGTGAATGTCCGACAGTCTAACTGAGCTCTCCCAAATTTTGCATCCTCTACAACACTACTCAGAACCAACATGGTTGTCTCGTGTACCTAGAGGGAAGTACAACAGCAAGGTGATCAGTGCTCTGGTATAGAACGGTCTCTCTCTCTTCTTCTCTCAACCCCTCCCCCCCCCTCCCTTATGAAGAAGATACATGTAGGCCTGCCTATATCTAATGGCAGAGTGCTAACAGTATGGACATTATGTTAGCCAGTGGAACAATGTCCCCACACACCTCAAGATAAACCACACTGTAGAAGTTACACCACTGGTGTGGCTACATGGACTATCACTACACAATCTCTACAGCACCAGCTGAAAGGTCAGGTCAACCAGGTGAGACTAAAAATACCCGCACAAACATGCTAGCTTTCTCTAATACGAGGTAGCCTTGCCCCCTAGCATTGAAAAGCTGGGCACGGGACAAGATTATTTAGGAGACTATCTGACCTTCCACCAGTGAGGTGAGTTGGATCTTGTTGTCTCCTGAAGGTGCTTCTCGATCGCAGGGATGATGGCAGTGTGAGCTGAGACAAGGTTCCATGCAAAGAGAGGACAGCAAATCTAAAGCTGACAGACGAACTGTGTTGTGCATGTATGCGTGTGTGTGTGTGTGTGTGGAGAAAGAGTTAAGAATGCCCAACAGAGAGCAGTAGTGTACATACATGTGCATGCACACATACAACTGTACACAGAATTGAACTACATGTGGCTAGCTATTGTGACTGATGATTTTCTCAAGCAAACGTTCCAACGGATCGTGGAAGAGAGCCAGGGACACAGAAATGGACCTGACACTAGCACCAATCAAAAGGCCCCGTATAACCACAATGGTTTTGAACAACACGGTAGACAGAAATGCAGCCATCACACAGCTCATTAAAGCAGTGAATGAGGTAGGCTCAGAACTAAATCAATCTAAAATGCATAATATTAACTCACACTCCCCCCCCCCCCCCCCCCCCCCGGCAGCTAGACAACAAAAAGCCCCTGCCCCCACAGAACCCTCTATAGCAAAGAGGATGAGGGCAGAGGAGGAAGAGGAAATGAAAGAGGAAGCAGAGGAAGAGGCCGCACCTACTAAACAGACAGAAACTGAAAAGACAGACTTAATGTCATATAAAGACAGAAAGTAAGAATCAAACATAATCCTAGCTGTAACAACATTGTAAGCCTATCAGTATATTCTCTGTCTAGTGCTGAACGTAGTATACTATCAAAAGGTCTCTCATTTATTCCCGAGCCCAAGTCTATAGACCACAATGATATAGCTACAGGCCTCTCGAAGCTCCGTAAAAAATTCTCGTACAATACGAACTAGCTACTGAATAAAATACCATCACAACACAACAACACCACACAGTCAAACAGTACCGGCACCCAACCAGACCCACCTAACTCAACCTTTGATCCATGGGAAAAAATCAAACATTCAAAGTGAAAAATAATTCCGTTACTAGGGCCGAAAGCAAAAACACGTTCCTCAATCTATTTCTAAACAAACTAGACCAAGAAATTATCTCCCTAGGTACAAACAACAAACAAATTAAAGGTGATAATATCACCAAAGCTGAAAGAGCAGCAATCACATCATTAAAAAACAACAAAGATATAGTCATCAACAAAGCCGACAGAGGATCAACCATTGTAGCGTTAAACAAATGCAACTACATTGAGGAAGGCCTAAAAAATCCAGACGAACCAAAAGTATACAAACAACTCAAAGCAGACACCACTGCCTTCATAAGAACCTATATTATGAAATTCCTAGTTGAACAAGGACATTTCGGAAATCCTATACACACATATTGGCCGGATATCGAACATGACACACTACTTAATGCCATATCAAGGGGGGGGGGGGGGGGGGGGGGGGGACACTGCGTAGGCGACTGTACTCCCACCCGCGACCGGGGTCAAAGTGAGGTCAAGCGGTCAAGGCGAAATTTTGAAGCTGGTCAAGCGGTCAAGCTAGGAATCGGGGGCAGCTTAAGAACGGTCAAAGTCTCTCCAGGCGATCGATGGGCGTGGTTAATGCTCGATAGTCAAGGGTCAATGCCAGATTTTCGATGTGGTCAACGGGTCAAGCATGAAAATTTGCTGGGTCAAGATCTTGACCGCGGTCGCGGGTGGGAGTACACTCGCCTATGCAGTGTCCTATGGGGTGCCGTTTGTGTCAAAATTAATTTTTGTGAGATATTTATATTTCATGGGTGATATTTACCAAACCATGGCTGAGGTTTAATAAATCTCCACCAACTTTCACGCTACGAGGTGGGAATTTAGTAAAAATCATGATATGATGGGCATTTCGGCCGCAGACATTTAGTAAATCTCCACCTTTTTGCTACGCCGCGGTGGAAATTTGGTAAATAGTCACTGTTTTGCTACATCGCGGTGGAAATCTAGTAAATCGCCACTGTTTCGCTTCATCGCGGTGGAGATTTAGTAAATCTCCACTGCTTCGGTAAATCGCCACTGTTTCGCTACATCGCGGTGGAGATTTAGTAAATCCCCACTGTTTCGCTACATCGCGGTAGAGATTTAGTAAATCGCCACTGTTTCGCTGCACCACAGTGGACATTTACTACCGGTAAATCCCCCCCCCCCCCCCCCCCTTTCAGTAAACCGCCAACATTCCGAGAATTGACCACGCCCATCCAGTACCACTGCGCATGCGCTGCACCTACTACTGGTGTACGTACTTACGCTTGCGCATGCGCACGTATTATTACTCCCAGTTTGTCATTATGCTGGAAACTGATTTGTCTGTCTCAAATTCATAATAATTATGTTTACTGCCATCTTGAAGAGGGCAGTGCAATGATTGATTGATTGATTAATATAACATTTACATCCAACATTTCCCCTATAGACACTGCCAATCTGCTGCATCTACCACCGTCCAGACATAATTACTTTTCAACATCTGTAAATAAAACTAAATTTCACAGAAAAATATATAATATTATATACAGACAGACAGGCAGTTAGTTTTCAGGACAATGAACATGGTAACAAACTGGGAGTGATAATGTATGCACATCTGCAAGTACGCCAGTAGTAGGTGCAGCGCATGCGCAGTGGTACGGGATGGGCGTGGTCACAATTCTCGGAATGTTGGAAAGAGGGGAGATTTAGTAAATGTCCACTGTGGTGCAGCGAAACAGTAGCGATTTACTAAATCTCCACCGCGATGTAGCGAAACAGTGGCGATTTACTAAATCTCCACCGCGATGTAGCGAAACAGTGGTGATTTACTAAATCTCCACCGCGATGTAGCGAAACAGTGGCGATTTACCGAAGCAGTGGAGATTTACTAAATCTCCACCGCGATGAAGCGAAACAGTGGCGATTTACTAACTCTCCACCGCGATGTAGCGAAACAGTGGCGATTTACCGAAGCAGTGGAGATTTATTAAATCTCCACCGCGATGAAGCGAAACAGTGGCGATTTACTAGATTTCCAACGTGATGTGGCAAAACAGTGACTATTTACCAAATTTCCACCGCGGCGTAGCAACGATTTACTAAATGTCCGCGGCCGAAATGCTCATCATATCATAATTTTTACTAAATTCCCACCGTGTAGCGTGAAAGTTGGTGGAGATTTATTAAATCTCAGCCATGGTTTGGTAAATATCACCCATGAAATATAAATGTCTCGCAAAAATTAATTTTGACACAAACGGCACCCCATAGTGTCCCCCCCTTGCATATTCCCTAACAAACCAATGATAGCATACAAACTGAGGTAGACTAGCTAGGATGTGTGCACTAGCAGCACGAATGCTACTCTTTTAATGCTACTACTATAATATTCCTAGCATTTTGAATAATTATATGGCTTAGTATTAAACACATCATAAATCCACGATCGGGAGCTACTATTGGGTTATGGGGGATACATCTCGACATAAGCTATAGCGTACAAACAAGATGTGCACAAATTAATATTCGGTATGGAATTCCCCGGAGCCATGACAAGCACGACTTTGGCGAGCTCACCAGTTTCAGTGTTCTTAGCCTTCAGCTAGATTGCTCCAGCATCTCTTCCAAGCGCTCATTGACACGGAATCGTAGGCCTGGGAACGAGACTGCCACTCCGTTCCCAATCTGATCTGCTCACACGTATCAGATATCAGATCTGGAGCTCTGACTAGTGCACTGGAACCGGGTTGCAATGTATCACGCGCGTCCACACACGCAATGTTTTATGTGCTTGCGCGTTCTGCTGAAGAGGCTTATAAATATTCACGATCATGCGCAATTAACATATCAGACTAATCAGGCATTTACAAGCAAATTGAAGTGCCTGTAGTTATGTCCCGTGCACATGATATTCTCTGCACCTATGCAGACAGTAATCATGTGAGTGTCCGTGTGTGTGTGTGTGTGTGTGTGTGTGTGTGTGTGTGTCAGTATGTGTGTGTCTGTGTGTATATGTGAAGATGTAGCTGTGGACCTGAAAAGTTCTCATTACGCCCATGCACATATATTATTATGCTTCTATAACAGGGAGAGAGATAGGTGTGAATATAAGGTGTGTAGCTATACAGGGAACTAAGGAGAGAAATCAAAGAGTGAGGGAGGAATACAAGGTTGACTAGATATGACATAAGTCTACACAGATGTGCACAGGATTACTTTTAATTGTGTGCCCATGCACTCTCCATGGGCTCAAAAGAAACAATAGCTCTCACAAAAGACTGTTTATAGTTAATTAATTAAGATTTCACATCATGTGCTGAATAATTAGCATATAATTAGCTACATGCATCGTGTACATGGCCCCTGCTTTGATTGGTGTACAAGCGCCCAAGGTCATTCGTTCTCTTCGAAGCTATCGCAACCGTGTGATTTCTACTATGATTGACTCCTCTGACAGGGCCCCGAGCAATATCCATCGCTATGGCGTTAAGGGATGTAATGTAAGTGGCATGGGAAAACGTAACATAGCTTGTGGGCTACGAGCGCCCAACTAGCTACAGGCAAATTACTTCACTTTCGTACGAACGTACGTCGTTCGCTCTAGCAAGGGGAACCAGAGGGGAAAGGGGGGAGGGGGGTGGCGTACAGACTGATAGGTAGCTTTATGGAATTCCTTGGTATTGCCTATTGTTTTGGGCAATGTGTTCTTCGATTCCATGTGCAAGGGGGGGGGGGGGGGACACTGCATAGGCGACTGTACTCCCACCCGCGACCGGGGTCAAAGTGAGGTCAAGCGGTCAAGGCGAAATTTTGAAGCTGGTCAAGCGATCAAGCTAGGAATCGGGGGCAGCTTAAGAACGGTCAAAATCTCTCCAGGCGATCGATGGGCGTGGTTAATGCTCGATAGTCAAGGGTCAAGGCCAGATTTTCGGTGCGGTCAAGGGGTCAAGCATGAAAATTTGCTGGGTCAAGATCTTGACCGCGGTCGCGGGTGGAAGTACAGGCGCTTATGTAGTGTCCCCCCCTTGATGTGTCCAGCAGTCCAGCGTACCTAGCTAGATTCCACTCGCGATCGTGCCTCGATATCTGGCACACGCTATGCCCGGACCATATGTTGGAACGCTTGTGAAAGATATTTTGTAGTCTATAGGAGACTGGTGTTCATGTGTGCATTCTTGTCCGCTGCTCGCGAGTGAACTTGATGATCGGGGACTATTGATCGTGATCGAAAAAGGAGGAACTCAGTGAGCGACGTTTCCAGGTGAGTGTTTGATGTAACAAAGTTTCAACTTTGACTGTAAAGGTGTTGGCACGATTAGGCCACTCCAAATAAATTACTTGTTTCTCATCCCTAAAATTGATTCGGGCGGGCGGCATTTTTGGCGAGTAATGGTCGTCCAAATCACAAGTTTTGTAGGAAATAGTCGTCAAAATTACAAGTTCAACTCGCCCAAAAATTGAAGCGGTATAGTTTTGTATTGTGCTGGTACAAATGGAATTACATGCGGGCGGAAATAATGGGGGGATGAGAAACAACTAATTGATTGAGTGTCCTTACCTAAGGTCGAGTGACACAGGACAAATATACAGCATACATTATTATACTGCTAAGCAGGGGAGTTGTGTGGGTTGTCGTGGAAGACAGTGACCGTGCTCCGTGTGCGACCGTAAACAGTGTACGCTACAACTGCCGGAAGTCCATATATTTATCGGAATTGCATGGTTTGTACAATACGTATGGGAGGTAATGATATGCGTAGACCGCGCCCGCGTACTGAATGTCAAGTTTGTGCATACTGTATTAACTTTTCTGTTCATCCAAGAAGGCTGTTCTTGAGCTCAAAATGTAGCTCAATGGTAAACTTGTTGGGCAGCTCCATGTACTTAAGACCTGGGTCAAGTATTGAACAGCGATTTCTCATTAATACACACCATACGTACGTGATTTCACGTATTGCAGTAAAGTATACTTAGTCATGTGACTTAGCAGTCCAGAGATATGAACCTTGAAACATTGATGCAAAAGTCATACTTTTTCTTAGACCCAGGCCTTAACTGTGTAGAGAGTGGAAATTTCCTACTAGTTAGCAGTATTGCTCTGTTACTCAGTCTGAGCATAATTTTGCCAACATTATAGGCAATTAACGATCGACATAAAATCATACATACCTATGCTTCTATCACTGTGTCTCGGCACTTCATCACCGAGACTATAGGAGATGCATGTTGGGGTGGTCTGACATATTTGTAGCCTCTATTCCTACCCCTCAAGCAAATGCACAAGCAGGAATAAATACCAATTTATAGCCATCTCCTTATTCATTATAGTGTAATACTATAGTTACTTGTTTGAAGCATAAGTGGCTCTCAGAGAGTAGTTAATTTGAGTGAGTGCTCAGTCTCTCAGATGTAAATATTTAGTCAAACTTTGTCAAGAGTGTCACTAAACTCACCAATGTGCATTTCACAGCATGTCAGTGTGCTTCCCCTGTGTATCCTGTGTATTTGTAGTTAAGCTTGTATTGTTAACAAGGGTACATAAGGAGAAGAGAGTACATGTATCTAACTGCTAAAAAGCTGTTTTAAAGTACAGTACAAAGGTCATCAGACATACTTTAGTTATAACACTGTACCTTCGTGAAAAAGGGCCCACTACGGAATATCGGCCCACCCCCCACTTTGGGCTCAATTTCCTGCTAAGGTCTAAAGTTTACTCTAATATGCGCCCATATGTAGCCGCCCCGGAACACGCATGCGCGATAACTATTAAGTGGGTGTGGTTAAGATCTCTAGCCATGCATGATCGTGCTGAAATGCGGCATAAGACGAACTAGGACTAGTTCTACGGCTGTTTGGCAGGTTATTTTTCGGTCGTGCCTCAATTATTTGAAGTGCAGTCCTGCCATTTGAGTTACAGTTGCTGTCAACAGTACCGTGAAGTATCGGCCCAATAAAAGCCGGACTGCCCTCGATTAGTAACCGTACTTGAGCAAGGCTGAAATCAATAGTAGCTGCAGCTACTATTCAAATAATGAAGATCACGTAGGTAGTTTACCTGGGCGCTCTTTTGCGTCTAACTGCGACAGTGATACTTCGAATATCGGCCCACCCCCCAGTCTAGATCCAATGTAAGGTGCACCGCCCATGGGCCCTTTTTCGCGAAGGTACAGTAATATCTTTTCAAGTTGTGGTATTAACATATTATGTAGGTCTACTTTGTGCTTCAAAAGAGCTTCTTCAGGTAGAGTTAGATACTCCCTTATTTGTTAAACAAGCAGTGAGGTATAGTATACCTAAGCGCAACGAGGCCCCAGTGTTGGGCATGTACATATGTAGGTGTATTTCTTTGCCTTGTTATAATTATTATTGATGTAGCAGGTGGTGAACTTGCTACTATATTGTTCTGTTGGTGAGCTACTGATACTTCTGGTCTTCAGGAGCTTGAGTTGATGATACGGGCTGATCTGTGTAAGCATTAAAGTACATGTAGCTATAGATCCATACGAGTATGGCAGAACTTGAAGGTTATCAGTGTTGCCAGGTCTACAGATTTAGCCGTATTCTACAGATTTATGTACTTGCATTGTATAAGATGGAAGTACGGACGAAAAGAGGCTTCTCTGGATGACAAATTAGAAATAAAGTCATTAATGTGATAGAATAATGACATCAGTTTCTCTCTCCAACTGCTACGTATGATGTTATATTTATACTTAGAGAATAACTTTTGGTTTCCATGACTTCCTGTCTACCGTCAGGCTCTGGATTTATCAGGGAAGAAGCTTGTGTGGTAAAAGAAGGTTTGAGATCAACTAGCATGTGTGTGGGGGGGGGGGGTCATTTTTTGCATTCAGCTGTTGTTACTTCATGCCCGTGCTATGGTGTTGAGAAGATCTAACTACAAGTGTGTGTATATGTATACTAGTGTATGTTGTGAGTTTTTCTATATGTGCCCTGAATGTGCATGTAGTTGTACTATACTAGAACCATAGCTTGCTCTTAGTGTGTATCATGCACACGTACACATATTTAGTATTTGGTTTTCTCTTTTTTGCTTCAGAGAGGGGATGGTGTGCTGATTACAGAAGATGACAAGAGAGAGTGGCTGGCCTGTATCGTACAGAAGGAACACACCTTAATGTGTGTGAACAATTTTCTAACATTCTCTCCTTCCATCCAATCCATAACGAGTGTCCATTGAAGTTATTCTCAGCACATGCTGGGTGGATGACGCTGCACCACATTCCTTGAATGAAAGCTGCTTTTGCTCGCAAACTAAAACTTGACTACTCACCTTCCCCCATCGGTCATGTCACCTTATATTTTCATTATTTTTGTAAATTTTGATGGGGACAGCCAGGATGAATCCATAACTACCATAGTTAAACCTCTTGTTCTGTCGTTTATGTAGGAGTCTGTACATGGATGCTGATGTACATGGATGACTGTATTGGAATGGTAACGTTTGTCGTGTGTGTTTATGTGTGTGTATTAGCAAGGGCATATACTGGCCATAGGCAGTGGCTGTGGGAGGGGAGCTTTCGGAGAGCCAGCACAGCTTTCCCAAAGATTATGTGTTAATCCTTTTGTTCTGTTGTTTATATAGGAGTGTGATGCTGATGTACATGTATCGGAGTTCGTAAGGGGGTGCTGAAATCACAGCTTTGCTGGCCATAGGCAGGGGGTGCGGGAGTGGAGCTTTCATAAGTTTATTTATTTGTGTGAAAGCCAGCACATGTTAGCAAGGGCATATGTGGGAGTTATGTGCGAGGAAGCTTCTCGTAAGAGGAATGCTCAATTAGAGGGTGATAGTTTATGGTGAAGTCGCAGCTTTGTGGGCCATAGGCGGTGGCTGCGGGAGGGGAGCTTTCGGACAGCCAGCACAGCTTTCCCAAAGATTATGTGTTAATCCTTTTGTTCTGTTGTTTATGTAGGAGTGTGATGCTGATGTACATGTATCGGAGTTCGTAAGTGGGTGCTCAGAGGGGCTGAAGGAGGGGAGCTTTCGGAGAGCCAGCACAGCTTTCCCAAAATTTATGTGTTAATCCTTTTATTCTGTTCTTTATATAGGAGTTTGATGCTGATGTACTTGTATCGGAGTTCGTAAGGGGGTGCTCAGAGGGGGCTGAAGGAGGGGAGCTTTTGGAGAGCCAGCACAGCTTTCCCAAAATTTGTGTTAATCCTTTTATTCTGTTCTTTATATAGGAGTGTGATGCTGATGTTCATGTATCGGAGTTCGTAAGGGGGTGCTCAGAGGGTGTGGCAGTGGCTGCGGGAGGGGAGCTTTCGTAGAGCCAGCACAGCTTTCCCAAAGATTATGTGTTAATCCTATTGTTCTGTTGTTTATATAGGAGTGTGATGCTGATGTACATGTATTGGAGTTCGTAAGGGGGTGCTCAGAGGGTAAGGTAGTACTAGTTTAGGGTGAAATCACAGCTTTGCTGGCCATAGGCAGGGGGTGCGGGAGTGGAGCTTTCATAAATTTGTTTTGTGTGAAAGCCAGCACATGTTAGCAAGGGCATATGTGGGAGTTATGTGCGAGGAAGCTTCTCGTAAGGGGAATGCTCAGTTAGAGGGTGAGATAATAATAGTGAAGTCGCAGCTTTGTGGGCCGTAGGCAGTGGCTGCGGGAGGGGAGCTTTCGGAAAGCAAGCACAGGTTTCCCACAGATTATGTGTTAATCCTTATGTTATTTTGTTTATATAGGAATCTGATGCTGATGTATGTGTGTGTGCATGTGTGTGTATTGGAGCAGCAACTTTTGCCGTGTCTTTCTGTGTTAGTGTGTGTGTTTATGTGTGCATGTTTGCAAGGGCTTGTGTGGGAGCTATGTGGGAGGAAAGCTTCTCGTAAGGGGGGTACTCAGAGCATGAAGTGGTGATATTTTGTGGCGAAGTCACAGCTTTTGCTGGCCTTAGATGGTGGGTGCGGGAGGGAAGCTTTTAGGAAAGCCAGCACAGGTTTCCCACAGACTATGTGTTAATCTTTTTGTTCTGCTCTTTACATAGGAGTCTGATGCTGATGTGCATGTATAGGAGTTTTCATCTGTGCGTGTGTGTATCGGAGTGGTAATGTTTGTTGTGTGTTTATGTGTCCATGTTAGCAAGGGCGTATGTGGGAGGAAGCTTCTCGTAAGGGGTTGCTCAGTTAGATGGTGAGTGTTAGTGCGTGTGTATGTGTGAGTGTTTTGGACTTTATGTGTGTGTTTATGTGCATGTTAGCAAGGGTGTATGTGGGAGCTATGTGGGAGGAAGCTTATTGTAAATGGGGTGGTCAGGTAGAATTAGTCCATGGAAAAGCGTGCATGGCCAGGGGAGCTTTTGTTCGGGGTTGCTCAGTTAGAGGATGAGGTAGTAATAGTCCATGGCGCATGGCAAGCCTGCTGGGGTAGATGCAGGAAGCTTTTCGTGCTTAGTTAGAAGGTGAGGTAGTAGTAATAGCCCTCAATTAAGTCACCATGTATTCAACTGTAGATCTGATGTCGAGCAAGGGATCTGCACTCTACATGATGTCCACAGGATAGGTAAGACATTTACACACACATAGGCTTGTAAGTAATTGTACCTATAATACTATGCTGGCTGTCCCTAAAATTTGCTTTCATTTCATTGGTAAACTCTAATGTACTTTTTCTTTGCTGATTTTTGTATCATTAATTTTGCCTTCTTGTATCTCATTTTCATTGTTGCACTTGATTGTTTTGTACTCCCTCCTCATTTTTAGCTGCTCATTGTAATATTCATTGTTTATTTCCTTCTTAATTTCCTTTTTGTAGCTCATTTTTATTTATTTCAACATTTCATTATTGTAATCATTCCTTACTATTCAATTTAATATGATGTAATCTGTTCTCTACAATTGGCTACGCGCACGCGCATCGTACGTACGTGCGCGTACCGCGCATATTGGTGTACAAAAAGCGCAAATATTGACATTGGATAGCGTATGAATGTTTGCGCGTAGTCCGATAGGATCGATTTCCATTCCCAGTATATAGACCAATGCATCGATAAGGAAGTTGCATTCCGCTTCTTCAAGCCTCCGTACGCTTGCAAACTGGGAATGAGATCGAGACCTACTTTGATACTGGTACTCGTTCGTGGACAGGAGGACCTCGGCAGCGTCAATTGCAGGCTAGATATGAGCGTGCGAAGGCACACCTTGCTATGTGTATATATACACCATGGCGCTTTTCTATAAACTTTTCGTGGATCATGGCTAGATCTCAGCGTTTGTCTCGAGCCATCCGAGGCGTGAACTCAACGGTACAATCTTTCATCGCGGTTTAATATTATGAACCTGTCTATTAACGCACTGTAGTCTTATGGAAGGGAAATCACATTACAAATATAATCGGGTCAACAGCATTATCACGTTTTAATTATTAGATAATTAGGATTAAGCTAGCTCTATATAGCTCTGCATAGCAGGTTGACAAGATTCAGACATTGAATCATTAATTTTGGTGTGAAGTGCCTGCAGGCTACACAGGCAGGGGCAACTATATGCAGGTGCCATGGGGCCGTGGGAGGGGCTGCCTGTCAGATTGGTGGGGTGTATGTGTGCACTATGCATATGTGCTGATTGGCATTCTGGCATGCAATATCCCATGCATTGAAATGATGTATTGCCATTAACCCCATTAATTGTGACTGACCGTAATGATAATATTATTAAAGAAACAATTGTCAAGAAGAAGAGGGAATATTAAAAACAACAATACATGTAGATACAGTACAACAGATGTGTCAGCTAAGTACAGTTACACTGAATAACGGACCTTGCTCGTGGTTGATTGCTTTTCTGTCTGTGGTGATCACTGCAGGGGAGAGAGAGGTGAGAGCAGTGTTGTTTTAGTTAATCAAAACCAATACTAAAACCCCTTAGTTTTGCCCAATTTATGCCTTAGTTTTAATTACTAAAACTAAATTAATTGTGCTATGCCTTTCATAATTAAAAACTAAAACTAGCAAACTTGCATCAGACCATGCCATATACTAAACTAAAAAGAAAATGGTAAAAATCAGCTCATTTTAGTTAGTTAACTCATACCACTCTATTATCTATGGTTAACTAAACTAAAATCACTTTTAGTATGCCCTTTATCCTTTTAGTTTTAATTACTAAAACTAAACTAAAATGATCCTCTGCTCTTAATTAAAAACTAAAACTAACTAAAATCAACGAAGAGGACCTTAATTAAAATTAATAACTAACTAAAATTACTGAAGCCATACTAAAACAACACTAGGTGAGAGGGCTTCAATAATGTAACAACACAGGCACCGACACACAATTTATTGACACACACACCAGGCAGGGAGATGGGAGAGAGTGTGTGCGAGTGAGGAGCGGTATGAATGTTATTGCATAC
>OZ220030.1:0-146883 GCA_964291365.2 Stappiaceae bacterium
CTACTGTGTTCCCAGTTTACCTGCTGTTCCCAGTGTGTCTGCTGTTCTATGTGTGCCTGCTGTTCCCAGTGTGCCTGATGTTACCAATGTGCCTGCTGTTCCTGGAGTGCCAACTGTTCCCACTGAGCCAACTTTTTCCAGTGTGCCTGCTGTTCCTAGTTTCCTATATTCCTAGTGTTTTCCTGCTGTTCCCAGTGTGCCTGCTGTTCCAGTGTGCCTGATGTTTCCAGTGGTCTGCTGTTCCAGTGTGCCTGCTATTCTCAATGTGCCTGCTGTTCCCGGAGTGCCAACTGTTCCCACTGTGCCAACCTTTACCAGTGTGCCTGTTATTCCCAGTGTGCTTGCTGTTCCCAATGTGCCTATATACTGTTCGTAGAGTGTCTGCTGTTCCCTTTGTTCCTAGCGTATTCCCAGTTTGCCTATTTTTAGTGAACCTGCTGTTCCCAGTGTGCCTGCTGTTCCTAGTTCCCTATGTTCCTATTACGTTCCCAGTTAGCCTGCTGTTCCCAGTGTGCCTGCTGTTCCTAGTTCCCTATGCTGTTACAGTGTTCCTGCTGTTCCTAGTTCCCTATGTTCCTAGTGTGTTCCCAGTTTGCCTGCTGTTCCCAGTGTGCCTACTGTTCCAGTGTGCTTGCTGTTCCACTGTGCCAACTGTTCCCAGTGTGCCTGCTCTTCCTAGTGTGCTTGCTGTTTCCAGTGTGCCTACTGTTCCCAGAGTGTCTGCTGTTCCCTATGTTCCTAGTGTGTTCCCAGTTTGCCTGCTATTTTCAGTGAGCCTACTGTTCCCAGTGTGCCTGCTGTTCCTAGTTCCCTATGTTCCTATTATGTTCCCAGTGTGCCTGCTGTTAGTGTTCCTGCTCTTCCTAGTTCCCTATGTTCCTAGTGTGTTCCCAGTTTGCCTGCTGTTCCCAGTGCGCCTACTGTTCCAGTGTGCTTGCTGTTCCAGTGTGCCAATTGTTCCCAGTGTGCCTGCTATTCCCAGTGTGCTTGCTGTTTCCAGTGTGCCTACTGTTCCGAGAGTGTCTGCTGTTCCCCATAGTCCTAGTGTGTTCCCATGTTGCCTGCTATTTTCAGAGAGCCAGCTGTTCCCAGTGTTCCTGCTGATTGTAGTTCCCTATGTTCTTAGTGTGTTCCCAGTTTGTCTGCTGTTCCCAGTGTGCGCGCTGTTCCTAGTTCCCAGTATTCCTAGTGTGTTCCCAGTTTACTCGCTCTTCCCAGTGTGTCTGCTGTTCCATGAGTGCCTGCTGTTCCCAGTGTGCCTGCTGTTACCAATGTGCCTGCTGTTCCCGGAGTGCCAACTGTTCCCACTGTACCAACATTTCCCAGTGTGCCTACTGTTCCTAGAGTGTCAGCTGTTCCTAGAGTGTCAGCTGTTCCCTATGTTCCTAGTGTGTTCCCAGTTTACTCGCTCTTCCCAGTGTGACTGCTGTTCCATGAGTGCCTGCTGTTCCCAGTGTGCCTGCTGTTACCAATGTGCCTGCTGTTCCTGGAGTGCCAACTGTTCCCACTCTGCCAACTTTTCCCAGTGTGCCTGTTATTCCCAGTGTGCCTACTGTTCCTAGAGTGGTAGCTGTTCCCTATGTTCCTAGTCTGTTCCCAGTTTACTCGCTCTTCCCCGTGTGTCTGCTGTTCCATGAGTGCCTGCTATTCCCAGTGTGCCTGCTGTTACCAATGTGCCTGCTGTTCCCGGAGTGCCAACTGTTCCCACTGTGCCAACTTTTCTCAGTGTGCCTGTTATTCCCAGTGTGCTTGCTGTTCCCAGTGTGCCTACTGTTCGTAGAGTGTCTTCTGTTCCCTATGTTCCTAGTGTGTTCCCAGTTTGACTGGTATTTTCAGTGAGACTGCTGTTCTAGTTCTCTATGTTCCTAGTTTGTTCCCAGTTTGCCTACTGTTCCCAGTGTGCCTACTGTTCCCAGTGTGCCTGCTGTTATTAGAGTGTCTGCTGTTCCCTATGTTCCAAGTGTGTTCCCAGTTTGCCTGCTATTTTTCAGTGAGCCTGCTGTTCCCAGTGTGCCTGCTGTTCCTAGTTCCCTATGTTCCTAGTATGTTCCCAGTATACCTGCTGTTACAATGTTCCTGCTGTTCCTAGTTCCCTATGTTCCTAGTGTGTTCCCAGTTTGTCTGCTGTTCCCAGTGTGCCTACTGTTCCAGTGTGCTTGCTGTTCCAGTGTACCTACTGTTCCCTATGTTCCTAGTGTGTTCCCAGTTTGCCTGCTATTTTCAGTGAGCTTGCTGTTCCCAGTGTGCCTGCTGTTCCTAGTTCCATATGTTCCTAGTTTGTTCCCAGTGTACCTGCTGTTACAGTGTTCCTGCTGTTCCTAGTTCCCTACGTTCCTAGTGTGTTCCCAGTTTGTCTGCTGTTCCCAGTGTGCCTACTGTTCCAGTGTGCTTGCTGTTCCAGTGTGCCAACTGTTCCCAGTGTGCCTGTTATTCCCAGTGTGCTTGCTGTTTCCAGTGTACCTACTGTTCCCGATGTTCCTAGTGTGTTCCCAGTTTGCCTGCTATTTTCAGTGAGCTTGCTGTTCCCAGTGTGCCTGCTGTTCCTAGTTCCATATGTTCCTAGTTTGTTCCCAGTTTGTGTGCTGTTCCCAGTGTGCCCGCTGTTTCTAGTTCCCAATGTTCCTACTGTGTTCCCAGTTTACCTGCTGTTCCCAGTGTGTCTGCTGTTCTATGTGTGCCTGCTGTTCCCAGTATGCCTGATGTTACCAATGTGCCTGCTGTTCCTGGAGTGCCAACTGTTCCTACTGAGCCAACTTTTCCCAGTGTGCCTGCTGTTCCTAGTTTCCTATATTCCTAGTGTTTTCCTGCTGTTCCCAGTGTGCCTGCTGTTACAGTGTTTCTGCTGTTCCTAGTCCCTATGTTTCTAGTGTGTTCCCAGTTTACCTGCTGTTCCCAGTGTGTCTGCTGTTCTATGTGTGCCTGCTGTTCCCAGTGTGCCTGATGTTACCAATGTGCCTGCTGTTCCTGGAATGCCAACTGTTCCCACTGAGCCAACTTTTCCCAGTGTGCCTGCTGTTCCTAGTTTCCTATATTCCTAGTGTTTTCCTGCTGTTCCCAGTGTGCCTGCTGTTCCAGTGTGCCTGATATTCCCAGTGTGCCTGCTGTTCCAGTGTGCCTGCTGTTCCCAATGTGCCTGCTGTTCCTAATGTGCCTGCTGTTCCCGGAGTGCCAACTGTTCCCACTGTGCCAACTTTTACTAGTGTGCCTGTTATTCCCAGTGTGCTTTCTGTTCCCAATGTGCCTACTGTTCGTAGATTGTCTGCTGTTCCCTATGTTCCTAGTGTATTCCTATTTTGCCTATTTTTAGTGAGCCTGCTGTTCCTAGTTCCCTATGTTCCTATTATGTTCCCAGTGTGCCTGCTGCTCCTGTGTGCCTGATGTTCCCAGTGTGTCTGCTGTTCCAGTGTGCCTGCTGTTCCCAATGTGCATACTGTTCCTAATGTGCCTGTTGTTCCCGGAGTGCCAACTGTTCCCACTGTGCCAACTTTTACTAGTGTGCCTGTTATTCCCAGTGTGCTTTCTGTTCCCAATGTGCCTACTGTTCGTAGATTGTCTGCTGTTCCCTGCTGTTCCCTATGTTCCCTAGTGTATTCCCATGTTTTGCCTATTTGTTAGTGACTGCCTGCTGTTCCTAGTTCCCTACTGTTCCTATTATGTTCCCAATGTCCCTGTTCGTAGATTGTCCTGTTCCCTGTTCCTAGTGTATTCCCATTTTAGTGTGCTGTTCCTGTTCCCTATGTTCCTATTATGTTCCCTGTGTGCCTGCTGTTCCTAGAGTGTCTGCTGTTCCCTATGTTCCCTAGTGTGTTCCCAGTTTGCCTGCTATTTTTAGTGTGCCTGCTGTTTCCAGTGTGCCTGCTGTTCCTAGTTCCCTTTGTTCCTAGTATGATCCCAGTTTTCCTCCTGTTCCCAGTGTGCCTGCTGTTTCCAGTGTGCCTGCTGTTCCTAGTTCCCTTTGTTC
Organism: Stappiaceae bacterium; assembly: GCA_964291365.2. Taxonomy (GTDB): domain Bacteria; phylum Pseudomonadota; class Alphaproteobacteria; order Rhizobiales; family Stappiaceae; genus JBDWFY01. The sequence continues at coordinate 3,962 of OZ220030.1, forward strand.
CTAGTATGATCCCAGTTTTCCTCCTGTTCCCAGTGTGCCTGCTGTTACAGTGTTTCTGCTGTTCCTAGTCCCTATGTTTCTAGTGTGTTCCCAGTTTACCTGCTGTTCCCAGTGTGCCTGCTGTTCCAGTGTGCCTGCTATTCCCAGTGTGCCAGCTGTTCCCAATGTGCCTGCTGTTCCCAGTGTGCCTGCTCTTCCCAGTGTGCCTGCTGTTCCTAGTTCCCTTTGTTCCTAGTATGATCCCAGTTTTCCCCCTGTTCCCAGTGTGCCTGCTGTTACAGTGTTTCTGCTGTTCCTAGTCCCTATGTTTCTAGTGTGTTCCCAGTTTACCTGCTGTTCCCAGTGTGCCTGCTGTTCTAGTGTGCCTGCTATTCCCAGTGTGCCAGCTGTTCCCAATGTGCCTGCTGTTCCCAGTGTGCCTGCTCTTCCCAGTGTGCCTGCTGTTCCTAGTTCCCTTTGTTCCTAGTATGATCCCAGTTTTCCTCCTGTTCCCAGTGTGCTTGCTGTTACAGTGTTTCTGCTGTTCCTAGTCCCTATGTTTCTAGTGTGTTCCCAGTTTACCTGCTGTTCCCAGTGTGCCTGATGTTCCAGTGTGCCTGCTATTCCAAGTGTGCCAGCTGTTCCCAATGTGCCTACTGTTCCCAGTGTGCCTGCTGTTCCCAGTGTGCCTGCTGTTCCTAGAGTGTCAGCTGTTCCCTATGGTCCTAGTGTGTTCCCAATCTGCCTGCTATTTTCAGTGAGCCTGCTATTTCCAGTGTGCCTGCCGTTCCCAGTTCTCTATGTTCCTAGCGTGTTCTGTTTGCCTGCTGTTCCCATTATGCCTGCTGTTCCTAGTTTTCTATGTTCCTAGTGTGTTCTCAGTGTGCCTGCTGTTCCTAATCCCCTTTGTTCCTACTGTTCCCAGTGTGTCTGCTGTTTCAGTGTGCCTGCAGTTTCCAGTGTGTCTGCTGTTCCCAATGTACCTGCTGTTCCCAGTGTGCCTACTGTTTCTAGAGTGTCTGCTGTTCCCTATGTTCCTAGTGTGTTCCCAATCAGCCTGCTATTTCAGTGAGCCTGTTATTTCCAGTGTGCCTGCTGTTCCCAGTTCTCTATGTTCCTAGCGTGTTCTGTTTGCCTGCTGTTCCCATTATGCCTGCTGTTCCTAGTTTTCTATGTTCCTAGTGTGTTCTCAGTGTGCCTGCTGTTCCTAATCCCCTTTGTTCCTACTGTTCCCAGTGTGTCTGCTGTTTCAGTGTGCCTGCAGTTTCCAGTGTGTCTGCTGTTCCCAATGTACCTGCTGTTCCCAGTGTGCCTACTGTTCCTAGAGTGTCTGCTGTTCCCTATGTTCCTAGTGTGTTCCCAATCAGCCTGCTATTTCAGTGAGCCTGTTATTTCCAGTGTGCCTGCTGTTCCCAGTTCTCTATGTTCCTAGCGTGTTCTCAGTTTGCCTGCTGTTCCCATTATGACTGCTGTTCCTAGTTTCCTATGTTCCTAGCCAGTGCGTTCCCAGTGCGCCTGCTGTCCTAATTCCCTTTGTTCCTAGTTTGCCTGCTGTTCCCAATGTGTCTGCTGTTCCAGTGTGCCTGCTGTTCTCAGTGTGTCTGCTGTTCCCAATTTACCTACTGTTCTCAGTGTGGCTGCTGTTCCTAGAATGTCTGCTGTTCCCAGTTTTTAGTTCAAAGTGTGCCTGCTGTTCCTGCTGTTCATAGAGTGTCTGCTGTTCTCAGTTTCTAGTTAACAGTGTGCCTACCATTTCAAAATTATGTGGCTGCTGTTCCCAGAGTGCCAACTGTTCCCACTGTGCCTACTCTTCCTAGAATGTCCGCTGTTCCCTATGTTCCTAGTGTGTTCCCAGTTTGCCTGCTCGAGCTCTTTTCAGTGATCCTGCTGTTCCCAGTGTGCCTGCTGTTCTTAGTTTCCTATGTTCCTAGTGTGTTCCCAGTTTGCCTGCTCAAGCTCTTTTCAGTGATCCTGCTGTTCCCAGTGTGCCTGCTGTTCTTAGTTTCCTATGTTCCTAGTGTGTTCTCAGTTTGCCTGCTATTCCCAGTGTGCCTGCTGTTTCAGTGTGCTTGCTGTTCCCAGTGAGCCTACTATTCCCAGTGTGCCTGCTGTTCCTATTTCCTATGTTGTTCCCAGTTTGCCTGCTGTTCCCAGTGTGCCTGGTGTTCCCAGTGCACCTGCTGTTCCCAATTTGTCTGCTGTTTCCGGAGTGCCAACTGTTCACACTGTGCCAATGGTTCCCAGTGTGCCTCCTATTTCCAGTGTGCTTGCTGTTCCCAGTGTGCCTACTGTTCCTAGAGTGTCTACTGTTCCCTATATTCCTAGTGTGTTCCCAGTTTGCCTGTTTTCCTGCTGTTCCCGGTGAATGTGCCTGCTGTTTCTAGTTTCCTATGTTCCCAGTGTGTTCCCAGTTTGTCTGCTGTTCCCAGTGTGCCTGCTATTCCTAATTCCCTATGTTTCTAGTGTGTTCCCTGTTTACCTGCTGTTCCCAGTGCGCCTGCTGTTCCAGTGTGTCTGCTGTTCCCAGTGTGCCTGCTGTTCCCAATGTGCCTGCTGTTCCCAGAGTGCCAACTGTTCTCACTGTTCCAACATTTCTCAGTATGAATGCTATTCCCAGTGTGCTTGCTGTTCCCAGTGTTCCTACCGTTCCTAAAGTGTCTGCTCTTCCCTATGTTCCTAGTGTGCTCCCAGTTTGCCTGCTATTTTTAGTGAGCCTGCTGTTCCCAATGTGCCTGCTGTTTCTAGTTTCCTATGTTCCCAGTGTGTTCCCAGTTTGTCTGCTGTTCCCAGTGTGCCTGCTATTCCTAATTCCCTATGTTTCTAGTGTGTTCCCTGTTTACCTGCTGTTCCCAGTGCGCCTGCTGTTCCAGTGTGTCTGCTGTTCCCAGTGTGCCTGCTGTTCCCAATGTGCCTGCTGTTCCCAGAGTGCCAACTGTTCTCACTGTTCCAACATTTCTCAGTATGAATGCTATTCCCAGTGTGCTTGCTGTTCCAAGTGTGCCTAATGTTCCTAGAGTGTCTGCTATTCCCTATGTTCCTAGTGTATTCCAAGTTTGCCTGCTATTTTCAGTGAGCCTGCTGTTCCCAGTGTGCCTGCTGTTCCTAGTTCTCTATGTTCCTAGTGTGTTCCCAGTTTGCCTGCTGTTCCCAGTGTGCCTGCTCTTCCATGTGTGCCTGCTGTTCCCAATATTATGTTTTATCTGATAAAAGCCATGACTACGAGCTATGATCAGAGAATGGGCACTGTTTGTGACTAAGCCCAATGCTATTTAGAGGCTAGCATTGTTTCTATCTTATATTATTACCCAGCATGCATGCGCAAGGGGTAAGGTAGTTGATCTTGTCATGTGTTGTCATCCATATGAAAGTCACCAAATCTCGAGTGATAGCGAGTAGACAATGCTGTTGAGAGGTTGGAAAAAAAAAACAATTACTCTCTTCTAAGTGCTTAACAAGTGTGTACCAGGAATGGTACAAATCGTGCATTTGATCTGACGTGCCTATCAAGCACACCTAGTACCTACATCTATGCCATGTTAGCTGCAATGCTGTTTCAACTGCTTGTGTGACCTCAAACTAGGTAATGGTCACTGATGTTATGAACTGATCTATTGATCAGCTACCATAAACAATTCATAGCTATGTGTGAGTGGGGTATGTGTTCTGGAGAGCTCTAGTATAATGTCATATTAATCGTTCATATGCGCAGCCTATTTTCTGTGGAGCTTATGATAAGATTATTATTATAAACATGTGATATACATGTATCAAACGCATATATGATGTGAGTGAATACTTGGCTGAGTCCAGAAGGATTCGTGCAGAACAAGATAGGGCATATGCGGAATCTTTGGCCGCACGACCAGGCAAAAGAAAAGGCAAAGGTATATGCGTATATACTCGTGTATGCATATAATATAGTTCAAGAGCTCATAAAAACTAAGAAAAGAGGAAGAGCGTGTAACTTGAACTGGGCGGAATTTTTGAACTGTACTAAAAATAGAACATCCAGTCAAGAGTAAACTAAAAATTTGTAAATCTAAGTGTAAAAATCTCTTCATGGCATGTTCAAAACTCATTGGTTGATGCTAGTGCTTGGACATTGCACTCAGTGTGGTTTTGCACATGATCAGATATTCTATTTTTAGTATCAGTCAAAAATTCTGCCCTGTACACTAATGTCTATGGGAGTTACATGCTCTTTCTCTCCTTGCATTAGTTCTTATGCGCTCTTGTATAGTTCTATCCCACTACATGGGCGTATCAAAGGAAAAAGCTGGACTGTAGAGAAGTTATCACCAGGTGATATTTTAGTTATCACCCGATAGTGACGCCAGTTATCACCCGGATGTGAAGTTCAACATTGTCAATAACGTACATAAAGAATTAAATATGCAAGTCTAGTCTTTGCTAATCTTCTAGTTCGACTCTCTACAATCGTTTCAACACCAATGTAGGCAAGGAGTAGCTGTAGCTGTACTCCTGCAAGAACAGTTTGAAGCACTGGATAAATATGCTCACTCGGAAGGTACAGTAGTCCACACACAATGCTTACACTTGCTGACTCTGGTCCTGCTTTGGAATATCGGTCAAATTCCTTGAGTAGTGTCGACAAAAATACAGCCCTTGAGTGAGCTCTTCCTCGCTTTAGCTTACATCTTACGATGATTTTTAGGGTGACGGAGGCCTCCTCACACTTGTCATTGACAGCTTCTTTCCGGATTCCCCAAGGTTTCAAATCTTGAGTCGTACGATCACATAGTCTTCGCTATCATAATTAATAGTCTCAGCACTATTGTTATAGCGTAACATTCCAAGGAAAGAAGGCAAATTCACTGGGCAACAAGCATACCAGCTAGAGCTACATAGCTACTGAGATTGAGACTGAACTGCACAGATTAATGATCAAACCATACCTTGAATGTGATTGGTTGCTGACCTAATGATGTCATTGTCTCGGAATTCATTGCCATGGCGAGGTCAGGTAGCATATACATTTCCATGGTCTGTGGGATAGAAACCAGTTATATCCCGGATATGCGTGTATAACATATGGATATTGTACTCACACCGGGATATAACTATAACCAACAGTATATAGTAAGATAAGGAAGAGAGTATCGAACACGCTATATTGTCCGTGTAATATGTGTTCAGAAAGTCACACGCCAGGAATTCAAACATTGACCAATGAGCGTGCTCGATTCAAATAACGAATTATGGGCGTGACCTCGAGTGCAAACTAATGCGAGTGCAATAGTGGCTGAAACGCGAGCAGATCGCGATACAAAACGAACGTTCATGAAGAATCTAGCATAAAACTCACGAAAAACGCCTCTATTCATCGCAGTCCTGAGAAAAATCGAGTGTTTAGCAACTTGGCTTAGTCATGTGCGCAAGGCGGGAAGTCACGTTACTCTCCGAAAACATATTACACGGACCATATAGAGCGTTCGATACTCTCATCTCTTATTACATACTCTTGTTTTAACTTATCGCACATCTTTCGTTGATATGCTAAATTGCTCTCTATTTAGAGCAAGAAGAGGAGAACTGAAGAAGTGAGTCTGTGATGGAGAGTATGTACCACACAAATTCAAATGTCTGATTCAGTAACTTTCCTTACAGTATTCATTCATTATCCTATTAGTAGTTAACCCATCCCAGAAAGACTGAGAGTGGTACCTTCAAGTTTCTCACTGTACACAGTGGAATGCCTCTATATTGTATAGTCTGTAATAAGGACACCTCGTTTAATTGGGTCATTATGATGGCCAAAAATAAGTACAGGTTCTGTAATCCAGACACCTTAAATGGTTGCAACGGTGTCCAGACTAGAGGTGTTCCACTATGACAGGAATTGAAATTCTCTTTTGCCAAATCATGTGTCGATTTTTGTTGCAGCTGCAAGTAAGGATCAAAGAGAAGTGGAATCAACACATTCCCAGTGTCCCTGGTGGTAGGAAATTCAGTATGAGATTTCCAAATTCTACCAAGATTGAGTGTACCATTGATAAGGCTACTCCTAAGTTACGTGTACTACAATTAGTGTTAAGTGTGGGCTAACCTTTTTTTATCGTGATGCCATAATTGTGTAAACAGGTCTGGTATGTGATTGCGTTAGCATTTGGAGGCCGTGGAAAGCCATTTAATCTCTGCAGTATTATGCCTAGGCAACTAATTCCCCGTGGTGGTACCTTTTCAGGAGATGATCCACTTGCACTGGTTGTAGAAGAATCAGAAGATGCTCCTGATCCCTGTGACTATCTTGATGCACCCACGGTATATGTTCAACAGCTTGAGTGTTCATGACTCAGCTATCTCACTGATTGATTTCCCTCATCTTTGGGCTGAACATTTTCAGTCTACAGTGCATGCGCTGTTCTGCAAGGATCGTCGATGGACAACTAACCTTTGACAACCTATACCGTACTGCGTGTGCGCCTTTGGATCTTATATCCATTTTAGCTCGCTTTGGCAATCTATCATCGAAAATTAATGTTGTATCTTAGAAAGATAAGGCCAGTCGCTCCTTTTTTTTGTGGGATAAGGTCAGTCGCTCAATTTGAGCCCTTTTTTGGGGGGGGGGGGGGGGGGGGGGGGGGGTTCGTAAGCCTTTTTAGCGATCGTAACATTTTGGCCATTCGATGAAGCTCAAACAACATTCAAAATCTAGGGAATGGCCATAGCCCGTTACACCTCTGCTAATATCGTCAGCTAACTCGCTGATTGATTTCCCTGATATTTGGGCTAAGTATCTTCAGTCTACAGCGCATGCGCTGTTCTGTAGGGATCGTCGATGGACAACTAACCTTTGACAACCTTTACCGAACTGCGTGTGCGCGTTTTGCTCTTATATTATCCATTGTAGCTCGCTTTGGCGATCTATCATCAAGAATTATGGTTGTATCTTGGAGATATAAGGTCAGTCACTCAATTTGAGCCCTTTCTTGGGGGACGGTGGTTCGTTAGCCTATTTAGCGATCGTAACGTTTTGGCCATTCGATGAAGCTCAAAAATCTAGGGAATGGCTATAGCCCGTTGCACCTCTACTAATGTCGTCAGCTAACTCGCTGATTGATTTCCCTGATATTTGGGCTAAGTGTCTTCAGTCAACAGCGCATGCAGCTGTTCTGTAGGGATCGTCGATGGACAACTAACCATTGACGACCAATACTGAACTATTAGCGATGGTTTCGTTTTGCCTATTCGATAGAGCTCAAACAACATTCAAAATCTACGCAATGGCCCGTTGCACCTCTGCTAATATAGTCAGCTAACACTCTGATTGATTTCCCTGATCTTTGGGGTAAATACATTCAGTCTACGGCGCATGAGCTGTTCTGTATGGATCGTCGATGGACAACTAACCATTGACACCCTATACCGAACTGCATGTGCGCCTTCGGCTCTTATATCCATTTTCGCTCTCTTTGGCGATCTATCTTCGGGAATTATGGTTGTATCTTAGAACGGTAAGGTCAGTCGCTCAATGTAAGCCCTCTTTTGGTGGGTAGTTCTTTAGGCTTTTTAGCTATCGTAACGTTTTGGCTATTCTATGAAGCTCAAACAAAATTTAAAATCTAGGGAATGGCCATAGCCCGTTGCACCTCTGCTAATATAGTCAACGAACTCGCTGATTGATTTCACTGATCGTTGGGCTAATTATCTTCAGTCTACAGCGCATGCGCTGTTCTGCAGGGATCGTCGATGGATAATCAATAATCGACGACCTCAACCAAACTGCGCAAGCTCCTTATGCTCTTATATCCATTTTCGCTCGCTTTGGCCATCTACCATCGAGAATTATGGTTAATTCAGGGAATGGCCATAGCCCGTTGCCCCCCTGCTAATATATATACATATAATAATATCCCTGATTTTTGGACTAGGTGTCTTCAGTCAACAGCGCATGCAGCTGTTCTGTAGGGATTGTCGATGGACAACTAACCATTGACTACCTATACTGAACTGCGCGTGCGCCTTCGACTCATATCCTCCATCGCTCCTTTGGCGATCTATCATCGAGGATTATGGTTGTATTTTGGAGAAGTAAGGGAGCCCTTTTGGGGGGAGGGTGGTTCGTAAGCCTATTTTTAAATATCATTCTGCATGATTATAAAAATGCAGGGATGCACAAAAATAGCATGATAATGCTAATAAGTAATATGTACATCCAGAAGATGAAAGGATTACTTAAGTTATTGAAATGAATAATGAATACAGTGACAATACTTGTATTAACTACAGCAATGCAATTTTATTTTAAACATGATTATTAAAGGTAGAGAAGGGTGAGGACACAACATCACTACTTAAGTTATTCCATAAAGTAATTGTATTTGGAAAAGAAAAAAGAGTTTAAGTATTGTGCAGTGTGACCACTTAGACTGCTTAGCTGTTTAGAATGGGTGTAGCAAGTTGTGTATACGCAAGGCCGTGGAAATAGGGGCACCAGTACGGGAGCATTGGTTCCAACAAGTTTGTGCATAAAACACAGTTTGAGCGCCTTCCTTCTTTGCTCGAGCTTTGGGATATTTAAAGTGTCCAGCATTTCGTCATATGTTGTGTTCCAACTCTTTAGACACACCTTGCAGGCAAACCTCTGAACGTCTTCCAACAACTTGCAGTCCTTGACAAGGTATGGATCCCAGACTTGGTTTGCATACTTTAGATGTGGCCTTATGAGCGTCAAATAGAGTGCTCGAATAGTAGATGTATCGGCACAGTTGTAGAATTGTCGGAACAACAGACCGATGAGCCTCCTTGCTTTTTTGCTGGTGTGATCAGACCAGGATAGGTTGTCGTTGATTGTTAAGCCAAGATACTTGATAGAGTCGACTTGCTCTATTTCAAAACCGAGCAAATTTAGAGGTGGTGGTGTAGTTCTTACTTTCTTTCGGGAAAGCACCATGAATTTACACTTCACTGGACTGAATGACAGATGATTAAGAAGACTCCATACACCAAGAGAGTCCACATCTTGCTGAAGTACGGCGTAGTCTTTCTCGGTATAAATTCTTCTATACAAAAGTATATCGTCAGCATATTATAAGATTAGCTTTGTACCTTCAGATAAGGCCACATCGTTAACATCATTTACATAAAGCAAGAACAGCAGTGGACCAAGTACTGATCCCTGAGGTACGCCGGATGTTACTGGGAGCAGGTCAGATGTTTCACCATGTAGGACCACTGACTGGTTTCTATAAGCGAGATGGCTCGTGATCCAGGAAACCAGGTAGTCGTCCAAGCCAATAGCTCTGAGTTTCGAAATTAGCTGCCTATGAGGCACAGAATCAAAGGCTTTAGTGAGGTCAAAGAATACGGCCCCCATTTCATGGCCATCTTCCATACTGCTGAGCCAATCATGCGCAGCAGAAAGCAAGGCATGAGTGGTCGATCTCCCTGGTAGGAAGCCCGACTGGTTAGCCGCAAGTGGATATGACGAGTCAAGAAATGTTATTTGGCGATCGTAACGTTTTGGCTATACAAGTTCATTTTGAAGTTCAAACATAGCATTCAAAATATAGGGAGTTGTCAAAGCCTGTTCCTCCTCTGCTTATATAGTCAACCAATCGCTGATTGATTTCTCTGGCCTCTGGGCTACGCGTGGCTATAGCCTGTCCTACCACTGCTAATATAGCCAGGCAAATCGCTGATTGACTTCCCAAGCCTCTGGGCTAAAGGTCTAAGTCGACGATCCCTACAGAACTGGCGCATGCGCCTTAAGTCTTATATCATTCTCGCTCGCTTTGGCAATGCATTATCGAAAATTAAGGCTGTATCTTGGAGAGTTAAGATCAGACGCTGAATGTGAGCCATTTTTGTGGGCTATTTAGTGTTCTCAACCAAATTATGTAATCGTATAGCATTCAAAAACGGCCATAGCCTTTCCCATCACTGCTAATATAGCCAGTCAACTAGCTGATTGATTCCCCAAGCCTCTAGGCTGAAGGTCTCCAGTTTATGGCGCATACAATGTAGGGATCGTCGATAGACAACCAAGAGAAAAACCGTTGCGACGACCACTAAGGAAGTGCGCAAGCGTCTGGCCTTCTTAGATCCATTCTCGCTCGCTCTGGCAGTCCACCATTGAGAATTATGGCTCTATCTTGGAGAGTTGAAGTCAGTCGTTCAATGTGAGTCCTTTTTTTTGATGTTCATTAGCGTTCAAAACGTTCGCTACGTTTTGGTTATGCGAGATAGTTTTGATGCTCAAACAACATTCAAAATCTGGGGAGTGGACATAGGCTGTCCCACCATTGCTAATATAACCAGCCAAATCGCTGATAGATATCTCAGACCCCTTGGATAAAGGTCTCGAGTCTAAAGCGCATGCGCCGTGTTCGTTGGGGTTCATCGACGGACAACTAACCGCAGTACGGCGGTTTTTGTATTGGCTGTCCATCGACCACTCCTACCAACATTCCTCGAGCTCTTAGATCCAAACCTCTCTCGCTTTGGCAATCCATCATTGAGAATTATGGCTGTATCTTGGAGAGTTAAGGCAACTCGCTCAATGTGAGCCCTCATTGGTGGTTCATTATCCTATTTAGTATTCAAAATCAAGAGCCAGTAGTTTAGTTTGAACATCCAATTTTGTTGAACTTTCGTTCATATGCTCAGGAAAGGCAAGAATTTATCAAACACTGTAAATTACTGAACGTAGATTTCCCTACCTGATCAACATTGAAGAATGGAAATTTATATCACATACAACCTATAAACATTTACTCTACTCTTTCAACAAATCCATTTCTGTAGCACTGCTTCTTTAATACCATCATTTGCCACCACTTTATCTCAATTTTTGTTCACACTTTTGCTTTTGACTATTAGGCCTCTTTTTGTCATTAAAATTAATTCGATCTCCATGTTTTGGCTATAATGAGATCGTTTTGAAGCTCTAACCTAGTATTCAAAATCTAGGGAGTGGCCATAGCCTTTCCCACAACTGGTAATATAGCCATCCGAATGAATGATTTGATGTCTCATGCTACTAATTATAGTTCACCTACACTTGCACTGTACAGAGTGCATCCAACAAGAAGCCAGCCACAATGGTGTCGTATGCAGGGAACTTGAGACCGATTGTGTGCTACTGCCACGACGTACTCCAAATGGACACGACTGAAGCGGAGGAATATCTGGCCACTGCCTGCAAGCAGTTAGCTCGACAAACACCAAGACGCCAGTCTGGTCGGGCACAACTTGCACTCCAAAGGATGCTGCCTCTGGGAAGGGGGGCCGAGTTTGCAACAATGGAGATTGTTGATCAGCGCCACCACCCCCTACAGAGTACACGAATCACAGGAAAATGGAATGCCTGCGTTATCAGCAGTGACGGACAAGTTTCTCCGAGACTTGAAGACTACAAGACGGTAGAGACACACGGCGAACAGGTGACAGACTTGTCCAGTAACGAGGAGTGTCGTAAACATATCATTCCTGTTATGTTGGCTTACATTGACAAGTGGTGTCCCCTTCGTGCTGGCCGTAGTCACTCCGTTATGTTTTCGTCAAGAATTGAGCAGCTAGGCTGTGTGCCGGTAGGTGTGCGTGGCACTGTAACAGAGCAACCATTTGCTCCGTACTTAATGGCGGCTACTGTAACCGAGCAAAGTATTTGTTTTAAACAGGGCACTGTAACCAAGCAACGATGCTACAAGCACACATATACGTTGGGGCATTGTTCATTCACTCCGCGAGTTTGAACGCGATCGGTTGCTATAGCCAGTAGTTACGCGCTTGCAACCGTGACGACCTTAGGCCATTTATTGCTAACCCGGCGTGGCCCCACCCACCCGTGCAACACAATGTTCAGTACGTGCAAAAGACAGAGTCGTGAGTGGATCAAGAAAAAGAAGACCGGACCTGAGGAGGTAAGTAGCTGTAATCGTAATAATATAGTTTTAACCATCTACAATAGGTACTAGAATCGAAAACTAAGCCTGTGTTTTAGTAGCCATGAAGCTAGCTAAGTGATAGTGACTAGTTACCGAAAGTAGTGGCATGTATAGCCCTTATTTATCCCCCTGTAAGCAGTATCTAAATTAACTCAGTCATTCTTTACATGCGTCAGTAGGTAGCAACATCTTGGAACCATCAGATGGTCGAGTAGTCCCTATTCTCTTGGTGTGCATTAATTAGAATGATCACGAGGTATTAACTGTTGTGGACACATGGTACTTTGGCAGCAACAGCAAGATCAAAATAAAGGTAAGTACAGTAGGTAGTGATGTGAAATGATGTTCAATAGCATAAGATATGACCAGCAAGTTAAAAATGACTTGCTAACACCTAGGACATCCTGCTTTTGTTGTGTGACCTTCAGCCCATCTTGTTCATTTTTTGTGTCCCAATCCATCGCAGCCTTTTGTTGAGCACTTGCTCTGTTCTCTCTCTGTCCAGCAGTTGTACTTGCAGATGAGGATGAAGATGTTTGAGCAGAAGTTTGTGCTGTCGAGGAGGTAGATGACACAACGGTGGGTGGTGGCAAGTAATCTGGACGGCGATCGTGAGAAATAAAACGCTCATACATGGTAAACTTGTTGGCCATTTTATCAGCCGAAATACTGTGAAGGTGGCTATCACTGTAGTTGGTGGTTGGAACTCCAACTGCAGTGCTGACTCGGACACGAAGTGAGGAATCCTTCCACTCACCAGCAAAGCAATTCTCATGCACCTTCATCACCACATTTCCATTGTGTGCCTTCACTACGCACACCGGGAAGGTCTGAGTACTTGTCTCCAAGACTGTCTCGCCAGGTGAGAACTTGCTGTCCGTCTTCAATGAATGTTGTAGTATTCTGATCACAGATAGCTTTCAGCTCATGAATGGAGAACACGTCTTCTCTTATAGACACTTCCAATCACTGAAAAGAGACGGTCTGGGGCAAACTTTGTGTGTCCAGCTACCATGAAGCTGATATGGATGTGGTCGATCTCTCCAGAACTCACCATCTCCATGGCCCAAGAGAATAAGTATTTATTATTGTATGAAGCCATATTAGATCAAAGGCTTTTGTAGTGCAATAAATTCCATACTGCCAACAGCAGTTCAATATTTTCCAGTGGCAAATAGAAAATTGTTGTGTTAACTAATTGAGTTGTCTACATCATGTCTGACCAAACTACATGTGTATAATTGCAGGGAGCATCCACAAAAACCAGGTTGATGGTACACAAAAAAATCCCCTAGAAGGTCACTTCATGCATACAGTTGGAGAATGTTCCAGCCAGTATGCAGGGTATGTGAGCCAAAGGATTAGCAGTTGGAGCTGTACTGTGGCAGGTTAACTGACCTCAGGGACAGTGAGTAGAGGAACCAGGCTTGTAGGCCTACTGCTCCACCTGCTGATTCTTTTGCTCATAATGTCTGGGACGTTCAGAATATAGTCGAATTGGGCTCAGCCCAACAAAGCTTAGTTCACCTTGGCAGTGGTGCTGGCAGGATACTCAGCAAAAGCAGCTGTAGACCCTCGTTTATTCACCGATCATCATCCGAAAAGACGCCGCTCTGTCACAGTGGTATCTTGTCCAAGCAGGTTCGAAACTCGCGATCAAGTCGTAGCTCGAACCATGCTGGAACGTACCGGCCTCGTTTCACAAGATCAGTGGTCATCAAACGTAGGATCATCAGTGATTCAAACGATCTCCCCACTCTGGCTTGAGTAGCGAAGGTAGCGTGGCACGATAGAATCGCTCGCTTGTCGAACTGGAAAATGATCGGATCCACAGCCTCGCTGATAGCCTAGCTAGTTTTGAACGTCAGTGATTCAGCTCCACTCTGACTCGAGTAGTGAGGGTAGCACAACCTGATCGCTCGTTCAACTGGACATCGGATCCACAGCTTTGCAAATGGCCTAGCTAGTTTGAACACTAGATTCACACAATAAACCAGTTAATGTACCGCTTTTTCTCGTTCCATACGGGAGTTATTACACTCGGGGCGTGGCTCAAGGGCAAATACAGCACTTGGCTTCGCCTCGTGCTGTATTTGCCTCTCGCACCGCCCCTCGTGCAATCGAAGGGGTACATTGACTAGTATTTCTTGTTGGTGCATGTGGCGTTGTCGAGGAAAATGGCAAGTCGGTGAATCCATGGATGGTGCTGGCGGAGCCGATTCCAGTAATGAGTTAACCGATTATGCGCCAAGACGCAATGCGCGCGCGTGACCCCAGGAAGCCGAATTAATTGAGCGGTAACGCCCTCATGTGGGACCTCACGACTAAAACCGGTTATAGCTGCCCAGCGGTGGAAGTTCGCTACAGGCAAGTTGTTTCCAAGACGAAGAGGGATGCTAGATGTGTACAACTGAACAAGGAAGATCGCGATCGCACAACCTGGATTGAAGATACACCGGGAAGTATTCCAACGGTAAGTGCTAAGTACAATAATAGTTAGCGTTTGGGACATAAAGCGATGGGTTTCGCTCTGAATTCAGCCAGTACTAAGATAGATATTGTGTATAAAACCCTCGCCTGTTTGATTTAGACAAGCTTAGTGTTGAGCGTTCGCGCAGCATAAAGTTTGGGCTCGTGAACCAAGATCGTTTCTAACATAGAACATGTACATGCATGTGGTTGAGAGAGTTCTATTTGATGAGCACCAGGTACGTTGTCCACAAGCCTGACAGCTGAATGGAGTGTGTTAGTAAGTAGCATGGTACTTTTGTATGTGTATGATGACTGAATATTGTGTATCTGTATACTTGTATTGGTAAATCTTTTGATAGATGCCAGTTGTATACACGCATGCTTGCACACACACACAGTATCACATACATACACACACGCACACACACACACACACACACACACACACACACACACACACACGCACGCATGCACACACACACACACACACACACACACACACCAACTGGATGCAGACATGGTGCCACTCTAATGAAGCCCACTGCAATGTTAGTAATACCTCCACTATGGTAAGTAGTAATCTGCAATACATGATGGTACATAAGCAGAGGGATTCATGAACATACTAGGGTGATATTAGAGAGAGGGAGGAGAGAGAAGGGGGTGGAGAGATATCAGAAAGTAAATATGGGACTAAAGTCTGTCCTTGTGCCACTGGAAAAAACAGTCGTGTGCGTCACCAGTGTGACAAAGGAAAACTCCACACTCTCGGCAAAACCACGATGTTTGTGTGCGTTTGTGATTTTGCTGAGAACAGCGTGCACAACGTCGTCTTTTCCTTTCAGATTGACTTAGATCTTTCTCAATCTTGAGGGGAAAGTGTTGGAGAGCTAGAGGACGGATAGCACCACCACCTGGACCAGCTCGACGACGTGTACAGTAGTCTCCGATGAGCTCCCGTGCCAACTGCAAGCGGAACTTTTTGATGGTGTTCAAGGTGGGTGAAGAGCAGTAATTTTTGTAGAGTATGAAAGCATTTGTGATGCTAACATCAAAAAGAAAATAGAATATATACTTATAAAATTTTCTGCTTTTCATTCGGCAGTTGTAGTAGCCACGCAGTTGGTCTCCCCTGTCAACCCCACCCATATACCGGTTATAATCGATGATTGACTCGGGGCAGGGGACAGGGATACGAGAGCCATCTCTCTGTCGCCTTAGTACCGTCCCTGTCGCTGATGGCTGAGTATTCGTCGACATCACCGTGACAACCTTGTTGTCCTTCCACGCACTTGCCGTCACCTTTCCTCTTTGCATGGTCTTAGATTCACCACTATAAATGTGTATTGCCTTTTATTATAAACTCAATATACAATATTTAAATTTTGTACCGTGTTTTCAATCCAGATGTCTTCAGTGCTAGTGGAAACTCCTTCCGGTTACTTCTCGCCGTGCCACACCCATAGATGCCGTCCTTCTCTAGGTCTTCAAGCAGCTGGAAGCTTGTGAAATAGTTATCAAAGTACACATGATGGTACTTGTGTTTGAGATCACTGGTAAGCGACTTGACTACATGTGTACCAAGACCTTCCTCACGTTGTTCTTTCCTCCCAGTATACACATCGAAGCGGCTGAAGTACCCGTTGGAACTATCTCCCAGTACCCACACTTTGATCCCACGCTTGATCGGCTTCATCGGCATGTACTGCTTCAAGGACGAGCGGCCTTGAAACTTGATCATGGCTTCATCGATGGCGACATTCTTGGAGGGCTCGTACAATGTCGCAAACTTTGAACTCAAGTGGTCAATGAGTGGTCGTACTTTACCTAGCCGATCATGCATGGGGTCGTCACGGGGAACAAGATCTTCATTGTTGACGAAGTGTAGGTACCGGGAGATCTCGCGGAAACGCCACCGAGGAATCTTGTCAGCAATTGGAGCGTAATGAAGTAGTGGGTCCTTGCTCCAATAGTCATCCACAGATGGTAAGTGGTCGATTCCCATTAGAATTGAAAATCCAAAAAATGCTTTCAGCTCCTCCACTGTGATCTTTGTCCAATCTCTGTACTTTTCATCTCCCATTACTTGCCTCGCATATCTGTTGCTTTCATCAACGATCATTTTCTGCAGGTCTTCCGAGTAAAAAAGCTCAAATGTTTACATGGGAGATTCTGGAATATCTACAGCTGGACCTACTCGTGACGCGAAATCTCTGATTGTTACTGGCTTCAACTCTTCTGACCAAGTGGTGGGGGGTTCTACAGAGTGACCAAAAAGATAAGCCGTTTGATTATAATTACTAATGTTTATACCTGGTGGACTGGATAGGGAGTCATCACCAATTGAGGTTGAAGGGGAGGGAGGGGCTGGAGAGCTTCTTGTAGAAGTAGTCTGACTGAGGGTGGAGCTGGGTGAAGTGTGAATGTGAGCTGCTGCTGGGGTTGAGGGGTTGTTAGTGTTCATTTCCATATCATCATCTTCCAATTCTAGGTCCGAGAATTCATCGTCGCTACCCTCCATCATTGGTTCGTCAGGGTCATCATAGTCATCATCACTATCAGACAGCACGTCATCCAGGACTTCATTCAGAGTCAAGCGTTGCCTCTTAGTCATAGTGGCTGGTTTTATAGCTAGCTATAGGTTTTATTTTGAATAGCTATATAATATTATCATAATAATAGTTACTCATAGTGTTAGGTGTTAAATTTTAGCCATAGCAGCTTTTCCCAGTGCTGAGTACAATAGCTAGCAATATTGTATACTGAAGTCTTTATTATGATACTGTTGTTGAATACTGCTAAACTTCAAAGCATGGTTATGGAGTAATGTTGTATGGTACATAGTACTAAAGTGGTAGTGTATACTTACCTACGGGAGAGATCGAGAAGCCCAAGAAGTGTGGCGAAGGTCCGTCCCACCGTTGGACTGTAATCGCGAATGTTAGTAAGTGCGTTGCAGCTGGCTCGAAATCGCGCCTACGGCGGTTCGCGCGCGCGGCGCAAAATCGCGCCTCTGGCGTATAATCGGTTAAGAAAGAGAGTGTGTGATCTGAGTATTTAGGACCAACGCGTTCATTAAACAGGTACACCATTGAGTTGTTTTTTGAGTGGTCAACTACTCCAAAGACGTCGTGGGAAACTTTCTGAAGATAGTACGTTGATCCAGGTTGCTCAGTTTTCCCCCATGATGGTATCAGTTTGGACTGCTGGTAGTCAGCACTGATAGTGGCAGTAAAACCGTACTTTGCTCCTTCTAGATCCTCTCGCTCTCTTCTCGTCAACACCTGCATCTTGGTGAGTTGCTCGATCTTTGCCCACTGCTCTCTGCACTTAGCCTTGTATACAGTACTCTCTAGATCATGTTGCAACTGTCTTGTGATCTGCCAATTCCTCTTACAGCTCCCGTTTGGTGGACTCATGGGCCCTAAGCTCACCTTCAAAGGCGCTACTCGACTGCTCTGCTGCAACCGAATGAGTACTGCCTGGTTTCGTGACAATTGCTGCTTGAGGTGTTTGCACGTGTCACAGTAGTCTGTCATACTGGGATGCAGTGCTACCTTGGGTCGGTACTTCTGGAGCCAGTTAGTTGCAGCAGTGTTATGACACGTTTGTCTCCCTTTCTCTGTTTGTGCCTTGTTAAATTGAGAGACCACAAATGACTGTAATTGCTCCTCGTAGATTTTTTCTCCCATTTTAGGTGCCGCAATTCGAGTGAACTTCGGAAGGAGAAAAAATTGGGCACTATAGCTACCAGACCATTGGGCTGGGAGTTGATGTCAACAAACTCAAGAAAGTCTGCCATTGCTTGCTTCTTGGCATGGTTAGATTCCTTACCAGCTGAACCATGACGTTTGTGTGGGAACTGAACCTCAACTATGTCGTCATTATCTACCAGCTTCCACCAAGCACCAAACGTCAAGATATCGTCATCCTCATCATCATGCAGCAAGTAATCTTCTAACCTCTGCTCTACTACTACTTCCCTTTTCGTCAGTTCTAAGATAGGCTGGTCCTTTTGCTTCTGTTTGATGATCCGCTGCCGAGTGAGTCGGGTTGTATGAACTCCTAGGCAAGAAACAAGACACTTGCGACAGAGGAGGAGATTCCCACGTGCGTCGATTACATTCTGTCGTAGTAACTGGTTTTGAGCTTTGTGTGTGTGTGTGTGTGTGTGCGTGTGTGTGTGCGTGCGTGTGTGTGTGTGACGTGTGTGTGTGTGTGTGTGTAAGAGAGGGAGAGGGTGATATTGTGTATTGTATTATGATCATTGTATTGAAAACAATAATATGTGTGTGTGAGTAATGTGCGTGTATACATGTAAAACTTCAGCTTGTTGTGTATCAGAGTGAGCGATTGGAATGTACCGAGCATCTAGGACTAGCCTGCTGTTAAGATGGCACATCTTATCATTAAGACACGGCTAAGATGGCACATTGTTAAGCCGAATGAGCATAAGCATGTGTGAGTAACGTACATGCATACATGTGAAACTTCAGCTTGTTGTGTATCAGAGCGAGAGATTGGAATGTACCGAGCATTTTGGAATAGCCTGCTGTTTAGAGGGCACATCTTTCAACAGTAAGCCTCGGCTAAGCTGTCACAACTTTAAGCTGAAGGAGCATAATAGTGTGTGAGTATTTTACGTGCGTACATGTGAAACTTCAGCTTGTGTATCAGAGCGAGTGATTGGAATGTACCGAGCATTTAGGACTAGCCTACTGTTAAGATGGCACATCTTTCGGCAGTAAGACTCACCTAAGATGGCACATCCCTAAGCTGAAAGAGTATAAGATTGGGTGAGTAATGTGTGTGTGTACATGTGAAATTTCCGTTTGTTCTGTGTTTGAATGAGCAGTTCAAATGTACCGAGCATTTAGGTGTCTAGCCTTCTGTTAAGACTTCACATCTTTCAAAAGTAAGACTCAGCTAAGATGGCACATCTTTAAGCTGAAAGAGTATAAGAGTGTGTGAGTAATGTGCGTGTGTACGTGTGAAACTTCAGCTTGTTGCGTATCAGAGCGAGCAATTGGAATGTACTGAGCATTTAGGACTTGCCTGCTGTTAAGGTGGCACATCTTTCAACAGTAAGACTCGGCTAAGATGGCACATCTTTAAGCTGAATGAGCATAACAGCGTGCGAGTTATGTGCGTGTGTACATGTGAAACTTGAGCTTATTGTGTATCAGAGCGAGCGATTAGAATGTACCAAGCATTAAAGACTAGCCTGCTGTTAAGATAGCACATCTTTCAAAAGTAGGACTCAGCTAAGATGGCACATCTTTAAGCTGAATGAGGATATGAGTGTGTGAGTAATGTACGTGTGTACATGTGAAACTTCAGCTTGTGTATCGGAGCAACCAACTGGAATGTACCGAGGATTTAGGACTAGCCTGCTGTTAAGATGGCACATATTTCACAGTAAGACTCAACTTAGATGGTACATATTTAAGCTGAATGAGTATACAAATGTGAGAGTAATATGCGTGTGTACATGTGAAACTTCAGTTTGTAGTGTATCAGAGCGAGCGATTGGAATGTACCGAGCATTAAGGACAAGCCTGCTGTTAAGATGGTACATCTCTCAACAGTAAGACTCAGCTAAGATGGCACATCTTTAAGCTGAATGAGCATAAGAGTGTGTGAGTAGTGTACGTGTGTACATGTGAAACTTTAGCTTGTTGTGTATCAGAGCGAGCGAATGGAATGTACCGAGCATTTAGGACTAGCCCGCTGTTAAGATGGCACTTCTTTCAACAGTAAGACTCAGCTAAGATCGCACATTTTTAAGCTGAATAAGCATAAGAATGTGTGAGTAATGTACGTGTGTACATGTGAAAATTCAGCTTGTTGTGGAGCGAGCAATTGGAATGTTCTGAGCATTTAGGACTAGCATGCTGTTAAGATGGCAAATCTTTCAACAGTGAGACTCTGCTAAGATGGCTCATCTTTAAGCTGAATGAGCATAAGAATGTGTGAGTAATGTACGTGTGTACATGTGAAACTTCAGCTAGTAGTGTATCAGAGTGAGCGATTGGAATGCATCGAGCATTTAGGACTAGCCTGCTGTTAAGATGGCACATCTTTCCATAGTAAAGCTCAGCTAAGATGGCACATCTTTAAACTGAATGAGCATAAGAATGTATGAGTAATGTACGTGTGTACATGTGAAACTTCAGCTTGTTGTGTATCAGAGCAAGCATTTAGGACAAGCCTGCTATTAAGATGGCATATCTTTCAACAGTAAGACTCCGCTAAGATGGCACATCTTTAAACTGAATGAGCATAAGAATGTATGAGTAACGTACGTGTGTACATGTTAAACTTCAGCTTGTTGTGTATCAGAGCGTGCGATTGGAATGCGAGCGTGCGATTGGAATGCTTCGAGCATTTAGGACTAGCCTGCTGTTAAGATGGCACAACTTTCAACAGTAAGATTCAGCTAAGATGACACATCTTTAAGCTGAATGAGCATAAGAGTGTGTGAGTAATGTACGTGTGTACATGAGAAACTTCAGCTTGTTGTGTATCAGAGCGAGTGATTGGAATGTATCGAGCATTTAGGTCTAGCCTGCTGTTAAGAAGGCACATCTTTCAACAGTAAGACGATGGCACATCTTTAAGCTGAATGAGCATAAGAATTTTTGAGTAATGTACGTGTGTACATGTAAAACTTCAGCTTGTTGTGTATCAGACTGAGTGATTGGAATGTATCGAGCATTAGGACTAGCCTGCTGTTAAGATGGCACATCTTTCAACAGTAAGATTCAGCTAAGATGGCACATCTTTAAGCTGAATGAGCATAATAGTGTGTGAGTAATGTACATGTGAAACTTCAACTTGTTTTGTATCAGAGTGGGCAATTGGATAATACCGAGCATTTAGGACAATCCTGCTGTTAAGATGGCACTTCTTTTAACTCTAAGACTCAGCTAAGATGGCACACCTTTAAGCTGAATGAACATAAGAATGTGAGAGTAATGTACGTGTGTACATGTGAAACTTCAGCTTGTTGTGGAGCGAGTGATTGAAATGTACTGAGTGTTTAGGACTAGCCTGCTGTTAAAATGGCACATCATTCAACAGTAAGACTCAGCTTAGATGGCTCATCTTTAAGCTGAATGAGCATAAGAATTTGTGAGTAATGTACGTGTGTACATGTAAAACTTCAGCTTCAGAGTGAGCAATTGGAATGTATCGAGCATTTAGGACTAGCCTGCTGTTAAGATGGTACATCTTTAATCTGAATGAGCATAATAGTGTGTGAGTATTGTACGTGTGTACATGTGAAACTTCTGCTTGTTGTGGAGCGAGTGGTTGGAATGTACTCAGCATTTAGGACTAGCCCGCTGTTAAGATGGCACATCTTTCAACAGCTAAGATGGCACATCTTTAAGCTGAATGAGCATTAGAGTGTGTGAGTATTGTACGTGTGTACATGTGAAACTTCAGCTTGTTGAGGAGTGAGCGATTGGAATGTACTGAGCATTTAGGACTAGCCTGCTGTTAAAATGGCACATCTTTCAATAGTAAGACTGCTTGTGTATCGGAGCGAGCGATTGGAATGTTCCTAGCATTCTAGTGACTAGTAAGATGGCACATCTTTAAGTTGAAAGGTTATGAGTGTGTGAGCAATAGGCTCGTGTACATGAGTTTCGTTGGCTATGGGGAAGTATTTGGAACACATTCCTCCATACCAAAAGTACCTAGTATTGATGAATGTCCATCTCATCGTATAAAAACTTGCATATGTAAGTTGTTATATGCATCAATTATTATTATAGAATCAGTTCATGGCTACTATGAATGTCGTTGGAAGTAGAGAGAGCTGAAAAAGTGCTGAAGAGGAAAATGAAAAGCAGGAAGCATTCTAGTTTTAGCTGTGATTGACTAACTACACCAACTGAGTGGATGTAGTAGTCGGTGGCGGGCCATGCGGTCTGATGGGACAGACGGATCATAGAGACGGAGTCACACGATGGACAATACTGGATAAAACAGAGTAACTAGACGGACTCAGCACAGATCAGATAGCGGACTCAGTGAAATTGTCCGTAAAAAGTGGTCCCAATACGGGCGACAATGGTACTTGTTATCCTGGACATCGGAGATTCCGTTCAAAGCTCGTCTATTCAGCGAACGCGGACATCGTTCTCCCTGTATACGTGCGCAGTTCACGCGGCTACGTTTTACAGTGTGTGTGTATTAGAGCAAGCAATTGGAATGTACTGAGCATTTAGGACTGGCCTGCTGTTAAGATGGCACATCTTTTAACAGAAAAATTCAGTTTAGATGGCACATCACTAAGCTGATAGGGTATAAGTGTGTGTGAGTAATGTGTGTGTGGAAATGTGAAACTTCAGCTTGTTACGTATCAGAGCGAGCAATTAGAATGTACCGAACATTAAGGACTAGCCTGCTGTTAAGATAACACATCTAGCAACGGTAAGACTCAGCTATGACAGCACACCTTAAAGCTGAATGAGCATAAGAGTGTGTGAGTAATGTACGTGCGTACATATGAAACTTCAGCTTGTTGTGTATCAGAGCGAGCAATTGGAATGTACTAAGCATTTAATACTCGCGTGCTGTTAAGATAGCCCATCTTTCAACAGTAAGACTCAACAAAGATGGCACATCTTTAATCTGAATGAGCATAAGAGTGTGTGAATAATGTGCGTGTGTACATATGAAACTTGAGATTTTTGTGTATCAGAGCGAGAAATTTGAATGTACCGAGCATCTATGTCTAGCCTGCTGTTAAGATGGCCCTTTTATCAACAGTTTGATTCGGCTAAGATGGCACATCTTTGAACTGAATCAGTAAAAGAGTTTGTGAGTAATCTACGTGCGTACATGTGAAACTTCAGCTTGTTGTGCATCAGAGTGAGTGATTGGAATGTCCTGAGCATACAAGAAAAGCCTGCTGTTAAGATGGCACATCTTTCAACAGTAGGACCCATCTTAGATGGCACATCTTCAAGCTGAACGTGCATAAGAGTGTGTGAGTGATGTACGTGCGTACATGTGAAACTTCAGCTTCAAGGTTGTGTATCAGAGCGAGCGATTGGAATGTACCGAGCATTTAGGACTAGCCTTCTGTTTAGGTGGCATATATTTCATCTGTAAAACTCAGCTAACATGGCACATCTTTAAGCTGAGAGGGTATAAGCGAGTGAGAATAACGTGCTTGTCAAAACTGATTTGGTTGTAGTTGAATAACACTATCACTATGTGGTTCAAAGGGCACGTGTCCAGCAACAAACTGAGAACACGGACATGTACGCGGATTTGTGAGCGGACAAGTATACAATAGTATCTGATCCCCTAAGATTCTTAGGGTAACGGAGCATGCGCAGACAGTGTGTACAAGGCCCTTTCTCCTCCCTTCAATGAGCCTGGGGACGACGCTACCACACAACCAGCTGAAGTTTCACATGCACACACACACAATACTCACACACTCTTATACCATTTCAGCTTAAAGATGTGCCATATTAGCTGAGTCTTACTGTTGAAGAATGTGCCATCTTAACAGCTGGCTAGTCACACAGACGTTTGGTAAACTCCAATTTTTGTGAAATATCGTTGCCTATGTGCCCTTCAAGCGATCGCGAAAGGTGACGATGTTAAAAAGGACTGGCGAAGAAGCTGACTATGCTGCCTCTTGTTACTGAAATCGTTTTTAAGGCCAAGTTGGACAGCCGTATGGGAGAGTGATTTCTTGGCTCTTTCTCTTAACATACGATCGGTAATGATAGTCTAGAAGTAGTTCCTATCCTTGAAAAGCCTGAAACTTGGGCTGTATACACAGGAGAAAATGGGTGCTAATACGTGTACCGTCCGTGCCCGTAAGTTCCGCGCATACGGTGCAAATACAGTAACAGCACGGATCGCTCTGACGGTCTCGTCAAACACCGTAGTGGGAACAAAATTTACACGACCAAAGCACGGAACCGTTCAATCTTCCGTCGTTGTCCGTCTCACCTACCGTATATGTGGACCATATACCGTCCCACACACCGTCTCAGTGCTTGTCAAACCGTGCATAGGCCCGTCCAAAGCTGTACCAACGGCGACCGTTCTACGATCCGTTATACATGTACTGCGGCACGTTCACGCTGTACCGTATATATAAACTCCGCCCAATGAAATAAATCACATGAATAATAAATTATTAAAGAAGTGAACGATCGAGAAAACAAGGCAAGGCAAATACAAAAAAAAAGAGATACGTACACATAGCTATTTATACAAAAAATATAGCTATACATAGAATATACAAGATGAAAAGGACTAACTAAAGAGTAGTTGACATAACCAGTGTGGAACCCCTCTAAATTAACATGATGGAAGATTATCTAGAGGTGTAGCCCCCCTCCCCAAGTTGAATGAAGACAGGGAATGGGGGTCATGGTATTGAGAACTGACACTGAATTTCAGTCATCAACCTTGAGCTGTCAAAGTTAGTCTAAGAGGAGTTCCACTACATACATGTAGCTATAGTTGTACACATTCACCATACATGATTGTTCAGTTCAAGTTCAGATCGTGCTAATTTCAGGTCCTGTATGAATGAAACAAGTCTTATAACTTCTTGTGGTGTTCAGCAGTATAATAACGTTGCTCACCATGTATAGGGTCCCAGTACAGCTAGATGTTCTGGACCTCATGTAGACTAAGTATTCCATCTTAACACGGAGTTCCCTATAAGGACAGTAAGTAAGCATAGATCCAATGAAAAGGTACAAACTCACTTTTAGCTTAATAAACTGTTTCCAGTGAGGATGATTTGGCTGTGTTACAGAAGTTTAACTTTCAACAGCGAGTGAGCCTGCACACTAGAGAGAATACATGCCCGTGTGTGTGTGTGTGTGTGTGTGTGTGTGTGTGTGTGTGTGTGTGTGTGAGAGAGAGAGAGAGAGAGAGTGAGAGAGAGAGAGAGAGAGAGAGAGAGAGAGAGTGGGGAGGGTCAAATAACAATCAGGTCTTTTATACCTTATAGCATTTTGTGTGGTGCTACATTTCTAAGATCTCCATGTATATCTGTCATGCAAAAGAAAGAGAGAGGATGAGAATAGGAGCAGCAAGAGGGGACATCTCGCCTTATATGATATCCTTGACCATTAGTCTCTTATACCTATAGCATGACAGCCAATAAAATAGGAACTTAAAGGTGGAGAGAGCTAGAGAGGAAGAGAGAGAGAGAGAGAGAAATGTCGGTGGGGGGTTAGGGGGACAAAAAATTGCATATTCAGGAGTGTAAAAATG
This sequence comes from Stappiaceae bacterium, assembly GCA_964291365.2. Classification (GTDB taxonomy): domain Bacteria; phylum Pseudomonadota; class Alphaproteobacteria; order Rhizobiales; family Stappiaceae; genus JBDWFY01. The sequence continues at coordinate 29,590 of OZ220030.1, forward strand.
GAGTTCTCACCTTAGATCCATGCACTGCTCCATTTCTAGATCTTTGACCACTACACGTATGCAAACGAAACACAGGGAAAAAAGATGAGAGGAGCAAGGGGATCGAGTTTCTCACCTCGTATGACAGGTGGTGGTCAATATCTGCTGTGCAGTAGATGGCCCCTCTTATACTACAATGTACAGTGAATAGATGAGCTAGAGTTTAGGTGATGAGAGAGGTGTGTGAAGATAATGAACAATCATATATACTCATGCAGGGAGAACACAAAGAAAGTACATAGAGCTCTCTCATCTTCGGATGTTGTATTCACTGCTCCTTTCAAAGTCTCCAATGGTTAAACTAGGAGTGTGAAGAGAAAATGAGACAGGGAGGAGCAACAGAAGATCTTATGTGACAGGTGGTGGTTGTGCAGTGGCTGGCCCCCTCTTATACTATTACCTAATAATATGTAATAAGTACTTAATCGACACAAGTTGGGGAGAGGGTAAGGAAGAGTGAAGGGGGGTTATATCATATTTACTTTCGTGGATGTTTAGACAACAATGAGTGATATCTCGTCAATAGAGATCAACCAGAGTACTGCAAAAAAATTCAGATGCTAATAAGCCGAAAATTAGAAATTACTCAGCCAATCTATGGCTGATCATAAAGACTGATACACAAAATTAATGTATATGGCATAAGCCATAAGCAATGAGACCACCTGCCTAAAGATGACACATCTTGACAGGTTGCTGCCCAAAGATGAAACATCTTGACAGCTACGGCCATAGACAAACCCAGAATGAAGTAGCTAAACTTGCAACCATTTGTAAATTGACAGGTATTGAATGGGACACCACTGAACCATAAAAAATGAGACCACCTGCCTAAAGATGACACATCTTGACAGGTTGCTGCCCAAAGATGAAGCATCTTGACAGCTACGGCCATGGATAAACCTACTGTAAGGCAGCTAAGCTTACAACCCCTTGTAAAATGACAAGTACATGTATGAGACTGACCACACAGCCAAGGGGACTTGATTACTCATAGCTAGCTAGCTACACAAGCACTCAAACATTTAAAAGACCAAAGTACAGTTACTTACTCGTTACCTCGCCTTGGTTTACGCCGTCTCACTCCTTAGAAGCTCTCAGCAGAGTCAACTTGTGACGAGTACCGCCATTTTCGACTGGAGAGCAGTTTAAATGTTTGCGCATGCGTGCTGACCTCGGTGCCGCGGACGGTTGACGGTATCGTATCGTCCGGTAACACGGTTGCTGCTGACCGCTTGTCAACGACGGGCAAGTACGGCCAATCCGTGCTAGTACCTGGCCACACCGACGGTAAACAGACGGCCACGTATTTCAACTATCCCGTATGATCCCGTATTTTTATCTTTCAACGGTATCCGTCTACTAACGTATATGGCATGCATTTTCCCTGTGATAGCTTGTGTATGTTCAACGTTCAAGACTGCTCCGTATTCTTAGTCCGCACAGCTTCTCGGTATACTTAGCCACGTGTTGGCAAAAGTATCCGATAAGTCTTACGGCGAATTTTACAGAGAAACTTGGCGCATGCGCATTCAGTGTGTATCAGGCCCCTTCTCCTCCCCTCAAAGGGCCTGGGGACGAGGCTAGTTATGTTGTAGAGCGAGAAGATCAAATGTTCCGAGCATTGAGGTGCATAACCAGCTGTTGAGATGGCTCATCTTTCAATAGTAAGACTCAGCTAAGATGGCACATCCTTATACTGAAAGTGCATGGGCGTCGGAAGCATATAGAGAGTGGGGGGCTCTTGAATACAGTAAGTGCACACAAAGCACGCGCAAAATTTTAGAGACCACGCCCGGGACACACCCCTACGGTATGCTAGCGCGATCCACGTAGTTCAGTCTTGTGAACATGCAAAACTAAGCTAGCGCAAAGCAAGGTGAAATACATTGTTATAGATATGTACAAAATGTAATAAACTGTCCTGTTGCGATCGGCATGCGCTAGACTAGACGCGCACACGAACGCGCCTGCGCGCGCACGATCACACGATGCCTTAATGTAAAAAAAATACCAGACCACGCCTACTCTGAATGTAAAAAAGGGGGGGCATGGTCCCCCTGATCCCCGGTGCGATGCCTATGGAGTGTGTGAGTAAAGTGCGTGTGTACATGTGAAACTTCAGCTGTTGCGTATCAGAGCGGGCATTTGGAACGTACAGATTATTAAGGACTAGCCTGCTGTTAAGTTGGTACATCTTTCAACTGTAAGTGTCCGCTAAGTTGGCACATCTTTAAGCTGAATGAGCATAGGAATGTGTGAGTATTGTACGTGCGTACATGTGAAACCAGTTTGTTGCGTGTCAGAGCGAGCGATTGGAATGTACATGTACTTAGCATTTAGGACTAGCCTGCTGTTAAGATGACACATATTTCAACAGTAAGACTCAGCTAAGATTGGAATGTTCTGAGCATTTAGGACTAGCGTGCTGTTAAGATGGCACATCTTTCATCAGTAAGACTCAGCTAAGATGGCACATCTTTAAGCTGAAAGAGCATAAAAGAGAGTGTGTGTAATGTACGTGGGTACGTGTGAATTATTGTGCATCAGAGCGAGTGATTGGACTGTATTGAGTATTAAGGACTAGCCTGCTGTTAAGATGACTCATCTTTCAACAGTAGGACTTAGCTATGATGGCACATCTTTAGCCTGAAAGAGCATAAGCGTTTGTGAGTAATGTGCGTGTGTACATTAGAAACTTCAGCTTGTTGTGTATCAGAGCGAGTGTACCGAGCATCTACTTCTAGCCTGCAGTTAAGATGGTACATTTTTCAATAGTAAGACTCAGCTAAGTTGGCACATTTTAAAGCTGAATGAGCATAAGAGTGTGTGATTACGTGCGTGCATGTCATAGTGAAATTTCAGATTGTTGTGTATCAGAGCGAGCGAATGGAATGTACATGTATCATGCAATAAGGACTAGTCTGCTATGAAGATGACACGTCTTTCAACAGTAAGACTCAGCTAAGATGGTACATCTTTAAGCTGAATGAGCATAAGCGTGTGTGAGTAATGTACCTGCATACGTGCGAAAGTTGAGCATGTTGTGTATCAGAGCAAGAGATTGGAATGTACCGAGCATTTATGACTAGCCCGCTGTAATGATGGCACATCTTTCAACGGTAGGATTCTGCTAATGTAGCACATCTTTAAGCTGAAAGAGCATGAGTATTTTATGTGCGTACATGTGAAATTCCAGCCCGTTGTGTATAAGAGTGAGCGATTGGAAAGTACATGTACTGAGCATTGAGGACTAGCCTGCTGTTAAAATGGCACATCTTTAAACAGATTCAGCTAAGATGGAAGCTTAATGAGCGTAAGTGTATGCGAGTAATGTACGTGTGTACATGTTAAATTTCAGCCTGTTGCGTATCAGAGCGAGTGATTGGAATGTACATGTACTTAGCATTTAGGAATATCCTGCTGTAGCCTCGTCCCCAGGCCCCTCCCTACGCGAAAGAAGGGCCTGGTACACACCAACTGTGCATGTGCAAGATTATCAGTAAAATTTCCGCAAAATTGTCCGTATTCTATAGCTTACCGTGTGACATCTTGACTTCTAGTTCAAACAAGCACCTGGTTAAGCGTCTTCGATGTCGCTTGCCTGTCAACCGCTCGAACGAAGTCTTTGCGCTCCCCTCGTGTTTGTTGGCTAAACGCAAGGAGATTGAGAAGATGATGTAATCGTAAATAGATAGTTTACTGAGAATTTTACGGGAATATACGATGTACCCAGATTTTGGATACAAACGGGCGCATGCGCAGTCGGTGTGTATTAGGCCCTTCTCCCGCGTAGGAAGGGGCCTGGGGACGAGGCTAATCCTGCTGTTAAGATGGCACATCTTTCAACAGTAAACCTCAACTAAGGCGGCTCATCTTTAAGCTGAATGAGTATAAGAGTGTGTGAGTAATGTACTTGCGTTCATGTAAAATTTCAGCTTGTTTAGTATTAGATCGAGCGAGTGGAATGTACATGTACCGAGCATTTAGGACTAACCTGCTGTTAAAAAGCCAAAATGTCACATCTTTAAGCTTGAAGAGCTTAAATGTGTGTGAATAATGTGCGTGTGTACATGTGAAACTTCAGCTTGTTGTGTATTAGAGCGAGCAATTATAATGTACCGAGCATTAATGACTAGCCTACTGTTAAGATGGCACATTTTTCAGCAGATGGCAGATCTAGAGTATAAGAGTGTGTAAGTAATGTTCGTGTGTACATGTAATACCTTCAGCTTGTGTATCTGAGCGAGTGATTGGAATGTACCGAGCATCTATGACTAGCCTGCTCTCAAGATGGCACATATTGAAGCTGAAAGGGTGAGAGTGTTTGAGCAATATGCTCGTGTGCATGTGAAACTTCGCTTGTCGTGCATCCTAGTGAGCAGTTGAGATGTACATGTAGCAAACATTTAGGGGACTACTCAGGTGGTCTAAGGACTGGGACACCCATACCAGAGCATGATTTTAGCTGTAACTTCAGCCATCATATCTCTAGAACACTACATTATATGGACAAGAATATTTTACCAAAAGATAGCTCAACTCTTTCTCTAACCGAAACTAATTGATAGCCACACCCATTAATTAGTCTCCTCCTTATGACGTCATCCACAAAGGCTGTTTTATAGACAAAATCGAAAAAGGCGGCGGTGAAGATCGACCTTGACGACTATGTCTCTAGTCCTTAAATAAAGATTATATGCCTAACTACTAAATATCACGGGGGCAAGTTGATCTATCATCGTACTAAGCGGGAATGCCACAAAATGTAAGAATCCTAGGGTAACATGGGGGTTGTTTACCTGAATATCTTCCGTCCCGTACAGCAGTTCTTTCTGCCCCAGGGCAGTATGCCTTAAAATCGTTGTTACTTGCTTCGTATAACGGAGATATCTTCTCAGCTAAGCGTCTTCACCGCCGCCTCAGCTACCCTCTGCCTCTGTACAGCTACTCTATGGCAATGATCGTGGTCATGTGACTAAACGTATAGCGGTATATCGCGCGCACGTGATCCTGCTCTGGCGCGCGCGTACCCAGTCCTTAGACTACCTGAGTATCCTACAGATTAGTTAGCTATGGGAATTATTTGGAACACAGTTCTCTTTACCACAAATGTCTAACATTGATAAACGTCCATCTCATTGTAAAAAGACTTGGTATGTAGGTTGTTATGTGCATCAATTATTTTTTGTAATGCTATTTATTATAGAAGCAGTTTATGGCTACTATGAATGTTGTAGGTAGAGAGAGCTGACAAAGTGCTGAAGAGGAACAATGGCAGGAAGCATTCAAGTTTTAACCGTGATTGACTAAAATGCAACAACTGAGTGGATGTATCTACTCTCTTCATTATTATGCTATTAATACTTAAACTTGTTGTAATGCAAATTTATACACATGCGCTATATGATATGATTCAGAAGGTATAGAACTGACTGGAACGGGATCGTCGGACGGACGAAGGCGGTCCACGCTGTCCGATCGGACAGACGGATTATATAGAATGTGTCGCACAACGGACAATTGTGGATAAAACGGATAAATAGAGAGACTCATCACGTATCTGACAGCGGACTAAGTGAAAAGAAGTGGTCCCAATACGGGCGACAACGGTAGTCGTTATATTGGCTATACGAGATCGTTATGAAGTTCAAACATCATTCAATAACTAGGGAGTAGCCATAGCCAGCTGCTAATATAGTCAGCCAACTCGCTGGTTGATTTTCCTAGGTTTTGGGCTGAATGTCTTCAGCCTACAGCGCATGCGCTGTTCGGTAGTGATCGTCGATGGACAACTAACCGTTGACGATCTATACCAAATTGCGCATGCGCCTTTGGCTTTCATATCCATTTTCGCTCGCTTTGGCGATCTGTCATAGAGAATTATGGTTTATCTTAAGGAGTTAATGTTGTTCGCTTAATGTGAACCTTTATGGGGAGGGGATTCGTTAGCCTATTTGGGAGTAGCCATAGCACTCCTATTTTGAAGTTCAAACAACGTTAAAAATCTACGGAGTGGCCATAGACCGTTGCTGAAATAGTCAGCCAACTCGATGGTTGATTCTCCTGGCCTTTTGGACTAAATGTCTTCAGTCTACAGCGCATGCGCCGTTCTGTAGGTATCGTCGATGGACAAGCAAACATAGACGACCTATAGCGAACTGCGTGAGCGCTTGTGGTTCTCATATCCATGTTCGCTCGCTTTGGCGATCAATCATCGAGAATTATGGTTGTATCTTGGACAGGTAAGGTCAGTCGCTCAATGTAAGCCATTTGGGGGGGGGGAAGGGCAGTTTGTTAGCCCTATTTAGTGATCTAACGTTATGGTTATTCTATGAAGCTCAAACAACATTCAAAATTTAGGGAACGGCCACAGCCCGTTGCACCTCTGTTAATATAGTTAGCTAACTCACTGATTGATTTCCCTGATCTTTGAAGTAAGTATCTTCAGTCTACAGCGCATGCGCTGATCTGTAGTTATCGTCCATGGTGGCTCCTATGTCCATTTTCGCTCGCTTTGGCGATCTATCATAGAGAAATTATGGTTGTATCTTGGAGAGGTAAGGTCAGTCGCTCATTGTGAGCCCTTTTGTGGGGGGGGGGGGGGGGGGTGGAAGGGTTCTTTTCCAGTTGTAGCATGCACATTGCTTGGATGTGATGTTGTAATCCCAGATGCAATTCTAATCGATTCATTCGTAGATTACGTCAGCTCCTACGAAGGTTCTGTGTTTCGTGAAGCTCTGCAAGTGTCAAAGGGTTCAGAAGCCACCTTCACACCGGTATTAGGGGAGTCTGTACTAAATATATTATCTACTATGGGTTGTCGTGAGATGCCTACACCTGGCAATATTCAACAGTTAATCCTTCAGGTAGCACGGTATGAGCTTGTACGCAAACCATTAGGGGCACTACTTTCTCTTTATCGTGGAGTGCCTACCGAATACCACCCTTTCATCAGTGGACTTTCAGTTGGTGACTTGCATGGTTTGTACAGGGCTCTTAATGCCACCCCAGGGTCGGTTATGAGCATGATTAAGGAATCAAAGGAGATGATCTCGAGCCAGGCGCAAGGGTGCTTGGATACCTTAGAACCTTCATAGGAAACTTAAACCACCAAGACTTGCATAACTTTCTACGGTTTGTAACTTGGTAGCTCTGTAGACATTGATAAGAAGATATCTGTGACTTTATACAGTCTCTCTGGTCTGGCACGAAGGCCAATAAGTTATACATGTAGCTGTACACTTGAGCTGTCTGTGACATACCTTACCTATCCTGACTTTGCTGAGGAGTTTCTGACTGTTCTGAGGAGCAAAGTTGCTTGGCCAATGGAAGCTGTGTAATAATTAACTTGCTTAGCCCAAAGCACAACATTGTAACATAATTATTATAGATCTAGTTAGTGCAACAACTTTATCCACCTTGAGTATATAACAGTTAATAGTGAATGTTGTGCATTGTGTTGTTTTCTATGCTGCACAGATTTGATACAATGCAGCTTATAGCTTGTACACATCACACAATTATTATTATGCGTGGCAATTACGATGTGCACCTCACAAACATTAAATTTTACTTTGCATGGTGACAGATCTAGACAAACGGACAACACAAAATGTGATGTTTAACAATTACCAGTAAATGTCAACAGCAATAATTAAAACTTTGGTTTGAATGGGTGGGTGTATTGTTATTGGGGGGGGGGGGGGGATGAAGTGCATGCATGGGTATTATTATTTTAGTGTGTTCCCAGTTTACCCACTGTTCCCAGTGTGCCTACTGTTCCAGTGTGCTTGCTGTTCCAGTGTGCCAACTGTTCCCAGTATTCCTGCAATTCCCAGTGTGCTTGCTGTTTCCAGTGTGCCTACTGTTCCCAGAGTGTCTGCTGTTCCCCATAGTCCTAGTGTGTTCCCAGTTTGCCTGCTATTTTCAGTGAGCCTGCTGTTCCCAGTGTGCCTGCTGTTCCTAGTTCCCTATGTTCCTATTATGTTCCCAGTTAGCCTGCTGTTCCCAGTGTGCCTGCTGTTCCTAGAGTGTCTGCTGTTCCCTATGTTCCTAGTGTGTTCCCTGTTTGCCTGCTATTTTCAGTGAGCCTGCTGTTCCCAGTGTGCCTGCTGTTCCTAGTTCCCTATGCTGTTACAGTGTTCCTGCTTTTACAGTGTTCCTGCTGTTCCTAGTTCCCTATGTTCCTAGTGTGTTCCCAGTTTGCCTGCTGTTCCCAGTGCGCCTACTGTTCCAGTGTGCTTGCTGTTCCACTGTGCCAACTGTTCCCAGTGTGCCTGCTATTCCCAGTGTGCTTGCTGTTTCCAGAGTGCCTACTGTTCCGAGAGTGTCTGCTGTTCCCCATAGTCCTAGTGTGTTCCCAGTTTGCCTGCTATTTTCAGTGAGCCGGCTGTTCCCAGTGTTCCTGCTGTTCGTAGTTTCCTATGTTCTTAGTGTGTTCCCCGTTTGTCTGCTGTTCCCAGTGTGCGCGCTCTTCCTAGTTCCCAGTATTCCTAGTGTGTTCCCAGTTTACTCACTCTTCCCAGTGTGTCTGCTGTTCCATGAGTGCCTGCTATTCCCAGTGTGCCTGCTGTTACCAATGTGCCTGCTGTTCCCGGAGTGCCAACTGTTCCCACTGTGCCAACTTTTCCCAGTGTGCCTGTTATTCCCAGTGTGCTTGCTGTTCCCAGTGTGCCTACTGTTCGTAGAGTGTCTGCTGTTCCCTATGTTCCTAGTGTGTTCCCAGTTTGACTGGTATTTTCAGTGAGACTGCTGTTCTAGTTCTCTATGTTCCTAGTTTGTTCCCAGTTTGCCTACTGTTCCCAGTGTGCCTACTGTTCCCAGTGTGCCTGCTGTTATTAGAGTGTCTGCTGTTCCCTATGTTCCTAGTGTGTTCCCAGTTTGCCTGCTATTTTTTAGTGAGCCTGCTGTTCCCAGTGTGCCTGCTGTTCCTAGTTCCGTATGTTCCTATTATGTTCCCAGTGTGCCTGCTGTTCCTTGAGTGTCTGCTGTTCCCTATGTTCCTAGTGTGTTCCCAGTTTGCCTGCTATTTTTAGTGTGCCTGCTGTTTCTAGTTCCCTTTGTTCCTAGTATGATCCCAGTTTTCCTCCTGTTCCCAGTGTGCCTGCTGTTACAGTGTTCCTGCTGTTCCTAGTCCCCTTTGTTCCTAGTATGATCCCAGTTTTCCTCCTGTTCCCAGTGTGCCTGCTGTTACAGTGTTCCTGCTGTTCCTAGTCCCTATGTTTCTAGTGTGTTCCCAGTTTACCTGCTGTTCCCAGTGTGCCTGCTGTTCCAGTGTGCCTGCTATTTCCAGTGTGCCAGCTGTTCCCAATGTGCCTGCTGTTCCCAGTGTGCCTACTGTTCCCAGTGTGCCTGCTGTTCCTAGAGTGTCTGCTGTTTCCTATGTTCCTAGTGTGTTCCCAGTTTGCCTGCTATTTTTTAGTGAGCCTGCTGTTCCCAGTGTGCCTGCTGTTCCTAGTTCCCTATGTTCCTAGTATGTTCCCAGTGTACCTGCTGTTACAGTGTTCCTGCTGTTCCTAGTTCCCTATGTTCCTAGTGTGTTCCCAGTTTGTCTGCTGTTCCCAGTGTGCCTACTGTTCCAGTGTGCTTGCTGTTCCAGTGTGCCAACTGTTCCCAGTGTGCCTGTTATTCCCAGTGTCCTTGCTGTTTCCAGTGTACTTACTGTTCCCTATGTTCCTAGTGTGTTCCCTGTTTGCCTGCTATTTTCAGTGAGCTTGCTGTTCCCAGTGTGCCTGCTGTTCCTAGTTCCATATGTTCATAGTTTGTGTGCTGTTCCCAGTGTGCCCGCTGTTTCTAGTTCCCAATGTTCTTATTGTGTTCCCAGTTTACCTGCTGTTCCCAGTGTGTCTGCTGTTCTATGTGTGCCTGCTGTTCCTAGTGTGCCTGATGTTACCAATGTGCCTGCTGTTCCTGGAGTGCCAACTGTTCCCACTGAGCCAACTTTTCCCAGTGTGCCTGCTGTTCCTAGTTTCCTATATTCCTAGTGTTTTCCTGCTGTTCCCAGTGTGCCTGCTGTTCCAGTGTGCCTGATGTTCCCAGTGTGCCTGCTGTTCCAGTGTGCCTGCTGTTCCCAATGTGCCTGCTGTTACCAATGTGCCTGCTGTTCCCGGAGTGCCAACTGTTCCCACTGTGCCAACTTTTACTAGTGTGCCTGTTATTCCCAGTGTGCTTTCTGTTACCAATGTGCCTACTGTTCGTAGATTGTCTGCTGTTCCCTATGTTCCTAGTGTATTCCCATTTTGCCTATTTTTAGTGAGCCTGCTGTTCCTAGTTCCCTATGTTCCTAATATGTTCCCAGTGTGCCTGCTGTTCCTTGAGTGTCTGCTGTTCCCTATGTTCCTAGTGTGTTCCCAGTTTGCCTGCTATTTTTAGTGTGCCTGCTGTTTCTAGTTCCCTTTGTTCCTAGTATGATCCCAGTTTTCCTCCTGTTCCCAGTGTGCCTGCTGTTACAGTGTTCCTGCTGTTCCTAGTCCCCTTTGTTCCTAGTATGATCCCAGTTTTCCTCCTGTTCCCAGTGTGCCTGCTGTTACAGTGTACCTGCTGTTCCTAGTCCCTATGTTTCTAGTGTGTTCCCAGTTTACCTGCTGTTCCCAGTGTGCCTGCTGTTCCTGTGTGCCTGCTATTCCCAGTGTGCCAGCTGTTCCCAATGTGCCTGCTGTTCCCAGTGTGCCTGCTGTTCCAGGTGTGCCTGCTGTTCCTAGAGTGTCAGCTGTTCCCTATGGTCCTAGTGTGTTCCCAATCTGCCTGCTATTTTCAGTTAGCCTGCTATTTCCAGTGTGCCTGCTGTTCCTAGTTCTCTATGTTCCTAGCGTGTTCTGTTTGCCTGCTGTTCCCATTATGCCTGCTGTTCCTAGTTTTCTATGTTCCTAGTGTGTTCTCAGTGTGCCTGCTGTTCCTAATCCCCTTTGTTCCTACTGTTCCCAGTGTGTGTGCTGTTCCAGTGTGCCTGCAGTTCCCAGTGTGTCTGCTGTTCCCAATGTGCCTGCTGTTCCCAGTGTGCCTACTGTTCCTAGAGTGTCTGCTGTTCCCTATGTTCCTAGTGTGTTTCTAATCAACCTGCTATTTCAGTGAGCCTGTTGTTTCCAGTGCGCCTGCTGTTCCCAGTTCTCTATGTTCCTAGCGTGTTCTCAGTTTGCCTGCTGTTCCCATTATGACTGCTGTTACTAGTTTCCTATGTTCCTAGCCAGTGTGTTCCCAGTGTGCCTGCTGTTCCTAATTCCCTTTGTTCCTAATTTGCCTGCTGTTCCCAAGGTGTCTGCTGTTCCAGTGTGCCTGCTGTTCTCAGTGTGTCTGCTGTTCCCAATTTATCTACTGTTCTCAGTGTGGCTGCTGTTCCTAGAATGTCTGCTGTTCCCTGTTTTTAGTTCAAAGTGTGCCTGCTGTTCCTGCTGTTCATAGAGTGTCTGCTGTTATCAGTTTCTAGTTTACAGTGTGCCTAATATTTCAAAATTATGTGGCTGCTGTTCCCAGACTGCCAACTGTTCCCACTGTGCCTACTCTTCCTAGAATGTCCGCTGTTCCCTATGTTCCTAGTGTGTTCCCAGTTTGCCTGCTCGAGCTCTTTTCAGTGATCCTGCTGTTCCCAGTGTGCCTGCTGTTCTTTGTTTCCTATGTTCCTAGTGTGTTCCCAGTTTGCCTGCTCAAGTTCTTTTCAGTGATCCTGCTGTTCCCAGTGTGCCTGCTGTTCTTAGTTTCCTATGTTCCTAGTGTGTTCTCAGTTTGCCTGCTATTCCCAGTGTGCCTGCTGTTCCAGTGTGCTTGCTGTTCCCAGTGAGCCTACTATTCCCAGTGTGTCTGCTGTTCCTATTTCCTATGTTGTTCCCAGTTTGCTTGCTGTTCCCAGTGTGCCTGGTGTTCCCAGTGCACCTGCTGTTCCCAATTTGTCTGCCTTTCCCGGAGTGCCAACTGTTCACACTGTGCCAACAGTTCCCAGTGTGCCTCCTATTTCCAGTGTGCTTGCTGTTCCCAGTGTGCCTACTGTTCCTAGAGTGTCTACTGTTCCCTATATTCCTAGTGTGTTCCCAGTTTTCCTGCAGTTCCCAGTTTACCTGCTGTTCCCAGTGTGCCTACTGTTCCAGTGTGCCCGCTGTTCCCAGTGAGCCTGCTGTTCCCAATGTGCCTGCTGTTCCCAGAGCGCCAACTGTTCTCACTGTGCCAACTGTTCCCAGTGTGCCTGCTATTCCCAGTGTGCTTGCTGTTCCCAGTGTTCCTACCGTTCCTAAAGTGTCTGCTCTTCCCTATGTTCCTAGTGTGCTCCCAGTTTGCCTGCTATTTTTAGTGAGCCTGCTGTTCCCAGTGTGCCTGCTGTTTCTAGTTTCCTATGTTCCCAGTGTGTTCCCAATTTGTCTGCTGTTCCCAGTGTGCCTGCTATTCCTAGTTCCCTATGTTCCTAGTGTGCTCCCTGTTTACCTGCTGTTCTCAGTGTGCCTGCTGTTCCAGTGTGCCCGCTGTTCCCAGTGTGCCTGCTGTTCCCAATGTGCCTGCTGTTCCCAGAGTGCCAACTGTTCTCACTGTTCCAACATTTCCCAGTATGAATGCTATTCCCAGTGTGCTTGCTGTTCCAAGTGTGCCTACTGTTCCTAGAGTGTCTGCTATTCCCTATGTTCCTAGTGTATCCCCAGTTTGCCTGCTATTTTCAGTGAGCCTGCTGTTCCCAGCATGCCTGCTGTTCCTAGTTCTCTATGTTCCTAGTGTGTACCCAGTTTGCCTGCTGTTCCCAGTGTGCCTGCTGTTCCATGTGTGCCTGCTGTTCCCAATATTATGATTTATCTGATGACAACTAGCTATGATCAGAGAATGGGCACTGTTTGTGACTAAGCCCAATGCTATTTAGAGGCTAGCTTTGTTTCTATCTTATATTAATACCCAGCATGCATGTGCAAGGGGTAAGGTAGTTGAACTTGTCATGTGTTGTCATCCATATGAAAGTCACCAAATCTCGAGTGATAGCGAGTAGACAATGCTGTTGAGAGGTTGGAAAAAAAAACAATTACTCTCTTCTAAGTGCCTAACAAGTGTGTACCAGGAATGGTACAAATCGTGCATTTGATCTGACGTGCCTATCAAGCACACCTAGTACCTACATGTATGCCATGTCTGCTGCAATGCTGTTTCAACTGCTTGTGTGACCTCAAACTAGGTAATGGTCACTGATGTTATGAACTGATCTATTGATCAGCTACCATAAACAATTCATAGCTATGTGTGAGTGGGGTATGTGTTCTGGAGAGCTCTAGTATAATGTCATATTAATCGTTCATATGCGCAGCCTATTTTCTGTGGAGCTTATGATAAGATTATTATTATAAACATGTGATATACATGTATCAAACGCATATATGATGTGAGTGAATACTTGGCTGAGTCCAGAAGGATTCGTGCAGAACAAGATAGGGCATATGCGGAATCTTTGGCCGCAGACCAGGCAAAAGAAAAGGCAAAGGTATATGCGTATATACTCGTGTATGCATATAATATAGTTCAAGAGCTCATAAAAACTAAGAAAAGAGGAAGAGCATGTAACTTGAACTGGGCAAAATTTTTGAAATGTACTAAAAATAGAACATCCAGTCAAGAGTAAACTAAAAATTTGTAAATCTAAGTGTAAAAATCTCTTCATGGCATGTTCAAAGCTCATTGGTTGATGCTAGTGCTTGGACATTGCACTCAGTGTGGTTTTGCACATGATCAGATATTCTATTTTTAGTATCAGTCAAAAATTCTGCCCTGTACACTAATGTCTATGGGAGTTACATGCTCTTTCTCTCCTTGCATTAGTTCTTATGCGCTCTTGTATAGTTCTATCCCACTACATGGGCGTATCAAAGGAAACAGCTGGACTGTAGAGAAGTTATCACCAGGTGATATTTTAGTTATCACCCGATAGTGACGCCAGTTATCACCCGGATGTGAAGTTCAACATTGTCAATAACGTACATAAAGAATTAAATATGCAAGTCTAGTCATTGCTAATCTTCTAGTTCGACTCTCTACAATCGTTTCAACACCAATGTAGGCAAGGAGTAGCTGTAGCTCTACTCCTGCAAGAACAGCTTGAAGCACTGGATAAATATGCTCACTCGGAAGGTACAGTAGTCCACACACAATGCTTACACTTGCTGACTCTGGTCCTGCTTTGGAATATCGGTCAAATTCCTTGAGTAGTGTCGACAAAAATACAGCCCTTGAGTGAGCTCTTCCTCGCTTTAGCTTACATCTTACGATGATTTTTAGGGTGACGGAGGCCTCCTCACACTTGTCATTGACAGCTTCTTTCCGGATTCCCCAAGGTTTCAAATCTTGAGTCGTACGATCACATAGTCTTCGCTATCATAATTAATAGTCTCAGCACTATTGTTATAGCGTAACATTCCAAGGAAAGAAGGCAAATTCACTGGGCAACAAGCATACCAGCTAGAGCTACATAGCTACTGAGATTGAGACTGAACTGCACAGATTAATGATCAAACCATACCTTGAATGTGATTGGTTGCTGACCTAATGATGTCATTGTCTCGGAATTCATTGCCATGGCGAGGTCAGGTAGCATATTATACATTTCCATGGTCTGTGGGATAGAAACCAGTTATATCCCGGATATGCGTGTATAACATATGGATATTGTACTCACACCGGAATATAACTATAACCAAGAGTATATGTGACCCGCTATGGAAAAATCGACCATTTGCAAGAAAATATGATTTTGCAGGACAGGGTTCTAAAGTCGCCAGAACTTTTTTTTTTCCAAATTTTTTTCTTGTCATTTTGTGAAAGTATGATCTTTTCTGTGTTCATTCATAAATTTTCATCGCAATATAATGTTGTTTAACTACTATAACGATCGGGAGAAAGAAGGGACTCTAGTTTTAGCTAGCTACGTGCACGGACTTACAGTAATTATCGATCAATAAAAAATCTACATGTAGCGGGTAGTCTCCATGACAATACCCGCGCTTAGCTCTCACGCACAGTGCATGCAGGCAGCAATGGCCGACAAGATAGCTCGAGCTCTCAACCTTCTTGGTTCAGACCGCGATCTCTTCAACTCAGCAGACAGAGACGCCTTCCTCGATCTCATTGATGAGTACCTCGACGAACCCGAAGGTATAGCCCCACCCTTTAATTATCCAGTACCATGTGAATTCAATAATAACATCAAAATCTATGCAAATTATCTACTGTAGACCTAGACGACTCGCTAGCAGCACCTAGTCTCGATCTTCCAGAGGTGGCTGACAGCCCAGGTTCTCCTGAAGTGGATAGCAGCCTTGGTCAGCCAGAGGAAGAGCCTGAGGAAGAGCCCCAGAAAGATGATGACGAGGAAGAGCCAGCACGAGAGGAGCCAACTGCAGCTGAAATTGTGCAGGCTGGAGTTGCTCGAGGACAGTTAGATGTGGCAAGTGTCCCCATGGACCAACGAGAGCTGGATGTAACTGAAGAGAGGCTCATCCAGGAGTTTGTACGCGATGGCTGCAAGTGTGACCTTGGTCCAAACCGTAGTCCTTGTTCCACCTCCATCACAGTTGATCAGTTTCGATCATTACGCTGTCAGATGGCTGACCCGACCCATGAGGAGCTGGATTTGGTGGTCATGGGTCAAGTGATGGCTGGCTGCTTCTCGGCGGAGACATTCCGTAAGCAGGAGAGAAGCAGATCCTTTACCATCTTCTACCACAATGGCACCAGGATCTGCCAGAAGACCTTCCTTTTCCTCCACACCATGGGCTACGGGCGCTTTAAGGCTATTAAGGCCAGCTTCATGGCAAGTGGAGTGGTTGCTCGAGTCCATGGCAACAAGGGGAAGAGTAGAAGGAAGGACAGGCTGACACTGCAACAGATTGAGGATGTTGTCCAGTTCGTCATAAACTATGCTGGTGAGTGTACAGAGAGAGAGAGAGAGAGAGAGAGAGAGAGAGAGAGAGAGAGAGAGAGAGAGAGAGAGAGAGAGAGAGAAAGAGAGAGAGAGAGAGAGAGAGAGAGAGAGAGAGAGAGAGAGAGAGAGAGAGAGAGAAAGAGAGAGAGAGAGAGAGAGAGAGAGAGAGAGAGAGGAAGAAAGAGAGAGAGAGAGAGAGAGAGAGCGAGCTGGGAAGAGAGAGAGAGAGAGAATGAAAATTTGGCAGTTTAAGTGCATGTATACCACAACACTGCATTACACTTGAGCTGCAATTGTATACAATAGTTCTATTTCACAACTTACCAGACTCCAACGCCATGCTGCTACCAGGGAGAGTACCTGGTTACAAGAGCTCAGATGTGAAGCTCCTCCCATCCAGCACCACCAAACACTCCATCTGGGAGCTCTACCTTCAAGCAGCAGCAAACAGTTCGATGAGGGTGCTGGCATACCCAACCTTCACCCAGCTCTGGCGGCAACTACTCCCCCACATCCTAGTGATGAAGCCAATGAGTGATCTGTGTTGGGTATGCCAGCAAAATAGTACTGCCATCATGCGCTCTGCAAATCGCCCTGAAGAGGAGAAGTCAACTGTAAGTACATACATACATGTATGCATAATGTCACACTAATGTAACTGTATAGTGTGGCTATGGGTGGGCATTAATTAAGTACATAATAATGCACTGTACATAAACATCATGCAGACTATCCGACAAGCTGAGCTCCATCTCCTTGACGTGACGACAGAGAGGTCGGTGTATCAAGGAGCACTGGAAAAGGCCAAGTTGTCAGTGGTGCCCTATTTCACCATCGACGGCACCTTCTCCCCACCACCATCAGCATCCCAGCGACCAGCCAACAAGACACCCATCTCTGCCCACTACAGTTTCGACATGGCGCAGCAGGTGTTCTACCCCAACGACCCCCTCCAGCCCGGCCCAATGTACTTTCTAACACCACGAAAGTGTGCGATTTTTGGAGTGTGCTGTGAGGCCATTCCCCGACAAATCAATTACCTCATTGATGAAGCTGTCGATATGGGGAAGGGCTCCAACGCCATCGTCAGCATGCTCCACCACTTCTTCGTACACCATGGGCTGGGTGAGGAGACGGTACACCTGCACGCCGACAACTGTGGTGGGCAGAACAAGAACGCAACCATGGTGCAGTATCTCCTTTGGCGTGTTATGACCGGTCAACACAAGTACATCACGCTCTCGTTCATGATTCCCGGCCATACGAAGTTTAGCCCCGACTGGTGCTTCGGACTCCTCAAGAAGAAGTACAGGAGGACGAAAGTCGGTGGTCTAACGGACTTGGTCGGGGTCGTGAATGAGTCGGCATCGGTCAACACAGCTCAACCAACAGGACTGGAGGATGGGAGTGTTCTGGTGACCACGTACGACTGGCAGGAGTACTTCAAGACCTTCTGCACCAAAGACAACGGGATCAAGAAGCTCCACCACCTTCGGTTTGACTCAGCACATCCAGTCTACATCTTTGTGAAGGAGAGAGCTGAGTCAACCGAAGTGAAGAGGTCGATCTTGAAGGTCAAGTCGTGGTCACCAGTGGCAGATCAACTACCTCCAGTCCTACCTCCACCAGGTCTCTCCAACCAGCGGCAGTGGTACTTGTTCCACAAGATCCGTGAGTTCTGCCCGGAGAACTTGAAGGACATCACGTGCCCTCGGCCAGCTGCTCCACCAGAGGATTCGTCACCTTCGCGGTCACCATCTGCAACACCACCACCAAGTTGAAGCCCCTCATCCACTCCTCTTCTCACCACCACCACCGCTGGGGCCACCTCCACAACTACCAACACTGCTACGGATGAGCCTCCAGCCAAACGATCACGGCTCTGTGGAGCATGTCGGCAACCAGGGTACAATGCTCGAACATGCCCTAATAAATAATTATTTTTTATGCTTATTACATGTTCATAGTTCTCTCTCTCTATCTCTTTCTCTCCCTCTCTTTCTCTTTTCTCTCTCTCTCTCTCTCCACATTATTTATATCATCACACTACACCTTGTTTTTGTTGTTGCTGTTGTTGCTGCTGCCGTTAATAGCAGATGACCAGGCTCGTCCCAGGCCCTTTGGCCAGGGTAACAAAAAGAATCTGAACAAGAGAGATCATACTAAGCCGCGCTTGTACTGAATGTGCTCTAAACATAGCGCACGGTCGCTTAGCTATAGCCTTGAGTATAGATCTAGTATGCCAACAGCTATACAACTATCCCCATGCTTACCAAAACATAAACAAAAAGCTTCATAGCTAGAAACGATCCCCATAGCCAGCATCATTTTTATCTCCCTTCATAGATGCCGGCCAGAACGCTAGACTTCACACTGAAAGACAACCCCGCCCCGGCCCAGGACAAGTACACGTAGCCTAACACGAACGAAGGTTAAATAGAACCTACGCAGCGTACCTTTCTTAGTGTTCTTGCCTATTCTTCTTCTCCGCCTCAGCTGTCTTTCCCGGCAAATCCATTAAGCCGGTTAACCACGCGGTGTGACACGGAGCGTATACGGAAACATTGAACGTTGAGCTATGTACGTACAAAACGCTCCGTTTCTCGAAAAATTGTAAACTGAGACACGGGTGACCCGTGTACGATTTTTAGGCCATAACACGGCCTAGGAACCTTTTTAGAACCTGATTCTTTGACCGTTGACCTCTACAGTAAATTCTGCGTCGATCCATACCAAAAACGCGAATTTCGTAAAAAAATTGCAAATGGTAGATTTTCTCATAGCGGGTCACATAATTATAGTAAGATAAGGAAGAGAGTATCGAACACGCTATATTGTCCGTGTATTACGTGTTCAGAAAGTCACACGCCAGGAATTCAAACATTGACCAATGAGCGTGCTCGATTCAAATAACGAATTATGGGCGTGACCTCTAGTGCAAACTAATGCGAGTGCAATAGTGGCTGAAACGCGAGCAGATCGCGATACAAAACGAACGTTCATGAAGAATCTAGCATAAAACTCACGAAAAACGCCTCTGTTCATCGCAGTCCTGAGAAAAATCGAGTGTGTAGCAACTTGGCTTAGTCATGTGCGCAAGGCTGGAAGTCACGTTACTCTCCGAAAACATATTACACGGACCATATAGAGCGTTCGATACTCTCATGTCTTATTACATACTCTTGTTATAACGTATCGCACATCTTTCGTTGATATGCTAAATTGCTCTCTATTTAGAGCAAGAAGAGGAGAACTGAAGAAGTGAGTCTGTGATGGAGAGTATGTACCACACAAATTCAAATGTCTGATTCAGTAACTTTCCTACAGTATTCATTCATTGTCCTATTAGTAGTTAACCCATCCCAGAAAGACTGAGAGTGGTACCTTCAAGTTTCTCACTGTACACAGTGGAATGCCTCTATATTGTATAGTCTGTAATAAGGACACCTCGTTTAATTGGGTCATTATGATGGCCAAAAATGAGTACAGGTTCTGTAATCCAGACACCTTAAATGGTTGCAACGGTGTCCAGACTAGAGGGGTTCCACTATGACAGGAATTGAAATTCTCTTTTGCCAAATCATGTGTCGATTTTTGTTGCAGCTGCAAGTAAGGATCAAAGAGAAGTGGAATCAACACATTCCCAGTGTCCCTGTGGTAGGAAATTCAGTATGAGATTTCCAAATTCTACCAAGATTGAGTGTACCATTGATAAGGCTACTCCTAAGTTACATGTACTACAATTAGTGTTAAGTGTGGGCTAACCTTTTTTTATCGTGATGCCATAATTGTGTAAACAGGTCTTGTATGTGATTGCGTTCACAGGAAAATGACTCCATGTGGACTGATTTACGCGGTCTACCGTATTGATGAAAGAAGCGGGCGCTACACTGCCTGGAGACGGCGTACCTGTAACACGGACTCTGTCAGTATTCCGTGTAAGATACGCACGGTGCATGCGGACTCCGTTGCTTGCACTATGCTTGCACGGTTACAACATTCGGTATCCGTCCTCTCGGCTTGCGCTACACGGACACAGTATAGAGCCGCGCACGAGACTCCACCCCATACGCCCTGAATATTGAATCGCGAATACATATACGCGTACGCGAATTGAAAGCGATCGCGCGCGCTGCGCCGCGCAGATAGCTCTAATAGAAGAGGTGTGGTTACAATAATTAAAGTTCAGATCAGGGCGTCAGCAATACAGACTCATTGCTCAGCGATCTAAATATTCTGTGAGCATTGCTCTTGGCGTGTGAGCAAATCCATGTTTAGTCGCCACCGCGTGATACCTTCTACAACAAGAAATGGCAAGAAAGGTCGAGAGAACAAGCGATGAGCAGTTCTATAGTCAGAATTCGGACTTCACAGCCCAGGCTCGACCACGATCCATTGCACAGCTTGCCTTTTGAAAGATGCAGGTATGATCCTAAAAACTCTTTATTGATATGTGAATTATGAAATAGCTCATTGAGTGCCAAAATTATGAACCATAGCATGCACACACGCGAGTGTACTCACACACACACACACACACACACACACACACACACACACACACACACACACACACGCACATCAGATCGGTTAGTGAGTCTGACAGTTCGGAGTGATGAGATCATGATGATGTCAAGTCAAGATTTTGTAGACCATTAGGTATACACTCACTAGAGCTAAATGCATGTATCAGCATGCCATGCATACACCGAGGCTACGCATGCATGTGTATTTAGCCAGTGTTTGTATCTCTTTATAGAAAGACTACCCCAAACTGTGGATACTGACTTCCATTTCAGTGGCCAGCGCCGTCATAGTTGGCGTCCACACCTACGACTGATTATAAGTTAAGTGATGCATGTATATACATTGTGAACAATAGAAGCTTTAAGCTTTATATGTGTAGGCTTGGTTGTTAATTCCTGTAACTTACATGTAAGTGCAAACAACCCTGATGACACTGTGTACATTATTGTATTGCACCTGGTAGGCTATAGCTAACACCAAGGTTTAATTATTAAGCTGATAAGCTTTATCTATGAATTAAGTCCTGCCACATGTGAATAGAGTGTCCTATACCATTTCTACTACTTTCCCATGCCCAATGACTCACTTGTCCATAATGTGTGTGTGTATGTACATGTGAAACTTCGGCTTGTTGTGTGCTAGAGTGAGCAATTCAAATGTACCGAGCATTTAGGACTAGCCTGCTGTTAAGATGGCACATCTTTCAACAGTAAGACTCAGCCAAGATGGCACATCTTTAAGCTGAATGAGCATAAGAGTGTGTGAGTAATGTGCGTGTGTACATGTGTGAAACTTCAGCTTGTTGTGTATCAGAGCGAGCGATTGG
Source organism: Stappiaceae bacterium (assembly GCA_964291365.2). GTDB lineage: Bacteria > Pseudomonadota > Alphaproteobacteria > Rhizobiales > Stappiaceae > JBDWFY01. Next base: position 50,859 of record OZ220030.1, read on the forward strand.
AATGTACCGAGCATTTAGGACTAGCCTGCTGTTAAGATGGCACATCTTTCAACAGTAAGACTCAGCTAAGATGGCACATCTTTAAGCTGAATGAGCATAAGAGTGTGTGAGTAATGTGCGTGTGTACATGTGTGAAACTTCAGCTTGTTGTGTATCAGAGCGAGCGATTGGAATGTACCGAGCATTTAGGACTAGCCTGCTGTTAAGATGGCACATCTTTCAACAGTAAGACTCAGCAAAGATGGCACATCTTTAAGCTGAAAGGGCATAAGAGTGTGTGAGTAATGTGCGTGCATACATGTGAAACTTCAGCTTGTTGTGTATCAGAGTGAGCGATTGGAATGTACCGAGCATTTAGGTCTAGCCTGCTGTTAAGATGGCACATCTTTCAACAGTAAGACTCAGTTAAGATGGCACATCTTTAAGCTGAATGAGCATAAGAGTGTGTGAGTAATGTACGTGCGTACACGTGAAACTTCAGCTTGTTGTGTATCAGAGCGAGCGATTGGAATGTACCGAGCATTTAGGACTAGCCTGCTGTTAAGATGGCACATCTTTCAACAGTAAGACTCAGCTAAGATGGCACATCTTTAAGCTGAATGAGCATAAGAGTGTGTGAGTAATGTACGTGGAATGTACCAAGCATTTAGGACTAGCCTGCTGTTAAGATGGCACATCTTTCAACAGTAAGACTCGGCTAAGATGGCACATCTTTAAGCTGAAAGGGCATACATGTAAGAGTGTGTGAGTAACGTGCGTGCATATCAGAGCGAGCGATTGGAATGTACCGAGCATTTAGGACTAGCCTGCTGTTAAGATGGCACATCTTTCAACAGTAAGACTCAGCTAAGATGGCACATCTTTAAGCTGAATGAGCATAAGAGTGTGTGAGTAATGTACGTGGAATGTACTGAGCATTTAGGACTAGTCTGCTGTTAAGATGGCACATCTTTCAACAGTAAGACTCAGCTAAGATGGCACATCTTTAAGCTGAATGAGCATAAGAGTGTGTGAGTAATGTACGTGGAATGTACCGAGCATTTAGGACTAGCCTGCTGTTAAGATGGCACATCTTTCAACAGTAAGACTCAGCTAAGATGGCACATCTTTAAGCTGAATGAGCATAAGAGTGTGTGAGTAATGTACGTGGAATGTACCGAGCATTTAGGACTAGCCTGCTGTTAAGATGGCACATCTTTCAACAGTAAGACTCAGCTAAGATGGCACATCTTTAAGCTGAATGAGCATAAGAGTGTGTGAGTAATGTACGTGCATACACGTGAAACTTCAGCTTGTTGTGTATCGGAGCGAGCGATTGGAATGTACCAAGTATTTAGAACTTGCCTGCTGTTAAGATGGCACATCTTTAAGCTGAAAGGGTATGAGAGTGTGTGAGCAATAGGCTCGTGTACATGTGAAACTTCACTTATTGTGCGTCAGAGTGAGCAATTGAGATTTACATGTACCAAGCATTTAGGTGACTATCCTACAGTTTAGTGGGCACTATGGGGAAATATTTGGAACACAGTCCTCTGTACCGCAAGTATCTAACATTGATGAATGTCCATCTCATTGTATAAAGACTTGGTATGTAGGTTGTTATATGCATCAATTATTATTTGTAATACTATTTATTATAGAGGCAGTTCATGGCTACTATGAATGTCGTTGGAGGTAGAGAGCGCTGAAAAAGTGCTGAAGAGGAAAAGAAAAAGCAGGAAGCATTCAAGTTTTAGCTGTGATTGACTAACTACACCAACTGAGTGGATGTATCTACTCTCTTTTTCAATTATTATTATTATGCTATTAATAATTATTATCATTATTGTAATTTTAATGCAAATTTATACGCATGCGCTATATGATATGATTCGGACGGGATAGAACTGACTGGAACGGGATCGTCAGACGGAGTTGATACGTACAAGTAGACGGAGGCGGTCCATGCGTTCCGATCGGACCGACGGATCATTGAGACGGAGTCACACGACGGACAATACTGGATAAAACGGAGTATCTAGACGGACTCAGCACGGATCTGATAGCGGACTCAGTGAAATAGTCCGTAAAAAGTGGTCCCAATACGGGCGACAACGGTACTCGTTATCCTGGACATCGGAGATTCCGTTCCAAGCTCGTCTATACGCGAACGCGGACCTCGTTCTCCCTGTATACGTGCACAGTTCACGCGGCTACGTTTTCCTGTGTTAGCATTTGGAAGCCGTGGAAAGCCATTTAATCTCTGCAGTATTATGCCTAGGCAACTAATTCCCCGTGGTTGTACCTTTTCAGGAGATGATCCACTTGCATTGGTTGTAGAAGAATCAGAAGATGCTCCTGATCCCTGTGACTATCTTGATGCACCCACGGTATATGTTCAACAGCTTGAGTGTTCATGACTCAGCTATCTCACTGATTGATTTCCCTCATCTTTGGGCTGAACATTTTCAGTCTACAGTGCATGCGCTGTTCTGCAAGGATCGTCGATGGACAACTAACCTTTGACAACGAACTGCGTGTGCGCCTTTGGATCATATATCCATTTTAGCTCGCTTTGGCAATCTATCATCGAAAATTAATGTTGTATCTTAGAAAGATAAGGCCAGTCGCTCCTTTTTTTGTGGGATAAGGTCAGTCGCTCAATTTGAGCCCTTTTTTGGGGGGGGGGGGGGGGGGTTCGTTAGCCTTTTTAGCGATCGTAACATTTTGGCCATTCGATGAAGTTCAAACAACATTCAAAATCTAGGGAATAGCCATAGCCCGTTACACCTCTGCTAATATCGTCAGCTAACTCGCTGATTGATTTCCCTGATATTTGGGCTAAGTATCTTCAGTCTACAGCGCATGCGCTGTTCTGTAGGGATCGTCGATGGACAACTAACCTTTGACAACCTTTACCGAACTGCGTGTGCGCCTTTTGCTCTTATATTATCCATTGTAGCTCGCTTTGGCGATCTATCATCAAGAATTATGGTTGTATCTTGGAGATATAAGGTCAGTCACTCAATTTGAGCCCTTTCTTGGGGGACGGTGGTTCGTTAGCCTATTTAGCGATCGTAACGTTTTGGCCATTCGATGAAGCTCAAAATCTAGGGAATGGCTATAGCCCGTTGCACCTCTACTAATGTTGTCAGCTAACTCGCTGATTGATTTCCCTGATATTTGGGCTAAGTGTCTTCAGTCAACAGCGCATGCAGCTGTTCTGTAGGGATCGTCGATGGACAACTAACCATTGACGACCAATACTGAACTATTATAGGGTGTCCAACACAGAAATAAAGTTTCGTTAATCGCTTTTTTCAATATCAGGGCACGTATATCTTACTGAAAGTCGGCTTTGTCCGGCATAAAACCCAAGTTACCGCCTTTCCTTATGGGGGTTTTCGCGGCGCGAAGTTTCAGATCGAGAGCAGTGACTACGGGGTTAAAATTTTTTATGACGTCAAGTTAACCCCTTTTGCTCGGTATTTTGCAAAAGTAAGTGACTATGGTTGAAGTTTACTAGCAAGGAGCGTGGAGTGCTGAGCTGATTGTTTCTGGGTTCTAGGAGCTGCCAAAATGTGAGCTAGTAGAGTTTTACATGACATCTGTATCAGATTTTATTACCCTGACCAGTGATCAATTGACAAGATTCTTCCCTCAGGGTGTTGGTACATAGTATGGGGCCTGTACATTCTGTAGACAAAGTCAACTTCACTTAAACAGTTGCTTGCCATCTGGAAAACCCCAAAATTTCTAGCGGCTAATGTGTCACTCCCCACATAAGTTTATGACTGAAGCCATAAAAATGCTTATTGAAGCACTCAAATGAAACGTCAGGCAATCCTGAGTGTTTTGGTAAAAGTTTCGTCTTGATAGCTCATACGGTTCAAAAGTTATAAAGCAATAAAGATTCTAAGTTCTAGTAAATTTTTAACCTAATCTATGTTGCTATTAGCAAGCACAGCAATGCTTTTATTAAAGTTGCAATTCAACTTTGAGCCATAACTTCAGTTAGGAACGAGATATGAACACGAAACTTGCACCAAAATTATTCCAAAAGAGTATGCTATTATGGTGGCGAGCAAAAATGATCAAGTTTGTAAGGTTTTCCACATAATATTGTATACTAGACATACATCACATGGAAACACAACACAATTGGACAATATTATAGAAAACGATTTTACCCAGATGGTAAAACAATCTCAAATCGAACTTCTCTTGGTCTGCAGATAGCATAGGCCTGGTACAATGTACCAACACCCTGAGGGAAGCATCTTGTCAATTAACCACTGGTCAATGTAATGATATCTGATACAGATGTCATTTAAAACTCTACTAGTTCACACTTTTGCGGCTCCTAGAACCCAGAAACAGTCAGCTCAGCACCCCACGCTCCTTGCCAATAAACTTCAACCATAGTCACTTGCTTTTGCAAAATATAGAGCAAAAGGGGTTAAGTTGACGTCATAAAATATTAACTCCGTAGATTATACGCAAGTTGCGTGCATGCGCGAAGTTGCGGTCCGAGTTTTCAAGCTGCAATTGTGCAACAACAACGAGGTATTTCAGCGTGAAATTTTTCATGAGCATTTATTTCAAGTTGCTTTATGTTGACAATCACTCAAAAGACCTATTGGCGGAGATCAATTTTTTGGTGTGGAGACCCTAACTATTAGCGATGGTTTCGTTTTGCCTATTCGATAAAGCTCAAACAACATTCAAAATCTAGGCAATGGCCCGTTGCACCTCTGCTAATATAGTCAGCTAACACTCTGATTGATCTCCCTGATCTTTGGGGTAAATACATTCAGTCTACGACGCATGAGCTGTTCTGTATGGATCGTCGATGGACAACTAACCATTGACACCCTATACAGAACTGCATGTGCGCCTTCGGCTCTTATATCCATTTTCGCTCTCTTTGGCGATCTATCTTCAGGAATTATGGTTGTATCTTAGAACGATAAGGTCAGTCGCTCAATGTAAGCCCTCTTTTGGTGGGTGGTTCTTTAGGCTTTTTAGCTATCGTAACGTTTTGGCTATTCGATGAAGCTCAAACAAAATTTAAAATCTAGGGAATGGCCATAGCCCGTTGCACCTCTGCTAATATAGTCAACGAACTCGCTGATTGATTTCACTGATCGTTGGGCTAAGTATCTTCAGTCTACAGCGCATGCGCTGTTCTGCAGGGATCGTCGATGGATAATCAATAATCGACGACCTCAACCAAACTGCGCAAGCTCCTTATGCTCTTATATCCATTTTCGTTCGCTTTGGCCATCTACCATCGAGAATTATGGTTAATTCAGGGAATGGCCATAGCCCGTTGCTCCCCTGCTAATATATACACATATAATAGTATCCCTGATTTTTGGACTAGGTGTCTTCAGTCAACAGCGCATGCAGCTATTCTGTAGGGATCGTCGATGGACAACTAACCATTGACTACCTATACTGAACTGCGCGTGCGCCTTCGACTCATATCCTCCATCGCTCCTTTGGCGATCGATCATCGAGGATTATGGTTGTATCTTGGAGAAGTAAGGGAGCCCTTTTTGGGGGAGGGTGGTTCGTAAGCCTATTTTTAAATATCATTCTGCATGATTATAAAAATGCAGGGATGCACAAAAATAGCATGATAATGCTAATAAGTAATATGTACATCCAGAAAATGAAAGGACTACGTAAGTTATTAAAATGAATAATGAATACAGTGACAATATTTGTATTAACTACAGCAATGCAATGTTATTTTAAACACGATTCTTAAAGGTAGAGAAGGGTGAGGACACAACATCACTACTTAAGTTATTCCATAAATTTGGAAAAGAAAAAAGAGTTTAAGTATTGTGCAGTGTGACCACTTAGACTGCTTAGCTGTTTAGAATGGGTGTAGCGAGTGGTGTATACGCAAGGCCGTGGAAATAGGGGCACCAGTACGGGAGCATTGGTTCCAACAAGTTTGTGCATAAAACACGGTTTGAGCGCCTTCCTTCTTTGCTCGAGCTTTGGGATATTTAAAGTGTCCAGCATTTCGTCATATGTTGTGTTCCAACTCTTTAGACACACCTTGCAGTCAAACCTCTGAACGTCTTCCAACAACTTGCAGTCCTTGACAAGGTATAAATACCAGACTTGGTTTGCATACTTTAGATGTGGCCTTATGAGCGTCAAATAGAGTGCTCGAATAGTAGATGTATCGGCACAGTTGTAGAATTGTCGGAACAACAGACCTCCTTGCTTTTTTGCTGGTGTGATCAGACCAGGATAGGTTGTCGTTGATTGTTAAGCCAAGATACTTGATAGAGTCGACTTGCTCTATTTCAAAACCGAGCAAATTTAGAGGTGGTGGTGTAGTTCTTACTTTCTTTCGGGAAAGCACCATGAATTTACACATCACTGGACTGAATGACGGACGATTAAGAAGACTCCATACACCAAGAGAGTCCACATCTTGCTGAAGTACGGCGTAGTCTTTCTCGGTATAAATTCTTCTATACAAAAGTATATCGTCAGCATATAAGATTAGCTTTGTACCCGAAGTTCTGATAAGGCCACATCGTTAACATCATTTACATAAAGCAAGAACAGCAGTGGACCAAGCACTGATCCCTGAGGTACGCCGGATGTTACTGGGAGCAGGTCAGATGTTTCACCATGTAGGACCACTGACTGGTTTCTATAAGCGAGAGAGCTTGTGATCCAGGAAACCAGGTAGTCGTCCAAGCCAATAGCTCTGAGTTTCGAAATTAGCTGCCTATGAGGCACAGAATCAAAGGCTTTAGTGAGGTCAAAGAATACGGCCCCCATTTCATGGCCATCTTCCATACTGCTGAGCCAATCATGCGCAGCAGAAAGCATGGCATGAGTGGTCGATCTCCCTGGTAGGAAGCCCCACTGGTTAGCCGCAAGTGGATATGACGAGTCAAGAAATGTTGTTATTTGGCGATCGTAACGTTTTGGCTATACAAGTTCATTTTGAAGTTCAAACATAGCATTCAAAATATAGGGAGTAGTCAAAGCCTGTTCCTCCTCTGCTTATATAGTCAACCAATCGCTGATTGATTTCTCTGGCCTCTGGGCTACGCGTGGCTATAGCCTGTCCCACCACTGCTAATATAGCCAGGCAAATCGCTGATTGACTTCCCAAGCCTCTGGGCTAAAGGTCTAAGTCGACGATCCCTACAGAACTGGCGCATGCGCCTTAAGTCTTATATCATTCTCGCTCGCTTTGGCAATGCATCATCGAAAATTAAGGCTGTATCTTGGAGAGTTAAGATCAGACGCTGAATGTGAGCCATTTTTGTGGGCTATTTAGTGTTCTCAACCAAATTATGTAATCGTATAGCATTCAAAAACGGCCATAGCCTTTCCCATCACTGCTAATATAGCCAGTCAACTAGCTGATTGATTCCCCAAGCCTCTAGGCTGAAGGTCTCCAGTTTATGGCGCATACAATGTAGGGATCGTCGTTGGACAACCAAGAGAAAAACCGTTGCGACGACCACTAAGGAAGTGCGCATGCGCCTGGCCTTCTTAGATCCATTCTCGCTCGCTCTGGCAGTCCACCATTGAGAATTATGGCTCTATCTTGGAGAGTTGAATTCAGTCGTTCAATGTGAGTCCTTTCTTTGATGTTCATTAGCGTTCAAAACGTTCGCTACGTTTTGGTTATGCGACATAGTTTTGATGCTCAAACAACATTCAAAATCTGGGGAGTGGACATAGCCTGTCCCACCATTGCTAATATAACCAGCCAAATCGCTGATAGATTTCTCAGACCCCTTTGATAAAGGTCTCGAGTCTAAAGCGCATGCGCCGTGTTCGTTAGGGATCATCGACGGACAACTAACCGCAGTACGGCGGTTTTTGTATTGGCTGTCCATCGACCACTCCTACCAACCTTCCTCGAGCTCTTAGATCCAAACCTCGCTCGCTTTGGCAATCCATCATTGAGAATTATGGCTGTATCTTGGAGAGTTAAGGTAACTCGCTCAATGTGAGCCCTCATTGGTGGTTCATTAACCTATTTAGTATTCAAAATTAAGAGCCAGTAGTTTAGTTTGAACATCCAATTTTGTTGAACTGTCGTTCATATGCTCAGGAAAGGCAAGAATTTATCAAACACTGTAAATTACTGAACGTAGATTTCCCTACCTGACCAACATTGAAGAATGGAAATTTATATCACATACAACCTATAAACATTTACTCTACTCTTTCAACAAATCCATTTCTGTAGCACCGCTTCTTTAATACCATCATTTGCCACCACTTTATCTCAATTTTTGTTCACACTTTTGCTTTTGACTATTAGGCCTCTTTTTGTCATTAAAATTAATTCGATCTCCATGTTTTGGCTATAATGAGATCGTTTTGAAGCTCTAACCTAGTATTCAAAATCTAGGGAGTGGCCATAGCCTTTCCCACAACTGGTAATATAGCCATCCGAATGAATGATTTGATGTCTCATGCTACTATTTATAGTTCTCCTACACTTGCACTGTACAGAGTGCATCCAACAAGAAGCCAGCCACAATGGTGTCGAATGCAGGGAACTTGAGACCGATTGTGTGCTACTGCCACGACGTACTCCAAATGGACACGACTGAAGCGGAGGAATATCTGGCCACTGCCTGCAAGCAGTTAGCTCGACAAACACCAAGACGCCAGTCTGGCCGGGCACAACTTGCACTCCAAAGGATGCTGCCTCTGGGAAGGGGGGCCGAGTTTGCAACAATGGAGATTGTTGATCAGCGCCACCACCCCCTACAGAGTACACGAATCACAGGAAAATGGAATGCCTGCGTTATCAGCAGTGACGGACAAGTTTCTCCGAGACTTGAAGACTACAAGACGGTAGAGACACACGGCGAACAGGTGACAGACTTGTCCAGTAACGAGGAGTGTCGTAAACATATCATTCCTGTTATGTTGGCTTACATTGACAAGTGGTGTCCCCTTCGTGCTGGCCGTAGTCACTCCGTTATGTTTTCGTCAAGAATTGAGCAGCTAGGCTGTGTGCCGGTAGGTGTGCGTGGCACTGTAACAGAGCAACCATTTGCTCTGTACTTAATGGCGGCTACTGTAACCGAGCAAAGTATTTGTTTTAAACAGGGCACTGTAACCAAGCAACGATGCTACAAGCACACATATACGTTGGGGCATTGTTCATTCACTCCGCGAGTTTGAACGCGATCGGTTGCTATAGCCAGTAGTTACGCGCTTGCAACCGTGACGACCTTAGGCCATTTATTGCTAACCCGGCGTGGCCCCACCCACCCGTGCAACACAATGTTCAGTACGTGCAAAAGACAGAGTCGTGAGTGGATCAAGAAAAAGAAGACCGGACCTGAGGAGGTAAGTAGCTGTAATCGTAATAATATAGTCTTAACCATCTACAATAGGTACTAGAATCGAAAACTAAGCCTGTGTTTTAGTAGCCATGAAGCTAGCTAAGTGATAGTGACTAGTTACCGAAAGTAGTGGCATGTATAGCCCTTATTTATCCCCCTGTAAGCAGTATCTAAATTAACTCAGTCATTCTTTACTTGCATCAGTAGGTAGCAACATCTTGGAACCATCAGATGGTCGAGTAGTCCCTATTCTCTTGGTGTGCATTAATTAGAATGATCACGAGGTATTAACTGTTGTGGACACATGGTACTTTGGCAGCAACAGCAAGATCAAAATAAAGGTAAGTACAGTAGGTAGTGATGTGAAATGATGTTCAATAGCATAAGATATGACCAGCAAGTTAAAAATGACTTGCTAACACCTAGGACATCCTGCTTTTGTTGTGTGACCTTCAGCCCATCTTGTTCATTTTTTGTGTCCCAATCCATCGCAGCCTTTTGTTGAGCACTTGCTCTGTTTTCTCTTTCTCTGTCCAGCAGTTGTACTTGCAGATGAGGATGAAGATGTTTGAGCAGAAGTTTGTGCTGTCGAGGAGGTAGATGACACAACGGTGGGTGGTGGCAAGTAATCTGGACGGCGATCGTGAGAAATAAAACGCTCATACATGGTAAACTTGTTGGCCATTTTATCAGCCGAAATACTGTGAAGGTGGCTATCACTGTAGTTGGTGGTTGGGACTCCAACTGCAGTGCTGACTCGGACACGAAGTGAGGAATCCTTCCACTCACCAGCAAAGCAATTCTCATGCACCTTCATCACCACATTTCCATTGTGTGCCTTCACTACGCACACCGGGAAGGTCTGAGTACTTGTCTCCAAGACTGTCTCGCCAGGTGAGAACTTGCTGTCCGTCTTCAATGAATGTTGCAGTATTCTGATCACAGATAACTTTCAGCTCATGAATGGAGAGCACGTCTTCTCTTATAGACACTTCCAATCACTGAAAAGAGACGGTCTGGGGCAAACTTTGTGTGTCCAGCTACCATGAAGCTGATATGGATGTGGTCGATCTCTCCAGAACTCACAATCTCCATGGCCCAAGAGAATAAGTATTTATTATTGTTTGAAGCCATATTAGATCAAAGGCTTTTGTAATGCAATAAATTCCATACTGCCAACAGCAGTTCAATATTTTCCAGTGGCAAATAGAAAAATTGTTGTGTTAACTAATTGAGTTGTCTACATCATGTCTGACCAAACTACATGTGTATAATTGCAGGGAGCATCCACAAAAACCAGGTTGATGGTACACAAAAAAATCCCCTAGAAGGTCACTTCATGCATACAGTTGGAGAATGTTCCAGCCAGTATGCAGGGTATGTGAGCCAAAGGATTAGCAGTTGGAGCTGTACTGTGGCAGGTTAACTGACCTCAGGGACAGTGAGTAGAGGAACCAGGCTTGTAGGCCTACTGCTCCAGCTGCTGATTCTTTTGCTCATAATGTCTGGGACGTTCAGAATATAGTCGAATTGGGCTCAGCCCAACAAAGCTTAGTTCACCTTGGCAGTGGTGCTGGCAGGATACTCAGCAAAAGCAGCTGTAGACCCTCGTTTATTCACCGATCATCATCCGAAAAGACGCCGCTCTGTCACAGTGGTATCTTGTCCAAGCAGGTTCGAAACTCGCGATCAAGTCGTAGCTCGAACCATGCTCGAACGTACCGGCCTCGTTTCACAAGATCAGTGGTCATCAAACGTAGGATCATCAGTGATTCAAACGATCTTCCCACTCTGGCTTGAGTAGCGAAGGTAGCGTGGCACGATAGAATCGCTCGCTTGTCGAACTGGAAAATGATTGGATCAACAGCCTCGCTGATAGCCTAGCTAGTTTTGAACGTCAGTGATTCAGCTCCACTCTGACTCGAGTAGTGAGGGTAGCACAACCTGATCGCTCGTTCAACTGGACATCGGATCCACAGCTTTGCAAATGGCCTAGCTAGTTTGAACACTAGATTCACACAATAAACCAGTTAATGTACCGCTTTTTCTCGTTCCATACGGGAGTTATTGCACTCGGGGCGTGGCTCAAGGGCAAATACAGCACTTGGCTTCGCCTCGTGCTGTATTTGCCTCTCGCACCGCCCCTCGTGCAATCGAAGGGGTACATTGACTAGTATTTCTTGTTGGTGCATGTGGCGTTGTCGAGGAAAATGTCAAGTCGGTGAATCCATGGATGGTGCTGGCGGAGCCGATTCCAGTAGTGAGTTAAGAAAGAGAGTGTGTGATCTGTGTACTTAGGACCAACGCATTCATTAAACAGGTACACCACTGAGTTGTTTTTTGAGTGGTCAACTACTCCAAAGACGTCTTGGGAAACTTTCTGAAGATAGTACGTTGATCCAGGTTGCTCAGTCTTCCCCCATGATGGTATCAGTTTGGACTGCTGGTAGTCAGCACTGATAGTGGCAGTAGAACAGTACTTTGCTCCTTCTAGATCCTCTCGCTCTCTTCTCGTCAACACCTGCATCTTGGTGAGTTGCTCGATCTTTGCCCACTGCTCTCTGCACTTATCAATAGTAGCCTTGTATATAATACTCTCTAGATCGTGTTGCAACTGTCTTGTGATCTGCCAATTCCTCTTACAGCTCCCGTTTGGTGGACTCATGGGCCCTAAGCTCACCTTCAAAGGCGCTACTTGACTGCTCTGCTGCAACCGATTGAGTACTGCCTGGTTTCGTGACAATTGCTGCTTGAGGTGTTTGCACGTGTCACAGTAGTCTGTCATACTGGGATGCAGTGCTATCTTGGGTCGGTACTTCTGGAGCCAGTTAGTTGCAGCAGTGTTATGACACGTTTGTCTCCCTTTCTCTGTTTGTGCCTTGTTAAATTGAGAGACCACAAATGACTGTAATTGCTCCTCGTAGATTTTTTTCTCCCATTTATTTTTAGGTAACGCAATTCGAGTGAACTTCGGAAGGAGAAAAAATTGGGCACTACAGCCACCAGACCATTGGGCTGGGAGTTGATGTCAACAAACTCAAGAAAGTCTGCCATTGCTTGCTTCTTGGCATGGTTAGATTTCTTACCAGCCGAACCATGACGTTTGTGTGGGAACTGAACCTCAACTATGTCGTCATTATCTACCAGCTTCCACCAAGCACCAAACGTCAAGATATCGTCATCCTCATCATCATGCAGCAAGTAATCTTCTAACCTCTGCTCTACTACTACTTCCCTTTTCGTCAGTTCTAAGATAGGCTGGTCCTTTTGCTTCTGTTTGATGATCCGCTGCCGAGTGAGTCGGGATGTATGAACTCCTAGGCAAGAAACAACACACTTGCGACAGAGGAGGAGATTCCCACGTGCGTCGATTACATTCTGTCGTAGTAACTGGTTTTGAGCTTTGTGTGTGTGTGTGTGTGTGTGTGTGTGTGTGCGTGTGTGTGTGCGTGCGTGTGTGTGTGTGACGTGTGTGTGTGTGTGTGTGTAAGAGAGGGAGAGGGTGATATTGTGTATTGTATTATGATCATTGTATTGAAAACAATAATATGTGTGTGTGAGTAATGTGCGTGTATACATGTAAAACTTCAGCTTGTTGTGTATCAGAGTGAGCGATTGGAATGTACCGAGCATCTAGGACTAGCCTGCTGTTAAGATGGCACATCTTATCATTAAGACACGGCTAAGATGGCACATTGTTAAGCCGAATGAGCATAAGCATGTGTGAGTAACGTACATGCATACATGTGAAACTTCAGCTTGTTGTGTATCAGAGCGAGAGATTGGAATGTACCGAGCATTTTGGAATAGCCTGCTGTTTAGAGGGCACATCTTTCAACAGTAAGCCTCGGCTAAGCTGTTACAACTTTAAGCTGAAGGAGCATAATAGTGTGTGAGTATTTTACGTACGTACATGTGAAACTTTAGCTTGTTGTGTATCAGAGCGAGTGATTGGAATGTACCGAGCATTTAGGACTAGCCTACTGTTAAGATGGCACATCTTTTGGCAGTAAGACTCACCTAAGATGGCACATCCCTAAGCTGAAAGAGTATAAGATTGGGTGAGTAATGTGCGTGTGTACATGTGAAATTTCCGCTTGTTATGTGTTTGAATGAGCAGTTCAAATGTACCGAGCATTTAGGTGACTAGCCTTCTGTTAAGACATCACATCTTTCAAAAGTAAGACTCAGCTAAGATGGCACATCTTTAAGCTGAAAGAGTATAAGAGTGTGTGAGTAATGTGCGTGTGTACGTGTGAAACTTCAGCTTGTTGCGTATCAGAGTGAGCAATTGGAATGTACTGAGCATTTAGGACTTGCCTGCTGTTAAGGTGGCACATCTTTCAACAGTAAGACTCGGCTAAGATGGCACATCTTTAAGCTGAATGAGCATAACAGCGTGCGAGTTATGTGCGTGTGTACATGTGAAACTTGAGCTTATTGTGTATCAGAGCGAGCGAATGGAATGTACCAAGCATTTAGGACTAGCCCGCTGTTAAGATGGCACTTCTTTCAACAGTAAGACTCAGCTAAGATCGCACATTTTTAAGCTGAATAAGCATAAGAATGTGTGAGTAATGTACGTGTGTACATGTGAAACTTCAGCTTGTTGTGGAGCGAGCAATTGGAATGTACTGAGCATTTAGGACTAGCATGCTGTTAAGATGGCAAATCTTTCAACAGTGAGACTCTGCTAAGATGGCTCATCTTTAAGCTGAATGAGCATGAGAATGTGTGAGTAATGTACGTGTGTACATGTGAAACTTCAGCTAGTAGTGTATCAGAGTGAGCGATTGGAATGCATCGAGCATTTACGACTAGCCTGCAGTTAAGATGGCATATCTTTCCATAGTAAAGCTCAGGTAAGATGGCACATCTTTAAACTGAATGAGCTTAAGAATGTATGAGTAATGTATGTGTGTACATGTGAAACTTCAGCTTGTTGTGTATCAGAGCGAGCATTTAGGACAAACCTGCTGTTAAGATGGCACATCTTTCCATAGTAAAGCTCAGCTAAGATGGCACATCTTTAAACTGAATGAGCATAAGAATGTATGAGTAATGTACGTGTGTACATGTGAAACTTCAGCTTGTTGTGTATCAGAGCGAGCATTTAGGACAAGCCTGCTGTTAAGATGGCACGTCTTTCCATAGTAAAGCTCAGCTAAGATGGCACATCTTTAAACTGAATGAGCATAAGAATGTATGAGTAATGTACGTGTGTACATGTGAAACTTCAGCTTGTTGTGTATCAGAGCGAGCATTTAGGACAAGCCTGCTGTTAAGATGGCACATCTTTCAACAGTAAGATTCAGCTAAGATGACACATCTCTAAGCTGAATGAGCATAAGAGTGTGTGAGTAATGCACGTGTGTACATGAGAAACTTCAGCTTGTTGTGTATCAGAGCGAGTGATTGCAATGTATTGAGCATATAGGTCTAGCCTGCTGTTAAGAAGGCACATCTTTCAACAGTAAGACTCAGCTAAGATGGCACATTTTTAAGCTGAATGAGCATAAGAATTTTTGAGTAATGTACGTGTGTACATGTAAAACTTCAGCTTGTTGTGTATCAGACTGAGTGATTGGAATGTATCGAGCATTAGGACTAGCCTGCTGTTACATCTTTCAACAGTAAGATTCAGCTAAGATGGCACATCTTTAAGCTGAATGAGCATAATAGAGTGTGAGTAATGTACATGTGAAGCTTCAACTTGTTTTGTATCAGAGTGGGCAATTGGATAATACCGAGTATTTAAGACAATCCTGCTGTTAAGATGGCACTTCTTTTAACTCTAAGACTCAGCTAAGATGGCACACCTTTAAGCTGAATGAACATAAGAATGTGAGAGTAATGTACGTGTGTACATGTGAAACTTCAGCTTGTTGTGGAGCGAGTGATTGGAATGTACTGAGCGTTTAGGACTAGCCTGCTGTTAAAATGGCACATCATTCAACAGTAAGACTCACCTAAGATGGCTCATCTTTAAGCTGAATAGGCATAAGAATTTGTGAGTAATGTACGTGTGTACATGTAAAACTTCAGCTTCAGAGTGAGCGATTGGAATGTATCGAGCATTTAGGACTAGCCTCCTGTTAAGATGGTACATCTTTAATCTGAATGAGCATAATAGTGTGTGAGTATTGTATGTGTGTACATGTGAAACTTCTGCTTGTTGTGGAGCGAGTGGTTGGAATGTACTCAGCATTTAGGACTAGCCTGCTGTTAAGATGGCACATCTTTCAACAGCTAAGATGGCACATCTTTAAGCTGAATGAGCATTAGAGTGTGTGAGTAATGTACGTGTGTACATGTGAAACTTCAGCTTGTTGAGGGTGAGCGATTGGAATGTACTGAGCATTTAGGACTAGCCTGCTGTTAAAGTGGCACATCTTTCAATAGTAATACTGCTTGTGTATCAGAGCGAGCGATTGGAATGTTCCTAGCATTCTAGTGACTAGTAAGATGGCACATCTTTAAGTTGAAAGGTTATGAGAGTGTGTGAGCAATAGGCTCGTGTATATGAGTTTCGTTGGCTATGGGGAAGTATTTGGAACACATTCCTCCATACCAAAAGTACCTAGTATTGATGAATGTCCATCTCATCGTATAAAAACTGGCATATGTAGGTTGTTATATGCATCAATTATTATTATAGAATCAGTTCATGGCTACTATGAATGTCGTTGGAAGTAGAGAGAGCTGAAAAAGTGCTGAAGAGGAAAATGAAAAGCAGGAAGCATTCTAGTTTTAGCTGTGATTGACTAACTACACCAACTGAGTGGATGTAGTAGTTGGTGGCGGTCCATGCGGTCTGATGGGACAGACGGATCATAGAGACGGAGTCACACGATGGACTATACTGGATAAAATGGAGTAACTAGACGGACTCAGCACAGATCTGATAGCGGACTCAGTGAAATAGCCGTAAAAAGTGGTCCCAATACGGGCGACAATGGTACTCGTTATCCTGGACATCGGAGATTCCGTTCAAAGCTCGTCTATTCGGCGAACGCGGACATCGTTCTCCCTGTATACGTGCGCAGTTCACGTGGCTACGTTTTACA
Organism: Stappiaceae bacterium; assembly: GCA_964291365.2. Taxonomy (GTDB): domain Bacteria; phylum Pseudomonadota; class Alphaproteobacteria; order Rhizobiales; family Stappiaceae; genus JBDWFY01. The sequence continues at coordinate 67,267 of OZ220030.1, forward strand.
GTGTGTGTGTATTAGAGCAAGCGATTGGAATGTACTGAGCATTTAGGACTAGCCTGCTGTTAAGATGGCACATCTTTTAATAGAAATATTCAGTTTAGATGGCACATCGCTAAGCTGATAGGGTATAAGTGTGTGTGAGTAATGTGTGTGTGGAAATGTGAAACTTCAGCTTGTTACGTATCAGAGCGAGCAATTAGAATGTACCGAACATTAAGGACTAGCCTGCTGTTAAGATAGCACATCTAGCAACGGTAAGACTCAGCTATGACGGCACACCTTAAAGCTGAATGAGCATAAGAGTGTGTGAGTAATGTATGTGCGTACATATGAAACTTCAGCTTGTTGTGTATCAGAGCGAGCAATTGGAATGTACTAAGCATTAATTTTAATACTCGCGTGCTGTTAAGATAGCCCATCTTTCAACAGTAAGACTCAACAAAGATGGCACATCTTTAAGCTGAATGAGCATAAGAGTGTGTGAGTAATGTGCGTGTGTACATATGAAACTTGAGATTTTTGTGTATCAGAGCGAGAAATTTGAATGTACCGAGCATCTATGTCTAGCCTGCTGTTAAGATGGCCCTTTTATCAACAGTTTGATTCGGCTAAGATGGCACATCTTTGAACTGAATCAGTAAAAGAGTTTGCGAGTAATCTACGTGCGTACATGTGAAACTTCAGCTTGTTGTGTATCAGAGTGAGTGATTGGAATGTCCTGAGCATACAGGAAAAGCCTGCTGTTAAGATGGCACATCTTTCAACAGTAGGACCCATCTTAGATGGCACATCTTCAAGCTGAACGTGCATAAGAGTGTGTGAGTGATGTACGTGCGTACATGTGAAACTTCAGCTTCAAGGTTGTGTATCAGAGCGAGCGATTGGAATGTACCGAGCATTTAGGACTAGCCTTCTGTTTAGGTGGCATGTATTTCATCTGTAAAACTCAGCTAACATGGCACATCTTTAAGCTGAGAGGGTATAAGTGAGTGAGAATAACGTGCTTGTGTATAATTATGAGCTTGTTGTGCTTCACAGCAAGTGATTGGAGTTTACCAAACGTCTGTGTGACTAGCCAGCTGTTAAGATGGCACATTCTTCAACAGTAAGACTCAGCTAATATGGCACATCTTTAAGCTGAAAAGGTATAAGAGTGTGTGAGTATTGTGTGTGTGTGCATGTGAAACTTCAGCTGGTTGTGTGGTAGCGTCGTCCCCAGGCTCATTGAAGGGAGGAGAAAGGGCCTTGTACACACTGTCTGCGCATGCTCCGTTACCCTAAGAATCTTAGGGGATCAGATACTATTGTATACTTGTCCGCTCACAAATCCGCGTACATGTCCGTGGTCTCAGTTTGTTGCTGGACACTTGCCCTTTGAACCACATAGTGATAGTGTTATTCAACTACAAGCAAATCAGTTTTGTGAAATATCGTTGCCTATGTGCCCTTCAAGTGATCGCGAAGGGTGACGATGTTAAAAAGGACCGGCGAAGAAGCTGACTATGCTGCCTCTTTTGTTACTGAAATCGTTTTTAAGGCCAAGTTGGACAGCCATACGGGAGAGTGATTTCTTGGCTCTTTCACTTAACATACGATCGGTAATGATAGTCTAGAAGTAGTTCCTATCCTTGAAAAGCCTGAAACTTGGGCTGTATAGCTTGTGTATGTTCAACGTTCAAGACTGCTCCGTATTCTTAGTCCGCACAGCTTCTCGGTATACTTAGCCACGTGTTGGCAAAAGTATCCGATAAGTCTTACGGCGAATTTTACAGAGAAACTTGGCGCATGCGCATTCAGTGTGTATCAGGCCCCTTCTCCTCCCCTCAAAGGGCCTGGGGACGAGGCTAGTTGTGTTGTAGAGCGAGAAGATCAAATGTTCCGAGCATTGAGGTGCATAACCAGCTGTTGAGATGGCTCATCTTTCAATAGTAAGACTCAGCTAAGATGGCACATCCTTATACTGAAACTGCATGGGCGTCGGAAGCATATAGAGAGTGGGGGGCTCTTGAATACAGTAAGTGCACGCAAAGCACGCGCAAAATTTTTTAGAGACCACGCCCGGGACACACCCCTACGGTGTGCTAGCGCGATCCACGTAGTTCAGTCTTGTGAACATGCAAAACTAAGCTAGCGCAAAGCAAGATGAAATACATTGTTATAGATATGTACAAATTGTATTAAATTGTCCTGTTGCGATCGGCATGCGCTAGACTAGACGCGCACACGAACGCGCCTGCGCGTGCACGATCACACGATGCCTTAATGTAAAAAAAATACCAGACCACGCCTACCCTGAATGTAAAAAAAAAAGGGGGGGGGGGCATGGTCCCCCTGATCCCCCGGGTGCGATGCCTATGGAGCGTGTGAGTAAAGTGCGTGTGTACATGTGAAACTTCAGCTGTTGCGTATCAGAGCGGGCATTTGGAACGTACAGATTATTAAGGACTAGCCTGCTGTTAAGTTGGTACATCTTTCAACTGTAAGTGTCCGCTAAGGTGGCACATCTTTAAGCTGAATGAGCATAAGAATGTGTGAGTATTTTACGTGCGTACATGTGAAACCAGCTTGTTGCGTGTCAGAGCGAGCGATTGGAATGTACATGTACTTAGCATTTAGGACTAGCCTGCTGTTAAGATGACACATATTTCAACAGTAAGACTCAGCTAAGATTGGAATGTACTGAGCATTTAGGACTAGCGTGCTGTTAAGATGGCACATCTTTCATCAGTAAGACTCAGCTAAGATGGCACATCTTTAAGCTGAAAGAGCATAAAAGAGAGTGTGTGTAATGTACGTGGGTACGTGTGAATCATTGTGCATCAGAGCGAGTGATTGGACTGTATTGAGTATTTAGGACTAGCCTGCTGTTAAGATGACTCATCTTTCAACGTAGGACTTAGCTATGATGGCACATCTTTAGCCTGAAAGAGCATAAGCGTTTGTGAGTAATGTGCGTGTGTACATTTGAAACTTCAGCTTGTTGTGTATCAGAGCGAGTGTACCGAGCATCTACTTCTAGCCTGCAGTTAAGATGGTACATTTTTCAATAGTAAGACTCAGCTAAGTTGGCACATTTTAAAGCTGAATGAGCATAAGAGTGTGTGAGTACGTGCGTGCATGTCACAGTGAAATTTCAGATTGTTGTGTATCAGAGTGAGCGAATGGAATGTACATGTATCATGCAATAAGGACTAGTCTGCTACGAAGATGACACGTCTTTCAACAGTAAGACTCAGCTAAGATGGTACATCTTTAAGCTGAATGAGCATAAGCGTGTGTGAGTAATGTACCTGCATACGTGCGAAAGTTGAGCATGTTGTGTATCAGAGCAAGAGATTGGAATGTACCGAGCATTTATGACTAGCCCGCTGTAATGATGGTACATCTTTCAACGGTAAGATTCTGCTAATGTAGCACATCTTTAAGCTGAAAGAGCATGAGTATTTTATGTGCGTACATGTGAAATTCCAGCCCGTTGTGTATAAGAGTGAGCGATTGGAAAGTACATGTACTGAGCATTGAGGACTAGCCTGCTGTTAAAATGGCACATCTTTAAACAGATTCAGCTAAGATGGAAGCTTAATGAGCGTAAGTGTATGTGAGTAATGTACGTGCGTACATGTTAAATTTCAGCCTGTTGCGTATCAGAGCGAGTGATTGGAATGTACATGTACTTAGCATTTAGGAATATCCTGCTGTAGCCTCGTCCCCAGGCCCCTCCCTACGCGAAAGGAGGGCCTGGTACACACCAACTGCGCATGTGCAAGATTATCAGTAAAATTTCCGTAAAATTGTCCGTATTCTATAGCTTACCGTGCGACATTTTGACTTCTAGTTCAAACAAGCACCTGGGTAAGCGTCTTCGATGTCGCTTGCCTGTCAACCGCTCGAACGAAGTCTTTGCGCTCCCCTCGTATTTGTTGGCTAAACGCAAGGAGATTGAGAAGATGACGTAATCGTAAATAGATAGTTTACTGAGAATTTTACGGGAATATACGATGTACCCAGATTTTGGGTACAAACGGGCGCATGCGCAGTCGGTGTGTATTAGGCCCTTCTCCCGCGTAGGAAGGGGCCTGGGGACGAGGCTAATCCTGCTGTTAAGATGGCACATCTTTCAACAGTAAACCTCAGCTAAGGCGGCTCATCTTTAAGCTGAATGAGTATAAGAGTGTGTGAGTAATGTACTTGCGTTCATGTAAAATTTCAGCTTGTTTAGTATTAGATCGAGCGAGTGGAATGTACATGTACCGAGCATTTAGGACTAACCTGCTGTTAAAAAGCCAAAATGTCACATCTTTAAGCTTGAAGAGCTTAAATGTGTGTGAATAATGTGCGTGTGTACATGTGAAACTTCAGCTTGTTGTGTATTAGAGCGAGCAATTATAATGTACCGAGCATTAATGACTAGCCTACTGTTAAGATGGCACATTTTTCAGCAGATGGCAGATCTAGAGTATAAGAGTGTGTAAGTAATGTGCGTGTGTACATGTGATACTTCAGCTTGTGTATCTGAGCGAGTGATTGGAATGTACCGAGCATCTATGACTAGCCTGCTCTCAAGATGGCACATATTGAAGCTGAAAGGGTGAGAGTGTGTGAGCAATATGCTCGTGTGCATGTGAAACTTCGCTTGTTGTGCATCCTAGTGAGCAGTTGAGATGTACATGTAGCAAACATTTAGGGGACTATCCTACAGATCAGTTGGCTATGGGAATTATTTGGAACACAGTTCTCTTTACCACAAATGTCTAACATTGATAAACGTCCATCTCATTGTAAAAAGACTTGGTATGTACGTTGTTATGTGCATCAATTATTTTTTGTAATGCTATTAATTTTATTATAGAAGCAGTTTATGGCTACTATGAATGTTGTAGGTAGAGAGAGCTGACAAAGTGCTGAAGAGGAACAATGGCAGGAAGCATTCAAGTTTTAGCCGTGATTGACTAAAATGCAACAACTGAGTGGATGTATCTACTCTCTTCATTATTATGCTATTAATACTTAAACTTGTTGTAATGCAAATTTATACACATGCGCTATATGATATGATTCAGACGGTATAGAACTGACTGGAACGGGATCGTCGGACGGACGAAGGCGGTCCACGCTGTCCGATCGGACAGACGGATCATACAGAATGTGTCGCACAACGGACAATTGTGGATAAAACGGATAAATAGAGAGACTCATCACGTATCTGACAGCGGACTAAGTGAAAAGAAGTGGTCCCAATACGGGCGACAGCGGTACTCGTTATATTGGCTATACGAGATCGTTATGAAGTTCAAACATCATTCAGCTGCTAATATAGTCAGCCAACTCGCTGGTTGATTTTCCTAACTTTTGGGCTGAATGTCTTCAGCCTACAGCGCATGCGCTGTTCGGTAGTGATCGTCGATGGACAACTAACCGTTGACGATCTATACCAAACTGCGCATGCGCCTTTGGCTTTCATATCCATTTTCGCTCGCTTTGGCGATCTATCATAGAGAATTATGGTTTATCTTAAGGAGTTAAGGTTGTTCGCTTAATGTGAACCTTTATGGGAGGGGATTCGTTAGCCTATTTGGGAGTAGCCATAGCACTCCTATTTTGAAGTTCAAACAACGTTAAAAATCTACGGAGTGGCCATAGACCGTTGCTGAAATAGTCAGCCAACTCGATGGTTGATTCTCCTGGCCTTTTGGACTAAATGTCTTCAGTCTACAGCGCATGCGCTGTTCTGTAGGTATCGTCGATGGACAAGTAACCATAGACGACTTATAGCGAGCTGCGTGAGCGCTTTTGGTTCTCATATCCATGTTCGCTCGCTTTGGCGATCAATCATCGAGAATTATGGTTGTATCTTGGACAGGTAAGGTCAGTCGCTCACTGTAAGCCATTTTGGGGGGGGGGGGGGGGGGGGAAGGCAGTTTGTTAGCCCTATTTAGTGATCTAGCTATTCGATGAAGCTCAAACAACATTCAAAATTTAGGGAATGGCCACAGCCCGTTGCACCCCTGTTAATATAGTTAGCTAACTCACTGATTGATTTCCCTGATCTTTGAACTAAGTATCTTCAGTCTACAGCGCATGCGCTGATCTGTAGTTATCGTCCATGGTGGCTCCTATGTCCATTTTCGCTCGCTTTGGCGATCTATCATAGAGAAATTATGGTTGTATCAAGGAGAGGTAAGGGCAGTCGCTCATTGTGAGCCCTTTTGTGGGGGGGGGGGGGGGGGGGGGGGTTGTTCGTTGGTCTATTTAGCATTCTTAACGTTTCGGCTATTCGAAGAAGCTCGCATAATCTAGGTAATGGCCTTAGCCCGTTACACCACTGTTAATATAGTGTATGTGGTTCATGTTTGATATACAGGTAGATGACACTGAGATGGGTTCTGTAGCTGTACATGACAATGCTGCAGACATTAGTGAGTCACGTTAGTTATAGGCCACATTGGGACATTGGGAGGTGTGGTGAAATGATGACCTTTGCCAATAGCCTCGTACTCAGGCTCTTAGGGGGAGGGGGAGAAAAAGAGCCTGGTACACACCGTTCACGCATGCGATTAGTTAACTGTCACGAGATCGCGTGCTTTGGAGTGGGTGTGGACGAATGACGTTAAGACAGCACGAACCGGCCAATGATGACGCGTGGACGATCGATGGCGCGTGCCAGGCGCACGTACGTACGTACAGGGATCGACTAAGTTCACCCGGTTTGATGAGGTTACGTCATCGTTGAACTTAGAGTGTGGAGCCAGATAGTGGAGGTCAAAGGTCATCACTAAACGAATGGGAAGCCAGTAGGCCCAGGAGAAGCTACAGGACCAGTCAGATGCCTGGATCTCTATTGCAGAGCTGAAAGTGTCCACCGACTCTGTGCTTCCCTAACTGCAGAGCAGAAATTCATGATGTGGTATTATTTCTGGACAATCAAATAACTTAAGATTATCATTCTAACCAAAAAATCAAAGGGTTTTTTTTATTCACCACGGCATTAGTCCCCCCCTCCATGTATGTATGTCTCACCAAATCACTAACATTTTATACAGGTCCTAGATAGATAGGTAGATAGATAATACATATGCATCGAGCCATAAAATCTGGCACATAACACAAAATTACAAGCAATAGTTATGATGCAAGTGGATGATAGATCCCAACCACAGTACAGATGTGTGATGTGTACAGTGTCCATTGTGGTCTTAGCATTAAAAAATATATATTAGAACTTGAATAAAATAATAGTTTACTCCTTCACTACCCACACAGTTTAAGTTTTCCTCTCCTCAGGTTCGGGGATAATTGTTCAACGTCCTAGTGCTAGTAGCACCATGCCTTCTTCTCATATGTTCATATTATAGTATCATAGTTATCTGAGACTGGCATCCCACGCTGCGACCTGTTCAAGGGTCACTACCTCATCATATTCACAATTTGGGCAGATGCCAAATTATCGGGTTTACTACCTTGCTACCTTCCAGTGAGTTCAAATTTACCGCTTGCTTGCCCAGAAATAGCTCCATGAATTTCTGCAAGTCTGTTGGAGGAACTGGTACTGCTGTACATAGTGCTTGCCATGACTTGTGAAATCGATAAAGGCTGAGCATAGAGTAGTGGACACTTTCAGCTTTAATCTGTGACAGAGATCCAGGCATCTGACTGGTCCTGTAGCTACGTAGCTTCTCCTGGGCCTACTGCCCTTCCATTGGTTTAACGATGACCTTTGACCTCCACTATCGATGACGTATAATGACGTAACCGCATCAAACCGGGTGAACTTAGTCGATCCCGTACGTACATTGCGAGCGCGCACGCGCGATTGTACCGCGTACTTACCAGGAGCGTTCAACGTTCACGATGGCTGCTCGCAGTTGCTTGTGTCGCCTCTGCCAATCAGCCGTGCCTAGTGCTCATGCAGTATGTCTATTTGGCCCATCAGCAACTAGACAGAGTCTCTCTTCCAGAATTTCTGATCTCCTTGATGTGCACATAGCTGAGAATGATGGTTACCCAGAGCATGTATGCGAGAAGTGCAAAAGGAGGTTGGAACGCTTGGAGAAAGCCGCAGAGGATCTGGAGAACTTTAGAATCCAGGCCAACTCCAGTTACATCAAGCTGCGTACATGTAGGAGAGGGGAGTTCAAGCAGACAAAAGAGACCAGTAGTTCAGTGGGCATATCTCCCGACACAGCTAAGAACAGACCCCCTTCTAAACGACGTCTCACACAGAAACGCTTGGATTTTACTCAAAGTAAGAAATTATTAAACTTTGTTAATATTGTGTCAAGCAGTAAATTAAATACTACAATATGTTGTTTTACACAGGTTCTCTTCAGTCACCAGTTGTAGAGTCCCAGCTACAACTATCTTCTCTGTTGTCATGCACTGTACCTCCTATCTGTCTCACTGTTGCAGATCCATTACCACTGCACGCATGTACAAAGGGTAAGAAATAAAGCAAAGGATAAGATGTACAGTGATATCTAAAAATGCTGTATCATTAATTCACACATTGCAGAAAACCAACCCCTACCACCCCCAACAAAGAAGTCACCTACAGTTAAGGTAGAGTATTCAATACAATAATGAGATCAACACTTTACTCCAGCATCTAACACAATTTTTATTGTATAGGTTACTGTAACTGACCTGTTGGGAAGCTCAACGACCACCTCCACACTGAGTGGATCTACCAGCGTCTTAGGAAGAGCCCTCGCTGGTTGTCACTTGCCCTCTGTAGCTGACGCCATAATGGATCAGAGTGATCTATGTGAAATGGTGTTTGAACGGATTATAGATAAAATCAATTCCGAGTGTTTCCACATCTGTCAGCTAACAAATCCTCTCTCACCATTTCGCAAAATCAATACCAGCAAATGTTCCTCATTTCAGTGGAAGGTGCTTGTTGAAGATCTCTCACAAAAAGCTCCCACTCTCTTGAAGATCCTCTCCTCCATTGTCACGTCCAACGATAAAAGTAAGCAGGCAGCAGTCACCACTGCCCACCATCCTGGTCTTTGCATGGCAGTCAGTATTCTCCTTAAAGAGAGGAATAGGGAGATGTGTGGGCTGCAATCAGTTATCTCTCTCCTACTATTCTCTTCACATGTGGATAGGCAGGTTAGTATAGATATGATCAAAACTTAATATTTTTTAATAGTAATTATTATACATTAGGTGTACTCACGTATGAATCATGTTGGTGTGTGTATGAGTTACACAGCCACTTTGAGCCTTCTTGATGAAGTCAGCAAGCTCCACACAACCCCTTTGCAGCAATGGATAGCTGACGATGTTCTGGTCAAGTTCTGGGGTGACAATGTTGATAAGAAGAGGGGTGTCAGGGATGTTTGATCAGACCACCATGGGTCCTTGCTGCACATGTACAGTATCCTAGCCGGATGCAGTCGTGTTCAAGCCAGTGAACTAGCTCGCACTGGGTGTGTTGCTCTCCTCTCTAAGCTTCCTGTTGACACATTTTTACCAACCTCTGAGGACTTTGCTGCTGTGCGAAGTAACCTTGTTGTTCTCGTTAGTAGGATCATCACTCGCTACATCGACGGATTATCAGTCTCGTCTAAGTCAGTTCCTCAACACATTCAGTGTAAGTACTCTACTGAAATGGGGAAAAAGTCAGAAGTGATTGTGCTGGATGTTCTCATGAAAAATGAGGCAAGCAGAACTGACATGATTGACATCATGATGTGTATGCAGGACTACCTTGGCAAGGATTATCCCTGTGAGAGAAGAGTACCACCAGGAGGAGATCAGCTAACATGTGAAAGGCAAGTTGGAGCCCAGCGGCACACAATGGATGGAGATACCATTCAGGATCGACTCGGTCTTCTTGAGCCAGTAACCGAGGACTGGCACTGTCTTGTATGTTTCCTCTCTTTAAGTCTGCATGCAATCACATTATACATACTTGTACATGTATGCTTTATGTAATAATTATTAGTGCAAGGCCTTAATTAGGGTGCATGATGTACAGAGGTATGACAGCAGATGAAGTTGAACGGGAAGAGGAGGAAGAGGAGGAGGAGGAGGAGGAAGCAGAACAGGAAAAGGAGTACCCATTTTCAGTTGACGTATAGTAACTCACCTTTACAGGTACATAAACCTTCTTAATACTAAATGCAATGCTTCACCTGCTGGGAGCACTCATATAAAAAAAAATAACCTCAAACCTACACAAAGGTGATGCATGTGTCAGTAACAATGTGTGAGTATAAATATGTATACATAAAATAGCTGGAGAAGCATACCAGAGAAGCACTACATTTCCTTGCACATACATCACAGCATAATAGAGGATCCTGCACACTGGTGGTAAAAGAGGTGTCAAAGTAGTGTAAGAGCCACTGCCGGCGACAAGAGGTGTCATTTTCCAAATAATGCCGAACTGCAGCTACTTCATGGTCTCTTGTACTTGCTAGCTTCTTCTTCAGATGACAGTCAATTGGTTTCCAGTACACAATGGATCGTGCGGGATCACCGGATCTTCCCCCTCTTCCACTCTCTTGAAAGTAGTCCTCTATACCTTGAGGTGCTCCATAGTGTATGATGGTGTTGACGTCTCTCAAGTTGATGCCCATTCCTAAAGCCTCAGTGGCAAAAACTACCCTAACAACTCCATCAGGTCTGGTAAGGCTGCTCAAAACAACTTCCTTGTTGTGTTGAGGGGTGTTGGCATGAAACATGCCAAAAAGGCAATTGTCACTAACTCTTTCAGCTCCAGGAGGATAGTAGGATCCATCACCCAGCTCAAAGTGAAAATGAGCATACAAATCAGCACATACATCTAGTGTTCTACAGTAAACTATAACACGAGGGGCCATGTTCTTCAATTGCTTTAGGGACACCACTACACCATTCAAGTCGGTTTCCATATCTGTACGTACATGTACTTCATAGTAGATGTTTGGGCAGTCAGGAGAGGTGGTAACCGTCTGGCAATCGCTCATCTCCAAGCTCTCGATGACCTCCTTACGAATACCGTGAGTGACTGTAGCTGTACAAGCGAGCACGAGCAAAGGAGTGCCTTTTGGTATGAGAGCACGCAATTCATGAAGTCGTCCGTATGATGGTCGAAAGTCACGACTCCTGTGAATTAGATAATAATAAAAGTAATAATTATTACTGACGTGACCATAATGTGCATGCATGCAAACATACCATTTTGATACGCAATGGGCCTCATCAACAACAATCGCAACTACCCTGGATGAAAACTCAGGTTTAGCAATAGCATCTCTCCACCGTGAGACATCAATTGGTTCAGGTGCACAAAAAAAAAAAAACAGGCGGCCATCACGGATGTCATCATCTGTTGCCAGGAACTCTTTGTCTACCTTACTCCCAGAAGACATGATAGCAGCTCTTACAGACCTACGTCGAAGACTTTGGACTTGGTCCACCATGAGAGAAATGAGCGGTGATACTACGATAACTACGCTGTTGTCCTTGCCGAGCTTGTCATCGAATACGAAGGGCAGTACTTCGTAGCACAGAGACTTGCCAAAACCAGTTGGTAGCCAGAGAAACACGTCTTTTCCCTAATAGATACACTTAATACACGTCGCCTGCTCGGCTTTCAAGACAACAGTCGAGCAAGCGATCTTTGCGAGAGTGTAAGAAATTGAACGATCCATGGCCAAGAAACGGCGAGAGTCTAGAACGCGGGTATAGTGCGCGTTTAATAAGCGGTACAGGGTACGGTACGGGGCGGCGCGGCGTAGCGGTGGTATCGTACCAAATATTCATGCCTTCTTTGGTAGACGTCATCGTATCACGAACGTGAACGGTAAGTATCCGGATCCCCGGAAAGTTGGGGTGATTAAGCGCATGCGCGAACGGTGTGTACCAGGCTCTTTTTTCCCCCTCCCCTAAGAGCCTGGGTACGAGGCTACCTTGCCAACTGCAGCTACAATCTTGAATATGTGACTGTAGGCAGTACCAATCACTTCATTGTTGGAGGTGTTGGTTGTTAAGTGCAGTTCATTGATAACCCTTTTAAACGATTCATGCAGAGTGGTCGGTAAGTGCCCATCGACTTCATACCTAGACATCGTATTACTAGATGTGGTTGATGGGTATGGCCGATACAAACTCAACATTTGTGCTGTTTTGACAGTGAGCTCAATGTATAGGTAAGGTTTGTCGAGTAATTCACCGATCTATTGCAGCATAGGCTATGCTACACTACAATGGCATGTAATGCAGTGTGCGCAGGATAGAGCTCTAGAAAGCACTACTTACTTAGGTCAGACTTCCAGTTATGTGTTTTCTTGCTGACATGCTTATGAAGCACTTAACCATCATCAGTGTGTTTCCTGTACTATAAAACCAAGCCAGTTTGCCCTGCCCTTTGCTTGTATTTCTTTTGTGTGTTTGATAATGATTGCTTATTGTTCTATTACAGTTGAGAGAAAGAGATGTGAATTCCTACTGGATGATGAATTTATCGACACACATCATGGTCTGTCTCATACAATATCTCGAGCAAGTATCTATAAAAGATTGTATCGAGTTATACAAAAATAATCTACCCCAAGTGGTTCATGAATATCCTTTCCGCATTGCCTACAAGCATGAAAAAGCAATCGACACTGGATGAGTGAGTAGAGATTTTTTTTCAGCGCTTTGGGAAGTGGCTTACATCAAGGATTTTGATGGTGGGAGTACCTATATTCCCTCAGTACATCCCCATGCTGACATGTCGCATTATAGGGTGCTTGGTTCCATATTAGCTCATGGATTTATGTCTTGTGGATTGCTCGTCTAGCTTTTCCAGTTGTAGCATGCACATTGCTTGGATGTGATGTTGTAATCCCAGATGCAATTCTAATCGATTCATTCGTAGATTACGTCAGCTCCTACGAAAGTTCTGTGTTTCGTGAAGCTCTGCAAGTGTCAAAGGGTTCAGAAGCCACCTTCACACCGGTATTAGGGGAGTCTGTACTAAATATATTATCTACTATGGGTTGTCGTGAGATGCCTACACCTGGCAATATTCAACAGTTAATCCTTCAGGTAGCACGGTATGAGCTTGTACGCAAACCATTAGGGGCACTACTTTCTCTTTATCTTGGAGTGCCTACCGAATAGCACCCTTTCTTCAGTGGATTTTCAGTTGGTGACTTGCATGGTTTGTACAGGGCTCTTAATGCCACCCCAGGGTCGGTTATGAGCATGATTAAGGAATCAAAGGAGATGATCTCGAGCCAGGCGCAAGGGTGCTTGGATACCTTAGAACCTTCATAGGAAACTTAAACCACCAAGACTTGCGTAACTTTCTACGGTTTGTAACTGGTAGCTCTGTAGTCATTGATAAGAAGATATCTGTGACTTTATACAGTCTCTCTGGTCTGGCACGAAGGCCAATAAGTTATACATGTAACTGTACACTCGAGCTGTCTGTGACATACCTTACCTATCCTGACTTTGCTGAGGAGTTTCTGACTCGTTGCCAGAAATACGCGGCCATCCCATAGTTGGCCTAGCGAAAATATTTCATAATTCGTTTAATTGGATGAGTACATTCTCTATGGGGATAAACGAAAACAACAAGCTACCAAACTTCCGATTATCTAGACTACTTTAATGCTGTAAAAGGAAGCTCGGGATGATTTACGACTGTCTCCACAGTATGCACAGAATTTACTTTTTAAGCAAACTTACTTGATCAACTTCTCCATAGACAGCATTACATTTTCATTGAAGTGCCTGTCAACTTGCACAAGTTTTCACTACTAGTACAGTAAAATTTCAACTTCCGATCATCTAGACTACTCATTTAGCCATGAAACTTCACAAAACTAACCTAAATTTCACTAGATCGACATTTTAAAATTTTCCTTTGCAAGGGCAAAGTTCAGCAATATTGGAAAATTTTTTGCTGACTCAGCAGTTGATGACGTCAGCGATTTTGAAGCGAGTTCTAGATCGAGCAGCTAGCTGTTGCGAGTGTCAAGATCGAGTGATTGTTGTCTATTTAGGTTGAAAATAGTTGAGACTGGGCTACTTATGCCAACCTATCACAGATTAGTAGCGAGTGATTGCCGCTAGTGCAGTTTGTCGTTGTTGAACAGTACTGAACATATTGCACCATAATTTTTTGTCACGAACGTCTACTGAAGGTACCAACTAGCTAAAATTAGTTACCTTATAATGTTAAAGCCTAGAAAGGCCTGGTAGTTATGTTAAAATGTTCCGTTTTGTTTATTATGAAAGAAATAATCATATTCATGACAGCTTGTAAGCTTGTAATTGGTAATTACAAGGGCTTGTACAATGCAAACATATGGATGTCCGCTGCTCTATGGGGCATTTCTGGCAACGTGTTCTGAGGAGCAAAGTTGCTTGGCCAATGGAAGCTGTGCTTATCCCAAAGCACAACATTGTAACATAATTGTGACCGGATCTGAGAAAACCCGCCATATTGCCCATTCTGTAAAATTTTAGTTAGCTGTATTTTTGAAAACCTCTACCATAGAGCTAACCTACCTCCAAGTCTGAGACCGATTGCGCGCTTCGCCTTGGAGCTAGAGCGCTTTGTTCACGATCGCGCTACAAGCATAGAAAACGAGAAATTACGGTCTGAAGGCGTTGCTATGTACGCGTATAGCGTTTCCGTATACTACGCGTGAACCGGAAATCAATTAAATGGACCTGGGTGGAGCCGTTCGAAATGAACGCTAAGGTCAAGCTAGTCTCTAACTTCGTCGTCGATAACGAGAGCCGCTTCTTCTTCGATACCTAAGAAGCTTAAAATAGGGTGTCCAACACAAAAATAAAGTTTCGTTAATCGCTTTTTTCAATAGCAGGGCACGTATATCTTATTGAAAGTCGGCTCTGTCCGGCATAAAACCCAAGTTACCGCCTTTCCTTATGGGGGTTTTCGCGGCGCGAAGTTTCAGATCGAGAGCAGTGACTACGGGGTTAAAATTTTTTATGACGTCAACTTAACCCCTTTTGCTCGGTATTTTGCAAAAGTAAGTGACTATGGTTGAAGTTTACTAGCAAGGAGCGTGGAGTGCTGAGCTGATTGTTTCTGGGTTCTAGGAACTGCCAAAATGTGAGCTAGTAGAGTTTTACATGACATCTGTATCAGATTTTATTACACTGACCAGTGATCAATTGACAAGATGCTTCCCTCAGGGTGTTGGTACATAGTATGGGGCCTGTACTTTCTGTAGACAAAGTCAACTTCACTTAAACAGTTGCTTGCCATCTGGAAACCCCAAAATTTGTAGCGGCTAATGTGTCACTCCCCACATAAGTTTATGACTGAAGCCATAAAATGCTTATTGAAGCACTCAAATGAAACGTCAGGCAATCCTGAGTGTTTTGGTGAAAGTTTCGTCTTGATAGCTCGTATGGTTCAAAAGTTATAAAGCAATAAAGATTCTAAGTTCTAGTAAATTTTTAACCTAATCTATGTTGCTATTAGCAAGCACAGCAATGCTTTTATTAAAGTTGCAATTCAACTTTGAGCCATAAGTTCAGTTAGGAATGAGGTATGAACACGAAACTTGCACCAAAATTACTCCAAAAAAGTATGCTATTATGGTGGTGAGCAAAATTGATCAAGTTTGTAAGGTTTCCCACATAATATTGTATACTAGACATACATCACATGGAAACACAACACAATTGGACAATATTATAGAAAACGATTTTACCCAGATGGTAAAACAAACTCAAATGGAACTTCTCTTGGTCTGCAGATAGCATAGGCCCGGTACAATGTACCAACACCCTGAGGGAAGCATCTTGTCAATTAACCACTGGTCAATGTAATGATATCTGATACAGATGTCATTTAAAACTCTACTAGCTCACACTTTTGCGGCTCCTAGAACCCAGAAACAGTCAGCTCAGCACCCCACGTTCCTTGCCAGTAAACTTCAACCATAGTCACTTGCTTTTGCAAAATATAGAGCAAAAGGGGTTAAGTTGCCGTCATAAAATATTAACTCCATAGATTATACGCAAGTTGCGTGCATGCGCGAAGTTGCGGTCCGAGTTTACAAGCTGCAATTGTGCAACAACAACGAGGTATTTCAGCGTGAAATTTTTCATGAGCATTTATTTCAAGTTGCTTTATGTTGACAATCACTCAAAAGACCTATTGGTGGAGATCAAATTTTTGGTGTGGAGACCCTACTTAAAAGGTGAATGAACGTACAGTAGTTCGACAAATCTAGCTGTATCCAGATAGCCCGCGAGCGGGAATTCTAATTAACGCCCTTAGCAACGGGCTCCGTGTACGGCAGCTGTACAGACTAGGTAGGTCGAAATGAAGGCTTATTTCGCCTTGGTAACTTACGCTTACCCTCCGTAGGTGACGGCAAAGGATAATAGAAAGGTTTTCTGACATAAATATGACAAAAACTGGACTTTCACATTTTTTTTACCTGTGGTACTAAAAACGCGCATTGCGCCATATGCGCGTTTGGACAATATGCCGGGTTTTCTCAGATCCGGTCACAATTATTATAGATCTAGTTAGTGCAACAACTTTATCCACCTTGAGTATATAACAGTTAATAGTGAATGTTGTGCATTGTGTTGATTTCTATGATGCACAGGTTTCATACAATGCAGCTTATAGCTTGTACACATCACACAATTATTATTATGCGTAGCAATTACGATGTGCACCTCACAAACATTAAATTTTACTTTGCATGGTGACAGATCTAGACAAACGGACAACACAAACTGTGATGTTTAACAATTGTGACCGGATTTGCGAAAATCCGGCATGTCGCGAAAGCGTGCAAGTCGTGCAATGCGCGTTTTTAGTATCTCAGGTCGAAAATTGTCAAAGTCCAGTTTTTGTCATATTCATGTCAAAGAACCTTTCTACTAACTATTGCCGTAGCCTACGGATGGTAAACGTAAGTTACCAAGGCGAAATAAGCCTTTACTTACAGGCCCCTCGATCTACCTAGTCAGTGCAGCTGCCGTACACGGAGCCCGTTGCTAAGGGCGTTAATTGGAATTCCCACTCGCGGGCTATCCTAGATACAGCTAGATTCGTCGAATCACTAAACGTTGACTCACCTTATTAGCTTCTTAGGCATCGAAGAAGAAGCGGCTCTCGTTATCGACGACAAAGTTCGAGCCTAGCTTGACCTTTGGCGTTCATTTCGAACGGCTCCGCCCAACTCAATTTAATTGACTTCCGGTACACGCGTAGTATACGGAAACGCTATACGCGTACATAGCAACGCCTTTAGGCCGTAATTTCTCGTTTCTTGTGGGTGTGGCGCGATCGCAAACAAAGCGCTCTAGCTCCTACGCGAAGGGCGCGATCGGTCTGAAACTTGGAGGCAGGTTAGCTCTAGGGTAGAGCTTATCAAATATAGAGCTAACTAAAATTTCATAAAATTCGCTACATGGCGGGTTTTCCCAGATACGGTCACAATTACCAGTAAGTGTCAACAGCAATAATTATAACTTTGATTTGACTGGGTGGGTGTATTGTTATTGGGGGGGGGGGGGGATGAAGTGCATGTATGGGTATTACTATTTTAGTGTGTTCCCAGTTTACCTGCTGTTCCCAGTGTGCCTACTGTTCCAGTGTGCTTGCTGTTCCAGTGTGCCAACTGTTCCCAGTACGCCTGCAATTCCCAGTGTGCTTGCTGTTTCCAGTGTGCCTACTGTTCCCAGAGTGTCTGCTGTTCCCCATAGCCCTAGTGTATTCCCAGTTTGCCTGCTATTTTCAGTGAGCCTGCTGTTCCCAGTGTGCCTGCTGTTCCTAGTTCCCATGTTCCTAGTATGTTCCCAGTGTGCCTGCTGTTAGTGTTCCTGCTCTTCCTAGTTCCCTATGTTCCTAATGTGTTCCCAGTTTGCCTGCTGTTCCCAGTGCGCCTACTGTTCCAGTGTGCTTGCTGTTCCAGTGTGCCAACTGTTCCCAGTGTGCCTGCTATTCCCAGTGTGCTTGCTGTTTCCAGTGTGCCTACTGTTCCAAGAGTGTCTGCTGTTCCCCATAGTCCTAGTGTGTTCTCATGTTGCCTGCTATTTTCAGTGAGCCGGCTGTTCCAAGTGTTCCTGCTGTTCGTAGTTCCCTATGTTCTTAGTGTGTTCCCAGTTTGTCTGCTGTTCCCAGTGTGCGCGCTGTTCCAAGTTCCCAGTATTCCTAGTGTGTTCCCAGTTTACTCGCTCTTCCCAGTGTGTCTGCTGTTCCATGAGTGCCTGCTGTTCCCAGTGTGCCTGCTGTTACCAATGTGCCTGCTGTTCCCGGAGTGCCAACTGTTCCCACTGTGCCAACATTTCCCAGTGTGCCTACTGTTCCTAGAGTGTCAGCTGTTCCCTATGTTCCTAGTGTGTTCCCAGTTTACTCACTCTTCCCAGTGTGACTGCTGTTCCATGAGTGCCTGCTGTTCCCAGTGTGCCTGCTGTTACCAATGTGCCTGCTGTTCCTGGAGTGCCAACTGTTCCCACTATGCCAACTTTTCCCAGTGTGCCTGTTATTCCCAGTGTGCTTGCTGTTCCCAGTGTGCCTACTGTTCGTAGAGTGTCTTCTGTTCCCTATGTTCCTAGTGTGTTCCCAGTTTGACTGGTATTTTCAGTGAGACTGCTGTTCTAGTTATCTATGTTCCTAGTTTGTTCCCAGTTTGCCTACTGTTCCCAGTGTGCTTACTGTTCCCAGTGTGCCTGCTGTTCCTAGAGTGTCTGCTGTTCCCTATGTTCCAAGTGTGTTCCCAGTTTGTCTGCTATTTTTCAGTGAGCCTGCTGTTCCCAGTGTGCCTGCTGTTCCTAGTTCCCTATGTTCCTAGTATGTTCCCAGTATACCTGCTGTTACAGTGTTCCTGCTGTTCCTAGTTCCCTACGTTCCTAGTGTGTTCCCAGTTTGTCTGCTGTTCCCAGTGTGCCTACTGTTCCAGTGTGCTTGCTGTTCCAGTGTACCTACTGTTCCCTATGTTCCTAGTGTGTTCCCAGTTTGCCTGCTATTTTCAGTGAGCTTGCTGTTCCCAGTGTGCCTGCTGTTCCTAGTTCCCTATGTTCCTAGTATGTTCCCAGTATACCTGCTGTTACAGTGTTCCTGCTGTTCCTAGTTCCCTACGTTCCTAGTGTGTTCCCAGTTTGTCTGCTGTTCCCAGTGTGCCTACTGTTCCAGTGTGCTTGCTGTTCCAGTGTATCTACTGTTCCCTATGTTCCTAGTGTGTTCCCAGTTTGCCTGCTATTTTCAGTGAGCTTGCTGTTCCCAGTGTGCCTGCTGTTCCTAGTTCCCTATGTTCCTAGTATGTTCCCAGTATACCTGCTGTTACAGTGTTCCTGCTGTTCCTAGTTCCCTACGTTCCTAGTGTGTTCCCAGTTTGTCTGCTGTTCCCAGTGTGCCTACTGTTCCAGTGTGCTTGCTGTTCCAGTGTACCTACTGTTCCCTATGTTCCTAGTGTGTTCCCAGTTTGCCTGCTATTTTCAGTGAGCTTGCTGTTCCCAGTGTGCCTGCTGTTCCTAGTTCTATATGTTCCTAGTTTGTTCCCAGTGTACCTGCTGTTACAGTGTTCCTGCTGTTCCTAGTTCCCTACGTTCCTAGTGTGTTCCCAGTTTGTCTGCTGTTCCCAGTGTGCCTACTGTTTCAGTGTGCTTGCTGTTCCAGTGTGCCAACTGTTCCCAGTGTGCCTGTTATTCTCAGTATGCTTGCTGTTTCCAGTGTACCTACTGTTCCCGATGTTCCTAGTGTGTTCCCAGTTTGCCTGCTATTTCAGTGAGCTTGCTGTTCCCAGTGTGCCTGCTGTTCCTAGTTCCATATGTTCCTAGTTTGTTCCCAGTTTGTGTGCTCTTCCCAATGTGTCCGCTGTTTCTAGTTCCCAATGTTCCTAGTGTGTTCCCAGTTTACCTGCTGTTCCCAGTGTGTCTGCTGTTCTATGTGTGCCTGCTGTTCCCAGTGTGCCTGATGTTACCAATGTGCCTGCTGTTCCTGGAGTGCCAACTGTTCCCACTGAGCCAACTTTTCACAGTGTGCCTGCTGTTTCTAGTTTCCTATATTCCTAGTGTTTTCCTGCTGTTCCCAGTGTGCCTGCTGTTCCAGTGTGCCTGATGTTCCCAGTGTGTTAGCTGTTCCAGTGTGCCTGCTGTTCCCAATGTGCCTGCTGTTCCTAATGTGCCTGCTGTTCCCGGAGTGCCAACTGTTCCCACTGTGCCAACTTTTACTAGTGTGCCTGTTATTCCCAGTTTGCTTTCTGTTCCCAATGTGCCTACTGTTAATGGAGTGACTGCTGTTCCCTATGTTCCTAGTGTAATCCCATTTTGCCTATTTTTAGTGAGCCTACTGTTCCTAGTTCCCTATGTTCATATTATGTTCCCACTTAGCCTGCTGTTCCCAGTGTGCCTGCTGTTCCTAGAGTGTCTGCTGTTCCCTATGTTCCTAGTGTGTTCCCAGTTTGCCTGTTATTTTTAGGTGCCTGCTCTTTCCAGTGTGCCTGCTGTTCCTAGTTCCCTTTGTTCCTAGTATGATCCCAGTTTTCCTCCTGTTCCCAGTGTGCCTGCTATTACAGTGTTCCTGCTGTTCCTAGTCCCTATGTTTCTAGTGTGTTCCCAGTTTACCTGCTGTTCCCAGTGTGCCTGCTGTTCCAGTGTGCCTGCTATTCCCAGTGTGCCTGCTGTTCCCAATGTGCCTGCTGTTCCCAGTGTGCCTGCTGTTCCCAGTGTGCCTGCTGTTCCTAGAGTGTCAGCTGTTCCCTATGGTCCTAGTGTGTTCCCAATCTGCCTGCTATTTTCAGTGAGCCTGCTATTTCCAGTGTGCCTGCTGTTCCTAGTTCTCTATGTTCCTAGCGTGTTCTGTTTGCCTGCTGTTCCCATTATGCCTGCTCTTCCTAGTTTTCTATGTTCCTAGTGTGTTCTCAGTGTGCCTGCTGTTCCTAATCCCCTTTGTTCCTACTGTTCCCAGTGTGTCTGCTGTTCCAGTGTGCCTGCAGTTCCCAGTGTGTCTGCTGTTCCCAATGTATCTGCTGTTCCCAGTGTGCCTACTGTTCCTAGAGTGTCTGCTGTTCCCTATGTTTCTAGTGTGTTCCCAATCTGCCTGCTATTTCAGTGAGCCTGTTATTTCCAGTGTGCCTGCTGTTCCCAGTTCTCTATGTTCCTAGTGTGTTCTGTTTGCCTGCTGTTCCCATTATGCCTGCTCTTCCTAGTTTTCTATGTTCCTAGTGTGTTCTCAGTGTGCCTGCTGTTCCTAATCCCCTTTGTTCCTACTGTTCCCAGTGTGTCTGCTGTTCCAGTGTGCCTGCAGTTCCCAGTGTGTCTGCTGTTCCCAATGTAACTGCTGTTCCCAGTGTGCCTACTGTTCCTAGAGTGTCTGCTGTTCCCTATGTTCCTAGTGTGTTCCCAATCAGCCTGCTATTTCAGTGAGCCTGTTATTTCCAGTGTGCCTGCTGTTCCCAGTTCTCTATGTTCCTAGCGTGTTCTCAGTTTGCCTGCTGTTCCCATTATGACTGCTGTTCCTAGTTTCCTATGTTCCTAGCCAGTGTGTTCCCAGTGTGCCTGCTGTTCCTAGTTTGCCTGCCGTTCCCAATGTGTCTGCTGTTCCAGTGTGCCTGCTGTTCTCAGTGTGTCTGCTGTTCCCAATTTACCTACTGTTCTCAGTGTGGCTGGTGTTCCTAGAATGTCTGCTGTTCCCTGTTTTTAGTTCAAAGTGTGCCTGCTGTTCCTGCTGTTCATAGAGTGTCTGCTGTTCTCAGTTTCTAGTTTACAGTGTGCCTACTATTTCAAAATTATGTGGCTGCTGTTCCCAGAGTGTCAACTGTTCCCACTGTGCCTACTCTTCCTAGAATGTCCGCTGTTCCCTATGTTCCTAGTGTGTTCCCAGTTTGCCTGCTCGAGCTCTTTTCAGTGATCCTGCTGTTCTCAGTGTGCCTGCTGTTCTTAGTTTCCTATGTTCCTAGTATGTTCCCAGTATGCCTGCTCAAGCTCTTTTCAGTGATCCTGCTGTTCCCAGTGTGCCTGCTGTTTTTAGTTTCCTATGTTTCTAGTGTGTTCCCAGTATGCCTGCTCAAGCTCTTTTCAGTGATCCTGCTGTTCCCAGTGTGCCTGCTGTTCTTAGTTTCCTATGTTCCTAGTGTGTTCTCAGCTTGCCTGCTATTCCCAGTGTGCCTGCTGTTCCAGTGTGCTTGCTGTTCCCAGTGAGCCTACTATTCCCAGTGTGCCTGCTGTTCCTATTTCCTATGTTGTTCCCAGTTTGCCTGCTGTTCCCAGTGTGCTTGCTGTTCCCAGTGAGCCTACTATTCCCAGTGTGCCTGCTGTTCCTATTTCCTATGTTGTTCCCAGTTTGCCTGCTGTTCCCAGTGTGCCTGGTGTTCCCAGTGCACCTGCTGTTCCCAATTTGTCTGCTCTTCCCAGTGCACCTGCTGTTCCCAATTTGTCTGCTGTTTCCGGAGTGCCAACTGTTCACACTGTGCCAACTGTTCCCAGTGTGCCTCCTATTTCCAGTGTGCTTGCTGTTCCCAGTGTGCCTACTGTTTCTAGAGTGTCTACTGTTTCCTATATTCCTAGTGTGTTCCCAGTTTTCCTTCTGTTCCCAGTGTGCCTACTGTTCCAGTGTGTTCCCAGTGAGCCTGCTGTTCCCAATGTGCCTGCTGTTCCCAGAGCGCCAACTGTTTTCACTGTGCCAACTGTTCCCAGTGTGCCTGCTATTCCCAGTGTGCTTGCTGTTCCCAGTGTTCCTACCGTTCCTAAAGTGTCTGCTCTTCCCTATGTTCCTAGTGTGCACCCAGTTTGCCTGCTATTTTTAGTGAGCCTGCTGTTCCCAGTGTGCCTGCTGTTTCTAGTTTCCTATGTTCCCAGTGTGTTCCCAGTTTGTCTGCTGTTCCCAGTGTGCCTGCTATTCCTAGTTCCCTATGTTCCTAGTGTGTTCCCTGTTTACCTCCTGTTCCCAGTGCGCCTGCTGTTCCAGTGTGCCCGCTGTTCCCAGTGTGCCTGCTGTTCCCAATGTGCCTGCTGTTCCCAGAGTGCCAACTGTTCTCACTGTTCCAACATTTCCAAGTATGAATGCTATTCCCAGTGTGCTTGCTGTTCCAAGTGTGCCTAATGTTCCTAGAGTGTCTGCTATTCCCTATGTTCCTAGTGTGTTCCCTGTTTGCCTGCTATTTTCAGTGAGCCTGCTGTTCCCAGTGTGCCTGCTGTTCCTAGTTCCCTATGCTGTTACAGTGTTCCTGCTGTTCCTAGTTCCCTATGTTCCTAGTGTGTTCCCAGTTTGCCTGCTGTTCCCAGTGTGCCTATTGTTCCAGTGTGCTTGCTGTTCCAGTGTGCCAACTGTTCCCAGTGTGCCTGCTATTCCCAGTGTGCTTGCTGTTTCCAGTGTGCCTACTGTTCCCAGAGTGTCTGCTGTTCCCTATGTTCCTAGTGTGTTCCCAGTTTGCCTGCTATTTTCAGTGAGCCTGCTGTTCCCAGTGTGCCTGCTGTTCCTCGTTCCCCATGTTGCTAGTATGTTCCCTGTGTGCCTGCTGTTAGTGTTCCTGCTCTTCCTAGTTCCCTATGTTCCTAATGTGTTCCCAGTTTGCCTGCTGTTCCCAGTGCGCCTACTGTTCCAGTGTGCCAACTGTTCCCAGTGTGCCTGCTATTCCCAGTGTGCTTGCTGTTTCCAGTGTGCCTACTGTTCCAAGAGTGTCTGCTGTTCCCCATAGTCCTAGTGTGTTCCCATGTTGCCTGCTATTTTCAGTGAGCCGGCTGTTCCCAGTGTTCCTGCTGTTCGTAGTTCCCTATGTTCTTAGTGTGTTTCCAGTTTGTCTGCTGTTCCCAGTGTGCGCGCTGTTCCTAGTTCACAGTATTCCTAGTGTGTTCCCAGTTTATTTGCTCTTCCCAGTGTGTCTGCTGTTCCATGAGTGCCTGCTGTTCCCAGTGTGCCTGCTGTTACCAATGTGCCTGCTGTTCCCGGAGTGCCAACTGTTCCCACTGTGCCAACATTTCCCAGTGTGCCTACTGTTCCTAGAGTGTCAGCTGTTCCCTATGTTCCTAGTGTGTTCCCAGTTTACTCACTCTTCCCAGTGTGACTGCTGTTCCATGAGTGCCTACTGTTCCCAGTGTGCCTGCTGTTACCAATGTGCCTGCTGTTCCCGGAGTGCCAACTGTTCCCACTGTGCCAACTTTTCCCAGTGTGCCTGTTATTCCCAGTTTGCCTACTGTTCCTAGAGTGGTAGCTGTTCCCTATGTTCCTAGTGTGTTCCCAGTTTACTCTACTGTTCCTCTTCCCTAGTGTGTTCCCAGTGCTCTTCCCACTGCTGTTCCATGAGTGCCTGCTGTTCCCAGTGTGCCTGCTGTTACCAATGTGCCTGCTGTTCCCGGAGTGCCAACTGTTCCCACTGTGCCAACTTTCCCAGTGTGCCTGTTATTCCCAGTGTGCTTGCTGTTCCCAGTGTGCTTACTGTTCGTAGAGTGTCTTCTGTTCCCTATGTTCCTAGTGTGTTCCCAGTTTGACTGGTATTTTCAGTGAGACTGCTGTTCTAGTTCTCTATGTTCCTAGTTTGTTCCCAGTTTGCCTACTGTTCCCAGTGTGCCTGCTGTTCCTAGAGTGTCTGCTGTTCCCTATGTTCCAAGTGTGTTCCCAGTTTGCCTGCTATTTTTCAGTGAGCCTGCTGTTCCCAGTGTGCCTGCTGTTCCTAGTTCCCTATGTTCCTAGTATGTTCCCAGTATACCTGCTGTTACAGTGTTCCTGCTGTTCCTATTGTGTTCCCAGTTTGCCTGCTATTTTTCAGTGAGCCTGCTGTTTCCAGTGTGCCTGCTGCTCCTAGTTCCATATGTTCCTAGTATGTTCCCAGTTTGTCTGCTGTTCTCAGTGTGCCTACTGTTCCAGTGTGCTTGCTGTTCCAGTGTACCTACTGTTCCATATGTTCCTAGTGTGTTCCCAGTTTGCCTGCTATTTTCAGTGAGCTTGCTGTTCCCAGTGTGCCTGCTGTTCCTAGTTCCATATGTTCCTAGTTTGTTCCCAGTGTACCTGCTGTTACAGTGTTCCTGCTGTTCCTAGTTCCCTATGTTCCTAGTGTGTTCCCAGTTTGCCTGCTATTTTTCAGTGAGCCTGCTGTTCCCAGTGTGCCTGCTGTTCCTAGTTCCCTATGTTCCTAGTATGTTCCCAGTTTGTCTGCTGTTCCCAGTGTGCCTAATGTTCCAGTGTGCTTGCTGTTCCAGTGTACCTACTGTTCTCTATGTTCCTAGTGTGTTCCCAGTTTGCCCGCTATTTTCAGTGAGATTGCAGTTCCCAGTGTGTCTGCTGTTCCTAGTTCCATATGTTCCTAGTTTGTTCCCAGTGTACCTGCTGTTACAGTGTTCCTGCTGTTCCTAGTTCCCTACGTTCCTAGTGTGTTCCCAGTTTGTCTGCTGTTCCCAGTGTGCCTACTGTTCCAGTGTGCCTGCTGTTCCAGTGTGCCTGCTGTTCCCAATGTGCCTGCTGTTCCTAATGTGCCTGCTGTTCCCGGAGTGCCAACTGTTCCCACTGTGCCAACTTTTACTAGTGTGCCTGTTATTCCCAGTGTGCTTTCTGTTCCCAATGTGCCTACTGTTCATAGAGTGTCCGCTGTTTCCAGTGTGCCTGCTGTTCCCAATGTGCCTGCTGTTCCTAATGTGCCTGCTGTTCCCGGAGAGCCAACACTTCCCACTGTGCCAACTTTTACTAGTGTGCCCGTTATTCCCAGTGTGCTTTCTGTTCCCAATGTGCCTACTGTTCATAGAGTGTCTGCTGTTCCCTATGTTCCTAGTGTATTTCCATTTTGCCTATTTTTAGTGAGCCTGCTGTTCCTAGTTCCCTATGTTCCTATTATGTTCCCAGTTAGCCTGCTGTTCCCAGTGTGCCTGCTGTTCCTAGAGTGTCTGCTGTTCCCTATGTTCCTAGTGTGTTCCCAGTTTGCCTGTTATTTTTAGTGTGCCTGCTCTTTCCAGTGTGCCTGCTGTTCCTAGTTCCCTTTGTTCCTAGTATGATCCCAGTTTTCCTCCTGTTCCCAGTGTGCCTGCTGTTACAGTGTTCCTGCTGTTCCTAGTCCCTATGTTTCTAGTGTGTTCCCAGTTTACCTGCTGTTCCCAGTGTGCCTGCTGTTCCAGTGTGCCTGCTATTCCCAGTGTGCCTGCTGTTCCCAATGTGCCTGCTGTTCCCAGTGTGCCTGCTGTTCCCAGTGTGCCTGCTGTTCCTAGAGTGTCAGCTGTTCCCTATGGTCCTAGTGTGTTCCCAATCTGCCTGCTATTTTCAGTGAGCCTGCTATTTCCAGTGTGCCTGCTGTTCCCAGTTCTCTATGTTCCTAGCGTGTTCTGTTTGCCTGCTGTTCCCATTATGCCTGCTCTTCCTAGTTTTCTATGTTCCTAGTGTGTTCTCAGTGTGCCTGCTGTTCCTAATCCCCTTTGTTCCTACTGTTCCCAGTGTGTCTGCTGTTCAGGTGTGCCTGCAGTTCCCAGTGTGTCTGCTGTTCCCAATGTACCTGCTGTTCCCAGTGTGCCTACTGTTCCTAGAGTGTCTGCTGTTCCCTATGTTTCTAGTGTGTTCCCAATCTGCCTGCTATTTCAGTGAGCCTGTTATTTCCAGTGTGCCTGCTGTTCCCAGTTCTCTATGTTCCTAACGTGTTCTGTTTGCCTGCTGTTCCCATTATGCCTGCTCTTCCTAGTTTTCTATGTTCCTAGTGTGTTCTCAGTGTGCCTGCTGTTCCTAATCCCCTTTGTTCCTACTGTTCCCAGTGTGTCTGCTGTTCCAGTGTGCCTGCAGTTCCCAGTGTGTCTGCTGTTCCCAATGTAACTGCTGTTCCCAGTGTGCCTACTGTTCCTAGAGTGTCTGCTGTTCCCTATGTTCCTAGTGTGTTCCCAATCAGCCTGCTATTTCAGTGAGCCTGTTATTTCCAGTGTGCCTGCTGTTCCCAGTTCTCTATGTTCCTAGCGTGTTCTCAGTTTGCCTGCTGTTCCCAATATGACTGCTGTTCCTAGTTTCCTATGTTCCTAGCCAGTGTGTTCCCAGTGTGCCTGCTGTTCCTAATTCCCTTTGTTCCTAGTTTGCCTGCTGTTCCCAATGTGTCTGCTGTTCCAGTGTGCCTGCTGTTCTCAGTGTGTCTGCTGTTCCCAATTTACCTACTGTTCTCAGTGTGGCTGCTGTTCCTGGAATGTCTGCTGTTCCCTGTTTTTAGTTCAAAGTGTGCCTGCTGTTCCTGCTGTTCATAGAGTGTCTGCTGTTCTCAGTTTCTAGTTTACAGTGTGCCTACTATTTCAAAATTATGTGGCTGCTGTTCCCAGAGTGCCAACTGTTCCCACTGTGCCTACTCTTCCTAGAATGTCCGCTGTTCCCTATGTTCCTAGTGTGTTCCCAGTTTGCCTGCTCGAGCTATTTTCAGTGATCCTGCTGTTCCCAGTGTGCCTGCTGTTCTTAGTTTCCTATGTTCCTAGTGTGCTCCCAGTTTGCCTGCTCAAGCTCTTTTCAGTGATCCTGCTGTTCCCAGTGTGCCTGCTGTTCTTAGTTTCCTATGTTCCTAGTGTGTTCTCAGTTTGCCTGCTATTCCCAGTGTGCCTGCTGTTCCAGTGTGCTTGCTGTTCCCAGTGAGCCTACTATTCCCAGTGTGCCTGCTGTTCCTATTTCCTATGTTGTTCCCAGTTTGTCTGCTGTTCCCAGAGTGCCTGGTGTTCCCAGTGCACCTGCTGTTCTCAATTTGTCTGCTGTTCCCGGAGTGCCAACTGTTCACACTGTGCCAACTGTTCCCAGTGTGCCTCCTATTTCCAGTGTGCTTGCTGTTCCCAGTGTGCCTACTGTTCCTAGAGTGTCTACTGTTCCCTACATTCCTAGTGTGTTCCCAGTTTTCCTGCTGTTCCCAGTTTACCTGCTGTTCCCAGTGTGCCTACTGTTCCAGTGTGTTCCAGTGTGCCCGCTGTTCACAGTGAGCCTGCTGTTCCCAATGTGCCTGCTGTTCCCAGAGTGCCAACTGTTCTCACTGTGCCAACTGTTCCCAGTGTGCCTGCTATTCCCAGTGTGCTTGCTGTTCCCAGTGTTCCTACCGTTCCTAAAGTGTCTGCTCTTCCCTATGTTCCTAGTGTGCTCCCAGTTTGCCTGCTATTTTTAGTGAGCTTGCTGTTCCCAGTGTGCCTGCTGTTCCTATGTTCCCAGTGTGTTCCCAGTTTGTCTGCTGTTCCCAGTGTGCCTGCTATTCCTAGTTCCCTATGTTCCTAGTGTGTTCCCTGTTTACCTGCTGTTCCCAGTGCGCCTGCTGTTCCAGTGTGCCCGCTGTTCCCAGTGTGCCTGCTGTTCCCAATGTGCCTGCTGTTCCCAGAGTGCCAACTGTTCTCACTGTTCCAACATTTCCCAGTATGAATGCTATTCCCAGTGTGCTTGCTGTTCCAAGTGTGCATAATGTTCCTAGAGTGTCTGCTATTCCCTATGTTCCTAGTGTATTCCCAGTTTGCCTATTTTCAGTGAGCCTGCTGTTCCCAGCGTGCCTGCTGTTCCTAGTTCTCTATGTTCCTAGTGTGTTCCCAGTTTGCCTGCTGTTCCCAGTGTGCCTGCTCTTCCATGTGTGCCTGCTGTTCCCAATATTATGTTTCATCTGATAAAAGCCGTGACAACTAGCTATGATCAGAGAATGGGCACTGTTTGTGACTAAGCCCAATGCTATTTAGAGGCTAGCATTGTTTCTATCTTATATTATTACCCAGCATGCATGCGCAAGGGGTAAGGTAGTTGATCTTGTCATGTGTTGTCATCCATATGAAAGTCACCAAATCTCGAGTGATAGCGAGTAGACAATGCTGTTGAGAGGTTGGAAAATAAAAACAATTACTCTCTTCTAAGTGCTTAACAAGTGTGTACCAGGAATGGTACAAATCGTGCATTTGATCTGACGTGCCTATCAAGCACACCTAGTACCTACATCTATTCCATGTCAGCTGCAATGCTGTTTCAACTGCTTGTGTGACCTCAAACTAGGTAATGGTCACTGATGTTATGAACTGATCTATTGATCAGCTACCATAAACAATTCATAGCTATGTGTGAGTGGGGTATGTGTTCTGGAGAGCTCTAGTATAATGTCATATTAATCGTTCATATGCGCAGCCTATTTTCTGTGGAGCTTATGATAAGATTATTATTATAAACATGTGATATACATGTATCAAACGCATATATGATGTGAGTGAATACTTGGCTGAGTCCAGAAGGATTCGTGCAGAACAAGAGAGGGCATATGCGGAATCTTTGGCCGCAGACCAGGCAAAAGAAAAGGCAAAGGTATATGCGTATATACTCGTGTATGCATAAAATATAGTTCAAGAGCTCATAAAAACTAAGAAAAGAGGAAGAGCGTGTAACTTGAACTGGGCAAAATTTTTGAACTGTACTAAAAATAGAACATCCAGTCAAGAGTAAACTAAAAATTTGTAAATCTAAGTGTAAAAATCTCTTCATGGCATGTTCAAAACTCATTGCTTGATGCTAGTGCTTGGACATTGCACTCAGTGTGGTTTTGCACATGATCAGATATTCTATTTTTAGTATCAGTCAAAAATTCTGCCTTGTACACTAATGTCTATGGGAGTTACATGCTCTTTCTCTCCTTGCATTAGTTCTTATGCGCTCTTGTATAGTTCTATCCCACTACATGGGCCTATCAAAGGAAACAGCTGGACTGTAGACAAGTTATCACCAGGTGATGTTTTAGTTATCACCCGATAGTGACGCCAGTTATCACCCGGATGTGAAGTTCAACATTGTCAATAACGTACATAAAGAATTAAATATGCAAGTCTAGTCAATGCTAATCTTCTAGTTCGACTCTCTACAATCGTTTCAACACCAATGTAGGCAAGGAGTAGCTGTAGCTCTACTCCTGCAAGAACAGCTTGAAGCACTGGATAAATATGCTCACTCGGAAGGCACAGTAGTCCACACACAATGCTTACACTTCTGACTCTGGTCCTGCTTTGGAATATCGGTCAAATTCCTTGAGTAGTGTCGACAAAAATACAGCCCTTGAGTGAGCTCTTCCTCGCTTTAGCCTCCATCTTACGATGATTTTTAGGGTGACGGAGGCCTCCTCACACTTGTCATTGACAGCCTCTTTCCGGATTCCCCAAGGTTTCAAATCTTGAGTCGTACGATCACATAGTCTTCGCTATCATAATTAATAGCCTCAGCACTATTGTTATAGTGTAACATTCCAAGGAAAGAAGGCAAATTCACTGGGCAACAAGCATACCAGCTAGAGCTACATAGCTACTGAGATTGAGACTGAACTGCACAGATTAATGATCAAACCATACCTTCAATGTGATTGGTTGCTGACCTAATGATGTCATTGTCTCGGAATTCATTGTCATGGCGAGGTCAGGTAGCATATACATTTCCATGGTCTGTGGGATAGAAACCAGTTTTATCCCGGATATGCGTGTATAACATGGATATTGTACTCACACCGGGATATAACTATAACCAAGAGTATATAGTAAGATAAGGAAGAGAGTATCGAACACGCTATATTGTCCGTGTAATATGTGTTCAGAAAGTCACACGCCAGGAATTTAAACATTGACCAATGAGCGTGCTCGATTCAAATAACGAATTAGGGCGTGACCTCGAGTGCAAACTAATGCGAGTGCAATAGTGGCTGAAACGCGAGCAGATCGCGATACAAAACGAACGTTCATGAAGAATCTAGCATAAAACTCACGAAAAACGCCTCTATTCATCGCAGTCCTGAGAAAAATCGAGTGTTTAGCAACTTGGCTTAGTCATGTGCGCAAGGCGGGAAGTCACGTTACTCTCCGAAAACATATTACACGGACCATATAGAGCGTTCGATACTCTCATCTCTTATTACATACTCTTGTTATAACTTATCGCACATCTTTCGTTGATATGCTAAATTGCTCTCTATTTAGAGCAAGAAGAGGAGAACTGAAGAAGTGAGTCTGTGATGGAGAGTATGTACCACACAAATTCAAATGTCTGATTCAGTAACTTTCCTTACAGTATTCATTCATTGTCCTATCAGTAGTTAACCCATCCCAGAAAGACTGAGAGTGGTACCTTCAAGTTTCTCACTGTACACAGTGGAATGCCTCTATATTGTATAGTCTGTAATAAGGACACCTCGTTTAATTGGGTCATTATGATGGCCAAAAATGAGTACAGGTTCTGTAATCCAGACACCTTAAATGGTTGCAACGGTGTCCAGACTAGAGGGGTTCCACTATGACAGGAATTGAAATTCTCTTTTGCCAAATCATGTGTCGATTTT
The DNA here is from genome assembly GCA_964291365.2 of Stappiaceae bacterium. Lineage (GTDB taxonomy): Bacteria > Pseudomonadota > Alphaproteobacteria > Rhizobiales > Stappiaceae > JBDWFY01. Next base: position 98,448 of record OZ220030.1, read on the forward strand.
TGTTGCAGCTGCAAGTAAGGATCAAAGAGAAGTGGAATCAACACATTCCCAGTGTCCCTGGTGGTAGGAAATTCAGTATGAGATTTCCAAATTCTACCAAGATTGAGTGTACCATTGATAAGGCTACTCCTAAATTACGTGTACTACAATTAGTGTTAAGTGTGGGCTAACCTTTTTTATCGTGATGCCATAATTGTGTAAACAGGTCTTGTATTGGAAGCCGTGGAAAGCCATTTAATCTCTGCAGTATTATGCCTAGGCAACTAATTCCCCGTGGTGGTACCTTTTCAGGAGATGATCCACTTGCATTGGTTGTAGAAGAATCAGAAGATGCTCCCGATCCCTGTGACTATCTTGATGCACCCACTGTATATGTTCAACAGCTTGAGTGTTCATGACTCAGCTATCTCACTGATTGATTTCCCTCATCTTTGGGCTGAACATTTTCAGTCTACAGTGCATGCACTGTTCTGCAATGATCGTCGATGGGCAACTAACCTTTGACAACCTATTTTAGCTCGCTTTGGCAATCTATCATCGAAAATTAATGTTGTATCTTAGAAAGATAAGGACAGTCGCTCCTTTTTTTGTGGGATAAGGTCAGTCGCTCAATTTGAGCTTTTTTTGGGGGGGGGGGGGGGGTTCGTTAGCCTTTTTAGCGATCGTAACATTTTGGCCATTCGATGAAGCTCAAACAACATTCAAAATCTAGGGAATGGCTATAGCCCGTTGCACCTCTACTAATGTCGTCAGCTAACTCGCTGATTGATTTCCCTGATATTTGGGCTAAGTGTCTTCAGTCAACAGCGCATGCAGCTGTTCTGTAGTGATTGTCGATGGACAACTAACCATTGACGACCAATACTGAACTATTAGCGATGGTTTCGTTTTGCCTATTCGATAAAGCTCAAACAACATTCAAAATCTAGGCAATGGCCCGTTGCACCTCTGCTAATATAGTCAGCTAACACTCTGATTGATTTCCCTGATCTTTGGGTAAATACACACAAGTTCAGTCTACGGCGCATGAGCTGTTCTGTATGGATCGTCGATGGACAACTAACCATTGACACCCTATACCGAACTGCATGTGCGCCTTCGGCTCTTATATCCATTTTCGCTCTCTTTGTCGATCTATCTTCGGGAATTATGGTTGTATCTTAGAACGGTAAGGTCAGTCGCTCAATGTAAGCCCTCTTTTGGTGGGTGGTTCTTTAGGCTTTTTAGCTATCGTAACGTTTTGGCTATTCGATGAAGCTCAAACAAAATTTAAAATGGCCATAGCCCGTTGCACCTCTGCTAATATAGTCAACGAACTCGCCGATTGATTTCACTGATCGTTGGGCTAAGTATCTTCAGTCTACAGCGCATGCGCTGTTCTGCAGGGATCGTCGATGGATAATCAATAATTGACGACCTCAACCAAACTGCGCAAGCTCCTTATGCTCTTATATCCATTTTCGCTCGCTTTGGCCATCTACCATCGAGAATTATGGTTAATTCAGGGAATGGCCATAGCCCGTTGCTCCCCTGCTAATATATATACATATAATAATATCCCTGATTTTTGGACTAGGTGTCTTCAGTCAACAGCGCATGCAGCTGTTCTGTAGGGATCGTCGATGGACAACTAACCATTGACTACCTATACTGAACTGCGCGTGCGCCTTCGACTCATATATCCTCCATCGCTCCTTTGGCGATCTATCATCGAGGATTATGGTTGTATCTTGGAGAAGTAAGGGAGCCCTTTTTGGGGGAGGGTGGTTCGTAAGCCTATTTTTAAATATCATTCTGCATGATTATAAAAATGCAGGGATGCACAAAAATAGCATGATAATGCTAATAAGTAATATGTACATCCAGAAGATGAAAGGACTACTTAAGTTATTGAAATGAATAATGAATACAGTGACAATACTTGTATTAACTACAGCAATGCAATGTTATTTTAAACACGATTCTTAAAGGTAGAGAAGGGTGAGGACACAACATCACTACTTAAGTTATTCCATAAAGTAATTGTATTTGGAAAAGAAAAAAGAGTTTAAGTATTGTGCAGTGTGACCACTTAGACTGCTTAGCTGTTTAGAATGGGTGTAGCGAGTGGTGTATACGCAAGGCCGTGGAAATAGGGGCACCAGTACGGGAGCATTGGTTCCAACAAGTTTGTGCATAAAACACAGTTTGAGCGCCTTCCTTCTTTGCTCGAGCTTTGGGATATTTAAAGTGTCCAGCATTTCGTCATATGTTGTGTTCCAACTCTTTAGACACACCTTGCAGTCAAACCTCTGAACGTCTTCCAACAACTTGCAGTCCTTGACAAGGTATGGATCCCAGACTTGGTTTGCATACTTTAGATGTGGCCTTATGAGCGTCAAATAGAGTGCTCGAATAGTAGATGTATTGGCACAGTTGTAGAATTGTCGGAACAACAGACACAGGAAAACGACTCCATGTGGACGGATTTACGCGATCTACCGTATTGATGAAAGAAGCGGGCGCTACACTGCCTGGAGACGGCGTACCTGTAACACGGACTCTGTCAGTATTCCGTGTAAGATACGCACGGTTCATGCGGACTCCGTTGCTTGCACTATGCTTGCACGGTTACAACATTCGGTATCCGTCCTCTCGGCTTGCGCTACACGGACGCAGTATAGAGCCGCGCGCGAGACTCCACCCAATGCGCCCGGAATATTGAATCGCGAATACATATACGCGTACGCGAATTGAAAGCGATCGCGCGCGCTGCGCCACGCAATATACGCGTACGCGAATTGAAAGCGATCGCGCGCGCTGCGCCGCGCAGCTAGCTCTAATAGAAGAGGTGTGGTTTCAATAATTAAAGCACAGATCAGGGCGCCAGCATGCAATACAGACTCACTGCTCAGCGATCAAAAATATTCTGTGAACATTGCTCTTGGCGTGTGAGCAAATCCATGATTAGTCGCCACCGCGCGATACCTTCTACAACAAGAAATGGCAAGAATGGTCGAGAGAACAACCGATGAGCAGTTCTAGTCAGAATTCGGACTTCACAGCCCAGGCTCGACCACGATCCATCGCACAGCTTGCCTTTTGAAAGGATGCAGGTATGATCCTAAAAACTCTTTACTGGTATGTGAATTATGGAATAGCTCATTGAGTGCCAAAATTATGAACCATGACATGCACACACGCGCGTGTACTCACACACACACACACACACACACACACACACACACACACACACACACACACACACGCACATCAGATCGGTTAGTGAGTCTGATAGTTCGGAGTGATGAGATCATGATGATGTCAAGTCAAGAGTTTGTAGACCATTAGGTATACACTCACTAGAGCTAAATGCATGTATCAGCATGCCATGCTTATACTGAGGCTATGCATGCATGTGTATTTAGCCAGTGTTTGTATCTCTTTATAGAAAGACTACCCAAATCTGTGGATACCGACTTCCATTTCAGTGGCTAGCGCCCTCATAGTTGGCGTCCACACCTACGACTGATTATAAGTTAAGTGATGTATGTGTGTACTTTATGAGCAATAGGAGCTTTAAGCTTTATATGTGTAGGCTTGGTTGTTAATTCCTGTAACTTACATGCACATTATTGTATTGCACCTGGTAGGCTATAGCCAACACCAAGGTTTAATTATTAAGCTTTATCTATGAATTAAGTCCTGCCACATGTGAATAGAGTGTCCTACACTACTTCTACTACTTTCCCATGCCCAATGACTCACTTGTCCATAATGTGTGTGTGTACATGTGAAACTTCAGCTTGTTGTGTATCAGAGCGAGCGATTGGAATGTACCGAGCATTTAAGACTAGCCTGCTGTTAAGATGACACATCTTTCAACAGTAAGACTCAGCTAAGTAGCGCATCTTTAAGCTGAATGAGCATAAGAGTGTGTGAGTAATATAATTATGTGCATACGTGTGAAACTTTAGCTTGTTGTGTATCAGAGCGAGCGATTGGAATGTACAGAGCATTTAGGACTAGCCTGCTGTTAAGATGGCACATCTTTCAACAGTAAGACTCAGCTAAGATGGCACATCTTTAAGCTGAATGAGCATAAGAGTGTGTGAGTAATGTACGTGGAATGTACCGAGCATATAGGACTAGTCTGCTGTTACGATGGCACATCTTTCAACAGTAAGACTCAGCTAAGATGGCACATCTTTAAGCTGAAAGGGCATAAGAGTGTGTGAGTAATGTGTGTACATACGTGTGAAACTTCAGCTTGTTGTGTATCAGAGCGAGCGATTGGAATGTACCAAGTATTTAGGTCTAGCCTGCTGTTAAGATGGCACATCTTTCAACAGTAAGACTCAGCTAAGATGGCACATCTTTAAGCTGAATGAGCATAAGAGTGTGTGAGTAATGTACGTGGAATGTACCCAGCATTTAGGACTAGCCTGCTGTTAAGATGGCACATCCACACGAAAATGACTCCATGTGGACGGATTTACGCGGTCTACCGTATTGATGAAAGAAGCGGGCGCTACACTGTCCGGAGACGGCGTACGTGTAGCACGGACTCTGTCAGTATTCCGTGTAAGATACGCAAGGTGCATGCGGACTCCGTTGCTTGCACAATGCTTGCACGGTTACAACATTCGGTATCCGTCCTCTCGGCTTGCGCTACACGGACGCAGTATAGAGCCGCGCACGAGACTCCACCCCATGCGCCCTGAATATTAGATTTTTTTTTTTTTTTTTTTTTTTTTGACGTGAGATAAAAAGGACTTGTAGTAAGCTGAAAAATAGAAGGTACATGTATAGTGTTGATAAAAATGAGACAAAAGAGAATAAAATCATGATCTTGGAGTCCTTAGACAACCTGCAGCTGGCCTTCGGTTGCCTGAAGTTCAATAGGTTCATGAAGAGCCCCTCGAGTAGCTGAGGATCTGGTTCCTCTAATGGACATGACTGAGGCTCTCAACAGACTGAAGCTCATGCGGCAGCGTATCCATCCCATCATTTTGCTGTAGGGCACATCTCTTTTTTCACTCATCATAGCAGCCAGTCTCTTATAAAAGGTTGTAGCTGCTCTTCCCATTCCCCCAGTAGTTGACAAAACCAATGGTGTGAATGTCGAGTGCTCCACTTCTCTGATCCTGCGGTCATACTGTCTTTTCTTCTCCTGCTCATGGCGCCTGTAGGTAGCTAGAAGCGAGGCCTGCCTGTTTGATCGAGCGCATGGGTTAAAAACCCGTACATCAAAGAATGCTCTTTCAAAGCGGCTACCCCAAAAACCATAGGCAGCTATGTCAAGCCTGGAGTTGTCATCAATGTTGGCAGAGCGGAGGGGCATTGTCTCACCAGAGAGAGGCTGCAGGTGCGGTTCAATAGAGACACTATGGCAAACCTCTGAGAGAAGAGAAGCTGTCATGTCTCTCACTTCATTGTGTCTAATCGAAGGAAAGCCACCAGTTGGACATGACAAAGCATGATCAATGCTGAATGAGTGACCACAGCTGCATTGGGATGGTTTGATTGTTTAGAGGCCAATTGTATCTGAGACACAATGCATCCCTAAAAGCAGACTTGTGGAGAGCAAAACCATGGTTCTCAATAGGCAATGCTGTCAGCCATACAGATGCTCCTTTCTCCTGTGAAAGCTCAACACATCTTTGTAGCTCCTCTGGTAGTTGTGTGCACAGATTCCTGGCAACCTCCTTTCGTTGTGACTGCTTTTCGGAATTAGCAGCAGATTTCAATCGTTGTTGAGATAGATGGCAACCCTCAAGAGACTCATTTTGGTCAATCACACGATTCACAAGTGGGGCACTGATGAGCTTTGACACGCGGTGTTGTTCAATAGAAGTGTCCATGGGATTGACTAAGCTCAGACCACCTAGATGTGTAGGTAAGGACAGAAGCTTACGGACTGTCTCTCCAGGAGGACTCTGACCAGTCAGAGCAGAAAAGAATGTTGACATTATAGCTGTTTCCAATGGCTGGAGTAGCTCAGACAGGGAATGGCTTTCCAGATCAATCACACGTAGCACATAGTTCCATTTGGAGTACAGGCCGTGTGTAAATGCTGCATAAGCTGCATGAGGTTGACTCTTGGCGATGTTACTGAGGGTCTTGATCTCATCAACCCAACTTTTTATCTTACTCTCCATGAAGTGCTTGATAAATGAGGTAGATCCAACAGCTCCTCCAAGGTAGCCTTTACCATCCGTGGAGATTGTGATGTCGGTAGTTTTGAAGACATCCCTTACAGATTGCACATGATCAGGCTTAGTGAGAATATGGGTCTTTGAGCTGTTTGGATAGTACCCGTATAGAGGCCCAAACTCTACCAGCTCATCCCACCATCGCTTGATGTTTTCCACAGTTGATCCAGCTGCTGAGTCGTCTGCATACCATACCTGTTTTGAAATCCCGTTCAAACGATCGACTAGCGGCTTAGTTCCAATTGCATACATGGCCATTGCCAGAGGATCTCCTTGAGTTGTCCCTTCTTTTGATAGTAGACACTGACCACCAACAAACAAGCATGAGGGATTTCTATACGTGTTAATCAGGACAGGAGCCAAAGAGGGACAAATTGTTGTGACATTCAGAAGAGTTGCTTGTCGATTCAGGTTGTTAAAAGCGTTAGAAGCGTCGACAAAGATCATTGCCTCAGTGCTTTCTTCCTGAAAGATGTTTGACATGGCATGAACTGCAGCTTCGCAGCCCGCATCTTGACCAGCACAGAGTTGTAGAGAGCCTACAGCTGCTTGTAGATCCTGCTTTGTTGATCTCATGATGGCCTTTCCGATGATTCTTCGAACCACTTCTCCTATTCCTATTGGCCGCACACCAGGACATTTATTCAGTGGAATGAGACGGCATGCTGTGTATGCCATCAGGCTGGCTGGATCAACATAGGATGTGCACAACCTCCTTGCACATCTAGCAACAGCAGAGCAAAGATCATTAGATTTTTCTCCAAAACTTGTACAAAAGCGTCTCCAGTTCATAGCATCAACACCTGATGGACCGGCCGCTCCTTCAGTTTGAAGGGCACACTTTCTTATCACTTCTGGTGTGATACTTTCGAAGATGACAGGATGGAAGTCACTTTCGCCTGATTGAGACATGATGGTTTCGGCATGAGCTGGCTTAGCATCTGGATGTTTCTCTTCTAAGACATCTTGCACTGTCTTCCCAGAGTCATTATTTATAACTTCATCAAGAGAGAGGAGGCCAGTATGAGTATTCGTTCTTAGAAGGCATAGAGCTGCTCTTATTCTTCCCTCCATCATCAGCTTTGAGAAAGTGCGGGCAAGCTTCTCGCTATCATCATTAGGATGAGCACCAAATGAAGAGCGTAGATGGCTTTGAATCATTTTACCTCCCTTCAAAAGTTCAGTGATGTTGCCTTTCTCCCATAGTTCTAGACATCTACTCAGACACGAGATATGATCACGCGTTTTGGACTTCGAATGTGGCTTTTGAAGTAGAAGTGCTGGCATTGTCATGGCCGCCTTAATAGCAAAACTTTCATACGATGATTCACTGGCAAAAGCATCATAGAGTTTGGCTAGTTCTCCAATAAATTTCTTTCCACTGCTTCCAGATGGGACCATGAACAAGTTTGGTATCCAGTGGACGGTCTGGCCATAGGCTTCATCAATAGCTTTTGAAAACTCTTCACCAGAAAGGTCATGCCATGCGGACTGGTTACAGGTCATGTCTTTGAACTGGGGCAGGCTAGGAATAGCGCTGATGTTTGATATTGGGTCAGTGTCCATAGTGAACTCGGCCTCGGCGCGGATTTCCTGGTCCGAGATGGTGGCGTCGTCATCAGCAAAGTCATACTCTTGTTCTGGTGAGGGGGACACGGCCTGGGCATACGAGTCTGTTTGTAGCTGTTGCTGGGACTCCAAGGTATGTGATGGTACTGACGGCGTGTCGTTGTCTCGGGAGAGGGTGGTGGAAGACACGTTACGACAATGGCCCTTACGAGATGGAAGACAGTTAGTACAGGGCCGACCGGCTTTAGAACATGAGCATCCAATACAGCGCCCATTGCCGTTGCAGCGGCAACAAACGGGCATTTTCGCTTTAGTGAATGACAGTTCCGAGGCTAGGTAGCTTTAGTGAATGACAGTTCCGAGGCTAGGTAGTTTCGTTCCCTGAATATTGAATCGCGAATACATATACGCGTACGCGAATTGAAAGCGATCGCGCGCGCTGCGCCGCGCAGCTAGCTCTAATAGAAGAGGTGTGGTTTCAATAATTAAAGTTCAGATCAGGGCGCCAGCAATACAGACTCATTGCTCAGCGATCAAAAATATTCTGTGAGCATTGCTCTTGGCGTGTGAGCAAATCCATGTTTAGTTGCCACCGCGTGATACCTTCTACAACAAGAAATGGCAAGAAAGGTCGAGAGAACAACCGATGAGCAGTTCTATAGTCAGAATTCGGACTTCACAGCCCAGGCTCGACTACGATCCATCGCACAGCTTGCCTTTTGAAAGATGCAGGTATGATCCTAAAAACTCTTTATTGATATGTGAATTATGGAATAGCTCATTGAGTGCCAAAATTATGAACCATGGCATGCACACACGCGCGTGTACTCACACACACACACACACACACACACACACACACACACACACACACACACACACACACACACACACACACACACACACCCGCACATCAGATCGGTTAGTGAGTCTGACAGTTCGGAGTGATGAGATCATGATGATGTCAAGTCAAGAGTTTGTAGACCACTAGGTATACACTCACTGGAGCTAAATGCATGTATCAGCATGCACTGCATATACCGAGGCTACACATGCATTTGTATTTAGCCACTGTTTGTATCTCTTTATAGAAAGACTACCCCAAACTGTGGATACTGACTTCCATTTCAGTGGCCAGCGCCCTCATAGTTGGCGTCAACACCTACGACTGATTATAAGTTAAGTGATGCATGTGTATACATTGTGAACAATAGAAGCTTTAAGCTTTATATGTGTAGGCTTGGTTGTTAATTCCTGTAACTTACATGTAAGTGCAAACAACCCTGATGACACTGTGTACATTATTGTATTGCACCTGGTAGGCTATAGCTAACACCAAGGTTTAATTATTAAGCTGATAAGCTTTATCTATGAATTAAGTCCTGCCACATGTAAATAGAGTGTCCTATACCATTTCTACTACTTTCCCATGCCCAATGACTCACTTGTCCATAATGTGTGTGTGTATGTACATGTGAAACTTCAGCTTGTTGTGTATCAGAGCGAGCGATTGGAATGTACCGAGCATTTAGGTCTAGCCTGCTGTTAAGATGGCATATCTTTCAACAATAAGACTCAGCTAAGATGGCACATCTTTAAGCTGAAAGGGCATACATGTACATGTAAGAGTGTGTGAGTAACGTGCGTGCATACATGTGAAACTTCAGCTTGTTGTGTATCAGAGCGAGCGATTGGAATGTACCGAGCATTTAGGACTAGCCTGCTGTTAAGATGGCACATCTTTCAACAGTAAGACTCAGCTAAGATGGCACATCTTTAAGCTGAATGAACATAAGAGTGTGTGAGTAATGCACGTGGAATGTGCCGAGCATTTAGGACTAGCCTGCTGTTAAGATGGCACATCTTTCAACAGTAAGACTCAGCTAAGATGGCACATCTTTAAGCTGAAAGGGCATACATGTACATGTAAGAGTGTGTGAGTAACGTGCGTGCATACATGTGAAACTTCAGCTTGTTGTGTATCAGAGTGAGCGATTGGAATGTACCGAGCATTTAGGACTAGCCTGCTGTTAAGATGGCACATCTTTCAACAGTAAGACTCAGCTAAGATGGCACATCTTTAAGCTGAATGAGCATAAAAGTGTGTGAGTAATGTACGTGGAATGTACCGAGCATTTAGGACTAGCCTGCTGTTAAGATGGCACATATATAGACTTGGTATGTAGGTTGTTATATGCATCAATTATTATTTGTAATGCTATTTATTATAGAAGCAGTTCATGGCTACTGTGAATGTCGTTGGAGGTAGAGAGAGCTGAAAATGTGCTGAAGAGGAAAAGAAAAAGCAGGAAGCATTCAAGTTTCAGCTGTGATTGACTAACTACACCAACTGAGTGGATGTATCTACTCTCTTCATTAATTATTATTATTATGCTATTAATAATTATTGTAATTTTAATGCAAATTTATACGCATGCGCTATATGATATGTTTCGGACGGGATAGAACTGACAGGAACGGGATCGTCAGACGGAGTTGATACGTACAAGTAGACGGAGGCGGTCCATGCGGTCCAATCGGACAGACGGATCATTGAGACGGAATCACACGACGGACAATACTGGATAAAACGGAGTATCTAGACGGACTCGGCACGGATCTGATAGCGGACTCAGTGAAATAGTCCGTAAAAAGTGGTCCCAATACGGGCGACAACGGTACTCGTTATCCTGGACATCGGAGATTCCGTTCCAAGCTCGTCTATACGGCGAACGCGGACCTCGTTCTCCCTGTATACGTGCACAGTTCACGCGGCTACGTTTTCCTGTGAGACCGATGAGCCTCCTCAGGGAAGTCTGCCATTGCAGAGCATCAGTAGGATCAGCAACATCAAGTGAATTGGGAAGACACTAGGGTGCTGGACAGGGCCAGTAGACCTGTCCAGCTCAGGGTAAAGGAAGCCTTGTACATCCAGAAGACCCCTACCAACAACAAACTCAACCGCGACGAGGGATACGAGTTGCCAGGCTGCTGGATCGCAACCGTGAAGAAGTTAGGGGGCGGGGTCAGCTCAAGCCGCGCTAGCGCCAACCATGTTAGTGCTCGGACCTCTGCACCGGACCGCATGCGCGCGCAAGCTCAGGAGCCACGCCTATAAATTGCCATCAATTTCGCACCTCGCTTCGCTTTTGCCCTGAGGATGACTAGAGCATCTAGTCGAAACGTCGGCAAGTTGTACACCGAGCATTGAGTTGTCCACAAAAGAATCTTCGTTGTTTCTATACAGCCACTGCAACTGAGAGCGATGTCACTTCAAGGACTAGCCTGCTGTTAAGTTGGTACATCTTTCAACTGTAAGTGTCCGCTAAGTTGGCACATCTTTAAGCTGAATGAGCATAAGAATGTGCGAGTATTGTACGTGCGTACATGTGAAACCAGCTTGTTGCGTGTCAGAGCGAGCGATTGGAATGTACATGTACTTAGCATTTAGGACTAGCCTGCTGTTAAGATGACACATATTTCAACAGTAAGACTCAGCTAATATTGGAATGTACTGAGCATTTAGGACTAGCGTGCTGTTAAGATGGCACATCTTTCATCAGTAAGACTCAGCTAAGATGGCACATCTTTAAGCTGTAAGAGCATAAAAGAGTGTGTGTAATGTACGTGGGTACGTGTGAATTATTGTGCATCAGAGCGAGTGATTGGACTGTATTGAGTATTTAGGACTAGCCTGCTGTTAAGATGACTCATCTTTCAACTGTAGGACTTAGCTATGATGGCACATCTTTAGCCTGAAAGAGCATAAGCGTTTGTGAGTAATGTGCGTGTGTACATTTGAAACTTCAGCTTGTTGTGTATCAGAGCGAGTGTACCGAGCATCTACTTCTAGCCTGCAGTTAAGATGGTACAGTTTTCAATAGTAAGACTCAGCTAAGTTGGCACATTTTAAAGCTGAATGAGCATAAGAGTGTGTGAGTACGTGCGTGCATGTCACAGTGAAATTTCAGATTGTTGTGTATCAGAGCGAGCGAATGGAATGTACATGTATCATGCAATAAGGACTAGTCTGCTATGAAGATGACACGTCTTTCAACAGTAAGACTCAGCTAAGATGGTACATCTTTAAGCTGAATGAGCATAAGCGTGTGTGAGTAATGTACCTGCATACGTGCGAAAGTTGAGCATGTGTATCAGAGCAAGAGATTGGAATGTACCGAGCATTTATGACTAGCCCGCTGTAATGATGGTACATCTTTCAACGGTAAGATTCTGCTAATGTAGCACATCTTTAAGCTGAAAAAGCATGAGTATTTTATGTGCGTACATGTGAAATTCCAGCCCGTTGTGTATAAGAGTGAGCGATTGGAAAGTACATGTACTGAGCATTGAGGACTAGCCTGCTGTTAAAATGGCACATCTTTAAACAGATTCAGCTAAGATGGAAGCTTAATGAGCGTAAGTGTATGTGAGTAATGTACGTGTGTACATGTTAAATTTCAGCCTGTTGCGTATCAGAGCGAGTGATTGGAATGTACATGTACTTAGCATTTAGGAATATCCTGCTGTAGCCTCGTCCCCAGGCCCCTCCCTACGCGAAAGGAGGGCCTGGTACACACCAACTGCGCATGTGCAAGATTATCAGTAAAATTTCCGTAAAATTGTCCGTATTCTATAGCTTACCGTGCGACATTTTGACTTCTAGTTCAAGCAAGCACCTGGGTAAGCGTCTTCGATGTCGCTTGCCTGTCAACCGCTCGAACGAAGTCTTTGCGCTCCCCTCGTATTTGTTGGCTAAACGCAAGGAGATTGTGAAGATGACGTAATCGTAAATAGATGGTTTACTGAGAATTTTACGGGAATATACGATGTACCCAGATTTTGGGTACAAACGGGCGCATGCGCAGTCGGTGTGTACTAGGCCCTTCTCCCGTGTAGGAAGGGGCCTGGGGACGAGGCTAATCCTGCTGTTAAGATGGCACATCTTTCAACAGTAAACCTCAGCTAAGGCGGCTCATCTTTAAGCTGAATGAGTATAAGAGTGTGTGAGTAATGTACTTGTGTTCATGTAAAATTTCAGCTTGTTTAGTATTAGATCGAGCGAGTGGAATGTACATGTACCGAGCATTTAGGACTAACCTGCTGTTAAAAAGCCAAAATGTCACATCTTTAAGCTTGAAGAGCTTAAATGTGTGTGAATAATGTGCGTGTGTACATGTGAAACTTCAGCTTGTTGTGTATTAGAGCGAGCAATTATAATGTACCGAGCATTAATGACTAGCCTACTGTTAAGATGGCACATTTTTCAGCAGATGGCAGATCTAGAGTATAAGAGTGTGTAAGTAATGTGCGTGTGTACATGTGATACTTCAGCTTGTGTATCTGAGCGAGTGATTGGAATGTACCGAGCATCTATGACTAGCCTGCTCTCAAGATGGCACATATTGAAGCTGAAAGCCTGAGAGTGTGTGAGCAATATGCTCGTGTGCATGTGAAACTTCGCTTGTTGTGCATCCTAGTGAGCAGTTGAGATGTACATGTAGCAAACATTTAGGGGACTATCCTACAGATTACACTGTGAAAAAAGTGATGTTTACTGAATAGTAATGTTGAATTAATGTCAGAAGAATGTTCACAATTCCTATGGTGATTAATAAAGTTTCGTATGGCCAGGAAACATCAGGTTTCCTGGTAAAATTAAATGCTAGGAATGTGCATAATTAATTTTAAGGAAATACTCAAGGAAATCTTAAATTTAATAACAGAGGAAATGTCAAAAAAATGTCACAATTCAACAGAATTAATTTCAGGAACTATCAAATAAATGTCATATTTCAAACAAGTTTAATTTGAGGAAATCCTAGTAATGAAAAATCACAGATGACAAGTTCAGGATATTGAAATCACAATTAGCTGATTAGCAGAATTCCGGTCCAGTATACATATGTATGTCAATCAATGTTAGCAAATCCCCAAAAGCTGGCAGGGAGATCTGATGGCTTAGGACGGACAGAAACATCACCAACAACCCGTGTATACGTCTGACTCAGAGCACGCTTTGATTTGCCCTTCTCAATCTGACTATCCAATACAGAAAACAGCTTATTAACTTTACTACTTCGCCAAGGAAGACTACGGACATAAAGAACTGGTTTTAGATCTTCGTTCTCATCCAATTCTTCACCACTTTCTTCACTTGACATGAACGACAATATAACTACCTCTTTATATGTCGCTTTACGCTCTTCATCGGAAATGCTTTCCAGAATAGCCTTCCTGTCATTTAATTTCTGCAGGGGGTAGGTGAAGTGGGTGAGCTATTAGCTGTGGTACCGGACATCTATTATTAATCATGGTATGGTAAACTCAAAATTCATAAGCTATAGTTTATAGTAGTATCCCTCAAATAAAGCACACCTGTACAGAGTCTCTACATTTGCATCACGGAGAATATTATTAGCACTCATAGTTTACCTTCACTAATCGGTTCTTTCTCCGCTGTTTTTGAACTTTGGCCTCATAAGTTCCCTTATCTTTGAGAGATTTTTCCTCTAGTTTAGTCTGAAAAAATCGGCGGGTTGCATCTGAAACACAAGCATGACAACATCAGTCAAAGTATGCCTTTCCTTGTACCTTTGAGCTACCATACCTTGGACATTCATAGCACACACCGTTGGATCCAGTGACCTGGTCTCGGCTAATACTTTCTTGACAACAGCTTGGTTAACAGGATCAGTATAGCGCTTTCTATAACAAACTATATGTATAATATTACATACTGGTGCTGCTACTAATCCAAGTTGACAAACTTACTTTACATCAAATCCATCAAAATTAGCCTCAGCGTCATCAAGCAATGTTTTGTACACATCTCTCACAAGGTGCAATAACAAAATGGATGATGTTTAGTGTGTATGTGTGTGAGAGGAGAGGGAGAGAAAGAGAGAGAGAGAGAGAGATAGGAGGGAGGAGAAGAGGAAGTCATGGTGGGTGCAGGGAGGGAGATAAGAAAAACAGTTTAAAGGGTATGTGAGCAATAGTTGTGAGTACACCAAATGGACACTATACTCACACGAACTTCAGGTGGAACTTTACGTTTCATCACAGAAGCATCGGAGCTGCTGATTGAACTTGATGTTGGCTTTTCTTCCAGCTTTTGTAGTCGTTCTTGAAGTGAATCGAGTTTATCGTCGTATGAATCAAGTCGAGTGTTAGCTTTTTGCACCTCTCGCAATATCTCAGTAAGTTGTGATTCAATCGAACTTCTTTTTGGAGGTGGCTCAGGATCACTAATAGAACTCTCGGATGATGGTGAAGATCCATGTTCAGTTGCAGGACGTTTTCTGGAATCAGATGCTTGCTTGTCTGAGGGAGGGTGACTACCTTTGGGAGTTTTTTGTCCCCTTGAAGCAGATACGAAAGCTTCTTTCGATATCCTAGTGCTGGCTTTGCCCTTTCGGTTTTGTTCAGGATTACTTAAGCTGGTCAGTGCCCGAGGATGGATACGAGGAGTTGTGGTTTCAGAGTGTCTACGTATTGCTGGGGGGGTTTTAGATGGTACTTTCACGTTGGTAGAGGATGTACCTTTGCGCTTAGCAGCTGAGGTAGACAAAGTCAGCTGGCTAGGTGTCTTGGGAACCCCCTTTGTTTTGTCTCCGCCACCAGCTTTGCTGTAACCCCTTGCGAGCGCATTGAGCATAGAGCTTTGGGATGACGGCACTCTCTCACTGGCAGAGGTTTCAAGCCTATTAGCTCCCTTTCCTGATACTTTTCCCTTAGATTTACGCTCGCTATCAGTGTGCGAGTCGAGCATCTGGCTAACCTCTTCAAAATTGAGCTTCTTTCTGCTCATATTGGAGAGTTCGAGACGGCTTAAAGGTGGAGGGAGTGGGGGGATCTCTGGACTCATCTCGAATTGTTCGTCAATCTCACCATCGATCGATTCACTGCTCATCTTGGTCGCACTAAAATAAAATAGATACTATGATATAGATCTCTACAGCTAGCTAGCTATTAAATTTAAATGACATTGCATATTGAGATGTAAAGCTACCTTCGATTAGACGATTTAGGTGTAGATTTGACGACGATACGAGCTGGAACGACTAGTTTCAGGCCTGTAGCTGGAGCGGAGAGCTCTACTCAGGACATCAGGAGTTTCCGCGCTTTTTCCAAGTGAACACGTGTTCATCTAATAAAGCGAAAATGGATATTTAAAATCCTTATAATTCCAAATAAAGCGCACTGGTAAACACAGGACTGTGTTGAGTGCTACTGAGCAGGTAGTAGCCAAGCTAGTGAACATGTTGAAGCACACTGGTTCTACAAGGTCGCGTCTAACCCACAAGAGATGTCCTCATTGCGGAAAAAATCTAAATTTGAAAACTTTTAAGGAGCATCGCAGGTTGTACTATGATTCAAATAAAAGGTCATGGAATAAATGTGAAGGCACTAGCTCACAAACTGCTTCATCCTCCTCTCTGCTTAAAGAGCTTGAGTTAGTTGACATGGAAATTGATTTTGCGACTTCTGATGGAGAACAATATGATGATCCCTTTGTTGACGACGACCCCCCAATGAGTGCCACACAACTACAAACATCCCAAGTGAACTCTCCTGACATGGGTGAAGATGCTGAAACAGGTTTGTATTAAAACATTAATTCATTCCTATGTGAGTTAGAGCAGTGATAAAATCATAAATGGTATCGTTTTTTTTTTTATAGGAGGCGAGTTTCCACTAAGTCCTCCTGATCCTCCATCTCCAGAGATGTTTGTAGAAAGTGCAGCTGATAATCAGAAGGATCAAGCGGTTGTTTGGTGGTTAGTCATGTTTGTTGGTCTTTTTCAAGCTTTCCATAACTGACAGAGCTACTACTTGGCTTATAAGGTTTCTAAGTGCATTGCTGAAATGTCTAGCCACGCTCTCACAATGTGACCGAATTCAAAGAATTTATTCTTTATTTCCAACTTCCTTTTATCGCTTCAAGCAGTACCTTACAAATCGCTGTGGATCGAGTGACATCACAAAGTACGTTGTCTGTCCCAAGTGTGAAACATTGTACACCTTTGATGAATGTTTTGAAAGGAGGGGAGTAACTGTGTATACATACACATCCAAAACATGTTCCCACTGTGAATTTGGTCACATTGCATGTGGTCAAGAGCTCTTGAGAAAAATAGTATCACGGCCAGGTTATCCTCATATTTATCCCCATAAGGTATACTGTTATACAGCGATAATCTCAACTCTACAAAGGTTTTTTTGCCGACCTGGTTTCTTCGATTTGATTGAAAGCACAAGATCAGCTCATACTGATACCATGATATGAGATGTCTTCCAAGGACAAATTTGGAAGGATTTTTTGACGTATGGTGGACAACCATTCTTACTTGCTCCATTGTGCTATGCTATGGTATTAAACATTGATTGGTTTGAAGCATATGAGAACTACAAATATAAAGTAGGTGTGATTTATTTAGCGCTATTGAACCTTCCTCGAAATATACGTTACAAGAGAGAAAACATCATTTTAGTTGGCATTATACCAGGCCCAGCAGAGCCTAGTATTCATATCAATACATATCTAGCTCCTCTTGTGAATGAGCTGCTTGATCTGTGGAAAGGAGTGACAATAAAGATTAAAGGTGTACCTCAAGTCATCCGTGTTGCATTACTTTGTGTGGCATGTGATACTCCTGCTGCTAGGAAGGTATCTGGTTTTGTGGGTCATTCAGCTAACCTAGGATGTCCAAGATGTTACTGTGAGTTTTCTGAAGGTGGCCTGACAAGAAATCGTTCCAACTTCGATCGACACACTTGGGAATACCGAACAAATGCAAAACATAGAGAAGACGTGCAGAAATTGCTTACCTATTCTACCAAAACTGTGAGAGCAGAACAGGAACTTAAACTAGGTTGCCGTTATTCCACACTTTTAAACCTGCCTTACTTTGATCCAGTACGTATGACTATCATTGATGGCATGCATAATATCTTTCTTGGTAGTTCAAACTACTTTATTCGTAGGATTCTATTACCTACTAATGTTCTGGATAAGCATAAGCTTCAAGTCATCCACAGCCGCATGAAAAGATTGCAACTGCCATATGATATTGGCCGGTTACCTTCTAGTTTTGATTCAGGAGTAACTTTTACAGCAGAGCAATGGATGAATTGGACCCTATACTTTTCGGTATTCTGCTTCTATGGCGTAATTAGTGACAGACAGAATGTTGGAGGCACCTTGTCCTGGCCTCTAGACGACTGTGTAAAAGATCTTTAAGAATGATTGACATAACTGTCAGTGATTTACTGCTGCTACGGTTTGGTAAGCAAGTGTGTGAATTATTTGGATATAGATTCATTACTCCAAATATGCACATGCACTGTCATCTTGCTGAGTGTCTCAAAGACTATGGACCCCTACATGCATTTTGGTTATTCTCCTTTGAACGGTACAATGGACTTTTAGGCAAGCAACCCACTAATAATCATGCCATTGAATTACAATTGCTCAATCGATTCAATAATGATAATTTGCGTTTGGATCTACTCCATCATGCAGAGTCTATGCCATTTGCTGACCATTTCAGGGAAGTCACAGTTGAGTATGCGACTAACTTCAATTCAATCAAGCCAACGCAACTGTTGCCGGACTCACATGAGAGAGCAACCTTCACAGAGCCTTCAAAGCATAGCTTATTTGTTTTATCTGAATCAATGCTGACCAATTTGAGAAGCATGTATGCAAAGTTACTTCCAGATTATGCTACACAGATTGGAAACGGTAGTATTGACCTTCAATCTACTTGTAAGAAGTATTTTCATGTTTCCATGAACGGAAAGAAACTTGCGTCTTCAGAACAAGAAGTTCCGTACGTGTTGGCTATCCCTCCCTTAGAGAGTTCAAATGTTGCTAGACCATTTCGGATCGATTATTTTATTAAACATTCAATTTTGCTTCCCATGAGCGAGGTTACATCTACCTTTCTTTTTGCTGTTGGAAGGTGGCCACAAAAGCACCCTCGTCAGCATATGATGGGTAAACCTGTTGAGGTGTGGTGTTTTAATGTTTATGAATCATCTTTTAACTCCTTTGTGCCTGTAAGTAGCATACAGGGGCGTACAATAGTGGCTACAGAAAGTGTTAATGATGAGAATGTCCTGATTATTATACCTTTAGTAGAGTAAATCTACTTTTGTTTGTATTGAAGTTTTATAATATTTGCAGTTATTATTTGTTGACATAAACGGTTTTGTATTGTGTGGTGTGAATTCATGCTTTGAAAATTTTATGTTTGGGGAATGTGGCATTTACATATCTCATTCCTAAGAGGAAATCTGTCGTATGATTACACCAACAATCCAAGCAGGATTACCTACCTAATTCGTTTAAGGAATTGTCATTACATCATTCCAAAATTGGAATTTTCATGGAAAGATGAGATTTACCTGTGACCATTCTTATAGGAAACCTGTAGACAACATTCCACCCAAGGAAACTCCTTAAATGTGAGATTTCTTTTTATCATTCCTGACAGGAAACATAGTACCATAATTCCTATACACATTCCTCCTGGTAAATCTATAGGAAATGTGACTTTTTTCACAGTGTTAGTTGGCTATGGGAATTATTTGGAACACAGTTCTCTTTACCACAAATGTCTAACATTGATAAACGTCCATCTCATTGTAAAAAGACTTGGTATGTAGGTTATGTGCATCAATTATTTTTTGTAATGCTATTTATTATAGAAGCAGTTTATGGCTACTATGAATGTTGTAGGTAGAGAGAGCTGACAAAGTGCTGAAGAGGAACAATGGCAGGAAGCATTCAAGTTGTAGCCGTGATTGACTAAAATGCAACAACTGAGTGGATGTATCTACTCTCTTCATTATTATGCTATTAATACTTAAACTTGTTGTAATGCAAATTTATGCACATGCGTTATAATTATGATATGATTCAGACGGTATAGAACTGACTGGAACGGGATCGTCGGACGGACGAAGGCGGTCCACGCTGTCCGATCGGACAGACGGATCATATAGAATGTGTCGCACAACGGACAATTGTGGATAAAACGGATAAATAGAGAGACTCATCACGTATCTGACAGCGGACTAAGTGAAAAGAAGTGGTCCCAATACGGGCGACAACGGTACTCGTTATATTGGCTATACGAGATCGTTATGAAGTTCAAACATCATTCAATAACTAGGGAGTAGCCATAGCCAGCTGCTAATATAGTCAGCCAACTCGCTCGTTGATTTTCCTAGGTTTTGGGCTGAATGTCTTCAGCCTACAGCGCATGCGCTGTTCGGTAGTGATCGTCGATGGACAACTAACCGTTGACGATCTATACCAAACTGCGCATGCGCCTTTGGCTTTCATATCCATTTTCGCTCGCTTTGACGATCTGTCATAGAGAATTATGGTTTATCTTAAGGAGTTAAGGTTGTTCGCTTAATGTGAACCTTTATGGGGAGGGGATTCGTTAGCCTATTTGGGAGTAGCCATAGCACTCCTATTTTGAAGTTCAAACAACGTTCAAAATCTACGGAGTGGCCATAGACCGTTGCTGAAATAGTCAGCCAACTCGATGGTTGATTTTCCTGGCCTTTTGGACTAAATGTCTTCAGTCTACAGCGCATGCGCTGTTCTGTAGGTATCGTCGATGGACAAGCAACCATAGACGACCTATAGCGAACTGCGTGAGCGCTTTTGGTTCTCATATCCATGTTCGCTCGCTTTGGCGATCAATCATCGAGAATTATGGTTGTATCTTGGACAGGTAAGGTCAGTCGCTCACTGTAAGCCATTTGGGGGGGGGGGGGAAGGGCAGTTTGTTAACCCTATTTAGTGATCTAACGTTATGGCTATTCGATGAAGCTCAAACAACATTCAAAATTTAGGGAATGGCCACAGCCCGTTGCACCTCTGTTAATATAGTTAGCTAACTCACTGATTGATTTCCCTGATCTTTGAACTAAGTATCTTCAGTCTACAGCGCATGCGCTGATCTGTAGTTATCGTCCATGGTGGCTCCTATGTCCATTTTCGCTCGCTTTGGCGATCTATCATAGAGGATTTATGGTTGTATCTTGGAGAGGTAAGGTCAGTCGCTCATTGTGAGCCCTTTTGTGGGGGGAGGGGGGTGGAAGGGTTGTTCGTTGGTCTATTTAGCATTCTTAACGTTTCGGCTATTCGAAGAAGCTCGCATAATCTAGGTAATGGCCTTAGCCCGTTACACCACTGTTAATATAGTGTATGTGGTTCATGTTTGATATACAGGTAGAGGACACTGAGATGGGTTCTGTAGCTGTACATGACAATGCTGCAGACATTATTGAGTCAGGTTAGTTATAGGCCACATTGGGACATTCGGAGGTGTGGTGAAATGGTGACCCTTGCCAACTGCTGCTACAATCTTGAATATGTGACTGTAGGCAGTACCAATCACTTCATTGTTGGAGGTGTTGGTTGTTAAGTGCAGTTCATTGATAACCCTTTTAAACGATTCATGCAGAGTGGTCGGTAAGTGCCCATCGACTTCATACCTAGACATCGTATTACTAGATGTGGTTGATGGGTATGGCCGATACAAACTCATCATTTGTGCTGTTTTGACAGTGAGCTCAATGTATAGGTAAGGTTTGTCGAGTAATTCACCGATCTATTGCAGCATAGGCTATGCTACACTACAATGGCATGTAGTGAAGTGTGCGCAGGATAGAGCTCTAGAAAGCACTAATTAAGGTCAGACTTCCAGTTATGTGTTTTCTTGCTGACATGCTTATGAAGCACTTAACCATCATCAGTGTGTTTCCTATACTATAAAACCAAGCCAGTTTGCCCTGCCCTTTGCTTGTATTCCTTTTGTGTGTTTGATAATGATTGCTTATTGTTCTATTACAGTTGAGAGAAAGAGATGTGAATTCCTACTGGATGATGAATTTATCGACACACATCATGGTCTGTCTCATACAATATCTCGAGCAAGCATCTATGAAGATTGTATCGAGTTATACAAAAATAATCTATCCCAAGTGGTTCATGAATATCCTTTCCGCATTGCCTACAAGCATGAAAAAGCAATCGACACTGGATGAGTGAGTAGAGATTTTTTTTTCAGCGCTTTGGGAGGTGGCTTACATCAAGGATTTTGATGGTGGGAGTGCCTATATTCCCTCAGTATATCCCCATGCTGACATGTCGCATTATAGGGTGCTTGGTTCCATATTAGCTCATGGATTTATGTCTTGTGGATTGCTGCCAAATCGTCTAGCTTTTCCAGTTGTAGCATGCACATTGCTTGGATGTGATGTTGTAATCCCAGATGCAATTCTAATCGATTCATTCGTAGATTACATCAGCTCCTACGAAAGTTCTGTGTTTCGTGAAGCTCTGCAAGTGTCAAAGGGTTCAGAAGCCACCTTCACACCGGTATTAGGGGAGTCTGTACTAAATATATTATCTACTATGGGTTGTCGTGAGATGCCTACACCTGGCAATATTCAACAGTTAATCCTTCAGGTAGCACGGTATGAGCTTGTACGCAAACCATTAGGGGCACTACTTTCTCTTTATCGTGGAGTGCCTACCGAATAGCACCCTTTCTTCAGTGGATTTTCAGTTGGTGACTTGCATGGTTTGTACAGGGCTCTTAATGCCACCCCAGGGTCGGTTATGAGCATGATTAAGGAATCAAAGGAGATGATCTCGAGCCAGGCGCAAGGGTGCTTGGATACCTTAGAACCTTCGTAGGAAACTTAAACCACCAAGACTTGCGTAACTTTCTACGGTTTGTAACTGGTAGCTCTGTAGTCATTGATAAGAAGATATCTGTGACTTTATACAGTCTCTCTGGTCTGGCACGAAGGCCAATAAGTTATACATGTAGCTGTACACTCGAGCTGTCTGTGACATACCTTACCTATCCTGACTTTGCTGAGGAGTTTCTGACTGTTCTGAGGAGCAAAGTTGCTTGGCCAATGGAAGCTGTGTAATAATTAACTTGCTTAGCCCAAAGCACAACATTGTAAAATAATTATTATAGATCTAGTTAGTGCAACAACTTTATCCACCTTGAGTATATAACAGTTAATAGTGAATGTTGTGCATTGTGTTGTTTTCTATGCTGCACAGGTTTGATACAATGCACCTTATAGCTCGTACACATCACACAATTATTATTATGCGTGGCAATTACGATGTACACCTCACAGACATTAAATTATACTTTGCATGGTGACAGATCTAGACAAACGGACAACACAAAATGTGATGTTTAACAATTATCAGTAAGTGTCAACAGCAATAATTATAACTTTGATTTGACTGGGTAGGTGGGGATGAAGTGCATGCATGGGTATTATTATTTTAGTGTGTTCCCAGTTTACCCGCTGTTCCCAGTGTGCCTACTGTTCCAGTGTGCTTGCTGTTCCAGTGTGCCAACTGTTCCCAGTACGCCTGCAATTCCCAGTGTGCTTGCTGTTTCCAGTGTGCCTACTGTTCCCAGAGTGTCTGCTGTTCCCCATAGTCCTAGTATGTTCCCCGTTTGCCTGCTATTTTCAGTGAGCCTGCTGTTCCCTGTGTTCCTGCTGTTTGTAGTTCCCTATGTTCTTAGTGTGTTCCCCGTTTGTCTGCTGTTCCCAGTGTGCGCGCTCTTCCTAGTTCCCAGTATTCCTAATGTGTTCCCCGTTTACTCGCTCTTCCCAGTGTGTCTGCTGTTCCATGAGTGCCTGCTGTTCCCAGTATGCCTGCTGTTACCAATGTGCCTGCTCTTCCCGGAGTGCCAACTGTTCCCACTGTGCCAACTTTTCCCAGTGTGCCTGTTATTCCCAGTGTGCTTGCTGTTCCCAGTGTGCCTACTGTTCGTACAGTGTCTGCTGTTCCCTATCACCGTGAAAAACGATGTGTATACGCAGCCTTATTACAATCTTAAAACAGTACTATATCACTGGATTAAGACTGGTTTCCGCCGGGCTTATATGTCTGTAGTTCAGTTGCTTATACGCGCTTATACGGTCTTAAGGATATCGTATAAGCCTATGCCGTATAAGCGCGCTTATCTATGTGATATACTTGCAACTTATTTGGTCTTATACTAGGGCGAATAACGATCTATACCATACGTATATCAAGCGTATACGATCGACTAGACTGCGCGCGCGCATATATGCCATTACGTAATACATGGGTTAGCGATCGATCGAGTACCCATATATGGCCATATGGAATGTGCATTAACCACTGCATGCATAGCTAGCTGCGCTGCGGCCGCGCCAGCGCTGCCATAGTGATTTGCCATAAATGGTAAAAAAAAAAAACTTGATTGGCAATATACAAATATAGTCTTAAAAAAAAGGATGTACACGAAAATAGCTCATCAGTACAATCTGAACCTAGTACCTAAAGAGAGAGAGAGAGAGAGAGAGAGAGAGAGAGAGAGAGAGAGAGAGAGAGAGAGAGAAAGAGAGAGAGAGAGAGAGAGAGAGAGAGAGAGAGAGAGAGAGAGAGAATGTGTATGTGTAAGAGAGATGGATAGAGAGAGTTTGTATGTGTTTGTGAGCAACACATTTGATACTAGTCACAATATCTACCTGCAGTGAAGAAACTTGACTGATGATGATATAGGTGGCAGCTACACACTGAATTGGTGTTGGATGCAGTACATCAATCAAGCCTGGTTAAGAAAAGAAAATGACACACATTGATTATCATGTTGATATTTGTCTGACAAGATCATGCATCTTTTACCATAATTACTATTATTATATTGAAAAAACATACTGATGGGTTACTTGCACAAAAAGAATACAAACTTGCTTACCGTGCCAGTGGTTTCGTCTACAATGAGCATCACAGTGGTACACCACAAATCTTGAACTTGTACATATTTGTACATTAAGCACACATACTCCTGGCAGCATGAACAGTTACAACTAAAGTACGACAATTACATTTGCAAAAAACTTACTTTGTATCTCTGTATCTGGTGACACACTGTGCCAATCAAGTCTTCCACATGTTTATGCTTTTCTTGGTTCCATAGTCCGGCAAGAATGGATAGCTGGCATAGCGGCTACATGACATTTTCTACAGTGCACTCGCAACATAATAGTGGTGGTTAAAAAGCATTAGGTACAACTTACTGAAGTATCTTGGAAAAAAATACCTGTATATAGGCATACAAACAAGTTGAATACTGAGATTTCGTGGATTTGTATACAGTATCAGCTGCCACTACATTACCTGGCTGGGTATTTGTAAGTCACAAGTTCAGAATGTACAGCAAACATCCAAACAATCCTCTGCAAATGAAAGAATGTAACCTTGGCACTAGAAATCTAGCGCAACTTACACTTCACATGGAACTGAGAGCCATAGACAGGGTGTGTTCTATTTAAACCACACCACACATGATCTGACATAACCTAAAATCAATGAGCACATCAGTACAATTGCCGGCATTATGCTCCTTTTTAAAAGTATACACTGATGGGACTTACACTGTCGCATAAAAGGTCTTGCTTCGCTGCCAACCTGCTATCACGAAGTAAGTGCGCCATATTAAACTTTTTTGAACATGTCACGTCACCGCGCCGCATAGTCACGTGCACTGTATACATGTACGTACATATATATATGTACATATACGTACTGCGCATAATATATTATTTAATTTGCATATGCATGCACAGCGCATTGGGCGTGGCTGGCCGGCCAGAGCTTGCGGCGCAGCGTTCAATTTGGCGCGCGAATTTACAGGGACATGGTGCTCCATGCTAGTTGTCAAGTTTCACGAAGAACTTTCAGGGAATAATCAATAAACATATGAGATACTGCTGCCACTCTGTGGCCATCGAGACACAAAATTACCTCGTGACTCGGGCTGGCAGCCTGGCCTGACTGAGGACAGAGACTGAGGAGCTCGACTCTGAGGCTCTACAGACCCAATAGATGATTGAGATGATTTGTGGTGTCTCAGGCTGTGTATCTGGAATCAAGCGAGAAGCCTGGATTTACACACGTATGACTAGCGTAAACATTTGCTGTGCTAAGGTTAGTCAAAAGTATAAAGAGTTTGTGGCTCAGTGGTAGCTACCAAATACGTACCCGGGGCGTGCCTGGTGGGTGTCATACTTAGGCTAACATACATGTATCAATCTAAACAATTCTTTGCATACGACATAATACAACATAAACCCTATATGTACATATTGATGCCTATGGTGTATGAATCTGGTGCGTGCTTTGATTTGAATCCAAGTCACATATATAGCCTAGTATGATAATGTATACATACAATATAGCCCCACACTGGTTTTAGTGGTGTAGCTTCTAGTTCTGTTGTTGGCTGAAACGGGTTTGGACTGTTGTCTTTGAACCTGTGTACGGCTGACTACATGCTAGTAGCTAAGTCTACAAGGGTGAAGCATATGTCTGTCTAGCATAGCTACTGCTTTTGAAATTTGAATCCTGGCAAGTCATAGCCACAAGTCACATATATAGCCTAGTATGATAATGTATACATACGATATAGCCCTACACTGGTTTTAGTGGCGTAGCTTCTAGTTCTGTTGTTGGCTGAAACGGGTTTGGACCGTTGTCTTTGAACCTGTGTACGGCTGACTACATGCTAGTAGCTAAGTCTACAAGGGTGAAGCGTATGTCTGTCTAGCATAGCTACTGCTTTTGAATTTTGAATCCTGGCAAGTCATAGCCACAAGTCACATATATAGCCTAGTATGAAAATGTATACATACAATATAGCCCCACACTGGTTTTAGTGGCGTAGCTTCTAGTTCTGTTGTTGGCTGAAACGGGTTTGGACCGTTGTCTTTGAACCTGTGTACGGCTGACTACATGCTAGTAGCTAAGTCTACAAGGGTGAAGCGTATGTCTGTCTAGCATAGCTACTGCTTTTGAAATTTGAATCCTGGCAAGTCATAGACGTATGATTAACGTACAACAACAGTTAAGCCCCATGCTCCAAGAATGTCTGTGTACATGACATTGCATATGGCGTTCAGAAAGAGCCAAGGACTAAGTGTCCTACTCTGCAAGATAATTTTAATGGTAGCTACTAGTACTGCATGTAGTTGGCTGAATCGCATTTGGATAAGGTGTGGCCTACAAATATCAGGCTATGCCACCTATTTGTGACTAATGATGACTATTGACTTGTCTTATTCATACAGGTTGATGTGAAAGATAATTATGGTTGTATTAACTTATCCACATGTATACATTCATGCTGTATTGTATTATAAATATATAATGTGTAAAAAAAGGAAAAGAGGATGTGGGGAAATGGTCACAAGCAAAGAAGGTAAGTAACAGTGGAACTTCCCTTGTATGAGGACACCCCCAATATACCGTAAAGTCTGGTTAATAAGCGCACATGCTTATTAAGCGCATATTCTTTAATAAGCGCATATTTCCTTCCTGTTATTAAGTAATGTATAATAAGCGCATGCGCTCAATAAAGATGATATTGGATAGCTCAATCGAAAGTTGTCCACGCCAAGTATAGGTAGTATTTGTTCTCTAACCAGTTTCTGATGGCTAGCTGCACGAGAGCAAACGTTGATCGCCACAGCCATAATCCAGGGATCGGACTCTTGACCTCGACCGTTGAAGCGAACCTCACCGAGGCAAGACAGCTATTTTTCTAGTAGTGACGGTTTCCAGTCATACTTTCATGAACTACAAGTAGTACAAGAGTGGTAGTTTCCATACTCGCGGACTTCAAACTGGCTTGGTTAGCTCGGGCCCTTGCTCGCGCTCGTACCAACAGTGGGCGGGGGCAATTTTTCACCGTCTATTAAGCGCACATCACCTAATAGGCGCATATTTCCTTACCACCGAGAGTGATAAGCGCATGCGCTTATTAACCAGACTCTACGGTATATTATAAGGACACTTGTTTAATCAGGAAATTGTTATAGTGTCCTGAGAAGTATACATTACTAGCAACCCTCTGTCACTGCTATTCGACTGGAAATTGCAGCATCCAAAATGTGTCCATGTGATGTAGAGACCGGGTTCCACTTAGTTGAATCAAAACGCCGAATATGAAGTACTATATACCATGATTATTACCCTTGAAGCCTGGTCTGCTAGGGAGTGTGATTCCAAATATCATGATCCTTCAACAGATGGTGGGAGTGGTTCTAGCAGTGGACATTACGTTGGCATGGCATGCATGACCGGTACAATGATCGTGTTAGATTAATGTTACTCGGATCCATCCAGCCAAAGTCAGTACAAGCCATGTCAGTTTTATTACAACATATTCATAATTGTATACTGAAATATATGATGGGGCATGCTTTAAATAATATAATATAGGCATGTGTTTATATTAACAAGCATATACCTAATGTGACAGTTATAAGAGTGTTATCAGCCCATCTTATATGGCCTTACAATATAAGCTGTCTTATAACATGCTCATTACACCATCTTATATGATCTTGCGGTATAAACCGCCTTATAACATGCTTATTACACTTTCACATATAAGCTAGCTTATAACTGAAGGAAAACAAAAGTATACAAGTGCACTTATTCTAGCTTATACATTCACTTTTTTACAGTGTATGCTCCTAGTGTGTTCCCAGTTTGCCTGCTATTTTTCAGTGAGCCTGCTGTTCCCAGTGTGCCTGCTGTTCCTAGATCCCTATGTTCCTAGTATTTTCCCAGTGTACCTGCTGTTACAGTGTTCCTGCTGTTCCTAGTTCCCTACGTTCCTAGTGTGTTCCCAATTCGTCTGCTGTTCCCAGTGTGCCGACTGTTCCAGTGTGCTTGCTGTTCCAGTGTGCCAACTCTTCCCAGTGTGCCTGTTATTCCCAATGTGCTTGCTGTTTCCAGTGTACCTACTGTTCCCTATGTTCCTAGTGTGTTCCCAGTTTGCCTGCTATTTTCAGTGAGCTTGCTGGTCCCAGTGTGCCTGCCTTTCCTAGTTCCATATGTTCATAGTTTGTCCCCAGTTTGTGTGCTGTTCCCAGTGTTCCCGCTGTTTCTAGTTCCCAATGTTCTTATTGTGTTCCCAGTTTACCTGCTCTTCCCAGTGTGTCTGCTGTTCTATGTGTGCCTGCTGTTCCCAGTGTGCCTGATGTTACCAATGTGCCTGCTGTTCCTGGAGTGCCAACTGTTCCCACTGAGCCAACTTTTCCCAGTGTGCCTGCTGTTCCTAGTTTCCTATATTCCTAGTGTTTTCCTGCTCTTCCCAGTGTGCCTGCTGTTCCAGTGTGCCTGATGTTCCCAGTGTGCCTGCTGTTCCAGTGTGCCTGCTGTTCCCAATGTGCCTGCTGTTCCTAATGTGCCTGCTGTTCCCAATGTGCCTGCTGTTCCTAATGTGCCTGCTGTTCACGGAGTGCCAACTGTTCCCACTGTGCCAACTTTTACTAGTGTGCCTGTTATTCCCAGTGTGTTTTCTGTTCCCAATGTGCCTAGTGTTTGTAGATTGTCTGCTGTTCCCTATGTTCCTAGTGTATTCCCATTTTGCCTATTTTTAGTGAGCCTGCTGTTCCTAGTTCCCTATGTTACTATTACGTTCCCTGTGTGCCTGCTGTTCCTAAAGTGTCTGCTGTTCCCTATGTTCCTAGTGTGTTCCCAGTTTGCCTGCTATTTTTAGTGTGCCTGCTGTTTCCAGTGTGCCTGCTGTTCCTAGTTCCCTTTGTTCCTAGTATGATCCCAGTTTTCCTCCTGTTCCCAGTGTGCCTGCTGTTACAGTGTTCCTGCTCTTCCTAGTCCCTATGTTTCTAGTGTGTTCCCAGTTTACCTGCTGTTCCCAGTGTGCCAGCTGTTCCCAATGTGCCTGCTGTTCCCAGTGTGCCTGCTGTTCCAGGTGTGCCTGCTGTTCCTAGAGTGTCAGCTGTTCCCTATGGTCCTTGTGTGTTCCCAGTCTGCCTGCTATTTTCAGTGAGCCTGCTGTTTCCAGTGTGCCTGCCGTTCCTAGTTCTCTATGTTCCTAGCGTGTTCTGTTTGCCTGCTGTTCCTAGTTTTCTATGTTCCTAGTGTGTTCTCAGTGTGCCTGCTGTTCCTAATCCAATTTGTTCCTACTGTTCCCAGTGTGTCTGCTGTTTCAGTGTGCGTGCAGTTCCCAGTGTGTCTGCTGTTCCCAATGTGCCTGCTGTTTTTGGTGTGCCTACTGTTCCTAGAGTGTCTGCTGTCCCTATGTTCCTAGTGTGTTCCCAATCTGCCTATTTCAGTGAGCCTGTTATTTCCAGTGTGCCTGCTGTTCCCAGTTCTCTATGTTCCTAGCGTGTTCTCAGTTTGCCTGCTGTTCCCATTATGACTGCTGTTCCTAGTTTCCTATGTTCCTAGCCTGTGTGTTCCCAGTGTGCCTGCTGTTCCTAATCCCCTTTGTTCCTACTGTTCCCAGTGTGTCTGCTGTTCCAGTGTGCCTGCAGTTCCCAGTGTGTCTGCTGTTCCCAATGTACCTGCTGTTCCCAGTGTGCCTACCGTTCCTAGAGTGTCTGCTGTTCCCTATGTTCCTAGTGTGTTCCCAATCAGCCTGCTATTTCAGTGAGCCTGTTATTTCCAGTGTGCCTGCTGTTCCCAGTTCTCTATGTTCCTAGCGTGTTCTCAGTTTGCCTGCTGTTCCCATTATGACTGCTGTTCCTAGTTTCCTATGTTCCTAGCCAGTGTGTTCCCAGTGTGCCTGCTGTTCCTAATTCCCTTTGTTCCTAGTTTGCCTGCTGTTCCCAATGTGTCTGCTGTTCCAGTGTGCCTGCTGTTCTCAGTGTGTCTGCTGTTCCCAATTTACCTACTGTTCTCAGTGTGGCTGCTGTTCCTGGAATGTCTGCTGTTCCCTGTTTTTAGTTCAAAGTGTGCCTGCTGTTCCTGCTGTTCATAGAGTGTCTGCTGTTCTCAGTTTCTAGTTTACAGTGTGCCTACTATTTCAAAATTATGTGGCTGCTGTTCCCAGAGTGCCAACTGTTCCCACTGTGCCTACTCTTCCTAGAATGTCCGCTGTTCCCTATGTTCCTAGTGTGTTCCCAGTTTGCCTGCTCGAGCTCTTTTCAGTGATCCTGCTGTTCCCAGTGTGCCTGCTGTTCTTAGTTTCCTATGTTCCTAGTGTGTTCTCAGTTTGCCTGCAATTCCCAGTGTGCCTGCTGTTCCAGTGTGCTTGTTGTTCCCAGTGAGCCTACTATTCCCAATGTGCCTGGTGTTCCTATTTCCTATGTTGTTCCCAGTTTGCCTGCTGTTCCCAGTGTGCCTGGTGTTCCCAGTGTGCCTGGTGTTCCCAGTGTACCTGCTGTTCCCAATTTGTCTGCTGTTCCCGGAGTGCCAACTGTTCCCACTGTGCCAACTGTTCCCAGTGTGCCTCCTATTTTCAGTGTGCTTGCTGTTCCCAGAGTGTCTACTGTTCCCTATATTCCTAGTGTGTTCCCAGTTTTCCTGCTGTTCCCAGTTTACCTGCTGTTTCCAGTGTGCCTACTCTTCCAGTGTGCCTGCTGTTCCAGTGTGCCCGCTGTTCCCAGTGAGCCTGCTCTTCCCAATGTGCCTGCTGTTCCCAGAGCGCCAACTGTTCTCACTGTCCCAAGTTTTCCCTGTGTGCCTACTATTCCCACTGTGCTTGCTGTTCCCAGTGTTCCTACCGTTCCTAAAGTGTCTGCTCTTCCCTATGTTCCTAGTGTGCTCCCAGTTTGCCTGCTTTTCTTAGTGAGCCTGCTGTTCCCAGTGTGCCTGCTGTTTCTAGTTTCCTATGTTCCCAGTGTGTTCCCAGTTTATCTGCTGTTCCCAGTGTGTCTGCTATTCCTAGTTCCCTATGTTCCTAGTGTGTTCCCTGTTTACCTGCTGTTCTCAGTGTGCCTGCTGTTCCAGTGTGCCCGCTGTTCCCAGTGTGCCTGCTGTTCCCAATGTGCCTGCTATTCCCAGAGTGCCAACTGTTCTCACTGTTCCAACATTTCCCAGTATGAATGCTATTCCCAGTGTGCTTGCTGTTCCAAGTGTGCCTAATGTTCCTAGAGTGTCTGCTATTCCCTATGTTCCTAGTGTATTCCCAGTTTGCCTGCTATTTTCAGTGAGCCTGCTGCTCCCAGCGTACCTGCTGTTCCTAGTTCTCTATGTTCCTAGTGTGTTCCCAGTGTGCCTGCTGTTCCATGTGTGCCTGCTGTTCCCAATATTATGATTTATCTGATGACTACTAGCTATGATCAGAGAATGGGCACTGTTTGTGACTAAGCCCAATGCTATTTAGAGGCTAGCTTTGTTTCTATCTTATATTAATACCCAGCATGCATGTGCAAGGGGTAAGGTAGTTGATCTTGTCATGTGTTGTCATCCATATGAAAGTCACCAAATCTCGAGTAGTAGACAATGCTGTTGAGAGGTTGGAATAAAAACAATTACTCTCTTCTAAGTGCTTAACAAGTGTGTACCAGGAATGGTACAAATCGTGCATTTGATCTGACGTGCCTATCAAGCACACCTAGTACCTACATCTATGCCATGTCAGCTGCAATGCTGTTTCAACTGCTTGTGTGATCTCATAATAGGTAATGGTCACTGACGTTATGAACTGATCTATTGATCAGCTACCATAAATAATTCATAGCTATGTGTGAGTGGGGTATGTGTTCTGGAGAGCTCTAGTATAATGTCATACTAATCGTTCATATGCGCAGCCTATTTTCTGTGGAGCTTACGAATTATAAATATGTAATATACACGTATCAAACGCATATAGGATGTGAGTGAATACTTGGCTGAGTCCAGAAGGATTCGTGCAGAACAAGAGAGGGCATATGCGGAATCTTTGGCCGCAGACCAGGCAAAAGAAAAGGCAAAGGTATATGCGTATATACTCGTGTATGCATACAATATAGTTCAAGAGCTCATAAGAACTAAGAAAAGAGGAAGAGCGTGTAACTTGAACTGGGCAGAATTTTTGAACTGTACTAAAAATAGAACATCCAGTCAAGAGTAAACTAAAAATTTGTAAATCTAAGTGTAAAAATCTCTTCATGGCATGTTCAAAACTCATTGCTTGATGCTAGTGCTTGGACATTCAATGTACATGTCATCATTGCACTCAGTGTGGTTTTGCACATGATCAGATATTCTATTTTTAGTATCAGTCAAAAATTCTGCCCTGTACACTAATGTCTATGGGAGTTACATGCTCTTTCTCTCCTTGCATTAGTTCTTATGCGCTCTTGTATAGTTCTATCCCACTACATGGGCGTATCAAAGGAAACAGCTGGACTGTAGACAAGTTATCACCAGGTGATATTTTAGTTATCACCCGATAGTGACGCCAGTTATCACCCGGATGTGAAGTTCAACATTGTCAATAACGTACATAAAGAATTAAATATGCAAGTCTAGTCATTGCTAATCTTCTAGTTCGACTCTCTACAATCGTTTCAACACCAATGTAGGCAAGGAGTAGCTGTAGCTCTACTCCTGCAAGAACAGCTTGAAGCACTGGATAAATATGCTCACTCGGAAGGTACAGTAGTCCACACACAATGCTTACACTTGCTGACTCTGGTCCTGCTTTGGAATATCGGTCAAATTCCTTGAGTAGTGTCGACAAAAATACAGCCCTTGAGTGAGCTCTTCCTCGCTTTAGCTTACATCTTACGATGATTTTTAGGGTGACGGAGGCCTCCTCACACTTGTCATTGACAGCTTCTTTCCGGATTCCCCAAGGTTTCAAATCTTGAGTCGTACGATCACATAGTCTTCGCTATCATAATTAATAGCCTCAGCACTATTGTTATAGCGTAACATTCCAAGGAAAGAAGGCAAATTCACTGGGCAACAAGCATACCAGCTAGAGCTACATAGCTACTGAGATTGAGACTGAACTGCACAGATTAATGATCAAACCATACCTTGAATGTGATTGGTTGCTGACCTAATGATGTCATTGTCTCGGAATTCATTGCCATGGCGAGGTCAGGTAGCATATACATTTCCATGGTCTGTGGGATAGAAACCAGTTATATCCCGGATATGCGTGTATAACATATGGGTATTGTACTCACACCGGGATATAACTATAACCAAGAGTATATAGTAAGATAAGGAAGAGAGTATCGAACACGCTATATTGTCCGTGTAATATGTGTTCAGAAAGTCACACGCCAGGAATTTAAACATTGACCAATGAGCGTGCTCGATTCAAATAACGAATTATGGGCGTGACCTCGAGTGCAAACTAATGCGAGTGCAATAGTGGCTGAAACGCGAGCGGATCGCGATACAAAACAAACGTTCATGAAGAATCTAGCATAAAACTCAGAAGAAACGCCTCTATTCATCTCAGTCCTGAGAAAAATCGAGTGTTTAGCAACTTGGCTTAGTCATGTGCGCAAGGCGGGAAGTCACGTTACTCTCCGAACACATATGTGACCGGATTTGAGAGAACCCTCCTTGTGGGATTTTTTGTGAAAATTGAGTTTGATGCGTCTTTGATAAGCTCTACCATAGAGCTAACCCACCTGCAAGTTTTAGACTGATCGCGCGCTCCGCTTTGGAGATAGCCCGCTTTGTTTGCGATCGCGCTACAACCATAGAAAACGAGAAATTACGGTCTAAAGGCGTTGCTATGTACGCGTGTAGCGTTTCCGTATACTACGCGTCAACCGGAAATCAATTGATTCAACTTGGGCGGGACCGTCCGAAAAGAGCGCAAAGGTCGAGCTAGTCTCGAACTTCGTCGTCGATAACGATGGCCGCTTCTTCTTTGATGCCTAAGAAGCTTAAAATGTGAGTCAACGTTCAGTAGTTCGATGAATCTAGCTGTATCTAGATAATTATCGCCCTTAGCAACGGACTCCGTAAACGGCAGCTGCATAGACTAGGTAGATCGAGGAGCCTGTGAATAAAGGCTTATTACGCCTTGGTAAATTACGACTAGGCCCCGTAGGCGACGGTAACAGTTACAAGAAAGGTTCTTTAACATGGATGTGGCAAAATCTGAACTTTGACTGTTTTTGACCAGAGCTACTAAAAACGCGCAATGCGCGAATAGTGCGCGGATCCCATACGGAGGGTTTTCTCAAATCCGGTCACATATTACACGGACCATATGGAGCGTTCGATACTCTCATCTCTTATTACATACTCTTGTTATAACTTATCGCACATCTTTCGTTGATATGCTAAATTGCTCTCTATTTAGAGCAAGAAGAGGAGAACTGAAGAAGTGAGTCTGTGATGGAGAGTATGTACCACACAAATTCAAATGTCTGATTCAGTAACTTTCCTTACAGTATTCATTCATTGTCCTATTAGTAGTTAACCCATCCCAGAAAGACTGAGAGTGGTACCTTCAAGTTTCTCACTGTACACAGTGGAATGCCTCTATATTGTATAGTCTGTAATAAGGACACCTCGTTTAATTGGGTCATTATGATGGCCAAAAATGAGTACAGGTTCTGTAATCCAGACACCTTAAATGGTTGCAACGGTGTCCAGACTAGAGGGATTCCACTATGACAGGAATTGAAATTCTCTTTTGCCAAATCATGTGTCGATTTTTGTTGCAGCTGCAAGTAAGGAACAAAGAGAAGTGTAATCAACACATTCCCAGTGTCCCTGGTGGTAGGAAATTCAGTATGAGATTTCCAAATTCCACCAAGATTGAGTGTACCATTGAAAAGGCTACTCCTAAGAAGTTACGTGTACTACAATTAGTGTTAAGTGTGGGCTAACCTTTTTTATCGTGATGCCATAATTGTGTCTTGTATGAGATTGCGTTAGCATTTGGAAGCCGTGGAAAGCCATTTAATCTCTGCAGTATTATGCCTAGGCAACTAATTCCCAGTGGTGGTACCTTTTCAGGAGATGATCCACTTGCACTGGTTGTAGAAGAATCAGAAGATGCTCCTGATCCCTGTGACTATCTTGATGCACCCACGGTATATGTTCAACAGCTTGAGTGTTCATGACTCAGCTATCTCACTGATTCATTTCCCTGATCTTTGGGCTGAACATTTTCAGTCTACAGTGCATGCGCTGTTCTGCAAGATCGTCGATGGACAACTAACCTTTGACAACGAACTGCGTGTGCGCCTTTGGATCTTACATCCATTTTAGCTCGCTTTGGCAATCTATCATCGAAAACTAATGTTGTATCTTAGAAAGATAAGGCCAGTCGCTCCTTTTTTTTTGTGGGATAAGGTCAGTCGCTCAATTTGAGCCCATTTTATTTGGGGGGGGGGGGGGGGGGGGGGGGAGTGGTTCGTTAGCCTTTCGTTAGCGATCGTAACATTTTGGCCATTCGATGAAGCTCAAACAACATTCAAAATCTAGGGAATGGCCATAGCCCGTTACACCTCTGCTAATATCGTCAGCTAACTCGCTGATTGATTTCCCTGATATTTGGGCTAAGTATCTTCAGTCTACAGCGCATGCGCTGTTCTGTAGGGATCGTCGATGGACAACTAACCTTTGACAACCTTTACCGAACTGCGTGTGCGCCTTTTGCTCTTATATTATCCATTATAGCTCGCTTTGGCGATCTATCATCGAGAATTATGGTTGTATCTTGGAGATATAAGGTCAGTCACTCAATTTGAGCCCTTTCTTGGGGGACGGTGGTTCGTTAGCCTATTTAGCGATCGTAACGTTTTGGCCATTCGATGAAGCTCAAAAATCTAGGGAATGTCTATAGCCCGTTGCACCTCTACTAATGTCGTCAGCTAACTCTCTGATTGATTTCCCTGATATTTGGGCTAAGTGTCTTCAGTCAACAGCGCATGCAGCTGTTCTGTAGTGATTGTCGATGGACAACTAACCATTGACGACCAATACTGAACTATTAGCGATGGTTTCGTTTTGCCTATTCGATAAAGCTCAAACAACATTCAAAATCTAGGCAATGGCACGTTGCACCTCTGCTAATATAGTCAGCTAACACTCTGATCGATTTCCCTGATCTTTGGGATAAATACATTCAGTCTACGGCGCATGAGCTGTTCTGTATCGACCGTCGATGGACAACTAACCATTGACACCCTATACCGAACTGCATGTGCGCCTTCGGCTCTTATATCCATTTTCGCTCTCTTTGGCGATCTATCTTCGGGAATTATGGTTGTATCTTAGAACGGTAAGGTCAGTCGCTCAATGTAAGCCCTCTTTTGGTGGGTGGTTCTTTAGGCTTTTTAGCTATTGTAACGTTTGGGCTATTCGATGAGACTCAAACAACATTTAAAATCTACGGAATGGCTCACGTCCGTTGCACCTCTGCTAATATATATATATATAATATCCCTGATTTTTGGACTAGGTGTCTTCAGTCAACAGTGCATGCAGCTGTTCTGTAGGGATCGTCGATGGACAACTAACCATTGACTACCTATACTGAACTGCGCGTGCGCCTTCGACTCATATGTGACCTTCCATGACAAAACCAAGCATAATGCGCTGACAACCGATTTTGAGTTAAGGCCACCATTACCAACTACAACCTTTGAACTGCTGCTCCTGCAAATTTGAAGTCTCTAGCCCGTATAATCATGGAGATATGAGCCAAAATGTACCCGGATCGCCCGTACTAAAGTTTTGCAGAAAGTACAATGAAACATTGCTACGTACATTGCACGCGGAAGTCCGTATACTCGCCGTTTATTAAAATTCGTGGCCCCGCCCACAAAGTCAACGACCTAGATGGCTGCCAAAATACTCGAACGAGAACAGCACTTGCCGTTTCGATGGAAAAGAACGAGAAGATAAGCGTTTCTAAGGTTCGTTTGTACACAAAATCGAAGAAGAAAAGTGGCTGGCGACTTTTTTTATTCGCAGCTGCCACGGTTGCCTACAGCAACAGGTCCGTGCCATGAACGCTCTATGTAGCTACACGGCTGACTTCTTCGAGCCATAATTCGGTAAGTATGGCGTTCTAGAAACTACGAAGCAGATTTTCGTGTAGAGGAATGATTCCTCTATCGTTCCATGCCAAAAAGTGAAATTCGAACGTTATCAGACCGGGCGATTATTATGGCCTGTATCTCAGATTGATGTCCAGCGCATTATGCTTGGTTTTCTCGTGGAAGGTCACATATATCCTCCATCGCTCCTTTGGCGATCTATCATCGAGGATTATGGTTGCATCTTGGAGAAGTAAGGGAGCCCTTTTTGGGGGAGGGTGGTTCGTAAGCCTATTTTTAAATATCATTTTGCATGATTATAAAAATGCAGGGATGCACAAAAATAGCATGATAATGCTAATAAGTAATATGTACATCCAGAAGATGAAAGGACTACTTAAGTTATTGAAATTGAATACAGTGACAATACTTGTATTAACTACAGCAATGCAATGTTATTTTAAACACGATTCTTAAAGGTAGAGAAGGGTGAGGACACAACATCACTACTTAACTTATTCCATAAAGTAACTGTATTTGGAAAAGAAAAAAGAGTTTAAGTATTGTGCAGTGTGACCACTTAGACTGCTTAGGACTGCTAGTTGTTGGAAGACTTTCAGAGGTTTGCCTGCAAGGTGTGTCTAAAGAGTTGGAACACAACATATGACGAAATGCTGGACACTTTAAATATCCCAAAGCTCGAGCAAAGAAGGAAGGCGCTCAAACTGTGTTTTATGCACAAACTTGTTGGAACCAATGCTCCCGTACTGGTGCCCCTATTTCCACGGCCTTGCGTATACACCACTCGCTACACCCATTCTAAACAGCTAACCAGTGGGGCTTCCTACCAGGGAGATCGACCACTCATGCCTTGCTTTCTGCTGCGTATGATTGGCTCAGCAGTATCGAAGATGGCCATGAAATGGGGGCCGTATTCTTTGACCTCACTAAAGCCTTTGATTCTGTGCCTCATAGGCAGCTAATTTCGAAACTCAGAGCTATTGGCTTGGACGTCTACCTGGTTTCCTGGATCACAAGCTATCTCGCTTATAGAAACCAGTCAGTGGTCCTACATGGTGAAACATCTGACCTGCTCCCTGTAACATCCGGCGTACCTCAGGGATCAGTACTTGGTCCACTGCTGTTCTTGCTTTATGTAAATGATGTTAACGATGTGGCCTTATCAGAATTTCGGGTACAAAGCTAATCTTATATGCTGACGATATACTTTTGTATAGAAGAATTTATACCGAGAAAGACTACGCCGTACTTCAGCAAGGTGTGGACTCTCTTGGCGTATGGAGTCTTCTTAATCATCTATCATTCAGTCCAGTGAAGTGTAAATTCATGGTGCTTTCCCGAAAGAAAGTAAAAACTACACCACCACCTCTAAATTTGCTCGGTTTTGAAATAGAGCAAGTCGACTCTATCAAGTATCTTGGCTTAACAATCAACGACAACCTATCCTGGTCTGATCACACCAGCAAAAAGCAAGGAGGCTCATTGGTCTGTTGTTCCGACAATTTTACAACTGTGCCAATACATCTACTATTCGAGCACTCTATTTGACGCTCATGAGGCCACATCTAAAGTATGCAAACCAAGTCTGGGATCCATAGCCGCAAGTGGATATGACGAGTCAAGAAATGTTGTTATTTGGCGATCGTAACGTTTTGGCTATACAAGTTCATTTGGAAGTTCAAACATAGCGTTCAAAATATAGGGAGTTGTCAAAGCCTGTTCCTCCTCTGCTTATATAGTCAGCCAATCTCTGGCCTCTGGGCTACGCGTGGCTATAGCCTGTCCTACCACTGCTAATATAGCCAGCCAAATCGCTGATTGACTTCCCAAGCCTCTGGGCTAAAGGTCTAAGTCGACGATCCCTACAGAACTGGCGCATGCGCCTTAAGTCTTATATCATTCTCGCTCGCTT
Organism: Stappiaceae bacterium; assembly: GCA_964291365.2. Taxonomy (GTDB): domain Bacteria; phylum Pseudomonadota; class Alphaproteobacteria; order Rhizobiales; family Stappiaceae; genus JBDWFY01. The sequence goes on from OZ220030.1 coordinate 137,952, forward strand.
TGGCAATGCATCATCGAAAATTAAGGCTGTATCTTGGAGAGTTAAGATCAGTCGCTGAATGTGAGTCATTTTTGTGGGCTATTTAGTGTTCTCAACCAAATTATGTAATCGTATAGCATTCAAAAACGGCCATAACCTTTCCCATCACTGCTAATATAGCCAGCCAACTAGCTGATTGATTCCCCAAGCCTCTAGGCTGAAGGTCTCCAGTTTATGGCGCATACAATGTAGGGATCGTCGATAGACAACCAAGAGAAAAACCGTTGCGACGACCACTAAGGAAGTGTGCATGCGCCTGGCCCTCTTAGATCCATTCTCGCTCGCTCTGGCAATCCACCATTGAGAATTATGGCTCTATCTTGGAGAGTTGAATTCAGACGTTCAATGTGAGTCCTTTCTTTGATGTTCATTAGCGTTAAAAACGTTCGCTACGTTTTGGTTATGCGAGATAGTTTGATGCTCAAACAACATTCAAAATCTGGAGAGTGGACATAGCCTGTCCCACCATTGCTAATATAACCAGCCAAATCGCTGATAGATTTCTCAGACCCCTTGGATAAAGGTCTCGAGTCTAAAGCGCATGCGCCGTGTTCGTTAGGGATCATCGACGGACAACTAACCGCAGTACGGCAGTTTTTTTTTATTGGCTGTCCATCGACCACTCCTACCAACCCTCCTCGAGCTCTTAGATCCAAACCTCGCTCGCTTTGGCAATCCATCATTGAGAATTATGGCTGTATCTTGGAGAGTTGAGGTAACTCGCTCAATGTGAGCCCTCATTGGTGGTTCATTAACCTATTTAGTATTCAAAATCAAGAGCCAGTAGTTTAGTTTGAACATTCAAAAGGCAAGAATTTATCAAACACTGTAAATTACTGAACGTAGCTTTCCCTACCTGACCAACATTGAAGAATGGAAATTTATATCACATACAACCTATAAACATTTACTCTACTCTTTCAACAAATCCATTTCTGTAGCACCGCTTCTTTAATACCATCATTTGCCACCACTTTATCTCAATTTTTGTTCACACTTTTGCTTTTGACTATTAGGCCTCTTTTTGTCATTAAAATTAATTCGATCTCCATGTTTTGGCTATAATGAGATCGTTTTGAAGCTCTAACCTAGTATTCAAAATCTAGGGAGTGGCCATAGCCTTTCCCACAACTGGTAATATAGCCATACGACTCCCTGATTAATACCCCAAGGCTCTGCGCTAAAGGTCTCTAGTTTAAGGCGCTTGCGCTGTTCGGTAGGGATCGTCGATGTACAACCAACCGGAAAACGACTGCCACGACCTCTACAGAAATCTGCATGCGTTTTGTGTTCTTAAGCCCCGTTTACACGTGCTAAACCCCTTTACTTTAAAGCGCTTTGAAGCGGTTCAAGTTGCGTTTACACGTAATTAGCTAAACCGCTTCCCGTGTAAACGGATAGCGGTTTGTAAAGCGGTTTATGGCATCACGAGGCCGTGCTCTAATTAGAATTCCGAATGGAAATAGATGACAAAGAAGCCGAGAATCAAAGAAAAGGCTCACGGGAGTGATCTTCGAAGGGCTAGGGATCAGGTACGTGCACTTACTTGTAAAAATGTTGTACTGTTACGAGCATGCGCATTAGAGTGTTATTTCCTTGGTAACGATGTGAGAAAAGCGAATTGACCATGGATGGTGCTGTGAGTGTTGGTTTGTGTGTGGCATTGGATATGCTAGCGAGCAGAAAGCGACGCAGGAAAGCATTAGCAAGGAAGAAGAGGCTGGCTCGTGCACGAAGAAGGCGGATTTTTGTTCAGAGGCAGGCCAGAGAACGTCTTTTCTTTACACTAGTGCTGTCCATGTTAGCATTGAACTGCTGTTCACCTACGAGATCTCTGTGGATGAAGGAAAGAAGTTCTTACTGGTGGGATAATGTTGTAAACCACACTTTCTCAGCTCATGACTGGCTTGAGAATTTTCGCATGTCTCAAGCTCATTGCTTTCTCCATTTTGCTCTTCTTTTCTTTCTTATACTTCTTTGTTGGTGGAGCAGCTAAAATGTGTGTGCATATATCAAGGGGTGTGCATATGGTGTGTGTGTGTGTGCATGGTGCGTATGAATTTTGTGAAGTGTGTGAGTGTACATGCATGTGTGTGTGTAGTTATACATAAGCAGATTTTAATGCAGCTACCTGCTTCATCATCCCTAGGTTGTTCTCCATCAGTTCCCTCAATGCCAGATCTCACTGCGCTGTCGATGGGTGAGTGAGCCTGCACTTGAGTTCATGTAAAGGTATGCCATTCATTGGTGATTTATCATTATTTTACCATCTATTTCTTCTTCACTTTCTTGAGATTCAGCCAAGGTGCTGGAAGAATCACCAGTATCAAGCAAGGAAGCAGGAACTGAGGCTGGCCGGTGTCCCAGAATTCTATCAAGCTCTTTGTAGAACTTGCATGTCTTTCTCCCCCGTCCTGTTCCCCGTTGTGGTCTTTTATTTCTCTATATTTTGTCTTTAAATTCTTGATTTTGGCACGGCACTGCTTCCAATCGCGTCCATACCCTTGTTCACGTAGCTGTTTAGCTATACGTTGATATATTTCCTGGTTCCTTACAGCACCATCTAGCTCTTCTTGAACATTGCTTTCACCCCAGATAGCAATGAGGGCTTTGACCTCCTTATCTGACCAGACAGTGCCACGGTTCATGCTTGGCTTCGCCACAGTGGTAGAAGCGGTTTACTTTAAAGCGGTTCAGCTGTTTACACGCGATGCGCAAGCGCCTAAACCGCCTTCGAACCGGTTCGAAACCACATCCAGGAGGTGGTTTACCCAAGCCGGTTACGTAATCGATTTAGCGCGTTTACACGGAAGCGATTTAGTTTAAAGCGCTTCGCGAAGCGCTTTAAGTGCTGCGTGTAAACGGGGCTTTAGATCCAATCTAACTCGCTTTAGCATTCCACCATCGTGAAATATGGCTGTATTTTGGAGAGTTGAGGTCAGTTGCTCAATGTAAGCCCTTTTTTTAGGGGGGGTGTTCGTTAGCCTACTTAGCTTGCAAAGCGATCGCTACGTTTTGGCTGTACAAGATCGTTTTGAAGCTCCAACATAGCATTCAATATCTAGAACGTGACCATAGCCTATCCCACCACTGCTTATTTAGTTGGCCAACACCCTGATAGGTTTTCCAGGTCCCTGGGCTAAAGGTGTATAGTGTAAGGCGCATGCGCTCTTCGGAAGGGATTGTCAATGGACAACCAACCAAAAATATGTGTACAGCGTTTTTAGGTCCATCGACGGCCTCTAACGAACTGCGCAAGCGCATTGCGTCAGTTTGTATTATGGCACATCCACAATACTAAATATGGAAGTTTCCAAATACTAGATCAGTGTATTATGCCATATGAGCTTATTAACTGTCCTGTTGTTTGTTCATGCCTAGTTGCGGTGAAACAACGATGTTTTAGTTCCAGTGCAGAACCTTAGTAATATTTTGGCACATTTAATTGGTTTAAGACATCTAACCTAGCGTTAAGGACAGCTGCTATCATGGATATCCCCATTGGAAGAACTTTAGGATGGTTAATGTTGTAGAAGTGAAGGTAGTGACTCAGTACAGACAGGCAACCCATAATACGTTGAAAACAGTGTTAATAACACCCATTTGTAATCCACTCAATAGGCACCTTGGGGAATCGTTTAAAAATTTACTGAACTACAAATTAATTTTATAACTCAATGCTCACTTGAGTGGCTCATAGCTGGGACAGTGCATGACCAGAATTGGAATCTATGGGTACAGTGCATGACCTATATTATACACTGTAAAAAAATTAATGATTAGTGACCGTCACTACAAATATGTAGTGAAATGTTCACCACAGTTCTCACCACTTTTAGTGTAGTGATGGTCACTACGCAACCGTTCACAACATAAAAATTAGGTGACATTCACTACCAACTGTTGTGAGGTTCACATTGAAATAATATGATTTTCACTACAACCGATTTTGTTGGAACTCAACATTGAATTATACATACAAATTACTAGGCCAAGGAAGACAAAAACGAAGCAGGAAGAGCTACATAGTTGGTAGCTAGATAGTGCATATCAAGAAAGCCTAAAGCAATGTTCAGTAACACATTATCAGCATTGTTCTCAACCATTATTAGTTTGAAACCTTGTCGGCAGAGCAGCATGAATGAGAGTGTGGAAGCAGATCATAAAATTGTTAGCAAAGGTGAGAAGAATATGACTTCAAAGTGGGAGTGGGTAGAGACAGAGGGCCTAGGGAGAGCAATCTGAGAAAGACAGAGTGGGGGGAAGGGATAATGTAAAGAAGAATAAAGCAAAGAGGACACATGCAAGGTGTGGAGATAAAGAAAAAGTAAGAGAGAGTGGGAAGAGAGAGGGTAGAGAGAGAGGGCCTAGGAAGAGCAATGAGAGAGAGATAGTGGGGGGGGGGGGGTGGGGAGAGAAGGGATAATGGAAAAGAATCAAGGAAAGAGGATACATGCAGGGGGTGGAGATAGACAAAAAGTAAGAGAGAGGGTGGAAGCAAGCATATGAGGGAGGGAAAGAGAGATGAGAGTGATAAGAATAAACTAAAAAGGACAAGAGAAAGAGAAAGAAACCAGCAAACAATATGCTCTCAACAGCTGTAGCACCTTGATAACTTGTCAACCAAACTGCAAGAACAAAAATGGATGCACAAAATTGATCATAAACTTTTTTATATTCAGAGGGGAAACAAGAAAGGGAGAGTAAAATTAATGTCAATAACATCATAAGAAAGGGTAGGGATGATGAGAGTGATGGAAGGAAAGAGAGAAAAAGGGAGGAATCGGGAGTATACAGAAGGAAGGAAAGAAACAAAGTAGGACAGGGAGGAATTTGAAAGATTGGTAGTACAGAAATTTGAGAACTAGGGACCTACCAACACACTCCCAAAAGTAGTACCTGCTTGAAATTGGTGGCCGAGCTGCAAGGATTAGAGTGCATGCATGGAGAAAGAAAAAATTAATTTGTGTGGAAGGGTAGAGTAAGACTAAATAGATACCATAGCAGGAAATTTTTGTATGGTGCAAAACTTTGCGATTCTCGTGGATAGCTCAGCCACTGCGGATTAAGAACCATAAAACTTCAGCTAGGACTTACTATATACTATCGATGGGTGTGGTCTTGCTGAGCACCACATGAAATTAGAAATTTTCTTCTGAAGGGCTGGGAAGCAACTCTGTGAAAAGTTCCACCATCAAAAATTTCCCACTATACAGTAATGGAGAGGGATACTAGAGGAAGAGAGTAAGGGGGAGAAAGGAAGTGAGAAATAAGAATGAAAATACACAGAGGGTGGAGAGAGGAATTTAGGGATAAAGAGAGAGGGTTAAACAGAAAAAATTTAATTTTAAAAAGAGTGTGACATACCAGCATAGTACCTCCTAGTCTCAACAGCTGTATGTACCCACTGCTTAACTGTAGGGACAAACGTGGGAATACATATCATAAAAATGAATTGTGTGTGGAAGGGGAGAATAAAGTTGAATAGAGAGGGGGGACAGAGAGCCAAGGAGAGAAAGACAGAGAATGAGCAAGGGAAGATAAGAAGAGAGAATGAAAAGTGTATATAGATGATCTGGAGAAAGAGATAGAAGAGAGAGAGACTTACCAGCATTATGCCATCTGTCAATAGCTCTACCAGCTTAAAATGTTAAGTTTGTCAGCTGAGCTCCAGTACAAGCTTGAATCTTGGCTACTTAACTGCAGAGACAAATGGGAAATTGTGTGTGCAGTGGAAGAGGAAAGGGAGGATAAGGTAGAATAGTATACAGGGAGAGGGAGAGAGAGGGAATGAGGAGGAGAAAGAAGAGGGAAAATCAAGAGTACAGATGTTCTTTAGGTGAAAAAGGAGAGAAAAGAATTGAGACAAATCAAGATATAAAGAGAGAGAGAGAGGGAGAGACCTTCCAGCATACTCTAAACGGCTGTTCTAGCTCCAAAACATGGCAGCTTAACTGCAGGGACAAATATGGTGACACAAATCATTAAATTGTGTGTGTTGGGAGGAGTAAGATGGAGAGAGACAGGTATATGTGTAAATAGGGATCATATGAGACAATGATAAGGGGTGTATGCTTAAAACTATTCAAATTAGAATACACTTGTGACTAGTATCAGATATCACAGATAGTTGTGGCACAATGGAGTTTATGTTGTATTGGCACCAAGTTTTAATAGTATCAGAACTTCTCCACTATTTTTAACAGTAGGCATAGCCAATCTCACACCAGGCATATATATATATAGATAGATGATAACAATGATATTCTCACCTTAGGGCCTTGTATTTGAAGTTCTCAATCTGTAAGTTGTGGCTTGTACACTGACAGAACCCAGCAGCATGGCAACATCTGTACAGCAGTGATATCTTTGTGTAATACAAAATAGTAACAAACAGTAAACTACTTTATTAAGGTTAAACAGACTTTTGATGAGTTCTGTTGTAATTGTGTTGGGCACTAGAAGCTTGAAATCTTGGCAAACAGGCTGCTAATCCTTACCATAATACTTAAACACATTACCAAGTAACCTGGACTACCATACTAACCCCTTCTACATGCTATCATGTATCTAAAGCAAACTAACTCAATGGGCCCCATATCTGAGTAGAAAGCTTACCTTGGTAATTTTTTCATTGTCTTGAAAGCTCTGTACCTTCTTTCACATGGAAAAAGAGGCCAAACCCTTCACCACTTTCAAACTTAAGTGCAGCTGCCACTCGCTCATTAATGTGCGCATGCGTGGTTATGATGTCATTCAGGGGCGTAGCCAGGATTTTAGAAAAGGGGGGGGCAAAGATAATGTGATTGCGCGCGAAGCGCGCAAAATTTTTTGTGACCAGAAGCCACACCTACTAATTAACTGTTCGAGCATTCTGATGTGACCTTTGAACCCATCGAACTCGAAGACAAGCCACGAGCGGCTCGCTCGAAGGTTTGTTAGGAAAGAAATGGCTTTACAGTCAGCCTATCTATGACCCTTTCCAACTCTAAAGACTACCAAAACAACTCAGTGCTGGTATTTATACAGTAAGAAGTCAAAATAACAATTAGCTATGTAATCAATGCTGGAAAAAAAGGGGGGGCAAATGCCCCCTGTGCACCCCCCTGGCTACGCCCCTGATGTCATTACATTATGTAGTGAAGCTCACTCCCAATACATTTCACTAAAAATGTTTGTGGTCAACCATCTCTATTAGTGGTGACCGTCACTAATAGCACATTTCACAGCACAAAATAGTGACGCTCATTACATGGTGTAGTGACGGTCACTAGTAATATTTTTACAGTGTAAAGTAGAGTAGCCAAGAGCGTCCAGTCTCCTGGCAAAGTAGCCTCAAGAATAGCTGTAGCGATACCGTGGCTATAAATTACTTAGAAAAAATCTTGGAAAAGAAAAAAAAGAGGTACTACATACAGAGCAGAGCATTGAACACGGTATATAATTATCAATAATTATTATCGGTTTTGTTCGAGCGATTGGAATGTACAGAACGTATAGGACTAGCCTGCTGTTATGATGGCACATCTTTCAACAGTAAGATTCAGCTAAGGTAGCACATCTTTAATCTGAAAGAGCACGAGTATTGTACGTGCGGAGAGTACATGTGAAATTTCAGTCTGTTGTGCATCAGAGCGAGCGATTGGAATGTGCATAGACTACCCATTTAGGACTAGCCTGCTGTTAAGATGGCAAATCTTTAAGATGGCACGTCTATCAACAGTAAGGCTCAGCTAAGGTGTCACATTTTTAAGCTGAAAGGGCATAAGAGTGTGTGAGTAATGAGCGTGTGTATATGTGAAACCAGCTTGTTGTGTATCAGAGCAAGCGGTTTGAATGTACCTAGCATTCAGGACTAGCCTGCTGCTAAGATGGCACATCTTTCAACAGGAAGACTCAGCTAGGATGGCGCATCGTGAAGCTGAAAGAGCATGAGAGTGTGTGAGTAATGAGCGTGTGTACATATGAAACATCATCCTATTGTGTAATAGAGCGAGAGTTTGGAATGTCCCGAGCATTTAGGACTAGCCTGCTGTTAAGATGGCATGTCTTTCACCAGAAGACTCAGCTAAGATTACACTGTGATATCTTTAAGTTGAAAGAGCATAAGAGTGTGTAAGTAATGAGCGTGTGTACATGTGAAACTTCAGCTTGTTTATCAGAGCGAGTGATAGAATGTACAGAGCTTCTAGGACTATTAACCTGCTGATAAGATGGCGCATCATTCACCAGTAAGACTCAGCGAAGACTACACATCTTTAAGCTGAACGAGTATAAGAGAGTGTGAGTAATATACCTGCGTACATGTGAATTTTAGCTTTTTGTGTATCAGAGTGAGTGATTGGAATATACATGTCCCGAGGACTTAGGACTAGCCAGCTGTTCAAATCTTTCAAAAAGTAAGACTCAGCTAAGATGGCACATCTTTAAACTGAATGAGCGTAAGTGTGTGTGAATAATGTACGTGCGTACATGTGAAACTTCAGCTTGTTGTGTATCAGAGCGAGCATTTAGAATGTACCGAGCATATAAGACTAGCCTTCTGTTAAGATGGCACGTCTTTCAACAGTAAGACTCAGCTAAGTTGGCACATCTTTAAGTTGAATGAGCGTATAAGTGTGTGAGTAATGTGCGTGCATACGTGTGAATCTTCAGTTTGTTGTGTATCAGAGAGAGCAATTGGAATGTACCGAGCATTTAGGACTAGCCTGCTGTTAAGATGGCACAACAGTAAAACTCAGCTAAGATGACCCATCTTTAAGCTGCGTAAGTGTATGTGAGTAATGTACGTACACACATTTTAAAACTTCAACCTGTCACCGGAAAATGACTCCATGTGGACGGATTTACGCGGTCTACCGTTTTGATGAAAGAAGCGTGCGCTACACTGCCT
>OZ220031.1:0-41001 GCA_964291365.2 Stappiaceae bacterium
GCAGTATACTGTGTGTACATTTCTGTATATACTGCAACATTGTTTGGTCCAAGTATGGTTCTATAGAATGTGTACATGTACAGTCCATGAATATCTCCATTCTGATATCACCCTTCTTACACCCTTGCTTTCCACACTCAAGCTAATGCTCAAGACCTGTACACGCTTTGCAGGTTCACACTCACTTCTGTTTAATGCAAAAAAGACTCAGTTAATTAAGTTTTCATGCTGCAGGATTGATGACTCGCCTTCTATGGTGACAAATTGTTCTAGTCGGTGTTAAATCTGGGACACACCTTAAGTTCAGACTTGTCAGATGAAGACAGAGGAAAGATTTATGTAGGAAAGCCAATTGTATGCTGAGCATTTTCTCCAGTTGTGATCATCTCACAAAAACAAGCTTAAGGTTATTTCAGAGCTTCTGTCTATCGCTGTATGGTTGTCCACTATGGAAAACCTCTCAACAACTGCGTTCTTTGGAAACTACATTCACCTACATATTCAGAAAAATCTGGATGCTTCTACACTGTTGCCATACTGCTATCCATCATGTATCCAGCCTACATATCCTTTTTAATGTTATCATTGAATGCTCTCAGAGGATCATATCACAGGCTTTAAAGGTCCACTTCTTGAGTCATCATTATTGGCTGATGTGTTTGGAGAAAGCCAGTTCCTTGCATATACCAGTTTTGGCTACAATACTATGTATGGTAGCAGGCACTGGAAGAGATACAAGGAAGTTGACTGTTTATGTGCATCCTTCACTTGTGATGTGAGATTGTGCCCTACAGAGAACAGCTATATACTGCTTAAGAATATTATAATTTTTAAAATATCTATTCTTATGTGTATACAACTATTTGCACCTTCAGTGTAAAAATTTAATGATAATATTATAATAATAATAATAAGTGCAACCCACCGACAGGTAACCTAAGATGGTTTAACTGACCTTTCTGTTGTATGCATGTTACAGTTTGTAACTATATCTTCACAAGTGTTCAATGCTTACAAAACTAGTATGGTACAGTTTGAACCATAGCGAGGCCATAGCTAGTGACCATCCATCATTATGGAATGTACATTAAAGAGTTCTATCATATTATTAGCTAACATGATAGAAGCCAAGCTACATCTGACTGTGCATATCATGCATGTGCAGACCTATTGCTGAATGATATATTATTGCTGAGATCGACATATTGCTGAATGATGTTATGTGAAGTAGTTGAATGCAACTGTTACCAGAAATATGCACTCATGCTGCAAGGGGTTTTGTCACAAGCTTTGTAGTGACATAATATGATAGCAACTGAATATTTCAAGTATTATAGTAGCACTATACATGATTAGCTAATGCTTGTAGAGAGAGCACATTCCAAAATTATTAGTGTGCCAGTGTCTCATCTAGGATTGGAAGCCATGACGACTGGCAGTTTTAGTGGTGTGTGTGCAGGAGGAGGATATGCCCCCTCCTGTGCACTGAAAACACAAAAGCTGAGGCATTTTGAAACCTAAGTGTGCTGAAACAGGCCTAAGTTTCGAGGTGACAATCATTTGCAGGTGCATCTTTCTGCGATTTTGAGTTTAGTAATGCGATTTTATGCGGAAATGGTACAGGCTCCACAAATTCTAATGTTTAACAGTGCATAGCTATAGCTAATGTTTATGAGTGCAAATTTTGCGCTTTTGGGACAATCTGCAAGAATATCAAACATTAGTACCCACATAATATAGTCACCTTAAGGTAATGTGTAATCAATGGCAGGAGTTTGGGGGGTGAGGGGGGAAGCTGCCTCCCCAACCTGCACGTGTGGCATGTAACTCAACCTGAGTTGGGTCAAATGGCTGACCCTTAATTTTGTTTTTGTTTTTTTATCAGTGATGTATTGTCTTGCTAACATTCAGTGTCTGCGGTATCGCCGGTATGAAAACAGTGATATAGAGTCTGTAAAATATCACAACACAAAGAGATCCATGCAGTGAATGCTCTACAACTCATACTTGGTCAGTGGTTGGATGCATGGATCAGATCTGCAACTTGGAACACTCTCATCGAGTAGCTATCTCAGTGTCGGCCATTGAATGTCAGAGTCTAGCTGATAGGCTAAATAGTGTATTGCTGGATTAATTGTTCATAAGCTAGTGAAAACATTGCTTAAATTAATAGAATTATTACGGCTGGATGTCCTTCTTCTTTTATAATATTATGTAGCTAAATGGACATTGACCTTCATGCCAATTTGGTGAAATAATTGTACTCTAGTAATAGATCAGTTATTACTGGCCTTTGCTCAATAATTCTAATCAGGAGTAAACACAACAATAATAATAATATTCTAAATTCAGTTTGTTTATTCCTATACTAGATAATATTATAGTAATATCATCATAACTAATAGTACATGTCCTCTGCCAAGGCTATACTCTTGGTGTTGATGATCATGGTCAACATTGTGTGAATGTCGAATCATACAAACAATGGCAATGATAGCACAACCTATAAAGGCAAATACTGGCCAATAGCGAATCAAGAACAGTTCTATAAGTACCTCAGGTGATGTAGGAATGCTCTGAGAATAATTAAAGAGATTATGTGGATCACATTGTTTCTTGATATCAACAAGCCTATTAAGATTTTGCAAAAAATAATGCTCGTTGAAGGTGGTCAAGTCGAGATTAGCATAGTTGCGATAAGCACCTTTTGTTATGCCACTACAGTTGAGCATACTTCCATGAAAAGCATCCTGCCAAGCTATCATTGCTGTCTTATTGCAATTCTCAGGAAAATAAGAAAGGAATTGGTATGTGATGATGTTTGTGCGATGAGGTAAAGCAGTGGAGTCAGGTGAAACCTCGTTGATCTTTCCGCCGAGTGTATCCAGCTGTACAGATGCATTCTGGCAACCTGTCTTATCTTTAATTTGAAGAATGTTGTCTATGATGGTTTGAATGTCTTCATCCGCGAGTGTCTCATTTTGGTAAGCAGAGTTCATCTGAAAGGGCTCACCCCCACAGTCTGTAGGCTGCTTGATACACTCCAGCAAGTCCTGTGTATTTCCACACTGGTTATCTCTAGTGCACCCAGCCCAGAAAGCAGAAAGCAATGGAGCCAGAATAGTTACCTGGTATGTAGAAACATTTTATGTAGGAATCTGTGGGATAATAACCACTTGGAGTTGTTCCGGACACATTAGCAAGATCTTCAATCTTTTTTATACTGGCTTGTTCCAACTCATTACCAGCAATGTGAACAGCTACTAGCAAAAAATTTGGGTGTGACTGTCAATTGAGACCAAATGTTATGGTCATCCTTGAAAGTGGAGGATGTAATAAATTTCTGCCATTCATTGATAATTGTGTGTCAAATAGATAAGGTAGTCTTTATTCTTGTTTGGAATCCTGTATCGCTCGAGTGTGAACTCGTACACAATCCCAAAGTTTCCATTTCCACCACCTCGTAGAGCCCAGAAGAGGTCTTCATGACTCGTACTGTTAATAGTCAATATTTTTCCGGTTGAATTCACCATCTTAAACTCCACCACCTGATCTATAGACAATCCATATTTACGCCCAACAATTCCTTGTCCACCCCCTAACGTCAGACCAGAAAGACCAACAGTTGGGCAAGTGCCTCCAGGATAAAGCAGTCGGTTTGGGAAAGAGTTCCAAAGCTCATAGTATAGTTTACCAAGAGTGATTCCAGCTCCAACTGTCATCAATTCCGTGTGATTGTGCTGAATGACATGATTAAATCGGCTAACATCTACGACAACCCCTTTATGTACATTAAAAACTAGAGAGTAGAAACCAATGTATACTTTTCACTGTCTGCTGATTCTGTTTGCTCTGCACCCTTATAGCTATAGCTAATATATAACTAGGAAGTATAGTATATAGAGAAGCTTCAAAAAAAATCTACAATATCAGTGTGTTCTATGATGGTGTTATTAAGTGCATGGTTCATTTTATAACAATACAGCATGTGTGCATAATATTAAAGCATGCATACATATAGTATACTGCTACGCAAGCAGTTTACAATATATTATCCAAATAGCTAAACCTGTACATCACGTTTTTGGATGTGGGTGTGTGAAATCAAATGAATACTCACGCGCTTTTAAACAATCGGCGTGTGTACCTGCCGTAGACTGTGATGTTCAGTAGTCTAGCTACATGATGCCTTGTTCTTTGTTTTTAGCTCTTCTCACCATTGTGATTACTGTAAGTTAAACTAAGAGACTTTCTGACTCACTGCTGTAATAGCTGAAATGATGATAATACAGGTGTCTATCAGTGAGGCAAACAACAGGTTTACCATCTGTACTGTGTGCATGACTGGCTATGATCCCTCAACTGTAGTTACTTCAGCTGTCCTTGGAGGAATTCTTGGACTATCAGTGACAATCAACATCATCTTAATCATTGTTTTGGTCATTAAAAAGGGAAAACATTCTCAATCACCGCCCACCGACAGAGAGAAAAAGAAGGGAGCCATCCGGGACATTGAGATGAAGCCCAACTCACTGTATGGTCTGACCAGTGGCAGTGAGAGTATTGTGACCAAACCAAATGAGGTGTACAGAGTATCAGTGCCTGCTGAACCAACTTATGAATGTGTGAATTAATCCAGTCCCTAGCAACGAATAATCAACATTAATACAAGACTATTATGATTATGTGTGTGTGCACTTGCCATGATTTGTTTGTCAAGAATGACTACGTGGTTTGTTTGGATACCCACTCCTGTATATATATACACCATAGCAGTTTACACTACACAGTAAAAACAGTTGTGTTAAAATGACAAACCTTGTTAAAATTAGAGATAGTAATACTTACAGAGTTGTGTTAAAATAACGTACATGTGCAAATATAGCATAGTAAATTTGTCACTATGCCATCAAAGCTGTTGTCATTACACTTCTCTATGACATCGTACAAGTAACATTTCAATGTTAGTATGACTAGCAAAGTTAATATTATGTTAACTTGGCTATATTTTGTTATATTGGCACTCCTGTATACGCCATAGCAGTTTACACTATATATATATATATATATATATTTTTTTTTTCTACAATAATTTCTACTTATAATTATAACAGCTAACACAGGCATGTAACCTTGCCAGTAAAATGAGCACAAAAGTAAGAACTAAGTAGATTGCTTGAGGCCTAATTTAAAAGAACTTAGGGATGAAGATGAAAGGAGAGAAAAAGGGAGAGAGTTCCAAAGAGAAATAGTTTTTGGGAAATAAGAGTTGTGAAATTGGTTGGTCCTAGCCTGCATGTTGGAGAGCTGTAGAGAATTTGTCTGCCTGTTATCGTAAACAATTCTCTTTGCTGCACTGGTGCATCAAGGAAGTCACACAAATCATTTACAATCCTATAAAGATGGCAGAGTTTTGCATTAGATCGTCTGTTGACAAATGGAGGCAGATTAGACTGTTGATACAGCTGGTCGTGGTCTAGAGACCAATTCATTAAGCACGTTCTCAGGACAAATCTCTGGACCTTCTCCAGAGCTTCAACATCCTTTAAAAGATGGGGATCCCAAACAATTGCACAGTACTCCAAATGTGGCCTAATAAATGATTTGTACAACTGCAGGAGAGTAGAAGTGTTTGCGTGCTTGTAAAACCGGCGATAGAGTAGACCAACAAGTTGTCTAGCTTTTGTACACAAATTTGTTATGTGAGGAGACCAGGAAAGATCTGAATTTAGTTGGATTCCAAGATATCTGACACTCGATACAAGCTGTATGGGATTTCTGAAACATAAAGAATGGATGGAGGCATGCTGCAAGTCCTCTTCCTTGCTATTAACATGTAGCAGCATTTAGAAGGCTGAAGAGAAAGATAATGTCTGCTAATCCAGTCAACTACAGCAGTAATATCGAGCTGAAGTTTCCAGTAGTCAACTGATGATTTGATGCACCTATACAACGCTATATCATCTGCAAAGAGTGACATATATAAGTCCTGCCTACATTATAATACTCTTGGTGTATAATTTTATGACCTTATAATATTATTCTGCTGTGCATACTTGAGAAACCTGCAATAGAGTATTAATGCATGCATCCACACATGGTACAACTATACAACAAGTAGCTAGTTCAGAATAGCGAGGGAATAGCCATATAAGGCTATAGCTACATCACACATGTAATATTGGATGTGGGTGGGTAGCTATGTACTGTATGTCCAATTATCATGTTCCTAATACTTGCAGAATTCCTTTATTTGTATGTCTATTCCTAGTTTATAGCAAGCTGAACCCTCTCTCACTGCTGTTTAGTTGGCGTGGTTTCATAAAATGAGAGAGGGTATAGCTTGCTAGACTATGCCTTGACCTTATGTTTGTAATACATGACTGTGCTGTATAGCTGAAAAGATTCACCATACAGAAAAAAGTTTACACCTGTCCACCTTCTCTCATCGGCTGAATTTTATTCCACAAATCCTTCCCTTATGTTTTGATTACATAGTCTAGAACGCTGGATGAAAATTTGGATTTCGTACATGTAGAAAATTTGTAGGATTTCTACACATTTACAAATCAGATTCTGAGAAATCTGCAATTAAATGCATGCAATCATAGTATGATTAAATATATGTAAGTATAGTTTATGATAGCCAAATAAGGCTATAGATACATCATGTCATTGAAGGATGTTGGTGAAACAGCATCTAGCTATACTGTAAACAAATCAGCGTAAGTACCAGTTACATACATTCAGTACACGATGCCTTGTTCATTGTTTTTAGCTCTTCCCACTATAGTCGTTACTGTAAATTAGACTAAGAGGCTTTCTGATTCACTGCTGTAATAGCTGATACTACTTTGATGATACAGGTGTCTATCAGTGAGGCAAACTACAAGTTTATTATTTGTTTCTATGAGTTTCATAACCCCCTTGGACTGCAGTGTGGTGAATGTGAGAGTGGTGGACCACCAGCCTGGTGTGATGATGTGCAGCGAAATGAGAGCTGTATTAATGTAGCTCCACTCACCTGTGACACCAGGTTTAGATTTATACTGAGACCATTTGGAGCATCAGTGGAGACAGCACCTAGTAGAGGCCAGGTTTCCCTACTTCACTCCTTCATATGGTGGAAACAATGAGACATTCAATGAACCTCCTGGTGGACAGGTTGGTCTTCCAAACCCCTTCACTGTCACTAATACAAGTGAATGGACAGTGAGTTTAGCTACTGCATAAGCCATCATAGCTACAGTGACCAGCTATGATCCCTCAACCAACTGTACTCAATGCCTCACTGGTCGAGATGCATGCACCACCTGTACCACATGTCTACCTGGCTATGATCCCTCAACCAACTACACAGAGCGTCTTCCTAGCTTTCAGTGCCAACCAACACAAACTGCTATCACCACTCCTGAATCAGGCAGGTAAATTAGCATACGTGTAGGAAAATATTGAAGGGTAGGGGGCCTGAACATACATGTACAATTGAATGCATATATAGCTATGGTTATGTTTTTCTACCCGGTATATAGGTCTAACTGTATAATATTAGTCAGACTGTACAAAATTGAATTCCAACATGTGTAATGATATTACTTTTTATGCATGTCTGTAGTTACCCCAGCTGTCCTTGGAGGAATTCTTGGACTATCAGTGATAATCAACATCATCTTAATCATTGTTTTGATCACTAAAAATAGAAAATCTTCTCAATCACTACCAGCACCACCCACCAGTGTGAATGACAGAGTGGGAGAGAAGGGAGCCATGGACATTGAGATGAAGCCCAACTCCCTGTATGGTCTGACCAGTGGCAGTGAGAGTATTGTGACCAAACCAAATGAAGTGTATGGAGTATCAGTGCCTGCTGAATCAAGTCACCCTGCAACTTATGAATACGTGAATCCCTAGCAACGAATAATCATTATACAGTATTGTTATAATGCGTGTATGTACAGTGAAACCTCTAATAACAGACTCTCCGAAAGGCGGACAACCTCTGTACAGCGGACAAATTCCATGCCCCCGATTGCCCTTCCTATAGATATAGTACGTTTAGAACCTCTGAGTAGCAGACACCTCTCTACTCCGGACAACGGACAGCCAGCGTGCCCCCAAAGGACAGCAATCTGTACAAAATAACCTCCAAAAGCGGACAGAGACCAAAACCGCAAGCATATATTATAAGAATACCATCAAATTCTTGACGTTTGTTACTCAGACAGTCTGTCCACTCCTTTGTTTTGTCGATTTTTGCCCATGCAGAGCGTGTTTGATCGAGACTTGCTGATTCAGCTTCTAGTAGGTCTAGTAGGCTACACCCTAGTCTCGTACCCAGCCCGTATCTGCACGCGCGAGAAACGGTCTGGTGCACCAAGCTCAAATACTTGGGCCAGACGGAAGCGAGCATGTCACATGACACACCATGTTAATCCAGTTAAAATGATACTTCTAGTTATTGGATTCCCATTCTGATGGCCAGCCTGTACACAAGGTACGCACGCGGTACGTTGCGATTTCATTCCGATGTGATGATGTAATCATTCTGCAATTTGATTGGACGTTCCTCATTTTGGGGAACAGGGCCAAGTATTTGAACTTGGTGCACCAGACCGTTTCTCGCGCGTGCAGATACGGGCTGGGTACGAGACTAGCTACACCCCACTGCATAGATACCTATTAACGTATTAACGACCTCAAGATTGGGGGTGTGGCCAGTTAGTCAACCTCTGAGATAGGGACGACCTCTCTATAACGGACAAGAGTCCTGCCCCCAATGTGTCCGCTGTTCAGAGGTTTCACTGTACTTGCAATCAACGCCTTATCTTTATCCACTGGTTTCTTTGTTTATGTGTCTCCTTTACTGCCGCTAGGCTTGTCCTCAACATCTTTTGATGGCTGGATGACAGTAGTAGGGGGAAGGTTAGGTTTTGAATGCTGTTCGGACCTGTGGAACCGTCTCTCTTTTCTCCTACTGGGGCTCCTGAGAGTCAGGACACACACATAACATATCATTTTTTTTAAACAAACCTTTTTTTATTGAACAGTATAACTTTATTATTTTTAAGTTCATACGTGGTGATGGTAATAAGTTAATAAAACACTGATGTGAGTTATTAAGAAAATAATTCATATGTTTTTTGGAACTAAAATCATGCCAAGTATAGAATGCAGTATTGTGATCATTGATCAGTACTATGAAAACAATCATGATACTATTATTATGCAACAGTGCAAGTGTGTAAAGGATCTGGTGATTTCTTGTCAGTATTGTGTTGACTCTCATGTGACTAGAAGCAAGTGCAACTCTGATAACCCATGTTAGGTTAACATGACCCACCAATTTTTGTAGTGTAGGTTGAGGGCCTACAGCAGAATTGAAAGTTACTCATGCATACATTATTGACCACAACACCATACATCACCATAGTCTAGAAATTCAATTATGTACAATTTGTGGTTATCAACTCAAACTCTAGTTCCTCAACCTACCTGCAAACCTCTGTAACATTGAAATGTTAGCTACTTTTACATATGAAATGTAATGACAACAGCTTTGATGGTATAGTGACAAATTTATTGTGATATATTTGCACACGTAAGTTATTTTAACACAACTCTGTAAACATTACTTTCTCTAATTTTGACAAAGTTTGTCATTTTAACACAACTATTTTTAAACCTGTAGCTACATCATGCTTTTGGATGTGGGTGTGTGAAATCAAACGAATACTCACGCGCTTTTAAACAATACTGTGATGTTCAGTAGTCTAGCTACATGATGTCTTGTTCTTTGTTTTTAGCTCTTCTCACCATTGTGATTACTGTAAGTTAAACTAAGAGACTTTCTGACTCACGGCTGTAATAGCTGAAATGATGATAATACAGGTGTCTATCAGTGAGGCAAACAACAAGTTTACCATCTGTACTGTGAGTATGACTGGCTATGATCCCTCAACTGTAGTTACTTCAGCTGTCCTTGGAGGAATTCTTGGACTATCAGTGACAATCAACATCATTTTAATCATTGTTTTGGTCATTAAAAAGGGAAAACGTTCTCAATCACCGCTCACTGACAGAGAGGGAGAGAAGGGAGCCATGGACATTGAGATGAAGCCCAACTCACTGTATGGTCTGGCTAGTGGTAGTGAGAGTATTGTGACCAAACCAAAGGAGGTGTACGGAGTATCAGTGCCTACTGAATGAAGTCACCCTGCAACTTATGAATATGTGAATCCCTAGCAAGGAATAATCAACATTAATACAGGACTATTATGATTATGTGTGTATGCACTTGCCATGATCTCTTTGTCAAGAATGCACAAAATTGAGGCGTATGCATTGCCATTTTGTATATAATATGATGGTACATAGCACTGACAAAAAATTAATTATACACTATCATGACATCTGTAACTATTATTTGCAGGTGGAAAATTCCCACCACATTTGGTGTAAAAAACAGGTGTTAGCTATATGCGATGACACCAATTTTGGTGTGAAATTTCCACCTTTGTTTGTACAGTGTTCAGGCTATTTGATGATGCAGGCATCTATCAGTGAGACAAACTACGAGTTTACCATTCATTTCTATGAGTTTCGTAACCCCCTAGGACTACAGTGTGGTGAATGTGAGAGTGGTGGACCAACAGCCTGCTGTGATGATGTGCTATGAAAATGAGAGCTGCAACATGACAAAGTCACTCAACCTGTGACACCAGATTCAGGTTTATGTGAAGCATCGGTGGAGACAGCACCGAATGGATGATTTCCTCATCATGTTCATATCACTCGTGTATATGGTGGCAACAGTGATACATTCCATGAAGGTCCTGGTGGACTGTTTGGTACTCCAAATCCCTTCACTATCATTAATACAAGTGAATGGATGCATGGTGAACTTATCATGTAAAACCACTCACTCGCAATAAATTATTATTCCCAACGCATACACAAAGGGAAGGATATAGTGTTTTTGTTTGTTTTTTTTGTCGATGCATTAGACAGAGTTATTCCAGGACTAGTGCTGTTCCAGGACTAGTGCTAGCTGAGACAGAAGCACTCATCAACAGTTTCCCCATTATGTGCACAACTATAATTAATAAGTGATGTATGGCTACATAATTTAATTTATACTTTCTTAATTATGTCCAGCAGAGTGAAATATTTTCTAGGGATCCAATTTTCACGGTTTTTATGGATGATTGACAAACTGGGAAAAATACACATGAAGAATCAGCATAAAAATTGGTATGATTGTGTGCATTCATGAAAGCAGATCGCCTATATGTGAAAAATGAAAATGATCCCTTAAAAAATTTCCCACTCTATGGTAGTCAGACTGGACAGAATTCCAACATCTGTGATGGTTACTTATCTAGGTTTATTTTATAACAATAGAGCATGTGTGCATAATATTAAAGCATGCATGCCTACTACGCAAGCAGTTTACGTTAACTGGTTTGTAGCCACAATGTTGCAATAGCAGTACAAGAGTGTTGCTTGAGTTTGACCACTAGGCCAGCTGCCTGTAGTAGTCAGCTGCACCACAGGGCAATATATATAATATTGCCCTAACCACTGAACCACGGTGTGTGTATGGCATATATTGCCCTGGCGGTAGCTTTGATCTACGTCATAGGTGGGCTACAAAATATATATATCCAAATAGCTAAAACTGTACATCACGTTTTTGGATGTGGGTGTGTGAAATCAAACAAATACTGACGTGCTTTTAAACAGTCAGCGTGTGTACCTGCCGTATACTGTGATGTTCAGTAGTCTAGCTACATGATGCCTTGTTCTTTGTTTTTAGCTCTTCTCACCATTGTGATTACTGTAAGTTAAACTAAGAGACTTTCTGACTCACTACTGTAATAGCTGAAATGATGATAATACAGGTGTCTATCAGTGAGGCAAACAACAAGTTTACCATCTGTACTGTGTGTATGACTGGCTATGATCCCTCAACTGTAGTTACTTCAGCTGTCCTTGGAGGAATTCTTGGACTATCAGTGACAATCAACATCATCTTAATCATTGTTTTGGTCATTAAAGAGGGAAAACGTTCTCAATCACCGCCCACCGACAGAGAGGGAGAGAAGGGAGCCATGGACATTGAGATGAAGCCCAACTCACTGTATGGTCTGACCAGTGGCAGTGAGAGTATTGTGACCAAACCAAATGAGGTGTACGGAGTATCAGTGCCTGCTGAACCAACTTATGAATGTGTGAATCCCTAGCAAGGAATAATAAACATTAATACAAGACTGTTATGATTATGTGTGTGTGTGCACTTGCCATGATCTGTTTGTCAAGAATGCACAAAATTGAAGCATATGCATTGCCATTTTGTATAGTACATAGCACTGATAAAAAATTAATTATTCACTATCATGACATCTGTAACTATTACTTGCAGGTGTTATCTAGTTGCTATGTAATGCTAACTGCATTTAATTTATAAGTGTCTCTTCAGAATGAGTAGTATTGACTATATGTGGTTTGTTTGGATACCCACTTCTGAATACATGTACACCATAGCAGTTTACACTAATACATTATAATACTCTTTGTGCATAATAATTATTTATATTATTCTGCTGTGCATACTTAGCTTGAGAAACCTGCAATAGAGCATTAATGCCAGCATCCACACATGGTACAACTATATAACAAGTAGCTAGTTCAGAATAGCCATATAAGGCTATAGCTACATCACGCATGTAGTACTGTATGTGGGTGGGTAGCTATGTACTGCATGTCCAATTATCATGTTCCTAATACCTGCATAATTCCTTTATTTGTATGTCTGTGCCTATGATTATTATAGTCTAGCAAGCTAAACCCTCTCTCACTGCTGTTTAGTTGGCGTGGTTTCAGAGGGTTTAGTTCGCTAGACTATGCCTTGACCTTATGTTTGTAATACATGATTGTGGCTGTCTATAATCACTGGACTGGATTGGTGGACGGGACCACTGGACTGGACTACTGGACTGACCTTTGACCTCTAATTAAGCCACAAAAATGGCAATATTGTGAAAGCAGAGTTTGTGTTGGGGTTGGCAGGAGATTAGGGACATGCAGAGCTGGAGTGTACATGCATGTACACTAGTAAAACAAAACTTAAAAATATATATGACACGATTTGGGAAAAGGGACCTTTTTGACAAGAATATCATTCTAAGAAATAAGCAATTGAAAATGGCCTATATTTGTGTTACTATGGGAAATAAAACACTGTAAAAAATAAAAGTTAAGTTGACCCAAGTTGGTTATGTCAGTTTCATGACTCCATTTAGCATCATTAACTTAAAGCTATCTATACTCCAATGGTAAACAGCTTTATGATATGATAAGCTAATGGCCTTTTCTAGGTGAGTGCTTAAGTTAGTGTGCAGGTACATTATAAGTTTCGTATAGCTATCTTACTCAATGATTTGTAACAATTTCAAGTGCAACTGAGATGACCAAAATTGGTCAAAACAACCCTTCCTTTTTACAGTGAATGCTAGTCATTTTTATTGCATTATTGAGCCTGTTTTTCTACTTAACTGTACAGTGTGATAAGCTCTCATTAGGTCACCCCATTTAGAATTTAGAGCTATATCCCAGTAGCACTTGAATGGCTGCTAAATTCAATTTTGAAAAATCTGTCAAAAAGGTCCCTTTTCGCAAATCCTGTCACTTATAATGATCTCAAGGCTTAAAAATTGCTCTGCCTATTAGCTAGCTATTAATTAGCAATAAGCTTAGCCTAGCTACTGGTATGCATTTACTGTATACTGGGGTAGCACATGCCTAATAATATTATTCACTAGGAGTTGGTCAATATTAATCTCCTTAAA
Organism: Stappiaceae bacterium; assembly: GCA_964291365.2. Classification (GTDB taxonomy): domain Bacteria; phylum Pseudomonadota; class Alphaproteobacteria; order Rhizobiales; family Stappiaceae; genus JBDWFY01. Next base: position 13,848 of record OZ220031.1, read on the forward strand.
GTGTAGCTTAAACACCGGCAGGTATGAAATCATCAGCATTAAAATCATAGCTGCATGGAACACCTATTTCAATTGCTATAATTATGGCAGTTATTTAATTTGGTGCAAGCACGAGTTACGTGGCAAAATGGTCTGCCTAGTATACAACTATACTACACTGGCCACCCAGTGAGTGGCATAATTTTCTGCTATATATCATTCGCACTTCCATGCAAGGAAAACCTCCATACTAGAGATAAACTCAAACTGCTACACCTGGTCTAGCGGTTGTCAGTATGTACCAAGACAGCTCGCCACTTTACTAGTGTTATGGTAGTACAGTATAGATGACCTTTACTTGATGACAGCTGACAGGAGAATCATGGGACAAAGTGAAGGGGGTTGGATATGATCTGAAGGTAGATACTGAGCTAGGAGGGGCTGATAATTAGTCAACAGCCTACATGAAGTTAATGATGGTCCGTCACTCATTGTGTGCATTCCAATGACTGTTTATTGGGAATTACAGTCTTTCAGGCTCTCCATCCATGACATTTGTACTATCAGGCTGTCTTATAGATATAACACACACTGAAACACATTTCACATGCACTGAAAGCCCAAATTTTTAGCTAAAGTTAAGGTCAAAGGACAGTCCAGTAGTCCAGTCCAGTGATTACAGACAGCCCATGATTGTGCATGCTGTATAGCTGAAAAGATTCACCTATGTTGTTGCTAAGTAAAATACACACCATAATGCACTACATAATTGACAAGCAGTGCAATATGAGCACCCTCAGGTAAGCCACAGCGCAATATGAATATCTCCAGGATACCCACGGTGAAATATTAGTAGACTCAAAATGCAATATTAAACACTCCTGGCATTGAGTAATAAACATGTTGGTTAGGTTCTCTTAAGTAGTGCATCATGGTGTATATTAATTGAACCCTTGGCGCATGCACGAGGGTTACCGTGTAGCTGTTTTGTGTGTAGCTGTGTGTGTGTGTGTGTGTGTGTGTGTGTGTGTGTGTGTGTGTGTGTGTGTGTGTGTGTGTGTGTGTGTGTGTGTGTGTGTGTGTGTGTGTGTGTGTCTGTTACCTCCGGGGCTATAGCTGCTACATACCTCGTTTGTATGTCCAAAGTGAGGCATCATAGGGTTCCTTGTAGGCTTTTAAAGATTTATATTGTGTGGACTTCGCTGAAAATATTTTGTTCAGGAGATATGGCGTATACATAATATAAGTATAATTAAACATAGTACTGCCACATAAGCAGTTTTCAGTCAGATCCAAGTAAACCTATAAAACAATCGTCATGGTTATTGGGTGTGGGTATATGAAATCGTTGACAAACATATTCTGCTATAATCATGCATTTGTAAATAATCGGCATACCGTAAAGTCTGGTTAATAAGCGCACATGCTTATTAAGCGCATATTATTTAATAAGCGCATACTTCCTTCCTGTTATTAATGAGCGCATGCGCTCAATAAAGACGATAGTAATATTGATCGATCGATCGAGAGTTGTCCACGCCAAGTATAGCTAGTATTTGTTATCTAACCAGTTTCTGATAGCTAGATCTAGCTGCACGAGACCGAATGTTGTGATCTTTTATCGCCACAGCATAATCCAGGGATCGGACTCTTGACCTTGACCGTTAGGCTGAGTCTCACCGAGCAAGACAGCTACTTCGCCGCAGTGTTCTAGCAGTGATGGATTCCAATTATACTTTCCTGAACCATAGCAGTAGTGGTCTCTATACTCGCGGACTTCAAACTTGCTGGCTTGGTTAGCTCGAGCGCGCTTGCCGCGGTGCCAACAGTGGGCGGGGCCAATTTTTCATTCTCTATTAAGCGCACATCACGGTCACCTAATAGGCACATATTTCCTTACCACCGAGAGTGATAAGCGCATGCGCTTATTAACCAGACTCTACGGTAGTTGTATACCAACAGCATGTTGTGATGTTCATGTTCAGTGCAGTATATATAGTACAGATCGACCCATTGCACGCGCACGTGACGTCACGGGGCGCGCGCGGTGGTCCGCACTGGAGGACAACTGGAGCCGTTTTCTATGGGGGAAATGTACAGTGGTCGCCTTTGCCGCTTGTTTGCAGAGAACGCAGGCATCGGCTTTTCTTATAGTTGCAGTATGTTGGACTACCCATAGCGTGTTTCGAGATGTCAGTTTGCTGGCTGGCGTCTAGGTACAACGATCGAGCAATAACACTGTTTAGCCCTCGCTAGTACAATTTTACATAGACCCTTGTCCTCCAACATGGCGGCCGTTGGAGGACAATTTACGGAGTTTTACGGATTTTTCTTGTACGTGCAATGGATCTATACATGCACGTATCATTCAGCTCTGTTTTTGCTCATCTCACGAAAGTGCTAAGTGTAAGTTAGAATCATTTATGATTCATAGGGAGATGACCTTCAGGCTGTGTGATGATACACAGGTGTCTATCAGTGCATGAGGCAGCTTATCAGTTTAACATTCGTTTTTATGAGTTTCGTAATAATCTTGGACCGCAGTGTGGTGAATGTGAGAGTGGTGCACAATTAATCAGCCTGCTGTACTGTGATGATGGAAAATGAACTGAGAACTGCATTAATGAGGCTCCAAGCATCTGTAATACCAGATTTAGGTTCTTGCTGAGACCATTTGGAGCATCAGTGGAGACAGCATCTAATGTAGGGTTCCCCCACTACAGGAGGAAGAGAATACATGTACATGCCATTGCATAGTAGCTCTCTACATAATACACAACACTCATGCACTTCTGTACCACATTTGTGTAGCTACTACCATACTCATATCCAGGTCTTCTCATGTTTTTCAACTGCTTGATTTTTTGCATGAAACATAAACATGAAAAGGTCTGTGTATGAGGCTATACTACCATGTACAAATGTGTATGGAACACAAGTGTGCCACAACTTTGGGGCAGTAGCTACTCTGTGTACATTTCTGAATGTTATTTTGTCCATGCATGGTCATGTATAATTCTAATGTATACAGTCCGTGAGTACCTCCATTCTCCATTCTGGTACTGTATCTGTGTTACAATTTTGAAGCAAGATGCATCAATCAAAAATGCAGGTATATCCATGCCACCCCATTAGAGTACATACCATGCAGCTGGTTTGGCTCATTAAAAACATTACTGAGGATTGTGTTTATTGTCATGACACTGCTCCTGGCATGTTCTTAGATTATGTGACTCAGTAGCCTCCCTTTCAACTAGTGGGCCTTGAAACTTAATTCTCTGAACATGCACACTGGAATGTTGGTGAACAAAACACATCAAGGAAGTTGGATATAGCTACACAGTTATTGTCCTTCATTAATTAACATCAGCAATGGACAATCAAAATCATTGTAGAGATAGTTGGTGCCTTCCAACACATATTCAACGTGTTCATAAGACAAAATTAATGTCCCTGGAGTGGTCAACAGTTGAAATACAAGCAATAAGCACTCCAAATTTTAATGCATTGACAAGTTGCATGTAAACTGAGATAATGTAGTCATGTGTTATTACTATACCCTACGTATACTGTTTTATGTACACTAAGAACCCCTCATGCATTCACATAAAACAGTATACGTAGGGTATAGTAATAACACATGACTACATTATCTCAGTTTACATGCAACTTGTATTGTTTAAAATTTGGAGTGCTTATTGCTTGTATTTCAACTGTTGACCACTCCAAGGACATTAATTTTGTCTTATGAACACGTTGAATATGTGTTGGAAGGCACCAACTATCTCTACAATGATTTTGATTGTCCATTGCTGATGTTAATTAATGAAGGACAATAACTGTGTAGCTATATCCAACTTCCTTGATGTGTTTTGTTCACCAACATTCCAGTGTGCATGTTCAGAGAATTAAGTTTCAAGAATGCACGAGTGAAGTGTAGCTATAGACACCATTTCAAATCAGCTCACATGAACGAGATCTAATTATGATAAAATTTAGGCAATATTGTAGTACATGTGCTGCATAGCAGAAAAGATTCAAAGGTTTGATCACCTGAGTAACCTTCTGCCTTTAGTGAAGTCCTCATTCTGTCAATTAACATGTTATTTCAGAGTTTGTGTCATTCTGACCATTAGATATAGATACCTATATAATACTCTAGCTTCATTTTTTGAAGATATTCCCAGATCAATATTTATATCTCACAGGTGAAATCCTTTTGTTGTTGCTGTGACGGTTATAGCTGCTAGCTGACAGTCAGTGAAGTTGCTGCGATTAGCCAAATTCGTAGGCCTGCTATTTGACTAGTCTCTATTGCCCCTTTTATACAAAAACCACCGTAAAAAACAGCTCAAAACAGTGGCAGTACGGATTCAGATTCGGATGTGGAGGATGTGGACGTGGACTCGGACTCGGACACAGCAAAATAAGGTAAAGGTCGTCACCCACTAAGTTCGAGTGATGGCAGTAGTGAGTAGTGGCGACAAAGGACAGACAGGAGGTGAGAAGTTGCTCCTGCGTATCTGTAGCCAGAGGAATCATAAATTCTGGCTAAAACTGGCCAGAAGACAATCACCTTAATAAATCATGAACCTGAGTGGCTATGGTAGTCTTCAAGTGCAAGCCAGACCTTCACACGCACAGTGGAAGAACAAAGGCTGCCACTCAGTAGCTAGTCCAGACATACTTAGCAAGGCTGTCGGAGAGAATCTGTACACCACAGTTGTTCCATCCCCCTGCTATCAGAACTGACAAAGGAGCGAACTGTGTGGTATATCTATCTCTCTGACACGTTCATCATAATAATGCTCTCCATTTCTCCTGTTTATTCCTTTGGTAGCTCTGGGATAGACTGGAGTTCTGACATCCCTACATGCTTTTTCATAGAAACCCTGGCTTGAAAATCTTGTCCGGTCTGCCTTTATCTCTATAGACCTTTCTTGTTTGTGTAGCTACTTTTTGATCCTACAGTACCATCCCCACTTACTTCTGCAATTTTTAGTTGCTTTTTATAGCTACTTGTGATGGTATAATTGCTATCATTGTGCAACCTTAAGCTTTGTGAAGAAACGTCACATCTCAATTTATACCAGTGCTTACACCAATGTCCTGGCAATGCAGCAATGTATAGTGTGCATGTATAGTGGGCTATCTCTCTTTGCTGTGCAGTTGAGTAGTATTAATTCAAGTGCACAGTATAATTAAATATTAGCATAATATTAAACAGTACTGTTGTCTCAGAACTCATGTTGGATTGCAGCTCTTACATGCCTTATTTGGAGTTACTATTCTTAGACCAACTCATTTTATATTTGTGATGCCAAACCATTTAGCAGGCCAGAGTGATATGTATATATAATATTATATAATATGTTTACACACTTAGTCTACTGTATTGTAATGATCATAAAGCTAGCTAGTTCATATCTTTAATAGTTAGTGTGCAGCAGTTACTATCACAATGGCAAGAAACAAAGAACATCAGAGGAACACTATGAAGAAGCTAAGAGAGGCCTGTATTGAAGGAAAGATGTATGAAGTGAATAAATATATGCCCATTGTTAAGCAAAGTTCTTTCCCGTTCAAAGCACTAGATAAATCACACAAGCCGCTAGTATACTGGACAACAGCATTTGGCCAGCTTGAGATACTTAAGGAACTGCTTGAAAAGTACCATTGTGATCCACACTACAAGACTGAGAGAGGGGACACTCTACTCTATGTAGCCTGTGCCAGAGGTCATTCTCGTTTAGCTAGATATCTCGCTCTCGTTCACAAAATTGACCCAAATCTACAGAATAAGTTTGAAGTCTCTCCACTTGTTGCTGCCAGCAATAATGGTCACCTGGAAGCTATAGTGATGCTGATTGATGAGTTTAAATGTGACCCAATGGCCATTACAGGCAAAGGAGAAAGTCTGCTTCACAAAGCTAGTGGCAATGGACACTTAGTTGTTGTAAAGTGCCTTATTTCAAAGTATGGTTTGAATCCAGAGGTTCGAAGTGAATTCAATGAAACACCTCTACACTTTGCCTGTGGCAATGGGCACTTACCAGTCACACAATACTTAATCAAAGAACATAAATGCAACACAAATGCTGTTAATAACTCACACTCAACACCCCTACACAGTGCTTGTCGAAATGGTCAAACGGAGGTGGCTCGATACCTTGTTTTTGAAGATCAGAGATGCGATGTGACATTGAAAGATAGCTCAGGAAATACTCCATTTCATCTAGCTTGTCGATACCAGAGGGATGACGTTGTAAGAGTGCTTTTGGACTCTGATAAAGTAGATCCAAATCTTCCCAACTTGAGTGGGGATATTCCCATTAAATTAGCTCGTAGTCAAGATACGATCAAGTGCCTTGTCGAAAGAGGAGCAAAGCCTATTGGAAGAATAACAGACATGCTGACAGAGCTCTCTCAAGGTGATCATGAAAGGTTGGTGCATACCTTTTTAATTGGCTCTTCACTAGATGAAAAAGGCTACCTCGCTCAAACACTACAAGTATTAGGTTCTGAGAAGCCAACCATCACTCATTACAACCCATGCAGTTGTGGAGCTAACATAAATCTCAAGATTCAAGGTCACCGTTTGCTCATCCATGACTACAATGGACAACCAGACTTCTTAAAACACAATGCACTTCACACTACTTCTACCACCTTGTCAGCACCTTTGTTTATGATAATTATCAACCTAAAAGATGATCTGAAAGAGCTGAAAAGGTACATTACTGTAGCTAAGTTGCACACATTAATTCATCTACAATGTACATATTACATTAGTAGCTGTACCCACTAGCTATAAAAATTTACTACAACTAGCTTTGGATCAATGGGTATCAGCTAGACATAGACGTGCCTGGTACTGGCCCCTGAGTAGGGAATGCAAGTATTCTCCTACTTTCTTATAGGCAAATTATTCTGTCCCTATAGGACCACTAATCAATGGCTCTCCTTTCTTGAGGAGCAGTATCCCCCTAGTGTCAATCATCCACATGTGCTCATTGTCGGTCTCACAATGACGGTGATGCTGTACAAAGAAAACATCCAAAGAAATTCTGTGGTCTTGTCTCCACCATAAAGAAACACATACAAAGTAGAGTACAATCATCCAGGCTTTGCTATGATGGATTGCTTGCAATCGAATACAGGTGAGATTACACACAAAATTAGCCAGGCCATTATCTAACTTTATGGACACACACTCAGATAGTGTAATGCATGAGTGCATGGAGGGAGGAAGGAGTTTGAATGATTTCCTCTAAGTAGATATGTCATTGTAGTTACATTTGAACCGTAGAAATACAAGCTGTCAAGAAGAGCTTCACAAGCACCTAAAGAAAAGCTGTGATGCTCTACAAAGCAATCATTTTGATGCTTGTTGCCACATTTTGAATATCTTCCTAATCAAGGAATTTGAAGGCAAGCTATCCTGCACTATATCAGATATCATTAAGAAAACTGGTATAGCATCAGAAACATGTTTACTGGATTTCAGGATAGTGCTGTACCTCTGTGAGCTAGCAGAGTCACTAAGCAAACAAAACAAGATCACATTCTTGCCCAATTCTACCAACCCAGAGAAAAGCATGATAATTTTCGATGCTGATACTCTAATCAAGAATCTCAGTCGTCAGCTTCTAACCTCACAACAGCTCTCAAACATGGAACTGAGTCATATGACCAGTGTAAGTGAGATTCCGTGGTCGCACATTCAGCAACATCTACCCGACTTGGATCTCGATCCATCATCTGTTGCAACTTTCCTTAAATCGTTAGGATATCGACCAACTAGACATGGTACGCTACGATTAGCATACAACGATGATACAACCAGTTTGAGTTCAGATATTGGATGCAGTACTCTTGCTATTACTAAATGGTCTTCGATCGACAGTGGCATATCGTCAGTGTCATGCTTAACAACCTCAAGTGGTGCATCGATCGAGCTAGATTCAAGATTGTTCCACCAGCTACACTCAGGAAATTCCTTGAAAAGTGATATTATGTCATCTGGATCTCCGATTCTAAACAAAGGTGAATCCACACATTATGATACAAAGCACTGCACAGACGCAGTGATTAAAGAAAGCTCCATTGATGATGTTTATCATGGAACTGAAAGTTATCTGACTACTCCAAGTAAACTTTTGATTGATAGTGATAACAAACTCTTTATTAATGAAAACTCATATACTCAAGATACAAAAGGGACTGTCAAACTCAGAAAACAAGGTAAAGCAAAGCGTGTATGTAGCTATACCAGGATTGACTGTATGTGTAGTCTATCTGTCTAACTTATTTATCCTTTCAGGTTATTATTTCTGTCATAACAGTCGACACATGATAAAACAATACCTCCACTGTTTTGAAAATATAGCTTCTGTTCCATTTCAAGATCATGTAACAGTCATAGAATTTGATGCTTCTGGTGGAGAGTACAAAAACAATGAACATGATATCACTCTGTCTATACCAGAAGGTGCAATTCCACATGGGGAGATAGTTCACATTGAAGTGGCTATAGCACTCTATGGTCCATTCAGTTCAGTGATGGAAAACGACCAATATCACCGATTCTTTGGTTATGCCCTCAAGGAAATGTAGAGCTCTTAAAACCAATCACCATAATATTATCTCACACACTTGTTAATCTAACACGAGAGGATATCACAAACTTTGGCATACAGTTAGCAAAAGCTAACCATCGAGAATATGTCACAACTACTGAGGGTAAAACAAGATATGTGTTCAGACCATACAGTGTAGCAATGGAGCTTAAGTCGACCCAACAGAGAGAGTACATTGAAGTCAAAGCTAACCACTTCTGCTTTATATGCTTAGAGATGAACAAGCTAGGGAATATGACTCCTGAGGTGGCTCACAAAATGGCAATGAAGATGGGCTACTACCTGCATTGTATTGAGAGCCTACAGTCACCATACTTTGTCTCGCCACCAAGAGAGATCATTCATTTCTGTGTAACATTCTTCTTGGAAACTTGCAGAAAGGTAACACTATGGTTCTCAAGGCGAGGTAGTAGTTCTGATGATGATAATTTTGCCCTGGCTTATGCATGATTTGTATAGGTACTAGCTATACTTGTATATGCTTGCACTATGCCATTTAAACAGGTATAATACCCCATATCAGTGCATCTCTTGTTATTTCAAACAATATGCACTCATGCATGCAGGCTGTGGAGGAGCAATTCCCAGTGTGCAACAGTAATGGAGAGTTAATTCACCGAATACACAGACCACAGAGATTCACCATGAAACAGTCACATCAATATCTACAACTGAAGCATTCAACAAAGTTTGTAAAACCAGATGTTGTTACAGTTGCAGTTTCCAGTAGTGGAAAGGTAATGATTAATTGAGTATTAATAATTAGTGTTGATAACATAAAGTATAATTGACATACTAATGGCTTTGTTAAAATCAGATTTATGTATCGTCGGTTGACTTTTGGGAAAGTGAATTTGAAGAAGATTTATTAAAGCTCTTGCACAGAGAGAAACAGTACCCTCCACGGTTGGAAATGACAGTTCAACTAGTGATTCAAAATGAGACACAGGGAGTGATTCTATCTGCTGACTTCGAAGGTGTTGATGATCACATATCACCAAATTTTCAGTTTATTCTGCCAATTGGTTGGTATTAGTCATAGAGATTAACACTATAATATGATAATACCACATGGTCTTAACTTTCTATGATGCAGTGAGCCAAAGCCAAGAGTCCAAAAGTACCTTGGAAGGTAGAGTGGGGTTAAGCTTACGTGAAAACAGTACATGAATATAAAAATTATTGTAATATAACGCTATTATCTCATTCATCTCATCTGATACAGCATGCATACTTCCACATAATGGATGGAAATGTATCTCTGGTAATCTTCCACACAAAAGTAAGCTTTATTCTGCTGATCCATACAAGTGCATTTTATCACTGTGCATACAATCATATAGACGATAAACCAAAGCTGAGTCAACTATATTGCCTGACCAGAGGGTGTACGAGAGTCCAGGTCATCAAAAGCATAGCTCCAAAGTGGATAGACTTAGCCATGGTGATGGGATACGAGCACAGTGATATAGAGTCTGTAAATATTACAACGCAAAGAGATCCACTGAACGCTGCACGTATCATACTTGGTCAGTGGCTGGATGGATCAGAAAATCTGTGTGGACCAGTAACTTGGAGCACTCTCATTGAATATCTATCAATTATAGAATTTCAGAGTTTAGCTGATAAACTGAATAATGTATTGCTAGATTAATATTACTGAGGAGGAAGAGCGTTGAACAGCCACAGCAAATGGCTGTTGACAACCGTTATAGAGTCAACACTTCTAAAATAGATAATTATGATAATAATACATGTATCTTTGAGAATGGCTTCAGTACAAAAATAAAGTTTGAACTTCCAAATGTTGGCCAGAAGAGCTAATAATACAAATGGCAGGCAAGCACTATGTTGAGAACAGTTCCTGCTGCTAGAATGATAAACTGGATGATAAATAGGAATTCTATAGTGAACTGCATCAAGCAGAGCCACAATAAATACAAAAATACCAGCACTCTTTGAAAAATAAACACCAGTGAACCACAGTGCTCTATGATATAGTAGGCTCTCGTGTGATGCAACGTGTACACTTCAAGAAACGTCTGAATTCCAAGAAAAACACTCGCAAATTCTGACCATATCACCCACATGGCTACCGAATAACCAACTCCAGTCAGTAGAACAGAGTTAAGACCAATGAAAGCCACAATGTGAAAAATCACTGTTTCTTTGTAGCATCCCTTCACCCAGTCCCAAGAGGACTTTGATAATCGGAAGCTGGAAATGGATAGTAGGGACATTTCAATGATTAAGTATGCACAGACACTCTCTATCGTCCATGTTGCTAGTCTGCTGTGAGTTCTTCCCCTCATGTCCGTTCTCTCATTGCTGTCCATTGTATAGAGCACAACAGAACTTAGAATGGTGGCTGTGACAGCATTGATGAAGTTTACAAAGTCCAGGATCCTTTCCATGGCTTCTTTCCTTGCTTTAAAGGTCGATTGATTTCGTTCATACTTATTTTCGAGGTAGAATAGTCCACCAAATGTTATTGATCCATACAGAGAGAGGAAGGCTATGATACAAATCATCATCAGACTGACCTGCAGACTCACACGTTGCATATAAATCTATGGTAAGGATCGTTATGCGGTAAAGGTCGTCACGCTTTCGAAAGGTAATGATCGTCAGGGTTCCAAGCCGCATACTGATAAATAGTCAAGCTACAACCAAAGGGCTTGTAGACACCTAAGCTACAACTAAAAATTAATATTACTGTCAAAAGGCATAATAGTGTTGACACCAGCATGATATCAGCTAGCTAGTAGCATATATCATAGAATAGTAGTGCATACCTCAACATCCTGCCGGATGCCAATATGTTCAGGCTCTAATACTTTAGCAAGTATACTGATGTACAGTACTTAGCATTCTGTGGTATAATAATGTAGTCTTGAACTTGTGCATAATTATGGCCAGGCCTTCCCATGCCATGTCACGTTTTAACCGTAAAAAAGCCTATGAATGAGGCTATTCTATGGTTAAGCATGCATGCAAGTATGCACCTAACAGTACCAAACAGCATACTTCAAGGCTTCAAGTAGCTACTTCAGTTTTATAATAATAATCATGACAGTTTAGCATTAGGCCGCTCCAAATCAATTAGTTGTTTCTCATCCGTTGGACGAGTTGAACTTGTAATTTTGACGACCATTACTCGCCAAAAATGCCGCCCGCGCATCAATTTTAGGGCTGAGGGGGGATGAGAAACAAGTAATTGATTTGGAGTGGCTTTGTGTTCATCAATATACGGATTCTGCATATCTTCAGTAATCAAAAACATAAACATAATCATTGATAGTTATTTTAATAAACTGCCAATGAGGCCAATTCACCTACCAGTATAATAATTATATAAGCTTAGTTTACCTATGGGCGTGAAGTTTAGCTATCAGATTATTCTAAAGCCCCAGCAATAATTACTATTAGCACATTACATTCATCGGATTCAGTTAACAGTATATAACTTTTACAGGCATATAAAAATTATGTAGCTACATGCAGTCCCTGGAGTCACTCAGTGCATCTGTGGCATGTGATTCCCTGAGTATTAAACTGCTAACTGACTGCTGATGAAAGTACAGCTATAAGTACTGATTGATATTGCTATGGGCTTAAAATGCAAACTGAAGGACTTGAAACTATAGTGAAAATTGTACCAACTGTTTTTTGTTGCTGTGGGTAGAATTGTAAACTTAAACAGCCCTGACAAAGCCATCGGGGAACTGCATGCATACTGCTGATGTGTTGATAATAGACTGAAAATTGCATGATGTACGGTAAATTTCAGTTTGGGCCGTGAAAAACAACAATCACACCTCATTATTAGCTATAAAAACTATAAGCATATTGATGCAGAAAGTATCACTTTCTATAATAATATTGGCATACTGAGGCAGAGAAGTTTTCAATAAACTACATAGCTAGCTATACTATACATGATATTATTAACAATAATGTATTGAGTCTAGCCTAACCAGTGTAACGTGTCACTAATGTTATCATCCAAGACTATAGTAGCTAGCTACATTATATATCTAGTATCTTTATGAGCATACTTTTTTCTTCTTGGAACTTAGCTGATAGAAACTCATAGTATGTCACATTGTGCAGACAGATAGCAATTGAATGCCTCATTGTTTCGCAAGAAATCTGCTGCCCTGTAATTCGCCAGCTGAGCTCGAGGAATAAGATGCCCACGTACCAGAACTCGTCCGATGCGCATAGGTCCCAGATTTCCTTCAATAGTAGCAACCACATCTGCCATAGTCATTTCGCTGTTTGGATTGTACCAGAATGTGGTATTGGCGAGTGTAGGGCCCTCTCTTGTCGCCCAGGCTCCTTGAGCATCGTGCACAAAACGAGTGTGGCAGGTCATGGCCGAGCTTGCCATATTTCGGCTATCCAAATGAAAGTTGAATAATTGAGTCAGACTTGGTAGTTCTCACGGATACAAATGGATTGAGCGGGTGGTTCTTATACACGCGCGCATGCGCACTCTGCGGTATGGGGGTACGGGGTCGCATGCGCAAATGGTCCACCCGAAAGGGGTGGGGCTTGCAGTTGATTAGTCGGTAATGATCGTCAATATCGATGGAGCAGTTGTATGAGTTGCAGTTGGTAGACGTTCATGACATCTCTTTTCTTAGACTATTTTGATAAGACCAAAGATGATGGAGCAGCTCCTCTTTGCCACAGAAATACCAAGTATCCTGAGATATTGCTTGAAAAGGTGAGCAGGTTTTAAAGCATGATCATCAATTTGTAGTACAGTGGAGTAGGCCTCGGAAGCAATTGGGGCCAGCAATACAGGTTGTGGGTGTGGCTTTGATCATTGAATTTTGTGACCATTTACGTCTTTCAGTGATTTGGTAAAGGCTTATGCACAGACTGATACACGATGAGAATTATAAGAATGGGCTTTTCCATTAATAAAAGATACACCTCCATGGAAGATTGAAATAATTTGTCATATAACCACCTAGATCTAATTAAAGTCAGATACACCATCAATAATTAATTAACTAGAACATTGAGATTATCAAGAAGTCACTAATAGTCTTCTGTCCCCCTTACAAGTGAGAAAATTAATGAGGTACCCTCACCATTAGGATTGTCTATCTGAACCATAAGGAAATTTTATTAGTGGTGGTCTCAGGATAGGTGGGCGTGATTTGGGCGGAGTTTGTGACCACATCAATGATTTCAGATTACACATAAAAGGAACGTGGGTATTGGAGACAGAGCTATGTTGAAAGAGCCAGGGGAGAACAATAGGGGCTACTCCAATTCACATATTTATGTACATGTACAAGACTGTGTACATTTACATGTACAAGACAAGATTAAGGTGGTTACAGTGTGACTGATAACTGCATCAGTGCATGACTGCCTAAACCCAGGGGCTGAGTTCAAACATTTATTCTGGTAATGGTGCTATGCTAAGGCATGGGAGAGCTACTTTCAGGGGCATACTTGCACACTTACATGTACTGTGAACCATGGGCCAGGGCCACAAATTGTCTCTTGTATGCCAGGATGATGGTGGCAGTGCAGGCATGTTTGCAAAAGTAACTTTGAGTTGGCTGAGTCTGAGTTTTGTAGTGTGTAAATGCTGTTCTAAAACAGGCCCAGGCAAGTTAAAGAACTATGTGGTAACACATCTAGGTGTGAAACCACAACACTCCCTAGCAAAGCATTGCTACTAGCTGTGCATGTAGTAGTAGTTACCACGCACTAGAAGTTTGTGAGTAGTAAGATTTATATAGTATATCTGTGCATACATATACGTAATGTCATACACGCACATGCATAAAATTATTATAATATAATAATATATCCCACTCAACCTTGTATCCTAGGTAACAGCCATGGTTTAACTGTGATATTCACCATGAAAAATATCACTGATAAATCCCTCCCTCTGGCAAATACTTGTAAATGACTGGCCAATGAGAGACATGTACATGTGCTCTGCCCTTGGCTTCGGGATGTTTATCTACCATAAATCCCTACCGTGCATTAACTATAACGTATCAATTATGAATCACTAGCCCATATACATACACGTACATACTGTAGTGTCCGGGCAAGCACCCATGGGCACTTAAACATAACTCACAATTTCGGCCCACATGGGCATTTACCCGGGATATAATATCCATACAGAATTTTGCTAGTATGGAAGCTGCTACATTTACCCCTTTGAAATTTGGTACATGGGTGCTTATATACCTGGAAGTGCATGGGCGCTTGCCTGGGATACTACGGTAATACCACTTGCTACACATTTTCATTCATCTCTTAAACAAATACCCCATGCAACCACTCACATCTCTCACACCCTCTCTGTCATAATTATTATTCTACATTACACGTATTTATGCATGACTTTATCTCATATCTTAATCACTTCACCTCTCATACATGATTGTCCATTTCATCACATATACCCTAATCACTTCATCTTTAATTACACATAAATTTATGCTTTTGATCAGCTCTAACTCTCATATGAATTGCACACATCTAGTAACAGTTGACCTATCACATGATCTCATATAAGCATACCCCAATTACTTGCATATACATATACTTGCTCCTACCATTCTATGTCTAAAACTAAATCACATAACTATTATACACACCTCCATCATATTACCATCCCTAAAGCACTCAAGGTAGGATCCATATGCACCGAGTTTATACACCAGTGCACCCTCAAGTTAAATTACATTTTAATGTTGACCACTGCTAATTTACTGTACACACTGTTTAGTTGTATAGTGTTTACTATATACAATCACAGCTCATATCAAAAAGTGGGTGATTATTTGGGCCAGGTCACACTTATTCACACGAAATGATACACTTGGTCAATGCATTATCTCAATGGAAGAGCAATAGTTTTTTGTCATTTTCTTTTCACAGTTGCACTAAATCAAAAATTACCGCACAGGATCACTTTCTTTACATCATTAGCTACACATTAATACCAAATATGCATGCAGGAGAAGCTTCATCTACCTGCCGATTTTGCAAATGTATTTTATATTAGCACATATAGGAAAAGTGGGAGTGTCCCATACTTCCGTGTTCGTATCTCCAGTCCAGAAGCTCGTATGGAAAATTACCGCACAGCATTGGGTAGGTAAGAAAGTGGACTTTCACGTGGAATAGGATTCGTAGCCTCATATCCTTGGGCCTTTCTGCCGATTTCGCTCAAATCTGTGACATTGAAAATCGCCGTTCATAATACAACTCTATGGAGAGAGCCAAGAGCGGAAGTGTCAATGACACCCAGTCACGCCTGGTCACACCTATCTACACTACATTTATCGCGTTAGCACACTGAAATAGAATAATCGCTAGTAGTACTAAACTTTTTGATATGTGATGTGTGCACCTAGTGACAGTCTGATATTAATAAAATAGGCCATTAGTTTGTGCACACACCTGTATGTGTAATTATTATCGTACTTCTAAGCATGAATCCCAGTGGCGTCCCTAGGTAATGATGCATATTAATTGTTACACAGGTGGATGTATAAGGCATAAAACTAACGAAACTTTACAAGCCTATAATATCCTCAGACAGTTGTAACAGGTGCACTGCCTGATATATTATATGCATGTAGTGTCATGTTATGCTTGTTGGTTCCTGTGGTTGTGTTTATTATCTGTTATGGGCTATTAAAAAATACATTTTAGGGGGTGCACTGGTGTACAGACTGGGTGCATATGAACCCACATGCACCCCCTGATGCATCCAGTACATGAACCATCTAAGAGACACCATGCACTGCCTACAAGAACTTAGGGATAGCTCCCTTGTAGGCAGCCCCTATAGTGATGCATTACATTATCAGCAATGAACTATTAAAAAGTGAGCTATATTCACCTCAGCTTCCTAATTTCTAGTTAGATGTGCTCTCTCTCCCCTTAGGGGTTATAAAGCTAAGTTGCCATAATCTCAATTAAATCACCTTATTTATAACAGATATCAGCACAATGTCACGCACACAGGCTAGCGATAGTATAATATCTAGAATTAATTATCACCAACAGACATCCCCCATCAAGACTGAAGATATGCAGAATCTGTATGTTGTTAAACTGCCATGATTTTTATTATGAGTAGTTGAAGCCTTGAAGTATGCTATTAGGTGCATACTCAGTGCATACTTCACCATAGAATAGCCTCACACATACTCAGACGAGGTCATACTCAGACTTTTTCACCGTGAAAGTTAAAACATTGCAAACATGACATGGGAAGGCCTGGCCATAGTTCACCTAGGACTGTACTTGAGCAATCAAAACATTAACCTAATCATTGACAGATATTTTAATAACTGCCAATGGGGCAAAGTCACCTACTGGTATAAACTTTAGTTTACCTATTATGGCTATCAGCTGCAGTAAAGCCCCAGCAATAACTATTATTATTGATTGTACAGATATGCAGTCCCTGATGTTGAATGGCACAAGTATTTTAGCTGCATCCATCTCTTAATATGAATGAATGTTGATTGGCCCAAACATACATGCACCGTAAACCCACTGCTAACTGACAGCTGATGAAAGTACATTGATCAATAGTTATAAGTATTAACTGTAAGGTAGTTTAGCTGAAGACATTGCTATGGCCTTAAAAATGCAAACTGAAGGATGCCAACTGTTTTATGGTTGCTGTAGGTAGAATTATTAACTTAAACAGCCCTGACCATGGCAAAGCCATAAGGGAGCTGCATGCATAATGTTGATGTGTTGATGAGAGACTGTATACTGTAAGTTTTGGTTTGAGCGCAAAAAATAAACAAGTCTCATTATTAGCTAATAGACCCCCACTGGGCTGTATGGATAATGCACTCGTGCGTGACTAATTATAGCACTCATGCATCATATTCCATACAACCCACATAGGGGTGTATTAACTATATAATATACACCCCCACCTGGGCTGTATGGATAATGCACTCATGCGTGACTAATTAGAGCACTCGGGTTTTGCCCTTGTGCTGTAATTAGTCACGCACTCGTGCATTATATTCCATACAGCCCAGGTAGGGGTGTATTAACTATGTAATACACCCCCACCTGGGCTGTATGGATAATGCACTCGTGCGTGACTAATTAGAGCACTCGGGTTTTGCCCTCGTGCTGTAATTAGTCATGCACTCGTGCATTATATTCCATACAGCCCAGGTATGGGTGTATTAACTATGTATTGTATCCTACCTATGATATAGATCAAAGCTACCGCCAGGGCAATATATTCCATATTGCACTGTGGTTAGGGCAATATCTAGATATTGCCCTGTGGTGTAGCTAACTACTACAGGCACCTGCCCTCGTGGTCATAGTCAGACACCACACTTGTAGTGCTGTTGCAACAGTGTGGATACAAACCAGTTAACACACCCCTACAAGCTACAAGTGCTGTATGGAATGATGCACTCGTGCGTTATATTCCATACAGCACTTGTAGAGGTGTATTAACTATAACATACACCCCCACCTGGGCTGTATGGATATGCACTCGTGCGTGACTAATTAGAGCACTCGGGTTTTGCCCTCGTGCTGTAATTAGTCACGCACTCGTGCATTATATTTCATACAGCCCAGGTAGGGATGTATTAACTATAATTAAAACCTGTTATAATAGAATATTGAGGCAGAGAGGTTTTCAATAAACTACATAGCTACCTATACATAATATTACTATTAGCAATATTAAATGTATCGGGTCTAGCCTATAACAAGTGCAACATGTCACTAGTGTTATTATCCAAGTCTACTAGCTATCTTATAGTCCTTCTTAGAACATAGCTCATAGTATGGTACATTGTGCAGTCAGGTAGCAATTGAATGCCTCATTGTTTCGCAAGAAATCTGCTGCCTTGTAATTCGCCAGCTGAGCTCGAGGAATAAGATTCCCACGTATCAGAACTCGTCCGATGCGCATAGGTCCCAGATTTCCTTCAATAGTAGCAACCACGTCTGCCATAGTCATTTCGCTGTTTGGATTGTACCAGAATGTGGTATTGGCGAGTGTAGGGCCCTCTCTTGTTGCCCACGCTCCTTGAGCATCGTGCACAAAACGAGTGTGGCAGGTCATGGCCGAGCTTGCCATTTTCCGGCTATCCGATGAAAGATGAATAATTGGTAGTTCTCACGATAGATGTTAACTGGATTGAGTGGTTGAGTGGGGTGGTTTTAATCTTGTATGCTCGCGCATGCGCACTCTCAACTTCAGCGTATCGCGCGGTATGCGGATACGGGGTCGCATGCGCAAACGGTTCTAAAGGGGTGGGGCTTGCAGTTGATCAATCGGTAATGATCGTCAATATCAATGGATACGTCCGTGACGTCTCTTTTCTCAGACTATTATTAAGACCAAAGATGATGGAGCAGCTCCTCCTTGCCACAGAAATACCAAGTATCCTGAGATATTGCTTCAAAAGGTGAGCATTTAAAGCATGATCATCAATTTGCAGTATACAGTGGAGTAGGCCTCAGGAAGCGATCGCGCATTGCGCGGGTGCCAGCAATACAGGTTGTGGGTGTGGCTTTGATCATTGAATTTTGTGACTATTTTATAAAGGTCGCCTTTTAGTAATTTGGTAAAGGCTTGTGCAAAGAAAGACTGATACATGATGAGAATTTTATGAATTTACAGATTCTCATTCATGCCAATGCATAGTAGGTAAGTATAGTCAGTGTTGAATAAAATTCCATACTCCAAATGATGTAACTAGTAATAGGAGTAGCAAAAATGACCTCCATATGTTACGGTTGGCAAGCCTTTAGAAAACTGCCATATATGGAGGTTTTTGAACATTTTGCCATTGATACAGCTAGGACTGACATCGTACATGGAGTGCTAGCTACAGTAACTAACTATATCTAAAATAGAGCAACTTTCTTTACTTTCTTTTACTTCAGAACTTCTTTCCTTGTGTGTATCAAAACTGCTGACCAGGCACTATGCTGGCACGTGCACACGTGGCATGCACTGCTGGCTAGGCTAATTACATAATATCGTGCAATGCGCATTCTTGTGGTTTACAGGTTACTCTAGGTCTAGGAGCAATGCAGTATTATGCAAAGGTGATGGCCATGGCTTTCACTGCTTTAGTTTGCAAACTGGAACAATGTGATATGGTTGTCTGTGAGTTAATAGCAGCAGTGCATTATGCATGTGCTTAGGCAATTGCGCCGAGAGTTTTGCACTATAATTATTGTGCTTCATTGTACCTGCATGCATCAGCCCCTAGCCTCAAGATCTAAATGACTATAGCTAAAAGGCATAGCCTACTGAATATAGCAGAGCCTCCAATGACCTTTCACCTAATCTTTTTGTACTATACACCAATAAATGCCGTATTTTTCAAGCCTTTTCCGTATGTCCATGGCTATACACTATACCACATGCATGAAAAGAGGTGGGGCTGGATGCTTTCAAATCTGTAATTCAGTATTTTCGTCCATAAAAGCTCATGTATTTCCATAAAATTACGGATAAATCCGTACACTTGGAGGCACTGATATAGATATCAAACATCTCAATAGGAATATCTTCATTGCCAATATCCTCGTCAGAGCAGATCCTGAGCTCAATGTCATCAGTGGTTGGCTGAGGTAGTTCCTTAGTGAACCAGGGTGGATTATTGAAATCACAGCAGGTGGTCTGAGAGCCACATCCCTTACCATCCCACAGAGGATCATCTCCATAGAAGATATATGCATGTGAGCTCCTACTTCCAGTTTCACAAAAGTAGTCTTGACCGACAACGGGTGGCACAGTTCCAGAAAATCCCAGGCCAGGGCGAGTGCATGGATAAACCCAAAGAATGTTTCCATGGATTTCATCAAGAGTATATAATAGAAGAGAGGGAGAGTATCCTACTCCACTATAGTACAGTGTAACAGCCGTTAGGCAGGGTTATGACCTTTATAATCATATTCATGTGTGTGGAATTTCACAGTTTACACACAATGCACACCTGCGCAGTATGGCGCGGTTAGCAAGTGGCATTGTGTGTAAACTGTGACACATGAATATGATTATAAAGGTCATAACCCTGCCTAACAGCTGTTACACTGTACCATAGTGGAGTAGGATACTCTCCCTCTCTTCTATTATATACTCTTGATTTCATCAACAGCAGCTGCGAATGTCCATATATGGCGTCTTGGAGATCTTCCATATGTGAGGCTGACACCATCAACGTAATAGCTGTCAATAGTATAGTTGCATGCGCGTGATATGAATAGAATGCATCTGGTGTCTTATCCTGGTAAGCCATAACTTGACCACGTATTTTTGAGTATCTAACACCATTCACTGGGAATGTAGTTGAAACACAGCCTGGTCCATGCTGTCTGCCACACAGACACTTTGGCGAGCTTATTTGTCTGAATCCGTTTAGGCACTGATGAGTAGAGTTCTTCACATCAAGATAGGCAACTCTTATCCATTCTGATTTACTCTTGTTGCTATTGTATGATTTTCCAGAATGTCACAATTGTTGATCATTAGTTCATGTTTTAGTTCATTAAGAGAATCGTTAATCTTCATTTCCACTTTTTCCGTGATGCTCTTCACTTCCTTGCTCAAATCATCTCTCAGTTGTTGTAATAAATCTTTTGTGATATTCTTGATTGAGTCCTTCAAATTATCAGCTAAACTTTCTGATTCCTGCCTGAGTAACTCCTCTACAACGCCTTTCATTTCCACCTTGATTTCATTCTTCTCCAGGCAGTTATCACCTAGATTTAGATTGAGGTTACAAGAGATATTGGAAAGAGGCAGACTGGCTGTCGAGGTGACGACTTTTGGTTGTGTATTCCATCAGCATGCTGCAGCTGGCACCCTCCAATAAGAAGTTAGGTGGATATTACCAGTAGTTCCAGCAGCATTGTGGATCTCAGGTATGATTTTGGTAGACCTGAGATACTGAGTGTATTTTGCCTTTTTTATCCTCAACTAGCTATGACTATGCAGTGGTGAATGACGTCAGAATTTTGTCAAGGCTTAATTGTGCAGCGTGAATTCGCAGACTTTTCGTGGCGCTGGAACAAACGTAGCGCGAGTTCGCGGGACGGCGCGCTGTGCAAGCGCGATCGCGGGTGGGGCGAGCGTTATGCGGTTTGAGGGGGGGGGGGGGGCGTTTTTGCGCATGCGCACTACCGATTCCGAAAGAGGGCATGTGTCACCCCTTGAGTTAAGAATATCTCTGCTCTATTTGGAGAGATGATTGTCACAATGTGAGTGAAGACACACCTAAGTTTTTATGAGTATTTTGAGTCATGTATATGATTCTGAATTTTAAAAACAACTTTGTGCCTCATGTGAAAATTTAGCTATATATATAATATTATATAAATGTATCTGCTGTGATTACACCATGCACATACAGTATAGTAACATCCGCAGACAATCCCAGGTCATGCAGTAATCATCATGCATATATCAAATTTAGGGCATGCAAGCTCTAAATTTGACAACATGCAGTTCTTCAGTGATATCTGAATTTAAGTTTTGCTATATCTACATGCAGTCAATTGAAGCAAAGAAAAAAAACCTACCAAACCTCTACTGAGAATTTTATCATTAAAGTTATACCAATCAACCTATAGCCAGCTAATTTAGTACATCCTTCAGTCTATCTGCTAGACTCTGACATTCAATATTTGACAGGCACTCGATGAGGGTACTCCATGTCACTGGAGCACACAGACCTTCTGATCCAGCCAACCAACGTCCAAGTATCTCATATGCTGCACTCTGAGGATCTTTATGGGCTTTCATATCCACTGACTCTATGTCACCGTACTCGTACCCCATCTCCATGGCCAGCTCTTTCCATTTTGGAGCTACACTCTTAATGATCATGACTTTGTTACACACATTGGTTAGACACCGCAACTCTTTCAGTGATGGCTTGTCACCTAATAATAGAGATCTGCAGTATGCATATACACTATCAGTACAGCTATATGTACTTTTATGAGGAATTGAAGTTGTAGTACAGTTGTAGGTCCATCCACCCATCACCCCAGAGGATGCACTTTTGTGCAAAACATTTGTACAACCTATAGAACAGAATAGGTCATTTACATTGTTGAAAAAAATTAATGATCCTTACATACATTCTATACCACTTTCTGGTGATTCCAAGTCACTGACTGGGATACTGACTTCAGAGGCTCGTCTCAGATCAGAGCGCTCACCACTGGATCCTATATAAGAGTAAAATTTTTTATTATACTAATAATATATGGATAGATTAAACTATGCATTGTACCAAGAGGTACGAATATCTGGAATTTCGGCTGTTCCTGACATCCTTCAAGACTGACTGAAAGTTTGATGTGTTGTGGCTCTTGTTTCAAAAGTTGCACTGTCATTTCTGTCCGTGGAGGGTAAATCTTTTTCTTATGCATCAGGTACAATACATCTTGTTCAAGATGCCTCTCCCAGAAATCAACAGAAGACACCTGAATCTAGACACAAAGAGATCTTAGAGCTAAATACTGAAACGTTCAAAAAAATTTCTGTGGGTGCATGATTGATACAAACCTTTCCCTCATCAGAAAGAGCTACATCACACAATCCACTACATTCTGTTGAATAACTCAGCGTTAGGTATGGCTCCTTCAAGCAGACCCTACGAGAGTGAATCCTGTGGATCAGGTGTCCATGGCCATTTCTTAATGGGAATTGATGCTCTACTGCCTAAAAGATGACATCATAGTAGTTACGTATGTGAAAGATCATGTCACAATAAGATTAAAACGCTTGTCTTCTAAAACTATAACTAGTTATAGAAGAAATGACCCCAATGTCTAATATTGGGCACAACAATTTGAACAAGTGTATAATTTATAAACTTGCACTTGGATCATAATCACATTCTTTTGCTTACGATAGCCACGTAGTACCTTAATACAGGTCTCCAGGAAGTATGAAACACAGACGTGAATGACATCTCTTGGTGGTGATACAGAGGGATACGGTGATTCAAGGCATTCAATGCAGTAGATAAAGTAGCCCATCTTCTTTGCCATCTGCCGAGCTATGTCTGGAGGTACTTTGTCTTTGTAAGCACCAAAAACAACAATGATCAGCTTCTAGAGTTGCAAAACTTCCACCTATTGCTGCTGTAGCATCTTGTTTGAATGATTTGAAGACATACTTCTTTTTTCCATCATAAACAGTTGTCAAACGATGATCAGCTTTGGCAAAGCTCACACCAAATTTTTTAGCATCATCAGATGATAAGTCAATCATGGTGTGGGGCAAAATTATGGTAATTGGCTTTAGAAAGGTAACATCTTCTTGAGGGCACAACCAAAGAATTGGTGATATTGGTCGCTTTCCATCACTAAATTGAAAAGGGCCATAGAGTGCTACAGCCACTTCCATATGGACTATTTCTCCTTGTGAAATGGCACCTTCTGGAATGTTAATAGTAATACCATGTTCACTGCTCTTGTACTCTCTGCCAGTAAAATCAAATTCCAGGATCTGAACTTGATCCATGAATGGAACTGGGACGAGATTTTCAGTGCAATGGAAATATTTCTTTACAGTATGCAGATCGCTGTGACAGAAGTACGTTTTATGGTGACTGTCTGAAGAGAGTATAAATAGTATGTACGTTCGGTATGCTGAAACTGAATTGTGACACTTACTGACTGGAGCATCTGGTTTTGTATTGGAGTTCACATGAGGGTGTATGTGTTCTTGTTTGTGTATGTTAGCAATACTCCTAGCGTATGGTGACTGAAAACAGAAAGAAAGTAATCGATTTATATCATAATTATAGAGATAGCATCTTACTACAAGATCAAAAATATTTCTACCAGCAAAGATGCTATACTTATCCAGAACTTGTCGAAGGTCAGCTATTTTCAAGGGGTGATGATTTTCCCAATATCTACAAAACCACAACATTACAATTTTATGTCAATGTATGCAACACAGCAATAGAGAAGAACATGCCTCTTGAACACAGCAAAGCATATATCTACATCTTCATCAGTAGTCACCCTGTAGTACATATAGGGGTATATAGCTCCTGTAATTATTTTGCACAATATTTATGATATATTATGTGTGTACCATACCCATTTAATAAGATCTCTTGGAAAGTTTTAGCATCCTCTGAATAATCATAAGAGTAGTTTAGAATGAAATCTTCTGTCACATCATTGTTTTGTCTCCCTTCATCAAACATTAGTTGGAGAGTCACTGAGCACAAATTTATGTATGGATCGATTTTGACAATGGCATTTAGTGCCTTCACTGTTTTTCTGTTTGCACTTTCAATGATTAAATGATCTGCAATAATGTGTATAATGGTGTATAATTATAAGAAAGTGAGTCAATTCACTTGTCTTGCCATATGCACAATTCTTGCATGACTAACCTTTTATTCCACAACTTGCTTGTACCATTGCTTGAGCGATCATTCCGATATCAAACATAGCCAACTGATTTAATTTTCCTCTAATGATAGGGTAGCCCTCTTGGTTTTGCTGTAGGAGACTGGGATCAATGAGGTACTCAGCTGTAGGCACCGAAGGACAGCATTTTTCTTTGATGTCAAAGATTGATTTGATAAGAGATGAGCGCAGTTTGATTCCTCTGATTTCTGCACCTTCCACTACTCTTATCAAAACTATAAGAGCTCTTCCATCTTCCTTCAATTCCACAAATGTTTCGATACCATTCTGACTCAGCCAACTTAATCCACTCTTCCAGACAGTATACTTTCCGGCAACCAAAGTGTTTGAGTCTTTGCTGCTTGAAGCAACCAACTCCGATGTTAAACATAGAATGAGCGTTTGGATAAATCGCGGAGAGAAGAAATGGTGAGGATCTGTACATTGGAGACACCAACCAGAATATATGACAAACGATTGATCATAAAGCCATACCCCACTACTGGGCTGATCTTGGCTAACTAAGCCTGGGAAAAAGAGATACTTGTCAGAAACTTGCTGACTTTGAACGAGTGATGAATGTCGTCTCATGGGCACAATCTTCTTAGCAGCTTCAGTTGATGATGAGCAAATGTTATTTGATGGTGCATACTCAGAGGTATGTGTGGGTCCATTGTGCTCTGTTGAAAATATCTGGCTCCCTAAAGAAGTCCTATTTGTGCCACAATTTTGCCCATGATCCTGTTCAGGAGCTGTTGACGACAAACTAGCAATTGAGCCAAAGCAAGTATATTTACACAAGCTTGAGCTGCCACTCTCAAGGGAAGAAGTTGACAACCTACCCTGTGTCTGTGTCAGATGTGGCACTGAAACATAGTGAAGACTACGAAATGAAGTCCACTGACGCAAGCCTTTTTGGAGGTCATTTAGTGCCACTCTGGACATATGCATGCTGTTAAGTAACGGCTGGCTACCCCCTGCTGAAGCTCCCATTGCATAGATCTGATCACTTATTTTGACAGCTGATATGGGTGCAGTGTGCTGTGGTGGGGAACAACTTTCTCTTGCTCTTTCACACCTTGGAGATGATGGGACAGGGGCAGAGCCCATCAGAATTCTACTTGAATTCTGATATATCATAGCTCCAGTCATTTCTGTAGAAAATGATGAAGTAACTGGCATTTTCTCCGATAGAGCAGCTTTAGACTCAGGAAGTGTGATACAGGATGAAGATCTAATTTTCTTTACTCTACCGAATCTCACAAGGTTTAGTATATTAGGATGAGAGATGTCTAAGCAAAGCTTTAGTTCGGAAAGCAAAGATAAGACTGAAGATGAATCCATATTAGGTAACTTACAATCGAGCATAATTTGTGATAGTGGTAGAACACCATCTCGTGAAGACACTACTGGGTACTCGCCAAAGCCTTGAGGGCCAAAAATCGTGCCAACTACCTTACCCAGTATTCCACCTATATTAAGAACTAGCAAACTCTTTTCTGGGAATTGTTTGTTGTGAAGGAAGAAAATCGGCAATCTTGTGCTGAGTACTTGAGCAAGATCACAGAGACAAGAAGTTTGAAGAGGGAGTGGGTATGTATCAGATGTTTTCGCCACTTGAATGACATCTTGGATTGTACAGGCTAGCCTGTCTCCAAATTTCTCAAGTATGAAAATGTGCAAAACATGACAACGGGCATCTATCTCTTGATTGAAACACAGAACATTGCAACTTTTTTTTATACCATGACGAACTTCCCTATGTTTTTTGGGTTCCCTACACAATGGAGTAACATAGTCAATGAATATAGCTGCACAGGCGGAAAATTATTATAACACTCAGTGGAATACGTTTGTGTTTATGAATGACAACTTTTATAACTTGAAACCTGCTAGATACATAGCTAGTGTTCTTGTTCTCCAGTCTGGGGTAAGCCTGACATGCTTCAGGCGTGAGGCGGCCACTAAGGGCCTAAGAGAATAGGCTGAATGCTCAACCTAATAGCTAGCATAGCACAGCACAGCACTCCACAGCTAGTGAACTCACCAACTCACCTGATCCAGCCCGATGTGCTGAACCT
>OZ220032.1:0-39068 GCA_964291365.2 Stappiaceae bacterium
CACCAACACCAACACCTCGGTGAAAGTGACGCTGCCGCAACTATTCAGGGAGGGCTTCTAAATGACTGTCGCCCTCCCCGGATACCCGCGCCCCAACACCACCGAGGTCAAAGGTTTCCGAATCGAGGTCGGTTCACCAGATGCCATGTCGTGGAGGCCTCTTGGCGCGTACATGGCGGGAACCACTTTCGAGTGGGATTGGGCGATCCCCACCACCGCGGAAATCTACATTCGTGGGGATCATCCGATGGCGTCGTATCTGTCGCACCCGCGGCGGAAAGTCATCCACATCCGCACCACCCACAATGGAATCCCGTGGGATGGGCGGGTTATGGAGGCTCAAGTCGCGGGACCGCCTGGCAGGTTGACGATCAAACTGACTTGTGTCTCGAACTTGTTCAAGCTGTTGCGGGCGTTGGCATGGGTGAACAACATCCTGCCGCCTGAGATCCAGTTCAACATCACTGGTAAGCAGGATGTTGACTGGGGACCACCCGATCAGGTGATGAAGAAGTACGTGTCGAAGGTGATGACACGACTCCGATCGCCGGTCGTGTCCGCTCTGCCAATCCGCAAAACCACACCCGAGTTGCCGGACCTCGACGACATCGACACTCTCGACGACTTGCTGAACATCGTGCACGAGTCACCCGACGACATGATCGTGTTGGCCGCCCGGTTCACCCAGCTCGACGAACTATTCAAGCAGACCGTCGAGACCTACGAGATCGGCTTGTCCATCAACTTGTGGACGCCGGCTGACGGGTTGCCGTCCCCGCACGTGTTCAACACGCACACCCTCTCGATGCTGCAATCGGTGATGGACTACACGTCCGACAACTTCCTGAACTTCACCAACCCCGGAAACATCCTCGGGCTCACAAATCCGTCCGAGTGGGGGAAGTTGCAGAACCCAGGGTTCGTGTTCAACACGCACGCGAAGCGGGACCGCCGCCAGTTTCAGTGGCGCACGGATGGTGATCAGATCGCCTGGATTGAACGGGTCGAAAAGACTGCGGACGCAACACGTGTTGTGATCGGCGGCAAGGCCCCCGAGATCCTGAATCAGGTCATCGAGTGGGGCGCGAACTTCGCGTTGCAGTTGATCCTGAACGCCATCCTCCCCGGTCTCGGGTTGGGCAACATCATCGGCGACCTGTTCGACAACGTGTTCTTCGCGTTCCAACAGTTCTGGGATCCCGAACTCGAAACCGATTTGGGGGAGTTGGGTCGCGGTGAAGCGTTCGGCGACAACACGTCCGCGTGGTCGTTGGATGGGTTCGCTGTCGGCTTGGCTGCGTTGAAGGCGCATTCCGGTTCCGAGGCGATCCGGTTGACGGTCGTCGAGGGCGGCGCGGATGGTCGCGGCTTCACGTTCGGAGAAGACGTCGAAGTGATCGACGGCGTGGAAGTGCACTTCGAGCGCCGCTACAAGCACGGCGACATCATGACTGTCTGGGATGACGGTGTCGTGATCGAGAAGCACGTTTCGAACGTGAAGATCACCGAACAGGAAGACGGCCGCATGCGGACTGTCACCACGTTCGGTGATGCCATCACAGTCGGCGATGGCTGGGAGCGCGTCTTGAAGAAGGTCCAAACGATCTTCGGCAGCATCCGCGCTATCGCCAACTCAACCTAGGAGAAACACATGACCTGGACAGGAGATCCCGTCTGGCTCGCAGATGTCTTGCGCGCTGAGGGAATCAAAGTCGTCGAATACCCCGGCTGGAAAGACCGCGGACACGGCGACATGGGCACGATCTGGGGTGTCGTCGCACACCACACCGGCAACAACCCGCCCGGCAACAACCCCGGATACATCGCGAACCATCCGAGTCTCGGCTTGTGCTCGCAGATTCACCTGTCCCGAGATGGTGTCGCCACCGTCGTCGGTGTGGGTGTCGCCTGGCATGCCGGCAGCGGATCGTACCCAGGATTGCCGACCAACGGTGCGAATGAACGCACCATCGGTATCGAGGCGGAGAACAACGGCACCGAAGGTTGGTCGCCCGCGCAGTACGACGCGTATGTGCGGTGCTGCGCTGCGATCCTCCGGAAGGTCGGTCAGCCTGCCTCGCATGCGATCGGCCACAAGGAGTGGGCTGGTGCGGCGCAGGGCAAGTGGGATCCCGGCGGAATGGACATGAACAAGTTCCGCGCAGACATTCAAGCTCGAATCGATAACAAGCAGGAGGCTCCCGTGGGTAGCTCGGAAGTGAAGCAGGTACAAGACTTTGTCGCTGGGTTTTGTGGACCGATTGGTTCAGATGTTAAGGACGTTCGGCAGCAGCTGACGGGTGGACGTGACGCGGGCGAGTACCCCGGCTGGGACCAGTTAGGGGACCGCACCCTTGTCAATGCGTTGGCTGCGATCGGCGCGAAACTCGGGATCGATGGTTTCAAGGACCCGAAGGCAGGTAAGTGATGACTGCTGATTCTGGTTTGGATGGTTTCGCGAAGTCGTATGTGCAGAACATTCCGTTCGTGAAGCAGAACCGCAAGACGATCGCGAATGTTGTTGGTTTGCTGGCGAATGTGCTGGTGCTGTTGGTCGGGTTGCCGATCTCGGGTACCGCGCAGGTTGTGTTGGCGATCAGCATTCAGGGTGTGTTTGCGGTGTCGGCGTGGTTGGTGCCGAATGCGATCACACCGCAGCAGGCTTCGGAACTCGACGAGTACGTCGGCCGACACCGCAAGCAAGGGTGATGGGGGAGTTCTTTTCCGCGCTCCCCATTGAGGGGGGTGTCGTCGTCGGGTTCGTCGTCGGTGTCTTCCTCATGATCGCGAGAGGTGTCCTCGTCGTCGGCGCTCAGCATCGTGAGCAACTGGACGCTGAGCGGCAGGCGAACACGTACCTCCGTTCAGCGTTGGACAAGGCGTTAACGCTGAACGGTGAGGACGCCAAGACCATCGCGAAGCTATCGGCCACGTCTGATCTGTCGGCGCGGCTACTTGAGGAGTGGCGGAAAGAGTCAGCTCAGGGGGCGTCGTGAGGTGGCGTCGGCGTCAACACGCCGAGAACGAAACAGTCACCGAAGCACGGTTGCTGGACGAGGAAGTGGATAAGCGGTTGGCGGCGTCTCGTCGCGCCCGCCCGGACCACGAGCGTCGCGGGCAGCGTGTTCAGGATCAGATGGTGCACAACCACTTCGGTGAGTTGTTCCGGCTGAGTATGGAAGGGCGATGATGCTCAGAGAAGTCGGTAACTGGCTGTTGGTGTTCCTCACGTTGGTGTGGTGCACGTTCACTCTGATCTATGCGTTTCGGTCGAAGTGGTGGGCGAATGAGGTTGGTCGGGTGTTGTTGCCCGAGAAGGTGTTGACGTGTCTGGTGTTGATTCAGGTGGCTGCGTCGGCGATGTCGAATTCGTTGTATCCGGGGCGGGATGTGATTCGCATTGTTTTGTATGCGGGTTGTGCGGTTTCGGTGTTGGTGTTGACGGTTGTGTTGGTGCGTGTGCAGAGGCGTGAGCGTCGATGTCGATCTAAGTGGGGTGAGCACTGATGGAGAAGTTGCCTCCCGGCAAGCCTCGGGATCAAGACATTTGGGGGACGTTCAAAAACAACTGGTTCAGCCAGATTTTTGCGGGGTTCGCGAACATCGGCCAGCTGCTCGGCAGCATCGCTGATGCGTTCCTGGGTCGTGGATCCTTCGGTCTTGGACCACTGAAAGAGATCAACGACCGCGGCATCCTGATCACCGGATATGGAAACCAGATCGCGAGCTTGGAGAACGTCACACGTACTGGCGTGACAACCCCGGCGTGGGCGTCCACTGGCGGTCGGGACCTGGTTTCATTCCCTGACACGATGATGCAGTACCTCAGATATACGGGCGAGTTTGGCAGCGAAACGACTGAGACGCCGGTGTTTAACCCTGACAAGCGTTCGGCAGAGTTCGCTTTCATACGTGGCGGCCTTGACCGAGCCACGCCACTAGAAGTACTGCGCATCATTACTGGCAGCGACGCCAGTTTCTTCGGGATCGACGCCTGGTATCTGGGGATCTACGGGTATGACAAGCCTAACAATCGAATGATCAAGATCTGGGATTCTGGAGACATCAAAGCGATCTTGTCCAGCCAGCGACGCAGGTACCACATATCAACAGGATTGTCTTTGATGGCCGAGCCTGACCAACTGTTCGCTGTTGCATCACTTCAGATCGCGCCAGGCTTGGGTCAACGAACCCGGGGGCTGGGCGCCATCACGCTAACCGGGATCTCCGAGGAATCGGGCACTGTACCGCAAGCGCGTCACGCCTCGCTCGCGAATCAGTCCGTTCTTCCATCTGCCGTCTCTATGAATTCGTTTTCGTACAACAAGGAACGTCTGATGTGGGCGTCGTTAGGAGCTTCAGCGACATGATGGCGGACGGAAAGCTTTGTGTCACAGCTGAGGAAGTCGAGGAGTGGGCGAAACCTGCGTTGGATGTTTTCGGTCCTGTCGCACCACACCTGTGGATCATTGATCTATCAACCGGCGCTACGCGAGTAATTCGGTCCGCAGATTACGAGGACCTTCCGGCTGGGTGGGCGTTGCTGATGACGGGACCTGAGCCGCTTTGGGTTGCGCAATGGGATGGCGATTGGCAGCGCGCTTGCGATGAACAACTCAACCCGTTACTGGCGGAGGTGGTGGTCTGATGCCTGTTATTTCTGATCGGTTGACTGATGGTGCGAAGTTGGGTGTTGGTGCGGAGATTGTGTTCACGGTCCGCGACATCCGCGACAGTGTGGCGCATGATGCGATCCTCGGCCCCGCACGCACCACCGTCCCCGTGAATGCGACGACCGGGCTGTTCACTAGTCCGATGTTGGATCCTGGCCCGTACTGGGTGGGGATCCGTTGGTCGAGATCCAATCCAACGCATGATGTTTACCCCGTTGAAGTCCCCGCTGAGTCGGGGACTTTCCGTTTGTGGCCGTTGATCGACGCCGGCGCCCCGCCACCTCCCGCCGAGTCGGATGGATTCATCCGCAACGGCGGCGGCATCTCCCGCCAAGTCCGAACCACTGTCGCCGAATTCGCGGCGACCCCCTCACCAGACCCCGAAACCCTCTACATAGTTTTCGAATCCTAGGAGACCGACATGGCAGCATCAGGCAAGCTCTACGGCCTCGCCTTCAAAAGCATGGTGAACGGCGAGATCAACTGGACCTCGCACACCATCAAGGCGATGCTCTGCACGAGCGCGTACACCCCGAATCAGGACACCCACCAGTACAAGTCGTCCGTGACAAACGAGTCCGCGGGCACTGGCTACACCGCTGGTGGTGTGGCGTTGGCGGGTAAGACGGTTAACTACACCGCAGGAACCAACACTCTGATTCTGGATGCGTCGGATACGCAGTGGCCCGACTCGACAGTCACGGGCCGTTATTTGGTGCTGTACGACGACACGCCGTCTACGGATGCGACGAAGCCCCTCATCGGGTACATCGATTTCGGCGCTGACGTGTCCACTACGGCAGGTGTTTTCACCAGTGTGTGGGATGCCGCCGGAATCATCGGCTTCACCACCCCGTAAGCAGGAGGCGTCACGATGGGCTTGTTCAACCGCGGCCAAGCCGCATCGGCGCTGATCTTGGATGGCAAGCGAGCTGTCCGTGCGTATCTCGGTGATCAACTGGTGTGGGACGGCACGATGGATGCCTTCGTGCCGATTCCTCAAATTCTGGTGTCGGTCGTGATGGCAGACCCGGTTGTGTCGGCTACTGTTCGCACCGTAGCACCGCTCATCACTGCCTCGGCTCAGGTTTACGAACCGTCCGTCTCCGGAACGGCAACTGTCCGACCCGAAACAGCAATACTCGTAGCTGGTGTTGTCTATGCGCCCGATGTCTCGGCCGAGGCGTTGATCGAGGTACCTGCGATTTCGGTGTCAGCGATCGTGCTGGCACCCACTGTGTCCGAGGCGTTCGATGCGACAGTCGAAGTGCCGTTCATCCAGGTGACTGCTGGCATGTACTCGCCTAAGATCACCGCGGACTACGCGGCTACCGTTCCGATCATCGCGGCGTTCGCAGAGTTGTTGGCTCCGTTGGTGACCGCAACGGGAACAGCTGTGATCAATGCTCCGATGATCGCGGTAACTGGGTCAGTGAACGCGCCGGCAGTGATCGGTTCAAGTGCAGTGACAGCCCCTCTGATTGCGGTTTCAGCGACTGTGTACGCGCCCGAGATTCGGCGGGACGCGAAGGTCATCGCGCCGTCGATCACGGGCACAGCAACGGCTTACGTACCGAACGTTCAGGCGATCAACTTCAGCCCGTCTGGGATGACGAAGAACGGTAACTGGGTTCCGACGGCCAATGGGGCGTGGCTTGTCGTGCCCGCGTGGACAGCGGATTCCGGTTCGACAGTATCCGGCGATGGTGTTCAAGCTCGGGGCGCGAAGGCGAATGCTGTCGTGTCAGGGCAACTCAGCATTACTCTGTCGACCGGCGCTTACCAGGTGAGTGTGCGGCTGAAAGTAGATGGCGTAGTCGTGAAGACCATCACGGACTACCCCCTGACCGGATACGCGACGACGAATGTTCCAATCGCATCCGATCCGATGGCAATCACCACCGGTCAAGTCGCGACGATCGAATGCTGGTTCACGAACTTCTCGAACTCGTTCCCGATCCAATCCGGAGCGAACACCTACGTCCGCATCACCTGACCGGGCTGAGACAATCAGGGTATGGCTTTCGAACCTGACCCCGACACCGGCCAACCCGGCACCGTGAAACTCGCTGACGGACGCTGGGCGTACCGCTGGAAAGATGCACCGGACGCCGAACTGATCATCATGAAGCAACCGGAAACACCCGCAGAATGACAAAAGCCCCCAACCTCATCGCGAGGTTGGGGGCTTTTCGTCGTCTAACGATGTCAGCAGTCGACTAGGTCGGCTCGCTTCACTGAGGAGAAGAAGTCATCAGCCTCAGGCATGGAGTTTTCCCAGCCTGGGGTGTGGCCTCCGGTTTGATGGATGGCGGTCCGCGCTGCGGCGATGGCGTCGTTGATCGCACCACCCTCGGTGTCGGCGTCGACATACATCGAGATGGTGAGTGTGCGCTCTCCGAAGTCGACACCGAGGTCGACGTCGCTCACACCGGTCAGTCCCTCGAAGGCATCCATCAATGGGTCGATGATGCTCTCAAGGTCGTTGTTGTCGCGTCGGACTCCGACTATCAGTTCGACGTAGTAGGTGGTGGTGCCTACTTCTGCTCGAAGCATCCTGTCCTCCTCAGCTTTCCTTCTAGATTCTGTTGATACATAGGGTTCGATGGCGTCAGATGCACTGTGCTGATATGGAGCTTGCAAGGACAGTAGACCTTGTAGTACTTGGTCTTGACTACCCGCCAGCCTTGATTTTCGAGCTCTTTTAACAGTGCTTCCAGTTCCTTGATCGGATGACGGGGTCTAGTCGGCATCCGGGCAATATATCCCTTGTATCGGGTCGTGCACCCACTATGCGCTACTTGCCGCTACATTCCATCACTAAGTCGTCAAAATTACATTGCGTGTTACGTCACGATCAGGACACGATACGCGTTGCTGCCATGGTACGTCGAAGCCCACCTGTGCTGCCGAATGAGTCAGGTGGGCATCGAACTATTCAGTTGTGGTGCGGCGATCACTGACGGCTTCCCTTCCGTCTCCTGCCAACAGTGCCGACGCTACCAGGTATCGAACAGATGTGCGAGGGAAAGTGTGTTGACCGCGTCAACATGACCATCCATAACCGCTGGTCAACTGGCTGCGTCAACAATCACGGAAGACGCAATAAATACTCCCTGACCTGCGCGTATACCCTGTTTTCGCAGGGGTTCGAATCCCCTTAGCTCCACCATATCGATGCAGGTCAGAGACCTGCAAGGTGAAAAAAATGTTGACGGTCAACACGCCACGTCAACACCTGTCACACAACGACGATACGATGACCTCCCTAACCGGGAGGTTTTTTCGTTTCATGGCATCCATTCGACCACGAACCACCAAAGCGGGCACGCCCTACTACCAGGTTCTGTACCGGCACAACGGCACGCAATCCTCGGACAGCTTCGACGATCCGAAGGAAGCCACCAAGTACAAGAAGCTGTTGGAGCAGATCGGACCCGATGCAGCGCAAGAGCTGATGTTCGGCGCGGAAGCATTACCCGAAGAGATCCCCGCCCTGACGGTGACAGAGTGGTGCACCGAGTACATCGACCATCTGACTGGCGTCGAGGAAGCAACGAAGAACAAGTACCGCTCGTACCTCCGCCGCGACATTGATCCGATTCTTGGTTTTCTGCCGCTATCTGTGGTGAACGAGAAGGCGATCTCGAAGTGGGTCCAGGCGCAGGAGGGATCCTCGAAGACCATCGCCAACAAGCATGGGTTCTTGTCGGGTGCGTTCAACGGTGCTGTGCGAGCGAATCACATTGAAGTGAACCCGTGTGACGGTCGGAGGTTGCCGGCGCGGCACAAGGAAGATGAGCCGGTGTTCTTGACTCCAACTGAGTTCGTTCGAGTGCGGGATGTTGTGGTCGAGCAATGGCGTCCGTTGACGGTGTTTCTGGTGTCGACGGGGATGCGGTTCTCGGAGGCGACTGCGTTTCAGGTGGGCGATCTGAATGTGGAGGAGAAGACGGGACGGATTGTGCGGGCCTGGAAGTACACGGGCGAGGCGAAGCGGAAACTTGGGCCGCCGAAGTCCCGGAAATCTGTGCGGACGATCAACCTGTCAGATCAGGCGATCGAGGCGTGCGGCGATCTAAAGGGGCGCGCACCGGATGAGTTCGTGTTCACAAATCGTCTCGGGCGCCCGGTCACTGCTCAACTTTTTCACAACAAGGCGTGGCGGCCGATGATAGCGGAGCTGTCCGACAGATTAGGGAAGAAGCCGCGGCCACATGATCTTCGGCATTCGTGCGCAAGTTGGATGATCGCGGCCGGGGTGCCGCTGCCTGTCATTCAGCAGCACCTCGGCCACGAGTCGATCACGACGACGATCAACATTTACGGGCATCTGGATCGCCGTGCCGCGCAAGCAGCATCGGCAGCCCTCACAGCAGCACTCGAAGGGCTCTGACCTTTATCGTGGCAGCTCGCTTTTGTATTGCGGGCAGAAGGCGGAGACTGCCGCGCCAACGAGTTGTCCTGCATTCTCAGGCGTCCAACTGTCAGGGCCGTTGAAGTAGGTCATCAGCGAAATGTCCATGAACTCTTCGCCTTTCCTGAAGCTGGCGCAGGCTGTTCGTCCGGCTTCGAGTGCCGTTGAATCTGGGGTGTCAGGGAATCCGATGAGTGTCAGTGTCCCCAGGAATAGGAACTCGGGGTCGTCGGCCGGGTTGTAGTTGGTCGTTGCAGCAGCATGTGAGGTCGTCGTGACTGGTGGTGCGGCTGCGACGGTTGTTCGCACTGTTGTAGTCGTCGGCCTGACCGTTGTCGTGGTGGTCGGTGCCGCTTCGGATGTGGTGGTTTCTGCGGCGACTGTTTCGGCATCGTCTTTGCGGTTGGCAAGAGCGTTGACGCCGAAGTATGCGGCGATGAGCACTGCGACTACGCCTGCGCCGATGAGTGCTCGTTTGCGATCTTTGGCGAGCTTCTCGGGGTCAATGGGCTCGGGTGGCGCGGGTGGTGGTGTCGGTTGAGGCAGGGGCTGTGTGGCACTAGTCCACTGTTGGCCGTCCCAGTAGCGGAACTGCTGGTTGCCTTCTGGGTCGGGATGCCAGCCGGGGCCAGGTGTGGTCATTGTCGTGCCTTTCAGGTGGGGGCGCTTAGTTTGAGCGTCGGTCCAGTTCGGAATTAATGTAAGCCCGCTCGTGCGGGGTCAGCGTTCGGACCCGCACGAGAAGCGTGTGCAGGTCTGTCCAGAGTTCCCAGGCGCATTCGTCGTCGGGCTGTCCTCGCGTCCAAACGAGTGCATTGACGAGAGAGTCGAGAGGGATCAGTAGCCGTGCTGCGAGTTCGTCGACCAGTTTCTCTTCGCGGGCCTCGTAGCGTGGATCTGTGGAGGGGAGTCCGCGCTCGAGATGGATCAACTCGTGAGTGAGGACTGATCGTCGTGCGGCTTGTGTGAGGGTGCGGCAGATGCATATGTCGGTGCCGTCTGTGTAGCCCGCTACGCCCTCGGGGAGTTCGCGGGTGCAGTCGATCACGGTGTCGGCGTGTTTGTTTCGCGCTGTCCGCCAAGGGTGGTATCGGGTCATGCGCGGACTGTAGACAGTGATACCGACAACTTAGAACACGACTAGTCGGATCTGGTTTCCTTGTTTCTCCTGGACGCCGCGATTGGCGGCGAAGCGGTAATCGGACGGACAACCCTGAGCGGTTGATTCTGGGAAGTCTCGTCCTCAGGCTTGACACCGATCTTGCTGGCGGCCATGACTCGGATGATCTCGTCTAGGGCGTCGCGTTCTCGTTGGTCGAGAAGGTCGGCTTCGGAGGGTGGGGTGTAGGGCTTCGCAACTTCGCGGGTCTGGCCGATCCAGCGGGATAGTTCGCGTACGTCGATGCGGAGGGCGTCGGCGATCTTAGCGACTGTGGCTGGTTTTGGTTTGGCGTTGCCGGCGCGGATGTTGGTGATGGTAGATGTGCCGATTCCGAGGTGTTCGGCTAGTGCGCGGTGCGAGGGGGATTCGCCGTCACGCTTGTCCACGAAGCCAGCTTTGACGAGCGCTGCGTCCCACAGATCGTCTGTGGTGGGTCCGGGGTTCATGTCTACAAACGTTCCTCACGGCGGCAGTGTTCGAATAGTCAGAGTGTAGACGCGCTGTCTACAAATTCCATCACTGTGATCTGCATTGCTTGAGGTATGGGTCGAAAATCGCCAATTCAGGTGTAGACAAAAGTGTCTACACCGTCTACTGTCTTGTGGGACGGTAGACAGAGCGTCTACAGTGAAACGGAAAGGCAAAGCCATGAAAAACAAGCAATCTGAATGGAGGCTCGACGTGATCGTGAACGCCGACCTGTTGGTCGAATACAT
The DNA here is from genome assembly GCA_964291365.2 of Stappiaceae bacterium. Classification (GTDB taxonomy): domain Bacteria; phylum Pseudomonadota; class Alphaproteobacteria; order Rhizobiales; family Stappiaceae; genus JBDWFY01. Next base: position 10,969 of record OZ220032.1, read on the forward strand.
GGAGTACAACGACATGTCCGTCCGAGAACTGGCATCGAGGGTGAAGTGCTCCCACTCCACCATCGGCCACTACCGAACTGGCAAGCGAAAGCACTGCCCGCAGAACCGGGCGAAGCTGATCGCCAAGGAGCTTCGAGCCCCCAGGAAGGCCCTTTTTATGCCTGAACCGTTGCGTGTCACGCGTGACAAACGACAATTGGTTTCGGCATGAAGGCACGAAAAAGCCCGCCCTCTTGCAGGAGGACGGGCGAGGCAATCACCAATCGGAAGGAAAAGCGAATGCACGTAAAGGATATCACTCCTGAGTTGCAGGAAGCAGTGGACAGATTTGATGACGTGTTCGACTTTCACTACCCGCATCTGCGGGTTCCGGGGACCGTCGGCGTAACGCACGAAGGCTGCACGGTTGAGGCCCTCGACGCTGCGACTGACTTGTTCATCGACTCACTGCCTGTGTCGGTGATCCTATGACCACTCTGACTGGATTCCAGCTTCCCGAACCTCTCGCTCCTGGCACCGCGGAGTGGTGGACGAAGTACTCGGCGTCGAAGGTCGCAGCGATCTGTGGTTTGTCGAAGTGGGACACCGAACGATCGATCTACGACGGCATCACAGGCGTAGTGCCGCCGCAGCCGCAGACCGATGTGCAGGGCCGCGGGCATGAGTTCGAGCCGCTGATTCGTGGTTGGTTCTCGAACATGCATCTCGATTGGACGATCGAGGAAACGTCGACATGGCAGCACAGTCTTCGTGATTGGCAGACAGCGGATCCGGACGGGATTGTCACGTTGCCTGACGGCACGGTCGAACTGTTGGAGATCAAGACAGCCGACGACATTCACTCGTGGGGTGATGAGGTTCCGATCGGTTATCTGGTGCAGGTGATGTGGCAGATGGATGTGATCGGTGCTCGCCGTACGCATCTCGCGGCGTGCGGTCCGTTCGAACTGTTCCATCGTCGCCCGAAGGTGTTTGTCATCGACTACGACGCTCGGGATGCGGCGGTGCTGCGGGAGCGGGTGTTGAAGTTCCAGGCGCGTGTTGAGGCTGGCGATCAGCCGGCGGCGGATCATTCGCGTGATTGTGATCGGTTGTCGGTTCGGTATGCGAATACATCGATTGCTGATGATCCGGGTGTGGATGTTCCGGCGGAGATCGCGGTTCCGTATTTGGAGGCGTTTGCGGCGGAAGCTGCTGTGGCGCTGGAGAAGAAGCGGACCGGGTCGGTGCTCCTCGAATACTTGGGTTCGTCGAAGAAGGCGACGTTCAACGGTCACACGATCGCGTCGCGTGTCAATAGCAAGGGTGCGCCGTCTATCCGCGCCACGTCTGGCCTCGCGGAGAAGGCTCCCGAAATCTTGAAGCCACGAAAGGCAGAAGCAGCATGACTGAGTACCTGATCGCAACGTCCGGGTGTGATGACACAACACGCGCCTTCGTCATCCTGACCGACGCCGAAGCGGAAACCGTGAAGACGATCGCTTCGGCGATCAACGTTCGCGCCGGAGGCTGCAAGCCCTCCCTATCCATCAGCCTGTGGGCTGATGCCAGCGCCTATGAACGTGAAGAAGCCACCGAACCGATCGACGAGGACTGATGACGATGACCGAGATCGCAGTACACACAGGATCCGCACTAGCGGTTTCGCCCGAACAGGACTTCTGGACCCCGAAGCAGGAATCGGCGCTCGCTCAGATCGGCGTCGAGAAAGCATCGAAAGCTGACTTGGCCGTGTTCTTTCACCAGTGCCAGCGCACCGGCTTGGATCCGTTTGCGCGCCAGATCTACATGATCGAACGCAAGGGGAAGCAGACCATCCAGACCGGGATCGACGGGTTTCGTCTGATCGCTCGACGCGCTACCGACGCCGCTCGTGGCACGTTCGGCTACGAGGACACCCTGTGGTGCGGAGAAGACGGCAAGTGGACCGACGTCTGGTTGCAGCGTGAGCAGCCCCGCGCCGCGAAGGTCACCGTGATTCGTGACGGTGCACGCTATCCCGCAATCGCGCTCTGGAACGAGTACGTGGGAACCAAGTTCAACGGCGATGTGACGCAGATGTGGGCCACGAAGGGCGCACTGATGTTGGCGAAATGCGCTGAGGCGTTGGCATTGCGTAAGGCATTCCCGCAGGACTTGTCCGGTCTGTACACCTCGGATGAGATGCAGCAGGCGGACAACGGGCAGCAAGGCTCGACTCGTCAGCGCCCTCAGCAGTCGACGCAAGCACGCCCGCGGTCGATCACTGAAGCGTTGGGTGAACCGTCTGTGGACGTGGATTCTTTGCTTGCTGCGATTGAGGCTGCTGAGTCGAAGGATGTGTTGCGGGAGCTGTGGAAGCAGACTGCGACGTTGCCGGCGCAGGAGAAGGACGACATTCAGGCGTTGATCATGGGGCGCATTCAGGGGATGTCGGAGCCTGAGTCGGATGGCGCCTCGCTGCCTGAGCCTGAGCAGTTGCCGTTGGACGCTGAGCCTGTTGACGCGGAGACGGTGGAAGAGCAGGTGGCGTCATGAGCCTCTACTTCCGCGATACGTGCACGTGCAGTGGTCCGGTGCCGGGATGGAACCAGCACGAAGCCTGGTGCGGCACTCGTGAGGACCGTGGTGGCCCGTACAACCGCTGGACACATCCGGACGCGAACCTCCCCACCGAAACCCCCAAGGACGCAGCATGACCTGGACGCGAATCGACTGCGCTCGAAGCGACGAAGTGTATGAGGCGATCGAGAACCGTGCTCCGCTCGCGGGACGCTCCGACATGGGCGGTGAGTTCGGCGAACCTCGCATCGAAACCATCTGGGGCAACAGGGAAACCGAAGTTGAAGTCCTCAAGAACGTGCGCCACCCGCGCTACGAATGGGACTCCCAAGCCGGAGACCGCGAACCCTGCGAACACTACGAATGGACAAACTGATGACCACTGCTGGTGAGCAGCTCAGGTTGGACGGGCAAGACGCAGCCCTCGCAGCCGCAACAGTCGGACACCACGACCACCCCAACCACATCGAAACCGCCCTCACCGAACTCATCCGATCCGGCCGCGAATTCTCCGCCGACCACGTCCGCGACGCAGTCCCACCCGAAACCCGCGACTGGCTCCGCGCAGGCAATGGAAACGTCCTCTCATCCATCATCGGCAATGCGTCACGCCGCGGCCACATCGCCCAAACCGGATGGTGCCAACCCGCACGAAAAGAACGCCACTCCAACCCGAACCGAGTATGGAAAGGCGCCGCATGATCCGCGAAGCCTCACTCCGAGTGCCCATCACCCACCCCAACATCGGCACCTACAGCGCCCTCAGCGAAGTCACCATCGTCCACAAAGACGAACACGGCTACACCATCTGCCTCGACAACGGACACCCCCGCGGCGGCCTCTGCCACCTCGCCGTCGTCCAACGCAACCAGCTGTACATCCCACACGAGAAACGAGAAGCAGCATGACGACCACCGAACAACGCCGGCACATACCACCCGACGAAGTGTTCACCATCGACGAGGCCGCGCTACGGCTCAGGTGCAGCCCCACCTACTACCGCGAGCAACTGCGATCGCAGAAGTGGCCCGGCAGGAAGATCGCCAACAAGTGGCGCGTCACTGAAGCGGACATCAAAGAAACCTTGGAGATCGTGTACTCGAATCCGATCTTCCGCCCGCGACCGGATCCGGTGTCAGCCCGCCCTGGCACTCGCCGACGCTACGAACGACACAACCGCCGCAAGTAAGGACAGCCCTACCGTGCCCAAAGACAAGCGGATCTATATCAATCTGGCGGTGGATATGGACCGCAATCCGAAGTACATCAACCTCACAGACGGGCAGAAGTGGTTGATCGTGAAAGCCATCATGCACTGCCGTGAGTACCCCAACGACGGCAATCTGCCGCTGCCTGTGTGGGTGAAGATGGGAACAAAGCGCAACAGAATTTCGGTGGAATCTTGCGGAGCGATCACAATTTTTGAATCAAAAAATGTCGCGATTGTTCACGACTATGCCGAACATAATCAGACCATCGCGGAGATCGAAAAGTCTCGAAATGAGAAGATCGCCGCAGGTCAGAAGGGGGGCAAGGCCAGGGCAGCGAACCGGGCGCATGCCAACGAAACGCAAGCAGACGGGCTAGCAGCTGCTAAGCAGGACCTCAAGCAGAATCAAGCAGAGATAGAGATAGAGAAAGAGAAAGAACTACTTACTTACGTAAGTAGTTCACCTCACCTAAGAGACGCGCCGGCGAGACCGCGGGGAGTGCGAGACATCGCTGAGCATCTCAACGGGACAGCGCACTCCGCTGAGGCGCACATCATCGCAAGGGCCTACTCGGATTCCTGCCCGTCGCCAGTCCCAGGCGATTTGATTTCGAAGATCGCGCAAGCTGTCGACGGATGTCTCAAGTCGGGGGTGAGTCGTGAGCAGATCGAAGCAGGGATCCAGGACTGGGCCGCGTCACCGATGACAGCGGCGTCGATGATTCCCGGATTCGTTCACAAAGCTGCTAACCGACCTGCTGCACCATCTGACAGCGGAATCGGGAAGGCGACCAAGAAAGCGATGGGATGGGCCGACATGGGCAACCAGCTCGCCCAACGGCAAGCCGAAGGACTCAACTCGTCAACACCGAAAGGCATCACCGCATGAATCTGATCGAAGCGACACCTCAACAACTTTCGGACACTGGCTTGATCATCGGCCGAGCGGCATTGTTCGACAACCGATTCAGCGAAGCCGATATCGGGCGTGGAGGTGCGTGGGCGGAGGCTCTCGCCCCGTACAACCTCGAACTCCCGGATGCTCTCAATGCCGTGACTGTGCACTACCGCAACGAACCATTGCGGATGATCATGCCGGCGGACGTTATCCGGATTGCACGTGAGATTCGGATCGACCGGGCGCAGCGCGAACCTGCCGTGGATCGGGAGCTGCGGCAATTGCAGCACGACGTGAAGCACGGTTTGGTTCAGGGTGATGCGCAGCTGGGAGGCTTACCGATCGGCGGTGCAGACGGGAAACCTGTTCCAGGCGCCTATGCGGTGAACAATGCGATCGAGCATGTGTGCCCGTTGTGTGGGGCTGACGAGTACCAGGCCTGCACGAACAAGGTTTCCGGGGTGGAGCGGAAAATGCCCTGCCTGCCGAGATTGATGATCGAAGCTGAACCGAATCCGAAGTACGCAAAATGAGAATCGCGGCTGAGAACGTTTCTGTGGTTCATAGTGTGTGGTTTGGGATGCATGTGCCGGATGTGGCCCGTTTGTCGGCCAGCGTGAAACTGGGGGCTGGCAACTGTCACGTAGGACGCAAGACGTCAGGCGGTAAATCCTTTTGCCTTACGAGTCTCGCGTCTTGCGTGACGCATGATGATTGTCTACAGTTGAAGAATCCCGTTGCAGCGGGACCAGAAATCGGAAGGAATGTCATGACTGTTCTCGCTTTTCGTTCGCGTGGCCGGCACCGCACAGGTGTTCCTGCGCTTGAACTCATCGCTTCACGTAAGCCCGCCGCTGTGAATGCTCCGGTGTGCGGCAGCTGCACTTCCATCAACCTCAGCGCACACGAGGATCCCGGGTTCGGTGACTACTTCGTGTGCGAGGACTGCATGACGCAACTCGACACAGACGGGAGCCGACTGTGAGATCCCTTGCGCAGCATTGCGACATGCTCGAATCCCTCGCACTCATGGACGACCTGACAGACCGGCACGAACGGTTGGAGCGCCGCAAGTTGTGGCGCGGACGAACCTACGTCGCCGTCACCCTCACCGGACTCTGCGCCACCTTCGCCTACACCCTCACCGGATACCTGAACGGATACGCAGCATGAGGACACGAGAAGAGTTGGCCGAGACCATCGCCGTCACGCTGCGTGGCGAAGACCAGTTCGGCTACACCGACATCAGCGACTTGAGCGACGCCGTCCTCGACAGCCGTTACGACCTACTCGCAGTCGCCGACGCGGTCCTCGCCGACTACCAGCCCAAGCCTCGCACAGTGGACAACATCGAAGAGTTGCGTGAACTACCAGTCGGAACAGTCATCTGGTATTCACTGCGCTACGACGGACAAGCCATGTACTCAGTCATGGAAAAGGGACTCGACGGCACATGGCTAAGCGCAATGGACCCCGAAGATGACTACGCCTATAAGCCGCTGCTTCCCGCGACGGTCTTGTTCACCCCGGAGGCAACAGCATGAGCACTTACCTCGAAGAACTCGCCACGCTCGCCGCGAAGATCGGCGACGACAACGCGAAAGCCACCCTCGATTTGGGTTGGATTGGGCCGCAGGAACGGGACGCCCTCGTCGACGCCGCACAGCAGGCCCGGAAGCAGCTGGATAAGGCCCGCACCGACCTGCAACAGGCGCAGATGACCGCGAACATGCCCAACGTCGGCGGTGCAATGTGAGCACTCTCTACAAGATCGAATGCGACCTTTTCGACGACCAGTCGGAATGCTGGCCCGACGACCTACTGTTCCTGCCACGCGCAGGCATCGACACCATGCTCGACATCCTCGTTGAAGGGATGCGCCGAAAGCTGGCCGTCAACCCGCTCTATCCGACCGAGGAACTCGCGACTATCCGCGAGAACATGCACATTGTGCCAGCGCTCGAAGGTACTGCCGCGAGAGCTTATTTCGCTCAGAAAGGGCTCGATGCCCTCGAAATTGGTGACGTGCGACGGGCGCATGCATGTGCCATTTGGCAGCGCACGCTCGAACTGGAGGGGGAGTGATGGCGAATCACATCAACGCGCCTGTCGTATTCGTCTTCGACAACGGCGACAAAATCACCATCCGGCCCGAAGAAGACTGCCTCAAGATCCATGCCTCCGGGGCACGTATTGGAAAGCTCTCGATCGAGCCCGAAGGCTCAAACATGTTGGCCCTCCGGGTGATCGAATGAGCCACTTCGATCACGACGACGGACTAGAAGACCCCGTCACCCTCGACCGCTGGGAAGACAACGACGCATGGGACCGAGCCCACGAACAGGCGGCAGGGAAATGATCGCTACCAGCCTCTCCACCCAATCCTGCCCCACCGGACTCTGCGGGCAATGCGGGCCCTGCCGACGCGAAATGCGCGAAGCCGACCGATTGATGCGGCCCAAAACGCTACCGCCCATCGAGCTTTCACCCACCGTCCAACAACTCCTAGCCGAAGACCGCAAACGCACCCGACCCACACGCAGACCCATCCCCAAAGTCGCCAACCGCCGAGCAGCAACCCCCACCGCGATCCCCACATCCAACCAAGCCTGCACCCAATGCGGCGAACTCCGCGGATACCGAACCATCGGCTCCAAAGCCACCACCCACATCCTCGACGGCGAAGGCACCCTCTGCCAAGTCTGCGCAGACCACCCCCGCATCCAAGCCACCATCACCCGCCTCGAAAACAAACCAGGCCCACGCACCAAATCCGAAACAACACTCCTCTCCAAATCACGATTCCGCATCCAACGAATCACCAAAAACGGCAGACCATTCCACCCCAACGCCAACCACGGCTCAGGCAACGGATACGTCTCCTACCTCTGCCGATGCGCCGAATGCCGCGACTGGCGCGCCGAACAAGACCGCGCAGCGAGAGCCAAAAAACGATGACCCACACCCTCACCATCATCGACACAGCGCATCCCGGCCGGCCGCCCCTCACCATGAACGAATGGCGCAACGCCCACTGGACAAAAAAGTCCAAGGCCCGCACCCGCATCCACTGGCAGATCCGACAAGCACTACAAACCAACCCGATCCCCATGTGCGAACAAGTAACCATCAGCATCACCCAATACGCACCCGACGCCCGCATCCGAGACGCAGACGGCCTCAGCGCATTCCGCAAAGACGCCATCGACGCACTCCGCCAACACGTCATCCCCGACGACGCCCAAAAGCATGTGATTGACGGCGGCAACACCATCCTCCTGGACCGCGAAAACCCTCGCATCGAGATTCGAATCGAGCCCACACCATTGAGCACACGAAACTCCCTCGGATACCTATCCGCAGCAACACTCCTCGCCTCCATTATTGTCGCGAACTGGGCAACCACCCGATTCGGATTCGTCCCAGTCGGATTCGGATTCGCTGCGACAGCTGGCACATTCGCCGCCGGCTTCGCACTCGCCGCCCGAGACGCGACGCAAGACCTCCTCGGCAAACCGAAGATGCTCGCAGTACTCGCTGTCGGCGCAGTCCTGTCGTATCTGATCGCGGATCCGTTCATCGCCACCGCATCGGCAGTCGCATTTGCCGTCGCGGAGTTGCTCAACTTTGCGGTCTACACGCCCTTGCGGAACCGATCGAAACTCGGTGATCGCAGGTGGGCTGCAGCTGTCACCGCATCCAGCCTCACCGGAGCCCTGGCCGACACCGTCATATTCCTCGCGATCGCATTCGGTTGGGCTGCTGTACTGCCAGCGCTCGCAGGACAGCTCGTCGGCAAAGCGTGGGCCACCCTCGCATACCTCATTCTCGGCAAGGCGGTGTCACGTGGTGCTGTACTTCGCCAACCCCTCCAGCCAGAAGGTGCGTGACGCCATGCGCAAAGAACTGCTCGGCTACATCGACACCCCAGCGCAAGGCAACAAACGTGAACCGGGCGTGGCATGGGTGGCGGACAACGGATGCTTCGGCAAAGGGTACCCAGGGGACATCCAGTACATCGCGTGGCTGCTCGCCAACCGTGACGACGCCGGCACATGCCTGTTCGCCACCGCGCCCGACGTGGTGGGGGACGCGAAAGAAACATTGAAGCGGTCGAAGCCGTTCCTGCCCGTGATCAGAGCGCTCGGATACCCGGTCGCCCTCGTCGCTCAGGACGGCCTCGAAAACCTGACAGTGCCGTGGGACTCGTTCGACGCCCTGTTCATCGGCGGATCCACCGAATGGAAACTCGGCAAACACGCCCGGAACTTGGTGACGGAAGCGAAACGTCGCGGCAAACACGTCCATATGGGACGCGTGAATTCCAAAACCCGCTACAGGTACGCGGAAGCCATCGGGTGCGACTCGGTGGACGGAACGTATCTCGCGTTCGGACCGGACGAGAACCTGCCGAAACTTCTTTCGTGGGTGGACAGCATTCAGAACCAAACCGCTATCGACGTAAGGGGTATTGCATGACCGCGCCTGATCCGGGGTTGACCGACCTCATCGCAGCGCACCAGGTGATGAGCCAGCAGTGGGTTCCGGCCGGTGCTGAGTACCGGCTCGTCTGCAAGTGCGGCATATGGATGGGAGCCGACGCTTTCCCTGCGCATGTGGCGTTGGTGGTGAAGCAGTACATCAACGGGCGGACAGCGCCAGTGCTTGAAGATTTCGACTGGCACATCCAGAACGCGTCGAACGGTGCAGTCTGCGCAGCCGAGGCCGACGACGGGCAAGCGCTCATGTCTTACCAATTGGAGATGGGCATATACAAACGGGCGGCTCAACTCCTCCGCGCAGCTTTGGAAGGGGAACAGCAATGAGCAGACGCGAGTACACAATCCGACTTATCTGCGCACATGAAGGATGCAAGGATAACTCGTTCACGACTGCAACCAGCCGACGCGAAGAGGATGAAATTCGCGCCAGATACCGAAAGTTCCCATATCGCTGCGTACGACACACCAACCCCGACGAAGTGCTATCTGCTGACAATCCCGAGCAGACGATCACACTCACCGCAGAGAAGGTTGTTGCGCCACACCTACGTGGCATTGACCTTCCTGGTGAAGTTCGGCACCTCGACGGCCTCTTCTGGGATAAGCGGCAGGGATTCACGTACGGCCCCGGCTTCAAGGCCTACGCATCCGACTTTCCGCCTGGCACAAAGCTGATCGTCACCGCCCGAATCGAACTGCCTTCTGAGGAGTCGTTGTGAGTGAGATCCGATCACAGGCCACACCCGCGAGAGACGAACTGGTGCACATATTGGCCGGCGCAGTTCTCGACAACCCCGGTGGCGTTGGGACGCTGCCACAGCACGCGGCCGACCGACTCCTCGCCGCTGGTTGGTCGAAGCCTCACACGGTGAACAGCATCGAAGACTTAGAGGCGCTGCCGATTGGGTCGGTTCTCGCACGAAACCTCGACCATCCAGACGAGATGGACGTGTACGTCAAGCGCAGTGACACGGCCGGATGGCGATACCTGCCGCTCCCGATGACTGTTCTGTTCACTCCGGGCGGTGAAGGGTGAGCAGAATCGAAAGCCAACTCCGGGACGCGCTCTACAGATCAGGCCGAGACATCGTAGAGAAAGCAACCGACCCAGACCAGCAGAAGATGCTGACCTACCTCCGATCGCTCGGCCCCGAAAAGTGCGAGCAATGGCTGGACAACTACGGCAACGCCTACGCCAAAGCGATCCTCCCCGTCATCCTCCCCATCATCAAGGAATACGCCGGTGACAACTGACCTCCTCGAATGGACTCCCGCAGACTCCAAAGCCCTCGACGCCTACGCCCGATCCATCCCCGGCCGGCCACCACTCAAACGCGACCCACACCTAGCCGAACTCCTCGCAACACTCCCAGGCCCAGGCGGACGCATCGGAATCGACATCGGACAACCCTGCCGAGAATGCGGAACCCCCATGGCACCCCGAACCCGACGCATCGAAGGCCACACCCCACACGGCGCACGAGGACGCTGCCGACCCTGCCACGACCGCGCACGCCACCGCATCGGAGGACACCGTGACTGAACACTGGTTCATCCCACGCCACGAACAACAGGAGCTCACCGACGCTCTGGGGGAAGTCCGAGACATCCTCGACGACCTCCAAGAAGCCCAGAAACCCCGCATCGCCACCGCCAACTGGAACCCCAAAGTCACCACAGGAGACCGCCCCCAACCCTTGCCGTTCAACGTCGCAGCCGTCGACGCCGCCGACAGACTCCTCATCGAACTCGAACGATGGGTGTACTGGCTCGCTGACGCACGACAGATCGCAGCACCCAACACCCACTGCGCAGGCTACGCAGACTGGCTCACACGCAACATCCTGCTCCTCGCCGCAACCCCAGGCAGCGAAGCCGCACACCACGACATCACTTCGGAAATCAGGCACGCACGCAACGCATCCGGACGCAGCCACCTCCAACCCATCCCCAAACCCAACCCCACCCGCCTCGCCCAAGCACACGCCGAACAACTCAACGCCCGAGGCATCGCCACCCTCGCCAAACACATCGGCGCCCAAGGCCTCACCATCCGCCGCATCAACCACCTCGTCGAAAAACACAAAATTACGCCGATCCGCTACGCGGACAAGAAAACCCCCATCTACACACTCGGTGACATACTCGACGCCCACTACGCCACACCCCAACGAAAGGCATCATGAAAATGGGAGCACCAAGTCCGACACCCACACTGTCCATCGAAGACATCAAGAACATGTCGAGCATGGCGATCACACGAACACAGGTTTCGCAAGCGCTCGGAATAGACCCCCGCACAGTCCGAATTGGCATCGAGGACGGCACTATCCCGTCTGTTCGGATCGGTAGACGAATCCTCATTCCTCGACTGCCGTTCCTGGCAATATTCGGAGCTGATGCATAGTTATGCACGCATGCGGATGATCATCTGATACGCTATGCGCGTACGCGACACCTGACAATCACTCGGGTGTCGCGTTTCGTCTTGCTGCACACCGCGCCCACTTCCCCCCAGGGCGCACCTTTTGAGGATGGTGCAGCAACCCCCGGAGCAGTCGCTAGCCAGCGCGCCCGGGGTTCAACTTCAGGAGGCCCAATGATCGAAACACTCCGCATCATCTGGGCACTCATCCAATACTGGATCATCTAATGCCAACCCGCGAACTACTCATCTGGGCAATCACCGGAATCTGGCGCATGTGGAGGTGGCAGTAATGCAATCACTCCAAGACCAACTCGACAAAAACGAATGGGACCTCGAACAAGCACGACGCGCAGGCAACCCAAACGCCATCGACACCCTCCTCGACCAACGCAACCGAATCCTGACAGACATCCACAACACACGCACATAACCACCCCAAACGAGGTGAACAATGCCCCGATGGGAATGGACACCCGAACAAGACTCCACACTCCGAGAACACCACGCACTCGGAAAAACCCAACAACAAGCAGCCGACCAAATCGGATGCACCAGACCAGACATCAGCCGAAGAGCAAAACGACTCGGAATACTCTGGCAAGAACCAAGCCCCGCCATCGAAGCAATGCGCCAGAAAAATGCTGACAGGTCCGCGCAGGCGCGTGCGCAACTCGCAGCCGCAGTCCTAGCCGACGCCATAAACATCCGCGAACGCATCTGGGACCAGTACACCGTCATCGTCTCCACACCACACGGGCCAGTGACCGAGATCCTCGACCTGCCAGACGCGAAAGCCGTCGCTGAATTCACCGCCGCAGTCGAACGCCTCATCAAGTCCCACGAAAACCTGACCCGCATGGGTGCCGGCCAAGACGCTGACGTCGCGAAGTCGATGCTCAACGAACTGTTCGAGCAGGTGAAGAAACTAGCCGACGAAAAGGAATAACTGATGGCGCTCAACGGTCTGCGGATGTCTCAGAAGCAACTGGAGTCTTTCGCTCACGCTGATGCTGATGCCTCGAAAGGCCGAGTCAACATCTGGCACGGCGCTGTCCGATCCGGGAAAACAGTCGGATCCCTGTTGGCGTTCCTTGTCGGAGTCGCGAACGCCCCAGAACAGGGCGAGATCGTGGTCATCGGCCGGACACGCGACACCATCTTCCGGAACCTAATCGGACCGTTGCAGGACAACAACATGTACGGCGTGATGGCGCAGCATGTGCGTTACAACCGTGGCGCACCGACAGCGGACATCTTCGGGCGCACAGTGCACGTCATCGGCGCATCCGATGTTCGAGCTGAAGCAGCGATCCGCGGTATGACCGTATGCCTCGCATACGTCGACGAAACAACGCTGGTGGCCGAAGAGTTCTTCAACCAGCTCGTCGCCCGCATGTCAGTGCCAGGCGCACGGATCTTCACAACCACCAACCCTGATGGGCCAAGGAACTGGCTCAAGACCGGATACATCGACCGCGCAGACGAACGCGGGCACAAGGTGTTCCACTTCGAACTCGACGACAACCGGGCATACCTTCCAGACGGATACATCGAAGGTTTGCAGGCGCAGTACACAGGACTCTGGTACGACCGATTCATTAAAGGTTTGTGGACGATGGCGGATGGTGTCATCTACGAATCTTTCGATCCCGCACGTCATGTCGTCGACACGCTCCCCGAGATGCAACGCATCCTCGGTGTCGGTATCGACTACGGCACCACCAACCCAACCCGAGGAATCAAACTCGGCCTGGGTGTCGACAACAAGCTGTACGCAATGGCCGAATGGGCGCCAGGCTCAGGCACCACCACCGATCACTCACGCAGCCTCCGTCAGTTCATCAGCACCGATACACCCGAATACTTGTACATCGACCCCGCTGCCGCTGTCTTCAAAGTGCAGTTGCAGCGCGACGGATTCGACAACTACTTCAACGCATCGAACAAGGTCGGCGCCGGCATCGGACTCGTCGCATCCTTGTTCTCCACCGAGCAGCTACTCATCCACGCATCGTGCACCGAACTGCTCGGCGAAATACCCGGCTACGTGTGGGATGCCAAGGCTGCAGAGAAAGGGGAGGACTCACCCGTGAAACTCAACGACCATGCTGTCGACGCCCTCCGCTACGCAGTCTCAACGTCCCGCCCGATGTGGCAGGCACATATTCCAACGCTCGATGCAGCAGCGCGCCTGCCTGATGAACGAATCGAATAGGGGTGGCCGCGTGATCGAAGCGAACATGGCGTGGCCGCCGACCGCGCTGGCGAAAGTCGCCGCACGAGTCCGCGAATCACAAGTGTGGTGGGAAGGCGACGTCCTCAAACTCGACGACTTCTACCGCACCAACCCCAACCGTCGATCATTCGCGCAAGCCGGCGTCGTCGGCAAGGTCTCAGACTTCCTGTACGGGAAACCCGAGTCGGCATCGAAGCCGTCCCGGAAAATGCACGTCCCGATCCCCGCGGACATCGCGAAACTCTCGGCATCGGAACTGTTCTCCGAACCGCTGACGATCATCGACCCCACCGACAACAAGGCATTGCAAGACCGTGTGGACCTGATCTTCAACACCCCCACCTTCCACGGTGACCTGTTCACCGCTGGTGAATCAGCGTCCGCGTTGGGTGGCTGCTATCAGCGCGTGGTGTGGGATGACACGGTCGCCGACAATGCTTGGATCGACTTTGTGGATGTGGACAAGGCGATCCCCGAGTTCGCTTGGGGCCGTTTGAAAGCTGTCACATTCTGGTCCGAGCTCGCGGGTTCGGATGAGCGGGACGTGTGGCGGCATTTGGAACGGTACGAGAAGGGCCGCATCCTGCACTCCCTGTACAAGGGGACACCGACGAACCTCGGTACCGTGATGGACCTTCAAGCGCACCCCGACACCAAGGGCATCGAGCTCGACAGCTTCGATGACACGGCCGGCGGATACGTCAGCCTCGGCGTCGACGAGCTCGCTGCCCGATACGTCCCGAACGTGCTCCCGAATCCCGAGTGGCGCAACGACCCCACACTGCGACACCTCGGACTGGCAGACATCCGACAGGACCTGTTCCCAATCTTCCAAGGCCTCGACCTGATCTATTCGTCGCTGCCTCGGGAGTTCCGGATCGGTCAGGCACGCATGTTCGCCTCAGAGCAGTTGCTCACCAATCACGGCGCAGGTCGCGGTGCATCGTTGCCTGAGGATCAGGAGATCTTCACGCAGGTCAATCAGGGCGTGAAGGACGGCGACGCGACTTCGATGTTCCAGTTCCATCAGCCGGCGCTGCGGGTACTTGAGCATGATCAGGGCGCGGAGTTGTTGTTGCGTCGTGTCCTGTCGACGACCGGGTACAGCCCTGTGTCGTTCGGCATGTCCGACGAGGTCGCTCAGACCGCGACAGAGGCGACGGGCAAGAAAGAGTTGACGGTCAAGACAACGAAGGGTAAGGCCCGTTATTGGGGTGCTGCTCTTGGGCCGTTGGCGACGATTTGCATGCAGATCGATGCAGTCAAGTTCCCCGGCAAGGGTGTCGCTCCGGTCGAGGAGTTGGAGCTGGATTGGCCGAAGTTTGCTCGTGAGTCGGATGAGGCGAAGTCTCGGACGGTTCAGGGTTGGGCGACGGCGGATGCTGCGTCGACTCACACGAAAGTGTCGTATCTGCATGAGGATTGGGATGAGGAGCGGATCGATGAGGAAGTGAAGAAGATCGACGAAAAGAACCAGGTTCCTTCGCCGTTCGGTTCGCTTCCTCCGGATCAGAATCCTGACCCGAACATCCCGCCTGAACCGCCTGTGCCTCCTGTCGATGAGGTCAAACCCGCTGAGGAGTAGGCGATGGCGCTCGACCCGTCCGAAGCAGCAGGACTCCCCGATGAGTTGATCAACCTCTACACCGAAGCCGAGTTGGCTCTGATGTCGATGCTCGCCGAAGCGATTGTGGCGGGCATCGACACTCCAGAGTGGGAGGCTCGGCAGCCGGCGGAGATGTTGCGGTTTCGGCAGCAGGCGCAGTTGTTGGCGTTGCAGTTGCAGTCCCAGATGCCGGCGTTGGTTGAGGGTGCGGTTGCGGGTGCTGCGGAGCGTGGCCGTGAGGCTGCGGACGAGGACTTGAAGGGGTTGCCGAAGGTGCCTCCGGTTCCGCCTGTGACGCCTGCTCGGGATCGGAAGACTCGGGCCGCGATCTACGCAGGGCAGCAGGTGCTTTCCTCTGTGACTGCTCGGATTCCGGGTGCCGCGGGGGAGCTGCATTCGCAGGTGACAACGCAGATCATCGCGAGGTCATCGGGTGTCCGATCGGGTACACGCCTGGATGCAGCGCAACAAGCCCTCGACATCCTCACCAAACGTGGCGTGACCGGATTCCGGGATGCTGCCGGCCGCAACTGGTCCCTCGCCAGCTATATCGAGATGAAGTCCCGGACCATCGTCAACCAAGAGTTGATTGATGGGCATACGGATCGGATGTTGGAGCGCGGTCAAACCCTGATCGTCGTATCCAGCCACTCGAATCCGGCGCCGCAATGCCAACCCTACGAAGGGCAAGTCCTCTCGTTGGATGGCGAGGCAGGGACAGTGATCCGGCCCAACGCGACCGGCGGCCGTGCAGTGAAGGTGAAGATCAAAGCCACACTGCGGGAAGCCCGCTCGAAAGGCTTCCAACACCCCAACTGCGGACACGCTGTCAGCGCGTTCATTCCTGGCGGGTCGCGGACGTTCGAGACCAGGCCGGATCCGGAAGGGTACGCGGCGACGCAGAAGCAGCGCGATATGGAACGCGCTGTGCGGGACACGAAACGGCAGCAGTCCGTCGCCATCACCCCGCAACGCAAACGCGAACTCGCCGCACTGCTGAAGCAGCAGCAAGCCGCAATCGCCGCACACACCGCGCAACACGACCTGAAACGCCGACCCAACCGCGAACGACTCGGCGCACGCTGATATATCGGGTTTTCCCAATACGCGCTGATAGATCCCCAGAGTTTCCCGCCGCATGGCGGAATCGCAGTAACCCAATAGCCCCCAGCCGCACGGCACCCAGGGGCCAATGCCGCATGGCACAAGGAGAGAACAATGCGCGTCCAACGATCCGTCATCGCACCCGAACCGTTCGACATGTTTACTCGAGCATCCCGTTGGCCTTCCCGCCAGCACCCTCGACGCGACCCCGAAGGACACCCCCAAGGTGGCGATCCGGTCGATCCTCCCGCCGACCCAGTCGATCCCGCAGACCCGCCGGCCGATCCGCCACAGGATCCGGCCGACCCGCCCGCCGACGTGGACTGGAAGAAGGAATCGCGCAAGCACGAAGCGGAAGCGAAGAAGAACCGCGCTGCCGCCGCCGAGTTGGAGAAGATCAAGGCATCGAAGCGGACCGCCGAGGAGAAGGCAGCGAAGGAAGCAGCCGACGCCAAGGCTGACGCCGAAGCCGCACGCGCTGAAGCCGCACGCGAACGCGCAGCCCGCAAATACGGACTGTCCGACGAAGACCTCGACTTCCTCGAAGGCGTACCAGCCGACAAGTTCGACGCCAAAGCGAAAGCACTCTCCGAACGCATCAAAGCTGCCGCACCCGCCGGCAAGTCCGGACTCCCCGCAGGCGGCGCAAAAGAAAAAACCAAATCCACAACGCTCAGCGGCTCCATCGCCGCCCACTACTCCTAGGAGCCTCCCATGGCTGTAACCCTCGCAGAATCCAAGCTCAACGCCCAGGAAGACTACGATCCCGCTGTCATCGACGAATTCCGCAAGGAATCCGCCGTCCTCGACTCGCTGATCTTCGATGACGCTGTCTCCCCGACAGGTGGAGGCACACTCGACTACGGCTACCGGCGCCTGCTGACGCAGCCCACCGCCGCGACCCGCGCCTACAACACCGAGTACACCCCGCAGAACGTCACCACCGAGAAGAAGAGCATCACGCTCGCCGTCCTCGGTGGATCGTTCGAGGTGGACCGTGTGCTCGCGAAGCTCGGCCCCGCCGCGTCCTCGAACATCGCGTTGAACGTGTCGCAGAAGGTGAAGGCCGCGACCACCAAGTTCAACGACGAACTGATCAACGGTGACGTTGCAGTCGACGCCAACGGCTTCGACGGCCTCGACAAGGCCCTTACCGGGTCCTCGACGGAGTTCCGGGCAAGCTCGGTCACCAACTGGACCGACTGGGACACAGTGCCTTCCGCGGTGAACAAGGCTCTCGATGACATCGACGAGTGGCTGTCGCTGCTCGACGGCATCCCGACCGTTGTCCTCGGCAACCAGAAGGCGTTGGCGCGTGTCCGTGCCGCTGCACGCCGCTCCGGCATGTACACGAAGGACCCCATCGAGGGCCTGATCGGTGCGAACGGCCGGCCGATCAATCGTGAGTCGTACGGTGGCATCACGTTCGTCGACCCGGGTAACCAGGCTGGTACGAACAACCCGATCATCCCGATCGAGGCTCGCACTGTCGGTACCGCTCAGACCGGCCTGACTGACCTGTTCGCGTACCGTGTCGGCCTCGACGGCTTCCACGGTGTGTCGACTGTCGGTGGCCAGATCGTTCAGACGTGGCTGCCTGACTTCTCCACTGCTGGTGCGGTGAAGAAGGGTGAGGTCGAGCTCGGCCCGGTTGGTTGCGCTTTGAAGGCCACCAAGGCTGCGTCGGTGTTCCGCAACATCAAGGTTCAGTAGTGGCGACCGTGAAGACCCCCGTAGAGGGGTACAACGGCAAGGTCGCTGGCGTGAACTTCGTGGACGGTGTGGGTGAGACGGATGACGCGAATGCGTTGGCGTACTTCACCCGTCATGGTTACAAGGTGTCGGAGACTGTGAAGCGGGGCGCCCGGAAGCCCGCCGAGGACTGATCTACCTGATGCCCACCCCCGAGTCGCCTTCCTGTGCGGCTCGGGGCTGGTGGGACCAAATGCTTGGTGGTTGGTGCGTTTCTACGTGCCCGGCAACGGCTCATAGACCCACGTTAAGACCGCTTGAGGGGTTCACCGCCGGGTTCCTTTCCCCCTTGCAGCAGCGTATAAACATCTCGGTATGACCGAGATGGTCTGCGCGCCAACCATCAACACCCCGAGGAGTTTTCGTGTCTGATCTACCCACCACGTTCAAGCGACGGGACTTGATGGCCGCGCTTGAACTGCTCGGCATCCCATCTGCGGGTACACGCCGTGTCCAGATCTTTCCGGATTGCATCATCGTGGAGCAGTTGCGGCGCGACGCGTCCGGTTCCCTGTTCTCGGCTGGGGCCGACATCGCCACAGTCAAGACGGTCATCGGCTTGGAGAAGGAGTAACCGTGCTCGTCTATGCCGATGCTGACAACCTGGCCGCGTGGCTCGGTGAGCCCGCACCCGACAACGCAACCTCACTCCTACGCCACGCATCATCGAGGGTCGCGAACGCATGCCGCTGCGACATCTACGACACCCAGCCGAGCGGCCTCCCCGTCGATGACGACATCCGGGAAGCGTTGCGCGACGCAACGTGCGCGCAGGCGGAACGGTGGAAGGAACTGAAGGTGGATCCGGCTGCTGGTGCCGGCGGTTTCGATGTGCAGATCACATCATCCAGCATTGACGGTTCGTCGTTGTCGACGACTGCTGCGACGGTGGACGCTGCCCGCGCCGAAGCGTTGGACGGACTATGCGAACTGTCCGTGTCGATCCTGCGGAATGCGGGTCTCGCTAGTTCGTTGGTGAGGTCGTCGTGAGCATGGCGGACATCATCGCGGCGCAGTGGTTCGTGTGGCCAGTATCGGTGAAGCGGCATGCGGGCGAAGGACCCTACGAACCGGCATTCGATCCGGCGGTGACTGTGCTCGGGAAGATCACCACGAAACGCAAGTTGGTGCGCGCTGCTGATGGTTCCGAGGTCATTTCGGAGGCCCGCGTGAGTATGCATGTCAACACTGCACTGATTCCTGTCGGCTCGTTGGTGACTTTTCCGCCCGAGTTTGGTGGACGCACGGCTGTGGTGTTGGCGGAGCAACGCCATGACGACGGCAACGGTTTGACCCCCAACTTCTACAGCATCGACCTCACCTAGGAGCGTGCTCGTGATCATGCCGTATCCAGTCGAGTTGTACGACGGATGTCCATGCTTCACATGCCTGGGATTCATCGGGCACCAATGGAAGATGCCACTCTGCCCGACTTGTGGGAATAAGCGGTGCGCGGGCGCTAATCACCATTCACGCCATCCAGACCCTTCCGAGGTGAGCTTGTGAGTACTGCTCTGAACTTTCCGATCGAGCCAGTCCGCTCCGCCATCACCGACGGATTGCACGCTGCCGCTGAAGTCATCAAGCAGGAAGCGATCGAACGGGCACCGAAAGAGACCGGGTATCTGCGGAACACTGCGGCGACTGCGGCTGAGGGGTTGGAAGCTGCTGTCGGCTTCGACGGACCGTATGCCGTAAAGCAGCACGAGGAACTCGGTTATCACCATCAGGATGGTGAGGCGAAGTACCTCGAAAACGCTGTCATCGCAACGAGGGAAGTTGTCGGGCAGATCCTCGCGGAATCGATACGGAGGCAACTCGGATGACACTCGTTCGGGCACCGGACACCGTCGAACTCCTCGAAGCCCTCGCCCAACACCTCACCAACCTCGGACTCGCACGCTACGCACCGAACGGAATCTACGTCGGCGAAGGCCTCCCCGCGATCTTCTTCGGACAACTCCCCGACAAACCAGACACGGCGATCCTCCTCAACAGCTACAACGACGACCGGACACGGGACGCAGCAACCCCCGACTACTACGTCCAACTCCGATTCAGGACCGCCGGCCGTGACCCTCGCACCGTCAACAGGTTGGCCGACAGCGTGTTCCGCGCCCTCGACGACAGGCTGCATGAGCGCAGCAACACAGTTTGGGCGGGCGTCAACATCCTGTCCTGCATCCGGCACATCGTCGGCCCCATCGCCCCGGATGCGAACAACCGCTACACCCGCCCCGATTCATACACCATCACCACAAACCCAGGAGCAATTACATGACCACACCACTCGCACCCCCCAACAGCCAGTCCCTCGCATCCGCTCTCGGACGCGACTGGGTACTCCGAGTCCGCGAACTCGGCGGCTCCGAGTCCGATTGGCTCTTCGTCCGCGGATGCTCCTCACTCTCGCCGATCTTCGAAGGCGCAGAACAGGATGCCTCCGACATCGACGGCGAAGGCTACGACTCCTCGGTCGTGACCGGACTCTCGTGGCGCGTCGAAGGTGGCTGCAAGCGCAAGGGCGAAGCAACTGCCGGGTTCGTTGACGACCCGGGCCAGGCGCTGCTTCGACGCAAGGGCCGCAAGACCGGCATCGACAACATGGTGGAATTCCAGATCTACCGTCGCGACGATCTCCCCGATGCATACAAGGGCTCCGGACCGGTCATCTGGAAGGACAACGCTGCCGGTGATCCGAAGGCGTTGCAGGATGCGACCTTCACCTTGAAGGGCAACGGCAAGCCTGAGGACATCGCTAAGCCGACTGGCACTCCGTTGCCGACCGCGAAGGTCATCACGTTGCCTGCCGGCCTGACTGGCGGTACGTGGTCGCTGACTGTTGGTTCCGCTACGGCATCGGGCCTCGCGCACAATGTCGCATCGTCGGCCGTGCAGACCGCTGTTCTCGCGCTGGCGGGCGTCCCTTCGGGTACCACGGTGACGGGCTCGGCTGGTGGACCCTACACAGTCACCTTCGCTGGTCCTGTCGGCGCGGTCTCGGCATCCGGTTCGAGCCTGACTCCCGCCGGAACTGTCTCCGTCTCCTAACCAGCACCTCTTCTGAAAGGTTGCACTTGTATGCGTGACCTCGCAGAACTCATGGACCCGGAACTCGTCCTGCCTATCGGTGGGCGCGAGTTCCGGGTCTCATGCAGTGCCCGCCAAGGGCTACACCTCGTTCAACTGTTGAACGAGAAACCACGGCTGTCGGATGAGCAGGAACGCGACGAGATTGTGTTCGCTCTCGGTGACACCTATGAGCAGATGACTGAGGCTGGTGTGTCGTGGCCGAAGATCGCTGTCGCCGGCCGTGTCGTCATGGCGCACTACGGTTTGAGTCCTGAGGCTGGCCGCATGGTGTGGGAGTCGGCTGGTGGAGTCTTGGCGGGAAATCCCCTGCCCCCACCCCCGAACCAATCGAGAGTGGGGGCGACCCTAGCCCGCAAGATCTTTCAGCCCCGGGAACCTATGGACCGGATGATCCTGGCGGCGGCCCGTACGACGAAGTAACCGGCGTCCGCGACTGGTACAACCCGACACCCGGCAAACCCGCGTCCGACGAAACCGTTGATCGGCCGTGGACTGATGTCCTCAACCACTGGCACGCAATCGAACTCGACCTCGACGCCAACGGTCACGACATCGAATCCGGTCTCCTCGACGCCCGCACGTGGCGGTGGCTGAAACTGCGCATCGACCACTACGCATCCACCCCCGGCACCAACCTCTGGGACGCCCTACACCCGAAAGCGGGCTAGATGAGGTTCATGGCTGCGTCGATTGCGGCGCGTACCCCTGCCTTGTAAGAGCGCTGGGTTGCATCAGTCCCGGTGATCCAGGCTTGAGCAGCAGGGCCTGACATCTGTTCATTCGGGAGAACTTCGACAGTGTCAGTTTCTGTGACATCGGATATCAGTTCGATGGGGCTGACCTCTAGCGCCTTGGCGACGATGAACAGTTCGTGCACGGTTATTGACTTTCGTCTTCCTCCTTCGAGGTTGGCGAGAGTTGTTCGGATGGTCGGGTATCCGAGTTCTGTGCAGGCGTTGGCCAAGTCTTGGTAACTCATGCCAAGGGCAGTTCGACGCTCCCCGATGCGCGTCACGATGGTGTGCGTAATTCTTTCAGGCCACTCCATATCGTTCATAAATACTGACTATACCCGAAAGGCCAGTGATGGCTTACAAGGATTTGGATACTTTCTTCGACCCGGATCTGCACCTGCCGATCCGCGGGAAGACGTACACGGTGCCCGCACCCGGCGCACCAGAGGCCGCACGGCTACGGAAGCAGGTCATCGCGGAAGGTGTACCGCCAGTCGAGCAGGTATTCGAGGCACTGAAAATCCTCGGCGCCGAGATCGACCCGGAAACCGAACTGTGGTCGGGCGGCGTCTACGACGAGATGGTCGCCGATGACCTGCCTTGGCCGATGGTGTTGCACTCAGGCCGCACCGCGATTCTCCATTACGGCTTCTCCGCCGATATCGGCGAGGCCCATTGGGCGCTAGCGCAACTCGGCAAACTCGTCGACCTCGAACAGGCCACCGAGTTCCTCGCCACGATCAAACCGAAAACCTGAACCCTTGGAGGGCTGAGCGATGAGCTTGGACGTTGGTGAGCTCGTAGCCCGACTGACATTGGACGATTCCCGCTTCATCCAGGGAACCCAACGATCCGAGCAGCAGTCACGGCAATCCACACAACGGATCAGCAACGGCTTCCAGGACATCACCCGCGCCGCCGCCCGCGCAGGCGAAGCAGCACAAGCCGTGGAAATCAACCGGCAGTTGGACCGGCAGGCGCAGCAAGCCGCGCAACGCATCCAAGAGTTGGAACGCAACGCGCAACGCGCCGACCAGTCAGTCGACGACATCGTCATGAACGACCGACTTCTCAACGAAGCCCGCGACGCTGCACGAGGGATCGACGAAATCCGTGCCGGCGCACGGCAAGCAGCTGGTGCGCTGAACGACATCGAACTAGGTAATCGCCTTCGGGAGGATTTGCAGGCCGCTCAGGGTGACCTGGATGACCTGTATCGGCAGGCTGGTGACGGCGGTGCTGGTGCTGGTGATCAGGCTGGCGGAAACTTCCTGTCCGGTTTTACTGACACGATCGGCAACCTCGCGTCGTCGACCGGCCCTATCGCTGGTTCGCTGCTTGGTGTCGCTGTCATCGGCTTGACGGCTGGCGCTGCGCTCGCTGCGGCCATCAAAGAGGGCATGGAGCAGGAGAAGACGCAGGATCTGTTTCAGGCACGTACTGGTGTCACGGAAGGACAGGCTCGGAAGTTCGGTCTTGCCGCGGGCGAGTCCTACGCGGATGCGTTCGGTGAGTCTGTTGAAGGCAACTTGGACACGGCGAAATTCGCTTTGCGCAACGGTCTTCTGGATCCAGCTGCAACGCAACGTGACGCCGAGAAGATGATCAACAGCCTCGATGGTGTCGCCACGATCATGGAAGAGGAGATCCCTGCCGTTGCTAAGGCAGCTGGTCAGGCTCTTAAGACTGGGTTCGCTGTCGACGCGCAGGATGCTTTCGACCTGTTCACGAAGGCAACCCAGCTTGGTCTCAACAACTCCGAGGACTTCCTCGACACTGTCAACGAGTATGGAACCCAGTTTCGCAAGCTAGGTCTGACTGGTGCCGAATCGATCGGTCTGATGTCCCAGGCCGTGAAGGCGGGCGCACGTGACACTGACCTCGCAGCAGATGCTTTGAAAGAGTTCAGCATCCGCGCAATCGACGGTAGCGAGTTGAGCGCAAAAGCTTTTGCTGATCTTGCATACGAGCAAGACGGTGTTGCGCTGAGCCAGCAGGATCTCATTGCCAACAACGAGAAGATGTCGGAAGGGTTCGGGGCCCTCGGGTTCAACGCCGAGGACATGGGGAAGAAGATCGCTGGCGGTGGAGAGGGTGCACGTGAAGCTCTAGGCCAGGTGTTGGACAAGCTGCGCGGGGTCACTGATGAGCAGGAACGCGCCACGCTAGCAACAGCTCTTTTCGGCACGCAGGCTGAAGACTTGGGCGACGCGCTCTATGCGATGGATCTTGATACGGCCATCCAGTCGATGAACGACTACGAGGGTGCGGCGTGGCGTGCGATCAACGTGATGGGCGGCAACGCCTCGACATCCGTTGAAGGCGCGATGCGGTCCATCGAACTTGCTGGCGATGGCATGAAAGCTGCTCTCGCGCAAGCATTCGGACCGTACATCAAAGACTTCGCAGACAACATCTCAAACAACCGTGCCGGTGTGATCCAGTTCTTCATCGACATCGGCAACACGGTGTTCGAAGCGGGCAAGTCAGTCCTCGGATTCGTAGAAGGCGGGCTTCGTGGACTGGCCGAGTTCGCTGTCTCGGCGTCCGAGACTGGTGCGTCGTTCCTGGATATGGGTGCGAACATCCTGTCAGTGGGTGAAGCGATCCCCGTTTTCGGTGACCTGCTGGGGCTCGCGACAGGTGGCGCTGCGGACAAGATGCGGGACATGGCCGACAAGACTCGCACTGGAGGCGAGGGCATCTCGAACATGTTGGAAGGCGCTGCTGACGGTATCCACGACACTCTGATTCCCGCTTTGGGTCAGGCTCAGGACAGGTTCAACGAGTTCGCTGGGGACATGAAGTTGTCGGCGGCGTTCAACGATGAGTCGGCGAAGGTGAACAAGGCGATCGCTGATATTGGTGTTGGCGCTGATGGTGCTGCGATCAAGATTGAGAACTGGACTGGTTCGATCGATCGCAACAACGAGGCGCAGGTCCAGATGGAAAACGGGCTCAAGGGCATGTCCGATCAGTTCGTCAATCAGATCAAGACGGGTATGGAAGCCGGCAATACCGTTGAGGCTTTGACCGGTCAGTACAACGAAAACCGAAACGCTCTGATCGAGCAATTGATGGCCACTGGCATGTCGAACAAGGCAGCGGTGGACTACCTGAATGTGCTCGGACTGACGCCTGAGTTTGTTGACACGAAGATCCTGCAATCGGGCATGCCTGAAGCCAAGTACGAGTTGGACGTGTTGAAGGACAAGGTCATCGATGTCCCGGACTCGAAGACCATCCACACTCAGGCGTTGACTCAAGATTCGATGGATCAACTCAAGGCGCTTGGCTTGAAGGTTGAGACGCTGCCTGATGGAACGGTCAATGTCACAGCTGAAACCGCTGACGCTGAAGCGCGGATGCAGGAGTGGCTGAGTCGGCAACGTACCCTACGGATCTCGGCTGTGATCACTGAACGTCGGGTCGCAGCTGGCGTGGACCCGACGTTCATCGGCCCGTCTCTCGCTGATAACGGACTCGCTGACGGCGCTATCCGTACGCGTGCGGACGGGATGATCGACACCGCACACATTCAGCAGGGTTCAGGGCAGGGCATCTACACGAAGTCCCCGCTCGGGCCGGTGCAGTACGCGGAAGGCGAAACGCAGTGGGAAGCCTATATTCCGGGGGCGCCGTCGAAGCGGAAACGTTCGGAGGCGATCTTGCAGGATGTGGCTCGCCGCTTCGGATTCGGACTCATCAAACCTGACGCTATCAAGATGGCGAATGGTGGTGTCGTCGAGTCGTTCACCGGCATCGCATCCCAACACGCACCAGGACTGCAACTCACCTCGTCGTACCGGGACACCAACGACTACCACGGGCAAGGGAAGGCAGTCGACTACTCCAACGGCTCAGGAAACACCGATGAGCAGTTGGCGTGGGCGAACTATCTCGCCGACAACTACCAGTCGCAGTTGGCGGAGTTGATTTACTCGGATCCGCGGTTCACTCGGAACATCAAGGACGGGAAGATCGTCGATCCGTCGTTCTATGGTGCGGCGACGATGCAGCAGCACGAGAACCATGTGCATGCGGCGTCGAAGGAACCGTTGGGTGCCCCGTCTGGTGCTGGTAAGGATGCGGCTCCTGCTGCTCCGGATACTCGGACGGAGCGGGAGAAGATCGCCGATCAGGTGATCGCGGAAGGTAAGCGCCGCGGCATCAGCGATAAGGGCATCAAGGCCGCGGTCATGACCGCCCTCGCTGAAACCGATTTGCAGAACCTCGACTACGGCATGGATGGCGATAACGCCGGCATCATGCAGCAGCGCGATAACGGTGGTTGGGGAACGTTGGAGGACCGGAAGGATCCGACTCGGGCTGCGGGCATGTTTTACGACAAGCTCGACGACTTCGACTACAACAGCATGTCGGAGGCTGAGGCGGCGCAGAAGGTGCAGCAGTCGGGCACTGCGGATGGTTCGAATTATGCGGTGAAGGCTGCTGAGGCGGACGAGATCATCGCTGCGTCGAATGCCCGCGGCAACGGCAGTCAGATGACTGTTGGCACTACTGACAGTGGTGCTGCGTTGGCGACGGATGGGCAGCGGGTGTTCGTCACCAACTGGCCCGGAACATCGTCATCGTCGTATTCAGCGCCTGAACCTGCGCCGGCGACAGCGCCTGCTGGTGGTACCTCGGATGCTGCGGGGAAGGATCCGAACCTGATCTGGTCTGGCGGGTTCAAGGTGTTCGAGAACGGCGGCATGAACCTCCCCGACCAAGCCGGCCTGTATTCGGATGGTGCGGATTTGATTCGGTTCGCGGAGAAGGGAACAGGCGGAGAGTCCTACATTCCGCACGCCCCGTCGAAGCGGAACCGTTCAGTCGCGATCACCCGTGAGACTGCACGCCGGTTCGGGTACGAGTTGGTGCCGATGGCTGACGGTGGACTCACAGGGTTCGGTGGCTATGTGGGGGAGAAGCCGGGGTTGAAGGTGCCGACGACGGCGAATGGTCGTCGTGCTGCTGCGTATAACGCTGCGGCGTTCGGTGTTGGTGCGGCATTCGCCCTCGCCAGTGGCTTCGATGCGGACGGTAAGTTCACCGGCCAATTCGACACTGGCGCGAACTCTTCCTCCCAGTTGGAGAAGGGGTTCGAGAACGCGACCAAGGAAATTCAGCCGGTCCTCGAACAGATCCTGTTGGCGATCAAGAACCGTGAGCCGATCCGAGCTGAGGTGAACGTCGACCGCGACTCGGGCATGGCGAACATCAACATCCTGAAGGGCGGCATATGAGTAGGCGATATGTCCTCGAATGCGCAGACGGGACAGTGTGGGATTTCAACGATCCTGCCTGTCCCGTCTCGTTTCGTACGGAACCGACGGGTACTGAGGGCGCCGAGTTCACGCACGATGACCAGAAGAATGTGGGTCAGGCTGGGGTGTCGTGGGTTGCCCGCAATGACATGCCGAACTTCATCGGGTTGGACTGCAAGGTCGGGCCTGTCCCGAAGGCTGACGCGTTGCGGCTCGGGAAGCTGTGGCGGCACTCATTGGGCCGCGGCAAAGAAATCCACACCTTCTGGTCGATCACCGAAACTGGTGGCGAGAAATTCCAGTACGTGAGGTTGTCGACGAAGTTCGGGCCGATGGACATTCGGCTGTTGAAGGACTCCGGGGTGCAGCTCAACGACCCGGCAACACTTCGGTCGGACGAGACGTGGTGGCGTAAGCGACCTGCCGTCAAGACATTCAAGGCCGCGGACTTCGCAACAGCCGCTATCGAATCTGAATCGGATGAGCCGGTGTGGCCGCACATCGTCATCACCGGCCCCATCACGCTTCCGAAGATCGGCTGGCAAGGCGAACTCGTCCCACTACCGACCATCGCAGCCGGCGACGTGTGGACCATCAACACCGACCCGAACTGGTTCTCCATCAAAGACGGCGCCGGCAACGATCGGTCGTGGATCGCCCGTGCCTGGTACAAGCAGATCCCCGGAAACCCAGCCAGCCCAATCACCGTCCCCATCACGATCCAAG
>OZ220033.1:0-970149 GCA_964291365.2 Stappiaceae bacterium
CAGTTGTGTAATTAGTTGCTGTGATAAAGTAGTTGTCATGGTAACTAAATTTGTGAGTACCATACACAATTGAACACTACATATGATGTGATTCGTTGAATTTTTATATAAAGGTTGGCCAATAGGATCCATGATAATTATTGTGATAGCTCCAAGGCAAATAGCTTTATTACCATAGCAACAGTTGTAACATTCTCTAAAACTTAACACTCCACTTAACACTTAACACCTGAGGGCTGTCTTCAAACGCTTGAAACTGGCTGGATTGAAACTACAGCCAACTAAGTGTGCCTTTGCAAGGAAGCGAGTGGAATTCCTGGGACACATAGTCTCAGAAGAGGGAATTGCAACTGACCCAGCCAAAGTTGACAAGGTGGCAAATTGGCCAGAGCCTACCTCCACGAAAGACGTCCAACAATTCCTTGGGTTAGCGAGCTACTATCGTCAATTTATCAAAGATTTCTCAAGGTATGCCAAACCATTATGCAAGCTCACAGAGAAGGAGCAGAATTCCGGTGGACTACAGACTGCCAAAATGCCTTCCAGGACCTCAGAAGGAAACTCGTGTCTGCTCCGGTCTTGGCTTTCCCGGATTTTTCAAAACCTTTTCTTCTTGACACAGATGCAAGTGACCATGGAATCGGTGCCGTACTGTCTCAAGTTCAGGAAGATGGACAAGAATGTGTAATTGCCTATGCAAGTCGAGTGCTAACTAAGGCTGAACAGAAGTATTGTGTCACTCGCAAGGAATTACTGGCCGTAGTAACCTTCGTTCACCACTTTCGTCACTATCTGTTGGGTCAGCAGTTCACGCTCAGGACTGACCATGGGTCTCTAATGTGGCTGAAAAATTTCAAGCACCCTGAGGGGCAACTGGCCCGGTGGCTGGAGCGATTAGAAGAGTACAATTTCACTGTGATACACCGCCCAGGGCGTAAGCATTGCAATGCTGATGCGTTGTCACGACTACCATGCCAACAGTGTGGTCAAGAAACCGACCCTGCTGGAGGGGACTATATTCAAGTGGTAACTGCTCCTTCACAAGATGACCAGAATTGCTTGGGGGGTAAGACAAACTCTGAGATCCGCCAGCTACAACTGCAAGATACCACAGTTGGTCCACTATTGGTGGCTAAGGAAGCTAAGCAACAGCCTACACTACACACAGCAAAGAGCAAGAGTCCAGCATTCCGCAAGCTTGTTCAGTTATGGGATCAGCTAGTTGTAAACAGTGGTGTACTGTGGAGAATCTTCGAAGATGCTGAGGGTGGCAGTTCTCACCCCCAACTAGTTGTGCCTAAGGTTCTCAGGAAAGACATTCTCCAAGAACTGCACAGCGGAGCGGCAGGGGGACACTTGGGTAACGACAAAGTGCTGAGTCAGCTGAAAAGGCGCTACTACTGGCCTGGACATTGGACCGATGTCAAGAATTGGTGTGCAACATGTCCTGAATGTGCAACGAGAAAGACAGCAGCACCGCAATGGAAAGCTCCCCTACAGACTATCAAAGCAGGTTTCCCCATGCAGACAGTCGCTGTTGACATCATGGGCCCTCTACCGGAGACACTGTCTGGTAATTTATATGTCCTAGTGGCAGGAGACTATTTTACTAGGTTTATGGAAGTATATCCCATTCCGAATCAGGAGGCAGTTACAGTGGCCAAGAAATTAACTGACGAACTGTTTCTGAGGTTTTCGACGCCTGAACAGCTCCACTCAGACCAGGGGAGACAGTTTGAGAGTGAACTTATTGCTGAAATCTGCAAGTTGCTACACATCGAAAAGAGTCGAACAACCCCTTACCACCCCCAAGGTGATGGGTTAGTGGAGTGATACAACCGTACCCTGCTCAGCATGCTTGCGACCACTGTCAAAGATCACCCTCAGGACTGGGAAGACCACATCAGAAAGGTATGTATGGCATACAATACCTGTGTACACCCCACCACGGGATTTACCCCTTTTTATTTGATGTTTGGCCGACAGGCGAGACTTCCCTTGGATATAATGTATGGCACCAGTAGACCTGAAGAGACCTTGGCCAATGAGTATGCAGCCACATTAAGGTCATCACTCGAGGAAGCATATGACAAGGTACGTAGCCACATGGGGAAGAAATTGGAGCGACAGCAGGAGCTCTATAACAAGAAGGTTCATGGAGAGCCATTTGAATGCAATGACCGGGTCTGGTTGCACTCGAAAGTAGTTCCACGTGGTCAGTCACGAAAATTCCACCATCCCTGGAAGGGCCCCTTTCGTGTGCTAAAGCATATTTCTGATGTTACATACAGAATTCAGAATGAACAGCACAAACGACAACGTCTGGTCGTCCATTTCGATCGATTGAAACCCTGTAATTCAAATGTCCGATCCAAAGTGAAGGAAAATGGACAACGATGTAGGAGTGTCACAATAGAACAAAAGAACCCTATTGGTAGTGAATTGGAACAAGTTGATTCTGAGGACACCGAAACGATAATCCCTCCTGCTGTGAATAGCTCACAACCACAGCAACAAAGGACACCTCCTGGTAACGATGTTCAGCCCCCTCGATACCCCACGAGGACGAGACGTCCACCAGAACGATTCGAAGTTACTATCTGAATACGAGACGTATTCTCACAAGAGGGGGGACAGTGTAACAGTGACTACTATTCAGTGTACTATAGATTCAATATGTGTGTATGTATTGCATGTGATTCAGGTATGCTTATCTAATTATTACATTCCTTAGTCATGTGATTGTCAGACCGACCAATGAAATGAGGTTCATATGCTACTGTTTTGTGCGATCATCTGTTGTATTGAGTTCTGTCTGTGTGTGCAACTAGTTCTGCTCTATATTCAGATTCGTGATAATAACTGATATCAACTACAACACAAAACCCTGTTACAATATCAACAAGTATAACACGCCAACCATCACCAAAGTTCTACAAGAGGAGGGACTGAAAGCGAATTGTGGGAATAGTTCTTGAAGTGCTACAAAGATAGCAGTTCCATTGTTAGGAAGCCTGGGTCAGGGCACCCTTCAAAGATAACAGCTGAATTGAAGAAAGTCATTGAAGAGCAGATACAGTTCGATGACGAGATGACCACGTATCTGTGTACACCAGCTACTTGTGAGCAGGGGCTTTAACATCTCCCTGAGAATGGTTCTTCGATGTCGTACATCACTAGGGTGGACCTTTTGCAGATCGGCTTATTGCCAGCTTATAAGAGAAGTCAACACGGCTAAGTGGTTGCAATGGGCTATTGTAAACCAAGATTTGAATTTTGATGATGTGGTGTGGATGGACGAATGTACGGTTCATTTAGAGTCTCATAGGCGTTTTTGCAACAGAAAAGTCGGACAATGACCTAAGAATAAGCCAAGGTAAACTCATCCACATACATAAAGCATACACAACAGCTAGATGTGTATGAACCTGTGCATAGGTTTATTTAACTTTACTTGTGTCTCTCCTCTTCCATTTTTGGTCAAAGCATCCCACCAAAGTACACGTTGGGGGGGGGGGGCGGAATCAGTCTAAGAGCACCTACAGCAATTTCCATTTTCGAAGGAACAGTGGAGAAAGAGTTATTTGTTGAGATCTTAGGCTAGATCGTAGTGCCATATTCGTACAATTTTGAAACAAATAGATTCATGCAAGGCAACAATCCAAAACATACATCACACTACGTAACGGATTTCTTAGACATGAGCTGCATCAATTGGTGGGGGACACCCCCCAAGTCACCGGATTATAATCCAATAGAAAACTTGTGGCACGAACTCAGAGTTTGTACACAGAGAGGTGAAACCGAAGATAAAGGGCGAGCTTGTAGAAGGAATCAAACGCTTCCAGGAGATGGTTACAGTGGAGAAGTACACAAAGTACATTAGACACTGAGAAAGATGATACCTAGAACCATCAAACTCAAGGAGATGCTACTGGATACTAGTGTTGTAGTAATGTAATACATGCATAACCCATTTTATGTACAATAACCTGCTTGACTCATTATCATGTTATGATAGGTTATGTACTAGACGGTTAAAAAAATGTTGAAGATCATGTTACAGTAAGATACAGTTTTACCTGGTAGTGTTATTGTCTCTTGAGCTAATCAATCAGAAAAGCCTTGTTAGCACTAAGTTGCTTGTTGGATTGATTTACAGATGCAACACAGTCCTTCTACACAGACTCAAACTGTGGGGGTGGCTCCAGAACACTGGGAATTGATCAAAAACTGCTTTTTTAAGTTGAAAAAGTTGTTGTACGGGAAGCCCCCAGTAGCTGCCTGGTCCCATACACCTGCATTGCCTCATGACATCCTCCCCAAACACTCCTTGGCTAGCTTGACTGCCAGTGTTAGGGCTCTCGAAACTGTCTTTAGCTTAGGATACGTATTTAGCAACAACCACGTCAACTGAAAGAAGCTTAGATTTATCAATACACAAACACTTTAGTGCCTTTCTATCAACCTTGGCTCCCAAACTCCAATTCTCGAACAGCCAGGTGTAAACACCCCCAACCACCCTCCCCAACACCCATCATCCATCATCCCTCTACTGCTCCCCAGATGTCAGTACCAGCTGCTCTTCAAGCACAAGGTATCCTCCACACACCCTGGAAGGAGTTCCGATTTTGATCGTCAAAGCCGACCCTGCTACCCTCGTGCTTGCTGACTGAGCCTTGCTGACACTCATGCGCTTTTCCAAGTCATGAACTCTTCAAAAATATCTGTTCTTGATTGTTCAGGGTTTTAGACTGGGTTTGCTGAATGCATAGGACACTCTCCTCCAGCGAGTAGGCGGTAGATTCTAGTAGTTGAAGATCTGTACAAAAAGGGATACAAGTGTGTGCGTTTGGATTATCAGATATACTGGTATTATTAGAGTTTGTGCACTGGTTAACCCACTATTAAACTTCAGTAAATGTGAATAGTTTTGTGGAAAGTATATAAAAGGGAAGATTGAGAGTATTGAACTGCAATATACTGTGTGTAACAACTGTTTGTATGCTTCGTGACCTTTGTAATGGTATTCATGCTTGGTGGTCAGAGTGTAATGCACACAAAATATGGTGCCATGCTAGCCAGTGTATTACGTAGTGCACCTGTATGTGTGGCTAGCATAGCACCATGTTATTACATGTTGTTACACATAGTATATTCACGGTTCGATACTCTCCCTCCTTCCCTTTCGTGTACTCTCGACGAAATCACCAGTATTTGAGTGTTAAACCTTACCAATTGACCAGATAGTGCTGATGGAGTCAGCTTAGAAGCATCGACTACCTCCTTTTCGGCTAAATTGCAATGGTCAATATCTAAAATAGAAAACAATGGTAGCTTCAACATCTATACGTGTATATATTTTGTGTTGCATAATCACTAGTGTACGTGTAAACTGTTTTGAGCTGATAGTGCTGTTGTAGGAGCATCAGCTGCCTCCTTTTCAGCCGAAGTGCTTGGATCAGACTTTGAATGCTCTGCTTCATCTGAGGGGTGTTAAAATGGACAAACGAGTTCAGTTCATGCTTTCTGTATCCTTCATACAATGTTCACATTGTAAGAATTACATGTACTCATGCTCACTGAATTTGGGTAAGAATGTAGACTGGGAGGCAACATCTGCTGGCTGGGTTTTGCCTTGCAATGTCTTCTGTGGAGAAACTGGATCAATTTCAGGAGGTGAATTGTCTGAACCATTAGCGGATGTGGTGTTGGTCACACTTGGTTGTAATGTTACCTCCAAGATAGAACCTTTCTTTTTACCGTTCTTTTGATTGTCCGTTCCAGACAATTTCTTTTCTCTTTCTCTTTTCCTAGTGTCAGAATATTTTGGATTAAACGTACATATTGAATTTGTAAATTACTTAGTGATTTCCTGGTAATTTAATACATGTACATGTACAATTCATGCATGAGTACATTGTGTATGTCACTCACTGGTGGTTTGTTGAATTTTTCTTTTCTTGGCTGTTTTGCATTAGTGGAGTCTGTCAGCGGGTGTTTCTTGTTGGACGGTTGATCACTGAATGGTGTGTATTGCCCCTTGATGAACATATCATCAAGCTCCTCCATTTCATCCTTAGATCCTGATCAACTGTATAAAAAAATTAGGATTAAATATGCACACACTACATACGCCCACACACACACACAGTCACAGTGAGCATACCTACATGTACTGCTGCTACTTTGCCTTTGTGAGTTGGTATGTGTTTAATGACACTGGAGAGTTGTAGGGTTTGTTTTGTTTCTCTCAGTGAACTGATGAACGGAACTGGTCCCTCTGAACTGGCTATTTTATAGGCTTCAGTGGTCAACTATGACCTCTACTTTGACAGCTGTTGAGTAGTTAAGGCTAGTTGTGGGCATTGGGGGCCCCCTGGTGGCCTAGTGCTAGCACTAGCCGTGCTGTAGACGTATCTGTTTACGTAATGCACAAGTATGCACGTACGTACTACATGCTTAAATACACACGTTTATAAAAGTACGCAGCCTCTTTTGTGTGCATAGTTAGTGCACATACTATAGCGTAGATATTGCGACGTGCTATGCGTGTTAAGGTCAGTTCACAGTGTGACGCAAGGCCATTCGTTGCATTAGTTTGCGAAATGTAAAAATTTCTAATTAAAAATTTTAGTGATCGAGCTAGCACTTACATTTCTAAAGACATTTGATTGATCGAGGGATACAGAGGTCGATGCTCTACTATCACTTGCAATGCTGGTAGTTGTGGCCTACAGTCATCTGTGTTCTATGTTATATGTAGCATGTTTGCCAAAAGCTTAGTGACCACACCTCTCCTCAGCAGCTCTGTAGTATAAGTGTATCTAGTCCAGTGCTCACCATGTTCACTTCCCATGCTACATGTATAGCTTAGGAGATTTGAAAAATAAAAAGCAACTGAAAAGTTGCAGAAGTAAGTACGGATAGTAGAATAAAAAAAGTGCACAAACAAGAGTGGTAGGAATAATAACAGACAAGATTCATCCCTACACACATTTTCATAGAAACTCTACTACGTGCTGTACTTGAAAATAAGATATAGGGTGGCATTATTTTTGTCCCCACCACTCTTGTTTGTGCACTTTTAGATCCTAGCATCCCTACTTACTTCTGCAATTTTTTAGTTGCTCTTTATACTTGAGAATTTAGTCACCACAGCAATTAATTACATGCTTATCAAGGTTACCATGACAATTACCGTGACAACTAAATTTGTGAGTACCCTACACAATTGAACACTTCTACTGATTCCTGGAATTTTTATGAAAATTTGGCCAATAGGATCCTTGTTTTTGTGATAGCTCCAAGGCAAATAGCTTTAATGCCATAGCAACAGTTGAAATTTTTTCTAAAACGTAGCACTCCTTGCCTAATAGAATCTACAATATTTACATGTAGAATCCCTCTGTCCCCTGAGTAACATCCTCGCTTTGCTCGTGGGTGTCACAGTCTGGGGACATCGGGATTCTGAATACTGTAGATTCCTTGGCCTCTAGTGTCTAACTATCATTTGTTTCGAATCCAATCTATCATAAGAGTGTAGTACAGGTAGCTATTACAAAGGCATTTTATAAAATCATGCTAGTGGCCTTACCTGGATGCATTCTTGTCACAAGGTGCCAGAATTGGCATTTAGTTTACCAACTTTACACTGCTAACTACATACACAAGAAGGCAAGTCCAGGCCAGGTGATGCAAAATGTATCCGTTTCAGCATATGATCTAATGTAGCTTAAGAAATTTGTTTCCTGGAATTTTAATGAATTCAGTCTAACATACCTAAGGTCACAGTTGGAAATTTGAATATTTCAAGTAGTGTGCAGACGTGATATCAAGTTAGAAGTTCATATCTGTAGCAGTTTTCCTGATATACACAGAAGTGTACTGGTACATAAAATACAGCAGCTGATCCCATGCCTTAATCAACCTGAGTCGACCTACCCAACACTCGCTTAGCTTCCTATATGTAGATTTTTTTGTTCTAAGCTTACGACATAACAGAGATCTGGTACGTGGTCTATCTCATAGCTAACTTCCATGATACTAGTAAGGTTGGTGCTTGTCCAATGACATGTTTATGCTTACTGCCATGCCTTAGCTACTGTATTAGTATACAGACTTGGTGAGCCAATTAGTGGCTTATACCATGATGCCCATGCCCTATACAACCCACAGTAACAGGCCACACAGTCACAATCTTGAGCTCATTTTATCGAGCAAATGATGTCAGGGATTAAGTGCTCATAGTTTCATAACACTAATAGTGAAAAATTAAGGCTAACGATCAATGTTGACGATCTATCAGATGGATTGTGGATATTCAGAGTTACATGTGGAAGATCGTGCCATGGGCATACCAAAAAAACAATTAGGCGTTACAGCATCGTTCAGCTACGACCTCGAAAATGCTAAATCAAATTAACCAGAATTTAAACGGCCACTTTTATTGATGCTTATAGAACCTTAGCTACACTAATGGAAGCTTACTATGATGATCTAGAATAACATCAGACAGATTTATTCATAGAAAACTCGATTTTTGATTGCAGAGTACATCTAGAAGGCACTAGGATTGGCCTTTCATATGTACCTTAATTGATGAGCCTCTCATTATCTTGTTATCTGGTATTAAAATTAATCTCTTGAAAGTGAGTGAAAATTGTAACTTTTTCCACTTGAGATAGTCCGTAGGTGCACTGAGGATTCTTACAAATAAAATCTGTCCTAAGAGTACCAGTACTGGCTGCAGACCTTCCTATTGTTGTTGTCATAATGTGTTTGCATGACACTGTACATACATGTATGATGAATTAGAGTACCAAGCCTCATTATGGCAGACATACTTTTGTATGTTTGTGAAACTTATCACAAATTTGTGTTCTTCTGTCTACAGCTACGGAGTAATGAATTATGTTTCACCATGTAGACCCCACTTTTACTGCTGAGAATGTGTCCACTGTACTGGCTACTGTGGTGGATGTGGAGAAACTAAGACAGGCTCTGGTGGTATCACCAAGGAAGCTGAGGGAGATACAACAGCAGAGCTCCACTGTTGCCCATCAGAGGGAAGCGCTCATCATCTACCACATCAAATTCACAGAGTTTGCCAGTTGGACTGATTTAGCTAACAGTCTCTATAGTGATGGCCATAATGAAGCAGCAGCCACAGCTAAAACATTCATCAAACAAACACCTGGTAAGTATGTGCAACGTAGTGTGCAGTGATGGATGGTCTGTGTATACCATAGATCAGGAAATTTTCATTGTTCAATAACTTCATTGTTAGAGTAAGCCACGAATATTAATTATTCATTGATCCATACATACATACCGTAGGTACAGGTCTTTAACTGCACCTAACAATTAATCACTTAGTTTGATTTAGGCGCATACATTCTTCTACTCAGTATTAGGTGCACTAGCTATCTACACAGCCTATGTCTACATGTAATGTAATGCATGGCTTATCTGTTTCAAGCAGAAGCTCTCGTCTTTTTCCTGGTTGCTGTTTGCAGCGACCCTTCTCGATCATGACTAGTCTCCATGTGCACGCAAATGTAATTTATTGGTGATCCCTTACCCATCCATATACTCATGGGTGTGGTCAATTTCATATTGATATTTTAGTGCATCTAAGATTTAAGTGCATAGTTTCTTACTGATTTTGCAATAGGAGCATGCACTTATAAACCCACGTATATGGTACGCAGCAAAGGTTATCAACCTCAAAACCGAAGCTAAATACTTTTAGCTTAAAAAGTTAACAATATTAGGTAATATTAGTATTGTGATTGTGATTACAAGGTTATATGAAGCTCTATAGTGCAAAACCCTCAGTGCATTGAGCTACCTTAGTCTCATGCCCAGGACTCAGTGCTACTAACATCTTTTAATAATAAATCCTCAGATATATGAAGAAATTCCTTACTTATTGGAATAGAATCCTTCATTTGCATGTGCTAATTAGGTAATTTTCACAGTCAAAACTTCTAATATTAGGACAAAATCTGAGGTTTTGGCAGCATTGCTGAAGACTGGGCATGAGACTAAGATTATCTCAGCAACAAATTGTTAGCAAAGGGCATGTATTTGGAACCATACAAGTCTAACCACAAGAATGCTCATTGCATGCAATTACGTAACATGCATCACGTGTGCAAGATCAGTAAACAAAGCCAAGAAGCTTAGCCTGCTAGACTAAGTGTACTGATATATCAGTAGTGAGCCAGTCGTGTTCTAGAACTATCGCTGAATGTACACATGCAATCCTCACATTGAAATGAAACCATTACTGCATACCAGTTCTTTTGTCCATGGAGGGCATCAGGAAGCAGGGAATTAAAGCAGTGGTGGTCAGCAAATGACACCAGAACCGTTGAAATAAGTGTTTTCAGTGAAAGCCAAATGGTTAACTCTTACCCTATGACACCATATGTTTAGGAGCAGCTAGTGTGGTAATAGACAAACAGACAAACAGACAAAGTATTGTATCCTTGCACCGCACATGTAGAGGGTTAAATATTATAGTGACCATACTAAATAATTGCTGAGCACGAGGTAACCAATAACACAAGTGGGCTGAGACTTCAGCATAATTTTTTGTACCTCCATCACACTTCATGGATGTTGATTAGGAAGTATTGCACATGCTCACCTACTGAGCACTGGCAGCTTGTGCAGTCGAGAACAATGCAGCCACATGACTGAAGCTGGGCAGAGTCAAACATGAATGATACGTGAATAGAGCCAGCCGTTTGCTGTGCAGATCGAAAGTGAACAACGTATGTACAAATAATAGATGTGATTCAAAATATTTTGAGCGTGTCTGCTTTTCCTCATAGAAATTCCTTCAGTCACAGCATACCTTAGGGCCGTGCTTACATTGATAAATTGGTAAAGTCTTCAGCAACTGCTATATAAGCTTCGTGACTGTTAGTTTACGGTAGACCACCAAAAATGGTATTATTGGTCTACTATGGACAGGCACATGCAAATCTCTCATGCACGCTGAGGCTAAACTTCTCTGGTTGGACCAGAGAAGTTTAGCCTCAGTGTGCACGAGGCATTTGCACGTGTGCATACATATACATGTAAAATTAATGTGTGCACAAAGTGTTGAAGATACAGACATCCATACTCTTACACGTATTTCAACACAATGTATACGTAGTACTAGTGCTAACACAAACATGTACAGTGTAAGCATCTCTTGACAGTATCTATGATATACAATGTACATTCAATTATGGTAATGTATGTATCATGTAGATGTATACATGTTACCATGACAATGCAAATTGTTATTGTGTAGGCAGCTGTATCTAGCTATTGTATAATCCTGTTTGTTTATATCAGTTTTATATGAGAATACAAATTCTATTTTCAGAGCCCACGCTGACTCTCTCTAACCTCACTACTTTACTGGAGAAAATTGACTGGGATGATGTGGGTGTAAACCTTTGGATCCCTCCCTCCAAGCGTGACATGATACGACAACAGTACCATAAGTCTCAATGCAGACAGGCATGTTGGGAGCTCTACTTGAATGAGGCTCCATTTCCAAGCTGGAAAAGAGTAGCTGAGGCACTATATCTCGGAGGATATCTTGAAGAGTTGGAGATAGTACAAAAGAAGTACCTCAAAGGTGAGTCAGTATTACTCAGTTC
This sequence comes from Stappiaceae bacterium, assembly GCA_964291365.2. Taxonomy (GTDB): domain Bacteria; phylum Pseudomonadota; class Alphaproteobacteria; order Rhizobiales; family Stappiaceae; genus JBDWFY01. The sequence goes on from OZ220033.1 coordinate 11,670, forward strand.
TAAACTGGTGTCCATTGTTTGTTATGGTGACCATTGTACATGTCTGACAGCAATGATTGTGTTGGCATTTTGTACCATTGACTTGTAATAGTATCACATTGTAAACAAGTACATGTATGATAGAAGGGTGTATGCATGTACTCCTTTTTTTATCATTAAAGATTTTATGTTAACCTAAGACAGAGAGGGAAGGAAATAGTACAGGGAGGAATGGTAGAGAGAGTAATAGAGACAGAGACAGGGACAAAGAGACTTTAAAAATGTGATATTAATTTAATATGCCTGCTAGATAGCCATGCCTATCATAGAGTTTGTAGACTCTATAAGTGGAGATGCCCATATATCTAAAACGCAAACTAAACAAACTTTTTATTGCTTCTATGCCACATATTCATGAACTTTGGCCAGTTTCCTTTCCAAAAGCCTAAGAACCAATCGAGAAACCATCATAGAGGTTCAACCAAGGGGTGTCAAAAACAGTCAAGTGTAATTCCCTGTTAGACCGTGTAACTCAACACTGCCTCAACTTCTCACCTTAGTTTGTATATAAATCCTCTTCATTTTATGTAGTGCATTTCTGTGATATCATGGGAAGCTTCGAGCATCGTTTTTGGACTTTCTGTGGTTGCTAGGTCTCCATTTTGTTACAGATTGTGCACGAAAGACTTCTGTGGAAATTCAGAGTAGAGTGGTATTCTTGTTCACTTTAGCAAAGATTTTTTTTTCTTTGTTCCATTGACCACATCAAAGCTAGGGAAATGAATGCAAGTAGAGCGGTGCTATCTACTCTGCACTAGGGGAAACCCCTGTGCATGAAACTGTTGGGATGTACCTTTTCTGTAATATTTAAGCCTCGGCGCATGCGCGGGGTTACTGTAGTTGTCGTGTGTGTGTGTGTGTCTGTCTGTTTGTCTGTCTGCTACCGCGCTATCAGCTACATACCTGGTTTATATGTCAAAAGTGAGGCGATATATAATTTTGTAGACTTTTAAAGATTCGTATTGTGTGGACATCGCTGGAAAGGTTTTGTTTAAGAGATATGACATTATTTGCCTGCCACGATTATTATCAACTCTTTCAACGGTTCTTGACATGATTACAAATGGCATAGTGCGTATATGAACCGTTAGCTAGAAGTGACGATTATCTAAACTAGGCTTTTGTACAGTAGTGCTTCATCCTACCAGCTGCTCTTGTTTCAGTACTCTTTGGTATTGTGATCCCTATTCACTATTGTAATTTTCAATTTCGTAATTATGTGTAGCCAGTGAATTATTGATGTCTGTGTTTTCACTTGTCCAATGATTATATCAAAAACATGATCATATTCCTTAAATTCACATGTGAAACAAAGCAGCCCTCTTAGTGCACCAAGAGTATGCAACTACATATAGAATATGGGTACCTTCACCTGTAAATGTATTCATTTCTACCTTGAGTGAATAAGTGAATGTGCCCATGACTTAAGGTTACGGGATAGTGTTCAACGCACGATTTATAAATGATTGCGCACAAATATTCTTCCCGTATGTGCTCATGTAATTCAATCAGAAACGTGAAGAATATGCGACCATTTCCAGGTTCAAGCATAGGTCAAGCATTTTGCACTTATGCTAACACTGCATATATACTCCAATCGAATAAATACAGTGGAATCTCTGAAGTTGAATTATTGAAGTTCTGTAGTGTAGAGAGGATGACCTCATTCTAATGACCCTTACCTATACTGAACTTGAGTATATGCAATCAGATCACAATGGCTGCATTATTGATTAGCTTGAGTTGTTGTGGTTGATAGGCATGACAGTTCAAATAGCACAATCTGTAGCACTTGTGATCCTCATCAAGCATTTAGAAGCAAAGATAAAATTTTGTCATTCACCATTTCAAACATCTGCTGGCCAGCCACTCACCACCAGGGTTTCATTTAGGTGTAGGGGACGCCCCTCTCCCCCCCTGAGAGAAACCACCATTCACGTACACATACACAATGTACATAAGAAAGCTCTTCCCTTTATCAATTAATAGAAAAACACTGGATGTTTTGATCATTTTTAACTTGTAAACTATCTTACTAAAGTGTTGTCTGTTTCCTTCCACTAGATACATGTACATGTAGCTACATGTTTTATGTACATGTATTTACCTTGCGTATGCTATATGTGCCTAAATCTCCAAGATGTTCTTGGAGTGCCACAGAAGCGTCCACATACAGTAATTCGTGAATATTTTGTTGTTAAAAATTTTTCGTTTTGCGCAAAACGACGAAAATTATTTGCTAGTAATATTTACTACAGTGAGTATATGGTGCGTGTTCGATATGAGCGAAAATATTGTTACACGAAAATTTCTAACTCAAAGATTTTGCGAAAGAAATTAATGCAAATTACAGTAATTGTACTTCATAGAAGTGCCAAAGGATTACTACAGTCCCTGCCCCCTCACCCCCTTAATTCAGCAAAAACCACATTTGCCTTCGTTGACAAAAATTCTGAAGAAACCCTGGCCACGACGTGTATATCTCAAGATTGGTGTGACAACTACGACCTACGACGGCAACAACAACAGATGAACAGACTGATTACTTTACCACTTATACATGCATGCATGGTAAAAATACAATCTCAGGTAGTCTAAGGCATGAGAGTACAATTTCCCGCTTAGTGGCCATTTCCGCTCATGAATATCATTTGCATCCTATTAAGCCTCGGTGCATGCACTAGGGTTACGGTAGTCATTCTGTGTGTCTGTCTGTCTGTCTGTGTGTGTGTTTGTTACCGCGCTAGCAGCTACATACTTGGTTTATATGTCCAAAGTGAGGTGGCATAGTGTTTCTTGTAGGCTTTTAAAGATACATATGTATAGTGTGGGCTTCTCTGAAAACGTTTCGTTCGGGAGAAATGGTGTTATTTGCCTGCCATGATGATTGGCAACACGTCTTTTTCTCAACAAGACACGCCAATGGTTCTTGACACAATTACAAACAGCACAGTATATGAACCGCTAGCTAAAAGTGGTGACTGTCTAAACTAGAGCGACTTTCTTTGACTGACTTGGGTTCTAGGCTTGATAGCTTTTGCTGACTCATCGATCATGACATCGTCACATGCATGGTGCAATATATCTCATGCAGTGCACATTCTTGTGGTTACTCTGATTCCAGGACTACATCTAGACTAGACTAGCCTTGTTCCCATGCAGCCCTTCCCAGCTCCTTCATGACTGCATGCTGTATGTATCATTCTACAAGCTGTACTTAGGCCTACCGAATCGATTGCGCCAAGGCTTTTGCACAATAGTGCTTCATTTATTAACACATAACACATGCACGTGATCGCTTTCCATATGTTTTATATTGTGACATGAGGCAGCTAGTGGCTACCAAGCTAGTGATCAATTTGCAGACGATCATTTTTGATGATATTAAAAGACTCATCAGAACGTTTGATATCTCTGCTTCACAGATTCTTCTGGAAAAAATTGATTTGATCACGTGTAGGTGAGCGACAATAAGAAATACATGGACTAGCAGTGGATATTGGGGCTTGTTGAATAAACAAGGTGACGCCTCACTCAAGAACGAAGGTTTTACTGTTTCTTCCGATAGTTTCAGATACTTTGGCATCTGTTGAAGTACATTGTACCTCACGAAGTTGGGAGGGAAACAAAGGCCATCTTCTGTTCTGCAATTCATGATATTTGTTTGTAAACATGATGTGCTGTTTTTGTTAGCACACCTACAAAACTAGTTGCTGTGGTAACCAAAATTAGTTTTGTGTTAGAGTAGGGTCCCAATATTCATAAAATCAAATCTGAGTCATGTACATGTATCTCAAAGCATAACACCACATTTTTGACTCAAAAGTAGCACCTCCTATGCCTTGATACGCCTGAGATGTTAAGCTAGAGTATAATGCTATAGTCAATGAGCCAGTGGTGTTAGATACAGACTATTAGCTTTGTCATAATGTATTATGTAGGTGATTATTGTGCTTTCATCTTGGCAGTCAATTAACCAGCGGTACGGCACCCGTGCTGGAAGCACTATACCGGCTGTACGTTTTAATTGCATGAGTGTACAAACATTTAATGTAGTAGTTAACCGAGAGTGTGCAGACAATTGTAAACCACCTTCTGCATCCATCACCAGAAACTGTAACTACTCCAGAATAGAACAGCAGCAGCACATCCAGAGAAGTTTAAATGGCTAAACATGAACTAAGGAATGCTATAGGCACAAAAATTCAGTAAAAGATCTGCAATAGCAAAATTTCTGGCGGCTAATTCTGGTCAGAGTGTTTCAGAAACTTTCTGGAGTCACATGCAAATTTTTTGGTGTCATTTCCAGCTTCCTTGAGCAATGGCCATCAGATTCACCGAACAAAGACTAAATACACTAACAGTCCTGTTGAAGTATTTTCAGCTGTGTTCCAAATGTAGTTTGCCTGAAATAATCATAATAAAGCATGCAGAATTTCAACAATTTAGTATACATGATGTACACAAGTAGCTATAGTCTCTCATATAAAATTAATTGTCTCAAATCACAGTGATTCAACTTTTGTATCTGTTGTGTGTGTGTGTATGTGTGTGTGTGTGTGTCTGTGTGCACATGCGTGCAAGTGTACATGTGTGTGTAATGTCATGTGGACAACAGTGATTGTACTTATCATACATACATGTACAAACTTGAGGTTACGGGTGACAGTTTGCATCAGGAAATTTTCGCGAGTACAGAACCATTTGTATCTTGACAAAGGAAGCTGCTATGAAGCTGAAACAAACACCAAAATATAGCTAACGTGGTGAAAGTCAAGCTATGACTGCCATTGTCACGATCTCATGCGTCAAGTTTTGCCCAGAAAAAGGCTTCTAGTCTACTATCTACTGTGTGTAGTTACCAAGTACCTACCTTGCTCCCGTGCTGGAGTTTATTCCCTAGTTCATAGAGCCTTCACAGAACAAAAGCTACACAAAAGATGGTCATTTACGCCAAGTGCAATGGTGGACCAGACTGTCAACACAGCTGTCTAGTTCATTCCTGACAGGTGGCCTTCGAATTTACACTAGCTCCAGCACTGCCCAGATGTCCGAGTAATAAGATAAACACCTCCTTACGGTCAAAGGAGAAGCCATCTAGGAGAAAGTTGACACACCATTTTCATTTGTGGTTTGTCTTGGCATGGTCCATTATTCACTATGGGAAATGCCCGTGCGTGGGCGAACTGTCACCCATAACCTTAAGGTTGATCTACATTTTCCTCAGGGACACACTAATAATTTTATGGAACTACCATATCCACAACCTTCTATCATAGACTATAAATATTGTAATTATAAGTACAGTGCTTACATGTAGATGTGTGCATACACCATCAATGGCTTTTAAAGTCAACATGGCTTTTGTGTGTTCCAGACACATAAATGCATGCACCACATACCATTATTGTACTTGCTTTTAAGCATGTTGTTTGAAGATTCATCATGCCATCACAAGCATATCACAGACTGTAGCCAGAGAAAAGCATGCATACTACTCGTAGACATAAATCACCCGTCAATAGTGCTTTGACAGCCTTTGTACAACAGGCCACACATACCAGGTAAGCTTCTCTCTGGGGCCATTCCCAGCTTCCTTGCCCCATACCTCCTAGTGAGGTTTGAGAATTTGGTGGAGTATTTGGTCCACTCCTGGAAAGTAGCAGGTGTCAATCCTAGTTCTAGTTTCAGCCATGGTTATAAAGTTTGTTTCTTGAAATGGAAGCAAAATATTTTTGTTTGCATACATAACATTGGCATAAAAGATTTGTCCATTTAAACTTCCTACTGCAACGGTCGTGTTTAGTACTAGCAGTAAAGTCACCAGTGCTATGCCAGCTAGGATTGCAGCTATGGTGATGATTATGAGCAGTGCAGGCCAGTAGCTAGGACATGGGAGACAGCGTGAACTACCAAGAGAGACTCTAAGACCAGGTTGGCAAGATCCACACAACAGAGATGACCAGCTGAAGGCACACTGAGCATCAGCTCCATTTGGCTGATTGAGGTCAACTGGTTGAGTGGTTGATAAGCAGTAGTCAAAAGGACAGTTGGGGTAGACTAAATAACCAGTTAGATCTGTGTCATTGATGTAGGAAATCCAGGCTCTGGATTGAGGCTGTTTGACTAGTGATCCAGTGTAGCTGTCACAGTGTTCCGTGTATTGACTGATATGATTGTTGCAGTCACATGTGCAGTTTGTACTATTCCTTCCCGAGACTTGTAATCCTATTAGACAGCTGCAAGGGAGAAAGTGAATTTCTATTGTTGGCCTAGAGAGATCAGCATCCCTGCATGGACCATTTGAAGCATAAAGGGTCAAACTCTCAGAGTTATAGGATGAGACAGCATTGAATGTCAAGTTTGTACACTGTTCCAGGTATTTTCCTAGCTAGCTGGCCTTCAGCTAGACCACTAGTAGTAAAGAGGAGGGATGTTTGGCTGGTTGCACTAATTGGTTGTCCAGTCTGATCTACAGCAACAACTAAGAGTGTGAATGTTTGTCCCTTTTTAACTTCAACGTGTCTTTGGTGGATGCAGTTCGGCTCATTACTAACACAAAGGCACACCTGAACTGGTAGAGATGATATTGAAGTGTTCTCATTACTTGAAATATCCTTAAAATAAGATTCTCCATTACCTTTATATTCATAATTCTGTTCAGAATAAATATCATGTTTGTTGTGAACTTCAGCAAAGTAACTCACAGCACATCTGTCTAGTAGTCCTCCATACACTTCACATAAGGCTAGCACACTACTAGAGTACTACGGAAACGCAACAACAGCTGTGTCCCACCTCTGGTTGTGTCATAATCTTAGCTTGAACTACTCACCCCACAATCCCACCATGGCCACCTCACCAGTGTTATAATTATAGCTTTGCCCTTGGACTCAGGTTGGTTTACTGCCACTAATCCCTGGCCCCGTGCTATAACTATTATATATTCCATCTGATTGGTCCACAGTGCGGCGCACACACCTAGTCTTCCATAGTACTGACACAGTAAACAAACCAGCAAAGAAGCAAATTGAAGAGAATGGTGGCTTGCTTTCTTTGGCTCAATGGTTACTCGAGTATCAACTAGTATTTCAGCTGAACAAAACATAGTCAAGTAGCTTTGATGACAATTTGAAAGTAGTTTCACAGTCTCAACAAGCTCAGACCGTGGCTACTGAACTAAGCTATCTACACTATTACAGCGAGATATGTACCTAGCTGCTACATTCTACGTAGCTTCAATCACGTAGCAGATTGAGTGATGGCTAATTGCTTCCTGCTTAGCATCAATTAGTGCGTCTGATTCCTGTATCTGTGTAAACAATGTCTACTGCCTATGTTGTATGTACTCAGTAGCTACTGTAGTACTGGAGTGTGTGCAACAATAATAGTACTGTATAGCACACACAAAGGTACTAGGTATGGTGGTGTGATTGCTGGTATGAAGTAAAACAATGACTGTGATTGGTCAGACTGATGATTGCCAGAGCAAGGGAAATATGGATCATATTTTCTCTTGTACCCCTCTGGGAGGGAAAATATCCTAGTTATACCCCGGCTGATATAATACAAAAGTATATAGAAACAACGAAGATTCTTTTGTGGACAACTTAATGCTCGGTGTACAACTTGCCGACGTTTCGAGTAGATGCTCTAGTCATCCTCAGGGCAAAAGTGAAGCGAGGTGCGAAATTGATGGCAATTTATAGGCGTGGCTCCTGAGCTTGCGCGCGCATGCGGTCCGGTGCAGAGGTCCAAGCACTAATGCGGTTGGCGCTAGCGCGGCTTGAGCTGACCCCGCCCCCTAACTTCTTCACGGTTGCGATCCAGCAGCCTGGCAACTCGTACCCCTTGTCAAACCTTCTAGATCTAGGTTTTGGAAGCGGTATGTGGATGACACATGCTGCATAATGCAGAGGGATGCTGTGGAGCCCCTGCTCCGCCATCTCAACGAGGTACGCCCCACCATCAAATTCACCATGGAGCTGGAGAAGGATGGCTCCCTTCCCTTCCTTGACACCAGCCTAACACGAAGGGAGGACGGGACTCTTAACGTAACTGTCTTCAGAAAACGGACACACACGGACAGGTACTTGCACTTTAACTCCCACCACCCAGCGAGTGCAAAGAGGGCAGCCGTCAGGAGTCTCTTCGACAGGGCTAGGAATATCACACTACGGAAGGAGGACCTGCGGAAAGAAGAACACCTCACCACTACTTTCAGACAAAACGGTTATCCCTTACCATTCATACGTGCCATCTCCTCCTCCATACCGAAACCATCTGCACTACCAGAGGAGGAGCCAGATGAGGAACCAGACGATGAAGAATCCCAGAAGGAAGAGGAGAAACAGCCACTGGCAGTAATCCCATATGTAAGTGGTGTGAGTGAGCGGATCAGGAAGGCCTGTGAGAAGTACAACCTTAAGGTCGTCTTCAAGTCAGGCCTGACTCTCTGCTCACTCCTCACCAGGGTGAAGGACCCCCTCCCCAAGGAGAAACTGGCAGGTGTGGTCTACCAGATCCCCTGCCAGTGTGGTAAGGTGTATGTTGGGGAAACACAGAGGCGCTTGGAGACACGAGTTAAAGAACACAGGGATGCGTGCAACAAGGGGGACACAGGGAAATCTGCCATTGCAGAGCATCAGTGGGATCAGCAACATCAAGTGAATTGGGAAGACACTAGGGTGCTGGACAGGGCCAATAGACCTGTCCAGCTCAGGGTAAAGGAAGCCTTGTACATCCAGAAGACCCCTACCAACAACAGACTCAACCGCGACAAGGGGTGCGAGTTGCCAGGCTGCTGGATCGCAACCGTGAAGAAGTTAGGGGGCGGGGTCAGCTCAAGCCGCGCTAGCGCCAACCGCGTTAGTGCTTGGACCTCTGCACCGGACCGCATGCGCGCGCAAGCTCAGGAGCCACGTCTATAAATTGCCATCAATTTCGCACCTCGCTTCACTTTTGCCCTGAGGATGACTAGAGCATCTAGTCGAAACGTCGGCAAGTTGTACACCGAGCATTAAGTTGTCCACAAAAGAATCTTCGTTGTTTCTATACAGCCACTGCAACTGAGAGCGATGTCACTTCATACAAAAGTATACTTCGGTGGGATATATAATATTATGTAGATATATAATAAAAACGATTCTAAATGTTTCCGGTCAGCACGGGAGAACCCAGTCTGATCCTCACTGGGCACAAGTTTCGGTACCATTAATCTCCTGACCTGTGGTCAGCTACAGAGAGGTGGATCCACTTCCCCACGAGGAGTCCGGTTGGGGTACTCAAGTCTTTTATCCATTCTCGAATTTTGTAGTCATGTACATGTGATAAGGTCACTATTACTGTGTCATGTGTCTATTTAGCATACACGTGGCAGGTGTTGCACGCACATCCTGGCCACCAGATATTCTGTACTATTATCAACATGCAATATATTACTGGATTCTGTTGTTGGACTGCTATCATAAGTTATCATTATGCTAATATGCTCTCATAGGATCCTTATTCCTCTCTTTGTATTTGGATTTAATCTTACTTGAGTGACTTACCCTCCTTATGTCTAGTGGTAGCTTTGCTACCCATATACTTTGGCTACAACAATTGAGCCATGTGATTTTAATTATATGCAGTGTTGGAGTTGCTTGCTAATTCTGTGGGATGTAGCACTATAATTGACAGTTATGCTTTGTAATTGCATGTAGTGTTTACCCTAAGCCTTACAGTCGGTTCACAATATGACGCTATACCATATGTTGCGTTGCGTCGCCTTCGCGTTGACACTCGTCGCAACGCAACGCAACGCTAGAATAGACTCGGGTCCTATCCTTCCGTTCCTTTGCGTTGTGTCCTTGCATCTGATCACAAAAAAATTGCTAAAAATTTTTAATTAGAAATATTTACATTTCGCAAATTAACGCAACGCAAGGCCTTGCGTCACATTGTGAACTGGCCTTTACTCTGTGTGTGTGTGTGTGTGTGTGTGTGTATGTACATGCTTACATGCCAAAGAAGTTTGACTTCACTTGGACACAATTAAGATGGTGTACCTTAAGTGCACACGCACTGTGACCTATGACTTGAACAATGTGTAGATTGAAATTGCTGGCAATCATGAGACAATGAATGAGCTTAGCATAACCTGGAGCTTGCTTAGGAGAAAGGATTGTATACTTAGTCCTGGCTGAACCATAAGTTGATTCTCATTAAGTTTAGTCCTACCATGGCTATCTTCCTCTCTCTATAATACAGCAATATTCCATGCCAAGAAGATCCAAGTTGGTTCATATAGTTGTATTTTTGCCTCCTAATTCAGTTCACATGCTGTGTAAACGGGGCCACAGTGGTATTTAGTGTAGTCAATCTCCAAGTCCTATAGCTTTCTTCTCAAAGCTACAGACACAATGCTGGCGTGGAGGAGAATGGTTGGAAATGATCATCATTCAGGGCTTTGTCAGTTCGAAACAGAGCCCAAAACATATCAGTCCATAGTCTGCAAGTCTGTGAGTCCAGTCCAGTCCAGTCCAGCTTTTGCACCAGCCCTCAAGTAAGGCACGTAGTGGAATCTTGCCAGTATCACCCAATGTACAAGCTTACTTTTATACTGTGTGCAATCCCGTTAAAAAAGGTATCAGTGAGGTTTAGTGATTCATTACTATCAGTGTTGATCATCAAACACTTGTAATGATGAAGTATTAAGCATAAATCATAGACAATTAAAACTAATGATGTTAAGTGAGAGTAAAAGCGTACAGTAATGTTACAAGCAATAACTACTGTCAGTTGGTTAACAAAAAGTGTGTTGTCCAATGAACAAATACGTACATATGTCACCCTTACTCTCAGTGTCAAGACAATAATTAATCCTATGCATGCATCCACTTTCCACAATGTCCTGGTCTGTAAGTTGTATTCACTCTAATACCCATTGTCAGTTAACAATCACAGTCCGAAACAAGTGCTCACTACTAGAAACCTCTGTTTCTTGTAGCCCACTTTCAATTGTACACCTACTGTACATTACTCTCTTTGTTTGGCAATTTTGGCTCAGCTTTCCATCCTCTCTATAGCTAGCTTGTGCTTTCTTTCTCTTTTGCTTTTCTCTCTTTTGCCTTTTCTTTCTCTCTCACTCTTCAGCCTTCCTTTTCTTCTTCCCTTACCTTCTTATCCTTTTTTCTCTTTTTCATTATTTTGTTCTTTTGCTACTTCCTTTTTCTCTTCCATCTAATGCTTACTTTCTAGGTGTCGAGTGATGTCCAGTGTTGCCTACATTGATCCTGACTCTCCCAGAACCGTCCTGGGATAAAAGTGTGATCTCCCCAGAGATATACAAGCATAATATTATACTATAAGTGAATAGGCATGCAAAATGATTTGATGTCTTCATGTCATGATGACATGCATGAAGACCAAGTCCTAAGATAATACCAGCACAATTTGTATGAGTGAATATCATTGCTATTATGAGCCTATGCATGTCAGCTTAACTGTCCAGAGGATCCTTATAATAATATTATAGCATCCATGGCTTATATAGCTGTCCAAAGGATCCTATATAGGTGACTTCGAAGCATCTAGGGGAGTGAGTCAGAGAGTCCATTTTGGGAGATTCTACTGTATCATCAATTCCTACTCAAGAGAGGGGGTTAATTATTTCGTCAGTCCATTAATAATTTATGATAATGTAACAATAACTATAGTAACATCAACTGTTGAAGCTCCATTATTAGATCTATTTGATGGTTATCAGTTCATTTTGTGTTCTCTAATTACATGTGACTCTAGAAAGTTGTAAATGCATGGAGTCAAGGGTTGCAAAGATAATTAGTTCAAGGGTACATATTGAAAGAGTTAAATAATGTGTCTTCACTTGCTATACTACTATCACTCTACATTTCAATTTGTGACTGCTTGGCAATCTTTGTGTGCTTTAAGTTTCTCCACTTGTTTCACTGTTATTGTATGATGTTATCCATCTTAATACGAATCAATGCAATCATGACTTCTTCCTCTTAGTTCTTGTTTTTGTGAGCAACGGTCACTTGTATACTGTAACTCTAGCATAATAAATTGTTCTTGTTTCAAACAAAGAGTATAGTTAGTTAAGTATACATTATATAAAATAATTGCACATGCACATGTGCACACAGACTCGCACTTTAACTGCATGCATCTTTTCTATTTCTTTTGCTCTAACTTTACTATCATGAATATATGAGTGCCACGATCGCACTGCTTCATGGCACTCGTATATTATACAGTATAAACCACAGATTTCAAGTAAATATCACACAACCATGCACACACATGATTAGGTACTGCTGAGGGTCGTAGACAATTTGAGGATGCCATGCGGTATGGTAGTGTACAGTCTTGGCTCTGCAAGCTATTGATGTATGGTGCTGCTGGTTCAGGTAAGACAACGACAAAAGATATGATTGTTGGTGATGAAGCAGCAACATCCAGAACCAGCACCCCCTTGGCCATGAGACCAACCACAGTCTACCGAATCAACCTTGATGATGAAGAATGGGCTAAGCTAACCACACTAAATGATCGCAAAGCCTTCCTAGCCAGGGCACTGCTTGCACATAATCCTAGGCTTGTTGATTACCTCATTGCAACACGTCAACGTGACACCAAGCCACCCTCCACAGATCAGTCCCAAGCCAGAATAGGTAATCCCAAGGTAAGAGGAAGTCAAACAGCACCAGTATCTGACCAAGGTGACGTCACTCCATCAGCATCTAGCAAGAGTGGCGACACTCTATCAGCTTCAGTATCTCATGTAGTCACTGCTTCTCCATCGGATTCTTCAGATGAGTCTGATGCTAGTGACTATGAAGATGAAGCTGAGAGGATTCTTCAGTCGATATCTACAGATGAAGAGCTTGTTAAGCTGATGGACCAGCTCTCTACAAGCGTAACTCCACTCACAGCATTTAGAATAATCCAGATCATTGATTCTGGTGGTCAGCCTCAATTTCATGAAATCTTGCCAATCTTTCTACGTCGCCTTTCTTACTATCTCTTTGTCTTTCGGCTATGTGATAACTTAGGTAGTCGGCCAGTAGTAGAGTTCTATGTGGATGGAAAGCTAATAGGTACTCCTTATAAATCTGCACATACGATCGAGCAGCTTCTTCAACACTGTATTAGGACTATGCACTCACACAGGTCGTCCTCAGGCAGTGCAAGTGAGTGTCCACAGATCATAGTTGTAGGCACTCATGCTGACAAAGAGAAGGAATCAAATGAGAGTAGAGATGCAAAGAATGAAAAGATACATAAGCTCCTGTCACGTGATCTTGAAAATCAGATAGTTTATTACAATCTAGCAGAGAATAAGGTAATATTTTCACTGAATGCTTTAGAACCTGGGAAACACGAAGAATTAGTTGTAGGAAAGATACGGAAAACACTTCTTAGTAACACCTCCATCCAGCCTGATGATATTCCTCTTGGATGGTTTGCCTTGGAAATTCTTCTTCAACAGATGTCACAAAGCCTACAACGAGGGGTTCTTAGCAAGGAGGAGTGCCTTAGATTAGCCATGGAGAAGCTTCACTTCAAGGAGGATTCTTTGGATGCAGCCATTGAGTACCTCGACCAGATCTCTGTTCTCTTCTATTATCGAGATATCCTTCCCAATGTTATCTTTGCTGATACTCAAGTCATTCTTGACAAGGTGACAGAGCTAGTAATGAAATCCTATGAAATCAGCAGGCTCTCAATGGAATGTGCACTTTCTGCAGATTGGAAAAAATTTTACCTATTTGCTCTGGTCACGGTTGAGTTTCTTTCACAAAAAGATTTCAACAAGCATTATGTACCTGGGCTTTTTGAACCCAGGGACTTAGTTCACCTTTTTAAGAGGCTGCTGATCTTCGCTAGCCTTAGCAGTAATGAGTTATTTGTTCCTGCTCTTCTTAGTATGCTTGAGGATGAGAAGGTAGACAATTTCCGGGTGTCCTATGATGCTCCCATTGCTCCCATGGTCATTAAATTTCCAGATGGTGGTCCTCGACGAGGTATCTTTTGTGCTCTCATTTGCTTTCTATCCTCCACTGACAATACCTTTCCAGCTCCATGGACCATCTTAGTGGACAAATTCAAAACTCCAGTTTGTTTGTATCGTAACTGCATCCAGTTCGAGGTCCCTAGGTGCCCTGGAATTGTCACACTAATCGACACATTTTCTCATTTTGAAGTCCACATTCATATATCTCCAGAAGCACCAATCGAAATTTGCCCAAATGTATGTCGAAGAGTGTATCAAGCACTTTTCAAGGGTCTTCATAAGGCTACTCTCAATTTGAGATACTCCAACTCAGTTCCTAGTCCTGCTTTACTTTGCCCTTGTGGTGTAGGTAAACTACATAGTGCTACAGCTGATACTGATGATCAGTTGTGGATTTGCACTCTTAACACAATGAAATGTGGCAAGCTTACTCCACAGCAACTACTATGGCATAACTCCTCAGAGCGAGTCAAATGTGCTTTGACAGATGACAAACGTCTCACTGAGTCCCATCTACCTCAACTAGAACTTCAGCTAAAGGATCATGCCTCTCAATGGAGAGATATTGGTACATACCTGGGATTCCGACAAGGTGAACTTGATAACATTCAATCAAGAGCTCACCTACTACAGGGAGCACCACTGAGTTATCTTAGAGCCATGCTGTCAGAGTGGTTCCAGTGGGCTCCGGAAGATAGTCGAGGGAGCACCCAGTCATGCAAGTGTACTCTCAAATGTTTAAAAATGGCACTTCAGAGAAGTAATTTAGGACAAACTGCCTCATTGCTTTCAATTCAGTGAGTGCAACTGCTTTCTTCATGCTGATAATCCTGTACGTGAATATTATGCTCTTTCATAGTACACCTTTGACACAATCTAACTCTTTTTTTTTTTAACTGCGGCTTAATTGCAAAACAAGTCTAATGTACTATCACATGCTATCTTCATACACCTTTTATTAACTTATGTTTCGTTCATTACTGTAGCACTTGTATACAAGTCCTGAGATTTTTCTTCTTGGAAAAAATCTCAGGACTTGAGTGGGAATCGAACCCACACTCTCACATCTCCGGTGTGATGCTCTACCAATTGAGCTACCAAGCCCCTTGGGAGCAAGGTGGTGGGAAGGAAGGTATACAAGTGCTAGTTCTTGGTGCCCATTACGTCAGAAGAAATTCTCTTAAGGAACACCCCTGCGGTGACGATGCTGTCTTTCGTTGCTTCGTGATCTTTTGCTTTTGTCTTTATTCTAACACGAACAAGAAAGTTCTAACCTGTCCACAAATGCTATTATACTGCTGTAGCTACCATGGGATAGTAATTATTATAATAATATAATATTATAAAAAGAGACTACAGTTTACATGTTGTGTATTGTACAAGTTGGCATGGCCATTGAAAATGTTATAGGTCACTGCCACCCCACCACCAACTACAGCACCTGTACGTAACTTTTCCTTGGCCCTCTTGATGTCATCATCTATATTTTTTTTGCTCATCTGCAGCAACTCCAACTTCCTTTTTTAGTGTTCCATACTCTAGTATCTCTGCACACTCTTTACAATTGCTGATGCATTTTCCCAAAGTAGAAAGGAACTCTTGCGATTTTCTTACCTTTCCACTCCGTAAATCTGTGCAAATACATTCGAGCTGCTCTTTCTCTTAGGAGAGCTAGCCATATGCATGCTTTTGTGTACCTAATTTTTCATGCTTATTATGATTTAGGTCTTCATTTAATTTTGGTTACACATGTCAATGGTAATGCTAGACAAAGGAAAATTTAAGAGCTAGTGCAAGTACCATTGTTATATGCAGTTCGTAGCAAGCAGAGTGCTATAGAGTTGGTATAAAGAACCTTCACTTTGCAGATTCTCTGAATGTATGCAGTCATTGAGTACCTCAATCAGGTCTCCATTCTCTTCTGATATCCTTGTCTTGGCAACGTGGCATACTACTGATTGAGACCTATGAACAACTTTCAATCACGATTTTCTGGAGACCCAAGTAAGTTCAGTTGCTTAATTGCTCATCATAGTTCAGCTTCTATACTTTAACAAGCATCATATCCCAGAACTCTTTGAGCCAAGGCATTTACTATTTGAAGCAGTGAGGTTTGCCTGCCCTGAAGCGGGAAATGTGGACAAGTTTGTGTCTACTTTGGTGATCCTACACCTCCTGTGGTCCACTTTTCAGATGCTGGTTCACATTATAGTATCTTTTGTTCCCTCTTTAGCTAGCTTGCTTCCTAGCTTCTGCAGACACTGTCTTTCCCAGCAGATTATAAACTCCACTATAGCTCATAATACTACTATCGTATTCTGCATACATTTTGGGGTTCTAGAGTACCCTAGCTGGAGTTATCACACTGGAAGTTAAGCCATGTAGACCCAAAGTACCTGACAGAGTTGGCTCCATAGTATGCCACACTATATAGGCTACTTGAACTCTATCCCCAGCCAAGCATTTCTCTATCCTGTGGTGCATGAATAGTTATATTGCTTCATTTGATGTTGATCTTGCATGATTTGATGATGTTCCCAGATGTCAATTAGCTAAAATTTGTGAATTTGTTCTGATCCTCACAACATGCAGTGTTTCTCGTGCAACTGCTGCTCTCAGATATACAACTTCTATGGTATGATTACTCAACTGGTACACACTATACCAAATACTGCTATTCTCAGCTAATCAGGAAACTAAAGATTCATTGTTAAGTGAAATAGAATAAGTATAGGTTCATACCTAGCACTAGTTTTGCTTACCTATCACTCTCAACAAAACGTTGGTTGGAAGACACCACAATGGTTCCACAGGCCATAGACAGTACATAGACAGTACCTCCAGCCACGATGGTGTGTTGTGCAGTAAGGCTTCAGCAGTGACCTTTCCTCTCTAAAGGTTCTTTTCTCCCAAACCAAAGAGACTGAGTATCGCATTCAAGGCAGTCTTGCCTGATATGATGGCATCATTATAACAGTACTATGGCCACAATAATAATGTGCAATAGCTATAACATTGTGCATGTACAACGTGTATCTTTGCCACAAGATTAAACATAATTGTACCATCGAGAACTAGGCAGGAGGTGAAGCTCCAGGTAGTGGAGATGTAGAAATCCTGTAGGTATAGAGGGTAGAAGAACTCTATACCTTCAATGATCATCCGCTCACCGGGTAGGCCCAGTGACCCATTTGAACCTTGTGCTAGTGTTGTAGTGGGTGTCCATCAATGACTTTCCTTTTTGATGTGGTAGGTTGTTGCACCATATATACCAGTCATAAGCAGCTCTCTAGGAATCTCTGGTGTAGCTATGCCAACCTACAGAGGTACTGATTTGTCTTGCAGGAGATCCGACTAACACCAGTTGTTCTGGAGTCAACATTGCACTCTGAGAACATCAGTGTCCACCCTCCCTACCACCCAGCACTTCAGGAAGCATGACCTCCGTTCATCCATCAAGGAGCCAGCTGCCCTCAATGATACCAGAATCCCCTAGTGTTCCATACACAATGTGTCATCTCATCTTCTTGAATAGTGAATACTGAATATAGTAATGATCTATTCGAAGTGTAGAGCCATAACCACTCCACTTAGTGCCACGTAAAAACTGTAAACGTTCTTTATGCACTGAGCTACAGTTTGACATAGATCCTGTAGTCCCTTTCACTCTACAGATTCCCTGAATTCAGCTATGATAAACTCAACCATGTGTCTGTTCTCTTTTGATATCCTGGATATACCCAATGTCGTCTTGACAATGTGATTAAATCCTATGACAATGAAATTTCATTTTCTGAGCCTAATTTATTGGTGTCTATTAGTTCATTTCCTTTCTCAAGGAACCTTTAACAAGCATACAGAACTCTTTAGGCAGTTACTAGCTGTTGTGCAGATGATAAAATCTTAAGTATAAAGCCTGTTCTGATTCGGAAGAATGGACAAACTCTACCTCCACTCTCCAGTTTGAGATTCTAGAGTGCTCTAGATGAAGATGTCACACTTTTGTCTACTAGTCAATACTCCCATTTGAAAAGTACCTGGCAAGATACAGTAGTGTATCAAACAAGCTATAAACTACAGCATTTTGCAGGACCACACTTAATGCTATACTTGATAGCCCAATGTATTTTCTCTATCCTGTGGTGTAATTAAAGTATTATTATACTCATATTTCTTCATTTGTTGCTGATTTTGAGTGTATAGACTGCTTTTCTCAGATGTACAGTGTCTCACAAGTTGCCCACAATGAACAGAGTGCCACGATATCCAGGAAACTGTAGGCCACATTTCTCGATTGAGATACAGAAGTTATTAGCCATTTGTTTAGAGGATTCCACTGTATCAAATCATCATTTTTTGCAAAATTAATGCTCCTCAGCCTAGCGTTGGCTTTGTATACTATGAAATTTTATCATTTACTTGTTCTATGGATCTGGATCTCTGATCGAGTGTCTGCATCTTGAACCTCAATACTTCCACCATCAGGTTCATGCCTAATAAGATCTATTTCCTCATTCAATACCTACACTACAACTGGCATACACTAAACTGAGTGCCACAATATCCTCAGAGAATCAGGAACCTTACATTTCTTGATAGACTTGGATACTGTAGAGTATTCTACTGTTGAGTACCAATACCTATTGGCTGTGTTACTTGGTCCATGGATCTCTGCAGAACCAACACAAGCAGTTTCATGCTGATGATGTGCCTTTTCTCACAGCTATATCACTAATACCTAATCCTACTATTTTCCGCTACATACCAGCAAAATTGTTATTGCCCACTATGACTATTGACTTCTTCCTATAATATTTGTTCCACTTAAATGCTGTGCACTAAAATGGTGATCGGTTATTATCTCAAATGCTGCTAGAGTTGTTGCTCCAACTAGCTATATCACACAGTTGTAATGTGTTCCCTGTGTTTAGTTTACATGTGACTATCCATATACCTTAGTTAAGAGATTACTCATCTCTGAGTTCCAAAGAATTGCAAGATCATTGATCTCATCAAAGCTGATGCAAATAAAATAATGAGAACAAATTACACTCCTCTTTACGTGCATACCATTCTTGCCGTACGTGCATATTGATCTCCATCATGCAAGACTGTTAAGTTTGCTGCCTTCCAATGGTTCATATAGTGCAACCATTCAGGGATCACCAATAATTATTACAGTGAATGTGACTGTGCTTATTATGTCTGACTTTACTTTTCTTATCTAAGTGCGTTTTAAATGGCTACTGATCTTTGCTGTAGCCTTTGTAGCAATTGCAAATGTTCATGTCTATAAGAAACAGAGCTAGGTAGTGTCTCTTCCAGTGCACCAGTTCTCTGTACTTATCTGGTGTCAAGATCATAGGAGTCTACAAAAATATTGTGGTAGCATTTTTTGCCCACCTTCCAACCACTAGGGATGTCTCCAGCTCCAAGGACACTCCTATATATTATTGTTCTGACAGTCATTTTTTGAATTTGAGTCACTGGAAGCACTATAATATTTGGGGGTTCCCTAAATTCACGTGTCGAGTACTTTCCAAGGCAGTGCATGCGATTAGATTTACTGTAGCTACATGTCCTCAGTTATATAATGATTAGAAAACTAAAAGCCCATGGATCATTGAGCTAAAATGACATCCGTTTGAAGGATTTCACCATTGAATAGATCAACTCACTTTCTAAATGCACCTTGGCTTGGTGCTATGTAGCTACATAGCTATGACATTAATTTTACTCCATGATGCGTTACCTGATAGTCACTTCTTGCCCGTTCAAGTGACCTACACCAGAGGAGCGAGGCAATATGTACATAATTATTCACTGTGAGAATCTCAAAAGAGACAGTGTCAATCTCCCAATTTACTTTGTGAGTGTCTGCTCTATAGCAAATATGATTATGTGAAGTTGTCATCTACACCACAAGGATAAACTTTGTAGATTGAAAGAGAATAGCCCAAACGAAAGTTTTCACTTGATGTATGTAGCTACTGTTTCACGTAAGGTTTGGGAAATCCTAATAATAATGCTCCAAAGGAACAAGCTGCACTGAACATGAAGAATCTGCTAAAAAAGTGACAACACTTCTCTCTTGTCATTAAAATTAAAATGACCTTCCAATCAATTAAGTGATATTTTTAATAATTGTGTACATATCCTCCTTGTTTATTTCAAATTTGAGATAATTATTTATAGTAGTTGCTAGTACCTTTGAAAAGCAGGATCATACAATTATCCTGCATCCAAATACTATCCAAAGTGTACCTATTGTTCAATATAAGGCCACCTAAAATAAATTAATCATCATGTCATGTACAAGCTTTCTTTGGTAAAGCTAAAAGATTACCAACTGATTGATTGTATCATGATCTGAAATGCAGCAAACAACAGTTTCTCATACAATGTCAGGTAGCTATAGGGTATAAGATAATAATAATAATAATAAACAATCATTGCTATGTGGAACACTCCTGATATTAAATTGTTGGCTTAGGACTCAGGATAAGTCAGCTCTCAGTAATGCACTGCTACCTGATCTGCTGAATTCAGAACATCAATGAAAAGAGGGTAGTGTAAATTATTACTGTATTGATTAAAGACGGTGGGGATCATGTAGACTTTAGAGTGCATGAAGAGATTACTCTAGATGCACTGAATACCAGGGGACTAGGATAAATAATATTATTGTAAGATGATACTAGCCAACTGTTGTGCAGCCGGTATCATTATAGCATAATGCATGACACATGTAGCCTTAGCAAATTGTCACTCATAAGAAATAATAGCTGCTAGCTATCATTGAAGATTTAACCATATGAACTATGTAGATATTACAATTGTTACATTTTTGCCTTGTATATTAATATAATATTATGTCCCCAGGCTCTCTAATTAGGGGTGAGGCATGAATCATTATATATAGAGAGCAAACAACAATAGTGGAACAAAATCTTCAACTAGCTAATATAATTACTCCCACTAATGGGAGTTGAATTAGTTTTACAAGTCATTAGTTTTGGCACTGACATGAGTTGGGATAAGACAGTACACATAGGAATTACGTAGGATCATTATGTGGGCATTTCTAGCTTTCAAACCAACACTCATGCATGATCGGACCTAATTATAAACTTCACTGTTGTATTAGCTAATTAAGCTGCAGTTGGTTCACATTATAACAAAACTGATATGGACACGAGCAGTAGTGCTTTCAGTTAATGTAAAAATTAATGGTATCCCAGGGAGTCTCGTCCCTATTCCCTATGTAGCTTTTCAATATGTTGCGTGTTGCGACATACAAGCACATGATACGTATATTGAAAAGGGGTAGCTAGCTACTTGTAAAATTAATCGATTGCGTCACCAGTATATATTGGTGCACAACTGTATAGAGTTAAAAACACTTTGCATTAAGTGTTGCTAGTACTTGTTCTCATCCTTTATCCTTACAGTATTGTCAATCTAGAATTAATTTTTTCGTTATTCCTTTTTTGTAGCTACAAGCATCTCAGTTTATCTGGAACAGCATAAACTTTTACAGTCCTTTTTATTGGAACAGAACCCGTTTTAATTTTTACCTTCTTATGCACTACAGTTATTATTTTAACCCTTGTACTGCTTCTGTCTGTATTTTATGTAGGACGGTACTGAGATAGGTCTCTGTGACCTCTGTAACACTCAATCCAAACTAACAAGCCACGCCCTTAATTTTCTGCGCACGCGCACTAGAGCTACACAATAACTTGGGGAAGAACCTTACCGAGGAAGAGAGACAATGTTCAAGCGTAGAGGCAGCTCGTTTGAATATTGCTGAAATGGGCCAAGGAAAGAGCAAGGAGAAATTGCGAGCATCGCCTGAAGTAAGGAGACGGAGTAGACTGAGACTACCATGGCAGAAAGCACATCAGGCTCGTGGTGAGCTGCCCCGTGTAGCTAGCTAGCCAGGGTTCACTTGCCGGTAGTATGATGTTAGGTATATACCTTTTAATAACCATCTTTGCTTTAACAGAATACCTTGTGACACTTGGATGTAGACCTAGCTTGATATAAGCCCATTAATATAAGTATCTGTTTACATGTGACTTTGTGTCAGTTTGAGTGTGTCTTCATTTGAAAGTCTCAAACAGAGAAACAATGTTAAAAAATTGTGTTTGGTGTACAACTTGCAACTTAGTTGTCCACAAAGAATCTTTGTTGTTTTTATACGGCTATTGTAACTGATGTCATTAATTCTCAGCATTTGTTCCATGGTATAACCCAAGGGGAGACCAAGCCATATATACAATATGAAACTATGAACATAATTAAGATACCATCCCTTATTTGAAAGGGGGGGGGGGTAATTCCAACAGTTTAGCTGAATTGGCTGATATATGCATTCAAGAGCTACTGTGATGTCCCCTAATCCTGTCTCTTAAGACAGTGGAACCTCCCATAAGGCCAGGCAAAGTACATTTATAGTTTAGCATCAGCGCCCGCATGTCTCTTAGCCTCACCGCTTCAAGCCGATTTGGTCGAAATTTGAGGGGGTGTGGCACAAATTTGGGGGCGGAGTAAGGTATTAGGGGCGTGGTTAAATCACGTGAACGACCACTAATTTAATTAAATTACCGCCCGCCCGCATATACTTTGAGGATCAGGCTGATGCTAAACTATGAATGTAGTTTGCCTGGCCTAACAGACTGTCTGAGATACGGATTACCTCCATATAATGGACAAACAACGTGCCCCCGATTGACTTTGCCATAGAAATAATA
The DNA here is from genome assembly GCA_964291365.2 of Stappiaceae bacterium. Classification (GTDB taxonomy): domain Bacteria; phylum Pseudomonadota; class Alphaproteobacteria; order Rhizobiales; family Stappiaceae; genus JBDWFY01. The sequence continues at coordinate 34,485 of OZ220033.1, forward strand.
CATTTCCAACATCCGAAATATGAACAACCTCCTATCTCTAGACAACGGACAGAAAACTTGCCCCCAGAGGACAAGTAGGTTTACAAAATAGCCTCCGAGGGCAGACAGAGATCGAAGCCTCAGGTGAAGAATGTGAGATTAGTACCGTATAGCAGGAAACTTTTGAGGGAGAAAACTTTTTGCGGATTTCAAGGTTTGAGAGCCATCCACGAAAGTTTTCTCCGTGAAAGTTGGGAGTATGCCCACCCACCAATGATTGGTTTCAAGCAAGTTTTCTCCACGAAATTCTCACTTTCTATGTATCCGCGAACGTTTTCTCCCTCAAAAGTTTACCGCTATATGGTATCAAGATTTTGATGGTTAGCCTGCGTTTGCATGTGATAGCTTCTTACTGACCACACCCCTCACTGCAACTTTGCATCCTCATAATTGAGGGGTGTGGGTAACTAGCACCTCTAAGACAGGGACAACCTCTCAACAAAAGACAAGAATCCTGCTGCCAATGTGCCCATTATTCAGAGGATCCACTGTATTCGGTTGGTTTACAGTTAAATTTCTAGGTATGCCGTTTCATCAGAATTTTTGCTAATAGTTGAGGGCCAACATTCACTGCTATTAAGCAGTCAAGACAATAATATTTTGACTGTCAAAAATCTTGACCCCACCCATAGCTAATGATACCACGGGCTCTTGATACCTATAGTCAATAATCAGTAAAGTTTGCCTATGTCCGCATTGTCAAAGCACACATAGATTACACTACGCCTCATGTACAGTGCCTAAGTATAAAGTATGATCAGCTAACTTTACATTGATGTACAATAGGTCTTACTGTCCTCTCAAAAGTGGGAGGGAAGCAGTGTGGATGGTCATGATTGTATATTCATGAGTGTGTGGGAGGTGAAGTTTATTCATGAAAATTATTGCGTGCGACCTGTATTGCATAAAGTATAATATTATGTGTACATGTGATTACTTACATGAGCACAATGTAGCACAACTTTATCTTAGGCTAACAATTTAATTCCTTGCTCAACAGACCTGACCAACCCTATATTTGCTGATACTAAAGTGTAACCACAATGTTAATAGCCATGTGATTTCTTTTGTAGAGTACTACATGTAGATTTGTATGTTACTCTGGCTAAAGGACTTGAGATACTATTTTTTGCTTGTACCAAAACTGATGATTATATAGTTGGTAAAGATATCAACTTTCTATATCAGAGTAGGGAGCAATAACAGGAAGTGACATCATCTTTAATTATTTTCTTTCCTACCTACCGACCCTACCTCATTCCCCTGGTGTTCCATTGAACAAGAAATTAATTTGGAGTGGCATAACCACTAACCAAATACTGTCGTTAAATAATTGACCATAGTTCCTGTCTATACCAGGAATACATAATGAAGAAAGGAAGGGGAGGGGGGAAGGAGCACAAAGCACCCACACACTTAATTGAAATCTCAGAACTTACCCATGCTGCATGCGTTACTAAAAATAGGCACAACCGCAAGGTATGTAGCCAAGAAAAGTATGTAAATGGCAAAGTTTGTCACTCACAATTCTTCTGTTAGACATGAGAAACGACCCGAAAACCTTTCTATAAGCTAGTTGAATGATCATACCACCCCTCAGAAATCAGGCAGCCAGAAGACAGCCTCGTTCTCTTGCCACACGGGACGATCAAGCACTCTCCAATCAAGGCACTGCCGCTTTAGGTAAGGCAGTAATCTGACACTAGTCTGACGGAGATTTGGAGCTGATCCTTTGGTTCAGCTAACATTATGTCACCCCTGTTGCAGTAGCAAATGTATGCAGACACGGTGGCTGTCTCCTGCGAACATTTTCAAACTACCAGCAGTCTCCTTTTTGTCAGAATTTTGATAGCAAGCTTACGATCCTTGTGTGGTAGCTCTTGGCAGAGCTCTTATGCATCTCTGATGGAAGAATTGTGAGTGATAAGCTTCATCGTGATGACTAGCCACTTATTTTTCTTGGCTAGGCTACATACCTTGCGGTTATGCCCATTTTTAGTAACGTGTGCAGCATGGGTATAAGTTCTGAGATTTCAATTAAGTGTGCATGTGGGTGCTTCACGCTCCTTCCCCCCTCCCCTTCCTTTCTTCATTATGTGTTCCTGTCTATACTAGTTGTTCTTTTAGAAACATAGTGTCACTAATTTTTTAATACTACATTTATGCATGTCTCAGAGCTTGATTGAGTCATAATCTCTGATTGTAAGTGTTATTATTCTGCACGCATATGCAAAGAATAATGTATTCAGTTTTGCCACCATTGTCATTGTAGTCTACGAGAAATTTGCATCTTTCACATGCAATTTGCATACTGTTCCTTTTCACATTTGTATGTTCCTGCCAATGACACTAGTTATCATGTGTGTGTAAATATTGTACATGTACCAGCTAGTGTTCCATAGTCACCTCCCAAATGTGAAGTTTTGAAATCACTGTTTGTTCTTAAATCTTGCATACCCATGTAGCCGTTGCAGAGTCTTGTCCAGAGGAGCTGAAGGTGGAGTCACCACTAAAACCACTAGAAGAGAAAACAGTGAAGGAGAAAGTTGATGATGAGGGAAAAGAACGGCCATTGACAGGACAGTCTCCAGTTACATGTAGCATCTCAACTACCAGTCAAGCTGAAGCTGTGCAGCTGACTCCATGTAAGAGAGTACAAGTGATTGTTTTCATATAAGTCTGTATAGTTGGCTGCCCTCTCCACATAGCCTCGTCCCCAGGCCCATTCCAAGCTTTTCAACTTTGCACGCTGAAAAGTAGAAGGGCCTGGTATTAGAAGTCACATGACTTTGCATCACGATGACATGGCCACTGGTGGTCAAAAGGTCGCTTTGTAAAGCCATCCTTTGTAGGCCATGTGCCTGCTTTAAGAGTCTATTTTCTTACTCTCTATAGTCTATAATGATTGTACTGTAATCGCTTGATAGTTTTGAAGCCTTACCTCAAGCTGATCATGAACGGCAGTACCCTGAACATTGCTGACCTTTGGCTCACCCATGTTCGCTTTCACCCTTTGACCATCCATCATGTGGATATAGTTCATCACGTGACTTCTGATACCAGGTGCTCCTGCTTTTCAGCGTGCAACATTGAAAGGATGGGAATGGGCCTGGGGACGAGGCTATTCTCCACACTCATGGCCATGTGGGGTTTATTTCAGGGTAACCTCCTCCTCCCCCCATCTCACACCTTTTAATGTATGTTTGGTAGCTGATCCCTACATACACACAAAGAGAATTTTGGCACTATAGATATTTGTCCCATTGATCCCAATAACCCCTGTGATTAGTGCTCACATACCTGCATGCTCTCATTATAATGCAACATTTTTCCTCTCAGGCTACTACATGTACATGCAAATGTCCACCAGTAATACGCATGCCCAGGAATTGTTTATTGCATGCCAAAAGTAAAATTAATATTGTTTACTATACGTACAGCAGCTGTGTTGGAGTGTGGTGTATTGGAGGGGAGGGAGGAGCCAGCACTAACTACCTCTAAGTCTCCTCTCAGTGCTCCAGTTAGTGGTGTTGGGGAAACCAAGGAAGTTGATCAGAGTCCATTAAGTGAAGCCAGAGCTGATCCCATGATCCTAGCTGTTGCTGGTGATGTCAGCAGTGAGAAATCTAACAAACCATTACAACACAAAAAACACAAACGACATGGTGAGTCTAGTAATTATTCAGTATATACCTATACAAGATTTACAGTATACATAATATATACATGTACATATCTGTGCACTGCATGTGCATACTAGCGTCATGTCTCCTTGTGTTTCTCTTTGCCATAGCTTTAACTACTGAGAATGTTTTGAGGGTGCTCAAAGGACTGCAGTGGGACAGACTGTGTGGTCATGTGCTGGACATCCATAACTCTCATCAGAAGAAGATTGAGAAGGAGTTTGCTAGTGAGGATCAACGCAGAACTGCTGCTGTCAACTTCTATCTACATAACCACCTGTATGCGTCGTGGAGACATATAATAAGAGGCCTTGACTGGCGTGGTGTACATCACAAGATACAACATTATGCAGAGAAACTGACTGGTATGTTTCAACATCTACTGTTTTCTATCATCCTCAAGATAGTTATGTTTTTAATTGATATTAAGTTTATGGATGCTGAGTACCCTCCTGAAAATAAGCCCCCCCCCTTGCAAACATAGCCCAGACTGGGGACGTGGCTTATTGCAGTATGCTTCTAGTATAAGCTCCTGTCAAGCAGTTAGTCTTACTTGCTAGCTTGTTTTCCTCAATAGATTAAGACGTAGGTCGTCCAATTAGCTTGTATCAGCTAATTGCAGTCAATTACATGAATAGTCATACCCAGGCTTCACCCACTAGTTAAAAACACTTTTAATGATCAAAGCAGTAACAGATAAACAAAGGAAAGGAATTTGACCACCCTGATTCGAACCTGGTACCTCTTGTAATTAAAGCAAGGCCCTTACCATTGTACCACAGTGTACATGTGTGCATATGGTAATTGGTCATCACAGTCACTCGTTTTTACTGATATCTCCTGATTGGAGGTGTCAATCAATATTCTACAAAGACAAAGCCATTAATTTTTCCCACTCTTGTAAACAGTTCCAATTGAAGTGCTCCGTAGACCCAGGTACATTTTTAACCTACATAGTGTGTAATTTCGGTTGATCAGATAACAAATTAACAATTAATTCGATCTAGCCTAAAAAAATCCTGTAAAAAATCCTGTAAATTTTTCTAGGGGTCCATTTTGACGGATTCGCCTAATTTTTTCATGCACATATTAATGTTGCTTTATAGTATAAATTTTTAGCTTGACAATTATGTAATTAGTTGTCATGGTAACTATGATAAAGTAGTTGTTGTGGTAACTAAATTTGTGAGTACCATACACAATCGAACATTACATATCATGTGATTCCTGGAATTTTTATGTAAAGGTTGGCCAACAGGTCCATGATAATTATTGTGATAACTCCAAGGCAAATAGCTTTATTACCATAGCAACAGTTGTAACATTCTCTAGAACTTAACACTCCTTGACCAATGGGATCCACAGTATGTACATGTAGAATCCCTCTGTCTCCCTGAGTAACACCCTCGCTTCGCTTGGGGTGTCACAGTCTGGGAACATCAGGATTCTAAATACTGTAGATCCCTTGGCCTCTAGTGTCTAACTAGTATTTATTTTTCAGAGCTATACAAAGGCATTTCTGTTCTAGTGCACCTACCCTTGAAGGGTTCCTATCACAACTAAGGTATCAGAATTGGCATTTTTTTGCCCTCTTTACACTGCTAACTACAAGAAAAGTCCTCCCTGCGGTAGTATGCTTTTCTGGGATATGTATCCATATTACAATATACTAATGCAAAGTAAGAAGTTCGTTTCTTGGATTTAAATAAATGCTATCTAACGTAATGTCAGAGATCAGAGTTGACATTACTTAATTTGAGTAGTGTACCTACATTCATGATATCAAGTCAGAAGTTCATATCTTCCTGGTATTTACAGAAGTATGTAAAATACAGTGGCTAAGTCCTATGCCTTAAAGGCACACCTGCACAGAAGTTGTACTATTCAAATTCACACTACATAATGAAGCCATAACACATGAGTCTGGATGTAAACCAAGGGCATGCAACAGTCATAGTACATACGTAGACCTAGATGTTACTAAAAATAGCACTAACTTTGAGTGAACAAGCTAGCACAGTCATGTTTATACCTGGTTTTATGGTGACCTTCTGCCAAGCTAAGCTTTTGTTGGTGGCACCAAAGGCCCAGAAGGCATCACCAATCGTCAGGACAAGTGAAAACAATAGAACACTCAAGTTGATCGGAGTTAGTGGTGGTGACAAAGCAGCTAGGTGACTGAATCAACTCACCATCACTAGCACCGTAAATAGGCCTTTTGTCAGACTAGGGATGACGAGACATCGAAACCCTTAGTTGTAACTTAGTCTTCATTGATAATGTATATGTAAAAGCTTACCTGATCGCCTGTGTCTTCTTCGTTGGGCGGTTGAGTGAGCAGAAACTGTCAGTCTGTCGCAATTTTATTTGATATGCTTACTGGCACTTGACAGTGTCGAGAACCACCTGGAAGGATCATGATAGCCTCTAATTCTTCGTCGAACCTTGAGAAGAATGGATTGACAAGTTGTTAACACACCTTTCATGGCTAGTCTAGAAATCTATTTTTAGTAACATCTAGGATTTCGCTGTCTGCTAAGATTTTAATCATAGAAACTTCGATTTAAGTTTGTCCACAGCACAATCTTCTGCATGTACATGTAACTCCAAATTGAAAGTAGCTATATCCACAATCCATCCAATGGATCATTAACACTGATTGTTAGCTTCAGGTTTTCACTATTAGTGCTGTGAACGTATGAGTGCTTAAATACCAGGCAACACTTGCTCAATAAAATGAGCTCAAAACTTCAATTGTGTGGCTTTTTACCATGGCTTGTACAGGGCTTGTATGGAGTGATGTCATGGTATGAGCCACAAATTGGCTCACTGAGTCTTTTAATTGTGTGTTTTCTGGCATTAAAATTAGTAGTCTGAACAGTTTATCTCGTTTGCTTGTACACTTTTTCTGCTACATACAATAGCTAAGGCATGGAAAAAGCACACACATATCGTGGAAAGTGTGAATGTTACTGTAACAATGCGCCAACCATCACCAAAGTTCTACGTGAGGAGGGACTGAAAGCGAGTTGTGTGGGTATAGCAAAGTTCTTGAAGCGCTACAAAGATAGCAGTTCTGTTGCCAGGAAGCCTGGGTCAGGGTGCCCTTCAAAGATAACAGCTGAATTGAAGAAAGTCATTAAAGAGCAGATGCAGCTTGATGACGAGACGACCACGTATCTGATACGCCAGCTACTTGTGAGCAAGGGCTTTAACATCTCCCTGAGAACGGTTCTTCGATGTCGTACATCACTAGGGTGGACTTTTTGCGGATCAGTAAGTAAGTCTTAGAGGTACACGTACATGTAGCATACTACATGAAAATTCAGTAGGTTTATCTTCTACTACCAATCCCAAACCTAAGGGGCAACCATCCATCTCATTGCCTGCTCAGGCAAACCTAACCCAGAGCCACTTAGGTGCCTAGCCTTGAGAACTAGGGGTGGTAGGTTAAAAAGCTCTTTTGTCCCATGGGAACTCTCCCTACCCACCTGAGTGGCTCATGGACACGGGCAGCATGCACACATGACCATAATTTACACATTCAGGGAAATTAACAGCATCTATGTCGTACAACACTAGGGTGGACTTTTCACAGATCAGCTTATTGCCAGCTTAAGAGAAGTGAACAAGGTTAAGCGGTTGCAATGGGCTATCGAAAACCAAGATTTGAATTTTGATGACATGGTGTGGATGGACGAATGTACAGTTCAGTTAGAGTCTCGTAGGCGTTTTGCAGCAGAAAGGTAGGACAACGACCTAAGAATAAGCCAAGGTAAACTCATCCACATACATAAAGCATACACAATTAACAGCTAGATATGTATGAACCTGTGCATAGTGTTAATTTACCTTTATTTGTGTCTCTCCTCTTCCATTTTAGGCCAAAGCATCCCACCAAAGTACACGTGGAGGGGGGCAGAATCAGTCTACAAGGAGCTACAGGAATTTGCTTTTTCAATGGAACGATGGAGAAATATTTATTCATTGAGATCTAAGGCAAGATCCTAGTGCCATATTTGTACAATTTTGAAACACATAGATTCATGCAAGACAACAATCCAAAACATACGTCGCACTGCGTAGCGGATTTCTTAGACAGTAGCTGCTTCAATTGGTGGAGGACACCCCCTGAGTCTTTTAATCCAATGGAAATCTTGTGGCACGAGCTCAAAGAGTTTGTACACAAAGAGGTGAAACCAAAGGCAAAGGGCAAGCTTGTAGGAGGAATCAAACGCTTCTGGGAGACGGTTACAGTGGAGAAGTACATTAGACACTGAAAAAGATGATACCTAGAGCCATCAAACTCAAGGGATACTAGTGTTGTAGTAATGTAATGCATGCATAACCCATTTCACATACAATAGCCTGCTTGACTTATTATCATGTTACGATAAGTTATGTACCAGACGGTTAATGAATATCATGTTCCAATAAGATGGTGTTTTACCTAGTAGTGTTATTGTCTCTCGAGCTAATCAGTCAGAAGAGGCTTGTTAGCACGAAGTTGCTTGTTGGATTGATTTACAGATGCAACGCAGTCCTTCCACACAGACTCAACCTGTGGGGGGTGGCTCCAGAACTCTGGGAATTGATCAAAAACTGCTTTCTTAAGTTGAAAAAGTTTTTGTATGGGAAGCCCTTGTAGCTGCCTGGTCCCATACATCATGCATTGCCTCATGACATCCTCCCCAAACACTCTTTGGCTAGCTTGATTGCCAGTGTTATGGCTCTCGAAACTGTCTCTAGCTTAGGATATGTATTTCGCAACAACCACGTCAACTGGAAGAAGCTTGAATTTATCGATACACGAACAATCTAGTGCCTTTTTGTCAACCTTGGACCAAGCAAGGGTGATTGCAGCTGGCTGTGTGAGAGTTGGAGTTTTGGGAGGGGGGGGTATAGAGGGTACCTTGTGCTTGAAGAGCTGCTGATACTGACATCTGGGGAGTAATAGAGGGGTGATGGGTGCTGGGTGCTGGGGAGCGGCAGGGAAGGTGGTGCATTGGAACTGATCTTGGAAGGAAGTTCCGATTTTGATCCAATTTAATCGTCTGAATCTTCTATGCACCAGTTTGGTGATGGTGAAGGTGGCATTGAGAAAAGGTTGCACACTGACCCTGCTACCCTCGTGCTTGCTGATTGAGCCTTGCTGGCAAACACACACTTGTGCGCTTTTCTAAGTCACGGAGTCTTTGAAACATCTGTTCCCGATTATCAAGGATTTTAGACTGGGTTTGCTGAATGCATAGGACACTCTCCTCCAGCGAGTGGACGGTAGATTCTAGTAGTTGAAGATCTGTACAATAAGGGATACAAGTGTGTGTGTTGAGATTATCAGAGATACTGGTATTGTTAGAATTTGCACACTCGCTAGCCCACAATTAAATGTGAATAGTTCTGTGTAACATAATCAAGAGTATATATGAAAAGGAAGGAGGGAGAGTATTGAACCGCGTATATACCGTGTGTAACAGCTGTTTGTACAGTTCATGACCTTTGTAATGGTATTCACACTTGGTGGTCAGAGTGTAATGCACACAAAATATGGTGCTATGCTAGCCAGTGTAGTATGTAGCACACCTGGCAAGCATAGCACCATGTTATTATGTGCATTACAGTCTGACCACCAAGCATCAATATCTTTATGAACCGTACAAACCACTGTACGTTACACACGGTATATACACGGTTCGATACTCTCCTTCCTTCCTTTTCATATACTCTTGACATAATCACCAGTATGTTGAGTGTTAAACCTTACCAATTGACCAGATAGTGCTGATTGAGTCATTTTAGAAGCATCGACTACCTCCTTTTTGGCTAAATTGCAATGATCAATATCCAAAATAGAAAACAATGGTAGCTTCAACATAATAATACTTCAATAGACGTGTGTAGAATTTGTGTTGTATAATCACTAGTGTACATGTATACTGTTTTGAGCTGGTAGTGCTGTTGTAGGAGCATCAGCTGCCTCCCTTTCAACCGAAGTGCTTGGATCAGCCTTTGAACTTTCTGCTTCATCTGAGGGGTGTGGTATACCTGTTAAAATGGAGAAAAGAGTTCAGTTCATGCTTTCTCTATCCTTCATACAACGTTCACATTGTAAGAATTACATGTACTCATGCTCACTGGATTTGGGCAAGAGTGTAGACTGGGAGACAACATCTGCTGGCTGGGTTTTGCCTGGCAAGGTCTTCTGTGGAGAAACTGGATCAATTTCAGTAGGTGAATCGTCTGAATCATTAGTGGATGTGGTGTTGGTCACACTTGGTTGTAATGTCACCTCCAAGATGGAACCTTTCTTTTTCCCCTTCTTTTGATTCTCCTTTCCCGACACTTTCTTTTCTCTTTCTCTCTTCCTAGTGTCAGAATATTTTGGATTAAATGTGAATTTGTAAATTTCTTAGTGATTTCCTCGTAATTTAACATATGTACATGTACAATTCATGCATGAGTACATTGAGTATGTCACTCACTGGTGGTTTGTTGAATTTTTCTTTTCTTGGCTGGTTGTACATTAGTGGAGTCTGTCAGCGGGTGTTTCTTGTTGGACAAATGATCACTGAATGGTGTGTATTGCCCCTTGATGAACATATCATCAAGCTCCTCCATTTCATCCTTAGATCCTGATCAACTGTATAAAAAAATTAGGATTAAGGGGGGAGGAGAGAGTTGTAGGGTTTTGTTTTGCTTCTCTCAGTGAACTTATGAACAGAACTGGTCCCTCTAAGCTGGCTATTTTATATGCTTCAGTGGTCAACTATGACCTTTACTTTGACAGCTGTTGAGTAGTTAAGACTAGTTGTGGGCATTGGGGGCACCGCCTGATGGCTCTAGCCTCACTGTAGGTGTATCTGTTTACGTAATATGAAAGTACGTACTATGTGCATAAATACAAACGTTTATGAAAGTACGCAGCATCTGTTGTGTGCATAGTTAGTGCACATAATAGCACAGATATTGCAATGTGCTATGTGTGTTAAGGTCGGTTCACAATATGACGCAAGGCTTTGTGTTGCAGTTTGCGAAATGCAAAAATTTCTAATTAAAATTTTGATGATTTTTTGACGATCAGACACAAGGACACAACATGCAAGAGAACACGAGGATAGAATCTGAGTCTATATTCTAGCATTGTGTTGTGTTACGATGAGTGTCAATGCGAAGGTGACGCAACACAATGCATGGTGTAGCATCATATTGTGAACCGACCTTTACATATGTAGTACACATACAGAATCTTAAACTTTGTTTGACTGCTACTGGTTATGATTAGTACATTACAAAACACCAAAAATATCAGAGCAGATAACCTTGGAAGATTTCTAACTTGCATACTCATAATCTCAAGCAAATTTTCGATCTAAATACAGCATCTAATAACGGATCGTAAATTGTCAATCTTTCTTTCTTTCTTTCTTTCTTTCTTTCTTTATCATTTTCAGTTCTAACTCAGGACTGCCTTGACCTTTCAGTCTACTTTGAATATAAATCAACTCTATTTTTTTATCACGCAGTGCAGTGCTACATCGGTTTTACCAAAGCTTATCCTTTTGTAAGAAGCCATTTTTCAGCAGATTTGGTTGCTAGATTCAATGCAGGAAGCCGGTTTGTTGCTAAGTGCGTATGCTTGGAGGCAAGCACGTGCCATATGCAATTATTGTCTCAATCTTTGCACTATGTCCACACTCAGCGATCTCACTCTATGATCGAGCTAGCACTTACATTTCTCAACACGTTCGATCAATCGAGGGATACAGAGGTCGATGCTCTACTATCATCTGCAATGCTGGTAGTCATGGCCTACAGTCATCTGTGTTCGATGTTACATGTAGTACGTTTGCCAAAAGCTTAGTGACCACACCTCTCCTCAGCAGTTCTGTACATAGTGTAAGTGTATCTGGTCCAGTGCTCACTATGTTCACCTCCCATGCCACATATATAGCTTAGGAGATTTGAAAAAAATCATTAAAAGTAACACAAACAAGTATCAAAAGCAACTGAAACGTTGCAGAAGTAAGTAGGGATGGTAGGATCAATAAGTGCACAAACAAGAGTGGTAGGAATAATAGACAAGATTCATCACTACACACTTTTTCATTTGTTACATGCTGTACTTGAAAATAAGATATAGGGTGGCATTATTTTTGTCCCCACCACTCGTATTTGTGCTCTTTTTGATCCTACCATCCCTACTTACTTCTGCAATTTTTCAGTTGCTCTTTATACTTGTGAATTTAGTTGTCATGGTAATGTAATTAGTTGTCATGGTAACCATGATAAGCATGTAATTAGTTGTCTTGGTGACTAGATTTGTGAGTACCCTACACAATCGAACACTACTGATTCCTGGAATTTTTTACGTAAAATTTGGCCAATGGGATCCATGTTTTCGTGATCACTCCAAGGCAAATACATAAAGTTTTAATATAGTGAAAATTTTTCTAAAACGTAGCACTCCTTGCCTAATAGAATCTACAGTATTTACATGTAGAATCCCTCTGTCCCCTGAGTAACACTCTCGCTTTGCTCGTGGGTGTCACAGTCTGGCGACGTCGGGATTCTAAATGCTGTAGGTCAATAGGCCTCTAATGTCTAACTGTCATTTATTTTGAATCCAATCTATTATAAGAGTGTAGTACAGGTAGCTATTACAAAGGCATTTCTGGGCATTCTTACCAACTTTACACTGCTAACTACATGTACCAGAAGGCAAGTCCAGGCCAGATGGTGTGAAATGTATCCATTTCAGCATATGATCTAATGTAGCTTAAGAAATTTGTTTCCCGGAATTTTAATGAATTCAGTCGAACAGACCTAAGGTCACAGTTGAAAATTTGAATATTTCAAGTAGTGTACAGACGTGATACCAAATCAAAAGTTCATATCTGTAACAGTTTTCCAAATATTCACAAAAATGTACTGGTGGCTGGTCCCATGCCTTAATCCCCCGGAGTCCACCTACCCAACATTCGCTTAGCTTCCTATAATTATGTAGATTTTTTTGTTCTAAGCTTACAACATAACAGAGATCTGGTATGTGGTCTGTCTCATAGCTAACTTCCATGATACTAGTAAGGTTGGTGCTTATCCAACGATGTGTTTGTGCTCGCTTCCATGCCTTAGCTACTGTATTAGTATACAGACTTGGTGAGCCAATTAGTGGCATATACCATGATGCCCATGCCCTATACAATCCACAGTAACAGGCCACACAGTCACAATCTTGAGCTCATTTTATCGAGCAAATGATGTCAGGGATTAAGTGCTCATAGTTTCATAACACTAATAGTGAAAAACTAAGGCTAACGATCAATGTTGACAATCTATCAGATGGATTGTGGATATAGCTACTGATTCAGAGTTACATGCAGAAGATCGTGCCATGGGCATTCCATTCAGCTACGAACTCGAAAATCCTAAATCAAATTAACCAGAATTTAAACGGCCACTTTTATCGATGCTTATTGAACCTTAGCTACACTAATGGAAGCTTACTATGATGATCTAGAATAACATCAGACAGATTTTATTCATAGAAAACTTGATTTTTGATTGCAGTTACATCTAGAAGGCACTAGGATTGGCCTTTCATATGGTACCTTAATTGATGAGCCTCTCATTATCTTGTTATCTGGTATTAAAATTAATCTCTTGAAAGTGAGTGAAAGTGTAACTTTTTCCACTTGAGATAGTCCGTAGGTGCACTGAGGATTCTTACAAATAAAACCTGTCCTAAGAGTACCAGTACTGGCTGCAGACCTTCCTATTGTTGTTGTCATAATGTGTTTACATGACACTGTACATACATGTATGATGAATTAGAGTACCAAGCCTCATTATGACAGACATACTTTTGTATGTCTGTGAAACTTATCACAAATTTGTGTTCTTCTGTGTACAGCTACGAAGTAACGAATTATAATGTTTCACCATGTAGACCCCACTTTTACTGCTAAGAATGTGTCCACTGTACTGGCTACTGTGGTGGATGTGGAGAAACTAAGAGACGCTCTGGTGGTACCATCAAGGAAGCTGAGGGAGATACAGGAGCAGAGTTCCACTGTTGCCCATCAGAGGGAAGCACTCATCATCTACCACATCAAATTCACAGAGTATGCCAGTTGGACTGATTTACCAAACATCCTCTATTACTATGGACATCATGATGCAGTGGCCACAGCTAAAACATTCATCAAACAATCACCTGGTAAGTATGTGCAACGTAGTGTGCAGTGATGGATGGTCTGTGTATACTGTAGATCAGGAAATTTTCATTGTTCAATAATTTCATTGTTAGAGCAAGCCATGAAAATTAATTATTCATTGATCCATATATACATACCGTAGGTACAGGTCTTTAACCACACCTAACAATTAATCACCTACTTTGATTTAGGTGCATACATTCTTCTACTCAGTAATAGGTACACTAGCTACAATGTATCTACATAGCCAAGATCTACATGTAATGTAATGCATGGCTTGTCTGTTTCGAGCAGAAGCTCTTATTTTCTTCTTGGTCGCCGTTTGCAGCGACCCTTCTCAATCGTGACTAGGCTCCATGTGCATGCAAATATAATTTATTGGTGATCCCTTGCCCATCCATATACTCATGGGTGTGGTCAATTTCGTACTGATATTTTAGTGCATCTAAGATTTAAGTGCATAGTTTCTTGCTGATTTGCAATAGGAGCATGCACTTATAGACCCACGTATACGGTATGCAGCAAAGGTTATCAACCTCAAAACCGAAGCTAAATACTTTTTAGCTTAAAAAGTTAACAATATTAGGTAATATTAGTATTGTGATTGTGATTACAAGGTTATATGAAGCTCTATAGTGCAAAACCCTCAGTGCATTGAGCTACCTTAGTCTCATGCCCAGGACTCAGTGCTACCAACATCTTTTAATAATAAATCCTCAGATATATGAAGAAATTCCTTACTTATTGGAATAGAATCCTTCATTTGCATGTGCTAATTAGGTAATTTTCACAGTCAAAACTTCTAATATTAAATCTGAGGTTTTGGCAGCATTGCTGAAGACTGGGCATGAGACTAAGATTATCTCAGCAACAAATTGTTAGCAGAGGGCATGTATTTGGAACCATACAAGTCTAACCACAAGAATGCTCATTGCATGCAATTACATAACATGCATCACGTGTGCAAGATCAGTAAACAAAGCCAAGAAGCTTAGCCTGCTAGACTAAGTGTACTACTATCAGTAGTGAGCCGGTTGTGTTCTCGAACTATCGCTGAATGTAATCAATCCTCACATTGAAATGAAACCATTACTGCATGCCACTTCTTTTGTCCATCAAGAGCATCAAGGAGCAAGGTGGTCAGCAAATGACACCAGAACTGTTGAAATAAGCATTTTCAGTGAAAGCCAAACAGTAAACTCTTACCCTATGGCACCGTGTGTTTGACGTATAAATGAGGTATACAGCAGCTAGTGTGGTAACAGACAAACAGACAGACAGACAAAGTATTGTATCCTTGCACCACACATGCAGAGGGCTAACATTATAGTGGCCATACTAAGTAATTGCTGAGCACAAGACAACCAATAACACAAGTGCGCTGAGACTTCAACATAATCATTTGTACCTCGATCACACTTCACGGATGTTGATTAGGAAGTATCGCACATGCTCACCTACTGAGCACTAGCGGCTTGTGCAGTCGTGAACAATGCAGCCACATGACTGAAGCTGGGCAGAGTCAAACATGGATGATACGTGAACAGAGCCAGCCGTTTGATGTGCAGATCGAGAAGTAAACAATGTATGTACAAATAATAGATGTGATTCAAAATATTTTGAGCGTGTCTGCTTTTCCTCATAGAGATCCCTTCAGTCACAGCATACCTTAGGGCCGTGCTTACATTGATAAATTGGTAAAGTCTTCAGCAACTGCTATATACGCTTCGTGACTGTTAGTTTACAGTAGACCACCAAAAAATTATTGGTCTACTATGGACAGGCACATGCAAATCCCTCGTGCACACTGAGGCTAAACTTCTCTGGTTGGACCAGGGAAGTTTAGCCTCAGTGTGCACGAGGCATTTGCACGTGTACATACATATACATGTAAAATTAATGTGTGCACAAAGTGTTGAAGATACAGACATCCATACTCTTACACGTATTTCAACACAATGTATACGTAGTACTAGTGCCAACACAAACATGTACAGTGTAAGCATCTCTTGACAGTATCTATGATATACAATGTACATTCGGCTATGGTAATGCATGTATCATGTAGATGTATACATGTTACCATGACAATGTAAATTGTTATTGTGTAGGCAGCTATATCTAGCTATTGTATAATCCTGTTTGGTTTTATATGAGAGTAAAAATTCTATTTTCAGAGCCCACTCTGACTCTCTCTAACCTCACTACTTTACTGGAGAATGTTGACTGGGATAATGTGGGTCGTGGCCTTTGGATCCCTCCCTCCAAGCATGACATGATACAACAGCAGCACCATAAGTCTAAATGCAGGCAGGCATGTTGGGAACTCTACTTGAATGAGGTTCCATTTCCAAGCTGGAAAACTGTAGCTGAGGCACTATATCTCAAAGGATATCTTGAAGAGTTGGAGATAGTACAAAAGAAATACCTCAAAGGTGAGTCAGTTCTAAACTGGTGTCCATTGTTTGTTATGGTGACCATTGTACATGTCTGACTGCAATGATTGTGTTGGCATTTTGTACCATTGACTTGTAATAGTATCACATTGTAAACAAGTACATGTATGATAGAAGAGTGTATGTATGCATGTACTCCTTTTTTTATCATTAAAGATTTTATGTTAACCTAAGACAGAGAGGGAAGGAAATAATACAGGGAGGAATGGCAGAGAGAGTAACAGAGACAAAGACAGGGACAGAGAGACTTCAAAAATGCGATATTGATCTAATATGCCAGCGCCTATCATAGAGTTTGTAGACTCTATAAGTGGAGATGCCCATACATCTAATACATTACAAAACGCAAAATAAATTCAAAACTTTTTATTGCTTCTATGCCCATATTCATGAATTTTGGCCAGTTTCCTTTCCAAAAGCCTAAGAACAAATCAAGAAACCATCGTAGAGGTTCAACCAAGGGGTATCAAAAACAGACAAGTGCAATTCCCTATTAGACCATGTAACTCAACACTGCCTCAACTTCACACCTTAGTTTGTATATAAATCCTCTTCATTTTATGTAGTGCATTTCTGTGATATCATGGGAAGATTCGAGCATCGTTTTTGGACTTTCTGTGGTTGCTAGGTCTCCATTTTGTTACAGATTGCGCATGAAAGACTTTTGTGGAAATTCAGAGTAGAGTGGTATTCTTGTTCACTTTAGCAAAGATTTTTTTTCTTTGTTCCATTGACCACATCAAAGCTAGGGAAATGAATGCAAGTAGAGTGGCGCTATCTACTCTGCTCTAGGAGAAACCCCTGCACATGAAACTGTAGGGATGTACCTTGTCTGTAATATTTAAGCCTCGGCGCATGCACAGGGTTACTGTAGTTGTCGTGTGTGTGTGTGTGTGTGTGTGTGTGTGTGTGTGTGTGTGTGTCTGTCTGTCTGTCTGTCTGTCTGTCTGTCTGCTACCGCGCTATCAGCTACATACCTGGTTTATATGTCCAAAGTGAGGTGATATATAGTTTTTGTAGACTTTTAAAGATTCATATTGTGTGGACTTTGCTGGAAAGGTTTCGTTTAAGAGATATGACATTATTTACCTGCCACAATTACTATCAACTCTTTCAACGGTTCTTGACATGATTACAAATGGCATAGTACGTATATGAACCATTAGCTAGAAGTGACGATTATCTAAACTAGGCTTTTGTACAGTAGTGTTTCATCCTACCAGCTGCTCTTGTTTCAGTACTCTTTGGCATTGTGATCCCTATTCACTATTGTAATTTTCAATTTCGTAATTATGTGTAGCCAATGAATTATTGATGTCTGTGTTTTCACTTGTCCAATGATTATATCAAAAACATAATCAATTCCTTACAGTCACATGTGAAACAAAGCAACCCTCTTAATGCACCAAGAGTGTGCAACTACATATAGAACGTGTGTACCTTCACCTGTAAACATATTCATTTCTACCTTGAGTGAATAATGTTCATAAAGTTAATGTGCCCATGACTTAAGGTTATGGGATAGTGTTCAATCATAGATAATACAGCACTGACGTGGATGTGAAACGGGTCCATAAAATAATATTGCACGTGAAACACTCCTCGCAACGGGGGTGACACGGAGATTTACGGATCTCCGTTTACGTTCTAACACGTTTGTATGGCAATGGCGGCCAAAACCGCTCAATGCAGCTGTGTTTGTGTGAGGTTTTTGACCAGAGCGAGTGTCTGTGGAAGTAGTTACTATTTTATTCAACTAATGCAAGCGTGAAGGTACTCGATTCGAGTTGAGGCTTAGGCTGAAGTCGTACGGTTCGTCCAATAATCTAACACAAAGAAAGGTAAAAACGATAAGCTACCGAGGTACAAAACACTTCGTCACGCTTGTCTTGTTCGAGTTACGAAGGAAAAGGCATTTTAATCAAGTACTTGGGCTGCTTGCAGTGTTATCTGTACCTGTTTCGTGCCAGTATCTCGTACGCCTTCGTTGATAATCTAACACAAAGTCGCTACAGCCACCGCCATTGTAGAAAGGACCGCTAAGGTTCACGTTTTCGGGCACGAGAGGGGAAAGATGTCGCCCATTCGTCTCGCTTTGATGTCAGCATCGTCGGTCGTAACCGTCAGCTTCTTATTCTTGTCGTCAGACTGTAAAACACTCGTCTTCAACTTCAGAGCGTGGTTATTTTCGCGTGACGAGGAGTGAGACAATGACTCCCCGTAAATCGCTCCGTAAACTACCCCGTTTCACATCCACGTCAGTATGTATTATCTATGGTTCAATGCACGATTTATAAATGATTGTGCACAAATATTCTTCCCGTATGTGCTTATGTAATTCAATCAGAAATGCAAAGAATATTCAACCATTTCCAGGTTCAAGCATAGGTAAAGCGTTTTGCACTCATGCTAACACTGCATATATACTTCAATCGAATAAATACAGTGGAATCTCTGAAGTTGAATTATTGAAGTTCTGTAGTGTAGAGGGGATGACCTCATTCTAATGACCCTTACCTATACTGAACTTGAGTATGTGCAATCAGATCATAATGGCTGCATTATTGATTAGCTTGAGTTGTTGTGTTTGATGGGCGTGACAGTTCAAATAGGACAATCTGTAGCACTTGTGATCCTCATCAAGCATTTAGAAGCAAAGATTAAATTTTGTCATTCATCATTTCAAACATCTGCTGGCCACTCACAACCAGGGTTTCATTTAGGTGTAGGGGACGCCCTCCCCCCCCCCCCCCCCCCTTGAGAGAAGCCACCATTCATGTACACTTACACAATGTACATAAGAAAGCTCTTCCCTTTATCAATTAATAGAAAAACAGTGGATGTTTTGATCATTTTTAACTTGTAAACTCTCTTACTAAAGTGTTATCTGTTTCCTTCGACTAGATACATGTACATGTAGCTACATGCTGTATGTACATATACTTACCTTGCGTATGCTATATGTGCCTAAATCTCCAAGATGTTCTTGGAGTGCCACAGAAGCATCCGCATACAATAATTCGCGAATTTTTCGTTGTTAAAAAATTTTTCGTTTTGCACAAAACGACGAAAATTTTTTACACAAAAATTATTTGCTAGTAATATTTACTACAGTGAGTATATGGTGCGCGTTTGATATGAACGAAATATTGTTACACGAAAATTTCTAACACAAAGATTTTGCGAAAGACATTAATGCGAATTATGGTAATTGTACTTCATAGAAGTGCCAAAGGATTACTATAGTCCCTGCCTCCTCCCCCTTTAATTCAGCAAAAACCACATTTGCCTTCGTTGACAGAAATTCTGAAGAAACCCTGGCCACGACGTGTATATCTCAAGATTGGTGTGACAACTACGACCTACGACAGCAACAACAACAGATGAACAGACTGATTACTTTACCACTTATACATACATGCATGCATGGTAAAAATACAATCTCAGGTAGTCTAAGGCATGGGAGTACAATTTCCCACTTAGTGGCCATTTCAGCTCATGAACTTATTAAGCCTTGGCGCATGCACTAGGGTTACGGTAGTCATTCTGTGTGTCTGTCTGTCTGTCTGTGTGTCTGTGTGTGTTTGTTACCGTGCTAGCAGCTACATACTTGGTTTATATGTCCAAAGTGAGGTGGCATAGTGTTTCTTGTAGGCTTTTAAAGATACGTATGTACTGTGTAGGCTTCTCTGAAAACGTTTTGTTCGGGAGAAATGGCGTTATTTGCCTGCCATGATGATTGGCGACACATCTTTTTCTCAACAAGACACACCAATGGTTCTTGACACAATTACAAACAGCACAGTATATGAACTGCTAGCTAAAAGTGATGACTGTGTAAACTAGAGCAACTTTCTTTGACTGACTTGGGTTCAAGGCTTGATAGCTTTTTGCTGACTCATTGATCATGACATCGTCACGTGCATGGTGCAATATATCTCATGCAGTGCACATTCTTGTGGTTACTCTGACTCCAGGACTAGATCTAGACTAGACTAGCCTTGTTCCCATGCAGCCCTTCCCAGCTACTTCATGACTGCATGCTGTATATATCATTCTACAAGCTGTACTTAGGCCCACCGAATTGATTGTGCCGAGGCTTTTGCACAATAGTGCTTCATTTATTAGTATATCATTAACACATATGCACGTGATCACTTTCCATATGTTTTATATTGTGACATGAGGCAGCTAGTTTCTACCAAGCTAGTGATCAATTTGCAGACGATCATTTTTGATGATATTGAAAGACTCATCAGAATGTTTGATATCTCTGCTTCACAGATTCTTCTGGAAAAAATTGATTCGATCGCGTGTAGGTGAGCGACAATAAGAAATACATGGACTAGCAGTGGATATTGGGGCTTGTTGAATAAACAAGGTGACACCTAGCTCAAGAACGAAGGTTTTACTGTTTCTTCCAGATAGTTTCAGATACTTCGGCATCTGTTGAAGTACATTGTACCTCACGAAGTTTGGGAGGGAAACAAAGGCCATCTTCTGTTCTGCAATTCGTGATTTTTGTTTGTAAACATGATGTGCTGTTTTTGTTGGCACATCTACAAGACTGGTTGCTATGGTAACCAAAATTAGTTTTGTGTTAGATTAGGGTCCCAATATTCATAAAATCAAATCTGCATGAGTCATGTACATGTGTCTCAAAGCATAACACCACATTTTTGACTCAAAAGTTGCACTATACCGGCTGTACATTTTAACTGCATGAGTGCGCAAACATTTAATGTAGCAGTTTACGGAGAGTGTACAGACAATTGTAAACTACCTTCTGCATCCATCACCAGAAACTGTAACTACTCCAGAATAGAACAGCAGCAGCACATCCAGAGATGTTTAAGTGGCTAAACATGAACTAAAGAATGCTATAGGCACAAAAATTCAGAAAAAGATCTGTAATAGCAAAATTTCTGGCGGCTAATTCTGGTCAGAGTGTTTCAGAAACTTTCTGGAGTCACATGCACATTTTTGGGGTCATTTCCAGCTTCCTTGAGCAATGGCCATCAGATTCACCGAACAAAGACTAAATACACTAACAGTCCTGTTGAAGTATTTTCAGCTGTGTCCCAAATATAGTTTGCCTGAAATAATCATAATAAAGCATACAGAATTTCAATAATTTAGTATACATGATGCACACAAGTAACTATAGTCTTTCATATAAAATTAATCGTCTCAAATCACAGTGATTCAACTTCTGTATCTCTTGTGTGTGTGTGTGTGTGTGTGTGTGTGTGTGCACATGCGTGCAAGTGTACATGTGTGTGTAATGTCATGTGGACAACAGTGATTGTACTTATCATACATACATGTACAAACTTAAGGTTAACGGGTGACAGTTTGCATCAGGAAATTTTTGTGAGTACAGAACCATTTGTATCTAGACAAAAGAAGCTGCTATGAAGCTGAAACAAACACCAAAATATAGCTAGCATGGTGATAAAAACAGCTGCCATAATTATGAAGTGACTACACTGTCATGAAAGTCAAGCTATGACTGCCATTGTCACGATCTCGTGCGTCAAGTTTTGCCCAGAAAAAGGCTTCTAGTCTGCTATCTACTGTGTAGTTACCAAGTACTTACTTTGCTCCAGTGCTGGAGTTTATTCCCTAGTTCATAGAGCCTTCACAGAACAAAAGCTACACAAAAGAAGGTCATTTACGCCAAGCGCAATGGTGGACCAGGCTGTCAACACAGCTGTCTAGTTCGTTCCTGACAGGTGGCCTTCGAATTTACACCAACTCCAGCACTGCCCAGATGTCCAACTAATAAGATAAGCACCTCCTTACGGTCAAAGGAGAGGCCATCTAGGAGAAAGTTGACACACCATTTTCATTTGTGGTTTGTCTTGACATGTTCCACTATTCACTATGGGTAATGCCCATGTGCATGGGTGAACTGTCACCCGTAACCTTAAGGTTGATCTACATTTTCCTCAGTGACACACTAATAATTCTATGGAACTACCATAGCCACAACCTTCTATCGTAGACTGTAAATATTGCCATTATATGTACAGTGCTTGCATGTAGATGTGTACATACAACATCAATGGCTTTTAAAGTCAACAAGGCTTTTGTATGTTCCAGATGCATAAATGCATGCACCACATACCATTATTGTACTTACTTTTTAGCATGTTGTTTGAAGATTCATCATGCCATCACAAGCATATCACAGACTGTAGCCAGAGAAAAGCATGCATAGTAGTCATACACATACATTTACTCATACATGTATGGTCAATGTGTGCCAAGTCAGCATATTCCAGACTGCTCCTACTCATACACGTACACCAAGCTATTGGATTTGGATACCAAGCGTTGATCTAGAAGCTACTCAGAGGTCAGTAGACTATGTTTAGTGGGTACCAGAGCCAGTGTAATCATCTAGCAGACGTAAATCACCCATCAATAGTGCTTTGACAGCCTTTGTACAACAGGCCACACGTACCAGGTAAGCTTCTCTCTGGGGCCATTCCCAGCTTCCTTGCCCCATACCTCCTAATGAGGTTTGAGAATTTGGTGGAGTAGGAGCTGACAATGATAATTAAGACTACAAGAAAAATAACATAGGCAGGAAAAACTAATTGTAGCCATGTTTTAATGTAAATGTCCTTTCCTGGAAAGTAGCAGGTGTCAATTCCTAGTTCTAGTTTCAGCCATGATATTAACACAGTTATAAAGTTGGTAATATTTTTGTTTGCATACACAACATTGGCATAAAAGATTTGTCCATTTAAACTTCCTACTGCAACTGTCATGTTTAGTACTAGCAGTAAAGTCACCAGTGCTATGCCAGCTAGGATTGCAGCTATGGTGATTATGAGCAGTGCAGGCCAGTAGCTAGGACATGGGAGACAGCGTGAACTACCAAGAGAGAGACTAAGACCAGGTTGGCAAGATCCGCACAACAGAGATTACCGGCTGAAGGCACACTGAGCATCAGCTCCATTTGGCTGATTGAGGTCAACTGGTGGAGTGGTTGATAAGCAGTAGTCAAAAGGACAGCTGGGGTAGACTAAATAACCAGTTAGATCTGTGTCATTGATGTAGGAAATCCAGGCTCTGGATTGAGGCTTTTTGACTAATGATCCAGCGTAGCTATCACAGTGTTCCGTGTATTGACTGATGTGATTGTGGCAGTCACATGTGCAGTTTGTACTATTCCTTCCTGAGACTTGTAATCCTGTTAGACAGCTGCAAGGGAGAAAGTGAATTTCTATTGTTGCCCTAGAGAGATCAGCATCCCTGCATGGACCATTTGAAGCATAAAGGGTCAAACTCTCAGAGTTATAGGATGAGACAGCATTGAATGTCAAATTTGTACACTGTTCAGGTATTTTCCTAGCTAGCTGGCCTTCAGCTAGACCACTAGCAGTAAAGAGGAGGGATGTTTGGCTGGTTGCACTAATTGGTTGTCCAGTCTGATCTACTGCAACAACTGAGAGTGTGAATGTTTGTCCCTTTTTAACTTCAACGTGTCTTTGGTGGATGCAGTTCGGCTCATTACTAACACAAAGGCACACCTGAACTGGTAGAGATGATATTGAAGTGTTCTCATTACTTGAAATATCCTTAAAGTAAGATTCTCCATTACCTTTATATTCATAATTCTGTTCAGAATAAATATCATGTTTGTTGTGAACTTCAGCAAAGCAACTTACAGCACATCTGTCTAGTAGTCCTCCATACACTTCACATAAGGCTGAAGACTTTGATGATTACAGCAGTTCGTCTCCCTTGAAGAGTGCCATTTTTACCTCCTTTTTTATTTCTGTGTAATTAACATTTGCACAAATTTTACGCATGCCGTACCACTGTAACAATCAATGAATAATTATTACTCTTAGCTCTAACTTGTTGGTGTATGTAGTATTGTGTGTGGTGTATGTTTCAACATAGCCACACCCCAAATATTAGCCACACCTGGAGCTCTTTGAAAACAATAATAGCCAACCTTGAATAGTAGCCGCACGCATGTGCAATCACTATTATGCGGGCATTGCAAGGCATGCACAATCGTTTTTCTGGGTAGAAACATGCTGAAACATGAGCTCGGCTTCATTCTACAGTAGCATGGTAGTTTACTTTTCAACCATATCTCAATTATTTGAAGTACAGTCCTCATAAACCAGCCTTTTGTGCTATTGTTGTCGATATCTTCACGAGGTATCGACCTGAAATTAATAAAAGCCCCCCTTGATTAGTAGCTGCACTTGAGCAAGGCTGAAATTAATAGTTACTGCAGCTGCGGCTACTATTCAAGTAAATACTGTATTTGTGCAATTGTGTGTACCTATGCAAGCTCAGATGATGTGCAAGAGACTTCTGTGCATACCATCCCCTGCAACATTACACATGTGTCTCCAGAAGCAGTAGAATCTTCAAGGGATCATCTTGCTCATAATTTTGATTTCTGATCACAGTTGGTTGGGGATCCAAGGGGATTTCCCCAAGATTATAGCTATCAAAGTTTAATGTGTAAACCAGAAGTAATAACAGTGATGGGTACATGGTCATTATGTGCCTCCTCTGGCCGAAGCTAAAGCTTTGTTGTATGTACATGTATGTGCACCATTGTATGTATGTGTTTGGGAATCAGAAAAGAGGGGTGAAATGAGCCTTGTCTGCTGACCATCAGACCTAACTGATTAGGGGTCCACTGCCAGGAGAAGCTTTTATAGTTTATTTATAGTCATCTTTGACACAGGATATCACAATAAATTATTATATTAGCATCTAATACATATAGATGTATAATAAAAATTTTAATGGTTCAATTTTAAATGTTTCTGGACATCAGGGGAGAACCCAGTCTGATCCTCACCGGGCACAATTTTGGTCCCATTAATCGTCTGACCTGTGGGCAGCTACAGAGAGGCGGGACCACTTCCCTACGAGGAGTCTGGTTGGAGTACTCGAGTCTTTTCTCCGTTCTCGAATTTTGTAGTCATGTGCATGTGATAAGGTCACTATTTCTGTGTCATGTGTCTATTTAGCATACGCATGGCAGGCGTTGCACGCACATTCTACCTACCAGATATTCTGTACTTTTATTAAAGGCATTGTGTCCCTATTTAAGGGCTGCGTGTTACTATTTTTATAAACATTTGAAATCAACCGCAAAACGTGATGACTATGGACATCACGCGCACGCAAACGCTAGCGGTATCGATCATGCCGTAAGCCGCACCCACAGTCAGCTATTGATCAATCGATCCCAACGTGCCTACGATGGCGGATAAGCCCAAGAAACGAAGGCTACACATCGAAGAGAGAGGTAAGCCGGCCCTTTTGCATCCTTCAGTACATTCGTGAAGTCGATTTCGCTAGCTAACGCCAAAGTACACGCCCGATCGCGGGCACAAGGCTAACTCGGCCGGCCAGGCACAGGCAAGTGGCATGATCACGACATCACAAAACCACATTGCCCACATACTTGATTGGATAATGGGGATCCCCATCCGGCTTCCGTTACTAAAAATACACTTATATGATGACACAGTTCCTTTAACATGCAATATATTACTGGATTCTGTTGTTAGACTGCTATCGTAAGTTGTCATTATGCTAATATGCTCTCATAGGATCCTTATTCCTCTCTTTGTATTTAACTACCCATAGTTTTATTCGATTCAACTGGATTTAATCTTACTTTAGTGACTTACCCTCCATATGCCTAGGGGTAGCTTTGCTGCCCATATACTCTGGCTACAACTATTGGGCCGTGTGATTTTAATTATATGCAGTGTTGGAGTCGCTTTCTAATTCTGTTGGATATAACACTATAATTGACAGTTATGCTTCGTAATTACATTTAGTGTTTACCCTAAACCTTACTCTGTGTGTGTGTACTTGCTTACATGCCAAAGCAGTTTGACTTCCGAATCAGTTGAACACAATTAAGATGGTATAGCTACATTAAGTGCACACACACTGTGACCTATGACTTGAAGATTGAAATTACTGGTAGTGGGGAGCAATCAAGAGACAATGAATTAGCTTAGCATAACCTGGAGCTTGCTTAGGAGAAAGGATCATATAGTTAGTACTGGTTCAACCATAAGTTGATTTTCATTGAGTTTAGTCCTACCATGGCTATCTTCCTCTCTCTATAATACAGCAATATTCCATGTCAAGATGATTTGGTTCATATAGTAGTATTTTTGCCTCCTAATTCAGCTCACATACTGTATAAATGGGCCACAGTGGTATTTAGTGTATTCGATCTCTAAGTCCTAGCTTTCTTCTCAAAGCTACAGACACAATGCTGGCTTGGAGGAGAATGGTTGGAAATGATCATCATTCAGCGCTTTATCAGTTTCAAACTGAGTCCAAAATATATCAGTCCATAGTCTGCAAGTTCGTGAGTCCAGTCCAGTCCAGCTTTTACACCATCCCTCAAGTAAGGCATGTAGTGGGGTCTTGCCAGTATCACCTGATGTACAAGCTTACTTTTATACTGTGTGCAATCCTGGTAAAAAAGGTATCAGTGAGGTTTAGTGATTCATTACTATCAGTGTTGATTATCAAACACTTGTGATGATGATAAATCATAGACAAAAATGATGACAAATAATGATGTTAAAATTTAATGAGAGTAAAAATATACAGTAATGCTGCAAGCAATAACTACTGTCAGTTGGTTAATAAAAAGTGTGTTATGCACAGAACAATACATACACATCTCACCTTTAGTACTCTCAATGTAAATGCAATTAATCATATGCATGCATCCACTTTCCACAATATCCTGGTCTGTACGTTGTATTCACTCTTATACCCATTATCAGTGGAACAATCACAGTCCAAAATAAGTGCTCACTACTAATAATCTCTGCTTCTTGTAGCCAACCTTCAATTGTACACCTACTGTATGTTGCTTTCTTTGTTTGCCAATTTCGGCTCAGCTTTCAGTCCTCTCTATAGCTAGCTTGTGCTTTCTGCTTTTCTCTCTTTTTCCTTTTCTTTCTCTCTCACTCTTCAGCCTTCCTTTTCTTCTCCCCTTACCTTGTTATCCTTTTTCATTATTTTGTTCTTTTGCAACTTCCTTTTTCTCTTCCATCTAATGCACTTTCTAGGTATCACTGAGTAGCTGAAATGTTGAAATTTGATTCTCATTTTTCACCCGAGGCTTCAATTTCTGTCCACTCTTGGAGGCTATTTTATACAGCTATTTGTCCTAAGTGATGTCCAGTGTTGCCTACATTGATTCTGAATATCCCAGGACCGTCCTGGGATAAAAAATGTGATCACCCCAGAGATGTACAAGCATAATGTTGTACTATAAGTGAATAGGCATGCAAAATGATTTGATGTCTTCATATCATGATGACATGCATGCAGACAAAGTCCTAAGGTAATCCTAGGACAATTTGTATGAGTGAAGATCATTGCTATTATGAGCCTATGCATGTCAGCTTAACTGTCCAGTCTGGAGGATCCTTATAATAAGCATCCATGGCTTATATAGCTGTCCGAAGGATCCTATATAGGTGAATCCGAAGCATCCAGGGGAGTAAGTCAGAGTGTCCATTTTGGGAGATTCTACTGTATCATCAAGTCCTACTCAGGAGAGGGGGATAATTATTTCGTCAGTCCATTAATTCTTTTCATGATAATAATTTATGATAATATAACAATAACTATAGTAACATCAACTATTGAAGCTCCATTATTAGATCTATTTGATGGTTTATCAGTTCATTTTATGTCCTCTAATTACATGTGACTCTAGAAAGTTGTAAATGTAGGGACTTCTTCACCCATGGAGTCAAGGGTTGCAAAGATGATTGGTTCAAGGGTACATATTGAAAGAATTAAATAATGTGTCTTCACTTGCTATACTACTATCACTCTACATTTCAATTTGTGACTGCTTGGCAATCTTTGTGTGCTTTAGGTTTCTCCACTTGTTTCACTGTTCTTGTATGATGTTATCCGTCTTAATACGAATCAATGCAGTCATGACTTCTTCCTCTTTGTTCTTGTTTTTGTGAGCAATGGTCACTTGTATACTCTAACTCTAGCATAATAAATTGTTCTTGTTTCAAACAAAGAGTATAGTTAGTTAAGTATACGTTATATAAAATAATTGCACATGCACATGTGCACGCAGACACGCACTTTAACTGCATGCATCTTGTCTATTTCCTTTGCTCTAACTTTACTATCATGTATATATGAGTGCCACGATCGCACTGCTTCATGGCACTCGTATATTATACAGTACAACCACAGATTTCAAGCAAATATCACACAATCATGCACACACATGATTAGGTACTGCTGAGGGTCGTAGACGATTTGAGGATGCCATGCGGTGTGGTAGTGTACAGTCCTGGCTCTGCAAGCTATTGCTGTATGGTGCTGCTGGTTCAGGTAAGACAACAACAAAAGATATGATTGTTGGTGATGAAGCAGCAACGTCCAGAACCAGCACCCCCTTGGCTATGAGACCAACCACAGTCTACCGAATCAACCTTGATGGTGAAGAATGGGCTAAGCTAACCACATTAAATGATCGCAAAGCCTTCCTAGCCAGGGCACTGCTTGCACATAATCCTAGGCTTGTTGATTACCTCATTGCAACACGTCAACGTGACACCAAGCCACCCTCTACAGGTCAGTCCCAAGCCAGAATAGGTAATCCCAAGGTAAGAGAAAGTCAAACAGCACCAGTATCTGACCAAGGTGACGTCACTCCATCAGCGCATAGCAAAAGTGGCGACACTCTATCAGCTTCAGTATCTCATGTAGTCACTGCTTCTCCATCGGATTCTTCAGATGGGTCTGATGCTAGTGACTATGAAGATGAAGCTGAGAGGATTCTTCAGTCAATATCCACAGATGAAGAGCTTGTTAAGCTGATGGACCAGCTCTCTACAAGTGTAACTCCACTCACAGCATTTAGAATAATCCAGATCATTGATTCTGGTGGTCAGCCTCAATTTCATGAAATCTTGCCAATTTTTCTACGTCGCCTATCTTACTATCTCTTTGTCTTTCGGCTTTGTGATAACTTAGGTAGTCGGCCAGTAGTAGAGTTCTATGTGGATGGAAAGCCAATAGGTACACCTTATGAATCTGCACATACGATTGAGCAGCTTCTTCAACACTGTGTTAGGACTATGCACTCACACAGGTCGTCCTCAGGCAGTACAGGTGAGTGTCCACAGATCATAGTTGTAGGCACTCATGCTGACAGAGAGAAGGAATCAAATGAGACTAGAGATGCAAAGAATGAAAAGATACATAAGCTCTTGTCACGTGATCTTGAAAATCAGATAGTTTATTACAATCTAGCAGAGAATAAGGTAATATTTTCACTGAATGCTTTAAAACCTGGGAAACACGAAGAATTAGTTGTAGGAAAGATACGGAAAATACTTCTTAGTAACACCTCCATCCAGCCTGATGATATTCCTCTTGGATGGTTTGCCTTGGAAATTCTCCTTCAACAGATGTCACAAAGCCTGCAACGAGGGGTTCTTAGCAAGGAGGAGTGTCTTAGATTAGCCATGGAGAAGCTTCACTTCAAGGAGGATTCTTTGGATGCAGCCATCGAGTACCTCGACCAGATCTCTGTTCTCTTCTATTATCGAGATATCCTTCCCAATGTTATCTTTGCTGATACTCAAGTCATTCTTGACAAGGTGACAGAGCTAGTAATGAAATCCTATGAAATCAGCAGGCTCTCAATGGAATATGCACTTTCTGCAGATTGGAAAAAATTTTACCTATTTGCTCTGGTCACGGTTGAGTTTCTTTCACAAAAAGATTTCTACAAGCATTATGTACCTGGGCTTTTTGAACCCAGGGACTTAGTTCACCTTTTTAAGAGGCTGCTGATCTTCGCTAGCCTTAGCAGTAATGAGTTGTTTGTTCCTGCTCTTCTTAGTATGCTTGAGGATGAGAAGGTAGACACTTTCCGGGTGTCCTATGATGCTCCCATTGCTCCCATGGTCATTAAATTTCCAGATGGTGGTCCTCGACGAGGTATCTTTTGTGCTCTCATTTGCTTTCTATCCTCCACTGACAATACCTTTCCAGCTCCATGGACCATCTTAGTGGACAAATTCAAAACTCCAGTTTGTTTGTATCGTAACTGCATCCAGTTCGAGGTCCCTAGGTGCCCTGGAATTGTCACACTAATCGACACATTTTCTCATTTTGAAGTCCACATTCATATATCTCCAGAAGCACCAATCGAAGTTTGCCCAAATGTATGCCGAAGAGTGTATCAAGCGCTTTTCAAGGGACTTCGTAAGGCTACTCTCAATTTGAGATACTCCAACTCTGTTCCTAGTCCTGCTTTACTTTGCCCTTGTGGTGTAGGTAAACCACATAGTGCTACAGCTGATACTGATGATCAGTTGTGGATTTGCACTCTTAGCACAATGAAATGTGGCAAGCTTACTCCACAGCAACTACTGTGGCTTAACTGCTCAGAGCGAGTCAAATGTGCTTTGACGGATGACGAACGTCTCACTGAGTCCCATCTACCTCAACTAGAACTTCAGCTAAAGAATCATGCCTGTCAATGGAGAGATATTGGTACATACCTGGGATTCCGACAAGGTGAACTTGATAACATTCAGTCAAGAGCTCACCTACAACAAGGAGCACCACTGAGTTATCTTAGATCCATGCTGTCAGAGTGGTTCCAGTGGGCTCCGGAAGATAGTCGAGGGAGCACCCAGTCATGCAAGTGTACTCTCAAATCTTTAAGAGTGGCACTTCAGAAAAGTAATCTAGGACAAACTGCCTCATTGCTTTCAATTCAGTGAGTGCAACTGCTTTCTTCATGCTAATAATCCTGTACATGAATATTATGCTCTTCTCATAGTACACCTTTAACATAATCTAACTCTTTTTTTTAACTGCAGCTTAATTGCAAAACGAGTCTAATGACATTGTACTATCACATGCTATCTTCATACACCTTTTATAAACTTATGTTTTTGTTGCTTCGTGATCTTTTGCTTTTGTCTTTATTCTAACACAAACAAGAAAGTTCTAACCTGTCCACAAATGCTATTATACTGCTGTAGCTACCATGGGATAGTAATTATTATATAATAAGAGACTACAGTTTACATGTTGTGTATTGTACAAGTTGACATGGCCATTGTAAATGTTATAGGTCACTGCCACCCCGCCACCGACTAAAGCACCTGTACGTAACTTTTCCTTGGCCCTCTTGATGTCATCTTCTATATTTTTTTGCTCATCTGCAGCAACTCCAACTTCCTTTTTTAGTGTTCCATACTCTAGTATCTCTGCACACTCTTTACAATTGCTGATGCATTTTCCCAAAGTAGAAAGGAACTCTTGCAATTTTCTTACCTTTCCACTCTGTAAATCTGTGCAAATACGCTCAAGCTGCTCTTTCTCTGAGGAGAGCTAGCCACACTCTTGTGTACCTAATTTTTCATGCTTAGTATGATTTAGGTCTTCATTTAATTTTGGTTACACATGTCAATGGTAATGCTAGACAAAGGAAAATTTAAGAGTTAGTGCAAGTACTGTTGTTATATGCAGTTCATAGCAAGCAGAGTGCTATAGAGTTAGTATAAAGAACCTTCACTTTGCAGATTCTCTGAATGTATGCAGTCATTGAGTACCTCAATCAGGTCTCCATTCTCTTCTGATATCCTTGTCTTGGCAACGTGGCATACTACTGATTGAGACCTATGAACAACTTTCAATCACGATTTTCTGGAGACCCAAGTAAGTTCAGTTGCTTAATTGCTCATCATAGTTCAGCTTCTATACATTAACAAGCATCATATCCCAGAACTCTTTGAGCCAAGGCATTTACTATTTGAAGCAGTGAGGTTTGCCTGCCCTGAAGCGGGAAATGTGGACAAGTTTGTGTCTACTTTGGTGATCCTACACCTCCTGTGGTCCACTTTTCAGATGCTGGTCCACATTATAGTATCTTTTGTTCCCTCATTAGCTAGCTTGCTTCCTAGCTTCTGCAGACACTGTCTTTACCAGCAGATTATAACTCCACTGTATCTCATAATACTACTATTGTATTCGCATACATTTTGAGGTTCTAAAGTACCCTAGCTGGAGTTTTCACACTGGAAGTTAAGCCATGTAGACCCAAAGTACCTGACAGAGTTGGCTCCATAGTATGCCACACTATATAGGCTACTTGAACTCTATCCCCAGCCAAGCATTTCTCTATCCTGTGGTGCATGAATGGTTATATTGCTTCATTTGATGCTGATCTTGCATGATTTGATGATGTTCCCAGATGACAATTAGCTAAAATTTGTGAATTTGTTCTGATCCTCACAACATGCAGCATTTCTCGTGCAACTGCTGCTCTCAGATATACAACTTCTATGGTATGATTACTCAACTGGTACACAATACCAAATACTGCTATTCTCAGCTAATCAGGAAACTAAAGATTCATTGTTAAGTGAAATAGAATAAGTATAGGTTCATACCTAGCACTAGTTTTGCTTACCTATCACTCTCAACAAAACGTTGGTTGGAAGACACCACAATGGTTTCACAGGCCATAGACAGTACATAGACAGTACCTCCAGCCACGATGGTGTGTTGTGCAGTAAGGCTTCAGCAGTGACCTTTCCTCTCTAAAGGTTCTTTTCTCCCAAACCAAAGAGACTGAGTATCGCATTCAAGGCAGTCTTGCCTGATATGATGGCATCATTATAACAGTACTATGGCCACAATAATAATGTGCAATAGCTATAACATTGTGCATGTACAACGTGTATCTTTGCCACAAGATTAAACATAATTGTACTATCGAGAACTAGGCAGGAGGTGAAGCTCCAGGTAGTGGAGATGTAGAAATCCTGTAGGTATAGAGGGTAGAAGAACTCTATACCTTCAATGATCATCCTCTCACCGGGTAGGCCCAGTGACCCATTTGAACCTTGTGCTAGTGTTGTAGTGGGTGTCCATCAATGACTTTCCTTTTTGATGTGGTAAGTTGTTGCACCATATATACCAGTCATAAGCAGCTCTCTAGGAATCTCTGGTGTAGCTATGCCAACCTACAGAGGTACTGATTTGTCTTGCAGGTGATCCGACTAACACCAGTTATTCTGGAGTCAACATTGCACTCTGAGAACATCAGTGTCCACCCTCCCTACCACCCAGCACTTCAGGAAGCATGACCTCCGTTCATCCATCAAGGAGCCAGCTGCCCTCAATGATACCAGAATCCCCTAGTGTTCCATACACAATGTGTCATCTCATCTTCTTGAATAGTGAATACTGAATATAGTAATGATCTATTCGAAGTGTAGAGCCATAACCACTCCATTTAGTGCCATGTAAAAACTGAAAACGTTCTTTATGCACTGAGCTACAGTTTGACATAGATCCTGTATTCCCTTTCACTTTACAGATTCCCTGAATTCAGCTATGATAAACTCAACCATGTGTCTGTTCTCTTTTGATATCCTGGATATACCCAAATTGAATGTTGTCCTGACAATGTGATTAAATCCTATGACAATGAAATTTCATTTTCTGAACCTAATTTATTGGTGTCTATTAGTTCATTTCCTTTCTCAAGGAGCCTTTAACAAGCATATAGAACTCTTTAGGCTGTTACTAGCTGTTGTGCAGATGATAAAAATCTTAAAGTATAAAGCCTGTTCTGATTCGGAAAAATGGACAAACTCTACCTCCACTCTCCAGTTTGAGATTCTAAAGTGCTCTAGATGAAGATGTCACACTTTTGTCTACTAGTCAATACTCCCATTTGAAAAGTACCTGGCAAGATACAGTAGTGTATCAGACAAGCTATAAACTACAGCGTTTTGCAGGACCACACAATGCTATACTTGATAGCCCAATGTATTATCTCTATCCTGTGGTGTAATTAGTTATTAATAATATTATTATACTCATATTTCTTCATTTGTTGCTGATTTTGAGTGTATAGACTGCTTTTCTCAGATGTACAGCATCTCACAAGTTGCACACAATGAACAGAGTGCCACGATATCCAGGAAACTGTAGGCCACATTTCTCGATTGAGATGTAAAAGTTATTAGCTATTTGTTTAGAGGATTCCACTGTATCAAATCATCATTTTTTGCAAAATTAATGCTCCTCAGCCTAGTGTTGGCTTCGTATACTATGAAATCTTATCATTTACTTGTTCTATGGATCTGGATCTCTGATCGAGTGCCTGCATCTTGAACCTCAACACTTCCACCATCAGGTTCACGCCTAACAAGATCTATTTCCTCATGCAATACCTACACTACAACTGGCACACACTAAACTGAGTGCCACTACATCCTCAGAGAATCAGAAACCTCACGTTTCTTGATAGACTTGGATACTGTAGAGTATTCTACTGTTGAGCACCAGTACCTATTGGCTGTGCTACTTGGTCCATGGATCTCTGCAGAACCACCACAATCAGTTTCATGCTGATGATGTGCCTTTTCTCACAGCTGTATCACTAATACCTAATCCTACTATTTTCCGCTACATACCAGCAAAATTGTTATTACCCACTATGACTATTGACTTCTTCCTATAATATTTGTTCCACTTAAATGTCATGCACTAAAATGGTGATCGGTTATTATCTCAAATGCTGCTAGAGTTGTTACTCCAACTAGCTATATCACACGCGGTTGTAATGTGTTCCCTGTGTTTAGTTTACATGTGACTATTCATATACCTTGGTTAAGAGAGTACTCATCTCTGAGTTCCAAAGAATTGCAAGATCATTGATCTCATCAAAGCTGATGTAAATAAATGAGAACAAACTACACTCCTCTTTACGTGTACATGCATGGCCACTATACCATTCTTGCTGTGCATATTGATCTCCATCAAGACCGTTAAGCTGCCTTCCAATGGTTCATAGTGCAACCATTCAGGGATCACCAATATTACAGTGAATGTGACCATGCCTATTATGTCTTTATTTTTCTTATCTAAGTGCATTTTAAATGGCCACTGATCTTTGCTATAGCCTTTGTAGCAATTGCAATGAGTTGCAATTGTTCATGTCTATAAGAAGCAGAGCTAGGTAGTGTCTCTTCCAGTGCACCAGTTTTCTATACTGAGCTATCTGGTGTCAAGATCATAGCAGTCTACAAAAACATTGTGGTGGTTACATTTTTTGCCCGCCTTCTAGCCACTAGGGATGTCTCCAGCTCCAAGGACACTCCTATTATTGTTCCAACGGTCATTTTTTGAATTTGAGTCACTGGAAGCACTATAATATTTGGGGGTTCCCCAAATTCATGTGTCGAGTACTTTCCAAGGCAGTGTATGCGATCAGATTTACCTCCAGTCACTGTACATGTCCTCAGTTATATAATGATTAGAAAACTAAAGCCCCATGGATCATTGAGTTAAAATGATATCTGTTTGAAAGATTTCACCATTGAATAGATCAACTCACTTTCTAAATGCACCTTGGCTTGGTGCTATATAGCTACATAGCTATGACATTAATTTTACTCCCTGATGCGTTACCTGATAGTCACTTCTTGCCCATTCAAGTGACCTACACCAGAGGAGCAGAGGCAATATGTAGCTACATATTCACTGTGAGAATCTCAAAGGAGACAGTGTAAGTCTCCCAATTTACTTTGTGAGTGTCTTCTCTATAGCAAATAGTATGATTATATGAAGTTGTCAGCTACACCACAATGATAAACTTTGTAGATTGAAAGAGAATAGCCCAAACGAAATTTTTCACTTGATGTATGTAGCTACTGTTTCACGTAAGGTTTGGGAAATCCTAATAATAATGCTCCAGAGGAACAAGCTGCACTGAACATGAAGAAACTGCTAAAAAAGTGACAACACTTCTCTCTTGTCATTAAAATTAGAATGACCTTCCAATCAATTAAGTGATGTTTTTAATAATTGTGTACATATCCTCCTTGTTTGTTTCAAATTTGAGATATTTATAGTAGTTGCTAATACCTTTGAAAAGCAGGATCATACAATTATCCTGCATCCAAGTATTATCCAAAGTGTACCTATTGTTCAATATAAGGCCACCTAAAAATGTTAAATTAATCATCATGTCATGTACAAGCTTTCTTTGGGAAAGCTGATTGATTGTATAATGCAGCAAACAACAGTTTCTCATACAATGTCAGGTAGCTATAGGGTATAAGATAATCAAACAATCATTGTTATGTGGAACACTCCTGATATTAAATTGTTGGCTTAGGACTCAGGATAAGTCAGCTCTCAGTTATGCACAGCTGCTACCTGATCTGCTGAATTCAGAACATCAATGAAAAGAGGGTAGTGTAAATTATTACTGTATTGATTAAAGACAGTGGGGATCATGCAGACTTTAGAGTGCATGAAAAGATTACTCTAGGTACACTGAATACTAGGGGACTAGAATAAATAATATTATTGTAAGATGATACTAGCCAACTGATGTGCAGCCGGTATCATTATAGCATAATGCATGACACATGTAGCCTTAGCATGTTGTCACTCGTAAGAAATAGTAGCTACTATAGCTAACATTGAAGATTTAACTATATGAACTATGTAGATATTACAGTTGTTACATTTTTGCCTTGTATATTAATATAATATTATCTCTAATCAGGGGTGAGGCATGAATCATTATATATAGAGAGCAAACAATGATAGTGGGACAAAATCTTCAACTAGCTAATTACTCCCACTAATAGGAGCTGAATTAGTTTTACAAGTCATTAGTTTTGGCACTGACATGAGTTGGGATAAGACAGTACACATAGGAATTACGTAGGATCATTATGTGGGCATTTCTAGCTTTCAAACAAACACTCATGCATGATTGGACCTAATATTAATTATAAACTTCACTGTTGTATTAGCTAATTAAGCTGCAGTTGGTTCACATTATAACAAAACTGATATGGACACAAGCAGTAGTGCTTTCAGTTAATGTAAAAGTTAATGGTATCCCAGGGAGTCTCGTCCCTATTCCCTATGTAGCTTTTCAATATGTTGTGTGTTGCGACATACCGTCAAGCACATGATACGCATTGAAAAGGGGTACTTGTAAAATTAATTGATTGCGTCATCAGTATATATTGGTGCACAACTGTATAGAGTTAAAAACACTTTGCGTTAAGTGCTGCTAGTACTTGTTCTCATCCTTTATTCTTACAGTATTGTCAATCTAGAATTAATTTTTTCATTATTCCTTTTTTGTAGCTACAAGAGCAGACCAAATTGTTTCACGGATCCGGCGGGTCTATATTCCTAGCTTTTGAAAAAAAATATTAATTGGATAGGCGTGGCCTTGCCAGCAACTCGACAATCCCATCTAAGAATTACCACTGTTGTTCCTTATGAACATTGCATGGAAGCAGCTTTAGTGAGCCGATGATAGCAGCTAACCGTGCATTGTTGAAAGAAGGTGCTCCAAATTGTAGTTTCTACAACTTTTGTCACAGTTCGCTTCGTCGATCTGAGGTCAAAAGTTGAACTTAATTATTTTTTTATTATTTTTCTACCTGCCTGCCGGGTCACTACTTCAGGGGAAAAAATCCGTGAAACAGAAAATCAATTTGGTCTGGCCCAAGCATCTCAGTTTATCTGGAACAGCATAAACTTTTATAGTCCCTTTTATTTTAACAGAACCCGTTTTATTTTTTACCTTTTTATGAATTACATTTGTTATTTTAACCCTTGTACTGCTTCTGTCTGTATTTTATGTAGGGACGGTACTGAGATAGGTCTCTTTGTGACACTCAATCCAGACTAACAAGCCACGCCCTTGATTTTCTGCGCACGCGCACTAGAGCTACACAATAATTTGGGGAAGAACCTAACCAAAGAAGCGAGACGATGTTCAAGCGTAGAGGCAGCTCGTTTGAATATTGATGAAATGGGCCAAGGAAAGAGCAAAGAGAAAGTGCGAGCATCGCCTGAAGTAAGGAGACGGAGTAGACTGAGACTACCATGGCAGAAAGCACATCAGGCTCGTGGTGAGCTGCCCCGTGTAGCTAGCTAGCTAGCTAGCCAGGGTTCACTTGCCGGTAGTATGATGTTAGGTATATACCTTTTAATAACCATCTTTGCTTTAACGGAATACTTTGTGATACTCGGATGTAGACCTAGCTTGATATAAGCCCATTAATATAAGTATCTGTTTACATGTGACTTTGTGTCAGTTTGAGTGTGTTAATCATGCACCTGTCAATGTCATGCCCCGCCTACCACACCCTGGGGATATGTGGGGATAGGGTGGGGATTAGACACTTTTGGTAGTCACTTGCCCCACACCTCAGGGCGAGCTATGAGTCAAACCTTGGTCGAGTACTGTGTGATACAGGCTGTTGGAGCTGCATATTGAAGCTTATGCATCAGTTCCTTGAACGACCATTGAGCAAAAGACTCACCCCTGGGGACACTAAACCAGTGCTGATGGAGGTTTAATGCCCATGTTTGCCCGGGGTGTGGTAGGTGGGGCTTGATATTGACAGGTGCATTAGTATAAATATCTATTTACATGTGATTTTGTGTCCAGTTTGAGTGTGTCTTCATTTGAAAGTCTCAAAGCAGAAACAATGGTGTACAACTTGCAACTTAGTTCTCTACAAAGAATTTTCGTTATTTCTATACAGCTACTGTAACTGATGTCATTAATTCTCAGCATTTATTCCGAACCCAAGGGGAGACCAAGCCGTATATACAATACAAAACTATGAGCATAATTAAGATGTCATCCCTTATTTGAAGGGGGGGGGGGGTAATTCCAACAGTTTAGCTGAATTGGCTGATACGTGCATTCAAGAGCTACTGTGGTGTCCCCTAATCCTGTCCCTTAAGACAGTGAAACCTCTCATAACAGACTTTCCGAGATATGGACCACCTCCATATAATGGACAACAACTTACCCCCTGATTGACTTTGCCATAGAAATAATGCATTTCTAACCTCCGAGATACGAACAACCTCCTATCTCTAGACAACGGACAGAAAACTTCCCCCCAAAGGACAAGTAGCTTTACAAAATAGCCTCCGAGGGAGGACAGAGATCGAAGCCTCAGGTGAAGAATGTGAAATTAGTATCAAGATTTTGACAGTTAGCAACTTAGCAACACCTAGAAAGTACATCAGACCCTTCATTCTGGCCCAGTCAGTGTATCTACACGTGATAGCAGATTCAGCTTCTTACAGACCACACCCTCACTGCAAGTTTGCATCCTCATAATTGAGAGGTCAGGCTAGCTAGCACCTCCGAGACAGGGACAACCTTTCAACAAAGGACAAGAATCCTGCTCCCAATGTGTCCATTATTCAGATGTTCCACTGTATTAGGTTTGTTTACAGTTAAATTTCTAGGTATGCCATTTCATCAGAATTTAAGCAGTCAAGAATATCTTGATCACTATTGATACCATGGACCCTTGATACCTATAGTCGATAGTCAATAAAGTTTGCCTACAGTATATGTCCGTATTGTCAAAGCACACATAGTTTACGCTACGTCTCATGTACAGTGCCTAAGTATAAAGTATGATCAGCTAACTTTACATTGATACCGTGATACCGTAATTCCGGAAATCAATGCGTTTTTAAAATAATGCGAAAAGGTTATAGCTAAGGAATTTTGAATAATAATGCTATTTAATAAATGCGAAGAGCAACACAATACTTGTCATAATGGGTGCATATAGAATATTTAATTGTCGGTAAAGCTAATAAATTTTAGTCTAGATCTTGGAATGGATCTTCATCTGAATTACGATCTTAATCTTCTACTTCATCGCTTTCAAGAACTTCAACAATTCCTGCTGCCGAGAAGCCACCGATAACAATTTCTGACTGTGAACAAAGATAATCGTACGCTGAAATGATCCACCTTGCACTGACAGGTTTCATGATTGATAACCTGGTAGCCACCTTGATGTCTTCTGGCTCTTTTCCTTCCTGCAGTTGCTTGGAAACTTGGTCTGAATACCAAGTTTGAAAGCTACGCCTAAGATGATCCTTCAGAGGCTTATTTACTGAGAGATCAAGAGGTTGCAGGAGATCTGTACAGTTGCTGGGAACAATCACTGATAGAATGTTATTTTCCATTAAGAGGGAATCCATCTCCTCTCCTTTGTGGCCCTTGAATGTGTCAAAGATTACCAATGCCATGTGCTCTTCACCTAATCCGGGGTCTTTGCGGGTAGCAGAAACATATGGAAGAATGATATTTTTAACGAATCTGATGCTTGTATCACCATTAGCCCAATGATTGGGGGTGTGCCAGATGTCAAACCCCTCCGGAAAGGTAGTTGAAGGATGGTATCGCTATGTCTTACCCTCATAGAGCACTTGAAATGGCAGAAGTGTGCCACTGAGGGTACCAGCTACTGTGATGGTAATTTGACGTTTATCTCCTACCCCAGCTACATGTACTTCCACTCGAGAGGAACCCTGCTCTTCGGGTAGGCTAGAAATCTCTCGTTTGCGACTATTTTTCTTGAGCTCTGATTCATACTGCTTCTTGAACAGTCTAACTGTGCTCTCACCAAGAGTGGGGAATTCTTTCTTGAAATGTCTTACAGCAGCTGAGTTACCGCTTTCCGCTGCATACTTGGCTATCTTTGCCCTTTGTTCAGGTGTGAAATGCGTATATTTGCACTTTTGACGTCTCTTTTGCCGTTCTTTCAGGACTCTTTCGACAGAAGTATTTGCTTCCTTAGTAGCAACTTCATCCAGGCTTGTTTCTTTGCTCATAGGCAGGGACTGCCATTGGAAATACTTGTATAGACCAGCCATTGCTCACTGATCGATACACGATCTGAATTTAGGACACGTGGTACTAGAGTGTGTGCTAATAGGAAACTTTTGTGCAGCAAAAATATGCGCGTACAAATATTTCGCTCACAAAAATAATATTTTCGTATTAATGCGAAAGCTAAGATGATTCACAAAGTTTGCATTTTAAAAAAACTGCATTAGTTTCTGGAATTACGGTATACAGTAATCTTACTGTCCTCTCAAAAGTGGGAGGGGAGCAGTGTGGATGGTCATGGCTGCATATTCATGAGTGTATGAGAGGTGAAATATATTCATGAGAGTTAATTCCTTAAAATTAATGGCAAAATTATTGTGCAGTGTGACATGTATTATGTAAAGTAGACTATAGCACCTATGATCAGTGTGTACATGTGATTACTTATGTGAGCACAATGTAACACAACCTTATCTTTGCCTAACCACTAGCCAGTACCGTCGTTAAGGAAGTAATAACTGACCACAGTTCCTGTCCATACTTGTTCTTTTAGAAACTTTTTTAGTACTATGTATGTGCTCAGAGCTTGATTGAGTCATGATCTCTGATCAAAATTATTTTCAACCTGCTCACATGCGCAAGGAATAATGTAGTCTGTTTCACCCCAGAGGAGGTTGGTCACCGATTCTAACTAGAGCGCGTTTGCCATAGGCTGCAATATACGCCCACGCAACCCAGGTCAACCCGCTGAGTCAGCAAAAACAATACATTACATATGGTGCGCGATAATTAAATGTGCATTCTGCGAAAATCGTGACCAACCTCCTCTGGTTTCACCCCGATGTTGTCATTGTTGTCCACACAAAATGACATGTTTCACATGCACTTTGCATGCCATTCCTTTTCACATCTGTGTGTTCCTGCCAATGACTCTAGTTTACCGTACACATGTTGTGCATGTACCAGCTAGCCTTCCTTGGCCACCTCCCAAATGTGAAGTTTTGAAGTCATTATTAATTTTGTTCCTACATCTTACATACCCATGTAGCTGTTGTGGCGTCTTGTCCAGAGGAGCAGAAGGTGGAGCCAGCACTAAAACCACTAGAAGAGAAACCAGTGAAAGAGAGAGTTGATGATGAGGGAAAAGAACAGCCATTGACAGGACAGTCTCCAGATAGCACCTCAACTACCAGTCAAGCTGAAGCTGTGCAGCTGACTCCATGTAAGAAAGTACAAGTGATTGTTTTCCTATAAGTCTGTATAGTTGGCTGCCTTCTCCACATAGCCTCTTTCCCAGGCCCATTCCGAGCTTTTCAATGTTGCACGCTGAAAAGCAGGAGGACCTGATATCAGGAGTCACGTGACTGATTTTATCCTCATGAAGGACGGTCAAAGGGTAAAAAACGAATGTGTGGTTTATTTCAGGGTAACCTCCCCCTCCCCCAACTCATACCTTTTAATGTTATGTTTGGTTGCCGACCCCTACACACACACAAAGAGAATTTTGGCACAATAGGTATTTATCCCATTGATCCCAATAACCCCTGTGATTAGTGCACACATACCTGCATGCTCTCATTATAATGCAACATTTTTCCTCTCAGGCTACTACATGTACATGCAAATGTCCACCAGTTATATGCATGCCCAGGAATTGTTTATTGCATGCCAAAAGTAAAATTAATATTGTTTACTCTTCGTACAGCAGCTATGTTGGAGTGTGGTGTATTGGAGGGGAGGGAGGAGCCAGCACTAACTACCTCTAAGTCTCCTCTCAGTGCTCCAGTTAGTAGTGTTGGGGAAACCAAGGAAGTTGATCAGAGTTCATTAAGTGAAGCCAGAGCTGATCCCATGATCCTAGCTGTTGCTGGTGATGTCAGCAGTGAGAAATCTAACAAACCATTACAACACAAAAAACACAAACGACATGGTGAGTCTAGTAATTATTCAGTATATACCTATACAAGATTTACAGTGTACTTAATACATACACGTACATATCTGTGCACTGCATGTGCATACTAGTGTCATATCTCCTCGTATTTCTCTTTGCCACAGCTTTAACTACTGAGAATGTTTTGAGGGTGCTCAAAGGACTGCTGTGGGACAGACTGTGTAATGATGTGCTGGACATCCATTACTCTCAACAGAAGAAGATTGAGAAGGAATTTGCTAGTGAGGATCAACGCAGAACTGCTACTGTCAACTTCTATCTACATAACCATCCGTATGCGTCGTGGAGACATATAATAAGAGGCCTTGACTACCTGGGTGTATATCACAAGATACAACATTATGCAGAGAAACTGACTGGTATGTTTCAACATCCACTGTTTTATGTCATCCTCAAGGTAATTATGTTTTTAACTGATATTAAGTTTGTAATGGACGCTGAGTACCCTCCTGAAAATATGCACCCCCCCCCCATGCCTCGGGACAAACATAGCCCAGACTGGGGACATGGCTTATTGCAGTAATCCTTGAATAGGCCCATATAAGTTCCTGTCAAGCGGCTCCTCAATAGATTAAGGCATGGGTCGTCTGATTAGCCTGTATCAGCTAATTGTAGTCAATTACATGAATAGCCATACCCAGGCTACACCCACTAGTTAAAACACTTTCAATGATCAAAGCAGTAACAGATAAACAAAGGAAAGAAATTTGACCACCCTGATTCGAACCTGGTACCTCTTGTAATTAAAGCGAGGCCCTTACCAGTGTACCACAGTGTACATGTGTGCATATGGTAACTGGTCATCACAGTCACTCGTTTTCATCGATATCTCCTGATTGGAGGTGTCAATCAAAATTCTACAAAGATAAAACCATTAATTTGTCCCACTCTTGTAAACAGTTCCAATTGAAGTGCTCCGTAGACCCAGGTACATTTTTAACCTACATAGTGTGTAATTTCAGTTGATTGGATAACAAATTAATAGTTAATTTGATCTAGCCTAAAAAAAAATTCTGAAATTTTTTCTAGAGGTCCATTTTGACGGATTTGCCTAATTTTTTCATGCACATATTAACCTTGTTTTACAATTTTAGCTTGACAATTATGTAATTAGTTGTCATGGTAACTATGATAAAGTAGTTGTTGTGGTAACTAAATTTGTGAGTACCATACACAATCAAACACTACATATGATACGATTCCTGGAATTTTTATGTAAAGGTTGGCCAACAGGTCCATGATAATTATTGTGATAGCTCCAAGGCAAATAACTTTATTACCATAGCAACGGTTGTACATTCTCTAGA
This sequence comes from Stappiaceae bacterium, assembly GCA_964291365.2. GTDB lineage: Bacteria > Pseudomonadota > Alphaproteobacteria > Rhizobiales > Stappiaceae > JBDWFY01. The sequence goes on from OZ220033.1 coordinate 78,877, forward strand.
ACTTAACACTCCTTGACCAATGGGATCCACAGTATGTACATGTAGAATCTCTCTGTCCCCCAATTAACACCCTCGCTTCGCTCGGGGTGTCACATTCTGGGAACATCAGGATTCTAAGTACTGTAGACCCCTTGGCCTCTAGTGTCTAACTGGTATTTATTTTTCAGAGCTATACAAAGGCATTTTTGTTCTAGTGCACCTACCCTTGAAGGGTTCTTATCACAACTAAGGTATCAGAATTGGCATTCTTTTTGCCATCTTTACACTGCTAACTACAAGAAAAGTCCTCCCTGCGGTAGTATGCTTTTCTAGGATATGTATCCATATTACAATGTACTAATGCAAAGTAAGAAATTCATTTCTTGGACTTAAATAAATGCTATCTAACGTAAGGTCAGAGATCAGGGTTGACATTACTTAATTTGAGTAGTGTACCTACATTCATGATATCAAGTCAGAGGTTCATATCTGTAATAGTTTTCCTGGTATTTACAGAAGTATGTAAAATACAGTGGCTGAGTCCCATGCCTTAAAGGCGCACCTGCACGGAAGTTGTACTATTCAAATTCACACTACGTAATGAAACCATAACGCATGAGTCTGGAATGTAAACCAAGGGCATGCAACGGTCATAGTACATACGTAAACCTAGATGTTACTAAAAATAGCACAAACATTCAGTGAACAAGTTAGTACAGGTATGTTTGTACCTGGTTTTATGGTGACCTACTGCCAAGCTAAGCTTTTGTTGGCAGCGCCAATGGCCCAGAAGGCAACACCAATCGTCGGGACAAGTGAAAACGAGAGAACACTCGAGTTGATCGGAGTCAGTGGTGGTGACAAAGCAGCTAGGTGACTGAATCGACTTGCCATCGCTAACACCGTAAATAGGCCTTTTGTCAGACTAAGCTGGGGTGACAACACATCAAAATCCTTCGTTTTAAGTTAGTATTCATTGAAAATGTATACCTGAAGCTTACCTGATCGCCTGTGTCTTCCTTGTTTGGCAGTTGAGTGAGCGGGAGCTGTCAGTCTGTCTCAATTTTATTTGAAACGTTTACTGGCACTTGACAACGTCGAGAACCACCTGGACCACGATAGCCTCTGTTCTTCGTCGGATCTTGATAAGAAAGGGGTTGACAAGTTATTAACACATCTTTCATGGCTAGTCCAGAAATCTTTTTTTTAGCAACATCTAGGATTTCTCTGTCTACGTACCTTGTATGCCCTCTTGCCGCTTACACGGCTCGATAAGCCCTTTGTAGTACTTAGTACTTGAAATGAATATGAATGATGTAATGTTACTGTTACAACTGATTACATAATCTTGAACTTTTGAGCCGCTTTTTTCAAGATATTGACATTCCAATGTGCGTGAATCACTTCCTTACAGGTGCGCCTTTAATCCACCTGAGTCAACACTCACTCAGCTCCTATGATAAACTTTTCTTGTTAAGCTTACAATGTAACGGAGAGATCTGGCGCTGTCTCATAGCCAACTTTCATGATACTAGTAAGGTTAGTGCTCATCCAATGATATATTTGTGCTTTTTCCATTCCTTAACTATTGTATGTAGCAGAAAAAGTATACTACAAGCAAACAAGATAAACTGTTCAGACTACTCATTTTAATGTGAGAAAACACACAATTGAAAGACTCAGTGAACCAGTTAGTGGCTTATACCGTGACATCACTCCATACAAGCCCTGTACAAGCCACGGTAAAAAGCCACACAATTGAAGTTTTGAGCTCATTTTATTGAGCAAGTGTTGCCTGGTATTTAAGCACTCATAATTTTACAACACTAATAGTAAAAACCTAAAGCTAACGATTGATGTTGATGATCTATTGTATGGATTGTGGATATAGCTACTTTCATTTCAGAGTTACATGCAGAAGATTGTGCTGTGGACAAACTTAAATTGAATTTTCTATGATTAAAATCTAAGCAGGAAGGCTTTTCAATAATCCATTGCATCTTTTTTGACCGCTACTGTACAGTGTACATGTCCTGCATGGCCATCCCTACTAGCTGATGTAGAGTTGATGTACATGTAAAGTTTACGTAATGTTCCTAGCCTACGTTATATACTATGCCGTGTAGAAATAGCATACTCGAAGCATATTATTTCATGCATACGCAAGTACGTGCCCACCACGCTGTACTATACTGTAGTACGTTGCACTTGCACTATATGGTACGGTACAGTACCGGCCGGTAGCACAAGTGCAATACGCCAGTACGTAGATGGGAGGTGCTAAATTCGTTGATAAACAGAAGACGAGCGGAAGTGATCGATCAAATAGGCCAATGACAAAGAAGGGGCATAGTATGGTTTACACCAACTACATTAAGCAGCGTATCCTATATCATGACTACTATATCAACAAGTATAATGTGCCAACCATCACCAAAGTTCTAGGGACTGAAAGTGAGTTATGTGGGAATAATGAAGTTCTTGAAGTGCTACAAAGACAGCAGTTACATTGCCAGGAAGCCTGGGTCAGGGCACCCTTCAAAGATATCAGCAAGTCATTGAAGAGCAGATGCAGCTTGATGACGAGACGACCACATATCAGTTACACCAGCTACTTGTGAGCAAGGGCTTTAACATCTCCCTGAGAACAGTTCTTCGATGTCGTACATCACTAGGGTGGACTTTTTTGCAGATCAGCTTATTGTCAGCTTATAAGAGAAGTCAACAAGGCTACGTGGTGCAATGGGCTATTGAAAACCAAGATTTGAATTTTGATGATGTAGTGTGGATGGACGAATGTACGGTTCAGTTAGAGTCTCATATAGTCTGCACGAAGACCCCACCCTTTCCATGCATTCTCTTGACCGCACAAGAAGTGTGGCTGTTTACTTTATTACCTTGACAACGCGCCAAGCGCTAGCGCGCCTCACAAGGTAATATTAGCGACAATAAATTTGCGCTATACTTTTCTATGCAGATGCGCATTCATATGCCAACAGATATATCTGCGTTCAGCCGGCCACACCCAAGGGTAACAAGGGTCACAGGGAGAAGGTGAACAAAATTAAATAAATCGAGATTTGACACACAGATATCTCTTACACATCAAGCAATCAAGAGTCTTCTATGACATATGTTAAACTACTAGTTGTAATGTTTCCATACTGGTTCTTTCGACGAATTTCTGACTTATCTTCATCATGTTCAAAAATTCTGAAAACGCACCAGACACAAAAGTGTCCAAATGAGCAACACAAAATTGGCCATATCTCCAAAACAATGGTGAGCTAAAGTACGGGGCTGGTTTTGCTAGAAAGAATTATGATAAAAGCTTACGATTTGTCATTCAACTTGACCGTTTATGTTGAGCCAATTCTGATAGTGGGGTTTGAATGTAGTCAAAATTTCAGTTTTTATGTACTCCACAGATCCCATCTGGGGCAAATATGACTGACTTGAACAAGAACTATAGTAAATATGATGGCACTGAAGTCGTACGCCGAGTCTTGTGTCCATCCAAGTCGAGCAAGTATGTGTACAAATATTCTGAAGACTGATAGGTGTTTTTGCAACAGAAAAGTAGGACAACGACCTAAGAATAAGCCAAGGTAAACTCATCCACATACATAAAGCATATACAACAGCTAGATATGTATGAACCTGTGCATAGTGTACCTTTACTTGTGTCTCTCCTCTTCCGATTTAGGCCAAAGTATCCCACCAAAGTACACATTTAGAGGGGGGGCGGAATCAGTCTACGAGGAGCTACAGCAATTTCCATTCTCAAAGTAACAATGGAGAAAGAGTTGAGATCTTAGGCAAGATCCTAATGCTGTATTTATACAACTTTGAAACACACAGATTCATGCATGACAACGATCCAAAACATGCGTCGCACTACGTAGCGAATTTCTTAGACAGGAGCTACATCAATTGGTGGAGGACATCCCCCGAGTCACCGGATTTTAATCCAGTGGAAAATTTGTGGCATGAACTCAAAGAGTTTGTATGCAGAGAGGTGAAACCGAAGACAAGAGGCGAGCTTGTAGAAGGAATCAAACGCTTCTGGGAGACGGTTACAGTGGAGAAGTGCATGAAGTACATAAGACACTAAGAAAGATGATACCTAGAGCCATCAAACTTCAAAAAGATGCTACTGGATACTAGTGTTGTAGTAATGTAATGCATGCATAACCCATTTCACATACAATAACCTGCTTGACTCATTATCATATTACGATAAGTTATGTACTAGATGGTTGAAAAAAATGTTGAAGATCACGTTACAATAAGATACAGTTTTACCTGGTAGTGTTATTATCTCTTGAGCTAATCAATCAGAAGAGGCGTGTTAGCACGAAGTTGCTTGTTGGATTGATTTCAGATACAACGCAGTCCTTCCAGGTTCCAGAACTCTGGGAATTGATCAAAAAATGTTTTCTTAAGTTGAAAAATTCTTGTACGGGAAGCTCTGTAGCTGCCTGGTCCCATACACCATGCACTGCCTCATGACATCCTCCCCAAACATTCCTTGGCTAGCTTGACTGCCAGTGTTAAGGCTCTCGAAACTGTCCTTAGCTTAGGATGCATATTTAGCAACAACCACATCAACTGAAAGAAGCTTAGATTTATTGATATACAAACAATTTAGTGCCTTTTTACTTTTTATCAACCTTGGACTGAGCAGGGGAGTTTACACCTGGCTATTCGAGAATTGGAGTTTGGGGGGGGGGGGGGGGGGGGGGGGGGGGAGAGGGGGGGAGGGGGGGCGGTGTGGAGGATACCTTGTGCTTGAAGAGCTGCTGGTTCTGACATCTGGGGAGCAGTAGAGGGGTGATGGGTGTTTGGGGAGCAGCTGACACTGTCATCTGGGGAGCGGTAGAGGGGTGATGGATGATGGGTGTTGGGGAGCATCCGGGAGGGTGGTTGGAACTGATCTTGGAAGGAAGTTCCGATTTTGATCATTTGAGTCATCCATGTGCCAGTTTGGTGATGGTGAAGGTGCCATTGAGAAAAGGTTGCACACTGACCCTGCTACCCTCGTGCTTGCTGACTGAGCCTTGCTGGCAAATGGCACACTCGTACGTTTTTCCAAGTCATGGACTCTTCGAAAATATCTGTTCTTGATTGTTGAGGATTTTAGACTGGGTTTGTTGAATGTGTAGGACACTCTCCTCAGCGAGTAGACGGTAGATTCTAGTAGTTGAAGATCTGCACAAAAAGGGATACAAGTGTGTGTGTGTTTTGATTATCAGAGATACTGGTATTATTAGAATTTGCGCACTGACTCATGCTTGGTGGTCAGAGTGTGATGCACACAAAATATGGTGTTATGCTAGCCAGTGTAGTATGCAGCACACCTGTATGTGTGGCTAGCATAACACCATGTTATTACATAATAGTTGGACACTGAGGCCAAGGGATCTACAGTATTTAGAATCCCGATATCCCCTGGGTTATGACTATGACACCCAAGCGAAACGAGGGTGTTACTAAGGAGACAGAGGGATTCTAAATACTGTGGATCCCATTGGCCAAGGTGTGCTAAGTTACTTAGAATTTTACAACTGTTGCTATGGTATTAGAGCTATTCATCTTGGAGCTATCACATTATCTTGGATCCTATTGGCCAACTTTTATAAGTAACTATAAGTAAATTTACAAGTAACTAAGCTACTTATTTACCTCCTATTGACCAATCAGATTATAGGAAACTAAATAAAATTCTAAATGTTGTTACACATGGTATAGATGCGGTTCGATACTCTCCCTCCTTCCCTTTCATATACTCTCGACGAAATCACCAATATTTGGGTGTTAAACCTTACCAATTTGACCAGATAGTGCTGATAGAGTCGGCATAGAACCATAGACTACCTCCTTTTTTGGCTAAATTGCTAAGATCAATATCTAAAATAGAAAACAATGGTAGCTTCAACATAATAGTACTTCAATAGACGTGTGTATAATTAGTGTTGCATAATCACTAGTGTAGTCAAAATTTTTACTGTTTTGAACTGATAGTGCTGTTGTAGGGGCATCAGCTGCCTCCTTTTCAGCCAAAGTGCTTGGATTAGCCTTTGAATACTCTGCTTCATCTGGGAGGTGTGATATACCTGTTAAAATGGACAAAAGAGTTCAGTTCATGCTTTCTGTATCCTTCATACAATGTTCACATTGTAAGAATTACATGTACTCATGCTCACTGGATTTGGGCAAGAGTGTAGACTGGGAGGCAACATCTGCTGGCTGAGTTTTGCCTGGCAAGGTCTTCTGTGGAGAAACTGGATCAATTTCAGAGGTGAATTATCTGAACCATTAGTGGATGTGGTGTTGGTCACACTTGGTTGTAATGTCACCTACAAGATGGAACCTTTCTTTTTCCCCTTCTTTTGATTCTCCTTTCCGGACACTTTGTATTCTCTTTCTCATTTCCTAATGTCAGAATATTTTTAATATAATGTACATATTAAATTTGTAAATTACTTAGTGATTACCTGGTAATTTAATACATGTACATGTACAATTCATGCATGAGTACATTGTGTATGTCACTCACTGGTGGTTTGTTGAATATTTCTTTTCTTGGCAGGTAGTGGAGTCTGTCAGCGGGTGTTTATTGTTGGATGGTTGATCACTGAATGATGTGTATTGCCCCTTGATGAACATATCAAGCTCCTCCATTTCATCCTTAGATCCTGATCAATTATATAAAAACTATTAGGATTAAATGCATGCATGCACTACCTGCACCCACACTCACACAGTCACAGTGAGCATACCTACAAGTATTGCTGCTACTTCACCTTTGTGAGTTGGTATGTGTTTAATCATACTGGAGAGTTGTAGGGTTTAGTTTTGACTAGAGACTTCTCTCAGTGAACTGATGAAAATAACTGGTCCCTCTGAACTGGCTATTTTATAGGCTTCAGTGGTCAACTATGATCTCTACTTTGACAGCTGTTGAGTAGTTAAGGCTAGTTGTGGGCGTTAGGCCCCCCCCCCCCCCCCCCCCCGGTGGCCTAGTGCTAGTACTAGCCACGTTGTAGGCGTATCTGTTCGCATAATATGCAAGTACGCACGTATGTACTACATGTGTAAATACATGTTTATAAAAGTACACAGCCTCTTTTGTGTGCATAGTTAGTGCACATAATATAGCGTAGATATTGTGACGTGCGGTACGTGTTAAGGTCGGTTCACAGTATGACACAAGGCCTTGCATTGTGTTAGTTTGTGAAATGCAAAAATTTTTAATAAAAAATTTTAGCGATTTTCTGGCAATCAGATGCAAGGATGCAGCGCAAAGGAATGCAAGGATGGAATCTGAGTCAATTCCAGTGTCGCTTTATGATACAATGAGCATCAACGCGTAGGTGAAGCAATACAACACATGGTGTAGCATCATATTATGAACCGACCTTTATGTACATAGTATATGCATACGGTACGTAAACTTTTTTGACTGCTACTGTATATATACATTACAAAACACCAAAAATCTCAGATAACCTTGGAAGATTTCTAACTAATCATAATCTCAAGCAAATTTTCTAAGTACAGCATGTAATAACAAAATGTAAGATCGCCAATCTTTGTTACTTTCTTTCTTTATCATTTTTAGGGCTAACTCAGGACTGCCTTGACCTTTCAGTCTACTTTGAATGTAAATCAACTCCATTTTTTATCTCACAGTGCAGTGCTACATCAGTTTTACCATAGCTTCTCCTTCTGTAACAAGCCATTTTTCAATTACTAGATTCATTGCAGGAAGCCAATTTGTTGCTATGTGTGCATGCTCGGAGGCAAGCATGCGCCGCATGCAATTATTGTCTCAATCCTCACACCATGCCCATACCCAGCAATCTTGCTCAACAATCGAGCTAGCACTTACTTTTCTCATGATATTTGATCGATCGAGGGATACAGAGGTCGATGCTCTACTATCACTTGCAATGCTGGTAGTCATGGCCTACAGTCATCTGTGTTCGATCTTACATGTAGTACATTTGCCAAAAGCTTAGTGACCACATCTCTCCTCAGCAGCTCTGTAGTGTATCTGGTCCAGTGCTCACCATGTTCACTTCCCATGCTACATGTATAGCTTAGGAGATTGAAAAGCGACTACAGAAGTAGGGATGTTAGGATCAAAAAGTGCACAAACAAGAGTGGTAGGGATAATAGTGATCACAGACAACGAAGTGATGCATACTTGCGTACCTGAGGTCATTAAGAACCGAATTTCTATATAATAATAGACAAGATGCATCCCCACACACTTTTTCATAGAAGCTATATTACATGCTGTACTTGAAAATAGGATATAGGGTGGCATTTTTTTTGTCCCCAAACATTGAATACTCGATGAGGGATTTCAATCTAGTGGGTGTGGTTACGTCACGTGTGACATTAATGTACTAAATAGCCCTTATATCGTGTGACATAGTGCCTTTAAGAAATTTATTTCCTGGAAGTTTAATGAATCCAATCTAACAAACCTAAAGTCAAAGTTAAAATTGAATATTTCAAGTAGTATACAGATGTGATATTAAGTCAGAAGTTCAAATCTGTAATAGTTTTCCTGATATTCACATAAGTGTACTGGTACGTAAAATACAGTGGCTGAGTCCCATGCCTTAATCCACCTGAGTCCACTGTGCAACACTAGCCTTGTCCCCAGGCTCTCTTGGGAGGGGAAAGAGAGCCTGGTAACTACTGCATGCGCATGTGCCAAAATCTCCGTATTCTATCCGCGCGCGATCCGTGAACTAGTTGATCACGTGACCGTAAGTATACTATGCCAGTGCAGTGCAGTGCATGTAGCCTAGCCAAGCTCGAAAGCTGAGGCACAATAAAACGGTCATTCGAAGAGCCAAAAATCAACGTATGCTCGAGTTACCTTATTAAAATCTTCTAGGCACCAATGCCAGTTGATGACAATATCTTTTTTGAGTGAAAAACAGCTTACCATGTTTTGTTGGTAAAGGTTGGCACATGCGCATGCAGTCGTTACCAGGCTCTCTTTCCCCTTCCAAGAGAGCCTGGGGACGAGGCTATGTGCAACACTTGCTTAGCTTCCTATCTGTAGATTTTTCTTGTTCTAAACTTACAACATAACAGAGAGATCTGGTGCTTTGTCTCATAGCTAACTTCCATGATACTAGTAAGGTTGGTGCTTATCCAACGACATGTTTGTGCTTACTTCCATGCCTTAGCTATTGTATTAGTATACAAGTAAACGAGATCGACAGTTCAGACTACTAATTAAATTTTAAGAAAATCATAATTACAAATAAAAGACTTGGTGAGTCAATTAGTGGCTTATACCATGATGTTCATGCCCTATACAAGCCACGGTAAAAAGCAACAGTCACAATCTTGAGCTCATTTTTATTGAGCAAATGATGTTTGGAATTAAGTGCTCATAGTTTCATAACACTAATAGTGAAAAGCTAAGGCTAACGATCGACATTGACAATCTATCAGATGGATTGTGGATATAGCTACTTTCGATTCAGAGTTACATGTGGAAGATCATGCCATGGACATACCTAAACCAATTAGGCGTTACAGCGTCATTCAGCTACGCCCTCTAATAGCTAATACCTTGACTGGCACTGACAGAGATCTCCTATTTCTAGCTTATTTCACTCAATAGCCAGAGATACAGCACCTTGTGTCTCGAGGTCAAATCATTTCTGCTGACCTTCCGTAACGGACGGACAGACACACAACTATAATCTTAATATAATGATGTAGAAGGCACTTGGATTGGCCTTTCAAATGATACCTTAATGAGCCTCTCATTACCTTGCTATCTGGTATTAAAAGCTCTTGAAAGTGAGAAAAATTTTCCACTTGAGACACTCCTTAGGCACACTGAGGATACTTGCAAATAAACCCTATGCAAATGATAGTCTACTGGCCACAGACCTTCCTATTGGTATTATCATAATGTGTTTACATGCCACTGTACATTCATGTATGAGGAATTATAGTACCAGGCCTCATTATGGCAGACATACTTTTATGGTTTCTATTTAATGAGTCCCATTATGTACCATTGTTTACATCTATTGTGTTTTTGCTATTAAGTTATGTTCTTCCATGTGCAACTACAAAATGTATTGTAATGTTATGACTGATGTTTCACCATGTAGACCCCACTTTTACTGCTGAGAATGTGTCCGCTGTATTGGCTACTGTGGTGGATGTGGAGAAACTGAGAAATAGTCTGATGGTACCGGAGGGGATGCTGAGGGAGATACAACAGCAGAGCTCCACTGTTGTCCAGCAGAGGGAAGCACTCATCAAGTACTACCTCAAATATTCTGAGTGGGCCAGCTGGACTGATTTAGCTGACATTCTCTATTTGTTGGACCATCATGAAACAGTGGTCACAGCTAAAACGTTCATCAAACAAACACCTGGTAAGTATGTGCAACGTAGTATGCAGTGATGGGTGGTCTGTGTATACCGTAGATCAGGAAACTTTCATTACTAAATTATTAGTATAAGCCACAAAAATTGAATTGTTCATTGGTCCATACATCCATACCATAGGCACAGGACTTTAAACACTCCTAGGAATTAAGTGCCTACTTTAATTTAGATACATACATTCTTCCTGGTCTTACTACTCGGTAATAGGTGCACTAGCTGTCTACACAGCCTAGGTCTGTGTATAATATAATGCATTGCTTATCTGTATCAAGCAGAAGCTCTCGTCTTCTTGCTGGTTGCCGTTTGCAGCGACCCTTCTCGATCGTGACTAGGCTCCATGTGCACGCAAATGTAGTTTATCGACGATCCCTTACCCATCCATGTACATGGGTGTGATCAAGTTCATACTGATATTTTAGCACATCTAAGATTTAAGCACATAGTTTTTTCTGATTTTGCAATAGGCACATGTGCTTAAAAACTCGCGTATACTGTATGCAGCAAAGGTCAAAAACCAAAACTAAATATTTTTTAGCTTAAAAAATTCGCAATATCAGCTAATATTAGTGTTATGATTATGATTACAAGGTTACATGAAACACTATAGTGCAAATTCCTCAGTGCATTGAGCTACCTTAGTCTCCTGCCCAGGACTCAGTGCTGCCAACATCTTTTAATAATAAATCCTCAGATATATGAAGAAATTCCTTACTTATTGGAATAGATAGCTGAAAATCCTTCATTTGCATGTGCTAATTAGGTAATTTTCACGGTCAAAACTTCTAATATTAGGACGAAATCCTGAGATTTTGGCAGCATTGCTGAAGACTGGGCATGAGACTAAGATTATCTCAGCAACAAATTGTTAGCAAAGGGCATGTATTTGGAACCATACAAGTCTAACCACAAGAATGCTCATTGCATACAATTACGTAACATGCTCCACGTGTGCAAGATCAGTAAACAAAGCCAAGAAGCTTAGCCTGCTAGACTAAGTGTACTGCTATCAGTAGTGAGCCGGTTGTGTTCTAGAACTATCGCTGAATGTACACAATCCTCACATTGAAATGAAACCATTACTGCATGCCAGTTATTTTGTCCATGGAGAGCATCAGGGAGCAAGGAATTAAAGCAGTGGTGGTCAGCAAATGACACCAGAACTGTTGAAATAAGTGTTTTCAGTGAAAGCCAAACGGTTAACTCTTACCTATGACACCATATGTTTAGGAGCAGCTAGTGTGGTAACAGACAAGCAGACAGACAGACAAAGTATTTTATCCTTGTGCCGCACATGCAGAGGGTTATACTGGCCATACTAAGTAATTGCTGAGCACGAGGCAACCAATAGCAAAAGTGGGCTGAGACTTCAGCATAATTTTTTGTACCTCCATCACACTTCACGGATGTTGATTAGGAAGTATTGCACATGCTCACCTACTGAGCACTGGTGGCTTGTGCAGTCTAGAACAATGCAGCCACATGACTGAAGCTGAGCAGACTCAAACATGGATGATATGTGAATAGAGCCAGCCATTTGCTGTGCAGATCGAGAAGTGAACAACGTATGTACAAATAATAGATGTGATTCAAAATATTTTGAGCGTGTCTACTTTTCCTCATAGGGATTCCTTCAGTCACAGCATACCTTAGGGCCATGCTTACATTGATAAATTGGTAAAGTCTTCAGCAACTGCTATGTAAGCTTCGTGACTGTTAGTTTACAGTAGACCACCAAAAATGGTATTATTGGCCTACTATGGACGGGCACATGCAAATCCCTCGTGCACATTGAGGCTAAACTTCTCTGGTTGGACCAGAGAAGTTTAGCCTCAGCATGCACGAGGCATTTGCACGAGGCATTTGCACGTGTGTATACATATATCGTACCTTCACGAAAGAGGGCCCATTGGTGGTGCACCTTACATTTGATCTAGACTGGGGGATGGGCTGATATTTGAAGTGTCACTGTCGCAGTTAGATGCAAAAGAGCGCCCAGGTAAACTACCTATGCGATCTTCATTATTTGAATAGTAGCCATGGCTACTATTGATTTCAGCCTTGCTCACTGACTCAGGCACATTAAGGCCTGGGGCGCGCGTTATGTATGTATAGCGGAGGTGAATGGAAATTATTATAACGTATACGGAGGTGTGGCCAATGGCTGACAGTGAGCTTTGTCTAAAAACAAGTGGCTAGTAGGTTACAAAACATCGTGACTGAGGTAGCTAGGTTATCGTGAGTTAGCGATAGGATGTAGTTAGCCTTTAGCATAGAGTTTATATCTGTAGGCTAGGCTATTTTTGTACCACGAGCAGTTGTTTGTGTATCAAGCGCTCGAGATTACACGGAGCAGCTGGAGATGGTTGACTAAATCGAGAAACACGGCGTATATAGCCGCCCTGGGTCTAGCTGTGAGGGTGCCCATTGGAAAGAGTGGACGTCATTGTGGTATATTCTTTGTTAGCAAACTGTAAGTTTCTATCATAAAGCCATTATAAGGCTATGAATATTTAATTAGCTGAAAATTGACTACGATCTCGGAATTCATAGGCTTATAACTCCCCAAAGGTACATGCATATAAGTTGCTAATCTGGAATTTGGTAGTGTTAGACAAGCTCTTTAAGACTACCTCCTCAAATAAAGCTTACCTGTTGTCTATATACGCCGCGTTAGTGAGTGTATGGCTATTTCTAATTATTATAAATTAATTAAGGGGTGGGCGTGACCATTAATTAGTTAATTAAATTATTTAATATGTCTAGTATCTATATTCCAAGTATGAAGTTCATAGCTTGCTCCATGTAGCTTCTGTGGCCTCAAATGTGACCATCACTCCTGTTCAAGTGGACCCGGTCCTTAACTGTACAGAGGAGTACGATTATTAATCGAGCCTGTGGGCGGCCGGTTTTTATCTGGTCGATACTTCACGGTACTGTTGACAGCAACCGTAACTCAAATGGCTGGTTTATGAGGACTGCACTTCAAATAATCAAGGTACGATCGAAAAATACCAGTAACCTGCCAAACAGCCGTAGAACTAAGCCTAGATCATCTTATGCAGCATTTCAGCCTCAAACGAACGATCGTGCAAGGCTAGTGATCTTAACCACGCCCACTTAATAGTGATCGTGCATGCGTGTTCCAGGGTGGCTACATATGGGCGCATATTAGAGTAAACTTTAGACCTTAGCAGGAAATTGAACCCAAAGTGGGGGGTGGGCCGATATTCCGTAGTGGGCCCTTTTTCGCGAAGGTATGGTACATGTAAATGTGTGCACAAAGTGTGGAGTATGCAGACATCCATATTCTTACACGTATTTCAACACAATGTATACGTAGTACTAGTGCTAACACAAACATGTACAGTGTAAGCATCTCTTGACAGTATCTATGATGTACAATGTACATTCAGCTATGGTAATGCATGTATCATATAGATGTATACATGTTACCATAGCAGTGCAAATTGTTATTGTGTAGGCAGCTATATCTAGCTATTGTATAATCCTATTTGTTTATATCAGTTTTATATGAGAGTAAAAATTCTATTTTCAGAGCCCACACTAACTCTCTCTAACCTCACTGCTTTACTGGAGAATGTTGACTGGTATGATGTGGGTGTTTACCTTTGGATCCCTCCCTCCAAGCTGGACATGATACGACAACAGCACCATGAGTCTCAATGTAGGCAGGCATGTTGGGAGCTCTACTTGAATAAGGCTCCATTTCCATGCTGGAAAAGAGTAGCATGGGCACTGTATTACCATGGATATCTTGAAGAGTTAGAGATAGTACAAAAGAAGTACCTCAAAGGTGAGTCAGTATTACTCAGTTCAAAACTGGTGTCCATAGGTTGCTATGGTGACCATTGTACATGTCTGACAACAGTGATTGTGTTGGCATCTTGTACCATTGATTTGTCATTGTAAACATGCACATGTATGATAGAAGGGTGTATGCATGTACTCTTTTTTTATCATTAAAGATTTTATGTCAACCTAAGAGAGAGGGGAAGGGAATAAAATACGGATGAATGGTAGAGAGAGTAACAAATTCAGAGACAGAGACAGAGAGACTTTAAAAACGTGATGTTAATTTAATATACCAGCAAGCAATATTAGATAGCCATGCCTATCATAGAGTTGATAGACTCTATAAGTGGAGATGCCTATGTATCTAATACATTACAAAATGCTAAATAATTGCTTCTATGCCACATATTCATGAACTTTGGGCAATTTCCTTTCCGAAAGCCTAAGAACAAGTCAAGAAACCATCATAGAGGTTCAACCAGGGGGTGTCAAAAACTGACAAGTGCAATTCCCTATTAGACCATGTAACTCAACACTGCCTCAACTTCTCACCTTAGTTTGTATATAAATCCTCTTAAGTTTATGTAACGCATTTCTGTGATATCATGGGAAGCTTCGAGTATCGTTTTTTGGACTTCTGTGGTTGCTAGGTCTCCATTTTGTTACAGATTGCACATGAAAGACTTCCCTAGAAATTCAGAGTAGAGTGGTATTCTTGCTCACTTTGACAAAGATTAAAACCTTTTAAGTTTTCTTTTCTGCATTCTGTCAAAGGGAAATGAATGCAAGTAGAGCGGCGCTATCTACTCTGCTCTAGGGGAAAACCCCTGTGCATGAAACTGTATGGATATACCACATCTGTAATATTTAAGCCTCGGCCCATTCACGGGGTTACTGTAGTCGTTTTGTGTGTGTGTGTATGTCTGTTTGTTACCGCGCTATTAGCTACATATAGTACCTGGTTTATATGTCCAAAGTGAGGAGATATATGGTTTTTGTTAAAGATTTGTATTGTGTGAACTTCGCTGGTAAGGTTTTGTTTGGGAGATATGGCATTATTTGCCTGCCACAATGATCAGTGACTCGGCTCTTTCTTGACAAAAGACATGCCAATGGTTCTTGACATGAATACAAGTGGCAATCAGTCTGCACGAAGGGGTCACGTTTTCCATACATTCTCTTAACCACACAGGAAACGCTTTGTTTATTTGGTTGCCATGATTACATTACGACATGCGCTGGCGCGCGAGCGCTCAATGTATGCGCGTTAAATATATCATGTTTGCGACCACATCACATTCAGCATCTACTCTACTACTGCGCGTTTATATGGGGCACCCTTAATATATGCATCAGGGGCGGGACCGCCAAAGGTCATCGGGCCAAGAGAAGGCCATGGAGGTGAGCAATACATTATTACATAAGTCAAGATTTGAGAGAGAAATATCTCCTGTACATTATCAATTCAAGAGACATCTATAATACATATTAAACTACTAGTGGTAATGTCTTCACTTGCTAACTTTCGAGGGATTGAAGTCTTGCTTTTCCCGTGCACTAAAAGTCCAAAAACTCGCCAGACACAAATCTTCAAAATATGGTGTTGCAAATCTAGGCTATCTCCAAATCTACGGATAAATAGAAGACAGGGAATGGTTAAAATAAAACCCAAGTAATGAAAGTATGAGCACTCTGCCTCAATATGGATTTAGGCTTTTATCGGTTCGTGCTACAATGTGCTATATATAGTGAGTATCTTTAGTTTCATACCTCTCCTAGTTCCAATCTCGAGAGCGACAGTCTCACTTGAACAACAAATGTTGAAGAAACGAAGGTACTGCACTCATAAACCAAGTCTGGGGGGTTTTGCAGGCGCTTTAGTGCGTGCACTAAAATTGTGAAGTTGGTTCACACACTCGATCATAGAGGATAGTGCCAGTAGTCTTCGAGCTCTTGCAACGAAAACGAACATGGAGATTATTTTAAACTATGACGATTTAGCTAAAATACAATAACTTCAAGTAGCTCTTGGTTCAAAAGCCTTCGCACTGGCTTTGTTGCCACGTACCGTCAACTCGTGTTGACCAGCTGTTGTGCCCTCCATGTTGAAATTCGCCTGTACAAAATCCCCATAGTGTAAACGTAAATTCCGGGTGCGTGATTCACTTCCGCGCAGTTAAGAGAAATGTACCCCTTCGTGCAGACTGAATAGTATATGCACAATAATGCTCATCCTACCAGCTACTCTTGTTTCGTTACTATTTGGCATTGCAATTCCTATTCACTATTGTAATTTTCAATTTCATAATTATGTGTAGCCAGTGAATTATTGATGTCTGTGTTCTCATTTGTCCAAGGATTATATCAAAAACATGATCACATTCCTTACAGTCACATTTAGCTTAGCACCCCTCTTAGAGTGGGCAACTACATATAGAATGTGCGTGCCTTTACCTATGAACTTATTCATTTCTACCTTGAGTGAATAATGTGTGACCATGACTTAAATACTGTATCTGTCGGTAGAAAAATTTAATTTGATGCTCTTGCACTCATGCTAACACTGCATACTATACCTCAACAGAGTAAGTACGGAATCTCTGAAGTTGAATCATTGAAGTTCAGTAGTATAAAGGGAATGTCCTGATTCCAATTTCCAAATTCCACATGACTTGACGACCCTTACCTATACTGAACTTGAGCATGTGTAATCAGATCACAATGGCTGCATTATTGATTAGTTTGAGTTGTTATGGTTGATAGGCATGACAGTTCAAATAGCACAATATGTAGCACTTGTGATCCTCATCAAGCATTATTAGACATCTGCTGGCCACTCGCCACCAGGGTTTCATTTAGGTATGGGGGATACATCTGATTGGTCCGTAGAGTACGATAGAGCGGCGTGCGCAATAAGTCTTCCATAGCAACTGCCACAGTAAACAAAAGAAAATCGAAAATCGAAGGGACCACCGACGATGGCTTGCTGCTTTGCTGGACTGATCATCTCAAGTTTTGCTAGTTATCCATCAACCAGTCACAGTGTGTCAGCAACTGGGCTTCCCATTAACGGCAGTAGCTTCGACAACAAGGAGCGAGTAGTTTTAACTACAGCAGTCTACACTAAGATGCCCGGAAGTCCATATATGTGCAATACATTTTAATGTCAATGCGCGGTTTGTATGGCGCCTATGGGGGTTAATGATATGCATGCTATGCACGTGGTGCTAAAAATAGTGCATGTCTATGTATGGCTGTAACTTTTATTGTGAGTTAGCAGTCGTTCTATCTTAAGTACCATTGAAAAGAAGAAGAGCTGAGCTTCACATTGATACCAAGAACAAGATGACAGGTGCCGAGATAGCCGATACAGAGATGATCCAGATACTGGCCACGTATGGCTGATGCTATCTTTGAATTGGGGGCAAATCAGTAACTCCTGATATAGCACTTGTGGCACTCGGTCCACGAATAGGTAAGTACCAGAGCTATGATCGACAAGAATCTCTAGCCTACCAGGCTCACTCAGCCAGTGTGGTGGCACTTTGAATATCTAAAATAATTTATTACTTTGGGCTGTTCTATCTTCTTAGTAGTACTTAGCTAGACTGTCAACCAAAGAATAGACTAAATTTTAGCTACTAAAATAACTATGTCTTGGCTAAAAATTCTTCGTCTTGAATACTTTCTTCGTGATAGTTCATCTCGCTCGTGCCAGAATGAAAAACGAGGTATCATCGTTGTCCATACCATTGTGGCAGTGTATAGCAGTAGCGTGGAACAGAACCGCTCGAGGTGCTTCAAGAAATGAGCCTTCAAAATCTCAAAAAATTCATGCTGCCTTGGGCATGGCGTGGTACACGGACGATTATACGGACGTATACTAGATCATTGTGTAGAACCGCGTAATACAAACGTGCACTTGCGTAAATTTACAATTATTGCATCGCATTTCCGTTTGCCATTAAACGGGAGGTCTTAGTGTAGACTGACAGTGACTAGCGATACTGATTCGAGCTAGCTAGTGGACTTTAAACTGCCTCGTGGTGAGATCGAGTGATAGCTAAAGGCTTCCTGCTTAGTGTCAATTAGAGCTATAGCGCGTCTGTGTAAACAATGTGTACTGTCTGTACTATACAGAACACCATATCTGTGTATACACATTCAATGGTGTGGACATAGTTGTATGACTGTGTGAAGCAAACAGTGATTCTGATTGGTTGCAGTGACTGCCAGGGGGAGGGAATTATGGCTCATAATATCCTGCGACTCTATGGGATGAATGTATTAGGTGGGATATATATGTGCCTAAATTTCCAAAACGTTCCTGTGGTACCACAGAAGCATGCTTCCACATATTTGTACTTCATAGAAGTGCCGAAGGATTATTATCATCCTTACCCCCCCTCCCTTAATTTGGCAAACGCCACATTTGTCCCCCCACCCCTGACAATAATTCTGAAGGAGGCCTGTTTATATCAAGATCTAGCAATTTTGGTAGCCTCGCACCAGGCTCTCCCCTTACGTGAAATTTTCAATTATCAAGAAGGAAGGGGGAGAGCATGGTATATTTTGATTACGTGCTGGACGTGGTTGGATGTGGTTAGCAATTAGTGGTCGACTTCACCTACACACCACAACCACCATTGTTGGCTATGACTCAGCAGTTTTCCGATGGTCTGCAAGGAGCTGTGAATGATGGAGGCTAATTCTGGCCAGAGTGTTTCAGAAACTTTCTGGAGTCACATGCACATTTGGTGGGGCCATTTCCAGCTTCCTTAAGCAATGGCCACCAGATTCACAGAACAAAGACGAGATACACTAACAGTCCTGTAGAAGTATTTTCAGCTGTGTCCCAAATGTAGTTTGCTTGAAATAATCATAGTAAAAACACACAAAATTTCAACGATTCAGCATGTGTGATGTGCACAAGTAGTAGTCTCTCATATAAAATTAATCGTCTCAAATCACAGTGATTCAACTTCTGCATCTGTTGAGTGTGTGTGTGTGTGTGTCTGTGTGTGTGTGTGCACATACGTGCAAGTGTATGTCTGTGTGTAATGTCATGTGGACAAGAGCGATTGTACTCATCATACATACAAACTTAAAGTTGATCTACATTTTCCTCAGCAACACACTAATAATTCTGTGGCACTACCACAGCCACAACCTTCTATCATAGTCTGTAAAGATTGCCATTACATGTACAGTGCTTGCATGTAGATGTGTACATTCAACATCATTGGCTTTTAAGTCAACAAGGCTTTTGTGTGTTCCAGACACAAATGCATGCACCACATACCATTATTGTACCTACTTTTTAGCATATTGTTTGAAGATTCATCATGCCATCACAAGCATATCACAGACTGTAGCCAGAGAAAAGCATGCATAGTAGTCATACACATACATTTACTCATACATATATGGTCAATGTACAAAAAATGTGCCAAGTCAGCATATTCTACACGTACATGTACACCAAGCTGTCGGATTTGGATGCCAAGCGTTGATCTAGAAGCTACCAGAGGTCAGCAGACTATGTTTAGTGGGTACCAGAGCCAGTATAATCATCTAGCAGACGTAAATTACCCGTCAATAGTGCTGTGACAGCCTTTGTACAACAGGCCACATGTACCAGGTAAGCTTCTCTCCATTCCCAGCTTCCTTGCCCCATGCCTCCTACACTTAACATAAGGTAGGGTGTCCAACATAAAAATAAAATTTCATTAATTGCTTTTTTCAATATTAGGGCACGTGTATCTTACTGAAAGTCGGCTCTGTCCAGCATAAAACCCAAGTTACCGCCTTTCCTTATGGGGGTTTTTGCGGCGCAAAGTTTCAGATCGAGAGCAGTGACTACGGGGTTAAAATTTTTATGATGTCAACTTAACCCCTTTTGCTCGGTATTTTGCAAAAGTAAGTGACTATGGTTGGTTTATTAGCAAGGAGCGTGGAGTGCTGAGCTGATTGTTTCTCAGTTCTAGGAGCTGCCAAGATGTGAGCTAGTAGAGTTTTACATGACATCTGTATCAGATTTCATTACACTGACCAGTGATCAATTGACAAGATGCTTCCCTCAGGGTGTTGGTACATAGTATGGAGCCTGTACTCTCTGTAGACGAAGTCAACTTCACTTAAACAGTTGCTTGCCATCTGGAAAAACCCAAAATTTGTAGCAGCTAATGTGTCATTCCTCACATAAGTTTATGACTGAAGCCACAAAAAATGCTTATTGAAGCACTCAAATGAAATGTCAGGCAATTCTGAGTGTTTTGGTAAAGGTTTCGTCTTGATAGCTCATACAGTTCAAAAGTTATAAAGCAATAACGATTCTAAGTTCTAGTAAATTTTTAGCCTAATCTATGCTGCTATTAGCAAGCACAGCAATGATTTTAGTTAGCGCTTAGTTTGATCGGGTTTTCACTAGCCAGTCAATGATTATTAAATCTTATCCCAACGTTTCGACACCTCTCCAGGTGTCTTCATCAGGGGAATGAAAACAGAGTGATGGTGATTCACAATAAATAAGTGATGAAAGTGGGTGTGGTTTGTAACTGCGCATGTGTGCAATATTATGCATGCGTGATAGTACAATAATCAGCAATTATTGACAGGTTCTTAGGAGTGTGCTGTAAATCTGGGGAAGGTTTCCACGGTCCCTGTTCATTGTACTCTGCTGTTTATGGATGTGCCAGGATTCCAGTAGACACCTTGGATGCCAGCTCGGATTGGTGTCCAGCACTTCAGCTGCTCCCCAGTCAATCTGGTGGTGTTGTCCCCATGCATGCTCTGCAATAGCGGATGCATTTGTATCTCCTCCTCTTACTGCTCTTTGATGTTCCTTTATCCTGCATGCGAGAGAGCGCCCTGACTGTCCTACATACGCTTTTTCACAATCTCCGCATGGAATCCTGTACACCACTCCGTTCTGTTGGTCAACTGGTACGGGGTCCTTAGGCTTGACTAACATCTGGCAAAGGGTCTGGTTTGGTCTGAGACGTACTCGGACATCCAGTTTCTCCAGGAGCCATTTGATGGTCTCTGACAGGCCTCGTACATACGGTAGTGTCACAGAGGGTGGCTTCCTTGTGTTGTCTTCCTCCGTGTCACTGTTGGCAATCTGGTGTTCCGGTCGTGAGGGGGGTGGGGCTGATCGCTGCACGAATCGCTTGGGGTAGCCGTTCCTTCTTAGCGCCGACACAATATGAGTCTCTTCCTTCAATCGATTGATAGCATTAGATGAGAGATCTCTAGCTCGTCTGAGTAGTGTTGCTGCCACCGATTTCTTGTGTGAGAGAGGATGGTGTGATGAGAAGTCAAGGTACCGGTCGGTGTGCGTTTTCTTTCGATAGACAGCTGTTTGTATCGATCCGTCCACTTCCCGTGTCAGCAGGATGTCCAGAAAGGGTAGGCAGTTGTCTTTCTCCTCCTCCACCGTGAACTGAATGTGTTTGTTGACACCGTTCAGATGTTGGTGGAACTCTTCTACTGATCCCTTTGGGAGTACTGTGCACGTATCGTCGACATACCTCTTTCAGAACCGAGGGGGCGTGTGGTAGGTGGAGATGGCTGTCTGCTCGATCTCTTCCATGACCAGGTTGGCTACGGTCACTGACACTGGGGATCCCATAGCTGTTCCAAAGGTCTGTCTGTAGTACTTCTCCCTGAAGCACATGAATGTGGCGTTCAGGCAGAGCTGCAAGAGCATGACTATCTCATCCACTTCCAAGATTGTCCTCTCCTCCAGCGTCTTATCCTCCAATAGTCATTTGCGTGCAACATCAACAGCAAGCTGTGTCGGGACATTGGTGAACAGGGATACGACGTCAAACGATACCAGCACTTCGTTGTCCAACAGGCTCTGTTCTGCATTGAAAGAGGCGAATTCCTTTGAGTTGCGCACAGCTGATGGTGACCTTCCGACAAGTGGTGATAAGAGCTGGGATAGATGCTTCGAGAGCTCGTACGTTGGCG
This sequence comes from Stappiaceae bacterium, assembly GCA_964291365.2. GTDB lineage: Bacteria > Pseudomonadota > Alphaproteobacteria > Rhizobiales > Stappiaceae > JBDWFY01. Next base: position 101,089 of record OZ220033.1, read on the forward strand.
AGTGTACAAAAGATGCGATTGGTCTGAGTGGTACCTCTGGCTTATGGACTTTTGGAAGCCCATACAGCAGAGGGGTCTTCCCATTGGAGCTTCGTAGTCGTTCATATAGCCTGTCTGGTATAGATCCTTTCCTGTTCAGGGTCAGTAGCTTCGCGTTCATCTTCCTTTCCAGAGATGGAGCTGGATCCTTCTTGATCTTCTCGTAGGTGAGATGGTCGTCCAGCATGCTCTCTACTTTCTTATATTCTTCCCGGTCAAGTATTACGATCGCGTTGCCCTTGTCAGCAGGCAAGATGATCAGATCGGGGTCGCTCTTCAACGCACGGATGGCACTCTCCTCCTCCCATGTGATGTTTCTCGGTGGGGGTTTGGCTCTCTTTAGTAGGTTGACGATTTGAACTCGCGCCTCGTCGGCGGCCTGCTGTGCTACTCCTCTCAGACCAGATTCCACGTTCGTGACGATCTCCTTCGTCGGGATAGACTTGGGCGCCGGGGCAAACTTCATCCCTTTCGCTAGCACCCGTTTCTGTGCATCACTCAAACTCTTCGACGAGAGGTTGACCACCAACCGATCTGGTGACGTCATACGATGTCGATCACGTTCGTGCACACGTTCGCGCTGACGGATCAAGGTGTAAAACTTTCATTTCTGTCTCTCCTTAGTCTTGCTCTTCTCGTTGTCAGTCGCTATCCGTAGGTGGGACTCCAGGGATTCTAATTCCTGTGGTGCAATGGTGTGAGTTAGCTCCTCCTTTTGCAGCAGTCGTTCCAGCTTGAGTTTCCTCAAACTCCTGTAGCCCTCGTCTATTCGCGCAGAAAGGAATTGCGAACTCGTCCGTGCAGCAATCCTCCGGCCTCCAGCTGTGTCGACAAGTGGCTTCACACGTAAGGACCGTGGGATGATTTTGTAGCGGCGGCACCTGGTGTTGAATGCAATGTGTTGGTGCTGCCTGGCGATCTTTAGCGAGGTGTTAACGTATCTTCTGCAGTGCTTCATCATTGAGTCTCCATAGTTGTCTCGAATATTCTTGTAGATACCTAGGTGGCTAGGGTCAGACATAGTTAGCGCTTCGGTTGAACACAATTAAGATGGTGTACCTTAAGTGTACATGCACTGTGACCTATGACGTGAAAAATGAAATTACTGGCAGTGGGGAGCAATCATGAGACAATGAATGAGCTTAGCATAACCTGGAGCTTGCTTAGGAGAAAGGATCGTATACTTAGTACTGGCTGAACCATAAGTTGATTCTCATTAAATTTAGTCCTACCGTGGCTATCTTCTTCTCTCTGTATTACAGCAATAGCTACTCCATGCCAAGATGATTTGGTGTATTTTTGCCTCCTAATTCAGCACACATACTGTATAAACAGGGCCACAGTGATATTTAGTGTAGTCAATCTCCAAGTCCTAGCTTTCTTCTCAAAGCTACAGACACAACACTGGCCTGGAGGAGAATGGTTGGAAATGATCATCATTGAGTGCTTTATCAGTTCGAAACAGAGTCCAAAATATATCAGTCCATAATCTACAAGTCCATGAGTCCAGTCCAGTCCAGTCCAGCTTTTGCACCAGGCATGTAGTGGAATCTTGCCAGTATCACCCGAGATGTACAAGCTTACTTTTATACTGTGTGCAATCCTGGTAAAAAGGGTATCAGTGAGGTTTAGTGATTCGTTACTATCAGCATTGATTATCAAACACTTGTAATGAGGAAGTAATAAGCATAAATCATTAAAAAAATGATGACAAATAATGATGTTAAATGAGAGTAAAGTATACGGTAATGCTACAAGCAATAACTACTGTCGGTTGGTTAACAAAAGTGTGTTGTGCACAGAGCAAAATTTAATATACATCTCACCCTTACTCTCAGTGTCAAGGCAATTAATATTATGCATGCATCCACTTTCCACAATATCCTGGTCTGTACATTGCATTCATTCTCATACCCATTATCAGTGAACAATCACAGTCTGAAATAAGTGCTCACTACTAGTAATCTCTGCTTCTTGTAGCCCACCTTCAATTGTAAACCTCCTGTACACTGCTCTCTCTGTATTGCAAATTTCAGCTCTGCTTTCTGTCCTCTCTAAAACTAGCTTGTGCTTTCTTTCTCTTATGCTTTCCTCTCTTCATATTTCACCTGAGGCTTCGGTTTCTGTCCACTCTTGGAGGCTATTTTATACAGCTATTTGTCCTTTGGGTGCACGTTTTGTGTCCATAGTCAGGAGATGGGAGGTTGTCTGAATTTCGAAGGTTGAAAATGTATTATTTTTATGGTGAAGTCAATGGGGACACATGGTTTGTCTGTAGTATGGAGACAGTCTACGTCCATTGGAGATTCTACTGTATCATCAATTCCTATGCGAGAGGGGAGGATTAATTATTTCATCAGTCCGTTAATTCTTTTCTTGATATGATAATGTAATAGTAACGTCAACTATTGAAGCTCATCTATTTGATAGTTTATCAGTGCATTTTGTGTCCTCTAATCACTTGTGACTGTAGAAAGTGGTAAATGTTGGGACTTCTTCACCCAGTGAAGTCAGGGGTTGCAAAGATGATTGGTTTGTACATATTGAATTAAATAATGTGACTTCATTTGCAATACTACTAGCACTCTACATTTCAATTTGTGACTGCTTGGCAATCTTTGTGTGCTAAATCTAGCTTTAAGTTTCTCCACTTGTTTCACTGTTCTTATATGATGCTATCCGTCTTAGTCTGAATCAATACAACCATGACTTCTTCCTCTGTTCTTGCTTTTGTGAGCTACGGTCACTTGTATACTCTAACTCCTCTAGCATAATATTGTTCTTGTTTCAAACAAAGAGTATAGTTAAGCACACATTATATAAACAAAATAGACATGTTCTGTTTCACATGCACATGTACATGCAGCCTTCCCCTTTAACTGCATGCACTTTGTCTATTTCCTTTACTCTAACCATAGATATTATAGACTACGTAAATGGGATTGGAAACCACTCACGTGAGTCATAGTGTTATTACAAGCCATGGCGGGACACTCTGTGTCGCCCTGACCGAGGCAGCTGAATGAGGCTCTACTCAAGCCAGTGTTAGTGCTATGGCTAAGTTGAGGCAACGAAATGAAAGCTCTATGATGGAAGAATACTACTAGCAATGTTTTGTGAAGAGCGCAACTATCTATCACAGTCTTTTCGGGGGACAAAGTTGCTCGCTACTGTTTCAGTCGCCTCGTCCATTCTTGCTCCATAGAACACTGTACAAAACCACTTTTGGGACTGTATCTCATCTCGTGTGGTAGTAGCTACCAAAAACAGAAGCTCAAAGTCAAAGTATGGTGACTCTGCACTGGGACAGCCACTTTTTGGAGACTATACTGCTACTGTTGGTCCAGAAACCTCAAAAAGGGTGCCATTTTGAAGTCGCCTCGTTGTGGAGACTAGAACACCTCAGATATGGACAAAAGGAGTTTATCGCCAGTAGCGGCGGCTCACAGAAGGCCTTGTCCACTGGGATAGACTAGTTTTAAGCTTTTAAGTGTTTCTGTTTGGTAGATATTCTCGAAAGTATTTGAAAAATGCATGATTTATGGCCATATTTTGTGATTTTTTGGTGCATTTTTGTGGTTTTTCTTGTAAATCAAGGCAACACAGATTGCCCGCACATATGTATTTCTCACGTGAACTGTCCTGTTACGTAGTCTATATGTGACCCGCTATGAGAAAATCGACCATTTGCAATATTTTATGAAATTCGCGTTTTTGGTATAGATCGATGCAAAATTTACTGTAGAGTTCAACGGTCAAAAAATTAGGCTCTAAAAAGGTTCCTAGGCCGAGTTATGGCCTAAAAATTGTACACGGGTCATCCGTTTCTCAGTTTACAATTTTTTGAGAAACGGAGCCTTTTGTACGTACATAGCTCAACGTTCAATGTTTCCGTATACGTTCCGTATTACGCCACGTGGTTGTTCGCCATAATGAATTTGCCGGGAAAGATGGCCACAGAGAGAGCGCCAGTACAGCAGTCCTGGTCTTGAGGAGAAGATACCAAGCGATTCGATGGCGAGTACGATGGGTAAGTTGTGTAAGATCGTTCGTACAGTTAAGCTGCATGTAAATAAACACTCGTGGGTATGGTTCTTTGACAGCATGAACTACTTCTAGCTAGGCCGCTGAGAAGAGAGATAGCCTTTTGTAGATTTTCGTTCTCTGTGTGCCGTTTGGCATGGACTACGATCGTGGAAAGTTGTGGTGGTGTTGTAGAAAAGAGCAATCGAGTTTTAGCTAGGAGTAGTGTTATGTTGCCCTCGAGTACACTCACTATTCTGTCACTTATGTCTTCTTCAGAGCTGTTGGATCTGATACTCTGTGAGGAGCCTGGGATAAGTGTATAGAGACGGACAAAACAAAGGTAAACTTGAGTGTGTGATAGACAAATCATGGGAGTGACACAGATTGTGCATGCTGTGTGCATGTATGTCATACTGCCTGTGTGCTGAGAGACAAGAGTCAGAGAGGGAAAGAGAGTGAGAGAGTGTGTGTGAGAGAGAGAGACAGACAGGGGGTGGGGGCTGACTATTTACGACAGGACAGGTGTGTGCACACATAACTTCGTGACGTAAGTTCGAGCAGTGTGCCTCAGCTTGATGACAAAGTGGATCTTGCTGGTTCAGGTGATGGCACTTTGGTGTGTGTTGCTGGCGGGGGAGGTAGTCAAATATTGGCTGTTCACTTGTGGATGTTCCATGGGTGTTACTACCACTGGATCGTATCGAGGGAATACATGCAGGCTATTGCCGATGGTTGACCATTCACTTTGAATTCCGCCCACATAGTTGTACATGTAGACATGCATGTCACATTCAATGTTTATGTTCATACAATGTTGTACTCTCTCTCTCTCTCACACACTCTCTCTCTCTCTCTCTCTCTCTCTCCAGCTTGGCGTCTGATGAACTGATTGATAGACATGGCATGGCTCCTTGTGCCGATTGAGTCCTCACTGTCAAGCAGTTCAAGGCTGTGGGCTTTCTCAGACAGGTCAAGGCTTCCATCTAGATGCTGCTGGTGTTGAGCTCTCCTGGTCTACATAGATAGTTAGGTAGTGATGTTGAGTGTTTTTATTACAGAAGTATTATGGCACTGTATGTATGATTAAAGGGCGGGGTGGTCGGGGTGGGGCTGATTGCTGGTGGTGCTCGTGGACAAGAACACGACAAGTGGCTGCTGTGTGTCCAGCAGTGGCGATGAACGCCGAGCAAGTCGAGGGCTTCAGCTACTCTCAGCCATTGCTGCTCTACTGTACTCTGTTCACTAAGCGCGGGTATCGTCATGGAGATCGACCGCGGTTTGTAGATTTTGATTGAGCGATAATACTGTAAGTCCGTTCACGTAGCTAGCTAAAACTGAACGCCATTCTTTCTCCCGAGCGGTACAGGCACTAAACAACCTCGTATCGCGATGAAAAGTTATGAGTGGATAGACAAAAGACCATACTTTCAGAATATCAAAAGAAAAAAAAAAATCGAGAAAAATAAGTTGAGTCGAGTATTGAACACCCTAGCGCAAAATCATTTTTTATTGCAAATGGTCGATTTTCTCATAGCGGGTCACATATTATCTATGCTCTAACTTTACTATCATGAGTATACTAGTGCCACAATCCCACCACTTCATAGCACTCGTATAATTATTATACAGAGCTTTGCAGGTTACTTGTCAATTGAAATAGGGATTTGTAGTTATGGCCTCCTAAATAGATTATGTAGTGCTTTTATTAGATTTGGTGTAGTTGTAACTTGATTTAGAGATGCATTTCCATGGTGACACTCAACATAACAACTCAACCATGCTTCTAGCCTCTGACAAGTAACATGCAAAGCTCTGTACCGTGCAACCACAGATTTCAATCAAATATCGCACAATCATGCACACACATGATTAGGTACTGCTGAGGGTCATAGACAATTTGAGGATGCCATGCAGTATGGTTGTGTACAGTCCTGGCTCTGCAAGCTGCTGATGTATGGTGCTGCTGGTTCAGGTAAGACAACGACGAAAGATATGATTGTTGGTGATGAAGCAGCAATATCAAGAACCAGCACCCCCTTGGCCGTGAGACCAACCACTGTCTACCGAATCAACCTTGATGGTGAAGAATGGGCTAAGTTAACCACACTAAATGATCGCAAGGCCTTCCTAGCCAGGGCACTGCTTGCACATAATCCTAGGCTTGTTGATTACCTCATTGCAACACGTCAATGTAACACCAAGCCACCCTCCACAGGTCAGTTCCTAGCAAAAATAGGTAATTCCAAGGTAATAAAAAGTCAAACAGCACCAGTAATTGACCAAGCTGACAACACTCCATCAGCACCTAGCAAAAGTGGCGACACTCTATCAGCTTCAGTATCTCATGTAGTCACTGCTTCTCCATCGGATTCTTCAGATGACTCTGATGCTAGTGAATGTGAAGATGAAGCTGAGAGGATTCTTCAGTCAATATCTACAGATGAAGAGCTTGTTAAGCTGATGGACCAGCTCTCTACAACTGTAACTCCACTCACAGCATTTAGAATAATCCAGATTATTGATTCTGGAGGTCAGCCTCAGTTCCATGAAATCTTGCCAATCTTTCTACGTCGACTTTCTTACTATCTTTTTGTCTTTCGTCTTTGTGATAACCTAGATAGTCGGCCAGTAGTAGAGTTCTATGTGGATGGAAAGCCAATAGGTACTCCGTATGAATCTGCACATACGGTTGAGCAGCTTCTTCAACACTGTGTTAGGACAATGCACTCACACAGGTCATCCTCAGGCAGTGCAGGTGAGTATCCACAGATCATAGTTGTAGGCACTCATGCAGACAGAGAGAAGGAATCAACTGAGAATAGAGATGTAAAGAATGAAAAGATACATAAACTCTTGTCACATGATCTTGAAAATCAGATTGTATATTACGACCTTGCTGAGAATAAGGTAATCTTTCCACTGAATGCTCTAGAGCCTGGGAATGCTGAGGAAGTAGTTATCGGTAAGATTCGGGAGGCATTTCTCGATAATGCCTCTATCCAACCAGATGACATTCCTCTTGGATGGTTTGCCTTAGAAATTCTCCTGGAGCAAATGTCACAAAGCCTTCAACGAGGGGTTCTTAGCAAAGATGAGTGCCTTAGATTAGCTATGGAGAAGCTTCACTTCAAGGAGGATTCTTTGGATGCAGCCATTGAGTACCTCGACCAGATCTCTGTTCTCTTCTATTATCGAGATATCCTTCCCAATGTTGTCTTTGCTGATCCTCAAGTTATTCTTGACAAGGTGACAGAGCTTGTGATGAAATCGTTTGAAATTTGCAAGCTTTCGAAGAAGCATGCACTTTCTAGTGATTGGAAGAAATTCTACCAGTTTGCTCTGGTCACAGTTGAATTTCTTTCTCAGGCAGATTTCAACAAGCACTACGTACCTGGGCTTTTTGAACCCAGAGATTTAATTCACCTTTTCAAAAGACTTCTGATCTTTGCTAGCTTCAGCAGCAATGAACTATTTGTACCTGCTCTTCTTAACATGCTTGAGGATGAGAAGGTAGACAATTTCCGTGTCTCCTTTGATGCTCCCATTTCTCCAATGGTCATCAAATTTCCAGATGGCGGTCCTCGACGAGGTATCTTTTGTGCTCTCACTTGCTTTCTAGCCTCCACAGACAACGATCTTCAAGCTCCATGGACCATCTTGGTGGACAAATTCAGAACTCCAGTGTGCTTGTATCGTAATTGCATCCAGTATGAGGTTCCAAGATGCCCCGGGGTTGTCACACTAATTGACACATTTTCTCATTTTGAGGTCCACATTCGTATATCTCCAGAAGCACCAATCGAAGTTTGCCCAAATGTATGCCGAAGAGTGTATCAAGCTCTTTTCAAGGGTCTTCGTAAGGCTACTCTCAATTTGAGATACTCCAATTCTGTTCCTAGTCCTGCTTTACTTTGTCCTTGTTGTATAGGAAACCCACATAGTGCTACAGCTGACACTGATGATCAGTTGTGGATTTGCACTCTTAACAAAATGAAATGTGGCAAGCTTACTTCACAGCAACTACTGTGGCTTAACTGCTCAGAGCAAGTCAAATGTGCTTTGACAGATAACAAATGTCTCACTGAGTCCCATCTACCTCAACTAGAACTTCAGCTAAAGGATCATGCCTGTCAATGGAGAGATATTGGTACATACCTGGGATTCCGACAAGGTGAGCTTGATAACATTCAATCAAGAGCTCACCTACAACAAGGAGCACCACTGAGTTATCTTAGAGCCATGCTGTCAGAGTGGTTCCAGTGGGCTCCAGGAGATAGTCGAGGGAGCACCCAGTCATGCAAGTGTACTCTCAAATGTTTAAAATTGGCACTTCAGAGATGTAATTTAGGACAAACTGCCTCATTGCTTTCAATTCAGTGAGTGTGTCTTCTTAGTTCATGCTGATAATCACGTATACCTGTACATAAATACCTCAAACTAATGTTATTGTGCTCTTCTCATAGTACACCTTTCACACAATCTGACTCTTCTTTTTAACTGTGGCTTGATTGCAAAACGAGTCAATGTACTATCAAAATTATGCTATCTTCATACACCATTTATAAGCTTATGCTGACAGTCTATTTTCATTAGTTCATGATCTTTTACTTTGTCTTTTTTTTTATACGACCAAGAAAGTTCTAACTTGTCTTCAAGTGCTATTGTACTGCTGTAGCTACCATGCCTGCATGGAATAGTAATAGAGACTAGAGTTTATCTTGTGTAATGTACAAATACACAAGCTGACATGGCTATTTAAATGCTATATGTCACTTCCACTTTTTTCCTCCACTGACTAAACCACCTGTACATAACTTTTCCTTGGCCCTACTGATGTTATATCTTCCTTTTTTTTGCTCATCTTTGTACTTATCCGCATTAATTCCAACTTTCTTAATTTAATCCTCCATACTCCAGTACTTAAAACTCATCTGTACGTTCTTTACAGTTGCTGATACATTTTCCCAAAGTAGCAAGGACCTCTAGCAGCTTTCTTGCCTTTCCATTCTGTAAATCTGTGCAAATACTTTCGAGCTGCTCTTTTCTCATTGGAGGCTTAACCACGTTCTTGTATACATAGTGAAAAAGGTCTTTTCTGAATTCAGCCACTGAGTGCCTCAATCAGGTATCCATTCTCTTCTGATATCTTCATCTTGGCAACATGGCACAATAGTGATTGAGTCTTATGAACAAACATTCAATCGCAATTTTCTGGCAACCCAAGTAAGTTTTCAGCTGCTTAATCGCTCATTATTGTTCAGTTTCTATACTTTAACAAGCCAGAATTCTTTGTGCCAAGGCATTTACTATTTGAAGCAGTGAGGTTTGCCTGCTCTGAAGTGGGAAAAGTGGGCAAGTTTGTGTCTACTTTGGTGATCCTACTCCTCCTGTGATTGTCCACTTTCAGATGCTGGTCCACATTATGGTATCTTCTGTTTCCTCATTAGCTAGCTTGCTCCCTAGTTTCTACAGACACCGTCTTTCCTGGCAAATTAAAAACTCCACTATAACTCATAGTGCTACTGTCGTATCTGCATACATTTTGATGTTCTAAAGTAACCTAGCTGGAGTTGTCACACTGGAATTTAAGCCACGTAGACCCAAAGTGCCTGACAGAGTTGGCTCCATAGTATAATAATTATTAAAGCTGCATGTTAGCAGGGCCACACTATAGGCACTTGAACTCTAGCATCTCTCTATCCTTTGGTGCATTATTGCTTCATTTGATGCTGATCTTACATGATCTGGTGATGTGTCCAGATGACAATTAGCTAAAATTTGTGAATTTGTTCCAACTCTCACAACAAGGAGTATTTTTCGTGCAACTGTTGCTCTCTGACATACATCTTCTATGGTATGATTACTTCACTGGTACACACTATACCAAGTACTGCTATCTCAGCTAATGAAACTAAAGATTCATTGTTCAGTGAAGTAGCGTAAGTAGGTTCATACCTAGCACTAGTTTTTCTTGCCTATCACTCTCAACAAAACATTGGTTGGAAGACACCCCGATGGTTCTGCAAGGCATAGACAGTACTTCCAGCCACGGTGGTGTGTTGTGCTGCAATAAACTGCAACATCCTCTATTTAACTAAAGAGTTGATGTCATCAACGGCACACAAAACAGCACTGTGTTTTCAGTAAGGCTTCAGCAGTGACACTTCCTCTATAAGGGTTCTTTTCTCCCAAACCAAAGAGACTGAGTATCGCATTCAAGGCAGAGTCTTGCCTAATATGATGGCATTATTATATATTAATATTGTGGCCACAATAATAAAGTGCAATGGCTATCACATTGAACGTGTACAATGATAATATCATGAAAGGATTACGGCTATACCTTTGCCACAAGATTAAACATAATGTGGCACTACTGTACCATCGAGAACTAGGCAGAAGGTAAAGTTCCTGGTGATGGAGATGTAGAAATCCTATAGGTATAGAGGGTAGAAGAACTCTATACCTTCAATTAATGATCACCCTCTCTCCTGCTAAGTTTCATCTGCTTGATATTATTGCTCTCTATTAGTTCATTTCCTTTCTCAAGGAGCCTTTAACAAGCATACAGAACTCTTTAGGCAGTTACTAGCTGTTGTGCAGATGATATAAATCTTAAGGTATAAAGTCTGTTCTGATTTGGAAGACTGGACAAACTCAAACTCCACTGACTCTAGTACCGTAGTCCAGTTTGAATTCTAAAGTGCCCTAGCTGGAGATGTCACACTTTGTCTAGAAAAATACCTGGCAAATTTATAGAAATGTATCAGACAAGCTATAAACTACGGAGTTTCGCAGGACCACACTTACTTGATAACCCAATGTATTATCTCTATCCTGTGGTGTTATTATTATGCTTATACTCATTTGTTGCTTACTTTTAGTGTATAGACTGCCTATTCTCAGATGTACAGTGTCTCACTACAAGTGGCACACAATGAACAGAATGCCACGATATCCAGGAAAGTGAAGGCCACATCGATGGATTGAGATATATTATTATGGTTTAAAGGAATCCGTTGCACCAAATTGTCATTTTTTTGCTAAATTAATGCTCCTCAGCCTAGCATGGCTTCGTATACTATGATATTTTATCCTTTACTCATTCTGTGGATCTGGATCTCTGCTCAAGTACCTGCATCTCTAGATCTTTGAAGTTTGAACCTCAACGCTATACCACCATCAGGTTCATGCCTAAATAGATCCATTTCCTGACGCAATACCTACACTACAAATGGCACACACTAAACTAAGTGTGACTATATCCTCAGAAAATCAGGAACCTCACATTTCTCAATAGACTTTGATACTGTAAAGTATTCCACTGTTTAGTACCAATACCCTCAGTATTGGCTGTATTACTTGGTCCATGGATCTCTGGAGAACCACCACAGTCAGTTTCATGCTGATGCGCCTTTCCTCGCAGCTATAATTATTCATACCTAATCCTACTATTTTTCGCTACATACCATCAAAATTGTTATTGCCCACTATGACTATTGACTTCTTCCTATAATAATATTTAGTTTCCACTTAAATGCCATGCACTAAAATGGTGATCAGTTATTTCCTATAGCTACAGTATGCTCTCATATGCTGCTAGAATTGTTGCTCAGACTATATCACATGGTTGTAATGTGTGACTGTCCATACACCTTAGTTAAGAGATTACTCATCTCTGAGTTCTAAAGAAAGGCAAGATCGTTGATCTCATCATATACCATCTATGATCTCATCAAAGTTGATGCAAAAATGGGAACAAACTACACTCCTCTTTATGTGTGCATGCATGGCCACTATACCATTCTTGCTGTGCATATTGATCTCCATCTAGACTGTTAATTTTGCCCCCTTCCACCGGTTCATAGTGCAACCATTCAGGGATCACCAATTACAGTGAGTGTGGCCATGCTTAGTATGTCTTTATAGTACTTTTCTTTATCTAAGCATGTTTTAAATGGCTACCGATCTTTGCTGCATCCTTAGTAGCAATTGAACTGTGTTGCAATTGTTCATGTCTAGACATCTTAATAAGAAACAGGGCTAGGTAGTGTCCTTCCGTGCACCTGATTTCTATACTTATCCAGTGTCAAGATCATAGTAGTCTACAAAAATAGTGTGGTAGCTATATTATTATACTATTACTAGGAATGCTTCCGTCTCCAAGGACACTCCTATAGTATTGTTCCAACGGTTAATCTTGAATTTGAGTCACTGGAAGCACTATAATATTTGTGGGTTCCCCAAATTCATGTTTGATTACTTTCCAAGGTGGTACATGCAATCAGATATACCTCCAGTCACTGTCCTCGGTAAATAGCTAATGATTAGAAAACTAAACACCCATGGATCATTGAGTTCTGTTTGAAGGATTCCGCCATCGACTATATCAATTCACTTTTTAATGTACCTTGGCTTAGTGCTATATACATAACTGTGACATTAATTTTAGCTCCATGCTCTGTACTTGATAGGCATTTCTTGCCCATTCATGTGACCTACACCAGAGGAACAGGGACAGTAGATAATCACTGTGAGAATCTCAAAGGAGACGCCCAGTTTACTTTGCGAGTGTCTGCTCTATAGCAAATGTGATTGTGAAGTTGTCAGCTACACCATAAGGATAAACTTTGTGGATTGAAAGTGAATAGTCCAAACGAAATTTTTCACTTGATGCATGTAATGTTTCATGTAAGGTTTGGGAAATCCTAATTGTAACACTCCCAAGGAACAAGCTGCACTGAACATGAACAATCTGTTAAAATTGACAACACCTCTCTTGTCATTAAAATCATAATGACTTTTTAATCAATTAAGTGATATTTTTGTGGATTAATAATTGTGTGTATATCTACCTTGTTACTTTTAATTTGTCTGAGATATAGCAGATGCATGCTGTTGCTAATACTGTTGAAAAGCAGGATATGATCATACAATTATCCTGCATCCAAAGAATTACCCAAAGTCTACCTAATTTTCAATAATAGGCCACCTGGTAAGGTTTTAATTATTAGTTCAATCATTGTGTCATCTACAACCTTTCATTGGGTAGGCTAATAAGAATAGCAGCCAATTGATTGTATCATGATCTGAAATGCTGCAAACAACAGTTTCTCATACAATGTCAGGTAGCTATAGGTATAAGGTAATGTCAAACAATCACTGTTATTGTGGAACACTCCTGATATTAAATTCTTGGCTTAGCACTCAGGATAAGTCAGCTCTCATGAACAGCTGCTACCTGATTTACTGAATTCAAAACATCAGTGATAAGAGGGTAGTGTAAATTATTACTGTACTGATTAAAGACAGTGGGGATCATGCACAAGATGATACTAGCTATAGCCAACTGATATGCAGCCGAGTATCATTAGGGCATAATGTATGAAACATGTAGCCTTAGCATGTTGTCACTCATAAGAAATAGTAGCTGCTAGCTATCATTGAAGACTCAAACTATACGTACTAGATATTACATTAAATTCATGTTTGCATTATAATATAATATGTCCCCAGGCTCCCTAATTAGGGGTGAGGCCCCATAGTAAATTACGATAGGGACGCAATTTTCAACTAACTATTCCCACTAATGAGGGCCGAATTAGCTTTATAAATCATAATTTTTGGCACAATGTACATGTACTAGCTATTGATTTGGGGTAAGACAGCTACATGCAACATAGGAACTGGGATCAGTAGCTATGTGGGCATTCCTAGCTTTCACTCATGCATCAATGGTCACATGCATGGACCTAAACTTCACTGTTGTAATTAGCTAATAACATTATAAAAATTGATATGGACACAAGCAGTAGTGCTTTCAATTAATGTAAAATGATATAGCTAAACCTGAAGCTTAAGAAATGCTGATCAAACCTTAAATCAGTGACAAGAGAATCGGTAGCTAATAAGCACAGCCAGCTGCACTCTTGTGATTTTTAGCTCTATATAAGTTAAGGGATATAGAGTAGAGATGGAGTCAAGCAGTCTACATGACAAGGAACACTAGCCTGTAGCTACTCCTGGTATTAGCTACGTTCTTACTTTCAGTGGATTGAGGATCGGACTTTCAGCCTCAGAGTAAAGAGATTGCTCAAGTTATGATAGCTTATACTGTACCACAGGGGATTGAACTCTGTGACTAGTAAGACATACTATTGAAGTATCATGCATGACTAACAACTGAGGAGTGGCAAATTTGTATGGTTTCAGCAGGTTAGCTATTGCACGCTTCATGCAACTGTTTAGCAAAGTCATTCAGCACCAACTGCATGAATAGGCCTTGTTTAGAGAACGCAGTGTCTAGAGAGCCAGCAGGCAAACGGTCAAGTGACAGGATTGGGCAGGGTGTAAGGCCAGCTATAGGGTTAAGAGGGGCTGTTATTTCTGATTGAGCTCCATCTGCAGTGTCATTCTCAAAATACAGGCAATTTCACTAATGCGCATGAACCTTATATTTAGTAGTAATTCGGAAAAATTCCTCCTGTTGGCATTACAAGAAGTCTATGCCAGACTACGTCTTTCTTACCTCTACTTCTGCAGCTTAAGAGCTTTCATTTGATATGTACATCAAGGAGTTTAGGGCTGAAATACGCCAGTGAAACTCTTTAATAGTAGCTAAGACTTTTCAGGAACATTCAAGTTTAGCACATAGTAGCTAGCTAGCTAATACTGCAATAAAGGGTGACTCAATTTATCCTATAAATCAGTAACCTTCGGAATCACTGACCAGGATCATCACTCTAGCAGCAGCTTGTGCAAATGTAACAATTGGATTCGACCACCTAACTTGGATTAGATCAGCTACATGATTAGTTCAGAATAGTTACTGACATCCTTGCAGTTGCCCCTGATGGCAGTACGCATGTACTAGGCACCGTGGATCATAGTACATGCAGTGATGGACTTAGTCAGGCCAGCCAGACCCTTCTTCTTTGTGCAACAACTCCAAGTTTACTGTGTTACATCCTCAACCATAGGCATAGTGCAGTCACTGGCTTTCCGGTTGCTATCAGGTAGAGGGTTGGTTTGCAAGACTATCATTATTCCTAATATTCCAAATAATCCCCACCATAACACACCCAGGCCAACAAGCGACGCCCTCCAGCAAAAAAAAAAAAAAAAAAAAAAAAAAAATCCAGACACGACCTTTTTTCAAACCCTTTGCTCCCTGTTCAGTCTGTAGTCACTTGGAAGTGGTTCATTTTGGCGTAGACTATGTCAGTTGAGGATGGAGGAAGAGAAACCTAGCAAGGAGTCAGGAAAAATTCCATCAGAAGCGACGAGACGACGACGAGCAAGAAAATGGCGGAAAAGAGAGAGTGAGTAGTATCATGTACATGTAGTATGCTACATGTACGTGTACATCTATGACTTACTTACTGTATACATGCTTGGTGTTGGCACCAAGGACTAACTACAACTCAGTATTAACCATGAATGTAATGGCTGTAACCTAGAAATTATTCATGCACACACACCCTCACATTGTCTCCCTTTGATAGTCTTACCAAGGGGGTGATCTTGATCACTATTAATATGTGCCCTGTACTGACACCTGTGACCGGTGTCATAGGTGGAGATGACTCCCCCTCGGAATGACTCCCCAGTCTGACACCGGGATCAAAATTTGATTGGGCCTATTTTGGGGCTTTGATCACTTGATTCCTCCTAGGAAACTTGCTTGATAATTTACTTGATTTTCAAGCTTGATGGCTTGACCAGTGACAGAAATTGTCGATGATTTCTTCATTAAAATATGGTTTACAGTGGTGAACGCCCACTTTTTATAACATACGGAGGTGAACAGAATCAAAATGGCTGGTCGCGGGTGTCAGTACAGCAAATATAGTAGTTACCACCCATTGTCTTACAGTCCTTTACAATGTACAGTCGTGTACATTGTGCATATACATGTACATACCATAGTGTCCCGGGTAAGCGTCCATGGGCGCTTAAACGTAACTCGTGATTTTGGCCCGCATGGGTGCTTACCCAGGATATAAACTGCATACATTTTGATGGAAGCTGCTTCATTGACCCCTTGAAATGTGGCACATGGACGCTTGCCCTGTACACTACGGTATATGTGCACAAGTTTGCATTTTCACTTAATTACATCTACTGTAGGATCCTGCAAAATTATCTGTCAGCCTCCACATGCGTTCATATACTGTACCTTCGCGAAAAAGGGCCCACTATGGAATATCGGCCCACCCCCCACTTTGGGCTCAATTTCCTGCTAAGGTCTAAAGATTACTCTAATATGCGCCCATATGTATCCGCCATGGAACACACATGCGTGATCACTATTAAGTGGGCATGGTTAAGATCGATAGCCGTGCAAGGTCGTTCTATTGAGGCTCAAACGCGGCATAAAACGAACTAGACTTGGTTCTACGACTGTTTGGCAGGTTATTTTTCGATCGTACCTCGATTATTTGAAGTGCAGTTCTCATAAACCAGCCATTTGAGTTACGGTTGCTGTCGATGAAGTATCGGCCCGATAAAATCCGGCCACCCTCGATTAGTAACCATACTTGAGCAAGGCTGAAATCAATAGTAACCGCGGCTACTATTCAAATAATGACGATTGCATAGGTAGTTTACCTGGGCGCTCTTTTGCGTGTAACTGCGACAGTGATTTTTCAAATATCGGCCCACCCCCCAGTCTAGATCCAATTTAAGGTGCACCGCCCATGGGCCCTTTTTCGCGAAGGTACGGCACATGTAATATTATTATAAAGCCCCCTCCCATTATCCTGCACAGATAATTGCTATTTAATCATATACAATTACTGCATACTCCTTCATTGAATACTGTAAATAATATTATTACTACCCAAGGTGTGGACAATAGTCCACGAGGCCGAAGGCCAAATGGAATATCCAAACCGATGGTAGTAATAGACACGCTATTCAATGAAGGAGTGCGCAATAATTGTTGCACACTCTTTGCACAATTGTTTTATATTAATAGAATAGGACTAATAACTGTAGTGAACTAGCTATCATAGGACAATGGCTATACCAGGGTAGCTAGGCTATCAACAGCAACCACTATATGTGACCTTTCATGACAATACCAAACATAATGTGCTGACAGCTGATTTTGAGTTAAGAAAGGAAATCTCTAGAAAAGTTAGGAAATCTCTAGCCCATGTAGTCATGGAGATATGAGCCAAAATGTACCCGGATCGCCCGTACTAAAGTTTTGCAGAAAGTGCAATGAAACATTGCTACGTACATTGCACACGGAGGTTCGTATATTTGCCGTTTATTAAAAATCTGTGGCCCTATCCACAACGTCAATGAGCTTGATGGCTGCCAAAGCGCTTGAATGAGAGTAGCACTCGCTGTTTCAATGGAAAAGAATGAGAAGACAAGCGTTTCTAAAGCTCGTTTGTACACACAATCGAAGAAGAAAAGTGGCAGGCGACTTTTTATTTCACAGCTGCCACGGTTACCTACAGCAACCTGTCTGTGCCATGAACACTCTATGTAGCTACACGGCTGACTTTCTCAAGCCATAACTCGGTAAGTATTTAATCAATAATTATCACCCCAGGTGACCAGGTGACCAGGTGACTATTATGGCCTGTATCTCAGATTGATGTCTAGTGCTCGTGGAGGGTCACATATTATATACCATGGTTAGTCCCACTGGAACTTACCTATTGGCTTATGTGTTCATAATTTGTTTTCGCATCATCCCAGGACACCGCCCTCTTTACCATTGATTAATTAGTGCTGATGAAGCATAGCTGGGGGATTGCTCCTTTGCACGAACCGTTTTAACCAGGGCGCTGTGACAGTGAAGAACGTGAGTAGCTAAAACTGCGTTGGAGTTGAAAGTTAAACTGATGAGTCTACAGTAGTCTATAGTCTCGGCCATGACTCAGTATGCGGAAACTGCCTACGTAATCATCGTGAATCGAGATCGAACTAACCTTCGTTCGAAGGTGACTGTCTAAGATATTTGTTTAACAGCGCTATTTACAACTAGCTGTAGACCTTACCTAATCGATACATGGTGTTGTTACTGGACTACTGATGTCTCCATTCAGTTCAGTCTGTTTGAAATGCCATGATTATGGCCGTATGTGCATTGCACATTTTGGCTCTGTTGAATATGACTGTAGAATACCGTGAATTATTCAACTGTTGCTGACCAATGAGATTATAGTTTAGTACTATACAATATAGTAATACAAATAAGCTCCCTTCTTATCCAGTTTTTCCACCAAACCGTGGATCACATCAATCCTTGAACACAACACACCCACACAATTTACTAGCTATGGTACGTTTCAACATAGTTGAGTAGCTGCACTTATTCCAGGTCATAACACAAAATCCATTGCGATGTAATCATCTCAGCCAATACTGCATATCAGTAAGACATCGCAAAGACAGCTCCTTGAACCTTGAATGGCAATGATGTATGAACTGCTTTCAAGCAGGTCCAAACTTACATGTAGCTCAGTAGCGGTACCAGTAGCCCCGCCCTCAACATTTAAGAGATGCCCACTCGCCCATGATAGAACGGACTATCCCAGCAACCCACCCCCTGAAACAATGAATAGTTGAAGTTATTCGGTAACAGTCTCATTCATAGTACAATATATGTGGGACAAAAATATCCACTTCAACAATGTCGTCTATAGAGAACTATCTTGTAACAACAGAGCTAGAGTGCTCTTTCCAATTCTTGCTTGCTTGCTTACTGTGCTATGCTCTGTGTGTGTGTGTGTGTGTGTGTGTGTGTGTGTGTGTGTGTGTGTGTGTGTGTGTGTGTGTGTGTGTGTGTGTACTTACAAGGTGTACATACAAATCCACAAGTACAGTTGATACCAGCACAATCACAAACCTGATCGATGATAATTATGTACACTGATGTGTGCAATGATAGGTTCACAATTATACGACATACCAAATCATTGAGGAGGGGCTGAAAGAAACTTATCACAGTCTTCCTATATGTACTGAATACGGCCTATGAACACTAGATCATTCTATTTTGTCAGCCATGCCTATCGACAGCACCCACTCTTAAGACTTAGCACTGGAGTTTTACTATCATGTTCACAGGAGAGGCAGACCTGTACACAGCAGCACACTATACATGTAGCATAATTATGGAATGTATACTCTAAGAGCTCTAATTTTGGTTTTGTTACGATAATCCTAACTGAGAGTTCTGTCTGGTTTCAAGTAAAATTTAGTTACCCGGTAGCACTGTGTGTACATCACCTAACTCCTCTCTCATATACAGTGGCGTGTTTTACAATACTACACTGTGTATGTATAGATTCCTCATGTCAGTAGTATGCATGACATCATAATTATTACCCCACGTGCATGCGCATGAAGTAACCAATCGGTTTCATCGTAGTTGTCGTCCACACAAATATCATGAGATGTTGAGATCTAGGCATCTCCATGAGTGGCCAAAATCGTCAAGATGTCAGAAGTGGCTAAAAAGTAACAAGTCTCTGCTTCTAAGTGCTTGATAAGGCCCACAAATGCTACAAATCGTGCTATTTGATTGGCCATATACACACCTACCAATGCCATGATTAAGTGCTGCTAGTCTGCGTATGCTTGAGCTAAAATACCTATATAAACGTTGTCAATCATGTACTGAGCTATCAGCTATGCATGCTGTGGTACAATGTCATTCTGTTAATTGCATGTGACTTTGTGTTTAGTTTGGACATAGATTATTGAGCATATACGGGATTGGAAACGGGATCATGTGCGCCATAGTCCCGCATAGTAATGCCCCTGAAATACTCCCCCGAATACTTAGCGCTCGCAAAGATTTAGTGAAAGGTCACCTTTCGAGGACGTTTGACTAGCTCATGGACGAACTGTCGAGCGATTCATAGCGAAAACCAGGGCCAGTAGTGTTCTTGAGATATCGTTCGGTTTGTCTGAAGCTTTGTTTGTTTGCCAACCCAAAAGTCAGGAGCTCACGACGCGAGTTTGTTCGTTGAAGCGGCTGGTCGAGGTAAGTCAGAAGTTTTTGTCTCCCTCTACCGTGAGGTACCTACGACTGGCGGCCTCCTGGACGCCTTCAGACTACTTGTACTTGGTTGAAGTATTGCATAGGCACCTTTTGAATCTTTGAACGTCACTTATAACGGTGTTATACAGCCAAACAGCTTGGAAAGACGGCTCACTAAGCTTAGTGAAAATGTCGAATTTTGTCTCCCTCTCTTGCTTTCTGTTGTGACTCTTCGTAGCTTTCTTACTCACAGAACTGAAGTACAGGGCTTGTAGCATTGCATGGGATAGAGAATAACCAGCTGTCTTCATCATGAAGCTGAAACAAAGCGATAGCATCTACCCATTTCCACCATTTTAGGTAAATTTTTTTGCCCTCGTGGTCTATTCCCATATCAACGTATTGTGGCCAAGTATTCGGGGGAGTGTCTCGCGAAATTAATCCGTTTCCAATCCCGTATGCGTAGTAGCTCTATAATCTATGGTTTGAATGTGTCCTCATTTTAAAATCTCAGCATAAAAAAATGAAGGTTCTTTGTGGACAACTTAAGAATGTTATATTTGACATACAACTTGCAACTTAGTTGTCCACAAAGAATCTTCATTGTGTTCTATACAGCTGTTGTAACTGAAGTCATTAATTCTCAGCATTTATTCCATGGTATAACCCAAGGGTAGACCAAGCCATGTATACAATGTAAAGAATTAGGATGCCATCCCTTATTTGGAGGGGAAGGGGATAATTCTAACAGTCTAGCTGTATTGGCCGATACATGCATTCAAGAGTTGCTGTGATATCCCTTAATCCTGTCCCTTACATGTAAGCTGGTTTAATACAGTGGAACGTCCCATAACGGACTCTTCAAGATACAGACTGCCTATATAGAATAGACAAACAACGTTGATTTGACATAGCATTTCCGACCTTTGAAATGTGAACAACCTCCGATTTCCAGACAATGGACTGAAAATGTGCCCCCAAAGGACAAATAGCTTACAAAATAGCCTCCGAGAGCGGACAGAGATCGAAGCTTCGGTTGAAGAATGTGAGAATAGTATCATGATTTTGACAGTTAGTGCCTTATCAACACCCAGAAAGTACATCAGATCCTTCGTTCTGGCCCAATCAGTGTGTCCACATGTGATAGCTGATTCAGCTTCTTACAGACCACACCCTCACTGCAACTTTGCATCCTCATAATTGAGGGGTGAGGCTAGCTAGCACCTCTAAGATAGGGACAACTTCTCAACAAAGGACAACCATCGTGCCCCCAATGTGTCTGTTATTCAGAGGGTCCACTGTATTCAGTTGGTTTACAGTTAAATTTCTAGGTATGCCATTTCATCAGAATTTTCGCTAATAGTTGAGGGCCAACATTCACTGCTATTAAGCAGTCAAGAAAATAATATTTTGACTGTCAAAAATCTTGATCCCAACCATAGCTAATGATACCACAGGCTCTTGATACCTATAGTCAATAATCAGTAAAGTTTACATGTGTCTGCATTGTCAAAGCACACATAGATTACACTACGCCTCATGTACAGTGCCTAAGTATAAAGTATGATCAGCTAACTTTACATTGATACACAAGAGGTTTTACTGTCCTCTCAAAAGTGGGAGGGAAGCAGTGTGGATGGTCATGATTGTATATTCATGAGTGTGTGGGAGGTGAAGTTTATTCATGAGAGTTAATTCCTTAAATGGCAAAATTATTGTGTGCGACCTGTATTGCATAAAGTATATTATGTGTACATGTGATTACTTACATGAGCACAATGTAGCACAACTGTATCTTAGGCTAACAATTTAATTCCTTGCTCAACAGACCCAACCAACCCTATATTTGCTGATACCAAAGTGTAACCACAATGTTGATAGCCATATGATTTCTTTTGTAGAATACTACATGTAGATTTGTATGTTACTCTGGCTAAAGGACTTGAGATACTATTTTTTGCTTGTACCAAAGCTGATGATTATGTAGTTGGTAAAGATATCAACTTTCTATATCAGAGTAGGAAGCAATAACAGGAAGTGACATCATCTTTAATTATTTCCTTTCCTACCTACCGACCCTACTTCATTCCCCTGGTGTTCAGTTGAACAAGAAATTAATTTGGTGTGACATAACCACTAACCAAATACTGTCGTTAAATAATTGACCATAGTTCCTGTCTATACCAGGAGCACATAATGAAGAAAGGAAGGGGAGGGGGGAAGGAGCGTGAAGCACCCACACACTTAATTGAAATCTCAGAACTTACCCATGCTGCACACGTTACTAAAAATAGGCATAACTGCAAGGTATGTAGCCAAGAAAAGTAAGTAAATGGTGAAGTTTGTCGCTCGCATTTCTTCTGTTAGACATGACAAACGACCCAAAAACATTTCTACAAGCTAGTTGATTGATCATACCACCCCTCAGAAATCAGGCAGCCAGAAAACAGCCTCGTTCTCTTGCCACACAGGACGATCAAGCACTCTCCAATCAAGGCACTGCCGCTTTAGGTAAGGCAGTAATCTGACACTAGTCTGATGGAGACTCGGAGCTGATCCTTTGGTTCAGCTAACATTATGTCACCCCTGTTGCAGTAGCAAATGTATGCAGACATGGTGGCTGTCTCCTGCAAACATTTCAAACTACCAGCAGTCTCCTTTTTGTCAGAATTTTGATAGCAAGCTTACGATCCTTGTGTGGTAGCTCTTGGCAGAGCTCTTATGCATCTCTGACGGAAGAATTGTGAGCGATAAGCTTCATTGTGATGACTAGCCACTTATTTTTCTTGGCTAGGCTACATACCTTGCAGTTATGCCTATTTTTAGTAACACGTGCAGCATGGGTAAGTTCTGAGATTTCAATTAAATGCGTGGGTGCTTCGTGCTCCTTCCCCCTCCCCTTTCTTTCTTCATTATGCGCTCCCGTCTGTACTAGTTGTTCTTTTAGAAACATAGTGTCACTGATTTTTTAATACTACATTTATGCATGTGCTCAGAGCTTGATTGAGTCATAATCTCTGATTGTAAGTGTTATAATTCTGCATGCATATGCAAAGAATAATGTATTCAGTTTTGCCACCATTGTCATTGTAGTCCACAAAAAATTTGCATCTTTCACATGCAATTTGCATACTGTTCCTTTTCACATTTGTATGTTTCTGCCAGTGACACTAGTTATCATGTATGTGCAAATATTGTACATGTACCAGCTAGCCATCCATGGTCACCTCCCAAATGTGAAGTTTTGAAATCACTGTTTGTTCCTAAATCTTGCATACCCATGTAGCCGTTGCAGAGTCTTGTCCAGAGGAGCTGAAGGTGGAGTCACCACTAAAACCACTAGAAGAGAAAACAGTGAAGGAGAAAGTTGATGATGAGGGAAAAGAACAGCCATTGACAGGACAGTCTCCAGTTACATGTAGCACCTCAACTACCAGTCAAGCTGAAGCTGTGCAGCTGACTCCATGTAAGAGAGTACAAGTGATTGTTTTCATATAAGTCTGTATAGTTGGCTGTCTTCTCCACATAGCCTCGTCCCCAGGCTCATTCCAAGCTTTTCAACTTTGCACGCTGAAAAGTAGAAGGGCCTGGTATCAGAAGTCACATGACTTTGCATCACGATGACGTGGCCACTGGTGGTGAAAAGGTCACTTTGAAAAGCCATCCTTTGTAGGCCATGTGCCTGCTTTACGAGTTTATTTTCTTACTCTCTATAGTCTATAATGATCGTACTGTAATCGCTTGATAGTTTCGAAGCCTTACCTCAAGCTGATCGTGAATGGCAGTACCCTGAACATTGCTGACCTTTGGCTCTCCCACATTTGTTTTCACCCTTTGACCATCCTTCATGCAGATAAAATCGGTCACATGACTTCTGATACCAGGCCTCCTGCTTTACAGCATGCAACATTGAGAAGCTAGGAATGGGCCTTGGAATGAGGCTATTCTCCACATTCATGGCCATGTGGGGCTTATTTCAGGGTAACCCCCCTCCCCCCCCCCCCCCCCCCCCCCCCCCCCCCAACTCACACCTTATAATGTTATGTTTGGTTGCCGGCCCCTACATACACACAAAGAGAATTTTGGCACAATAGATATTTGTCCCATTGATCCCAATAACCCCTGTGATTAGTGCACACATACCTGCATGCTCTCATTATAATGTAACATTTTTCCTCTCAGGCTACTACATGTACATGCAAATGTCCACCAGTGATATGCATGCCCAGGAATTGTTTACTGCATGCCAAAAGTAAAATTAATATTGTTTACTATACGTACAGCAGCTGTGTTGGAGTGTGGTGTATTGGAGGGGAGGGAGCAGCCAGCACCAACCACCTCTAAGTCTCCTCTCAGTGCTTCAGTTAGTGGTGGTTGGGAAACTAAGGAAGTTGATGAGGGTCCATTAAGTGAAGCCAGAGCTGATCCCATGATCCTAGCTGCTGCTGGTGATGTCAGCAGTGAGAAATCTAATAAACCATTACAACACAAAAAACACAAACGACATGGTGAGTCTAGTAATTATTCAGTATATACCTATACAAGATTTACAGTATACATAATATATACATGTACATATCTGTGCACTGCATGTGCATACTAGTGTCATATCTCCTTGTGTTTCTCTTTACCACAGCTTTAACTACTGAGAATGTTTTGAGGGTGCTCAAAGGACTGCAGTGGAACAGACTGTGTGATGATATGCTGGACATCAATTACTTTCAACAGGAGAAGATTGAGAAGGAGTTTGCTAGTGAGGATCAACGCAGAACTGCTGCTGTCAACTTCTATCTACATAACCACCTGTATGCATCGTGGAGACATATAATAAGTAATCTTGACTACCAGGGTGTACATCACAAGATACAACATTATGCAGAGAAACTGACTGGTATGTTTCAACATCTACTGTTTTATGTCATCCTCAAGATAATTATGTTTTTAACTGATATTAAGTTTGTAATGGATGCTGAGTACCCTCCTGAAAATACGCACCCCCCTCCCACCCACTTAGAGACAAACATAGCCCAGACTGGGGATGTGGCTTATTACAGTAATCCTTGAATATAGGCCCTTATAAGCTCCTGCTAGCTGTTAGTCTTACTTTATAGCTTTTCTCCTCAATAAATTTAAGTCATGGGTTGTCTGATTAGCTTGTATCAGCTAATTGCAGTCAATTACATAAATAGCCATACCCAGGCTCCACCCACTAGTTAAAAACGATCAAAGCAGTAACAGATAAACAAAGGAAAGAAATTTGACCACCCTGATTCGAAACTGGTACCTCTTGTAGTTAAAGCAAGGCCCTTACCATTGTACCACAGTGTACATGTGTGCATATGGTAATTGGTCATCACAGTCACTCGTTTTCATCGATATCTCCTGATTGGAGGTGTCAATCACAATTTTACAAAGACTAAGCCATTAATTTTTCCCACTCTTGTAAACAGTTCCAATTGAAGTGTTCCGTAGACCCAGGTACATTTTTAACCTACATAGTGTGTAATTTCGGTTGATCGGATAACAAATTAACAATGAAAAAATTAGACGAATCCATTAAAATGGACCTCTAGAAAAATTTACAGTATTTTTCATGCACATATTAATGTTACTTTACAGTATAAATTAATTTTAGCTTGACAATTATGTAATTAGTTGTCATGGTAACTGTGATAAAGTAGTTGTTGTGGTAACTAAATTTGTGAGTACCATACACAATCGAACATTACATATGATGTGATTCCTGGAATTTTTATGTAAAGGTTGGCCAATAGGTCCATGATAATTATTGTGATAACTCCAAGGCAAATAGCTTTATTACCATAGCAACAGTTGTAACATTCTCTAGAACTTAACACTCCTTGACCAATGGGATCCACAGTATGTACATGTAGAATCCCTCTGTCCTCTGAGTAACACCCTCGCTTCACTCGGGGTGTCGCAGTCTGGGAACATCAGGATTCTAAATACTGTAGATCCCTTGGCCTCTAGTGTCTAACTGGTATTTATTTTCAGAGCTATACAAAGGAATTCTGTTCTAGTGCACCTACCCTTGAAGGGCTCTTATCACAACTAAGGTATCAGAATTGGCATTCTTTTTGCCATCTTTACCCTGCTAACTACAAGAAAAGTCCTCCCTGCGGTAGTATGCTTTTCTAGGATATGTATCCATATTACAATGTACTAATGCAAAGTAAGAAATTTGTTTCTTGGATTTAAATAAATGCTATCTAACATAAGGTCAGATATCAGAGTTGACATTACTTAATTTGAGTAGTGTACCTACATTCATGATATCAAGTCAGAGGTTCATATCTGTATCAGGTTTCCTGGTATTTACAGAAGTATGTAAAATACAGTGGCTGAGTCCCATGCCCTAAAGGTGCACCTGCACGGAAGTTGTACTATTCAAATTTACACTACGTAATGAAACCATAATGCAGGCATCTTGAAGGGCTTATTTATCGAGCCGCATAAGTCAGTGATCAAGCTAGTTTGTATGGTGACCTACTGCCAAGCTAAGCTTTTGTTGGCAGTGCCAAAGGCCCAGAAGGCATCACCAATCATCAGGACAAGTGAAAACGAGAGAACACTCGAGTCAATCGGAGTCAGTGGTGGTGACAAAGCAGCTAGGTGACAAAATCAATCGGCTTGTACTTAGTACTTGAAATGAATATGAATGATGTAATGTTACTGTTACAACTGATTACATAATCTTGAATTATTGGGCCGCTTTTTTCAAGATATTGACATTCCAACGTGTGTGAACTACTTTCGTGCAGGTGCGTCTTTAATCCACATGAGTCAACACTCACTCAACTTCCTATGATAAACTTTTCTTGTTAAGCTTACAATGTAATGGAGAGATCTGGCACACTGTCTCATAGCCAACTTCCATGATACTAGTAAGGTTAGTGCTCATCCAATGATACGTGTGTGCTTTTTCCATACCTTAACTATTGTATGTAGCAGAAAAAATGTACAAGCAAGCTAGATAAACTGTTCAGACTACTCATTTTAATGCGAGAAAACACACAATTAAAAGACTCAGTGAGCCAATTAGTGGCTTATTCTATGACATCACTCCATACAAGCCCTGTACAAGCCACGGTAAAAAGCCACACAATTGAGCTCATTATATTGAGCAAGTGTTGCCTGATATTTAAGCACTCATTATTTCACAATACTAATAGTAAAAACCTGAAGCTAACGACCAGTGTTGATGATCTATCGGATGGATTGTGGATGTAGCTACTTTCAATTCGGAGTTATATGCCGAAGATTGTGTTACGGACAAACTTAAATCGAGTTTTCTATGATTAAAATCTTTGCGGGAAGGCTTTTCAATAATTCATCTTTTTTGACTGCTACTGTACTGTGTCTAGCCATCCCTACCAGCTGATGTAGAGTTGATGTACATGTAAAGTTTACGTAATGTTCTTAGCCTACGTTATGTACTAGAAATAGCGTACTCAAAGCATATTATTTCATGCGTACGCAAGTACGTGCCCGCCACGCTGTACCATACCATAGTACTATTCGGCTGGTAGCACAAGTGCAATATGCAAGTACGTAGATGGGAGGTGCTAAATTCATTGACAAACAGAAGACGAGCAAAAGAGATCGATCGAAGAGGCCAATGACAAAGAAGGGACAAAGTATGGTTTACACCGACTACATCAAGCAGCATATCCTACATCACTATTATATCAACAAGTGTAACACGCCAACCATCACCAAAGTTCTACAAGAGGAGGGACTGAAAGCGAATTGTGTGGGAATAGCAAAGTTCTTGAAGCGCTACAAAGATAGCAGTTCCCTTGTTAGGAAGCCTGGGTCAGGGCGCCCTTCAAAGATAACAGCTGAATTGAAGAAAGTCATTGAAGGGCAGATGCAGTTTGATGACGAGATGACCACGTATCTGTTACACCAGCTACTTGTGAGCAAGGGCTTTAACATCTCCCTGAGAACAGTTCTTCGATGTCGTACATCACTAGGGTGGACTCTTTGCAGATCAGCATATTGCCAGCTTATAAGAGAAGTCAACAAGGCTAAGTGGTTGCAATGGGCTATTGTAAACCAAGATTTGAATTTTGATGATGTGGTGTGGATGGACAAATGTACGGTTCATTTAGAGTCTCATAGGCGTTTTTGCAGCAGAAAAGTCAGACAACGACCTAAGAATAAGCCAAGGTAAACTCATCCACGTACATAAAGCATACACAACAGCTAGATGTGTATGAACCTGTGCATAGGGTTATTTAGCTTTACTTGTGTCTCTCCTCTTCCATTTTCGGTCAAAGCATCCCACCAAAGTACACGTTGGGGGGGTGGGGCAGAATCAGTCTAAGAGCAGCTACAGCAATTTCCATTCTCGAAGGAACAATGGAGAAAGAGTTATTTGTTGAGATCTTAGGCTAGACCCTAGTGCCATATTCATACAATTTTGAAACAAATAGATTCATGCAAGGCAACAATCCAAAACATACATCACACTACGTAGCGGATTTCTTAGATATGAGCTGCATCAATTGGTGGGGGACACCCCCCTAGTCACCGGATTATAATCCAATAGAAAAGTTGTGGCACGAACTCAGAGTTTGTACACAGAGAGGTGAAACCGAAGATAAAGGGCGAGCTTGTAGAAGGAATTAAACACTTCCGGGAGACGGTTACAGTGGAGAAGTGCGCGAAATACATTAGACACTGAGAAAGATGATACCTAGAACCATCAAACTTCAAGGAGATGCTACTGGATACTAGTGTTGTAGTAATGTAATACATGCATAACCATTTTACGTAAAATAACCTGCTTGACTCATCATCATGTTACGATAGGTTATGTACTAGACGGTTAAAAAAATGTTGAATATCATGTTACAGTAAGATACAGTTTTACCTGGTAGTGTTATTGTCTCTCAAGCTAATCAATCAGAAGAGGCTTATTAGCACGAAGTTGCTTGTTGGATTGATTTACAGATGCAACACAGTCCTTCTACACAGACTCAAACTGTGGGGGCGGCTCCTGAACTCTGGGAATTGATCAAAAACTGCTTTTTTAAGTTAAAAAAGTTGTTGTACGGGAAGCCCCCAGTAGCTGCCTGGTCCCATACACCCTGCATTGCCTATGACATCCTCCCCAAACACTCCTTGGCTAGCTTGACTGCCAGTGTTAAGGCTCTCGAAACTGTCTTTAGCTTAGGATACATATTTAGCAACAACCACGTCAACTGAAAGAAGCTTAGATTTATCAATACACAAACAATTTAGTGCCTTTCTATCAACCTTGGCTCCCAAACTCCAATTCTCGAACAGCCAGGTGTAAACACCCCCAACCACCCTCCCCAACACCCATCATCCATCATCCCTCTACTGCTCCCCAGATATTAGTACCAGCTGCTCTTCAAGGACAAGGTATCCTCCACACACCCTGGAAGGAAGTTCCGATTTTGATTGTCAAAGCCGACCCTGCTACCCTCGTGCTTGCTGACTGAGCCTTGCTGGCACTCATGTGCTTTTCCAAGTCATGAACTCTTCAAAAATATCTGTTCTTGATTGTTCAGGGTTTTAGACTGGGTTTGCTGAATGCATAGGACACTCTCCTCCAGCGAGTAGGCGGTAGATTCTAGTAGTTGAAGATCTGTACAAAAAGGGATACAAGTGTGTGTGTTTGGATTATCAGATATACTGGTATTATTAGAATTTGTGCACTGGCTAACCCACTATTAAACTTCAGTAAATGTGAATAGTTTAAAAAGGGAAGATTGAGAGTATTGAACTACAATATACTGTGTGTAACAACTGTTTGTATGCTTCGTGACCTTTGTAATGGTATTCGTGCTTGGTGGTCAGAGTGTAATGCACACAAAATATGGTGCTATGCTAGCCAGTGTATTATGTAGTGCACCTGTATGTGTGGCTAGCATAGCACCATGTTATTGCATGTTGTTACACATGGTATATACGCAGTTCGATACTCTCCCTCCTTCCCTTTCATGTACTCTCGACGAAATCACCAGTATTTGAGTGTTAAACCTTACCAATTGACCAGATAGTGCTGATTGAGTCGTCTTAGAAGCATCGACTACCTCCTTTTCGGGTAAATTGCTATGATCAATATCTAAAATAGAAAACAATGGTAGCTTCAACATAATAGTACTTCAATACGTGTGTAGAATTTGTGTTGCATAATCACTAGTGTACAGTGTATCCTGTTATGAGCTGATAGTGCTGTTGTAGGAGCATTAGCTGCCTCCTTTTCAGCTGAAGCGCTTGGATCAACCTTTGAATGCTCTGCTTCATCTGAGAGGTGTGGTATACCTGTTAAAATGGACAAAAGAGTTCAGTTCATGCTTTCTGTATCCTTCATACAATGTTCACATTGTAAGAATTACATGTACTCAAGGTCACTGGATTTGGGCAAGAGTGTAGACTGGGAGGCAACATCCACTGGCTGGGTTTTGCCTGGCAAGGTCTTCTGTGGAGAAACTGGATCATTTTCAGGAGGTGAATCGTCTGAACCATTAGTGGATGTGGTGTTGGTCACACTTGGTTGTAATGTCACCTCCAAGATGGAACCTTTCTTTTTCCCCTTCTTTTGATTCTCCTTTCCTGACACTTTCTTTTCTCTTTCTCTTTTCCTAGCGTCAGAATATTAAATGTGAATTTGTAAATTACTTATTGATTTCCTGGTAATTTAACACATGTACATATACAATTCATGCACAAGTACATTGTGTATGTCACTCACTCGTGGTTCGTTGAATTTTTCTTTTCTTGGCAGGTTTTGCATTAGTGGAGTCTGTCAGCGGGTGTTTCTTGTTGGACGGTTGATCACTGAATGGTGTGTATTGCCCCTTGATGAACATATCATCAAGCTCCTCCATTTCATCCTTAGATCCTGATCAATTGTATAAAAAAATTGGGATTAAATGTGTACACACTACATACACCCACACACACACACAGTCTCAGTGAGCATACCTACATGTATTGCTGTTACTTTGCCTTTGTGAGTTGGTATGTGTTTAATGACACTGGAGAGTTGTAGGGTTTTGTTTTGTTTCTCTCAGTGAACTGATGAACAGAACTGATCCCTCTCTTAACTGGCTATTTTATAGGCTTCAGTGGTCAACTACGACCTCTACTTTGACAGATGTTGAGTAATTAAGGCTAGTTGTGGGCATTGGGGGCACCCCCTGATGGCCCAAGCCTCACTGTAGGTGTATCTGTTTACGTTTTATGAAAGTATGTAGTACGTGTGTAAGCACAAAAGTATGTAGCCTCTGTTGTGTGCATAGTTAGTGCACATATTAGCACAGATATTGCGATGTGCGGTGCGTGTTAAGGTCGGTTCACAATATGACACAAGGCCTTGTGTTACATTAGTTTACAAAATGCAAAAATTTCTAATTAACAATTTTGATGATTTCTTGGTGATCAGACGCAAGGACACAATGCAAGGGAAGAATCTGAGTCTATTCTAGCATTGTGTTATGTTACAACGAGTGTCAATGCGAAGGTGACGCAACACAACGCATGGTGTAGCATCGTATTGTGAACCGACTTTTATGTACATAGTACGCATATGGAATATTAAACTTTGTTCGACTGCTACTGGTAATGGTTAGTACATTACAAAACACCAAAATTCTCAGAGCAGATAACCTTGGAAGATTTTTAACTCACATAATCATAATCTCAAGCAAATTTTCTATCTAAGTACAGCATGTAATAACGGAATGTAAATTGTCAATCTTTCTTTCTTTATCATCATCTTCAGGGCTAACTCAGGACTGCCTTGACCTTTCAGTCTACTTTGAATATAAATCAACTCCATTTTTTATTGTCTAGTGCAGTGCTACGTCAGTTTTAACATAGCTTCTCCTTTTGTAACAAGCCATTTTTGGCGGATTTGGTTGCTAGGTTCATTGCAGGAAGTTGGTTTGTTGCCATGTGTGCATGATCGAAGGCAAGCACGTGCCGCATGCAATTATTGTCTTGATCTTCACACCATGCCCACACCCATGCAGCAATCTCGCTTGACGATCAAGCTAGTGCTTACATTTCTCAAGATGTTCGATCGATCAAGGGATACAGAGGTCGATGCTCTACTATCACTTGCAATGCTAGTAGTCATGCCTACAGTCATCTGTGTTTGATGTTACATGTAGTACATTTGTCAAAAGCTTAGTGACCACACCGCTCCTCAGCAGCTCTGTAGTATAAGTGTATCTGGTCCAGTGCTCACCATGTTCACCTCCCATGCCACATGTATAGCTTAGGAGATTTGAAAAAAGTCATTAAAAAGTAACACAAACAAGTATCAAAAGCAACTTAAATGTTGCAGAAGTAAGTAGGGATGGTAGGATCAATAAGTGCACAAGCAAGAGTGGTAGGAATAATAGACAAGATGCATCCCTACACACTTTTTCATAGAAGCTCTATTACATGCTGAACTTGAAAATAAGATATAGAGTGGCATTATTTTTGTCCCCATGCACCACTCTTGTTTGTGCACTTTTTGATCCTACCATCTCTACTTACTTCTGCAATTTTTCAGTTACTTTTTATACTTGTGAATTTAGTTGTCATGGTAATGTAATTAGTTATCTTGGTAACTATGATAAGCATGTAATTAGTTGTCATGGTGACTAAATTTGTGAGTACCCTACACAATTGAACACTACTTATTCCTGGAATTTTTATGTAAAGGTTGGCCAATAGGATCCATGATATTGTGTAATACCATAGCAACAATTGAAATATTTTCTAGAACATAGCACTCCTTGGCTAATGGAATCTACAGTATTTACATGTAGAATGGCTAATGGGATCATAGTTTCATAACACTAGTAGTGAAAAACTAAGGCTAACGATCGGCATTGACAATCTATCAGATGGATTGTGGATATAGCTACTGATTCAGAGTTACATGCGGAAGGTTGTACCATGGACACACCTAAAACCAATTAGGCATTGCAGCATCATTCAGCTACGACCTCGAAAATGCCAAATCAAACTAACCAGATTTTAAACAGCCACTTATCAGTGCTTATTGAACCTTAGCTACACTAACAGAAGCTTACTATGAATAACATCGGACAGATTTTACTCGTAGAAAATTCAATTTTTGATTGCAGTTACATCTAGAAGACATTTGGATTGCATTTCATATGGTACCTTTATTGATGAGCCTCTCCATATCTTGTTATCTGGTATTAAAATTAAGCTCTTGAAAGTGAGTGAAAATTGTAACTTTTTCAATTTGAGACAGTCCTTAGGTGCATTGAAGATGCTGTCAATAAAGACCTGTCCTAGGAATACCAATGATAGTCTGATTTTCCTATCAGGATTGTCATAGTGACACTGTACATACGTGTGTGAGGGATTATAGAACCAAGCCTCACTATGGCAGACATACTTTCTTTCATGGTTTTTATATAATGAGCCCCATTATATGTGATTGTCTAACTCTATTGTGTGTTTGTGCTATTAATAAAACTTATCAAGTGTTAGTGTTCTTTTGTGTGCAACTACAAATTATAATCTTATGACAATGTTTCACCATGTAGACCCCACTTATACTGCTGAGAATATGTCCACTGTACTGGTTACTGTGATGAATGTGGAGGAACTAAGAGAGGCTCTGGTGGTACCACCAAGGAAGCTGAGGGAGATACAACAGCAGAGCTCCACTGTTGCCCAGCAGAGGGAAGCACTCATCATCTACCACATCAAATTCACAGAGTGTGCCAGTTGGACTGATTTAGCTAACAGCCTCTATCTCCGTGGACATCATGATGCAGTGGCCACAGCTAAAACATTCATCAAACAAACACCTGGTAAGTATGTGCAACATAGTGTGCAGTGATGGATGGTCTGTGTATACTGTAGATCAGGAAGTTAAATAATTTCATTGTTAGTGTATGCCACGAAAATTGAAGTATTCATTGGTCCATACATCCATACCATAGGCACAAGTCTTTAAGCGCACCTAGGAATTAAGTGAATACTTTGATTTCTTACTACTCGGTAATAGGTGCAGTAGCCGTCTACACAGCCTAGGTCTACATGTCACGGCTTATCTGTATCAGGCAGAAGCTCTTGTCTTCTTCCTGGTTGCTGTTTGTAGCAAGCCTTCTCGATCGTGACTATGCTCCATGTGCATGCAAATGTAGTTTATCGACAATCCCTTACCCATTCATATACATGGGTGTGGTCAAGTTCGTACTGATATTTTAGTGCATATAAGATTTAAGCGCATAGTTTTTGCTAATTTTACAATAGACGCATGCGCTTAAAACTTGCCTATACGGTATGCAGCAAAGGTTGTCAGCCTCAAATACTATTATTATTACAGATATTGTGAATTATGATTACAAGGTTATATGAAGCACTATAGTACAAAATCCTCAGTTCATTGAATTACCTTAATCTCATGCCCAGGATTCAGTGCTGCCAACATCTTTTGATAATAAATCCTCAGATTTATGAAGAAACTCCTGGCAAATATATAATAGCTGAAAATCCTAATATCCTTCATTTGCATGTGCTAATTAGGCAATTTTCATGGTCAAAACTTCTAGTATTAGGATAAACTGAGGTTTTGGCAGCATTGCTGAAGACTGGGCATGAGACTAAGATTATCTGAACAACAAATAATTGTTAGCAAAGGGCATATATTTGGAACCATACAAGTCTAACCACAAGAATGCTCATTGCATGCAATTACATAACACGCACCACGTGTGCAATATCAGTAAACAATGCCAAGAAGCTTAGCCTACTAGACTAAGTGTTCTACTATCCGTAGTGAGCCGGTCGTGTTCTAGAAGCTGTCGCTGAATATACACCATTCTCACATTGAAATGAAGCCATTACTGCATGCCACTTCTTTTATTCATTGAGAGTATCAGGGAGCAAGGAATTAAAGCAGTGGTGGTCAGCAAATGACACCAGAATTGTTGAAATAAGTGTTTTCAGTGAAAGCCAAACAGTAAACTCTTACCCTATGACACCGTATGTTTAGGAGCAGCTAGTGTGGTAACAGACAAACAGACAGACAGACAAAATATTGTATCCTTGCGCTGCACATGCAGAGGGTTAAATATTATAGTGGCCATACTAAGTAATTGCTGTGCACGAGGCAACCAATAGCAATAGCGGGCTGAGATTTCAGCTTATATTTTTTTACCTCCATCATACTTCACGGATGTTGATTAGGAAGTATTGCACATGCTCACCTACTGAGCACTGGCGGCTTGTGCAGTCTAGAACAATGCAGCCACATGACTGAAGCTGGGCAGAGCCAAACATGGATGATACATGAATAGAGCCAGCCATTTGCCGTGCAGATCGAGAAGTAAACAATGTATGTACAAATAATAGATGTGATTCAAAATATTTTGAGCATCTGTTTTTCCTCATAGAGATTCCTTCAGTCACAGCATACCTTAGGGACGTACTTGCATTGATAAATTGGTAAAGTCTTCAACGACTGCTATATACGCTTCATGACTGTTAGTTTGCAGTAGACCACCAAAAATGGTATTATTGGTCTACTATGGTCGGGCACATGCAAATCCCTCATGCACGCTGAGGCTAAACTT
Organism: Stappiaceae bacterium; assembly: GCA_964291365.2. Lineage (GTDB taxonomy): Bacteria > Pseudomonadota > Alphaproteobacteria > Rhizobiales > Stappiaceae > JBDWFY01. Next base: position 136,774 of record OZ220033.1, read on the forward strand.
CTCTGGTTGGACCAGGGAAGTTTAGCCTCGCGTGCACGAGGCATTTGCACGTGTACATACATATACATGTAAAATTAATGTGTGCACAAAGAATTGAAGATACAGACGTCCATATTCTTACACGTATTTCAACACAATAGTACTAGTGCTAACACAAACATGTACAGTGTAAGCATCTCTTGACAGTATCTATGATATAAAATGTACATTCGACTATGATAATGCATGTATCATGTAGATGTATACATGTTACCATAACAATGCAAATTGTTATTGTGTAGGCAGCTATATCTAGCTATTGTATAATCCTGTTTGGTTATATCAGTTTTATATGAGAGTAAAACTTCTCTTTTCAGAGCCCACACTGACTCTCTCTAACCTCACTACTTTACTGGAGAATGTTAACTGGTTTGATGTGGGTTTAAACCTTTGGATCCCCTACTCCAAGCTTAGCATGATACGAGAACAGCACCATAAGTCTCAATGCAGGCAGGCATGTTGGGAGCTATACTTGAATGAGGTGCCATTTCCATGCTGGAAAAGAGTAGCTGTGGCACTGTATTACCGTGGACATCTTGAAGAGTTGGAGATAGTACAAAGGAAATACCTCAAAGGTGAGTCAGCATTACTCAGTTCAAGACTGGTGTCCGTAGGTTGCTATGGTGACCATTGTACATGTCTGACGGCAGTGATTGTGTTGGCGTGTAATAGTATTGCATTGTAAACAAGTACATGTATGATAGAAGGGTGTATGCATGTACTCATATTTCAGCTTTTTTATCATTAAAGATTTTGTTAACCTAAGAGAGAGGGAGAAGGAAATAAAATAGGGAGGAATAGTAGAGAGAGTAACGGAGACAGAGACAGAGAGACTTTAGAAACATGATGTTAATTTATTAAACCAACTACTGATATTAGACAGCCATGACTATCATCGACTCTATATGTGGAGATACCCTTATATCTAATACATTACAAACGCAAAATGCAGTTATTTATTGCTTCTATGCCACACATTCATGAACTTTGGCTGCTAGGTCTCCATCTTGTTACAGATTGCTCATGAAAGACTTCTGTAGAAATTCCTAGTAGAGTGGTATTCTTGCTCACTTTAGCAATTTTTTCCTGCGTTCCATTGACCACATCAAAGGAAAATTAATGCAAGTAGAGTGGCACTATCTACTCTGCTCTAGGGGGGAACCCATGCACATGAAACTGTAGGGATACACCTTTTCTGTAATATTTAAGCCTCAGCGCATGCGCGAGGGTTACTGTAGTCATTTTGTGTGTGTTTATGTGTGTATGTCTATCTGTTACCATGCTATCAACTACATACCTGGCTTATATGTCCAAAGTAAGATGATATATAGTTTTTGTACTCTATGACATTGCAATCCCTATTCACTATTGTAATTTTCAATTTTGTAATTATGTGTAGCCAGTGAATTATTGATGTCCGTGTTTTCACTTGTCCAATAATTATATCAAAAACATTATCACATTCCGTATAACTTGTGAAACAAAGCAGCCCTCTCAATGCACCAAGAGTGTGCAATTACATATAGAATGTGTGTACCTTCACCTGTAAACGTATTTATTTCTACCTTGAGTGAATAATGTTCATAGTTAATGTGCCCATGACTTAAAGTTATGGGATAGTGTTCAACGCTTGATTTATAAATGATTACACACAAATATTCTTCCCGTATGCGCTTATGTAATTCAATCAGAAACATGAAGAGTATTCGACCACTTCCAGGTTCAAGCATAGGTCAAGTGTCTTGCACTCATGCTAACACTGCATATACCTCAATAGAGTAATACAGTGGAACATCTGAAGTTGAATTATTGAAGTTCTGTAGTGTAGAGGGGATGACCTCGTTCTAATTACCCTTACCTATACTGAATTTGAGCATGTGCAATCAGATCACAATGGCTGCATTATTGATTAGCTTGAGTTGTTGTGGTTGATGGGCGTTACAGTTCAAATAGCACAATCTGTAGCACTTGTGATCCTCATCAAGCATTTAGAAGCAAAGATTAAATTTGTCATTCACCATTTCAGATATCTGTTGGCCACTTGCCACCAGGGTTTCATTTAGGTGTGGGGGATGCCCCCCCCCCCCCAAAGAGAAGCCACCATTCATGTACGCATACATAAGAAAGCTCTTCCCTTTATCAATAGAAAAAACCCTGCTGGATGTTTTTGGTCATTTTTAACTCATAAACCATCTTCAGCTTCATGCTTAGCATGGGAGGGAGATGCTCCCCCCTCCTACACCCACCCCTGGTGACACTCATGTATCATTGTACATCTACATTGTCTGTTTCCTTCCACTAGATACATGTACATGTAGCTACATGTTGTATGTACATGTACTTACCTTGCATATGCTATATGTGACTAAATCTCCAAGATGTTTTTGGAGTGCCACAGAAGCATTCGTCCACATAATTGTATTTCATAGAAGTGCCAAAGGAATACTATAGTCCCTGCCCCCTCCCCCCTTAATTCGGCAAAAATCACATTTGCCTTTGTTGACAAAAATTCTGAAGAAGCCCTGTGTATATCTCAAGATTGGTGTGACAACTACGACAGCAACAATAACAGATAAACAGACTGATTACTTTACCACTTATGCATGCATGCATGGTAAAAATGCGATCTCAGGTAGACTAAGGCATGGGAGTACAATTTCGCGCTTAGTGGCCGTTTCCGCTCAGATTCTGCTGGAAGAAATTGATTTGATTGTGTGTAGGTAAGCGATAACAAGAAATACATGGACTAGCAGTGGATTTTGGGGCTTGTTGAGTAAACAAGACAACACCTCACTCAAGAACAAAGGTTTTACTGTTTCTTCAAGATTGTTTCAGATACTTCGGCATCTGTTGAAGTACATTGTACCTCACAAAGTTGGGAGGGAAACAAGGCCATCTTCTGTTCTGCAATTCGTGATTTTTGTTTGTAAACATGATGTGCTGTTTTTGTTGGCACACCTACAAGACTAGTTGCTATGGTAACCAAAATTAGTTTTGTGTTAGATTAGGGTCCCAATATTCATAAAATCAAATCTGAGTCATGTACGTGTATCTCAAAGCATAACACCACATTTTTGACTCAAAAGTTGCACCTCCCATGCCTTGATACGCCTGAGATGTTAAGCTAGAGTATAATGCTATAGTCAATGAGCCAGTGGTGTTAGATACAGGCTATTAGCTTTGTCATAATGTATTATGTAGGTGATTATTGTGCTTTCATCTTGTCAGTCAATTAACCAGCGGTACGGCACCCGTGCTGGAAGCACTATACCGGTTGTATGTTTTAATTGCATGAGTGTGCAAACATTTAATGTAGTAGTTAACCGAGAGTGTACAGACAATTGTAAACCACCTTCTGCATCCATCACCAGAAACTGTAACTACTCCAGAATAGAACAGCAGCAGCACATCCAGAGAAGTTTAAATGGCTAAACATGAACTAAAGAACGCTATAGGCACAAAAATTCAGAAAAAGATCTGCAATAGCAAAATTTCTGGCAGCTAATTCTGGTCAGAGTGTTTCAGAAACTTTCTGGAGTCACATGCACATTTGGTGGGGTCATTTCCAGCTTCCTTGAGCAATGGCCATCAGATTTACAGAACAAAGACTAAATACACTAACAGTCCTGTCGAAGTATTTTCAGCTGTGTCCCAAATGTAGTTTGCCTGAAATAATCATAATAAAGCATACAGAATTTCAACAATTTACTATACATGATGTACACAAGTAGCTATAGTCTCTCATAAAAAAATAATCGTCTCAAATCACAGTGATTCAACTTCTGTACCATCTACCATAACCACAACCTTCTATCATAGACTATAAATATTGCCATTATATGTACAGTGCTTGCATGTAGATGTGTACATACAACATCAACGGCATTTAAGGTTACAGTCAATAGTTTCATGAATAATTAATTAGCATCAATAAAACACTCTGTATCTCATGAACAGGGTTAGCTATAAACTTCTAGTCTGTTCCAGCCATCTTCTTACTTGTGACTGTTTCTCCTAGTTGAGCTAACGCCTACTTGAACGGCATCTTCTGGTCTTGGTCCACGCGGGTAGCTTCAAAATGTTTTCACGTCAGTTTTTGCCTAGAGAGTGGCAGTCAAGCTATGAGTTCCACTTCCAGCAGCAAGCTTTCAATACCCTTGAGGGCCACACGAAGTGTTTTTGCGTCAAAACCGTTCCTCTTTCGATTGAGAGTCGACGAAGTATCAGCGCGAGCGGCTCTTGGCCCTACCGTTGCACACAAAGTCAGCCATAGCTCCCTTGAAGTGTGCTATTTTTACTTCCTGTTTTTACTTCCGTGTAGTTAACATTTGCATAAATTTTGCGCATGCCGTACCGCTGTAACAATCCATGAATAGTTATTACTCTTAGCTCTAACTTGTTGGTGTATGTAATATTGTGTGTGGTGTATGTTTCAACAGAAGCCACACCCCGAATATTAGCCACACCTGGAGCTCTTTGAAAACAATAATAGCCGCCCATGAATAGTAGCTGCACACATGTGCGATCACTATTAAGTGGGCATGGCTATGATCGCAAGCCATGCACAATCGTTTTTCTGGGTAGAAACATGGCGAAACATGAGCTTGGCTTTGTTCTACAGTAGCATGGCAGTTTACTTTTCGAATAATATCTAAAGTACAGTCCCTCATAAATCAGCCTTTTGTGCTATTGTTGTCAATATCTTCGCGATGTATCGACCCGAAATTAATAAAAGCCCCCCTCGATTAGTAGCCACCCTTGAGCAAGGCTGAAATTAATAGTTACTGCAGCTGTGGCTACTATTTGAATAAATACAATATTTGTGCAGTTGTGAGTACCTATGCAAGCTCAGATGATGTGCAAAATGAGATATCTGTGCATACCGTCCCCTGCAACATTATATATGTGTCTCCAGAAGCCATAGAATCCTCAAGAGATCATCTTGCTCGTAATTTTGATTTCTGGTCGCAGTTGGTTGGGGATCCAAAGGGATTTCCCTAGAAATTGGCTATCAAATGTTACTGTGTAAACCAGAAGTGATAGCAGGGATGGGTACATGATCACTATGTTCCTTCTCTGGCCCAAGCTAAAGTTTTGTTTGTATGTACATGTACGTATGTGCACCATTGTGTGTATGTGTTTGGGAATTAGAAAAGAGGGGCGATATGAGCCTTGTCCGCTGACCATCAGACCTAACTGATTAGGGCTCCACTGTTTAGTAGTTTATACTTGGGCCGTGTGATTTCAATTATATGAAGTGTTGGAGTCACTTGCTAATTCTGTGAGATGTAACGCTATAATGCTTTGTGAGGTTGGCCTTGTCCGCTGACCCTCAGACCTAACTGAGTAGGGGTCCACTGCCAGGAGAAGCTTTAGTAGTTTATTTATAGTCATGTTTGACACAGGATATCACAATTAATGTAGAAAATTTTAATAGTTCGATTCTAAATGTTTCCGGTCATCAGGGGAGAACCCAGTCTGATCCTCCCGGGCACATGTTTCGGTCCCATTAATCTCCTGACCTATGGTCAGCTACAGAGAGATGGGACCACTCCCCTACGAGGAGTCCAATTGGGGTACTCAAGTCTTTTCTCCTTTCTCGAAGTTTGTAGTCATGTGTGTGTGATAAGGTCACTATTTCTGTGTCACGTGTCTATTTAGCATACACGTGGTAGGTGGTGCACGCACATCTTGGCCACCAGATATTCTGTACTGTTATATATATTACTGGATTCTGTTGTTAGACTGCTATCATAAGTTATTATGCTAATATGCTCTCATAGGATCCTTATTCCTCCCTTTTGTATTTAACTACCCATAGTTTTATTCGATTCAACTGGATTTAATCTTACTTTAGTGACTTACCCTCCTTATGCCTAGGGGGTAACTTTGCTGCCCATATGCTCTGGCTACAACTATTGGGCCGTGTGATTTTAATTATATACAGTGTTGGAGTCGCTTGCTAATTCTGTGGGATGTAGCACTATAATTGACAATTATGCTTTGTAATTACATGTAGTGTTTACTCTAAGCCTTACTCTGTGTGTGTGTGTGTGTGTGTGTGTGTGTATGGGTGTGTGTACATGCTTACATGCCAAAGCAGTTTGACTTCGATTGAACACAATTAAGATGGTGTACATTAAGTGCTCACGCACTGTGACCTCCAACTTGAATAATGTGTAGATTGAAATTACTGGCAGTGGGGAGCAACCAAGAGATAATGAATGAGCTTAGCATAACCTGGGGCTTGCTTACGTACTGTGGTATTTAGTGTAGTCAATCTCCAAGTCCTAGCTTTATTCTCAAAGCTACAGACATAACTCTGGCTTGGAGGAGAATGGTTGGAAATGATCGTCATTCAGCACTTTATCAGTTCGAAACCGAGTCCAAAATATATCAGTCCATAGTCTGCAAGTCCATGAGTCCAGTCCAGTCCAGCTTTTGTACCAGCCCTCAAGTAGGCATGTAGTGGGATCTTGCCAATATCACCTGATGTACAAGCTTACTTTTAAAAGGTATCAGTGAGGTTTAGTAATATGTTACTATCAGCAATGATTATCAAACACTAATTGCTGTCAGTTGGTTAACAAAAAATGTGTTGCACACAGAACAAATACACATCTCACCCTTATTCTCAGTGTCATGGCAATTAATATTATGCATGCATCCACTTTCCACAATATCCTGGTCTGAACATTGCATTCATTCTCATACCCATTGTCAGTGAACAATCACAGTCCGAAACAAGTGCTCACTACTAGAAATCTCTGCTTCTTGTAGCCCACCTTCAATTGTACATGTACACCTACTGTACGTTGCTCTCTTTGTTTGCCAATTTCAGCTCAGTTTTCCGTCCTCTCTATAGCTAGCTTGTGCTTTCTTTCTCTTATGCTTTTCTCTCTTTCACATTTTTTTTCTCTCTCTCTCTCTCACTCTTCAGCCTTCCTTTTCTTCTTTCTTCCCTTCTTATCCATTTTTTCTCTTTTTCATTTGTTCTTTTGCTACTTCCTTATTCTCTTCCATCTAATGCGCTTTCTAGGTACTACTGAGTAGCTAAAATGTAGAAATTTTGATTCTCATTTTTTACCTAAGGCTTTGATTTCTTTCCACTCTTGAAGACTATTTTATACAGCTATTTGTCCTTTAGGGGCACCTTTGTCAGGAGATGGATGGTTGTCCGAATTTCAAAGGTTGAAAATGAAAATATATTATTTCTACGGTGAAGTCAATAGGGGCACATAGTTTATCCGTACTATGGAAACAGTCCACATCTCAGAGAGTGAGTGATGTCCACATTGATTCTGACTATCCCAGGACCATCAGAGATGTACAAGCAAAATGTTATACTATAAGTGAATAGGCATGATTTGACGTCTTCATGTCACGATGACATGCATGAAGACAACAGTGGCGGATACAGGATTTCTTGAAGGGAGGTTCTGTTATAGTATTGCGCGCGAAGTTTTTAAAAGCCACACCCACTTTTGATTAAAGAGATTACTTGCCATACCTATCAATCGATCTGTTTTTGATCGAAATTTCTGCTAAGGCATGCTAAGGTGAGCTACAGTAGCAGTTTTCTTAGTTCTTTAGCCAGAGAGGGGGGTTCCATTTAGCCTATCATCAGTACTTCTTAGTACTAGGTCCAGCCCAAAGGGGGGTTCCATGGAACCCCAGGACCCCCCCCCCCCCAAATTCGCTACTGGACAAAGTCCTAAGGTAATCCCAGTACAATGTGTGAGTAAAGATCATTGCTGTTATGAGCCTATGCATGTCAGCTTAACTGTCCAGAGGATCCTTATAATATAGTATCCATGGCTTATATAGCTGTCTGAAGAGGTGAATTCGAAGCATCCAGGGGAGTGAGTCAGAGTGTCCATATTGGGAGATTCTACTGTATCATCAAATCCTACCATGAGAGGGGGGAGTTTAATCATTTCATCAGTCCATTTATTCTCTTCATGATGTAATAATGTAACAATAACTATAGTAACATCAACTATTGAGGCTCCATCTATTTGATGGTTTATCAGTTCATTTTGTGTCCTCTGATCACTTGTGACTGTAGAAAGCGGTAAAGTTGGGACTTCTTCACCCAGTGGAGTCAGGGGTTGTAAGATGATTGGTTGGTACATATTGAGTGAATTAAATAATGTGACTTCACTTGCTATACTACTATTACTCCACAGTTCAATTTGTGACTGCTTGGCAATCTTTGTGTGCTTTAAGTTTCTCCACTTGTTTCACTGTTCTTGTATGATGTTATCCGTCTTAATCTGAATCAATGCAACTATGACTTCTTTCTCACTAAGCCTTGGTGCATGCGTGAGGGTTACGGTAATCGTTTTCTGTGTGAGTGTGTGTATGTGCATGTGTGTCTCTTACCACGTGACCAGCTACATACCTGGTTTATGTGTCCAAAGTGTGGCAATATACAGTTTCTTGTAGGCTTTTAAAGGTATGCATTGTGTGGACTTCGCTGAAAACATTTGGTTCGAGAGATATCATGTTATTTGCCTGCCATGATGATCGGCGACTTGGCTCTTTCTCGACAAAAAACACACCAATGGTTCTTGACATGATTACAACTGGCATAGTATATGAACCACTAGCTACAAGTGACGACCATCTAAACTAGAGCAACTTTCTTTGACTGTCTTGGGTTCTAGGCTTGATAGCTTTTTGCTGACTCATCGATCATGACATCAGCTATGGTTTGTCCAGCTGGCCGGTCAAAACAATTGCAAACATGGCGCGGTGCTGTTACGTTCAGTGCACGTGTACAGGTACATTCTTGTGATTAGTACTGGTTACTCCAGTCTAGTCTAGGCTTGACTCTGACTTCATGACTGCATGCATGCTGTATATCATCCTGTAAGTATTTTAGGCAACTGGTGATTCATTGCACCAAGGCTTTTGCACTATAGTGCTTCGTTTTTAAGAGCAACGGTCATTTGTAAACTCTAACTCTAGCATAATAATTATTGTTCTTGTTTCAAACAAAGAGTATAGTTAAATACACATTATTTATTCAAAATAAACACGTTCTGCTTCAGGTACATGTGCATGCACATGTACATGATAACTCGCGCTTCAACTGCATGCACCTTGTCTATTTCCTTTTCTCTAGCTGTATTATCATGAATATATGAGTGCCACAATCGCACTGCTTTGTGGCACTCATACATTATACAGTACAACCACAGAGTTCAATCAAATATCACACAACCATGCATACACATGATTAGGTACTGCTGAGGGTCGTAGACAATTTGAGGATGCCATGCGGTATGGTAGTGTACAGTCCTGGCTCTGCAAGCTATTGATGTATGGTGCTGCTGGTTCAGGTAAGACAACGACTAAAGATATGATTGTTGGTGATGAAGCAGCAACAACCAGAACCAGCACCCCCTTGGCCATGAGACCAACCACAGTCTACCGAATCAACCTTGATGGTGAAGAATGGGCTAAGTTAACCACACTAAATGATCGCAAGGCCTTCCTAGCCAGGGCACTGCTTGCACATAATCCTAGGCTTGTTGATTACCTCATTGCAACACGTCAACGTGACACCAAGCCACCCTCCACAGGTCAGTTCCTAGTAAAAATAGGTAATTCCAAGGTAATAAAAAGTCAAACAGCACCAGTAATTGACCAAGGTGACAACACTTCATCAGCACCTAGCAAAAGTGGCGACACTCTATCAGCTTCAGTATCTCATGCAGTCACTGCTTCTCCATTGGATTCTTCAGATGACTCTGATGCTGGTGAATGTGAAGATGAAGCTGAGAGGATTCTTCAGTCAATATCTACAGATGAAGAGCTTGTTAAGCTGATGGACCAGCTCTCTACAACTGTAACTCCACTCACAGCATTTAGAATAATCCAGATTATTGATTCTGGAGGTCAGCCTCAGTTCCATGAAATCTTGCCAATCTTTCTACGTCGACTTTCTTACTATCTCTTTGTCTTTCGGCTTTGTGATAACCTAGATAGTCGGCCAGTAGTAGAGTTCTATGTGGATGGAAAGCCAATAGGTACTCCGTATGAATCTGCACATACGGTTGAGCAGCTTCTTCAACACTGTGTTAGGACAATGCACTCACACAGGTCATCCTCAGGCAGTGCAGGTGAGTATCCACAGATCATAGTTGTAGGCACTCATGCAGACAGAGAGAAGGAATCAACTGAGAATAGAGATGTAAAGAATGAAAAGATACATAAACTCTTGTCACATGATCTTGAAAATCAGATTGTATATTACGACCTTGCTGAGAATAAGGTAATCTTTCCACTGAATGCTCTAGAGCCTGGGAATGCTGAGGAAGTAGTTATCGCTAAGATTCGGGAGGCATTTCTCGATAATGCCTCTATCCAACCAGATGACATTCCTCTTGGATGGTTTGCCTTAGAAATTCTCCTGGAGCAAATGTCACAAAGCCTTCAACGAGGGGTTCTTAGCAAAGATGAGTGCCTTAGATTAGCTATGGAGAAGCTTCACTTCAAGGAGGATTCTTTGGATGCAGCCATTGAGTACCTCGACCAGATCTCTGTTCTCTTCTATTATCGAGATATCCTTCCCAGTGTTGTCTTTGCTGATCCTCAAGTTATTCTTGACAAGGTGACAGAGCTTGTGATGAAATCGTTTGAAATTTGCAAGCTTTCAAAGAAGCATGCACTTTCTAGTGATTGGAAGAAATTCTACCAGTTTGCTCTGGTCACAGTTGAATTTCTTTCTCAGGCAGATTTCAACAAGCACTACATACCTGGGGTTTTTGAACCCAGAGATTTAATTCACCTTTTCAAAAGACTTCTGATCTTTGCTAGCTTCAGCAGCAATGAACTATTTGTGCCTGCTCTTCTTAACATGCTTGAGGATGAGAAGGTAGACAATTTCCGTGTCTCCTTTGATGCTCCCATTGCTCCAATGGTCATCAAATTTCCAGACGGCGGTCCTCGCCGAGGTATCTTTTGTGCTCTCACTTGCTTTCTAGCCTCCACAGACAACGATCTTCAAGCTCCATGGACCATCTTAGTGGACAAATTCAGAACTCCAGTGTGCTTGTATCGTAACTGCATCCAGTATGAGGTTCCAAGATGCCCCGGGGTTGTCACACTAATTGACACATTTTCTCATTTTGAGGTCCACATTCGTATATCTCCAGAAGCACCAATCGAAGTTTGCCCAAATGTATGCCGAAGAGTGTATCAAGCTCTTTTCAAGGGTCTTCGTAAGGCTACTCTCAATTTGAGATACTCCAACTCTGTTCCTAGTCCTGCTTTACTTTGTCCTTGTTGTATAGGAAACCCACATAGTGCTACAGCTGACACTGATGATCAGTTGTGGATATGCACTCTTAACAAAATGAAATGTGGCAAGCTTACTTCACAGCAACTACTGTGGCTTAACTGCTCAGAGCGAGTCAAATGTGCTTTGACAGATGACAAATGTCTCACTGAGTCCCATCTACCTCAACTAGAACTTCAGCTAAAGGATCATGCCTGTCAATGGAGAGATATTGGTACATACCTGGGATTCCGACAAGGTGAGCTTGATAACATTCAATCAAGAGCTCACCTACAACAAGGAGCACCACTGAGTTATCTTAGAGCCATGCTGTCAGAGTGGTTCCAGTGGGCTCCAGGAGATAGTCGAGGGAGCACCCAATCATGCAAGTGTACTCTCAAATGTTTAAAATTGGCACTTCAGAGATGTAATTTAGGACAAACTGCCGCATTGCTTTCAATTTAGTGAGTGTGTCTTCTTAGTTCATGCTGATAATCATGTATACCTGTACATAAATACCTCAAACTAATGTTATTGTGCTCTTCTCATAGTACACCTTTCACACAATCTGACTCTTCTTTTTAACTGTGGCTTGATTGCAAAACGAGTCAAATGTACTATCAAAATTATGCTATCTTCATACACCATTTATAAACTTATGCTGACAGTCTATTTTCATTAGTTCATGATCTTTTACTTTGTCTTTTTTCTTATACAACCAAGAAAGTTCTAACTTGTCCTCAAGTGCTATTGTACTGCTGTAGCTACCATGCATGGAATAGTAATAGAGACTAGAGTTTATCTTGTGTAATGTACAAATACACAAGCTGATATGGCTATTTAAATGCTATATGTCACTTCCACTTTTTTCCTCCACTTACTAAAGCACCTGTACGTAACTTTCCCTTGGCCCTACTGATATTATATCTTCCTCTTTTTTTGCTCATCTTTGTACTTATCCGCATTAACTCCAACTTTCTTCATTTAATCCTCCATACTCCAGTACTTAAAACTCATCTGTATGTTCTTTACAGTTGCTGACACATTTTCCCAAAGTAGCAAGGACCTCTAGCAGCTCACTTGCCTTTCCATTCTGTAAATCTGTGCAAATACTTTTGAGCTGGTCTTTTCTCATTGGAAGCTTAACCATGCTCTTGTATACATAGTAAAAAATGTATTTTCTGAATTCAGCTGAGTGCCTCAATCAGGTATCCATTCTCTTCTGATATCCTCATCTTGGCAACATGGCACAATAGTGATTGAGTCTTATGAACAAACATTCAATCGCGAATTTCTGGCGACCCAAGTAAGTTTTCAGCTGCTTAATCGCTCATTATTGTTCAGTTTCTATACTTTAACAAGCCAGAATTCTTTGTGCCAAGGCATTTACTATTTGAAGCAGTGAGTTTTGCCTGCTCTGAAGCGGGAAAAGTGGGCAAGTTTGTGTCTACTACTCCTCCTGTGATTGTCCACTTTCTGATGCTGGTCCACATTATAGTATCTTTTGTTCCCTCATTAGCTAGCTTGCTCCCTAGCTTCTACAGAGACCGTCTTTCTTGGCAAATTAAAAACTCCACTATAACTCATAGTGCTACTGTCGTATCTGCATACATTTTGATGTTCTAAAATAACCTAGCTGGAGTTGTCACACTGGAATTTAAGCCATGTAGACCCAAAGTACCTGACAGAGTTGGCTCCATGGTATGTTAATGCTGCATGTTAGCAGGGCCACACTATAGGCACTTGAACTCTATCTCCAGCCCAGCATCTCTCTACCCTTTGGTGTATTATTGCTTCATTTGATGCTGATCTTACATGATCTGATGATGTTCCCAGATGACAATTAGCTAAAATTTGTAAATTTGTTCCAATTATCACAACAAGGAGTATTTTTCATGCAACTGTTGCTCTCTGACATACAACTTCTATGATATGATTACTCAACTGGTACACACTATACCAAGTACTGCTATTCTCAGCTAATGAAACTAAAGATTCATTGTTCAGTGAAGTAGCGTAAGTAGGTTCATACCTAGCAATAGTTTTTCTTGCCTATCACTCTCAACAAAACGTTGGTTGGAAGACACCCCGATGGTTCTACAGGGCATAGACAGTACCTCCAGCCACTGTGGTGTGTTGTGCTACAATAAACTGCAATATCCTCTATTTAACTAAAGAGTTGATGTCATCAACGGCACACAAAACAGCACTGTGTTTCAGTAAGGCTTCAGCAGTGACATTTCCTCTATGAGGGTTCTTTTCTCCCAAACCAAAGAGACTGAGTATCGCATTCAAGGCAGAGTCTTACCTAATATGATGGCATTATTATATATTAATATTGTGGCCACAATAATAAAGTGCAATAGCTATCACATTGAACGTGTACAATGATAATATCATGAAAGGATTACGGCTATACCTTTGCCACAAGATTAAACATAATGTGGCACTACTGTACCATCGAGAACTAGGCAGAAGGTAAAGTTCCTGGTGATGGAGATGTAGAAATCCTATAGGTATAGAGGGTAGAAGAACTCTATACCTTCAATTAATGATCACCCTCTCTCCAGCTAAGTTTCATCTGCTTAATATTATTGCTCTCTATTAGTTCATTTCCTTTCTCAAGGAGCCTTTAACAAGCATACAGAACTCTTTAGGCAGTTACTAGCTGTTGTGCAGATGATATAAATCTTAAGGTATAAAGCCTGTTCTGATTTGGAAGACTGGACAAACTCAAACTCCACTGACTCTAGTATCGTAGTCCAGTTTGAATTCTAAAGTGCCCTAGCTGGAGATGTCACACTTTGTCTAGAAAAATACCTGGCAAATTTATAGAAATGTATCAGACAAGCTATAAACTACGGAGTTTCGCAGGACCACACTTACTTGATAGCCCAATGTATTATCTCTATCCTGTGGTGTTATTATTATACTTACACTCATTTGTTGCTTACTTTTAGTGTATAGACTGCCTATTCTCAGATGTACAGTGTCTCACTACAAGTGGCACACAATGAACAGAATGCCACGATATTCAGGAAAGTGAAGGCCAGATATATTACTATGGTTTAAAGGAATCCGCTGCACCAAATTGTCATTTTTTTGCTAAATTAATGCTCCTCAGCCTAGCATGGCTCCGTATACTATGATATTATATCCTTTACTCATTCTGTGGATCTGGATCTCTGCTCAAGTACCTGCATCTCTAGATCTTTGAAGTTTGAACCTCAACGCTATACCACCATCAGGTTCATGCCTAAATAGATCCATTTCCTCGCGCAATACCTACACTACAAATGGCACACACTAAACTAAGTGCGACTATATCCTCAGAAAATCAGGAACCTCACATTTCTCAATAGACTTTGATACTGTAAAGTATTCCACTGTTTAGTACCAATACCCTCAGTATTGGCTGTATTACTTGGTCCATGGATCTCTGGAGAACCACCACAGTCAGTTTCATGCTGATGCGCCTTTCCTCACAGCTATAATTATCATCCATACCTAATCCTACTATTTTTCGCTACATACCATCAAAATTGTTATTGCCCACTATGACTATTGACTTCTTCCTATAATATTTAGTTTCCACTTAAGTGCCATGCACTAAAATGGTGATCAGTTATTTCCTATGGCTACAGTATGCTCTCATACGCTGCTAGAATTGTTGCTCAGACTATATCACATGGTTATAATGTGTGACTGTCCATACACCTTAGTTAAGAGATTACTCATCTCTGAGTTCTAAAGAAAGGCAAGATCGTTGATCTCATCATATACCATCTATGATCTCATCAAAGTTGATGCAAAAATGGGAACAAACTACACTCCTCTTTATGTGCATGCATGGCCACTATACCATTCTTGCAGTGCATATTGATCTCCATCTAGACTGTTAATTTTGCCCCTTCCACTGGTTCATAGTGCAACCATTCAGGGATCACCAATTACAGTGAGTGTGGCCATGCTTAGTATGTCTTTATAGTACTTTTCTTTATCTAAGTATGTTTTAAATGGCTACCGATCTTTGCTGCATCCTTAGTAGCAATTGCACTGTGTTGCAATTGTTCATGTCTAGACATCTTAATAAGAAACAGGGCTAGGTAGTGTCTCTTCCGTGCACCTGATTTCTATACTTATCCGGTGTCAAGATCATAGTAGTCTACAAAAACAGTGTGGTAGCTATATTATTATACTATTACTAGGAAAGCTTCCAACTCCAAGGACACTCCTATAGTATTGTTCCAACGGTTAATCTTGAATTTGAGTCACTGGAAGCACTATAATATTTGTGGGTTCCCCAAATTCATGTTTGAGTACTTTCCAAGGTGGTACATGCAATCAGATATACCTCCGGTCACTGTCCTCAGTAAATAGCTAATGATTAGAAAACTAAACGCCCATGGATCATTGAGTTCTGTTTGAAGGATTCCGCCATTGACTATATCAATTCACTTTTTAATGTACCTTGGCTTAGTGCTATATACATAACTGTGACATTAATTTTAGCTCCATGCTCTGTACTTGATAGGCATTTCTTGCCCATTCATGTGACCTACACCAGAGGAACAGGGACAGTAGATAATCACTGTGAGAATCTCAAAGGAGACACCCAGTTTACTTTGCGAGTGTCTGCTCTATAGCAAATGTGATTGTGAAGTTGTCAGCTACACCATAAGGATAAACTTTGTGGATTGAAAGTGAATAGTCCAAACGAAATTTTTCACTTGATGCATGTACTGTTTTACGTAAGGTTTGGGAAATCCTAATTGTAACACTCCCAAGGAACAAGCTGCACTGAACATGAAGAATCTGTTAAAATTGACGACACCTCTCTTATCATTAAAATTATAATGACCTTCTAATCAATTAAGTGATATTTTTGTGGATTAATAATTGTGTGTATATCTACCTTGTTACTTTTAATTTGTCTGAGATATAGCAGATGCATGCTGTTGCTAATACTGTTGAAAAGCAGGATATGATCATACAATTATCCTGCATCCAAAGAATTACCCAAAGTCTACCTAATTTTCAATAATAGGCCACCTGGTAAGGCTTTATTAGTTTAATCATCGTGTCATCTACAACCTTTCATTGGGTAGGCTAATAAGAATAGCAGCTAATTGATTGTATCATGATCTGAAATGCTGCAAACAACAGTTTCTCATACAATGTCAGGTAGCTATAGGGTATAAGGCAATGTCAAACAATCACTTATTATGGAACACTCCTGATATTAAATTCTTGGCTTAGCACTCAGGATAAGTCAGCTCTCATGAACAGTTCTGCACTGCTACCTGATTTACTGAATTCAAAACATCAGTGATAAGAGGGTAGTGTAAATTATTACTGTACTGATTAAAGACAGTGGGGATCATGCACAAGATGATACTAGCTATAGCCAACTGATATGCAGCCGAGTATCATTAGGGCATAATGTATGAAACATGTAGCCTTAGCATGTTGTCACTCATAAGAAATAGTAGCTGCTAGCTATCATTGAGGACTTAAACTATACGTACTAGATATTACATTAAATTCATGTTTGGATTATAATATAATATGTCCCCAGGCTCCCTAATTAGCTATAGGGGTGAGGCCCCATAGTAAATTACGATAGGGACGCAATTTTCAACTAACTATTCCCACTAATGAGGGCCGAATCAGCTTTATAAATCATAATTAATTTTTTGGCACAATGTACATGTACTAGCTAGTGATTTGGGGGAAGACAGCTACATGCAACATAGGAACTAGGATCAGTAGCTATGTGGGCATTCCTAGCTTTCACTCATGCATCAATGGTCACATGCATGGACCTAAACTTCACTGTTGTAATTACATGTAGCTAATAACATTATAAAAATTGATATGGACACAAACAGTAGTGCTTTCAATTAATGTAAAATGATATAGCTAAACCTGAAGCTTAAGAAATGCTGATCAAACCTTAAATCAGTGGCAAGAGAATCGGTAGCTAATAAGCACAGCCAGCTGCACTCTTGTGATTTTTAGCTCTATATATGTTAAGGGATATAGAGTAGAGATGGAGTCAAGCAGGTTAGCTATTGCACGCTTCATGCAACTGTTTAGCAAAGTCATTCAGCACCGACTGCATGAATAGGCCTTGTTTAGAGAACGCAGTGTCTAGAGAGCCAGCAGGCAAACGGTCAAGTGACAGGATTGGGCAGGGTGTAAGGCCAGCCATAGGGTTAAGAGGGGCTGTTATTTCTGATTGAGCTCCATCTGCAGCTTCATTCTCAAAATACAGGCAATTTCACTAATGCGCATGAACCTCATATTTAGTAGTAATTCGGAAAAATTCCTCCTGTTGGCATTACAAGAAGTCTATGCCAGACTACGTTTTTCTTACCTCTACACCTATCTTCTGCAGCTTAAGAGCTTTCATTTGATATGTACATCAAGGAGTTTAGGGCTGAAATACGCCAGTGAAACTCTTTAATAGTAGCTAAGACTTTTCAGGAACATTCAAGTTTAGCACATAGTAGCTAGCTAGCTAATCATACTGCAATAAAGGGTGACTCAATTTATCCTATAAATCAGTAACCTTCGGAATCACTACCAGGATCATCACTCTACTGAGCAGCAGCTTGTGCAAATGTAACGATTGGATTCGACCACCTAGCTTGGATTGGATCAGCTACATGATTAGTTCAGAATAGTTACTGATATCCTTGCAGTTGCCCCTGATGGCGGTACGCATGTACACCGTGGATCATAGTACATCGGCAGTGATGGACTTAGTTGGGCCAGCCAGACCCTTCTTCTTTGTGCAACAACTCCAAGTTTACCGTATTACATCCTCAACCATAGGCATAGTGCAGTCACTGGCTTTCCGGTTCCTATCAGGTAGAGGGTTGGTTTGCAAGACTATCATTATTCCTAATATTCCAAATAATCCCCACCATAACACACCCAGGCCAACAAGCCACGCCCTCCAGCAAAAAAACCCCACAGACACGACCTTTTTTCAAACCCTTTGCTCCCTGTTCAGTCTGTAGTCACTTGGAAGTGGTTCATTTTGGCGTAGACTATGTCAGTTGAGGATGGAGGAAGAGAAGCCTAGCAAGGAGTCAGGAAAAACTCCATCAGAAGCGACGAGACGACGACGAGCAAGAAAATGGCGGAAAAGAGAGAGTGAGTAGTATCATGTACATCTAAGACTTACTTACTGTATACATGCTTGGTGTTGGCACCAAGGACTAACTACAACTCAGTATTAACCATGAATGTAATGGCTGTAACCTAGAAATTATTCATGCACACACACCCTCACATTGTCTCCCTTTGATAGTCTTACCAAGGGGGTGATCTTGATCACTATTAATATGTGCCCTCTACTGACACCTGTGACTGGTGTCATAGGTGGAGATGACTCCCCCTCGGAATGACTCCCCAGTCTGACACCGGGATCAAAATTTGATTGGGCCTATTTGGGGGCTTTGATCACTTGATTCCTCCTAGGAAACTTGCTTGATAATTTACTTGATTTTCAAGCTTGATGGCTTGACCAGTGACAGAAATTGTTGATGATTTCTTCATTAAAATATGGTTTACAGTGGTGAACGCCCACTTTTTATAACATACGGAGGTGAACAGAATCAAAATGGTTGGTCACAGGTTTCAGTACAGCAAATATAGTAGTGACCACCCATTGTCTTACAGTCCTTTACAATGTACAGTCATGTACATTGTGCATATACATGTACATGCTATAGTGTCCTGGGTAAGCGTCCATGGGCGCTTGAACATAACTCGTGATTTTGGCCCGCATGGGTGCTTACCCAGGATATAAACTGCATACATTTTGATGGAAGCTGCTTCAGTGACCCCTTGAAATGTGGCACACGGACGCTTGCCCAGTACACTACGGTATATATGCACAAGTTTGCATTTTCACTTAATTACATCTACTGTAGGATCCTGCAAAATTATCTGTCAGCCTCCACATACGTGTATATACTGTATCTTCGCGAAAAAGGGCCCACTACGGAATATCGGCCCACCCCCCACTTTGGGCTCAATTTCCTGCTAAGGTCTAAAGATTACTCTAATATGCGCCCATATGTATCTGCCATGGAACACACATGCGCGATCACTATTAAGTTGGCATGGTTAAGATCGATAGCCGTGCAAGTTCGTTCTATTGAGGCTCAAATGCGGCATAAAACGAACTAGACTTGGTTCTACGACTGTTTGGCAGGTTATTTTTCGATCGTACCTCAATTATTTGAAGTGCAGTTCTCATAAACCAGCCATTTGAGTTACGGTTGCTGTCGATGAAGTATCGGCCCAATAAAAGCCGGCCACCCTTGATTAGTAACCATACTTGAGCAAGGCTGAAATCAATAGTAACCACGGCTACTATTCAAATAATGACGATTGCGTAGGTAGTTTACCTGGGCGCTCTTTTGCGTGTAACTGCGACAGTGATTTTTCAAATATCGGCCCACCTCCAGTCTAGATCCAATTTAAGGTGCACTGCCCATGGGCCCTTTTTCGCGAAGGTATGGTACATGTAATATTATTATAAAGCCCCCTCCCATTATCCTGCACAGATAATTGCTATTTAATCAAATACAATTATTGCATATTCCTTCATTGAATACTGTAAATTATTACTACCCAAGGTGTGGACAATATTCCACGAGGCCAAAGGCCAAATGGAATATCTAAACCGATGGTAGTAATAAACACGCTATTCAATGAAGGAGTGCGCAACAATTGTTGCACACTCTTTGCACAATTGTTTTATATTAATAGAATAGGACTAATAACTGTAGTGAACTAACTATCATAGGACAATGGCTATACCAGGGTAGCTAGGCTATCAACAGCAACCACTCTATGTGACCTTTCATGACAATACCAAGCATAATGTGCCCGGGTGGAAAGGAACGCGCAGGCGCGCGGTATTTGCGTGTTTTGGCGGTATACTGCGCATTACACGCGGTTGACCGCGTAATTCTTAGCAGGTCACGCCCAAGCTCGCACTAGCGCGCACGAGCGCGCGGGTACAAGCGGTCCAAAAATAAACGGTGATGGCGTTTTGACGGCGCACTGAGTTTGTAGCGGACAACTATTCGGGACGTTGCAGCCTACCTGCCGAAGGTTCGAACGCGTGCAGAATCAGAGCAGCTCCATGTTGACTTTGTCATCGATCGAACCGGAAATAAACGGGTTTGGGCGGTACCGTGCGGTAACACGCGAGCTTTTTCATGCAAAAACCGCGTATTTCCGCCAATTAAACGCGTGCAAACGCGTTCCTTTCCACCCGGGTGCTGACAGCTGATTTTGAGTTAAGAAAGGAAATCTCTAGCCCATGTAGTCATGGAGATATGAGCCAAAATGTACCTGGACCGCCCGTACTAAAGTTTTGCAGAAAGTGCAATGAAACATTGCTACGTACATTGCACACGGAAGTTCGTATATTTGCCGTTTATTAAAAATCTGTGGCCCTACCCACAACGTCAATGAGCTTGATGGCTGCCAAAGCACTCGAACGAGAGTAGCACTCGCCGTTTCAATGGAAAAGAACGAGAAAACAAGCGTTTCTAAAGCTCGTTTGTACACACAATCGAAGAAGAAAAGTGGCAGGCGATTTTTTATTTCACAGCTGCCACGGTTGCCTACAGCAACCTGTCCATGCCATGAACGTTCTATGTAGCTACACGGCTGACTTTCTCAAGCCATAACTCGGTAAGTATTTAATCAATAATTATCACCCCAGGTGACCAGGTGACCAGGTGACTATTATGGCCTGTATCTCAGATTGATGTCTAGCGCTCGTGGAGGGTCACATATTGTATACCATGGTTAGTCCCACTGGAACTTGCCTATTGGCTTATGTGTACATACACTGACCACAGTAGACCTCTAATTTGTTTTCACATCATCCCAGGACACCACCCTCTTTACCATTGATTAATTAGTACTGATGAGGCATAGCTGGGAGATTGCTCCTTTGCACGAACTGTTTTAACCAGGGCGCTGTGACAGTGAAGAACGTGAGTAGCTAAAACTGCGTTGGAGTTGAAAGTTAAACTGATGAGTCTACAGTAGTCTATAGTCTCGGCCATGACTCAGTACGCGGAAACCGCCTACGTAATCATCGTGAATCAAGATCGAACTAACCTTCGTTCGAAGGTGACTGTCTAAGATATTTGTTTGACAGCGCTATTTACAACTAGCTGTAGACCTTACCTAATCGATACATGGTGTTGTTACTGGACTACTGATGTCTCCATTCAGTTCAGTCTGTTTGAAATGCCATGGTTATGGCCGTATGCGCATTGCACGTTTTGGCTCTGTTGAATATGACTGTAGAATACCGTGAATTATTCAGTGGTTGCTGACCAATGAGATTACAGTATTAGTACTATACAATATAGTAATACAAATAAGCTCCCTTCTTATCCAGTTTTTCCACCAAACCGCGGATCATGTCAATCCTTGAACACAACACGCCCACACAATTTACTAGCTATGGTACGTTTCAACATAGTTGAGTAGCTGCACTTATTCCAGGTCATAACACAAAATCCATTGCGATGTAATCATCTCAGCCAATACTGCATATCAGTAAGACATCGCAAAGACAGCTCCTTGAACCTTGAACGGCAATGATGTATGAACTGCTTTCAAGCAGGTCCAAACTTACATGTAGGTTAGTAGCGGTACCAGTAGCCCCACCCTCGACATTTAAGAGATGCCCACTCACCCATGATAGAATGGACTATCCCAGTGACCCACCCCCTGAAACAATGAATAGTTGAAGTTATTTGGTAACAGTCTCATTCATAGTACAATGTATGTGGGACAAAAATATCCACTTCAACAATGTCGTCTATAGAGAACTATCTTGTAACAACAGAGCTAGAGTGCTCTTTCCAATTCTTGCTTGCTTGCTTACTGTGCTATGCTCTGTGTGTGTGTGTGTGTGTGTGTGTGTGTGTGTGTATGTGTGTGTGTGTGTGTGTGTGTGTGTGTGTGTGTGTGTACTTACATACAAATCCACAAGTACAGTTGATACCAGCACAATCACAAACCTGATCGACGATAATTATGTACACTGACGTGTGCAATGACAGGTTCACAATTATACGACATACCAAATCATTGAGGAGGGGGGAGGGGGCTGAAAGAAACTTATCACAGCCTTCCTATATGTACTGAATACGGCCTATGAACACTAGATCATTCTATTTTTGTCAGCCATGCCTATCGACAGCACCCACTCTTAAGACTTAGCACTGGAGTTTTAATATCATGTTCACAGGAGAGGCTGATCTATACACGGCAGCACACTATACATGTAACATAATTATGGAATGTATACTCTAAGATCTCTAATTTTGGTTTTGTTACGATAATCCAAATGGAGAGGTCTGTCTGGTTTCAAGTAAAATTTAGTTACCCGGTAGCACTGTGTGTACATCACCTAACTCCTCTCTCATATACAGTGGCGTGTTTTACAATACTACACTGTGTATGTATAGATTCCTCATGTCAGTAGTATGCATGACATCATAATTATTACCCCACGTGCATGCGCATGAAGTAACCAATCGGTTTCATCGTAGTTGTCGTCCACACAAATATCATGAGATGTCGAGATCTAGGCATCTCCTCAAGTGGCCAAAATCGTCAAGATGTCGGAAGTGGCTAAAAAGTAGTGCTTGATAAGGCCCACAAACGCTACAAATTGTGCTATTTGATTGGCCATATACACACCTACCAATGCCATGATTAAGTGCTGTTAGTCTGCGTATGCTTGAGCTACAATACCTATATAAAGGTTGTCAATCATGTACTGAGCTATCAGCTATGCATGCTGTGGTACAATGTCATTCTATTAATTACATGTGACTTTGTGTTTAGTTTGGGTGTGTCTTCATTTTATATTCTCAGCACAGAATGTGGACAACTTAAGAAAGTTATATTCGATGTAAAACTTGCAACTTAGCTGTCCACAAAGAATCTTTGTTGTTTCTATACAGTTGTTGTAACTGATGCCATAATTCTCAGCATTTGTTCCATGGTATAACCCAAGGGTAGACCAAGCCATGTATACAATGTAAAGAATTAAGATGCCATCCCTTATTTGGAGGGGGAGGGGATAATTCCAACAGTCTAGCTGTATTGGCTGATGCATGCATTCAAGAGTTGCTGTGATATCCCCTAATCCTGTCCCTTAAGCTGGTTTGTTGTAGTGGGACCTCCCAAAGCAGACTCTTCAAGACACAGACTGACTCTATAGAATGGACAAACAACGTGCCCCCAATTGATTTTGCCATAGAAATAATAATGTATTTCCAATCTCCGAAATACGAACAACCTCCTATTTCCAGACAACGGACAGAAAACGTGCCCCCAAAGGACAATAGCTTACAAAATAGCCTCCGAGAGCGGACAGAGATCGAAGCTTCTGTTGAAGAATGTGAGATTAGTATCAAGATTTCAACAGTTAGCAACTCAGCAACACCTAGAAAGTACATAATATCCATCGTTCTGGCCCAATCAGTGTGTCCACATGTGATAATTGATTCAGCTTCTTACAGACCACACCCTCACTGCGACTTTGCATCCTCATAATTAAGAAGTGTGGCTAGCTAGCACCTCCGAGATAGGGACAACCTCTCAACAAGGGACAAGAATCCTGCCCCCAGTTATTGAAGGGTTCCACTGTATTCAGTTAGTTTACGGTTAAATTTCTAGGTGTGCCATTTCGTCAAGTTTTGTTATTAAGCAGTCAAGAATATCACTATCAGAATTTTCGCTAATAGTTGAGGGCCAACATTGACTGCTATTAAGCAATGAAGAAAATAATATTTTGACTGTCAAAAATCTTGACCCCAACCATAGCCAATGATACCACAGGCTCTTGATACCTATAGTCAATAATCAGTAAAGTTTACCTGTGTCCGCATTGTCAAAGCACACATAGATTACACTACGCCTCATGTACAGTGCCTAAGTATAAAGTATGATCAGCTAACTTTACATTGATACACAATAGGTCTTACTGTCCTCTCAAAAGTTGGAGGGGAGCAGTATGGATGGTCATGATTGTATATTTATGAGTGTGTGGGAGGTGAAGTTTATTCATGAGAGTTAATTCCTTAAATTAATGTGCATGACATAAAGTAGACTATAGCTCAGTGTGTAAATGTGATTACTTACATGAACACAATGTAGCACAACTTTGTCTTAGGCTAAGGCCATGCCATTTTAGTTTCTTGTTCAACAGACTCGACCAACCCTATATTAAGCTAAAGAGGCCAAAGTGCAACCACAATGTTGCCAATTTAGTTTCTTGTTCAACAGACTTGACCAACCCTATATTAAGCTAAAGAGGCCAAAGTGCAACCACAATGTTGCCAATTTAGTTTCTTGTTCAACAAACTCAACCAACCCTATATTAAGCTAAAGAGGCCGAAGTGCAACCACAATGTCGCTAGCCATGTGATTTCTTTTGTAGAACACTAGATTTGTATGTTAGTCTGGCTAGAGGACTTGAGATACTAGGCTACCATTTTTTGCTTGTACCAAAGCTAATGATTATGTAGTTAGTAAAGATATCAACTTTCTATATCGGAGCAGGAAGCAATATGACATCATCTTTAATTATTTTCTTTCCTACCTACCAACCCTACTTCATTGTAATTGTTGTAAGTGTTTTTACGCATAAGCAAAGAATAATGTACCGTGGGAAACTTTGGTGAGCATTAAATTTGGCAAAACATTCATCAGAATGCATTGGCAGATTTTAAATTTGGTGATTGTGAGCGCCTTCGAATAGAGCAATAGTGCATGAAATAATATTGGCAGATTTTTAATTTGGCGATTTTCTGCAAAATCGCCAATTCACCAAATTAAAAACCTCGCCAAAGTTTCCCACTATACGGTATTCAGTTTCACCACCATTATCATTGTAGTCCACAAGAGATTTGCATCTTTCACATGCATTTTGCATACTGTTCCCTTTTCACATTTGTATGTTCCTGCCAATGATACTAATTATCGTGCGTGTGTAAATATTGTGCATGTACCAGCAAGCATTCCATAGTCACCTCCCAAATGTGAAGTTTTGAAATCCTGTTTGTTCCTACATCTTGTGTACTCATGTAGCCGATGCAGAGTCTGTTCCAGTTGAGCAGAAGGTGGAGCCTGCACTAAAACCACTAGAAGAAAAACCAGTGAAAGAGAGAGTTGATGATGAAGGTAAAGAACAGCCATTGACAGGTCAGTCTCCAGTTAGCACCTCATCTACCAGTCAAGTTAAAGCTGTACAAATGTCTCCATATAAGAGAGTACAAGTGATTGTTTTCATATAGGTCTGTATAGTTGGCTGCCATCTCCACATAGCCTCGTCCCTAGGCCCATTCCAAGCTTTTCAACGCTGAAAAGAGGAAGGGCCTGATATCAAAGGTCACATGACTTTGTGTCACAATGACACAGCCACTGGTATTCAAAAGGTCGCTTTGAAAAGCCAGCCAGTTTGGTTGCGGCCCCTACATACCCACTTTGGGCGCAATAGGTATTAGTCCCATTGATCTCAATAACCCCTGTGATTAGTGCACACATACCTGCAGCCTCTCATAATAATGCAACATTTTTCCTCTCAGGCTACTACATGTACATGCAAATGTCCACCAGTAGTACACATGCCCAGGAATTGTTTACTACATGCCAAAAGTAAAATTAATATTGTTTACTATATGTACAGCAGCTGTGTTGGAGTGTGGTGTATTGGAGGGGAGGGAGGAGCCAGCACTAACTACCTCTAAGTCTCCTCTCACTGCTCCAGTTAATGGTGGTGGGGAAACCAAGGAAGTTGATCAGGGTCCATTAAGTGAAGCCAGAGCTGATCCCATGATCCTAGCTGTTGCTGGTGATGTCAGCAGTGAGAAATCTAACAAACCATTACAACACAAAAAACACAAACGACATGGTAAGTCTAGTAATTATTCAGTATATACCTATACAAGATTTACAGTGTACATAATATATACATGTACATATCTGTGCACTACATGTGCATACTAGTGTCATATCTCCTTATGTTTCTCTTTGCCACAGCTTTAACTACTGAAAATGTTTTGAGGGTGCTCAAAGGACTGCTGTGGAACACACTGTGTAATGTGCTGTCCATCCCTTACTCTCAGCGGATGAAGATTGAGAAGGAGTTTAAAAGTGAGGATCAACGCAGAACTGCTGCTGTCAACTTCTATCTACATAACCACCCATATGCATCGTGGAGACAGATAATAAGTAACCTTGACTACTGGGGTGTACATCACAAGATACAACATTATGCAGAGAAACTGACTGGTATGTTTCAACATCTACTGTTTCAACATCTACTGTTTTATGTCATCCTCAAGATAATTATGTTTTTAACTGATGTTAGGTTTGTAGTGGATGTTGATTACCCTCCTGAAAATAAGCCCCCCCCCCCCTTAGATGCAAACATAGATCAGACTGGGGACGTGGCTTATTGCAGTATGCTTCTAGTATAAGCTCCTGTCAAGCAGTTAATCTTACTTCCTAGCTTTTTTCCTCAATAGATTAAGGCATAGGTCGTCCAAGTAGCTTGTATCAGCTAATTGCAGTAAATTACATGAATAATCATACCCAGGCTCCACCCACTAGTTAAAAACACCTTAAATGATCAAAGCAGTAACAGATAAACAAAGGAAAGAAATTTGACCACCCTGATTCGAAACTGGTACCTCTTGTAATTAAAGCAAGGCCCTTACCATTGTACCACAGTGTACATGTGTGCATATGGTAACTGGTCATCATGGTCACACGTTTTCATCGATATCTCCTGATTGGAGTTGTCAATCAAATTCTACAAAGACAAAGCCATTAATTATTCCCACTCTTGTAAACAGTTCCAATTGAAGTGCTCCATAGACGCAGGTACATTTTTAACCTACATAGTGTGTAATTTCGGTCATAGATTATTGAGCATATACGGGATTGGAAACGGGATCACGTGTGCCATAGTCCCGCATAGTAATGCCCCTGAAATACTCCCCCGAATACTTAACGCTCGCAAAGATTTAGTGAAAGGTTACCTTTCGAGGACGTTTGACTAGCTCATGGACGAACTGTCGAGCGATTCACAGCGAAAACCACTGCCAGTAGTGTTCTTGAGATATCGTTCGGTTTGTCTGAAGCCTCGTTTGTTTGCCAACCCAACGGTCAGGAGCTCACAACGCGAGTTTGTTCGTCGAAGCGGCTGGTCGAGGTAAGTCAGAAGTTTTTGTCTCCCTCTACTGTGAGGTACCTACGACTGGCGGCCTCCTGGACGCCTTCAGACTACTTGTACTTGGTTGAAGTATTGCATAGGCACCTTTTAAATCTTCAAACGTCGCTTAGAACGGTGTTATACAGCCAAACAGCTTGGAAAGACGGCTCACTAAACTTAGTGAAAATATCAAATTTTGTCTCCCTCTCTTGCTTTCTGTTGTGACTCTTCGTAGCTTTCTTACCCACAGAACTGAAGTGCAGGGTTTGTAGCATTGCATGGGATAGAGAATAACCAGCTGTCTTCATCATGAAGCTGAAACAAAGCGATAGCATCTACCCATTTCCACCATTTTAGGTAAATTTTTTTGCCCTCATGGTCTATTCCCATATCAACGTATTGTGGCCAAGTATTCGGGGGAGTGTCTCGCGAAATTAATCCGTTTCCAATCCCGTATACGTAGTAGCTCTATGATCTATGTTTCGGTTGATCAGATAACAAATTAACAATTAATTTGATCAAGCCTAAAAAAAAAAATCCTGAAAATTTTTCTAGAGGTCCATTTTGATGGATTTGCCTAATTTTTTCATGTACATATTAATGTTACTTTACAGTATAAATTAATTTTAGCTTGACAATTATGTAATTAGTTGTCATGGTAACTATGATAAAGTAGTTGTTATGGTAACTAAATTTGTGAGTACCATACACAATCAAACACTACATATGATGTGATTCCTGGAATTCTCTGTCCCCTGAGTAACACCCTCGCTTCGCTCGGGGTGTCACAGTCTGGGAACATCAGAAATACTGTAGATCCCTTGGCCTCTAGTGTCTAACTAGTATTTATTTTTCAGAGCTATACAAAGGCATTTCTGTTCTAGTGCACCTACCCTTGAAGGGTTCTTATCACAACTAAGGTATCAGAATTGGCATTCTTTTTGCCCTCTTTACACTGCTAACTACAAGAAAAGTCCTCCCTGCGGTAGTATGCTTTTCTAGGATACATGTATGTATCCATATCACAATGCAAAGTAAGAAATTCGTTCCTTGGATTTAAATAAATGCTATCTAACGTAAGGTCAGAGATCAGAATTGACATTACTTAATTTGAGTAGTGTACCTACATTCATGATATCAAGTCAGAGGTTCATATCTGTAACAGTTTTCCAAAGGCACAGAAGGCATCACCAATCGTTGGGACGAGTGAAAACGAGAGAACACTCAAGTCGATCGAAGTTCGTGCTGGTGACAAAGCAGGTAGGTGACTGAATCAACTCACCATCACAATACCATAAACAGGCCTTTTGTCGGACTAAGCTGGGGTGACAAGACATCGAAATTCTTCAATCTAAGTTAGTCTTCATTGAAAATATATACCAGAAGCTTACCTGATCGCCTGTGTCTTCCTTGTTTGGCGGTTGAGTGAGTGGGAGCTGTCAGTCTGTTTCAATTTTATTTGAAACACTTACTGGCACTTAATAGCATCAAGAACCACCTGAAAGGATCATGATAGCCTTTGTTCTTCGTCGGATCTTGAAAAAAGCAGGTTGACAAGTCGTTAACACACCTTTCATGGCTAGTCCAGAAATCTATTTTTAGGATTTCACTGTCTACGTACGTTGGATGCCTTCTCATGGCTTACACTGCTCAATAAGCCCTGGTAGTACTTAGTACTTGAAATGAATATGAATGATGTAATGTTACTGTTATAACTGATTACATAATCTTGAATTATTGAGCCACTTTTTTCAAGATATTGACACTCCAACGTGTGTAAACTACTTCTGTGCAAGTGCACCTTTAATCCACCTGAGTTAACACTCACTCAACTTCCTATGATAAACTTTTCTTGTTAAGCTTACAATGTAATGGAGAGATCTGGTGCACTGTCTCAAAGCCAACTTCCATGATACTAGTAAGGTTAGTGCTCATCCAATGATACGTTTGTGCTTTTTCCATACCTTAACTATTGTATGTAGCAGAAAAGGTGTACAAACAAACGAGATAAACTGTTCAGACTACTAATTTTAATGTAAGAAAACACACAATTAAAAGACTTAGTGAGCCAATTAGTGGCTTATACATGTACCATGACATCACTCCATACAAGCCCTGTGCAAGCCATGGTAAAAAACCACACAATTGAAGTTTTGAGCTCATTTTGTCGAGCAAGTGTTGCCTGATATTTAAGCACTCATAATTTCACAACACTAATAGTGAATACCTGAAGCTAACAATCAGTGTTGATTATCTGTTGGATGGATTATGGATGTAGCTACTTCAATTCAGAGTTATATGCCGAAGATTGTGCTGCGGACAAACTTAAATCGAGTTTTCTATGACTAAAATCTTTGCGGAAAGGCTTTTCAATAATTCATCTTTTTTGACCGCTACTGTACAGTGTCTAGCCATCCCTACCAGCTGATGTAGAGTTGATGTACATATAAATTTTGTGTAATGTTCCTAGCCTACGTTATGTACTACGCTGCATAGAAATAGCGTAATCAAAGCACATTATTTCATGCGTACGCAAGTACGTGCCCACCACACTGTACCATACCACTGGATTTTAATCCAATAGAAAACTTATGGCACGAACTCAAAGAGTTTGTACACAGAGAGGTGAAACCGAAGACAAAGGGCGAGCTTGTAGAAGGAATCAAATGCTTCTGGGAGACGGTTACAGTGGGGAAGTGCATGAAGTACATTAGACACTAAGAAAGATGATACCTAGAACCATCAAACTTCAAGGAGATGCTACTGGATACTAGTGTTGTAGTAATGTAATGCATGCATAACCCATTTCACATACAATAACCTGCTTGACTCATTATCATGTTACAATAAGTTATGTCCTAGAAGGTTAAGAAAAATCAATGTTGAAGATCATGTTACAGTAAGATACAGTTTTACCTGGAAGAGTTACTATCTTGTGAGCTAATCGATCAGATGAGCCTTGTTAGCACTAAGTTGCTTGTTGGATTGATTTACAGATGCAATGCAGTCCTTCTACACAGACTCAAACTGTGGGGGGTGGCTCCAGAACTCTGAGAATTAAGTTGAAAAAGTTCTTGTACAGGAAGCTGTGGTAGCTGCCTTGTCCCATACACCGTGCATTGCCTCATGACATCCTCCCCAAACACTCTTTGGCTAGCTTGACTGCCAGTGTTAAGGCTCTCGAAACTGTCCTTAGTTTAGGATACATATTTAGCAACAACCACAACAACTGGAAGAAGCTTAGATTTATCAATACACAAACAATTTGGTGCCTTTCTATCAACCTTGGCCCCCAAACTCCAATTCTTGAACAGCCGGGTGTAAACACCCCCAACCACCCTCCCTGCTGCTCCCCAATGCCCATCATCCATCATCCCTCTACTGCTCCCCAACACCCATCATCCATCATCCCTCTACCGCTCCCCAGATGACAGTGTCAGCTGCTCCCCAAACACTCAGCACCCATCACCCCTCTATTGCTCCCCAGATGTCAGTACCATCAGCTCTTCAAGCACAAGGTATCCTCCACACCCCCTGGAAGGTAGTTCCAATTTTGATCATCTGAGTCATCCATGTACAGTGCTTCAAGGCAAGAGAGCAAATTTTTACAATTTTGGTATATTTTGAAATAAAAGTTTATGTATGAAATATTATAGCATGAAGTCATGATAGCATGAAAGAGCAACTATTTGTGGTTTAGTAATTAGTGGGCGTGACAGTCACATGATTCACATGACCTTGTACAGTTCAAATTGTAATGCAGAGGAGGTCGGACATTACGTAACCAAACGTAACGAGCGGCCGCGAGTCACATGTTCAATGGACATTCCTTACATACCATACGTACGGCCACATGTATTCTAGCTCTGTCTCGATCACTCTTTCTTGTGCTGCTCTGATCTGAGGATGGCTTCACATTCTTCACCGCTTGGCGAATCGACCCAGCCAAGTCTTTGTTCATTTCCATGCATCTACATTACACCACCAGAGGGCCGTGATGGAAGTTTCTTGGAAGAGCAGTGGTGCATTTTGAGTGTAGGTCCTCCGTTTATGTATACCATCCCACAATTTGAGATCTTATCTATGGAACTGAGGAAAATCGAAGTGGAGAGGAACGTGGACGGAGGGGAAATGGAGGGATTCCACGCATTCGTTTGTAATGATCCCGAATTGTGTGACAACTACCTGCGATTGTGTTTGTACGAGACATGTTTCTGATTCAGGTGAGTTTCATTTTTTTATTAAGTGTGCATGCCACCTGTCATTCTGTGTGTGTGTGTGAGAGAGAGAGAGAGAGAGAGAGAGAGAGAGAGATTTAAGCAACTCTTTGATTGTACAGGCTGACATGATTGGTCCAAGTGTGAACATGGGTGAAATGAAATGTGATCGATGATGATATCCTGGAGCACACCGATGAGTACAAAGAGAATGCAAGTGATAATGATGATGATACAGATGCTGATGAAATATCTCCATCCGATACTCACACCGTGACCTTCAAATGTATTGGGGCCAGTCGTTCAGCCAATTATCAAGCTCCTTTAAAGAAAGCCAGTGCACTTCTTAGAGAGGGTCACAGTGTTCCTATGAAGCTAGTGGCTGAGCCAGATAATCCAGTGGATTCAAAAACCATAGCCTTCAAATGCCAAATTGGAGAGAAGTGGTTCACAATTGGATACATTGTGAGTGAGGCACTTGATCATGTCCACAAGGAAATCACGAAGAATAATATCCACTCAGTTGAGTTTTCCTGGGCCAGATATCTCATGACATGGTATCGTTGTGGTCCTGGTTATTATGCTGGAATCAATGTCACTATTCGAGGAAAGTGGCCCCAGGTAGGTGTTAAGTGTGCTAGCACTCGATAGAGTGCTAGCACCTCTATTCCCAACTTTGCTACTTTGCTAACTGTCAATATTTATCCAGCTGGTATCCCCTTATTATTATTTATCACTTATCCTGCTGACAATCAGTTAAGCTTTTTCAACACTTGATTCTGTATATCACTTATCCTGTTAACTAGCCTTTTGATCAACACTTGATTTTCTATTAATTTTATCACCATCGTATATACCCTAATTTTTTTTTTGATAACTGCCATTACTCTCTCTGCTCAAGTCAATAGATATAGAGTGGTTTTGATACATGTGTCATTGAGATTCAACAATCAATACAAATGCAAAATTGTCGTCGAGCATGTGGCACATCTTACACATAGCATGTAAACATAGCAACTAGGTAAACATAATGTTAGTTTTGTTGTGCATAGGAGTGCTCACTCACGTGCGATACTGCACTGGGTGGAGGTGGTAAATCAAGGGGGTTATTGTGAAACTGGGGTCTAATAGAGAGTGATCCTCGCACAGGAAGGGTGGCACGACCTGGTACAAATGCAGATGGTTATTCTCTTTTGGGAGGTCGATCACTGTGTTTCTTTCGTTTTGATGTTTTAGGCTGATCAAAATCAGGAAGTTCCCCTTCTACAAAGCGATGATGAGAAGATGTGTAATAGAAGTATGGTAAATTTGGGTCAATTCTTTTTCCAAACTCCATGCAAACTTTGCGAAAATTGACTTTTACTTCTTTCAGGGTAAAATTTTTGCCAATACAGTGCTACTGGGCAAAAGAGTAGATTTTTTTCTAGCTTTCCAGATACACTTATTTTGACCTGTATTTAGTAGATATAGCTGTTTCAGCCCCCCTGGTATTGTATAAAGCATCAAAATAAGATCGTTCGTCAAGCATGGTCATGACGCAGGATGACATCGTCACAACATCACGTGCACTATATAGTTGCATACAAGAGAACAAAAACCCAGACCTGTAAGGCCATGGTGAGTGCGAGGTAAGACTGTGAAGGCTAGCTATCTTATGTGTATGTTTATATCCATACAAGCTTAACACTATAAGCTAATACGAATCGCTACACTATCATGTTAGTACATGCATAGACAAATCAGCTTGAAGGCTTCTAAGGGATTAAAAAGGCCTGTAGACCGCCTATCGCTACTAGCTTACCTTGTGCGAGCACTCGTGGTGTGACAAACTCTCCAAATTTAACGCTGCCAGCTCCTTTTCACGCCACGACCTCGCTTCTGATCGATAGTGGGTGTGGTCGACTACTGCGTCATCACAGTACACGTGCGTTGTATATACGTCACCAAGGGAAACTCAGAGCCGCGCGCAGCAATTTTCGGAAGTGTTTGCTTCCGGATTCGGCGTCTGCTGCAAAATACTCGCAGTTTTAACTGTGCACATGAATTATCGATGCATAAGAATGCGCAATGCACAGTGATAAATCTTAACTAGGAATTTTATGCGAGATTCCTAACCTAACATAAATTGCTTAATTTTTGCCAAAATTTTCACTATTTTGGTCAATATCTCCCTGATGCTTTACAGTTAAGACTCCAAAATTGGTACACAGATACATCATGTTGGTGCCTACTAACAAGCCAAATCAAGGCTCTTAACTATAACCAAAACTCGTGAATCACAACCTAACACAAAAATTCATAAATTTTGGACATTTTCACTTGCCTAACCCACATAAAAGGTGATTGTAACTTGTCATGCGAGATATAAATAGTCCATCCATTGGCCTAACCAGGTAACAAGTCAGGTTGGATAGCATGCAAATTTCGCTTGTAAAATCTGCAAAAACCACACTGTGGTCAAAATCTACTCTCTTGCCCAGTAGCACTGTATTGTCTCGCATCACACTAAAAAAGCATTCACAATCATCTGAAGTACTTGCACGAGGATGCTCTTCGTGTAATTGGGCACTGGCAATCTCCTGTCTTCTCCACTCCCTGCTCTCTATATTTGTGGTCACAGCTATTAAGGTCTCTTTTGTAAAACCACATATTCTCGTCTCATTTCTGTACATGTATGTATGTGTGTGCATGAAAATTGGATTAGTTTGGGATTTAGTGGGGGGGGGGGGGACCCTGGGATTTTCCCTGAAAATTGATTCCAAAAAAAAAAAAAAAGGGTGGTGTGGTCTTAGGAAAGCAACCATCTGTAATCTCAGATATTGGTTAAATTCTTCTGGAAGAAACATATAATTTCTGGTACTGCACTTGATAACATGTACACACTTCAATGGGACTCACTTGTTGACCTCTAACAGGTTGAGATCATATGTCATTTTATGCCACGGCATGAGTTCGTCAAGAACATAGGAGAGCAATTGGTAGTTAAATCTGCATCTCTGTAATTCCGACAACCCACGCTCATCACAGGTACGGCACCAGTTTGCCCACAACACGAATATAGGCAGCTTCAAATGTGTACCCCTTCTTCTCCGTGAAATTGGCTACTCGTGCGCTAAACATCCTTTCTGCATCTTGACCAACTGTTTACGGGCTCCAGATAGCGCATAGTAGGTTAGATTAGTTGACAGATTGGATAGTGCTTTGACATATCTTTCCAGAGAGAGTTGAGATGGGCCTCCTTCTCGTGTACTGGTAGCAATCCTCTATGATTATTGTAACAGCAAGCAGTCTTGTAATACTTCGTTAATACATAATGCATACAGATCATGATTGCATACCTTCAAAACATGAGGCTTATCTTCTCTTTCATGGAAGGATTGTTGTGTTTGAGGATGTATCTCTGGCACATACACATGCTTTCTGAATGGAACACCGTTGCTATCCCACTGACACACCTGGTAGCTAAACTCTAATTGTGCCAGAAATGATTGCATCTTATCAATATTTCCGATTTTTCTTGAAAAAAAAGGATATTTTAAAATCGTATTCACACATGCTCACATTTCCCACATATGGATACCTGGTGTCCACGTGTGAAATGGATATCCACTGGGAACTGTTCGTGTACGCAGACGAGAAGCAATATCTGTGAAACAAACCCCTTTTGCATCCAAGTCCAGATCTCTTGAAGCAAAGAAGATGAGACTGCTGGGTTAGGACACACAGCCTCAAGAGTTCCATTTGCTAGCTCTAAAACAATAATATTATAATAATTTTGTAAGTATAAGTGTACCAGTACTTCTACACTTACTTTTGGGAGTGAGCATGGCTTTCATCATGCGCTGAGACATCTTTGAGTACTTAGCACGTACCTCAGCTCTGATTTGGAGAACAGATAAGGGACAGGTGTAACCTTTAGCTCTTAAATATAATTGAACTCTCCATTGCATACAAATCCTGAAGTAGAATAATAATGGAATTGTATATACATGCATATACATACATCTGTGCACAACTACCACACACACATACATCTTGTACATTGTAAGGTGAAGTAATTTGTGTTAGATCAATCTTGGCAGGCAGAACTCACCTACAACTTTCATTTTACGCTTCACCATTTCTGCTGTTAATTCATTCATGAGTCGTCGAAGTTCACTTTCTTTAAGGGAACACATTGCATTGGAATTGTATATGGCTTCTGATTACGTCGTCCATGTGATATCATGAATACAAATACATGAGTGGCAGGCTGACGTTTGTATTTGTACAATGCTTTCACAGCAGCTAGCAACCTTTCCCTTGCTTTAGTCAATTGACGGGGAATGTTGGATTGTTGAAATGTAGTTGCAGAATCACGAACCAAGTCCAATGAAACATTTAGCTCCACTCATAAAGAGCGGTATTCCTCACACAGTAGCTTTAGCTCTTCCAATTGCCACAGGATAGTGAACATAGCTTTGTCAGTAGGCCTTTTCTTTTTAGACTCTTTTCATACTCAGCATTGACTTCCTACAACTCTAAATACGAATTAAACAAGCAGCCCTCATAATCATTAATGTATATACGATCCACCACACGAGACATCACACACATGCAAACATACCCACAAGCTCAAACACATCACACACTTATACATGCACAAGCATAGATTCATCATACTTCTGGTCAGGAACTCCAAATCCTTCTTTACTGATTCAATTTCAGCCTGTAGATCTGATTGGACATGAGAACAATCACTTCTGTCACCCAAACCAATTGCTTTGATGAACTCAAGTCAGCTCTGATACTGTTGGAACAGTTGCTGGAGCTTACCATCGTGTAAATCGACATCACCCGACCATTCACCCCTCACTGATTCACCTAATCCTTCCACCAAATCAACTGCATCACCCTTGATCCACCATGATGTATCAGGTGGAAACATACATACAACCTTGTCCAGTACGGAAGTCTAAAAAGCAACACTTGCATTTAGGTTTCTGACACAAAATTTAATGTGTATCTACAATACACGTAGTACCTGAACCTCTGCTCCAGTAGTGAAGCCACTAGCCACAACATCACGCCGTAAAGAATGGTCAGACAGTGCTGGAATGTTGGTTCTTGCCTATGTGCAATGTTCATACATGTACGTGCATGTATAGTGTAAGTGAAACTGTGCACATGCAAGACCAAGTGTTGATTGGCACACCTCAGTTGGTTTCATCGTACTTTGACCGGCAGTAGATGCTCCTTGTGCAACTGTATCAACACTCCACATCAGTCCAGCATGGATTTTGACCCATTTGGTACCAAAGAGTGAGTACATGGTTTGTTGCCACATTCAATAGTCGTCAGGACACTTCATCTACAAGCAAATATACATGTATAGAAAGAGAAGGGTTAATGATTTGCAACATACCTCTGTTAGGGAACTTGAAGTGAAGAAATTCACTACATATTCTATCAACTCCATTGGCATGCGCTTCACAGGCAATAATGAATTGAGCCCATTAGAACGCTTAGTTCCTACACACTTTGCTAAAAGATAGATGATATTGGACCGATTGTTGTCCTTTAAATGACACATGGCATTGTTGGCAAGTTCTAGAAAATCAGATTGTACGGGAATGTTGCTGACTTGACTGAACAGTTGTGACAGTACTTCAAGCTGTTGATTGGGGTTGAGTGATGTGAATATGTCGGTACAATATTCCAATAGAGATGACTCAATCTGGTGCACAGTTTGAGTACCTTGTTCAGATGTTGAATGGGCAGAAGTATCTGATATTGATGAATAATCACGATACGTACTTTGTACTGCTTGCTCTGATGACAGGAGTTGCGTAGTTGTAGATGTAGCACTGATATGGGGCTCCTTACAATAAACCTGGCTGGCAATAAGTGGTGATGTGAATCGAGATGATAGTCATATACCCCTTGAACGACAGGCACTTCCTGAAACCAGTGTCAAATCACGGTATGGAGGTATGTAAGTATGAATACAGAATATCATTTCCTTTGGGTAGGGGATATTCCAGGGATCCCCTCTACTATATTAAAACACTAATCTACATGGTAGCTACTCCATTCCATGCTGTCAAGCATGCACTACCTATGTGCATAATTTTATTACCTGTGGGAGATGATAAATACCACCCCCCCCCCCCCCCAAAAATAAATCCAATACATACATGTACATTGTTGTGCCTATATGTATTTATCACAATCCAAGATTTAATACAGAGTCTGACCTAGGAGCTATACATATGCACTTACCAGATCGACAATGGCTAGTTAGAGTAAACTGCTGAATAAACTTTCCACACGATTCCCAGAAGTGCATATCCTTGTGCAGTACCCACGATTTCCCTTCAGTGTACAACAATAAGAACTCAGTGAGCTTCTCTCGCTCCCCATCTGTCCATTCTGGTAAAACAGGTTTCTTCAATTTCTTGGGATTGAACAACTTTTTGGCAGTTAGAAGACCCTTTCCTTGAGTTTTGGGGCTTTCAAATGGTTGGTGCTGACCTGCTAGAGATTTCAGCCTCGGTTCCATAGCTGGTGGAGTTATACAAGATAGATCTGGCGAACTGTTTCCATTTTTCTTGGGCTTCTTAGGAGCAAGATTGTCATCATAACTGCCAATACTGCCCGATTCTGACATTGTAGAAGGTCGTCCTGGGCGTGCAGTGAATGGCCACGAATACCACACGAAGACAACGGGGATCAGCAAGGATCAGGGTTGAGATAGGTCAAAATCAATACTATTTACGCTGGTAAGGTACGTTATAGTAGTCAGGAGGCTTCGTTCTTGTGCTGCAGTCACACGAAATTCCTATGAAAAAATACACAGTAGATAAAACGCTGGCTCAGCAAAATGGTGGATCATATGATACTGTCTGACCTCCTCTGATTGTAATGCATATTCCAGAAAAACTTTTGGCATATACCGTACTTACTGTAATTTAAAAAAATAATTCCAACATCATTTGGCGCTTAAATATCAGCTTAAAAAATTCGCTTAGATCGCGACTGGCGCTTATATTAGAGTGGCACTTATTAATATGGGTGGTTTTACATGCTTTAATATAGGTGTCGCTCCACGGTCGAGAGGAGTCCGAGGCAATGTCTGGTCACGACTTTTTTTGTCGAATTTCGAAGTGTTGTACGTGGATATCATGTTTACAAAAGAGTGTGGACACCCATACTGGGTGAGCATGCTTCGTATCGGTGTATGCACATAATTTGCAGCACTATACCACCTATTTATTAAGCGCTGCCTAAAAATAATTCAGGTCGCCGTTTGGCGCTATATTTAGAAAGAAAAAAGTTCCATAAATGGCCAGGTGGCGCTTAAATTACAGTGGCGCCTAAATTACAGTAAGTACGGTAATTCACTAATGCTTTAGAGTTAAGAACAACACTCACATCCAGTAAAGTGTCTAAATAGAGGTAACTTTTGATCCGGGTTTCATTTCTTAACTCCGATGTATCAATGTAAGACATTCGAAAGAGTAAGTTTTGAGGTGGGGTAAACTTTTGGCATAGAATTTCCACAAAATTTCGAGTTGAGAAGCTACACTCCTTGGGTGTCCTCTAGAGTAGTCCAGTTTCACTTGTAGGCATGATTCACAACACCATCACAACCTCTGACGAAGTTACGCTAGCATCTTCTCTCTAACTGACTTCAGGAGCGCCATCTTGGACTTTTGATGACGTATGCCAGAAAAGATGATGTATCGCCGTGTCACTAACCACGAAATATTGGAAAATGTTTGCTTAATTAAGCTGCATTGAATGCTTAGTGAGCATAAAGTTGAGAATGGCTGTCAACAGCGTGGAAGTGATCGCGCTTGCTTTCTTCGTCACTGAATGTCGTGGGGTGAAGTTTTACGACTTCAAGGATGACAAGCTTGGGTTCGGGACTGAGCTCTTGTTTGTTAGGAGAGGAGGCCTTACCATCCGAAGGATGCTAACTGCGTGGAGGTGATGGTGGTGAAAAGGCACCGACAGCACTACAAACTTGGGCATGTGAAGGCTGACGCAGCTGAATGGTTGTCTCCACTGCTTACTGGACCATTTACCATCACAGGGTAAGTATTGGAGCTATAAACCATAAACCTGGTGACTGAACTGACTATGATTGTGCACTATATTCATGTCCACATGTAGCTGTGTGCTGTCCCTCCCGTTCAGCTCAGATCCAGGTGGCAACAGGAGTTGGAGATACCGTTCTGTGGACATAAGTGTTCGGATTTTGGGAGAGCCATCACTTTTGAATGCTGTCATTTCACTCTGACCCATGCTTGCTGCCTACAATTTCACCTTCAGCTTCCCCACCCACCCAGTCTGCATCTACTTCAATGTCCATCCCTTCTTCTACTACTCACTCTCTATCTTCATCCCTTTCTACATGTATTTATACATGTACAGGTATAAGCACTAGTCTGTCCATTGTAGGTGAACTCTTTTCCCCAACTGTTTCAACCTCCCAACCTCCCAACCCCAACAGTTTCAACCTCCCAACTCTCCCTAACCCCCCTTGTACTAGCGTATCTACTTGTACATATACCTCAACCTCCACAGCTTCTACTGTGGATGAATTATTTTGCCCTTGGAATTTGTCTCTTGTATCTACCCCTTCTACCAATTCCCATTCTTCCTCTCTCTCTCCCTCTTGTCCCAATTTTTGGATGAACTGTTTTCCCCCTGGACTTTGTCTTCTCAGTGTACCCCCTCTGTTCACATTTCTGCTTCATTTTCATCATCTGTTCTCTCTCTTCATCTTCACTTGTGGATGAACTCTTTTCCCTCATGGATGTTGCGTTCCCAGTCTACCCCTTCAATTACTACTTCTACCTCGCTTTCATCATCTGTCTCTCCCTCTTCACCTTCTTTCTAGGATAAGCTCTTTGAGTGATCACATGCACATCATAAACAAACAGTTTACAACCGTTTTTTTTCAAAACCACCAAATCCACAAAAGATTACACCTTAATTACAAAAAAACAAACAAACATGTAAACAAGTACCCTTGATAGAGTTTGTAACAATACACAAATAATCACAAACTCTGCCTGGTACAGGTAATAAAAAATGATCTACTGTTCAATGTTAAAAACCCTTCGATGTGATTTGTAGGTTTTGACTGCATTATCAACATCCCTACATGTGTGACCTTCTTTGCAAGCTTTCAGGTAATCTCTGGATGTGACAAAAAACTTGCCAATTAATTCTTTTGAGCAGGTATTTAATCCTTCAGGAACAGTAGTTCTTAATCTTGTTATGGAACCATTAGCATATGCTCGTGTGTGCTTTTTGGCATGGCACCAACACCACTCTATTGCATTGAGTTCACAACGAAACTTAGGTATAAATATGCAGATACGTCCCTTATTTTTAATATGTTACTCAAGTATCGTTATTTTATTCCTAAAATCGTCAAGTTTATTTAATTCCTCCCTCATTTTAGTAGCATTCATTCCTTTAGTATTCACTCCTCGTTCTTCCAATACCAACTTCATTCCTTTTCGCTGTCCATCTGGAAGTGCCATTGATTGCACTTGCCCATTGTATACAGTGTCTCGCATTACAGGTTGTTTTCCACCTGGTCGAACATTCATCCTATCTGCATTAAGCATATCATCGGCATATTTCTTATGTGATGGGGCATTATCAAATAAAAAAAGAGCTTGAGCATTAGGATATTTCTGCTCGAAAATTTGTAATGCTTCATCTACCTGTTTGATAAGCATATCATTATTAAAATATCCATCAGTATTAGTTTCTAATAGGAGACATGCCTCTTGATTATTATGTCGTAAATAATCTGATCCATTCTCCTCAATAAAGTCAGATACCATAATAGCCTGTCCAAGTGATTTTTGTTCATGGTACCATCACCCCAATACTTAGACTGATCAGCATTGGCATAGAATGTAGATTCATCATGATGTATTTGTATTAGTGGCTTCTCTCCTGGTTCTAACTGTGGAGTATACCCTGGGTACATGCACCTTTGATCTAACTCAAACATGCAATCAATAAATTCCCTTCTGTATCCTGTTACATCCTCTCGCTTATGTCCATCAAAATATACAGACTTATGATGAGACTTTTGGTCAAAACCAAGGTTGCGCAGCCATGCTCGAGCTGTTTCAATTGAGATGTGTACATTGTAACTCTTTTCAACCCAATTACGGAAGTCATTCGATGTCATATTTGGTTGCCCTCGCTTGTATACATTCTCGTGTACAAATTCTCGTGCAAGAAGACGAAATTCTTCATCATGTAATATGCTTCCTAGATTTCCACAAGATCTACCACGCTCGGTGGAAAGTAAATCATCCATGAATTCTCTGTCGATGTCATCTGGCCTAACTCCTGCTAGTGACAGGTAATATGTAGCTACCCACTTCCTGGCAGTGTAAATAGCAACTCCACTAACGTCTGTGGCGTACTGTGCTGCTTGTAAAATACTCATACCCCACGAATTGATTGCAGTGCTAAACACTTGATGACCATAGATTTTAGCATTTCGTGACTTACATTTTGCTCAACGTACGTATTTATGAGATCAAATCCATTATCGAATGTAGTCTTGTCATGCATCAGTATTCTCTTTAGAGTATCCACTGGCTTATCCTCAAGATCATTAGGTGTGTTAATGGATTTTGTGGTCCACCTTGCCTTTGCAGCTGCTGTGGCATTTCCTCTGGCACCATTTTTGGGAAGCTGCTTGGTAATATACTTCTCAGCCTTGTCCATACTTGCCCTCTTGTCAACAGGCTGCAGGTTGGTGATGTCACAGACAACATTATTGCTGGCAATAAACGAGGCTAGTCCTCTAGACCTGTGGCGTTTTGGAGGTGGGGGTTGGTTCTCAGAAGAACCTACATGAAAGTGGATAGCTCTATAACTAATCTATTCACAAAATAATAAGAAGCAGCTTAATGATACATACCTGCTGACAACAAGGAAGTTGTTGATTGATTCAGAGAAAAACCTGCATACAGAGGGACCTTGTAAACAATGCAAAGAGGCTAAATCTCTCTTACTGGTAGCTAAGCAGCTTTACTACATACCAGTTGTCAACAAGGAAGTGGTAGAGTGGTTCTGACAAGAACCAGTTGCAGTGGCATCAGAAGCCTTAAGAGAGATTCATATTCATCGTTTGAAACAGCTGATTCACGCGCTAATGAGATATTCAAACACGTGGGCGGAGTTACTGCTAGCGCGCACGTGATTGCTTCGTGACATCATCAATATTTTGTGATGTCACCACCTCCGTACTTACTATACTGTATGGATAAAATCTATCATAACTCAAAGGAATCAGTAAGTTTACCAATATTTCTTTGATTTTAGGTACTTTCAAGTAAATATACATAACTTAAGTTGAAAATTGAGCAAAATAAAAAAATTTGCTCTC
Source organism: Stappiaceae bacterium (assembly GCA_964291365.2). Lineage (GTDB taxonomy): Bacteria > Pseudomonadota > Alphaproteobacteria > Rhizobiales > Stappiaceae > JBDWFY01. Next base: position 180,018 of record OZ220033.1, read on the forward strand.
TTGCCTTGAAGCACTGTACCAGTTTGGTAATGGTGAAGGTAGCATTGAGAAACCGACCCTGCTACCCTCGTGCTTGCTGACTGAGCCTTGCTGGCACTCATGCGCACTTCCAAGTAAATGTGAATAGTTGAAGATCTGTACAAAAAGGGATACAAGTGTGTGTGTTTTGATTATCAGATATACTGGTATTATTAGAATTTGCACACTGGTTAACCCACTATTAAACTTCAGTAAATGTGAATAGTTTTGTGGAATTAACCAAGAGTATATAAAAGTGTAATGCGCACAAAACATGGTGCTGTACTAGCCAGTGTATTATGTAGCACACCTGTATGTGTGGCTAGCATAGCACCATGTTATTACATGTTGTTACACATGGTATATACGTGGTTCAATACTCTCCCTCCTTCCCTTTCATGTACTCTCGACGAAATGACCAGTATTTGAGTGTTAAACCTTACAAATTGACCAGATAGTGCTGATTGAGTCGTCTTAGAAGCATCGACTACCTCCTTTTCGGCTAAATTGCAATGATCAATATCTAAAATAGAAAACAATGGTAGCTTCTACATAATAATACTTCAATAGACGTGTGTATGTTTTGTGTTGCATGATCACAGTGTACATGTATACTGTTTTGAGCTGATAGTGTTGTTGTAGGAGCATCAGCTGCCTCCTTTTCAGCTGAAGTGCTTGGATCAGTCTTTGAATGCTCTGCTTCATCTGAGAGGTGTGGTATACCTGTTAAAATGGACAAAAGAATTCAGTTCATGCTTTCTGTATCCTTCATACAATGTTCACATTGTAAGAATTACATGTACTCATGCTCACTGGATTTGGGCAAGAGTGTAGACTGGGAGGCAACATCTGCTGGCTGGGTTTTGCCTGGCAAGGTCTTCTGTGGAGAAACTGGATCAATTTCTGGAGGTGAATTGTCTGAACCATTAGTGGATGTGGTGTTGGTCACACTTGGTTGTAATATCACCTCCACGATGGAACCTTTCTTTTTACCCTTCTTTTGATTCTCCTTTCCAGACAATTTCTTTTCTCTTTCTCTTTTCCTAGTGTCAGAATATTTTGGATTAAACGTACATATTGAATTTGTAAATTACTTAGTGATTTCCTGGTAATTTAACATATGTACATGTACAATTCATGCTGTGTATGTCACTCACTGGTGGTTTGTTGAATTTTTCTTTTCTTGGCTGTTTTGCATTAGTGGAATCTGTCAGCAGGTGTTTCTTGTTGGACGGTTGATCACTGAATTGTGTGTATTGCCCCTTGATGAACATATCATCAAGCTCCTCCATTTCATCCTTAGATCCTGATCAACTGTATAAAAAAATTAAGATTAAATGTGCACACACTACATACACCCACACACACACAGAGCCACAGTGAGCATACCTACATGTATTGCTGCTACTTTACCTTTGTGAGTTGGTATGTGTTTAATGACACTGGAGAGTTGTAGGGTTTTGTTTTGCTTCTCTTAGTGAACTGATGAACAGAACTGGTCCCTCTCTGAACTGGCTATTTTATAGGCTTCAGTGGTCAACTATGACCTCTACTTTGACAGCTGTTGAGTAGTTAAGGCTAGTGGTGGGCATTGGGGGCACCCCCTGATGGCCCAAGCCTCACTGTAGGCATATCTGTTTACGTAATATGAAAGTATGTACTATGTGCGTAAGTACAAACGTTTATGATAGTGCGCAATATCTGTTGTGCGTATAGTTTAGTGCACATAATAGCACAGATATTGCAACATGCTGTGCGTGTCTTGTGTTGCGGTTTGCGAAAAGCAAAAATTTCTAATTAAAAATTTTGATGATTTTTTGGTGATCAGACACAAGGACAGAACATGCAAGGGAGCATGAGGATAGAATCTGAGTCTGTATTCTAGCATTGTGTTGTGTTACGACGAGTGTCAATGTGAAGGTGACGCAACACAACGCATGGTGTAGCGTCATATTGTGAACCGACCTTTACATACGTAGTACACATACGGAATCTTAAACCTTTTTTGACTGCTACTGATTATTGTTAATGCATTACAAAACACCAAAAATATCAGAGCAGATAACCTTGGAAGATTTCTAACTTGCATAATCATAATCTCAAGCAAATTTTCTATCTATGTACAGCATGTAATAATGGAATGTAAATTGTCAATCTTTCCTTCTTTATCACTTTCAGTTCTAACTATGGACTGCCTTGACCTTTCAGTCTACTTTGAATATAAATCAACTCAATTTTTTTATCTCGCAGTACAGTGCTACGTCAGTTTTACCATAGCTTGTCCTTTTGTAACATGCCATTTTTGGCAGATTTGGTTGCTAGATTCAATGCAGGAAGCCGGTTTGTTGCTAAGTGTGTATGCTTGGAGGCAAGCACGTGCCGTATATAATTATTGTCTCAATCTTTGCACTATATCCACACCTAGCGATCTCGCTCAACAATCGAGCTAGCACTTACATTTCTAAAGACATTTGATCGATCAAGGGATACAGAGGTCGATGCTCTACTATCACTTACAATGCTGGTAGTCATGGCCTACAGTCATCTGTGTTCGATGTTACATGTAGTACGTTTGCCAAAAGCTTAGTGACCACACCTCTCCTCAGCAGCTCTGTACATAGTGTAAGTGTATCTGGTCCAGTGCTCACCATGTTCACCTCCCATGCCACATGTATAGCTTAGGAGATTTGAAAAAATCGTTAAAAAGTAACACAAACAAGTATCAAAATCAACTGAAATGTTGCAGAAGTAAGTAGGGATGGTAGGATCAATAAGTGCACAAACAAGAGTGGTAGGAATAATAACAAACAAGATGCATCCCTACACACTTTTTCATAGAAGCTCTATTACATGCTGTACTTGAAAATAAGATATAGGGTGGCATTATTTTTGTCCCCACCACTCTTGTTTGTGCACTTTTTGATCCTAGCATCCCTACATTCTTCTGCAATTTTTCAATTGCTTTTATACTTGTATACTTGTGAATTTAGTTGTCATGGTAACCATGATAAGCATGTAATTAGTTGTCGTGGTGACTAAATTTGTGAGTACCCTACACAATCGAACACTACTGATTCCTGGAACTTTTATGCCAATAGGATCCATGTTTTTGTGATTGCTCCAAGGCAAATACATGAAGCTTTAATATAGTTGAAAATTTTTCTAAAACGTAGCGCTTCTTGCGTAATAGAATCTACAGTATTTACATGTAGAATCCCTCTGTCCCCTGAGTAACATCCTCACTTTGCTCGGACGTGTCACAGTCTGGGGACATCGGAATTCTGAATACTGTAGATCCTTTGGCCTCTAGTGTCTAACTATCATTTATTTGGAATCCAATCTATCATAAGAGTGTAGTAGAGGTAGCTATTACAAAGGCATTTCTGTTCTAGTATAAAATCATGCTAGTGGCCTTACCTGGATGCATTCTTATCACAAGGAAGGTGCCGTAATTGGCATTCAGTTTAACAACTTCACACTGCTAACTGCATGTACAAGAAGGCAAGTCCAGGCCAGTTGGTGCGAAATGTATCCATTTCAGCATATGATCTAATGCAACTTAAGAAATTTGTTTCCTGGAATTTTAATGGATCCAATCTAATAGACCTAAGGCCACAGTTGAAAATTTGAATACTTCATGTAGTGTACAAGTGTAATATCAAGTCAGAAGTTCATATCTGTAACAGTTTTCCTGATATTCACAGAAGTGTACTGGTACATAAAATACAGTGGCTGGTCCCATGCCTTAATCCACCAGAGTCCACCTACCCAACACTTGCTTAGCTTCCATCTGTAGATTTTTCTTGTTCTAAGCTTACAACATAACAGAGATCTGGTACATGGTCTGTCTCATAGCTAACATCCATGATACTAGTAAGGTTGGTGCTTATCCAACGACGTGTTCATGCTTACTTCCATGCCTTAGCTACTGTATTAGTATACAGACTTGGTGAGCCAATTAGTGGCTTATACCATGATGCCCATGCCCTATACAATCCACAGTAGCAGGCCACATGGTCGCAATCTTGAGCTCATTTTATCGAGCAAATGATGTCAGGGATTAAGTGCTCATAGTTTCATAACGCTAATAGTGAAAAACTAAGGCTAACGATCGATGTTAACGATCTATCAGATGGATTGTGGATATAGCTACCAATTCAGAGTTACATGCGGAAGATCATGCCATGGGCATACCAAAAAACAATTAGGCGTTACAGCATCATTCAGCTATGACCTCGAAAATGCTAAATCAAATCAACCAGAATTTAAACAGCCACTTTTATCGATGCTTATTGAACCTTAGCTACACTAATGGAAGCTTACTATGATGATCTAGAATAACATCAGACAGATTTTATTCATAGAAAAATCAATTTTTGATTGCAGTTACATCTAGAAGGCACTAGGATTGTCCTTTTATATTATGGTACCTTAATTGATGAGCCTCTCATTATCTTGTTATCTGGTATTAAAATTAATCTCTTGAAAGTGAGTGAAAATTGTAACTTTTTCCACTTGAGATAGTCTTTAGGTGCACTGAGGATTCTTACAAATAAAACCTGTCCTAAGAGTACCAGTACTGGCTGCAGACCTTCCTATTGTTGTTGTCATAATGTGTTTGCATGACACTGTACATACATGTATGATGAATTAGAGTACCAAGCCTTATTATGACAGACATACTTTTGTATGTTTGTGAAACTTATCACAAATTCTGTCTACAGCTACGAAGTAACGAATTATAATGTTTCACCATGTAGACCCCACTTTTACTGCTGAGAATGTGTCCACTGTACTGGCTACTGTGGTGGATGTGGACGAACTAAGAGAGGCTCTGGTGGTACCACCAGGGAAGCTGGAGGAGATACAACAGCAGAGTTCCACTGTTGCCCATCAGAGGGAAGCGCTCATCATCTACCACATCAAATTCACAGAGTATGCCAGTTGGACTGATTTAGCTACCAGTCTCTATTACGATGACCATAATGAAGCAGCAGCCACAGCTAAAACATTCATCAAACAAACACCTGGTAAGTATGTGAGATGTAGTGTGCAGTGATGGATGGTCTGTGTATACTGTAGATCAGGAAATTTTCATTGTTCAATAATTTCACTGTTAGAGCAAGCCATGAAAATTAATTACCATACATACATACCGTAGGTACGGGTCTTTAACCGCACCTAACAATTAATCACCTACTTTGATTTAGGCGCATACATTCTTCTACTCAGTGTTAGGTGCACTAGCTATCTACACAGCCTAGGTCTACATGTAATGTAATGCATGGCTTATCTGTTTCAAGCAGAAGCTCTCGTCTTTTTCCTGGTCGCTGTTTGCAATGACCCTTCTCAATCGTGAGTAGTCTCCATGTGCACACAAATGTACTTTATTGGTGATCCCTTACCCATCCATATACTCATGGGTGTGGTCAATTTCGTACGGATATTTTAGTGCAAGATTTAAGTGCATAGTTTCTTGCTGATTTGCAATAGGAGCGTGCACTTATAAACCCACGTATATGGTATGCAGCAAAGGTTATCAACCTCAAAACCGAAGCTATATACTTTTTAGCTTAAAAAGTTAACAATATCATCTAATATTAGTGTTGTGATTGTGATTACAGGGTTATATGAAGCTCTATAGTGCAAAATCCTTGGTGCATTGAGCTACCTTAGTCTCATGCCCAGGACTCAGTGCTGCCAACATCTTTTAATAATAAATCCTCAGATATATGAAGAAATTCCTTACTTATTGGAATAAATAGCTGAAAATCCTTCATTTGCATGTGCTAATTAGGTAATTTTCACGGTCAAAACTTCTAATATTAAATCTGAGGTTTTGGCAGCATTGCTGAAGACTGGGCACGAGACTAAGATTATCTCAACTATCGCTGAATGTACACAATCCTCACATTGAAATGAAGCCATTACTGCATACCAGTTCTTTTGTCCATGGAGAGCATCATGGAGCAAGGAATTAAAGCAGTGGTGGTCAGCAAACAACACCAGAATCATTGAAATAAGTCTTTTCAGTGAAAGCCAAACGGTTAACTCTTACCCTATGACACTGTATGTTTAGGAGCAGCTAGTGTGGTAACAGACAAACCGACAGACGGACAAACTATTGTATCCTTGCGCCACACATGTAGAGGGTTAAATATTATAGTGGCCATACTAAGTAATTGCTGAGCACAAGGCAACCAATAGCACAAGTGGGCTGAGACTTCAGCATAATTTTTTGTGCCTCCATCACACTTCACGGATGTTGATTAGGAAGTATTGCACATGCTCACCTACTGAGCACTGGCAGCTTGTGCAGTCAAGAACAATGCAGCCACATGACTGAAACTGGGCAGAGTCAAACGTGGGTGATACGTGAATAGAGCCAGCCATTTGCTGTGCAGATAGAGAAGTGAACAATGTATGTACAAATAATAGATGTGATTCAAAATATTTTGAGCGTGTCTGCTTTTCCTCATAGAGATTCCTTCAGTCACAGCATACCTTAGGGCCGTGCTTACATTGATAAATTGGTAAAGTCTTCAGCAACTGCTATATAAGCTTTGTGACTGTTAGTTTATGGTAGACCACCAAAAATGGTATTATTGGTCTACTATGGACGGGCACATGCAAATCCCTCGTGCACGCTGAGGCTAAACTTCTCTGGTTGGACCAGGGAAGTTTAACCTCAGCATGCACGAGGCATTTGAACGTGTGCATGTAGAATTAATGTATGCACAAAGTGTTGAAGATACAGACAGTCTTACACATATTTCAACACAATGTATATGTAGTACTAGTGCTAACACAAACATGTACAGTGTAAGCATCTCTTGACAGTATCTATGATATACAATGTACATTCAGCTATGGTAATGCATGTATCATTTAGATGTATACATGTTACCATAACAGTACAAATTGTTATTATGTAGGCAGCTATAACTAGCTATTGTATAATCCTGTTTGGTTATATCAGTTTTATATGAGAGTAAAACTTCTCTTTTCAGAGCCCACACTGACTCTCTCTAACCTCACTACTTTACTGGAGAATGTTGACTGGGATGATGTGGGTCGTTACCTTTGGATCCCTCTATCAAAGCGTGACATGATACCACAACAGCACCATGAGTCTCAATGCAGGCAGGCATGTTGGGAGCTCTACTTGAATGAGGTTCCATTTCCAAACTGGAAAAAAGTAGCTATGGCACTGTATTACCATGGATATCTTGAAGAGTTGGAGATAGTACAAAGGAAGTACCTCAAAGGTGAGTCAGCATTACTCAGTTCAAAACTGGTGTCCGTAGGTTGCTATGGTGACCATTGTACATGTCTGACGGCAGTGATTGTGTTGGCATATAATAGTATTGCATTGTAAACAAGTACATGTATGATAGAAGGGTGTATGCATGTACTCATATTTATGCTTTTTTATCATTAAAGATTTTATGTTAACCTAAGAGAGAGGGAGAAGGAAATAAAATAGGGAGGAATAGTAGAAAGAGTAACACAGAGAGAGACAGAGAGACTTTAAAAACATGATGTTAATTTATTAAGCCAACTACTGATACTAGACAGCCATGACTATAAGTGGAGATGCTCTTATATCTAATATATTACAAAACGCAAAATGCAGTTTTTATCGTTTCTATGCCACATATTCATGAACTTTGGCTGCTAGGTCTCCATTGTTACAGATTGTGCATGAAAGACTTCTGTAGAAATTCCTAGTTGAGTGGTATTCTTGCTCACTTTAGTAATTTTTCCTGCATCCCATTGACCACATCAAAGGAAAATTAATGCAAGTAGAGTGGCACTATCTACTCTGCTCTAGGGGGAAATCTCTGCACATGAAACTGTAGGGATACACCTTTTCTGTAATATTTAAGCCTCAGCGCATGCGTGGGGGTTACTGTAGTTGTTTTGTGTGTTTATATATGTGTGTGTCTGTCTGTTACCATGCTATCAACTACATACCTGGTTTATATGTCCAAAGTGAGGCAATATATAGTTTTTGTACTCTATGTCATTGCGATCCCTATTCACTATTGTAATTTTCAATTTCGTAATTATGTGTAGCCAGTGAATTATTGATGTCTGTGTTTTCACTTGTCCAATGATTATATCAAAAACATGATCATATTCATTATAGTTACATGTGAAACAAAGTAGCCCTCTCAATGCACCAAGAGTGTGCAACTACATATAGAATGTGTGTGCCTTCACCTGTAAACGTATTCATTTCTACCTTGAGTGAATAATGTTCATAAAGTGAATGTGCCCATGACTTAAGGTTATGGGATAGTGTTCAACGCACGATTTATAAATGATTGTGCACAAATATTCTTCCTGTATGCGCTTATGTAATTCAATCAGAAACGTGAAGAATATTCGACCACTTCCAGGTTCAAGCATAGGTCAAGTGTCTTGCACTCATGCTAACACAGCATATACGTCAATAGAGTAAATACAGTGGAATCTCTGAAGTGGAATCATTGAAGTTCTGTAGTGTAGAGGGGATGACCTCGTTCTAACTATGCTTACCTATACTGAATTTGAGCATGTGCAATCTGATCGCAATTTAATGGCTGCACTATTGGTTAGCTTCAGTTGTTGTGGTTGATAGGCATGACAGTTCAAATAGCACAATCTGTAGTGCTTGTGATCGATCCTCATCAAGCATCTAGAAGCATAGATTAAATTTGTCATTCACCATTTCAGATATCTGCTGGCCACTCGCCACCAGGGTTTCATTTAGGTATGGGGGACACCCTCCCCCCCCTCCCCCCCCCACCCGAGAGAAGCCACCATTCATGTATGCATACATAAGAAAGCTCTTCCCTTTATCAATAGAAAAACCCTGCTGGATGTTTTTGGTCATTTTTAACTCATAAACTATCTTCAGCTTCACGCTCAGCATGGGAGGGGGATGCTCCCCCCTCCTACACCCACCCCCTGGTGACATTCATGTAACATCATACATCCTACTAAAGTGTTGTCTGTTTTCCTTCCACTAGATACATGTACATGTAGCTACATGTTGTATGTACATGTACTTACCTTGTGTATGCTATATCTGCCTAAATCTCCAAAACGTTCCTGCAGTGCCATAGAAGCATTCACCCACATAATTGTACTTCATAGAAGTGCTAAAGGATTACTATAGTCCTTGCCCCCTCCCCCCTTAATTCAGCAAAATCCACATTTGCCTTCGTTGACAAAAATTCTGAAGAAACCCTGGCCACGACATGTATATCTCAAGATTGGTGTGACAACTATGACGGCAACAATAACAGATGAACAGACCGATTACTTTACCACTTATGCATGCATACATGGTAAAAATGCGATCTCAGGTAGACTAAGGTATGGAAGTACAATTTCGCGCTTAGTGGCCATTTCCGCTCAGATTCTCCTGGAAGAAATTGATTTGATCGCATGTAAGTGAGCGATAACAAGAAATACATGGACTAGCAGTGGATTTTAGGGCTTGTTGAGTAAACAAGGCGACACCTTGCTCAAGAACAAAGGTTTTACTGTTTCTTCCAGATATTTTCAGATACTTTGGCATCTGTTGGAGTACATTGTACTTCACAAAGTTGGGAGGGAAACAAAGGCCATCTTCTGTTCTGCAATTCATGATTTTTGTCTATAAACGTGATGTGTTGTTTTTGTTGGTACACCTACAATACTGGTTGGTATGGTAACCAAAATTATTTTTGTATTAGATTAGGGTCCCAACATTCATAAATCAAATCTGAGTCGTATATTTCAAAGCCTAAGACCATATTTTTTGACTCAAAAATTACACTTCCCATGCCTTGATGCGCCTGAGATGTTAAGCTAGAGTATAATGCTATAGTCAATGAGCCAGTAGTGTTAGATACAGACTATTAGCTTTAATTGCAGTCATAAAGTATTATGTAGGTGATTATTGTGCTTTCATCTTGGCAGTAAATTAACCAGTCGTACGGCACCCGTGCTGGAAAGTGCTATACGTTTTAATTGCATGAGTGTGCAAACATTTAGTATAGTAGTTTACAGAGAGTATACGAACAAATGTAAACTACCTTCTGCATCCATCACCAGAAACTGTAACTACTCGAGAATAGAACAGCAACAGCGCATTCAGAGACATTTAAGCAACTAGATATGAACTAAAGAACACTATAGGCACAAAAATTCAGAAAAAGATCCACAATAGCAAATTTCTGGAGGCTAACTCTGGCCACGGTGTTTCAGAAACTTTCTGGAGTCACATACACGTTTGGCGGGGCCATTTCCAGCTTCCTTGAGCAATGGCCACCAGATTCACAGAACAAAGACTAGATGCACCAACAGTCCTGTAGAAGTATTTTCAGCTCTGTCCCAAATGTAGTTTGCCATACAAAATTTAGTATGCACACTAATAATTCTATGGCACTACCATAGCCACAACCTTCTATCATAGACTAAAGATTGCCATTACATGTACAGTGCTTGCATGTAGATGTGTACATACAACATCAATGGCTTTTTAAGTCAACAACAGTATACACAAAGACCCCAGGATTCAGCCAATTTTAAATTCCACCTGCTCGCACAGATCACCCATCATTTGACGTCATCAACTTTTACTTGTAGGTGGGGACCAATGAGATGCAATCTTTACACACTCAGTAATTGGTTTGCCGGGAAGAAGCGCCTTCCCGCCATAAAACTGGCCACAGAGTCAGTTTTATCGAAACTTTGTACACCGTTTACAGATAGACTAGACAGAGTTAGCCTTCAACACTCGTTTTTATTGAAGAACTCATGGGAACAAAGGTATACGGAGCAACAGAACTCAAGGCGTGGCCCACCAGAAAATCGTACAAAAATTCAAGTATTCGTAGACAGAGCAAAAATCAAATAATGGCTGGACAAAAGCTGCCATCATGACAAAACTGTAAGTGCAATTGATATCATAGCAGAGATACTGTTTTATGGATAGTTATTGTTGGGCTTGAAAGGTAGCCATCTGGTACAGCCGTCATACACAACCGGTTGATTTTACCTTAAATTTTGAAGATTTCCGTCGGCCACAGTTCTCCACCTGTATAATAGAGAAGTTGTTAGAGAAATGTATACATTCATTTCCAACTCATAAATGTTCTAAACACACCTGGGTGGCGTAAAAACCACCACCCGAAAATCGTACAAAAATTCAATTTGGCTCCAGACCTTTGTTCGTGAGTGTTTGCCTCCTCCAAGCCTGATCGACTACACTGTTCAGAACTTTGAGGAATAAATATCCATCCTTCCTCTGACTTCATAGCCTCTAAGGCAGTTTATCTGGACACTTCAGTTAGTTGTATACTGGCCAGTCCACAGTGGCCCTTGATGCTATTGTGCACACTCAGCACATTTTTGCTGACGTCAGCAGGAATTAAGTTTTGGGGTCTACATGTATATTGCAAGGCTTTTGTGTGTTCCAGACACATAAATGCATACACCACATACCATTATTGTACTTACTTTTTAGCATGTTGTTTGAAGATTCACTGAGTCATGCCATCACTAGCATATCACAGCATGCATACTACTCGTAATATACATTTACTCATACACGTATGGTCAATATACTAAATATGTGCCAAGTCAGCATATTTCAGGCTGCTCCTGCACGTACATGTACACCAAGCTGTTGGATTCAAATACCAAGTGTTGATCTAGAAGCTACTCAGAGGTCAATAGACTTTGTATAGTGGGTACCAGGGCCAGTATAATCATCTAGAAGCTGTAAATCACCCGTCAATAGTGCTTTTACAGCCTTTGTACAACAGGCTACACATACCAGGTAAGCTTCTCTCTGAGGACATTCCCAGCTTCCTTGCCCCATGCCTCCTACACTTGACATAAGGCTAGCACACTACTAGAGTACTAAGGAAATGCAACAACAGCCGTGTCCCACCTCAGGTTGTGTCATAATCTGAGCTTGAACCACTCACCCCACAATCCCACCATGGCTACCTCACCAATTTTACCACTCCTACCACCTTCCTATGAGAATTTAGGTTTACTTTGTCGTTAATCATACCTTTTTTGGTCCTTCCTCAAACCAACAGCCACATATCAAAAACGAGTAAGTCAGCTAGAGAAGGCTTCGACGATTACAGCGGTTCGTCTTCCTTTGAAGAGTGCCTTTTTACTTCCTGTTCTTACTTCCATGTAATTAACATTTGCACAAATTTTACGCATGCCGTACCACTGTATCAATCAATGAACAGTTATTACTCTTAGCTCTAACTTGTTGGTATATGTAATATTGTGTGTGGTGTATGTTTCAACAGAAGCCACACCCCAAATATTAGCCACACCTGGAGCTCTTTGAAAACAATAATAGCTGCCCTTGAATGGTAGCCGCACGCATGTGCAATCACTATTAAGTGGGCATGGCTGTGATCCCAAGCCGTGCTCAATCGTTTTTCTGGGTAGAAACGTGGTGAAAGACTAGCTTGGCTTTGTTCTACAGTATCATGGCAGTTTACTTTTCGACCATATCTCAGTTATTTGAAGTACAGTCGTCATAAACCAGCCTTTTGTGCTATTGTTGTCAATGACATCGCGAGGTGTCAACCTGAAATTAATAAAAGCCTCCCTCAATTAGTAGCCACACTTGAGCAAGGCTGAAATTAATATTTACTGCAGTCACAGCTACTATTCGAATAAGTGCAGTATTTGTGCAGTTGTGAGTACCCATACAAGCTCAGATGATGTGCATGAGACTTCTGTGCATATAGTATACCATCCCCTCAACATTATATATGTGTCTTCAAAAACAGTAGAATCCTCAAGGGATCATCTTGCTCGTAATTTTGATTTCTGGTCACAGTAGGTTGGGTATCCAAGGGGATTTTGAAAATGCCTATCATGAATTTGAATACGCCTATGTGTAAACCGGAAGTGATAACAGGAATGGGTACATGATCATTATGTACCTCCTCTGGCCCAAGCAAAGGCTCTGTTCGTATGTACATGTATGTGCACCATTGTGTGTATGTGTTTGGGAATTAGAAAGGAGGGATGAAATGAGCTTTGTCCATTGACCATCAGACCTAGCTGATTAGGGCTCCACTGTCAAGGAGAGGCTTTAGTAGTTTATACTTGGGCCATGTGATTTTAATTATATGCAGTGCTAGAGTCACTTGCTAATTCTGCGAGATGTAACACTATAATTGGCAGTTATGCTTTGTAATTACAATGCATGTGTTTACCCTAAGCCTTAATCTGTGTGTGTGTGTACGTGTGTTTGTGTTTGTGTTGTGTGTGTGTGTGTGTGTGTGTGTGTGTGTGTGTGTGTGTGTGTGTGTGTGTGTGTGTGTGTGTGTGTATGTATGTGTGTGTGTTTGTGTGTGTGTGTGTGAACATGCCAAAGCAGTTTGACTTTGGTTAAACATAATTAAGATGGTGTACCTTAAGTGCAAACGCACTGTGACCTATGTATGACTTTAACAATGTGTAAATTGAAATTACTGGCAGTGGGGAGCAATCAAAAGATAATGAATGAGTTTAGCATAACCTGGAGCTTGCTTAGGAGAAAGGATCGTATACTTAACACTGGCTCAACCATAAGTTGATTCTCATTAAGTTTAGTCCTACTATAGCTATCTTTCTCTCTCTATAATACAGCAATACTCCATGCCAAGAAGATTTGGTTCATATAGTAGTAATTTTGCCTCCTAATTCAGCTCACATACTGTATAAATGGGCCACAGTGGTATTCGATCTCCAAGTCCTAGCTTTATTCTCAAAGCTACAGACATAACACTGGCTTGGAGAATGGTTGGAAATGATCGTCATTCAGCACTTTATCAGTTCGAAACCGAGTCCAAAATGTATCAGTCCATAGTCTGCAAGTCCATGAGTCCAGTCCAGTCCAGCTTTTGTACCAGCCCTCAAGTAAGACATGTAGTGGGATCTTGCCAGTATCACCCGATGTACAAGCTTACTTTTAAAAGGTATCAGTGAGGTTTAGTGATTTGTTACTATCAGCGTTGATTATCAAACACTAATTGTAATGATGAAGCATTAAGCATAAGTCATAGACAAAAATGATAACAAATAATGATGTTAAATGAGAGTAAAAGTATACAGTAATGCTACAAGCAATAACTACTGTCAGTTGGTTAACAAAAAGTGTGTTATGCACAAAACAAATACATACACATCTCACCTTTAGTACTCTCAGTGTCAATGCAATTAATCATATGCATGCATCCACTTACCACAATATCCTGGTCTGTACGTTGTATTCACTTTTATACCCATTGTCAGTGAACAATCACAGTCCAAAATAAGTGCTCACTACTAGAAATCTCTGCTTCTTGTAGTCCACCTTCAATTGTACGTGTACACCTACTGTACGTTGCTCTCTTTGTTTGCCAATTTCAGCTCAGCTTTCCGTCCTCTCTATAGCTAGCTTGTGCTTTCTTTCTCTTATGCTTTTCTCTCTTTCATGTTTTTTTTCTCTCTTTCTCACTCTTCAGCCTTCCTTTTCTTCTCCCCTTCCCTTCTTATCCATTTTTTCTCTTTTTCATTTGTTCTTTTGCTACTTCCTTTTTTTCTTCCATCTAATGCGCTTTCTAGGTACTACTGAGTAGCTAAAGTGTCGAAATTTTGATTCTCATTTTTCACCTGAGGCTTCAATTTCTTTCCACTGTTGAAGACTATTTTATACAGCTATTTCCTTTGGGGGCACCTTTGTCAGGAGATGGGTGGTTGTCCGGATTTCATAGGTTGAAAATGAGTACTCTTGAAAATATATTATTTCTACGCCAAAGTCAATAGGGGCACATAGTTTATCCGTACTATGGAGACAGTCCACATCTCAGAGAGTGAGTGATATCCACATTGATTCTGACTATCCCAGGACCGTCCATCAGAGATGTACAAGCAAAAATGTTATACTATAAGTGAATAGGCTTGATTTGACGTCTTCATGTCACAATGACATGCGTGAAGACATTATCACAAAGTCCTAAGGTAATCCCAGTACAATTTGTGTGAGTAAAGATCATTGCTATTATGACCCTATGCATGTCAACTTAACTGTCCAGAGGATCCTTATAATATAGCATCCATGGCTTATATAGCTGTCCGAAGATGTGAATCCAAAGCATCTAAGGGAGTGAGTCAGAGTGTCCATATTGGGAGATTCTACTGTATTATCAATTCCTACCCGAGGGGGGGGGTAATCATTTCATCAGTCCATTTGTTCTCTTCATGATGTGATAATGTAACAATAACTATAGTAACATCAACTATTGAAGCTCTATTATTAGATCTATTTGATTGTTTATCAGTTCATTTTGTGTCCTCTGATCACTTGTGACTGTAGAAAGTGGTAAAAGTTGGGATTCTTCACTCAATGGAGTCAGGGGTTGCAAAGATGATTAGTTGGTACAGATTGAGTGAATTAAATAATGTGACTTCACTTGCTATACTACTATCACTCTACAGCTCAATTTGTGACTGCTTGGCAATCTTTGTATGTTTTAAGTTTCTCCACTTGTTTCACTGTTCTTGTATGATGTTATCTGTCTTAATCTGAATCAATGCAACCATGACTTCTTCCTCATTAAGCCATGGCGCATGCGTGAGGGTTACAATAATTGTTCTCTGTGTAAGTGTGTGTGTGTGCATGTGTGTCTCTTACCGTGCTAGCAGCTACATACCTGGTTTATATGTCCAAAGTGTGGCAATATACAGTTTCTTGTAGGCTTTTAAAGATATGCATTGTGTAGACTTCGCTGAAAACGTTTTGTTCAGGAGATATCATGTTATTTGCCTGCCATGATGATCAGCGACTTGGCTCTTTCTCGACAAAAAACACACCAATGGTTCTTGACATGATTACAACTGGCATAGTATATGAACCGCTAGCTACAAGTGATGACTGCCTAAACTAGAGCAACTTTCTTTGACTGTCTTGGGTTCTAGGCTTGATAGCTTTTACTGACTCATCGATCATGACATCAGCATATGGTTTGTCCAGCTAGCCGGTAAAAATAATTGCAAACACAGCACGGTGCTGTTACGTTCAGTGCACGTGTACATGTACCTTCTTGTGATTAGTACTGGTTACTCCAGTCTAGTCTAGGCTTGACTCTGACTTCATGACCGCATGCATGCTGTATATTATCCTGTAAGTATTTTAGGTAACTGATGGTTCATTGCGCCGAGGCTTTTGCGCTATAATGCTTCGTTTTTATGAGCAATGGTCACTTGTATACTCTAACTCTAACATAAAAATTATTGTTCTTGTTTCAAACTAAGAGTATAGTTAAGTACACATTTTTTTATTCGAAATAAACACGTTCTGCTTCAGATACATGTACATGCACATAATATACATGATAACTCATGCTTCAACTACATGCACCTTGTCTATTTCCTTTCTCTAGCTGTATTATCATGAGTATATGAGTACTACGATCACACCACTTTGTGGCACTCATATATTGTACAGTACAACCACAGATTTCAATCAAATATCACACAACCATGCACACACATGATTAGGTACTGCTGAGGGTCGTAGACAATTTGAGGATGCCATGCGATATGGTAGTGTACAGTCCTGGCTCTGCAAGCTGTTGCTGTATGGTGCTGCTGGTTCAGGTAAGACAACCACAAAAGATATGATTGTTGGTGATGAAGCAGCAACATCCAGAACCAGCACCCCCTTGGCCATGAGACCAACCACAGTCTACCGAATCAACCTTGATGGTGAAGAATGGGCTAAGCTAACCACACTAGATGATCGCAAGGCCTTCCTAGCCAGGGCACTGCTTGCACATAATCCTAGGCTTGTTGATTACCTCATTGCAACACGTCAACGTGATACCAAGCCACCCTCTACAGGTCAGTCCCAAGCCAGAATAGTTAATCCTAAGGTAAGAGAAAGTCAAGCAGCAACACCAGTGTCTGATCAAGGTGACAACACTCCAGTAGTACCCAGCCAAGGCAACAACTCTCTATCAGCTTCAGTATCTCATATACTCACTGCTCCTCCATCGGATTCTTCAGATGAGTCTGATGCTAGTGATTATGAAGATGAAGCTGAGAGGATTCTTCAGTCGATATCTACAGATGAAGAGCTTGTTAAGCTGATGGACCAGCTCTCCACAACTGTAACTCCACTCACAGCCTTTAGAATAATCCAGATTATTGATTCTGGAGGTCAGCCTCAGTTTCATGAAATCTTGCCAATCTTTCTACGTCACCTTTCTTACTATCTCTTTGTCTTTCGGCTTTGTGATAACTTAGATAGTCGGCCAGTAGTTGAGTTCTATGCGGATGATAAGCCAATAGGCACTCCCTATGAATCTGCACATACAGTTGAGCAGCTTCTTCAACACTGTGTTAGAACGATGCACTCACACATGTCGTCCTCTGGCAGTGCAGGTGAGTGTCCACAGATCATAGTTGTAGGCACTCATGCTGACAGAGAGAAGGAGTCAAAGGAAAGTCGAGAAGCAAAGAATGAAAAGATACATAAACTCTTATCATGTGATCTTGAAAAGCAGATAGTGTATTACAACCTAGCAGAGAATAAGGTAATCTTTCCACTGAATGCTTTAGAGCCTGGGAAACACGAAGAATTAGTTGTAGGAAAGATTCGGAAAACACTTCTTAGCAACACCTCCATCCAGCCTGTTGATATTCCTTTTG
This sequence comes from Stappiaceae bacterium, assembly GCA_964291365.2. GTDB lineage: Bacteria > Pseudomonadota > Alphaproteobacteria > Rhizobiales > Stappiaceae > JBDWFY01. The sequence continues at coordinate 197,730 of OZ220033.1, forward strand.
GATGGTTTGCCTTGGAAATTCTCCTTCAACAGATGTCACAAAGCCTACAACGAGGTGTTCTTAGCAAGGAGGAGTGTCTTGGATTAGCCATAGAGAAGCTTCACTTCAAGGAGGATTCTCTGGATGCAGCCATCGAGTACCTCGACCAGATCTCTGTTCTCTTCTATTATCCAGATATCCTTCCCAATGTTATCTTTGCTGATACTCAAGTCATTCTTGACAAGGTGACAGAGTTAGTAACGAAATCCTATGAAATCAGTAGGCTCTCGATGGAGTATGCACTTTCTGCAGATTGGAAAAAATTTTACCTATTTGCTCTGGTCACAGTTGAGTTTCTTACACAAAAAGATTTCAACAAGCATTATGTACCTGGGCTTTTTGAACCCAGGGACTTAGTTTATCTTTTTAAGAGGCTGCTGATCTTCGCTAGCCTTAGCAGCAATGAGTTATTTGTGCCTGCTCTTCTTAGTATGCTTGAGGATGAGAAGGTAGATAATTTCCGGGTGTCCAATGATGCTCCCATTCCTCCCATGGTCATCAAATTTCCAGATGGTGGTCCTCAACGAGGTATCTTTTGTGCTCTCATTTGCTTTCTATCCTCCGCTGACAATACCTTTCCAGCTCCATGGACCATCTTAGTGGACAAATTCAAAACTCCAGTGTGCTTGTATCATAACTGCCTCCAGTTCAAGGTCCCAAAGTGCCCTGGAGTAGTCACACTAATCGATACATTTTCTCATTTTGAGGTCCACATTCATATATCTCCAGAAGCACCAATTGAAGTTTGCCCAAATGTATGCCGAAGAGTGTATCAAGCGCTTTTCAAGGGTCTTCGTAAGACTACCTCCAACTCTGTTCCTAGTCCTGCTTTACTATGCCCTTGTGGTATAGGTAAGCCGCATAGTGCTACAGCTGATACTGATGATCAGTTGTGGATTTGCGCTCTCAACACAATGAAATGTGGCAAGCTTACTCCACAGCAACTACTGTGGCTTAACTGCTCAGAGCGAGTCAAATGTGCTTTGAATGATGACAAACGTCTCACTGAGTCCCATCTACCTCAACTAGAACTTCAGCTAAAGGATCATGCCTGTCAATGGAGAGATATTGGTACATACCTGGGATTCCGACAAGGTGAACTTGATAACATTCAGTCAAGAGTTCACCTACTACAGGGAGCACCACTGAGTTATCTTAGAGCCATGCTGTCAGAGTGGTTCCAGTGGGCTCCAGGAGATAGTCGAGGTAGCACCCAGTCATGCAAGTGTACTCTCAAATCTTTAAAATTGGCACTTCTGAAATGTAATTTAGGACAAACTGCCTCATTGCTTTCAATTCAGTGAGTGCAACTGCTTATTTCATGCTGATAATCCTGCACAGTACATGAATATTATGCTCTTCTCACAGTACACCTTTCACACAATCTAACTCTTCTTTATAACTGTGGCTTAATTGCAAAACGTATCTATCACATGCTATCTTCATACACCACTTACAAACTTATGCTGACAGTCTATTTTCATTAGTTTGTGATCTTTTGCTTTTGTCTTTTTTTCTATCACAACCAAGAAAGTTCTAACTTGTCTGCAAGTGCTATTGTATTGCTATAGCTACCATGCATGGGATAGTAATAAGAGACTACAGTTTAAATGTTGTTTATTGTGCAAGTTTAAAATGCTATAGGTCACCTCCACTCCACCACTGACTAAAGCACCTGCACACAACTTTTCCTTGGCCTTCCTGATGTAATATCTTCCACTTTTTTAGCTCATCTTTGTACTTATCCGCACACTCTTCTTTTAATGGTCTATACTCTAATACTTAAAACTCATCTTCACGTTCTTTACAGTTGCTGACACATTTCCCCAAAGTAGAAAGGAACTATTGCAACTTTCTTGCCTTTCCATTCTGTAAATCTGTGAAAATACGTTTGAGCTGCTCTTTCTCATTGGAAACCTAGCCACGCTCTTGTATACATCATGAAAAATTTGTCTCTTCTGAATTCAGCCATTGAATACCTCAATCAGGTGTCCATTCTCTTCTGATATCCTTTTCTTGGCAATGTGACACATTAGTGATTGAGTCTTATGAACAAACTTTCAATTACGATTTTCTGGCGACCTAAGTAAGTTTCAGCTGCTTAATCACTCGTTATAGTTCAATTTCCATATTTTACCAAGCATCATATCCCAGAACTCTTTGAGCCAAGATTGTAAGATTGTTGGATTGTTTTATCACCAGTTCTCTTCATGGTCACACCCTCATACCTTGCTGCAACTTTACATCTCTCTAGTAAGGCCACATCTTGAATATGCCTCACAAGTTTTGGAACCCTTTCCTTACAAAGCGTATTGATCAGCTGGAACATGTACAAAGGTTTGCCTTAAATGTTTGTTTCAAGCAATGGAACCACAATGTGAGCTATCATGATCTCCTCCAGTTAGCTGCACTTCCAAATCTTGCTGCACATAGGAAGTATCTCAACCTTTGTTATTTCTACAAAGTAGTGCATAACATTTTTGATTTTCCTAACTCACCACTAACTGCTAGGACCCTCAACTATCCCAATCGTAATGGCAGAACAGACCTATATGTGCAACCACACGCAAACTCTAACATTTTTCACTACTCTTACTTCCCAACCACCATCACATCTTGGAATTCACTCCCACCAAATGTTACTGCTGCCACAACTGTCTCTTCATTTAAAACACGACTAAGAAATGTCATTTTTAACTGTTGTTTGTTATAATATTAATTTGTTTACTCTCTTGTTGTTTGCCATTGTCCTTAGTCATTCTCTGTTTTTCTTTTTTGGATCATTGTAGCTACTACTATAGTGCTTTGTCACTGATGCATGCATCCCTTGCTTATATGCATAAACATATAAAAAAAAGCCAAGGCATTTACTATTTTTAGCAGTGAGTTTTGCCTGCTCTGTAGCGGGAAAAGTGGATGAGTTTGTGTCTACTTTGGTGATCCTACTCCTCCTGTGGTTTTCCACTTTCCAGATGCTGGTCCACATTATAGTATCTTTTTGTTCCCTCATTAGCTAGCTTGCTTTCTAACTTCTACAGACAATGTCTTTCCCGGCAAACTAAAAACTCCACTATAATTCATAATACTACTATCGTATTCTGCATACATTTTGAGGTTCTAAAATATCCTAGCTGGAGTTATCACACTGGAAGACTGGAAGTTAAGCCATGTAGACCCAAAGTACCTGACAGAGTTGGCTTCATAGTATGTCAAAGCTGCACGTTAGCAGGGCCACACTATATAGGTACTTGAACTCCATCCCCAGCCCAGCATTTCTCTATCCTTTGGAGCATAAATACCTTTCTTGCTTCATTTGATGCTGATCTTGCATGATTTGATGATGTTCCCAGATGATAATTAGCTAAAATTTGTGAATTTGTCCCGATCCTTAAAACATGCAATATTTCTCATGCAACTGCTGCTCTCCGATATACAACTTCTATGGTATGATTACTCAACTGGTACACACTATACCAAGTACTGTTATTCTCAGCTAATCAGGAAACTAAAGATTCATTCTTCAGTGAAATGGAATAAGTTGGTTCATACCAGCACTAGTTTTGCTTACCTATCACTCTCAACAAAACATAGGTTGGAAGACACCACAATGGCATAGACAGTACCTCCAGCCATGGTGGTGTATTGTGCTGCATTAAACTGCAATATCCACTGTTTTAATTAATATCTAAAAAGTTCACTGTTGATGTCATCAACGGCACACGAAACAGCCCTATGTCTCCGTCAGTAAGGCTTCAGCAGTGACCTTTCCACTCTAAAGGTTCTTTTCTCCCAAACCAAAGAGACTGAGTATCACATTCAAGGCAGAGTCTTGCCTAATATGATGGCATTATTATAGTAATATTGTGGCCACAATAATAAAGTACAATAGCTATCACATTGCATGTGTACAATGACAATAATTATCATGAGAGGATTACGGCTATACCTTTGCCACAAGAATAAACATAATGTAGCACTACTGTACCATTGAGAACTAGGCAGAAGGTGAAGCTCCAGGTAGTGGAGATGTAAGAATCCTGTAGGTATAGAAGGTCTATACCTTCAATGATCACCCTCTCTCCAGCAAGGGCCAGTGATCCATTTGAGCTTTGTGCTAATGTTGTAGTGGACATCCAGCAATGACTCTCCTTCTTGATGTACCCAACTGATAAGTTGTTGTACCATATATACCAGTCATAGGCAGCTTCCTCAGGATCTCTGGTGTATGCCAGCCTGCTGAGGTACTGATTTGTCTGGCATGTGATCCGACTAACACCTGGCAGTTGTTCTGGGGTCAACATTGTAAGTTTCCCCTCTGAGAACATCATGGCACTGTCATATCATCTTCTTGAACAGTGAATAGTAATGAGCTGTTCGAAGTGCAAAGCTATAACCACTCTATATACTTAGTGCCACATAAAAACAGTGAACATTCTTTATGCACCGAGGTACAGTTTGACATATATCCTGATTCCCTTTCATTTCACAGATTCCTGAATTCAGCTGTGATTAACTCAACCATGTGCCTGTTCTCTTTTAATATCCTTTTCTGGACCTAGCTAATTAAGTTTCAGCTGCTCAATATTAATGGATCACAGCACAACTGATGGTTCATTTCCAAGAGCGTACAAGTTGTACACTTTTGTGCACTACTTGCACACCCCTTGGAAATGAACTCAATTTCACAAATTCTTGGAAACTGGCTTGTGCATGTATGTGTATAAGGCAGTGTACAACTTGGAAACTAAGACCTTTCATGCAGTGGATTGGAATGGAAACTGCAACAGGAATGCTGCATCCTCTAAATGGAGGATTTCATGCAGGTCCTGGGTACAAATATAACATAACAATTTATTGCTCTCTATCATAGTAGTTCATTTCCTTTCTCAAGGAGCCTTAAACAAGTATACAGAACTCTTTAGGCAGTTCTAGTTGTTGTGCAGATGATATAAATCTTAAGGTATAAAGCCTGTTCTGATTCGGAAGAATGGACGAACTAAAACTCCACTGATTCGCTCTCCAGTTTGAGATTCTAAAGTGCCCTAGCTGGAGATGTCACACTTTGTCTACTATTCGATACTCCCATTTGAAAATACCTGGCAAGTGACAGTAGTGTAACAACAAGGTATAAACTACAGAGTTTCGCAGGGCCACACATAATGCTATACTTGATCTGTGGTGTACAGTAATCAATATTTCTTCATTTGTTGCTGACTTTGAGTGTATAAATTGCTATTCTCGGATGTACAGCATCTCACTACAAGTGTCACACAATGAACAGAGTGCCACAATATCCAGGAAACTGAAGGCCACATTTCTTGATTGATATAAAAAAAATCACCATTGGTTAAAGGATTATCGTATTATTTTGCATGCTCCTCAAACTGTCATTAGCTTTGTATGCTATGAAATTTTATCCTTTACTTGTTCTATGGATCTGGATCTCTGCTCAAGTGCCTGTAGCTATCTCTTTGAAGTTTGAACCTCAACACTTCCACCATCAGGTTCATGTCTAAAAAGTCCCATTTCCTCACACAATACCTACACTACAACTGGCACACACTAAACTGAGTGCCACTATATCCTCAGAAAATCAGGAACCTCGCATTTCTCGATAGACTTGGATACTGTAAAGTATTCCACTGTTGAGTACCAATTCCTCAGTATTAGCTACTTGGTCTATGGATCTCTGCAGAACCACCACAGTCAGTTTCATGCTGATGATGTACCTTTCCTCACAGCTATATCACTAATACCTAATCCTACTATTTTTCGCTACATACCAGCAAAATTGTTATTGCCCACTATGGCTATTTTGACTTCTTCCTGTTTCCACTTAAATATCATGTACTAAAATGGTGATCAGTTATTTCCTATAGCTATAGTATGATCTCAAAATGCTGCTAGAATTGCTGCTCTGACTATATCACAGTTATAATGTGTTCCTGTGTTTAGTTTATGCGTGACTGTCCATATAATTAGTTAAGAGATTACTCATCACTGAGTTCCAAAGAATTGCAAGATCATTGATCTCATTAGCTATATCATCTATAGTATGATCTCTTCAAAGCTGATGCAAAAAATTGAGAGGACAAACTACACTCCTCTTTATGTGTGCATACATGGCCACTATATACTTCGCACATAATTTGATCTCCATCAAGACCATTAATTTTGCCCCTTCCACTGGTTCATAGTGCAACTATTCAGGGATCACCGATTACAGTGAGTGTGGCTATGCTTATTAAGTCCTTACTTTTCTTATCTAAGTGCATTTTAGGTGGCTACTGATCGTTGCTCTAGCCTTATACAGTATCAATTGCAATGAGTTGCAATTGTCCATGTCTAGATATCTTAATAACAAACAGAGCTTAGTAGTGTCTCTTCCGGTGCACCTGCTTTCCGTACGTACTTAGCTATCTGGTGTCAAGATCATAGCAGTCTACAATAACACTGTGGTATACATAGTGCCTACCTTCTAGCCACTAGGGATGTTTCCAGTTCCAAAGACACTCCTATTATTGTTCCGACAGTTAATTTTTGAATTTGAGTCACTGGAAGGGGTTCCCCAAATTCATGTGTCGAGTACTTTCCATCAGTGCATGCAATCAGATATACCTCCAGTCACTATCCTCAGTTGATTAGAAAACTAAAGGTCCATGGATCATTGAGTTAAAATGATTTTTGTTTGAAGGATTTCGCCATTGAATATAGCAACTCTATTTTTAATGCTTTTTGGCTTGATGCTATACACATAGCTATGACATTAATTTTAACTTTATGCTCTACTTGATAGTCACTTCTCAAGTGACCTACAGCATAGGAACTTCATGGCAAGGGCAGTACATATTCATTAGCTGTGAGTAGCTATATCTCAAAGGAGACAGTGTAAATCTCCCAATTTACTTTACAAGTGTCTGCTCTATAGCAAATGTGAAGTTGTCAGCTACACCACAAGGATAAACTTTGTGGATTGAAAGAGAATAGCTTTTTCACTTGATATATGTCGTAAGGTTTGGGAAATCCTAATTGTAACACTCCAAAGGAACAAGCTGCACTGAACATGAGGAATCTGCTGAAATTGATGACACTTTTCTCTTGTCAATAAAATTATAAAGACCTCCAATCATTTTTATGGATTAATAATTGTGTGCATATTTTTCTTGTTGCCTTTAATTTGTCCGAGGTATAGAGATCATGCAGTTACAAATATACCTTTGAAAAGCAGGATCATACAATTATCCTGGCCAGAGTCTATACCTATTTTTTGATATGAGCCCTCCTGTTAAGACTTTGTTAAATTATTAATCATCATGTTGTGTACAAGCTTTCATTGGGAAAGCTAAACAGATTATACCAGCTCTGATTGATTGTATCATGATTTGAAATAGCCTCGTCCCCAGGCCACTCCCAGCTTTTCAATGTTGCACGCTGAAAAACCTGGGGACGAGGCTAGATTTGAAATGCAGGAAACAACATGTACAGTTTCTCATATAATGTCAGGTAGCTATAGAGTATAAGACATATCAATAATCAATGTTATTGTGGAACACTCCTGATATTAAATTCTTGGCTCAGCACTCGGCTCACAGTTCTGCACTACTACCTGATTTGTTGAAACTTCAATGAAATGAGGGTAGTGTAAATAAATAGTACTATTACTGTATAGATTAAAGTCATGATCATATAGATTAATTTCAGAATGAATAGCTGCAAAGGAACTAGGATAATCATGGAATAATATTGTAAGACTTAGCGATGATTCTAGCAGTAGCCAACTGACGTGCAGCAGGCATCATTAATTAGCTAGGGCATAATGCATGACACATGATTGTAAGCTTAGCATGTTGTCACTCGTAAGAAATAGTAACTTAACTAGATATTACATTTTTGCCTAGTAGCTATGTCCCTAGGCTCTCTAATTATGTGTGAGGCATGAATTATAGCTAACAGAGTTTTCAACTAATTATTCCCACTAATGGAGCTAAAATAATTTTACAAAATTAATCATGATTTTTGGCACAATGCACTGTTCATCTGGGGTAGGACAGCTAGCTACATGTAGGAACTAGGATCAGCATGTGGGCATTCTTAGCTTTTAAACAAACACTAACTTCACTGTGGTAATTATATGGATACATACAAGCAGTCGTGCTTTCAATGCAAAATGGTATGAAACTGAACCTTAAGAAATGCTATCTCCAATTATAATTAGATTAATAGTGCTATGCCTGGCCTTTCATAATTAAGAACTGAAACTATCAAACCATACCATAATAAACTAAAAGAAAATGGCAAAAATCTGCTCATTTCAATTAGTTAACTAAAATGACTATTAGTAGACCATTAATCCAATTAGTTTTAATTACTAACACTAAACAAAAATGATCTAATACTCCTTAAATTAAAACCTAGATTCAATGAAAAGAACCTTGATTAAAAACAATAACAGTTAGCTATTAACTATATAAACTTAGCAAAGCCATACTAGTACAACACCAAAAGTATCACGATTAGCAACTGAGGAGTGGCAAATTAAATGGTTCAGCATGTGAGCTCTTGCATGCTTCAACTGTTTCATTTACCACTGACTGATTCAGAATAGGTCTTGTTTAGAGAAAGCTTGACACCTTAAACCTTAAGGTCACAGTATGATCAGGTTATCTGTTAGTAAGTTTGATACGGCTAATTAGCAAACACTGGAAATGTTACTGTTGTTACAACCAAGTTTTTTTTGCCAGCTTGTGTGAATGGTCACTTCAATTTATTTTGGCCTTTGTAGACAACTGGTTGAACTAGCATCTAAACCCACATCAAAAGGAAAGAAGCCATGCCCATCTCAAACTGTGACAAAATGTTGACTTAATGAACCTTATATTTAGTAGCAATTCGGAAAAATTCCTCCTGTTGGCATTACAAGAAGTCTACGCCAGACTACGTCTTTCTTACCTCTACACCTATCTTCTGCAGCTTAAGAGCTTTCATTTGATATGTACATCAAGGAGTTTAGGGCTGAAATACGCCAGTGAAACTCTTTAATAGTAGCTAAGACTTTTCAGGAACATTCAAGTTTAGCACATAGTAGCTAGCTAGCTAGCTAATACTGCAATAAAGGGTGACTCAATTTATCCTATAAATCAGTAACTTGCTTCGGAATCACCGGTATCACTCTACTGAGCAGCAGCTTGTGCAAATGTAACGATTGGATTCGACCACCTAGCTTGGATTGGATCAGCTACATGATTAGTTCAGAATAGTTACTGATATCCTTGCAGTTGCCCCTGATGGCAGTACGCATGTACACCGTGGATCATCATTGTACATGCAGTGATGGACTTAGTCGGGCCAGCCAGACCCTTCTTCTTTGTGCAACAACTCCAAGTTTACTGTGTTACATCCTCAACCATAGGCATAGTGCAGTCACTGGCTTTCCGGTTCCTATCAGGTAGAGGGTTGGTTTGCAAAACTATCATTGAGTCTTTAATATTCCAAATAATCCCCACCATGACACACCCAGGCCAACAAGCCACGCCCTCCAGCAAGACCTTCTTCAAACCCTTTGCTCCCTGTTCAGTCTGTAGTCACTTGGAAGTGGTTCATTTTGGCGTAGACTATGTCAGTTGAGGATGGAGGAAGAGAAGCCTAGCAAGGAGTCAGGAAAAACTCCATCAGAAGTGACGAGACGACGACGAGCAAGAAAATGGCGGAAAAGAGAGAGTGAGTAGTATCATGTATATGTGTGTGTGAAGTACAGGCGTCAATTGTTTTGGATCATCGATAATGCCACGGAAGTTTTGAAAAAACTAAAAAAAGTAAACAGAACCAAGGGAGCCGGGCATTTTGATAGCTTTGATTTTTCCACTCTTTACACCAATATACCACATGACCTTCTCCTAGATAGCATTAGCCAGCTGATTAGTGAAGCATATAGGATTAGAGGGGCAAAATACTTAATAGTGCAGGGCGACGGCATGGCATACTGGTCCAATACAATGTCTACACGAGACCATAGTATTACTGAGGATCAACTAGTTAAACAGATAAAATTTCTCGTGGAAAACATCTACATCCAAGTAGGTAACAAAATATTTAGGCAAACGATAGGCATACCAATGGGGACTGACTGCGCTCCACTTTTGACAAACCTTTTTCTTTTTTACTACGAGTACAAATTCATGAAAGAAAAATTAAAACAAAATAGTCAAGTAGCAAAAATTTTTAGCAACACTTTTCGATACATCGATGACTTACTCACGCTCAATAACCCCACCTTTGAACAGGAAATTAGCAACATATACCCACAACAACTAGAACTGAAAAGAACCACAGAAACAGATAGCAGGCTTTCTTATCTAGACTTAGAAGTAAACATCAGTGATAGGAGGTTTACCACGGCTGTTTTTGACAAACGAGATGGTTTTAATTTTCACATACATGTAGTTAACTTCCCTCACATGGATAGCAACATACCTAGCAAACCAGCCAATGGGGTTTATATCTCTCAACTGGTTAGAATAGGGCGCAAATGTGATAGTTACAAGAGTTTTTTCACTAGACATCACCAACTACATGTAACTTGTAGATTAGTTAAACAGGGCTTTTTGTACGACAAACTAGTTACCAGCTTTAAAGGATTTTGTAGCAGGTATCCTGAGATATTTTTCAAGTTTGCAGTTTCTATTAGAAAGCATGTAGAGGATGGAATCTGCCTTCCTACTGTAGCTATCAGGAGTCTGTCAAACAAAGTGAGCAATAGGACTAGATAGAACAAGGGAATAGCTAAATACCTTAGAGTCCATGGGGAGCACTAACTAGAACAACATATAGGAGCCTGATTTCTGGATAGCCTAGACAGAATGGCAGCTTGGTTAGAGTCTGACATCATATTACATCATAACATTGATTACCATAACAACCTAGACTCTATACATATACTGGGGCCTTTAGCCACAACAGCTAGTTCACAACAAGTTCCAGAGCCTAGAAGAAGTAGACTACCTCAGCTTCTGCATGAACACCTGGGATTCGTGAGTTAACCCCTACAAACTTATGTAGTAGCTAGTAATAGTACTTACTGGAGATTCTGTTAATTTCCCTGAATGTGTAAATTATGGTCATGTGTGCATGCTGCCCGTGTCCATGAGCCACTCAGGTGGGTAGGGAGAGTTCCCATGGGACAAAAGAGCTTTTTAACCTACCACCCCTAGTTCTCAAGGCTAGGCACCTAAGTGGCTCTGGGTTAGGTTTGCCTGAGCAGGCAATGAGATGGATGGTTGCCCCTTAGGTTTGGGATTGTTAGTAGAAGATAAACGAATTTTCATGTAGTATGCTACATGTACGTGTACCTCTAAGACTTACTTACTGTATACATGCTTGGTATTGGCACCAAGGACTAACTACAACTCAGTATTAACCGTGAATGTAATGGTTGTAGCCTAGTAATTATTCATGCACACACACCCTCACATTGTCAACCTTTGATAGTCTTGCCAAGGGGGTGATCTTGATCACTATTAATATGTGCCCTGTACTGACACCTGTGACCGGTGTCATAGGCGGAGATGACTCCCCAGTCTGACACTGGGATCAAAATTTGATTGGGCCTATTTTGGGGCTTTGATCATTTGATTCCTCCTAGGAAACTTGCTTGATAATTTACTTGATTTTCAAGCTTTATGGCTTGACCAGTGACAGAAATTGTCGATGATTTCTTCATTAAAATAATATAATTATGGTTTACAGTGGTGAACACCCACTTTTTATAACATACGGAGGTGAACGGAATCAAAATGGCTGGTCGCGGGTGTCAGTACAGCAAATATAGTAGTTACCACCCATTGTCTTACAGTCCTTTACAATGTACAGTCATGTACATTATGCATATACATGTACATAACATAGTGTCCCGGGTAAGCGTCCATGGGCATTTAAACGTAACTTGTGATTTTGGCCCGCATGGTTGCTTACCCAGGATATAAACTGCATACATTTGGATGGAAGCTGCTTCATTGACCCCTTGAAATGTGGCACATGGACACTTGCCCAGTACACTACGGTATATGTGCACAAGTTTGCATTTTCACTTAATTACATCTACTGTAGGATCCTGCAAAATTATCTGTCAGCCTCCACATACGTGTATATACCGTACCTTCACGAAAAAGGGCCCACTACGGAATATCGGCCCACCCCCCACTTTGGGCTCAATTTCCTGCCAAGGTCTAAAGATTACTCTAATATGCGCCCATATGTATCCGCCATGGAACACACATGCGCGATCACTATTAAGTGGGCATGGTTAAGATCGCTAGCCGTGCAAGGTTGTTCTTTTGAGGCTCAAACGCGGCATAAAACGAACTAGACTTGGTTCTACAACTGTTTGGCAGGTTATTTGTCGATCGTACCTCGATTATTTGAAGTGCAGTTCTCATAAACCAGCCATTTGAGTTACGGTTGCTGTCAACAGTACGATGAAGTATCGGCCCGATAAAGCCGGCCGCCCTCAATTAGTAACTGTACTTGAGCAAGGCTGAAATCAATAGTAACCGCGGCTACTATTCAAATAATGACGATTGCATAGGTAGTTTACCTGGGCGTTCTTTTGCGTGTAACTGCGACAGTGATACTTCGAATATCGGCCCACCCCCAGTCTACGCTAAGACCACCGGAAGTCCATATATGTACCATATATTTTAATGTCAACGCGCGATTTGTATGGTGCCTATGGGGGTTAATGATATGCATGCCATGCACGTGGTGCTAAAAATAGTGCATGTCTATGTATGGATGTAACTTCTCCTGTGAGTTAGCACTCGTTCTATCTTAAGCACCATTGAAAAGAGCAAGAGCTGGGCTTCACATTGATACCGAGAACAAGACCACAGGTGCCGAGATAGCCAATAAAGAGATGATCCAGATCTAGGCTGCTTATGGCTGACAGCATCTTTGAATTGGGGGCAAATCTGTAACACTCAAAACAGCACAATGGCACTCGAGCCACAAGTAGGCAAGTACCAGAGCGATGATCCAGCCGAATCTCAAGTCTGCTTGAACCACTTGATGAGCACGAGCGCACTTCAAATATCTAAAATAATTTCTCTCTTTAGCCTGTTATATTTTCTTAGTAGTACCTAGCTAGGCTGTCAACCAAAGATTAGACTAAACTTTAGCTACTAAAATAGCTATGTTCTGGCTACAAACTCTTTGTCTTGACTACTTTTTTCGTAACAGCTCAACTCGCTCATGTGTTTCTCGATCTTCTCTGGCTGACTGGAACTTCGAATTGGGGGCAAACCTGTAACACTCAATCCAGAATGAAAAACGAGGCTTTATCGACGTCCATACCATTGTGGCAGTGTATAGCAGTAGCGTGGAACAGAATCGCTTGAGGTACTTCGAGAAACGAGCCTTCGAAAACACGAAAAATTCATTCTGCCCTAGGTAGGGCACGATACACAGACAGTTGTACGGACGTATATGAGATCATTGCGTATATCCGCGTAATACATACGCGTGCGTGCGTAATCATTCATCATTTCCGTTTTGTCATTAAATTGTAGGTCTTAGTGTAGACCGACCCCCCAGTCTAGATCCAATATAAGGTGCACCGCCCATGGGCCCTTTTTCGCGAAGGTACGGTACATGTAATGTTATTATAAAGCCCCCTCCCATTATCCTGCACAGATAATTGCTATTTAATCAAATACAATTATTGGATACTCCTTCATTGAATACTGTAAATTATTACTATCCAAGGTGTGGACAATATTCCACGAGGCCGAAGGCCGAATGGAATATCCAAACCGATGGTAGTAATAAACACACTATTCAATGAAGGAGTGTGCAACAATTGTTGCACACTCTTTGCATAATTGTTTTGTTGCACAATTGTTTTATATTAATAGAATAGGACTAATAACTGTAGTGAACTAGCTATCATAGGACAATGGCTATACCAGGATAGCTAGGCTATCAACAGCAACCACTATATGTGACCTTTCATGACAATACCAAGCATAATGTGCTGACAGCTGATTTTGAGTTAAGTAAATCTCTAGAAAAGTTAGGAAATCTCTATCCCGTGTAGTCATGGAGATTTGAGCCAAAATGTACCCGGATCGCCCGTACTAAAGTTTTGCAGAAAGTGCAATGAAACATTGCTACGTACATTGCACACGGAAGTTCGTATATTTGCCGTTTATTAAAAATCTGTGGCCCTACCCACAACGTCAATGAGCTTGATGGCTGCCAAAGCGCTCGAACGAGAGTAGCACTCGCCGTTTCAATGGAAAAGAATGAGTAGACAAGCGTTTCTAAGGCTCGTTTGTACACACAATCGAAGAAGAAAAGTGGCAGGCGACTTTTCATTTCACAGCTGCCACGGTTGCCTACAGCAACCTGTCCGTGCCATGAACGCTCTATGTAGCTACACGGCTGACTTTCTCAAGCCATAACTCAGTAAGTATTTAATCAATAATTATCACCCCAGGTGACCAGGTGACCAGGTGACTATTATGGCCTGTATCTCAGATTGATGTCTAGCACTCGTGGAGGGTCACATATTATATACCATGGTTAGTCCCACTGGAACTTGCCTATTGGCTTATGTGTTCATAATTTGTTTTCGTATCATCCCAGGACACCGCCCTCTTTACCATTGATTAATTAGTGCTGATGAGGCATAGCTGGGAGATTGCTCCTTCACATGAACCGTTTTAACCAGGGCGCTGTGACAGTGAAGAACGTGAGTAGCTAAAACTGCGTTGGAGTTGAAAGTTAAACTGATGAGTGTGCAGTAGTCTATGGTCTCGGCCATGACTCAGTACGCGGAAACCGCCTACGTAGTCATCGTGAATCGAGATCGAACTAACCTTCGTTTGAAGGTGACTGTCTAAGATATTTGTTTGACAGCGCTATTTATAACTAGCTGTAGACCTTACCTAATCGATACATGGTGCTGTTACTGGACTACTGATGTCTCCATTCAGTTCAGTCTGTTTGAAATGCTATGGTTATGGCCGTATGCGCATTGCACGTTTTGGCTCTGTTGAATATGACTGTAGAATACCGTGAATTATTCAACTGTTGCTGACCAATGAGATTATAGTATTAGTACTATACAATATAGTAATACAAATAAGCTCCCTTCTTATCCAGTTTTTCCACCAAACTGCGGATCACGTCAATCCTTGAACACAACACGCCCACATAATTTACTAGCTATGGTACATTTCAACATAGTTAAGTAGCTGCACTTATTCCAGGTCATAACACAAAATCCATTGCGATGTACATGTGTGTAATCATCTCAGCCAATACTGCATATCAGTAAGACATCGCAAAGACAGCTCCTTGAACCTTGAACGGCAATGATGTATGAACTGCTTTTAAGCAGGTCCAAACTTAGCTCGGTAGCGGTACCAGGAGCCCCGATTTAACCCTTTCATGCCCGTAGTTTGGTAATGCTCACCTGCAAAAAGTGGAGGCATGCATCTTTAAACTAATATTGCAACAGAATAGTAAGACTCAACATAGACAAATGGGCATCATTTGGAAGCTCTAAGGTCAAAGTTTGTGGTGGGTGAGGTTTTGTTTCCATAGCAACGAAGATGCATATTTAATTAGGTGGCATTATTTAGAAAGTCCTGCCAAAGGCAACTTTGACCTCTTATGTCATCAATTTTGACAAGGCTTATAGGGGACCATTTGAAAGGGCTTAGGTCCTAGATTTCAATGGGTAGTGTTTCTTTCTGTAGAAATTTCTAGAAAGTGGGCAATATTTAGAAAGCTCTAGACAAGATCGTGTGGTATGCATGTATTTTTTGCCTGTAACTGTAGATGTCCTACTGATATCATCAATTTTGGATGATATTCTTTCTGTCCTGATGTTGAAGTAAGTGTTATAATTTCCAAAGAAGGCTAGTAAGCAACAATTTCATAATGAAAATGAAAAACTTATCTATGGGGTCCATATGGACCCCATTGGTACTGATAGGGTTAAGAGATGCCCACTCGCCCATGACAGAACGGACTATCCCAGCGACCCATCCCCTGAAACAATGAATAGTTGAAGTTATTCGGTAACAGTCTCATTCATAGTACAATATATGCGGGACAAAAATATCTGCTTCAACAATGTCGTCTATAGAGAACTATCTTGTAACAACAGAGCTAGAGTGCTCTTTCCAATTCTTGCTTGCTTGCTTACTGTGCTATGCTCTGTGTGTGTGTGTGTGTGTGTGTGTGTGTGTGTGTGTGTGTGTGTGTGTGTGTGTGTGTGTGTGTGTACGTACTTACGTACAAATCCACAAGTACAGTTGGTACCAGCACAATCACAAACCTGATTGACGATAATTATGTACACTGATGTGTGCAATGACAGGTTCACAATTATACGACATACCAAATCATTGAGGAGGGGGGAGGGGGCTGAAAGAAACTTATCACAGCCTTCCTATATGTACTGAATACGGCCTATGAACACTAGATCATTCTATTTTTGTCAGCCATGCCTATTGACAGCACCCACTCTTAAGACTTAGCACTGGAGTTTTAATATCATGTCCACAGGAGAGGCTGATCTATACACGGCAGCACACTATACATGTAGCATAATTATGGAATGTATACTCTAAGATCTCTAATTTTGGTTTTGTTACGATAATCCAAATGGAGAGGTCTATCTGGTTTCAAGTAAAATTTAGTTACCCGGTAGCACTGTGTGTACATCACCTAACTCCTCTCTCATATACAGTGGCGTGTTTTACAATACTACACTGTGTATGTATAGGTCCCTCATATCAGTAGTATGCATGACATCATAATTATTACCCCACGTGCATGCGCATGAAGTAACCAATCGGTTTCATCGTAGTTGTCGTCCACACAAATATCATGAGATGTCGAGATCTAGGCATCTCCATGAGTGGCCAAAATCGTCAAGATGTCAGAAGTGGCTAAAAAGTAACAAGTCTCTGCTTCTACGTGCTTGATAAGGCCCACAAACGCTACAAATCATGCTATTTGATTGGCCATATACACACCTACCAATGCCATGATTAAGTGCTGTTAGTCTGCATATGCTTGAGCTAATAAAGGTTGTCAATCATGTACTGAGCTATCAGCTATGCATGTTGTGGTACAATGTCATTCTATTAATTACATGTGACTTTGTGTTCAAGAAAGTTATATTCAATGTACAACTTGCAACTTAGCTGTCCACAAAGAATCTTTGTTGTTTCTATACAGCTGTTGTAACTGATGTCATAATTCTCAGCATTTATTCCATGGTATAATCCAAGGGTAGACCAAGCCATGTATACAATGTAAAGAATTAGGATGCCATCCCTCATTTGGAGGGGGAGGGGATAATTCCAACAGTCTAGCTGTATTGGCTAATACATGCATTCAAGAGTTGCTATGATATCCCCTAATCCTGTCCCTTACATATAAGCTGGTTTAATACAGTGGAACGTCCCATAACGGACTCTTCAAGATACAGACTGCCTATATAGAATAGACAAACAACGTTGATTTGACATAGCATTTCCGACCTTTGAAATGTGAACAACCTCCGATTTCCAGACAACGGACTGAAAATGTGCCCCCAAAGGACAAATAGCTTTACAAAATAGCCTCCGAGAGCGGACAGAGATCGAAGCTTCGGTTGAAGAATGTGAGAATAGTATCATGATTTTGACAGTTAGTGCCTTATCAACACCCAGAAAGTACATCAGATCCTTCGTTCTGGCCCAATCAGTGTGTCCACATGTGATAGCTGATTCAGCTTCTTACAGACCACACCCTCACTGCAACTTTGCATCCTCATAATTGAGGGGTGAGGCTAGCTAGCACCTCTAAGATAGGGACAACTTCTCAACAAAGGACAACCATCGTGCCCCCAATGTGTCTGTTATTCAGAGGTTCCACTGTATTCAGTTGGTTTACAGTTAAATTTCTAGGTATGCCATTTCATCAGAATTTTCGCTAATAGTTGAGGGCCAACATTCACTGCAGTCAAGAAAATAATATTTTGACTGTCAAAAGTCTTGATCCCAACCATAGCTAATGATACCACGGGCTCTTGATACCTATAGTCAGTAATCAGTAAAGTTTACCTGTGTCCACATTGTCAAAGCACACATAGATTACACTACACCTCATGTACAGTGCCTACATGTAAGTATAAAGTATGATCAGCTAACTTTACATTGATACACAATAGGTCTTACTGTCCTCTCAAAAGTGGGAGGGAAGCAGTGTGGATGGTCATGATTGTATATTCATGAGTGTGTGGGAGGTGAAGTTTATTCATGAGAGTTAATTCCTTAAATGGCAAAATTATTGTGTGCGACCTGTATTGCATAAAGTATATTATGTGTACATGTGATTACTTACATGAGCACAATGTAGCACAACTGTATCTTAGGCTAACAATTTAAGTCCTTGCTCAACAGACCTGACCAACCCTATATTTGCTGATACCAAAGTGTAACCGGGATGTTGATAGCCATATGATTTCTTTTGTAGAATACTACATGTAGATTTGTATGTTACTCTGGCTAAAGGACTTGAGATACTATTTTTTGCTTGTACCAAAGCTGATGATTATGTAGTTGGTAAAGATATCAACTTTCTATATCAGAGTAGGAAGCAATAACAGGAAGTGACATCATCTTTAATTATTTCCTTTCCTACCTACCGACCCTACTTCATTCCCCTGGTGTTCAGTTGAACAAGAAATTAATTTGGTGTGGCATAACCACTAACCAAATACTGTCGTTAAATAATTGACCATAGTTCCTGTCTATACCAGGAGCACATAATGAAGAAAGGAAGGGGAGGGGGGAAGGAGCGCGAAGCACCCACACACTTATTGAAATCTCAGAACTTACCCATGCTGCACACGTTACTAAAAATAGGCATAACTGCAAGGTATGTAGCCAAGAAAAGTAAGTAAATGGCAAAGTTTGTTGCTCGCATTTCTTCTGTTAGACATGACAAACGACCCAAAAACATTTCTACAAGCTAGTTGATTGATCATACCACCCCTCAGAAATCAGGCAGCCAGAAAACAGCCTCGTTCTCTTGCCACACAGGACGATCAAGCACTCTCCAATCAAGGCACTGCCGCTTTAGGTAAGGCAGTAATCTGACACTAGTCTGACGGAGACTCGGAGCTGATCCTTTGGTTCAGCTAACATTATGTCACCCCTGTTGCAGTAGCAAATGTATGCAGACATGGTGGCTGTCTCCTGCAAACATTTCAAACTACCAGCAGTCTCCTTTTTGTCAGAATTTTGATAGCAAGCTTACGATCCTTGTGTGGTAGCTCTTGGCAGAGCTCTTATGCATCTCTGACGGAAGAATTGTGAGCGATAAGCTTCATTGTGATGACTAGCCACTTATTTTTCTTGGCTAGGCTACATACCTTGCAGTTATGCCTATTTTTAGTAACACGTGCAGCATGGGTAAGTTCTGAGATTTCAATTAAATGCGTGGGTGCTTCGTGCTCCTTCCCCCTCCCCTTCCTTTCTTCATTATGTGCTCCTGTCTATACTAGTTGTTCTTTTAGAAACATAGTGTCATTGATTTTTTAATACTACGTTTATGCATGTGCTCAGAGCTTGACTGAGTCATAATCTCTGATTGTAAGTGTTATTATTCTGCATTCATATGCAATGAATAATGTATTCAGTTTTGCCACCATTGTCATTGTAGTCCACAAAAAATTTGCATCTTTCACATGCAATTTGCATACTGTTCCTTTTCACATTTGTATGTTTCTGCCAGTGACACTAGTTATCATGTATGTGCAAATATTGTACATGTACCAGCTAGCCATCCATGGCCACCTCCCAAATGTGAAGTTTTGAAATCACTGTTTGTTCCTAAATCTTGCATACCCATGTAGCCGTTGCAGAGTCTTGTCCAGAGGAGCTGAAGGTGGAGTCACCACTAAAACCACTAGAAGAGAAAACAGTGAAGGAGAAAGTTGATGATGAGGGAAAAGAACAGCCATTGACAGGACAGTCTCCAGTTACATGTAGCACCTCAACTACCAGTCAAGCTGAAGCTGTGCAGCTGACTCCATGTAAGAGAGTACAAGTGATTGTTTTCATATAAGTCTGTATAGTTGGCTGCCTTCTCCACATAGCCTCGTCCCCAGGCCCATTCCAAGCTTTTCAACTTTGCACGCTGAAAAGTAGAAGGGCCTGGTATCAGAAGTCACATGACTTTGCATCACGATGACGTGGCCACTGGTGGTGAAAAGGTCACTTTGAAAAGCCATCCTCTGTAGGCCATGTGCCTGCTTTACGAGTTTATTTTCTTACTCTCTATAGTCTATAATGATCGTACTGTAATCGCTTGATAGTTTCGAAGCCTTACCTCAAGCTGATCGTGAATGGCAGTACCCTGAACTTTGCTGACCTTTGGCTCTCCCACATTTGTTTTCACCCTTTGACCATCCTTCATGCAGATAAAATCGGTCACATGACTTCTGATACCAGGCCTCCTGCTTTACAGCATGCAACATTGAGAAGCTAGGAATGGGCCTTGGAATGAGGCTATTCTCCACATTCATGGCCATGTGGGGCTTATTTCAGGGTAACCCCCTCCCCCCCCCCCCCCCCCCCCCAACTCACACCTTATAATGTTATGTTTGGTTGCCAGCCCCTACATACACACAAAGAGAATTTTGGCACAATAGATATTTGTCCCATTGATTCCAATAACCCCTGTGATTGGTGCACACATACCTGCATGCTCTCATTATAATGCAACATTTTTCCTCTCAGGCTACTACATGTACATGCAAATGTCCACCAGTGATACGCATGCCCAGGAATTGTTTACTGCATGCCAAAAGTAAAATTAATATTGTTTACTATACGTACAGCAGCTATGTTGGAGTGTGGTGTATTGGAGGGGAGGGAGCAGCCAGCACCAACCACCTCTAAGTCTCCTCTCAGTGCTTCAGTTAGTGGTGGTTGGGAAACTAAGGAAGTTGATAAGGGTCCATTAAGTGAAGCCAGAGCTGATCCCATGATCCTAGCTGTTGCTGGTGATGTCAGCAGTGAGAAATCTAACAAACCATTACAACACAAAAAACACAAACGGCATGGTGAGTCTAGTAATTATTCAGTATATACCTATACAAGATTTACAGTATACATAATATATACATGTACATATCTGTGCACTGCATGTGCATACTAGTGTCATATCTCCTTATGTTTCTCTTTGCCACAGCTTTAACTACTGAGAATGTTTGAGGGTACTCAAAGGACTGCAGTGGGACAGACTGTGTGATGATGTGCTGGACATCAATTACTCTCAACAGGAGAAGATTGAGAAGGAGTTTGCTAGTGAGGATCAACGCAGAACTGCTGCTGTCAACTTTTATCTACATAACCACCCGTATGCATCGTGGAGGTGTATAATAAGAGGCCTTGACTACTGGGGTGTACATCACAAGATACAACATTATGCAGAGAAACTGACTGGTATGTTTCAACATCTACTGTTTTATGTCATCCTCAAGATAATTATGTTTTTAACTGATATTAAGTTTGTAATGGATGCTGAGTACCCCAAACATAGCCCAGACGGAAAATAAGCACACCCCCCCCCCTTCGGGACAAGCATAGCCCAGACTGGGGACGTGGCTTATTGCAGTAATCCTTGAATATAATCCCATATAAGCTCCTGTCTAGCAGTTAGTCTTACTTGATAGCTTTTTTCCTCAATAGATTAAGGCATGGGTCGTCTGATTAGCTTGTATTAGCTAATTGCAGTCAATTACATGAATAATCATACCCAGGCTCCACCCACTAGTTAAAAACACTTTTAATGATCAAAGCAGTAACAGATAAACAAAGGAAAGAAATTTGACCACCCTGATTCAAACCTGGTACCTCTTGTACTTAAAGCAAGGCCCTTACTATTGTACCACAGTGTACATGTGTGCATATGGTAATTGGTCATGCATCACAGTTACTCGTTTCCATCGATATCTCCTGATTGGAAGTGTCAATCTAAATTCTACAAAGACAAAGCCATTAGTTCGTCCCACTCTTGTAAACAGTTCAATTGAAGTGCTCTGTAGACCCGGATACATTTTTCACCTACATAGTGTTTGGTTTCGGTTGATAGGATAACAGATTAACAATTAATTTGATCTAGCCTAAAAAAAAATCCTGTAAATTTTCTAGAGGTCCATTTTGACGGAGTCGCCTAATTTTTTCATGCATGTATTACTTTATCATAGTTACCATAACAACTAATTACATAATTGTCAAGCTAAAATTAATTTATACTGTAAATGATAAAGTACATGTAGTTGTGGGAATTAAATTTGTGAGTACCATACACAATCGAACACTACATATGATGTGATTCCTGGAATTTTTATATAAAGGTTGGCCAACAGGTCCATGATAATTATTGTGATAGCTCCAAGTCAAATAACTTTATTATATTACCATAGCAGCAGTTGTAACATTTTCTAGAACTTAACACTCCTTGGCCAATGGAATCCACAGTATGTACATGTAGAATCCCTCTGTCCCCCTGAGTAACACCCTCGCTTCGCTCGGGGTGTCACAGTCTGGGAACATCAGAAATACTGTAGATCCCTTGGCCTCTAGTATTTAACTAGTATTTATTTTTCAGAGCTATACAAATGCTTTTTTTTCTACACTTGAAGGGTTAATTCTTATCACAACTAAGGTATCAGAATTGGCATTCTTTTTGCCATCTGTACACTGCTAACTATAAGATAAGACCTCCCTGTGGTAGTATGCTTTTCTAGGATATGTATCCATATTACAATGTACTAATGTAAGTAAGAAATTTGTTTCTTGGATTTATAATTCTAACGTAAGGTCAGAGATCAGAGTTGACATTACTTAATTTGAGTAGTCTACCTACATTCATAATATCAAGTCAGAGGTTCATATCTGTAACAGTTTACCCGGTATTTACAGAAGTATGTAAAATACAGTGGCTAAGTCCCATGCCTTAAAGGTGCACCTGCATGGAAGTTGTACTATTCAAATTCACACTACGTAATGAAGCCTTAACGCATGAGCTTGGAATGTAAACCAAGGGCATGCAACGGTCATAGTACATACGTAGACCTAGATGTTACTAAAAATAGCACAAACGTTCAGTGAACAAGCTAGTACAGGCATGTTTGTACCTGGTTTTATGGTGACCTTCTGCCAAGCTAAGCTTTTGTTGGCAGCGCCAAAGGCCCAGAAGGCATCACCAATCGTCGGGACAAGTGAACACGAGAGAACACTCGAGTCGATCGCAGTTAGTGGTGGTGACAAAGCAGCTAGGTGACTGAATCGACTCGCCATCACCAACATCATAAATAGGCCTTTAAGCTGGGATGATGAGACATTGAAACCTTCATTGTAAGTTAGTCTTCATTGAAAATGTATACCTGAAAGCTTACCTGATCGCCTGTGTCTTCTTTGTTTGGTAGTTGAGTGAGCAGGAACTGTTAGTCTGTCTCAATTTTATTTGAAACGCTTACTGGCACTTGATAGCGTCGAGAACCACCTGGAAGGACCATGATAACCTCTGTTCTTCGTCGGATCTTGAAAAGAATGGGTTGACAAGTCGTTATCACATCTTTAATGATTAGTCCAGAAATCTATTTTTAGTAACATCTAGGATTTCGCTGTCTACGTAGGTTGCATGCCCTCTTGCTGCTTACGCAGCTCGATAAGCCCTTGGTAGTACTTAGTACTAGAAATGAATATGAATGATGTAATGTACGACTGATTACATTATCTTGAATTTTTGGGCCACTTTTTTCAAGATATTTACATTCCAGTGCGTGTGAATTACTTCTGTGCAGGTGCATGCACCTTCAATCCACCTGAGTCAACACTCACTCAGTTTCCTATGATAAACTTTGCTTACAACATAATAGAGAGATCTGGCACTCTGTCTCATAGCTACATGTAACTTCCATATACTAGCTAGTAAGGTTAGTGCTCATCCAATGATATGTTTGTGCTTTTTCCATGCCTTAACTATTGTATGTAGCAGAAAAAGTGTACAAGCAAATGAGTTAAACTGTTCAGACTATTATTTATGTGAGAAAGCACACAACCAATGATTCAGTTAGCCAATTAGTGGCTTATACCATGACGTCACTCCATACAAGCCCTGTACAAGCCATGGTAAAAAGGGCACAATTGAGCTCATTTTATTGAGCAAGCGTTGCCTGGTATTTAAGCACTCATAAGTTCACAGCACTAATAGTGAAAACCTGAAGTTAACGATGATCTATTGGATGGATTGTGGATATAGCTACTTTCAATTCATAGTTATATGTAGAAGATTGTGCTGTGGACAAACTTAAGTTGAGTTTTCTATGATTAAAATCTTAGCAGGAAGGCTTTTCAATAAACCATCTCATGATATATGTGCATCTACTCTACATCAGCTTGTAGGGATGGCCAGGACATGTACAGTAGCGGTCAAAAGAAAGTTTACGTAATGTTCGTAGCCTATATTATGCCATGTAGAAATAGCTTACTCAAAGCATAATATTATTACATACGTACACAAGTACGTGCCCGCTGCGCTGTACTGTACCGTAGTACGTTACACTTGTACTGTACGGTACAGTTCTGGTAGTACAAGCGCAATACGCAAGTACATAGATGGGAGGTGCTAAATTCGTTGACAAACAGAAGATGAGCAAAAGAGATCAATCGAAGAGGCCAATGACAAAGAGGGTGCAAAGTATGGTTTACACCAACTACATTAAGCAGCATATCCTACATTGTATATCACTACTATAACAACAAGTATAACGTGCCCACCATTGCCAAAGTTCTATGAGAGGAGGGACTGAATGTGAGTTGTGTGGGAATAGCAAAGTTATTAAAGCACTACAAAGAGAACAGTTCCATTGCCAAGAAGCCTGGATCAGGGCGCGCTTCAAAGATAACAGCTGAATTGAAGAAAGTCGTTGAGGAGCAGATGCAGTTCAATGACAAGATGATCACATATCAGTTACATCAGCTACTTGTGAGCAAGGGCTTTAACATCTCCCTGAGAATGGTTCTTCGATGTCATACATCACTAGGGTGGACTTTTCACAGATCAGCTCATTGCCAGCTTAAGTGAAGTGAACAAGGTTAAGCGGTTGCAATGGGCTGTCGAAAACCAAGATTTGAATTTTGATAACATGGTGTGGACGGATGAATGTACGGTTTATTTAGAGTCTCATAGCTAGATATATATGAACCTGTGCATAGTGTTATTTAAATTTACTTACAAGTGTCTCTCCTCTTCTGTTTTAGGCCAAAGTATCCCACCAAAGTACACATTTGGGGGGGGGGGGGGTGTGAATCAGTCTACAAGGAGCTACAGGAATTTCATTTTCGAAGGAACAGCGAAGAAAGTTATTCATTGAGATCTTAGCCGTGTTTGTAAATTTTGAAACACGCAAGACAACGATCCAAAACATACGTCGCACTACATAGCAGATTTCTTAGACAGGAGCTGTATCAATTGGTGGAGGACACCCCCCGAGTCATCGGATTATAATCCAATAGAAAACTTGTGGCACCAGCTCAAAGAGTTTGTATGCAGAGAGGTGAAACCAAAGACAAAGGGCGAACTTGTAAAAGGAATCAAATGCTTCTGGGAGACAGTTACAGTGGAGAAGTGCATGAAGTACATTAGACACTAAGACAGATGATACCTAGAACCATCAAACTTCAAGGAGATGCTACTGGATACTAGTGTTGTAGTAATGTAATGCACGCATAACCCATTTCACATACAATAACCTGCTTGACTCATTATCATGTTACAATAAGTTACTAGATGGTTGAAAAAAATGTTGAATATCATGTTATAGTACCTAGTAGTCTCTCAAGCTAATCAGTCAGAAGAGGCTTGTTAGCACAAAGTTGCTTGTTGGATTGATTTACAGATGCAACGCAGTCCTTCCACACAGACTCAAGCTGTGGGGGTGGCTCCAGAACTCTGGGAATTGATCAAGAACTGCTTTGTTAAGTTGAAAAAGTTCTTGTATGGGGAGCCCTGGTATCTGCCTGGTCCCATACACCGTACCAGTGGGGGGGGAGGGGGGGGGGGGGGGGGGGGGGGGGGGGGGGGGGGGGTACCTTGTGCTTGAAGAGCTGCTGATACTGACATCTGGGGAGCACTAGAGAGGTGATGGGTGCTGGGTGTTGGGGAGCAGCAGGGAGGATGATGGGAACTGATCTTGGAAGGAAGTTCCGATTTTGATCCAATTTAATCGTCTGAGTCATCCATGTACCAGTTTGGTGATGGTGAAGGTGGCATTGAGAAAAGGTTGCACACTGACCCTGACTGACGTGCTTGCTGACTGAGTCTTGCTGGCAAATGACACACTTGTGCGCTTTACCAAGTCTCGGAGTCTTTGAAAAATCTGCCCCTGATTGTCGAGGATTTAGCCTGGATTTGTAGGACACTCTCCTCCAGCGAGTAGACGGTAGATTCTAGTAGTTGAAGATCTATACAAAAAGGGATACAAGTGTGTGTGTTGAGATTATCAGAGGTACTGGTATTACTAGAATTTGTGCACTGGTTAACCCACAATTAAACTTCAGTAAATGTGAATAGTTTTGTGTAACGTAACCAAGAGTATATGAAAGGGAAGAGGGAAAGTAACAGCTGTTTATATGTTTTATGACCTTTGTAATGGTATTTGTGGCCAGAGTGTAATGCACACAAAAGAAGGTGCTATGCTAGTCAGTGTAGTATGTAGCACACCTGTATGTGTGGCTAGCATAGCACCATGTTATTACATGTTGTTACACATGGTTAGCCTCGTCCCCAGGCCCTCTCTCCCAACTTTTTAATGTTGCATGCAAAAAAGCGAGAGGAGGGTCTGGTATTATGCAACATCACCCTGTACATGTCATAATTTAATGAACGTGGGCGAGGGTTACCGCAAGCACGTAAATCGCCTACTAGCTGTTCGACCTAGCAAGGATCAATAGATTTGTTCTAAATCTTGATCATGAGATACTGCTTACAAACTCTCGATGTCGATTCGAAAAGACGGTGCTGTATAAACCATCTCGATCACCAATCGGCTACAGACATTCTAATTTGGCAAAGACAGCTCAGAAACAGTTTTGTAGATCGTCGCGATTGAGCGGCGACTTGTCTCTAGCATCGTTGAGCAAATAGCTTGGCGTGTAGAACACTTTAGCCTGAGAAATGGAGCCTTAGGCCAAATCCTTGGATGCCGATCTATACACAATAATCCACTGCTGACAGTGCTGTAGATCATTGCGATCGAGCGGTGACTTCAAAAACTGTCGGTAGTTTCACATCTATCGGCTACAGGCCGAGGGGTTGGATATCTGTCTCACTTGCCGAAGTCAGTGTTCAAAACTTCACATATAGCTGCTCTGGGGACGAGGCTAAGCTGCTCTACTAACACTATTTGTCGATCACAGTTGCAAAGTTCAGGTCTTGCCCACGCGTGGGCACGTTATGGTATTGGAGTTCATCGAGCCCACGCTCAAATCGATTCTACCTCGAATCTACCCTTTGCATCACGTGTGTGACATCGCATACCAGGCCCTCCTCTCACTTTATTGCGTGCAACATTAAAAAGCTGGGAGAGAGGGCCTGGGGACGAGGCTAACACATGGCGCGGTTCGATACTCTCCCTCCTTCCTTTTCATATACTCTTGACGTAATCACCAGCATTTTAGTGTTAAACCTTACCGATTGACCAGATAGTGCTGATGGAGTCGGCTTAGAAGCATTGACTACCTCCTTTTCGGCTAAATTACTATGATCAATATCCAAAATAGAAAACAATGGTAGCTTCAACATAATAATAGCTACCGTCTTCAATATATGTATATAATTTGTTGTGCATAATCATTAGTGTATAAAAAGTTACTATTTTGAGCTGATAGTGCTGTTGTAGGAGTATCAGCTCCCTCCTTTTCAACCGAAGTGCTTGGATCAGCCTTTGAATGCTCTGCTTCATCTGAGGGGTGTGGTATATCTGTTAAAATGGACAAAAGAGTTCAGTTCATGCTTTCTGTATCCTTCTTACAAAGTTCATATTGTAAGAATTACATGTACTCATGCTCACTGGATTTTGGCAAGAGTGTAGACTGGGAGGCAACATCTGCTGACTGGATTTTGCCTGGCAAGGTCTTCTGTGGAGAAACTGGGTCAATTTCAGGAGGTGAATCATCTGAACCATAGTGGATGTGGTGTTGGTCACACTTGGTTGTAATGTCACCTCCAAGATGGAACCTTTCTTATTTCCCTTCTTTTGATTCTCCTTTCTGGACACTTTCTTTTCTCTTTCTCTTTTCCTTGGGTCAGAATATTTTGGAATATATGTACTTAAAGCCTACTGCGTGGGTGGATCAAAGTGCCGCGCACTTTTGTTAAATCCCGTATAGGCTGTCATGCACAGGGCAATATCAATACCATCCAGGATGTGGTTAGGGCAATATCAATATTGCCCGTCCGCCCTTGCGCCTATATTCTGCATACAAACCATGTCAAGACCACTGTGTCAAGACATTGCTTCTTTGTTTAAAAAATGACTTTGCCATCCAGCATTTTTTTGTGTGGACTAGTAGCAACTGAATTGCTAGTTGACTGACAGTGCCTGACAGCCACGCAAATCATTGTAGCAATATTTATCACAAGCTCAGAATGGCTGGCTTTACTACGTTGCACTACAGCAATTTGTACAAATCCCATAGCCCAATAAGCTTAAATGCTGTACGATCGAGCTACTCACACGCCCTGTAGTAAAAGCTCGATCACATGGATCAATACAGCACACAGCCTAGTTAGATTTCTCGATTACTCTTTACTTGGCTTACCTTGCAACAAAACAAGTGACAAAAGCCATCATTCAGCCTTGTTGTCGACGATCGATTGAAATTGTAGGAACTAAAACACTAGAAGCTACGTCGTTTTCACTGTACACACACAGCTAGCAGTGAGCTAGCTAGCGCTATAGCTCGTACATATACATTCGATATTCACCTGTATTGATGACGTCAAATGCGTCATTGCGGTTGTACACTGCCCAGTTGTGGGATGCATTGCTATAGTGAAGCAGATGCGTTGCTATAGTAGGTTTTAAATAGAATTTGTAAATTACTTAGTGATTCCCTGGTAATTTAACACATGTACATGTACAATTCATGCATGAATACATTGTGTATGTCACTCACTGGTGGTTTATTGAATTTTTCTTTTCTTGGGTGGTTTGCATTAGTGGAGTCTGTCAGCGGGTGTTTCTTGTTGGACGGTTTATCACTGAATGGTGTGTATTGCCCCTTGATGAACATATCATCAAGCTCCTCCATTTCATCCTTTGATCCTGATCAACTATATAAAAAAATTTAGGATTAAATGCGCACACACTACATACATCCACACACACACACAGCCACAGTGAGCATACCTACATGTATTGCTGCTACTTTGCCTTTGTGAGTTGGTATGTGTTTAATGACACTGGAGAGTTGTAGGGTTTTGTTTTGTTTCTCTCAGTGAACTGATGAACGGAGCTGGTCCCTCTGAACTGGCTATTTTATAGGCTTCAGTGGTCAACTATGCCCTCTACTTTGACAGCTGTTGAGTAGTTACAGCTAGTTGTGGGCACCCCCTGATGGTCTAGTGCTAGCACTAGCTGCACTGTAGGTGTATCTGTTTACATAATATGAAAGTACGTACTACGTGCGTAAATAGAAACGTTTATGAAAGTGTGCAGCATCTGTTGTGTGCATAGTTAGTGCACATAATAGCACAGATATTGCGACGTGCTGTGCGTGTTGAGGTCGGTTCACAATAGGACGCAAGGCCTTGTGCTGCGGTTTGCGAAATGCAAAAATTTCTAATTAAAAATTTTGACGATTTTTTGGCGATCAGACACAATGCAAGGGAACTCGAGGATAGAATCTGAGTCTATATTCTAGCATTGCGTTGTGTTACGATGAGTGTCAATGCGAAGGTGATGCAACACAACACATGGTGTAGTGTCATATTGTGAACGGACCTTTACATCCGTAGTACACATACAGAATCTTAAACTTTTTTTGACTGCTACTGGTTATGGTTAATACATTACAAAACACCAAAAATCTCAGAGCAGATAACCTTGGAAGATTTCTAACTTGCATAATCATAATCTCAAGCAAATTTTCTATCTAAGTACAGCATGTAATAACGGAATGTAAATTGTCAATCTTTCTTTCTTTATTATCATTTTCAGGGCTAACTCAGGACTGCCTTGACCTTTCAGTCTACTTTGAATATAAATGAACTCAATCTTTTATCGCGCAGTGCAGTGCTACGTCAGTTTTACCATAGCTTGTCCTTTTGTAACAAGCAATTTTTCGGCAGATTTGGTTGCTAGATTCAATGCAGGAAGCCAGTTTGTTGCTAAGTGCGGATGCTCGGAGGCAAGCACGTGCCGTATGCAATTATTGTCTCAATCTTTGCACTATGTCCACACTCAGCGATCTCACTCTATTATTGAGCTAGCACTTACATTTCTCAAGTCATTTGATCGATCAAGGGATACAGAGGTCGATGCTCTACTATCATCTGCAATACTGGTAGTCATGGCCTACAGTCATCTGTATTCAATGTTGCATGTAGTATGTTTGCCAAAAGCTTAGGGACCACACCTCTCCTCGGCAGCTCTGTACATAGTGTAAGTGTATCTGGTCCAGTGCTCACCATGTTCACCTCCCATGCCACATGTATAGCTTAGGATATTTGAAAAAATCATTAAAAAGTAACACAAACAAGTATCAAAATCAACTGAAATGTTGCAGAAGTAAGTAGGGATGGTAGGATCAATAAGTGCACAAACAAGAATGGTAGGGATAATAATTGACAAGATGCATCCCTACACACTTTTTTATAGAAGCTCTATTACATGCTGTACTTGAAAATAAGATATAGGATGGCATTATTTTTGTTCCCACCACTCTTGTTTGTGCACTCTTTGATCCTAGCATCCCTACATTCTTCTGCAATTTTTAAGTTGCTCTTTATACTTGTGAATTTAGTTGTCATGGTAACCATGATATGCACGTAATTAGTTGTCGTGGTGACTAAATTTGTGAGTACCCTACACAATCGAACACTACTGATTCCTGGAATTTTTATGTAAAATTTGACCAATAGGATCCATGTTTTGTGATCGCTCCAAAGCAAATACAAGAAGCTTTAATACAGTTGAAAATTTTTCTAAAACCTAGCACTCCTTGCCTAATAGAATCTACAGTATTTACATGTAGAATCCCTCTGTCTGCTTTGCTCAGGGGTGTCACAGTCTGGGGACATCGGGATTCTGAATACTATAGATCCCTTGGCCTCTAGTGTCTAACTATCATTTATTTTGAATCCAATCTATCATAAGAGTGTAGTACAGGTAGCTAATACAAAGGCATTTCTGTTCTAGTATAAAATCATGCTAGTGGCCATACCTGGATGCATTCTTATCACAAGGAAGGTTCCAGAATTGGCGTTCAGTTTACCAACTTTACACTGCTAACTACATGTACAAGAAGGCAAGTCCAGGCCAGGTGGTGTGAAGTGTATCCATTTCAGCATATGATCTAATGTAGCTTAAGAAATTTGTTTCCTGGAATTTTAATGAATTCAGTCTAACAGACCTAAGGTCACAGTTGAAAATTTGAATACTTCAAGTAGTGTACAGATGTGATATCAAGTCAAAAGTTCATATCTGTAACAGTTTTCCAAATATTCACAGAAGTGTACTGGTACATAAAATACAGTGGCTGGTCCCATGCCTTAATCCACCTGAGTCCACCTATCCAACACTCGCTTAGCTTCCTATCTGTAGATTTTTCTTGTTCTAAGCTTACAACATAACAGAGATTCTGGTGGTCTGTCTCATAGCTAACTTCCATGATACTAGTAAGGTTGGTGCTTGTCCAATGACGTGTTTATGCTTGCTTCCATGCCTTAGCTACTGTATTAGTATACAGACTTGGTGAGCCAATTAGTGGCTTATACCATGATGTCCATGCCCTATACAATCCACAGTAACAGGCCACACAGTCGCAATCTTGAGCTCATTTTATCGAGCAAACAATGTCAGGGATTAAGTGCTCATAGTTTCATAACACTAATAGTGAAAAACTAAGGCTAACGATCAATGTTGAAAATCTATCAGATGGATTGTGGATATAGCTACTGATTCAGAGTTACATGCGGAAGATCGTGCCATGGGCATACCAAAAACCAATTAGGCGTTACAGCATCATTCAGCTACAACCTCGAAAATGCTAAATCAAATTAACCAGAATTTAAACAGCCACTTTTGTCGATGCTTATTGAACCTTAGCTACACTAGTGGAAGCTTACTATGATGATCTAGAATATATCATCAGACAGATTTTATTCATAGAAAACTCGATTTTTGATTGCAGTTACATCTACATGTAGAAGGCACTTGGATTGGCCTTTCATATGGTACCTTTATTGATGAGCCTCACATTATCTTGTTGTCTGGTATTAAAATTAATCTCTTGAAAGTGAGTGAAAATTATAACTTTTTCCACTTGAGATAGTCCATAGGTGCACTGAGGATTCTTACAAATAAAACATGTCCTAAGAGTACCAATACTGGCTGCAGACCTTCCTATTGTTGTTATCATAATGTGTTTACATGACACTGTACATACATGTATGATGAATTAGAGCACCAAGCCTCATTATGGCGGACATACTTTTGTATGTTTGTGAAACTTATCACAAATTTGTGTTCTTCTGTCTACAGCTACGAAGTAACGAATTATAATGTTTCACCATGTAGACCCCACTTTTACTGCTGAGAACGTGTCCACTGTACTGGCTACTGTGGTGGATGTGAAGAAACTAAGACAGGCTCTGTCGGTACCGTCAAGGAAGATGAGGGAGATACAACAGCAGAGCTCCACTGTTGCCCATCAGAGGGAAGCGCTCATCATCTACCACATCAAATTCACAGAGTATGCCAGTTGGACTGATTTAGCTACCAATCTTTATAATGATGGACATCATGATGCAGTGGCCACAGCTAAAACATTCATCAAACAAACACCTGGTAAGTACATGTATGTGCAACATAGTGTGCAGTGATGGATGGTCTGTGTATACTGTAGATCAGGAAATTATCGTTGTTAAATAATTTCGTTGTTAGTGTATGCCACGAAAATTGAAGTATTCATTGGTCCATACATCCATACTATAAGCACAGGTCTTTAAGCGTACCTAGGAATTAAGTGCATACTTTGATTTCTTACTACTCGGTAATAGGTGCAGTAGCCGTCTACACAGCCTAGGTCTACATGTCACGGCTTATCTGTATCAGGCAGAAGCTCTCGTCTTCTTCCTGGTTGCTGTTTGCAGCAAGCCTTCTCGATCGTGACTATGCTCCGTGTGCATGCAAATGTAGTTTATCGACGATCCCTTACCCATTCATATACATGGGTGTGGCCAAGTTCGTACTGATATTTTAGCGCATCTAAGATTTAAGCACATAGTTTTTGCTAATTTTACAATAGACGCATGCGCTTAAAACTCGCCTATACGGTATGCAGCAAAGGTTGTCAGCCTCAAATACTATTATTATTATAGGTATTGTGAATTATGATTACAAGGTTATATGAAGCACTATAGTACAAAATCCTCAGTTCATTGAATTACCTTAATCTCATGCCCGGGACTCAGTGCTGCCAACATCTTTTGATAATAAATCCTCAGATTTATGAAGAAACTCCTGGCAAATATATAATAGCTAAAAATCCTAATATCCTTCATTTGCATGTGCTAATTAGGTAATTTTCATGGTCAAAACTTTTAATATTAGGACAAAATCTGAGGTTTTGGCAGTATTGCTGAAGACTGGGCATGAGACTAAGATTATCTCAACAACAAATAATTGTTAGTAAAGGGCATGTATTTGGAACCATACAAGTCTAACCACAAGAATGCTCATTGCATGCAATTACATAACATGCACCACGTGTACAATATCAGTAAACAATGCCAAGAAGCTTAGCCTGCTAGACTAAGTGTTCTACTATCCGTAGTGAGCCGGTCGTGTTCTAGAACTATCGCTGAATATACACCATTCTCACATTGAAATGAAATCATTACTGCATGCCAGTTCTTTTGTTCATTGAGAGTATCATGGAGCAAGGAATTAAAGTGGTGGTGGTCAGCAAATGACACCAGAACCATTGAAATAAGTGTTTTCAGTGAAAGCCAAACAGTAACTCTTACCCTATGACACCGTATGTTTGGGAGCAGCTAGTGTGGTAATAGACAAACAGACAGACAGACAAAGTATTGTATCCTTGCGCCGCACATGCAGAGGGTTAAATATTATAGTGACCATACTAAGTAATTGCTGTGTACGAGGCAACCAATAGCAATAGTGGGCTGAGATTTCAGCTTAATTTTTTGTATCTCCATCACACTTCACGGATGTTGGTTAGGAAGTATTGCACATGCTCACCTACTGAGCACTGGCGGCTTGTGCAGTCGAGAACAATGCAGCCACATGACTGAAGCTGGGCAGACTCAAACATGGATGATACATGAATAGAGCCAGCCATTTGCTGTGCAGATAGAGAAGTGAACAACATATGTACAAATAATAGATGTGATTCAAAATATTTTGAGCATGTCTGCTTTTCCTCATAGAGATTCCTTCAGTCACAGCATACCTTAGGGCCATGCTTACATTGATAAATTGGTAAAGTCTTCAGCAACTGCTATATAAGCTTCATGACTGTTAGTTTACAGTAGACCACCAAAAATGGTATTATTGGTCTACTATGGACGGGCACATGCAAATCCCTCGTGCATGCTGAGGCTAAGCGTCTCTGGTTGGACCAGGGAAGTTTAGCCTCAGCGTGCATGAGGTGTTTGCACTTGTGTATACATATACATGTAAATGTGTGCACAAAGTGTTGAAGATACAGACATCTATATTCTTACATGTATTTCAACACAATGTATACCAGGGTTCTGCCCAGAATGATCTGAGTGGTAGCTAAGCTGTAGTAAGAATGTTGTAATATTGTATTGAATATAGTATATTATTCTCTCTGAGTGGTGGTAAAAATAGGCTATTTTAAGCTTGAGTGGTGGTAAAAAAGGGTGAGTGGTGGTTGGGGCTGACCACTCCCGACCAGTGTGGGCAGAACCCTGGTATACGTAGTACTAGTGCTAACACAAACATGTACAGTGTAAGCATCTCCTGACAGTATCTATGATATACAATGTACATTCGGCTATGGTAATGCATGTATCATGTAGATGTATACATGTTACCATGACAATGCAAATTGTTATTGTGTAGGCAGCTATATTTAGCTATTGTATAATCCTATTTGTTTATATCAGTTTTATATGAGAGTAAAAATTCTATTTTCAGAGCCCACACTAACTCTCTCTAACCTCACTGCTTTACTGGAGAATGTTGACTGGTATGATGTGGGTGATTACCTTTGGATCCCTGGCTCCAAGCTGAACATGATACGACAACAGCACCATGAGTCTCAATGCAGGCAGGCATGTTGGGAGCTCTACTTGAATGAGGCTCCATTTCCATGCTGGAAAAGAGTAGCTATGGCGCTGTATTACTCTGGACAACTTGAAGAGTTAGAGATAGTACAAAAGAAGTACCTCAAAGGTGAGTCAGCATTACTCCGTTCTAAACTGGTGTCCATTGGTTGCTATGGTGACTATTGTACATGTCTGATAACAGTGATTGTGTTGGCATCTTGTACCATTGACTTGTAATAGTATTGCATTGTAAACACGCACATATATGATAGAAGGGTGTATGCATGTACTCTTTGTTTATCATTAAAGATTTTATGTCAACCTAAGAGAGAGGGGAAGGGAATAAAATACGGAGGAATGGTAGAGAGAGTAAAGTTAACAAATTCAGAGACAGAGACAGATTGACTTTAAAAACGTGATGTTAATTTATTTAATATACTAGCCAGCAATATTAGATAGCCATGCCTATCATAGAGTTGGTAGACTCTATAAGTGGAGATGCCTATATATCTAATACATTACAAAATGCGAAATAATTGCTTCTATGCCACATATTCATGAACTTTGACCAATTTCCTTTTCAAAAGCCTAAGAACAAATCAAGAAACCATCATAGAGGTTCAACCAGGGGGTGTCAAAAACTGACAAGTGCAATTCCCTATTAGACCGTGTAACTCAACACTGCCTCAACTTCTCACCTTAGTTTGTGAATAAATCCTCTTAAGTTTATGTAACGCATTTTCTGTAATATCATGGGAAGCTTCGAGTATCATTTTGACTTCTGTGGTCGCTAGGTCTCCATTTTGTTACAGATTGTGCATGAAAGACTTCCCTAGAAATTCAGAGTTTAGCAAAGATTAAAACCTTTTAAGTTTTCTTTTCTGCATTCCATCAAAGGGAAATGAATGCAAGTAGAGCGGTGCTATTTACTCTGCTCTAAGGGGAAACCCCTGCACATGAAACTGTATGGATGTACCACATCTGTAGTATTTAAGCCTCGGCCCATTCACGGGGGTTACTGTAGTCGTTTTGTGTATGTGTGTATGTCTGTTTGTTACCGCGCTATTAGCTACATACAGTACCTGGTTTATATGTCCAAAATGAGGAGATATATGGTTTTTGTTAAAGATTCGTATTGTGTGAACTTCGCTGGTAAGGTTTTGTTTGGGAGATATGGCATTATTTGCCTGCCATGATGATCAGTGACTCAGCTCTTTCTTGACAAAAGACATGCCAATGGTTCTTGACATGAATACAAGTGGCAATAGTATATGCATAATAGTGCTTCATCCTACCAGCTGCTCTTGTTTCGTTACTCTTTGGCATTGCAATCCCTATTCACTATTGTAATTTTCAATTTCATAATTATGTGTAGCCAGTGAATTATTGATGTCTGTGTTCTCATTTGTCCATTGATTATATCAAAAATATGATCACATTCCTTACAGTCACATTTAGCTTAGCACCCCTCTTAATGCACTGAGAGTGGACAACTACATATAGAATGTGTGTGCCTTTACCTATAAACTTATTCATTTCTACCTTGAGTGAATAATGTGTGACCATGACTTAAACACTGTATCTGTTGGTGGAAAAATTTAATTCGATGCTCTTGCACTCATGCTAACACTGCATACTATACCTCAATAGAGTAAGTACAATGGAATCTCTGAAGTTGAATCATTGAAGTTCAGTAGTATAAAGGAATGTCCTGATTCCGATTTCCAAATCCCACATGACTTGACGACCCTTACCTATATTGAACTTGAGCATGTGTAATCAGATCACAATGGCTGCATTATTGATTAGCTTGAGTTGTTGTGGTTGATGGGCGTTACAGTTCAAATAGCACAATATGTAGCACTTGTGATCCTCATCAAGCATTAAATTTTAGAAGCAAAGATTAAAATTAATTTTGTCATTAACCAATTTCAGACATCTGCTGGCCACTCATCACCAGGGTTTCATTTAGGTGTGGGGGATACATCTGATTGGTCCATAGAGTACGATAGAGCGGCGTGTGCAATAAATCTTCCATAGCAACTGCCACAGTAAACAAAAGAAAATCCAAAATTGAAGGGACCACCAACAATGGCTTGCTGCTTTGCTGGACTGATCATCTCAAGTTTTGCTAGTTATCCATCAACCAGTCACAGTGTGTCAGCAACTGGGCTTCCCGTTAACGGCAGTAGCTTCGACAACAAGGAGCGAGTAGTTTCAACTACAGTGACTAGCGATACTGACTCGAGCTAGCTAGTGCACTTTAAACTGCCTCGTGGTGAGATCGAGTGATAGCTAATGGCTTCCTGCTTAGTGTCAATTAGAGCTATAGCGCGTCTCTGTGTAAACAATGTGTACTGTCTATACTATACAGAACACCATATCTGTGTATACACATTCAATGGTGTGGACATAGTTGTATGACTGTGTGAAGCAAACAATGATTCTGATTGGTTGCAGTGACTGCCAGGGGGAGGGAATTATGGCTCATAATATCCTGCGACTCTATGGGATGAATGTATAAGGTGGGATATATATGTGCCTAAATCTCCAAAATGTTCCTGGGGTACCACAGAAGCATGCTTCCATATATTTATACTTCATAGAAGTGCCGAAGGACTACTATCATCCTTGCCCCCCTCTCCCTTAATTCAGCAAACACCACATTTGTCCCCCCACCCCTGACAATAATTCTGAAGGAAACCCTGTCACATTTGTCCCCCCACCCCTGACAATAATTCTGAAGGAGCCCTGTATATATAAGATCTAGCAATTTTGGTAGCCTCGCACCAGGCTCTCCCACTTACGTGAAATTTTCAATTCGTGAGAAGGAAGGGGAGAGCCTGGTACATTTTCATCACGTGCTGGACATGGTTGGATGTGGTTGGACGCAGTTAGCAATTAGTGGTCGACTTTGCCTACGCACCACAACCACCATTGCTGGCTATGACTCAGCAGTTTTCTGTTGGTCTGCAAGGAGCTGTGAACGATTGATGATCCATGTGTACCAACGATCGCTCTGTTGACTATATCACTTAAGGCTACCTTTTGCTGAATATAGAACTGGCTAGGATGAACTTTGATCTTTGGAACGACGATTCTTTTTGAGTGCCTGGAGCGATCTCGTCGATCAAAAGGTAACCTAGCTAGCTGTGTGTTTAACAAAATAGGCTTAGGATATCGTTACCACACTCGGATTGTCAATCGTTTAGTTCACAGCTTCTTTGGTTGATCTGCCATAGTCAGCGTTAGTGGCTGCGGTGCGTGGGCAAAGTCGACCGCTAATTACTAACCACATCCAACCATGTCCAGCACATGATCAAAACATACCAGCCTCTCCCCCTTCCTCCTCAATTTTCATGCAATGCTATAGTTTTGGTGTGATAACTACGACAACAACAACAACAGATGAACAGACTGATTACTTTACCACTTGTGCATACATGCATGGTAAAAATGTGATCTCAGGTAGACTAAGGCATGGGAGCATAATTTTGCACATAGCGGCCGTTTCCACTCTTGAGTATCATTTGTATCTTATTAGTATATCATTAACGCATACGCATGTGATTACTTTCCATATATTTTGTATTGTGCCATGAGGCAGCTAGTAGCTACCTATAGCTAGTGATCGATTTGTAGATGATTGTTTTTGACGGTATGAAGAGACTAATGAATCATACCTCTGCTTCACAGATTCTTCTCGAAGAAATTGACCTGATTGCATGTAGGTGAGTGGTAACAAGAAATACATGGACTAGCAGTGGATTTTGGGGCTTGTTGAGTAACACCTTGCTCAAGAACGAACGTTTTATTGTTTCTTCCAGATAGTTTCAGCTGATACTTTGGCATCTGTTGAAGTACATTGTACCTCACGAAGTTGAGAGGGAAACAAAGGCCATCTTCTGTTTCACAATTCGTGATTTTGGTTTGTAAACATGGTGTGCCATTTTTGTTGCCACGACTGCAAGACTGGTTGCTATGGTAACCAAAATTAGTCTTATATTAGACTAGTGTCCCATCATTCTTATAATCAAATCTGAGTCATAAATATAACATTATATTCTAGCTAACGTCTCAGGCGCATTAAGGCATGGGAAGTGCAATTTTTGAGTCAAAATATGGTGTTATGGTTTGAGTAGTCAATGAGTTAGTGGTATTAGATACAGACTATTAGCTTTATCATAATGTATTATGTAGGTGATTAATGTACCTTCATCCTGACAGTCAATTAATAATCAATGACTTGGCCAGAGTGTTTCAGAGACTTTCTGGAGTCACATGCATATTTGGTGGGGCCATTCCAGCTTCCTTGAGCAATGACCACCAGATTCACAGAACAAAGACTAGATACACAAAGAGTCATGTAGAAGTATTTTCAGCTGTGTCCCAAATAAAAACATACAGAATTTCAACAATATAGTATGTATGATGTACACAAGTAGCTATAGTCTTTCATATAAAAAAAATCGTCTCAAATCACAGTGATTCAACTTCTACATCTGTTGTGTGTGTGTATGTGTGTGTACGCGCGCATGCATTCAAGTGTACGTGTGTGTATAATATCATGTGAACAACAGTGATTGTACTCATCATACATACAAACTAAAAGTTGATCTACATTTTCCTCCACAACACATTAACATAGCCACAACCTTCTATCTTAGACAGTAAAGATTGCCATTACATGCATAGTGTTTGCATGTAGATGTGTACATACAACATCAACGGCTTATTAAGTCAACAAGGCTTTTGTGTGTTCCAGACGCATAAATGCATGCACCACATACCATTACTGTACTTACTTTTTAGCATGTTGTTTGAAGATTCATCATGCCATCACAAGCATATCACAGACTGTAGCCAGAGAAAAGCATGCATAGTAGTCATATACATACATCTACTCATACATGTATGGTCAATATACTAAGTATGTGCCAAGTCAGCATATTCCAGGCTGCTCCTATGCGTACATGTACACCAAGCTGTTGGATTTGGATGCCAAGCGTTGATCTATAAACTACTCAGAGTTCAGTAGACTATGTTTAGTGGGTACCAGAGCCAACATAATCATCTAGCAGCCGTAAATCACCCATCAATAGTGCTTTGACAGCCTTTGTACAACAGGCCACATTTACCAGGTAAGCTTCTCTCTGGGGCCATTCCCAGCTTCCTTGCCCCATGCCTCCTACGCTTAACATAAGGCTAGCACACTACTAGAGTACTAAGGAAACGCAACAACAGCCATGTCCCACCTCTGGTTGTGTCATAATCTTAGCTTGAACCACTCACCCCACAACCCCGCCATGGCTACCTCACCAGTTTTACCACTCCTACAACCTTCCTACGAGAATTAAGGTTTATTTCGCCACTGAACATACCTTTCTTGTTCCTCCCTCGAATCAACAGCCACATATAAAAAAACGAGTAAGTCAGCTAGAGAAGGCTTCGATGATTACAGTGGTTCGTCTCCCTTGAAGTGTGCCATTTTACTTCCTATTTTTACTTCCATGTAACTGACGTTTGCACAAAGTTTATGCATGCCGTACCGCTGTAACAATCAATGAATAATTATTACTCTTAGCTCTAACTTGTCGGTGTATGTAATATTGTGTGTGGTGTATGTTTCAACAGAAGCCACACCCCAAATAGTAGCCACACCTGGAGTTTTCTGAAAACAATAATAGCCGCCCTCAAATAGTAGCCGCAACATGTGTGATCACTATTAAGTGGGCATGGCTATGATCACAAGCCATGCACAATCGTTTTTCTGGGTAGAAACGTGGCAAAAGACGAGCTTGGCTTCGTTCTACAGTATTATGGCAGTTTACGTTTCGACCATATCTCAATTATTTGATGTACAGTACTCATAAACCAGCCTTTTGTGCTATTGTTGTCAATGACATCGGGAGGTGTCAACCCAAAATTAATAAAAGCCTCCCTCGATTAGTAGCCGCACTTGAGCAAGGCTGAAATTAATATTTACTGTAGCTGTGGCTACTATTCGAATAACTACAGTATTTGTGTAGTTGTGAGTACCCATGCAAGCTCAGATGATGTGCAAAATGAGACTTCTGTGCATACCATCTCCTGCAACATTATATATGTGTAACAGTAGAATCTTCAAGGGATCATCTTGCTCGTAATTTTGATTTCTGGTCACAGTAGGTTGTAGTGTTGGGCGATGTCAAAAATGTGTATCACGATTATTGTCATCCATAAATATGACGATTATGGTGATTATTGCAAGCACACTGCATGTAAGTATCAGTAACACATTTGCTGAATATCTGACCAGATATAGCTACCTTGACAGGAGTAATGCATATCATCATTGCCATATGGCCCAGAAGTCACCACACAGACAGAGTAATGGCAGGACAGTTTACACAGCTACACTTAGTACCACTTATGAGCCACCACCCTGAACCAGCAACTAGGAAACCACACTAATACTGTGGCTGTAATTGATGTTTGGGGGTCTACCTAGGCATGTCCATTAGCAACAATCACACACCACCACGATAATCACATGAGGGAAATTAGTGCCGGTTCAATAATCGCGACCTTGTAACATCCCGATTTAATCGTGATACTGATTAATCACGCAACACTAGTAAGTTGGGTATCCAAGGGGATTTTGAAAATGCCTATCAAAGTTTACTGTGTAAACCAGAAGTGATAACAGGGATGGGTACATGATCATTATGTACCTCCTCTGGCCTCTGTTTGTATGTACATGTATGTGCACCATTGTGTGTATGTGTTTGGGAATTAGAAAAGTGGGATGAAATGAGCCTTGTCCATTGGCCATCAGACCTAACTGATTAGGGCTCCACTGTCAAGGAGAGGCTTTAGTAGTTTATACTTGAGCCATGTGATTTTAATTATATGCAGTGTTAGAGTCACTCGCTAATTCTGCGAGATGTAACACTATAATTGGCAGTTATGCTTTGTAATTACAATGCATCTATTTACCCTAAGCCTTAATCTGTGTGTGTGTGTTTGTAGTGTTAACAGCAGTGCCCAATGAGTATATTTTAAACATCAGCAAAGATCAGTGAGAATGAAGCAACCGACCCTTCAAAATAATATTTAATATGCTCTACATGTACTTCATAACAACAGCAAAATTAATATTACTATTGGGAGTTCCTGTTGAATAGTAACTGTGCTAGTTTAATTGAGATAAAAATTAGATAAGTTGAGTTCCAAAATTGTTCCGGTCATCAGGGGAGAACCCAGTCTGATCCTCACCGACTACAGGTTTCGGTCCCATTAATCTCCCGACCTGTGGCCAGCTACAGAAAGGGCGGGACCACTCCCCTGCAAGGAGTCCGGTTGAGGTATATGCACATTGTCGTCATCTTCTCTTGGTCAAAAAACCTTTCTGCCTCATTCCACGTGACTATAATCTTGAGCTACCTTGTCATTTTGGTCACGTGTCTCCCCCTCAGTGCACCCCCCCCCCGACTCCAGCCTGTTCTCTGAATCACGTGACAAGCTATACATACATGCACTGGGCTGTCATACTGATGTTCTTGAAACTTTGTCAGACCAGACTGATACCGTCCCATCATAACTTAGCCTCGTCCCCAGGCCCCTTCCTACGCGGGAGAAGGGCCTGGTACACACCGACTGCGCATGTGCAAGATTATCAGTAAAATTTCCGTAAAATTGTCCGTATACTATAGCTTACTGCGTGACATTTTGACTTCTAGTTCAAACAAGCATCTGAGTAAGCGTCTTCGATGTCGCTTGCCTGTCAACCGTTCGAACGAAGTCTCTGCGCTCGCCTCGTGTGTTTGTTGGCTAAACGCGAGGAGATTGAGAAGATGACGTAATCGTAAATAGATAGTTTACTGAGTATTTTACGGGAATATACGATGTACCCAGATTCTGGGTACAAACGGGCGCATGCGCAGTCGGTGTGTACCAGGCCCTTCTCCCGCGTAGGGAGGGGCCTGGGGACAAGGCTAATCATAACTGTAAGTTACTCATACCATGTAATAAGGCTCATTAACATGCTCTACACTCTTTTACTCACAACCTTTGCTCAGGGATCTGCCTGATTTAACTCGATTTAATTTTACTTTACTAACTTACTTTCTTAACAGAACCAGCTATCCTTGAACATGTGCTTTGGCTACAGAGCCATGTGATCTTAATTATATGCAGTGCTGGAGACACTTACTAATTTAGTGGGATGTAACACTTAATTGTTAGTTATGCTAGCTAGTATCTATTCCCACTGTAGCTGTGTACATATGTGTGTGCACTTGGAAAGTGTGTGTGTGTGTGTGTGTGTGTGTGTGTGTGTGTGTGTGTGTGTTTGTGTGTGTGTGTGAACATGCCAAAGCAGTTTGACTTCAGTTAAACATAATTAAGACGGTGTACCTTAAGTGCAAACGCACTGTGACCTATGTATGACTTTAACAATGTGTAAATTGAAATTACTGGCAGTGTGGAGCAATCAAAAGATAATGAATGAGTTTAGCATAACCTGGAGCTTGCTTAGGAGAAAGGATCGTATACTTAACACTGGCTCAACCATAAGTTGATTCTCATTAAGTTTAGTCCTACCATAGCTATCTTCCTCTCTCTATAATACAGCAATACTCCATGTTAAGATGATTTGGTTCATATAGTAGTATTTTTGCCTCCTAATTCAGCTCACATACTGTATAAATGGGCCACAGTGGTATTTAGTGTATTCGATCTCCAAGTCCTAGCTTTATTCTCAAAGCTACAGACATAACACTGGGTTGGAGGAGAATGGTTGGAAATGATCGTCATTCAGCACTTTATCAGTTCGAAACCGAGTCCAAAATATATCAGCCCATAACCTGCGAGTCCATGAGTCCAGTCCAGTCCAGCTTTTGTACCAGCCCTCAAGTAGGCATGTAGTGGGATCTTGCCAGTATCACCCGATGTACAAGCTTA
The DNA here is from genome assembly GCA_964291365.2 of Stappiaceae bacterium. Taxonomy (GTDB): domain Bacteria; phylum Pseudomonadota; class Alphaproteobacteria; order Rhizobiales; family Stappiaceae; genus JBDWFY01. The sequence goes on from OZ220033.1 coordinate 242,325, forward strand.
CTTTTAAAAGGTATCAGTGAGGTTTAGTGATTTGTTACTATCAGCGTTGATTATCAAACACTTGTAATGATGAAGCATTAAGCAAAAATCATAGACAAAAATGATAACAAATAATGATGTTAAATGTGAGTAAAAGTATACAGTAATGTTACAACAATAACTACTGTCAGTTGGTTAACAAAAAGTATGTTGCACACAGAACAAATACACATCTCATCCTTATTCTCAGTGTCAAGGCAATTAGTATTATGCATACATCCACTTTCCACAATGTCCTGGTCTGTACATTGCGTTCATTCTCATACCCATTGTCAGTGAACAATCACAGTCCGAAACAAGTGCTCACTATTAGAAATCTCTGCTTCTTGTAGCCCACCTTCAATTGTACACAGTGGCGTAGCCAAGGGCGGGCCTGGTAGGGCCTAGGCCCTACCAAACAACATCCAGGCCCTAGCATTCAAAGCCTCTTGCAATGCATATTGAACAAGTATCTATGATATCCTTACAGAATACAAGGGATAAACCAGCTGCTCCTAAACCTGTAATAAGCCCTGCTTTCTTCCCAGAAACATCACAATCGATAAAAACAGTGCAAATTCCTTGCAAGATTTGATCGTAATCGCATGGGCCTTCTTTATTGATTAGCGATGTTAATTAGTGGGTGTGGTCAAAGCTTTTGCACATGCGCAACGGTGCCCTACCACTTCAATAGCTTTGGCTACGCCACTGATTGTACATGTACACCTACCGTACGTTGTTCTCTTTGTTTGCCAATTTCAGCTCAGCTTTCCGTCCTCTCTATAGCTAGTTTATACTTTCTTTCTCTTATGCTTTTCTCTCTTTCACATTTTTTTTTTCACTCTCACTCTTCAGCCTTCCTTTTCTTCTCCCCTTCCCTTCTTATCCATTTTTTCCCTTTTTCATTTGTTCTTTTGTTATTTCCTTTATTCTTCCATCTAATGCACTTTCTAGGTACTACTGAGTAGCTAAAATGTCGAAATTTTGATTCTCATTTTTCACCCGAGGCTTCGATTTCTTTCCACTCTTGAAGACTATTTTATACAGCTGTTTGTCCTTTGGGGAGCACCTTTGTCAGGAGATGGGTGGTTGTCCAAATTTCTTAGGTTGAAAATGAGTACTCTTGAAAATATATTATTTTCTACGGCGAAATCAATAGATGCACATAGTTTATCTGTACTATGGAGCCAGTCCACATCTCAGAGAGTGAGTGATGTCCACATTGATTCTGACTATCCCAGGACCGTCCATCAGAGATGTACAAGCAAAATGTTATACTGTAAGTGAATAGGCATGATTTGACATCTTCATGTCACAATGACATGCATGAAGACAACAGTGGCGGATGCAGGATTTCTTGAAGGGGGGTTCTGTTATAGTATTGCACACGAAATATTTAGAAGCCACACCCACTTTTGATTAAAACCACGCCCATTTTCAATCGTTTTAGAGAGAGATTACTTGCGATACCTGTCAATCGATCTGTTTTTGATCGAAATTTCTGCTAAGGCATGCTAAGGTGAGCTACAGTAGCAGTTTTCTTAGTTCTTTAGCCAGAGAGGGGGGTTCCATTTAGCCTATTATCAGTACTTCTTTGACTAGGTCCAACCCAAAGGGGGGTTCCGTGGAACCCCAGGACCCCCCCCCCCCCCCCCCCAAATCCGCTACTGGACAAAGTCCTAAGGTAATCCCAGTACAATTTGTGTGAGTAAAAATCATTGCTATTATGAGCCTATGCATGTCAGCTTAACTGTCCAGAGGATTCTTATAATATAGCATCCATGGCTTATATAGCTGTCCAAAGAGGTGAATTCGAAGCATCTAAGGGAGTGAGTCCGAGTGTCCATATTGGGAGATTCTACTGTATCATCAATTCCTACCCGAGAGGGGGGGGGGTTAATCATTTCATCACTCCGTTTATTCTCTTCACGATGTAATAATGTAACAATAACTATAGTAACATCAACTATTGAGGCTCCAATATTAGATCTATTTGATGGTTTATCAGTTCATTTTGTGTCCTCTGATCACTTGTGACTGTAGAAAGCGGTAAAAGTTCGATTCTTCACTCAATGGAGTCAGGGGTTGCAAAGATGATTGGTTGGTACATATTGAGTGAATTAAATAATGTGACTTCACTTGCTATACTACTATCACTCCACAGTTCAATTTGTGACTGCTTGGCAACTGTGTGCTTTAAGTTTCTCCACTTGTTTCAATTGTTCTTGTATGATGCTATCCGTCTTAATCTGAATCAATGCAACCATGACTTCTTCCTCATTAAGCCATGGCGCATACGTGTGAGGGTTATGGTAATTGTTCTCTGTGTGGGTGTGTGTGTGTGCATGTGTGTCTCTTACCGTGCTAGCAGCTACATACCTGGTTTATATGTCCAAAGTGTAGCGATATACAGTTTCTTGTAGGCTTTCAAAGATATGCATTGTGTGGACTTCGATGAAAACGTTTTGTTCGGGAGATATCATGTTATTTGCCTGCCATGATGATCGGCGACTTGGCTCTTTCTTGACAAAAAACACACCAATGGTTCTTGACATGATTACAACTGGCATAGTATATGAACCGCTAGCTACAAGTGACGACTGTCTAAACTAGAGCAACATTCTTTGACTGTCTTGGGTTCTAGGCTTACTAGAGCAACTTTCTTTGACTGTCTTGGGTTCTATGCTTGATAGCTTTTTACTGACTCATCGATCGTGACATCAGCATATGGTTTGTCCAGCTGGCTGGTCAAAATAATTGCAAACACGGTGCGGTGCTGTTACGTTCAGTGCATGTGTGCATGTACATTCTTGTGGTTAATACTGGTTACTCCAGTCTAGTCTAGGCTTGACTCTGACTTCATGACTGCATGCATGCTGTATATCATCCTGTAAGTATTTTAGGCAACTGATGGTTCATTGCGCTGAGGCTTTTGCACTATAGTGATTCGTTTTTATGAGCAACGGTCACTTGTATACTCTAACTCTAGCATAAAACTTATTGTTCTTGTTTCAAACAAAGAGTATAGTCAAAATAAACACGTTCTACTTCAGGTACATGTGCATGCACATAATATACATGATAACTCATGCTTCAACTACATGCACCTTGTCTATTTTCTTTTCTCTAGCTGTATTATCATGAGTATATGAGTGCCACGATCGCACTACTTCGTGGCACTCATATATTATACAGTACAACCACAGAGTTCAATCAAATATCATACAATCATGCACACACATGATTAGGTACTGCTGAGGGTCGTAGACAATTTGAGAATGCCATGAAGTATGGTAGTGTAAAGTCCTGGCTCTGCAAGCTGTTGATGTATGGTGCTGCTGGTTCAGGTAAGACAACCACAAAAGATATGATTGTTGGTGATGAAGCAGCAACATCCAGAACCAGCACTCCCTTGGCCATGAGACCAACCACAGTCTACCGAATCAACCTTGATGGTGAAGAATGGGCTAAGCTAACCACACTAAATGATCGCAAGGCCTTCCTAGCCAGGGCACTGCTTGCACTTAATCCTAGGCTTGTTGATTACCTCATTGCAACACGTCAACATGATACCAAGCCACCCTCTACAGGTCAGTCCCAAGCCAGGATAGTTAATCCTAAGGTAAGAGAAAGTCAAGCAACAACACCAGTGTCTGATCAAGGTGACAACACTCCAGTAGTACCCAGCCAAGGCGACAACTCTCTATCAGCTTCAGTATCTCATATACTCACTGCTCCTCCATCGGATTCTTCAGATGAGTCTGATGCTAGTGATTATGAAGATGAAGCTGAGAGGATTCTTCAGTCGATATCTACAGATGAAGAGCTTGTTAAGCTGATGGACCAGCTCTCTACAACTGTAACTCCACTCACAGCATTTAGAATAATTCAGATTATTGATTCTGGAGGTCAGCCTCAGTTCCATGAAATCTTGCCAATCTTTCTACGTCGACTTTCTTACTATCTCTTTGTCTTTCGTCTTTGTGATAACCTAGATAGTCGGCCAGTAGTAGAGTTCTATGTGGATGGAAAGCCAATAGGTACTCCGTATGAATCTGCATATACGGTTGAGCAGCTTCTTCAACACTGTGTTAGGACAATGCACTCACACAGGTCATCCTCGGGCAGTGCAGGTGAGTATCCACAGATCATAGTTGTAGGCACTCATGCAGACAGAGAGAAGGAATCAACTGAGAGTAGAGATGTAAAGAATGAAAAGATACATAAGCTCTTGTCACGTGATCTTGAAAATCAGATTGTATATTACAACCTTGCTGAGAATAAGGTAATCTTTCCACTGAATGCTCTAGAGCCTGGGAATGCTGAGGAAGTAGTTATCGGTAAGATTCGGGAGGCATTTCTCGATAATGCCTCTATCCAACCAGATGACATTCCTCTTGGATGGTTTGCCTTAGAAATTCTCCTGGAGCAAATGTCACAAAGCCTTCAACGAGGGGTTCTTAGCAAAGATGAGTGCCTTAGATTAGCTATGGAGAAGCTTCACTTCAAGGAGGAATCTTTGGATGCGGCCATTGAGTACCTCGACCAGATCTCTGTTCTCTTCTATTATGGAGATATCCTTCCCAATGTTGTCTTTACTGATCCTCAAGTTATTCTTGACAAGGTGACAGAGCTTGTGATGAAATCATTTGAAATTTGCAAGCTTTCGAAGAAGCATGCACTTTCTAGTGATTGGAAGAAATTCTACCAGTTTGCTCTGGTCACAGTTGAATTTCTTTCTCAGGCAGATTTCAACAAGCACTACGTACCTGGGCTTTTTGAACCCAGAGATTTAGTTCACCTTTTCAAAAGCCTTCTGATCTTTGCTAGCTTCAGCAGCAATGAGCTATTTGTGCCTGCTCTTCTTAACATGCTTGAGGATGAGAAGGTAGACAATTTTCGTGTCTCCTTTGATGCTCCCATTGCTCCAATGGTCATCAAATTTCCAGATGGTGGTCCTCGACGAGGTATCTTTTGTGCTCTCACTTGCTTTCTAGCCTCCACAGACAACAATCTTCAAGCTCCATGGACCATTTTGGTGGACAAATTCAGAACTCCAGTGTGCTTGTATTGTAACTGCATCCAGTATGAGGTTCCAAGATGCCCTGGGGTTGTCACACTAATTGACACATTTTCTCATTTTGAGGTCCACATTCGTATATCTCCAGAAGCACCAATCGAAGTTTACCCAAATGTATGCCGAAGAGTGTATCAAGCTCTTTTCAAGGGTCTTCGTAAGGCTACTCTCAATTTGAGATACTCCACCTCTGTTCCTAGTCCTGCTTTACTTTGTCCTTGTTGTATAGGAAACCCACATAGTGCTACAGCTGACACTGATGATCAGTTGTGGATTTGCACTCTTAACAAAATGAAATGTGGCAAGCTTACTTCACAGCAACTACTGTGGCTTAACTGCTCAGAGCGAGTCAGATGTGCTTTGACAGATGACAAATGTCTCACTGAGTCCCATCTACCTCAACTAGAACTTCAGCTAAAGGATCATGCCTGTCAATGGAGAGATATTGGTACATACCTGGGATTCCGACAAGGTGAGCTTGATAACATTCAATCAAGAGCTCACCTACAACAAGGAGCACCACTGAGTTATCTTAGAGCCATGCTGTCAGAGTGGTTCCAGTGGGCTCCAGGAGATAGTCGAGGGAGCACCCAGTCATGCAAGTGTACTCTCAAATGTTTAAAATTGGCCTTTCAGAGATGTAATTTAGGACAAACTGCCGCATTGCTTTCAATTCAGTGAGTGTGTCTTCTTAGTTCATGCTGATAATCACGTATACCTGTACATAAATATCTCAAACTAATGTTATTGTGCTCTTCTCATAGTACACCTTTCACACAATCTGACTCTTCTTTTTAACTGTGGCTTGATTGCAAAACGAGTCAAATGTACTATCAAAATTATGCTATCTTCATACACCATTTATAAACTTATGCTGACAGTCTATTTCATGATCTTTTACTTTGTCTTTTTTCTTATACGACCAAGAAAGTTCTAACTTGTCCTCAAGTGCTATTGTACTGCTGTAGCTACCATGCATGGAATAGTAATAGAGACTAGAGTTTATCTTGTGTAATGTACAAATACACAAGCTGACATTGCTATATGTCACTTCCACTTTATTCCTCCACTGACTAAAGCACCTGTACGTAACTTTCCCTTGGCCCTACTGATGTTATATCTTCCTCTTTTTTTGCTCATCATTGTACTTATCCGCATTAACTCCAACTTTCTTCATTTAATCCTCCACACTCCAGTATTTAAAACTCATCTGTACGTTCTTTACAGTTGCTGACACATTTTCCCAAAGTAGCAAGGACCTCTAGCAGCTTACTTGCCTTTCCATTCTGTAAATCTGTGCAAATACTTTTGAGCTGCTCTTTTCTCATTGGAAGCTTAACCATGTTCTTGTATACATAGTGAAAAATGTCTTTTCTGAATTCAGCTGAGTGCCTCAATCAGGTATCCATTCTCTTCTGATATCCTCATCTTGGCAACATGGCACAATAGTGATTGAGTCTTATGAACAAACATTCAATCGCGAATTTCTGGCGACCCAAGTAAGTTTTCAGCTGCTTAATCGCTCATTATTGTTCAGTTTCTATACTTTAACAAGCCAGAATTCTTTGTGCCAAGGCATTTACTATTTGAAGCAGTGAGTTTTGCCTGCTCTGAAGCGGGAAAAGTGGGCAAGTTTGTGTCTACTACTCCTGTGATTGTCCACTTTCTGATGCTGGTCCACATTATAGTATCTTTTGTTCCCTCATTAGCTAGCTTGCTCCCTAGCTTCTACAGAGACCGTCTTTCTTGGCAAATTAAAAACTCCACTATAACTCATAGTGCTACTGTCGTATCTGCATACATTTTGATGTTCTAAAATAACCTAGCTGGAGTTGTCACACTGGAATTTAAGCCATGTAGACCCAAAGTACCTGACAGAGTTGACTCCATGGTATGTTAAAGCTGCATGTTAGCAGGGCCACACTATAGGCACTTGAACTCTATCTCCAGCCCAGCATCTCTCTACCCTTTGGTGTATTATTGCTTCATTTGATGCTGATCTTACATGATCTGATGATGTTCCCAGATGACAATTTGTAAATTTGTTCCAATTATCACAACAAGGAGTATTTTTCATGCAACTGTTGCTCTCTGACATACAACTTCTATGATATGATTACTCAACTGGTACACACTATACCAAGTACTGCTATTCTCAGCTAATGAAACTAAAGATTCATTGTTCAGTGAAGTAGCGTAAGTAGGTTCATACCTAGCAGTAGTCTTTCTTGCCTATCACTCTCAACAAAACGTTGGTTGGAAGACACCCCGATGGTTCTACAGGGTATGGACAGTACCTCCAGCCACTGTGGTGTGTTGTGCTGCAATAAACTGCAATATCCTCTATTTAACTAAAGAGTTGATGTCATCAACGGCACACAAAACAGCACTGTGTTTCAGTAAGGCTTCAGCAGTGACATTTCCTCTATGAGGGTTCTTTTCTCCCAAACCAAAGAGACTGAGTATCGCATTCAAGGCAGAGTCTTGCCTAATATGATGGCATTATTATATATTAATATTGTGGCCACAATAATAAAGTGCAATAGCTATCACATTGAACGTGTACAATGATAATATCATGAGAGGATTACGGCTATACCTTTGCCACAAGATTAAACATAATGTGGCACTACTGTACCGTCGAGAACTAGGCAGAAGGTAAAGTTCCTGGTGATGGAGATGTAGAAATCCTATAGGTATAGAGGGTAGAAGAACTCTATACCTTCAATTAATGATCACCCTCTCTCCAGCTAAGTTTCATCTGCTTAATATTATTGCTCTCTATTAGTTCATTTCCTTTCTCAAGGAGCCTTTAACAAGCATACAGAACTCTTTAGGCAGTTACTAGCTGTTGTGCAGATGATATAAATCTTAAGGTATAAAGCCTGTTCTGATTTGGAAGACTGGACAAACTCAAACTCCACTGACTCTAGTATCGTAGTCCAGTTTGAATTCTAAAGTGCCCTAGCTGGAGATGTCACACTTTGTCTAGAAAAATACCTGGCAAATTTATAGAAATGTATCAGACAAGCTATAAACTACGGAGTTTCGCAGGACCACACTTACTTGATAGCCCAATGTATTATCTCTATCCTGTGGTGTTATTATTATACTTATACTCATTTGTTGCTTACTTTTAGTGTATAGACTGCCTATTCTCAGATGTACAGTGTCTCACTACAAGTGGCACACAATGAACAGAATGCCACGATATCCAGGAAAGTGAAGGCCACATCGATGGATTGAGATATATATTATATTATTATGGTTTAAAGGAATCCTCTGCACCAAATTGTCATTTTTTTGCTAAATTAATGCTCCTCAGCCTAGCATGGCTTCGTATACTATGATATTTTATCCTTTACTCATTCTGTGGATCTGGATCTCTGCTCAAGTACCTGCATCTCTAGATCTTTGAAGTTTGAACCTCAACGCTATACCACCATCAGGTTCATGCCTAAATAGATCCATTTCCTCACGCAATACCTACACTACAAATGGCACACACTAAACTAAGTGCGACTATATCCTCAGAAAATCAGGAACCTCACATTTCTCAATAGACTTTGATACTATAAAGTATTCCACTGTTTAGTACCAATACCCTCAGTATTGGTTGTATTACTTGGTCCATGGATCTCTGGAGAACCACCACAGTCAGTTTCATGCTGATGCGCCTTTCCTCGCAGCTATAATTATCATTCATACCTAATCCTACTATTTTTCGCTACATACCATCAAAATTGTTATTGCCCACTATGACTATTGACTTTTTCCTATAATATTTAGTTTCCACTTAAGTGCCATGCACTAAAATGGTGATCAGTTATTTCCTATGGCTACAGTATGCTCTCATATGCTGCTAGAATTGTTGCTCAGACTATATCACATGGTTGTAATGTGTGACTGTCCATACACCTTAGTTAAGAGATTACTCATCTCTGAGTTCTAAAGAAAGGCAAGATCGTTGATCTCATCATATACCATCTATGATCTCATCAAAGTTGATACAAAAATGGGATCTGGAACAAACTACACTCCTCTTTATGTGTGCATGCATGGCCACTATACCATTCTTGCTGTGCATATTGATCTCCATCTAGACTGTTAATTTTGCCCCCTTCCACCGGTTCATAGTGCAACCATTCAGGGATCACCAATTACAGTGAGTGTGGCCATGCTTAGTATGTCTTTATAGTACTTTTCTTTATCTAAGCATGTTTTAAATGGCTACCGATCTTTGCTGCATCCTTAGTAGCAATTGCACTGTGTTGCAATTGTTCATGTCTAGACATCTTAATAAGAAACAGGGCTAGGTAGTGTCTCTTCCGTGCACCTGATTTCTATACTTATCCGGTGTCAAGATCATAGTAGTCTACAAAAACAGTGTGGTAGCTATATTATTATTATACTATTACTAGGAATGCTTCCAACTCCAAGGACACTCCTATATTGTTCCAACGGTTAATCTTGAATTTGAGTCACTGGAAGCACTATAATATTTGTGGGTTCCCCAAATTCATGTTTGAGTACTTTCCAAGGTGGTACATGCAATCAGATATACCTCCGGTCACTGTCCTCAGTAAATAGCTAATGATTAGAAAACTAAACGCCCATGGATCATTGAGTTCTGTTTGAAGGAGTCCGCCATCGACTATATCAATTCACTTTTTAATGTACCTTGGCTTAGTGCTATATACATAACTGTGACATTAATTTTAGCTCCATGCTCTGTACTTGATAGGCATTTCTTGCCCATTCATGTGACCTACACCAGAGGAGCAGGGACAGTAGATAATCACTGTGAGAATCTCAAAGGAGACACCCAGTTTACTTTGCGAGTGTCTGCTCTATAGCAAATGTGATTGTGAAGTTGTCAGCTACACCATAAGGATAAACTTTGTGGATTGAAAGTGAATAATCCAAACGAAATTTTTCACTTGATGCATGTACTGTTTTACGTAAGGTTTGGGAAATCCTAATTGTAACACTCCCAAGGAACAAGCTGCACTGAACATGAAGAATATGTTAAAATTGACGACACCTCTCTTGTCATTAAAATTATAATGACCTTCTAATCATTAAGTGATATTTTTGTGGATTGATAATTGTGTGTATATCTACCTTGTTACTTTTAATTTATCTGAGATATAGCAGATGCATGCTGTTGCTAATACTGTTGAAAAGCAGGATATGATCATACAATTATCCTGCATCCAAAGAATTACCCAAAGTCTACCTAATGTTCAATAATAGGCCACCTGGTAAGACTTTATTAGTTTAATCATCGTGTCATCTACAACCTTTCATTGGGTAGGCTAATAAGAATAGCAGCTAATTGGTTGTATCATGATCTGAAATGCTGCAAACAACAGTTTCTCATACAATGTCAGGTAGCTATAGGATATAAGGTAATGTCAAACAATCACTGTTATTGTGGAACACTCCTGATATTAAATTCTTGGCTTAGCACTCAGGATAAGTCAGCTCTCATGAACAGTTCTGCACTGCTACCTGATTTACTGAATTCAAAACATCAGTGATAAGAGGGTAGTGTAAATTATTACTGTACTGATTAAAGACAGTGGGGATCATGCACAAGATGATACTAGCTATAGCCAACTGATATGCAGCCGAGTATCATTAGGGCATAATGTATGAAACATGTAGCCTTAGCATGTTGTCACTCATAAGAAATAGTAGCTGCTAGCTATCATTGAAGACTTAAACTATACGTACTAGATATTACATTAAATTCATGTTTGCATTATAATATAATATGTCCCCAGGCTCCCTAATTAGGGGTGAGGCCCCATAGTAAATTACGATAGGGACGCAATTTTCAACTAACTATTCCCACTAATGAGGGCCGAATTAGCTTTATAAATCATAATTTTTGGCACAATGTACATGTACTAGCTATTGATTTGGGGGAAGACAGCTACATGCAACATAGGAACTAGGATCAGTAGCTATGTGGGCATTCCTAGCTTTCACTCATGCATTAATGGTCATATTCATGGACCTAAACTTCACTGTTGTAATTAGCTAATAACATTATAAAAATTGATATGGACACAAGCAGTAGTGCTTTCAATTAATGTAAAATGATATATAGCTAAACCTGAAGCTTAAGAAATGCTGATCAAACCTTAAATCAGTGGCAAGAGAATCGGTAGCTAATAAGCACAGCCAGCTGCACTCTTGTGATTTTTAGCTCTATATAAGTTAAGGGATATAGAGTAGAGATGGAGTCAAGCAGTCTACATGACAAGGAACACTAGCCTGTAGCTACTCCTGGTATTAGCTACGTTCTTACTTTCAGTGGATTGAGGATCGGACTTTCAGCCTCAGAGTAAAGAGATTGCTCAAGTTATGTTAGCTTATACTGTACCACAGGGGATTGGACTCTGTGACTAGTAAGATATACTATTGAAGTATCATGCATGACTAACAACTGAGGAGTGGCAAATTTGTATGGTTTCAGCACGTTAGCTATTGCACGCTTCATGCAACTGTTTAACAAAGTCATTCAGCACCGACTGCATGAATAGGCCTTGTTTAGAGAACGCAGTGTCTAGAGAGCCAGCAGGCAAACGGTCAAGTGATAGGATTGGGTAGAGTGTAAGGCCAGCTATAGGGTTAAGAGGGGCTGTTATTTCTGATTGAGCTCCATCTGCAGCGTCATTCTCAAAATACAGGCAATTTCACTAATGCGCATGAACCTTTTGTTTAGTAGTAATTCGGAAAAATTCCTCCTGTTGGCATTACAAGAAGTCTATGCCAGACTACGTCTTTCTTACCTCTACACCTATCTTCTGCAGCTTAAGAGCTTTCATTTGATATGTACATCAAGGAGTTTAGGGCTGAAATACGCCAGTGAAACTCTTTAATAGTAGCTAAGACTTTTCAGGAACATTCAAGTTTAGCACATAGTAGCTAGCTAGCTAATACTGCAATAAAGGGTGACTCAATTTATCCTATAAATCAGTATAACCTTCGGAATCACTACCAGGATCATCACTCTAGCAGCAGCTTGTGCAAATGTAACGATTGGATTCGACCACCTAGCTTGGATTGGATCAGCTACATGATTAGTTCAGAATAGTTACTGATATCCTTGCAGTTGCCCCTGATGGCGGTACGCATGTACACCGTGGATCATAGTACATGCAGTGATGGATTTAGTCGGGCCAGCCAGACCCTTCTTCTTTGTGCAACAACTCCAAGTTTACTGTGTTACATCCTCAACCATAGGCATAGTGCAGTCACTGGCTTTCCGGTTCCTATCAGGTAGAGAGTTGGTTTGCAAGACTATCATTAGTCCTAATATTCCAAATAATCCCCACCATAACACACCCAGGCCAACAAGCCACGCCCTCCAGCAAAAAAAAAAACAAAAAACAAAATAGACACGACCTTTTTTCAAACCCTTTGCTCCCTGTTCAGTCTGTAGTCACTTGGAAGTGGTTCATTTTGGCGTAGACTATGTCAGTTGAGGATGGAGGAAGAGAAGCCTAGCAAGGAGTCAGGAAAAACTCCATCAGAAGCGACGAGACGACGACGAGCAAGAAAATGGCGGAAAAGAGAGAGTGAGTAGTATCATGTACATGTAGTATGCTACATGTACGTGTACATCTAAGACTTACTCACTGTATACATGCTTGGTGTTGGCACCAAGGACTAACTACAACTCAGTATTAACCATGAATGTAATGGCTGTAATCTAGAAATTATTCATGCACACACACCCTCACATTGTCTCCCTTTGATAGTCTTACCAAGGGGGTGATCTTGATCACTATTAATATGTGCCCTGTACTGACACCTGTGACCGGTGTCATAGGCGGAGATGACTTCCCCTCGGAATGACTCCCCAGTCTGACACCGGGATCAAAATTTGATTGGGCCTATTTTGGGGCTTTGATCACTTGATTCCTCCTAGGAAACTTGCTTGATAATTTACTTGATTTTCAAGCTTGATGGCTTGACCAGTGACAGAAATTGTTGATGATTTCTTCATTAAAATATGGTTTACAGTGGTGAACGCCCACTTTTTATAACATACGGAGGTGAACAGAATCAAAATGGCTGGTCGCGGGTGTCAGTACAGCAAATATAGTAGTGACCACCCATTGTCTTACAGTCCTTTACAATGTACAGTCATGTACGTTGTGCATATACATGTACATGCTATAGTGTCCCCAGTAAGCGTCCATGGGCGCTTAAACGTAACTCGTGATTTTGGCCCGCATGGGTGCTTGCCCAGGATATAAACTGCATACATTTTGATGGAAGCTGCTTCATTGACCCCTTGAAATGTGGCACATGGACGCTTGCCCAGTACACTACGGTATATGTGCACAAGTTTGCATTTTCACTTAATTACATCTACTGTAGGATCCTGCAAAATTATCTGTCAGCCTCCACATACGTGTATATACTGTACCTTTGCGAAAAAGGGCCCACTACGGAATATCGGCCCACCCCCCACTTTGGGCTCAATTTCCTGCTAAGGTCTAAAGATTACTCTAATATGCGCCCATATGTATCCGCCATGGAACACACATGCGCGATCACTATTAAGTGGGCATAGTTAAGATCAATAGCCGTGCAAGGTCGTTCTATTGAGGCTCAAACGCGGCATAAAACGAACTGGACTTGGTTCTACGACTGTTTGGCAGGTTATTTTTCGATCGTACCTCGATTATTTGAAGTGCAGTTCTCATAAACCAGCCATTTGAGTTACGGTTGCTGTCGATGAAGTATCAGCCCGATAAAAGCCGGCCACCCTCGATTAGTAACCATACTTGAGCAAGGCTAAAATCAATAGTAACCGCGGCTACTATTCAAATAATGACGATTGCATAGGTAGTTTACCTGGGCGCTCTTTTGTGTGTAACTGCGACTGTGATTTTTCAAATATCGGCCCACCCCCCAGTCTAGATCCAATTTAAGGTGCACCGCCCATGGGCCCTTTTTCGCGAAGGTACGGTACATGTAATATTATTATAAAGCTCCCTCCCATTATCCTGCACAGATAATTGCTATTTAATCATATACAATTATTGCATACTCCTTCATTGAATACTGTAAATTATTACTACCCAAGGTGTGGACAATATTCCACGAGGCCAAAGGCCGAATGGAATATCCAAACCGATGGTAGTAATAAACACGCTATTCAATGAAGGAGTGCGCAACAATTGTTGCACACTCTTTGCACAATTGTTTTATATTAATAGAATAGGACTAATAACTGTAGTGAACTAGCTATCATAGGACAATGGCTATACCAGGGTAGCTAGGCTATCAACAGCAACCACTATATGTGACCTTTCATGACAATACCAAACATAATGTGCTGACAGCTGATTTTGAGTTAAGAAAGGAAATCTCTAGCCCATGTAGTCATGGAGATATGAGCCAAAATGTACCTGGATCGCCCGTACTAAAGTTTTGCAGAAAGTGCAATGAAACATTGCTACGTACATTGCACACGGAGGTTCGTATATTTGCCGTTTATTAAAAATCTGTGGCCCTATCCACAACGTCAATGAGCTTGATGGCTGCCAAAGCGCTTGAACGAGAGTAACACTCGCCGTTTCAATGGAAAAGAACGAGAAGACAAGTGTTTCTAAAGCTCGTTTGTACACACAATCGAAGAAGAAAAGTGGCAGGCGACTTTTTATTTCACAGCTGCCACGGTTGCCTACAGCAACCTGTCTGTGCCATGAACGCTCTATGTAGCTACACGGCTGACTTTCTCGAGCCATAACTCGGTAAGTATTTAATCAATAATTATCACCCCAGGTGACCAGGTGACCAGGTGACTATTATGGCCTGTATCTCAGATTGATGTCTAGCGCTCGTGGAGGGTCACATATTATATACCATGGTTAGTCCCACTGGAACTTGCCTATTGGCTTATGTGTACATACACTGACCACAGTAGACCTCTAATTTGTTTTCGCATCATCCCAGGACACCGCCCTCTTTACCATTGATTAATTAGTGCTGATGAAGCATAGCTGGGGGATTGCTCCTTTGCACGAACCGTTTTAACCAGGGCGCTGTGACAGTGAAGAACGTGAGTAGCTGAAACTGCGTTGGAGTTGAAAGTTAAACTGATGAGTCTACAGTAGTCTATAGTCTCGGCCATGACTCAGTATGCGGAAACTGCCTACGTAATCATCGTGAATCGAAATCGAACTAACCTTCGTTCGAAGGTGACTGTCTAAGATATTTGTTTAACAGCGCTATTTACAACTAGCTGTAGACCTTACCTAATCGATACATGGTGTTGTTACTGGACTACTGATGTCTCCATTCGGTTCAGTCTGTTTGAAATGCCATGGTTATGGCCGTATGCGCATTGCACGTTTTGGCTCTGTTGAATATGACTGTAGAATACCGTGAATTATTCAACTGTTGCTGACCAATGAGATTACAGTATTAGTACTATACAATATAGTAATACAAATAAGCTCCCTTCTTATCCAGTTTTTCCACCAAACCGTGGATCACGTCAATCCTTGAACACAACACGCCCACACAATTTACTAGCTATGGTACGTTTCAACATAGTTGAGTAGCTGCATTTATTCCAGGTCATAACACAAAATCCATTGCAATGTAATCATCTCAGTCAATACTGCATATCAGTAAAACATCGCAAAGACAGCTCCTTGAACCTTGAACGGCAATGATGTATGAACTGCTTTCAAGCAGGTCCAAACTTAGCTCAGTAGCGGTACCAGTAGCCCCGCCCTTGACATTTAAGAGATGCCCACTCGCCCATGATAGAACGGACTATCCCAGCGACCCACCCCCTGAAACAATGAATAGTTGAAGTTATTTGGTAACAGTCTCATTCATAGTACAATATATGCGGGACAAAAATATCCACTTCAACAATGTCGTCTATAGAGAACTATCTTGTAACAACAGAGCTAGAGTGCTCTTTCCAATTCTTGCTTGCTTGCTTACTGTGCTATGCTCTGTGTGTGTGTGTGTGTGTGTGTGTGTGTGTGTGTGTGTGTGTGTGTGTGTGTGTGTGTGTACTTGCATACAAATCCACAAGTACAGTTGATACCAGCACAATCACAAACCTGATCGACGATAATTATGTACACTGATGTGTGCAATGACAGATTCACAATTGTACGACATACCAAATCATTGAGGAGGGGGGAGGGGGCTGAAAGAAACTTATCACAGCCTTCCTATATGTACTGAATACGGCCTATGAACACTAGATCATTCTATTTTTGTCAGCCATGCCTATCGACAGCACCCACTCTTAAGACTTAGCACTGGAGTTTTAATATCATGTTCACAGGAGAGGCAGACCTATACATGGCAGCACACTATACATGTAGCACAATTATGGAATATAATACTCTAAGAGCTCTAATTTTGGTTTTGTTACGATAATTCTAACTGAGAGGTCTGTCTGGTTTCAAGTAAATTTTAGTTACCCGGTAGCACTGTGTGTACATCACCTAACCCCTCTCTCACATAGAGTGGTGTGTTTTACAATACTACACTGTGTATGTATAGATCCCTCATGTCAGTAGTATGCATGACATCATAATTATTACCCCGTGTGCATGTGCATGAAGTAAACCAATCGGTTTCATCGTAGTTGTCGTCCACACAAATATCATGAGATGTCGAGATCTAGGCATCTCCACGAGTGGCCAAAATCGTCAAGATGTCAGAAGTGGCTAAAAAGTAACGAGTCTCTGCTTCTAAGTGCTTGATAAGGCCCACAAATGCTACAAATCGTGCTATTTGATTGGCCATATACACACCTACCAATGCCATGATTAAGTGCTGTTAGTCTGTGTATGCTTGAGCTAAAATACCCTATATAAAGGTTGTCAATCATGTACTGAGCTATCAGCTATGCATGCTGTTGTACAATGTCGTTCTATTGATTACATGTGACTTTATGTTTAGTTTGGGTGTGTCTTCATTTTAAATTCCCAGCATAAAAAAATGAAGATTCTATACAGCTGTTGTAACTGATGTCATAATTCTCAGCATTTGTTCCATGGTATAACCCAAGGGGAGACCAAGCCATGTATACATTGTAAAGAATTAAGATGCCATCCCTTATTTGGAGGGGGAGAGGATAATTCTAACAGTCTAGCTGTATTGGCCGATACGTGCATTCAAGAGTTGCTATGATATCCCCTAATCCTGTCCCTTACATGTAAGCTGGTTTAATACAGTGGAACCTCCCATAACGGACTCTTCAAGATACAGACTGCCTCTATAGAATAGACAAACAACGTTGATTTGCCATAGCATTTCCGACCTCCGAAATGCGAACAACCTCTTGTTTCCAGACAATGGACTGAAAACGTGCCCCCAAAGGACAAGTAGCTTTACATAATAGCCTCCGAGAGCAGACAGAATTCGAAGCTTCGGTTGTAAATGTGTGATTAGTGTCATGATTTTGATAGTTGGTGCCTTATCAACACCCAGAAAGTACATCAGATCCTTCATTCTGGCCCAATCAGTGTGTCCACATGTGATAGCTGATTAAGCTTCTTACAGACCACACCCCTCACTGCGACTTTGCATCCTCATAATTGAGGGGTGTGGCTAGCTAACACCTCTGAGATAGGGACAACCTCTCAACAAAGGACAAGCATCCTACCCCCAATGTGTCTGTTATTCAGAGGTTCCACTGTATTCAGTTGGTTTACAGTTAAATTTTAGGTATGCCATTTCATCAGAATTTTTGCTATTAAGCAATCAAGAATGTCTTGATCACTATTAATACCACAGACCCTTGATATCTATAGTCAATAATCAGTAAAATTTACCTGTTTCCGCATTGTCAAAGCACACATACTTTACGCTGCGTCTCATGTACAGTGCCTAAGTTATGATCAGCTAACTTTACACTGATATGCATTAGATCTTACTGTCCTCTCAAAAGTGGGAGGGGTGCAGTGTGGATGGTCATGGCTGCATATTCAGGAGTGTGTGGGAGGTGAAGTATATTCATGAGAGTTAATTCCTTAAATGGCAAAATTATTGTGCAGTGTGACATGTATCGTGTAAAGTAGACTATAGCATCTATGATCAGTGTGTACATGTGATTACTTACGTGAGCACAATGTATCACCACCTTATCTTGGCCTAACCACTAACCAGTACCGTCGTTAAAGAAATAATAACTGACCACAGTTCCTGTCCATACTTGTTCTTTTAGAAACTTTTTTAATACTGTGCATGTGTTCAGAGCTTGATTGAGTCATGATCTCTGATCAAAATTGTTTTCAACCTGCTCATGTGCGCAAGGAATAATGTAGTTTGTTTCACCCCGTTGTTGTCATTGTTGTCCACACAAAATGACATGTTTCACAGGCACTTTGCATGCCATTCCTTTTCACATTTGTATATTCCTGCCAATGACACTAGTTTACCGTACACATGTTATGCATGTACCAGCTAGCCTTCCATGGCCACCTCCCAAATGTGAAGTTTTGAAGTCATTATTAATTTTGTTCCTACATCTTACATACCCATGTAGCTGTTGCTGAGTCTTGTCCAGAGGAGCTGAAGGTGGAGTTACCACTAAAACCACTAGAAGAGAAATCAGTGAAAGAGAGAGTTGATGATGAGGGAAAAGAACAGCCATTGACAGAAGAGTCTCCAGATAGCACCTCAACTACCAGTCAAGCTGAAGCTGTGCAGCTGACTCCATGTAAGAGAGCACAAGTGATTGTTTTCCTATAAGTCTGTATAGTTGGCTGCCTTCTCCACATAGTCTCGTCCCCAGGCCCATTCCAAGCTTTTCAATGTTGCATGCTGAAAAGCGGAAGGGCCTGGTATCAAAAGTCACATGACTTTATGTCACAATGACACGGCCACAGGTAGTCAAAAGGTTGCTTTGAAAAGTCATCCTTTGTAGGCCATGTGCCTACTTTACGAGTTTATTTTCTTACTCTCTATAGTCTATCATGATTGTACTATAATCACTTGATAGTTTCAAAGCCTTACCTCAAGCTGATTGTGAATGGCAGTATCCTGAACTTTGCTGACCTTTGGCTCTCCCATGTTTGTTTTCACCCTTTGACCGTCCTTCATGCGGATAAAATCGGTCTCATGACTTCTGACACCAGGCCTCCTACTATATAGCGTGCAACATTGAAAAGCTAGGAATGGGCCTGGGAATGAGGCTGTTCTCCACACTCATGGCCATGTGGGGTTTATTCTCCCCCTCCCCCCAACTCCCACCTTTTAATGTTATGTTAGGTTGTTCCCCCCCCCCCCCCCCCCCCCCCCCCCCCCCCCCCCCCCCCCCCCCCCCCCCCCCCCCACATACACACAAAGAGAATTTAGGCACTATAGGTATTAGTCCCATTGATCCCAATAACCCCTGTGATTAGTGCACACATACCTGCATGCTCTCATTATAATGCAATATTTTTCCTCTCAGGCTACTACATGTACATGCAAATGTCCAACAGTAATATGCATGCCCAGGAATTTTTTATTGCATGCCAAAAGTAAAATTAATATTGTTTATTATACGTACAGCAGCTATGTTGGAGTGTGGTGTATTGGAGGGGAGGGAGGAGCCAGCACTAACTATCTCTAAGTCTCCTCTCAGTGCTCCAGTTAGTGGTGTTGGGGAAACCAAGGAAGTTGATCAGAGTCCATTAAGTGAAGCCAGAGCTGATCCCATGATCCTAGCTGTTGCTGGTGATGTCAGCAGTGAGAAATCTAACAAACCATTACAACACAAAAAACACAAACGACATGGTGAGTCTAGTAATTATTCAGTATATACCTATACAAGATTTACAGTATACATAATATATACATGTACATACCTGTGCACTGCATGTCCACACTAGTGTCATATCTCCTTATGTTTCTCTTTGCCATAGCTTTAACTACTGAGAATGTTTTGAGGGTGCTCAAAGGACTGCAGTGGGACATACTGTGTAATGTGCTGGTCATCCCTTACTCTCAACGGAAGAAGATTGTGAAGGAGTTTGCTAGTGAGGATCAACACAGAACTGCTACTGTCAACTTCTATCTACACAACTACCCCTATGCATCGTGGAGACATATAATAAGAGGCCTTAACTGGCGTGGTGTACATCACAAGATACAACATTATGCAGAGAAACTGACTGGTATGTTTCAACATCTACTGTTTTATGTCATCCTCAAGGTAATTATGTTTTTAACTGAAGTTAGGTTTGTAGTGGATGCTGATTACCCTCCTGAAAATAAGCCCCCCTCCCCCTTAGATGCAAACATAGCCCAGACTGGTTACGTGGCTTATTGCAGTATGCTTCTAGTGTAAGCTCCTGTCAAGCAGTTAGTCTTACTTGCTAGCTTTTTTTCCTCAATAGATTAAGACGTAGGTCGTCCAATTAGCTTGTATCAGCTAATTGCAGTCAATTACATGAATAGTCATACCCAGGCTCCACCCACTAGTTAGAAACACTTTAAATGATCAAAGCAGTAACAGATAAACAAAGGGAAGGAATTTGACCACCCTGATTCAAACCTGGTACCTCTTGTAATTAAAGCAAGGCCCTTACCATTGTACCACAGTGTACATGTGTGCATATGGTAATTGGTCATCACAGTCACTCGTTTTCATCGATATCTCCTGATTGGAGGTGTCAATCAAAATTCTACAAAGACAAAACCATTAATTTGTCCCACTCTTGTAAACAGTTCCAATTGAAGTGCTCCGTAGACCCAGGTACATTTTTAACCTACATAGTGTGTAATTTCGGTTGATCGGATAATAAATTAACAATTAATTTGATCTAGCCTAAAAAAAAATCCTGTAAAATTTTTCTAGAGGTCCATTTTGACGGATTCACCTAATTTTTTCATGCACATATTAATGTTGCTTTATTGTATAAAGTTTTAGCTTGACAATTATGTAATTAGTTGTCATGGTAACTATGATAAAGTAGTTGTTGTGGTAACTAAATTTGTGAGTACCATACACAATCGAACATTACATATGATGTGATTCCTGGAATTTTTATGTAAAGGTTGGCCAACAGGTCCATGATAATTATTGTGATAACTCCAAGGCAAATAGCTTTATTACCATAGCAACAGTTGTAACATTCTCTAGAACTTAACACTCCTTGACCAATGGGATCCACAGTATGTACATGTAGAATCCCTCTGTCCCCCTGAGTAACACCCTCGCTTCGCTTGGGGTGTCACTGTCTGGGAACATCAGGATTCTAAATACTGTAGATCCCTTGGCCTCTAGTGTCTAACTAGTATTTATTTTTCAGAGCTATACAAAGGCATTTCTGTTCTAGTGCACCTACCCTTGAAGGGTTCCTATCACAACTAAGGTATCAGAATTGGCATTTTTTTGCCCTCTTTACACTGCTAACTACAAGAAAAGTCCTCCCTGCGGTAGTATGCTTTTCTGGGATATGTATCCATATTACAATATACTAATGCAAAGTAAGAAGTTCGTTTCTTGGATTTAAATAAATGCTATCTAACGTAACGTCAGAGATCAGAGTTGACATTACTTAATTTGAGTGGTGTACCTACATTCATGATATCAAGTCAGAAGTTCATATCTTCCTGGTATTTACAGAAGTATGTAAAATACAGTGGCTGAGTCCCATGCCTTAAAGGCAGACCTGCACAGAAGTTGTACTATTCAAATTCACACTACATAATGAAGCCATAACACATGAGTCTGGATGTAAACCAAGGGCATGCAACGGTCATAGTACATACGTAGACCTAGATGCTACTAAAAATAGCACTAACTTTGAGTGAACAAGCTAGCACAGTCATGTTTATACCTGGTTTTATGGTGACCTTCTGCCAAGCTAAGCTTTTGTTGGTGGCACCAAAGGCCCAGAAGGCATCACCAATCGTCAGGACAAGTGAAAACAATAGAACACTCGAGTTGATCGGAGTTAGTGGTGGTGACAAAGCAGCTAGGTGACTGAATCAACTCACCATCACTAGCACCGTAAATAGGCCTTTTGTCAGATTAGGGATGACGAGACATCGAAACCCTTAGTTGTAACTTAGTCTTCATTGAAAATGTATATGTAAAAGCTTACCTGATCGCCTGTGTCTTCTTCGTTGTGCGGTTGAGTGAGCAGAAACTGTCAGTCTGTCGCAATTTTGTTTGATATGCTTACTGGCACTTGGCAGTGTCGAGAACCACCTGGAAGGATCATGACAGCCTCTAATTCTTCGTCAAATCTTGAGAAGAATGGATTGACAAGTTGTTAACACACCTTTCATGGCTAGTCTAGAAATCTATTTTTAGTAACATCTAGGATTTCGCTGTCTGCTAAGATTTTAATCATAGAAACTTCGATTTAAGTTTGTCCACAGCACAATCTTCTGCATGTACATGTAACTCCAAATTGAAAGTAGCTATATCCACAATCCATCCAATGGATCATTAACACTGATTGTTAGCTTCAGGTTTTCACTATTAGTGCTGTGAACGTATGAGTGCTTAAATACCAGGCAACACTTGCTCAATAAAATGAGCTCAAAACTTCAATTGTGTGGCTTTTTACCATGGCTTGTACAGGGCTTGTATGGAGTGATGTCATGGTATGAGCCACAAATTGGCTCACTGAGTCTTTTAATTGTGTGTTTTCTGGCATTAAAATTAGTAGTCTGAACAGTTTATCTCGTTTGCTTGTACACTTTTTCTGCTACATACAATAGCTAAGGCATGGAAAAGCACACACGTATCGTGGAAAGTGTGAATGTTACTGTAACAATGTGCCAACCATCACCATAGTTCTACGTGAGGAGGGACTGAAAGCGAGTTGTGTGGGTATAGCAAAGTTCTTGAAGTGCTACAAAGATAGCAGTTCTGTTGCCAGGAAGCCTGGGTCATGGTGCCCTTCAAAGATAACAGCTGAATTGAAGAAAGTCGTTAAAGAGCAGATGCAGCTTGATGACGAGACGACCACGTATCTGATACACCAGCTACTTGTGAGCAAGGGCTTTAACATCTCCCTGAGAACGGTTCTTCGATGTCGTACATCACTAGGGTGGACTTTTTGCGGATCAGTAAGTAAGTCTTAGAGGTACACGTACATGTAGCATACTACATGAAAATTCAGTAGGTTTATCTTCTACTACCAATCCCAAACCTAAGGGGCAACCATCCATCTCATTGCCTGCTCAGGCAAACCTAACCCAGCAAAAGGCAGAGCCACTTAGGTGCCTAGCCTTGAGAACTAGGGGTGGTAGGTTAAAAAGCTCTTTTGTCCCATGGGAACTCTCCCTACCCACCTGAGTGGCTCATGGACACGGGCAGCATGCACACATGACCATAATTTACACATTCAGGGAAATTAACAGAATCTATGTCGTACAACACTAGGGTGGACTTTTCACAGATCAGCTTATTGCCAGCTTAAGAGAAGTGAACAAGGTTAAGCAGTTGCAATGGGCTATCGAAAACCAAGGTTTTAATTTTGATGACATGGTGTGGATGGACAAATGTATGGTTCAGTTAGAGTCTCATAGACATTTTGCAGCAGAAAAGTAGGACAACGACCTAAGAATAAGCCAAGGTAAACTCATCCACATACATAAAGCATACACAATTAACAGCTAGATATGTATGAACCTGTGCATAGTGTTAATTTACCTTTATTTGTGTCTCTCCTCTTCCATTTTAGGCCAAAGCATCCCACCAAAGTACACATGTGGAGGGGGGCAGAATCAGTCTACGAGGAGCTACAGGAATTTGCTTTTTCGATGGAACGATGGAGAAATATTTATTCATTGAGATCTAAGGCAAGATCCTAGTGCCATATTTGTACAATTTTGAAACACATAGATTCATGCAAGACAACAATCCAAAACATACGTCGCACTGCATAGCGGATTTCTTAGACAGTAGCTGCTTCAATTGGTGGAGGACACCCCCTGAGTCTTTTAATCCAATGGAAAACTTGTGGCACGAGCTCAAAGAGTTTGTACACAAAGAGGTGAAACCAAAGGCAAAGGGCAAGCTTGTAGGAGGAATCAAACGCTTCTGGGAGACGGTTACAGTGGAGAAGTACATTAGACACTGAAAAAGATGATACCTAGAGCCATCAAACTCAAGGGATACTAGTGTTGTAGTAATGTAATGCATGCATAACCCATTTCACATACAATAGCCTGCTTGACTTATTATCATGTTACGATAAGTTATGTACCAGACGGTTAATGAATATCATGTTCCAATAAGATGGTGTTTTACCTGGTAGTGTTATTGTCTCTCGAGCTAATCAGTCAGAAGAGGCTTGTTAGCACGAAGTTGCTTGTTGGATTGATTTACAGATGCAACGCAGTCCTTCCACACAGACTCAAACTGTGGGGGGTGGCTCCAGAACTCTGGGAATTGATCAAAAACTGCTTTCTTAAGTTGAAAAAGTTTTTGTATGGAAAGCCCTTGTAGCTGCCTGGTCCCATACATCATGCATTGCCTCATGACATCCTCCCCAAACACTCTTTGGCTAGCTTGATTGCCAGTGTTATGGCTCTCGAAACTGTCTCTAGCTTAGGATATGTATTTCGCAACAACCACGTCAACTGGAAGAAGCTTGAATTTATCGATACACGAACAATCTAGTGCCTTTTTGTCAACCTTGGACCAAGCAAGGGTGATTGCAGCTGGCTGTGTGAGAGTTGGAGTTTTGGGAGGGGGGGGGTATAGAGGGTACCTTGTGCTTGAAGAGCTGCTGATACTGACATCTGGGGAGTAGTAGAGGGGTGATGGGTGATGGGTGCTGGGGAGCGGCAGGGAAGGTGGAACTGATCTTGGAAGGAAGTTCCGATTTTGATCCAATTTAATCGTCTGAATCTTCTATGCACCAGTTTGGTGATGGTGAAGGTGGCATTGAGAAAAGGTTGCACACTGACCCTGCTACCCTCGTGCTTGCTGATTGAGCCTTGCTGGCAAACACACACTTGTGCGCTTTTCTAAGTCACGGAGTCTTTGAAACATCTGTTCCTGATTATCAAGGATTTTAGACTGGGTTTGCTGAATGCATAGGACACTCTCCTCCAGCGAGTGGACGGTAGATTCTAGTAGTTGAAGATCTCTACAATAAGGGATACAAGTGTGTGTGTTGAGATTATCAGAGATACTAGTATTGTTAGAATTTACACACTCGCTAGCCCACAATTAAATGTGAATAGTTCCGTGTAACATAATCAAGAGTATATATGAAAAGGAAGGAGGGAGAGTATTGAACCGCGTATATACCGTGTGTAACAGCTGTTTGTACAGTTCATGACCTTTGTAATGGTATTCACACTTGGTGGTCAGAGTGTAATGCACACAAAATATGGTGCTATGCTAGCCAGTGTAGTATGTAGCACACCTGGCAAGCATAGCACCATGTTATTATGTGCATTACAGTCTGACCACCAAGCGTCAATATCTTTATGAACCGTACAAACCACTGTACGTTACACACGGTATATACACGGTTCGATACTCTCCTTCCTTCCTTTTCATATACTCTTGACATAATCACCAGTATGTTGAGTGTTAAACCTTACCAATTGACCAGATAGTGCTGATTGAGTCATTTTAGAAACATCGACTACCTCCTTTTCGGCTAAATTGCTATGATCAGTATCCAAAATAGAAAACAATGGTAGCTTCAACATAATAATACTTCAATACGTGCGTATAATTTGTGTTGCATAATCACTAGTGTACATGTAAACTGTTTTGAGCTGATAGTGCTGTTGTAGGAGCATCAGCTGCCTCCTTTTCAGCTGAAGTGCTTGGATCAGCCTTTGAATTCTCTGCTTCATCTGAGGGGTGTGGTATACCTGTTAAAATGGAGAAAAGAGTTCAGTTCATGCTTTCTCTATCCTTCATACAACGTTCACATTGTAAGAATTACATGTACTCATGCTCACTGGATTTGGGCAAGAGTGTAGACTGGGAGACAACATCTGCTGGCTGGGTTTTGCCTGGCAAGGTCTTCTGTGGAGAAACTGGATCAATTTCAGGAGGTGAATCGTCTGAATCATTAGTGGATGTGGTGTTGGTCACACTTGGTTGTAATGTCACCTCCAAGATGGAACCTTTCTTTTTCCCCTTCTTTTGATTCTCCTTTCCCGACACTTTCATTTCTCTTTCTCTCTTCCTAGTGTCAGAATATTTTGGATTAAATGTGAATTTGTAAATTACTTAGTGATTTCCTCGTAATTTAACATATGTACATGTACAATTCATGCATGAGTACATTGAGTATGTCACTCACTGGTGGTTTGTTGAATTTTTCTTTTCTTGGCTGGTTGTACATTAGTGGAGTCTGTCAGCGGGTGTTTCTTGTTGGACAAATGATCACTGAATGGTGTGTATTGCCCCTTGATGAACATATCATCAAGCTCCTCCATTTCATCCTTAGATCCTGATTAACTGTACAAAAAAATTAGGATTAAGGGGGGAGGAGAGAGTTGTAGGGTTTTGTTTTGCTTCTCTCAGTGAACTGATGAACAGAACTGGTCCCTCTAAGCTGACTATTTTATATGCTTCAGTGGTCAACTATGACCTTTACTTTGACAGCTGTTGAGTAGTTAAGACTAGTTGTGGGCACTGGGGGCACCGCCTGATGGCTCTAGCCTCACTGTAGGTGTATCTGTTTACGTAATATGAAAGTACATACTATGTGCATAAATACAAACGTTTATGAAAGTATGCAGCATCTGTTGTGCGCATAGTTAGTGCACATAATAGCACAGATATTGCGACGTGCAGTGCGTGTTAAGGTCGGTTCACAATATGACGCAAGGCCTTGTGTTGCAGTTTGCGAAATGCAAAAATTTCTAATTAAAATTTTGATGATTTTTTGACGATCAGACACAAGGACACAACATGCAAGGGAACACGAGGATAGAATCTGAGTCTATATTCTAGCGTTGTGTTGTGTTACGATGAGTGTCAATGCGAAGGTGACGCAACACAATGCATGGTGTAGCGTCATATTGTGAACCGACGTTTACATATGTAGTACACATACGGAATCTTAAACTTTGTTTGACTGCTACTGGTTATGGTTAGTACATTACAAAACACCAAAAATATCAGAGCAGATAACCTTGGAAGATTTCTAACTTGCATACTCATAATCTCAAGCAAATTTTCGATCTAAGTACAGCATCTAATAACGGATTGTAAATTGTCAATCTTTCTTTCTTTCTTTCTTTCTTTATCATTTTCAGTTCTAACTCAGGACTGCCTTGACCTTTCAGTCTACTTTGAATATAAATCAACTCTATTTTTTTATCACGCAGTGCAGTGCTACATCGGTTTTACCAAAGCTTATCCTTTTGTAAGAAGCCATTTTTCAGCAGATTTGGTTGCTAGATTCAATGCAGGAAGCTGGTTTGTTGCTAAGTGCGTATGCTCGGAGGCAAGCACGTGCCATATGCAATTATTGTCTCAATCTTTGCACTATGTCCACACTCAGCGATCTCACTCTATGATCGAGCTAGCACTTACATTTCTCAACACGTTCGATCAATCGAGGGATACAGAGGTCGATGCTCTACTATCATCTGCAATGCTGGTAGTCATGGCCTACAGTCATCTGTGTTCGATGTTACACGTAGTACGTTTGCCAAAAGCTTAGTGACCACACCTCTCCTCAGCAGCTCTGTACATAGTGTAAGTGTATCTGGTCCAGTGCTCACCATGTTCACCTCCCATGCCACATGTATAGCTTAGGAGATTTGAAAAAAAATCAACACAAACAAGTATCAAAAGCAACTGAAACGTTGCAGAAGTAAGTAGGGATGGTAGGATCAATAAGTGCACAAACAAGAGTGGTAGGAATAATAGACAAGATTCATCACTACACACTTTTTCATTTGTTACATGCTGTACTTGAAAATAAGATATAGGGTGGCATTATTTTTGTCCCCACCACTCGTATTTGTGCTCTTTTTGATCCTACCATCCCAGTCTACACTAAGACCTACAATTTACCGGAAAACCGGTAATCATATTCATCGCGGATGTACTACATCAATTTGCGTAAAACGCGTCACTCATCAACCACAAAGTCAGGCATGTTACTATATTTGGACCACAGGGAGTATTTATAGTATCATAAGCTAGTTTTTTCAGGATTTCAACTCTTCATAACTCGAAGCGCTTTGACAATCTCTATTCCACGCTGATGCCCTGTATTCTCCCTATGGTATGGACTCTGGAAAAGCCTTCAACTTCGTTCTGAGATGTCCATTACTGATTTGCGCAAAATTCAAAGTTCGAGCCAGACAGCAATTTGTGAAGAATCGGTAGATAGTTTAACCTACTATGTAAAAACTACTTTTAGTCAGTCTTTCTCAGTTGGTTTACTGATCAAATAGACCTTGAAGTTTAGCTAGTAAGTTGTGTCATGCTCTGAATACCTGTCAGCTGGGAGATCTGATGGCAGAAATCGGCTAATTTTTTCAGATATTCAACTTGACTTCAAGAGACACAGGTACCGTGCATGAACTGTTCGTTCTAGCCGTGGGTAGGCTTAGTACTAGCCTAAACGTGGGTCAAGTCTTTGCTTGATCCTGTGTCTATTACTGATTTGCGCAAAATTCAAAGATGGTAGTAGACAGAAGCATGAAAGAAGCTGAACGCTCACCTCTGGCCAACTAGTCTACTCGCGGCGCTCGATCTTGGTATCAAAAGAGAGCTTGACAGACGCTCTGTCCAATGGTACCTTAGTTGTAGCAAGCAGCTACTTTGTCTTGAAGTTCTGGTGTCACATGGTCCACCATTTCTTGTTCATGAGTGCACGCGGCATGCATATCATTATCTCCCATACGTATAATACAAAGTTCAATTTTCCGGTAAAACATATGGACTTCCGGTGGTCTTAGCGTAGACTGATCCCTACTTACTTCTGCAATTTTTCAGTTGCTCTTTATACTTGTGAATTTAGTTGTCATGGTAATGTAATTAGTTGTCATGGTAACCATGATAAGCATGTAGTTAGTTGTCTTGGTGACTAGATTTGTGAGTACCCTACACAATCGAACGCTACTGATTCCTGGAATTTTTTATGTAAAATTTGGCCAATGGGATTCATGTTTTCGTGATCACTCCAAGGCAAATACATGAAGTTTTAATACAGTGAAAATTTTTCTAAAACGTAGCACTCCTTGCCTAATAGAATCTACAGTATTTACATGTAGAATCCCTCTGTCCCCTGAGTAACACTCTCGCTTTGCTCGTGGGTGTCACAGTCTGGCGACGTCGGGATTCTAAATGCTGTAGGTCAATAGGCCTCTAATGTCTAACTGACATTTATTTTGAATCCAATCTATCATAAGAGTGTAGTACAGGTAGCTATCACAAAGGCATTTCTGGGCATTCTTACCAACTTTACACTGCTAACTACATGTACCAGAAGGCAAGTCCAGGCCAGATGGTGTGAAATGTATCCATTTCAGCATATGATCTAATGTAGCTTAAGAAATTTGTTTCCCGGAATTTTAATGAATTCAGTCGAACAGACCTAAGGTCACAGTTGAAAATTTGAATATTTCAAGTAGTGTACAGACGTGATACCAAATCAAAAGTTCATATCTGTAACAGTTTTCCAAATATTCACAAAAATGTACTGGTGGCTGGTCCCATGCCTTAATCCCCCGGAGTCCACCTACCCAACATTCGCTTAGCTTCCTATATGTAGATTTTTTTGTTCTAAGCTTACAACATAACAGAGATCTGGTACGTGGTCTGTCTCATAGCCTACTTCCATGATACTAGTAAGGTTGGTGCTTATCCAACGACGTGTTCATGCTTACTTCCATGCCTTAGCTACTGTATTAGTATACAGACTTGGTGAGCCAATTAGTGGCTTATACCATGATGCCCATACCCTATACAATCCACAGTAACAGGCCACACAGTCGCAATCTTGAGCTCATTTTATCGAGCAAATGATGTCAGGGATTAAGCACTCATAGTTTCATAACACTAATAGTGAAAAACTAAGGCTAACGATCAATGTTAACGATCTATCAGATGGATTGTGGATATAGCTACTGATTCAGAGTTACATGCAGAAGATCGTGCCATGGGCATTCCATTAGGCGTTACAGCATCATTCAGCTACGAACTCGAAAATCCTAAATCAAATTAACCAGAATTTAAACGGCCACTTTTATCGATGCTTATTGAACGTTAGCTACACTAATGGAAGCTTACTATGATGATCTAGAATAACATCAGACAGATTTTATTCATAGAAAACTTGATTTTTGATTGCAGTTACATCTAGAAGGCACTAGGATTGGCCTTTCATATGGTACCTTAATTGATGAGCCTCTCATTATCTTGTTATCTGGTATTAAAATTAATCTCTTGAAAGTGAGTGAAAGTGTAACTTTTTCCACTTGAGATTGTCCTTAGGTGCACTGAGGATTCTTACAAATAAAACCTGTCCTAAGAGTACCAGTATTGGCTGCAGACCTTCCTATTGTTGTTGTCATAGTGTGTTTACATGGCACTGTACATACATGTATGATGAATTAGAGTACCAAGCCTCATTATGGCAGACATACTTTTGTATGTTTGTGAAACTTATCACAAATTTGTGTTCTTCTGTCTACAGCTACGAAGTAACGAATTATAATGTTTCACCATGTAGACCCCACTTTTACTGCTGAGAATGTGTCCACTGTACTGGCTACTGTGGTGGATATGAAGAAACTAAGACAGGCTCTGGTGGTACCGGAGGGGAAGCTGAGGGAGATACAGGAGCAGAGTTCCACTGTTGCCCATCAGAGGGAAGTGCTCATCATCTACCACATCAAATTCACAGAGTTTGCCAGTTGGACTGATTTACCAAACATCCTCTATTACTATGGACATCATGATGCAGTGGCCACAGCTAAAACATTCATCAAACAATCACCTGGTAAGTATGTGCAACGTAGTGTGCAGTGATGGATTGTCTGTGTATACTGTAGATCAGGAAATTTTCATTGTTCAATAATTTCATTGTTAGAGCAAGCCATGAAAATTAATTATTCATTGATCCATATATGCATACTGTAGGTACGGGTCTTTAACTGCACCTAACAATTAATCACCTACTTTGATTTAGGCGCATACATTCTTCTACTCAGTAATAGGTGCACTAGCTACAATGTATCTACACAGCCAAGATCTACATGTAATGTAATGCATGGCTTGTCTGTTTCGAGTAGAAGCTCTTATTTTCTTCTTGGTCGCCGTTTGCAGCGACCCTTCTCAATCGTGACTAGGCTCCATGTGCATGCAAATATAATTTATTGGTGATCCCTTGCCCATCCATATACTCATGGGTGTGGTCAATTTTGTACTGATATTTTAGTGCATCTAAGATTTAAGTGCATAGTTTCTTGCTGATTTGCAATAGGAGCATGCACTTATAAACCCACGTATACGGTATGCAGCAAAGGTTATCAACCTCAAAACCGAAGCTAAATACTTTTTAGCTTAAAACGTTAACAATATTAGGTAATATTAGTATTGTGATTGTGATTACAGGGTTATATGAAGCTCTATAGTGCAAAACCCTCAATGCATTGAGCTACCTTAGTCTCATGCCCAGGACTCAGTGCTACCAACATCTTTTAATAATAAATCCTCAGATATATGAAGAAATTCCTTACTTATTGGAATAGAATCCTTCATTTGCATGTGCTAATTAGGTAATTTTCACAGTCAAAACTTCTAATATTAGGACAAAATCTGAGGTTTTGGCAGCATTGCTGAAGACTGGGCATGAGACTAAAATTATCTCAGCAACAAATTGTTAGCAAAGGGCATGTATTTGGAACCATACAAGTCTAACCACAAGAATGCTCATTGCATGCAATTACATAACATGCATCACGTGTGCAAGATCAGTAAACAAAGCCAAGAAGCTTAGCCTGCTAGACTAAGTGTACTACTATCAGTAGTGAGCCGGTCGTGTTCTCAAACTATCGCTGAATGTAATCAATCCTCACATTGAAATGAAACCATTACTGCATGCCACTTCTTTTGTCCATCAAGAGCATCAAGGAGCAAGGTGGTCAGCAAATGACACCAGAACTGTTGAAATAAGCATTTTCAGTGAAAGCCAAACAGTAAACTCTTACCCTATGGCACCGTGTGTTTGACGTATAAACAGCAGCTAGTGTGGTAACAGACAAACAGACAGACAGACAGGCAAAGTATTGTATCCTTGCGCCGCACATGCAGAGGGCTAACATTATAGTGGCCATACTAAGTAATTGCTGAGCACAAGACAACCAATAACACAAGTGCGCTGAGACTTCAACATAATCATTTGTACCTCCATCACACTTCACGGATGTTGATTAGGAAGTATCGCACATGCTCACCTACTGAACGCTAGCGGCTTGTGCAGTCGTGAACAATGCAGCCACATGACTGAAGCTGGGCAGAGTTAAACATGGATGATACGTGAACAGAGCCAGCCGTTTGATGTGCAGATCGAGAAGTAAACAATGTATGTACAAATAATAGATGTGATTCAAAATATTTTGAGCGTGTCTGCTTTTCCTCATAGAGATCCCTTCAGTCACAGCATACCTTAGGGCCGTGCTTACATTGATAAATTGGTAAAGTCTTCAGCAACTGCTATATACGCTTCGTGACTGTTAGTTTACAGTAGACCACCAAAAAATTATTGGTCTACTATGGACGGGCACATGCAAATCCCTCGTGCACACTGAGGCTAAACTTCTCTGGTTGGACCAGGGAAGTTTAGCCTCAGCGTGCACGAGGCATTTGCACGTGTACATACATATACATGTAAAATTAATGTGTGCACAAAGTGTTGAAGATACAGACATCCATACTCTTACACGTATTTCAACACAATGTATACGTAGTACTAGTGCCAGCACAAACATGTACAGTGTAAGCATCTCTTGACAGTATCTATGATATACAATGTACATTCGGCTATGGTAATGCATGTATCATGTAGATGTATACATGTTACCATGACAATGCAAATTGTTATTGTGTAGGCAGCTATATCTAGCTATTGTATAATCCTGTTTGGTTATATCAGTTTTATATGAGAGTAAAAATTCTATTTTCAGAGCCCACTCTGACTCTCTCTAACCTCACTACTTTACTGGAGAATGTTGACTGGGATAATGTGGGTCGTGCCCTTTGGATCCCTCCCTCCAAGCTTGACATGATACAACAGCAGCACCATAAGTCTAAATGCAGGCAGGCATGTTGGGAACTCTACTTGAATGAGGTTCCATTTCCAAGCTGGAAAACTGTAGCTGAGGCACTATATCTCAAAGGATATCTTGAAGAGTTGGAGATAGTACAAAAGAAATACCTCAAAGGTGAGTCAGTTCTAAACTGGTGTCCATTGTTTGTTATGGTGACCATTGTACATGTCTGACTGCAATGATTGTGTTGGCATTTTGTACCATTGACTTGTAATAGTATCACATTGTAAACAAATACATGTATGATAGAAGAGTGTATGTATGCATGTACTCCTTTTTTTATCATTAAAGATTTTATGTTAACCTAAGACAGAGAGGGAAGGAAATAATACAGGGAGGAATGGTAGAGAGAGTAACAGAGACAAAGACAGGGACAGAGAGACTTCAAAAATGTGATATTGATTTAATATGCCAGCGCCTATCATAGAGTTTGTAGACTCTATAAGTGGAGATGCCCATACATCTAATACATTACAAAACGCAAAATAAATTCAAAACTTTTTATTGCTTCTATGTCCATATTCATGAACTCTGGCCAATTTCCTTTCCAAAAGCCCAAGAACCAATCAAGAAACTATCATAGAGGTTCAACCAAGGGGTATCAAAAACAGATAAGTGCAGTTCCCTGTTAGACCGTGTAACTCAACACTGCCTCAACTTCACACCTTAGTTTGTATATAAATCCTCTTCATTTTATGTAGTGCATTTCTGTGATATCATGGGAAGATTCGAGCATCGTTTTTGGACTTTCTGTGGTTGCTAGGTCTCCAGTTTGTTACAGATTGCGCATGAAAGACTTCTGTGGAAATTCAGAGTAGAGTGGTATTCTTGTTCACTTTAGCAAAGATTTTTTTTCTTTGTTCCATTGATCACATCAAAGCTAGGGAAATGAATGCAAGTAGAGTGGCGCTATCTACTCTGCTCTAGGAGAAACCCCTGCACATGAAACTGTAGGGATGTACCTTGTCTGTAATATTTATGCCTCGGCGCATGCACAGGGTTACTGTAGTTGTCGTGTGTGTGTGTGTGTGTGTGTGTGTGTGTGTGTGTGTGTGTGTGTGTGTGTGTGTGTGTGTGTGTGTGTGTCTGTCTGTCTGTCTGTCTGCTACCGCGCTATCAGCTACATACCTGGTTTATATGTCCAAAGTGAGGTGATATATAGTTTTTGTAGACTTTTAAAGATTCATATTGTGTGGACTTTGCTGGAAAGGTTTCGTTTAAGAGATATGACATTATTTACCTGCCACAATTACTATCAACTCTTTCAACGGTTCTTGACATGATTACAAATGGCATAGTACGTATATGAACCATTAGCTAGAAGTGACGATTATCTAAACTAGGCTTTGTACAGTAGTGCTTCATCCTACCAGCTGCTCTTGTTTCAGTACTCTTTGGCATTGTGATCCCTATTCACTATTGTAATTTTCAATTTCGTAATTATGTGTAGCCAGTGAATTATTGATGTCTGTGTTTTTACTTGTCCAATGATTATATCAAAAACATAA
The DNA here is from genome assembly GCA_964291365.2 of Stappiaceae bacterium. Taxonomy (GTDB): domain Bacteria; phylum Pseudomonadota; class Alphaproteobacteria; order Rhizobiales; family Stappiaceae; genus JBDWFY01. Next base: position 277,209 of record OZ220033.1, read on the forward strand.
TCACATTCCTTATAGTCACATGTGAAACAAAGCAGCCCTCTCAATGCACCAAGAGTGTGCAACTACATATAGAACGTGTGTACCTTCACCTGTAAATGTATTCATTTCTACCTTGAGTGAATAATGTTCATAAAGTGAATGTGCCCATGACTTAAGGTTATGGGATAGTGTTCAACGCACGATTTATAAATGATTGCGCACAAATATTCTTCCCGTATGCGCTTATGTAATTCAATCAGAAATGCGAAGAATATTCGACCATTTCCAGGTTCAAGCATAGGTCAAGCGTTTTGCACTCATGCTAACACTGCATATATACTTCAATCGAAAAAATACAGTGGAATCTCTGAAGTTGAATTATTGAAGTTCTGTAGTGTAGAGGGAATGACCTCGTTCTAATGACCCTTACCTATACTGAACTTGAGTATGTGCAATCAGATCACAATGGCTACATTATTGATTAGCTTGAGTTGTTGTGGTTGATAGGCATGACAGTTCAAATAGCACAATATGTAGCACTTGTGATCCTCATCAAGCATTAGAAGCAAAGATAAAATTTTTGTCATTCACCATTTCAAACATCTGCTGGCCACTCACCACCAGGGTTTCATTTAGGCGTAGGGGACGCCCTCCCCCCCCCCCCCCCGAGAGAAGCCACCATTCATGTACACATACACAATGTACATAAGAAAGCTCTTCCCTTTATCAATTAATAGAAAAACACTGGATGTTTTGATCATTTTTAACTTGTAAACTATCTTACTAAGTGTTGTCTGTTTCCTTCCACTAGATACATGTACATGTAGCTACATGTTGTATGTACATTTACTTACCTTGTGTATGCTATATGTACCTAAATCTCCAAGATGTTCTTGGAGTGCCACAGAAGCGTCCACATACAGTAATTCGTGAATTTTTTGTTGTTAAAAATTTTTCATTTTGCGCAAAACGACGAAAATTTTTTACACAAAAATTATTTGCTAGTAATATTTACTGCAGTGATATAATTATGGTGTGTGTTTGATATGAACGAAAATATTGTTACACGAAAATTTCTAACACAAAGATTTTGCGAAAGAAATTAATGCGAATTACGGTAATTGTACTTCATAGAAGTGCCAAAGGATTACTATAGTCCTTGCCCCCTCCCCCCTTAATTCAGCAAAAACCACATTTGCCTTCGTTGACAAAAATTCTGAAGAAACCCTGGCCACAACGTGTATATCTCAAGATTGGTGTGGCAACTACGACCTACGACGGCAACAACAGCAGATGAACGGACTGATTACTTTACCACTTATACATACATGCATGCATGGTAAAAATACAATCTCAGGTAGTCTAAGGCATGGGAGTACAATTTCCTGCTTAGTGGCCATTTCCGCTCATGAATATCATTTGCATCTTATTAAGCCTCGGCGCATGCACTAGGGTTACGGTAGTCATTCTGTGTGTCTGTTTGTCTGTCTGTGTGTGTGTTTGTTACCGTGCTAGCAGCTACATACTTGGTTTATATGTCCAAAGTGAGGTGGCATAGTGTTTCTTGTAGGCTTTTAAAGATACGTATGTGCTGTGTACACTTCTCTGAAAATGTTTTGTTCGGGAGAAATGGCGTTATTTGCCTGCCATGATGATTGGCGACACGTCTTTTTCTCAACAAGACACACCAATGGTTCTTGACACAATTACAAACAGCACAGTATATGAACCGCTAGCTAAAAGTGATGACTGTCTAAAACTAGAGCGACTTTCTTTGATTGACTTGGGTTCTAGGCTTTTAGCTTTTAGCTGACTCATCGATCATGACATCGTCACATGCATGGTGCGATATATCTCATGCAGTGCACATTCTTGTGGTTACTCTGACTCCAGGACTAGATCTAGACTAGACTAGCCTTGTTCCCATGCAGCCCTTCCCAGCTCCTTCATGACTGCACGCTGTATATATCATTCTACAAGCTGTACTTAGGCCTACCGAATCGATTGCGCCGAGGCTTTTGCACAATAGTGCTTCATTTATTAGTATACCATTAACACGTATGCACATGATTGCTTTCCATATGTTTTATATTGTGCCATGAGGTAGCTAGTAGCTACCAAGCTACTGATCAATTTGCGGACGATCATTTTTGATGGTATTAAAAGACTCATCAGAACGTTCGATATCTCTGCTTTACAGATTCTTCTGGAAAAAATTGATTTGATCGCGTGTAGGTGAGTGACAATAAGAAATACATGGACTAGCAGTGGATATTGGGGCTTGTTGAATAAACAAGGTGACACCTAGCTTAAGAACAAAGGTTTTACTGTTTCTTCCAGATAGTTTCAGATACTTCGGCATCTGTTGAAGTACATTGTACCTCACGAAGTTGAGAGGGAAACAAAGGCCATCTTCTGTTCTGCAATTCGTGATTTTTGTTTGTAAACATGATGTGCTGTTTTTGTTGGCACATCTACAAGACTGGTTGCTATGGTAACCAAAATTAGTTTTGTGTTAGATTAGGGTCCCAATATTCATAAAATCAAATCTGAGTCATGTACATGTATCTCAAAGCATAGCACCACATTTTTGACTCAAAAGTTGCACCTCCCATGCCTTGATACACCTGAGTTGTTAAGCTAGAGTATAATGCTATAGTCAATGAGCCAGTGGTGTTAGATACAAACTATTAGCTTTGTCATAATGTATTATGTAGGTGCTTTCGTCTTGGCAGTCAATTAACCAGCGGTACGGCACCCGTGCTGGAAGCACTATACTGGCTGTACGTTTTAATTGCATGAGTGCACCAACATTCAACGTAGTAGTTAACCGAGAGTGTACAGACAATTGTAAACTACCTTCTGCATCCATCACCAGAAACTGTATCTACTCGAGAATAGAACAGCAACAGCACTTTCAGAGAAGTTTAAATGGCTAAACATGAACTAAAGAACGCTATAGGCACAAATATTTAGAAAAAGATCTGCAATAGCAAAATTTCTGGCAGCTAATTCTGGCTAGAGTGTTTCAGAAACTTTCTGGAGTCACATACACATTTGGTGGGGTCATTTCCAGCTTCCTTGAGCAATGGCCATCAGATTCACCGAACAAAGACTAAATACACTAACAGTCCTGTCGAAGTATTTTCAGCTGTGTCCCAAATGTAGTTTGCCTGAAATAATCATAATAAAGCATACAGAATTTCAACAATTTAGTATACAGTGCTACAGGGAAAGAGAGCAAAACTTTTCGATTTGCACTAAATGAAGTCTAAGCAAAAACATTGAAGACCTGAGTACTAGTTGACAGCATATTCTTAAATAACAAGTACTTATTGAGTTTCATGCTGTGGGAGGAGCTCTCATGTGCCTTTAATTAGGAGGCGTGGCCACATTTTTACACTAAGGTAGTGAAAAAACGTTTGGGATCAGATCAGACAAACCGCTTTGCATTAAGAAAGCCGACTTGGTACAGAGGTAGGTACTGCATGGGTTAACCTAGGTCCTGGATGAGAGGTTCTAACTCTGAAGAATCACTGAGATATTTGCAAAAATACGTCAAATTTTAAGCAAAAAAAGTAAAAAAACGTTTGGGATCAGATTTCTACTTTTACTTTCTGTTAAGAGTCCACACTTATGGATCATGTAGAGGTTGTAATGATAAGCTATGATACCAGATGAGAAGTCTTGAGGTGCTTGCATTCTTGAGATATTTGCAGTTAAAGTCAAAAATTGCAACATTTTGCTGAAAATTTGAGCTGCACTTGTATGGTTTCTCTATTGCGCTATATGGGAATAAACTTGAAAAAATTTTTGGGCTGAAATGTATTTTTATTGCTAAAATGCCAATATTTGACTAGTTAGGGGGCAATAATTCTGCTTAAAAAATGAAAATCAAAAAGTTTTGCTCTCTTGCTCTGTAGCACTGTACATGATATACACAAGTAGCTATAGTCTCTCATAAAAAATTAATCGTCTTAAATCACAGTGATTCAACTTTTGTATCTGTTGTGTGTGTGTGTGTGTGTGTGCACATGCGTGCAAGTGTACATGTGTGTGTAATGTCATGTGGACAACAGTGATTGTACTTATCATACATACATGTACAAACTTAAGGTTACGGGTGACAGTTTGCATCAGGAAATTTTCACAAGTACAGAACCATTTGTATCTTGACAAAGGAAGCTGCTATGAAGCTGAAACAAACACCAAAATATAGCTAACATGGTGATAAAAACAGCTGCCATAATTATGAAGTGACTACACCGTCATGAAAGTCAAGCTATGACTGCCATTGTCACGATCTCATGCGTCAAGTTTTGCCCAGAAAAAGGCATCTAGTCTACTATCTACTGTGTAGTTACCGAGTACTTACCTTGCTCCAGTGCTGGAGTTTATTCCCTAGTTCATAGAGCCTTCACAGAACAAAAGCTACACAAAAGGAGGTCATTTACACCTAGCGCAGTGGTGGACCAGACTGTCAACACAGCTGTCTAGTTTGTTCCTGACAGGTGGCCTTTGAATTTACACCAACTCCAGCACTGCCCAGATGTTGGAGTAATAAGATAAACAACTCCTTACGGTCAAAGAAGAAGCCACCCAGGCGAAAGTTGATGTACCATTTTCATTTGTGGTTTGTCTTGGCATGTTCCATTATTCACTATGGAAAATGCCCGTGCGTGGGCGAACTGTCACCCGTAATCTTAAAGGCGCACCTGCACGGAAGTTGTACTATTCAAATTCACACTACGTAATGAAGCCATAATGCGTGCGTCTGGAATGTAATCAGTAGTACTTAGTACTACTAGAGTACTGTTACTGATTATGTAATCTTGAATTTTTGGGCCGCGTTTTTCAAGATATTGCACATTCCAACACGCGTAAATTACTTCCGTGCAAGTGCGCCTTTAAGGTTGATCTACATTTTCCTCAGCGGCACACTAATAATCCTATGGAACTACCATAGCCACAACCTTCTATCATAGACTATAAAGATTGCCATTACATGTACAGTGCTTGCATGTAGATGTGTACATACAACATCAATGGCTTTTAAAGTCAACAAGGTTTTTGTGTGTTCCAGACGCATAAATGCATGCACCACATACCATTATTGTACTTACTTTTTAGCATGTTGTTTGAAGATTCATCATGCCATCACAAGCATATCACAGACTGTAGCCAGAGAAAAGCATGCATAGTAGTCGTACACATACATTTACTCATACATGTATGGTCAATGTGTGCCAAGTCAGCATATTCCAGGCTGCTCCTACTCGTACATGTACACCAAGCTTTTGGATTTGGATGCCAAGCGTTGATCTAGAAGCTACTCAGAGGTCAGTATACTATGTTTAGTGGGTACCAGAGCCAGTGTAATCATCTAGCAGACGTAAATCACCCGTCAATAGTGCTTTGACAGCCTTTGTACAACAGGCCACACGTACCAGGTAAGCTTCTCTCAGGGGCCATTCCCGGCTTCCTTGCCCCATACCTCCTAATGAGGTTTGAGAATTTGGTGGAGTAGGAGCTGACAATGAAAGACTACAAGAAAAATAACAGGCAGGAAAAGCTAATTGTAGCCATGTTTTAATGTAAATGTCCATTCCTGGAAAGTAGCAGGTTTCAGTTCCTAGTTCTAGGTTCAGCCATGGTTATAAAGTTTGTTTCTTGAAATGGAAGCAAAATATTTTTGTTTGCATACACAACATTGGCATAAAAGATTTGTCCATTTAAACTTCCTACTGCAACGGTCGTGTTTAGTACTAGCAGTAAAGTCACCAGTGCTATGCCAGCTAGGATTGCAGTTATGGTGATGATTATGAGCAGTGCAGGCCAGTAGCTAGGACATGGGAGACAGCGTGAACTACCAAGAGAGAGACTAAGACCAGGTTGGCAAGATCCACACAACAGAGATGACCGGCTGAAGGCACACTGAGCATCAGCTCCATTTGGCTGATTGAGGTCAACTGGTTGAGTGGTTGATAAGCAGTAGTCAAAAGGATAGTTGGGGTAGACTAAATAACCAGTTAGATCTGTGTCATTGATGTAGGAAATCCAGGCTCTGGATTGAGGCTGTTTGACTAGTGATCCAGTGTAGCTGTCACAGTGTTCCGTGTATTGACTGATATGATTGTGGCAGTCACATGTGCAGTTTGTACTATTCCTTCCTGAGACTTGTAATCCTATTAGACAGCTGCAAGGGAGAAAGTGAATTTCTATTGTTGCCCTAGAGTGATCAGCATCCCTGCATGGACCATTTGAAGCATAAAGGGTCAAACTCTCAGAGTTATAGGATGAAACAATATTGAATGTCAAGTTTGTACACTGTTCAGGTATTTGCCTAGCTAGCTGGCCTTCAGCTAGACCACTAGCAGTAAAGAGGAGGGATGTTTGGCTGGTTGCACTAATTGGTTGTCCAATCTGATCTACAGCGACAACTGAGAGTGTGAATGTTTGTCCCTTTTTAACTTCAACGTGTCTTTGGTGGATGCGGTTTGGCTCATTACTAACACAAAGGCACACCTGAACTGGTAGAGATGATATTGAAGTGTTCTCATTACTTGAAATGTCCTTAAAATAAGATTCTCCATTACCTTTATATTCATAATTCTATTCAGAATAAATATCATGTTTGCTGTGAACTTCAGCAAAGCGACTCACAGCACATCTGTCTAGTAGTCCTCCATACACTTCACATAAGGCTAGCACACTACTAGAGTACTAAGGAAACACAACAACAGCTGTGTCCCACCTCTGGTTGTGTCATAAACTTAGCTTGAACCACTCACCCCACAATCCCACCATGGCTACCTCACCAATTTTACCACTCCTACAACCTTCCTACGAGAATTTAGGTTTACTTTTTGTCGTTAATCATACCTTTTTTGGTCCTTCCTCGAACCAACAGCCACATGTCGAAAACAAGTAAGTCGGCTAGAGAAGGCTTTGACGATTACAGCAGTTCGTCTCCCTTGAAGAGTGCCATTTTACTTCCTGTTTTTATTTCCGTGTAATTAACATTTGCACAAATTTTACGCATGCCGTACCACTGTAACAATCAATAAATAATTATTACTCTTAGCTCTAACTTGTTGGTGTATGTAATATGTGTGTGGTGTATGTTTCAACATAGCCACACCCCAAATATTAGCCACACCTGGAGCTCTATGAAAACAATAATAGCCACCCTTGAATAGTTGCCGTACGCATGTGCGATCACTATTAAGTGGGCATGGCTATGATCGCTAGGCGTGCACAATCGTTTTTCTGGGTAGAAACGTGGCAAAACATGAGCTTGGCTTCATTCTACAGTAACATGGCAGTTCACTTTTCAACCATATCTCAATTATTTGAAGTACAGTCCTCATAAACCAGCCTTTTGTGCTATTGTTGTCGATATCTTCACGAGGTATCGACCCAAAATTAATAAAAGCCCCCCTTGATTAGTAGCTGCACTTGAGCAAGGCTGAAATTAATAGTTACTGCAGCCATGGCTACTATTTGAATAAATACAGTTTTTGTGCAGTTGTGAGTACCCATGCAAGCTCAGATGATGTGCATGAGACTTCTGTGCATACCATCCCCTGCAACATTATATATGTGTCTCCAGAAGCAGTAGAATCCTCAAGGGATCATCTTGCTCATAATTTTGATTTCTGATCACAGTTGGTTGGGGATCCAAGGGGAGTTTCCCAAGATTATAGCTATCAAAGTTTAATGTGTAAACCAGAAGTAATAACAGTGATGGGTACATGGTCATTATGTGCCTCCTCTGGCCGAAGCTAAAGCTTTGTTGTATGTACATGTATGTGTACCATTGTATGTATGTGTTTGGGAATCAGAAAAGAGGGGTGAAATGAGCCTTGTCCGCTGACCATCAGACCTAACTGATTAGGGGTCCACTGCCAGGAGAAGCTTTTATAGTTTATTTATAGTCATCTTTGACACAGGATATCACAATAAATTATTATATTAGCATCTAATACATGAATAAAAATTTTAATAGTTCGATTTTAAATGTTTCTGGTCATCAGGGGAGAACCCAGTCTGATCCTCACCGGGCACAATTTTGGTCCCATTAATCATCTGACCTGTGGGCAGCTACACAGAGGCGGGACCACTTCCCTACAAGGAGTCTGGTTGGAGTGCTCAAGTGTTTTCTCCGTTCTCGAATTTTGTAGTCATGTGCATGTGATAAGGTCACTATTTCTGTGTCATGTGTCTATTTAGCATACGCGTGGCAGGCATTGCACGCACATTCTACCTACCAGATATTCTGTACTTTTATTAAAGGCATTGTGTCCCTGTTTAAGGGCTGCGTGTTACTATTTTTATAAACATTTGAAATCAACCACAAAACGTGACAACTATGGACATCACGCGCACACAAACGCTAGCGGTATCGAGCATGCCGTAAGCCGCACCCACAGTCAGCTATTGATCGATCAATCCCAACGTGCCTACGATGGCGGATAAGCCCAAGAAACGAAGGCTACACATCGAAGAGAGAGGTAAGCCGGCCCTTTTGCATCCTTCAGTACATTCGTGAAGTCGATTTCGCTAGCTAACGCCAAAGTACACGCCCGATCGCGGGCGCAAGGCTAATTCGGCCGGCCAGGCACAGGCAAGTGGCATGATCATGACGTCACAAAACCACATTGCCCACATACTTGATTGGATAATGGGGATCCCCATCCGGCTTCCGTTACTACAAATACACTTATATGATGACACAGTTCCTTTAACATGCAATATATTATTGGATTCTGTTGTTAGACTGCTATCGTAAGTTGTCATTATGCTAATATGCTCTCATAGGATCCTTATTCCTCTCTTTGTATTTAACTACCCATAGTTTTATTCGATTCAACTGGATTTAATCTTACTTTAGTGACTTACCCTCCATATGCCTAGGGGTAGCTTTGCTGCCCACATACTCTGGCTACAACTATTGGGCCATGTGATTTTAATTATATGCAGTGTTGGAGTCGCTTACTAATTCTGTTGGATATAACACTATAATTGACAGTTATGCTTCGTAATTACATGTAGTGTTTACCCTAAGCCTTACTCTGTGTGTGTACTTGCTTACATGCCAAAGCAGTTTGACTTCCGAATCAGTTGAACACAATTAAGATGGTATACATTAAGTGCACACACACTGTGACCTATGACTTGAAGATTGAAATTACTGGCAGTTGGGAGCAATCAAGAGACAATGAATTAGCTTAGCATAACCTGGAGCTTGCTTAGGAGAAAGGATCATATAGTTAGTACTGGCTCAACCATAAGTTGATTTTCATTGAGTTTAGTCCTACCATGGCTATCTTCCTCTCTCTATAATACAGCAATATTCCATGTTAAGATAATTTGGTTCATATAGTAGTATTTTTGCCTCCTAATTCAGCTCACATACTGTATAAACGGGGCCACAGTGGTATTTAGTGTATTCGATCTCTAAGTCCTAGCTTTCTTCTCAAAGCTACAGAGACAATGCTGGCTTGGAGGAGAATGGTTGGAAATGATCATCATTCAGCGCTTTATCAGTTTCAAACTGAGTCCAAAATATATCAGTCCATAGTTTGCAAGTTCATGAGTCCAGTCCAGTCCAGCTTTTGCACCATCCCTCAAGTAAGGCATGTAATGGGATCTTGCCAGTATCACCCAATGTACAAGCTTACTTTTATACCGTGTGCAATCCTGATAAAAAAGGTATCAGTGAGGTTTAGTGATTCGTCACTATCAGCGTTGATTATCAAACACTTGTAGTGATGAAGTATTAAATATAAATCATAGACAAAAATGATGACAAATAATGATGTTAAATGAGAGTAAAAGTATACAGTAATGCTACAAGCAATAACTACTGTCAGTTGGTTAATAAAAAGTGTGTTATGCACAGAACAATACATACACATCTCACCTTTAGTACTCTCAGTGTAAATGCAATTAATCATATGCATGCATCCACTTTCCACAATATCCTGGTCTACGTTGTATTCACTCTTATACCCATTATCAGTGGAATAATCACAGTCCAAAATAAGTGCTCACTACTAATAATCTCTGTTTCTTGTAGCCAACCTTCAATTGTACACCTACTGTATGTTGCTTTCTTTGTTTGCCAATTTCGGCTCAGCTTTCAGTCCTCTCTATAGCTAGCTTGTGCTTTCTGCTTTTCTCTCTTTTTCCTTTTCTTTCTCTCTCACTCTTCAGGCTTCCTTTTCTTCTCCCCTTACCTTGTTATCCTTTTTCATTATTTTGTTCTTTTGCAAGTTCCTTTTCTCTTCCATCTAATGCACTTTCTAGGTATCACTGAGTAGCTGAAATGTTGAAATTTGATTCTCATTTTTCACCTGAGGCTTCAATTTCTGTCCACTCTTGGAGGCTATTTTATACAGCTATTTGTCCTAAGTGATGTCCAGTGTTGCCTACATTGATCCTGAATATCCCAGGACCGTCCTGGGATAAAAAATGTGATCACCCCAGAGATGTACAAGCATAATGTTGTACTATAAGTGAATAGGCATGCAAAATGATTTGATGTCTTCATATCATGATGACATGCATGCAGACAAAGTCCTAAGGTAATCCTAGGACAATTTGTATGAGTGAAGATCATTGCTATTATGAGCCTATGCATGTCAGCTTAACTGTCCAGTCTGGAGGATCCTTATAATAAGCATCCATGGCTTATATAGCTGTCCGAAGGATCCTATATAGGTGAATCCGAAGCATCCAGGGGAGTAAGTCAGAGTGTTCATTTTGGGAGATTCTACTGTATCATCAAGTCCTACTCAGGAGAGGGGGGTAATTATTTCGTCAGTCCATTAATTCTTTTCATGATAATAATTTATGATAATGTAACAATAACTATAGTAAGATCAACTGTTGAAGCTCCATTATTAGATCTATTTGATGGTTATGAGTTCATTTTGTGTCCTCTAATTACATGTGACTCTAGAAAGTTGTAAATGTAGGGACTTCTTCACCCATGGAGTCAAGGGTTGCAAAGATGATTGGTTCAAGGGTACATATTGAAAGAATTAAATAATGTGTCTTCACTTACTATCACTCTACATTTCAATTTGTGACTGCTTGGCAATGTTTGTGTGCTTTAGGTTTCTCCACTTGTTTCACTATTCTTGTATGATGTTATCCGTCTTAATACGAATCAAAGCAGTCATGACTTCTTCCTCTTTGTTCTTGTTTTTGTGAGCAATGGTCACTTGTATACTCTAACTCTAGCATAATAAATTGTTCTTGTTTCAAACAAAGAGTATAGTTAGTTAAGTATACGTTATATAAAATAATTGCACATGCACATGTGCACGCAGACACGCACTTTAACTGCATGCATCTTGTCTGTTTCCTTTGCTCTAACTTTACTATCATGTATATATGAGTGCCACGATCCCACCACTTTGTGGCACTCGTATATTATACAGTACAAACCACAGATTTCAAGCAAATATCACACAATCATGCACACACATGATTAGGTACTGCTGAGGGTCGTAGACAATTTGAGGATGCCATACGGTATGGTAGTGTACAGTCATGGCTCTGCAAGCTATTGATGTATGGTGCTGCTGGTTCAGGTAAGACGACAACAAAAGATATGATTGTTGGTGATGAAGCAGCAACGTCCAGAACCAGCACCCCCTTGGCTATGAGACCAACCACAGTCTACCGAATCAACCTTGATGGTGAAGAATGGGCTAAGCTAACCACATTAAATGATCGAAAAGCCTTCCTAGCCAGGGCACTGCTTGCACATAATCCTAGGCTTGTTGATTACCTCATTGCAACACGTCAACGTGACACCAAGCCACCCTTCACAGGTCAGTTCCAAGCCAGAATAGGTAATCCCAAGGTAGGAGGAAGTCAAACAGCACCAGTATCTGACCAAGGTGATGTCACTCCATCAGCACATAGCAAAAGTGGCGACACTCTATCAGCTTCAGTATCTCATGTAGTCACTGCTTCTCCATCGGATTCTTCAGATGAGTCTGATGCTAGTGACTATGAAGATGAAGCTGAGAGGATTCTTCAGTCGATATCCACAGATGAAGAGCTTGTTAAGCTGATGGACCAGCTCTCTACGAGTGTAACTCCACTCACAGCATTTAGAATAATCCAGATCATTGATTCTGGTGGTCAGCCTCAATTTCATGAAATCTTGCCAATCTTTCTACGTCGCCTATCTTACTATCTCTTTGTCTTTCGGCTTTGTGATAACTTAGATAGTCGGCCAGTAGTTGAGTTCTATGTGGATGGAAAGCCAATAGGTACACCTTATGAATCTGCACATACGATTGAGCAGCTTCTTCAACACTGTGTTAGGACTATGCACTCACACAGGTCGTCCTCAGGCAGTGCAGGTGAGTGTCCACAGATCATAGTTGTAGGCACTCATGCTGACAGAGAGAAGGAATCAAATGAGACTAGAGATGCAAAGAATGAAAAGATACATAAACTCTTGTCACGTGATCTTGAAAATCAGATAGTTTATTACAATCTAGCAGAGAATAAGGTAATATTTTCACTGAATGCTTTAAAACCTGGGAAACACGAAGAATTAGTTGTAGGAAAGATACGGAAAATACTTCTTAGTAACACCTCCATCCAACCTGATGATATTCCTCTTGGATGGTTTGCCTTGGAAATTCTCCTTCAACAGATGTCACAAAGCCTACAACGAGGGGTTCTTAGCAAGGAGGAGTGCCTCAGATTAGCCATGGAGAAGCTTCACTTTAAGGAGGATTCTTTGGATGCAGCCATTGAGTACCTCGACCAGATCTCTGTTCTCTTCTATTATCGAGATATCCTTCCCAATGTTATCTTTGCTGATACTCAAGTCATTCTTGACAAGGTGACAGAGCTAGTAATGAAATCCTATGAAATCAGCAGGCTCTCAATGGAATATGCACTTTCTGCAGATTGGAAAAAATTTTACCTATTTGCTCTGGTCACGGTTGAGTTTCTTTCACAAAAAGATTTCAACAAGCATTATGTACCTGGGCTTTTTGAACCCAGGGACTTAGTTCACCTTTTTAAGAGGCTGCTGATCTTCGCTAGCCTTAGCAGTAATGAGTTATTTGTTCCTGCTCTTCTTAGTATGCTTGAGGATGAAAAGGTAGACAATTTCCGGGTGTCCTATGATGCTCCCATTGCTCCCATGGTCATTAAATTTCCAGATGGTGGTCCACGACGAGGTATCTTTTGTGCTCTCATTTGCTTTCTATCCTCCACTGGCAATATCTTTCCAGCTCCATGGACCATCTTAGTGGACAGATTAAAAACTCCAGTTTGTTTGTATCGTAACTGCATCCAGTTCGAGGTCCCTAGGTGCCCTGGAATTGTCACACTAATCGACACATTTTCTCATTTTGAAGTCCACATTCATATATCTCCAGAAGCACCAATCAAAGTTTGCCCAAATGTATGCCGAAGAGTATATCAAGCGCTTTTCAAGGGTCTTCGTAAGGCTACTCTCAATTTGAGATACTCCAACTCTGTTCCTAGTCCTGCTTTACTTTGCCCTTGTGGTGTAGGTAAACCACATAGTGCTACAACTGATACTGATGATCAGTTGTGGATTTGTGCTCTTAGCACAATGAAATGTGGCAGGCTTACTCCACAGCAACTACTGTGGCTTAACTGCTCAGAGCGAGTCAAATGTGCTTTGACAGATGATGAACGTCTCACTGAGTCCAATCTACCTCAACTAGAACTTCAGCTAAAGGATCATGCCTGTCAATGGAGAGATATTGGTACATACCTGGGATTCCGACAAGGTGAACTTGATAACATTCAGTCAAGAGCTCACCTACAACAGGGAGCACCACTGAGTTATCTTAGAGCCATGCTGTCAGAGTGGTTCCAGTGGGCTCCAGAAGATAGTCGAGGGAGCACCCAGTCATGCAAGTGTACTCTCAAATCTTTAAGAGTGGCACTTTGGAAAAGTAATTTAGGACAAACTGCCTCATTGCTTTCAATTCAGTGAGTGCAACTGCTTTCTTCATGCTGATAATCCTGTACATGAATATTATGCTCTTCTCATAGTACACCTTTAACACAATCTAACTCTTTTTTTTTAACTGCAGCTTAATTGCAAAACGAGTCTAATGTACTATCACATGCTATCTTCATACACCTTTTATAAACTTATGTTTTTGTTGCTTCGTGATCTTTTGCTTTTGGTCTTTATTCTAACACAAACAAGAAAGTTCTAACCTGTCCACAAATGCTATTATACTGCTGTAGCTACCACGAGATAGTAATTATTATAATAATATTTAGTGTTCCATACTCTAGTATCTCTGCACACTCTTTACAATTGCTGATGCATTTTCCCAAAGTAGGAAGGAACTCTTACAATTTTCTTACCTTTCCACTCCGTAAATCTGTGCAAATACGCTCGAGCTGCTCTTTCTCTTAGGAGAGCTAGCCACGCTCTTGTGTACCTAATTTTTCATGCTTAGTATGATTTAGGTCTTCATTTAATTTTGATTACACATGTCAATGGTAATGCTAGACAAAGGAAAATTTAAGAGCTAGTGCAAGTACCATTGTTATATGCAGTTCATAGCAAGCAGAGTGCTATAGAGTTAGTATAAAGAACCTTCACTTTGCAGATTCTCTGAATGTATGCAGTCATTGAGTACCTCAATCAGGTCTCCATTCTCTTCTGATATCCTTGTCTTGGCAACGTGGCATACTACTGATTGAGACCTATGAACAACTTTCAATCACGATTTTCTGGAGACCCAAGTAAGTTCAGTTTCTTAATTGCTCATCATAGTTCAGCTTCTATACTTTAACAAGCATCATATCCCAGAACTCCTTGAGCCAAGGCATTTACTATTTGAAGCAGTGAGGTTTGCCTGCCCTGAAGCGGGAAATGTGGACAAGTTTGTGTCTGCTTTGGTGATCCTACACCTCCTGTGGTCCACTTTTCAGATGCTGGTTCACATTATAGTATCTTTTGTTCCCTCATTAGCTAGCTTGCTTCCTAGCTTCTGCAGACACTGTCTTTCCCAGCAGATTAAAAACTCCACTATAGCTCATAGTACTACTATCATATTCTGCATACATTTTGAGGTTCTAGAGTACCCTAGCTGGAGTTATCACACTGGAAGTTAAGCCATGTAGACCCAAAGTACCTGACAGAGTTGGCTCCATAGTATGCCACACTATATAGGCTACTTGAACTCTATCCCCAGCCAAGCATTTCTCTATCCTGTGGTGCATGAATAGTTATATTGCTTCATTTGATGCTGATCTTGCATGATTTGATGATGTTCCCAGATGACAATTAGCTAAAATTTGTGAATTTGTTCTGATCCTCACAACATGCAGTGTTTCTCGTGCAACTGCTGCTCTCAGATATACAACTTCTATGGTATGATTATTCAACTGGTACACAATACCAAATACTGCTATTCTCAGCTAATCAGGAAACTAAAGATTCATTGTTAAGTGAAATAGAATAAGTATAGGTTCATACCTAGCACTAGTTTTGCTTACCTATCACTCTCAACAAAACGTTGGTTGGAAGACACCACAATGGTTCCACAGGCCATAGACAGTACATAGACAGTACCTCCAGCCACGATGGTGTGTTGTGCAGTAAGGCTTCAGCAGTGACCTTTCCTCTCTAAAGGTTCTTTTCTCCCAAACCAAAGAGACTGAGTATCGCATTCAAGGCAGTCTTGCCTGATATGATGGCATCATTATAACAGTACTATGGCCACAATAATAATGTGCAATAGCTATAACATTGTGCATGTACAACGTGTATCTTTGCCACAAGATTAAACATAATTGTACCATCGAGAACTAGGCAGGAGGTGAAGCTCCAGGTAGTGGAGATGTAGAAATCCTGTAGGTATAGAGGGTAGAAGAACTCTATACCTTCAATGATCATCCTCTCACCGGGTAGGCCCAGTGACCCATTTGAACCTTGTGCTAGTGTTGTAGTGGGCGTCCATCAATGACTTTCCTTTTTGATGTGGTAAGTTGTTGCACCATATATACCAGTCATAAGCAGCTCTCTAGGAATCTCTGGTGTAGCTATGCCAACCTACAGAGGTACTGATTTGTCTTGCAGGTGATCCGACTAACACCAGTTGTTCTGGAGTCAACATTGCACTCTGAGAACATCAGTGTCCACCCTCCCTACCACCCAGCACTTCAGGAAGCATGACCTCCGTTCATCCATCAAGGAGCCAGCTGCCCTCAATGATACCAGAATCCCCTAGTATTCCATACACAATGTGTCATCTCATCTTCTTGAATAGTGAATACTGAATATAGTAATGATCTATTCGAAGTGTAAAGCCATAACCACTCCACTTAGTGCCACGTAAAAACTGAAAACGTTATTTATGCACTGAGCTACAGTTTGACATAGATCCTGTAGTCCCTTTCACTTTACGGATTCCCTGAATTCAGCTATGATAAACTCAACCATGTGTCTGTTCTCTTTTGATATCCTGGATATACCCAATGTTGTCCTGACAATGTGATTAAATCCTATGACAATGAAATTTCATTTTCTGAACCTAATTTATTGGTGTCTATTAGTTCATTTCCTTTCTCAAGGAGCCTTTAACAAGCATATAGAACTCTTTAGGCAGTTACTAGCTGTTGTGCAGATGATAAAAATCTTGAAGTATAAAGCCTGTTCTGATTCGGAAGAATGGACAAACTCTACCTCCACTCTCCAGTTTGAGATTCTAAAGTGCTCTAGATGAAGATGTCACACTTTTGTCTACTAGTCAATACTCCCATTTGAAAAGTACCTGGCAGGATACAGTAGTGTATCAGACAAGCTATAAACTACAGCGTTTTGCAGGACCACACAATGCTATACTTGATAGCCCAATATATTATCTCTATCCTGTGGTGTAATTAGTTATTAATTATTAATATTATTATACTCATATTTCTTCATTTGTTGCTGATTTTGAGTGTATAGACTGCTTTTCTCAGATGTACAGCGTCTCACAAGTTGCACACAATGGACAGAGTGCCACAATATCCAGGAAACTGTAGGCCACATTTCTCGATTGAGATATAGAAGTTATTAGCTATTTGTTTAGAGGATTCCACTGTATCAAATCATCATTTTTTGCAAAATTAATGCTCCTCAGCCTAGCGTTGGCTTCGTATACTATGAAATTTTATCATTTACTTGTTCTATGGATCTGGATCTCTGATCGCGTGCCTGCATCTTGAACCTCAACACTTCCACCATCAGGTTCATGCCTAATAAGATCTACTTCCTCATGCAATACCTACACTACAACTGGCATACACTAAACTGAATGCCACTATATCCTCAGAGAATCAGGAACCTCATGTTTCTTGATAGACTTGGATACTGTAGAGTATTCTACTGTTGAGTACCAATACCTATTGGTTGTGTTACTTGGTCCATGGATTTCTGCAGAACCACCACAATCAGTTTCATGCTGATGATGTGCCTTTTCTCACAGCTATATCACTAATACCTAATCCTACTATTTTCCGCTACATACCAGCAAAATTGTTATTGCCCACTATGACTATTGACTTCTTCCTATAATATTTGTTCCACTTAAATGCCATGCACTAAAATGGTGATCGGTTATTATCTCAAATGCTGCTAGAGTTGTTGCTCCAACTAGCTATATCACACGGTTGTAGCTAATGTGTTCCCTGTGTTTAGTTTACATGTGACTATCCATATACCTTGGTTAAGAGATTATTCATCTCTGAGTTCCAAAGAATTGCAAGATCATTGCAAATAAAATTAATGAGAACAAACTAGCTACACTCCTCTTTACGTGTACATGCATGGCCACTATACCATTCTTGCTGTGCATATTGATCTCCATCAAGACCGTTAAGTTTGCTGCCTTCCAATGGTTCATAGTGCACCATTCAGGGATCACCAATAATTATTACAGTGAATGTGACCGTGCTTATTATGTCTTTACTTTTCTTATCTAAGTGCGTTATAAATGGCTACTGATCTTTGCTGTAGCCTTTGTAGCAATTGCAATTGTTCATGTCTATAACGTAAAAATATACTGATGGAATGCTGTTGTTCCCGTGCCGGTGGTGCCTAACTTGCAAGTTATCCACAGAAACCTGACAATCTCGAGTATAGAAGGCTATATTTTGGTAGCTAACATTGATTTTGCTTGGGTTGTATACTGTGACTAGTTCTGAATAGTGTTGCTGGCTACCATGACTGATGAGGCCAGCTATTCAACTACCACTACTCTAGTAAGCTGATACAAGAGCCTATGGAGGGCACCCCCATATTGATTATGTCAGCTACGCCACTGTGTACATGTCCTCAGTTATATAATGATTAGAAAACTAAAGCCCCATGGATCATTGAGTTAAAATGATATCTGTTTAAAGGATTTCACCATTGAATAGATCAACTCACTTTCTAAATGCACCTTGGCTTGGTGCTTTATAGCTATACATAGCTATGACATTAACTTTACTCCATGATGTGCTACCTGATAGGCACTTCTTGCCCATTCAAGTGACCTACACCAGAGGAGCAAAGGTAATATGTACATATTCACTGTGAGAATCTCAAAGGAGATAGTGTAAATCTCCCAATTTACTTTGTGAGTGTCTGCTCTATAGCAAAGATGATTATGTGAAGTTGTCAGCTACACCACAATGATAAACTTTGTAGATTGAAAGAGAATAGCCCAAACGAAATTTTTCACTCGATGTATGTAGCTACTGTTTCATGTAAGGTTTGGGAAATCCTAGTAATAATGCTCCAAAGGAACAAGTTGCACTGAACATGAAGAATCTCCAAAAAAAGTGACAATAATTGTGTACATAGTCTCCTTATTTGTTTCAAATTTGAGATATTTATAGTAGTTGCTAATACCTTTGAAAAGCAGGATCATACAATTATCTAGCATCCAAATATTATCCAAAGTGTACCTATTGCTCAATATAAGGCCACCTAAAAATGTTAAATTAATCATCATGTCATGTACAAGCTTTCTTTGGGAAAGCTAAAAGATTACCAGCTGATTGATTGTATCATGATCTGAAATGCAGCAAACAACAGCTTCTCATACAATGTCAGGTAGTATAGGGTATAAGATAATAATAATAATATTATTATATCAAACGAGTGTTCCCCCCAGGATATTATCTTTAAGTAGGTAAAACACTGACATTTGTGTTTTCTTGGTGAGGTACTACAATAGTCTATAATGTAGTGCTCTGAAACTTTAACTCGGTATTCTTGGATTTAAACGCGGTATTTACCTTGATTACCTAGTTTTAGGGGGAACACTGTATCAAACAATCATTGTTATTGTGGAACACTCCTGATATTAAATTGTTGGCTTAGGACTCAGGATAAGTCAGCTCTCAGTTATGCATTACTACCTGATCTGCTGAATTCAGAACATCAATGAAAAGAGGGTATAGTGTAAATTATTACTGTATTGATTAAAGACAGTGGGGATCATGCAGACTTTAGAGTGCATAAAGAGATTACTATTGTAAGATGATACTAGCCAACTGATGTGCAGCCGGTATCATTATAGCATAATGCATGACACATGGTAGCCTTAGTATGTTGTCACTCATAAGAAATAGTAGCTACTAGCTAACATTGAAGATTTAACTATATGAACTATGTAGCTATTACAATTTTGCCTTGTATATTAATATAATATTATCTCTAATTAGGGGTGAGGCATGAATCATTATATATAGAGAGCAAACAATGATAGTGGGACAAAATCTTCAGCTAGCTAATTACTCCCACTAATAGGAGCTGAATTAGTTTTACAAGTCATTAGTTTTGGCACTGACATGAGTTGGGATAAGACAGTACACATAGGAATTCCGTAGGATCATTATGTGGGCATTCCTAGCTTTCAAACAAACACTCATGCATGTCAGGGATTGATTGGACCTAATTATAAACTTCACTGTTGTATTAGTTAATTAAGCTGTAGTTGGTTCACATTATAACAAAACTGATATGGACACAAGCAATAGTGCTTTCAGTTAATGTAAAAATTAATGGTATAATTATAAACCTGAAGCTTAAGAATGCTGATCGAACCATAAATCAAGAGAATCGGTAATATTAAAGCACAGTCATCTGCACACTTGTAATATTTAGCTCTATAGCTAGCTACAAGTTGAGGGATATAGAATAGAGATTTCTTTTTTTTTTGTATATAATATTTTATGTCTCACAGAGACAACTGATGCACAAATATCAGCGTATTATGCTAATAGCTACTAGTGTACACCCAAAGTGTAACTAATAATTTGACAGTCACAGTAAAGAGGCTATGTAGTTAAAGTTCTCTCACAGCAGTCGCTTAAAACTTCTAAGACTTCAAGTAGTGACTCAGATGATACCACGGCTTGAGGTAAACTGTTCCAGAGGTTTGGAATCTGACAAAAGAAGGAGTTTTGAAACGAGTTCATGCATTTTTGCAGTTGGAATGTATTAAGTTTGAGAGTGTGTGTTTCATATGAGGTAGCCATTAAGTGAAGAGAAGAGTTGGGAAAGTATGTTAGTCTGTTCAATATTTTGAATAGGTATAACAAAGGTTTCCTCCTGCTTTCAAGTATGGTAAGGCTTAATTGCATGGTGACAGTCCTCATATGGCACACCATGCCATGCCTTAGTAGCTACAGATTTTGGTGGCTAAACGCTGCATAGACTCAAGTGTCAGAATGTCTTTCTTCAGGTGTGGGTCCCATACTGGAATAGCATCTAGCTATTCTAGATGTGGTCTTACAGAGGTAGTAGCTATATAGAGTTTTGAGTGTACTATGTGATGCATGACCATCATAAGACTTTCTGTAAATGAATCCAAGCTGCTTCCTGGCCTTTGCACCGATTGTATTGATGTGGTCACTCCAACATAAATCCGATTAAGACTCCCAGATAACAATAACTTTGGACTTTGTCAAGTGTACAGTTATGGCATGGATAGCGATTGGTGGAAGACTGGATATAAGGCTGCTCCTTTTCTTGGAAATCAGAAGAGATTTGCACTTTTTTACATTGAGAGTTAACTTGTGGTCACTCAGCAATTTAGCTAAGGTATCAATATCAGCTTGCAATGAGATGGAGTCAAATAATCTACATGACAAGGAATAGCTAACTACTTACACTCCTAGTAGCTATTATGTTCTTACTAGTCAGTGTTGAGTGGATTGAGCTCGAGGATTGGACTTTCAGCCTCGGAGTAAAGAGATTACTCTGGTTAGTTTATACGGTACCACAGGGGATTGGATTCTGCTCAGTAGTAAGATAGCTATAAGTATCACATGATGCATGATCATGATGATGCTAGCAATGTGAGCTCTTGCATGCGTCAACTGTTTTGCAAAATCACTCAGCACAGACTGAGTAGGCCTTGTTGAGAGAAAGCTTGACACCTTATTAATATGACTGGACTATTAGCTAGCTATTAGCTGCATGGGCTTTCACGCGGCTGTGGCAATCAACTTGACTGAAAACTTAATTGCACACCGGCATCATCAGTACACATTTCTACCCGATTGCAAGGTTGATGATGGTTGGATTCTACCCCCATAACTTGAAATAACTACCATACTAGACTGGCTCCGTTCCGGGAGGACCAAGCATATCAAGAAGTTAGAGGACATAGCATGTTTTTGTCACCATCTGACACTACCTCGCACCTTTCATGTCTATGGAGATTTGTATTGGAAGGATACTTTTTGGACAATATCTTTCTTATATTACAATTTAAGCACTATTAGAGGTTACCACTGCATTGTCCAGTAGTAGTACCAAGTAGTACCAAAAATGTGCTGGAAACATTTGCACGTTTTGGGCCGATTCTAAATTTGTTTTAGCTATGCCTACTATTACGCATAATATATGGGAATAGCAGAGGTCATTGTAGGAACGCAAACGCGAACGCGATCCGACCGGAAGTACAGTATACCGGAAAGAGCGCGCCGCGCGATTATTAATTATTTGTCCAGGTATAAAACATTGCGTACTAGCGTTCGCGCTTGTCCGCCGGTCCGAGGCAAACCTGGCACTGTCGGACAGAAGTATCCACCATGAATGACCATGCACCTCTGTAGCAATCAGTCTTAAGTCTGTCTGTATAACTGTTAAAGTTATTAGGTACAGCTTTTAGTAGTATCCGACTGTGATACTCTGGCAGGGTAGGGCTTGCAGAGATCTAAAAGTAAGTCATGCTGGTCAGCAATAGACAGTGACTATTATTGTATTCTATAGAGCCTCAGGCTCAATGGCAGTGGACTCCACTGTCCATGGAATTTGACTTATGCTATAACTAAATGCTGAATGCATGAAACTTGGCAGGACTGCATGGCATGAGTGACTACATGCTGTGTTCTCCTTTTCATTTTCTTCTAGCTGGGACCATTCGCATGGAACTGTCTCTCAGTCAGTTATGTCGTCCCAAACTCGTAATCCTATAATCATAATAATTATGCACATCTATTTGTTACTTGATTATATGCCTTGTCTACTTGTTTGTCGTAATAATATAGTGATATCATTAGCAGTGATATCATAACACTGTATAGCAAAGTGTAATCTAGCTACCTATATATCACATGTATGCATGTTGTATTCAGCCATATTAATAATCCATTAAAGGTTTGCATGAAAATTGATGGGGGCATTTTGATAATATATCGGATCTTATATATGCACACGGCCATGTAGCTTATAGCTAGCTAAGCTGTTGTAATGGTTGTTTATTAAGGACAAGTCATCTGGCTTAGAATTTAAGCCAGCATAATATGCATCATTTAGTCCCTTAGATCCTAAGCCACTCTCAAGCTTAATTACAAGATCTAAGTTACTCTCAGCTTAGGATTTAAGTAAACCTATACTCCCAGCTTAAGATCTTAATGGCCATCATATCTCAGCTTAGGACCAAAGCCACTCTCAACTTAGGACGTAAACCACCATTGTGGAGTGACCATTATAGTGAGGTATCCACTGTAATAATATGGCGATGAAATGCATGTTCTCTATGGTTCTCATTTGTGCTAGGAGTTGACACAAATGCAAACTATAAGAATTACGGTTGTCACCAACGATAAACTGGTTAATTGCTAAGTTGATGTCACAGTGTAGT
The DNA here is from genome assembly GCA_964291365.2 of Stappiaceae bacterium. Taxonomy (GTDB): domain Bacteria; phylum Pseudomonadota; class Alphaproteobacteria; order Rhizobiales; family Stappiaceae; genus JBDWFY01. The sequence goes on from OZ220033.1 coordinate 300,353, forward strand.
ATGTCAACAATGCATGGTAGCCACACCTCAACAGGCATTTTAAGCATAGTTCTCATTTGTGTTAGAGGTTGACGCAAATGCAAGACCAAAATTTGAGGTAGTTACGGATGATAAACTGATTGCGAAGTTATGTCACATGGTGATACATTATCAATGGTACACCTCAACAGGCATTTTAAGCATGGTTCTCATTTGTGTTAGGAGTTGACGCGAATGCAAGACCAAAATTTAAGGTTGTTACGGATGATAAACTGATTGCAAAGTTATGTCACATGGTGATACATTATCAATGGTACACCTCAACAGGCATCTTAGGCATGGTTCTCCTTTGTGTTAGGGGTTGACACGAATGCAAGACCAAAATTTAAGGTTGTTACAGATGATAAACTGATTGCAAAGTTATGTCACATGGTGATACATTGTCAATGGTATGCCTCAACAGACATTTTAAGCATGGTTTTAGGGGTTGACACAAATGCAAGACCAAACTTTAAGGTTGTTACAGATGATAAACTGATTGCAAAGTCAGTATGTCACATGGTGATACATTATCAATGGTACACCTCAACAGGCATTTAAGCATGGTTCTCCTTTGTGTTAGGGGTTAATGCGAATGCAAGACCAAAATTTAAGGTTGTTACCGGTGATAAACTGATTGCAAAGTTATGTCACATGGTGATACATTTTCAATGGTACACCTCAACAGGCATTTCAAGCATGGTTCTCATTTGTGTTAGCTAGGGGCTGATGCGAACACATTTAAGGTTGGTACAGATGATAATAGCTAAGTGTGAACCAGTTACCTTACCAGAGATCTATATAGACCAGCAGGCTTGGTTTGATAAATAAGTTTGATGTAGGAGCAGTATATCTTGCTATGTGCAAGTATTTCCTGCTGACTCCGAAGTAGATCTAGTATTGAGCTAATTCTGCTGGTACAACATAGCAAGGATACAAACTTAACATTTAATAGCAATAATAATAATATTATGCTAACTATGCACCCATAATAGAACAACAAAGTCATGATATTATAAGGCACCTACATATTATGATAACAATGAGTGGAGTATAGAAACAACGAAGATTCTTTTGTGGACAACTTAATGCTCGGTGTACAACTTGCCGACGTTTCGACTAGATGCTCTAGTCATCCTCAGGGCAAAAGTGAAGCGAGGTGCCCTGAGGATGACTAGAGCATCTAGTCGAAACGTCGGCAAGTTGTACACTGAGCATTAAGTTGTCCACAAAAGAATCTTCGTTGTTTCTATACAGCCACTGCAACTGAGAGCGATGTCACTTCAATGAGTGGAGTGAAATTATTCCGTATAAGGAGATAACATATGGAAAATATATATGAATACATTTGTTTGTGCAAGTGGCCATGGTCTCTCTAAAAATAACAACTGAGATTCTGAGTTTCTCACGAGTTTGATGCAGGGTGAGGGGAGTATTTGGAAATAGAAAGGACCCATTTATCTTGCACCTGGAAAAGATAGCTCAATTTAAGTAATGGTCTTCTTTCTTTCAAAGTTGGAATCTTGGAATTTATGAGGAGTTCATCGATCATATGTACCAGGTCAGTCCTTCTCCACAGCTTGGGTGTAAGAGTTTGATGGCTAGGATCCCACACAGGTGCAGCATAGTAACAGTCACTGCAAATATGGTCGAACAAGTGACACATACTGCAGCAGCATGATTTATTCTTTTCGGATAACATTTCTATAAATCATACCAATTTATTTGGAGGCACTTTCCAGATGTCTTCAATGTGTTTGTTCCAGGCACGGCTATGAGAAAGCTACACTCCTGGGTATTTGAAATGATAAACTTTCAATTGCTATGTTACTGATGTTGAATGGGACTAAGGGCTGTCTTGCAACTATAATGAGTATGCACACGTATTTGCATTTTGAGGCATTGAATTGGTGACAGTCTTCCTGGATCCAATGCAGCTATGTAATAAATTTATATCCTGCTGAATATTGGTCTCTGAGGTCTATGATTGCACATAAAAGGAGGAGATCATCAGCGTAGAGTAGCATATTGGAAAGCTGGACACTTAGTCTAGTGATTCCATCTATGAAGATCTAAAATATGAGTGGGCCAAGTAGCTATTGATCTCTGAGGCACCCTAGAAATAACGGGTAAGGAAGTAGAGGAAGCACTGTTAACTCCAACAATTATTGTTTTCTGTCTCATAAATAAGCTGCTATCTAAAAAGTGTGGGTTGGCATTGATTTCAGCTAATTTATCCATAAGCAGTTTATGAGGCACTCAGGCATCATCAAACACCTTTCTGTGGTTGAAAAAGACAGCACACACATCACTGGCAGCTTCCAGTAATCTGTACCACACAATATTATTATCAACAGCTATCAAGGGAGCCCCAATTGTGGATTTTCCTTTACTGAAACCTCACTGATTGTCAGAAATTGGGAAGTGTTCCTGTAAATGTTTTAGAAGACACATTTGCATGTGTTTCTCCAGTAGTTTGCCGATAATCAGAAGAAGTAAAGTGGGCGATAGTATTTTGTACTATGATGAAGCCATACTTCAAAGGAAAAACAGCTAGGTACAAAAAGTCGTGTACTCTAGAAATCTCATACATCCTAGGGTGTATGAAAATACACTACAGCTGCATAGTAAACTACAATGCTTGTGATGGCGGAACCCTCCCCAATGTCTGGATGGTGGCATCATAGTACAAGTCAGCTCTACTATTACATGGATCATAGCTATTAATTTTACATCCATGCTTTGGAATTGAACTCATTCATGCCAGCTTCCATTCAGCTAGTAGTTTAATAATTGAGAGATTGAATCATTTTGTTATTATTGATGGTGTGATGCTGCTAGCAATTGATTTCAGCATTCTCCCGATATGCCATCAAGTCCACTGGATTTTGTGTTGTCACTACTAGCTAGACTGGCAGACTGGGGCAGCCACTATATCATGAGGGTCTATGAGTGAATATTCAACCTAGTAGCTATAGCTAGCATGGAACACAGTATTGCACAGCTAGTGAGCTCACCAATATAATTATAGGTTTCAGCTAATGCCAGGCCGCACTGCTTAGCTATTATCATTTGTCTACAATGCCTTTGCAGAGAGGAATTAAGCACCAAAATGTAAAGGGGTAGCTATTATCTGGAGCACAGAGCCTACCAATCACTTTAGCTCAAGTAATTAAAACATGGCACTTCTCTTTCTTTCTCTTTTTCTTTGGGAGCTTCCCCCCCACCCCCCACCCCCCCCCCCCCCCAGATGATTAGTGAACGGAAGAATTTCAAAGTCAATGACCAAAAAAATTGCAGCAATTCAAGAACCAATGTAGACCATGAAATGAAGCCAGTAGATAATATTATTCAGTAATTATAGGTATGTGTATCATAAACACTATTTGGTTAGCTAAAATGTTATGACATAGTTTGTAACCATTGATTGTGCCAACTTAAATTTTGGTCATGCAGTGGTGTCAATTAACCCTTAGTGCTTAATAAATGGCTGTTGAGGTGTAGCTACTTAGTCACTAAAAAGTTGACAAACCAGGTCCACACTGTGAAATTAACTAAGCAACCAGTTTATCGTCTGTACCAACCAACTTTAAAGTTTAGTCTCGTATATTTGCGTTAACATAAATGAGAACCATGCTTAAAATGCCTTTGAGGTGTATCATTCATAATATTATGTGTTAGTAACCATGCAGTTTATCATCTGTAACAACCTTAAATTTTGGTCTTGCATTCGCGTCAACCCCTAACACAAAGGAGAACCATGCTTAAAATGTCTGTTGAGGTGTACCATGCATTGATGACATATCATCATGTGTTAGCAACCATGCAGTTTATCATATGTACCAACCTTAAATGTTGGTCTTGTATTCGCGTCAACCCCTAACACAAATGAGAACCATGCTTAAAATACATGTTGAGGTGTAGTACAAATATAAGTACCACTGTTGTATCACAGTGTGACGTACATCAACCTAACAGCCAAACAATCCAAAAACTAAACCAATAGAATAATATTATTGTCCTTGAAGTTTAATTTGGTCTTGCATTTGTGTAAATTCCTAATTGAGAATTAACCAGTGAATCTGGTATAGTCTAAGAGTTAACTGACATGCAGCATAGCATATCATATATAGCTATTACTGTGACATGAATTTGGCAATTTGGGCCCAATTATTTGCACCTAAATGGGAACTACAGTTACATTTAATATTATATTATGCCAGGTATCCTTATGCAAGTTCATTGCATTCATTCACATAATTATAAAGCTGGAACCATAATCAGTTGTCATTTTTTCATAGAAATGATTGTGTGCAAAATTAATGCAATTTTCATGAAAACCTTTTAGCTATCTTGCAGAAACATCCTCTGCATGAAATGTATTAGTGATATGTAAACAGCTAAAGCATTAGAGAATTTAAAGGATTTGATCTTGTTGTATAGTTATGTGCACACTAAACATAATATAGACTCACTGGCTGTAACAGTCTTGAGTATGCATAATCATAATATATTTGTTGCAACACTATAATAAGCCATTATAACATAACTTGATGAGGGTCTCGGTTAGCTATAATATACTGGTAATAATACCGTATAATATTATTATAGTCGGTTAACGTAATTGTAGCAGGCTAAATGTATAGCCTGTTTCATAGGTCTACATTAAACTACATTGATTAGTGTAATGGCAATAATATACTCTATGTTGGAGCAAATCTGAATATTATTTATGACAAAACTCATGGATTGGTTGTAGTGAGATGCATGACTGTGTAAGAAAACACTTGAAAAGCAAAGAGCCTATCACGGTTTTCTCTGTATACAATAATTTGAACTGCCATTGTACAGTATTACGGTAGTTGTTATGATACTATGGTCTGATCATTTTGTTCAGTCAGTATAGCTAGCTATAACTACTGGCGGCTGAGAGATACTCAGTGAATAACTTATGCACTACTGTAACACTGATCGCCAGTACAGACGGTATTATGAATGATTCACGGACTGGCATCATTGTCAAAGTGCGACCATGGTGCGACAGATAGCGATCTCTTCGAACATCGCATATATTTTTAGGTCGTCAGGGGTTATTAGTGTATATTGATACTGCAATTATGACACATACTCGATTGACGACCATTACGTGTATACGGACTTTTTGTAGTATACTTCCGGTTGGATCGCGTTCGCGTTTGCGTTCCTACAGGTCATGCACTTTGAAAAATCATTATTCCAAATACACGAAAAAAATGAAAATTTAGAGGTCTCAGCCAGTATCTAGATCTAGAAGGATGGAACTATGTTTGTGAACGTTTGTCATGTTGCCTGAACGTTCACCGTTTGGGCCGATTTGCTTCAAAGTTGGCTACTTAGTTGAGAGAGTATAGCCATAGTAGCTAGTACAGAGGCTCAAGGAGCAGACACATTCCTGATAGTTTACACCTTGTGACACCTTGGAGCATCAAAGGCAAGTGTCATTCACACTCTTTAGGCCTATGTCCATTACAGGCCCAAACTTCTTGATATGAGAATATATCAACTCTCGGGGCAGGTGAGGACCAAATGTCAAATCTTTGAGCCTTATTCCAAATAATCCCTACCAAAACACACCCTCCAAGCCACGCCCTCCCATTGCTCCAGCAAAAAGGGGAAGTCTCTTTACATTGTCCTACGACTGCTCTCTTCCCGACCCACCTGTCATTGTGACTCGAGAGTGTTACAGTTTCGTTTTGCCGTGGATGGTTATGTCAGTTGAGGATGGAGGAAGAGAAGCCTAGCAAGGAGTCAGGAAAAGCTCCATCTGAAGCCACGAGACGACGACTAATAAGAAAATGGCGGAAAAGAAACAGTGAGTAGTGTCCTGGCATAAATTTTGTAGCTTTTCAATACTCATATCAAGAAGTTTTGGCCAGAAAGGGACATTGGCCTTAGAAGTGTGAATGACACTTGCCTTTGTTGTGCGAGGTGTAAAATAGTTGGAATGCGCCTTCTGCTTGAGCCTCTCTACTGGCCTCTATGGCTACATAGTAGCTGCCAAGCGGCCAACTTCTAAGTTAATCAGCCTGGAGTCTGAACATCAATTATACTCGATTTATGCTTGTAGTTCAACACTACTATAGCACTTGTATGCAAGTCCCGAGATTTTTTTTTCTTGGAAAAAAAAATCTCAGGACTTGAGTGGGAATCGAACCCACACTCTCACATCTCCGGTGTGATGCTCTACCAATTAAGCTATCAAGCCCCTTGGGAGCAAGGTGGTGGGAAGGAAGGTATACAAGTGCTAGTTCTTGGTGCCCATTACATCAGAAGAAGCTTCCCACTCAAGTCCTGAGATCCAAGAAAAAAAATCTCGGGACTTGCATACAAGTGCTATAGAGTTAGGCCTGATGGCTAGAGCATCTAGCTGAGTGCCACGGTGACAGCATCGTCACCGCAGGGGTGTTTCATAAGAGAAGCTTCTTCTGATAGTTCAACACCTCAATCAAGTTAGTGACTGTAGGTTCCAGAATTTCATTCATTTCGTGTATTTAGAGTAGGAACCGCTCAAAGTGCATGACCTTTGCTATTCCCATATTAGCCTCGAACCCAGGCTCTCTTTCGTGGGGGGGGGGGGGGGGAAGAAGGGCCTGGTACACACTGTCTGCACATGCGCCAAAATTCCCAGAAATCCTGGGAATTCAGATTCGTCCGTAAAATATCACGTATATTACTCCGTGTACTGAACGTAAACTATCCGTGATACTACTGTTTATTTCAACTCTACTGCTGTTTGCCACGCTTACTGGTGTCTGCCATCACAAAAACACTTGGCATCGACTACTTCTGTCTTAGCACGGTTCCAGAGCCAGTTGGAAGCGAGAGATAAGAACGAGACCTAGCTATTGGTGATTCGGTAGGTCTACATAAGCCAGTAGCCTTTTCGAGGTACTAGATGATCATTATCTAGCCGTATCTGTTTCACAGAGATGTCTTAGTCTTTCGAAAACCAACGGTTAGTTGGCTCTTCATGGGGCTATATTTGTCTCCGTATTTTCACTCGACATTGCCGTATACGTGCCCAAGCCACGTGTTTGCTGGTAGTAACCTGACAGTTTTACGGGAAAATTTACAGAAATGTTGACACATGCGCAGACAGTGTGTTCGTAATAGCAAGAATGGCGAAGATGAATTTGGAATCGGCCCGAAGCGCATAAATGCTTTCAGGTTATGTTTGGTATGATTGAGAAGGAAATGACACAGAGAATATAATGGAAGGTTCCAGAAGTGCATAAAACTTAATGTAAGAGAGATATGCTCCAAAATATACAATTGTAGTATAAATCTCCATAGACGTGGAAGGTGCAAGATGGTGATAGAAGCTGGAATGTCCATGAACTTTTTGATATGTGTACATACCGTATCATACTATATGAATCGAATTGAAAATATAAACCGGAAAAAGTGCTTACAAAGTTAATTTAATATAACTAGAGATGATCTCAGCCAGAGCATAAGCCTCGTGCGCATGCCGCGAAGGAGGGGGAAAAGCGGCCTATTACCCTATTGCATACACATGCGCTAAGTACCCCAACACCTGGGGCTCCGAATAGGACTGTATATTTTGCCCTAGTACACGTCAGTAAACTACTCTAGCTGAACTACAATAGTATCAGAATCGACAACTTGGTATGTTTTCCTTCACCCCTAAAGACGACACTACAAGGAGGTATTCGTTCCTGAAGCGTACCAAGGTAGGTAGTTCACATTTGGAGACTCTTTCACCCAGTTTAGTCAATGGCAACAGAATTGTACCTTTATGACAACAGAATGAAACTACCATACAGCCGAAGTTTTTCGCTGGACAAAAATTTTGCCAAGTCTAGGTACTTTTTGTATTGGAATAAATTTTCGCCATACTGTAAAGGCTTTATGTATTCATTGATGCAGGATAAAAAATTCGTAGAATAACATTTTTGCCAACAAGATGGCGAAATTGGTGAAAATTTTCTCCTGGCAGAAATTATATACAGTGTTACGTTGATTTGTGAATGTGAAGGTGCCTGTTAGGCTACCGAAGGGTTAGAGAAGAGCTAGTTGAGGTGTTTCAGCAATGGTATTGCTTGGAAGCAGCTTTAGTTTTGGTGTGACAAATTCTGTTGAACCTTGACCTCCCATTTCCCGGCTACTTCATCCGTATTCTTTTCCCATGGCTTGACCGTGTATTTACTTGGACTATATTGTGCAATAGGTCCCTCCTTCGTGGCCTGGGATGCACACGTAATTGATTCTTTCCTCTTTTGTTGGTTCTGCTCTGCCATTATCCAGTGCTATTGTGCAGTAGAAGAAACAGTATTGATACTAAGCCATAAAGTCAAAGATGTTTGATGAATATAGGGCAAAAAACCTTGATGTAGCATCATTCACTAACATTAATACCGGTATGCTGAATTAGTATGCACAAGAGGCAGTCTTGTGAAACGTGTATATGTATGTACATATAGGATAAACCAGCAGACAAATTAGCTTCATCCTGGATGATGCTGCATCCATGTGCATCAAAGAAGGTGGTGACTTTTGTACATGTGAAACACTGTGGCACAATAATACTATTTTCAATCCAATCTAACATATCCCATGTGCACTGCATGACATAATAGCCTCACTTCACTTGGAACCATAGAATTAATGTAACAGTTCTGGACGATTGATCTAAGCAAAAGCAGTCATAATGTAGCAATAGATTGAACAAAAACCACAAGATATCTCTTAATTGAATCAAGCGGTTCAGTAGTGAGTGTATCCATTTTCCTTGCTTAGCATGGTTGTTATATATGTGTTTCTAAGGCATTTACAAGTTACAGCTGCCACGATATACCAGCCTTCATTTTACAAGATTTTACAAGAGAGTGCAATGTTTTACATGACCCATGATATTTGGGCCATAATACTTCAATCCTCTATGGCAGTTTACTACAGGAGCTGTAGTAGCTATATTATTTACACTCAACAAGCAGTGTGTATAATTTATGTACTTTCTAATTAACGCCAAACAGTGCTATGAATAGTTATTTTTGAATGTTCAGATAATATAATTAGAGCGAGTATGGTATCTTGGTACAGTAGTATGCCATGTGGACAATCTAGTGGGCGGAGAGGGTAACTAGATATTGTAAATGTGCCTCTCATGCATCCATCTGTTGTTGTCACTGTCCACATACAATTTAGGCATCTGAGAGAGTTAGAGAGGTTTACTTGCCATATGAATGAAAATGGTGAAAAACTGGCTAACCTCTCAAGATTTTATTTAGAGTTTTAAAAGGGGGTCAGTAGTGAAATATTGTGGAAGTAGGAGGGCCAATGGGAAATAGAATTCATAACTGCTGATATTCCATGGGCTGGAATGTTTATTGGAAGGCAAATGCCTCTCCTTGCTTCCCACCATGAAACCCTACAATATTTGCATACAAACACTACAAATCATACTCCTTTAACTTGCCATACTTACTGATTGCAGTCCAGAGAATTTTGTTTAGTTCTTACTGCTATGAATGTTGTATGCACACTGCAAATCACCTTCTTTACTAAAATTTATTATCATAAATTGTTAAGGTTGAAAATTTTTGTGCATTTTGCAGGTCAGAGCAAGACCATGAAAAAATTATCGCGCAAAATCTCAAGTTCAGCATGGCTGGGAGCTTGACCACAAAAATTTTATCTTGCTTTTGAGCAAAATTTTGCATTTAGGAGTTTATTTAGAGCTTCTGCGTACCATAAATAACCACACTGTATGCTCATCATGGGACTCTAAAGGTATAAGCAGCAGCATCTCTACCTACATGCATGCACAAAAGAGAAGAGCAGAGCATATCGAGGTTTTGTCTAGCTTCGTGCCCAGGCTCTTCTCAGCTTTTCAACGCTGCATGATAAAAGCAAGAGAGCCTTGTGAAACTTATAACATGCATAAAATCAGATAGAACCAACTTGGACACAAGTCGCTGTGCAAATATCAAGCCTTGATTTTAACGAACATGCTATTGTGCCATACATTATATTTGGAAGTCAGTTCTGCGTGAGGTCATGGACATGATATAATTTTTGCCGGGCTCTCCCACTTTTAATTCTTGTGCAACTTTGAAAAGCTGGGAAAGCCTGGGGACAAAGCTAACATTTATCATTGTTCACTTGCTGGAGCTTGTTTGCTTATAGCTACCTCAACCGCTGAGCAGCTGCTCAGTCTTGATATGATTGATGCGTAATCTTGGAATGAACACAATGTTGATTCTGCCTCTTGATAACTCTATCCTACTGCTGCAGGACTAAATAATATTATGGACATATAAATGCATGTTGAAGGTGTGTCATGAGTAAAGGCTTTAAATTAGCAGCTTAGAGGGCCATGAAGAATACACATACATGTATATTCTGTGTTTTGCAATGCAATGTGTTTGTGGATGGTCTGTGATAAATGGTATACTATGTGCTCAACCACTAACTTTCAGTCTACAAAACCAAAACATGACACACACCTGTGCCTTGTACTGTTATACTATCAATGCGATTCATGTACATACACATGTTAAACCATATTCACATACATTTACATACATGTGAAATGTATAAAACCTATAATATGCATACATGTGCGATGATGAGTATTGAACAACACATACAGTATATACATGTGTACACGGGGTAACCCATGTGTGTGTTACTTAGACACATGTACATGTACTGGATAACAGGCTCCAGTTTATGACAGTTAATTACTTTACCCATGCTCATCATTATAATGACTGACTTCATCCAAGTTATATTGTCATTGTCAGGATTGTAGGAACAGCCCATATCATACACATCTGTCATCCGTTATCCTCACTAATTTTGGCAATTCTCAAGATTGCTGTGACAGTTTCTAAACTCCACAAACCAAAAGGAGTGTTTTTCCTCTCTTGTAAAATTAATGTGGTATATATTGTGAATGTGCCTATAATGAAAGTGAGCACAATGTGCTTACTAAATATAGGTTAGATGCTGAAGCCAAGGGTCGACGGGATTTAGAATTCTGAGTATGTGTATAAAATCCCGAGGGCGATAGTCCGAGGGTTTTATGACATACGAAGAATTCTAAAAACCGTAGATCCCATTGGCTGAAGCGTCTAACCTATTTAGACTATAGCTTAGCAACCATTTCCATGGCTTTATTCTAGTCGTTGACCAGCTGCCATCAGAATGGCAACTGCTTCTGGGATTTCTAGCTCTAGCGATAGTAGTCTTATCGCCCTACTCAGTCAAGAACTCTATGACGACTACTTTGGCACTGGAGGAGATGGAAGCATTGTACCTCATTCAGTAGTGGGCGGAGCGACTGATGCTGATGAAAGCCAAGCATGCGCACTAGAATCTATTGTCGACAACCTCCTCCTGGAAGCCAGCAAAGCCTTCAAAAATGAAGAACTTCCAAGGAACTCTATGCCTACAGAAGCAAGATCACGGTTTGCTGTACCAAAATCAGATAAAGATGTGGCAAACGCTAGAAGAGCGAGTGTACGTAAGAAAATCCAAGCAGACACAGAGTATTGTGTGCGTTGTGGAATGAATGGAAGGCCCATCGCAACTCCTTAGCCACTACAGATCTAGAAGCTGTCCCAGATATTGCTCAATTAGACTGTAAAACACTTCAGTATTGGTTGAGTCACTTTGTACTAGAAGTACGAAAGAAGGATGGAAGCATTCATCCAGCCAACACTTTGCACCATCTTTGCTGTGGAGTGATGCGGCATCTGAGGGAATATGGAAGACATGAGTTAGATATTATCAAGGATCCATCTTTTGCAGAGTTTCGGGCCACCCTGGATACTGAAATGAAGAGGATTCAATCACTTGGAATAGGAACAAAAAAAGAGGCAAGCAGAGCCCCGGCCTTACTGATGGAGAAGAGGAACTGCTATGGCAGACTGGGCAGCTTGGCAATCATTCTCCACAAACGTTGGGTGATACAATGGTCTTCATGAATGGAATGTATTTTGCGTTGAGAAGTGGAGGTTAACATCGCAATTTAAGGCATGCTCCACCTCAAATTGAACTAATTGAAAGGCCAGGTGAGAGAGCCTACATCAAGTACACAGAGGATATTCTTAAAAATCACCCAGGGGAACTAAAAGGGCAAAAACACAATCCTAAAGTTGTTCTTCATCATAAAACCACCAATAATCCTTCGTGCTGTTTTGTTCGCTTGTTTAAGTTATACCAGAGCAAGTGTCCACCAGACATCGTCCAGCAGGTGCATTGTACCTGAAGCCATTGAAGAACCCCGAGGAGCATACTGGTGTGCTACACAACCAATAGGGCATGACAAGCTGAACAGCACAGTTGCAGGACCTGCAAAGCTGCTGGCATTCAAGGTTTCAAAGCAAACCATTGTGTGCCACTGCTGCGACTCGTCTTTACCATGCTGGCATTGATGAACCAATAATCATGGAGACAACTGGTCACAGAAGCTTAGACGGAGTTCGTAGCTACAAACGTACAAGTGCTCAACAAAAGGAATTGATTTCGGACATCCTTTCTTTGACAAAGCGATTCAAACCAATGGAATAAGATCTTGAGCCAGAAACCTCCCATGCTCCAACCCAAAGCAAGACAGCAATTCGTCAAGACAGTTTCCAAGACATGTTTACCTTCAGCCACTGCTCTAACATCAGTGTTAATGTTCAGTTTATTAACAATACGACTTAGTATAGCTGGTACTTATATCATGAGCACTTCATGAACCCTGGACTAGCTTGCTTAACATTACTGTGTATGACTATCATTGTGGTATTACTGCTGTTTACCAGTACATTATAGCTAGCAATCAAATAATAATTGCCTGAGGGATTAAAAACAAGGATTCTAAGTTGTTAGGTTTCTAAGTTGTACATGTAAGTACTCTAAGTGGGTTAGATCCTTGCTTTCAACCCGCATATTGCAACAACTATAGTCTAATTAATACACATGCATGTGCTAATTCTTCTGAATTTAATGGCTTTTATTTTATCCTCATCCATGTATCTATGTTCCTGTCCATGTAGCTGGATCACAGTCTGATCTAGGTGAGCAGAAAGTGGAACCAGTAGTAAAACGACGAAAAGAAGAGCCAAGAAAACATAAACAAGGAGTTGATGATGAAGGAAAAGAGCAGCCATCGATAGGACAGTCTCCAGTTAGCAGCTCAACTATCAACCAAGCTAAAGTTATACAACTGACTCCATGTAAGATTATTAGTTTACCTATGAGATTGTAAAGTACCATACATGTTCCTTACGCCCAAATATTTGTTGGTGTGGTTATGTATACAGGCACCGATTAGGTGCATATTACCTTTGCTTATAATGAACCAAATTCTATGGTAGCCCCAGCCATTCCCAGGCACCTATGTGTACATGTACATGGAATTTATACTTGGGATGATGATTCGATTATGAGCTATGTTCATGTGGTGGGCAATAAATGTCCTTATGACCAGGGTGATGCTTAGATAAATCATTGAGGGGTGAATCTTTGCTCACAATGAATTTATAACGTAATGTAGTGAAAACTCTAGACATGTGTGTACACATGTAACTACATGTACATGTTAGATGTATGATGTCTCATATGTTAGATGGAATCGGCTGATGGCATTCACTCCACAATCTACACTAACAATGTATGTGCATTGCTTCCCTACTGTTGTTTTGTGTAAAAGTCACCCTAGGTTTCTCAGTTCCATTGACTAACCTACTAGCCCCACACTCACTGTGTACTTGCTGAGTTACATCCAACTGTGGCTACATTTAGCAAAGGCTGACTACAGTATCATCAAAGTCAGATCATAGTAGCTTTGTAGCTATGTGTATACTACCTTTGTCCATTCTCTGGTCTCCTTCAACTCTACTGAACTTGTTTGGTGATTATAGCAGCAGTCACCCACACTGAGTCACCGTTGACAATCTTTATCATGACAATTACATTATGCGCATGTGTGATGAAGTAATGTGAACACATGGATGACATTGCTTGGTGTCTATTAATGTGTGACTTGCTCAGACTCATCCCAATAAAGGACTGATGTTACAATTAATAAATGATTAGTTAAGTGACATTCAGAAGTACTAATACATCGTACAAGTATGTTTTCTATCGTGCTTGTGAAGTTAAGTGTGATCTCTACACATTGGTCGTGCATGTGTATTATGATTTCACTTCTCCTTGATTGATTTCGCAGCTGTGCTTGAGTGTGATCTATTGAAGGGGAGGGAGGAGCCAGCACTAACTACCTCCAAGTCTCCTCTCAGTGCTCCAGTTAGTGGTGTTGGGAAAACCAAGGAAGTTGATCAGGGTCCATTAAGTGAAGCCAGAGCTGATCCCATGATCCTAGCTGTTGCTGGTGATGTCAGCAGTGAGCTAGGACCCAGCCATCAATCCACCAACACTAACTCAACCGACAGGAAATCTAACAAACCATCACAGCACAAACGACACAAACGACATGGTGAGTCTAATCTGGTATGCCTGTAATATATTTACAGTATATGTATGTACATGTATCTGTGCACTGCATGTGCATACTAGTGTCATATCTCCTTGCGTTTCTCTTTGCCACAGCTTTAATTGCTGAGAATATTTTGAGGGTGCTAAAACAACTGCAGTGGGACAGACTGTGTACCATGCTGCAGGTGCATCACTCTCAACAGATGAAGATTGAGAGGGAGTTTGCTGGTGAGGATCAACGCAGAACTGCTGCTGTCAACTTCTATCTACATAATAACCCATACGCGTCATGGAGACATATAATAAGATGCCTTGACTACTGGGGTGAACATCACAAGATACAACATTATGCAGAGAAACTGACTGGTAAGTTTCATCTTCTACTGTTTAGTGTCATCCTCAAGTTTATGCCTATTTATTTGAATATCTCCTGATTCTCTTTGTATCCGTATCCTAGGTAACTAGAAGGTGATATGAGCTGTATTGACTTCCTACAGGGCTAAAGGATGATATGACTCATATCATACTTCCCCCAGGGAGCCACTTCAGCCAGTCACAATAGAGGTCTTACATAGCAACCATTATATAAAAATGCAAATGGAAACAACGCAGCATCTGAAAGACAAGTTGATAGCTAGGAAAACACACTGACTTGTATGCACCAGTAGACAGAATGGTAGACACACTGTAGACAGGGGACCACAAGTATTTCATTATGGTTACACTGGTTCAAGCAATGTGGGAGGAGCTATTTCTAATGTTTGCATACTACCATGTGCAGCTGTAGCTGCTAGCCTTGTAACTAGGTTTTTGTCAAGTGTTTTTGCTGAAAGTGGAGAAATGAGACAGTTCATAGTGATGGTATCCGTCAAACTAAAATCAAAGCTGGCCAACACAAAGTATAAGGAGCTGTGATACACTAAGCCAGGCAACAGGCTTATCATGATCGAGGTACTCCAGTGCTAGGCTAGTCTAGCGCTAGGGGATTCAAGCAGGAGAAGCCTCTTTAGTATTTCAGGCTTTGCTTGGCTTGTTGTTAGGTCGTAATAATGTTCACTCTTTTGTTTCTATGTTGTAGTGAACCAATTAAACAGGAGATATAACACTTATCAACTGGTTGTCAAGGAATTATGACTACGTAAACAAATTAACCTCTCCCTCAGGCTGCGCCCTCGGGGTCAGTTCATTTACTGCCATATTTCCTTGCCTCTCAGTTGATAACTATTACTTGTACCATGGTTGTAAATTCTGACCAATAACTACCTGAGAGCATATGCATGCTGTACACTCTAGCTGCATCGTGATAGTACTGTAGTGTTTACATAGTATAGTAAAGTTGAAGGTTAATTACTAAGTGGGAGGAGTAATTGGATGCCAAGTCAGGGGTATTTCGAACTTGAGCAGCTGCAGAGGTAAATTCTCAAAGATCCTGGCCAGTGGGTCACGTTTTGAGAGATTTGGTACACACTCTGCTGGTCAACAAGTAAGCCATCGCTGTGACAGTTCGAAACAACTAAGCTTTCTTGACAGGCTCGGGCATGGATCGATGGTAAGCCTTTAATACTACTAGCCAGCTTTTTCACAACAATTCGAATGGTTGCTGGGTGTCGTTCGAGCTGATTTTTATAGCCAGTGCTGTCATTACTAGGATGAGGATGCGTTGTTATGGCCACATGGTCCATGGTACAAGTCCGTTATATACCTCGGTTCTGTCTCTACATGATTTACACAGCCGCGGGCCTTTGGCCCTCGGTTGTGTAAATAATGTAGAGACCTGCACCTCAGTATATAACCTATGCTTAATACTAATATTTAGTTTGTAATGGAGTACCCTCTGGAAAATAAGCCCACCTCCCCATTTAGTAGCAAACATACATGTAACCCAGATTGGGGACATGGCTTATTGCAGTATGCCTTGAATATAAGCCCCTGTCTAGCGGTTAGTCTTACTTGCCAAGTTAAGGTATATGCCGTCTTGTTAGCTTGTATCAGCTATTACAGCCATTTACATGATCATCAATATTAACGTGTAACTGTTGCCTATCTTCTCTATAATATGAAGAATTTGCAACAGACGTTAATGATATATATGATCACTTGTCATGTAATTGACTGTAATTAGCTGATACAAGTTAATAAGACAACCCATGCCTTAAATTATAATGATTTGAACATACTATTGAAGAATGCCCTATAGGAGACTCTCTAAAGTGCCAAGTGAGGATCGTTGAGTGGGGATAAAAATGTGTGTTCTGTCATGGCACCTGGCTACAAATGGTAGTTTTGACAAACGGGCATGCTGCTATTTGGTATAGCTATTTTCTGTTACTTACAGTAGGCTTAGACAAAGTACATGTAGTTTCTAAGTACTGCTAAGCAACATTTTTCTGCGCAATGTGATTCTAGTTGCGTAAATTACAAAATATTTTCAGATGATCAATTGTCTTATATAGTCCACGTCCTAGCCTAGAGGGCATAAAAGATGCACTCTGCAAAACAAGTTCCGAACTCTCAGGATCAGTCAGAACTGTGCCAAAACATGGTGGTCATGGAGATGCATTGTCAACAATTAGTGCACGAGGCTTGCTTAGCAGGCCATGGCACTGAGCCTCAAGTGTAGCGATAGGCTCTCTATTGTCATACCTGTTCGATGGTCCAATAGTATTTGTGTAGTTGTTCAAGTGGAGCGAGAACATAACCATTGCACATACATAGCTTGAGTTTCAGCTTATGCTAGCGCTAAGGGGTGTGGCTTTTACAATATTTGGTTCAAAGTTCAATCCCTCTTACCTGCACATGCGCATATGTATTAATATGTGAACTTGCATGGCATGGATAGCACAGCTGAGGTGATGACTGCTTAGGCCTTCTATCGAGATTATGAGCTCCTTGTTACTGACAATTTTCGAGGGGATTTGCCCCATTTAATTTTTGCCTTACCTTTAAACATTTAAATGCGCAAGTGTGGTGGCACCCCTTACCAAATATCATGGAACTTTGACCTTTACCACATGGGGCTGTAAAGGACAAGATGACCGAGTACTAATGCCAAGCGCTTACTCATCTAGTAATGACTCTTTTACTCGATTTCTTACTCTCCAAACTGTTATATCAGGAAAATCAAAGAGCGGTGCTATGGTTAAACAATATTTATGGTTTTAAAAACCACATCAAAAGTAAAGTGGCTTTTTTAATAGCGGTGCTGCACCACTCTACTGCTCTTTAATGAGTTCCCTATATGTGCAATAAGTCAAGAACTTGTAATAGACTGTCAGCCAGATACATGTAAACATTAAATTTTTAACACTAGTTGTTATTAGCTAGGGAACCAGGAACTTCTGTTTATAGTATAGTACCAAATACATGTATGCACAGGGAGCTCTTCCAAAAGTATGCCTTGTCTTGGGCTTTTGAACAAGGAAACCAGTAATTCAATTGTGGCTTGTGGCAACTCCCATTTAAATAAATTTGGTTTGGCCTAAATAAACATCACATATACTTTTCTGGAGGTCTGTTTTGACGGATTCACATAATTTTTCAAAAGCGTATTAATGTCGCTTTATAGTATACAAGGCAACAGAGCCGGCCTTAAGCTCTGCATTTTATGATATAGGTCCATTACATTTTAGCTCAGCATAAGTCACACTCATGTATTTAGTTGTCATGGTAACTAAATTTGTGAGTACCATACACAATTACACACTAAGTATGATCTGATTCCTGGAATTTTTATGAATTCAATTATCTGTAAGGTAGCTAAGTATAGTTAATATATTACAGCTAATTTTCTGTAATCTGATTGGTTAGTAGGAGGTAAGTACATGTACATGTTATCGTAGACTCGGGTTGTTAAGTACACCTTTCTTATAAGCACACACTTTTTCATAAACACCTACTTCCTTCCTGGTTTTGCTACTTGTTGTTAAACGAGCATGTGTTGAATAAAATATTCAGCACGTACGCGTTACTTTCGCAAATCGCGATCAATGAGGGCGGGGTATAAAAGGGGGGTGGTCAGGCTGGAAGTTCTTTGCCATGCGCACAAATATGGCGGACAAATTTCAAATTCAAAACTAGTCCTAGTAGCTAGGTCCATGATCCAACACTCCACAACACGCAAGCGCGATAGAACATGCTAGATATGCTGTTAGATCCCACGTGGTTACTCTAGCCCACGAGGCCACACAAACCAGAAGACCAGTTGTCCATGAATGCTGTTGCTATGGCCTCATCAGCTGACCAGAGAGTGGTTACAGTAAGATATTCATAACAGCACTACAACACAGATAACCATTGTACAAAAATTTTAAAAATAGGTGAAAGTAGAATATGAACAAACTCCTCCCCAAGTCTTTGTAGCTCGCACAAATCGTTTCATCCAGGAAAGCCAGCTTCCAGGTTTGAAAGTTCAGTTGAGATGGGTGAGGATCGAAGAGGACAAGCCTCAGTCTCATAGCACAGACAATGAGACAGAACAGCAGGGTAGCACAGGTAGCTACATAAATAAACACAGTGAAAATGTACTAAGTATATGTTTACTTTTTAGCCGGTACCTTTCCGAGTCATCCTAATGGCTACCGGCAGTCTCGCAACTGTCCAGTTCTTCGTGGCAGGAATAGTTGCCCCTACTGTTTATGTTCACCTTGTGTGATTGCGTTGCCCCCTGACTTTCTGTGCGGTGCCTGTGGTCCTCATCCAGCAAATGATGAGAAGCGGTACAGACTGTACCAATCGTTTTGGGGGTTGCTCAACACTCTAGGTGTGTGGAGAGACGAGGAGTACCTCCAGAGAAAGGAGCAGAGAACTGTGAGGGAAGATAAGAGAGACATCATCCCTAAATGTGTTGTTACAGTAAGTAATGACTGCACTGTATCAAACTGCTATTATAATATTATTTTTCTATCTACAGGAAATTAGAAGGTACCCCAGCCATGATGGACAGTATAAAGACTATATGTCCACATTTGAAGCTGAAAGTGCAATAAATTAATATTAAATTTGAGAAAATGACATTATTGTGGATATAACTGGGGAAACTGCTGTAAATACACAGTGCAGTAATGGGAGGGGGAGGGCTAATGGCACATAATATCATAGCACTGTCCTGTGTGGAGAGTGGTCAGAAGCACCGTCCTGTGTGATGAGGTTGGCACTGTCCTGTGAACAGAGAGGTAGAGCAAGGAGGTAGGCATGGGCTCAGTGGCACAGTACCATCAGGTGAGAGTGAGGAGGTCAGTGCACATGTATATTATCATGAACCTAAACAGCAACAGAAAGTACATGTACATAATATTATAAGTGCAGCCAATAATAACATAATATGATAGTATGATTTAGTGACACCACGCACTTGTGTAAGGTTGTTTAGTCATCATCATCCGACCCTGCATCAGGCAAAACTGTGCCATCCTCAACTTCTCCATCTGTGTCACTAGTTTCCTCGTCTTCAATCGCTCTGAAGTCAACAAACAACTTTGACATGTGTAGAGTAGAGTATGATATACGACACATGCCTGATGTCAGGTTTGTTGTCATCAACGTATGCTGACCACACAAACTCAACAAACACAAACGTCTTCTCCACCAGGACCTTCATAGGTGTACGCCTGTTTGGTCTTCAAAGGTCTCATACTCTATGCACACTGGTATGAGCACGATTCACATTCTCATTCTGTACAATTTACAACTACATACATGTAAAGACATAGCTTGAATTTACAAAGTTGTGTCTCACCCAGTCCATCACTGCGAGGTTCATTCTCATATTGAATACCCTGGTAGAAAAGTGAATCTGCTTCGACAGGTAGGTAAGCAGCTGGTGGTTGAAGTTCTCTATCCAGTAAGTGTCACGACACTGTACATTTTTGCTAAATATTGCAAGAGGACTGACTGTGACAAGCATACATACCCGGCAGAAGTCTTCGGCATAACGGTACACATAAGTGTCCTTCAAACCACTAAGCAGTGCCTGACATGCCTGGGGGTTAGTTAGCTGCACTCTACTGGGAATGTATCCAGGATCATGACATGATGAACTTGGATGACAGTCAGAGTGGATTCCCTGTAAGCAAATACACGTGAACTGCTTCCACACTGTACGATGTTGGACAGATAATACCAGATAATGGTTGAGTATGTTGAAGATGAGCTTGCGAAGAGAGTTGGAACATCCAACACAGTTTTTCATGGCCCAATACAGATGAATTTTAATGCTTCTTCCTGAGAAAGTACACTATATCACTAAACTACATGGTACATACAAGTGACATACGTTTATCTGCAAGCTCAGTAAACCAAGTCACATCTTGATCCCTTACTCGACCCTTCGTGATTTTGGCAAGCTCCTTGGCAACATTCTTGGTTCCTACATGGTGTAGAGTTGCACCAATGCAAACATAAAGACTGCACCATTTCATACCATGCCATGTGTCGAAGGAATTAAGAAGCTTTAGATCTTGCTTCACATAATGTCCAACAGCAAGCTGCATGTCATGTGCAACCTCAACGACTTTCAAACCTGGGAAATCATGAATGGACATATATAAAGCTTTATATATGTACATGTATATAGCCCTAACCTTGTAACTTACCTCGAGCAATGACTTGGGGCACAACTACCTTTGTGCATTCCTGTTCACGAGTTTGGGCCACATGATGTTCACCTCGTGAAATAGTAGAAATGCCAACAATCTTCATAGTACTGTACATATAAGTGTGATAATTATATGCATAGTTTATTATCAATTATCACCTTCCAGAAAGGCAAGGCACAGTGGTGTGGTAGGCATTAGCAGTTGAGTCATGTCTGGCATCAGTGATGACCCACTGTCATTAGATCATCATTATTATTCAATCATACGTTACAAACTTGATTACCTCTCCCTTTGCTGAATAGTCTGGGAGGGTCTGCACCTCTTCCACTGCTTTCTGCATTGATTGCTCAGCCAAACGACCCACAATGCCAATGTACCCATGGCGATTGTACACTGAAAATATTACTGAATTCTTGTAACAAACTTGCATATAGGCATGACAATTACCTTGTCTGATGTAGCCATGTCCTACACTGCCAATGCCTGAAAACTTGGCAAAGTTGATGTACTGCGTGGGCAACACACCAGCGCAAGTGAAACCATGAACCAACCTATGTAAAACAATACAAGTGCATGGCAATGTAACCAATATATATCAATCTACTTGAGACTAAAACCTACTTCTGATTAGCTAGGTAAAGCCCACTGAGCACTCTTGAATTCGACCACGTCCTCCTTTGCCGATGGCATCGGCGGCAAGAGAACAGCACACGTAACACGTGACCTTTCTGTAGTACAAGAAGACTGTGACAAGCAGCTCGCTATACTTGATGTTACAATATTGCTAACCTGCATGACAGACTCCAGAGCCCATGGCTTTATCGTCAGCCCACAGGGACATGGGGAGGAGAGACCTTCAACCAGGTCAGAAAAACAGCACCTTTCTGTCACAAACAATGCTTGGTCTTCACAGTGCTCATCACTTATGTACACTCCTATGTGATGTATGTACACTTGAAAACAGCTAATATGTAGTCTGCATACACACATTCCTACCACTGTTTCTTAGAAAGCTCCTTGTTTCCACGCGCTCATCACCTGGGAAATTATCCTGTCTCACGTTCTGTTCTTCCGCGTCCAACAAGGTGCAAAACACACCATGGTTATCAAGAGCAGGGGCTCCTACGGGCTGCAGGAGCTTGCAAACGGCCTCAAATCGACATGCAAAGGCATCCCTCTCCTCATAAGTCGAGAAAGTCGCTTGTAGAGTGAAGCGAGGACGCTTTCGGGAGGAATTAGAACTCGACATTGCATCACAGATATGTATCAGCTTCGTAAAATGCCAACACGTGAAAAAATATTCTATATGGAGCGCTCTTGCTTTATTTCGCGTTTTTGACAATTGATATGGTATGACAGTGTGTAAAAGTGCGAGAATAAGTCAGCTGGTAGAGGACAGCCATTTTGTCAAGTTCAAAATTTTAGTGAACGACATTTCTAGCCTGACCACGCCCCTTTTATACGGTGCATGCTCGTTTAAGCACATGCACTCAAATAAGCACAACCACATGCTGCACTACTAGCACACTATCTCACGGTCAAGCTGCTGCTAAGTCTTCAAGTCTCTCACCACCAGAAGAAAAGATTCACTGGGACTGTGGCCAACGATCATATCCATGCAGCTCGAGGTAAGGGGGCGGTACCAATTGGCAGTGCTATAGATCGCTTTTTTATAGTTAAGCACACATTTCCTTACTGCTTAGACTTACATGAACATTGTTCGAGTTTAGCACGAACAATGGGACTAGCCCACAAACTTATGCACCTTGTAGCGATTACGTGGAGCATCTAATAGCAGAGCATGAAGATTTTTTGACTAGACAAAACATTAGAATCCCAACAGATATGAAACAACTACCAGGCTTTTACTGGCTCCCTAAAATGCACAAGAACCCAATAGGCAGTAGATTTATAGCAGCTTCTAGTGCATGCACCACCAAACCACTATCACAAGTGCTAACATCTAGCCTTAAACTAATTACCACGCATTTTAAACAGTACTGCGAAGGGATCGCGAGAAACACAGGCGTCAATTGTTTTTGGATCATCGATAATGCCACGGAAGTCTTGAAAAAACTAAAAAAAGTAAACAGAACCAAGGGAGCCAGGCATTTTGATAGTTTTGATTTTTCCACTCTTTACACTAACATACCACATGACCTTCTCCTAGATAGCATTAGCCAGCTGATTAGTGAAGCATATAGGATTAGAGGGGCAAAATACTTAATAGTGCAGGGCGACGGCACAGCATACTGGTCCAATACAATGTCTACACGAGACCATAGTATTACCGAGGATCAATTAGTTAAACAGATAAAATTTCTCGTGGAAAACATCTACATCCAAGTAGGTAACAAAATTTTTAGGCAAACGATAGGCATACCAATGGGGACTGACTGCGCTCCACTTTTGGCAAACCTTTTTCTTTTTTACTACGAGTACAAATTCATGAAAGAAAAATTAAAACAAAATAGTCAAGTAGCAAAAATTTTTAGCAACACTTTTCAATACATTGATGACTTACTCACGCTCAATAACCCCACCTTTGAACAGGAAATTAGCAACATATACCCACAACAACTAGAACTAAAAAGAACCACAGAAACGGATAGCAGGCTTTCTTATCTAGACTTAGAAGTAAACATCAGTGATAGGAGGTTTACCACGGCTGTTTTTGACAAACGAGATGGTTTTAATTTTCACATAGTTAACTTCCCTCACATGGATAGCAACATACCTAGCAAACCAACCTATGGGGTTTATATCTCTCAACTGGTTAGAATAGGGCGCATATGTGATAGTTACAAGAGTTTTTTCACTAGACACCACCAACTAACTTGTAGATTAGTTAAACAGGGCTTTTTGTACGACAAACTAGTTACCAGCTTTAAAGGATTTTGTAGCAGGTATCCTGAGATATTTTCCAAGTTTGCAGTTTCTATTAGAAAGCATGTAGAGGATGGAATCTGCCTTCCTACTGTAGCTATCAAGAGTCTGTCAAACAGAGTGAGCAATAGGACTAGATAGAACAAGGGAATAGCTAAATACCTTAGAGTCCATGGGGAGCACTAACTAGAACAACATATAGGAGCCTGATTTCTGGATAGTCTAGACAGAATGGCAGCTTGGTTAGAGTCTGGCATCATATTACATCATAACACTGATTACCATAGCAACCTAGACTCTATACATATACTGGGGCCTTTAGCCACAACAGCTAGTTTACAACAAGTTCCAGAGCCTAGAAGAAGCAGACTACCTCAGCTTCTGCATGCATGAACACCTGGGATTCGTGAGTTAACCCCTACAAACTTATGTAGTAGCTAGTAATAGTAATTACTGGAGATTCTGTTAATTTCCCTGAATGTGTAAATTATGGTCATGTGTGCATGCTGCCCGTGTCCATGAGCCACTTAGGTGGGTAGGGAGAGTTCCCATGGGACAAAAGAGCTTTTTAACCTACCACCCCTAGTTCTCAAGGCTAGGCACCTAAGTGGCTCTGCCTTTTGCTGGGTTAGGTTTGCCTGAGCAGGCAATGAGATGGATGGTTGCCCCTTAGGTTTGGGATTGGTAGTAGAAGATAAACCTACTGAATTTTCATGTGTATAAGCACATGTGCTTAATAACCCGATTCTATGGTATTAACTTTGTTACTTGAAGATTATGTAATTACTTGTAATTTCACTTGTAAAGGTGGCCAATAGGATCCATGATATTGTGATAACTCTAAGGAAAATAACTTTCACACCATAGCAACAGTTGTAAAATTCTGTGTAGTATAATTATGTGCACTGTATATTTAACTTGGCACACCTTGGCTAATGGGATCCATAGTATCAAGGGCTTATCAAACCGTGAAGCGGTGAGAGGGCATGCAACAGTCATAGTATGTACGTAGATGGTAAAATCCTAGATGTTACTAAAAATAGCACAAACTTTCAATGAACAAGCTAGAATAGGCACGTTTGTATGGCGACCTACTGCCACACTAAGCCTTTGTTGGCAATGCCAAAGGCACAGAAAGCATTACTGATCATCAGGACAAGTGAAAACATGCCTCAGTATCAAACTACTATTAAATTTTAATACCGTGAATCCAATCTAACATAGGAGTGTAGTGCGGGTAGGCTAGCTGTACAAAGTCTCCTAAGCCCCGTTTACACGTATAAGCTGGCTTAGACTAAACCACTTTGGAAAGCGCTTTAATCGTGTTTACACGTAGAGCATTAATCCAGCTTACGTAAGCTCCTTAAGCCAGCTTAAAGTGTTTACACGTGAACAGTTTGTATAGCAGCATATCCTAAACCAGTTTGAAACCGGTTTCAAACCACCTCCCAGACGTGGTTTACAAACCAGTTTAGATAGCGATTTGTAAAGTGGTTTAGCGCTTTTACACGAAGCCAGCTTAAGTTAAGCTGGCTTCCAAAGCGGCTTAAAGGCCTAGTGTAAACGGGGCTCTAGTGTATCCTAGTGGCCTTACTTGGAAGCATTCTTATAATACAACGAAGATGCCAGAATTGGCATTTTTTACTATCTTTACATTGGTAACTAGAAAAGACATGCCCACATAGAGGTGCTTTTCTTGGAAATGTACAGTTTGCACTAAGACGCCCGGAAGTCCACATACCTGCTATACGTTTTGATGTCAGTGTGCGGTTAATGATATACATGCTGTGCACATGCATGATGCTAAAAATAGTGCATGTCTATGTATGAATGTAACATCTACTGCGAGTTTGCAGTTGTTCTATCTTAAGTACCATTGAAAAAAAAGAATAAACTGAGCTTCACATTGATACCAACAAGAAGGCCATGGGTGCCAAGATAGCCAGTACAAAGATGATTCAGATTTCAGCTGTGTATGGCTGATACCATCTTTAATTGTGGCAAATCAGTAACTCTTGAAACTAGGGATCTTAATCGAACTTGGGCTCTCTAGAGCACATACCCTGTGCACAATACATGACATATACATGTAGCAAAACATAGCTATTTATGATACTTAATAACCTAACCTGTAGAACCAATATTTCTAACTCGACAACCTGTACCAGTTCAAGCATGCACCATACAATTATGGCATTACTAGGTGTGGTTGATAGGCGTGACCACACTGTAAAAGAAGAATAGTGAAGGTCACTACTGGTAGTGATATCTGTGGCAAATTATAGTGACAGTCACTACATTTTGCCACAGATATCACTACCAGGTAGTGACCTTCACTGTTCATTTTTTACAGTGCATTAAAAAAGCACAATTTGTGGTATTCATGTCCTTGTCAAGCGCTTAGAAGCAAAGATTCGTTGCTTTATAACATCTTGACAGCACTGGCCACTCACTAAGACACCTATACCTTGAGATTTGGCGATCTTTGTGTAACGACAACATCATCAAAACCAATTACTTTACTCCTTGCATATGCACACAGGGTAAAAATCTAATTAATCTTACGATTATACATGATTACTGCAATTTTCAGTTATTGATGGACAGAAATATGATGTTGATATGATCACTGCTGATGAAGAATTAAAATGTGATAATATGAGAAAAGGGATCATATCACGCAAAACATGATTTTCGCTGTTTTTCAAGTTGTTATCATTCCAAGGGCATAAGAGCCCCAGGCTTCCCACTAGGTATGTCGGCAGTTTAGGTCACAGATCCAATGTTATAAGCTATAGCAATCCTCCTGTCCTAGTTGGTGAGCCACCAAAGTGAGGCATAAAGTGATGATTTTTGAATGCACTCAACACGCCTTACTCGCCCAAGCCAGAAATATATGGGGTATGTATGTATAATGCAGTGGCTGAGACCCATGCCTTAATCCACCTGAGTGCACCTATGCAACACTCACTTAGCTCCTTTGATAAACTCTTCTTGTTCTAAGCTTACAGCATAATAGAGAGATCTCGCGCTCTGTCTCATTGCCTACTTCCATGATACCAGTAAGGTTGGTGTTCATCCAACAATACGCTTTTGTGTGTTTATTTCCATGCATTAGCTATTATATTTAGCAGAAATACTATTACAGGTAGTTCTAAAGGTTCGGCACATCTAATTATTCGACACCCTCTACCAAATGATAGGATCTACCATATATGTTCTAATATAAGCGCCACTAAAAAATAATTACAGCTCGCAGAGGCACCTCCGATTAGAACTGCAAAATTCGCGAACAGGTCAAAGGGCGCCTAAGAGCTGCAATTAGAACCGTTCTCGAAGTTTTACTAGCGCGACTACTCACCAGCACTATTTAGTGGCAATAACTATGTCAGTGGCATAAATATGGTTCTAGTTTCACTTTTCATGGTTCTTTTAAAAGTTTCATTCTTCGATTGCCACCAGTGTTCACGAGGAGCCATCCGATTGGTTGTTTCCAACTCCAGCAAGGCTGTCAAATAGTAGGTAAGTGTCCGTATAAATAAAAAATAATAGCTCGGTTCATCATCTAAACAGCTAGCATAGCAGCTAGCTAGCTTGACTCGATTGACAGCATTGCACGTGGTGATATCGATTCTAATTAAAATAGGCACCGCCTAAAAATAATTGAGACACCTCTAATTAGAACCGAAAAATTGCATAGGCCTCAAAGGGCGCTTAAATTAGGGTGATACCTATATTAGAACAAATACGGTAGTTTCTAATTTTTGGAAATGGTCGTCATGAGTACTGTAAATCTGGAAATTTTCATTATTAAAATATTTTCATAGTTGATCGCAGCTATGAAAAATTAATCTTACAAAAACGCATATGCACTATTAATGTTAATGTGGTAAGGGATCGTTCCTACGAAAATTTTCAACACAAAACTTTATCATACGAAAGCTTCCTAACACGAATACTGTATATGCTATAAATGGTAGTAGAATGCATGCACAGCTAGGTAAATATTGGAATATTTGAATAGAATATTATACCTCTACAATTGGGCAAGGCTCAGGCATAATCTTATTAAAAATTTTTTGTGCCGAATTTAGTTTTATACAAGCAAATGAGATAAGCTGTTCAGACTAGCTACTAACTTTTAATGTGAGAAAATAAAAGACTCGGTGAGGCAAGTATAGTGGCTTATACATGTACTGTGATGTCACTCTCATACAAGTCTTAGTCTACAACCATAGTAAAAGCCACACAGTTGTAATTTTTATTACTGTCCAAAATTTAAGTGCTCATAATTTCACGACACTAATAGTGAAAAACTAAAGTTAATTAATGATAGAGATTTATTGGATGGATTGTAGATAGTTGCTTTTTAATGCAGAAGATCTTGCCATGGACTCAAACCAATTGAGCATTAACTACAGCATCATTCATCTATGCCCTCTGAAATACTAAGTCAAGCTAATTGGAATTTAAATGGTTACTTTATCAATCTTAGCTACGTAAATGGAAGCTTACTATGATGATCTAGAATACTATTGAATAGACCATCGAAAAGCTTTTCTGCTAAGATTTTATTTGTAGAAAATATTGATTATGGTTAATTTTTGTGTAATACTTGTACATGTATATCTAGAAGGCATTTGGGCTGGCTTTTCATACAGTACATATGAAATCATGCCTATAACAGTTGTTATTTGAGCCTTATCTTGTAAAATCTACAGGCAATAATTGCTTGCAATTAGCTCTGACATCACCCGCCCGCACAATTTTTTGATTGAAGACTCTAGAAAGATATGGTAGGTAAGTATTTTCCTAAGAAGCACCCGTAACTTCCAATTCAAAACACTTATGGTGAGTATCAAATGAAAGCTATACCTCCAATGAGGTCATTGGTATGCGAACCGGAGGGATGTCTCCTTGTACATAAAAGAAATTTGGATATTTAGAACTGTCCTTGCTGAGGCTAATACAAAAGTATAGAGGGGAATGTCGCAACCGTACGTACTTCAGAGCAAATTAGTACTGTGTTGCGCGCTATGGAAGGCTACGTGTGAGGTATCAGAAGAAAGAGGAAGGATCAAAGAATGTGAATCTGACCGAACTAGAGAGACTTCTGGGTAAAGTATAGTTTTTGTACAAGAAAATGAACCTCTTCTGCCGTAGACTGTAATACACACCATATTGTAGTCACGGTTTATACCATGTACTAATTATCAGTTTTATGGCAAATCTGACAAGTTAGTTTGATGTGACCTTGATGAGCCTCTTATTGTCTTGTTTCTGGTATAAAAGCTCTTGAAAGTGAGTGAAATTGTTATAACTTTTAACACTTGGGACAGTCCTTAGACACACTGAGGATTCTTGCAATTAAAACCTGTCCTAAGAATACCAATGATAGTCTACAGGATGTAGACCTTCCTATTGGTACTGTCATAATGTGTTTGCATGACGCTACATTCATGCATGAGGGATTAGAGTACCAAGCCTCACTATGGCAGCTTGGATTTTATTTAATGAGTTCCATTGTCTACTGTGCTATTAATAAAACTCATCACAGCTTAGTTACGAATTGTTATGTCTGATGTGTCACCATGTAGACCCCACTTTTACTGCTGAGAATGTGTCCACTGTACTGGCTGCTGTGGTGGATGTGGAGAAACTGAAAAATGTTCTGATGGTATCAGGTGGGAAGCTGGAAGAGATACAACAGCAGAGCTCCACTGTTGACCAGCAGAGGGAGGCCCTCATCAACTACAACATTAAATTCTCAGAGTGGGCCAGTTGGACTGATTTAGCTAATAGTCTCTATAGTGGTGGCTATCATGATGCAGTGGCCACAGCTAAAACATTCATCAAACAAACACCTGGTAAGTATATGTGATGTAGTGTGCAGTAATGTACTGTCTGTGCTTACTGTACAGTATAGATCGAGAATGTTGTTAAATAATTTCATTGCTTGTTTAAGCCACAAAAAATTAAAAATTACGTAAGTTGTTCATTGGTCCATACATACATACTGAAAATCTGGAAATTTCGTGTCATAAAACTTTCATATGACAAATTTCGTGTTGAAAATTTTTTCGTAGGAACGACCCCTTACTGCGTTAATGTTAATGGTGCACATGTATTTTTGTAAGATTAATTTTCGTAGCTACCATTGACTACGAAAATAGTTTACGGCGAAAATATCCAGATTTATGGTGTGCAGCAAGGTTGTCAGCCTCGAAAACCAAAAGGAAATAATTAGCTTGAAAATTTCAAAATCTCAGGTATTATGATTGTGATTACAAGGTTATATGAAGCACTATTATAGTGCAAAATTTTCAGTTCATTAAGCTGCCTTTGTCTCATACTCAGTATTCAACATCTTTTGACAAAAGATCCTGAGATTTGTAAAGAAAACCCTGGCAAATATAGATGTATAGTCTTGTGGGAATAAGTACATGTAGCTGGATAAGCAAAATATACTTCATTTGCATATGCAAGTTAATTTTTGTCGTCAAAAATCCGGATAAAATCCGAGTTTTTGGCAGCTGGACTGGGCATGAGACTAAGGTTATCTTACCAGCAAACTTGTTAGCAAAGGGCATGTACTGGAACCGTGAAAATCTAACCACAAAAATGCATATTGCACAGTGCAGATTATTATATTTTCAAGTTGATCTGACAATGTGTCAGACCAACTGAGGTTATGTTCGGACATGGTTGGACATCAATAATATTTAATAATAACAATGTCATACTAATTACAAGATATTATCATAATTTGAATACACTTGCATGATACATGGATAGAGCTACATTATGATGATCAGTCTGAATCAAACAAGTCATCCCAGTCATCCAGGCTAAGTGCCTCTTCTGTAGAATCTGAGGATGCCTCTGAAGAGGAAGGGCCACATGATGATGACTGTACTTGTGGTCCTTGGTCTGTACTCTTTTCTAGGAGCTTGGTTAACTCTCCGGATTGTTTTACAGTCATCCCACCAGAGTTTAACAGCTCTATCAGGTGAAAAATTGGCAAAAGGTGGGCCTTCAACTTGAATTTCGAGAAGATCTGAGAGAGTACTGGTGTGCAAAGAGGTCCTTCTGTCAGTTTTTATGATCTTCATCATAGAGAACATCCTCTCAACTTGGCCATTGGAGAAAGGTAAGCTAAAAACAAGATCACTGAGAGCTAGGATATTCCTCCACTTTTTCTACATCTGTAGCTGTGTGAAGTCTATACCATATTTTTTGGTAAGATTCACTTCCAATCCTGAGATAGTTCCTTACATAGTCTACTGCTTCTTTGATTTCATCTTGAATGGTTACACCTGCTGCCTCCAAGGGTTCCCTGAAGTGTGACAAAAGATATTCTACAGCACTCTTTATGCTAGCCATATCATCTTCATCAGTGTCTGCTTGAGAGCAACACCAGCTCTGTGTGTCCAAAAAGGCCAAGGCTGATCGCAGTAGCTGTACATCAGACCACTCCAGTCTACTTCTAATCTGTGTGGCTAGCTCTTGCAAATCTTTGAGAGCTATGTCTGCACACTGCCTCAAAACATATGCACTGTATCCCTGGAGAACTGCAACCTTGATAAATCTTGTCTTCACCTTCATCTTTAACCCTGGAACAAACCAGTTTGGGAACTTGCCACTGCAGAGGATCTTGTTCTGCCATGGATTTGAGTGACTTGCTTGATTTGAGCACTGACTTAATGCCCCTGGTGATATCCAAATGGTCATCTTGAAGACATAAGCTATGATAGGATGGAGATTTCAGTACATCCACATACAATGCTGCACCGACAAGCATCCTTGTATGTCTCCACTTCTGAAGATAACCCTTAAGTTTAGCTCGATCATCACTCTTGATGGTTTTATCCTCTATAAGTGTAAGAAGGTGGTGGATGTACGCACCATACCTGTCGACAAACCTTTGCAGTGCTTTTCGCTTGTGATTGATCCACCTGCTACCCTGAGATCTACCTGGCAAATTTCCACCTTTTTGGAACTCAAACAACTCTTTGAGATCTTCTACAATATCTGACAGCTCTCTAGACTTTTTTGGACACTTTGAGTAAAGATAATAAAGCCGAAGAAGCATGTCATCAATGTCTTTGAAGAGTTGGCTTGAGAGAGCATCTTTACATGCAAGCTCTAAGCGATGTGCAAAGCACCATGCCAAAAACATCCAGGGGCATACTTGCTGTAGTTTTCCCATCATTCCATTCTGTTCTGACACATTCACAGATGCACCATCAGTTCCTCAGCCAATCAAAAGCGGCCTTCCATCAAGAACACTTGCTTCGTCTCGGATATTTGTGATTCCCAATAGCCGCTCAGAACCCTACCAAGACAGTCAATTAGTCCATCGGCATCAGCCTTTTTGGGCTCTTGCAAAGAGAAAAACCTCACACATGTACTGATCTCTTCTGCTACAGTATCCTTCGTGGAGCATAGGATTACAATTAGCTCATCTTCCACATTTCGTCTGTCAGTAGAGCCATCCATCAAAAAGCTATAAAAACTGGAAGTTGAAAGAGACTCAAGGAACTCTTGACGCTGTCCCTCAGCTATGTAGTGGCTGAATACCTTGGCAGAGTCCTTGGTCTTGTACGCTTGACCAAGGTCAACACCATGCCTTAATTCCAGTTCATGGAGAGTGGGGTATTTTGCAAAAGCTAAGCATTCTTTGCCCATAACATAGCAGATATCAAACTTTTTGTTAATGCGATCCTGCGTTGCTTTATCCATGTTGAGGAGGCCTCGTGCAATAGGTGAGTATTCTGTGATAGGCGTACCAGAGGCTTTCCTCGTGTGGTTCATGGCAGCCCTGCGTTGATCGTTGTTTGCATGGTCAACTACACAGCTGGTTTTGTGATTCGTTGAACCATTGATCCAAGCATTGGAGTAGTTTTTCATGCCAATTATCTTAGCCTCGTTGGTTCTGCTTGCGTGGGACCACAGCGTATCGATGACGGTGGGGTTACTTTTGTCCGTATCACAGCGTAGCCACGTCATTGTCTGGTGCTCTCGTTCAAGCTGAGCCTGCCATTTTTTGAAGGTACTCAGGCTTACTTGGCGACGCTTTGGCTTCTTGCTTGGACCCGGTTTGTCACTTTCTGCTGCCTCACAACCACGTTTCATCATGGATCTCGAAGATTCTTCAACCACGAGGTAAAATGGGCGTGGTCGCAACATGCATTACGCATACTATACTCGAGAGCTCGAGCATGCGCGCATGCACACATAAGTAACTCCCGCTAGCTTGATTGGGGTGGGGACTGGACATTCTGTCAGATCAACACCAGAAATGACCGGACATGTGACCTTTTGACTCAGAAAATTGCCGATGGCTGACCGTAATAATCTGCACTGTTACATGCTATTATGTAACACTCACCACGTGTGCAAGATCAGTGAACAAAGCCAAGCCTACTACTTTGCTTCTATCAGTATTGAGCCAGCCGTGTTCTAGGAGCTATTGCTGAATATACACAAACCTCACATTAAAATAAAAACATTATTTTGTCCGTCGAAAGTTTGTCAGGGAGTGAGGAATTAAAGTGATGGTGGTCAGCGAATGACACCACAATTGTTGGATAAAGCATTCTGAGTAGAAGCCAAAATTTAATGGTAAAATCCTTGAAAACGCCGTGAAGAACCCTATGACACTATGTTCAACATAGAAAATGAGGTATGTAGCAGCTGATGTGGTAGCAGACAAAGAGACAAACAAAATACTGTAACCCAATAACATATGCGCTAAGGGTTAAATATCGTAGACTTGGGTTGTTAAGTGCACCTTTCTTATAAGCGCACACTTTTTCATAAGCGCATACTTCGTTCCTCGTTTTACTACTTGCTGTTAAGCGCATGCACTCAAATAAGCTGCTGCTAGCTAAAAAATACAGTACTAGCACACTCTCATGATCGACCATCTCAATGCTTCTGCTAACTTGCCACCAGAAGAGAAAATTCTTCAGACCATGGCCAACAACTGTATCCAACTAGTGGCCAGCGAAGTAAGGGGGCAGTACTAATGGGTGGTGCTATAAATTGCTCTTTTATAAGCGCACACTTTTTGTTAAGCACATATTTGTAATGCCACGCTAGTCCTGTATGCACTGACAGTCCCAGTTGGCAAACTCAATTGCATCCGCGAGAGGTCGCAGGACCCCAAACAGGCCCCCAAGTGTAATGCCCTGCCCTTGCCTGCGCTCTCTCTCAGCATTTGTAGGTATTAAACAAGAGGAAAGACAAGGAGAACTCTACAAGACTGAACAACACAGTCACCACTAGAAACAAGCAAAGTTACAAGAAGATCACAAGACCAAGCTTAAAGCAATGCTAAACTTACCTGGAGAGAACCTCACTCCTGAGCAATTCCAGCAACTGGAAAAGAAGCTGATGGATAATGCAGATGTATTTGCTATTGATGAAAGTGAGCTTGGACACACCACTGTTGTTAAGCACTCAATTGACACAGGTGAACATCCGCAATGCCCTAGATGTACACCATTTGTACACAGAGAGAAAATTCCCCAACTCGTGAATGATATGCTCAAACAACAAGTTGTTCAACCATCATCCAGTGCATAGGCAAGCACAGTGGTGTTGGTACCCAAAAAGGATGGCAATCTACGTTTCTGTGTAGATTATAGGAAGATGAATGCAGTGACCAGAAAGGATGTCTATCCCCTTTCCAGAGTCGATGACATACTCGACACTTTGGGCAAGGCCAAGTATTTCTCAACCCTTGACTTGGCATTGGGATACTGGCAAATCGAAATGGATGCTGCAACCAGAGAAAAATCTGCATTTACTACTCATTGTGGTTTATTTGAATTCCTTCGAATGCCACTTGGTCTTTGTAACTCACCTGCTACATTTCAAAGACTAATGCAAACCATCCTGGCTGGATCGCCAAAGAATGTAGTGATTTGCATATTTATCATGTGGAAATTATTAATCATTGTATCAGAAATATTATTATCATGTTTTGTGTGTAGTATTTAAAGTCATTGTAAGGGCTGTTTTAGTCAGACTCCCATTGACTCTCAACTGTGTGCATTGTGTGATATTTGCTGTTCTGAGACAAGAGCTACTCTACCATGGTTGAATTTCAACAATTTGCTTGCACCTAAGACCCTGAGCGTTACATATTTCCTTACACCTCAGACTTGTAAGCGCATGCACTTAATAACCTGCATAGCCTCCAACTTCACAGATTTGTCCGTATTTTTACGAATATTTGTTAATAAATACGGAACACGGATATTCTTCCATGAATACGGAATTGGAGGAGGTTGGATATGGGGGTGTGGGCCTACGTGCCATGCCCTTGCACAATAATGCAAGAAGGGCAAAGTGCGTTCAGCCTTCATACAACCGTGTGATGTGGCCTTTGCCGTAGTTGGGGCCATGTTGGCCAACTTACGTTCATCTCTTTTCCCCCAAAACTGCCTGCTCTAATTGGTTGTCACCTAAACAGAACCACCAAATACTGTGAGCAATATCTCTAAAATTTTTTAAAGCTAGCTACTATATAATATTATTGACATTATGGATTTCGACATAAAAATACTGAAATTTGGTGATCTTATACTGAAATTGTATAATTAGGGTTGGAGGCTCTGAACCTGAGTCTATGGTAATATTATTATAGTAAGTAAATGGTGAGCATGAAGTAACCAATAACACTTGCAGGCTGAGACTTCAACATAATTATTTGTACCTCCATCACACTTCATATTGCACATACTCACCTATTGAGTGCTGGTGGCTTGTGCAGTCTAAAACAATGCAGTTGCTAGACTGAAGCTGGGCAAAGCCGAACAGGGCCAGCTGTTTGCTGTGCAGATTGAGAAATGAACAACGTATTTATGTACAAATGTGATTCAAACATAATAAGTAGCTTGATCATGACTCTATGCGCCAGTACGACACCCTTCAATCACTGGAGTATACGGACATCCATATTCTTACACGTATTTGAGCACAGTGTATACATAGTACTAGTGCTAACACAAACATGTACATCTCTTGACAGTATCTATGATATACCGGTACATTTACATTCAGCTATGGTAATGCACGCATCATGTTCAGCTATAAGTAGCTATTGTATAATCCTATTAATTTTGTTTATATCAGTTTTTTAATTCTATGTTTAGATCCCACACTGACTCTCTCTAACCTCACTACTCTGCTGGAGAATGTTGCCTGGGATGATATGGGTCACGTCCTTTGGATCCCTGCCTCCAAGCTGAACATGATACAGCAACAACACCATGAGTCTCAATCACAATGCAGGCAGGCATTTTTGGAGCTCTACTTGAATGAAGCTCCATTTCCATGCTGGAAAAGAGTAGCTAAGGCACTGTATCTCTATGGCCATCTAGAAGAGTTGGAGATAGTACAAAAGAAGTATCTCAAAGGTGCGTCAGCAATACCCAGTTCACAACAGATGTCTGTAGGTTGCTATGGTGACCATTGTCCATTCCTGACAGCATTAATTAACCCTCGGTGCATGTGCTGTAAGGTTATGGTACTTGGTTTGTGTGTCATGTGCATGTCTGTCTAACTCTGTCTGTTACCACGTACACTAGCAGCTGCATGGTGTGCATGCCTGGAGTGAGGAGTCATAGGCTTCCTTGTAGGCTTTTAAAGATTTGTACTGTTTGAACTTCACTGAAAACATTTTGTTTGGGAGATATGGTGTGATTTGCCTGCAATGATGATCGGCGAGTCAGCTCTCTCTCAACAAGAAACACACCAACAGTTCTTGACACGACTACAAATGACATCATATATGAATCGCTAGCTAGAAGTGACAACTACCTGAAACAGAGCAACTTTCTTTGACAACCTTAGCTACACTACTCAATGGCTTTTTGCTGACCCATCGGCATCGGTACACGTCATCCAAAGGTCTGTGTATTGAATCCCATGCAATCTACAATCTTGTGGTTTATACTCAGGTTCAGTGCATGACTCTGGCTCTGCTTTAGTTAAGCCTGTATAGAGTAGCAATGCAGCATTAGAATCAGCAGGTGAGATTGTGTTGAGACAAATAAAAGGTAGCACTAGAAAAGCACAAAAGTGACCCATAGAAACTGTGGAGCAATTTTTGCCAAGAAGACATGCAGGTAGAGCTTATCGGTTAGAACATTAAGAGAGCTGTGGAATCTCACAGGGAAACTTTCACAAGGAAATTTTGACTAGGCAAGTTAAGGACTATAAAGACATGTTGCCAATAAGTGAGCATCAAAAACTATAGTTGAACCATGCATAGACAAGAGCAGGACTGACCATGTGTATATACACTGCTAAGAAGTCTTCTTGTACTAAATCTAACTTAAATTTCTCAAAATATTTCAGTTTTCCATGTCTGTCTTAATTCAACCATGACTTCTTCCCCCTTGTTCTTGTTTTTATGAGCGACAATCACTTGTATACTCTAACTCTAGTCTATTGTTCTTGTCTCAAATGGAAAGTGTAGTATAAAAAAATTTGTCCACACTTTGCATGCACCTTGTCTATTTTCCACTGTTCTAACAATAAGTATAGGTAATCACAATTAGGGAAATAATGGCATGAGTTATGCATTAGAAGAGAAGTAATTGCACGAGGAGGATAATACATAATGAATGCACTTATTTTCCAAAATTGCACAAGAATTCATGTTAATCATAATTATAGTAGAGTCAGCCATGAAGCTATGAGGTAGCCGCTGTTTCTGCTGAGAGACCTTAGTGAGTAAAGGTAACCACAAGAATGTTGCTGTATGGTCAGCTAGGAAACGGTTGATAAGAGGTCACCTAGTTCAGTAGTCAAGCATTCTACAGTAGCTCAAGTTCTGACCATGCCTCACTGTCATCATCCACAATCACGAGTAGTTAGTACGAGTAGCCATTTCGCTTGCTCGTTCTAGAGCTTAGCTTTCTGACAGCAGAGAGATGCATAGATACAAGCAAAATGGAAGGGTCTAGCTCAATAGACTATCATGTGAAGCCTTCTCTATTCACTTCTACAACTGGCATGCAGTTCAGCTAGAGCTAGTTGTCTGTTCAGCAAGGAATCGGTCGTTGCTGGGCTAGTCCATGCCGCCGTATGATATGTACCTACGATCTGATTGGTTGAGCGTGCGACAAAATAACTAATAATATTATTATGATTATGTAATGAATCATTTAAGACATGCAGTGTACGCTACAACTGCCGGAAGTCCATATATTTATCGGAATTGCATGGTTTGTACAGTAGGTATGGGAGATAATAATATGCGTAGACTGCGCCCGTGTACTGAATCAATGTCAAGTTTATGCATACTGTATTGACTTTTCTGTTCATCTAAGAAGGCTGTTCTTGAGCTCAAATTGTAGCTCAATGGTAGTTCTAAATGATGGTAGGTTTTAAGGCTATTGAAAGCCAAAACAGTGAGAAAAAGGCGTCTGCGTCACGCCATCTCCCAAGAAACCATTCAGACATAGGTATGGTTTTATTTGGTACATTTTAGTAACAAGTAAGGTAAGGCTTACCGGCTTTAACCTTCCATAGAAGAACCATTGAACTATTTATACAACAATCCAGTATGATTTAGCTGGAGTATCTTCAGAGTTATGGCGACATAAATATCCCAGAGAATACGCGTGCTTCAACAGCGTGCAACTTCTACCCAGAGTCTAGCTATTTTGTCTAGTAAACGCCAGATTGAAGCTCTACCTTAGCATTAGCTAGTCTCCAACTCAAATGTCTCTAGCTACAGTAACAAAACTTCTGTGGCCTTTGCAGTATAGCCACTGTCTCGATCGCTTGTGTCAACTTCTAATTTGGTACATTTCAGTAACAGACATTTCCAGACACTCAAACTCGAGATTTACAATCCTTTCATATAGCTCTCTTAAGATCCTTGGAATGGAACCAGTATCTTCTACTGGAGTGGAGAACCAAGTCACCAAAATCTCGAAAAAAGAAGCCTAGCTAGTTGCTGATCAGTGGCACGGACATAGTGTTGGGTGGATTACTGACTTTGTGGGCGCGTATACGGTGTAGTGATCAA
Source organism: Stappiaceae bacterium (assembly GCA_964291365.2). Lineage (GTDB taxonomy): Bacteria > Pseudomonadota > Alphaproteobacteria > Rhizobiales > Stappiaceae > JBDWFY01. The sequence goes on from OZ220033.1 coordinate 339,395, forward strand.
CCATACGGTCATGGCCCCACCAGATAGTGATATTCATGATAGCAGGTGTGCTATAAACCACTACTATGCATCCTTATCCGCTTTTCCGATAAATTTGCAGTTGTAGTGTACACTGCATGCTGCATGAGAATCAAATTGCTTGTACATAAATTGAGTGATATGAACACGTGTACAAGTGCAGTCTGAGTACCGATTATAATACAGTGTGACCACAGATTTCAATCAAATATACAACCATGCACATGCACACATAATTAGGTACTGCTGAGGGTCGTAGACAATTTGAGGATGCCATGCGACATGGTAGTGTAAAGTCCTGGCTCTGCAAGCTGTTGATGTATGGTGCTGCTGGTTCAGGTAAGACAACAACAAAAGATATGATTGTTGGTGATGAAGCAGCAACATCCAGAAGCAGCACCCCCTTAGCCATGAGACCAACTACAGTCTACCGAATCAACCTTGATGGTGAAGAATGGACTAAGCTAACCACACTAAATGAACGCAAAGCCTTCCTAGCCAGAGCGCTGCTTGCACATAATCCCAGTCTAGTTGATTACCTCATTGCAACACGTCAATCTGACACAAAGCCCTCTACAGGTCAGTCCCAAGCCAGAATAGATGATCCTAAGGTAAGAGAAAGTCGAGCAGCAGCACCAGTGTCTGATCAGGGTGGCAACACTCCATCAACACCTAGCAAAAGTGGCCACACTCTGTCAGCTTCAGTATCTCATATAGTCACTGCTCCTCCATTCGATTCTTCAGATGAGTCTGATGCTAGTGATTATGAAGATGAAGCTGAGAGGATTCTTCAGTCGATATCTACAGATGAAGAGCTTGTTAAGCTGATGGACCAGCTCTCCACAACTGTAACTCCACTCACAGCCTTTAAAATAATCCAGATTATTGATTCTGGAGGTCAGCCTCAGTTCCATGAAATCTTGCCAATCTTTCTACGTCGACTTTCTTACTACCTCTTTGTCTTTCGGCTTTGTGATAACTTAGGTAGTCGGCCAGTAGTAGAGTTCTATGTGGATGGAAAGCCAATAGGTACACCTTATGAATCTGCACATACGATTGAGCAGCTTCTTCAACACTGTGTTAGGACAATGCACTCACACAGGTTGTCCTCAGGCAGTGCAGGTGAGTGTCCACAGATCATAGTTGTAGGCACTCATGCCGACAGGGAGAAGGAGTCAAGTGAGAGTAGAGATGTAAAGAATGAAAAGATACATAAGCTCTTGTCACATGATCTTGAAAATCAGATTGTATATTACGACCTTGCTGAGAATAAGGTAATCTTTCCACTGAATGCTCTAGAGCCTGGGGATGCTGAGGAAGTAGTTATTGGTAAGATCCGGGAGGCATTTCTCAATAATACCTCCATACAACCAGATGACATTCCCCTTGGATGGTTTGCCTTGGAAATTCTCCTTGAGCAAATGTCACAAAGCCTGCAACGAAGTGTTCTTAGCAAAGAGGAGTGCCTTAAAGTAGCTATGGAAAAGCTTCATTTTAAGGAGGATTCACTGGATGCAGCTGTTGAGTACCTCGACCAGATCTCTGTTCTCTTCTACTATCGAGATATCCTTCCCAATGTTGTCTTTGCTGATCCGCAAGTCATTCTTGACAAGGTGACAGAGCTTGTGATGAAATCGTTTGCAATTTGCAAGCTTTCAAAGAAGCATGCACTTTCTAGTGATTGGAAAAAATTTTACCAGTTTGCTGTGATCACGGTTGATTTTCTTTCTCAGGCAGATTTCAACAAGCATTATGTCCCAGGGCTCTTTGAACCCAAAGATTTAGTTCACCTTTTCAAAAGGCTACTGATCTTTGCTAGCCTTAGCAGCAATGAGTTGTTTGTGCCTGCTCTTCTCAACATGCTTGAGGATGAGAAGGTAGACAATTTTCGTGTCTCCTTTGATGCTCTTATTCCTCCCATTGTCATCAATTTTCCAGATGGTGGTCCATGACGAGGTATCTTTTGTGCTCTCACTTGCTTCTTGGCCTCCATAGATAATGTCTTTCCAGCTCCATGGTCTATCTTAGTTGATAAATTCAAAACTCCAGTGTGCTTGTATCGTAACTGTATCCAGTTTGAGGTTCCAAAGTGCCCCGGAGTGGTCACACTTATTGACACTTTCTCTCACTTTGAAGTCCATGTAGAGCTGTCAGCCAAAGCACCGGAAAGAGTTTGCTCAATAGTGTGTCAAGGAATTCATCAGGCTATCTTCAAGGGTCTCAGCAAGGCCACACTTAATTTGCACTACTCCAACTCTATCCCTAGCTTAGCATTACTCTGTTCTTGTGGTGAAGGAAATGCTCATGTTGCTTTACCTGATGCTGACCTTGGCTTGTGGATCTGTGCAAATGACAAGAAGATATGTGGAGAGCTTACTTCACAACTGCTGTGGCTTGAATGCTGTTCTCAGGCAGTCACAACTGTTGCTGTACCAGACACACACAGAGATGGCACTTTAGTAGATGATAATATTATGTGTCTCACTGAGTTCCATCTACCCGAACTAGAGCTGCAGCTAAAGGATCATGCCTCTCATTGGAGAGATATTGGTACACACCTGGGATTCCGACAAGGCGAGCTTGATAATATTCAATCAAATAGTTACTTACAGCAAGTCAGGTACCTTAGAGCGATGCTGTATGAATGGTTCCAGTGGTCTCCAGGTGATAGTTGAGGGACTGATGTGTCACACACATGTACTCTCAGATCCCTTAAATCCGCGCTTCAGAAATGTGGCTTAGGTCAAACAGCTTCTTCCCTTTCCACACAAAGAGTATAACAGATATTAATTTTTGAAAACTACCTGTGGTTTTATTCTTATCTCCAACTATTCACTTGCACCCTGTACATGAATATCTCAGATTTATTATTATGCTCTTCTCATAGTACACCTTTCGTATAACTATTTTTTTAACATTAATTACCGTGGCTTAGTTGCAAAACGAGTCAACTGTACTATCACAGCTATCTTCATACACCGTTTATGAACTTGTGCTGACTATTCATTATTTTGTGATCTTTTGCTTTTGTCTTTTTCTAACACAACCAAGAAAGTTCAAACTTGTCCACAAGTGCTATTGTACTGCTGTAGCTACCATGGGATAGTAATAAGAGGCTAGAGTTCATATCTTGTGTACTGTATAAATACACAAAATTGACATGGCTATTTTAAAATGCCATATATAGGTCATGCACTGCCACTCCACCACCAACTAAAGCACCTGTATGTAACTTTCCTTGGCCCTCCTGATGTCATCTTCCATATTTTTTTGCTCATCTGCAGCAACTCCAACTTTCTTTTATAGTGCCACATACTCTGGTACTCAAACTCACCTGCACATTCTTTACAGTTGCTGACGTGTTGCAAGAAAGTCTTGCAACTTTCTTACCTTTTCCTTCCGTAAATCTGTGCTAATACGTTCGAGCTGCTCTTTTCTTGTAACAAATCTAGCCACTCTCTTGTATACATATTATTTTTTTCATGCTTGTTATAATTTTATCATTGAGCTCTTCAAATTTTAGTTGTACATAACATTGGAAATGCTGGGATATAGAACATTTAAGAGGTAGTGCTAGCGCCATTGTGGAAAACATACATGATTGTAGTTCATAGCAAGCAGAGTGCAATAGAGTCACTTTCACTTTAGCTACAGATTCTCTGAATTCAGCCGTTGAATACCTTAATCAGGTACCCATTTTCTTCTTATATCCTCATCTTGACAACGTGGCACTTTAGTGATTAATTGTGAATGTCTCAAGTAAAACTCAGGAATTGAATGAGCCTGGCACTTTTCACCCCCCAAGAATGAAAGTAGGTGCAAAATGTATTTCAGGAGATTTGGAAAGGTTGAATTTTTCAAATTTTTAGACATTTCTTAGAAGACACTATATGGGTTTTTATTGCATTTTTGTGCTATTTAAGCAATTCCTCACATTCTACTTTTTTCAGTCCTGATTCTTACTTGATGCATTCACAATTATAATGAACAAACTTTTTCAATCGTGATTTTCTGTTGATCTAAGTTTCAGCTGCTTAGTCACTCGTCTTAGTTCAGTTTCTATACTTTAACGAGCATCAAACTCCTTGAGCCAATTCATTTACTTTCAAATAACACTACAAGCAGTGACTTATGCCTTCTCTGAAGGGGGAAAAGTCGATTAGTTTGTCTCCTCTAAAGACCCTATTCTTCCTGTGATTGCCCACTTTTAAGATCCTTGTCCACATTAATTTATAGTATCTTTTGTTCCCTCATTAGAGAGCTGGCTTCCTAGCTTCTACAGGCAATGTCTTTTCTAGCAAATTAAAACTCCGCCATAGCTCATCATACTGCTATTATCGTATCTGCATACATGTTGAGGTTCTAAAGTGCCCTGGCTGGAGTTGTCACACTGGAATTTAAGCCATGTAGACCCAAAGTACCTAATAGAATTGTCTCCATAGTATGTACAAGCTGCACGTTAGCAGGGCCACACTATAGGTGCTTGAACTCTATCCCCAGCTCAGCATCTCTCTATCCTATCCTAAAATACTTTTATTGCTTCATTTGATGCTGACCTTGCATGATTTGATGATGTTCCCTGATGGCAATTAGCTAAAATTTGTGAATTTGTTCCAATCAATCCTCACAACATGGAGTGTTTCTCATGCAACTGCTGCTCTCTGACATACAACTTCTATGGTATGGTTACTGAACTGGTACACACTATATATACCAAGTACTGCTATATTCTCAGCTAATGAAACTAAAGATTCATTATTCAGTGAAATGGAATTAGTAGGTTCATAGCTACATAGCACTAGTTTTGCTTACCTATCACTCTCAATAAAACGTTGGTTGGAAGACACCACAATGGTTCCACAGGGTATAGATAGTACCTCCAGCCACAGTGGTGTGTTGTGCTGCATTAAACTGCAATATCCTCTATTTAACTGAAGAGTTGATGTCACATGAAACAGCGCTGTGTCTCAGTAAGGCTTCAGCAGCGACTTTTTCTCTCTAAAGGGTCTTTTCTCCTAAACCAAAGAGACTGAATATCACATTGAAGTGTGGCCACAATAATAAAGTGTAATAGCTATCACATTGCATGTGTACATTGATAATATCATGAGAGGATTACGGTTATACCTTTGCCATAAAATGTGGCACTACTGTATCATTGAGAACCAGGCAGAAGGTGAAGCTCCACGTAGTGGAGATGTAGAAATCCTGTAGGTATAGAGGGTAGAAGAACTCTATACCTTCAATGATCACCCCTAGGGCCGGTGGCCAATTTGATCCTTGTGCTAGTGTTGTAGTGGACATCCAGTGATGACTCTCCTTTTTGATGTACCCAACTGATAAGTTATTGCATTGTATATACCAATCATAGGCAGCTTCTCTGGTGTATGCCAACCTGCTGAGGTACTGATCTGTCTGGCAGGTGATCCAACTAACACCAGTTGTTCTGGAGTCAACATTGCATGTTTTCTCTCCGAGAACATCATGGCACTGTCATCTCATCTTCTTGAATAGTGAATAGTGATGATCTGTTTGAAGTGCAGAGCCACAACCACTCCACTTCGTGCCATGTAAAAACTGTAAACGTCCTTTATGCACTGAGCTACAGTTTGCCTATAGCTAGTCCTTTTTCACTTTACAGATTTCCTGAATTCACCTATGTTTAACTCAACCATGTGTCTGTTCTCTTTGATATCCTGTATACCCAATGTCATCTTGACAATGCGATTAAATCCTATGACAAAGAAATCTCAATTTCTGGACCTAATTAAGTTTCAGCTGCTTAATATTATTGCTCTGTAGTAGTCCAGTTTGAAATTCTAAAGTGCCATAGCTGGAGATGTCACACTTTGTCTACTTGGTGATACTCCCATTTGAAAAGTGCCTTGCAAGTTACAGTAGTGTATCAGACAAGCTATAAACTACAGAGTTTCGCAGGGCCACACTTAATGCTATACTTTATAGCCCAATGTATTATCTCTATCCTGTGATATTAAGTAATTCATATTTCATTTTGTTGCTGACTTTGAGTATATAGACTGTTATTCTCAGATGTACAGTGTCTCACTACAAGTGGCACACAATGATTCAAACAGATTACCATGATGTCCAGGAAACTGAAGGCCATATCTATCGATTGAGATAATATTATGGTTTAAAGGAATCTTCTGCACCAAATCATCATTTTTTTGCTAAATTAATGCTCCTGAGCCTAGCATTGGCTTCGTATACTATGAAATGTTATCCTTTACTTGTTCTATGGATCTGGATCTCTGCTCAAGTGCCTGCATCTCTTTGAAGTTTGAACCTCAACACTACCACCATCGGGTTCATGCCTAAAAAGATCCAATTCCTCATGCAATACCTACACTACAACTGGCACGCACTAAACTGAGTGCCACTATATCCTCAGAAAGTCAGGAACCTCACATTTCTCGATAGACTTGGAGTAAAGCCTTAATCCACTGTTGAGTACCAATACCCTCAGTATTGGCTGTATTACTAGGTCCATGGATCTCTGCAGAACCACGTACCACAGTCAGTTTCATGCCTTTCCTCACAGCTATATCACTAATACCTAATCCTACTATTTTTGACTACATACCAGCAAAATTGTTATTGCCCACTATGACTATTAACTTCTTCCTATTATTTTGTTTCCACTTAATAAATGCCATGCACTAAAATGGTGATCAGTTATTTCCTGTAGCTATAGTATGATCTCAAAATGTTGCTAGAATTGTTGCTCTGACTATATCACATGCTTGTAATGTGTTCCCTGTGTTTAGTTTGTGTGACTGTCCATATACCTTATAAGAGATTACTCATCTCTGAGTTCTAAAGAATATTGCAAGACAGTTGTTCTCATCATATACCATCTATGAATGAGATGATCATTGATCTCATCAAAGCTGATGCAAAAAATGAAAAAATGAGTACAAACCACTCCTCTTTATGTGTGCATGCACTATACCATTCTTGCTGTGCATATTGATCTCCATCAAGACCATGGCCACCCCTTCCACTGGTTCATAGTACAACTATTCAGGGATCACCAGCTACTGAAACATCGAGTGTGGCCATGCATATGCTTATTATGTCTTTACTTTTCTTATCTAAGTGCGTTTTAATTGGTAGCAAGTGCAATGAGTTGATTGTTCATGTCTAGACATCTTAATAAGAAACAGAGCTAGATAGTGACTCTTCCAGTGCACTTGTTAGTCTGTACTTATCCAGTGTCAAGATCATAGTGGTCTACAATAACATTGTGGTAGCTATATTATTTGCCAACCTTCTAGCCACTAGGGATGTTTCCAGCTCCAAAGACACTCCTATATTGTTCTGACGGTTAATTTTTGAATTTGAGTCACTGGAAGCACTATAATTATTTGGGGGTTCCCTAAATTCATGTGTTGTGTACTCTCCAAGGCGGTGCATGCAATCAGATATACAGTTGCTAATACCTTTAAAAAGCAGGATCATACAATTATCCTGGCCAGAGTCTACCTATTGTTCAACATGAGCCTACCGGGTAAGGCTTTATTAAATTAATCATGATGTCATGTACAAGCTTTCATTGGCAAACCTAAAAAAGATCACCGGCGTATCATACAATCTGAAATGCAGCAAACAACAGTTTCTCATACAATGTCAGATAGCTATAGGGTACAAGATATATCAAACACTCATTGTTATTGTGGAACACTTCTGATGTTAAATTCTTGGCTTAGCACTCAGAATGGGTCAGCTCTCAATCAGTTCTGCTCTGCTACCTGATCTGCTGAAGAGGGTTGTGTAAAAAAATAGCACTATTATACTGTAAAAATTGAAGTCATGTAGTGGGGATCATGCAAATTTCGGAGTGAATAGTGACCATGAGACTAAGATTAATATTGTAATGTAAGACTTAGCGATGATCCTAGCCAACTGACGTGCAGCAGGAATCATTGGGGCATAATGCAGGACACATGATTGTAAGCTTAGCATGTTGTCACTCATGAGAAATATAATATTATGTGAGGGGGCATGGGAAAAGGGACTTAGGGTCACACAATCAAATTTGAGATTTTTCACTTTCTTGGTATTTTGAGGTATGATAGGTGCATGGACAACCATTTTAGCCACAGTTCTTATTGAAACATATATATGGCTAGTATGAATATTACTTTGTGAAATATTTTTCTTAAAACAATACTTGGGTTCCTTTTTCACCACACCTCCTAAATATTCATGACACTTTAAATACATGTTTCTTAAAACAATACTTGGATGCTATAGGTCCCTTTTCCTATACTCCTCACATATTATTGTAACACAACTATACGTATTAGATATTACGTTGATAAATGTTTGCCTTGTAGCTATGTCCCCAGGCTCTCTAATTAGGGGTGAGGTGTGAATCATAACAGAGTAGCTAGACAATGCAATTTTTCACTTAACTATTCCCACTAATGGGGGCTGAATTGATTTTACAAACTTAATCATGATTTTGGCACAATGTACTGTTTACTTGGGGTAGGACAGCTAGCTACATGTAGGAACTAGGATCAATACGTGAGCATAGCTTTCAAAGAAACACTCGTGCATCAATTGGACCTAAACTTCACTGTTGTAATGATATGGACACATGCAAGCAGTAGTGCTTTCAATCTAAAATGGTATGAAGCTGAACCTTAAGAAATGCTATCCCCCCGATCGATCCTTAAATCAAGAGAATTGGTTAAGCACAGTGCCGTGCACTTTAGTTCCATACAAGATGAAGGATATAGAGTGGAGATGTCAAAAAAATCTACTCAACAAGGAGCACTAATACTCCTGATATTACATTCTTATGTTCAGTGGATCGAGGATCGGACTTTCAGAGTAAAGAGATTGCGTGCTCTAGTCAGTTTTATACTGTACCACAGGGACTACTAGTAAGATATATCACTGGACGAAATTACAAATTTCTCACCTAAACATACTAAATAATAGTTTATGATTTTGTATGGGGTACACATGTACAGTTAGCAAACAATGCTAAGTGGACCCAAAAATGAGAATGATGAAACACAAGCTTAAGGAAACATAAATACATGACAAATACTATGAAATTGTATAAGACATAAAATTGTAGTTATAAGTTTGTATAATAATTGTGTTTAAAAATATTGAAGGATGTTGCATTAACGATTTCAAAAGGAAGTGTGTTCCAAAGAGAACATGTATGTAGTACAAAATAAAAATGAAACTTGTTTGTGTGAGCCCTAGGTTGATGCAGGTAAAGAGGATGGAGGATGGAGAGAATGAGTATTACTGAGAAGCAGAGTTTGCTCCATAAGTTTACCAACTTCATTGGGCCGGGAAAATACCAAAGTTTATGGACAATCTTGAACAGTTGCCCCAGTTTCAATTCCAGTCTCCTTCTATCAAACTTTGGTACCTCTGTAAGTAATAGTAGTTCATGGTAGCTTGCATTCCAATTATGTGTGGCCATTTTGCATGCAAATTTCTGCACGCTCTCAATTGCATGAATGTCCTTGGCCGGGGAATGTGAATTCGGTGGAGTGGAATGACGGAATGGAACGGTGGAGTGGACTACTGGAGTGGAGTACTGGACTGGACTACTGGAGTGCCACGCCCATAAAATTATTCAATATCATACACGTATACTGTTCCATGGCCTCACACTTAGAGGAACAACTGAAAAAACAGTAGTCTGGGGTGCCACGCCAAACCCTGGTACCCAGACTAGATCAAAAGTGAAAAATATCTCCAGCAAAGTGACCTCCCACACTGACTCTAAGGCCACTTGTCTAGTGCCTAGCCTCGTCCCCAGGCCCTCTCTCCCAGCTTTTTAATGTTACACATAGTGCCTGCTTAGCCCGTGAGATGTATCTGCATACTAAACAATACACTGTGTCAATGCCGGATAACTGAATGCACACCCTCTTAGGATCTAAACAATGATAATGCTAATAGCTAGCTATAATATAATATTATCGGTTGTTGAATGAATCGATTGCCATTAGATCACGGTCATTGACCAATGTTAGATCTACAACAGTGACCAATAATTGTGATCTAGCTACTGGCATTTGATTTATTCAAAAACCGATAGAATTATTAAAGTTTAGGCAGAGTCTTTGTCTTGTCATTGAGTGAATCATGGGCTAAGTTTACACATTAGCTACACTTGTACATGTACCTGTTGAACTAAGTTGCAATGTACAGTAGCTAGCTAGTTTAGTACAGTATTAAAAATTCATGTCAGTGAATATTAGCTATCAAGTCTGTGCTGATGCTGTAAGTGTTTAAAATTCTCACGCAGCATTACAAATAATTGGTAATGTCTGCCACAGTTTTACTTCAATAGCTGTTCTCAGATATATTGTCGTTGTGAGTACTGCCTGTCTGTTGCCAGAGACTCAGAGGGCACAATGATGAATTTGATAATCGAATTGTAAAATACACAGTACAGATAGTACAGTATTTCACCAAGGGCTAGTCTATAAGCCCTTGATTTCACCCTGCATGACAGGGTTAGCACCCGGATGATGACTGAGCATAAGGCTATAGCTATCTGTTGGTGAAACTTGTCGAAGATTCTCACAAGATCAGCTACTCTAGATTCTATGCTACTCATCCAGATCTAAGCAGCTAATGATCCTTGGCTCATACATTTAGTGCAGCCCTTGGCTTGGAACGACTCAGTATTATGCGCATGCCCAAGTATGCAACCAATTTGTGGGCGTGGCACTCCAGTAGTCCAGTCCAGTGCTCCACTCCAGTAGTCCACTCCACCGTTCCATTCCATCATTCCACTCCACCGAATTCACATTCCCCCTTGGCCGTAATACTATGAAATTTTTGGCCGTGAAATTCGCTCGAAATAGCTATAGAATAACTCACACGTAGATCCAGCAAATACATTATAAGTTACCTTTCGCGTTGTCCAACAAATTAGAGCTGTTTGAATACATGCGGTCTTTTGGTTTACGTAATGCCATATTCAAAGTATAGCGCATATCTGAAAACGACCCTTTACCAATCGCGGTATTTACTATTATCCCAAATTAATGCAGACAGAAGAGCTCTATAAAAACCTACCATCTCACATACAAGAACAACTCCATCTTTAAATACTTTGAGCAGGAATCAACATGCTAGAACAACTTCTACCAGCAATCATGATACTTGAATTTTCTTCAAGCATAATAATTATTAGCTATACTATAGTTATAAACTAGCAACTGAGGTCAAGGAGCGGCAAATTAAATGGTTTTCAACATGTGTGAGCTCTTGCATGCTTCAACTGTTATGCTTAGCTACCACCAATTGATTCAGAATAGGCCTTGTTGAGAAAACATTCAAGTTGACACCTAAACCCTTAACATGAGGTCATAGTATGATCAGGCAGGCTGTTAAAAAGCTAATACTGCAATAAACGGTGATATAATTCAGTCTATAAAATTAGCTATCAGTTAAACCTTCACAATCACTACTAGTATCACTCCACCAGTAACTTGTAAGGGTCACGGATCAGCGATCAGATTCGACCACATGATTAATAGTAAAGTTCAGAGTAGTTACTGATATCCTTACAGGTTGCCCCTGATGGCGGTAGGCGTGTACGCCGTGGATCACGCAGGGATACTTATATAGCCTCTGGCGGGCCAGCCAAGCCGTTCCTCTTTATGAAGGGGCTGGCCCGCCATAGCCCTCAATTTGGTGAGCGGCCCGCGGCAGCAACTCCAAGTTTATTGTACTACATCCTCAACCACAGTGCAGTCTGTGGCTTTCCGGTTCCTGTCAGGTAGAGAGTCGGTTTGCAAGTAGCCTCGTCCCCAGGCCCGAAATGTACGGGCCTGGGGACGAGGCTAGTTTGCAACAAGCCACGCCCTCCAGCAAAGTAGAGGTAAAAATAGACACGAGCCTTTTTATTTTACCAAACCCTTTACTCCAGTCTGTATTCGCCTGGTGGCGTAGACTATGTCCGTTGAGAATGGAGGAAGAGAAGCCTAGCAAGGAGCCAGGAAAAACTCCATCAGAATCGACGAGACGACGACGAGCAAGAAAATGGCGGAAAAGAGAGAGTGAGTAGTATGCTACATGTACGTGTACCTCTAAGGCTTACTTTCTGTTTACATGATTATGGTTGGCACCAAGGACTAACTACAACTCAGTAAATGTAATGGCTGTAGCCTAGTAGTTGTTCATGCACACACACACCCATCCTCACATTGTCTCCCTTTGATAGTCTTGCCAAGGGTGTGATCATGATTTCTATTAATGTGTGCCCTGTACTGATACCTGCGACTGGTGTCATTGGTGGAGATGACTCTCCCTTGGAATGACTCACCAGTCTGACACCGGGATCAAAATTTGATCTTTGATTGCTTGAAATCATCCTAGGAGATTTGCTTGATAATTTCCTTGATTTTTGAGCTTGATGACTTGACCAGTGACAGAAGTTGTCAGCTGTTTCTTGGTGTTGCACGCACCAAATATAATCAAATACTCACTTGACTTAATTAATTAAACCCACAATTATCTGAGTTAGATTTGGTGTATGCAACATCAAGAAACAACCAAATTGTCGTTGATTTCTTGCTTGAAATTTAGTTTACGGAGGTGAACACCCACTTTTATAATATACGGAGGTGAACGGGATCAAGACAGCTGGTCGTGAGTGTCAGTACATATACAATGTCATATACATACCATAGTGTCCCAGGAAAGAGCCCATGGGTGCTTAAATGTAACTCACGACTTTGGCCTACATGGGCGCTTACCTGAGATATAACTGCATACATTTGTATGGAAGTTTCTTCTTTGACCCTTTGAAATGTGGCACATGGGTGCTTGCCTGGTACACTATGGTGTATGTGCACAAATTTGCATTTTCACTTAATTGCACTGTACATGTACTGTAGGATCCCGCAAAATTATTTGTCAGCCTCCATTTCGTTATAAAAATATTTTCGTAGTCAATGGCAGCTACAAAAGCAAATCTTACGAAAAACGCATGTGCTCTGTTAATGTTAACGTGTAAGGGGTCGTTCCTACGAAAAATTTTCAGCATGAAATTTTATCATGCGAAAGTTTTCTAACACGAAAATTTCCAGATCTACAGATAAAGTCCCCTCCCATTTTCTTGCATAGATAATTACTATTTAGTTGTATACAATTATTGTATGAAGCCATATAAGATCAAAGGCTTTTGTAGTGCAATAAATTCCATACTGCCAATAGCAGTTCAATATTTTCCTGTGGCAAATATAAAATTGTTGTGTTAACTAATTGAGTTGTCTATATCATGTCTGACCAAACTACAAGTGCATAATTGCAGGAAGCATCCACAAAGAATGAGTTGATGGTACACAAAAAAATTTCCTAGTAGGTCACTTCATGCATACAGTTGGAGAATGTTCCAGCCAGTACATGTATGCAGGGTATGTGAACCAAAGGATTAGCAGTTGGAGCTGTACTCAGTGAGGCAGGTTAAACCTCAGGGACAGTAGTCTGAGTAGAGGAACCAGGCTTGTAGGCCTACTGCTCCAGCTGCTGATTCTTTTGCTCACAATGGCTGGGACGTTCAGAATATAGTCAAATTGGGCTCAGCCCAACAAAGCTTAGTTCACCTTGGTAGTGGCGCCAGCAGGATACTCAGCAAAAGCAGCCGTAGACCCCCATTTATTCACTGATCATCATCCAAAAAGACGCTTTGTCGCAGTGGTATCTTGTCCAAGCAGGTTCGAAACTCGCAATCGAGTCGTAGCTCGAACCATGCTCGAACGTAGCCTCGTTTCACAAGATTGGTGGTCATCAAATGTAGGATCATCAGTGATTCAAACGATCTCTCCACTCTGGCTTGAGTAGCGAGGGTAGCACGGCACGATAGAACCGCTCGCTCGTCGAACTGGAAGTGATCAGATCCACAGCCTCGCAGATAGCCTAGCTAGTTTTGAACATCAGTGATTCAGCTCTACTCTGACTTGAGTAGCAAGGGTAGCACAACACAATCGCTCGTTCAACTGGACATCGGATCCACAGCTTTGCAAATGGCCTAGCTAGTTCACTAGATTCACACAATAAACCAGTTAATGTACCGATTTTTCTCGTGCCATACAGGATTTATTGCACTCAGGGAGTGGCTCGTGCAATAAATCCCATATTGCACTCGTAGCGGTACATTATCTAGTATTTATTGCACACTCCTTCATTGAATAGCATAAATTAGTACTACCCAAGGCGTGGACAATATTCCACGAGGCTGAAGGCTGAGTGGAATATCCTCATAGTGTTCACTGATCAATAGCAACCACTATGCCATAGTTAGTCCCGCTAGAACTGGCCTATTGGCTTGTATGTACATACACTGACCACAGTAGACCTATAATTAAATTTGTTTCCATGTCATCCCAGGACACCACCCTCTTTACCGTTGATTAATTAGTGCTGACAAAGCACAAGTGGGAGATGACTCCTTCACATGAACTGTTCTAACTAGGGCGCTATGACAGTGAAGAACATGAATAGTTAAAACAGCTTTGGAGTTGAAAGTTAAACTGATGAGTCTACAAAGAATGGTAGTTAGCTCTAGTCTATAGTCTTGGCCATGAACTAACCTTCGTTTGACAGTAACTGTCTAAGAAGCGCTATTTATAGCTAGCAGTGGACCTTATCTAATAGATACACGGTGCTATCACTGGACTACTGATGTCTCCATTCAGTTTCTGTTTGAAATACCATGGGTACGGTCGTATGCGCATTGCGCATTTTGGCACTGTTGAATACGACCGTAGAATACCGTGAATTATTCAATGGTTGCTGACCAATGAGATTACAGTATTAGTACTATACTATATAATGATACAAATAAACCCCTTCTTATCCAATCGTTCCACCAAACCACGAATCATGTGAATCCTTGAACATGGCACACCCACGCGATTTACTAGGCTATGGTGCATTTTGACATAGTTGAGTAGCTGCATTTATTCCAGATCATAACAAAATCCGTTACAATGCAACCAGCCCAACTGATACTGTACATCAGTAAGACATCACAAAGACAGCTCCTCGAATCTAGAACGGCAATGATGTATGAACTGCTTTCAAGTAGGTCCAAACTTAGCACGGTAGCAGTATCAGGAGCCCCGCCCTCGACATTTAAGAGACACCCATTCGCCCATGATAGAATGGACTATCCCAGTGACCCCCCCCCCCCCCCAAAACAATGAATGGTTAAAGTTATTTGGTAATGGTCTTGATAATAGTACAATATATATGGGACCAAAAATTTGTATCCACTTCAACAATATCATCTATAGATTATAGCAAGCTCTGTGTGTGTGTGTGTGTGTGTGTGTGTGCATGTGTGCATGTGCATGTGTATGCAGACCGGTGCAGAGAGAGAGAGAACAAAACAGCAATGTGACAAAGAGCAGCTGACAGACACCATCCTGGCTATTATATAGTGTGGTCCATGTAGCCTTGCTAGCCAACCACCTCTAATGCAAAACCAACAAGGGTTAGGGCAGCTTACATAACACTCACTCAGCGGATTGAGAACATGCCACAAGAGTTAGCTAACTTTGAAAATGCCACCAACAATTCACACATCTCTTCATATGCATAAAATATCCTAGATATGGAACAGAACAAGAACAGTAGTTTGTATACTGACATCTGTGTACCATACAGGTGGTGATACAATGCTCTATAGAGCACATACCCCACACACGCTACAGTGTCCTGTACAAGCATTATGCATCTTGTTTGCTATGAGCATATGTGCACTCATCAGTGGGTGTGGTCGATAGGTGTAGCCAATAAAAAAGCTTGTGCTCTTGGGCTGTATCCAGCAAGTTTTTTTTTTATTCATACATAACTCAATCTAAGGCACAAATGTCAGTGATTTTTTTTATGACAGATAGTGTACACCAAACAATGGAAAAGTCGGAAATCTTTCTTGTAGCACTGTGTGTAGAGTATTGACAATAGAGAATCGAGGAACAGGCCAGTAGCTTGTATAGTAAGACTTAAAAGAATCATCTTGTGTTTAGGAGGGCTGTACATGTACTTTCTTACCCTGGGGATACTGAGCAGCCTGTCTGGCATTATTTTTTAGATGCAGCTCTACATGTCCCATAGGTGCTGATACTCTATCTTACATGAGCACTGATGCCAGTGCTATGGCCACAGCCTTCCTCTATGTGCTGAGTACGGTGTATGAGCAATAAGAATCATTCTATTTTTATTAGCCATGCCTATCGACGGCACCCACTGTTAAGACTTAGCACTGGAGTTTTAATGTCATGTTCACAGGAGAGGCAGACCTATACATGTAGCATAACTATGGACTGTATACTCTAAGAGCTTTAATTTTGGTTTAATTATGATAATCCTAACTGAGAGGTCTGTCTGGTTTCAAATAAATTTTAGTTAACCCGGTAGCACTGTGTGTACATCACCTAACCCCTCTCTCACGTACAATGGTGTGTTTTACAATACTACACTGTGTATGTATAGATCCCTCATGTCAGTAGTATGCATGACATCATAATTATTACCCCACGTGCATGTGCATGAAGTAAACCAATTGGTTTCATCATAGTTGTCGTCCACACAAATATCATGAGATGTCAAGATCTAGGCATCTCCACGAGTGGCCAAAATCGTCAAGATGTCAGAAGTGGCTAAAAAGTAACAAGTCTCTGCTTCTGAGTGCTTGATAAGGCCCACAAACGCTACAAATCGTGCTATTTGATTGGCCATATACACACCTACCAATGCCATGATTAAGTGCTATTAGTCTGTGTATGCTTGAGCTACAGTACCTGTATAAAGGTTGTCAATCATGTACTGAGCTATCAGCTATGCATGCTGTGGTACAATGTCATTCTATTAATTACATGTGACTTTGTGTTTAGTTTGGGTGTGTCTTCATTTTAAATTCTCAGTACAGAATGTGGACAACTTAAGAAAGTTATATTTGATGTACAACTTGCAACTTAGCTGTCCACAAAGAATCTTTGTTGTTTCTATACAGCTGTTGTAACTGAAGTCATTAATTCTCAGCATTTATTCCATGGTATAACCCAAGGGTAGACCAAGCCATGTATACAATGTAAAGAATTAGGATGCCATCCCTTATTTGGAGGGGGAGGGATAAACTTTGGTGAGTATTAAATTTGGCAAAACAGTCATCAGAATGCATTGGGAGATTTTTAATTTGGTGATTTTCTGCAAATTCGCCAATTCACCAAATTAAAAACCTCGCCAAAGTTTCCCACTATACGGTATTCAGTTTTGCCACCATTGTCATTGTAGTCCACAAGAGATTTGCATCTTTCATATGCATTTTGTATACTGTTCCCTTTTCACATTTGTATGTTCCTGCCAATGATACTAGTTATCGTGCATGTGTAAATATTATGCATGTACCAGCAAGCATTCCATACTCACCTCCCAAATGTGAAGTTTTGAAATCCTGTTTGTTCCTACATCTTGTGTACTCATGTAGCCGATGCAGAGTCTGGTCCAGTTGAGCAGAAGGTGGAACCTGCACTAAAACCACTAGAAGAAAAACCAGTGAAGGAGAGAGTTGATGATGAGGGAAAAGAACAGCCATTGACAGGACAGTCTCCAGAGAGCACCTCAACTACCAGTCAAGCTGAAGCTGTGCAGCTGACTCCATGTAAGAGAGTACAAGTGATTGTTTTCATATAGGTCTGTATGGGCTGCCTTCTCCTCATAGCCTTGTCCCCAGGCCCATTCCAAGCTTTTCAATGCTGAAAAGAGGATGGGCCTGATATCAAAAGTCACATAACTTTGCGTCACGATGACACAGCCACTGGTATTCAAAAGGTTACTTTGAAAAGCCAGCCAGTTTGGTTGCAGCCCCTACATACCCTCTTTGGGCGCAATAGGTATTACTCCCATTGATTCCGATAACCCCTGTGATTAGTGCTCACATACCTGCATGCTTTCATTATAGTGCAACATTTTTCCTCTCAGGCTACTACATGTACATGCAAATGTCCACCAGTAATACACATGCCCGGGAATTGTTTATTGCATGACCAAAGCGAAGTTAATATTGTTTACTATACGTACAACAGCTATGTTGGAGTGTGGTGTATTGGAGGGGAGGGAGGAGCCAGCACTAACTACCTCTAAGTCTCCTCCCACTGCTCCGGTTAGTGGTGGTGGGGAAACCAAGGAAGTTGATCAGAGTCCATTAAGTGAAGCCAGAACTGATCCCATGATCCTAGCTGTTGCTGGTGATGTCAGCAGTGAGAATTCTAACAAACCATTACAACACAAAAAACACAAACGACATGGTGAGTCTAGTAATTATTCAGTATATACCTATACAAGATTTACAGTATACATAATATATACATGTACATATCTGTGCACTGCATGTGCATACTAGTGTCATATCTCCTTGTGTTTCTCTTTGCCACAGCTTTAACTACTGAGAATGTTTTGAGGGTGCTCAAAGGACTGCAGTGGAACGTACTGTGTGATGTGCTGGCCATACCTTACTCTCAACAGAGGAAGATTAAGAAGGAGTTTGCTAGTGAGGATCAACGCGGAACTGCTGCTGTCAACGTCTGTCTACATAACAACCCGTATGCATCGTGGAGGCGTATAATAAGATGCCTTGACTGCCTGGGTGTACATCACAAGATACAACATTATGCGGAGAAACTGACTGGTATGTTTCAACATCTACTGTTTTATGTCATCCTCAAGGTAATCATGTTTGTAACTGATGTTAGGTTTGTAGTGGATGCTGATTACCCTCCTGAAAATAAGCCCCCTCCCCCTTAGATGCAAACATAGACCAGACTGGGGACGTGGCTTATTGCAGTATGCCTCTAGTATAAGCTCCTGTCTAGCAGTTAGTCTTACTTGCTAGTGTTTTTTCCTCAATAGATTAAGACATAGTAAACAGGCAATTGAGAAGTGAAGTTAATGGAAAGAGAAAAAATCTCAGGATCCAGCTGGGATTTGAACCCAGGACCTTCTGAATTCTAGTCGGACACTCTTACCAACTGAGCTACTGGGCCCTGATGGCAGCGGAGTGTAGGATAGGTGATATATACCCTAGGAACTAGTTCAAACCTGGCTACTTCACTTCTCAATCTTAGTGATGGTGGGACTCAACTGTGATATGCTGCAAGCAGCCTAAGATCACAGCCGTGGCCGAAGCCCTCCTAGGAGTCGTTTCCAGTCATGGCCTGACTGATGGCAGGGTTGATAATTAGAAATTGATTACCGTAAGGCTGGTAAGGCAGGTGCATAGGTCGTCCAATTAGCTTGTATCAGCTAATTGCAGTAAATTACATGAATAGTCATACCCAGGCTCCACTCACTAGTTAAAAACACTTTTAATGATCAAAGCAGTAACAGATAAACAAAGGAAAGAAATTTGACCATCCTGATTCGAACCTGGTACCTCTTGTAATTAAAGCGAGGCCCTTACCACTGTACCACAGTGTACATGTGTGCTTATTGTAATTGGTCATCACGATCACTCGTTTTCATCGATATGTCCTGATTGGAGGTGTCAATCAAAATTCTATAAAGACAAAGCCATTAATTTGTCCCACTCTTGTAAACAGTTCCAATTGAAGTGCTCCATAGACCCAGGTACATTTTTAACCTACATAGTGTGTAATTTCGGTTGATTGGATAACAAATTAACAGTTAATTTGATCTAGCCTAAAAAAAATCCTAAAAATTTTTCTAGAGGTCCATTTTAACGGATTCACCTATTTTTTTCATGCACATATTAATGTTGCTTTACAGTATAATTAATTTTAGCTTGACAATTATGTAATTAGTTGTCATGGTAACTGTGATAAAGTAGTTGTTGTGGTAACTAAATTTGTGAGTACCATACACAATCGAACACTACATATGATGTGATTCCTAGAATTTTTATGTAAAGGTTGGCCAACAGGTGCATAATTATTGTGATAGCTCCAAGGCAAATAGCTTTATTACCATAGCAACAGTTGTAACATTCTCTAGAACTTAACACTCCTTGACCAATAGGATCCACAGTATGTACATGTAGAATCCCTCTGTCCCCCTGAGTAACACCCTCGCTTCGCTCAGGGTGTCACAGTCTGGGAACATCAGGATTCTAAATACTGTAGATCCCTTGGCCTCTAGTGTCTAACTGGTATTTATTTTTCATAGCTATACAATGGCATTTCTGTTCTAGTGCACCTACCCTTGAAGGGTTCTTATCACAACTGAAGTATCAG
The DNA here is from genome assembly GCA_964291365.2 of Stappiaceae bacterium. Classification (GTDB taxonomy): domain Bacteria; phylum Pseudomonadota; class Alphaproteobacteria; order Rhizobiales; family Stappiaceae; genus JBDWFY01. Next base: position 359,683 of record OZ220033.1, read on the forward strand.
AATTGGCATTCTTTTTGCCATCTTTACACTGCTAACTACAAGAAAAGTCCTCCCTGTGGTAATATGCTTTTCTAGGATATGTATCCATATTACAATATACTAATGCAAAGTAAGAAATTCATTTCTTGAATTTAAATAACTTAATTTGAGTAGTGTACCTACATTCATGATATCAAGTCAGAGGTTCATATCTGTAACAGTTTTCCTGGTATTTACAGAAGTATGTAAAATACAGTGGCTGAGTCCTATGCCTTAAAGGCACACCTGCACGGAAGTTGTACTATTCAAATTCACACTACGTATAACACATGAGTCTGGAATGTACACCAAGGGCATGCAATGGTCATAGTATGTATGTAGACCTAGATGTTACTAAAAATAGCACAAATGTTCAGTGAACAAGCTAGTACAGGCATGTTTGTACCTGGTTTTATGGTGACCTACTGCCTAGCTAAGCTTTTGTTGGCAGTGCCAAAGGCCCAGAAGGTGACACTAATCGTCCGGACAAGTGAAAACAAGAGAACACTCGAGTTGATCGGAGTTAGTGGTGGTGACAAAGCAGCTAGGTGACTGAATCGACTCGCCATCGCTAACACCATAAATAGGCCTTTTGTCGGACTAAGCTGGGGTGACAACACATCAAAATCCTTTGTTCTAAGTTAGTCTTCATTGAAAGTGTATACCAGAAGCTTACCTGATCGCCTGTGTCTTCCTCGTTTGGCAGTTGAGTGAGCAGGAGCTGTCAGTCTGTCTCAATTTTATTTGAAATGTTTACTGACACTTGATAGCGTCGAGAACCACCTGGACCATGATAGCCTCTGTTCTTCGTCGGATCTTGATAAGAACGGGTTGACAAGTTGTTAACACATCTTTCATGGCTAGTCCAGAAATCTATTTTAATAACATCTAGGATTTCGCTGTCTACGTAGGTTGCATGCCCTCTCACCGCTTACCCAGCTCGATACGCTCTTGGTAGTACTTACATTGTAGTACTTGAAATGAATATGAATGATGTAATGTTACTTTTACAATTAACTGATTACATAATCTTGAATTTCGAGCAGCCCTTTTTTCAAGATATTGACATTCCAACGTGCGTGAATTACTTCTGTGCAGGTGCACCTTTAATCCACCTGAGTCAACACTCACTAAACTTCCTATGATAAACTTTTCTTGTTAATTAAGCTTACAATGTAAAGGAGAGATCTGGCACACTGTCTCATAACCAATTTCCGTGATACTAGTACGGTTAGTGCTCATCCAATGATACGTTTGTGCTTTTTTCATGCCTTAGCTATTGTATGTAGCAGAAAAAGTGTACAAGCAAACGAGATAAACTGTTCAGACTACTCATTTTAATGCGAGAAAACACACAATTAAAAGACTCAGTGAGCTAATTAGTGGCTTATACCATGACATCACTCCATACGAGCCCTGTAAAAGCCATGGTAAAAAGCCGCACAATTGTGCTCATTTTATCGAGCAAGTGTTGCCTGGTATTTAAGCACTCATATGTTCACAGCACTAATAGTGAAATCCTAGAGCTAACGACCAGTGTTAATGATCTATTGGATGGATTGTGGCTATAGCTACTCTGTACTTTCAATTTGGAGTTACATGCAGAAGATTGTCCTGTGGACAAACTTAAATCGAATTTTCTATGATTAAAATCTTAGCAGGAAGGCTTTTCAATAGTCCATCTTTTTTGACCACTACTGTACAGTGTACATGTCCTGGCCATCCCTACTAGCTAATGTAGAGTAGATGTACATGTAAAGTTTATGTAATGTTCCTAGCCTACGTTATGTTCTATGCCATGTAAAAATAGTGTACTCGAAGCATATTATTTCATGCGTACGCCCGCCACGCTGTACCATACCGTAGTACATTGCGCTTGCACTATATGGTACGGAACTGCCAGCTGTTAGCACAAGCACAATACGTAAGTACGTAGTTGGGAGGTGCTAAATTTGTTGACAAACATAAGACGAGCAAATAGATCAATTGAAGAGGCCAATGGCAAAGAAGGGGCAAAGTATGGTTTACACCAACTACATTAAGCAGCATATCCTACATTGTATATCACTACTCTAGCAACAAGTATAACATGCCAACCATCGCCAAAGTTCAGTGTATCTTATATCACTACTGTAACAACACGCCAACCATCGCCAAAGTTCTATGTGAGTAGGACTGAAAGCAAGTTGTGTGGGTATAGCAAAGTTCTTGAAGCGCTACAAAGGTAACAGTTCTGTTGCCAGGAAGCCTGGGTCAGGGCGCCCTTCAAAGATAACAGCTGAATTGAAGAAAGTCATTGAAGAGTAGACACAGCTCGATGACGAGACAACCACATATCAGTTACACCAGCTACTTGTGAGCAAGGGCTTTAACATCTCCCTGAGAATGGTTCTTCGATGTCGTACATCACTAGGGTGGACTTTTCGCAGATCAGCTTATTATTAGCTTATAAGAGAAGTCAACAAGGCTAAGCGGTTGCAATGGGCTATCGAAAACCAAGGTTTTAATTTTGATGACATGGTGTAGATGGACGAATGTACGGTTTAGTTAGAGTCTCATAGGCATTTTGCAGCAGAAAAGTAGGACAACGACCTAGGAATAAGCCAAGGTAAACTCATCCACATACATAAAGCATACACAACAGCTAGATATGTATGAACCTGTGCATAGTGTTATTTTACCTTTATTTCTGTCTCTCCTCTTCCATTTTAGGCCAAAGCATCCCACCAAAGTACACATGTGGAGGGGGACGGAATCAGTCTACGAGGAGCTACAGGAATTTGCTTTTTCGATGGAACAATGGAGAAATATTTATTCATTGAGATCTTAGGCAAGACACTAGTGCCATATTTGTACAATTTTGAAACACATAGATTTATGCAAGACAACAATCGAAAACATATGTCACACTACCTAGCGGATTTCTTAGACATGAGCTGCATCAATTGGTGGGGGACACCCCCCGAGTCACCGGATTTTAATCCAGTAAAAAACTTGTGGCATGAGCTCAAAGAGTTAGTACACAAAGAGGTGAAACCAAAGACAAAGGGCAAGCTTGTAGAAGGAATCAAACGCTTCTGGGAGACGGTTACAGTGGAGAAGTGCACAAAGTACATTAGACACTGAAAAAGATGATACCTAGAGCCATTGAACTTCAAGGAGGTGCTACTGGATACTAGTGTTGTAGTAATGTAATGCATACATAACCCATTTCACATACAATAAGCTGCTTGACTCATTATCATGTACAATAAGTTATGTACTAGACAGTTAAAAAAATGTTGAATATCATGTTCCAATAAGATACAGTTTTACCTGGTAGTGTTATCGTCTCTTGAGCTAATCAATCAGATGAGGCTTGTTAGCACGAAGTTGCTTGTTGGATTGATTTACAGATGCAACGCAGTCCTTCCACACAGACTCAAACTCTGGGGGTGGCTCCAGAACTCTGGGAATTGATCAAAAACTGCTTTGTTAAGTTGAAAAAGTTCTTGTACGGGAAGCCCTGGTAGCTACCTGGTCTCATACACCGTGCACTGCCTCATGACATCCTCCCCAAGCACTCCTTGGCTAGCTAGACTGCCAGTGTTAAGGCTCTCGAAACTGTCCTTAGCTTAGGATACGTATTTCGCAACAACCACTTCAACTGGAAGAAGCTTTGACTTCTTGATACACATGCCTTTTTATCAACCTTGGACTGGGCAGGGGTGATTGCAGCTGGCTGTGTGAGAGTTAGAGTTTGGGGGCGGGAGGGTACCTTAGCTTAAAGAGCTGCTGATACTGACATCTATGGAGCAGTAGAGGGGTGATAGGTGCTGGGTGTTGGGGAGCAGCAGGGAGGATGGTGGGAACTGATCTTGAAAGGAAGTTCCGATTTTGATCCAATTTAATCATCTGAGTCATCCATGTACCTGTTTGATGATGGTGAAGGTGCCATTGAGAAAAAGTTGCACACTGACCCTGCTACCCTCGTGCTTGCTGACTGAGCCTTACTGGCAAACAACACACCTGTGCACTCTTCCAAGTCACAGAGTCTTTGAAAAATCTCTTCCTGATTGTTGAGGATTTTAGACTGGGTTTGCTGAATGTGTAGGACACTCTCCTCCTGTGAGTAGATGGTTGATTCTAGTAGTTGAAGATCCGTACAAAAAGGGATACAAGTGTGTGTGTGTTTGGATTATCAGATATACTAGTATTATTAGAATTTGCGCACTAACCCACAATTAAACTTCAGTAAATTTGTGTAACATAATCAAGAGTATATATGAAAGGGAAGAGGGAGAGTACAATATACTGTGTGTAACAGCTGTTTGTATTCTTCAAGTCTTTTGTAATGGTATTCATGCTTGGTGGTCAGTGTGATGCACACAAAATTAATATGGTGCCATGCTAGCCAGTGTAGTATGTAACACACCTGTATGTGTGGCTAGCATAACACCATGTTATTACATGTTGTTGCACACGGTATATACGTGGTTCGATACTCTCCCTCCTTCCCTTTCTTAACGAAATCATCAATATGTGAGTGTCAAACCTTACCTATTTGACCAGATAGTGCTGATGGAGTCGGCTTAGAACCATAGACTACCTCCTTTTTGGCTAAATTGCAGTGATCACTATCTAAAATAGAAAACAATGGTAGCTTCAACATAATACTACTTCAATAGACGTGCGTATATTTTGTGTTGCATAATCACTAGTGTACATGTATACTGTTTTGAGCTGATAGTGCTGTTGTAGGAGCATCAGCTGCCTCCTTTTCAGCCGAAGTGCTTGGATTAGCCTTTGAATGCTCTGCTTCATCTGAGAGGTGTGGTATACCTGTTAAAATGGACAAACGAGTTCAGTTCATGCTTTCTGTATCCTTCATACAATGTTCACATTGTAAGAATTACATGTACTCATGCTCACTGGATTTGGGCAAGAGTGTAGACTGGGAGGCAACATCTGCTGGCTGGGCTTTGCCTGGCAAGGTCTTATGTAGAGAAACTGGATCAATTTCAGGAGGTGAATTGTCTGAACCATTAGTGGATGTGGTGTTGGTCACACTTGGTTGTAATGTCGCTTCCAAGATGGAACCTTTCTTTTTCCCCTTCTTTTCATTTTCCTTGCCCAACACTTTCTTTTCTCTTTCTCTTTTCCTAGTTTCAGAATATTTTGGATTAAATGTGAATTTGTAAATTACTTAGTGATTTCCTGGTAATTTAACACATGTACATGTACAATTCATGCATGAGTACATAGTGTATGTCACTCACTGGTGGTTTGTTGAATTTTTCTTTTCTTGGCTGTTTTGCATTAGTGGAGTCCGTCAACGGGTGTTTCTTGTTGGACGATTGATCACTGAATGGTGTATATTGCCCCTTGATGAACATATCATCAAGCTCCTCCATTTCATTCTTAGATCCTGATCAACTGTATAAAAAATTAGGATTAAATGCACACACACTACATACACCCACACACACACACACAGTCACAGTGAGCATACCTACATGTATTGCTGCTACTTTGCCTTTGTGAGTTGGTATGTGTTTAACTACACTGGAGAGTTGTAGGGTTTTGTTTTGCTTCTCTTAGTGAACTGATGAACAGAACTAGTCCCTCTCTGAACTGGCTATTTTATAGGCTTCAGTGGTCAACTATGACCTCTACTTTGACAGCTGTTGAGTAGTTAAGGCTAGTTGTGGGCATTGGGGGCACCCCCTGATGGCCTAGTGCTAGCACTAGCTGCACTGTAGGCGTATCTGTTTACGTAATATGAAAGTACATACTATACAAATGTTTATGAAAGTACGCAGCATCTGTTGTGTGCATAGTTAGTGCACATAATAGCAGAGATATTGTAATGTGTGGTGCGTGTTAAGGTCGGTTCACAATATGACACAAGGCCTTGTGTTGCAGTTTACAAAATGCAAAAATTTCTAATTAAAAATTTGATGATTTTTTGGCAATCAGACACAAGGACACAATGCAAGGGAACGCAAGGATAGAATCTGAGTCTATATTCTAGCATTGCATTGTGTTACGACGAGTGTCAATGCGAAGGTGACGCAACACAATGCATGGTGTAGCGTCATATTGTGAACCGACCTTTACATCCGTAGTACACAGACGGAATCTTAAACTTTTTTTGACTGCTACTGATTATGGTTAATACAAAACACCAAAAATCTCAGAGCAGATAACCTTGGAAGATTTCTAACTTGCATAATCATAATCTCAAGCAAATTTTCTATCTAAGTACAGCATGGAATAACAGAATGTAAATTGTCAATCTTTCTTTCTTTTTTTTATCATTTTCAGTTCTAACTCAGGACTGATTTGACCTTTCAGTCTACTTTGAATATAAATCAACTCAATTTTTTTATTGTGCAGTGCAGTGTTACATCGGTTTTACTATAGCTTGTCCTTTTGTAACAAGCCATTTTCGGCAGATTTGGTTGCTAGATTCAATGCAGGAAGCCAGTTTGTTGCTAAGTGCATGTGCTCGGAGGCAAGCACGTGCCGTATGCAATTATTGTCTCAATCTTTGCACTATGTCCACACTCAGCGATCTCACTCTATGATCAAGCTAGCACTTACACATGTACATTTCTCAACACATTCGATCAATTGAGGGATACAGAGGTCGATGCTCTACTATCATCTGCAATGCTGGTAGTCATGGCCTACAGTCGTCTGTGTTTGATGTTGCATGTAGTACGTTTGCCAAAAGCTTAGTGACCACACCTCTCCTCAGCAGCTCTGTACATAGTTTAAGTATATCTGGTCCAGTGCTCACCATGTTCACCTCCCATGCCACATGTATGGCTTAGGAGATTTGAAAAAAAAGTAACACAAACAAGTATCAAAAGCAACTGAAATGTTGCAGAAGTAAATAAGGATGGTAGGATCAAAAAGTGCACAAACAAGAGTGGTAGGGATAATAATAGACAAGATGCATCCCTACACACTTTTTCATAGAAGTTCTGTTACATGCTGTACTTGAAAATAAGATATAGGGTGGCATTATTTTTGTCCCCACCACTCTTGTTTGTGCACTGTTTGATCCTACCATCCCTACTTACTTCTGCAATTTTTCAGTTGCTCTTTATACTTGTGAATTTAGTTGTCATGGTAATGTAATTAGTTGTCATGGTAACCATGATAAGCATGTAATTAGTTGTCTTGGTGACTAAATTTGTGAGTACCCTACACAATCAAACACTACTGAATCCAATCTATCATAAGAGTGTAGTACAGGTAGCTATTACAAAGGCATTTCTGGGCATTCTTACCAACTTTACACTGCTAACTACATGTACAAGAAGGCAAGTCCAGGCCAGGTGGTGTGAAATGTATCCATTTCATCATATGATCTAATGTAGCTTGAGAAATTTGTTTCCTGGAATTTTAATGAATTCAGTTGAACAGACCTAAGGTCATAGTTGAAAATTTGAATACTCCAAGTAGTGTACAGACGTGATATCAAGTCAAAAGTTCATATCTGTAACAGTTTTCCAAATATTCACAGAAGTGTACTGGTACATGAAACACAGTGGCTGGTCCCATGCCTTAATCCACCTGAGTCCACCTACCCAACACTCACTTAGTTTCCTATCTGTAGATTTTTCTTGTTCTAAGCTTACAACATAACAGAGAGATCTGGTACGTGGTCTGTCTCATAGCTAACTTCCATGATACTAGTAAGGTTGGTGCTTATCCAACGACGTGTTTATGCTTACTTCCATGCCTTAGCTACTGTATTAGTATACAGACTTGGTGAGCCAATTAGTGGCTTATACCATGATGTCCATGCCCTATACAATCCACAGTAACAGGCCACACAGTCGCAATCTTGAGCTCATTTTATTGAGCAAATGATGTCAGGGATTAAGTGGTCATAGTTTCATAACACTAATAGTGAAAAACTAAGGCTAATGATCAATGTTAACGATCTATCAGATGGATTGTGGATATAGCTACTGATTCAGAGTTACATGCGGAAGATCGTGTCATGGGCATACCATTAGGCGTTACAGCATCATTCAGCTACAACCTCGAAAATGCTAAATCAGAATTTAAATGGCCACTTTTATTGATGCTTATTGAACCTTAGCTACACTAATGGAACTTACTATGATGATCTAGAATATCATCAGACAGATTTTATTCATAGAAAACTTGATCTTTGATTGCAGTTACATCTAGAAGGCACTTGGATTGGCCTTTCATATGGCACCTTAATTGATGAGCCTCTCATTATCTTGTTATCTGGTATTAAAATTGATCTCTTGAAAGTGAGTGAAAATTGTAACTCTTTCCACTTGAGATAGTCCGTAGGTGCACTGAGGATTCTTACAAATAAAACCTGTCCTAAGAGTACCAGTACTGGCTGCAGACCTTCCTATTGTTGTTGTCATAATGTGTTTACATGACACTGTACATACATGTATGATGAATTAGAGTACCAAGCCTCATTATGGCAGACATACTTTTGTATGTTTGTGAAACTTATCACAAATTTGTATTCTTCTGTCTACAGCTACGAAGTAATGAATTATAATGTTTCACCATGTAGACCCCACTTTTACTGCTGAGAATGTGTCCACTGTACTGGCTACTGTGGTGGATGTGGACGAACTAAGACAGGCTCTGGTGGTACCAACTAGGAAGCTGAGGGAGATACGACATCAGAGCTCCACTGTTGCCCAGCAGAAGAAAGCACTCATCATCTACCACATCAGATTTTCAGAGTATGCCTGTTGGACTGATTTAGCTAACAGCCTCTATCGTTATGGACATCATGATGCAGTGGCCACAGCTAAAACATTCATCAAACAAACACCTGGTAAGTATGTGTAACTTAGTGTGCAGTGATGGATGGTCTGTGTATACCGTAGATCAGGAAATTTTCATTGTTCAATAATTTCGTTGTTAGAGCAAGCCACAAATATTAATTATTCATTGATCCATATATGCATACCATAGGTACAGGTCTTTAACCGCACCTAACAATTAATCACCTACTTTGATTTAGGCGCGTATGTTCTTCCTGGTCTTACGACTCAGTAATAGGGGCACTAGCTACAATGTATCTACACAGCCTAGATCTACATGTATTGTAATGCATGGCTTGTCTGTTTCAAGCAGAAGCTCTTATCTTCTTCCTAGTCGCCGTTTGCAGCGACCCTTCTCGATCGTGACTAGGCTCCATGTGCGCGTAAATGTAATTTATTGGTGATTCCTTACCCATCCATATACTCGTGGGTGTGGTCAATTTTGTACTGATATTTTAGTGCATCTAAGATTCAAGTGCATAGTTTCTTGCTGATTTTGCAATAGAAGCATGCACTTATAAACCCACGTATATGGTATGCAGCAAGGGTTATCAACCTCAAAACCGAAGCTAAATACTTTTTAGCTTAAAAAGTTAACAATATTAGTATTATGATTATGATTACAAGGTTATATGAAGCTCTATAGTGCAAAATCCTCGGTGCATTGAGCTACCTTAGTCTCATGCCCAGGACTCGGTGCTGCCAACATCTTTTAATAATAAATCCTCAGATATATGAAGAAATTCCTTACTTATTGGAATAGATAGCTGAAAATCCTTCATTTGCATGTGCTAATTAGGTAATTTTCACGGTCAAAACTTCTAATATTAGGACAAAATCTGAGATTTTGGCAGCATTGCTGAAGACTGGGCATGAGACTAAGATTATCTCAGCAATAAATTATTAGCAAAGGGCATGTATTTGGAACCATACAAGTCTAGCCACAAGAATGCTCATTGCATGCAATTACGTAACATGCACCACTGTGCAAGATCAGTAAACAAAGCCAAGAAGCTTAGCCTGCTAGACTAAATGTACTGCTATCAGTAGTGAGCCGGTCGTGTTCTAGAACTATCGCTGAATGTACACAATCCTCACATTGAAATGAAACCATTACTGCATGCTAGTTCTTTTGTCCATGGAGAACATCAGGGAGCAAGGAATTAAAGCGGTGGTGTTCAGCAAATGACACCAGAACTGTTGAAATAAATGTTTTCAGTGAAAGCCAAACGGTTAACTCTTACCCTATGACACCATATGTTTAGGAGCAGCTAGTGTGTTAACAGACAAACAGATAGACAAACAAAGTATTGTATCCTTGCGCCGCACATGCAGAGGGTTAAATATTATAGTGGCCATACTAAGTAATTGCTGAGCACAAGGCAACCAATAGCAAAAGTGGGCTGAGACTTCAGCATAATTTTTTGTACCTCCATCACACTTCATGGATGTTGATTAGGAAGTATTGCACATGCTCGCCTACTGAGCACTGGCGGCTTGTGCAGTCAAGAACAATGTAGCCACATGACTGAAGCTGGGCAGAGTCAAACATGGATGATACGTGAATAGAGCCAGCCGTTTGCTGTGCAGATCGAAAAGTGAACAACATATGTACAAATAATAGATGTGATTCAAAATATTTTGAGCGTGTTTGCTTTTCCTCATAGAGATTCCTTCAGTCACAGCATAGCTTATGGCTGTGCTTACATTGATAAATTGGTAAAGTCTTCAGCAACTGCTATATAAGCTTCGTGACTGTTAGTTTACGGTAGACCACCAAAAATGGCATTATTAGTCTACTATGGATTGGCACATGCAAATCCCTCGTGCATGCTGAGGCTAAACTTCTCTGGTTAGATCAGAAAAGTTTAGCCTCAGCGTGCATGAGGCATTTGCACGTGTGCATACATATACATGTAAAATTAATGTATGCACAGAGTGTTGAAGATACAGACATCCATATTCTTACACGTATTTCAACACAATGTATACGTAGTACTAGTGCTAACACAAACATGTACAGTGTAAGCATCTCTTGACAGTATCTATGATATACAATGTACATTCGGCTATGGTAATGCATGTATCATGTAGATGTATACATGTTACCATGACAATGCAAATTGTTATTGTGTAGGCAGCTATATCTAGCTATTGTATAATCCTATTTGTTTATATGTTTTATATGAGAGTAAAAATTCTATTTTCAGAGCCCACACTAACTCTTTCTAACCTCACTGCTTTACTGGAGAATGTTGACTGGTATCATGTGGGTACAAACCTTTGGATCCCTCGCTCCAAGCGTAACATGATACAACAACAGCACCATGAGTCTCAATGCAGACAGGCATGTTGGGAACTCTACTTGAATGAGGCTCCATTTCCAAGCTGGAAAAGAGTAGCTGAGGCACTATATCTCAGAGGATACCTTGAAGAGTTGGAGATAGTACAAAAGAAGTACCTCAAAGGTGAGTCAGTATTACTCAGTTCTAAACTGGTGTCCATTGGTTGCTATGGTGACCATTGTACATGTCTGACTGCAATGATTGTGTTGGCATTTTGTACCATTGACTTGTAATAGTATCACATTGTAAACAAGTACATGTATGATAGAAAGGTGTATGCATGTACTCCTTTTTTTATCATTAATGATTTTGTGTTAACCTAAGACAGGGAGGGAAGGAAATAATACAGGGAGGAATGGTAGAGAGAGTAACAGAGACAGAGACAGGGACAGAAAGACTTCAAAAATGCGATATTAATTTAATATGCCAGCTAGATATAGCCATGCCTATCATAGAGTTTGTAGACTCTATAAGTGGAGATGCCCATATATCTAATACATTACAAAACGCAAAATAAACTCAAAACTTTTTATTGCTTCTATGCCCATATTCATGAATTTTGGCCAGTTTCCTTTCCAAAAGCCCAAGAACCAATCAAAAAACCATCATAGAGGTTCAACCAAGGGGTGTCAAAAATAGACAAATGCAATTCCCTGTTAGACCATGTAACTCAACACTGCCTCAACTTCTCACCTTAGTTTGTATGTAAATCCTCTTCATTTTATGTAGTGCATTTCTCTGATATCATCGGAAGCTTCGAGTATCGTTTTTGGACTTTCTGTGGTTGCTAGTTCTCCATTTTGTTACAGATTGCACATGAAAGACTTCTGTAGAAATTCAGAGTAGAGTGGTATTCTTGCTCACTTTAGCAAAGATTTTTTTTTCCTGTGTTCCATTGACCACATCAAAATTAGGGAAATGAATGCCAGTAGAGCAGCGCTAGCTACTCTGCTCTAGGGGAAACCCCTGCGCATAAAGCTGTGGGGATGTACCTTGTCTGTAATATTTAATCCTCGGCGCATGCACGGGGGTTACTGTAGTCAACTTGTGTGTGTGTGTCTTGTCTCTGTCTGTCTATTACCGCACTATCAGCTACATGCCTGGTTTATAAGTCCAAAGTGAGGCGATATATAGTTTTTGTAGACTTTTAAAGATTCGTATTGTGTGGACATCGCTGGAAAGGTTTCGTTTGGGAGATATGGCATTACTTTCCTGCCATGATGATCGGTGACTTGGCTCTTTCTCGACAAAGGACATGCCAATGGTTCTTGTCATGATTACAAATGGCATAGTACATATATGAACCGTTAGCTAGAAGTGAAGATTATCTAAACTAGGCTTTTGTACAGTAGTGCTTCACCCTACCAGCTGCTCTTGTTTCATTACTATTTGGCATCGTAATCCCTATTCACTATTGTAATTTTCAATTTCATAATTATGTGTAGCCAGTGAATATTGATGTCTGTGTTTTCACTTGTCCAAGGATTGCTTTATCACATTCCTTATAGTCACATGTGAAACAAAGCAGCCCTCTCAGTGCACCAAGAGTATGCAACTACATATAGAATGTGTGTGCCTTCACCTGTAAACGTATTCATTTCTACCTTGAGTGAATAATGTTCATAAAGTTAATGTGCCCATGACTTAAGGTTATGGGATAGTGTTCAACTCACGATTTATAAATGATTGCGCACAAATATTCTTTCCATATGCGCTTATGTAATTCAATCAGTAACGCGAAGAATACTCGACCATTTTCAGGTTCAAGCATAGGTTGAGCGTTTTGCACTCATGCTAACACTGCATATATACCTTAATTGAGTAAATACAGTGGAATCTCTGAAGTTGAATTATTGAAGTTCTGTAGTGTAGAGGGGATGACCTCGTTCTATTGACCCTTACCTATACTGAACTTGAGTATGTGCAATTAGATCACAATGGCTGCATTATTGATTAGCTTGAGTTGTTGTGGTTGATAGGCGTGACAGTTCAAATAGCACAATCTGTAGCACTTGTGATCCTCATCAAGCATTTAGAAGCAGAGATTAAATTTTGTCATTCACCATTTCAAACATCTGCTGGCCACTCACAACCAGGGTTTCATTTAGGTGTAGGGGACGCCCCCTTCTCCACTCACCCCCTCATGACACTCATGTAACATCGTATATCTTACTAAAGTGTTGTCTGTTTCCTTCCACTAGATACATGTACATGCAGCTACATGTTGCATGTACATGTCCTTACCTTGCATATGCTATATGTGCCTAAATTTCCAAGATGTTCTTGGAGTGCCACAGAAGCATTCGTCCACATAATTGTACTTCATAGAAGTGCCAAAGTGGCCGTTTCTGCTCGTGAATATCATTTGCATCTTATCAAACCTTGGCGCATGCACAAGGGTTACGGTAGTCATTCTGTGTGTCTGTCTGTCTGTGTATGTTTGTTACCGCGCTAGCAGCTACATACTTGTTTTACAGGGGTGTACCCAGGAATTTATAAGGGGGGTTTCTAACATTACCGCGCGGCGAAATTTTTAAAACCACGCCCATTAATTAGTGAAAAACCCGCCTCCTTAACGTGATTGCGCAGTAGTTCGAATTATCAGTAATGCCATACCGGTATTGAAATCATGTCAATGATGAATAATAAAATAATTGAAATGGACAGACAGGGAGAGATCGTAAACAGCTATTTTACAGATCAAGTTGTGACTGAGTACTAGCTACTACTAGTTCAAGTACACTTGCATCGCTACTCACGCAGAATGTCTGACAGCACCATTCTTCGTGGATGTTTCCTGGCAAAGATATTGATAATTTCCTCTAGGTCGAGCTCCATTCCGTAGTGAACGTGCATCAACGCCAATCCGCTGAGTCTCTCTTGACCCATGCTCGATCGTAAGTATGTCTTGAGGCGACGAAGAACGCTAACGCTACGTTCACATTCACAGCTGGTTACTGGAATGGTACAAACAAGCCGCAGCAATTGATGTATGTTGGGAAACATGCTTCTGCTGGCAAAGGCCAAAGCTTCGACAGGTGTGTCTGGCAAAGGTTGGGAAAAAGAGCGCCATTTACACTTCCACAAGTGAAGCTCAACATCAAGAGAAGAAGGGCTGGGTAAGTCTTCCTTGTAGTACTCTACTAGATCTTGTGTGCTAGAGGCTGATAATGAATTATCCATTAATACAGATGGTACTATTTTCATACCCATGATGGCCTTCTGCTGGATATCTGAAAAGCGGGAGTTCAGATGAGAGATCAACTGATCGAGAAAGGGAATAGTAATGGTACGCTTGTAATAAATCTCTGGTGTTTCACCAGGTGTATTACTACGTGCTGTTTGCCTACTACAGCGTCTAGGAAGCTGTGATGGAGGTGCATTTACCTTCTGCCCAAAAGCTATGGCCGTGTCGAACCACTCTTTATGCTTGGCATCAATGGTTTCTCGTACCTCAGACAATGCTGACACAATACTGCTAACCTCACTATAAGCCTGGCAAATATCTTTGGCTCTCTTTTGAAGAGATGTGGTAAGTCCCTTAATGTATGCAAGACACTTCTTAGTCACTATGAAGGAAATGATAAACTGAAATTTTGTTGTGCATGTCATTAGATTTTCTGCTGATCTACAAGACTCTGCATTCCAGCCACTCGTGCTGCCCTCACTTATAACTTCAAGTGTTTTGATTATGGCTAGATAAAGATCAAAGAACACATCAAGGGCATCAATGCGTGCTACCCATCGTGTCTTACACAAGCTTACCAACTTTTTCGCAGTGGCACCCTCAATAGAGTTGATATGCTTCTCTAGTTCTAGTTGACGTTTAGGTGAGTTTGAAAAAAAGAGACATAACTCAACCATGGTACCCATCATATTTTTCACCATCTGGATATTACATGCAGCAACTACACAAAGGTTAAGACTGTGGGCTGCGCAGTGGATGTAGACTGCCTTCGGACAAGTGGACTGGATTACAGCAGCAGCACCTCTGTACTTTCCAGCCATATTGCCAGCTCCATCAAAAGCCTGACCGCGGAGGTAATTAACACTTAGGCCATACTCTTTTAAAGCTTCTAATATTTTACTAGCTACTGCATTTCCAGATGTACCAGTATCACAAAGAATAAACTCAACAAACTCTTCACGTACAGAGTTCGTTGCATCTACAAAACGGAGCACTAAAGGGAGCACTAAAGGGAGCTGCTCCTTGTTTGAGGAATCAGCCGCCTCATCTGCACTGACTGAAAAAAACTTTGCATGTTTTACCTCTTGTACTATTTTATTTCTGATCCATTCCCCTGTACAGGAAATTAGATCATTCTGTATGCGTGGTGAATTGTACTGGGCATTCTGTGCTCCTGTTCTGAAGTGCTCTGCAAGAACAGTGTCACCCGCATCTATACGAAAGTCTAGCAAAGCACGGAAGTTGCCTGGATTGACATTGGCTCCAGCTTGCTCCCGATGGCCCCTCAAGGATATCACTTGCTTGCCACAAAATATAATGGTCTTCAGAATCGACTTAAGCTTAAGCCTATTGCTCTGGACTAAGGTAGAGGCCTGCTCTTGTAGGGATTGATATACGGAGAGCCTTCCTGATTCCACACGGTTTATAAACTCTATGGCATCCATACTAGCCACCTTATGACTAGACTGCTTACTGTGCTCCTGAAGAGTAACAGTCGCACGTGTAAAATTACTCATAGGACAAGTAACCAGCTGACCAAGAGGCATACTGCACCTAGCAAAAAGCACACAATGCACACAGAAGCCACCATTGCATGATTCAGAGTAGCATAGCCAAGGAAACTGTACTAACCAGTTGTGCTGAAAGGAACGTTGCTTGTTGTACTCTACCTTAGTTGGATACTTATAAGAGATGTCAGGTCGAAATGCATTATGAAGGAGCCAAAACCTATCTACATCTGATAGCCTCCTAAGCCTATCACTGCTATAAGTACCTACATCACTTCTTACAAACTTGGATGGTACCTGCAGTGGTTCTGGTGACTGTTGTGGCTCTGGTGACCTCTGGGGTTGTGGTGACTGTGGCTGCTCTGGCTGAAATGCCTCGGATGGTTGTGGTGAATCAGTAGACCCACTGCCACTATCAGAAATACTTTGTCTAGCTCTCTTCTCCTGGCTGGTCTGGGGTTTAGGAACGAATCCAAAATCTGATAAGCGCTTCATGGTCGATATCAGCGAGTACTGTAGCTAAAACGGCCAGCTGTCTATCAAGCTACACGTGGTTCTGCAGCTAGATATAGATTAATTATCCGTAGGCGTGCCCACCCCATCACGCCCCCTTTTGGAGGCGCGCCCACCCTGCCACTCCCCCTTTTGGAGCCGGGGGGGGGGTTTCCAGGCAACCAGGAAACAACTAAGGTACGCCCCTGGTTTATATGTCCAAAGTGAGGTGGCATAGTGTTTCTTGTAGGCTTTTAAAGATACGTACGTATTGTGTGGGCTTCTCTGAAAACGTTTCGTTCAGGAGAAATGGCGTTGTTTGCCTGCCATGATGATTGGCGACATGTCTCTTTCTTGACAAGAACACACCAATGGTTCTTGTCACAATTACAATCAGCACAGTATATGGACCGCTAGCTAAAAGTGATGACTGTCTAAACTAGAGCGACTTTCTTTGACTGACTTGGGTTCTAGGCTTAATAGTTTTTTGCTGACTCATTGATCATGACATCATCACGTGCATTGTTCAGCTGGCCATGCGCCATGAGTTAATGTGGCACGGTGCGCATGGTGCAATATATCTCATGCAGTGCACATTCTTGTTGTTACTCTGACTCCAGGACTAGATCTAGACTAGACTAGCCTTGTTCCCATGCAGCCCTTCCCAGCTCCTTCATGACTGCATGCTGTATATATCATTCTACAAGCTGTACTTAGGCCTACCGAATTGATTGTGCCGAGGCTTTTGCACAATAGTGCTTCATTTATTAGTATATCATTAACACATATGTACGTGATTGCTTTCCATATGTTTTATATTGTGACATGAGGCAGCTAGTGGCTACCAAGGTAGTGATCAATTTGCAGACGATCACTTTTGATGATATTAAAAGAATCGTCAGAACGTTCAATATCTCTGCTTCACAGATTCTTCTGGAAAAAATTGATTTGATCACGTGTAGGTGAGCGACAATAAGAAATACATGGACTAGCAGTGGATATTGGGGCTTGTTGAATAAACAAGGTGACACCTCACCCAAGAACGAAGGTTTTACTGTTTCTTCCAGATAGTTTCAGATACTTTGGCATCTGTTGAAGTACATTGTACCTCACAAAGTTGGGAGGGAAACAAAGGCCATCTTCTGTTCTGCAATTCGTGATATTTGTTTGTAAACATGATGTGCTGTTTTTGTTGGCACACCTACAAAACTAGTTGCTATGGTAACCAAAATTAGTTTTGTGTTAGAGTAGGGTCCCAATATTCATAAAATCAAATCTGAGTCATGTACATGTATCTCAAAGCATAACACCACATTTTTGACTCAAAAGTAGCACCTCCCATGCCTTGATACGCCTGAGATGTTAAGCTAGAGTATAATGCTATAGTCAATGAGCCAGTGGTGTTAGATACAAACTATTAGCTTTGTCATAATGTATTATGTAGGTGCTTTCGTCTTGGCAGTCAATTAACCAGTGGTACGGCACCCGTGCTGGAAGCACTATACCGGCTGTACATTATAACTGCATGAGTGCGCAAACATTTAATGTAGCAGTTTACGGAGAGTGTACAGACAATTGTAAACTACCTTCTGCATCCATCACCAAAAACTGTAACTATTCCAGAATAGAACAGCAGCAGCACATCCAGAGAAGTTTAAGTGGCTAAACATGAACTAAAGAACGCTATAGGCACAAAAATTCAGGAAAAGATCTGCAATAGCAAAATTTCTGGCGGCTAATCCTGACCAGAGTGTTTCAGAAACTTTCTGGAGTCACATGCACATTTGGTGGGGTCATTTCCAGCTTCCTTGAGCAATGGCCATCAGATTCACCGAACAAAGACTAAATACACTAACAGTCCTGTAGAAGTATTTTCAGCTGTGTCCCAGATGTAGTTTGCCTGAAATAATCATAATAAAGCATACAGAATTTCAACAATTTAGTATACATGATGTACACAAGTAGCTATAGTCTCTCATATAAATTAATCGTCTCAAATCACAGTGATTCAACTTCTGTATCTGTTGTGTGTGTGTGTACATGCGTGCAAGTGTACATGTGTGTGTAATGTCATGTGGACAACAGTGATTGTACTTGTCATACATACATGTACAAACTTAAGGTTACGGGTGACAGTTTGCATCAGGAAATTTTCGCGAGTACAGAACCATTTGTATCTTGACAAAGGAAGCTGCTATGAAGCTGAAACAAACACCAAAATATAGCTAACGTGGTGATAAAAACAACTGCCATAATTTCGAAGTGACCACACTATCATGAAAGTCCAGCTATGACTGCCATTGTCACCGGATCTCGTGCGTCTAGGTTTGCCCAGACAAAGGCTTCTAGTCTACTATCTACTGTGTAGTTACCAAGTACTTACTTTGCTCCAGTGCTGGAGTTTATTGCCCAGTTCATAGAGCCTTCACAGAACAAAAGCTACACAAAAGAAGGTCATTTACACCAAGCACAATGGCAGACCAGACAGTCAACACAGCTGTCTAGTTCGTTCCTGACAGGTGGCCTTCGAATATTTACACTAACTCCAGCACTGCCCAGATGTCCGAGTAATAAGATGAACACTTCCTTATGGTCAAAGGGAAGCCATCTAGGAGAAAGTTGATGCACCGTTTTCATTTGTGGTTTGTCTTGGCATGTTCCATTACTCACTATGGGAAATGCCGATGTGTGGGCAAACTGTCACCCATAACCTTAAGGTTGATCTACATTTTCCTCAGCGACACACTAATAATTCTATGGCACTACCATAACCACAACCTTCTAGCATAGACTATAAAGATTGCCATTACATGTACAGTGCTTGCATGTAGATGTGTACATACAACATCAACGGCTTTTAAAGTCAACAAGGCTTTTGTGTGTTCCAGACGCATAAATGCATGCACCACATACCATTATTATACTTACTTTTTAGCATGTTGTTTGAAGATTCATCATGCCATCACAAGCATATCACAGACTGTAGCCAGAGAAAAGCATGCATAGTAGTCGTACACATACATTTACTCATACATGTATGGTCAATGTGTGCCAAGTCAGCATAGTCCAGGCTGCTCCTACTCGTACATGTACACCAAGCTGTTGGATTTGGATGCCAAGTGTTGACCTAGAAGCTATTCAGAGGTCAGTAGACTATGTTTAGTGGGTACCAGAGCCAGTGTAATCATCTAGCAGCCGTAAATCACCCATCAATAGTGCTTTGACAGCCTTTGTACAACAGGCCACACATTCCAGATAAGCTTCCCTCTGGGGCCATTCCCAGCTTCCTTGCCCCATGCCTCCTACACTTAACATAAGGCTAGCACACTACTAGAGTACTAAGGAAACGCAACGACAGCCGTGTCCCACCTCTGGTTGTATCATAAACTTAGCTTGAATCACTCACCCCATAATCCCGCCACGGTTACCTCACCAGTTTTACCACTCCTACAACTTTCCTACGAGAATTTAGGTTTACTTCGTCGTTAATCACACCTTTTTTGGTTCTTCCTCGCCAACAGCCACATGTCAAGAACGAGTAAGTCAGCTAGAGAAGGCTTCGATGATTACAGTGGTTCGTCTCCCTTGAAGTGTGCTATTTTTACTTCCTGTTTTTACTTCCATGTAATTAACATTTGCACAAATTTTACGCATGCCGTACCACTGTAACAATCAATTATTCTTAGCTCCTACTTGTTGGTGTATGTAATATTGTGTGTGGTGTATGTTTCAACAGAAGCCACACCCCGAATATTAGCCACACCTGGAGCTCTTTGAAAACAATAATAGCCGCCCTTGAATAGTAGCTGCATGCATGTGCGATCACTATTAAGTGGGCATGGCTATGATCACAAGTCACGCACAATTGTTTTTCTGGGTAGAAACGTGGCAAAACACGAGCTTGGCTTTGTTCTACAGTAGCATGGCAGTTTACTTTTCGAATAATATCTCAATTATTTGAAGTACAATCCCTCGTAAACCAGCCTTTTGTGCTATTGTTGTCAATATCTTCGCGATGTATCGACCCAAAAGTAATAAAAGCCCCCCTTGATTAGTAGCCACCCTTGAGCAAGGCTGAAGTTAATAGTTACAGCAGCCGCGGCTACTATTCGAATAAGTACAGTATTTGTGCAGTTGTGAGTACCCATGTAAGCTCAGATGATGTGCAAAATGAGATTTCTGTGCATACCACCCCCTACAACATTATATATGTGTCTCCAGAAGCCATAGAATCCTCAAAAGATCATCTTGCTCATAATTTTGATTTCTGGTCGCAGTTGGTTGGGGATCCAAAGGGATTTCCCTAGAAATTGGCTATCAAAGTTTACTATGTAAACCAGAAGTGATAGCAGGGATGGGTACATTATCATTATGTTCCTCCTCTGCCCCAAGCTAAAGCTTTGTTTGTATGTACATGTATGTACACCATTGTGTGTATGTGTTCGGGAATTAGAAAAGAGGGGTGAAATGAGCCTTGTCCGCTGACCATCAGACCTTACTGATTAGGACTCCACTGTCAATTAAGGAGAGGCTTTAGTAGTTTATACTTGGTCCATGTGATTTTAACTATATGAAGTGTTGGAGTCACTTGCTAATTCTGCGAGATGTAACGCTTGCAGTTATGCTTTGTAATTACAATGCATGTATTTACCCTAAGCCTTAGTGTGTGTGTGTGTGTGTGTGTGTGTGTGTGTGTGTGTGTGTGTGTGTGTGCTTAGGAATTGGAAAAAAAGGGGTGAGATGGGCCTTGTCTGCTGACCCTCAGACCTAACTGATTAGGGGTCCACTGCCAGGAGAAGCTTTAGTAGTTTATTTATAGTCATGTTTGACACAGGATGTCACAATAAATTATTATATTATCATCTAGTACATATAGTTGTATAATAAAAATTTTAATAGTTCGATTCTAAATGTTTCTGGTCATCAGGGGAGAACCCAGTCTGATCCTCACTGGCCACTAATTTCAGTCCCATTAATCTCCCAACCTGTGGTCAGCTACAGAGAGGGCTGGACCACTCCCCTATGAGGAGTCCAGTTTTTGTACTCAAGTCTTTTATCCATTCTCAAATTTTGTAGTCATGTGCGTGTGATAAGGTCACTATTTCTGTGTCACATGTCTATTTAGCACACACATGGCAGGTGTTGCACGTACATCCTGGCCACCAGATATTCTGTACTATTTTTAACATTCAATTTTTTACTGGATTCTGTTGTTAGACTGCTATCATAAGTTATCAGTATGCTAATATACTCTCATAGGATCCTGTATTCCTCCCTTTGTATTTAACTACACATAGTTTTATTCGATTCAACTGGATTTAATCTTACTTTAGTGACTTACCCTCCTTATGCTTAGTGGTAGCTTTGCTGCCCATATAATCTGGCTGCAACTACTGGGACATGTGATTTTAATTATATGCAGTGTTGGAGTCACTTGCTAATTCTGTGGGATGTAACACTAGTTATGCTTTGTAATTACATTTAGTATTTACCCTAAGCCTTACTCTGTGTGTATGTGTGTGTGTGTGTGTGTGTGTGTGTGTGTGTGTACATGTTTACATGCCAAAGCAGTTTGACTCTGGTTGAACACAATAAAGATGGTGTACCTTAAATGCACACACACTTGGCTTGAACAATGTGTAGATTGAAATTACTGGCGGTGGGGAGCAATCAAGAGATAATGAATGAGCTTAGCATAACCTGGAGCTTGCTTACAGTGGTATTAGTGTAGTCGATCTCCAAGTCCTAGCTTTCTTCTCAAAGCTACAGACACAACGCTGGCCTGGAGGAGAATGGTTGGAAATGATCATCATTCAGTGCTTTATCAGTTCGAAACAGAGTCCAAAATATATCAGTCCGTAGTCTGCAAGTCCACGAGTCCAGTCCAGTCCAGTCCAGCTTTGTACCAGCCCTCAAGTAAGGCATGTAGTGGAATCTTGCCGGTATCACCCGATGTACAAATTTACTTTTATACTGGGTGCAATCCTGGTAAAAAAGGTATCAGTGAGGTTTAGTGATTCATTACTATCAGCGTTGATTATCAAACACTTGTAGTGATGAAGTAATAAGCATAAATCATAGACAATTAAAAAATGATGACAAATAATGATGTTAAATGAGAGTAAAGTTTACAGTAATGCTACAAGCAATAACTACTGTCAGTTGGTTAACAAAAAGTGTGTTGCACACAGAACAAATACACATCTCACCCTTACTCTCAGTGTCAAGGCAATTAATTAACCCTCGGCGCATGCGCGAGGGTTACGGTAGTCGTTTTGTGTGTGTGTGTGTCTGTTACCACGCTAGCTGCTACATACCTCGTTTGTATGTCCAAAGTGAGGCATCATAGGGTTCGTTGTAGGCTTTTAAAGATTTGTATTGTGTGGACTTAGCTGAAAATGTTTTGTTTAGGAGATATGGCGTGATTTGCCTGCCACAATGATCCGTGACTTGGCTCTCTCTCGATGAGAAACACACCAATGGTAGTTGACATGACTAGAAATAGCATCGTATACGAACCACTAGCCAGAAGTGACGACTACCTAAAATAGAGCGACTTTCTTTGACTGTGTTGGCTTCTACGCTTGATGGCTTTTTGCTGACTCATCAATCCCAGCTTCATGACATCATGTGATTTGTCCAGCTGGCAAGTAAAACGTGAGGTATGCACGCATATGCATTGCACAATTATTATATGCAATGCACATTCTTGTGGTTGCTCCAGTTCATGCTTGTCTCTGGCTTCATGACTGCATGCTTTGTATCATCCTACAAGCTCTTAATGTGCTTAGGCAACTGCGCCAAGGGTTTTGCACAATAGTGCTTCATATTATGCATGCATCCATTTTCCACTATATCCTAGTCTGTACATTGCATTCACTCTCACACCCATTGTCAGTGAACAATCACAGTCCGAAACAAGTGCTCACTACTGGAAATCTTTGCTTCTTGTAGCCCACCTTCAATTGTACATGTACACCTACTGTACGTTGCTCTCTTTGTTTGCCAATTTCAGCTCAGCTTTCCGTCCTCTCTATAGCTAGCTTGTGCTTTCTGCTCTTTCACATTTTTTTTTCTCTGTCTCTCACTCTTCAGCCTTCCTTTTCTTCTCCTTCCCTTCTTATCCATTTTTTTCTCTTTCATTTGTTCTTTTGCTACTTCCTCTTTCTCTTCCATCTAATGCGCTTTCTAGATACTACTGAGTAGCTAAAATGTCGAAATTTGATTCACGTTTTTCACCTGAGGCTTCGATTTATGTTCACTCTTGAAGGCTATTTTATACAGCTGTTTGTCGTTTGCAGGCACCTTTGTCAGAAGATGGGAGGTTGTCCAAATTTCGATGGTTGAAAGTGAGTACTCTTGAAAATATATTATTTCTATGGCAAAGTCAATAGGGGCACATGGTTTATTTGTGCTATGGAGACAGTCCACATCTCAGAGAGTGAGTGATGTCCACATTGATTCTGACTATCCCAGGACCGTCCATCAGAGATGTACAAGCAAAATGTTATACTATAAGTGAATAGGCATGATTTGACGTCTTCATGTCATGATGACATGCATGAAGACAACAGTGGCGGATGCAGGATTTCTTGAAGGGGGGTTCTGTTATAGTGTGCGTGCGAAATTTTTAGAAGCCACACCCACTTTCGATTAAAACCACACCCATTTTCGATCATTATTAGAGAGAGATTACTTGCCCTACCTGTCAATCGATCTGTTTATGATCGAAATTTCTGCTAAGGCGTGCTAAAGTGAGCTACAGTAGCAGTTTTCTTAGTTCTTGAGCCAGAGAGGGGGGTTCCATTTAGCATATCATCAGTACTTCTTAGTATTAGGTCCAGCCCAAAGGGGGGTTCCATGGAACCCCAGGACCCCCCCCTAAATCCACTACTGGACAAAGTAGTACAATTTGTGTGAGTAAAGATCATTGCTATTATGAGCCTATGCATGTCAGCTTAACTGCCCAGAGGATCCTTATAATATAGCATCCATGGCTTATATAGCTGTCCAAAGAGGTGAATTCGAAGCATCTAAGGGAGTGAGTCAGAGTGTCCATATTGGGAGATTCTACTGTATTATCAATTCCTACCCGAGAGGGGGGGTAATCATTTCATCAGTCCATTTGTTCTCTTCATGATGTGATAATGTAACAATAACTATAGTAACATCAACTATTGAAGCTCCATCTATTTGATGGTTTATCAGTTCATTTTGTGTCCTCTGATCACTTGTGACTGTAGAAAGCAGTAAAAGTTGGGACTTCTTCACTCAGTGGAGTCAGGGGTTGCAAAGATGATTGGTTGATACATATTGAGTGAATTAAATAATGTGACTTCACTTGCTATACTACTATCACTCCACAGTTCAATTTGTGACTGCTTGGCAATCTTTGTATGTTTTAAGTTTCTCCACTTGTTTCACTGTTCTTGTATGATGTTATCTGTCTTAATCTGAATCAATGCAACCATGACTTCTTCCTCATTAAGCCTTGGTGCATGTGTGAGGGTTACAATAATTGTTCTCTGTGTAAGTGTGTGTGTGTGCATGTGTGTCTCTTACCGTGCTAGCAGCTACATACCTGGTTTATATGTCCAAAGTGTGGCGATATACAGTTTCTTGTAGGCTTTTAAAGATATGCATTGTGTGGACTTCGCTGAAAACGTTTTGTTCGGGAGATATCATGTTATTTGCCTGCCATGATGATCAGCGACTTGGCTCTTTCTCGACAAAAAACACACCAATGGCTCTTGACATGATTACAACTGGCATAGTATATGAACCGCTAGCTACAAGTGATGACTGCCTAAACTAGAGCAACTTTCTTTGACTGTCTTGGGTTCTAGGCTTGATAGCTTTTACTGACTCATCGATCATGACATCAGTATATGGTTTGTCCAGCTAGCCGGTAAAAATAATTGCAAACACAGCACGGTGCTGTTACGTTCAGTGCACGTGTACATGTACCTTCTTGTGATTTGTACTGGTTACTCCAGTCTAGTCTAGGCTTGACTCTGACTTCATGACTGTATGCATGCTGTATATCATCCTGTAAGTATTTTAGGTAACTGACGGTTCATTGCGCCGAGGCTTTTGCACTATAGTGCTTCGTTTTTATGAGCAATGGTCACTTGTATACTCTAACTCTAACATAAAAATTATTGTTCTTGTTTCAAACTAAGAGTATAGTTAAGTACACATTTTTTATTCGAAATAAACACGTTCTGCTTCAGGTACATGTACATGCACATAATATACATGATAACTCATACTTCAACTACATGCACTATTCTTGTTTCAAACAAAGAGTATAGTTAGTTAAGTATACGTTATATAAAATAATTGCACATGCACATGTGCACGCAGACACACACTTTAACTGCATGCATCTTGTCTATTTCCTTTTCTCTAGCTGTATTATCATGAGTATATGAGTGCCACGATCGCACCACTTTGTGGCACTCATATATTGTACAGTACAACCACAGATTTCAATCAAATATCACATAATCATACACACACATGATTAGGTACTGCTGAGGGTCGTAGACAATTTGAGGATGCCATGCAGTATGGTAGTGTACAGTCCTGGCTCTGCAAGCTGTTGCTGTATGGTGCTGCTGGTTCAGGTAAGACAACCACAAAAGATATGATTGTTGGTGATGAAGCAGCAATGTCCAGAACCAGCACCCCCTTGGCCACGAGACCAACCACAGTCTACCGAATCAACCTTGATGGTGAAGAATGGGCTAAGCTAACCACACTAAATGATCACAAGGCCCTCCTAGCCAGGGCACTGCTTGCACATAATCCTAGGCTTGTTGATTACCTCATTGCAACACGTCAACGTGATACCAAGCCACCCTCTACAGGTCAGTCCCAAGCCAGAATAGTTAATCCTAAGGTAAGAGAAAGTCAAGCAGCAACACCACTATCTGATCAAGGTGACAACACTCCAGTAGTACCCAGCCAAGGCAACAACTCTCTATCAGCTTCAGTATCTCATATACTCACTGCTCCTCCATCGGATTCTTCAGATGAGTCTGATGCTAGTGATTATGAAGATGAAGCTGAGAGGATTCTTCAGTCGATATCTACAGATGAAGAGCTTGTTAAGCTGATGGACCAGCTCTCCACAACTGTAACTCCACTCACAGCACTTAGAATAATCCAGATTATTGATTCTGGAGGTCAGCCTCAGTTTCATGAAATCTTGCCAATCTTTCTACGTCACCTTTCTTACTATCTCTTTGTCTTTCGGCTTTGTGATAACTTAGATAGTCGGCCAGTAGTTGAGTTCTATGCGGATGATAAGCCAATAGGCACTCCCTATGAATCTGCACATACAGTTGAGCAGCTTCTTCAACACTGTGTTAGAACGATGCACTCACACATGTCGTCCTCTGGCAGTGCAGGTGAGTGTCCACAGATCATAGTTGTAGGCACTCATGCTGACAGAGAGAAGGAGTCAAAGGAAAGTCGAGAAGCAAAGAATGAAAAGATACATAAACTCTTATCACGTGATCTTGAAAAGCAGATAGTGTATTACAACCTAGCAGAGAATAAGGTAATCTTTCCACTGAATGCTTTAGAGCCTGGGAAACATGAAGAATTAGTTGTAGGAAAGATTCGGAAAACACTTCTTAGCAACACCTCCATCCAGCCTGTTGATATTCCTTTTGGATGGTTTGCCTTGGAAATTCTCCTTCAACAGATGTCACAAAGCCTACAACGAGGTGTTCTTAGCAAGGAGGAGTGTCTTAGATTAGCCATGGAGAAGCTTCACTTCAAGGAGGATTCTCTGGATGCAGCCATCGAGTACCTCGACCAGATCTCTGTTCTCTTCTATTATCGAGATATCCTTCCCAATGTTATCTTTGCTGATACTCAAGTCATTCTTGACAAGGTGACAGAGTTAGTAACGAAATCCTATGAAATCAGTAGGCTCTCGATGGAGTATGCACTTTCTGCAGATTGGAAAAAATTTTACCTATTTGCTCTGGTCACAGTTGAGTTTCTTACACAAAAAGATTTCAACAAGCATTATGTACCTGGGCTTTTTGAACCCAGGGACTTAGTTTATCTTTTTAAGAGGCTGCTGATCTTCGCTAGCCTTAGCAGCAATGAGTTATTTGTGCCTGCTCTTCTTAGTATGCTTGAGGATGAGAAGGTAGATAATTTCCGGGTTATCAATGATGCTCCCATTCCTTCCATGGTCATCAAATTTCCAGATGGTGGTCCTCAACAAGGTATCTTTTGTGCTCTGATTTGCTTTCTATCCTCCGCTGACAGTACCTTTCCAGCTCCATGGACCATCTTAGTGGACAAATTCAAAACTCCAGTGTGCTTGTATCGTAACTGCATCCAGTTCGAGGTCCCAAAGTGCCCTGGAGTAGTCACACTAATTGATACATTTTCTCATTTTGAGGTCCACATTCATATATCTCCAGAAGCACCAATTGAAGTTTACCCAAATGTATGCCGAAGAGTGTATCAAGCGCTTTGCAAGGGTCTTCGTAAGACTACCTCCAACTCTGTTCCTAGTCCTGCTTTACTATGCCCTTGTGGTATAGGTAAACCGCATAGTGCTACAGCTGATACTGATGATCAGTTGTGGATTTGCGCTCTCAACACAATGAAATGTGGCAAGCTTACTCCACAGCAACTACTGTGGCTTAACTGCTCAGAGCGAGTCAAATGTGCTTTGAATGATGACGAACATCTCACTGAGTCCCACCTACCTCAACTAGAACTTCAGCTAAAGGATCATGCCTGTCAATGGAGAGATATTGGTACATACCTGGGATTCCGACAAGGTGAACTTGATAACATTCAGTCAAGAGTTCACCTACAACAGGGAGCACCACTGAGTTATCTTAGAGCCATGCTGTCAGAGTGGTTCCAGTGGGCTCCAGGAGATAGTCGAGGTAGCACCCAGTCATGCAAGTGTACTCTCAAATCTTTAAAATTGGCACTTCTGAAATGTAATTTAGGACAAACTGCCTCATTGCTTTCAATTCAGTGAGTGCAACTGCTTATTTCATGCTGATAATCCTGCACAGTACATGAATATTATGCTCTTCTCACAGTACACCTTTCACACGATCTAACTCTTCTTTATAACTGTGGCTTAATTGCAAAACGTATCTATCACATGCTATCTTCATACACCACTTACAAACTTATGCTGACAGTCTGTTTTCATTAGTTTGTGATCTTTTGCTTTTGTCTTTTTTTCTATCACAACCAAGAAAGTTCTAACTTGTCCACAAGTGCTATTGTATTGCTATAGCTACCATGCATGGGATAGTAATAAGAGACTACAGTTTACATGTTGTTTATTGTACAAATTTAAAGTGCTATAGGTCACCTCCACTCCACCACTGACTAAAGCACCTGCACGCAACTTTTCCTTGGCCTTCCTGATGTAATATCTTCCACTTTTTTAGCTCATCTTTGTACTTATCCGCACACTCTTCTTTTAATGGTCTATACTCTAGTGCTTAAAACTCATCTTCACGTTCTTTACAGTTGCTGACACATTTCCCTAAAGTAGAAAGGAACTATTGCAACTTTCTTGCCTTTCCATTCTGTAATCTGTGAAAATACATTTGAGCTGCTCTTTTCTCATTGGAAACCTAGCCACGCTCTTGTGTACATCATGAAAAATTTGTCTTTTCTGAATTCAGCCATTGAATACCTCAATCAGGTATCCATTCTCTTCTGATATCCTTTTCTTGGCAATGTGGCACATTAGTGATTGAGCCTTATGAACAAACTTTCAATTACGATTTTCTGGCGACCTAAGTAAGTTTTGACTAACCGACTAAAGAACCTGTACGTAACTTTTCCTTGGCCATCCTGATGTCATCTCCATACTTTTTTGTACTCGTGCAGCAAGTCCAACTTTCTTTTTTAGTTCTCTACTCTAGTACCTCAAACTCATCTGCTCGTTCTTTACAGTTACTGACATGTTTTCCCAAAGTTGGAAAGAACTCTCGTAATTTTCTTGCCTTTCCATTCCGTAAATATGTGCAAATACATTTGAACTGCTCTTTTCTCGTAGGTACCTAACCACATACTTGTATACGTAATTATACCTTTGTTTTTTCATTCTTAATATGATCTTACCATTGAGGTCTTCAAATTTTGGCTGTGTATAACATTGGAAGTGCTGGGATAAAGGAAATTTTAAGAGCTAGTGCTAGTACTGTTGTTGTATGTAGTTCATAGCAAATAGAGTGCCATAAAGTTGCTATAAAGAGCCTTCACTTTGCAGATTCTCTGATTTAGCCATTGAGTACCTCAATCAGTTATCCATTCTTTTCTGATATCCTCATCTTGGCAACATGGCACATTAGTGATTGTGAACAAACTTTCAATCACGATTTTCTGGCGACCTAAGTAAGTTTCAGCTGCTTAATCACTCGTTATAGTTCGATTTCCATACTTTACCAAGCATCATATCCCAGAACTCTTTGAGCCAAGATCATAAGATCGTTGGATTGTTTTATCACCAGTTCTCTTCATGGTCGCACCCTCATACCTTGCTGCAACTTTACATCTCTCTAGTAAGGCCACATCTTGAATATGCCTCACAGTTTGGAACCCTTTCCTTACAAAGCGTATTGATCAGCTGGAATGTGTACAAAGGTTTGCCTTAAATGTTTGTTTCAAGCAGTGGAACCACAATGTGAGCCATCATGATCTCCTCCAGTTAGCTGCACTTCCAAGTCTTGCTGCACGTAGGAAGTATCTCTACCTTTGTTATTTCTACAAAGTAGTGCATAACATTTTTGATTTTCCTAACTCACCACTAACTGCTAGGACCCTCAACTATCCTAATCATAATGGCAGAACAGACCTATATGTGCAACCACGCGCAAACTCTAACATTTTTCACTACTCTGACTTCCCAACCACCATCACATCTTGGAATTCACTCCCACCAAATGTTACTGCTGCCACAACTGTCTCTTCATTTAAAA
The DNA here is from genome assembly GCA_964291365.2 of Stappiaceae bacterium. Classification (GTDB taxonomy): domain Bacteria; phylum Pseudomonadota; class Alphaproteobacteria; order Rhizobiales; family Stappiaceae; genus JBDWFY01. The sequence goes on from OZ220033.1 coordinate 390,043, forward strand.
CATGACTAAGAAATGTCATTTTTAACTGTTGTTTTGTTATAATATTATTAATTTGTTTACTCTCTTGTTGTTTGCCATTGTCCTTAGTCATTCTCTGTTTTTCTTTTTTGGATCATGTACTACTATAGTGCTTTGTCACTGATGCATGCATCCCTTGCTTATACGCATAAACATTTTATAGAAAAAAAAAAAAGCTAAGGCATTTACTATTTTTAGCAGTGAGTTTGCCTGCTCTGTAGCGGGAAATGTGGACGAGTTTGTGTCTACTTTGGTGATCCTACTCCTCCTGTGGTTTTCCACTTTCCAGGTGCTGGTCCACATTATAGTATCTTTTTGTTCCCTCATTAGCTAGCTTGCTTTCTAACTTCTACAGACACTGTCTTTCCCGACAAATTAAAAACTCCACTATAACTCATAATACTACTATCGTATTCTGCATACATTTTGAGGTTCTAAAATAGCTACCCTAACTGGAGTTGTCACACTGGAAGACTGGAAGTTAAGCCATGTAGACCCAAAGTACCTGGTAGATTTGGTTCCATAGTATGTCAAAGCTGCACATTAGCAGGGCCACACTATAGGCACTTGAACTCTATCCCCAGCCCAGCATTTCTCTATCCTTTGGAGCATAAATACCTTTCTTGCTTGATTTGATGCTGACCTTGCATGATTTGATGATGTTCCCAGATGATAATTAGCTAAAATTTGTGAATTTGTCCCGATCCTTAAAACATGCAATATTTCTCGTGCAACTGCTGCTCTCAGATATACAACTTCTATGGTATGATTACTCAACTGGTACACACTATACCAAGTACTGTTATTCTCAGCTAATCAGGAAACTAAAGATTCATTGTTCAGTGAAATGGAATAAGTTGGTTCATACCCAGCACTAGTTTTGCTTACCTATCACTCTCAACAAAACATTGGTTGGAAGACACCACAATGGCATAGACAGTACCTCCAGCCACGGTGGTGTGTTGTGCTGCATTAAACTGCAATATCCACTGTTTTAATTAATATCTAAAGAGTTCACTGTTGATGTCATCAACGGCACATGAAACAACCCTATGTCTCTGTCAGTAAGGCTTCAGCAGTGACCTTTCCACTCTAAAGGTTCTTTTCTCCCAAACCAAAGAGACTGAGTATCACATTCAAGGCAGAGTCTTGCCTAATATGATGGCATTATTATAATAATATTGTGGCCACAATAATAAAGTACAATAGCTATCACATTGCATGTGTACAATGATAATAATTATCATGAGAGGATTACCTTTGCCACAAGAATAAACATAATATTATGTGGCACTACTGTACCATTGAGAACTAGGCAGAAGGTGAAGCTCCAGGTAGTGGAGATGTAAGAATCCTGTAGGTATAGAAGGTCTATACCTTCAATGATCACCCTCTTTCCAGCAAGGGCCAGTGATCCATTTGAGTTTTGTGCTAATGTAGTGGACATCCAGCAATGACTCTCCTTTTTGATGTACCAAACTGATAAGTTGTTGCACCGTATATACCAGTCATAGGCAGCTTCCTCAGGATCTCTGGTGTATGCCAGCCTGCTGAGGTACTGATTTGTCTGGCACGTGATCCGACTAACACCAGTTGTTCTGGAGTCAACATTGTAAGTTTCCCCTCTGAGAACATCATGGCACTGTCATATCATCTTCTTGAATAGTGAATAGTAATGATCTGTTCGAAGTGCAAAGCCATAACCACTCTATATACTTAGTGCCACATAAAAACAGTGAACGTTCTTTATGCACTGAGGTACAGTTTGACATATATCCTGATTCCCTTTCATTTCACAGATTCCCTGAATTCAGCTATGATTAACCAGAGGCGTAGAAAGATGTTGGACGTTGTGGGGGCATAATATAATAATTGTGCGCGTAGCGTGCGAAAAAAATTGGACCACGCCCACATTTCGCAAAAAAACACACCCATTTTTGCATCAGCGAGGCTAAAGTTTGGACCTGGCATAGGTAAACCAGAGTTTCTTGGCTGTAGCAATGAAGAAACGAGCTGTAAGTTAAGTAGAGTATACTCTGGAGCTGTCTATATTCATGGAATGAATCATAGTCAGGCCTAGTAGCTACAGCATCCTGGCATGGCTTTGGTCGTGGGGGCACTGCCCCCCCTACTTGCAGCTTGTGGGGGGAAGTGCCCCCACTGCCCCCCCCCCCCCCCCCCCCCCCCCCGGTTCCTACGCCTATGTTAACTCAACCATGTGTCTGTTCTCTTTTGATATCCTTTTCTGGACCTAGCTAATTAAGTTTCAGCTGCTCAATATTAATGGATTGTAATGGAAATTGCAACAGGAATGCTGCATCCTCTAAATGGAGGATTTCATGCAGGTCCTGGGTACAAACATAACATAACAATTTATTGCTCTCTATCATAGTAGTTCATTTCCTTTCTCAAGGAGCCTTAAACAAGTATACAGAACTCTTTAGGCAGTTTCTAGTTGTGCAGATGATATAAATCTTAATTAAGGTATAAAGCCTGTTCTGATTCGGAAGAATGGACGAACTAAATCTCCACTGATTCGCTCTCCAGTTTGAGATTCTAAAGTGCCCTAGCTGGAGATGTCACACTCTGTCTACTATTCGATACTCTCATTTGAAAATAGCTACCTGGCAAGTGACAGTAGTGTAACAACAAGGTATAAACTACAGAGTTTCGCAGGACCACACTTAATGCTATACTTGATCTGTGGTGTACGGTAATCAATATTTCTTCATTTGTTGCTGACTTTGAGTGTATAAATTCCTATTCTCAGATGTACAGCATCTCACTACAAGTGTCACACAATGAACAGAGTGCCACAATATCCAGGAAACTGAAGGCCACATTTCTTGATTGATATATAAAAATCACCATTGGTTAAAGGATTCCATTGTTTCAAATCATCGTATTATTTTGCATGCTCCTCAAACTGTCATTAGCTTCGTATGCTACGAAATTTTATCCTTTACTTGTTCTATGGATCTGGATCTCTGCTCAAGTGCCTGTATCTCTTTGAAGTTTGAACCTCAACACTTCCACCATCAGGTTCATGTCTAAAAAGTCCCATTTCCTCACACAATACCTACACTACAACTGGCACACACTAAACTGAGTGCCACTATATCCTCAGAAAATCAGGAACCTCACATTTCTCGATAGACTTGGATGCTGTAAAGTATTCCACTGTTGAGTACCAATTCCTCAGTATTACTTGGTCTATGGATCTCTGCAGAACCACCACAGTCAGTTTCATGCTGATGATGTACCCTTCCTCACAGCTATATCACTAATACCTAATCCTACTATTTTTCGCTACATACCAGCAAAATTGTTATTGCCCACTATGGCTATTTTGACTTCTTCCTATAATATTTTGTTTCCACTTAAATATCATGCACTAAAATGGTGATCAGTTATTTCCTATAGCTATAGTATGATCTCAAAATGCTGCTAGAATTGCTGCTCTGACTATATCACAGTTATAATGTGTTCCTGTGTTTAGTTTATGTGTGACTGTCCATATACCTTAGTTAAGAGATTACTCATCACTGAGTTCCAAAGAATTGCAAGATCATTGATCTCATTATATCATCTATAGTATGATCTCTTCAAAGCTGATGCAAAAAATTGAGAGGACAAACTACACTCCTCTTTATGTGTGCATACATGGCCACTATACACTTCACATATTGATCTCCATCAAGACCATTAATTTTGCCCCTTCCACTGGTTCATAGTGCAACTATTCAGGGATCACCAATTACAGTGAGTGTGGCTATGCTTATTAAGTCCTTACTTTTCTTATCTAAGTGCATTTTAGGTGGCTACTGATCGTTGCTCTAGCCTTAGTATCAATTGCAATGAGTTGCAATTGTTCATGTCTAGGCATCTTAATAAGAAACAGAGCTTAGTAGTGTCTCTTCCGGTGCACCTGCTTTGATCCATACGTACTTCTCTGGTGTCAAGATCATAGTAGTCTACAATAACACTGTGGTAGTGCCTATCTTCTAGCCACTAGGGATGTTTCCAGTTCCAAAGACACTCCTATTATTGTTCCGACAGTTAATTTTTGAATTTGAGTCACTGGAAGCAATATATTTGGGGGGTTCCTCAAATTCATGTGTCGAGTACTTTCCATCAGTGCATGCAATCAGATATACCTCCAGTCACTATCCTCAGTTGATTAGAAAACTAAAGGTCCATGGATCATTGAGTCAAAATGATATTTGTTTGAAGGATTTCGCCATTGAATATAGCAACTCTATTTTTAATGCACTTTGGCTTGATGCTATACACATAACTATGACATTAATTTTAACTCCATGCTCTACTTGATAGTCACTTCTCAAGTGACCTACAGCATAGGAACTTCATGGCAAGGGCAGTACATATTCATTAGCTGTGAGTAGCTATATCTCAAAGGAGACAGTGTAAATCTCCCAATTTACTTTACAAGTGTCTGCTCTATAGCAAATGTGAAGTTGTCAGCTACACCACAAGGATAAACTTTGTGGATTGAAAGAGAATAGCTTTTTCACTTGATATATGTCGTAAGGTTTGGGAAATCCTAATTGTAACACTCCAAAGGAACAAGCTGCACTGAACATGAGGAATCTGCTGAAATTGATGACACTTTTCTCTTGTCAATAAAATTATAAAGACCTCCAATCATTTTTATGGATTAATAATTGTGTGCATAGTTTCCTTGTTACCTTTAATTTGTCCGAGGTATAGAGATCATGCAGTTACAAATATACCTTTGAAAAGCAGGATCATACAATTATCCTGGCCAGAGTCTATACCTATTTTTTGATATGAGCCCACCTGTTAAGACTTTGTTAAATTATTAATCATCATGTTGTGTACAAGCTTTCATTGGGAAAGCTAAACAGATTATACCAGCTCTGATTGATTGTATCATGATTTGAAATAGCCTCGTCCCCAGGCCACTCCCAGCTTTTCAATGTTGCACGCTGAAAAACCTGGGGACGAGGCTAGATTTGAAATGCAGGAAACAACATGTATAGTTTCTCATATAATGTCAGGTAGCTATAGAGTATAAGACATGTCAACAATCAATGTTATTGTGGAACACTCCTGATATTAAATTCTTGGCTCAGCACTCGGCTCACAGTTCTGCACTACTACCTGATTTGTTGAAACTTCAATGAAATGAGGGTAGTGTAAATAAATAGTACTATTACTGTATAGATTAAAGTCATGATCATATAGATTAATTTCAGAATGAATAGCTGCAAAGGGACTAGGATAATCATGGAATAATATTGCAAGACTCAGCGGTGATTCTAGCAGTAGCCAACTGACGTGCAGCAGGCATCCGGCATTAATTAGCTAGGGCATAATGCATGACACATGATTGTAAGCTTAGCATGTTGTCACTCGTAAGAAATAGTAACTTAACTAGATATTACATTTTTGCCTAGTAGCTATGTCCCTAGGCTCTCTAATTATGTGTGAGGCATGAATTATAGCTAACAGAGTTTTCAACTAATTATTCCCACTAATGGAGCTAAAATAATTTTACAAAATTAATCATGATTTTTGGCACAATGCACTGTTCATCTGGGGTAGGACAGCTAGCTACATGTAGGAACTAGGATCAGCATGTGGGCATTCTTAGCTTTTAAACAAACACTAACTTCACTGTGGTAATTATATGGATACATACAAGCAGTCGTGCTTTCAATGCAAAATGGTATGAAACTGAACCTTAAGAAATGCTATCTCCAATTATAATTAGATTAATAGTGCTATGCCTGGCCTTTCATAATTAAGAACTGAAACTAGCATAATTGCATCAAACCATACCATAATAAACTAAAAAGAAAATGGCAAAAATCTGCTCATTTCAATTAGTTAACTAAAATGACTATTAGTAGACCATTAATCCAATTAGTTTTAATTACTAACACTAAACAAAAATGATCTAATACTCCTTAAATTAAAACCTAGATTCAATGGAAAGAACCTTGATTAAAAACAATAACAGTTAGCTATTAACTATATAAACTTAGCAAAGCCATACTAGTACAACACCAAAAGTATCACGATTAGCAACTGAGGAGTGGCAAATTAAATGGTTCTCAGCATGTGAGCTCTTGCATGCTTCAACTGTTTCATTTTCCACTGACTGATTCAGAATAGGTCTTGTTTAGAGAAAGCTTGACACCTTAAACCTTAAGGTCACAGTATGATCAGGTTATCTGTTGGTAAGTTTGATACGGCTAATTAGCAAACACTGGAAATGTTACTGTTGTTACAACCAAGTTTTTTGCCAGCTTGTGTGAATGGTCACTTCAATTTATTTTGGCCTTTGTAGACAACTGGTTGAACTAGCATCTAAACCCACATCAAAAGGAAAGAAGCCATGCCCATCTCAAACTGTGACAAAATGTTGACTTAATGAACCTTATATTTAGTAGCAATTCGGAAAAATTCCTCCTGTTGGCATTACAAGAAGTCTACGCCAGACTACGTCTTTCTTACCTCTACACCTATCTTCTGCAGCTTAAGAGCTTTCATTTGATATGTACATCAAGGAGTTTAGGGCTGAAATACGCCAGTGAAACTCTTTAATAGTAGCTAAGACTTTTCAGGAACATTCAAGTTTAGCACATAGTAGCTAGCTAGCTAGCTAATACTGCAATAAAGGGTGACTCAATTTATCCTATAAATCAGTAACATTCGGAATCACTACCAGGATCACTCTACTGAGCAGCAGCTTGTGCAAATGTAACGATTGGATTCGACCACCTAGCTTGGATTGGATCAGCTACATGATTAGTTCAGAATAGTTACTGATATCCTTGCAGTTGCCCCTGATGGCAGTACGCATGTACACCGTGGATCATCATTGTAGTCAGGGTGACATGCAGTGATGGACTTAGTCGGGCCAGCCAGACCCTTCTTCTTTGTGCAACAACTCCAAGTTTACTGTGTTACATCCTCAACCATAGGCATAGTACAGTCACTGGCTTTCCGGTTCCTATCAGGTAGAGGGTTGGTTTGCAAAACTATCATTGAGTCTTTAATATTCCAAATAATCCCCACCATAACACACCCAGGCCAACAAGCCACGCCCTCCAGCAAGACCTTCTTCAAACCCTTTGCTCCCTGTTCAGTCTGTAGTCACTTGGAAGTGGTTCATTTTGGCGTAGACTATGTCAGTTGAGGATGGAGGAAGAGAAGCCTAGCAAGGAGTCAGGAAAAACTCCATCAGAAGTGACGAGACGACGACGAGCAAGAAAATGGCGGAAAAGAGAGAGTGAGTAGTATCATGTATATGTGTGTGTGAAGTACAGGCGTCAATTGTTTTTGGATCATCGATAATGCCACGGAAGTTTTGAAAAAACTAAAAAAAGTAAACAGAACCAAGGGAGCCAGGCATTTTGATAGCTTTGATTTTTCCACTCTTTACACTAATATACCACATGACCTTCTCCTAGATAGCATTAGCCAGCTGATTAGTGAAGCATATAGGATTAGAGGGGCAAAATACTTAATAGTGCAGGGCGACGGCACGGCATACTGGTCCAATACAATGTCTACACGAGACCATAGTATTACCGAGGATCAACTAGTTAAACATAACATTTCTCGTGGAAAACATCTACATCCAAGTAGGTAACAAAATATTTAGGCAAACGATAGGCATACCAATGGGGACTGACTGCGCTCCACTTTTGGCAAACCTTTTTCTTTTTTACTACGAGTACAAATTCATGAAAGAAAAATTAAAACAAAATAGTCAAGTAGCAAAAATTTTTAGCAACACTTTTCGATACATCGATGACTTACTCACGCTCAATAACCCCACCTTTGAACAGGAAATTAGCAACATATACCCACAACAACTAGAACTGAAAAGAACCAAAGAAACAGATAGCAGGCTTTCTTATCTAGACTTAGAAGTAAACATCAGTGATAGGAGGTTTACCACGGCTGTTTTTGACAAACGAGATGGTTTTAATTTTCACATACATGTAGTTAACTTCCCTCACATGGATAGCAACATACCTAGCAAACCAGCCAATGGGGTTTATATCTCTCAACTGGTTAGAATAGGGCGCAAATGTGATAGTTACAAGAGTTTTTTCACTAGACATCACCAACTACATGTAACTTGTAGATTAGTTAAACAGGGCTTTTTGTACGACAAACTAGTTACCAGCTTTAAAGGATTTTGTAGCAGGTATCCTGAGATATTTTTCAAGTTTGCAGTTTCTATTAGAAAGCATGTAGAGGATGGAATCTGCCTTCCTACTGTAGCTATCAGGAGTCTGTCAAACAAAGTGAGCAATAGGACTAGATAGAACAAGGGAATAGCTAAATACCTTAGAGTCCATGGGGAGCACTAACTAGAACAACATATAGGAGCCTGATTTCTGGATAGCCTAGACAGAATGGCAGCTTGGTTAGAGTCTGACATCATATTACATCATAACACTGATTACCATAACAACCTAGACTCTATACATATACTGGGGCCTTTAGCCACAACAGCTAGTTCACAACAAGTTCCAGAGCCTAGAAGAAGTAGACTACCTCAGCTTCTGCATGAACACCTGGGATTCGTGGGTTAACCCCTACAAACTTATGTAGTAGCTAGTAATAGTACAGTACTTACTGGAGATTCTGTTAATTTCCCTGAATGTGTAAATTATGGTCATGTGTGCATGCTGCCCGTGTCCATGAGCCACTCAGGTGGGTAGGGAGAGTTCCCATGGGACAAAAGAACTTTTTAACCTACCACCCCTAGTTCTCAAGGCTAGGCATCTAAGTGGCTCTGGGTTAGGTTTGCCTGAGCAGGCAATGAGATGGATGGTTGCCCCTTAGGTTTGGGATTGGTAGTAGAAGATAAACCTACTGAATTTTCATGTAGTATGCTACATGTATGTGTACCTCTAAGACTTACTTACTGTTTACATGCTTGGTGTTGGCACCAAGGACTAACTACAACTCAGTATTAACCGTGAATACAATGGCTGTAGCCTAGAAATTGTTCATGCACACACACCCTCACATTGTCTCCCTTTGATAGTCTTACCAAGGGGGTGATCTTGATCACTATTAATATGTGCCCTGTACTGACACCTGTGACCGGTGTCATAGGCGGAGATGACTCCCCAGTCTGACACTGGGATCAAAATTTGATTGGGCCTATTTTGGGGCTTTGATCATTTGATTCCTCCTAGGAAACTTGCTTGATAATTTACTTGATTTTCAAGCTTTATGGCTTGACCAGTGACAGAAATTGTCGATGATTTCTTCATTAAAATATGGTTTACAGTGGTGAACACCCACTTTTTATAACATACAGAGGTGAACGGAATCAAAATGGCTGGTCACGGGTGTCAGTACAGCAAATATAGTAGTGACCACCCATTGTCTTACAGTCCTTTACAATGTACAGTCATGTACATTATGCATATACATGTACATAACATAGTGTCCCGGGTAAGGGTCCATGGGCGTTTAAACGTAACTTGTGATTTTGGCCCGCATGGTTGCTTACCCAGGATATAAACTGCATACATTTGGATGGAAGCTGCTTCATTGACCCCTTGAAATGTGGCACATGGACGCTTGCCCAGTACACTACGGTATATGTGCAGAAGTTTGCATTTTCACTTAATTACATCTACTGTAGGATCCTGCAAAATTATCTGTCAGCCTCCACATACGTGTATATACTGTACCTTCACGAAAAAGGGCCCACTACGGAATATCGGCCCACCCCCCACTTTGGGCTCAATTTCCTGCCAAGGTCTAAAGATTACTCTAATATGCGCCCATATGTATCCGCCATGGAACACACATGCGCGATTACTATTACGTGGGCATGGTTAAGATCGCTAGCCGTGCAAGGTTGTTCTTTTGAGGCTCAAACGCGGCATAAAACGAACTAGACTTGGTTCTACAACTGTTTGGCAGGTTATTTGTCGATCGTACCTCGATTATTTGAAGTGCAGTTCTCATAAACCAGCCATTTGAGTTACGGTTGCTGTCAACAGTACGATGAAGTATCGGCCCGATAAAGCCGGCCGCCCTCGATTAGTAACTGTACTTGAGCAAGGCTGAAATCAATAGTAACCGCAGCTACTATTCAAATAGTGACGATCGCGTAGGTAGTTTACCTAGGCGTTCTTTTGCGTGTAACTGCGACAGTGATACTTCGAATATCGGCCCACCCCCAGTCTATGCTAAGACCACCGGAAGTCCATATATGTACCATACATTTTAATGTCAACGCGCGATTTGTATGGTGCCTATGGGGGTTAATGATATGCATGCCATGCACGTGGTGCTAAAAATAGTGCATGTCTATGTATGGATGTAACTTCTCCTGTGAGTTAGCACTCGTTCTATCTTAAGCACCATTGAAAAGAGCAAGAGCTGAGCTTCACATTGATACCGAGAACAAGACCACAAGTGCCGAGATAGCCAATAAAGAGATGATCCAGATCTAGGCTGCTTATGGCTGACAGCATCTTTGAATTGGGGGCAAATCTGTAACACTCAAAACAGCACCATGGCACTCGAGCCACAAGTAGGCAAGTACCAGAGCGATGATCCAGCCGAATCTCAAGTCTGCTTGAACCACTTGATGAGCACGAGCGCACTTCGAATATCTAAAATAATTTCTCTCTTTAGCCTGTTATATGTTCTTAGTAGTACCTAGCTAGGCTGTCAACCAAAGATTAGACTAAACTTTAGCTACTAAAATAGCTATGTTCTGGCTACAAACTCTTTGTCTTGACTACTTTTTTCGTAACAGCTCAACTCGCTCATGTGTTTCTCGATCTTCTCTGGCTGACTGGAACTTCGAATTGGGGGCAAACCTGTAACACTAATTCCAGAACGAAAAACGAGGCTTTATCAACGTCCATACCATTGTGGCAGTGTATAGCAGTAGCGTGGAACAGAATCGCTTGAGGTACTTCGAGAAACGAGCCTTCGAAAAGACGAAAAATTCATTCTGCCCTAGGTAGGGCATGATACACGGACAGTTGTACGGACGTATATGAGATCATTGCGTATATCCGCGTAATACATATGCGTGCGTGCGTAATCATTCATCATTTCCGTTTTGTCATTAAATTGTAGGTCTTAGTGTAGACCGACCCCCCAGTCTAGATCCAATATAAGGTGCACCGCCCATGGGCCCTTTTTCGCGAAGGTACGGTACATGTAATGTTATTATAAAGCCCCCTCCCATTATCCTGCACAGATAATTGCTATTTAATCAAATACAATTATTGGATACTCCTTCATTGAATACTGTAAATTATTACTATCCAAGGTGTGGACAATATTCCACGAGGCCGAAGGCCGAATGGAATATCCAAACCGATGGTAGTAATAAACACGCTATTCAATGAAGGAGTGTGCAACAATTGTTGCACACTCTTTGCATAATTGTTTTGTTGCACAATTGTTTTATATTAATAGAATAGGACTAATAACTGTAGTGAACTAGCTATCATAGGACAATGGCTATACCAGGATAGCTAGGCTATCAACAGCAACCACTATATGTGACCTTTCATGACAATACCAAGCATAATGTGCTGACAGCTGATTTTGAGTTAAGTAAATCTCTAGAAAAGTTAGGAAATCTCTATCCCGTGTAGTCATGGAGATTTGAGCCAAAATGTACCCGGATCGCCCGTACTAAAGTTTTGCAGAAAGTGCAATGAAACATTGCTACGTACATTGCACACGGAAGTTCGTATATTTGCCGTTTATTAAAAATCTGTGGCCCTACCCACAACGTCAATGAGCTTGATGGCTGCCAAAGCGCTCGAACGAGAGTAGCACTCGCCGTTTCAATGGAAAAGAATGAGTAGACAAGCGTTTCTAAGGCTCGTTTGTACACACAATCGAAGAAGAAAAGTGGCAGGCGACTTTTCATTTCACAGCTGCCACGGTTGCCTACAGCAACCTGTCCGTGCCATGAACGCTCTATGTAGCTACACGGCTGACTTTCTCAAGCCATAACTCGGTAAGTATTTAATCAATAATTATCACCCCAGGTGACCAGGTGACTATTATGGCCTGTATCTCAGATTGATGTCTAGCGCTCGTGGAGGGTCACATATTATATACCATAGTTAGTCCCACTGGAACTTGCCTATTGGCTTATGTGTTCATAATTTGTTTTCGCATCATCCCAGGACACTGCCCTCTTTACCATTGATTAATTAGTGCTGATGAGGCATAGCTGGGAGATTGCTCCTTCACATGAACCGTTTTAACCAGGGCGCTGTGACAGTGAAGAACGTGAGTAGCTAAAACTGCGTTGGAGTTGAAAGTTAAACTGATGAGTGTACAGTAGTCTATAGTCTCGGCCATGACTCAGTACGCGGAAACCGCCTACGTAGTCATCGTGAATCGAGATCGAACTAACCTTCGTTTGAAGGTGACTGTCTAAGATATTTGTGACCCGCTATGAAAAAATTGACCACTCCCAATTTTTATGAAATCCGCGTTTTCGGTATAGATCAATGCAGAATTTACTGTAGAGTTCAACGGTCAAAGAATCAGGCTCTAAAAAGGTTCCTAGGCCGAGTTATGGCCTAAAAATTGTACACGGGTCACCCGTGTCTCAGTTTACAATTTTTCGAGAAACGGAGCCTTTTGTACGTACATAGCTCAACGTTCAATGTTTCCGTATACGCTCCGTATCATACCACGCGGTTAGTTCGCTATAATGGATTTGCCGGGAAGATGGCCACAGAGTCGAGCGGGAGTAGCAGTCCTGGCCTTGTGGAGAAGATACCGAGAGAAGCGATGGACTCTATGCTTCGTAAGTTGTCTATGATCGTTCATACAGCTAAGGCTGCATGTAATGAAACTCGTGGGTGTGGTTCTTGGACAGCATAGTGTACTTCTGGCCATGTACAAGGGAGATAGCCATACGTAGCTGTAAATTTACACTCTCTGTCCTGCTTGGCATGAACTACAGTTGTGAGAAGCTGTTCTATTGTTCTAGTAAAATTATCAAGATCTAGCTAGAGGCAGTATTGTGAGCTCTGACTGTTCTGTACACTTCTTAGGTCTTGTCTTCAGAGCTGTTGAATCTGGGATGAGTGTATGGTCATCCACAAGAGTTTGTCATCCAGAAACAGACAACAACAAACGGTATTTCAAGTGTGATGATGAACAGTGGCAGTACATGAGCCTGGCATACAGTAGGAGGCATAAAAACGGTGACGTTTCCGTTCCGTTCCGTTCTGTCGAAACGGAACGCGAGCTCTGCCGTTTGCCGTTCTATCACCTGCACACCACTGTTGCATTTCCGTTCCGTTCCGTTTGGGCCTGGCCGCTCGCGATCGCGCTAGCGCGAGCGATCGGTAGTACACCACGCCCATGCTCGTAGATCGAGTTGCAAGAAAAATCTTGTAGAAAGTGAGATCGCCTTCGCCTCTGTTATCAAGACGCCATTGTTCGAGTACCTGCCAAACTGTTTATCGCTGGAGACCGCTCCGTGTAGTTAAACCGCTCGAGTGTTGCTTGAGACTGCGCCGTCGTGCTGACCGCTCGAGAAACTGTCGAGGCTTCCCCGTGGAGTTGACTGTTCGAGAAGGCCGGTGTCTGTCGCTGGAGGTTGCTCCGTTAAGCTGACCGCTCGAGAAACTGTCTGCCTCAAGACTGGTCTTGCACCATCGTTGCCAAGCCAGTACCGCCAGCTAGCTAGCTGTCGGTTCTGCACGGGCGCGCGCCACTAATAGGGCCGTTCCGTTTCCGTTCGATTCTCGTTTCATTGAACGCCGTTCTCCGTTTTCAACTGCACGGAAACGGTATCTGTTTCCATTTGAACGGAACGGAACGGAACGGAAACGTCACCGTTTTTTTGCCTCCTACTGTATGTATGTAGTGTGTGTGTGTGTGTGTGTGTGTGTGTGTGTGTGTGTGTGTGTGTGTGTGCGTGCGTGCGTGTGTGTGCGTGTGTGTGTGTGTGTGTGTGTGCGTGCGTTTATGTGTATGCTTGTGTGATGTGTGAAAGCAATGTTGCCATTGTACACACATTAGGATATGCATGGCATGTACATGTACAATGGACACTTGACTTCCCAAATTGTCTATGACTAGTCTTGTGTACACCAACAGTCCAAGCATTGTACCATGATTGACTTGTTAGGCTGACAGCTCATAAGTGTGTATGTTTCGATGTCCTTGTGTTTGTGTGTACATGTGTGTTTTTGTGTGTGTGTGTGTGTGTGTGTGTGTGTGTGTGTGTGTGTGTGCGCGCGTGTGTCTGGTTAGCAGGAAGGGGATTGCGGGACATTAGTATGGTGAAATCTTCAAGTGGTGCAGCTGTGGAAGCGATGTCCTTCTGATCTACCAATGCTCTCGAGGGTGGGTATACTGTTTGGGCATTCACTTTTACCCATACAGTTGTAGGCACAACACACTAAAATCGTATTTCATGTCCATGCATAATAGTCTCTCTGTCTCTCTCTCTTTCTGTCTCTCTCTCTCTCTCTCTCTCTCTCTCTCTCTCTCTCTCTCTCTCTCTCTCTCTCTCTCTCTCTCTCTCTCTCTCTCTCCAGCTATCAGATGATGCACAGACTTTGAACGGTGGGACTGAGATTGCCACTCCATGTGCACTGTGTGACAGTTGTTTCTTGCTGCTGATCAAAGTTGTGATCTTCAAGTCCTCAAGACTGCCATCTAGATGTTGCAGTAGAGCTCTTCTGGTCTACATAGATAGTATTAGCTATGTAGTATTCTTTCATGTATAGTGTTTCATTCAGTATTATGACAGTGTAGCCTATGATTAAAGGGTGTGGTTGACAGGTGGGGCCACCATGATTGACTGGTGTACTAGTAGGCTATATCGACAAGAGTTTGAGCGTCTACTCTGCTATGCAGCAATCGCTATCAACGCCAAGCAACTCGAGGGCCTCAGCTACTGTCTCATACTTACCAACCTGTCCAAAACCAAAAGCGGGACAAAATCTCTGAAAAAGCAGTATTTTTGATCTAAAATCGGGACATTCCAAAGAATTCTATGAAAATTATCAAGTTAAGAGGCAAACTAGTGCACAAAAATACAGTAAAAAAACGCGGGACAAAGTGAAGAAAAAGCGGGACAGAAGTAAATTTTGAACTAAAAATCGGGACTGTCCCTCTAAAAGCGGGACAGTTGGAGAGTATGCTGTCTACCATTGCCGCTTTACTTTGCTGTGATGGCTAAGCGCAGGTATTGTTATGGAGGTCGACCGCGGCTTGTAGATTTTGATTGATTGATAATACTGCAAGTCCATTCACGCAGCTAGCAGAAACTGAACGCCATTCTTCTCCTAGTCGTTACAGGCACTAAACGACGTTGTCTTTCGATGAAAATCTATGTATGGATAGACAAAAGACTATACTTTCACAATATGGAAACAAAAAAATTCGAGGAAAAAAAAAGTTGGTTCGAGTATTGAACCCCCTAGTGCAAAATCATATTCGAGCGCGAGTGGTCGATTTTTTCATAGCGGGTCACATTTGTTTGACAGCGCTATTTATAACTAGCTGTAGACCTTACCTAATCGATACATGGTGCTGTTACTGGACTACTGATGTCTCCATTCAGTTCAGTCTGTTTGAAATACCATGGTTATGGCCGTATGCGCATTGCACATTTTGGCTCTGTTGAATATGACTGTAGAATACCGTGAATTATTCAACTGTTGCTGACCAATGAAATTATAGTATTAGTACTATACAATACAGTAATACAAATAAGCTCCCTTCTTATCCAGTTTTTCCACCAAACTGCAGATCACGTCAATCCTTGAACACAACACGCCCACATAATTTACTAGCTATGGTACATTTCAACATAGTTAAGTAGCTGCACTTATTCCAGGTCATAACACAAAATCCATTACGATGTACATGTGTGTAATCATCTCAGCCAATACTGCATATCAGTAAGACATCGCAAAGACAGCTCCTTGAACCTTGAACGGCAATGATGTATGAACTGCTGTCAAGCAGGTCCAAACTTAGCTCGGTAGCGGTACCAGGAGCCCCGCCCTCGACATTTAATGGACCTTATGCAGAAAAACGATTCTAAATAACGCACGCCACTCTTGGGGGTACTGTCAGTGCTCGAGCTGCACACGAGATTTTACAAGAAATGCACATATTTCAGCGAAGCATAGCTCACAAATGAGACAAATACAAGGCTTTGTTGAGCATTCATCTGAAAGAGCTACTCAAGAAGAGGCAGGCAGGCCTTACTTGGTAACCAGAAGCGTTCTCTACGAAGTGCAATCCATCTCCTAGTGAAGGCGTTTTCTTGGAGAGCCGTTTCTGAGAGTTCTGAGAAGTTTCAGCCAACAACTTCCAGGAAAAACCTTGATTCTGTTCTTGAGCAGCTGCACTGGTTCTAGCGTTGCCTAGTCTATTGTCTGTGTGTGGTTTTGTTTGTTAGGCGGGGCTACAAGGACTTCCAGGAAGCAGGAAACAACCGTGGCTTGTTACATTCTTGTGGTATAATCTGTACTACTGAGCCACAGACAATATTCTTCACACTTGAATAGCTCAAAAGCAACAGCAGCATATCACTGCATCCCTCAATGTGTTCAAAAATCAATTTTATGTCTGAGCAAAGTAACAGGATTTGCATAGTTAATGGACAAGATTTTAATGGTTGATTGGAGCCGTAATTTGCTTTTGTTTCCCATTTGATAAGCTAGATTGCTATGTAAGTACACAAAGGTGTGTATTAACTTATAGTAAGTGTATTGCACACTGAAAACTTTAACAATGTTTTCTGAGCAGAACATAGCAATCATGCCAACACGTTGGAGATACACCATGTACTTAATATTAAAAATTCCTCTTAATTTCACAGTGTGAAGTTGGTGATAGCCTTAAACATTGTCCTCTTATTGTTCCCTTGACAAAGTAGACCTAGGATGGATATTGCCTGTGAATTGGTGCGTTGGAAGGCCAGTGATCATGTGCATATACGAGGCAGAAGATAGGTGTATGTTTATGGTCACACAGCAACATTTGTAGGTACTAATATTACATTTGATGAGCCCAGAGGGATGCAGTGACATGCTGCTGTTGCTTTTGAGCTGTCCAAGTGTGAAGAATATTGTCTGTGGCTCAGTAGTACAGATTATACCACAAGAATGTAACAAGCCACGGTTGTTTCCCGCTTCCTGGAAGTCCTTGTAGCCCCGCCTAACAAACAAAACCACACACAGACAATAGACTAGACAACGCTAGAACCAGTGCAGCTGCTCAAGAACAGAATCAAGGCTTTTCCTAGAAGTTGTTGGCTGAAACTTCTCAGAACTCTCAGAAACGGCTCTCCAAGAAAACGCTTTCACTACGAGGTGGATTGCACTTCGTAGAGAACGCTTCTGGTTACCAAGTAAGGCCTGCCTGCCTCTTTTTGAGTAGCTCTTTCAGATGAATGCTCAACAAAGCCTTGTATTTATCTCATTTGTGAGCTATGCTTCGCTGAAATATGTGCATTTCTTGTAAAATCCCGTGTGCAGCTCGAGCACTGACAGTACCCCCAAGAGTGGCGTGCGTTATTTAGAATCGTTTTTCTGCATAAGGTCCATTAATTTAATTAACCCTTTCATGCCCGTAGTTTGGTAATGCTCACCTGCAAAAAGTGGAGACATGTATCTTTAAACTAATATTGCAACAGAATAGTAAGACTCAACATAGACAAATGGGCATCATTTGGAAGCTCTAAGGTCAAAGTTTGTGGTGGGTGAGATTTTGTTTCCATAGCAACGAAGATGCATATTTAGTTAGGTGGTATTATTTAGAAAGTCCTGCCAAAGGCAACTTTGTCCCTTATGTCATCAATTTTGACAAGGCTTATAGGGGGCCATTTGGAAGGGCTTAGGTCCTAGATTTCAATGGGTAGTGTTTCTTTCTGTAGAAATTTCTAGAAAGTGGGAAATATTTAGAAAGCTCTAGACAAGATCGTGTGGTATGCATGTATTTTTTGCCTGTAACTGTAGATGTCCTACTGATATCATCAATTTTAGATGATATTCTTTCTGTCCTGATGTTGAAGTACATTTGTTGTTTGTAAGTGTTATAATTTCCAAAGAAGGCTAGTAAGCAACAATTTCATAATGAAAATGAAAAACTTATCTATGGGGTCCATATGGACCCCATTGGTACTGATAGGGTTAAGAGATGCCCACTCGCCCATGACAGAACGGACTATCCCAGTGACCCATCCCCTGAAACAATGAATAGTTGAAGTTATTCAGTAACAGTCTCATTCATAGTACAAAATATGCGGGACAAAAATATCCACTTCAACAATGTCGTCTATAGAGAACTATCTTGTAACAACAGAGCTAGAGTGCTCTTTCCAATTCTTGCTTGCTTGCTTACTGTGCTATGCTCTGTGTGTGTGTGTGTGTGTGTGTGTGTGTGTGTGTGTGTATGTGTGTGTGCGTGTGCGTGTACTTACGTACAAATCCACAAGTACAGTTGGTACCAGCACAATCACAAACCTGATCGACGATAATTATGTACACTGATGTGTGCAATGACAGGTTCACAATTATACAACATACCAAATCATTGAGGAGGGGGGAGGGGGCTGAAAGAAACTTATCACAGCCTTCCTATATGTACTGAATACGGCCTATGAACACTAGATCATTCTATTTTTGTCAGCCATGCCTATCGACAGCACCCACTCTTAAGACTTAGCACTGGAGTTTTAATATCATGTTCACAGGAGAGGCTGATCTATACATGGCAGCACACTATACATGTAGCATAATTATGGAATGTATACTCTAAGATCTCTAATTTTGTGTTTTGTTACGATAATCCAAATGGAGAGGTCTGTCTGGTTTCAAGTAAAATTTAGTTACCCGGTAGCACTGTGTGTACATCACCTAACTCCTCTCTCATATACAGTGGCGTGTTTTACAATACTACACTGTGTATGTATAGGTCCCTCATATCAGTAGTATGCATGACATCATAATTATTACCCCGCGTGCATGCGCATGAAGTAACCAATCGGTTTCATCGTAGTTGTCGTCCACACAAATATCATGAGATGTTGAGATCTAGGCATCTCCATGAGTGGCCAAAATCGTCAAGATGTCAGAAGTGGCTAAAAAGTAACAAGTCTCTGCTTCTAAGTGCTTGATAAGGCCCACAAACGCTACAAATCATGCTATTTGATTGGCCATATACACACCTACCAATGCCATGATTAAGTGCTGTTAGTCTGCATATGCTTGAGCTAATAAAGGTTGTCAATCATGTACTGAGCTATCAGCTATGCATGTTGTGGTACAATGTCATTCTATTAATTACATGTGACTTTGTGTTCAGTTTGGGTGTGTCCTCATTTTAAATTCTCAGCACAGAATGTGGACAACTTAAGAAAGTTATATTCAATGTACAACTTGCAACTTAGCTGTCCACAAAGAATCTTTGTTGTTTCTATACAGCTGTTGTAACTGATGTCATAATTCTCAGCATTTGTTCCATGATATAATCCAAGGGTAGACCAAGCCATGTATACAATGTAAGGAATTAAGATGCCATCCCTTATTTGGAGGGGGAGGGGATAATTCTAACAGTCTAGCTGTATTGGCTGATACATGCATTCAAGAGTTGCTGTAATATCCCCTAATCCTGTCCCTTATATGTAAGCTGGTTTAATACAGTGGAACCTCCCATAACATACTCTTCAAAATACAGACTGCCTCTATAGAACAGACAAACAATGTTGATTTGCCATAGCATTTCCGACCTCCGAAATGCGAACAACCTCCTATTTCCAGACAATGGACTGAAAATGTGCCCCCAAAGGACAAGTAGCTTTACAAAATAGCCTCCGAGAGCGGACAGAGATTGAAGCTTCGGTTGAAGAATGTGAGAATAATATCATGATTTTGACAGTTAGTGCCTTATCAACACCCAGAAAGTACATCAGATCCTTCGTTCCGGCCCAATCAGTGTGTCCACATATGATAGTTGATTCAGCTTCTTATAGACCACACCCCTCACTGCAACTTTGCATCCTCATAATTGAGGAGTGAGGCTAGCTAGCACCTCTGAGATAGGGACAACCTCTCGACAAAGGCCAAGCATCCTGCCCCCAATGTGTCTGTTAGTCAGAGGGTCCACTGTATTCAACTTGGTTTACAGTTTAATTTCTAGGTATGCCATTTCATCAGAATTTTCACTAATAGTTGAGGGCCAACATTCACTGCTATTAAGCGGTCAAGAAAATAATATTTTGACTGTCAAAAATCTTGATCCCAACCATAGCTAATGATACCACGGGCTCTTGATACCTATAGTCAATAATCAGTGAAGTTTACCTGTGTCCACATTGTCAAAGCACACATAGATTACACTACGCCTCATGTACAGTGCCTAAGTATAAAGTATGATCAGCTAACTTTACATTGATACACAACAGGTCTTACTGTCCTCTCAAAAGTGGGAGGGGAGCAGTGTGGATGGTCATGATTGTATATTCATGAGTGTGTGGAAGGTGAAGTTTATTCATAGATTATTGAGCATATGTAGCTCTATAATCTATGGATACACCAAGATATAGTCAAAAGCTGCCTGGAATAGCCACAAGAATTGACCATTGTGCACATTTTCCACCATTTCTTAGCTCCAGCCAGCAGTAGCACCTTAATCCCCCCCCCTTCGAGAGCCATGAGTGACCTTTGAACTTCAATTAAGTCATAGATTATTGAGCATATACGGGATTCGAAACGGGATCATGTGCGCCATAGTCCCGCGTAGTAACACCCCTGAAACACTCCTCCGAATACTTAGCACTCGCAAAGATTTAGTGAAAGGTCACCTTTCGAGGACGTTTGACTAGCTCATGGACGAACTGTCGAGTGATTCACAGCGAAAACCAGGGCCAGTAGTGTTCTTCAGATATCGTTCGGTTTGTCTGAAGCTTTATTTGTTTGCCAACCCAAAAGCCAGGAGCTCACGACGCGAGTTTGTTCGTCGAAGCGGCTAGTTCGAGGTAAGTCACAAGTTTATCTTAGGCTAACAATTTAATTCCTTGCTCAACAGACCCGACCAACCCTATATTTGCTGATACCAAAGTGTAACCACAATGTTGATAGCCATGTGATTTCTTTTGTAGAATACTACATGTAGATTTGTATGTTACTCTGGCTAAAGGACTTGAGATACTATTTTTTGCTTGTACCAAAGCTGATGATTATGTAGTTGGTAAAGATATCAACTTTCTATATCAGAGTAGGAAGCAATAACGGGAAGTGACATCATCTTTAATTATTTTCTTTCCTACCTACGACCCTACTTCATTCCCCTGGTGTTCCATTGAACAAGAAATTAATTTGGTGTGGCATAACCACTAACCAAATACTGTTGTTAAATAATTGACCATAGTTCCTGTCTATACCAGGAGCACATAATGAAGAAAGGAAGGGGAGGGGGGAAGGAGCGTGAAGCACCCACGCACTTAATTGAAATATCAGAACTTACCCATGCTGCACACGTTACTAAAAATAAGCATAACCGCAAGGTATGTAGCCAAGAAATGTAAGTAAATGGCAAAGTTTGTCGCTCACAATTCTTCTGTTAGACATGACAAACGACCCAAAAACCTTTCTACAAGCTAGTTGAATGATCATACCACCCCTCAGAAATCAGGCAGCCAGAAGACAGCCTCGTTCTCTTGCCACACGAGATGATCAAGCACTCTCCAATCAAGGCACTACCACTTTAGGTAAGGCAGTAATCTGACACTAGTCTGACGGAGACTCGGAGCTGATCCTTTGGTTCAGCTAACATTATGTCACCCCTGTTGCAGTAGCAAATGTACGCAGACACGGTGGCTGTCTCCTACGAACATTTTCAAACTATCAGCAGTCTCCTTTTTGTCAGAATTTTGATAGCAAGCTTATGATCCTTGTGTGGTAGCTCTTGGCAGAGCTCTTATGCATTTCTGACGGAAGAATTGTGAGCGATAAGCTTCATCGTGATGACTAGCCACTTATTTTTCTTGGCTAGGCTACATAGCTTGCGGTTATGCCTATTTTTAGTAACTTGTGCAGCATGGGTAAGTTCTGAGATTTCAATTAAGTGTGTGGGTGCTTCATGCTCCTTCCCCCCTTCCCTTCCTTTCTTCATTATGCGCTCCTGTCTATACTAGTTGTTCTTTTAGAAACATAGTGTCACTGATTTTTTAATACTACATTTATGCATGTGTTCAGAGCTTGATTGAGTCATAATCTCTGATTGTAAGTGTTATTATTCTGCATGCATATGCAAAGAATAATGTATTCAGTTTTGCCACCATTGTCATTGTAGTGTACAAGAAATTTGCATCTTTCACATGCACTTTGCATACTGTTCCTTTTCACATTTGTATATTCCTGCCAATGATACTAGTTATCATGTATGTGTAAATATTGTACATGTACCAGCTAGCCTTCCATAGTCACCTCCCAAATGTGAAGTTTTGAAATCACTGTTTGTTCCTAAATCTTACATACCCATGTAGCCGTTGCAGAGTCTTGTCCAGAGGAGCTGAAGGTGGAGTCACCACTAACACCACTAGAAGAGAAAACAGTGAAGGAGAAAGTTGATGATGAGGGAAAGGAACAGCCATTGACAGGACAGTCTCCAGTTACATGTAGCACCTCAACTACCAGTCAAGCTGAAGCTGTGCAGCTGACTCCATGTAAGAGAGTACAAGTGATTGTTTTCATATAAGTCTGTATAGTTGGCTGCCTTCTCCACATAGCCTCGTCCCCAGGCCCATTCCAAGCTTTTCAACTTTTCACGCTGAAAAGTAGAAGGGCCTGGTATCAGAAGTCACATGACTTTGCATCACGATAGCATGGCCACTGGTGGTCAAAAGGTTGCTTTGAAAAGCCATCCTTTGTAGGCCATGTGCCTGCTTTACGAGTTTATTTTCTTACTCTCTATAGTCTATAATGATCGTACTGTAATCGCTTGATAGTTTCGAAGCCTTACCTCAAGTTGATCGTGAATGATACCCTGAACATTGCTGACCTTTGGCTCTCCCACATTTGTTTTTACCCTTTGACTGTCCTTCATGCAGATAAAATCGGTCACATGACTTCTGATACCAGGCCTCCTGCTTTACAGCATGCAACATTGAGAAGCTCGGAATGGGCCTGGGAATGAGGCTATTGTCCACATTCATGGCCAT
Organism: Stappiaceae bacterium; assembly: GCA_964291365.2. Taxonomy (GTDB): domain Bacteria; phylum Pseudomonadota; class Alphaproteobacteria; order Rhizobiales; family Stappiaceae; genus JBDWFY01. Next base: position 413,276 of record OZ220033.1, read on the forward strand.
GTGGGGCTTATTTCAGGGTAACCCCCCCTCCCCCCCCCCCCCCCCCCCCAACTCACACCTTTTAATGTTATGTTTGGTTGCCAGCCCCTACATACACACAAAGAGAATTTTGACACAATAGATATTTGTCCCATTGATCCCAATACCCCCTGTGGTTGATGCACACATACCTGCATGGCCTCATTATAATGCAACATTTTTCCTCTCAGGCTACTACAAGTACATGCAAATGTCCACCAGTAATACACATGTCCAGGAATTGTTTACTGCATGCCAAAAGTAAAATTAATATTGTTTACTCTTCGTACAGCAGCTATGTTGGAGTGTGGTGTATTGGAGGGGAGGGAGGAGCCAGCACTAACTACCTCTAAGTCTCCTCTCAGTGGTCCAGTTAGTGGTGTTGGGGAAACCAAGGAAGTTGATCAGGGTCCATTAAGTGAAGCCAGAGCTGATCCCATGATCCTAGCTGTTGCTGGTGATGTCAGCAGTGAGAAATCTAACAAACCATTACAACACAAAAAACACAAACGGCATGGTGAGTCTAGTAATTATTCAGTATATACCTATACAAGATTTACAGTATACATAATGTATACATGTACATATCTGTGCACTGCATGTGCATACTAGTGTCATATCTCCTTGTGTTTCTCTCTGCCACAGCTTTAACTACTGAGAATGTTTTGAGGGTGCTCAAAGGATTGCAGTGGGGCAGACTGTGTAATTATGTGCTAAGCATCCCTTCCTCTCAACGGAGGAAGATTGAGAAGGAGTTTGCTAGTGAGGATCAATGCAGAACTGCTGCTGTCAACTTCTATCTACATAACCACCTGTATGCATCGTGGAGGCGTATAATAAGAGGCCTTGACTGGTATGGTGTACATCACAAGATACAACATTATGCAGAGAAACTGACTGGTATGTTTCAATGTCTACTGTTTTATGTCATCCTCAAGATAATTATGTTTTTAACTGATATTAAGTTTGTAATGGATGCTGATTACCCTCCTGAAAATTAGCCCCCTCCCCCTTAGATGCAAACATAGCCCAGACTGGGGACGTGGCTTATTGCAGTATTCCTCTCATATAAGCTCCTATCAAGCAGTTAGTCTTACTTGCTAGCTTTTTTCTCCTCAATAGATTAAGACATAGGTTGTCCTATTAGCTTGTATCAGCTAATTGCAGTCAATTACATGAATAGTCGTACCCAGGCTCCACCCACTAGTTAGAAACACTTTAAATGATCAAAGCAGTAACAGATAAAGAAAGGAAAGCAATTTGACCACCCTGATTCGAACCTGGTACCTCTTGTAATTAAAGCGAGGCCCTTACTATTGTACCACTGTGTACATGTGTGCACATGGTAATTGGTCATCACAGTCACTCGTTTTCATCGATATCTCCTGATTGGAGGTGTCAATCAAAATTCTACAAATCTACAAAAACAAAACCATTAATTTTTCCCACTCTTGTAAACAGTTCCAGTTGAAGTGCTCCATAGAGCCAGGTACATTTTTAACCTACATAGTGTGTAATTTCGGTTGATCGGATAACAAATTAACGATTAATTTGATCTAGCCTAAAAAAAAATCCTGTAAATTTTTCTAGATATCCATTTTGACCGATTCGCCTAATTTTTTCATGCACATATTAATGTTGCTTTACAGTATAAATTAAATAAATAAATTAATTTTAGCTTGACAGTTATGTAATTAGTTGTTGTGGTAACTAAATTTGGGAGTACCATACACAATCGAACACTTCATATGATGTGAATTTTTATGTAAAGGTTGGCCAGTAGGATCCATGATAATTATTGTGATAGCTCCAAGGCAAATGGCTTTATTACCATAGCAACAGTTGTAACATTCTCTAGAACTTAACACTCCTTGGCCAATGGGATCCACAGTATGTACATGTAGAATCCCTCTGTCCCCCCTGAGTAACACCCTCGCTTTGCTCAGGGTGCCTCAGTCTGGGAACATCAGGATTCTAAATATTGTAGATCCCTTGGCCTCTAGTGTCTAACTGGTATTTATTTTTCAGAGCTATACAAAGGCATTTCTGTCCTAGTGCACCTATCCTTGAAGGGTTCTTATCACAACTAAGGTATCAGAATTGGCATTCTTTTTGCCATCTTTACACTGCTAACTACACAAAAAGTCCTCCCTGCAGTGGTATGCTTTTCTAAGATATGTATCCATATTACAATGTACTAATGCAAAGTAAGAAATTTGTTTCTTGGATTTAAATAAATGCTATCTAACGTAATGATCAGAGTTGACATTACTTAATTTGAGTAGTGTACCTACATTCATGATATCAAGTCAGAGGTTCATATCTGTAGCAGTTTTCCAAAGGCCCAAAAGGCATTACCAATCGTCGGGACAAGTAAAAATGAGAGAACACTCGAGTTGATCGGAGTTAGTGGTGGTGACAAAACAGCTAGGTGACTGAATCGACTCGCTATCACTAACACCGTAAATAGGCCTTTTGTCGGACTAAGCTGGGGTGACAAGACATCGAAATCCTTCATTCTAAGTTAGTCTTCATTGAAAATGTATACCAGAAGCTTACCTGATCACCTATGTCTTCCTCGTTTGGCGGTTGAGTGAGCGGGAGCTGTCAGTCTGTCTCAATTTTATTACTGGCACTTGACAGCATCAAGAACCATTGTCGGATCTTGAAAAATAACAAGTTGACAAGTTGTTAACACACCTTTCATGGCTAGTCCAAAAATTTATTTTTAGGATTTCGCTGTCTACGTACGTTGCATGCCCTCTCACCACTGACACAGCTCAATAAGCCCTTGGTACTTGAAATGAATATGAATGATGTAATGTTACTGTTACAACTGATTACATAATCTTGAATTATTGAGCCGCTTTTTTCAAAATATTGACATTCCAACATGCGTGAGCTACTTCCATGCAGGTGCGCCTTTAATCCACCTGAGTCAACTTTCACTCAGCTTCCTATGATAAATTTTTCTTGTTAAGCTTACAATGTAATGGAGAGATATGGCACTCTGTCTCATAGCCAACTTCCATGATACTAGTAAGATTAGTGCTCATCCAATGATACATGTGTGCTTTTTCCATGCCTTAGCTATTGTATGTAGCAGAAAAAGTGTATAAGCAAACGAGATAAAATGTTCAGACTACTACTATTTTTAATGTGAGAAAACACACAATTAAAAGACTCAGTGAGCCTATTAGTGGCTTATACCATGACATCACTCCATACAAGCCCTGTACAAGCCATGTTAAAAAGCCACACAATTGAAGTTTTGAGCTCATTTTATCGAGCAAGTGTTGCCTGGTATTTAAGCACTCATAATTTCATAACACTAATTGTGAAAACCTGAAGCTAACGATCAGTTTTGGTGATCTATTTGATGGATTGTGAATGTAGCTACTTTCTATTCGGAGTTGTATGCTGAAGGTTGTGCTGTGGACAAACTTGAATCGAGTTTTCTATGATTAAAATCTTAGCAGGAAGGCTTTTCAGTAATCCATCTTTTTTGACCACTACTGTACAGTGTACATATCCTGGCCATCCCTACTAGCTGATGTAGAGTTGATGTACATGTAAAGTTTACGCAATGTTCCTAGATTTGAATTCTGATGATGTGGTATGGATAGATGAATGTACAGTTCAGTTAGAGTCTCATAGGTGTTTTAGCAGCAGCAAAATAGGACAACGAGCCAAGGTAAACTCATCCACGTACATAAAGCATCCACAACAGCTAGATATGTATGAACCTGTACATAGGCCAAAGTATCCCACCAAAGTACACGTTGGGGGTGGGGGCGGAATCAGTCTATGAGGAGCTACAGTAATTTCCATTCTCAAAGGAACAATGGAGAAAGAGTTATTCGTTGAGATCTTAGACAAGATCCTAGTGCTGTATTTGTACAATTTTGAAACACACAGATTCATGCAAGACAACGATCCAAAACATACGTCGGATGACATAGCTGATTTCTTAAACAGGAGCTGCATCAATTGGTGGAGGACACCTCCCGAGTCACCGGATTTTAATCCATGCAGTGGAAAATTTGTGGCACAAACTCAAAGAGTTTGTACACAAAGAGGTGAAACTGAAGACAAGGGGCAAGCTTGTAGAAGGAATCAAACACTTCTGGGAGATGGTTACAGTGGAGAAGTGCACTAAGTACACGAGACACTAAGAAAGATGACACCTAGAGCCATCGAACTTCAAGGAGATGCTACTGGATACTAGTGTTTTAGTAATGCGTAATCCATTTCACATACAATAACCTGCTTGACTCATCATCATGTTACGATAAATTATGTACTAGATGGTTAAAATAAATATAAGTTACAGTTTTAGTAGTGTTATTGTCTCTTGAGCTAATCAGTCAGAAGAGGCTTGTTAGCACAAAGTTGCCTGTTTGATTGAATTGCAGATGCAACGCTGCCCTTCCATACAGACTCAAACTGTGGGGGGGGGGGGGGGGGGGGGGGGGGGGGGGTTGCTCCAGAACTCTGACTCTGACATGCCAGTGTTAAGGCTCTCAAAACCGTCTTTAGCTTGTATTTTGCAACAACCACGTCAACTGGAAGAAGCTTGGATTTATTGATACATGAACAATCTAGTGCCTTTTTATCAACAGTGGACTGAGCAGAGATGATTGCAGCTGGCTATCGAGAGTTGGAGTTAGGGGGGGACCAGTGGGGGGGGGGGGGATTGATGGTACCTTTTGCTTGAAGAGCTGCTGATACTGACATCTGGGGAGCACTAGAGAGGTGATGGGTGTTGGGTGTTGGGGGAGCAGCAGGGAGGATGGTGGGAACTGATCTTGGAAGGAAGTTCCGATTTTGATCCAATTTAATCATCTGAGTCATCCATGTACCTGTTTGGTGATGGTGAAGGTAGCATCGAGAAAAGGTTGCACACTGACCCTGCTACCCTCATGCTTGCTGACTGAATCTTGCAGGCAAACGACACTCGTGCGCTTTTCCAAGTCATGGAGTCTTTGAAAAATCCGCTCCTGATTATCGAGGATTTTAGACTGAGTTTGTAGGACACTCTCCTCCAGCGGGTAGACGGTAGATTCTAGTAGTTGAAGATCTGTACAGAAAGGGATACAAGTGTGTGTGTGTTGAGATTGTCAGAGATACTGGTATTATTAGAATTAATTTTGCGCACTGGTTAACCGACAATTAAACTTCAGTAAATGATAATAGTTTTGTGTAGTGTAATCCAGAGTATATGAAAGGGAAGAGGGAGAGTATTGAACTGCAATATACTGTGTGTAACTGCTGTTTGTATGTTTCATGACATTTGTAATGGTATTTGTGGCCAGAGTGTAATGCACACAAAAGAAGGTGCTATGCTAGTCAGTGTAGTATGTAGCACACCTGTATGTGTGGCTAGCATAGCACCATGTTAGTACATGTTGTTAACGCTCGGCGCACATGTGCACAAGGGTTACAGTAGTCTGTTTGTCTGTCTGTCTGTCTGTCTGTCTGTCTGTCTGTGTGTCTGTTTGTTACCAATCTACTGACTGTTTAAGAGGTTTACACAATAAAGTGAAATATCAGCAGATTTTACGCTAAACGTTGAAAATTTTCAACTAAGGGATTTCTTTGAATTTCAAGACTTACAGCTTCATTCATTCATTTTTAGCATGTCAAAGCGGCCATTTTTTATCTGTAAAGCGGTAGTTCCTGACACCATAAATGGAGTTCAGCTCTGTATACTATTTCTCCTTGCTGCATGTGCACCCGCTTACCTGAAATTGAAGAGTCTATATAAAGCGCACTTCTAACCGTGGCTGTTTAACGTTTCGGAGTGGCAGCCCAAGGTCTGATCCATCGGAGCTAACGTATGTCAATGAAAAACTAATCATCATTGCTTTTGAACAGTAACTCTGATCTTCACATTAGATTTTTGCTGTTGGTCATGATATCAACTTAAGGTTAAGGGTGACAGTTTGCATCAGGAAATTTTTGCGAGTACAGAACCATTTGTATCTCGACAAAGGAAGCTGCTATGAAGCTGAAACAAATGGTGATAAAAACAGCTGCCATAATTTTGAAGTGACTACACTATCATGAAAGTCAAGCTATGACCACCATTGTCATGATCTTGTGCATCAAGTTTTGCCCAGACAAAGGCTTCTAGTCTACTATCTACTGTGTAGTTACCAAGTACTTACCTTGCTCCAGTGCTGCAGTTTATTCCCCAGTTCATAGAGCCTTCACAGAACGAAAGCTACATGAAAGAAGGTCATTTACGCCAAGCGTAATGGCTGACCAGACTGTCAACATAGCTGTCTAGTTCATTCTTGTCAGGTGGCCTTCGTATTTACACCAACTCCAGCACTGCCCAGATGTCCAAGTAATAAGATAAACACTTCCTTATGGTCAAAGGAGAAACCATCTACACGAAAGTTGACGCACCATTTTCACTTGTGGTTTGTCTTAGCATGTTCCATTACTCACTATGTGAAATGCCCATGTGTGGGCGAAATGTCACCCGTAACCTTAACTGCTGTTGACTTGGTAATCTGCCTCGGCTAAAATCATGTCAACGAAAAACTAATCATCACTGCTTTTGAGCAATAACTCTGATCTTCACATTAGATTTTTGCCATTGGTCATGATATCAACTTGACTGCCATTGGTCATTAGCTATATAATTATATTGATCATCATAAATTATCACCATTAATCATTCGTCATCATATTATCATATGTCATTTTGTTCACATATTTAAAAGTGATCCAGAATTTCTGATATCTACATGTACATGCATCCCACATGCTTAAGCTGGGCCTGGACAGTTATTGGGACTCACTACTCAAGGCTGAGGCACTAATTAAATCCAGGGTTGTTCTATACACAACATTGTAATGTAGCATGCATGTAATAAACTAAACCAGCAGTTGTTTCGTTAACACATCTTGCAGTTTATGCATTAGCGTTGCAAGCCACACTCCTCAGTCTCAGAAGGGGCGCAGCCTGGGAGACTAGTTATTAGTTATATACATGTACCACTGTTACACTACACATGTGATGCTCAAAAGAGCCGAGCGTTAGGCACTTTAGTACTTTCATTACACATGGCATATGTACGTGGTTCAATACTCTCCCTCCTTCCCTTTCATATACTCTTGACATAATCACCAGTATTTGAGTGTTAAACCTTACCGTTTTGACCAGATAGTGCTGATGGAGTCGGCTTAGAAACATTGACTACCTCCTTTTTGGCATCAGCTGTCTCCTTTTCAGCTGAAGTGCTTGGATCAGCCTTGAATGCTCTGCTTAATCTGAGGGGTGTGGTATACCTGTTAAAATGGACAAAAGAGTTCAGTTTATGTTTTCTGTATCCTTCATACAATGTTCACATTATAAGAATCCATGTACTCATGCTCACTGGATTTGGGCAAGAGTGTAGACTGGGAGACAACATCTGCTGACTGGGTTTTGCCTGGTAAGGTCTTCTGTGGAGAAACTGGATCAATTTCAGAAGATGAATTGTCCGAACCATTAGTGGATGTGGTGTTGATCACACTTGGTTATAATGTCACCTCCAAGATGGAACCTATCTTTTTCCCCTTCTTTTGATTCACTTTCTGGACACTTTCTCTTCTCTTTCTCTTTTCCTAGGGTCAGAATATTTTGGATTAAATGTACATATTGAATTTGTAAATTACTTACATACATGTACAATTCATGCATGAGTACATTGTGTATGTCACTCACTGGTGGTTTGTTGAATTTTTCTTTTCTTGGCTGGTTATGCATTAGTGGAGTCTGTCAGCAGATTATTCTTGTTGGACAGTTAATCACTGAATGGTGTGTATTGCCCCTTGAACATACTATCAAGCTCCTCCATTTCATCTTTAGATAATGATCAATTGTATAAAAAAAAATATTAGGACTAAATGCATGCATGCAATACATGCATCTACACACACACACACAGTCACAGTGAACATACCTATTGCTGCTACTTTTCCTTTGTGAGTTGGTATGTGTTTAATGACACTGGAGAGTTGTAAGGTTTCATTTTGACTAGAGATTTCTCTCAGTGAACTGATGAACAGAACTGGTCCCTCTGAACTGGCTATTTTATAGGTTTCAGTGGTCAACTATGACCTCTACTTTGACAGCTGTTGAGTAGTTGAGGCTAGTTGTGGGCATTGGGGACACCCCTGATGGCCTAGTGCTAGCACTAGCTGCACTGTAGATGTATCTGTTTACGTAATACGCAAGTAGGCACATACATACTACGTGCATAAATATACACGTTTATGAGTATACACAACATCTTTTGTGCACATTTTAATTAGTGCACATATAGCGTAGATGTTGCGATGTGCGGTGCGTGTTAAGGTCTGTTCGCAAGGCCTTGCGTTGCGTTAGTTTGTGAAATGTCTAATTAAAAATTTTAGTGATTTTTTGGCCATCACACACAAGGACGCAGTGCAAAGGGACGCGAGGATAGAATCTGAGTCTATTCTAGCATCGCGTTGTGTTACGGCAAGCGTCAACACGAAGGTGACACAACACAACGCATGGTGTAACATCATAATATTGTGCCCAACCTTTACGTACGTGTAATAGTTATTAACCAACTCCCTAGGTTTGTATGCAATATAGAAGCACAAATCCCGAGGGCAAAGCTGCTTCTGTATTGAATACAAAGTGAGGGATTGGTTGATAGCTATTTTCTAGCCCATTGTTTCTGTGGATACAATAAGCATATTTTTAGCCCTCAAGAACTATATGTTTGCCTTTGCCCTCAGGAACTGTATAATATAGTAAACATATGGACATGAGCCCTACAAGGAGGGTCTGTATCACATATACAGTACCTTGTATACCTTAGCAACCACATAGCAGTGGACTAGAAAGTACGCATACAGTACGTAAACTTTTTTTGACTGCTACTGTACTTATGTATAGTACATTACAAAACACCAAAAATCTCAGAGCAGATAACCTTGGAAGATTTCTAACTTGCATAATCATAATCTCAAGCAAATTTTCTATCTAAGTACAGCATGTAATAACGGAATGTAAATTGTCAATCTTTCTTTCTCTCTTTTCATTTTTCAGGGCTAACTCAGGACTGCCTTGACCTTTCAGTCCACTTCGAATATAAATCAACTCCATTTTCTTATCATGCAGCATGTTCGAAGGCAAGCACGCACCACATGCAATTATTGTTGCAATCTTCGCACCATGCCCACCCCCAGTTATCTCGCTCAACGATCGAGCTAGCACTTACATTTCTAAAGACATTTGATCAATCGAGGGATACAGATGTTACATGTAGTACATTTGCCTAAAGCTTAGTGACCACACCTCTCCTCAGCAGCTCTGTAGTATAAGTGTATCTGGTCCAATGCTCACCATGTTCACTTCCCATGCTACATGTATAGCTTAGGAGATTTGAAAAATAAAAAGCAACTGAAAAGTTACAGAAGTAAAACAAGAGTGGTAGGAATAATAATAGACAAGATTCATCCCTGCACTCATTTTCATAGAAAGTCTATTACAAACTGTACTTGAAAATAAGATATAGGGTGGCATTATTTTTGTCCCCACCACTCTTGTTTATGCACTTTTTGATCCTAGCATCCCTACTTACTTCTGCAATTTTTCAGTTGCTCTTTATATTTGTGAATTTAGTTGTCATGGTAATGTAATTAGTTGTCATAGTAACCATGATAAGCATGTAATTAGTTGTCTTGGTGACTAAATTTGTGAGTACCCTACACAATCGAACACTACTGATTCCTGGAATTTTTATGTAAAATTTGGCCGATAGGATCCATGTTTTTGTGATAGCTCCAAGGCAAATACATGTCTATAGCTTTAATACCATAGCAACAGTTGAAACGTAGCCTAATATAATCTACAGTATTTACATGTAGAATCCCTCTGTCCCCTGAGTAACACCCTCGCTTTGCTCGTGGGTGTCACAGTCTGGCGACGTCGGGATTCTAAATGCTGTAGATCAATAGACCTCTAATGTCTAACTGTCATTTATTTTGAATCCAATCTATCATAAGAGTGTAGTACAGGTAGCTATTACAAAGGCATTTCTGGGCATTCTTACCAACTTTACACTGCTAACTACATGTACCAGAAGGCAAGTCCAGGCCAGATGGTGTGAAATGTATCCATTTCAGCATATGATCTAATGTAGCTTAAGAAATTTGTTTCCTGGAATTTTAATGAATTCAGTCTAACAGACCTAAGGTCACAGTTGAAAATTTGAATACTTCAAGTAGTGTACAGACGTGATATCAAGTCAAAAGTTCATATCTGTAACAGTTTTCCAAATATTCACAGAAGTGTACTGGTATATAAAATACAGTGGCTGGTCCCATGCCTTAATCCGCCTGAGTCCACCTACCCAACACTCACTTAGTTTCCTATCTGTAGATTTTTCTTACAACATAACAGAGATCTGGTACGTGGTCTGTCTCATAGCTAACTTCCATGATACTAGTAAGGTTAGTGCTTATCCAACGACGTGTTTATGCTTACTTCCATGCCATAGCTATTGTATTAGTATACAGACTTGGTGAGCCAATTAGTGGCTTATACCATGATGCCCATGCCTTATACAATCCACAGTAACAGGCCACACAGTCGCAATCTTGAACTCATTTTATCGAGCAAATGATGTCAGGGATTAAGTGCTCATAGTTTCATAACACTAATAGTGAAAAATTAAGGCTAACGATCAATGTTAACGATCCATCAGATAGATTGTGGATATAGCTACTGATTCAGAGTTACATGCAGAAGATCGTGCCATGGGCATACCAAAAAACAATTAGGCGTTACAGCATCATTTAGCTACGACCTCGAAAATGATAAATCAAATTAACCAGAATTTAAACAGCCACTTTTATCGGTGCTTATTGAACCTTAGCTACACTAGTGGAAGCTTACTATGATGATCTAGAATAACATCAGACAGATTTTATTCATAGAAAAATCGATCTTTGATTGCAGTTACATCTAGAAGGCACTAGGATTGGCCTTTCATATGGTACCTTAATTGATGAGCCTCTCATTATCTTGTTATCTGGTATTAAAATTAATCTCTTGAAAGTGAGTGAAAAGTGTAACTTTTTCCACTTGAGATAGTCCGTAGGTGCATTGAGGATTCTTACAAATAAAACCTGTCCTAAGAGTACCAGTACTGGCTGCAGACCTTCCTATTGTTGTTGTCATAATGTGTTTACATGACACTGTACATACATGTATGATGAATTAGAGTACCAAGCCTCATTATGGCAGACATACTTTTGTATGTTTGTGAAACTTATTACAAATTTGTGTTCTTCTGTCTACAGCTACGAAGTAACGAATTATAATGTTTCACCATGTAGACCCCACTTTTACTGCTGAGAATGTGTCCACTGTACTGGCTACTGTGGTGGATGTGGAGGAACTAAGAACGGCTCTGTTGGTACCACCAAGGAAGCTGAGGGAGATACAAGAGCAGAGTTCCACTGTTGCCCATCAGAGGGAAGCGCTCATCATCTACCACATCAGATCCTCAGAGTATGCCAGTTGGACTGATTTAGCTAACAGCCTCTATCGCTGTGGACATCATGATGCAGTGGCCACAGCTAAAACATTCATCAAACAAACACCTGGTAAGTATGTGCAACGTAGTGTGCAGTGATGGATGGTCTGTGTATACTGTAGATCACGAAATTTTCATTGTTCAATGATTTCATTGTTAGAGCAAGCCATGAAAATTAACTATTCATTGATCCATATATGCATACTGTAGGTACAGGTCTTTAACTAGCCTCGTACCCAGACGTTCAGAGGGGAGGGGAGAGAGAACGCCTGGTACACACTGTTTGCGCATGCGCTTAATTTCCGAGATATCTCGGAAAATAGGATACTTCAGTAATCCTCCATGTAACGATGACGTATGAGGCCACGCCTCGCGCACTTATGATTGTATCAAGATCAAGCGTACCTATCGGTATATTTAGCGATTGTTAAATATAGCGTGCCATACGCGCGCGTGCGCAGAGGTTTGTATCTTACGTCACGATCGGTTTTTTATGTTTACGTATACGTCATCAGCTTCCGTTACGCAATAAATTGTAAGTAAATTAAGCGCATGCGCAAACAGTGTGTACCAGGCGTTCTCTCTCCTCCCCTCCGAACGCCTGGGTACGAGGCTAGTCTTTAACCGCACCTAACAATTGACCATATGCAGAATAAATTTTCTAAATAACGCACGCCTAACGTTTGCATACAAACATATGGGGCTGGGGGCACCAACACAAACAGACCAGAAAGCAAGAAATGCACTAACTTTGACTAGCTAGAACTCCACACAAACAGCAAAATATCCGTCAACTGTGGTTGCTGCACAAAGAACTACAACAAAATAAGTGACCTATGGCAGTTTTGTGTCCTACTTTGCTCTTGATGCCACAAAACCCAGAGTTTCTCAAGAACATCTTTGCTGGGTCCTCTTTTCAAACGTTTCTTGGTTTAGAAGCGCCATAGAGCACGCCAACAAAAGGTTCAAGGGCTTGAGCACGTTCTACTTCACCATTTCTACAGCATGCAGCTGTTTACATTCTTTAGGCGGGGCTTTCTGGGCTTCAGGAAGCGAAACAAACCACAAAATGTCCTCACCACAAGAATGCCGTGTGGTCATATGGTCAATTTACTTTGATTTAGGCGCATACATTCTTCTACTCAGTATTAGGTGCACTAGCTATCTGCATAGCCTAGGTCTACATGCAATGTAATGCATGGCTTATCTGTTTCAAGCAGAAGCTCTCGTCTTTTTCCTGGTCGCTGTTTGCAGCAACCCTTCTCGATCATGACTAGTCTCCATGTGCACACAATTGTAATTTATTAGTGATCCCTTACCCATCCATATACATGGGTGTGATCAATTTCATACTGATATTTTAGTGCATCTAAGATTTAAGTCCATAGTTTCTTGCCGATTTTGCAATAGGAGCATGTGCTTATAAACCCACGTATATGGTATGCACCAAAGGTTATCAACCTCAAAAACCGAAGCTAAATACATTTTAGCTTAAAAAATTTACAATAACAGGTAATATTAGTATTATAATTGTGATTACAAGGTTGTATGAAGCTTTATACTCCAAAATCCTCGGTGCATTGAGCTACCTTAGTCTCATGCCCAGGACTCAGTGCTGCCAACATCTTTTAATAATAAATCCTCAGATATATGAAGAAATTCCTTACTTATTGGAATAGATAGCTGAAAATCCTTCATTTGCATGTGCTAATTAGGTAATTTTCATGGTCAAAACTTCGACAAAATCTGAGATTTTGGCAGCATTGCTGAAGACTGGGCACGAGACTAAGATTATCTCAGCACCAAATTGTTAGCAAAGGGCATGTATTTGGAACCATACAAGTCTAGCCACAAGAATGCTCATTGCATACAATTACGTAACATGCACCACGTATGCAAGATCAGTAAACAAAGCCAAGAAGCTTAGCCTGCTAGACTAAGTGTACTGCTATCAGTAGTGAGCCGGTCGTGTTCTAGAACTATCACTGAATGTACACAATCCTCACATTGAAATGAAACCATTACTGCATGCCAGTTCTTTTGTTCATGGAGAGCATCAGAGAGCAAGGAATTAAAGCAGCGGTGGTCAGCAAATGACACCAGAACTGTTGAAATAAGTGTTTTCAGTGAAAGCCAAACGGTTAACTCTTACCCTATGACACCATATGTTTAGGAGCAGCTAGTGTGGTAGCAGACAAACAGACAGACAGACAAAGTATTGTATCCTTGCGCCGCACATGCAGAGGGTTATACTGGCCATACTAAGTAATTGCTGAGCATGAGGCAACCAATAGCAAAAGTGGGCTGAGACTTCAGCATAATTTTTTGTACCTCCATCACACTTCATGGATGTTGATTAGGAAGTATTGCACATGCTCACCTACTGAGCACTAGTGGCTTGTGCAGTCGAGAACAATGCAGCCACATGACTGAAGCTGGGCAGACTCAAACATGGGTGATACGTGAATAGAGCCAGCCGTTTGCTGTGCAGATCAAGAAGTGAACAACGTATGTACAAATAATAGATGTGATTCAAAATATTTTGAGCGTGTCTGTTTTTCCTCATAGAGATTCCTTCAGTCACAGCATACCTTAGGGCCGTGCTTACATTGATAAATTGGTAAAGTCTTCAACAACTGCTATATAAGCTTTGTGACTGTTAGTTTACAGTAGACCACCAAAAATGGTATTATTGGTCTACTGTGGACGGGCACATGCAAATCCCTCGTGCACGCTGAGGCTAAACTTCTCTGGTTGGACCAGGAAGTTTAGCCTCAGCGTGCATGAGGCGTTTGCACGTGTGTATACATATACATGTAAATGTGGGCACAAAGTGTGGAGTATGCAGACATCCATATTCTTACATGTATTTCAACACAATGTATACGTAGTACTAGTGCTAACACAAACATGTACAGTGTAAGCATCTCTTGACAGTATCTATGATATACAATGTACATTCGACTATGGTAATGCATGTATCATGTAGATGTATACATGTTACCATGACAATGCAAATTGTTATTGAGTAGGCAGCTATATTTAGCTATTGTATAATCCTATTTGTTTATACCAGTTTTATATGAGAATAAAAATTCTATTTTCAGAGCCCACACTAACTCTCTCTAACCTCACCACTTTACTGGAGAATGTTGACTGGTGTGATGTGGGTCGTGGCCTTTGGATTCCTCCCTTCAAGTGTGACATGATACGGCAACAGCACCATGAGTCTCAATGCAGGCAGGCATGTTGGGAGCTCTACTTGAATGAGGCTCCATTTCCATGCTGGAAAAGAGTAGCATGGGCACTGTATTACCGTGGATATCTTGAAGAGTTGGAGATAGTACAAAAGAAGTACCTCAAAGGTGAGTCAGCATTACTCAGTTCAAAACTGGTGTCTGTAGGTTGCTATGGTGACCATTGTACATGTCTGACAACAGTGATTGTGTTGCCATTTTGTACCATTGACTTGTAATAGTATTGCATTGTAAACATGCACGTGTATGATAGAAGGGTGTATGCATGTACTCTTTTTTTATCATTAAAGATTTTACGTCAACCTAAGAGAGAGGGGAAGGGAATAAAATACGGATGAATGGTAGAGAGAGTAATGAATTCAGAGACAGAGACAGAGAGACTTTAAAAACGTGATGTTAATTTAATATACCAGCAAGCAATATTAGATAGCCATGCCTATGATAGAGTTGGTAGACTCTATAAGTGGAGATGCCTATGTATCTAATACATTACAAAATGTGAAATAATTGCTTCTATGACGCATATTCATGAACTTTGGCCAATTTCCTTTCCAAAAGCCTAAGAACAAATCAAGAAACAATCATAGAGGTTCAACCAGGGGATGTCAAAAACTGACAAGTGCAATTCCCTGTGTAACTCAACACTGCCTCAACTTCTCACCTCAGTTTGTATATAAATCCTCTTAAGTTAATGTAACACATTTCTGTGATATCATCGGAAGCTTCGAGTATCATTTTTTGGACTTCTGTGGTCGCTAGGTCTCCATTTTGTTACAGATTGCGCATGAAAGGCTTCCCTAGAAATTCAGAGTAGGGTGGTATTCTTAGCAAGGATTAAAACCTTTTAAGTTTTCTTTTCTGCATTCCGTCAAAGGGAAATGAATGCAAGTAGAGCGGTGCTATCTACTCTGTTCTAGGGGGAAACCCCTGCGCATGAAACTGTATGGATGTACCACATCCGTAATATTTAAGCCTTGGCCCATTCACGGGGGTTACTGTAGTCATTTTGTGTGTGTGTGTGTGTGTGTATGTCTGTTACCGCGCTATTAGCTACATACAGTACCTGGTTTAGATGTCCAAAGTGAGGAGATATATAGTTTTTGTTAAAGATTCGTATTGTGTGAACTTCGCTGGTAAGGTTTTGTTTGGGAGATATGGCATTATTTGCCTGCCACAATGATCAGTGACTCGGCTCTTTCTTGACAAAAGACATGCCAATGATTCTTGACATGAATACAAATGGCAGTAGTATATGCACAATAGTGCTTCATCCTACCAGCTGCTCTTGTTTCGTTACTCTTTGGCATTGCGATCCCTATCCACTATTGTAATTTTCAATTTCATAATTATGTGTAGCCAGTGAATTATTGATGTCTGTGTTCTCATTTGTCCAAGGATTATATCAAAAACATGATCACATTCCTTACAGTCACATTTAGCTTAGCACCCCTCTTAATGCACTGAGAGTGGGCAACTACATATAGAATGTGTGTGCCTTTACCTATAAACTTATTCATTTCTACCTTGAGTGAATAATGTGTGACCATGACTTAAACACTGTATCTGTTGGTGGAAAAATTTAATTCGATGCTCTTGCACTCATGCTAACAATGCATACTATACCTCAATAGAGTAAGTACAATGGAATCTCTGAAGTTGAATCATTGAAGTTCAGTAGTATAAAGGGAATGTCCTGATTCTGATTTCCAAATCCCACATGACTTGACGACCCTTACCTATACTGAACTTGAGCATGTGTAATCAGATTACAATGGCTGCATTATTGATTAGCTTGAGTTGTTGTGGTTGATAGGCGTGACAGTTCAAATAGCTAAATATGTAGCACTTGTGATCCTCATCAAGCATTAAATTTTAGAAGCAAAGATTAAAATTAATTTTGTCATTAACCAATTTCAGACATCTGCTGGCCACTCACCACTAGGGTTTCATTTAGGAGTGGGGGATACATCTAATTAGTCAGTAGAGTACGATAGAGCGGCGTGCGCAATAAGTCTTCCATAGCAACTGCCACAGTAAACAAAAGAAAATCGAAAATTGAAGGGACCACCGACGATGGCTTGCTGCTTTACTGGACTGATCATCTCAAGTTTTGCTAGTTATCCATCAACCAGTCACAGTGTGTCAGCAACTGGGCTTCCCGTTAACGGCAGTAGCTTCGACAACAAGGAGCGAGTACTTTCAACTACAGTGACTAGCGATACTGACTCGAGCTAGCTAGTGGACTTTAAACTGCCTCGTGGTGAGATCGAGTGATAGCTAATGGCTTCCTGCTTAGTGTCAATTAGAGCTATTGTGCGTCTCTGTGTAAACAATGTGTACTGTCTATACTATACAGAACACCATATCTGTGTATACACATTCAATGGTGTGGACATAGTTGTATGACTGTTTGTGTGAATCAAACAATGATTCTGATTGGTTGCAGTGACTGCCAGGAGGAAGGAAATTATGGCTCATAATATCCTGTGACTCTATGGGATGAATGTATTAGGTGGGACATATATGTGCGTAAACCTCCAAAACGTTCCTGTGGTATCACAGAAACATGCTTCCACATATTTGTACTTCATAGAAGTGCCGAAGGATTACTATCATCCTTGCCCCCCTCCCCCCACCCCTGACAATAATTCTGAAGGAACCCTGTATATATCAAGACGATCTTGGTAGCGTGAAATTTTCAATTCGCAAGAAGGAAGGTGGAGAGCCTGATACATTTTCATCACGCGCTGGACATGGTTGGATGTGGTTAGCAATTAGTGGTCGACTTTGCCTACACACTACAACCACCATTGTTGGCTATGACTCAGCAGTTTTCCGATGGTCTGCAAGGAGCTATGAACGATCGTGTACCAGGCATTGTTCTATTGACTATATCACTTGAGGCTACCTTTCGCTGAACATAGAACTAAGACGAACTTCGATTTTCGGAACAACGATTCTTTTCGAGTGCCTGGAGCAATCTCGTCAATCAAAAGGTAGCGTAGCTAGCTGTATGTTTAGCGAAAATAGGCTTAGGATATTGTTACCACTCTCGGATCATCGATCGTTTAGTTCACAGCTTCTTTGGTTGGCCGGCCATAGTCAGCGTTAGTGGCCACTAATTGCTAACCACATCCAACTATGTCCAGCACGTGATCAAGACATACCAGGCTCTCCCCCTTCCTCTTTAATTTTCATGCGAGGGGAGAGCCTGGTGCGAGGCTATAATATTGGTGTGACAACTATGACAACAATAGACGAGATTACTTTACCACTTGTGCATACATGCACGGTAAAAATGTGATCTTAAGGCATGGGAGCATAATTTCGCACATAACAGCTGTTTCCGCTCATGAATATCATTTGCATCTTTAGTATATCATTAATGCATATGGACATGATCACTTTCCATACGTTTTTTATTGTGCCATGAGGCAGCTAGTAGCTATCAAACTACTGATCAATTTGCAGACAACTATTTTTGACAGTATAAAGCAACTCATCAGAACGTTCGATACCTCTGCTTCACAGATTCATCTGGAAGAAATTGATGTAATCGCGTGTAGGTGGGTGATAACAAGAAATACATACATGGACTAGAAGTGGCTTGTTGAGTAGATAAGTCGACACCTCGCTCAAGAACGGTTTTACTGTTTCTTTCAGATAGTTTTAGAATCTTTGGCATCATGTTGAACCTCACAAAGTTTGGAGGGAAACTGTTCTGTTCCACAATTCGTGATTTTTGTTTGTAAACATGATGTGCCATTTTTGTTGGCATGCCTACAAGACTGGTTGCTATAGTAACCAAAGTTAGTTTTGTATTAGATGAGGGTCCCAACGTTCGTAAAATCAAATCTGAGTTATATATCTCAAAGCATAGCACCATATTTTTGACTCAAAATTTGCACCTCCCATGCCATGATGCGCCTAAGATGTTAAGTACAATGCTATAGTCAATGAGCCAGTGGTGTTAGATACAAACTATTAGCTTTGTCATAATGTATTATGTAGGTGATTATTGTGCTTTCATCTTGGCAGTCAATTAACCAGCGGTACGGCACCCGTGCTGGAAGCATTATACCGGCTGTATGTTTTAATTGCATGAGTGCGCAAACATTTAGCATAGTAGTTTACGGAGAGTATACAGACAATTGTAAACTACCTTCTGCATCCATCACCAAAAACTGTAACTACTCCAGAATAGCACAGCAGCAGCACATCCAGAGAAGTTTAAATGGCTAAGCATGAACTAAAGAACGCTATAGGCACAAAAATTCAGAAAAAGATCTGTAATAGCAAAATTTCTGGCGGCTAATTCTGGTCAGAGTGTTTCAGAAACTTTCTGGAGTCACATGCACATTTTTGGGGTCATTTCTAGCTTCCTTGAGCAATGGCCATCAGATTCACCGAACAAAGACTAAATACACTAACAGTCCTGTTGAAGTATTTTCAGCTGTGTCCCAAATGTAGTTTGCCTGAAATAATCATAGTAAAGCATACAGAATTTCAACAATTTAGTATACATGATGTACACAAGTAGCTATAGTCTCTCATATAAAATTAATCGTCTCAAATCACAGTGATTCAACTTCTGTATCTCGTGTGTGTGTGTGTGTGTGTGTGTGTGTGTGTGTGCACATGCGTGCAAGTGTACATGTGTGTGTAATGTCATGTGGACAACAGTGATTGTACTTATCATACATACATGTACAAACTTAAGGTTACGGGTGACAGTTTGCATCAGGAAATTTTCGCAAGTACAGAACCATTTGTATCTGGACAAAAGAAGCTGCTATGAAGCTGAAACAAACACCAAAATATAGCTAGCGTGGTGAAAGAAACAGCTGCCATAATTATGAAGTGACTACACCGTCATGAAAGTCAAAGTCATTAGTATACATGATGTACACAAGTAGCTATAGTCTCTCATATAAAATTAATCGTCTCAAATCACAGTGATTCAACTTCTGTATCTCGTGTGTGTGTGTGTGTGTGTGTGTGTGTGTGTGTGCACATGCGTGCAAGTGTACATGTGTGTGTAATGTCATGTGGACAACAGTGATTGTACTTATCATACATACATGTACAAACTTAAGGTTACGGGTGACAGTTTGCATCAGGAAATTTTCGCAAGTACAGAACCATTTGTATCTGGACAAAAGAAGCTGCTATGAAGCTGAAACAAACACCAAAATATAGCTAGCGTGGTGAAAGAAACAGCTGCCATAATTATGAAGTGACTACACCGTCATGAAAGTCAAGCTATGACTGCCATTGTCACGATCTCGTGCGTCAAGTTTTGCCCAGAATAAGGCTTCTAGTCTGCTATCTACTGTGTAGTTACCAAGTACTTACTTTGCTCCAGTGCTGGAGTTTATTCCCTAGTTCATAGAGCCTTCACAGAACAAAAGCTACACAAAAGAAGGTCATTTACGCCAAGCGCAATGGTGGACCAGGCTGTCAACACAACTGTCTAGTTCGTTCCTGACATGTGGCCTTCGAATTTACACCAACTCCAGCACTGCCCAGATGTCCAACTAATAAGATAAGCACCTCCTTACGGTCAAAGGAGAGGCCATCTAGGAGAAAGTTGACACATCATTTTCATTTGTGGTTTGTCTTGACATGTTCCACTATTCACTATGGGTAATGCCCGTGCGTGTGGGCTAACTGTCACCCGTAACCTTACATTTTCCTCAGTGACACACTAATAATTCTATGGAACTACCATAGCCACAACCTTCTATCGTAGACTGTAAATATTGCCATTATATGTACAGTGCTTGCATGTAGATGTGTACATACAACATCAATGGCTTTTAAAGTCAACAAGGCTTTTGTGTGTTCCAGACACATAAATGCATGCACCACATACCATTATTGTACTTACTTTTTAGTATGTTGTTTGAAGATTCATCATGCCATCACAAGCATATCACAGACTGTAGCCAGAGAAAAGCATGCATACTACTCGTACACATACATTTACTCATACATGTATGGCCAATGTGTGCCAAGTCAGCATATTCCAGGCTGCTCCTACTCGTACATGTACACCAAGCTGTTGGATTTGGATGCCAAATCTTGATCTAGAAGCTACTCAGAGGTCAGTAGACTATGTTTAGTGGGTACCAGAGCCAGTGTAATCATCTAGCAGACGTAAATCACCCGTCAATAGTGCTTTGACAGCCTTTGTACAACAGGCCACACGTACCAGGTAAGCTTCTCTCTGAGGCCATTCCCATCTTCCTTGCCCCATGCCTCCTACACTTGACATAAGGCTAGCACACTACTAGAATACTAAGGAAATGCAACAACGGCCGTGTCCCACCTCTGGTTGTGTCCAGTCTACGCTAAGACCCCCGGAAGTCCATATACGTGCAATACATTTTAATGTCAACGCGCGTTTTGTATGGCGCCTATGGGGGTTAATGATATGCATGCCATGCACGTGGTGCTAAAAATAGTGCATGTCTATGTATGGATGTAACTTCTACTGTGAGTTCTCAGTCGTTCTATCTTAAGTACCATTGAAAAGAAGAAGAGCTGAGCTTCACATTGATACCAAGAACAAGACCATAGGTGCCGAGATAGCCAATACAGAGATGATCCAGATTTTGGCCGCGTATGGCTGATGCCATCTTTGAATTGGGGGCAAATCAGTAACTCCTGAAGTAGCACTGTGGTACTCGGTCCACAAATAGGTAAGTACCAGAGCTATGATCGACAAGAATCTCCAGTCTACCAGGCTCACTCAGCCAGCTTGGTGGCACTTTGAATATCTAAAATAATTTATTACTTTGGCCTGTTCTATCTTCTGAGTAGTACTTAGCTAGACTGTCAACCAAAGAATAGACTAAACTTTAGCTACTAAAATAGCTATGTCTTGGCTAAAAAGTCTTCGTCTTGAATATTTTCTTCGTGACAGTTCATCGTTTCTCGATCTTTTGTGGCTAGCTGGAACTTTGAATTGGGGGCAAATCAGTAACTCCGATCCCAGAACGAAAAACGAGGCATCACCGTCGTCCGTACCATTGTGGCAGTATATAGCAGTAGCGTGGAACAGAACTGCTAAAGGCGCTTCGAGAAACGAGCCTTCGAAAACTCAAAAAAGTCATGCTGCCCTGGGCATGGCGTAGTACACGGATGATTATACGGACGTATACTAGATCATTGCGTAGAACCACATAATACAAACGCGCGCTTGCGTAAATTTACAATTATTGCATCTCATTTCCGTTTGACATTAAACGGGAGGTCTTAGTGTAGACTGTGTCATAATCTTAGCTTGAACCACTCACCCCACAACCCCACCATGGCTACCTCACCAGTTTTACCGTTCCTACAACCTTCCTACAAGAATTTAGGTTTACTTTGTCGTTAATCATACCTTTTTTGGTCCTTCCTCAAACCAACAGCCACATGACAAAAACAAGTAAGTCGGCTAGAGAAGGCTTTGACGATTACAGTGGTTCGTCTCCCTTGAAGAGTGCCATTTTACTTCCTGTTTTTATTTCCGTGTAATTAACATTTGCACAAATTTTACGCTTGCCGTACCACTGTAACAATCAATGAATAATTATTACTCTTAGCTCTAACTTGTAGGTGTATGTAATATTGTGTGTGGTGTATGTTTCAATAGAAGCCACACCCCGAATATTAGCCACACCTGGAGCTCTTTGAAAACAATAATAGCTGCCCTTGAATAGTAGCCACATACATGTACGATTACTGTTAAGTTGGCATGACTATGATTGCAAGCTGTGCACAATCATTTTTCTGGGTAGAAACGTGGCAAAAGATGAGCTTGGCTTCGTTCTACAGTAGCATGGCAGTTTATTTTTCGACCATATCTCAATTATTTGAAGTACAGTCCTCATAAACCAGCCTTTTGTGCTATTGTTGTCGATATCTTCACGAGGTATCGACCCAAAATTAATAAAAGCCCTCCTCGATTAGTAGCTGCACTTGAGCAAGGCTGAAATTAATAGTTACAGCAGCCACGGCTACTATTCAAATAAATACAGTATTTGTGCAGTTGTGAGTACCCATACAAGCTCAGAAGATGTGCATGAGACTTCTGTGCATACCATCCCCTGCAACATTATATATGTGTCTCCAAAAGCAGTGGAATCCTCAAGGGGTCATCTTGCTCATAATTTGTGATCACAGTTGGTTGGGGATCCAAGGGGATTTTCCCAAGATTATAGCTATCAAAGTTTAATGTGTAAACCAGAAGTAATAACAGTGATGGGTACATGGTCATTATGTGCCTCCTCTGGCCAAAGCTAAAGCTTTGTTGTATGTACATGTATGTGCACCATTGTATGTATGTGTTTGGGAATCAGAAAAGCGGGGTGAAATGAGCCTTGTCTGCTGACCATCAGACCTAACTGATTACGGGTCCACTGCCAGGAGAAGCTTTTATAGTTTATTTATAGTCATCTTTGACACAGGATATCACAATAAATTATTATATTAGCATCTAATACATGTAGATGTATAATAAAAATTTTAATGGTTCGATTTTAAATGTTTCTGGTCATCGGGGGAGAACCCAGTCTGATCCTCACCGGGCACAATTTTGGTCCCATTAATCGTCTGACCTGTAGGCAGCTACAGAGAGGCGGGACCACTTCCCTACGAGGAGTCCGGTTGGAGTACTCAAGTCTTTTCTCCTTTCTCGAATTTTGTAGTCATGTGCATGTGATAAGGTCACGATTTCTGTGTCATGTGTCTATTTAGCATACACGTGGCAGGCGTTGCACGCACATTCTTCCTACCAGATATTCTGTGCTTTTATTAAAGGCATTGTGTCCCTTATTTAAGGGCCGCGTGTTACTATTTTTAAAAGCATTTGAAATCAACCGCAAAACGTGACGACTATGGACATCATGTGCACGCAAACGTTAGCGGTATCGATCATGCCGTAAGCCGCGCCCACAGTCAGCTATCGATCGATCGATCCCAACGTGCCTACGATGGCGGATAAGCCCAAGAAACAAAGGTTACACATCGAAGAGAGAGGTAAGCCGGCCCTTCTGCATCCTTCAGTACACTCGTGAAGTCGATTTTGCTAGCTAATGCCAAAGTACACACCCGATCGCGAGCACAAGGCTAACTCGGCCGGCCAGGCACGGGCAAGTGGCATGATCACGACGTCACAAAACCACATTGCCCACGTACTTGATTGGATAATGGGGATCCCCATCTGGCTTCCGTTACTAAAAATACACTCATATAATGACATAGTTCCTTTAACATGCAATATATTACTGGATTCTGTTGTTAGACTGCTATCGTAAGTTGTCATTATGCTAATATGCTCTCATAGGATCCTTATTCCTCTCTTTGTATTTAACTACCCATAGTTTTATTCGATTCAACTGAATTTAATCTTACTTTAGTGACTTACCCTCCTTATGCCTAGGGGTAGCTTTGCTGCCCACATACTCTGGCTACAACTATTGGGCCATGTGATTTTAATTATATGCAGTATTGGAGTCGCTTGCTAATTCTGTGGGATGTAACACTATAACTGACGGTTATGCTTTGTATTTACATGTAGTGTTTACCCTATGCCTTACTCTGTGTGTGTGTGTGTACATGCTTACATGCCAAAGCAGTTTGACTTCCGAATCGGTTGAACACAATTAAGATGGTATACATTAAGTGCACACACAATGTGACCTATGACTTGAAGATTGAAATTACTGGCAGTGGGGAGCAATCAAGAGACAATGAATTAGCTTAGCATAACCTGAAGCTTGCTTAGGAGAAAGGATCGTATAGTTAGTACTGGCTCAACCATAAGTTGATTTTCATTGAGTTTAGTCCTACCATGGCTATCTTCCTCTCTCTATAATACAGCAGTATTCCATGTTAAGATGATTTGGTTCATATATTAGTATTTTTGCCTCCTAATTCAGCTCACATACTGTATAAACGGGGCCACAGTGGTATTTAGTGTATTCGATCTCTAAGTCCTAGCTTTCTTCTCAAAGCTACAGACACAATGCTGGCTTGGAGGAGAATGGTTGGAAATGATCATCATTCAGCACTTTATCAATTTCAAACTGAGTCCAAAATATATCGGTCCATAGTCTGCAAGTCCACGAGTCCAGTCCAGTCCAGCTTTTGCACCATCCCTCAAGTAAGGCATGTAATGGGATCTTGCCAGTATCACCCGATGTACAAGTTTACTTTTATACCGTGTGCAATCCTGGTAAAAAAGGTATGAGTGAGGTTTAGTGATTCGTCACTATCAGCGTTGATTATCAAACACTTGTAATGATGAAGTATTTAGTATAAATCATAGACAAAAATGATGACAAATAATGATGTTAAATGAGAGTAAAGTATACAGTAATGCTACAAGCAATAACTACTGTCAGTTGGTTAATAAAAAGTGTCTTATGCACAGAACAATACATACACATCTCACCTTTAGTACTCTCAGTGTCAATGCAATTAATCATATGCATGCATCCACTTTCCACAATATCCTGGTCTGTACGTTGTATTCACTCTTATACCCATTATCAGTGGAACAATCACAGTGCTCACTACTAATAATCTCTGCTTCTTGTAGCCAACCTTCAATTGTACACCTACTGTATGTTGCTTTCTTTGTTTGCCAATTTCGGCTCAGCTTTCAGTCCTCTCTATAGCTAGCTTGTGCTTTCTGCTTTTCTCTCTTTTTCCTTTTCTTTCTCTCTCACTCTTCAGCCTTCCTTTTCTTCTCCCCTTACCTTGTTATCCTTTTTCATTATTTTGTTCTTTTGCAACTTCCTTTTTCTCTTCCATCTAATGCACTTTCTAGGTATCACTGAGTAGCTGAAATGTTGAAATTTGATTCTCATTTTTCACCCGAGGCTTCAATTTCTGTCCACTGTTGGAGGTTATTTTATACAGCTATTTGTCCTAAGTGATGTCCAGTGTTGCCTACATTGATTCTGAATATCCCAGGACCGTCCTGGGATAAAAAGTGTGATCACCCCAGAGATGTACAAGCATAATGTTGTACTATAAGTGAATAGGCATGCAAAATGATTTGATGTCTTCATATCATGATGACATGCATGCAGGCAAAATCCTAAGGTAATCCTAGGACAATTTGTATGAGTGAAGATCATTGCTATTATGAGCCTATGCATGTCAGCTTAACTGTCCAGTCTGGAGGATCCTTATAATAAGCATCCATGGCTTATATAGCTGTCCGAAGGATCCTATATAGGTGAATCCGAAGCATCCAGGGGAGTAAGTCAGAGTGTCCATTTTGGGAGATTCTACTGTATCATCAATTCCTACTCAGGAGAGGGGGGTAATTATTTCGTCAGTCCATTAATTCTTTTCATGATAATAATTTATGATAATGTAACAATAACTATAGTAACATCAACTATTGAAGCTCCATTATTAGATCTATTTGATGGTTTATCAGTGCATTTTATGTCCTCTAATTACATGTGACTCTAGAAAGTTGTAAATGTAGGGACTTCTTCACTCATGGAGTCAAGGGTTGCAAAGATGATTGGTTCAAGGGTACATATTGAAAGAATTAAATAATGTGTCTTCACTTGCTATACTACTATCACTCTACATTTCAATTTGTGACTGCTTGGCAATCTTTGTGTGCTTTAGGTTTCTCCACTTGTTTCACTGTTCTTGTATGATGTTATCCGTCTTAATACAAATCAATGCAGTCATGACTTCTTCCTCTTTGTTCTTGTTTTTGTGAGCAATGGTCACTTGTATACTCTAACTCTAGCATAATAAATTGTTCTTGTTTCAAACAAAGAGTATAGTTAGTTAAGTATACATTATATAAAATAATTGCACATGCACATGTGCACGCAGACACGCACTTTAACTGCATTCATCTTGTCTATTTCCTTTGCTCTAACTTTACTATCATGAATATATGAGTGCCACGATCGCACCACTTCATGGCACTCGTATATTATACAGTACAAACCACAGATTTCAAGCAAATATCACACAATCATGCACACACATGATTAGGTACTGCTGAGGGTCGTAGACAATTCGAGGATGCCATGTGGTGTGGTAGTGTACAGTCCTGGCTCTGCAAGCTATTGATGTATGGTGCTGCTGGTTCAGGTAAGACGACAATAAAAGATATGATTGTTGGTGATGAAGCAGCAACGTCCAGAACCAGCACCCCCTTGGCTATGAGACCAACCACAGTCTACCGAATCAACCTTGATGGTGAAGAATGGGCTAAGCTAACCACATTAAATGATCGCAAAGCCTTCCTAGCCAGGGCACTGCTTGCACATAATCCTAGGCTTGTTGATTACCTCATTGCAACACGTCAACGTGACACCAAGCCACCCTCCACAGGTCAGTCCCAAGCCAGAATAGGTAATCCCAAGGTAATAGAAAGTCAAACAGCACCAGTATCTGACCAAGGTGACGTCACTCCATCAGCACATAGCAAAAGTGGCGACACTCTATCAGCTTCAGTATCTCATGTAGTCACTGCTTCTCCATCGGATTCTTCAGATGAGTCTGATGCTAGTGACTATGAAGATGAAGCTGAGAGGATTCTTCAGTCAATATCCACAGATGAAGAGCTTGTTAAGCTGATGGACCAGCTCTCTACAAGTGTAACTCCACTCACAGCATTTAGAATAATCCAGATCATTGATTCTGGTGGTCAGCCTCAATTTCATGAAATCTTGCCAATCTTTCTACGTCGCCTTTCTTACTATCTCTTTGTCTTTCGGCTTTGTGATAACCTAGATAGTCGGCCAGTAGTAGAGTTCTATGTGGATGGAAAGCCAATAGGTACTCTGTATGAATCTGCACATACGGTTGAGCAGCTTCTTCAACACTGTGTTAGGACAATGCACTCACACAGGTCATCCTCAGGCAGTGCAGGTGAGTATCCACAGATCATAGTTGTAGGCACTCATGCAGACAGAGAGAAGGAATCAACTGAGAATAGAGATGTAAAGAATGAAAAGATACATAAACTCTTGTCACATGATCTTGAAAATCAGATTGTATATTACGACCTTGCTGAGAATAAGGTAATCTTTCCACTGAATGCTCTAGAGCCTGGGAATGCTGAGGAAGTAGTTATCGGTAAGATTCGGGAGGCATTTCTTGATAATGCCTCTATCCAACCAGATGACATTCCTCTTGGATGGTTTGCCTTAGAAATTCTCCTGGAGCAAATGTCACAAAGCCTTCAACGAGGGGTTCTTAGCAAAGATGAGTGCCTTAGATTAGCTATGGAGAAGCTTCACTTCAAGGAGGATTCTTTGGATGCAGCCATTGAGTACCTCGACCAGATCTCTGTTCTCTTCTATTATCGAGATATCCTTCCCAATGTTGTCTTTGCTGATCCTCAAGTTATTCTTGACAAGGTGACAGAGCTTGTGATGAAATCGTTTGAAATTTGCAAGCTTTCAAAGAAGCATGCACTTTCTAGTGATTGGAAGAAATTTTACCAGTTTGCTCTGGTCACAGTTGAATTTCTTTCCCAGGCAGATTTCAACAAGCACTACGTACCTGGGCTTTTTGAACCCAGAGATTTAATTCACCTTTTCAAAAGACTTCTGATCTTTGCTAGCTTCAGCAGCAATGAACTATTTGTGCCTGCTCTTCTTAACATGCTTGAGGATGAGAAGGTAGACAATTTCCGTGTCTCCTTTGATGCTCCCATTTCTCCAATGGTCATCAAATTTCCAGATGGCGGTCCTCGACGAGGTATCTTTTGTGCTCTCACTTGCTTTCTAGCCTCCACAGACAACGATCTTCAAGCTCCATGGACCATCTTAGTGGACAAATTCAGAACTCCAGTATGCTTGTATCGTAATTGCATCCAGTATGAGGTTCCAAGATGCCCCGGGGTTGTCACACTAATTGACACATTTTCTCATTTTGAGGTCCACATTCGTATATCTCCAGAAGCACCAATCGAAGTTTGCCCAAATGTATGCCGAAGAGTGTATCAAGCTCTTTTCAAGGGTCTTCGTAAGGCTACTCTCAATTTGAGATACTCCAATTCTGTTCCTAGTCCTGCTTTACTTTGTCCTTGTTGTATAGGAAACCCACATAGTGCTACAGCTGACACTGATGATCAGTTGTGGATTTGCACTCTTAACAAAATGAAATGTGGCAAGCTTACTTCACAGCAACTACTGTGGCTTAACTGCTCAGAGCGAGTCAAATGTGCTTTGACAGATAACAAATGTCTCACTGAGTCCCATCTACCTCAACTAGAACTTCAGCTAAAGGATCATGCCTGTCAATGGAGAGATATTGGTACATACCTGGGATTCCGACAAGGTGAGCTTGATAACATTCAATCAAGAGCTCACCTACAACAAGGAGCACCACTGAGTTATCTTAGAGCCATGCTGTCAGAGTGGTTCCAGTGGGCTCCAGGAGATAGAGGGAGCACCCAGTCATGCAAGTGTACTCTCAAATGTTTAAAATTGGCACTTCAGAGATGTAATTTAGGACAAACTGCCGCATTGCTTTCAATTTAGTGAGTGTGTCTTCTTAGTTCATGCTGATAATCATGTATACCTGTACATAAATATCTCAAACTAATGTTAATGTGCTCTTCTCATAGTAGACCTTTCACACAATCTGACTCTTCTTTTTAACTGTGGCTTGATTGCAAAACGAGTCAAATGTACTATCATAATTATGCTATCTTCATACACCATTTGTAAACTTATGCTGACAGTCTATTTTCATTAGTTCATGATCTTTTACTTTGTCTTTTTTTTTATACGACCAAGAAAGTTCTAACTTGTCCTCAAGTGCTATTGTACTGCTGTAGCTACCATGCCTGCATGGAATAGTAATAGAGACTAGAGTTTATCTTGTGTAATGTACAAATACACAAGCTGATATGGCTATTTAAATGCTATATGTCACTTCCACTTTTTTCCTCCACTTACTAAAGCACCTGTACGTAACTTTTCCTTGGCCCTACTGATGTCATATCTTCCTCTTTTTTTTGCTCATCTTTGTACTTATCTGCATTAACTCCAACTTTCTTCATTTAATCCTCCATACTCCAGTACTTAAAACTCATCTGTACGTTCTTTACAGTTGCTGACACATTTTCCCAAAGTAGCAAAGACCTCTAGCAGCTTTCTTGCCTTTCCATTCTGTAAATCTGTGCAAATACTTTCGAGCTGCTCTTTTCTCATTGGAAGCTTAACCACGTTCTTGTATACATAGTGAAAAATGTCTTTTCTGAATTCAGCCGTTGAGTGCCTTCTCTTCTAATATCCTCATCTTGGCAGCATGGCACAATAGTGATTGAGTCTTATGAACAAACATTCAATCGCGATTTTCTGGTGATCCAAGTAAGTTTTCAGCTGCTTAA
The DNA here is from genome assembly GCA_964291365.2 of Stappiaceae bacterium. Classification (GTDB taxonomy): domain Bacteria; phylum Pseudomonadota; class Alphaproteobacteria; order Rhizobiales; family Stappiaceae; genus JBDWFY01. Next base: position 443,503 of record OZ220033.1, read on the forward strand.
TCGCTCATTATTGTTCAGTTTCTATACTTTAACAAGCCAGAATTCTTTGTGCCAAGGCATTTACTATTTGAAGCAGTGAGTTTTGCCTGCTCTGAAGCGGGAAAAGTGGGCAAGTTTGTGTCTACTTTGGTGATCCTACTCCTCCTGTGATTGTCCACTTTCAGATGCTGGTCCACATTGTAGTATCTTTTGTTTTCCTCATTAGCTAGCTTGCTCCGTAGCTTCTACAGACACCGTCTTTCCCGGCAAATTAAGAACTCCACTATAACTCATAGTGCTACTGTCGTATCTGCATACATTTTGATGTTCTAAAGTAACCTAGCTGGAGTTGTCACACTGGAATTTAAGCCATGTAGACCCAAAGTACCTGACAGAGTTGGCTCCATAGTATGTTAAAGCTGCATGTTAGCAGGGCCACACTATTGGCACTTGAACTCTATCCCCAGCCCAGCATCTCTCTATCCTTTGGTGCATTATTGCTTCATTTGATGCTGACCTTACAATGATGTTTCCAGATGACAATTAGCTAAAATTTGTGAATTTGTTCCAATTCTCACAACAAGGAGTATTTCTCGTGCAACTGTTGCTCTCTGACATACAACTTCTATGGTATGATTACTTCACTGGTACACACTATACCAAGTACTGCTATTCTCATCTAATGAAACTAAAGATTCATTGTTCAGTGAAGCATAAGTGGGTTCATATCTGGCACTAGTTTTTCTTGCCTATCACTCTCAACAACACATTGGTTGGAAGACACCCCGATGGTTCTACAGGGCATAGACAGTACCTCCAGCCACGGTGGTATGTTGTGCTGCAATAAACTGCAATATCCTCTATTTAACTAAAGAGTTGATGTCATCAACGGCACACAAAACAGCACTGTGTTTCAGTAAGGCTTCAGCAGTGACATTTCCTCTATAAAGGTTCTTTTCTCCCAAACCAAAGAGACTGAGTATCGCATTCAAGGCAGAGCCTTGCCTAATATGATGGCATTATTATATATTAATATTGTGGCCACAATAATAAAGTGCAATAGCTATCACATTGAACGTGTACAATGATAATATCATGAGAGGATTACGGCTATACCTTGCCACAAGATTAAACATAATGTGGCACTATTGTACCATCGAGAACTAGGCAGAACATGAAGTTCCTGGTGATGGAGATGTAGAAATCCTGTAGGTATAGAGGGTAGAAGAACTCTATACCTTCAATTAATGATCACCCTCTCTCCAGCTAAGTTTCAACTGCTTAGTATTATTGCTCTCTATTAGTTCATTTCCTTTCTCATGGAGCCTTTAGCAAGCATACAGAACTCTTTAGGCAGTTACTAGCTGTTGTGCAGATGATATAAATCTTAAGGTATAAAGCCTGTTCTGATTCGGAAGACTGGACAAACTCAAACTCCACTGACTCGCTCATAGCTAGTATCGTAGTCCAGTTTGAAATTCTAAAGTGCCCTAGCTGGAGATTTCACACTTTGTCTAGATACTCCTATTTGAAAAGTACCTGGCAAATTTATAGAAATGTATCAGACAAGCTATAAACTACAGTTTCGCAGGGCCACACTTAATGCTATACTTGATAGCACAATGTATTATCCCTATCCTGTGGTGTACAGTAACTCATATTTCTTCATTTGTTGCTGACTTTGAGTGTATAGACTGCTATTCTCAGATGTACAGTGTCTCACTACAAGTGGCACACAATGAACAGAATGCCACGGTATCCAGGAAAGTGAAGGCCACATTGATGGACTGAGATATATTATTATTGGTTTAAAGGAATCCACTGCACCAAATCATCATGTTTTTGCTAAATTAATGCTCCTCAGCCTAGCACGGCTTCGTATGCTATGAAATTTTATCCTTTACTTGTTCTGTGGATCTAGATCTCTGCTCAAATGCCTGCATCTCTTTGAAGTTTGAACCTCAACACTACCACCATCAGGTTCATGCCTAAATAGATCCATTTCCTCACGCAATACCTACACTACAACTGGCACACACTAAACTGAGTGCCACTATATCCTCAGAAAATCAGGAACCTCACATTTCTCGATAGACTTTGATACTGTAATGTATTCCACCGCTGAGTACCAATACCCTCAGTATTGGCTGTATTACTTGGTCCATGAATCTCTGCAGAACCACCACAGTCAGTTTCATGCTGATGATGCACCTTTCCTTGCAGCTATATCATTCATACCTAATCCTGCTATTTTTCACTACTACCATTAAAATTGTTATTGCCCATTATGACTATTGACTTCTTCCTATAATATTTTGTTTCCACTTAAAAATGGTGATCAGTTATTTCCTATAGTTATAGTATGATCTCAAACTGCTGCTAGAATTGTTGCTCCGACTATATCACATGGTTGTAATGTGTTCCCTGTGTTTAGTTTGTGTGACTGTTAGTATATCTTAGTTAAGAGATTACTCATCTCTGAGTTCCAAAGAATCTCATCATGTGTATCATCTATGATTTCATCAAAGCTGATGCAAAAAAAATGAGAACAAACTACACTCCTCTTTATGTGTGCATACATGGTCACTATATATACCATTCTTGCTGTGCATATTGATCTCCATCAAGACTGCTAATTTTGCCCCCTTCCACTGGTTCATAGTGCAACCATTCAGGCATCACCAACTACAGTGAGTGTGGCCATGTCTTTACTTTTCTTATCTAAGTGCATTTTAGATGGCTACTGATTGTTGCTGTAGTATCAATTGCAATGAGTTGCAATTGTTCATGTCTAGACATCTTAATAAGGAACAGAGCTTGGTAATGTCTCTTCTGGTGCACCTGATTTCTGTACTTATCCGGTGTCAAGATCATAGCAGTCTACAATAACACTGTGGTAGCTATATTATGTACCTACTTTCTAGCCACTAGGGATGTTTCCAGTTCCAATGGTTAATTTTTGAATTTGAGTCACTGGAAGCACTATTATTTGGCAAATTCATGTGTTGAGTACTTTCTAAGGCAGTGTATGCAATCAGATATACCTCCAGTCACTATCCTCAGTTGATTAGATAACTAAAGGCCCATGGATCATTGAATTAAAATGATATCTGTTTGAAGGATTTCGCCATTGGCATTGAATATACCTACTCTATTCTTAATGCACTTTGGCTTGATGCCATATACATAGCTATGACATTGATTTTAACACCATGCTCTACATGATAGTCACTTTTTGCCCATCTACACCAGAGGAACTTCATGGCAAGGGCAATACATATTCACTAGCTGTGAGTATAGGAGACAGTGTAAATCTCCCAATTTACTTTACGAGTGTCTGCTCTATAGCAAATGTGAAGTCAGCTGCACCACAAGGATAAAATTTGTGGATTGAAAGAGAATAGCTTTTTCACTTGATGCATGTACTGTTTCACGTAAGGTTTGGGAAATCCTAATTGTAACACTCCAAAGGAGCAAGCTGCACTGAACATTAAGAATCTGCTGAAATTGATGACACTTTTCTCTTGTCAGTAAAATTATAATGACCTCCAATCAATCAGTGACTAGTATAATTTTTATGGATTAATAATTGTGTGGATATTTTCCTTGTTACCTTTAATTTGTCCGAGATATTGCAGTTACAAATATACCTTAACTAAACTTAGCGAAGCCATACTAGTACAACACCAAAAAGTATCATTATTAGCAACTGAGAAGTGGCAAATTAAATGCTGGGTTTTCAGCATGTGAGCTCTTGCATGCTTCAACTGTTTCATTCACCACCGACTGATTCAGAATAGGTCTTGTTGAGAGAAAGCTTGTCACCTTAAACCCTAAGGTCACAGTATGATCAGGCTGGCTGTTAGTAAGTTTGATACAGCTAATTAGCAAACACTGGAAATGTTAGCTGCTGTTGTTACAACCATTCTTTTTGGCAGCTTGCACGAACCGTCAGATCTGCCACTGCTGGCTATCAGTACAGTGTCATCATACTACAACACTATAGCTACTATGTGAAGCATGAAGCGTTCATACACCCCCTATTATGGACTATCATAAACTAGCACATAATTTGTTGTATGCTTAGCAACGTCCATTTCCGTTTCTCTCATTTCCAATTTCTTGTTCTCATTTCCCCATTCCTAGTCAGCCTGTTCATCTAAAGTTTAACCACTAGCTATCACCCACATGATGCACCAGGCTGCACAACCAAAAAATTGCAAGTAGTCTAGCCACTACTAGTATCACTCAGCAGCAACTCAGTAACCATAAGGGTGATGACTGGACTCGACCACTGACCTAGCTTGGATTGGATGTAGTTACTGTTGATATCCTTGCCCGGGCGGTAGGTGTGTACACTGTGGAACTCTCGGCTATAGCTATGCCTTCAATTTGGTCATGCAGCCAGCTCAAAATGCAAGTTTATTGTGTTACATCCTCAACCATAGTGCAATCAGTGGCTTTCTGGTTCCTATCAGGTAGAGGGTTGGTTTGCAAGATGAGTACTCTCTTCGAGTCTTTAATAATCCAAATATTAATCCCTACTATAATGCACCCATCAAAGTAATGCCCCACTAGTACTACCCCCGTCCGGGCACATGCGGGGGGCATTTGACTGCAATTGAACCAAAACAGCGCACTGGGGGTGGGGCCATTGAATTCAGTAATAATTGTCACAATCGAGGGGTGTGGCTTACCGGGCTGGCTAGGCTTTGCTATAGTACGCATGCATACTGTGGTTCGTGGTAGAGAGGCAAGCGGCCCATCCTTGTGCATGAGGCTAGATTTAGCTATCTGCGTTCAGTAGCTACAATGGAAAGCTCTTTTGTCTGCATTGCTTGTTCATATTATTATGAAGATGTCTACTAGACAGGGATTTGACGACATTTGAACGAGGATTTTGCGCCACATGCGGGGGTCATTGACGGCAAGGTGGTCAAATCCCCACCCATGCCCCCGCCTGTGCCCGGATAAGGGGAGGTGGGGCCTAACTTTGATAGGTGCGTAACACACCCAGGCCAACAAGCCACGCCCTCCAGCCATCCACACAAACTTCTAGCCTCGTACGAGGCTAACAAACTTCATGACTAAACAGACACGACTTTTTTTTTTTTATCAAACCCTTTGCTCCAGTCTGTAGACACTTGGAAGTGGTTCATTTTTGGCGTAGACTATGTCAGTTGAGGATGGAGGAAGAGAAGCCTAGCAAGGGGTCAGGAAAAACTCCATCAGAAGCGACGAGACGACGACGAGCAAGAAAATGGCGGAGAAGAGAGAGTGAGTTGTATGCTACATGCTTACTTACTGTTTACATGCTTGTGGTTGGCACCAAGGACTAACTGCAACATCAGTATTAACCGTGAACGTAATGGCTGTAGCCTAGTATTGTCTCCCTTTGATAGTCTTGTCAAGGGGGTGATCATGATCACTATTAATATGTGCCCTGTACTGACACTTGCAACCGGTGTCATAGGCAGAGATGACTCCCCCCTCGGAATGACTCTCCAGTCTGACACCGGGATCAAAATTTGATCGGGCCTATTTTGGAGCTTTGATTGCTTGATTCCTCCTAGGAGACTTGCTTAATAACTTAGCTACTTGATTTTCAAGCTTGATGGCTTGACCAATGACAGAAATTGTTATTGATTTCTTGATTGAAATATAGTTTACGGAAGTGAACACCCACTTTTTATAACATACGGAGGCGAACAGAATCAAAACGGCTGGTCGCGGGTGTCAGTACACGAAATACCCATTGTCTTACAGTCCTTTTACAATGTATGTGTACATAGCAGGGGCGGATACAGGATTTTTTGGAAGGGGGGATCTAAAAGATAGAAAGGGATGCGCGCGCGCAAAAATTTTGGACATGCCCACTAATTACACTGCACGCGCCGTATGCCGCATGCGCAGTGCATGTAGCAGAATAGCACAGGGCTATAGGGTATAGGTTTGCATGCACAAGTAACCCTTTACCGTTTATGTTTCACTCCAATGGTAAATGTTATACTGAAATTCAGTTACACAACTAAGAATAACAACAAACACATGAAATACACAAGTGAAACATAAGCTTAAAGCTGAAACCTTCTTGGGTGGGATTGAGCAAACTCATCAACAATCTTCTCTGGGTCTAAGTTAATATCACGATGACACTGCATCAGTGTTAGAGCATTTAATCGTTCAGCTCCCATTGTACTTCGTAGCCTTGATTTCACTACTCTCAGCAGGCTTATTGACCGTTCACATTCACACGAGGTGACAGGAATGGTGACCGTGATCATCATGAGGGAGCGGATATTAGGATAATAGTCCTTGTCCACATGAACTAGTGCTTTTTCGGGAGTATTCAGACTCTTTGCTTCTTCAGCATTACATGCCCACTTACTTTGCCACAACTCTAATTCCACATCTAAGCATCTGGGAGCAGGAAGATCATCTTCGTAAAGTGCAAGTAGCCTAGGGAAATCACTAGCTTGTATAGAACTAGTATTATCATGTAGTGAAGATGGTAACAGTTTCATGAATTCAACTACTATGGCAGATGACTCTGAATCAAAGCGAGAATCAAGTTCAAGAATGATGTGGTCCAAGAGTGGTATCGTTAGGTTTAGCTTGTAATATTCTTTTACAGTACCCGATGGAATATTTGAACAGTGCTGTTGTCTGCTGGCTAGTCGTGGTGAAGATTCTTGAACCCCAACCAACTGACTCAGGCAAAGTACTTCATCATACATAGTATCATGAAATTCATCAACTGTAGATCTGATTCTCTTCAGTGCAGATTTAATGGACTCAATATCCTGGTGGGCTTTGACTACATCCACATACCTGCCCTGTAATTTGACACTGATCCCCTTTGTGTAAGCCAGAATCTTCTGTGTCAGCAAAAGTGAAATAATGAATGAAAACTGTGGCAGAACAAGCAGAAATGACTGAGCTTCGTGTCTAGTATTTCTATTCCATTCAGATAGTGAACCACGTGAGATCTCTTCTAAGCAACTAACTAAGGGCAAGTATAAGTCTACAAACACATCAAATGCCTCGTGACGCTCCACCCATCTGGTTCTGCACATTTCCTTAAACTTACATCGCTTTTCCTCATTTGGACAGACATCAGCAATCCATTTCTCCAGTTCAAGTTGTCACTTTGGTGAGTTATTGAAGAATCATATGATGGAATCAGCTGTCTCCATCATGTTACTCACTTCGTGAATGGCACAGCATTTTACAACGCAGAGATTGAGCCTATGGGCTGCACAATGTGTATATAATGCTTTGGGATACTGTGTACTAGTTCTAGCTGCTACCTCTTTTGTGCATCCAGACATAGCACCAGCTCCATCATAGCCTTGTCCATGGAGCAATGAAGCTGGTAATTGCCAGGAGTTCAGCTGAGTGAGAATAGTACTGGCAAGGGCTTCACCACTTACACCATTTATACACTCAAGGAAACCAAGAAACTTCTCACAAGGCTTATTATTACAAACAAATCTGATTGATATGGAGAGTTGCTCTTTGTTAGCTACATCAGTAGCCTCATCAACAATTATTGAGAAAAAGAGAGCTTCCTTGATACTATCAAGGATATTCTGTCTAATTAAATTTCCACATGTTGCTACAATCTCATTTTGGATTGTTTTGCTAGTATAGAGAGCATTACTTGCAGCTGTTTGTAGGTGTTCACTTAAAACCGTGTCACCAGCCTGAATGCGAAATTGCAATAAGGCTAAAAAATTACCATGATTGGCCAGGGGATCAGTATCCACACAAGTGTGGTCATCACGATGACCTCTCAAGGGAATACCCTGTCGACCACAGAAGATTATTGTTTCTACAATTGAATGCAATCTAAGCCTATTTTGTGCTACAGTTGTCCTTCTCTGCATGCTTAGTTGCTGATCAATTGAAAGCATCCTCCTGTTTTGTATTTGCATGAATGTCATTGCTGCCTCAACTGCTATTTTATGAAATTTCTTTCGATGAAAATGCTCATCAAGCTTTTCAATAACCTTCTTAAAGTTAGTAAATGGCTTGGTAACAAAAATTCCAAGTTCTTTCATTGTGAGAGTGCATTTTGCAAATAAAACACAGAATTTGCAAAAGCCACCATTAGCAGATTCTGAATAAACAAGACCATGGTTAGCCACCTATGCTGGAAATGCCATATAGAGCCACTGATAGTACGGCTTGGGAAGCTGTATCCAAGGCTGGGAACAAAGCTATGTTCCAATAGAAAGTGCTTTTCCCTATCAGTAAGACAGCGTTCTTGCTTGAGAGCTTGAACTAAGTGCAAGTCTCCAGAGCTAACTGTAGGATTTAAGGTACCTTGACTACCACTAGCGCCACCATTATTGATATGCAGATCCACATGTGGCTCAGTGGTGGTGGCATCAGATTGTTCATCGCCTGATTCATCATTACTTCGGATGAACTACCATTACTACTACTGTTATCACTGTTAGTTTTGCTATTAGTAGTAGTACTGAAAGTGTTCTCAGGCTCACAAGTATCAAGTTCAGGTTGGGCCTCCCGAGTATCACTGCTGCCACATGTAGAGGTCGAAGTCTCCTCTGTGCTGGGATCAGCTGCTGAGGCGGGGGTGGAGTGTCCCATGCATGTGATCCTAATAATAGTACAATATTATATTCAATGTACATGGTATAGCTAAACTATGATCACTGTTCGTGTACAAACCTGTTTGATGGGCCATAGAACTGTAGGTTAACACACTGTGATTGCTTCGGCTGAGATTGAGGAGCATTCTTCTTCTGGCGCTTCATAGCCGAACAGTACTACCAGCTGTGAGTTGAACATGCAGCAATATGGCCATATAGATTTATCATGAACCGTGCACATGAGATTTATGACGGTACGCTGTCTGATCAGCTGATCTGGTCAGCTGATCAGCTGAAAAGGGGGGGTCATCTGACCCCCAAGACCCCCCCCCCCCTGGATAAGCGCCTGCATACCGTAGTGTCCCGGGAGTCATGGCTTACTCGTGATTTTGGCCCACATGGGCACTTACCCGGGATATAAACTACATACATTTGTATGGAAGTTGCTTCATTGATCCCTTGATTTGTGGTGCATGGGCGCTTGCCCGGTACACTACGGTATATGTGCACAAGTTTGCATTTACATATACTGTAGGATCCCACAAAACTATCTGTCAGCCTCCACATACATATATATAAGGTGTTTTTAACCCACAGAAGTGCGCAAGGAATAACGTAGTCAGTTTTACCTCATTGTTGTCCACACAAAATCACGTCTTTCGCATGCACTTTGTATGCCATTCCTTTTCACATTTGTATGTTCCTGCTAATGACACTAGTTTACCATACACATATTGTGCATGTACCAGTTAGCCTTCCATGACCACCTCCCAAAATTAATGTGAAGTTTAGAAATCACTATTTGTTCCCACATCTTGCATACTCATGTAGCCGTTGCAGAGTCTGTTCCAGTTGAGCAGAAAGAGGAATCAGCACTAAAACCACTAGAAGAGAAACCAGTGAAAGAGAGAGTTCATGATGAAGGAAAAGAACAGCCGTTGACAGGTCAGTCTATACTAATGACTCCATGTAAGAGAGTACAAGTGATTGTTTTCCTATAAGTCTGCATTAAAGGTGTGGGGATGGGGGGGTCCTTAAAATAAACCTCTTATGGCAATGAGTGTGGAGAAGGGAGCTATGTTAGGTTGCCCCCTACATAGACACAAAGAGAAATTTGGCACTATAGATATTTGTCCCATTGATCTCAATAACCCCTGTGATTAGTGCTCACATACCTGCATGCTCTCATTATTATGCAACATTTTTCCTCTCAGGCTACTACATGTACATGCAAATGTCCACTAGTAATATTCATGCCCAGGAATTGTTTATTGCATGCCCAAAGTAAAATTTTCTATACGTACAGCAGCTAGTGGTGTATTGGAGGGGAGGGAGGAGCCAGCACTAACTACCTCTAAGTCTCCTCTCAGTGCTTCAGTTAGTGGTGTTGGGGAAACCAAGGAGGTTGATCAGGGTCCATTAAGTGAAGCCAGAGCTGATCCTATGATCCTAGCTGTTGCTGGTGATGTCAGCTGTGAGCCAAGACCCAGCCATCAATCCACCAACACCAACACAACCAACAAGAAATCTAACAAACCATCACAACACAAACGACACAAACGACATGGTGAGTCTAATTCAGTATGCCTATCAGGGTTCTGTCTGGGATTCGAAATTGGGGGGGGGGGGGGGGGGGGGGGGGGAGGGGGAAGTCAATGTAGCTGTAGGGAGTGGGTATAGGAGGGGGTGTGTTCCCTCCTGCACGAAGCACGAAAACTGAAGCATTTTATGACCTAACTGAGCTTAAAAAACTAAATTTCAACTCTTGTGTGATAAGCGCAGGCTTGAGCTTATGAAAGCAAATCTTATAATATTATATGTATACTATCACTGACAAACCATTTGGGGGGGGGGGAAGCTTCCCCTCTGCCTCCCCCAGTAGATAGAACCCTGCCTATACTATAAATTATTTACAGTATGCATATAATGTATATACATGTACATGTACATATCTATGCACTACATGTGCATATTAGTGTCGTATCTCCTTGTGTTTCTCTCTGCCACAGCTTTAACTACTGAGAATGTTTTGAGGGTGCTCAAAGGACTGCAGTGGGACAGACTGTGTAATGTGCTGGCCATCCGTTACTCTCAACGAATAAAGATTGAGAAGGAGTTTGCTAGTGAGGATCAATGCAGAACTGCTGCTGTCAACTTCTATCTACACAACTACCCGTATGCATCGTGGAGGCGTATAATAAGATTACTTGACTGGTATGGTGTACATCACAAGATACAACATTATGCGGAGAAACTGACTGGTATGTTTCAACATCTACTGTTTTGTGTCATCCTCAAGTTTATGCTATTATGTTTTAACTAGTAGTGATATTAAGTTTGTAATGGATGCTGATTACCCCCCCTGAAAATCCCCCCCCCCTCCCTTTTAGCAGCAAACATATCCCAGACTGGGGACATGGCCTATTACAGTATACCTCGAATATAAGCCCCAATCTAGTGGTTAGTCTTACCTGCTAGCTTTTCTCCTCAATAAATTAAGGCATGGGTCATCTGATTAGCTTGTATCAGCTAATTGCAGCCAATTTCATGAATAGCCATACCTAGGCTCCACCCACTAGTTAAAAACTCTTTCTTATGATCAAAGCAGTAACAGATAAAAATTGTCCACCCAGACTCGAACCTGGTACCTTTTATACTTACGGCGAGGGTCTTACAATTGTACCATAGTGTACATGTGTGCATATGGTAATTGGTTATCACAGTCACTAATTTTCATTGATATGTCCTGATCAGAGGTGTCAATCAAAATTCTACAAAGACAAAGCCATCTCTGCATGTACATGCAAATAGTTCCAACTGAAGTTGCTCTGTATGCCCAGGTGCATTTTTTACCTACCTAGTGTGTAGTTTCAGTTGATCAGAGATAACAAATAACAAATTAATTTGGTCTAGCCTAAATAAAAATTAATTAAATTTTTCTAGAGGCCCGTTTAGATGGATTTGCATAATTTTTTCACGCACACACATGTGCATTAATGTTTTTTTTACAGTATAAAAGCCAACAAAGGCAGCCTTAAGCTCTACTTTTTATGAAATAGCTACACTAAATTTTAGCTTGACAATCATCATAAGCCCCATTTACACTAGGCCTTTAAACCGCTTTGGAAGCCAGCTTAATTTAAGCTCGCTTCGTGTAAACGAGCTAAACCGCTTTACAAATTGCTATCTAAACCGGTTTGTAAACCACGTCTGGGAGGTGGTTTGAAACCAGTTTGAAACTGGTTTAGGATATGCTGCTATATAAACTGTTTACATGTAAACACTTTAAGCTGGCTTAATGCGCTTACGTAAGCTGGATTAACGCCCTATATGTAAACGCGATTAAAGCACTTTCCAAGGCAATTTAGTCTAAGCCAGCTTGTACGTGTAAACGGGGCTATAGAGTCTGTAGATGTACATGTAAGTAGGGATGGCCAGGATATGTACAGTAGCAGTCAGAAATAAGTTTACATAATGTTCCTAGCCTATGTACTATGCCGCATACAAATAGCGTACTCAAAGCATACTTCATGCGTACGCAAGCACGCGCCCGCCATGCCGTACCGTACCATTGCATGTTATGCTTGCACTATACGGTACGGTATTGCTGGCTGGTAGCATGAGCGCATTACACAAGTATGTACATGTAGATCAGAGGTACTAAATTCGATGACAAACAGAAGATATGCGAAAGAAATTGATCGAAGAGACCAACAACAAAGAAGGGGCAAAGTATGGTTTACACCAACTGCATTAAGCAGCAAATCCTATGTCACTACTATAACAACAAATATAACACGCCAACCATCGCCAAAGTTCTACAAGAGGTGGGACTGAAAGCAAGTTGTGTTGGAATAGTGAAGTTCTTGAAGCACTACAAAGAGAGCAGTTCTATTGCCAGGAAGCCTGGGTCAGTGTGCCCTTCAAAGATAACAGCTGAAATGAAGAAATTCATTGAAGAGCAGATGCAGCTCAATAACGAGACAACCACGTATCAGTTACACCAGCTACTTGTGAGTAAGGGCTTTAACATCTCCCTGAGAACGGTTCTTCGATGTCGTACATCACTAGGGTGGACTCTTCGCGGATCAGCTTACTGCCAGCTTATAAGAGAAGTCAACAAGGTTAAACAGTTGCAATGGGCTTCGAAACCAAGATTTGAATTTTGATGACATGGTGTGGACGGATGAATGTATAGTTCAGTTAGAGTCTCATGACCTAAGAATAAGAAACTCATCCACGTACATAAAGCATACACAACAGCTAGATATGTATGAACCTGTGCATAGTGTTATTTTCAGTCTACTTTGAATATAAATCAACTCCATTTTTTATTTCGCAGTGCAGTGCTATATCAGTTTTACCATAGTTTCTCCTTTTGTAACAAGCAATTTTTGGCAGATTTGGTTACTATAGGTTCATTGCTGGAAGCCGGTTTGTTGCTATGTGCACGTGCTCAGAGGCAAGCATGCGCCACATGCAATTATTATCTTGGTCTTCACACCATGCCCGCACCCAGCAATCTCGCTTGACGATCGAGCTAGCACTTATATTTCTCAAAATGTTTAGTTGATCGAGGGATACAGAGGTCAATGCTCTACTATCACCTACAATGCTGGTAGTCATGGCCTACAGTCATCTGTGTTCAATGTTACATGTAGTACATTTACCAAAAGCTTAGTGACCACACTTCTCCTCAGCAGCTCTGTAGCTACATAGTGTAAGTGTATCTGGTCCAGTGCTCACCATGTTCACCTCCCATGCCACATGTATGGCTTAGGAGATTTGAAAAAAAAGTAACACAAACAAGTATGAAAAGCCACTGAAAAGCTGCAGAAGTAAGTAAGGATGGTAGGATCAAAAAGTGCACAAACAAGAGTGGTAGGGATAATAATAGACAAGATGCATCCCTACACACTTTTTCATAGAAGCTCTGTTACATGCTGTACTTGAAAATAAGATATAGGGTGGCATTATTATTTACGCATCCAACTCTGATATATGTTGATACTAGGCCGAGGCCCTACCTGGTTGAGTCTTAGTTCAGGCCACACCCCCTCATTAATGTCATCCGAGTATTGCTGTCATCCGAGGATCGATCACTTACTCTATATCATTTATTTTCAGTGAATCCAATCTATCATAAGAGTGTAGTACAGGTAGCTATACAAAGGCATTTCTGTTCTAGTATATGGTAGTCGCCTTACCCAGATGCATTCTTATCACAAGGAAGGTGCCAGAATTGGCATTCATTTACACTGCTAACTACATGTACATGAAAGTAAGTCCAGGCCGGGTGGAGTGAAATGTATCTGTTTCAGCATAGGATCTATTTTAATGAATCCAATCTAACATACCTAAGGTCAGAGTTGAAAATTTGAATACTTCAAGTGATGTACAGACATGATATCAAGTCAGAAGTTCATATCTCTAACAGTTTTCCTGATATTCACAGAAGTGTTCTGGTACATAAAATATAGTGGCTGAGTCCCACGCCTTAATCCACCTGAGTCCACCTACCCAACACTCACTTAGCTTCCTATCTATAGATTTTTCTTGTTCTCTGAGTTACATGTGGAAGATTGTGCCGTGGATATCTAGAAGGCACTGGATTGGCCTTTCATATGGTATCTTAATTGATGAGCCTCTCATTATCTTGTTATCTGGTATTAAAATTAAGCTACTGAAAGTGAGTGAAAATTGTAACTTTTTCCATTTGAGACAGTCCTTAGGTGCTCTGAGGATTCTTGCAAATAAAGCCTGTCTTAAGAGTACCAGTACTGGCTACAGACCTTATTGTAATAATGAAACTGTACATACATGTATGAGGGATTAGAGTACCAGGTCTCATTATGGCAGACGTACTATTGTATGTTTGTGCTATTAATAAAACCTTATCAAAATTTTGTGTTCTACTGTCTACAGCTACAAAAGTTATGAATTATAATGTTTCACCATGTAGACCCCACTTTTACTGTTGGGAATGTATCCACTGTACTGGCTACTGTGGTGGATGTGGAGGAATTGAGAAATACTCTGTCAGTACCGGAGGGGAAGCTGGAGGAGATACAACAGCAGAGCTCCACTGTTGCCCAACAGAGGAAAGCACTCATCAATTACTTCATCAAATTCACAGAGTATGCCAGTTGGACTGATTTAGCTATCAGTCTCTGTCACAATGGCCATAATGAAGCAATGGCCACAGCTAAAACATTCATCAAACGAACACCTGGTAAGTATGTGCAACATAGTGTGCAGTGATGGATGGTCTGTGTATACCGTAGATCAGGAAATTTTCGTTGTTTAATAATATCATTGTCAGTGCAAGCCATGAACCATACACACATACTGTAAGCACAGGTCTTTAAGCTCACCTAGGAATTAAGTGCCTACTTTTATCTAGGTTCATACATTCTTCCTGATCTTACTACTCGGCAATAGGCGCAGTAGCTATCTACACAGCCTAGGTCTACATGTAATGTAATGCACAGCTTATCTGTATCAAGCAGAAGCTCTCGTCTTCTTCCTGGTTGCCGTTTGCAACGAGCCTTCTCGATCATGACTAGGCTCCATGTGCACACAAATGTAGTTTATCGATGATCCCTTACCCATCCATATACATGTGTGCGGTCAATTTCATACTGATATTTTAGCGCATCTAAAATTTAAGCACAGTTTCTTGCTGATTTGCAATAGGCATATGCACTTAAAAACTCGTGTATATGGTATGCAGCAAAGGTTGTCAGCCTCAAAAACCAAAACTAAATATTTTTTATCTTGAAAAATTCGTAATATCAGGTAATATTGGTATTGTAATAATTATGATTACAAGGTTATATGAAGCACTATAGTGCAAAATCCTTGGTGCATTGAGCTACCTTAGTCTCATGCCCAGGACTCAATGCTGCCAAATCTTTTTGATAATAAATTCTCAGATTTATGAAGAAACTCCTAGCAAATATATACTTATGGGAATAGTTAGCTGAAAATCCTAATATCCTTCATTTGCATGTGCTAATTAGGTAATTTTGACGGTCAACTTCTAATATTAGGACAAAATCCTTAGGTTTGGCAGCATTGCTGGAGACTGGGCATGAGACTAAGATTATCTCAGCAACAAATTGTTAGCAAAGGGCATGTATTTGGAACCATACAAGTCTAACCACAAGAATGCTCATTGCATGCAATTACATGACATGCACCACGCGTGCAAGATCAGTAAACAGCTTATCCTAGTACTAGACTAAGTGTACTGCTATCAGTAGTGAGCCGGTCGTGTTCTAGAAGCTATATTGCTGAATGTACACAATCCTCACATTGAAATGAAACCATTACTGCATACCAGTTCTTTGTCCATTGAGGGCATCAGGGAGCGAGGAATTAAAGCGGTGGTGGTCAGCAAATGACACCGGAACTGTTGAAATAAGCATTTTCAGTGAAAGCCAAACAGTAAACTCTTGCCCTATGACACCGTATGTTTGACGTATACACAAGGTATGTAGCAGCTAGTGTGGTAACAGACAAACAGACAGACAGACAAAGTATTGTATCCTTGCGCTGCACATGAAGAGGGTTAGATATTATAGTGGCCATACTAAGTGATTGCTGAGCGCGAGGTAACAATTAACACAAGCTGGCTGAGACTTCAACATAATTTTTTGTACCTCCATCACACTTCACAGATGTTGATTAGGAAGTACTGCACATGCTTACCTACTGAGCACTGGCAGCTTGTGCAGTCTAGAACAATGCAGCCACATGACTGAAGCTGGGCAGAGTCAAACATGGATGATACGTGAATAGAGCCAGCTGTTTGCTGTGCACATATAATAGATGTGATTCAAAATATTCTGAGCGTGTCTGTTTGTCCTCATAGAGATTCCTTCAATCACAGCATACTTTATATAGGGCCTTGCTTACGCTGATAAATTGGTAAAGTCGTCAACAACTGCTATATACGCTTTGTGACTGTTAGTTTACAGTTAACCACCGAAAATAGCAAGATATTATTAGATCTATGGTCTACTATGGACCAGAGAAGTTTAGCCTCCGTGTGTACGAGGCATTTGCACGTGTGTATACATATACATGTAAATGTGTGCACAAAGTGCGGAGTATGCAGACATCCATAGTCTTACACGTATTTCAACACTATGTATACATAATACTAGTGCTAACACAAACATGTACAGTGTAAGCATCTCTTGACAGTATCTATGATATACAATGTACATTCAACTATGGTAATGCATGTATCATGTAGATGTATACATGTTACCATAACAATGCAAATTGTTACTGTGTAGGCAGCTATATCTAGCTATTGTATAATCCTGTTTGGTTATATCAGTTTTAGATGAGAGTAAAAATTCTATTTTCAGAGCCCACTCTGACTCTCTCTAACCTCACTACTTTACTGGAGAATGTTGACTGGGATGTTGTGGGTCGTGGCCTTTCGATTCCTCTCTCCAAGCTGAACATGATACAACATCAACACCATAAGTCTCGGGCATGTTGGGATCTCTACTTGAATGTTGTTCCATTTCCATGCTGGAAAAGAGTAGCATGGGCACTGTATTACTGTGGATATCTTGAAGAGTTGGAGATAGTACAAAAGAAGTACCTCAAAGGTGAGTCAGCATTACTCAGTTCTAAACTGGTGTTCATAGGTTGCTATGGTGACCATTGTACATGTCTGACAGCAATGATTGTGTTGGCATCTTGTATCATTGACTTGTAATAGCATTGCATTGTAAACAAGTACATGTATGATAGAAGGGTGTATGCATGTATTCATATTTCGCCTTTTTTTATCATTAAAGATTTTATGTTAACCTAAGAGAGAGGGAAAGGAAATAAAATAGTGAGGAATGGTAGAGAGAGTAACAGAGACAGGGGCAGACACAGAGAGACTTTAAATCATAATGTTAATTCAGCTAGCGATATTAGATACCCATGCCTACAGAGCAGTAGTACATGTTGATGATTATTCTGGTCAATACAAACAAACATATCCTGATTTACCCTTGTATCCTAGGCAACAGGGGTGTTATAACTAAAACATTACCCTCCCCCAGGCACTTATAGTCCCTCTGAAACAAAAGCAGTATAATAATGCAGTTTGCACATAGCAACAAGGTTTTCCCAATGAAAATATATAGCAGGTAACTGTCACCACAGACCACACTATAGACATGGTTTACACAGATACAGGAAGCATACTCACGCTATAATTAATCGACATCAAACTGGATGCTATTAGTATGTTTAATCTAGCCACATGCAACTAGCTAGCTAAATTAGGTAGCTATCTAGCAAAGTGAAATACATACCCTGGCTGACATTTAGAGGGAACCAACGTTTGAAAGAGAAGCCGAACTGACACTGAAGAGTCTCGGTCACTGATACTAGTGTTCTAAACACTCGTACATGTAGCTAGCTTAGCTATGTAGTATGATGTAGCTAAGGCTCATCTACTAACCTCCCCAGTCGAAGTCAGCGAGTTCAATAGATAGTTCTTAGTCACTGTCGCAGTTGAATCGGTTGTTACTGTTGACCGTTTTGTTTACATTCCTCGTCTCCTTGGCAACCACTCAGATGGACCAATCAGGATATATATCAGATGTTGCATGGTATGCATGTGCATTATGGATTATAAAGCCCCTCCCCCTCGGGCTGCGCCCTCGCCCTAATGCACTGTCTGCCACACAATATCTATTACATACAATCTACTTTCACGTGACAGTTAGCTAACGATCATATAGTCAATGCTCTATTCTGATGATGTATTTATTGTATGTGTAGTTGTGAGCTCCCAAGTTCGGAGGAGATACGAAATCACTTGATTGCGATTTTGTGCATACCAATCAGCGTCATCATATGGATGTCTCCCAAACAGCAGAATCCTCTAGGGATCCCTCATTCTAGCATTGTAATTTTGATTGGTGGTCGCAATCATAAACTTGTTTTTGGTTGGTATTAGCCCAAACTTGCTTTCAAACTTTACTCGCTTCTAAGCCACAGGAACTTTGGCCGATTTCCTTTCCAAAGTAGAAGAACGAATCAAGAAACCATCATAGAGGTTCAACCAGGTGGTATCAAAAACATAGACTGTGTAGCTCAACACTGCCTCAACTTCTCACCTTAGTTTGTATATAAATCCTCTTCATTTTTATATAGTACATTTCTGTGGTACCATGGTTTTATAGAAGCTTCGAGTGTCGCTTTGGACTTTCTGTAGTTGCTAGGTCTCTGTGGGAACCATTTTGTTACAGCATGAAAGGTTTCCCTAAGAATTTAGAGTAGAGTGGTATTCTTGCTCACTTTAGCAAAGATGAAAGCCTTTTAAGATTCTTTTCTGCACTCCATTGACCACATCAAAGGAAAATGAATGCAAGTAGAGTGGCGTTATCTACTCTGCTCTAGGGGGAAACCCCTGCACGTGAAACTGTAGGGATGCACCTTGTCTATAATTATTCCTACCAGTGTTTCAGTCATTGCCATCCCTATTTATTATTGTAATTTTTAATTTCGTAATTAGCCAATGAATTATTGATGTCTGTGTTTTCACTTGTCCATTGATTTTATCAAAAACACTATCACACTCCTTATAGTCGCACATTTAACTTATGAAACAAAGCACCCTCTTAATGCACCAAGAGTATGCAACTACATATAGAATGTGTGTGCCTTCACCTATAAACGTATTCTTTTTTCTCTTGAGTGAAAAAAGTTAATCAGTGCCCATGACTTGAATACTGTATCTATCAGTGAGCAAAATTTAATTTGATGCTCTTGCTAACTCTGTATATACCTCAATAGAATAAATACATTGTATTCTCTGTATGTGGTCATTGCCAGACCACATTGAAGCCTCTGTAGAAACCTATACTGGCTGCACAACTGATTAGCTTGAGTAACTGTAGTCTCGTACCCAAGCTCTAGTCTTAAGGGGAGGGGGAAAAAACCCTGGTACACACTGTTCACACATGTAGTCAATGAGCCTGTGGTGTTTGATACAGACTATTAGCTTTAATTGTCATAATTTATTTTATATTGTGCTTTCATCCTGACAGTCAATTAACAATCAATGAATAATTATTACTCTTAGCTTTAACTTGTTGGTGTATGTAATATTGTGTGTGGTGTATGTTTCAATAGAACCCACACTCTGAATAGCAGCCACACCTGGAGCTCTTTGAAAACAATAGCCGCCCTCGAATAATAGCCGCAAGCATGTGCGATCATTATTGCCATGATTGCAAGCCGTGCCGTGCACGATCATTATTCAGAGCAGAAACATGGTGAAAGATGAGCTTGACTTCGTTCTACGGTAGTGTGGCAGTTTACTTTTCAATCATACATGTATCTCAATTATTTGCAGTACAGTCCTCATAAACCAGCCTTTTGTGCTACTCTTATTGATGGCATCATGAGGTATTGACCCGAAATTAAATAAAAGCCCCCCTCTAATAAGAGCCGCCCTTGATTAGTAACCGCACTTGAGCAAGGCTGAAATTAATAGTCCACGGCTATTATTCGCAGTATATGTGCAGTTGTGAGTACCCATGCAAGCTCAGATGAAGTGCAAAATCAGACTTCTGTGCATACCGCCAAGAGTATATAATAAGGAAAAGAAGAGAGTGTTGAATGTGCTATATGCTCCGTGTAAGATGTTTTCGGAAAGTCACATGCCAGAAATTCAAACATTGATGAATGAGAGTGTGCAATTCAAATATTTAATTGTGGGCGTGGCTTCGAGTGCAAGCAAATGACAGCGCCACGTTGAGTGAAAATGCCAGAACACGATACAGAACGAGCATTCAAGTAGAATCTGTCATAAAAGTCACAAAAACAGCTCTACTTTTTATAGTCCAGAGAAAAATCGAATGTTTAGCGCCTTGGCTTAATTGGTCATGAGCACAAGACGGGAAGTCACATTACTCTCCGAAGAGTTATTGCATAGAGTATATAGCATGTTCAATACTCTCTTCCTCTCCTGCATTATGAATTCCTGATACTGCTCTGCAACATTATGTATGTTTTCAAAAGCAGTAGAATCATCAAGGGATCATCTTGCTCATAATTCTGATATCTGGTCACGATCGTATTGTTTGGTTGGGGATCCAAGGGGATTTTCCTAGAAGATGGCTATCAAAGTTTACTATGTAAAATAGAAGTGATAACAGGGTTGTTTTGGATGGGTACATGATAATTATGTGCCTCCTCTAGCTCACGCTAAGCTTTGTTTGTATGTACACATATGTGCACCATTGTTTGTATGTGTGTATGTGTAGAAAAGATGGGTGAAATGAGCCTTGTCCGCTGACCATCAGACCTAGCCGATTAGGGCTCTACTGTCAATGAGAGGCTTTATACTTGGGCCATGTGATTTTAGCAGTGTTAGAGTCACTTGCTAACTGGCAGTTATGCTTTGTAAATACAATGCATGTATTTTCCGTAAGCCTTAATGTGTGTGTGTGTGAGTACATGCTTACATGCCAAGGCAGTTTGACTTCGGTCGAATATAATTAAGATGATGTACCTTAAATGCAAACGCACTGTGACCTACATATGACTTTAACAATGTGTTAATTGAAATTACTGGCAGTAGAGAGCAATCATGAGACAATGAATGAGTTTAGCATAGCCTGGGGCTTGCTTAGGAGAAAGGATCGTATACTTAGTACTAGCCTCGTGCCCAGGCCCTTTGAGGAGGAGAAAGAGCCTGGTATACACTGTATGCACATGCGCAAAATTTACAGAGAATTTCTAGTATAATTCACCAGATACCATCACTACCATGTGGTCGAGCGGGTACGGACAACGTATACTAAGCACCCAAAGTCTGTATTCTACATTAATCACCTTGTGAAGCTTGCAGCTTGGTATTTTGAAAGACTTGTTGTACAGCAGACCTTATTCGTTCTCATCTTACTTTAAACAAACCTTCCTGGGCTTCAAGGACCTGACAAACGTCCCTGCATTGCCGTTGGGCATCTGTCTGTGTTGACGATTCTGACTTTTCATCGACAAACATTCACTAAAAGCTAGTAAATCTCCTTCTTATAGCTTCTTTGTTGTTTTTCTGTCAATTTTACTCACTTGTGATAGCTAGATTCATCACAATAAGTGTCCTTAGCAAAGAACTGTGGTAAAGTTAGGCAATTTTTAGGTATACAGCTGAGGTCAAGGGTCACATTTACGGAGTAATGAATGAACAAAATAAGAATTCCCACTGTTAACTGGGAAAATAACGCATGCACAAACAGTGTGTACCAGGCCCTTTCTCCTCCCCTCAAAGGCCCTGGGCACAAGGCTAACTTAGTACTGGCTGAACCATAAGTTGATTCTCATTAAGTTTAGTCCTACCGTGGCTATCTTCCTCACTTTATAATACAGCAATACTCCATGTCAAGATGATTTGGTTCATATAGCAGTATTTTGCCTCCTAATTCAGCTCACATACTGTATAAACAGTCCAGTCCTAGCTTCTTCTCAAAGCTACAGACACAACGCTGGCCTGGAGGAGAATGGTTGGAAGTGATCGTCATTCAGTGATTTATCAGTTCAAAACCGATTGAAAAACTTCGTTCCAAGCTCATATTGTAGACCAACACAAGAGCTACAGAATGGTGGTTGAATCATGGGAATCTGTCCAAGGGAACCAAAGTTTCCTACTTTTGCATGAGGTGCTTTTTTGTGCGCTTGCAGATAGCATGCACAAAAATGGTTACCATGGAGTTCATGGATATCTCCGGATTATGGGGCTTGAACGAGCAGAAAATAGAAAAGTTGCACTATCTTCTGGTCTTTGTTTGGAGTCCTAGAAGTGAAGGATGGCCTAGATAAAACAGGTAGGAAAATACATACAAAACAGCAAAAAAATTGCATGCATTGGAATGTGGCCCTGGATGCACTTCGTGGATTTGGAACAATTGGACCGCTGGCATAACGGTTGTTTACAACCAACTCGTAGCACAAATCACCAGTTTTCATCCTAGTTGCCTTCTTCTGGCCAGATCTCAACTTCAGATCACAGTTAGGTCACCAAACAATCACCAGTCGCTACAGTAGTAATCGGTCACTGCTAATTTCAGACTGGATAAACCCCCAGCAGTTGGGCTGCAATGATTATGAGTGTGATCAACGTTTCTAGTAGTTATCTGTCTGCAATATGTGATATCAATGGCTCATTACTTCCTGTACATCTATTTTTAGCCATCACCAGAAAGGTACTCAAAATTGATCATGTTGTACTGAAGTATTGTGTAATACTATTCATTTCTGTGCACACACACAACAGGACTGTCCTGGGATAAAAGCATGATTACCCCATTGATGTACAAGCATAATGTTATACTATAAGTGAATAGGCATGCAAAATGATTTGACATCTTCATGTCATGATGACATGCATGAAGCCAACGTCCGATGGTAATCCCAGAACAATTTGTATGAGTGAAGGTCATTGCTATTATGAGCCTATGCATGTCAGCTTAACTGTCCAGAGGATCCTTATAATATAGCATCCATGGCTTATATAGCTGTCCGAAGGATCCATTCAAAGCATCCAGGGGAGTGAGTCAGAGTGTCCATTTTGGGAGATTCTACTATACCTGAGAGGGGGGGGGGGTTAATTATTTCATCTGTCTGTTAATTCTTTTCATGATAATATGATAATGTAATAACAACCATAGTAGCATTAACTACTGAAGCTCCATTATTACATCTATTTGATGGTTTATCAGTTCATTTGTGTCCTCTAATCACTTGTGACTGTTGAAAATTGTAAATGTCGGGATTTCTCCAGTGGAGTCAGGGGTTGCAAAGATGATTGGTTGGTACATATTGAGTGAATTAAATAATGTGTCTTGATTTGCTATACTACTAGCACTCTACATTTCAATTTGTGACCGCTTGGCAATCTTTGTGTGCTTTAAGTTTCTCCACATGTTTCATTATTCTTGTATAATGCTATCCGTCTTAATTTGAATCAATGCAACCATGACTTCTTCCATTTTGTTCTTGTTTTTGTGAGCAACAGTCACTTGTATACTCTAACTCTAGCATAATAGTTAAGTACATATTATTTATTCGAAATAAACATGTTCTGCTTCAGGTACATGTGCATGCACATGTACATGAAAACTCGCGTTTCATCTGCATGCACCTTGTCCATTTCCTTTCTCTGACTGTACTATTATAATACAGTACAACCACAGATTTCAATCAAATATCACACAACCATGCACACACATGATTAGGTACTGCTGAGGGTCATAGACAATTGGAGGATGCCATGCGGTATGGTAGTGTACAGTCCTGGCTCTGCAAGCTATTGATGTATGGTGCTGCTGGTTCAGGTAAGACAACGACAAAAGATATGATTGTTGGTGATAAAGCAGCAATATCCAGAACCAGCACACCCTTGGCCATGAGACCAACCACAGTCTACCGAATCAACCTTGATGGTGAAGAATGGGCTAAGCTAACCACATTAAATGATCGCAAAGCCTTCCTAGCCAGGGCACTGCTTGCACATAATCCTAGGCTTGTTGATTATCTCGTTGCAACACGTCAACGTGACACCAAGCCACCCTCTACAGGTCAGTCTCAAGCCAGGATAGTTAATCCTAAGGTAAGAGAAAGTCAAACAGCACCACTAACTGACCAAGGTGACAACGCTTCATCAGCGCCTAACAAAAGTGACCACACTCTGTCAGCTTCAGGGTCTCATATAGTCACTGATTCTACATCAGATTCTTCAGATGACTCTGATGCTAGTGATTATGAAGATGAAGCTGAGAGGATTCTTCAGTCGATATCTACAGATGAAGAGCTTGTTAAGCTGATGGACCAGCTCTCTACAACTGTAGCTCCGCTTACAGCCATTAGAATCATCCAGATTATTGATTCTGGGGGCCAGCCTCAGTTCCATGAAATCCTGCCAATTTTTCTACGCCGTCTTTCATACTATCTCTTTGTCTTTCGGCTTTGTGATAAGTTAGATAGTCGGCCAGTAGTCGAGTTTTATGTGGATGGAAATCCAATAGGTACTCCTTATGAATCTGCACATACGATTGAGCAGCTTCTTCAACACTGTATTAGGGCGATGCACTCACACAGGTCGTCCTCAGGCAGTGCAGGTGAGTGTCCACAGATCATAGTTGTAGGCACTCATGCAGACAGGGAGAATGAGTCAAAGGAAAGTCGAGAAGCAAAGAATGAAAAGATACATAAGCTCTTGTCACGTGATCTTGAAAATCAGATTGTATATTATGACCTTGCTGAGAATAAGGTAATTTTTCCACTGAATGCTTTACAGCCTGGGAAAGCTGAGGAGGTAGTTGTAGGTAAGATTCGGGAGGCATTTCTAGGTAACACTTCCATCCAACCAGATGATATTCCCCTTGGATGGTTTGCCTTGGAAATTCTCCTTGAGCAAATGTCACAAAGCCTGCAACGAGGGGTTCTTAGCAAAAAGGAATGCCTTAGAGTAGCTATGGAGAAGCTTCATTTTAAGGAGGATTCTCTGGATGCAGCCATTGAGTACCTCGACCAGATCTCTGTTCTCTTCTACTACCGAGATATCCTTCCCAATGTTGTCTTCGCTGATCCTCAAGTTATTCTTGACAAAGTGACAGAGCTTGTGATGAAATCATTTGAAATCAGCAAGCTTTCAAAGAAGCATGCACTTACTGGTAGTTGGAAAAAATTTTACCAGTTTGCTCTGGTCACAGTTGAGTTTCTTTCTCAAGGAGATTTCAACAAGCATTACATACCTGGGCTTTTTGAACCCAGAGATTTAGTTCACCTTTTCAAAAGGCTATTAATCTTTGCCAGCCTTAGCAGCAATGAGCTTTTTGTGCCTGCTCTTCTTAATATGCTTGAGGATGATAAGATAGACAATTTCCGTGTCTCTTTTGATGCTCCTATTCCTCCCATGGTCATTAAATTTCCAGATGGTGGTCCACGACGAGGCATCTTTTGTGCTCTCACTAGCTTTCTTTCCTCCACAGATAATGTCTTTCCAGCTCCATGGACCATCTTAGTCGATAAATTCAAAACTCCAGTGTGCTTGTATCGTAACTGCATCCAGTTTGAGGTTCCTAAGTGCCCTGGAGTTGTCACGCTTATTGATACCTACTCTCACTTCGAGGTTCATGTTGAGCTATCATCAAAAGCACCTGACAGAGTTTGCTTAAAAGTGTGTCAAGGAATTCATCAAGCTATCTTTAAGGGTCTCAGCAAGGCTGCACTTAATTTACGCTACTCTAACTCTATCCCTAGCCCAGCATTACTTTGTTGTTGTGGTGTAGGAGATTCTCACGTTGCTTCACCTGACGCTGACCTTGGCTTGTGGATCTGCAATAATGATAAGAAGATGTGTGGAGAGCTTACTTCACAGCAACAATTATGGTTGAACTGCTGCTATCATACAGCTACTACAACACTAGCACGCTTAACTCAGCATCACTATCCTGAGCTAATCAGAAAACTTAAAAGTCATGCTTCTCAATGGAGATACATTGGTTTAAATCTGGGATTCCTTCCAGGAGAGCTGTTAAATATTGAAACCAAGCCTTCACTTTTTGCTGATGCTCCTCGGAGTTGGTTTGGTGCATTGCTATCTGAATGGCTCCAGTGGGCTCCAGGTGACAGTAGAGGAAGCATTCAATATGCTACTCTCAAAGCTTTGAAACTTGCCCTGAGTGAAAGTGGACTAGGAGCTGCTGCTTCTGATCTTACTATTGGTGATTGATGCATGCCAATCCCATTGCATGTGTCCACTATTATAATATTGCACTTGTCATACTATGATTTCACTGCTTCTTCACATTCTTCAAATTAGCTAATCGGTTCGTAATTTAATAACATACAGAATTATGGCTAGCTTTCATTCACCGAGATCATCCTTAACAAGTGTCTTCTTCATAACACTAACACCTGAATGCAATAACGGAGATCCTGCAATTGCTTCTTATCAATTGTCACTGTAATTATGCTGTTATGTGTGGAATGACCCCTTTTAGCTACGTACTTATTAGTTGACTCATCTATACAGTAATGATCGATAGTACCATCAAGCGATTTTCTTGGATTTCTGCCTGCTATAGACCTCGATCTACAGGCCAAGTGTCTGTATCTCTCTGAAGTTTGAACATGAATCATCAGTTTAATTTGTGCTTTTTCTCATGGTTATAGGTGATACCTCTATAATAATATGGCTCTGCTATTCAGTGTCAAGACTTATATCATAATTATGATCACACAATCTTCACACAACCACCTTGTCTTTGCATATAGCTCTCTTTGAAGTTAAGTTTCTTTACAGATTTTTATCATCAGTATGATGTTTCAGATCCCAAATTATAAACTTCTTGTAGGCCAGAGAACTAATCATTCATCTTATTACAGCTCCAGTCAATCGCATGCTCTATGTATATTCAAGTCAGATTGTCTCTGTCACACTTGTACAGCCTCTTAGACCACTATATTTCTCAATCAGTTACATTGCAGCCATTGCTAAAATTAATGCTCTATCGACAAATATACTTCAACTTTAAAGACTGTGTGGCCATGCTAGGATATCTTGCAATACACTACTATTTATTGTCCACTGTTTCTGTTTCTCGTGCACAATATTTCATCTTCAACTTCAACTTTGTGGTCACATGACTGTTCCCCCAACACCATGCATCACCACCACAAAATTGATCATCCTACAATTTTCTTTCTTCCAAAAAAGAACATAGGAGAACCAACAAATACCGATTTCACATGCACGTGTATGGTCATCTATCTGTTCTTAAGTGCTGAGCGTGGAATTTTGCAGCTTTCCTATTAATTTTGGTTTCATTAGTCTGTTCTAGGGTGCAGTCTTAAGCTTAATCTACTAGTTTATAGTGCAACTTCGAATTCCCAAAAATCACCAGTGTGCCTAGGCATAAATTTCTTGGAGCATTCGAGTAGCTTCTTATTAGTTGTTCTTTTTTTGCTGTAGCAATGACTCTTATTTCATACCACCTCATCTTATTACACTACCGGTATACAGGCTTTGTGCTCTTAATAATTATCCAATTTCCATGGCAGACTGTGGTGTATATTAAGGTATTAGTTCCCTTACTAACCATCTATGCTCTCTAGATTGATGTCATCAACCTACCAATTCAAGCCTTTGAAATCTTGAAATACTCTGGAGTTATCATAATAATATTATACTTTTCCCATTTTAAACCGTTATAGTATGGAAGCATTAGGTAAGGTTTGCATAGTTCACATGAAACAGTATTATTAAAAGTCCTTCTTTTGGTTTCGGCCGTTTCATCTTCTCATGGTGTAGGAGAATATTCCCCGGCAAAGCTGAAATGGTATTTGAATAACCATGGTAACATTTAATTTGCCTTGTACATAGAGCTAAAATTGATGACACTTCTCTTGAGTCTTGTCTGTCCAACTAGAATCACAATAATTAAAGTACCATGCCTCTCATGGAGTTATAATATTATAATAAGGAAATTAATGCTTAATGACAATGTCATATTACTGTATGGAGTGCCAATCAGTGAGCTATATATGCTGTTAGAGCGATTGTGGTCAGAAAAGAACAACTAGTGACACATGTACCAGCTATCTTAAGTCAAATTATTAAGAAGTGTATTTCTGCTTTTCAGTCAATTCAGTATACACTATCTTGAAGTTTTTTGGGAATCTCGTTAAAGGAGCAGATTCAAAATTGCTTATCTAGCTGTATACATGTACACATGCACTGGATCTACATTAAGTTTAATGTAGCTAGTAGCTACTTTCAGGAAAGTGTCGTGGCTTTCCAATAATAAAATTCTTTTCCAAGGCACAACTTTGCTAAGATTGTCCAATGATTGTTCCAATGTTCTAGCTCTGGTAGTATAATAGCTCATATATTATTGTTGACTGCACTGCAAATAATAATAATAATTAGCTACTGTAGATTCAGTTTGCCATGCAGTCTTCTTTGCTAGCTAGATATTAACAACCACAATCGTAGTTTGTAATGTTATTGTTAACAATGATTCAGCTACTCTGAGATGTATTCTAAATCAAGTACCTACTATTGAGCAATAATTATTGTATTATTCACTAGATTACCCGATCAATCTTGAAACCACTAAACTGGGGCCAACAAACTTCTAGTTTTCAAATCACTTATTTAATAGCTAGCTACATAGCTGATGATCACAAAATCCATCCCTTGAAAACAAACAGCTAGCTAGCTACCTGTTCTTCACTGATTTTATTGGGGGGGGGGGGGGGGGTGCAAGAGTATAACTTGGTAGCCATAGGCATCAATTAGGTGGGGGGGGGTGTCACAATGTTGTACCTGATCATGACAGATGAGCATCAGACATTGACTAAGTTACTGTTCAGCATACCAGGATATCATTTCTGGTGCATTCTGAACAGTGTTTCAGAGCATGGATTTTTCAACTAAAGTTACATGCAGCTAATGCAATGCCACCAATGTACAATGTTGTACCTGACAGATGAGCATCAGACAATTAAGATACTTCATCGCAGCTCTTGTGCACTCTGAACAATATTTCAGAGCACAGATTCTATATGGCATTAAACTGCCGAGGAAACGTGAGGAGGCCTGTGAACCCCCCACCCGCACCCCATTTATGATGGTAGTTATTATACCTCTATCTTCATCTTGATCCTTTGACCTTCCTGGGAATGCAAAATTAATAGCTAATGTGATGAACACCATTAAAATCATGAAAATACAGTCACAAGTTTATCTACTAGCTTCACATTGTACTTTTGACACATCCAATCCGTCAGCATAATATGAGTGTCGTGCCCGTCATGCGCACACCTACTGACTAGTCTGGGTGCCAGACCCTCAACAGGAAGAGAGGGTCTGGTACACTTCGCATCACGGACTTGTTCTTCACGCCCCACGGGTACCTTGGGGCGTTAAACCACTTGCAAGCTTTGCTGACTCATAGTGTTAACCACACGCTGCAGAGGCTACGAACTAACGCCGTCTATCTTGGGAAAACCCCTATTTTACTGGCCCACATTTGCTTTGGAAGGCTGAAGATATGGAACGGGGTCGTCACAGGCACGCATGTCGAATCCTGCGTGGGGTTGGGGTCTGGGAACGAGACTGTTGATACCGTACCGGTATGGCGCTATCATCATATCGCGTACCGGTTTACCGCGCCGTGTACCACGTGCTGATTGTCACATGACACCATATACGTGACCATGTACCAATACTTGTGACATGATATCATCACAAACTAGAACAGTGGATTTCTCTTTTCAAGACCCAATTCGAGTGATCTGGACTCGCTGATCAAGAGGAGAGAGAGAGTAGAGAAGGAAAAAGAACTATTTGAGCGCCGAGATGAGCTCGGAAGAAGAGAAAAAGCCTCTGTTATCATCTACTACTCCAAGTGCCCCACCAGCGGAGCAGCCCCCGCCCTATGAACAGCCTACCCTCCCAGCCCCGCTCCCAGAGAGCAATGGCAGTGCACTGGGCGGCCAGCAACCGCCACCCTACTCTTCAGTCAACGCTGCTGGGGGCATGACTGGACAGACTATGTTTGTACAGTGTAGAGTGTGTCAACATGTGATCCATGTGTCTTCAGAGAGCCACACAAGAGTGGTGAAGTGCTCAAATTGTAGAGAAGCTACGGTAAGCCTGAATAAAAGCATTATTGAGTTACAACTACGTATAATTTAAATTCAAATGGAAGCCACACACTGAATAGTAACCACCCTTTGAGTAGTAGCCACTCGTCCTATTAAAACAGTAGCTGAATGCATCCACGTTCATTATTAAGTGGGCATGGCTAAGATTGCATGGCGTGCGTGTGGGGGAAGTCTGACATTATGTAACAAAATAGTGATGCAAATTAGTGCAAAACTTAACTTTTCCTGGTTCTAGTCTGGCGAGCTAGACCCTTCTCTCTTCCCTCGTGTGAAGGAGATGGGTCTTGCAAAGGTCACTTTTGAAAATGCAATTAGCCATGCTTAATTATTACATAGTATACAAGTTATGGTTAGCTAGCAGGGCAGAGGATTGAGTGGGTACCCAAATCAGGCACAAGTTCAATTTGCTACTGTCTGCAAATGAACAGGAGTTCTAAACGGACCAATCACAGTCTACTAGTCAGAATCTGACTAGTAATTGAAAGTGACCTTTGCTAGACCCTTCTCCTTTACCATGAGGGAAGAGAGAAGGGTCTAGCATATTCACTTTTCTTATCTTCCGCCGAAGCTACGTTGTCATTAGTCTCACAATTAGTCGGCTACAGTGACCTTATAGAATGTATCGCATGACTATGGGGATACTTTTGCTGATATAGCAATTTTGCTATCTCACGTGATACTATCCGACCTCCTCTGGCATGCATGATAGCCTGAATGAAAAGTGGGCATGGCTGAGATCACAAGGTGTGCATGATAGTCTTTCTTATTCAGGGAAGAAACATATCAAAAGACAACGTAGGCTAGGTTCTACAGTAGAGTTGCTGCTTTTTTTTTTCACATATCTTGTACCTAAAGTAAAGACTAGTCTTTCATGTTACTGGTTTTATGGATGATACGGTACAATATCCAAAATCCACTTAAGCAAGCCAGAGTGTACTGATAGTCAAGGGGGTGTCCACAGGTGTATAGTTTTATACACTTCCCAATGTTCCTACAATCCTGGCCTTGGGACACACTTGGTACATGGCTCACATTTCAGAAGTGTCTAAGCTTCTGGCACCATGAATAGTGTGTCCTGAGATATTAGGGTGTTGTTCAGGGAATTCTAGCTCTCCTCTATAGAGTTGTATAGTGACGCCTGAAGCAGATACATGACATTGTATCATTCAATGTTGGTGTACTTGCTATTCAACTACATTGTATTTAAGCTTCAATACACAAGTAGAGAAAGCAATAGTGGGTGTATTTCTTGCTGATTGTGATCAGAGATAATGGGAGGGATACCCCCAAATGAAATGCATGACCCACACTTGAAAACACTTGGTAGTTGTATTTGTTTGTTGAATACTGCAGATCATTACTCTGCATGCATGCGCAAGATTGGTCCATTTAGAATCAATTTAAACTCTGGTTCGTTTGCAGACAGGTCATTGTCGTTGTCCATACAAAGATGTTGAAAATGGCAAAAAGGAAGGAGTCTTAGTTTCTATAGGTGCTTGATGAGGACCACGAATGCTAGAAATCGGCCACGCCTATCAGCCATGTCTAGTAGTGCCTTGTGCTGTTTCCACTCGGACTCAGTAAGGTCAGGGTCGTCAAATGATAAAGTGATCTACAACAGAGTGGATTTAAAGTACATCATACAGCTGTAGCTACGCTAGACTGACTAGATTCTCTTCAAAGGCAATGTCAAGTGGTGCATGCAGGGTATGTTGTCTAGAGAGCTCTAGTTCATAAAATAATGTATACATATACAATATATGCGGAACGAGACATACCTCCATTTTCGTTCAGCTGGTGCAATGGATAGCTCCCATACAAAATTGAAAGTTATTGATGTTTGTAGTGTACACTTGTGCACCAGTTATGGAAACCAATCACTCTCTTTAACTACTTGGCTATGTGGGCAAGTCTAGAAATTGGTACAGTGTTGACTTTCTCATGTAATAGAAACTTTGTCTCTTGACTAAAGCTTGTTACATAATATGATGTACGCTTGTTCAGTTATTCAGTCACGTTCAATGTACGTTGTGTATGATGACATATGTTGCTATTACATGACAATCTGTCTTTCTCGCCCACCCCCTCCATATCTCTCTCTTCCCCCCCCCACCCCCTCTATTTCCTCTCTCTCTCCCTCTCTCTCCTTATAGCCTATTGCTCCTCCCCCTCCTGGAAAGAAGTACGTTCGTTGTCCTTGCAATTGTCTCCTGACGTGCTCAGCCAATGCTAGCAGAGTTGTCTGCCCGAGAGAAAACTGGTCAGTACTTCTTGTATCTTATAACCAGTATGGTGTGGTGTTTAATATGCTGTCCAACTTTCTCTTTCCTCAGTAAACGAACAATTGGTGTTGGTACTATTGATGTTCGGCCGATCAACATGGACAGGATCCGTGTGGTCTGTGGTCGCTGCCATAAAGCCATTCTAGTAAGCATACTTATGCAATACTCTACTCTAGAGTTTTACAAACCATCATAATTATACACATACATGTACATGTACTTGTATGAGAGGAGGTTGGTCACTAAATATGTTTCCATGAAACTACCTTTACATGTATATCCTACACGCAATAATTTTTCAAAAGTGTCATTGTAGGTGTTAGTGATCATAGGTGCATATTACAGCAGGATTCTCACCAAGGGTATTGTGGATAAGAACAGCGTGTTTATTTTCACTGTTACGATATCAAGTACTTGATCTGGCATTGAGGGCTTGGGGTATTTCTAAACTTTGCGTGTACCGATGCAAGTAGTGATAGAAAGAATGTGCAGTAAGCAGTCAGCGTAATAATC
This sequence comes from Stappiaceae bacterium, assembly GCA_964291365.2. GTDB lineage: Bacteria > Pseudomonadota > Alphaproteobacteria > Rhizobiales > Stappiaceae > JBDWFY01. Next base: position 476,600 of record OZ220033.1, read on the forward strand.
CCTCTAGTTTCAGAGGCTTTGTAATTACCATGCTTTACATGTCTGTATGATGTCCACTTCTTGACTGATTACATTTTTGTAAGTGTATGTAGAATGTTACAGTGTTGTTACTGCACTGTATATAATTATGCTACACATGTACGTACATTTTTAGCATGATCATAGTCACATGACTGCACATATACACTTCCCCTACAGTGGCCATCTAATGCATCAATAGCACGCTGTCCTCACTGCAGAGGAAGGTGAGTTTAACTGTTTTTTGCCACTTGCATACATGTACATGTAATCTGTGTTCTAGTGTGGCCGGAAGGCTTGGAATTTCTACTGGTAGCTATAGCTATGAAATGGAGTAACCACAAGAACGCACATTGCACGCAAATATACCGTATAGTGGATGATTTTGGTGAGCATTATGTTGGCAAAACAGCTTTCATTTGGTATTCGTATTTGACAATCTGATGTTCAACGTCATAGGTGCACATGTGTTAAGTTTAACTTGGTTGTTTTAGATTTGGTGACTTTCAAAAAGTTCGCCAAATTAAAAACCTTGCCAAAGTTTCCCACTACATGTGTACGGTACCACGTGGGCTAAGCTAAGCACCTCTACTAGCATAAACCATGCGCATGCTCGAGTTCAGTGCTGGTATTGGTCGTCAAGTCATATTATGCTATAGCAGAGTAGATTCTACCACTACTTAGCATGTTCAACAACGTCTTGCAATGGCTCTGTGTGCGTGGGGTATGTGCTCTAGAGAGCTCTAGTTTACTCTGCTGTAACTGTTTTTTCCTCCACCATTTTAAGCAGCTGTGAAAGGCTGTAGGGGGTTGCATGTATGATGGTCTTTGACGACCTTTACCCACTACAAATGAATGAAAGTGAACTTGGCTTGTTTCTATGGTAGCGTGGCAGCTTATTTACTGAACATATCTTGATTACTTGAAGTACATTCCTCATGAGCCAGTCTTTTGCGGTACTGTTTTTGTCAATGGTATCACAAGGTGTCAGTCCGAAATCAATGAAAACTGCCCTCGAATAAGAGCCGCCCTTGATTAGTAGCTGCATTTGAGCTAGGCTGAAATTAATAGTAGCTGTGGCTACTATTTGAATAAATACGGTACCTTTGTTTGAAAGGCCAGCTCAGGCTACGTGATTTGAGACCACCTTTTCCCAGTATTACCATAGTCTGGCAAAAGAGGGCCCATGGGTGTTGCACTTTACATTAGGCTCAGACAGGAGGGTAGGCTGACATTCCAAGGTAGCAATATTGTGCATTACTAAGCGCTCAGAGTGTGTGTGACATAATCAATACACATAATATTATTAGTATGGATACATACGTAGGTATTCAATTTTGGCTGTAGAGTATAAATTAGTGAGATTAATTTGCTCCCACTTTTGTCTTGTTATTATGTATCTCTAATTCTGTGTTATGTAGGTCGTACTTGTATTCTAGTTGGATGCGATCTCGAGCAATTGCCTGCCTGATTATTGGTATATTCTTCATCATCCTGGCCAGTGCTTTAACGGTAAATCAGTGCTACAATGTATATACCAGTAGCTATGGTGACTTGCATGTCGATCCTTATAAAATTCACTTCAAAGCACATACCCCATGTGCACGCCATATATTGCCATTGTAGTGTACCATACACGTGCATGTAGTGACAGATACATGTAGCGTAGCTAATGTTTGGTCGCGTGAACGAGACTAAGTTAATGCTATACTAACAACTTGTAGATCAGTTTATGATTGGACGATCCTTACCTATAGTGAGCTCAAGCATGTACAGTCAAAACTCCACTTGGCACTATTACATGTAGGTGTGTCCATAGAAAGTATGACATTGAGCACTTGGAAGCAAAGATTTGTCCCTCTTTCTTCATTCTACAACATCTTGACCGCATTTGTCACTCATTAAGATGCCTGGGTCTGGTGACTTTTGTGTGCAACAATGACAGAGTCAACCCTTGTGCATGCACACTGGATACATGGAATTATTACCCTGCACACATAATTGGTTTTGTCTGTCGTCTGTCTCTCTGTCTGTTGTTGGCACAAAAATTGCCAGATCTGAAGATTCGGGCATCATGGTGGTTTGGTAAGTGCAATCAAATAGTCGGGAACGACGAAAAACTATCTTCTTTCTGCTTTTTAATGCTAGGCACTCGCCAAGGGCGCTATAAATCATGCGATTATATCAGCCACGCCTATTGACCACACCTAGCAATATCAGATGTTGATTCGAGTGCACGTGCTTGGGCTCAATGTAGGTAAGGGTCATCAGGTCGTAAGTTTCATGGTAGGTACAGCTACAGCGCTGGTGGGGTGTTTAATGCTAGCTATACTATGCTACAATCGCGGCAGTGCACACAGGGTGTGTGCTCTAGAGAGCTCTAGTTATTAGAGGAGTTTGATACAGTATAATGCATTATTTCCAAGTCAGTTTAAACATTTCAGTGTTCTCTAATAAAGCATAATAATTTTAATTGGAGAGCATGGTTGAGTGGAACCTGGGACCGCTTACATTTGTAGATTTTGTCTAATTTTAAGCATCGCATGCCAGTACAAACATTGCTACATTCATTGTGTAAAGGAGCCACTGATTTAGGTGCCATTATGGCTTGGCCACAATTGAGGCTATCAAAACTTGGTGTTTTTTAACCCTCAGCATATTGTGCGAGGGTTACGGTAGTCGTTCTGTGCATGAGTGAGTGAGTGTATCTGTCTGTTACTGCTACATACCTTTGTATGTGCATCATAGGGGTCCTTGTAGGCGTTTAAAGATTTATATTGTGTGAACTTCACTGAAAATGTTTTGTTCGGGAGATTTGCTTGCCACGATGATCAGTGACTCAACTCTCTCTCAGTGAGAAACACACAAATTGTACTTGACATGACTAGAAATAACATCATATATGAACCACTAGCTAGAAGCGATCACTACCTAAAATAGAGTGACTTTCTTTGACTGTCTTGGTTTCGAGGCTTGATGGCTTTTTGCTGACTTGTCATCAATTGTACTGACATCAGCACGTGATTTATCCAGCTGGCATGTGTATCGTATGCCAGGAAAAGTGAGACGTGCTCAATTATTTTGTGACTTGTGGTACTGTCTGTCTAGCCTCGTCCCCAGGCACCTCTCAGCTTTTTTCACTTGCAGGAAAAACAAAACGAGATGGTCTGGTATCTAAAGTCACATAACAAACATTGACAAAATGGCGTTGCGCTAGCCTTGCCGCAAAGCATCAATCTAAAACCAGTTTGGCATCTTTGGTCGATGAAATGTAGCTGTGCAAGGCCTCTAAGGATTGTACTGCCTCACTAATAGTCAGTGTAGCCTTCTTTTTCACCTGTATTGAACCAGAGCGCTCGAAAATCGCGCTTGCCCACATGCAGTTTTCATGATTCGCCACCCTTCCTATCCTAGTATATGGGCCTACGTCACGCACATGACATTAGATCCCAGGCTCCCCCTCTTTTCTTGTATATGTTGCAAAGATCGGGGAGCCTGGGGACAAGGCTACTGTTTGTCCTCCACTGAAGGATTATCACCATGCTTGTTGGGCAGTGAGCAACAATCCTGATTTGCAGACATGAAGTTTTGGCAATAGTTAGTGTGCAAATACCCCAGCCCTTCCAAACCACACCCACTCCTTACAGCCACTCTGTATGGTTATGAGATCATGATAATAATTATCATGAGCAAGGGTGCATTGATGTGCTTAAGATTATGTGATCACAGGGTGTTTTCTACATAGGGCCATGGGGCAACCCCCCCCCCCCCCCCCCCCCCCCAAAAAAAAAAAAAGAAACAATCTAGAATTATATTAATAACTTCAAAACTCCACTCATGTTTATTTCAAAATATTGCACCTGGTGGCCCATAAGGAGAGGACAAAACTTTAAAACTAGAGATACAAATGTGGTCTGTGTATGCAGGGTTTATTTCAGGGGGTGCTTTCACCACCACCACCACTCCCCCCCCCCCCCCCCCCCCCCCCGATATGTATTTGTCCCCTAGAATTTTGGCAAAATCCTGAAATAAACACTAAGTATGTATGTACTTAATGCTCTCTTTCTATCCACATTGGCACGGCATAGAGAAAGTGTGCATTGTTTGATCACACCCAGTACACACCAGTGCTGTATACAAACCTGCCCACCTGGGATATCTACGTAGCTGTCATTAAAAATTTGTGTTAATGTGTTTGTTTTTTTTCTCTTTTCTGTGCAGGGAGGTACATATTACTGGTCAAGCCTTCATGGAGGTGAGAGAGAATTTCATTTTACATTTGTATACCGTAGAACAGGTCTTAGTCGTATGAATCAATTAAATTAGCTGACTTTTCTACATGCACATTATTATGTTACTACATATTAAATAAGCCAACACAATCACTGAGTTAGTTCTTGGCTTGACTAGTGAATAATGCAATTTTTAACACTGTAGGATATTTTTCCTGCGTATGAGCAGATTTCTGCTGATTCAGCATATTGGCCTGGTTTGTTTATTGTATATCGTAGCCTATGGGAAATACAGAATCGAGATAATATCCTCTGAACTACATGTACAGTGTGAAGGTGCATGTATAGTAAATACTGTGTTCTGCTCACGTGTGTCCAGTGACACCAGAAAGTGTGTTGGACGTCACTCGTCACCCAGGAACATCGTAGTATGCAGGTATTCATTGAAAGGCAGGGTATAGTACTATTGAACATGAGCCTGAGTCAACTATGTTTGCATGAGCTCCCACATCCCCGCTACAGCAGTCTGCTCAATCTACATGCATTTGCCAGCGTGCCTACATGTAGTTTAGTGCTATGAAAGTACACTGCCCATATTGCCGCAAAATTTGACAGTTTGATGGCCACAGTCTGCCTTTACAACCACCAAATTAAAATTTCTTACTCGCATATTTACATATGGTGATCCTGTACCAAACTGCCCAAATTAAGAAAAATCATCCAATATTTTTGCAATGGCAATTTGGGACCCAACTGCCAAATTTAATTCCCACCAATATTTTTGGCTATATGATACAGAGGGATAAAAATTAGTTAAGAAGCAATTATTGGTAATGCTCACACTAATTCTCTCTATCCTGCTCCTCTACCCTTCTCTCTCTCTCTCTCTCTCTCTCTCTCTCTCTCTCTCTCTCTCTCTCTCTCTCTCTCTCTCTCTTTCTCTCTCTTTCTCTCTTTCTCTCTCTCTCTCTCTCTCTCTCTCTCTCTCTCCCTCCCTTAATGGTGGACTCACCTTCAATCAATGAAATTCTACACATCCAGGAATCTACGTGGTTTGGGTTGGTAAGTAGTATTAAATTACCACTCATTGTATTGATCATGGGCTCTCTGTAATAGACAACTGACATTATTACTTAGTAAGGTGGTGGGAGTACGTACACGATACTTACTTGTACATGTACAATGAATGGAATTCAAATTAGGGCATGCTGTGATAAATAGGGAGTTTCCCTAATCTTAGTTGTCCTTTGAGAGTATCATTATATTAAGATTTTAATTGTCCGTCTGTCCATCCATCCGTTATGGGAGGTCAGCAGAAACGATTTGACCCCTAGAAACAAGAGGCTGTATCTCTGGCCATTGTACAACAGAAGCTAGAACTGGGCAGTCTCTGTGACTGCCAGCCATGGCACTAGCTACAGGCACAAACACTAGCTTCTTGGGCGGAAGTGTACAAAAACCACGCAACAATGGATACTTACATGTAGTGGGCTGCAGTTAGCTAAGTGGCTTGATTCACAAGAAGATATTGTCCGGGACATTACCACGGAGATAGTAGATTCTGCTTTTGGCTTCTTGCCTTCACAAGTCTTGCGAGAGGGCAAGCAAACTAACGAGTTTCTTGGCCTGTACATTACTTAGGTCACGTGCCTCAAACAGGATGAAATAAGTGTACATGCACCACAAATTATGCTATACAACTGCAATATCAGGCTCGTGCTGTTTACATAATCAGTGCCCTTTACTCTCTCCTTTAAGCTCTTCATGTGTGCAAGGTCTGTCCTTTCACAGCCCTGTTTACAACACCTTATAGCATGCATGTGTGCAGGTATGTAGCTATGTGATGGAAGGTATCCAAATTGAGTGCAGCAGGGGGCAAGTGAAGCGAGCCCCCCCCCCCCCCCCCCCACTTGTAATATATTATCAGGAATATATGCACTCCCGATACATGTGTGTGTAAAGTGTGTACTGGAATACAAATTTGGCGCTATCCGTGCTGTATATGGTGTACTTTGAGCTACCATGTACATCCATATCCATGACTGCATATACATGTACAGGGTTTCATACAGGATTTTTCGTTGGGGGGGGGGGGGGAGTATACGTCAACCTAACAATAAAATACCTAGGGGGTCTGGGGGCATGTCCCCCAGAAAATTTTTTTAATTTATGGGTTCTCAGATCGCATTTTAGACCCATTTTGACCAAAATTAGCATGACAAAGAAGCTTTGCAGTTTGTGATCTAGCATTATATAATTAGTTTCAAGAATTTTAGGGGTAGGGGATATCCCAGGCCCCCCCCCCCCCCCCCCCCCCCCAAATGAAACACTGATGTCAATGCTTTATGCTTCAAGGTTTATGTTCTAGTTCTCCCCAGTAGTTTGTGAACTCTGGCTTTAGATGAGAGATTGCTTATTGGAGGTGGGGAGGGTGGGAACCATTATTCTTGGGTCAGAGCAGTGGCAAGTTAGCCAGAGTCCCTGGTTCAATTCCCTTAATAGCCAGCCACCCTGGTTGCTTCCTCTTCCAGCTACAAAGCTGTGATAAAGGATTTGTGGTAGTTCATCTGCTACCTATATGTTGTATGTGTAGGTAGGTATGTAGTGTCTCTACACTGTACCTACTGTACTTCCTCTGTATAATCAAGCCTCAATTCAAATCCCCAAAGTTTTTAGCTACGTGTGCAATATACGTAGATGACACAATATTATCAGTTGGTAGTATTATAATATTGAGCACTTCAGCAAGTTACATTACCGGCATTCAATCCATACACTTTATGATCATACTACCCCATGCAGGTCTCTTCATTTCTGGTGCAGCGTTTATTGTCCGAGCCATATTCTACTGCGTAATGACACAAAGCCATGTTGAACGCTAGTAGCAGCAGTCTTAAGTGCATGTGGATATATTCTGGTATATATATATAATGTATATTATACAACTCTCATTTGTTTGTTTTGAACTTGTCTGGATTTCTTTGTTCTTTGTACTTATACATGTGCTCAAACAACTTCATGTTGAAACAGTTGTAATAATTTTTTACTTGCTTTCTGTCGTTAGTGTGTAAAATTGTGTACTTTTGGACTCAATCAAACAATGGATATTGCTTGATATTGTACATGCATGTGGTTGTACATACATCTACTTGAAACACTAAGTGTTGGAGGCTTCGTGCATACTATGTTATGCCTCACAATCATTGGTTGCTGTGGCAACATCATTTTAGTTAATACACATGCAGTATAATTACATTAGACAATTATCTTGCTTCATGCATAACATCATTACATGCATGTGTTGCTCTGGATGATTTTCAGAATGTAAATTAATATCTATCTTGGTCCAGGAGTGTCTTTTAGATCAGAATCTCCAGTAGTGCAAAAAAAAAAAAAAAAAAAAAAAAATACCAGGGACCTGCATTAATAATTACTTTGATCTGGTGTAAGATATCATTCCCAGCCTGCTGTCTGTGGCACGTTTCTTCAAATCACAGCTGAATCAGTGGCTCATCAGGAATTAAAATCTTAAACTAAACACTTGGACCATTGGCATTGTTATTTTTTTCCTTTGCACGGCAATATGCCTTTATTGATCTTTTAATCCCAATTTAGAAAAGGGTCTATTGTACAACATAAGTCATAAATTGTTGATTTTAATTGATTCATAGATATAATTATTACACCACAAGCATGCGCAAGGGGTGAAGTGATTGGTTTTGTCCGTCATCTGTCATCGTCTGTCATCAGCACAAAAATAGCCAGATCTCGACACCTCATCATCTGAGCAAGCTGTAATTATCAGAAAAGGCTTGCTTGTGTTCACTTTGAATCAGCTCTCAAGCACTACAAATAGTGCGTGTTTGTTGACCTCAACCACACCTAGAGCTATCCATGTGCTTTCTGCCCATGCATACAAATTGGTTGGCCATTGGCAGGTAAAAGTCACAAATGAATGTGTGCTCCTGCAGATCTAGATATTGCATATTAGCATCAACTTGAGCGCACAGGGTATGTGCTCTAAGGGAGCTCTAGTTTCCTACAGTTAATAGCAAAAGAAGGCAGTACTCGCTATCTTCTCTGTCATAAGTTTTATGCCCTTCAGCTTTTGCATACAGCTCTGCTAGAAGGTTAGGATAGCTAGCAGGAAATAATGGATCCATAAAAAGAATAAGTTCCTGGTGTCCAATGTTGTACTCATATTATGTTGCTAACTTCTCTGTCATTATACGCCCTTCAACTTTAGCCTAGTAGGTTAAGAGTAACTTACTGTGGGCGTACAAGGCTGTACTTTTATGTTGCTACTATGATGTTCTCTGTTCAAGTAGTATACACACTTCAGCTTTTGCATGCAGCTAGCCCGGTAGGTCATGATTAGCAGGAAATTGTTATCAAGGGTGTACATATACACCTTGACGCAGGATTCACTAACAGTGAAAAAAAATAAGGACATACTTTCCTAGTTTAATAGCATAAAAGGCTGTACTCTCATGTTGCTACGTATCTTCTCTGTGATAAGTTGCAATTGTACACCAGCCCTTCAGCTTTTGCATACAGCTAGCCTAGTGGGTTAGGATTAGCAGGAAATCATTACCAAGGGCGTACAAATATTACATCAGACTCACTAATAGTGAAAAACATAAGGACCCATAAGTATAAATTTTGTTATGTAACAATAATATTGTATCTTGAGGGGGTACATAGTTATAACTTGAAAGCATGTGTATGGCTATAAGATGGAATAGCCCCTATATATTGTTCTCCCCAGCCCCTTTCAACATAATGACCTCCATGCTTTAAGTTTAATATGTAAGTTTCTTAAATCTGAAATGATTCTTGTGGTCAAAACTCCACCCAAACCACACTTACCTACTATAATTAATTTTAAGGGAGAACCCTGATCCCATCACTAATTAATATATGGTCCAGGTAGACAATCCTAATGATGAGCCTGAGGGTACTTAAATTTAAGGGGATGGAAGACAATTAGTGACTTCTTGGTGGTCTTAATGTTCCAGTTAATTAATTCTTGATGGTGTACCCGACTTTAATTAGATCTAGGTGGTCATATGACAATTTCAGTCTACCATGGGGGTGCATCCTTTACTAATGGAAAAGCCCAATGTGTGTATCCTGACTCCAGGTCTACTTTACAGATGGATGTTCCTGTATTACCGTGTTTACCTCTCTCCTGGTAACCCTGTTGGGGATGTGGCAGTGCCCCTCCCCTGGTCCAGGGCTCCATTCTGGTTGAGCTTGCTCATTTTCATAGTATTCTCAGTCATTAAGAGCATCAATTTGTATTGCCCATTGTACCCATTGCATCAGTCTATGCAGGTATTTCTTGCTGCACATACATTGTGTATTTGTATAAGTAAAGTAATTTATCTTGTGGTCTAATTATAACAGTCTGAGAGGTTTTATCTCAATAGGTTATTGTATTTCTGATCTCTTTATCAAGTATAGGAATCTATGTAAGTTGAAACTTTACTGGTGATGATAAAGTACATGTACACACTCTTATCTTGTCCCTCCCTCCCCCCCCCCCTTTTTTCTCCAGTCCTTCCCCTTCTTGTTTGGATTTTTCTCCTCTCCAGTATTCCCATGTCAGTGCAGTCCATCAGAGAGGCACCATAGCTGTCATGCACTACCTCAGAAAGGTAAACAATCTGAGTAGCCACCAGCTAGTCTACCTTGAATACTTTGCATGACTTCTACTTTAGCCTCATACCCAGGCCTTACCGAGCCATGTTTTCAGTGCAGTTTCACATAAAAAGTCAAATACTGAGCACTTGTGTGTACACAATGAATGACCTTTCTCTACCCCACAGGACATTGATAACCAATCATCCGTGCTGTTTCTGATGCCCTCCCATGCCACACCATTCTATAGGTAGGCTCATCCCAATATCCTACTTCAACATTCTGGGAGGGTGGGCAGCCTTGTTTTAACTCAAAATTGAAGAACTGGAAGTGGAAGCTAATGTATGCAAACACCAAGTTCAAGAGCCACACATATACAGTGTTTCAGACTGAAAGTGCATGAATTAGAGTTTGTGGCCTAGAGCTGCTTATAATTAGCTATATGGATACATACATTTCATACTTACTGATGTCACTGATATTATGTTTCTTCTTCTAGCTATATACATCAGCCAATATCAATGGAATTCCTTGAATGTCCACCACCGTGAGTTATTACTTTATATACACATGCACAAAATAGTTATATAGCTACACTGTATCTATTGTGCACACACATACACGTACACACACCTGTACAAACTCATAGTATTCGTTCAGACTACATTGATATTTCCCGTCAGTTCTATTCTGACCCAGTGGGATGGCTACAGGGAAAATTCCCTAATTCAAGTGTTCCCCTTCCCTCTCATCTAGTCCTCTTTGATGTCTTAGTGCCTGTGAGTTGAATATGCATTAAACTATAGCTATTTACTTGACTTTATTTCTTATGTTTTCTATAGAAAGTTGCTTCAATTTTGTCAAAGTTTCACTATGAAGAGATAATTGACATGTACACCTTGAGTGAATGTTTACTCTTCTTCTATCATTTTCCTCTCTCTCTCTCTCTCGACTCTCTTATGTATAGGTAGCCAAATTATTCCACACTCATTCTCTTGAATTTTCTCGTTATGGACACAATGTAGTAGTCACGAAAAGAGGCTTAGCAATTTATCTGCATTAAGTTTTTTTTTCCTGTATGATAAGTTGAACGTATTACCATACCTGCTATACAATGGATGCTTTGAACTTACTAAGGGCATCTCCAAACTATATATTATTTCCTAAATTAACATCATTGTGGATACTGGTTGCTAAGCATCCAGATTAATATAGTGCAGCTATATGACATATTATCATACTACCCTATTTTTATTGAACTACAAGTGGGGGGGGGGGGGGGGGGCTCACCCTCTGCTGCACCCAATTCAGTATCTCATCACATAACCATCTGCAAACATGCTATTGAAGGGCTGTGAAAGGGCAGACCTCGCAAGCATGAAGAGGTCATATTATGGTAAAGGAAAGAGTACGAAGGACATTGATTATATAAACACATACTCTCCAATTGTCCCGCTTTTAGAGGGACAGTCCCGATTTTTAATTCAAAATTTACTGCTGTCCCGCTTTTTTTCACTTTGTCCCGCTTTTTTAACTGTATTTTTGTGCACTAGTTTTGCCTCTTAACTTGATAATTTTGACAGTTTTCATAGAATTCTTAAGAATGTCCTGATTTTAGACCAAAAATCCCGCTTTTTCAGAGATTTTGTCCCGCTTTTGGTTTTGGACAGGTTGGTAGGTATGTATAAACAGCACATGCAAGATGTTGCTGTCTATAGCTATAATTGTGGCGCATGTGCATTTACTACATCCTGGCTGTTTGAACACGTGACCTAACTAATCAGCTGGCCAAGAAACTTGTTAGTTTGTTGGCCGTCTAGGCAAGAAGCGAAATACAGAGTCTACTACCTCCGTGACGATGAGCGTAAGTGGAAAAGGCAGACTCAGCGGACACGGAGTCACAGACGCGGACTCGGACTCCAGCACAATGAACGAGAAATAAGGAAAGGGACGTCATTTTACCTATGTGAGGGTGTAGTCTCGCGTGGCCAGACTCTACTCTCACAGAGAGAAAGAGTCTGGTGAACTGCCATAGAGTACTTTGTTCTGGCATTGACCTCATAGAGTAAATGGCGGGCACTAACTTCAAGGTGTTATGTACACACTTGTACCGCATGGGCTGCACTTGGGAAGCTAGCTTACGGTAAGCTTTACTAGTAATTTCTATTCAGAAGTACACCATCACCCACTTATCGCCCACCAATTTAACGGTGGGCGTCAAGAACAAATTGCTCTATGGCAGTTCACCAGACTCTTTCTCTCCATGAGGTAGAGTCTGGCCACGCGAGACTAGTCCAGTCAATCATAGTAGCTATTCCACTCCTGTATTAAAATTTACCACAACATTGCTGAACGTAAAGTCCACGTTGTCGATCTTTATATCAAATTACAGTATGCACACATGCATATTATACAACAAGGATGATGTATGATGAACACGTGGACAATGTAGCTAGTAGCTAGCTATCATACAAATTTAGCTAGCCTACATAGCTAGATACAGTAAAATTCTCGTATGAGGGATTATAGTGTGGGGTTCACTGAATATTTCATGCATGTGTTCATGTGCTAGCAAACATCTGGCTTCAAACTTCCCTTGTAGCTACATGTATATTGGCACTGCATGACATGCAACTAGAAGCCCTTGATCATGCATACTGAGTTGGATCGGAAAATTTGGATTTCATAGCTAGCTACATGTAGGAAATCTTTAGGATTTTCTACACATTTCATTTGTTTGCATAAAATTCTGCTCTATCCTCTGACAGATATGTGTAGGAAATGTCATGTTTGGGTAAGCAGGACATGTAGGAAACCTTATCATTAGTTTTGGTCCAGTGCATGCGTGGCTCTGAACATGCAGCCTAGGGATATACACTATCTTGATGTTTACTATGATATCTCTCTCTGCAAATGATATACTGCTTAATGCATGTGTTATATGGTAGCTATCATCCCCCTTCCTAACAGTCACAGTATTCAACACTCCATGGCAACAGAGTTTCAAACCCCCAGACTGAGTGGAAACTAGCTACAAAGAGAGAGAGAGAGAGAGAGAGATCGAGGGACATATATTATGTAGAGTACATGATGAGTTACTAATAATTAGAGTGTCTGCATGGGCAACCGAGCCATCTCAGATAGCTAGGTTGATGATAGCGGCTATATCTCACCACAGCCCATTCCTTGGTTGGGATAATTATCCAATAAAGATAATAAAAAATCTGGCATGCTTCAAATGATTACTGATACAGTATATGTATACAGTTGCTCTGCTAACAATCATTATAGATCGACTCATATACCCATGCAGGTGGCTCTTGGTTCCGTTTCCTTTACAAGTGATGTGGCTCATACACAAATAACAGTAATTGTATTATAGACATGCACATGAAATTGAGAATCTGAGGAGAAAGGGCACTTGACTATAGCTACCAGCCAATAGGCTACAACATGGACCGGGCAGCTAGCTACATGCACTGCTTAGCTATAATTAATAATAATATTCTGTTTTGTGATAGTAACACAGGTGTATCCATATAGAGCACAAAACTAACGGAACTTTACAAGCCTTCATGGAGTGTTCTCAGATTGCATTATTACATTGTAATAAATAGCTAGTGGAACAGGTGCATGCACTGCACGCTGGGTAGGTGTATATATATAATGTCATATAGCTACTCATTGGTGTCCATGGTTGTATAGTAGACAGCTAGTACTAGTGCTAGTACTAGTGCATGCAGGGAATTAACTGTCGTGGACTATATAGGTAAACATAAAAAAGGGGTGCACTATAGCTGATACAGACTGGGTGCATATGAACCCACCTGCACCCCCTGGTGGCAGCTAGATCATGACATAGTGGCTAGTTATAATTATTCATATTGAGATGGTGTCTGGTTAGATGTCTCATGTAGCTGACATTCCTGCATGTTACCATTGTGCACTTACATGTAGCTAGCTAATAATATTGTCTTGTTATTTATAGTAAATATCCTTGAAGTCAAGCTCAGTTCTCAAACCATGATGAGAAGCTGCCTGACAGGTGGTGGCTCCTGCAGATATTATCAGGGGCATCTGCGACGGAAACAGGGGAGCAAGGGGGGCACGTGCCCCCCTGAGCAAGCGTGGTGGGCGGAGGGGCACAGGGGGGCACTGTTCTTTAGGCAAGCTTCAGACTTGCTTATGAGTCATGTTGTGAAAAGGTACAAGGTGTTGTGTACATAGTACAAGCCACTTATACTATAGCCTTATCGTGGTTTATTTGATTGTACACTCGAGGCGAGCTTTAAACCACTCGGCTTCGCTTCGTGGTTTAAATGCCTGCCTCTCGTGTACAATTCAAGTAAACCACTCAAGGCTATAGTAAACTATAACTTAAATCCCATGGTATATATAACTTCCCCAGCCATGGTATAACTGCCCTAATTGGCAGCTATACCATGGCTAGTGGTTACTACTGGCAGTTATACCGTGGCTGGTGGTTACTACAGTGTATACGTTGTATAGACAATTAACAGGCGGTGCCTTTGATCTTTAGTAACCATAGTACAATGAATCTATAGCTTTAGTGTGTGCTCTGCTTAACTCACCATTTGATTTTTCGGCAGTCTCTATTCACAGGACTGGACCACTGGACTGGACTACTGGACTGGAATACTGGACTCACCTTTGACCTCAAAAATAGTGTACACAAGGCTTAATTTAGTACATGTGTCAGCTTAAAAGAGTGTGCTGATTAATGCAGTGCTGTACCTGAATTAGATGTAGTCTCACCATTCAGTTCTTCTGACCCAATGTGACATGTAATTATCTTAGATTAATGCTGAACTCCAGCTAGCTACTATGTTGTGGATAGTTGTCACTATTAATTAAACCATCCAGCTTTTAAGTTTTTATTTACCATTATGGTCTCTCAGTGACTGTCAGCTAAACTTTCTACTAGACTCAGCTACAGGATCAATTCTAGTTTCATGGATTTTGGTAGTGAAATCTTTGTAAGATGACGCATTATGGTTATTTCAAGGCTACTTGTATAATAGCCATAGGTCCTAACTGTTTAAGCCACACTGCCCCCTCCCCTCACCCTTGTTGTGGCTTGCCAAAGGCATCAAATACAAGCATGTAAGTTAGTGCATTTTTATTATAATCCCTATGTTGTCAGGCCCGTACGCAGCCTGTCTCAAAGGGGGGTTACATACTTCTTGAGAGGGGGGGGGATTACATGCACCTTTGACTGTGTACTTCAACAACAGTTATGCTGTACTAAGCCCACCTAGGGGGGTCTGGGGGCATGCTCCCCCAGAAAATTTTGGAAATTTAGACTCCCTGAGAGCATTTCTGAGGCATTCTGACAGCCATTTTGGGGCTGATTTAGTAGCAACTTTTACTTGAGCACTGACATGCAAACACAATATTATTGTGATATGGTAGAGTGCATATCTATAGTATATCCGGTGTGCGTTATTTGGAAAGCGGCACTGTTACTAGCTTTAGCTGTACACTAAATGAAAGAAGCATGGAAGTTGCAATCTTGGATATAGCTTGTATCTAGTACATGCTACTTGCCAAAAAAAGGGGGGTTCGTCCGAACCCCCTCGAACCCCCCCTGTGTACGGGCCTGGTTGTATATTATGATATAGTCACTATAATATTATAGGCATTCACACGTGGACAACAATTAATACAGTGTGAGAGGCAAATTAGGCTATAAATTTGTAGTCATCCTACTAATTTAGTGACAAACTGCACGAGTAATGAAATTGCAGTTCAGTAGCTACATTGCACAACAGAGCCTTGTTCCCACAGCTCTTTAAACTTTTCAGTACACAACATTGAAAAGTGGCCGCTTGAAAGACTCCGGCAGAGCCTCCAATTTAACCTTTCACCTAATCTTTTCGTACTATACACCAATAAATGCCGTATTTTTCGAGCCTTTTCCGTATGTCCATGGCTATACACTATACCACATGCATGAAAAGGGGTGGGGCTGGATGCTTTCAAATCCGTAATTCAGCATTTTCGTCCTTAAAAGCTCGTGTATTTCCGTAAAATTACTGATAAATCCGTACACTTGGAGGCACTGAAAGAGAGAAAGCATAATTATAGGTTCTGCAGCGCTAATTAGTCTATTAAGAAATAATAATGTAGCCGGATTTACAGCCTCACGAGCAAGCATGAAAAAGTGTAAACATGCCATCCTGGGTATTGGGGGGGGGGGGGGGGGGGGGGGAGGGGGAGTGGAGAGCTACAGGAGAGGAACAGCTACTTGCTTGTTTACACTAGACAAAAAATGTAGATTTCATACATGCAGGAAATGCGTAGGATTTTCTACACAATTCATTTGTTTGCATAAAATTTCGCCTTATCCTCTGCCAGATATATGTAGGAAATGTGAGGAAATGTCATGTGTTGGTAGCTTAGGACATGTAGGAAATCTTAATTTTGGTCTAGTGTTAAAGATGCTAGGCTGAACCTGAAAACATATTTGATGGCCCAATCTGACTAGAAAGCCTATTACTCAGTATATACTGACACAAGAGAGGACACAACTGCAATCTAGGGCTATCAACTGCTGAAAAATTGCTCATTTTAGTTGGTATTTGGGAGTCAAAGGTGAGTCCAGTAATCCAGTCCAGTAGTCCAGTCCAGTGAATAGAGACTGCCTGATTTTTCACTGCTACAACTGAAAAAATCTTGTAAACAAGCATTACAGCACTGCAAGTAGTCAAAGGTGGGCGTGGTTTTATGAAAGTAGGCGTTGTCTAAAACTTTTTGTGCGCGCTGCGCACGCAATCATGATAATTATAAGTGTCCCCCTAACTGCCAGGATCTTCCTGCACCTATGATCAGGGGGATGGGGCATTGTTCACTATACTTAGTCTAGGGGACATTATTCACTCTGATAATCATACTGATAGCTATATGCCTAGACTATACTTCCTTTCTGACTCACTTACACATACAGAGGAAAGATACAAACTTGGGCTGGAATCATCCGTAACAATATTATTGCAAATCAATAGCTATGATCACTATATAGCTAGCTAATCCAGTTAATTATACTGATTTTGACTCTGATATCGGTTTGCTGAGACTTTATCTGATATGCCTGAATCAATGATAAATAGATTGTGATCCCTACCCAGAATCGAAAGTACATGAAGCAGGTATGTTGGCATGAGTAAATTATTCCTAGTAGCCTCACTCCCAGGCTCATTGAAAGACCGAGAGGAGCCTGGGGACGAGGCAATTGCTAGTATTTAATTGACCAAGAGTCTATCCATACACTATGTAATGCATATTATAGTGTAGCTACATGCATGCCATCTGTGCCAGTGAGCCACCATTTTAAGTGCACATGAGTAAAGCGTTGGTCAAGAATGTGCATGTATGGACACTGATGACGTATTCAGTGTTAGCTACATTTGTATCCATAAGAAAGACAGCTGGAGAGGGTTCTCATTAGTAGCTAGTAATCTTGAGGTGGACCCTGTCATAGATTAGAATGACTTCTGCTGTGATGCATATCAGCTGAAGTGATTCCCAGATCATTGCAGCCTAAGCACAAAATGACACATTTCCAGCTACAATGACAGGAGCCATTACTTTTAAGCCTATAGGTTAGAATGACTACATATTATAACACAGGTGCAACACACAAGGTAGAGAACTTTAGTTTGAAATGTTTTGTTTTTTTTCACTTATGGAGAATTCCTTTTGGCATGCACTGGTTTGGTTTTATACGGTGGTTCATAATAGTATTATATTGATACATCATTAGACTTGTTAGATATCAAAAAGTAGCTGAAGATCACGAATATGAAGTCTACTGGGATGCTTAAAAATCTACACAGAGTTTCTGTTTTTTTATGTACTAGCTACATACTAGTAGCTATAAAGGGCTGAGAACCATAGTGGGCTAAGCCCAAAATATCTAATTTCCATTTAACACACCACAATCTAGTATAGCTAGTTGTTTTTGGATTCATGGGAGTTTTTCACACCTCTCTGGCCTCAATGGAATGCTAATTAGCCAAAATTAAATATGGCATTTTAGATGGTATCAAAGTTCAATTGTTTTTTGTCTTATCAGACCAAAGTTTGACTCGGCTTTTGTGATGTTCCCTTTATTTGTTGTTTTTATTGAATGAACATTTCTTCAGTCCATAGCACATGCCATGTTACAGTTTTAATTAGCTACAGCTGTTGAGTGCTTTTTCTCAAGATAGATAAAACCAAAAAATTAGCCTCTAGTAGCTATATCTCCATAATATTATGTTATATGACGGCTAATTAGCCTATATTTATGGTTCCCTGGATATATGGGATATATAGGAGTGTCTGGGTAATCCCTACTTATAGAGTCTATCAACTGTATGATGAGCTGAACTCTGACTTTCTGCTTGGATGACTGTATACAAACCAATAATTTACTGAATACGCAGAATTTAGAAAGCATGCAATAGCTATGCTTTATCCTGTACATTTCCTATAGTTTTCCGAGTCCGTAGCAGGAACTTTCACTTTTTAGTGCCTTTTGCTCCTATCAGCAGGGCGGATCCCGGGGGGGGGGGGTGACGGGGGCTGATAACCACCCCCCCCCCCCCTTCAGCCTGAAAATGATAGCAAGCTTTAGAAAAATTGAGCCATTAGCTTATACGGGACAAACTAAATTTACAGTTTATCGTCACAAAGTTATCTATTTTGCATGCAGGCGGGCGTTCAGTTAGTGGCACCGTATATTTACTGTATTGTAGCTGAAATCTGCAAATTTTTTTTGGAAATCTGAAAATCCATTCGGGCGGTGACGATAAACTGCGAATTCAGTTTGCCCTGCCTTAGCTAAACTTCAACTTTTTCAAACACTTTCAAGCTATTGCTACATCAAACATAGTAAACTCATCTCAAAAGTTCAAACTTTAGTCTAAATAGAGCATTTTACTGTCAAAAACCAGCTAATACCCTCGCGATCGCGGCAATTAGGGAGCGTGGCCAAATATTTTGCTCGCGCGCGCATAGCCCCCCTTTCCTGAAATCCTGCATCCGCCCCTGATCAGATCTAAACTTTGCACATATAACTAGTAAATGCGCTGAAGTGCAGAAACCTTGCAGCCAGCAGCTAGCTGGTGGGCTGTATTAAGGGTTACCCATTGCTCTGTGTGAGATCAATGACATCACTAGACACATGTAACTCACTATGTTACATGTGTATGATACTCACATAACAAGTTGTGTTACATATGTATGCCTGGATGACACACATGTAAGTAATAGTTAAAGCCCAGTCGCCTAGGATTTACGTTGCCATAAATCCCGGGCAACTGGGCTTTAACTTTTATATATCCCATCTGATTGGTCCGTGGAGTATGATAGAGCGGCGTGCGCAATAAGTCTTCCTTAGCAACTGCCACAGTAAACAAAAGAAAGTCGAAAATTGAAGGGATCGCCGAGAATGGCTTGGTGCCTGGCTGGACTGACCATCTCAAGTTCTCAGTGCTAGCTGTCCATCAACCAGTCATAGTGTGTCAGCACTGATTAGGGTTCGGTAGTAGCTTCGACAACAACAAGCAAGTAGTTTCAACTACAACGGTGAGTTAGTCTAACGATTTAATACTGACTCGAGCTAGCTAGGCTATTAGAGTAGGCTAGCTAGCTAGTGCTGGTACTGGTGGACTTTAAACTGCCACGTGATGAGATCGAGCGATCACTAATAGCTTCCTGCTTAGTGTCAATTAGCGCGCTCTCTGTGTGAACAATGTGCTGTGTATACAACTACATACATACCTACAGTGTGTGTAACTACACATGATACAGAACACCATATCCCTGTATACACATTCAATGGTGTGGACTTAGTTGGATGACTGTTTGTATGAAACAATGATTCTGATTGGTTGGAATGACCGCTAGGGGGAAGGAATTGTGACTCATAATTCCCTACAAGTTGCCTAGGGGAGGGAATTATGGCTCATAATATCCTATGACTCTATGGGATGAATGTATTAGGTGGGATATATCTACACATAATATGTAAGGCTAGAGCAACATTTGTAAAAGCATACATTAGGCTTTTCCATTAATAAAAGGATACACCCCCACAGAAGACTCTTCAAGAGCAAAGTAACTAGCTAATTTTAGAAAGTTTATTCCACCCGGACCTTGACCTCTAGTACATTGTATATGGAAATGAATTCGGAGTGTGCTGAGTCTAAAGAAGAAAAGCAGACACTAAAGAAGAAAAGCAGACACTTATGCCTCATTGGAGGACAAAGTATAGTTATTTCAGAGTAAAGTAGAAAGATGAAGCTTTCATATTTCGGCTGTAGAAAGTTAGCTTAGGCTATCAGCAAAGAGAAAGAGCACTTTGTGTACATTTACGACCACCCGGCTGCTATAGAACGCCATACGAATTGTATGTCTTCCTGTACGTAACAGGGGCGTGGCACCTCACGTAGAGTAGTATGGGACAAGTGTATTGCCGTTTTTCCATATGATTACTTCCTGACGGTATAAGCTATATATATACCATAATATTATTTTAATTACTTTCTTGACGGAAAGATTAACTCTCTTATTCCGAGCGAAGCGAGGCTATAATCGCATACTGTTGAACTTTCCGTGGACGACGTGGACGTGGACGACGTGGACGTGGACGACGTCTTTGACAGCCGGTGTCGTATTGGCCAAATGGCTGGACAGATAACGACCAGACTTGGTACTGTGACCCTTCAGGTTGTGACTAGCTCCTCTAGCGAATCTTAGACTGTGGCATGGCTGTATTTTCTCCAGCGTGGCCGAAAGGTTTTTGACGACCAATGTTAAAAATGTCACATTTGATCTTGCCGATCTTTACCTTACAATGTCAACTCGGCACGTTGTGTACGACATGTGATTACCGACCCTATACGCACATTATGTAAGACATGTAATTACCGACCCTATACGCCCCTTATGCACTAATGATGCGGTAAGCATGGCATATCCCATATGCGCATAGCGCATGGGCATATATAGTATACCGTAGAATCTGGTTAATAAGCGCATGCGCTTATAGCTGTAAGTGGAAAGGCCTAATAAATGATATGCGCCTATATACGTGACCACACCCACAAACACTTGGGCGTGGCCACGAGCGATCGCAATCTCGCTCGAACTCTACGACCGCTATTAGGCCGAATTGAACCTAGAATGTTGCTATTTTGTTGTCCTTGACTTACCTACAGCACTTTTATCCGATATTTGTTTACGATTGCAGACTTGCTCTATACTTCACCATAAGACGTAGGTTAAGACCAGAGTTTACGGTAGTGGGGCTAGATCACGTGAGGCTTTTGCACCTCTAGCTCTAATTGCAACCCTAGTGACTTATTTCATCAATCTTGTTCACATTTTCCAATTTGCTCTTGAATATTAAATTATGTGCTAAAGCTGAGCGAGGATTGCATTAAGTGTACCCCTAGTATTAATTCTTGATAGTTGGCACTGATTCCAAGTAGCCTCGAACCAGGCTCTCCCCCTCCGCGCGCAAAGTTAAACGCGAAACGTTAAGTTGAAGGAGGGGAAGAGCCTGGAAGATCTTGATCGCGTGCTGGACACGGATGACTTTTTTTGGACATGGTTTTCAATTAGTGGTCGGTATCGCCCACGCACCGCGACCGCTAATGCTGACTATGACTGTATTGAGCCATGAATGATCGACGATCTGAGTGTACCAACCATCGATCTACTGACTAGATCGCCCGAGGATGTACTTTGTCGAACACGGTTGGGCTGGTTGGGCTAGCTGAGCTACTTCGATTGACAGGATCGCTCCAGGCTCTTGAGAAGAACCGCTCCAAGGACCAACCGTTCACCAAAAGGTACCCTAGCTAGTTCTATGTTTAGCGAAGGAGAACCTCAGGCGATCTAGCCAGCAGATCGATGGTTGGTACACTCAAATCGTCGATCATTCACACAGGCCATCGAAAAACTGCCGAGTCATAGTCAGCGTTAGCAGTCGCGGTGCGTGGGCGATATCGACCACTAATTGAATTATGAAAACCATGTCCTAAAATCATCATCCATGTCCAGCACGTGATCAAGATCTTCCAGGCTCTCCCCCTCCTTCAACTTTTCGCTTTTAAATTTGCGCGCGGAGGGGGAGAGCCTGGTTCGAGGCTAGATTCCGAGTGCTATTATCAATAGTTTGCGGCCTGGAATTGTACTCATCTTGACAGGGGATGCATATGGCTAATGAAGATAATTAAATTCTAGATGCTCTTCTGTAGCTACATGTGACATTTCTAATGGTTTGGTATAAATAAGGTTATTCAATTATATATAATTGTGAATCTATGGCAACTTAGGTTAGGATAGTGTTCAACGCAATAATTCCTTCAAGTCTTTTTAAGTCTAATGTCACTAAATACTTAAACTAATATAGGATGCATTAACTATTAGCACTGTTTGCTATTATTGTATCCCTGCATATCATGCAAAACATTAAAAAAAACGCACGATTTATAAACGATTGCGCACCAATATTATTCCCGTATGCGCTATGTAATCTAATCAGAAACGCGAAGAAAAACCGACCTTTTCCAGGTTCAAGCAAAGGTCTAGTTTCTGCATCAGGTTTTGAAGACCACAGACTCAGATGAACCGACTTGACTATCGTTCACGAGACCGGAGCAGGGCCAGATGTGGCGCATTTGAGTCGAAAATTCGAGGACTGTGAACTGTCAGACAAGGTTTTTGTGCCGAGTCGAGGGTCGCCATTAGCGAGTCACATGGCAGCTGCTGGGCAAGTTTTTATGTTCGCTTTCTCTTCGTGTTACTCGACGGAGCTAAAACGCACAATCTGGCCCTGGAGAGACTCGTAAGCTATCGTTTCGTTCGTATATTGTTGAGTATAGACTGTTGACCTTGGCACGCGGCAAAAAAACTGACCCGTAGAAATTTGCCATACTTACCCGCGCCATAGAGACTGATATATAGTAGCTAGTTGGCTTTTCGTTTTTGTGGCCTACTGGGGAAACGGCAGGAGGGCTACTTAACTATATTTAAATTGTATGAAGAGCAAGCACAGACTGGAATATAAATATCTCATTCATTATTCATGTGGAGTTTGACCATGCGTGGGCGGAACATTATCCCACAATAATCCTCAGAAGTAAGACCTAGCTATATAACTAATTTCTAGCTAGGAAACTGAGATAAACACAGCTCATAATATTTGTCCCCTTTTGACATAACGACCCCCATGCTTTAAGTTAGTCTCGCGTGCCACACCCCTCAATCACGAGGAAAGAGGGGTCTGCATACAGTACAGCGAGTTGTTCGCGCAGAATGCAATAATTACAAAAATACCCACAGGTTCCTTCTCAAGAAGTTTTTCCGATGGGATGTTCTGGTTCTCTAGGAGCAATGGATTGATAAATGCAGGCTAACCGAAACAAAGTCATAAAAGAAGTCAGAGTATAATGTATTGATCTTACGAAACCACCAGAGTCAAGACATCCTTAATTCTTAAGGAGCTTTCAGGATTAGGGCTTTCAATCCAGATATGTACTGATGTATAGTGGTATTATAGCTATGAGAGACTCGTAAACTATCATTTTGTTCGTATATTGTTGAGTATAGACTGAATTAGCAATGCCGCAGAAATTTGCCATACTTACCCGCGGCATAGACACTGATAGTAGCCGAGTTAGCTTTTCATTTTTGTGGCCTACTGGGGAAACGGCAGGAGGGCTACTTACCTGTATGAAGAGCAAGCACACAGACTGGAATATCGTTCATTATTCATGTGGACTTTGACCATGGATAATATAATATTATACGCTTATGCTTGGATAGGAAACGCGCCCGTATACTACACTAATTCGCGTTTCTATCCGTGTTACGCATATAGCGGACACGTATACAGTGATATCCGGGCTTACTATAGGTAGCCCGTACATAGCTGATCAGTAGCAAGAAAATGTTCGAAAATTGTGACTCCAAAATACAACGAAAGTACTAGCAATTTACTAATCAACTATTAATCCCAGTAGACCAATCCTCTGGCTACATGCTGAATGTTAGAAGGGACCATAGAACATTATAGTTTCGGAGATTACGAATCACAAGAATCGTTACTACCAGCAGTGGACAGAGCCATGGAGGACGCCCTAGTTTATAATTGGGCCGAATGCTTAGCAGAAAGTATAGGACACCGTCGACTAATGACTAAATATCCCAGTAGAATGGCCCTTGTGCTATAGTTCTTGG
Organism: Stappiaceae bacterium; assembly: GCA_964291365.2. Taxonomy (GTDB): domain Bacteria; phylum Pseudomonadota; class Alphaproteobacteria; order Rhizobiales; family Stappiaceae; genus JBDWFY01. The sequence goes on from OZ220033.1 coordinate 500,746, forward strand.
ACCTTAGTTGGAGATAAAGGCTAGCTGACCTCGAGATTTAGAGTCACAAGATTTGTCACTCCCTCGTCCAGGTTTCTGCCATAGTAACCGCCACCAAAAGCGGTGATAACAGTCATGAAATAGCTAGAAAACATCTCGAACAGTCTTTCGGCACTGGAAACTACTACTCAGCTGTGTCATGAATACTTGCTCCTGTTGTTACTGTCTGTCTCAGTGAAACTATCTTTTGTAACCAGCTTCCACCATTATTTTTCGCGTTACATGGATAGTATCCAGAAACTCCGTGGACTACTCCGTATACGGGGGGCGTTTCCTATCCAAGCGTAAGCGTATATATTATCCATGCTTTGACCATGCGTGGGTGGAATACTATCCCGTAACCTTAATGTTCTAGTTAATTAATTCTTGATGGTGTACTGGACTCTAATTAGGCGGGACAAATTAAATTCACAGTTTATCGTCACAAAGTTTTCGGTTTTGCATGCGGGCTGGCGGTCATTATTCAGATTTCAAACCAGTAGAGAGAGCTGGAAAGGCCCTACTCGATCTCGAGATCGCCAAGACCCCGCCCTCCAATTAGAGCGCTCGAGGGGGTGGGGCTAAAGTGCGATATATTTACTGTATTGCATCTGAAATCTGAAAATTTTGGAGAAAATCTGAAAATCCATGCGGGCGGTGACGATAAACTGCGAATTCAATTTGCCCCGCCTTATATCTAGGTGGTCATGTGACAGTTTCAGTCTTCCATGGGATGTATCCCTTATTAATGGGAAAGCCCATTTACTGGCTTCATAGCTGCAGTTAGTGAATTTGCAGCAAGTGTAGTACTGAACAAAGGAAAGCAGACCACATATGCAGCTACAAAGTGCTGCCCACTAGAGCCAGCCCACAGGTCAATATGTAGTACTGAAACCATGCACATCAAAGGAAACGACAGCTTATTTGTCACATATTTATCCTGCATGAATAGCTTATTGGGGCGAGCCTGAGTGAGCCCCACGTAGACGGGAAACTCATGCGCGAATTGTTTATTGGGGCGAGCCTGAGCGAGCCCCACATAGACGGAAACTCATGCGCGAATTGTTTATTGGGGCGAGCCTGAGCGAGCCCCACATAGACGGGACATTCATGCACGAATTGTTTATTAATTATATATACATATATATGTATGTATGGTACGACCGTCACCCGCGGCACCGCTCATACACAATACACTGTGCGCATTCCATAGTATTCCGCGCAATACAGACCGCATGTTGTAATGTTTGCGTCCTCCACTGCGCAAGCGTGCAACATGCATTGCCACGTGTTCAAGCACGTATTCAAGCATCGTTCAAGCTACGTATGCGCTTTAGTTCTAATCGTGATCGTTGAATTTCGAAACGAAGACATTTAACATGGCATCATTAAACGACAAGCATTACTCCTCTACATCAGCCCAAGAGCAGAGAGAGAGAGAGGAGACTTCAAAGAAGACGAGAGAGAGAAACAGCCCATCGGTACAAAGGTTATAGAGCCCAGAAAGGGGCGGGGCCTGCCTGTGTGTGAGCATGCGGCGCGGGGTGGGGGTAGCAGGCCATTGCATTTGCGTCCTGTGGATACTATCTGTTTCAAGCTCAACAAGATAGGACTTCAAATAGCCTCGTGCCCAGGCTCTCGAGGGGGGGGGGGGGGGGGGGGGGGGGGGGGGAGAAAGAGAGCCTGGTACACACTGTTTGCGCATGCGCTTAACGTTTTACAACTTAAATCCAACTTCCAAATTATTGGGCTCACCTTCATATGCACGGATAGTACTCCTTGCTAGGATAACAGCGCTGGCTTTTTTACACCACAAAAACAACTGCTTCTGGGTGTTGGTATGGTAATGGTCGTCACATATGGTAAAGATCGTCAGGGTTAGTTTTCCTCCACTATGGCAGAATATAGGCACAGTTTTACTGCTAATTACGAATGATCGACGGGTAGTAACAAGGCTTTTGCATCAAACAAAGCAAGGGATCCTTCTGCTGGCGAGGAAAAGTAGAAATTTTAATACGCATGCGCATTTGAACACAACTGTAATGATGCACTTTCAATCCAGATTCCAGTATACCAGTACCGGCCGCATGGATAAACTGCGCGCGCCGGATACAGTCTATCCATGCGGCCGGTACTAGTATACTGGAATCTGGATTGAAAGTGCATCATTACAGTTTTACCTTGAACGCGTGTTCAAATGCGCATGCGTAATAAAATTTCTACTTTTCCTCGCCAGCAGAAGGATCCCTTGTTTTGTTTGATGCAAAAGCCTTGCTACTACCCATCGATCATTCGTAATTAGCAATAAAACTGTGCCTATATTCTGCCATAGTGGAGGAAAACGAACCCTGACGATCTTTACCACACACGACGACCGTTACAATACCAACACCCAGAAGCGGTGGTTTTTGTGGTGTAAAAAAGCCAGCGCTGTTTTCCTAGCAAGGAGTACTATCCGTGCATATGAAGGTGAGCCCTATAATTTGGAAGTTGGATTTAAGTTGTAAAACGTTAATTTACCGGCATTCCGGTAATTCCGTAATCCTCTAGGATACTCTCCGTATCTCTCATGTAGCTCACGTCATCGGACGTCAAAACCGCAAACCATTGCATGCGATATATATGCTATCTCAGCTGATCAGGCGATGACTTTGCCAGCGTTTCGCGATGTATCGCTCGTCGATCTAACGGTTTTGGCCGTCCTTTGTCAATGAAAACAACTGTTGATGGATAGTTGGAGGCTTGGAGCTGGATCAGTGCCACAGCAGCCCAGTTTCTAGGCCGTTCCGTATCGACGAAGGGACGGCTTGGAGTCTCGTTCAGCAAGATTTCCAGAAATGAACTTTGAACATTGTTGTGAGGTACCGTTTAGTTCGATCGTGTAGATTACTAAGCTAGCATAGCCTAATAAAGCCCAACAAAGCTTAAAAGCTTAGCAGCTAGTTTATTAATATTATTACGTATCATAGCTGTGGGCAATCGTCGATGACGCAAAAAGCGACAAAAATTTGAAATAATTAAGCGCATGCGCGAACGGTGTGTACCAGGCTCTCTTTCTCCTCCCCATCGAAAGCCTGGGCACGAGGCTAGACTTTAAAATGACGGAGACAGGTACAACACTCTTCCATTGCTTACAATGAGAAGCCAGAGGCAGTGGCGTAGCCAGAGCTATGGAACTGGTAGGGCACCATTGCGCATGTGCAAAAGCCTTGACCACACCCACTAATTAATATCGTTGTTTAGAATGGTCAAGTAATGAAGGCCCTTGAAATCGCGATCAAATCTTGCCAGCCAGTTGCAGAATTTGCATTGTTTTATCGATTCTGATGCTACCTGGAAGAAAGCAGGACTTATTAGGCATAGGAGCAGCTCTTTTATCTCTTGTATTCTGTAAGGATATCATAGATACTTGTTCAATATGCATTGCAAGAAGCTTTGAAATGCTAGGGCCTAGGCCCTACCAGGCCCGCCCTTGGCTACGCCACTGGCCAGAGGTGAAGTCAAACCTATGCCAGGGAATAAGTATTTATAGAGCGATCAATGCGTACAAACCAAACAGCACAATGATCAAGTTCAACTCTGCATTGTCACGGCGAGGTCAGGCTCGCCCCAAATTATGCCCTGCATGTCACTAGTTCATAGTCTGTACAAGCCATGATTATATGGCGACCCTTTACCAGCAAATAAGACAAGTACGGACGAACAGAATATTGCCTAGTGATTGCAGTAACCCTCAACCTATTCTTTGCGGTGTGGGTTAAAAATTCGACGTCCTGATTACACGTTCGTGTAGTGCCATGATTGATTGACTTGTCAACATTATTTTAGGCACTAAAAATGATGCAAATGTATCTATCCGACAACACAGTGGTATTGCCAGGGAGCCTGCATGTGGCCCAGATTCATATGCACCCAGTCCATACACCAGTGTGATGTTACCTAGCTCATCATACTTGCAACTGTAAACCTATGTACTGTTTACTACACTACCATAGCCAGCGTAGCAGCAGGTGTGCTAGTCATAGTATGTGACATGTACACTATATAGATACAACATACATGTCTAGTCTGAGGATACCTGTACCTTAGTACCTGTAAGAGCTGGAAACGGAAATGGAATTGGAAACTGGAAATGGTCGTCAAACAACAAGCTACAGCAGAAGGAAAGCCTTGGGGTGAGCGAGCTCATCTCCGCTCCAAGCTAGTCTGCTGTGTAGTACTCTTGAATTACCTCGTCCTCAGGCTCCTCTATCTTCTCAACATATGCTTTTCAGCGTGCTGGGAGTGGATACAAGATCTGATGCATAAGTTGGCAAGACCTCCCTTGAACTGTTTTGAGACTGCTCCTAGATACAAGGAGCCACATATAGCAGGCTGTGTCTCACAAGCCACATGCACTGACATCTTTGTAGATAGCTTCGGGGGGGGGTAGAGGGGAGTGGAAGAAATATCCAAAACTGAACATTAAGTTTGACGACAATTTCCAGTTTCCAATTCCGTTTCCAATTGCCATTTCCATTTCTGTTTTACATATGCCCCAGGCTTTAATCCAGTACAGAAACTGCCTAGAAATGCCACTGCAGCAACAACTGCACGCATGATTCTGAAATCGAAAGTCCTTTTCATGTGTGCAATGTCATCCCCACCCCCAAAATCAATATCTTCCTACATCATTTACTCCGATACTGCAAGCTCTTGTCCAAGTTTAGACAGTTCAGTTTATAACATTCTAGAGCCATAACATGTAACCAGTGTTGTTTTAGTTAATCAAAACTATTACCAAAAACCCCTTAGTTTTTCCCAATTTATGCCTTAGTTTAATTACTAAAACTAGATTAGTTGTGCTTTGCCTTTCATAATTAAAAATTAAAACTAGCAAAATTGCATCAAACCATACATTATACTAACCTAAAAAGAAAATGGCAAAAATCAGCTCATTTTAGTTAGTTAACTAAACTAAAATGACTATTAGTAGACCATTTATCCAATTAGTCTTAATTACTAAAACTAAACTAAATCATCCACTGTCCCATAATTAAAAACTGAAACTAACTAAATTCAATGAAAGGATCCTTAATGAAAACTAATAACTAACTAAACTTGCTGAAGCCTCACTAATACAATACAACATGTAACATATGTACCTCAGATATGTATAATCACAGATAATATACATACGTACATACGTATGTGTTATAAGAAGCTTCAAGCTAAAATTGATCGGATGCAGGGGGGGGGAAGGCAAGCGAGTGAAGCTTCCTGCCAGTAACATTTATCATAGGAAGTTGCAGCATCTAGTCTATAATTATTATGGTACCGGCGCATTTGTTAGATTTGCAATTTGGCCTAACTACCCAAAAATTAATGTAATCTTTGAATCACGCAATTAGTTAAACCTATTCTGTAGTATGTTTCTTGCGGGGTTTTTGAATGAGAAATGGGAAATTGATGGCACTAAACTATTGCTTGTCTTGTTCCCCCAATACCTTGGCATTGGCCGAATCCTTGCATAGCTTTTGTTCTGTGGTGCATGCCAACAAAGTCATGCAAAGCTTGAATTTGGTTGGTCAGTATGGGTGATTCATCTTGTAATGGCGATGCTATGTTACTGTGGTAAGCTAGTCATGTGACTGTGTCAGAGCTGCAATCTGTAGAAATTCCACAGTGCATACGCCCAAGTTCACCAGACCCTTTTCCTCACAAAAGGTGGGGCCTGGGAACGAGACTATAAAGCTACTGCATACACATTATAAAGTGCCTTCTCATAAGATGGTATGATGGTGTGGTATCATATTGTGAAGGGAAGTCTGCATACAAAATTATTATGTTAACTTATCAGTATTACTGTCAGCATAACACATCTGTGTGATTATCTTTTAATGGTACAGGCTTCTTGGTGAATAAAACCATCTATACAATCAATAATATTCATGACTGAAAGCTCACTAATCAGCTGAACTCCTTGCTATATATACCAGCAAATTTATCACTTCACTCATTAACTCTTGCATCTGCCAACAAAATATACCTACAAAACCACTACTTGTCATTACAGTACGTGTCATTATCTTTGTATTGCAATTTATAGTATAATTGCTCACTTACTTGAGCTCACATTGTCCTCAAAAGAACCTACTGTACAATGTCAAACCGAAAACTTATTATATTGGTTGTAGATCTGATTCTCATCCACACTGTTGTTAGTAGAAATGTACATTACATCACACCCTCGCCAGTTACTCAATGTCCAGGGGAGTCCTGCCTCGCCTTATCCACACTAGCTGCTAACAGCAGTGATTACTTTAATTCAAATACAACTTTGGTTTTTCTAGAAGGTAGCCATACCCTTGACTCAGAGCTTGTTGTGTCAAACATCAATGGATATCTAATTCTGTCAACCAATGGCTCAGGTACTGAAGTTATCATTTGTAGCAGTGAGGCTATTTTGGAGTTTTCTGAGATCACTCAATTACAAATCAGTGGATTAGAATTCATTAGGTGCAGCACCAAGGCTAGGCTAGTGAATGAGTTCACTTTAAAGGATTCTAGGTTTCATGGTGGATACAATAACTCAGCACTACACCTCACTCATACTAATACTAACATTGTTCGAAGCTTCTTTGTATCCAATAGAGCAGGAACTTATCAAAGGAATGTAGAAGGTTTGGCATATTACGTAAGAGATAATTTCAATGATTCTTCCTATCCCTATCCAAAGATTCTGTCTACCGGTGCAAGAGTAGGCGGAGCACTTTCTGTAACTGATAGCACTGTAAATGTTAGCAGCAGTGAATTTGAAAACAATCTTGCCCAAGTAGGTGGAGCAATTTTCTCACAAAGTGGAAGCAGCATCACCATTAGCAACTGTACATTTGTCAATAATAGTGCCACAGGTTTTAATGATGATGGCTGTCATGGTGGAGCTTTGTTTATTGACAGTGGCTGCACTGTCACAGCTCATAACAGCATCTTCAGAAATAACACAGCTGGATATGGTGGTGGGGCCATTGCTCTATTCCAAGGAACATTCTTAGATATTGTTCATAATATGTTTAGTGGTAATAGAGCAGGCGGTCCTGGAGGAGCTATATCTGCATACAACAGGAGCAGGATCACAATAGTCAATAGCCATTATAGCAACAACAGTGGTAGAGCTGGAGGAGTTTTTGCTACGCTTCACTATGGTGACATCAGTGTGGCCAACAGCTTTTTCAACAACAATAGAGCAAGCAATTCTGGTGGAGTCATGTATGCATATTTCAGTAACAGTATCACTGTGACCAACAGCTGCTTTGATAACAATGAAGCAGATAGTCTTGGTGGAGTTATGCTTGGTTACTCCAATACCAATATCACTGTGGGCAACAGCTCCTTCGACAGTAATGTGGCTGGTAGACATGGTGGTGTTATGTATGCAGAGAACAGTAGCAGCATCACTGTGGGCAACAGCTCTTTTTATAACAATGAAGCAGGCTATTATGGTGGAGTTAAGTTTGCATACTTTGGTAGTAGTATCACTGTGAATAACAGCTCCTTTGACAACAATAGAGCAGACCAAGGTGGAGCTATGTTGGCATTCTCCAGTAGCAGCATCAGTGTTGGCAACAGTTCCTTTGATAACAATGAAGCTGATAGGCTTGGTGGAGTTATACACGCATACTCAAATAGCAATATCACTGTGGGCAACAGCTCCTTTGACCTCAATGCAGCAGGCATTGATGGTGGAGTTCTGTGTGCATCTTTCAGTAGCAGCATCACTGTGGCCAACAGCTCCTTTGATGATAATGAAGCAGGCAATGATGATGGAGTTATGTATGCTTACTCCAGTAGCAACATCACTGTGAGCAACAGTTCCTTTAGCAATAATGTAGCAGGCAGGAATGGTGCAGTTATGTCTGCATACACCAATAGCAACATCACTGTGGACTTTAGCTCCTTTCACAACAATGTAGCTGGTAGGCATGGTGGAGTAATGTATGCAGAGGAGAGTAGCTGTATCACAGTGGGCAACAGTTCCTTTGACAACAATGCAGCGAGTAATAATGGTGGGGTTATGTGTACATACACCAGATGCAGCGTCACTGTGGGCAATAGCACCTTTAACAACAATGAAGCAGGCTATGATGGTGGAGTTAAGTTTGCATACTTTGGTAGTAGTATCACTGTGAATAACAGCTCCTTTGACAACAATAGAGCAGACCAAGGTGGAGCCATGTGGGCATCCTCCAGTAGCAGTATCACCATTGGCAACAGTTCCTTCAATAATAACGTAGCAGGCAGGAATGGTGCAGTTATCTCTGCATACACCAATAGCAACATCACTGTGGACGTCAGCTCCTTTCACAACAATGTAGCTGGTAGGCATGGTGGAGTAATGTATGCAGAGGAGAGTAGCTGTATCACAGTGGGCAACAGTTCCTTTGACAACAATGTAGCGAGTAATAATGGTGGGGTTATGTGTACATACACCAGATGCAGCGTCACTGTGGGCAATAGCACCTTTAACAACAATGAAGCAGGCTATGATGGTGGAGTTAAGTTTGCATACTTTGGTAGTAGTATCACTGTGAATAATAGCTCCTTTGACAACAATAGAGCAGACCAAGGTGGAGCCATGTGGGCATCCTCCAGTAGCAGTATCACCATTGGCAACAGTTCCTTCAATAATAATGTAGCAGGCAGGAATGGTGGAGCTATGTTTGCATCTTCCAGAAGCAGCATCACTGTGGCCAGCAGCTCCTATAGCCACAATGAAGCATACAATGGCGGAGGTGTTTTATGCATATACTCTAACACCTTCACTATGTTCAAAAACAACTGTACAATGTTCAATAACACAGCATTTGAGGGAGGAGTGGTATACATCTATAATAGTTCCTTCAAAGAGCTGGGCAACATGTACTTTGACAATATAGCTAATAATGGGGGTGTTATTGTTTTGGACAAAGGTACTGTAAACATATTAGCAAGTAGCTTCTTGAGCAATATTGCAGTAAATATTGGTGGTATTATATATGTACCTGATTATGTTTCCAAAGATGATGTAATATTAGCAGAAAGTGTTTTTCATAGCAATCGTGCAGCTAGTGGTGGAGTCATTGCTTTACAGGCCAATGATAATCTAACTGTGACAGAAAGCACATTTTCATACAATAAAGCCGTCAGAGGAGGGGTCATATGCCTACAATTACAAAACAAGCTGACTATTAAGCACAGTAATTTCTCTTACAATTCAGCGTTCAGTGATGGAGGAGTTGTTTATTCAGCAGATCAAAACATACTGACAGTTAACAATAGTGCATTCAACTTCAACAGGGCTGATAATTATGGTGGTGTACTGTGTTTGCTATTCCAAACTAAACTCACTGTTATGCATGTAGGAGACAACTGTACTTTTATTGGGTGTATAGCCAATTTTGGTGGAGCAGTATTTGCAGCTGGTAGTCAACTTGTATTCTCTAATGGCAGCTGCAAGCTAGTTGGAAATCTAGCAGACTATGGTGGAGCAATATATGCTAGTGAAAGCAAAATAGTTGTAGAGATGAACAGATGGACCAACATTAATGCGAGTGCCAATATAGCAATGCACCATGGAGGTGGGTTGTACATGACAAGGAGTGAATTGAACACTAAGGGAAATAATTTTTACATCACTGAAAACCAAGCCAATAATAAAGGTGGAGGAATCCATGCTGCCAATTCGTCTGTCATAATTGAAGGCACAATTCATTTTATAAGCAATGAAGCTGAGAATGGAGGAGCAATCAGTTTAGAGAGGTATGCTAAACTAATAGGAAAACCAGACAAAAATGACAGTATTAGTTTAATATCAAACAGTGCCAATGATTATGGTGGAGCATTGTATGTTGATGATGAGACTAACCCTGAGATGTGTGCAGCTGTAACTGTTCACAATGTGGCTGATTCATCAAAGACTGAATGTTTTTCAAAATTCATGTTTCTTAGTTTTTCAAACAACTTTGCTGGTATTTCAGGCATAAATCTTTTCGGAGGACTCTTAGATAGATGTACGGAGTCAAATCAGAAGAATGAAACAAAGAAAGTAGGGCTTGTCAGGTTTCAAAAATCAAGTAATATCACTGAATCACAGTTGGACACCATTAGTTCTCATCCAGTCCGATTGTGCTTTTGCAAGGATAGTCAACCAGACTGCAATTACCAGCCAGAGCCTATCCACGTTAATAGAGGGAAGGGATTTTCATTACAACTTATCACATATAATCACATCGCAAAACCAATCAGAGCTTATGTGGACATTGATTCATTAGGTAGTGGTACAATAGCCGGTCAATATATCAACAATGCTTGTACAGAAATTGTAGTGCAATTTAATCTCTTTACTCCTGTTGACTATGAAAACCTGACATTGTCCGTCATAGGACCGTGTGACATTTCTGGGGTCTCTAAGAAAAATGTCATAGTTAAATTCACCTGCATTTGTCCAATTGGATTTCAAATATTCATCAACAATCAGACATCATGTGATTGTGATTGTGACCAAGTGCTTCAGTCGTATGGGAAAACAGAATGCAACCCAACAACAGAATCCATCATAAGAAGGGATAGCTTTTGGATATCTTACATCTGGTCCAACTCAAGTGGTTATGTAATCTACTCACATTGCCCCTTAGATTATTGCCACTCACCTGATAAATCAGTCAGTATCAACTTGAACCTTCCAAATGGATCAGATGCACAGTGTGACTCAAACCGCACAGGAACACTATGTGGTACTTGTAAACCAGGTCTTAGTGTTTCACTGGGAAGCTCAAGGTGCATACCCTGCACAGCCTACTGGCCTGGCTTGCTTGTTACAGTCATTATAGTGTTCCTCATGTCAGGCATAGGTTTAGTGGTCATTTTATTAGTGATGAACCTAACGGTAGCTATAGGAACACTTAATGCTGTCATCTTTTATGTTAACATAGTAACTGCAAACAAGAGTGCTTTGTTTCCATCAGGAGTGAGCCCTGCATCTGTGTTCATCTCATGGCTCAATTTCGACTTTGGCTTTGATATTTGTTTTTTTGATGGAATAAACACATATATCAAGACATGGCTTCAACTGGCCTTTCCAGCATACATCATCTTCCTTGTGGTAGTGATAACCCGACTCAGTTATTGTTTTGATGCTTTTGGACGCCTTGCTGGAAAGAAAGACCCAGTGGCCACTCTGGCTACACTGATCTTGCTCTCATATTCCAAGCTCCTACAGACCATCATCACAGTTTTCTCCTCTGCCACTCTAGTTTATCCTGATGGCTCTAAGAAAACTCTGTGGCTCCCTGATGCTACTCAAGAATACTTCTCCAGTAAACATGCTGTGTTGTTCTTTACAGCCGTTATCATTCTTTTAGCTGGTTTAGTGTACACTTTCTTGCTTTTTTCATGGCAGTGGTTTCTTAAATGCCCACGTAAAAGAGCACTACTGTGGATCAGAAACCAAAAACTCAGCTCCTTTATTGAAACCTATCTTGTCCCTCATACACCAAACCATCGCTATTGGACTGGCTTACTGCTATTAGTTCGAGTGAGTGTGTATCTGGTGTCAGCATTCAATCCCTCTGGTGATCCAAGAGTTACACTAGCAGCAACAACTTTTATCATGACTAGCTTGGTCATTTATGTTGCTACATTTGGTGTGAAAATGTATAAGAATTGGTTCATCAATACAATAGAAATACTCACATACTTCAACATCATTGCCCTCTCCATCTTCACCTGGTATACACTTGATGCTGATACAAATCAGATGGCCATTACCAACATGTCTGTTGGGATAATCTTTGTTCAACTCACAGCAGTCATTATATACCATGCATACAAATACATGAATCAAAAATTATTTGCTACCATCCAAGGAAGTATGATTTGTATTAAAGTGAAGGAAATAATGGCCCAAAAACAGCAGGAGAGATTTAACCACACGCTGGTATCAGCTGATGAAAACATCCTACTTGATATGATTGATCGTCCTACTAATATCAATTGTAACGTTTCTCAGGCTCAGTCACTGAACCCTTCTGAACCCACTCAGTCTGTTGTGGAGCTGCCAGAATCTCAACAATCACGTGCTACACCACCTCCTCTAGAAGTCACAAAGGAAGAAGCAAAGTTTGAGTCTGAACAACAAGCAAGTGAGGAAGATGATGTCTATGTGATCAAGAATCTATCGGAAGAGATTGATATGAATGAGCAATGCAACATGGATCAGAGTTCACAGAAAGTTCTTCCAGTCACAACAGATAATGGTCAGCAGGAGAGAGATGGCTCTCATTGTGTCATTGTCAAGCCTGGGCTTCATGGTGACGTACTGAACTAACTGCAATATGTGATATAATGTATACACTATAATAATTCTAATTACAACATGCTGATTGGAGCGTTAACAAGCCTTCACACTATTTAATTAAGACTTGTAGTAGTATATTCTTGTTCTCATAATCTTTTCCTCCCATACTATTATATTAAGCTTTTTTTTTTTTTGTAAAACCTACTAGAGGTCCGTAGTGGCTCATGATGCTAGCTGGATTTTGATTCTTTGAACACTGAATGATGGCACAATTGAATTATGTAACTATGAAATTTAATGGATGCATGTGTACTGTTACTGCAACAGACACAGAGTGGTAGAAGATGAAATTAGGTGTTTTGAAGTCATTTTATATTGATAATGACATTGTATAGTGACTGAGTATTAATATTAATACATTAATAATGTCACTGATTCAGAACTGTTGTAAGTTATGAATAGGACAAACCACATGATCCAATCTCAAAAACAGTATCATTTCACTCTAAGACTCTCAGAAGATAACAAACAACATATTTATGCAAAACTCAATCATGATCCTGGACCACTGACAAAATTTAATAAACTATACATCATAATCAAATCAGTGTCAATACCAGTGCACAAGAAGAAAATTGATCGATGCTTGAATAATCAGGCAGTATTTTTATCCATTGTATTACTGTAGTAAGACTTTCATCCTAGCCAAAAACATCTTACCCCATTTTCTTCCTGTGTAAGACAATTACTGCAATGTAGATTATTTGGAATGATACATGAAATGACTGACAAAACATCGAAATACTGAGGTACTTCTGCCCTGTTGAGTCCGTGATATTGTTGCCAGAAATTTTCGTAAAAGAAAAGAGAGAGCAAAAATTAAGAACGAGGCATCAATGGTTGTATAGTGTGCAACTGAACTCTTGTATGGTTGGAAGTTTATCAGAATGATAGTCATGGATATCAGCAGTATAACATTATAAACAAAGTACATAAATGAGTGTCAAAGCAAACGCTAAATAAATGCCAAATCTTAAAACAAGGCCGTAAGATGATAACCAACGCAAGTCATATGTACCAGGCTCTGTACCATCCTTATAGCAACCCTGAAAGTATCGAATCTGATAGTACGAAAGACACTATCGAAATGGACAACAGTTTAAGATCAGAGTTGGGACCACAATAACGACCACAAACATAAAAAAAGCTGAGGGTATAATATTATGGTCACTATGTAAAAATTCGATATTGCCAGCATAGTAGAGTCTGTACTGACTTCTATTTGAGTGTAACTTATGTACATGGGTAGCAAGCAGGGTTTCATCCAGAGGGAATCATTTGGGGGGGGGGGGGGGGGGGGAAGCTCCAGGAAATGGGTGTGGCTTTATATACTTTTCTATACAACTGTTCCAAACTTTGGGGGGGAAGCTCCCCCCCCCCCCCCCCCCCCCCCGGATGAAACCCTGGCAAGCATTAAATTTGCTGAAACACTCAGAATCTTTACATATGACAAACGAAAGAAGGTAGCAAAAGAGTCAATCACTGAAGTTCAAAGATTCCAGCTCTCACGAAAATGTCTAAAAAAGAAGCGAAATGGCTTCCAGATGAACACTATATGCACCACATGTTATGATCATAGAGTTCTATTAGAAAATAAGAAAATAAGAATCAATACCAGTGGGTACACAGCAATGCAAGCATCTAAAGCAAACACTTCAAGTGTAGTTACATTAAGACAAAAGTCAGGAAGAACAAAACGGAAGGGATCAAGATTCCATAAGCTAAAAAATTGTACAAATAATTTAACAGCATTTGACAGAATTGGCACATTTTCAGTTGCTAGAAGCGCTGGTGTAGACAAAGTTTGACTGAACAGTATAAAACCATGGAGCCTTGAAGTAACGATTCCGGAGATTACCATTCATACGCGAAATTTGTCAGCAAAGTTACAATGTAAATAGTGGTATCATGAAGGTGCTTGTGTTTATACTGTCTGTGCAGCCTGAATTGGAAAAAAAACCTATACGTTTATATACTGTTAGAACCGGGAGATCAAGCTGAATCTGAATCTGGGTATGTTTTGTCATTCAACCACCGTGGAAGATAGTTTCACTTCTTAATAGCTTTCAAAATTCAATTTCCATTGTGTATGTACATCGAATCTCAAAGAAACATAAAAATTCATGATCAGCATGCCAAACTACCTATAGGAAACATATTTCGAGCATGTAGACACACTTTGTTATCTTGCACATTTTAAACAAGTAAAACATCCAATACAAAATTATGGAGGCAAAATATAAAGGTCCAGATTTCAAAAAATACAATTATCATCATTATTGCACGCCATTGTGGGCAGATCTGTAATCACCGTATTAGGCTGATCATTTTGGCACAAGAACCATGTCTTAATTCCACTATGTTGCTAAGATATGGCCAAAAATCTAGAGAAATCGTGAATATCTCAGGATTTACTTAGCCAATTTTTACCAAACAAAGACCATTATATTCACAATTAGATAACAAATCATATCATCAGTGTGTTTTCTATTATGGCCCGGAATCGCTACTTGAAGAGGTGACATTGATGTTAAAGAAAACTAAGAGGAATAAACCCAAGTAGAATGAACTTCCACCAGTTCCTTGTGACTATCTGGCACTTGATACAGAAAGGACAAAAGGACTCAGCCCTGGCTCACATTCACCACAGGTGATTCCCACTCTGTTAAAATGACCATAGTATATAATCATTCAGCTCACTGGCTGAAATGTCATGGTAGATGGTCTGATATGCTTTACTTGTGACTGGTCTCTCACAGTTATAGAAACCGTGACAAACCAAGATATATTTCATTGTTAGCTTCAGTTGCACAATAGCAATTTAGAACAGCACTGAGACCATCCTTTCATCACATCTGATGTCACCATTGTAACTGGGTCCACACTGACACTTACCTGATCTTCTGTGATTGCATATAAACCGTGTTGGACAAGAATCTACTAGGGGCTACTCCCACAAAAGTTAGTACTGTTTGTCCAGAAATGTGCATTGAGCCTAGGGCACCTATAATTATATTTCTATTATAGATTGATAAGACTAGCTCGAATTAGCATTTACAAGCTACTTACTTACAAGCTCCCTACAGCAATAGTTACCTTGGTTACGGGTGAATTCTAAATAACACACATCGAACGTCAAGGAAGAAATGGGCGAAATTCCCAAACTTGGTACCTGATTTGGACAGCCCAAATCAGTCATTTGAGACTCAGTTTGGGGATAATATGAAATTTTAACCCTTCCAATGCATAAAATATAAATGGATCGGCGCAATTTTGGAAATATACGACATAAGTGATTATGGTTGAAGTTGAGGACTGTGGAGTTCTGAGCTGACTGTTTCTGGCTTCTAGGAGCTACCAACAAGTGAGCTAGTAAAATTTTCCACAAGTTCTATATCAGATATCACCACACTGCCCAGTGGTCAATTGGGCTATTCCATTTAATCGGCGTACCCCCCTATGGAGGAACAATCTGGACGTTTTAGTCCTCAAGACATAATTAACAACCTAAATTTGGCCAAGACGCAATTAATTTTGGGATTTTTACCTCTAGACTTCATTAAATTTTGTGATAAACACCATCCAGACAAATTTTAAGTCCTCCATAGGGTGATCTCAATTGTACGATCAACCTTTGGATAAATTTGGTTCATGACTCTTTTATGTGAAGACAACTAATGAAAGCAAAAATAACCATCAGAAACAATTAATTTTAGGAAAAACTACCACCAGACACAATATTTTTGAGCAAAAAATCCCTCCAGACTCAATTAATTTGGCCTATATTTTATCCCATAGATGTAATTTAGTTCCTCCATAGGGGTGTATCCTTATCTTTTGGAATAGCCCATTGACAAAAGTTCTCCCTCAGGGTGTTAGTACATGCTACTGGGCCTGTACCATCTGTGGACCAAGTGAAGTTCAGTTTGAAAGTAGTTCACCATCTGGGAAAAATAGCTAAATAGATTTTAACGATCGTGTTGTGTTTCCAAGCAACGTTGTATCTCTAGTACACTGCATTGTATGTGAAGCCTTACAACTTTGATCGTTATTGCTCACCACAGTAAAAGGGTACTCTTTAGGAATAATTTTGGTGCAAGTTTCATGTTTATATCTCATTCCTAACTAAAGTTACAGTAGCAGCCAAATAAAAGTTTACGTAGCGTAAGCGTATTACGTACGTAGATAGGAAGCCTACGCAGCGTACTAACACTGTAGTATAAACGTAGCAGCTGTGCGCATGCTTCCTGATTAGCACTGTCTATGTGTGACATTGTGGGCGGACCACTTGCCACGTTATGTAATAACGTAGAGTAACTACGCAGCCACGGTGCAATTAGCAGCTTGTAGCGGGCGTACTTGTGGCGTACTTATTGCGTACTTTTTGACCCAACCCTGCGTAGTACTTACGTACTACGGTTACGCTACGCAAACATTTTTTTGGCCACTACTGTATGTCTCAAAGTTGAATTGCTACTCTAAGGAATGCATGTGTAGTATGCTATATGTATGCTAAAAAAATTCTGTGTGAAGTTGGAATCTTTATCCCTTCATAACTTTTGAACCATATGAGTTATCAAGATGAAATCTTCACCAAAAGGTTCAGAAAAGACTAAAGTTTCATTTGACTGCTTTAATGTGCACTTTTATGGCTTCAATCATAAACTTGTATGTGGACTCCCACTTCAGACGATATAAATCTTGAACTTGTGTAGATGGCAAGCAACTCCTTAAATGAAGTTGACTTGGTCTACAGATAGTAAACAAGGGGTGGTCACACATATACCTGCTGTACTGACACCTGCGACCGGGATCAAAGTGAGATCAAGCGATCAACCTGTAAAATTGGAGACGCTCAAGCGATCAAGACGTCTGTTCACGCTGTTCGATCAAGGTCAAGATGGCTTTTGTCCTCGGACTCCGCCCATACCCCGCCCACTCCGGCTTGGGGAGCAAGGGTCAAGGCTCTTTTTACGGTGCGATCAAGCAATCAAGGTCCAAAAATAGGCCCGATCAAATTTTGACCCCGGTCGCGGGTGTCAGTACAGTGGGTATATATGTGACCACCCCTTGAGTAAAGGCCCAGTACAAGGGGTAGTCACCGCAATATGCCATGTACTTCTGCCTGCGACGGCGATTTTACGGAAATTTTGATCCCGTACACTACGCATTAACGGAAACGGGGCGTGGCCGATCGTATACGCTTGTGTACTAGTCCGTTTAATACAAGAAATCAAGACATCAAGACACTAGAAAAGCTAGATCAAGCGATCAAGCAAGCTTCGAGGGACGAATCAAGCGATCAAGCATCTACATGTATTTCGACGATCAAAATTCTTGATCGCCGTCGCAGCTGGAAGTACAGGGCACATAGTAGTGACTACCCCTTGCAGTAGGATGTAGTAACACCCTGAGACAGACATTCTATCAATTGACCAATGGGCAGTGTAGTGATATCTGATATAGAACTTGTGAAAAATTTACTAGCTCACTTTTTGGCAGCTCCTAGAAGCCAGAACCAGTCAGCTCAAAACTCCACAGTCCTTACCAGTAAACTTCAGCTTCTGTTAGCAAAATATCGAGCAAAAGGGGTTAAGTTGATGCCATAAAAAATTTTTAACCCCGTAGCTGCGCCTCTCGATCTGAAACTTGCGCTACGAATACCCCGAAAACGAAAGGTGGTAAATTGGATTTATGATGGGCTTAGTCGACTATCAGTAAGGTAAACATGCCACGATTATGAAAAAATCGATTTGCGAAACTTTAATAAAGATGATCAAGAAAGTGACATAAGGCCACTCCAAATCAATTGGTTGTTTCTCATTCCCCCCCCTCCCCCCCCCCCCCCCCCCCCCACCCCCGTGATTTCCGCCCGCATGTGATTCCATCTGTACCAGCACAATAAACAATATACAAAAAGTACACCGCTTCGATTTTTGGACGAGTTGAACTTGCAATTTTGACGACCATTTCCTGCAAAACTTGTGATTTTGACGACCATTACTCGCCAAAAATGCCGCCCGCCCGCATCAATTTTAGGGCTGAGGGGGGATGAGAAACAAGTAATTGATTTGGAGTGGCCTAAACAAGAATGTACAACAATATAAAAGTGAGCTTAATCAAGTCAGGTTATTTTGTGATCATGGGGGCCTGGCCTTGAGTCAACGGACTGAGTCCTGCATTAGTCTGGGGCACCAGACCCTTCCTCTCTTGTCAGTGAAGGGTCTGGTACCCCAGACTAGTCCTACATGGGGTAGTAGACTTATGTCATAATGTGGTGATGCTTAAGTTGTATCTTGGGTGGATTGACTGGGCGTAGTCTGTCTGACATGGTGATAATGTCATAGTGGCATCCGAGGGGTCCGCAACGAAAGAAATCTCGTACACCTTGCTTAGAAATCAACAGAAATCAGCAGAAATCTATAAAGAAATCCGCAGAAATCAATCATGAAATCATTAGAAATCATCCAGTGAAATCGCGCTTGCGGTTGCGGGTCCGCCCACTTTTATTTGTCACATGATAACTCACGTGATCCAGCCACCAAGACTGTATCGCTAAGACTGAATTATTCCTAATGATATTGATAATTGGATGTATTTATGTACGAGTTGCAAAGTTTGAGTTTGATATTATTGTTGTGCTGAGGTATAATAAATTATTTTTATCACAGAAAACTGTAGTTAGCTACAATGCATGTGGAAATCTATAATTATTAGAAATAAGAAATCGTTGAAATCAAAATGAAATCAAACAATAGAAAGGAAATCTTGTCTGAAATCAGGTGACTGGAGAAAAATCCTGTTGAAATCAAAGTGAAATCAAAGTGAAATCAACTATCACTAGCTGAAATCCGGAAATCTATAAACCGTAACCGAAATCGGGAAATCTGTGTTTGAAATCTGGTGATTTCGAAATCTCGTACGCGAAAACGTGTCGTTGCGGACCCCTCGGTGGCATCTCATGGTGTGGCATATCTCAAAGTGATCAAAGTGATTTGCGTACAAACATAGATTGGCATTTGGAGTAGGGATACAGCAGCTACAAGCTCGACAGGAGTGTAGTGAGATATTTGACCCTTGATATGTGATC
The DNA here is from genome assembly GCA_964291365.2 of Stappiaceae bacterium. Taxonomy (GTDB): domain Bacteria; phylum Pseudomonadota; class Alphaproteobacteria; order Rhizobiales; family Stappiaceae; genus JBDWFY01. The sequence goes on from OZ220033.1 coordinate 520,227, forward strand.
GGAAATGTTGTCATCACAGTAAGATTGCATAAGGGATGTTCAAACTCTACTAATTGCTGCCTCACAAAAGCATGCCAATCTTCACTGTCAAACATTAGGCAGGATAATGCTCAAAATAAACAATTACCGTCACCTAGTACTGGGATGATGCCTCGGTTGAATGACATTAAAAACTTGGAAGCTGTTAACAGCTGTGTATGTAACTCTTCTGCAGTGGCGTAGCTAGCCCATGAACATTGGTGTGGCTAAAGTATTTCAAATAGGGGCAAAACTGAGGAAATAATTAATGGTGGTTCTTGTACAGCCAAGGCTCAGTATTATTTTCATAAGCTCAAAGGAAGGTTGGTGTGGTGAGAGCCACACTCTGCCATACCCTGGCTATGCCACTGTCTTCTGGGATCTTGTTATCAATAATCTTGGTAGTGCCAGTTGGTATACCATCCTGTAGAATCAATATGTAATCTTGCGTGTGCATGGATATGGATGAAAGACAGTGTACATGTATGGGTATGATACTACTGTGTGTACAGAGAAGATTCTGTAGAAATTCCCATTCCCCCACCGCTAGTATACATACCTTTGATTGAATCTGTGTGGTGGTGGGTTTCGTATTCATTTCAATTTTTGCTTTACATCTTCGTTCATAGCAACATTGCTTGAGTTTTCCTTTATCCCCAAACTTAGGCTTGTCTAAGCAGAACCGACATTTACCACAGTCCTCACAAATGCAAGCAGTACATGATTGGCAACATTTCCTTTTCACTCCTTTGTAAATGAAATAACTATTATTAAAATTAATGGCATATATCATACCAGCAACACCAGGCTTTGTAGATTGATGATTAGCTGGCTGGTTTTCCTTATTTTCATCATTTGGTTGTGAAAAGTTAACTACAGTGATAGACTTGTCCTTGGCCAGCCTTTCCACCTTCTCGCTCTCATTAAAGGAATGCATGCCAGGTTCACACTACCACGCAATGATACACCACAGATTTCTTAATTGATAAAATTGGGAATTGTGGGGCAACAAACAGCGAGAGAGCAACAAAAAGGACTAACAAAGACCAATTAACACACACAGCAAAGCAATACACACACACCACAAAGCAAATAGCCACTGAAGCGGCAAACAGAACAACTCTGAACTTAGCCAAAGACAACTACAGAAATATGTACAAATACACACTGGGATGAGCCAACTGAAAACATAATTTATTTAGAATATGTGGCCAACATACCGTATAGTGGTAAACTTTCGAGGGAGAAAACTTTCACAGATCCGTAGGAAGTGAGAATTTTGCAGAGAAAACTTTCACAGATTGCAATCATAGGTGGGTGCGGCATGCCCCCAAATTTTGTGGATGGCTCTAAAACCTTGAAATCTGCGAAAGGTTTCTCCCTCGAAAGTTTTCCACTATACGGTATTCAAGGAAAAAAACCCCTCTAAAGTGAGGAAAAATTATGAGGGGAAAAAAGTACATCCCAGGGGCTAACAACAATAAAAGTACAAAATATTCCCTTGATCCTGCATAGGACCTTCCAGAGCTGCCCAGTGGGTGAGGTCCATTGCCAGAGTCACAGGATGATGCAGTACATGTTGTTGAACTGAATAGCACTTATAGGTAGAAAGGATAAAGAGGTGCACAACATTTAATACACAAACAAACGATGAAAACTATCAACAACTTACCAGATCCAAGTGGGAGCAAATTTCCACATAGAGCAGAATGCTGTTGTTGCTCAAGAGGACTACATCCTTGCATCTTCAGTTTTAAATAGCCAACCTGTAGCTCCACAGCAACTCAGGAACGCATGCATAATTACTTCCAACTGCAATACCAGCCCCACCCTCCTTCATGCATGCAAAGCCCTAACACTAGAGAGCTTATTTTCTGTCTAATTCACTGACTTTTGTTTGGGTTGTATGCTCATAGCGTGTTGAATGCAATTTACAGGGTGTCAGTGAAATGCAGTGTTATCTGTTATCAACTGTTCATGTACTTACTTTTCTTAGTTTGTCAGCAGCAATTCCCACACAATTCCGAATCCTCCAGTCTTGCCTTTTTCTTCCTGGCTTTTTCTTTTCTGTACTGTAAAGGGAAGAGAGCTTAGCTATTTTCTGCAGTCGTTTTAATGCATTTTGCTTGATTTTCTTAGCTCACAAGGTAAGAAGGCTTGGCAAACTCTTAGTGGGAAGAATAGTCAAACCATCAATGGATGGTAAAGATGATCTAAATGAGTGTTCAACATCGTTTAGTTCGTTTAGAAGCTCCTCAATTTTGACAGCATCATCAGTGGAGTACGAAGTGATTCCAGACTATGTAGGACTACTTATACTCTCCTTCATAGACTACAAGCACTGAGAGTAGCTATGCTTCTCTGTGTGATTAAATTAATTTGGGTACATTCCCAATCCAAACATGCCGGGTACATTATTAACTTACCTTATCATGTGTGTCTGGCTCAGAATCTACCTCCTCTGTACCTAACAATAGTTCAACAGAGGGATCGTTGGGTGTGACACCTATGAACTGTAGATCTGAGACTTCATGTATCGAAACAGTTTCTGGTTTTGAATCAAGAACACTTGTATCACAAGTTAGTCTGACACCAGCTCCCGTGCATAGCCGCCCGAGCATATATATACTTTCAACATTGATGGTCCTCGTCTAGATTCTGACAGCATAATATTGTGATACATGAACACCAATGATGAACACACACAGTTATGCTGGCATGCATACTCAGTGACTTACTCAGTATATTTTGTGCAGTGCCATATGCACGTGGAAGAGTTACATTCGCAAACATAAGATTCTGAATACGACCTGTTGACATCATTAGACATTCATGATATCCATGCAATGTATTGTTCATTTTTTTATCTAGCAGCCACTTATACTGTTGGAGATTTTTACTGGTTTCTGGGGTGATATCCCCGTGTATTTGTAGACTCTTTGAGATACTCCTATAATAATACCATGATACTTGTACACCAGGCTACATCACTGTTATATGATTAGGTATGATAATAATGACAAACCTGGTCTTACACTAGCATCCAGTGCAAATTAAGCCATATTATTGCCATAGCAACGTCTGGCACCTTTTTGGGGCATTTTAGCAATGATTGAACCTATTATACAAAAAGGACCCATATTTTAACAAAAAAAATCAGTTGTGTACTTATCTGTAAAGGTAACTCACACACACGCGGCAGTTCTTTTCCGATGATCGATTCCCGCTCTCCAGGGGGGGGGGGGGGGGGGGGGGACACTGCATAGGCGATTGTACTCCCACCCATGACCGGGGTGAAAGTGAAGTGAAGTGGTCAAGGCGAAATTTTGGAGCTGGTCAAGCGGTCAAGCTAGGAATCGGGGGCAGCTTAAGAACGGTCAAAGTCTCTCCAGGCGATCGATGGGCGTGGTTATTGCTCGATAGTCAAGGGTCAAGGCCAGATTTTCGGTACGGTCACAAGGGATCAAGCATGAAAATTTGCTGGGTCAAGATCTTGACCCCGGTCGCAGGTGGAAGTACAGGCACTTATGTAGTGTCCCCCCCCCCCCCCCCCCCCCCCCCCCCCCCTTGCTCTTTAGCCTCATACCCAGGCGTTCGGAGGGGAGGGTACGAGGCTAGATTCTTTCGAGCCACGCGGTACGAGGGACGTATACTATCTGTACATTACTGTAATCTTCCATATAATTGGTTGCCTATGCTACGCATGCATTGTAAAAAATATTACCTTGTTGGCTTGAATGTTCTCCATTACTAGACTTATCTACAATAAAATTTTGATACAACCTCAAATATCTTTACTGGATGATGATGCATGCAATAACAATCACCTTCTTGGCCTGAGTGTTCTCCGTGATCACTTATTGATTCATCAGCTTCTTTTGAAGTAATTGCAAAACACATGAATTGCAACATATATGAGCTGGGACTTAAGCATATAATATTATTAAGATATTGTGTATTATGTGTATTAAGTGAATAAGGCCAGACCAAATTAATTTGTTGTTGCTCGGATTCGCCGATCCAATTTTTGCCTTACATATGCGCATGCGCAGTGTCGACCCCTTTCCAAGTAATGCGAAACTTTGACCTTTACAACATGCTGCAGTACAGGACAAGATGGCTGGACACTAATGCCAAGTGGTTGTTTATCTATTAGCGACTCTTTTATCTTCTTTCACTTGATTTCTTGCTCACCAAACTTTTATGTGCAGTAAGTCAGTAACTTATGATAAACTGTCAGCCAAATAAGCATTATACTTTAGGCTAGGGAATGATAAATTATAGGGACCTGTTTCTCTTTGCATGAAGTGTAGTGCCCGTTTGCATGGGAAGTGCTTTCATCACTTGAGACAAAACTGCACCGTTTCTTGGTCTCTTCAACAAGGAAACCAATAATTCAATTATGGCTTGTAGCCACTCCCACTTAATTGCTTTTATTTATTATTTTTATTTGGTCAGTTGGTCCAATTTTTGTTCAAAAAATCCGAGCAACAACAAATTAATTTGGTCTGGCCTAATAATAATAATATAGGACACCTGTTTGCTACTGCATAAAAGGGCCTAGCTAACCTGTAAAGTGGCTGGAACGCATCTATATGACCTCCGCCACGCACGATAAATTGGTGGCCTCTGGACCATTTTCTGAGCTTCTCGGTCCCAATATTCTTTCGGCATAGATTACCAGATTCAACTTGGGTCACTGTCATCCAATGACTGTGGATGTTCTTGTAAAATGCTAGAGTACCTGTATAATTGATTAACTTAATCATTTATAGATCAGATTGCTGGCATACTATAATTATGCACCTTGTGTTTCGACAGCTGATTCACTAGCTGTAGTGCTAGAAACATGAGTAAAAGCAGCAGAAATGGTTGAATCCACTGTATCTACCCGGGCTTCCTCTTCGTGCTCATCACCTGTATCAATTAATGGTATTGACATTGTGCATGCTAATATTAATAATCTAATAAAAAAAACTATATTGCTAATGATCAGCATATAGCAACCTAAGTTTTAATTATCAGCTACCGGATTATGTAGGTGATCATATTATCATAGATTATTGAGCATATACGTAGTATACGTAGTAGCTCTATAATCTATAGTATGATAAGTGTAATTAACCTGATGATGAAAGGGGTCACGGGTAAACAAATCAGTTACATGATAATAATTGCATCTTATGCACCCCAATCATTAAGTAATTGTAGTAACTACTATAATAACATTAGTAAAATAATATGCTGTATGCGTGCATGCATATAATTACTATAATAAATAACAGACTCTGTTGTCCACAGTATGTAAGAAATTCTCTTAATCCAGTTGGGATATCAGGTGCTTGAGATTTTTAACAGCTCACAGTGTTCCTTGCAAAATGCCTTCGTTCTCCCTGGTGATGCAGTACAAACATCAGGAAGGCTCAAGTTAGGTAGTCCGGGCCTGAGATGATATTCTATATACATACATCAGTGAATCCTAATAGGAGCGCATAATGATAATGAGGAAAAGAAAGGAGAGGGAAGGAGCACGAATCGCCCACGTGAAAGATTAAAATTTCAAATTTTTCTCACAGTAGTTGCATTACTAAGTTTAGAACATTGGCACAATGCGCATGGCGCTAACCGGCCATAGGCTACGTAGAGTTAGCAAATTTTTGCAATGGGAAATGGAAGAGAAGTTGGTGGCTGCCGGCGACGCTGGCTTTATTTCTGTCGAGTAACCCACTTATAACAAGCCTAGGCTCTTGTAGACTCCGTGGAGCTTGGCTGCAAATCGAAAGTGGGAGCAAAGTAGCAGTATCACTATGACCCCTTGAATGATTCGATCATTGTCGATCAAAGGGGTGGTCACTACTATACCCACTGTACTGACACTCGCAACTGGCCATTTTGATGCCGTTCACCTCCGTATGCTATAAAAAGTGGGTGTTCACCTCCGTAAACTATAAATTGGTCAAGAAATCAATGCCTCAGTCAAGCCATCAAGCTGGATTTTTAGTGAAAATCAAGTGATCAAGCAAGTCTCCTAGTAGGAATCAAGCGATCAAGGCCCCAAAATAAGCCCGATCAAATTTTGATCCTGGTCGCGGGTATCAGTACAGTGCACATAATTATATTAGTGACGATCGTTCTGATGCAATGCCACAATACACGATCCGACCCGACGGGTTATTCAAGTACTCTGCTGTGTTAGCTTACTTATTCGATGATCTTGGCTGTCGATCTGTATCATAAAAACGTTTGCTATATAGTGCTAGTACATTGTGCATACGTTGACTTGCATCAAGGTCTAAACTTAGTAACACGACTACCGTGAGAAAATTTTGAATTTTAATCTTTCGCGTGGGCGACTCACACTCCTTCCCTCTCCCTTCTCTTCCTCATTTTCATTATGCACTCCTGATTCTAATTAGTGAAAGTGTGAAGTGTTGCATGGGGTATTTCACAACATTGCACCTTGCTTCATTGCTACTGATGAATTTGCTGAGTCATGGTGCAAGCATCCCATAGTACTAGCTAGGTGGCAGTGCCAAGTATTCTCACCTCAACTACATGCAGTGAGGAATGACTATATCTGCTTTCCAAATCCCATCTGTTACCCACAGACTTCCACAATCTGTATAATAATAATGTGCATGCATGCTCATTATCCAAGTAGCTACCCAAGACATGGCACTCAGAGTTAACATACTTACCACGATTCTTACATCCTTCTGCACAGTCAGATGGTGAGTGAGGGTAGCTAAAGAGTTTTCCTTCTCCTTTTTTCAATGTCATCCATGCATGCCTCTCTGTCAGAATCATACCTAGATGCATCTAGTACGTACTCCAAGTTTCCAATTCTTCTCAGTTCAGCCTCCATCTCACCAGTGTAGAATGCTTCGATCTGTTACTATAATTATGAGGTGATAGCTCTGCATTTGTAAAGTTTTTTGACTAAGTAAGTTGTACTTATAATTATTGTTCTAGATTTTAACTATGATAAACTACTTTCACCACATCCCCGTACTGAGTAGCTGAATAACCATAGTATCAATTAAAATGGTAAACTGTCTTTAACTTGGCACACGCATGCATGCTAGCTATACACGACTTCTTGGCTAACGTACCGAAGGGGTTGGGTTGGCTATATTACCCCGAAGGGGGCTGGGATCTATATATGGCTATATAATATATATATGCATTACAAAGCGCTAGAACTGTCATCCAAATCTGAAAACAGCCACACTTTTATAATAATAGCTACTAAGTCTGTCTCTTATTGATATTATGTAGTTGACCCTTTACCGATTGCATTCATGGCTATTCAGCAACTCAGGCATCACTTCATTATTAAATTACCATTGCATACTATTAGCTGTATATTAAATAAAAAGTGATGGAACTGGTGCAGGTGTCCAATGTGGGAAGTATAAATATGATGTAACACACTCAATACCATATAGCATGCCCAGGAAATTTTTGCTGGTGCAAAATTTCGCGGAGTTGCCACCCAACCCTTTAGAGGGATAATTTCTTGGTTTTAACTTTCGTGTTGGCACTCTGACGAGACCACACACACCATTAATTCACAATAGGCAATGAAGTTTTCTAAAGTAGATACAAAGTAACCTTGTCTGGTAAACAAAAAGGCTAGCTAGTTCAAATGGCTGATGCCATACACTACCTCGAGAGTAAAATTCAACTTTCTTCTGTTGCCCCATATATTTCTATGGGGAGGCTGTACACCTAAATGGCGGCCGTAAATGTGCACCACACCTGTGCTATGCGGACTTATGGTGCGTCATTGAAAATGCTCTATACAGTACCTACGGTACATACATGTACATACATACACACATGCAGCATACAAATCAGTTGAAACTCACTCCCAGTATTATCATGTTCAATATCATGTATCTCTAATTCTTTACTTAGGTCATACCTGTATGGTAGTTGGATGCGATCTCGAGCAATCGCCTGCCTCATTATTGGTGTACTCTGCATCATTGTGGCCAGTGCTGTAACAGTAAGTCAATAGTACATATACATATGATGTGTACATGTAGCTGAATTGTGGAGTGATGATTTATGTGCTTATTCATAAATCTTCTTATGGTATTAGACTAGTTACACTTAATCTCTATACGCTTGCTTTTAAGGTTACGGTAAGCAGTTTCATGAGTAATTAATTAATATCAACAAAACATTCTGTATCACATAAGCAGAGTTAGCTCTAAACTTCTAGTCTGTTCCGGCCTTCTTGTTACTTGTAACTGTTACTCCTGGCCAAGCTTAAGTTTACTCGGAATGATATCTTCTAGTTTTGGTCACATGAGTTGCTTCAATAGTTTTCACGTCAGTTTGTGCCTTACAGAGTGGCAGTCAAGCTATGAGCTCCACTTCCAGTGCAGTAGCAAGCTTTCAACACCCCCGATGGCCAGACAGCGTTTTTGCTTCAAAATTGCTCCTCTTTCGATCGAGTCGACAAAGTACCGGTGCGAACAGCTCTTGGTCATACCATTGCACACAAAAGCAGCCATAGGTCAAGCATCAAACGCAGCTAAACATGAAAAGTTGAATTGTGTGGCCCTGCCCCTATTGTTGTAGGGCGAGTGAAGGCTTGTCCCTTTGATGATTTGCATTACAATAGTATACTAGGGTGATGTAAATCATTGAGGCGAGCCTTAGCTCACAGTGCAGCCTAGTATGGAAGGCTTGTATGCATAATGACAATGTGATTATGATGAGAAGAACTCAGGCAGACTGAGATGTAGGTGACTAATACAGGTTACGGGATAGTGTTCTGCCCACGCATGATCAAAGTCAATGAATGAGATATTTATACTCCAATCTGTGTGTTTGCTCTTCATACAATTTAGGTACAGATAAGTAGCCCTTCTGCCGTTTTCCCAGTGGGCCACAAAAACGAAAAGCCAACATAGCTACTGTCAGTCTCTACAGCACGGGTAAGTACATGTAAGTATGGCAAATTTTTCTGCGTCAGTGTTTGCCAAGGTCAACAGCCTATACATAACAGTATACGAATGAAACGATACCTTACGAGTCTCTCCAGGGACCCATTGAGTAACGTGAAGAGAAAGTGAACATAAAAACTTGACAAGTAGCTGCCACTAGTGGCAACCCTCAAGCATAAAAATCTTGTCTGACAGTTCACAGTCTTCGAATTTTCGAAAAAGCGCTCCATCTGACCCTGCTCCAATCAATGGACTATCGTGAATGATAGCCTAATCAGTTTGTCTGAATCTGTGTGGTCTTCAAAAACTGATGCAGAAACTTGACCTTTGCTTGAACCTGGAATTGGTCGGTTTTTCTTTGCGTTTCTGATTAAATTACATAAGCACATACAGGAATAATGTTGGTGCACAATCATTTATGTTGTGTGTTGAACACTATCCTGTAACCTTAAGCCTTTGTTGGGTGCATGGTACAGTAGACACTCACTTATCCGAACTCATTGGGACCGGACCCTTTACAGATACGTGAAGTATCCGGATATGTGAAAATTAAGCTATGCGGTACAGCTAGGTGGAATTTCATTGCCACAATTGCTCACTAACAGCAAAAACGAGGCTTACTAAGATCAATACATACAAAAATGCAAGCGTTTGGTAGCTGAAACTGAAGCTGAGCTTAGTTAGTAATGGATACTTTCCTTAGCCTTTGTCAGAACAGCCATTTTTGTGCCATGTGAATGCAGTATATTAAGCGATCGATGATATAATTTTTAATGACATAATCACTGGTGCATGCAGTCCAGATAATCCGAGCCTCCAGATAGTTGAGGCCCAGATATGTGACGGTCTACTGTATAGTCAGTAGAGCAGTCAGTACTATGATTCATAGTCTCAATAAACGACAATTGTGCAGTGTTGTGCAAACCCTGTACTGTACAATCTGTTGTTATAGCCTTGTGCTTGTGCTTTCAAAAGGCTGTTCTCTAAGTCTCTCCCGGCATACATGTAACTCGCTGGCTGTTGAGTTCTGGCACTGGCTCCTGCTTTCATGAGCTACAATTAAAGTTAACGTGCGATCTACGTTGACAGTCTTTACCGAATTGCGATATGCGCGCACACACATACTGCATGATGAACGCATGCACGACATATCACCACATACATATACATATATACATATGTACAGCGATTTTCTCGTATGAGTAATTGGTGTGGGGCTCGCTTCAGCTCACCCCAGTGATATAATCAGTTTGATATTTTTTTGTTTTCATGCAGGAAGCTACAGTTGCCTGGTCAAACAGTCACGGAGGTAAGTCAGGGAAATGTCATTGCATATTCACTGTAGATGATACTTGGTAAACACTTGACACTTAAAAGTGTTCACGAAAAGGAGCTAGTATTGTGCTACGCAGTAATAGGTGCAGTAATTAAGCAGCTGCTGATGAAAGGGGTAGCCCAATTTCAAGACAATGTGTCCCTTACTGAGATTCCACTGTAGCCAAAAGTACTAGTGGTCAGTGCTTTTCAATTTGGTGTTGGAGCCGGAGTCGGAGGGTATGTCTATTTGTTCACCAGTAGAGTGTAGGCTGAGGGCCTACAGCTAGAGCTGTATGGGGATGGTACAGCAAGTGTACTACCATATAGCAGGAAACTCTTGGCAAGGTTTTTAATTTGGCAATATGGTGAAAATTGCCATGTTTAAACTTGCCAATGATGCTGTGCATTCAGATCGTCAAATTTATGAATACCAAATGACAGCCATTTCGGAAGTCAGTGTCCATAGATACTATTTAGTGGTACCAAGGGCTTATCGAGCCACGTAAGCGGCGAGAGGGCATGCAACAGTCAGAGTACGTACGTAGACAGCAAAATCCTAGATGTTACTGAAAATAGCACAAACATTCAGTGAACAAGCCATGTTTGTACCTGGTTTTATGGCGACCTACTGCCAAGCTAAGCTTTTGTTGGCAGCGCCAAAGGCCCAGAAGGCATCACCAATCGTCGGGACAAGTGAAAACGAGAGAACACTCGAGTCAATCAGAGTCAGTGGTGGTGACAAAGTAGCTAGGTGACTGAATCGACTCATCATCGCTAACACAGTAAATAGGCCTTTTGTCAGACTAAGCTGGGGGTGACAAGACATCGAAAGCCTTCGTTCTAAGCTAGTCTTCATTGAAAATGTATACCAGAAGCCTACCTGATCGTCTGTGTCTTCCTCGTTGGGCAGTTGAGTGAGCGGGAGCTGTCAGTCTGTCTCAATTTTATTTGAAATGCTTACTGGCACTTGACAGTGTCGAGAACCACCTGGAAGGATCATGATAGCCTCTGTTCTTCGTCGGATCTTGAAAAAAACGGGCTGTCAAGTCATCAACACAGCTAGTCTAGAAATCTATTTTTAGTAACATCCAGGATTTCACTGTCTATGTACGTTGCATACCCTGACACTGCTTACGCAGCTCGATAAGCCCTTGGTGGTAACAAAGTACACATACCAACATCAAAACTGTAGTGTTATGAGGATTGTGTTTGATGTAGTGTGCTTTCTCTCTCTCTCTCACACACACTACATATTGACACTTGTGGATGTCATCTTCAATCTATGAAAATTCTACTCATCCAGGAATCTATGTGGTTTGGGTTGGTAAGTATTATTACATTAATTGACCCTCGGCACATGCACGAGGGGTACAGTAGTCATTCTGTGTGAGTGTGTGTGTGTGTATTTGTCTGTTACCACAGTGGCTGCTACATACCTTGTTTGAAAATAAGGTGTCTTAGGGTTCTTTATCCATGGCATTTTCCAGATTTGTAGCATGTGGCTTTTGCTGAGAATGCTTTGTTCTAAAGTTCTGGCGTTATTTGCTGACCACCATGGCCTTCCTCGCTCCCTGACTAGCTCTCAATGGATAAAAGAGCCAACAATGGCTTCCTTTCAACACAAAGAGTGCATACAGTTGGCGATAGCTTCTACAACACTGATCATGGCACACTTGCAGATAAGTTTATTAACTTTCTGCGTGTGTCCTGCTGATCTGGCACATGTAGTACTGCTGTGTACCGTATAGTGGGAAACTTTCGAGGGAGAAAACTTTTGCGGATCCGTAGGAAGTGAGAATTTCGTGGAGAAAACTTTCACGGATTGCTCTCAAACCTCGAAATCCGCGAAAGTTTCCCGCTATACAGTACGTATGACGTAATCGTGTGCAATGTGCATTCTTGTGGTTACTCTGCTATAGAAATACTGTACTATGTCATGCACTTTGCTATGTTGCTGCCTTCACTGCTTTAGCTCAGAGTTGCTTTAGCTTATAAAGACAACAGGTGCAACATGTAGTTCACTGCACTGAGGATTTTGCACTATAGTGCTTCATTACACTAAGTTTAATCACACATTGCATTGTGCTGTAAATTGGTATTCAAATTACGCATGCTAGGGAGAGATAGGGGTTTTCCCTAATCTGTCTCTCAGGAGGAAGTGTGTGTGTGTGTGTGTATATACACACAGGAGTACAAAACTGTGTAGAGCATGCCCAATCCATGCTACACTGTATGCTTTAGCTTCAAACTGACTAGTGCTCTATGCTGTATAGTAGACTAGGAGCACTGGCTTGGGTATGGGATTGATTATCCTTACTGGATGGCGGGTAGGCTTGAGCACATTATGCTTTTCTTCTTGCCTATTATTCTATTCCACAATTCTTCATATTTTAACCTGTTATTCCCATACTACCACCCAATTATATATTATTCACATGAATTTATTTAGTCAATGCATAAAATTGATGATGTAACATACAACTTTAGATTTGTCAGCTAATACTACTAGAACTTTCCTTTTCGTTCGAACTCAAACTCTCATCAGAACTACTAATCTCTATCTCTAACTCGTTACTAGTCTAGTACTCTCATAAAGAGAACTGCCACTAGGGCCTGGTGCGGTCGAATTTGCCATTTTTGCACTGGACTAGCAATAGTTTCTAATTAACGCCTGCTACACGTGACATTATGCTGGGTTTCCCCCTATTATTCCAGCTTTATGCTTTACTCCTGGCAGTGCCCTATTATTCTAAAAATTATGCCAGCATAATGCGCACCAGCCTAATGGCAGGTGAAGCAGTGGTCAGAGTAGTGCCAATCTAAGCTGGAGGCCCTGGATTCAATTCTCTAATAGCTCCCCCATTTTTCCTCTTTAGCTAGATCTTGATATCGATGGCCTGAAGGATCTGTGATGATCTAGTATTAGGCTAGTTGCTATCAACTTACTAGGAGGCCAGCCTTAAGAACTAGGGGTGATATGTATACTTGCATGCTCCTTGATCACTTAACCACAGAATTTCAGGAATCAGATCAAGTTAGATTAATTGAAGTTAATTGTTGAGTGGAATTAATATTGGGAGGCTATGGATGGCTCTGTGTAGTTGCATGGTTCACATAGGTGTGCCTGAGCAGCCACTGGGATGGTTCCCCCTAAATTGGATTGGTTGTGAGAGATATACATGTATATAGGTCAGTATGCTGAATGCCGTTCTATCCTTACACATTTACTTTTCTACACATTGCCTCACACTCAGGTCTCTACATTGCTGGTGCAGCGTTTATTGTCCGAGCCGTATTCTACTGCGTAATGACACAAAGCCATGTTGAACGCTAGCAGCAGGAATCTATCTAAGTGCATGTGGATACATACCAGTATATATTATGCAAATCTCATTTGTTTGTTTTGAACTTGTCTGGATTTCTTTGTTGTTTGTACTTATACATGTGCTCAAACAACTTGAAACAGTTATAATAATTTTTACTTGCTTTCTGTCATTAGTGTGTAAAATTATGTGTATCTTTGGACCTGATCAAACAATGTTGACATTGTACATGTGGTTGTACATCTACTTGAAACACTTAAATCTTGGTGGCTTCGTGTGCCTCACAGATTTCACAATCATTGATTGCTGTGACAACATGCACAATGTCATGTAGTATAATTATATGCATGCATTAGACAGGACATAATTATTATCCTGCTTCATACATAACATCATTACATGCATGTGTCGCTCTACGTACATGTGGATGTGGTTAAATAATTATGACAACCCAAGATATTTTGCCCTGAGGATGACTAGAGCATCTAGTTGAAACATCAGCAAGTTGTAAACCGAGCATTAATTAAGTTGTCTACAAAGAATCTTCGTTGTTTCTAGACCCAAGGTATTATCTGCAAGTAATTATTGACATTGTACTGTAGTCATAAAATCATTACTCCTGATAAAACCCAAACATATTATATGCTTGCAATAATATTGAAGAAAGGTCTTGAATCTTAAACTCTTGTTATATGCCCAGAGTCAAACTCAGTGACAAACTGGTATACTGATTAAGCACATTCCATGGAAAATCCCAATGCATATTATATTGTGGATTTGAGCATCAGAAAATGTGGTGGTCAAAAAAGTGTGCATAATCAGTGTACAATTGTAGCTATAAAGGAAGTTATATGGAAAATGTTAATGTTTCTTGAGACAAGAATCTGAGCACTGCAGCTGTTCTGCACACATGTGCCTATATGCAGCTGTTTCTAAGGATATCCTCAGTACACCCACGCATTAATTAAGAGCTTAGCTTTCGGTTTACTAATCATGCTGGAATTTGTAAATACAGACCTAGACAACAGGCTAGGCTGGGAATGACATCTACACCAGATCAAAGTAATTAATACAGGTCCCTGGTATTTTTCTTGGTACTACCATTATAGCTCTAGGGAAGTTACGTAGCCCAGCTAGCATTAAGGGTTACCAATGAGAATTGATTCCCCCTTAATTTATGAATCTATAATTATGCATGCATGTACTTCCTACTCAGCCATTTATTATGGTGGTATACAGTGTATACACTTGTGTGTGTTGGGGGGAGGGATTTTCCCTCCCCAGCTGGTATCCACGCAAACAAGCAGCCAATGATACACTGAGCTTAACAGGCTTAACAGTTGGCAATTTTGGGGAGGGAAAATCCCTTATCCCCTCCCTGGAGCAGTCTGAGAATTAATTGTTTTGAACATTTCTCATATGCACTTAGACATCGATTCCTGTTGTTTGAACATGCTACTGTATACTAATTTCCCCTCTTTGAGAGAAAAACCCAGCATGCCTATAGCTACAATGTATGTATTCTTGCTCAATCTTTGGTGATAGCACATGAGCTGTATTATACAATGTTATTGTCATAAATAAACTTTATGTGCACACAGCTGAATGCATAATGAGGATGGGTGACAATCACAGGGATGTGGATACTTGAATAAAATAGGTGATGGATGGAACACAAATCACTTGGGTAAACAGAAACAGACTTGCAGTGGGGGTCAGAGGAGTAGAGTGTGACTGAGAGAATGTGCACCACATGTTAATTAGATGAATAGGAAAGGTGAAGACAAGGTGACTCCACTGTGATAAGTAGACTGGGACATGTCTGGCTAGGCTAGGCTATCTGACTCCCATCATGTACATGTGTCTGGCCTAGTCTAGGACAAACTATACAAGCAGACAACAAGTAGACAACATACAAACATTAATTTTTCTGGTCATGCATGGGAAGAAGTTAAAAGGGCTGTATGTACATGGTCCTCAGTTTTCCTCTTCCACACATACCTGTGCAGATGTTACAGGATCTAATCCATTCTTGGTTGGTTCACTATCACCAGGGGTCTCGGGAAGTTCTGGTAGCTCAGTTTCGTAGAGTGGTTGGGTTGAGGCTGTATTGACACTGTTCCACACCCACTGAGGGGGCAGCCGAGGGTTGCAATTGCCCTGTGAAGTGGTGCTATTGGGAGCAGAGGAGCTTGTCATGAGCGGCTCAAGGTTGTTAGCTGGCAGATGGAAGAGTGGTTTCATTCCCTGTCTTGAATCGTACATCAGTGCACACAACTCTTGGTCAGGTACAGTAGCTGTGATTACCGGTTCACACATGTCATGTTCATAGCCACTAGCAATGGAAGCTGACTCGCTGCTTGTTGGTAGCGTGGGGCAGGGAGAAGTGTTAGGGAACGCTAGTTGCTCTAGGGGTGTGACAGATCGAACACTTGAAGGAGAAGGTTTAGATGCAGTCATTGATTCTGGTGTCTGAGCCTCCCGTGGTTCAGGCTGTGGAGACGAGATGGTTATAGTAGTAGTCAGAGTGCTAGGCTGAGTGGCAGCACTGCCAGTGGAGGGTATTGGTTGGGATAGTGGTATGATCTCTGCAATGTGAGTGAGTGGGGTGAAGTGTGAGGGGACCTCTTTCTCATACTTCAGGACACTTGAGGCTAGGGATGAGTTGAGACCTGCAGAGAGAACTGGGAGCGTTCCCAGAGTGTGGGAAGAAAGTGCTGCCACTGGAGCAGTTGTAGCATTCGTACAGTATCTACATGAGCACTGGCCACTGGTGTGAGGTGGGTAGAGTGTGTAGAGGGTTCCTGGTGCTGGTGGATTGGGTGTTCCGCTGGGAAATGGAGCAGGGGCAACTGGGCCTCTGTTGAAGATCGGTAGTGGGATTAAACCCCCTGCAGTGGCTGGGAGGTAGCTGCTGCTTGGTGTGACTTGCATCTGAGGCATGGCTGTAGCTGTGGCAGGCGGTGGATAGAAGGTTGGAAATCGGTACGGTGTTTTGGATTCAAGAGCACCAGGCACCATCCCATGACCTCCTGCATATATTAAGAAAAGACAACCCTTGTAACCTGTGACAACATTATTATTGAATCAGTATAACATCATGCACTGTGTGTACATGCTATGTAGTCTACATGTGCAAATCTCGTGTAGCTAGATACATGTAGACATGTAATGTTACCTCCTGATCCTCCAGAATGTACTACTGCTGGCATATTGTTGTGTTGCCTGGCGCGACCACCGTTCAGATTGGGCGTATGCTTTGCCTTCCACATCGGGAAACCGATCTTCTTGATGTTCCTTCGAGCGTTAGCAAACCAGTCATTGAGCTGACGCTGCGTCATGTTGGCATAGCAAGCCAGATAGTGCTTCTCGGCCTTCGTCGGGTAAGGGTTTTGGTGATGCGTCTCCAACCATTGGATAAGAACGGCGTGGTTGCGTTTGACCTTCTCTGGCTTTGCTGGGGGCAAAGTCACCAGAGAATCGGTGCTGTACGGAGCTTCTTTATTGCAAAATCCAGCTTGATCGTCGGCCATGATCGTCGAATTGACTGCAACCTCAACTGGTGTTGCAATCGCGCTCCCTTGGTCTTAGTCTCAGAAGCAGCTGCTGCCATGGAGTCCATGTTTTACATAATAAATATTATAGTTGCGCATGCGCGTAGATTTATATGCATACAATTATGCGTGCGCATGCTCTAACTAGTACTCTGTACAGTACATGTAGCTGAAGTGGAATCGCGCGGTCACAGAAGGTATGCAATATCGTGAATTCCTAGCATATTTATTTACCAATGCTGATTTAACTTCCTCTGCCTAGATCGTTCATGCAATGTGGTGTTCAACCAGTGTGTACATTATTATTAAAATGTTTGCATGCATGCAATGTACATGTCATAATGTAGCATAATATTATATAGTGCAAGGGGATACTAGCTACATGATTGCAGGCTACTGGTATAGCTTCAATTAATGTTGTCAGTGCATTCAGGTTTAGCTGCTTAAAAACTTAACATTGATCAGAATTAAGTAAATTCATGGATGATTTGAGTTCAATGATTGTGATTGCATGAATCTTGGCCTATAATTAAATTGATGAAGTGATGAATAATTATTAATATTGTATAAAGATTCAAACTGACTGCATGAGTGATTGTGAATGATGTTGCATTTACACTTATAAGCAGTAGCCAATAACAAAAAAAATTATGAGAAAATTAAACCAGCACTTTATGAAAGATAAGAAAGGTATAAGGAAAAAAAGCATTTGTGTGAAGAAAGAAAACTTTGGGTAGTTATGACACAAGAAGAGATGTACCTGTCCTGCATGTTGGTGCGTGCATTGTGGTTCATGTTGTCATAGAATCGAAGCCAGCTTCAGACCTTTGCCAGTCTTTGCAGGTAATAATTACTATTACTATGTTATGGGTCAGTCGGATGCCTGTGCAGCGTAGTGTGTCTTTGGACTTCCTTGCAAAACTATGAAGGAAAGAAAAAACAAAACAGGGGTAATCCACCAGTTTCCCCTAAGAGCTAGGTATCATTGCCTAGCCAGTGAGTACTTGGGAGTACTCCATAGCTGACACATCTAAGGGACACTCAACCCAGCTGTAGCAAATGGACTGCTTTAGTACCTCATAGCTATTGTTAGCACACCCTTATCAATCCCATAGGGAAGACCCCCAAAATAAGCCATCCAGAAACTCTACTATCATGGTGGACCTGAGCACAGACACTCAGTCTGAAGAAGGGGCTACTGTAAGTAGATTATGGTCAGGATGAGGAGGAACAGTACTAGTATGGCCATACTATAGGTCAATGATAGTCACAGTAGCAGGTCACTCATGCCTTCCACTGGTAATGAAGAACATGCAGCAAGGTTACTCTACGGAATTCTGTTTGAGATTCCACAAGCACATGTCTTAACATCAAGTTTATGTATACTCAAATCTTGAGCATCCCTGAACAGCACAATTACATGACATTGTAGGAGCACAACATCTGAATGATTTTGATTACGCAGTACTGGACAAATTCTAAGTTTAAGGACAGTGCATGCAATGCAAGCTTTACCACAAGCAATTTAGCTAGTACTCACATGCACCAGCAAAGACTTACTAGGTTCTGTTGAAGCACATTCTGGTAACATTTGCTCCGCTGGTGAGGGTTGCTGCAGTGAGTATGTTCCGTCAGTTACATCTAACGACTGGCCCGAATGAGTTCTCAGAGCTTCAGCCGAGTATGCTGTTAAAGGTGAGTGAAGTGGTCCCGTATTACTACTGGGTCGTGACTGCTGTAAGCTCCCAGCTGACGTAGTCGTCAGATTAAGTGGTGTTGCTGCTGCAGGCATTGTGTGCCAGTTGAAAGCTGGCATTCCTATGAGAGGTTGGCTCATTCTCTGCTGCGATGTTCCATAGAGTCCATTCATTGTGGATCCCGAACTGATGGAGGTTTGATAGAGTGATGAGGTATCAGATGTATACACGTTTGTGGGTCCGTTTTGCACACGTTGGGCTGCCTGGAGACCGATTGCGGCAGATGGATGCTGAGTAGGGTAACTCAGGGTGGAGTAGGTGTATGATCCTGCAAGTCCTGCAGTGTAGGGGCCTACAATAGTAGAGATGGAGACGAATGATGGTGAGGAGAGTATTAAACACAGAGTGGTAATAAACAAGAGTGTACACATAAAAGCGAGTTTACCTCACGGGTCCAATTTACACCTGTTAGCCACAATTAGAGGCCATGCAAACGAGCAATCGAGGTTGCAGAGGCAGACAATCTAGCTTAGCTAGCTAGCTGCACGTTGCATACTCATAGCTCATCAAGCATCGACCACGCTATAGGAGATGCGCTCGACTCACGCATGGCCACAACAATACCTTGCAAGACAATACAAATCTCAACTTACTTGCAGCAGCAGCATATCCATAAGTATCTCCAGTCATGGCGCGTGTGGGCTGCAGAGTCGGGCTAGGAAATAGGTCCACAGTGAAAGTTGATCTTCCCTCGAGCCAAGTTTTCATGCCTATCTTCTTAATACGCCGGCGGGCGTTTGCAAACCACGTGGAGAGCTGCGTCAAGTTCATACCGCTGTAGTAGGCGAGGTACTGCTTCTCTGCTTTGGTGGGGTACGGGTTGGACTGGTGATCCTCGATCCATTTCACTAGCACAGCTGTGTTCCTCATCCTTCTAACTGGGTACTGCAGGCTGCTCGTGGCTCCGGGCTTATGTTGACTCAATGGGCTCTTGTCAAGACGACTCTCACTCATAATATTCCAGCTCGCTTGACTGTACTTCTGCTCCGAGTCACATCTGCATTTATAGGGCTCGAGCTCGTATAGGCTTACTTGAAAAGCAGCCTACTAAACGAATTACCACAGAATAGATTTTTTTTATCCCACAAACTGAATACTTCAGATTCCTGCAAATCCCACCCTTCAAGTTTCCGGCCTGAGACCACTTAGACTGCACAAGAACGAATCGGAGATCCACGCTAGCTATGGAATACGTATCTACAAACACTTACTAAGCTCTAGGAAACAAATCTTCACGCGCTGTGAGCGAATATCGAATACGTATGCTTTTTATGCACCAGTCGCGCACGCACGTCGCACTGATCACTATTATAGTTAGCCAGCAAACTGTCAAATGTTTGCAGACAATAGGAAC
This sequence comes from Stappiaceae bacterium, assembly GCA_964291365.2. Taxonomy (GTDB): domain Bacteria; phylum Pseudomonadota; class Alphaproteobacteria; order Rhizobiales; family Stappiaceae; genus JBDWFY01. Next base: position 540,510 of record OZ220033.1, read on the forward strand.
ATGAGATAGTATGTTTTAAAAGCTCAGTAAGGAACTGAGGATGCACTAAAAATGATAATATAAAATTATAGAAAAATAATGATTTGGTCATTGATTTGTTCTGCATGGGTCCATGAGTTGCATTTTGCTGTAATGCAGTTGTGTACAAAGTATGGCACTCAATCATCACAGTGCAGAAGACTTGACTGTGAGCTTGATGAGCTAATTGAACATCCATCAGGCTGTTGGCGGGGAGCCAAAGGAAGGTCACGGAGTGGCCGCTCGTTGGCCGAGGTACTGTCGGAAAGTCTGACATACCCTTCATTGTCTCCTGGCCACAAAAGAGTTCCCGCCAATGCCGGGAGGGATACCACGCCCACCCCACTCTCCCCTGGCCCCACCATCATCTCTTGGCTATCCGCATCAGCACTTTCATCGTTGGTCACAACTGATGAGCCAGATTTGATGCTTTCTTCAGACAAACCACTCGAGCTTGAGCCGCTCCAACCATCTCCCCTCCGACGATCAGCAGTAGCCAGGCCAACAACACCACTTCCTTCCTCTGAGTCCAAGGCATCGGATGTGTAGCTCTCCATATTGATCAGCATAGGACTGGGCACTGATGATTTTTTTAACCTGCAGGTGGCACAGTTACAGTTACATAACGACCTTGTTCACAACTCTGTTACAAAGGGAGTGTGCAATAGCTACAAGCCTACATACTGTTTCATGACATGCTAACTTTACGTTCTACATCCACAAGCCTGGCTTCAGTGACCTAAACAACTGTAGTTCCACTCTAAAAACTCACCATCTGTAGAAACACACCGAGAGCAAACAGATGACGAGTAGAAGGAGAAGTAAGACCACCAGAACAACAGCTGCCACTGTCCAAGTCCTTGGGTTGTCTATATAATGAGAAATACCAAACATAAATGTTTAGCTACAACCAGCGACTAGCGTCCCCCGCAAGCACAGCTCTGTGATGTTAACAACTAAATAGAAACAACTTAAGAAGACAACAGCTGACATGGGTCTTGGTAGTTTATAAGTCAGGATGGTTTAGGGAATTAGAAAACATTGAAGCATTGCTAAGAATCCAAATTGATTAATGTATTCACATTCCTGGATCCACCTACACTTAAGCCTCTCATCCTACAAATAGCAAGGACCAAAAAACCATCACTAATCTAAGGAATGTATTTGGCACTAAAAACCCACTAAAAATAATTATGCCATGCATAATAATAATACATTCACGTAATACCACAAAAACAATGTACGTACAGGGTCCTACTGAACATGTTGGAATTTGAGTGGTAACGTTAAGACTGCGTATGTGAAGGGTTGTTCCATTCAATAAAAGCACATCAGCTGTGATCCATAACATATATTGAGTTCCCTGCACTAAGACATCTACTGGTAGTGCATAGAAAGAGTCATTATCGTCAACAGAAAAATTCCCTCTGTCATCAATTCCAGGTGTGAGAGATACAAAGTGGATTAGATACTCCCAATTGCCATAAACCGTAGCATTGTTGATTGAACTGGGCAGGAATAAGCCGGCCTCCTGTGACGACAGCTGCTGCCATGAAACACTGACTGACAAGCACTCTTCAGTCGTCCTTTCAGCTATGTTCACGCTTAGACTCATATTTATGAGTCTGTTCATCACTGCAATGATAATGCAAATCACACCACATGCTAACACAGAGCTCTCGCAATCATCAGTCACACACATGCATGGGAGTTAAACCCTCTTTTCTGCAATACTAACACATTTTCGGCTTTGGTCATAGAATGGGAGTTAGAGTAAGGACAATAGCATTGAGGCACTCCATGAATCAAAGCTGACTTGAGCTTCATTGAGGACCATACTACCGCTCATTTCAGGTAGATATCTTCTATACCTCAGTGCAACACTATCTTCCCTCAGGACAATGACACTAGCTATTTGCATACTGCCATAGGTCCTTTTAACAGCTAGGTCCCGCTTAGAGCTGTAAGCAGCAATTCCAGCTTCAAAGGCAGTGAAAGGAGTGATAGGTCTATTTATACAAAGCTCTATAGAAGCAGAGACTTTCAGGTTGAAGGCTCAGCCAGTAATGCATGCATGAACAGTGTTCACTTTTTTTATGAGTACATACTAGCTTCACTCACTAGTGTGATCACTCACTCAAATGCACTCAATTGCATATGCACACACAAGCATTACACACATCCAAACACACACATGCACACACATGCATACACACTTGTGTGCACGCACATGCACACACGTACACACACACACACACACACACACACACACACACACACACACACACACACACACACACACACACACACACACACACACACACACACACACATACACACATACACACAGAACACCCACACCCATGTGTGTACCTGAGTCCAGAGTCGATGCTGTAAGTGGCATAGAAAATGGTCCAATACCTTCACTGGTAGCCGCAGCAATGGTTATGGAATACAGTGTCCTTGGTTGGAGATCTCCAATATCGGCACGGGTCCCTGGTACTGAAGCTTCACGCTGCAGCGTCTGTGCTCCAAGCTGACCTCCCGTTGACTTCACAACTGAGTTAGTAGTCAAAGTGTCTACAAAATCACTGAAATGTAATCGCTGATGTGAGGGAGCCACAGTGGCAATGCGAACCACATATCCAATGACAATTCCATTCCATGAGCATCCTGGAGGCTCCTCCCACCGAAGAGAGAGGGATGTCTCAGCTACGTCTATCAAAGTCACATTCTCTGGAGTGCTGCTGGGTGCTGAAGGGTGATAATAGGCATGAGCAATCAATGGTGAAAGATTAACTTTGATTGGTACATACAAACTACAAATTGTCAGATCAAACAGGGATTTTCCCTGCAAAACTATGAGGTGGCTATTATCTCCCACACTACCAGCCACCGAGAATTTTATGCTGTTCAAATTCTATACATGCCACTGGCACGAAACTTGCGTTGACACAGAGATTAACAATAGAATTCACACACACTACAGCCAATTAGAGCAATTAAAACACTTCAAAGGCCAAACTGATAAGGGGTATGCAGCTTATTCAAAGCACAGGCATGGGTATTCTAGTCATTGAAAGTTCAGGGCTGGTCAAGATCAAAGATTTCAAAAAGATTCCCTTCAAGTGAATGTTATAGGACACAGCCCAATAAATGAAACTGTAGCCACAGTGCTGAGCACCAGCAGCAGCAGCCAAGTCTGAGCAAACAAAATACAGCCTAATAGCCACAGTGACTAAGAGAGAGAAAATTAGGCTGCTCAAAAATAAACAAACTTGTGGCTTACAAGTACTAACCAGTCTGCTTTGTTTCCATGGTAACAGTGAAGGAGAAAGGACCACATCCAGTTAAAGTTTCAGCAGCGACTTCAAATGTGTAGTTCATAAACGGCATAAGATCTTCAAACTTATATGATATCTTTCGAACACTCGTATGTTCTAGTACAGGCACTCTATGAAGTAGCTCAGGACAGGACTGTGTCGGGCAGGTCACTCTGGGATAACAGCGATATTTAAATGTGTACCCTATGAGTGGTCCATTGAGTGTATCCACTGGAGGAGGTTCCCAGGTCAGTGTGATACTGGTGGCCTCAATAGATAGCACAGCCATATTGGCTGGAGGAGCCAAGGGAACTGCACATGTATGTGTGTATGCATGTGTGTGTGTATGTATATGGTGTGTGTACACACAGTACTATGTACAACAAAGATCATTATGCAAGAGCTTGTAAAAAGAAAAACTGTGTCATGTGTACGACAGTAAAATGCCATTCATGAACGGTTTCAGAATATAACGGCAGAGTTTGAGCGTGCTCTGCTCTGACCGGTACACATGGCTCTCTAGAGTGAGGGAAAATTAACAAGTGTATGTTGTTACATGGATACATGTTGTCAGAGTGGTTAGGATTTGATATTTATGCAGCTCTCAACATTAGCTTCCCTTTGCATATGAAAACTGTGGTCTGCTTGACCTTTCTATCGCAACCACTGTGGTGTCAACATCGTCCAAAACTACATACGGATCTCAAGAATAATTATTTTATTTAGTGTATGCACAACTGGTGTACAGCAGAAGTATTGGTGTGCTTGTAATTTTATCGCTAAAATTGTTTTCGACACTTGATACACCAATTTTCTACGTGATTTTCATATCAATTATGGAGTACGATTTCAACACCAAGTGTCACTAATAATAATAGCATGGTGCTTGTGCAATAATACTTCATGGCACTTGAAACCCAACACTCAGCTCCAGCAGGGAACTATTTCCACAAAAATTGCTAGCATTCCACAAATTATCATGTAAGTACACTGTTTTGACAGAAAGGGAAATGATATGGTATTAACTGCATGGGCATGGATGAATGGTATCCATACCTCATCAATGGAAGGTACAATTGTGTCATGCACATTAATAATTACTATCTGCAATGGTATGCTAATTAAGTATGCACAGCAGCATGATCAAATGACCGTGACAGTTTTGAATCTAGAATCAGGTTGAGTAGATTCCTTGGCTATACATAGAAACTGATCGCTGCTTCGGGTGAGCAAAACACACATACAAGATCGTGATCACACAGGCTTCAGAACAACAACAACAACAACAACAACAACAACAAAAAATTGTGGAAAATAATTTCAAGTTAGTGAACAATTGCTATACTTGAGAATGGTACTATGTATAGTCTATGCATCACTATATAGAGCAACAAGCATATATTACTAAGACTGCATGAGGAATAATTACATAGCTCAGTACCTTGAGCACTTTATTATCTGAAAGCTAGACTGAATTGTGGGACACAGCTCATGATCTATTCCTGCTAAGTGTCTTTCCCAGAGGCAGTGCAGCTATAGCTAGGAGCGTTAGGCTTTGTGAGTGGTGTAGGCATGCTGTCTAATGGGTGGCAAAATACAAGCATTCTACTTATAGGTTGTCCGTGGGCATGTTCTCAGTTGTAGTGGCGTGAAAGCCATCATGTCCACACCGATTAACTGCACAATGGAGCTAAGCGTTAAGAAATGTTCCGGGCTTGTCCCAACAATAGAGATGTACAGGACTCCTGACGCTTCAAAGTCACAGCTTAGCAAGTTCATTCTCAATCACACAGTCACTGTTGGAACTCTAGGTGCAACGTAATATGCAACCATGCCTAGGGCAACACAGCTATGAATGCACACAAGTGCTAAGATGCCTACACATAATGTTGAAGATTGCACCTCTTAGAACACCTCAGGCTGACAATATCCAAGTTGCAAAGGCAGCAATAGGTGCTATTAGTGCTCATAAAGTGGCCCTTTAGTTCATTGTGAGGCAATGAAGGTGGCTGGAGCAGCCAGATTCCTCAACAGGGCTAGGCCCATTATGAGACCATTCATTCTCCATAATTCCATCATGCTGGACTCACAATGTATGCACGTAATTCCATCAAGCATACCCAGTGTTGGTGCACTGCCAGAACTATCCAATGTACATTGGTTACCAGGTCACACTTTTGAGAGCACTACATGTAAATTCAATACAGTAGCATGACTGGATCACATTTTCTCTATCAAAATGTCACCCTGCACAGAGATTCCATTGCCAGACTTACCCCGGTGCAATTACTAGGCATGGAAACTGTTCACACATTCATGAACACTATAACCATTAATAATTGTAGTGCATGGGTGGTAACAGTTGCATACAAATATTCTACACAAAAAGCCTTGCAGTGGCAGAATTATTCACACCTTTAAGAAAACTATATATCACAATATCTAATATATAGCAGATATAGGTGACATGAAGAAGGTCAGATATTCGACACGTATGGACATGCCACTACTGGGATACCCTGGAAGGAGTGTAGATTCATAATCAAAAACAGGGGAAGCTAAATATGTTCCTGACATGAAGCACAACTAGAGCTTCGTGGAGCAAATAATTGGCGAGATCGATGCAATGCAATGCAGTACCGACTGTGGATATAACTGCTGTATCTCACAACACTCCCTGCTACATGACAGTACAGGCATCTAGATGTCCACAGACAGACAATGTACCACCAACCCTAACATACATAAATATATACATAAGCAGCAGTGTACTTAATGTAGCAATGCATACACACCTTAAACATGAAAGTGCAATCTTAATGGATGAACTAACTAGGTACCTAACAAATGGCGTGCAAGACAAATACACGACGCGTACAAAGTAGCAAACAGGCATTTGATAACAGCTGAGCAGCGGTGTAGCCGACAAGGTTCATGATAATACAAAGCCAAATACGTACACATTTGGAAATAATAGGCTACAGAGGAATGACACTTGGGGCAACATGTGAGGCTTGTTACAGTGCAGGATTGGTGCAAGAATGCTACAAGATTGACAGGGTGTTTTCAGTGGAGCACAACCAGTTGCTCTTTAACTACAAAACGGACAGATTACCTACAATCTAACACACAACTAACAATGTACCAGTCACGCTCAATAACATAATACTAATCACCTGAGTGCAGGTTTTCATGTAGATAGCAAATCCAATTACATATCATTTCCTTCCTTACTAACAAGTGAAAGTTAATTAACCACTCAGAGCCAGATGTATGCATACCTGTGTGTATGCATAATGTAGGTCTATACAAACGTGGTATAAAATTTATTCTGGGGTTCTTATTCAAATTTATCAAAGGTGAGATTAAGAAGCCACAGCTGTCAACTATGATGGTGCATACCAATAGTGAAATTTGCAAGTGTGCCACTTGATGAACTTTCTGAATGGAAAGGGAAGGTCCATTTGCAGGAATCTAACGGGCAGTTTCAAGTGAGTTGAGAGATGTAGCTATGTGCACAGGGTATAGATAACCACCATAGACCACAGCAAAGGAGCCTCAATCTATACATGCAGAAGGCTGAAGAAGTTTAGTTCCTTGCCACAAAGGGCTAAAAACAAATAACTGTAACACATCATCGCAGGATGATAGCATCTTGAAACAGACAACCTCAGCTAGCAGAGGACACCAATTAATAAAATTACATTCCTTTGGCAGTCAACTGTAAACCATATGCACAAGGTAGCTACTTAAAACACGAATGATAAACGGAATAAGATAAAACTAAAAAGATGTTGCTTACATACTACAGGCATTACATGCAATAGGTGTTACCATACATACAATATATATAGTACGTGTACATGTAGGAATAATATTGAAAACAGGTCTTTGTACGATTACCATTATCATACTGTAATAATAACTTGGTGGGTAGTTTGCTACAGTATGTGTGCAGTGTGGTGCAGTGCGGTGCAGTGGTGTCAACAGAATCAGCAGAAGTGCTTGGTGGTGACTGCATCCCAGTGATGAGATTCCCCTGCCTGGAGAGTAGTGGAAGTAAGTGGAGTGCCACTCACTGCACGGTGACAAGTGGTGAGAGTGGCTGACACCTTGGACAGACACGCTCACTGATAAGCAGTATCTAACACTGATTAAAAACACGTAACCATCTCCCCAAACAAATGTAACAGTCATCTCTAATATCAACACAACAGCCATGGCCACGCATAGCTTGGGGTATGTATGCAATATCATTTTTGCAAGGATCCTATTTTTATTTGGTCCTGACCAATTATAGGGTGATAGGGTGCAAAATTGAACAAGTTAGACCTATCATTTGGAGTATCAAAAGGTATGCTCGATAAGTGAGGTGAACAATGCTCGAGTGATTGGATTTGGCTGGGCCTATTATGACTTGGCAGTATCTGAAACTAATCTGATGCACTCCTAGCACGGGCACTTCAGTATTTATCAGGTATCACTTCCCATGTATTGCACTTTGATACAGAAGCCAAACATTGTTGAGGTGACAGTGGGACTTGAGACACCACTCTGTACATACATATGTGAAGTAGTGGATGCACATAACTCACTATGATCGCATACTCAGCAGGCCTTATATTGACGGTAGTGAATTTTTTGCATCAAAAACAGAAGCAGATAGGTACACATGCAAAGTATATTAAATTTTTTAAAGGGAAGATAAAAATTGCAGAGTTTCAGTGTTTGTGCCTGCCTACAGAGTGAAGTTTTCCTTCGAACATACCAAACGTTTCACAGCAGTTCTTAAACACACAAACACACTGTTGTTGTACTACCACTGTGACTACATACAGAAACACACCTTGAACAATGACAACAATAACAGCAAGTGGGCAGCCAACCAGATCATGATAGCTACATAGTTATCACATGTTATAGTACATATATACCTTAGAGATGGGTTGAAGTGTACAGTAGATAATAGCTACAGTTACCAATGTTAATGATAATTTTGGTGGGCAATATGTAACTGCGGTAGTCGCCTCATTTGGTGACTTTTCTACCTCAAAATCCAGCATCTACAATTACAAATATATATTTGCAAAGCTGATAATTGTGATTTTGCAGACCACAGACAAATCTGGTGACTCTGGGAAGCTATATCCATGCTGCAAGGTGGGGGTCCAATTATTACATATAGAGTTATACTAGTAGCTAGGAGGTTCACGAAGCCTCAGATCTTCAAATGAGAAGAGCTCTAAGGTACGTGAGACAACCTGGTAAGGTATGGAGACCAGCCCATTGAGCCAGTGCCAACTGGCAATGGAGGAGAGAGAGTTGCTAGCCCTGCCCATCCCTACCCAGCTAAGCAGCAGGGACACTACCCAAAACCACAACCACAGCCACATCATACTTCACCCCATTCATGTGGTTAAGTGGTTGAGATAAGTGAGCCCAATTTAGAAACTAAATTTAGCCACGAGGTTTAAATTATCTGACAGGCCATTTTAGCACTTAGTGGAAGTCAGTATGCTGTGAATGGGAACCTTGTATAGTGAGTATTAAGCACGCTTCCTATGTTTCAACCAGATCAAGTGGCCATTCAGATACACACCAAATATGTAAGAATGTACTAGCTGCTTGTTATAAACTTTCCCAAGTGTGTTTTTTCACAAGAGAACATGTTTAAAGAGGTTGATTGGAATACCACATCTTTCATTCAGAAGCAAGTTGAGTGAATCGGTGCATTGTTCCTGGACAAGACCAGGTGATGCTACTACGTACCTCTACCAGGTCCCACATGACTCTTTCATGTACATACACAAGAATAGTCAATCGCAGCAATATCAGGAAAACTGTGTGATCTATGTACCTCTACAAGCTCACTCTCCGGGGAGTTCTGTAGTTACCTATCAATTATTGTTTGCTACGATTGTACCGCCACAATTATCTGCTGACTCATCAGCAAGATCTTAAAATTTTTAGCTGCAAAAGTGTACTGACTGTGCCCTCTATGTACAGGAATTTACCTTTACCCATACCCATACAGACAGATGCATACACATTCATTTTACTAATTACTAAGTATGCACTACAGACCTAGCTACCTCCCCAATGTGTACTTACATTTATGTGACTTAATTTGTACATTAGTTTAATGCACAACTACACGAGCAAAATGGCCAATCACCGAATTCTGTAGCAGCGCATTCATTTGTTGACCTTTGCCTAGCAACCGAAGTTTTATACTGCTGGCTACCAGAGGGTTGTGGGTGATCATAGGGTAGGCTAATGATGAAAACGGTCATAGGCCAACAAAATACGTAGTTGCAACATGTACGTAATAGTTACAAGACCTTTATTGGGGTGCACGAGATGCATGGTCGAATGCACCCCAATTTAAGATCTTGCATACATACATCATTGATAGCCCTAAAAGGAAAAACAGTGCTAGGTGCAGGGTTATGTGCATACTAAGGAGGGGCACGGATAACCAATGGATGCAGAAATACTTCATAATTATGTGCCTTGGTCTGCCTAACCACACCAACCACAGCACAAGACCATGAACACAGAAGCTGGGGCCACTGCGATACTCCCTGTAGAGTGGGTGTACCTCCAGCAGACTTGATGAAAACAATAATGTCATAAATGATGTGCATGCATGACTAGACATAGTACAAAATATTATGTATAACTGGAAAACAGGGATAGCTCACAACCAAGCTATGTATGCATGCACATTGGATAACTTCCTTAGTGATACAAATGCTACATGTGTCCACCGACTGTCACAGGAATATTAGCTAACATGCACAGCACTAACCTCAGCATGCACACACATATTTACTACCGTAACAATGTGTGTCTTGATGGTGCACTACCTATACACCACCATGGTTAAGACAGTACTACAGATATACCAATATGTATAGCAGGAATCTGAGCATGCTGTATTAATAGCATTAATAATTGGTCTTGATGACAGTAGAAGCATGTCCAAAGGGACTGTTGTTGGACTGCACAGCAGCCTATATTCACTGGTCTTAATGATGGTAGAGTCATCTCCAAGGGACGTGCTATTTCGCTATTGACACAAGCTAAATCAGTGACTTCACTATTTTGCATTTTTCTCTATATTGTGGGTTCACACTGGCTAGTGTAAACAACAATGATTGCTTGGAATTATGATGGAAAGCACACTGTCATATGTGCATGCTCAGTATATTGTATGTATACTGTGATATGTAAACATGTTTTAATTTTGACCAATGAGTGTAGGGTGCTGTGTTATCCAAAACATAGAGTAGGTTCCAACAAGCAGCTAATTGTTATCTAACAGATTAATGAGGAATGGTTTATCTTAGAGCCACATTACACGTACATCAGCAGGCTGCATTCAGTCATTAGCCAAGCATGCAGCCACAGTACATCCCAACACTGAGTGTGGCTGGATCAAGGCTACATTGGGGGATCACATACCCAACATCAATTTGGGGGAGGGGAGGTCTACGTGTGCCATGATATAATACCAGCCCCTACATTTACATGTATTATGATCATGAATATCATAAAATATGGGCAGGCTGTGTGTACATACATACATACAGGCTTGGGAAATGAATGGTTGAAGGTGATTTTCTATATGTGACATGATATAATGCTGGCCTCCTGTTGTGATGCTGCCAAGTATATTCACACTTTGGTTTGAAAATGTCTTCATTATAATGACATAAAACCTTTTTACTTTCTACTCCCATACATGCATACATACCACATGCAGGACTTTGTATACATTCCAGAGGATTTTCTGACACAAGACTACATGTACATGTATGTCATATTTACATGATCATGAAATATCATGGGCAGGCCTCCCATGCACTTATACATGGGAACATACATGTATGTGCTGTACTGGATGGAGCATGCATGGATATCCACACTGTGTGGGTGATGCACATACCACACAACACCACGTCTTCCTCCCAGCAATAAATGTAAATGTGGGGCATATGTTATTATCGCTGGGGAATTACACTGTAAGTCCACTTCAAAGGATAGCTATGGACAAACACCCTTCATCATAATGCTTTATATGCTCAATAACATCAACACGTACTAAAAATAATTTGTACCCCTAGAGCTCTTTGTTAACTAAAATAGGCAATCACATAGATGGTATAGTAGTACTTGTGGTTTTGGCGTAGTTTTACATCATGTGGTCATGATCATGAAGAGCATGAACAAGGTTATGATGAAGTGAACTAGTACTCATGCACGAGGCTATGATATACAGTTCAAACGTAGACACAAACAAGTGAGTCATGGTGCTTACTTCCTTCCAGAGTGTGGCAGTGGGTGGTGGGGCATTTGCTCCTTACTGCCCCCTGGCCCACTGGCGATAAGTAGTCAACCTCAAATGTGTAGTTCGTCCATGGATGAAGACCATCCACTAGCATCTCTCCCTCTGTGGCTAATGCCAGTTCACTTGTGTTGGACTGTACATGTGCGATAGGATATTATAATATCGTTAACCAATAATCCAAAGATTTGTTTTCAAAATTTCAACCCTAAACTCTGAAATTATACCATTTTGCATTAAATGTATAGGGAATATAAACACTGACTATTTCGGTGGAACATAGTTAAAGTGCTGAGTTTACACTTTTTGTACTGAAACACCAACGTAAGGTACAAGTATACCAATATTAATTTAAAGGCACAGAACACAGAAATAAAAAATACAAGAGTGATGCATGCACATGAACACAGGTACTGTACAATAGAGAGTAGATTATACTCGTGGTGAATTAGCACAACCTACAGCTAGCCCATGGCCACTTGAAACAAATAAGAAGCTACAGTAGGCCACTGTTTCCTAGGTCCTTATAGAGCTACAGGTGGATTAGTTTGTTTGGTGACAGTAACTTCACCCATCAGATAACAGCACGTAAACAGAAGCCAAACCACTGACAGTACTACAGCTGAAGCTGTATGCTTATTATTATTACCACGCTCTAGCACATTGTTATGATCACTGTCCAACCTTGAAACAAGAAACAAACCTCAGAAGTACAGTTTAATTTCACTCTCAAAATTTAATAGTGACTAACACATCATGACAATAAATATATTAATTTTATCCCAAGCCAGTGCATGACAAGGATGAGTACATAGTAATATAGCTAGGTGCATTAAATCGAAACTGATGTTGGAGACTCATAACTGAGCTTTGATTTATAGTTCGTCTCCTATTCCCAGCTTTTCAAAGATGCATGTTATAATTATGTATATGTCAGAAAAATCAGGGAGCCTGTGCACAAGGCTATTCATTGCTGCAGCACTATGTTAGAACTTACTGAAAAATTGGCAACTAAGGTCCTTGTGTGAGTGATTTCATAAACCAACAGCAGTGGATGAGAGAGATCAGCTTGAGAAGAGCTCTGCTATAGGAAGAAAATTGTTAAGGCTATGAGAATTATAGTCTGAACAACACTTGCCTTAATACTCCAATTGAGCAGTATCTCGGTGGATGATTGTGGGGCACACAAACTGCAATTGATGTCTATAGTGGAGTGTAGCATGTTGTGGGTACGTGGTGTGTGTGTGTGTGTTTGTGTGTTTGTGTGTGTGTGTGTGTGTGTGTGTGTGTGTGTGTGTGTGTGTGTGTGTGTGTGCGTGCGTGTGTGTGTGTGTGTGTGTGTGTGTGTGTGTGTGTGTGTGTGTAATATGTGCATGCACATAGTAATTAAATGACATTAATTGGGGTGCACAAGAAGCATGCAACTAATATCATGAAACTGATTTGTTTGCCCATGACCCCCCTTTCATCATTGGGCTACCCTATGATCACCTACACTCATCCCGTAGCTAGTAGTTTATCTATAAAAAAACTCTGGTTGCTAGATGATTACAAACAAAATGTCATACATGTACGTACATGCAGGTACTTAGTCTCAGACTAGTACCAGGTTAAGAAGTTAAAAGTTATGGGAAAGGGAGAAGATACTCTGTCCCTCCAAACCATAGCAATGTGCCCAGAGAGCTATCTCGAGTTACCTCACCAACCACAACTAAAGACTGCAAGAGTAGGCAAACTTTTCAAGTTTAATGGCCATGTATAGTTACTCCCAGGGGGAGTCCCTTCTAATCAAATGATGTAATGACATTCTTCCTGTATACATGTACACACATGCATACACACAAACATCACACATACACACAACAGACACACACACACATGCTGACTACACTACCTTCTATGGGAACAAGGAGAGGGAAATCTGTACTAATTATTTCACTGGAAAATATTAGTGAGGCCATTATTAGTGGAATTCAATTATGAAGTAAGGGACCAGCTTTGTGCATGCCTACTAACTCCAATAAACAATGCCTTCAGGCTATCTACCTTTAGTACACATATACATATATGAACTGTTGTCTGAAGGCCTATTACCAAGAGTATACTAGGGACACATACTCTGCTACCATGCTAGGATGTGAAAAGAATGCACACACAATAGAATAAGATATATTCATCCAATTATAGTGACATAAATATAATTCAATACTGCAATAGCACTACAATACAAATGACCTTTATCCATTATTGGGCAACAGTGCCGATAAATCAATTGAGGCACATGAGGGTCCGGAGAGGAGTTTATAGTCAGTCAGTGAGTGGATAGGTAAGTGGAGGAGAACAGTTCCCAGGCAGTGTTTACTACATGGACACAAGAGCCTCTTGTCTGCACCAATATCCAGCCATGGACAATACTTATTGGCCAGCCTCAATGCAACAAGAACACAACAGGGACAAGGAACTGAAACATGTCTCAGCTACAGCGAAACTCACTGAGCCTACAAATCTCATTAGTAGTAGCTGCAGGGAGGCTCCAGCCAACTGATGCCTGGCCATGCGTACACACAGCAGACTCCAGTGACACCAGCCAATAGCAAATGGACAAGACCAAGGCTAGCCACAACGCTACATAGTAACACACAACTAATTGTTGGGTGTAAAGATAATCAACCTTCTCTGGTCATAGAACAACATGGGGGCACGGTAGCAGAGGTACACAGCTACATACCCCCAGTCTAGTTTGTGCACCCATGCTATGCTATGGAGTGCTCAGCTTTTATGGCACCACAGAAGAAATTTCCCTTGGCAGTGTCTTCAGCACCTAAATTGAACACTAAACACCATACCTAGCCAGCCAGAAAAAAATTTTGTGATTCTTTAACTCGTACTAGAGCTGACGACCAAACATTAATTTCATTAGGTAAAGATTGAAAATTTCATGGATCTTGTTTTCAAGAGTATCTATCTGTGAAATACAAATTTATGCGACCTGCACTCAACTTTACGTGAACAAAACTTGCACATAAACTTGTAACTTCGTGGCATAAAGAGAATAGCCAGTATGGCCGAACCTTAATTGAATAGCTAGCCGCATCCCCAGGCCCATTCCCAGCTGATCAATGTTGCATGCGCTGAAAAGCTGGGCATGGGCCTAGAGATGAGGCTAGCAAGTAGCCACAATGCACTCAACCTAAGCAGCCACATTTCTATTGTATTACCACTAAGGTTTCAACTAGAGGTATGCAATACACATCAGAGTTAATTACATCACATATGATAGGCTAGAGAACTATGCAGCTTTAAGTGATGAGTGGGTGGGCAACTTAAACAGTTGCCACGGAGAGACATCGAGTGTGCTAGACCACAGACCCACACACTTTAGCCTACAAAGGAAGGATGTGCATAGAAAAAATAACAAAGATACTCCCCACAATAATGCCAGGCTCTTAACACAAACCTACAGATCTGGCAAGCTGTTTAATTCTGAAGGAAATGGCGCTACTTGCACATGTGGCTTCTTGACCAAAAGGCCATACCTGGCATATTTTCACAGATCATATTGGCATCAACATTATAACATGGCTGGCTAGTGTGGCAGGAAGGAAGGATGAATAATTTCAACTGAGAATCTCTTAGAAGTCAGCTAGTGATAGTGCCGCTGCCAAGAATACTGATTATGAGTCATGTTTGGCTTAATAATTACTTGCAGCTGTCATTGCACCCACCAGCACTTTGATTAAGTGTACTTTCCAATAATAAACTGCTCTTATCTCCCAAGCCTCGAATAGCACATATCACATACCACGCAGACAAGTTGTCAAAGCAAACACAGAATTGGCTATCGATGGACAAAAGGAGGTTTCTTTAGAGAAACCAGATAACCCAATTGAAGGCGAGCGATGGCTCTAGTACAATACCGCCCTCACAAAGAGTGTGCTTGCACATTCACCCTTAAACATGCATTCTTGGTTGTCAACACTCAATGACAAAGGTCAACAAACACTCCTACCCCAAATAAACCACATGGCATTCTTCACAGCAAATGATAGCATTATCGCAAAAATAAATTAATCCACCCTCTTAGAGTGTCTAATTTTTAGAGATAAAGCTAAGGATGCAGTCATTGTACAACAAGCCTTGAGTCGAGATAGGTAATGTGTGTGTGGGGGGGGAGGGACTGATGGAGAGGGGACAGCCCTCTTTTAGAAAGTACGACTAAGGAGATGGGACAAAATTGGTTGAAAATCACGGAATTAGCATTCCCTTGACAGAAAAGGGTTCTTTAGCAAAACCAGATAACCCAATTAAAGACAAATAACGACTAGCAAGGGCTTATAGACTCCCCTTTGTGACTAGACTAGTACAATAGCACCCTCACAAAGAGTGTGCTCACACATCCACCCTCAAACATGCATTCTTGACTCTCAACTCTCAATGACAAACGTCAACAAACACTCGTACCCCAAATAAACCACATGGCATTCTTCGTATCAAATTACAACATGCTTGCACTATCACTAAATGATAGAAAGTCTATTTTCTTGAGATAAAGGATACATTGTACAATAGGCCTTTGGGTCCAGATAGCTAATGTGTGTAGGGGGAGGGATGGGGGGAGGGATGGATGGAGAGAGAACATCTCTCGTATAGACAAAGGAGGTGGGACAGAATGGATTGCAAAAACACTGATCGGACCTCCTAGAACATGACCACTGCTCTTTGTCCACGAACAATGTTCTCAAAGGCAAAATAAACAGTCCACTAGGTGAACAAGCAGAGGCACCTGCTGCTTGAAAAGACTCATTAGGGCTTTCAGAGTGTTTTATGAGGGCTAGTGTACATGGCGATCAAAAGTATTACTATTATGATAATATGCGTGTCTGCATCATGGATGAATGTGTGCAGTATTATAATATTGCATTATTGCTGCCATGAATGAGTGTTTACGGTAAATGATTGACTGATTACGATAAGAGTCTAGCTAGCTATGCAGGCCACATAGCTTCATAAGTTGTCAACGACATTCTTTCTATAGCTAGGATAACTATCGTTTACAGCATTCCACATGCAGAAGGCACTACAAGCACATTGAGGGGAGCGTACGTATGCATGTCAATCCCACGCAGTAGGTGCTGGAGTGTGAATCATGTTTGGAATAATAGTAAGTAATGAAGCATGACAGTGTATGGGCACTTGGCTTGAATGTCATTAAACTCAATCGAGTACCAATCCCAACCCACACACACTGGAGTTAGCTGGCTAGTATAGCAAGGGTACAGGCATGTGGCAGAGGTATGCAGAGAGGAATGCCTCCTACTCTTTAAACAACAGGCTCTGGCATGAGGGCTATGGTGGAGGTGTGCAGGCAGATTAATTAGCCACCTCCCTTCCCAGTTCCCCTCCCCCTGGGAAACATTTAGGCAAAGCTATGCCTGCCCTCTAGTCTATGCGTGCACCCAGCTAGCCCTCTTTCCCTCCTACTACCCTCCCTTCCATCCACTCCCCTACCACCCTACTCTGCATAATACACTGTACATATACGTCCAACACCAGCTCACTACACTTTTCTAGTATAAATGTACAGACATTGGCAAGCTTATTAAGCTTACTGAGGTGGGCTGCCAGCCTATAGTTATTAGATTAAAATAGCGTTCCATTGAAAAAACGCCAAAATAAGTTGATCTGGTGGACTAGAATTTCAGAGGATTTATCTGGCCGGAATGAAGCACTAATTGCCATACACACGGGAAGGGAGGGCAGATTACATCATTCCCATTTGTGGGACAAAAACAAGAGATGGGACCTAACTAGACCTCACCCACAATTGAAGACAATTCAACAATGATATAAAACATATTTACAGAAATGGTGCAGTACCCTATTAGGTCAACAAATATCACACCAGCACATGTGCCATACATATAACGTACATACTGTTGCAATAAACATCTGCATGAGATGAGGTGCTTGACCCTACACAATGTTTGCATGTAGAGCGGTGTTCTCTAGTTAGGCACTAACCTAGCTAGCCAGCGGAGACAATTAGTGCAGAATAGAGAATCTTGTAGCTAACAAGGTGAATACATTTGCCCGAGAGAGAGCACTCCCAAGAGCGAGAGTTAGTAGGATAAATTACTCTACAAGGAAAAGTTGAATTGACTAAACTTGGACAAATTTGTAAAAGCACAACTCCCAGACACACCTTAACATGGCCGGCGCAGAGGAAAAGGCTAGACTAGCTGTTCGTACAAATTCACAACAAAGACACCTGCGGGTATGTTTTAGCTGTGGTTAGCTACAACAATTGGCTATTGATGTGGTGGCGACGTAAAAAGCACTTGGACACTGTCAAGTTGGCTCCAACCAGAAGGTTAGGATTACAGTTACAGGTTACACCATACAATGCCTGTCTGCACCGAATCTATACTTACATGTATGTACCATAATATACTGATGTGTACAACGAAGAAATTCCATTTAGTGGCTAGATTTTAATTTTACTCATTGACAAGTTTTCTCCATTTCTCTCTCCTTTCCCTCCCCCCCCCCCACACACACACCTCGGGCATGACAAACATACGTATACGTACTTTACCATTTTTACTGATAGAGATGTCAGCGATAAATGCTCCCTCTTTACACTTTTCCATGTAAGGAAGCTATAGGGTGCACACAATAGCACTACTTCTCAAGCACTAAAACTAAAATTAATGTTGGAAGCCGCAGCAGGCTAAGGCTCATATTTTCCCATGGAGACCATCTGGGAAGAAGGATAAATTAAGGTACAAGCAAGTTCTTCTGATTTGCTTTCGGTCCTTCAAGTGGTCAAGAATTTGTGTTCATGGCAAATTGGTTGAGGCCATCAGGAAATAGCTGGCATAGATCACTCACATACGCCACACTTAAGGCAACAATCCACTTGCCAAGTCACTCAATGCTATGGTATTAACACAAGAACCTTAAACAAACACCAGTAATTGCACCACAAGCAGTTGGTCTCTAACCAAAATCATGAATCATTCCATATTACCTGACATTTTTAAGGACCATAATTATGTATGTGCTTGATGAAAGTACAGTATACTCCTCTCCCACCTCCTCCCCCAGACAATTAAGAACCTTGCTATCCAATGAGTCATCCCAAGGACCACTTAACTTTGTTGAAGTTGTGTGTGTCTTTGTGTTAGAGTAGGGCTTCTGGCGGAGCACCAGGCTGTAGTAGGTGGGTCAGCAAACCCAAAGAGACCTCTTGTTTGGCTGCCTATGCAAACAGTCTGGGTAGCCACTTGAATGAAGAAGCCTACTGTAGGCCCTAGCTCTTGGAGGAAACAGTTTACTTTGCTCACCACAAATGACATGCAGGCACAGTCCAAGGAGGCCACTGTGACAGCTGCAAGAATACTCAGCTAAAACGTTTAAAATTTACCCCCTCCCAGTTACAATAGCAGCACCTCTGCATTTTCTATTTGTGATATATAGATCTTGATTTTGTGTATTCTGTGTAAGTATGCATGTAAGAGGCGGCAATGTTGCAAGTAGAATTATGTTATCAAGATCTAACTATTAACCCTCGGCAAGCATGCACCAAGAGTGATAACATTACAGGAGTTGGTTTGTCGGTCAGCCTGTCTGCTACCATGCAAGCTGCTACATGTAGCTCATTCTATGTCCAGAGTCAGATAATTATATTATCACGAGCATTTTAAAAATTGTATCATGTGGATTTCACAGAAACTGCATGTTTGTTAGCAGTTCCTACTGATCTACTAACATGCTGAATTGCTACACCAGAATTGGAAGTTAAAAATTATGTTGCTATGGAAACAGCCACTAAAGTGCTATATAACAGTACTCAGTAGTAATTGCTATTTGGGAAAGTTTCCTAATCAATTAAAATTCCTATAGTTAGATTACCACACACCTCTGTACGATAGCCAGTGACTAACAAGATTGATATCAACATTGCTTAGCTGATAGAGATTTCTTCTAATTAAATACTGTGAGAGAATAACATCCACACCTAAGCTGTTTGAAATTTTAGTAATTCATGACATAATTAACTGGAGTAGAAGCAAGGCCAAAATTAAATTGTTTTTGTTTTGTCAGAACCACCGAGTGTTTGAAATCCCAACCACACACCACACAGTGTTTCAGTGGGCGGACTTCTACTCAATCAGCGAGTAACTGATATGATTGGTAGTAATTGGGCTGCCATAGCTACAGGACAATCTACACACGTACCCAGTGTAGTGCTCCAAGGGTGGCACAAACAGGTTCTACTAGTATACCAGGTATACTGAATTATGGGAAGAGGTGGGATCGAACTCTAGATCTAGTAATTACCAGGGGCGTTTCTAGAAATCCAGGTAGAGGGGTGCTCACGCGCATGCTCAGTATGAATGGGGTGTGGTCTTGCATGCAGCTAGTTGGGCGGAGTTCGCAAAGGTTGGGCTCCGCCCAACTATATAGGGCCTACTGTATGATCAACTTCAGCAGCGCAGATGCTTCAGAGCTTCATCTTTTCTTTGACAGCACAAGTATAATCTTATACTACTGAGTCATCAAAACAAAGATAAAAGTAAGAGATAATAATTGGAGACAGTCTCAGACAGATAGGTAGTATTTCAATGAAGTCAGATAGGCTAGGGGGGTGCTCAAGCCCCCTGAGCCCCTCTCTGGACACACCCCTGATTACAGACAATTTCAAGATGGTACAAAGTTTTTGATACCTGTAGTACGCAGAAAATTCTTTGATCAAATGTACATATACAGGTTTAATTCTTGGGAGTTGATTGACTCAACAGTTTGAATGATTGCATGGATGCTTCTTGTGAAAGTTACGTAGTTGTGGCATTTAATTCTTGAAGACAATCTACCCTATTCCATATTATGTAGATGCATGCTCCCAAAATTTTTCATCAATGTTATAAATAGAATTCATACTATTACCATGACTACAGTGACTACATGTGTTGGCAAATGGAGTAGGATTCCAAAGACATAATATGTTGGGTCTAGCTAGTCCACACCAATGCTTCAAGAGTTTGTGGCTAGATTGTGATATTAATCCTTCTCAAATTGAAGCTTTGTTAACAGTGATCAATGTATACTAAGTATAGTTCACAACTTTGCATGGTATCCAAGTACCCTACCATTAGGATTACCATGTACATGTTACGCCTACAGCTATTAGCCAGATGGATTGATAGATCACATGTACAGCAGATGGACAAAATCTGTCAGAGCTACATAAATTATCATGGCTGCAACTTGAAGTTGAAACACACTCTTATCATGTTTGAGCTAAGTGTCCCAATCAGCATGCCATGGGTGGATGGATCAATGGGCAGCATTATGAGGGAGGAAGCAGTGATTGGTTTGGCTCCATGCAGTCACAGTTGCCTATCTAGCCAGCTTAATGGATGTTGCTAAGACTAGATGTAGCGCTACATGGAAATAGTTTATCTTACGGTTCGTCCCTGAAATCAAGCTGCAGCTAAGGCATACTTCCACCCGCCCACCCACACATGCACACATAGCATAGCATAGCATAGCATAGCAGAGTGGTGTGAGGTATCCTCTATAACATCACCTAAACCCTAGGCCGGTGACCACAGGCCGGCGACCACAGGCCAGTGATCACAGGTGGTGGTGACCACACTGTTGCTGTACACCCACCTACCATCAATGGACAGAGGAGGCATTAGCGGGCAATACAAGACACGACGGATGCCAACACAATCATATCGGGTTTTAGCAGGTGAGGCTTGGCCTGTATGGGCAGGCAAGCACAATACTCCAAAATACCACAGCTAGCCTCTATGCTTACTTACAGGACTTCCATTGGAGAAGCCACATACAGTAGTGGATAGCTGAAGGGAGGGCATTACAGGACCACAGTTACTCCATACACGCCATGGACAAGGCTTGCTTACATGCTGACATGCAACAGACCTTCAGTGTTTAGGTTTATTTAGTGGATATACTAGCAGCCATCAAATAGAGATCACTCATGTATTATTGTAGGAACAAAGATTTAAAGTGGATGCATTACCTACTACAATTACATGTACCTGCAACTATTTTTAGCTTCACTCTAGAATCTGATGATGTACACTGCAATGCACTTTTCAACAATTTAACATAAAAAATGCTGAAAATCTAGGAATAGGTCTGCATGGGATCAATGCCAAGAAGGAAAATAACTATAGCGAGCAAGGCTCGAATAATGTAATTAGGCAGTCACAGTGAGCTAGTGTAGGGAGTGTCAATGGCCTCCAGCTATGCCCTTCATATTGCCATGCCAACTACATTAGTCAGAGTGACTTGGCCAGCGATACAGCTAGCTATGCAGCTATGTATATCTAGGGTGTTCCTGGGCAGTGTAGGGTGCAACATCTTCACACATGGGAACTATATGACCTCACGATCAGTATAACAATATTTCCAATGGCACTGCTATGGATACCACTTATCAAACAGTGCACATGCAACACTGTAGCTGTTCTTCTACATCACATGCCTTATGTATTACTACAATGTCACTTATGTATGCAAGGATGTAAAAATGATCAGAATTAATGCAACGTCCTAATAAGCTACATGTAGCTATGTAACACCATGGCAATGCATTGCATAACGTAATATATAGCACTCCAGGCATTGCTATGTTAATTAATTGGCACTATTCTCTAGCTTAGCTAATGCTATACTAACAGCACATTCCTTAGGTACATGGTTTTTAGTTAAAAAGCACATTTCTTATTATTACACACACACATACTTAAGTTAATAGCTGCCAGCTGTCCCAGGCACACACAGGCACTGTAAATACACAAATCAATGATAATTGCTGTTAATTAGCTGAAAGTGGGTAACTTGATACTCACTGAACATGTAACAACGTAAACACACTATTGTCTATTGTGGAAATGGACTGACTGCATGTACTGACTGCATGTACTGAACGCAATTACAAATTGTATAAATATGTATCAAGAGTTTAATTTTTCCAACGTTTTGACACTCATGCATGTAAGTATCATTATCAGGAATATGGAAACAGTGACCCTCGTCTGATGATGTGAGGATGTTAAAGTCGCCTGAGCTTCATATGATGCAGATAGGTAGTTAAATTCCTTGCAGGGGTGTAGATAACTTTTTAGAGGTGGGGAGGGCAAGGGGCTGAACATCCTCACATGTAAGTGGGGCCACGCCTGCTTTATGACACTCCGTGTGCACAAGATGCATCATGACTCAATGCCACTCTTAATAATTGGTTTATTTAATGAAACTCTAGCAGAACCTCCTTTTCTCTCTCTTTTCCTTTGTTTCTCACATATAGCATCACAGTAACATACTCATTTTATAATTGTCAAAAATCTGGGAGGGGGGGTCTTTAGCCCCCTCAGCCCCACTGTTATCTACACCCTTGCCTTGGCCTTATAGATCATATTTACAACAATTTCTGCACCTTCAAAGTTGGGGTCAGATCAGCTATATACCCCAATCCCTATTGATATAAAACAGGAAGTGATATCATCCCCAACACACTCAAGTATGGTTACTTCCCTATTGAAAATTAATTAATAACTGTCACTTTTCACACATAATTATTTGCACACAGCGTGGTCACTACCTGTAACTGAGCTGGTTGCATCCCACCATGACCAGTGCACCATAGTGAAAGTGAACTCAACTGATAGCCAGCTAGGTAGCTAGCTAGCAGTAGTAGCCATGACCACAGCTAATTAGCCATTATCTAAAATGTCCACTGCACATATACTGCCATGTAGAGATGACCTGCCCCCTTACAAAAATATTATTTTTTGCAGAATCACTCCAGAGTATACACACACATAACATGAACTGGACTGAAACTTAGCTAGCTAATTGCTTAGCCATTATCATCGCACACACTGCTATATGTAGAACCCTGCCTCCCCCTCAAAAAATCATTATTGCAGAATCACTCCAGTGTGCACGTACACATGCAGTATACATACACTTACACATACAAAAATAGTATGTGGACTCTCTCAGGGTATTCAGAAATTTTTGTGATGAAATAGTTGGATAGGCTAGTAGTATTTTCATTTTCCAAAGAATGCAAACAGGAATCGGTAGAACAAACACAAAATAAATTTAATAATTACTGTTATAACTACAGTTGTATGCATGGGGGGGGGGGGGTTAATTACGTAAATTATGAGAGGAAGGATATGTGTAGGTTACATCAGGAGCACATAATGATCTTCACTATGTGCTCCTGGTTACATGTACTAAACAATATTTTTTAATTAGCATTATACACATACCAGAAAACATAAATTACACATTTTGGCAGAGAGGCCAGTTTGATAGATCATATAATTTTATCACATGCATTTATGGTAGAAGGTACGTATGCATGAAACAAACTAATCCATACACATGTACATATGTATATACTGCAGCTCTCCCTTTCATCCCAATATAGTAAGAGTATGGCCAACCCCTGGTAATAAGGCTCTATACACACAGATTACTACAGCAGCCATAATACTGTCCAATCACGCACACATACACAAACACAGCACACACACAGCGTGCGTTGTTTTGCAATCAGTCAAAATCCAGATGTCATGTATTTACTCATAGGAACAGGTAGTGGACTACCGTAGTATGTAACAGTGTACACATCAGTAGGCAATCGCTACAAGCTACACGACAACTACTACCACACTCTATTCAACATTTACAAGCAGTGAACCAAGCATAGAAGGGTACACGTATTTTGTAACATACTGACACACACACGCACGCACGTAGACACACACACACACACACACACAATGACTACTAGATCCCCAGGAAAAAATTTTTTTGGATTATTAAAGCAGCTAGTATTTCTAATAGCAACATAAACATTACACACTGGCTATAAACTCCTAGAAGAAACTAAAAAGAAAATCTGTTGCAAACTCAACTAAAACTTTTACAGCAATTCTAGAGTAGTTATATGTATCATTACACAAAATATTTAATGTGTTCAAAACTTTAGTTTCTCAAGGAGCATGTGTAAGAGACTGGCCTACAGCAAATAGACACAACATTATTACACACACCACATACGTACACGTACCTATACACATGCACTCAGGTTGTTCCATTCATGTACACATACATGCTTTAGGAGTTAATGTCAACATTGTCTATACTAGAATAGCACTGTGAGGATATACTGTTACGTAGCTCATATTAGCTGTCACTGCAACCCTAGTACATACTGTATACTAACAAGCACATCAGTTAAAACCATCAATTTATCTCAATTGTTTATTAGTGTTTCTCTTGGAAGGCTAAATAAATGAAGCACCCTACTGACATTGTGCATGAAAAAGTTGACATTTAAAGAAATAACTCAACTGGTGCCCAAAGGGGTAATTATATGAAGAGAGATCCAAAACCACAGCAGAAATTAGTTTATTGCATGCTTCATAGGGTACAACATGCAGTAGAGTACGGGTATGCAGCCAGACTGACTGACTGACCCATCAGCTAAATAAGAACTCTACTCCAGAACAAACCCTAGCAATCAATACTTACTGATCATGTAGATACCTGCATACTAGAAATCTCAACCCAAACAATATTTAGAAATTTTAATTAATTCACACACTAAATATTATGTGAAACTTTGAAGAAATGCACTGTGCCAAAAGTGTAACTGCAGACGTGTAGCTGAAATCTAATTGGGTCTTGCTAGCACAGTGCAGTGCTGCACTAGATGGACTAGTACAGCAACCTGAACAGCAGCCTTAAGGCACCTCAGGGGGTGTTTAAACAAGCAACAGAATCTTAAAGCACTTGAAGGTTTCACGAAAACTCACAGTTGTCTTTAATCCACCCAAAACGTGTGAATCTCCAAAAACAAGGCATACATATCATGTTTACTCGATTTAGAACCTACACTTTTGACAGTATTCTAGTCAGTTGTAATCGTGACACAAGCAACTCGAGTGCCTCCACCCTCCCCTCCCCTCCCCTCCCCTCTCTAGCCACATGGCGGCAGCTTCCCAAATCACGACACCCCAGCCAGCCAGCCAGCCAGGTGCTTCATGCACCCATCCAGCCCAAGTAACTCACTCTTACTCACTCACTCTCACTAGCAGGCAGACTCACCATAGAGGGTGCTCAATTCCTGTGAAGCACTCCAATCACTCATGAACTTCCCTGAAGAGTACCTCACACAGAAGACGTATGTGGCTCCCGGGTCAAGCTGGGTGACGTTCACTGTGTACGCATCCCCAGGTACACTGTCACTATGAGGGAACACATCACTACCTAGATCATCACCACCACATTCGGGCAAAGCACTGTTGTTTCCACTGCCAGCCATCTCCTCCTCTACACTAGTGGGATTCTCCATTTTCCTCTCTCTATAGTAAACAGTGAAAGAGTTGACAGATAGAGGGAAGTGGGTGGCAGAGGGCTTGCTCCACTTGACAGCGATCCAGGTGGTGTGAATCACACATTCTTCCACTAGTATGTGTACGGGGGGAAGGTCTGGGAGCATGTTTGTGTGTTGTGAGTATGTGTTGGCGTGTTTTTTTTTTGTGTGTGGAGTGGTATAATTGGATTATATCAAGCCTTGTATATTTGTATGCAGACATATGTAGAGTGCTACGAAGAACAGCCATAGGGGTAAAGGACATAGTATGCAGTCACTGAAGTGAACTAAACCATGCGGAATTCAGTCGCCAGAACGTCCAGTTTTTCCATTTGAGTAGAACGTACCAGACCCTAGCTGGCCACGACAATACTCCAATAACAAAGTACAAATCTTCACAGTGATAACAACAACATAATACTACAGAGTATACATGTGTTGGGCAAAAAGGAAGGCTAGACTACTCAAAAATTTGTCTCCAATAATTCATGCCAATGTTTTTGGTTTAAATATGGACCTATGTAGACACTGTCTAAAATTGAAATTTTTCTACTAAACATAGCCTAATTTTTTTCTATCTAGGATGTAAAAATGGATGAATGTGTCATCCAACGTCTTAGAACACTTGTTGAATTCATACTTTATCTCTACCAAAACTCCCTACACATTACTTTTTTTTAGTCTATTCATGTTTTCATAGCATCAGTAGTATCTGGGCTATCAACCTTAGCTGGACAACTCCATTATAGTAGAGCAGGACATGGACAGTTATAGTCAATCAAGTTAGTGGTCACTTTAAAACCACAGTT
Organism: Stappiaceae bacterium; assembly: GCA_964291365.2. GTDB lineage: Bacteria > Pseudomonadota > Alphaproteobacteria > Rhizobiales > Stappiaceae > JBDWFY01. Next base: position 567,441 of record OZ220033.1, read on the forward strand.
TCTTGGACAAGCACAGCCATTCAAAGTTGGGTGAGCCCTAGTGGCTGGTCACCAATAGTTCTAGGGTACTAGCTGTGGCCACCTTTCTCTGCTCCTACTTCACAGCTGCTAGCTAAACTACCCTTGCTCCTTTCAAGGACACATGCAGGTGATATAACACCACTACCTGCAAATAATCACCCAACCATGACCATGGTCTACGATATGGTTTTGAGGGGGCGCTTGAATGCATTATGGGCCATGTGGTGGATACCACGCACTGAGAATGTAATCTTCAAGGAGAGAGGGATGCTTGTTAAATAAATATTTTAATTTCAAGCATGGAATCGGATAATAACGTAGATGCATACCTACACTATACACAAGATAGAAACTTTAAAATATTCATTTCCAAGCCCCCACATGTAGATGCTAGCTGCTCTGACGCATACTTGCTCACAACACACACAACAATTTATGCACTCATTCAGCACAGTTCTGAGTGACCAAGACGTAATATTATAATTATAACTAATAACCAAATTGAAGTTTTGATGGTTGAACAATCACGCAACGCCAAACCATACACATTCGTCATATGAGTAAACAGAAGACTGATTGAAAAGGCTGCCCTGATGATACTTGCCACATGTTCATATGCATGTCCACTACCACTTGACTTACAAGCCCATCTCTGTGTGTGCGCCATGTTCGGCAACGGAGCGGCTGCATGTAGTTAACAAGATGTACACTGGCTGTAGCTCTAGTGGGTGTGATTTGTCCAACATCTCCAGATGATTAGAGAGACAAAGGTGGTGCATATCTATGCTCTTAGCTTGTTGACAGTGAACCAGGATTCCAAACAAGTAAACTTACAACTTGGACAATCCTAGCAACCCTACTGTACATACAATGTATGTATGACATTGACTGTAGATCTTGTTATAATAATATTATTAGACAGGACTGTGTAGTTGGTTGGAAGCAACATATTTGTACTACACAGCGCAGCATCAGGCATGCATGTTATTATACAGACCAATTGCCTTAGATCCACACACAAAGGATTCCCACACAACTATCAGACCCAATATCCTCCCAGACAGAACAGCTTCTTGGAATCTTGACTGTTATGGTGGGCAAGTATGTTGTGTATACTCATCTGAGTGTTTCGTGAAACACATAGCTACCCTACCCTATCCTACCCCCACAGCAGCTTGAACCTCATGGGCTGGATGGATTGCCATGGGAATGGATGGATGGATGGAGACCACACTCTGTTGAGATCACATTAAGGGATGTCTTCATGTGTATCCCATCGTTAATTTCAATATGACATTGAGCTATGAGCATCTCTTTCTTTGTCTCTCTCTCTCTCTCTCTCCTTCCTCTCCTCTCACATTCTCCTCTCTCCCATCTTTTCCTAACATACATTCCATCCCTCTCCATGTCTCTTTCTCTCTTTTTCCATGTATAGGTGTAGGAGGGAGTTCATAGGATGAGCTCATACAGCCCAGAGATGGCCACCAGTTCACACACATCATTCCTCAGCTCACCTTAATTGCAGTAATTGCCAAGAAGCCAGTAGTGATGGTTGCTACACGGTGGTTTTGTGTGAGTACAAGCATACACACGTGTCTACAGTGCCTAGACCCAGCTGATAAGGAGCTCAGTGATCTGGTCAGCTAGCAGGCTTCTTGGACAGGCTGGGCTTCCACAGGGAGGGACCTAGCAACCAGAACTGGAGTAGTGGAGGCTTTTGGTCTTTACCTGACCCTTAAGAAGTTTCAGACTGTTTTGTCAGCTGGCAAGATGGATGTCTCTTTTGGATAACTTGGCTACTCCACTGGTCATTCAGTTGTACCTACTCACCCTGCCTCTGTGTAAACCAGCTAGTCTCAGTATGCAAAAACATTCACAAAGGATATCCCTTCCACCTACAGACTGACTAGGTGACTGCAGTGGCCATGTAAATTTGATACATGCTCTAATATTGGCCTAGTACCCTTATATTAGTGGAGCCATTTTCTATTGTTAGTGTCCCACTTTAGGGGCCCACAACAGTGAATGCTGGGAATGGGCCTGGCAGTGGAGATGAGGGTTACCTCATTGTTGGGCCCCTAGCTGACAGTTACTAATGCTCAAATCTTGAATGAACTAGATAAAATTGTTTTCTTCATTCATTGGTTGATCCCAACTTCAAATAATCACGTTACACATGTGTATACCAAATGGTCAAGCAACTGCAAAACCATGACACATAACACATTACAGATTGAACTTGAGCAAAAATTAAACTGTTAAAACCCTAGCAATATTACACATGCTGTTACACAGATTCACTCATAATATTATATGGTAACTGCTACTAAATATAGGAGGACGTATTCTGAGGTGTGAGAGGATGATATATATGTGACTGCATAGCCTAAAGTGATACAGGAAGTTATGGAGCTGGTTGTGGTTACATACAAACATGGAGAAATGTACAAATACATGCAGTGAAGCTGTAGGCACTTCTAAACTTGTAAGGTGGTTACAGAGCTACACTGCTACAAGGGGATACAGTAATTGCTACATTCACTGTGTGATTCAAATCAATAAACTTGGAGTGATTATGGTCTAGAGTTGCAAGAACCCTATTTACCAGATCCCACATAACCACTTAATCTTAACACATGGACATGTTATCCAATAATTATGCTGTGAATGTAGGTAGGCAGGTAATGTAGATGGGATGAAGGATCTGTGGTGCTCTAGTACAGTTTAGCTGCTATCAACACAGATATGCTAGCACACTTTGGATGCTATCAACACAGATACAAATGGGTTGACTGCTATCAACAAGATACGAATGGAAGGGTCTGTGGTATGTGCTCTAAATTCTGTACCGCTGCTATCAATACAGACATGAGCAAATGATGTTAGGCTAAGCCTCAAACTGTCATGCTATACCTTAGGTTGGCTAGCTACATAGCAATTAGTTTGACGTTGTGTGGTCAAATCCATGTCAGTAAATCCCACATGCCATATAGGCAAGTAAAACTTCAGGGCATTCATAATTTTGGTTAAATTAGTAAAATTATTATAGCAATGAAGACTGAAGCCAACATTTTGGGGGTGCATGGTCTAATCCATGTCAATAACTCTTGGATCAAATCTCATACCCATACCAGTGCCCCAAATACAGTTACTGCAAATAGAGCTTCAGAGTATCATCAGTAGCAATGAAGGCTGCATTGCTAGCTGACACTTTTGAGGCTGCATGGTCAAGCCAATTACCTAGTAGATTGCCACAGACCAGGTAAAACACTGGGCACAAGGTAGCCATATCAGTAGGCCACATCAAGGCTCACTGCAACACACTCACAAATACCAATGTTTGCAGCTAAAGGAGGAGGCTTCCTACCAACATAACTGAAGCACTCATATTATATTTTCAAAGGTACCCCACATGTACCAGCCATCATGCATGAAACCCTCCTTTAGGACGTGTATTCAGATGATGTCCAGAAAACAGGCAACTACTGAGAAGTAGTATAAACACAGCCTCTATGGTTGGATGGTTCCCAGGCCCTGGGGACGATTGAGGTTACTGAAAAGCATGTATGTAATCAGAAAACAATTCAGTTTGCTGTCGATTCATTATTTCCCACAAAATGCTTAATGTAGGTATACAGGATTCCATTGAAGGAGGACCAGGGGGGAGCTGATGTTGGGAAATGGAGGTAACTTCCAGGCAATTACAAAGGATGGGTGTGGGAGGGAGATGTATTATAGTAACTAGGCCATTAGGATGGAGAGTCAATGCCCCTCTCCAAATCAGCATGCATGGGGCCAGACATGCAGGTACAGTATACATAATCACATAATAAAGAATCAGAGAATACGATATGGACCTCTGTAACAACACCAAACATGGTCGTAAAGAACATGCTACAAGTGTAGGAACAGGGATGAAGCATTACGTGGATAGTAGCATGTGCGTACCCTGCATGGCAATAATCAATAGATTACTGATGTACTGAGTAGGTCAAACACAGAAAAGTTCAATAGGCTTATTTTGCATGTGTAGGGGAAACCATCCCAGTGGCTGCTCAGGCAACAGGAAGTGTGACCTCGCCTTGAGAACTAGGGGCAATAGGATAAAAAGCTCATCTAATTTTAGTTTATCCTACATAGTTCTCTTCATATACACCTCAGGATGTGAGCAGCAAAATGCATGTGTGGGCCAAACTTGACAACAACTTTTTTGCACAAGAAAACTTTTTGGTACTCCATGGTAATCTAAGAGCAGGTGTACTTGGTCAATTGAATCAAAAATAATTACATCAAATGATGACTTTGCACACTCCACCTAACAGACACAATTCCACTAGCCCAGCTCTGCATGCAAGCACATGTTCGGTAATCATTGCAGGTGCACACACAGCTTTAAACATGCTTATAGCAATTTTACTAATTATGGAAATTCAGTGGACTGGCAACAATAATCCATCCCTGAATAATTTAATCACCCCTTATCAGGGAAGCCTGGAGGATGGTTGCCCTGGTAACCACTAATGAGATAAGTAGAACATGGTGGTAAACCTCTGAACTTTTCAAACCAGCTCATGGTTTACTCCTCTAAAGGGGAAGAGTTGACAGTCACTCAAGCTGAACATAATGGACCATTATCTAAAACGTAATTAGACTTCTAATTATTAGTCATAATGCATATTATAACTGCACATACATGTATATGAGTCCCTAAGGGATTGTTTTCTTCATATTTAAAATTTGAGACTGATGATGCAAAATTCAGCTTGTTTTGCGCATCTGCTTCTTGGTCCAATGAACACTAATTATTGCTAACCTTATTGAGAGTATCTGGAGATATACAAATGATCATGAGTTAACCTCTGGGAATATTTGCAAGCAAAAACTTAATTAGAGACAGCATACAATACCTGACTTTAGCCTCGACCCCAGGCCCACTCTTATTGAGCATGCATCAGTGAACAGCTGGGAATGAGCCTGGGCCTGGGGACGAGGCTTATATACCTGACTTGGCTTTCTAAAGAAAGTTTCAGTATCAGATGGCTATAGTTACCTTCACTGAAGCTCTCCACACATTACAAACACACTACCAGCCACATTATACCGTGTAGGTTTACCTTGCCCACCCCCCCCCCCCTTTTTTGAAGATTTGTGTATTATTCCAAGAACTCACAAAAGTGACTGCAGCCAGGGAAAGAACTAAACCTCAATCACAGAACATTCTCATGGGATACAGGGAAGATCGAGGTTGGGAGACAAGCTTCCTGAATCAAGGCATAAACATTTGTTGAAGTCATTTGTAGTGGAGGATCTTCCCCACCATTCTCACCATCTTCTCTCTCACCATCTCCCTCCCTCTCTCTCTCTCTCTCTCTCTCTCTCCAAGGAACATTAGAGATATTATGTGCAAAGATATATGGGTAGATTGCTAACCCACTGATAGAGATTAATAATATTATATAATTATACGTACTTCACTATAATCAGTGAATAGACTACATCAACAGTTGTATACTGAGTCATTTAGAGACCATCTGCTTGGAACAGCAGATGAACAACTAATACTTACTATAGGAAACAAAATGAATCGTAAAGCCGCAAGAAGTTCCAACTACATAAAATGTATTGAGCAGTACATACACATTATCTGTACAAGCCACAATAATATTACGGCATGTATTTGCCAAAAACATCAACAGAACCCATGGCATTAATCATTCAATATGTACCTCTTTCCTGAATGGGATACTTTGTACATGTACCAACAGCTGGAACCAGGTCAGCCCCAATCAGTGTAGTGAACCCCAACGGAAGTACCCCTTAGGCTGTCATGGATCCTAACAAATATCCACCTACGTGAGGCAATGCAGCTACTGAGAAACAGTTGAACAGGGGAGATCGACCTGCCCTTTTAAGTGGTCTTTCTGTCAAACAACCAGCCAGCTAGATATAGTCAAGAGATGAAATCATGCTAAAACAGGAATTAATACGCGGGGGGGGGGGGGGGGGGGGGGGGGGGGGGTACCCAGGGATTTCCCCCCTGACTTGCATTTCCTCCTCCATCCCTCATCCTGAAAATTGACAAGTTGAGATACCTATTGTACGTAGCACATGAGAAATTAACTTTTCATTTATGTACATATAATAATAGTCTAAGAAACCATCAAAAGCAGTTTCAGTGGTTATTATAACTTCAAAATTTTCCTGGGGAAGCATGCCTCCAGACCTCCCCTAGTTAGGGTGTGTTATCGCAGGCTATAATTCAATTACTACCCCTCTATGAAAAAATCCTGCGTTAATTCCCACTAGAATGCAGATGTCAATATGTGGACAAACAATAAAAATTCAGAAGCCAGTTAATGCATAGCTAGCGTTATCCTGCAATTAATCGCACGACTGTGGTAATACTGCAGTAGGAAATACCTACAATTTGAATCGCCCACATAGTCCTATAGACTGACCAGGGGTGCATTTGGGGGGGGGGGTGGGGGTGGGGGTGGGGAGGGGCACCCCCCTTGCTAAATGTTTGCCTCCCCCTTTGAGATCTTTTTAAATGAACATTCAGTATAAACACATCAAATATAATGCAGTTCAGCTTTTAAATAGCTATTTTCTACCATGGATTATGGCATACCTTAGATATACATTTGGGGGGTTGCCCCCATGGAATACATAAACATGCAGATGTTTTGCCCCCCAGACAAAATCCTAAATGTAGCACTGCTGACCAATCATATAATTATCCGAGTTGGTTGAGAACATAAACAGCCAGCACACTCACCGAGAGCTTATGAAGCCAAGCAAAACAGCCCAAAGTCACCAGACCTATTTCCCTCATAGATTGAGGCTGGGGTCTGGGAATGCAGAGACTAAAGGTCCACTTAGCCTAATATGGGCAACATTCAATTCCAAGAAAGCCCAGCCTCCCACACAATTAGTATACCCAATACCTCCCCTAGTAATCCCTAAGAATAATTATCTTTCAGGAATCTTTAAAGTGAATAATGGGCTATTTCACCCCCTATGGATGAGCAGTGAGGAAAATTTAACCCCTAGACACAATTAAATAGCAATCATCCCCCCTGGACAGTCCTTAATTAGGTCATTGTTCTCCCAAGACATAACTAATAGCACCATCACTCCCTCTGGATACTTAATCAAATGAAGTTTTATTCCCCCTGGACACAAATTGTTGCCTTTATTTATAGGCCTAAAAGGAGTGAGGCATCCCTCTGGACGCCATGATTAGTGATAATTTTATCCCCGGACACAATCAAAATTACCCAGAATATCCCAGCATACTAGGCTATACCTCTCCAACCACAAACAAAACCACAAAGCACTTCCATGTACTATGCATGAATACAATGTTTAATTGCTCTCATATCCACCATGCAGTACTTCAGCCTCTTTCCTTTCCCATATAAAGAAAAATCTGTACTGAAGGCTTGCAGGGCTGACATGCCTTAAGTATGCTGGGGAGAACACTGCCATGCCCACATTATCACATAACGTACAGGCTACCTGGGGAGCACGCACATACATACAAATACATGATGTTTCCCTGTGAATATCCACCATAATACAGGATATCACAGAATGCTAATGGCTTCTAGCTACATCAGGCCATGTACATAACAGATGGTAGCGAATGCGTAAGGAGTACTATGTCAGCGAATATCAGGCATCAGCTCAGCTGTTTTCATCGAATCTCGGGCAGTGGGATTTTACCCCCGTCTCTGCATAACATAAAGTTCTGCAGAAAAGAGGCAGGACAGCAGTTCTCAGAAATGTAGTGCAGTTCTTTGTCTGGATAAATGATGTGGGCAGTCTGCTTGGGCATGCATTCACATGGTGGATACCTGGGGGTTTTTTTATCTTCCAGCTGGCCTACTAACATAGATGCATGGGATGAAGGATATGTGCTGGTGCTCTAGTACAGTTCGGCTGATATATTAGCACAGACAAAAGTGAATGTTAAAGCCCCAACCATATTAGACTGAGCCTTGGCCTTAAACTACTTCAATTCGTGAAGTTTTTGTTGTTAAAAACTTTCATTCCGCCCAAAACGATGAAAATTTCTTAAGCAAATCTAATAGTATCATACATACACGTAGCAAACATACACATGGTGCACACATGAAAGAGACGTAAGTATTGTTACACGAAAATTACTAACGTTAACGCTAACATTTTGTTATTGTAATAATTATATTGTATGTACACATGTACAAGGCCAAGTAAAAGGATGTGCATACCATATATTTTTATTATCAAAGACATGTTTATAGAGTATGCAGGCAAATTTTAAGCATACAAAGGTCACAGTACCACATACATGTAAATACAAATGAAAAGTACATGTACGTACATTCCACAATGTGCAGTTAGGAAGTAAGATGTGTGTACTCTACAACGATTTTCTAAATTGCCATGTTAGAGCCATTGATGAAACTCGCCCTCCCACATACCCTAGCTCCTCCCCCATGTATTTATCAGGAACTAGTAGCTCCAAGGGAAACTCAAAGTTCATTTATCTACTTTTCTGTCAGTTTCAGCATGCTTGATTTGAATGAATAAAGAAATTACCAGGGAAACCAGTAACTTCCATAGTGTGTGTACTGCCTTAATTTTATAATATAATAACAATAGAGAATTATTTCTTAATCAAGTTATAAAACAGTAACAGTTGCATGTACAGTAAATGACCTCCCCCCTCCACCCCCATCACCGAATAGACTGCACATCCCTTCAGAGATTACTATCAAATACACCACTACAAAGTATTACTACAGCATTTGGGAAAGCAGTATGATATGCATATACCATGCTAACCCAGTCCCCAGGGAAATTTTTAGCTTTTAGCAACTGCACACATTCTGCACTTAGAGGAAGGAAGGAAGTCGGTGGTGTGTGGGGGAAGAGCATAGTAGCCTAGCCTGTCCCCAGGTTCTTCTGAGGGAGAAAAGAGAGCTAGTAACCACTGTGCATACACACACCAAAATTCATGTAAACCTGAGAATTATCAGATCACATTGTTGTAGCTGAGCTCAAAATTCCAGCAGGGGGGTAGCCACATCCCCTGCTGGGGGTAGCTAGGGGTGGTGGGTTGGGGGGGGTGATATAGGTGAGAATATACAGAGTGCTTGGACACATGGGATAAAAGCATGCAGGCTGTGATAACATAGCTTACACTAGGACATGTTCTGCACAAACCATGTACATCAAAATTACATGAGGAAACACCTTTTGTTACAATATTTGTAACACCACCAAAAAGGACTGCAATAAAACAAACCCACAGTTACAGACCTGTACACCTAAACCTTAAACTGCCATTGACTTATGGACCACATGCATGTCACACATAACCAAATGCACTTTATTCTACAACAAGAAGACACCACAAGTGCAAGTGCCCTGGCTATTACGTCACTACGCCACTTTCCAAGGAAGATGTGAACACTTAGCTTATGCATTAGGCTAAAACATAATACAGCCACGTGCACTTCTGAGGCTGTTAGTATAGAGTAGATAATTTGTACTAGGAACCTAGCTAGGTGGCCATCTTCCACTAGCACACTACCTACCTTCCTTTGAGTCTAGTACTACTGCCAGCAACCAGCAAGAGAGACAGCAATTACGTAAAAAAACTACTGGTGCACTCAGCATTATTGTTATACTGGGGTATCCAACACTCATCCTCTCTCTCTATCTCTCTCTCTCTCTCTCTCTCTTTCTCCCACCTCTCTCCCTCTCACCCTCCATCCCTTATCACAGTCACAGTGTACATACTGTGTGTACAGTAAAAGCCATTAGTGTGGTTTATTCAGTGGTTGCTCAAGTCGTTGTTGGTGACAGCGTAGAGTACACGAGCATATGCACATCTACAGCAAAGTACTTGAGGAACAGCTGCAGTGTGATGCAGTGATCACAGCTACACCATAACCAACAACCAAACCCATTAAACTACCAAAGTCACATTGCACCACTGTTGTCTACATTGGCACTACATGCATAATTATACACACATACATATAACATATCCCAAGAGAGGCAGCTCATCCGGTACAAGTTTCATAGTTGGACTACATGAGCACAACAAGGCCGGTTCTTGTGGCAATTTGTGGATTTTTTGTACTGCAAGTTTGATACAAGTTGTCGTGTCTCACACTACATTGGGGGTAATGAAGTGGTTGATGTAGAGTAAGGAGGTGACCACTGTTGGCATACACTGGAATACATGTACTGCAACACAGCTCCAATAAAATGCTGCCTAGCGAAATACAAGCATGCACGCGTCACTGTGCATGTCGCACAATATGTTGTGCACCATGTATATTAGGTGTTGTTATCAATCCTAGGACACGGCTAGCACAAAAACTAGAAACTCTGGTAGTCATACAGAAATAGATCTACATGAACAGCAACTTACATCAAAATTGTCCAAACTCAAAGCATTAGAAATGAGTGGTGGTGGAAAACCACAAGTATGATACTCTAACATACCTTTGCTTATCGTGACATAATAATGTGTGTATATGTACCAGATGTTATACACTTCAGTAACTTATCTACTCCTGCGGGTAACCTAGGGCTTGAAATTACAATTTTCCTTGTTTTCTTTCCTTAACTGTCGGCTGTTCCATGCATGCATCTCAGGTCAGCTCCCTATCTCCCTCGCATGCATACGCTAAGATAAACCCACAAGCCATTAAGCAATTAGTAGATGGATGAGATGAAGGAAAAGTGTGGTCAGTGTACCCACGGCCAGAAGCAAATCCACGCACGCTGATCTAAAGACGTGATCACTGCTGGGCTGATTGTGCACATATATTACGCACTGTACTATATGCATTAGCATACCAAGACAGCACTAATGCTCACTGAACGATTTGTATAGCTACAAATTGATGACTGACAGAATGATGTAATTATGGCCACAGTAATATGATATTATGCTGGGCGATGTCAGATGGTGCAGATAGCTTACTGAGGCATAGGAACATAAACAGTAGGCTAAGGCATGCCTATAGACTAGCATGGTTAAATCTGAAATGATAAGGTAGTTACACAAGACACAAACAATACTATTGTTTAGTTTAGAGTGGGCTTATACCACAATAATATTACTATGTACACTTATGTAAAGGTAGTGGTTGGAGAGCTAGCCTTTATGCATGCTTGTGTGAAGGTAGTGGTTGTCATCATGCATGCCCATGTGAAGGTGGTGAGTGGGAGAAGAGCAAAGGACAGTGATCAAGGAAGATGGTGATTATTAGAAGACCAAGGAAATTTGGCTACACAGCATAGCTCAAATCTACCTGCATGCACTTCAAACAAACCTTCCTTCAAAGAGTGTCACCTGGAAAGTACATATGTAACAATATAATATTAAGGATTCAGGATTACATAGGTTGAGGCTTGGTTACAAAGGGGAGTTCCCAGACCCTTTGTGGTATGGCTATAGGATCCTTGACTATAGCACTTAAATACCTAATATAGACTTGATAATTCACAAGTCCAAACTAAAACCAAAAAAATTCAATTTGGTCATACTTTTATTAACTTATGCAACTCTGGATTGGACGCCATCCTTGACAAAAAAGGTTAGCTCCTTCTTTACAAAAGAACACTTAATTATATTATATTATTGGATGCTACCAAGAGTATGTGATAGGGAAGGAGGGAGAGTATCCTACTTCACTATGGTACTGCGTTGCAACACTTTACCAGGTTCATGACCTTTGGAGTGACATACACATGTTTGAGGTCTCTAGTCTGTATGGATGTATACAACACCACTACAGTATCTATAGCTGGTATGCTGTGTACTGGGACAAACTGAGAAACCACTTTGTTGGTGAATATTATTACAAAGGTCATGACCTGGTACTAAGTTGGTTAATCTCCATCTATGGGGAAAATGTTCATTTTCTTGTTCTACATGATATTACATACCAAGATACAATGTGGGGGAATGAACCACCAATGAGCTCAAAGAAAAATCACAAAAACAAGACTGGTACTAAACGCAGAGGCAGCTGGAACCAGGCCATATGTTCCTTTCCCATGTTTCAGAACACCGCAAGCAACAACGCTAAGACAAGGGATACTCATTGACTTACCCAGAGCTCAATAATCTGTTGTAAGGTGTACCGCAGATAGTCCTGGCTAAATAGCTAAGTAGACCACCATGAATTCAGCCTCTCTCTTGCGTGATGGACTGATAAGGCCTTGGGTGACCTTACTCAAATATTCAACCAACCTTTAGCGCAGGATCTGACTGGAAAAACCTCCAAATGGGCCATCATCACGATATCCTTATTTAACAACAAATTACAGGTGCTATCTTTTTCAATACTTGCTTGCAAACATTCATTGAGTTACCATGGCGAGTAAGCATATAGAATGAGTAATCCGGGTGATCAGCCACAGATAACTACAATAGTAAGAATAGTAAGGCTAAAACAATGTGGACACTCTCTACATGCCACTACACACAATGGTCCCAACCACACATTTACAATATTATAAACTTCAACCAGAGTCCTTGCTTCAAGTACACATGTATATAATGAGAGTCTATACTGGTATCGTGAACTTAATATTACATGTACACATTGTCAAGTGCTTGACACCAGAAGGTGAGTTGATCAAATAAAATGCATGTTTGCTAAGTGCATGAGTATGTTCATAGCAATGGGTGATTCAGATTCCAGCTGTAAAAGTTCTAAATCTGTTGGATATCAGAAGACAAATTGCAACATTGATCCTATCCAGTGAGTGTTGATCATCAAAAGTGCTCAAATGGTGAGTGCCCTCAAATTACGTACCTCCCCTACCCCAAACCTGGCCATGTGACATAAAATCTCATATATAATACGTTGGAGGTGAATGCCAACGCCTACCTCTCTGCCTACCTGCGGTCTGTGGTATCATTCTAATTGAATTATGTAATCCTGTTCAACCGTAGAAGAATCACAGGAATACTGTAGCCATTTCCTGAGATAAAGTAAATTGCATTTTTTTCAAACTGAAATCCGTTGCTATGCTCTCTTACGAACAATTTGCAAATCGTAAACGGATCTTTATGCAACAAATACATGTACACTGTTCCTTTAATTCTCAGAATTGTCATGTGTCCCTGTTGCACTAGCTACCTGCCTACTGAAGCGATCAATAGCTAGTGGGTTGACAATATGGAGTTTAAGGTTGAGCTCATTGTCCAGAGGTTTACTTTGGGTGAGAGGGAACGGCCCAGTTGGCAGACATCCAAACGAAGGCAGCCCTCATTAATTAAGCCAAGTTCAACTGCGCATTAGACGTGTTTTTCCTGGCCACAGTGTCAACTACAAATTGGCCATTAGGAGAGAGAGAGAGGATTCCAGCTATGTGACTCCCTTGCCAACAAGAACAACCCTCCAACTCCATTTTTAAAGCCACTTTCCTAGCTCACACCCATCAACTCCCTAGAAGGGCCTTTTAGTGCATGGGTCCACCACCAGCACACTTCCTTTCATGGAAGTAGGAACCCTGTTCACTACCATGAACGGTAGGCAGTAAATAAGCACAGGCATGCGATCCCACCACAGCCTGTGTACTACCCCTACACTGCAGCAACATACACAGGGAGGGATAGGCACAGCTATGTATATGTATACACACACAGTTAGTAGCAGGGACGTGATCCCACCACAGGCCCCTGCATATAATATAGTAATATATGCTACAGTGTATATAGGCATAGGCACAGCTACACGTACCATACACTGTAGCTTTAACCTAGTTAGTGCAAATTAAACCATGCTTTGAAATGGCAAGACAGCAGGATTGTGATCCCACTACTGTAACAGCCTGTGTACTGCAGCTAATGACTACAGAGCATATACATACATATAATATATAGGTATAGGCACACGTACAGCAGTACATGTATGTATATTATACACACTGTATTGCGTAAACGACTAGTTCAACGTAGTTATTGCATAGCAGTCACCTCAGCCTATGTACCAGCCCTATATATTCTACTACAATAGAGCATACGCTATTTCCATAGTCATGGATCACCATAATCATAATTATGCAGACCACAAGAGAGTTAGTGTGCGTCAGTGCAGCCTGTGTAAACAGTAGACCCTTATACCACAGTGACTGGTGTTTATGCAAGCCTAGGCATAGCTGCTGTCCAGAGACTGCAATGTACATACTATGTACTGTATTATTGTGCACATATCATGCCAAAGCAGACAATGAACAAATACGTACATGTACGAAAAGTGAGTCTACCACAGCCTATACTGTGGCAGCCTAATGCTGCAGCGCTTTAGGAGATTAGATACTAGCTGGCACAGTTAATCAGAGACAACATGACATTGATACTGTTTGCACAGTTTGAAATGGCATGCAGTAATTAGCAACCATCTCACTGTGATGTAATCATAGCATCATACGCAGGCCTTAATGTGGGAAGGCCTGGGTATGAGGCTAATTTAATTAATCACAGTCTGTGTAACCCTAGCCAAATACTGTTTAGATCCTACTTGTAAACTTGCAACAAATACTGTGGCCTGGTTGGTTAGATTGAAGTGTCTATCCTTCATAGAAAATCATGTAAAGCTCTGTAGAAAATCATGTAAAACTTTTTGTCTATGGTTGGGTTTGTTGCTAGGCATGGTATGCTTATGGTGACATATGATACATACATACACAACATTGCAATGATGATATTGATGCCAACATCATGGTATATATACATACATGGATGCTAAGGTGAGATTGCACATGCTGACCTCAATTTCAACAAGTGCTGTTCATATGGTTAATGCCAGCATTATCATTATTACATGGTAGTTATGTATCCACACGCAGTGCACATAGTTGTCATTAGACTTCTGTGTTTGAAACACGGCTCACACACAGGAATAAATGCACAACAACAAGTAGAGCACATCCACAAATTTCTCATGCACTCTTTATAGGCTTGGACACACGGTATATGTTAGCCAACATGCAGCAATGTGTGACTACAACCAGACTGCAACATGCTTCCAATGACGGACAAATACTGATCAGTAATCGAGCAACTTTTACATTTTGTACTACAACGTACATATTATGGTCAAAGGGAGCATGTGCAACAAATAACCACACCGTAACCACTATTTTACTTTGCTCAGATACCAAAGTGAGACTAACTGCACCTGCAGTGCACAACCCTGAGCAAACTGTACCATGTACTAGCACGCTAACACCGTTGGGTGGATAGTCACTAAAAATTCATATTGTACTGGCGTCTGCATGAGCATGTCAGTGAGAAGATGAACTAGCTGAGGTAACTGGATACTTTCCGTGTGACAGTCAAACATATCAACAATCTCATGTTCTCCTTCTCCTCCAGTTTGGTTGTTGCAAGATACAAACTGCCCTACAAATCATTATTGCTACGAAATTGCCAGATGTTGGGGCACTTTGCTGCCGCATTCCGAGCAACTACCCAATTAGTTGATGTCGTAGGAAGCAGCCGGGAAGAGGCCGGCCGTGAGAGTCTGGTCCTAGCTGTGTATAAAAACAATAACAGCAATCTGTTCACCAAAACCTCATGCACTTCACATACATGTAGCGGTACATGGCTAGAGATGGCTGCAGTACCTAAGGCTTCAGCATGTACCAACGGGCGTATTTGTTAGATGTACTTGAAATGATAAGACATCAAACGGGACCGGCCTGGGAAGACGGACACCTGAGCGACGATTTGTAAGCACTTTGTCATGCAGCAGGAATGAAATTGTCCATTAGGCAAGTGAGGGCAGGCCCACGCTAAACCGGTACACAAACAGCTGTTTTCAATTAAAAATCCATACACATGAGATGTGAATTAAAAATGTTCACGTACTTCGTGATTGGTTGGGCTAGGCCGGCAATCATGCTACTGGGAGTGGGTGCAACTATGGGGCTGAGGTTTACAGACAACCTGTCGCTACAAATTGTAAACCATTGATTATACACACTCTGGGGTCAGATTACACTGTATCTCTACACAAACACTATTCAGTATCATGTGCATATGTATCTCCAAGCTGTGGTGGGTTGGATGAGAAATTGCTTGCAGTAATATTATGGTGACTTGCACTCACAGATCCAGCTTAAACTAATTACAATAATGGCATTTGACAATCTCAATACTGACAGTCTAGGGTGGAAAGTCAATAATTTAATAAGAGTGTTGGTAGAGGTGCAAATGTGTACAGAGGTTTGTATGTCAGCTGAGGAGCAGAATGGAGACAAGTTGGAAATCACTGATCGTGCATACACAATTACTGACTGCCATAAATAGGCCGGTTCAGCTATCCCAGTTGGCAAAGGTGAGCAAATTTCAACAATTTTAGAGCAAGCTCCGTTACCCTCAAACAATTTGCACACCTACTGTGGGTGACTGTCACACAAGAGCTGGATACTAATTGCACAATGATTCTATTCAGGAATACATTCAACTACTGAGAATATGGACATATGCAGCTGCTGAACAAGGTGGCTGTCCTTTCGAGGGACTGCTTTACTATACTCTGCCGTACTTTTTATTAACTACCTTGCTCAATACGACAACAAACTGGAGTAGCATAGAGTAGCAAATTTACAGGGGAATCTTAATATGCTATTGGGTACCGTAAACACGACGTTGAGATGTTGCGGGAGTTTCACAACTTAATAAACATGGGCCTCATTGTGCAATTAGCGTCCGGCAGGCCCGGCCGGCTCTTGTGTGACAGTCACCCACAGGAATGGACCCACTGTTGTAGACCTACATGAAGGCAGCGCAACCACGCACAACTACCCACACACTATTACACAAAATCTAGTTAATGGGTAGCTGTGGTTTAAATCATATTTTTATTAGTCTGGCTAAATCACACCCCAGTTTTATATGATTATGAAGCTTGCATTCAAGCACCATGACCTGCATTAGCCACACTTGGTCTTCATATATATTATTATTATGAGTGAGCTATTCCCAATGGTTTACTACAATGTATGCCATACTACAACTAGCTATTACAATGTTGTACATAATCATTATGTAACGAGGCCCTGGAAGAAAGTTAGTGCAGACGGATTACACTGTATACATTGTATTATAATTTTTCAAGTCATCCACCTGTCTCACACAAATGTCATGCAATTATGTTAGCAGCATCCAAAGAATATCCTAAATAAATTGCAAGGCAGCTAGATTAACAATTTCTGAAGCCATGCTGTATGACAGTTGGCCATCTCAACTGCTGGTGTTTACTTCTCAGGTGGTCGTAATTATACCACAACTTCACAAGGACTTTCACCAAGTACTTGTCATTAGTGAGTTGGAACACATCACTATGGGTCACAGTCCATGCCAAGAATGTCTGTGATTTGTTCTTAACACGTTTATGTGAAAGCCAATATGCAGTACCTGGCCTTTCTCAAAAAGGTAAGGTTCTCCATGTCTGGAAGTTGGTGTAGGTAAGGTGTGGAGGAGTGTGTGGGCTGGCTGTGAGGTTGTGAGGCAGGGGAGAGGGGAGGGATGGGAGGGGGAACAAAGAAAGGCCATGGAGGTGGCCATGACATGTAACGAACAGAAAATGTCCGAGTTTGGGAAGTGCAATAGTATGTTCTGTTATCTCATTTGAGCACATAATGCTTGGCTGAGCGAAGATATTGTCACTAGTGTGCTATGGACACACACACAAACATAAACAAAGGCAGAAAGCTTATAGGGTTGTTTGATCTAATACTGACCAGTATTTCCTGGCTAAAGTTCACTCTAGACTTTGGCAAAGTCAAAGTCAAACTGCCCAACTGGTGCCTACATGCATGCCTTATATTCGTCACTGGACTGAGATTAGTGTATGAATCTCCTTTCAAGGACTAAAGAAATTCCTTGTTGTATATGTAAACCCTAGTCCCCTCCTCCCCACCTTGGATACAACTGCATGCAAAGTGGTCATCAATAATTTTGTATCCTACTCTCACTGCCTCATCCCAGTATGCAACTATCTACAACGCATGACACGTTTTCATGTATCAGAAATAGGCTGTGATAGGATAAGATGAAGAACAAATTTTTCATCATTATGGAGTTCTTGAGGTACAGAGTATCCCATTGTTTCAATTTGCTGGAAATAGCCAGCACCTAACACGAAGACAAAGGGTTACACTTGTAGCTCTACTGCCGCCAGCCAAAATGGAGTACCACCAATATGGACCAAACAAAGGGCCTGTAGGCACACCCTAATTTGGCCACACCACCCTACAATCAACTGGGCTGGGCTGGACTGGGCTGGGAGATTGATCTTTTAGTCAGTCAATGCCAGTGAACCAACTACCACACCTTGGCCTCCCACACTGCTGCTCCACTACACACACACACTCAACACAGGATAATACACAGGACAATACACACGCTACTACAAGGTATACACAAACACACACTCCTCTACTATTCTTGTATCATGAATAAACGTACATACACTTATACATGCGGTTGATTGATTTTTCAGTTTCGAGTACACCACATTACTATAAAAATACAAGATGAATGATGTACGTGTGTAGTGTTCCAAGAAACATTGGATGTTCATGTAGAGTTGCCTAGTGATTTAATGTTTAGTTTCCAATGAAGCAGCCACTAAACTGCTTGTATTGGCTCAAGCAGCTGGTACGTTACTTTGATACTAATAATATTATTATTAAATCCATGACTGCAAGATTTATGATCAAGAGGATGCTATACCTTTAACACACTCATATGTTAAGCAGAGAAGGCTAGTAATCTTGCAGGACAAGAGATTGGTTGCAGTGCTATATCACAAGGAGTCTGGTAGAGGGTCATCAAAAT
This sequence comes from Stappiaceae bacterium, assembly GCA_964291365.2. GTDB lineage: Bacteria > Pseudomonadota > Alphaproteobacteria > Rhizobiales > Stappiaceae > JBDWFY01. Next base: position 586,333 of record OZ220033.1, read on the forward strand.
CAAGGGCGCGATAAACTCATTTGCGCATGCGCATGCGATTCTGGCGACCTTTACCGCATGCAAAGTGACTGTCCTGACGACCTTTACCCGGTTAGGTACTCAATTCATGCAGTGCACTGTACAAAACAGTGCATGAGGCACCTATTTGGTAGGTTGTAGCAGATAGCTTTTCTGTGAGGATACTTATCCTTCCACTGATGTCTGCTCTGAGCTGGAAGTAGTAGGTGTGGCCGGGATCTAGGTCACCAAAGGTGACATGAGTGCTCTGGTAGACCTCCTTCCTCTACAGATAATAAAAACATCAGTTAATCTATATTTACTATTATCACAGACTATAGACAAAGTTAATAGCAATCTATCCACTTGTACCGACCATTTTATCACAGGTAGACTCTATAAGTAGGATGGCCCGGACACACCCATTATATGTAATACAATACAAAAAGCCTAAAAACTCAACCCAGGAAAACTTTTGTGACTTCTAACCTTCACAGTCACAATCCTCAGCTAATTGTCTATTCAACAAGCCCAAGAACGTCCAGTGAAAATCATCACGAGTCTGAACCAAGGTGCCAAAAACATGCCTAGTTTCCTCATGCATCCAACAAACTCAGCAGGGATAACTCAGTACTGCCTCAACCTCTTGCCTTAGTTTGACTATAAATCCACTCCATTTTCCATTGCACAGTGCAGTGATACAGTGGATTCAGCATAGCTTCAAGTAGCCAGAACAGACATTTTCAGCGCATTCAGTTGCTAGGTCATTGTATGAAGCCATTTTGTCAAAAACTGCACATGCTCAAAATAGATCGGGGCGCTGCTTCATAATCAACCCCGTAACCATGAACGAGGTAGCGCTTGTGATCTCGATCGTGATCATCGCAGCGTTCCTCTAGCCACTTGAAGAGAGATTAGCCTAGCTCAAGGTTAGCACAAGCTTCAGTTTAGCTCAGATACACGGACATAACACTACTCATGGCCTTATAGTGAGATGTGGACCTAAGAAGAGCAGCTACTTCAACGCTCTCTACTAAGCTTAGTGACCGCACCCCTTAAGCTTGGTACCAGGGCTTTGTGGCCTTAGTTAGGGTGTCCAACTGAAAAAGTGGAAATATGCAAAATGAATTCACCTTGGTGTTTTTGAGTAGATTCATCCTAGCTAAGATAGAAACCACACCGCAAATTGGCAAGATCCTTGAAAACATTTGCAAAAACACTATATTAAACCATAAGCGCAAGTACAGAATATGGCTATATGACCAAAATTATGCGTACAGGGGCAGGAACACTAGCTGAAAGGTAGACTACTTTTGGAGGCTATTTGAGGTGTATTCTAGACAATATTGGTTGTTAATCTTTTAAAGTGAGCAGTGTACCTTACAACAGACGCTCCTGACCCTGTGCACATTGTTTTGGTCACATAGCCATTTTTTTGTACTTGTACTTATGACTTAATATTGTGTTTCTGCTAACTCTTTCAAGGGCGTCACCGATTGGCAGTGTGGTTTTTATCTTACCTAGGGTGGACCTAACCCAAAATACCAAGATGGATTGATTTTGCATACTTCCACTTTTTTTGGTTGGACACCCTACCTTAGTATTTCAGCTAATGTTATCATAGAAGCACTAAGAGCTTATAACAAATGATATCAACAAGCATAAAAAAAACACTATAAAAATTGGAGAAGTAAGTAGGGATGGCAGGACCAAAAGGTATACATATAAGGGTAGTAGGATAAATAACAGACAAGGTGCATCCCTACAACTAATTTCATAGAAACCAGTTACAAATAAAGTGCAGGGTGCACCTTGTCTGTTATTTATCCTACTACCCCCTTGTATGCATACTTTTTGGTCCTGTCATCCCTACTTATTTTTTTTATACTTGTAATAAACATTAGAGTGGAATCATTCCACTGCCCAGCACCCTTGAGACAACGTTACTACCTACATGTACATGTATGCAAGCTCTTGATTGAAGGGGATGGGATCACAGGGGGCCAGAGTGATTGGGGACACTGCAAAACATGTTGAAATATTGAAGAAACATAAACACTTAGCATGTGTCTCCAGGAAACCTTTGATATGCATCAGAAAAGTTGCATATACATTGCGTAAGTAGGAAAGTCCATGCTACAGTAATCATCATTTCGTGCGACAGTAATTTTCTTAAAACATGGCACACACCCCAGTAATATTTATAATGCAGAGCAAAAATGGTAGGATGAGGCAATATCTCAATGCGTTAAGGTACATGGGAGTATGTGTTTGGAAGAATCATCTCCTGTGATCCATTTCAAATCTGGAAGAAACTATCCCAGGACCCAGCATGCTTCAGGTTACCTACGTACATGTATAGGAATGCAAAAGCAGAGCAAGTGCCTTTTTGCTACAGAGCTAAAAGTTATGGTGGGGAAATTATTTTTCGGTGGTTTGGTGGTCTGCCTTTGCAATTGCCAAATTAAAATCCACCACAACTTCTTCTGGCATATTTATAATATACCTGAACCAAATCAAAATCCGTCAATATTAATTTTTGCAATGGGGATTTGGGATCTACATGTAACTGCCAAATTTGACTACCACCAATATTTGTGGGCTATATGGTATAGCATTGAAACATTTGATCAACTAGGAGGATTTCAAAGCACAGAACAGCCTTTAACAGGAGTCGGCACTAATAATCGAGCAATCTGTGCAAACAGTGTGCACTACTACACCTACATGTATGTATTAATCGTACTGCTCAATAATGTGATTGAAATTCAAGCCTTCATGGGAAGCTGGAGGTGCGATGTGAAACATGCATGGCAAGCATAAAGCATTCTTGGTTGATGACAATCAGCACTTCTCTGGAAGGAATGAATAACATTAAAACTCCAATGAATACATACTGCAGACTGGATAAGCTCTAGTATCACAGGGAAGGACTTCAGCCAATGCAGGGAACATATACTGTCATGCAAATGCAGAAGTGTCATGAGTGATAGAAAAGTCTAGATTGTTCTTAGAAGGGCTATACACTTAAGCTCCATTTACACACACCAATCCAGATCAAACTGAACTGGTTTAAACTGCGTTTACACACAAGTGCTTAATCCGGATTAACATATTGATAGCCCAGTACTATACATGTAGTCCACTTTTAATCCACATCAGGATGTGGATTCTAATCCAGGTTAACTAATCCAGATTAAAAGTGGATTAAGGCGTTTATACAGAAAGTGGATTAGTTTAATCTGGATTCTGATCTGGATTAAGGGCCTAGTGTAAACAGAGCTTTAGGTAATCAAACCTAGTCCTAAAATGAGAATTCCTCCACTAATAATTAGAACACCTTAAGGATGTGTGCAATAAAATTAATGAGCAGTTATTTATGGTGTCTGCAATCATTATATTAAGATTATAGTTGTCTGTCTGTTACGGGAGGTCAGCGGAAATGATTTGACCTTGAGACACAAGATGCAGTATCTCTAGCCATTGAGCGACAGAAGCTAGAACTGGGTGATTTCTGTGAGCGCCAGCCATAGCACTAGCCACAGTCACAAACACTAGGTTCTTGGACAGACTATACAAAAATCAGGCAGCAATGGACACTTAACTCAGTGGCCCACAGTTAGCTAAGGAGCTTGATTCGTAAGAAGATATTGCCCGAGTGATCACCATGGAGGTACATGTACATTCTGAGGGTTTGGCTCTTGCCTTCACAAGCCTTGTGAGAAAATTGGTGAGGGAGCTAGCGAGTTTCTTGGACAGTTGATTGATTTAGCAATGTGCTCAAACAGGATGTACAAAATGCGCATGCTCAATGGATGTTCTAGAACCCAGGTCTTAGCTGCCACGCTGACCTATAACCTTTGGAGTTGCAATTAATACACCACCACACGATAAAGTTAGTCTGGATTATTGACCACGTACTCATGGTTAGGCTGGAGTCTATGCAGATGATGCAGAGAGAGTTCCAAACCATGCCATACCAAGTATTACACACAGCTAGCTCATGTCATTAACTGTACTCTGTTAGCTATGCCTGGTTCTATAGGTACTTATTTAACTACAGTAACAAACACAGATACAAGCACCGGGCAAGCCCCTCGCTTGTAAAAATTAATGAGCAGTTATTTATCAAGGTTATCCAACTGACCTTGTCCAATCTGGTTGAGTTGTCCCCCCACTGAATGAGGTATAGCAGAGGGGTGGGGCTGAGTGGCCCATCCCACTCCAGATCAATCTCACTGGGAGACAAAGCTCTAGCTCTCACATTAGTTGGTGGACCAGGAGGAGCTGCAAACATGGAGAGGGAGAGAGACAGAGACATTTTGAGTCAATCAGTATCTTACATGCATGATATTACATTTTGATAGTGCTTATCATGCACTATCACCTGAACCTACATGCACATTGCTTCTTAAGATAGTACAGCTGTTACAACTACAGAGTAGCACTTCTCAGAACTACATGATAATGTTTCAACCCCTGCAGTCCACACATGCAGGTGGACTGATGCACATGCAAGCTGACCACATACTACACCATCCAGTCTTACCAGTTATTCCATTAATGAAATAGTCGGTGGTGACTGGTTGACTGGTAGTCCGGCCCTGAATGGCCACTACCTGGAATTGATAGTAGCCTCCATACAGCATCCCACTGTACACATAACTCTTCTCGCTTGTTGGCTGTGCAGCAGCATTGATGTAAGGGTCACCATCATGGCTGTAGCGTACTAAGAAGTGTACTGGATTGGACTGGTCTTCGTCTGGGTAGCTCCATGAGATCAGCACTGCACTCATATTGATAAACTGAAGAAGCACATCCATAGGAGGTTGGACAACCAGTGGTGCTATAGAAATATTGATTCGTGTCAGTGTAATGTGTGTGGGGAGGGGGGTGGAGGGGGGAGAGGTGAACAGAGGGAGAGCAGGAAAGGGACTGGGAATGCTTGCATACAATTGTGGTAGCTACTAGAGAGTCCTTCCCCCCTCACCTCCAAATGAACCCCCAAGCAACTTCAATATCGTAATAAAGGCTTAATTCACACATACCCACTGTAAAGCTATACATGCATTAATGTTATGTATTGGCCCCTACAATTTCTTGTAATTATTATGTTCAAAAGGGCATGGCTGATGTATGTTGAAAAATCTCAACAATGTACGTAGAAATAGCCTGTACTAAGTACCGTATACATGTAGCTGAAATTTCACTGGACAAAAATTCACCAAGCCCAGCTACTGAAATATCCGGTGGAATAAATATTCACCAATGCGGTAAAGTTCGCCATATCCTCTACATAATCACTAAGACAGGACAAAAAAATTTCGTGGATAAAATACGAGAGCAGGTGGTGAAATTGTCTCTTGGTGAAAATATCCAGCTATACGGTATACTATGCACTACTATGTGTAGACATGTACATGCACGATTATCAACAACTCATTGGGTATTGTTGAGATCAATGCTCACCTCGTACTTACATGTATGTGAGCAGTGAAAAACATATGGGATGAAGCTAAGAGTATTCAATAAGTCTTTCTAACACAAATACAGCTCACGCGTCACCTTCATCATCCTATCTTTCATGCAACTGTTAATTGACTGCCAGGGTTAAAGGTCAAGTTCATGGACAGTACATGTATTTGGTAAGTATCCTGGCTTCCCTATAATCTGGGTTCATGTACACACAATTGACACCAGGCTCTCTATTCTCTCTCCCTAGAGCCTGGGTATGAGGCTGGGCTGGTGTATGTTGAAAAGCCTCAACAATGTACAACCTAGATGTACCCTGCACTAAGTACATGTATACCTTATCGATTATCAACACCAAACTAGTTGGCTACTCATGCAAAGCAAGGCTAGCCTATAAACGTTATTCACAGAGTTACCAAGAACAGAACAGGTAGTAAAGTAAGTATCAAACTTGCCAGATCTGCATATGCTCACAATATCTCATTATTACAAGAATTTATCATAATCCTGCTAGTTCAGCAATTGACTGTGTAAGCCATAATGATAATAATATTCATGAGTTCTTGGTCAAGGCTGCCTTAGCCTGCACACATGAGCAGTGGACAGGCCCTCTAACAAACAACTCGTGACCAATGTGTTACCAGAAAATATGATTCATGTTCTTTCTAAGGAGAGAGTCATGGTGCCAATGGACTATGGTACCATTTATGTCACCTTTCCAGGGAAAAACTATCACAAACATGGCACTAGTGCAGTTTCGTGGCTACACATAATTATTGACAGAGAGTTCTCCTTAATTATTATGATATAGGAGAGAGTCTACTAATACTACATCAGTAGTATTACCAATCAATCCATGAAAATTTATCCTTCTGTTTTATCAAAATTTCTCACAGTTGGTGAAAGTGTTCTTACACTAAATGGGATATGCAACTGCAAAACATTACAGTTGCCCTAGCCATATGTACATGCAGCAAGCAAATTACTCAAACGGACAATTTCATATGCCCAGCTCCTCTGCAAGTATACATGTAACTCTCACATCACCCCCCACCCCTCTTGTATGAAATTTTAAGTGCACTATACACCTTGCCTAAGTTAAAGGCACTGTGCCATGATATAAGGCGTAATTGCTTCGAATTGCGCTCATTAGTATAATTAGGTGGGTATAGGAAATGGGGCACACCCAATATCGTGGTATGGTGCAAGGAAGTATACAGAGATTGAATGCATGCAGCGCAAAGTATCTTCACAATGGTTGAGTTGCACAGCCTGTGCCACAGTCTACTCTCTTCAGAAATGGATAGCCAAAGGGTAAGAATACCGATAGGTAAAGGTCAAAGAACAGATAAGATGCCTAGAAACTCGAGCATCTTGCAGAGAGAGGCCTGAGCCGTCTACCACGCCCAGTGTTCATTTACCGTGTGGGTGCATGTGGCCTCATTAGTAGGCAATCAGCTAGTCTTGTCCCCAGACCCCACCCTCTGCGAGGGAAAGGGTCTGGTGACAGTTGAGCGTTCCCTTGGTTTTTATAAGCTCAGCAGTCGTGTTTTCGTGTAAGCCAATCAGATCGCAGCTCTATAGTTATCATGTGACTTTGCATCCTATTGGGTAGCAACGCTGTACAAGGTCAGCTGTCTTGGTTTACCTCTAGCCAATCAGAATGCAGCTTTACAATTTTACAATCTATTGCTTAGCAACGTACAACTGGCGCGTGATTGATTGCATAACATTACAGTTAAGTCACGCGCCCGTACAACCATGAAATTGTTCCAATGTCACCAGACCCTTGCCCGCGCGGGGATTTGGGTCTGGGAACGAGACTAGCAATCAGCTCTTACAGCATGGCACAATGCCTTTAAACATCAACCTGGACCAATACCTAAAGTGGTAGTTGTGGCTGTTGTAGGTCGAGTAGTTGGTGTTTGAGTGGTGACCTGGAGACGTTCATTCAGCCACTTCTCTCCTGGCTTCTCATCAGTAGTGTAGACTAGTGGCCTGGACACAGTCAATTCTTTTTGGTTGGTTCCAGCTGTAGTCGGGAGGCGGTCAGCCTTAGCGGTCTGGCTGGCTCTATGCTTTTCAGCTCTATCATTGCTGATGCTGCTGCTGCTGTACACCACACCTCCATTGGACTCTGCATGCACAACAACAGCAAACAGGACAAATGCCACCAACTGAAGTTTGCAGTGCTTGATAGTCATAATTAATGTAGCAAAGTAAATGCTAGGTAGGGCTGCACAGTGTAGATGTACATCATTTTATACACAGCCTGTTCTCATGCCCTTTTCAAGCACCTTTTCCTATGAAAGGGGAGGCTATCTATGCACATTATACAGTGGGGAATGGATCATTAATTTTGAGAAGTGTACACCACAAAACCCCAGTTACCACTAACAGTATAGCATTACCAGCCTCATTCCCACGCCCTCCCTCAGCTTTTCACTGTTTCCCACATGCACTGCAGAGAGCCTGAGGACAGGCTTTGGTATATTACTAGCTTGTAATGCACTATTTTATGTATTCAACACGTACATGTACTATAAGCTGACGTGTCAGCGTTGTGGATCATGTGACCATAGCACAGCTGCTAGCTACTCGTGTACGCTGGGCAAGATGGAGCAGGTAATAAACAGTTATGAAATCATGTCTCCAAGTATATTGTCTCATGACATTTATATACAGAGCGATACAACTATGGAGTTGCACTATGAATTTATCATAATGCTGTGTATACATTGTTATATGGGACAAAAGCTTAGATCATACACACATACATTGCAGTTCCACAGATATGCTCTCACCTACATGTACTATTCACAAAAATCCTAATAGTACTATAAACTATGATACCTGGTACACTGAGTTTGGCAAGGGTTGCAGCACGACGATCGGGAGGCACGGAGGCATTGTGACAGTGTTGAAGTAGACTCAGAAGCAATCCTATCCTCAATAACCCATATGGAACATAGCAGAGAGCGGAGCCTTGCATAGCTCAACAGAAGACAGGAAAGCTGCTGTCAAATACTTCACAGATCAGTTCTTTCCCTGACCAGCCAACAATTGATACTGAGAGCTCCAAAAAGCAGCTGAGAGGGTGACCGGCTGCAATACTGAAAGGCATATAAATAGGCTTAGCTTGGGAATATTTCCATGCAAACACCTGAGCACACTCTTAAAGTCCGTAAATCTGGACCACAGTGTGTGGAACAAGCTCCAAGAAAACCGATAATTATGCTCATAACCAAATATGGTCAGCAAATGAATAAACATATAAACAGCTGCATGGGTGAAACTGGTATTACAGGGTCATGGATGACAATACATATACATAAATTCCCAGCACTCTCTGACCACTCCAAGTTGACTGCCAATAAGGAACCCAGATCATAGTGTCACTCCATCAACATCTTTTAACTTACCCTGCCGACCCTTACCAAAGTAACCTTGGAGAGGCCTCACCTTAGCCTCAATCCCAGGCTTTCTTTCAGTGCAAAAGAGCCTGGAATCAAGGCTATCCTAATATAGCTTACTATTAATCGGTACAGGCCGATCTACACGTGTAGACTCCGGCCCAGCTCAGGCGGTGAGCGCCTGAGTGGAGGCAAGGCACACTGGCACAACGAACACACTAGCGGCACAAATTGCAAACAATTATCCTACCTTCATATCATAATGAGTACATATTTTTATGACTTCTTTCATCCGACAGAGCTGGCACAAGCACGTTCGTTTAACCTCAAACTCAAACCATGGGCCCAGACCTTTGCAGCATCAGCAAAATTATAGTCTATCTCATTTTCAGACCGCATTCCCATGTTGGGTTCGGAACCATCACTGAGAGCGGAGAAAGTTCAAAGGGGGCAAGAAATACAGCTATATATAGAGTATACAATTACGTCATCATAATTAATTAACCATCCCATATTTTTTCTATGCAATAATGGTGCCGGGTCTCAATAACTTAAATCTAAATGTGGTGGCCTAGTTTTTAACTTAAAAATCCCTGAATTTCAGCTTTTTTACATACCGGACTTGGCTACAGCTATGGTGACATTTTCTTTTTGCTTACCGGTAGGTAAAAACAACATGCCACCATACAAGTCTATGGAAAAAGATCAATATTCAACTATAATTTTATAAAATCAGCCATGTGGAGCTAGGTTTTTAAACTTGAAAACTTAGCTATTTGGACTCAACCCTCAGAAAAATTATAAAATTTACAAGTGTAATTAATTCAATTTTTGCAGTTTTATAACATCAATTGACATCACTTGCACAACCTCTGTACCATGCAGGTCTACACAACTAGCTATTAGCTCTAGCTAACTACAGTGGTGCCTTGGTACAGTGTCATGTGATTACTACGTATATACCCCTTTACTTGATTAATTAATTTATATAACTAGTTTACCTTATAGCTATAGAAGTCAGATCTCAAGCAAGGGCGGCGGAAGCCTTTTTTTAGTGGTCAGGCAAAGAAAGTAATGGCGCGCTTGCGCGCCACGAAATTTTCGAATTTAATTTTATTCATGACTATGACGTCATCATAATCGGCCACGAGCGCTCGAGCAAGGTTACTGGCATGCGACGACTGCTTAACGAGACAGAGAGAAAAAATGGTGGTGATTTCTAAGAAGCAAGTTAAGCCCAAGGAAATGCCTATCATTTTGTGAATAATTAATGAGGTAAAAAAGTGGTCCGGCCAAAACCTGACCAGCCGGACCGGCTCCGCCGCCCATGTCAAGTATGAAGCTGATCAGAAGTTCCACTAAATTTTCAAAGATATCAGGTTTTACATAGACATATAGTAATTATGGGAATACCAGTAGTTGCTGATATACAGCCAACCTATACACTACCACAAATTAAATTCCCATCATAGCACAATAAAAGTCTTATGTTTTAAAAATCACCAGAACATGATGAACTTGGCTTCAAATTTGATTTTTGGCTTAGGTTCAATTTTTTATAAAAAAATATTTCAGCTTACTATCCCTACTTGTGACCACGCCCCTATGCAAACGCTCTATAGACACTGGTATGACCCCTTACCGGATTGGCATGAAGCATTTTCCTTGTTATAGTTACAAAATTTTATGCTAAGTACTTACTTATATACTTCTGACATATAGATATGTCAGAATAATATGTGAAAAACATGACCCCAACAGTAAGCTGATGAAAATATTTGATTGCAGAAGTACTATATACTTGAAAAAATTAATTGTCAATATGGCTACAAAAGATAACAAGAAGGAATTGGATAAACCACAGACATATATACGCAAACAATCAAACCAGATAACAAAGCTAGTGAATGACATCACATAACACACCATACACTGACCTAGCCAAAACATAAAATTAGTGGCAGAAACCCATGTACGATAATACCTCATGAATGAGCGTGGTTGATGCAAAAAGGTCATGTATATGTATTGCATTTGTGAATTACGTACAGTACAAACAATGATAAGATGTACAAATAATTTCACTACATATACATATGTAGAAGAAGGGGTGCCATCATAGATGATGTACTATTCAAATAATGGTATATGATATGAGATCTGGTGTCAATGAATTAGTAATGAACTGCAGGCTAAAGGGATAGGGGCGACAAAACGGAATGAAAGATGACGAGACAAACCACAGACATGTACATGCATACACGAAACTATGGAACAAGACAACAAAGCTAGTGAATAACATCACATGAATACACCAAAACCACAACAGAAATGCAATCAACCATAAGTGTAATTAGTAGCAGAAATGTACATCAAAACTTGAACAAAAAAAGATCATGTTTGCATTACATCGCTAAGAGCATTGTCAATTTATTAGCATAAGTTATGAAAAGCGCCAGACGGAGCAGGTGGCAGACCATATTCGTGTGGCTTGTAGTCTGTTGTGAGACTTGCAGCAGTATTTCCCAAACCAGCCATACTAACAGCAGTCTTTAGTGCTTCTAGAGTTGCATACTGACTATGTCCATGTTCATGACCAGGAGCCCACTCCAGCCACTCAGCTAACATAGCACTGAGCCAACTGTGAGGTGCTGTATTATGATACTTTGGTGCTCCTTGAATGTTATCTAGTTCTCCTTGTTGGAATCCAAGATTGGTACCAATATTCCTCCATCTTGCAGCATACATGCTGAGCTGATAAAGCAATGTAGCATGATGACGGCTGTCACATTGTACTACTCGGTGAAGCCTGGGTCTTTGAACAGGGAGAGCAGAATCAGATTGCAAGGTGCCAATATTCGGTTGCATTTGCGTATTGTCACGTGTGGCTGTAAGAGTTATAAGTTCCTGAAGTTTCCAGATTTCATGTCCTAAGGGAAGCTTGTGAGGTTTGTCTGTTCTGAGGCACTTCAATTTTATTGGATTATTTTGAACAAACAACAATTTTGCTGGGTGATGTTTCAAATTCAACCCAATGCACGATGAGCAATAGAATGTAAACAATGGCTCAGTGTTATTGATGTAGTTAATGTCTGAGTTGACCTTTTCAATTCCTGCCTTGATTGCCTTGCATACCTCAATGCATGTTTTCTGAACTGGGCAGTACTGGCGACTAATGCCATCAAAATCTGGAAGGCAGGTTACCTCGATGTGTGTTGGAAACATCTTTAAGGTGATAGTATCGCATGATGGCTCAATACTAAATGAAATCTGCTCTCGATAAATTTTTTTTGTTAACAATTTCCATTCAAAATCTTTGCTTCCCCTTTCATTTGTCATAAGATATTTAATAAGAGCTCCAGCTAGACCCATGGGACGATAGCCACACTCAAAGGAAACTACAAGAGGAGGAATGTCACTAAGTTCAATCTGAGTTGACAGTTCTTGGGCATGTAATAAAGCACATGGAAAGAAATATTTTCTAATTCCATCCTGATCAAATGGAGCTGCTATTCGAAGATACTCTAGTAGCCTCGCAAATCGTTTTGGAGTGAGAAGAGGGTCAGGATTTCTTAAACGACTGATTTTTTCAAATTCTGAAAAGGAAAATATACCCTTCTTGAAATCTTCTACAGAGTGGTACCCTGCATGCTCAAATGTGAATGTTTCAACTATCAATTCAGTGACTTTGTCAAACAAGACCTGGGGATTGAGGATGACTATCTGTTTAAGGTCATCTATTGGGAAGTAGCGGATTATGCCCATTTTAGTATGAATAAAATGAAGTGCTTCTTTGAGCTCATCATCATCAGTGATTCCACAATCTTTGGCAATTCTATAGCAGTTGCTATAACTTTCAATCTGATTCTTCAGCTGCCGAAGCACAAGGCTATAAATAAGCCAGTGTGAAGGAGAGGTCATCGCAAAATCACCAGTGTTAACTGCTTGCTCTACAGAGGATCGAATGTGTTGGAAATCATACTCATTGGTTGAAAAATTATCAACAGAAAAAATCATCTGATCCATTGCTGAGAATTCAATGTGACGAAAGTAGGATGCTGATACAACTGAGTCAACGAGTATTTGGTCGATCTCTCTGATTTTTGTTTGAACTGCCTGTGTGTTGCGAAGACTTCTTTCAAGCAGATCACGATGAGTTCCTACAATGAAAACTTTGTAAATGAGTGCAGCTCTCTCCCTCTGTTGGTTTGAATAATCATAAGTGCCCACAGCATCAATGCTAGCAAGGGTCTGTAGGATTATCTCCAATGGAGTGGCATTAGATGAATATTTGAATATTTTGGGGCGGGGACCATCATCACTCTTGACTATCACTTCATATTCAATTTCATAACTTTGATTGAGATCTCGATCAAGACGAAAAGTGACAAAAAACATGGATGGACCAGAAACTAGAAGGGGGAGTAGCTCTTGGAACTCCATTTGCCCTCCAGTATTTGACAGGTATATAGACCAATGGTTTTTCAGGTGTTGACGGAGACCCTGTAGCTTTCTTGTCTTCAGTGCTTCCTTAAATATCTCTATAGGAGACTTGTGTACAAGAGGTATCTTTTTTCGTGGCTTTGGAACAGGCTTGTATGTTTTCACAGCTTCGTCTCGTAAAGAAGTGGGATTAAGACTTTCATCAAATCCTTTGTGCATTGGATTAGTTACGAGTGCATCTGGCATTTTATTCAGTGAATCTTTAGCTTCTGTTTCATTCAATTGAAGAGTATGAACACGCTTGATTTGCATAGCAGTTTTCTTGTGAGTTGGTTTCATTGGCTCAGTTTGATTGAATGTCAGTTGGGTCATCATTTCAATAGCTTCATCATCATACATTGTCAGTCTTATCCACTTCGAGTTCTCAACACAGGCAGACACAGTGTTAGAAGACGATTTCTCCACTCTAACTTGAATTGCTTTCTCTGCCACTCCAGTACTCGGCGATTTACCAGTTGGTCTTTCCCCAAGGAGACGTTTCATGAGCGAATCCTTGCCAGACCGTGCAATGCCAACAATAACACCATGCACAGTTGTGTGAGTTAGAGTTCCTTGTTTATCAATTGCTTGCTGCACAGCAGCAAGATGCCTTTGCTCTACTTGATCAGCATCTGTAAAATTAGGCCGAATAATTATTGTTATTTCCTCCTACTCACTGGATTTATCCCATGAGTAGCTAGGTGCAAAGGATATAAAGTGGTGAGTTTATCATCTATCATTTAGCTAAAGACAAAATTGCCAATTTGCTTCAGAGTGAGGGGTTAATGACAAAAATATCAGAACAGCAAAAAGTGATTTTTGTTACATACAGTATGAACAAATCATGCGTTTCATCAGCCTTACCTATTAATCGCACTTACGTAACATGCAGCAGTGACCAAGTGTGCCAGATCAGCAGATACACACAAAGAAAGCTCATTTGCTAGTTCGCTATGATTGGTCTCAAATGAGTCAGTCATGTTATAGAGCTGTTGCTAATGTAAACACTCTTTGCATTGAAAAGAAGCTATTGCTATCTTTTTTTTATCCATCCAGAGCTTGTCAGAAGTGAAGAAGACACTAGTAGTCAGCAAAATAATATAAAATGATGCCACAACGTTAGATTAAAGTGTTTTTGACATAATATAGCTAAATGTATTGTAGTAGCTAGCTTGGTAACAAACAGATAGACACGCAATACCACTACAGTTGCATGTGTGTCGAGGGTTGACTCGTAGAGCTATACCCCATGTGTGCTAGGCTCATTAATAACTAGAGCTGTCTAGAGCACACTACCCTGCATGCTGCATCAATCTGATTATCAGTGAGCTATGATCTGAAAGCTGTAGTAGCAGCACATCATTAACACTGTAGTAACAGTAGCACTAGCAGTAGCACAGTACCAGCAACAGCTGCAATAGCAGTAGCAGCAACGTAACAGCACTAGCAGTAGAATGCACTACCAATAGCAGCAGCACAAGCAGCACTTAGTTGTATACGACCATCATCATGGTGAAAATTTTTGCAGCCATGCCCACTTTTATTAACCACACCCGCTAATTTCAATGCCACCACGCACATTTCGTGGTGTACAACATTAAGAATCACACTTTCTCTACACTAGCTTCACTGTTGATGGATTACAAGACGTGTAGGTAAGTAGCTACTGATGATCTAGCTAACCATTTTGAAGCTTAGCAAAGTGTTTTTAATTAATAAAATTAATCGCTAGTGACATTATTCATTGATATGAACAAAGCATTTTAGTACTAATTAATTGTATGCCTCTGAGGGCTTAGGGGGGTGCTCAAGCACCCTGAGCACCCCCCTGGATATGCCACTGACCATTATCTAGTGAGTTGTGCACATGAGCAGAAAACATGGCCAAGCAGTAGTTGTGGTCAATAGGTGTGGCTAACAAAAATGTACAATTTGTAGCACTTGTGGGCATTGCTAAATGATTTGAAGCATACAGAAGCCAGTTTTTCGACGATTTGACCATTTGGTTGCACTTACATGTCCTTCAGATGCCTAGATCTCAAGATCTGGCGGTTTTCGTGCCGATGACGACACAGAACAGACATACAAACCAATTGCTTTACCCCTTGCGCATGCGTGCAGGGTAATGAGTATGTGCGATAAGACACTTTCTAGGTGCAGTTGATAGGTATGGCCAATAAACAACACAATTTAGCTATTTCTATCCCACTACACTGCGCTGCATGGGTACATCAACAGAAACAGCTGGACTGTATAGAAGTTATCACCAGGTGATATTTTAGTTATATGGCGCCAGTTATCACTTGAATGTGAAATTCAACATTGTCAATAATGTATATAAAGAATTGAATAATACGCAAGTCTAGTCACTGTTAATCTTCTAGTAAGGCTCTCTAAAATTGTTTAAATACCAATGTATGCAAGGAGTAGCTGTAGCTGTACTCCAGACATATCAGCTCAAAGCACTGGATAAAAATGCTCGCTCGGAAGGTACAGTGGTCCACACACAAAGCCTATACACTCACTGACTCTGACCCTGCTTTGGAATGTCCATCAAGTCCTTAAGTAGCGTCGACAAGAATACAGCCCTTGAGCGAGCTCTTCCTTGCATCTTACAATGATTTTGAAACGATTCAAGGGTGACAGAGGCCTCCTTGCACTAGCACTTTAAATCTTTAACCGTACGGTCACAAAATCTTTGCTATCATCATCAATACCCTTGGCACTGGTGTTATAGTGTAGCATTCCAAGGCAAGAAGGTAAATTTGCTGGGCAACGAGCATACCAGCTCGCTAGCTATGGAGATCAAGACTGAACTGCAGACTAATGATCAAACTAAACCTCGAATGTGATTGGTTGCTAACCTGATGACGTCATTGTCTCAGAATGCGTTCCCATGGCAGGGTCAGGTAGCAGATGTGTTTCCATGGTTTGTAGGACAGAAACCAGTTTTATCCCAGATATGTTCGTACAATATCCTGGTTATTGCCCTTGTCCTCAGCTCCACCTTGGACCTGTGCAATAACCAGGATATTGTACTCGCACCGGGATAAAACTATAACATAGCACTCCCACCATGCCAGACCTATCAAGCAATTATAAGCAAAAAGAATCCAGTTTTATGGCATATTAAAAAAATTGCAGCTATGCCTATATTATCTCCAAATCTGGCTACAACAGATGGACAAACTGATCACTTTACCCCTCACGTTAAGTAAGCTGACCCGTGATCCTATCCATGTAAATAGGGCCCTCTTACTTATAGTTTCGCACTAATTGGCTCTGGAGTGCTTATTAATTGAAGACTGCATGTGTCTTGTGACCATCCTATAAGCATCTAACACTCTTCAAGTTCACTATTTCAGACAATATTCAATCACAGTAACAGACCTTACGATAATTTTTCACAGGGACAGACACATTGTCTGATCAAATTGAAACACCAAAATACCCGGACACTAAAATTAATTACATGTGTACAGTGCTTTAGCTAATGTTGCCCTTTATTCTTGTAAACAATATGCGCTGTAACCAGGCTACGTTATACAGTGGAATCCAGATATAATAGATGTTGTTGGGCCAACCAATTTTGTCCTTTATAGCGAGGTATGCTTAATAAACTGAGGGGGTTATGTTTGTTTCTATCTCAAGGTATCATTTCAATTCAATTGCAAAATCAAATACTCATTAAATATAGATTGTATAGCTGATGCGAGGTGTAGAGATGCAACCATCTCTACAGCTGAAGCGATTGTTGTAGCTTGACCACTGTACCCTTTGCTTATATAATATTATATCAAGAAAGGCTTGCACGTCTTCAAGTGACTGGATAGCCTCGCCAAAATTTGTAATCTTTGGAGGAGGTCGTTCAAAACATCATTGGGTTCTTCCAGTTCCACAGCTGATTGGTCTGGGTCTAGAGATGCAAAATATATCATCTTCTTATAAGCCATCATCATGCTTCAAACAAGTAGGAAGATTGTCTTCACCATTCACATACTCACCAACAGAACATGTTGCTTCAGCAGGCATATCAAGTTGATGAATCAGATCTTCTAAGTCATCATCAGAAGACGATGTATTCATTAAATGGATCTTGCTCCTCATGTTCACGAGATACGAGAGCAAAACTTTCACCCAGGACTCCTGCCTTTCTGAAACACTTGGAAATAGCCTCCCGTTTCACTTCCTCCCATGCACTCAACAGTTACCACTTGTAAAATATTAACAGACTTAATGACCTCTGAGGCTGTGTCATATTCGTCAATCTTTGAAATTACGAAACACAGACATAGCTTTAATTCGACGGTGAACCGAAATTCTGGATAATACCCAAGTTCAGTGGTGCAATTTTGATGTTGTGTTGGGTGAAAGGAAAATGATTTTGATGTTGCTATACTTATCCTTTTATTCAGGCAGGTGACATCCAGCATTATCCATAAGAAGTGCAATATAATGACCTTTAGATCTCAGCTGTCGATGGAATTTGATGAGAACTCTGTCTAAAATTTCCCCTGTCATTCTTTCAACTGGCTAAAGTAGTGTACAGGAAGCTTGCTCCTATCTACCCCCTTGAAGCACCTAGGACATTCAGAATTCCAAATAACAACAGCTGCTTCCTTCTCTCTATCCGCATTTGCAATTAAGGCAATTGTTACTTGCTGTTTTGCGTTTTGCACTGTGATCCCCTCTCACCAAATCCATTCCCTGAGAGAGCCCTGCAAAGACCAGCAATTTCATTGAAGTTCCAGGTGTTTTCCTTTGAATGTCCCTGTAGAAGCTTAGGTAGCCTTTCCTCCATGAATTGACAGTTTCCCTTCACATATCTTCTGATTCTCCACTAATTTTATTTTCATTTTAGTAAATCCTTCCACGACAAAGGTAAACTCGATGCTAGTATTTGTAAATGCTGTCAGATCATTAATTTCATAAGAAGCATTAATTTTGATGAGTTTCCCAATTTCTGTTTTACATGTATGCTTATGCTCCTGTTTACCTCTCTCTCACACACACCCTCACAGGACAATGGTATGGCATACGGACCCAGTGTGGACGATTTTCTATCTGAAGATGCATAGTTTGTGTGATGTGTATCTCTTTTCCCATCTGCTGAGCCATTCATGTTCGAGGCTTTGAAATCAGGACATCCTAGATGCTCTGCAATCTCCTTGGCTTTTCACATAGCTGTGGACCACCAGGATAGATGTTTCATGACATAACAAATAGCTAGGTACCATTTATGAAGGGCTCCGTTGATGTCCACAAATTCAGAAGTGCAAGCTCTTTCGTATGCTTTTGCTTGGCAAGTGGACTAGTAAAGCTCCATAATGGACTCATTATTCTTGATAATGGTGGAAATCTGTCTTACCACAAAAGAAATGCTCAGCAAGCTTTCGGATACCCATCTTCAGACCCATCTGAGGGTTCTTTTTGACCATGTCTAGTACCTCATACTATTTCTTTTGAAGTGTCAGTGTTCCTGTTCGTTGCCATTTTCTCTGCCGAAGTTGAAGCACGTGTTTATGGTTACAGCTGGATTTCATTTGTAGCTAATTGCTGCTGAACTCATCACTTTTATGCTCAGTCATCATGGCAAGCCAACCTGTGACAGGAGATAATCCTAGAAGTTCAGTCCTACATCAAGGGTTACCATGCTTACCAGGATATCTGGGACCTATGCATCAGGGAGGTGTTACTGTTCCAGCAAGAACCCGATAATACTGAGGACAAGTTCGCTGTTGCAGTCATAAGGAGAGGCAGTGATATTGGCCATCTTCCCTTCAATCTAGCCCCAGTAGTATCAGTCTTTCTTAGAAGAGATGTCAACAAGGGTGCAAAAGTTAATCATGGTGCTGGTTATGGGCTGGAGTTTCCATGCACCTATCACTTCTATGGATCAAAGTCCTTTATCAACAAATTAAACAAAGTAGTAGTAGATCTTTGTAGCGATGGACGTTTGTAGAGATTTTGGTGTGATTTTACCATGTTCCACCATGCCATGCATGCAATACTATTAGTAGGTGTGGCTAACTGGCTGTCATGCGGGAGTGGTTTACAAGCTCAAATGGGACCGAATAAGTGACCGTTATACGGAATAGTGGGGTGTCCGGGGTTTTAATGTACTGAAGTCTATGGAGTAATGTTCGGGACTTCCAGAATTGTCCGTTATATCGCAAGTGTCTGTATTTGAGGGGTGTCCATTAAACGGGATTTCACTGTACACCTGATGTAGCACATCACCAGTTATATGTACATGTACATGTAGCTGCATGCAGGGTAGGTTCAGCAGTTTTTGCAAGTCTCTAGGCTCCTAGATACTAGGCTATAGGTGTAGTGGTACACACACAGCACTAATATCTTGGTATTGTAGTTGCTAAGCCAACTTCCAAACCAGTTTACCCTACTGCAGTGCATCCTAAGGTAGTGAACAGGATGCTGGTCAGACATTAATGTTTGCAACAGTTTGTTGAGTTAACAAATATTATCAACAATAAGGACAAATAGCATACATACAACTCAGATATAGCGTGCACAAGAACTGAACACGAGGTAGCTAGCTAAGAGCCATGTGACTAGTGATCGTGTGTAAATCGTGTGGTGTCCACGTGCCACTACAGTACTCACCCTCCAGTGGGCTGGCAAACGATCATGTGGAAAAACGGACAGGACCATGAACATGTCGACCTGAGCGGGTGATTCGTGTAGGTGTTTGATGATTGGTGGCGATAGGGAAGGTAGGGGAAGGAGTTTCAGAGCCAACATTAGTTGTATCAGCATCAAGGTGTGCAGGCTTAAGGCGATCAAGCGAGATGGTATCTCGTTTACCCTTAACATACACGACAAAGTACTTGTCTTTACGTTCTAAAACTTTGCACGGGCCATCGTATGGAGGTTGGAGAGGTTGGAGAGGTTTACGAATTCCATCACGGCGTACGAAAACATGAGTACACGTGGCTAAAGCATTACTAAAATGTACCTTTCGCTGTGGATGATTGCGCACACGGGCAGATTTAAGTTGCTGCATGGTAGACTTCAGATTCACAACATATGCGGATGGGTCAGCAGTAGTGTCGTCATTGGAGTGATCGAAAAATTCCGCTGAAGTGCAATGAATGTCCTTCTTGAGGGCTGTTCGGATGCCAAGTAAAACTAATGGAAGACAGTCAGCCCAGTGGGTGGGGTTGGGGTGAGATTTGAGGGCAGCTTTGAGTTGGTGGTGTAGACATTCTATGAAGCCGTTTGCAATTGGATGGTATGCAGTAGTGCGGATACGCTTGGATCCTAGAATTTGCATCAGTTGGGCCCAAAGAGCAGATTCAAACTGAGATCCACGATCTGTTGTGACAGTGGAAGGGACACCGAACCTGGAATCCAGGCCAAGAGCGCTCGTCGCCGCTAGCGACTAGCTGAGTCGTTTCCCGACCAGGACAGGGTGGTCTACACTTACGGGCATCCTTACCAAACCGTTGATGATACCAGCACAGAGTGGAGTCAGTAGGAGGGTGGGGGCTAGGGGAGCGTCCTGACCGCCTAGGTTGGTGACTCTTTGAAAGTGCAGTTACCACATCCTTCAGTCGTGTTACCTCTGCACGTAGCTGCTCCATATCCATAGAAATTTGACTCTGAGGTGTGCTTACTGCTGCTATGGATGGTGCAGCGACATCCATGACCTTATCAGTGAGTGTGGCAAGTTCCTCCAAGCTGACTGTGTCAGCAGTGGATGCTAGGACCATACAGATATTGTCGGGCATGCACTGGAGAAAGAGCTCGCGGAGGAAGGAGCTGTCAGTAGAAGCAGCTTTCTCGCCCAACAGTTGTTGCATGCAACGTAGTAGTTGAGTTGGCTTACGATCGCCCAGCTCTTCTGCGTTGAAGAGCTGCTGTAGTCACCGCTGTTCAGAGGCTGTAGTGCGCTTAATTAGTTGGGCCTTGAGGTTATTGTAGGGGTTCTCTGGAGGCAGCCTCAGTATCAGATCACAGACCTCGGTGGCGATCTCAGGTGAGAGGGAGGCGACAATATGATTGAACTTCGTTCTCTGCACGGTAATGCCTCTAGTCGTGAACTGGGCTTCGACTTGTGCAAACCATGCCTTGGGGTCTGCAGGCCAGTATGGTGGGAGTTTGAGATGGACTGCTGCTACCGCCGTCATTGTAGCGGGAGTAGTAGCGGGTGCAATGGGAGGATCGTCGTCAGACATGTTGTTTCAAACGTCGGGTCACCAATGTTGAGTTAACAAATATTATCAACAGTAAGGACAAATAGCATACATACAACTCAGATATAGCATGCACAAGAACTGAACACAAGGTAGCTAGCTAAGAGTCATGTGACTAGTGATCATGTGTTAATCATGTGGTGTCCACGTGCCACTACAAGTTGTTGCAACAATTGAACAGAAAGTGTCAAGACAAACAAGTGAATGGCAGGAAATTGATGCAGGACAGCCTGTATATCGCGTATTTGCATGCTGGAGCCAATATCTAACGCGTTAACGCAGGACTTGTGTCTGCCTTGTTATTACATGAATATACCGTACCTTCGCGAAAAAGGGCCCACTACGGAATATCGGCCCGCCCCCCACTTTGGGCTCAATTTCCTGCTAAGGTCTACTCTAATATGCGCCCATATGTAGCCACCTGGAACACGCATGCGCGATCACTAATAAGTGGGCGTGGTTAAGATCAGTAGCCGTGCACAATCGTTCTTTTGAGGCTGAAACACAGCATAAGACGAACTAGGCTTAGTTCTACGGCTGTTTGGCAGGTTACTTTTCGATCGTATCTCGATTATTTGAAGTGCAATCCTCATAAACCAGCCATTTGAGTTACAGTTGAGTTACAGTTGCTGTCAACAGTACCGTGAAGTATCGGCCCGATAAAAGCCGACCGCCTTCGATTAGTAACCATACTTTGAGCAAGGCTGAAATCAATAGTAGCTGCGGCTACCATTCAAATAATAAAGACCACGTAGGTAATTTACCTGGGCACTCTTTCGCATCAAACTGCGACAGTGATACTTCAAATATTGGCCCATCCCCCAGTTTAGATCCAATGTAAGGTGCACCGCCCATGGGCCCTTTTTCGTAAAGGTACGGTATATTCATAGTCTGGTAGCATTTCTGCTCATGAATATTATTTGCATCTCATTAGTGCATATCATTAATGCGTGTGCACATAATTGCTTTCCATATGTTTTGTATTGTGCCACGAGGCAGCTAGTAGCTACCAAGCTAGTGATCGATTTGCGGAATAGAAGACAGTTTTTGACAGTGACTCATCAGAACGTTCGATACCTCTACTTCACAGATTCTCCTAGAAAAAGTTGATCTGATCGCTTGTAGGTGAGCAGTAACAAGGAATACATGGACTAACAGTGGAATTTGGATTTGGGGCTTGTTGAGTAAACAAGTTGATACCTCGTTCGAGAACGAAGATTTTACTGTTTCTTCCAGATAGCTTCAGATACTTTGGCATCTGTTGAAGTATCTCACAAAGTTGAGAGGGAAACAAAGGCCATCTTCAATTTGTGATTTTTATTTGTAAACATGGCGTGCCATTTTTGTTGTTGCCACACCTACAAGACTGGTTGCTATGGTAACCAAAATTGGTCCTAAATATTAGATTAGGGTCCCAACATTCATAAAATCAAATCTGAGTTATATATCTCAAAGCATTTTTCAGATACAAGTAGATTTGTAACACCATATTTTTGACTCAAAAATTGCACCTCTCATGCCTTAAAGGCATTGTGTCACTTATAAGCCGTAATTGCTTTTTAATGAGCACATTAGTTAAAAAATCTAATCAAGTGGGTACAGGAAGTAGGGGCACACCCAGTATCGTGGTATAGTGCATGGAAGTACGCAGAGATCGAACACGTGGAGTGGCAAAAAATTTGTCAATGATCGAGTTGAGAAGCTCACGATCTTTAGCTACAGAGAGCCAAAGCACAAGAAAACCAATAGGTAAAGTCTGTTAAGCATACAAGATGCTGGAAAAGTCGAAGTCGGCAGAAAGAGCGGCAGCGGGCACACTTGAATATAGACACGAACTTATTAGCTTTATGCCACGCCCAGTTTTCATTTAAAACGCGGGCACATGCGGGTTCATTAGTAGACAATCAGCTCTTATAGCGTGGCACAATGCCTTTAATGCACCTGAGTATTGACCTGTGGGATGGCTCTGGTGGGTAGCTGTATACAAACACACTGGTCTGCAGCTTGTAGCTTTCCATTGTTCAGTACTACAAGTCGGTTATAGTACTCAATCTCGATAGTTTATTGACCTTGGGCTTGGCCCTCAGTCAATAAATCACTAAACTGTCTCGCTCTCATACTAAAACCTATACATGTCCTACTGTTGTCATAAGGTCTGCGATAATTATTCAAACACTCATCCTCATGCATTAATTGGTCACTTCATAACTTCCAACCCTAAAGCATGATTTTGTGCACACTATTCAGCATCCATTGTACATAGCTATACAAGGTGCTTCTCCCAGCTGCTACCAGCAGGTCAATAACAAGTTAGTTACACTTCTTGCAAGTTATTCATCTGCGTCTTCAGTTTTTGGTCCCATGCAAGTAAGCGGTTTTACCAGTTGTTGGCATGCATCTTTTGATTGTATGGCTTCAGTGCTACAAATTGGTTATAGTACTTCCTTCTCAACAGTTTGATAGTTTGACCTAGGGATTGACCTAGGGCTTTGCCCTCTGTCAATAAATCACACTAAACTGCCTTACACTCTATTAGAACCTGTAACTACATAAAGTCAAGAGAAGGCTCATGCATCCCAAATTATTTATGAGATTAAATACATGAGGGTGTGAATATTTATACTGAAGGAGGAAATAGCCTTATAAGTACAGGCAGTTGGCAGATGGTGTAATCTGCTTAGCAACCACAGATATGCACGTATGTAAACACTATGAATTATTGGTCATACCCAATTGCTTATTGAGCATTCCAAGCACTTCCTGGTGTCTGACAGGAGACAATTGTGTTAAAAAGTCCCTGTCCACATGTGCACCATGCTTGAGAAGAGTTTCAACCACTCTGATGTGATTATTCCAGCTTGCATACATAAGGGCCCTCCAGCCATTATAATCGTGTGAATCCATTTGAGCACCATGTTTCAGTAATAATTGTGCTATGTCATCATTGCCGTTTTGACTCGCTATCATTAGAGAAGATAGACCATTATTATCCTGCAAGTTTGGTTGAGCACCACGCTGTAATAGAAGCTGAACAACCTGTACATATCCATGTTGACTTGCAATCATTATTGCAGATTGTCCATTATCATCCAGTATGTCCACTTGAATGCCATGATCGAGCAATAAAGCAATAATTCGAGCATGTCCATTACTAGCTGCCATGAACACAGCTAGTTGATTACTATCCCTAAGTCTACCAATTTCAAGAAGTCTTTTTGCAGTTTCTATATCACCATTTTGACATGCCTTTAGTAGAGCGCCACTGTCTTCCTATTAGTAGACATGCACAAATAGCACTTTTAGAGCTCAGTTACCTAGGCCAAACTTACCTTGTCGAGAAACACAGTAGGATCCATGGGTGGTCTTCTGCGAGACACCTGAGATTTTTTCTGAGGCACTAGAGGTTGCGGATCATCCAAGTACTACAATACACAAGGAGTATGAGTGCAAAATTGTTGACATTACTAGTATTGCATGCAAAAATAGAATGGCACAACTATGACTGAGTCAGAATATACAGAGCAAGTATGCAGTGTACCTCATGGTTGATCATCACATCATAAGGGAGTAAGATCATCAAAGAACTAGCTACACTCCCTAATAATATCATTACTAAAGGTATGCACTGATTGCAACCCATGTAGGAAGTAAGGCCTCATAATTTAATTATTACCGTTCCATTTACTCTGGTTAGACCACAAGTAGAATCGCTACTGCCCCACTATATTGATGCATAACAAGTCCACTCCTTACACAAGGATGGGCCTAAGAATATGAAGCTAAATAAATCAGTATTACCCTGCAAAATTTCTCCAGCTTTACACGAATTTTATTCATAGTAGGTCTGTTCTGAGGTTCATTGTCCCAGCATCTATATGCATGACACAAATTATTATTACTGAAGGCTATCAAACAGGGGGCCTATATACTATAGAAATTACCTTGAGATCATATCTGATATAGCTTTTGGAATGTTAGAGATTTTGGGTGGTCTTTGGCCTGAAATTTGTGTTGTTTTAGTATGGTTTCAGTAATTTTAGTTAGTTATTAGTTTTAATTAAGGTCCTCTTCATTGATTTTAGTTAGTTTTAGTTTTTAATTAAGAGCAGAGGATCATTTTAGTTTAGTTTTAGTAATTAAAACTAAAAGAATAAATGGCCTACTAAAAGTGCTTTTAGTTTAGTTAACTAACTAAAATGAGCTGATTTTTACCATTTTCTTTTTAGTTTAGCATATGGTATAGTTTGATGCAAGTTTGCTAGTTTTAGTTTTTAATTATGAAAGGCATAGCATAATTAAGTTAGTTTTAGTAACTAAAACTAAGGCATAAATTGGGCAAAACTAAGGGGTTTTAGTATTGGTTTTGATTAACTAAAATAACACTGCAGGCTAAAATACAAGTTAAATATATAAGAAGTGTCTAATTGGAAAAGGGTTAGAACATACCATTAGCCATGGCATATAGTATAGCCATATTAGAATGCTGTCCTTTAACAGCACCCAGAGGTTTCTTTCGTGTAATCATTTCCCATAAAACGATACCAAAACTGAAAACATCACATAATTCAGTATACCTTCTTCCTGTATAAAAATATGGAGTGATTGTATATACAAAGGTGTCAGGGATCACACATGTATGTTTATGTTGTTGTAATACAAGAAAAGTTAATCAGTGTGGTGAGCATATCAACATTAATATTCAACCACAAATAATATGGTGGAACTCCTCCAAAGTGGACGTTCTGTCCCTTGTATATGTAGTGTGGTGCCCCAAACATATAGCAGGGACGTAGGAACGGTTTTGAAGGTGGGTAGGCTGTGGGTGTGTCAATGGATGGAGCCAATCATAATTAGATTAAGCAGGGACATGTCAATGCAATGGGTGATGGTTCAATATGTAGAAAGCAGAAAAAGGTTGGTCTAGCTTGCCGGATTAATGAATAGTTATGTGCATGATCTATTGCAAATTGGTGCGTGTGGCCTTGATCAGCCAAAAAGTGGGGCGGCCATGACCGCCCCACTTCCTACGCCACTGTACAGGGGATAGTCGCAAATCATGCCATGCCCTTTTTCTGATTATAGCCAACATAATTCATTATGGATTAAAGGATTAGTTATTAATTTGGCTAGAAACAGAGAATCATCAACCATCTGGATGAAACTTTACATTGACACACTTACCAACTTTGTGGCTACATCAATGTAATAATACTGTGCTAGCTCAATGTCCATGTATACAAAGTAGCAGCATTTCAGTCTGCTATTTAGTATAGGATTTCACATTGCAGGTATCTAGCTACTATTGGGGGGTGTCCCTATATAGATCATACATGTAAAAAGTACAATACCTCTGATGACTTCTGGAGCTATGTATTTGATACCAACAGCATTAGTGAGGGTGTTTTTAAAATTCCTTGCAGTGCCAAAATCACAGAGTTTCAGTAAAAGTCCATCTTCAAAGAGAAGAGCACTACAAACAAATTAAACTTAGATGGGACTAACATGAAATATGGCTAGCTAATCTTATAAAAGTTACTTGGAGGGTTTGATATCCATGTAAATTATATTCTTGCTGTGAATATACTCCAGAGCAAGTGCCAATTGTCGTGACCAGCTCATCACGTGTTCAGCATGGTAGTGATATATTGATTTCTTTTTCCCTTTATCATGGAGCACTAAATGAGACAAAAACAATGAGCCAAGATTATATTCATGATATCAAAAATGAATCAGTAAAAGTATGCAACACATAGATGTTAACCATATTATTTATGCCCATCCCATTGTGACGTCAAATCCAGAGAGATATTTTAGTTTTACTACTACTGTGTCAGTGTTGTACTGATACATCAGGGTTCTATCTACTGGGGGAGGCAGGGGGGAACAGCCCAGCTTCCCTCCTCCCCCCAAATGGTTTGCCAATGACGGTACATTAACATACATGCAGGGTTCTATCTAGGATTCGAAATTTGGGGGGGGGGGGGGGGGGGGGGGGGGAAGCCATCGTTGACAATGTAGCTATAGGAGGTGGGTGTGAGAGGGGGGTGTGCTCCCTCCTGTGCAAAGCACGAAAACTGAAGCATTTTATGACCTGACTGAGCTTTAAAAGCAAGTCTTATATGATATGTATTATCACTGGCAAACCATTTGGGGAGGAAGCTGGGCTATTAGGGGGGAAGCTTCCCTCCTGCCTCCCCCAGTAGATAGAACCCTGACATGTAAAAGTTGCCTTTTTTAAGCTCAATAATGCCTACGCTGAGTCACACAAGGTTGAACTTTAGCCTTTCTAAGCTCAGTAAGGTCACAAAGTACCTCTGTTTTCATGCTTCACATTGGAGGGGGTACATTCCCCTCCTGCACCCACCCCCTAGAGCTACATTGTCGACGATGGCTTCCCCCCCTAAATTTTGACTCTTGAATCCTGGATAGAACCCTGTACATAGTAGCTATATTCTTGCTATTAAGTGCATTTATGATTATATGCATAAAGTCTTGCCTTTATCAAGAGAGGTAGGTGCAAACTCTAATACGATGAAAGGCTGTAATATATAACAATGATTATTCAGGATTAATAATTATACACTGACTGCAACTCATTAACAGGACTTACGTGTTCACTGACACAAGCACCATACATTTCCACAATATGCTCATGAGATTGAAGTAAGCTGAGGCAGACAAACTAAGAAAAAGTATACATTAATCAGCTGACTATGCCTGAGAGTTGGTCAATTAGTATGCCACTGAGGCTACATGGTAGCTATACCTCTTCTGAAAATCCTCCTACACGATCAGCTGAAGTGAAACATTTAACTGCAACAATCTTTTCATTCCATCTGGCTCTTTTCACATCACCAACCCGACCCCTCTCGAAAAACTATGGTCGCCGGCATAATGATATAAAAAATCAACAGTAGGTCCAATGTTTAGTTATAGCTAGCTTGCCCCTCTCGCCACGTCACATCGCATGGCCAGAAATGCCCGGTCATGGATCATTAATTTTAATGTTTCTTATTAACGCACACCATGCACGAGCTCTCCTAATTATATATGGCGGGTCTATGGAGGTGAAATTTTATTGACCAACAATGTAAATATCTGAGCACATATTCAATTTGTTCCGATTCAGACATAGAAAATAACCTTCCAACTAGCTAGTAAGTTCAACAAACAGTCATACAGTGCCTTCTTCCTTTTTCCCACTGGCCATACTTACTATCACTTCTTTGATGTCCTAGCTCCATACATTCCTATGGACTTCCGGTAAACTTTAGTCTCGTTCCCAGACCCGGACCCTACCTCTCGCGAGGAAAAGGGTCTGGTGTACTTGGGCCGAATCCTCGGTTCTCGTTCTACGGCACGCGCTGACCCGGCTATGCAAAGCTCGGATCTGATTGGTCTGTATGGCCGCACAGGTGATTAGCGGTTAAGCAAAGCTAGGATCTGATTGGTCAGCATGATTGCGTGTGTGATTTGGCTTGTACAGCAAGTATAGTGATGTTACATTCCTGCGGTAAGCTAGTCACATGACAGTGCCAGAGCAGCGATCTGATTGGCGCGTGGAAATTCCTCAGCGCAGGCCCAAGGATTCGGCCCAAGTTCACCAGACCCTTTTCCTCTTTGGAGGTGGGGTCTGGGCACGAGACTAGGTAAACTTTGGCCATACCTCCCGTTTTTGTAGCCGTACACTAGACGCCTACCATAATAATTGCAAATTGTTCCGATCCATTTATGTGGAGAAAGGGTTGAAATTTCAAAATGTCTAATTGTCAAGTCTTTAGATCTTGATTAAATTTTTCCAAATCCGGACCAAAGTTCAGCTATTTCAGCTACTTCAGCTACTTCTGCTCAACTTCCGATGTGCGTTAATTAGAAAATTGAACGTCACCTTGGCAACCGCTGCTGCTAGTAGCTTGTAAAGGGCTTGTACATGGCTTGTAAATGCTAATTGACGCTAGTCTTATCAATCTATTATACAAATAATTATTATATGGGAGAATATGTATGACCCTTTCATAGTGCCAATTTCTGGACATGGTCACAGTGTCTGATAAAACTTTAAAGCTACAGTGTATGACACGATAGGCTGAATCATTCAGTAGCCTCAAATTCACATTAGTTTTACCATAGATAATACATACTGACGTGGATGTGAAACGGGGTAGTTTACGGAGCGATTTACGGGGAGTTGTTGTCACACTCCTCGTCACGTGAAAATAACCACGCTCTGAAGTTGAAGACGAGTGTTTTACAGTCTGACGATAAGAATAAGAAGCTGACGGTTACGACCGACGATGCCGACATCAAAGCGAGACGAATGGGCGACATCTTTCCCCTCTCGTGCCCGAAAACGCGAACCTTAGCGGTCCTTTCTACAATGGCGGTGGCTGTAGCGACTTTGTGTTAGATTATCAACGAAGGCGTACGAGATACTGGCACGAAACAGGTACAGATAACACTGCAAGCAGCCCAAGTACTTGATTAAAATGCCTATTCCTTCGTAACTCGAACAAGACAAGCGTGACGAAGTGTTTTGTACCTCGGTAGCTTATCGTTTTTACCTTTCTTTGTGTTAGATTATGGACGAACTGTACGACTTCAGCCTAAGCCTCGACTTGAATCGAGTACCTTCACGCTTGCATTAGTTGAATAAAATAGTAACTTCTTCCACAGACACTCGCTCTGGTCAAAAACCTCACACAAACACAGCTGCATTGAGCGGTTTTGGCCGCCATTGCCATACAAACGTATTAGAACGTAAACGGAGATCCGTAAATCTCCGTGTCACCCCCGTTGCGAGGAGTGTTTCACGCGCAATATTATTTTACGGACCCGTTTCACATCCACGTCAGTGCTGTATTATCTATGGTTTTACTATGACTTAGATATCATGGCCGCCTGGAGCCGACTGTGGCCCTTTTTGCTATCCAAAGCGTGCCGCATGATCACAGCGCCAGCGGTACATGCGGTAGCTTAGCTATCTACTGCGCCGTCTTCAGTATCATGCATGGCTCACACTGTCATCGAATTCCAAGTCCTTGAAGGCTATCTCCTTATATCTGGCTTGGGCTGTTTTCTTAGCTTGTCTTCCCGCGGCAACGCTCATCATGACTCAGGCTTGATGTAGAGCTAGCTACCAGTTTTGGGAGAATCATAAAGCCAGTAAATGTGAAAACTGGAGATGACGTCCCTCTGGCGGGAATGTGAATTCGGTGGAGTGGAATGATGAAATGGAACGGTGGAATGGACTACTGGAGTGGAGCACTGGACTGGACTACTGGAGTGCCACGCCCACAAATTGGTTGTATACTTGAGCATGCGCATAATACTAAGTCATTCCAAGGACTGCACTGACAAAATGTATGAGCCAAGGATCATGAGTAGTCTCGCGGGCCAGCCCCTTCACAAGAGAGGAAGGGTCTGGTCAACTTCGCATCATGAGTTTGTGTTGCAGAGTCAGCAGTGGGCAAGCAGTACAAGTAGTAATTCGATGCTGTTTGCGGTAAGCCGTGACGCTGTTCTGGCCGGACTATTCGGCGCGCGCCATACCGAGTATGCATGTACACGGTTAGTATGCGTGCACAGCACGCGCACGAGCTACTACACGTCGATGCGCGGCATTTGCGGTTAACACGCCAAGAAAATCGTGGCAAACGCTCACAAAACCACGATGCGAAGTTGACCGGACCCTTCCTTCGCGTGGGGAGGGGCTGGCTCGCGAGACTAGATCATGAGCTGCTTAGATCTCGATGAGTAGCATAGAATCTAGAGTAGCTGATCTTGTGAGAAATGTTCGACGAGTTTCACCAACAGATATAGCTATAGCCTTATGCTCAGTCATCATCCGGGTGCTAACCGTGTCATGTAGGGTGAAATCAAGGGCTTATAGACCAGCCCTTGGTGAAATACCGTGCTATCTGAACACTGTGTATTTACAATTTGATTATCAAGTTCATCATTGTGCCCTCTGAGTCTCTGGCAACAGACAGGCAGTACCCACAACAACAATCTGAGAACAGCTATTGAAGTAAAACTGTGGCAGATATTAGTAATGTTGCATGAGAATTTTAAACACTAAAAGTATTACAGTATCAGCACAGACGTACTTGATAGCTAATATTCACTGACATGAATTTTTAATACCGTACTGAACTAGCTACTGTACCGTATTACAACTTAGTTCAACAGGTGCATGTACAAATGTAGCTAATGTGTAACTTGAATTTAGCATTCACTCAATAACAAGGCGAAGACTCTGCATGCCTAAACTTTAATAATTCTATCGGTTTTTCGAATACCAGTAACTAGATCACAACTATTGGTCAATGTTGTATATCTAACATTGATCAATGACCGTGATGATCTAATGGCAATCAATTCATTCAACAACCAGTTATCCAGCATTGACACAGTGTATTGTTTAGTATGAAGATACATCTCACGGGCTAAGTAGGCACTATGTGTAACATTATAAAGCTGGGAGAGAGGGCCAGGGGACAAGGCTAGGCACTAGACCTTAGATATGCTTAGAGTAGGTCACTTTGCTGGAGATATTTTTCACTTTTGATCTAGTCTGGGTACCAGGGTTTGGCATGGCACCCCAGACTACTTTTGATCTGTTTTTCAGTTGTTTCTCTAAGTATGAGGCCATGGAATAGTGTACGTGAATAATTTTGTGGGCGTGGCACTCCAGTAGTCCAGTCCAGTACTCCACTCCAGTAGTCCACTCCACCGTTCCATTCCGTCATTCCACTCCACCGAATTCACATTCCCCCCTCTGGCCTAGTCTCGCGGGCCAGCTCCTTCACAAGTCGAGGAAGTGTCTGTAGCCATGTAGGGATATGATTAGTGAACGTCTCGGTTAGTGAAATAGTACTAATGCGCATGCGCACATGCGACCAACTTGCGAACAATTTTAACCCCATTCAAACCTTACTATCGCACGGATCGAACGTACGGATCCTGGGCGCTGAGTCGATCGTCGTGCATAAGCCGAAATATCACAGATTCTGCAGCGGGTACCTAAGCAAGGCTTGGGCTAAGTATGATCGGGCCTGTAGTTGGTCTCTCATCCACGGCCATAATATCTTAGTCCATAGTTGCCAAGTTTGGGAATCAGAAAACCGGGACAGGTTTGGAACGGGTTTTACTCTTTTCACCCCGCTTCGATCGAAGCTTCAGGACCTCTACGTACGTAATAATAATTGTTGAGTAACACGTGATATATGACCTTTGCCCTAGCTTAGGCATACGCGCGCGCTCGAGTTCCACGTTGGTGCATGCAGGTCAGTGAGCTAGCTTTTGCTATTAAAACCTATATAGCCATGTCTGACTCTCGAGCTCGTGACTGGAAGAGTGTAGTCTGGGTGCCAGACCCTCAACAGAAAGAGAGGGTCTGTAGGAACGCAAACGCGAACGCGATCCAACCGGAAGTATACTACAAAAAGTCCGCATACACGTAATGGTCGTCAATCGAGTATGTGTCATAATTGCAGTATCAATACACACTAATAACCCCTGACGACCTAAAAATAATTGCGATGTTCGAAGAGATCGCTATCCGTTGGACTTTGACAATGATGCCAGTCCGTGAATCATTCACAATACCGTCTGTACTGGCGATCAGTGTGTTACAGTAGTGCATAAGTTATTCACTGAGTATCTCTCAGCTGGCAGTAGTTATAGCTAGCTATACTGACTGAACAAAATGATCAGACCATAATATCATAACAACTACCATAATACTGTACAATGGCAGTTCAAATTATTGTATACAGAGAAAACTGTGATAGGCTCTTTGCTTTTTAAGTGTTTACTTACACAGTCATGCATCTCACTACAATCAATCCATGAGTTTTGTCATAAAAATTATTCAGATTTGCTCCAATATAGAGTATATTATTGCCATTACACTAATCAATGTAGTTTAATGTAGACCTATGAAACAGGCTATACATTTAGCCTGCTACAATTACATTAACCGACTATAATATACGGTATTATTACTATATTATAGCCAACCGAGACCCTCATCAAGTTATTTTATTATAGTGTTGCAACAAATATATTATGATTATGCATACTCAGGATTGTTCTAGTACAGCCAGTGAGTCTATACTATGTTTAGTGTGCACATAACTATACAACAAGATCAAAGCCTTTAAATTCTCCAATGCTTTAGCTGTTTACGTCTCACTGATACGTTTCATGCAAGATAGCTAAAAGGTTTTCATGAAAATTGCATTAATTTTGCACACAATCATTTCTATGAAAAAAATGACAACTGATTATGTCTCCAGCTTTATATGTGAATGAATGCAATGAACTCGCATAAGGATACCTGGCATAATATTATACTAAATGTAACTGTAATTCCCATTTAGATGCGAATAATTGGGCCCAAATTGCCAAATTCATGTCACAGTAATAGCTATATATGATATGCTATGCTGCATGTCAGTTAACTCTTAGACTATACCAGATTCACTGGTTAATTCTCAATTAGGAATTCACACAAATGCAAGACCAAATTAAACTTCAAGGACAATGATATTATTCTATTGGTTTAGTTTTTGGTTTGTTTGGCTGTTGGGTTGATGTACGTCACACTGTGATACAACAGTGGTACTTATATTTGTACTACACCTCAACATGTATTTTAAACATGGTTCTCATTTGTGTTAGGGGTTGACGCAAATACAAGACCAACATTTAAGGTTGGTACATATGTTAAACTGCATGGTTGCTATCACATGATGATATGTCATCAATGCATGGTACACCTCAACAGACATTTTAAGCATGGTTCTCATTTGTGTTAGGGGTTGACGCGAATGCAAGATCAAAATTTAAGGTTATTACAGATGATAAACTGCATGGTTACTAACACATAATATTATGAATGATACACCTCAAAGGCATTTTAAGCATGGTTCTCATTTGTGTTAGGGGTTGACGCGAATGCAAGACCAAAATTTAAGGTTGTTACAGATGATAAACTGCATGGTTACTAACACATAATATTATGAATGATACACCTCAAAGGTATTTTAAGCATGGTTCTCATTTGTGTTAGGGGTTGACGCGAATGCAAGACCAAAATTTAAGGTTGTTACAGATGATAAACTGCATGGTTACTAACACATAATATTATGAATGATACACCTCAAAGGCATTTTAAGCATGGTTCTCATTTGTGTTAGGGGTTGACGCGAATGCAAGACCAAAATTTAAGGTTATTACAGATGATAAACTGCATGGTTACTAATACATAATATTATGAATGATACACCTCAAAGGCATTTTAAGCATGGTTCTCATTTATGTTAACGCAAATACGAGACTAAACTTTAAAGTTGGTTGGTACAGACGATAAACTGGTTGCTAAGTTAATTTCACAATGTGGACCTGGTTTATCAACTTTTTAGTGACTAAGTACACCTCAACAGCCATTTATTAAGTACTAAGGGCTAATTGACACCACTGCATAACCAAAATTTAAGTTGGCACAATCAATGGTTACAAACTGTCATAACAATTAGCATACATTTTAGCTAACCAAATAGTGTTTATGATACACATACCTATAATTACTGAATAATATTATTATCTACTGACTTCATTTCATGGTCTACATTGGTTCTTGAATTGTTGCAATTTTTTTGGTCATTGACTTTGAAATTCTTCTGTTCACTAATCATCTGGGGGGGGAGGGGGGGGAAGCTCCCAAAGAAAAAGAGAAAGAAAGAGAAGTGCCATGTTTTAATTACTTGAGCTAAAGTGATTGGTAGGCTCTGCGCTCCAGATAATAGCTACCCCTTTACATTTTGGTGCTCAATTCCTCCCTGCAAAGGCATTGTAGACAAATGATAATAGCTAAGCAGTGCAGCCTGGCATTAGCTGAAGAACCTATAATTATATTGGTGAGTTCACTAGCTGTGCAATACTGTGTTCCATGCTAGCTATAGCTACTAGGTTGAGCACTCACTCATAGGCCCTCATGCTATATAGTGGCTACCCCAGTCTGCCAGTCTAGCTAGTAGTGACAACACAAAATCCAGTGGACTTGATGGTATATCGGGAGAATGCTGAAATCAATTGCTAGCAGCATCACACCATCCATAATAACAAAATGATTCAATCTCTCAATTATTAAACTACTAGCTGAATGGAAGCTGGCGTGAATGAGCTCAATTCCAAAGCGTGGATGTAAAATTAATAGCTATGATCCATGTAATAGTAGAGCTGACTTGTACTATGATGTCACCACCCAGACATTGGGGAGGGTTCCGCCATCACAAGCATTGTACTTTACTATGCAGCTGTAGTGTATTTTCATACACCCTAGGATGTATGAGATTTCTAGAGTACATGGCTTTTTGTACCTAGCTGTTTTTCCTTTGAAGTATGGCTTCATCATAGTACAAAATACTATCGCCCACTTTACTTCTTCTGATTATCAGCAAACTACTGGAGAAACGCATGCAAATGTGTCTTCTAAAATATTTACAGGAACACTTTCCAATTCCTGACAATCAGTGAGGTTTCAGTAAAGGAAAATCCACAATTGGGGCTCCCTTGATAGCTGTTGATAATAATATTGCGTGGTACAGATTACTGGAAGCTGCCAATGATGTGTGTGCTGTCTTTTTCAACCACAGAAAGGTGTTTGATGGTGAGTGCCTCACAAACTGCTTATGGATAAACTAGCTGAAATCAATGCCAACCTACGCTTTTTAGATAGCAGCTTATTTATGAGACAGAAAACAATAACTGTTGTAGTTAACAGTGCTTCCTCTACTTCCTTACCCGTTATTGCTAGGTGAATGCCTCAGAGATCAATAGCTACTTGGCCCACTCATATTTTAGATCTTCATAGATGGAATCACTAGACTAAGTGTCCAGCTTTCCAATATGCTACTCTATGCTGATGATCTCCTCCTTTTTTGTGCAATCATAGACCTCCGAGACCAATATTCAGCAGGATATAAATTTGTTACATAGCTGCATTGGATCCAGGAAGACTGTCACCAATTCAATGCCTCAAAATGCAAATACGTGTGCATACTCATTAGTTGCAAGACAGTTCTTAGTCCCATTCAACATCAGTAACATAGCAATTGAAAGTTTACCATTTCAAATACCCAGGAGTGTAGCTTTCTCATAGCCGTACCTGGAACAAACACATTGAAGACATCTGGAAAGTGCCTCCAAATAAAATTGGTATGATTTATAGAAATGTTATCAAAAGAATAAATCCTGCTGCTGCTGTATGTGTCACTTGTTCGACCATATTTGCAGTGACTGTTACTATGCTGCACCTGTGTGGGATCCTAGCCATCAAACTCTTACACTCAAGCTGTGGAGAAGGACTGATCTGGTACATACGATCGATGAACTCCTCATAAATTTCAAGATTCCAACTTTGAAAGAAAGAAGACCATTACTTAAATTGAGCTATCTTTTCCAGGTGCAAGATAAATGGGTCCTTTTTATTTACAAATACTCCCCTCACCCTGCATCAAACTCCTGAGAAACTCAGAATCTCAGTTGTTATTTTTAGAGAGACCATGGCCACTTGCACAAACAAATGCATTCATATATAATTATTCTCCATATGTTATCTCCTTATACGGAATAATTTCACTCCACTCATTGTTATCATAATATGTAGGTGCCTTATAATATCATGACTTTGTTGTTCTATTATGGATACATAGTTAGCATAATATTTGCTATTAAATGTTAAGTTTGTATCCTTGCTATGTTGTACCAGCAGAATTAACTCAATACTAGATCTACTTCGGAGTCAGCAGGAAATACTTGCACATAGCAAGATATACTGCTCCTATATCAAACTTAGTCTAGCATTTATCATTTATCAAACCGAGCCTGCTGGTCTATATAGATCTCTGGTAAGATAACTGGTTCACACTTAGCTATTATCATCTGTACCAACCTTAAATGTGTTTGCATCAACCCCTAGCTAACACAAATGAGAACCGTGCTTGAAATGCCTGTTGAGGTGTACCATTGACAATGTATGACCATGTGACATAACTTTGCAATCAGTTTATCATCTGTAACAACCTTAAATTTTGGTCTTGCATTCATATCAACCCCTAACACAAAGGAGAACCATGCTTGAAATGCCTGTTGAGGTGTACCATTGATAATGTATCACCATGTGACATAACTTTGCAATCAGTTTATCATCCGTAACTACCTTAAATTTTGGTCTTGCATTCGCGTCAACCTCTAACACAAATGAGAACAATGCTTAAAATGCCTGTTGAGGTGTACCATTGTTGATGTACCATACTGTGATATCACCTTAGCAACAAGTTTATCATCTGTAACAACATAAATTTTGGCCTTGCATTTGCGTTAACCCTGAACACAAATGAGAACCATGCTTAAAATGCCTGTTGAGGTGTGGCTACCATGCATTGTTGACATACCACACTGTGACATCAACTTAGCAATTAACCAGTTTATCATTGGTAACAACCTTAATTCTTATAGTTTGAATTTGTGTCAACTCCTAGCACAAATGAGAACCATAGAGAACATGCATTTCATCGCCATATTATTACAGTGGATACCTCACTATAATGGTCACTCCACAATGGTCAATGGTGGCTTACGTCCTAAGTTGAGAGTGGCTTTGGTCCCAAGCTGAGATATGATGGCCATTAAGATCTTAAGCTGGGAGTATAGGTTTACTTAAATCCTAAGCTGAGAATAACTTAGATCTTGTAATTAAGCTTGAGAGTGGCTTAGGATCTAAGGGGCTAAATGATGCATAATATTATGCTGGCTTAAATTCTAAGCCAGATGACTTGTCCTTAATAAGCAACCATTACAACAGCTTAGCTATAAGCTACATGGCCGTGTGCATATATAAGATCCGATATATTATTATCAAATTGCCCTCATAAATTTTCATGCAAACCTTTAATGGATTAGTACTATGGCTGAATACAACATGCATACCTGTGATTTATAGGTAGCTAGATTACACTTTGCTATACAGTGTTATGATATCACTGCTAATGATATCACTATACTATTACGACAAACAAATAGACAAGGCACATAATCAAGTAACAAATAGATGTGCATAATTATTATGATTATAGGATTACGAGTTTGGGACAACATAACTGACTGAGAGACATTTCCATGCGAATGGTCCCAGCTAGAAGAAAATGAAAAGGAGAACACAGCATGTAGTCACTCATGCCATGCAGTCCTGTTTCATGCATTCAGCATTTAGTTATAGCATAAGTCAAATTCCATGGACAGTGGAGTCCACAGCAACTGCTGTTGAGCCTGAGGCTCTATAGAACACAATAATAGTCACTGTCTATTGCTGACCAGCATGACTTACTTTTAGATCTCTGCAAACCCTACCTTGCCAGCTGCCAGAGTATCACAGTTGGATACTACTAAAATCTGTACCTAATAACTTTAACAGTCATACAGACAGACTTAAGACTGATTGCTACAGAGGTTCATGGTCATTCATGGTGGACACTTCTGTCCGACAGTGCCAGGTTTGCCTTGGACCGGAGGACAAGCGCGAACGCTAATACGCAATGTTTTATACCTGGACAAATAATTAATAATCGCGCGGCGCGCTCTTTCCGGTATACTGTACTTCCGGTCGGATCGCGTTCGCGTTTGCGTTCCTACAGGGTCTGGTACACTTCGCATCAT
This sequence comes from Stappiaceae bacterium, assembly GCA_964291365.2. Taxonomy (GTDB): domain Bacteria; phylum Pseudomonadota; class Alphaproteobacteria; order Rhizobiales; family Stappiaceae; genus JBDWFY01. The sequence continues at coordinate 625,634 of OZ220033.1, forward strand.
GGACTTGTTCTTCACGCCCCACGGGTACCTTGGGGCGTGAAAACCACTTGCAAGCTTTGCTGACTCATAGTGTTACCCACATGCTGCAGAGGCTATGAACTACCGGTAACACTGTCTATCTTTGGTTAACACCTACTTAACTGGCCCACATTTGTTTACAGTGCAGAACAAGTTCGTGATGCGAAGTGGACCAGACCCTCTCTTCCTGTTGAGGGTCAGTCTGGCACCCAGACTAGGAAGAGTGGTCTTCAAAGAATTGGAACATACTATGAAGGATACATTGACGATCTTGAGCCAGTACTTGAAGACTATCGTCGAGATACAGTGACATCATGGGGAACACGACGTTCGTCATCAGCAATCAAGACTGTCACCATTGAAGATAAGGAGAACATCTCTCCATGTCCCAACAATGAGGTAAAGAAGGCCATGCAAGTGTGTATACTATAATTACGGTGCATGCCCATGCTGCTCATAAGATTATATTAATTTAGGTAAGTGCTCAGGTTATGTGGAGCCAAAATAGTGGAGGTCACACAACTGAGTTTAGCAACACTCCATTCCGTCTAATTGAGAAGAAAACTCTGGACTGTCAGTTTGGCAAACAGTACTACAAGGACAAACCTAGAAAATCCACCAGAACAATGATTCAAGGCTCTAGAAAACTAGGTTGTACAGCACATATCACAATCAAAGTATACGAAATTTTCCTGAATATGCAATTCCTGAGACAAAAGTATCATGCAATTCAAAAAAGCAATAAATGTTCTAAAAGAACTAAAAATGAAGCAGTTGAAATCAGCTCTAACAAATAAAGAGAGTGTACTCACTACTAAAAAGTATTTCATCTCTCTCCCCTCAGAAGAGGCTCATGAGAAGAGCCACCCAATTGGAGCCATTGCTGGAATAGCACAGAAAATGCACCCTGCAATATCAAAAAGAATTGAAAGTTTGGTAAGAGAGGGAACAACAGATGGCCACACAATTCAGACAATTTTGAAGGAGTATGTGAACACTACTATGAGTGATACCCCCCTCCCCCCCCCTTGCAAAACAGATCGTGTATTCTATCCTACAGTAACGGATATCAATAATCATGTCACAAAAGTCAAATCTGCACTTCAGCTTTCTAAACTGGACCAGCAAAATTTGCACCTCAAGGTTCAGGAGTGGGAAAATCAAATCCAGATGCTAATCACTATTTTCGTCCATTTAGAAGCTCAAATGATGGTGGAGAATCACAACCATTGCTATGGGTACACTAAGAGAAGTGGCAAAGAGACCTTCTCATCCACTATGGGAATACCTTAAGCTTAATGGACGCAACATACAAAACAACTAAGTACAATCTCCCCCTTTTCTTTATATGTGTTCGTACAAACACTAAGTACATGATTGTGGCAGAATTCATTGTCCAAAGTGAAAGTGCAGAATCTATTCTAGAAGCTATCAACATCATCAAGCAATGGAATCCAACATGGAATCCTAAATTCTTTCTTTGTGATTATTCTGATGCAGAAATTGCAGCAATCGAGCAGGCATTCCCTAGTATACTAGTATACCTGTGCGATTTCCACCGTGAACAGGCTCGGACGCGATGGATTCACAATCAGAAGCATGGTCTTTCTGCCAGTGACGGAGAAGCACTCCTTTCCATGCTTAGAGCATGTGCTTGGGCTTCACCTGAAGAAGATGGAAAGGATAGAGATTATTACTACCAACAGCATGTCAATACCCTAGTCACTAGTCAAGTGTGGAAGCAAAATCCCCAAGTTGCTCAATGGTTGAATGGAGTGTGGCTAAAGTGTCCCCAGGTATGTCATTATTTAGCTTGACCACAACATGCAGTTGGGTATGTATACATCAATTTAGATAACATTGTGTGTACATTGGGTAGCTTACAGTAGTTCTATCTACTACATGTAACACAATGCAACTCATTTATTATTCATTTTTACCTACAGAGGTGGTCACGAGCATTTCGTGATGACCAGTATCATGCTGCTATTGATACCAGCAATGGCATCGAAGCACAAAGTAAGCTCCTTAGATACAGCTACATGCCAAAACGAAAACCCATGACCCTATCTGGCATAGCAAGCCTCATTGTTGAATATTTTTTGCCAGATGCTCATAGGAACTATATACTTTCCAATGTACAAGTTTCGGAGTGGTATCGCAAGTATAAGGATAGTGTTCCATCATTCTTACATGGAAGACCACGAAATGTAGTCCTTCATTGTCTAGACAGGCAAGCTAAGGGAAGAAAGTACGACAAAGCAGATATTACCATGCTTGAAGAGGAAGGTTGCTTTGCAGTGAACAAAAGTAGCGGAGGTACACATAGAGTTGAGTTTGGCTCTAACACTGACTCAGCTGCAAGGATTGGATATGTTGGCATATTCCCTATAAACATTTGTTTGGGATCTTTGCTAACTACAATGAATGGAGCTGGAACTCCCTTCCAAAGGCATGCTTAGATAGCTCATTATCTATCAGCAGATAAGGATGCTATTAGCACATACTTTACGGAGGTGGAAGGTGTCTGTCTATCTGATGGAGATGGAGACTTGAATCCCGACCTTCAACCGGCAGACGACATAACAGATGAGTCCCCGAAAAAGAAGGTAAAATATTATGTGCATATAATAATCATACATTATTGTACATGTATATTGAATTTCCAGCGGAACACTCTATTGGCAATGAAAACAAGAGCCAATTTGCAACGTATCCAATCCCTGACATATGTAATTAATGATGAAAATGCAGAACTGCTACAAGATATGAATCTCAACTCGCTTAGCATTACATACCAACAACAGTCTTTGGGTGTGTACAATCCAGAAGAAAAGTATGAAAATCTAGATACTCTCTAAGTTGCTCAAGGTTGAATACCACTAAACCTAAGAAGAAGTCAGGACCGCTGGGAATTAGTAAAAGAGTGGGGATTAAAGCAGATAGGCTTCGAAAAGCTCATTAGGTAATAACAACATTGCTCATGTACACATAGATATCACGCACACGCATCAACATTACACATACGTGTAGGATCTTCAAAATAATAGTAACAAGCAAGTAAAAGGTAAAATAATTAATGATAGTTTATGATCTCGGGTTTTACACACATATTCACCTCAATGAAGCTGTAGGTAGGAAGGTGAATTGTGGAAACTGTGATGGTTGTTTGGCTCAAGATTGTGCCAAGTGCATTAATTGTCGGGACAAGGTCAAGTTTGGGGGGCCAGGACGAAAAAAGCAGAAGTGCCTAAAACGGAAGTGCATAAAACCCACTGTCAAGGTACCATAAGCCCCAATAATATGTCCCATGTAACAATATACATTAATTCAAGTATACTATTCTTACCAGCAGGCAAATGTGGATAGTGAGGGCTCCAAGGCTCAAAAGGAGAGCAAGAAACCAGCTGGTCACTACAATAAGCCCTCAGGAAATCTCCCTGCCATAGAACACTTCCTTGCATCTCAGAACAGGAAGTTAGTCCATGTCAGAGGTGACGGTAACTGCCTTTTCTGAGCGCTCTCCTTGGTAGTATATGGATCTGAAATGTACCATTTAAAGATCAGAGAATTGTTGGTCAACTTCGTCCGTAGCAATGCTGATAAATTCAGAGTGTACGTTAACAGAGGTACTACACTTGAGGATCATTTACTACACATGCAGTACAGCAGAACGTGAGCCACACAGGTGGGGCTATATGCTGCAGCATCTCTCTTTGGAAGAGAGCTTTATGTTTACACTCCCACTGTCAGGGCTGATGAACAGTACATTTGGACTAAAGTTTCACCACTTCCACCCCATGTTGTCTTGACTTTTCCACCCAAAGACGAGCCATGGCCTAAACGATTAGATGAAATAGACCACATGGAACTATGCCACACTTCAGGAATTCACTTTGATGTTGTAGCAGACTTTGAAGGGAAGCAGTGCTCAACACTACCCAATCTACGGCACCCTGCTTCTTAAACTTGAAAATCATTTTAGAACAAAAATTGTTTTACTTTTAAATTATACTCAGATCTAGTACTTACTTCTCCTCTGTCCATATTCATGTTAGGCCACTCCAAATCGATTACTTGTTTCTCATCCCTAAAGTTGATGCGGGCGGGCGGCACATTTGGAGAGTAATGGTCGTCAAAATCACAAGTTTTTAAGGAAATGGTCGTCAAAATTACAAGTTCAACTCGTCCAAAAATAGAAGCGGTATACTTTTGTATTGTGCATGTGCTGGTACCGATGGAATTACATGCGGGCGGAAATCAAGGGGGGATATCCGGATGCATCGATGAGAAACAACTAATTGATTTGGAGTGGCCTTAGCATGTTAAATGTTTACACTAACGGGTCAAAGGTCACACTTACACTCTCTCTCACGCGGGGTGAAAAGATACTGGTACCGAACCTTGGCTGAGTGGATAACTGAGTACCGCTATGGATGCCGTACCTTTCAATGAGCTTATGGAGCTTGACGAAGATGCTTTAGATGCAAGGATCGGAGTGAGTTGAATTAGTGACACGATGCTCCGTGATAGTACCACCCCCTTAATTTGCCCTGCATGGAGAGGCAGGGTAACGTCATGTAAACATAACAATACTGATCTTGTTCTAATCACCGTTTACACTAGCCTGACTAATGCAGTTTCTGTGTAAATACCTTTAATAATCCGCTTTTAATCCAGATTGATCCACATCCTGGTGGATTACATGTATAACACTGAGCTATGAATATGTTAATCCTGATTAACTGTTGGTGTGTACACGCAGATTAAACCAGTTCAGTATTGGCGTGTGTAAGGGGACACTTTCAAACTATTTTAATCCATTCAGTCCATTCCCTACCAGCCATGCAGCTGCCGACTTCAAATATATTGTGCTTCGACATTCTGTGGCCTACCTCTGATAGTCTGAAACTTATTATATATTATTCAAAGCAATCGGTTCTTGTAGGTGTAGTCATCTTTCTTCAGTTTGTAGCCAAAGAGCATTGTTTGCACCGACATCATAAAATAGAGTCTAGTACACAAGCTAGGTACAAATATGGTTCAAAGTTCATGCTAAAAATAGCGTCATGGCCCTAATCACCTCCCCCTTAGCATCATAATGACATTAATTTTAGTTTTTTAATAGTTTGGAAGTGTCCCCTCAATGGGGCTCAAGTGGAATGTTGTGAATATAGCTCTAATTTTACTACGTTGTCAACTGCAACTCACGTTTTTTCTTTTATTTTTCAAGTGACGGACACACTAAGCAGAAAATATAATTGTCCGGAAAGCAGCACATAGTGTAGCTACATGCATAGTAGAGCCACACAATGCAACCGGGCACCCACAATGCCCCAGCATTTCGGTGCTGAAAGTATACAACAGCTGGCCAAAATGCTTGGAATACCCACACCCAGACTCCACCCACATGTTAAAAAAAATGTAATAAACTAAATTATCAAAGTAATAACAGAAAAAATCTAACCACCCGGACTCGAACGTGGTACCTCTGGCACTGAAAGCGAGGCCCTTACCATGAGGCTACATAGGACCTGGTAAGTGGTCATCAAAATCACACGTTTTCATTGATATCTCCTAATTAAAGGTGTCAATCAAAAATGTGGTTAAATTGTAGGCTACTCACATTCCATTCTACATGCTTGTAAAAAATTATGGTCTGAATCCCTTCCATGGCCAAGATCAGTTTTCATCTTTTCTTTTGCGTGTGTAATATGCTATCGATGGAAAATCTGGCCCACACATTAGTCTTGTGTATCCAGCTTCTTACACCTCAGCACACTGTGCAGTGTGCCTCCAATCAGATTGCAGCTTTTCTATGTTACCGTTGTCATGTGCAGTGCACAGATGACTGTATTCCCTCCCACAGCTGGGAGGCATAAAAACAGTGACATTTCCGTTCCGTTCCGTTCCGTTTAAACGGAAACAGATACCGTTTCTATGCAGTTGAAAACGGTGAACGGCGTTCAATGAAACGAGAATTGAACGGAAATGGAACGGCCCTACACTGGCGCCATTTGTATTACTAAGTGGTGCGTGCCCTTGCAGAACGAAAAAAGTACAGCTGGCGGTACTGGATGGTGCCATACCAGTCTTGAGGCAGACAGTTTCTCGAGTGGTCAGCTCCACGGAGCAGCCTCCAGCAACAGACACTGGCCTTCTCGAGCAGTTAGCTCAACGGGGAAGCCTCCAGCGACAGACAGTTTTTCAAGCGGTCAGCTCCACGCCGCATCCTCCAGCAACACTCAAGCGGTCAACTACACGGAGCAGTCTCCAGCGATAAACAGCTTGGCAGGTACTCGAACAATGGTGTCTTGATAACAGAGGTGAAGGCACTCTCACTTTCCACAAGATTTTTTTACACCTCAATCAACGGGCATGGGCGTGGTGTACTACAGCCAATTTCACTTGCGTTCGAACATTGCTTGTTGCGTACGTGAGACCGCATATGTAAATCAACCAGAATTCCCAACTATAAACTGTCACAGAATCAAAGGCACCACTCAGTATGACAATCCCGTGGGTGTCTGTGAAGCTACACTCCAAAAACTTGCTCTATGCATCGTCTCACGCAAAATACAGAAGTTTGAATGCAAGTGAAATCGACTGTACTGATCGCTAGCGCGAGCGGTCGGGCCCAAACGGAACAGAACGGAAATGGAACAGAAATACACCGGTGGTGTGCAAGTGGTAGAACAGCAAACGGCAGAGCTCACGTTCCGTTTCGACGGAACGGAACGGAACGGAAACGTCAATGCTTTTATGCCTCCTACTATACAGGTGCTTATATAGTTTCCTGTGAGAATGTAACAATGGGCTATTCCAGTTAATAGGGATACACCCCTATGGAAGACAAAATTAATTGGTACATAGGGTTTTTTGACAAATGTTTAATTTAAGTCATGAGGGGAGGATAGTTACGGTTTAATTGCTTTCTGAGGGTCCTCAATTCGATAACAATCCATTTCCAGGGGGTGGAGTAGTAATAGGTAATTGCTTCTGGGGGGTCTTTATACAGTGACAATTGATATCTTTTGGGAGGCCTGAGGGTGGTGTTGACAAAACTGATAAGCTCTGGAGCTGCCACCCCTACTTGAAGTTTTTTACTTGTAGATAATATAGCTTGTAAAATTAGCTACATAGATGATTGTCATCAATATTTTCATTGATAAATGGAAGATCTAGCCTTGCCAGTGCATAATAATGATAAAATATTGATCACTCCAGTTATGATTATTGCTTGATTATTGCTAGCACAATGTTACGTGTTCAGTAGTTAGTCACTTAAGTCCTGGTAGCATCAAAGGTATTTCTGGGGACTCCGGTGGGTTACTTTCTTCTGAATCACTCACATACTCACATTCATGCTTGGATTCTTCTTTTATTACTTCTACCAATGATTCCAATTCATAATCATTCAGTTGTACGGGAGAGCCAGTTGTCATTAGTTCATCCATTTCCTCTGCTTCCAAAATTTTATTTCTCCCTTTCATTGCTTTCAAAAGAGCAGCCTGTGCTTTTTTCAGCTCTGAAAATTCCTTTTCAAGCTCTTTCTCCAGTATCAACTTCTCTTCTACTGATGCTGCAATCTCAATCTGAGTGTACGAGAGATCTACAGATGTGCATGCCTGCAGCATCCTTTCAACATTTTTAGTTACTGTGGAGAGCTCATGAGAATGAACTACCTCATCACTGTACAGCAGTTTTGTTTGTTCTATCATTTTTTCAGCTTGCAATTGCAGGATACTGGATTTATGGACAATCCAAGAGCAATCGATTGCTCCCCTTATTGCGGCCTTGTTTCTAAGCTTTACTCTGACACTTGGGTCTGCACACAGCTCCTCAGCTTTATGATTCCAAAAGATACGATAGTCTCTTTGAAGACCAGAGGAGCTTTCTATCTCTTTCTTACTATAATACTGTATCCCCAAAGCTTTAGGAGATTCTGCTATGGTGGTTGCGTGTTTCTGTGAAGAAGCAGGCTTCTCAGATGCCTGCTTTTGTGAAAGTGAAGGCTTCTCAGATGTCTGGAAGTATTTAAAAACTGTTGTCTGGATTGTATGTGGCTGCTTTGCAACACCTTTCTCAGCCTCTGTAGATTTTCTCTTGGACATTTTGCTGCTTCCTGACATGTGCTCAGACTGTGACTGTGACTCTCATGTGACTACTGTGCTAAGTAGTGCCAAAGGTGCTAATTATTACCTGAACCCATGTGACAATACACATGACAGCTGCCATGCACCATGTGCTTTTTTGTGAGCTAGTCATGGAAGTAACTGGAGGTGAGTTTTTCATCCAAAATCTTTGTCAAGGCCAGAAAATTTAGTAATTTTTTTGCCAAGCATAGATACTGAGAGGAGAAAATTTTTCAAATCTTTACTTCACACTCTTGCTAAGGCTGCAGCCAAGGGGTATGAAACCTTGCTACAAACATGTAAAGAACAACAGCCATGTATTAACCAAAAGTTCCCAGAAATCCCTCACTTGGATGGAACACGTGTTCTACACCAGATGCCAAATCATTCTCTATCTGCATCCTTGCTACCAAAAGAATGGAAACATCTCACACCATTATACTGTTATGGAGATGGAAACTGCTTGTACAGGTAAAAATTACATACTTTCTAGCTTTAAACACAACAGAGAAGGTTGGTTTTGTCAAGTGTATTGTTTAAGTTAACATGAGCCAACAGTATCTTGCGTAATATATGCTCTGTCCTCAAGTATGTTACAATTATGTGCACCTAAACCACATAATTTATACTTCTGAAATCTGTCCCAGCATTACTTGCTTGTACAAAATTAATTATGTCAAGTAGTTTATACACTGGCTGGTGTCAGTACACCAATGATGGTTAACACCAATACAGAGTACAAAGCCACAGATTACACATACACTGCTGCATGTGGTTTACACAATACACAGGGCAGTATCTGTACTATGCTGTGGAGAGGATATACTACATACTGAGCTACGTGTAAGAACACTGTGTGAACTAGTATTAAATGAAGAGTTCTACCTTCAACCATCCATAGTATCTATCTTAGATCCACATGGGAAAGAAGTCAGTAAAAGAGCATTAATTGCTACATCAGCCCAATATGATCAGGCCTTGGCTTCCACTTGTGGTGTTGACAGAGAGCTATCGAGAACAATCTTGAGATTGGATTGTATAGAAACGTCAAAAGATGGGGAGTATTCAAACATGTGGCATGTGTACGGTTTGGCCTCTGTTTTCAATAGAACAATAACATCCATATACCCAGAGAGGAATGTCAGGATTAGATCACTTAAAAAGACAATTCACCCTAGGGCTCATAGAAGCGATCAATCAGGAGTACCACTGATAATTTTGTGGACGAGAACAACTGAACAAGATCATGGTACATGGTCTCCAAATCATTTTGTTCCTTGCTATGTGCGTGACATGGGACCAAGCAAAGTAACCACTCCAGCATGCACTACCAGTAGTGCCTCCACAGTATGCCAAATTAGATCAAGGCAAGGTCACTCTTCTCACCGGTTTTACTATAGCATTAATGTACATGTAGGAAGCAACACCTTCCTTGGGAGTACCAAGAGTGTCTCATCAACTGCCCATCAAGTATCAAGACAGAGTGGTGCATCACCCACACCAGCTGAGATGCATGACCTTTGCCATGATAATGAGATAACACAGCCGGGACAGAAGGCAATGCCTATCAAGCAGCAGAAGCTTACTCCTACCATTCATACGGGCTCAGTATTTCATTTTCTATCCGGTAAGCATCAGACAAAGGGTTTAAGCACAAGTTCACACAGCAATGAATGTATTACCAAGTACTTTCCTCTTATGGTTGCACCTGATCTAAATTCAAAGTCTCTTCAACAGTGCACTCCAGTGTCAAATGATCCGTCTTATGCCACTCCTAGCATCATTGAGACAACAGAGAGAGTTTCAAGCATCTCTACTACGGCTAACACTGTCTTTGACTGTGCACAACACCACACTCATTCAGCGTCAGCTGTCTGCAGTTCAACCTTATCTTCCACATCTAGTTTAACTACTACTTCTGTGTCATGTGGTGATGTTGGTTTAAACTCATCCACATCACAACCCACAAGGCGAGCAAGTACTATCTATAGGCTCAGTTCAGTACAATGTCATGGCAAAACTCAAATGGCATATCCTCAACCCAGATCTGTAAGCAGAATACTGGAAGCCACATCTGCATTTCATATACATCATCATGAGAAAAAATCCCAAGACATGCCTATTACTAAGTGGTTTCCTACATCTTCCAGTAATAAGTCAGTTTATGATTTTGAAGGTCAACATATGCAGGACTTCTCAAAACATGATGTAAGTCGCACATACAGCCTTACACACACGCAATGCATTGACGAAAACGATCATGCTAAGCCATGTCTGAATATTGACTGCCAAGACTATGATCTTACAGGTAGCGCCTCAAGCCTCAGTGATTCAGAAGAGGATTATTTGATGTCATATTCCTTTGACGATGAACTGCAGTATAATGACATGGATGTAGAATCAATGCCTGAAAGCACAGATACCAGTGAAATGAGACTGCAGTTACAAACAGAGCCTTCACATCCACTTCCGTTTCCCTGTGTATCATCTCAGTGGTATGCACGACAGCATAGATTGTCTACTAAGAATGCTGCAAGGGAAAGACGTAGAGATTCAAATTCAATCCATACAGATGAGGATGGAAATTTCACCTTCTCTGACAGGAGTAGAGTCCAAGGAAATCTGAGAGAAAATCTGTGTTCCCTAAGGGAATCCGCTCAACAACTTTCTGATGGAAATAAACGAGAGCATTTACAAGCAATTATTGCTGTGGGAGAGTATATTTTAGAGAATGGTCCAGTAGTGAGAACACAAGATGTAGGTAAACTATATCTTGAACAGAAGGGTCTGACAAGAAAGCAATTGTCTATTGAATACTACGAGCTGTTTAGTAAGTATTTAAATATTGTCCACGTGTACATGTATGGTAGAGCCTTTGTGATCCAGAACAGTTCAAATGTACAGAACATAGTCAAATGTTTAAGTGATGCAATTGATGAAGAAACTGTGATCAAGAAGAGAGTTGAAGAGCGCCTTCAGACTGGCTTGTTTAAACTCTCATTACAATATATGGACTCCCACAGAGACCGACAAGTGTTAAAAGCACTTGTTGCGGAGTTGACAAACACAAAGTTTGTTGCTAAGCTACAAGGAATACAGAGTAGAAAAGGAGTCAGAAATGCTACCAAGTCTCTTCATTCAAACCTAAAATTGTATGCAAACCTCAGAACAACTTCACAGACAGTCAGAAGCGACTTAACTACCGTACAGCAATACAAATTAACTGAAAGAATAATTTCAGCACGGAAATCAAAGGAAATACGATCTATAGCAGAAGGTAGAGGAAGGAAATTGAAAAGCAAGGAGTTCCCCGAGTTAGCAGCTGTACTATGCTATGCCTTTGGAGAGTATGATATGCGGGAATGTGGAGGTGGTGGACTCGAAGCACACCCCCGGTTAACAACTGGTACTTTGTACAGGTCATCGGATAGTGCGACTACAATGAAGAAAGCAAGAGAAATATTGTTGACATACGCTCCACATGGATTCAGTTTATCTCTTAGTTCGTGTTATAATTACACAGATAATTATAGAAGAGGTAGCAGACAAGCAAGGCAACATCACTTTGGTGAGCAAGGAGTGAATGCACAGATTTCTCTGAAAAAGCCACCTCGAACCGGTGTACAGGAGTTTGTAGTAAACCTCCATTGGTCTACAGCAAATGTGAATCTCCTTGTGGACAGCAAGCATGATTGCTCATACTCTCTTGTTGTATCCAAAGATGCGAAAGCAATAGTCCCAGGAGATATTGCACCTGTACAGAGACCAGGACCTACATGGAAAAGTCGGGTCGAGTTACCAGATCATACGTGGGATCAATCACGCACAAACGCCGTGACGCCCATGACTTTCCTGTTTTTGATGACTTCCATTAAGCAGCTGCCTGCCACAACAGTGGAGTGTTTGGAGACTCAGATTTCAAACACAACCACAATTCATCTACAGTAGTAGCCAAATAAAAGTTTACGTAGCGTAAGCGTACTACGTACGTAGATAGGAAGCCTACGCAGCGTACTAACACTGTAGCATAAACGTAGCAGCTGTGCGCATGCTTCCTGATTAACACTGTCTATGTGTGACATTGTGGGCGGACCAGCCCGCGTACTAGTGTAAACCACTTGCCATGTTATGTAATAACGTAGAGTAACTACGCAGCCACGGTGCAATTAGCAGCTTGTAGCGGGCGTACTTGTGGCGTACTTATTGCGTACTTTTTGACCCAACCCTGCGTAGTACTTACGTACTACGGTTACGCTACGTAAACTTTTTTTTGGCCACTACTGTAACTCGAACTGTACAAAGAGTAACACTCTTGAACTTGTCATTTTATGAACCGCACACAACTCTCAGATGCCTCAATGAAATTTTTTACCTGCTTACAATTCCAGCTTTGGACACCTTTTTTCGTGATCATGCTACTGGTAAGTTGAAGAAGGAATTCACTTTTATAGTCGACAACGGGCCTGCTGAGCAGCCTAGTAGTGTAATTGTCCAAATGTGTTTGGTGAGGCTACGGAATTTTCTCAAGCTAGATAAAATCACCCAGGTGTCCTTCGCCGAGTACCATAGCAAGCGAAACTTCATCGAAAGAGTGCATGCTGAAGAAAATAGAGTTTTATCATCTCATAGACCGTTTAGTAGCAAAAGTGTTCATGCAGTTGCTGATGCTGGGACCGAATATCACATGGCCAATATGGAGAGCATGGCAGAAGAGATAAGAAAATGCCTCCTACAGAGCTCTTTTGGAGGGAGACAACTAATGGCATTCAGAGGAGTGAAAGAAGAGCAGTGGGTTTTCGGTGATCAGGATGAACTTGAAAACTTTCTATCACTGAGTGAAGAGGCTAAAAAGCACTTCTACCCCCCAGTGTATAATGCAAATAATAGACAGGTGTTAAGCAGCCTAAGTTTGTACTGGGACACGGATGAGGAGTTTCAAGGAGAATATATGCAAGATCACAGGGCTCTACAAAATGAACTTGCTGATGGTATCAGAACAGCATGGACTGACAAGTACACCACTTCTATTTACACTCCTTGCATTGACGTTGAGTGTCAGCGCTATGAGCTGCAGCCTCTTCCTGACTACTTAAGATGGCTCAAAACGAGTGAGCTACACTGTCTACCACTAGAAGAGCGGTCCCTCATTTTAGGACAATGGGATGAAATACCAGGCACATTCCTCCCATCAAAAGTCTTGGAGCTTTGTCTGTCTGTTATATCAGAACCAACGGAAAGTATGGTACAACAATTCTCCCTTTTATCATGGACAACTCTAAGTGATGTTAGAGAGTACATCAAGAAATTTCAAGCTCAAATTGATGCTCAAATTGAAGCAGAAAGAGAAAGGGAACGATGGAAATCTAACACTCTATACAAAACGAAAACTAAGCCACAACTTGAAGTGTTATGCAAGAAGCTAAAAATCCCTGTGACACATGCTTTAGCTAAACATCAGTTGGCACGCTTGATTCTTGAGAAGCAAGGCGAACCATTACCGGCTCCTTCTCCAATTTCACTATACAGTGGAGATCTCACAACAGTGCCAACTACATCCACAGCAATAAATCGCCTGACCATAGCAAAATTGAGATTGATTCTGAGACATCACAATCTTCCAATTGTCGGTAGTAAGGAACAGCTGGTTATGAGGGTATTTCTTCTAAGACATAACAGAACAGGTGCAGTATCTGCCAGAGAAGAAGGTCAAATCAAAGACTTGATCAAGTTGGTGTATGAAATCATTTATCAACAGCGGCGACTCCACTTGACTTCGCATATTTACAGAAAGCGTACTTACGCGTTGAGACCAAGTCATCCAAAATTTGTGGCCGTACCAAATAATATACGAAGTGAAAGTGACCTCAGCAAGCATTTGTTTGATCCACTGCTGACCTTTATTGATGAGCGCCAAAAATGCCGCATAGCAAAGGATAGTTCATTCGTAGCACCTGCTGCAGTACCCAAGTCTATCATTCAGCACAACAGTTTCAGTGAAAATGTAACTGATCATGAACTTATAGCACAGACAGGATCAAAAGTAAAAATAAGGTGGACACCTGAAAAAGTGAAAGACTCAGGATGGAGAGCAGGGTGGTATGAAGCTATGGTGCACAAGTATTGTCGGGAATCAGACACTATCACTGTATCGTACTCAACTGAGCCAGGAGTACCATACGATGAAGAGCTAACTCCACTGATTACTAACAATAAAATTAAACTTGTCTGGTCTCCCATTTAGGCTGGACCTTAGTAGCTAGTTCTTACTATGTCAAATAGCTAACAGTCAGTTATCGATGACATTATTATATACGTCAGGCATTACTAGATCTGGAGAGCTTACAGGGGCATAGCCATAGTTAAAGGGGGTATTGATGACCCGCTGTTTATTAACTTGAGATACTATTAGGGGCTAGCCATGTTTTAATCACTGTAAGGGGGTATTGTAAGTGAAAATAATTAATCCAGGGGATGCATGCTAGAATAATAATTAAGTTTTGAGGGAGCTAGCTATATTTTAATCACAGTAAAAGGGATAATGGAAGGCATTAATTAATCAGGGGGGTGCTTTGTTGAATAATGATTAAGTTTTGAGGGGGCTAGCTATATTTTAATAGACGTTTTACTAGGTAAAACAATGTTAACCCTGGAGCTGCCAGCATAGAAGCGGTGATAGGGCTGGGCGCAGGCGCATTTCACGGGGCATACTGATGGCACGTGATCGCGTTAGCCACCACGCTGGGATGTTGGCTGCCTGAATTGGCTACATACAGGAGCAGCATTGGATTGGCAACTTCAAGTAATTGAGCGGATACCCAAGATCTAAAGATGTCGCAGGACGACTCGGGCGCCAACCCTCGTGGCCCTGATGACCCGACAGATGGAGCCGAGTAGCCAAGGAGAACTGAGTCAGGGTCCTGGCATGGACCAGCTACAATCCGGGCCATGATTACGAGCTCAATACAGGCAGCGCTGCCTTCCCTCGAAAATGCGATTGCGGGAAAAGTGGCTCAATCCTTGCAGGCTCAAGGTAAGCCGCTATATATAGCTAAGCAGATATAATTAGGCCATTTAATTGCATGCCAACCTAGGTTACTAATTGGCGCCATTGCTAGTACGCACGCGCCAATCACGTGCTGGCCAAGCAGTAGCCTCGTACCCAGGCTCATAGCTTGCACTCTACCACATTTGCCACGAACGGGGCCCCATGGCTTACCAACAGCACAGCTGAGGCTACACTAGAGAGCAATACCAATTGTCATTCATACTCCACAGGGGCCCAGCAAACATGCAGCACTCCAGAGACCCCACTTGCTCAACTACTTGACCCCCGTACCCTAGCTGGCATGCAAACCATTACCGCTTCTCGTGCAGGAGACCCCCCCCCCCACTGCTGCCCCCCCCCCCCCCTTAACACCCCTTTGCAAAAGCCTCAGTGCTCCTCAAAGTGTGCAGTCAACAGAGGTTATTAGTGTAGGCCCCTGCTCTCCCCCGGTACCCAAAAAATTGGCTGAACGGGTCTGGAGGAAGGAATTTATTGACTTTTGAGACTTGCTCCCATCACAGCTAGGTGCTCCTACGCCGTCTTTGATCTCTTTGGAAAGACAGATAAAGTGCGCCCCCAAAAACACATATCATCAATTCAGGAATGGGTGATATGCTTTAACACTTTCTCCACCATTGTCCTTATGCGTGAGCCAGAGTGCACGGCTGATCTTCTCGCATATTGCTCAACCATCACCAAAGCGAGCATAGCGTGCAATTCTCTGTATGCAAACTGGGTTTGGGTGTTTTGCTGGCTAAATGCAACACACTCAGACAAATGCGTTTTATCGTTACTATGATCTGCCTTAACATCACTGCACACATGCAGCGATATGTTAACATGGTCACACGGGTCGCAAGCCACAGTATTTTGCACACATGTGCAATAACCTGCCCCATTTTAACATGGTCACCTATTGTGCACTATGATATGCTCTGCACGTATTTCTCTACAGATGCAGTGATCAATCCATTTCACATAGTCACACACTTTGTGATCTAATCCTAATATCATTGCACATGTGCAGTAATTTGCCCAATGTAATGTGGTCATATGTGTCAAAGTTGACCGGTTAGCACTGGTGGCACACCACCACCGTATACATATGAAAGTCTGTACTACAATACCTCGTGCACTTCCACACCTCTAGAGGTGCTCTAAAACTAATAGGTATACCTATAAATACTAACTTGACTTAATTAGAATATCAGCAATATGTATACAGATTTCATTAGAGTCCTGTGTACTACCCTTCCCATGCAATCACTGACACATATAGTTTGGGTAGGAGACGGTACATATACAACCAGGGCGAAAACAGCCAACTCTTTGTCTGACACTATAACACAACATCTCAGTTACATGCTCTTTTAACCCTACCATTGGCATACACTGTAGCAACCATAATTCACTAATTGCCTGGCTACATTACCTCTAGCTCTTCTGCCATCATAAACCTCAGCTGCCATTACCCAATAATGGTAATGCTACACTGCCACGGTGTACTGTAACCCTCTGCCACTGGCATAAACCTCAGCAGCCATTATCACACTAACGGCCCTCTCACGCTGCTACAGTGTACGCACACTCTATCTCAGCAGCCATAGCTCACTGATTGCTGCTACACTGCCACAGTGTACATGCACTCAGCCACCGGCATTGACCTCAGCAGCCATAGCCCATCAGCTGCTCTGCTATGCTGCGTCAATGTACTGGCACTCGGCCACTGGCACCAGTCTCAGCAGCTATAGCTCACTAATGGCTCTACTACATTGCTACATGTACATTAATTCTGCCACTGGCATAAACCAGAGCCTTGACTCACAGATAGCACTACACACGCAACCATAGTGTACTTAAGCTAGCAGCTGGCATAAATCCTAGCAATCATAGCTCACAAATGGCACCGCTAAACTACCACAGCATACATGTCCTTCAATTCTGGTGCTGGCATAAACCTCAGCAGCCTTAATTCATCAATTACACTGCTGCGCATCTCTAGGATACTTTATACACGTAACCCCTGACCTGCCAGGCATAGACCTCAGCAGCCATAGCTCTCTGATTACATGGCTATATGCTGCTTCAGCACAATCTTTTAATTCTGCCACCATCAAGAGGCCATAGACCTCTAACTGCTCCACTATTCTGCTACAGTGCACATGTACTCTGCCACTGGCAGTAACCTCAGTAGCCATAGCTCACTAACAGCTCTGCTACGCTGCTAGAGTACACGCACACTCTGTCACCGACATTGACTTCAGCAGGCATAGCTCACTAAATGCTCTGCTATTCTGCTACAGGGCACGTGTACTCTGCCACTAATATTAATGTCAGCTGCCATAGCCCACTAATTGTTCTGCTACGCTGCTACAATACACACGCACCCTATGACCAACCACAGCAGTCTGATACACCGCTACAGTTTACGCACACCCCGCCACTGGCTTTAGCCTCAGCGGCCATAGCTCACTAATTGCTCTGCTACACTGCTATAGTGTATACACACACTCTACCACTGGCAGAAATCTCAGAAGCCAATTTGCAATAATCACAGCATCTCCGCTAGGTCAATCTGGGCATCCATAAACTGAAACATTACACTACTTGAACTATACAACCAGTAGAGACCTTAAGCAGCCATAACCTATAACCCAAACTGCTATACTACTACATTGTTCTATTGTGGGCATTGGCCTCTGGCATTAGCAGACATCATCTACACATGTGTTGCTACACAATCACTGATGGTATTGCCATGCCTCACAGACTTGCCCATGCCACGTAATTAAATGCAGCATCTCTGGCGTACAGCATCACCAACACCATGTCACCTAGCAGGCGTGGCAGTCACACAATCTCCCACAAGTTTTGTTCTCCCAGGCGCCGGAGGCTGATCCCCAGCCCACCCCAATCCCGGAGCCGCTATGGGATATTCAAGTGATCCGACAACCCGACTGGCTGTCGGACATCTGGCAAACATCGCTAATAGCCTCATTGACAACAGCTACGCCCCAAATTCCAGAAAAACCCACTCTTCTGCTCAAGCAAGGTACCTAAACTTCTGTTTACGTATGCAATTCAACCCACTTCCAGCGAACCAACAGCAGCTGATACTATTTGCAGCAGACCTCTCCCAAACTATAGCATATACATCCATGAGGATGTACCTCTGCAGTCCGGCACCTTCACATTTCTGAAGGATATGAGGACCCACTACGTGGTTCAATGCAACGGGACCTCCTCATGAGGGGCGCTCGTAGAACAAAACCTGCACCTACTATTCAGGCCACTCCTTCTGTATAGAGGCGGCCACAACTGCCTCAGCCAAAGGAGTCCCGGAAGCCTCGATACAAACACTCAGGAGATGGAGTAGTGACTCATATAAACGGTCTCTATTCAAAATATATTATTATTATTTACTATGATTTGGGTTTACTGTGATTTGGGGAAAGATCACCTAAGGTGATAGGGTTTATTTGGGGTATTCCCCATCATCACAGGAGTATTGAAAATGGCAATAATTATTGTACCAGCAATTTGCAAATGGGTAAACCCCCTGCAACAGCCAGCCACCTAATTAAAGGGGAACACGCCTGATTAAAAGGGATTTCCCCTGCAACAGCATATGCACTTGCGGCAATGTCAATTTGATGATAACATGGTATTTAATGAGGCAAGAAATAGTGAAATTGCAAGCAAATTACTCATTACCATAGCAACAGCGTGCATGCATGCATACACGCTCCACTGCCAACAGTTGGTAACTAGTAGTAGGGAGAGAATGTACTGGCATATATCTCCCTAGCAGCAGCAGCAGCAGCAGCGTGCAAGCAGAGTGGGAGGGCATGACCCCTCCCACAGCAGCAAAAACAGCAGCAAAAGCAGCAGCAGCAGCAGCAGCATGCAAGCAGAGTGGGAGGGCATGACCCTCCCACAGCAGCAAAAGCAGCAGCAGCAGCAGTATGCAAGCAGAGTGGGAGGGCATGACCCTCCCACAGCAGCAAAAGCAGCAGCAGCAGCAGCAGCAGCGTGCAAGCAGAGTGGGAGGGCATGACCCTCCCACAGCAGCAAAAGCCCAGCCCTATCACCATTTACCAAATATAACCAATCGATAGATTGGTGTTGCACTAGATAATTGCGAACAGGAGTTAATTGTAGTAAAGGGGCTAGTTGAAGGCATTAATTAATCAGGGGGGTGCTTTGTTGAATAATGAAGTTTTGAGGGGGCTAGCCATACTGTCATCACTGTAAAGGGGGTATTTGAATACATTAATTGATCCAGGGGGTGTTTGGTTAAGTAATAATTAGATCTTGAGGGGGTTAAGTGCATTTCAATTACTGTAATGAGGGTAGACAGAAATCTTGTCTTCCATGGGGGTGTATCCTTATTAACTGGAATAGCCCAATACACGTATGTATGACCTTTGAGCACATGGATAAGACATGGTAGAATGTGCAGCACTAAAACTTTCTATATACACAAATGCTTGCCTTCACTATGTATAGCCTAGCTAGAGCAACTCTTTTACTCTCATTTGATACCTGAATCAAAACCAAAGAAGACAGGAGTCGCCGAACATAAAGTAAGAAAGATAAGACCTGCCAGCACTTGGATCGTTTCAGTAATGGATATCTGAGCGCTCCACAATCACTCTTGTACATCAGGTTAATACTAGTAGAGCACACTAGATGAGCCCCAGAGCAGCTATGATAGTCTGATTTATACACTAACTTTTGGTATTAAACTTAAAATAAATTCGGTAATTCTGACAAACATAAGTTCAGAACTACACTAGCTAAATCAACAAGACAAAGACTAAACTATACGTCTACCTCTCTACTAACAAGAACTCGAGTGGGAAGGACCAGCAACAAACAGTTCTTTGGTGGTACTCCATTTTGACCGCTGACTTTGATAGACTTGGTTTCTGAACCAGATTTTGCTAGTTAATCAAATCAGTAATAGACATCTGAGAACTCCAAAACTTGCTCTACACAATCCATACCATTAGGCCACTGTACTGGCTGAGCGTGAAATTGAGATATCCCCATGTGTTGAAGATTCAAGCTTGCAAAATGTGAAAAAAGTTCATTCTGTGAGCAATCAGCTAAGTCCTTTGCGGTGCACAGTCTAGACTACTGTAGTATATCCACGTGTAGTATACAGAAATTGATCACATGTGTGCATATTTGTGGTCTACTACACGTAGTATGGGCTGATAAGGCCTCATGAAGCATGTGTGCAGCTGTGTAAGGCTACCACAAGCCACAGTATGAATATCATTTCCTATTTTCCAAGCTTTACTGGCGTCTTGGGGTACTGGATAGACTGAGTAGGTGCATGAACAACCCCCAATAGCTACACACCTGCCTACAAAATAGTACTGTACACTAGTGTAAATGGTAAAGGTCACTAATCGCTCTCGTGCAAGCATGCATAGCGCATGTCCACTGAGACACATGGGACATCCCCCACTGCATGCATTACGTATAGCTAGGAACATGAGGCATTCATCTCGCCAACGAAAGTTAAAGGTAAGTTCAAGAGTGGTCGCTGTATTTAGAAATCCTGTCTACTATATACTCCCGCGGAGTTTTGTCTCTAAGTACCCTTCCAGAGAGGTCCTAAACCTGAAGAACTTAAACAGGAATTACCTCATGATTTATGTCATAATTACCTCATAACCGCAAAGAAGTAAATTGTTACTGGGCATCAAATTTATCTCAACAAGGAACTGGCAACCATCATTAAACACATGTCTTTGTTATTAAAATTTTGGGGACCACACTAGTGCACAGTATACGTTGGTCATCTTCTTCACTTGTTTGCTGCATCCATGGAAGGACCTTTAGAGGAGGTGTAGGATGTGGCCTGCTTGCAGTGCTGCATCATAAGAATGTGGGCTCCATTTTAGATTACCCATTATCTGGATGGCCAGGTAATAAACCACTCAAGTGTGGTGTTTTTAAGATGTAGAGTAATAAGGTAGTCTGTTTTTTTTCTTTTGTTGGAGATGGTAAGAGCCTTGCACTTGGATGTGTTTAACGTCTATTGCTAAGGAATTCTACACTCTAACTTAACAGGTTTCTGCTAATCCCAGTGAGATCACGTTTTGGTAGAGCTTGACGTGTGGTACTGTATTGAAGGCTTTGGGGAAGTCTAAGAAGATGACATGGGATGAGTTGCCAGTGTCTAGGGTGGCTGATTTGCGAACTGATTCTAACAGCCGTGATTGGTGTGAACATTTACCTCTGAAGCCACATTGGGCTGCATTCAGTTTACCGTTTTCATCAAGGAAGGGTATGCTCAGCCCCTTATGGATAAGCCTTCTAGTAGCTTTACGACCAAGCTAGTTAGGCTGGTGGGTTGGTAGCTGGATGATTGGTACTACTTACTTATTGAAAACTAGGGTGACATTGGCACTTTTCCAGTCCACAGGAACATGGCCTAACTGGAGGGAGAGGCATCGACAATCTTCGCCAAAGGAGCAGCAAGGTATGGAGCACCTCCTTTGAGGAGAATACCAGAGATGTTATTAAGTCCACAAGACTTACTGGGATCTAAATCAGTCAATAGTTTGTACATAACTTTTGTGAAAGTGGTGGTAGTAATCTCAAGGTTGACTCATTTTTTCGCTACCAGTGTTACTTTGTCTGGTTAGTTGTATCTACATGTACGTCTTCCTTGTTATAGACTGAGATAAGATAAAGTACAGCTTTTACCATGGGAGTTGGTAAACACTTGGTCCTTTACTTGTAGGTCAGAGATAATCTGATGGTAGTCTTTGATGTGTTTCATCCAATTCCAAAAGGGTATTTTGTTCTTGCACAGGTCCAGTGGTGATTTTGGGGGGGGGGGGGGGGGGGGGGGGGGGGGGGGGGGGGGATCCATGGAACCCCCCTTTGGGCTGAACCTAGTATACTAAGAAGTACTGATGATAGGCCAGAACAGAAATACATAATGGAGAAGAGTGTTGAACTACTGTAGTAAACCTAGAATCACGTTTCGGAAACTTGACCTCACTGGTGTGGTACATTATTGCTGTCCAGTGGCGTCGCCAGGGGGGTACATGTGGGTTCATATGCACCCAGTCAGTATACCAGTGCACCCCTTAAAATGATGTTTCTGATGTTTACCTAGCCCATAACATAATTCCCTGTATACAGTATCATAACACAATTAACCACAAGAACCAACAAGTATGACACTACACATGCACCTATCTGTGGAAGTGCACCTGTTGACAACATAATGCAGTCTGAAAATACTACAGTTTGTTAATTTTATGTTTTATGCTTCCACCCATATAACAATACTGAATTATAAGCATGCACCCAGTACACAAACTACCTAAGGATGCCACTGTTGCTGTTACTATCATAACTGGGCAAGGTGCTGCATACAGTGCTAATTGGGTTTCCAGTCACCACACTTGCTGTAGTAGTACAGCTGCAGCTGGCTAATTAATGTGGTTGAGGACTGGTACCTCTCCAAACTTACATTGTCATAAAACCATCAGCAACAAAGTCCAATAAATGATAAGAGAAGATCGCCTCACAAACGGATTACTACTGATCTGTCTAATAACCAAAAACCCTTCTGGAATTAGATGAATACTTTAAATAAGCTCCTCTTCTTAATCGTGCCTTCTATTAACAACACAGTCTTCTTCCTTTTACTTAAACTGATTTGGGTATCCATTCATCAGCAGTGATAAAGAGAAGATCTTTGAACCTTTCTTATATGCTCCCATGTTGTTTATAATTACCAGGAAGCAGCAGTTCCATAGTTGGCTGTGTACTATTGAACAGTTGAAATCAGCCTTACAGAATTGTTTCTAGTCTGAGGGAGTGGTGGAGGTGACCACAGATAGTGGATTAGCGTGGGAAGGTGTAGTGTTAGTCCAGTCTATGTCTGGGATGTTGAAATAGGATAACCAGTTGTGAGTCCTTGGTAGTCTCTAGAGAATTCTGAAGATGCCTGAAAAACAGTCAGCCAACAGGCCAGGAGGACAGTAGACTAAACCAAGGAGGAGTCATGATTTCTTCATACTGATTTCAACCCATAGGACTTCACTATCATACTTGAGGTCTTGACATCTAATTGACTGAAGTCAGTTGCTAACAAGCAGCATTTTTTACACCTCGATCCTGCTTTTCCAGTGCAATCTTGTCGAAATATGGTATAAAAGCTGTCAACTAATTCAGCGTCAAGATTACCATCACTGAGGAAGGACTCTGTAACTGTGATGATAACAAGGTCAGTTGTACTCAAAAGAACTTTCAGGTTATGACTATTCTCCTTGCATTAAACATGCGACAAGTGAGATTGATTACTAGTTAATTTAGGCGGTCTAGCTAGTAGAGGTGTCAAGGGAACTCTGTAGGTATCATGTCTGGACGAAGATGCAGTGTTAACAATGGAGTCAGCTAGCTCGGGGATCATTGAGTTACCAAGGCTACACAGTTTGAGTAGGGCATTTCTTTCATAATGCATATAGGGAAAAATCGTTCGGTGCTCTCATTTTCTTCCAGCTGTTGATACCCCTCCTTACCAACTTAGTCTGCAACATGAGGCACACAGCTCCATACATGTAGTTCATAGCTATTGCATAGTATCCCAGGTTGGTTCGACTTTACAGGTTTGCAGCAGGCTGTGCAAGGGGTAACTTATAGGCCCAGCTAGGGTTTATGTCGACATCTCCAGCTATGATCAGTAGCCAGAATGAGGCTGGAAACGAGGACTGATATTTGTTCGTTAGAGAGAGGTGTGATAATCTTCTCCATATCAACAGAAGGATCATGATCAGCTGGCTGTTTCTGCCATCCCAAAGCATACATGTATTAGGGGCACACAGGAGTTGCTCGTTACTATTCACGTTGCAGTTGTATCATAGGAACAGAGAATAGGGAGATGTTTTCATTGTGAAGCCAAGACTATGCGACAATGGCCACCCATTTCTGCCGCCATTTTTGGTAAAAACATAACATTACATGTACCAATTTTTGCTATGCCCATACCGATGTGTTGTGGCCAAGTACATGTATTCAAGGGAGTGTCTCATGAAATTAAGCCATTTCCAATCCTTTAAAAGTATTGCTAAATTTATAATGGCAGTTCAGTAGCCATAATTATGTATAATATGCATATGTATACAAGCAAGACATTTTGCCAGATTTTGATTTGGCAGTTATGAAGACAGACTGCCAAACCACCAAATTATATACCAAGATGTGGGTAGCTATGGGATTTATCATAGAGTCGGTAGACTCTACAAGTAGGGATGGCCCGGATACTCCCATATGTGCAATACATTACAAAAAATGGTAAATAACTCTGTTCAGGTAAACTTTTACACTTTCTAATCACCATAATAGTAATCCTAACAACCCCATGAATGTCTTGGGAAATGCTACTGAAAGGATGAACCAACAGGGTAAATTCATCTTGTTCTTTGTTAGTTCCATGGCTAACTCGAATACTGAATCCCTCATTTTACCTTGGATATAAATCCATTCCATTTCACTGTATCTATCCAACTAGCACCATAGCACAACATACATACGTAGCTACATGTAGCTAACTTGAACCTCGAACTAGTCAAACTGCCACGTGGCAGATCGAACGATAACTAATATCTTCTGCTTAGTATCAGTTAGCATACCTGCTTCCTCTTCCCGTGTCTGTGTAGACAATACTGTAGTACTACTAGACTGTGTGTACCAAACTCTTGAACCTCTGTGTGCTTAACTATATAGTTCACAGCACTTGCAGTCAGGATGAATTTAATTTACAAAAAGTATAAAATAAATAACAGCAACAAGTATAAAAATCATTAAAAATGAAGAAGTAAGTATAGGGATGATGATGTAAAAGTACACAAACAAGAGGAATAGTAGTGGTTGAATAGTGATATGCAAGGTGCATCCCTACAACTTTTCATAGAAACTTTTTCTTTGTTCTTTGTCTATAATAATTATATACAATGGATATGCAATAGCAAAGTATGATGCTAATATGAAGCATACCCACAAATAAAAAATTAATTAGACAAACAAGAAGAACAAGTGTAAAATAGTGACAAGAACTGATGAAACAATAATTAAGGTAATTTCTTAAAAGTTTGTAGGGAGGGAGCAGACACTTGCTCTTCAGACAAATTATTCCACAGAGATATGGAATTGGGTATAAAAAAGAGTTGGTGTGTGCAAAGGGCTGACTAATAACCTTGTGATGGGATCTAGTAGAGTAATGATTTGAAGGGCGCATAAAAATATCTTGGGGCAAATAACAGTGACCATGCAAATTGTTGTACAACTGACATAACACACAGTTCTACGCTCTGTCAGAGAGGGTATTGCACAAGTTTCCAACATACAACTCTTGGTACTCACAAGTCCAATGTTTTGTAGCAATTTTGCACGGAAACTTTTGCACACTTTCCAATGCAGTAATATCCTTCAACATATGAGGATCCCATAAGGAGCTGGCATATTCTAGATGTGGCCTGACAATAGATAAATAAAGTTGGATGATAGTTCTACAATCAGCTAATCCATAGAAACGCCTGTATAGCAGCCCTAGAATATGTTTAGCTTTTGAGCAAGCCACTTCAATATGTGAGGACCATTTCATGTCACTCGATAACAATACTCCTAGATACTTGTATAGGGATACTTTACAGAGTCTTTGCCCATGCAATTGTAGTGTGTTACTAGGCAGTAGAGGTGAGCGTCTTTGTGAAACAATCATGTAATATTGTTTGCATTTCTGTGGATTTAGTGATAAAAACTGGAGTCTGACCAGTGCTCAATTGCACTGATATCACATTGGATTTTGGAATAGTCAGGTAGCACTGAAATTGGTCAGTAAAGGATAACATCATCAGCGAAAAGGGAAAGCTTCGACCCAGCAGCGAGCGGTAAAAGTGTTAGGTCGTTAATATACACAATGAAAAGTAGTGGTCCTAGAATGGAACCTTGAGGCACTCCCAACCTTACTGCCGTACTTGACGAGATGCTGCCATTCACAACAACTTTCTGCAATCTGTTAGAAAGATAGTTCCATATCCAACGTAAGATATGCTTATTCAGACCAATGCAACATAATTTATCCATAAGTGGTCCATGTGGAACACTATCAAAAGCTTTTTTTGTAATCAAAAAAGGCTACACAAATATCGTTACCTTGGTTGAGATTGTACAGCCAGTCATGAGTTGTGGCAATTAGCAATGTGACTGTGCCCCTTCCCTCTGTGAAGCCCCACTATATCTATTTGAGAGTGGATAGTGTTCGTCAAGATGATCTAGTATCATGCGGCGGACGTGTCGCTCCAGCAGCTTACTGAGAATACTCAGCAATGAAATAGATCAATAGTTTGTGTGGGTGTTGTGGTTGTCCAATTTTGGTATAGGTACCACTATGGACTCCTTCCACTGAGAAGGAATCTTCCCTGCTGTAAGGAATTGGTTGAACAATTTGGTGATACTTGAACCGATGCGGGTGCTGTGTTCTTTAGCATTTTTGCTGATAA
This sequence comes from Stappiaceae bacterium, assembly GCA_964291365.2. Taxonomy (GTDB): domain Bacteria; phylum Pseudomonadota; class Alphaproteobacteria; order Rhizobiales; family Stappiaceae; genus JBDWFY01. The sequence continues at coordinate 652,369 of OZ220033.1, forward strand.
TATTATGTCATCTGGCTAGAATGCCACCTGAAACATATTACACTGAAAAAGACGTAGGAATGCATACAACTCGCATATCATTATTCAACCACTATTGCTCCTCTTGTTTGTGAATTTTTTACATCACCATCCTTATAACTACTTCTTCGTTTTTTTATGCTTAACATATATACTAAGGGCTCACAGGGCACAAGGTATGATAAAATCATTACCATACCTGTCGTAACCAAGGTATAAATCTACCATGGTAAACTCTGGCATACCATTACCGTTTGCTTTGCCATTCAGGGCCACCAATATTGATGAAGAATGCCATGCATGATTGAGTGACTGTGATAGTCACGGATGATTGGAGAGATTCCTTTCTTTGAGACTCCTAAAATCTGACCATTGCCAGCAATGCGCACTGCAGAACGGACATGCAATGTTTTGCATGTACGTTGCAAATATTTGTGGCAAAGTACGTAATAATTGCATTCCAGGAAACGCATGACGTCAGCACTAGGGCTTCACCATAGCAGCTACGCAGCTACCATTGGTTGATCATTGTGCTGATGGCTCTGGACACTTGTGAGCTCTGCCAGGTCACACCACCAGTCCCTACATTCATTCAGGTACCAAGAATGATGCTGCTTTTCAGAGATGTCACTGAATGGAGGCCAGCACATCTGGGAGTCTACCAGAATGAGTTAGAACCTTGAGCATCCGGGCACAAGCTTGAGCCTACATCTAACCATCATGCATGCACATGCAGCTAATTATATCACAGTATTGAATAGTAATTTATTATAACAGAGAGAATATCACCTGCATGAGAAAAGAAAGAACAGTAACTGTACGTCAAGAGAGCATGACATTTATGTAGGCACACACTGGCATCTAATTAGTAGCTAGTGAAGGATCATCCACACCTGGTGTGAGGGATATACTGTGGTTCAGTCAACATGCAACTCTGGACTCATAGTTAACCTTAGCCACAATCTGTCACACACGGAAAGTTCCCCCCTCCCAAAGCTTTAGCAGTCCTCTGTGACACAGTCAACACGCAGCTCTGGACTCATAGCTAACCTCTGTCACAGATTATGCTGGGAATACCCCAACCCCTCCCGGAAGTGTGAATCATCTCGGTTGCTTGCTACATAATATACACGTACCTTAGAGGTTCCAGACTACGTTACTAAAATCTTCATAGTTCATACCTAAATGTGTGTGTGTGGTCTCACAAAGAAACAAAAATTGTTAATATCTCGAAAGATCACAATCCTTGAATGTAGCTAGTGAAGCATTACCCACACCTGGTGTGACGGATATACTGTGGTTCAGTCAACATGCAACTCTGGACTCATAGCTAACCTTAGCCACAATCCGTCACACACAGAAAGCTCCCCCTCCCAAAGCTTTAGCAGTCCTCTGTGACGCAGTCAACATGCAGCTCTGGACTTATAGCTAACCTCTGTCACAGATTATGCTGACATTTAACAGTAACCCCATATCCTCACCCAAACATCTATGCCATCCAATGATCTGAACATTATACTTACCTCAAATTTGCAAGTCACTTCGCTCGATACATACACACCCTCATAATCCATCAAACCCTTGCAATTGGACACTGGCACGTCTCGTGTCTGTAGTTAATGCCTGTACATCATGATTGTATCTACCAAGTTTATTCGAACACACATACCAGCCCAAGTACTATTTTAATAGCTGGCTTATTTATCAATTAACAGTATGGACTTACCAGTAGATTGCTAATGGCCAAGGAGCATCCTCTCCACTTGTTGGTGCTCAAGTGTGCTCAGATAATCCACACATATACAATGTCATGTATTTGTCGCCTATACTTTGCTGTATGGTGCACATGCTTGGTACTACGTCATGACCTAGAAAGAAGGCGTGTCCACTTCCGTCCAAAGTGGCTGTCTGGCTGAATTTTAGGCAGGCTGGGACAAAATTTTGAATGACTCAGCAAAAAAATTAGATCCTTAGGCCATCACATATCATTAAAAATACATGAACCCGGTGGCACAAGGTTAAAATATTTACTGTACAAAAAAATATTTGTGGTCAAAAATTGAAAATGTGCAAATTTGCCAGTCTTGACTATTGTCAGCATAGGGCCATGTAGGGCGGCGGAAGTAACCTGCGGGGACAGAAAACAAGACTCTTGAGACATAGGTGCGAACAACAATCGGTATTTGTAGGATACTTACTAGCCATATCCAGTGGCACAAACTTGAGCTCATGCACGAGTAGCGAGCTATCATCGCCTTGATCGCCATTCCCATAGACGGCTGTACTAAACTCAAGTACAGATTACGGAGATCTTTTACAGAGAAAATTTCTCCGTGTCCACGCATTGCTGGCAATGTACAAATAAACGAACGCCGGTGGTCTTCATCATCTGCTGTATCGATACATCTCAGGCCAAGTGCAAAAACAACAAATGGACTACGTGACTAGTTCACTGAAAAAAACCTAGAGCTCATAGAGCACATACCCCGCGTGACTTGACTAATCAAAACTGATTTTGCAACTGGTAACCGTTTACCAGATTGATTGTTCTATTTAATGCTCACTTTCTTTGACCTCGTGTGTATATCATCAGTGTCAGTAATCAATTCATGCAGTTGGACAACCTCAATTTCTGCATTGTGACATGTCTTGCAAATCCACTGCACTGACAGATTCAGGCATGATAAATTTGCTGGGTGCTTGGACATACAAAGGTATATGTGGCTATCATAGAGTCGGTAGACTCTATAAGTAGGGATACTCCCATATGTGTAATACATTGCAAAAGGCCAAAAAGTTCAACACAGACACTGTTTCACGTTTCTAAGCTATATAAACGTGATTTTCGGCTGATTTTCTATCTAGAAACCCCATGAACGACTTGAAAAGCTATCATAGATGTCTCAACCAGGTGGTGCTAAAACTGGCCATTTGGCAATCTTCAGACGTCAATGTTCTCCATATATCTCAACACAATCTGAACTTCTCATCTTAGTTTTGGCATATAAATCAGCTCACTTTATACAGCGCATTTATGTACTAAGATCATTTTATCATTGCTTCTTCTGATGTAATGAGACTTTTTCAGCGCCTATGATTGCTAGGTTCATTGTACGAAGCCATTTTGTTACTAAGTGTGTATGCTCAAAGTTGCATGTGCCGTGTACATTTACTGTGGAATAGTACATGAACAACCTAGAGTCTGCTTCTGAAATAGTGGTGTCTGTACCTTACTCCTGCTAACATCAAAGATCTTGGGTTTGTTCATGCATATTTCGGAATTTTTCTGCAAGCATTTTTTGATAGTTTCTTGTGCCTGGTTTGTTGCCAGTGTTGTTCTCTGAGCCGGGTCCCAACTCTAAATTATGATGAAGCCCATCAACCATGTGCAGACGGTCTGATAGCCAGCAAATGTCTCTGGAAATCAACGTAGAGAACACACAGGTTGGTGAACGCTCTATGGTCTCACTCCAGATACATGTATCATGGCTACAATCAACAGAAGCAAATCCTGTAGCATCAAATCAACCAGACTTTGCTGCAGGAGGTTGACTGGCTGATTTCATCCACTAAAAAGCCTCAAAAGCTCAGCACGAAGTACTATTAGCTGATATAACCATCAGGCTTTCATGCACTGTAGCTATATACTTCACCTGCCCCATCTGTGTAACGTGTGATTCTCTCAGGCATACTATGGCACATATTAAAGCATGACAGTACACACACATGCACTTGATCTGACTTGACTGATACTTCATTGCTGAAAGAAAGTATAAAAAGAACATAAACATGCTAGGATTGATCCCTAAATAGGTGTGGCCCAAAGACAATGCATATGCTTACCCAAGGGTAGCAAAAAAAAGGAACAGTAACAAGTATAAAAAACAAAATTGATGGGTGAAGTAGGGATGGCAGTACAAAGAAGTATATAAACTAGGGCAAGGGTAGTAGGGATAATAAGGTACATGTTACACCAGGCCCTACTGCTTTTCACTGAAATACCATTACTTGAAAGGCGTGGCCATTAAAAAACTGGATTTTATAAGACACATAGGTGTAAGCAGGCGGTCCAGCAGGTCCAGTGTTTGCCAGACCAATATTTTCAGCAGTTGCTGTACATAATGCAATCATAACCTTGACTAAGTCAGAATCTCATTTGTGGTAGCCTGACTTAGCCTGCATGCAGTTTCATCATTGTTTATGGCAGTCTTCACGATCAATACTTGCATGTGGTATATATGGACACACCCACAAATGACATCACATGATGCAATATTTGAAATTTGGAAGCGCTAGCACATTTTATATCCCGTTGCTATGTTGTTGCTAAGTACAATAAATGCCATAATTATTGCACTAACTGCAAGCACTCTTCAGGCAAGAGTATTGGTAAGCATCAAAGAACTACCCGATCCTTCAGCAACTCTTAGGCTCTGTAAAACTGTATCAATGGAGCATATGGCGGGAAGGGTGGCAGAAGATCAAAGTACTAAGCGGTTCGAAGCGACGGGTGGGGTTGTTGATCGATCATGAGTCAACACAGAGTAGCTACGTACATACCAAGGTAAGCTTACTGTGCAGCCGCTTTGGTATTGTAATAGGTAGCCTTGTTTCTAGGCTAAGCAACAGCTCGAGCTTTGTTTCTCAGATTCTTGACTCAACGATGCTTATAGCTTTGCCCACGGGATATAAAATAGTTATATCGGCGCACTCGGGATGCATGGCATTTATTGCACTCAGCCCTCGGGCCACTTCGTGCCCTCATGCTTCAGTACAATAAACTTTGCCTTACCATTGTCAAAAGCACTGCTACTCTTGCACACTTTTCAGAGAAGCATAGGTGACAAACACTGACAAATGTGACCATGGATATGCATAGAACACTAGAAAAAGAAAGAAAAGACAACCTCATCTTGCTCGAAACAGTCCTACAAAACTGCTCTCTGAGTCAGTTCTTGAACGGTGGTCGAACTTCTGATCATTTTGTGATAGAGGGGTGTGGTCAAATCAGTCGACTAACTTGCATTGGCTACCATCGGTTGCATGACACATAGCGGCTTTGTTGAGCATTCACCTGAAACAACTACTAAAGAAGAGGCAGACAAGCCTTATTTAGTAATGTGAAGCATTCTCTGTGAAGTGCAATTGAGCTCCTAGTGAAGGCGCTTTCTTGGAGACTTCAATTGCACTTCACAGAGAATGCTTCACATTATTAAGTAAGGCTTGTCTGCCTCTTCATGAGTAGCTCTTTCAGGTGAATGCTCAACAAAGCCTTCTATTTGTCTCATTTGTCAGCTGTACTTCTCTGAAGAGTGTGTAAAATCCCGTGTCCAGCTTGAGCACCGACTCTACCCCCAGAACGCATGTGCGTTAATTTTTCTGCACTGATAAGGTCCAAATAGTGAACTAGTCATGTAGCTGTTGAAAAATTTCTGACCTGGCATTCAGTTACTCCACCCACTAATAACCTTGTACTCACACACGGTGCACTTGCCGGTTGAAAAAATAACTTGTAGGTTTGATAGATGATTATCAACCTTCTGAGCAATGCTATCTGATTGCATGGTCAGAATATTGCAACCATGTTTGAAATAATAGTATAGGCACTTGTCGTTTACCACAATTGTATGCCATGGTAACGAACCTTCTATTATAACAATGATGAAGAACAAGAGAGAGTTAAAAAAAACTGACATGTACATGCATACGATAATGTGACAGAATGTTCTACAATCTTTATAACACGTGCTAGAGGTAAAGGTTATATTAATGATGAAATGATTACATAGATGAAACAAGGTCAAAGTTCAGTTAGTTCACTGCACCACTCCCAGTGTTTCATGACATGTACTAAGAGAGGTGTTTAGGCCAATAAACTGGCTGTCCAGAGCGGGTAACTTGACAAGGTACAGATTCGTTTCTAGCGTTTGAGGTGAGCATCCACAATGTCTAGGTGAGCTGGCTTCAAGCAGTCAATGGATACTGTGTCTTTATGGCGATTAATGTCTATGGTGAAATGCTTGTTAGTGTGCTTTGACCACTGGGTAGGATCCATCATATGGAGGTTGTAAGGGCTTGCACATGGTATCATGTCGAATGAACACATGAGTGGCAGTTGACAAAGCCTCACTCACTTGACTGGTCCTCTGTGTAGGGCGAGGTGGTGGTAGACGAATGAGTTGCATGTGGGCCTTGAGCTGGGAAACGTAATCTGAGGGGTAGGGTGCAGAAGCGGCAGTGAAATATTCTCCAGGTAGGCGTAGAGTTGTACCATATACCATCTCTGTTACTATAGAGGATACATCCTCCTTCAGTACCAGTGGTAGAGCATCCATATTTGGCGAGGCGTTTGAAAACAATTCATAGATGCCTGAGGTGCTCTTCGGGAGTAGTGCTGGCAATGAGGAGGTCATCAATGTATGCATAGGCAAAGGGAATACCACAGAGGACTTGCTCCATGAAACACTGAAACGTATGAGCGACATTCCTCACGCCAAAAGGTATTCGTACAAATTCAAATAAGCCAAATGGAGTTGTGATAGCAGTTTTGTGGACATCTGCAGGTGCTACTGGAATTTGGTGGTACGCACACACCAAGTCCAATTTCGAGAATATGGTGGCACCTTGCAGGGAAAACGAAAAGTTGTGGATGTGGGGAACAGGGTAGCAGTCAGGGACTATAGTCCTGTTCAGGGCACGATAGTCTCTACATGGATACCAATCACCAGCAGTCTTTTTGGGCACCATATGTAGCGGAGAGGACCAGGTGCTGGATGAAGGACGTGCGATCCCGAGCTGTAACATGTGCTCAAACTCTTGCTTGGCCGCACGGAGACCTTCCGGTGCGAGGCATCTGGGACGGGCCGAGACTAGAGGGTCTGTGGTCTCAATGTGGTGAGTGACGTTGTGACTGACAGGGCTGTCAGGAGCACAGACTTGCATGAGGGTTGGGAACTCTAACAATAGGTTAAGGTACGGATTACTAGTGTCCTTGGGGCGAATAGACGGGCTAGGTGAGGGGTCAGAAGAGAGAACACCTTGGACGTGCAAGTGAGCAACTGCATCAGTCAGCTGCTGTTGCTTCAGATCGACCAGTAGTCCAAAATATCAGAGGAAATTGGCACCGAGAATGGGTTTCTGTACCTCAGCAATGATGAAAATCCAAGAAAAGGATCGGCGGAGGCTGAGGTTGATGGTGAGCAATCGTTTGCCGTATGTATGGATGGGCGTGTTATTCACAGCCATGAGGGTGAGCTTGTCTGGTGGGTGTCTATGATCAGGGGGAGGAGGGATGATGCTCACTTCAGACCCCTGTGTCAATGAGAAATTGTGTGCATGTGTGAGTATCTCTTACATAAAAGAGGTGACTATGATTTGGGCCGGCAACACCTGTCACCACTAATGTCCGGCCTTGGAGTTTCCCCAACTGCAGGGTTCCCTGCACTTCTGGGTGGCTTCACCAAATTTAGCATGGTACTAGCATAGCAATCCCTGGGGGCAATTCATTGAGGCTTGGCTAGGAGCACGACGGGGCTTGGATGAACTGCGACGACGATATCGAGTGGTCAGGGATGCCGCGACCATCCTAACATTGGCGGGGGGCCTTTGGAGGAAGGAGTTGGCATTGGCCGATGTGCCGAACTTATCACCAAGGAGCTGTTGCATGTGTCAGAGTAACTGTGTAGGCTTTCTGTCACCCAGCTCCTCTCCACTGATCAGTTGCTGAGTTGTCTCTGCTCTGATGCTGCCGTGCATTTGATCAGCTGAGCCTTGAGAGTATCGTAAGGGTCTGTAGTGGGTGGCTTCAGGACTGAGGGAGCTGATAACATAGTCAAACCTCATCTTCTGAGCAGCTATGCCCCTGGTAGTGAACTGGGCCTCTACTTGGGCAAACCAGACTTCGGGATCAGCAGGCCAGAAGGGTGGCAGCTTTATACTCGTTGCAGCGATGGTCGGGGTGGCAGTAGCAGTAGTAATAGATTCTAGCTCTTTAATCATTTCGAGAGTTGCGTATAGCTTGCGTCAGGGTCGCCAATGTTGCTTACCACAATTGTATGTACAATGGCAATGAACTTTTTATTACAACAATGAAGAACGAGAGAGTTCACAAAAACTGACATGTACATGCACACGGTAATGTGACAGAATGTTCTAGAATCTTTATAACACATGCTAGAGGTGAAAGGTTACATAAATGAAGAATGATTACATGAATGAAACGAGGTCAAAGTTCAGTTAGTTTACTATACACTGTTTTGGAGGTTTCTATGTGATTTAGAAGACCAAAGAGCTCTACAGTGTATCATGGTAGAATCCCAAGCGAAGTGAGGATTCTACGGACAACTGAGGGCTTCTAAATCATGTAGAAACCAACTAAACACTGTCTAACAACTTTAGATCATAGGGTAGCAGTTGGTTGAAAGATTTAGACACAGAGATAGCACAGTGTATAAAGGCTAACTATTCATCGGAAAGTAGTCTAAGAATTAGCATACCTACACAAGAATAATAATTGTTCTCATATCCATGTATTATGTTCGGGCCTTGTTATGTCTTGTGTCTTTGTGTACTTGTTACATTCACCCCATCATTAAAACATCACAACCTGTGACTAGGGTATTAGTTCATCGTAGCTTGTCTGCATGCTGGTTGGAGATACCTTCTCTCTCGGGATATTCTTCAGTGTTCTTTGGCCCTATTGTAGGGTCTAGCAGGAGTGGTTGCAGTTCTGAAGCTGTAGTATTCCTTCAGCAGATGCTTTAGGAGTGTTGCATTGCTTTAGCTGGTTATGATGAACTGTTAAGACCTTCTAACCTGCTTCTAGCTGAATGATAATTTGTATTGTTGATGCTTTGTTTCACAATATAGGGCCCAGTCCAATGACTCATTAGTTTTGGGGCAGTCCACATGGTGTGCTTGAGTTGAATAACCACACTCAATCTCCTTGATTATGTGGATTTCTCTGAGCCTTTCTGTCATATTCATCTGCTTATCACTCTTCCAAGAGTTGTAGTTTCTTCTGGGTTAGTTGAAAAGATATGTCCAATCTCTATAGAGTTGTCGTGTATACTCCCCAAAGGTTGCTACTGGTTGGTTATGATCTGGTGGGGGATCAAAGCACAAATCCACTGGCAGGCATGCCTCTCTCCCATAAAGCAATGAGAATGGAGTAGCTCCTGTTGACTCGTTGTAGCTTGTTCAGTAAGCTAGAAGCACTTGCTGCAGGTAGAAATCCCAATCCTTTTGATTCTTGCCAACAAACATTGCCAATATATTCCCCAGAGTTCTGTTGAACCTTTCTACTTTAGCCGTCACATTATGTGTTGTTCATAGTTTCTCAATTTTGAGTAATTTGCAAATTCAAATAATATCACCTTGCGTTCAAGATTTTTCCTTTAGTTGCTCAAGAGAACTTGGAGCACCCCATGATGGCTAATGAGCTCTTCCAGGCAATGAGCAATTTTTTTTAGCTTCTTGATCTGGGATAGCCCAGCACATTCAGGTCATTTGGAAAAGTAATCTGCAGCCACAAAAGTGTACTTTTGCCCTGATCTATGATTGGAAACAGACTGCAGAAATTCGTTGCAATCATATCAAAACGCTTCCCAATTGGGATACTAGTCATTGGGACTATTGGTAGTCACTTTGGGCCTTTGCTTCGAGAACACTCCTCACGCTGACTCACGCATCATCTGTCCACCCTGGCTCATTGCACTTTGGCGGCTGTTTTTGCCACATCTAGATGCCCATCGGATGGACAATTGTGAAGTAGATACAGTACTTCTGGTAAGACAACTTGCAACTGTGGTTGAGATTGATTGCCACTGGCGAACCAACGTGTTGTTGACAATCTGGAGTCTCAGTCTGTCCTGCAGATCCAGTAGGCACTTTAATTCCTGTTCAGTCCACCTTGGTAGTGTTTAATTTACATGAGTTAAGGTCATATTGCTGTGTTTCAGCTAAATTGACTGCCATATTGAGGATCATAGTGGAAGATTTGATTGATACTTGGCTGCCAGAACTGCTTGACAGACCGGATCATGGCCAAGGCCTCTTATCTTTCACTAATTTTCGTTAAAGGTCGTCACATGTACATGTATGTGCTAAAACAGGAGTAGGATGCATGCAGCCTAAATGTTGAACATTTGGCTCTAAAATTGGATGTAACTACCGATACAAATACGTGGGTAGGGCCTCACGCATGTGCATGGAGGGCAGTACCATGTGCTGGACTGACCTCGTTTAGCTGCTTTGCAGTGCTTATTTCTTTGCAGCACGATACTCTATTTTTGTGGCGTAATATTGAAGCTTGTTGGCAGCTACCGTATCCCAGGAGTCAGTAGACATGGCCAAATGACCTCACGTGGACCACAAGGATAGTGACTCAATTATTATGTTGTGAGCGACCTAACCCAGGTATCGTCAAAGTAGCATGTCGCTTAGTACTTTCACTTGTCTTTGTCTCTTCAGAGAGTCAAACCCTACTTGTGTAGTGCTCGCAAGCGTGATGTAGGGCACGTGCAGTGTGTCAATGCCCACAAGCACATGAAGTATACACATTATATCTTTAGCGCATGTGCAGAAGTTGCATTCGTGAAGCATAATGCGCGAACAAAGCATACACACACTTTCTGAGATACAATGCAAAAGTAGTTGTATTGCGCTAAGGCGCTTGGCAAATTACCGTAATTCGCATTGTTTTTGTTCGCAAATATTTCATGTTAGAAATTTTCGTGAATTATGGTAATAGTAGCTATGCTATTGGGCTATTCCAGTTAATAAGGATACACCCCCATGGAAGACAAGATTTCTGTCTACCCTCATTACAGTAATTGAAATGCACTTAACCCCCTCAAGATCTAATTATTACTTAACCAAACACCCCCTGGATCAATTAATGTATTCAAATACCCCCTTTACAGTGATGACAGTATGGCTAGCCCCCTCAAAACTTAATCATTATTCAACAAAGCACCCCCCTGATTAATTAATGCCTTCAACTAGCCCCTTTACTACAATTAAAATATAGCTAGCCCCCTCAAAACTTAATCATTATTCAACAAAGCACCCCCCTGATTAATTAATGCCTTCCATTATCCCTTTTACTGTGATTAAAATATAGCTAGCTCCCTCAAAACTTAATTATTATTCTACCATGCATCCCCTGGATTAATTATTTTCACTTACAATACCCCCTTACAGTGATTAAAACATGGCTAGCCCCTAATAGTATCTCAAGTTAATAAACAGCGGGTCATCAATACCCCCTTTAACTATGGCTATGCCCCTGTAAGCTCTCCAGATCTAGTAATGCCTGACGTATATAATAATGTCATCGATAACTGACTGTTAGCTATTTGACATAGTAAGAACTAGCTACTAAGGTCCAGCCTAAATGGGAGACCAGACAAGTTTAATTTTATTGTTAGTAATCAGTGGAGTTAGCTCTTCATCGTATGGTACTCCTGGCTCAGTTGAGTACGATACAGTGATAGTGTCTGATTCCCGACAATACTTGTGCACCATAGCTTCATACCACCCTGCTCTCCATCCTGAGTCTTTCACTTTTTCAGGTGTCCACCTTATTTTTACTTTTGATCCTGTCTGTGCTATAAGTTCATGATCAGTTACATTTTCACTGAAACTGTTGTGCTGAATGATAGACTTGGGTACTGCAGCAGGTGCTACGAATGAACTATCCTTTGCTATGCGGCATTTTTGGCGCTCATCAATAAAGGTCAGCAGTGGATCAAACAAATGCTTGCTGAGGTCACTTTCACTTCGTATATTATTTGGTACGGCCACAAATTTTGGATGACTTGGTCTCAACGCGTAAGTACGCTTTCTGTAAATATGCGAAGTCAAGTGGAGTCGCCGCTGTTGATAAATGATTTCATACACCAACTTGATCAAGTCTTTGATTTGACCTTCTTCTCTGGCAGATACTGCACCTGTTCTGTTATGTCTTAGAAGAAATACCCTCATAACCAGCTGTTCCTTACTACCGACAATTGGAAGATTGTGATGTCTCAGAATCAATCTCAATTTTGCTATGGTCAGGCGATTTATTGCTGTGGATGTAGTTGGCACTGTTGTGAGATCTCCACTGTATAGTGAAATTGGAGAAGGAGCCGGTAATGGTTCGCCTTGCTTCTCAAGAATCAAGCGTGCCAACTGATGTTTAGCTAAAGCATGTGTCACAGGGATTTTTAGCTTCTTGCATAACACTTCAAGTTGTGGCTTAGTTTTCGTTTTGTATAGAGTGTTAGATTTCCATCGTTCCCTTTCTCTTTCTGCTTCAATTTGAGCATCAATTTGAGCTTGAAATTTCTTGATGTACTCTCTAACATCACTTAGAGTTGTCCATGATAAAAGGGAGAATTGTTGTACCATACTTTCCGTTGGTTCTGATATAACAGACAGACAAAGCTCCAAGACTTTTGATGGGAGGAATGTGCCTGGTATTTCATCCCATTGTCCTAAAATGAGGGACCGCTCTTCTAGTGGTAGACAGTGTAGCTCACTCGTTTTGAGCCATCTTAAGTAGTCAGGAAGAGGCTGCAGCTCATAGCGCTGACACTCAACGTCAATGCAAGGAGTGTAAATAGAAGTGGTGTACTTGTCAGTCCATGCTGTTCTGATACCATCAGCAAGTTCATTTTGTAGAGCCCTGTGATCTTGCATATATTCTCCTTGAAACTCCTCATCCGTGTCCCAGTACAAACTTAGGCTGCTTAACACCTGTCTATTATTTGCATTATACACTGGGGGGTAGAAGTGCTTTTTAGCCTCTTCACTCAGTGATAGAAAGTTTTCAAGTTCATCCTGATCACCGAAAACCCACTGCTCTTCTTTCACTCCTCTGAATGCCATTAGTTGTCTCCCTCCAAAAGAGCTCTGTAGGAGGCATTTTCTTATCTCTTCTGCCATGCTCTCCATATTGGCCATGTGATATTCGGTCCCAGCATCAGCAACTGCATGAACACTTTTGCTACTAAACGGTCTATGAGATGATAAAACTCTATTTTCTTCAGCATGCACTCTTTCGATGAAGTTTCGCTTGCTATGGTACTCGGCGAAGGACACCTGGGTGATTTTATCTAGCTTGAGAAAATTCCGTAGCCTCACCAAACACATTTGGACAATTACACTACTAGGCTGCTCAGCAGGCCCGTTGTCGACTATAAAAGTGAATTCCTTCTTCAACTTACCAGTAGCATGATCACGAAAAAAGGTGTCCAAAGCTGGAATTGTAAGCAGGTAAAAAATTTCATTGAGGCATCTGAGAGTTGTGTGCGGTTCATAAAATGACAAGTTCAAGAGTGTTACTCTTTGTACAGTTCGAGTTACAGTAGTGGCCAAAAAAAAGTTTACGTAGCGTAACCGTAGTACGTAAGTACTACGCAGGGTTGGGTCAAAAAGTACGCAATAAGTATGCCACAAGTACGCCCGCTACAAGCTGCTAATTGCACCGTGGCTGCGTAGTTACTCTACGTTATTACATAACATGGCAAGTGGTTTACACTAGTACGCGGGCTGGTCCGCCCACAATGTCACACATAGACAGTGTTAATCAGGAAGCATGCGCACAGCTGCTACGTTTATGCTACAGTGTTAGTACGCTGCGTAGGCTTCCTATCTACGTACGTAGTACGCTTACGCTACGTAAACTTTTATTTGGCTACTACTGTAGATGAATTGTGGTTGTGTTTGAAATCTGAGTCTCCAAACACTCCACTGTTGTGGCAGGCAGCTGCTTAATGGAAGTCATCAAAAACAGGAAAGTCATGGGCGTCACGGCGTTTGTGCGTGATTGATCCCACGTATGATCTGGTAACTCGACCCGACTTTTCCATGTAGGTCCTGGTCTCTGTACAGGTGCAATATCTCCTGGGACTATTGCTTTCGCATCTTTGGATACAACAAGAGAGTATGAGCAATCATGCTTGCTGTCCACAAGGAGATTCACATTTGCTGTAGACCAATGGAGGTTTACTACAAACTCCTGTACACCGGTTCGAGGTGGCTTTTTCAGAGAAATCTGTGCATTCACTCCTTGCTCACCAAAGTGATGTTGCCTTGCTTGTCTGCTACCTCTTCTATAATTATCTGTGTAATTATAACACGAACTAAGAGATAAACTGAATCCATGTGGAGCGTATGTCAACAATATTTCTCTTGCTTTCTTCATTGTAGTCGCACTATCCGATGACCTGTACAAAGTACCAGTTGTTAACCGGGGGTGTGCTTCGAGTCCACCACCTCCACATTCCCGCATATCATACTCTCCAAAGGCATAGCATAGTACAGCTGCTAACTCGGGGAACTCCTTGCTTTTCAATTTCCTTCCTCTACCTTCTGCTATAGATCGTATTTCCTTTGATTTCCGTGCTGAAATTATTCTTTCAGTTAATTTGTATTGCTGTACGGTAGTTAAGTCGCTTCTGACTGTCTGTGAAGTTGTTCTGAGGTTTGCATACAATTTTAGGTTTGAATGAAGAGACTTGGTAGCATTTCTGACTCCTTTTCTACTCTGTATTCCTTGTAGCTTAGCAACAAACTTTGTGTTTGTCAACTCCGCAACAAGTGCTTTTAACACTTGTCGGTCTCTGTGGGAGTCCATATATTGTAATGAGAGTTTAAACAAGCCAGTCTGAAGGCGCTCTTCAACTCTCTTCTTGATCACAGTTTCTTCATCAATTGCATCACTTAAACATTTGACTATGTTCTGTACATTTGAACTGTTCTGGATCACAAAGGCTCTACCATACATGTACACGTGGACAATATTTAAATACTTACTAAACAGCTCGTAGTATTCAATAGACAATTGCTTTCTTGTCAGACCCTTCTGTTCAAGATATAGTTTACCTACATCTTGTGTTCTCACTACTGGACCATTCTCTAAAATATACTCTCCCACAGCAATAATTGCTTGTAAATGCTCTCGTTTATTTCCATCAGAAAGTTGTTGAGCGGATTCCCTTAGGGAACACAGATTTTCTCTCAGATTTCCTTGGACTCTACTCCTGTCAGAGAAGGTGAAATTTCCATCCTCATCTGTATGGATTGAATTTGAATCTCTACGTCTTTCCCTTGCAGCATTCTTAGTAGACAATCTATGCTGTCGTGCATACCACTGAGATGATACACAGGGAAACGGAAGTGGATGTGAAGGCTCTGTTTGTAACTGCAGTCTCATTTCACTGGTATCTGTGCTTTCAGGCATTGATTCTACATCCATGTCATTATACTGCAGTTCATCGTCAAAGGAATATGACATCAAATAATCCTCTTCTGAATCACTGAGGCTTGAGGCGCTACCTGTAAGATCATAGTCTTGGCAGTCAATATTCAGACATGGCTTAGCATGATCGTTTTCGTCAATGCATTGCGTGTGTGTAAGGCTGTATGTGCGACTTACATCATGTTTTGAGAAGTCCTGCATATGTTGACCTTCAAAATCATAAACTGACTTATTACTGGAAGATGTAGGAAACCACTTAGTAATAGGCATGTCTTGGGATTTTTTCTCATGATGATGTATATGAAATGCAGATGTGGCTTCCAGTATTCTGCTTACAGATCTGGGTTGAGGATATGCCATTTGAGTTTTGCCATGACATTGTACTGAACTGAGCCTATAGATAGTACTTGCTCGCCTTGTGGGTTGTGATGTGGATGAGTTTAAACCAACATCACCACATGACACAGAAGTAGTAGTTAAACTAGATGTGGAAGATAAGGTTGAACTGCAGACAGCTGACGCTGAATGAGTGTGGTGTTGTGCACAGTCAAAGACAGTGTTAGCCGTAGTAGAGATGCTTGAAACTCTCTCTGTTGTCTCAATGATGCTAGGAGTGGCATAAGACGGATCATTTGACACTGGAGTGCACTGTTGAAGAGACTTTGAATTTAGATCAGGTGCAACCATAAGAGGAAAGTACTTGGTAATACATTCATTGCTGTGTGAACTTGTGCTTAAACCCTTTGTCTGATGCTTACCGGATAGAAAATGAAATACTGAGCCCGTATGAATGGTAGGAGTAAGCTTCTGCTGCTTGATAGGCATTGCCTTCTGTCCCGGCTGTGTTATCTCATTATCATGGCAAAGGTCATGCATCTCAGCTGGTGTGGGTGATGCACCACTCTGTCTTGATACTTGATGGGCAGTTGATGAGACACTCTTGGTACTCCCAAGGAAGGTGTTGCTTCCTACATGTACATTAATGCTATAGTAAAACCGGTGAGAAGAGTGACCTTGCCTTGATCTAATTTGGCATACTGTGGAGGCACTACTGGTAGTGCATGCTGGAGTGGTTACTTTGCTTGGTCCCATGTCACGCACATAGCAAGGAACAAAATGATTTGGAGACCATGTACCATGATCTTGTTCAGTTGTTCTCGTCCACAAAATTATCAGTGGTACTCCTGATTGATCGCTTCTATGAGCCCTAGGGTGAATTGTCTTTTTAAGTGATCTAATCCTGACATTCCTCTCTGGGTATATGGATGTTATTGTTCTATTGAAAACAGAGGCCAAACCGTACACATGCCACATGTTTGAATACTCCCCATCTTTTGACGTTTCTATACAATCCAATCTCAAGATTGTTCTCGATAGCTCTCTGTCAACACCACAAGTGGAAGCCAAGGCCTGATCATATTGGGCTGATGTAGCAATTAATGCTCTTTTACTGACTTCTTTCCCATGTGGATCTAAGATAGATACTATGGATGGTTGAAGGTAGAACTCTTCATTTAATACTACAGTAGTGGCCAAAAAAAAGTTTACGTAGCGTAACCATAGTACGTAAGTACTACGCAGGGTTGGGTCAAAAAGTACGCAATAAGTACGCCACAAGTACGCCCGCTACAAGCTGCTAATTGCACCGTGGCTGCGTAGTTACTCTACATTATTGCATAACGTGGCAAGTGGTTTACACTAGTACGTGGGCTGGTCCGCCCACAATGTCACACATAGACAGTGTTAATCAGGAAGCATGCGCACAGCTGCTACGTTTATGCTACAGTGTTAGTACGCTGCGTAGGCTTCCTATCTACGTACGTAGTACGCTTACGCTACGTAAACTTTTATTTGGCTGCTACTGTAGTTCACACAGTGTTCTTACACGTAGCTCAGTATGTAGTGTATCCTCTCCACAGCATAGTACAGATACTGCCCTGTGTATTGTGTAAACCACATGCAGCAGTGTATGTGTAATCTGTGGCTTTGTACTCTGTATTGGTGTTAACCATCATTGGTGTACTGACACCAGCCAGTGTATAAACTACTTGACATAATTAATTTTGTACAAGCAAGTAATGCTGGGACAGATTTCAGAAGTATAAATTATGTGGTTTAGGTGCACATAATTGTAACATACTTGAGGACAGAGCATATATTACGCAAGATACTGTTGGCTCATGTTAACTTAAACAATACACTTGACAAAACCAACCTTCTCTGTTGTGTTTAAAGCTAGAAAGTATGTAATTTTTACCTGTACAAGCAGTTTCCATCTCCATAACAGTATAATGGTGTGAGATGTTTCCATTCTTTTGGTAGTAAGGATGCAGATAGAGAATGATTTGGCATCTGGTGTAGAACACGTGTTCCATCCAAGTGAGGGATTTCTGGGAACTTTTGGTTAATACATGGCTGTTGTTCTTTACATGTTTGTAGCAAGGTTTCATACCCCTTGGCTGCAGCCTTAGCAAGAGTGTGAAGTAAAGATTTGAAAAATTTTCTCCTCTCAGTATCTATGCTTGGCAAAAAAATTACTAAATTTTCTGGCCTTGACAAAGATTTTGGATGAAAAACTCACCTCCAGTTACTTCCATGACTAGCTCACAAAAAAGCACATGGTGCATGGCAGCTGTCATGTGTATTGTCACATGGGTTCAGGTAATAATTAGCACCTTTGGCACTACTTAGCACAGTAGTCACATGAGAGTCACAGTCACAGTCTGAGCACATGTCAGGAAGCAGCAAAATGTCCAAGAGAAAATCTACAGAGGCTGAGAAAGGTGTTGCAAAGCAGCCACATACAATCCAGACAACAGTTTTTAAATACTTCCAGACATCTGAGAAGCCTTCACTTTCACAAAAGCAGGCATCTGAGAAGCCTGCTTCTTCACAGAAACACGCAACCACCATAGCAGAATCTCCTAAAGCTTTGGGGATACAGTATTATAGTAAGAAAGAGATAGAAAGCTCCTCTGGTCTTCAAAGAGACTATCGTATCTTTTGGAATCATAAAGCTGAGGAGCTGTGTGCAGACCCAAGTGTCAGAGTAAAGCTTAGAAACAAGGCCGCAATAAGGGGAGCAATCGATTGCTCTTGGATTGTCCATAAATCCAGTATCCTGCAATTGCAAGCTGAAAAAATGATAGAACAAACAAAACTGCTGTACAGTGATGAGGTAGTTCATTCTCATGAGCTCTCCACAGTAACTAAAAATGTTGAAAGGATGCTGCAGGCATGCACATCTGTAGATCTCTCGTACACTCAGATTGAGATTGCAGCATCAGTAGAAGAGAAGTTGATACTGGAGAAAGAGCTTGAAAAGGAATTTTCAGAGCTGAAAAAAGCACAGGCTGCTCTTTTGAAAGCAATGAAAGGGAGAAATAAAATTTTGGAAGCAGAGGAAATGGATGAACTAATGACAACTGGCTCTCCCGTACAACTGAATGATTATGAATTGGAATCATTGGTAGAAGTAATAAAAGAAGAATCCAAGCATGAATGTGAGTATGTGAGTGATTCAGAAGAAAGTAACCCACCGGAGTCCCCAGAAATACCTTTGATGCTACCAGGACTTAAGTGACTAACTACTGAACACGTAACATTGTGCTAGCAATAATCAAGCAATAATCATAACTGGAGTGATCAATATTTTATCATTATTATGCACTGGCAAGGCTAGATCTTCCATTTATCAATGAAAATATTGATGACAATCATCTATGTAGCTAATTTTACAAGCTATATTATCTACAAGTAAAAAACTTCAAGTAGGGGTGGCAGCTCCAGAGCTTATCAGTTTTGTCAACACCACCCTCAGGCCTCCCAAAAGATATCAATTGTCACTGTATAAAGACCCCCCAGAAGCAATTACCTATTACTACTCCACCCCCTGGAAATGGATTGTTATCGAATTGAGGACCCTCAGAAAGCAATTAAACCGTAACTATCCTCCCCTCATGACTTAAATTAAACATTTGTCAAAAAACCCTATGTACCAATTAATTTTGTCTTCCATAGGGGTGTATCCCTATTAACTGGAATAGCCCATTGTAATGTATGAATTGTTGAAAATAAGTACTTAACGGTTACCTTTCACAGTTTATGTTAGCTCATGGCCATTCTTGTCGATAACATAATAATTATGAGTGCTATCTTTCCAGTTTCTTTTACAGGAAGTGAAGGAGAATGATATAGAGTTCAAGCAGCATTCGGTAATACATGTATATGATACATTATGCATGCAGTGCTTTATATAGTACCATATTTGTTCTGATATAGGTGCCACCCTAAATTAGGCACCCTTTGAGGTCTGTGCAATTTTTTCGGTTCTAATTAAAATGCCTTTACTTTTAGGCGGTGTGATACTGTCGATCGAGTCAAGCTAGCTAGCTGCTATGCTAGCTGTTTAGATGACGAACTGAGCTGTCTTTTTTTGATTTATACGGACACTTACCTACTGTTTGACTGTCTTGCTGGAGTTAGAAACAACCGATCGGATGGCTACTTGTGAACACTGGCGGCAACTCGAAGCCTGAGTGAAACTTCTAAAAAGAACCATGAAGTGCGAAACTAGAACCGTATTTATGCTGTGTTTGCCACTGACACAGTTATTGCCACTAAATAGTGCTGGTTTTGTGCTTGTGCTATGGTAAAACTTCAAGAACGGTTCTAATTGCAGCTCTTAGGCGCAGCCCTAATTTAGGTGCCCTTTGATCTGCTCACGAACTTTTCAGTTCCAATTGGAGGTGCCTCTGCGAACTGTAATTATTTTTTAGCGGTGCCTATATTAGAACATATTATTATGGTTCCACATTATATTTTGTGACAAAAGGCCAACATAATACATATATATATATATATATACATATATATATATATATATAATTATATTCTGTATAGTGTTATCCCCCAGCCCATTCCCAGCTTTTCAATTTTGCACGCTGAAAAATAGGAGGGCCTGGTACATGACATCACACAATAATATTATATACAATGTATGTCAGTAATCCTCGGTGCATGCACCGTAGGGTTACAGTAGTCATTCTGTGTGTGTGTGTGTGTGTATCTGTCTGTTACCGCGCTAGCTGCTACCTTGTTTATATATCCAAAGTGAGGCATCATAGGGTTCCTTGTAGATTTTTAAAGATTTTTATTGTGTGGACTTGGCTGAAAATGTTTTGTTAGGGAGATAAGGCGTGATTTGCCTGCCATGATGATCTGCGACTCATTGACAAGAAACACACTAGTGGTACTTGACATGACTAGAAATAGTATCATATATGAACCGCTATATACCTAGGTTGTCACATAGATGAAGTCAGTGTTCAAAACGTCACGTATAGCTGCTCTGCCATGACCAGTGGATCACAATAAAACAATTTAGGTCTTGCCTTGCATATGGACACATTACGGCGCTAGACTAAATCGATTCTACCTTGAATATTGAATCTACCTGAGCATCACATGTGTGACGTCACGTACCAGGCCCTCCTCCCATTTTCCTGCATGCAACATTGAAACACTAGGAGAGATGGCCTGGCACAGGGATTCAGTATTTGATATCACAATTGTGGTTGTAGTTGTGCATTGGTGAGCTTGAATGTGGGGTTGCATAATTGCCGGCTGTTGATAATGTCTCTATCATTTTGAAGACTAGGACATTATTAGAACTATCCTGAGTCTTATAGTTCTGGTTGCTATGCCTATTGTGCCATATTTGTACAGTAGCAGCCTGAGTAGCTCTCTGACAGTCTATACCTTCTCCTTCAAAGAGGTGAGTTTAGCTCGAGGTACACCTATGGTGGTTTAAGATTTGATACTACTGCAAAGTATTTATGTGAACGTGTGCTGCATGCACTCCGGCCCACCTATTTTCATGTGTGTTATAACTACTTTCACCCATCTTAAAAGAACACATGATGTTATTAGTTTAAAATCAGAACACACCTTAGGGCAAGAATTATTAATTTTGCGGTACATTTTTCTTTGATTTGGGTTCAAAGCACACAGTGACTGTGTGTACTATAATATTATTTGCGATTTGTACGCAGATAAGGTAAAGGATCAATGAATTCTAATGTTCAATAATACGAAGAATTAATGTTTGCGAGTATAACATTTTGTGTTTTTGGGCCAATCTGCAGAAATATCAAATGTTAGTACCCACTAAAAAATCGTCACCTTAAGGTAGCTTATTGAAGGTTTCCTAGACAAGATCTCATAGTATGGACATGTGCACTAAATGGATTAAACCAAGGGCTTTTAGACCCCAAAGAGGAAAAGAGCATGCAACTGCAATACTGTCCTGTGTACCAAACCAGACAGTGGTTTGTAACTACCAAGAGTGGATAAGAAGGGGAAGAGGGTATCTAACTCCAGTATACCTGCCTCTTTTTGAAGACTAACAGGGGCGGATGCAGGGCTATTAAGGGGGGAGGGAATTCTACAAGATTTTGCACAATGCGCATGCGCAACCTGTTGACCACGCCCACTTTTGGCATTTCACGATGGCTAACAACGATACCAAGGCAAAAAATCATGGTTATTTCATCAGAAGTCATTGAAATAGTTGCTAGATCATCTGATGTTTTATGCATTTATTGCATTTTCTGGACAAAAGGTAGGTAACTAGTGCAGGAAGGTAACTGCTGGGCTTGGAGGGGGGGGGAATGTGCCCTGTATTCCCCACCCCTGGATCCGCCCCTGACTAAGTACACCTGCATATGTTTAATACTGCAACTTGACAAGGTGTTATCACAACTACATGTACTACGCAAAAGTATGTCTGGTGACCGTTATACTTCAAAAACAGCTTTTACACAGCTAGATACTCTCCTTTCCTCCTCCTTATGTACTCTTGTAACTATTTATAGTAACAGTATGCACCTGTCTGAACAGTATTAAGCACACTGAGGTTTTTACTATTTTTAGCCTAGATTTGAATTTTGCCAGGTTAATTACATGCCCTCTTCTCCTTTAGGGGTCTATAAGCCCTTGATTGAACCTTTCGTCAAAGAGCATAATTATGGACAAATCAATGATTAATATAACTGTTGTTAAATTTTCTTCACAGTGTACACTATGTATGTGCCTGTGACTGTTGCTTAATTTCTTTTTGCAGACGGAAGTGTCTAATCATGTGGTAAGTTGATGATTTTTATTGTACATGTAGCTAGTCAATAATATTGTTGTCAAGAGTATACTGAGCAGCACAAAGCCTTGAGAGAAGGTTCAGTATCACTTATTGGCTAATAGATTCCATATAGGTGGCGAAAACAGTACTACCAGTATGGCTATAGCTTGCATGCATTCCTTGATTTAATGGTGGACATTTGTCACCTACATGTATGGTTCAAGGGTTAAGTTTCGCTGCTATTCATCATTTCGTAAAACAGCGAATAAACTACTCTTTGAAAGTTCTACCCATAATTATTCTACTAGTAGATATTTCATGATGCAGAATTACAAGATGTTTCATCATTGTTGCAGTTTCAACTTATGGCATTGAACATGGTATGCAAGTTGGCTGTGAGCTAATGTTTGGACTACACTGAGAGTTGTGCATGTGAAAAGCACTCATGGAAGTAGAGTATGGAAACTCGATCACCAGCACCTTTGGCTATGAATGAACTTAAATGAAGTACCCCAGTTTAAAAGAGGTTTTGTTATTATATTTCAAGGGTACCGTAGTTTTGCTGGGGGCCATGGTTACAGAGCCAGCACAGGCACTCAAAAATAAGCCTTGGAGAGCCGGCAGCCCATGTGTTTGTATGGGGACCGTTCACACATGCGCTTTAGTGAAATAGCCTGTATCTTGAGAATGGCACAGTAGATGGAGCTCTAAACCCAACGGTAAGAAATTACAGCCCCTCTTAACCCTATAGTCAGCCTTACACCCAACCCAACCCCATCACTTGCCCGTTTGCCTGCCAGCTCTCTAGACACTGCATTTGCTGGGACCATACATCATTTATTTTAAAGCAATTCATAAAATTGTAGATGTAAGTAGGGATGGAAGTGCCAAAAAGTTTGCAAGTAAGGACCATGAGTAGCTACTAGGACAAGGCATGATAATGTACAACATCGAACCTACATTTTCATAGAAACGTTGTTGCTTGAAATCGATGTATGGATGCAAACTTTTTGGCACTTCCATCCCTACTTACACCAGGTTTTTGTACATGTTGCTGTCACTTTTTTTTTTAATATTTTGTCAAATCCAGCACTAGTAACTATGAACGTGTCAAGAATACGCGTATGCAAAGCTATGCAGCAAACTTGAAAGGGCTTGGCCATCCGTCGCATCGTTGGTGATGTAGGTTTACAGCAGTAAAACCTTTGCAAATGGATATAGATGTACCTCAAAAGTAGCCAGTTTCTCTCTCAGAACAGCTCGGGAAGTATATGCGAGATCGAGAAGTGTTGTGGGTGTGGTTACGAGCGCGCACCGCGACCTGCACTTAAAAGTTATGCGCTAAACATGGTGAGAGGCTGAGCTAGTGTTGAGATAGCCTCGAACCCAGGCTCTCTTTCGTGCCAAACTTGTAGAGATGGCAAATAGCCTGTTTTGACACTACCTGGTTGAGACTTGTATAATACATGTGTAGTTTCTTGACCTTGACTCATTCTTGGCTTCAGTAGGTAGCCAAGATTAAGACAATGTTGGTTAGAAAGCATAAAACCTGAGTTTTTAGGCCTATTGTATTGTATAGCATGTATGGGAGTGTCCGGGCCATCCCTACTTGTAGAGAGTACCGACTCTATGATAGTTGTCCGTCTGTCTGTCCCTCCGTAATGGGAGGTCAGCAGAAACGATTTGACCTCAACACATAAGGTGCTGTATCCCTGGCTGCTGAGCGAAAGAAGCTGAAAATAGGCAATGTCTGTGAGCACTAGTCAATGCACTAACTACAGACTAGCTTCTTGAACAGATCATGCAAAAACCAGGCAACATGGACACATCTTGCAGTTAGCTAAACACCTAGGTTCATGAGAAGATACTACCCGAGTCATTGTGACACGGAGATAGTAAATTCTGTATTTTGCTTCTTGCCTTCACAAGAGGGACAGCAAGCAACTAACGAGTTTCTTGGCCTGTTGGTTAGTTAGGCCATGTACCCATACAGGATGTAATAAATGCGCATGCGCTCACACTACAATCCTAAATTGCAACATTTGTTTACATAATCAGTGCCCTTTATCTTCTCTCCTTTATATGCCATACTATGATTAACCTCTTCTAGCCAGCAAGATCTGCTCTTTCACAACTATTTACTATGATCAACGTCTTCTTGCTGGCATGATCACAGCACTTCACTGCAGATATAGTTGCGTGATGGAAAATACGAATCGGCGCGTGTGAGAGAAACAAGCGCCCCTGCTTGTAGTTAAAAAGTTGCCACTCCTTGATCTCAGGTCAGGAGCGCATTGGCTTGGTGCATGTATTTAGAAGCGTTTATAGTTAATCGTGAGTGTGTGTGGTTCATAGCAGTCCCATTGCAGGAAGTGAAGGAGCTTGAGGAAAAGAAAAGAGAAGATGAAGATGAAACAGATGCCAAGAAGATCTCCCATGACCTGGAGATCGCCAAGACAAAGGTACAACTGACATCATCAAAACTGGTGAGACAGAATTTCATAATATTGGAGCTAGTGACAGATATTATGTCCTCAAGTGGGTAATTCAGTGTTTCCTGCAGAGAAAAACAGGGCAGGAAACTACACCACACTAAAATAGTGCACTCACTGCACTAGAGCAAAACCTAGAATAGTATTCATTTGTGGTGGTCTAGTCAGTGGTTTCTTGAGGATGTACTACAGAGTGATAAGTGTATTGGTGCCACAGCAGGTGTAGAAACCATTAAGTGCTTCCAGTACATGTAGTAGGGTGGTACATATATAAACACTATGGTTTTCGCAACAGGGCAGCTGCCCTGTTCCAGGTATGATGTGGAAAACACTTTACTATGCCATGTGATGCATGCATGTTCCATTTGTGTATGTGCAAGGGTTAAATTATTTACAGTGAAACCTCTGAACAGCGGACACATTGGGGGCAGGACCCTTGTCCGTTGTAGAGAGATCGTCCTTATCTCGGAGGTTGACTAGCTGGCCACACCCCCAATCTTGAGCTCGTTAATAGGTTTTAATGTAGAGGGGTGTGGCCTACAAGAAGCTGAATCAGCAAGTCTCAATCAAACATGCTCTGCATGGGCAAAAATCGACAAAAACAAAGGAGTGGACGGACTATCTGAGTAACAATGTCAAAAGTTTGATGTTATTCTTATGATTTGTGCTCGCGGTTTTGGCCTCTGTCCGCTTTTAGAGGTTATTTTGTACAGATTGCTGTCCTTTGGGGGCGAGCTGGCTGTCCGTTGTCCGGAGTAGAGAGGTGTCCGCTTCTCGGAGGTTCTAAATATACAATTTCTATGGGAAGAGCAATCGGGGGCATGGAATTTGTCCGCTGTACAGAGGTTGTCCGCCTCTCGAAGAGTTCGTTATTAGAGGTTTCACTGTATTGCATATATCATCGGTATGAGAATCAGCATACCATAGAATCTGGTTAGTAGGGGATAAGATAATACGCAAATAATTGATAATGTTATGCACCTGTAGATATAACCACACCCACAAATATTTGAATAGCCACAAGTGATTGCAATTGCACTCAAGCCCTAGAACCATTGCCAGCAATGCGCACTGCAGAACGGACATGCAATATTTTGCACGTATGTTGCAAATATTTGTGGCAATGTACGTAATAATTACATTCCAGGAAACGCACGACGTCAGCACTAGGGCTTCACCATAGTAGCTATGTAGCTACCATTGGTTGATCGTTGTACTGATGGCTCTGGACACTTGTGAGCTCTGCCAGGTCACACCACCGGTCCCTACATTCATTCAGGTACCACAGAATGATGCTGCTTTTCAGAGATGTCACTGAATGGAGGACAGCCAGAATGACTTAGAACCTTGAGCATCTGGGCACAAGCTTGAGCCTACATCTAACCATCATGCATGCACATGCAGCTAATTATATCACAATGTTGAATAATAGTTTATTATAACAGAGAGAATATCACCTGCATGAGAAAAGAAAGAATAGTAACTGTACGTCAAGACAGCACGACATTTATGTAGGCGCACACTGGCATCTAATTGGTAGCTAGTAAAGGATTATCCACACCTGGTGTGACGGATATCAGTCAACACGCAACTCTGGACTCATAGCTAACCTCTATCACACACGGAAAGTTCCCCCCTCCCAAAGCTTTAGCAGTCCTCTGTGACGCAGTCAACACACAGCTCTGGACTTATAGCTAACCTCTGTCACAAATTATGCTGGGAATACTCCAACCCCTCCCGGAAGTGTGAATCATTTTGGTTGCTTGCTACATAATATACACGTACCTTAGAGGTTCCAGACCACGTTACTAAAATCTTCATAGTGTGTGTGGTCTCACAAAGAAACAAAAATTGTTAATGCCTCGAAAGATCACAATCCTTGAATGAGGCTAGTGAAGGATTACCCACACCTGGTGTGACGGATATACTGTGGTTCAGTCAACACGCAACTCTGGACTCATAGCTAACCTTAGCCACAATCCGTCACACATGGAAAGCTCCCCCTCCCCCCTCCCAAAGCTTTAGCAGTCCTCTGTGCCGCAGTCAACACGCAGCTCTGGACTTATAGCTAACCTCTGTCACAGATTATGCTGGCATTTAACAGTGACCCCATATCCTCACCCAAACATCTATGCCATCCAATGATCTAAACATTATACTTACCTCAAATTTGTAAGTCACTTCGCTTGATAGATACACACCCTCATAATCCATCAAATCCTTGCAATTGGACACTGGCACATCTCGTATCTGTAGTTAATGCCTGTACATCATGCATACGATAATTTGTATATATGTACCAAGTTTGTTCGAATACACACACCAGCCCAAGTACTATATTAATAGCTGGCTTATTTAGGCCACTCCAATATAATTCATTGTTTCTCATCACACTGGTGGACTTCAAGAGGATGCGGGCGGGCGGTCATTATTCATTATTCATTATTATATAGCTGCATACCATGCAACAAATTTGACCATTACATCCTGTTTGGCAAAACCACAGTATCCTGTTTGCACAACACCACAATTACAACTGCACATGACCTTTCACACTACATATACATGTACAAAACCACAAAAACTTAAACTGCATGCACACATCAGTAGGCACAAATAAAAAATAATGTGCACACACCAGTATACAAAAAAAAAAGAAGTGTACCGAAAGCAAAAATTAAGAATAACAGAGTTATTAAGGGAATATGGCAGAAAACAACGAAGACAAAGAGAGACAGAAACAAAGAGAGATAGACACTGACATACAGTGTACATAAATTCAATGTATTACTTCTTCTTGATCATGGGTTGTTTACAGTCACAGCATTGTGGATAGTATTCAGGACTGTCTGCAGTAACAGCTGCAGCACAGTAAATACAGATAGGGTCATATCCAGCCGAGTAATAGAGTTTTTCGATGGGATCAGCACAGTTCACATTCCTGACATAAACTTCGTTCAGGGGTGCAGGAAGCTCTAGTTCTTCCAGGGATGATCCACATGTGAACATGAGTCCATCTAGCTCTTGTTCTAAACATCGTCTGTCATCAGCCTTGAGTTTCTTTTTGCTGTATAGCAATCTCCAGAGTCCACATTCTTCACACTGCAACATCATATCAACATTTTTCACATGTTGAACCGATGCAGAGAAAGGCAGTGTTTTCTTTGGCTTTTTTGTCTTCAAAGAAGGCCTGTGCTCTTCAGTAGTTGGTCGTCCAAGCAAGGAATCAAATGAGAGAAAGTGACCATCTGTGCCAGGTGTCGGATCTGGAAGATGCTTTAACTTTTGAAATTCTTCTGTTGAAAGCCTGGGTGGTTTACATATCTCACAGTCTGAAGAGCCACACTTGACAATGTCGAAGAAATAATGTCTCTCTTTGTAGCAGTGTTCCAAGAAACGCTTTAGGTGTGGGATACTTCCCAACATCTGCTTTCTTGATTGACATTGTCAGTGATTCGTCAAAGTGAACCAGTGCTCCCACAAAATCTTCTAGTTCCTGATCTGAAGCTGAATTAAACACCTGGAAGCTCTTGTCCTTTAGTTTCAATCGGTGAACTACCTGCGTCAGCTTGACTTTTACACAGGACATTGAGTCTGTCATTGTATCTCTGTATTTATTTTCTTTGCTAGCAAGCTTTCTGATGTCTTTTGTACAAGTAGCCTTCTTTACTGCTCTTTCAAACTCAACGTCCATTTCTTCTCTTGCCAAGCCAACACACTGTAAACCCAAGTTAACAATGGACATGATGCGCTCCACTGGGTTACGCCACGAGTGATAAGGAGCAGTGCGCGCTGCACATAGGTAGTCAAGGTCAAGCCGAAGAAATAGAGAAATCAGACTAAGTTGCACACTGACGTAAGTTAGGCGGTGGTCTGGGCCACCATCAGAATAAATGAACAGTACAGGATTAGATATAGCCTTTTCCTGTATTATGGGAAGCAACTCTGCCATGTGTCGACTAGGACTGGATGGTTCCAAGGCACCATCTTTCAAACCAATGTACACCTGACCAGCATACCATGAGCCATAAATATCTTCAGGGACATCAATCAGCAAGCTCACTGATGGAATTATGCTGAACACTGTGAAGTCGTGGTCACTGACAAGAAACCTTGTCCCTACTGATGTTAGCACCCTCCTACCTCTCTCAGCTGCTGCTATTGGTACACGTGGCTCACCTACTTTTATCCTATGTTTGTCGTCAAGACAAACAAATTGACAAATGTCTCTCATCATGATCGCATACTCCTTTTGGTAGCGGAATACACCAGCAGCGTAGTGGGTGTCAGGGTGCTCTTTTCTCCATTGACGTTGCTGGACTCTGAATCTGACCTTGAAACGACCTGTATGTTGCAATGAAGATTTAGCTGAAGGGGTCTTCGACCAAAACTGAAGTCTAAGCCACTCCACAGAAGGAACAGCAGTACCTTCTGGGCATCGCGCTGCCACTTGATCACAGAAGTCTCTAACTGAGATAGCAGTTGTAATGTGTGTTACCTGCGTGTGTCTTCTGTCATCTACTGCTGTACCCATGTTTTGCTCAAGGAATTTGCTACACTCGGCCCAGAAAGCATCGTACCTTGCTTTAGCACCTGTGTTTAAATGTCGGAGATCAGGGACAATGTCTGGGTCTTCCATTTCTATTGCTTGCTTCATTCGAAGGTCTACTTCGTTCTGATCTGATGTTTCACCACTAGAAGAATCACATGTGAGATCACGGTAGAAATAGCGCAGTACTGCAGGTTTTACAGCATCTGAAATCTTGCCAAACTTATTTATGAACTCTTTTCTCATTTGCCTAGTATGGAAGAGATGTAGCTTCTTTTTTATTTCTTCAATTACAACCTAGCTACTTTTGAAGGCATCATTAAAGGAACTGCTTGGTACATGCCACAAATAATGGAAGTTTCCTACATTATTACCCGCAGAGTATACAAGAAGAAGTGCAGGGACAGTCAATCCACCTTTTACGCCTTTTATATAAAGGTATTTTTCCTTGGGATCAGATGGACAATACTCACCAACATCGACATATTCGTATGGACCAACCTCAGCTAATTTTGTGTTCAGAGAATTAAGTTTGTCACTGACTTCGCTTATGGGGAGTAAATAGAATAAGTCAAGGCCATCACTAAGTGACCTCCAAGGTACAGTGGATGTGTGTACCAACTATATAGTCTTGTTTTTATCCTGAAGCATCTCACAGTATTTACTCAAGGTATGGGCTAACTCTTCAAGATCACCTTTCAATTCCGACCACTGTGGTCTCTGTGTGAAGCTCGACTGAAGTACCCTAAAAAGCTTTGTACTGAGGGATTCAAGCACGGAAGAAGACATTAGTTGCCAAACGTCTACGGTGTTTTGTCAATTCTGGAACATTGTACCCTTGAAAGCGAGAAAAACGGTCAGGTATGTGGACACCCCGCCTAGCAAAAACGTTATGATGCCCATCAATGTACCATAATATGTCAGTTACTGACCTCAAACACGTGATGGCAGGGGAATCCACTTCATCTCCTATCCACCCTATTTGATTTTCTTCACAGTAAGAGAGTATGTCGTTGTACAGCTGGTCTTTCTTGTTTCGCTATTGTATTGGTGGAGGATAGTGCCTTTTTGCCCGGTCTTTCTGTGCTTGTGCCATCACTTGAAATGCGTTCCTTGCTGGTAGAGTTTGAACAGGGGGTTGTGGATCCACCTCCTCTAGCAATACTATCACCTTCTGGACTTACACGGTCCATTGTGCGTTCTTGTGAAGAACCCACAAAGATATCAGATATCTGCACATAGATATACTATTAAACTTAAATACCCATGATATGGACAGACTGCTCATCATACCTTGCATGTCTCATGTTGATCATCTGAAAGATTTAGGCGTGGCCATATAGCAGTTGAATAAAATTCACGGATGGTCAGCGCATCTGAATGGCACTGCAATATCTCCCAGGGTAGAAGAGCTCCACCAGTACCCCCCTTGGATGACAGTTGCACTCACAAAAACCATCGTGAAGCTCTATCTAGCTGCCTGTTGCGAGGTCTGCTGTAAGAAAACGTGCTAAAATGCACAGTCAGCTGACAGGATGTGAGTTCATAGAGTCAAACCATAGACTGAGTGGGTAAATAATGAGATTTTTTGGCGGGAAGTATGAATAATAACTTGATGGGAGCGGCCTGCCCCTGGGAGGCGGGCGGTTGATGAGAAACAATGAATTATATTGGAGTGGCCTTATCAATTAACAGTATGGACTTACCAGTAGGTGATCTTAGATTGCTAACGGCCAAGGAGCATCCTCCCCACTTGTTGGTGCTCGAGTGTGCTCAAATAATCCACACACATACAATGTCATGCGTTTGTCAAGTCGCCTATACTTCACTGTATGGTGCACATGCTTGGTACTACGTCATGACCTGAACAACTGAGCAAAAAAATAAGATCCTTAGGCCATCACATATCATTAAAAATACATGAACCCGGTGGCACAAAATTAAAATATTTACTATACAAAAAAAATTTGTGGTCAAAAATTGAAAATGTACAAAATTGCCAGTCTTGACAATTGTCAGCATAGGGGATGATAGGGCAGCGGACGTAACCTGCGGGGACAGAAAATAAGACTCTTGAGACATAGATGCGAACAAGAATTGGTATTTGTAGGATACTTACTAGCCATATCCAGTGGCACAAACTCAAGCTCATGCACGAGTAGCGAGCTATCATCGCCTTGATCGCCATTCCCATAGACAGCTGTACTAAACTCGAGTATAGATTACGGAGATCTTTTACGGAGAAAATTTCTCCGTGTCTGCGCATTGCTGGCAATGTATTGATATAGCTAAATAGTGACTACAGAACCGTTATGCTCTTTAGCATAATATAGCTATTCTTATCTCTGGCATATCTATTTTTATCTAATGTTGGATAATTGCAGACTCGGTCTTTGAGTCTAGCATGACACAGATCAAGGTTCATCAACTAACACAACTATTTAGCGCATACGCCTATTAGGTATGGGTTAGGAGCAGGAAGATAGCATGCGCTTATGCACTTAATAGCAGGGGTACACTTAATAACCAAAGGTTACAGTATCTCATAAACATTCAGTAGATATGTTTACTGAAGCTGTATCAACAGTGCCCTCATTCAGTTACTACACAGAGCCCTCATCATTAATAGCACCAAGAGTATATAATAAAGAGATACTCTTGATAGCACTTACATAATCTTCCATATAGCCCTGGTAAGGATAGTTTAAATAATGTCTTTGTATATCTCATTGTAGAAAAAAGAAGGAATTCTGGCTGGCCAAAGATCCTGGCAATTAGTGAGTAACGTATATATATGAGGTGGAATACACGTATATCATTGTACTTGTGTGAATTAAACTGATTAGATTCTTGAGTTGTAATCAGTAACTATTATGTTTGGCATGTCGCATTGTTCTCAGCATTATGAGTCCTGCAACTTGTAGTTAGCTCCCTATGTATGAACTGATCTCATGCCATTACCAGAATATTTAGACTAACGCTTTTCACTTCGTATCAATGAAGCTACATTCAATCATTACTGTAGTTGTTTCTATCAAATTTAGACAATCTGTATGATCCATTAGCTGTCTGTCAGAAAATTTCCTTGACGCAGTTTTCAATTGTGCCTGAGGTTTAAAATGGGATTTACTTGTACTACAAGTATGTCACAAACGAATAATGTACCATGGCCATGATCAATTCTGATGAGTATGTGAGTCAGTGGGAAGGTCAAAGTGTGAATAGCAAAGAACTCATAATCTCACCTCTTGCTTCGCTCGAGACACGGTGGCTTGCTAGGCTGAATGCGACATGCTCATGCCTCCTGTTTTGGATAACAGCAATGCATCTCCTATGACTATCATGTTTGTACACATGGTCCTACACTTCTGACCAATCCTGAGCCTTATGAACTTGTAGCAGAGTGCATCTTTTATGCCCTCCAGGTAATGACATGGACTGTTGAGCCCACACTTGGATTGTTACAGATGCAACTACTCACAACAGCAAATTCTCACACATGTTCAATCTAATTATGCACAAGGAAAATTTTTTACACTGTGTAATGTGAATGATGTAATGATACAATAATCGTGACTAACATATACCACCGGTCTAAGACCCTCAGGTCTTATACAATTCAGACTAAAATGATGCACAAGTAACAAAGGAACTTCGAAATAAAATCATCAAGTTGCTATAACATAATTGTAACAAATTTTAGATCAATTTTGTTAGTTTTCAAGGGGTAGGAGCAGTGTAATTATTTTTATTAACAGGTCTTGTAAATGTTCCAGATTGGATTTTTATCTTAACACGTACTAAACCATCACTACCACTGAAAGTTTTGAGTACCTTGCCAAGAGACCACTTGGTAAGAACTAAGTTACCGTAGTGTAGAACCACGATATCTCCTACAGAGATGTTTCGTGTAGGCTTGTGCCACTTGGCATACATTCGAAGACTAGTAAGATATTCTTGTCTCCATCATTGCCAGAACTGATCAACTATATTCTGGCACAAGTGCCATCGACGTAAGAGGGATATGGGATGATAAGAAAATGATGGACCAGGTAGTGATTCGATCAGTTGTCTTATGAGAAAGTGACCAGGTGTCAGCATGTCTGTTCCTTCACCATCACATGGTAAGAACAAGTGGTCGAATGTTTAAGCATACTTCCACTTAGGCTAGGACTGTGGAGTACTCTTCGAATGTGAGTTTTACATTACCTGTGACATGCTTAAGATGATATTCATGCTTCCAAAATGAGAAGCTTTCTTTGGTATGAATTTTCACTCAATGTGCTGAGTTGTACAAAACTCAGAGATGTGGTTCTGCACTATCTGTTCATTTAGACACTGCTCTAACTCTTTGAGATCATTTTTTGCATCATGGTAGCTACTGTGATCACTCCAGATAACCTTAGGCTTTCCATGCCTGGCTATGAATCTTCTTGAGGCAGAAACAAAAGCATCTGAGGTCAAATCTGAAGCCAGTTTAAGTTTCAAACACAGACATACGATTTTACGATTGTGGGCTTTCACACATACCCATACTTTGTGTACATGTATATGGTCCCGCATAGTCCACACCAACATTTTCAAACATATGTCAGAAGTGACTCAATTGAAAGTTGCCCCATCTGCTGTGATTTTGGCTTCTCAGATTGACAAAGGCGATTGATGCAACTACAACGCATAGACTTGTGCCCGCCAACTATGTGATACTTGCAACTGAGAGAGGAACTAAGGAGAGTAGGCCCAGCATGCAAGAGCGGAGATGCTCTGATCGAATAAGATGTTTGCCAGACAGAATGATTGCTGAGTATGGTAATTTCGCCATTTGCTCTCTTCTGGAAAAATTATATCGTCCCGTTGAAATCCAGGAAGGAATGAAGGCTTATCAAAGAACTATTAGATGGAATGGTGTCCTTCACTTTGAGGCTTCCAATTTCTTTGCCAAAACAATCAGATTTTATCTGTGAGTAGTGTAGCCAATAATTCTCGGCAGTTGATGATCTCCTGGACCGATAGAGATGACGGGAACTTGTGAGTTACCTCTGGGTGTAAGGCAAGTGTTGATGAATCTCAATACCCATGCTGTGACATGGGTCAGCTTGGAGTAGGAGGAGAAATTGTCCAAAGGAAGCAAAGGATCACTAGTCTTAACAGCTGTGAGGTGACATGTCTTCATCAGCTCGCTTTAAGAACCATCAGGGGTAGTTGCATTTGTCTTGGCCAGTCCAATGGTGTGGATCTAAGCCAATCAGGACCATTCCATCAGAAATTGACTCATCAATTCATGGGGAAACATGCCTCTTGAGGCACAGCCCGCCGGGTTTTGTTTCCCAAGAACATGTTCCATCTACTGGGAGGGATACAATCAAATATGAACAAATCCAATTGCCAACGTAAGTTTTGAAACAGCATGGGTTACCATCTAGCCAGTTTATGATGATGGTGCTATCAGCCTAAGCATAGATGTTCTCGATGGGAATGTTCAGGATTAGTCTGTTGTGTTCCTGCAACTTAGTAAGGCTGTAAGCACTACAAAGTTCCAACCTTGAAATGGTAAGACGTTTTATGGGAGCAACTTTGGTTTTGGATGCAAATATGTACTTAATTCTCCTTTGCTGTCTATCATACATAGATAGACAACTGCTGCATACGCACTTTTGGAGGCATCACTAAAGCCATGTAATTGGATTGACGTAACTTTAGCTTCCTTGGGGAAGTAACACCATGGAATGTGCACTTGAGAGAGAGGCTTCAACTGCGAGTGCCGGAGAGACCATTCTTCAACAGTAGGTTCAGGTACTTCAACGACAGAGTCAACCTTGGATTCCCAGACTGTAGTAGAATTTTGGCCATGATTATAACTGGGACGAACTATCCTAGTACATCATTGGTTTTTGCAATGTCTGACACTATGCTCATTTTGTCAGAGTGTTGTGAGACGAGTGGCTAGCTACGCTGAGTCTGAAGTTGTCTGAGATGGAATGTCATTCACTACCAACGTCTTAGTGTAGAATTCATCCTTGACTGAGATTGTGAGTGATGTCCGATCATCCCTGAGTTCAGAAGGCACTTCTCATAGGATGTTGGGATTAATTGAGTTCCACTTTTGTAGTAGAAAGTCAGCTTCGGCAAACAGCTCTTGTAGTTGATGACGCAACTCAATGCCCTCTTCAATATGGAGTTCACGCAGTCATCTACATAAAATGCTTCATCCACGACCTTGACAGCTAAGGGATACTGCATTCTGTTTGATAGCCATGTTTGCAACAAATGAACAGGAGGACACACCAAAGGTGACCCTAGTCATTCATGCAGTCTTGGAGAGTGTCACCTGAGTTGCTTCTCCACATGAAATCGTGATCGGCGACAAAATTTCATATGGGGGGGAGCCCTGGAATTTCCTCCCCTAGCCTCAATTCCTACCCCCACCCACCCCCAGAAAACTTGAAAATTTGTATAGTGTGTTTGTTCATATGGCACATTAGATAAGAGTCTAGATCATTCTATATAATAGCATGTCATGTGTTGAGAATGATCTAGAACACTAGTATTTACACACCTTGTAGCTACAGGAGGATATGGCTAGATCATGTTTCAGTGCCATCAATTATACTTACATGTTGCTGACACATCAGGTACATGTTTGTGTAAGTGTCATCTATGTGCCATCAAACTAATAGCAAGAGTAAATAAGGAGGAAAAGATAACTGCCTAAAAGCTGGTTTTTTGGAGTACAAAGGTCACCAGACATACTTTTTGTGTAGCAGTTGTGATAATACCTGGTCAAGTTGTAGTACTAAACATATGCAGGTGCACTTTGTACTTCAAAAGAGTTTTTACAGGCAGGTATACTGGAGTTAGATACTTTCTTATCCACTCTTGCTAATATAGCTGGAAAGGTCTCAGATTGCATGAGAAGCAATCAGAAAAGATTAAAAACAAAAAGAAGAATTCCTGGGGGGCATGCCCCGAGACCCCCCCCCCCCAGCTTGCACGCACACTAATGCATGTGTGCTGTGTGCTCACGCACGCCCACACACACCATGGCAGTGCCCCCACAAACTTCTGCCCCCCCCCCCCCACCAAAAACTTCTGTATGAAACCCTGGGAAAGTGGGAGTTTTATGGCTCTGTAGCTACATCTTTGTGATGTTAGCAGCAAGCGCAATTCGATGCATTCAGAATCGAATCAGGACATCAACCAGAGAAGGGTGAACTGTGGGAT
Source organism: Stappiaceae bacterium (assembly GCA_964291365.2). Taxonomy (GTDB): domain Bacteria; phylum Pseudomonadota; class Alphaproteobacteria; order Rhizobiales; family Stappiaceae; genus JBDWFY01. The sequence goes on from OZ220033.1 coordinate 689,031, forward strand.
CCACCATCAATGTATCATTGAGGGAAACATCAGATGCAGTCTTCGTAGAGACATCGAAGATGGCACGAATTTTCGTGGTAGTGCTAGACTCTTTATGTACCGCATGCATTGGTAGGTAAATACTTCATGTGGTGGTTTGTCAAGTTTCTCTCGTGGGACTGTTACTGCGTATCCAAGCTCCAGATACTCTTTTTTGTCACCGCTCCAAATTTCTGAAACCGGTTCTTCGAATGTAGGTTACATTCAAGGGAGAGGAATCTTTGGACAGCCTGAGACCTTGATTCACCGAAGAGTTGCATTTTCTTGTTTTGGTAAGGATACCATTAATCTACCATCTTTGGTACGAGTCTGGTTTGCTTTGAAATGTTGAACAGTATACCTCTCTTCAGGACTGAGATTAATTTCTGACAATGGACGATCTTCCACCTCCCAAAACATTCGAAGTACCTCATCACCGGAAGCACTGCAAGGTAATAGAATCGCACAGTGTACACACTTGCAATAAGAATATTTTGAGCTCATGATGAGTTCACTGTAACTGTAGTGCATCAAGCTACCTATTATTAGAACACATACCATATTTATTCAAATAGCAGCTGCACCTTGAACAATAGCCACCCTCGAATATAGTAGCCACACGCATGCACGTTGCCATCCTAGACTGACTAAATGACTCCCCCGGGATTAAATGACCCCTTAATCTGCGGTAAAACAAAGTTAATTGTTTGATACTAGATTTACTGTTTCATTTTGAAAAGACATGACAACTATTAAAATGCATACGAGTATGATGATATTTATTTAGCTATAGTTCAATCCTGAATGCAATGTTTATAGAATCAGTCTCCAGGTGGAGGCACATTGAACCCAGCGCATGAAAAGTGAAACCATCTGTCACACCCATCACAGCCTACCATCTCTTCCTGTTAATCTGGCATTCTGCACTCACAGTTGACAGGGATCACTACATGGGATAAACTGACTTGCTTCACCAATTCCTCTCCTGCTCCAGTTAACTTTGGAAAAGGTAACAGTTTCCTTTCTCGAAACATTAGATGAGGTGAGATTGCATCTTAATTACTTTCATCAAAACTGATGGAGCCAACATCTTTACCGTTAATTTACAACATGAACTGCTGCAACAATGCTGAACAACTCACAATTGTTGGTTTCATGCTGTTCTTGAAATGGAGTGACTGTCACCACCAGCCCTGTGTCCGTCATGGCTTGTTGGTACAGCTGCACAATCTGTGCCTCCACACTTGGCGAAAGTCTATTATTGCAGCAACTATCGTAGAGCCTAACTTCATCATTGATAAAATCCAGTGCTGTCTTTTTCGAACAAGCATGATCTGTAGTGCTGTATAAAAAACATATCAGTGTTTAAATCCTTCATGTGTTTACCATCTGCTACAAATCCACCACTCATCTCAATGGGAGGAAATCCCTGATGATGTCTGTTTCAGCAAGGTAGAATGAAGCCCTTGTAGATGAGGATATTGATGGATTAAAAGTTCGTTCACAGCATACACATGCTGGTCACTTAGCATGCTGTCTTTTCTCTTCAGAGCATCCATCTCTGTATGCCTAAGATTTAGACTGGGGATCCAGAGTGTCTTCGACTGCATGAAGTGGACAAATTTCAGTAACACCTCCAATTTCACATACATAACAATTTCATATACATTGCTCCTCGATTGAGGTTTTTGCTTCTTCAGCGTGGGTTTGGATGGAATATCTCTTTGAGTAGATGAGGATTGCTTTACTTTGACAGATAGCTGCAGTGTACGTGCATAGTAGACTAAGTATAATTATTACACAATATGCATGTACCTTGCTCTTTTTCGATTGTGATTCTTTAGAAGTGCTTCCTTTTCCTTTGTGAAACCTTATGTTGAGTAGAGGAAGGCTTTTTGGGTTCAGGACTCGATTGGGATGGAGTAGTAGACACACCAACCAGTGTTTAAGTGCATCTTCATTCAGTTCTTCTGGCTCTTTCTCCCCCAGAGATGCTCCAGATATGCCAGACTCTGTTAGTTGGTCTTCCATATGTTGTTGCAGCTGTGTACTAGTTTCATAACCCCTCCTCTTATTCGTGCTCTGCCCTGGCCAAACCAAGATCAGCAGTTCTAGTTAGCTAGCTACACAAGCTAAGAAGCTTAGGCTACTAATTTGCTGCTATCAGTAACAAGTCAGTCACAATATAGGAGCAATTGCTATCCCTACACACTCGTCATGGTGACTAGAAGCCTTCACTGTCTCTTTTATCCATCGAGAGCTCATCAAGAAGCCAGGAAGGCAGTGGTGGTCAGAAAATCAAGCCATGACCTTTGAACGAAGCATTTTCAGCGAAAGCCCCATGACCAAAATCTAGAAAACATCATAAAGAACCCTATGACACCTCACTTGAGAGATATAATTAAAGTATGTAGCTGCTAGCATGGTAACAGAAAGACACACAGGCACACAGAACAAGTACTGTAACCCTACAATGCATACTTTAACCCTACGACCATTTAGCTAGTGGCTGAGAGAATTAGCACAGATGCCTAAATGTCAAGATCTAACGATTTTTGTGTCCACCAATGGCAGACAAATGAACAGACAGACAAAAACAGTCACTTTACCCCTTGATTATGTATGTGGGGTAATGTGGTACAAGAGAAGTCCGTGCGGTAACTGATTGGTTGCTGGTGTAGCAGTGTAAAATACACATACTGCATAGCCAGAAAGTTTGGCAGGGAAATCCGAAATTACATGGCAGTCTGCCTTCACAACCACCAAATTAAAATTTACCAAAACCTCTTGCTCACGTATCATATATGCATGTAGCAATCGAACTGCTATCTGCCAATATTTTCCAAAGATGATTTGGGATCCATCAAATTTAATTCCCACCAATAGTTCCAGCTACATGTATATGATAATGCTCTTGGGCCTGTAAGTAGTTAGTAGCTAATTAACACCTGCAATTAAATAACACATAATGACCTCATGTGCCAGAATGCATAATCTCGTCTCCAGGCCACTCCCAGTTTTTCAGTGCTGCGTGCTGAAGTTAATTAATAAATGGGAGTGGCCTGGGGACAAGGCTACTAGAATACATGTACTAGTAGAGTGCAAGTTGCATACTCTTACTGCTAATGTACTCTAGGTGAATGTAACTGCCAGTGATTAGGCCACACAAAGTTAATAGTCCTATAGAATTTTGCAAAGTACCGGTGGTTGATTTTATATCTGATACAGCTATCAATGGCATAAACTATGCATAAATCAAACATTTTACCTTGTCTGAATAGCATATTTGAGTGACGATCCTGTGCCTGTCCAGGTATTTGCTTATATCAAAAGTGCACGTGGTTGGGAATGAGAAGCTAATAATTAACTTTGTATAGCCTTACTACTATACTATATACTCATTGGTCATTGGCACTGCGGTAATTCAATGTTGTAAGGTTTCATATAACAGTAATATACTTTACCTTGAGAATGTATAAGCCGCCCAAAGGGTGGGGAAGGAGCATTTTTGTATCTAATGTGTTAAGCAAAGTCCATTAGCCTCATATGAAATGGCCAGCTATAGGGTATTTCCATTGGCTTAGCACTGACCACACTCTACAACAACAGGATCAACACTATCAACCATACTACAACTAGCCTCGCACCAGGCTCTCCCCTCGCATGAAAATTAAAGAGAAGGAGGAGCGCCTGGTACATTTTGGTCATGTGCTGGACATGGTTGGATGTGGTTAACAATTGGCGGTCAACTTTGCCCACGCACCACACTGCAGCCACTAACGCTTTGACTATGGCCGATCGCCCAAAGAAGCTGTGAACTGTATGATCGATGATCCAAGTGTGGCAATGATCTATCTGCCATCCTAGATCACCTAAGCCTATTTCTCACTAAACATACAACTACCTAGGCTACCTTTTGATCGACGAGATTGCTCCAGGCACTCAAAGAATCATTGTTCCAAAGATCGACATTTGTCCTACCCAGTTCTATGTTCAGCAAAAGGTAGCTTCAAGCAATATAGTCAATAGAGCAGTCGTTTATACACGTGGATCGTTGATCGTTCACAGCTCCTTGCAGGCCATCGGAACACTGATAGGTCATAGCCAGTGATGGTGGTCGCGGTGTGTAGATGAGATCGACCACTAATTGCTAACCATGTCCAACCACGTCCAGCACGTGATCAAAATGTACCAGGCTCTCTCCGTGCCTGGGCCCCTTTGTTCTCACGAATTGAAAATTTCGTGCAAGGGAGATAGCCTGGTGATAGGCTATACTACAACCATACTACAAGCTTTCACAGACTAAGTTTATTGGTGTGGTTTGTACAAAGTAATATACTATGCATTGCACCTCCTGCATGTTCCAAATAAGGAAAAACAGTCTTAAGTACTTCGCCTATCACATGCTATCGGCCACCCGATGGAAATTGGATGCTCCTTCGCTGCCCTTCAAGCGATTCACACTCCTGTTTAACTGCATGTATATTGCATGTATATTTGCTACCATACTAAGAAATTGCATTAACATGCATAAGTAGCACATGCATAGTTCGTAAAGGGCACTCAGTTAAGGACTGACATATTATGCAGCATATTATACTTACTAATGTTGACTTCTTAATAGAAGAAAGAAATGCTGGAAAAAGCCAATGCACCAGAAAGTCTATTGGAGGAGACTGAAGAAGAAATTAGTACCCTTAAGGAAGAAGTTCAGGTCTATAAGAGTGAAATAAGTGAACATAGAAGAAGACTACAGCAGCTGATGTCTACACAAAAAAAGAAAGAAGGTTCATTTTTGTAATGATTACAGAGATGAGCACAATCAAGGGCGTATAGCCTTATTGATTCCCTATGTGCCAGTGTCTATAACATGCACAACTTGCATGAGCATTTCTGGATGATGTAAAAGCACTTTTAAGCTTTACGTGTAAGTTGTGCATATTATATCAGTTTTGCAATTTTTAAAGTTAAATTGCAAAACTGATTAATATCTGTGCACTGCATTATCCATATTAAACTAATCAATGAGACTAATTAATTCTATAGTTAGCAATTCTTCTCATTGAAAAATTTCCTCTAATAATGAAATGATAGATGAGGTGGTAGTTATATGAGCAGAAAGGGAATTTTAGGAGGAGATTGTTTGGGGAAAGGAGTTCTGAAGCAAATTAACTCTTGTGTGTGCATGAAGTAATACAAATGTATTAGCTGCCTGAGAGAGTGTGTAATAGTTTATTGAAGAAAGTATATGGGAAGCTACAGTTTCCATTGGTGATTTTGTGTAGGAGAGCAGGACTTACATGATTTCTCCATGTCCTAAGCTTAGTCAGGTTACACTTCTCTATGAGGTCAATGTATGACAGATTCCATTGCTTTGTCCATACTCGCAGGATGAACTTTTGTACATTCTCTAGTTTATTTAAATCCTTCAGGACTCCACATGGGAGCAGCATATTCTAAGTGAGGGTCTGATCATCGACATATAGAGCTTAGTTAGGGCTTCAGGATCAGACCACTGATATAATTGTATAGCATCCCAATTATCTTCCTAGTCCTGGCTATGATCTTATCTATGTGAGGTGTCCATGAGCAGTTGGCTAAACACACAATTCCAAAAGTTATTTATATTTGAAAACTTTCTCAAGTGGACTAATAGACACTGTTTTTGGAGGTTTCTACGTGATTTAGAAGACCGAAGGACTCTGTAGAATCTCAAGCGAAGCAAGGGTTCTATGGAGTCCTGAGGGCTTCTAAGTCACGTAAAAACCGCCTAAACGGTGTTTAACAAATCTAGGTCATAGAAAGCGAGTCTGAGATGTGAACGTGCACAGCGGCGCCATCTCTCAATCTTGAAGTGTTGTGTAGGAACGCAAATGCGAACGCGATCCAACCGGAAGTATACTACAAATAGTCCGCATACACGTAATGGTCGTCAATCGAGCATGTGTCACAATTGCAGTATCAATATACAGTAACAACCCCTGACGACCTAAAAATAAATCCGATGTTCGAAGACTCGCTGTCTGTTGGACTTCATTGGGTATGACAATCGGATGCCAGTCTGTGAATCCGTTTCAAAATACTGTACTGGCGATCAGTGTAGTGCATAAGTTATTCACTGAGTATCTTTCAGCCGCCAGTAGTTATAGCTAGCTATACTGACTGAACAAAAATGATCAGACCATAATATCATAACAACTACCGTAATACTGTACAATGGCAGTTCAAATCACTGTATACAGAGAAAACCGTGATAGGCTCTTTGCTTTCCAAGTGTTTTCTTATATAATCATGCATCTCACCTAGTACAATCAATCCATGAGTCATTATTATTTTGTCATATGCTTCGATATGGAGTATATTATTGTCATTACAGTAATCAAAATTAATGTAGTTTAATAATGTAGTTTAATATAGACCTATGAAACAGGCTATACATTTAGCCTGCTACAATTACGTTAACCGACTACAATATATAGAGTAGATGTACCATATTTCGGACACTTAAGGATATAGAACTGAATTTCGCTTACGTATGCTACACTTACTTGGATCTCTGCTATGCCTTGGACTGGCCAGTTACTAGCGTACGTATTGCACTCGCAACTGTAGCGCAATTGCTGTACGTTTGGTGAAAAATTGAAATTGTGTTGCGGTAATTTAGGTAAGTAGTATACGGACATTGACGCCCTTTACCGGACAATACATTGAAACAAATTTCTGTTGCTTAGAACTGCATTAACGACATACTGGACATAACCACATAACATTTTCCACATCTTCTGCATTATCTATGTCTATACAATCAACATGGTACCATGTAGAACAGTCAGGGTTGTCGCACAATACCCAGTTCGTGTTGTCTTCGTCGTCAGACTCCCAGAGCTTGCACACTGGGCATTGCACTGATGCTGAATTGCTCTCACTGCCAGTCTCTTGATCACTACTGGAATCTTTTTCTCTTGCACCACTTTGATTTCCTCTTCTTCTTCCTCTGCCACTTCCACTTCCTCTTCCTCTTCCTCTTCCTCTCTTTGGTCTTTCACTTTGTGTATCACTGCTTGCACCTCTGCCTCTTCCTCTACCACGATTTCTTTACGGTATCACATATTTGTCGTCTGATTTGTCCATACCCGATTTCATTCATTTCAAGAGCCCACTGGACTAAACTTTCCTCTTCGTCCCTCGTAAGGACAGGTTTTGGCCCTTGCCTTCTACCTATTTCAACCTTTCCTGTCACATGATCACAGAGAGTGCTTTTCGGAATTCCGTATTCTAGTTCTGCCTTTCGATACAACAGTTTCCCTTGCTTTATCTCTTCTACAGCAGTCAGTAGAGTGTCTTCATCCCACCTTTTGGTAGACTTTGACACCATCTGAGGAGTAACAAGCCCTAAACTATCAACTTTCATGTAATAACAATGCGCACCTTCATATTACAAGTTGGTACGTACTACAATACACATTGTCCAGAAACTACTCAAGTAAACTGCTCTATAGGTAGCTCGGAAATTCATATAAAGAGTGGACCAAATTTGACCAAAAGCACAGTGTACAACCTTCATACACCCAAGAAATCTTACCTAAATCCTGGGTCAGATGCGCGTTCCACAACGGGCAAACCGGGCTTGCAAAAACAACTAATTTCTTAGCACCCTCTTAAAACTACATCTCAACACAAAAGAACAACTTACCTCTACATCTTGAACGGTGAGTTGACAGCAAACAAGGAGGATTCAAGTCACAAAATTCGAGATACAAAGTCTACTACCATAGCACTAAACACGTGGTGAATATCAAGTCCGTGGTCTGCAGCATTGTCCGCCCACGCATTCATTTATGCATTACGTCCGTATACTAGGCATGTCCGGTATTACGCGCATCTACTCTATTATTACTATATTATAGCTAACTGAGACCCTCATCAAGTTATGTTATAATGGTTTATTATTGTATGAAGCCATATAAGATCAAAGGCATTTGTAGTGCAATAAATTCCATGCTGCCAACAGCAGTTCAGTATTTTCCAGTGGCAAATACAAAATTGTTGTGTTAATTAATCGAGTTGTCTACATTGTGTCTGACCAAACTACAAGTGCATAATTGCAGGAAGCATCCACAAAAAACAGGTTGATTGTCACACAAAAAAATCCCCTAGTATGTCACTCCATGCATACAGTTACAGTTGGAGAATGTTCCAGCCAGTCATGTGAGCCAAAGGATTAGCAGTTGGAGCTGTACTCAGTGTGGCAGGTTAAACCTCAGGGACAGTAGTCCGAGTAGAGGAACCAGGCTTGTAGGCCTACTGCTCCAGCTGCTGATTCTTTTGTTCACAATGTCTGGGACGTTCAGAATAATTATAGTCGAATTGGGCTTAGTTCACCTTTGCAGTGGTACCGGCAGGATACTCAGCAAAAGCAGCCGTAGACCCTCGTTTAGTTCACCGATCATCATCCGAAAAGACGCTCTGTCGCAGTGGTATCTTGTCCAAGCAGGTTCGAAACTCGCGATCGAGTCGTAGCTCGAACCATGCTCGAACGTAGCCTCGTTTCACAAGATCGGTGGTCATCAAACGTAGGATCGTCGGTGATTCAAACGATCTCTCCACTCTGGCTTGAGTAGCGAAGGTAGCATGGCACGATAGAATCGCTCGCTCGTCGAACTGGAAAATGATCGGATCCACAGCCCTAGCTAGTTTTGAACGTCAGTGATTCAGCTCCACACTGACTCGAGTAGCGAGAGTAGCACAACACGATCGCTCGTTCAACTGGACATCGGATTCACAGCTTTGCAAACGGCCTAGCTAGTTTTAAACACTAGATTCACACAATAAAGCAGTTAATGTACCGCTTTTTCTCGTGCCATACGGGATTTATTGCACTCGGGGCGTGGCTCGAGGGCAAATACAGCACTCGGCTTCGCCTCGGGGCAAATTGGAAAGCGGGAACGGGAACTGAAATTCGGAAAGGGTCGTCAAACGCACATATAATAATATATATATATATATATATATATATATATGTGACACCAAGCTCCCTTGGTAGCACTATATGCCATAGCTCATGTTTGAATTGTGCGTTGTATATCTTTGACAAAGCAGCTCAAGATTAGGTGATCGGAGTCACAGGGCATGACTAGATTCTGAGAGCTGTTGCTCCTTAGTCAATGTTAATTGAATAGCTTGTCTACGGATTTATGTAGCACCATGACACTAACTTGGTTATTTCTAAGTATGTGCAGCCAGACCTGAACTTGCCAGAGCATCAAAAGTATGACATTGAAAGGGGCCTCTAATCAAGATACAGAGTTTTGCATGGTCTTATGAATGATGCCAGGGTGTGTTACTCAAGAAGGTGTGTACACAATGTGCCGAGTAGTGTGCAGTGTGTTTGTATATGTGTGTGTGTGTGCATGCATGTGTGTATGACCTCAACACGTGTGAAGGGTCTGGGGACAAATGTGTGTGTGTGTGTGTGTGTGTGTGTGTGTGTGTGTGTGTGTGTGTGTGCATTTTATTAAGCGCCCCACCCTTTCAGTGTATATGGAAGGAGTCTGGGGACAAGCCTAGTGTCGAAAGCAGTTGTATGTTGGGAGTCCAACATTGTTACTGCAGGACGTGGATGTGACAGTGTTGATGCTATTTCAACTATGTGGACACACACAGGTTATGCACCTCACTTAGTAACTTGGCAAAGATTTATGCATAGTACTGAATACTTACTGCAACATATATACAATGTCATGTAAAAGAATTACTGAGGTGAGGCTGGCTTCAATTGTGCCCCCCCCCCTTCCTAGTCCATAAGCATGATCTACTGTGTATCAAGGGTATGCTAGCTGAGACAGCTTCTAAGGGAGATGATGTAACTAGATAATTTGACTCACTCGGACTGGAAGACACTATAGCCCTGACTACAACTGTATTGAGCATCAAGCGACATAGATCAACAGAGACCATGGATTTCACTCTATCCACAATGAGATACCACTGTCAGGCTTGTAAGGCTTTGGTAACATTAGTTGGTTAATTCTCACTCATCACCAACACACTTGCATCGAATTTCCATCTACTTAGTATAGTACCTGATAACTAGTTGGCAGTCTGACCATATTTAGATCTGACGACCTTTTTCCTAATTTCCGTTACCGTTTCCGTTTCCGTTCCCGATTTCCGTGTTTTCCACTTGCCATGCCCTTCGCCTCGTGCTGTATTTGCCTCTCACCCCGCCCCTCGTGCAATAAATCCCGTATGGCACTCGAAGCGGTACATTAACTAGTATTTATAGTGTTGCAACAAATATATTAGTATAAGACCAAATAAGTTGCAAGTATATCACATAGATAAGCGTGCTTATACGGCATAGGCTTATACGATATCTTTAAGACCGTATAATCAACTGAACTACAGACATATAAGTAGCGATATCGGAGCAAAAAAATTTTTTAATGAAGACGTTTCAATTCAATTTTTATAAATTTCTACATCAAACAAGGTAAGGTTAGGTGAAAGTTTGAGTGCAATACGTTGTTCCTAAGTGGAGATACAAATATTTTAATACAAGGAGGTCACAATTCTTGCATACTGAAGTTTCCTGTATAAACGGTGGCACCAAGGGTGTAACTGCCTTTCTAGTCCTCTAAGTTGGGAACACTGATAGGTATGAGCTTCAAAATTTGTATGCACATTTTGCTTACCTAATAGTCTAAGTTTGTGAAGAAAATTAAAATATATGCTTACTTCCTGTTTACAAATTAAACCCGTTATGGGACTATGTACTATAGAATTCTATTATGCACTTAACTATCTGCAATGATTGCATGTTTGAATAAAGTAGATTTAAAAGTCCACCCACTTCCTGTTTGTAAATTAAGTTCTCAAGAGTATACAACTTCAACCATCACATCAGTTATAAGACACTGTAAAAATTAACGACACAATGAACTTACATTATATTTAGCCAACTATGTCCAAGTCTCCTTTTTCAATATCTACAAATAAATTTAGTGATAAAATCACCTCTTCTCCATCATACTGAATGTTGAACCAGTCATTAGTTCCTGGAACTAGACTGAGGATGTTGCCATAATACCACTGATCTGTACCGTCACTGTCCTTCCACCGGTGACGAATCCTTTTGCCTGCAAGTGATTCCTGACTTGCTCTGAAAGGGCTAAAAGTTTGGGTGGCATCTGTTATGGAAGACACTGCCAAAAGTGTCAAGAGATTCTTCACTACTTCATCACATGTCAGTTTCTTTTTGTTCTTTGATAAGAAAAAAACTTCTTTCGGAGCTTGCTGTTCGAGAACCTTTTTTCTAAAGTCAAGTTGGCACTTGAGAGCTTTGAGCTTGTCACTGTTACTACGAAGCTTTTTTAAACCTTCATGCACCTGGATTTCTGTCTGCCATAATCCATAGCACATGAGCTCCTGTGTTACCTTCTCCTTTTCCTTCAAGCGTTTTTCTTGCAGTTGTTGTACAGCAAATTGTTTCTCTCTCAATATGCGAGCACGATCTACGAGTAATTGCTGTCTTCTTGATCTATATAGTTCTTTAAATTCTGGAGCCAATTTTCTGGCTTGGCGAAAAAGTTCTTCCTTTTCTTCTGGAGACTTCTTTTGAAGCCAGGAAGCAGTTTTATTATTAGTGAATAAAATGATTCCTTCTAGTGACAGAGTGGAAGCATTAGGCTTCTCTCTAAGGAGTCTGTCCAGCTTAGCAAAGTCTCATTCACTTATGGTGTTTGAGTTAGGAACAGACCTGGTCTCTGCTTTCAGTTGCTCACTGGGTGTATCCAAGTTACCACCAGGCAAATGATCCACTAAGAGCCTAGACAATAAGTTTGAAAATGCACAAATAATAACTTCGAGGATCTCCTGTACTGTGGAGTCAAGCTCACTAGGAGCAGCCAAAGCACGAGTGATGTGATCATCAGAAGGGGGGAAGTCACTGAACAGAACTGTTTCGCAACTGAGGAAGCATCATGTGACCATCTTTCTATGCTATGTACAAGAAGCTGATAGTGGTGATTCATGTCAAGAATTGACAGATCTTTTGATTCAATGACCCTCCACAGTGGACCAGTAATGATTTTGTTTATTAAACCAAGAGCCTTGCAACCAGCAATAAACTCTGGCACTTTTACATCAGCAAGTACTGCTTGAAGAAGTTTGTTGGGAGTCTGCCATACATCAACAAGGAACTTTTCCATTAATGGGGACAGGACGTACACAACACCAGCATCGTAAAATAAGATGTTGAATCTGTTTCCTCTGAATGGGGCAAGGGGATTCCTTGCTATGTTATTGGCTTTCAAAAATGTAGTGAAAGGTTGATATACACCACTCTGTTCACTTCCATGTCTTCCCATGGCCTTGCATGTGGTTCGAACTAGTCGTACTATGCCAGATTCAGACTTGCTCAAACAACCAACATTAGCTGCTGCTCCAATAACAGATTCAAAGTGTGCATTTTCCCATTGCAGCAAAGTACTAGCGGCAGTGTCAGCCATACCTACAAGGACGTGCATACCACAAAAAAAGTTATTTAAGGTGGAGAGATGATCTTGTTCTGTAGCAGAAAGCCTGTCCCAGTCAGAAACGATTGTAGGAAGAATCTCTGAACGGTAGTCTTCTAAAAGAGAATTGAACTTCTTTTGTACAACATGGCGGTCAGACATTGTGTTCTTAATTTTAGCTAAAAGACCAGCCCCTGTTCCAGCACCTGCAACAACATCAAGATCTGCTAATATCTGCTTAAGGGTATGAAGAGTAAGATCAGCTGAGCCAGTAAGCATCTCACAGAGACCAAGGGAGTAGGAACTCGATTCTGTAGAGATTTGATAAGAACTGTAGTGTTCTCCAAATTTTGAGGTGCCATCACTGTGCAAAGTGAGATGATCATGCTGATTAACCTCCTCGGATATTTGCTGATATGCAATACACTTCATCTCAGCCAACATACCAGTAAGTGTACTAGGCTTAGGTAGTTCATCAATCTCAAAAGAAGCTATGTTCTTCAAGACTGATCGGATAACTGGCTCAATTTGCTTAGTAGTTACATTCATAGACAACAGTTCAATGCAACACTGACGCACACCATCGAGAAATTTCTGTCCACTTTTAGTACACAGAGTGCCAGATTCAATTTCATCCAAACGTTCTGCTAGTACATCACGCTCTTTACGAGCTACGTCAATCTCTTCACACAAAGTTTCTAGTTTCTTATGAAGAGCATCAACTTCCGACGAAAAGTGAATCTCTAATGATTCTAGCTTAGCATTTAAGTCTTCATTTTCTCTACTAGTACCTTCAAATTTCTCAACTGAGCGATATAGCTTTTGACGGAGGCTATCTTTAGAGCTTTGAGCGGTTTTTAACTGGTGCTCAAGTCTACTTATAGACTTAGCTTGGGACTCAACTTCACCTTCCAACTCCTTCACTCGAGATTGTGACTGAGTTATTTTGAGATCTCGACGCTTTAATCTTTTGTTAACGTTACGTACACTGAGATTGCTTAACTTTGCAGTTAATTCTGCTGTTCTAGCTTTTTCCCTTTCAAGAGCTCTTTCTGTTTCACTCACCTCCGTTTCTTCATCAGCTTCTGATGATGTTTGAGTACGATCTTGAACACAAAATGACTGGAGGAAGAGATCTTGGAGCTCAATATGCTTTTTATTTCGGGAAAGTTCAGCCTTCTTCCTTTCTAGTCGACCGACTGCTACCTTGAATGCACCAAATGAAAAAGCAATTGACCCACCGCAAAGTGCTTTAGCCCACTCATAGAAGTTACTCCAAGGAATGTCACGTGCCTTCCTCAGCAAACTTAATTCATATATAATTCCCTTGGTTAAGTTAGTTACTTGTGGTACAGTATCATTCATCAGGCATGCCACTGTCAGGCCCACTTGTTTGCAGTGCTCTCCAGGATATTCTGATGCCATTCCAGGTTGCACTTGTATCAGCTGTAGATATGTATAGGTAGAAGGTCATGCACTCTCACACATACTAGTAAAGCCTTCAAAATTCCAAACCACAAACCACACCAGCAGGTGACCACTAACTGTTATGTGCAACATATGGACCTGCTACATGTACTAGCATAACTAACAAGCCCAATAGGCTGTCCCTCAAGCATTCATTGGTCAATGCTTATTACTAGACACTTCAACTCGCAACACACACACACACACATTTAAGGTTACGGGATGCAATTTTAATTTCGCGCGCGCAATCATTAATCTCTATACAAAACATTGGGCTGTAAGTGCTGAAAAATTTGGCGTCAGTTTTCGCGGAGTTAAAACACTATGTAACCGTATTTATGGTCTGTTCTAATTCTACAACGATAGGGGCAGGGCCAGATCTTTCAACTTTTCGTTTAGCATGTTCAAGGCCAGAGTTATGATCGATTATGTGTGCAATGGTACGGTCAAGAGCTGCTCGTGCCGCTACTTTGTCGTCTCTCGAGCAAAAACGGAGTAGTTTTGAGGCCCAAACGCCCCATCTGGCCCTGAAGGGTGTTGAAAGCTCGCTGCTAGAAGTGTAGCTTGTAGGTTGACAATCATTGTGTAGGCAAAAACTGATGCCGAAATATTTTGAAGCAACCCAGGCAGCCACATGTGGACCAAGGCGAGAAGATATCATTCAAGCCAGCTTTAGCTCAGCCTGGAGAAACAACTACAAGCAAGAACAAGACTGGAACAGACTAGAAGTTCATAGCTAACTCTGTTTATGAGTTACCGGGAATATTTTGTTTATGCTAATAATTATTCATGAAATTGTATCCCGTAACCTTAAGGCCACCTCTTCATATTAGCACATATACATGTGCATGCCCACACACACACACACACACACACACACACACACACACACACACACACACATATACACACACATGTACACACATATACACATACACACCATACATTATAGAAAGGGGAAAATACGGGAGTAGAAACAAACATTTAATCAACCCATTCACTCCTCATCCTGCTCAATGTACTGGACAAGTTGTACTAAAGGGCTTAATTTAAAACTAAGTGCTTTTGGCACTGCCTCTCATGGCCATTGAACATGAACAAGCTTACATCCCAGCAAGCTAAACTACCTATATGGTGTGTCGTTACCCTTCCCAAGTCCCTCAACTCCAAGTTTAACTTAGAGTTTGATGCACCAGTCCAACTACAGAAAACGTACTCTACCAGATTAAAGGTCATGAACCGGACACAGAGAGTACCCAACACAAAATATGTACTGTATACGAGTTACATGATTTCCATTTCCAATCCCTTTCTATAATCTATAATACACACACACACACCTCTTCATGGCAACACTCGTACGTGCACACACATGTACAAGCACACATGCATGCGCACACACATGCACACACGCACGCACGCACGCACGCACGCACGCACGCACGCACGCACGCACACACACACACACACACACACACACACACACACACAAAACACAAAGGTCATCTTTTTTAGCTACGTGCATGATCATTCAAGAATGAACATACCAGTATTATTAAAATGGCAACTGAGAACAGTTTATGGCGATGGCTGCCTGAACTTGCTGCCACGAATTCACAAACGGCTTAGAAGGCTGAGGTAACTTGACTAGACCCCGAGTACTCCAGCTCCCAGAGATAAGTTCGGTTGACCTCTACATTTAATAAATACTTGTTCAAGTACAAGTACGACTCTGCATGAGCTAGCTACCCCATAAGAGCTTACAGTATTTCAGCGGGTAGAGCCGACTGCCAGTGCACGTCAAGTTTCAACCTAGTTTCAACTAATCACGAGACCAGCATTCCGGAACTTTCCGCTTGACAGATGCACCACCATATAAGGCGATATACACCAATTCGGTGTGCTGATTCCGAATCTGGGTGTTATATTTGCGTACCTGCAGCGAATCGGCCAGCTACGGAGGGTAGGCATATGATACTACGATAAACGTGGTCCAAAGCCCCAAAATAATGGCAGATTCGAAACCAGCACCCCCAAATTACCCAAGATAGTCCCAAAAGACAAATATATAGTCCTTTTGCTACCCGGAAACAACGCGGTGCCGCGCATGCCATAGAAAATTGGAAAAAAGTACGTACGCAATTTTTACTACGTAAAGTCTACGGGAGTAAGAGAGGGAGTATTTTTTATCTTCCGTATCTCGAAAACTACGCAACCAATTTTCTCCGGACAAAGTTTGTTGGAATCTCCACTGAGTGTAGAATATCTGCAGTACAGTTTTGAATAAACCATAGCATGTGCCGATTTTTCCACTATTTTCTAGCCAAAGCCACCCAAAGAAGAACTATCTGAGATCGCTAATATAAGCCCAGCAGAAACCAGTCTTAATTCAGTGATATAGCTAGTACTGTTTTAAGTTTGTAATAAGGCTGCATATAGCTACTCATCGTTTTTCACACTTGTATAACCACACAGCTAGTTGATCATTGTTCATATCCTTTGGAAATATCCATGGTGATAATCTAATGTCTGCATATGATGTAGCTATGTTGTGAATATCGACATTGTATCATCTTGAAAAAAGTAAATAGCTAGGTGACTAAAGCGGAGCTGGATGTCTTTAAAATGGGCAGAGGGATACCAAATTGTGTGCTTGAGGCACGTCCTCTCTGTGAAAATTTCCCTCAACTTTTACATGAAATTATCCTGAGTGGAATTAAACCACCACACCATGAACTTATTCTATCTTACATGCCTTCAAGAAAAGGTTAAGTTTATCACATGCAGTCATGCAAGATAAGCACCAACAGACTATATACTTCAGTTATGTTAGAGGGAAATCCATAGCACCTAAGTAATGCACTTCCTATATTTACTATAGTGTGTATGATTCCAGAGGCCTACAAGAATCTAACATTACGTTGGGCAAAATGTAACTATGAAGCCAATTACATAATTAGTATCATTCAATGAACACAGATCCTACTGGTACGGGAGGTGGTGTACAACAGCCACAAGCATCGGCAACAGTTCAACCACAGCTGGATGTGTGTCCACCACTGTCGGCATTCTCAGAGAATATGAATTATGAACAAGTGGCGGTGTGGTTAACTCACCATCCACAGTTGGCGGGGGCAGACTATCAACAAGATATCAGCAAACTGAAGGGTATATCTGCTGGAGAGCACCATTATAATAATGTACATGTATAATTCACTCAACATTAGATGCCAGAATTAGCGGTTGTGTGTTGTCGAGCCTGGATGAAAGCAGGCTAAAAGAATTCAGAGTATCATATGGATTCCAGTATATACTAGCGAATATCATTGAAGACTTGGTATGTTCATGAAGAAAGTATAGCATTGATCGGTTCAGCGTGTACCATTATTTTATGTATACAGAAAAGGAGTGAGGAATCTCCTGCATATCATGACAGACAACTATCACAGGAGCAGTCTCCAACTGCAAGGATTGGAGGTAGTGCTACCCCTTCTGTACAGCATCAGCCAACCTCTTCTGCCACTGACAAGCTTGGTAAGTTGTCAGGTCAATGTTGACCATACATAGCATATATGCACACACACTCTTAGAGTTTCTTATGCCCAAATTTGAAGACTCAACTATGGATTCCTGAGATATTAATAACTTTGTTGGTATTCATTTGTGACATTATGCATACCTATTCAAATATATAGGGGCTTCCTCTCAACATCCTCAAGCTGCCACCCAATTAGGTACATTTTAGCAATTATTTTAGTCCCCAGACTATACTTACACATACCTATGTAGAGACACATACAAAGTACATAAACACATAGGTTTGAATTATTAATTTTGACAAAATATCACTGTTGTTTAACTATAAATATGGCCTTTCATCACTCTAGATGCTACCCCAACCCTTGGGAAACTGTCCCTACTGAAAACAGCTAAAGGAAAGAAGATCAAGATCATTGATTCAGTGGCTTCTCGGTGGCAAAATATTGGAGACCAGTTGGAATTTGACAGCAGTGGCACAAAGCTAGGACTGATCGAGAGCACGCACCCTACTGATCCTAAAGCATGCTGTAGGGACATGTTCCAATACTGGCTCAATGGGAATGGAGTAAGACCTTGCTCGTGGTGCAAACTCATTGAATTACTGAAGGACTGTGACCATGAGGCACTTGCCCAAGATATTCAACATGCACTAGAGAAAGAATAAGTACAAACTTGAATTGTCACCATGATTGCCTTAATTAGAGTGGAATTAATTATAAATTTGTAGTTTTGTGGCAAAATCAATAGTCAAATTATGTATTTTGAATTAAGTCTTGTTCCTTAGTAATAATAGTGTAGGATATTTCCACAAATAGTATTTATCCACTAATTTTATTTTATTCACAATTATTATGCCTTTAGCTATGGTAATATAGTAGTAGTTCAATTACATAAAATTTAATATTCTGTGTTTGTGTTATTATTATTTTGTCACAGAAAGCAAAGATAAGTTTCCATATTCATCTGTGTAATTCTGTAAACCTTGAAAATTTTCATTGTAACATTTTACTATATTCATTAAATTACCATAATCTTGTGGAATAGGCCCCATGGGTGGCATATATACCTTACATTAGGCTCAAACAGGGGGATGGGCCAACATTTGACATATCAATATTGTGTACTATAAAGCCCACAAAGCGGTTCAAATAGTGTGTGAAATCGTAGGCTAAGCACCTTGTACTAGTGGAAACCACAGTGCAGCTGTGTAAATTTGTAGCTTGTAGTGACAGTCTCCAGCAAACTAGACAGTGGGAATTCCCTATGCCCTGTAGGAACGCAAACGCGAACGCGATCCAACCGGAAGTATACTACAAAAAGCCCGCATACACGTAATGGTCGTCAATCGAGTATGTGTCATAATTGCAGTATCAATAATTATACACTAATAACCCCTGACGACCTAAAAATAAATGCGATGTTCGAAGAGATCGCTATCTGTTGGACTTTGAATCATTCATTCCGAGCGAAGCGAGGTCTCTACTCGGACTCGAGCGAGGTTTGTATGGCTTCTTTGCGAGTTTCTAAAACATCGTTCTTGATAGGCACAAGAATTCTGCCATGGCTCTCTCGACTGGTGCAAGTGTATCAGACATACGTGGACTACAAATCTACAGTTTAGCTGGACTCGACTCACCATGTTGGTCAATGTTCGCGTGACTTGAAAACGTCGCTCTTCTTCGCTACCACCAACGGGGCTCTCTTGAGTCTATGAGCCATATCTAGGGTCCGCAAGGTGAAAATTTGACCTCCTAATTTCGAACAAATTACAGCTGGTACTTCCAGAAGTCATCGTTGCTTAATCAACTGCACCCCCAACCCCCTCTCCAAAGCTTCTTTTGGCGGAGAACTGCACGAGCTGCGCGATTTTGCCGCTCGAGCGAACATTGAAGTGGGCGTGGTCGTGCGTGACGCGACAAAGTTTTGTTCTAATTAAGCGCGCGTCCAGCCTACTTCATGAGCACCCCTGTAGACCAGCAAAGGGCTTCATTTCTGGAGCTGGGAGGCCTCTTTTATCCGTAGGTGAGTGAAAAATGGTGAGATCTGAGGGGAATAGTCGGGTATTGCGGTTAAAGTGGTGATGCATAGCGATCCCTACCACTTGCGTTTTGTGAGGCATGGTCCACATATTGCATGCAGCGAATGACGAGAGATTCTGTGAACCCTTGCCATCTGGTTGGGATCACTGTAGTTTCATCTATTGAGCGTATACACATATAAGGTGACATTACACATTTATTCTGGAGTGTAGGAGGTCAAATATGGCAACACCAACATACCAATAGCTCATTCAGATGTTGAGCAAGGCACTAAACGAAAAGTGAGGCTGGTGATGGTGCAGCATCTGTGGCTGAGCTCCTTGCTGCCAAGACTTCTTGGCGTTCCCTCACATCCGAGACTTGGATTGGTTTTTGGAGACCGTGAGGAGAATTGCTGGCCCCATTAAGCACCAGCGGCAGATTAGATCCGTTCACCGGTGTTACTAGAAATGTCGGTAGACTCCCAGAATCATCACCAGCCTCACTTTCTGCCTTGCTCAACATCTGAATGAGCTGTTGGTAGGTTGGTGCTTCCATGTTTGACCTCCTACACTGTGGAATAAGTGGGTAATGTCACCTTGTATGTGTAAGCTTATACTAGCGATGTTCAACCTGTAAAAATCTATGGGTGGTTCAGAATTGTTTAGCCTTCACATACCCTTTGTACATCCGGTAGTCATAAGGAATCCACTAGAAAGTGTGTTTGTTGTAAAGTATTCATAGTGAGAGCTCAGAAAGCAATTCTCCTGCTTTGTAATGTTGCCATGTGGAGCTGTGGTTTGCTTATGCAGTTGTAGTGAATGTGCATGTCATCCTGATTAAGTTGGTGAAAGTTTTGTTTCAATATCTTATTCCAAACAAAAGTTAAGACAAACCTTGTAATCAACTATAGCTATTGGCTATAAGCACATACATTGAAGGCTCATGGTGCCATATTTTGTATGAAATTTCCGTAACAAAATTTCTAGACTTCAATGCAAACTTATAGTCATAACTTCACTCAGGAACAAGATATGAAGATGAAACTTTCACTAAAATGATCAGCAGAAATTTTTAGTTCTGTGAGATATATGTGCAAATTGCATTTCTAAGGTTTCACTTTTGGTTGGACATCACTACTTATACGCTCGATAGATGAAATTACAGTGCTCCCAGCCAGATGGCAAGGGTTCACTGAATCTCTCATCATTCACTGCATGCAATATGTGGACCATGCCCCACAAAATGCAAGTGGTAGGGATCGCTATGCAAAATCCCTTTAACCGCAATACCCGACTATTCCCCTTGGATCTCTCCATTTTTCACTCACCTACGGATAAAAGAGGCCTCCCAGCTCCAGAAACGAAGCCCTTTGCTGGTCCACAGGGGTGCTCATGAAGTGCCAACACCTAGGCTAGATGCGCGCTTAATTAGAACAAAACTTTGTCGCGTCACGCCCGACCACGCCCACTTCAATGTTCGAGCGAGCGGCAAAATCGCGCAGCTCGTGGTTCTCCGCCAAAAGAAGCTCTGGAGAGGGGGTTGGTGGTGCAGTTGATTAAGCAACGATGAGCTCTGGAAGTGCCAGCTGTAATTTGTTCGAAATTCGGAGGTCAAGTTTTCACCTTGCGGACCCTACTAGCCTCGTCCCCAGGCCCCTCCCTACGCGGGAGAAGGGCCTGGTACACACCGACTGCGCATGTGCAAGATTATCGGTAAAATTCCGTAAAATTGTCCGTATACTATAGCTTTCCGCGTGACATTTTGACTTCTAGTTCAAACAAGCACCTGGGTAAGCGTCTTCGATGTCGCTTGCTTGTCAATCGCTCGAACGAAGTCTTTGCGCTCGCCTCGTGTGTTTGTCGGCCAAACGCGAGGAGATTGAGAAGATGACGTAATCGTAAATAGATAATTTACTGAGTATTTTACGGGATTATACGATGTACCCAGATTCTGGGTACAAACGGGCGCATGCGCAGTCGGTGTGTACCAGGCCCTTCTCCCGCGTAGGGAGGGGCCTGGGGACGAGGCTAGGACCCTACCATATCCTACAGTATCGCCTTATTTTCTCGGAGACTCATACTGGCTACATACTCCCATGGTCTTTGTTCAACCCCACTTACCAGGTGGGCCTAATTTGCGTGATCAAAAATGATCGCACCTACTTCTTGGCTCACGGCTGTCGGTCTTATCACTGATAGTCACTGTTGCAAGCCGTGGCCTGTTTACTGGTATACTCTAAAATACTATTGACTTTAGGTAGGTATCAAAACAAGATCTTTTCTGTTACATTCGTATTACACTGTACAAGCGCGTACTGACCGTCCTCGCAGATCAAACTGAAAGGGGATTTCCCATTGTCACGTGGTCGTAAATTGCGCATGCGCGCTCCGAGCTGAGCGAGGAAGCTCCTGCACTTTAGTGTATCGCTAGTAATACCGTCTGTACTGGCGATCAGTGTTACAGTAGTGCATAAGTTATTCACTGAGTATCTCTCAGCCGCCAGTAGTTATAGCTAGCTATACTGATTGAACAAAATAATATCATAACAACTACCGTAATACTGTACAATGGCAGTTCAAATTATTGTATACAGAGAAAACCATGATAGGCTCCTTGCTTTTCAAGTGTTTTCTTACACAGTCATGCATCTCACTACAATCAATCCATGAATTTTGTCATAAATATTATTCAGATATGCTCCAATATAGAGTATATTATTGCCATTACACTAATCAATGTAGTTTAATGTAGACCTATGAAACAGGCTATACATTTAGCCTGCTACAATTACATTAACCGACTATAATAATATTATACATATATTATAGCTAACCGAGACCCTCATTAAGTTATGTTATAATGGTTTATTATAGTGCTGCAACAAATATATTATGATTATGCATACTCAGGATTGTTACAGCCAGTGAGTCTATAATATTATTATGTTTAGTGTGCACATAACTATACAACATGATCAAAGCCTTTAAATTCTCCAATGCTTTAGCTGTTTACGTCTCACTGATACATTTCATGCAGAGGATGTTTCTGCAAGATAGCTAAAGGTTTTCATGAAAATTGCATTAATTTTGCACACAATCATTTCTATGAAAAAAATGACAACTGATTATGGTTCCAGCTTTATATGTGAATGAATGCAATGAACTGCATAAGGATACCTGGCATAATATAATATTAAATGTAACTGTAGTTCCCATTTAGGTACGAATAATTGGGCCCAGATTGCCAAATTCATGTCACAGTATAATAGCTATATATGATATGCTATGCTGCATGTCAGTTAACTCTTAGACTATACCAGATTCACTGGTTAATTCTCAATTAGGAATTCACACAAATGCAAGACCAAATTAAACTTCAAGGACAATATTATTCTATTGGTTTAGTTTTTGGGTTGTTTGGCTGTTAGGTTGATGTACGTCACACTGTGATACAACAGTGGTACTTATATTTGTACTACACCTCAACATGTACATTTTAAGCATGGTTCTCATTTGTGTTAGGGGTTGATACGAATACAAGACCAACATTTAAGGTTGGTACATATGATAAACTGCATGGTTGTTAACACATGATGATATGTCATCAATGCATGGTACACCTCAACAGACATTTTAAGCATGGTTCTCATCTGTGTTAGGGCCTTAAATTTTGGTCTTGCATTCGCATCAGCCCGGGCTGATGCGAATGCAAGACCAAAATTTAAGGTTGTTACAGATGATAAACTGCATGGTTACTAACACATAATATTATGAATGATACACCTCAAAGGCATTTTAAGCATGGTTCTCATTTATGTTAACGCAAATACGAGACTAAACTTTAAAGTTGGTTGGTACAGACGATAAACTGGTTGCTTAGTTAATTTCACAGTGTGGACCTGGTTTGTCAACTTTTTAGTGACTAAGTACACCTCAACAGCCATTTATTAAGCACTAAGGGTTAATTGACACCACTGCATGACCAAAATTTAAGTTGGCATGATCAATGGTTACAAACTATGTCATAACATTATTTTTAGCTAACCAAATAGTGTTTATGATACACATACCTATAATTACTGAAACTATTATTATCTACTGGCTTCATTTCATGGTCTACATTGGTTCTTGAATTGCTGCAATTTTTTTGGTCATTGACTTTGAAATTCTTCTGTTCACTAATCATCCGGGGGGGGGGGGGGGGGGGGGGGGGGGGGGAAGCTCCCAAAGAAAAAGAGAAGTGCCATGTTTTAATTACTTGAGCTAAAGTGATTGGTAGGCTCTGCGCTCCAGATAATAGCTACCCCTTTACATTTTGGTGCTTAATTCCTCTCTGCAAAGGCGTCGTAGACAAATGATAATAGCTAAGCAGTGCGGCCTGGCATTAGCTGAACCTATAGCTATAATTATATTGGTGACTTCACTAGCTGTGCAATACTGTGTTCCATGCTAGCTGTAGCTACTAGGTTGAGCATTCACTCATAGGCCCTCATGATATAGTGGCTGCCCCAGTCTGCCAGTCTAGCTAGTAGTGACAACACAAAATCCAGTGGACTTGATGGCATATCGGGAGAATGCTGAAATCAATTGCTAGCAGCATCACACCATCAATAATAACAAAATGATTCACTCTCTCAATTATTAAACTACTAGCTGAATGGAAGCTGGCATGAATGAGCTCAATTCCAAAGCGTGGATGTAAAATTAATAGCTATGATCCATATAATAGTAGAGCTGACTTGTACTATGATGCCACCACCCAGATACTGGGGAGAGTTCCGCCACCACAAGCATTGTACTTTACTATGAAGCTGTAGTGCATTTTCATACACCCTAGCTAAGGATGATGAGATTTCTAGAGTACACAGCTTTTTGTACCTAGCTGTTTTTCCTTTGAAGTATGGCTTCATCATAGTACAAAATACTATCGCCCACTTTACTTCTTCTGATTATCAGCAAACTACTGGAGAAACGCATGCAAGTGTGTCTTCTAAAACATTTACAGAAACACTTCCCAATTTCTGACAATCAGTGAGGTTTCAGTAAAGGAAAATCCACAATTGGGGCTCCCTTGATAGCTGTTGATAATAATATTGCGTGGTACAGATTACTGGAAGCTGCCAATGATGTGTGTGCTGTCTTTTTCAACCACAGAAAGGTGTTTGATGGTGAGTGCCTTACAAACTGCTTATGGATAAACTAGCTGAAATCAATGCCAACCCACACTTTTTAGATAGCAGCTTATTTATGAGACAGAAAACCTTACCCGTTATTTCTGGGATGCCTCAGAGATCAATAGCTACTTGGCCCACTCATATTTTAGATCTTCATAGATGGAATCACTGGACTAAGTATCCAGCTTTCCAATATGCTACTCTACGCTGATGATCTCCTCCTTTTTTGTGCAATCATAGACCTCCGAGACCAATATTCAGCAGGATATAAATTTGTTACATAGCTGCATTGGATCCAGGAAGACTGTCACCAATTCAATGCCTCAAAATGCAAATATGTGTGCATACTCATTAGTTGCAAGACAGCCCTTAGTCCCATTCAACATCAGAAACATAGCAATTGAAAATTTACCATTTCAAATACCCAGGAGTGTGACTTTCTCATAGCCGTACCTGGAACAAACACATTGAAGACATCTGGAAAGTGCCTCCAAATAAATTGGTATGATTTATAGAAATGTTATCAAAAGAATAAATCCTGCTGCTGCTGTATGTGTCACTTGTTCGACCATATTTGCAGTGACTGTTACTATGCTGCACCTGTGTGGGATCCTATAGCCATCAAACTCTTACACCCAAGCTGTGGAGAAGGACTGACCTGGTACATACGATCGATGAACTCCTCATAAATTCCAAGATTCCGACTTTGAAAGAAAGAAGACCATTACTTAAATTGAGCTATCTTCTCCAGGTGCAAGATAAATGAGTCCTTTTTATTTCCAAACACTCCCCTCACCCTGCATCAAACTCCTGAGAAACTCAGAATCTCAGTTGTTATTTTTAGAGAGACCATGGCCACTTGCACAAACAAATGCATTCATATATATTTTCCATATGTTATCTCCTTATACGGAATAATTTCACTCCACTCATTGTTATCATAATATGTAGGTGCCTTATAATATCATGACTTTGTTGTTCTATTATGGGTACATAGTTAGCATAATATTATTATTGCTATTAAATGTTAAGTTTGTATCCTTGCTATGTTGTACCAGCAGAATTAACTCAATACTAGATCTACTTCGGAGTCAGCGGGAAATACTTGCACATAGGAAGATATACTGTTCCTACATCAAACTTATTTATCAAACCGAGCCTGCTGGTCTATATAGATCTCTGGTAAGGTAACTGGTTCACACTTATCCATTATCATCTGTACCAACCTTAAATGTGTTCGCATCAACCCCTAGCTAACACAATGAGAACCATGCTTGAAATGCCTGTTGAGGTGTACCATTGAAAATGTATCACCATGTGACATAACTTTGCAATCAGTTTATCACCCGTAACAACCTTAAATTTTGGTCTTGCATTTGCATTAACCCCTAACACAAAGGAGAACCATGCTTAAATGCCCGTTGAGGTGTACCATTGATAATGTATCGCCATGTGACATAACTTTGCAATCAGTTTATCGTCTGTAACAACCTTAAATTTTGGTCTTGCATTTGCATTAACCCCTAACACAAAGGAGAACCATGCTTAAATGCCCGTTGAGGTGTACCATTGATAATGTATCACCATGTGACATAACTTTGCAATCAGTTTATCGTCTGTAACAACCTTAAATTTTGGTCTTGCATTCGTGTCAACCCCTAACACAAAGGAGAACCATGCTTAAAATGCCTGTTGAGGTGTACCATTGATAATGTATCACCATGTGACATAACTTTACAATCAGTTTATCATCCGTAACAACCTTAAATTTGGTCTTGCATTCGCGTCAACCCCTAACACAAATGAGAACCATGCTTAAAATGCCTGTTGAGGTGTACCATTGATAATGTATCACCATGTGACATAACTTCGCAATCAGTTTATCATCCGTAACTACCTTAAATTTTGGTCTTGCATTCGGGTCAACCTCTAACACAAATGAGAACCATGCTTAAAATGCCTGTTGAGGTGTACCATTGTTGATGTACCATACTGTGACATCACCTTAGCAACAAGTTTATCATCTGTAACAACATAAATTTTGGTCTTGCATTTGCGTTAACCCTGAACACAAATGAGAACCATGCTTAAAATGCCTGTTGAGGTGTGGCTACCATGCATTGTTGACATACCACACTGTGACATCAACTTAGCAATTAACCAGTTTATCATTGGTAACAACCTTAATTCTTATAGTTTGCATTTGTGTCAACTCCTAGCACAAATGAGAATCATAGAGAACATGCATTTCATCGCCATATTATTACAGTGGATACCTCACTATAATGGTCATTCCACAATGGTGGCTTACGTCCTAAGTTGAGAGTGGCTTTGGTCCTAAGCTGAGATATGATGGCCACTAAGATCTTAAGCTGGGAGTATAGGTTTACTTAAATCCTAAGCTGAGAATAACTTAGATCTTGTAATTAAGCTTGAGAGTGGCTTAGGATCTAAGGGGCCAAATAATGCATATTATGCTGGCTTAAATTCTAAGCCAGATGACTTGTCCTTAATAAACAACCATTACAACAGCATAGCTAGCTATAAGTGATAAGCTACATGGCCGTGTGCATATATAAGATCCGATATATTATCAAAATGCCCCCATCAATTTTCATGCAAACCTTTATGGCTGAATACAACATGCATACATGTGATGTGGTAGCTAGATTACACTTTGCTATACAGTGTTATGATATCACCGCTAATGATATCACTATATTATTACGACAAACAAATAGACAAGGCATATAATCAAGTAACAAATAGATGTGCATAATTATTATGATTATAGGATTACAAGTTTGGGACGACATAACTGACTGAGAGACAGTTCCACGCGAATGGTCCCAGCTAGAAGAAAATGAAAAGGAGAACACAGCATGTAGTCACTCATGCCATGCAGTCCTGTTTCATGCATTCAGCATTCAGTTATAGCATAAGTCAAATTCCATGGACAGTGGAGTCCACTGCCGTTGAGCCTGAGGCTCTATAGAATACAATAATAGTCACTGTCTATTGCTGACCAGCATGACTTACTTTAGATCTCTGCAAGCCCTACCCTGCCAGAGTATCACAGTCGGATACTACTAAAATCTGTACCTAATAACTTTAATAGTTAGCTATACAGACAGACTTAAGACTGATTGCTACAGAGGTGCATGGTCATTCATGGTGGATACTTCTGTCCGACAGTGCCAGGTTTGCCTTGGACCGGCGGACAAGCGCGAACGCTAATACGCAATGTTTTATACCTGGACAAATAATTAATAATCGCGCGGCGCGCTCTTTCCGGTATACTGTATTTCCGGTCGGATCGCGTTCGCGTTTGCGTTCCTACAGTGTTCGGCCATAGTCACGAACGGTCAAGCAACCGTAAGAGAGAATCCATGATAGCTGTGAGAAGAGCTATCCACTGAATGTCACTTAGCTCTCCTGAAAACACTGGCAATAGGAGTTTCCCTTGTAGAGGTATGAATTTTAATGAGATGCTAATAATAATATTATGTAGTGGAAATTCTCTACCATCTGGGTGGCCAGTCTAGTAAAATGGCAAATGGATTAAGGACTGTCACTACGTGGTCATGCCCCCTAGTCCGTAAGGACTAGGACCCTCTGGGCACTATGCAGAGGCCTATGTGCTGGTACGTTTGGCATTTCTCCTGGAACCAGGCTAGGAATTTGTAGGAAGACATTGACAGTCTAGTATAGTTGTATACTGGATTTGGACTGTTTTGCCACAGAATTCACGCTTGCAGCAGCTTTTCAAAATAACTGCCATATGGCAGCTGTAGTAAGTGCTATAGTTGCTGTATTCCATGTAAATAGAGTTTAATTTCTCGTCCATCCCCTTTTGTCCACTGGCTTAATAACCAGAGTAAGTGTTTGCAGGAAGCACAGGAGCATGCAGTGCTGGCTGGCCTGGGCCCCCCACACTCTGCTGGCCTCTGACAAGACTGGCTCAACCACTCTTGTATTAGCAGCTGAGGGGCCGCCTCCTTCGCTGAAGGCTTGGGGGCCATATAACCCAAAGGGGAAGTGCCGCCACTACCCCTACCATCCAGCACTACACCCATCCAGGCTAATCACGCCAAGTCCTGGGGTCTTGGCGGAGAAAAATAAAAAACAAACAAGGAGAAAAAAGAGAAATATATATATATAAGGGGAGGGAGGGGTAGGCAAATGACCGCTCCCTGCTTCAGTCTTTGAAGACTAAGTAGCTCACTCAGCCTGCCATCAGTGGGCAGCCTTAAATAAGATCTGTGTCACTACCTTGAGCACCAGCTGCTTCCTGCCTGGACCGGTCAGAACCAGACTTAACCAGTCACTCGGCGCACGCCGACTGTGCTGCTCTATAGCCCTGCCACCTTGCTCACACAAGGTTGAGCCAGGGGTGTCAACCCCAACTGCCACTTGACTTACTGCAAGGGTTGCCTTCATTAAGCCCCAGACAAAACGCCCGGCCAACTGACGACACCTGAGCCACGCATGCGCCACCTATGCAGTCCTTGCTGTGCAATGACTACACTGTATTGTGAGAGTAGGCGGGGATAATCCTATAATTAACCTGCTTTAAATGTTTGCATTTAAACCTCCTAGAATACATGAATTTGAGATTTGTTTATTGTAATTTTGTTTCAAAAGAGAGCTGGAAGACCAAAATTAAATTGGTAGACACATTTTTCCACATGTCTGCATACTATCTAGAATAAATTTGATGTTTAATTAACCACATGTGTTACGATTTATGGTTTCTCAATAAAATCCTTTAGGGTAGAAATTCAAACGAAATTTATAGTTAAGGGATAGAATTTGGTTACCCTATAAGGAAGAATGCTCAAGCCGAATTCAGATTCTTAACTGTCAGTAGTTCACATATTCCAAGTTTATGCTTTTCCAAGTACCTGTATGGTTAGGGTAGAAATCACCTCTTTTTACTAGTTAAAGGCTTTGTGCCACGATATAAGGCGTAATTGCAGCTTAATGAGCTCATTGTCCAATTAAAGTGGGTACAGGAAGTATGGGCACGCCCAACATTACAGTATAGTGTATAGGAGTTCACGGAGATTGAGCACGTGCAGCGCAAAGATTTTGTTGAAGTCGAGTGGAGAAGCTCATAATCTTCAGTGATATGGATATGAAACTTGAGAAAATGGCTGTTTTCTTTGAAAAGCCATGTTTTAATAACTAACAAACTAATTTTTGAACTGAACTATTGAACTCTAATATTATGTCATACTATTTATGTAGGATGTATTGTTGTAATATATATAATAGTGCATGCTCAGAATGATAAACAGCTACTGTAGCACCGTGTATAAAATGAATGATTGACGATATTACAGTGGAGGTCACAGCTGAGACAAATCTTATCCAATCAATTCCTAAGTGAGTTGAAGTTTAGAATAGATAACTGAAGCAGCTGTCTAGGATCCCTCTTTTTGGTTTGGGTTTCCTCTGAGTGTACGGACTTAGTCTGAATTTGACTATTTTGACATGCTCTTTGCGCTCTATCATGTAAGGGGAAATGGCCCAGTCACCCAGACTAGTGTACTATTGGGCCTGTGTGTGGATACCTGTTGGTTGAGAGAGTGAGAAATAGGGGCACAATGTCTGAAACTGAAAGTGGAGAGACGGACAGCAGTGACCATGGGACACTGTCCACTAAGGGAGAGATTCTGCTCCAGAAGAGACATGCTGTTCGTAACGTACAGGTGGTAGTAAATGAAGCCACAACTGTAAATGTGGCACTCTCACTTATGGACGAGGAGGGTGTGTTTCTGGAAGTTGAACCTTTTCAGAGAGATGTCCAGGAGTTCTCTGAAAGTGAGGAGACACTACAGAAGTTGGCTGAAGCTGAGTAGAAAGGTGGTGAACTGCAGATAGAACATGTGAACTGCTAGCCAAGGAGCAACAGAGGACTGCTCTCTTACCGAGGAATTACATTCTGCTACAGCCACAACCACAGACCCAGCAGAGATTGCTGAGCTACATGTCAAGCTGAAAGCTACTCAGGAGAAGGCCAAACAATCTGGCGTCTCAACTGAGCCCAGAGTTGGGAGCAAGAAGAGTTATTGGCCTCACAATGTGACCATATAGCAATGTTGGAGACTGAACCAAAAATGGCTGAAGGATGCACCCAGAGTGAGTTCACAAAGTGGTCCGGAATTAGTTCCCCTGATGGATTGAGGTCAGGAGGATCCTCACCAATAATACCTGAGACAACTGCACACAATATAGACATGTGAGAAGGGGGAAAGCACCTCCAGTTGAGTCATTTATTGGAGAAGACCCAGTGGTCAAGTTAGATGATTGGCTAACTATCCTCAGGAGAGCATCTTTATGGAATGATTGGTCGCAAGAAGAACAGCTCCAACGGTTTGCTGGGCATTTGAGAGATTGTGCTGTGCAGGAGTGGGACTTATTGGGTAAAGGAGACAGAGCCACTTTTGAAATGTTTTACGTGATGTTGAAAAATATGGGAAGGCCTGGGTACGAGGCTAATTAGACCCAGGTGGGAAAGTCATGGCAGCCCAATATTTCAGACATTGCAAAGAATGAATCTATGAGTGACTTTATCAGGAGACTGGAGAGAACCTTTCGTCTGGCATATGGCCACGTCAAGATGCTAGCTGAGACAAGGGATGCACTAGCTAGCTACTCTGGATAGGGGTAGGTAAATTTTTGGCCTATAAATAATGCTTTTTTCAAATTCTCAATTTATCCCCTTTAATTCCCAAGAATGTACCAATTATTCTCAATGGGTTGCCCATATACTCATGTGCTCTGGGTCAAAAAGTTGGTCTCAAATAACAATCCATGGTAGTATGGCCATAAAAGCACATTGTAGCTGGTAACAACCAACAGTACTGTTCAATATAACAGTACATGTAACTACTTGAAACCACACATTAAGATGGCCGGTGACATTGGTTAGCTTATTTTGTATGACTATCCATAATAATTGGCTACAGAGATAGCCACAGGTATGCCCTAAATTCTCTAAACAACGCTAAGTGATGCCTATAGTGCTAGTACTATTCTCAAATGCTTATTATTCTCAAAATTATACCAGCATAATTAACCTAAGCCTATCGATGGACAGCTTCAAGAAGCTCAGACAACACTTGGTGGAATCTCCTGCAGTGTCCAGTGTGTCCATTTACATAATGTTGTGTCATAATGAGGAATGATATTAAAAAGAACTCAAGAAACAAAAACAGTACCAGACTGACCACACCGCCTGTCTTCCAAGATGCCTACAGGCTCAACCACTTCTGGTATACCTCCCCATGTGTCAAATAAGCCAAAAGCTGAGCCAACCCAAGAGGAGAAGCCGTTGTTTAAGTGTTGGAATAGTTGAGGATTTGGTCATGCCACAAAAGACTGTTACAAACCGAGAAGGGAGAGCACTGGTCAGATAGACTAGATAAAGCCACCAGCAAGCACAAAGATGGTTCAGAGTGCTCCTGTTGCCCCGCCTACTGATGATCCATTGCTGTATCTCTGCTCATCCGATTCAGATGACCCTGGAGTCCTCCTGGTATGCTTTTGTGATAAGGCAGTAAAGCTCATTGTGTAAAAGTGAGTGTGCAAGGGGTGCCCATGTATGGTGTGGTGGATAGTGGGGTGAATATCACTATCATTGGGGGAGAAATGTTTAAGCAAATAGCTGCAGCAGCTAAACTCTGTAAAAGGGATTTTTAATCTCCCGATTGTCCCCCACATAACTATGATCAACAGCCTTTTCATGTCAACTAGATATCAGTTTTCTCAATAAATATATGAAAACCACCGTTTTATATGAAAATGGATGCTCACAATCCATTAGTTGGAAGGTGCAAGCTGACAGATGGGGATTATCCTGAGGATAAATTGGACCACGCTGATTCCTCTGATCACGAGCCTAAGTCACAGCATGAAGAGTAATCTGAAAGTTCACTTAAATGTCAAGTGTCTACAGTTAGACTTCAAATGGTTCAGGGTATTAAGTTGCCTCCTAATCAGACTGTAATGGCTGAAGTTAAACTGTAACCGGTAATGGTCCCATGTTGCTTGAGCCAGACTTACAACAAGTAACTGTGTGTCGTAAGAGAGGTGTACAAGTTGCTGATTCTGTTGTAATGCCCTCAGCAGATGAAAATGCACGAGTGATGATCACTAATTGTCTTGGTATGTCTCAGAGAGGGTATGGAAGTTGGGATAGCCACTCCCATGGAGGTGACAGACTCCTCCAAACTCAATTCTGCATCACTTCTAGTTGAGTGTAACACTAACCCTCATTCATTGGATCCTAGTGTTGTTTATGTGACAGTAACCAGGAGATAGTGCACCTCTAAAAGCGAGGTGGTTTGTAGGAAGCAGCAGTTACGTGACATGCTGAACAAGGATTTCACCTTGAAGAATCCCCCACTACTGGAGAAACAGTTGATTATGCTGTTGTAAGAGTATTATGATGTATATGCGTTAGAAGATGGAGAAGGAGGAGAAAGAGCAGACCTGGTCGAACTTCATATCGAGACAGGAGATGCCATACCCATAGCTCAGTCAGTAAGACGACGTCCGTTTTCTATCAGAAAGGAAGTAGCTCATCAGTTGCAAGATATGCAGCATAACAATGTCATACAACCCCCTTACAGTCCGTGGGCTAGTCCCATATGGTGTTGGTTCGCAAGAAGGACTAAGTGCTTCTAAAAAATTAACCCCAAATAAGCCCCTCCAGTCTGAAGTTTCTCCCTCCCATGTGATACCAACTAATGAGAAAGATGAAGTCTACCAGTCTGTTGAATCTACATGTACTCCCTCCCTCCCACTCAACTGAATGGACTAAAGTGACAATAAAGAGAAGATCTGGTTTGCCTCCTTGCTGGAAACTTTTAAAGTGCCAATCAATCTTGGTGATATCCTAAAGATATCAGGCACTGATAATGAAAGCAAAGCAATACCAACTACCGCACTGCCAAAGGCTGTCATCCTCCATTTACCCCAGTTGCTGCTAGAACCAGACATAGGTACTAGGTTGAAGCACTAAAGCTAGCTAGTACCATTAGTGAGGTCTCATGTTTGTATTAGCCCTCGGCTATTCATGTTGACCGATGTCATTTCTTGACATAAACAACACATTCAACACATGCTTCTGTGTGGATTATCGAGCTTTAATAAAGTGACCAAACCAGACAAGTTTCCAATTCCACGTATTGACGACCTACTCAATCAGCTTGGAGAAGCATGCTATTTCTCAACCTTAGTCCTCACCACTGGTTATTGGCAGATCCAGGTAGACAAAGTATCTCAGGAGAAAACTGCTTTTGTGACGTATCAAGGTTTATTTGACTTTAACATTATGCCTTTTGGCCTGACGAATGCACCCTCTGTTTTTCAGAGTAATGCAGCAGGTACTCAGTGATCTCGACCCAGCTGATGGCAAAGAATTTGTGAAAGTCTATATTGATGACGTATTGATTCTCACATATGATAGAGGAACACATCGACCACTTGCATAAGGTCTTAGAATGGCTGCGGAATGCTAATCTAAAACTCAAACCTATTATTTCCATTTTCCTTGACAAATCTCTTGAGTACTTGGGATATATAACACCCAGTTGAAACCAAATCCCACGCATTTGGAAGCAGTTCAGGAGTTTTCAGTTCCTACAAATATTACACAAGTGTGCCTATTTCTCAGCCTCATGTCCTATTATGGGAGATTTATCAAGGGTCTTTGCCAAGATTACTTCTCCATTGCACAGTTTGATGAAGAAGGCCGAGTTTGCTGATTGAACAGAAAATGCCAGTTGCATTTGACTCATTGAAGCAAAACTTGACTACTGCACCTGTGCTTACAACTTCAACCAAAGTTTTGTGTTGGAGACAGACGCTAGTATTAAAGGACTGGGTGCTGTGTTACCAAAGATGGGAAGACAATCAGTTGCATCCTGTGGCTTTGCCAGCCAAGTGTTGTCTACAGCCCTTGGATGACTGAGCAAGCTCTTCTATGCTTATACATGCATTGGCATTGTAATGATTCGAGGAGAAATACATGTAAAAGATTTACAGTGACTATATAATTATAGACTTGCATATTCAAAAATTTTGTACAAACATTGACGGTGTTGAGATTTCACATTCGGGTGATAACTTGGTGTTTATCACCCAGTGCTAACTACTATGCAGTCCTACTTTACCTTTGATATTCCAATGCTGTGGGATAGAACAAACAGTAGTACCCCAAAATAGGTAGATCCATAAATAAAACCCCAGTTATCCATTAGGCACAAGTTTCTTTGTTAGCAGGTGCACATGTATGCAATATAACACAACAATTGTCTTTTTATAGGACTTTTGGGTGTACAAATCAAGTTAGGGCACATACAACCTTTGCAGAAAAATGTGATAGCCCAAAACCTATAAGTTTCAAGTTTACTCTCTTTGCATGGAGTACTGTACTTCTGCATTATCTAGTATAGTTGCAAATGACACATTCCATCAGTGTACCACTGAAGATGCATGTGATATCTGAATTTAGCTAGGAATTCACTGATTTATTGTGTACATCATTTCTGGCACAGCTGCTTCAAGTGCTTCACACATAGTTGATACTGTTGGACACTCATCAACAAATTCACCTTCTTTTGGTAAGTATTAATTGTCCTGCATTACATGCAAAGGGTAAATTGATCATGTGGTTTGACTCTCTGTCATCAGTTGTTATTATCATAGTTCACGTAAACATTGCTATTTTTAAAGATATAGGCTAGGTAAAGTCAGCCACCACTGCCACCATATATATGTAAATGCAGACGTTTGAGGCAAAAAAGGTCACTTCTAGTGGAGAGTGTTATAGCACTATCATTTGAGGTGTTGACATGTTAATGAGCATTGGTAGTTGGCTTATGCCTAGGTTCTATGGGTCACAGCTCTATGGAGAATACTACTTAATATATAATCAATGATGGGTCAGTCATGTCATAAGAGCTATCGCTAAATGTACATACTCTTTGTGTTGAAAAGAAGCTATAATATAGTCTTTTGTCCATTGAGGCTTGTCAGAGAGTGAGGAATGATACCAAAACTTTTGAACGAAGCATTTTGTTGAACACCACACAACAAAAACCTTGTAAACACCATAAAGAACCCTATAACACCTTATTTTTGAGCAGTATGGGGTCATTTATCCAAAATTATTTAACACGAAAATTTATCGCATGAAATACTTGACACGAAATATTCGCGATTTACGGTATGTAGCAGCTAGTGTGGTAATAGACAAACACACAAAATGACTACCGTACCCCTCGCGCATGACTGTATTCATGTATCCATTGTACCAAATTGATATAGAGGAATCAGTGTAAGCAGCTGCACTGTATTTGCTCCAAGTACTCTGGTTCAACTGCAGTAATTATTGTCATGCTAAAACCTCCCAGTAGCCAAGGTTTGCTCCTCGGCCCATAATTTGATGTAGGAACTTTAAGACTTCAGCTTTAAGTTAACAGTTTGGCTATATAGCGGCCTGACGGCCCAATCTCTCGCATGTAAGTCGAATATGAATGCACTTGTTATCCCTCCAACAGATCCTTGATACCTATCCCAACATTTGTGTTCACGTTGTCAGACACTAGCTGCTCAAAGTATTGAGCTCAAACCTACAGCTATGCCACCACACAGCCGTGGCTTTTATGTGCTGCATATGATATAAGTGTTAATTAGCCATGAACACAAGCAATAAGTGGCCATTAGTAGGGTGCACGCTAGACACTCAGAATCTGGCCATAAAGGCACATAATATTATGCTGAGATGGATTCGTGCAGTGAGCCTAACAACCAATAGCGCCAAAAGTCTTGTTACAGTTAGAGAAACTATGATAAAATTGATATAGCATTGCACTGCACAATATAAAATATTAATGGTCCATTGAAGTTGATTATGTTCAAACTGGACTGAAACTGAAAGGTCAAGGCAGTCCTGAATTAGCCATGGAAATAAGAAAAAAATAATGGATTGATTGATTAATTAATGATTGATTAAAACATCGGGTTCAGACATGTACTACTGTTTTCATGATTGTGGTTGGTTTTGATAGAGTTTTACTGGAGATTATGATTATTAAAGTTAGAAACATTCCAAGATTACCTGCTCTGAGATTTTCGTAATGTATTATATGCTTGTATAGTAATGTGCAAGTCCGGGCCGTCCCTACCTATAGAGTCTACTGAGTAGATGAGGAGCACACCAAAAGCAGTGTCTAGCTACTGTGAATAAAACTTGATCAGAACGCTGTTTTCACAATTCCTCCAATGACAGTATAGGTCATTGTCCTAGACTTCTTACTTCATAGTTACGGTCGGCCGAAAATCGCTAGCTACTTTAAGGTTGGAACTCACAATTTAGTGGCTAAACGGTGCACGTAGTTAATTTATTGTGGTTATATTTGTTGTTAAAATTCAAGTATCTTTCATTCATGTACCATGATGAGTCCTCCACCCATCCATTTAGTGATAGCATGACCCTTTAAATTTGCTTATTGGATTACAATAGGTACCTGGCCTTAGATTATATTAGCATGTTCAGAGCCATGCATGCTGCATACAACCATTGTCATCACGCCCGTGTCATGTCACAACCTTGATTGATATAATGTGCTTGTGTTAAGTTGGATCAATTAAGAGGTACTGATGCTCTGCTGTCATTTGGACTCACAGATATTTATGTGCTCCTGAGATTATAAACAGACTTTATATGGCCTTGGCTAATGAGAAGGAGGGAAAGGGAAGGAGTGAAAATCATCCATGTGAAAGATTAAAATTTCTAATTTTTCCCACAGTAGTCACATTAGGTATCGATGACATGAAACCAACATATGCACTATATCAATAGCAGTATGCATAAGTATGTACAAGCAACCATCCATATACCATATAGTCAGAAATTTTCGCCAAGAGAAAATTTTCGTCAATTTTGCAACCTGCTCTCGTGGGTGAAAAGTTTATCTGCGAACTTTTTCTCCTGTGTTATAGAAGATATGGCGACTTTTACCACATTGGCGAAAATTTTATCTGCGAACTATTCCTGTAATACAAAGGTAGCTGGGCTTGGCGAATTTTTTCTCCCATAAAATATTTCTGCTATACGGTACTATAATACCATACCAATCGACAACCAAGATCATCGAGTAGGTACCACAGACACAGCTGGGTGCTTGAATAGCTCTTCAGGTCACCTGGGACTTTGTATCCGAATGATCGATGATCAACAATTATCAAGGAGTCATACTGCTACTTTGCTCTCTTTTGTGGTTTACAGGCGAGGTCCACAGAGTCTACAAGAGTCTAGGGCATGCAGTCATTAGGCCAGCAGTCCAAAATATGTACAAATGTTGCAGATCCAGGAAGTGCATCCGAGGCCACATTCTGCAATTTTGCCTTTTTTTTCAACTTTTTTCCTACCTATACCAATATCTAGGCCATCTTTCACTTCTAGTATTCCAAACAAAGACCAAGAGATGGAGCAACTCTTCTATTGTCTAGTTGCCCAAGTCCCATAACCTGGAGACATCCAAGAGGTCCGCGGTGAGTGGTTTTGTGCATGCTATTTGCAAGCACTCACAAAGAGTGCACACAAAAAGGTGTACACTCTGGTTCGCTTGGATCAGTCCCGTGATTCAACCACAGTTCAATAGCTCTTGTGTTCCTCTACAATATGAGATTGGAACAAAATTTTTCCACTGAGCAGTTCCAGAGTTACACAACGTCCAATTCAGTGTAACCACATTGTGTTTCTGTATGTTTTCTTTGCATTTGGGAAGTGTCTGGCCATTCTTGCTGAAATGCCAGACAGATAAGTACTAAGCTATATTCTTTGTGTCTCACCAAAGTTCTAGGACAGTGACATCATCATCTAGAGGGGTAATCTCCATCTCTGATAACCGGTTTGCATTGAGTACCAAACCAGTAATCAATGATATTTAGTATTAGGCAAGCTATACCATCCTGTAGTAGTTTGGCTATGCCAAGAATGAAACACTCAAAAGAGAAGTACTTGTCTTGCCAAGGATGTGATAGCTATATAGATGATTCTAGTTCCACATGGGAGCATCAAAAAGCTGGGAATGAGTCTGGGAAAGAGATTGTTCAAATCCAGTTTTTAACCCATGCGCATGCACAGGTTAAGTAATTGGTCTCTCCTGTTGTTGTTATTATCATCTGGCACACAGATAAAAATTCCCAGATTTCGAGATCTAGGCATTTAGCAAGTAGCCAGTGCCATCAGTATGTCAGAAATGGCAAAAAAGTGATGAGTCTTCACTTTTAAGCACATTAAAAGGACCATGAATGCTACAAATTGTTCTATTTGTTCAGCCACACCTAGTATTGCCATAATAGCATGGAGTTTCTAATGCACATGCTCTAGCATGCTCTAGCCCAATACAGGTAAGGGTTGTCAAGTCATACTGAGTCTACTGCAAAGCATAGTACGCTCATACACTACATTGTACTACATATCATACATGTACTGTTCAACGATGATGTCATGCAGTGCGCGCTGGGGTATGTGCTCTAGACATCTTGAGCTCTAGTTGAAACTGAAGTCATTTCATTTCTTGGGCCCTTCCTGGATCTGCAACAGTTGGATCACTGGCTTAATGGCTATCAGAAGTCGACAGAAATGAACCTAGCAATAACAAACTTCTCCTTTGCTAGCTACCATCACAAAATTATGCTGACTCGACCTATATCCAGCCGCACTTTTCTAACCTTAGTAACATGACTAGCTACTATGGAAAAAAGTCTAAACTATATTTTTTCACATGGGTGATTTGCGCTTCTTCCCCTTCCTCCTCTTCATTAATTATAATGCGCTGGCTTGGACTGCTAAGCTAAGTGACCATGCACATCAGTATACCATCTAATTCTAGAAGTCTTGCTCACTTCCATGCTTCAACTTAGGAGATTTGAAGTGAAGCAAACCTTCCTGCTTGTGTAATTATTGCTTACCTCCCTGCTTATATAGCATTATAATAGTATGCTAATTATAATAGTGCACATTGCGTGGTTATATATAATTATTATATGTACAGATACAACGGCTTTATCCACAACTGCTGGACACTCAACTTCTCCAACAAGTGGTGAGTCAACAAACTGAGAGTATTGTATTATTATTATGGTGCATACATACCTTATACTCTGTTTGTTGTATGGAGTGTATTATACACGAGTGAGTAACCACAAAATACTCATGGCTGTATCACACAAGTGCATTATATTACGAACCTCTAATGGACCACAGCCCCCCACCGCAACCCCCCCACCCCCCAGCAATATCATGATATTGCCCTAGCCTCAGTATAGCATAAACTGCCATATATCAGCCATACATTGCCCCATTTTTTGTAACTCATGCTAGGAACGGTCCCAGCACATGGTTCTTGCATCAGTAGACAGAGAATCGTCTTCTGACTCGATTGAACTTGGTTCGAGATCACTACCACATTCTGTCTTTGAGCTACATGTCAGAGACTGCACATGGTAAAAACAGTTATCGTCCCCTGTATCATTTACCATTCGCCCATACAGTTTTGCTATGTCAATTATCAGCCAGTGTGACTTATTCGTTTTGCGCCCTTTATCAGTAGTGTTCATTTGGCAGCCACACCCCCTCAACTGTTGAGTAGACTATGCTGATAGAGTCTAAAGTTTGTAAACAAAGTCGAAGATTGAGCGAGCAGTGTAAGCGAACCATGCAACCTTATTATATCGTTCAAACGGGAGACCAGACAATCATAGGTGATTCCTACTGTTGAAGTCAGGTGTTTAGAGCCCGAAATAACGATGATAGTAGGCTCCACAGCCTATTCTCTATGTAATGCTTCCGTGTAACGCTTGGATATTGCCGTAAAATAATCCGTAAACTAGTGGATGATAATTGATACGGGTCGATAATTGGCAGTTGACGCTAATATCCTGCATATACTCACAAGTAGCATCTTATTTTCAAGCAACAAGTTTCTATGAAAAAGCGTGTGGGGGTGCATCTTTTCTGTTATCCCTACCACTCTTGTTTGTGTACTTTTTGATCCTACCATCCCTACTTACTTCTGCAATTTTTTAGTTGCTTTTTATACTTGTTTGTGTTACCTTATTAAAGTGATTTATCAATCTTCTTTGCTGTACATGTAGCATGGAAAGTGAGCATGGTGAGCAACATTACTAGTACCTGGACCAGATGCACTATGGCATATAAACCAGCAGAGCTGCTGAGGGATGTAGTGACAGTGACACTAGCTAGCTTTTGGTGAACGTACTACTGTTGAAGCTATGGTTGAACACAGATGACTGCAGGCTATTAAGTGTCCGTGCGTGCAAGTGACAGTAGACCATCGATCTCTGTACCCCTCGATCGAACAAACGTCTTGAGAAACGCAAGCGCTAGCTCGCCAATCATCATCAAGATCACCAGGCGCGGTGCGGGCCTGGTGTGAAGATCAAGACAATGATTTTATGCTTCGTGCACCATGCCTCTGAGCATGCGCACATAGCAACAAAATGGCTTCCTGCAATGAATCTAGCAACCAAATACACTGAAACAATCACATTACAAAAGGAGAAGCTATGACAAAACTAGCTGATGTAGCACTGCACTGGACAATATAAAATGGAGTTGATTTGTAATCAAACCAGGCTGAAAGGTCAAGGCAATCCTGAGGTAGCCCTGAAAATATAAAAGAAAGATTGACAATAAACATCTGGTTCAGACATGCACAATCATTTTTATGAACGTTCTTGGTCTTGATAGATAGAAAATTTGCTGGAGATTATGGTTATGAATGTTAGAAATCTTCCAAGGTTACCTGCTCTGAGGTTTTGTAATATATTACATTTATGTACATATCCAGGCCATCCCTACTCATAGAGTCTACTGACTCTATGATAATGATTGTTCAATGCTAACTTTAACTCACAATTTGTTTGTAGACTAAGCACAGTACTGCATTGCGTATCACGATTGTCTATATAATGCACGTTGCACCACATGGCAAAATGGGCATGGTTTAATAAAAGTGAGTGGTCCAAAATTACACGCGTGACAATATCTTATGCAGGGGTTCCTGTAGCGATGAAAATATTGTAGCCAAATTGGCTATTAGACCTACAGTGCCAGGGAGGTTGCACAAATGAGAGAGAAAGAGATGTACAGACACTACACACTACATGTACAGGGGCGGATCCAGGGGTGGGGAATACAGAGCACATTTCCCCCTCCCCTCCAAGCCCAGCAGTTACCTTCCTGCACTAGTGACCTACCTTTTGTCCAGAAAATGCAATAAATGCATAAAATATCAGATGATCTAGCTAGCAACTATTTCAATGATTTCTGATGAAAGAACCATAATTTTTTGCATTGTTGTTAGTCATCGTGAGATGCCGAAAGTGGGCGTGGTCAATAGGTTGCGCATGTGCATTGTGCACAATCTTGTAGAATTCCCTCCCCGCTTAATAGCCCTGCATCCGCCCCTGATGTAGTAGGACTACAATGTAAGCTGCCCACCTGTGCAGACAAGTGGCTCTGTTTGCAATATTACTAGTGTGGGTGTTAAGTAAACTTTGTGGTGCACTAGCGTGTATACTAAAATTTCAATAGTGTAGTAGAATGTATCTACAGCAGGCTTTTCACCAGACAACCATTACCTACTAATACACTCCTCCCATTTTCGCCAATTTGATCTGACTAAACAATCACCAGAAGCCATTGGACTATCGCAAGTAGTAATTTTGGCAACTGTGTGGGAACCACTGCTTATGCCTCAGTCAAAATAAATCCTAGTATGTCCTTGTCATTTCTACCCATTTTCTCCCCTCTTCCCCTCTCCTTTCTTTATTTCTCTAAGTTTCTAAAGATTATGGGTCACTGGTCACTTCATGAATTGAAGTATGAATGTCATAGCCTCCAAATTCACTGATTTGTCCGTATTTTTGCGAATATTTGTCAATAAGTACAGAACATGGGAATTGGAAGAGGTTTGGTAGCTAGGATAATGGGGTGTGGGCCTACCTGCCACACCCTGGCACAATAATGCAAGAAGGGCAAAGTGCATTCAGCCTTCGTGCAACTGCCTGATGTG
This sequence comes from Stappiaceae bacterium, assembly GCA_964291365.2. Lineage (GTDB taxonomy): Bacteria > Pseudomonadota > Alphaproteobacteria > Rhizobiales > Stappiaceae > JBDWFY01. Next base: position 731,887 of record OZ220033.1, read on the forward strand.
GCCTATGTTGGCCGACTTTCATTCATCTCTTTCTCTCAAAACTGTCTGCTCTAATTGGTTGTCACCTAAATAGAACCACCAAAAGCTGTGAGTAATTTTTATAATGTATAATATTATTGACATCAGATTTCTATATACGAAATTGTATTAGAGTTGGAGGATCTGGAATGTGCTTTCAGTTGTTAGATTCTAGCATACTATAGGATACTGCAAATCATAAGTAGAGTGATTATGATAAAGTGTAGTGACATTGTATGTCAAAACTATACTTAATCAAGTCATACCTACGAAATTATGTTAATAGTGTACAAGTATAAAATCACTTCAAAGAATTAATGAAAAGTAAGTACAGTACACAGATCAGGGTTAGTAGCTGTTACAGTAGTAGCAGCAAAATAATGATATACAAGGTGCAGCCCTATAGCATGAAACAAATGTAGGGTAAACCTCACTACTTATTTCCTATAGGTTCATCTAATAATGATGAGTCATCCAAGGATGTTCAAGCAGAGACAGCAAAACCCTCTGGTATGTCAATATAAAGATTCAGATATTATCTTACAATAGGGAAGTCTTTATAGAAAATTTTACATCAAGCCATTCTTCATCACTGCTTCGATTTATAATTCCTAAATCACCCACCCCCTTGACTCTTTAAACATTTTGCTGTTACCTTTTTTGTACATTTGCTAAACTTTGATGCTGCATGGCAACAGCAAGAAATTATGGACTGGTTTGCAATCAGGACTGGCAACACAATTATCAGCATCAATGATGAAGGGCATAATTTTACTATACTCAATTGTGGCTCAGATAGCCATTTGGGCAACAACTTTGAAATGTCTGTCTGACTATCAGCCTATACCTGAGCTCCATTGACACTGCTTGAATAACGCAATAGCTAGTGTAGGCATTGGTGCTGGCTCGCTTGATGACTTGATTGAGGCCCTTGTGATTGAATGCATAGGCCTGATGCAAGTGTGGTAGGAGTGATACAAAATGGCATGTGTGGATCTGAACATGTGCAGTTCATGTAAATATGGCTTCCTACAATGAACCTAGCAACCGAATGAATTGATAACCTCCAGTAGGAATACTTGAAGCTTCAATAAAATTGAAGCTTCAAGTATTCTACTGGAATATTCCTACTGGAAATAATATATTATTATGCTTAATAGACTGGAGTCAATGTATACTCCAAGTAGATTAAACGGTTGAGGCAGTCTTCAGTTAGACCTGGAAAAAGAAAAGAAATTACATTGATCTGTACTCACATTAACAGTACACAAATGTGCACAATACTGAATAGCATAATGAGCACATGGGCATTTACTGTATAGCAGGAAACTTTGGCGAGCATTGAATATGGTGAAGTGGCTCTCACTTGGTATTGACGAAGGGTAATTTGACAGTCTGAATGTGCAGTGTCACAGGGAAACTTTGGCAAGTTTTAAATTTGGCAATTTTCAAAAAAAATTGCCAAATCACCGAATAAAAACCTCGCCAAAGTTTCCAGGTACACAGTATGCTAAGCTCTAAGATTGTATTGCTATTCATTCCTATATGCGCTAATGCTTATTCATTTATACGAAGCATTGATAATTGTTTTAGAATCCCAATCATCCAATGTAGCAATACTCATCAGCATTTACCATACTGAGTAGCAGAAACTTTTTGGATGGTGCAAAATTTCATTGTTTTAGGTCATCTGCCACAAAACAAGAACTACGGAATTTCAGTACAGAGCACTTAGTGTTAGTACTTATGGGCTGATGCTGGATGTAGTCACACCTGAGCACAGGTTAAAAATTTAAAACTGCTAAAGTTTCTTCTGAAGGGTATACTGCATTTGCATGAATAGAAGCCACTGTAGAATGAGCAGTAAGTCAAGCAGTGCATACTTTGTAGCTATTTTATTGGTGAAACTTAATATGTGATGACTCATTGAGGCCTATACCTATGTTGAACTATCTGTTGATAGGCTCTACCTTGGGCTTTCTAGACAGCAGCCAGAGTGATGGTTGGATTCACCCCCCCCCCCCCCCCCCACCCCCCCCCCCCCCCCCCCCCCCCCCCCATTCTGAAGCATTGATCTTGACTAAAGTGATGAGCTGGACATTGTAATTGGTCCTTCAACACACATCAAGGGCTATATGATGACTTCACTGGATCATTGAAGATTGTTTGCTGAACTCTCACTAATCATTTGTTCCTGGCTTTTCCAGTTTAGCTTGCAAGGTTAGACAACAGTACACCAAGTGTTTTGCATTTTGCCATTGGTGGAGAAATAGGACAGCAGGGGTGAAGATCCAGCAAGGTCGGGGCAGTGAATGCTGTCTGTGCCTCTGTTAGTCAGGATTGGGGCAACTGGTTATATATTATCACCATGTCAAAAGTTTACTGGCGAGGCATTGAATGGTATAGGGATAGTGCAAGCATTTCCCCTTTGGACTATATAACTCCCAAATCTTCTTTAAAGGAGGCAGCCCCTTGGCGATTAATACCGTATGTCAACGTATAACTAACCCTCCCACCTCATACCCAACAAGTAGCAATCTTGCGGATGAATTGGCACCATCTTATAAGCTTGCTTAATATCCATTTCTACCAGCATTGCACCTCTACCCAACGTTAGTACCCTGTCAGTTACTGCATCTACCGATGTGTAAGACAGGATGCAGATCTCCTTCTCGATGCTATCGTTTACACTAGCATCTTTGGGAGAGGAAAGGTCGACTATTAGCCACATTTCCCAAGTTTATTCTTCTTGGGAATGATCCCTATGGGGCTGCAGTGGATCTTGAGGCTGGTAGCTTCGTCAGCTGACAATTCTACCAGTCTATCCACCGACAATACTATTCTTCAGCAATGTAATCTGATACCACCTTCAGGTCTTTGATTGACATGTTGCTGCCTGCTTGCTGTAGCTTGCTTGAGCTGTGCTGGAATCCAATGTGAAAACCCTGGTCCCAGCCTCACAAGATGTACCCCACAAACTGTCGATCAGGGTGTTCTGCTAATTCTTTCTCCCGTACAGTTATGATTACTGGTGTTTGAATGTCCTCTATCAATGAGGGAAGGTCAGCTGGCACAAGTGGTCTGCAGCTATCCAGCTCCAGTGGCTGGCTTGTGTATGTGTACAGTGTCTGGCTGGCTGGCAAATCTGTTAGTGTGCACGTGTGCGGTGGTGAGAGTAGGAGGTGTGAGTGAGGTCAAGTTACAATGTATTATGTGTGTGGGTGTGTGAGTGTATGTGCAAGTGTGTGTGTGAGGATGCGAGGGTGTGTATGAATGTGTGTGGTGCTCCTAGCTGTCCCTTGTAGTAATCATTATCGATTCGTAAATATTCTTAATTCATTTCCTATTGCTGCAGAGTGCATAACAAGCAACATTCGCAGTTTCAAATATGAAATCATAGATTGACTAGCTCCTGATCTAGAGTGTGAACTAAGGGAAAGTAATTGTCAAGTTTGTACCCGCTGTGGTTACGCAATTTCTTTCTTGACCTTTGGGCACTTGGTGACTGGGTAACCGTGATCCCCGCAGCTCTCATACTTAACATGCAATTAGCCCCGCTCCATATCTGCAATCACCGTCATAGGTGTTATATTTCCTGCAAATTTGCAGATTGCTGTGCAGTGCTGGACGCTTCTTGACGGGGGGGGGGGGGGGGGGGGGGGGGGGGGGGGGGGGGAACTGTTGCGAGTTGTTGACCTTCGTGCCTCCTCTGCATGCCCAAAGGTTTGATTGGGCAGGTTCTGTGGCATGGGCAGCTTCTGCACCAATTATCCTGGCTGATCACTGTGCCAGTGAAGTATTGTGTATATATGCTGGGCTCCACCTTTGACCAATCCTTCAGACCGACTTCTGCTGCATCTTGGCAGAAATTGAGATAATATACAACCCATGAAGGCCACTTGTACTTCAGACTGCCTTTGGCTATCAGCGACATATATGCCAGCAGGTTCTTTGCCCATTCCGGTTCCTTAGTAATGACCATGGCTGTGTAAATACTAAAGCATTGGATCCATGTAGCGAGATCAGGAATGAGCATCCTGCTCTCCATCATGTCAGCCACTTGAATCAGTACAGTCTGGCCCTCCACTGTGTGAGGGGTCGATTTCACTTTCCCCTTAGCCGGCAGCAGTTCAGCAAAGTCAATGAATTTCCCTGCCAGGATCTTTTCCATGCACTTTTTGGGGAGTGACAGTAGGCCTTCATCCATGGCTACCATACTGGGGGTAATCTTTGGGCCTTCGCTCTTCCCTTTCAGTTCACTCATGAGCTGTGTCACCAGCTTCGAGCTGTCACCTTATTCGGTTGGATTAACTGCCCAATCCCAGCCAGCAGCTGCTCTGAAGGGAGGTTTCCCAGCCGCATCTGTGAAATATATGGCATACTTTCATGTGTGAGATATTGTTATGCCAGCTGCCTGTCAGTACAGATAATATCCTGCGTATTAATTCATCTTGCCTCATTTACAAGCATTAAACAGGATGTATAGCTAGAGAGTCTACTAACCAGGGGATCTTCGATCCTCAAGCAAGAGCCCCACAAGTGGCTATGTCTCAAAAGCAAGCGAGTGCAAGGCCCATGCTGTAGTGGCTAAATCAAAAATACCAAGAAAAGGGGCAAGAGCAAGAGGCAGCCAGTGCGGGCTGACCTGAGCCAAGGGCCAGGAAACAGCAGAGTGATCCACAAGCAGGTTGCACTGGACAGGGCAAGAGAGTTAACGTTAAAGATTTCACGCCCTCCGGGATGGAGAGGACACTTAGTATTGTAAATCTTACCCTTGCTCGATTTTCCCCGGCTTTTCCTGTTCTTTCTCGAGGGCCATAAGCAGTTGGCACATCAGGGAGGCTGTGTCTCCATCTTTCTCGCCAGACTGGTCAGTAGCCTTTCCCTGGTCTTTGGTTCGTTGTCACCTTCCTTGCCCAACATGTCTCCTCTCAATGCAACAGGATCTTGAGAAACTTTTGATCAAACGTGCAGCTGGCTAGTAGCATGCTCAGAGGAAGAGTACTCAATGCGCATGCGTAGCCAGTATCACCACCCCCTCGGCCCGGTCTAACTCTCATATTAACGGTATGTAATACTGTGCATTAAACTTGAGTTTATAATGTGCAGGTCGACCATCATTGTTTTATTACCCCACGTGCATGCACACAAGGGGTAAAGTAATCCGTTGTGTCCATCTGTTGTCGTCCGGTGTTGTCGTCTGTTTTTACAAGGATCACCAATTTACGAGATCTAGGCGTCTGAGCTGCCACCAAACTGCAGCGAAAAACTAGCTTCTGTTATCATTAATCACGTAGCACAGGCTATGATCGTTGCAAATTGCATGTTTTATTGGCCATGCCTATAGAGTACACCTACAATTGACCATGTGCTTGTCTTCTGCCATGCACACAAATTAAGTACTAATAAGCAAGCAGGTAAAAGTAGTCAGCAGTTATATTATAGCTCAGGCTCTAGCTGTAGCATAGCTATAAATGCAGCGCGCGGGGTAATGTACTCTGGAGAGCTCTAGTTGATCAGATATTTTCAGCACATTTCCTACATGCCTAAAGACTAGAAAGTCATCATTCCCAATGTGTGTGAAGGTAGCCTCGTACCCAGGTCTTCCCACGTTTTACAACGTTTCACACGAAATGGGCCGCAGTTAGCTATCTCTACCTACTTGCCCACAGAATATTCTACACATGGAGAGCAGCTAGCCAGCACAATTAATACAAAGGAACAATGGCAGAGCATACTAGCCAGGGCATTTGAATTAACAGAACTGTCAACAAAAGGTCTACAGAGGGAGCCCAGGATCAATGTTACACCTCAGGAGAGTCGCCAAAAGTACATATACATTTGTAGACTTTAGCTCACTGTTCTGTCTATGCGAGTTGACCTCAAGTTTTGAAAATCTTTCACCACCGAGATCGGTGGCTATCAGAGTCTACAGACACTGACTACTGACTGAGTCATTCACTCGGGAGATGATTCAAGCAAGTAAGCGACTCAGTCAATAACTGCAGAACTGCCACTGATCTCATTGGTGTATTTAAAAAAATTGAGGGGCCTGGCCCATGAGACTCGTACTTCTGGCGACTCTCCTGAGGTGCAGCATCAATCCTGGGCTCTCTCTGTAGTCCTTTTGCTGACATTCCTCTCAATTTGAATGCCCTGGCTAGTACATTTTGCTGCTGTGTATTTCTTTGTGCTGGATAGCTGCTCTACATGTAGAAAATTGCAAGGACGAGTAGGCAGAAATAGCCAACCGCGGCCCAAACCGATCCAGTACATCATCATTATATCATAGAATTGACCAGGCCTTCCCAATTTTTCATGTGAAACATTGAAAAACATGGGAAGGCCTGGATATGAAGCTATGTGAAGGTAGCAGGCTTACATTTGGACCCTCATTTGCCCTCTGACCTGTCCAGAGTGGCCACATAAAAGTAGTTGACTAGCAGTCCCTTGATCTACCACTACAGTAATTAAAACTTCATCAGCTACAATAAATAGTTGAAGGTTCCAAAGTTTACCCTCAAAGGTTTACACCTTCAAATAAATGAACTTTTGCCATAGCACTATTATTTTTGCTTATACTAATAACCGTAAGCTGTATTAGACCTACAGGAATATTTTGCAACCATGAAGATATGAATGGGAAATCAGCAACTAGTGGTCACCATTTATAGTGACATAGAATCTCCAGAACACAATGACAATTTTACTTCCTATCTACATACTCTTGTATATTATCATCATCATAATTCCACTAAAGAGGGCTCACGGGCACTGTATTTTACCTAAAGCTTAGACAAGGGGATGGGCAGACATTCAAGGTGAAAATATTGTATGTGTATGTTACAATGGTAGGCTAATCACATTGCACCAGACTAAGTATAAACTACTGTGTAGCAATGCATAATATTATACCTCATAGTGTGTGTAGTCCGTTTCACCATATCCTCAGGCTTAGTTAAGAATACCCTACTTGTACAACTTTTCAATGTACACTGAAAATATTACTGCTCTCATTGTAAAATTTGCTGTTTTTTTTAAAGCCTCCCATGTACCTCAAATTGCTTCTGTGGCATCTGAAGATATCTATGATATCTGTAAGTAGCTAATTATTATTCACATTCGTGAAAGCACATAGTTATGCACTGCAGCAAAGCCAAACCTCTCTAACCTGGCATTGATCAGGTGGAAAAATGAGGCGGGAGAAATAAAGAAGTTTAGATTTAAGAACTCCATCATTCACAAATGGAGAGATATTGGCACCCTGGTGCTTCCCTGGCAACAGCTTGAGGCATGGGCCAAGAGAAAGGATGACAAGGAATGTTGTGAGGCAGTACTTTCACACTGGCTTGACCAATCCCCTAAACGCTACCCGGCCACCTGGGAGGGTCTCTACGACCTTCTTGATGACAGTGAACTCGGACAACCAGCAATTGAACTCAAACAAGCTGTGGACAATGCCATTTGATGTGCCAGCTTTAGGCTTTGTTATTGTTGTATTACTATGATTGTGAAGTATATCAGGACACTATTGTTAACGGGTACTAAACTTTGTGATTTTAGCAATTGCATAATTATAATTCACTAATAATATGTACCCGTAAATTTTCAACAAGAAAATGTGAGCACATTGCTGAGTCAGAGGAGGTAGGACGAACTTGACCTTTGGCTAACAGGTCAAATCGCCTATATAGGTGGTTTTTGGTGGAAATTATTGCGATTTTTTAACTCAACACCATCGATTTACTGGGGAGCCCCCTGTTAACTAGTGCTGTAGATTGAATTTATGCTCTTGGAACGTTAATTAACTGTGTTTAATCAATATTCCAAAGACCTAAAAGTCGTTCTGGAGTGCTAGTTAACAGGGTCCCCACACTAAATCGATGGTGCTGAGTTCAAAAATCACAATGATTTCCACCAAAAACCTTCACTAAGGGTTATTTTGGCGATTTAATTAGTGACCTATTAGCCAAAGATCAAGTTCGTCCTACCTCCTCTGTGGTTGAGTAGGCTAGCTTAGTGCTATACACATCCCCAGGCCACTCCCAATTTTCAAGAATTTCATTTTCAATGTTACACGCAGAAAAATTAGGAGTGGCCTGGGGACGAGGCTAGTTGAACCAGTCTAGAATTATGGTTAAAAATCTACCTTCTATCTCTTCATCACTGGAAGGTATACAAAGTTCAACAAAACCTGGTAGCTAGGTGTTGGAATTTGAGTTAATTAGTAGCTACTGCCAAATCAATGAATAGTGAAAATTTGTACCCACAAATAATAGTAGCCCTAAAGTAGATAGCTATAATCTGGTCCTCAGCTGGGTGCTTTTCCAGGTGAATTAGCCTAAAAAATTGCAAAGGTGTTCTTTCTTTCAATCCTGTAGCTATGCATGAATTACTGTAGCTACCATTATTATAAAAACAGTTCGTTTTTTAATATGCTACCTTAAGTGGATTTTCAGAGGTGCAGCATTTGCTAATCTAATCATTAGTAGTGTATGGTTAAACTGATGCCGGAAGTGTCACATATTGAGCATGTATAATTCCGAGCGAAGCGAGGCTATAATCGCATACTGTTGAACTTTCCGTGGACGTGGACGTGGACGTGGACGTGGACGTGGACGAGGACGTGGACGTCTTTGACAGCCGGTGTCGTATTGGCCAAATGGCTGGACAGATAACGACCAGACTTGGTACTGTGACTCTTCAGGTTGTGACTAGCTCCTCTAGCGAATCTTAGACTGTGGCATGGCTGCATTTTCTCCAGCGTGGCCGAAAGGTTTTTGACGACCAATATTAAAATGTCACATTTGATCTTGTCGATCTTTACCTTACAATGTCACCTCAGCACATTATGTACGACATGTAAATTATGTGCTAAAGCTGAGCGAGGATTGCACTAAGTGTACCCCTAGTATAATTTATGTTGTATACGTGTACATACGTATGTAGCATGCATCGATCAAAGACTGAGTACAAAGTGCATCAGAGATTGAGAATGAGTCAATGCACCTAGCTATCACCTAGTCTGGGGTACCAGACCTCTCTCTCGTGAAGGGTCTGGTCAGTACCCCAGACTAATTGTCACTAGTATCACTATGACAGTAAGAACCAAAGGTAAGCCATCTTCAGCATTTAGCATTATAATAGTAACATTTCTGAAACTCAAACATTAATAGTTGTGGGTATACTAGCTACATATAAAGCATGGAGCGGACCCGGGCGATTTTTTTTGGGGTGGGGGGGAGTTAAAGGTCAGGCTTAACCCCTTTGGTACAGAAAGTATACTTAACAACTCGCGGTCGCGAGCTAGGCCTTAAAGTAGTACTAAGCCGGCTGAGGCTGCTCTCTTTACTGAAGACAGCTAGCCTGCTGCTGCTAATGAAATCCTACCATTATTTAACTCAGTACTGTGCCACATAGGGTGTGCAGTGAAGCCGCTCACAGGACATATTATTCAGTTGCGTCAAGAACACCGGTACCATTCCCGCCCATGCACTAATTAAAGTCTACATGAATTTGTGCTCAACTAGAACTACCCTACAACACATGAAACTTCGACTGAAAACTAAAATTTACTGAACATCACTTGATACTTGTAGAGTAAAATACTAAAGCTCGGACACCAGGCATATTCGGACACTTTATCTCGGAGCAGGCACAAGCGACAAGGGGCGGGGCTATACCAAGTGGTACCTTGGAGTCACCTCTCTCCACATCTCGAGCGAGAGCCCTTGCAAGTACTTCAACGCTGTATCAGGATGCCGAGAAAGGTGGTTTCGGAAACAGCTATGTTCGGACGTGTGTATTCATTTTCGTCCAGTGCATGCCAATGCCGCCATGCATGACCCGATTTCTTCCCGATTGGAGATAGTGGTAGCCCCACCCATAAGCTAATTGGATCCCACCCACCAAGCGCTACCGTCGTTTTGCTGATGCAGGACAACTGAATTAGTGTAACATATCTATATCTCAAATATCGGACGATTTTCTATATTTAGTACGTTTTGATCAGCTAGATATTGGGCTATGCCGCAGATTGCGGTTGTAAGCAGGAAGTCAACACTATATCATCGATCTGACCCATCCTCTTATCGATGCTTATGCAGAAAGGCCATAGATATCTATCTTCTGCAACTACTTCTCCGTAAAACCCAATCATTTGTGCAAAATCGTCCGATATTTGAGATATAGATGTGCTACACTAATTCGAGTTGTCCTGCATCAGCAAAACGACGGTAGCACTTGGTGGGCGGGATTCAATTAGCTTATGGGTGGGGCTACCACTATCTCCAATCGGGAAGAAATCGGGTCATGCATGGCGGCATTGGCATGCACTGGACAAAAATGAATACACACGTCCGAACATAGCTGTTTCCGAAACCACTTTTCTCGGCGTCCTGATGCAGCGTCGAAGTACTTGCAAGGGCTCTCGCTCGAGATGTGGAGAGAGGTGACTCCAAGGTACCACTTGGAATAGCCCCACCCCTTGTCGCTTGTGCCTGCTCCGAGATAAAGTGTCCGAATATGCCTGGTGTCCGAGCTTCAATACTTTACTCTACAAGCATAATGTGTGTGCTAGCCTCGTCCCCAGGCCCATTCCCAGCTTTTCAATGTTTCACGCTGAAAAACGGGAGGGCCTGGTATACGTCTGCACGTGAGGTAGAACAGTGGTAGAACGGTAATTATGGTGCGTGGGCTAAGCGCATATCTGTGGTCAAAACGTAATTATCCATGCCGTCTGTGCAATAGAAACTCGGTCGATAGATGACACGATCGAACGAGAAAACAAGTAGCTCAAGCGTAGGGCCTTTACAGAAGCAGCAGAGAACAAACAAGTAAGTTTCACCATGATATCGTCGATCGTGACGCTTGGCCATTTCGTGATCTTTACGATCATACCGCTTACGTTTCACCATGCTCCGGAGGTATTGAAGTGCTGACGACCTGTCCACCTTCCTTCTGTCCTCAATCTCGGCAAAGCTATGTCGTACAGCTGTAGCCTCTTCGTTGTATAGAGCTGATCGAACCTTGAGCTAGCCATCGCGATACAGAATTTTCACCTGGCATTGCGGTTTGTGACGCCCACGTTAATCATTTTTGACGCGTTCGTGACGTTGAGCACGTGCAGACGTATACCAGGCCCTCCCGTTTTTCAGCGTGAAACATTGAAAAGCTGGGAATGGGCCTGGGGACGAGGCTAGTGTGTGCAACATAATGCTAGATCAGTACTAAGAATTTCAAAGTTGAGTGTCTAAACTGATCCCGGAGGTTTCTGGTGTCCATTAGGTGATGTTAGAAGCATTTCCTACAGACAATCTAGGTTGCTTCTACAGCTTTGCTCACTGAAAGTTATGCTAGTATGGACCAGAGTTCTAGCAGAGCATTTTCGATCAGTCATTGATGTCATTCATGAAGTACGACAGTCAGCTCCAAACTGATGTCTGTGATCTGAGTGATACAATAATGTCAATGATCACTTCCCACAAGGATATTAAGGCCCTAGCTTTCATTGTGTGTTCTTGGATCATGAAGGATCAAGGGCGTGCAATCATGTTGTTTTTAACCACAACACTAATAGCTAGAGTTGTGAAAAAGTAGGTATGTAAAGACCAATACCTATGCAATCATGTGGTGTGACCTTTATATTAAGTATCATGACCCGCACCTACATGTAGTATGCTGTGGGCAAATTAAAAGTTAATGTCTTAGACAATACACATTGGAATTATACAGTGACCGAGTATAAAGGTCAGCCATAATAAATGTACATTGTACCACATGTACATACTGTAGCCTTGTCCCCAGCCCCTCCCACTTTTCTAGCACGTGGTACTACTACAGCCACCTCTGGTGGCAGTGGGAGTGTCGTGGTTTCACACCTAGATGTGTTACCATAATAGTTCCTGGGCCTGTTTTAGATCTCAGTGCAACAGCATGCTTGCACTCTCACAATCATCCATACAAGAGGCTAGTTGTGGTGCCATGGTCCACAGTACATGCATGATATAGTAGCTCTCCCAAGTGACCTCAACACTGTAGCTATCTTAAACACTCCAAGGCCTATAGTCACAGATCTGTAATAGAACTCTGACTGGACTTTACTTAAACTGACTAGTTGTACTAACTTATTCCTCCCCTGGCTCATCGTCTAGGGGTTAATTTTTGTCTTGTACCGATGATGCAAATGCACACCATGAAACAGTCTTGTACATGTACGTTTATTTTGTGGCAGCTATAAAAATTTAACCTCAAGAAAATCCACGACATTAGTGATACTGAGTTGTTTCTACGAAAAATTAGTTTTCCCTTGCAAAGGAGACAGAAGACCATTAATGACTTCTTGGTGGTATATATATCTGACTTTAATTAGATCTAGGTGGTCATGTGACAATTTCAGTCTTCTATGAGAGTGTATCCTTTTTTAATGGAAAAGCCCAATATGTACTTTGAGAGTGTTTCCAATACTGCCCCCATAGGGTAATAACTGTATCACCTTTAAGAGTAACACCAGTTTGTGCTGGAGAGAATGCGGAACTGATATGTGCAACCAGTGAAATCTTTTTAAGATGGAATGTAAGCATTGCTTCCAATAATCAGCCAATAGGTGGTACTTTCACAAGAACAGTCTCATCCACCAGTGCATCAGATAGGATAGAACCAATAACAGTTAATTCCAGAAGGACACGCCCACTGGCTAACTGACTATTTAAGAACTCTAGTCAGGTAGACATTGTAGATTTGCATTCTTGCCCTGATGATGATTGCAGCATGGCAATCAAAACTATTGGCATTAAATTTTCATTATTGAAAAATAATGCCCAGGTTGGTGTAACACGAGCTAACTAATTTCTATTAGATCCTACTTGTAACAAATACTGTGATCTGATTGGTTAGATTGAAGTATCTATCCTTCATAGAAAATCATGTAAGCTCTGTAGATAATCATGTAAAGCCCTGTAGAAAATCATGTAAAAGTTTTGCCTATGGTTAGGTTTGTTGCTAAGCAGCAGTTTGTTTGTCAAGCTTTAGGCATTGTTGCTAGGATCTAAAGATGCTAGACACTGTTTAGTCAGTTTCTATGGGATTTAGAAGACCTCAGGGCTCTGTAGAACCCTCGCTTCGCTCGGGATTCTACTTAGAGCCCATCGGTCTTCTAAATCCCATAGAAACCTCCTAAACAGTGTCTAACTATTATGTATGGATCCCCAACCAAGAATTCAATCACTGAAACAGTTAATTCTGTTACATTACATTCTCTTCTCAGAATCATTTACCTTTGACTTCACGGCTACCAATAACTATTAGTCCTAGAGTCAATAATGATCTAAATGGTACTGTAGTCAACTGTATGGAATTAACAACATTCAAAGTATCGACAACAACTATCATTGACTTAGCAGGTATAATTATGATGTCTCAGAGTTACTATAATATGATCAACATGCAACACTGTAATTCTTTTTAGATTTGGAAGCAAACTTGAGATATCATTCAGAACAATTTGAAAGTAGCTAAAGGGGCTACAGTTAGGATTGACTGGACAGACTCCGATGAATATTCACAATATTCCTCATACAATATTAGTGTTTTTCCACAATTAGCAGTGCTCTGATTGGAAATACTAGCATTCAACTTGTGGTACCATACATTGTCAATACCTATTACAATGTGAGTATTACTCCATACACTTGTGGTCAACACGGCATAACTGTATCCATTGGATTGAACTACAGTAAGCTATCAAGTAGCTATTAGAATTAATCATTACTTATCCAAGATCATGTGCATGCATGGATCGAAATTTTAATTAGCTAATTCTCCATAAGTTATTCATCATCAAATTTAATGTTAATTCAGATATGCATGGTGTTATAAAATTAGCCTCATCCCCAGACCCCTCTCAGCCTTTTTTTTTGTGTGCGTTGAAAAGCTCAGGGAGCCTGGGGATGAGGCTACTATAAATAACCTGCTGACTGTACGTTTCAATATGCGTTTACATAATAATTATTATACTCTCTTGTGCAAAATATGTATAGTGATGATGATATATCTGTTACCTTGCAATGGCTAAATTGGTGATGCAATGGTCACTATCATGATATTTTATTGGCCAAAATAAACATTGTTTAATATGCTGTGATTTATGTCCTTATAATTTCAGCAACCAGGCTACTATCCAATATAAAATTATCTGATACACATAATGTGATCCTAAACGGACATAGCGACCCGGCAGTGGAGGGCACCAGTATTCTCTTACAGTGCCGTCAGGTATTGGAAACCTGATCCTAGTGATATGGAGTGTCAAGGTTTGCTTCATTGTATACAATTATAAATGTGTAGAAAAACAATGACATTGCATGTAGGCACATTAGCTAGCTATTCATAGACTCATGCATCCATGGTATATAAACATTCTTTGATTTCAGATACATATGGAAGAATACTGCATGTAATATATCACACCGTGGATGGTAATATTGCAGTCACAACTAAGGAAAAATCTCAAATGTTTGATATTATAGCTCTTGGCTGTTGTACTGGATTAGTCCTTAATGAATCTAATCAAACAAAATGTTTGGAAAATGGACACTGGGAATCAAATTTTACTCAACTCAAGTGCAAAGGTCATTATTATAATATAATATAAGTCTTGGATAGCTACTATCAGCCTATGTTTCAACCCACAGATAATGAATTAATAATTACTATAACAACTTTACTGAGTGGACTCCTTCTATCTTCTGTTATTATGTTCAGCATTGGATGTGTTTGTGGCCACTTGTTTTATCGACTGAGTAAGAATTCAGTCCCAAACACAAATCATCTGGGAATGGATATGCTTCCAGAAAGTACAGGTGATAATGAACAAGGTCCTGAAATGAAAGAAAATGTGGCTTACGGTTCATTGTATTCAACAATTCGTTAATTGGATTCATAACTATTAGGCTAAGCTAAATAGCTTAAGTATAATTAGCTATATAAGTGAGCGAGAGTGCTGAACACCATAGTAAATGCCTAATATTGTTGTGTGAGTGCTAGCACATAATCTAATGGTGTTAGGACATGCACGGATCAACTTGTACATAATGAAATTTAAGGCACATAAATGATGTAAATTTTCATAGCTTGTGTCATCATACATACTTAGCTAATGATATGGTTACTGCACATGCATGCTAATTCAATTAACACTTCTTTTGTTTTATCTATACTTGGCTGGTTAGAAAATATTATTTGATGATTCTTATATTGCCATGCAGCCTTGTTTAGACCTTAAGTTAATTATTTCCAATTACCATATAACAGAATCATTTCAGACATTTCCGTCTCTACAGTGTTGACTGAATACATAAGGAACTGAGATCATACTGGGAGAGACTGAGAGAGAGAGAAAGAGAGAACAGAGACTGACTCCAGAGTTCAGTGCTATTAAGTATTTCCCATTAGCCTTACCTAACAGTTGCTGTAACAGTTGAACACTGTACAGTCAACTGTGAGTTGAATGACTAATAACATCTTCGCTAACTTAAAGCAAGTTCATACACAATTTAATAAGGAAAAGGAAAGATAAACTGGGCAAGAATGAAAGTAAACCTCGATGTTTGCTTTATGCGCACATGCACCTTGGGAATCTAAAGGCCTGCTCACCCTTAAGGTTCAAGGTTCAATTAATTGTAGGACTGTTACCAATAGGACATAGCACAGTCATACAAATTAATAATGTTCACTGACTACTAACATAAACAGTCCATACAGATATAGCCCTTAGCCTAGTGACCATCATCCAAGTATATGTACTGATACAGTAGGATATAAGCCCTGCTCTATCTCCCCGTCAATCATGAATAACTCAATAAAGAACATGAGGCAGGAGACACCAAAGATTCAATTGATATATTAGTCCGTCATTTCATAAATGCTTGTATTAACTTCTATGCTCTTACAGCTTTACTTGTGGACGATGAATTTCATATAGTTTTTATTATATAGCAGTAGAGAATCATTTCTGCTATAGCTACAGCACATGTGTTACAAAGATAAGGCCATTGCCAAAAATTAGAAAAATTATCGCTAGGTACTCATTCATGTGTGCTGATTGTATAAAATGTGTGTCTGAGTATATAATATAGATACACATCACTTGTGTATTCTGGGTCGTGCCTGCATTATGTTATAATATTTGAGCATCAGTGTAGCTTTAATAGGAGCAAAAGTGAAAATTCCTGTAGCATACGAAGAAATAATGGCAGATCATGACATTCCTATAATATTATACACCTGCATATGAATTAGTGTTACCTTTAAGACTATAAGTAAACATGATGCTCCAGGTGTGAATGTCACTTCATATCCTATAGAACATAGCTATGCTGCTACCTGCTAAAACAAAAAAAAAATGACACACCTAAATCATCTTAATTTTGGGATTTGCTGCTAAAAGTCACCCCAAGGTATTGCCGTATAGCGGGAAATTTTGGCGAGGTTTTTAATTTGGCGATTTGGCGAATTGGGTAAAGATCGCCAAATTTAAAACTCACCGATACCGATTTCAACTTAACGCATGCGTGTCTATGGCGCTAAGCATTCAGATCGCCAAATTTAAATTCCACCGAGAACCATTTCGCCAAATTTAATGCTCGCCAAAGTTACCCGCTATATATACGGTATTTGGGCGGTAAAGTTTGTTTAATTATACTTGACATGAGTTATGATTGAAGTTATCGACAAGCAGGATATTTGGCCTGTAGTGTTTGTTGTCAAGTTATATTTACCTAGTGGTAAAGTGACACCTAGGTAACAGTTTATAAATTAAGTGCATGAGAATAGTTTAAGTGCAGTGTAAGTGTTAGATCTTCTACTGTACCTTAGGATTTTGTATTTTAATAGTGAACTGTACTGCTAGTAGGTAGCTACCTCAGTTTGTCATTTTCGGCTTGCACGGTAACATTCTCTTTATCAGAAAATTGTTGACAGGTGTTGCAGTTTAAATGCACATGATCTTGACTATATTTCTCTTTCTCCAAATGGCAAGTTTAACTATACTGAAGATGATAGGAATGCAGGGTAAGCCTTCACATGTAGGTTCAGGTGTATAACTTTGCATATTTGAGCTTACCCCAAATTCAAAGAAACAGCAAAGAGATGGCAACATAACCTAACGGTTGTAATGATTTACAACTGTACTGTTAGCAAACTTATTATCAATCAGTCATTGACATTACTAGATTTCCAGACTACTCAGTTTCCCAACTTACAATTAGTATAATTATAGACTAAGTACCCATTGTTTTATTATCTCTTTTGTGTGTATATGTACCAATAATCTAATCGGATTCCCTTCTCAAAAGGAAGATAAGTCACTACTTCTTATAAGAATAGTGACCTATCTTCCTGAGAAGGGAGTAGCAAGTATCAAGTTATCAACTCCAAGGTCTAAAATCAGATTGATAATTATCAATCTGATTTTAGACCTTGGAGTTGACACTTGCTGCTTTCCCATGGCCAAATAGCGAGCTGTCAACCTGGGTATTCACTGCTGTAAAAGTTAATGATGCTAAATAAATGTGATGATTGTAATTACTGCACCTGTAATCAGTCTCACTCTTCATGCATTGCCAATGTAGGAATTTAATGGTGTTGCCATAATTAGTTTCCAAGCCCTGCAATGTTAGTGCATATAGAATCGAAGGAACTTGCAATTGAAAACGAAAGGTACACGCAACAGAGCAAACAATTAATTTTCATTGGCCTTTTATCATAATAATTATACTGTAGCTGTTCAACATTGGGAAAGTTGAAGTGAGCCTGCAGCTGCACGATGGGGACAAACAGCATGACATGTTTTCAAGGATGAATACTTATCTACCTATGGGTGAATAAGGAAGCCATGGTACACACTGAATCGGTATAAAACACACTCACCAATAACATTGTAAGTAGTATCTTTTTGTATCACATACGTTCCCTCTCCTTCAACAAATTAATTTTATAGCTACAACAACCAGCTCTCAAGATCAAAAATATTACTATATTATTATTATAGAACAAAGGAATAATATACCATTAAATTTTAAACACAGAATAAAGATTCGAAACTGCACACACAACACAATAGTAGCGGTATCTTTAAAAACCTAATCAGTTTTTTCCTTCAAATCTTCAGTTAGGCTAACAATCCTCTCTGAAGATCTGAATATGAAGAAGAGTTTTCCAACCAGTATCTCCTCGAGTTTGAGGTCCCCTCTCTCCCTCACAGTGTAGATATCATGGCAGAGTGTGATCAGAGGGTCTGGATTGAGGATCTCATCCACTGCCAGCCGATAGGGAAGATCAGCTACATATGTTCGAATGAATCTGCCAATCACTAGCACCACTGATACATACAAGGTGATGATTCTGCAGAGAATAGTATATATACAATTCTAAATGCTTAACGACCATAATACAATGTACTTCACACATTTGGGGAGTGTACATGATAGTGGTTTAGAGGTTTTTATGACCAAAGGGCTCTATGTAGAATCCCAAGCGAAGAAAGTAAGGATTCTACGGAGCCCTGACAGCTTCTAGATCACATAGAAACTGACAAAACAGTGTCTAACAACTCAACATCATAGCAACTGAGTCATGAATGGGCGTGGTGACAGCGGCTCTCACTCTTGAAGTATTGCCATATTCACTAAAAGTCCAGCATCAAAGAAAATATGTATAATAATAGAAATTGAATGCTATTAACTTCACTTCTATGGCCATGGTGTGCTTGCTTATTCAGCATGCAACTTTGATGCACACTCCACCTACCAGTCATTGCATCGCAACCACATGCACATGATGTCTGTACGGTGCTGGTGTGAGTGCCACTGTGTTTTGTGTGTTCAACCACAAATACTTGGCTATTGACGCCTAAAAAAGGACTGCTATACTATATTCAATGTTTGTTCCAAGGATACAACCAAACTTGGCCTCAATGACACGCTCCAATCTACGAATCCTGCAGGTATCTACAAAATTTTTATGAGTGTCTATGAGAATTAGACACCTCCTCCTGACCAATCACATCACAATATTTGTTACAACTATGATCTAAATGAAGTACTGTAACATACTATTAGCCGCAAACCGTTAGCAATTCACTGTTTCACCAAATCATTCGACCTAGATGACAACAATCTTATCTTTTGAACAAGCAGGGGGGTTCGCTTTTCTTACCCCCTGCTGCACCTGATTCAGTGATTTTCTAACTACCTGCATACATGTCAAGTGTTGTAAACAGGGCTGTGAAAGGGCATGCATGAAGAGGTCATAGTGTGGTAGAGGAGAGAGTATAATTATGTAAACTGCACGCAGCAGCATCTTCTCATGAATGTATTACTTTAGCTAACTGCAGGCTGCTACATGTAAATGTCCATTGCTACCTGGTTTTTGTATGGTCTGTTGAAGAAGCTCATGTTTGTGCCCACTGACCTCCCATTATGGATGATCAGACAGACACAACAACTATAAGTCTATTATAATGATGGGCAGTATAATGGACTACATGCACAGCACTCGCTGTACTCAATAATGCTCAACTTACCCGATTCCACTGAGAAAGCTGAATATCTGAGGTGCAACTCTCTCACTGTAGATGATCATCTCAAGTTGGCCATCAGTAGGAGGAGTAACAACATAGAAAGAGCTTTGATTGAGGCTCCACCATTCTACAACTCCACTGTCACTTACATTGTCCCGAGCAAGAGCGCAGGACACACTGGATGACACTCCTTTAATAAAATCTGTGTGTATACAACAATGCATTGTCATACAAGAGTATGATAAATGTGCTGAGGATCCGTAGATCTGGAAATTTTCATGTGGGGAAACTTTTGTATGATAAATTTGAAATTTTTTGTAGGAACAACCCCTTACCACATTAAAGTTAATAATATGCATGCATTTTCGTAAGATTAACTTTCATAACTGCCATTGACTACGAAACATAAAAATTTCCAGATTTAAAGTGTCATGGCTAACTTTGTAGAACTGTGTGCGTGGGTGGCCATAGAGTTGCATTCTGGAGTGGGAGGTACGAAGCACTGCACATTTAAGAGGCCTGCTGAGCAGGTCACCAAGCCTCACGGTGGAACATTCTTTACAGGAGCCACCCAAAGGACAGCAAAGGAATGTTCAGCTTCCGTAGGGTGGCCCATAGCATGTGTTAGGCAAAATACTTAAGGCTGCCTTCCCTTATATGGAATATGTATCTGGTGCAGATCACAGCAGATTACTTTGTACAAGCCACACTGTACCAGCTAATAAACTTAAGGTCGGTTCACAACATGACGCTACACCATAATTATGTTGTGTTGCGTCGCCATCGCATTGACACTCGTCACAACGCAACACAACGCTAGAATAGACTCGGATCCTATCCTTGCATTCCTTTGCATTGCGTCTTTGCGTCTGATCGCAAAAAAATCGCTAAAATTTTTAATTATAAATATTTGCGTTTTGCAAATTAACGCAACGCAAGACCTTGCATCACATTGTGAACCAGCCTTTAGTCTGTGTCAGCTTGTAGTATGGTTGTAGTGTAGGGGCGGTAGTGTTGATCCTATCGCTACAGAGTGTGGTCAGTGCTACACCAATGGAAACACCCTACAGCCAGGCATTCCATATAAGGCAAGCATTGTTAATGAACTTATTCCACATAAGGCAAGCATAGCTAATGAACTTCGCCTAACACTTCGGATACGTAGACAAATGCTCCTTGCCAGCCCTTCGGACAGCTTGTGCACTCCTGTTCTTAATCATAACCGTGTCGATAGTTTCAATGATTGAGTGGGTAAGACTATCGTCACTGCATACATAGCTTAGTGAGTTTGAGAAGCTACTATTGGCCTACAATGAGGGGTGTGGCCAACAAAATAATATGTTTAAAGTTCATTTCATTGGCATCTGCGCATGCACATACTGGCTTACAGGCACCCTACAAGCTACAGGTTATAAAAGTATGTTGAAGTCATGTTGACAGCTAAGGACAGGAAGTAATACTGTTTCGATTTTCTATGAACCTGTAGCTTTTTCCTTTATACTCTCTCTGAATCAGATCTACATGTAGCTCATATTAGCTGCATTATGATTATGACATCAAACATACTTGTACTGAGTTAAAATTAAAAAGCGTAACCAAAATATGGGGGAAAGGGAGTACTTGCCAGATTAGTGCGTTCATTACCTCTTCTAGCACTTAAAGCGGGGTAGACCATCCAGTTTGATATAGGGTAAACATTTCAAACATCAAAGAGATTTGACGCTCTAATATTATTAAACACTTACATGTAAATTGAGTTTGCTGGCTGCCACCCAAAGCAATGGATCAGAGAAGATGCAACTGGAGCCACCACTTTTTGTTAACTAGCCCAAAACTTTCTATTTTTGTAGTAACTAAATAGATGGGGCTGGTTTCATATCTAGCGCATCTAGCCATACCTAGCCAGCTTCCTGGGGCAGCAACTACACATGGCAATAGCAATACGCTTGTTATCAACACTAGCTACGATCTACACAAGAATAAATACATTATGTACTGACAGATAGACACAAAATATTATTGGAAATGACTGTAGTGACCCTATGCTTTGCAATAAACATATCAGAGGATCAGGGAACAATAATTGTATAGAACAACTACGGGCATAATTACAAGATCAGCTACAAATATTGACTTACTGCTCAGTTGTGAGAAGTTACTTGACTGCTGACTTGATGGTGCATGAATCAGTGTTGGGTAGAGATTTGTGAGGTTCACAATTCTGTAGAAAATTGGATACACTTATAGTTATTAATTATTATCCTCTTATATGAGACTCGAGTTTGGATAATCACTAACACCCCATCCTCACACAACAATGATTCCGACCACATCATACACACCCTCCTTGCCCCACCCTCATGATAGAGATCAATGGATATTTCACCGGACAGTGAGCTAGTGTACCCCCTTCAAGGCTCAAACTACAATATATATATGATATGCATTTGATCACAAAATCTAGCTGTTTGTCTCCGTGCTGTCATGTTCGCAGAAGTTTGTGAGCGTAGTCTTCAAAAGGGATGATCTCAAAATTATGCTTTGTGTGTGATTATATATTAACTACCTGTACCTTACTTAGCAGTAGCGTAGCCAGGAGGGGGTGCTCAGGGTGCTGGAGCACCCCCTTTGTCCTGGACACAAGGCTTATGTTAATGTAAGACTACTGGCTGGTTCCTACTTACCTTGGCAAAGACATCATTGGTACATTTGCATGCACCAAGTAAAAATTGAATTTCAAAGTTCGAATGTTGGGGGTGTGGTCACGTTTTGGACCATGCACAAATCTAACTATTACAATTATAGCAGCTCAAGAGTCAGAACTGAGCTGTGAGCCATGTTTCATGCCTTCAAGTTGAAACTGCAAGTTCCAGGATGATCAGCAACCTTTGAGCCCAAGGTAGTTTTGAGTGCAACATCAAAAGGTGCGAACTGAATTATAGTATGGCATGGCCATCTGAGTCCTTAGGTTGGGCCCAGTTAGCTATGCTGCACATCCCCCTTCTGCACTCACCCCCTATGGCCAGCAAAGCTGGCCATGTGCGGCTTCGCTGCTGACTATTACTACTTCACCTTCTAACTGAGCACCCCCCTTATAAAAATCCTGGCTATATCCCTGCTTAGAGTTAAATGGAAATGCACAAATTAGAGTATTGCCCTGCAAAACAGGGGTAGTGGGCATGGTATCAGGAACTCGCATGGTCTTCCACTTCTCCTATTAAATGCAACTGATCTTTATTATCATTCTAGAGATAGCCAATTTACACATTCAACTTACATATCACTTGGCATATCACTGTCCAGACTTGTAAGGAGGTTCTGCACAATAGTCTTAGATTCAAAAGAGAGTAGTTGTGTTGTTATCCCTGATACAGTTTCCAATACACTGGAGCTGGAGCTTGGAGCTCTGCAGTGTTTATATCATGGGCAATCATCTTACAAATTGAGGTACATGCACAAATAAATAGTCACAGATGTTAGGTGGTTATACTTCGCACTGAAACTTTGGTGCACTACATACTACAAATCATGATCTTCTTCCTCAGAGTATCAATCATATTATAATAAATCCTGTAGTTCCAAGGCGCACTACCTACCAGAACCCTTGCCACTAGGCACTCCAGAAAAGAAAATGGGATGCTTTGCTGTCTAGGATCTTTTCAAAATTAACATCAGCCAGTTGTGGCCCTTTAATTGCTGCTTGCAACAGCTATGTATGTAGGTCAATGTCAGCAAGACCTTGAGTTACCCTGGGATTGTAATTTTTATCCATACCAAAGCCACGTCCATAAACTAGTATGGGTGACTTCTCAACAAGACCACAGTAATCATCAAACACCTTTCTACTGCATTTACCTTTTAATAGACCATGAAAAATCCAATGGGATGGGTGTTGAATTCTGACGTTCCAGTATTACATCAAGCTGGTTTCGAAGCAGCATTCTTGATGGTGGGCTGATGGTCCACAGAGATGTGGACTGCCCTGGAAACACTACACGACGAAAATCATCCTGCTGAAACTCTCTTGAAAATACAGGAAAGGGCTGTGGAAGTAAGTATATAGCCTTGATGAGTGGTCATCAGCATTCATAAGCTTACAATATCATCAGCAAACAATCCTCCAAGTCTTGAATAATCGCTGGTAGTCAGCTTCAAAATGTCTCTGTCTTGTACAGTCAATTCAACCAATGGCTATATACAGAATAAAACAGCATTATTCTTATTCACTGTATCATTAGATATGCAAGTACTATACCTGGAATCCTCCAAGGCTGAGCTTAATGTCGACCTGGACAGGTGGGTTTGGTTCACTGGCCTGACCAATGACACTGATGAGGAGAAGAGGCAGCCAAATCAACAAAACCAGACCAATCAGCACAAGTCCACCAGCAAAGATCTTGACAAGCCAGCTCTGCTTCTGTCCAAGGTCACGTGGGAAGGACTGCAAAGAAGTGGACACAAATAATGTTTAGTGAATTGTTAGCTAGCTACAATATGTCTGCAACATGTCCTAAATATAGCATGTTAATTGAAAAGGATAAGTTAACTATGTGGAGCATCGCAGCTGTTATAGATTATACCTCCTTCAACTTAGGAGGTGATAGGGACTTGATACAGGTGCTAGGCAAAGGTATAACTAGGTCAGCAAATCACTGACAAAGTGTAGCTGTTCATTGCAGTAGGGAACGGCTTTTTATCTTATGCTTCGAGATGTGTAATAAATAACTAACCTTTTCCCTGGTCCTCTGCACTTTGACAAGGTAAATCAAGGAGTAGATCTCCTGAACTTTGAACCAGTTGATGAGGGAGAGGCTAGTGTCAGTGAATGTCCAGTCCATTGTCTCCCTCAGCTCAGGTAGCAATGGAATCAAACGATAGACAAGGAAGGCCAGCCCTGTAATAGTGATAACATAATTGTGATCGCAATACTTCACATGTGCATACAAAATACATATCCAGTGTCCATTACAGCAAAAGGAGAGGGGATCTTTGGTCTGTAGAGATCTCAGTTAGTTGAGGAATTAAGTCATTCTTCATGCATAAAAGAAGTTTAAGCTGTTAAATGGATTTGCAGGAAATAACTTTTCAAATATCTCCTTTCTCCTTCCCACTTCAACATGTCGTTGTTAAGGTAAGGTATATACATGCATACTCACATGCAACAATATTGTAGCTTGAGGTTAATAGGTATCGTAGGATGCGTGCTGGGTATCCAGCCACAATTTGAAGAGAGGAGGCAATGAAGTAGCAGCTTTTGAAGAAGTAGAGACACTGGGCAGCTACGTTTGATGTGAATGGTCTGCAGTGATGATAGTGACAATCATGTCTGGCCCCATACACAGAAATTAATCATAGTATCAGTGACAGCAAGATCATTGATATGAATCATGGTTATGCATAGAAATAATGATGGATACTTATTACACTATGCAGTACTCCTATAGTTAAGTACCCAGTGATACTCAATCACAACTCCCCAACTTTTATCCACATGGATATTTACCCAGGATGAAGTTGCATGCACTCAGTGTGTGCAGTAGTTTCAATGGCCAAAACATAAGAGTGTTGCCATTATAGAACATTGTGCGGATGATCCAACATAAACAGAAGGTGATACGGCATCATTCTATTGCTATACTCTCAAAATCCACAGTCTCTGGTTTTGTATAGGTGACTATAATCCTGGACCAAAGTATGATATGGTAACAAGGCACCTTTTACAAAGAAGACAAAGCTAATGGTTACACACGTATAATATGCATAGCAATCCCATACCGAAACTCCAGCTATACAGTGTGATCACACAAAACCAAATTTGCCTGGCCATATAGTTACATGCATTTTCAATGTACTTACCTTCCAGTGAGAGGATCTGATGGCAGTATGAAGAACAGTCCCACATGCCAACCTACCAGGAGAATAATCTGGAATACAAACCTCGCTGGCAGTGATCGTCGAAGATAGATAGCCCTGGTTAACAAAGATGTGTTATGATCACAACAATGAGCATCAGTCAATACCAATCACTCACAAAAACCAAATTATCACACAATGTCACTAGCTAAGAATGATAATACTAAGTAGGAGTAGATCTCTGTACTAAGCTATGTTGTTTGTGAACACCGAGCACCTGGTATATAACTAGTTTGTGTCTATGGTCGTTTCCATAACAACACATCAGTTACCTAAGCACACGACTTCAAATGCACCATAGCTAGCTAGCTATTTGTTTCAAGGAAAGTAGTTCAGAGAATGAGCTTAGTGTCTTCTCAGATTGTCAGGTGAAGTTTGTGAAGCTAACAAAGACTGACTCTGAGTGCCAAGAAGATCCAACTAACAGTCTGCGCTGATCACAAGCCAGTATCAACTCACCATTCAGTCATAGGATGGCTGGGTCAAGAAGCATTGGAATTAAAGGCACCTAAACGCTCTCTTGCTCGATGGTAAGCTTACCTAAGTGTCTTTCTTGCTCATACTGAATCTGAGCTATTGATCGTGAGTGTGACATTTAGTATGACCAAGCTCGAAGGTTTCTTTGCTGTTATGACTACATATGTGCCCATCATTAAACTGATTTTTTAGTAGCTACAGTAAGCCAGCATCACTGATTCTGTGCAGTTCAATGGCGAGGCTATGATGTTTCAAAGTCGAGTTAAACTTGCAGTATGTGTAGCACAGTGTGTGTGGGCAACAAACTTTATCTAATTTAAAGTTCATGCGGTGCCTTTGATCTACGTCATAGGTATGACACAATGGGAGTCGAGTGCCAGTTCCCATTTTTTACTGCTTATATGTAATAGTTATACCATACCCACAAAGGCAATAAATCCCATGCAGCCCGAGCGGCGTGGTATAACTACTTTAAAGCCTACTATAGAAACGCATCCACTTTATTATAGCAACGCATCCCACACGTGGGCAGTGTACAACCGCATTGGCGTCATCCATTCAAAACCATAGCAACAAGAAGCAGCTCCATGGTGACTATATCATGACATCAATACATGTACAACTGAGTGTACAAGCTAGTACTCATTGTATGTACTGTAAAAATGACATAGCTTCTAATATTGTAGCTCCTATAGTGACAGTAGACCATCGATAACAAGGCAGAATGATGACTTTTGTTACTTGTTTTGTTGCAAGGTAAGCCTAGTAAAGGGTAATCGCTACTACAAAGAGATCTAGCTAGGCTGTACGATCCATGCAATCAAGCTTTTACTGGGCATATAAGTACCTCAAGCGTACAGTATTCTTTAACCCTTAGGGGACAGGCTAGGGGAGGAGGAAGTTAGTAAAACTAGTCCGTTTAAATAAAGTCCAGCCGGTTCTGTCACAGATCTGTGACTATAGTCCTCTGAGTGTTAATACTCGGCCATGGGTTTAGTATAAATAGCTAGTACAACGTTCCCTGAGCTTGTGATGAATATCACTACAATTTTCGTGGCTGTCAGGCACAATCAGTCAAACTAGCAATTCAGTATCTAGTGCACACAGAAAATGGCTGGTTGGCCAAACCATTTTAAGCACAAAGAAGCACTAAATCTATTAGGGTGTTTGTACATGTACTGGCATTGTTTGTATGCGAAGTTCAAGATGCAAGGGCAGCCAGGCAATACTCACTCGTATTGCCCTGTACGTGATACAGGATTTAGCGAAAGTGCGCAGCACTTTGATCCACCTATGTAGTAGGCTTTATTTGCCTAAGACACATTATTAAAATTTCTGAGTGACCCATTTTCACTGATTCACGAAAATATAGATTTATAGTTTCAATTCAACAACAATTTTGTAAGACCTTAGCATTTCTGAAACTAACCTGTCCACCACCATTGATAAGAACTGCAGCAGTAGCAGTGCAACAAAGAGAAGAGGAACATTGTTGTTTCTGACAAAATTAGCAACAGCAGTCAAGTCCGCCACAGTCCTAGTCTGGATACCAACCTGTGGGTGTGCAATACATGTACACACTATTATAATACTGTAGAAGGTTATTAACCGCATGTACTTATAAGTCTGAGTGCTAAGGAAATTATAATATGCGCTTAACAAAAAGTGTGCGCTTATAATAGAGTGATTTATAGCACCGCCCATTAGTAACGCCCCCTTACTTCGAGCTATGATGTCACCAATCAGATACAATTGTCAGCCACAATTCAGAAGACTCTTCTCTGATCTGGTAGCAATAAGTACATGTAGTTAGCAGCAGTTCTGAGGTGGTCAATCTTAAGATACTATGTATATCATTCAACTGACAGCATACGATCTATGCTCATTTTGAACACTCCATATAGTGAAAATCTTTCTGTTGGTATTTAGACTCAATAACATGCTCTTGTTCGTTTGCACTCGAAGCCACACCCACAATTAAATATTTGAACTGCAATTTCTTATTAACACTCGGCACATGCACTGTAGGGTACTTGGTTTGTGTGTCTGTCTGTGTGTACATGTATCTGTCTGTCTGTCTGTTACCGCGCAAAGTTAATACGGTGCGGGGTCGACCAGCGTAACTACTAGATTCACAATTTGGCTTGATTGGCCTAAACTATAATCATTAAACCATGCATGGTAGCATGTTCAATGCTCTCTTCCCTTCCTTATCATAAAATAATACTCTTGATACAGGTACGCTAGTAGAGTGCTACTACCATAGATCTGGAATGTTTGTGTTATGAAACTTTTGTATGATAATTTTTTGCATTAAAAAATCTTATATGAACAATCCCATACCATATCAACATTCATAGTGCACATGCATTTTGGTAGGATTAATTTTCGTAGCTGCCATCGATTATGAAAATATTTTTGCAGTATGCAAGTTAAGCAAGCCTCACCAACCTAAACCCACTACCTAATACTAGAATCCAAGTCTGCATACATGTGCGTACAATGTACACATGTATTAATTTTGCTCACCCCAAAGGAGTTAACTCCAAAAACAATTGTGAGGAAACACAGAATGTCAAAGAAAAGCATGACAGCATAGTAGTCCTTGGCTCCCTGGGATATGGTTGGATCAAATAGTCGAGTGAAGAAGTCCTTAACATCATGCCAGAGCCGTTTGCTGTGCATATGCAAGGAGTACAACATGCTATGAACCACCAGTACTTCTAAACAAAATCAGGCTAATATGCATATATGTATCACTACAAAACAATGAAAGCTTACAATATGTTGGTGAAGGATTTGACAATGCCCTCCCTCGGACCAGCATTCCACAGTCCATACTGCACCAGCAAGCCTCGGTGCAGCAACAGGGCAATGAGTAGCAAGATGTCCCAGACAGCATTTGTAAAGAAATTCTTCCTGTGCAGGATTCCCAGCACTAAGGGTGGGTAGAGACCATTGGTCGAATCAAAGTGCTCTTTCCAATAGTTGATCTCATGAAACTGGAAGGCATACTTTATCAGTAGCACAAACATGGTGTAGAATATCAGAGTGAGCCAGAACTTTCTAGTGGGCCAGGGGATGGAGAGCAGGCCCCAGGTGTAGAGGAGGATGGCATAGACCATTGAGAGCACACTCCCATTGAGGACAATGTTCAGAATGACGAAAAAGAAGACAGGGTAGTCAGAGTGAGCCAGCAGGAAGTAGTAGATGGCAGTAGACAGCCTCCTCAGTCGGCTGGTGACTTTCAAAGCTTTCTGTTCCAGTTCACCTTCAATTTGTTGGATCTCTTCACGCTGTGAATCAGATGGCTCAATGTGCAGCTCATCTATCAAGGCCTCACCAGGAACATCAAACCCCACACTCTTAGACTTCTTCAGTTTCTTTTTCTTCTTCTTTTTCTTGCTCTGCTTCTCTGTTGGTGGCGTATCTCCTTGCTCACCAGGTTCAGGCTGTTCAGCATCTTGTTTAGCTGCTTCTTCATGTACTTCTACTTCTACTGTAGTAGCAGGTGGCTGGGGGGGCTCCAGGGTAACAGGCTCACTCTCTCTTCTTGCATGTGTTGGTGACTGGGACTCCTTCACACTAACCACCACAAGTCTATAAAGTGAACTGCCCTGCTCCAGTTGTTCAATTACCCAGTCCACAATTTCAATCAATTGGTCATACAGTTTCTTAGTAGTGCCCCTCTCCCTTTTAGCACTGGTAGTGTCATCTGGTGTGATGCTTGTTGAGGTCATAAGGTCGACATCCTCCTCAGCTTTGCTGGTTGACGTTAAGGTTCGTCGTCGAGGGTGACGTACTTTAATGTCCTCAGGTACACGCACTGCAATCATGATAGCAACATAGAGTAATACAAGGATGCAATATACAATGAAGCACTATCGTGCAAAACCCTCGGCGTGCTTGCAAGCTATCCAGCCTAGTGCAGTGTCATGGTGCAGGTGTTGTACTAGACTAGACTAGAGACTAGTAACCACAAGAATGCGCATGTGCAGTTCTAGTTGCACATGATTACGTAATATGCAGCACGACTATGCACGTGCTTGATCAGCAGTTTTGCAAAGAAAGCAAGCTAAGAAGCTTTGCTGATAGTCTACTATGACCAGTGATGAGTCAGTCGAGTTATAAGACCTATCGTTAGTCCTACATGCTAGCCTTCTCAAAAAGAACCCATTGCTGTCTCTTTTGTCCATCGAGAGTTCATCAAGAAGTGAAGAAGGCAGAGGTGATCAGCAAATCTTGCCAGAACTTTTGAACAAAGCGTTTTCAACGAAATCCACACAATACATACATTGAGATCAGCACAGAAAGCCTAATGGCACCTGACTTTCAACGTATAAACGAGGTATGTATCAGCTAACTCGGTAACAGACGCACACACTCACACACTCACACACAGTAGGGATTCCGGAAGGTTGGTCTCTAGTTACAAAACGAGCTGTATCTCATGAACGACTTTGAATTGAGATATGAAACCAGCATCACACGATAGGCTAATAAATGCACTTTCTAACGAACCTTGAACCGAGCTAAGCGGTTCACACTGGGCACTGCGATCTTCGTTTATCGCTCTATGGAAATTTGTATGGAAATAAATGACTCCGCCCATAACTCGCGTATGACACCACCGTTCAAAGTGAAACCACCGCCATCGAATTGGCCTCACTGAAAGCTCATCTCCGATACCTAAACATTGGGCATTTCCATTGCGTCCAGGCTGCAATTTTCAGCTGAATTTTTGGGCATCCGGAATCCCTACACACAGACAGAACGACTACCGCAACCCTCGTGCATGCGCCGAGGGTTAATGATGCATGAAAATGGGTTTCTAGATGAATATTACAGCAAGACATGAAACTGGCCTACCTCCAGCATAGAGCAAATGGTCAATTTTCTTCTCTGAAACAACTAATTTCTCAGTCCTGGGTAATGAAATTGACAATATTATTTCTATTCATACACATATACATCAATCATTGTGGTCATTAGCACGGATTACCAAAATCAATACCCTAGTACCATCGATATCTACCATTATTCATTTGCTATAGAAATAATAATTATATGTACATACATGCATATAGTTAACAGATGGTTAGTATGTGAAAATCTATGAATATCCCATCCTAGGGGTCACATGTTAGGTTTCTATTGGAGTGCTTACTAGCAGCCTACTACAAAATAGCAAACCTTCTCCATCATTTCATGCTCCTGCTGTACATTTTCTTCTTCACTGAGGCAGCACACCATAAGTCAAACACTACTACAAGAGCTGGCAAGCCCCACCTGGTGTTCATGCTGGTGGATGACTGGGGCTGGGCCAACGTTGGCTACCACCGTGACCCTCCAACCAAGGAGGTGGTCACTCCTAACATTGACAAACTGGTCAAATAAGGACTCGAACTGGACCAACACTATGTTTTCAAGGTGTGCTCTCCCTCACGCTCCTGCCTCATGAGCGGAAGGCTACCCATCCACGTTAATGACCAGAATATCTCACCAGACCACTACAACCCAGATGACCCTGTTTCTGGCTACTCAGCAATTCCACGTAACATGACTGGCCTGGCTACAAAGCTGAAGGAGGGAGGCTATGCCACACACCAGGTTGGAAAGTGGGATGCTGGGATGGCCACTCCTGACCACACCCCAATGGGGCGTGGCTTTGACACCTCATTTGGATACTTCCACCATGATAATGACTACTACACTGAGACAGTTGAAGCTTGCAATGGGACAAAGATAGTTGACATCTGGGTAACAGACAAACCAGGCCATGGGATTAATGGAACAGGTCCTGACAACTATGAGGAAGGCCTCTTCAAAGAACAGCTACTGAATGTGGTCAAAAACCATGACCCATCCACCCCACTGTTCCTTTATTATGCTCCCCACATTGTCCATACACCTCTCCAGGTTCCAGATCAATATTTGAACAAATTCAGCTTTATTGATGATCAAGATCGCCAGTACTACCATGCTATGGTGAACTATCTTGATGATGTGGTTGGTGAGCTGGTGGGTGCTCTTCAAGGGAAGGCGATGTGGGACAATCTGCTCTGGGTCACCAGCAGTGACAATGGTGGACCAGCATATCCAGGGGGTGGAGCCAACAACTACCCTCTCAAGGGAGGCAAGACCTCTGACTGGCAAGGTGGTGTGCGTGTTAATGCATTTGCCTCAGGAGGCTTTCTTCCACAGAAAATGCAGGGACAGAAGCTGACCGGAAAGATCCATCTGGCTGACTGGTATGCCACCTTTTGCTCTCTTGCTGGAGTGGACCCAACAGATGAGAGAGCTGCTAAAGCCAACCTACCTCCCATAGACAGCATGAACATGTGGCCCCTTATATCGGGAGAGACAGAGGACTCCCCCAGAGAGGATGTCCCCATAAGCAATGTCACACTGATCAGTGGCGACTACAAGATTATAACTGGCAGAGTTACTCAAGCTGGCTGGACAGGACCACACTATCCCAACATAACCCACCCCCCTGGAGGGATACCAGGAATACAGGACTGTGGGGAAACCGGCTGCCTCTACAACATCATGACAGACCCAGAGGAAAGGGACAACCTGGCAGAGAAACAGCTAGACATTCTCAAGCAGATGCAGGCAAAACTGGCCAAGTATCAAGCGACGTACTTCAACCCCAACCGTGGGAAGGTGTGGCCTGGAGCTTGTGAAGCTGCTGTCAACACATATGGAGGGTTCTGGGGACCATTTCTACCATGAGACACACAGTACCACATGCATATATTATACCGATGCGTCTGTGGATTACCATACACTATTGTGTTGTTTTCTGCAGCTTCCTTGATGAGCTATACCATGTAATAAATTTAATAATAGTTTCTACGTGATTTAGAAGACCGAAGGGCTCTATGTAGAATCCCGAGCAAAGAGAGGGTTCTACAGAGCCTTGAGGGCTTCTAAATTGTGTAAAAACCGACTAAACAGTGTCTAATAACTTTAGATCATAGCAACGGAGTCATGTGAACGCGCGCGGTGGCGGCACCTCTCGATCTAGAAGTGTTGCCATAGTAGTCACGAACGGTTCAACAACTGAGAGAATCCACAATGGCTACTGCTCACTGAGTGTTGCTCAGCTCTCCTACAACACACAAACACTGGTAAGTCATCATTAGCTCATCTTCTTGGGCTTGTTTCCTTATTCAGCAAGCTCGAAGTACTGTGTGTATACTCAATCACAGATACTTGGATAGTGATGCTTTTATAGGGCTGCTAAACTGTAGCTACTGTCTTCGCTTTTTGTATCCAAGGATACAACCAAGCTTGGCCTCATGCTCCAAGCTATAAATTTTACAAGTGTAATATGAGAATTTTACAAGTGTTTTATGAGATTTATACCACTTGCTCTGACCAATCAGATTTCAGCATTTGTTACAACTATGATCTAAGTAACATTTGACCAATGACTGTATGTACATATACATATATGCATGCAATAATTAAATGTTCATTGTAGGCATGCATGATCGTAACAAGAACCAGTGATATACAGTGAAATTCTGCTTAACGGACACCCCTCAATGGCGGACACCTGAGATATGATGGACAATTCTGAATGTCCAGATCATATCTTCATAGACTTCAATACATTCAATCCCCTCAACAGCAGACACCCCGCCATTCTGTATAATGGACACTTACTTTGGTCCCACTTGAGCCTGCGCAATAGTGAACAATCTCGCACAACAGACAGTTGGCCACACCCACCATTAAAAATCGGTAAGTATCAGTGACCAGCAGTTGCAATAAAGCCCAGATATGTCCCTGGTTCTTGTCTAAGAGCTAGAAATTGATAGATCTCTTATTAATATAGTCGTTTTTATCATTCATAGTCTTGCTTTATAATATTTAGCCACGACTATAAGAGGGGCGTGGTCAACCATAACCCCGATACCTCGCTATAAAGGAAAAAACCTTTGGTCCAAATGGTGTCTGGTTTAGAGGGGTTCCACTGTACATGAAAGCACACGTCAATTTTGTATATGAGCTATGTACATGTACATGTACATGTAGGATATAATCATTATTATTATAACGACGTTAATCATTCATTTGTGTTCAGATCTGGGCTCAACGTCAATACCCTAGCACCATCAATATCCATATCATTCATTTGCTTTAGTCATATATATGTACATACATAATTATGTGGTTAACAGATGGCAAGTACATGTAAATCTATGAATATCTCATCCCAGGGGTCACATGTTAGGTTTTTATTGGAGTGCTTACTAGCAGCCAACTTCAAAATGGCAAACCTTCTCTATCATTTCATGCTCCTGCTGTGCATTTTGTTCTTCACTGAGGCAGCATACCGTAAGTCAAACACCACTACAAGAGCTGGTAAGCCCCATTTGGTGTTCATGCTGGTGGATGACTGGGGCTGGGCCAACGTTGGCTACCACCGTGACCCTCCAACCAAGGAGGTGGTAACTCCCAACATTGACAAACTGGTCAAGCAAGGACTCGAGCTGGACCAACACTATGTTTTCATGGTGTGTTCTCCCTCACGCTCCTGCCTCATGAGCGGAAGGCTACCCATCCATGTCAACGATAAAAACAAAACACCAGACCACTACAACCCAGATGACCCTGTTTCTGGCTATGCTGGTATTCCACGTAACATGACTGGCCTGGCTACAAAGCTGAAGGAGGGAGGTTATGCCACACATCAGGTTGGAAAGTGGGATGCTGGGATGGCCACTCCTGACCACACTCCAATGGGGCGTGGCTTTGACACCTCACTTGGGTATTTCCATCATGCTAATAATTATTATACTGAGACAGCTGTAGCTTGTAATGGGACACAGATAGTTGACATCTGGGTAACAGACAAACCAGGCCATGGGATAAATGGAACAGGTCCTGACAACTATGAGGAAGGCCTCTTCAAAGAGCAACTACTGAATGTGATCAAAAACCATGACCCATCCACCCCACTGTTCCTTTACTACGCTCCCCACATTGTTCATGGACCTCTCCAGGTTCCTGATCAATATTCGAACAAATTCAGCTTTATTGATGATCAATATCGGCAATACTATCATGCCATGGTGAACTACCTTGATGATGTTGTTGGTGAGGTGGTGGGTGCTCTTCAAGGGAAGGGGATGTGGGAGAATCTACTCTGGGTCACCAGCAGTGACAATGGTGGACCTGCATATCCAGGAGGGGGGGCTAATAACTACCCCCTCAAGGGAGGCAAGACCTCTGACTGGCAAGGTGGTGTGCGTGTTAATGCATTTGCCTCAGGAGGCTTTCTTCCACAGAAAATGCAGGGACAGAAGCTGACCGGGAAGATCCATCTGGCTGACTGGTATGCCACCTTTTGCTCTCTTGCTGGAGTAGACCCAACAGACGAGAAAGCTGCTAAGGCCAAGCTACCTCCCATAGATAGCATGAACATGTGGCCTCTTATATCAGGAGAGGTAAAGGAGTCCCCTAGAGAAGATGTCCCCATAAGCAATTTCACACTGATCAGTGGCGACTACAAGATTATAACTGGCAGAGTTACTCAAGCTGGCTGGACAGGGCCACACTACCCTAATATGACCAACCCTCCTGGAGGGATACCAGGAATACAGGACTGTGGGGACACAGGCTGCCTCTATAACATCATGACAGACCCAGAGGAGAGGGAGAACCTAGCAGAGAAACAGCCAGACATTCTCAAGCAGATGCAGGCAAGACTAGCCAAGTACCAAGCCACCTACTTCAACCCCAAACGTGGGAAGCAATGGCCTGGAGCTTGTGACACTGCTCTCAACACATATGGAGGGTTCTGGGGACCATTTCTGCCATGAGACACATACTACCAGCTATACGTACATGCACTATTATTCTGATGCATCTTTGGATTTTTGCTATACTGAATTACCATAATTATTATTGTGCTTTTCTGAGGCTTTCTTGGTGAGCTATATGTAATAAGTAACATTTGACCAATGACAGGTATACAAATGCATGCAATATTTAAGTGCTCATCACCAGCATGGATGATCATAATAACTTAAGAACCAGCGATATACTCAGAAAGCATACATATTGTGTTTTATGTGCTACCATAGACTTGGGTGGTTAATTAAGTACAGTTTTCTAATAAGTGCACACTCTGTCATTTCATTTCTCTTTCAATTATTACATGCACACATGTATATGTACACATAGAGCATGATCATAACATAAACCAGTGATATACTCAGATGTACAATGGAATCCCGCTTAACGGACTCCCCTCAATAGCGGACACCTGCGATATAATTAATAGCAATTCTGAATGTCCGAAATCAAGAGAAGATAAAGGAGGAAGAGTGTTGAACACCCATAGTAAATTGCTAACAGCAATGTGTGTGAGTGACATCACCAGCATTTACATAGTGCTCTCATCTACTGGTGTTGTATAAACTAGGGCAGACATATAATTGGATCAAGTTGTAGCATAATGATATTCAGGGCTCACTAATAATGTAAATATTCATAGCTTGTGACATCACTCATGCACAATGCTGTTACTGCTAGTTCAACACTCTTCCTCTTTTATCTACTCTTGCCGAAATGCATCTCTATAAACTTCAATACATTCAAACCCCCTCAACAGTGGACACCCCGCTATTCTGTATAACGGACACTTACTTTGGTCCCGCTTGAGCCTGCACAATAGTGAATGATCTCACATAACGGGCATTTGGCCACACCCACCATTAAAAATCGGTAAGTATCAGTTACCAGTAGTTGCAATAAAGCCCAGATATGTCCCCAGTTCTTGTCTAAGAGCTAGAAATTGCTAAATCTCTTACTAATACAGTCATTTTCATCATTCATAGTCTTGCTTTATCATATTTTGCCAAGATTATAAGAGGGGCGTGGTCAACCATAATCCCTGAGCTAAGGATACCTCACTATAAGGACAAAACCTTTGGTCCAAATGGTGTCTGGTTTAGAGGGGTTCCACTGTACATGAAAGCACACGTCAATTTCGTATATAAGCTATATACATGTACATGTAGGATAGAATCATTATTATAATGACATTTGTATCCTACCTATGTATGACGTAGATCAAAGCACTGCCAGTGTGCATATATGTGGTATTGTACTGTGGCTAGGGCAATATCATGATATTGCCCTGTGTTACAATTAGAGGCTTGTAGGATACAAACCAGTAAACGCACCCCAAGCAGGGCAGTCTGGAGTATAATGCACTTGTGCATTACATTGTACATACTCCATACTGCCCTGCTTGGGGTGTATTAACTATAACTAATCATCCATTTGTGTTCGGGTCTGAGTTACCAAAACCCAAACTCAATACCCTATATCCACATTATTCATTTGCGTTAGTCATATATATGTACATAATTATGTGGTTAACAGATGGTAAGTATGTATAAATCTATGAATACCTCATCCCAGGGGTCACATGTTAGGTTTTTATTGGAAGTGCTTACTAGCAGCCTACTACAAAATGGCAAACC
Organism: Stappiaceae bacterium; assembly: GCA_964291365.2. Lineage (GTDB taxonomy): Bacteria > Pseudomonadota > Alphaproteobacteria > Rhizobiales > Stappiaceae > JBDWFY01. Next base: position 769,381 of record OZ220033.1, read on the forward strand.
TTCTCCATCATTTCATGCTCCTGCTGTGCATTTTGTTCTTCACTGAGGCAGCATACCGTAAGTCAAACACTACTACAAGAGCTGGTAAGCCCCATTTGGTGTTCATGCTGGTGGATGACTGGGGCTGGGCCAATGTTGGCTACCACCGTGACCCTCCAACCAAGGAGGTGGTCACTCCCAACATTGACAAACTGGTCAAGCAAGGACTCGAGCTGGACCAACACTATGTTTTCAAGGTGTGTTCTCCCTCGCGCTCCTGCCTTATGAGTGGAAGGCTACCCATCCACGTCAATGACCAGAATATCTCACCAGACTACTACAACCCAGATGACCCTGTTTCTGGCTACTCAGCAATTCCACGTAACATGACTGGCCTGGCTACCAAGCTGAAGGAGGGTGGCTATGCCACACATCAGGTTGGAAAGTGGGATGCTGGGATGGCCACTCCTGATCACACGCCAATGGGGCGTGGCTTTGACACCTCGTTTGGGTACTTCCATCATGCTAATGACTTTTATACTGAGACAGCTGAAGCTTGCAATGGGACAAAGATAGTTGATATCTGGGTGACAGACAAGCCAGGTCATGGGATTAATGGAACAGGTCCTGACAACTACGAGGAAGGCCTCTTCAAAGAGCAGCTACTGAATGTGGTCAAAAACCATGACCCATCCACCCCACTGTTCCTTTATTATGCTCCCCACATTGTTCATGCACCTCTCCAGGTTCCGGACCAATATTTGAACAAGTTTAGCTTCATTGATGATCATGATCGCCAGTACTACCACGCTATGGTGAACTACCTTGATGATGTTGTTAGTGAGCTGGTGGTTGCTCTCCAAGGGAAGGGAATGTGGGACAACCTCCTCTGGGTCACCAGCAGTGACAATGGTGGACCAGCATATCCAGGAGGCGGAGCCAACAACTATCCCCTCAAAGGAGGCAAGGCCTCTGACTGGCAAGGTGGTGTGCGTGTTAATGCATTTGCCTCAGGAGGCTTTCTTCCACAGAAAATGCAGGGACAGAAGCTGACTGGAAAGATCCATCTGGCTGACTGGTATGCCACCTTTTGCTCTCTCGCTGGAGTGGACCCAACAGATGAGAGAGCTGCTAAAGCCAACCTACCTCCCATAGACAGCATGAACATGTGGCCTCTTATATCGGGAGAAACAGAGGACTCCCCTAGACAAGATGTCCCCATAAGCAATGTCACACTGATCAGTGGCGACTACAAGATTCTGACAGGCACGGTCCGTCAAGCTGGCTGGACAGGACCACACTATCCTAACGTGACCAACCCTCATGGAGGAATACCAGGAATGCAGGACTGTGGGGACACAGGCTGCCTCTACAACATCATGACAGACCCAGAGGAGAGGGATAATCTGGCAGAGAAACAACCAGACATTCTCAAGCAGATGCAAGCAAAACTGGCCAAGTATCAAGCCACCTATTTCAACCCCAAACGTGGGAAGGTATGGCCTGGAGCTTGCGAGGCTGCTCTCAACACGTATGGAGGGTTCTGGGGACCATTTCTACCATGAGACACACACTACCAGCTAAATACACATGTACAATATATGCCCAATGCAGCTATGGATCTTGCTACACCGAGTGTTATTGTGTTTTTCTGAAGCTTTCTTGATGAGCTACATGCAATAAATAACATTAAATTTTGATAAATGACTGCATGTACATGCACGCACACAATAACTGAGTGCTCATACATGTAAGATATACATCCGGTAGGTGTTAATGATCCACTTATATTGAAAGAGTGACTGGAAGCATGAAATAGTGCACAATACTACAGTCCTTTGCAGGTCAGTTGTCTAGCTGGAGTAGTGCATGAGCAGCTGTCAATGTCACTATATAAACTGAAAGCCTCTGTGACTTGTACCATAATTGAATTAAGCACTTGAGAGACACCCCTATTTACTCTCTCCAGTGGACAACTGTCCTGCAAAGCACTGTACGATACATGTACAAAGCTTGTCACAGGGCATCATATACCGCATCTCCTCAAAACCTCGCCACAACTCAAATTACCACCACCCTCGAAATGTCATCGCACTTTCAGGCCAAATCATCCATGTAAACATCACCCACAAAATCTTGCTGCATGGTAAAGGGTCGGCCCGATACATACATACACCGTACCATCGCGATAAAGGACCCACTACGGAATATCGGCCCACCCCCCACTTTGGGCTCAATTTCCTGTTAAGGTCTAAAGTTTGCTCTAATATGCACCCATATGTAGCCGACCTGGAACATGCATGCGCAGTCACTGTTAAGTGGGTGTGGATAAGATCGCTAGCCATGTACGATCGTTCTTTTGAGGTTGAAACGCGGCATAAGACGAACTAGGCTTAGTTCTACGGCTGTTTGGCAGGTTATTTTTCGATCGTACATCGATTATTTGAAGTGCAGTCTTCATAAATGAGCCATTTGAGTTACGGTTGCTGTCAACACAGTACCGTGAAGTATCGGCCCGATAAAAGCTGGCCGCCTCGATTAGTAACCGTACTTGAGCAAGGCTAAAATCAATAGTAGCCGCGGCTACTATTCAAATAATGAAGATCGCGTAGGTAGGTTACCTGGGCGCTCTTTTGCGTCTAACTGTGACAGTGATGCTTCGAATATCGGCCCATCCCCCAGTCTATATCCAATGTAAGGTGCACCGCCCATGGGCCCTTTTTCGCGAAGGTACGGTATATATATATATATGATATATATATGATATATATAATATATATATGCGCGCGTGCAATATTTATAAGTACAAATGGGCTGCAATGTTGATTGTCAAAGCCGCATGTTTGTTGATCTCTGTAGACACCGCCCTCGATATCTAGCCACCCTCAAATTGTTGCCCCACCGAACAGGGCCTCGAAATAAAATCTCGCTGTGGTGTGATTTCAAGGAAATATGGTACCTACATGTATCATAATTATATACCTTTCAACCAGCTCTTCAATCTCCTTGTCCATCTTCACTTTTTGAGCTTCTTGATACTCTTTCACCTTAGAATCAAATATCTCTCGAAAGCTAAGATCAAATGTACAATGTATACATAATTTATATATGTATAAATAGATTAATATCCCTCTCTTCTTCCTTCCTCCCCCTCCCCCCTCACTCCCTCTCTCTTTCTCTCCCTCTCCCGTTCTCTATCTTTCTTTCCCACTTTCTCCTCCCCACCCTCAGTTGATTGGTCTAGATTATAATTCTGCCTTGTAACAACTAGACTAGGTACACACTCTATAGCATACACAACTCAAATAGAGGATCACATTGTGTGCCTCTCCAGATTTGCAAAACTTACGATTGGGCTTCCTCCACTTTTCTGGTCAGCTCAGTCCTGACTACCTCAGCATACTGGGTGTCAAATATAATGATCTGCAATGACACTACAATGAAGTTGAGAGCATCAATCCAGAGGCCCAGGTTGACTGGCTCCTCCTCACACGTAGGAATAATGGAACCTACATGAGCATAAAACAGCCTTAATCATGATACATGTACATAGTTAAAAGTTCTGTGGCCTAATCCACTCAGGCTCGCGTGATCTTCAAATAACCTTTCCTTCCAATATATGGTGCCATCTATTGTACTGTAATTTGCAAATTTTCGCCGTTAAATATTTTTGTCCCACCCAAACGACGAAAATTTCTTACATAAACATTGTTTACTAATAGTACTATACAATAGCGAATATATGGCACATGCATGAAACGGACGAAAATATTGTTACACGAAATTTCTAACGTAAATATTTGCAAACGCAAATTATGGCATACATGTAAAGGATTCGGCACAAGTGCATGTACATGCATACTGTAAGGGCTTGGAGACATTACCATAGTTTGCATTATTTGGTACACTCTACAACTTTATTAAAGACATTATGCCATGCTATAAGAGCTGACTGCCTGCTAATGAAGCCACATGTGCCCACGCGGTAAATGAACACTGGGCATGGCGATGGCTGGTAAGTTCACGTGTAGATTCAAATCTGCTCTGTCAGGTGTTTGACGTTTCAAGCAGTGTACCTGCTCTTGAGCCTAGTATTTTTACATCTTAATGAGCTCATTATTTCAAAAATTCAATCAATGTGGGTACAGGAAGTATGGGCATGCCCAGTATCATGGTAAAGTGTATGGGAGTTCGCAGAGATCAAACGCATGCAGCGCAAAGATTTTGTCAAAGTCGAGTTGAGAAGCTCGTAATCTTCGGCGCTGTGGACAATTAAAGGGTTCATATCATGGCACAATGCCTTTAATGTGCATGTATATCTACATACATGTATCACAGATATGACACAGGAGTTCATAAAACCCACAGGAGCTTTAGGACTCCTGGCTTATTCAAAGACCCTTGGTGCCTAGGTCTACTGTTGAGGTGGCTGGCCGACCTAGTGCTGCACAGCCCTGATGAGGCTCAATGTAGTTGCACTCTTGGCACCATAACGTTGAGTAGGAATTTACCATAGTAAGGTTGCTCTGTGCAGGCTCCATTGAACAGAAGAATCAAAAGGCAGTTGTCTACACCTTGGAAAAAGTCAACTTTCTTCCAGTACACACAGTCAAGAATCTAGCAGAGGGAATAATAAATCAGGATGAACTCCACTGTACAACTATCAAATGAAGACACTTACTTGAAGAGACACTCTCACTAGCAAGACAACCCATGTCACAAGGCGGAGAATTGACCACCTGGAGAAGAACACACAAGCTGAATAAATCTCAATAATGCTACACTGTACATGTATTCATAACACCCAGCAAACTATATATGTACCCATCTACATCATGTGTGATTATAATTATACAAGTACATAAAGTAAAAGCAATGTATCCAGACTCAAAGACTCAGCCACTAGCTGGTAATGGTGTATATAAATATGCTTTATTATACTCTATGCATAACTACTAGCCTCATTTTTGCAGGACCTCTGTTGTTTCTGTGTTAAATGAGGTATAGTATAGCCTAATATTTTTAGGGAACAAAATTTTCGCCAAGCCCAGCTATCTTATCATTGCAAAAACACTTTGCAAATTTATTTTTATCAATACAATAAAGGTTGACATATCGTCTATGCAATTATTAACACAGGAGAAAATTTACAGATAAAAATTTTTGGCCATGAGAGCAGGTGGCGAAATTGGCGAAATTTCCCCTGGTTAAAATTTCCAGCTTATACTATATTAAGACGGAAGGGAATTAAGATCTAGGCTAATGTATATTTAAACATTGGGGGTCAATTGATACCATATATGCCTTGTACGCTGCTTGTCTCTGAGCATCTGCTGGCCTCTGAAGAGGAACAAGAAGCCAACCAGCAGGTAGAAGATTCCAAATAGACTGACTCTGTAGGCAGCTGTGAAGAACAGCAAGAACAGACTGAACCAGAATGAGTACTGGAAGATGAACACCTGCAAGCAATCAGTAGAAGTGTTGCATTAACAAGCTAGGCAGCAACCACAAACAACACGTAACTCCTATTTGTACTAGACATCAGATACTGCAAGTGATGCGGTACAGGGTCGTCACAGTTTACAGCAGTAATGAACACTACAATGTAAGGAATCTCAGAGATTCCGTACACAGTAATATTCTTTCGCAGGGAGTTCCTACTGACGATAAAAACATACATGTACTTTATCCATCCCCACAATACAGTGCAAACTAAAATGGATGGGAAGAGCAACGTGAACGCTCAACGAACAACCATTGGTGTAGTTTATAAGCAGTACAAACACCATCAACCCCCCCCCCCCCCCCCCCCCCCCCCAAAAAAAACATGCCACTACACATGACTTGAGAACTAAATTGCATGTAAATATTGCTTAGCTACCAGACTCACTTTGAAGTAGTCAATCCAATACTGAACCTCAAAGAAGTTGGGAACATCTCCATCGACTTGGTCTCTTGTGCCTTGTTTTAGTGGGTTACGAAAGAAGTACACTATCTGAAGACACACAACAATGTACACCAGGAAGTCAGCTGCAAACCAAGGGAACAGCAACAATGGTCCGGTTATTAAATTGGTACAAGACTTCTTGCCCAGCTACTGACTGTAGACAGCAAGTATATTCATGAACATTGACCACAGCTAAGTATGAATTGTTAACATGCTGTTATATTTGTATGTAATCTTTCTGGCCTATGCTCTACGTTTTATGCTAAAAAGCCAAAGAGTAAGTAAATTTCCATGGCAGGACATACCATAGAGCAAGTGGCTATTGAGTATCTGCCGAGTGTCATCCGGAATGAACAACCACTTCTTGAAGGCAGAGGGACTGACATGAATGTGAGTCCCATTGTCATTTGTGTCAATGTCAAGCTTACTCCAGGGATACACTGCAACAAGAGATAACAATATAATAAGAGTATATTATACACTTACCTGTATATAGTATAACTGGTGTAGTTTAGAAATGGCCACTGATGTACATGTATATGTACAGCAGTGATGTCGCTAAAGAGCGGCGCGGCACTGCTCTAAAAATTCTAAATTACCTTTGATGCGGTTCAATATAATTATCATGTGGTTAATTAACATGGTAAATAAGCTTTGATGTTTACCACAGCACCGCCCCATAATATTTTGCTGGGGACATCACTGTACAGTACCATAGAGTCCCACAAGCAAACCCCCTATACTGTTTTCTAACTCATGATAAAACTGGACAATGAACACCACCTTGATCAACAAATATCCAATATCTGCATTTCCACGGGTTGTTTAGAGGTATTCTATAGTACATACTACACAATGTACATTTGCATGCTCATTACCTGTTGTGCCAGGCTTATTGTAACAGAGAGAAGGTGGAGCACCAAGCAGGAAGAAGTACTGAACAGCCAGCAAGACCCCATGCACAGGGAGGTAGATGAGCCAGATGGGTGGAAGGATGGAACGAGGAACAAGGAAAAGGATACCAAGCACAACAGCATAGATCACACCATACACATCAATACGAACTGCTACTGTAATAGCAAACATGGCCCAGCACACCTGCACAGGAGGTACACAATGTAGTAATGGTATTTTACCAACCTTCAATGATATTTAGTTATCATACTTAATTCTTGACAATATGAAGCAAGTGCACAACAGACACACAACACAATACAGAGATAGAATCGATTTGTAACACTGCACCAGTATTAGATTACAGCTACCATAAGTATATAGTTGTTAATAAACCACTTAATGCAGAGCAATGCTGCAATGCAAAATCTCCTTCTACCCCTCAAGATTTCCTATAACAGGTACCACTTCTACTCAGCACATTGATAACATATCCAACCCTTGATAAAACTCAGGCCCAGAAATTGGACCTAAAACACTCTAAATTGTACATGGCCAGTAAAATCATGATCCCTCTACATACATTTTACATGTACTTGCTATATACATACACACACACATCTCATAGCATGCAGCTTGAGCTACTCACATTACAAACACATACCTCAACTCCATACAATTCAAAGAAGTGGTTAACGAGATACTTGAGTGAGGCAACAATAGACACCTCTGCCTCTGCCCTGGTCACATGAAGGAACAGAGAACGTTGCTCATACCTACTCACCACTATGTTATGGTTTCGATAATGGCGGGCCTACATGTATATTGTAGGTATACAAACAGATAATTATGTGATATAACACAGGAGACATATTAAATGTACCTGATATCTCCTGGCAGAAAACCAAAATGAAAGTAGCAGTACACAGATAATGGGGAGCTGCACAAAGAATGCATAAACAAATTCATGAAAGTACAAACATGTACACTGCAATCTCCTGCACTATTATTCTTGATACCGTATAGCTGGATAAAATAGCAGGGATTTAAATTTGGCAGTTTCAGTGTTCTTCCCAAGCAAAATCCAAGTCATGAAAGGAAGAGGTGGGCATGTTAAAGCTTGTGCCCATTCCCACATATCTGTATTGAAGGCTTATTGGGTCATAGATAAAAGAGGTGGGAAGAGGGATCGGAAACGGCACTTATAGGCGTGTTTCTCTTTTTTCATATACTGGTATACCTCTAGTAAACTTATCATACAAAACCATCACTTGGTTGAAGTTTCTAAAAATACCTAAATGGTTCAGGAATGCAACTGCGTGGTCCAGGACACCTAAAATGATTTTGATTAAGCACGGATGCCATATGTCTCCCTACCAAACTAAAATTAGCTATATACCAATAGTTAAATTTGGTTTACCTCTAGTAAGTGTCCAATTAGAGTTTAGCACTATTTAGACGGCTCATAATGATCGTCAGAACACAAGCTATGCAACCATACCAATGATGACATATGATAAATAACTTAGAGTTACTTTTCCCAGAAATAGTGGGGTAAAAATTGTGCTAGAGAAACGCGCCTATGACTGTAAGTGTATATATATATATATATATGTGTGTATAGTGCGTTTCCAGTCCCTCTCCCCCTTGTTTGTCTATGATTGGACCTACACACCTTATATACATGTATACTGAGAACACTGTGGTACTTAATGACTGAAGCAGTTAAACACAGTTCAAACTTACACTGATGTAGTGTGCGAAATCCTCTGCAGGATGCAGACCAATCCAGTTGGTGTCGTTGGCCAAAGGAGAGTAGGTACTGTTGTACACAATCCCTTCAACCGGCTACGATATTATAATAATAATAATAATAATAATATGTGTACACAAAATCAATAATGTTACATTGTATACATATGTACGTAAACGACAATGCTTGTATATGTACTTGCACCATAGCAATCAACCTACTGGCACATAGGATTCACATTGACGAGTTGAACTGTTGGTAAAGTTGAGGTAGTACTGATTCATAATTGGAAAGTTATAGACCATCTTGGCGGTGCAGAGTAGACCCAGGTAGAGGGTGATGATGGGGTAGGTGAGAGGGTTGAAGTAAGGCAGTGGTAGGACTATCAGAATCAGTACTAAGAGGATCCAGTACACTGCACTGATCTGAGACACAGAGGTGGCAAACAGAACAAGGACGGCAATCTTATGCAAGTGGAGTTCCATGAATCGCCAGAAAATGATGTTTAAATTGACAATAATCTGTCTTGTCTTATGGAAGGCGTAACGCATGTACCGATAACAAGAGTACAGCCTGGGGTGGGTCTCCCTGAGGGCAGCGCTCTTGATGCTCTGCATGGAGGGACTACGTCGATGGATCGCTGCTATCTCATCAGCATCTTCACCATTGTCATCAACATCATCATCACCTGTAAGAGAGTGCGGATATAGTATTATATCAACTGAAGTACTACTATGATATAAAGACAAATCGCTAATGTTCAAGGAGCATAGCAAACTGGACAAGAATATTGCTCTACTCTTAACTCCAGGGGAACCTGTGTAGATTTATCAGCAACAGCCATGTATGGTATGCATATGTAGTATCCACCAACCATCAACTTCATCATCGGAGTCCTCCCCTATGTCTCCTTCATCTAGCTTGCTCAGAGTGTCACGGAAAACCTTGGGAAGAACCGAGTAGATGTCAATAGCAGCTTGGCTATCCAGCTGATCGCCTGCTGTTGTTCTGGACGACCGGGGACGGAAATATCGCAGCTGCATGGCCATAACGGCAATGAAGACTGCTGGAGGTACCAGGGTGACTAGCAGAGTTCGAAACCGTGTGTTATCATACTCCAAAAACCCAATACTCATGAACCTGTGGAGGATAATAAGATCTTGGAGGCAAAAATTACATACATAGTCATGCCATTATCTACAGTGGCTTGTAATGTCGTCTTATCATGGATACTAAATTCTAAGGGCATGTACAACATTGCAAAGTTTGCACCCATTGTATTACTGAACACCACAAACCATCGCCATTCTGTACAAATTGACTGGTGCACACAAAGTGAAAAGAATCGAGGTACGTTGTGTATCTAAGGCCATGCCATGCCATAGGATTTATTTTTCACACATACCACACAATAAAATACACACGGATTGTGTACACTGATTGATGTACATGTAGGATGATCTGATGGACACATTTTACTACTGGCTGGAAACAGTCTTTGGAACGCATACATGTACGTGAATAATAATATTGTTCCATTGGAGTTCTATAAAATCTCAGCAAGGAACTTACACTTCGTCAGAGGAAATAGTCCCATTGAGACGTGATTCACTAAAAGCCCGCATCCACAGCTTGTTAATGGCAGTAAATGGGAAGGTGTAGATGAGGACCAAGTGAATGGTAGCATAGAGCACAAGCAACGACCACAGCGGCACACAGAAGAAGAACCAGTAGCGTGGAGCAATCTGAGGGAGGAAGTACGGAGACGTTTGCATCAAACATTAGATGACAGTGAAACTTGGAATACATCATATTATACTTGTACATGCACTTGTAGAACTATAGTTGTAGTAGATGAACTTCATACCCCCAGCATACACTGTATTGTGGTTTGAAGCTAACATTGATGGGGCCCGGTATGTACAACATGAGCACAAACTATTTCAGAGATAACCTCAATCAGGACCTTTAACTAAAGGTATTCTCAGAGCTGTAGCTGCATAATATGCACATAGAAGTAGCCTCACGAATCTGCTGGTACTCACTGCCCTCACCTGATAAGTGATCATGAAGATGAAGAAAAAGACTAGGTAGACTATCTTTAGGGCAGACGGCTCTCCAGTCAGAGTAACCAGGAGGAATGCACCAACCACAGCTAGCACCCAGTAAGTACGCAGCACACGGATCATACTGGAGTAGATCTTTGAACGAGCAGCATTCGAAAGCTTAGTACTATCAGTGAGTTCACCAGGGGAATCTGCATCTGAACAATATGAAAATGCATACAAATAATAATAGAATTGTTAATCGGATACAAGATGTATATATAATAGTTAGATACCGAGTCCAAGGGATCTACGCGATTTAGAGACCCGAGGGCCCGAGGCTGTAGCGTCCCGAGCGTAGCGAGGGCGCTACTTTGGGCCCAAGGGTCTCTAAAGAGCGTAGATCCCATTGGACGAGGTATCTAACTTATTTAGAATAATTATAGCAACCGTAACCATGACAGTTCAAAATGAGAGCCTGAGATGAAAAAGAAGCTAGCTAGTGAGCTATATAGTATGAACTATGAGTTAGCATTGAACCTACTCTTGCGCCGATCAACTCGTCGAGTCACCAGCACTAACGTTCATCGTGGGTGTGGCAAAACGTGCTCAGTTCCGTGCTCGTGCTTCGAGCATGCGCTATTCACTTCCAATAATACAGTGAGAGTGGTTTTGTGGGCTGATAGTAGACAGCTAAAGGTTTACCACAGTTAGAGTAATAATACAGCGCTATGTATGGTCGTCACATAGCTAATGCTTTGTTGCTATGCTAAACCAAGCGGGTTTACTGAGTAGGTTTTCTAAGTGCTAGAGGCACTTAGTAAACCTACAGGTTTCTAAGTTGGTTAGAAGCTTCAATGTGACCAATCAGATTGCAGTATTTGTTACACCTATATATTCTAAACTATTCTAGCAAGCCTGATTCAGCATACAGGTGCTTTTGACGACCATTACCTACTCTCAAAGGTAGTCAAAAAGACATCAGGGACTTGCTAGACTGGTTTACCCCCAGTAAAATGCCAACCCTCAAGAGAGAGCTGGTAAATGAGATACTATACCTTCATCATCATGCATTTCAGTGAGTGACACCTCACCCTCGGGTTGTCTTCTGCGCTTGGCCCACCACTTGGGTACCTTGACCTTCATATCACGCACAAACTCATGAAAAGAGGCAAAGAATATCACCGTGAAGAGAGTCTGAGGTGTGGAATAGAATGGATGCATACACAGCTTATAATCTTGCACTACAGCTCTAAAGGACACAAAATGTACAACCGTCAAGCTAAAGAAGATTCCAGTATTTAAGTTCTCCAAGGAGGTCACAAGGTGAAATCAATAGGTGAGCTAAGCAGTGAGGGCTTAGTTATAACAAAAGAGCACAAAGGTCAGCGTAGCGTGAAACTACATGCAGTCTCAAGGATCAAAAATATATAGCAGTACATAAAACTTTATTTCCCACAATCAATCCCAAACCTAGAGGGATTATAAATATACCGGTGGCTGCTCCAGCACACCTACAACCATGCAATAGGCGCATGCAGAGCCACCTAGGTGCCTATATTTGAAAACAAGGGGTGGTCATGTGCGATGCATATGATGTATCTCACCTTTGCCAGCAAGGCAATGCTCCTACAACCTTCCTTACTACCACGCTCACACTCCAACACTACATCATTGCTCCTCGTGAACTCATCCGTGGTGAGGTGAAGGCTGTAGACATACTGGACAAGAAGGAGGCTAAAGGAGTAGACAACCAGAATGGGAGAGCTGTAGAAAACAGAGTCCCTGGGATTCAACTGCGGTACTAGCCAGATGACACATGACCAGAGAAGGAACACCAGTGATGGCCAAGAGGGGTACAGCACACTCCAAATCTGTGGACACATGCAAGTGTAACTATACTATTATACATCTACATAAATTATACATACATACACATCATGTCAATAAAAATACAAGAAAGGCTATGCACACAGATACGAAGCTCATATAATCATCACATGTAACCAGGGATGGTGTGCAAGAATCAAGTATATGTCATGCAGAACATTATTTGTTGGCCGTTGCCTAGCAACCTAAAGTTTTATAGGCAAATTACTGGCTACCAAGAGAGGTGTGGGTGATTGTAGGGTAATCCAATGATGAAAGAGGTCATGGGCCAACAAAATAGTTGCAAGACCTTAATTGGAGTGCATTCAACCCTGCATCTCATGCACCCCAATTAAGGTCTTGCAACTATTACATACATGTACATGCATACACTGTGCAAAGATATAACACAAGTATGACAATATAGAGGTGAGCTACATGTAACATGTCAATTACCCATGCATGTGCGCATAAAACACACATACACATAATTGTACAATGTCATGTAAATATAATTATTCATGTTTGATTGACAATATTCACAGTAATAACTGGAGGTCATGATTTCCACTATGTACGAACTAGCATTGCTCAGGCTATTCACGAGTTAGCAGAAGCACATGTTTAACTGTACACAGCGATGAATAACTTGTGACTGAGACATAACACATTACCATGGCCATACCAGTGGGGAAAACATACAGTATTATAGCAAGAAAGTTTGGAGGGGTTTAATTCTCACAGATAGGTGGTCTTCTAACGTTTCGTAGTTTCATTTTTGAGCAATGATCACTCCATCAAAAATGCCATACATGTAGATGTTGATTTCACATGATAAATTTGATATTTGGCAATTAATCTCAAAAACTGTGATAATTGGTCCCCTTGAAACTTCCTGCCATATACTACACACAGTGTTCTCCCCAGCATACTTAAGGCATATCAGCCCTGCAAGCCAAAAGCTTTGATGCGACTACAGGCCATGCCCAAACCACGCCCTCCCATCTTGCCTTGAATTATTCTTGGGGAGAACACTGATACATACTATAACACCACATACATACCATCATGGCTACAACAGTGAAGATAAATGTCACACTCAAGAATAACGTCCATAAACTCAAAGTAATCTCCTTCACTCTGCGCCAGAGTTTGTGCCCCAGACGGAGCTTCTTCTTTGAGGTTACTACTGGAGCTACGAGGTCTGGGGAAGGGGTAGCATCTGACTCTCCATCAACACCCTCCTGTTGACATGAAAAGACAAGAGAGGAGTGAGATCAGTACATGTACACATGCATACATGCATTACTAGGGATGCAGTTAATGTGCTCCAAAATATACCAATTATTCTGCACAGCTTTTTGAATGACCTGTACCCATAGCCATGACTGCAACCTCGTGCCAATTTCCAGACATGTCCCAGGGGCCTTTATTCCCAGATTATTATGCAGTGATCAAAATGAATGGGTGTTACTTCACCACCACTGTAAATGCATCATGCACAGTGTGGCCACAAGTTTTAGGTAACTACTCAAAAATGGAAGTAACAGTTCTTAAATTGTAATATCTTTTGACAATTTTGGGAAACTTTGCTCAAAATCTGTGCTAGCCAACGGGTTAAGGTACATGTAGAGGCTAAGGGATAAGACTCATCATGCGTATAAAATATACCTGGAGGAGGCTTGGACCCATCGTACCATAGCTCCTTGATTCTTCCAGAACCTGGATACAAATTGACATGAGTAACTATAGTGACAATTGCTCAATCCTATGAGCCACACCATAAATGGACATTGTAAAAGTATTGGTGGATCTTAACTTGGTGGTTTGGTGTGGGATTGCCATACATACATGCACATGTATATACACGAGAAAGAAATTTTGATGTGGCAGTTGTGAAGGCAGACAACCAAATTGTTAAATTTAATTCTTCACCAAATATTAGCTATGTGGTATTCTTAATGAAGAGAGAAACATGTAAATACACTGTACGTTGACTACATAAACTTCTACCCACACATATGCATGCACATGCACATGCATGCTACACATACCTGGCTTCTCCTAGAGTTCCTCTTCAAGACACACTTGACAGACTGTGAGGGGGCTTCGTCTTGTATGGGCAAGTAGTAGGAATAGGACAAATCCAACTTCCATAACACTTGCTGTAGTACAAAATTTAGAGTGCAAATGAAAAGGAGCGTCTGCCTATGTGTAAGCCTTGTACCCAGGCTCGTGCAACATTGAAAAGCTGAGAAGAGCCTGGCTATGACATGAGTACAAGTACATAGAATCCATAGCATGCATGTTATTGGAGATAATGAAACCTGGCCAGCCAGAGACTGATCTAGAAATTTTTCAAGGGAATAGCTATTTGTAGTATAGTATGCTGATGCATGGGGGTAGTTGGCCCCACAAAATATCCTGTACGAAACCCTGATGTACGTGTACGTTAATGTCTCAATCCTGAGGCAAACAAGCGTACCACTCATTATTACTCAATGCAGGGCAGGGGCTTGTGATTGAGGGGGAGTGAAATGAGTTCCTAGCTCCCCCTTCACTTGTTCCTTAGCGCACAGTACCATATTATGGTCTGTTATTGCTGGGGGGGGGGGGGAGAAGTTTGTGGAGCACTGCTGCAGTGTGTGTGGACGTGCATGAGGACACAGCACACACGTGTTAGCGTGCATGCAAACTACATTATGCATAATGGGGGGTCTGGGGGCATGCTCCCCCCGCCCCCAGGAAATTTTTTTTTTTAGATCTTTTCAGATTGCTTCTCCTGTAATCTGAGACAAACTTTCAAGCTATTATTTTGATGACACATAGATGACACTTTGATGTCTACATGTGAACAAAGACACCATACAAATTTTCAAGTTCCTCCCCCCCCCCCCCCCCCCCCCCCCCGCATGAAATCCTGCACATGTATATGAATTAATTGTGAGGATGCACGGGAAAGGGACCTATAGCATCCAAGTACGCGTTTAAGATTTCGCAAATATTCTTGTGCCCAATAAAGAGGTCACCCTCCAGTAGTGTACATGCAGCAGTCACACAGCTGCACTTATCATACCTCAAAGTACCAAGAAAGTCAAAATCTCAAATTTGATTGTGTGATCCTATAAGTCCCTCTTCCCATGCCTCCTCACAATTTAACTTGCACAAACATAAAAAGTTCATAATTATGTCAGCCAAAGTACGTACATGTACTGCCCCAGTTTCACTTCCAAACACAGAGGGAAACTACATGTACATGTTGTCACCCATAAAAGTAATAGTGTTATCACTGGGACTGTACTTCTTGAAGTGACAGCATGTGAACTACACCATGAGGGTACGTACCAAAACCCCTTTATGTCCAAGTACCGGGGGAAACTACATGTACATGTATGTGCTGTTGACTATGTGTCAGAAATAGTGCTACCATTGTGACTGTAATCCTTGACATGACAGCATGTGAACTACACCATGAGGGTACGTACCAGAGGATGCCTCACTCCTGATATTCATCATCGACCAGGATTCATAACATCATAAACCTATTCATGATGTAACACAGAAGCACCTCTTTCTCTGAAAATAGGTCTACATGGAACCACCGCATTGCGCGGGGCGGCTAAGGGTATAAAGTAGTGCTGCATTCCCTAATACCAACCAGTCATACGTCACTATGATGTAAGGTAAGCTCAGTGTTGTCCATTCAGTGGAACTAGATGCTGCGCTAGTTCTCAAGTTGACTACGTACGTAAAAAACTTCCTGTGTCACATCGTAAACAGTGAGGAATGTAATTAACAGAGTCACACGGAGCACTAAGTTTAGCAATAGTGACAGTGTTGGCCACAAACCGCTGCAAGCTGCTGGATAGTGAATCCAATTGGACCCATCGAGAGTAAAGGTAAATCATGAACCTGGCTTATCCCCCTAAAAGTCCCTCTCACAGGATTTCCCCTAGGGAGGGCCCCATACCAATTGGAACAACCACTCTGCAAAAATTGGAACGACCACTGTACTTTCAAACACTGAGATCCACTAATATATAAAGAGGACAACTGCTTTCAACCTCAAATTACAAATTTGAAATCATTACTTGAATAACTAAAGAACTAGTCAATAAAGACAACCATGAAGTCCATAGCAATCATCCTCATGGCAGTACTGCTGCTAGGGTGCCTCACCGCTCCTGCCATAGCTGCCCCTCTAGGTGACCAACAACAGCAGCAGCAGTCTGATAACTCAGTGAATGTGGACCAACTGATAGAGGAGGTGATGAGAACTGCCACTGAAGTGGGAACAGCTTCGTTTGTCCTCTACAAATACATTGTAAGTATATAAATAGCGGTTACAAAAACACAGAGAGGGCAGAGTACAAGTCCTAGTGCAAATCACCAATAATTATTTGTTGACAATAACAGGATGAGGAGCTGCTACCTGATGGTCAATCTAACCCTCAAGCTCCCTGCTTCATTAGGGAGAGAACTCAAGAAGAGCTGGATCCAAGTCCACAGACAAATGTAAGATGCAACAACATGGCAGTTCCACCTTTACTCACTCACTGAGTAGCTACTAACACTGTGTAAATGTTTGCATGCATACAGTATAGGCAACTTCTACTGGAGGACTATCAGAGCGCAGTCAACTATGTAGACTACATCAGGAAAGTGGAGGAACAGTACAATGACACAATGAATGCCAACCCAGGCTGTGATTACTGTACCAGGTTCAGGGACACAAAGCAAAAGATGGAACAATTATTAACCAACCTCGACACTCTGGTATGCACATGTCACTAGTAGCACCAGTGTGTGTATTTAGCGCAGAAGAGGCTAATTAACGGCTAGGTACTACACAGCTAGAAAAGTTTGATGATACAATTATGCCTTCTTCAAGGGATTAGTATCGACTGAATGGTCTTCTAATTAAATAGACGCTCAATGATAGCTGACTGATGACCCACACTCTTTCCCACACAATAGGTCAATGCAATGAACTTGACCACCTCCCAGTCATCTGACACATCACAAGACCAGGGAGCAGGAGACAGTACCACTCAAGGAGACCTGACAAACGAAGACCCCACAACCACAACCACCAGCACAACCAGCACAACCAGCACAATTAGTGAGGGAGATGGGCTACCAGAATACTGCAGCAACCTGTGCCCAGAGCAGCAGGTGGAGATATTTATGAGACTGGATATCTTTGCCTCTGTCTATGTCCAGCAGGACATGGCCGGACTTGTGGAACAGCTCAAGGATAACTGAACAATGACTAAGGATGGAAGACAATAGCCAATCTATAACTATTCACATGGAATAGCTTATGTAAGCAATAGTGTTACATGTATAAACTAGCTACAAAATGCATCAAAACTATTTATTCTATTTTTTGTATGATATTTATTACATAGCAATTTTTCATGCTCAAAAGTGAATTAATTTTGGTCAATGAGTGTGTAATAGATACTTCAATGCTCAGCAGCTCAAACTAGGTTGTGTAAAACTATGTTCATTGCAAGTAGTGTGGTGGTGGTTAGTATTATGACTGGTGCTTGGAATAGTTAGAGACCGAAGGGATTACTCTTGAACTAGATAACTTTGTAGTACTGAAATACCTGACTATGTTCACAAACAGCAAGTATCATGTGATGTGGTAAAAGGTGATCAACCCAAAAAATACATGCACAAAGTGCCCTATTAATCAACAGCTAACTAACTAGCAGTAGACTAGTGACAGCCACATCAGGGAAGTTACTAAAGAGCGGTAGAGTGGCACAGCGCCACTCTTGGGAAAAAAGTATTAACTTTGATGTGGTTTTTAAAACCACAAACCTCCTCTGATGTTAAACCACAGCATCACTCTTGGATTTTGTTCTAGTGACTTGCTTGGATGTGCATCCTGGACACAAGCAGTCAGGTTAGAACTGAACGCGGTCCATGTAAGCCTTGACTACATGCAACCAGGGTATAAGCTATCCTCCTATTCTTTGTAATGACTTATGTTTGTGAAGTGCAAACACATATTAGACCATGTATCAGGGAGCAAGGTTGGCCTAGTGTAATCATTCCATGGTTATGGCCCATGATACTATGAGTGTATGCAGAGTAAGCCGTGTATGTACGCACGTGTATCAACTCACTGGAGTAAACATCCACATCCTAAAGTCAGTCGCCAGCAGCCAGTAGAGGATGAACACAAATGCTGGGCTAAGGAACACAGTATAATTGAGACCAGGCCAAAGCAGGAGCTGAGTAGGCCTGGCACAGTCCGTCATTATGATAGGAGTCAGTCCAAACAGTCTAATGTATGCAGAGGTGATAGGAAAAACAAGAAATGTAAAAGAGGCAAGGTCGCAGTCCAGCCTTCCCCTATTCATCTGTGCATGGACATGCACGTACTCCATGCATATATACATGTACATGCATGTACATGTACAGATTTTAACAATTCAATAATGCCAAACATACAGAGTTGAGATCAGTCAGGGAAGTCACTATAGAGCGGTAGAGTGGCGCAGCGCCACCCTTAAAACCACAAATTTCCTTAACCACAACTCCACTCTTTGATTTTCTTCTAATGACTTCCCTGTCAGTACTAACACATAGTACAGTCACATGCATGTAATCTACTCTTGATATAGGTGATCGTGTAGTATGTGTACGTGGGGTAGTACATACATAGTTAAGACTGGTATAGGCTGTTCTGAAGGAAATTTTCACAACTTGTAACTCTACCAACATGAGGACAGATAATTATTATATGAACTGACCTAGCCAGTAGGCTGTTGGTGGTGTTACAGTTAGCAATATCACATGGTCCCAGCTGAATGTGGTTCTGAGCAGCAGAGAACTGGAATAGATGTAGCACTAGGAGGTGGAGAGCAGAGTGGAGGGTGAGTAGTATACGCAGCACCCTCACCAGACCAGCAAGGCGCATATGCACACTCCATATCACCAACAGCACCAGAAATACAGCATAGTAGACAAATGAGGTGAGGGAGGGAACAGCAATACCTACATAGAACATATCATAATAGCAAGCATATTAAGTTGCTACAGGGCTGTCCCTAGCATATATACATGTATTAGGTATATCAGTGTATGTGGATAATGTCTGGTGTATGGAGGTATCTCTGATGGAAACAGCTGGGTACATGTAATAAAGTGGGAGGGATGAGTGTCCTACTCTCCATAGTACTAGCCTCGTCCCCAGGCCCTTTCCAGCTTTCAATGTTACACGCTGAAAAGCGGGAGGGCCTGGTATCAGAAATCACGTGCACAATGTCGATTGTTATGCAACAATCAAGCAAAATATGGCCACTAAACAAAACCACTGTTCTGGGCTAAATTTGTGTCAGAGCTCTTCAATCACTACTCTTTTGTGAACTAAAAGGATGGTACTACACTCGACAGCAAGCGTTTGGATCGTACCTCTTGATTGTTGGCAACAAGAGCCCTCCAAATCTCGGTGACCTTTGATGCACCCAACTTGCTGGTAGGTCTCTCTACGGTCTCTCTACTTGTTACATCACGCACGTGACTTCTGATACCAGGCCCTCCTGCTTTTCAGCGTGCAACATTGAAAAGCTGGGAAGGGCCTAGGGACGAGGCTACATAGTACAGTGTAACAACTGTGGCATGAATTCATGACCTTTTGCCATACCTACTAATATAATAGAGGCTGTGGACACTTCACATGGTATACCACTAAAAGGTCATGGACTCTCCCTCTCTCTCAGTTATACACTCTTGCCATAATGGTTACAAGCTTCCATTGGCTTCCTGCAATGACTTAATATTCTGCTTGGGGAGAACACTGTGATATAGACACTATCACGATTACAATGCACAAATGCCATAGTGCCTGAGATAGCTTAGGTATAATTATATATACAGGAGTACTGGTCAGTCAAACAAGTATTTCACGATAGCCTTACATCGAAGTTAGATATTCATACAAAAGAGACTAGCTCAAATAAGGCAACTAAATGACCCCAGTAAACAAGGGGTGCGGTTCTCTTTATCAATAACCACATTCAAAGGTTCCCCAAAGTTGATAAAGATCATATAATCTACAGTTTATCACAACAATGAAAGTACTCATGACCAAATTATTTATTCTGTCCAAAAACAACTATTTTTTCTAGCACAATGCTGATCCACAATACTGAACAAACCATCTCCCAGGCCATGCATTGAACTTGCTATCTAATCAGTATTCACTGCAGTTTTGACATGCACCATGCTTTCACAAGTCCTTAAGTACTAAAAACCATCCACTTTTACATGTACAAGCTGCACATGATGTGATGGCTTACTGCTATCAACCTGTGAAAAAGTTCACTAGGGTCTTGTGACAAAATTACCATTGGACCTATAAGGACACCCTAGACACCTCATTGCTCGAGATAACAACCAAGGTTCAACTATATAGAGAAGTGTACAGAACTACCCTAAAATGAGACACCAGGATATTTTCAGTTAACCCAAGGATGTCCGTAATGGAGATATTCTTCTGTATGCTAGACTACTAATTGGCACGCAGTTCTCCTTACCAGACAATCCAAGCATGACGAATATCCCAAACTCCAAGGTATATGAGACAACCTTGGGTATCTCCCAGTAGGACTGGATGTTTTTAGGGTAGGGGGGACCACTGTGGTAGGACAACAAACCGTCTGTAGTACCTGCAGCAAACACGTGGGTGGAAGATAGTACACAGTTTTATCAATAGTTAAATACAGAAAAACAACAATTTATGTACATGTATTTATGGTCAGATGGTTATGTAAACAAGGCACAAAGTGAAATCAACTCAGCATTGATAAAAATCAACTGACCACTGCCTCTGGTGACTGTAATGAAAACCAACAAACACACACACAAACACACACACACACACACACACACACACACACACACACACACACACACACACACACACACACACACACACACACACACACACACAATGTAATGTAATGTAAATGTACAATGTCATGTCTATACGCACTACAGGCACTTAGCAACAACTTGTTATTTAATTACTTTAATTGCTACATGTACATGTATCTCAGCATCCAAATTATAACAATACAATCCCGTACACATGTGTAGATCCAGGAGCATACGAGTTGCCCAAAGGGCTTTTGGTGGCTTATATGCTCAGCCTCCTGGAAGATCAATTTGCATATCCATCCACATTACATACATGTACATAATAATGCTTATGTACATCTGTACTCAAACAATGTATCTGTACATATACGTATGGGTACAGTGTAACTTCTCATAAGATCTGAATAAAGGACACATTGGGGGCAATATAAATTCAGCTGTTTTGTCCTTTACAGAGAGGTTGTCCTCTTTTAGAGGTTCTCAATGTATTAAAGTCATAAGGAAAGTAATTCTTGGGGCCTCCTTAATAGAGAAGTTTATTATACAGTGTCTCTATTATGGAGGGTTCACTATCAGAGGGTCCACTAATCACACAGCTTGTATTCAAACTATAATTACATATGTATGTATATCATTGCATACCTCTTTCAGTGTCCACATGATGAGCTTCAATTTCAGTCTCTTCCTGATCATCATCTACTGCTGTTGTTGTTCCATTAGCTCCACCCTGCCTGCCACCCTTACCACTGGTGGCAGCAGCAGAAGGCCTCAGTTTGATCACCACAAATATATCAACCACCAGAGTGACAACGGAAACAGCAAAGACTCCAAGGTCAAGAACAAACTGGCGAGCAACATCTTCACCAGGAACATTTAACCTGAATGTGGTATAATATTATGTAGCAGCAAAGAAGATCTCTTGGAACAACTATTTGTTCATCTACAAGTACATGTGCATATAATTTATTATATCATACTTTTACCAAGATGCTCCCTACCCTTATGATCACCAGAGCATCTACATGCAGCTGAAATATCATTGGGAAACAATCTACATTACGGGAATGAGTACATGTACTTCTATGGGTCAAGTATCACTCAGAACTGAGTGATACATAGTACGATAGTGCTGGCACAAAAGAAAACAATCTATAGTCTAAACCAACATGTAATCATCACAAACCACTCACAGCACAAATCCAACTTGTCTCCATATAGACTCAGCTTCACTGCCTGCAGGAGGTTATTGATAATATTAATAAAGCTATTTGGGAATCACTACACGGTTAGAGAACGCTGGACAACTGCACATGAGCATGTTGGTTTTAGCAGTGTTCTCCTCTAAATTTAAGGGCCTTCAGTGAGAAAGTCCTTTGATCGTGAAGTAGGTGGAGTTTCAAAGCTTTGATGTGGTTCATAACTCCTCCCAAAACACATGTCACAGTTGTATTTTGAGCACCCACTTGTAATACTTAAAAGTTATTTAAAGTGACTGTGTTGATGCTTTAGGGAACGTACACATTCTCCAGTATGCACGTATCTACATAACTACAGTATGAACTCACAGCCAGGGCTTAGCTCATTCTTGTAAGAAGTAGCTAGAGAGATTTGGAAGAATGCTTGAACAAGAGTTGCCACACCAGAGAACACCGATAGAACAGACAGGTATATAATGTTGGTCACTACATGTATGAGGGTGAGGGCAGGGGAGAGGAGAGAGAGAGAGAGAGAGAGAGAGAGAGAGAGAGAGATAGACATATATATATATATATGTATGTGTAGAATACTCAATAAAAGTATAACATTATAATGGAAGGAACGTTCTTTACAGTCCCTATAATGTTGCCATGGTAATGTACATAACTACTACATGTAAATATAATAGCAATAAGCCAAAAGACATAAGATCCTTACATGCAAGCTTAGAATACCATATGAATCCCAGCACTGAATAGATCAGTAGTACAGAAGTCAGATGCACTTCCATACAGCTGCATGTACTTGCATTATACTCTGTTGAGCAGGATCTGCATGCTCATACTACTTAGTGGTGGTCGACTCAAATGACCACATAGCTGATATTTTATTATGCCATGTGCATACTATTTGACAATCACACACGCACTAAATTTCAGGTAGTCAAGGAAAGTACATGTAGCAGTGGTTAAAGCTGACTTCTCTTTAATGTGTTCAGGCACTACAACGGTAATTAGGCGTGGCTGCACCATAAGGAGGGAGGGGGGATATGGCTACATAAGTTGGGTTCCAACCTTTCTGTGCTTTTAGTCTGGGTCCAGGCAGCAAGAAGATGATCAGAAGGAGAAGCAGGTAGGCAAATGATACCAGATTGTACCGAAATATCACAGCTGCAGGGGATGTACACATACAATTAACCATAAAACATGCATATAATATATTATAGCTTTTATGACACAAAAGTATGGCTCTATGGGTCAGTGGGCTGCAGCCATGCATGCATCATGCAGCAAATACAACACTATGAATAGAGCACACTTCAAGCAAAGACCACTCCTTCCCTTTCGAACAATATCTGATAAGCACAGTTTCACATCTTATTCAAATTCTAAAGGGGTGGTGGGTGAGATCCATACACACATGACTGATTTTCTTACCTGATAGTAAGGCTAGAGGCAGGACTAGCCTCCTGAGCAGAGTGTCTGCCACAATGAGTGCCACA
Source organism: Stappiaceae bacterium (assembly GCA_964291365.2). GTDB lineage: Bacteria > Pseudomonadota > Alphaproteobacteria > Rhizobiales > Stappiaceae > JBDWFY01. The sequence goes on from OZ220033.1 coordinate 793,464, forward strand.
GCTAAACCACCAAGAGCCATCGCCTTACTACCACATACTGATAGAAAACAAAAAAAAGGTGATGGCCTCCTAACAATACACCAGTATATATCATGAAATGCACTAACACCAAGGCTTCAAGCTTAACATTTGCTAAGAGTAATGTGTTGGTAGAGAGAGAGAGAATGGTATATAAGCAACCTTCCCTCCAATACTAAACTGAAGTGCTCGTGTGAGTGGTCAATATTAAAATGTAAATCAGCATAAGCTGTGATAAACAGAAAAGTACTATATGTGCATACAAATACAGTATAGTTTGTGCTATGGCACTCTTATCAATCACAAACACTGGTTATCTATCAAGGTAGCAATACGAATCAAATTCTGGGTTCAAAGGAGCCGCTTTTCTGTCTTGCACGTACAACTTTGGATGTCAGATAGCGGGGTATAGGGATAGCAAGTTTATGCTCAATAAATCTCGTTCTGTGTGGGAGACTGCTTCATTCATAAAAGGATCTCATAAAAATAGCAGTAAATACCAGCATAGCAGATACAGTAAGCTTCACACAAGCGAGAAGCTGCAAGTCGTGGATTCAGGCACTGACACAGGGGTAGCCATAAATTATTTGACTACCGAGGCACGACAATGTAAATAGATACTAAAACACGGTCAGAGAACCTTTAGATAAGACTTGAAATGTAGTACAATATGATTTCTGGATAGGTCAGGCTTACCCGAAAAGGTTCCACACCAGTTTCGTCAACAAGCCTGGCTCCACTGAGCTGACAATTTAGACTGCTGAGCTGGCAAATTTGTGTGTGCGTGTACCGTACCGGTAGCCTCGTCCCCAGGCCCATTCCCAGTTTCAGCGTGAAACATTGAAAAGCTGGGTATGGGCCTGGGGACGAGGCTACCGTACCGGTACCGATCCGTGGATATAGCATGTGCATGTGACTAGTCTACAATAGTAATTGCAAAAGGTCACCGACAGTACAGGATATTGATATGATCTGAATGTCGGATGATCGCCGTGCGCCAGGCCAGATGCGCTGATCTGACACACGCTTTGCTGGTCGAAGGTTTCATGAAGCTACTCCAAGCCTGACACAGACCCCGTCTAGTATCCTATTGAAGAAAAGTATGTTGCTGATTTAGTGTGTGTGTCATATGATATGGTTGAACTATGCATATTATGTTTGCTGTGATTCAGGGCATAATAATTTGTTACTGGGCACTGCATGCTGAGGCCATGAATGAGCCTGTGGTGAATCTGTGTTACAATCAGAACCCTCCCCTCGCCCCAGAGGAGGCTTCCAAGAGATTCAACTTCTTCCAGCGTCAAATGCGGAGCAGGTTTGGGGCATTTTGCTTCCTGCTGCTTGGTATGACAATGGGTCCAGTGCCTGCATTTGGACTGCCTCCGTTCTTCTTCTTCATTGCCTGGCTAGGCTTTCACTGGATGTCGAGGAGAGTGTTTGACTGGTGCACTGCAAATTGGATATGCATCATGTGTGTGAGTATAATTATTTTAATAGTAAATCTGCATCAACTAGAATCACTGTTCATCATCACCAATAATATTTAGATTTCCATGCAGGCGAGTGCCTAGTCTCGAAACCAGACCTCTCCCTCTGCAGCGTTTAGTTCTTTCAGGATAAACACAGAGGGAGGGTCTGGGAGACTGCCTATACCGTTTTGGATCCAGATTATACAACATTTACGCGACGTCACGCATTGGGCCCACCCACACAATGCGAAGAGCAAAGTACCTAGAACTACTAAACTCGTCGAACAAAGTCGATCTGGTCACTCAAACATTCAAACATGTCACATCACTCGCATTCTGCAATCTGATTGGTCCGCCAAAATTTTGGTGCACGGATCCAAAACGGTATAGGCAGTCTCCCAGACCCTCCCTCCACGTGTTTATCCTGAAAGAACTAAACGCTGCGGAGGGAGAGGTCTGGTTTTGAGACTAGCGAGTGCCCACTAGTGAGTTTATGTTAGAGAAACATACAGTTTCAACATTTTATGCCTAACCTTTGAGCATTTCATGAATGAGAATGAAGGTAGACTGTGATGATAACCTTACATAGTGTGACTACCCAAGGATAACCACTAAATGACCAAAAGAATCATTAGCCATGATGACCACGAATGATAAAGTTGTACTGGTGTCTATATCTATGTCTGTTTTTCAGGCTACATTGCTAACGTTAGTGTAAGCTTAATTACCGTGCATATGCGCAAAGTAAAGTAATTGGTCTGTCGTTGTCCATAGAAAAACGGCAAATCTTGCTATAACATAGGCATCATGGCGAGCAGTAAGTGTTGTCAAAACTGTCAGAAACGTCGGGAAAAGAAACAACTCTTCTCTGCTTCTAAGTGCTAAACAAGAAGGACCATGAATGCTAGAAATTGTGCTTTTTGAGCAGCCACACCTATTAGCCACACCTAGTACTGCATTATGCATACATGCTATTTCGATTGCGCATGCTCAAGCTTAATTTAGGTAACGGTCATCAAGTCACAAATTGATTTTAATACAAGCATTTGGCACACTGTGGAAATATCATGCAGTGCGCATAGGACATGTGGCTCTAGTTGTATGGATGTGCTAGTCCTGCTTGGAGGCTACATTAGAAACGCTCTGGCCAAACAGTAACAGGAAATTATGTGCACTCTTTTGGCAACAGTGGCAGCATTATTACCCCGCATGCGTGTGTAAGGGGTGAATTGATCAGTCTATCTGTCTGTTGTTGTTGTTGTTGTTGTCCACAGAAAAACAGAAAATTTCGAGATGTAGACTTCAGAGCAAACTATGAATCATACAGAACTATCGAAAATGGCAAAAGATTGACATCCTTTTTTTCTTCTAGGTGCTTGACTAGGGCCATGAGCACTACAAATAAGAGTTTTTTTTGGCCACACCTAGTATGCATATGCTGTTTTGACTGTGCATGTTCAAACTCAATAAGGTAAGGGTCATTATGACTACATACTATGATCTGTTGGAATAATCACGCAGTGCACACGGGGTCTGTACTCTAGAGAGCTCTAGTTTTTGTTTATTCAGTGAGGATTAATACAGCTAGCTGTGCATGCACAGCTGATTTGATATACATATCTGTGGCTATGCAGTGCAACAAACTAATTGCTGCGATTGACTGATAATTGTTTAGTTCATTGCTGACATTAAGTTCGATCCCAGGCTCTGTTTATAAACCTATGAAAGGTAGCCCCTAGTTCAAGGTTGTACTTAAAATTAATATCATCAAATATTCACAGTTGTGTTTGATTTGATGTCCCTTGTATTTCATGTATAATGACTACTGGCTGGCAATGTGCTCTCAAGTTCTTCTATGGTGAGCTATGATCCTTATAGGCATAGTATTTAATTATCAGATCTCTACATTATTGTGTACACTTATCTCTGGAATCTGGATACATATTATGAGCATACCTATACCTAGTCATGCAGTGATTACACTAATTAGCTATTGTTAATCTTAACCAAAAGGAGGGAGCCTGTAACCAGTGGACTGGACTATTTGAGTGGATTACTGGACTGGACTACTGGACCAACCTTTGACCTCAAAATCACCCCAAAGAATAACTTTTTGTGTGGAAAGCATGTTCAAGGAAGTGTAAAATAGCTATAACACATGAGATAGGACCTGCAAAATGCTCGAGGAATTTCGAAGCTATAGAAATGAGCCTATAGCTACTTCTGTAATGAAACCTTTAATTTTTAGTTGTGAACAGCAAACGTGGAGCCTTGTTATGCCCTGAGCTATATGGTCTGTTGGTCTGCATTCCAAGGACTCATTGGAAAGTGGTTGTTATATGCAACCGCACAAGCTAACTCGCTTGTGTGGGGCTCGCTCAGGCTCACCCCAATTCTAGCTAATTTCCTATCTTCTTTTCAATATGAATAGCATTTTTAACATTATGTTTCTCCTCCTGCTACATGTATATTACCCCAAGTAGCTGTTTACAGCTTACTGTGTGCACTGGCAGTATTTAATTACACAACCACAGGCAGTAACAAGTATGCTAGTACATGTACATGTACCTACCTGGCAGTGCATGCACTTGTATTGTTTTTTTATAACACGCAATCTATAGGTTCTGTTAGCTACGTGCACCCACCTGTGCTAGCTACCTAGAACCTGGACACCACTGCCTGAATTAGCCTACTCTACTAACATACTTCCTAACATTGACTGGGTCCTCTTTCCTCCATATGTTCCATGCCATGTGCATGCAATAAAGTAGGCCTATCAATACCTTAACCGTAAATGGCACCAGTAACATTAATTTTACAAACTTGACAAGTCATTGCTAAGTCTTGCAACAATAAATCTAGCCTTGTGCCCAGTGTGCCCTAGGTACCCTATTCTGAGTCTTCTCCACTCTCTCTCCTCCCTACTCACATACTATGCTTTTCCTAATTTTGGGATAAATTTGACGTCAAAGGTCAGTCCCACGGTCTGGTCCAGTAATCCTGTCTAGTAGTCCAGTCCACTGTTTACAGACTCCCCCAAAGGAAGGGGAAACTTGTAATGAAGATATTATGATGATAAGCTTCTCTCTCTCTCTCTCTCTTTCTTTAGAAAAAGTGCTTGGTATCAAGATTCGTACATTTGGTTTTCAAGGTCATTTCAAGCAACGTTGTGTGATCATCATGAACCATGTATCTCACTTTGATTGGCTATTCTTTTGGTCTGTTGTGGATCGCCATGGAGACTTCACCTTCTGGAAAGTCATCACCAAAGACATGTTCAGACAGATACCAATCATAGGTAAGTGTCGTAGAAATAACAATGCTGATTGAGATTAGAGCTCTCGAGAGCACATAACCCGCACGCACTACATGCATGACATTTTCAGTGTGCCATAGCCATAGCGCTAGCGATCAACAAATGTGACGACCCTCACCTGTATTGCGCTTGAGCATGTGCAAGTGCAATCGAAACAGCACGCATACATAATGCAGTACTAGGTGTGGTTAATAGGCGTGGCCGATCAAAAAGGATGATTTCTAGCATTCATGGCCCTTGTTTAGAACTTAGAAGCAAAGAAGACCTTTTTTTTTGTTGTTTTTTTTGGGTTTTTTTTGGGATGTTTCTGACAGTTTGACAACACTTACTGCTCGCCACGATGCCTACGATTCGAGATTTTCGTATTTTTTTGTGGACAATAACAACAACACAGACGGACAGACCGATTACTTTAACGCTTGTGCATGTGCGCGAGGTAAAATGATAGCTATATGATCACTATGCCATCAAAAGTGTCTTGCATGTCTCAATGTCAGCAACAATGTGAATATCTTTGGTGCTAGTAACAGATGTGAACGTTATTCCTCCATTCACAATACATTGTGTTGACTGGTGCAAACTCTATTGAAGCATTATTATAATATTAAGATTATAGTTGTGTGTTTGTCCATCCGTTACAGGAGGTCAGCGGAAACGATTTGATCCCTAGAAACAAGAGGCTGTATCTCTGGCCATTGAGCAACAGAAACTAGAACTGGGCAATCTCTGTGACTGCCAGCCGTGGCACTAGCTACAGGCACGAACACTAGCTTCTTGGGGGGACTGTACAAAAACCACACAACAATGGACACTTAAATGTAGTGGGCTGCAGTTAGCTAAGCAGCTTGATTCATGAAAAGATATTGTCCGGGTCATCATCACGGCGGTAGTAGATTCTGCTTTTGGCTTCTTGCCTTCACAGGTCTTGCGAGAGAGAGGGCGAACAAACTAATGAGTTTCTTGGCCTGTTGATTACTTAGGTCATGTGCCCCAAACTGACAGGATGAAATTAATGTGCATGCGCCACAAATTATGCTATACAACTGTAATGTCAGGCATGCTGTTTACTGTTTACAGCATGCATGTGTGCAGGTATGTAGCTATGTGATGGAAGGTATCCGAATCGGGTGCAGCAGGGGGCAAGCAAAGTGAGCCCCCCTGCTATAATTATGTAGCTTCTGAAATAATTGGGGTGGGCCGAAGCTAGCCTCGTCCCCAGGCTCCCCGATCTTTTCAACGTTTCATTAGAAAAGAGGGGGAGCCTGGTACACGGAATGACGTGCATGACGTGTAGCGTAGAACCGTGGTACGTAATTAATTTATTACATAATTACGTAATTATCGCACGTGGGTGAAGCGGTTAGCACGTCACACACTCTTCCATTTATAGTGCACCACAGAGAACGAAACGATGGCTGTAAATCGAAGAAACACGAGATCGATGGAGTGATAACAGACTTAGATGTGGGCACGATCGAGTTACCGTGCAAATCGCAGTTTTCGACACACGGCGAACGGACTGAAGGGCCTCCGCTTGCTGATTCACAGCCTTTCAGTTCGAAGAACTCGAGCTTTCGGTGAGAAATTTCGCCTCTCGAGCCGGCCAACTCGCTGTTGTGCCATATATGGAAGTTGGTTCCACCTGACGTCACGCACGTGATAGGTTTTACCAGGCTCCCCCTCTTTTCTCGTGCAACGTTAAAAAGATCGGGGAGCCTGGGGACGAGGCTAACAGAACTGAGCAGCATGAACAGCCAGTGAGTTGTATCACTGAGCAGCCAGGGAGAGACTTTAATAGCAAACAGATAAAGGTAGGAGACACTGCAGATTCAAGCAGTACACTTCTTTACAAAGCTAGCATCAGTTTTTGTGCAAAGTCATACTGAGCCTTATGCTTGGCTACTGCTTGCACCTTGAACCCAACCAAAGGCTTAAAATTAAAAAAAAACTCTGCTGATTTTAATCACTAGACAGTCACATTGTAATACATTGTAGCCAGCCTACTGTGAACAAAGGCTTGCCCCCTTGACAATTTACATCACCCTAGTAACACTACTATATCGAATTGTAAATAGGTTTGCACACTAAGTGGAAATTTGCAACAATGGTCCAGGTTTTTAGAATATAGGCAAATGCTCCCCTTCATCAATATAATCTCCACTATTGCATTATTAGGTTGGTGTATGCAGTTCTCTAACTTCCTCTTCATCAAGCGACAGTGGAATTTGGACGAGAAAGAATTCCGCGACAAACTATTTTATCTCAACTGTATCAAGTCTCCCTGCCAGCTGCTACTGTTTCCGGAGGGAGGAGATATGACTCGTAAATCAAAGGGGAGAAGTGATAAGTATGCAGATGAGAACGGTCTGCCTTGCTACCAGTACTGCATCCACCCCAGGACAACCGGGTTTGTATATGTCATGAATGCCCTACGAAGTGGAGGGCTAGATGCAGTGTACGATGTCACCATTGGTTACCCAGATGCACTGCCAAAGACAGAGGTAGAAATGGCGAAAGGGGTCATGCCACGAGAGGTGCACTTCCACATCAAGAGCTATGATGATAGGGATCTACCCAGGGATGATGAACAGCTAGGGCGGTGGTGCAAAGATCGCTGGGCAGAGAAAGAAGAGCGACTGAAGCATTTCTACACCAACAAGGAATTTCAAGACACAGGTAATGAAAAGCCAACAAGTGAAGGCTTAGTATCATGTCAGAGCAATGGAGCAGCACATTATGAGCCATGTCACAAATCAAGAGAGGTCCTGTTGACCAAGAACTATTTTTTCTTTTGGTCGTCTGTTTCCACGATTGTTTTCATCAACTTTCTCATGTACCTCTTGGTCCAGACCTCCTATGGAGTACTCTATTTAATCATTGTTTTCGTTGGTCAGCTGTGGATAAGCATCTATGGAGGAGGGCTGGATTACATCATGCTGCGCTACAAACGCTGGGACATCCAAAGAGCGTTCACCAAAATGAAAGAGGAGAAGCAAACACTTAAGAAGGAATCATGTCAGTAGTTCTAATGCAGCAGCTTTTGCCTTATAATCATGCATAACATTATATTTTGTGTAACCAACAATAATAATTATTAGCCCTTTATCTGGTATTGGTATTGTTCGAGTTTTGCGCATGCGTATCATAGCCAATGACGTATATACGCGTACGCCGCGCCCGCGCCCACGTACGTACGTATTACCGTTTACGTCAATTATATACATATACATATACACACACTGTACGTACGTGATCGTGATCGATCAGATCATGCACATCGCATATCCGCATGGGGGCAGGCCCGGTGCACCACCCACCTGATTGACCTTTAGCAATATAATTGAGAGCGTTAACCGCGCCGCACCTAGAGCTGAAACTGGGCGTTGTTCTCAAGAAGAAGAAAGAGGTTCGTTTGATTATTTGATCGTACATGCTCATATTGAATTCTTTCCACTCTAACATTGGTATATTCATTCGATTGTCACATAATTTGTGTATTAATACAGTTATCGCTTCGGGGGTGTACGGTACATCCATAGTACATCATATAGTGTTGCTGTGCAGATCAAAACTTGATGCATCATGAGTGCTGAGCAGGAGACACCTGTTGTGGATGTGTGTGAGACTCAGAACCCGCCTCTCCTTCTGGGAGAGACTAATAAGAGATTCAACTTCATCCAACGCTACATGCGGAACAGCTTCGGCACACTGTGTTTCACCCTTGTTGCTCTGACCATCGGTACTATGCCTGTGGTGGGGATCCCGCCATTCCTGCTCCTCTCAGCCTGGCTCGGGGCACACTGGTCTATCAGGAGGTTCTTTGACATGTGCACTGGCAACTGGATGTGTGTTATGTGTGTAAGTGCACCATGGCGTACAGAGGATTAGGTAGATCGGACAGTAGTGTTGGATCAAGAGTTGGCTAGGCAGTGATGTGAGTCGACCGTCTGCAACATTTCAGACTATATGCTGTCTCCATAGCATCTTTGCAATGCTGATTATCGTGTGACTTGGGTTGACCAATCTGCATAGGCTTTGCATGTAGCATTGTATAGTTGTTTATGGTGAACAGATGCTTTGGAAATTGTGTATACCTGTTTGCTATCATACTACAATGTATGTTATTGAGAAATTTATTTTCTATTTCTTTTGTATACATGTACATCGGATCATTGTTCATCGGACATCAAGTTCTTTTATGGTATGTTAGTGAAAGCACTGGCGTATTTCAAAGCAAACTTTTCACCATGACATATACACACTCTTCTCTCTCTCGTACACACACACACACATCCAGAGAAAGTGCTTGGCATAAAGATTCGTACATTTGGATTCAAAGGTCACTTCAAGAAGCGTAGCCTGATCATTATGAATCATGTCTCTCATTTTGATTGGCTGTTTTTCTGGTCTGTTATTGATCGTCATGGGGATTTTTCATTCTGGAAAGTCATTACAAAGGAAAAGCCTCTGAGACAAGTGCCAATCTTGGGTAAGTTGGAAAATTTAGAGAGTTATCGTCTATCCAAACCTTAGGTTTAAAATAAAGCCAGTCCTAGTAGCCATAGCTGAGTCAATTGCCTCTATTGAATAATGAGGAAGCTAAGCTCTCTAACTACAGGTGTTAGGCATTCTAACTCTTTATCTCATAAGGAAGGTAGCCATAGAGTGATTGATTATGCATATGCATGGCATCAATCACCTTCTAGATTTACATTGTAGGTAACAAGTTACATAATATTATGCACACCTGCATGTTGCTTAGAAACGTACAAATGTAGTTGGCCTATTATTACATTCCAGAATCGATCAGTACACTAAAATAACGCCCCCTTGCCAATCAGTGCTTATGTTTCCAATAAACACATATAACATATACAACACACTATGCATGCTACATGATCACGCATGTACATGTATCTTATGCTATATCAGGGGTTGGCCATCACTTGCATACTACTATAATATACATGACAATGATTAATAGTCCCTGGATAATCTGGCTGTTTAGGTATGTGCAGGAGTAGATTAGATAGGAGTATTGGACTACTGTACAAATATTGCAACAGCGTTCCGGTAGGATGACGTAGACAAAATGGCAATCTATCATGTAGCTGAGGTAGGTGTAATGTAAACACAGACGGCCGGAACACAGCTGCAGCTGCATAGAATGCTGCACAGCAGGGGCAGGGGCATAGCCAGGATTTTCAAGAAAGGTTTCTATATAGTCGCGCGCGCAAAATTTTTGTGGCCACGCCCCACTTGTGACCACGCCCTCTAATTAACGGTCACTGTTTCTATCTAAGAAGGCAACAGTTGCTGGTTTCTCAACGATTTTAGCACAGAAATACAAGAAAAAAGATCTAGGCTAAGTTTCAAGAGATTTTAGTATCTATATATTGAATCTGGCAGCCAGGGGGTTTCCTAGCAGCTAAGTGTCATACTATAATCATACTGAATCTGGCTGCCAGTGGGGGGTTTCCAGGCAACCAGGAAACAACTAAGCTACACCCCTGAGGGTTTACACTATACCACTGTTAATTTATGCCGGTGTTTGTGATATCATCCTACCCGAATACGTTTACAGGCAGCTCCACACTTTATCTAATCTGCTCCTGGTGTGTGTTGTCCTGATCTTTTTATTACAATATCATTGAAGCTACTTGTGCATGTAGCTTACATATGCAAAGTGGAGCAATTTAGACACAGTAATATTACTTCCAGTCTGTTGGTCCCCATATATGGACAGCACTCACAATGCCTATGCTGTACGGTACACTAGTACTGTTCAAATAAGGCCTGCTCGATTAATTTCACCAAACATGCTATTTTTCATATCAGAAGATAGAAAAGGTCACGTACCACAATCAAAAATATGCTAATGGGAAAATTTCAATAATAATATAGCATGTGATTGATAACAATGCCATGTGCCATACAAGGATAGTGCAACTATAATATAGTATTCTTTAGCTTATGCGGCCATCCTAACGATGTAAAGTGTAAGTATAGTCCAGGTGCCTTTGTATTAATTCAGCCAATTTGTGTGTGCATGTGTGTTGTTAACAGCTTGTAGGCCTGCATGTACTTCACACTTGCTACACCACATGAGAGAAACAGATCACGGTCAGTCTTTCCTGTCTTACTATGCTACAATAAAAAAAAATTGACCAGCCCCTCAGTTCACTGTAGGATTAACAGCCACACAAAGGTCACTTGTCACAATAATAATTATACACTATCACTGTTTACATTGCATGCAGTGGGTTGGACATGTGGTATGCAGTACTGGGCCACTGTGCCTCGCACTATGAATAGCATCTGTGGCAGGCAAGGTGTGACTGTACAGCCTTAGTGTGCACATATATATACTGTGACGAGTGTACTTGGAAATAATTTGATGATTAACTGCTCTTCAGAACACTACAATATCAGCCCCGGGTATACTTAAAAAATTTTCTGTCATCCTTCCAGTATAGATAATAGACCTCAAAAAATAATAATACTGTTGATAACCAATCTCTGAACTAGTATTATATCAGCTGTGGCTTTCCTACAGGTTGGTGTATGCAGTTCTCTAACTTCCTCTTCATCAAGCGACGTTGGGAAGAGGACAAGAAAGAGTTCCACAACAAATTGTACTACCTCAACAGCATCAACTATCCCTGCCAGCTGCTACTGTTTCCAGAGGGAGGAGATATGACCAAAAAGACGAAAACAAGGAGCGATATGTATGCAGATGAGAACGGTCTGCCTCGCTACCAGTACTGCATCCACCCCAGGACAACCGGGTTTGTATATGTCATGAACGCCCTACGAAGTGGAGGGCTGGATGCTGTGTATGATGTCACCATTGGTTACCCAGATGTACTGCCAAAGACAGAGGTGGAAATAGCGAAAGGGATCATGCCACGAGAGGTGCACTTCCATATCAAGAGCTATGGTGATAGGGACCTACCCAGGGATGATGAACAGTTAGAGCAGTGGTGCAAAGATCGCTGGGCAGAGAAAGAAGAGCGACTGAAGCAATTCTACACCCATAAGGAATTTCAAGACACTCCAAGTGGAGAGCCAACTGAGAACACATATTCAAGTGACCAAGTTCACCACCGCAATCAACTGGCAAATGGCAACTCTAAGTTCTTTACAAAGGCCAAGGAAGCTCTTTTAGAGAAAAACTACTTTTATTTTTTGTATTCGGTGTTCATATTCACATTTACTAACTATCTGATGTACATGGTGACTTGGGTTCCTTATGGAGCCCTCTACCTCTGTTTGGCCTTTCTTGGTCAGTTAATAATGAGTGTGTTTGGTGGAGGTCTGGACAAAGCTATGCTCTACTTCAAACGGAGGGAAATCGAAGAAGCTTTTGCCAAAATGAAAGTGGTGAAAGAAGGAAAGGTAAATGGATTTGCTGGCCACTCCACAAACTAACTGTGATACTAGAAAGACCCGCTGTGTATACATGGACACTGTTTTATTTGTGCTTCTTTACTGTAAGAGGAAATGCCCATTTTTATGTAGATCTTTGTGTAATTTTTCACTAATTTTGTTGGTGCTATGAGATTTCAACCACACATAGTACAACAGGTGCTGCACAGTATCGTGACCAGTTGCATGTCATTTGTTGGGTAGGAGGCTAGGTATATGTAGGAGTAATATCATGGAAGCCATACAGATCAAAGGCACTACATGTACTTTGTCTAACCCAGACCAGGGTAGTAGTAGTAGTTGTACCACGGAAGTCATACAAATCAAAGGCACCGCTCACTGTGCAAATCCAGCATAGCACAGACAACACCAAGGTGACTACACACAGTATCCTGGGAGTCTGTGAATAGTGGGCTGGACTGAATACCGGACAGACCTTTAACCTCAAATTTATCCTAAAAGTCAAAATTGTGAAGGAAAAGCGTAATATGTGTATGTGTAGGGAGGAGAGAGATTGGAGAAGACTCAGATTAGGGTGCCTAGGGCAGGCACACTTGATTTATTGTTGCAAGAACTTGCCAAGTTTGTAAAATTAATAAGTTAGCTAGCTATATAGCTACTGTTACTGGTGCCATTTACGATTGAGGTATTGGTAGGCCTACTTGATTGATGTAAGGCATGTACATGGCATGGAAAATATAGAGGAAAGGGGACCCAGTCAATGTTAGGAAGTACGTTTATATTTTTCTTAGTAGAGTAGCTAGGTGAATTCAGGCAGTTGTGTCCAGACTCTAGGTAGCTAGCACAGGTGGGTGCACATAGCTAACGGAACCTATAGATTGCGTGTTGTAAAAAACAATACAAGTGCATGCACTGCACATGTACGTGTACTAGCATACTTGTTACTGCTATTAAATACTACCACTAAACAACTAGTGCATACAGTAAGTTGCAAACAGCTACATACATGTAGCAGGAGGAGAAACATAATATTAATAAAATGCTATTCCTATTGAAAAGAAGATAGGCGATTAGTTATAATTGGAGTGAGCCTGAGCGAGCCCCACACTAGCAGGTTGGCTTGTGCAGTTGCAGTATAGCAATCGCTTTCCAATGAGTCCTTGGAACGCAGACCAACAGAGCTAGACCATGCATCTCAGGGCGTAGCTAATAAGGCTCCATGTTTGCTGTTCATAACTTACTATAAATTAAAGGTTTCATTGTACAAATAGCTATAGGCTCAAATCTATAGCTTTAAACTCAAACATTTTATCTCATGTCTTATAGCTATTTGAAGTCTGCTGTCATCGAATTCGAATAATGACAGCTGTGACTATAAGTATTATTAGTGAACCACAGACCAGGCCATAAGTAACCTGCTATATATATGGGCTGATTATAGTATGCGTTCTTGTGGCTTTGCCTAGCAACTGTTCACCACCAAGAGTACAACATTGCATTTCTAATACAGAAGTCACGGCTCTACCATGACAGATAAGATAGCTACTGTACTATTCCTCAACTATTCAGAACTAGCAAGAAGTCAGTCTGAAGTCTCTACTTTAGTATGATTAGCAAGCTTGCACAAACTTGCACACAGGGAAAATTAAAGCATGCTCAAACATGCAAACTGTAGTGCTGACTCTGCTTGATCACCCATGGTACAAATCCATTACAGTACACCCACTCATGGTATCACAGTGGTTTATACTACTAATTATACTACTTTATACTACTCTGCTCATAGTATAAATTGTAATACCACTCACAGATGTATTATAACCTATAATATTTAGACCATGATCGGAAATTAGAACATGGCTGGCAGTTAGAACATGATACAAGCCACATAATTATAAAGCATAGGTAGTGTGGTTTACCACTGACTATGCAAACCACTCGGGCTTCGCCCTCGTGGTTTAATTGGGAACATTAATTGATGCTGCAGATGATGACTCGGGATGTGCTTCTCTAGCATAATGTGATTATTAACTGACTTTCTTGTAGCTCCTTTAGTCTATTACTAGCCTAGTTGCCTCTTTTTTGCGTCATTCTTCAGGTCAGTTCGAATTCGACATTGCTGTGAGGAGGAGAGAGTCAATGGATTCTCGTAAATGGGTTCTTGTCTCTATTTCTTCCTGTGGTCACTGAACTCACATCTGACAAAATACCTGCATTCAACATCATTTGAAACATGATCTTGCATCAACCGATGTTCACATTTAGTCTGGCGAAGATGACAGCAGACTTCATGAAACAGACAGCTGTTTAAGTACTCTGAGTCAGCAGGCCACTTTGCATGGTCAAGGTGAACATCACATTGGCCTAGCTCTCCCATCCATTTACACCTATTCTCCTTGTGGGGACAAAACACCTTGTATCCATGTATTCAATGTTTTGCTGCAGAGTTACTATATTGTTGTCATAAATATTAAAATCCACGACACTATGGACATTAGCTAGGCATTCCAGGCAATTTTAATTAGAAAGCACCATAGTAACGTGATGATGTGATTTGTTAGTCAATTACAAGCCTAACAGTCTTTGTTCAGTAAAAAAAAAAAAAAAATGGTTGAGTAGATCCCAAAATATAATATTATTATTCATGTTTCTTGTCATCACTATGTAATTGTTCTGCCACAATCTGGGAGGGAGGGGGGGGGAAGCTAATTCCACAACAGGTGACCACCTTGGGTTGAACTTGAGAGAATGTCACAAAAAATGGGACACTGTCTCTATGACTTTCAGAGGTTGATGAACAAAAGCAATACAACATCAACTTAACAATACAGGTTGTTCTGTTGGACTTGATTTAAAGGATGAAGACATGTTGGATTACAGATTTTAGAGCCATTCCTCTATATTGGGGGGGAGGGATGCATGCACAATCAAAATTTAGATCATGTCCCTAGAGATTAAAAATTAAATTTTTGTGAAATCTGACCTAATCATAAAAATAATTCACTGAATCTGCCAATAATGTGCAGTACTATGTGTTTTATTTAATACTTAAACATTACAATTATTTAGAAATGAAATCGACTGATGGTTGCAGTGTATACGGCAGGTGTCTTTTTCTTCAAGCCTACATCTCCACTAACAAGTAGTAGCTTATCAGGTGAATAAGCAACACATTCACAATCAAACTGTGGTTCAGGAAGATCACCAATCTTCACCCATTGATTTGTAAATGGATTGAAAAGATAAATATCGGAAACAACCTTGTAACTCTTGATTTTTATTGCACTTGCTATTGTTCCTGCAGTTCCGACAGGGGTACCTCCAGCTGACAAAAGCATGTTACCTATTGAGAATAATGTGCTAAAATAAAACGGCACATCTGGTAGCTTCTCCCAGATTGAAGTATCACGATTTTTTCCAGCCAAGGTATGTGAAATGAGAGTAGGAAGAAACACTTTCAGAATGAATTTGGATATCGTTACCGATCCTCGCATTCCAAGATGAAGGTAGAGGTGCTGTCCTACGATCACTGGTGATATGCTACATCCATTATATGGCATTGGAGGAGCTCTATACCAGTTTCCACTGTCAGTGTCTAACACTTCAACGGTAGTGGTTGACTGAAGCAGCTTATCATCTAGGTAACCACCAGCAACAATTATGTAGTTCTTGTAGCTAACAACACCAGACATTGTCCTTTTTGTAGGAATGGAAGGATAGTTGCTATTGATCCATTCACGTGCCTCACTATTCCAGGTCAAGACTCCATCACTACCAACTACTACGAGCTTGCCATTTAGAGCTAGTATTCCACAGGTAAGTATCATAGCATTTGGGAATTCTGTCCAAGCATCACTGCTAGGGGTATATTGGTAGATGGTATACGGACTTGTGGACCCTTCGAGGTAAACTTCACCATTCAGAACAACAGGACAGGAACCACAATCTGTCATCTCTGTTGGCTTATCACTTTGTCTCTCCCATTCAAACGATATTGGAAACTCCAACTCATGTTTCATTGGCTGTTTTGAAGCAAAGTTTGTGTTAATCATTAACCACAGTCAAAGGTAGAAATGGCTAATTTTAGTATTATTTTATAATTCTACTGATAGTGTAAGATACTGATTTTCGACCAGTACCTAAGATCGACCTGTGTACATTTCAATGGAGTAAGCACAATAAAATTCCAAGATGCCCACATAAACCCACAAACTGGCTGAAAATTTGTGTATAGAGTTTAAACGAGTGGCCGATTATAAGTATGATCGGCTGATTATTGATTTATTTGTTGCTAACTTCTTTGCCCTCTGAGAGCGAGAATAATTGCTTTCAGAAGATAAGGATCGTTAGCTAAGTAGAGCTCAAGATGCTGAGGTCAAAGGTCTTTGTTTGATCTTCATGCAAGAGAATATGCTGCTGACAAGCTTACCTGGCTAAAATACAGTACCATACACTAAACAACCCAGCTGTTCACCACCTAGAATACTTTTGGTTTAATAGATCGAACATAAATAATAGGACAGGCAATTTAATTCAGTCACAGATTATTTGAAATTTGGCCTCTTTGTATGTCCTAGATCATTCTCTGTCAAGCAATCTTTCCCAAGATTGCCTTCAGAATAATATTGTCTGAGCCTCTATGAAATGGATACTTCCAATGTAATTCAAATCTCTGAAAAGAGGAAACCTCCCTATTAAGGACAATAATGTTGAGGGTTGGCAAAAATTGCTGGTCCCAAGATGTCCTATATACAGAGGTTTCACTATAATTCTCTTGAGATGGGTAATAGAGAGAGGACCTTTTGTTTTAAGGATATAACAGGCATAAATGGTCCCCAGTTTACTTAGACACTAATAGTCCAGGTGGACTATTGATTATTTACACTGACCATGCACAGATGGTCTGGGGACACCACATGTCATTTATCATAGAATGTCAGTCTTTGGGAGAGGACTTAAACTTCACTACTCACACAATATCATGCAGAGCTAGTATAGTAAACCTTTACTCACCTTCAGTTTATCCACATCACTTTGAAGACGTTTTAGCTCCCAATGTGGTACATTGGCCTATATAATAATATTATATCAACCATGAAGTCTGAATGAGTCAGAGTTGAACAAAACAAGGCAGGCAGTTATTGCAGGAAGTATGATACCTGCCCTGTGGACTTTAAATGACAAAAACACTTTAACAGCAGAATATCGTATGTGCCTAATTAATTTTGACACGCATGCATGCCCACAAATATTTGGGTGTGGTTACAACAAATATTGCAAGTGATCATGATCAAGTCCTAGCACTACTATTAGACTAAGTAACAAGCATAGAGACTCATGACCAATATCAATAGTTGAAACCTCAAATAGCAGACCCTCCCAAAAGTGGACAATTTTAACACCAGAACTTTTGAAAACCAGATAATCTGGACAATAAATAGTCTGCTAGTATGCCTCTGAGAGCAGATGGAGATTAAAACTACAAGTAAAATCGTGAGAATAAGACCTAAATAGATTACCATAAATTCTGCACAAAACTAATAATTATGCACAAGCCTTGCCCAATTTAAATATTCCTGCTGCACGCACATTCTATTCCCATTTATAGCACATATACATGACGACCTTTGCCGAAAACTAGAAACTATTTTCCAGCATTTGGTGAAGGGTATCGAATATTTAGAGGTGCCAAATTTTTAGAAGAATTACGGTATTGACAGTCATTACTCAGATAGTCTATCTATGACACCTAGACTTCAAGATCTTTGTGTGGACATCAACGACTGAGCCAATTACTTTACCTCTTGTGTATGTGCACGGGGCAAAAAGGGCACAGCCATGCACTTTTGTATATTACTCGTAGACACTGGTTGTTGAGTGCATGCGCTTATAACTCATGGCAGCAAGGACATATGCGCTTAACAGGAAGCTTGCACTTAATTAATAAGACGAGGTAGGCGAGGTGAACGTAACGAATGTGCCTAGGCGATCTCAAGGGTGCAAAGTCCAAAACGATGGACATAAAGGGAACAGAGAGCGTATGTCTCGAGGTCTCTCCTTTCCAGCTGATTACTAGCCTCCAGTCTCTGCATTATGATTGATTGACAATCGTTTAGGCAGCTTACTAGGTGTATGCACTAAACAGAGAGTGATAAAAACTATGCACTTAACAGCGAGCTGCACTTAACAATGATATAATTATTCCAGGTCAGATTAGCAATATTAGATGCATGCTGAACAATAAAGCTACTGTTCATACCTGCATCAGCAGCTGGTCTACTTTCTTCTCAACAGTCTTCACTCGCTCCTGCTGGTGGTCAAGCTGCCCATGAAGCTCCAATATTTCCTCATTTTTCTCTTGCAGCTGTTCAAGTTGCTCATCAACTAACCTCTGCTTAGCTATGATCATTTCTTGCAAAGTGGTCGCTTGCTCTTGTAGTGCCTTGTTATTGTCCTTCAATAAAATGTTGCTCCTCCTTTCAGCAGCTATCTCCTTCTCTAGCTCCAGCCTACTTGGTAATGAACTTTCCAACGTCTCAGTAATTCGTGTGACAAGTTGACTTGTGGTAGGCCGATTTGTAGCACGGTTTTGAAGGCAATTCCTCGACAAATCTATGAGAGGGTGCTTGGAGCCAAGAAGGGAATCAGAAAGTTGAAATTCATTCGATCGACGCTCAATTTCAGTTCGTCCAACAACCTTATCAGATTTGGGGTCATTGTACGTGGCTGCGAGGAGATTTGGAAACTGCTGAGTAAGCGTGAAGAGAGTAAGGTTTCCAAAAGAGAAGATGTCCAATGAGGTATCATATTTAGAATGAGGTCCCATTGCTTCTGGAGGCATGTAGGTGATATTTCCAGGACCTCGTGTCATGGTAGCAGCCAGCTGGTCTGATCGAAGGTTGACAATACGAGCCACACCCATGTCAGTGATTTTAGCCACAAGAGAGGAATTGAGCAGCACATTCCTAGCAGTGAGGTCTCGATGAATAATGGGTGGAGTTTGGCTATGTAGATATAATAAGCCTTGAGCCACATCGAGAAGGATAGATTGCTTGGTGGTGAGTAGTAGATCAGGTGTGGACTCCAAAAATTCATGAAGGCTAGTATCCAGACGTTCCATAATTAGGCATGGTAATTTGGAACCGTCCAGATAGCATACCCCCAAAAATTGAACTATGTGGGGATGGCGGAGGCTGCTCATTAATTTGCATTCGCGAACAAATGCGTTGATCATGTACCGCGCATCTTCAGAGCTGCCAACGCGAAGGAGCTCATCGTGGATCTTCTTGGCAGCACAGACAGCTCCAGGGATTTCTACCTCCTCGACGCTACCATAAGCTCCTCTCCCCAATTCTCGACCGGTCGGACTGACATTCGGGATAACAAACGGTGATAGATCAGGAATATCCTTGTCTTGCACACGCGATTCTGAAGCCATAGCTCGAGCTCAAGAGACCAGCACCACCCAGCTAGCTTAGTTTGTCACGCCCACGTAGCGCATGCGCATAAGATAGACCTGAAGCTATATCATCTTAGCCTCGTACCCAGGCGTTCTTGCAAGAGTACATCCTGCCAACGTACTCTTGGTACTAGGTGGTGTCGCAAGGGATAATTCGAAGACTGAGGCATGCTATGATTCATTATTCAAGCTCGAACGTTGTATTATATTGTGCGTATATGGCGTACGAGATGCGTTTCCAGTTCTTCCGCTCTATAATTCGTGACTGAGGCATTCGGGTGTTTGTCCAGAAGCCCAGTGTGAGTTTGCATGAAATTTTTGCCAGAAAGTGTGTGCAGATGGACTCTACTAAATTCATAATTTAATGAGAGTTGTTTTGGACTATTACAACAGGTGCTGATGGCCCTTGTGATGTCCTACAATCTCGTCCTACTCAGTCAGCATCTTGTCACAGCTGCAGAAAGTGCACCACAGCCTCCCTCCCTCCCCCCACACACACACTCTGTAAGTCATCGTTAACAGGGTAGAGTATTTGAGAAACAATCTTATAGCAATAGATACACATGGGAGGTGTGGTTTATCTATCGAGATATCTGTAAGTTGTTGTTAAGACAAGTGGAGGTCACTCCCATAGGCGCCGTGTCCAGAGCTGCGACCGGGGTCAAGATTTTTGACCGTCAAAAAACGGCCTTAACCGCTTGACCATGCCGGATTTTTGCCCTTGACCCTTGACCATCGATTAATTGCACATGCGCAAAAGGATCGACCACGCCTCTTGATCGCCAGTAGTGCCGTAGATAGTGCCCCAGCACACTGCTTGACCGTTTAACCAACCCCCAGAAAGTGCCTTGACCGTTTGACTGCATCTTAACCCCGGTCACAGCTCTGGACATGGCGCCTATGGGAGTGACCTCCCCTTGTAAGAGAGAGTGTAGGTAGATGCGCATGAAGGTAACTCTCCACTCTAATTTCTGCATGAGTATTGATTGTGATCGTGCACTGTAGTGCAAGCCTGATCAAACCATTGAGTATGCAATTGTTGAGCAATGTAACTCAGCATTTAGGTATATAGTCTCCTCATCACACCCCTCAATCTAAAAGGAAAGAGGGGTCTGGTGACCATGCATACAATGAGTTGTTCTGGTGATTAAATCTTATCGCATCCAATCAAATTCAAGATTTTGAATTTACATGTATTGCTTAGTAATGCCCTACTTTCAGCGCCACATGTTTAGCCGGCCATGTGATTTTTGCATTCCACGCAAACAACTTGCTGTATACAAGGTCACCAGATCCCTCTTTCCTTGTGATTGAGGGGTGTGGCGCACGAGACTAACCTGTATATATCAGCCCAACAGTGCATGCATCAAACTAATTAGAGCCAAGTAGAGCTACTGAAGTGCCATCACTGCACTGCAATATGGACACTCTTTAACCATCGACCTCCACACACGTGTCTGCTTGACAGAAGCGCACCTCAGTTTTT
This sequence comes from Stappiaceae bacterium, assembly GCA_964291365.2. Lineage (GTDB taxonomy): Bacteria > Pseudomonadota > Alphaproteobacteria > Rhizobiales > Stappiaceae > JBDWFY01. Next base: position 814,601 of record OZ220033.1, read on the forward strand.
GTCCAATTAGTAGCTAGAGAAGAGTAGACTGTATAGAAACAACGAAGATTCTTTGTGGACAACTTAATGTTCGGTGTACAACTTGCCGACGTTTCGACTAGAAGCTCTAGTCATCTTCAGGGCAAAAGTGAAGCGAGGTGCGAAAATGGTGGCAATTTATAGGCATGGCTCTTGAGCTTGTGTGCACATGCGGTCCGGTGCAGAGGTCCAAGCGCTAATGCGGTTGGCACTAGCGCAGCTTGAGCTGACCCCGCCCCCTATCTTCTTCACGGTCGCAATCCAGCAGCCTGGCAACTCGTACCCCTCGTCACAGTTGAGCCTGTTATTAGTAGGGGTCTTCTGGATGTGCAAGGTTTCCTTTACCCTGAGCTGGACGGGTCTACTGGCTCTCTCCAGCATCCTAGTGACTTCCAATTCACTTGATGTTGCTGATCCCACTGATGCTCTGCAATGGCAGATTTCCCTGTGTCCCCCTTGTTGCATGCATCCCTGTGTTCTTTAACTTGCGTCTCCAAGCGCCTCTGTGTTTCCCCGAACGACGTACACCTTACCACACTGGCAGGGGATCTGGTAGACCACACCTGCCAGTTTCTCCTTGGGGAGGGGGTCCTTCACCTTGGTGAGCAGTGAGCAGAGAGTCGGGCCTGACTTGAAGACGACTTTGAAGTTATACTTTTCACAGGCCTTCCTGATCCGCTCACTCACACCGCTTACATATGAGATTACTACTAGTGGCTGCTTCTCCTCTTCCTTCTGGGATTCCTCATCATCTGATTCCTCATCCGACTCCTCCTCTGGTGGTGTAGATGGTTTCTGCATGGAGGATAGCTATACGATGGTGCAGGGCCACATGGAACATTTTCGTTACTTGGAGTCGTTGAAAAGCAAGTGAGCGTATGGCAGCTGCCACGAATCAGGAATCTAGTATAGTACCATAAGAAACTCATAGTGAAATATTCTTGGGACACCTGTTAGGTGACAATTATTGCTGGTACATTGATTCTTTTGCAATTTTGGTTTAAAACACACTTTTACGTATATTAATTTTGCGGTTTACCATATTTCCTTGAATTCTTCCCGCCCTCAAATTGTGCCCACACTGATTCTCTCGCTCAAGCCGAGTGAAACAAAATCCTGCCCTCGAATAGTTTCCACATCATGTGCATGCGCAATAATTGAATGGGCATGGCTCAAGGTGCAACAGTTCGATTGCTCGCGTAGCGCTTCAGTGTGCAGTGATACCTTGTTCAAATCACTCATATTGCGATAGTATATCTCCTTGAATACTTCCTGAAAAAGCTGTACTGTACAATTGCTCGATCATACAGTATATGTGGATATAGTAAAGGGCCAACAATACTGCCATTATGTCCAGTCAAAGTAGTACCAGTTCGTACTGTCAAGTTGATCTTAATTCAAGCCCTAGACTGTCACTTGAAATCCTTCATCTCCCACTTAAGCTTACGAAATAGTGTTCTGCCCATGCACGTAAATTATTACACATTACACATACATGTTATGCACATTACCAAGCATGAAATCAAATAACGGTGTAAGAGGGCCCAAAGTAGACATGAACCATGTGTCAAATCTTAGAGCCAAGGTATCAGTAGCTGTGATTGACTTGTGGCCATAGTGTACTACTACTATTGTTAAACAGCTTGCAGGCCTGCATTTACTTCACAATTGTAGGAGTTCAATTCGTGCCGTTTGTGGATAGCTTAGCTAGCTATTGACAACAATTAAACTAGATACTTTCACACACTCACTTCAACAACCTTTTCATTAGTCATCAAACTCAGTCACATGTATGCACACTTGATTACAATAACTCATTACATATAACGTTAAAAGCATTGTGTCACGATATAAAGCGTAATTACTTCTTAATGAGCTCATTAGTTCAAAAATCCAATTAAAATGGGTACAGGAAGTATAGGCACATCCAGTATTACGGTATAGTGTATGGGAGTTCGCAGAGATTGAGCGCGTGCAACACGAAGATTTTTTCAAAGTCGAGTGGAGAAGCTTGTAATCTTCAGTGATATGGACAACCAAAGAGTAAGAATACTGATAAGTAAAGGCTCGAGAGCAGATATGCTGCTTGAAATGTCGAATGCCCGACAGAGCGAGTCTCAGCGGGCAGATTTGAATCTACACGCAAACTTACCAACCATCCGCCACGCCCCATGTTTATTTACCATGTGGGCGCATGCAGCTTCATTAGCAGGCAATCAGCCTTTATATTGTGACACAATGCCTTTAACTGGTACATGATCATCATACAACAACCTAACATCCTCCCCACCTGACCATAATGTGGTCATCTGGTCTAAGATAAAATCAGTGAATAAATTCCATGGTTCCAACTAAATAATCAACAATAATTAGTAAATCAATTTACATGATTAGTAAAGAATTAGTTCAGTTTTCATCAAGACTTAGTGATTGAGCGAGGGTTCTGTCGTGGGCCTCACTTGCCACAGATCGCTTCGAACGTCGAACAGCTGCTTTGTCTGAGTTTCCAGAATTATCACCAGGATCTTGTATGATCGGCTGGGGTTCAACCTTCTCTTGAGAATTGATTTCCAATGGATAAAGGCATTGGATAGGACGGTGCAGTGACTTGGACTGCAGCTGCTCTCGTCTTGCCATCTTGACCTGTGATTGTCTTTTCGATTTTTGCAAACTTCCAAAATCCTCTCGGCTGGTTATCACTGTGAATGACAACTCTGTCTCTGACTTCTACAGGTGCGGCATCAAGTCCCCTTGTTGTGATGATGAGCCTCTCTCAGCTCCAACAGATATTCATTCTTCCAACGCTTCCAGAATCTGTTCAAAGTGAGGTTTAGATGCATGGGTCATTTGCTGAGTAAGTTGGCTGTCACTTCTTCGTCACTGTCTTCGCTAGGGTATCGAGGGGGCTGAAGATCATTACCAGAAGTTGTCCTTGTTGCTGTGGTTGTGAACTATTCACAGCAGGAGGGATTATTGTTTCAGTGTCCTCAGAATCAACTTGTTCCAATTCACTACCAATAGATTTCTTTTGTTCTGTTGTGACACTCCTACATTGTTGTTCATTTGCCTTCTCTTTGGATCGAACATTTGAATTGCATTGTCATTTGTGCTGTTCATTCTGAATTCTGTACTTAACATCAGAAATACGCTTTAGTACACGGAAGGGGCCCTTCCAGGGATGGTGGAATTTTCGAGCCTGACCACGTGGGACTACTTTCGAGTGCAACCAGACCCAGTCATTGCATTCAAATGGCTCTCCATGAACCTTGTTATAAAGCTCCTGTTGTTGCTCCAGCTTCTTCCCCATGTTGCTACGCACCTTGTCATATGCTTCCTAGAGCGATGATCTTAATGTGGCTGCATACTCATTGATCAATGTCTCTACAGGTCTACTGATGCTGTACATTATATCCAAGGGAAGTCTCACCTGTCGGCCAAATATCAAATAAAAAGAGATAAATCCCGTGGTGGGGTTTACACAGGTATTGTATGCCATATGTACCTTTCTGGTGTGGTCTACCCAGTCGTGAGGATGATCTTTGACAGTGGTCGCAAGCAGGGTACGGGTGTATTGCTCCACTAACCCATCACCTTGGGGGTAGTAAGGAGTCGTTCGACTCTTCTCGATGAGTAGCAACTTGCAGATTTCAGCAATAAGTTCACTCTCAAACTGTCTCCCTGCTCTGAGCAGAGCTGTTCGGGCATCGAAAACCTCAGAAACAGTTCGTTAGCTAGTTTCTTGGCCACTATAACCACCTCCTGATTCAGAATGGGATATACATGTACTTCCATAAACCTATAGTAAAATAGTCTCCTGCTACTAGGACATATAAATTACCAGTGTCTCTGCTAAAGGGCCCATGATGTCAACAGTGACTGTCTGCAGGGGAAACCTGCTTTGATAGTCTGTAGGGGAGCTTTTCGTTGCGGTGCTGCTATCTTTCTCGTTGCACATTCAGGACATGTTGCACACCAATTCTTGACATTGGTCCAATGTCCAGCCAGTAGTAGCGCCTTTTCAGCTGACTCAGCACTTTGTCATTACACAAGTATCCACCTGCAGCTCTGTTGTGCAGTTCTTGGAGAATGTCTTTCCTGAGAACCTTAGGCACAACCAGTTGGGGGTGAGAACTGCCACCCTCAGCATTTTCGAAGATTCTCCACAGTACGTCACTCTTTACAACTAGCTGATCCCATAACTGAACAAGCTTGCGGAATGCTGGAGCCTTGCTCTTCACTGTGTATAGTGTAGGCCATTGATTAGCTTCCTTGGCCACTAACAGTGGACTAACTGTGGTATCTTGCAGCTATAGCTGGTGGATCTCGAAGTTTGTCTTACCCTCCAAGCAATTCTGATCGTCTTGTGAAAGAGCAGTTACTACTTGAATATAGTCTCCTCCAGCAGGGTCAGATTCTTGACCACACTGTTGGCATGAGAGTCGCGACAGCACATCAGTATCGCAATGCATACATCCTGGGTGGTGTACTACAGTGAAATTGTACTCTTCTAACAGCTCCAGTCACTGGGCCAGTTGTCCCTCAGGGTGCTTGAAATTTTTCAGCCATGTTAGAGACCCATGGTCGGTTCTGAGTGTGAACTGCTGACCCAACAGATAGTGACGAAAGTGGTACATGAAGGTTACTACGGCAGACACAAGTTTCCTTCTGAGGTCCTGGAAGGCTTTTTTGGCAGTCTGTATATAGTCCACCGGAATTCTGTTCCTTTCTCTGTGAGTTTGCATAATAGTTTGGCATACCTTGTGAAATCTTTGATAAACTGACGATAGTATATAGCTCACTAACCCAAGGAGTTGTTGGACTTCTTTCGTGGAGGTAGGTTCTTGCCAATTTGCCACCTTGTCGACTTTGGCTGGGTCAGTTGTCTGAGACTATGTGTCCCAGGAATTCCACTTAATTGCTTCCTTGCAAAGGCACACTTAGTTGACTGTAGTTTCAACCCAGCCAGTTTCTAGCATTCGAAGACAGTCCTCAGGTTAGATAAGTGCTCCTCAAATGTTCTCCCACAAATAGTGATATACCCACTAATCATGTCTAGCGTTGAAAACCATTTTGCACCAGCCAGCATGGTCAGTGTACCTTCAACTCGCAGAAGAGGGTATGCATCCTTCCTCGTGATAGAGTTTACCTTCTGGAGGTCCACGCAAAAGCATAGCCGCCCGTCCATCTCTTTCTTGCACGAGGATAATGGGGGAAGCCCATGGACTGGTCGATTTCTGAATCACATCTTTCCTGCTCATCTCGTGCAGCAACTCCCGTACTTCCCCTCTCAGGGCAGGCGAGGTTCGACACACCCCTTGTCTCACTGGGGGGTTACTTCCCATACTGATGTGGTGTTGGATGTGGTCAGCATAACCAAGGTCAGACGTTGAGGCGACGAACAGGCTATTATACTCCAGCAGCAAGGAAAGCAACTGCATCTTTTCTGTTTCACTCAGTTTCTCCTCAGAGTCTTCAACCAGCTTCCATAGCTCCTCCTTCCTTTCCTTGGGTACTTTGGTATGCACAGTTGAGGAGATAGCAGACTCAGTTTCTGGATAACTCTTTTCGACCTTGGCACTCTCAATGGTTTCCATCTTGGCTATCTTCTTCCCTTTATAGATTGTGATGGGATGAGGTTAAGCAGTCTCACCAGAACATTGTCGCTTTCAGGACAGACCACTGATCTAGCGATAAGAACGGAACTATGTGTCCTCTCCTGGGGCAAGGGTTCCATCAACCAGGTTTCAGAATTGGATGCGTCTTGGGCAGTTGCCACTTCGCTGAAGGCAGGGATCCTCACAGTTTCTGACATCACCACTCCCATGGCCTGCAAGGCCGCCGGAGCCGGTCAGGTTGGTCAGGCCAAAACCGGACCACTTTTTTCAGCACTTGGTTTGGTAATGATCGTTAATTGTATTGATCGAATGGTAAAGATCGTCACATAAGTCTGATGATTGTCAAAACCCAGTAGTCAAGACCTACTCTTCCATGGAATATCGCATTCCCTAATGCACCTATCAATGGTAAGCCCCACCTCCCCCAGGGGGAATGATGGGGGATTTGTCCTATAGCATTGTGTACTTAGCCCCATATATGGGGCATAATTATAGGGTTCTACCCCCCATCCTCCATATCGGGAAGTTCCAATTACTATTGTGGCACTTCATAATAGGCAATCAAGCTTTAATTTTCAATTATCCTAGTTAATGCACAGTGTTGACAAATGCCCCACCTTGCCCGACCCACGGGGCCAGGCTTTAACGACAAACTCCCATGTTTTCCCCCACCTATGCCCCAGGTGGGGTAGGTGGGGCATACTATTGATAGGTGCATAAGGTATTAGTATCTTTTGGCCCTGATTCAAAGATACTTCTCAGTAGGTCTTTTAAAGCTGGTAAGTGTATGATGGGGATTGTTGCATGGAATGTGGCTTCTCATCCTTCAAGCTCAAGCAAAAAAGCTCAGATTTCTGAATCTTAATTGGGGAAATTTACAAATAACCTTAGGATTCTAGTTATACAATGAAGTCTTATACTGGCCATTAAACTGGTCTCAGAAGCCACCAGAAGCAGTCTCCGAGGTTGTAAATTACAAAATTTTCCTGGGGGAGCATGCCCCCAGACCCCCCTAGTTTTGGTGTGCTTATGCACACCATTACTCCACAGTTCACAGGGGTGTTTCTAGAAATCCAGGTAGAGGGGTGCTCACGCGCATGCTCAGTATGAATGGGGTGTGGTCTTGCATGCAGCTAGTTGGGCGGAGTTTGCGAAGGTTGGGCTCCGCCCAACTATATAGGGCCTACTGTACTAGTGATCAACTTCAGCAGCACAGATGCTTCAGAGCTTCATCTTTTCTTTGGCAGAGCACAAGTATAATCTTATATACTGAGTCATCAAAACAAAGGTAAAAGTAAGAAATAATAATTGGAGACAGACAGGTAGTATTTCAGTGAAGTCAGGTAGGCTAGGGGGGTGCTCAAGCCCCCTGAGCCCCCCTCTGGACACGCCCCTGCTTCAACTAAAAACTAGCCGGACCACATGCAAAATGCATGCTTCCTCCAGCCCTGGCCTGGGTAGGGGTGCTGAGAGCTTCCTGATTACGGAGTGGTTGTTGCAGGGGGATCACTTCTCCACTACCCAAATACAATGTCTTCCTTCCTGTGTCCACTATGCACTGGTTGGGTCCCAGAAAGTCACACCTAAGGATACCCTCAGTTGTATGTATATCTGCAATCAGGCTGTGAATTTCGAGTTCGTTCTTTCCAGTGTGGACCTTCAGCAGGGAAATGCCAGGTATTTGGAGTGGTGTTCCATCTACTCCTACATGACAGTACCAGTGATGGTGTACGGAGATGCCTGGCTCACCGGCAGGAGAGAGATCACTTCGGGTGTACCAGTAGGGATATAGGCCTTTCCCCTCAGACACTCGGCCCTTGGCACCAAGGGTGACTAGTTTCCTGGCGGTTTTCCCCATTGTGTGCAGCCTCTCTGTAGTGGCCATCTTGTCTGCATCTTCTACAGATTACAGGTTATTCCTTCTCTTGGGATGCCCACTGGAGACATGGGCCTTGGGTGCGGCTGATGGTTGGCACAGGGCTTGGTTGCTCTCAAGCTTCTCTACATGCTCGACTAGTTTCTGTGTCTATATCATCTCCATCTTGTTGACTCTGGAATGCCGCCACTACCCTGGCCATGCCCTTTTGTTCCTCCTCTGCAACAGAAATGCCTTTGGGCTGAGGTAAGACTCCAGTTCAATAGTAGTGCTGGCTGCCTCAGCTAGATTCTTGGGACATCGTTGCTTAACACCAAAGGCAACTTGGGGGTTATCCATGTGTTCCAGAAAGTGGTTCAATGCGATACGTTCACGGGCTTCATCCTGGAGGTCTGATTGTCAGCAAGTACTCGAAGTTCATCTGCATATAATCGGCCCAATCCTCAGTTTTCTTCTTACACCGGGCATGGAATTCAGCAACGTACAACTCTCACTTGCTATTAGGTTCGAACCTTTCCCAAAGAGCTTTGACCAAATCTGTGTAACCCTTCCGAGCATCGTCAGACTGGCGTTTATCCCTGCTTTCACATTCACAAATTCGTCTGGATAACCGAGCAAGTTCTCATTTGGTACAGGGTCAACAAGGCTGCGGTTGTTGTGCGGCAACCAAACGAGCCACGCCCACAATCTCGAGATGCAGCTCAAATGTAGCCCAGAGACAGAATGCAACTACACCAACCGACACATGGGACACTACTAGCACATATATCACCTCCTAGACCCTTCTTTGGCTTTTTTCAAGCAGCCGTGGCTGACACTAAGCAGAAAAAAAAACTCCACATAGTGTAGCTACATGCATAGTACTAGTAGGGCCACACAATGCAGGCACCCATTGGGTAATGGTCGTCAAGTTTGTATGTGCGCATAGTCACGCCCATTCACGTAGCGCATGGGCATAAAACTGCAAATGTATGGCTTCCCTATACAAACATATGAGAGACACTAGGGCTATATCTTTAAAGGTGTGAATAAAAAATCCACTCAGATTAAATTTCTAGTTTTGATCTAATCTGCGTGCCGATATTAAAATTTTTGTCCGAAGTGCTTCAAACATTTTTTTATTTAATTATTTCTGATTTTTTTTTCTACTCAGTGTGTAACAAGCTACCATGCAAACAAAGCAGAAAAAACATTGTCCAGAAAACACCACATGGTGTAGCTACATACATAGTGAGAGCCACAAATCGTAGATACATGTAGGTAGTGGCCATAGAGTGCAGTTTAACCTGATTTGGTAAAGGGTCGTCTCGTTTGCATACACATATTTACAGTGCTTTTCTGTTGGCATTTATCACTACCAGACCACACCTACAAATTAATTAGCATTAATTAGTGTCGGGCTATCAGAAAAAAGAGGAAAAAATTTCGTCCCTGACTCAATCCGGAGACCTCAGCATCAGAGTCAGAGTCCAGGCCCTTACCCATTCGGCTATAGTGTGTTGGTACCAACTGTATGGCTTCTATTTGTTTTCGCCATTATCTCCAAACAGAAAGCAAGAATCAAAATCCGGCTTCATCATCTTTCTCTGCTAACTTCGTTCTGCAGGCCCATATAAAAATTATAGCCTCAAGTGCTCCCAGACCCCCAATAATTTTCTCTACTTTTTTCAAGCTAACATGCACACTAAGCAGAAAGTGTCCAGAAAACTCCACACAGTGTAGCTACATGCATAGTAGGGCGACATAATGCAAGCAGACACCCATAGCGCGAGCAAATTGGGTAATGGTCATCAAGTATATATGTGCGTGGCCTCGCCCACTCACATAACGTGTGGGCGTAAGCATTGCAAACGCATGGCTTCCCTATACAAACATATGGGAGACACTTTAGGGAGCCTATCTTAAATTTGAAGGAAATCCATACAGATCAAACTTTTAGTTTTGACCCATTCTGCATGCCCGTGTAAAAATTATAGCTTGAATGCTTCCAAAAGCTCCAATCATTATATTAATTTTCTACAAGCTACAACCACACACTAAGATAAAAGAATTAGTTATCTTGCATACATTGTAGCTACCTGTTAGCAAAAGGCTTATATATTACAAGCAGGGGGGCTCGCTTCGCTCGCCCCCTGCTTGTACCCGTGTTTGTCTGCATGTATTACTTAACTTGGTAAGGCATAATATAATATGGTTTTGGAACTCTCTCTGCATTCCCTGCATGGACTCTAGCCTGACCATGAGTAGGTGATCAATAATCCAGAGTAAGACCTTGTATCATGTGGTGGTGGGTTCGTTATTTGATTGCAACCTCAGAGGATATAGGTCAGCATGGCAGCTAAGACCACCCTTTACCTGGTTTCTAGAACATTCCATTGAGCATGTGCATTTATGACATCCTGTTTTGAGCACATGGCTAAATCAATCAACTGTCAAGAAACTCATTATCTCACTCGCCAACTCTCTCGCAAGACTTGTGAAGGCAAGGGCAAACCCTCGGAATCTACTACCTCCGTGATGATCACTCAGACAATATCTTCTCACGAATCAAGCTCCTTAGCTATCTGCAGCCCACTAGATGTAAGTGTCCATTGTTGCCTGGTTTTTGTATAGTCCGTCCAATAAGCTAGTGTTCGTGCCCATAGCTAGTGCCACGGCTGGCGGTCACAAGGATTGCCCAGTTCTAGCTTCTGTCGCTCAATGACCAGAGATACAGCCTCCTGTTTCTCGGGGTCAAATCGTTTCCGCTGACCTTCCATAACGGACGGACGGACGTACGCACAGACGGACAACTATAATCTTAATATAATGATATGCAGATTGTAATAAGCTAACCATGTATACAGTGCAAATACTCAAAAGTGCATGTGGCACTGCAATGTTTACTACTGAGGTCACTAATGAAACTACATCCTACACAGACCATCATTTCTTTTGCTAAAGACAACATGCATGTGCATGTTTCATCTGTGGATATCATTCATTTAATGATCAAAGTAGCTGCTACTGTAGTCGCAATAACGAGTGTGTGTGTGTGTGAGTGTCATCTATGGATGTCATTCATCCAGTGATCAAAAGTAGCTGCTACTGTAGTTGGAGGCCAGTCAATCCATCTCGAGATTTGCTCACAGATTTGTCAAGGCACTTGAGGACAATCCCCAAGCTATGAAATGCATGCATAACAGTTTACTGTAAAATCAGTAGGCAGTGAGTGGCCACAGCGAGGTGTAAAGGAGTCTGTGGAAGCCATTCAAAACACAGTTATTCTTGCTTGGTACGCAGTATTAGCTAATATATTCCAAGTACTATAGACTGAAGTAGTGGCATACAAGGGAGGCTGATTCCATGATTTGTTTGCCAAGTTCATGGCCAGTGAAGTATAGCCTAAGGCCAGTAGAGTAAAGGGGCCTTCATAACATCTAGGACAGATGGCTTCACTATCCTACTACAATGGCTTGAGCATTATCCTATCAGGCTAGGCTGACCATGCTCGGTCATGATCTGAATAGATTATAGAGGAATAAACTTGATCTAGGTCAAGGGCGGCATAGACGGTCTGGCCGGTGCGGCAAACGCCGGACCACTTTCAGAAGCTCTGCGCAATGCCGGACCACTTTTTGTCCCTAGTTGAGCTCAACCCCACCCACTTTATTTAGTGGGTGTTGCAGCCTGGATATTCGAGCATGCACCTATCCAAATCAGCACATGGTAGCTAGCAGATCTAGTTTGAGTGGTATGTCAAATCGTCGTCAGCAATCGCTAAAGGAAGCCTTTGGTGCTAGAAAGAGCGCCGCAGTTGAAAAGGACAACGTTTCTAGTGACTCTGAAGTCCGATTAAGTGGCTCTGAAAGTGACATCGCTGACCCTGATGTTGACCACACACTGGAGGCTCCAGAGTCTGAGATTGCCGATTCTCAACCTAGTGTTACCTCGGATAGCTCAGCTACCATGCCTGGAGATGAAGAAATGGAGTTTGAACTGTTGGACAAGCCATATCAACCGCGCTCTAGAGACTTCCCCAAGAAGCAGTTTGGTCAGAAAAAGCCTGAATATCGCTCTTTTAAGCCCAGCTGGTTTGATAATAAGCTCTGGTCTAACTGGCTTCACTGGGAAAATAAGAACAACAGAGCATACTGCTTTATATGCCGAAATATGTATGTTTTGCACCAACTGACCTTGTCTAAGAATCACGAGTCTGCCTTCATCACCTCTGGCTTCAATAACTGGAAAGACGCAACAAGAGCTTTTGAGCTTCACCGCAAAAGTAATTGCCACAGGGAAGCAATATTGAAATGGGAGCATCATACGAGAGGAGTCGGTATTGATCTTCAACTTGAAAGGCGATTGGCAGCAGAACAAGCTGAAGCAAGGAATTGCCTGCGGAAGATTTTTACCTCAATTGAATATCTTGCTTGACAGGCACTACCATTACGTGGTCACCAAGAAGTTCTTTACCAACTCATGAAGCTTTGGGCAGCTGATTCTGATGGGCTGAAAAAGTGGTTACAGCAAAGGAGATCTTATACTTCACATGAAGTACAAAATGAAATGCTGAGAATCATGGCTCACCAGATACAGAGATCCATTCTAAAGGATATTTGTACTAGCATGTGGTTTTGTGTGAGTGCTGATGAGACAGTGGACATTTCCCTGATTGAGCAGGTACCAGATGGCTATTATTATCATTGTGGTTGCAACACATTACACAGTAATTTCTTTATCCACAGCTCACAATATGCATCAGATATGTATGCCCACAGACGTTTGAAGTCTTTGAAGACTGTATAGGCCTCTTCGCTACTGACAGAACAGATGCAGACAATTTGACACAGTTAATCAAGGATGTCTTGGTCCGTCTTTCTCTTCCTCTGGAACGTTGCCGTGGTCAGTGCTACGATGGTGCTGGTAACATGTCTGGTCAACGTTCTGATGTTGCAGTACGAATCCAACAGGAGGAACCAAGAGCTCTTTATGTTCATTGCATGGACATTCTCTCAATCTTGCTGTCCAGGACACTTCTCGTTCTGTAAAGGTCATGGCTGACACATTTGACACTGTCCTTGAGCTGGCTAAGGTATTTAAGTACAGTGCAAAGAAGAAATGAATGCTGTTGAAGCTGAAAGCAGACCTTTCACCTGAAACTATGGGAATAAGGCCATTGTGTCCTACTCGCTGGACAGTACGTGCAGAATCACTGAGATCTGTCATTTTGAATTATTCCGTGATCCATTCAGTCTTGGAAGAGATAATTGATGAGTACGGGGAAATTCAGAAGCTACTTCACAGGTCAGGGGCATTATGGTCACCAGGGAGAAATTTTCCTTCCTATTTGGAATAGTGATAGGAGAGAAGTTGTTTAGCATCACAGATACGTTGAGCAAAGCTCTTCAGAAGAAGACAATGTGTGCTATGGAGGCCAAAAGGCTTGCTGCCATTACTCTTTCCAGCCTTAAGGAGCAGAGAAGTGATGACCACTTTGACAAGGTTTGGGAAGAATTGCTAGCAAAAGGCTGATGAATTTGATTGTGAAGAACCAGTACTTCCATGCAGAAGGAGAGCACCAAAGCGCATTGATGAAGCCAATAATACTACTCATTTTGATGCAACACCAGAAGACATGTACCATAGGTACTATTTTGAAGTCCTTGACACACTTATTGGTGAAATTTGAGTCATCTTCTTTTACCTTCTATGCCAAGGTGGAAAGTGTTTTGGAGAATGCTGCTGTTGGAAAGGACATTTCTACCAAAGATATCAAAGAAATAGTACAACATTTCAAGGAAGACTTGGTGGAATCTGACTTACTAACAGAACTGAAAATGGTGAAGAATGTCTACTGTGAAAAGTCTTTTGCATACAAAGAATTTAAGGAAAAAGTCATCCTTTACAAGAGCATTTTCCCACAGACATCCAGGCTATTACAGTTGCTGTTAGTCATGCCTGCTACCTCTGCAACAGCAGAAAGATCGTTCTCTTCACTGAGACATGTAAAAACTTACCTTTGTACAACAATGAAGCAAGAGAGACTTAATCATTTGATGATGATTTACATCCACCAAGACAGGAAAATTGACATAGAAGAAGCAATGGACAAGTTTGTTTTATTTAATGATGAACGCAAGCGAGTATTTGGAAAACCACAATAAAAGTAGCTGTATAAAGTATAAAATTTTAGTGTGTGTGTCTACTGTGCATATAATGTTGTATTAGTCCTTGTAATTACACACGATCTTGTGCCGTATCACTTTTCAAACCTCTGTGCCGCCCCTGTAGGTTGACCATACTTAGGACCAGATTATTAAGTACTAAAAATCAATCTGTGTACTCAGTTTATTGATGCTATTATTAAAAACAGAGACTCAAGTCCATCACACTACACAGACATTGCTTGGTATGTAGTGCTCAGAGACGGTAAAGCCTGGTACGATGCAGGAACAGTACATGTTTGCTGCCAATGTACATGCACAAAAGCATATAAGCAAGACAGCATTCCAAATAATGTATACTAATAGATGGTATGCTTGTACCTAGCCAGAGACAACTTAGAGACATTCTATTGCTTACCAATGCACGGAGTGCCTATGTATCTCATGCAATGAACGTACATGAAAGCTTAAAAGCTCAGTATTACCTCCTCTGTGATGGCCAATGCGTACAAGTCACTGTCTCTCCCTGGTAATCGTGTAGCCTCACTGAACTTGAATAATTCGTGGCCTAACTCTGTACATAGTGATAGAGCTGCCAATTCCTGCCCTGAGAGAACAAACGTGCTGCTCACTTGGTAGTAGATCGCCACTACCGTCGATAGCAGCCTCCATTCATTAGCGCTGGCTAAGGTGACCTGAAGCCAGTAACCTGGGGCAGGCAGGATCGTTCGATTCTGTAGGCCTAATTAAGTAGGTGGTACCACACGTGAAACGTCATAGCGTACGATCCAAAATGTACAGCTTCTATGGACGTACGTGAAAAAAGGGACTTACCCTGCATTCAAAACCGTTCAAAAGAGCATTTTCTAGGATCTGAAAGTAGAAATCAAGATTCTGAGAAGAACATTTTTCAAGTTTTTCTCCACTCTCCATGTACGTGTAAAATTTTTTAGATAAAAACCTTCCCTGGGGAAAGTAAGTTAATTATTTATCATTACATTACTCATACGGAAATTCTTTTATCTTAGTGTGTAACTTAGTGTGTAATAAGTGATCCAAGCATAGATGAAAGCTTCTTCAAAGCAAAACCACTTTGACGTCATCACTTCAAAGTTCCGATGGGACCACGACTATTGTGTGGGCCAGGTTTTCTTAACCGCTGCCAATGAATTATTCATGTCTCATTTAACCGAGATACGGTCAATACAAATTCGTTGTAAATTTGCAACGATTTGCCAGTGAAAGGGTTATATGCAGTTTGGGCTTTTCCGGTCAGTCGTACTCACAGCCACATAGTGATTATTTGTATAGGGTTTCTATTGGCACACGTGTGGTCACGTGATGATGTGTAAGACCAAGAGAATGCTCCAATGTCCCCAGACCCTTTCCTCGTGAGAGGTTGGGGTCTGGGAGCGAGATTAATAGCCACAAGGCTTTCGCTGCATCATCCCAGGAATTAACAGCTGCAATGCTCTCAAAGTGTTCGATCCAGTCCAAGAAACAACCGTTGCATGAGAATGTCTCGGGCAGCACTAAGAATTTGGGCTTCGCTGCAGGGGTGGCTGCTGGAGTTGCTGTGGACTCTTCCATCGTCATGTTTGATCAACCTTCCCCAAACTCATAGAGTCGGTGTGCTTGTGGCCGTATCTTGCCGACTACACCAAAATGTCACAGGGTTTTATGTCATGGTTGTTAATAACTATTATCATGAAGTTTAGCAAATCAGAACATCAGAGCAGAGCTAGTTGCACGCACAGACAGAACTCAAGACAACAGGTGATTGCACAAAACAATAGCATACAAACACTGATTTCATTGATCAGTGTGACAATCACATGACTAAGGAATGTAGTAATTAGACACGCATACCTGAATCACATGCAATACATACACACATATTGAATAATATTGTAGTACACATACATTGAAGAGTAGTCACTGTTACATGAGTATTTATGAGAAATAGATACCTTCTTCTGACCAATCAGATCACAATATTTGTTACAACTATGATCTAACTATAGATAATAAATTAATGTCAAAAAGTAAAATAATGTTGTCAATAACAATAGGGATATGGCTAATGTGCTCCAAAATCTACTATTTATTCTGCACTGCTTCTTGAACAATCCTATTATTCCCACTAGAGCCCCCAATTATTCCCATAAAATTCCTCAAGGAGGATTTGAATTTTTTGGCCATGCCCACATTTCCTTGAAAACTACACCCATTTTTACATTAAAAGTGCTGCTGGCAACACTTTCTTGGCTATATGAAATGAACAGTAAGGCAAGCCATATGATCCTTGGCAGACCTCACTTCACTCTGAACTGCTAGTACTAGTAGCCATGACTGCATCCTCATGGTAATTTCTGGACATGCCCTGATTACCCCGTGCACAAGGGGTAAATCTGTCTGTCCGTCGTCGTCTAGCATCATTATTGTCCACTAAATATCGGCAAATCTCGAGATATAGGTGTCAAAGCAAGTAGTGGGTGTTGTCAAGCTGTCAGAATTGTCGATATAACGACAGTTCTTTGCTTCTAAGCACTAACCAAGGGCCATGAGCGCTAGAAATCATGCTATATATTTGATCGGCCACACCTATTAGTACTGCATTATGCATTACATGTGGTTTCAATTGCACATGCTCAAGCTCAATACCTGTAAGCATGGGCGGCGGAGCTGGTCCGGCTGGTCAGGTTTTGGCCGGACCACTTTTTTGCCCCATTAATTATTCATAAAATGAGAGGCGTTTCCTTGGGCTTAATTTGCTTCTTAGAAATCACTGCCATTTTTTCTCTCTGTCTCTGCACTCGTCGGCAGCAAAGCATCCCAGTAACCTTGCTCGAGCGTTCGTGGCCGATTATGATGATGTCATAGTCATGAATATAATTAAATTTGAAAATTTCGTGGCGCACTTGCCTGACCACCAAAAAAATGCTTCCGCCGCCCTTGGTAAGGGTTGACACATCACAAATCACTATGGTTATGGCAGTAGATGTCATGGGGTATGTGCTCTAGAGAGCTCTAGTTTATTCTGAGAGCTGTGCAGTAATGGATTATTATATTGCTTAGATTTTTTACTTTATACTCATTGTATAAATCATGTATTATTATGCACACTATATATCAATTATACTGTATAATCTAATCCCTTTTTTGTCTATTACCAGCATAATTTTGTCTAACATCTCAATAATAATAATATTATTATTAAGATACTATCTGGATATACTATATAGTTAATAGTGACCGCTAACACTGCATGTACATGCACTTGGTATAAAGTGCATAAAATGCATAATTATGCACTGTTAGATTACATTTATACACTGAGTATAAATATATTGTATAATTGTATACTGTCTATTTGTAATATTAATAGAATTAATAGTTACTAGGGCTGATGCATTAAAGTACAATCATGCAGTGTATAAAGTGCATAAAATGCATAATTATGCACTGTTAGATTACATTTATACACTGAGTATAAATATATTGTATAATTGTATACTGTCTATTTGTAATAGTAATAGAATTAATACTAGGGCTGATGCATTAAAGTACAATCATGCAGTGTATAAAGTGCATAAAATGCATAATTATGCACTGTTAGATTACATTTATACACTGAGTATAAATATATTGTATAATTGTATACTGTCTATTTCTAATAGTAATAGAATTAATAGTTACTAGGGCTGATGCATTAAAGTACAATCATGCAGTGTATAAAGTGCATAAAATGCATAATTATGCACTGTTAGATTACATTTATACACTGAGTATAAATATATTGTATAATTGTATACTGTCTATATTTGTAATAGTAATAGAATTAATACTAGGGCTGATGCATTAAAGTACAATCATGCAGTGTATAAAGTGCATAAAATGCATAATTATGCACTGTTAGATTACATTTATACACTGAGTATAAATATATTGTATAATTGTATACTGTCTATTTGTAATAGTAATAGAATTAATACTAGGGCTGATGCATTAAAGTACAATCATGCAGTGTATAAAGTGCATAATATGCATAATTATGCACTGTTAGACTACATTTATACACTGAGTATAAATATATTATATAATTGTATACTGTCTATTTGTAATAGTAATAGAATCAATACTATACTGTAGTAGAATCAACACTTTCAAAAGGCTTAAGTTACCGTTTGCACTCGTGTGTCAGCTCACTGAAAGGCCTTTTCCTGAAGTGTTTTACGGTACGATTGTTGGGTGTAATGCAATCCTCCATGATCCCATATCCAATTGCAAGTTTGACTGCCTCTTCTAAGGCTTCGATTGCCTTAGATGTTGAGTAGCTATATACCACCTACTCTCTCTGAAATGTGCTTCTGACTGACTTCAGAAGGAGTGATTTTGCCATTGCCATGCATTCTTGCAGGTCATTGTGAGAAGGCGAATCATTCTGTTACTACATGTATAAGTGAGGAATCTGATGGATTTTCATTGTGGCAATGCAATCACGTCTGACAGGGCGTTAAGATGTTAACATTTAGACATACAATCGAGTTGACAGGGTGTTTTAAATTTAGTCTAAGACATGGAATCACGTTTGACAGGGAATTAAGATGTTTAGACATGCAATTACGTTTGACAGGGGATTAAGACACTGTTTAGACATGCAATCACGTTTGACAGGGGATTAAGACGTTTAGACATGAAATCACATTTGACAGGGGATTAAGATGTTTAGACATGAAATCACGTTTGACAGTGGATAAAGATGCTTAGACATAAATAAGCTAACACAATTATTATATGTAGGAACACTACTATCCGAGTCTATATAAAGGATCCACACTGCTCAATAATAATTATTATTTTCCCTATGATAGTTTTACTATAACACAGTCACTGCATTTGGAGATTCTACAGTAACTGTTTTATGCAAATTATACATTATGCAAGTTATATTGCATAATATCAAACATTGTATACTTACAGTATAAAGTGAGTATAATTATGCATATTATACATATTATACATATTATACTGCCACACTGATCGTTGAATAATCATAGTGACTAAAAATGATCAATCATAAGATGAGTAGCTAGCTATGAATGGCAAGTATGCAAATTATACTGCATACCATCTAACATTGTATACTTGCAGTATAAAGAGTATACAATACAGTGCATTAGGCTGACACTGCTAATACTGCATACTACATAATATCAAACACTGTATACTTATAGTATAAAGAGAGTATAATCATTATGATTATATTATAATATATAATTTATATGATATTCATATAGTCTTCACACTCACAGTATAATAGCTAGAGTATTATTATATAAGTGCATTCATGATTATAAACTTGAGCATTGGCAGATGCTTATAGGCTGACACTACGACTATGCAAATATACGTATAGAACCAGTATACTATGATATATTATGTATAAATATCCAATCCTGCACACTTATGTTTATTCCCAGTATTTTGCCCAATTATGCCCAGTGCTCTAGAGGCCCAATTATTTCAGATATTATGCCAACATATTCGTTGCATCCCTATCTCTGAACTAGTATTATGTCAGCTGTGGCTTTCCTACAGATTGGTGTATGCAGTTCTCTAACTTCCTCTTCATCAAGCAACGGTGGGAAGTGGGGTGTAAACTGTTACTGTTCACTAAGTAATTATCTAGATGTCTTAACACTTAGATCATTTGTAGGTTCTATATTTAGTAGCATCATTAAAATTTTTGTATTTAAGCTGATGCTTTGTACATGTATTCACTGCATTCACTTACTGCTTGTTTCATCCTGAATAATCACTTCAATGCTAAAGCCAATATACATGTACTTATATTACCAGTCAGTCTACACTACATGGTGGCAGCGGTATGGCTCAACTTTGCCTAGCAACTCCAGCACCATTTGATTTTTGAACCCGGACGACTAGCCAAGCTGGAAACGTCATTTCCAGTAGTTCCGTGAGGCATCCAGCCACATCAAAGCAGGTCAGCACCCTTCTCTACTGCATTGGAGAAGAGGCAGAAGCAGCCCTAAAACAAATTGAGACAGCAGGAGCAACACTCAACCCACAAGAATGCGAATTCCATAGAAGTAAGATCAGTTTTCTGGGCCATGTCATCGATGAAAAGGGCATCATCACAGACCCAGAGGAGACAGAGGCTATCAGGAGAATGATCAATGTCTCTGAGCTAGGCCCTGGCAGATTATGCTCAAATTCTTGCCTATTTTTCTTTTCCTTTATTCTCCCATTTTCCACCTATTTTTCTTTTTATTCTACCTATTTTGCTTTTCAATTAACCCATTTTTCTCGAATATTGTGGTGGCTACATAGCTGAAAAATATAATTCGTTTGTATTATAATTAGTATGCACATCACAATTATAAACACAACAAAAATAAAATGTTATGTCTTCCGATAACAGCTATAGCCCAGGATACTTTACCCTGTAGTGACTAGGCTAAGGCATATATAGATACTTTAGAATGGTTTTCTGTTTGCTGAAGGTGATACAAACTTTGCAAAGGCTCTTACTACATTTGTATAGGCATTTTTCAGGTAAGACGGTGAGAAATTGTACCCATTTTGCTCATTTGATTGGAAAAGTTTGCCTATTTTGCTAACATAATTCTTGATGCTCGGAAGCGCCTATTTTGCTCAAAATTATGCTAGCATAATCTGCCAGGGCCTACTCTGAGCTCAGATGATTCCTAGGAATGGCTAACCAACTTGGGGAAATTCACTCCTAATCTTGCTGAGATCACCCAGCCACTACATAAGCTATTAAGCAAATCAAAGTCATGGACCTGGGGCCCTCCTCAGACAGCAGCATTTAATTGTGTGAAGGAAGAGCTCTCATGACCAACCACGCTAGCACTATACAACCCCTCAACTCCAACAAAGATTTCTGCAGATGTATCTGCATATGGCCTAGGAGCAGTGCTACTCCAGAGATTTGATTCTTGGAAACCAGTTGCATTTGCATCTCGATCCATGTCAGAGATGGAGCATCGCTACGCCCAAATTGAGAAAGAAACGCTTGCAATGACCTGGGCATGTGAGAAGTTTGCTGACTTCAAGTAGGGAAGCACATTGAAATTGAAATGGATCACAAACCTCTCATCCCACTACTTGGAGTCAAGCACCTGGATTGTTTACCTCCTCACATCCTCAGA
This sequence comes from Stappiaceae bacterium, assembly GCA_964291365.2. GTDB lineage: Bacteria > Pseudomonadota > Alphaproteobacteria > Rhizobiales > Stappiaceae > JBDWFY01. The sequence continues at coordinate 835,452 of OZ220033.1, forward strand.
TTTCGTCTACATTTAGATAGATTTAGCTATGACATCAAGCATGTTCCTGGCAAAGAGCTTTACACAGATGACACACTCTCAAAAGCCCCACTCCCCACCATCCCCACAGAACGTACCAGGACTCAAGAAGAGTTAGCAGAACTCTGCATGGTATCAACAATCTCTCATCTACCCGTAAGCAACCAATGAATAGAGACCTACAGACAGGCTCAGTCAAGCGATCCGATTTGTCAACAAGTTCTAAAGTATTGCTGTGAAGGATGGCCTGACACAAGAGATTGATTCAGCACTTAAAGCATACTGCCCAGCACATGGAGAATTGACAGAAAGCAATGGATTACTCATGTATGGGCAGAGGATGGTGATTCCCAAAGCACTCCAAGCAGAGACACTGAGCAAGCTGCATGAAGGTCACCAAGGCATAGTGAGATGCCATCTAAGAGCAAAGATCTCAGTATGGTGGCCTGGTCTTTTGAAACAACTTGCAAGCTTCATTGAGAGATGTCCTGAGTGTGCCAGAGGCACCAAACCAGCAAGAGAACCCCTCATACCTACCCCTCTAAACTCATACCTTTGGCAAAAGGTGGCTACAGATATCTTCAACCTGAAAGGATAAGAGTACGTAGTCATTGTGGACTATTTCTCGAGATACCCAGAAGTCCAGTAACTGAATCAACTCCGAGTATTGTCAACACTCTGAAGGTAGCATTCACCAGACACAGTATCCCAGAGATTCTCAGATCAGATAATGGACCACAATTAAGCTCTCAAGAATTTAAGAACTTCACTGACAAGTACGACATCAAGCACAATACTAGCAGCCCCCACTTCCCATCCAGCAATGGACAAGCAGAGAGAGCAGTGCAGACAGTGAAGAATCTCCTCAAGAACTCAACTGACCCCTTTCTCGCACTACTCTTGTACAGAGCTACTCCGCTCCCATGGTGTGGAAGATCATCTTCAGAGCTACTGATGGGCAGGAAGATTTGATCAACTCTTCCCACATCTACACAGACTCTAACACCCCAATGGCTGTACTTGGACAAATTTCAGCAAGCAAACGAAATGTTCAAACAACAACAAAAAGAGAGATTTCGACCAATGTCATCGAGTCAGAGGTCTACCTGATATCCCAGATAACACCAATGTCTCAATGGAAATCCAGTAGCTGGAAGAACTGTCCGAATGGCAGAAACATCCCGATTAGGTCTTGACAGATTATTCTATTCTTCAATTCTCAAACCTTTTGCCTATTATTCTTACTGAAAATAGCATTGATCTTTTTTTACCACCTATTATTCTCAACTCTGGTCGGCAAAGCACCAGCATTTAATGAAACAAATTAAATGATTAAGAGCCAATGACATTGTGATACACACTATTACTGACTGTATGTGCATGAGTGAGTGTTAATTGGAACTCCTAGACAAGATCGAGGGTCTGCAGTGCAATTGATAATCCCATCACGGCTGTCAGTTTCCAAAACCATACAAAACACTATCTGTCATATCTGAACCCTAGGACAAGAAAGAATTCCACAACAAATTGTACTACCTCAACGGCATCAATATCCTTGCCAGCTGCTACTGTTTTCAGAGGGAGGAGATACGACCAAAAAGACAAAATAGGGAGTGATAAATATGCAGATGAGAACGGTCTGCCTCGCTACCAGTACCGCATCCACCCCAGGACAACTGGGTTTGTATATGTCATGAATGCCCTATGAAGTGGAGGGATGCATTGCATGATATCATCACTGGCTACCCAGATGCACTGCCAAAAGCGGATCGGAAATCATAGTAGCGAAAGGGATCATGCCAAAAGAGGTGCACTTCCACAACAAGAGCTATTATGACAGCAATCTACCCAGGGACAATGAACAGCTAGGACAGCAGTGCAAAGATTGCTGGGCAGAGAAAGAAGAGTGACTGAAGCAATTCTACACCCATAAGGAATTTCAAGACACTCCAAGTGGAGAGCCAACTGAGAACACATAATTATTCAAGTGACCAATTCACCACCACAATCAACTGGTAAATGGCAACTCGCTCTAACTTTTTTGCCAAGGCCAAGGAAACTCTTTAGAGAAAGCTACTTTTATTTCAAAGTTTGTATTCTGTGTTCATATTCACATCCACTGACCATGGGCGGCGGAGCCGGTCCGGCTGGTCAGGTTTTGGCCGGACCACTTTTTTGCCTCATTAATTATTCACAAAATGAGAGGCGTTTCCTTGGGCTTAATTTGCTTCTTAGAAATCACCGCCATTTTTTTCTCTCTGTCTCGTTAAGCACTCGTCAGCAGCGATAGCATACCAGTAACCTTGCTCGAGCGCTCGTGGCCGATTATGATGACGTCATAGTCATGAATAAAATTAAATTTGAAAATTTCGCGGCGCGCAAGCGCGCCATTACTTTCGATAATATTCTTTGCCTGACCACCAAAAAAATGCTTCCGCCGCCCTTGCTGACTATCTGATGTACATGGTGACTTGGATTCCTTATGGTACCCTCTACCTCTGTTTGGCCTTCCTTGGTCAGTTAATAATGAGTGTGTTTGGTGGAGGGTTGGACAAAGCTACATGTATGCTCTACTTCAAACTGAAGAAGCTTTTGCCAAAATGAAACTGGAAAGGTAAATGGATTTGCTGGCCACTCCACAAACTAACTGTGATACTGGAAAGACCTGTGTATGCATGGATACTGTTGTATTAAGTTTGTACTGTAGGAGAAAACACTTTTTTTTATGTGGTACAAGTAGCTAGATCATTGAGTAATTTATATGCACAAAAATACATTGTTGGTGTTATGATATTATGTCAAGGAAGAAATTTTGTGGTCAACTGCATCAGGTGCACATGATTTTGGGGTTGCCACATAGCACCACATGCAAGCTCTACCCCTGTAAAGTTATACAAGCATCCTTGGGCCACTAGACCATCCCACAGGCCCTATACAATAATATTATTGTGCATGCCACCTCACCACATGTACACCCTATCTCAGGCTACATGTATACAATAATCACATTCCAAAGAGCTGCAGAATTGGCACGGAAGTCTTCAAACCAAAACTGTTGTTTAGAAACAGTGTCATACATTACCTAATGATCAGCTTAAAATTGTAGCTAAGGATCCTATACTCAGTGAACAATGTAGTGACAACAAATTAGCTAGTGTGTAATAATTTAGTTTCTTCTACTGACATGACACGACAGCTACATGACTACCTACACAGATATGCACAAGTAAGGTCATGTATAATAATAATGTTTCAAAAGTAAATTCTTGCATGTTACAATCATTATTATTTTAACCAAAAAACTAAGGGTATACTGCTTATCAGTCTCTTGTACACAACTTGAAGGGGGTTGTAAAACTGTTGCTATTACGGATGCACACACCAAACTTGATGCTTGGTATCATCAATAAACTCTCTTATATCTCCTACGTATACGGGGTCTATAAACTACACTTCTTTCATATCTATCCTGGTTCTCTAGATGACCAAGCAAACAGAAACATGTACAGACTACTACAAGTATGCATATGACCAAGCCATAGTTTATCAAGTGTTGAAGCACTTCCAATAGTCCTTGAGACTCTTTCTCAAGGGTTTCTTTTGTAGAATGAACATTTTTCTTCTGAGCAGCATGAGACACTTTTGCTTTACTGGTATGAACAATGCCAAGTGCCTTGTGATCAATATGTGACGGTTTCATTTCACTAGCATTGAGGTCTGTCTCACGCTTCACTTTTCTAGACTTAATATCTGTCTCGGTCTTGTCAGGGTAAGTCTTGTTGGAATGAAGATTGCTCTCTGAATGAATTCCCTTCCATTCGCTGTCATCGATAACCTGATCAATATGGGAGACCTTGTCAGAATCCATTTTCTGGTTATCAGGGGACAAAACCCACTCCACATCATTGCTGATAAATATGTCTCTAGCTTTACAGATATGTGACTCTACAGTCGTGTTACTGGATTTAAAGTCCATCACTTTGCTTCTTTGAAACTCTGCCCCTTTGTCTGCATAGCCATTGTTGTCACTCGCTCTGCAGATACTACTAGAAGAACCCATGAACACATGGTCAACAAAGTAGTCCTTCATACTGCAGACATTTTTCATATCCACATGGGCATCTACATGTACGTGTACCACCTTCTTGATTTGAGAATCTAGCAGGTCCGATTGTTCTAAACCAACAATGTCATGTGATTCCCTCAAGTTTATCTCCTCCACTGCTAACTCACTCTCTACAATAGTTGTAGGGTCAGAAAGTAGTAGGTTTTCAGCAGGGAGGGCATTTGTGTCCACTTCTGTATTGATTTTATCTTTATTCCTTTGTTTGTTAACATATGCAGATTCACTATCCAAGTCAGTGTATACTGAATTCTTCCTCTTTAGGTTTCTGTCAGTATCTGCTTCCACATCAACACCAGTATCAGTCAATGATGGAATATTCTCCAGGACAACATCTTTGTCTAACTCTGGGTAGGAGTAATATACAGAGACAGTTGGTAAAAGTTGTTGTAAATCTGAACTGCTCTCCATTCCACCATTATTTATGGTGTCCCTGTGATCTTCATTATTGCTGATAGCCGTCCTTTCTTTTCCACAGTGAGATTCCACATTTTCAATATGGTTTAGAATAGCCGATTCGATCCCAGCTTGTAACACTGGTAATTCTGTAGTACTTAATATTTGATTCACAGTGCCTGCAACGATAAATACAATAATAGCAAGTGCTAAACATCCAGCAATGATTCGGTTTTTTCGTTCTAGCTGTCCATGCTTCCTTTTCAGTTCAGTAAATTGTTCTTGCATTGTCTCCTGTTGTTTCAATAATTCATCCAGCTGCCTCCTATTTAGTTCATTTGCTTCAGCTAGCTTCCTCTCTTGTAGTTTTAATTCACCAAACTGCCTTTCTTGCTGCTTCTTTAATTCATTTACTTCATCCAACTGCCTCTCTCGTTGCTTCTCTAGCATATTGTGAACTACATCTAACTGACTTTCTTGTAGCTCTTTTAGTCTATAAACCTCGGCTAGTTGCTTCTTTTGTTGCTTCTTTGCTTCGTTCTTCAGGTCATTTCGAATTCGAATAATACTCTTTGCTGCAAGGAGGAGGTGAGAATCAATGGATTCTCGTAAATGGTCCTCCATTTCTTGCTGTGGTCTCTTGAACTCACATCCCATAAAATGGTACCTGCATTCAACATCCCGATGTGGACAATCATTTGAAAGGTGATCTGGCATCAACCGCCGTTCACATTTTGTCCGGCAAAGATGACAACAAACTTCATGAAACAGACAGCGGTTAGCACTCTGAGTCAGCAGGCCACTTTGGTCAAGGTGAACATCGCATTGGCTTAGCTCTCCTATCCATTTACACCCTTTCTCCTTGTAAGGACAAAACACCTTGTATCCATTCAATGTTCGCCGAAGTTTTTTGTCGTCATATGAAATAAATGATCCACGACAGTGTGGACATGGCTTCCCGTCCCGTTCAATAAGACCGATACAACCAGCGCAAAAGCTAATTCCACAACAGGTGACCACCTTGGGTTGAAAGAGAACGTCACAACAAATGGGACACTCTGTCTCTACTTCTTTCGGAGGTTGATAAACAAAAGCAACCGAATAACCACGACATCGACTTGACGATACCAGTGGTTCTATCGAGGATGAAGACATTGTTTGGTCAGCTACTACCGGTATTTAATATTGGGATGTTAGGTCACGCCCATAAAATTAAATAAACACAGTATGCGATCTAACCTTTGACCTCTATTAAAGGCTAGCTACGATCGTACGAACCGGGGTATACCCCGTACGCGCTAGGCCGGTGTCATAGCGAATACGTTCCGCCGGAAAGAATACGCTAGCGTACATATTCCGCCCGGATAATCTACGCGACCGCGTAAATGTTCCGTCCCGCGCAATTGTTCCGCCTAGTAAAATGTGCTATTACACTTCTCAGTTTGAATTTTTCAATATCACTGGCTTTTTAAATCATTATTATGCATGGGTATGATGATAGGCTAGGCTGACCTAAGATAAAGTCTAACAAATGCAGAAGTAAAGTAAAGTGAACCATGCTAATTTAGGACACACGAAGGTCAAGGCTTATAGTGATTGCAGAGTAGCTTGAAGACTTGAAGGAAGCGAATAAACACTTCACCGTCTTCAGATTTCTGTGTACTATAATATCAATGATTCTTTGAAGCCTTCTGCGGACAATCGCTTGGACATTGCCATTGGTCACCATCTTGCATAAAGGCTGTTTGATCCACACCCACACCAAACGCATGATATGCGCATGTCACTCCGCGCCCGGGCAGAGGCGTATGAAGTGGCTATGCCACTCCTGAGGCCAGCTCCAATTATTAAAATGGAACATGTACTTTGACTCTGGTTGCACCTGTGTCAAAGAAACATCAACCGTTGTCCATCCGGAACAAATTCGCTGATTTTCCGGAAATCCGGAATAGATCCGCTAGCGAATAAATTCCGGCGGAACAAATTCGCGGACCGGAACAAATTCGCTGTGACACCGGTACGGTACGGGCGTATTTAATATTTTATTTTGGACGCACTTTCGACTTAGACTTTTCGCAGACTGCAGGGTCAAAGGTCAAACCGGGCGCGCGTTTAACCCTTTGCTGACGGCTCTCAAAACGAGGGAACTTTGACTTCGACTATGAAGAAGACACACCTGCTGCTTTTCCACGCTGTATTGGGGTGTGTTAAGTGAGTGTTCGTTGAAACATTACCTTACATAAAGCTTTAGTCCTGAATTTGAGGGGGAAGATTGGACTTACTTTCATTTGGCACCTCTCTCTCCCCGCTGATTGAGCAGCAAGAAGAAGAAAGGATTTAAGAAAATCAGTTGACAATCATATAAGCTTTATGCAGGGACAAAAAGCCTCACTGATCGAACAATTCATTGAAGAAGCAGCCAGCGTTATCTGATCATGATTCGTCTCGTACACAGACCCTCCTATGTACCCTCACGATAAATTGATCTATGTTTGCTTGTAGCATATAATTTTTAGGGAGACCAACACTCGTGGAGGAACAACATGTGTTGATTCAGTGTACCATTTGAAACAACAGTACTATATCTCCATCGATATTAATATTCTCTTCTGGAATCTACACGGTCTCGTATTAGAAAATGGCAGACATCATATACAGCTCTATTCATCTGATTCAACAATTCACTGAAGAAGGAGCGAGCATTTCATGTCATCTACACTTTACAGGATTGTCGACCATTAACTTGAGCTATTAAAGAACTAGAAACACAGGATAAGTGCTTACCTACAACTACTACCAGATGCCTCCTATACAACGCTCTGTTTCTACTGCACCTGGACTACTGTTCAGTGGTTTTCAGTGCAATACCACCCTAAGCGAGAGGCTAGAAATGTGTACAAAACTATGGAATGCAGATCATTTTGAAGATGTTACCAAGAACTAGGAGCGAGGCCCTTCATGGGATGTTGGGTTGGTTGACTCTTAAGTGGATGACGAAAGAACAACAAAGTTCACTGATGCCTACTAGGTCAGGTACCAACCTACCTATGAAATAAATTCACCACATATTATGCCGACCAGGGCCACATTCAAACGATTCTAAAATGACCTCTTACAGAAAATTACCGATCAACTTTCGAATTTCAAGGAAGACTCCTTTATAAGCAGCATCAGGGGCGTAGCCAGGATTTTTATCAGGGGGGTGCTCAGTTAGAAAGTGATGTAGTAGTAGTCTATGGCAAAGCCGTCCATGGCCAGCTTTGCTGGCCATAGGGAGTGGGTGTGGGAGGAGGATGTGCCCCCTCCCGCCGAAGGCGGAAGGTTTTGGCATTTTTAGCTTTACAGCTATCAATTTCTATTGATTTTCATGTGCTTTAAGCAGCATAGGTAAATGGGCCCAGCCTCTTGAAGGATGCCATGCCAGGCCATACTCATGATTATTCAGCTCACACCTATTTATGAATGCTGCACTCTTATTAATATACTCTCTTGGGCTTGAAGGTTGCTGATCAGCTTGCAGTTTCAACTTGAAGGCAAGAAACATGGCTTACAGCTCAGTTCTGACTGGACTATTGAACTGCTATACTGCAGTTAGATATGCGCATGCTCCAAAACGTGACCACACCCCCAACATTCGAACTTTAAACTTCAATATTTGCTTGCACAAACGATGTCTTTGCCAAGGTAAGTAGAAATCAGCCAGTAGTCGTACAATAATATTAACATAAGCCTTGTGTCCAGGACAAAGGGGGGGGGGTGTTCCAGCCCCCTGAGCACCCCCCCCCCCCCCCCCCCCCCCCCCCCCCCCCCCCGGCTACGCCACTGAGCATGTCATGTGATTGGCATGACAATGCATCGTTTTGGCATATCATGCGCATGGCAACGCATCAATCGCTCTCACACGCATGCAGTATACGACTATAGCGCGGTGTCACATGATAATCACGGATATACCGCATGGCGTGAATCTGATTGGTGCACGAGAATTCAGAAATGAAACGTATCAAGCCCAAGAAAACACTCGTTCTATTAACAAAGTATACGTGAAAGCCGCGGAAAACTGGATATTTCCTGGTTTCAGAAACCTATAAACGTTGTAGGAAAAAGTTTCTAGAAACGCAATACTAGAATTAATCATGATCGTGGGTGAGACGACCATTACCATTTCAGCATAGCCTGTGCATGGTACGTGACATGATGGCGAGCAACGAAGCAGAGTCGATGGAAGCTGTTGAGCTCGAAGAGCAGGAGCCAGCTGAGTGTGCAAATGAGTTTGGGTAAGGATGATGAACATTATGAATTAGTTGTTCAGGCTCAGAGTCTCTTGTCAAACGGTCACATCGTGCGCGGCCGCTAGGCCCGGCACTGCCCAGTAGCTATCACAAGGCGCCGATCTTGAGAGTACAGCGTGTTACTAGGCACTGGTGTGTCTGCCTGACGTGATATTGGTCTAGTACTATACGTATTATCCCAAATTTACCCTAATTGTGCTGAGGATGCATGTTGCCTACTGCAGTCAGGGGTCACTGATCCAGTCGATGTCCGACTGCAGCTGGCGTAACATACAAAGCTAGACTATGCCATCAGCTACTTTCTACCTATAAATGGTTATACTATGAATGACTAGCTATATTTCATTTGCAGGGAGGGAGTGATGAACGTGTTTGATCTCCGGAGTCAGAGGTGGCATCTACAAGAGTCGGGTGATACCTTTGGCAATGAGGTACGAGACCAGTCAATCCAGGAACACACATTGTTTAACATGAATGTGCACCTCACTCTCCAAACCCATTATCCAATTAGTATACAGATAGTGTTCTCCATGATACTTTATTCCCGCATGCCAGTGTATACTGCCTCATGATATTAATCAGCATAACCACGACATTTAATTATAATTATTATAACTCTTTATAATATTATTATGAAATTAATTCAGGTACAAGTTGCTTTGAATATAGCCCCACGTCTAGTTGCTTCAAGGTTATCAGAAAAAACCAAGAAAGTATACAATGTGGTAAGTTAATAATTAACTGCCATAAGAGCTGTATATTCAGGCACATACATTGTTGTGTAAATCATAATATTATGCCTGTAGAAATACCAACTGTTAGTACGGTTTGCTGCTTCAATGGATCCTCCAGTGAACATTAATGTTGGTATTGAACCTGCACCTCCGCAAGTCATCATTGCATACTTCAGTAAGCTTTGTTCATACTAGAACCAAGTCATGCATGACTACTATGCTGATTTCTACATATTATACAGGAGCAATGGCATTTGGTAAAATGGTGCCTGTAAAAGATACACATGGAGAGCCTATCTTAACCATTAACGGAACCCCACGACTGGGTGGTGGATGGGGGTATGAAACCTTCCGCTCCTCCTTCCATGCTTTGAAAACAATACACAGAATATTTTATGGAGATGCTTCCTATGAGGTCACATCAAGTGGTAGAATTCTTGGAAATCCATTTATATGCTCAGAAGTTGTTGTATCCTAACATGCATATTCATGTATATAAGTATTCAGAACATGCATGCATGCTTGACAGTGTATATAGATCATCTATATCATTATTCACATGCTAATATTCAGTTTACTTAACCACAGTCATAGGAAGTGTACCATTCCATTCTACGAGGTATTACTAGGCCTGACTTTTGTGCTTCACACGGACGTGATATTGTGTTGCCTGAGTCAGCTAGGAGATTTTCGATTCCAGATTTAGTTAAGATACATGACTATGTGATGCATCATGCAACTGATGAAAACATCTGTAACTGGGCCTATATTATTGTGTCAATTGGACTGTTTCTACATCAAGACGAGGCAGCAAACTTACTACTGAGCAATATTACCCCTGCAATAGATCCTAACACAGGTGAACCCATTATGACTACGGAGGGCTTACCCCACTGCTTGGTAGTTACAATTGCGCGTGATAAGACAAACAAAGATGGTCCAGGTAGGATTGTATTAATATGATGATTGAGAAGGACATAAGTATAGCAAGTATACAAATTCACTGTATAGGTAGACAGTTATTCTTGAGACGAAATGTTAAGAACCTTCATCTCTGCCCAGTGATATCTTTATTGACTTGGCTATCTATACTAAGGTATCAGTTATATTATTGTGATGGAGATATATTATAATGTTATAATTGTATTGCCTGGTATGTGTGCATTGTATATGTTTGTAGGGAAAAATACAAGTATACTAGGGGCTATGTATTCACTTCTTTGAGAAAAGGCCAGCTCAATTCTAGATTGTCGGCACCCCACTTTTTACAAATTGTTAAAGGATTAGCAAAAGGTATCTGGTCCGTGATGCTTATGGTTTAACTTAGTGTATGCCTATAGTATAATAATCATCATGACCAATATGCTAGACTCAGATTTGCCACACTGGAATGAGTATGGAACACACAGTATGCGACACACAGCTGCATACTTTGCTTCTTGGATTGGAGTACCACCTGAGACTATTCAGGTACTGCATGCATGCATGGTTTATCTGAATACTTTATATGTAGCTAAGATAATGCTAGCTTTACTTGAACCTGCAAACCATGCATGGTTACATTGTTGTGCAGATACTTGGAAGATGGAACTCAACAGTATACTTTACTTATGTGAAGTCAGCTGACAAGGATAAAAGAGATTGGACAAGTTTGAACATTGAAAATACAGCTGACCCAGTAGAGAATAATATGGATATTTTTGGCTCTGCCAGGTCATGATGACAGTGTCACAGTATTGACAGATGTTAGCTAAATAAGTATAATAGTGATCATGTGGTTGCTTTCTTTTTTTATCTTGAATGCCAATTTTGAAGTAAATAGTACTATATTTATATAGGCTTGTTGCATGCTTGTACTCGCGGATAGTGCATGCCATAAACCATACAGCTGGCGGGCGGACAGCAAGGTGCTTGCCTTTTCGCAGCCCAATAGTAGTATACTAGAATAAGGTGAAGGATGTGCATGCTTACTCGTACTTGTGGATAGCCACCATGATTACTGTCGCATCCAAAACGCCCTTGCGTCATAAGATTTTTCTGACGCCCGCGGACATCGAATGGCTGAGCAAAAACGTCTACCAGGAGTCCGTCCCGCGTCGTTTGAAAGGTTTGTAATAGTACGCACGATTTGTACGAACATAGATATTAGAGTGGTGAACACAGGTAGCTATAGATGATTCCTAGACGTCCGTTCCTTATCGTTTAAGAGGATTGTAATATTAATATCAGTTCATCACGCAGATTGATGCTGCGAATGCCATTTTTACGTGCCGTGGGCAATCTTCTACCAGGCCGCTGCGCGCCATAGGCGCGACCGGGGAGGGAGAAGTTGTAAGCTGCAAGGTTAGTATATAGGATAGACCTGTTCACAATAGTACGCGATAGAAATCAGATGAAGGTCTAGAAGTCTGTACTATCTCGTCTGAGACGTAAATACTAATACAAGTGAGTTTCGTAGACGTATGCTTACTCGTACCGGCGTAGCGCGTACGTACGTACGTACGCGCGCGCGTTGCATATTGAACTCACGTGATCGTGACTGTGTAAGACAAGAAGCGTATACGTATACTAGCTCTATACTATACTAGGCAAGGCTGCGTGCAACGTGCTTTCTCGCCCCCAGGGTGCCTCTCCTCTTAGCTTTTCAAGTGTACTAGTGTCATGCAGGGCATGTAGTGGGGCGAGCCTGAGCTTGGGAGCTATGAGCAGGAGCAGATTCATGTCAGCAGATGAAACAAACATACGGATCAAGCCGCCGCGACTCAGTTGGCAGACCGTAGCCTGTGACGCAGTCTTGAGCCGTGACGGCGTGTCCATCATAGCTTTTACCCAGGCTCTTAGGGGGAGGGAAGAGCCCGAGGCTACGTAGCGTTGAGTTTACCTGAGACCTCCACTGGCACGGTACGGTGCTGTCGTTGTCGTTCTAGCCTAGTATCTGGGGGCCAGACCCTTAGGCTGGTGACCCCAGACTACCTAGTATTCTGCTTTCTCTACAAGCTAATCTTTGATCCTGCGTGCTGTTGCTGACTGATTTCTCTACGCGTCTTCGATCTTCCGTGCTATCGCTGATGCACTATTTTCCTGTTGAAGCCTGGCACTCTGACATTGCAGTATACCGCATGAGTGTGAATTTACAGTTCGCTAAATTAGAATACCCATATATACGGAATGTGACGGTCGTACCATACATACATATAATATTATACATATACCATATATTGCGCGCATTGCTGTACCGTTTATGTGGGGCTCGCTCAGGCTCGCCCCAATAATAAAAGATGCCTCCACGACGTAAGAGAGATGCTACTAAAGGCACAAGAACTACAGTTCGAGAGGAGTCTGCTCCAAAAAGGCGCCGTCGCGTCCGTGAGCCGCCGAGTGCTGAAGAAGACTCCGCTGATGAAACCGCGGCATACCCACGTCCACACCAGGTGCCGAGATGAATTTACAGGATCATATCTCAGAGCAGGTGGGTAGGAAACTTTGCGGATATATATAGATTGCTGAGAACATATTTCTAAATAAACTCCCCTCCCCACTAAGAACTGAGCCCATACTGCTTCTCAAGGCTCAAATACTGATCATTCAAGTAGCTAAGCTTAACCACATGTCACTAGCTTGTTTAATACTCTTCAATTATTATGTGACAGTCACAGCCTGGTACTAGCCTGTCGGATGGTGATGATGATAACCCGCTGACAAAGAAACAGCAGGAAAAGCAGGTATAGGCCTAATTTGCTGATCGGTATTTACATGTATACTGAATGCTTGCACTGGGTAAATAAACAGTAAAGCTAATCACTGATAGCTGTACTCTTCTATTCTTTTACATACCCATCTGGTTTGCAAGTTTCACATAATCATTGAAAATTATAGCTAGTCACGAGATCAAGACGCAGCATGATAGGTTGCCTATGGAGTCATTGTATCCAGCTACTTTGGGAGTCGTAGTTATTATGTATTCTACTATGCAGAAACAAAAGCCTAAGAAGGCATCAACGAAAGGTCAATCACATGAAACTGTGTTTGTTCGTAACCTAAAATCTTGTATCAAGAACAAGGAGCTTCTTCGAGCAAACCGTCGTGGCTTGGTTCCTTTGAATGATGATCAGGACAAGCCAACATTTTCACAAGATGAATTACACCGCAATCGTAAACGCAGTTTATCGTACAAAGCCATAGCAAAAAAGGTTGGCATAGATACTTCTAAGGAAGATGTACTAGCTGTTTCCAGAGTGCTTGAATCCGACGGTAGTTTACTCAGCATTGAGTCTATTTCTACCCCTTACCGACGAAGTTTGCCATCTCCCCTCTGGTTCACGTGGGATAGTGAGCTGGAAATCATAAAGAAATCGGCAATACCCACTACATCTGCAGTAATGTCTCAAAATCCTCATATTAGAATCCTCAAGCATTTGGGAGAAGATGCTGGATGGTTGCTTCATACATACTGCTTTGTACAGAATGTAGTACATTCTGAGCTACGAAAATGCTTTGAATATGCATCTGATACTTCACCATCAGGTGAATTAGACAGGTGGACTAATTCCCTCCCAAGCTCACTTGTTGATCAGGTTTTGAAGATAGAGAAGGATATAGCTGATGCTGCATGTCAGATGACAAAAGAGCATATTTCAGGTCAGGGGCGATGCCGCTGTGGAGCTGTTAGAAGCCTTAAGTTCAAGTGGAAAAGTCATCCTATACAGTATCCTTCTTTCTTTTGGGGCTGTGTCAAATACACCTCTTATGATAGAGCATTGCACGACTCAGCAAAGTCTCAGGGTGGTACTGTATGGGCCATTGTGTCAGAAGTGGGCATGTCACTGTTACCCACAGATGCCAGGCACCTACATACCAAATGTTCAACTTTGCTTGGGGAAATAGAAGCTGCCAAGGATTTTGTAGAAATAGATCAATTCAACAAGATATATGGTGGTCCTCCCAAGTCCATGCCAGCAAAAAATTTTGATGATGTTCTTTCTTCACTTCATGATCTCCTAACAGCTATTGATTCATTAATTTTATTCCAGAAGAAGCTGAGAAAGACCATCCTCTGTTAAATTAACTATTATTACATCATTATTGATCAACACGTACATGTATACTAAACTTTTGCCTACTCAACTTGTATGCTAATTAGCTATTGATGTGTATACTTACCAGTATTATTGTTATTGGTATGGTGCACTGATGTGAGAGAACTATTTATATTATTCTACAAATTGGCTCAGCAAAGGATTTTAATACAATTCAGATGGGAGGGTGCATGCTCTCTCCTAGGATTCCATATTCTGAGGCTGGTCAGCCTGCTGTCTCATGAAACATTTGTAATACATTAATAATAGGAGAGTGCACACCCCCTCCTAGGAGTATGTTGCCGGCCTTTGCATATTCTGAGGCTGGGCATTTGCTAGAGGTCGGCCTGCTGTTTCGTGAAGCAATTGTATTATAAAAGTAGTACAATCAGAATAGGAGAAAGCACACCCCCTCCTAGGAGTATGTTGCCGGCCTTTCCATATTCTGGGGCTGGCCATTTGCTACAAGTCGGCCTGCTGTTTCGTGAAGCAATTGTAGTACTTAAATAAATACAATCAGAATAGGAGAAAGCACACCCCCTCCTAGGAGTATGTTGCCGGCCTTTCCATATTCTGGGGGCTGGCCATTTGCTACAGGTCGGCCTGCTGTTTCGTGAAGCAATTGTACTAAGTAGATACAATCAGAATAGGAGAAAGCACACCCCCTCCTAGGAGTATGTCGCTGGCCTTTCCATATTCTGAGGCTACAAGTCGGCCTGCTGTTTCGTGAAGCATGCAATTGTAGCTATTATAATCAGAATAGGGGAGTGCACACCCCCTCCTAGTAGTATGTTGCCGGCCTTTCCATATTCTGAGGCTTGTTACAAGTCGGCCTGCATGCTGTCTCGTGAAGCAGTTGTAGCTAATATGTAAGTATAATTACAATCAGAATAGGAGAGTGTACACCCCTCCTAGGAGTATGTTGCCGGGCTCTCCATATTCTGAGGCTGGCTATTTCCTAGAAGTCGGCCTGCTGTCTCATGAAGCAATTATAACCTTTAGTTTAGTACAATCAGAATAGGAGAGTGCAAACCCCCTCCTTGGAGCCAGTATCCATTCTGAGATTGGCTAGTTCCTACAAATTGGCCTGCTGTCACTGGTAATTATTGTACCATAAAATGAGGATAGAAGGGTTTCAGAAGTTTGTTGCATTGCAACTATTTTTATGCATGCTGCAGCTGTAACAAAAACAATCAAGATATATTATTGTAGTTGAAAGATTATACAATGTCATGCATCTATTATATAATATTATAATTATTACTATAAAATGAAATTGGCATACAGTATGTCTGTCTCCTTGCAGAATGAGCCATCCCCATTACAGAGCTACAGGAATATCCCTAGCTAGATAATCTGCACTGTGACAATAATATAGTTATAACTGTTAGTTGATTATCCACTTTCACTTTGACTTCTTTACTTCAGTGTCATATAGCTTGCTTGCTGTTAGCTTTCTATAGTTAGCAATGCATGCTTGTGGTCCATTTGGATAAGTATTCATAAACTCCAAAAGTTTAGCACGCTTAGATCTGGCTGCTTTGGTACTTTTGTGTCGCTGAAATTCTCCAGAAAGTTTCACAAATGGTGGTAGAATTGAATCCCCTTTGATCATCTGAGTATAAAATGTTTTTAAATCAATACCAAGTGTATTAAAGTGCTGGATAACTTCTTGTGTCATTAAAAGACTGCTAGCACTGCTGGCAGTGCTACTCTCTAGTGTTTCAGACTGACTGCTACCACTGCCACATGGTTCAGATGAACGGCTACTGTTGCCACAAGCTTTGGGTTGATTGCTAATATAACCAGGAGGATGATTACGCTTACAATAGCTCTCAAATTGTTCTTTAAGTTCATCCATGTTACTCTGTAATCGATCAATTTCTTGGGTAAAATGTGCTTCTCTAGCTTCTAACTCTTTAATCCTGTTCTCCTTTTCTGTCAGTTCTCTTTGCAGCCTCTGAACCTCTGTAATGCTTTCCGAACTGTTACTTGATTCATCCAGTCTATGGATCACATGTAATGTCCCAGTCCTCCCAGTGTCAAGAGGCGAAACTTGTGCTTCAGGAGTCCTGTGATTGAGCACACCGTATGTTTTAATAAATTCTTCAACCCCTTGAATGAGATTGTTGGTAGTACTGAAGTGATTAGGAACCATGGTACTTAGAAAGGAGCTAATTGCACGATCCAAATTGTCATCTGAGTGATGAATGTATATTTGCGGGTTAAGTCCAATAGCTAGCTAGCCTCGACCCATGCAGGCCCTTTGAGGGGAGGAGAAAGGGCCTGGTACACACTGTCTGCGCATGCTCCATTACCCTAAGAATCTTAGGGTTTTGGATACTATCGTATACCTGTCTGCTCACAAATCCGCATACACATTCAGTGTGTACTAGGCCCTTCCTTCTCCCCTCAAAGGGCCTGGAGATGAGACTAATAGTGGCTGGCTAGTTGAGTCGTGCAAGCAGTCAGTCTGGAAAGACTCACCGATTCCGTTACAGCTCGTCTGTTGATAATCATCATCTCCATTTTCAGAATTTCCGAATTCACCATGATCCTCACTGTTTTGGCTCACTCCAGCACTGTTCTCCGAGACCGCGGCACAATCCATCACGTCCAGCTACCTGCCAGTGAAGCATAGTGAAGTAAGTACAGTACAAAGGTTAACTAACTTGTGACGCGTTGTGACACACCCCCTGATTCTGATTGGTTGAAACGATCAGAAATGGCATGTGACACTAGAAACGACTCTCATTGGTTGAAACTGCAAGACATCCGTTTCTGGGGAAATGTGAACGATGTAGACCAGACCCTTTCCCTCCTTGAGGGTGGGGTCTGGGAACGAGACTAGTACATAGTCATGCATGCATGTTACGTAGTCTATATAATCTATGGTCTGTTACGTTATGGTCTGGCTATAGTCTCGTCCCCAGGCTCTCCCTCTCCTTTTCTCACTTTTTCGCGCACGCGAATTTTATACGCGAAAAATCGAAGGGGAGGTACGGAATTCAGAACCTCGCCCACCCGTGGCCACCTGGTCTTCAGATTGGTACTGGTGGCCACGCACTCCATTGTGCACTCTACCACTCTCGCACTGCCTTCTGGACCGTGCTTACTTCACTAACAGGCTATCTTGGTGAGTTAGAAAGGCTTTGGCTTGTCCTTTTTTTTTTTTTTTTTTTCAAGCAGCCGTGGCTGACACACTAAGCAGAAAAAAAATTGTCCCGAAAACTCCACATAGTGTAGCTACATACATTGTAGGGCCACACAATGCAAGCAGGCACCCATAGAGCAATTACGTGCAAAATCGGGTAATGGTCGTCACGCTTATACGTGCGCGTGGGCGTAAAACATTGCAAATGCATGGCTTCCTATGGAAAACTTCAAAGTGCCATAACTTTAATTACATCCCCAGTAGCAATTCACTTTTTTGCGGTTATTAGGTAATGATGATGTAATCTATGAGGTAATCTATGGTGTAATTGGGCGAAAATTCAGGGCCTCGACGGAGCCCTTCTGAGATCTGAAAATCCGTAGATATATAGATTGACTTACGCACATATCCAGCGAATACATTAAAAGTTGCACGTTGCCTTCTCTGACGAGTGCTGCCGTTTGATCTCCACGCGTTCTCTTGGCTTACGTAATGTAATCTTTCTATATATAGCACACAAATACTATAATTATTATAGTTGATCAACGTCAACGAGCGTAAAGGCACGTCAACGAGCGTAAAGGTCACGTCAGCGATCGTGGCTATAGCGAGATACCGGTATCGAGAGAGTCTATCCAGTTCATTGTTGTTCGGCGAGTTTAAGGATCGAGAGAGTCCATTGAGCTCTTCATTGATTATACAGCTACTGGGGATGTGGTGAAAGTTGTTTATTCTAAGGTGTGAATCAAAATTCTTTCAGGTCAAATTTCTAGTTTTGATCCATTCTGTGTGCCAATATAAAATTATGTCCTGAAGTGCTCCCAAAAGCTCCATGAATTATTATTTAACGATTTTTTTTTTCCTTGTGTAATGTTTTTTCTACTTGGTGTGTAACAAGCTACCAAACACACTAAGCAGAAAAAAATTGTCTGGAAAACACCACATGGTGTAGCTACATACATAGTGAGAGCCACAAGTCATAGCTACACGTAGGTAGTGACCATAGAGTGCTTTTTACCTGATTTGGTAAAGGGTCGTCTCATTTACATGCACATACTTTCAGTGCTTTTTTTGTGGGCATTTGTCACCACCAGGCCACACCTACAAATTAATTGGCATTAGTTAGTGTCAGGCTATCAGAAAAAAGAGGAAAAAAATTTCGTCCAAGGACCCCCCGTGACTTGATCCAGAGACCTCAGCATCAGAGTCCAGGCCTTTACCCATTTGGCTATAGTGTGTTGGTATCAAATGTATGGCTTCTATTGTTTTTCGCCATTATCTACAAATAGAAAGTAAAAATCAAAATCCGGCTTCATCATCTTTCTCTGCTAAGTTTGTTCTGCATGCCCATATAAAAATTATAGCCTCAAGTGCTCCCCAGAGCCCCAATAATTTTCTACTCCAAAACATTTTTTTTTTTTCTTCTACTTAGTGTGTAATTTGCTGATAGCTTTGGCCAGGGTTTGTGGAGCAGACGTTGTACCTCAGCTAAATTTACCTAAAAATTTAAAAATGACTCACCAAGATAGTCTTTGTTATCGGTTAGTGAAGTAAGCACGGTCCAGAAGGCAGTGCGAGAGCAGTACAACGCACAATGGAGCGTGTGTTATGCCACTAAGTCTAAAAAACGGTAAGTCTAAAACACCGGAAATGAAATTTGCGCATTTCCTGTGTGCGAAAACGACTTTGGGCTCTGCTAGATCGATCGACTACATACGCGCGACTCTTGCTAGCTGTACAGATCGAGATTCGAGTGTCAAACACGTACAATATATAGGGTGTATCTATTCACTGGACTGGACTACTGGACTCATCTCTGACCCGTGTCGGCATGGTCAGTTGTCTACTATATATAGTGCTGATCATGTGGATTGGCTGGCAAGCTGGTCCCTCCCATTTTGCTTGTAATGATCTAGTTCCGACTAGCTACTCTAATATTTTGGCTGCTACAGTGTACTTGAATATAATAAAGTTAGCAATAGAATGAATCTGTTATGGTAACTCATCGATTGACTATCAGATGATGCTCCAATGTTGTCAACCAGGCTCAAACATTAATTTATGAGTGTGATAGCTGGCTATACGGACCGTTTGTTAAAGTGAACGAATATTATGTACATCAGATATATCTAACAGTAACATAATGTACATAACATACAGCTCTAATTATTATATACTAAACAGCTCTAACTGGTATGGACAAGTCCCCCCCCTCCCCCCCCCCCCCCCCGATACATAGGAAACCTAAATACCTTTGACAACGATACCACAACACTCAATACACTAGTATGGATAATAATTAATGGAAGGCACACCATTAGCTATTCTGCTATCGAAGGAAATGCGCATGCAGCATGTTCTGTTCACTGTTACTTTGTCTAGCATGCATGCTTCTAGTAGTATAGATGTATCTGGAATATTTCCAAATTAAGTGATGGATTAGATGATATCGATGATGATAGAGGGCTCTACCAAGCTCAAAATTTGTACGAGTTTGTGAAAGAAGGCTATAAAAACAGCCTGGGCATCAATTGGTATGGGACAGATACAGGAATGAATAATAGCTCCGGGCTTTCCTAAGTGCATGTGGAAAACTTACACTCAAGTGCTAGGCTAAACTTCAAAGTAGCTATAAGCAAGACAAGTTTACCAATCC
Organism: Stappiaceae bacterium; assembly: GCA_964291365.2. GTDB lineage: Bacteria > Pseudomonadota > Alphaproteobacteria > Rhizobiales > Stappiaceae > JBDWFY01. Next base: position 855,900 of record OZ220033.1, read on the forward strand.
ATGATGGCCCGATATGAGCCCATGGGTCTGTAAGTATCTTCCTGACATTGTCTAGCTTGATATATAGCTATAATAATAATTATATTAAATCCCAGCCACTGATAATGCCATCAATGATTTAGCCACATATACCTATGGTGTATAAGCTTACAGGTCAAGTAGCTCGTAAGTGACAATGTCAGAGTTATAATTAACTGTCACATTCGATAAGACTTCTGAAGCATGAAATATCAGAACACCAATCTCAGTATGCAGCAATGAAGCATGCAGCAATGAAGCATGCATGTGTAGGACGTGCACTATATGCTACCAGCATATCCTGAACTTAATATCTATAATATAATATTATTATTCCTCACCCATGTACATACATGTACACACATGCCAGCACATTGTTTTAGAGTTAATGTCAGCTAGCCTCATTCCATTTCCATGTTTATGCTGCCTCATCCCCAGGCCTATTCTCAGCTTTTTAATGTTTCACGCTGAAAATATGAAACATTGAAAAACTGGAAATGGGCCTGGGGCTAAACGTCAGCCAGAACTTTAAGTCTAAAATAGTTCATCACCCATGTACACGTGCCAGCATTGTTTTGGAATTAACGTCAGTCTGAACCTTATGTAATTGTTCACCACCCATGTACACATATTATTAGCATTATTTTAGAGTTAACATCACCTTGAACCTTAAGTCTAAAATAGTTTATCACCCATGTACACACATGCCAACATAGTTTAGAGTTAACATCAGCCTGAACTTTAAGTCTAAAATTGTTCATCACCCATGTACTCACATGCCAGCATTGTTTTAGTGTTAATGTCAGTATGAACCTTAGGTCTAAATTAGTTCATCACCTATGTACACACATGCAAGCATTGTTTAGAGTTATAACGTCAGCCTGAACCTTAAGTTTAAAAGTTTAATCGTTTATCACCCATGTACACACATAGTAGCAGTAACCGGCCATTGTACTAATGCTGTATCAATCGTGCATGGTATCTATAATCAGTACATAGTTGTTATGATGTAGTTCACTAGTTTTAGTATCTTATTAGACATAACATAATTATGCACATGCTATTAATAGAATCAGTGATCATGATCAGGTGTCAAATTATAATAAAATCTAGTGCGGAATTGTCTATGTAATGTAATGACTGTAGAACTGCATCGTCATATTCAATGTTGTAAGCATTCATCAGTATAGAAGGATCATCAGCTGTTTGCAACAATCATGGATTGTCAGTAAATAAATATAAACCATTATAATAATGTTATTATGTCTTCCTCACCTCTGGGATCAAATCATACATAGCTGTACGTAAGTGTGTGGACACTGGCTTCAGTGGTGCTACATCCTCACTTATTGCAATATATAATGAGTGATTTCTGAAGCCTGTACAAGTAAAAATAAGTACATGTCATGCTTAGTGGAGAAAACCCAGCCTCACCAATGGAGGACGTAATGTTGTCAAAGGCCAACCACATGCCATGTTTTTTATCTCACTGTCCTTCATACACTTTCCCAGATGTGACTCTGACAGTCGTTTGGCGGTGATTCTCCAGTGCACCATTGGAACCTCCGATTCACAGAGACCTCGGTAGTAGTACTGCATGTGACAATATATTATTGTAGATAATAATGTTTTGTAAAGAATCATTGAAGTAGCTATAGGTCGCCTCATATTTTTTCACAAAGTCCCTTGTCTTGGAAATTGGCCATGGTAATTTACTGCATAGCACATTAATTAAATTTGTAGTATTGACGTACATGCCTCTAAAGTAATAATCATTCTTGTACCTTTCATCTATCCGTCTATGATTGTACTCTTCTAGCACATCCTTTAAAGCCATCTCAATCCTGTCTTTCCTGCTATTTAGTACAGTTATGTCACTTTTCATCTTTTGTTTCTCCTCCTATCTGATGGTAATGTCAGGAGTAGATCCTCTATCTTACAACCTGCAAATAACTTGATATACTATGATAGTAATATAACTACAGTCCAAAACAGCACAAAATGGTCATCATTACGGACAAGTCTAAGTTACATCAAGCTGAGGTAAAGGCTGAGACAAGTGGAATGTTACTTGAGTGTGAAGAGGAAGATTATGATTCAGGTTTAAACTTCATAATAACTTGTCATTTTATTGGATGCTATATATAAAAAATATTTTTCAGACGATCAATTTTCTTATATAGTCCGTGTCCTAACCTGGAGGGCATAAAAGATGCGCTCTTCTACAAGTTTACAAGGCTCAGGATTGGTCAGAAGTGTAGGGCCGTGTGCACAAACAAGGTGGCCATAGAGACGCATTCTCGAACGAGAGGCGCTAAGCGCCGCGCGTTCGGAAGGCCCGCTGAGCAGGTCACCGAGCCTCGAGCGAAGCGAGAGGCGAGGTGGACTGCTCTTTGTCGTACCTGTTGATAGTCCGGTAGATTTGACGTTCGAGCGGAGCGAGAACTTCGCCATTGCACACACAGTAAGTTCCAGCAGCTGCTATAGTGCTATTGCATATTGGCCTGCAATGAGGGGTGTGGCCTACGTGATAATAGGCCTAGGGTCAAAGTTCGTCCCGCTTGCATCTGCGCATGCGCATATTAACCAACGCTAGCTTCAAGTTTGTCTCGGTGATAATGGAGATAAGGAGATGATACTGTTTATGAGCACAAACTGTGATTAGCTCATATTAGCCACACTGCCTCATGATTGTGACATTAAACATACTTGTGATAATAATAAATATTATAGCTGTGATATTATCATGATTATATCTATAGCTATATGTTGCCTGTCTACGATACAATTATACCTGTGAAGGATTTCACTGATCAACCAACTCCTCAAAAGTTTTGAATTGGGCTGTTTATAAACAAAATTTAATAATGTTAGTAAATTTTCTTTCTGTTGATGAAAAACCATGCATACATACATTGAAGTCCAGCTTGCCATATTTAACGATACACTGGGCAACCTATAATATAATTAATAGTTATTATACTATATATTAATGTACTGAGTACCTTGCATACGAAGACGCCACAATCAGAAGTATTTGTTTGCTCAGGGAACCCCTGCATTGCCAATTGTCAATCAATGATCAAACATTCATAGCCATGCATGGAGGGGACCTATTCTCCACATGACTTACAACAATGTTATTTAGTTGCCATTCATCATTAGTTGACTGTACTGCATTACAGTCATGATAACCCTCAACAATTTCTTGTGCAAAGTCTCTGTGCATAATTATTATGCTAAGTTGCACATTGTGTTTATAGTGATTTTAAGTTGTTCACCTAAGTCTCTTGCAGGTAGATTCATAGAAGGTATGGCCAAGGGAGTCGTAACATGAGACAGTTTTGACCCGAAAATCAATTGTCTGTTAGATGAATAATTATTATGTTTGTATTCTTATAGTCATAAAAAATATTGGTCCTTACACACAAGATCCAGTGTGTATTGGACACATTTATTGGGACCAAGATGAGTGATAGATTACCAGGTTCACCCCTAATGTAGTGTGAAATACTACCATGTTTCCTTTTATTGGATTTGGTGGTAGCTCCCACTCAAACAGCATTGGAATAATTGATCCCTCTGCAACCTTTCATAAAATAAAGTAGGTACCACATGGATGTTGGTTTGGGTCCGTCTCTGTGCATATATAGGAACATGTATGTACAGAAAATTTGCCATATACAGTACAAACAGTACTAAGATACATTATGATCATCAACTTAAGACTAAGTTTCCTGTCTAACTGCAAGAGAGTTGCTCTCCAGTAGCACATGAAAATAAAAATTGATAACCTACCATTGATGAACAATATAATAAAGAGATGCAGCACAAAATCATACAATGTCATAATAATAATCAACTAACATTGACATTGAGCCAGTCAAATTCCAGTATACTTCTAACATTATTATCTCCAATAGGATAGTTTCTCAGTGATAGGAAATTGTTATCTTCTGGATCTAAAGATGAAAATGAACATGTTATGTTATACAAAATGATGGTTGCATGTATAACAATCCACCTTGCACCGAATTAGACTTCTTCTTTTTACTGGGAGGCTGTTCTGGATCATTCAACACTCCTTGTAATGAGTGTACTGTTTTTCTTAGTGCAGCTCTACCAGATGATTTTGAGAATGCTACATTGTGATTGAATTAATCGATGTGGCATGCCCATTATCAAAAAATCTTACTGATTACTGGTAGATCATCACAATCTGATATTTCTGAATTGCAGTCTTGGTTATCATTTCTATATAAAGTTTGTTACCATTATGTAAAATAAAAAGGTAAAGACGCCGGCGCCACTTACTAGAGCAAACAAAATTTTTTGTTTGGCAGCAACCCTCAAAGGCAGTTGAATTCCACAACTGCAGCTCACTTCAATTAGCATTGACTCTTCTTGTGATTCCTTAACATTAGTATAGGCATGTCGGATCACGTACTCTTAACACTGTAAATATGATTCATAATTATGTGCATACATTGAAGTTGTGATCTTCAGTGTTGTCTATCATGGTCATCTCCCTCAATTCATTGCAACTGTACATACATGAAGTGCATGAACATGTATGATGATAGCTATGTATGTCATACATTTCACATAGACAGTATTCAAACATCCCGTTGTTTTCAGTCATGCCATTAGTGTACACACAGTCAAAACCACAGGTATCCAATAACTTTGAGGTTTGGTAATCAAACCACTACTATCTTAATTTACAGTATTCACATGTGTATACTCTGTTGACCTACCTACTGATAAGCCCCTCAGCAATCTCCTTACCCAGTGTAGTTGAAGTCACCTGATCATGAAATGCAGCTACTTAAAATGTTTCACACTGGGATACCAGCTTACATCAAATGTAGGTTTCTTATCCTGAAGAATGCACTGTGCATACTATACATAGAAAGGAATGCAATAGTATTGATAATCAACAGTAGTAAGGTTGACACTACCTTGCAGATGTACACACCGCAATCCCTACTATTCTCTTGTCTTGTAATATCCTAGAATCATAATTATTATTAGTACACACTGCATGTACATAAATTATTTAATCACTCATACTTGGATGATTTTGATGTTCCACTGTGTGTTCTTTGTTAACAACTTTCTTTTGACCAATACTTGATGAATGAAAATTTAATACCTGTATAATCCAGCACAGTCATGCTGAAAATGTGCACATCCTTTCTATTGTATATGGTGATGTGAATGTTTCATGCCACATTTATTTATTGATCCTTGCTGTATACATTTGCATGGACTAATAATTGTGCATTTTTAATTTGTGTTGCTTACGTTAACAATGAAATTTTTCCAGTCTAATGTATGTATACTACACAGCTAACCACACATCAAATAATTAAGGATTAAGGATGCACTAGAGTGTTGCACTACACACACACTATTACTATGCAGATTAGGGATTACCAGATATTATGTAATCCATACATCTGGTTTAGTATGTCAATTGTTGTTGTTTCAGCTGACAGTGGATCATAAACTAGGACCTCCTTTTTACCAAAGTTCACTACCTACAGGAAAGTACATAATTATCATTATGACAATCCATGCTAATGGAGATAATCACTTACAAGCAGGACATAGTGATCCGATGAAAGCATAGGAAGAAGCATCCTTCTGTGTTTGAAGCAAGCATCCTAACAAAGTTTAATATTATGTGGGATCTATAATATTATATAAACACTACGTACTGGAACCCCTCCAACAGCTTCAATAGCTGCTTTAATATCATTTGCATTGATAAATATGAATACATTGCATGGGGCTATCCAGGTGTTCTACAAAGAAAAGGAGTAGTCAAATGGTTGTGCTACATAATTTGTAATATTATGGTCAATTACCTTATCAACTTTAAGCAGGATTACAAGATGTGCCAAAAATAGATCCACAACCTAAAGAAACAGAACAAGACTTGTTGGTGATTGGTTTAATAACTCTGTGTGGCTATTTATGTAATAATCACATTGACAAAATTTACCTTTACCTCCATGTTTATTAACTCTCCATTACATAGCTCTGCAAAATGTTTATAGGTTATGGAGTATGGTGGTATAGCATCATCACATCTACAGTGTTAATTTATTCGAGTATAGTACTCATATACTCAAATCAACCAAGTAAATTACCTTTGCTTGCTTCATCATCATGCACTGTGATGTCATGTGAACTACAGTGCAAAATTAATATTTTGAGAATGAAACGGTCATCATGTTTGTATAAGTTATTGATTCTATAACTACCTTAGGTGATGCTTAGTTAGCCACATTTGACTACGTCCTTGTTTGAGGTCTTGCTGTTTGCTTGAATTTGTACTGTTAGCTTTTCCTATTATAGCAAGAACATTTTCTTGTTCATAGTATTATTAATCATGCAATAGTCTCTTCTGTGAGCATGTGTGAGTATATCTTTAAGGTAACTCCTTTTGAGAAAACTGCAGTGGCATACATTTGCGTTATTGTGACAATTGTATCACTAAAGAAGTCCATGCCATAATGAACATACACTAACAGACTACAACAAGGGCTAATTTTAGGGGTCTATATTATGCCCTTGACTATAACCAGTTGTCCACTTGTCTTGGGTACAGAGTTATTGTGTAGTATACAAGCATAGTCATTATGTGGCACTCAAACCACAAGGTGGCTAAAATGCATGTGTTAATCTGTGACAAGAAGCAGCTACACCTTGACCAAGTGAGGGTATGGTTGAGGTTTAAGTGACAACCTACACTCTATTGAAGAAACCACTGGGCAGTATTTGGGGTCATTGCTTAAATCCACGCAATAGGTATCTGATCAGCACTGCTTAAAAATAGAACATGCAACACTAAATTATAGCATAGTAACAAATTCAGGGGACAAAGTATTGAAAGTGCACTTTTGCAGGTGCTTCTCTAGATCTCAGACATTATAATATACCAGTATGATAATATTATAGTGTAGCTGCTAGCTACAGGACTACTCCAAAATATGAGAGCTAGATATTCAGCTGTGCAAGACCACTACCAATCACCTTGAACTGAGTGGTCACACATTCACCACAACTTTTACCACTCTATAAGCTCTTGAGGTTGCATTGATAGGGAATAGTGTTGTGTAATGCTGTTGCTCATGCAGGTAATTTTAACATGTAAATTAGGTGACAATTATGTTGCAAACCTATCCAGCTATGAAAACATACTTCCACATACCTGATACTTTCATTCTTTTCTTTTCCTTCTCTCTTGTCAGTGACGTTATTGAGTTTACACTTACCCATATCTCACTAGAAGCGTTGTCCACTTTCACTTTGTATTTATTGTATGCAGCATTAACTGCAACCACTGTAGCTCTTGAAATTCGTTTTGTAGCCACTCCTTTACCTTTGACTTTATTCCATTTCTTTTTATTTGTCTTGACCAACACTCTATCTCCGATGGTGTATACCGAGTGAGGGAATTTCGAACCTTGACGCCTGATAGCTTTCTTGTCTGCATCACTCGATTTTTGCGCTGCTTTCATTCTTACACCATGTGCCATGTCAAGATGCTGTTTCAGTAGTTGCTCTTTTTTCTCAGACACCTTATTGGAACACTGATCTTCCTAAACATTCAATTGAATCTGCTTTTCTTTTGATGTTTCCTTACAATAAATACATGATAGTTCAAGACTTAGTCTAATATGGATGGAGCTTAACATTCACTCACGTCTGTGTTGATAGCAGCCGAACTGTACTAGAGCACCACAGATCCTTCCATTCGTATCTATGTTGATAGCAGCTGAACTGTACTAGAACACCATAGATCCTTCACCCCATTCATACATGCTAAACTTGTAATAGCACTTGGCTTTGCCTTGTGCAATTACAAACCTCAGAGCCAGTCACTCGTGGTATTATCACCAAATTGCTAACCTAGCCATGCTACACCAATATAATCTTGTGCATACACATAAATATGACCACATGTGGTCTATTGGTGGTTTACTTGGTTACATGTGCCAGAGATTATGGTCAATGTATGTAGAGTAGAGTGCAAACATACAGTGGATCAGTACCTAAAAAAACCAACTCATACTTACATGTACATGAATCAAAGAATCATCTTCAATACGGAGTTATCGTCTGCAGCCTTTGGATGCAGGTTGTAGTTAGCTTCATGTCCAAAGAATACTTTGAAGGGTGAAGTGCCTGCATAATTAAAGTATGCATCGTGGTCTAATAATTATTTGCATAACACTACCACAATGATGTAAAATGCTCAATATATGATATTATGCATGTATACCTAAAGCACGGTGGAATCCAGTATTGTAAATGGTCTGGTATAAAGGCAGCGACAATACCCAATCATAGTTATGGGATGATTGACGAGCACTTTCAAGAAGATTAAACTTCATCTTACCCTGAATAGTTCTGTGTGACCTCTCATCCTGTGTCGATGGTAATCAACGCTACTGATATGTAAAAATTTATCCTATACCTTTCCTTGGGATTGGTATGTTTTACAGAACTACAGATGATCTTAACATTGAATTGTTTTGCCACAGTAACTACCGATCCCTGAAACTCTGATCCCCTATCAGTTTGTATTATTGAGGGAGTTCCAAAGTCAGCAAAAACTTGAAGCAATTCAGCTGCCACAACAGCTGTGTCCTTTGAGTGCCGGTAGAGGTCTAAGCACTAGGTATTGAGAAAAAAACATCGATAATCGACAGGATCCAACGGTAGTTTTTGCCCTCATTGACCACAGGGACATCTTCCATGCTCATTAGATCAATTCGAATCCTCTCCCACACTTTGGATGTAGTTACAGGTTTCAGTGGGGGCTTATTGTCAAACACCGCTTTTATCTCCTGATTTCTTTTGAAGGTATTGATGTATTGCTGAATGTCATTTTCGGAAATTAAATACCAGTGAATATTTCATCCATTCTCTTCTTCAATTTCCGTGCACAGTCTCCTTTACTTCGACTGTAGAAAAAATCAATGCACTTGTGCTTTTCACTGCATTTCATAAGTATGGTCTGCTTTCCATGTGAGCTTGTGTACATAATTCTACTGTGCTCTACTGCGTGCTTGACCAGGTGGTCTCCCCATAGTCACGGACTGGGCCGATCTCGATTCAGAGAACTAGAACACAGCTATGCATGTGCATGTGCATCAATACACCAGCAACTTATCATCGTAACCATTATTTATAATAAATAGCTAAATAAAGGCGTACCAATGGACTTCTTCAAGGCTATATTCGAGTGGCTCTTTGAAAGGTCAACCGGCGTAGAGAATAGTGAGGACTCAATTCTAAATGCATGCACTAGCTACATGCAATATTTATACATTCTCAGTGGGGTGGGGCTGCAAGTAAGCCGTGCAGCGTGCAGCGGGAAACTGCAACGCCCCCACATTATTACTTAGCGCTACGCCATGTCACTATAGGAATTGTTATAAGAAATGGGAACCCCTACATAAGGGAACCTGGGACCTCGTTATCGGTGTCTATCAGAGACTGACTTTTCCATCATGATTTTTTGACTGTGTATATAATTAGCTATAGCCTCGTACTCAAGCTCTCGAGGGGGAGGAGAATGAAATAGGTACTCATAATGTTGGCGTAACACATAAACAATTAATAGCATAATAAATTACAATAATCGTGATACATAGGTATTAGATAGATTAATCACACAGAATACATGTCATTTAACTAGCCAAAATAAGACATTATTAAAATTAATGCTATCCTGAATGTTTGGGGTAAAAAAATCAAAACAAAATATCATTATTACAATCCATTAGTACAACAATCTATGCACTTATGGCTGTTTTGAATCCCAAACGAATCCAGTGATTGATCATAGAAAATTAACCTGCTTCTTTTGGGGAATTTGAGATCCTTCAGCTTCACAAAGATGTTGCTTGTACTTTACCACTGTATTCTTGACTCCCACCGTTGCCCAGCAGCCACAAGCTATATTCCTTACGTGTGTACATGCATGATGAAAAAGTTCTGGTTGATATTATTAATTTTTAGACTTAAGATTCAGGCTGACATTAACTCTAAAACAATCATGTGTGTATATGGGTGATGAGCGATTTTAGACTTAAGGTTCAGGCCGATCTGTTTAACTAACAATCTATCTGTTTAACAAACAGATATGGTATAATTAATGAATGAACAAAGTGATGCATTTTATGTTTAAAAGACATGACAGTTTGAGGGAGAGAGTTCCAAGCTCGAATGGCCCTGGGGATAAAGAGGAGAACACGTTTGTATGAGCTTGCTGTCACTCGTATTTGTTTATGTCTTGGGAATGGGTATGATAACTGTTGTGGTATATGATCACCATATAGCTAAGGTGATACTACTCCCATCTAGTGTAGTTTCCTCCACCGAATCATCGTAAATCAGAAACAGTGGTTGCCCAAGGACACATCCTTGAGCCTATCAGAACTCCAGAGATGATCTTGCATGTTAGTGATGATTCCCCATTCAGAACAACATGTTGACTCCTATCAGTTAGGTATGAGCAGGTCCACCTGAGTATGATAGATCAATAGACTTCAACTTCTCGATAAGGGACCTGTCAAAACAATCAAAACGTGGTCCGGCATTGCACACAACCTCTGAAAGTGGTACGGCGTTTGCCGGACCAGCCGGACCTTCTATGCCACCCTTGTAAGAGCCCTGTGTGGCACTGAGTCAAATGCTCTTTGTAAGTAAAAAAAACACAGTGCAGACTTCTAGATCTTGATCCAGTGCTTTGGACCAATTGTGGAAGACATCAAGAAGTGCAAAGATTGTGGACCTTAGAGCTTGGAAACCCCACTATTGCAGTGCAATGGGATGATGGGATTCTATGTGAGAGGTAATTATAAATCTGTGGATGTGCTTTTCCAAGAGCTTACTTAGGATTGAGAGTAATGAAATTAGGATGCACTAATAATATTATGGTTGTTTCCTTCATAGGGATAGGAACCATAGCTGATTTCCAAGCAGATGAAAACTTTCCAGAAGAGATGGACTGGTTCATTAGTTTAGTTATGCCAGGGGAGATGCTTGTATACAAATCTATTGCTGCCTAGGAGGGCTAGATTTTACAGTGAAAATTTTTGAGCATAGAAGAACAACCACCAATAACTTTCAATACACCACCTAGATACTCCTAAAGCAGAGAGTCTGATATTCTTTGTGACTGGGCAACTCTATGAGAAACTTAAGTCATCACAGGCACTGCATCAGTACCGGTCAGAATGACTACAAAACGGCGATAGTGATTTTAAGCGCGGGCGCACATATTCATGTGCGCAATATTATTTTTCTTACCTGTTTCCGGTGTTTTAGACTTAAAGGAACTGTGTCACCTTATAAGCGTATTTTTAGTAACGGAAGCCGGATGGGGATCCCCATTATCCAATCAAGTACGTGGGCGATGTGGTTTTGTGACGTCGCGATCACGCCACTTGCCCGTGCCTGGCCGGCCGAGTTAGCCCTGCGCCCGCGATCGGGCGTGTACTTTGGCGTTAGCTAGCGAAATCGACTTCGCGAGTGTACTGAAGGATGCAGAAGGGCCGGGTTACCTCTCTCCAGTGGCGTAGCCAAGGACGGGCCTAGCAGGGCCAGGCCCGACCAATCTTCTGTGGTGCCCTACCAAATGATGCTCAATTATCTGCCTCTGTATAGAGGATATTCGAATGATGTCATCAACAAGTTTTAAAAGGGTTAAATTTATTTAAGTTCACTTCTAGAGCTTGTTGATTTTTTTAGGCATGTAGGGTAGACCAAGCAAGCTAAATCTCAAATTATAAAGCCTAACACTCAATGATTGATTTTTAAAAAATCGGCAAACTTTGATGTTTAAGCACAGATATGTATGGATGGGTGGCAAACTGTTGCCACCCGCCATACAAGTTTATGGGAAATGACTCAACTTTGAAGAATTATGTAAAATCAGTCGATTGGAATTAGACCTCCATATTTTAGGTTTGAATCCTCTGGGCCATGACTGTTTCTAGGGAAAAATTTGGAGGACTGACTGTAGCAAAACATCCACCCACGCGCAATTACATGATGTCAGATGATGCAATCGAATATCCTCTATACTCTAAATATATGTACTTACAGATAATTCATCTGTTCTTGCATGAAAGAGCACTGACTGTGTCCCAAAGCATAAGAAATTGGTAGAATTAGCCCAGAGTAAGAGCTTGGGTTATTTGTTTGCAATCGAAAATGCTTTGTACTACATTAATTAGGGGGTGTGGTCATTTTAACGACCGCTTACCATACTTGTGCCCTACCATCTTCAGTGGTCTAGCTACGCCACTGCCTCTCTCTTCGATGTGTAGCCTTCGTTTCTTGGGCTTATCTGCCATCGTAGGCGCGTTGGGATCGATCGATCGATAGCTGACTGTGGGCGCGGCTTACGGCATGATCGATACCGCTAGCGCTTGCGCGCGTGTGACGTCCATTTCGTCACGTTTTGCGGTTGATTTCAAATGTTTTTAAAAATAGTAACACGCGGCCCTTATATAGGGACACAGTGCCTTTAACATGTTTTACTTTTAGTGGCGTAACAAGCGTGTGGCCACCGAGACCTTGGCCGGGTGGGCGGGGTTCCGTACCAGCCCTCTCCTTCGATTTTTCGCGTATAAAATTCGCGCGCGCGAAAAAGTGAGAAAAGGAGAGGGAGAGACTAGGGACGAAGCTAGTCCGGCTTAGTCTAGCGAGCTAAATCCTCTCTCGCTGGTTATTTTGTTGCTGAGGTTCTTAAAACGCTCTCGCGTTTTAAGAAACCACGCCCACTAAACGGTAAGCGAGCTAGAGAGGGTTTAGCTCGCTAAGCCAGACGTAGACTATACCGCGCGCCGTGTTACGCCACTAAAAGTAAAACACGTTAAGTCTAAAACACCGGAAACGGGTAAGAAAAATAATATTGCGCACGCGTTAATATGTGCGCCGGCACTTAAAATCACGATCGCCGTTTTGCAGTCATTCTGACGGGTACTGCTGGATTGATGCTGCCTATGATGGCTTAAATTTTTCATGAAGCTGCTCAATCACAAAGAATATCAGACTCTCTGCTTTAGGAGTATCAAGATGGTGTGTTGATAGGATAATATTAGTTTATGCTCAAGTTTCACTGAAAAATGCAGGCAACAATAGATTTGTATACAACTGCCATACAAACTTGTCGTAGTTTTTGCAAATAATTCAAGTTTAGTATATATCAGCCACCATGCTGAAGACAACAATAACTAGCATTGCTTCTGGCATAACTAAACTAATGAACCAGTCCATCTCTTCTGGAAAGTTTCCATTTGCCATGGAAATCAGCCTCTATGGTTGCTATCCCTAAAGGAAACAACCATACTAGTACGTCCAAGTACAGACCAATTTCATTACTCTCAGTCCTACGTAAGTTCTTGGAAAAGCACATCCACATTACCTCTCACTTAGAATCCCATCATCCCATTGCACTACAACAGTGGGGATTTCAAGCTATAAGGTCCACAGTCTCAGCACTCCTTGATATCTTCCACAACTGGTCCAAAGCACTGGATCAAGATCTAGAAGTCTGCACTGTGTTTTTGACCATTTGACTCAGTGCTACGCAGGGCTCTTATCGAGAAGTTGAAGTCTTTTGATCTCATACTTAGGTGGATCTATTCGCACCTGACTGATAGGTGTCAACATGTTGTTCTCTGGAATGGGGAAACGTCACTAACATGCAAGATTATCTCTGGAGTTCCTCAAGGATCTGTCCTTGGGCCGCTACTGTTTCTGACTTACTTCAATTGAAGAAACTACGCTGATGATATGTTGTTATTCAGAGTTATACAATCTACTGAAGATTTCAGTCGTTTTCAAGAAGGCATTAACAACATTGGCCATTGGGTTAAAGGGAACTGTTTGAAACTAAATTCTAGTAAATGTTAGTTTTGGTGGTATCAAGGCACAGAAGTAGAGCAGCTCAAGTTCCTATCTTGAGGCTAGCTATATGGTCATCAACTAAAAAGAGTTTATGAATACAAGTATGTAGGAGGCACACTAACATGGAAATTATCATGGTCCACCCACATTGATAATATTGTGAGCAAAACAAGAAAGCTGACAGGAATGTCATATCGTCAATTCTATCAGTGGTCTGAGCCCAGAACACTCCAATGTCAACTCTATGTTTCACTAATATGGCCACACTTAGAATACGCAGCTCCTGTCTGGGACTTCTACCTCTCCAAAGACATCCAACGAAGTTCAAAAATTTGCCTTAAGAGTAGCCATATCTGAAAGACTGGACTCCTCTTATGATAACCTGTTGAAAGAATCTGATCTAGTTGAACTAAATGTGCGAAGAAACCATCTTAGTCTATGTCATCTCTACAGAATAATTCAGGAACTATGTGTTCATCCGGATGCTCCACTCAGTCTTTACCACAAGAGTTATCATACTTGTTTCCAAGACATAAACAGGTACGAGCGACTGCAAGCTCATACTCAGCATGTGTGTACATGGGTGCATGAGGAACGATATTAGATTTAAGGTTCAGGCTGATATTAACTCTAGAGCAACGTTGGCATGTGTGTACATGGGTGATGAGCGATTTTAGACTTATGGTCGTTAACTCTAAAACACAAGGCCAGCATGTGTGTACATGGGTGAGGAGTGATTTTAGACTTAAGGTTCAGGCTGACGCTAACTCTAAAAAATAGTGCAGCATGTGTGTACATGGGTGAGGAGAGATTTTAGACTTAAGGTTCAGGCTAGCATTAACAATGCCGGCATGTGTGTACATGGGTGAGGAATGATCTTAGACTTAAGGTTCAGGCTGATATTAATTCTAAAACAATGCTAGCATATGAGTACATGGGTGACAAGTTAGGCAACCTCATTTAAAGTCTAGATCTATGCTGAGATGTACATTAGTGATTTAAATCTTGTATACGTACGTACTTATGTTTCAGCCCAACATTAAGTCTGAAATTAAATGTATGTATGTGTATTGGTACGGTGATGAACAGTCTAGCATTCAATTTATTACACAGGAAGATAAGTCAGTTTAAGCATAGACAATATAGTGAGGAGAATGGACTGGATATGATCGTATAGGGCTCAACCTGGTGTGTATTGTTACTTTACTTATGGGAATGTAGAATAGGGGGAGAGATACATTCTACATGGTATACCTAAAACATTCTAGCTCATAATACCATATGATTTTATTACTTTCATAAGCACTGCACTGACAACTTAGAGTTAATGTCAGCCTGAACCTTAAGCCTAAAATTGTTCCTTACCCACGTACACACATGCTGACATTGTTTTAGAGTTAACGTCAGCCTCTAAAATCGCTCCTCACCCATGTACACACATGCTGGCCTTGTGTTTTAGAGTTAACGACCATAAGTCTACAATCGCTCCTCACCCATGCACACACATACTGGTCTTGTGTTTTAGAGTTAATGACCATAAGTCTAAAATTGCTCATCACCCATGTACACACATGCCAACGTTGTTTTAGAGTTAATGTCAGCCTGAACCTTAAGTCTAATATCGTTCTTCGCCCATGTACACACATGCTGGCATTGTTTTTTAGAGTTAACGTCAGCCTGAATCATAAGTCTAAATCGCTCATCACCCATGTACAGACATGCTGCATTGTTTTTATAGAGTTAACGTCAGCCTGAACCTAAAGTCTAAAATTGCCCATGTACACACATGCTGCATTGTTTTTTAGAGTTAACGTCAACCTGAACCTTAAAGGCCGGTTCACAATGTGACGCAAGGCCTTGTGTTGTGCTAATTAATTTTGTGAAACGCAAATATTTCTAATCAAATATTTTAATGTCAGCCTGAACCATAAGTCTAAATTGCTCATCACCCATGTACACACATGCTGCATTATTTTTTAGAGTTAACGTCAGCCTGAACCTTAAGTCTAAAATCACTCATCACCCATGTACACACATGCTGCATTGTTTTTAGAGTTAACGTCAACCTGAACATTAAGTCTAAAATCGTTCATCACCAATGTACACACATGCTGCATTGTTTTTTAGAGTTAACAACAGCCTGAACCATAAGTCTAAAGCACTCATCACCCATGTACACACATGCTGCATTGTTTTTTAGAGTTAATGTCAGCCTGAACCATAAGTCTAAATCGCTCATCACCCATGTACACACATGCTGCATTATTTTTAGAGTTAACGTCAGCCTGAACCTTAAGTCTATAATCACATCACCCATGTACACACATGCTGCATTATTTTTTAGAGTTAACGTCAGCCTGAACCTTAAGTCTAAATCACTCATCACCAATGTACACACATGCTGCATTGTTTTTTAGAGTTAATGTCAGCCTGAACCATAAGTCTAAATCGCTCATCACCCATGTAGCTACACACATGCTGCATTATTTTTAGAGTTAACGTCAGCCTGAACCTTAAGTCTAAAATCACTCATCACCCATGTACACACATGCTGCATTATTTTTTAGAGTTAACGTCAGCCTGAACCTTAAATCTAAATCACTCATCACCAATGTACACACATGCTGCATTGTTTTTTAGAGTTAACGTCAACCTGAACTTTAAGTCTAAATCGCTCATCACCAATGTACACACATGCTGCATTGTTTTTTAGAGTTAATGTCAGCCTGAACCATAAGTCTACATCACTCATCACCCATGTACACACATGCTGCATTATTTTTAGAGTTAATGTCAGCCTGAACCTTAAGTCTAAAATCACTCATCACCCATGTACACACATGCTGCATTGTTTTTTAGAGTTAACGTCAGCCTGAATCTTAAGTCTAAAAATCATTCCTCACCCATATACACATATGCCAGCACTGTCTGAACATTGTCTATGTGCATACGACATAGCTATCATCATACATGTTCATGCACTTTCATGTATGCACAGTTGGAATGAATTGAGGGAGATGACCATATGATATACGTCGACAACAGTGAAGACCACAAGCTCTTATGTATTATGAATCATATTTACAGTGTTAAAAGTATGTGATCCTATACTAATGTTAAGGAATCATAAGAAGAGTCAATGCTAATTGCAATTGCGGAATGCAACTACTTTTGAGGGTTGTTGCCAAACAAAAATTTTGTTCGTTCCAGTAAGTGGTGCCGGTGTCTTTATTTTTACTGTACATAATGGTAATAAATTTCATATAGAAAATGTTGTTATAAGACATGTGGAGAATAGGTCCCCTCCATGGCTACAAATGTTGATCATTGATTGACAATTGGGGATGCAGGGGTTCCCTGAGCATATAAATACTTCAGATTGTGGAGTCTTTTTATGCAAGGTACTCAGTGCATTAATCATATAGTACAATAACTATATATTATATAGGTTGCCCAGTATTGTTAAATATGGCAAGCTGGACATCAATATACGTATGGTTTTTTTATCGACAGAAAGATTGCTAACATTATTAAATTTTGTTTATAAACAGCCCTTTCGAAACTTTTGAGGAGTTGGTTGATCAGTGAAATCCTTCACAGGTATAACTGTATCATAGACAGGCAACATAACTGTAGATAATAATAATTATAGTCATGCCACAATAATAATATCACAATTATAATAGTCCAAAACAGCACAAAATGGTCATCATTACAGACGAGTCTAACTTACATCAAGCTGAAGTAAAGGCTGAGACAAGTGGAATGTTACTTGAGTGTCAAGAGGAAGGTTATGACTCAGATTTATATTTCATAATATTTGCAGTCACAATACATTTCTCCCATAGGCAAGAGTAACGATTACAGCTGTAATTGTACTTTCAGTCAGTATTTGGTACTCCTGCTGTAGCCTAGGGAAAATTATCAATTAATTGCACACTCTAATCCTCATACAATTAGGGCAATAACAGTACTCTTATGTACGGCCTCGCTATCGCTTGTGCTATTACTAGCCATACTCGTACAAGTAAGAGTACCAATTGCTGCCCTAATTGTACTCAGAAGTGTGTGATTAATTTTTACTTGTAGTACTATTGGATACAAGTTTGCTATGCACATAGACCCTGATTTCAGTGATAGTGATGATGATGAGAGAGTAGTTGGATACACAAAAGGAAAAATCTATCATATGCTTGCACATGCACAATCTTAATGGTTATTATTACAAAATTTATTGCAGGTTATAAGAAAGAGGATCTACTAACTCCTGACATTATCATCAGAGCAGAGGAGAAAGCTACTTCTGAGTCAGTGATTCTTTACTTACCAGTATGAAACCTTATTATCTACAATATTGTCACATGCAGTAGTACTACCGAAGTCTCTGTGAATCAGAGGTTCCAATGGTGCACTGGAGAATAGCCACCAAACGACTGTCAAAGTCACATCTGGGAAAGTGTGTGAAGGACAGTGGGTTAAAATGTGGTTGGCCTTTGACAGTATTATGTCCTCCATTGGTGAGGCTGGGTTTTCTCCACCAAGCGTGACATGCACTTATTTTTACTTGTACAGGCTTCAGAAATCACTCATTATATGATTGCAGTAAGTGAAGATGTAGCACCACTGAAGCCAGTGTCCACACACTTACGTACAGCTACATCTGATTTGATCCCAGAGGTGAGGAAGGCTAATATTATTGTGATGGTTTCTTTACTGACAATCCATGATTGCTGCAAACAGCTGATGATCCTTCTACTGATGAATGCTTACAACATTGAATATGATGATGCAGTTCTACATTACATTACACAGACAATTACACACTAGATTTTATTACAATTTGACAGCTGATCATGATCACTGATTCTTTAATCTATGTGCATAATTATGCTATGTCTAATAAAATACTAAAACTAGTGAACTATATCATAACAATTATGTACTGATTATAGATATCCATGCATGATTGATACAGTATTAGTACAATGGTTATTGCTATTATGTGTGTACATGGGTGATGAACAATTAAACTTAAGGTTCAGGTTGACGTTAACTCCAAAACAATTTTTGCATGTGTACGTAGGTGATGAATTATTTTAGACCTAAGGTTTATGCTGATGCTAACACTAAAACAATGCTAGCATGTGAGTAGCTACATGGGTGATGAACAAATTTAGACTTAAGGTTCAGGCTGACATTAACCTATGCTGGCATGTGTGTACATGGGTGGTGAACTATTGTGGACCTAATGTTCAGGCCGACATTAACTATAAATGATGCTAATATGTAGGGTGGCGAATTATAATGTTTTAGACTTCAGGTTCAGGCTGACGTTAACTCTAAAACAGTGCTGGCATGCGTGTACATAGTTGATAAACTATTTTAGACTTAAGGTTCAGGGTGATATTAACTCTAAAATAATGCTAATTATTATGTGTGTACATGAATTACATAAGGTTCAGGATGACATTAACTCCAAACAATGCTAGCATGTGTGTACATGTGTGATGAACTAATTTTTAGACTTAAGGTTCATGCTGATGTTTAGCCCCCAGGCCCATTCCCAGCTGACAAAGGGCCTGGGGATGAGGCTAGCTGACATCAACTCTAAAACAATGCACCGACATATGTGTACATGTATGTATGTATACATGGGTGAGGAATAATCAAGTTTATATAGATATTAAGTTCAGGATATGCTGGTAGCATAGTGTATATCCTATACATGCATGCTTCATTGCTGCATACTGAGATGGGTGTTCTGATATTTCATGCTTCAGAGGTCTTATCGAATGTGACAGTTAACTGTGTACTGTCACTCCGAGCTACTTGACCTGTAAGCTTACACCATAGGTCGGTATGGCAGGCTAAATCTTTGATAGCATTATCAATGGCTGGGATTTAATGTGCTATAATATCATGCAAGTCAATGACTGACTCAGTGTCCGAAGCATTGTATTGGAGAACAACAACACACTGCATGGGAATCAATCGTGACTTATAGTCATACACATAGACATACACACAACTATTACGTCTATACTCTAGATTTCTCGTACTTGCCATTCCATTGTGTGTCTTTCACCGTAGATCAGTATAGAAATGAAATAGTCTACCACAATACAGTACGTGTTTGACACTCGAATCTCGATCTCTACAGCTAGCATGAGTCACGTATGCATATGTAGTTGATCGATCGAGCAGCGCCCAAAGTCGTCTTCGTACACAGGAAATGCGCGATGTTTTTTTAATTTCGTTTCCGGTGTTTTTAGACTTACCGTTTTTTAGACTTAGTGGCGTAACACGCGCGCGGCTCAGTTAGTCACGCCCACAAAGCGCATGCGCGTCTCAGAAGCACACTGGCCGCGTGTTGGCTTTTGCCGAGCTTTTGGCATAGTTTTGGGCAGTCGGTGGGCAAGAGTATGTCAGAATATGCAGTGGTGAAGTCCTTTCTGTTGTGCATATCGTCCTCCTTTGCGTTCAGTGTGAGCTCGGGCAACGAGAGAGCCCGTCACCTAGAGATAATTCTGGAGAACGTGAGGCAGGCCATTGAACACAATGGCCTCTCCCCGACCACGCAAAACCTTCTGCATAAAGTTTTGGAACTCTTGAGACGTTTTGAGGCAGAAGCCATTGACAGCACTGAGCTAGACTTCCTCATAGATGGTGCCGCAAGGGATAATTGGAGTGGCGGTGAAGACTGCGGCATTCGGGTGTTTGTCCAGAAGCCCAGTGTGAGTTTGCATGATTACTATTTGCAGCTGCAACTAAAAAACATACTCTACTTTTAAAGTTCATACATAATTTAATGAGAGTTGTGGTTTTGTGTTACTATTAAAACAGGTGCTGATGGCCCTTGTGATGTCCTACAATCTCGTCCTACTCAGTCAGCATCTTGTCACAGCTGCAGAAAGTGCACCACAGCCCCCCACACACTCTGTAAGTCATCATTAACATCTGTTATAGGGGTAGAGTATCATATTATATTTGATGAACAATCTAAGTAGCAATGGATAGAGGCGGTATGATCTATCGAGATATCTGCAAATTAAAGAGAAAGTGTAGGTAGATGCACATGAAGGTAGCTCTCCATTTAGCCTCGTCCCCAGGCCCCTCCCTACGCAGGAGAAGGGCCTGGTACACACCGACTGCGCATGTGCAAGATTATCAGTAAAATTTCCGTAAAATTGTCCGTATAATATAGCTTACCGCGTGACATTTTGACTTCTAGTTCAAACGAGCGTCAGAGTAAGTGTCTTCGATGTCGCTTGCCTGTCAACCGCTCGAACGAAGTCTTTGCGCTCGCCTCGCGTGTTTGTTGGCTAAACGCGAGTAGATTTAGAAGATGACGTAATTGTAAAGTGATAGTTTACTGAGTATTTTACGGGAATATACGATGTACCCAGATTCTGGGTACAAACGGGCGCATGCGCAGTCGGTGTGTACCAGGCCCTTCTCCCGTGTAGGGAGGGGCCTGGGGACGAGGCTACTCTCCATTCAAATTTCAGTAGGTTTACTGATTGTGATTGCACACATAGTGCAAACCATTGAGTATGCAATTATTGACCAATGCCATAATTATGTAGCCATCGTTCCATGCACATTTTCGACCTTAGCAATTGTACCATACGCCACTGTAACTCAGTACAGGAGTAGATTAGATAGCCTCGTTCCCAGGCTCCTCCCAGTTTTCCAATGTTACACGCAGAAAAACGGGGGAGCCTGGTATCTAATTGCACGTGACTTACGTGTGCAAGAACGCCCAACAGTCTAGCCTTTTCAAAACAAGGTGATCATCACTCCTGAAGCTCCAGTCAAACTCTTACTCAGCACAGTCAACATTCGCCGGTGAACGGCGACTTCAGAAAGCAGCAATACGTAGATCTATTTTCTACCCTTCCACCTACCCTTCCCATACTTTGTACAGTCGCGTGCTAGTCACGTGCAATTAGATACCAGGCCCTCTCGCGTTTCAGCATGCAACATTGAAAAGCTGGGAGGAGCCTGGGGACGAGGCTATAGATTAGATAGGAGTGTTGAACTGCCTGTAAATGCGTTCCGGTAGGATGATGTCACAAACACCAGCATTATATTAGTGAGTAGTGACTAGTGGTCATGTTAAGTCCAGCCCAATAGTGTAGTAGTGTAAACTGAGAGATTCCCCTGCTGTGCAGCACTCTATGCAGCTGTACAGCAAATTCAGACACTTTTGCAACAGACAGGCTGCCTTAAAAACCACCTTGTCCGTGCTGTGTAAACTGTTCCTGCACAGTTGCTTGTAGCTTATTAAATGAACTACAACCATGGTTTTAGTCCTAGCAGTTTTCTATTGCAAAGGTGCACGAATCTGCTGTAGCTGTGGCCAGTCTGTGTTTACAATACACCTACCTCAGCTACATGACTGATTGCCATTTTGTGTACGTCATCCTACCGGAACGCTGTTGCAGCGTTTGTACAATAGTTCAACACTCCTATCTAATCTACTCCCGCTCGGTATTAAGGTTACAGGTCAGAGTTCAATAAAAAAACAAAGCTGTGTATATCAGCCCAACAGTGCATGCAAACTAATCAGAGCCAAGTAGAGCTACTGAGGTGCCATCACTACAAAACAAGAAGACACTCTTTAACCATCAACCTCCACATGCGGATATGCTTAACAAAAGCACACATCAGTTTTTGTTCAGTTGGTAGCCAGAGAGAAGTCAACTCGTACAACAAACAGTAGTAGCTAATATGACGGTGCAGGGCCACATGGAGCATTTTTCGTTCCGTGGAGTCATTGAAAGGCAAACGAATGTATGGCAGCTGCCGAGTAGCTCAATAGCAGTGACCAACAAGTACAGAAGCGTATATGTATAACACGAATCAGAAATCCAGTTTTACGGGGAAAAAAACACTAAATGGGATACTGCTATAGTTGTAATAGTATCATAAGAAACTCACAGTGAAACTTTCTCGGCTCTAAGATTTGATGCACTACTCGCAAGCGTCTACTTTGGGCTCTCTAACCCTGTTATTTAATCTCACGTGCTCAGTCACATGAATAACACGTATTGTGTAATGTATGGTTGTGTGCAACATTTTACTTGCATTGGCAGAACTCTATCTCATAAGCAGGGGCGTAGCCAGGATTTTCAAGAGGGGTTTCTATATAATCTCGCGCGGAGTGCGCGTGCAAATTTTTGCGGCCACGCCCACTTTGTGACCACGCCCTCTAATTAACGGTTGCTGTTTCTATCTAAGAAGGCAATATTTCATGCATTTGCTGGTTTCTCAACGATTTTAGCATAGAGATACAAGAAAAAAAACACAAAGGAGGAGATCTAGGCTAAGTTTCAAGAGATTTTAGTATCTGTATATTGAATCTGGCTGCCAGGGGGGTGGTCTAGCAGCTAAGTATCATGCTCATGATAATCATACTGAATCTGGCTGCCGGGGGGGGGGGGGGGGGGGGGGGGGGGGGGGGGTTTCCGGACAACTAGGAAACAACTAAGCTACGCTCCTGATAAGCTTAGTGGGAGATGAAGGGTTTCTAGTGATAGTCTAGGGCTTGAATTAACATCAACAATGTTATACTTGACAGTACAAATTTTGCTTTGACTGGACATAATGGCAGTACAAACAAACAGTAGTGTATGCATGTACTTTGAGGTGATGGTTTGCTGTGGGTACAAATGATAGATATTTCTGTGGATTGACCAAAAGTACAAAATTTTGTACTTCCATACGTGTAATACCAAAATTTGTTGACCCTTTACCATATCCGCATATAGATCGCAAAAGTAATATACGTAAAGTGTGCTTTAAACCAAAATCACAAAAGAATCAGTGTACATGTACTGCAATAATTGTCACTATGATTAGCTTACAAGAGGCCATAATGTACAACTGGGCCACTCCCAGTTTTTCTACCTTAAGGTGATAATTATTTGCAGGTACATTTTCCTGCGATTTTGATTTAAAACACATTTTGCAAGTACTAAATTTTGTGATTTGTACGCGGAAATGGTACAGGGTCAACAAATTCTAATATTCTGCAGTGCATATATTTGCGAGTACAATATTTTGTGTTTTGGGGCCAATCAGCAAAAATATCAAACATTAGTACCTGCAAAAAATAGTCATCTTAAGGTATGTTGTACTTTGAAATGCCATGCCTCCCATTTTTTAGCATGTAAAATAAAAACTTGGAGGGGCCTAGGGATGAGGCTAATAACATAGTCCATGCTCTGTATAGTTACAAGTAGTCCTTTCATTATTGAAGTGGCCATAACATGGAGGTACCCGTGTTGCTGACACTTCCTATGATATCCTTACTGTGGCAGTAGAATTGTGTACATGTATATGAAAAACGTGACCAGCAGGTCACTAGTATGACCGCATAAATGGTGAAGATTGCTAACCACTCTCACACAGGTGTGTGCATTAGCTCACACATTGAGCCACACAGGAGTCATAGGACATTTCCCACCAGTATAGTAGCAATTCACTGTTTTTGTGGGTATGATGTCATTCATGAGGTAATTCATATTCGAGTTTTCTAGTTCATGGCTTCTCCGGCCTGAAGGGTGTTGGGATACAAAACTCAGTGGAAGTATGATGGTAGACAGTACTTCAAGGTCCACAGTAAATACGTTAGAATTTTCCCTTTACATTCGTTGGTGAGAAAAAAACCACGTATTCTATTATAGCCATGGTATACTGGAGATGTATAATATGTGACCTTACATGACAAAACCAAACATAATGAGCTGACAACCGATTTTGAGTTAAGGCCACTATTACTAGGAAGATGATATCATCAGGCGGGGTGAGCCTTTGCTCGTGGCATCCAGTTGTGCAGCAGAGTTTTAATATTGTCCAAGATGTTCAAAATACACTACAGATTAATATTTTTAGTCTTGTGTTCCAGCGCCACTACACTGCCCTACAGCTATCATTTGAGGTCAGCCTCACAACAACATGAAGCACACACTTCAAAGAAACAACCAAGACAGAAGAAGCTGGGTTGTAACACTCACTGGCCATGGCATGATTCTTTACATCCTTCACAGTTTCACATAGCTATCTCCTACTTAGAACAGTGATGGCACATGACAGATCTACAGAAAATGCTGACTGACTGCCACTGCCATGGACCCAACTTGTGATGAACCAGTGACTCTGGTCAAATGTTGCCCAATTGCACACCTACAGAGTTCCATGAAATAGTTTTTAACTATCTTTGAGCCACGCTATAGTACACAGTAGTCAACTATAGCTAAGCTAGCTACCTCAGACTGAGATGTTGATGACATTTACCAATCAGGTTCTAACAAGCACACGTGGTGTTTGAGCGTGCACATTAGATTGTTGCCATGCAAGATCACACACAAATAAATGTATAAATAAATATACAAGCAGGGGGGCTCGCTTCGCTCACTTCCTGCTACATCCGATTCGACATCACATAGCTGCATACCTGCACACATGCATGCTATAAGGTGTTGTAAACAGGACTGTGAAAGGGCAGACCTTGCACACATGAAGAGCTCAAAGGAGAGAGTAAAGGGCACTGATTATGTAAACGGCACGGGCCTGATATTGCAGTTGTAATGCATAATTTGTAGTGCATGTGCATTAATTTCATCCTGTTTGAGGCACGTGACCTAAGTAATCAACAGGCCAAGAAATTCGTTAGTTTGTTCACCCTCTCTCTCGCAAGGCCTGTGAAGGCAAGAAGCCAAAAGCAGAATCTACTACCTCCGTGACGATGACCCGGACAATATCTTCTCATGAAAGCTAACTGCAGCCCACTACATGCAAGTGTCCATTGTCGCGTGGTTTTTGTACAGTCCGCCCAAGAAGCTAGTGTTCGTGCCTGTAGCTAGTGCCACGGTTGGCGGTCACAGAGATTGCCCAATTCTAGCATCTGTTGCTCAATGGCCAGAGATACAGCATCTTGTTTCTAGGAGTCAAATCGTTTCCACTGACCTCCCGTAACAGACAGACTGACACACAACTATAGTCTTAATATATTGATATTTATACACTGCTTCCAGTTTCTCATGTATTTGGGGCTCGCTCAGGCTCGCTCCGAATCAACTACAACCTTTGAACTGCTACTCCTGCAAATTTGAAGTCTCTAGCCGGTGTAGTCACGGAGATATATGCAAAAAAGTACACCCGGATTGCCCGTACTAAAGTTTTCCAGAATACGCAATGAAACATTGCAATGTACAACGAGAGCAGCAGCCGATGTTTCATAGAAAAGGACAAGAAGACTTTCTAAGGCTCATGAATTGGTACACAAAATTGATGAAAAAAGTGGCTGGCAATTTTTTTGTGTGCAGCTGCCATGCTTATCTAACCACAACAGGTCCATATCGTGGACGCTCAATGTAACTTCATGGCTGACTTCTTCCAACTAAGGCTGGGCGATATCTGATTAGAGTTAGTTGACCAACTAATGCCATCTTTAGTCACGATATGACTAATTAATTGGTCAGCAAGCCTAGCAAACTGTGGTTATTCTATAGCATACTCAGTCAGCCCTTTAGAGAACCCACATATATGTACAGTGAGACTAGCAACTGGAAATGTTGCTAACATGGGAAGCCAAGCTTGACCTACAACTGCAGTGGTTTGTGTACAAGATAGGTTACTCACAAACACTTCACCCACCACACCGCTGAGCTAGCACTTTACTACCGTACTGTGGTTATGACTAATTCAATAATGCTATGATGACTAAATAATGTCCACTGATAGTAATGAATAACTAAAAATACTGGTATACCACTCAGCCTTACTTCCAACCATAACTCAGTAAGTATAGTGTTCTAGAAGCTACAAAGTAGATTCTTGTGTAGTCGAATGATTCCTCTATCGATCTATGTCAAAAAGTAAAGGTCAGTAATTATCACCTTAGGCGACTATTTTGGCCTGCATCTCAGATTGATATCCAGCACATTGTGCTTGGTTTTCTTGTGGAGGATCACATATCATGAATAACACATCAAAATTGTGAGTATCAAAATTAAAGTGTCTTGATATAGTATTATTATAGCAGATAATTAAATTCAATCAATGGATTACAGCCTTTCTGAAGAGTCTTGGCCATTTGATGATTTTCTTTTGTACAAAAGGCCAGAGTTTGGGTACAAACAGTATAGTTTGACAAAGTAAGGTTGTTATTATGTTCCCGACATAAGGGATGATAACAGAAGAAGAAAAGCTAATGTAGTAAAAGGCATACCAATATATGAAAATACAAGGACCAATGATAAAAAGGAGAGAGATTAGTAAATTTACTTTTTTCGTATCCTTATAATGAGTGTGTCGAATTTTTCTTGATTTGATGGCAACAATAATAACAGCTGCTGAAAGCAAGCAAAGGTAAGAAAATGTGAGTGCATACCAAATGTGTGAGTAGTCACTTTCACAGCTCTTTTCTAGCTCTATGAATCCTGGACGCTCAATGAAATTGTCAATTCTATGACTTGGATTAATTGCTGTCCGTAATATCAGGAAAATAATGTTGGGAGATAGGATAAGTATAGTATAGACAAGGAGGGCATAGTCTTTGCACTTTGTACTTTGTTTAAGCACTTTGAATGTTGTGAAAATGTGATATACTCTTAGCATTTTCACTAGAAGGGTAGCCAGAATTAGTGGTACGGACAATCCAACACCGCTTAACCAGACATGTAGCATACAAAGGTCAAGCCTGTATAGATCATATAGTACAAGGCTAACATTGAAGCCAACAAGAAGGTAGCATCCAGTGAATATTAGCATGCTGAGTGAGACACTGGTGGATTTAATGTTTGGTTCATTGCGGAAAACAACATAAAGGATCAATAGTGTGGTGTTGAAAAGAAAGCACAAGATAGGCAGTGGAAGTAGGTAAGGAGGGATCAGCACTTTATTCACAATAGGAAGGTCATAGTCAGTAAATGTGATTTCGCTTACATATGTCAATGCATGTGATGTGCTATCATAAATGCACACAAGATTTGCCATGCCATTCATTTTCTGATAAATGTAAACCTTGGAGCTGTCACGATTGAAATGAAATGGTGCGGACACTTCAAATAACCTATTATCTACTGATGAAATGAGTGCCTTGACTGAATCATAGAGAAGATCTGCATAGGGACTAAGTCCATTATTGTACATGTTGACATGCGTAGCTTTAGATTTATTGTAATTACTTCCTTCCTTAATTAGCTGAAAGTTAAAAATTCCTTCCAAGATCTCCTGTAAATTACATCCTGAGTTTGACTCTAAAGTTCGTAGCAAATCAATTAACCTATAACTGTGTAAAATCCAAGCATACTTTGGCCACGTCAGTCCTCTTTTGTAGGCCTCACACAACATTGGTACAGCAGTAGAGGGACCAACACTCAGTAGGATCACATGTGCATTAGATGCAAACACTCTGTTAGCAGCATCTGAAAATGACTTACGATGTTTATTGACAATTTGAATGTTGGATGATACGTTTGCTTTGGTTCTTAGCGCTTGTGAAACTACCAAATAGTATGTTTCCTGCATTTCAGTGATTATTTCAATTTTCTTTGAATGTGTTTCTTTCAAAAATGCAAGGATTGAGTCAGTGAGTGTTGGATGTAGATGCTGTCAGATAGTGTACATTAGAATTGTGTGGGGCTTTGTTGAAATGAACAAAAGAAGCTATAGGTAGCTGAAATCTATTGAAAACTGCTAGGACATTGGGATGCAAAATTCCAGCAATGCCTATGATGTCTGAAACTCTCTTCTGCCAGGTGAGATTAGCAATGACTTCCAGCACGTTTCCTGAATAAGGGAGATCATATCTAGTTACCGGACCACTGGTGGCCACAACTAGTGTCAAGTTGAATGAAAGAGAACCGTTTCTTGCTTCTTCAATTGCTGCGAGAGCACCAGGTAGAATGTCATCCCCTCTCTCCCAGCTTGCTGACACTTTAGTGTCACTTTGAGGCAATACAATGATTACGATTGACTCACATTTTCCTGATCTCAAATAGCATTGTAAGTTGAGTAGAGAAAGGAGCAGAATAAACTTCATTGCCACTGTCAATACCATAGAATAAGTTTGATTCAGCTGTGATGTCAGTGTGTTGTTTGAGGTCTTTACCATATCGTATTGCCCTGGTTGTTACTGTTATGCTTTCCTATGTTATTTTTAGGCCTAACTACGCTACTATCTTTGATGGATATACATGTAGTATGTTATGAATAGTGCTTAGTTTAGTTGTATCGTGATATACCAACCAGACATTCTCAAAACTCAGTAACTGAATAGTGCTTGGATGTTAGAGTTGTCGACTAGTGTATACACATGTACATGTACGTGCACAGTACAGGTCCAGTCCATCTATACTGGGGTGGTGCAAATCGTTGAGGGGCAAGCCTTGCTCACAGCAATTGTTGTTATAGTGAAATACTGTATTGAGAAGCCACACCCCCAATAGTAGCCACATGCATGCACAGTTGCTATTAAGTGGATGTGGCTACGACCGTAAGCTGTGCACAATTGTTCTTTCGGGGCAGAAATGTGGCAGAAAACAACCCAGGCTTAGTTCTACGATAGCATGGCAGTTTATTTTTCGATCATAATTATCTCGATTACTTGAAGTACAGCACTCATAAACCAGCCTTTTGCATTACTGTTTTTGTCAATGGCACCATGTGATATCCCACATGTGATATCCACTCAAAATTAATAAAAGCCACCCTCGATTAGTAGCCGTACTTGAGCAAGGCTGAAATTAATAGTAGCCATGGCTACCATCACAGTATGCATATGCAAGCATCGTGATCATACCAGTGATTGACTGAAACTGAGCATATCCTAGGCTGTGTTGTACTGAGTGCCTCTGATATGATCAGCTGCGCTGGCTCAGTGCACAGTCTACACCAAAACTACTACATGTACAGGCTTCATAGAGTATGACTTCACAAATTATATACATTGTATAATTGGAGCAAGCACCACACTAATCACTCATACGAGGAAATCGCTGTACCTATGTATGTATGTATGTATGTACATGTATGTATCAATACATGTACATCATCCACATGCTCATCATGCAGTATGCACGTGTGCATATCACAATTCGGTAAAGATCGTCAACATATATATATATATATATATATAGCATGTTAACTCTAATTGTAGCTCACCAAAGCAGGAGAAATCTAGAACTGAACGGCAGCACGAACAGCCAGTGAGTTATAGCAGGGAGAGCAGCTTTTTGAAAGGTAGGAGAAGCAGACTTAAGTAGTACACTTCTTT
The DNA here is from genome assembly GCA_964291365.2 of Stappiaceae bacterium. Taxonomy (GTDB): domain Bacteria; phylum Pseudomonadota; class Alphaproteobacteria; order Rhizobiales; family Stappiaceae; genus JBDWFY01. The sequence continues at coordinate 886,144 of OZ220033.1, forward strand.
ACAAAGCTACTATGAGCGAAGGCTTGCCCCCTCGATGATTACGTCACACTAGTATACATGCAGGGGTTCCCTACACTAGCCAAATTAGCCATTTGTTACTGTATCCTTCACTTTGGCTATTAGTCCCTGGACTGAGTAGCCAATATTTCCCATTATTTCCTATACAATCTGCCTTTAATGTCAGCAGTGGTCAGCAATATCTTTGAGAAATGGCTACAAGATTCTGTGAGCTTCAGGAACCCTGTACATGTAGCCTTTTGCACGCATGCAACATTGACTATCTTTACCCAGGGATTAATACAGGATTTTTTGCAGAAGGGGGAAATTCTATTGTGCATTCACAAATAAAAAATTACTGTATATTAATTTTATCACACTCTACAATAGGTATTAGTATAAGACTTAGCAATTTTTAGGGGGGGGGGGAATCCCGGGGTGCCCCCCTGTATTAATCCCTGTTTATACCTGTATCAATTTTATGTGCGGATGTAGCTACTCCTGATAATAGTAAATGTCAGGGGAATTTCAGTCCTGAAAAATTTGGTCCAGGGGAGACCAATATACCTACTTCTTTAGGAATGTTAATTCTCATGAAGTTTGTGAAAGCATTCTCCACTTGCTTGATTTGTCTTCCTGACTTAGCTTGAATAGGGGAAAGGAAACATTTCCATCACAAAGAGCAATGGCAAAGGCAATTAATAAGTTTGTAGCCTATCTTTCCGTTTCTGTTTGTAAGAGAGTTCACTGTTTCTATAAAATATTTCTTTCTGTTGTCACAGCAGCCGTTGGGACAGTAAGTGAGGGTTTCGGTAACTTAAAAAAATATATTACTCATAAAATCTATTTGTTTAAGTCCTATTGTGAAGCACAAGCTTCTTATATAGATCTGTAGGCTGTCCCACCAAGAGTCAACCAATGAGTTTATGGCATATCTTACTACAGCCATTATGGAGCCAATAAAAGATTTGGACCACTAAGTCTCACTTTAAATGTCGAAAACATGGAAAAGACAATCACAGGCTCAATCTTTGTGTCAACAAAAGGCAGGTCAAGATTCGATATTCATAGACTGCCACACCTCTTTAGCACGTGCACTTACATACATATAGAACAAAATAAAAAGTCAGTCACTTCAAAGTAGTTTACATGGCACAAGATCTTTTAAAGCAAAAGCAGCCCTCCACCACATACCTAGGCCAACAAACATTGGATGGAAGTATTTTAAGCCATGAAATCGCACACATTTTAAAATCTAGAAACATATAGTGTACAATGCACAGATAGATACACAGGATGGCTGAATATCTGACTCTCAAAACACGAACGAAATTTTTTGTGCCAAAGTAAATGAAAATCGTCAATTTCCTATAGCTCAACGTACATGGTGATTAATAGTAGTGGGTCACTATGCATGTAAGTAGCACGGATCTACTTAGTTATGTAATACCATAAAGTCTGGTTAATATGCACACATGCTTATTGAGTGCATACTTTTTAATAAGCGCATACTTCCTTCCTGTTGTTAAGTAACGTTTAATAAGTGCATGCACTCAATACAGACAACAGTATTATTGATTGCTCAAATGAGAGTTGACCATGCTAAACATAGCTAGTATTGTTCTTCAGCCAGTTTTCAGATAGCTAGCTGCACAAGAGCGAACGCTGCGATCTTCTATTGTCACAGCCTAATCTAGTGTTGGGCAATAATAGAAAATATCATCACGGTTATCGTCATGACTATTCCACAGTTATCACGATAATCATAGGTAGAAAACAGTAGCTGTCTCATCCATCATTCATCTCCAAAATGAAGCACTATAGTGCAAAACCCTAGTAGCTCAACAGCAGTGACTAACGGGTACAGAAGTGTACATGTATACCACGAATCGGGAGTCCAGTTTTACAGGAAAAAATGCTACATGTAAATGGGATACTGCTATAGTTGTAATAGTATCATAAGAAACTCACAGTGAAACGTTCTTGGACCACCTGGCTCTAAGATTTGATGCAGTACTCGCAAGCGTCTACTTTGGGCTCTCTAACCCTGTTATTTAATCACACGTACTCAGTCACATGAATAACACGTATTGTGTAATGTATGGTTGTGTGCAACATTTTGCTTGTGTTGGCAGAACTCTATCTCATAAGCTTAGTGGGAGATGAAGGATTTCTAGTGATAGTCTAGGGTTTGAATTAACATCAGCAATGTTATACTTGACAGTACGAATTTTGCTTTGACTGGACATAATGGCAGTACAAACAAACAGTAGTGTATGCATGTACTTTGAGGTGATGATTTGCTGTGGGTAGTAATGATAGATATTTCTGTGGATTGGCCGAAAGTACAAAATTTTGTATTTGCAAACGTTAGCTACATGTATAGCCTCAAACCCAGGCTCTCTTGAAAGGAGAGCCTGGTGCACACTGTCTGCGCATGCGCCAAAATTCCCAGAAATCCTGGGAATTCGGATTCAATATCACGTATACTACTCCATGTACTGAACGTAAACTATCCGTGACACTACGGTTTATTTCAACTCTACCGCTATTTGCCACGCTTACTGGTATCTGCCATCACGAAAACACTCGGCATCGACTACTTCTGTCTCAAGTGGCAAGGCTCCAGAGCCAGTTGGAAGCGAGAGATAAGAACGAGACCTAGCTATCGGTGATTCGGTAGGTCTACATGAGTCCAGTAGCCTTTTCGAGGTACTAGATGATTATTTTCTAGCCGTCTCTGTTTCATAGGGACGTCTTAGTCTTTCGAAAACCAGCGGTTAGCCGCTTCTTCATGGGGTTTTATTTTTTCTCCATATTTTCACCCGACACTGCCGTATACGTGCCCAAGCCACGTGTTCGCTGGTAGTAACCTGACAGTTTTACGGAAAAATTTACGGAAATATTGACGCATGTACAGTGTGTACCAGGCTCTCCTTTCCCCCCCCCCCCCCCCCACGAAAGAGAGCCTGGGTTCGAGGCTACTACACGTAATACCAAAATTTGTTGACCCTTTACCATATCTGCATATAGATCACAAAAGTAATATACGTAAAGTGTGCTTTAAACCAAAATCACAAAAGAATCAGTGTACATGTACTGCGATAACTGTCACCTAAGGTAGCTGTGATTAGCTTACAAGTGGCCATAATGTACAACTGGGCCACTCCCAGTTTTTCTACCTTCAGGTGACAATTACTTGCTGGTACACTTGTCTGCAATTTTGGTTTAAAACACGTTTTGCAAATACTAAATTTTGCGATTTGTAGGTGGAAATGGTACAGGGTCAACAAATTCTAATAATATTATTCTATAGTGCATATATTTGCAAGTACAATATTTTGTGTTTTTGGGCCAATCAGCAAAAATATCAAACATTAGTACCCGCAAAAAATAGTCACCTTAAGGTTACAGTACACAGTTTAATTTTGCACCACGCATGAACATTTATCTCTATACAAAACATTGGGCCATAAGGCGCTTAAAATTTTCACGTCAGTTTTCACGTAGTCAACTAGGCCATATATAAGGTCTGCTCTAATTCTACAATGATAGGGGCAGGGCTACACGTTTCAACTTTTCATTTGGCATGTTTGATGCCCGAGCTATGGCCGACTTTGTGTGCAACGGTATGGCCAAGAGCCACTCACGCTGATACTTCGTCGACTCTCGATCAAAAGAGGAGTGGTTTTGAAGCAAAAATGTTTTGAAAGCTTGCTGCTGGAAGTGAAGCTCACAGCTTGACTGCCACTCTCTAGGCAAAAACTGACGTGAAAACATTTTGAAGCAAGGACCAAGACCAGTAGGTGCCGTTCGAGTAAGCATTAGCTCAACTAGGAGAAACAGTCACAAGTAAGAAGATGGCTGGAACAGACTAGAAGTTTATAGCTAACCCTGTTTATGAGATACAGAGTGTTCTGTTGATGCTAATTGATTATTCATGAAACTGTTAACCGTAGCCGTACCGTAGTATGTTATGCTCTGAAACAACAAGCCTCCTGTTCTTTAGCATGTAAAATAAAAACTTGGAGGGGCCTAGGGATGAGGCTAATGACATAGTCCATGCTCTGTACAGTTACAAGTAGTCCTTTCATTATTGAAGTGGCCGTAACATGGAGGTACCCGTGTTGCTGACACTTCCTGTGATATCCTTAGCTCAGAAGTTCCACTGTGGCGATAAAATTGTGTATATGAAAAACGTGACCAGCAGATCACTAGTATGACCGCATAAATGGTGAAGATTGCTAATCGCTCTCACATAAGTGTGTGCATTAGCTCACACATTGAGCCACACAGGAGTCATAGGACATTTCCCACCAGTATACCATGCTTACATATGGCTATAATAGAATACGTGGTGTTTATCTCACCAACGAATGTAAAGGGAAAATTCTAACGTATTTACTGTGGACCTTGAAGTACTGTCTACTATTATACTTCCACTGAGTTTTGTATCCTAACACCCTTCAGGCCGGAGAAGCCATGAACTAGGAAAATTTGAATATGAATTACCTCATGAATGACGTCATACCCACAAAAACAATAAATTGCTACTATACTGGAGATGTATAATATGTGACCTTACATGACAAAACCAAACATAATGAGCTGACAACCGATTTTGAGTTAAGGCCACTATTACTAGGAAGATGATATCATCAGGCGGGGTGAGCCTTTGCTCGTGGCATCCAGTTGTGCAGCAGAGTTTAATATTGTCCATGATGTTCAAAGTACACTACAGATTAATTTTTAGTCTTGTGTTCCAGCCCCACTACACTGCCCTACAGCTATCATTTGAGGTCAGCCTCACAGCAACATGAAGCACACACTTCAAAGAAACAACCAAGACAGAAGAAGCTGGGTTGTAACACTCACTGGCCATGGCATGATTCTTTACATCCTTCACAGTTTCACATAGCTATCTCCTACTTAGAACAGTGATGGCACATGACAGAATGCTGACTGACTGCCACTGCCATGGACCCAACTTGTGATGAACCAGTGATTCTGGTCAAATGTTGCCCAATTGCACACCTACAGAGTTCCATGATATAGTTTTTACTATCTTTGAGCCATGCTATAGTACACAGTAGTCAACTATAGCTAAGCTAGCTACCTCAGACTGAGATGTTGACGACTTTACCAATCAGGTTCTAACAAGCACACGTGGTGTTTGAACGTGCACATTAGGTTGTTGCCATGCAAGATCACGCACAAATAAATGTATAAATAAATATATACGAGCAGGGGGGTTCGCTTCGCTCACTTCCTGCTACATCCGATTCTGCATCACATAGCTGCATACCTGCACACATGCATGCTATAAGGTGTTGTAAACAGCACTTGCTGATAGATTTATGTATGGACAATAGTAATAGGTAGGGGTTAGGCAGAGGGTAGGGTTCAGGGTTCGGGGTCAAACAATAGGATTGGCTTAGTTGTGGTTAGGGTTAATTGGAAACGGGTAGCATAGGTCATACGTAAATCTATCAGCAAAGCCTAAACAGGACTGTGAAAGGGCAGACCTTGCACACATGAAGAGCTCAAAGGAGAGAGTAAAGGGCACTGATTATGTAAACAGCATGGCACCTGATATTGCAGTTGTATTGCATAATTTGTAGTGCATGTGCATTAATTTCATCCTGTTTGAGGCACGTGACCTAAGTAATCAACAGGCCAAGAAATTCGTTAGTTTGCTCACCCTCTCTCTCGCAAGGCCTATGAAGGCAAGAAGCCAAAAGCAGAATCTACTACCTCCGTGACGATGACCCGGACAATATCTTCTTGTGAAAGCTAACTGCAGCCAACTACATGCAAGTGTCCATTGTTGCATGGTTTTTGTACAGTCTGCCCAAGAAGCTAGTGTTCGTGCCTGTAGTTAGTGCCACGGCTGGTGGTCACAGAGATTGCCCAATTCTAGCATCTGTTGCTCAATGGCCAGAGATAAAGCATCTTGTTTCTAGGAGTCAAATCGTTTCCACTGACCTCCCGTAACAGACGGACAGACACACAATTATAGTCTTAATATATTGATATTTATACACTGCTTCCAGTTTCTTGTGTATTTGGGGCTCGCTCAGGCTCGCTCCGAATCAACTACAACCTTTGAACTGCTACTCCTGCAAATTTGAAGTCTCTAGCTGGTGTAGTCATGGAGATATATGCAAAAAAATACACCCGGATTTCCCGTACTAAAGTTGTCCAGAATACGCAATGAAATATTGCTACGTACAATGAGAGCAGCAGCCGATGTTTCATGGAAAAGGACAAGAAGATTTCTAAGGCTCATGAATTGATACACAAAATTAATGAAAAAATTGGCTGGCGATTTTTTTGTGTGCAGCTGCCATGCTTATCTAACCACAACAGCTCCATATCGTGGACACTCAATGTAACTTCATGGCTGACTTCTTCCAACTAAGGCTGGGCGATATCTGACTAGAGTTGGTTGACTAACTAATGCCATCTTTAGTCACGATATGACTAATTAATTGGTCAGTAAGCCTAGTTATTCTATAGCATACTCAGTCAGCCCTTTAGAGAACCCACATATATGTACAGTGAGACTAGCAACTGGAAATGTTGCTAACATGGGAAGCCAAGCTTGACCTACTACTGCAGTGGTTTGTGTACAAGATAGGTTACTCACAAACACTTCACCCACCACACCGCTGAGCTAGCACTTTACTACTGTACTGTGGTTATGACTAATTCAATAATGCTATGATGACTAAATAACGTCCACTGATAGTAATGAATAACTAAAAATACCGGTATACCGCCCAGCCTTACTTCCAACCATAACTCAGTAAGTATAGTGTTCTAGAAGCTACAAAGTAGATTCTTGTGTAGTCGAATGATTCCTCTATCGATCTATGTCAAAAAGTGAAGGTCAGTAATTATCACCTTAGGCGACTATTTTGGCCTGCATCTCAGATTGATATCCAGCACATTGTGCTTGGTTTTCTTGTGGAGGATCACATATCATGAATAACACATCAAAATTGTGAGTATCAAAATTAAAGTGTCTTGATGTAGTATTATTATAGCGGATAATTAAATTAAATCACTGGATTACAGCCTTTCTGAAGAGTCTTGGCCATTAAAAATTTTGATGATTTTCTTTTGTACAAAAGGCCAGAGTTTGGGTACAAACAGTATAGTTTGACAAAGGAAGGCCATTAATATGTGCCCAACATAAAGGATGATAACAGAAGAAGAAAAGCTAATGTAGTAAAAGGCATACCAATATATGAAAATACAAGGACCAGTGATAGAAAGGAGAGAGATTAGTAAATTTACTTTTTTAGTGTCCTTAAAATGAGTATGTCGAATTTTTCTTGATTTGATAGCAACAATAATAACAGCTGCTGAAAGCAAGAAAAGGTAAGAAAATGTAAGTGCATACCAAATGTGTGAGTAGTCACTTTCGCAGCTCTTTTCTAGCTCTACGAATCCTGGACGCTCAATGAAATTGTCAATCTTATGACTTGGATTAATTGCTGTCCGTAATATCAGGAAAGTAATGTGGGGAGATAGGATAAGTATAGTATAGACAAGGAGGGCATAGTCTTTGCACTTTGTACTTTGTTTAAGCATTTTGAAGGTTGTGAAAATGTGATATACTCTTAGCATTTTCACTAGAAGGGTAGCCAGAATTAGTGGTACGGACAATCCAACACCACTTAGCCAGACAAGTAGCATACAAAGGTCAAACCTGTATAGATCATAAGGTACAAAGCTAACATTGAAGCCAATAAGAATGTAGCATCCAGTGAATATTAGCATGCTGAGTGAGACACTGGTGGATTTAATGTTTGGTTCATTGCGGAAAACAACATAAAGGATCAGTAGTGTGGTGTTGAAAAGAAAGCACAAGGTAGGCAGTGGAAATAGGTAAGGAGGGATCACCACTTTATTCACAATAGGAAGGTCATAGTCAGTAAATATGATTTCGCTTACATTTGTCAAAGCACGTGATGTGCTATCATAAATGTACAGAAGATTTGCCATGCCATTCATGTTACGATAAATGTAAACCTTGGAGCTGTCATGATTGAAATGAAATGGTGCAGACACTTCAAATAACCTATTTTCTACTGATGAAATGAGTGCCTTGACTGAATCATAGAGAAGATCTGCATAGGGACTAAGTCCATTATTGTACATGTTGACATGCGTAGCTTTAGATTTATTGTAATTACTTCCTTCCTTAGTTAGCTGAAAGTTAAAAATTCCTTCCAAGATCTCCTGTAAATTACATCCTGAGTTTGACTCTAAAGTTCGTAGCAAATCAATTAACCTATAACTGTGTAAAATCCAAGCATACTTTGGCCAGGTCAGTCCTCTTTTGTAGGCCTCACACAACATTGGTACAGCAGTAGAGGGACCAACACTCAGTAGGATCACATGTGCATTAGATGCAAACACTCTGTTAGCAGCATCTGAAAATGACTTACAATGTTTATTGACAATTTGAATGTTTGATGATATGTTTGCTTTCGTTCTTAGCATATGTGAAACCACCAAATAGTATGTTTCCTGCATTTCGGTGATTATTTCAATTTTCTTTGAATGTATTTCTTTCAAAAATGCAAGGATTGAGTCAGTGAGTGTTGATGTAGATGCTGTCAGATAGTGTACATTAGAATTGTGTGGGGCTTTGTAGAAATGGACAAGAGAAGCTATAGGTAGCTGAAATCTATTGAAAACAGCTAGGACATTGGGATGCAAAATTCCGGCAATGCCTATGATGTCTGAAACTCTCTTCTGCCAGGTGAGATTAGCAATGACTTCCAACACGTTTCCTGAATAAGGGAGATCATATCTAGTTACCGGACCACTGGTCGCCACAATTAGTGTCAAGTTGAATGAAAGAGAGCTGTTTCTTGCTTCTTCAATTGCTGTGAGGGCACCAGGTAGAATCTCTTCCCCTTTCTCCCAGCTTGCTGACACATCAGTGTCACTCTGAGGCAATACAATGATTATAATTGACTCGCATTTTCCTGATCTCAAATAGCATTGTAAGCTGAGTAGAGAAAGGAGCAGAATAAACTTCATTGCCACTATCAATAAGCTTGATTCAGCTGTGATGTCAATGTGTTGTTTGAGGTATTTACCATACCCTGTTGCCCTGGTTGTTATTCTTTGTTTTTCCCATGTTATTTTTAGGCCTAACAACACTACTATCTCTGATTGATTTAGTATGTTATGAATAGTGCTTGGTTGTTAGAGTTGTTAATCAGTGTATATAGTACAAGCAGGGGCTGTGAAAGGGTAAACATTGCACACATGGAGAGCTCAAAGGAGAGAGTAAAGGGTACTGATTATGTAAACAGCACTGCCTGATATTGCAGTTATGTAGCCCTAACTTGTGGTGCATGCGCATTAATTTCATCCTGTTTGGGGCACATGACCTAAGTAATCAGTAGGCCAAGAAACTCGTTATGCACCTATCAATGGAAAGCCCCACTACCCCCCTCCCGGGCAATAAGAGGGGATTAGAGTGCCTTTCGATCTCTGAGTCCTGCCCCAGGTGTGGGGCATTTGCATACTCCCCATATCCGACAATACATGCTCTATATACTACTTATAAAGGAAGTTTCACATTATTTGCAGCTCTCCCAGGGTACACACCAGGGGAATAGTGGGGGTTAGTGGGGGATTGTCCAAAATTTCATTCCCGGGGGTGTGTCTTTTGCAACCCCTCTGTGACAAATCCCCACCCTTCCCCGTGTTGGGGGGGGGGGGGGGGGAGTGGGGCTTTGCATTGATAGGTGCATTAGTTTGCTCACCCTCTCTCTCGCAAGACCTGTGAAGGCAAGAAGCCAAAAGCAGAATCTAATACCTCCGTGACGATGACTCGGACAGTATCTTCTCATGAATCAAGCTGCTTAGCTAACTGCAGCCCACTACATTTAAGTGTCCATTGTTGTGTGGTTTTTGTACAGTCCTCCCAAGAAGCTAGTGTTCGTGCCTGTAGCTAGTGCCACGGCTGGCGGTCACAGAGATTGCCCAGTTCTAGCTTCTGTTGCTCAATGGCCAGAGATACGGCATCTTGTTTCTAAGGGTCAAATCCTTTCCGCTGACCTCCCGTAACGGACGGACGGATGGTTGGACAACTAAAATCTTAATATAATGATGTGCACAAGACAGGTCCAGTCCATCTATACTAGGGTAGTGCAAATCATTGAAGGGCAAGCCTTGCTCACAGCAATTGTTGTTATAGTGAAGTACTGAATTGAGAAGCCACACCCCCAATAGTAGCCACACGCATGCACAGTCACTATTACATGTGTAAGTGGACGTGGCTACAACTGTAAGCTGTGCACAATTGTTCTTTTGGGGTAGAAACGTGGCAGAAAACGAGCCAGGCTTAGTTCTACGATAGCGTGGCAGCTACTTTTCGATCATAATTATCTCGATTACTTGAAGTACAGCACTCATAAACCAGCCTTTTGCATTACTGTTTTTGTCAATGGCACCATGTGATATCCCACATGTGATATCCCACATGTGATATCCACTCAAAATTAATAAAAGTCACCCTCGATTAGTAGCCACACTTAAGCAAGGCTGAAATTACATGTAATAGTAGCCATGGCTATCATTCACAGTATGTGTATGCGAGTATCGTGATCATACCAGTGATTGACTGAAACTGAGCATATTCTAGGCCGTGTTGTACTGAGTACCTTAGATGGGATCGGCTACACTGGCTCAGTGCACAATCTACACCAAAACTACTACATGTACAGGCTTCATAGAGTATGACTTCACAAATTATGCATGTAGCCTTTTGTGTTAACACGCATGCAACATTGACTATCTTTACCCAGGGATTAATCCAGAAGTTTTTTGCTGAGTGGGGAAAATTCTAGTGTGCAGTAGCATAGGTAAACTAGGGGGTCAGGGGGCATCCTCCCCCAGGAAAATTTTGAAATTTATGACCTCTGAGACTGTTTCTGGTGGCTTCTGAGACCACATTCACAAATGAAAAGTTACTGTATATTAATTTTACCCCCCCTCCCTCTGTATTAATCCCTGTTTACCTATATATGCGAGTGTAGCTACTCCTGATAGTAAGTGTCAGGGGCATTTCAATCCTGAAAAATTTGGTCCAGGAGACCAATATTCCACAAAAAAGTGGTCCTCCCAGACCAAAATTTTTATGGAATTTTAGTCCTGCTGTGGAATTTGGGTCCACCATACAAACACTCTATTGACTGCAAAGAAAATTGTGAGCTACAATGTATAACAGTACAAGAAGGATAGTGCTATACAAACAATTATCAGACAAATGCTTATATACTTCTTTTGGAATGTTATCATGAAGTTTGTGAAAGCATTCTCCACTTGCTTGATTTGTCTTCCTGACTTAGCTTGAATAGAGGAAAGAAGCATTTTGTCACAAAGACCAATAGCAAAGGCAATTAATTAGTTTATAGCTTATCTTTCCTTTCCTTTCTGCTTTTGTTTGTAAGAAAGTTCACTGTTTCTATAAATATTTGGCGACCTCTTTCTGTTGTCAGAGCAGCTGTTGGGACAGTAAGTGAGGTTTCGATAACTTAAAATATATTACCATACCTTCGCGAAAAAGGGCCCATGGGCGGTACCCATTACATTGGATCTAGACTGGGGGGGTGGGCTGATATTCGAAGTATCACTGTCGCAGTTAGACGCAAAAGAGCGTCCAGGTAAACTACCTACGCCATCTTCATTGTTTGAATAGTAGCCGCAGCTACTATAGATTTCAGCCTTGCTCAAGTACGGTTACTAATTGAGGGCGGCCGGCTTATTCGGGCCAATACTTCACGGTACTGTTGACAGCAACCGTAACTCAATCGTAACAAAAATGGCTGGTTTATGAGGACTGCACTTCAAATAATCGAGGTACGATCGAAAAATAACCTGCCAGACAGCCGTAGAACTAAGTCTAGTTCGTCTTATGTCGCGTTTCAGCCTCAAAAGAACGATCATGCACGGCTAGCGATCTTAACCACGCCCACTTAATAGTGTTCGTGCATGCGTGTTCCAGGGCAGCTACATATGGGCGCATATTAGAGTACACTTTAGACCTTAGCAGAAAATTGAGCCCAAAGTGGGGGGTGGGCCGATATTCCGTAGTGGGCCCTTTTTCGCGAAGGTATGGTACTCATAGAATCTATTTGTTTAAGTCCTATTGTGAAGCACAAGAGCTGTATGCTGTCCCACCAAAAGTCAACAAATGAGCTAATGGCATATCTTACTACAGCCATTATGTGCTTGTGTTAGCTAATGCACACACTTGCGTGAGAGTGGTTAGCAATCTTCACCAATTATGTGGTCATACTAGTGACCTGCAGCATGGGCAGCTACTCAGGATATGGTCAAGTTCTTCATACACAGTTCTATCACCATAGTGGAACTTCGGAGCTACGGATATCACAGGAAGTGTCAGCAACACAGGTACCTCCATGTTACGGCCACTTCAATAATGAAAGGACTACTTGTAACTGTACAGAGCATGGACTATAGCTACCCATGCTGCACTCCCGCTCTCACACAAGTGTGTGCATTAGCTAACACATGCACACTGAGCCACGTAGGAGTCATAGGACGTCCCCCGTCTGCATGCTGCTTGCACTTATGTATGGCTATATAGGAAGAAGTGGCGTTTATCTTACTAACAAATGTAACGGGAAAGTTGTACTGGATCTTGAAGTACTGTCTACTATTTATATTTCCATTGAGTTTTGTATCCTAGCACCCTTCCAGAGAAGCCATGAACTAGAAGAATTCAAATAGTGATGAATTACCTTTGAACAGGTTTTGATTGATGATTGCAGTTTAGGCCAAATTGCAAATCTAACAATTGTGATAGTCGACCTCGTATGTACACTATGCAGTACACTTTGTGAGTCTAGTGATTGTGAGCTCTAGAAAAACTTGCAATTCACAATCATTAGAATCTTGCAATCAAAACCTGACCACGATCATAATTACGCCATATCCACAAGAAAGCTACTGTACTATACTGAGGATGTATTGGGATGATATTATGATTAGCAAAATTATGAGATAGTACATGTACATGACTGTATGTTTAGTGGGTAACTAAATTCAATCAGTGGATTACAGCCTTTCTGAAGAGTCTTGGCCATTTGATGATTTTCTTTTGTACTGAAGGCCAGAGTTTGGGTAGAAACAGTGTAATTTGACAAAGAAAGGCCATTAACATATGCCCAACATAAAGGACAATGTTAGAAGAAGAAAAGTTAATGTAGAAACAGGCATACCAATATGCGAAAGTGTAAGGACCAATGATCAGAAGGAGAGACATTAGTAAATTTACTTTTTTCGTGTCCTTAAAGTGAGTGTGTCGAATCTTTCTTGATTTGATAGCAACAATAATAACAGCTGCTGAAAGCAAGAAAAGGTAAGAAAATGTGAGTGCATACCATAAGTGTGAGTAGTCACTTTTGCAGCTCTTTTCTAGCTCTATGAATCCTGGATGCTCAATGAAATTGTCGATCCTATGACTTGGATTAATTGCTGTCCGTAATATCAGGAAGATAATGTGGGGTGATAAGATAAGTATAGACAAGGAGGGCATAGTCTTTGCACTTTGTACTTTGTTTAAGCAGTTGTGAAAATGTGATGTACTCTTAACATTTTCACTAGAAGGGTAGCCAGGATTAGTGGTAGGGACAATCCAACACCGCTTAACCAGACATGTAGCATACAAAGGTCAAACCTGTATAGATCGTATAGTACAAGGCTAACATTGAAGCCAACAAGAAGGTAGCATCCAGTGAATATTAGCATGCTGAGTGAGACACTGGTGGATTTAACACTTGATTCATTGCGGAAAACAATGTAAAGGATCAATAGTGTGGTGTTGAAAAGAAAGCATAAGATAGGCAGTGGAAGTAGGTAAGGAGGGATCAACACTTTATTCACAATAGGAAGGTCATAGTCAGTAAATGTGATTTCGCTTACATTTGTCAAAGCACATAATGTGCTATCATAAATGTACAGAAGATTTGCCATGCCATTCATTTTCTGATAAATGTAAACCTTGGAGCTGTCATGATTGAAATGAAATGGTGCGGACACTTCAAATAACCTATTATCTACTGATGAAATGAGTGCCTTGACTGAATCATAGAGAAGATCTGCATAGGGACTAAGTCCATTGTTGTACATGTTGACATGCGTAGCTTTAGATTTATTGTAATTACTTCCTTCCTTAGTTAGCTGAAAGTTAAAAATTCCTTCCAAGATCTCCTGTAAATTACATCCTGAGTTTGACTCTAAAGTTCGTAGCAAATCAATTAACCTATAACTGTGTAAAATCCAAGCATACTTTGGCCAGATCAGTCCTCTTTTGTAGGCCTCACACAACATTGGTACAGCAGTAGAGGGACCAACACTCAGTAGGATTACATGTGCATTAGATGCAAACACTCTGTTAGCAGCATCTGAAAATGACTTACGATGTTTATTGACAATTTGAATGTTTGATGATATGTTTGCTTTGGTTCTTAGCGCATGTGAAACCACCAAATAGTATGTTTCTTGCATTTCAGTGATTATTTCAATTTTCTTTGAATGTGTTTCTTTCAAAAATGCAAGGATTGAGTCAGTGAGTGTTGATGTAGATGCTGTAAGATAATGTATGTTAGAATTGTGTGGGGCTTTGTAGAAATGGACAAGAGAAGCTATAGGTAGCTGAAATCTATTGAAAACTGCTAGGACATTGGGATGCAAAACTCCAGCAATGCCTATGATATCTGAAACTCTCTTTTGCCAGGTGAGATTAGCAATGACTTCCAACACGTTTCCTGAATAAGGGAGATCATATCTAGTTACCGGACCACTGGTGGCCACAACTAGTGTCAAGTTGAATGAAAGAGAACCGTTTCTTGCTTCTTCAATTGCTGTGTGAGCACCAGGTAGAATCTCTTCCCCTCTCTCCCAGCTTGCTGACACATCAGTATCACTCTGAGGCAATACAATGATTGTAATTGACTCGCATTTTCCTGATCTCAAATAGCATTGTAAGCTGAGTAGAGAAAGGAGCAGAATAAACTTCATTGCCACTATCAATAAGCTTGATTCAGCTGTGATGTCAATGTGTTGTAAGAGGTCTTTACTATACCCTGTTGCCCTGGTGGTTATTCTTATGTTTTCCGTGTTATTCTTAGGCCCAACTACCCTACTATCTTTGATGGATATAGTATGTTATGAATAGTGCTTGGTTGTTGTTAGAGTTATTGATCAGTGTATATAGTACAAGCAGGGGTTGTAAGGTGTTGTAAATAGGGCTGTGAAAGGGTAAACATTGCACACATGAAGCATTTGACATGGAGAGCTCAAAGGAGAGAGTAAAGGGTACTGATTATGTAAACAGCACCGCCTGATATTGCAGTTGTGTAGCCCTAACTTGTGGTGCATGCGCATTAATTTCATCCTGTTTGGGGCACATGACCTAAGTAATCAATAGGCCAAGAAACTCATTATGCACCTATCAATGCAAAGCCCCACTACCCCCCTCCCGGGCAATAGAGGGGATTAGAGTGCCTTTCGACCTCTGAGTCCTGCCCCAGGTGTGGGGCATTTGCATACTCCCCATATCCGACAATACATGCTCTGTATACTACTTATAAAGGAAGTTTCATATTATTTGCAGCTCTTCCAGGGTACACACCAGGGGAATAGTGGGGGTTAGTGGGGGATTATCCAAAATTTCGTTCCCAGGGGTGTGTCTTTTGCAACCCCTCTGTGACAAATCCCCACCCTTCCCCGTGTTGGGGAGGGGGGGGTGGGGCTTTGCATTGATAGGTGCATTAGTTTGCTCACCCTCTCTCTCGCAAGACCTGTGAAGGCAAGAAGCCAAAAGCAGAATCTAATACCTCCATGACAATGACTTGGACAATATCTTCTCGTGAATCAAGCCGCTTAGCTAACTGCAGCCCACTACATTTAAGTGTCCATTGTTGTGTGGTTTTTGTACAGTCCTCCCAAGAAGCTAGTGTTCGTGCCTGTAGCTAGTGCCACGGCTGGCGGTCACAGAGATTGCCCAGTTCTAGCTTCTGTTGCTCAATGGCCAGAGATACAGCATCTTGTTTCTAAGGGTCAAATCCTTTCCGCTGACCTCCCATAACGGACGGACGGACGGTTGGACAACTAAAATCTTAATATAATGATGTGCACAGGACAGGTCCAGTCCATCTATACTAGGGTAGTGCAAATCATTGAGGGGCAAGCCTTGCTCACAGCAATTGTTGTTATAGTGAAGTACTGAATTGAGAAGCTGCACCTCCAATAGTAGCCACACGCATGCACAGTCACTATTACATGTGTAAGTGGACGTGGCTACAACTGTAAGCTGTGCACAATTGTTCTTTTGGGGTAGAAACATGGCAGAAAACGACCCAGGCTTAGTTCTACAATAGCGTGGCAGCTTACTTTTCGATCATAATTATCTCGATTACTTGAAGTACAGCACTCATAAACCAGCCTTTTGCATTACTGTTTTTGTCAATGGCACCATGTGATATCCCACATGTGATATCCACTCAAAATTAATAAAAGTCACCCTCGATTAGTAGCCACACTCAAGCAAGGCTGAAATTACATGTAATAGTAGCCATGGCTATCATTCACAGTATGTGTATGCGAGCATCGTGATCATACCTGTGATTGACTGAAACTGAGCATATCCTAGGCTGTGTTGTACTGAGTACCTTAGATGGGATCAGCTACACTGGCTCAGTGCACAGTCTACACCAAAACTACTCTGAACAGTTAAGGCCTGGGTCCACTTGAACAGGAGTGATGGTCACATTTGAGGCCACAGAGGCTACATGGATCAAGCTATGAACTTCACACTTGAAATATGGATACTAGATATATTACAGAATTCTATTAATTAATTAATGGCCACGCCGACCTGTTAATTAATTAATTGTAATTAAAAATAGCCATACACTCACTTAAGCGGCGTATATAGACAACAGGCAGGCTTTAGTTGAAGAGGTCCTCTTAACGGGCATATTTAGCACTACCGATTTCTGAATTAGTGTCTTGACGTACTTTCGGGGAGTTACAGCCTTATGAAATCCGAGATTGTAGTCAATTTTAAGCTAATTAAATATTCATAGCCTTATAACGGCTTTAAACTTACAGTTTGCTAACAATGAATATACCAGAATGATGTCCGCTCTTTACAATGGGCACCCTCACAGCAAGTTCCAGGGTGGCTTTATACGCCGCCTTTGTCGACTTAGTCCACCATCTCCAGATGCTCCGTGTAGCCTCGAGCGCTTGGTACACGAACAACTGCTCATGGCACAAGAATAGCCTAGCCTCTGGATGTAAACTCTATGCTAAAGGCTAACTACATCCTACCGCTAACTAACGATCACCTAGCTATCTCATACACGACATTTTCTAGCTTACTAGCCACTCGTTTCTAGACAAAGCTCACTGTCAGCCATTGGCCACACCCCCGTATACTTTTCAATAATTCCATTCATTTCCGCTATATGTACGTAACGCGTGCCCCAGGCCTTAATGTGCCAGAGTACTACATGTACAGGCTTCATAGAGTATGACTTAACAAATTATGTACATTGTATAATTGGAGTATGACTTCACTAAATAATTATGTATGTAGCCTTTTGTGTTAACACACATGCAACATTGACTATCTTCACCCTGGGATTAATCCAGAAGTTTTTTGCTGAGTGGGGAAAATTCTAGTGTGCAGTAGCATAGGTAAACTAGGGGGTCAGGGGGCATCCTCCCCCAGGAAAATTTTGAAATTTATGACCTCTGAGACTGTTTCTGGTGGCTTCTGAGACCACATTCACAAATGAAAAGTTACTGTATATTAATTTTACCCCCCCCTGTATTAATCCCTGTTTACCTATATGTGCGAATGTAGCTACTCCTGATAGTAAGTGTCAGGAGCATTTTAATCCTGAAAAATTTGGTCCAGGAGACCAATATTCCACAAAAAAGTGGTCTTCCCAGACCAAAATTTTTATGGAATTTTAGTCCTGCTGTGGAATTTGGGTCCGCCATACAAACACTCTATTGACTGCAAAGAAAATTGTGAGCTACAATGTATAACAGTACAAGAAGGATAGTGCTATACAAACAATTATCATATGCCTAACATACTTGATAATTCTATTCCCATAGAAAATGTACACTGTCTGATCTACTTCCTACTAGGGTGATATTTTTCCATATCGCACAGGATTATTGCACACCGCCTCAGGGTACTAATAATGAATAATTATGCACATATTTTATTATTGATAATTATGACATAATATACAAGGTAACATAAAGGTTAAAACTGCAAGATGTACTTAGTAATGAACATAAAACGAGTGATGGTTCGGGGGCAGCTACAATGCTGTCTGGATCATTTTGTGGCCGAGGACTACTCTCAGCCAAGTTGGTACTTGGAGAGATAGGTAACTCCAGCAGAGGAGCTGTTGACTCATAAACACCGTCGTCAAAAAAGCTGCGATAAATATCGGGGTGCAGAAGAGAGAACAGCTCGATCGCAGTCGTTGACGCTATCCATATTCATTGAGACGTAACTATGGTTACTAGAGTCATGCGCATGCGCACTGGCGTATGATAAATACATTATCCAACACGTACTGTGAAATATCACTCGTCGTCAAGGCACCGCATCACACTCGTGCAATACATGCCTTGACAACTCGTGATATTTCACAGTACACGTCAGATAATATAATATTATCAGACAAATGCTTATATACTTCTTTTGGAATGTTATCATGAAGTTTGTGAAAGCATTCTCCTCTTGCTTGATTTGTCTTCCTGACTTAGCTTGAATAGAGGAAAGAAGCATTTTGTCACAAAGACCAATAGCAAAGGCAATTAATTAGTTTTTAGCTTATTTTTCCTTTCCTTTCTGCTTTTGTTTGTAAGAAAGTTCACTGTTTCTATAAATATTTGGCGACCTCTTTCTGTTGTCAGAGCAGCTGTTGGGACAGTAAGTGAGGTTTCAATAACAAATATGTTACTCATAAAATCTATTTGTTTAAGTCCTATTGTGAAGCACAAGCTTCTTATATAGAACTGTAGGCTGTCCCACCAAAAGTCAACCAATGAGCTAATGGCATATCTTACTACAGCCGTTATGTGCTTGTGTTAGCTAATGCACACACTTGCGTTAGAGCGGTTAGCAATCTTCACCAATTATGTGGTCATACTAGTGACCTGCAGCATGGAGGATATGGTCAAGTTCTTCATACACAATTCTATCACCATAGTGGAACTTCGGAGCTACGGATATCACAGAAGGTGTCAGCAACACGGGTACCTCCATGTTATGGCCACTTCAATAATGAAAGGACTACTTGTAACTGTACAGAGCATGGACTATAGCTACCCATGCTGCACTCCCGCTCTCACACAAGTGTGTGCATTAGCTAACACATGCACATTGAGCCACGCAGGAGTCACAGGACGTCCCCCGTCTGCATGCTGCTTGCATTTATGTATGGCTAGAAGTGGCATTTATCTTACTAACGAATGTAACGGGAAAGTTGTACTGGATCTTGGAGTACTGTCTACTATTTATATTTCCATTGAGTTTTGTATCCTAGCACCCTTCCAGAGAAGCCATGAACTAGAAGAATTCAAATTACCTTTGAACGGGTTTTGATTGATGATTGCAGTTTAGGCCAAATTGCAAATCTAACAGTTGTGATAGTCGACCTCGTATGTACACTATGCAGTACACTTTGTGAGTCTAGTGATTGTGAGCTCTAGAAAAACTTGCAATTCACAATCATTAGAATCTTGCACTCAAAACCTGACCACAATCATAAAAAAAAAGTAAATTGCTACTGTACTGTACTGGGGATGTATTGGGATGATATTACGATTAGCGAAATTATGAGATAGTACATGTACATGACTGTATATTTAGTGGGTAACTAAATTCAATCAGTGGATTACAGCCTTTCTGAAGAGTCTTGGCCATTTGATGATTTTCTTTTGTACTGAAGGCCAGAGTTTGGGTAGAAACAGTGTAATTTGACAAAGGAAGGCCATTAACATATGCCCAACATAAAGGACAATATTAGAAGAAGAAATGTTAATATAGAAACAGGTATACCAATATGCGAAAGTGTAAGGACCAATGATCAGAAGGAGAGACATTAGTAAATTTACTTTTTTCGTGTCCTTAAAGTGAGTGTGTCGAATTTTTCTTGATTTGATAGCAACAATAATAACAGCTGCTAAAAACAAGAAAAGGTAAGAAAATGTGAGTGCATACCAAATGTGTGAGTAGTCACTTTCGCAGCTCCCATCTAGCTCAATAAATCCTGGACGTTCAATGAACTTGTCGATCCTATAACTTGGATTAATTGCTGTCCGTAATATCAGGAAAATAATGTGGGGAGATAGGATAAGTATAGTATAGACAAAGAGGGAACAGTCTTTGCACTTTGTACTTCGTTTCAGCACTTTGAAGGTTGTGAAAATGTGATATACTCTTAGCATTTTCACTAGAAGGGTAGCCAGAATTAGTGGTACGGACAATCCAACACCACTTAACCAGACATGTAGCATACAAAGGTCAAACCTGTATAGATCATATAGTACAAGGCTAACATTGAAGCCAACAAGAAGGTAGCATCCAGTGAATATTAGCATGCTGAGTGAGACACTGGTGGATTTAATGTTTGGTTCATTGTGGAAAACAATGTAAAGAATCAATAGTGTGGTGTTGAAAAGAAAGCACAAGATAGGCAGTGGAAGTAGGTAAGGAGGGATCAGCACTTTATTCACAATAAGAAGGTCATAATCAGTAAATATGATCTCGCTTACATTTGTCAGTGCATGTGATGTGCTATCATAAATGCACACAAGATTGACCATGCCATTCATTTTCTGATAAATGTATACCTTGGAGCTGTCACGATTGAAATGAAATGGTGCGGACACTTCAAATGACCTATTATCTACTGATGAAATGAGTGCCTTGACTGAATCATAGAGAAGATCTGCATAGGGACTAAGTCCATTATTGTACATGTTGACATGCGTAGCTTTAGATTTATTGTAATTACTTCCTTCCTTAGTTAGCTGAAAGTTAAAAATTCCTTCCAAGATCTTCTGTAAATTACATCCTGAGTTTGACTCTAAAGTTTGTAGCAAATCAATTAACCTATAACTGTGTAAAATCCAAGCATACTTTGGCCAGGTCAGTCCTCTTTTGTAGGCCTCACACAACATTGGTACAGCAGTAGAGGGACCAACACTCAGTAGGATTACATGTGCATTAGATGCAAACACTCTGTTAGCAGCGTCTGAAAATGACTTACGATATTTACTGACAATTTGAATGTTGGATGATATGTTTGCTTTGGTTCTTAGCGCTTGTGAAACTACCAAATAGTATGTTTCCTGCATTTCAGTGATTATTTCAATTTTCTTTGAATGTGTTTCCTTCAAAAATGCAAGGATTGAGTCAGTGAGTGTTGATGTAGAGGCTGTAAGATAATGTATGTTAGAATTGTGTGGGACTTTGTAGAAATGGACAAGAGATACTATAGGTAGCTGAAATCTATTGAAAACTGCTAGGTCATTGGGATGCAAAACTCCAGCAATACCTATGATGTCTGAAACTCTCTTCTGCCAGGTGAGATTAGCAATGACTTCCAACACGTTTCCTGAATAAGGGAGATCATATCTAGTTACCGGACCACTGGTGGCCACAACTAGTGTCAAATTGAATGAAAGAGAACTGTTTCTTGCTTCTTCAATTGCTGTGAGAGCACCAGGTAGAATCTCTTCCCCTCTTTCCCAGCTTGCTGACACTTCAGTATCACTTTGAGGCAATACAATGGTTATAATTGACCCACATTTTCCTGATCTCAAATAGCATTGTAAGCTGAGTAGAGAAAGGAGCAGAATAAACTTCATTGCCACTATCAATACCATAGAATAAGTTTGATTCAGCCCTGATGTCAATGTGATGTTTGAGATCTTTACCATATCCTGTTGCCCTGGTGGTTATTCTTACGTTTTCCCATGTTATTCTTAGGCCTAACTACACTGCTATTTTTGATGGTTATAGTATGTTATGAATAGTGCTTGGTTGTTGTTAGAGTTGTCGATCAGTGTATATAGTATGTGCACAGGACAGGTCCAGTCCATCTATACTAGGGTGGTGCAAATCGTTGAGGGGCAAGCCTTGCTCACAGCAATTGTTGTTATAGTGAAGTACATGTACATGTACTATATTGAGAAGCCACACTCCCAATACAGCGGCGTGGCACCCATGCCGGAAGCGCTATACCGGCTGTATGTTTTAATTGCATGAGTGCACAAACATTTAACGTAGTAGCAATAGACATTCCAATTTTCTCTAGCCAAAACTTTAATCAGTAATGATTCCAACGTTTCGACACCTATTCAGGTGTCCTCGTCAGGGAATGAGAGTAACAATGACGAACAGGGGGTTAAAACAAGATAAAAATTAATGATGATGATATTGCGCATGCGTTTGAGCATGCGTGTTGGGGGTGGGTGTGGCTAAAAGATGACCAATCATGATGATGTTCACAAAGAACAATACAAAACAGGGAGAGGTCCACGCTCTTGGTTCATAGAGTCAGACAGGTGGTGTATATGCCACGAGTCGAGCATACACCTTGAGAAACGATGCTGGCTGTAGTCCAGGACTTCTGATGCTGACCAATCCATCCTGTGTTGGTGCTTCCACGCGTTCTCTGCGACAGCTGAAGTGTTAGTGTCTCCATTCTTCACCACCTGTTGATGCTCCTTGATCCTGTCAGTGATTGTACGGCCCGATTGGCCAACGTACGTCTGAGAGCAGTCCTTGCAAGGGATTTGGTAGACAATCCCCATGCAGCACTCCACTGGAACTGGGTCTTTCAGCTTGACCAGAGCCTCGCTCTCGATTTCTTCCATCACTAAGTTGGCAACTGTGACCGATACAGGCGAGCCCGTTGCTGTCCCAAAGGTCTGTTGGTAGTGTGTGTCGCGGAATGTGAGATAGGTGGCATCAAGACACATTTTGAGGAGCCGGGTGATGTCATCAACTTCCAAACCTGTCCTTTCCTCGAGCATTTCGTCGTCTTCCAGGCGTTCGCGAGCTACACTGATGGCTAGATCTGTTGGGACATTGGTAAAGAGCGAAACTACATCAAAGGAAACTAGTACTTCATCATCTGAGAGCATCTGAGAGGCGATAAATTTCGTGAACTCCTTGGAATTGCGTACAGCTGAGGAGGATCGACTGACCAAGGGAGAAAGGAGATCTGAGATGTGTTTCGAAAGCTGGTATGTTGGTGACTGCATGAACGACACAATCGGGCGCATGCTCAAACGCATGCGCAATATATCATCATCATTAATTTTTATCTTGTATTAACCCTCTGTTCATCACTGTTACTCTCATTCCCTGATGAGGACACCTGAATAGGTGTTGAAACGTTGGAATCATTACTGATTAAAGTTTCGGCTAGAGAAAAAAAGAATGTCTATTGCTAGTCAATCAACACCTAGCCACACAGGCCTCTACATAACATAGTAGTTTACAGAGAGTATACGGACAGTTGTACACTACCTTCTGCATCCATCACCAGAAACTGTAACTACTCCAGAATAGAGCAACAGTAGCGCATCCAGAGAAGTCTAACGACTGAATATGAACTAAAATTTGGAGAAAAAAACCGTGATGGCAAAATTTCTGGAGGCTAACACTGGTCAGAGTGTTTCAAAGACTTTCTGGAGCCACATGCACATTTGGTGTGGCCATTTCCAGCTTCCTTGAACAATGGCCATCAGAATCACAGAACATAGACTAGATACAGTAACAGTCCTGTAGAAGTATTTTCAGCTGTGTCCCAAATTTAGTTTGCCTGAAATAATCATAATAAAAGCATACAAAAATTTCAACGATTTAGTATGCATGATGTACACAAGTAGCTATAGTCTCTCATACAAAATCTTCTCAAGTCACAGTGATTCAACTTCTACATCTGTTGTTGTTGCTGTTCTGTGTGTGTGTATGTGTGTGTCACGTGGACAACAGTGATTGTACACATCATACATGCATACAAACATTCTCTGAGACAAATACTGATCTACATTTTTTTTCAGCGACACACTAATGTTCTGTAGTACCACCATAATCACAACCTTCCATTATAGATGGTAAAGATTGCTATTACACGTACAGTGCTTGCATGTGTACGTAAAATACAAAATTATGGCTTATTAACAGTAAATAAGGTTTTTGTATGCTCCAGACACACAGTGCACCACATACCATTACTGTACTTACTTTTTAGCATGTTGTTTGAAGATTCATCATGCCATCACAAACATATCACAGACTGTAGCCAGAGGAAAAAATGCATGGTAGTCATACACATACATGTACTCATACATGTATGTACTAAAAATAGTGGCCATCGGCACTAGCACTGTGGTTTTGTTTTGAAGAAGCTTTCATCTATACTTTGATCACTTTAAATAGTCTAGCTAGTAGGTGATATATTATATGCTTCACTACAAGTCATTGTAGTAGGTGCTCTAGAGAGCTCTAGTTATTTTTATTAGCCTTGCTCAAGTATTTATCCCACGCGCATGCACAAGGAGTAAAGTAATTGGTCTGTATGTCTGTTGTTGTTGTCAGCACGAAAATTGCCAAATCTCAAGATCTAGGCATTTGTGCTTGTTATAAGTACCACTAATCGGTAGATATCAGTGAAAAACTGGTTTCTGTGTGCTTTACATTTCTCAACATGGCTCACAAGTCGCGACTATAAATTGTGCATTATCCGTTCAACATGCCTGTGGTTTACCGACCGCACCCACCCTGCTCCATGTGCTTTCTACTCATGTGCACAACTACAATTCACGCAAGTAGGTAAAGATCGTCCTTGGATTATGTGGTGCTGCATCCTGCTGCAGCTCTACATGCAGCGCGTGGGGTATGTGCTATAGAGAGCTCTAGTTGAGATTAAAATCATCCTGGATAGTATCCCAAAGCAATGCTGTTGACCTGAACGTTCTTAAGTCACGGAGGGTACACTGATTTACTTTGCTTGGGGAGTATGTGATACTGCATCCTGCTGCAGCTCTACATGCAGTGC
The DNA here is from genome assembly GCA_964291365.2 of Stappiaceae bacterium. Classification (GTDB taxonomy): domain Bacteria; phylum Pseudomonadota; class Alphaproteobacteria; order Rhizobiales; family Stappiaceae; genus JBDWFY01. The sequence continues at coordinate 911,313 of OZ220033.1, forward strand.
GTGGGGTATGTGCTATAGAGAGCTCTAGTTGAGATTAAAATCATTCTGGATAGTATCCCAAAGCAATGCTGTTGACCTGAACGTTCTTAAGTCACGGAGGGTACACTGATTTACTTTGCTTGGGGAGTATGTGATACTGCTTCCTGCTGCAGCTCTACATGCAGCATGTGGGGTATGTGCTATAGAGAGCTCTAATTGAGGTTAAATTCATCCTGGATAGTATCCCAAAGCAATGCTGTTGACCTGAACATTCTTAAGTCACGGAAGGTACACTGATTTACTTTGCTTGGGGAGTCAAACCAACTTACATGACATTGTACATGTGTAGACATACATGTTGGGAAAGGGAACCAGAAATAATGTACAAAGTTGTGAGTGTTAAAGGAAGTGTCAAATAGATCTACTTGTGTTATATATATATCAGGTGATAAATATCTGGATAGCATTGGCCACTCACTATCATGCCTAGATTTCGAGATTTGGTAATTTTTATGTGGACAACAATAAACACCAATGACAAAGCTGATTACTTGTCTTGTCTAAAGCGCACGCTAGCTAGCGGTGATCGAGATCAAGTTGCTATCACAATTGCAATTGTAGGTTGACTCCACCCATTTTTTTGTGCACAATTTGGCACATGGTAAGTGCCCAGTACACCGGGTAAGCACCCAGGGCAATGAAAACTTGGGAGTTATGGTAGAGCACCCATAGGTGCTTACCCAAGACACTACGGTAACTTGTATATTTTTTCTTTTTTTTTTTAGGTTAGAGAACAGAAGAGCACTGCTGAGAAGGCAACACAGGCAAAAGAACCAGGTAATGTCCACATACTATTAGGGGTGATTTCCTCACTTGCTTAAATATATACATGTACGTGTGTACACGGTGGAACCACTCTATCAACAACATTGGGATACTCTGTCAGGGTCCCAGCGAAATAGACTGGGGTGTAAAAGTACCCCTGAAGTGAGGATACCTTATTAATAAGGACTTCAGTTGGCCCTTAGGGTACATGTCCACAATAGAATTCAAAGTTCATAACATGAACTTGGCATTCACTAATACTATCTGAAACAATTCGTCATAATATTTTATGTAATCTCAAGAACACCATAATAGGTTGTTTATGTTCTATCTATAACTTGTGACTGTACATGTACATGTACATTGTGTAGGTGTGACAGTGCATACCTACACATCTCAGCACAGGGACAGGACAAGTAAGGGAATTGAGTGCTTAGACGCCGCTAAAGTAATAATTGGTATGTATGTGGTAAACAATCCTTACAGGGAACCTCTTGACTGCAAGGAGTCTGATCATTCATCATCGACAATTAATATCAGAGTACGAACCCTCAACCAGACTTGATTCCATAGTTAGGTTTGAAAATGGTACGCACTTTACCTAACACCCCTTCAGTCAGTTTTAATATGCAGCACCTTTTCTTTGTACAGGCACCAAAGTCACTTACTCAAGGAATGAGATCCTTGAATGCAACTCATCACTCTTTCCAATGCCTGACTTCACTGAATCTGTGTTCCTGATGGGCATAGTCAAGCCACCATTTTACATGGTAAGTGGTTAGTACATTATGTTCCCAGTCTGGCTAGTGGAGCCTTATAGGTGTGTGTGTGTTTACATGTACCACTGATATTATGGGGTGCCCCTTCTATAATGCTAAAGGGTATCTTGAACTCATACTTTTGTTTTGCCCTCGACTCCATACCTACTCTGTAAAAGTTGGAATGATGCATCAGTCTGCATGAAGACCCCAATTCTCTTGCCCACGTGGAAGTTACGTTTACACTATGGGGATTTTGTACAGGAAAATTTCAACATGGCAGACAAAACAGTTGGTAAACTTGAGATGGCGTTACGTGTCAACAAAGCCAGTGCGAAGGTTTTTGAGCCAAGAACTAGTTGAAATAACTATATATTTTATCTATGTGCTATCGTTTCGAGAATTTTTCTATCGCAAGTCGTGCATAAGAGCTCTCGTAGTTAGTGCTACTACCAGCAGTTGCCCCGATTTCTACAAACTTCAGAATTTTTGAACATATACTTGCTTGATTTGGATGGACACAAAACTGCGTACAACTTCAGTACCATCGTATCTACTGTTTTTCTTGTTCAAGTCAGTCGTATTTGCCCCAGATGGGATCTGTGGAGTACATAAAAACTGAAATTTTGTCTACATTCAAGCCCCGCTGTCAGAATTGGCTTAACATAAGCGGTCAAGTTGAATGACAAATCATAAGCTTCTATCATAACTCTTTCTAGCAAACCAACCCCGTACTTTAGTTCACCATTGTTTTGGAGATATGGCCAATTTTGTGTTGCTCATTTGGAGACTTTTGTGTCTGGTGCGTTTTCAGAATTTTTGAACATGATGAAGATAAGTCAGAAATTCGCCGAAAGAACCAATATGGAAATGTTACAACTAGTAGTTTAACATATGTCATAGAAGACTCTTGATCGTTTGATGTGTAAGAGATATCTGTGTGTCAAATCTCAATTTATTTTAATTTTGTTCACCTTCTCCCTGTGACCCTTGTTGACCTTGGGTGTGGCCGGCTGAACGCAGATATATCTGTTGGCATATGAATGCACATCTGCATAGAAAAGTACAGCGTAAATTTATTGTTGCTAATATTACTGTGTGAGGCACGCTAGCGCTTGGCACATTGTCAAGGTAATAAAGTAAACAGCCTTACTTCCTGTGCAGTCAAGAGAATGTATGGAAAGGGTGGGGTCTTTGTGCAGACTGCATGCATGAATCTGAGGGTTCATTTACACCCACACCCACCCACCAAGAAAAAAAAAACTGGCATCAATGACTACATTGGGCTACTGTGCCTGAAATAGTTTCTAGGGTGTTGCAGAAGCATGCTTCCAGTTCCAGACACCCCTACATACATATACATGTATTTATGCTTCAAAGAAGTACCAAAGCGGTACTGTAGTCCTCGCCTCCTCCCCCCTTATTTCATTGATAGGCCTCTCCCCCTTGACAAGATTTGTGAATGAATTAAACCCCGAATCCCATCTCCTCATCAAGAGTATAATATGATAGAAAGGAGGGAGAGTGTCAAACTCTGTATATTACTCTGTATACTGCTGTGCAAACGCATTGCGAATAATTAAACCAGTATATCCATGTTTACTATACTACACAAATTAGCTAAAGTGAGTGTTGGCCACTAATTAGTAGGACAGCCCTCCTGGGTACTACCCAGCTACTGCACTGTGAATTATCTGCAATGCATTTGCACAGGTGTATAATTTATGGAGTTTACACTCTCCCTCCTTTCTATCATAATAATTATTACAAGCAGGGGGGCTCGCTTCGCTCGCCCCCTGCTTGTACCTGTGTTTGTCTGCATGTATTAGCTACTTAATTTGGTAAGGCATATGGTTTGGAACTCTCTCTGCATTCTCTGCACGGACTCCAGCCCGACCATGAGTAGGTGATCAATAATCCAGAGTAAGACCTTGTATCATGTGGTGGTGGGTTCGCTATTTGATTGAGGATATAGGTCAGCATGGCAGCTAAGACCGCCCTTTACCTGGTTTCCAGAACATTCCATTGAGCATGCGCATTTATGACATCCTGTTTTGAGCACATTGCTAAATCAATCAACTGTCAAGAAACTCGTTATCTCGCTCACCAACTCTCTCGCAAGACTTGTGAAGGCAAGGGCAAACCTTTGGAATCTACTACCTCCGTGATGATCACTCAGACAATATCTTCTCACGAATCAAGCTCCTTAGCTAACTGCAGCCCACTAGATGTAAGTGTCCATTGTTGCCTGGTTTTTGTATAGTCCGTCCAAGAAGCTAGTGTTCGTGCCCATAGCTAGTGCCACGGCTGGCGGTCACAGGGATTGCCCAGTTCTAGCTTCTGTCGCTCAATGGCCAGAGATACAGCCTCCTGTTTCTCGGGGTCAAATTGTTTCCGCTGACCTCCCGTAACAGACGGACGGACACACAGACGGACAACTACTAGTGAATGCGGGCATTGTGGGGCGAGCCTGAGCAAGCTGCAAGAGACGTTGTTTGTAGACCGTTTCCTGTAGCACAACGTGGGAGGGACCGTGAGCAGCACCCCCTGAGTGCATGCAAGAACTTGTACGTATATATGCTCGTGACAGTGAGAGCTGCCCTGTGATGCTGGCCTTGCTTCGGGAGTCTCTGCTTCCCTCCTAAGGCGTTCGGCTGCCCTGTGATACTGCAGACGTTCTTGCCTTGCTTCGGGAGTCTCTGCTTCCCTCCTAAGGCGTTGGGCTGCTCTATTGGCGTCCATTTGTGCCTGACGAGTGTGTTGACTTTCTTGTCTCCTTTGTGCCCTGTACCTTTCCCTGCGTCTGGCCAGCCTTGCTTCCCTCTGTTCTGCAGTTTCTCTGGCTCTAGCATCACGCTCTCGCTGCCTCCTCCTTTGAAGTCTTTCTTGCCTTCATTGGCTGTCTAGTTCTTCACTATCCGTTTCAAGACTTTCGTCAACAAATACACTGTATACCGTAGATCTTTAGTCAAGGGTTGACCTTTACCTAGCTGAGCTGCACTGTACTGGTGCCACTTGTTGTGCACATGTAATATGTCAGCGATGCATGACGCATGCGCATCAAAATCAAAGGTAAGTATCATCAACGTTAAGAACGCAAATGGATAGAGTGCCGGTCCATGACACACGCATGCACACACAGACAGAATTTTCCCCGTGTTACTCGCTACTGTGGGGCTCGCTCAGGCTCACCCCAATAATCTTAATATAATGATACTCTTGGTATAGTAATATCAGCAGAAGTGAGGGCAGGCCCCACTCCTGTTTAATTAAAGATAATGATGGTACATCCAAAATTGTAGCAGTGCTATGATTTATGGACATGTGGCTAGGTGGTCTTGCTAGTCAACGAATCCCCTTGACCATATTCCCAGTACATTACTGAGTGGGGGGGAGGGAGGAGGGCATTAATGTGGCATGCATGCTACACATAGTACTTATGTGCGTTACACAAGTCAGGGAGCTTTCAAACAGCTGTACTCTTGTTGGTGGCAACTAAACATTTGCTGGATGTATGCATGATTTACTTTACATGTCTCAAAATGACTCCATGGCTACAGCTACGTGTAGAGACTCTAGAAAGGCACTGAATTTTTATGATTTCCACATCGATTAGGGATGTGGTTTAATGATTGTGTTTTAAGCCAAATTGCATTTCTAATAATTATGCTGGTTGACCCCTTACCATATTGTACAGTACACATAAGTTCATCTGAGAATCTAATAAATGCAAGCTCAGGAAAAGTCATAATTATGTTTGCAATCAATAGATTCTCGCAGTCAAAATTGGTCTCATAACTACCCAATAACAACAAAAAAAATAATTTGTTACTGGGAACTTAATTTTAGACTGAATACGAAAAGACTTTCATTCGTTTCTAATCCAAGCCTAAATTATTCTAAATAGTGCAAATTGCAGTCTCCTGATCATTGGTATGCACACCTAGCCTCATCTCCAGGCCCATTCCCAGCTTCTCAATGATGTACATTAGCCTGGGGATGAAGTGAAGTGGCTATGCATACTGTTGAACTCTCTTTATTGCAGATGACCCCGCCCACCACTCCAACCAGCCCTGACATCCCTCTACTGCCACCACAACCCACTGAAAACTAAAACTAATGACTCAACGTTGGGGATTGGTGCTGGTGGATGGACTTGCAATGCATACATATCACTTGTCACAATGTCATCACCTTCATGAACTCATTACTGTACAATCATAATATTATGCATCAGTGATGATTGTGTACATTAACATGATATGGATTTACAGGTCTTGTGCCAGTTGGCCCCACTCAAACACAGCAATAGCTTGAAGAAGGCTGTCACTCAGATCATCCTTTTTCTTCTCATTCAAGAAATAAATCTTTAAATCATCAGGAATCTGTATCTTGTTTTCCATTGGAGTCTGGTACTCTACTTCAGAGAGAAGCCGGCTGACTAGCTCCACTGCAGCTTTCTTCTTTGCTGTACGATTTTTTGCACGGATTCCGAAGTACTGAGCCACCATCCTTGCATCGACAGACTGGACAGGAGTCACTAACATGCTCCTAGCCAGTGCATGTATAAATGCTTCAAGGATTCTCAGTTCAATGCTGATGCCGAGAAACCCTAATGCTGCAGCTGTTGGGGTTCTAGGGGCCTGTACCTCCAGTACAAACATGTCAGCACTTGGGAATCCCTTTAAAGCTTCTTGAACCTAGGGGGAGAGAGAGAGGCAACTAAGTCTATCTCTATGCAACAGTGGACTATGAGTAGCCCTCCATGGTATTAATTTTGGGTAAACCCTCTCTTGCTGGTTACACAAGGGATAACCACCTGCATGTACTAACATACCATAGATAGGTTTTGACTGCGTAATTTAATGATTGTGCTTTAGGTCAAATTGTGAATCTAACAATTGCAATGATCGACCCTGTACCGTATAATAGAACACGATCAAGGTCACTTTGCATATCTATTGATTTGAGCTCTAGAAAAACTCGCAATTTGCAATCATTAGATTCTCACAATCAAAACCCAACCTATAGTTACACACATCCACTGATTGAGAGGCTAGTGCACTAGAGTCAGGGTCAATCCTAAAAATGTATAGTTAACTTGACCTATTCAAAATCATTATTATGAATGCTGAAAAATCGTACGTGGGGAGATGGGTCCAAACTGTTAGAAGTAGGGTCATCAATGGTATTGGTATTGCACAATCACTCATAATAATTATATCAGCAACATTACCAAATTAATTCACAATACATTTTCTATGGGGAAAAAGCCACTTTTAATTTGGCTGAGCAGTGTTTTCCATAACTTTTTTTTATATTACAATTATAAGCAGCTTACATTATCACAGCAGATTGATGGAGAGTACGGTTTAGGTAATCCCAAGTCCACCTTTGTCCACTTGTGAAGGGTGAAATTATTATCCAGGAGAGCGTATGCAGAATTCACTGTTCCAATGTCAATTGAGAGAAAAGTGGATGGGTACTACAATGAAAACAGTACTGGTATTATGACATTTCACCAATCAGTTGGGTATGATTTGCTCCCAATCATGCATGTTGTTGCAGGCAGTGCAAACAAGCTAAATAATCATACCCAAGTGGTAATCCAAGCATCTACTCATGCAACTGACATGTACTCACACAACAGGCAGTCACTCATTAATCTCGTGAGCCAGCCCCTGCCTAACCATCGAGAAAGGGTCTAGATCTAGTGAACAGAGCTACATATGCACGTCATCATGGAATGCACATGACAACATTGAATGTGACATTTTTGACCACAAAGTATGTGTATGTGTAGACATTTTTGCATAAATCAGGGGCATAGCCAGGATTTAGGGAAAGGGGGGCTGAGTAGAGTAAGTTATCGTGCACGAAAATTTTTTGGGGTGACCACGCCACCAATTATATCATGAGATTGTGGTTAATTAATTGTTATTAAAGAATAATTGAACTTTGATCACTATAAATGTTAAGTGAGAATGTTTGCAAGCTGAAGACGGCGGGGAAAACGTCTAGCAAACTCATCAATTACTTCTGCAATGTTGATGTCAATGTCTCTGTGAAAGTGAAGCAAAGCTAGCTCAGCCAACACCCCGCGCCAGAGCCCGTTCTGTGGGAAGACAAAGGGGGGGCTTGAGCCCGCTGAGCCCTATGCTAGCTACGCCCCTGTAAATAGCTTCCATGCATGCAGTTGTCAGGTTGTCATTCATGTATTGTTCCACATAATGCAAGTTTGGCACGTTTAAGTTGTCATTTGACTTGATAAGGCTATTAGTTCTTATAGAGTACCCAGTACCTGGGAACAAAATTAATGGAAGTAGCTTCATTCATTAGACCCTCTCCCATTTCTTATGGGAAGGGCTGGCTACTCACTCATAGGCAGCTCACTTGATTCCCACAGATGCTACAGCATTCCATGCAGTTAATACATGCAGACCTTGTCTCCAAACAGCTTGATGTAGTGAGTAGCAAATTTAATGACATCCTTGGTCATGGGTTCTTCCGTTATTTTAGCCAACTTTGCTGCACCAATGCCATCCACCTCCATCACGTCAGTGACTCGAAAGGCTCTTCCCTGCTCAGCTGTCTCAGCTCTCTTAGCTAGCAATTTGTTACCAGTCGCCCTTCCAATTCCTGGTAGACTAATCAGTTTCTCAATTCTCCCCTCACCCAGCACATAGAGCAGCTCTTTCAGCTTGTGGTGGGAAACTCGAAGAGCCATGTTCTTGCACGTGGCGCCCTGATCATAATGACCTTGTCACTCGGCGCTGGTGTTTGCCACAGCTACTCACGCGGTGGTATAGTGCATCAACGCCTAGGTTTTTACAAGTACACAGTGCAGTCTACACTAAGACGCCCGGAAGTCCATATACGTCCAATACATTTTAATGTCAGCGCGCGGTTTGTATGGCGCCTATGGGGGTTAATGATATGCATACCATGCACGTGGTGCTAAAAATAGTGCATGTCTATGTATGGCTGTAACTTCTACTGAGAGTTAGCAGTCGTTCTATCTTAAGTACCATTGAAAAGAAGAAGAGCTGAGCTTCACATTGATACCAAGAACAAGACGACAGGTGCCGAGATAGCCGATACAGAGATGATCCAGATACTGGCCACGTATGGCTGATGCTATATTTGAATTGGGGGCAAATCAGTAACTCCTGAAATAGCACTATGACATTCGGTCCACGAATAGGTAAGTACCAGAGCTATGATCGACAAGAATCTCTAGCCTACCAGGCTCACTCAGCTAGCGTGGTGGCACTTTGAATATCTAAAATAATTTATTAATTTGGGCTGTTCTATCTTCTTAGTAGTACTTAGCTAGACTGTCAACCAAAGACTAGACTAAACTTTAGCTACTAAAATAACTACGTCTTGGCTAAAAAGTCTTCGTCTTGAATATTTTCTTCGTGACAGTTCATCTCGCTCGTGCATTTCTCGATCTTTTGTGGCTGGCTGGAACTTAGAATTGGGGGCAAACCAGTAACTCTGATCCTAGAACGAAAAACGAGGCATCATTGTTGTCCGTATCATTGTGGCAGTGTATAGCAGTAGCGTGGAACAGAACCGCTCGAGGCGCTTCGAGAAACGAGCCTTCAAAAACTCGAAAAATTCATGCTGCCCTGGGCATGGCGTGGTACACGGACAATTATACGGACGTATACTAGATCATTGCGTAAAAGCGCGTAATACAAACGCGCGCTTGCGTAAATTTACAATTATTGCATCTCATTTCCGTTTGCCATTAAATTATATAAACGGGACGTCTTAGTATAGTGTAGACTGGTGTAAAATAGGCAATCGTTGATTATTGCCCTATTATGAAATTCGTAGTGGCTAGAGGTCCGGCAACCGGACGCGGTTGGCAGCGCTATAGCGCGCTAGCGCTAGAGGTACTTAGGTACTAGGTACTAGTATACATATACTAGGTATAAATATAGGTCCGGCAAAGCATCACGTGAGCTCTACATCCCGCGCGCGCGCGCGTATACCCGCGTACGTACGCGTACACGTATTACATGAACAATGTACGCAACTGTAGCTGTACATGGCAATATACGTTGATGTATCTAGTATCTGTACATGTACCATGCAAGCTGCTGAGCATATGCATACCATGGCTTCTAGTCCGAGAGTTATATTTGAGATAGGAGAATCTTTTCACTCTTATAGTGATCTTGAAGCAAAGGTGAAGTCGTATGAGAAATCGAGATCTATTCAGCTGACTGACTCAAGAACTCTAGAAGCGGCCTCAAAATGTGTGCCTAAGCGTGTAGAGGGTGCCAAACCAGAGCTTAAGTACTACAGCATTCATCTCACGTGTCTCTTTGGTGGAAAGAAGTACAAGAACAAGGGATCAGGAGAAAGGACAAACCTTAAGTGAGTATCTTCTATGAGCCTGTTTGAAAATGAGTAGTCTCATGAGCCAAAGTATTCTAGTAAAAGAGTGATGGAGTCTTCAGCTGTAAATACATGAATGTATTTAATCTTTTCTGCAGTACCTAAAACAAGGCTGCACTGCTGGTATCAAACTAAGTCTTGGTGATGATCGTCCGTGTCTGAAAGTGACTGAAATCAGTGAGGAGCACAATCACGAAATCAGCAAAGTGAATTTAAGTGTTGTGAGTGTGTATTCAGTGTGTGCTTGTGCCACGAGATTAAGTGCATGTATATTTACAATAATATTGTGTATGTGCATGAGTGTATGTCGTGAGTCATGTATATGATTGTACTTATACAATGTACTGTATCAGTGGCGTAGCCAAGTGCGGGCCTGATAGGGCCTAGGCCCTACCAAACAACAGCCAGGCCCTACCTAGCATTCAAAGCTTCTTGCAATGCATATTGAATACAAGGGATATAGCTATAGAGCTGCTCCTATGCCTAATAAGCCCTGCTTTCTTCCCAGAAGCATCAGAATGGATGAAACAGTGCAAATTCTGAAACTGGCTCGCAAGATTTGATCACGATTTCAAGGGTCTTCATTATGATTGTACATGACTATCCGAAGCAACGATATTAATTAGAGGGTGTGGTCAAGGCTTTTGCACATGCGCAATGGTGCCCTACCAGTTCCATAGCTCTGGCTACGCCACTGTACTGTATACATTACTCTACATGTGTAGGTGGTGGTCCAGTCATAGTGGAGGATGAAAGTACTAATAAGAAGCAGGATAGACATAATCCTCAAGGTAGCAGCACCCTTACAACTGAATGTCAAGGAGGCAGTGATGATCTTGGTATGTGCTATAATAGTGCAAGCTGTCTGTGCAAATACACCTGCATGTATTGCACCTACTTAATGAAATTTTAACACATGTATACGTGCTACATACCATTTTGTTAACACAGATAATGACCAAGGCAGTGGCAATCCTACAGCTGAATGTCTAGGACACAATGATACATGTATGTACCATTAATTTACACACACACACACACACACATACACACACACACACACACACACACGTACACACACACACACACGTACGTACACACACACACACACACACACACACACACACACACACACATACACACTTATGCTGTCATGACCCACTGTGAGTATCAGAACGCTTGGCAGTGTCATACACAGCACATGCACATACACATACACATGCTACACACACACACACACACACACACACACACACACACACACACACACACACACACACACACACACACACACACACACACAGCATAAATAAATATCCACAAGGGAAACTTTGAGGGTAGTAAGTGGTGGGAAATAACTGGAGCTTTTAAGTATGTGTTAACCATAGGTGATGAATATCTAGCTTCCTCTAGAAGAGTTATTTTTAGAATTGTCTAAAAGTAGTTTGAGAGTTTATAGACAAGATGGCCTCCTCTTCTTTGTCAGGTAAAATTTTTCTTGTGTAACCAGTACAATAGGGTAGCTATATATATTATTATTTTGTAAATATAGGTAGGAGCTGTATGTAGGCCATAAGTAAATCCCTCATGTTACATGTCCACAAACTTGGGGAGCAGACTGGGTGAGTAGGGAGAGTTCCCCTGGGGACAAAGAGCTCTTTAACCTACCATTCCTGGTTCTCAAGGCCAGGCACCCAGTACCCCAACGTATTCCGTCTTAAATAAAAATTAGCATGTCAAATTATGATCACGTGATGCATGACAAATGTGTATGTGTATGCATTGACTGTAATACAAGTTATTACATGTACATAAAATCAATGGGAAACTGACAGTCACAACCTGATTAAAATAGTATGTGAGCATATAGTCTCCATTCAATGGACAGTGGACAGACGCTGTTCCCAACCCTCTTTTCTTTCTCACAACACACACACACACACACACACACACACCAAATCACACTTGAAGACACACACACATCCATAATCTCTTTGATACAGGTAATAGCCAAGGCAACAATAATCCTGCACCTGGATGTCAAGGAGACAATGATGATGAATCACGTGAAGACCTTGATATATACTTAAATTTGCACACACACACACACACACACACACACACACACACACACATGCTCATGTACACATGCATACACACATGTATGCAGTACTCATTACACACAAACCTTGATATAACACTCGACATGAGCTATAAATTCTCCTTTGAACATCCTATATGTAACTTATGCAGGGTTGGAAGATATTAAACTTCCTCCAAAGATTAGGAAGCGTGGCAGGCCTAAGGGGGCTGAAAAGACCATCATCGGTCTACCACGGAAAAAGAAAAGGGAAAATAAGCCTATACCATTTCTGAAGAAATATCCAACTGACAGGGAAAACTCAATTATGTGTACCACTTCAGGTGTACTGGTATTAAGCAGAGCCCTAAGTCTAAAATGTGGTTCTGCTGTTCATGTCACGTTTGATGTCAATTTATAATCTCCTTAACATACTGACGTTGTTTGTTCATTTGTCTGGTAACTTGATTACAAACATATTGAAGTTGAATTCCTATGTGCCAGTTTGTTTGCAAGGTGGAGAGGTGTAACTATAGTATGATTATACTAATCTAATGCCGGGGGAACAGGTATCATAGCCATTGCAGTGAAGTGGGAAACTTGATTGAGCTAGCTATTACTCAGTGAGCATGGAAATCCCAAGGTTACACCATCCCTGTAGTTCTATATGCAATGGCCCATCCTGTTGATTAGCCAGTCAGTGCCAATATACATGTGGCTGGGTAGCAATGGCACTGCAACCGGCACGGCTATTGTAACTAAGTGGAAGTGGGTGGCACCTAGTACATAGTGCGTGCAGCAGGGCCGCGTGCGGCGCACACGGCCCAGATGGCCGTACGTACACACATACACAGGATCACGTGATACCTTGCCGGACCTCTAGCCACTGCGTATTAAATTTTTACCACACACAAAATTAATGAAGAACTTGCAACAGCATCCATCTTGGCTATGGCAGTCCTGCGCAGGTCCTTAGACTTTGCGACAACATGTGCATAATTGATGGTATTGAATGATTCATGAATAATATTCTGAATAAGTCATGTATTAGATCATTCATCTCAAGAAAGCTACAATAACTGTGATATCATCACGGAACATTCTGCTCCACCTACTATCCACATTGAGCAATTCAGTTACTCTCTCATCAGTGCCTCCCAGAGCATGCCATAGCAACTGAGTGGCAGCATTCTCCAAACAACACTCCTCTGAATCATCCTTCCCTCGCTTAAAGAATGTGGAAAACCAAGACTTTCCACCACGTTGATCACCTCTTCTCATGGACTGCACCACAACATTGACAGCATCTTCATTAGAGATCCTCTCCCAGAGCCCATCTGATGCTAGGATCATGAATCTGTCTCCTGCCTGGATTTCATGTTTAGTTACGACAGGCTCTGCTATCACATAGGGAGGGGTGTAGTAGTTGGGCCAGACTTGCACTATACCTTCAAGGTACTTTTTCTCCCATTTGAAATCCACATCTCCAAACGTACGAAATGGCATCAGACTCCCAAGGACTCTGTCCTGTAGGATCACCGTGTTCTCCTCCCCAGGGTGAGATGATTTGAGCCGTTCCACTTCAGCTTCATTGTGGGCATTCTGATCATGAGAAAGAGGAACGGCTTTCCACGTGTCATCCAGAAGCTTTTGTCCAATGACCACTCGACAGTCACCAGTGCTGGCCACAAACACATCCTTGTCTTGAACTAGGGCAGCAATGGCACATGCTCCCTCAATGGCCGTCATGACTCGCTCCTTCATCTCCATCGTGAATGTATGCCCCTTAAGAACCATCTTGATGTCGGCCAATGCTGTCTCACTGATGTCAGAATCTAGATTCATAAATGACTCCCGAAGACACTCCTCTATAACAGTTGGCTCAATTGGTGCAATTTTGCTCAACTCAGCATTGTCAGCTTCACTCCTCGCATAGTTGACTGATGAATTCATGTCAAGGACAATCTGGAGATCTGTGTTGTGTGGTAGACCCACTGCTTTGTGAAGGGAGGAGGCTATGTACTTCAAAATGTGCTTTTGTAGATAGTGAGAGCATCGGTACCCCTTGTGGCCATCAATCAGGGAGAACATGGCAGTCCCAAGCTTGACAGAACTACCAACAACAAATCGATCTTCAATGGGAGAGTTGGATCCAAGGGAATTCACATCAAAGCTCCTAATGATGGGGTGCCTCAGTTTTCGTGAAGCTTCATTCTTCTGTAGGCGTTCGTAGGAAGGTAAGGTGGACATCCCACATGACTGTGCACAGCTAGCAGCACTGTTGACAAGCACCTTGTTCAAGACAAACACACCAAACAGCACACTGGTACAAGCGGCTCCCAGCAGAGCGGCTGGTCGACGAAGCAGCCTAGTACGCAGCAGCCACGGCAGCATCACGGACACTCTGACAGCTGGCCTGGCTCTAGTGAACAAGTACACCTGTAAATGACCATGGATCGTGGGGTGTATGGCAAAAATTATGATTCATATACACAATGTATTGTCTCGAAAGTGTAGTTACCTTAAGAAACGTATGCTACTCACGTTTACAAGGGATTTGAGTAGCTAGTTCTCTGTCACTTCTCGCTTGCCAGCTACCTTTCTCTATCTCCCGATGTGTTAGCCTTTGGCGACCCATACCCAATAGCCCTTAATTTTGAGGACAAAGAACCACAACTACATAACCACAAGAATGTTAGGCATGCTGCATGAGGTGAACAGTTTTCTTGAGTTGTTCATAGTTGGAGTTCATTTGCATGACTTCTTGGTAGTGTCTCTGTTTAGTCTCCTCCAGCTCTTGAAGGAGGTGGTCATTGGTTGCCACTAGTGAGCGATGGCTCTCCTGAAGCATGCTGGCTAGTTCTTGAATCTGAGTGGCGTTGACTACATCCTGCTTATGTCTTTCCAAGGCAGTGGTCAGCTCCACCTTCAGGTATTGATTCTCCGTTTCCAAGTCACCTGCAAGGAAATATAAGACTTAGTGAACTGATAATACACGTGTATGTCCTCGTCGTTACATTTATCTAGCATTCAAGACAACCCTCTAGCTATTCACAAAATTAACTGTAAGGGACACAAAAATATTGAGAATTCTATTGTAAATACGTACAAACTTGTCTTTGTATCTTTTCTAAGTCACTGGGAGTTTGCTCAACAGTTTTCTTCAGCAATGTATTCTCCTCTTGGACACTCTGCATGTGCTGCTGTAGGGTTTCCTGTGGGAGTGTGAATGAGATGTGTGGGTATAGACTAGAATCTTCTGCTCCTGATGCTGAAACTATTGTGGTAGAAATATATTGTAGTAAATAGCAAGCAGGGGGATTAGCTCAAATGGTGGAGTGCTCGCTTAGCATGGGAGAGGTACCGGGATCGATACCTGGATCCTACAAAAATAAATTTTTTTCCCCTCCAAAGGAGAAGACCTCTACTCAGCACACCTCAGTGCTCACTTACCATATCTTTGTTTGCTTGTTGTAGGAGTTGGTGTATCTCATCTCTAGAGCTCTCATGGTGTCTGAGCTCCTCCAGCCTGGACTCCTGAGCCTTCAATCTCTCTCCCAACACACACGATTCACACTTGGACTGTGACAACTCAGCCTAGTACAACAAAAGGAATATCTTAGTGTTGCATCCCCCCCCCCCCCCCCCCACAATATCAGTAGCTAAATACGTTTTCATGGTGGCTTAATTCCAAGCTAGCTCTACCCCTCCCCAACCGCCAGTGAGAACTTTTTTTAATGAAGGTCTGAGTTGCATGCATGCGTCTCCTAACTCCCATCGTCATAGGATCTGTGTAAACCACAATACCAGTGTAGGGTTATTTCATATTCTGCCCTCTATCTGTGACATGCACGTGTACCTGAAGTTGTTCCACCAATGTCCGTTTTGTGTGCAGCTGCTGTTGCAGTGTCTCTAGTTGTTTCTCCAGTTCCTCTGTAGCGATTCTGTCATGTCCACTGGGAGAGAGATGGTGAGGGGTGGTTGTTGGTGTGGAGTGTCTACCCAACCAACTCTCAAACTTTTCTGAGAAAGAAACCAAGACAATCAATCATAACACAAAGCAAAATATCCCCAGGTCATACTTCCAGGATTTTGTGAAACTAAGAATAGGGTCTAGAAAATAGGATTTATCGATGATAATAATTATGCAAAGGGTGGGGGGGGATGTTCATGCCAAAATCTGTGCTAAAACACTACAATATCAAGAGAGAATATATGGGGATGGGCTTATTCACCACCCACATGTAAAGAGAAGGGACCATCCAAGAACCTACAAATGAGTAATTCACCTCTGAAAGTGGAATCCAGCTCAAGGGAACTCACATCTCCATCAACATACCTACAAAATAAGTCAGGAAGTGTATGTAAGTTAGTCACAACTATACATATTAAATCAGGCCCAAATGCTTTCACCATTTCCATATTGTGACTGCACAGACCCACAAATAGGATTATGATTACGCTGATATATGGACAAACTTGCTCATTTCAGGAGAAGGGAGCATAGGGGCTTTCATCTCCTTTGGTCTCAAGGAAGATGGAGCTTAAACACTTAATGTGGTTGGTAAATATACCCTCCCACTATATTTGAGGAAATTCCAGAAAACACTCCTTTTGTAGCATACTATACAGGGTTGTATGGGTGGGTGGGCGGGACTAATTAAAACAAGATAAACTTATATTGCACTTCTTCTAAAATTCGGCACAAAAATAATAATTATGCTCGAGATTCACCCAATTTTAGGAGGTAAATATTCAATGTTCCAGCTGTGCACGCATTCTATTCCCGTTTATAGCATATACGGGTGACAACCTATGCCGAAAATTAGAAACTATTTTCCATCATTCTGTGAAGGATGTTGAATAATTAGAGGTGCCGAATTGTTAGAACTACAGCAGCAGTGGTTGTAAAACAACATAGGATTATGAAATTTTACAAGATATAGTAGCAAATTGCTGAAATTTCGGCATAAAATGCATATTTTAGGATATCAAAGGTTTTCTCATGCAGTTGTATCCAACTACCCCTATAGAATTCCTTCCCCCCTCCCCTCAGAAAACAAAATCCTATATGCAACCCTGCTATATCCATGACTTTATCGGCATACCCCTGCATTAGTTGCACTAGCTCCTTGAGTGAAGCAGGAACTTGTGGTGGAGCTGAGTTGCTGGAATGAGGCTGATCAGGCTGGCTAACAACAGGGGCTGGGGTGAAGTTCCCCTTCACCTTCAGCCCACCATAAGCTTCTGCTTCATCACAGAACCGAGTACTTTTGTGTGAGTCAGTGTCTGAGTTGGAGTGACTCTCTGAGGAGTGGAGCCCTACACTGTAGGGAGAACTGCCAAGTTGCTTCTTCACAAGCAGACCTGGAGTGTGGCGGTGATGTTTGGTTGGTGTTAGGAGCCTGTCACTCTTCCCTATCAGTTCCAGTAGCTCATCAGTATCATCCTCTAGTGCTACACAAGGAAATAAATATAACTTCAGTGGATATGTCATGTATAAATACAGTAGGTGGTCTTGATTTGGGCCAGGCTAGCCTCGTCCCCAGGCCCATTCCCAGCTTTTCAATATTGCATGCTGAAAAGTGGGAGGGCCTGGTACGCAAGAAATCACATGTGTGACGCCATCACGTGTCATACCACAAGGGCAAAAGGTCACTTTGTGACACTTCCCATTATGAGCTTCAGATTTTGAAATGAAGGTTTGTTTGTACGCTGTCAGCTAGTTAAAAGTAAACTAAAACGTACCACAGCATGATTTTAGTATGATCTTTTGATTGGCTATGAATGGAAGCACTCACAAAACTGCCGACTTTTGGCCTGCCCTAAACCTTCTGTCTATACCTTGTGTACCTTCTGTCTATTAATGACATATCTTACGTGATCTCACATATCAGGCTCTCCCGCATTTCAACATGCAATATTGAAAAGCTGGGAATGGGCCTGGGGACGAAGCTAGGGCCAGGCAATAATGGACAAGAGTGAACATATACATGTACTAGCAAGAGATATACATTTGCTTACACATGTACCTGTTGGTCTGGATGCCAGTGACTGAACAAGGCACCTTCTTGAATGAATGCTGCATGTTAATACTTTAATGATTTACACTAACACTCCCAGCTCCCCATCACCCAACTCAGGGGTTCCCTACACATTAGCCAAATTAGCCATTTGCTACTGTATCCTTTACTTTGGCTACTAGTACCTGCCTGGACTGAGTAGCCATTTTCACCATTGTTTCCTTTATGACCTGCTTTTAAGATAGGCACTGGTCAGCAATACCTATGAAAAGTGGCTACAAGATTTTATAAACTTCGGGAACCCCTGCAACACCAAACATGCATGTACATGTATCTTACACAAACACACAAATCATGCATCAGGTATTACTGGAAACTGTTTCATGATTAACTACCCCTCTTGTGTGTGCAACTCACTGGTTGACTTTGGGATTGTTCTTTTCATTGTCTGATTTCTTCAATTGTTCAAATTCATAGGCCTTTAGTTAATAGTAATACACATGTAGTAATCACAAACGGCTTAATTATCTACACATATGACATTGTGAACACGAGCATGAGAGAAATGGATGAACAATTACCTGGTCAGTATCAAAGTGGCGAATGGCTGCTTTTCTCTCGCTATCACGGACACTACGATCATCTGTTGTCATACAAACCTTCATAATGATCACACCATTCATACAGCACAACCAAACTCACCCAGCCTTCTTAGGTTGACCAACATGTGAATGATAAAGAGTCGGTAGTCAGGCTCATTCTTGGTAGCTGGATTCAGCCTCAAATCAAGCTCCTAGATGCAGGCAACTGTGCCAATCATATAAGAGTAGTCAACACTAAACCTGGTCAACCTCACCTTGAGTTTTGAATTGTGTCGCAGTCTAAAGAGCTCCTTGAGACTGGCAATGTTGTTATAATACCTTCAATTGAGTCAAGAATTGTGTGCGTCTCATTGGTAAAAGACCAAAGCATGTCTCCACATACCAGATATGTATTGAAAGCATGCATTTTTAATTAATACAATGTCACATACTGATCCCTCACATACACACACATGTAAGAAACAAAGCAACATTGCTTAGCCTGCATGTGGGGAGTAGGTAAAGGTCGTCAGACAAACTAGGGACCGGGACTAAGCCCGGTTGCCATAAACTAGCTACATGTAGTGCAGTAAAACAGTAAGGGATGAATCAAAATATGGCAGTGCTAGCCTTATCCCCAGGCCCATTCCTAGCTTTTCAATGTTGCACACTGTTTCAGCATGCAACATTGAAAAGCTGGGAATGGGCCTGGGGACAAGACTATGGCAGTGCAAGGATAGATCACTAAACTTCCAGCATAGGGATACAAATTGAGAGTTTCCAGCTGTTTGAGGTGGTCCAGCCCCTGCAGTGATTCAATGGCATTTCTAGAGAGATCAAGGTGCTTCAGACGAGAGAACGCTAACAGAGACCGTCCCAAGTGAGTGATCTTGTCTCCATAAGAACCAGGCAGCGACAATGAACGAACAACATCTGAACAAAGATCACACATAATTTATGATATTCCATATTATCTATTTGCTAATACTTTACTAAAACTATCGATTGTACTGTGCTGGTTTTCCCTGCCCCTTGGATAGAGGCATATGGGCTACCTAGGGCCATACCCATACAAGTGTAACTTGTACAAAACTCTGTTTTCGTACCCAAAGAGTCAATCTGAAGGTTGAGACGTTCCCTGATCCACTTTTCGGTGATACAGAGAGTTCCATCTTGAGCAGCCATGTTTCTATTTTCTATTGGCGCCAAATCGCTGTATGCGGCTTCAAAGTGCGGCGCAGCGCCGAGGGGCAGGGCCTAAAATTAAGGAGCGCGGCTATTACACATGCGCATAATTATGCATATGCAGCGTTTTCTGCGAATGGGATCGATCGGAGATCGAGCAGTGCTGCGCAGCTGCATGCAGGTACAATTAAACAATGGTGTATTATCTGCGGTGTAGCTAATATTTTGTACTTTCTGTACATGATGCTGTACCTGAGACGTCATCTGGTGAAGCTGATCACCTTTGGCAGCTTGTGTGTGGGGCTGACTCTCTACTTTCAACTGGACACTAGCAATCAAGACACCTACCTCATTGCAGCACGACAACCCTTAGCGTCCAAACACACTAAAAATGAGGCAAAATACTTTTATGAAGCTTGGGAAATGGATATGCAAAACAAACTTCAAGGAGACGATCAAGATCCAGAAAAGAATGTACGTGTGTATGGGGACCATGAACCTGTGATTGATGGACCCATCAAAGGAGGAATGAGCAGATAATGAGTCAGAATGTGCATGATGGTGATGGTATCAAGGATAGCCACCACAAGGAACCACAAAAATTTGACAATTTGTCAGACAAAGTTGACAAGTTTAATCTAGATGAACAACGTATTAATGAAGGTGTGATGCTATCAGACTCTGAGAGAGATGCCATTGATACTGTTGATAGCAAGCTTAATCATGAATCAAACCATACTATGATAAAACGTAGTGATCATGCTGAGCAGAAAGCAATGGAGAGTGTTAAGCAATTGGAGCAAGAATCAGTTAATCCAATCCCCCGCCGCACACTGAACAATAATCATCAAATGCTTCAATCTGACACAAGAAGAAAGAAATTGCCAATCTCACAGAAATCAGCACAGGGTGGTGAACCTGAGATTCATATCATGCCTAAACATCCTTCTGTTCCAGAGGGTCACACTCTGATGGTTACGTGTGCTGATGTGCTGGTATTGGCTCACAGAAGGTCAAAGGATGAGGCTATATACATTTGTGTGTACATGACCTTTGAACTGCCACAGTCTATGTCTCGACAGTTGAAGAACACTGTATTTATTCTTGTTAGACCAGGTAGGTTCACTGTATATCTCTGTGTGTGTGTGTGTGTGTGTGTGTGTGTGTGTGTGTGTGTGTGTGTGTGTGTGTGTGTGTGTGTGTGTGTGTGTGTGATGGTTAGATCATGGTTTCGCATATCCTAAGCCGTGAGTAGAATTGTGAAACCAAGATCTAACTTGGTAGCAGTCACTAGTGACCAGTTAATTAACACACTAATGACCCTCTATCACCTCCGGATTGAAATCTGAGTTTATAATGAATGTGCTCAATCAACATGGGTTTGGACAAAAATCACTGTGCAGTGGTTTCTAAACAAAATAAATCGTAGTACTGTGATACACACTCTGAAAGTTAGCACAATGCTACTTAATCCATTGGTTCTTAGCGCACACACACACACACACACACACACACACACACACACACACCCTATTGAATAAGATACTGTGCTGTAAGGAAGTCTGTAGTAACATTAATTATGTACATACCATTGTATACTTGTAGGTGGAAAAGTGAACATTTATAGAAATTTTGACAGTTTGCACAAAGCCCCTAATATTATGTGATTTAGGACTCTTGGCTTTAACACTCAGAGGACTATAGTCACAGAACTGTGACAGAACTGGCTGGACTTTATTTAAACCGACTAGTCTTACTAACTTCCTCCTCCCCTAGTCCGTCCCCTAAGGGTTAATTATTTAAAGCTACTTTGTTCCTTTGGCATATCTTTGAAGTGGTTCACTGGGCCTGCCCACTGACAACACCCAACTAGGCTGCCTGCAGTTGCATTTCTTGTATAATATGTACACATGTAACTTCTAACTTCAGGTAACATATGATGCACTATTTGCGATGCACAATGTGGATTAGGTAGGGGTTAGGCAGAGGGTAGGGTTCAGGGTTCAGGGTTAAACATAGGTCAGTATTGTTGTGGGTAGGTTAATTGGGAAAGGTTACTACTGATAGATGGCAAATCTTGCAGGCTATCTCAGGTGATAGTACAAATTAATACCATATTATATTTATAGGTGTACCAGGAATAACCACAGGAACTAACCAAGCATCCTGCTACACATGTACAGGTCTTGTTGCTGTGTTATGTACTATGTCTACACCTTTTATGGTAGGTAGGCAGGGGGTGGTAGCAGATGCTCGTAATTATAGATCTACATGAGTGCACATGACCATCAAGGTAGTGTGTATGTATCATGTACTGCTATTTAAAATAAGGCAAGCAGCACGCGTAAGTACACAATAATACTAGGATCTCCTATAGAAGTTGTGTATCTGATCCCAGAGATGTGAGAGTGTGGGTCTGATTCCCACTGCACTTAAGTCCTGAGATTTCGTTTCCATGAAAAAAGTCTCAGAACTACGTTACCTATCGTACTAGGAAGGGTTTAGCTCAGTAGACTAATCATGAGCCTATTCCCCAAGAGAATAGTGAAGTATCTGTCTTAGTCAAGTCATTAGCGCTTCCAGCTAACACAGTGCATAATTGGTATCAGTACAATGTAACTGTTACTAGCATAGTTATTCCAAAGTTGGGCTCATGACTACCATAGGCCTACAGTTGCTCGATTTGGATAGACACAAGACTCGGTGTACGACTTCAGTGCCATCGTATCTACTATATTTCTCGTTCAAGTGAGTCATATTTGCCCCAGATGGGATCTATGGGGTGCATAAAACCTGAAATTTTGACTACATTCAAGCCCCGCTGTCTCAATTGGCTCAAGACAAGCGGTCAAGTTGAAGGACAAATCGAAAGCTTCTATCATAACTCTCTCTAGCCCCGGCCCGTACTCTAGTTCACCATTGTTTTAGAGATACAGCCAATTTTGTGTTGCTCATATGGAGACTTTTGTGTCTGGAGCATTTTCAGAATTTTTGAACATAGTAAAGATAAGACAGAAATTCTTCGAAAGAACCAGCATAGAAACATTACAACTAGTAGTTTAATATATGTTATAAAAGACTCTTGATCGCTTGATGTGTAAGAGATATTCGTGTGTCAAATCTCGATTTATTTAATTTAGTGCACTTTCTCCCTTGTGACCTCGGTTGACCTTGGGTATATCTGTAGACATATGAATGCGCGTCTTCATAGAAAAGTACAGCGCAAATTTATTCTCGCTAATATTACCGCGTGAGGCGCGCTAGCACTTTGCGCATTGTCTAAGAAATAAAGTAAACAGCCGCACTTCCTGTGTGGTTAAGAGAATGTATGGAAAACGTGACCCCTTCGTGCAGACTGAAACTTCGCATGCACAGTGCAGTCAATACTACTTCTACAGTGTACACGTCATGTATGTACACAATTATAAATCCTGGTGTGCACACGGAGTTGTAGTATTATCACTGCCTGCACATTGTCCTGCAGGTATAGTTAGGTTAAGGTTCCCCAGTATCAAGAAGGGTCACGCCGGTGTGTACAAGTGTGTAGCAGAAGACAAGGCTGGAAATAGGTACACTTATGATGTACCAGTTCAAGTGATAAATGGAGTAGGTGAGTGCATGAGTGTGTGTGCAAGTGATTGTCATAAGCATTTTGTGTTCTAGTACTGTTGCTATGAGGAAGTATAGATGCCACAAAGGTCCAGGGGCATAGGCAGAAATTTTGAAAGGGGGGTTACGTTGTAGCAGTATAATATACAATAGACTATTATCACATACGAATTTTTAGGTCATGCCCACTTAATTAAAACTACATGTACACCCATTTTTATTGCATTAAGTCAACAAGAACGTGGTAGTGATCGTCATCCGGTGAGTGTTATTTGAAATTGGAGATGATAAAATAGTTGGAGCTGGAGCATGGCAGGCCGTACAGGAAAGGCCTTGTAAGTAGTGAGTGGTAGATACTAGCCTGTCCAAGGAGGGGTTCACTCGCACCCCCTCGCACCTCCCCCCCACCCCCCACCCACGCCCCTGAGCTCTTCAGAATTGATGTTTGTGGCTGATTGTCACATAGTGCTGGCTTTAGTTGTAACTTATCTGATCAGCTGTATCAGGAATACATTGGCTATATACCTGCACCTTACACATGTACATACGAAATCAAGAGTTACTATGACAGCAAACATACATGTATTGACAAGAGTTATTTTCATGTACAGATTTATGCATGAGAAATCAATTAAAAATATGGTTCATGTCAAGACCTTAGCTCTTGTCATATATTTGATTGACTGTGGCTGGTATTAATAATAATAGCTAGGCCCAATAAATATCATGGAAGGAAAGTTTTGTAACCGTGGACTAATAAATGCCCAACAAAAATACCCTCCTATAGCACATACCAAAGATAGAGAGAGATGTCACTGACAATATGTACACCTTCTCCGTTTTGCATAGGATTTTGACCTAGATGGTGAAGCATTGGCATTGGTGAAAAGACAGAGAGAGTGGAGGAGAAACAATATGAGTAGGTTAAATAAAGTATTTCTTTGCATCAGCTGATGTATCTTCGTCCTCTCTCTCTCTCTCTTTCTTGCCTCAGTGGATGACCCCAAGTTAAAGCAACAATTAACCCGTCAGCAATTTGCCATGATGAAAGAATCTAAAGAGAAGAAATGTAAGTAGTCTTTGTAAGATTGAATGTTGTGCTGATGAAAATCACGGACGATGTGTAATCGTAGGAGTTACATCTAATTACTCATAGCAAAGAGTGTCCCTCTAAATTTCTGCTTTCCCTTCCTCCCCTCCCCACCACCAACTTTCACACTCATGGCAAATTGTTTGAAACCTGAGGTTGGGACTCTATCTGATCTTAAGATTAAGGTATCACATGAAGATGATCTGCACCAGGAGCAGCCATACACTCTAGCCTCATCCCCAGGCCCCTCCATAAGTGGGAGAAGGGGCCTGGGGACGAGGCTACCATATGCTACTGCCTGCACACAGTGGGAAAAAGGATTCTACCAATGATAATTGTGACTCCATTATGTAGGTAGTTGGACCGACAAATTATCATGTACCCGTCCATACATACAGGGGCGATGATGGGAATGATGGATGCCTATGAATTTGACTATGACAAAATGGATGACTTCATTGAGGACCTACGTGACAAAGTGGGAAGGCCACCTCTGGTAAATCTGACAGCCCTTGTTGACAGAGGAAAGGTTAGCAGTAGTGTATAGCACTGATTGCTTATACCAAGAGTAGATAGATTAGGGCATACATGTACATTGTACATGGCCATTGAGCTAGTGTTTGTCAGTGCAACTGACGTTTATACCTTACTTTCATAAGCATGCCCTACATAACAGTGATCAAAACAACATGGAGTGCATCTGCCGCTGACTTTAAGTTATGATAAGATATTTAGTCAGTTTGAAACACTGGGAAAGGCTTTATACCCAGAAGCCTGCTAGTTCACAATGACCTTATTCTATGGGGGCCTTCTGCAAACAGCTTAGTCACTTCACAATCAATACTTGACATTCTTAGTGGTCTGTTGTTTACTTGTTATTATGCTTACCCACATACTCCATCGGGGCTGTAGCCACCAGTCAGATATGTAGGTATCTATCTGACCACTTTTTCTTAGCTACCTGAATGCTTACCTGTCTCAGTCATTCAAAAATGGGTGGGGCATGCAGTGATCACGTTCAACGTCAGCTCTGCCTGGATCATACTAAGATAAAACTCGCCATCTAGACATCCAGATACCTCACTTTTACCTAGAAAATGTACCAGAATCGTTCAAGACGGTCTAAAAATCCAAAAGTTTCCCGAGGGAGCGGGCCCCCAAACCTTCCTAGCACATGCACGTTATGCACGCGTAATGCAAGTCCCACGCCCACTCAAGCCATTCATTTCTACCTGCCCTGTCTATGTAATACTATGCATGCAATGAGCAAGAATGAGCACGTACATCTAATGTTTTATTGTATACACTTGATACTTTTGTATACACTCACAGACCACACACAAACACCTTCATCACATACATATACACATATGCACACACTACATGTAGTTTCAACAGAGGCAGATTGATAAGTTCTGTGAGTCTCATGGATTGGAGGGCCAGGCCTACAGCCTACCTAGTGAGAATGAGGGTGATGTCGCCTTCTACAAACATCTTCTGATCAATGACAAAGCTCAGACTGCGTTCTGCTTTGTCCCGAAAGTTGGCTGTGCCAACCTCAAGGTGCTCTTCTTTGTTGTACAAGGTCAGTAAGTACTGGATAACTGTGTTGAAGTGGAAACAGGTATAGAGAAGATTGTCCACAATACATTTGCCATCCATTATTGCAGCCTCGATTTCCTGAATCCTTCATGAGTGCCAATACGAGACACTCTCTGAGACTGACATACATGTATAATATTATATATGTGCTTGTGGTACAATAGTTAGCCCACACTGTATTATATGTAGCTACAGGGACCAATTGAGCAGTGGATTAGTCTAAAACAAACACGATAGGCACACAAAAACATGTTGCTCAATCAATACTGATAATTCAGACTATAGTATTGTAATAAATTCCAGCCCAATATCAGGTCACAGGGTACCGTATAATAATTTTGTCATGCAGAACCTCCTTGTAGGCTTCAACATAATGTAGGTTTACTATCATAGACACTGGTTGTTAAGTGCATGCACCTATATAACTCGTGGCAGTAAGGAAATATGCATTAAACAAAATACATGCGCATAACAGGAAGGGCTAAAACAAGGTAGGCAGGGCATGCATAACAAACATACCTATGCAATCTCGAGGGTGCAAAACCTACAACGATGGACGAAAAGAGAACAGACAGCATAATTCTTGAGGTCTCTCCTCTCCAACTGACTACTAGCCTCCAGTCTCTGCATCATAATCGATTGTTGATCATTCAGGTGGCTTGCTAGGTATATGCACCTAATATAGAGCGGTAAAGCTCGCACAAAACTGTGCGCTTAATAACCAGCGTCTACGGTATTATACTTTTTCTAATGATGAGGGTAAACATTCATAGTTATCATTGACCCTATCCAAGGAAACAATATGATGGAGATGTTTTTAACTATCTCCTCACTTTGTAGAGGCAGTCATTCCCTGGCCTTTGTCCTCAGGATTCATTTTGTCAATTACCTCAGGAGTTGGTTTAGCTATAATTAGTTATATTATGTGTCTGTATACACAACACAGTCACTGTCGTCACTTGCAACTCTTATCCACCCCAAAATGAGCCTATTGCAATAATGACCATTTCCAAATACCAACTTATATACAGATATACCTCTTTGGTCTGTAGTTTGTGTATGAGGTGTAATACTAAAGTCTTATCTGGCATGACTTTGTATCCATAATCATGTATTGTGATTATGCAGGGTTTATACCATTGTCTCAGCTATTGGTGGCCAGAGATGAAGTAAATCACAAGCAACTAGAAGGTGTTCAGTTTCAAGAGTCCTTCTTAAATCAAAACGACTTCAACAGAGAGTTCATACTTAGACGCTACTTCAAGTTCATGATGGTTCGTAACCCTCTCCATCGCCTGATCAGTGGGTACAGGTCCAAAGTTGAGCGCTACCCTCTGATTGGCCTCAACAACTCCAAACCACATTATAACTTCCTAAGGAAAGCAATCTATCTACATCAGCACCCAAAAGAATATTCAGAATATCTAAAGAAACGAGGCAGAACTGAAGTCAATATTACTTTTAGTGACTTCATTGACTACTGGTTATCACAACCTGATGAGGTCAGGTTTGACGACCACTTTAGTTCCATGTTCAGACTCTGTCAGCCTTGTCGGGCAAGGTTCAGCTTCTATGCAAACTTCAAGAATTTTGAACAAGATGCCCAAGTACTTGTTGAGAGGATAAACACTCGAGCAGAATTCATTCGAGCTGGTTATCACTCTGAGAGTGACTCAACAGAGAGTTTATCTCCTAGCTACTATGCTCAGCTGACTCTCTTTCAGAAATTGGGTGTATTGAAACATGTAGAGATAGATTTAGATTTTTATTATCACTTATTTCCAAAGGAAAGAGGTACACATAACAGTATTCTTAGTCTGGATGAAGCAGTTTCTATACCACTTCCTTCAACTCTATAACATAATTGTCATGTAACTTGTGTATGACCATCAATTCTGTTAATCACATCACAAAACTTATTTTTTTTTACAGTATATCAATCACTGGCTTACAGAAGTTGATTTAAATAGAGCTTCAACAGTTGATGTTACTATAGTTATTGTTACATTATCATAATATTATCATGAAAAGAATTAATAGGCTGATGAAATGATTAACCCCCCCCTCGGGTAGGAATTGATGATACAGTAGAATCTTCCAATATGGACACTCTGACTCACTCCCTTAGATGCTTCGAATTCACCTCTTTGGACAGTTATATAAGCCATGGATGCTATATTATAAGGATCCTTTGGACAGTTAAGCTGACATGCATAGGCTCATAATAGCAATGACCTTCACTCATGCCAATTGTCCAGGGATTACCATCGGATGTTGGCTTCATGCATGTCATCATGACATGAAGACGTCAAATCATTTTGCATGCCTATTCACTTATAGTATAACATTATGCTTGTACATCAATGGGGTAATCACACTTTTATCCTAGGACAGTCCTGGGATGGTCAGAATCAATGTAGGCAACACTGGTCATCACTCACTCTCTGAGATAATATTATGGTCACTCTCCATACTACAGATAAACCACATGCCCCCATTGACTTCGCCGTAGAAATAATACATTTTCAACCTTTGAAATTCGGACAACCTCCCATCTCCTGACAATGGACACAAAACGTGCCCCAAAGGACAAATAGCCATATAAAATACCCTTCAAGAGTGGACGAAATCGAAGCCTCAGGTGAAAAATGAGATCAAATTTCAACATTTTAGCTACTCAGTAGTACCTAGAAAGTGCATTAGATGGAAGAAAAAAGGAAGTAGCAAAGAACAAATGAAAAGGAGAAAAAGAAAAATAAGAAGGAAGGGGGAAAGAAAAGGAAGGCTGAAGAGTGGGAGAGAGAAAAAAAGGTGAAAGAGAGAAAAGCATAAGAGAAAGAAAGCACAAGCTACAATGTAGCTATAGAGAGGATGGAAAGCTGAGCCGAAATTGGCAAACAAAGAGAGCAACGTACAGTAGGTGTACAATTGAAGGTGGACTACAAGAAGCAGAGATTTCTAGTAGTGAGCACTTGTTTCGGATTGTGATTGTTCACTGACAATGGGTATGAGAGTGAATGCAATGTACAGACCAGGATATTGTGGAAAGTGGATGCATGCATAATATTAATTGCCTTGACACTGAGAATAAGGGTGAGATGTGTATTTGTTCTGTGTGCAACACACTTTTTGTTAACCAACTGACAGTAGTTATTGCTTGTAGCATTACTGTATACTTTACTCTCATTTAACATCATTATTTGTCATCATTTTTAATTGTCTATGATTTATGCTTATTACTTCATCACTACAAGTGTTTGATAATCAACGCTGATAGTAATGAATCACTAAACCTCACTGATACCCTTTTTACCAGGATTGCACCCAGTATAAAAGTAAGCTTGTACATTGGATGATACTGGCAAGATTCCACTACATGCCTTACTTGAGGGTTGGTACAAAAGCTGGACTGGACTGGACTCATGGACTTGCAGACTACGGACTGATATAATTATTTTGGACTCCGTTTCGAACTGATAAAGCGCTGAATGAGGATTATTTCTAACCATTCTCCTCCAGGCCAGCATTGTGTCTGTAGCTTTGAGAAGAAAGGTAGGACTTAGTAATCAACTAAACTAAATACTACTGTAAGCAAGCTCCAGGTTATGCTAAGCTCATTCATTGTCCCTTGATTGCTCACCACTACCAGTACAAATTTCAATCTACATATTGTTCAAGTCACAGGTCACAGTGCGTGTGCACTTAAGGTACACCATCTTTATTGTGTTCACCCGAAGTCAACTGCTTTGGCATGTAAGCATGTACACACACACACACACAGAGTAAGGCTTGGGGTACACTACATGTAAATACAAAGCATAACCATCAATTATAGTGTTACATCCCACAGAATTAGCAAGTGACTCCAATACTGCATATAATTAAAATCACATGGCCCAATAGTTGTAGCCAGAGTATATGGGCAGCAAAGTAACCCCTAGGCATAGGGAGGGTAAGTCACTAAAGTAAGATTAAATTCAGTTGAATTGGAATTGAATAAATCTATGGGTAGTTAAATACAAAGGAGGAATAAGGATCCTATGAAAGCATATTAGCAAAATGATAACTTATGATAGCAGTCTAACAACAGAATCCAGTATTATATTATTGCATGTTAATAATAGTACAGAATATCTGGTGGCCAGGATGTGCGTGCAACACTTGCCACGTGTATGCTAAATAGACATATGACACAGAAATAGTGAACTTATCACACGCACATCACTACAAAATTCGAGAATGAAGAAAAGACTTGAGTACCCCAACCGGGCTCCTCGTAGGGAAGTGATCCCGCCTCTCTGTAGCTGACCACAGGTCAGGAGATTAATGGGACTGAAATTAGTGGCCAGTGAGGATCAGACTGGGTTCTCCCCTGATGACCAGAAACATTTAGAATCGAACTATTAAATTTTTTATTATACATCTACATGTATTAGATGCTAATTTATTGAGATATCCTGTGTCAAACATGACTATAAATAAACTACTAAAGCTTCTCCTGGCAGTGGACCCCTATTCAGTTAGGTCTGATGGTCAGCGGACAAGGCTCATTTCATCCCTCTTTTCTAATTCCCAAACACATACAAACAATGGTGCACATACATGTACATACAACAAAGCTTTAGTTTGGGCCAGAGGAGGTACATAATGATCATGTACCCATCCCTGTTTTCACTTCTGGTTTACACATGCTGTAAACTTTGATAGCCATTTTCTAGGGAAATCCCCTCGGATCCCCAACCAACTGTGACCAGAAATCAAATTTATCAGCAAGATGACCCCTTGAGGATTCTACTGCTTCTGGAGACACATACATATTGTTGCATGGGGTGGTACGCACAGAAGTCTCATGCACATCATCTGAGCTTGCATGGGTACTCACAACTGCACAAATACTGTAATTATTCGAATAGTAGCCGCAGCTGCAGTAACTATTAATTTCAGCCTTGCTCAAGTGCAGCTACTAATCGAGGGGGGCTTTTATTAATTTCAGGTCGATACCGCGTGAAGACATCAACAACAGCACAAAAGGCTGGTTTATGAGAACTGTACTTCAATAATTGAGATATGGTCGAAAAGTAAACTGCCATGCTACCGTAGAATGAAGCCAAGCTCGTCTTTCGCTACGTTACTACCCTGAAAAACGATTGTGCAAGGCTTGCAATCATAGCCATGCCCACTTAATAGTGATCGTACATGCATGCGGCTACTATTCATGGACGGCTATAAAGAGCTCCAGGTGTGGCTACTGTTTGGGGTGTGGCTTCAGTTGAAACATATACCACATAAATATTATATACTCCAACAAGTTAGAACTAAGAGTAATAATTGTTACAGTGGTATGGCATGCGTAAAATTTGTGCAAATGTTAATTACACAAAAGTAAAAACAGGAAGTAAAAGTGCACCCTTCAAGGGAGACGAACCACTGTAATTGTCGAAGCCTTCTCTAGCTGACTTACTCGTTT
The DNA here is from genome assembly GCA_964291365.2 of Stappiaceae bacterium. Lineage (GTDB taxonomy): Bacteria > Pseudomonadota > Alphaproteobacteria > Rhizobiales > Stappiaceae > JBDWFY01. The sequence goes on from OZ220033.1 coordinate 942,924, forward strand.
TTGACATGCGCCGGGCTATTAGTTCGAGGAAGGACCAAAAACGGCATGATTAACAACAAAGTAAACCTAAATTCTCGTGGGAAAGCTGTAGGAGTGGTAAAACTGGTGAGGTAGCCATGGCGGGATTGTGGGGTGAGTGGTTCAAGCTAAGATTTCCAGCTGTTTGAGGTGGTGCAGCCCCTGCAGCGATTCAATGGCATTTCTAGAGAGATCAAGGTGCTTCAGATGAGAGAACGCTAACAGAGACCGTCCCAGGTGAGTGATCTTGTCTCCATAAGAACCAGGCAGTGACAATGAACGAACAACACCTGAATAAAGATCACACATAATTTATAACATTCCATATTATAGGGTGTCCAACCGAAAAAGTCGAAGTATGCAAAACGAATTCATCTCGGTGGTTTCGAGTAGACCCACCCTAGGTAAGATAGAAACCACGCTACAAATCGGCTATGCCCTTGGAAAAGTTCGCGACAACGCAATATTAAATCATACGTGCTAGTACAAAAAAAGGCTACGTGACCAACACCATGCGCATAGGGGCAGGAGCACTAGCTGAAAGGTAAACCACTTTGGAGGTTGTTTGAGGCGTACGCCGGACAACACTTGTTGTTAAACTCTCAAAATAACCTCTAGAAGTGGTGTACCTGACAGCTTGTACGTCTGCCTCTATGCATGATAGTTTTGGTCACGTAGCCATTTTTTGTACTTGGGCTTATGATTTAATATTGCCTTTTCGCGAACTTTTCCAAGAGCGTAGCCGATTTGTAGCGTGGTTTCTATCTTACCTAGGGTGGGTCTACTCGAAACAATCGAGAAAAATTCGTTTTGCATACTTTGACCTTTTCGGTTGGACACCCTACATATTATCCCTATTCTTATATTTGCTAATACTTTACTAAAACTATTGATTGTGTTGTACTGGTTTTCCCTGCCCCTTGGGCCTATTAAAATTATAATAAAGGGCCTCAAGCAGACTCAGTAAAATTATGGATAGAGGCACATGGGCTACCTAGGGCCATACCCATACAAGTGTAGCTTGTACAAAACTCTGTTTTCGTACCTAAGGAGACAATCTAAAGGTTGAGACGTTCCCTGATCCACTTTTCGGTGATACAGAGAGTTCCATCTTGAGCAGCCGTACCGTGTTTCTGCAAATCGCTGTATGCGGCTTCGAAATGCGGCGCAGCGCCGAGGGGCAGGGCCTAAAATTAAGGGGCGTGGCTATTACACATGCATTGTTTTTCGGATCGGAGATCGAGCAGTGCAGGTACAATTAAACAATGGTCTATTATCTGCGGTGTAGATGATATTCTGTACTTTCTGTACATGATGCTGATCCCGAGCCGGTACCTGAGACGTCATCTGGTGAAGCTGATCATCTTTGGCAGCTTGTGTGTGGGGCTGACTCTCTACTTTCAACTGGACACTAGCAATCAAGACACCTACCTCATTGCAGCACGACAACCCATTCAATTCCAAGCGTCCAAACACACTAAGAATGAGGCAAAACACTTTTATGAAGCTTGGGAAATGGATATGAGAAACAGACTTCAAGGAGATGATCAAGATCCAGAAAAGAATGTACGTGTGTATGGGGACCACGAACCTGTGATTGATGGACCCATACATCATAATATGACTAATCAAAGGAGGAGTGAGCAGATAATGAGTCATAATGTGCATGGTGGTAATGGTATCAAGGATAGCCACCACAAGGAACCACAAAAATTTGACAATTTGTCAGACAAAGTTGACAAGTTTAATCTAGATGAACAACGTATTAATGAAGGTGTGATGCTATCAGACTCTGAGAGAGATGCCATTGATACTGTTGATAGCAAGCTTAATCATGAATCAAACCATACTATGATAAAACGTAGTGATCGTGCTGAGCAGAAAGCAATGGAGAGTGTTAAGCAATTGGAGCAAGAATCAGTTAATCCAATCCCCCGCCGCACACTGAACAATAATCGTCAAATGCTTCAATCTGACACAAGAAGAAAGAAATTGTCAATCTCACAGAAATCAGCACAGGGTGGTGAACCTGAGATTCGTATCATGCCTAAACATCCTTCTGTCCCAGAGGGTCACACTCTGATGGTTACGTGTGCTGATGTGCTGGTATTGGCTCGCAGAAGGTCAAAGGATGAGGCTATGTACATGACCTTTGAACTGCCACAGTCTATGTCTCGACAGTTGAAGAACACTGTACATATTCTTGTTAGACCAGGTAGGTTCACTGTATATCTGTGTGTGTGTGTGTGTGTGTGTGTGTGTGTGTGTGTGTGTGTGTGTGTGTGTGTGTGTGTGTGTGTGTGTGTGTGTGTGTGTGTGTGTGTGTCAGGGGTTCCCTACACACTTGCCAAACTAGCCATTTGCTACTGTATCCTTTACTTTGGCTACTAGTCCCTGCCTGGACTGAGTAGCCAAGTTTGCCAATATTTCCTATACAACCTGCTTTTAATATCAGCAATGGTCGGCAATATCTTTAAGAAATGGCTACAAGATTTTGTAAGCTTCAGGAACTCCTGTGTGTGTGTGTGTGTGTGTGATGGTTAGATCATGGTTTCGCATATCCTAAGCCGTGAGTAGAATTGTGAAACCAAGATCTAACTTGGTAGTAGTCACTAGTGACCAGTTAATTAACACACTAATGACCCTCTATCACCTCCGGATTGAAATCTGAGTTTATAATGAATGTGCTCAATCAACATGGGTTTGGACAAAAATCACTGTACAGTGGTTTCTAAACCAAAAAAAAAAAACTTTCAGTTATTCAAAATAAATTGTAGTACTGTGATACACACTCTGAAAGTTAGCACAACGCTACTTAATCCATTGGTTCTTAGCACACACACACACACTCACGCACACACACACACACACACACACACACACACACACACACACACACACACACACACACCCTATTGAATAAGATACTGTGCTGTAAGGAAGTCTGTAGTAACATTAATTATGTACATACCGTTGTATACTTGTAGGTGGAAAAGTGAACATTTACAGAAATTTTGACAGTTTGCACAAAACCCATAATATTATGTGCTTTAGGACTCTTGGCTTTAACACTCAGAGGACTATAGTCACAGATCTGTGACAGAACTGGCTGGACTTTATTTAAACCGACTAGTCTTACTAACTTCCTCCTCCCCTAGCCCGTCCCCTAAGGGTTAATATTTAAAGCTCCTTTTTTTTCCTTTGGCATATCTTTGAAGTGGCTCGCTGGGCCCGCCCACTGACAACACCCAACTAGGCTGCCTGCAGTTGCATTTCTTGTATAATATGTACACATGTAACTTCTAGCTTCAGGTAATAGTACAAATTAATACCATATTATACATGTACCAGGAATAACCACAGGAACTAACCAAGCATCCTGCTACACATGTACAGGTCTTGTTGCTGTGTTATGTACTATGTCTACACCTTTTATGGTAGGTAGGCAGGGGGTGGTAGCAGATGCTCGTAATTATAGATCTACATGAGTGCACATGACCATCAAGGTAGTGTGTATATATACATGTATCATGTACTGCTATTTAAAATAAGGCAAGCAGCACGTGTAAGTACACAATAATACTAGGATCTCCTATAGAAGTTGTGTATCTGATCCCAGAGATGTGAGAGTGTGGGTTTGATTCCCACTGCACTTAAGTCCTGAGATTTCGTTTCCATGGAAAAGATCTCAGAACTACGTTACCTATTGAACTAGGAAGGGTCTAGCTCAGTAGACTAATCATGAGCCTATTCCCCAAGAGAAAAGTGAAGTATCTGTCTTAGTCAAATCATTAGCGCTTCCAGCTAACACAGTGCATAATTGGTATCAGTACAATGTAACTGTTACTAGCATAGTTATTTCAAGCTAGGCTCACATAACTACCATAGGCCTACAGCTTTAATTATGAGAGAATGTGTTAATAAGTTTTTCTTGAGTTCACATCACACACTGATAGCATGATGACTGTATTGTCATCATGCTATCAGTGTGTGATGTGAACTCAAGAAAAACTTATCTTTCTAATTAACATGTCCTCTCATAATAATTATTAATGCACTATTAGAGCTGCCCAAGTTTTATTTAAATTAACCTGTTTGTCCAGCCAGTTCTGTCACAGATCTGTGACTATAGTCCTCTGAGTGTTAAAGCTGTAGGCCTATGGTAGTTATGTGAGCCCAGCTTTGGAATAACTACGCTAGTAACAGTTACATTGCACTGAAACACAGTAACCATAATCAGGCAGACAATAAACCTCGCAGTCAATACTACTTCTACAGTGTACATACATTATAAATCCTGGTATGCATATGGAGTTGTAACGTTATCACTGTCTGCACATTGTCCTGCAGGTATAGTTACGTTAAGGTTTCCCAGTATCAAGAAGGGTCACGCCGGTGTGTACAAGTGTGTAGCAGAAGACAAGGCTGGAAAAAGGTACACTTATGATGTACCAGTTCAAGTGGTAAATGGAATAGGTGAGTGCATGAGTGTGTGTGCAAATGATTGTCATAAGCATTTTGTGTTTTAGTACTGTTGCTATGAGGAACTATAGTTAGGTCCAGGGGCGTAGGCAGAAAATTTGAAGGGGGGGTTACATTGTAGCATTATAATACTATAGACTACAATCGCATGCAAATTTTTAGGCCATGCTGACTTAATTAAACCACACCCATTTTTATTATATTAAGTCAACAAGAACGTGGTAGTTGGTAAGTGTTATTTGAAATTGGAGGTGATAAACAATGTGTATAGTTGGAGCTGCAGGCCATATAAGGCAAGGCCTTGTAAGAAGTGAGTGTTAGATACTAGCCTATCAAAAGGGGGTTTGCTCGCACCCCCTTGAAACCCCCCACCTACGCCCCCGAGGTCTTCAGAACTGATGTTTGTGGCTGATTGTCACATGGTGCTGGCTTTAGTTGTAACTTATCTGATCAGCTGTATCAGGAATACATTGGCTATATACATGCACCTTATACAATGTACATGAAATCAAGAGTTACTATGACGGCAAACATACATGTATTGACAAGAGTTATTTTCATGTAGAGATTTATGCATGAGAAATCAATTAAAGATATTGGTTCATGTCAAGACCTTAGTTCTTGTCATATGTTTGATCGACTGTGGCTGATATAATAATAATAGCTAGGCCCAATAAATATCATGGATGGAAGGTTTTGTAACCGTGGACTAATAAATGCCCAACAAAAATACCCTCCTATAGCACATACCAAGTATATGTGTAAGATAGAGAGAGATGTCACTGACAGTATGTACACCCTCTCTGTTTTGTGCAGAGGATCTTGACCCAGATGGTGAAGCAATGGCATTGGTGAAAAGACAGAGAGAGTGGAGGAGAAACAATATGAGTAGGTTAAATTAAAGGCATTGTGTCACGATATAAGGCGTAATTGCTTCTTAATGAGCTCATTAGTTCAAAAATCCAATTAAAGTGGGTACAGGAAGTGTGGGCATGCCCAGTATTACGGTATAGTGTACGGGAGTTCGCGGAAATCGAGAGCATGCAGCGTGATGATTTTGTCGAGAAGCTCATAATCTTCAGCGATATGGACAACCAAAGAGTAAGAATACTGATAAGTAAAGGCTCAAGAGCAGATATGCTGCTTGAAATGTTGAATACCCGACAGAGTGAGCCTCAGCGGGTAGATTTGAATCCACATGTGCGAACTTGCCAGCCATCACCCACGCCCCATGTTCATTTACCACATGGGCACGTGCGGCTTCATTAGCAGGCAATCAGCCCTTATAACATGGCACAATGCCTTTAAGTATTTCTTTGCATCAGCTGATGTATCTCTGCCCTCTCTCTCTCTCTCTCTCTCTCTCTCTTGCTTGCCTCAGTGGATGACCCCAAGTTAAAGCAACAATTAACCCGTCAGCAATTTGCCATGATGAAAGAATCTAAAGAGAAGAAATGTAAGTGGTCTTTGTGACATTGAATGTTGTGCTGATGAAAATCACGGACGATGTGTAATCGTAGGAGTTATATCTAATTATGCATAGCAAAGAGGGTCCCTCTAAATTTCTGCTTCCCCTTCCTCCCCTCCCCACCACCAACTTTCACACTCATGGCAAATTGATTGAAATCTGAGGTTGGGACTCTATCAAATCTTAAAATTTATGTGCAAAAGGTATCACATGAGGATGATCTGCACCAGGAGCAGCCATACACTCTAGCCTCATCCCCAGGCCCCTTCTCCCGTTTAGGCTACCATACATCCCTGCCTGCACACAGTGGGAAGAGGATTCTACAAATGATAATTGTGATGCTCCACTATGTAAGTAGTTGGACCTACAAATTATACATGTACCCGTCCATACATACAGGGGCAATGATGGGAATGATGGATGCCTATGAATTTGACTATGACAAAATGGATGGCTTCATTGAGGAGCTACATGACAAAGTGGGAAGGCCACCTCTGGTAAATCTGACAGCCCTCACTGATAGAGGAAAGGTTAGCAGTAGTGTATAGCACTGATTGCTTATACCAAGAGTAGATTAGGACATACATGTCAGGGGCGGATCCAAGATTTCCCTGAGGGGGGTTCTATTAAAAGAACACGTGTGAAATTTTTAAAGCCACGCCCACTTCCCCGAAGAACCACACCGATTTGCGTGTGTATTCAATGGTTGCTTCAGCTGTAGATCGAAAAATTATGCTAAGGTGAGTGAGATCAAGAGTCTGCTGGCTACTATTCATGTTGGGAAAGGATTCTACTAGTCCATAGTCATGATTGCTTTGTACTAGAGCAACACAAATAGGGATTTCAGGCATACCGGGGGTGTGGTCTTAGGCGAGAGGGGGGTTCGTCCAAACCCAACGAACTACCCCTGGATCCGCCACTGCATGTACATTGTACATGGCCATTGAGCTAGTGTTTGTCAGTGCAACTGACGTTTATACCTTACTTTCATAAGCATGCCCTACATAACAGTGATCAAAACAGCATGGAGTGCATCTGCTGCTGACTTTAAGTTATGATAAGATATTTAGTCAGTTTGAAACACTGGGAAAGGCTTTATACCCAGAAGCCTGCTAGTTCATAATGACCTTATTCTATTGGGCCTTCTGCAAACAGCTTAGTCACTTCACAATCAATACTTGACATTCTTAGTGGTCTGTTGTTTACTAGTACTTGTTATTATGCTTACCCACATACTCCATCAGGGCTGTAGCCACCAGTCAGGTATGTAGGTATCTATCTGACCACTTTTTCTTAGCTACCTGAATGCTTACCTGTCTCGATCATTCAAAAATGGGTGGGGCATGCAGTGATCATGTTTGACGTCAGCTCTGTGTGCAGTGCCCAGATCATACTAAGATAAAACTCGGCCGTCTAGACATCCAGATACCTCACTTTTACCCGCAAGAATGAGCACCTACATATAATGTTTTATTGTATACACTTGATACTTTTGTATACGCTTACAGACCACACACGAACACCTTCATCACATACACACATGTGCACACTACATGTAGTTTCAACAGAGGCAGATTGATAAGTTCTGTGAGTCTCATGGATTGGGGGGCCAGGCCTACAGCCTACCTAGTGAGAACGAGGGAGATATTGCTTTTTACAAACATCTTCTGATCAATGACAAAGCTCAGACTGCATTCTGCTTTGTCCCGAAAGTCGGCTGTACCAACCTCAAGGTGCTCTTCTTTGTTGTACAAGGTCAGTAAGTACTGGATAACTGTATTGAAGTGGAAACAGCTATAGAGAAGATTGTCCACAATACGTTTGCCATCCATTATTGCTGCCTCGATTTCCTGAATCCTTGATGAGTGCCAATACGAGACACTCTCTGAGACTATCTGACATATATACATGTGCTTGTGGTACAATAGTTATCCCACACTGTATATATGTAGCTACAGGGACCAATAATTATTGAGCAGTGGATTAGTGTAAACAAACATATTAGGTACACAAAAACACATTGCTCACTCAATACCAATAATTCAGACTTAGTATTGTAATGAATTCCAAGCCTTTGTCAGGTCACGGGGTACTGTGTAATAATTTTGTGATGCAGAACCTCGTTGTAGGCTTCATCAACATATGTAGGTTTACTACCGTAGACGCTGGTTGTTAAGTGCATGCACCTAAACTCGTGGCAATAAGGAAATATGCATTTAACAAAAAACATGCACATAACTGGAAGCATGCGATTAATGAAAAGGGCTAAAACAAGGTAGGCGGGGCGTGCATAACGAACGCACCTAGGCAATCTCGAGGGTACAAAGTGAACAGACAGCGTATTTCTTGAGGTCTCTCCTCTCCAGCTGACTACTAGCCTCCTGTCTCTGCATCATAATTGATCGTCAATCGTTCAGGTGGCTTGCTAGGCATATGCGCCTAGCTCACACAAAACTATGCGTTTAATAAAAAGTGTGTGCTTAACAACAAGCTGCGCTTAACAACCAACGTCTACAGTATTATACAGTTTCTAATGATGAGGGTAAACATTCATACATAATGTAGTTAGTGTTGACCCTATCCAAGGAAACAATATGATGGAGATGCTTTTAACTATCTCCTCACTTTGTAGAGGCAGTCATTCCCTGGCTTTTATCCTCAGGATTCATTTTTTTTTTTTTTTTTTTTTTTGTCAATTACCTCAGGAGTTGGTTTAACTATAATTAGTTATATGTGTCTGTATCCCAAAATGAACCTATTGCAATAATGACCATTACCAAATACCAACTTATATACAGATATACCTCTTTTGATCTGTAGTTTGTGTATAAGGTGTAATACTAAAGTCTTATCTGGCATGACTTTGTATCCATAATCATGTATTGTGATTATGCAGGGTTTATACCATTATCTCAGCTACTGGTGGCCAGAGATGAAGTAAATCATGAGCGACTAGAAGGTGTTCAGTTTCAAGAGTCTTTCTTAAATCGAAACGACTTCAACAGAGAGTTCATACTTAGACGCTACTTCAAGTTCATGATGGTTCGTAACCCTCTCCATCGCCTGATCAGTGGGTACAGGTCCAAAGTTGAGCGCTACCCTCTGACTGGCCTCAATGACTCCAAACCACATTATAACTTCCTAAGGAAAGCAATCTATCTACATCAGCACCCAAAAGAATATTCAGAATATCTAAAGAAACGAGGCAGAACTGAAATCAATATCACTTTTAGTGACTTCATTGACTACTGGTTATCACAACCTGATGAGATCAGGTTTGACGACCACTTTAGTTCCATGTTCAGACTCTGTCAGCCTTGTCGGGCAAGGTTCAGCTTCTATGCAAACTTCAAGAATTTTGAAGAAGATGCTCAAGTACTTGTTGAGAGGATAAATACTCGAGCAGAATTCATTCGAGCTGGTTATCACTCTGAGAGTGACTCAACAGAGAGTTTATCTCCTAGCTACTATGCTCAGCTGACTCTCTCTCAGAAATTGGGTGTATTGAAACACGTAGAGATAGATTTAGATTTTTATTATCACTTATTTCCAAAGGAAAGAGGTACACATAATAGTATTCTTAGTCTGGATGAAGCAGTTTCTATACCACTTCCTTCAACTCTATAACATAAGTTACACATTGTCATGTAACTTGTGTATGACCATCAATTCTGTCAATCACATCACAAAACTTATTCTTTTACAGTATATCAATTACACTGTTAAAAATGCGGTGTTCCATAACACCCCTGGGGAGCCCCACATTCACGGAATTCCTTTGATCTTTTTAATAACTGAATGTGGGGCTCCCCAGGGGTGTTATGGAACGCTGCATTTTTAATAGTGAATCACTGGCTTACAGTAATTGATTACAATTTCTTATAAGTAACTGCATGACATTGTGTGACGGGTCTGTGTGGAGTATAATAATTATGACATGCAGAATTAGCAAAGTTTGGAGGAGAATATAAATTAGGGGTGAGAAATCCAACCCTCTGTTCATGTATAGCTACATATTCAAATTTTCAGGGTGCCTAAATGTATGCATGCACAAGTGTATACAAAGCTGATGCATGCAGCAGTGCACAGTCTGTGGATGTCACTATAGCTACAATAACCTCATATAGGCCAGACAATACGTTTGCATGTGATTGATTGATCTATACAGAGATTAGAAATCTGCATAATACATTGTCATAATAAGTGCACAATAATTAACAGTATTATGATAATATTATTTGCCAGCTGGTTGATATTGTTATTGTTTTAAGTCATCATAGCATTACAGTGTCATGAAGCTATTCTATTGTGTGTGATTGCATGGTGCATGCTCCCTGATAGTGGCAGTTGGTGGTCATATGGGACTAGTGTGATCAATACCGTGTGCCGGCTTCATGTATACAAGACACCAAATAAAGCCATTAAACAGTTTTTGATACTTTTACAGTGTCACATAACATTCAGACGATGTGGCCTGTGCAATTATAATATTAATTAATATGGTATTTCATATGGTTCTATTGTGCCATGCATGGTACTGGGCCGGGAGCTGGCCATCCGACCATCCAGCCCTTGACACATCACTGTAACTCCACTCATGATTCTTGATCCACTTTATGATGATTGTCATATTAGCCAGATCACAAAGCATGCAAATGAATTATAACAACCTACACTATTCTGTTTACATACATAATAGTAAGCTAAGGCTGGTGATTGATGATACTGCATAGAAAGTAACAATAGATATTTTGCATCACATGTGCATGTGCAGCATATACAACTGCCTTATGTCAATGCTATTATGCAATCTCCTGCTATTCTTTGAGCTCTTATTTTATTGGGCCTATATTTTTGCTACATGTTGCATGACATTGTAATAACCCATACTTACAATTTTGCATGCATCGCACATCCTGGGGAGAATCAAATTTTTCATTTATTACTATTCTCAGCATTCAGAGGAATAGAAGGGTCTCAGTATTATACTGCATGAGTCATTGGTTTAACTAGCTTATGCAGTACAGTGATTGATGGTTCTTCTCACAGTCACATGCACTCAAGACTGTATTACCAATAATATTGTGCATATACACCCCATATTCATATGCATGAGACCTAAAAACCCCACTGAATAATCTATTATATCAATGGACTTATAAAGAACTATCATGCAGAAATCTAGGTACTGCTGTGTATACAATGTCAAGTGCTACTTGCATGATAGTCTGTGTATACATATGGAAGTGTGCCAGTTATATTTGCTATTGTTATTGATTCCTTTATTGAGCATCACACTTCCTGTGTCTCCACAATAAGGTAATGCATGCATTGTTGCTTTCCATAACAAGGAGTGGTGTGTTGCTATAAAAGCATGCACTTCTCCTTGACACAAAAGCCAACTTCAGTTCTCAGAGCAACTTTCTACAAAAGTACTTACTCAGATCATGTGTGGCTATACAATTTATTCATCATGGTTGTACGTGTGGTGGCATTTGCTCTATTCTTCAGTGTTGTGGCTGTTCAATCCCTTCCATTGACATGTAATTTGCTGCAGCTGCATATCGATCGTTGTCAACTGTATTATATTATTATATATAGGTTCATCAGTGCAAAGTTGTAGCACATGCGACTGGGTGAAGTGTGCTGGAGTGGTTGCTCAATGTGCTTCTGAGTGTGCACAAGGAATTACTTCACAGTCGTGCATTTCCTGTGTTGGAGATTCCTACAATGAATGCAAGGACTGCTTCTCCTTAGCAATGGAGATAAACCATCAAGGTATTGATTCATCACCTCAATTTTATCATAAGTGATTCAATAAACAATAATAGAGGCCATTTTGCAGAAGATTCAAGACAGTAATGGTATATGTTGACACAAACATGTACACACAGAAGATGTTTATTTGTTTGTGTTGAAACCAGTTACTGGATGCAGTATGTGGGACTGGTTAAAATGCGCCGGAGTGGCCCACAAGGCTCAATGCTCTACAGAGTGCATGGAAGGCTTAACTTCAAGGGCATGCGTCTCCATCTTGGTTCCTACGATAAATGTGGAACCTGCTTCTCCTTAGTGGAAAAAAAATCAAGAATACAGGTAACTATTAAACTGATTACAAGTGCGTATGGCAGATCCTTAAGTCTGCAGCAATTAGCTAGCTATATAGGTGAAGATACAGGCGTTAGTGATGTTGATGGACGGAAGATCAGTGATCCCAACAATGGTAATTACTATCCGATGTCATCAGAAGTTCTTGCACATATCCAAAAATTTTCATACTGCAGCTCAAGTTGAAAGACTTCTAAGATGTCCTATACGAAAAATTATTGAATGTGCTGCAGTGGCATTTGGATGTGCAGCAGTGTGCTCAGCTGCTGAGGTAGCCGATGCTCCAGCATGTATTGCCTGCTTAGGAGGCACTTCTTCAACATGTGCAGGCTGCCGCAGGCACTAAACATACTAACACTTTACTTACTGATTCAGATAATTCATTTCCATGTTGCGGATATTTGTACAGTATGTGTCGGATTTTAATTTAATTGTGATGATGTGACCTTTGCTTTTTAAAGATTTAAATTGGTGTGTATGTTACCAATTATTGTTATACTTGACTATTAACATAGCCATGCAGAATCATGATGGAATAATTCTCTTTGATAGTGAATATTTTAGCAGTAAAAGTCACGAATACATCAGAGGATGTCAAAGGCACGGCCAGTTAATTATTTCTAATGATGAAAGGCTTATAAACTCAGTCATGATAATCCGCCAATGGAGTGTACACAGATAACTAGTCTAGAGCTCCCAAAAGCACATTACCCCGCGCGCTGCATGTGCGCTGCGGTACAGCGAGAGCCTGAGCTATGCTATAATCTCTGACGACCTTTACCTGCTTACTTTAACTTGTGCGCATGGGCAGAAGAATACAAGCGCATGGCCGACCGTAGATAGGCGTGGCCAAAAAAACTAGGCGATTCGAAGGCAACCTAAGCTAGTTTTTCGCTGTTTTCGACAGTTTGGTGGCACATCAAACTAGCACAGTACAAATGCCTAGATCTCGCAATCTGGCGATTTTCATGACGACAGGCGGACAAAACCGATTATTTTATCCCTTGCGCATGCGCGCGGGGTAATAATTATTATAACGCTGACAAATTCATGTGATGACCCTTACCTTTACGAATCCAGGGGGGTTGAAGGTCAGCAAGTGATGTGGTGATGGAGGTATGTACATGTCATCAAGTAATGTAGAAATTATATCAGTACGTCAGTACTAGTGATAGTCTATGTGTGTATAGATACAGATTGATGATGAGGGTGGGGAAGTCCAGGTGAGACCAGCTCTACTTCGAGTGAGGCTAGACACTCTCACAAGCCTTATCAGTGATATTGACATCAGTGATGAGGAAGAGGAGAATGGAATAGGGCCACTCGATCCACCAGCACTATGGGTGAGGGAACGATATAGTAAAGTTGTGGAAGGTGGATATCAGTCTTTGTCTGATTTGAGGCAGGTGATGAATATGTCCTCAACATAGACCTAGGCCATTTGAGTGCATTGCATAGCAATTTCATCCAAAAGGACAAGGACAGGGTTGTACAATCCTAACTAGGTACCACACAGGTCCTACTATATTAAGTTATATATCCGGGGTTCCCATTTACAAAGCACATCTCCTAGCTACATGTATATGCCCGGAAGACACTAAGCAAGTGATTAGACTGACCGCACAGTGCCTATGCTTGCTATAGTGAATGCCTAATTTCCCTGTTCAGATCCTCCGTCGTGGAACTGAGGATGGTGTGCGAGAGTGGTTGGAGTACCTTGAAGAAGGGAAAGAACAAAAGAATGCTCACGATGGAGACTACCTAGCCATCATCAATCATGCTATTCAAGTAGCTGTCAGAGCTAACAGACCAAGGATCACTAAGCTTCTCTTGGACCAAGGAGCAGGTGATCTATAGTAGTTTTGCTAGAATAATAAGATCATGGAGCACTAATAGAGCATTGCTATGTATTCAGGCATTGGTGTTCGTGATGATGAGAAGAGAACTCTGCTACACTTGATTAGTGGCTGCCCACCAGAGGAAGATGTCAGGGAAATGATCAATCTGCTAATTCAACAGTCAGTCAACTACATACTGTGTACTTATACGGACTATGCACAAAGGGGTAAATACAGTTCTAAATAATAGTTAGAGACCGAGTCCAAGGTTTCTATGCGTTTTAAGAGACCCGAAGGCCCGAGGCTGTAGCATCCCGAGCAAAGCGAGGGTGCTACTAAGGGCCTGAGGGTCTCTTAAAAAGCATAGAGACCATTGGACGAGGTCTCTAACTGATTTAGAATATAGCAACTGTAACCATGGTATTTGACCTGGGGACAAGGCTACTGTTGCACTGTGCATCTTTCTTTGCCTATGGCAGCTCAATATTAGACCTACTTATAAGACCTCTCAGGAGGTCTATAAGTGAAATAATGGACCTCTAACCGACCAATCAGATTGCTGCATTTGTTACAACTATATTCTAATGTCATTTATTGTTGCAAATATTGTCAGATCTCACGGTCACAGCGAGTGACCAGTATAACGGTTATTAAGATGTTGAAGCGACATCTCCTTGTTTTTAAGCTCTAGATAAGTACCACAGGCACTGTAAATCAGGCTATCTTTACTGCGCATGCCCACAGCTAAACAAGGCCAGCTACAGGTACATGCACGGGCTGTGTGCTCTATATGAGCAAAATATCTTTCAACACTTAGTGGCTCTAGTTCTATGGAAATTAGGTGGTACATGTAACAAATACAGCCAGTCTATGTGCATGAAAACAGAACTGGTTGTCAATATTTTTATGTATCAATCATAGTGGTTGCCATGTGAATGCTAAGGACGAGGATAAGAACACCCCTCTCCACTATGCTGCTGAGAATGGCCATTTGATGGGTGTGAGAATCTTGCTCGATGCAGGCGCCAAGCTGAGTGCTAGGAATGATGAAGAAGACACACCAGTCCACACTGCTGCAGAGAATGGACACCTAAAGTTAGTCACATGACGTGTACATGTATGCTAGCATCCTTTAACAATAATTGTGCATGCTCCTAGTGTGATTGATGAGATGATAGAACGTGATCCCAGTTGCATTCACTTTCATGGGTTTCAAAAGGAGACACCACTGCATGATGCTTGTGCTGCTGGCTGTGTCAAGGTTGCTAGGAGGCTCATTGAAATGGGAGCTGCCATTAGTTCAGTGTGAGTCTGGCAGTGATGCTAACTCTGATATAGCAAGTGGTTGTGGCTTCCATGTACTTATTTTCAGTTCTGAAATTGGAGAAACTCCCCTGCACAAGGCTGCAGAGACCTCATCAGTAGCAGTTGTCAAGCTACTGCTGGATGAAGGGGCAGAAATAAATCCAAAAACTGATGCGAAGGTAAGTCGAACAATTACAAGGAGATACATGTACCTACTACAGTGAGAAATTTTGGTTGAGTCTCTTTATTATGTCAATAGCGAAGTCCACTGGGTAAGGCATGTACATTTGGGCGCCTGGAAGTGGTCAACCTCCTGCTGGAGAGAGGAGCAGAGATGAAGCCTAGAGCTCTGGAAGACGCTCTCAAGGAAGGATACGAGTATGTTTTGTGTATAGAGTATCTTATAGCACGAAACATCTAAGGGAGATAAGTAAGCTTCATAGATTGGTTAAAGCAAGATTTCACTTTCGTGGATTACCACACTAGTGCTGTATTAGATACCCTGCCCAAAATTTCAAGGAGATAACTTAGCACGGGTAATAATACAACCACCAAATTTGTGAAAACTTTCTCCATCAAAGTCTTTCTGCTCTACTGTAGTCATTTACTGGTTGGTACCACTGAACACTAGTATACTGTAGGTCTGTAGTGCTGGCACTTGTATCTCATCCTCAATGGCCCAAGGCAATGAGACACACTTTTGAGTACGAGGGAAAAGAGACCACTCCATTTCGTTACATGATTAGGACAATGCCAGGTAAAGGAACTACATTGTAACTATAATATATGGACGCACACTTTGCTGACTCAGCACTGGCACTCTCTGCCATGTTTTACCTACAGATGTGGCTGAAGTGATACTGAACAAGTGCACATTGAGTCCTCCCAACTGCCCTGATCCTGAAGAACCTTACTATTCAGTCATGTTCAACTATGAATTTGTGGAAGATTTCCAGAACGAGCAGCAAACTGATAGGTATTTGACATACCATGTACATGTAGCTACATTGCATAATGTGTAAACTAGTGCAAAAAACTTTCTGATGTCTGACAGTGATGATGAAATGCAGCCAAGAGAAAGAAAGAAGAAATTTGATGAAAAGCGGAGCTATGGTTGTGGCTACATGGAAGTTCGTCAAGCTAAGAGGGAATACTTCACCACCACCTGGGGTCCAGTTAGGTTCTGTAAGGAGAATCATCCACTATGGACAATGGTGAGCAGAGTTTGATAGCTTAAGTCACTCAATAATCTGCATAAGTGTAATATTTTGGACTTACATGTTTCTCATCATTGTTAGTATGAACAATGATGAGAAGTTCAGCTAATCTCTACATGTAGGTGCCTATAGCCTCGTACCTAGAATTTTCCAGCTTTTCAAAATTGGCCACACTTCTCATGCAACCTTGAAGAGCTGGGAAGAGCCTGGGTGTGAGGTTACTAGGAGCCTGGCAACAAACCTGTGTAGTGGTAGAGCTCTAGCCTTACTCCCTGTTTCAGCACACAACACCCAATGTGATTCTCCGACATGTGTTTTGTCATTTTAGGCATGCTACCAACGTCTGGGTCTGCTCACACATCCACTGGTTGGCAGCCTCTTACACTACAAGTGGAAGACCTTTGGACAAGCTGTCTACCTGATCAATCTCTTCTCCTATGCACTCTTCGTGGCTTTCATCACAACTTTGGCTATGATTGTGCCCAATCCACAATCTGATATATGTGAGCTCTAACTGGTAGTTTCAGTCACCTTAATGTTATTACATGTATGCTTATTCTGCAACTAGGTAGCAGTCAAACTAGTCTGCTTTCTGACATCAACTCCACATCAGATTTCCATATCCAACCATGTGGTAAGTCAAATGGGATACGCAAGTATACCGTACAATAGATTGGCCTCATTCCTGTGCCCTGTTCCCAGCTATTCGGTGTTGCATGCTGAAAAGATCAGAGAGCCAAAGCTACAGTGAAAATCTACCTTTATATGTTAGGAGAGTACTGCTTGACTGAGTGATAAAGTGGATAATATGTATGGTATCACTATACACACTACTTTAGGTAACCAGAAGTCAGTGTTTGTGATTGCAATAGCTGTCATTCTGAGTGCTATTTTTCGGCTGATCTTGGAAATATCTCAAGTGTTTGTGCTCAAACATCGCTACATGTTTGAGTTTAGCAACTGGATGGAACTCACTCTCTTTACATTCTCCATCATGTTTGCCTGTCTGTTCTGGTCACGGTGCTCGTGTCCTACTGGCTGGCAGTGGCAGATTGGCACTGTTGCTGTGTTCCTCGCCTGGATTGACCTCATGCTCTTCTTTGACAAGTTTCCTTGGATAGGGATCTATGTGTTGATGTTTGTTAAGGTGGTCTCTACATTTGTCAAGGCCTTGTTTGTCTCCATACTACTGGTCATAGCCTTTGCCCTTACACTCTATATGTGCTTCTATGAGCCCTCCATTCAGGTATACATGTATGTCAAAATTTGGACGTTGTGTCTGATAGATTAGTCTCGTTCCCAGCCCCCACCTCTAGCTAGGAAAGGATCTGGGAATATTAAAGCAATATCTTGGTTTTATGCACCATCTTGTGATCGTATACAAACCTACAATGTATGCAGATAGTCTCATGATTTCTGAGCAATGTCCCCCATACCTTTCCTCGTGGGCAAGATGGGGTCTGGGAACGAGATTACTGATAAATTTTCTTCTCCGTTTTCATTGTGCTCAGCGTTCTCCCTTCTCCACTGCTGGTCGTTCCATTGTGAAGACAGTCAGTATGTGCACTGGAGAGCTGGAATTTGACTCCATTTTTCACCAGGAGCCCTCAGGCGAAAGGGACAATTTGTCTGATGTTCCTTTTCCCCCTGTCTCCTACCTGCTGTGGACTGCTTTCATTATCTTCATTCCCATTCTCCTAATCAACATGTTGGTATGTGCTGTACTGCTAGACTCATCCCCAGACCCTTTCACAGTGTAGAGGCTAGGAAGTGCTTGGGAGATATTATGACTGTACATGTACATGTACTGTGTGTACATGAACATGGCTGATGCTATGTACTCATCCCAGGTTGGTTTGGCAGTTGGTGACATTCAATCCATTTATGATGAGGCCAAATTGAAGAAATTATCACTTCAGGTACTGGTACATGATCTGTAGTACTCTTCACTGTGTACGTACATGTATTATGGGTTAGTGGTGGAGTGGCTAGTATAGTTACTGTATCTTACATTCAGGTTGAGTTGGTGCTAACTTTTGAAGAGCTACTGCCAACCAAGCTTCGTAGGAGGTTTGTTACAGGGAGAAAGGAGGTCTATCCCAATAAGAAACCATCCATTAAGAAACGGCTGCAAGACCTATTCTGGGCAGGAGAGCCCTACGATACTAGAACTAGCATTAACTCAGCTCTCCGACCAACACTTGTGAGTTAACGGCATGTCAAAGAGTCTGCAATAAATCAATTCATCTCCTTTCATACAATATTACAGGATGCTAACAAGGACATTCAGAGGAAGACAAATCTACTTATTCGTGATGTAGATGATGTCAAACAAGGTTTATCACTACTCCAGGTCTGCCACAGCAATGATCAATGCAGTGAAGTAGTCTGTGATACTGTGTTACTGTGTGTTACAGGATCAAAACAAAGAATCACGACAGAAACTAACACGTGTGATCAGAGAAGTTCATGAAATTAAAAAGTCCATTTTGGAGGTAAACAATGGCTATAGAGAGCACTTGCATGCATAACGTAACAAACATTTTATTTTGCAGGATAATTTGATAGCAATGCTGTCAATTGAAATGAAGAATATAAAGAGTTCACTTCAGCAATCTGAGGTAATCACTCAACAGAAACTAGCCACTCTTAGGTGGCCTTGTCTACTATTATGATGTTATGTGTAATGCAGAGAGAAATTGAAGAATTGTGGACTCTTACAAGAGAGATTCTGGATAAGGAATAAAGAATATTGGACTAGTGCATGATGTTATATACTATTGATGGCATTGTAAGATTATAATATTATTAAAAACCATTGTGGTTAACACTATATTGCTCAATATGCATATGTGCATTATATCAATGTTCTGAAATCCCCCCACCCCACACCAATTACCATTATTTACTTTCCTGAGAAGCATATCCCAACTCCAAGAGCCTCTTTGATAAGGTTATCGCTTATATACCCCTCCCCAGCCTAGGCCAGCCATAAACTTTCCCTAGCTCATTATACCCAATGCCAATGCAAATTGTCTTCTGTATGTTCTCTCGAATTTATTGTGATATTGTGGCAACATAACTTGCAATTATCATACAGGCAGACATGGTACAAACTTATTATCAGACTCCAGAAATGAATGCACGATCTATAATAGTCAGAAAATAGTTATGCAATTGTGTTCAATTAAATAAACTTTGGAGCCCAATTAGATCTGATTCAGTTATCCATTGCTATCAATCATCATCATCCTGCATAACAAACATCAACCACGGTAGTGTTACTGTTTAATAGGCACAGCAGATTATCAAGAACACTCATAAACTTTTACTGTGGAGGAAAGGTTATAAAAATGTAGTCTGCCACATTAGTTTACCTCTTTAGGAGTGAAGACTACCTGGCAATTAAGATCTTGTGGGGCACGGAAATTGAAAGTAAGAGGGTTCCCAGCTTCATCCATTTTGATTTTCCTCAACTGAGCCAAGTATGCTTTAGGTATACACAGATGGTTCACTTCAGGACAAACCACTGCACTATCTCATCGCAGTCAAGGGTGGTCAGGGAACCCTCATAGAAGTAGTAGTCCTGATTCTTAGGTAGTAGGTCACCCATGACAAGCTTGGTAATTGGAATAGAACTGTCTACTTCAGTGATCTTGGATGCGTCTAGGGTCTTGAAGGCACCTCTAATTCGCCGCCTGCTAGCTTTATCACGTACAGCAATGACAGCTAGAGCATCGCCAGCTGTAGGGTCTTCCGAGTCCACCAGTCTTTTCACAAACAAAGTGAATCTCAAACTCCTCAGGTATTCCATTAACCAAGTGCTCAGTTCCTTCATCACCAGCTTGTCTTCTCCAATGAAAGTGAAACTGGAGTAGCTTGTACCTACCAACAGGTGTTTGGACAATGGCATTGACAGATTTGGCTGGAGTGAACTGTACGTTTTGACAAGTGTTTTCAAACTCTCCTTCCACGCTCTCAAGAAAAGCTGAATTAAATGTTTAAGAGGAGCGAGCTTCCTCTCTTTTACATTCCTAATAGCAATGTTGATAGGTGACTGATGGCCTGTGTTTCCCCTAACACATATTCCTGGCCACTGATCCTGTTCTTCATAGCTGAAGGAGGCAGACTCAGCCAATGAAATCACCACCAATATCACTAAAATTCTGACGATACTCTTCATCTTGTTGTAGATTTTGCTCTGACCAGTCAATGTCGGTATGTATGTTGATTTGCTAGCTGCGGTGTTGATGGAGATGCACATCAGGGTGTTTGTTTTTATAGATTTCCCGGGCCTCCAGCACTGGTCAACAAGATATCAGTTTAATATTGTTATTATAGTGTTTTGTCTTCCCTCTATATGGGCTCCTTTCCTCTGCATAATGATTTGCAACTGGAAATAATATTGAATTATTGTATTATTGTTTATGCAATGATGAATATTGATAATAGCAGCCAAAGTGTGCAGGTGGTGATGAAAGACCAATAATATCGTTTTTGCAGCACCAGACTTTGATGTATCCTATCACCACCACACCACTTCCTTGTAGTTATACATAATCAAATACTACTTTTCCTACTGCTACTTTAGTAGCTATATCTAGCCCTAGGAAATAGTTATTAACCAACTCCCGAGGTTTGTATGCAATATAGAAGCACAAATCCTGAGGGCAAGGCCTGAGGGATGAGTGCTTCTATATTGCATAGCTACAAAGTAAGGGATTGGTTGATAACTATTTTCTAGCCCATTGTTTCTATGGATACAATAAGCATGTTTTTAGCCCTCAAGAACTGTATGAATGTTTGCCCTCGCCCTCAGGAACTGTATAATAGTAAACATAGGGACATGAGCCCTACAAGGAGGGTCTGTATCACATATACAGTACCTTGTATACCTTAGCAATCACATAGCAACGGGCTAGAATATCATATACAGTTCATTTTAGAGTAATATAATATTATACTAGGTATAGCTCTATCATGCTGCAATGTAATGGACAAAAGTTGTCACATGTGTGCTTGTTTGGCTCACTATCACATTCTTGTTGGTGTGTGTTACTAGGAATCAAAACATGTTCCTCCCTGCCTGTTTGTGGCGACAACTACAACTCAGCTTTAATGCAGAGTTGCCACATGCAGTATGCGTTGATATAGTGCATACAACAAGAGATCAACAGACAGCAGCCCTAGCTTGAAGATCATTTTTGTCCCTCAGCGAAGCCACATGTGAGGATCAAGCATGTCCATTTCTAGTGTGTGTGTTTGTGCACATGGAGCAATTATTTACAATGCATGCGCACCCCATGCCGTGAGCCCATTCAATGGTTCAACGATGACAACATCAGATTCTATTGCCTCTCTCAGGTAACTGCATGGGATACAGGAGCCTAGTGTACTGTGAACCATAACATACAATGTGTCATGTACTTGGCTGCTCTTAGCTTTGTGGAGATACTGGTATATACATGAGAATAGGACTGATTATGTGAGAATCTGATCATGATACACACTGCATGACTGGAAATTGATGATTCACTAATCAATGAGATTAATTGGTAATAACATTCACTTTATCAAAGTGACCATGACAATGTCTATAAAATTAATATTGTATACAAGAGCATACATTGTCATGCTCGTAATCCTAACCATTACTGTTGATTTGCATCGATCTTTGCCACTAGATCCATTGCTCTATCAATACTATATGTAACTTAATAGAACAATTTTATGATCATAGTATAGTGTATATCATAGGGGTAGGTAAATAGTGCTATTTTCTGCCCATAAAGCTATTCTCCAATTCCCAAAATGTCTCCTATAATTCCCATCAGATGTACCTATTGCAATTGCCCATTATTCTCACATGCTTGGGGTGTCCCAAACTTCTCAAATTAATGCTAATGGATGCCTATAGTGCTTATGCATGCCTATTATTCTCAATAATTATGCCAGCATAATTTACCTATCCCTAATGATTCATTCATTAAGCTGACATTTTTGACCCTTGTGATATTTGTTTAGTTTTTGGCAAGTACTGGCTACCACTGCAGGTGCACACATCACACAATAATAATACTATTGTGTATGTGCACCTGTGTATGGTGCAGAAATTAAACTTCCCAGCCTTATCCAAATGTAGTCAAGATTCACTGAGCATATAGTGAGAATGAGAATTAAAGCTTTCTAGCATATTTTATCTATATGGTATTGATATCACAGGAACACTACTAGACTGTACAGCAAGCCATACATGTAGTCACAATAGTATGTACATGACGATTGTATAAGATTTATTGGCTATAAGCAAGGATGCAGCCCTGTTCCCCGGCTAAAGAAAGGCTGGGAAAGGGCTGGGGTACAAGGCTAAGCAAGGGACTGGTGGTAAAATTATTTCTAGTTTGAGATTTTTATGCAATTATGCTATTTTGGCTCTCTGTAGCTTGTATTGATTATCCTATAGGGATTCAGTTTTAGCTCTCGATAAATTACTATCATCGCATTACTTTTTTGTCAGTATGCTACTGGTGGTGTTCATTTTGCACAAGTCAGTTTTAGATCATAAATTATACTATATTACTATACTTGGTAGCTATATGGCTAGACCAGTCTGAGATTCATCCATGCATATGTATATGTATCTGAGCTCTCATATTTATGATCAGTGCACCATAAATAACAGTTAAGTCCCACCATCTGGCACCAAGGTTGAGAACTGATATAGACGGGCTTGATCTAGCTAGTTCATAAGGATAATATACCCATATCCTACACTCTACCACCATCAGTGCCCACTCAGTTGGTAAGAGTGTCTGACTAGAATTCAAAAGATCAAGTTCTGCATGCTATCAGCTGGATCCTGAGACCTTTTCACTTTCCGCTTGAATTTACTTCTCTCTTGACTGTCTGCTTACAACACTATACCCGTATAGCTATGTGTATACAGACTCCCCTAGTTTGGGTGTAATAATTATCTCTCACACACACACACACACACACACAGGTTTCTTGGTGTTGTGTAGACAAAGGAAATAGGGAATAGACAAAGCTCCATTTTGTAGTTGTGGTCACCAGATTGTAATATGCAATGGAGAAGCTTTAATTGAATTTGGCAACTATAATTGGACCCAGAGGAGGTTGCAGTTGATCACGATTTTCATGGAGTTATTATTGCACACCATATGTAATGCATCTTTTTTGCTGACTTGTGACCTGCTTATGATTGTACACACTATTTTATACATTATGGTATACATACGCATACAGTGCTCCACAGAAAACTTAAATTATTTTTGAGATTTTGGGCTATGATTTTCTGCTGCAAGGTTAAGTATGCGTAACTAGACTACATGTACATGTTATTAACCACAAGCGTTGTGTTTTATGTCTTCTAAAGAAAAAATACTTTAAGATAATATTTTAGAACACTCTTTAGCTAATTAATTTTAGGATTAAGATGTTGCATACATGTGGCCTGCTAACAAAGAAAAATGACTTTGTGAGGTCATAACTCAGGTTATATTTTTAAAGGATCAATACAGTTTATCCATGTTTCTGGTATGGATAAGAGGTCTACAGTAAATTAGAAATGGATACAAGCTGTAAGATTCTGGTCCTAGTCAAACAACACATGGCCTTATGCTAGGTGTGGCCAATAAAAACACGATTTGTAGCGCTCATGGCCATTGTCAAGCACGTAGAAGTGAATGAAGTAAGTTTTTCACCAATTCCAACATCTATACGATGCTTATTATGCACTCGGTGCTATGACGCCTGAACCTCAAGATCTAATGTTGTTGTTTTTTGTATGGACAACAATGACAACTAGCTACAGTGCAAAATGTTAACTTGGAGGAAATCAATAGCGGTAGCTACTTAAGCATAGAGGTTAGTTAATGTTGTTCATGTACATAACTATTAGATATCTATAGTTAGAATTCATGATCAAAATTTGCATTGTTCCTTGTTCCATTTAAAGCTTACAGTTGGCTAACTGCTTCCTTCACTTTGACTTGCAGGTATGTGTTGTATGTCAGTTGCTGGTGTTGCAAGATCACAGAGCTGGTGCACCTCCACTACAGATTGGGTGGGCTTCACTGGCTTTTGCTGCTTGAATGGTACTTCATAGTCATTAGTGTTAACAGGACGATCAATCATGTCAACCAGTTCATTGAATCGGTGAATGTCATCATCAGGTGGTGGGCTCCAATGACGTTCAGGTTTTGATTTTGGATCAGTGTCAGTGAACAATCTGTTGATCACTCTACCAGAAATTGTGTTTTTAACCTTTGAGAAGACAGTGGTGTATGTGTAGACATGGTAGAGGATGATGAGTAGCAGTACAATGAATGTGATTAAGACCGAAGTGTAGGCAGCTGCTTCCTGGTTACTATTTATGTTTTCAAGAGAATGCCAGGTAAAAGTTGCAAATAGTAAGATATTTAAGTAGAAAAATGTCTCGAGTATGTCCACTGGCCATTTCTGGTAGAGTCTGCTACCAAAGAACTGTTTAAGAGCAAAGATGCAACATACCATACAAATGATAGTCGTAAGAGCAACTGTAGGGTTATTGGAAACATTGACAGCAGCTACAAGATACAAGATGATATGAACAATCAGCAATAGTCCAGTCCAGTAGCGATGCTTGGGAGTGTAAGGTGTGTGGTAGGTTTCAATGAAAGTTTGTATCCTTGGATTCCTTGACCACCTGAAAATTCTCCACCTTGGAAGGTAGAGGATCCACTGCCACAAGAAGAGAAGAGCAGTGTAGACCAGACCAACCAGGAGAATGAGAACAGCTGCAATGAATAGAGGAATGCGCTTTCCAGAGAGATATTTGAAAGTTGCATCAGGGAGCCATACCATTTCACTTGAGCCATCAGGATACTCTAGAATGCCAACTGATAGAGACTTAAAACAGATTTCAAGAAGCTTAGCATAGGAGAGGAGGATTAGCGTAGCCAGAGTTGCCACTGGATTCTTCTTTCCAATGAGGTTTGAGAATTTGGTGGAGTAGGAGCTGACAACAATAATTAAGATTACAAGAAAAATAACATAGGCAGGAAAAGCTAATTGTAGCCATGTTTTAATGTAAATGTCCATTCCTGGAAAGTAGCAGGTGTCAATTCCTAGTTCTAGATTCAGCCATGATATTAACACAGTTATAAAGTTTGTTTCTTGAAATGGAAGCAAAATATTTTTGTTTGCATACACAACATTGGCATAAAAGATTTGTCCATTTAAACTTCCTACTGCAACGGTTGTGTTTAGTACTAGTAGTAAAGTCACCAGCGCTATGCCAGCTAGGATTGCAGCTATGGTGATGATTATGAGCAGTGCAGGCCAGTAGCTAGGACATGGGAGACAGCGTGAACTACCAAGAGAGAGACTAAGACCAGGTTGGCAAGATCCACACAACAGAGATGACTGGCTGAAGGCACACTGAGCATCGGCTCCATTTGGCTGATTGAGGTCAATTGGTGGAGTAGTTGATAAGCAGTAGTCAAAAGGACAGTTGGGGTAGACTAAATAACCAGTTAGATTTGTGTCATTGATGTAGGAAATCCAGGCTCTTGATTGAGGCTGTTTGACTAGTGATCCAGTGTAGCTATCACAATGTTCCATGTATTGACTGATATGATTGTGGCAGTCACATGTGCAGTTTGTACTATTCCTTCCCGAGACTTGTAATCCTATTAGACAGCTGCAAGGGAGAAAGTGAATTTCTATTGTTGCACTAGAGAGATCAGCATCCCTGCATGGACCATTTGAAGCATAAAGGGTCAAACTCTCAGAGTTATAGGATGAGACAACATTGAATGTCAAGTTTGTACACTGTGCAGGTATTTCCCTAGCTAGCTGGCCTTCAGCTAGACCACTAGTAGTAAAGAGGAGGGATGTTTGGATGGTTGCACTAATTGGTTGTCCAGTCTGATCTACAGCAACAACTGAGAGTGTGAATGTTTGTCCCTTTTTAACTTCAACGTGTCTTTGGTGGATGCAGTTCAGCTCATTACTAACACAAACGCACACCTGAACCGGTAGAGATGATATTGAAGTGTTCTCGAGCTCATTATTTGAAATATCCTTAAAATAAGATTCTCCATTACCTTCATATTCATAATTCGGTTCAGAATAAATATTATGTTTGTTGTGAACTTCAGCAAAGCGACTCACAGCACATCTGTCTAGTAGTCCTCCATAGAGAGTGGAACCTGAGATACTAGCATGATTTTGTGAGAAATACATGCTCCGTGTACTGAGACGTTCATTTTCTATACCATGGATAGCAAGCACTTGAAAGAAGCATTCTGTTTTTGTGCCACTAGCACATGTGCCAGAGTTGGTATCATCATCCACATATACTGCTCCACCATAGTCTGCACTGTTGGCTGTGAATGTTATTGTATGTGTGTTTGCAAATGTGTTATCATACTTGAGAATATAAATTTTTGCATTGGCTTCCAGTGATAATCCACCACCCCTCTCTGCTGTGTTTCCTGTGAAGTAAATTCTTGTACCAGTGTATAGAGGCCGTGAAAAGGATGAAATTGCCTTGATAGATGAGCTAATGGCATGGAGTCCTCCCCTTTATGTACAGCAGCACTACTGAAAAGTATAAAGGTGCTCTTTTGTGGGCAGTTTAGTTCACTATTTAAAAGGTAGACACCGCCTCCATTTCCAGTAGCTGTGTTATGTGATATTGTTATGGCACCATTCACATAGAGTTTACTCTCAGTAGAATGTATCGCTCCACCATTTTCAGCATGGTTATGTTCAAGATGGCATTG
>OZ220034.1:0-19788 GCA_964291365.2 Stappiaceae bacterium
GCGGTCTGAAGACGTTGCTCTTTATGCGTATAGAGTTTCCGTATACTACGCGTTAATCGTAAATCAATTAGATGGACCTGGGCGGATTGTTCGAAACCAACGCTACGGTCAAGTTAGTCTCGAACTTAGTTGCCCATAACGAGAGCCGCTTCCTTTTCGATGCCTAAGAAGCTTAAAGGGTGAGTGAACGTACAGTACTTCGACGAATCTAGCTGTATCCAGAGAGCTGGCGATCGGGAATTCTAAATAACTCCCTTAGCAACGGGCTCGGTGTACGGCAGCCGTACACTACGTGGGTAGAAATGAAGGCCTTGGTAACTTACGTTTACCCTCCGTAGGTGACGGCAAAGGATAATAGATTTTTGGCATAAATATGACAAAAACTGGACTTTGACATTGTTTTACTTGTGGTACTAAGAACGCGTATTGTGCCATATGCGCACAATACGCCGGGTATTCTCACATCCGGTGTCACAGCGAATTTGTTCCGCCGGAATTTATTCGCTAGCGGAGCTGTTGCGGATTTTCAGAAAATCAGCAAATTTGTTCCGGATGGGCAACGGTCGATGTTTCTTTGACACAGGTGCAACCAGAGTCAAAGTACATGTTCCATTTTAATAATTATTGGAGCTTCTCTGGTGGCCTCAGAGTGGCATAACCACTTCATACGTCTCTGCACTGGCGCAGAGTGACATGCGCACATCATGGATTTGGTGTGGATGTGCCTTTATGCATGTCCAAGCGATTGTCCACAGAAGGCTACAACGAATCATTGATATTATAGTACACAAAATTTTGAAGACGGTGAAGCATTTGTTCGCTTCCTTTCTTCAAGCTACTCTGCAATCTCTATAAGCCTTGACCTTCATGTGTCCTGAATGGGCATGGTTCACTTTTCTTTACTTTTACATTTGTTAAACTTTATCTTAGGTCAGCCCATCTTCATACCCATGCATAGTAATGATTTTTAAAGCGAGTGATATCAAACTGAGAAGTGTAATAGCACATTTTACTAGGCGGAACATTTGCGCCGGCCGGAATATTTACGCGGTCGCGTAGATTATCCGGCCGGAATATGTACGCTAGCGTATTCTTTCCGGTGGAATGTATCCGCCAGCGAATTTACTCCGCCGGAACCTTGGCACGGCGGAACAAATCCGCTATGACACCGGTAACAATTGACGATTCATTTGCAAGATATTGTCTGTCGTTGATAGTACTGATTTACAGTGATAGTGTATATTTTCAAAAAATTCGAGTATTTCACTACATGGCCGCAAGAATTTTCACTTGTAAAATTTCAGTTACAGAATGGCGTCGCCAAAAGCTTTATCACATGTTTCTGAGCAGAAATAATCTGGAGTTGTATTTATTTTTGTGCCCATGCTGTGAAATCCGTCAAACCTTTCGTACACAAAAATATTCACTATCACTGTGAACCAGTAATATTAGCAATGCTCAGGACAGGGACAAGCGCCTTAGATCTACACTTTTGCGCATGTTAGAAAAACTCCATATGAATATTTACCTCCTACCACATTAATCCGGCGTGACCGTTTAACCACTGGCACTAGGCTCGAGGCACGAGAAAAGTCGTGAACGTGTGTTAATGCGGGGTGTATCACACTTTCTTGGTTGGCAATAATATACAGACAACTATGGGGATAAGCGCAATATCGATGTTTTTCGAGCGCTAGGAAGCGGCTATCAATAGGAAAGTCCACTTGCAGAGACTTTCCCTAACGGGTTCCTCGTGGCTACCATGACAGAACTATAGCGAGGAGTAGGTGTGACTCGAACCTTCGACGCTGGCGCTAACGAGGAAAACGTTCACGAAGGAATTAATTACCACGCTCACATTCACGTTAGAAAGCGTGACCGATCTTGTACATGCACTAATATAGCATAAAAGCCAAAATACTGAGGACAATTACCCCGGCTAGCATCATGGTATGGCATTCATAAGAATTTGTACATCCTAATCTATAATAATGCCCTTTGGCTTTTGTAAAGCCGATTTAGTTCAAGCGCTATTAGCCTAAATTGTGAATATTTT
Source organism: Stappiaceae bacterium (assembly GCA_964291365.2). Classification (GTDB taxonomy): domain Bacteria; phylum Pseudomonadota; class Alphaproteobacteria; order Rhizobiales; family Stappiaceae; genus JBDWFY01. Next base: position 2,057 of record OZ220034.1, read on the forward strand.
TTCCTGCCATTCATCCAAATACAAAAGCTTACCTGACGGCCGACTTGTTGAAAATACCAAAGGACAGATTACTTCAGGTAGTCACGGTATCAGGGCTTCTTTGTCCTCCGTTTTATACAGAGATGTGTGTGGCACGGGTCAAATGACCAGGCAGGTGGCTGACCGAGCAGACTGCTGAATCAAGTCCTGACACTTTCAAAAGTCATCAAACCCATTTTGTGACATTGAGAGTATTGCTATATTGGAGGCATGGCTTCAAGTGACTTCTGAAAGTCTCAGGACTTGATACTATTGTGGAGTGCTTTCGAGGCAATATCGACCTTTGACCTCTACGTGATGTAACCATACGACCGTGGAGAAGCCGTAAAAATGCCAGCACTGTGCCAGGATGTTCTACAAAAACGTGAAAAAAATCGCTACATTCTCATTGGGCAGTTGGGCTAGTAAGGAGTCGCCCTCTCGATCGTAATACAGCAGCAGAATGCAGTGTATCAACAATTTCATTTCATTGTGTGCGCTAAGTAACGTACACATTGAAAAGGAAACTTCTTAGTAAAGTGTACATCAATAGCGCACTCTAGAAAGGGCAATTCCCTACTAGTAGGGTCTGCGCTGCAGCACAGACAGCGCACTATCCTCTATTTAATGTGCGTATGCTGCAATGAAATCCGTTGAATCATAGATAATAGAGAGAGGGATTAAAAACGCGCATATATCTCTATAGTGACGTCACGGAACATGCTCGTCACGGCACGCCCCCCTTTGTAAGTCAGTATCGTACAGTATAGTACAAGCTCCTATGGCCTTGTACAGCCTAGTATTCAACAGTAACCCGACTAAAAACAAGTGTAGTGCTATCGAACAAGGGATCAAGCAATGAAAAGAGTGATTTGAACGGTCTTGGTAGTCGCGCCTGCTCTTGTACACGCTTGAAATTCTTTTGTGTACTTTTCCTTCACAAACGGTGATCGACCCAGAAGAAAGTCGATGGGACCTTGTTCACAGTCGAATACAGAGTGTAACTGAAACATTCGCGAGCTCTGTTGATGTGGTATGTTCCCCAGCGAGGGTTTTAAAAGCTGGAGTCTACCCAGGCTCACAACAGATCTGGGCTTAGTGTGTTCATTTTGAAAAGAAAGGCCTTACCTGAAGGCGATGTTTGTATTCTCTATGTGACGATAGTTCATGCCAGGCCTTGAAAGAATCTATTCACTATGTACAGGTCTCGTAAAAACTACACAAAGCCAATCTGTGAGTGGTAGCTACAAAACCGTTCTGAAAACAGCCTAATTTTTTTTGGCTTTTGGCTTTAGATCTCTGGTAGGTTGGTTAGAAAGGTGATACGCATACATGGCGCCCTTGCCAAGGCCCGAAAAGGCTGCCTTGATGTGGTTTTATGCCACTCGTGAACTTAGATGAAGTCACGTGACCGCGACGAGCATATATCTACAGGGTATGCGCGCGTTTCCAATCCCTTCTTCCTCTCTATTATCTATGGTTGAATTTCCCTTTCTAGTTTGCGCTGTTGATGTATACTTTACTACGAAGTAAGAAGTTTCCTTATCGATGAAATAATACGGAAATTGGTCGGTACAGTGCTTTCTGCTGTTTTTTTAATTGCCATAGCGTAGCACACAATCGAGAGAGAGACTCTTTATTAGTAGACTCTAAGTATACACTGTAGCATACCAGTAGCGCAGTTAAACTTAAAGTCGGTTCACACACCGCGTCGATGCTTGTCGCAACAAAAAGCTAGAAGAGACTGATTCAACCGTTGATTGAACTTCATTCGAATCCTCGTGAATGCGTGCGTGTAAGCCTAAAACGTGAGATACTTCATTCACTTCGTTCGCCACTTAAAGCCACCGAAAACGTAGCGTAAGTTTACGTCACAAATTGTGCTGGCCTTGCCCTTGCGTCAGCCTCGTCCTCAGGCCGTTCAGAGCTTTTCAATGGTGCACGCTGAAAAGCGGGAATGCCTGGTACTGTCGATTGCTGTTCACTTGGAACATCAGTGAATGCTTGCCTGTGAGCGTAGCCTTGCCCTCGTGTGAGTGTAAAACTAACGTATGGGTTGGAATGCCACGCAATCATTGGGCAAGCAGTTGGCTTACGCATCGTTTTCCGTGGTTTTACGTGGCGAATGAAGTATCTCGTTTGTTCAACGCTCACACGAACGCATTCACGGGCGTTCGAGATGAAGCGCAATCGACAGTACAAGTGTAGCGCAATTTATTGTACAAGTCACGTGCATGGCGTAACGCGTGGTGAGACCTTCCAGCGTGTCGAAAGTCACGAAGATTTTGAGGGCTCTTGTCGCCAACGATCGAGAGGTATGGTTCAAACGCTAGATACAGAGTGTAGTACGATCCATAAAGACCATAAAGAGTGAAAACTTGTTAAGATAGCGTGTGGCTAGCAAAGACTGGCTTTTCGAAGGAACCATCAGACCGCTTGTCTTCGCGTCATCGTGAGCCAAAGTCGTGGTTTCTGCCGCCAGGCCTCCCACATTTCAGTATGCAACATTGAAAAGCTGGGAAGGGCCGCTAGGTACGAGGCTGCTAGGGTTATCACTTGAAAATTTAAAGCTGAAGCATTTCCCCAGGTATTCCTTCCATACGTCAGTCTACATGTAAGCAATTTAGGGCGCTAGAAGTTTTCTCCTCCACATTATATGGCGGTGGTTATACAGGCCTGTATTATCGCACGCAAATCGACAAAACAATGGGGTAAATCGCGTAATGAATGCCCAATGGGAATGTAGCGATTTTTGTTGATGTTTTTCACGTTTTTGAAGAACATCGCGGCACAAAAAGGTGTGCTGAGCTTTTTTACGGCTTCTTCACGGCCCGTATAGTCACATTACGTAGAGGTCAAAGGTCAAAATTGCCACTGTTGGATCAAAAGCACTCCACGATAAAAGTAACGTGGCAATAGAATCAAGTTATGAAACTTTTAGAAGTCACTTGAAACCATGCCTCCAATATAGCATACTCTCAATATCGCGAAGGTTTGGTTTCAAGTGATTTTTGAAAGAATCAGAACTTGAATCTACCCCTACATTACTTCTATCATGGAGTGCTTTCGATCAAGCGTTGGACCGACTTCGACCTTTGACAAAGAATAAGTGGGCGTGGCCAAAGTATGGATGGTAACTTACAGCCACAAGAACCTTACTAAGCCACAGTAATAATATGTAGAATTTATGTAAATAAGAACGTAGGCCTACAGGAGGTTGAAAGCATCGAAAAATAGTTTAAACTACGTTGTTTCAGCAGTCTGCTTGGTCAGCCACCTGCCTGGTCATTTTGACCTGTGCCACACCCATCTCTGTATAGAACGGAGGACAAAGAAGCCCTGCATGATGCCGTGACTACCTGAAGTAATCTGTCCTTTGGTATTTTCAACAAGTCGGCCGTCAGGTAAGCTTTTTTATTTGGGTGGGTGGCAGAAAAAATCACGATTTAGGCTGATAGTTAGGCCCAGATAATTTTTTTTCTACCGATAATTCATTTCTTCAATGCTGGCAAACATGCCCTATAATTCTTTCAAATGTACCTATAATTATCATTTCTTGCTCCTCAAATTTCATGTAATCAACAATGAATTTAGTGCATACGAAGTGAATGTCAGTAACTGTTATACTGCAGCATAACTGAAGCTTCAATGTAGTCTTCAAGTGCACTTTCTTGACTCGACTTAAATGAATTGGCTAGTAACAAATCCCACATCCACATTCCATATTACCACAAGTTGACAGAACAGCAGTTTGGTGCAGCCCAATATCTGGCTACCAGCAGACCAATAGCTATACTATAAGTTGCTTATAATTCTCAAATATTGCTCATTGCTTCTAGGTACCTATAATGCTCAAAAAAATGCCAGCATTATTTATCTGGGCCTACTGTTAGCGCTTGAACTAAATCAGCTTTACAAAAGCCAAAGAGCTGTACAAATTCTTATGAATGCATTACCATGATGTCAACAAGGATAATTACCCTCAGTGTTTTGGCTTTTATGCTATATTAGTGGATCGGAAACGCTCTCTAACGTGATTGTGAGAGGGGTAATTGGAATGCGCATAATGAATTCCGGCGTGACCGTTTTCCTCGTTAGCGCCAAGGTCGAAGGTGCGAGTCACACCTACTCGCACCTCTCCCAGAGTAATGATTGGCAAAAGCCTATTGCGCATATATGGGAGAACGAGCCTATACAGCGGACAACATACTCGCTATAGTTCTCACAGGAAAATGACTCCATATGGACGGATTTACTCGGTCTACCGTATTGATGAAAGAAGCGGGCGCTACACTGCCTGGAGACGGCGTACCTGTAACACGGACTCTGTCAGTATTCCGTGTACGATATGCACGGTACATGCGGACTCCGTTGCTTGCAACATGCTTACACAGTTACAACATTCGGTATCCGTCCTCTCGGCTTGCGCTACACGGACGCAGTATAGAGCAGCGCGCCAGACTCTACCCTATGGCCCAGACCAGGCCGGCCGGGCCGCGGGCCCGCGCCCTGGATATTGAATCGCGAATACATATAGAGTAGGGTAGGGTATTTCCGCACGGAGGCAGTTACTGGCCGCCTCGCACATAATTGCGTTTATATGGCCAACGGTATTACGTAATCCTTCACCACTTGCCACGAGGTAGGGGCCATGTAAGTACTAGCTGCATCTCATTTCTTGTGATGTGTATCCACACAGAAGCTGCACAACACTGCTCTAAACAGTTGCAACTTTTTCTCATTTTGGTCCAGAAGCTGGTTTTTTTTATGGTAGCTAAGATTTTTCATGATTTGTGAATTACACAACGGCATCAATTTTTTATGATTTATTTTTTCATTTGGTATGCGTATACTAGAATGTATGGAGAATTTTTAGAATTTTTTGACCGTATTATAAGCATAAACCAATTTTTTTTTTTTTTTGTAAAGAGCTTTCAGAGGTAGTTTCTGGACAATGCATATATTGATGCCATTTACGTGTCATATATTGATAACCGCAGCCGCGATTTTTTAATGTAATTTTTCACCTTCGTCCGGTAATGGTCGACATTGTCCGCTCTCTACCTCCGGAACTAGCGGTACTTTGTGCGCACGCCCTAAGGGCTCGTTTAGTAGGTGGTGCTTGGGCCTATCTGTGGTTGCATACTCGCGATCTAGTGCTGCTCGTTTGTCTGTGATATAACGCTGTCTTTCCTTAGAACTGAGCTTTTCTTTTGCGCCCATGCTGATTTCCGCGAAAATCTTCATACTCAAAAGTATTCACTATCACTGTGAACCAGTAATATCAGCAATGCTCAGGTGCATTAAGGGCCGGGACAAGCACTTTAGATCTACACTTGTGAGCATGTCAGAGATATAAAGCAAACTCCATATGAATGTTTACCTCCTACCATATTGTAGATAATTCTGGCATGACCATTGGCACTAGGCTCGAGGCGCAAGAAAGCTCTCGAACGTGTGTTAACACGGGGTGTATCACACTTTCTTGGTTGGCAAGAATAAACTGTCGTCTATGGGAATAAACGCAATATCGATGCTTTTCGAGCGATACGAAGCGGCTATCAGCAGGAAAGTCCACATGCAGTGAACTTCCCTAGTTGGTTCCTCATAGCTACCATGACAGAATTATAGCGAGTATGCCGTCCGCCGTATAGGCCACCGAAGCCGTTCTCCTATATAGATAATTCCGGCGTGTCCGTTTGGCCCATTGGCACTAAGTTCGAAGCGCGAGAAAAAAGCGAACATGTGTTAGCGCGGGGTGTATAGCACTTCCTTAGGGCCTAGGGGTGGGAAGAGCCCGAGGCTATGTAACGTTACCAGTTTGCCTGAAGCCTCCACTGGTACGGTACGGTGCTGTTGTTGTCGTTCTAGCCGTATCCTGATTTCCCCACAAGCTAATCTTTGATCCATAAATGTGACACCACGAGGGAAATATTACAAAAATGTACTAAATTAGAGCATGCTGTCGCAGTTGTTTCTGAGCGCAAAATTTCAGCACAAAAGATTGCATGCGACTCCGAACAGAGTCTATAAAGCGGTGCGCGGATGACGGACGTACCAAACATACATACATACATACACCATATTATTGCAGGCATTGCTGTACAGTTTATGTGGGGCTCGCTCAGGCTCGCCCCAATAAATCAATAGCTTCAATCACCATGTTGAAGCTGTTGATTGTTGAAGCTGTTGATTGTTGTTGGTGTTGATGCTAAATCCGTTGTTGTTGAAGCTGTTGATTGTTGTTGATGTTGTTAAATCTGTTGTTGAATCTGTTGTTGAAGCTGTTAATTATTGATTATGATTGTTGAAGTTGTTGAATCTGTTGATCTTGTTAGTATAGTCTAAGCTGTTGATTGTTGGTTATAATTGTTGAAGCTGTTGAATCTGTTGATCACCATGTTGAAGCTGTTAATAATATTGTTCTTGATGTTGTTGAATCTGTTACTATTGATTGTTGTTGAATCTGTTGTTGAACATGTTGATTGTTGAAGCTGTTGAATCGGATTGTGCTGAATCTGCTATTGAGGCTGTTGATTGTTGAAGCTGTTGAATCTGTTGTTTAGTCAATTGATCACCATGTTGAAGTTGTTGAATGTTGTTGATGTTGAATCTGTGTTGTTGAAGCTGTTGATTGTTATGATTGTTGAAGCTGTTGAATCTGTTGATCACCATGTTGAAGCTGTTAATAATATTGTTCTTGATGTTGAATCTGTTACTATTGATTGTTGTTGAATCTGTTGTTGAACATGTTGATTGTTGAAGCTGTTGAATCGGATTGTGCTGAATCTGCTATTGAGGCTGTTGATTGTTGAAGCTATTGAATCTGTTGTTTAGTCAATTGATCACCATGTTGAAGTTGTTGAATGTTGTTGAAGTTGTTGAATCTGTGTTGTTGAAGCTGTTGATTGTTGGTTATGATTGTTGAAGCTGTTGAATCTGTTGTTGAAGCTGTTGATTGTTATTGGTGTTGATGTTAAATCAGTTGTTATTGAAGCTGTTGATTGTTGTTGAATCTGTTGTTGAAGTTGTTGATTGTTGATCATGGTTGTTAAAGCTGTTGAATCTGTAGTTGAATCTGCTGTTGAATCAGTTGTTCTTGTTAGTATAGTTGAAGCTGTTGATTGTCGGTTAAGATTGTTGAGGCTGTTGAATCTGTTGATCACCAAGTGGAAGCTGTTAATTTTGATGTTATTAAATCTGTTGCTATTGACAATTGTTGAATCCGTTGTTGAAGCTGTAGATTGTTGAAGCTGTTAAATCTGAAGTTGTTGAATCTGTTGTTGAAGCTGTTGAATCTGTTGTTTAAACGGTTGATCACCTTGTTGAAGTTGTTGATGTTGTTTAATCTGGTGTTGAAGCCGTTGATTGTTGGATAGATTGGTGAGGCTGTTGAATCTGTTAATCTTGTTAGCATAGTTGAAGCTGTTGATTGTTACCGTAAATGTTCGAATTATAGCGCCACCCTAATATAAGCGCCACTTGGAGGTTAACGACGATTGTTGCACTCTATTTATAGCGCCAACTGCAGTCACAAAGCGGCGCTTACTAAATAGAAAACGCTGTGCTTTTGTATGTAGTGTCCTATTCACTAAGCACCACCCTAATTTAAGCGCCACTATCGACTTTAGAAGTATTTTTTGGCTCCAATAGAAGCGCCAACTGAAGATTAGAATTAAATTTTTTGGTACTGTAATTAGAACTTTTACGGTAGTACAGTCTATTTTGCGTAAGAGTAGGCTCGCCCCAATAAATCAATAGCTTCAATCACCATGTTGAATTAAGCTGTTGATTGTTGAATCTGTTGAATCTGTTGTTGAAGCTGTTGATTGTTATTGGTGTTTACAATGTTAAATCTGGTGTTATTGAGCTGTTTATTGTTGATGGTGTTGAATTAGTTGAATCTGTTGTTGAAGCTGTTGATTGTTGATTATAATTGTTGAAGCAGTTGTTGAATCTGTTGATCTTGTTAGTATAGTTGAAGCTGTTGATTGTTGGCTATGATAGTTGAAGCTGTTGAATCTGTTGATCACCATGTTGAACCTGTTAATTGTTGTTGATGGACGTACCAAACATACATACATACATACATACACCATATTATTGCAGGCATTGCTGTACAGTTTATGTGGGGCTCGCTCAGGCTCGCCCCAATAAATCAATAGCTTCAATCACCACGTTGAATCTGTTGAATCTGTTGTTGATGAAGCTGTTGATTGTTGAAGCTGTTGAATCTGAAGTAGTTAAATCTGTTGTTGAAGCTGTTGAATGTTGTTGATATTGTTGAATCTGTTGTTGTGGAAGCTTTTGATTGTTGGTTATGATTGATGAAGTTGTTGAATCTGTTGATATTAGTATAACTGAAGCTGTTGATTGTTAGTACAGTCTATTGTGTCTAAGAGTAGGCTCGTCCCAATAAATCAATAGCTTCAATCACCATGTTGAAGCTGTTGACTGTTGAAGCTGTTAAATCTGTTGTTGACGTTGATTCTTGAAGCTGTGGAATCTGAAGCTGTTGTTCAAGCTGTTGATTGTTAAAGCTGTTGAATCTGTTGATCTCCATGATGAAGTTGATGATTGTTGATGTTGTTAAATCTGTTATTGAATCTGTTGTTGAAGATGTTGATTGTTGATTGATTTTTGAAGCAGTTGAATCTGTTGTTGAATCTGTTGATCTTGTTAGTATAGTTTAAGCTGTTGATTGTTAGTACAGTCCATTTTGTGTAAGTGTAGGCTCGTTCCAATAAATTAATAGCTTCAATCACCATGTTGAAGCTGTTAAATCTGTTGTTGAAGCCGTTGAATCTGAAGTACCGTGTTTATTCTAATAGAACGCAAGCTAAAAAAATAATTACGATTTTAACTTTTGCGCGATTTTCTGGTAAAGGTCGTCAGTCGCTACATTAAAATACATTATGAAGATCCTAGAATGCGAATTTACTTGCGTTAATTAGATCTTGCGTTTTATTAGAATAAACACGGTAGTTGAATCTGTTGTTGAAGCTGTTGATTTCCATGTTGAAGTTGATGATTGTTGTTGATGTTGAATCTGTTGCTGTTGATTGTTGTTGAATCTCTTGTTATTGAACCTGTTGATTGTTGAAACTGTTAAATCTGAAGTTGTTGAATCCGTTGTTGAAGTTGTCGATTGTTGAAGCAGTTAAATCTGTTGTTTATATCCGTTGATCACCATGTTGAAGTAGTTGATTGTTGTTGATGTTGTTGAAGCTGTTGATTGTTGGTTATGATTGTTGAGGCTATTGAACCTGTTGATCTTGTTAGTATAGTTGAAGCTGTTGATTGTTAGTACAGTCTATTTTGTGTAAGTGTAGGCTCGCCCCAATAAATCAATACCTTTAATCACCATGTTGAAGCTGTTGATTGTTGAAGCTGTTGAATCTGTTGTTGAAGCTGCTGATTGTTGTTGGTGTTGTTGATGTTAAATTTGTTGTTGTTGAAGTTGTTGATTGTTGTTAATATTGTTGAAGTTGTTGAATCTGTTGTTTAAGCTATTGATTGTTGATTATGATTGTTGAAGCTGTTGAATCTGTTGATTACCATGTTGAAACTGTGAATTGTTGTTGATGTTGTTGAATCTGTTTCTGTTGTTGAATCTGCTGTTGTTGAGGCTGTTGATTGTTGAAGCTGTTGAATCTCAAGTTGTTGAATCTGTTGTTGAAGCTGTTGAATCCGTTGTTTAATCTGTTGATCACCATGTTGAAGTTGTTGATATTGAATCTGTTGTTGAAGCTGTTGGTTGTTGAAGCTCTTAAATCTAAACTTGTAGAATCTGTTGTTAAAGCTGATGATCACCATATTGAAGTTATTTGTTGTTGATGTTGAATTTGTTGTTGAAGCTGTTGATAGTTGAAGCTGTTGAATCTGAAGTTGTTGAATCTGTTGTTAAAGCTGTTGATTGTTGAAGGTGTTGAATCTGTTGTTTAACATGTTGATCACATTGTTGAAGTTGTTGATGTTGTTTAATTTGTTGTTGATGCTGTTGATTGTTGTTATGATTGTTGAAACTGTTGAATCTGTTGATCTTGTTAGTATAGTTTAAGCTGTTGATTGTTAGTACAGTCTATCTTGTGTAAGTATAGGCTTGCCCCAATAAATCAATAGCTTCAATCACAATGTTGAAGCTATTGATTGTTAAAGCTGTTGAATCTGTTGTTGAAGCTGTTGATTGTTGTTATTGTTGATGTTATATCTGTTGTTGTTGAAGTTGTTGATTGTCATTGATGTTGAATCTGTTGTTGATGCTGTTGATTGTTGAAGCTGTTGTTGAATCTGCTAATCTTGTTAGTATATTTAGAGCTGTTGATTGGTGGTTATGATTGTTGAAGCTGTTAAATCTCTTGATCACCATGTCGAAACTGTTAAATGTTGATGTTCAATCTGTTGCTGTTGACTGTTGTTGAATCTGCTGTTGAAGCTGTTGATTAATCTTGACTGTAGTAGCTGTTGAATCTGAAGTTGTTGAATCTGTTGTTGAAGCTATTGATTGTTGAAGCTGTTAAATCTGTAGTTGAATCTGTTGAAGTTGTTGATTGTTAATGTTGTTAAATCTGTCGTTGAAGGTTTTCATTGTTGAAGCTGTTGAATCTGTTGCTTGTTGTAGGATACATCATGTGCTCTAGAGAGCTATATCTTTATTGAAGCAGTTGAATCTGTTGTTGAAACTGTTGATTGTTGTAGGCTATTATGTGCTCTAAAGAGCTCTAAATTTGTTGAAATCGTTGAATCTGTGGTTGAAGATGTTGATCGTTGTAGGCTACATTATGTACTCTAGAGAGCTCTAGTTCTGTTGAAGCAGTTGAACCTGTTGTTGAAGCTGTTGATTGTTGTAGGCTACATAATATGCTCGACAGAGCTCTAATTTTGTTGAAGCAGTAGAATTTCCTGTTGAAGTTGTTCATTGTTGTAGGCTATTATGTGTTCTAGAGAGCTCAAGTTTTGTTGAAGCTGTTGAATATGTTGATGGTGTAGCTGTTGAATCTGTTGTTGTTAAAGCTATTGATTGTTGTAAGCTATTATGTGCTCAAGTTTTATTGGAGCTGTTGAACCTGTTGTTGAAAATGTTGATTGTTGTAGGCTACATTATGTGCTCTAAAGAACTCTAGATTTGTTAAGGCAGTTAAATCCGTTGTTGAAGCTGTTGATTGTTGTAGACTATATGTGCTCTAGAGAACTCTAGATTTATTGAAGCTGTTGAATCTGTTGTTGTTAAAGTTGTTGGTTGTTGTAGGCTACATTATGTGCTCTAGAGAGCTCTAGTTATGTTGGAGCAGTTGAATCTGTTGTTAAAGCTGTTGATTGTTGAAGGTAATTATGTACTGTAGAGAACTCTAGTTCTGTTGAAGCTGTTGAATCTGTTATTGTTGAAGTTGTTGAATCTGTTGTTGTTAAAGCTGGTGATTATTGTGGGCTATTATGTGCTCTAGTTTTATTGAAGCTGTTGAATCGGTTGTTGAAGATGTTGATTGTTGTAGGCTACATTATGTGCTCTAGAAAGATCTAGTTCTGTCGAAGCTGTTCAATCCGTTGTTGTTGAATCTATTGTTGTTAAAGCTGTTGATTGTTGTAGGCTATTATGTTCTCAGTTTTATTGAAGCTGTTGGACCTGTTGTTGAAGATGTTGATTGTTGTAGGCTACATTAGGTGTTCTAGAGAGCTCAAGTTTTGTCGAAACTGAATCTGCTGTTGTTGAAGCTGTTGATTGTTGTAGGCTATTATGTGGCTCTAGAGAGCTCTAGTTTTGTTGAAGCTGCTGAATCTGTTGTTGTTGAAGCTGTTGATTGTTGTAGGCTATTATGTGGCTCTAGAGAGCTCTAGTTTTGTTGAAGCTGTTAAATCTGTTGTTCAAGCTGTTGATTGTTGTAGGATATTATGTGCTCTAGAGAGCTCTAGTTTTGTTCAAACTGTTGAATCTGTTGTTGAAGCTGTTGATTGTTGTAGGCTATTATGTGCTCTAGAGAGCTCTGGTTTTGTTAAAACTGTTGAATCTGTTGTTGTTGAAGATGTTGATTGTTGTAGGCTACGTTACGTGCTCTAGAGAGCTCTAATTTTTTTTAAGCTGTTGAATTTGTTGTTGAAACTGTTGAATCTGTTTTTGTTGAATCTGTTGATTGTTGTAGGCTATTATGTGCTCTCGTTTTATTGAAGCTATTGAATCTGTTGTTGAAAATGTTGATTGTTGTAGGCTATTATGTGCTCTAGAGAGCTCTAGATTTGTTGAAATTGTTGAATCTGTTGTTGAAACTGTTGATTGTTGTAGGCTATTATGAGCTCTAGAGAGCTCTAGTTTTGTTGAAGCTGTTGAACATGTTGAAGCTGTTGAATCTGTTGTTGTTAAAGCTGTTGAATCTATTTTTGCTGAAGATGTTGATTGTTGTAGGCTACATTATGTGCTCTAGAGAGCTCTAGTTATGTTGGAGCAGTTGAATCTGTTGTTAAAGCTGTTGATTGTTGAAGGTAATTATGTACTCTAGAGAACTCTAGTTTTGTTGAAGCTGTTGAATCTGTTATTGTTGAAGTTGTTGAATCTGTTGTTGTTAAAGCTGGTGATTATTGTGGGCTATTATGTGCTCTAGTTTTATTGAAGCTGTTGAATCTGTTGTTGAAGATGTTGATTGTTGTAGGCTACATTATGTGCTCTAGAAAGATCTAGTTCTGTCGAAGCTGTTCAATCCGTTGTTGTTGAATCTATTGTTGTTAAAGCTGTTGATTGTTGTAGGCTATTATGTTCTCAGTTTTATTGAAGCTGTTGGACCTGTTGTTGAAGATGTTGATTGTTGTAGGCTACATTAGGTGTTCTAGAGAGCTCAAGTTTTGTCGAAACTGAATCTGCTGTTGTTGAAGCTGTTGATTGTTGTAGGCTATTATGTGGCTCTAGAGAGCTCTAGTTTCGTTGAAGCTGTTGAATCTGTTGTTGTTGAAGCTGTTGATTGTTGTAGGCTATTATGTGCTCTAGAGAGCTCTACTTTTGTTGAATCTGTTGTTCAAGCTGTTGATTGTTGTAGGATATTATGTGCTCTAGAGAGCTCTAGTTTTGTTCAAACTGTTGAATCTGTTGTTGAAGCTGTTGATTGCTGTAGGCTATTATGTGCTCTAGAGAGCTCTTGTTTTGTTAAAACTGTTGAATCTGTTGTTGTTGAAAATGTTGATTGTTGTAGGCTACATTACGTGCTCTAGAGAGCTCTAATTTTGTTTAAGCTGTTGAATCTATTGAAACTGTTGAATCTGTTTTTGTTGAACCTGTTGATTGTTGTAGGCTATTATGTGCTCTCGTTTTATTGAAGCTATTGAATCTGTTGTTGAAAATGTTGATTGTTGTAGGCTATTATGTGCTCTAGAGAGCTCTAGATTTGTTGAAATTGTTGAATCTGTGGTTGAAGATGTTGATCGTTGTAGGCTACAATATGTGCTCTAGAGAGCTCTAGTTCTGTTGAAGCAGTCAAACCTGTTGTTGAAGCTGTTGATTGTTGCAGGCTATTATGAGCTCTAGAGAGCTCTAGTTTTGTTGAAGCTGTTGAACATGTTGTTGAAGCTGTTGAATCTGTTGTTGTTAAAGCTGTTGTTTATTGTAGGCTATTATGTGCAATAGAGAGTTCTAGATTTGTTGAAGCTGTTGAAACTGTTGCTGTTGAAGCTGTTGATTGTTGTAGGCTATTATGTGCTCTAGAAAGCTCTAGTTTTGTTGAATCTGTTGTTGTTGAAGCTGTTGAATCAGTTGTCATTGAAGCTGTTGTTTGTTGTAGGCTATTATGTGCATTAGAGAGCTCTAGTTTTGTTGAAGCTGTTGAATCTGTTGTTGTTGAAGCTGTTGATTGTTGTAGGCTAGATTATAGCTCTAGTTATGTTGAAGCTGTTGAATCTGTTGTTGAAGCTGTTGATTGTTGTAGGCTATTATGTACTCTAGAGAGCTCTTGTTTTGTTGAAGCTGTTGAATCTGTTGTTGAAGCTGTTGAATCTGTTGCTGTTAAAGCTGTTGATTGTTGTAGGCTATTTTGTGCTCTAGAGAGCTCTAGTTTTGTTGAAGCTGTTGAGTCTGTTGTTGTTAAAGCAGTTGATTGTTGTAGGCTATTATGTGCTCTAGAGAGCTCTAGTTTTGTTGAAATTGTTGAATCTGTTGAAGCTGTTGATTGTTGTAGCCTATATTACTCTAAAGAGCTCTAATTTTGTTAAAGCTGTTGAATCTGTTGTTGAAGATGTTGATTGTTGTAGGCAACATTATGTGCTCTAAAGAGCTCTAGTTTTGTTCAAGCCGTTAAATCTGTTCTTGTTCAAGCTGTTGAATCTGTTGTTATTAAAGCTGTTCATTGTTGTAGGCTATTATGTGTTCTAACTTTATTGAAGTTGTTGAATCTGTTGTTGTTGAATCTGTTGATTGTTGTAGGCTACATTGTGTGCTCTAGAGAGTTCGTTTTGTTGAAGCTGTTGATTGTTGTAGGCTATTATGTGCTCTAAAGAGCTCTAATTTTGTTAAAGCTGTTGAATCCGTTGTTGCAAGGAGAGTAGTTTGTGGAGCGCTATGTCTTGAGTGCCTTTTGCAGCTAACGAAGGACCACGGTCCGAAACGTTCTGTCTCTACAGTACATTAAACTACGTTCAATAGCGCTCCACAAACTACTCTCCTTGCATCAACAACGTAGTTATGAGCCTTTATTCTAGAATCCGTTGTTGTTGAAGCTGTTGATCGTTGTAGGCTATTATACGTTCTAGAGAGCTCTAATTTTGTTGAAATTGTTGAATCTGTTGTTGTTGAAGATGTTGATTATTGTAGGATGCATTATGTGCTTTAGAGAGCTCTATTTTTTTTTGAAGCTGTTGAATCTGTTGTTGTTGAGCTGTTGAATCTGTTGTTGTTAGAGCTGATGATTGCTATAAGCTATTATGTGCTCTAGTTTTATTGAAGTTGTTGAATGTATTCTTGTTGAAAATGTTAATTGTTCTAGGTTACATTATGTTCTCTAGAGAAATCTACTTTTGTCAAAGCTGTTGTATCTGTTGTTGTTGAAGCTCTTGATTGTCAGGTTTTTTTGTGTTCCAGATAGCTCTAGTTTTTCTAATGTTGTCGAATCTGTTGTTGGAGATATTGATTGTTGTAGGCTACATTATGTGCTCTAGATAAATCTAGTTTTGTTGAAGCTGTTGAATCTGTTGTTGTTGAAGCTGTTGAATCTGTTGTTGTTAAAGCTGTCGATTGTTGTAGGCTATTATGTGCTCTAGCTGTATTGAAGTAGTTGAATCTGTTGTTGAAATTGTTGATTGTTGTAGGCTATACTATGTGCACTAGAGAGCTCTAGTTTTGTAGAAGCTGTTGAATCTGTTGTTGAAGATGTTGATTGTTGTAGGCTACATTACGTGCTCTAGAGAGCTCTAATTTGTTTAAGCTGTTGAATCTGTTGTTGTTGAAGCTGTTGAATCTGTTGTTAAAGCTGTTGATTGTTGTAGGCTATTATGTGCTCTAGCTGTATTGAAGTAGTTGAATCTGTTGTTGAAATTGTTGATTGTTGTAGGCTATACTATGTGCACTAGAGAGCTCTAGTTTTGTTGAAGCTGTTGAATCTGTTGTTGAAGATGTTGATTGTTGTAGGCTACATTACGTGCTCTAGAGAGCTCTAATTTTGTTTAAGCTGTTGAATCTGTTGTTGTTGAAACTGTTGAATCTGTTTTTGTTGAACCTGTTGATTGTTGTAGGCTATTATGTGCTCTAGTTTTATTGAAGCTGTTGAATCTGTTGTTGTTGATTGTTGTAGGCTACATTATGTGCTCTAGAGAGCTCAAGTTCTGTTGAAGCAGTTGAACCTGTTGTTGAAGCTGATGAATGTTGTAGGCTACATAACGTGCTTGACAGAGCTCTAATTTTGTTGAAGCAGTAGAATCTCCTGTTGAAGTTGTTCATTGTTGTAGGCTATTATGTGTTCTAGAGAGCTCAAGTTTTGTTGAAGCTGTTGAATATGTTGATGGTGAAGCTGTTGAATCTGTTGTTGTTAAAGCTATTGATTGTTGTAGGCTATTATGTGCTCTGGTTTTATTGGAGCTGTTGAACCTGTTGTTGAAAATGTTGATTGTTGTAGGCTACATTATGTGCTCTAAAGAACTCTAGATTTGTTAAGGCAGTTGAATCTGTTGTTGAAGCGGTTGATTGTTGTAGGCTATTATGTACTCTAGCGAGCTCTAGATTTATTGAAGCTGTTGAATCTGTTGTTGTTAAAGCTGTTGGTTGTTGTAGGCTACATTATGTGCTCTAAAGAGCTCTAGTTATGTTGGAGCAGTTGAATCTTTTGTTAAAGTTGTTGATTGTTAAAGGCTATTGTGTGCTCTAGAGAACACTAGTTTTGTTGAAGCTGTTGAATCTGTTATTGTTGAAGTTGTTGAATCTGTTGTTAGAGCTGATGATTGTTGTGGGCTATTATGTGTTCTAGTTTTATTGAAGCTGTTGAATATGTTGTTGAAGATGTTGATTGTTGTAGGCTACATTATGTGCTCTAGAAAGATCGAATTCTGTCGAAGCTGTTCAATCCGTTGTTGCTGAATCTATTGTTGTTAAAGCTGTTGATTGTTGTAGGCTATTATGTTCTCTAGTTTTATTGAAGCTGTTGGATCTGTTGTTGAAGACGTTGATTGTTGTAGGCTACATTATGTGTTCTAGAGAGCTCAAGTTTTGTCGAAGATGAATCTCTTGTTGAAGCTGTTGATTGTTGTAGGCTATTATGTGCTCTAGAGAGCTCTAGTTTTGTTGAAGCTGTTGAATCTGTTGTTGTTGAAGCTGTTGATTGTTGTAGGCTATTATGTGCTCTAGAGAGCTCTACCTTTGTTGAAGCTGTTAAATCAGTTGTTTAAGCTGGTGATTGTTGTAGGATATTATGTACTCTAGAGAGTTCTAGTTTTGTTCAAGCTGTTGAATTTGTTGTGGAAGCTGTTGATTGTTGTAGGCTATTATGTGCTCTAGAGAGCTCTAGTTTTGTTAAAACTGTTAAATCTGTTGTTGTTGAAGATGTTGATTGTTGTAGGCTACATTATGTGCTCTACAGAACTCTAGTTTTGTTGAAGCAGTTGAATCTGTTGTTGAAGATGTTGATTGTTGTAGGCTACATTATGTGCTCTAGAGAGCTCTAATTTTGTTAAAGCTGTTGAATCTGTTGTTGAAACTGTTGAATCTGTTTTTGTTGAACCTGTTGATTGTTGTAGGATATAATATTATGTGCTCTAAAGAGCTCTAGTTTTGTTAAGGCAGATGAATCTGTTGTTGAAGCTGTTGATTATTGCAGGCTATTATGTGCTCTAGAGAGCTCTAAATTTGTTGAAATTGTTGAATCTGTTGTTGAAGATGTTGATCATTGTAGGCTACATTATGTGCTCTAGAGAGCTCTAGTTATGTTGGAGCAGTTGAATCTGTTGTTAAAGCTGTTGATTGCTGAAGGCTATTATGTGCTCTAGAGAGTTCTAGTTTTGTTGAAGTTGTTGAATCTGTTATTGTTGAAGCTGTTGAATCTGTTGTTGTTAAAGCTCTTGATTGTTGTAGGCTATTATGTGCTCTAGTTTTATTGAAGCTGTTGAATCTGTTGTTGAAAATGTTGATTGTTGTAGGCTATAATTATGTGTTCTAAAGAGCTCTAGTTGTGTTAAGGCAGTTGAATCTGTTGTTGAAGCTGTTGATTGTTGTAGGCTACATTATGTGCTTTAGAGAGCTCTAGATATGTTGGAGC
>OZ220035.1:0-673967 GCA_964291365.2 Stappiaceae bacterium
GTCTTCAAGTCAGGCCCAACTCTCCGCTCACTCCTCACCAGGGTGAAGGACCCCCTCCCCAAGGAGAAACTGGCAGGTGTGGTCTACCAGATCCCCTGCCAGTGTGGTAAGGTGTATGTCGGGGAAACACAGAGGCGCTTGGAGACACGAGTTAAAGAACACAGGGATGCATGCAACAAGGGGGACACAGGGAAGTCTGCCATTGCAGAGCATCAGTGGGATCAGCAACATCAAGTGAATTGGGAAGACACTAGGGTGCTGGACAGGGCCAATAGACCTGTCCAGCTCAGGGTAAAGGAAGCCTTGTACATCCAGAAGACCCCTACCAACAACAGACTCAACCGCGACGAGGGGTACGAGTTGCCAGGCTGCTGGATCGCAACCGTGAAGAAGTTAGGGGGCGGGGTCAGCTCAAGCCGCGCTAGCGCCAACCGCGTTAGTGCTTGGACCTCTGCACCGGACCGCATGCGCGCGCAAGCTCAGGAGCCACGCCTATAAATTGCCATCAATTTCGCACCTCGCTTCACTTTTGCCCTGAGGATGACTAGAGCATCTAGTCGAAACGTCGGCAAGTTGTACACCGAGCATTAAGTTGTCCACAAAAGAATCTTCGTTGTTTCTATACAGGAACAGAAATGCTATTAGTATTGTTATTGTAAGAACTTGAGGTTAGTTCAAGTTGAGGATTGCCAGATTTATTTGCCATAACCGTTATCTTGTGTAGCCAGCACATGAATAAAGAGAAGTAGCGCTTGTAAGGAACATCGTATACTTCCAAGAAAGAATGGCCCGGAGTTTAGTATTCTTGATCCATTGAAATGGGAGCTTGCTGGGAGTTTGACTGCCAACTTGAGAAAAGAGGAGAAAAGTATAATACTATTATAGGCATGCCACAAGACCCAAAAGGCTGCTACAAGAAAGAGAGGGATATGCTTGCCTTTGAAGTATTTCACATTAGAGTCAAGAAGCCATACCACTTCATGTGTGCCATTGCGATAGCTACTTGAGGACTTTTAGAGAGCCTGGGTAGCTACGAGGCTAATCAGTGTGACGTAGGCCCAGATAAAAAATGCTGGCATTTTTTCGAGCATTATAGGTACCTAGAAGTAATGAGCAATATTTGAGAATTATATAGGCAACTTATTTGAGAAAATTATAGGCAACTTATAGTATGTTTTAGACAGTACAGCTACTGGTCTGCTGGCAGCCAGATATTGGGCTTGCTGTATTGGGCTGCACCAAAGTGCAACTTGTGGTAATATGGAATGTGGATGTGGGATTTGTTGCTAGCCAATTCATTCAAGTTGAGTCAAGAAAGTGCACTTGAAGACTACATTGAAGCTTCAGTTATGCTGAAGTATAACAGTTACTGACATTCACTTCATACGCACTAAATTCATTATTGATTACATGAAATTTGAGGAGTAAGAAATGAGAATTACCGTAATTCGCATTATTTTTGTTTGCAAATATTTTATATTAGAAATTTTTGTGTAACAATATTTTCATCTATTTCACGTGTGTGCCATATATATAATAGTTAGAGACTGAGTCCAAGGTCTCTATGCATTTTAAGAGACCCGAAGGCCCGAGGCTGTAGCATCCCGAGCGAAGCGAGGGTGCTACAAAGGGCCTGAGGTTCTCTTAAAAAGCATAGAGACCATTGGACGAGGTCTCTAACTGATTTAGAATATAGCAACTGTAACCATAGTATTTGACCTGGGGACAAGGCTACTGTTGCCTGACTGTGCATCTTTCTTTGCCTATGGCAGCTCAATATTAGACCTACTTATAAGACCTCTCAGGAGGTCTATAAGTGAAATAATGGACCTCTAACTGACCAATCAGATTGCTGCATTTGTTACAACTATATTCTAATTGCTATGTATAATACTATTGGTAAATAATATTCATGTAAGAAATTTTCATCGCTTTGGGTGGAATGAAAATTTTTTAACAACGAAAATATCGCTAATTACGGTATAGGTACATTTGAAAGCATTATAGGGCATGTTTGCAAGCATTGAAGAAATGAATTATAGGTAGAAAAAAAAGAATTATTTATCTGGGCCTAGCTAGTGTGACGTCTTAACAGTTATGCATGATCACCGGCCTTTTCCTAACTTCATTTGCTGTTGAATGCTCCCTTCATGGCTAGTACAGTGTCTGAATATTATAAGTGAGGGGGCATGGGAAAAGGACTTATAGGTTCACACAATCAAATTTGAGATTTTTCACTTTCTTGGTACTTTGAGCTATGATAAGTGCACTGGAGGGTGACCTCTTCATTGGACACAAGAATTTAGCAAATCTTTGCTTTCTCAAAACAATACTTGAGTACTATATATGTCCCTTTTCCCATGCCTCCTAAATATTTGCAAAACTTTAAACACATTTTTCTCAAAACAATACTCGGATACTATAGGACCCTTTTCCCATGCCTCCTCACAATTAATATTATTAAGGTCTAGCTATCACCTTGCTGTGATGAAAATGAAAATCAACTGTTCCCTAAACTGTTTCATGGAATAATGGAATCTGGAACCATGGCATTCACAAACCAAAATTCATGTGTTAAAATCAAGCTGAACGCCTTAAGCTATATATAGCTAAACAACAAAAATCAAATATCAAATTGGAAAATTCAGAATACTGAAACTGTATATTGGAGATGACATTGCCTGATCATATTTCACACTCTAAATCAAGATAGCTAGTACGACCTCATCTGGAGTATGCCTGCCCTGTGTGGGCACCCCACACTGCCAAGGACATTCATGAGCTTGAGAGGGTCCAAATGTTTGTGGGTAGAATGGCTACTCACAATTGGAATACAAGTTACAGTGAGCTTCAGTCCATGGTCAAATTGCCCACTCTGGAGAGAGAAGATTGGAACTGAAACTTAGTCACCTATTCAAGATTGTACACAACTTATGCTTCTTTCCAAGCAGCATTATCAGGGCCAGGGAGCAGACACAATTTGTCAGTAGTACTCGCTCTGTTCATTCTCTTTGTCTCCAAAAACCATTTGCTTGCACCAACTCACACTACTATTCCTTTGTGCCACATGCAATTTCTATCTGGAACTCATTACCACAGGAACTTGTAACTGCACCTTTACTCAAAATTTTCAAAACCGAACTTCATTAATCATAACAATAATTCCTTGTTTGTTCAGCTTATATCGTTGTACTCTGCCCCACCTTGTTACTGTTGTGTTACCATAACATTTGTTGTGTCAGTCTCAGTATTTTATTTTTAATTTCCGACCTGTATCACTCCATCAGGGTTCACTTTTATATTAGCAAACTAAATATCTGCTAAATGTGCATCCTATGCAAAGCATAAACTGTTAAAGACAAAACAAAACAAAAAAAAGATCCTGATTATTGACAAATGATCTCCATACCCGTTTTGCATCATAATTACATGTCGGCCAATGAAGCCTTTTAGTCATTACTATATAGTGAATATCCTTGGATATTGAATAGATAATTTTTCATGCGGCCACAGCTAGGCTTCAACAATGTAAACCATGCCCTGCAAGCCTTGGTGGATGCATAATACATGAGGTGGTTAGCATTTTTACAACACACCGTACTTTCTTCAATGGTTGGTAGTTTTGCTGCCATTGCGTTGTCCGCAAAAGGTCATAGCTGATAGCCTAATCGTCAACTGTAGACAGCATATTTCCATGTTTTTGTGGTTTAGTTTATGGGAGGAGAACTTTGCCAGTAGTAGGTAGTAGGAAGTAGCTATATTATAACAACAGAGGTTTGCAGGTAGCACACACACAGCTTCTGACAACTAGCCACCATCAAACAGCTGAGAGGTCACACCTGACCGAGTTTATAGTAGTAACAAACTCAGTTAAAATTGCAAGTGTGGCTATGTCTGCACATTTACATGCATGAGTTCAAAATCACTGATAAGTATACCCATGTAGGACATACAATCTGGTGATGTGTTTGACATGTGCTAACCTATTTATGTAAGATTATTAAGTTACATGGTAGCTAGCCCATGCATGATCAGGCGATGTCAGCAAATAGATGTTACCGCATTGTTGCATTGTTGTCACATGCACTGCTGCTTTCCATAACTATGCTAACTACATGTAGTATACAATACTTGTATTAACTTTTGTCACTGTCTACGTGGACTATATCTTACAGTACAGGAATTCACATGCAACATTTACTGTTGTCAAGCTTAAGGGAATCATGAAGTGTGGTGAAAACGGATAATCAGCCACAACAAGGCATGTTTCTTGTAAGTGTTGCCATGAATTTCAATCTGGGGCATACTGCAGCATTGATATTAGGTATGCTTAATGTTTACATGTACTATAGATACTTGTCATTGTAGCTGCATTGTATGGTGCTGCTTCTTTCCCTGTATTCATATCACCCCTGCATGATTGTGTTCACCATAGATCAGTAAAGTAGCTATGTATACCGAACCTTTTTGAACATCAGTGGGATGAGCCTTCACAAACCCCACACAAGTACAAGTCTACTGAATATGTGCACATACAAGTTGCTGTTGAAGCGTAGCTAGCTAGGACAGCTGCATCTCAAGATTTTGTTCACGACAAAATGATACAACTGATTACTTACCCCTTACACATGTGTGCAGGGTGACAAATGGTCAGTGGTACCATTTATGTGACAAAGAGACTGTATAAAATACCTAGAACATGTGCAAAGGGTAATTTAAAAGCAATTGATCTGCCTGTTGTTGTCATCCACAAATAATCGGGCAAATCTGGTGTCATGGCATACAGGTAAAACTGTTAAGCAGTGCGTAGCCAAGGGCGGGCCTAGTAGGGCCAGGCCCGACCAATCTTCTGTGGTGCCCTACCAAATGATGCTCCGGCGATTGCCTGCCTCTGTATACCCTAAATATATGTACTTACAGATAAATCATCTGTTCTTGCATGAAAAATCCCTGACTGTTGCCCAAAAACATAAGAAATTGGTAGAATTAGCCCTGAATAAGAGCTTGGGTCTTTCATCCATCGAAAATCGTTTGTACTATGTTAATTAGGGGGCGTGGTCATTTTTTAACGACCGCTTACCATACTTGTGCCCTACCATCTTCAGTGGTCTAGCTGTACGCCACTGCTGTTAAGAACGTCACAACTCATGTTTGCTTCTTAGTGGTAAAGAAGGGCCACAAATGATAGAAATTATGCTCGGTCACACCAACTAACCACACCTAGTAATGCATTATGCATGCAATTTTTCTCTATGTACCGATTGCATGCTCAAGACCAGTATAGGTAGCTAAGGGTCGTCAGATCACAAACGCGTTATAATTATAATATCTAATGCTCAGCTATAAGTGCACAGTTTCTTTGTCTACATATACTGTTAATAACTCTTACAATGGTGAAGTGTGTATGAAGGTCCCTCATCAGCTCTGTAGAGCACATGCATACCCTGTGCTCTTTGCATAATATTATGTTAAGATATTCAGATTGACATTCATAAACACACGCATTCCAATTAGCTATATTAGATGTTAACCATTATGAGACAATGCATAATATACTTGATGCACACACACATACATAATATACACCGAGTGGTGGTGGTGGTGGAGGAGGATGGGGTGGATTTAGATGGATATACATAATATTATGTAAGATAGCAACCATTATGGTTACAAAGAGATCAAGCGTGCCGATTAACAGCTGTTCGCATCTCATGGGCAGGGATTCATACTGGATTTTTCGTTAGGAGGGTGGAGAGTATGTGCCAATCTTACAATAAAACACCATAATCTCTAGGGGTCAGGGGCATCCCCCCCCCCCCCCCCCCCCCCCCCCCACACACACACACCAGAAATCAGGTTTAGTAAAACTTAAATTAAAGCATAGCTAGGACAAATTATAGTCAGGGTTGGTCCAGTGTAAGTGTACGACATGGATCGCCATCCGCAGTGCATATTATATAGAAAGAGAGAGTGTCCCACTAGTAGCTATACCATCCCTGCACTAAGATCAGAGGGGTAATGGCATGTAAATATGTCTAAGTAAAATATATAAGCATGTGGTGAGCTAAATAGTCACATACACTTACTGTGGCAAACAATCCTGCACTGTTCACATTAATTTTGTGTATTAGCAACACTGGAAGGTCACAAACCCTTGCGTCTACAGCATACATGCTGAGTAAGATACTCTCCTTCCTCTTCCATTATAAACTCTTGGAACAAAATTTGATTGATGTGTTTGGAAGTTTGTTGGTAGACTATCGTCCCGCCAAATTGTATTCTTCACCAAATTTCTCGCTATACTATGTGATAATAACCACAACTTATCTGCCAACTTGTTTTTCATTTCTGTCATTTGGGATACTGAAGTACATACCATACTCTGTAAACCTTTATGAAATCTAACGGTAATTGTGGCATCCATCATTACATATAGTCAGAAACTTATGTTACCTCTCCTGGGATCTTTGCTGTTGGAGAGTACTAAATTAAAATCAGTCATCATGATTACGTTCAGTGTAAGCCTCTATGCATTTGTGACTCTTTTGAACATTGATTACTAACATAAGATGGGTTTAAGTGTGTTGAGTGTGAAGTTCCTGTCCAGATGGTACAGGTATATAAGAGATAGGGTAAAGGGTCACTATGACCTAGCTACTGCAATTATCCACACAGGTAAGGAATTCCAAACTGGTGATAGGGTAAAGGTTCATACTATTGTAGCACGTCGAGCAATGTTATTATCAATACGGGTAAGGAATTCCGAACTAGGGTACAGGGTCAGCTACCCTAGCAGAACAATAATTATCTATACAGGTAAGGAATTCCGAAATGATGGGGGTAAAGGGTCACTATAATCTATTGTAGCATGTCGAGCAATTATCAGCATTATACGGGTAAGGAATTCCGAAACTATAAGGTAAAGGGTCACTAAATCTACGTGCCAATCAACATGCATAGTGTCGAGCAATTAGAGTCACTGATAAGGAATTCTTCACGGCTTTCTCGACTTGAAGTTCCCACTAAAATACTATACAGGTCATGCTGTACATACTATGATTAGGACTGGCTTATCTACTGTTTCATAGCTATGCTCAGTGCCAGCAGAAATCTCCGCATGTATTGAGGCTTAGATGGTCACCATTATGGTGACAGAGGAGACTATGAACTAGAGGTCTCTAAGTACAACAAATCACCAATTACAGGGGGGAGATGGCACTCAGGGTGGATTTAATATCAAAAATTACTAAGGCGGTGACCACTATGGTTACAAAGAGACCATGCATACCAGTAGCTCAGAATAACGGTCTCTCAGGGATGACGTACATTCAGATTGACATTCACATGCACATTCTTTTAAGATATTCATTATAGTAGCAATGAGATTTCAATAGCTCTGAATAATACTGTAGTTCTTCTAAACTATAAGACACAGTATGGTAACCATTATGGTGATGAAGAAACCATGCGCTCAAAGAATCTCCTATAGGAGGGAGGGACATTCCAATATGCACAAATTCTTGTTAGGTGTTTAATGGTGACAACCTATGGAACATCTAGGCAGGCTGTGTGTATATGAATGTCAGTCTCAATATACCTTATCCCTAACAAACTATCTATCAGTATTAATATATGTGGTCTCTTAGTAGTACTAGTCACCATTATGGTGACAAAGAGACCATGGACAATACTACATGAGTTTCAGAGTAAGATAATTATTTTCAGTGATGATGTACAGGGATAGCATACATTCAGATCAACATTCACATGCACATTCTTCTAATTATAAGATATTCATTATGGTAACAACGAGCTCTGAATAGTTCTTCTAAACATCAATAATTAAGACAGATACAAAGTCTAAAAATGATGGTAACCATGCATTAATGGGATTAAGAGATCATGTACCTTCTATAGAAGGGAGGGACATGTTAGGTGTTTAATGGTGACAATCTAATGTACATCTAGGCAGGCTGTGTGTACCCCTAACCAACTGTCTATCAGTATACATGCATGTGATCTCTTAGTGGTCACCATTATGGTGACAAAGAGACCATGGACAATATATTAATACTGCATCAGGTTCAGTGAGCAACGGGATTTCAATAACTGAATAATACTGTAGTTCTTAATTATAAGACACAGCATGGTATTCATATGGTGTTAAAGAAACCATGTGCTCAAAGTATCTTCTATAGGAGGGAGGGACATTCCAATACACACAAAATCTTGTTAGGTGTTTAATGGTGGCAATCTAATGAACATCTATGCAGGCTGTGTGTATATGAATGTCCGTCTCAATACCTTACCCCTAACAAACTGTCAATCAGTATACATGCATGTGGTTTCTCAGTGGTTACCAATATGAACAATACTGCATGAGTTTCTGAGTAACATTAGGTGTTTAATGATGATAACCTAATGAACATCTAGGCAGGCTGTGTGTATCAGTATGAATGTCAATCTCAATATATATACCATACCCCTAACAAACTGTCAATCAGTACACATTCATGTGGTTTCTTAGTGGTCACCATTATGGTGATCACTATGGTGACAAAAGAGACCATACAATATATTAATACTGCATGAGGTTCAGAGTAACATAATTATTTTCAGTGGTGACATACTTTATCTCTTGTGTATTCGCTTGGGGAAATCATGAATATTGTCCATGGTCTCTTTGTTACCATAATGGTGACCATGAACGTCAGTCTAAATGTGTAGAATGTGTTTGAATGTCTATCAAAATGTACCTTAGCTCTTAATAATGCTGTGGTTCTCTGAACATTCTATAGTACATCATGTCTCGGGGATGAAGGGCAAGCAGGAACGCAGGTGCGGGCGCGAATGTCAGTCGGTGATCTGTCCACGCCAAGCCTCGGATTCGCGGACGTTTCGTGACGCTGGAGCGCTACGGGGATAAAGGGCGAGTGGGAGCGTAGGGGCAACGCATTGTGTAGCGTAGATTCGCAAGATTAATGTATAGCGCGAGTTCGCGGGACGGAGCGCTACGCAAGCGCGAGGACAATTGCGGGGGCGTTTTGCGCGTGCGCACTACCGATTCCGGAAGAGGGCCATCTTGGTACCATTTCGGTGCGACCCATCAGTCAACCGGTACATCGCCAGGAGATAAGAGATAAGACGCACGTCGCAAGCAACAAACAACCCAGATATCGATCACTAAAACTTCGACCAAAAAATGAGCGTTGGCGAGACGCCCCCAGACCCGACTATTCCTTACGGTCCAGAAGGACACCCTTGGCGTGATACTGTTTCTGACATCGCCAAATTACCAGACAACAAATTTCTGATAGCTCCACCATCACGCGATCCCTGTAAAGAATATGCCGGAGTCACAGCACACGTTACCGGCCGCTATTACCAGGTGCCATCTACCAAGCTAACAGAGCAGCAACAAGCTCAAGCTCAGCAGGAGACTCTCAAGCTTTTGACCACGCAAAAGGCTAAATTTGTGGGCTACCAAGCAAACCAGGAAATGTCGCAGTACCCAGACCTGCTCAAACCATACCTTGGTTTTCACAGCAACAACATTGGTGACCCTTTTACGGCTGGAAACTTTACCTTGAATACAAAATGGATGGAGTGTAGCGTGCTTGACTACTACGCTAGCCTTTGGAATGGTAAATGGCCATACAATAGTAAGGATGATGAAACCTACTGGGGCTATGTATTGACCATGGGCTCAACAGAAGGAAATCTTTATGCAGCCTGGAATGCGCGAGACTACCTTTCTGGCAAATGTTTGTATTATGATCCATCTGCACTTCAGGAAGCATTTGAAGAGATCAAGAGTGGAGCCAAACGTGTAATTTCAATCCCATATGGCTTTACTTATGGCCAGGCACAATTTGCAACAACACTAGATGGCCGTAGGCAGAATGAAAATGCCTTTAGTCCAGTTGTGTTCTACTCTGAGGACACCCACTATTCCAACATCAAGGCAACACAAACCATTGACATTCCAACCTTTTATTCTGTAGGGATGGAGAAGTATCGTGGTCAGTGTCCACTGCCTGGCTATGGCGATAAATGGCCAACAGAAGTACCCTCTAAAGATGGTGCACTTGGTCCTGGTACCATCGACATAGAAGATCTCAAAACGCTTGTCAATTTCTTCACTGAGAAAGGCCATCCTGTTTATATTGTCCTAAATTACGGTGCAACATTCAAAGGAACTTATGATGACGTAAAGACGATTGGAGATGAATTGAGACCAATTTTGGAAAAAAATGGCATGTACGAACGTGAAATTGTGCTGCCAAATACACATCCAGAAAAAAGGGAGATTCGCAAAGGATTTTGGATCCACGTTGATGGTGCACTTGGAGCCTCCTACATGCCTTTCATAAAGATGGCAGCGATGAAAGGCCCAAAAGATGGCTTGAAGCCAGGACCCGAGTTTGACTTTAGCCTTGATTTTGTCTCCTCCATTGTGACAAGTGGCCACAAGTGGATTGGTGCTCCTATACCATGTGGGGTGTACCTAACAAGAAACAAGTATCGTATCAAACCACCAGATGACACACCAATTTACGTTGGATCACCTGACACGACTTTTGCAGGCTCACGAAATTCTCTATCTTGTGCCGTACTGTGGACGTACATTAGTACACATTCATACGATGATCAAGTAAAAAAGGTACTCCACTGTCTCGAAATGGCCAAGTATACGTTCACTAGTCTTGAGCAGCTGCAAACTGACTTAAAAATGGATCTCTGGGTCACAAACTTCGAGAATTCTCTGTCAGTGTATTTTCGAAAGCCAAACGAGAAAATTGTGTGCAAATATACACTCAGCAGTGAAACACTTTCCATGAATAATGACAAGGGAAACTTGGAAACGAGGCATTATTCACACATTTACATGATGGAGCATGTCACCAAAGAAAAAATCAATGAGCTGATCAGTGATCTAAGGGCCCCTGATGCCTTCCCAGAACAAAAGCCACACGAGGCTGCTAAAAAGATTGAGAATTGGCTGGCATCACAACTTTCGGCTGTACAGATACCTCAAGAGCACAAGCCACGTCCCCTTATGTTTGTGCCAGTGCATGGTCGTGGTTACAAATGAACATTGAATATTTGTTGATCGATTACTTACTACACAAATTTTGAACTTGTAAACAAGAATAATAATATTAGCTATAGCTTAAATTATTTCCTCTGCTGATGAATTAATATACCATTTTCCTTAAAATATTTGCCCTTCGAGTTTTTACATTCCAGTGGGTTTATTTTGCATTGTATTGATCCTACATTTTATAATTATGGTATTTTGCATCTTTCTTCAGTAACAATGATGGAATGATTGCACAAAATCTTCATCAATATTATCACAAATGACAAAAAGCAAATAATTGTCTGGAGGTAATTATGACTATTATATCATTGAGAGATAATTATTATAGGCAACGGAATGGAGGAAGGAGTGATAAATCCACTGATGTTATAAGCTAGCCAGGGTTACCACTTGTCAGAGTCAGTAAGTGTAAGGATGCACGCACCCCTTATATACCAGTATTTGTATTAATGAAGCCAATTCAAGCCATACTAAGTTTCATACACCCTAGGGTGTACAGCAAATTCAGGGAGTCTGTAAACAGTGGACTGGACTACTGGACTGATCTTTGATCTCAACTTTATCCCCAAAAAGCAAAATTGTGAAGGAAAAGCATAGTGTGTGTGTGTAGGGAGGAGAGAGGGTGGGGAAGACTAAGAATAGGCACCTAGGGGCACACTTGATTTAATGTTGCAAGACTTAGCAATGACTTATCTTTTGTAAAAGTAATAAGTTAGCTACAGCTACTGTTATACTGGTACCATTTACAGTTGAGTTATTGGTAGGCCCTACAGGCTACTTGATTGATGCATGGACTATATATTATCTGGTAGATAATATATAGTCCATGATTGATGTAAGGCATGTAGCTACGTGACATGGAAAATATAGAGGAAAGGGACCCAGTCAATGCTCGGAGTATGTTTATATTTTTGTTAGTAGAGTAGGTGAATTCAGGCAGTGGTGGTGTCTCTAGGTAGCTAGCACAGGTGGGTGTAGCCTCGTCCCCAGCGTGCAACATTGAAAAGCTGGGAATGGGCCTGGGGACGAGGCTAAGGTGGGTGCACATAGCTAACGGAACCTAGCTATAGACTGCGTGTCACTGTGTAAATAACAATACATACAAATGCATGCACTACCAGGTAGGTACATGTACACGTACTAGCATACTTGTTACTGTATGTGGTTGTGTATTAAATACTGTACTACCACTAAACAGTGCATAGCTACAGTAAATTGTACATGTAGCTACATGGGATATAGCAGGAGTGGATAAGGGAGAAACATAATGATTAAAAATGCGAAAAGATATTGTAGTAATAGCCACACTTGCTGAGTTACATTAACACTTGTGGTTTTGCCTATGAATAATGGATTGCATAATAACTGCGCCACATTCATAGATAAGCTACTGCTACTAAGGGGTGTTGAACTGATCTGGCTGGTCGGGATTTGCCTACTTTTTGCCTCATTAAACAAGTAATAGTCGTATGGTTTTCTAAGGTGTATGGGTATTGTACCCTGAGTTACATGACATTGTAGTAGGGAAAGCTGTAACTGATGATGGTCAGAGTTGGCATGGGCTTAAGATAGATAATTAGTTTGTTGTGATATAGTATAATAGCTACAAGGTCTCAATACACTATCATTGTGGTTAGTTAAACAGATAAAGTGTAATAATTATATTAGTATTATTATTATAAATGTCCAGGTTAAAGGGTTTATCTACATGCCCGGGCTTGAGTATGGGTAATGGAGAGCTACCATGCATGCAAAGCATACTGTAACAGTTTCAAATTGTTAATATAGGAAAACTCTTCTTGATATGTGACATGACCAGGGCACACTGATATTAAGTGACATTTCTCTTTCAATAAATATTTATGCTAGGAACTGCTAACTGCATGGACCACTATTTTTAAAAGAATTGTTTACTTAGCCTATTAACTTCAACGCCCACAATTAATTATTTTGAGTTCCTACATTAAAAGAGTGCAGTGACAATCCAGATTGTTACAACCATTAATTTTATTGTGCTGAAAAATTACAATAACTAGATCTACCTCCAAATGAGGCAGCCAGATGGTCCCATTGGATGGGAAAAACAACACTCTTTAATTAAGCACATGAAACCAAGGTTAATAGGTTAATTATCCATCCAGATGCTTGATAAGATGGTTCCCACCAAGGCATAGCTAGCCCTACATTCATGAGTGTTGGACCACACAAGCTTCAGTGGATTTGGTAGGTAAGCCACATTGTTACTCAGGTGAACCTGTGGGTAGTCATACTGTCTGGTAAACAAGGGCTTTGGAATCACCACATGCATATTCAACTGGTACAGAGCTTTGCAGGTTACTAGTCAGAGGCTAGAAGCATGATTGAGTTGTTATGATGAGCGTCACCATGGAAATGGATCTCTGTATCAAGTTACAACTACTCCAAATCTAATAAAGGCACTACATAATATAATGATAATCTATTTAGCAGGCCACAACTACAAACCAAGTCTTTTCCTATTCCCTATTTCAATTGGCAAGTAACCTGCAAAGCTCTGTATACCTCAGGTCACTAAAGGGCCCCACAACCCTTAAAGGGAATAATACTGTGGTTTGCATGCAGAAGAACTGATCTAGTCTTGTACCAATTTAAGGGCTGCCATTAATTCGTTCCTTGCTTTTCATCAGGAATGCATGGGCCTGCATGGAAAGGAGGCTAACAGGTGGTAGTATAATTAACTTTTGAGAGGTAGCTAGCCAGCTACCATGCATGCCTCCCATGCACACCATTCCGCACGCTTTCTAGCTAGTTAATAGAAGTATCTGACTGCTCTTATGCACACATCTCAGTGTAAGTGGACTACAGTGTTCCACGCAAAGAGAGTAGAATTTGAAAACAGGGCTAAAAAATCAAAATCATAAGCCAAGCATTTGCATCCCACATCAAGGTATTTGTTTGAAATTACAGGCCTATTAAGTGATTTTGGTGGTATTAATGAATCCCACAAGCCACACCCCTGGCCACAAACCACTTTCTAATTATCCTATTAAAACAAAAGAAACTGGAAATTTTAACCAAAGTTTGGACATTTTTGCTCACGGACTCTCCTATGTAGTTTGATAATGCTCCAAATTTAGTACAGATAAACTTTAGGGACATGGTGAACATATTCTTGAATATCAGCCCTTAACTAACAGAAATTGGTGAATTTCTACCCTAACTGTACAGGCACTTGGAAAACCATAAACATCGAATTAATATGAGAACTATTAACAGTTAAGAACCCAAATTCAGCTTGAACATTCTTCCTTATAGGGCCTACCTATAAACCAAATTCCAGCCCTTAACTACGAAGTTTGCTTGAATTTCTACCCTAAAGCATTTTTCTTAGTGCCATCTTTCAAGAAACCATAAAATTGCAATATTTGTGGTTAATTGAGCACCAAATTTATTTTAAGTAGTAGATATGTGGAAAAATATGTATATCAATTTTGGGGTTCTAATTCTCTTTTGAAGCAAAGTTATGATCAAAAAACTTCAAAATTCACAAATTCTACTATATTCACGTGGAACACTATATAAACATCACAGGTATTAAGTAAAACTTGTGATTGCGTGAACTTAACTTAATTGTAAGGATCTATCTTTGCAAATTCCTTATAATGAAATTTGTTAACAGCACATACAAGTATTGAATTTTTAGCTTGACCAGCATAAAGTCCAACTTTAAAACACACAATTAATAATGTGGTTAAAATCTATAATCTCATGCCCAGACTCCATCCTCCAATATACAGTAAATGTTGTTTTAGCCTTGTTTGGTTATCTCAGTTTCACATTTTCTTTACTGGACCACTATAAGCATAACGGAGTCCCATTGGCCGCTTAGCATTCCCAAACTATAAACAACTTAAATACCTTTATATTAGTAAAGGCAGAGGAGGATGCATGGGTCACTTAATTATGAAGGTCCCACAGTACTATGATTAAATGTTTGGCATAATCATATAGTTATTTTGTCTCTATACAAAAGCCCCATAGAGTAGGAGTGCATTTGCACTCTTACAGTAATTTGCACTCTTACTGAAGCGCGGCGCGCGCTGGACCAATCAGTTAAGTTACGGATCATACGGCGGCGCGCGCTAGCCCAGCAACGATCGAAGCCGTGAGTCAAGAGCCATGGCTGAACTGTCATCAAGATAGATCGCGGTTGGCGTTGTGGAGATGAACAGGGAAGGCTTTATGGCAGTCTATCGAGCTAGACCCTTCGTATTCACTTGTATGTATACGTCTCTCTTCTGTCAGAAAGCTGAATCGCTCTAAAACGAGCGCGGAGCGAAAAGTCGGCGATGGACTCGTGCTAGCTGCTCAGCTCAGTGAGGCGTGGTCAGCACTTCAGCTATATACTATATATAGCGCGCTTGCTTATGCGCGACTATTGAACTAGTCGACCACTTACCAATTGCAACCTTGACCATACAGCAACATTCTTGAGGTCACCTTGACTCACTTTGCTACAACTGTGCATGGTTACCTCATAGCTTCATGGATGACTGTACTATAATATGATTAACATGCAATCACATGAATTCTTGAGCAATTTTGGGAAATAATTGCATTCGTTTAATGTATTTGAAGGATAAATTGCACTTGGCTTCGCCTCATGCAATTACTTACCTTCTAATACATAACTCATGCAATTATTCCAAAATTGCACTCGAATTCATGTGATTACCTATGCATTTGTCTTCAGTAAATAGTCACATGATTTTCTACAGAGGTACAATCTGATTGGGATGTCCTAATTCCTTTAAGTCCCTGACCCAAGCATTTAATCCACTGCAAAAAGTGAATGGTTATTTTGACTTAGTTTGGTTACCTCAGTTTCATGCCCTACTAGGCTAGTACTAATAGTGCCAATACTTTATAATAGTGAAATTTTCAATACCATGCACTTGTATTGATTTCAAGTATGGCTTCAGTGATTAATTTTTGGTTAGTTATTAATTTCATTTAAGGTCGTCTTCATTGAATTTAGTTAATTTCAGTTTTTAATTAAGGAACAGTGGATCGTTTTAATTTAGTTTTTGTAATTAAACCTAAAAGGATAAATGGTCTGCTAAAAGTGCTTTTAGTGTTAACTATCTAAGATGAACTGATTTTTGCCATTTTCTTTTTAGTTTAATATTTATGGTTTGATGCAATTTTGCTAGTTTTAGCTTTTAACTATGAAAGGCATAGCACAATTAATCTAGTTTCAGTAATAGCATAAATTGGGCAAAAGCCTCGAAATATATATGCCCGAGAAACTAGTAATTTTGTTTGAGTATTATAGCAATTGCTGGTGCTGTGCTCTGCCGCTACAGCTTTCAGATCATACATGTAGGTCATTATCAAAATTAATCAATGTAGTGCACGGGGTAGTGTGCTCTAGAGAGCTCTAGTTAATTAGATGTTATTATTAGATGCCTAGGAGCAATTTACTTTTTTCGGTTATGAGGTAATTATGAGTAATCTAACTCAGAACCGTAGATTGTTCAGCGATTGAACGTAGTAGCTAACTTTCATCAACTTAGAGAAAAAAAAGAAAAAAAATCAACCTTTTTTCATCAACTTATCATTAACAGAACGTTTCGGTTCTCAGACCTTCATCAGCTGTACAAGAAACTAACAAAAAGAATGATAACTTGCTAAACGTAAGTATTTTTTGGTTAGTTTCTTGTACAGCTGATAAAGGTCTGAGGACCGAAACTTCTGTTAATGATATGATAATTTCTGATGCCAAAAATGCAACATGAGGTTGATGTGAGTAGCAATGAGCTAATACAAGCATGCAACCATAAATTAGTGAGTAAAATTATGTGATAGAATGCTTAAAAGAATTTAACGTTAGTAGGGAGTCATTGTTGGGAGATAGGTTATTCCAGAGGGAAATCATATGAGGATAGAAAGAGAAATGGAATTGTGAGGAATGGGTACTCAATTGTTGCAGCTGGATTGGATTTCTACGCCTGCTGTAGGTGATGGGCTCCTGGGTCACTGGGGCAGATTGGCACAGTTTGGCTGCTTTATGTCTATCCGAAAGTGTGGATGTACGAGTGGAATTTAATAAGTAGAAGACCAGCCTCTCATGCTGACTCGTAAAGCAAATTTTTGGCACCTTTCCAGAGTTTCAATATCCTTGACAAAATAGGGATCCCATACCTGACGGGCATATTCGAGATGTGGACGAATGAAAACTCTGTATAACCTCAGCATCACTTCAGGACTACAATGGTGAAAATGTCTATAGAGTAATCCAATTAACTTCCGTACTTCGGAACAGATGTTTGAGATGTGTTCTGACCAGGTTAGGTCAGACGTCAGTACCACACCGAGATATTTAACAGAGTCAACTTGTTGTAATGGTGAGTTTTCCTGGATGTACAGTGAAGGTGGAGTGATGGAGTTGATTCGTTTACGTGATACAAACATGTGATAGCACTTATCAGCATGCAGCTTTAGGTGTCTATTGGATTCGAGGCGATAGCAGTAACATCAGCCTGAAGCACAGTGTAGTCAGCGGGTAACTGGATGGAGCCGTATAGGGTAATGTCATCAGCAAAAAGTGGGATGATACTAGATGGTGAGATTTTAGATGCAACATCATCAATGTAGATGATGAAAAGTAGAGGCCCAAGCACTGAACCTTGGGGAACACCAGAAACGACATCTGGCTACAGTAGCAGATGTTTCTCTGCCAACTGCGACAACCTGAGATCTCTCAGTCAAGTAGCTGTGGATCCAGTGGTAGATTTGGGGGCAGAGTTGAAGACTGGAGAGCTTACTCATCAAGTGACTGTGTGGGACACTGTCAAATGCTTTCCGAACATCGAAAAGTACTCTGAGCAGATTTCATTGCCATCATCTAGTTGTCTGAGCAAATCATGGGTCAGTGAGCAAAGAGCAGAAGTGGTTGACCTTCTGGGCATGAAGCCCCACTGAAATGGTGAGATTGGATGGCTTTTGAGTAGGTGTCTGAACACAAGAGAGTGAACATGGCGTTCCAAAAGTTTGCTGACAATGGGTAAAATGGAAATCGGCCGATAGTTTTTGGGCAAAGATGAATCAGAGCTTTTGAAAATTGGTGTGACCCTTGCACATTTCCAGTCTTTGAGAAAGCAGCCAGTAGTGACTGACATGTTGAATAGTTGGTGAGACTGGCAGCAATAGATGTAGCTGTGGACTTCAACATATTGGCCAATACTCCATCCAAACCAGTAGATTTTGCAGGATTAAGATTGTGCAGAAGTTCAAAAATCTCTTCCTCAGTATATAATATTGATGCTGGACAGCCAGTTGGGTCAAAAGGGGTTGGGTTTTTGAGAGGAGGAAAACTATGATTAAAACAGTCGTGAAAGTAACGATTAAGGAGATCAGCTTTGCCACTGCTTGAGGCAACTGGAGTGTCATTATCCCATAGTGTGGGGATGTTAGAATCTTGCTTATTGATCACCTTGATAGCTTTCCAGAATTCGTTATTGGTAGAGAACTGCAAATTGTAGAATTATTGCCTTTTGCCCCTACACAGGAATGCTACGACCTTATTTCTGATAGACTTATACTTGTTCCAGAGCTCTTCATCGTTGCTTCTTTTAGCTGTCCGAAAGTAGGAATTACACTTTCTCATAGTTTGCACAACAGGTTTAGTGAGCCAGAGTAGATTTCTTCTAGCTTTCAAGACAGACTGTGGGATGCAGGCTTCCATAACCTGTAAGAATTTCGCATGCCATATCGACCAGCAGGTATTTACATCTGATGATAATATTTTGAAGGAGAGAGTTCCAGTCAATTGCATCAAGCACTTCCTGGGCAAGCTCATAGTCGGCATGAGCATATCTCCACACCTTTCGTCCACTTCTTTTAGGATTGCATTCAGTCTTAACAGTGGACACTACAAGAGAGAGACCTAAGTGATCTGAGTTAGAGAGAGGAGAAAAAGTTTCACAGAAAATTAAAGTACTTGGTAATGACAAAAATACTAAATCAATAAGTGAACTACAGTTGGATGAAAAGTGAGTGGGAGCATTAACA
This sequence comes from Stappiaceae bacterium, assembly GCA_964291365.2. GTDB lineage: Bacteria > Pseudomonadota > Alphaproteobacteria > Rhizobiales > Stappiaceae > JBDWFY01. The sequence continues at coordinate 19,157 of OZ220035.1, forward strand.
ACCTGAGTTAAAGAAAGACTATTAGTGACCAAACATAATTTAGAAACTAAGGGGTGGGAAATATCAAAAAAATTATAATATTAAAGTCACCTAATAAAATAAAGTTAGCTAGACATGGTGGGTCTATGTACGTACACAAAACAGTAAGAAGGTTATCTAAAACACAATAAGGAGAGCTGGGAGGACGGTAAAAAGGGCCAGGGTTAATGGCACCAAATCATTGGACTCTACAATAGAAACAATTAGCTACAAGTTCTAATTCAGAAGATCCAGAGAACACAATATATATGATGTGTATAAACAGAATTAAAGTACAACAGAACACCTCCACCATGTCTGTTACGATCTAGATGGACAATATCATAACCACTAATACACAACTCACTATTTTGAATATCATTGCCGAGCCAGAACTCAACAATGCAGACACAGTTAGGTGAATGCATTGCACAAAGGACCCTTAGAAAATCCACCTTGGGAAATAAACTCCTAGCATTAAAATACAAAAATTAAAAGGGGGCTTACAAAAGGTTGGTTTGGAAGTAGGTACAAGATGGGGGAGAGAGGGGGGGGGGTCACCAAAGGTACATTCAGAGGGTAGTCATGTATGTGATGTTTCGTCCACAATACTAATATGGCTATAGTTTGAATGGTTAATGGATGGCTGGCTGGGATCTGTTGGTGTAGGTAAGTTGGTTGCTGGGGGACTTCCTTCGTTGGCAATAGGTGCTGTTGCAATGCTGGCATCTTTGCTAGTGGTTCTGGTAGGAGGGAGGATCAAGGAGCTTCTGTAGCATGGGATTGTGAATTTGCAGTGGAGGGGGGGTTGGGGTCACTACCCTTATTTGGTTGGGAGTTATTTGAGTTAGCTAGCTACTACGTTCAATCGCTGAACAATCTACAATTCCAGGTTAATTAGTTTCAACGTAGTAATGAGCCTATACTCTATTATAAGTAATCTCTTAGGTAATCTATGAGATAATTTAAAATAAAAGTCAGTGGCTTGCTGGAGTCATTTTGAGAGGCTAGAGTCAGTGATAGGGGTCTGAATCAGTAGCTATGATCAATGGCGGGTGGTTAGCTAGCTAGCTAGCTACTGTAGCTATCAAGTTAGCCTTGTCCCCAGGCCCCTCTCAGCTTTTTTCACTAGCCTCGTCCCCAGGCTCCCCGATCTTTTTCTCGCTGAAAAGATCGGGGGGCCTGGGGACGAGGCTAATGAGGGCATGCTATTCATCATGCGTGGATAGGTGCTGGACAACAGTAACTTACACAGATTACTGGTATACACAATTAATATTTTTTGTGATGGGCCCTGATACTAGATCTGCTGGTATTAGCCTAGCTAGTCATGTCTGTTATTACAGGAATCATTGTAATATTTCATTTGCAAGCCTATCAAAAGAGCAAGTGATGAAATACGAAATACAGCTAACTATATAGTTAGTGCAAATTCAAATTGTGTAACTGACGATTTCTCAAAGCTGTTCTAACAAGGGCTCCCTTAAATCAGTGGTACAATGCTCACTTATTTGTGATTCTGTCACGGTTTCTCTTGTGTTTAAATTAAGTGTACATACTCCAAGTTTCTTACATGTCTCTTCTTCAGTAGAGCAACCAAGTGAACTAGATAGCCACACTTCTGTATTTGTTGGCTTATAATGAACCTTGGCTTTCTCTCCAGTACTAGTATTGATAATATTAGTGGTATCATCTTTCTTTCTGATTATCCGTTGCACAATACTTTTACTCATGTTCTTATAGCTCTTTATATCGTATAAAGTATAATGAATGTGGTACAGCAGTGTACACATTGTCATTATGAATGTTATACCAACTGAGACATGGATTGCAATTATTTGACTGTTCAGGTTACCTGCTGAGTTGAAGCTTACTAGACTGAAAAGCAAGAGGTTAAAGTAGTATGTGGTCTCAAAACAGTCTAGTAACCGTTGCTTGTAGATCCAGTCCCCCAAATATGCCTTCAAAAGGAACAGAAATGCTACTAATATTATTATTGCAAGAAGATTAGTGCGAGGATTGCCGGATTTGTTTGCCATAACTATAATGTTGAGTAGTATACGAATAAAGAGAAGCAGTCCAGTCCAGTAGCGATATTTTGGCTTGTAAGGAGCGTGATAAACTTCCATAAATAAATGGAGTTTAGTGTTTCTGATCCATCGAAACGGGAACTTATTGGGAGCTCGAGTCAGCCACTGCCAAGCAAAAAGCAGAAACGTATAGGCAAGACCTAAAATGAGAATAAAGACTGCTACAAGAAAGAGAGGAATGTGCTTGCCTTTGAAGTACTTTACACTAGCGTCAGGAAGCCATACCACTTCACGAGAACCATTGGGGTACTTGAGGATTGCAAACGCAAGTATATCTGTTACTGCTTGAAGAAACATTGTGTACATAAGTAAGATAATGGTTGCCAAGGTGGCCACTGGATTTCTTCTTCCAATTATCCTTGCACATCTTGATGAATACTTGCTTAAAAGGATGATGGCCACAACCAGGGATAAGGCATATATAGGAAATAGGAAGAAGTGCCACATTTTTTGATAGTCATCCACTTTGTGTGGAAGGCATCTGTCAAAACCAAGCCGAGTGTTGATGAAGTATATGAATACAGTTGAGAAATTAGGATGCAGTGATGGAAAGAATAGACTTCTACTCATGATGACAATGTTTGCATAAAATATCAAACCATTGACAGTTCCTTGGACCACTGTGACATTAAGCATTAGGAAGAGTAAGACCATAAGCATGCCACCTATGCCTCCCCATACAAAACTGGCAATGTACGTTCCAATAAAGCCCTTTGACGTGCACTGAAGGCAACGAGGGGTGGCAGTGGATAACTGGAAACCATCCTTGCATCGTCCACACAATAAACCTGTACGATTGTATGCACACTGGGCGTCAGTCCAGTCTGTATTATTTAGGCTTATGTTGACTTTCAGTGGTGGTTCACAGTAGTCATAAGGACAGTTGGGGTAGACAAGGTAACCACTGTTGTTGTGATCATCAATGTAGCCTATCCAGGAGTTTTTCTTCTTTAGAAATGTTGCATTCTCAGGGTTGCATGCTTCAACATAGTCCTTTATAGCATCATGGCACACACATGTGCATCTATCATGTATATTTGTATCTTCTTGAAATCCAACTGGGCAGGTACAATCTGTAAAATATATTTTTACAGTTCTATTTGAAAGTCCAGCATCAATACATGGGTTGTCATCAACATATACAACTAGAGTAACTTCACTGATTTCATTAGAAGAGAAAATGTTAAAAGCTAAGTGTGAACATTCTGTTTCCACAAACTGTAATTGCTGTCCCTTACCTAGAGTACTATGGTCAGATTCTGGTTCTAAATAGATGCTAATCAGTGTCTTTTCACTGGCACTTCTATTGACCTGATCTACTACTGTCACAGAAATATTGAATTCCTCTCCTCTCTTGATGTTTTTATCAGGTAACTCCTGTTTACAGTCTGTTTTATTCTCTTGACAAAAACAGATACGAAGGCTTTCAGATGCAATACCATCAAAATTATTGGAAGTCAAGTTCAAACCAGTTACGGTTTCAAAATAGGCGAGTGCATGACGAGGAGTAATATGCTTGACACTGTGGAATGTGCTGTTGTAAATTGTAGCCATGGGGCTCACAGTACACCTATCTAGCAATCCACCATGAAGTATTGATCCACTGTAATTTGCAAAGTTATCAGTGAAAGTTATACTACTGTTTTGGACTCCGATGTCTTCATCATCATGCAAAATTTGAAGGAAACACTCTGCATGTACATCATAGTCCATGTAGGACTTACTAGCACACACATTTGAATATGTGCTATCATTAACATGTATTGCACCACCTTTGAAATTAGCAGTGTTCCTGGCGAATATGATTTTGTAGTGAAACTGACTGCTTTCAAGACCATAGATCTTTGAGTTTATTTCAAGGTTGATGCCACCACCAATGTAAGCTATATTATTACTTACATTTAGTAGGCCCAAATTGCTTACATCACCATTTCGTAACATTATCAGAGAATCAACAGCATTAATAGCACCACCTTCAAACGATGCAGTATTGTTTGTGAATATACATGCAGCAGAGCAGAATACATGAGTCCTATAGAAAAATGCCCCACCACCATCTTTTTCAGCTCGGTTTCTGGTTACAATCAAATTCCCATATATGAACATCATAGTTTCTGAAACATACATCGCACCACCAGACCTATCAGAGTGGTTATCGAAAAATGTGGTGTTTCCAAGTAAGTATACCGTGCTCTGAAGGACAGTAAGAGTTCCTTTGGCTCGAAAGTTCTCAGCCTGTGAAAAACTATCAAATATTTGTTTGCAGTTTTCAAACGTATTTATTCCTTCAAAGGATATGTCACTGCTTCTTACTAAGAATGACCCATTATTGTTCAAGTATGTGACATCACCAGCAATGATAGAGTTAGTTTTCACAAGATAAATTACACTAAACTTCCCAATGTTTTCAGATATGCTAGTGTTTTGAATTGATACATTGCTCTGTGATGCACAAAACGTACACTCCCAAGCATCATTGTTTAAAAAATGACAATTAATAATAGATACCTGTTTACAGTTCTTAGCACTCACTATTAGCCCTCCCCTATTATTCTCTATAATGCTATTCTCCAACTTGATTGTGCTATTCAGCACCTTAATCAGAGCTGGATGATCACCATGCTGAGTGACAATGCTATTACAGAAAGTGGTGTTCGTAATGTTCATCTCACTGCCATGCTCAATATATATCATTTTGCCGCTTTGAACAATAAACTTACTTTTCATAAGTGAAAGTTTTGTACTAGTAGCAACAATCATGGGGTCACTGTCTATGGTGTCATTGTTCATGGACGTAAAAGAACAATTGTTTATTGTTGCATTGGTGCTGCTGAAATTTAGCACTGTTTGGGAGCCAGCTGTGAGGAGATTGGTAAAAGCACAATTTTCAATAATCATTGTAATGTTCCTCATTGATTTGGCTTTAACACTCCTGCATCCAACGATATTCATCTCCAAAGCAGCAGCATTTCTGCTCTCACAGAAGGGTCCATTGCTGCCATTGATGACCATGTGATCCTCAATGTCTTGTAGAGTAACATTTTTTGCACAAATTATGACCAGGTCTGATGCTAAACTGTGATCACAAGGATCAGATATAGTCCACTGAACAGCATCAAAATCATCATCAGACTCATTTACAAATTGTTGTAATGTGAATCCAGTCAAAGAGTTGCTATATATGCTGAGAGTGCAAGCCTTTACTGTACAGGGTAGCAATATTACCAATGCTAAATGCAGGAAAATACCTTCTAGTCGACACATTGCCACTAAATTGATTAAGCAACGTAAGCGCTTTACAACATTGTTGGTTCTACAAAGATAGCATGCTTTGCTTCTGTTTCCCAAATCTTGATAAGTGGTTCCCATATGATACACAAGAAGTGAATAGTTATCAATAGTCACATTCACAACACTGATATTGTATGAGTCAGGTGTACTATACAAAATGAGCAACACTTTCAATGTGTATTCTCATTTGAGCTACTGATAACAATCAACTATACTACTGCTTAGATTATAATTTTGTACACTGTGTGGATAATTATCATTATCATGTCAAAGCCTTCTACACTCAGTGGAATACAGATATGAACGGATAGGAAAAAAAATGTCAATACTAGAAGGTGGTCAGTCTACATACTATTAATTACTTTTAATCTGCCAATTTTAGCTTACTTTTGAATTTAAATTAACTGTGATCACTACGCACAGTTAGTTCAAATAGATGATAAGCCATTGCCACATGCAATATGACGAACATTGATCGCATGAGCTTTACTGCCTACAATGATAGGTTTGCACATTGACAACAACATTGTTAAAATAAATTACCTCTTGATTTAGAATATACTTAACATTCACGTGATATACTTATTATGTATGTGTATGTGCATGGATATTATTGTAGTTTAAAGCCTACTGCATGGGTGGATCAAAGTGCCGCACACTTCCGCTAAATCCCGTATAGGCTGTCACGTGTAGGGCAATATCAATATCACCCAGGATGTGGTTAGGGCAATATCAATATTGCCCGGCCGCCCTTGTGCCTATGTTTTGCATCACGTGTAGGGCAATATCAATATCACCCAGGATGTGGTTAGGGCAATATCAATATTGCCCGGCCGCCCTTGTGCCTATGTTTTGCATACAAACTATGTCAATACATATACGTACATACAAAGACATTGCTTCTTTGTTTAAAAATGATTTGGCCATCCAGTCATTTTTGTGTGTGTGTGGGCTAGCAACCGAATCGCTAGTTGACTGACAGTGCCTGACAGCCACGCAAATCAGTGTAGCGATACAAGTTTATCACAAGCTCAGAATGGCTGGCTTTACTACGTAGCACTACAGCAATTTGTACAAGGCCCATAGCCCAGTAAGCTTAAATGCTGTACGATCGAGCTAATCACACGCCCTGTAGTAAAAGCTCGATCACATGGATCATAGATATTATAATATCTATGCTATTACTTATACCCTGCAGATATTGCTAATAAGTAACATGTTCAGCAATATTTGATAATAATTCTGGTTTCAAATTGTTATCAGAAAGAACAAGTTCCTTAAGTTTCTTGCCAGAGCAAGTTTGCTTCCAAATATCTAGGATAAAAGTTGCATGTTGAAGAGACAACTCATTAGAACTCAAACACAAGAGTATGGCAATGCAAATTTGGTGAAGCATTCGCTCAGATTGCTTCCCAAGGTCAAGTTGTGCTAGCCTCAAAGTACAAAGTTCCCCAAGCTTAGATATATCATGGGGCAAGCTCATTATAAGTCCACCTGACCAATGTCAGCATGCTTCATTTCCAGGTGATGAAGATTTGGATTTCGTAAAAGTAAAGAAACTATACTTTGTGGGTGAGGATGATGAAGAATGGTATCCTTTGAAATAAGTGTTTTGAGATGGGAATCTAATTCAATCCAAGAAGATCAGCAGCTCTCTCCAGAGACTTTGATCGAGATACTAACATCAAATTTATAAGTGCCAGTGACTCTAAACTAAGCAGGGGATAGCTGAAGATCAGTATCTCCTCTGAGGGTGTAAATTCCATGTTACACAAGTGCAATGATTTTTCAGGGAGAGTTTCACTGGAACTAATAGAGAGTATGAATGAATCAGGGATCTCATTGTTTAGCATGCATGGTTATGGACTCAAACTTCAGAGACTGGTTGGTGGGAGACAATGCTGTGAAAAATGTACTTAAGATATCTGGCAGAGTTGGATAGAGAATAGAAATGGCCTTAAGCTCCATGCAAGCACTAAACTTGTGGCTGCTTGAAGAGGGAGAGACAAGAGCAGAAAATAGTTGCTTTATGCCAGGTCATAGATTAGAATATGTGATACGGATACAGTATGGCTACCGGTTAAGTTGTATATTAATCTCTAGCCTGGTCTTAGCTTCTATAGTTGATGCCAATTTCATCGAATTGCAAAAGTCCTCATCAATGGGATTTGATCCTTACACAGAAATACTTTCTTCAACTGTTTATATGAACTAGTTGTATCTTCATCCCCAACCAACTCCTCTGCACCAAAGAATGTTTCAAACGTGTACATGATTGATTCTGCTATCCAATCCAAGCACTGGTCAGTGGTGCATACTGACTCTAGTTTTGGATTACTGCTGCTCAGGATCATATCCAACACCTAATTACATAGCCAGTTAGAGCCATGGTAATGGACAGTGGTGAACTGAAATTGGTCATCTGCATCCCATTTGTTCATCTCTTCATCATCTGATGTGAAAACAACATCTCAAGTATATTTCTGAGAGTGCTACTTACTTCTACCGAATCTCTCTCTTCCCAAAATGGAGAACGGAAAAAAAGACTGCTAGATATGTACACCACCTTTGGCTTACAGTTACACTCTTTCATTAGGTAGGAAGCACATGCCATAGGGGTGTCAAGTGTGTCCTCTGATCCTTTGTAACGATCGGGGGTGTACATCAACCAGTAATAGTAGGCAAAGAGCGTAGTAAAGAAACACTCGTCAGAATAGTAGCATACACTACGCCGACGATTAAGAGGATTGAGAATGATAGAAGCACAAATTGATAAGTAATACTCCTTCCATCCACCCTCAAGAAGGAAAGTACTTTCTCAAATGGATAGTCGACTAAAAACTTTAGTATGCGGTGCCAGTCATTTTACAAGTTCTCCCACAGAGTATTCATGTTGATCCCTCTCACTGCACATGTGCCTTCCAGTTTAATAACATCCATGACAGCTAGGTAGCCTAAATAGCAGTATGCTACACTGTGTAGGTGGAAGAAGAGCAAGAAGGGCATCAGCAGAATAGCTCTCAAGCTCGTCGGCTATTTTGAAGAAGCACAGGTTTTGTAGTGTCTGTGACATGCGAATGTGTTCAACTTGTGATATACCTGCATATAATATTATGCATGAAGGAAGGCTATTATCAAAATTCATCCTCACATTATCTATGTGTGCATAAAACCCAAATACTGTATGTACACATAAAATTAATGTTCGCTAAAAATCACCCATCTCAAGGATCGCGACTTCAGTGGGTAAATTGACGGATACTTCACATCAATCATTTAACACTTTAATTTTGTTTGTACAGACATTATTAGCTATCATGCACATATACAGGGATACTAATAAGTAATATGCTCAGCAATGTTTGCTAAGGGCAATAATCCTGGTTCCAAGTCATTCCCAGAAAGAACGAGTTCCTTAAGTTTCTTGCCAGGGCATGTTTGCTTCCAAATATCTAGGATAACAGTCAAATGTTGCAGTGACAACTCATTAGAACTCAAATTGAGAGATAAACTAGAAACACGAGGCAGAGAAAGTATGGCGACACAAAGTTGGTGAAACATTCGTTCGGACTGTTTTCCTAGGTCAAGTTGCACTAGCTTCAAAACGCATAGCTCCCTAAGTTTGGAAATTTCGTGTGATAAGCTTGCTATAAGCCCACCTGGACCAACGTCAGCATGTTCTATTTCCAGGTGATGAAGAATTGGACTTTGAAAAAGTACTGAAACTATACTTGACGGGTAAGAATGATGGAGAATGGTATCCTTCAAAATTAGTGTTTTGAGATGAGAAGTCTTATTCATACAAATAAGATCTGCAGCTCTCTCTAGGGACTTTGATAAAGACGGTGATGTTAAGTTTATGAGTGCCAATGACTCCAACCTTAGGAGGGGATAGCTGAAGATCAGTGTTTCCTCCAAAGGTGTGAGCTCCATATTACTCAACTGCAATGATTTTTGAAGGAATGCATCTGGCATTACCGCTACAACAGGTATGATGTCCTTGTCTTGGATAATGGTAACAGATTCAAGCTTAAGGTTTTGATGATTAGGAGATGCCGTGAAATATGTGTGTAGAATTTCTTGCAGGGTAGAGTATAAAATTGAATTGGAATTAAGCTCCAGCATTTGAAACTGTGGCTGCTTGAAGAGAGAGATAAGCTCAAGGAACAGCTGAACAAATTCCTCCTTTTGGTAATACCCTGGATGTTCAGCATCTTCCCAGCATAAACTTCGAGGCCATCTCTTTAACTGCACTATCTCAAGACCAGTCTGGGTTTTTATAGCGGATGTTAATCGTGGAGCTGAGTCATAGGACATCTCATCATCCAATTTCCATGTATCCATAGAAAAGTATATCCTCTTCAAGTATTTATACGGAAGATTACTATGCAGGTTTTTGTCCCTAATCATGGACCAGTGGCCTTTGTCTCTGCACAAGTTGCCTATAGTGCTAATGATTAATTCTGCATGCAAGGGTGGGCATTTGTCATCGATAAACACAGCCTCTAGCTTTGGGCTACTGTTACACAAGATCGTTTCCATTACATAGCAACATATTTGATCTTGACGACACGAAAAAGTGTCCTCATAAAATTCACAATTATCATCCACATTCCAACTCTCTGTCACTTCATCGTGTGATGAAAACACAACTACTTGTGTGTCGCTCAAAAAGTTTCGAAGAGTTTTGCTTGCTTCTTCTGAATAGGACCTCGTAAAATAAAAAGGTGAACAAAAGAAGAGACTACTAGATATGTACAATACTTTTGGCTTAAAGTGACATTCCTCCATCAGAAAAGAGGCAAGCTTCCATTCACCATTGTCTGCATCAACTAATGTGTACTCCAATTCGTCATATCGCTTGGGGATAATCTTCAAGTAGCTGACACAATAGCTCAACAGTAGGTTTGCAATGCAACACAACAACTCAAGCCCGGTACTACCACGATCTGCTTCAAATGGATTGAGAAGGATTGAAGCAACAACGGTTAAGTAATATGTTTTCCAACAACCCCCAGAGTGGAATACGCTCATTTCAAAAGGATAGTCAATGCGATCAGGTAGAATGAGCCTTTGATTACACAAATTCTCCCATACAGTATTCATGTCAATCCCTCTCACCACACTTGTACTTTCTAGCTTGATGACGTCAACGATAGGTAGCCAAAGCAGTAGCATGCTACGCTGGGTGGGTGGTAGCTGGGCAGCAATGGAATCTGGAGAGAAGCTTTCAAGTTCATCAGCTACTGTCATGAAACACAAGGTCTGTAGTGTGGTTGGTGTCGGCATTATTTGGAACAGTGATGTACCTGCATGTACATGTGGATAGTGCATTGATAGTAGTAGATTTCTTCATTATGACAGCATAGAGATACATGCATGTACTCGATCTTTTGCCCATGTTGAAGAAAGAAGCAAAAAGGTTTAGCTTATAGTGCTAGTGGCCTTTGATTGCCACAACATATTATTATATGTACACCATGATGGCAGTAGCATGATGGTAATTGCATAATGTAAGTAACGTGAAACTAGTGAGACAGAACATATAACTGATGGGTACTGCAAAAGGGTATGTTCATGGTTAGCACCATAGTGCAACTAAGTATTTTTTTGATGCATTGAGACATACCTACACACACGGCATGCATATGCACACCCAAGCAAGCACGCACATGCATGCCCAGTATACTAAAGACCAGGCTCTGACTGCCTATTTCACGCTTGACTAATGACCACTTATTGCTCATGTTTGCGGTCAATTAGCACTTATACTGTGACATCATATCGGCCACAGTGGTGTGGCTGCATAGCTGCAGTTTGGAGCTCAATGCTTTGAGCAAAAGGGACCCAGGGTTATTGCAGCTAACATTGCACAGGTATGACGTGAAGTTCAACATGAATGTGAACGTTGGCATGGATGTTGAGGATCTGTTGGCGGGATAATGAATAAGTACATTCGTTTTTGACTTATATGTGGGAAATCAGGCTCTCAGCACACCAAAAACAGCATACGAATAAAACTTGTTCAGTAAAAACCTTTGAAATTTCCCTATTTCAGTAATAAATTCCAGCTGGTACCTGGCCTTAAGCACACATGCACACACACACTCACACACACACTTTCCGATGACAACATATATAGAGCTATGATCGGCTAAAGAAGAGGAAGTAATATCCATCTGAGCGTCAAACACAATCTTCCTTGCTCTACATGTCATATTACTACGATAAAGATAGGGGTGCACATTTTTAATAATTAGCTTATTCCACTCTTCCCCCCCCCCCCCAACCTTAAAAATCTTCCTCAGAGTCACAATTCACAATTCCACCGCCTTTCTCTTATATACCACGCCCCTGCTCAAGAGAACTGCCTTCCCCCCCCCCCCCCCCCCCCCCCCCCCCCGAATACTCTCGAGTTAGCCTACCTCAAAATTTGTTGGTAGACGGTTGATCCTTTAATAGAGACACACACGATCGGATCGCTCCCGGAGGAGATGGCAGTTTCAAGCCAAACCTTGCTCAAGGACATGCACACGTACACATATATACATACATATACACACAACGTGACCTCTAGCCCCACCCCATTCTCACCTTTTTTCAAGGGGGGGACACTGCATAGGCGACTGTACTCCCACCCGCGACCGGGGTCAAAGTGAGGTCAAGCGGTCAAGGCGAAATTTTGAAGCTGGTCAAGCGGTCAAGCTAGGAATCGGGGGCAGCTTAAGAGCGGTCAAAGTCTCTCCAGGCGATCGATGGGCGTGGTTAATGCTCGATAGTACAGTCAAGGGTCAAGACCAGATTTTCGGTGCGGTCAAGCGGTCAAGCGTGAAAATTTGCTGGGCCAAGATCTTGACCGCGGTCGCGGGTGGAAGTACAGGCACTTATGTAGTGTCCCCCCGGCCCCCTTGTTTTTGTACACGTATGCAACTTCCATTAATCGAAATGGCTACCCTGACCATTCTTCTCGTTCTCTGTGCCCTCTGCAGCTGTACTTTTGGAGACTACAGCGACTTGAAGGCTTGCAAATACACTGATGACAGCGGCAAGACCTACGACCTGAGCCCTCTGTCCAAAGGGTAAGTCCTAGGTTGTTGCAGCTGTTTTCAAGTATCTCTAGCTAGCTAGACATCAGTCACTATGCTATAAATTAATTTATTGCCACGGTAGGAAGTTGGTTCCCGTACCTTATTCAAGTTTCAGTAAGTTTTGACGTTGGTAGATCCTGAACAGCAACGTTTGTTGTCAATGATCAGTCTGATTATGATTCATTATCTTTGCTGACTCTGTGCAGGGGTGCAGGCTACCTTATCAACGTCACCGCCTACAGTACAGCAGACAACATCATCTCAAGTACGGCTTACGCAGATCCGGCCAACTTCCTCGTGCAGTTTGAAATCTGCGCCAACATCACTAAACCAGTGGACCCAACCTGCAATGTCACAGCCCCTGCTTACATGGTAAGAAACCATAGTCTCATGAAGGAGGGCCCAGTAATGTATGCCCGCCCCCCTAGCCTTACCTTGAACTTCTGCTGAGGTCTAAAACTTAATAATGGAGCGCCCACCTAGCGCAAGCATTGAAATAGGGTATTCTCAGAGCTAAGACCGAGGATTTAGAGACTGATTTATATGCACAAGATGTAAATTACATAGCTACATACTGATTTATACTAGTTCAGTACAATTAGCCTACACCATCATGCAGTGTACAATGCATGTACTGTGTTGAATGCTCGGCTATTATTATTAATTTTTCTTACTAGTATGATCCTTCTCAGAAGAGCTGTGTGGCACTTGGAAAGCTATATGTGGCTACCTTTGAACCAAATCCATTCAAAGATGGTAAGTTAACTGTGGATATACCTCAATTACTGGACCAGGGCACTCATTTTTTGTATCTTTTCACAGGAGTTCACTTGAACTACTACTTTGGTGATGCTGTGTCGCACATTATGCGCTACAAGTGCAAGATCTACTTTGTCTGTGACAAAGCAAATGAGATTGTTGGTCCCGACTTTGAACATCTGAAGGACAACTATGATGCACACATCCACATTAAGACTAAGCATGCCTGTTAGATTCGGTATTGCTTATTGGTTTATTTAAGAGATTGATGAGTTGAGTTTGCTACACTACATTAATTTTTGTTCTTATTTAGTTTGTGTACCTTGACTAAGTCTTTGTTGCTTCAGTTCGTTCATGTCCACATAAACACACACACATACACACATGCACACACACACACAAATAATATACATACATATTAAAACACACACACATTAAGTGAGGGTACATGTGTACTATTTGCAACTATACTAAAAGGATTAAGGGTTTGATTCAACATGGCATACAGTATACAAACATTAAGGAGCATGCTTATTGTCGGTTAAGGCAGCTATGAGGGAGGAGCAGAGTTGATTTTCTGCCAGAGCTTTATCTCGGATAACTTCAACTTGGCTTCTCATTGCAGCAGCAGTCAGTTTCCACAAATTAGTTGAAAGTAAAGAGAAATCACAATCCATAAAGCTAATGTTGTATGTATGACTTTGATCTAGTGTAGCAATTGCCAGTAATTTCATTATGAGCGTGTTGAACGTGAGCCAAGGTAGGGTCATGCTCTCACAATGCCTCTCAGCCAGTAGGCCATGTGGTGTGGATTGATCAATTCCAATACTCCGTAACAGTGGAGTTAGTTTGTTCATGACATCATTACCTACTATCTGTGATATTTGAGGGTACATTCTTAAAATGTCATCCTTATTCTGCTGAATGATGGTTAGAAGAAGATCCTTATGCTTGCCTAGATCAAGTGCAATACTTGAAAGATCACTTCCTAATTCAGACATTGACGTGAATAAGCACACCAGTGTTGCCAGCCATAGACTTGCTATAATCTCATATGCACAGCAGTAGTGTACACTACGGAGAGAGCTTAAGTAGCCAAGAGTGGTTTTTACTTCCTGCTTAAGGTTGTCACATTTACAGACCTCCTGACACAAATCAAGGATGTACTGGCAAGCGTGGTCTCCAGGTGATCCAAATGGGGTCCTCTGAAGTTCGATGTTTCGTTTCAGCCCACTCCTTGCCTCCAGGTTCCAACTCACATCGTTCATCAGTGAATCGAATGAATGGTAGAATTCATGGCATTTCGAAACTGCTCCATTGTACGATACCAAGTGTATATCACTGCTAGATTCAAGGAGCCTTACCTGCATTGAGTAGCATTTATTTAAGTGGCTGATTCTCATTAAAGATGTCCTCAAAAGTGAATCAAAACCAGTGCAGCTTTGCGACGTTGCCTGTAAATATTTGAGGAGACTTTTTGCCATAGGAAGAGTATTTGAGTAGTCAAAGAGCTTAGCAACGTTCCTCATAACAGGTACCATTAACTGCACTCTGAACTTTTCATCCACCTCAAGCTTTGCCAAGATGTGCATATGTAAATCATACAACTGGTGCTTTGAGTGAAGCAGCATGCCAATCTTCACATAAAGCTGCTGTTGTGAGGTGGATAGAGAAGACGTGAGAGCTTGAGGAACTTTCATGGAGGTGACCAGCTGACTTAGATCAACCCTTCCAATAGCTTGGAGACAAGGGATCAAGCTATCAGTTAAGCTCTGTGACAGCATACCTCCTTTACTCTCAAAGCACTGGGCCAGCTCTAATGATGTCACATGGTCACGATGGAGAGGAAGATTCATAAGAAAGGCAAGCTTTTTCATATTTTCAGAACTCAGCTGCTCACAAAGATGCATTATAAATACCCTGGGAGCTGAGCTTGGAGGGCAGAGCTTTAGCAACTGAAGATTTTGAGGGACCAACAGTGATGCTGACGGACTGTCAAGAAACCCAAGGAAAGTCTTCCTTTGAAGACTTGGTACTGGTTGGCCAAAGTATACTTCCACTTGATTTGGTAACATGACTGCTAGATCATTCCTGCCTACCAATTCCAGCTTTTCTCTCAGATAATCGTAGTTGGTGGGACCAAGTTGATCTCTTTGCTTCAATTCACGTAAGAGATCAGCAGCACTTGTGATCTGGTTATCAACAGCTGGAGGCAGGATGTCTCCACACGAGAAGACAAGGCTCTTGATATCGTCCTTGGAGAGCTTCAGGGACAAGGTAGTTAAGAGAGAGCAATACTTGTTTGCCATCACAGCATTAAATATAGCTAGCTAAATGTGCTGACACTCAAATTTAGAGTTCAGATCTAATGGTTATTTAGGGACTATGAAGCTTACACACTAGACTGTTATAGTTGGTGAAAACATGGTTAGACTACCTTACTAGTATGTCTGGGAGGACATAACAGGAAGAGAGTCCATGTCAGCTGCAGACAAAGTGGGAAACACTTGGCAGTTAGACTGCCTTATTGGTGTGATTTTAAGGAAACTAGCAGAGATAATTACAGCCCATAGTATAATATTATTCAACCGCTCGCTCTTTTAAGGGTCATCACAGTCGTAAGTAACAGATACTGCAGGATCAATGAAGGTATGTATCCACTGCTACACTATGCAAGTGCAATCAGGTGACTAGCATGCATACATGTACACATGGAATACTCTACTGCTGAATGTATACCACAGTGATTCTGGGCCCACACTGGCAAGGTGCCAACTGCAATATCCTCTACTCCTGATGCCAGCACTGATAGCTACTATAGTAAAATTCCTAACTATGCACCATGACTTCTAATCTTAATCTTATTGCTATAATCAAGATTCCACAATCAACCAATGGGTTATACTTTTGAGCACCCATGCCACACTACCATGCCTGAAGGTACAGGGGCTTTATGCAGCTCACTACAATGGCTGATGAAAGAACTGAGGCCACTATAGCTACTTTTGCAGTTGATCGTATGTCACCTACTTTAAAATGATTCCATACACAATGACATCTTCTCCTGAAGCTTCCACAAGTTCAAGTGGGAGGTAGTACATTTGGAGCAACTTCTATGCCTTCTACTACAATGGACAGTATAGTACAGCTATGACAGTGTACACATCCACTAGTGCTCCTACTACATTGACTACTGAATTTGCAATTTCTCATTTACATTATTCTGAGTTTCTTCAGCATACTTTTTAGTCACAATACCCTAATTCTAGACTTCTCTCTAAACTAAAAGATGCCTATGTACATGTATAGGAGCTAAACACCCTATTATCTCAATACTTCACTACTCCTCTTCTTCATACTGGAGGACCTCATTATCAAAGAGGTCCCTGTCTGGTACCCTGTTCTTCAGTTTCTCTATCTTTCCATTGATGAACTGTCTGAAGTGCTGGAAGTGCAGCAGTTGTCCTAGAAACTCCTCCAAGTGAGGCTGGGACTTGAGAAACTGCTCTTTATCAAAAACCACCTGAGACTGCTTCACTTTAAGGGCACTGCGGTAGCCACCGATCATAGCCACCTGAGCCAGGAGGAAGGCCCTGGGGAGATGAGAGTGTGATGAACATAAAGCTCTCAATTTACTTTTTAGACACATAGCTAATAATATGCTTTGGTGGCCAATTGTGGTATATTTCTATATCCTTTATGATGTCATAATGTAGTGACTCATTTCCTTTGTGTATACACATTTAAGTCTATCGACTTCTTGTTCTACATCAGTAGATCACTTACCCTTTTGTGCTCTTATCATGTATGTATGTCCTTTGAGCATTTTTGATAAAATATTATATACATCGGTGACAGTACTAGCTAGAGTAGACTTGCCACTTGCAAGTTCAGTCAAGACTAGATCTAGTTAGTTTAGCAGCCTATCTTGTGGAACTCATACACCACAACTGGCGACGAGGACGGGATTGAGCAAAGACTATTTCCCTCCACCATGGCTGCAACTCCGACAATCGGTCACATGCAGGAGTTCAATCCTGAAACTGAAACTGTCACTGCGTATCTCGAAAGATTCCAAATGTTCGTGTCGGCAAATAGTATCGCTGATGACAAGTTGGTACCGACACTCTTAACTGTGGTAGGCTCCACTCACTACACTCTCATACGTGGGCTCGTATCTCCGGAGCTACCCAAGGACAAATCTTTCGATGAACTTGTGGACGTACTGAAAAAGCACTATGACCCAGAGCCCATTATTATCGCCGAGCGATTTCATTTCTACGAGCGAAGACAAAAACCAACCGAATCGATTGCAAACTACCTGGCTACACTCAGGCGACTAGCCAGTCGATGCGAGTTCGGCGCATTTCTGAGCGACGCACTACGAGACAAGTTGGTGTGTGGCATGCACAGTGAGAATACTCAAAAAGTTCTTCTCACAAAGGCTAAACTTATCCTGGAAAAAGCGGTAGAGATCTCTCAATGTATGGAGGCTACCGCGCAACAATCGAAAGAACTAAACAAGGGAAGCCATCGCTCCAGCCCGGTGTTGACAGTTCAGACACCTGGCAAAACCTGTGGTCGTTGTGGACGTGGGAATCACTCCAAGCATGAATGCAAATTTCGTAATGCTACATGCCACAAGTGTGGTAAGGTGGGCCACATTGTGCCTGTGTGCAGATCAAAGACCTCTGGGAAGTCACCCAAGGCATCCACAAGGAGAGCAAAGTGGTTAACTACAGCTGATAGTGCAGATAGTGACTCTGCCTCAGATTGCCCGCCTGACCAAGCCACAGATGAGGAACCACAGCCACTTTTTGTTGTATCTGATAAGGCATCTCCTCCCTACAAGGTCAAGTTGGAGGTGAATGGACATCCTCTTGAAATGGAGGTAGACACTGGGGCCGCTGTGTCTCTTGCCCCAGAGTCAGCTGTTGCCACTCTCCTATCCACCACCCAATTACAGTCCAGCAACATTGTTTTGAAAACATACACTGGTGAACAGATTCCGGTAAAGGGCGTAATGTCTGTAGACGTCCGCTATGGCCAGCAGCACCATCGAGATTTAAAACTCCTAATCGTCCAAGAAGGTGGACCCTGTCTGCTAGGCTGAGACTGGCTGAAAGTGGTGAGACTTGATTGGAGAAGCATTGGCAAGGGGTCCACGTCTGCTAATCTGGAGAGTCGTGTGGCTGCTCTTCAAAACCGCTACCAAGAAGTATTTTCTGAGAAGCTTGGCACAATCACTCCTTTTCAAGCCAAGCTGAGTATGGCACCTAACACAAAATCTAAGTTCTTTAAGCCACGTACAGTACCCTTTGCCCTAAAAGAGCGAGTCAAAAGTGAGCTGGATCGACTAGAGCAAGATGGAGTGTTGGAGAAAGTCCCTTACAGTGAGTGGGCTGCTCCTATTGTCACGGTCCCGAAACAAGATGGTCAAATCAGAATCTGCGGGGACTACAAAGTCACTATTAACCCCGAAATGGATGTGGACCAGTATCCTCTTCCAAAGCCCGACGACATTTTCGCCACTGTAGCGGGAGGTAAACTCTTCACGACACTTGATTTGTCACATGCCTATAATCAGCTGTTGCTGGATGAAGAAGCCCGCAAATTTGTCACCATCAACACCCACAAGGGTTTATATCAATATACCCGACTCCCCTTTGGGATAGCTTCAGCTCCCGCCGTGTTCCAGCGTGTAATGGACACCATACTTCAGGGGATTGATGGTGTAGCATGTTATATCGACGACATCATCATCACGGGCAAAACAGATGAGGAGCATTTAGCACGCCTTGAAGAAGTGTTGAAACGTCTCCTTCGGCACGGTCTACACGTAAGACGATCAAAGTGTCGTTTCCTGCAACCCTGTGTCATTTTTCTTGGGCATCGCATTGACGCAGAAGGAATCCATCCGACTGACGAGAAATTGAAAGCTATCATGCAAGCCCCAGCTCCCGAGAACTTGCAGGAGCTCAGGTCATTTTTGGGCCTCATCAATTACTATGGCAAATTCATTCCAAATGCTGCTACTATTCTCGCTCCACTCAATGAGCTTCTCCGCAAGGATGTAAAATGGAACTGGACTGAGAGATGTCAAAAGAGTTTCGAGGAAGCTAAGCAGACCCTGACCTCAAACAAAGTTCTCATGCACTACGACCCCTCCCTGCCTATTCGCATGGCAGGAGATGCTTCAGCATACGGCATCGGAGCCGTCATTGCTCATGTACTCCCTGATAGAACAGAGCGTCCCGTAGCTTTTGCCTCACGCACTCTCACTAGTAGTGAGAGAAACTATGCACAAGTGGAAAAGGAGGCACTGTCGTTGATTTTTGGTGTGAAACATTTCCATGCTTACCTGTACGGGCGAAAGTTCACGATCATCACAGACCACAAGCCCCTCACAGCTATACTTGGTCCTAAAAAGGGCATTCCCCCTCTAGCTGCTGCCCGATTACAACGGTGGGCTTGGATTTTGTCAGCTTACAAATACGAAATCGAATTCCGACCAACGGGTGAACACGGAAACGCTGATGGTCTATCTCGCCTTCCTCTCAAAGGAGTCAAACCGAAAGACACCAGCTCAGATCCGAGAATTTTCAATATCGCCCAATGGAAGCCTTACCTGTCAATGTCCGCCAACTGAGAGCTGCAACTGGATCCGACCCTCTCCTAAGCAACGTGTACAGGTACACTAGGGGAAATTGGCCTCGACAGATACCCCAGTGCCTGCGACCATTTTACGACAAACGTCATGAGTTGACGGTGGAGGAGGGGTGTCTCCTATGGGGATATCGAGTGATCATACCCAAATGTCTGAGAGAGAAACTACTGCAGGAGCTGCACAAAGACCACCCTGGAGTCATCCAGATGAAATCAGTTGCCCGGAGTTTTATGTGGTGGCCTGGTCTCGACAAGGATATCGAGCATCTTGCAAAAGCCTGTCAATCCTGCCAAGCTGTCAAGCGAGCTCCTCCAGTTGCTCCCCTACACCCTTGGGTCTGGCCTTCTAAACCTTGGCAAAGAGTCCATCTGGATTTCGCTGGGTCATTTCAAGGATCCATGTTTCTGGTTGGTGTAGACGCGTATTCAAAGTGGCCAGAAGTCCGAGTGATGTCTGTAACTACCTCAGCAACTTTGGATGTGTTGAGAGAATGGTTTGCTGTGCACGGTATTCCAGAACAGATTGTCACAGACAATGGCACTCAATTCACATCAGAAGCATTCGAAATCTTTGTGAAACGAAACGGCATCAAACGTATCAAAAGTGCTCCCTACCATCCTGCAACTAATGGATTGGCAGAGAGATTTATTCAGTCACTGAAGAAAAGTCTGAAAGCCTCAGTAAATGATGGTCGTACACTGATTCAAAGACTGTCATCCTATCTTCTGTCGTATCGCACTACTTCTCATTCAACCACTGGTGTACCGCCCTGTAAACTTCTAATGCAACGAGATCTTCGTACACGTTTCAGTCTACTGCTACCAAACACTGAACAGTCAGTAATGGAAAAGCAGAGTGCGCAAAAGTCATCACACGATCGTCGTTCTCGCTCCCGAGAGTTCATTGTTGGAGATCGCGTTCTAGTGCGAAACCATAGACCTGGACCAGACTGGATTCCTGGCACAATCATTGAAGTGCTAGATCCTGTAACTTACATTGTTGAGATTGAGGAAGGAGGACAACGTTGGAAGAGGCATATCGACCAGCTAAAGGACTGGTTAGCCCCCACAGTTAGCGACAGCTCAAGATCGCAAATTGAGACTCACAGTGAGCAGAGTGAGCAATTCTTTCCTGAAGGTTCTGATGATACTCCTAACTCAGATGCTACTGAGCCTGCTGTTGATCCTACAGTAGAGCCAGCTGATCCTACTATCGAGGAGCCCGAGACTCCCGAAACTATTCCACCTACTCCTCCTGAGGAGACTGCCGAGAGCAGTTCCAAGACTGTTGAGCGTAGATATCCTACCCGCAACAGACAACCACCAAACTACTACCACTAACTGTGGAACACTTAATCCCTTCACCCTCATTCTTATTCACTGATTTTTGTATTGGGGGTTATTCATTTTAAGGGGGGAGGAAATGTGGTATATTTCTATATCCTTTATGATGTCATAATGTAGTGACTCATTTCCTTTGTGTATACACATTTAAGTCTATCGACTTCTTGTTCTACATCAGTAGATCACTTACCTTTTTGTGCTCTTATCATGTATGTATGTCCTTTGAGCATTTTTAATAAAATATTATATACATCAGTGACAGTACTAGCTAGAGTAGACTTGCCACTTGCAAGTTCAGTCAAGACTAGATCTAGTTAGTTTAGCAGCCTATCTTGTGGAACTCATACACCACACCCATAAAGACTGATGAATTTATGACATCGTATTGCATACGTACATATATGAAGCAGATGCCTGCAGATTTGGTATGTGGAGCAAGGCCATAAAAATTTCTCCATTGAAACTTTTTATTCATTTATGGATGCAAGGTGTGGCTAGAAGCTCAATGATGTAATTTCACCCAAATTTGGTCACAATGTTATATATTTATTCCATGAAATTTCAGGCAATACGGCACTATATACATGTGTATGCTAGCTACATGATACGTACAGTGTCATGCACAGTGTACATATATACAGCACACTTATATCCACGTATGAGGAGTGCATTCCCACTAGGAATGGCATGGGAGCCCTGGAGAAAAAAAAATGAAGTACAGGTGGTTCTACATGTTATGATTACAAACAAACAAACAAAATATCATGCATGTATTGAACAAAGCTATCATGAAAGTTTAGATGGCTTTTCTTCCAACAGCCAATCCCAAGCCAAGGAGGACACTACGCCAGTGCCTGCTTAGGCACACTGTCATGCACTTCCATAATAATTATATGGCAACATTATATAGTGCTGCATAGTATTACATAAACAGTTTATGAAACAGCGTACACATCTTAGATATAGAGAGGATGGAATGCAATGAACCCTGCATGCTTTATAATGTACATAATTCTTAAATACACACCCATAAGGGCCATAACAGTTGGCCAGCGATGATTAAAGGTATAATATACACATACAGCTAGTGATGTCTTTTCAATATACATGCATAATTACGCACAGTAGTCCAACAGATGAGGTGGAGTAATAGGAATGAATATATGTTGCCTGAGAGAGAGAGAGAGAGAGAGAGAACAAATTTATTATAAAAAGTGACTGCCAAAGCTTGAAGCTTACCAGTGTACGTAGTGGGTAGAGCAGTATCACAGCACCATGGACAGTACAAGACAACTGAAAAACAATTAATCAGCTCAACCAAAACATACAATAAAAGTCTTCACTCACCAAGCTAAAGTTACTGAAAGTGATGATGATTCTTCTCTCAACTATCATGCTGTGAGACAAAGACACAATCGTACAATCATAGAATTAGTAGCTACTGTAGTGTCCACTATGCTATTAGCAACGTTGCTTACTTTGCAAAGAGGTGCATGATGACACTGTAATGGAGGTTTGTGTAGAACTGGGTTAGATTGCCCTACGGAAATGAGAGGAATGAATTAATAGATATAGCATAACATGGTGAACTAGTTTGTACGTACATAATTATTCCTTTCAGCACATTGATTAATAATTACGACATACTGTCCTTTCACTTACATCTGTTGGTATTTCCTTGAGCTTCTTTGGGTTGGGCAGAGGGAAGGTGTACACCTGCAGTGGTGGAGGTGGTGTTTGTGTGAGAGGGAGGGGGATACTGCCAGTAGAAATTATTCACAAAAATGCAAAAATCTGTATAATCTCAGCTACATGTACTATGAACATTAGAGTCTGCATGTCTACCCTGTACCAATTCTACACACATCACAACATGATTATAAGTACTCACAATGCTACAGACTATTATACAATGTCAAGCATTAAGGCTGGTTTACAATACGATGTTATACCATACATTAGTTGCATTGTCGTCGATGCTTGTCCTAACACGACTTGGATTCTATCCTTGTGTTCCTTTGCGTTGTTTTCTTGCATCTGATCACCAAAAAATTGCTAAAAATGTAAAAAATATAAATTATCACCTTTCACAAACAAACACAATGCAAGATGCAGCGTCATATTGCTTATAACATTATAATATTATAGCTAATTTGACAAGAATTTTGTATCAGTAATTGCAGATTGTTGATAGTAGTAATAATGCTAATGTTAGCACAGCAAGTAATGCACACTAATTTTGTAGCATAAACAGTGCAATAAAACTACAAACTAGAAGTGTTTGCTAACACAAATGCACCATTCCGTGTAGTCGTCACTTCAGTAAACTATAAGTTCAAACAAGCAGTCTAGCCAACGATGGAGATACAGATTTTTCAAATACTTCTTGTATAAGTTATTACCAGTTGGATAGTTTTAAGAAAAGGTACATATGTCATAATTGTTGTTGATGTGATCATAATTCAAACAATGCCACTATCCACAGTATCCTCTCTATCTTGTCAGGTATTCCCATCTGAGAGTACGCCTATCAGAATGATTCTGTCAGTAGAGCTGAGAGTGTTAGTGCCAAATGTAGGAGGTATCAAAGTGGTCTTCAGGCAGGAGTGTTCACAGAGCAATACACCCACTGTGATGGTACCCAACGTAAATTGACTGACTCTGACCTTGGACAAGAGCAGTATCGGTACACTGACTATTATTGGTGGCCTGTTGGTAGTGATAAGCAACTGCTGTTCATATTCCCAACAAACGTCTCCTTGACTACTATCACACTGCACTACTACAGTGACATGCAGTGACCGAGGCCCTCCCAGACTGAGATTCTAAGCTGTACCAGATGACTTTAATGTCTGGGAAACACCAGCTACAAGTTATCCATGTGTAGATGTTGCTGCAGTCCCACTAGGTGGAGAGCCAGCAGGTTGCAGGAATGTCACCATCAATGTCAACTTCAACACAAAGAAAGTGCTGATGTACAAGTTCAGTAACAGTTTCCAGTTTGTAGTGAGTGAAGTGGAGTTCTTCAATTGCACTAGTAAGTATGTACACCTTGGCGATATGTGTGTTTGTGCATGTATATCTTGAGACTAGCCATCAACACAGGTGGCACTACTACAGATTCTGAGGTACCAACATCATCTCGTATCTTCACCACAAAGAGTATGCTAGCTGTTTTAAGATCAATAATTGTCAATGCAAATGTATGTTTAGGAAATGCACTCAGCACTGCACAAACACACATATCGCCAAGTAGCTAAGCAGTTAAATAATGTTATTATGTACTAGTAGGATAGGTAATGATTAATTTTTATCCTAATTCACATCAACTCAAGACAGAGACACCAAAGTGACAACTCCAGTGATAAAGAAGAGGACACTAACAGATTCAACAGATAAATGTACATGTGACTTATCAGTATCTCTCACAGAAATAACAGTGTGGGTCTGGTGAGCATATTGACAGTCCTGTTTCAGTACAGGGCTACTCAGTGTTGTACTGCTGTGGATGTTTAAGAAGAGACAGGCCAGAGATACAAGTACTGACAGCAGTACTCCACAGTATGAAATGGAGGGCAACCCTTGTTATGAAGCCACTGCAGTCAAACAGACCACTGACACACATGTCTATGAAGCAGTCAGAGGAGGAGTGGACAAGTGAAGGATGACTGGAAAAACAATAACAATATTATGTGCATATAATTAATTTACCACTGTGTATGCTTTTGATTGGTAAAAGTTGCTGATATTGCAGGGGTGAGCCTCAACTTAGTAGTATCAACACATTATCAGTATCGTACTATTAAAAGCATGATAGTTCAGCAATGTTTTCAATGGGTGGGAGGCAGATAAAGCCACGAGACAAATAAACTGGGTGTTATTGTTCTGTAATCATCCAAAGTAAACAACAACTACACCCTTGAGAGCAAAAATTACTGAATAGAAGAGTATTCTGAAAACTGTTTGCACTGATTGAGGACCAAGGATGAAATCACTTTCCTACCAAGTACTTTGTACATGTACAATACTCTCCAGTCAGCTCAGTTGGATAAGGGCAAGTATGTCATCTGCATCAATCAGATGAAGTATCGAACTTTAAATTTCTATTACAATGTAGCATATTCTACTTCTTGTCAGGTGCACCCATCAGAGTATGCCTATCATCGCAATTCTGTCAACAGAGAAGAGAAACCTAGTGCCAACTGCAGGAGTTACCAACAATATAACCACCCAGGAGAAGTGCATTCAGAAGACTTCATCCATTGTGATGGGATACAACTTAGACTGAATGATTATAATATTGGATCAGAGCAGTACAATAGTTATGCTTATTACTGGTGGCCTGCTGGGAGAGATGGGAAATTGCTGTTCATATTCCCCACAAGAGTCTCCTTGACTACCATCACACTGCACTACTACAGTGACAGTGATCGAGGCCTTCCCAAACTGAGTTTCTATGCTGTGCCAGATGACTTTTATGTCTGGAATGCACCAACTACAAGCCTTCCACATGTAGATGTTGCTGCAGTCCCACCAGGTGCAGAACCAGCAGGTCGCAGGAATGTCAGCATCAATGTTAACTTCAACACAAGTAGAGTGCTAATGTATAAGCATAGAAGCAGTTTCCAGTTTGCAGTGAGTGAAGTGGAGTTTTTCACTTGCATTATATATACCTCTGTTCTACATGTATGTGTACGTCTTGAGACTAGCCATCAACACAGGTGGCGCTACTACAGATACCATGATACTAACAACATCTCTTATCTTCATGACAAAGAGTATGCTAGCTGTTTAAGATCAATTTACTTATTAATTGCAACTGTATGTTTAGGAAATGCACTCAGCACTACACAAACACACACATCACCAAGTAAGCTGTTAAATAATTATGTAGGATACCTAATCATTTTATCCTAATTCACTACAGTGCCCACAACTCAAGACGAAGACACTGAAGCAACAACTTCAGTGATGAAGGAAAGACCAATAACAGATTCAACAGCTAAATGTACATGTGACTTATCAGTGTCTCTCAGAGAAATAATAGCTTGGGTTCTGGTGATCATATTGACAGTCCTGTTTACAGGGCTACTCAGTGTTGTACTGCTATGGATGTTTAAGAAGAGACAGGCCAGAGATACAAGTACTGACAACAGTACTCCAAAGTATGAAATGGAGGGCAACCCTTGTTATGAAGCCACTGCAGTCAAACAGACCACTGACACACACCTCTATGAAGCAGTCAGAGGGGGAAGGGCCAAGTGAAAGGAACAAATGTGTGCATATATGTTTATTTAACTATATCAAAACATTAATTTAGACGAGTTGTTATTTGTAGAGGATAATTGCAGGCACTGTGGAGTAGTTAAGACTGAGCAAAACTCATATCAGTAGCTACATCAATATTAGCTGTGTAAAATTGACAACATGACATAGAATAATGTTTGAGGCTGAGGGAGGTGGACATAGCCATGTACACAAACAGCAAACATAATCACTCAAAGTAAACAGTACTAGTAGCCATGAGAATAATAATCTCAGAATTAAAAAGTACTCTAGAACAGTATTCAGTGATGTGATTGCATGATGCAGAAGGATGAAGTTGCTGTTCTGTCCAACACTTTCTATAGCAATACTTACAATACTCTGCAGGACTAGGAAAAGTATGTTACCGTAGTGTCCCGGGTAAGCACCCACAGGCCCTTAAACATAACTCGTGATTTCCGCCCGCATATGCGCTTACCTGGGATATAACTTCCATACATTTGCACTTTCAGCCACAAAGATTAAAGACAAAAGAATTGCACAAAATAAGTATAAAAAGCAACTAAAAATCAAAGAGGATGGTAGGATCAAAAAGTACACAAGAGTAGCTTGATGATAACAGACAAAGTGCTTGTTTTCAGCAACGGTGTTTCTATGAAGAACCGTGTAGGGATCCATCTTATCTGTTATTACTATCCGTTATTATCCTTTCTCTTGTATGTGTACTTTCCCTACTTACTTCTCTAATCTTTTTCAAGTATATAAGTATTAGCTTTGTAACATGATAGTTCAAGACTTAGTCTAATATGGATGGGGCTAAACATTCATTCATCAGCCAAACTGTACTAGAGCACCACAGACCCTTCCATTCGTATCTATGTTGATAGCAGCCGAACTGTACTAGAGCACCATAGATCCTTCACCCCATTCATATCTGTGTTGATAGCAGCCGAACTGTACTAGAGCACCACAGATCCTTGATATAGAGTAATGTTTTGAGGCTGAGGGAAGTACACAGCCACATGCATTCACAAACAAGCACACTCACCCAAGTAAACAAACAATAGCCACGAGAATAATACAAGCACTCTGAGAACACTATTGAGTGATTGATGCAGAAGGATGAAGTCTGTCTAACACTTTCTACAGTATTCCTTATTACACTCAATGGGACTAGGAAAAGTATGTTATGTGAATAATATTTAGCTAATTTGAGCAAAACTATGGCAGGTTCTGTATGTCTCAGTTCCTTAGATTACGTAATAATAATTACATAATATATGTGATATTAAAATTATATGTAAAATCTAAATTTTGATGCCAGTGTTTTCAGTGATAGCAGTGATTTCAGTATTTTCAGTGATAGCAGTGATGCCAGTGTTTTCAGTGAATGCAGTGATGCCAATGTTTTCAGTGACAACAGTGATCTCGGTGTTTTCAGTGATAGCAGTGATGCCAGTGTTTTCAGTGATCCAGTGTCTTCAGTGAATACAGTGATGCCAGTGTGTATTCAATAAAAACAGTGATGCCAATGTATTCAGTGATCCAATGTTTTCAGTGGTAGCAATGATGCCAGTGTTTTCAGTGATAGCAGTGAATCAGTGACTAGCAGTGAAGCCACTGTTTACAGTGATAGCAGTGGTGCCAGTGTCTTCAGTGAATGCAGTGATGTGTTTT
The DNA here is from genome assembly GCA_964291365.2 of Stappiaceae bacterium. Classification (GTDB taxonomy): domain Bacteria; phylum Pseudomonadota; class Alphaproteobacteria; order Rhizobiales; family Stappiaceae; genus JBDWFY01. Next base: position 47,355 of record OZ220035.1, read on the forward strand.
CAGTGATAGCAATGATGCCAGTGTTTTCAGTGATCCAGTGTTTTCAGTTGTAGTAGCAGTGATGCCAGTGTTTTCAGTGACAGCAGTGAAGCCAGTGTTTACAATGATATTAGTTATGCCAGTATTTTCAGTGATCTAGTGTTTTTAGTGAAAGTAGTGATGGCAGTGTTTTCAGTGATCCAGTGTTTTCAGAGGTAGTAGTGATGTCAGTGTTTTCAGTGATAGCAGTGAAACTAGTGCTTTCAGTGACCAGCAGTGAAGCCAGTGTTTACAGTGATAACAGTGATGCCAGTGTCTTCAGTGACAGCAGTGAAGCCAGTGTTTACAGTGATAGCAGAGATGACAGTATATTCAGTGATCCAGTGTTTTAAGTAAACTGAGCAGTGATGCCAGTGCATTCAGTGACACCAGTGAAGCCAGTGTTTACAGTGATAGCAGTGATGCCGGTGTTTTTAGTGACAGGAGAGGAGTGAAGCCAGTGATGCCAGTATTTTTAGAAGACACTGGCTTCACTATTTTCACTGAAAACACTAGCATCACTGCTATCACTGAAAACACTGAGATCATTGCTATCACTGACAACACTACTGTCACTGTTGAAACACTATAGCATAACTGTTGGTCGCTGAAAACACTGGCATCACTGCTATCACTAAAAACACTGGCATCACTGCTATCACTGAAACACTGGCATCACTGGTCACTGAAAACTATGGCTACACTGAACTGAAAACATTGCACTCATCTAATGCCCTTCATGCACTGCCAAATCCTACATTATTTACACATTGTTTCTCTTCAATAACTTATTGGGTATTGGCAGCGATAGAGTAGCAAGTATTATGAAAAACCAAGTCCAACACACTAACAGTGCTTGCAACCGCCAGCACAGCTCCTAACAGAAATTAATAACTATAAGGATGAGTTGGGTGGGCCAGGTGGAGCTCTACAGCCACAAGGCATGCGGCTGAAGTTTTAGGGCAGGTGGCCGGCCTAGCCCATGGTAAAAAACCTCACCACACAAAAAAACCCAAATTTTAAGGGATAAAAAATTGTGGTGAGGAAAAACCCTATATGATAGCACAAAAAAGAATACCCCAGTAAGTCAGTTCAAATTCTTTAGTCCAATGAGGGTCCCTCCACCTATGAGTGGTACGTCTCCCTGCGGTAATATCTGGGCCAGTTATAGCTGGAGTAGCTCCGCTCTCCACTGGGTCCCCAGTAGATAAGGCCAGACTTAATGTCATCTCCTTCGTAATAAGAGCACCATAGGTGGTACTTTTCACTCATTCACCACATATGTAGGCAGAGAATAACATAAATATTGCACAACACAATAATCACACACCTGTATCCTCCTGTGAAATGTGGCAGGTAAGATTTAGTGTACTTGCCACGGTTACCGAGAGTGCCTAACTCTTCGTGCCAACCGCTTAAATCCAGCACAACCTACAACATCCTGACCAATCAAATCAACTACACGCAAACGTTGCAATGCAACCAAATACTTATCAACATTCCATACACAGGAAGCTGTAACCAATATACTGCCTACCTCAGCATGCATACATGTGTGCATACTACAACCAATGAGAGAATATTTGCCATCTAATTCACTACGTTCAAACGACAGAAAATATATGTATCACTGAATTTACTGTAAACACTGGCAATCACTGCTTTCACTGAATACACTGGGCATCACTGCTATCACTGAAAACACAGGCATCACTGAGAACACTAGCTTCACTGCCATCACTGAAAACACTGGCATCACTGCTTTCACTGAATACACTGGCATCACTGCTTTCACTGAATACACTGGCATCACTGTTATCACTGAAAACACTGGCTTCACTGCTATCACTGAAAACACTGGCATCACTGCTTTCACTGAAAACACTGGCATCACTGCTGGTCACAGTAAACACTAGCATCACTGTTATCACTGAAAACATTGAAAACACTGGATCTGTGTTCATTTATCACACTACATTTACTGCAATTAATGTTATTATACATAGTAAATAATAATTATGCAATAATCTAAGGAACTGAGACATACAGAATCACCCAAAACTATCCACCACCTGTTGTATCCTCCACTTCACGCCAGGTGCACCCATCAGAGTGTGCGTACAATTTTGCCCCTGTCGATAGAGCAGAGAATACCAGTGCCAACTGTAGGAGGTATCCAAAAGCTCTTCTTCAGGTAGGAGTGTACCTACCGGACTTCATTCACTGTGATGGTACCCATCTTACACTTGTTTGACTCTGACCTTGGACCAGAGCAGTACCTGGCCACTAATTATTATGTGTGGAGTGCTGGGAGTGATGACCAACTGCTGTTCATATTCCCCACAGCAGTCTCCTTGACTACCATCACACTGCACTACTACAGTGACAGTGACAGAGGCCTTCCCAAACTGAGATTAATGTCTGGGATACACTACATGAATCTATAAGCTACATGTACCCATGTGTACATGTTGCTTCAGTCCCACCAGTTTACCGTCAGTGAAGTGGAGTTCTTCACTTGTGAAATCACCATAAGAGCTTTACTATAATAATATTATTATTCTGCACTCCCTATATGACTTGTAACTACTAAATGTACAGCCTTCATGAGCTCTGCCATGTCAACCACACCAGAAGCTTCTTCTACAGGAAACAGTATGTTCCTATTATTTGACCACTTGAACTATTAAACTTTTAATCAATACTAAATGATATCATCTTGATAGCTCATTGGAACAGTACAACCACAAAAAAGTGTTTGGTAAGTAAATATTCTGGGCCCCCTTGTCTGCTAGTCTAGCTCAACACAGCTACATTGTTGGATAGCAACATTGAAGAAACAACACAAGAGAGACAAACTACACAAATCAAGTCAACCACTAAACTATCAGTGTCTCCAAGTGTTATTGTTGCGTGGGTTCTGGTGAGCATATTGACAGTCCTGTTACAGAGCTACTCAGCAGGAGTCATGGTAGATAACGTTTTAGAGGTGGGGGGGGGGGGCTGAACACCGTCACATGTATGTGGCCACACCTACTTTATGACACTTCGTGTGCACAAAATGCATCATGACCACTCTTAATAATTGGTTTATTAATGAAACTCTAGCAGAACCTCATTTTCTCTCTCTTTATTACAGTAACACTCATTATATATTTTTTGTCAAAAATCTGGGGGGGGGGGGGGGGGGACTTTAGCCTCCTCAGCCCCCCTGTTATCAACACCCTTGCTCAGTGTTGTACTGCTGTGTTTGTTTAAGAAGAGACAGGCCAGAGAAAGAAGTACTGACAACAGCACTCCAAAGTATGAAATGGAGGGCAACCCTTGTTTTGAAGCCACTGCAGTCAAACAGACCACCGACACACACCTCTATGAAGCAGTCAGAGGGGGAGGGACCAAGTGAAAGGAACAAACATGTATGCATATAGGTTTATTTAAATATCATATCAAACATTATTTTAGACGAGTTGTTGTTTGTAGAGGATAAATGCAGGCACTGTGGATTAGTTAAGACTGAGCAAATCCCATACCAGTATATAAATATTAGCTGTGTAAAATTGACAACATGATAATTATAATATGAATAATGTTTGAGACTGAGGGAGGTGGACATAGCCCTGTACACAAACAGTAGGCATAAGTAATCACCCAAAGTTAACAGTACCATGAGATTGATCACAAAATTCAGTGATGCAATTGATGCAGAAGGATGAAGTTGCCATTCTGTCTAGCACTTTCTATAGCAATCCTTACAATACTCTGCAGGACTAGGAAAAGTATGTTACATGTATACCGTAAGTAAGATCAAACCAGAGCAAACATCCCACCACTCCACAGCATCCTCCAGTTCATATCAGGTGTACCCATCAGAGTATGCCTATCGAGATGACTATGTTAACAGAACTGAGAGCCTTAGTGCTAACTGTAGGAACTATCCAAGTGACTATGGGGAGGATGTCTTTGTAAGAAACTATGTCCATTGCGATGGTATCCATCTTAAACTGATTGACTCTAACCTCGGACGAGAGCAGTATCAGTACACTGACTACTACGTGTGGATTCAGGGGAGTGGTACACAACTGTTCATATTCTCCACAAGAGTCTCCTTGACTACCATCACACTGCACTACTACAGTGACAGTATCCAAGGTCTTCCAAGACTGAGATTCTATGCTGTACCAGATAACTTTGACATCTGGGATGCACCAACTACGCACACTCCACATGTAGATGTTGCTGCAGTCCCATCAGGTAAAGAGCCAGCAGGTCGCAGGAATATCAGCATCATTGTCAACTTCAATGCAAGGAAATTACTAATGTATAAGTTTAGTAGCACTTTCCGGTTTGCTGTGAGTGAAATGGAGTTTGTAGAATGTGAAATTACAAGTAAGTATATGTAGCTACCCAATGCGTGTTACTGCTCACCATATGATTTGAGACTGCAACATGTACAGCTGCTGAGATCACTACCATGTCACCCACACTAGGAGTTCCTTCCACAAAAGACAGTAAGTCTAATTATGTAACAATCTTAAAAAGCATAATATAATTATTAACACTATCGACATCACCATTATCCTCCATTATAGCTGATCATACCAGCACATTAACAGCATTAAACATATTTAAGGCCCACTTGTATGTAAGCGTAATAATTCAATACAGCTTCAGTGTCATTTCAAGACAGCAACACTGATAAAGTAACAAAGGAAAGACACATTACACCAACAGAGTCAAATACTAAACTATCAGTGTCTCGGAGTGAAGTTATTGCGTGGGTTCTGGTGAGCGTATTGATAGTCCTGTTTACAGGCCTACTCAGTGTTGTACTGCTGTGGATGTTTAAGAAGAGACAGGCCAGAAATACAAATACTGACGACAGTACTCCAAAGTATGAAATGGACGGCAACCCTTGTTATGAAGCCACTGCAATCAAACAGACCACTGACACGCACCTTTATGAAGCAGTCAGAGGGGGAGGGGCCAAATAAAAAAAAAGGATAGACTAAAAACACACTATGTTTGCACATTAATTCTTTTAACAAACATTATTTTTGAAACTTTGACTATTGTATATGTTTAGATTGGATGTTATTGAGAGAGCCTTAGCAAACATCATAGCTACCAGTAATCACTAACAGTACACAAATTGACAACATGATAATATAGGAATGTGTTGATGGCAAGAGAGAGAGATGTAGCCAAGTGATAATATAACATGAAAGTTGTTGTTCTGAAATGATAGAATTCTAAAATAGTATACATGCAGTGATTATTACCTAAGATAAAGTCACTAGCACTCTCTACAGCTATCTGTATTGAGTTTAACCGGACTAGGATTAGTAAGTTAGATGTATGTATTATGGGAGCATGTTTTAACCACACAATCCCACCTACACCTCTATGAATTGAAGCGGTCAGAAGGGGAGGGACCAAATAAAGGACAACAGACAAAAATATTATGACATGTACAAATACATTATTTTATACTAGCACGTATTTATAAACAGCGATTAGTGCACATTACATGTATACATGTATATTCATACTATCAGCTAATAGTTAATTATTGTCATTGGGATGTTATTGATTGTTATGTTTTGATGGCGAGGGAGATTGACATATCCATGCACTATACACACAGATAGTTTGTTGTTCTGCATGCATTGACCACAATAGCCATGAGAGTGATCACTCACTTCTGTACAACTGGAAAAATCTACGGTGAGGTAGGACTATGAAGTTGTAGTTCTTTCTAGAATTCCCTATAATAATCTTTGATTTGCTTGGCTGGACTAGGATAAGTATGACACATAATTTCTATCAGTGAAGCCCAGGTAGTACCTTTATATTATTCTAAGGAATAAATTTTTTGCCAACAACACTAGGTGGCAAAATTGGTGAAAATTTCCAGCTATAAGGTATACTTGTATCTGAATGTTAGAATCTGTCAACCCTACACCACTTTACATACAATACTTGCTAAGTGTTCCATGAGCTAAGGTACAAGTATAATTCTCTATCATAGTACGGCTGATGTCACATAAGATCAGCACAACAAGGAATTTTGTATCAGTAATTGCAGAGTTTGTCAACAATGTATTCTTTAATACATTGTGTCACAGAAAAGCACTAATGATGCATGCTAATTTTATTGCATAAACGTTGCAACAGAATTTGAACAAACTACGAGTGTTTATGTTATACTGATACACTACTCCAAGTAGTCACCACTTAAAAAACAAGCTGCCTAGCCAATGATGAAGACACTGACTCTTGCTATAATAGTCATCACTGAACTCAGTTGGACAAGAAAGGGTATGTACTATCATGAGATCATAATATTATGTAACTCAAAATAACCCTGCTACTCCACAGTATGCTCCACTTCATGCTGGGTGTACCCATCAGAGTATGCCTTTAGAGATGGATCTATCAGCAGAGCTGAGAGTTCAAGTGCCAACTGTAGGAGATATCAAAGTGGTCTTCTGGCACCACCAGGAGTGTTCCCAGAACAATATACTCACTGTGATGGTATGCAACGTAAATTGACTGACTCTGACCTTGGACAAGAGCAGTACCGGGTCACTGACTACTATCAGTGGAGTGCTGGAAGTAATGGGCATCTGCTGTTCATATTCCTCACAAGAGTCTCCTTGACTACCATCACACTGTACTACTACACTGACAGTTACAGAGGTCTTTCCGGACTGAGATTCTATGCTGTATCAGATAACTTTAATGTCTGGAATTCACCAACTACAAGCTATCCACATGTAGACGTTGCTGGAGTCCCACCAGGTGAAGAGCCAGCAGGTCGCAGGAATGTCAGCATCAATGTCAACTTCAACACAAGTAGAGTGCTGATGTACAAGTATACTAGCAGTTTTGTGTTTTCAGTGAGTGAAGTGGAGTTCTTCATTTGCACTAGTAAGTACATAGCTACACCTTCATTCTACATATGCATGTAGCTATATCTTGAGACTAATACAGGAGGTAGCACTACACCAGTAACTACAGTTTCTGTTATACAAACAAAATCTCTTATCTTCACCACAAAGAGTATGCTAGCTATTTTATTTATTAATTGTTAATGCAACTGTATGTTTAGGAAATGCACTCAGCACTACACAAACACACACATCACCAAGTAAGCAGTTAAATAATTATGCAGGATAGCTAATCATTTTATCCTAATTCACTACAGTGCCATTAACTCAAGACAGAGACACTGAAGTGACAACTCCAGTGATAAAGGAAATACTAATATCAGATTCAACAGCTAAATGTACATGTACATGTGACTTATCAGTATCTCTTAGAGAAATAATAGCGTGGTTTCTGGTGAGCATATTGACAGTCCTGTTTACAGGGCTACTCAGTGTTGTACTGCTGTGGATGTTTAAGAAGAGACAGGCCAGAGATACAAGTACTGACAACAGTACTCCAAAGTATGAAATGGAGGGCAATCCTTGTTATGAAGCCACTGCAGTCAAACAGACCACTGACACACACCTCTATGAAGCAGTCAGAGGGGGAGGGGACAAATGATCGAAGTAAGACAGACGAAAATGTCGGACATGTGCATGTACGTTTATACAGCATACATGGAATTTTAAATGTTGGGATTGTGGGGTAAGCCTCATGTAGTGTATCTATTAGAAATTTGTGTTTTCATAAAAATTGATAACCATTTCTGCATATGTTATATTAATAATCTAATATCTATAATGTTATTATTATCAAGTATATCACTATGAGCAAAATTTTTGTATCACATCTTGGGGCAGGTGTGAATTATTATCACCAGTGAAAAAACTAGTGGACATATGCAGCCACTGATTAGTGTCCAAGCAATTCAAGCAAAGCTAAGTGGCATGAAATTACAACAAAAACCATTCACAATGCACTCCTATGCACTGCACCACAGCACTCTACTGAAAAGTCAATAATAACACAGCAAGTAATGGGTGCTTATTAAACAGTACAATAGAACTTGAATAAGCTAAGAGTGCTTACACACATTCCAAGTAGTCATCACTCACTTCGGTAGCCTGTAAACAAGCTAATGATGGACTACAGTAACTTTCAACACTTCTTATGATGGTTGTCACCATTTGGATGGGGAAAGGTGTACTATGTACTTATGAGAGATCAATATTAATGTAGGTTCATGCAAATTCAGCGGTGATGCTTCTATGAAGAACCGTGTAGGGATGCATCTTGTCTGTTATTATCCTTTCGACTCTTGTATGACATTGTGTACTTTTTTCCAATCTTATTATGCTTGTACAAGTATATCATATCAGGCTAGTAACATGATACAGAGTAACGTTAGAGGCTCTGGAAAGTAGACACATCCACATTCACAAACAAGCATACTCACCCAAGTAAATAAACAGTAGCCACAAGAATATAAATCACAGAATTAAAAGCACTCTGCACTGAGAACACTATTGAGTGATTGATGCAGAAGGATGAAGTCGCTGTTCTGTCTAACACTTTCTACATTATTCCATATCATACTCGATGGGACTAGGAAAAGTATGTTACATGAATAATATCTAATGTGAACAAACCTATCCCACCACCTGCAGTGTCTTCCACTTCATGTCAGGTGTACCCATCAGAGTATGCGTATAACTTTACCTCTGTCAATAGAGCAGAGAATACCAGTGCCAACTGTAGGAGGTATCCAAAACTCTTCTGCAGGCAGGAGTGTACCTACCAGACTTCACTCACTGTGATGGTAGCCATCTTACACTTGTTGACTCTGACCTTGGACTAGAGCAATACTTGGCCAGTGATTATTATGCTGGGAGTGATAGGCAACTGTTGTTCATATTTCCTACAGAAGTCTCCTTGACTACCATCATATTGCACTACTACAGTGACAGTGAGGGGACAAATGAAAAAGATAGACTATAAACATGTGTGCAAGTACGTTAAATTTATTTTTTTCCAAACAGTGATTAGTGCATATTCATACCATCAACTAAATTATCTTTGTGTGATAATTATTGACTGTATAATAGCTGAGCAGTGTTTTGATGGCGAGAAGTTGACACAGCCATGTGCTATATAAATAGGTTGTTTGTTGTTCTGCATGTGATCACCCAGAGTAAACAACAGCCATGACAATGATCACATTCTGTGCATGGTTTAGCTAAGGTACTCCGCACAACTGGAAAAGTCTAACGTGAGGAACAACTATGAAATCAATGTTCTGTCTAGCATTTGCTTCAACATACCTTGCTTTGCTCAGTTGGACTAGGATAAGTATGTTATAATAGTATGATTATGGCATAGATATTATAACGTTATGACTTCTATCAGTGAGATCAAGCAAACTTAACTAATCCCTCTACTCTACAGCATCCTCCACTTCATGTCAGGTGGACCCATCAGAGTATGCCTATCATGGTGACTCTGTCAGTATATCTGAGAGTGCCAGTGCCAACTGTAGGAGGTATCCCCCTGGTCCTAACAACCCAGAACACTTTATCCATTGTAATGGGACACAACTCAAACTGGCTGATTCCAACTTTGGACAAGAAACATACAGTAGCAGTGAGTATTACTGGTGGTCTGCTGGCAGTGATGGGCAACTGCTGTTCATATTCCCTACAAGAGTCTCCTTGACTACCATCACACTGCACTATTACAGTGACAGTATCCGAGGCCTTCCCAGACTGAGATTCTATGCTGTAGTAGATGCCTTAGGCTTTGATGTCTGGGATGCACCAACTACAAACTTTCCACATGTAGAAGTTGCTGCAGTCCAACCAGGTGGAGAGCCAGCAGGTCGCAGGAGTGTCAGTATCAATGTCAACTTCAACACAAAGAAAGTGCTGATGTACAAATTCAGAGAGTTTAGGTTGGAAGTGAGTGAGGTGCAATTCTTCTGTATCAGCTGTAAGTACATTTATTTTGTATACATGTATAAACACTGGATATCCTGAGACTAGTCATCAATTCAGATGCCACTACTATAAACTCAATAGTAGAAACAACTACTGCCATCACAAAAAGTATGGTAGCTATTCACGGATTATTTTAAAAGAGACATTTATTACTTAATCTAACCACAGGCAATATTATAGTACAAACAGAGTCAGGTAAGCAACTAAAATATAAGATTGCTAACTGTTTTCCAAATTAACATACCACCAACAACTCAAGCAAAAGACACTGAAGCTACAACTCCAGGACTGATGATGAGGAAAGTTCCAAGAATAAATGCAACAGCTACATATGTACATGATTCCTCAGTATCTGCCAGTGAAGTTGCTGCGTGGGTCCTGGTGATCATATTGACAGTCCTGTTTACAGGGCTACTTAGTGTTGTACTGCTGTGGATGTTTAAGAAGAGACAGGCCAGAGATACAAGAACTGACAATAGTACTCCAAAGTATGAAATGGAGGGCAACCCTTGTTATGAAGCCACTGCAGTCAAACAGACCACTGATACACACCTCTATGAATCAGTCAGAGGGGGAGGGGGGAAATGAATGAACAAAAAACATGATGTGTGCAAGTATATTCAAGTATAAATTTACAAACAAACAAACAGTGACCAGTGCATACTATATGTACATTTGTACCATTAACTAAAACGAAAATTGTCTTTTGTGTGCAATTGACTGTATGATAGCACAGCATGCATGCAGTGATTTGATGGTGAGGGAGGTTGAGAGCCATGTGTTATACAAATAGGTTATTGTTGTTCTGCACATAACCAAGTAAACAACAGTCATGATAGTGCATGTTTAAGCTAAGTATTTCAAACAGCTGGAGCAGTCTGTGGTGTGTGAGTTACAATTATGCAGTTCCCGTGTAGGGTCGTAGGGTCATGGTTAGTGAACGTCTCCGTTAGTGAGCTAATGAATATTCAATATTCACAGAGCAGGCAGCGAAATTGGTAAATTGACACAGTCGTGCACTATATAAACAGGCAATTTGTTGTTCTTTGATCACCCAGAGTAAACTTTAGCCTTGATAATGATCACACTCAAGCTCAGTGCAAGCTTTAGCTAAGAATTGTATACGATTGGAAGAGTTTAATCTAAGGTGTGACTATGAAGCCGTTGTTCTGTCTAGCTTATGCTACAATATTCTTCACTCTGCTCAGCCAGACTAGGATAAGTATGTTAGCTACATGATGCTATTAGCTAGTGAAATAAAATCCATCAAGCCTACTACTCCACAGTATCTTCCAGTTCATGTCAGGTGCACCCATCAGAGTATGCCTTTAGGGATGACTCTGTCAACAGAGCTGAGAGTGTCAGTGCCAACTGTAGGAGGTATCAAAGTGGTCTTCAGGCAGGAGTGTTTACAGAACAATATGCCCATTGTGATGGTACCCAACTTAGATTGACAGACTCAGACCTTGGACAAGAGCAATATCAATTCACTGACTATTATCAGTGGAGTGCTGGGAGTGATGAACAACTGCTGTTCATATTCCCCACAAGAGTCTCCTTGACTACCATCATATTGCACTACTACAGTGATAGCATCTGAGGACTTCACAGACTGAGATTCTATGCTGTATCAGATAACTTTGATATCTGGGATGCACCAAGTAGAAATTTCCCACACATATACATTGCTGAATTATCACCAAGTGGAGAGCAAGCAGGTCGCAGGAATGTCAGCATCAATGTCAACTTCAACACTAAGAGAGTGCTGATGTACAAGTTTAGTAGCAGTTTTATATTTTCAGTGAGTGAAGTGGAGTTCTTTATTTGCACTAGTATACATTAATTCTATATGTATAGTTGCGGGTATGTCTTGAGACTAGCCATCAACATAGACAGCACTACTACAGATTCCGTCGCTCTTATGTTTACCACAAAAAGTATGCTTACTGTTTTAAGATCAATTTAATGGTATATTAACTGTCAACTCAACCATTATGTTTAGGAAATGCACTCAGCACTACACAAACACACACATCGCCAAGTAAGCAGTTAAATACGTAGGAAAGCTAATCATTGTTATACTAATTCGAAGAAGGAAAGTCCAATATTATTAACAGATTCAACAGCTAAATGTACCTGTGACTCATCTCTCACAGAAATAATAGCTTGGGTTCTTGTGATCATATTGACAGTCCTGTTTACAGGGCTACTCAGTGTTGTACTACTGTGGATGTTTAAGAAGAGACAGGCCAGAGATACAAGTACTGACAACAGTACTCCAAAGTATGAAATGAAGGGCAACCCTTGTTATGAAGCCACTGCAGTCAAACAGACCACTGACACACACCTCTATGAAGCAGTCAAAGGGGGGAGGGGCCAAGTGAAGGAAGACGGACTAAAAATACAATAATAATAATTATGACATTGTGCATATAATTATTTTACTATTGTGTATGCTTTAAAAGATTGTGGGGTGACTCAGAGCCTCAGCTTAGCAGTATCAACATATTATCAATTTTGTAATATATATTATTGAAAGCATGATAGTCCAGCAATGTTTTTTAAGGGTGGAAGGTAGAGACAAATAAACTGGCAGTTGTTATTTTGTAATCACCCAGAGTAAACAATAGCTACACACATGAGAGCAATAATTACAGAATAGAAGAGTATTCTGAAAACTGTTTGCACTGATTGAGGACCAAGGATGAAATCACTTTCCTACCAAGTACTTTGTACATGTATGATACTCTCCAGACTGCTCAGATGGACAAGGGCAAGTACGTTATCTGAATCAATCAGATCAAGTATCAAACTTTAAATTTCCATTACTGCAATGTCATGGCATCTTCTACTTCTTGTAAGGTGTACCCATCGGAGTATGCCTATCGAGATGACTCTGTTAACAGAGCTGAGAGTGTCAGTGCCAACTGTCAGAGTTATCCAAGAGGTCTCTACTTTTATTCACAGCAATATATTCACTGCAATGGCAGCCACCTTCAACTAGCTGACTCTGACCTTGGACAAGAGCAATACAGGAGCACTGATTATTATCAGTGGATTGCTGGGAGTAATGAGCAGCTGCTATTCATATTCCCAACAATAGTCTTCTTGACTACCATCACACTGCACTACTACAGTGACAGCAACCGAGGCCTTCCCAGGCTGAGATTCTATGCTGCACCAGATAACTTTAATGTCTGGGATGCATTAACTACAAGCTATCCAAATGTAGATGTTGTTTCAGTCTCACCAGGTGGAGAGCCAGCAGGTCGCAGAAATGTCAGCATCAATGTCAACTTCAATGTAAGGAAAATACTAATGTATAAATTTAGTAGCATTTTCACTTTCCAGTTTGCTGTGAGTGAAGTGGAGTTGTAGCATGTGAAATTACAAGTAAGTATATGTATCTAATGCGCATTACTGCTCATCATATGATTTGAGACTGCTACATAAACAGCTGCTGAGATTACTACCATGTCAACCACGCTAGGAGCTCCTTCCACAAAAGACAGTAGGTCTTATTATGTAACAATATTAAAACGCATAATTATATACGTAATTATCAACACTACCGACATCACCACTATAGCTGATCATACCAGCACATCAACAGCATTTGGTAGGCAAACAATATTTCAGGCCCACTTGTATGTAAGCTAATAATTCAATATGCTACATTGTCACTTCAAGACAGCATCACTGATGAAACAACAGACGAAAGACACATTACACCAACGGAGTCAAACACTAAACTATCAGTATCTCTGAGTGAAGTTGTTGCATGGTTTCTGGTGAGCACATTGACAGTCCTGTTTACAGGGCTACTCAGTGTTGTACTGCTGTGGATGTTTAAGAAGAGACAGGCCAGAGATACAAGTACTGACAACAGTACTCCAAAGTATGAAATAGAGGGCAACCCTTGTTATGAAGCCACTGCAGTCGAACAGACCACTGACACACACCTCTATGAAGCAGTCAGAGGGGGAGGGCCAAATAAAGGAACAAACATGTGTGCATATACAATGTAGGTTTATTTAACTATATCAAACATTATTTTAAATGAGTTGTTGTTTGTAGAGGATAAATGCAGGCACTTTGGAGTAATTAAGAAAGAGCAAATCTCATATCAGTATATAAATTTAATATTAGCTGTGTAAAATTGACAACGTGATAATGTTAATGTTTGAGGCTGAGGGTGGTGGACAAAGCCACGTACACAAACAGCAGGCATAGGTAATCACCCAAAGTTAACGGTAGCCATGAGAATAATCACAAAAATTAAATAGTTAAAAAGTACTCTAAAACAGTATTCAGTGATGTGATTGATGCAGAAGGATGAAGATGCCATTCTGTCTAGCACTTTTTATAGCAACCCTTACATTACTCTGTAGGACTAGGAAAATATGTTACATGTATAAGTAAAGATCAAACCTGAGCAAACATCCTACCACTCCACAGCATCCTCCAGTTCATGTCAGGTGTACCCATCAGAGTATGCCTATCGAGATGACTACATCAATAGAACTGAGAGCCCTAGTGCTAAACGTAGGAACTATCCAAGTGACTATGGGGAGGGTACCTTTGTAAGAAGCTATGTCCATTGCGATGGTACACATCTTAAACTGATTGACTCTAACCTTGAACGAGAGCAGTATCAGTACACTACTACATGTGGATTCAGGGGAGTGGTATGCAACTGTTGTTCATATTCCCCACAAAAGTCTTCTTGACTACCATCACACTACACTACTACAGTGACAGTGATCAAAGCCTTCCCAGACTGAGATTCTATGCTGTACCAGATGACTTTGTAGTCTGGAATGCAATAACTAGTACCAGTGGCTCTGAGTGAAGTTGTTGTGTGGGTTCTGGTGAGTATATTGACAGACCTGTTTACAGGGCTACTCAGTGTTGTACTATTGTGGATGTTTAAGAAGAGACAGGCCAGAAATACAAGTACTGATGACAGTACTCCAAAGTATGAAACGGAGGGCAACTCTTGTTGTGAAGCCACTGCAGTCAAACAGACCACTGACACACACCTCTACGAAGCAGTTGGAGGGGGAGGAGCCAAGTAAAGGAAGACAGACTAAAAAACATGTGTGCAAGTACACTTATAGCTTACAAACATTGATTATTGCACAACTGTGCATTGTTCCATTTATAGCAAAAACTATAATTATTATATGTACGCTAAGTGTATTATTGTATGATAGTACAGCAGTGTTTTGATGGCGAGAGAGGTTGACTTGATCAAATACTTAACAAATTGGTAATTGTTGCTCTTCAAACACCCAGAGTAAACAATAGCCATGATATATAATCATGCTTGGTGCATACTTGAGCTAAGTATTGTGCACAATCAGAACAGTCCGTGGTAAGGTACGACCATGAAGTCGCTGTTCTGTCTAGCACTTGCTACAATATTCTTCATTCTGCTCAGCTGGACAAGGATAAGTATTTCTATTAATTTTAGTGAGATCAAGCAAATTTATGGCAGCTAATCCCACTAACCCACAGTATCCACTGCTTCATGTCAGGTGTACCCATTGGAGTATGCCTATCTGAAGGCTCTGTCAGTGCACTTGAAAGTGCCAGTGCCAACTGCAGGAACTATCCACCTAGTAACCTTCAATCAGATGACCATCCAGAGGACTATATCCATTGTGATGAAGCACAATTCAAACTGACTGATCAAGAGTCGGACAAGAATACTATCAGACCGAGGACTATTGTCATTGGAGCCCACCCGGGATGGAGAACTATTATTCATATTCACCATAAGAGTCTCCTTGACTACTATCACACTGCACTACCACAGTGACAATTTCCGAGGCCTTCCCAGACTGACTTTTTATGCTGTACCAGATGACTTTGATGTCTGGGATACACTAACTACATGTTATCCATATGTAGATGTTGCTGCAGACCCATTACATGGAGAGCTAGCAGATCGCAGAAATGTCAGCACCAATGTCAACTTCAACACAAAGAGAGTGCTGGTGCACAAGTTTAGTAGCAGTTTTTACTTTACAGTAGTGAAGTAGAATTCTTTGTTTGCAATAGTAAATATTCCATATGTGCATGTATGTTTTGAGACTAGCCATCAAACCAGGTAGCACTACTACAGATTCCATGATAGTACCAATATCTCATACCTTCACCACAAAAAACATGCTATAGCTAGCTGTTTTACTTATTAATTGTCAACACAACGGTACCATATTATGTTTAGGAAATGCACTCAGCACTACACAAACACACACATCACCAGGTAAGCAGTTAAAATTTAATATGTAGGACAGCTAATCATTGTTATACTAATTCATTACAGAGCCCACAACTCAAGACAAAGACACCAAAGCAACAACTTCAGTGATGAAGGAAAGACCAATAACAGATTCAACAGCTAAATGTACATGTGACTTATCAGTGTCTCTAATAGCTTGGGTTCTGGTGAGCATATTGACAGTCCTGTTTACGGGGCTACTCAGTGTTGTACTGCTGTGGATGCTTAATAAGAGACAGGCCAGAGAGAGATACAAGTACTGACAACAGTACTCCAAAGTATGAAATGGAGGGTAATCCTTGTTATTAAGCCACTGCAGTCAAACAGACCACTGACACACACCTCTGTGAATCAATCAGAGAGGGAGAGGCCAAGTGAAGGAAGGCAGAAAAAAATACAATATTATGACATTGTACATATTATCATTGTGTATATTTTTGATTGGCAAAAAATCAACCTCAGCCTCAGCTTAGCAATATCGATATAATATTATCAGTTTTGCACTTTTGAAAGCATGATAGTCTGGCAGTGTTTTCAATGGGTGGGAGGTAGATAAAGCCACAAGACAAAATAAACTGGCTGTTGTTATTTTATAATCACCCAGAGTAAACAATAGCTATATGCATGAGAGTAAATGCGGAATAGAAGAGTATTCTGAAAACTGTTTGCACTGATTGATGCCCAGGATGAGGTCACTTTTCTATCAAGTACATTGTACTCTTTTACTCTCCAGTTTGCTCAGTTGGATAAGGGCAAGTATGTTACCTGCATCAATCAGATCAAGTATTGAGCTCTAAATTGCTATGTAGCATCTTCTACTTCTTGTCAGGTGTACCCATCAGAGTATGCCTATCGAGATGACTCTGTCAACAGAGCTGAGAGTGTTAGAGCCAACTGCAGGAGGTACCAACGAGGTAACTTCCAAGGAGTGGTGCGTCCAGAAGATTACATCCATTGTAATGGGACACGACTTAGACTGACCGATTCCAATATTGGATCAGAGCAGTACAATAATTATGCTTATTACTGGTGGCCTCCTGAGAGTAATGGGCAACTTCTGTTCATATTTCCCACAAGAGTCTCCTTGACTACCATCACACTGCACTACTACTGTGACAGTGTCCAAGGCCTTCCCAGACTGTGATTCTATGCTGTACCAGATGACTTTGATGTCTGGGATGCACCGAGCATAGGCACCACACATGTAGATATTGCTGCATTCTCTCCAGGTGGAGAACCAGCAGGTCGCAAGAATGTCAGTATCAAAGTCGACTTCAACACAAAGAGAGTGCTGATGTACAAGTATAGAAGCAGTCATGTGTTTTCAGTGAGTGAAGTGGAGTTCTTCAATTGCACTAGTAAGTACATGTGTATGTATTATATACCTTCATTCTATATGTACATGTCTTGAGACTAGCCATTAACACAGGTAGCACTACTACAGATTCTATACATGTGATACTAACAACATCTCTTATCTTCACCACAAAGAGTATGCCAGCTGTTTTTACTTATTAATTGTCAATGCAACCATTGTTTATGTTTAGGAAATGCACTCAGCACTACACAAACACACACATCGCCAAGTAAGCAGTTAAATATGTAGGATAACTAATCATTAATATCCTAATTCACATCATCTCAAGACAGAGACACCAAAGTGACAAATCCAATGATAAAGGAGAGGCCACCAACAGATTCAACAGCTAAATGCACATGTACACGTGACTCATCAGTATCTCTCACAGAAATAATAGCATGGTTACTGGTGAGCATATTGACAGTTCCGTTTACAGGGCTACTCAGTGTTGTACTGCTGTGCATGTTTAAGAAAAGACAGGCCAGAGATACAAGTACTGACAACAGTATACAAAGTATACAAATAAAGTCAAGCATCAAACTACCAGTGGCTCTGGGTGAAGTTGTTGCGTGGGTTCTGGTGAGCATCTTGACAGTCCTGTTTACAGGGCTACTCAGTGTTGTACTGCTGTGGATGTTTAAGAAGAGACAGGCCAGAGATACAAGTACTGACAACAGTGCTCCAAAGCATGAAATGGAGGGCAACCCTTGTTATGAAGCAACTGCAGTCAAACAGACCACTGACACACACTTCTACGAAGCAATCAAAAAAAAAAAAAAAAAAAAAAAAAAAAAAAAATGGCTGACATGAGAATTAAAGTTATCCTCCTGGAGGGAGAGTTTGCTGCCCTTTCTGCCATGGGCTTCCCAACTTCTGTCTGCCTTCAGCTACAGGAGAGTGGCCTAAAGGTCGCTGAGGCAATGTGGAGCACCAGATCTTCATCAGCTGGTTTCTCCGTCAGTTTCTTTTGGCCAGCCCTTACAAATTCGTCACACAAGGTCTCAAAACGTAAGAGGCGTAGGCACCGTAGGAATACTAATGCTACAACTATGATGTCCAAGTCTAGTTCTGCCCCTGTACCAACTAAGGGACCTGCGGCCCAGCCAAATAGTGGTGAAAGAAGTAAAGCTGCTTCTATGACTCCAATTAATGACCACCAGACAACCACAGAGATCAACTTAACTAAGTGCCACAGTGTCTCTTATGAAAAGAAGGGTGACCAGCATGGAGTGACATACCATACCAGTGACAACAAGCAAGAGTGGACCCCTGTTGTGAGGAAGAGAAGGAAACATCATGTTGTATGCAGGTCTCAGGGTCATACTTCCCACCAGCGGGATAGTAGTGAATCCAGCAACTCTGATGATGACAGTCCAGTAAGCCCACTATGCATTCCTCCTCATGCCCAAGTAGAGTACGTTGAGATCAACGGAACACCTGGATTACGTATTGGGACGAGATGCACAAGAAGCTGGACACCTATTGCAGCTAGAACTCGATTACAATCTAAGAACAAGAACTTGGATAACTGTTAACTAGGGTACATGCTTTGCATTAGCTAAGTTAGCTATTCATGTATCCACTGCTCTTGCAGAAATTATTATAAAGAAAAAAAAAAAAAAAAAAAAAAAATTGGAGGGGGAGGAGCCAAATGAAGGAAGACTGGAAAAACAATATTAATATTATGTGCTTTACAATTGTGTATGTTTTTTGATTGACTGATATTGCAGGGGTGAGCTTCAGCTTAGCAGTATCAACACATTATCAGTTTCGAAATTTTCGAATTTAATTTTATACTATGATGTCATCATAATCGGCCACGAGCACTCGAGCAAGGTTACTGGCATGCTATCGCTGCCGTAAATTGACACAGTCATGCACTATATAAACAGGAAATTTGTTGTTCTTTGATCACCCAGAGTAAACTTCAGCCATGATAAGTGATCACACTCAAGCTCAGTGCAAGCTTTACCTAAGAATTGTGTACAATTGGAACAGTTTATTGTAAGGTGTGACTATGAAGCCACTGCTTTGTCTAGCTTATGCTACAATATTCTTCACTCTGCTCAGCCAGACTAGGATAAGTATGTTACATGATGCTATTAGCTAGTGAAACAAAATCCATCAAGCCCACTACTCCACAGTATCTTCCAGTTCATGTCAGGTGCACCCATCAGAGTATGCCTTTAGGGATGACTCTGTCAACAGAGCTGAGAGTGTCAGTGCCAACTGTAGGAGGTATCAAAGTGGTCTTCAGGCGGGAGTGTTTACAGAACAATATGCCCATTGTGATGGTACCCAACTTAGATTGACAGACTCAGACCTTGGACAAGAGTAATATCAATTCACTGACTATTATCAGTGGAGTGCTGGGAGTGATGAACAACTGCTGTTCATATTCCCCACAAGAGTCTCCTTGACTACCATCACACTGCACTACTACAGTGATAGCAACCAAGGCCTTCCCAGACTGAGATTCTATGCTGTACCAGATGACTTTGACGTCTGGGATGCAGCAAGCTATCCATGTGTAGATGTTGTTTCAGTCTCACCAGGTGGAAAGCCAGCAGGTCGCAGGAATGTCAGCATCAATGTCAACTTCAATGCAAGGAAACTACTAATGTATAAATTTAGTAGCTCTTTCCTGTTTGCTGTGAGTGAAGTGGTGTTTGTAGTATGTGAAATTACAAGTAAGTAGCTATATGTATCTAATGCGCATTACTGCTCATCATATGATTTGAGACTGCTACATAAACAGCTGCTGAGATTACTACCATGTCAACCACGCTAGGAGCTCCTTCCACAAAAGACAGTAAGTCTTATTATGCAATAATCTTAAAACGCATAATTATATATGTAATTATCAACACTACCAACATCACCACTATAGCTGATCATACCAGCACATCAACAGCATTTGGTAGGCAAATAATATATCAGGCCCACTTGTATGTAAGCTAATAATTCAATACAGCTACATTGTCACTTCAAGACAGCACCACTGACGAAACAACAGACGAAAGACACATTACACCAACGGAGTCAAACACTAAACTATCAGTATCTCTGAGTGAAGTTGTTGCGTGGTTTCTGGTGAGCACATTGACAGTCCTGTTTACAGGGCTACTCAGTGTTGTACTGCTGTGAATGTTTAAGAAGAGACAGGCCAGAGATACAAGTACTGACAACAGTACTCCAAAGTATGAAATAGAGGGCAACCCTTGTTATGAAGCCACTGCATTCAAACAGACCACTGACACACACCTCTATGAAGCAGTCAGAGGGGGAGGGGCCAAATAAAGGAACAAACATGTGTGCATATAGGTTTATTTAAAACGAGTTTTTGTTTGTAGAGGATAAATGCAGGCACTTTGGAGTAATTAAGACTGAGCAAATCTCATATCAGTATATAAAATTTAACATTGACAACATGATAATGTTAATGTTTGAGGCTGAGGGAGGTGGACATAGCCACGTACACGAACAGCAGGCATAGGTGATCACCCAAAGTTAACAATAGCCATGAGAATAATCACAAAAATTAAATAATTAAAAAGTAATCTAAAACAGTATTCAGTGATGTGATTGATGCAGAAGGATGAAGTTGCCATTCTGTCTAGCACTTTTTATAGCAACCCTTACATTACTCTAGGAAAAGTATGTTACATGTATAAGTAAAATCAAACCTGAGCAAACCTATCCCATCACTCCACAGCATCCTTCAGTTCATGTCAGGTGTACCCATCAGAGTATGCCTATCAAGATGACTCTGTCAACAGAAATGAGAGCCCTACTGCTAACTGTAGGAACTATCCAAGTGATCATAGGGAAGGTACCATTGTAAGAAACTATGTCCATTGCGATGATACCCAAATTAAACTGATTGACTCTAACCTTGGACGAGAGCAGTATCCTGACTATTACGTGTGGATTCAGGGTAGTGGCTCGCAACTGCTGTTCATATATATATTCCCCACAAGAGTCTCCTTGACTACCATCACACTGCACTACTACAGTGACAGTGATCAAGGCCTTCCCAGACTGGGATTCCATGCTGTACCAGACAATTTTACATTGAGAGAAACATTGCATTTTCTCATTTACATTATTCTGAATTTCCTCGGCATACGTACTTTTTAGTCACAATACCCTAATTCTACACTTCTCTCTAGACTCGCATGTACAAGTATAGGAGCTAAACACCCCATTATCTCAATACTTCACTACTGACCTTCTTCATATTGGAGAACCTCATTATCAAAGAGGTCCCTGTCTGGTACCCTATTCTTCAGCTTCTCTATCTTTCCATTGATGAACTGCCTGAAGTGCTGGAAGTGTAGCAGTTGTCCTAGGAACTCCTCCAAGTGACATCAACGCTCATCCCAACGCAACGCAACGGGACGCTAGAATATACTTGGATTCTATTCTTACGTTCCTTTGCATTGTGTTTTTGCATCTGATCACAAAATAAATTGCTAAAAATGTAAATAATATAAATTTTTGCATTTCGCAAACAAACGCAACACAAAATGCAGCATCATATTGTGAACCAGCCTTTACTATAACATTATAATAATACAGCTAATTTGACAAGAATTTTGTATCAGTAATTGCAGATTGTTGAGAGTAGTAATAAAGCTAATATTAGCACAGCAAGTGATGTGCACTAATTTTGTAGCATAAACAGTGCAATAAAACTTGAACAAACTAGAAGTGTTTGCATAAACAAATGCACCATTCCGTGTAGTCGTCATTTCAGTAATTTATAAGTTCAAACAAGCAGTCTAGCCAACAATGAAGATACAGACTTTTCAAATACTTCTTATGATGGTTATCACAGTTGGATAACTTTAAGAAAAGGTATACATGTCAAAATTGTTGTTGAATTCAAATATTGTCAATACCCACAGTATTCTCTGTATCTTGTCAGGTGTACCCATCAGAGTATGCCTATTGGAATGACTCTGTAAACAGAGCTGAGAGTGTCAGTGCCAACTGCAGGAGGTATTCAAGTCTGCCCGCAGGACCATTCACAAGTAATTATGTCCACTGTGATGGTACACAACTTAAGCTGGCTGATTGTAACCTGGGAAGAGAGCAGAATAGTAGCACCGACTATTATCAGTGGACTGCTGGGAGTGATGGGAAACTGCTGTTCATATTCCCCACAAGAGTCTCCTTGACTACCATCACACAGCACTACTACAGTGACAATCTCCGAGGCCTTCCCAGACTGAGATTCTATGCTGTACCAGATAACTTAGATGTCTGGCATGCACCAACTACAAGCTATCTATATGTAGATGTTGCTGCAGTACCACTAGGTGGAGAGCCAGCATGTCGCAGGAGTGTCAGCGTCATTACCAACAATTATTTCAACACAAGCAAAGTGCTGATGCTCAAGTTAAGCAGTAGCTTCCAGTTTGCATTGAGTCAAACGGTTGAGTTCTTTACAAGTAATTGTACATATACATGCACACATACAAGTGAGTGCAAACTATACATAAGTTATAATACTCTGCATAACTGACCATCCTCCACTAACAATTTACAGGTAGTATTGCAACAGATTTAGTGACTACACAGCCAGCAACACAAGCAGCTGATTATGCAACAGAAAGTACGTTTCTATTACCATCATAATTTGAATACTTACTCTTATTATACATAATTTATATAGACAGTAAATTATTGGACTCAGTGATGGAACTTCACAAACATCATCAAGTAACTATCTTTATCTTATTTACCTCGGGTTGATTGTCTCATTCAACAAACTTCAGACAGGAATGCTATAACAACAACACTACAGACTAGAGATAGAAGTCAAAGAGCTACATGTACATGCAGTTCATCAATAATATCTGCCAGTGAAGTTGTTGCGTGGATTCTGGTGATCACATTGACAGTCCTGTTTACAGGGCTACTCAGTGTTGTACTGCTGTGGATATTTAAGAAGAGACAGGCCAGAGACACAAATACTGACGACAGTACTCCAAAGTATGAAATGGAGGGCAACCCTTGTTATGAAGCTACTGCAGTCAAACAGACCACTGACACACACCTCTATGAAGCAGTCAGATGGGGAGAGGCCAATTAAAAAAAAATGTAGTGTGCAAGTATGGTGTATATTCAAGAACAACAAACAGTGACTAGTACATATTACTTGATTCGTACCACCAACTATATAGTGGTTAAATTATCTTCTGTGCATTGTTTGACTGTACAATAGCATAACAGTGCTCTGATGGCAGGGGGGCTAGGTTAAATTGACAAAGTCATGCACTATATAAACAGGTAATCTGTTGTTCTGCTTACCCAGAGTAAACATTAGCCATGATAGTGATCACACTTGGTGCATGTTTTAGATAAGAATTGTGTACAATTGGAACAGTTTATTATAAGATGTGACTATGAAGCTGCTGTTCTGCCTAGATTATGCTACAATATTCACAGAACACTCTACCCACTGTGATGGAACCCGACTCAGATTGACAGACTCAGACCTTGGACCAGAGCAATATCAGTACACTGCTCTGGGAGTGATGGACAATTAACTGCTGTTTATATTCCCTACAAGAGTCTTCTGGATCAACATCACATTGCACTACTACAGTGATTATGTCTGAGGCCTTCCCAGACTGAGATTCTATGCTGCACCAGATAACTTCATTGAATGTAAAACACTTGGTTCTTTTAAAATTTTTTTGTCTAAACACTATGTTTAAAATTATCAATGTTGTTCTGTTGTTTCCATATCATATTTTCTTTATGTTCTGGATGCATTAGAGTTAGCGTTTGTGCTATTATGTATCCTTGCATTGATACATGCAAAACCTATTATATACAAAGCTTTATTGTCTGGGATGCACTAGCTAGAGACTCCCCATGCATAGATATTGGTGAAGCATCACCAGGTGGAGAGCCAGCAGGTCACAGGAGTATCGACCATCAATGTCAACATCAGCACTAAGAGAGTGCTGATGTACAAGTATAGTAGCAGTTATGTGTTTTCAGTGAGTGAAATGGAGTCTTCATTTGCACTTGTAAGTGTATACACCCTCATTCTATATGTACATTTGCTGGTATGTCATGAAAACATAGACAGCACTACTACAGATTCCATGATAATAGCAACAGCTCTTATTTAAAGTATGCTTGCTGTTTTAAGATCAATCTAAAGGCATATTGACTGTCAACTCAACCGTTATATTTAGGAAATGCATTCAGCACTACACAAACACTCACATCGCCAGATAAGCGGTTAAATTGTAGGACAGCTAATCATTTTTATATTAATTAATTACAGAGCCCACAATTCAGGACAAAGACACTGAAGCAACAACTTCAGTGATGAAGAAAAGACCAATAACAGATTCAACAGCTAAATGTACATGTGACATATCAGTATCTCTCAGAGAAATAATAGCTTGGGTTCTGGTGATCATATTGATAGTCCTGTTTACAGGGCTACTCAGTGTTGTACTGCTGTAAATGTTTAAGAAGAGACAGGCCAGAGATACAAGTGCTGACAATAGTACTCCAAAGTATGAAATGGAGGGCAACCCTTGTTATGAAGCCACTGCAGTCAAACAGAATGAATCAATCAGAGGGGGAGGGGCCAAGTGAAGGAAGGCAGACAAAAAAAAAAAAAAAAAATACAATATGACATCATACACATTACCATTGTGTATGTTTTTTGATTGGCAAAAAATCTCAGCCTCAGCTTAGCAATATCAATATATTATCATGAATTTTGCACTACTGAAAGCATGATAGTCCAGCAATGTTTTCAATGGGTGGGAGGTAGATAAAGCCACAAGACAACTAAACTGGCTGTTGTTATTTTGTAATCACCCAGAGTAAACAATAGCTACATGCATGAGAGCAATTACTGAGTGGAAGAGTATTCTGAAAGCTGTTGTTTGCACTGACTGAGGCCCAAAGATGAAGTTACTGTGTACATGTATGATACTCTCTTGTCTGCTCTATGATCAGATCAAGTACTGAGATCTAAATTCCATTACTATGTAGCATCTTCTACTTCTTGTCAGGTGTACCCATCAGAGTACACCTATCGGGAGGACTCTGTAAATAGAGTTGAGAGTCTCAGTGCCAAATGCAGGAGGTACCAACCATGTAACCTCCAAGTAGTGGTGGAATACACCCATTGTAATGGTACACAACTTACTCTGACTGATTCCAATATTGGATCAGAGCAGTACAATAGTGTCAGTTATTACTGGTGGCCCGCTGGGAGTGATGAGCAACTGCTGTTCATATTCCCCACAGCAGTCTCCTTGACTATCATCACACTGCACTACTACAGTGACAGTGTCCGAGACTGAGATTCTATGCCGTACCAGATGACTTTGATGTCTGGAATGCACCAATTACAAGCTATCCATGTCTAGATGTTGCTTCAGTCTCACCAGGTGCAGAGCCAGGTCACAGGAATGTCAGCATCAATGTCAACTTCACCACTAAGAAAGTGCTGATGTACAAATTTAGAAGTGATTTCCTGTTTGCAGTAAGCAAAGTTCAGCTCTTTATTTATGAAAAAATTGCATGTAGCTACTATGTGTATTTACATAAACTCTACATTCCTCCCAAGACTTGAGATTGCTAAATGTACAGCATTTGTGACCACAACCACATCGACCATACCAATAAATACTTCTACAGGAGATAGTAAGTTCCATTATGTAATCATTTGATTGCTCATCTGATATCTCCTTGATAGTACACCGTGCAAGCATGAAAAACTCATTCAGTAAGTAGACAATAATCGCGCACACATGTCTGTAAGCTTAGTTCAACACAGCTACATTGTCAATTCAAGACAGCAACACTGAAGAAACAACAGAGGAAACATATAATTACACCAATAGAGTCAAATGCTAAATTATCAGTATTTGCCAGTGAAGTCTGTGCATGGGTTCTGGTGAGCATATTGACAGTCCTGTTTACAGGGCTACTCAGTATTGTACTGCTGTGGATGTTTAAGAAGAGACAGGCCAGAGATACAAGTACTGACAACAGTACTCCAAAGTATGAAATGGAGGGCAACCCTTGTTATGAAGCCACTACAGTCAAACAGACCACTGACACACACCTCTATGAAGCAGTCAGAGGGGGAGGTGACAAGTGAAAGAAACAAACATGTGTGCATATAGGTTTATTTAACTATATCAAACATTATTTTAGACGAGTTGTTGTTTGTAGAGGATAAATGCAGGCACTATGGAGTAGTTAAGACTGAGCAAATCTCATATCAGTAGCTACATCAATATTAGATATGTACAATTGACAACATTATATAGAATCATAGTGTTTGAGGCTGAGGGAGGTGGATATAACCACGTACACAAACAGCAGGCATAATCACTCAAAGTAAACAGTAGCCATGAGAATAATCACAGAATTAAAAAGTACTCTAGAACAGTATTCAGTGACGTGATTGTTGCAGAAGGATGAAGTAGCTGATCTGTCTAGTAGCAATCCTTACAATACCCTGCAGGACTAGAAAAAGTATGTTATCGTAGTGTCCCGGGTAAGCACCCACGGGAGCTTAAACATAACTCCACCCACGTGGGTGCTTACCTGGGATATAATTTCCATACATTTGTATGGAAGCTGCTACATTTACCCCTTGAAATTTGGTACATGGGTGCTTACCCGGGAGTGGGCGATAACCTGGGATACTATAGTACATGTATAAATAAGATCAAACCTGAGCAAAAGTATCCCACCATTCCACAGCATCCTCCAGTTAATGTCAGGTGTATCCATCAGAGTATGCCTATATATATCAAGATGGCTCTGTCAACAGAGCTGAGAGCCCCAGTGCTAAATGTAGGAACTATCCAAGTGACTATGGGGAGGGTGCCTTTGTGGGAAACTATGTCCATTGCAATGGTACCCCAATTAAACTGATTGACTCCAGCCTTGGATGAGAGCAGTATCAGTATACTGACTATTGTGTGTGGATTCAGGGTAGTGGTACGCAATTGCTGTTCATATTCCCCACAGGAATTTCCTTGACTACCATCACACTGCACTACTACAGTGACAGTGATCGAGGCCTTCCCAGACTGAGATTCTATACTGTACCAGATGACTTTGAAGAATGTCAGCATCAATGTCAACGTCAACACAAGAAAGTGCTGATGTACAAGTATAGTACATGTAGCAGTTTCCAGTTTGCAGTGAGTGAAGTGGAGTTCTTCACTTGTGAAAGTACAACAGTGATTAGCACATATTACATGTACATTCATACCATCAACTGAAAAGTAAAATTATCTTTTGTGTGATAATTATTGACTGTATGATAGCTGAGCAGTGTTTTGATGCCGAGAGAGGTTGACACAGCCATGTGCTATATAAACAGGTAGTTTGTTGTTCTGCACGTAATCACCCAGGGTAAATAACAGTCATGATAATGATCACATTCTGTGCATGGTTTAGCTAAGTACTCCGCACAACTGGAAAAGTCTAATGTGAGGAATGACTATGAAATCAAAGTTCTGTCTTAGACTAGCATTTGCTTCAATATTCCTTGCTTTGCTCAGTTGAACTAGGATAGGTATGTTATAATATTATGACTTCTATCAGTGAGATCAAGCAAATTTAGCTAATCACTCCACTCTACAGTATCCTCCACTTCATGCCAGGTGTACCCATCAGAGTATGCCTATCAGGATAACTCTGTCAGTAGAGCTGAGAGTACCAGTGCCAACTGTAGGAGGTATCCACCTGGTAATCTTCAATCAGGTATCCGTCCAGAAGACTTCATCCACTGTAATGGGATACAACTCAAACTGGCTGATTCCAGCTTTGGACAAGAGCAGTATCAGACTACGGACTTTTATGTATGGAGTACTTATAAAGGGCAATTGCTGTTCATATTCCCTGCAAGAGTCTTCTTGACTACCATCACACTGCACTACTACAGTGACAATTTACGAGGCCTTCCCAGACTGAGATTCTATGCTGTACCAGATAACTTTGATGTCTGGGATACACCAACTACATGTGTAGAGGTTGTTTCAGTCTCACCGAGTGGAGAGCGAGCAGGTCGCAGGAATGTCAGCATCAATGTCAACTTCATCACAAAGAGAGTGCTGATGTACAAGTATACTAGCAGTTTAGTTTTATCAGTGAGTGAAGTGGAGTTCTTCATTTGCACTAGTAAGTATATATACCTTCATTCTATGTGTGCAGGTATGTTTTGAGACTAGCCATCAATACAGGTAACACTACTACAGATTCTATGACACTAACAACATCTCATACCTTCACCACAAAAGGTATGCTAGCTGTTTTAAGATCGATTATCAACATAATAGTAATTGTCAATGTAACCATTATGTTTAGGATATCCACCCAATACTACTACACTAATACACATATCGTCAAGTAAGCAGTTTAATATGTAGCTAGGACAGCTAATCATTGTTATATTAATTCATTACAGAGCCCACAACTCAAGACAAAGACACTGAAGCAACAACTTCGGTGATGAACGAAAGACCAAAAACAGATTCAACAGCTAAATGTACATGTGACTCGTCTCTCACAGAAATAATAGCTTGGTTTCTGCTGAGCATATTGACAGTCCTGTTTACAGGGCTACTCAGTGTTGTACTGCTGTGGATGTTTAAGAAGAGACAGGCCAGAGATACAAGTACTGACAACAGTACTCCAACATATGAAATGGAGGGCAACCTTTGTTATGAAGCTACTGTAGTCAAACAGACCACTGACACACACCTCTATGAAGCAGTCATGATCAGAGGGGGAGGGGACAAGTGAAAGAAGGCAGATAAAGACACGATGTGTCCAAGTATAGCATACATTTATTCAAGTATATATTTACAAACGGTAACCAGTGCATATTACATGTACTACCATCACACTGCACTACTACAGTGACAATTTTCGAGGCCTTCCCAGACTGAGATTCTATGCTGTACCAGATGACTTCGATATCTGGGATACACTAAGTACAGACACCCCACATGTAGATGTTACTGAAGTACCAAGAGGACAGCCAGCAGGTCACAGGAAGGTCAGCATCAACATAAACTTCAATACAAAGAGAGTGCTGCTGTACAAGTATAGTAGCAGTTTTGTATTTGCAGTGAGTGAAGTGGACTTCTTCATTTGCACTAGTAAGTATACACACCTTCATTCTATAATTATGTATATGTACGTCTTGAGACTAGTCATCAACACAAGTAGCACTACTACAGATTCTGTGATACTAACAACATCTCTTATCTTCACCGCAAAGAGTATGATAGCTGTTTTAAGATCAATTTACATATTAATTTTCAATGCAACCTTATGTTTAGGAATTGAAGGGCTCGGTGGAAAAGGGTGATAAGCACCACTTTGGTGAAAAATGAGTTTGCACCAGTTTCGTATCACCACACAACTCTAGAAGATGCACACGAAATATTGAATCGTATGGTGCGCTTTAATTGGAATATGCACATACGCAGGACGCGTCCCGACGTATAGTGCATTGACCTTTGACCTTCTTTAAACCTGCTTTTCTCAAAATAGTGTAAATGGCGCTTATCACCTTTTTCCACTGAGCCCTTCAATTGCACCCAGTACTACACAAACGCACACATCGTCAAGTAAGCAGTTAACAATAAATATGTAGGACAGCTAATCATTGTTTTACTAATTCATTACAGAGCCCACAACTCAAGACAAAGACACTGAAGTGACAACTTCAGTGACGAAGGAAAGACCAATATCAGAGTCAACAGCTAAATGTACATGTGACTCATCTCTCACAGAAATAATAGCATGGTTTCTCGTGAGCACATTGACATTCCTGTTTACAGGGCTACTCAGTGTTGTACTGCTGTGGATGTTTAAGAAGAGACAGGCCAGAGATACAAGTACTGACAACAGTACTCCAAAGTATGAAATGGAGGGCAACCCTTGTTATGAAGCCACCACAGTCAAACAGACCACTGACACACACCTCTATGAAGCAGTCAGAGGGGGAGGGACGAATGGAGTAGTTGCTCTAAGTAAAGGAATTAACAACAATACAGCGTATACAAAACTGAACAAAACATTCATTGCATGCATGATAATAATATTGTGTTGCTTTCTTAGAACTGAATTAGCAAGATCGTTAGCTGAAGTTCCGAACTATCACCTACATTTATATGATTCTTGTCACTCTGTTATTATTATTTTTGTTTCTGTAGCAAGTCTCAGAACACTAGTATCAGTGTATACAGTATAATAGCACAGTAATGTTTGAGGAAGTGGGTGGTAAACACCGTCATATGACATACACATACAAATTTGATGCCGTAGTCACCTGTCCAGAGCAAACAGCAGCTATAAATATATGCAAACGGTATTCTAGAACAGTCTACAGCCATTGAGACAGAAAGATGAAATCACTGTTTAGTCTAGCACTTCCTACAGTACTCTTCACTGTGTTCCTTGGGATTAGGATGAGTACATGTATGTTAGATGCATCACTAAAATCAATGTTTAGCTAAACAATCCCTTTACTCCACAGTATCGTTCAGTCCCTGTCGGGTGAAGCCTTCAGAGTATGCCTATTGGGATGACTCTGTCAACAGAGCTGAGAGGTCTAGTGCGAATTGTGAACGTTATAGGAATGGCATTAAGTCTGGCATTAATACATCCAAATACATCCACTGTGATGGAAGCCAACTTCAACTAAGTGATTCTAACCTTGGACAAGAGCTGTATCAGAACAGTGACCATTACTGGTGGCTTGCTGAAAGCGCTGCACAATTGCTGTTCATATTCCCCACAAGAATATCCTTGATTACCATCACATTGCACTACTACAGTGACAGTGACCGAGGCCTTCCCAGACTGAGATTCTATGCTGTACCAGATAACTTTGAAGTCTGGCATGCACCAACTACAAGCTATCCACATGTAGATGTTGCTGCAGTCACACCAGGTGGAGAGCCAGCAGGTCGCAGGAGTGTCAGCATCATTACCAACAATTATTTCAACACAAGCAAAGTGCTGATGTTCAAGTATAGCAGTAGCTTCCAGTTTGCATTGAGTGAAGTTGAGTTCTTTACAAGCAATTGTACATGTACATGTATAAGTATTATAGCTAGTAAGTGCAAACTATGCATAAACAGTACTCTGCATAAAACCGAATTCCACTAATACTTCATAGGTAACATTGCAATAGACTTAACAACTAATACACAGCCAACAACACAATTGCAAGCAGCTGTTTATACAACAGAAAGTACGTTTCTTACTACCACCTTAATTACAGTGTATATACATATTATACAAAACTAATATAGACAGGGAAGTTATTGCGTGGGTTCTGGTGAGCGTATTGCCGATGATAGTCCTGTTTACAGGGCTACTCAGTGTTATACTGCTGTGGATGTTTAAGAAGAGACAGGCCAGAGATACAAGTACTGACAACAGTACTCCAAAGTATAAAATGGAGAGCAACCCTTGCTATGAAGTCACTGCAGTCAAACAGACCACCGACACACTCCTCTACGAAGCAGTCAGAGGGGGAGCACACAAATAAAAAGAAGACGACAATAAACATGCATGACATGTGCAAGTACATTCACTGAACCATATATATGTTATAGGATAGATACTTTAGACTTTGTGTGCATAGTCTAAAGTATCTATGGTTATACAAACAGTGACTAGTGCTTACATTGCTACATTTATAGCATTAACTAATAGTTACATTTGTCCCTTGTGTATCATTGATTGACACTATGATAGCATAGCAGTGTTTTGATGGTAAGAGAGGCTGACACAATCATACACTACACAGAGTGGTAATCTGTTGTTCTTTAATCACCCAGAGTATACAATAGCCATGAAAATGAAGCACTATTGTACAAAACCCTCGGCACAGTTGCCTAGGTATTAGGCACATTAAACTACTGTAACCCTATGGCACATGCACTGAGGGTTAATAATCACGTTCAATGTATGATTTATAGCTATGTATTCCACGAAACTCACTTACTGGAACAGTCTATGGTGTGGTGTGATAATGAAGTCGCTGTTCTGTCCAACACTTTCTATAGTATTTGTTGCTTTGCTCAGTTGGACTAGGATAAGTATGTTATACTATTTCTATTAGTGAGATGGTGCCACATGTAAATTAACTGACTCTGACTTTGGAACAGAGCAATACTGGTTCATTGACTATGTGTGGATTACTGGAAAAAAAAAACGCAATTGCTATTCATATTCCCCATAAGAGTCTCGTTGACTACTATCACACTGCACTACTAGAGTGACAGTCACAGAGGCCTTCCCAGACTGAGATTCTTTGCTGTACCAGATGACTTTAACGTCTGGGATGCACCATCTACAAGCACCCCACATGTAGATGTTGCTGCAGTCCCACCAGGTGGAGAGCCAGCAGGTTGCAAGAATATCAGCATCAATGTCAACTTCAACACAAGAAAAGTGTTGATGTATGAATTCAGTGGTAGTTGTTTGTTTGCAGTTAGTGAAGTGGAGTTCTTCATTTGTGAAATTACAAGTACATGTAAGTATCAGCTTGTTTGTCAACATAATGATATAATAACTATATAGCTACAATGTCAATTCAAGAGAGTACCACTGAAGGAATAACAGAGGAACAACAGACTATAGGACAACTACAGTGGAGCATAATGTCTCCGAGTGAATGGCTGTGTGGACTCTAGTGAGAATATTGACAGTCTTGTTTACAGGGCTCAATATGATTGTGCTGTGGCTCTACAAAAAGAGACTGGAGAGAGCTGTGGAAGGCAGAGAGAGCAAATCAGTGGTGGGTTTAAGGGGGGGCCTGAGGGGGCATGGGCCCACCCTGCTATTGGACCTCTGTTGGTCACATGCTAACATTTGCACCTACATGTATGCAAGAATTTATTCTGTGGAGTGTATTTAAACTGAAATCTTAATGCTTTAATCTTGATTTGGGGACTCAGGCCCCCCCCTGTAGATAAAACTAAAATCGCTACTGGAGCAAATATGCAATGGAGGGCAACCCTTGTTATGATGCCACTGCAGTTAAACAGACCACTGATACACACCTCTACAAAACAGTCAGAGGGGGAGGGGAAAAACGAAGACAAAAAATATCGGATATGTGGAAGTACATTTATACAAATCTAAATGTTGGGATTGTGGGGTGAGCCTCATGCAGTGTATCTATTAGAAATTTAAGTGTGAGACGAAAATGTCGGACACGTGTATGTGCATTTATACAGCATACATGGAATTTTAAATGTTGGGAATGTGGGGTGAGCCTCATGCAGTGTATCTATTAGAAATTAATTTTGTGTTTTCATAACAATTGGTAACCATTTCCGCATACACTATAAATTGTATAATAGTATAGTGATTACAATCACAATACATTTCTCCCATAGGCAAGAGTACTGAGTACAGCTGTAATTGTACTCTCAGTCTGTAATCGGTACTCCTGCTGTAGCCTAGGGCAAATTCTATACTATTATCAATTAATCACACACTTTATTCCTTGTACAATTAGGGTAGTAACGGTACTCTTATTTTTACTTGTATGGCCTAGTAGCATTCGCTATCGTTCGTGCTATTACTGGCCATACTCGTACAAGTAAGAGTACCGATTACTGCCCTAATTGTACTCGGAAGTGTGTGATTAATCATACAAATTAATATTCTTATATATTATCACATGTATCACTATGAGCAAAATTTTCGTATCATGTCTTGGGGCAAGTGTGAATTATTATCACCAGTGAAAAAACTAGTGGACACATGCAGCCACTGATTAGTGCCCAAGCAGTTCAAGCAAAGCTAGGTGGCATGAGATTACAATAAAAACTATTGACAATGCACTCCTACAGAACTCTACTGAAAAGTCAATAATAACACAGCACATAAACAGTACAATAGAACCAGAATAAGCTAAGAGTGTTTACATACATTCCAAGTAGTCATCACTCACTTCGGTAGCCTGTAAACAAGCTAATGATGGACTACTTTCAACACTTCTTATGTCACCAAATTATCATGTACTATACTATGAGTAGCTGTTTTACTTATTAATTGTCAACGCAACCATATTATGTTTAGGAAATGCACTCAGCACTTTACAAACACACACATCACCAGGTAAGCAGTTAAAATTTAATATGTAGGACAGCTAATCATTGTTATACTAATTCATTACAGAGCCCACAACTCAAGACAAAGACACCAAAGCAACAACTTCAGTGATGAAGGAAAGACCAATAACAGATTCAACAGCTAAATGTACATGTGACTTATCAGTATCTCTAATAGCTTGGGTTCTGGTGAGCATATTGACAGTCCTGCTAACTGTACGAAGTATCAGAGTGGTCTTCAGCACTATCACTAGTATTCACAGAAGAATACACTCACTGTGATGGTACCCAACTCAAATTGACAGACTTAGACCTTGAACAAGAGCAATATCGGGCCATTGATTATTATGTGTGGATTGCTGGGAGAGATGAGCAACTGCTGCTCATATTCCCCACTGGAGTCTCCTTGACTTCCATCACACTGCACTACTACAGTGACAGTCGCTAGTCACAGAGATCTTCCCAGACTGAGATTCTATGCTGTACCAGATGACTTTGATGCCTGGGATATGTACCAACTACAAGCTATCCACATATGGATGTTAAATCATTCCTATCAGGTGGAGAGCCAGAGGGTTGCAGGAGAGTCAGTATCAATGTCAATTCAATACATGCACCAGGAAAGTGCTGATGTACAAGTATAGAAGCAGTTTTGTGTTTTCAGTGAGTGAAGTGGAGTTCTTCATTTGTGAAAATACATGTACAAGTAAGCATCTCTATGCAAATTACCATAATATAATTCTACATTACCATAGTCTCCCGGATAAGTGCCCATAGGTACTTAAACATAACACCTGATTTTAGCCCACATGGGTGCTTACCCAGGGATGTACACTTGAGCTACCTGGACCCTTTGAAATTTGGTATATGGGCGCTTACCTGGGAGTGGGCGCTTGCCCGGGATACTACAGTAATATTATGATGATTTAAGACTGCTACATGATGATGTATAGCGACTGGGATCACTATTATGTCAACAATACCAGAAGCCCCTTCCATATTAAGAGAGAGTAAGTTTAGTGATCATTTCTACTGCACATCAATATTATCGAGATTACCATGATAGCATATCGTATAAGCACAGCAACCTCAACAAAAGCATTTGGTAAGTAAACAATCTCATTCAAGCCCACTTGTCTGTTAGTCTAATTCAATGCGATTACAATGTCAACTCAAGAGAGCACTACTGAAGAAACAGAGGAACAACAAACTAGAGCACAACTACAGTGCAACACAACATCTCTGAGTGAAGTGATTGCATGGGTTCTGGTGAGCATATTGACAGTCCTGTTCACAGGGCTACTCAGTGCCAATGTGCTTGTGCTGTGGCTCTATAAAAAGAGACAAAAAAGAGCTATGGAAGGCAGAGAGAGCAAATGTGCAATGGAGGGCAACCCTTGTTATGAAGCTACTGCAGTCAAACAGACCACTGACACACACCTCTATGAAGCAGTCAGAGGGGGAGGGGCCAAGTGAAGGAGAGAAATAGCCAAGACATTTGAGAACACATCATACTCATAACAAAACAAAAATTATCGTATAGCTACCTGGACATTAATATTCACACTAAGTAGTACATAGCTTTCATGTACATGAGCATAACTAATCAAGTGGTAATAACAAAAAAGAGACATGATAAATTTCATAGAAGAACCCCATACCACATTAACATTGATAACACCTATAATATATTAATTCCACTGACTGTAAATACCATGAAAATTATTTTGTATCATGGTTAAGTGCGCACACAAGCATAAGTGATGTCTAACAGGAAAATATCACATGCACTTTGCTTCTTGCACATGTGCATGGGGTTATTGGGGTAACAATAAACTTACGCACATGTGTGTATAAAAATAGTACATGAGTACATAGTCATAGAGAGCATATACCTATAATTTATGCTAAAATTTGTGTGAAAGCGGTATTCCAAACAGCCAAGTAGATGGATAAGCACACTGTCATGCAACAATAACCTAAAACAAACTTGAGATATTTGCTAAACAAGTAACAACGGAAGCCCTTGAACAAAACTGCTTGGTAAGAGTTGTAGCAAAGACAATGATGCTCTATCTGGTGCTTTATATGATGACCATCACTGAACTCGGTTGGACAACAGAAGGTATATCATTAATGAGAATCAAATTGAAGCATGACTCAAATCACCCCACCACTCCAAATGCAGTGTCCTCCAGTTCATATCAAGTGCGCTCATCAGAGTATGCCTATCAGGATGACTCTGTCACTAGATTCAAGAGTGACAGCGCCAACTGTAGGAGGTATTTAGACAATCTGCAAGTAGGGCTATCCACAGATTTATACATCCACTGCAATATGGTATTCAATGGAAATTGACTGACTCTGACCTTGGAGGAGAGCAGTACTAGCCTCGTCCCCAAGCCCTTCCCAGTTTGAAAAACTGGGAAGGGCTTGGGGACGAGGCTAGAGCAGTACCAGCCTGCTGACTATTATGCATGGATTGAAGGAAAATATGTGCAACTGCTGTTCATATTCCCATTAAGAGTCTCCTTGACTACCATCACACTGCATTATTACAGTGACAGTGACCGGGACCTTCCCAGACTGAGATTCTATGCTGTACCAGATGATTATAACATCTGGAATAGCCCAAATACAAACTATGCAAGTGTCGATGTTGCTACAGTCCCACCAGGTAGAGAGCGAGCAGGTCGCAAGAATGTCAGCACTACTGTTAACTTCAACACAAGGAAAATGCTGATGTACAAGTCTCAAAGCAACTTCAATTTTATAGTAAGTAAAGTGGATTTCTTCGACTACATGTACTGTGGTAAATACACAAATAGTGTGACAACAACCAAACTTACCTTTACTTGGTATATTAAACTTTGACAGTAAATATACTCAGTACTACACTAACACTGCACATGTAATTCATCAGTATCTAGATCTGCCAGTGAAGTTGTAGCGTGGGTTCTGGTGAGCATATTGACAGTCCTGTTTACAGGGCTACTCAGTGTTGTACTGCTGTGGATGCTTAAGAAGAGATAGACCAGAGATACAAGTACTGATAACAGAACTCCACAGTATGAAATGGAGGGTTATGAACCCACTGGAAAACCAGGGCCATTTAGTCAGAGGGAAGGGACAAAATAAACAACTGCTCTATATAAGGGAGCTGCAACTGTAGTAGTACATACACTGTAAACTATAGTATTAGCTCTTTCTTAGAACTAAAGTAGCAACCGCTAGATGAAGTTCCCGAAATAACTGTTAATTATAACCTACATGTGTTACTCAAAACATAAACATAAACAAACAATAGCAGATTCAGTGGAAACCATAAATATCAACTGGCAAACTGTGATAAGTTACCATACATTAACTTTTTGTAAATGCGCAAGTACTGTTTACACATTACTTATGAAGCTGCGCATTACAATACATAATAATTGTATACTGTAGTATTGAACATAACATGTACAGCATGTTATAGTATTGGCTAGTGAGCTCATACCTCTTTATAGGTGTAAGCACTGTGTGCACGCATCCAATGTGAGTATTATTGAAATCAGGTTTAGTTAGTTACATTATACATCACTTGTGTATTATTGACTGCATGATAGCATAGCAGTGTTTAGGTGGTGAGGGAGGTTGACATGATTATGCAGTTTACATGTACAAACAGGTAATTCGTTGTTCTTTACTCTCACAAAGTAAACAATAGCCACGATATAGATCACACTCTGTTAGCCAAGTAATCTTCACAACTAGAAGAGTCTACAGTGAGGTATGACTATGAAGTTGCTACACTGCTTAGCACTTTCTACGATATTCTTCACTTTGCTCAGTTTGACTAGGACAAGTATGTTACATGATGGTATTTATGATCTACAGTACAAGTTCAACACCCCACTATTCCACAGTATCCTCAAGTTCATGTCGGGTGTACCCATCAGGTTATGCCTATCGGGATGACTCTGTCAACAGAGCTGAGAGTCCCAGTGCCAACTGCAGGAGGTATCAAGGTGGTTTTCAAGCATCAGGAGTAAACACAGATCAATACATCCATTGTGATGGTAATTCACTTAAGTTGACTGACTCTGACCTTGGACAAGAGCAGTATCATAGCAGTTCCTATTATTGGTGGGCTGCTGGGAGTGATGGTCAACTGCTGTTCATATTCCCCACAAGAGTCTCCTTGACTACCATCACACTGCACTACTACAGCGACAGTGACCGAGGCCTTTCTGAACTGAGATTCTATGCTGTACCAGATGACTTTGATGTCTGGGATGCACCATCTACAAGGAATCCATATGTAGATGTTGCTACAATCCAATCAGGTGAAGAGCCAGCAGGTCAAAGAAATATCAGTATCAATACGATGTTCAACATGACAAAATTATTGATGTACAAATTTAGCAACACCTACTATAAATTTGCACTGAGTGAGGTAGAATTCTTTCACTGTATCAGTAAGTTACCTTACATATATATTATGTATGATCATTCAATGTCTTGAGACTATAGCCATCAACCCAGGCACTACTACAAGTTCTACTGTAGGAACAACAGCTATTGCCATCACAGAAAGTATGATAGCTACTGTAGTTCTAAAAGTTCACACTTCTATTGCTACTCTTTAATGAATTACAGTATTTAAAAATGGGTCATCACATATATTGCTACAAAACAGTAGTAGAATGCATGTGCAGATGGAAAGGCGAATAATACTATTTGCCTCTAAATTCTGCGCAAAGCCCCAGTGTAATTACCTTTTGTGCCAGATTTTCAGAAGTATGGTAATCATAAGTGCACATTAATTTTATTATCTACCTCATCTTCTCAGGCAGTAGTACAGTGTCACAATTATTGCCAGGCAAGCCACTTGAAATGTAGGATTGCTGTTCATTACTCTAATCCTTCACAGTTTCAACAACTCAAGATAGAGACACTGAAGCTACAACT
Source organism: Stappiaceae bacterium (assembly GCA_964291365.2). Taxonomy (GTDB): domain Bacteria; phylum Pseudomonadota; class Alphaproteobacteria; order Rhizobiales; family Stappiaceae; genus JBDWFY01. The sequence continues at coordinate 87,054 of OZ220035.1, forward strand.
CCAGTACTAGCAACAAGAGAAATGCCAAGAATTAATGAAATAGTTACTTGTGATTCCTCAGTATCCTGGAGTGAAGTTGTTGCGTGGGTTCTTGTGGGAATATTGACAGTCCTGTTTACAGGGCTACTCAGTGTTGTACTGCTGTGGAGGTTTAAGAAGAGACAGGCCAGAGATACAAGTACTGACAACAGTACTCCAAAGTGTGAAATGGAGGGCAACCCTTGTTATGAAGCTACTGTAGTCAAACAGACCACTGACACACACCTCTATGAAACAGTCAGAGGGGGAGGGGCCAAGTGAAGGAAGACTAAAAAAACAATAATAATATTATGTGCTTTACCATTGTGTACGTTTTTAGATTGGTAAAAGTTGCCGATATTGTGGGGGTGAGCCTCAGCTTATCAGTATCAGCACATTATCAGTTTCGTACTATTGAAAGCATGATAGTCCAGCAATGTTTTTAAAGGGCTGGAGGTAGATAAAGCCACGCGACAAATAAACTGGCTGTTGTTATTCTGTAATCACCCAGAGTAAACAATAACTACACTCTTGAGAGCAATAATTACTGAATAGAAGAGTACTCTGAAAACTGTTTGCACTGATTGAGGACCAATTATATCAAGGATGAAATCACTTTCCTACCAAGTACTTTGTACATGTATGATACTCTCCAGTCTACTCAGTTGGATAAGGGCAAGTATGTTATCTGCATCAATCAGATCAAGTATCAAACTTTAAATTTCCATTACAATGTAGCATCTTCTACTCCTTGTCAGGTGTACCCATCAGAGTATGTCTACCATCATGATTCCATCAACAGAGCCGAGAATCCTAGTGCCAACTGCAGGAGTTACCAACCACTTAAAGTCCAAGGAGGAGTGCATTCAGAAGACTTCATCCATTGTGATGGGACTTTACTTAGACTGACTGATTCCAATATTGGATCAGAGCAGTACAGTAGTTATGCTTGTTACTGGTGGCCTGCTGGGAGAGATGGGCGACTGCTGTTCATATTCCCAACAAGAATCTCCTTGATTACCATCACATTGCACTACTATAGTGACAGTCTCTGTAACTTTGAGATTCTATGCTGTCCCATGATGACTTTTATATCTGGGATTCACCAACTACAAGCCATCCACGTGTAGATGTTGCTTCAGTCTCACCAGGTGGAGAGCCAGCAGGTCACAGGAATGTCAATATCAATGTCAACTTCAATGTGAAGTAAACACTAATGTATAACTTTAGTAGCACTTTCCAGTTTACTGTGAGTGAAGTGGAGGTTGTAGTATGTGAAATTACAAGTAAGTATGTATATTACCCAATGCACATTTATTTACTGCTCACCATAATGTGCCACAGCTGCTGAGATAACTACCATACCAATCATGCTAGAAGTTCCTTTGACATTACATTTATTATCCAAACAATGATTAGTGCACGTTACAATATACATTCATACCATCAATTAAAAAGGAAAATTGTTTTTTTTGTGATAATTGTTGACTGTATGATGAGCAGTGCTTTGATGGCAAGAGAGGTTGACACAGCCGTATACTATAAAAACAGGTAGTTTGTTGTTCTGCATGTAATCACCCAGAGTAAACAACAACCATGATAGTGATCACATTCTTTGCATGACTTAGCTAAGTACTCCGCACGACTGGAAGAGTCTAATGTGAGGAATGATTATGAAATTGAAGTTCTGTCTAGTGATTGCTTCAATATTCCTTGTTTTGCTCAGTTGGATTAGGATAGGTATGTTATAATATTATGATTTCTATAAGTGAGATCAAGTAAATTTAACTAATCCTCTACTCTACAGTATCCTCCAGTTCATGTCAGGTGTACCCAACAGAGTATGCCTATCGGGATGACTCTATTACTAGATCTGAGAGTGCCAGTGCCAATTGTAGGAGGTATCCATATGGTAATATTCATTCAGGTAGCCATCCAGAAGACTTCATCCACTGTAATGGGACACAACTCAAACTGGCTGATTCCACCTTTGGACAAGAGCAGTATTGGACCAGGGACTTTTTTGTATGGAGTGCTGATAGGGATGAGCGATTGCTGTTCATATTCCCCTTAAGAGTCTCCTTGACTACCATCACACTGCACTACTATGGTGACAATGTCCGAGGCCTTTCCAGACTGAGATTCTATGCTGTACCAGACGATTTTAATATCTGGTATGCACTAGCTATAGGCACCCCACATGTAGATGTTGCTGCAGTCCCACCAGATGGAGAGCCAGTAGGTCACAGGAATATCAGCATCAATGTCAACTTTAACACAAAGAAAGTGCTGATGTACAAATATAGTAACAGTTTCCAGTTTGAAATGAGTGAAGTGGAGTTCATCACTTGTGAAAGTACAAGTAAGTATCCATAAGCGCATTATTATAATTATTCTGCATTCCCTACAACTTTTTGTGAGCACAGCCACATCAACCATACCAAAAGGTTCAACAACAGGAGACAGTACTAGTAAGTTTCAATATTATTATTGGACCATGCACTTAAACTAACTGTTCTTCAATACTACTGATATCACCTTGATAGTAGATCCCATGAACACAACCTCAACAAGAATATTCAGTAAGCAAGCAATATGTTAGGCTCACTTGACATTGTCTGTAAGCTTATTTTTCAACTGTCAATTCAAGATAGCAACACTGATGATACAACAGAAGAACAATAGATTACACAAATGAAATCAAACACTACACTATCACTGTCTCTGGGTGAAGTTGTTGCTTGGGTTCTGGTGAGCATACTGACAGTCCTGATTACAGGGCCACTCGGTGTTGTACTGCTGTGAATGTTTAAGAAGAGACAGCCCAGAGATACAAGTACTGACAACAGTACTCCAAAGTATGAAATGGAGGGCAACCCTTGTTATGAAGTTACTGCAGTCAAACATACCACTGACACACATCTCTATGAAGCAGTCAGAGGGGGAGGGGCCAAGTGAAAGGAAGATGGACTAAAAGTGTTATGTGCGCAAGAGCATTCTTCTATTAATTCTATACACTGCAGATTTTATGAACAATGACTAGTGTACACAATACAGCACAGTCATATAGCAACAACTAATAGTTACACTATAGTTTGAGTAATGTTGACTGTATGATAGCACAGCAATATTTATATGGGCAGGGAAGTTGATATAGTCATGTGCTACATAAACTGGTAATTAGTTATTTTTTCATGAATTACCCAGAGTAAATGATATCCATGAATGTGATCGTACAGCAGAGCTTCAATGCAACTAAGTATTCCCTGAAGCTAAAACAGTCTATGATGAGATATGACTACAAAGTTGCTGTTCAGTCTAGCACCTTCTGTTGTATTCGTTACTTTGCTCAGGATAAGTATGTTATATAGCAAGATAAAGCAAGGTTAAGCCTAACTACCTTATTACTCTACAGTATCCTCCAGTTCATATCAGGTGTACCCATCAGAGTATGCCTATCGGGATGACTCTGTTAATAGAGCTGAGCCATTCAGTGCCAACTGTACGAGATATCCAAGTGGTCTTCCAGCAGGAGTGTTTGTGGAACAGTACATCCACTGTGAGAGCTGACTGTGATGGTAATCAACTTCGGTTGAGTGACTCTAACCTTGGACATGAGCAGTATCAGAGCAGTAACTGTTATTGGTGGAGTGATGGGAGAGATGCAAATCTGCTGTTCATATTCCCCATAATAGTCTCCTTGACTACAATCACACTGCACTACTACAATGACAACCACAGAGGCCTTCCCAGACTGATATTCTATGCTGTACCAGATGATTTTGATATCTGGGATGTAACAGTGACAGGCACCCCACATGTACATGTTGCTTCAGTCCCATCAGGTGGAGAGTCAGCAGGTCGAAGAAATATCAGTATCAATACCATGTTCAACACTACAAAAGTATTAATGTACAAATTTAGCAGCAGCTACTATTTTGCACTGAGTGAGGTAGAATTCTTTCACCGTATCAGTAAGTTAATTATTTTGCATGCATGTATGATCATTCAATGTCTTGAGACTATGGCCATCAACCCAGGCACTATTACAATTTCTACCGTAGGAACAGCAGCTATTGCCATCACAGAAATTATGTATATGCTAGCTATCATATAGTTCTAAAAATTTGGCACCTCTAATTATTTTACATCATTAACGAATAATAATTATTATGGAAAATAGTTCCTAATTTCCGGCAAAGGTCATCACATGTATAGCACGCAGATAGAAGGGCAAATAACTATTTGTGGGTCTGGGCATAAAACTACTAAATATTGGCCAAAACTACAGAAAATTATTATTGTTTTGCCAAATTTTTAGAAAAAGTATGGTATTCACAAAACATTTTAAATTTGCCTACCTCACCTTGACAGGCAGTAGTACAACATCAAAAATATTGTCAGGCAAGCCACTTAAAATGTAAAATTGCTATTCATTATTCTAATCCATCACAATCTCAACAATTGAAGGCGGATACACTGAAGCTACAACTCAAACGTTAACAACAAGAGAAATGTCAAGAATAAATGAAATAACTACATGGGCTTCATCAGTATCTGCCAGTGAAGTTGTTGCGTGGATTCTGGTGAGCATATTGACAGTCCTGTTTACAGGGCTACTCAGTGTTGTACTGCTGTGGATGTTTAAGAAGAGACAGGCCAGAGATACAAGTACTGACAACAGTACTCCACAGTATGAAATGGAGGGCAACCCTTGTTATGAAGCCACTGGAAGATCACTTAGTCAGAGGGGAAGGACAAAATAAACAACTGCTCTATATAAAGGAGCTGCAACTGTACATACACTGTATACAACTGAACAGGATATTCATTGCATATACTATAGTATTAGCTCTTTCTTAGAACTAAAGTAGCAACTGCTAGATCATTAGCTGAAGTTCCCGAAATTATAACCTACCATGTGTATTGTCAAAAGTTACTCAAAACATAAACAATAACAGATTCAGAGGAAACTGTAAATAACAACTGGCAAACTGCGATAAGTGACCACACATTAACCTTCTAGATGCACAAGTACTGTTTACACTTTGCTTACGAAGTTATGCACATAATTACATATCACAATAAAATTGTATATTGTTGTAGTATTGAACATGACATTTACAGCACATTTTAGTATTGGCTATAGCCTACAATGTGTATTATCAAAAGTTACTCAAAACATAAACAATAGCAGATTCAGTGGAAACTGTAAATAACAACTGGCAAAACCTCTTTATAGGTGTAAGCACTGTGTACATGCATCCAATGTGAGTATTTATTGACTCAGGTTTAGACCACTGTAGATGGCCATGTAGGTATATATGTTGTACGTTTATTAATTCCAAGCAAAGCAAGGTCTAATACCGGGGTTTGATCAAGTTTGTATGACTTCTTTATGAGCTTCTAAAACTTTGTTCTTGCTTGCTACAGTGAATTAAGCTCCATCACCGGCTCCAAGGATGTCAAACAAATTAAGTGAGCTACCTTCATGAAGAGAGACGGCAGCTACAAGTCTACACTTGTGCTGGACTCCATGATTCACTAAGTAAAATCATGCGTCGACCTTAAATCGTCGCCTTTCTTGGTGAACCTTGATGCTGGTTTCTTTTCTGTGGCAATAAAAGTCAAACATGGATTTCAGGCCTTTGGAACTTTCACAGTGGTCACATGGCTACGGCATCGCTGAACTCCATTCGCCCATTGAACTCTTTTCGCGATGCCTAAAATAGTCGCCCATTCTTGGCTTGGGCCTGCCTGGTCCTTGCTTTCACCAGCAGTAGCAAAAAAAGGTTGTGGGCTATGCACTAGCTAACTCTTAGCCTTAACTCTATCACCAGAGTCTTCCAATCGAAACATTTTTAGAATCTAGACCATTAATAATTTCTGTACAGAGTAGACCTCGCATGGGCAGCCGCAGAGGGCGTGCCGCAAGGGAGAGTCCTGTTGTCATATGGTCGTAAATTGCGCGTGTGCGCCCCGAGCTGAGCGAGGAAGCCCCTGCACTTTAGTGCATCGCTAGTTATTCATTACATTGTAAACGTGTAGATGTCAATGATTTCACTTAATACCTGATACTGGCATGCAAGTACAATACATAATCACCACCCACTTGCAATGTAACTCTATTTCTCTCTCTCTCTCCCTCCTCTCCTTTACATACACCCACCTGTCCTGCATCATCCACTCCCTTTGGCACCACACTGAGTACGGTATCGACCCCTGGTGTAGGGATGGGGTGCTCTCGTAGACCATAGAGGAATGGCTCAACCACTTCATCTTGGTGGTCCAACTTGAGGTCTGAGCTCTTGTCCATTGCTCGATAGAATAACTTTGTACCATGGTAGATCACTATGGATGAACAGTAGACAATAGGCGTGCACGATAAACAAGTAACGTGACGACCATTATCAAACGACGTACGCATAGATGGTAAAAGTCGTCATACAAGAAAACACCGTTATACTTACTTTGTGATAAAAATACACAAGTCACGATCAGGTCTTTCTTTAATAACCTACAAACTAAAAGGAAATGTTTATCCTAAGAGGTTTCAATGTCAGAAAGGTCTAGTGTGCACTGTAGTAATGACTCATAACAATGTGAGTGAATAACATGAAAGATAGCCTTCAGTCTAACTCCAAACTTGATACCCTTTACTTGGATACCTTAGTCTTATATCTACATTATTATGCACAGACTCCTTGAAGTATGCATATAGGTATCATACCTATATGCATACTTCAAGGAGTCTATGTTTAATAATGTAGATATAAGGCAAGCACAGGTGCAAACATACACGTCAACTATGATAGTATGCTTGAAACCATTGAATCATGGCTTACAATAATTATTGTGACCATCTGACTGTTGGACCACTACATGGCACCCAGAATGTCTAGATTAAGATATTCAAATAATCAGGTTAGGTGATATTGCTAACACAGCTAAAGAAATGTGTATTGATGGAACAACAGTTGCCATGGCACGAGGGAATATTAATGGATCATCTTTTGTCTCTTACCTTGTCATCAACATCACGGACAACTGGAGATACTTTTGAGCCTCCACACCACACTACCATGCCTTAAGGTACAGGGGATTTTATGCGGCCCACTACAATGGCTGGTGAAAGAACTGAAGCTACTACTTTTGCAGTTGATTGTATTTCACCTACTTTAAAATGATTCCATACACAATGATATCTTTTCCTGAAGCTTCCACAAGTTCAAGCGGGAGGTACATTAATTTTGGAGCAACTTCTATGCCTTTTACTACAATGGACAGTAGTATGACATTGTATACATCAACTTGTACTAGTACTCCTACTACACTAGCTGAGAACCTATAATATACCACTGAATCTACAGAAGCTAGCTACCACTGAGTCTATTGAAGTGGCTATCAATGATTCTACAGAAGCTACCTTAGAGTCTCCAGAAGGGTCTACTGGAGCTACCACTGCATGAGTCTAGTACTAGTGCTACATTCCCAGTGACTACTTTCAAAGTGTTTACCACCTCAATGGAAAGTACAGGAACTCCTACAATACAACTGAAGCCACCGCTAGTATGCTTGACAGCATGGTAGCAGCTTCTACTCTTGAATCTACTACAATGGGAATTGATACGACAATAACTAGCACTGATGATGAAACCACCACCATGCAGATATCTACTCTTGAAGACACTTCAACTGATCACGATGATACAGCCATTTCTACTCCTGAAGCTCAGATTGCCACTAGCAGAGTTACTGATACTCCCATACAGATTCAACCTCTCTCTACTGCTCCCAGCATAGTTACTATGGCAAGAGCTGATGATTCAGACATCACCACACCTAGTGGGGCCAACACACACTTGGGTATCATATTGAATATTGAAAAACCTAGCCTCGTCCCCAGGCCCATTCCCAACTTTTCAGTGTTTCACATTGACAAGCAATGTTGTGATAGCTATGGACACTTTTCTTTATAGTATTTCCGATTCCTGCAGTTTTCAACCAAAGCCAACCAACTCTACAATCTGATCTTGAATTTATTGTTTAGAGTGTGGAAATTTTATTCAAAATGCATGTACTTACTATGCATTAGCATGAATGAGAATCTGCCAATGTCGCTTTATTTTTTGATATTACCACTGTATCTATGTGACTTATAATATGCTTCTTCCCTTCATATGCTATATACATTGTAGTAAGGTACCGTAGATCTGGAAATCTTTGTAGGAATGATCCTGTACCGCATTAACGCTAATAGTGCACATGCATTTTTATAAGATTGATTTTCGTAGCTGCTATATCGACTATGAAAATATTTTTACAACAAAAATTTCCTGATTTACGGTATTGTTGGCATATATGAGGCTTTAAGGGTAGGGATTAATATTCATCTCACCATCATTCCATGAATTCTTTGCAAGTGAGCAATTAATAGATATCAGTTTACAATTCGTACATGGCATTGAATGAGAGCATGTATAATGTACTGTTATGGCATGTGTACATGCACATCTTGTCCAATAAGGATCCCTACCTTCTTTAGTTTATCACCAAAGTTCTCAAATTTGTCTCCTAGTTTCTTTCCACTCTCCTGGAATGGAATAACAGAAGAGATCAAGACTTGAACATAACATAGAAAACTATGCTATACTTACTTTTGTGCTGCTAAAGAACTTGTCAAATGCTGCCTTGATCTGTTCTGTACCTTTGAGCTCTGGAGTAAGATAAACAATTTACATGTACTTCGATTTGGGCATTATAGCTAATTATACAGTCACACATTTATAAGGCATCACCCACTAATTTATAAGTATCAATTCATTGAGAGAAACATTGCAATTTCTCATTTACATTATTCCAAGTTTCCTTGGCATACTTTTTAGTCACAATACCCTAATTCTACACTTCTTTCTTAGGTAAAAGAGGCCTATGTACATGTATAGGAGCTAAACACCCCATTATCTCAATACTTCACTATTGACCTTCGCACTGGAGGACCTCATTATCAAAGAGGTCCCTGTCTGGTATCCTGTTCTTCACCTTCTCTATCCTTCCATTGATGAACTGCCTGAAGTGCTGGAAGTGTAGCAGTTGTCCTAGGAACTCCTCCAAGTGAGGCCGGGACTTGAGAAACTGCTCTTTGTCAAATACCACCTGAAACAGCCTCATCTTAAGGGCACTGTGGTAACCACTGATCATAGCCACCTGAGCCAGGAGGAAGGCCCTGGGGAGATGAGAGTGTGATGAACATAAAGCACATTATGCTCTCAATTTTAATTAACATGGAATACTTTAGACATGCACATAATAATAACAAGCATAAAAAAACAGTGAAAAGCAGTAGGGATGTAACATGTACCTTATTATCCCTACTACCCTTGTTTGTATACTTTTTTGTACTGCCATCCCTACTTCACCCATCAATTTTATTCAATTGTTTTTTATGCTTGTTTCTGTTCCTTTTTTTTGCTACACTTGGGTAAGCATATGCATTGTCTGTGGGCCACACCTCCCCTGGGATCAATCCTAGCATGTTTACGTTCTTTTATGCTTTCTTTCAGGCCGATCAAGTGCATACGTGTGCATGTGTGTGTATTATCATGCTTTAATATTATGAGAGAATCACATGTTACATAGATGGGGCAGGTGAAGTATATAGCTACAGTGCATGAAAGCCTGATGGCCATACTGATCAGATAGTAGCAGTACTTTGTGCTGAGCGGCTTTCTAGTAGATGAAATTATCAGCCAGTCAACCTCCTGCAGCCATAATATCTGGAGTGAGACCATAGTCAAAGCGTTCACCAACCTGTATCTGTTCTCTACGTTCAATTTCAGAGACACTCACTGGCTATCAGACCGTCTACACAGTGTCGTGGGCTTCATTTAGAGTTGGGACCGCTGAGAACAATAATATACTGGCAACCAACCAGTCACAAGGAACTATCAATAACTTCTTGCAGGGAAATGGTGAAAGATGCATGGACAAACTCAAGATCTTCGATGCCAGCAGGAGCGAGAAATGGACGCCATTTTTAGAAGCACGCACGTACATTTACTCATGGGCGGGGCTAAGTATACACAGCGCGCGCAGCTTTGAGCATGCGTGCATAGTAACAAAATGGCTTCGTACAATGAACCTAGCAATCAAAAGGCGCCGAAAAAGTCTCATTACAACAGGAGAAGCAATGATAAAACGATCGTAGCACAGAAATGCATTGAATAAAATGGAGCTGATTTATGCCAAAACTAAGATGAGAAGTCGAGACAGTGTCGAGATACATGGAGAACATTGATGTCTGAAGATTGCCAAATGGCAGGTTTAAGCATCACCTGGTTGAGGCTTCTTTGATAGCTTTTTGAGTCGTTCTTGGGATTTCCAGATAGAAAATCCGCTGAAAATCATGTCTAGCTATGTAGGTTAGAAAACGTGAAACAGCATCTGTGCCGAGATTTTTGGCCTTTTGTAATGTATTTAATACATATATGGGAGTGTCCGGCCCATCCCTACTTATAGAGTCTACCGACTCTATGATAATATGCTTCGGTTGTCCATAAAGACTGATGACATCGTATTGTACATGTACATACATGTAGCAGATGCCTGACAGCACAGTGCACCATGCGTATATATACATATACTTGTGTGCACAACAATATTGGATACTTGGTACATTGTACACAGAATTTATAAAGGCTTAGCATGAATCCTTACCAAGTGACAGTGTCCCTGTAGGCTGATGACTGCTTCTTGAGCACATGTTTGAGTGTTGAGACCACATCAGGCGGCATGGAGAGTAGGTCATCCACATGGGGAGACTCTATGGTACTCTCATCAACATCCAGAATCACAACATCATCCACTGGCATACAACGAACGAGCTGTAATGGATAATTATGAGTGTGTGTGTGCATCAGAAGGAGTACATAATATAATACAATAATATTATCATCATAAAGGCTAAAAGTTTCAAGGATGACAAATTATGCAGATTTGGCATGTGGAGCAAGGCCATAAAAATTTCTCTTTTGAAACTCTTTATTCATTTACGGATGCAAGGTGTAGCTGGAAGCTCAATGATGTAATTCACCCAAATTTGGTCACAATTATTTAATCCTTGAAATTTTGGGCTATACAGTACTATGTACATGTGTGTTCTAGCTACATGATATGTACAGTGTCATGCACAGTGTACATGTATATATACAGCACACTTACATCCATGTATGAGGAGTGTATTCCCATTAGGAATGGCATGGGAGCCCTGGAGAAAAAATAATAACACAAGAAATATAGGTGGCTCTACATGTTATGAATACAACAAAATACAACAAAACAATATGCATGTATTGAACAAAGCTATCATGAAAGTTTAGAAGGTTATTCTTCCAACAGCCAATCCCAAGCCAAGGAGGACACTACGCCAGTGCCTGCTTAGGCACACTGTCATGCACTTCCATATATGGCAACATTAGTGCATAGTATTAACAGTAAACAGTTTAGAAACAGCATACACATCTTAGATATAGACAGGATGGAATGCAATGAACCCTGCATGCTTCAATGTATATTATTCTTAAATACACACCCATAACAGTTGGCCATGATGATACACATACAGTTAGTGATGTCATTTCAATATAAAATAATATAATATGGAATATCATACGTGCAGTAGTCCAACAGATGAGGTGGAGTAATAGGAATGAAGATATGTTGCCTGAGAGAGAGAAAGAGAGAGAGAGAGAGAGAGAGAGAGAGAGAGAGAGAGAGAGAGAGAGAGAGAGAGAACAAATTTATTACAGAAGTGACTGCCAAAGCTTGTAACTTACCAGTGTAGTGGGTAGAGCAGTATCACAGCACCATGGACAGTACAAGACAACTGAAAAACAATTAATCAGCTCAACTGAAACATACTATTAAATAAAAAGTCTTCACTCACCAAGCTAAGGTTACACATCACAATATGATTATAAGTACTCACAATGCTACAGACTATTATACAATGTCAAGTATTAAGGCTGGTTCACAATATGATGCTATACCATACATTATTTGCATTGAACATGTCATAATCACCTTCGCATCGACGCTCGTCCCAACGCAACGGGACACTAGGATAGACTTGGATTCTATCCTCATGTTCATTTGTGTTGCGTTCTTGCATTTGATCACAAAAAAATTGCTAAAAATGTAAATTATATAAATTTCCGTGTTTCGCAAACAAACACAACGCAAGATGCAGCGTCATATTGCTCATAACATTATTTAATTTGACAAGAATTTTTGTATCAGTAATTGCAGATTGTCGATAGTAGTAATAAAGCTAATATTAGCAAAGCAGGCAATGCACACTAATTTTGTAGCATAAACAGTGCAATAAAACTTGAACAAACTAAAAGTGTTTGCATAAATAAATGCACCATTCCGTGTAGTCGTCATTTCAGTAGTCTACAAGTTCAAACAAGCAGTCTAGCCAACGATGAAGACACAGATTTTTCAAATACTTCTTGTTATAGTTATCACTAGTTGGATAACTTTAAGAAAAGGTATATATGTCAAAATTGTTGTTCATGTGATCATAATTCTAGCAATGTCACTATCCACAGTATCCTCTGTATCTTGTCCGGTGTACCCATCAGAGTATGCCTATCAGGATGATTCTGTCAGTAGAGATGAGAGTACCAGTGCCAACTGCAGGAGGTATTCAGAAGGTCTGTCTGTTGGACTATACACAAGTAATTATGTCCACTGTGATGGTACACAACTTAAGCTGGCTGATTCTAACCTGGGAAGAAAGCAGTATAGTATCACTGACAGTTATCAATGGAGTGCTGGGAGTAATGAGCAACTGTTGTTCATATTCCCCACAAGAGTCTCCTTGACTACTATCACACTGCACTACTACAGTGACAGTCACAGAGGTCTTCCCAGACTGAGATTCTATGCTGTCCCAGATGACTTTGATGTCTGGGATACACCAACTACAAGCTATCCACGTGTAGACATTGCTTCAGTCCCACGAGGTGGAGAGCCAGCAGGTCGCAGGAATATCAGCATCAATGTCAACTTCAATGCCAGGAAACTACTAATGTATAAATTTAGTAGCTCTTTCCTGTTTGCTGTGAGTGAAGTGGAGTTCATAGAATGTGAAATTACAAGTAAGTAGCTACATGTACCCAATGGGCATTACTGCTCACCATAATTATGATTTGAGAATGCTATATGAACAGCTGCTGAGATTACTACCATGTCAACCAGGCGAGAAGTTCCTTCAACAAAAGACAGTAAGAATTATTATATCACCACTATACCTGATCATACCAACACATCAACAGCATTTGGTAAGCAAATAATATTATTTCAGCCCACTTGTATGTAAGCTTATACAGCTTCAGTGTCACTTCAAGACAGCACCACTGATGAAACAACGGAGCAAAAACACATTACACCAATAGAGTCAGACACTAAATTATCAATATCTCTGAGTGAAGTTGTTGCGTGGGTTCTGGTGATCATATTGACAGTACTGTTTACGGGGCTACTCAGTGTTGTACTGCTGTGGATGTTTAAGAAGAGACAGGCCAGAGGTACAAGTACTGACAACAGTACTCCAAAGTATGAAATGGAGGGTAACCCTTGTTATGAAGCCACTGCAGACAAACAGATGACTGATACACACCTCTATGAAGCAGTCAGAGAGGGAGGGGACAAGTGAAGGAAGACAGATTAAAAACATGACATGTGCAAGTACATTTATTCAACCACACAGCTTACAGACAGTGACTAGTGCATATACATTGTAACGTACATTCATAGCAAAAACTAAGTTACATAAATTTTATCCTCATAGTGTATGCATTAATAATGACTGTATAATAGCACAGCAGTGTTTTTGATGGTGAGGGAGGTTGACATAATTGCTGGTCTTCAAACACCCAGAGTAAACAACAGCCATGACTATATATAATCACACTCTATGCATACTATAGCTAAGTATTGTGTACAATCAGAACAGTCTGTGGTAAGGTACGACCATGAAGTCGCTGTTCTGTCTAGCACTTGCTATAATATTCTTCACTCTGCTCAGCCGGACTAGGATAAGTGTGTTATATGATTTTTATCAATGAGATCATTGACAAGCAAATTAAAGGTCGTTAATCCCACTACTCCACAGTATCCTCTGCTTCACATCAGGTGTACCCATCAGAGTATGCCTATCTGAAGGGCTCTGTTGGTACAGTTGAGAGTGCCAGTGCTAACTGTAGGAACTATCCACCTGGTAACCTTCAATCAGGTTACCATCCAGAATACTTCATCCATTGTGATGGAACACAACTCAAACTGGCTGATTCCATCTTTGGACGAGAACAGTATCAGAGCAGAGACTATTATACATGGAGTGCTAACAGGGACGGAGAACTATTGTTCATATTCCCCACAAGAGTCTCCTTGACTACTATCACACTGCACTACTACACTGATAATATCCAAGGCCTTTCCAGACTGAGATTCTATGCTGTACCAAATAGCTTTGATGTCTGGGATGCACCAACTGTAAGCACGCCAAATGTAGATGTTGCTTCAGTCCCATCAGGTGAAAAACCAGTAGGTCACAGGAATGTCAGCATCAATATCAACTTCAACATAAAGAAAGTGTTGATGTATAAGTCCAGTGAGTTTAGGTTGGAAGTGAGTGAAATGCAGTTCTTCTGTAGCAGCTGTAAGTGCATCAGTTTTGCATGCATGCATAATCACTGGATATCTTGAGTCTACTCATCAATCCAGATGCCACTACCAGAACTACAAACTCAACATTAGAAACAACACGGACTACTGTCTTCACAGAAAATATCGTTAACCGCACCTTGATAGGCACTACTACAATATCACAAACAGACTTTTAACAGCATTAGGTAAGCAACTAAAATAAACTATTATAGGATGGTCAGCTGTTATCCAAACTCAACACAGCACCAACAATTCAAGACAGAGTCATTGTAGCTACTATTCTGCCATTAACAGATGCAAAAAATACATGTACATGTGATTCACTATCTCTGAGTGAAATTGTAGCATGGGTTCTGGTGAGCATATTGACAGTCCTGTTTACAGGGCTACTCAGTATGTGGATGTTTAAGAAGAGACAGGCAAGAGATACAAGTACTGACAACAGCACTCCAAAGTATGAAATGGAGGGCAACCCTTGTTATGAAGCCACTGCAGTCAAACAGACCACTGACACACACCTCTACGAAGTAGTCAGAGGGGGAGAGAACAAATGAAGGAAGACCTGTACTGCATTACCATTAATAATGCGCATATTATATTTTCATGCATTTAGCTTCGCATAAGCCAGACTATCCGAAAGTATTTTAACAGCAAAATATTCATGGTTTACGGTTTACCATTGTGTATGTTTTTTGATTGATAAAAGGTTGTGGGGAGTGAGCCTCAGCTTAGCAGTATCAACACATTATCAGCTTTGTATTACTGAAAACATGATACCGGGTAGTCCAGCAATGTTTGTAAAGGGTGGGAGGTAGATAAACCCACGAGACAAATAAACTGCATGGTTAACGTTGTTGTTATTTTTGTACTTACTTGGAGTAAACAATAGCTGCTACACACATGAGAGCAACTGCTGAACATTCTAAAAACTGTTTGCACTGATTGAGGCCCAAGGATGAAGTCACTTCTCTACCAAGTAATCTGTAAATGTATGATACCCTTGAGTTTGCTCAGTTGGATAAGGGCAAGTATGTTATCTGCAATCAACCAATGTGACAGTGACAGTTTCCAACACCTTCCCAGATTGAGATTCTATGCTGTACTGGATGATTTTGATATCTGGGATGCACTAGCTACAAATATCCCACATGTAGATGTTGCTTCAGTCCCACCAGGTGGAGAGCCAGCAGGTCGCAGGAATGTCAGTATCAGTGTCAACTTCATCACACATAAAATGCCGATGTACAAGTTCAACAGCAATTTTGTGTTTTCAGCGAGTGAATTTCAATTCTTTACCTGCAATAGTAAGCAACTTGCATGTATGTACATGTATTATCAAGCCTTGAGACTTGCTATTTTTCCACTACAACTGTAGCCACCATCCCAGTTAGTACCAGTATGACAGCTGTGATAAGAACAGCAGCTGCTTCCACTGTAACAGAAAATATGCTAGCTTTTCAAAGATCTTCTTAATGGCATATTAAATTTCTATAGGAAATTCATTCAGTACTACACAAACATCACCAGGTAAGCAACTAATTGGTATTTTCCAATTCTGCCATGTACATGTACATGTAAATCATCAGTGTCTCTGAGTGAAGTCATTGCGTGGGTTCTGGTGATCATATTGACTGTCCTGTTTACAGGGCTACTCAGTGTTGTACTGCTGTGGATGTTTAAGAAGAGACAGGCCAGAGATACAAGTACTGATAACAGTACTCCAAAGTATGAAATGGAGGGCAACCCTTGGTATGAAGCCACTGCAGTCAAACAGACCGCTGACACACACTTCTATGAAACAGTCAGAGGGGGAGGGGACAAATGAAGTAAGACAGATAAAAATGTTGGACATGTGCATGTACATTTCTACACCATACATGGAATTTTAAATGTTGAGATTGTGGGGTAAGCCTCATGCAGTGTAACTATTAGAAATTTGTGTTTTCATAATAATTGATAACCATTTCCGCATATGTTATAAATTATAAAATTAATATTCTGATATATTATTATTATCACGTATATCACTACGAGCAAAATTTTCGTATCATGTCTTGGGGCAAGTGTGAATTATTATCACCAGTGAAAAAACTAGTGGACACATGCAGCCACTGACTAGTGTCCAAGCGGTTCAAGCAAACCTAGGTGGCATGAGAGTACAACAAAAACCATAAAAACCATATTGACAATGCACTCCTATACACTGCATCACAGCACTCCACTGAAAAGTCAATAATAACACAGCAAGTAATGGATGCTTATTTATTGTATAAACAGTACAATAGAACATGAATAAGCTAGGAGTGTTTACACACATTCCAAGTAGTCATTACTCGCTTCGGTAGCCTGTAAACAAGCTAATGATGGACTACTTTCAACACTTCTTATGATGGTTGTCACCAATTGGATGGGGAAAGGTGTATTATGTACTATACTATGAGATCAAAATTTCGATGCAAGTAATTCTGCCACTCCACAGGATCCTTCAGTCCCTGTCAGGTGCACCTCATCAACTCTGTTGATCTAGAGTACTGTTGCTAGCTCACTTCCCATATTCAGTATTTTCAGCCACAAAGATTAAAGACAAAAGAATTACTCAAATAAGTATGAAGAGTAACTAAAAAATCTATGAAGTAAGTAGGGATGGTAGGGTCAAAAAGTACACAAACAAGAGTAGTAGGGATAATAACAGACAAAGTGCTTGTTTTCAGCAAGAGTTTCTATGAAGAACTGTGTAGGGATGCATCTTGTCCCTTCTACTCTTGTATGTGTACTTATTTTCCATCCCCACATACTTTCCCAATCTTCTTATATTTGTATAAGTATAATATCAATATTAGCTTTGTAACACGATATATTTGAGGTTGTGGGAGATAAACACAGCCATATTTACAAACAAGCATACTCACCCAAGTAAACAAACAGTAGCCATGAGAATAATCACAGAATTAAAAGCACACTGAGAACACTATTGAGTGAAGGATGAAGTCACTGTTCTGTCTAGCACTTTCTACAGTATTCCTTATTACACTTGATGGGACTAGAAAAGCATGTTACATAAATTTAATTTGAGCAAAACTATCCCACCACCTGCAGTATCCTCCACCTCATGTCAGGTGTACCCATCAGAATATGTGTATACTTTTGCCTCTGTCAATAGAGCAGAGAATACCAGTGCCAACTGTAGAAGGTATCCAAAAGCTCTTCTTCAGGCAAGAGTGTACCTACCAGACTTCACTCACTGTGATGGTACCCATCTTACACTTGTTGACTCTGACCTTGGACCAGAGCAGTACTTGGCCACTAATTATTATGTGTGGAGTGCTGGTAGTGATGAGCAACTGCTGTTCATATTCCCCACAGCAGTCTCCTTGACTACCATCACACTGCACTACTACAGTGACAGTGACAGAGGCCTTCCCGAACTGAGATTCTATGCTGTACTAGAATACTTTGATGTCTGGGATAGACTACGTGAATTTATAAGCTACATGTACCCACGTGTAGATGTTGCTTCAGTCCCACCAGGTGGCCGGAGGGCCAACAGGTTGCAGGAACATCAGCATCATGATCAGTGTCAACTTCAGCACAAGGAAAGTGCTGATGTACAAGTATGGTAGCAGTTCCAGTTTACCATCAGCGAAGTGGAGTTCTTCACTTGTGAAAGCACAAGTAAATATCCATAATTACTATAATATTATTCTGCACTCCCTATATGACTTGAGACTACTAAATGTACAGCTTTCATGAGCACTGCTATGCCAACCACACCCGAAGCTTCTTCTACAGGAGACAGTATATTCCTATTATTTGACCACTTGAACTAACTGTTAATCAATACTAAAATAATGTTGATAGCTGATTGGAACAGTATGTACCACCACAAATTAAGTGTTTGGTAAGTAAATATTCTAGGCCCCCTTGTCTGCTAGTCTAGCTCAACACAGCTATATTATCATCAATTAGAGATAGCAACATTGAAGAAACAACAGAAGAGACAAACTAAGTCAACCACTAAACTATCAGTGTGTCCAAGTGTTGTTGTTGTGTGGGTTCTGGTAAGTATATTGACAGTCCTGTTTACAGGGCTACTCAGTATTGTACTGCTGTGGATGTTTAAGAAGAGACAGGCCAGAGATACAAGTACTGACAACAGTATACTCCAAAGTATGAAATGGAGGGCAACAGTCTGTAGCTAAATGTGTGCATATATTTGAATAAAAATACATTGTACACTATACTTGCACATGTCATGTTTTTTGTCTGCCTTCACTTGTCCCCTCCCCCTCTGACTGCTTCATAGAGATGTGTGTCAGTGGTCTGTTTGACTGCAGTGGCTTCATAACAAGGGTTGCTAGTGTATACTACATGTAAATTTGTACCATCAACCAAAAGTAAAATTGGCTTTTGTGTATTATTGGCTATATGATAACACAGCAGTGTTTTGATGGTGGGGGAGGTTGATACAGCGATGTGCTATATACAATTCAGGATTTCATACAGGGGGGCACCCTGGGATCTCTCGGATCCCCCTCCCCCCTCCCCCCAGAATAATCACCAAAATTACAATAGTAAGCATGTAGCCTTGATTGTAAAACATACGATTATGATTGAAGTTGGAAAAAAATGTAAATTGAGATAATTATTTAGAAGCGAATCGCTGAAATTTCAGCATAAAGTGTGTATTTTAGGATATCAAGGATAAAAAATTTTCGTGTGCTACGCATGCAAAAATTTTTCCCTCTCCAAAGAAAAATCCTGTATGAAACCCTGAACAGGTCATCTGTTGTTCTGCTATCATCCAGAGTAAACAATAGCCATGAAAGGGATCACACTCCATGCATACTTCAGCTAAGTACTATGCACACAATTCAAACAGTCTGCAGTGAGATGTGACTATGAAGTCGCTGTTTGGTCTTAGCATTCACTATAGTATTATTCACTTTGCTCAGGTGGACTAGAATAAGTATGTTGCATGATTTCTATAGGTGAGATCAAGTTTAAGTAAATATCCCCCTACTCCACAGTATGCTCCACTTCACGCCAGGTGTACCCATTAGAGTATGCCTATCAGAATGGCTCTGTCAGGACATTTGAGAGTGCCAGTGCCAACTGTAGGAGGTATCCAACTGGTAACCTCCAATCAGGTGAGCATCCTGAGGACTTTATTCATTGTGATGGAACACAACTCAAACTAGCTGATTCCACTTTTGGACAAGAAGAGTATTGGACCAGGGACTATTATGTATGGAATGCTGACAGGGATGGAAAACTACTGTTCATATTCTCTACAAGAGTCTTCTTGACTACCATCACACTGCACTATTACAGCGACAATTTCTGAGGCCTCCCCAGACTGAGATTCTATGCTTACTAGATTCTATATTTTGATAGTCTGGGATTCACCAACTACAAGCTACCCTCATATAGATGTTGCTTCAGTTCCACCACATGGATAGCCAGCAGATCGCAGGAATGTCAGGTTTAATACCAACGTCAGCACAAAGAGAGTGCTGATGTGTAAGTTCAGCGAGTTTAGGTAGGACATGAGTGAGGTGCAATTCTTCTGTATCAGCTGTAAGTGCATGTATTTTGTATGCATGCATAATCACTGGATATCTTGAGATTAGTTATCAATCCAGATACCACTACTACAAATTCAGCAGTAGAAACAATATCAACTACTGCCTTCACAAAAAGTACGGTAGCTATTCAAAAATCATTTTGAACAAGACATTTATTGCTTAACTTCACCTTGATAGACAATACTACAATATCACAAACAGCATCTGGTAAGTAACTAAAATAAAATTACAGGATGATTAACCATTAAATACAGCACCAACAACTCAAGACAATGACACAGGAGCATAGATAATATAGCGTAAACGGGATTGGAAACTTGTCACGTGACCACCAATTCTCGCGTCACGTCCGTGTTGCAATGTGCATGGGCGCGCACGCGCAGCTGTATGACCAGAGTAAAACGACCATGGCGGCGAAAGAGGCCAACTCGCAGCCATCTCACGAAGGTTTGTGTGTCCTAGATCTACCTACGGGACCTGTATTATATTCGTTTGTAATTTTGCAGTTTTCAGCCTTTTGCAATCTGCTCTGGAGGGATTCATGAAGGACAAAAGCTATACGAGGGAATCTCCGATTGCTATTCAAGTGTTTGAAGTAGCAAACAAGTTGCATCAGTGGATGAAAGATCCAAGAAATGAACCTGTGGCAAAAGAATTTTCCACTTCCATTGTTAGTTACCTTGAGAAATGTATCCCTCCCAGTGATCAGTTCAAGACTGTGCAAACAAGAAGAGAGAGGATGTGGAGCAACTACCATACGCTTCGATGCTCTTCAAAGTATATCCTAGTTTGGAAGACCTTCCTTTCCAACAACCTACAAGCAACTAGCCACCCAATTTTTTGTCAGTGCATTGGTGATAAATTGTTCAAGAGCATCATTAAGAGTACATTTTTATTATCTACCTCATCAGAGACAGCAGCTGCTGGTAAAGAAGCACCAACCATTATAATTAGTCATCAAGAGGCAAATGCTCTTCGCTATGCGGCAGGATACGTACCACGAGCTATTGGCAAGAAACTGAAAAAGTCCACTGACCCGCAGAAAGCTCAACTATGGTTATGCCTTTTAGATGTGCTGGATGATGGTGATGAGGAACATGCTGACAGTGAAGACTGGATAGAACTGATCGATAGAGGAGGCCTCACACGTATCAATGAAATAGCTTTTCAAGTATTCCTAGCTATGGAAATTGAGCTCAGAAAGCATCTGAACTCCCAGTGTGTTCCCAATTTCAAGACGGACATCACCAAAAAAGTGCTTGAAAATGAAGATGTTGCATTCTACTGGTCCATATTGTCCACTGACTGGGAAGAACATGATAGCCAAGCACTACTTGAACTTGTGGTGAATATGTTCATCACGATTCGAGGATTCTCCTATGCAAGTGCATGGGTGGAAAAGTACAAGACAGCCAGTGCCAAAAGCTTACAGAAATCAAAGGGACTACGAAAGACTCTGATTGGTGGAAAAATCTCAAGCACACAAAGTCATGATGAATAAAGAGCTATCTAAGAATTATAGTGTTAATATTAATAACTACAGCGCTAGCTGCACTGTTATTGCCATAGATGATAGTCACTTCCTGCGATGGGAGGGTTTACGTTTGGATAGTGGATGATTTTCTTTCATTATTGAAACGTCATCTGATTTCTTTAAACCCCTACAGTTGCCTCTCACTGGACCCTTTGCTAATGAATTCACAACCCGTAGAGCTTGCATGTTCTTCTGAAACTCTTGCACACTGGGATTGTCATGTGTCCCACCACGCTGCCGCTGACACCCAAAGAAGTTTTCCAAGGGATCCTGTGAGATCCTTTGACTGAGGAAAACACTTACGTCGGGTAGAGTAAACACATACTCCACCAGTTCTATGAAAGCCAGGACTGCATAGGGTAAGAAATAATTGTTGCATATTGAAACTGAAAGGTGATCTTGCTAGTACCTGTCATCCTCAAACCAAGCCTGGTTGCAGGACTTAACAGCATCAGGTTCTTTTGCTCCTTGGTGAAACCAGGTCTTTCGTCTACTGACTTCTCCCAGTCATCAAGATACTTCAAAAACACGTCACGCAACCACTGTATACCATTAAGAGCAATGGGTTTAGCACTATAGTAATTATGATACATTACCTGGAGTCTATTGTCCTTTGCACTTCTGTATGGTAACTGAAACAGTTTACGTGCATGATAGCCATGGGAAAAATTATGCACATTCAGGCAATCAAACATCTTGTCCATGAGCTCCACAAATCTTGCTGTCTCCTCGACACCAGTGTCGCCAGAAAACTTGAGTGCCTTGGAGACTGACTCACTCAACACCTGTAGTACATGTACAGTGTACATCATGCATAATACTAACACAGTGGGTACAGCACTAAACCTAAAATTTAATATTATTGCCACAAATTACCTGTGCGGCTAGATCAACTCTCATTTTTGAGAAAGAATTCAGCTTTATGTGCTCCCGCTTTATCTTTGGAAGGAGTGTGAGTCCAACTCCTGGCCATCGGTCAGCTTCATAAAGCTTCTCTATGTGCTTCCATGAAATTTCTTTTCCCATGCACTATAGAAAGTTTATAGTAAAGACAAGTATTGAAGGGATTGGTATACATGTAAGCATACCCAAAGTGATCTTGCCAAAGATAGAATACAATTCCGGGTTGTCTTCATCAAATGAGGGGGGTCTGAAAAGAAGAAAAAAGGCCTAGGCTCTAAAGTGAAGGGATTAGTGGTCTTGTAGACAACACCAGCTTTTGGGTTGTGCAATTTCACTAGCCGGCGGTTTGTTGAGGCTCCATCAAGGGTTGCACCTAACACCTACAGAAAAAGATTATTCTTTTGAGTGCATTCCATTTGCAATGGAGGTATGGTCCATTTCACTTACTTTAAGACCACACATCTCAATCCGACATACAGCCTCCCAGAAAGGGTCATAGAGTTTGTCCCCTCTCACTTGGCAACATGGAAATTGAGCATACGCAAACTGTAGCTTGTTGAACAAACCTCGCACCATGAACACCATAACTGTCTTGGCTAAGGGCGGTGGTGCATCATCAGAGCTGGAAGAGAGAGCCCGCTCAAAAGCATCCAGATACCTATTAATGTCACCAAGGTTGGTGAAGCCTAGGAGTAGGGTAAGGTAAATTATGCTGGCATAAGTTTGAGAACAGTAGCTACAAATATAGGTGTGCATAAGCATTTGAGAATAATGCTAGATCATTATAGGCATCAATTGGCAATATTTTGAAAATTTTAGGGTAATAGTAGGTAGGAATATTTTGGGAATTTGAGAATAGCACTATGGGCAAAAAGATTAGCATAATTTATCTACCCCTACCTATGAGCTCTCCACTGTGCTTATCATAGACCAGATTTTCTCTTATGTGCATCTCATCAAGCAAGAGCAGGACAACTTTGTTCTGCTCAGGACAGGTAGTCACCTCAGCTGCCTTCATCAACATGGCATCAACCTCTGCAGAGAATCCTGGTGCAGCTTCAGTGTGGTGGCTGTAGTCTCGAAGTGTCCGCTGAGTGGGAAGCTTCAAGACACCTGATTGGCGCAGTGCTTCATAGGCACCACTGGAACGGTGGTGGATGTAAAGGCACCAGCGTATCATGAGAGGGTGCCATCTCATTCCACGCTGGTCCTTCCTTGTAGCTGCTTCAAGCTGCTGCTTCCAAAACAGCTCCTTTTACATGTGCACAACAAATAGTGGGCTTGTATTAGATTTAATATGCATTAAATTTCTTACCCTAAATGAGTTAGGTGGCACAGACTGGAGAATATTCTCATTCTCTTTCAGCATTATCTCTTTCAGCCCATTGTGCAACTCTTGATCGACACTCACACCTACCTTTTGAGTGATGAGCTCAAGCCTTTCCCTCAGCCTTTTGTGTTGCTTGGAGATAAGTTGACGCTGATGGTGCTCTTGAGAGAGCCGAAGAATCAGCTCTGAACGAGAGAGATAGCGATAATTAGTGTGGCTTGATGGTTTACTTCTTGATGGTGTGGCTTCCTGCAGACGTTTTGCCTGGATCTGGAGAGATGCCCTGTGGCGAGTACATCTAATACAACGAGAGGAACTGCTGTCAGGTGGTAGGAGAACTTCGCAATCATTGTGGTGAATGGTAGATGCCTCAACCAATGATGAGCACAAGCCTATACATACAATTTGGTAATGTAATAGAATCAGTGATACATGACATTGTACATATGAATCATACCTTGTTGGGTAAACTGCCGGTGCTGAACAACATCCATGAATTGCTGCTCACTATTTCCAATGCACTGCTTGCATGAACTTAGAAAAGTGAACAAGTTCAGGACATCGGCAAGCCTGCTGAGGATACAAGGGATTGAAGTGAACATCGGATTATCAACTGGAGAAAGTGTCCTTTCTCCAACTTTGACGCTCCACCGGAGATGCTCATCAATGATGAGTGATAATGAGATGCCAACAGCCCCAGCCACATTCTGCTGTTGAACCTTAAACAAGACCAAAGAAGTGCTGGAGAATGAGAGGAACCACTGTGACGGTAGTCCACATTCAAGACGAGCCTTAGTGCCGATAGATTATCCACTGGACAAGTTATGTACAGCTCGCGTGGGAAAGAGACAGTTAAAACAGATATGTCCTTTGTAAGCTTAATGGACACAATCAAAGAGAGTGGCTTTTTCTTCTCTTGGTACTTACGGACACTCAATCGAAACTTTCTCCCTGGCATTATGCCCTATGAAATGAATGCCAATAAATGCTGTGAAACTTTAACATGCATGTCTAATAGCTGGAAAGTATATGCCCATGCTATATGGTAAGTATCCATCTATCCTTGGATGGTCACATAATATGCTCAATATCTGTATTGAAGACTCAACTCCCCCGACAAAAAGACAGTACCATTTCCACCATTTTATAGTCTTTTGCTATTATACTGACCCTATCATTAACCAACTGGGCAAACTAAATAGCTGTTGCACTACACATAGGGACCACAAATGCACCCCTCACCACTTTAAAGTGTATACATAAGTATGAAGCCAGTGGCTCCCCCGACAAATTCTAAGCTAGTGGTGGTTAGGTAGCTGTAGCCTATGGTATGTGGCAAAGCTTTACTGCCAAGGCAAACAAAGCAACTATTACATACATACGTGCAATACTGAACATAGGAGATTAGTTTAAGACCACTATGGCTTGTCTTTGGCCACATGAACCAGCGCAAGAGAGAGCACTTGAGTGTGTGGTATGTACTTATGGTCGCTTATCGTTTTTGCCACAAATATCTGTGTGGTTTACACTATAGCCCGCACTTTAGTGGTATGGTTTCAAGTACGTCAATGATGAATATAGTTAATGTGGCCTCAGACTAGACTGGCGTGGACTTGCCTCTTTGTGCTTCTTCCTTGGCCCTGGTGGCAGCCGCGCGGACATGCAACACGGATGTTCCGCAAGCGTTTGTATGGGCGCTATGGTGGTCACGTGACAAGTTTCCAATCCCGTTTACGCTATATTATCTATGACAGGAGCTACTACTCCCATACCTGTGAAGACTAACAGCCACTAATAATATAATATATGTACAGTGTCATGCGATTCACTATTACATGTATCTGCCAGTGAAATTGTTGCATGGGTCTTGGTGAGCATATTGACAGTCCTGTTTACAGAGCTACTCAGTGTTGTACTGCTGTGGATGTTTAAGAAGAGACAGGCCAGAGGTACAAGTACCGACAACAGTACTCCAAAGTAGGGTTTCATACAGAATTTTTTGTTTGGGGGGAGGGGGGGATAAAAGCCAATCTTATGATAAAACAATAACTATTTCTAGGGGGTTTGGAGGCATGCTTCCCCAAAAAATTTTTTAAATTTAAGACCTTTCAGGCGGACTGCATTTTAGACCCATAATAAATGTCGATAATCTATATCTTCTATGTCATGATTCTGAATGCTTTGTTTCATGATAATTGCATGTAGTTACATAATATGTTATATAGCCTCATCTATTGGGGGGGGGGGGGGGGGGGGGATATCCCCCCCTTTCCCACCCCCCCCCCCTGTATAAAATCCTGCCCTTGTTATGAAGCCACTGCAGTCAAACAGACCACTGACACACACCTCTATGAAGCAGTCAGAGGGGGAGGGGCCAAGCGAAAACACATAGTGTGTGCAAGTCTAGTATTCAAGTACAAACAGTGACTATTGCATATTACATGTACATTTGTACCATCAACAAAATGTAAAATTGTCTCTGTGTGTTATCAACTATATGATAGCTGAACAGTGTTTTGATGGTGAGAAGGTTGGCACAGCCATGTGCTATACAAACAGGTAGTTTGTTGTTCTGCATGTAATCACCCAGAGTAAACAATAGCCATGATAGTGATCACACTCTGTGCATGATACACACGAAGCTAAGTATTCTGCATGCATAAATCTAATGTAAGGAACGACTATGAAATTGAAGTTCTGTTTAGTATTCGCTTCAATATTCCTCGCTTTGCTCAGTTGGATTAGGACAAGTATGTTACATGATTCCATCAGTAAGATCATGCAAATTAAGGTAAACTGCCCACTATTATTCATCGTCACAGTATCCTCCACTTCATATCAAGAGTACCCGTTAGAGTATGCCTTTCAGTATGACTCCGTCACTAGATCTGAGAGTGGTAGTGCCAACTGTAGGAACTATCCAGCAGGTAATGAAGACTGGGCAGTCTATCCAGAACATTATATCCACTGTGATGGTACACAACTTAAGCTGGTTGATTCTGATCTTGGACAAGAACAATACAGTAGCAGTGACCATTATGAATGGAGTGCTGGAAATGGTGAACAACTGCTGTTCATATTCCCTACAAGAATCTCCTTGACTACCATCACACTGCACTACTACAGTGACAGTGTCCGAGGCCTTCCCAGACTGAGATTCTATGCTGTATCAGATGATTTTGATGTCTGGGATGCACCAACTTTAAGCTATCCACGTGTAGATATTGCTTCAGTGTCACCAGGTAGAGAGCCAGCAGGTCGCAGTAGTGTCAGCATCACTGTTAATTTCAATACAAAGAAAGTACTGATGTATAAGTATAGTAGTATTTTCCAGTTTGCAGTTAGTGAAGTGGAGTTTTTCGAAAGTACAAGTAAGCACATTACTATGTTCTGCATTCCCTGTATGACTTGAGACCACAAAATGTACAGCCTTTGTGAACATACCCATGTCAATCACACCAGAAAATTCTTCTCTTGGAGATGGTAAGTTTCATTATGTGATTCCTAAATCCTCATCAATACTACTGATGTTACCTTGATAGCTGATCATAACAGCACAAACTCAAAAACAGCATTGAGTAAGTAAACAATGCTCAGATTTACTTGTCTGTAAACTTAATACAACACAGCTACAATGTCAATTCAAGACAACAGTACTGAAGAAATAACAGAAGAGAGACGAACGGCACAAATAAAGTCAAACACTAATAAACCATCAGTATCTCAGAGTGAAATTGTTGCATGGGTTCTGGCGAGCATATTGACAGTCCTGTTTACAGGGCTAGTCAGTGTTGTACTGCTGTGGATGTTTAAGAAGAGACAGACCAGAGATACAAGTACTGACAACATTACTTCAAAGTATGAAATGGAGGGCAACCCTTGTTATGAAGCCACTGCAGTCAAAGAGACCACTGACATACACCTCTATGAAGCAGTCAGAGGGGGAGCACACAAATAAAAAGATGGACAGTAAACATGTAGCTATGACGCGCTAATACATTCAGTTAACCATTTATATATACATTATACAAACAATGACTAGTGCTTACATTGCTACATTTATAGCATTAACTAATAGTTACATTTATCCCTCGTGTATCATTGATTGACACTATGATAGCATAGCAGTGTTTTGATGGTGAGAGAGGCTGACACAATCATACACTACACAGAGTGGTAATCTGTTGTTCTTTAATCACCCAGAGTATACAAAATGATCACACTCTGTGCATGATTTATAGTCATGCATTCCATGTAGCTCACTTATTGGAACAGGAGTAGATTAGATAGGAGTGTTGAACTGCCTGTAAACGCGTTCCGGTAGGATGATGTCACAAACACCAGCCTAAATGAATAGTGGTCATGTTAAGTCCAGCCCAATAGTGTAGTAGTGTAAACTGAGAAATTCCCCTGCTGTGCAGCACACTATGCAGCTGCAGCTGTGGCCTGTCTGTGTTTACATTACACCTACCTCAGCTACAGGACTGATTGCCATTTTGTGTACGTCATCCCACCGGAATGCTGTTGCAGCGTTTGTACAGTAGTTCAACACTCCTTTCTAATCTACTCCTGATTGGAACAATCTATGGTGTGGTGTGACAATGAAGTCGCTATTCTGTCCAGCTTGTGCTACAATGTTCTTCACTCTGCTCAGCTGCACTAGGACAAGTATGCTACACGATTTCTATTAGCGAGATCAAGCAAACTTAACTTAACTAATCCCTCTACATGTATACACTCCACAACATTCTCTGCTTCATATCAGGTGTACCCATCAGAGTATGCCTATCTAACAACACCAACTACTACCTTTACAAAAAGTATGGTAGTTATTCATGAAACATTTTAAAAGAGACACTTATTACTTAATCTCACCATAACAGGTAATATTATAGTACAAATAGAGTCAGGTAAGCAACTACAATATAGGACTGTTAACCGTTATCCAAATTTAACACAGCACCAATAACTCAAGCAAAAGACAATGAAGCTGCAACTCCGGGACTGATGATGAGGAAAGTTCCAAGAATAAATGCAACAACTACATATGCACATGATTCCTCAGTATATACCAGTGAAGTTGTTGCTTGGGCCATGAGCATATTGACAGTCCTGTTTACTGGGCTACTCAGTGCTGTACTACTGTGGATGTTTAAGAAGAGACAGACCAGAGATACAAGTACTGACAACAGTATGAAATGGAGGACAACCCTTGCTATGAAGCCACTGCAGTCATACAGACCACTGATACACACCTCTATAAAGCAGTCAGAGGGGGAGGGGGGAAATGAATGAACAAAAACATGACGTGTGTAAGTACATATTTGTATAGTGTACTGACTAGTCTAGTGAGCTAGATACAGTCACTGTTTGGTGCTGTGCACGTAGTAGGATAGCTTCAAGAGATAGTAGACTCAACTCAATGGACAATGCAAAGTAATGCAACTGGCACAGCACAACACAGCAACTTATACAGCAAATCCTAACACAAAAAATATTCTAGAACATGTGACACTTAGGCTACTCTTAAACCATTCTCATGCATTTTAACTGTTACCTAGAGAAATTCACACACAGTAGAACTTAACAAATTACGTAATACACTAGAGCTTACAGTTACAATAATTAAGTAGAAAGTGTTACTTTAATATTAACTACAATTTACAAAAAAAAACCCAGTGACCAGTGCATATTGCATTTACATGTACATTTGTACTATCAACTAAAATGAAAATTGTCTTTTGTGTGCAATTCACTGTATGATAGCACAGCATGCAGTGATTTGATGGTGAGGGAGGTTGAGAGCCATGTGTTATACAAATAGGTTATTTGTTGTTCTGCACGTAACCAAGTAAACAACAGCCATGACAGTGCATGTTTAAGCTAAGTATTTCAAACAACTGGAGCCGTCTGTGAGGTATGAGGTACAACTATGCAGTTGCCGTTCTGTCTAACACTTTCTACAGTATTCTTCAGCTGGATTAGGATAAGTATGTTGCACAATTTACATCAGTGAGATCAAGTATCAGCTTAGGTTACTATTCCACAGTATCCTCCACTTCTTGTCAGGTGTACCCAACAGTGTATGCCTTTAGGGATGACTCTGTAAGCAGAGCTGAGAGTTCCAGTGCCAACTGTAGGAGGTATCCGAATGACCTTCTGGCACCAGGAGTATCCACAGATCAATACACCCACTGTGATGGTATGCAACGTAAATTGACTGATTCTGACCTTGGACAACAGCAGTATCAATACACTGACTATTATCGGTGGCCTACTGACAGTGATGGACAACTGCTGTTCATATTTCCCACAGCAGTCTCCTTTACTACCATCACACTGCACTACTACAGTGACAATTTCCGAGGCCTTCCCAGACTGAGATTCTATGCTGTACCAGATGACTTCGATATCTGGGATAGACCAACTACAAGTTATCCACGTGTAGATGTTGCTTCAGTCCCACCAGGTGGAGAGCCAGCAGGTCACAGAAAGTTCACCATCAATGTCAACTCCAACACAAAGAAAGTGCTAATGTACAAGTAGCTATAGTAGCAGTTTCCAGTTTGCAGTGAGTGAAGTGGAGTTCTTCAATTGCACTAGTAAGTATGCACACCTTCGTTCTCTTAGACTATGTGCATGTACATCTTAAGACCAACACAGGTAGCACTACTACAGATTCTGTGATACTAACAACATCTCGTATCTTCACCACAAAAAGTATGCTAGCTGTTTTAAGATCAATTTCTTGTTAATATTATTGTCAATACAACTGTATGTTTAGGAAATGTACTCAGCACTATACAAGTACACACATCGCCAAGTGAGCAGTTAAATAATGTTATTATGTAGGATAGCTAATTCACATCAACTCAAGATACTAGAGACACCAAAGTGACAACTCCAGTGATAAAGAAGAGGTCACTAACAGATTCAACAGATAAATGTACATGTGACTTATCAGTATCTCTCACAGAAATAATAGCATGGGTTCTGGTGAGCATATTGACAATCCTGTCTATAGGGCTACTCAGTGTTGTACTGCTGTGGACGTTTAAGAAGAGACAGACCAGAGATACAAGTACCGACAACAGTACTCCACAGTATGAAATGGAGGGCAACCCTTGTTATGAAGCCACTGCAGTCAAACAGACCACTGACACACATGTCTATGAAGCAGTCAGAGGGGGAGGGGACAAGTGAAGGATGACTGGAAAAAAACAATAACAATATCATGTGCATATAATTAATTTACCATTGTGTATGCTTTTGATTGATAAAAGTTGCTGATATTGCAAGGTGAGCCTCAGCTTAGTAGTACCAACACATTATCAGTATCGTACTATTAAAAGCATGATAGTTCAGCAATGTTTTCAATGGGTGGGAGGTAGATAAAGCGACGAGACAAATAAACTGGCTATTATTGTTCTGTAATCATCCAAAGTAAACAACAACTAAAACCTTGAGGGCAAAAATTACTGAATAGAAGAGTATTCTGAAAACTGTTTACACTGATTGAGGACCAAGGATGACATCACTTTCCTACCAAGTGCTTTGTACATGTACGATACTCTCCAGTCAGCTCAGTTGGATAAGGGCAAGTATGTCATCTGCATCAATCAGATGAAGTATCAAACTTTAAATTTCTATTACAATGTAGCATATTCTACTTCTTGTCAGATGTACCAATCAGGGTATGCCTATCATCGCGATTCTGTCAATAGAGAAGAGAAACCTAGTGCCAACTGCAGGAGTTACCAACAATATAACCGCCCAGGAGGAGTGCATTCAGAAGACTTCATCCATTGTGATGGGACACAACTTAGACTGACTGATTATAATATTGGATCAGAGCAATACAATAGTTACGCTTATTACTGGTGGCCTGCTGGGAGAGATGGGAAATTGCTGTTCATATTCCCCACAAGAGTCTCCTTGACTACCATCACACTGCACTACTACAGTGACAGTGATCGAGGCCTTCCCAAACTGAGATTCTATGCTGTGCCAGATGACTTTTATGTCTGGAATGCACCAACTACAAGCCTTCCACATGTAGATGATGCTGCAGTCCCACCAGGTGCAGAACCAGCAGGTTGCAGGAATGTCAGCATCAATGTTAACTTCAACACAAGCAAAGTGCTAATGTACAAGCATAGAAGCAGTTTCCTATTTGCAGTGAGTGAAGTGGAGTATTTCACTTGCATTAGTAAGTATTATTATATACCTCCATTCTACAAGTATGTGTACGTCTTGAGACTAGCCATCAACACAGGTGGCACTAGAGTAAGTCAGCAAAGGTCGGACAACGTGAATAATCGGACAGTGCTCCAGACCAAGGTCGAAGACACCCAGTCACTTCAAGGGTATCAGGGGTTAGTGCGAGCAATCAGTAATTACCACAAGAGCAGAAGAGTCACGCCCCCTCTCAGGGTAGGTTTCTAGCCAGCTCTGAATCAGTAGTCCGAATTTCGTGGAATATCGGCCAGATTCAACCATACTACGGTCAGCCTCTCTCTCGGAGCGATGTCACCGACTCTCCTCGGACCAATTCCACACAGACATAGGCCCAACCCTCCAGCAGCCAAGTCATGACTTACGAGCCCCGCCCACTCAAACTCGGGAAGTGACGAAGCAATCAATGGGCTACATTATCATCCATATAAACGGACATATGCCTTGTACTTACGTATACATTATTGCAAACGTTTTTAGGTCCAGGTTGTCTCATATATTACAGTCTTCACAGATAAAATGAAATTTTGCACTTTTGGCCTCCTTTGCTGTTAGTCTCCCCCCCCCCCCCCCCCCCCCCCCACACACACACACACACACCAAATGGCACTGTCGGCCACAGAGCTCACATTCCACCCAATTTACAGAGCGTTACCATTTTATACGTATTATGGTTGTAGCTTTTGCTTTTCTTGCACTCTGCACATGAGCTCGAGTCCTGCAACCTCCCTCTTGCTTCTGAGAAAGAATTATGGACTTTTCTGGCCTGATCAGCTCCAGAACGTGGCATTTGAAAGGTTTTCTTCTTTCTTCTTATTTATAAACAAAGCTCTTTAGAACACAAATCCCAAGTGCCCTGCAGCTATCAGTGGATGTAGTAGCTACATAGCTACTACACTCTATTACGTAAAAAGAACTCAGTCTGATAACTATATAATTTATTACACTGATGCACCACCCTAATGATTTGCTATAACAATATAGATTACACTAGTCCAATGTATGAGTGTTATTCACCCTTATTAGCTAGACAAGAATTAAAATGAATTACATTATTCTTGCATAATATTGTTGAATTTTTGTCACACAATATATTAATAGCTATAGCTAATAACTTTTTCCTTTGGTATAGTTGTACACAATCATGCACATCAGGCCCTGAGCATCCAAGAGTGACTTGATTCTTACAATTGCTGCATATGAGTCAAGTCACCACGTCCACAGTATGGAAATTCTCCAGGCAAAAGTATAGCTAGGACTATACTGCTATAAGAAGCAATGTGTAGCTACTATCTGGTTATTAAATGACAGACACAATTCATAAGGGCATGGTGCCGAATGCTGATTCATAGCTACTGAGCAAGCTGCATAGGTATAATATTATAGCTCAATGGTATGCATAATTATCCAGCTAGCTACACTCATCTTCATGAATCAAAAAAGTGCAGGAAACTTGGGATTTGTGTTCTAAAGAGCCTTGTTTATAAATAATTATAGCAGTACTGTACACTCCACTGGCCACATCAAAAGCCACATGACTTAATAATGTTACAATGATCTGTTTTTAGGTAAAGAGAAAACCTTTCAAATGCCAGGTTCAGGCTGCATGCTGAGAAATCCATAATTCTTATGCTCAGAAACAAAAGGGAGGCTGTAGGACTCGAGCTCAGAATGCAAGACTGAAAGCAAAAGCTACAACCACAATAGGTATAAAATGGTAACGCTCTGTAAATTGGGTGGAATGTGAGCTCTGTGGCCGATGGTGCCATTTGGTGTGTGTGTGTGTGTGGGGGGGGGGGGGGGGGGGGGGGGGACTAAACTGCAAAGGAGGCCAAAAGTGCAAAATTTCATTTATCTGTGAAGACTGTAATATATGAGACAACCTGGACCTAAAAACGTTTGCAATAATGTATACGTAAGTACAAGGCATATGTCCGTTTATATGGATGATAATGTAGCCCATTGATTGCTTCGTCACTTCCCGAGTTTGAGTGGGCGGGGCTCGTAAGTCATGACTTGGCTGCTGGAGGGTTGGGCCTATGTCTGTGTGGAATTGGTCCGAGGAGAGTCGGTGACATCGCTCCGAGAGAGAGGCTGACCGTAGTATGGTTGAATCTGGCCGATATTCCATGAAATTCGGACTACTGATTCAGAGCTGGCTAGAAACTACCCTGAGAGGGGGAGTGACTCTTCTGCTCTTGTGGTAATTACTGATTGCTCGCACTAACCCCTGATACCCTTGAAGTGACTGGATGTCTTCGACCTTGGTCTGGAGCACTGTCCGATTATTCACGTTGTCCGACCTTTGCTGACTTACTCTACTACAGATACCATGATACTAACAACATCTCTTACCTTCACGACAAAGAGTATGCTAGCTGTTTAAGATCAATTTACTTATCAATTGTCAATGCAACTGTATGTTTAGGA
Source organism: Stappiaceae bacterium (assembly GCA_964291365.2). GTDB lineage: Bacteria > Pseudomonadota > Alphaproteobacteria > Rhizobiales > Stappiaceae > JBDWFY01. The sequence continues at coordinate 121,822 of OZ220035.1, forward strand.
AATGCACTCAGCACTACACAAACACACATTGCCTAGTGGCGTAAACTCTCGATTATCGGCCACCCAATTTACGGGAAGTTTACGTTCCTTTTACGGAAAATATACGGAACCCCACGAAGGGAGGCCAAAATAGCCACAGTTTATGGAACGAGGATCGCTCTTCAAAGCTTTCTGAGACTATTTTTATGAACTGGTAAGTTACTTCTACATCCAAACTGGTCGATAGAGAGTTGGAGTGGCGAACACACTGAGGTAAGTTCGAAGTCTAAGGACCCGATGCTCATTTTGGCATGTATAGGCCTACTTTCATGCTAATACCCCGAATTTACTATCAACTTACCTTTGTTTCAGGTCTTACTATCTAAACACAAGGCAGGGACAACACAAAGATCGACAAAGAACTCCGAAATAGTTATTAACTAGCTTCATAGGTGTCAAATTAATCGATTATTTACTCATCATGCCAAAATAGCACATAAGAATTCGACCATTACCTTCTGGTAAGGGGTAGTTTGACCTGCTTGTTAGCGTGGTGGTGCTGAAAAATCGCGATTTTGTACTGATAAATAGTTATAACACATTTTAACGGTTCAGCCGATAATCGTGAATAGAAAAATGTATGGGCGGCCGACGATTGATGTTGGTGGACGATAATCGAGGATGGACTAGGGGTCCTTTTAGTGACCATAACTCAGAAGTCGTTAGTATGAGAGAGTTTTTAACTGCACAGCAGCTTGAAGGAGTAAATGGCCGTCATATAGAACTTTGAGCTGGCTTCTAGAAGTGTTCCAAACAGGAGTTATGAAGCCAGGCGCAAACCTCGGCCGTTAATCGAGAGTTTACGCTAAGCAGTTAAATAATTATAGGGTGTCCAACCGAAAATATGAAGGTATGCAAAACCACTCCGCTGCAGCGTTTTCTAGCAGAACCCACCTAGGCAAGTTATAAATCACACTATAAATCGGGAAAGCTCTCAAAAAAATGTGCGTCAAACGCAATTAAAGTGTTGTCGTGTAAACACGAAAAATGGTACGTGACCAAAACCCATAATAGTTATAATGGTGTACACTGTGCGACTAAGAAAGGTGAAAGCATCACCAGAAGCTATTTTCTGGATGCATCCATGGACAGAGCAAGAGTAAATAGCTTGGATACCCCTTCTGAAGTCGCAATCTCCTAGCATCATAGTAGACCAGCGTTTGGTCACGTACCATTTTTCGTGTTTACACGACAACATTTTCATTGCGTTTGACGCACATTTTTTCGAGAGCTATCCCGATTTATAGTGTGCTTTGTAACTTGCCTAGGTGGGTTCTGCTAGAAAACGCTGCGGCGGAGTGATTTTGCTTACCTTCATATTTTCGGTTGGACACCCTAATAATTATGTAGGATAGCTAATCATTTTATCCTAATTCACTACAGTGCCATCAACTCAAGACGAAGACACTGAAGCAACAACATCAGTGATGAAGGAAAGACCAATAACAGATTCAACAGCTAAATGTACATGTGACTTATCAGTATCTCTCAGAGAAATAATAGCTTGGGTTCTGGTGATCATATTGATGGTCCTGTTTACAGGGCTACTTAGTGTTGTAGCTACTGCTGTGGATGTTTAAGAAGAGACAGGCCAGAGATACAAGTACTGACAACAGCACTCCAAAGTATGAAATGGAGGGCAACCCTTGCAGGGGCGTAGCCAGAATTTTAGGGAAGGGGGTGCTGATATACGCGCAAATTTTGGCCACACCCACTTACAAAATGGAAAGGTCGAAGTTCAAATCATCACCAAGAGCACATTCTGAACGTAGCTAGCGAGCTAAAGTCAAGGTTTTCGACCGAAGTTTGGGATAAGATAAGTTTCTGGTTATCTTCTAAGCTGTTTTTTAATAGTAGCTGATGGTTTAGGGTAGCCAAGGGGGTGCTGGATGAGGCTGTTCTATGCCGGGACTATGTTAACTAGGCCAAGAGCTGAGGGGGGTGCTCGAGCCCCCTGAGCACCCCCCCCCCCCCCCCCCCCCCTGGCTACGCCACTGCCTTGTTACTTGTTATGAAACCACTGCAGTCAAACAGACCACTGACACACACCTCTATGAAACAGTCAGAGGGGGAGGGGCCAAATAAAAAGAAGACGGACAATAAACATGCATAACGTATGTAAATACATATACATTCAGTTAACTATTTATATATACGTTATACAAACAGTGACTAGTGCTTACATTGCTACATTTATAGCATTAACTATTAATGGTTACATTGTGTATCATTGATTGACACTATGATAGCATAGCAGTGTTTTGATGGTGAGAGAGGCTGACACAATCATACACTACACAGAGTGGTAATTAATTTTGTTGTTCTTTAATCACCCAGAGTATACAATAACCATTAAAATGGTCACACTCTGTGCATGATTTATAGCTACACATTCCATGTAGCTCACTTATTGGAACAGTCTATGGTGTGGTGTGACAATGAAGTCGCTATTCTGTCCAACTTGTGCTACAATGTTCTTCACTCTGCTCAGCTACACTAGAACAAGTATGCTACACGATTTCTATTAGCGAGATCAAGCAAACTTAAGTTAACTAATCTCTCTACATGTATACACTCCACAGCATTCTCTGCTTCATGTCAGGTGCATCCATCAGAGTATGCCTACCTGGAGGGCTCTGTCAGTACATTTGAGCCATCCGGTGCCAACTGTAGCTCCTACCTAAGATGTGCATGCATCACCGCAGTATCTCTGAGTGAAGTTGTAGCATAGGATCTGGTGAACATACTGATAGTCCTGTTTACAGGGTTACGTAGTGTTGTACTGCTGTGGATGTTTAAGATGAGACAGGCCAGAGATACAAATACTGACAACAGTACTCCAAAGTATGAAATGGAGGGCAACCCTTGTTATGAAGCCACTGCAGTCAAACAGACCACTGACACACACCTCTATGAAGCAGTCAGAGGGGGAGGGAACAAGTGAAGGATGATAAACTAAAAATGTGACGTGTGCAAGTACATTTATTTAACTAAACACATCACAAATAGTGACTAGTGCTTTCAGTGAGTGAAGTGGACACGGTTCTTCAATTGTACTAGTAAGCATACACACCTTCATTCTATATGTATATGTACATCTTGAGACTTATAGCCATCAACACAGGTAGCACTACTACAGATTCCATGCTACTAACAACATCTCTTATCTTCACCACAAAGAGTATGCTAGCTGTTTAAGATCAATTTACTTGTTAATTGTCAATGCAACTGTATGTTTAGGAAATGCACTCAGCACTACACAAACACACACATCGCCAAGTAAGCAGTTAAATAATTATGTAGGATAGTTAATTATCTTATCTTAATTCACTACAGTGCCATCAACTCAAGACAGAGATACCAAAGTGACAACTCCAATGGTGAAGGAAAGACCAATAACAGATTCAACAGCTAAATGTACATATGACTCATCAGTATCTCTCACAGAAATAATAGCATGGTTTCTGGTGAGCATATTGACAGTTCTGTTTACAGGGCTACTCAGTGTTGTACTGCTGTGGACGTTTAAGAAGAGACAGGCCAGAGATACAAGTACAGACAACAGTACTCCAAAATATGAAATGGAAGGCAACCCTTGTTATGAAGCCACTGCAGTCAAACAGACCACTGACACACACCTCTATGAAACAGTCAGAGGGGGAGGGGCCAAGTGAAGAAAGACTGAAAAAAAAAGAATAATATCATGTGCATATAATTAATTTACCATTGTGTATGTTTTTTGGTTGGTAAAAGTTGCTGATATTGCAGGGGTGAGCCTCAGCTTAGCAGTATCAACACATTATCAGTGTTGTACTATTAAAAGCATGATAGTCCAGCAATGTTTTTTTAAGGGTGCATGGGAGGTAGATAAAGCCATGAGACAAATAAACTGGCTGTTATTGTTCTATAATCACCCATAGTAAACAACAACCACACCCTTGAGAGCAAAAATTACTGAATAGAAGAGTATTATTTGCATTGATTGAGGACCAAGGATGAAATCACTTTCCTACCACGTACTTTGTACATGTAGCTAAGATACTCTCCAGTCAGCTCAGTTGGATAAGGGCAAGTATGTTATCTGCCTCAATCAGATGAAGTATCGAACTTTAAATTTCTATTACAATGTAGCATATTCTACTTCTTGTCAGGTGTATCCATTAGAGTATGCCTATCATCGCAATTCTGTCAACAGAGAAGAGAAATCTAGTGCCAACTGCAGGAGTTACCAACAATATAACCGCCCAGGAGGAGTGCATTCAGAAGACTTCATCCATTGTGATGGGACACGATTTAGACTGACTGATTATAATATTGGATCAGAGCAGTACAATGGTTATACTTATTACTGGTTGCCTGCTGGGAGAGGTGGGAAACTGCTGTTTATATTCCCCACAAGAGTCTCCTTGACTTCCATCACACTGCACTACTACAGTGACAGTGCCAGAGGCCTTCCCAGACTGAGATTCTATGCTGTGCCAGATGACATTTATGTCTGGGATGCACCAACTATAAGCTATCCACACGCTGATGTTGCTGCAGTCCCACCAGGTGGAGAGCCAGCAGGTCACAGGAATATTAGTATCAATGTCAACTTCAACACAAGTAGAGTGCTGATGTGCAAGTATAGTAGCAGTTTCCAGTTTGCAGTGAGTGAAGTGGAGTTCTTCATTTGCATTAGTAAGTATCTATACCTCCATTCTACATGTATATGTATGTATTGAGACTAGCCATCAACACAGGTAGTACTAATACAGATTCCATGATACAAACAACTCTTGTCTTAACCACAAAAAGTATGCTAGTTGTTTTAAGATCACTTATTAATTGTCAATGCAACTGTATGTTTAGGAAATGCACTCAGCACTACACAAACACACACATCGCCAAATAAGCAATTAAATAATTATGAAGGATAGCCAATCATTTTATCCTTATTCACTACAGTGCCATCAACTCAAGACAGAGACACCGAAGTGACAACTCCAGTGATGAAGGAAAGACCAATGACAAATTCAACAGCTAAATGTACATGAAAATTCAGTAGATTTATCTTCTACTACCAATCCCAAACCTAAGGGGCAACCATCCATCTCATTGCCTGCTCAGGCAAACCTAACCCAGCAAAAGGCAGAGCCACTTAGGTGCCTAGCCTTGAGAACTAGGGGTGGTAGGTTAAAAAGCTCTTTTGTCCCATGGGAACTCTCCCTACCCACCTAAGTGGCTCATGGACACGGGCAGCATGCACACATGACCATAATTTACACATTCAGGGAAATTAACAGAATCTCCAGTAAGTACTATTACTAGCTACTACATAAGTTTGTAGGGGTTAACTCACGAATCCCAGGTGTTCATGCAGAAGCTGAGGTAGTCTACTTCTTCTAGGCTCTGGAACTTGTTGTAAACTAGCTGTTGTGGCTAAAGGCCCCAGTATATGTATAGAGTCTAGGTTGCTATGGTAATCAGTGTTATGATGTAATATGATGTCAGACTCTAACCAAGTTGCCATTCTGTCTAGACTATCCAGAAATCAGGCTCCTATATGTTGTTCTAGTTAGTGCTCCCCATGGACTCTAAGGTATTTAGCTATTCCTTTGTTCTATCTAGTCCTATTGCTCACTTTGTTTGACAGACTCCTGATAGCTACAGTAGGAAGGCAGATTCCATCCTCTACATGCTTTCTAATAGAAACTGCAAACTTGGAAAATATCTCAGGATACCTGCTACAAAATCCTTTAAAGCTGGTAACTAGTTTGTCGTACAAAAAGCCCTGTTTAACTAATCTACAAGTTAGTTGGTGGTGTCTAGTGAAAAAACTCTTGTAACTATCACATATGCGCCCTATTCTAACCAGTTGAGAGATATAAACCCCATAGGCTGGTTTGCTAGGTATGTTGCTATCCATGTGAGGGAAGTTAACTATGTGAAAATTAAAACCATCTGACTTATCAGTATTTCTCACAGAAATAATAGCATGGGTTCTGGTGAGCACATATTGACAGTCCTGTTTACAGGGCTACTCAGTGTTGTACTGCTGTGGATATTTAAGAAGAGACAGGCCAGAGATACAACTACTGACAATAGTACTCCAAAGTATGAAATGGAGGGCAACCCTTGTTATGAAGCCACTGCAATCAAACAGACCACTGACACACACCTCTACGAAACAGTCAAAGGGGGAGGGACAAGTAAAGGAAGACTGAAAAAAATATGTGCATATAATTAATATATCATTGTGTATGTTCTTTTTTTTATTGCTAACATTGTGGGGTGAGCCTATATAAGCTCAGCAGTATCAACATAATATCAGTTTCGTAATATTATTGAAAGCATGATAGTCCAGCAATGTTTAAGGGTGGGAGGTAGATAAAGCCACGAGATAAATAAACTGGATGTTGTTATTCTGTATAATCACCCCAAGTAAACAACAACCACACCCTGTAGAGCAATAATTACAGAATAGAAGAGTATTATGAAAATTGTTAGTACCAGGAGCATATGAAGGGAAGGAGCGTACATCTAAAATTATCAAAAAATAAAGTAAATTGCACAGATATCTCATGTTAGCCTTAATAAATAGACCTAGCTGCACTTACAGATGACTGTAGTGGGTGCTATACTATACCAGAGACAGTGCAATGTGCCATGCACAGCGTGACCACAAGTTATTGGCAAAATGTTCAAAAACTTCCATATATGGAAGTTTTTTTTAACTTGCCAACCATAACATATTGTGGTCATTTTTGCTACTCCCATTACTAGTTGCATCATTTAGAGTATGGAATTTTATCATACCTACTATGCATTAGCCTGAATGAGAATCTGCCAACATTACTTTATTTTTCGATATTAGCTAGTGTTGTACTAGTATGGCTTTGCTAAGTCTGATTAGTTATTGTTTTTAATTAAGGTTCTTTTCATTGAATCTAATTAGTTTTAGTTTTTAATTAAGGAGTAGTGGATCGTTTTACTTAGTTTTAGTAATTAAAACTAATTGGATAAATGGTCTACTAACGGTCGTTTTAGTTTAGTCAACTAGCTGATTTGTGCCATTTTCTTTTTAGTTTAGTATATGGTATGGTTTGACACAATTTTGCTAGTTTTAGTTTTTTAATTATGAAAGGCATAGCACACTTATCTAGTTTTAGTAATTATAATTAAGGCATAAATTGGGCAAAACTGAGGGGTTTTAGTATTGGTTTTGATTAACTAGTACAACACTAATATTAGCTACTATTGTATACTATGCAAGTTGTACGCTCCTTCCTTTCATATGGAACCAAGGATGAAATCACTTTCCTACCAAGTACTTCATACATGTATGATACTCTCCAGTCTACTCAGTTGGATATGGGCAAGTATGTTATCTGCCGCATCAATCAGATGAAGTATCAAGCTTTAAATTTCCATTACAATGTAGCATCTTCTACTTCATGTCAGGTGTACCTATCAGAGTATGTCTATCATCGCAATTCCATCAACAGAGCCGAGAATCCTAGTGCCAACTGTAGGAGTTACCAACCACATAACCTCCAAGGAGGAGTGCATTCAGAACACTTCATCCACTGTGATGGGACACAACTTAGACTGACTGATTCTAATATTGGATCAGAGCACTGTCACTGTAGTAGTGCAGTGTGGTGGTAGTCAAGGAGATTCTTGTTGAGAATATGAACAGCATGCGCAGTTGCCCATCACTCCCAGCAGGTCACCAATAATAAGCAACACAGTGACAGTATCTGAGACCTTCCCATACAGGGATTCAATGCTGTACCAGATAACTTTGATGTCTGGGATGCACCAACTACACACACTCCACATGTAGATGTTGCTGCAATCCCACCATGCAGGTGGAGAGCCAGCAGGTCGCAGGAATGTCAGTATCAATGTCAATTTCAATGCAAGGAAAATACTAATGCATAAATTTAGTAACACTTTCCAGTTTGCTGTGAGTGAAGTGGAGTTTGTAGTATGTGTAATTACAAGTAAGTATATGTACCCAATGCGCATTACTACTCACCATATGATTTGTACGGTGGCCGACAACTGCCATTCAAATCAGACATTTCTCATCCGACCATTTTTAATCTTCAGATTTCTAATTTAAACATTTCTAATTTCAAGATTTCCAATTTGAACATTTCCAGTCAACTGGTCGTTTATAGCAGGGCAAATGGAAACGGATGAAACGGAAAACGGAAACGGAGAAGCTGGAATTTGGAAATGGTCGTCAGAAATTCAATAAGCTTATATCAGGACAGTGTGCACACAGGTGTATAGAAGTGAGTGTGAGTAGAGTCATATTAACTTACATGCCTAACTATCTTAATAATAATATTGTGGAATAATAGTTGTAACAGCTAGTACCAGCATGCATTCATCCTTGATCTCGGGTCCTCTTGCTGCAGCACAAACATGGAGGCTACAGTAGTTCTCTACAGTTAATCTGAAGACCATACAAAATTATCAGTGACTCGAATGATGATGAATCATCATTGATCATCACAATAGTAATTATTAATTTTAAAGGCTGATCCAGAGTCAGTATTACCTCTTCAGCTCATGTTCAACTAACTTTAACAATAATTCCAGGCACTGATCCTGAAATTCTACAAGAGAGGTGGCTGAATGGACGGCTACTTAGCTAGGCTAATCTACTCTTATTAGCTATAAGCTATATGGAAGTATGGAGGGTGGCACGGTAGCCCATGTGCTATACACAAATAGAACGAGTGAAGGTGGGCACCATATCCACCCACCAGCCCTGAATATACAATTATCACACTTCTGTCTATCACTTCCATTTGCCAGAGATGAGAGGTTCTCAGCAGCATCGATATTAACTTAGAATTCTAGCTGGCCAAATCATATCCAGCATGCAGCCTCTTCTAGGTGCCCTGGCATCATTCCTCCTTCCCCTCCTCCCCCCTGATACACAAGCAACACAAGACAATAGCTATGAATGTTTGTATGCAGCTAACATTTGCCACTAATCGCAGCTAAATGTTAACCTACATAAGGTATTCCAACAATCAATAATCATTTAATAGTGCAGCATGCAGAATGTGATTATGAGGTTGAGAGTGGACTGTCTGTCATTCTCTGATACTATAGCCTCGTCCTCAGGCCTAGGTCGAGGCTAACTCCCGATAGATGCTGAGATAGACTCTAACATAGGTACACAGTTCGCGCATGCGCAAAAGGTAGCTCTTGGAACAATTGTCACGACCATTTCCAAATTTCAGCTTTTCCGTTTCCGCTTTCCGTTTCAGCTTTCCGTTTCCGTTATGAGCGCCAGTATCGGGACACGGGACTCCACGGAAATAATTATTTATATTCGGCATCAGCTAGATAGCTATCTCCAGGTTCTCCCGACGTTTTCAAAGGAGAAAAGAGCTAAGCCTAAGGAAGAGTTGGGCAAGGCTAGTTTTTCGAGAGCGAGTGAGTAGCACACCAGCCAAAGGGTGTGGCCCGTGAATTATATAAATGGGTGTGGCCGTAATCGAGTGGGTGTTGTCGGTAAACCACGGGCAGAAGATGCACGATTATTTTGTAGAGCCATGTTGAGCAATTCGAAGCATACATAAACCAGTCTTTCACAGATATCTACTGATACGTTGTATGCCTAGATTTCGAGATCTGGCGCCAACAACAACGACAATGACTGACATACAGACCGATTTAATTTACCCCATGCGCATGCGCGCGGGGTAATGATCCCCACCCCACCCCACCCCCGCATAATATTATTGTCATTCGAGTGTTCATCGCGCATGCCCAGTCTGGTTAATTCATCAGTTCAAGGATGAAATGCCGAGGTATGATTGTAGATTAAATATCCAGTTATCAATATCTAAATTTGTTTGAATTGGAAATCTTTCTAAACTTGAGATGCCACACAGGATGATAAATTCTACTTAGTGATATAGTATATACCTGCAGAATAAATACGTGTTTCTAGTTGCATTCCAACATTTCCAATTCAAGCATTTCCAATTCAAACATTTCCAATCCTTGAATTAGATATCAATAATTTGTACATTTCATATCTCCTAACAGGAGCGCATAAAGAGAAGGGAGAGGGAAGGAGCGCGAATCGCCCACGCAAAAGATTAAAAAAATTTCGAATTTTTCTCACGGTAGTCGCGTTACTAAGTTGAGGACATTGGCGCAATGCGCATGGCGCTAACCGGCCATAAGCTACGTAGTCCGGGTCAGCAATATTATTTTTGCGATGGGAAATGGAAGAGAAGCTGGTGGCTGCCGGCGACGCTAGCTGTGTGTCGCCGGGCTTACTTACTCGACGATCTTCGCCGTCGATCTGTATCATAAAAACGTTCGCTATTATACTTGTATATAGTGCATGCTATATATAGCGCTAGTACATTGTGCATACGTTGACTTGCGTCATCAAGGTCTAAATTTAGTATAAACGCGACTACCGTGAGAAAATTTTGAAATTTTAATCTTTCGCGTGGGCGACTCGCGCTCCTTCCCTTTCCCTTTTCTCTTCCTCATTATCATTATGCGCTCCTGCTCCTAACTTGGAGACTGGAAATTTACAGATTTTCAATCTAAGAATTGGAAATGCTTTAATTGGAAATATTAATTATAGGCTGCTATCTTAATTGAACTGAATTAATAACCGTCTTCGTGTCAGCTGCTGCATGGGTGCACGATGAACGCTTGCCATGGAACTTGATATGAGTCGGGGATAAATTTTCCCACATGCACAAGTTCAATGCAGTCTTATGACGTCGATGAAAATTCTGGCAGTCCGCCGATGTAATTGCACTTTGGAAGTTCTTGTCACACCAATTAACGAGAATAATGTTGCATCACACCCCGGCCCCTTGCCTGCTAGCCGCATGGATATATAGTCCGTTGAAAAAGCTAGCATGTGCCTAGCCTTGTCCCCATGTCCGGGCCTGGGGCCAAGGCTAGTTTGCGCCACACCCTCAAAAGGGAATTTGAAAGCAAATCTATGCAAAGGCTTATGGAGTCAAGAATCGGTACGGTGCCAATGGCAATGTTCCCATGGCCATGTAGTCTCGAAACCAGACCTCTCCCTCCACAGCGTTTAGTTCTTTCAGGATAAACACGCGGAGGGAGGGTCTGGGAGACTGCCTATACCGTTTTGGATCCGTGCGCCAAGATTTTGGCGGGTTGCAGAACGCGAGTGACGTCACGCGTTTGAACGTTAATTGAGCGACCAGATCGACTTTGTTCGACGAGTTTAGTAGCTCTAGGTACTTTACAAAGGCTAATTCGATTGTAGAGAAGGTCCATAGCTCTCGTAAACGGCCAAATGAATATCAACTGGCTTGCTCTTGGCATCATGTGGGCCGGCCCGACGCGTGACGTCACCTAAATGGTGCATAATCCGGATCCAAAACGGTATAGGCAGTCTTCCAGACCCTCCCTCCGCCTGTTTATTCTGAAAGAACTAAACGCTGCGGAGGGAGAGGTCTGGTTTCGAGACTAATGGCCATGGCCCAGACCCTTTTCTCACATGCGTGGTGCATGGGGTCTGGGAACAAGTCTCGTCCTAGCTCCTCCCTCGCTTTTTTCTCGTGCTTACGTCGGGGGCGGGGGGAGGGGCTAGCGAATCCAGTTTCCTGATACTGCAGTGGCAACCAAATCGGAAATGTTCAAATTAATTTAAAGCAGAATTAGAAATGTTTGGATTGGAAATGGTCGGATGAGAAATGTGCGATTTGAATGGTAGTTGTCGGCCACCGTAGATTAGTTAAATTTACTTGATCTCACTGATAGAAATCATAATATTATAACATACTTATCCTAGTCCAACTGAGCAAAGCAAGGAATATTGAAGCAAACACTAGACAGAACTTCGATTTCATAGTTGTTCCTCACATTAGACTTTTCCAGTTGTGCGAAGTACTTAGCTAAACCATGCACAGAATGTGATCAATATCACGACTGTTATTTACTCCGGATAATTACATGAAGAACAATAAACTACCTCTTTACATAGCACATGGCTGTGTCAACCTCTCTTACCATCAAAACACTACTCAGCTACCATACAGTCAATAATTATCACACAAAAGACAATTTACTAATTGATGGTATGAATGTACATGTAATATGCACTAATCACTGTTTGGAAGAAAATGTAATGTACTTGCACATGTCATGTTTACCCATGTTTTTAGTCTGTCTACCTTCACTTGTCCCCTCTTCCCTCTGACTGCTTCATAGAGGTATGGTGTCAATGGTCTATTTGGCAGCAGTGGCTTCATAACAAGGGTTGCCCTCTATTAATTTTCATACTGTGGAGTACTGTTGTCAGTACTTGTATCTCTGGCCTGTCTCTTCTTAAACATCCACAGCAGTACAACACTGCGTAGCCCTGTAAACAGGACTGTCAATATGATCACCAGAACCCACACAGCTACTTCACTCGGAGACACTGATGAATTAGCGTTTGACTTCATTTGTGTAGTTTGTCTCTTCTCTGTTGTTTCTTCAGTGTTGTTAACGTTGTCTTGAAGTGACAGTATAGCTTTATTAAACTAAACTAATAAAGTGGAGCTTGAATATTAATTTTACTTACTAAATGTAGATGTTGCTGAAGTCCCACCAGGTGGAGAGCCAGCAAGTCAAAGGAATGTCACCATCAATGCCAACTTTAATACAAGCAAAGTGCTGATGCACAAGTATACTAGCGGTTTCCAGTTTACTGTCAGTGAAGTGCAGTTCTTCACTTGTATAAGTACATGTAAGTATTAGTCTAGCGAGCTAAACCCTCTCTCCGTGCTGGTTATTTTGTTGCTGAGGTTCTTAAAGCGCGAGAGAGGGTCTAGCACTATCTGCAGCATTCCATAGTAAGCCACGCAATTGGTTTAGAGACATGAATATCATTAACACTACACTGCAGTCAGATAGCTCTGCAGCTAGCTGCTAAACCACATGTGCATCTGTGTTACTATGCTCGTGGTTATGCTTACGCATAGGATACACAGTTAGCAGTATTGCTAATATAAAAGTGGACCCATAAATAAATAACGAGACAGATAAGAACATGAGCAAATGAATATAAGGTGCTACAATAATTAAGTTATCTGAAATTATAACTCTGTATATTACGTTTAAAAACATTATAAGAAGGTGCATTAACAGTTTCAAATGGAAGGGAATTCCAGTAAGAACATGTATGTGGTACAAATGAATAAACTTGAATATGAATTAGTATGAGCTCTTGGTTGATGGAGATAAAGAGAATGAAGAGAACGGGTGTTGCTAAGAAGAGGTGTTTGCTCCCTAAGTTTAACAATATCTTCAGGAAAAAAACATAGATTATGAACTATTTTGAATAGTTGCCCTAGCTTATGTTCCAGCCTCCTCTTTTCAAGTGTCGGTAGTTCAGTCAGGGATAGTAGTTCATGATAGCCTAACTTCCAGTTATAAGTGGCCATTCTGCATGCAAATTTTTGCACACTCTCAATTGCATGGATATCTTTAGCCATATGAGGAGCCCAAACTGGACAGGCATACTCAAGATGTGGACGAACTAGTGAGATGTAGAGCTGTATGAGGGTATTGGTGTTAGAACATCCGTAGAATTTCCGATAGAGTAGTCCAAGAACCTTTTTTGCCTTTGGGCAAGTTGCCCGCACATGAGAAGACCATGACATGTCTTGGGATAATAAAACACCAAGGTACTTAAAAGCATCCACCCTTTGTATGGGGAAGGTCACCAAGTACAAGAGGTTCATCAGGCATGCTTGGAGTCCTTTTCCTTGAAATAAGCATATATTTGCACTTAGATGGATTGAGATTTAGAAAATTTTCAATGGACCACTCTTCAACCACTTCAATGTCGTCTTGCACATATCTGAAGTCCCCACAAGAGGATATTGGCCTGCATTATGCACACATCATCTGCGAAGATAACTCAACTACTTTCAGGGGACAGAGAAACCGAGCTTATCTCATCAATGTAGATGAGAAAAAGAAGAGGTCCTAGGACGGATCCTTGAGGTACTCCAGAAAGAACTTCTGCTGTACCAGATTGGTCACCCTCAACAACCACGCACCGAGATCTAGAAGTTAGGTAATCTGCAACCCATCGGAGTACATGGCCACTCACATCAAGTGTCTTAAGCTTATTTAGCAGTGGATGGTGTGGCACAGAGTCAAAAGCTTTGCGATAGTCATAAAAAAACGGCACAGATTTCCTTTCCAGCTTCCAGAAGTGAGAAGTAGTTGCAAGAAGTGCACCTACAGTTGATCTTCCTGCTCTGAATCCCCACTGATAGGGGGTGGGTCTCATCAAGGTGATCAGCAATTACATTATACACATGGCGTTCAAAGACTTTACTGAGGATGCTGAGCAGAGATACTGGCCTGTAATGATCAGGAGAATTAGCTGGAGACTGTTTGGGAATGGGAACCACATGGGATAATTTCCATTCAAGTGGGACATGACCATCCTTGAGCGATTGATTAAATAGAGAGGTCACAGATGGAGCGATGCTAGTGGCAGTCTACTTCAGCATTATTGCAGAAATCTTGTCAGGACCAGTAGCTTTATTTGAGTTCAGTGAAGCCAAGAGCTTGAGCACAAAATCTTCATCACAGAGCAGCTTTTCAGGAATGTTCTCGGTGCAAGTAATCAACTTGTAGTCAGATTCACCCAAGGGCGTATGCAATTTATTGAAACATGAGACAAAAAATGAGTTGAGAAGCTCTGCCTTGTCAACATTAGTGTAGGCTGTAGAGTTATTATTGGTAAGAACAGGAATGGAAGAAGATGTTTTGCTTAATAACTTACAGGCTTTCCAGAATTCTTTAGGCTTCCGTGGATTAAGTTTTCCGAAGTAGGCCTGCTTAGCACTCCTCAAATAGTTCCCTATCTTGTTCCTGTACCGCCTGTACTTAGTGAAGTCATTGGTAGCTTTAGCTCCCTTGAACAGGGCATTTCTCCTCCTGATTGCTTGCACCAACTTCTTGGTTAACCAGGGACGATTTCTCCTTGGAGGAAGAGTTGTGGTAGGAATTGAGGATTGCATTATTTCCAAGAACTTGGCACTCCAGTTCTTCCAGCTGGTATTTATATCCTCAGGATCTAGCAACGAATCCCAGTTGGTGCCCTCAATTAGTGTGTGTGCCTTTTCCCAGTCAGCGTGACAATATCTCCAGACAGTACGTCTTTTGGAGGCCTTTGGAATAGTTTTCAAGTTTAATTCAATGTTTAAGCCACAGTGGTTCAAGTTAGACAACGGAGGTATAGTAAAACTGCTCCTGATGAGTTGTGGGTCAGACACGAATAATAAGTCAATGATGCTTTTGGTGCCGTTGTGATGGACATGAGTGAATTGTGTAACCATTTGTGATAAACAGTATGTATCCATTATGTTGTTGACTTTTTGGAACAAGGGATGTGAGCAGGTTGACATGTCTACATTGAAATCACCTACAATTACAAGGTTTGTAAACTGAGCACTGTCAATGGAATCGAAATAGGTACAGATATCATCCAGTAGATCAGGGCTGGAGCTGGGAGGTCGATAAAAAATAGAAATACAAATCTGACTGGTATGACATTGTGTTGGAGTATAATCGGAAGAAGCTCCAAGCCCTCTGGGGATTAGGTAGTTGTGTAAATTGAAAGGTGTTCCGAATGTACAGCATAACACCTCCACCATGTCTGTCTCTGTCACGTCTGCAGGAAATGTAGCCTGAAATAGCAATCTCTGTATTGGCAATATCTGCATTCAACCATGTTTCAGTAATACAAATGAGGTCTGGATTATTGGCTTCCACAAGGGCAAGGAGCTCATCCATCTTTGGAAGAATACTTCTAGCATTAAAATATAGAGTTTTTAAATAGGGAGCCTTGGAAGTATGAAAGAGAAAAGAATTTGAATGAGAAGGAGAGAAAGAGGTTGAAGAGCTGTTGCAGCTCTCTGGGACTCCTTCTTGGAGTCAATCCTCGTTTTCTGATGATGAAGGGGGTGGGGTAGAGCTCAGGCCTGCCGCAGTATTCTCATTTGGAATCAGGTGTTGTGGTCATGTTCAAAACGAGGCTAAACCACATGTGCATCTGTTACTATGCTCGTGGTGTTGTGGTCATGTTCAAAACGAGGAAGTTGTGTATGCAAATTACTGGCTGGAATTCAGCCAACGCAAGCTCATTGGTCAGTTCAAAACTCATTACGCAAATAGTGCTAGACCCTCTCGCGTTTTAAGAACCACGTCCACTAAATGGTAAGAGAGGGTTTAGCTCGCTAGACTAATGTAAGTATCTACCTGTGTATTACATATTCTGCACTCTTTTGATTTGAGACTGCTGAATGTACAGCATTTGTGATTACTACTATGCCAACTACACCAGAAGCTTCTTCTACAGGATGATGGTAGTCAAAGAGATTCTTGTGCGGAATATGAACAGCAGTTGCTCATCTCTCCCAGTAGCTACTCCACCGATAATAACCAGTGGTCTGATATTGCTCTTGTCCAACGTCTGAGTCTGTCAATTTAAGTTGGGTATCGTTACTGTGGGTATATTGTTCTGTGTACAACCAATCCCGAAGACCACTTTGATAACTCCTACAGTTGGCACTGACACTCTCAGTTCTGGAGACAGAGTCATCCTGATAGGCATATTCTGATAGGTGCATCTGACATGAACTGGAGGATACTTTGGAGTAGTGGGATTGTTTAGTTTTAGTAGATTTCATTTCATGCTGCTTTGGAGTGGTGGAATATATGGTTTTGCTCGGGTTTGATTTTACTTATACATGGGCGCTACCTGGGATATAACTATTTGTATGGAAGCTGCTAATTTATCCCTTGAAATTCGGTACATGGGCGCTTACCCGGGTGTGGGCGTTTGCCCAGGATACTATGGTACATGATAGTTCAAGACTTAGTCTAATATGGATGGGGCTTTAACATTCACTCATGTCTGTGTTGATAGCAGTCGAACTGTACTAGAGCACCACAGACCCTTCCATTCGTATCTATGTTGATAGTAGCCGAACTGTACTAGAGCACCATAGATCCTTCACCCCATTCATATCTGTGTTGATAGCAGCTGAACTGTACTAGAGCACCACAGATCCTTCATCCCATCTACATTAGTAAGCCAGCTGGAAGTGACATGCGGGCGGAAATCGTGAGTTATATTTAAGGGCCCGTAGATGCTTATCCTGGACACTATGGTAGTAGAGTATTGTAAGTATTGCTATAAATAGTGCTAGACAGAATGGCAACTTCATCCGCTGTGTCATGCAATCACATCTGTTCACTGAATACTGTTCTAGAGTACTTTTTAATTCATTCTCATGGCTACTGTTTACTTTGGGCAATTACTTACGCCTGCTGTTCGTGTACGTGGCTATGTCCACCTCCCTCAGCCTCAAACTGGCATTAATCCTGATTCACCCTTGTATCCTAGGCAACAGGGGTGTTATAACTAAAAATTATTACCCTCCCCCAGGCACTTATAATCCCTCTGAAACAAAAACGGTATAATAGTGAAGTTTGCACGTAGCAATAAGGTTATCCTAATGAAAACAGCAGCTAACTATCACCACAGACCACACTACGGACTTGGTTTATACAGATACAGGAAGCATACTCGCGCTAATTGACACCACACAGGATGCTATTAGCGCGTTCGATATAGCCACGTGCAGCTAGCTAGCTACATTACGTAGCGGTACTATAGCTTTAGCTATCTAGCGAAGTGAAAAATGTACCCTGGCCGCCATTCAGAGGAAACCAACGTTTGAAAGAGAAGCTGAACCGACGCTGAAGAGTCTCGGTCGCTGATACTGGTGTTCTAAACACTCGTAGCTAGCCTTGGCTATGTAGTATGATGTAGCTAAAGCTACTCACATTCAACTACTAACCGGCTGAGTCCACAGTCGAAGTCAGCGAGTTCAGTAGATAGTTCTTTGTCACTGTCACAGTTGAATGAGCGTTTCGTTTACATTCCTCGTCTCCTTGGCAACCACTCAGACGGACCAATCAGTCAGGATATAATTATATCAGATGTCGCATGGTAGGTACTTGCATTATGGATTATAAAGCCCCTCCCCCTCGGGCTACGCCCTCGGGGTCGCGGGCTTTAAAATCCATAACCATGCGATATCTATTATATAATATCATGTTGTTGTTAATTTTACACAACTAATATGTAGCTACTGACACGAGATTTGCTCAGTCTTAACTACTCCACAGTGCCTGCATTTATCCTCTACAAACAACAACTCGTCTAATATTTAATAATGGCATTGTTTTGATCATAGTAAACCTATATGCACACATTTGTTCCCTTTCACTTGGCCCCTCCCCCTCTGACTGCTTCATAGAGATGTGTGTCAGTGGTCTGTTTGAATGCAGTGGCTTCATAACAAGGGTTGCCCTCCATTTCATACTTTGGAGTACTGTTGTCAGTACTTGTATCTCTGGCCTGTCTCTTCTTAAACATCCACAGCAGTGCAACACTGAGTAGCCCTGTAACTTGAACAGGACCGTTGTCAATGTGCTCACCAGAAACCACGCAACAACTTCACTCAGAGATACTGATAGTTTAGTGTTTGACTCTGTTGGTGTAATGTGTTGTTCCTCTATTGTTTCATCAGTGGTGCTGTCTTGAAGTGACACTGAAGCTGTTTTGAATATTTACAAGTGGGCCTGAAGTATTATTTGCTTACCAAATGTGCTGGTATGATCAGCTATAGTGGTGATGTCAGTGGTATTGATAATTATATAATTATGCATTTTAAGATTGTTACATAATAAGACTTAGCTACTGTCTTTTGTCGAAGGAACTTCTAGTGTGGTTGACATGTACGCAATGTACATGTAGCAATCTCAAATCAGACGGTATGGTGGGCCTTAATTTGCATCAATTGGGTACATATACTTGTAGTTTCACACACTACAAACTCCACTTCACTCACAGCAAACTGAAAAACACTACCAAATTTGTATGATTATTATAGTTTCCTTGCATTGAAGTAAACATCAATGCCAACATTTCTGCGACCTACTGGCTCTCCATCTGGTGGGACTGAAGCAACTTCTACATATGGGGTGCCTGAAGTTAGTACATCCCAGATATTAAAATTATCTGGTGCAACGTACAATATCAGTCTGGAAAGGTCTCGGATATTGTCACTGTAGCAGTGCAGTATGATGGTAGTCAAGGAGACTCTTGTAGGGAATATGAACAGCAGTTGCCCATCACTGCCAGTAGACCACCAGTAATACTCACTGCTACTGTATGGTTCTTGTCCAAAGTTGGAACCAGCAAGTTTGAGTTGTGTCCCATTACAATGGATAAAGTGTTCTGGATTGTTAGAACCAGGTGGATACCTCCTACAGTTGGCACTGGCACTCTCAGATCTACTGACAGAGTCACCATGATAGGCATACTCTGATGGGCACACCTGACATGAAGTGGAGGATACTGTAGAGTCACTGAGAGGGATTAGTTAAATTTGCCTGATCTCACTGATAGAAATCATAACGTTATAACCATAACCAACCAACCATAACCATAATCATACTATTATAACATACCTATCCTAGTCCAACTGAGCAAAGCAAGGTATGTTGAAGCAAATGCTAGATAGAATATCGATTTCATAATTGTTCCTCACATTAGACTTTTCCAGTTGTGCGGAGTACTTAGTTAAACCATGCACAGAATATGATCATTATCATGACTGTTGTTTACTCTGGGTAATTACATGCGGAACAACAAACAACCTATTTATATAGCACATGGCTGTGTCAACTTTTCGTCAGCTCAGCTATTATATAGTCAATAATTATCACACAAAGACAATTTAGTTGATGGTATGAATATGTATTAATCACTAATTGGAAAAAAAAATATAATAAATTTAACATACTTGCACACATCATGTTTTTAGTCTATCTTTTTCATTTGTCCCCTCACTGTTACTGTAGTAGTGCAATATGATGGTAGTCAAGGAGACTGCTGTGGGAAATATGAACAACACTTGCTCATGCATCACTCCCAGCATAATGATCACTGGCCAAGTATTGCTCTGGTCCAAGGTCAGAGTCAACAAGTGTAAGATGGCTACCATCACAGTGAGTGAAGTCTGGTAGGTACTCCTGCCTGCAGAAGAGTTTTGGATACCTCCTACAGTTGGCACTGGTATTCTCTGCTATATCAACAGAGGTAAAATTATACGCATACTCTGATGGGTACACCTGACGTGAAGTGTAGGATACTGCAAGGTGGTGGGATAGTTTTGCTCAATTAGCTAGATATTATTCATGTAACATACTTTTCCTAGTCCCATCAAGTATGATAAGGAGTACTGTAGAAAGTGTTTGACAGAACAGCGACTTCATCCTTCTACATCAATCACTAAATAGTGTTCTCAGAGTGCTTTTATTATTCTCGTGGCTACTGTTTGTTTACTTGGGTGAGTATGCTTGTTTGTGAATGTGGCAGTGTCTACCTCCCTCAGCCTAAACATTACTCTATATCATGTTACAAAGCTAATACTGATAAACTTGTACAAGTATAAAAAATTGGAGAAGCCAAGTAGGGATGGAAAAAAAGTACACATACAAGAGTAGAAGGGGTAATAACAGACAAGGTGCATCTCTACATGGTTCTTCATAAAAACACCGTTGCAGAAAACAAGCACTTTGTCTGATATCATCCCTACTACTCATGTTTGTGTACTTTTTGACCCTACCATCTTCTTCAATTTTTAGTTGCTTTTTATGCTTAATTCTTTTGTCTTTAATCTTTGCGGCTGAAAATACTGAATATGGGAAGTGAGCAACAGTACTCAGATAGATCAGCAAGGTTGCTGAGGTATACTTGATAGGGCATTATTTTCGTTCGCAAATATTTTGTGCTAGAAATTTTCGTGTAACAATATTTTCGTATATTTCACGTGTGTGCCATATATTCGCTACGTATAATACTATTGGTAAATAATATTCGTGTAGGAAATTTTCATCGTTTTGGGTGGAACGAAAATTTTTTAACAACGAAAATTTCGCGAATTACGGTATTATGAAAACACAAATTTCTATTAGATACACTGCATGAGGCTTACCCTAAAATCCCAACATTTAAAATTCCATGTATGCTGTATAAATGTACATGCACACGTCCGACGTTTTTGTCTTTCTTCCTTCATTTTCTCCCTCCCCCTCTGACTGCTTCATAGAAGTGTGTGTCAGTGGTCTGTTTGACTGCAGTGGCTTCATAACAAGGGTTGCCCTCCATTTCATACTTTGGAATACTGTTGTCAGTACTTGTATCTCTGGCCTGTCTCTTCTTAAACATCCACAGCAGTACAACACTGAGTAGCCCTGTAAACAGGACTGTCAATATGCTCACCAGAACCCACGCAACAGCTTCACTCAGAGCCACTGGTAGTTTGGTGTTTGACTTTATTTGTGTAATTTGTCTTTCTTCTGTTGTTTCTTCAGTGTTGCTTTCTTAAAGTGGCAATGTAGCTTTGTTTAATTAGACTATTATTAACAAACAAGTGGGCCCTCTTACCGAATGCCGTACTTGAATTTGTTCTACTGGCATGATCTGCTATCAAGGAGAGCATTGATGAACAGTTAGTTAAAGTGATCATATAATGGAAACTTACTGTCTCCTGTAGAAGAAGCTTCTGGTGTAGTAGACATTGTAGTGCTCACAGAAGCTGTACATTTAACTGTCTCAAGTCATATAGGGAGTGCAGAATATAGTAGTGCACTTATGGATACTTACTTGTACTTTCACAAATGAAGAACTCCACTTCACTCACTGCAAACACAAAATTGCTTCTATACTTGTACATCAGCACCTTCTTTGTGTTGAAGTTAACATTGATGCTGACATTCCTGCGACCTGCTGGCTCTCCATCTGGTGACACTGAAGCAACATCTACACGTGGACAGCTTAAAGCTGGTGCATTCCAGATATCAAAGTTATCTGGTACAGCATAGAATCTCAGTCTGGGAAGGCCTCTGACACTGTCACTGTAGTAGTGCAGTGTGATGGTAGTCAAGGAGATTCTTGTGGAGAATATGAACAGTAATTGACCACCCTTATTAACAATCCATGCATAATGAGAATCGGATCTGTACTCCAACTTGGGTCCAGCATCACCATCACTCAGCTTAAGTTGCTCACCATTACAGTAAATGTATACGATACCCATACCACCATCGAATGGTGGATACCTCATACAGACAGTACTCGTCTCAGCTCTGCTTATACAGTCATCACGATAGGCATACTCCAATGGCTTCACTTGACATGAAGCAGAAGATACTGTGATATAGAAGCAGTAGAATTATTTTAACATAATATGCTTGATATCGCTAACTGTATACCTTTCCTTGTCCAACTAAATTCAAGGATGGCAATTAGAAGTATTAGATGGAGCATCATCTTTTAACTAGTACTTTTCTAAGTACTTTGCTCCAATGCTACCATTATAAGAAGTAGTGTATTTTCATTGGTTTTATTATTTGTATAGCCATTTACTATGTGGGAGTTGATAGTTTGGCAATATATGAATCCATGTTATGTAGTTGAAGCATACAAAATGGGTCTATACTGTGTTACATATGCGTATGACCTCACATATGCACAAAATTGTGCATGCATACGTGTTTGTCTAACTTCTAATTTGTTATTGTTTGTTTCCATGAGTATAAACAAGGGTAGAAAGTTGATACTGCAAAAGCTATAATAGGCCTCTTAAGAAGTTTATGCAATTTTTATTTACATACATTATAGCATTTCATGCATTACGTTTTATAGTACGGTAAAAGATTATGCAACCAGCACTTGACTTGGCAATGCATAATTTGCAGAAATGAATCTTGCTCTTTACGAATTAGTTTGAGAGTCCCTTAATATTCATAATAAACTCTCTACTATTAAAAGTAGAAGTTGTCATAATAGCTGCAACGTTGAAAAGATCGGGGAGCCTGGGGACGAGGCTAAACCAATCCCTCGCTTTGTATGCAATATAGATGTACTCTTCCCTCGGGCTTTGCCCTCGGGATTTGTGCTTCTATATGGCATAGCTACAAACCTCGGGAGTTGGTTAATAACTATTACACTGTGTAGCTGCTAGTGCGGTAATAAACACACATACACACACACACACACACACACAAACACACACTCACAGAATGATTACTGGTCGACACAAGGCTCAAGATTCATTGATTGCGTGACCCATTGGGCATAGCAAGTACAAACACATGCGCACACACACACACACACACACACAAACACAATACATAAAATGCTCACTGCCACACTTGTCTTAGTGGAGCTGAGCAGAGCTGCTCAATGCCAGGAGAAGAGTCCCTTTATCTTTGAGTAGCAGGACACGAGTGAGAGGTGACTTCATAATCAAGAATCACGAGGATCACTCAGAAAGTGCTGTAACGTACCCTCACGCATGCACCGAGGCTAATAAAGCTAATATTAGCATAGCAAGTAATGCACGCTGATTTTGTAGCATAAACAGTGCAACAAAACTTGAACAAACTAGAAGTGTTTGCATAAATAAATGCACCATTCCGTATAGTCATCACTTCAGTAATCTACAAATTCAAACAAGCAGTCCAGCCAATGATGAAGATGCAGATTTTTCAAATACTTCTTGTGATAGTTATCACTAGTTGGATAACTTTAAGAAAAGGTATGCATGTCAAAATTGTTGTTGATGCGATCATAATTCAAACAATGTCACTATCCACAGTATCCTCTGTATCTTGTCAGGTGTACCCTTCAGAGTATGCTTTTCGTGATGACTCTGCCAGTAGAGCTGAGAGTGCCAGTGCCAACTGTAGGAGGTATCCAAGTGGTCTTCAGGCAGGAGTGTTCACACGGCAATACACTCACTGTGATGGTACCCAACGAAAATTAACTGACACTGATCTTGGACAAGAGCAATACCAGTACACTGACTATTATCACTGGACTGCCGGAAGGGATGGACAACTGCTGTTCATATTCCCCACAACAGTCTCCTTGACTACCATCACACTGCACTACTACAGTGATAGTGACCAAGGCCTTCCCAGACTGAGATTCTATGCTGTACCAGACGACATTGATGTCTGGGATATCCCGATTACAAATTATCCACTTGTAGATATTGCTGCAGTCTCACCAGGTGGAGAGCCAGTAGGTCAAAGAAGCATCAGTATTGACATCACATTCAACACTATGAAAGTATTAATGTACAAATTTAGCAGCAGCTACTATTTTTCAATGAGTGAGGTAGAATTCTTTCACTGTACCAGTAAGTTACCTTGCATGCATGTATGATCATTCAACGCCTTGAGACTATAGCCATGCACCATTAACACAGGCACTACCACAAGTTCTACTGTAGGAACAACAACAACTATTGTCCTCACAATAAGTATACTATGCTAGCTACTCTAGCTATATAGTTCTAAAAATTCGGCACCTCCAATAAGAATATGGAAAATAGTTCCTAATTTCTGACAAAGGTCATCACAGATAGAAAGGCGAATAACTATTTGTGGGGTCTGGGCATGAAACCACTATTTAATATTGAGTAAGGCTCCAGAATAATAAATATTTTTGTGCCAAATTTTTAGAAGTATGGTATTCACAAAACATTTTAAAATTGTCTACCTCACCCTGACAGGCAGTAGTACAGCATCAAAAACATTGCCAGGCAAGCCACTTAAAATGGAAGATTGCTAATCATTATTCTAATCCATCACAGTTTCAAGAATTGAAGACAGACACACCGAAGTTACAACTCAAACGTCAGCAACAAGAGAAATTATAATGTCAAGAATAAGTGAAATATCTACATGTGCTTCATCAGTATCTGCCAGTGAAGTTGTTGCATGGTTTCTGGTGATCATATTGACAGTCCTGTTCACAGGGCTACTCAGTGTTGTACCACTGTGGATGTTTAAGAAGAGACAGACCAGAGATACAAGTACAGATAACAGTACTCGACAGTATGAAATGGAGGGCAACCCTTGTTATGAAGCAACTGCAGTCAAACAGACCACTGACACACACCTCTATGAAGCAGTCAGAGGGGGAGCACACAAATAAAAAGAACATGCATGATGTGTGCAAATATACATTATACAAACAGTGACTAGTGCTTACGTTGCTACATTTATAGCATTAACTAATAGTTACATTTATCCCTCGTGTATCATTGATTGACACTATGATAGCATAGCAGTGTTTTTGATGGTGAGAGAGGTTGACACAATCATACGCTACACAGGGTGGTAATTTAATCACCCAGAGTATACAATAACTATGAAAATGATCACACTCTATGCATGATTTATAGCTACAAATTCCATGCATATGTAGCTCACTTACTGGAACAGTCTATGGTGTGATGTGACAATGAAGTCACTATTCTGTCCTACTTGTGCTACAATGTTCTTCACTCTGCTCAGCTCCACTAAGACAAGTATGCTACACGATTTCTATTAGCGAGATCAAGCAAACTTAACTTAACTAATCCCTCTACATGTATACACTCCACAGTATTCTCTGCTTCATGTCAGGTGCATCCATTAGAGTATGCCTATCCGGTGGAGGTCTCTGTCAGTAACCTGATTTGAGTCATCCAGTGCCAACTGTAGGAACTATCCACCTTCAATAACCTTCAATCAGGTGACCATCCTGAAGACTTCATCCATTGTTATGGAACACAACTCAAGCTGGCTGATTCCACCTTTGAACAAGAACTGTATAGAATAAGGGACTATTATGTGTGATATGCCTGCAGAGATGGAAAACTATTGTTTATATTCGCCACAAGTGTATCCTTGACTACCATTACACTGCACTACTACAGTGACAACTTCCAAGGCCTCCCCAGATTGAGATTCTATGCTGTACAAGACTTCTTTGATCATATCTGGAATTACCCAACTACAGGGTACCCTCATGTAGATGTTGTTTCAGTCCCACCAGGTGGAGAGCCGGCAGGTCGCAGGAGTATCAGCTTTAATACCAACTTTAGCACAAAGAAAGTGCTGATGTACTAGCCTCGTCCCTGAGGTATCAAAGTGGTCTAGAGGCAGGAGTGTTTACAGAACAATATACCCACTGTGATGGTACCCAACTTAGATTGACAGACTCAGACCTTGGACAAGAGCAATATCAATTCACTGACTATTATCAATGGCCTACTGGGAGTGATGAGCAACTACTGTTCATATTCCCCACAAGGATCTCCTTGATTACCATCACACTGCACTACTACAGTGATAGCATCCGAGGATTTCACGGACTGAGATTCTATACTGTATCAGACAATTCTGATATCTGGGATGCACCAACTAGAAATTTCCTACACATATAATATTGCTGAAGTATCACCAAGTGGAGAGCAAGCAGGTCGCAGGAATGTCAGCATCAATGTCAACTTCAACACTAAGAGAGTGCTGATGTACAAGTTTAGTAGCAGTTTTTATATTTTCAGTGAGTGAAGTGGAGTTCTTTATTTGCACTAGTAAGTATATATACATTAATTCTATATGTATATTTGCAGGTATGTCTTGAGACTAGCCATCAACATAGACAGCAATACAGTAACTACAGATTCTGTCGCTCTTATGTTTACCACAAAAAGTATGCTTGCTGTTTTAAGATCAATCTAATGGCATATTAACTGTCAACTCAACCATTATGTTTAGGAAATGTACTCAGCACTACACAGACACACACATCACCAAGTAAGCAGTTAAATATGTAGGAAAGCTAATCATTGTTATACTAATTCATTACTGTAACAGACCCCACAACTCAAGACAAAGACACTGAAGCAACAACTTCAGTGATGAAGGAAAGTCCAATAACATTTTCAACAGCTAAATGTACATGTGACTCATCAGTATCTCTCACAGAAATAATAGCGTGGTTTCTGGTGATCATGTTGACAGTCCTGTTTACAGGGCTACTTGGTGTTGTACTGCTGTGGATGTTTAAGAAGAGACAGGCCAGAGATACAAGTATACTGACAACAGTACTCCAAAGTATGAAATGGAGGGCAACCCTTGTTATGATGCCACTGCAGTCAAACAGACCACTGACACACACCTCTATGAAGCAGTCAAAGGGGGAGGGGCCAAGTGAAGGAAGACGGACTAAAAATACAATAATAATTATGACATTAATTATTTTACCATTGTGTATGCTTTAAAAGATTGTGGGGTGACTCAGAGCCTCAGCTTAGCAGTATCAACATTTGTAATATTGAAAGCATGATAGTCCAGCAATGTTTTTTTAAGGGTGGAAGGTAGAGACAAATAAACTGGCAGTTGTTATTCTGTAATCACCCAGAGTAAACAATAGCTACACACATGAAAGCAATAATTACAGAATAGAAGAGTATTCTTGAAAACTGTTTGCACTGATTGAGGACCAAGGATGAAGTCACTTTTCTATCAATTGCTTTGTACGTGTATGATACTCTCCAGTCTACTCAGTTGGATAAGGGCAAGACTTAGTACGCTATCTGCATCAATCAGATCAAGCATCAAACTTTAAATTTCCATTACTGCAATGTCATAGCATCTTCTACTTCTTGTCAGGTGTACCCGTCAGAGTATGCCTATCGGGATGACTCTGTTAACAGAGCTGAGAGTCGAAGTGCCAACTGTCAGAATTATCCAAGAGGTCGCTACTTTTATTCACAGCAATATATTCACTGCAATGGCAGCCACCTTCAACTGGCTGACTCTGACCTTGGACAAGAGCAATACAGGAGCACTGATTATTATTGTTGGCCTGTTGGGAGTGATGGGAAACTGCTGCTCATATTCCCCACAAGAGTCTCCTTGATTACCATCACACTGCACTACTACAGTGACAGTGACCGAGGCCTTCCCAGACTGATATTCTATGCTGTGCCAGATAACTTTGATGTCTGGAATACACCAACTACAAGTTATCCACATGTAGATGTTGCTTCAGTCCCACCAGATGGAGAGCCAGCAGGTCGCAGGAGTGTCAGCATCAATGTCAACTTCAATGCAAGGAAACTACTAATGTATAAATTTAGTAGCTCTTTCAGGTTTGCTCTGAGTGAAGTGGAGTTTGTAGCATGTGAAATTACAAGTAAGTATATGCATCCAATGTGCATTACTGCTCACCACATGATTTGAGACTGCAACATGTCATTGAACAGCTGCTGAGATTACTACCATGTCAACCGTACTAGAAGTTCCTTCCACAAAAAGACAGTAAGACTTATTATGTAACAATCTTAAAATGCATAATTTTATACGTAGTTATCAACACTACCGATATCACCACTACAGCTGATAATACCAGCACATCAACAGCATTTGGTAGGCGAATAATATTTCAGGCCCACTTGTATGTAAGCTTAATAATTCAATACAGCTACATTGTCACTTCAAGACAGCACCACTGACAAAACAACAGAGGAAAGACACATTACACCAATGGAGTCAAACACTAAATTATCAGTATCTCTGAGTGAAGTTGCTGCTTGGGTTCTGATGAGCACATTGACAGTCCTATTTACAGGGCTACTCAGTGTTGTACTGCTGTGGATGTTTAAGAAGAGACAGGCCAGAGATACAAGTACTGACAACAGTACTCCAAAGTATGAAATGGAGGGCAACCCTTGTTATGAAGCCACTGCAGTCAAACAGACCACTGACACATGTACACACCTCTATGAAGCAGTCAGAGGGGGAAGGGACAAGTGAAAGGAACAAACATGTGTGCATACAGGTTTATTTAAATATATCAAACATTATTTTAGATGAGTTGTTTGTAGAGGATAAATGCAGGCACTGTGGAGTAGTTAAGACTGAGCAAATCTTATATCAGTATACAAATATTAGCTATGTAAAATTGACAACATGATAATGTTAATGTTTGAGGCTGAGGGAGGAGGACATAGCCACGTACACAAACAGCAGGCATAAGTAATCACCCAAAGTTAGCAGTAGCCATGAGAATAATCACAAAATTAAAAAGTACTCTAAAACAGTATTCACTGATGTGATTGATGCAGACGGATGAATTTGGGCCATTCTGTCTAGCACTTTTTATAGCAATCCTTACAATACTCTGCAGGACTAGGAAAAGTATGTTACATGTATAAGTAAGATCAAACCTGAGCAAACATCCCACCACTCTACAGCATCCTCCAGTTCATGTCAGGTGTGCTCATCAGTCTGATAGTATGCCTATCGAGATGACTACATCAATAGAACTGAGAGCCCTAGTGCTAAATGTAGGAACTATCCAAGTGACTATGGGGAGGGTACCTTTGTAAGAAACTATGTCCATTGCGATGGAACACAACTCAAACAAACTGATTCTTTCCATGGACAAGAATACTATCAGACTGAGGACTATTATTGTTGGAGTATCACCAGGGATGGAGAACTATTATTCATATTCCCCACAAGAGTCTCCTTAGAGATAGACAGAGACTACTATCACACTGCACTACTACAGTGACAATTTCCGAGGGCTTCCCAGACTGACTTTCTATGCTGTACCAGATGACTTTGATGTCTGGGATGCACTAACTACATGTTATCGATATGTAGATGTTGCTGCAGTCCCATCAGGTGGAGAGGCAGTACTGTAGGTCACAGAAATGTCAGCATCGATGTCAACTTCAACACAAAGAGAGTGTTGATGTACAAGTTTAGTAGCAGTTCTTTATTTTCAGTGAGTGAAGTAGAATTCTACAAGTTTGCAATAGTAAGTATTCTATATGTGTGTGCATGTATATTTGGAGCTCTTTGATGGCAAGGGAGCTAGGTTGACACAGCCACGTGCTACGTATACATAAACAAGCAAATTGTTATTCTTCAATCACCCAGGGTAAACAATAGCCATGATAGTGATCGCACTAGCTTTAGCTAAGAATTGTGCACAATTGGAACAGTTTATGGTAAGGTGCGACTATGAAGTCGCTGCTCTGTCTAGCACTTGCTACAATATTCTTCACTCTGCTCAGCCGGACTAGGATAAGTATGTTACATGATTTCTATCAGCTAATGAAATGAAATCCATTAAAATTAACAATCCCACTACTCCAAAGTATCCTCCAGTTCATGTCAGATGCACCTATCAGAATATGCCTATCAGGATGACTCTGTCTCCAGAACTGAGAGTGTCAGTGCCAACTGTAGGAGTTATCAAAGTGGTCTTCAGGATTGGGTGTACACAGAACAATATACCCACAGTAATGGTACCCAACTTAAATTGACAGACTCAGACGTTGGACAAGAAAAATATCAGACCACTGATTGTTATAGGTGGAGTGTTGACAGGGATGGGAGACTGCTGTTCATATTCCCCACAAGAGTCTCCTTGACTACTATCACATTGCACTACTACAATGACAATTTCCGATGTACAAGTTTACAGTTTGCAGTGAGTGAAGTGGAGTTCTTCACTTGTGAAAGTACAAGTAAGTATCCATAAGTGCATTACTATATTCTGCACTCCCTACATGACTTGAGACAGCTAAATGTACAGTTTCTGTGAGCACTACAATGTCTATTACACCAGAAGCTTCTTCTACAGGAGACAGTAAGTTTCCATTATTTAACCAACTGTTCATCAATGCTACTAATAATTATCACCTTGATAGCAGATCATACCAGTAAAACAAATTCAACTGCGGCATTCGGTAAGAGGGCCCACTTGTTGTTAATTAATCTAATTCAACAAAGCTACATTGCCACTTTAAGAAAGCAACACTGAAGAAACAACAGAAGAAAGACAAAGTATACAAATAAAGTCAAGCACCAAACTACCAGTGGCTCTGAGTGAAGTTGTTGCGTGGGTTCTGGTGAGCATATTGACAGTCCTGTTTACAGGGCTACTCAGTGTTGTACTGCTGTGGATGTTTAAGAATAGACAGGCCAGAGATACAAGTACTGATAACAGTACTCCAAAGTATGAAATGGAGGGCAACCCTTGTCATGAAGCCACTGCAGTCAAACAGACCACTGACACACACCTCTATGAAGCAGTCAGAGGGGAGGGGACAAGTGAAAGAAGACAGACAAAAACAAGATGTGTCCAAGTATAGCGTACATTTATCATTTACAAACGGTAACCAGTGCACATTACATGTACAAGTACATTCACACTATCAACTAATAGTTAAATTGTCTTCGTGTGTTATTGACTGTATGATAGCACAGCAGTGTTTTGATGGCGAGGGAGGTTGACATAGCCATGCCATGTGCTATACAAACAGGCAATTTGTTGTTCCGCACGTAATCACCCAGAGTAAACAATAGCCATGATAGTGATCACATTCTGTGCATGGTTTAGCCACATAACTGGAAAAGTCTAATGTGAGAAATGACTATGAAATCAAAATTCTGTCTATCATTCGTTTCAATATTCCTCTCTTTGCTCAGTTGGACTAGGATTAACTATGTTATATGATTTCTATCAAGCAAATTTGAGGTAAACTACCACACTATTAGCTACATGTACACAGTGTCCTCCAGTTCCAGAAAGGTGTGCCCATCAAAGTATGCCTATTGGGATGACTCTATTATTAGATCTGAGAGTCATTGTACCAACTGTAGCAATTATCCAGCAGACAATGAAGATCAGAACGTCCATCCATTATATTACATCCATTGTAATGGAACACAGTCAGAGGGGGAGGGGCCAAGTACTAAAGAAGATAGACCAAAAACATACCTTGCATGCACATTATTTATTCAACTAACTACAACAAACATTTTCTGAAAGTTTGACTACTGCATATATCTATATATACTGGATGTTGTGGGGAGAGCCTTAGTAACCTCATATCAGTATTAACATTACTTAACAACATGATATATAGTACAGCAATGTTTTGATGATGAGGGAGGGAGGTAAATAAAACCAAGTGAACACAAACAGAAACTCTGTTATTCTGCAATCTCGTATAGAAAATTACGGAACTTTATAGTGATTGACGCTCAAGGATGAAGTCGTTATTCTGTCTAGCACTGTTTACAGCTATCCTTATGCTTAGCTGGACTAGGAAAAGTATGTTACATGTATCTATCTGGTTTTAGTCATACAACCCAACTACTCCACATGCAGTCTCCTCCAGTTCATGTCAGGTGTACCTATCAGAGTATGCCTATCGTGGTGACTCCATCAACAGAACTGAGAGGGATAGTGCTAACTGCAGGAAGTATTTATCATTCGGTTATGGAGGGATTAACACAGAACATTATATTATGCGATGGTAGACAACTTATAAGCTGGCTGATTTTGACCTTGGACAGGAACAGTACAGAAACAGCGATCATTATTGTGGGGTGCTGAGAGTGCTGCACAATTGCTGTTCGTATTCTCCACAAGAATCTCCTTGACTACCACCACACTGCATTACTACAGTGACAGTGCCAGAGGCCTTCTCAGACTGAGATTCTTTGCTGTGCCAGATAATTTTGATGTCTGGTATGCACCAACTACAAGCCATCAAGATGTAGATGTTGCTGCAGTCCCACCAGGTGGAGAGCCAGCAGGTTGCAGGAGCATCAGCATCAATGTTAACTTCAACACAAGTAGAGTGCTGATGTACAAGTATAGTAGCAGTTTCCAGTTTGCAGTGAGTGAAGTGGAGTTCTTCATTTGCATTAGTAAGTATATACACCTCCGTTCTCCATGCATATGTATGTCTTGAGACTAGCCATCAACACAGGTAGCACTACTACAGATACCATGATACTAACAACATCTCTTATCTTCACCACAAAGAGTATGCTAGCTGTTTACGATCAATTTACTTATTAATTGCAACTGCATGTTTAGGAAATGCACTCAACACTACACAAACACACACATTGCCAAGTAAGCAGTTAAATAACTATGTAGGATAACTAATCATTTTACTACAGTGCCCACAACTCAAGACAAGGACACTGAAGCAACAACTTCAGTGATGAAGGAAAGACCAATAACAGATTCAACAGCTAAATGTACATGTGACTTACCAGTATCTCTCAGAGAAATAATAGCTTGGGTTCTGGTGATCATATTGATGGTCCTGCTTACAGGATTATTTAGTGTTGTACTGCTGTGGATGTTTAAGAAGAGACAGGCCAGAGATACAAGTACTGACAGCAGTACTCCAAAGTATGAAATGGAGGGCAACCCTTGTTATGAAGCCACTGCAGTCAAACAGACCACTGACACACACCTCTATGAAGCAGTCAGAGGGGGAGGGGACAAATGAAAGGAACAAACATGTGTGCATACAAGTTTATTTAACAATATTTGTAGAGGATAAATGCAGGCACTGTGGAGTAGTTAAGACTGAGCAAATTTCATATCAGTAGCTACATATTAGATGTATAAAATTAACAATATGATACAGAATAATGTTTGAGGCTGAGGGAGGTGGATATAGCCACGTACACAAACAGTAGGTCACCCAAAGTAAACAGTAGCCATGAGAATAATAATCACAGAATTAAAAAGTACTCTAGAACAGTATTCAGTGATGTGATTGCATGATACAGAAAGAAGAAGTTGCTGTTCTGTCTAGCACTTTCTATAGCAATCCTTATATTACTCTGCAGGGTAAGCACCCACAGGCACTTAAACATAACTTGTGTTTTCCACCCGCATAAGCATTTACCTGGAATATAACTTCCATACATTTGTATGGAAGCTGCTACATTTATTCCTTGAAATTTGGTACATGGGTGCTTACCCAGAAGTGGGCGCTTACCTGGGATACTATGGTACATGTATAAGTAAGATCAAACCTAAGCAAAACTATCCCACCACTCCGCAGCATTCTCCAATTCATGTCAGGTGTACCCATCAGAGTATGCCTATCAAGATGACTCTGTCAACACAGCTGAGAGCCCTAGTGCTAAATGTCAGAACTATCCAAGTGACTATAGGGAGGGTGCCTTTGTAGGAAACTATGTCCATTGCGATGGTACCCCAATTAAACTGATTGACTCTAACCTTGGACGAGAGCAGTATCAGTACACTGACTATTACGTATGGATTCGTACAGCAGTGCTCTGATGGCAAGGGAGCTAGGTTGACACAGCCACATGCTACATAAACAGGCAATTTGTTATTCTTCAATCACCCAGGGTAAACAATAGCCATGATAGTGATCACACTAGGAATTGTGTACAATTGGAACAGTTTATGGTAAGGTGTGACTATGAAATCGCTGTTCTGCCTAGCACTTGCTACAATATTCTTCACTCTGCTCAGCCAGACTGGGATAGGTATGTTACATGATTTCTATCAGCTAATTAAACAGTCCCACTACTCCAAAGTATCCTCCAGTTCATGTCAGGCATATCCATCAGAGTATGCCTATCAGGATAACTCCGTCTCCAGAACTGAGAGTATCAGTGCCAACTGTAGGAGATATCAAAGTGGTCTTCAGGAAAGGGTATACACAGAAGAATATATCCACTGTGACGGTACCCAACTTAAATTGACAGACTCAGACATTGAACAAAAGCAATATCAGACCACTGACTATTATAGGTGGAGTACTGGGAGTGATGAGCAACTGCTGTTCACATTCCCCACAAGAGTCTCCTTGACTACCATCACACTGCACTACTACAGTGACAATTTCCGAAGCCTTCCCAGACTGAGATTCTATGCTGTACCAGATGACTTTGATGTCTGGGATATTATAATTACAAACTATTCACATGTAGATGTTGCTGAAGTCCAACCAGGTGGAGAGCCAGTAGGTCGCAGGAATGTCACCATCATTGCAAACTTTCATACAAGCAAAGTGCTGATGCACAAGTATAGTAGCAGTTTCCTTTTATCTGTTAGTGAAGTGGAGTTTTTCACTTGTATAAGTACATGTAAGTATTTACCTTTGTATTACCATATTCTGCACTCCTTTGATTTGGGACTGCTGAATGTACAGTATTTGTGATCACTACTATGCCAACTACACCAGAAGCTTCTTCTACAGGAGACAGTAAGTTTCCATTATTGACCACTTGAACCAACTCTTCATCATGCTAAACTACTGATATAACCTTGATAGCAGATCGTACCAGCATAGCAGACTCAACTACAGTATTCGGTAAATAAATATTCAAGCTCAACTTTATTAGTCTAGTTTAATAATTAAAGCTACACTGTCACTTTAAGACAACAACTCTGAAGGATCAACAGAGAAGAGACAAACTACACAAATCAAGTCAACTACTAATCCATCAGTGTCTCAGAGCGAAGTTGTTGCATGGGTTCTGGTGATCATATTGACAGTCCTGTTTACAGGACTACTCAGTGTTGTACTGCTGTGGATGTTTAAGAAGAGACAGGCTAGAGATACAAGTACTGACAACAGTACTCCAAAGTATGAAATGGAGGGCAACCCTTGTTATGAAGCCACTGCAGTCAAACAGACCACTGACACACACCTCTATGAAACAGTCAGAGGGGGAGCACACAAATAAAAAGAAGACGGACAATAAACATGCATGATGTGTGCAAATACATTCAGTTAACTATTTATATATACGTTGTACAAACAGTGACTAGTGCTTACATTGCTACATTTATAGCATTAACTATTAATGGTTACATTGTGTATCATTGATTGACACTATGATAGCATAGCAGTGTTTTGATGGTGAGAGAGGCGGACACAATCATACACTACACAGAGTGGTAATCTGTTGTTCTTTAATCACCCAGAGTATACAATAGCCATGAAAATGATCAGACTCTGTGCATGATTAATAACTACGCATTCCATGTAGCTCACTTATTGGAACAGTCTATGGTGTGATGTGACAATGAACTTGCTATTCTGTCCAGCTTGTGCTACAATGTTCTTCACTCTGCTCAGCTGCACTAGGACAAGTATGCTACACGATTTCTATTAGCGAGATCAAGCAAACTTAACTTAACTAATCCCTCTACATGTATACACTCCACAACATTCTCTGCTTCATGTCAGGTGCATCCATCAGAGTATGCCTATCTGGAGGGCTCTGTCAGTATATTTGAGCCATCCAGTGCCAACTGTAGTTCCTACCTAAGATGTGCATGCACCACCGCAGTATCTCTGAGTGAAATTGTAGCATGGGATCTGGTGAACATACTGATAGTCCTGTTTACAGGGCTACTCAGTGTTGTGCTGCTGTGGATGTTCAAGGTGAGACAGGCCAGAGATACAAATACTGACAGCAGTACTCCACAGTATGAAATGGAGGGCAACCCTTGTTATGAAGTCACTGCAGTCAAACAGACCACTGACACACACCTCTATGAAGCAGTCAGAGGGGGAGGGAACAAGTGAAGGATGATAAACTAAAAACGTGACGTGTGCAAGTACATTTATTTAACTAAACACATCACAAACAGTGACTAGTGCATATACATTGTTACTTTCATTCATATTCATAGCAAAAAAATTAATTTTATCCTTTAGTGTATTATTAATAATGACTGTTTGATAACACAGCAGTGGTTTGATGGTAAAGGGAAGTTAGCTTGATCATACACTGGTAATTTGTTGCTCTTCAATCACAGAATAAACAATAGCCATGTCACTTCAATATAGCACTGCTGATGAGACAACATGGGAAAGACACATTATACCAGCAGAGTCAGACACTAAACTATCAGTTTCTCTGAGCGAAGTTGCTGCTTGGGTTCTGATGAGCATACTGACAGTCCTGTGTACAGGGCTACTCAGTGTTGTACTGCTGTGGATGTCTAAGAAGAGACAGGCCAGAGATGCTATCAAACAGAGCACTGACACACACCTCTATCAAGTAATCAGAGTGAGAGGCGTCAACTGAAGGAGGACAGATGAAAAAAGGATGTGTGCAAGTATAGTACATTGCAACATTATTTATAAACAGAGACTATAGTGCATGTATATTCAAACCATCAACAATCGTCTTTTGTGCGTTATTGACTGTAAGATAACTGAGCAGTGTTTTGATGGTGAGGGAGGTTGACACATCCATACACTATACAAACAACTGGAAATCTGGTGTTCTGCATATAATCTGTATTATCACCCAGAGTGAACAACAGCCATGATAGTGATCACACACTGTTAACTAAGTATCCCACACAACTAAACCAGTCTATGGTGAAGTCTATTACGTGACTATGAAATCGCTGTTCTGCCTAGCACTTTCTACAGTGTTCTTCACTTTTCTTCATTGGACTAGGACAAGTATGTTACAGAATTAGATCAAGCAATATTATGTTAAATAAGTCCACTACTCCATAGTATCCTCAACTTCTTGTCAGGTGTACCCATCAGAGTATGCCTACCTGGATGATTCAGTCACTAGAGCTGAGAGTACCAGTGCCAATTGTAGGAGGTATCCAAGTGATCATACGGAGGGTGCCTTTGTAGGAAGCTACATCCACTGTGATGGTACCCAACGTAAATTGACTGACTCTGACCTTGGACGAGAGCCGTATAGTAGTAGTGACTATTATGTGTGGAGTGCTGGGAAGGATGAGCAACTACTGTTCATATTCCCCACAAGAGTCTCCTTGACTACCATCACACTGCACTACTACAGTGACAATATCTGAGGCCTTCCCAGACTGAGATTCTATGCTGTACCAGATGACTTTGATGTCTGGGATGCACCAACTATAGGCAA
Source organism: Stappiaceae bacterium (assembly GCA_964291365.2). Taxonomy (GTDB): domain Bacteria; phylum Pseudomonadota; class Alphaproteobacteria; order Rhizobiales; family Stappiaceae; genus JBDWFY01. Next base: position 159,544 of record OZ220035.1, read on the forward strand.
CCCACAATTAAATGTTGCTGAAGTACCACCCGGTCGAGAGCCTGCAGGTCAAAGGAGTGTCAGCATCAATGTCTGTAACTATTTTGACACAAGGAAAGTGCTGGTGTACATATATCAGTACAGCAGTAGGTTCAAGTTTGCATTGAGTGAAGTTGACTTCTTTACATGCAATTGCACGTGTATGCACACGTACATGTAAGCGCACAAGTACGATACTCTGCATAAATTGTTCATGATCCAATAATTAATTCATAGGTAGCATTGCAACGGACTTAGCAACTAACACATGGCCAATAACACAAGCAGCTATTTATACAGCAGAAAGTACGTTTCTATTACAACCTTAATTACAGTACATAATACTACATATACTAATAAACAGTAAAATTAACGGACTCAGTGATGGAACATCACAAACATCATCAAGTAAGCAAACCACAGTGCTTATCTTATTTATCCAGGGTTGATTATCTAATACAACAAACTTCAGACAGGGACGCTACAGCAACGACACTACAGACAAGAGACAGAAGTCAAAGTACTACATGCAATTCATCAATGCTATCTGCCAGTGAAATTGTTGCGTGGGTTCTGGTGAGCATATTGACAGTGCTGTTTACAGGGCTACTCAGTGTTGTACTGCTGTGGATGTTTAAGAAGAGACAGGCCAGAGATACAAGTACAGTATTCCAAAGTATGAAATGGAGGGCAACCCTTGTTATGAAGCCAAACAGATCAGTGACACACACCTCTATGAAGCAGTCAGAGGGGAAGGGGCCAAGAGAAAGGAACAAACGTGTGCATATAGATTTAACTATATCAAAACATTATTTTAGATGAGTTCTTGTTTGTAGAGGATAAATGCAGGCACAGTGGAATAGTTAAGACTGAGCAAATCTCATATCAGTAGGTACATCAATATTAGCTATGTACAATTGACAACATGATATAGAATCATAGTGTTTGAGCCGCTGAGGGAGGTGGGTATAACCACGTACACAAACAGCAGGCATAATCACCCAAAGTAAACAGTAGCCATGAGAATAATGACAGAATAAAAAGTACTCTATAGAACAGTATTCAGTGATGTGATTGATGCAGAAGGATGAAGTAGCTGATCTGTCTAGTAGCAATCCTTATAATACTCTGCAGGATTAGGAAGATATATGTCACCGTAGTGTCCCGGATAAGCACCCACGGTCGCTTAAACATAACTCCACCCGTGTGGGTGCTTACCTGGGATATAATTTCCATACATTTGTATGGAAGCTGTTACATAAACCCCTTAAAATTCGGTACATGGGTGCTTACCCGGGAGTGGGTGATTGCCCAGGATACTATGGTACATGTATCAAAGTAAGATCAAATCTGAGCAAAAGTATCCCACCATTCCACAGCATCCTCCAGTTCGTGTCAGGTGTACCCATCAGAGTATGGCTATCAAGATGACTCTGTCAACAGAGCTGAGAGCCCCAGTGCTAAATATAGGAACTATCCAAGTGACTATATGGAGGGTGCCTTTGTGGGAAACTATGTCCATTACAATGGTACCCCAATTAAACTGATTGACTCTAACCTTGGACGAGAGCAGTATCAGTACACTGACTATTACGTGTGGATTCAAGGTAGTGGTACACAGCTGCTGTTAATATCCCCCACAAGAGTTTCCTTGGCTACCATCACACTGCACTACTACAGTGACAGTGATTGAGGCCTTCCCAGACTGAGATTCTATACTGTACCAGATGACTTTGAAGAATGTCAGCATCAATATCAACGTCAACACAAAGAAAGCGCTGATGTACAAGTATAGTAGCAGTTTCCAGTTTGCAGTGAGTGAAGTGGAGTTCTTCACTTGTGAAAGTACAACAGTGATTAGCGCATATTACATGTACATTCATACCATCAACTGAAAAGTAAAATTGTCTTTTGTGTGATAATTATTGACTGTATGGTAGCTAAGCAGTGTTTTGATGGTGGCTACTTCTTATAAACAGGTAGTTTGTTGTTCTGCATGAATCACCCCAAGTAAACAACAGTCATGATAATGATCACATTCTGTGCATGTTTAGCTAAGTACTCCACATAACTGGAAAAGTCAAATGTGAGGAATGACTATGAAATCGAAGTTCTGTCTAGCATTTACTTCAATATTCCTTATTTTGCTCAGTTGGACTAGGATGAGTATGTTATTATGATTTCTATCAGTAAGATCAAACAAATTTAACTTATTCCTCTACTCTACGGTATCCTCCACTTCATGTCAGCTAGGTGTACCCATCAGAATATGCCCATCATGTTGACTCTGTCATTAGATCTGAGAGTGCCAGTGCCAACTGTAGGAGGTATCCACCTGGTTTTAACCATCAAGAACACTTTATCCATTGTGATGGGACACAGCTCAAACTGACTGCTTCCAACTTTGGACAAGAACGGTACAGTAGCAGTGAGTATTACTGGTGGTCTGCTGGCAGTGATGGGCAACTGCTGTTCATATTTCCCACAAGAGTCTCCTTGACTGCCATCACACTGCACTACTACAGTGACAATCGCCGAGGCCTTCCCAGACTGAGATTCTATGCCGTAGCAGATGATTTTAATATCTGGGATGCAATAATGACAGGTACCCAACTTGTAGATGTTACTGCATGTCCCACCAGGTAGAGAGCCAGTAGGTTGAAGAAGTATCAGTATCGATACCATGTTCAAAGAAAGTATTAATGTACAAATTTAGCAGCAGATACTATTTTGCACTAAGTGAGGTAGAATTCTTTCACTGTATCTGTAAGTTACATACATGTATGATCATTCAATGTCTTGAGACTACAGCCACCATTAACACAGGCACTACTACAAGTTCTACTGTAGGAACAACAACAGCTATTGTCCTCACAGAAAGTATATTATGCTAACTACATTATATAGTTCTAAAAATTCGGCACTTCTAATTATTCTACACCATTAACTACTATGGAAAACAGTTCCTAATTTCCGGCAAAGGTCATCACATGTATTGCGCACAGATAGATATAAGCGAATAACTATTTGTGGGGTCTGGGCACGAAACCACTAAATATTGAGCAAAGCTCCAGAATAATAGTTATTTTTGTGTCTAATTTTTAGAAGAAGTATGGTATTCACAAAACATTTAAAACTGTCTACCTCACCTTGACAGTAGTACAGGATCAAAAATATTGCCAGCCACCTAAAATGGAAGAATGCTAATCATTATTCTAACCCATCATAGTTTCAGCAATGGAAGACAGACACACTGAAGCTACAACTCAAATGTTAGCAACAGGAGAAATGTCAAGAATAAGTGAAATAGCTACATGTGTTTCATCAGTATCTGCCAGTGAAGTTGTTGCGTGGGTTCTGGTGAGCATATCAACAGTCCTGTTACAGGGCTACTCAGTGTTGTACTGCTGTGGATGTTTAAGAGACAGGCCAGAGATACAAGTACTGACAACGGTACTCCAAAGTATGAAATGGAGGGCAACCCTTGTTGTGAAGCCACTGCAGTCAAACAGACCACTGACACACACCTCTATGAAGCAGTCAGAGGGGGAGGGGACAACTAAAGACGGACAATAAACATGATGGGTACAAACACATTCATTTAACTTATACAAACAGTGACTAGTGCTTACATTATTACATTTATCCACACTCTGATTGAGCTTGGCACAAAGGAGTGAAAATAATAACTTGTCTGAGCAAATGGGCAGAGTAGAGTATGAAACTTGCACAATTCTTCAAGATTGTTCATGGTCTCTGTTATTTCCCTGAGGATATCCTTGTCACACAAGTATTAAACTTAACTATAAATGATCCTTGGCTCATGCACACAGTCCTTGGAGTACTTAACATTTTGCGCATGCCCAGGACACAACCAATTTGTGGGCGTGGCACTCCAGTAGTCTAGTCCATGATCCAGTGCTCCACTCCAGTAGCACAACCATTCCATTCTGTCATTCCACTCCACCGAATTCACATGACCCTACCAGTTTTAATATTGCCCATGATAACTACACCCGGATAGATCTACAGATTTGAGTTACAGCCCCAGGCTACACAGCCCTACTGTACAGATCAGCATGATCTAACCTCACTGACACAACAATGCCAAGCACATAATTTTAAAACAACCAAGCAGCTAGGTTGTGAGACTCACAGGCTCTCGATCTGGCATGGCATGATTCTTCAGTTTAATACATGTACAGCTAGCTATCTCTTACAGTGATGGTTTAGTAATGTGCTGAGTCAGCCTTGTTGACTGCCACCATAGATATTCTAATAAGACTGCGTAACCTGCTGCCACAGCCTATTAGGTCCCAACTTGTTCCGGCAGTGACTCAAATGTTGGCCAATCGCGTGCCTAGGGAGTTCCATGATATAGCTTTTACTATCCTGAGCCACCCTATATTGCATGTTTGATTCATAGCAAGAGTACGCTTGTTCACAGCCAGCCTCGTCCCCAGACTCTCTTGGGGGGGGGGGGGGGGGGACGAGGCTTACAGCTATATAGCCAGCCAGCCAGCTAGACTGCGATGTTGACGACCTTTATCTAACACGTGGTGTTTGAGCATGCGCATTAAGTAATGTTTATGAAAACCGTGGCAGCAAGATGTAGTTGTGTATTCAACAGAAGTGTAAGCTCATTTTCAGGACACTAGAACAGGTTAACAAGTTATGCTGACAATGAAGATACTTTTCTGTTTACTTCTTTATGATTTACTACTATTCACTAAACTCAGCTGTTCAAGGCAAGGTATGTCACCAAAGCCACTGTGACTATACACAATTCATGCTCTCTCTAATACTTTGCAGGATCATCATGTCTGGTGCACTACCCTTCAGAATATGCCTATCATCAGGATTCTGTTAACAGAGATGAGAGTGTTTCTGCCAATTGTAGAAAGTATTCACTGGGTGGTGTAGGAAGCGGTGTTCATTCAGAGCATCACGTCCATTGCGATGGTACGCAACTTAAACTGGCTGATTCCAACCTTGGACAAGAGCAATATAGTAGTAGTGACTATTATATATGGAGTGCTGAGAAGGGTGAACAACTGCTGTTCATATTCCCCACAAGAGTCTCTTTGACTACCATCACACTGCACTATTACAGTGATAGTCACAGAGGCCTTCCCAGACTGAGATTCTATGCTGTTCCAGATGACTTTGATGTGTGGAATGCACCAACTACAAGCTATAGATCTATAAATGTTGTAGAAGTACCACCAAATGAACAATCAACTGGTCACAAGAGTGTCCACATCAATGTCAATTTCAACACTAGGAAAATTCTGATGTATAAGTTTTATAGCACTTTCCAATTAGCACTAAGTGAGGTGGAGTTCTTCGATTGCAACAGCATATTATGTAGATACACATGTAAGGAAAGGAATAACTTAATAAGATGCAGGGTTTACTCCAGGATTTGCTTCAGAGGGGGAAAGTTAACATTTAGTGCCAAAATTCTAGGCAGGGCAAATACAAATCCTAGGGAGGTAGCCTCACATTAAAGCAATTGTCAAGGGGATAAAACACCACTGACCCCCCTGACCGCCCCCCCTGAAATAAATCTTATATTGGTGTGTTGTTCCATTGATAATAATATCATGTTATACAGATTCTGGGACGAGCACATTGCCATCCACCCTAGCAGCCTTTTATTCATCAGATAGAGAAAGTACGTATCCATAATTATATATTTTTAATAACCATTTTAGCAGAACATAATAATATTGACAGCAAAAAGTGGACCTAGAACTGGGACTTCACAAACATCAAGTAAAATGTTATTTGTCCATTACCCTAAATCAACTACCATACAAAGCGCTACATGTGACCCATCAGTATCTGCCAGTGAAGTTGTTGCATGGGTTCTGGTGATCACATTGACAGTCCTGTTTACAGGGCTACTCAGTGTTGTACTGCTGTGGATGTTTAAGAAGAGACAGGCCAGAGATACAAGTACTGACAACAGTACTCCAAAGTATGAAATGGAGGGCAACCCTTGTTATGAAGCCACTGCAGTCAAACAGACCACTGACACACATCTCTATGAAGCAGTCAGAGGGAGAGGGGCCAAGTGAAAGGAACAAACATGAGTGCATATAGGTTTATTTAACTATATCAAACATTATTTTAGATGAGTTGTTGTTTGTAGAGGATAAATGCAGGCACTTTGGAGTAGTTAAGACTGAGCAAATCTCATGCCAGTATTATTATAAATATTAGTGTGTAAAATTGACAGCATGATAATATTATATAAAATAATATTTGAGGCTGAGGGAGGTGGATATAGCCACGTACACAAACACCAGGCATAAGCAATCACCCAAAGTTAACAGTAGCCATGAGAATAATCTCAAATAATCGAGTACTCTAGAACAGTATTCAGTGATTTGATTGATGCAGAAGGATGAAGTTACCATTCTGCACTTTCTATAGCAATCCTTACAATACTCTGCAGGACTAGGAAAAGTATGTTACATGTATAAGTAAGATCAAACCTGAGCAAACCTATCCCACAACTCCACAGCATCCTCCAGTTCATGTCAGGTTTACACATCAGAGCCCGGTATGCCTTTAGGGATGACTTTGTCAGCAGAGCTGAGAGCCTTATTATAGTGCTAAAAGAAGAGAAAGGCCAGACATAGAAGTACTGATAACAGTACTCCAAAGTATGAAATGGAGGGCAACCCTTGTTTTGAAGCCACTGCAGTCAAACAGACCACTGACACACACCTCTATGAAGCAGTCAGAGGGGGAGGGGACAAGTAATTTAAAGGAAGACAGACAAAAAACATAACATATGCAAGTATAGTGTAAACTGTTGCTAGTGTACACTACATGTAAATTTGTACCATCAACCAATTGAAAAGTAAAACTGGCTTTTGTGTATTATTGGCTATATGATAACAGCAGTGTTTTGATGGTGAGGGAGGTTGGTACAGCCATGTGCTACACACAATTAAGGGTTTCATACAAAGGGGGTGCCCTGGGATGTAGCATTGATTGTAAAACATAAGAATATTCAAAAGAAATGCACAAAAATCAAGGTTTTTGTAGCGAATTGCTGAAATTTCTGCATAAAAACGTGCATTTTAGGATATCAAGGGTAAAAAAATTTTCATGTGCTACACATGCAAAAATTTTTCCCTCCTCCAAAGAAAAGTCCTGTATAAAACCCTGAACTGGTAATCTGTTGTTCTGCTATCATCCACAGTAAACAACAGCCATGAAAGGGATCACACTCCATGCATACTTTAGCGAAGTACTATAATACATGCACACAATTCAAACAGTCTGCAGTGAGATGTGACTATGAAGTCGCTGTTTGGTCTTAGCATTCACTATAGTATTATTCACTTTGCTCAGGTGGACTAGAATAAGTATGTTGCATGATTTCTATCAGTGAGATCAAGTTTAAGTAAATATCCCCACTACTCCACAGCATGTTCCACTTCGTGCCAGTTGTGCCCATCAGAGTATGCCTATCAGAATAGCTCTGTCAGAACATTTGAGAGTGCCAGTGCCAACTGTAGGAGGTATCCAACTGGTAATCTCCAATCAGGTGAGCATCCTGAGGACTTCATTAATTGTGATGGAACACACCTCAAACTAGCTGATTCTATTTTTAGACAAGAAGAGTATCAGACCAGGGACTATTATGTGTATGGAATGCTGACAGGGATGGAAAACTACTGCTCATATTCTCTACAAGAGTCACCTTGAGCACCATCACACTGCACTACTACAGCAACAATTTCCGAGGTCTCCCCAGACTGAGACTCTATGCTGTACCAGATGATTTTGATATCTGGGATTCACCAACTACAAGCTACCCTCGTATAGATGTTGCTTCAGTCCTACCACATGGAGAGCCAGCAGATCGCAGGAATGTCAGCTTTAATACCAACTTCAGCACAAAGAGAGTGCTAATGTGCAAGTTCAGCGAGGTTAGGTAGGACATGAGTGAGGTGCAATTCTTCTGTATCAGCTGTAAGTGCACATATTTTGTATGCATGCATAATCACTAGATATCTTGAGATTAGTCATCAATCCAGATAGCTACCACTACAAATTCAGCAGTAGAAACAATATCAATTACTGCCTTCACAAGGTATTCAAAAATCATTTTGAACAAGACATTTATTGCTTAACCTCACCTTGATAGACAATACTACAATATCACAAACAGCATCAGGTAAGCAACTAAAATAAATATTATACTACAGGATGATTAACCATTATCCAAATTCAACACAGTACCAACAACTCAAGACGACACTGGAGCTACTACTCCCATACCAGTGATGACAGAAATGCCACTAGCAGATGCAGAATATATATGTATAATATACGTACAGTGTCATGTGATTCACTATTACATGTATCTGCCAGTGAAGTTGTTGCATGGGTTCTGGTGATCATATTGACAGTTCTGTTTACAGGGCTACTCAGTGTTGCTGCTGTGGATGTTTAAGAAGAGACAGGCCAGAGATACGAGTACTGATAACAATACTCCAAAGTATGAAATGGAGGGCAATCCTTGTTATGAAGTCAAACAGACCATTGACACACACCTCTACGAAGCAGTTGGAGGGGGGAGAAGCCAAGTGTTGGAAGACAGACTAAAAACATGATGTGTGCAAGTACATTTATTCAACTCATAATTATGCATTGTTCCATTTATAGCAAAAACTATAATATTTACGCTTAGTGTATTACTGAATGATAGTACAGTAGTGTTTTGATGGTGAGGGAGGTTGACATAATCATTCACTTTATAAACAGATAATTTGTTGCTCTTCAATCAGAGTAAACGATATATAATCATATTCAGTGCATATTTTAACTAAGTATTGTATGCAATCAGAACAGTCTGTCGTAAGGTACAACCATGAAGTCGCTGTTCTGTCTCGCTCTTGCTACAATATTCTTCACTCTGCTCAGCTGGATTAGGATAAGTATGTTACATAAGTGAGATCAAGCAAATTTAAGGTAGCTAATCCCTCTACATCACAGTATCCACTGCTTCATATCAGGTGTACCCGTCAGAGTATGCCTATCTGGAGGGCTCTGTCAGTACATTTGATAGTGTCAGTGCCAACTGCAGGAACTATCCACCTGGTAACCTTCCAGCAGGTGACAGTCCAGAGAACTATATCCATTGTAATGGAACACAGCTCAAACTGGCTGATTCTTACCTTGGACAAGAACAGTATTGGAGTAGTGACTATTATGTGTGGAGAGCTGACAGGAATGGAAAAATATTATTCATATTCTCCACAAGAGTCTCCTTGACTACTGTCACACTGCACTACTACACTGATAATATCCGAGGCCTTTCCAGACTGAGATTCTATGCTGTACCAGATAGCTTTGATGTGTGGCATGTACCAACTATAAGCACCCCAACTGTAGATGTTGCTTCAGTCCAACCAGGTAGAGAGCCAGCAGGTCGCAGGAATATCAGCATCAATATCAACTTCAACACAAAGAAAGTGCTGATGTACAAGTTCAGAGAGTTATGGTTGGAAGTGAGTGAGGTGCAATTCTTCTGTAGCAGCTGTAAGTGCATGAATTTTGCATGCATGCATAATCAATGGATATCTTTAGTCAACTCATCAATCCAGATGCCACCACCAGTACTATAAACTCAACAATAGAAACAACATGAACTACTGCCTTCACAGAAAGTATGGTACTTCTTCATATATCACTTTAAAATAGTTTTTATTTAACCTCACCTTGACAGGTACTACTACAATATCACAAACAGCATCAGGTAAGCATCTACTATTATAGGATGGTCAGTCATTATCCAAACTCAACACAGCACCAACAATTCAAGACAGAGTCATTGAAGCTACTATTCCAGTACCAACAATGAGAGAAATGCCACTAACAGATGCAAAAAATACATGTACATGTGATTCACTATCTCTGAGTGAAGTTGTAGCATGGGTTCTGGTGAGCATATTGACAGTCCTGTTTACAGGGCTACTCAGTGTGTGGATGTTTAAGAAGAGACGGGCCAGAGATACAAGTACTGACAACAGTACTCCAAAGTATGAAATGGAGGGCAATCCTTGTTATGAAGCCACTGCAGTCAAACAGACCAATGACACACACCTCTATGAAGCAATCAGAGGGGAAGGGGCCAAGTGAATAAACAAAAAACATGATGTGTGCAAGTACAGTGTATATTCAAATAATTATATAGTGCAAAAACAGTGACTAGTGCACATTACATGTACATTTGTACCATCAACTAAAAATCGTCTATTGTGTGCAACTGACTGTATGATAGTACACCAGTGTTTTGATGGTGAGGGAGGTTGAGAGCCATGTGTTATACAAATAGATCATTTGTTGTTCTGCACATAATCACCCTAAATAAACACCATGATAGTGCATGTTTAAGCTAAGTATTTCAAACAACTGGAGTCATCTGTGGTGCGTGAGGTACAACTATGCAGTTGCCGTTCTGTCTAACACTTTCTACAGTACTCTTTGGTTTCTTCAGCTGGATTAGGATAAGTATGTACATTAGTGAGATCAAGTATCAGTTTAGCCTATGGTTACTATTCCACAGTATCTTCTTGTCAGGTGTACCCAACAGAGTATGCCTATAAGGATGACTCTGTAAGCAGAGCTGAGAGTTCCAGGACCAACTGTAGGAAGTATCCGAATGACCTTCTGGCACCAGGAGTATCCACAGATCAACACACTCATTGTGATGGTATGCAACGTAAACTGACTGACTCTGACCTTGGACAATTGCAGCAGTACTATATGACTGACTATTACATATGGGTTGATGGAAAAGATGCACAACTATAACTGTTGATATTCCCTACAAGAATCTCCTTTACTACCATCACACTGCACTATTACAGTGACAATTTCCGAGGTCTTCCCAGACTGAGATTCTATGCTGTACCAGATAACTTTGATATCTGGGATAGACCAACTACAAGTTATCCACGTGTAGATGTTGCTTCAGTCCCACCAGGTGGAGAGCCAGCAGGTCACAGGAATGTCACCATCAATGTCAGCTTCAACACAAAGAAAGTGCTAATGTACAAGCATAGTAGCAATTCTGTATTTTCAGCGAGTGAAGTGGAGTTCTTCATTTGTATTAGTAAGCATACACACCATTCTATATGATGTGCATGTCTTGAGACTAGCCATCAACACATGTAGCACTACTACAGATTCCATGATACTAACAACATCTCGTATCTTCACCACAAAGAGTATGCTAGCTATTTTAAGATCAATTTACATATTAATTGTCAATGCAACCGTATATTTAGGAAATGTACTCAGCACTATACAAACACACACATCGCCAGGTAAGCAGTCAAATAAGGAGAGCTAATCATTAATTTTTATCTTAATTCACATCAACTCAAGACAGAAACACTGAAGTGACAACTCCAGTGATAAAGAAGAGGCCACCAACAGATTCAACAGCTAAATGTACATGTGACTTATCAGTATCTCTCAGATAAATAATAGCATGGGTTCTGGTGAGCATATTGACAGTCCTGTTTGCAGGGCTACTCAGTGTTGTACTGCTGTGGATGTTTAAGAAGAGACAGGCCAGAGATACAAGTACTGACAACAGTACTCCACAGTATGAAATGGAGGGCAACCCTTGTTATGAAGCCACTGCAGTCAAACAGACCACTGACACACACCTCTATGAAGCAGTCAGAGCAGGAGGGATCAAGTGAAGGAGGATAGATGAAAAAATGATGTGTGCAAGTATAGTACATATACATTGCAACATTATTTACAAACAGTGACTACAGTGCAATATTACATGTACACTGACTAAAAGTAAAATCGTCTTTTGTGTATCATTGACTATATGATAGCTGAGCAGTGCTTTGATAGCAGGGAAGGTTGACACAGTCATGTGTTATACAAACAGATAATTTGTTGTTCTGCATGTAATCACCCAGACTAGTAAACAACAGCCATGATAGTGATCACACTCTGTGCATGAGTAATCTGAACAACTGAAAAAATCCAATGTGAGAAATGACTATGAAAATAAAGTTCTGTCCAGCATTCGCTTCAATATTCCTCTCTTTGCTCAGTTGGATTAGGATAATGATTCTATCAGCAAATTGAAGGTAAACTACTACTACATGTATTCAGTATCCTCCACTTCATGTCAGGTGTACCCATCAGAGAATGCCTATCAGGATAACTCTATCACTAGATCTGAGAGTACCAATGTCAACTGCAGGAACTATCCAGCTCAAGGAGAAGACCATTCAGAATATTACATCCATTGTGATTGGCAACAACTCAAACTGACTGATTCCAACCTTGGACAAGAACAGTATCAGAGCAGCAACTATTACTGGTGGATTGCTGGAAGTGATGAGCAACTACTGTTCATATTCCCCACAGTAGTCTCCTTGACTACCATCACACTGCATTACTACAGTGATAGTGGTCAAGGCCTTCCCCGATTGAAATTCTATGCCACTGCAGTCAAACAGACCACTGACACACACCTCTATGAAGCAGTCAGAGGGGGAGGAAGGAAGACAGACAAAAACATGACATGTGCAAGTATAGTGTATACAATATCAACTACATGTACACATTTACAAACAGTTGCTAGTGTATACTACATGTAAATTTGTACCATCAACCAAAAGTAAATTGGCTTTTGTGTATTATTGGCTATATGGTAACAGCAGTGTTTTGATGGTGAGGGAGGTTGACACAGCCATGTGCTACACACAATTCAGGGTTTCATACAGAAGGGGGTAGATGCCCTGGGATTCCCCCCCCCCCCCCCCAGAACAATCAAATAGTAAGCATGTAGTTTGGATTGTAAAACACAAGATGAAAAATCGAGATGTTTTAGTAGTAAATCGCTCAGAAACTTCGGCATAAAAATGTGTATATTAGGATATCAAGGGTAAAATTTTTCATGCGCTCCAAAGAAAAATCTTATATGAAACCCCGAACTGGTAATCTGCTGTTCTGCTATCATCCAGAGTAAACAACAGCCATGAAAGGGATCACACTCCATGCATACTTTAGTTAAGTACTATATACACAATTAAAACAGTCTGCAGTGAGATGTGACTACCTATTCTGCATATATCACAATTAAAACATTACAACTAATTTGACAAGAATTTTATAGCACTATAGTGCAAAAGCCTTGGCGTGTAGAACCATCAGTTGCTTAAGTACATCATTAGAGCTTATAGAACATGCAGTCATGAAGCCAGAGTCAAACCTGCATATGGGCATGAACTGGAGTAGCCATAAGAATGTGCATTGAATGTAACGGCACTGTGCTGCATTTGCAATTATCCAGCCTAGCCAGCTGGACAAACCACATGCTGATGTCATGATCAACAAATCAGCAAAAAGCTATCAAGCCCAGAACCCAAGACAGTCAAACAAAGTCGCTCCATGCACTGTAGCAGCTAAGTCAGACAATTAATGTTGCTATGTAAACAAATCAATGTTGAGGTCAAAAGTTCACTGTGACACGTGGCAGTTGACAGCTACGCGTATACTTTTGTTATTACATTGATCATAATATTAACCGACTCTCATGAATACTATGATTTAATTACTGCCAATCTGAGGTGGGGGGGAAAAGGCCCCCTCTTCCTTCCCTCCCTAGATTCTATGCTGTACCAGATGGCTTTGATGTCTGGGATGCACCAACTACAAGCTATCCACAAATAAATGTTGCCACAGTCCCACCAGGTGGAGAGCCAGCAGATCAGAAGAGAAAGGCCAGAGATACAAGTACTGACAACAGTACTCCAAAATATGAAATGGAGGGCAACCCTTGTTATGAAGCCACTGCAGTCAAACAGACCACTGACACACACCTCTATGAAGCAGTCAGAGGGGGAGGGACAAACTGAGTAGCTGTTCTGCATAAAGGAACAGCTATACAGCACATACAAAACTGAACAAAACATTCATTGCATGTATGATAATAATATTGTGTCGCTTTCTTTAAAACTGAAGTAGCAAGATTGTTCGCTGAAGTTCCGAGCTATAACCTATATTTACATAATTCTTGTCACTCAGTTATTATTCTTTTGTTTCTGTAGCGAGTCTCGGAACATAAGTCTCAATGTATACAGCACAATAGCACAGTAACGTTTGAGGGGGTGGGTGGTACACACTGTCATATGACACACACGTACAAACAAACTTGATGTTCTAATTATCTGTCCAGAATAAACAGCAGCTATAAATGCAAACAGTATTCTACAACCATTGAGACGGAAAGATGAAATTACTGTTTAGTCTAGCACTTCCTACAATATTCTTCACTGTGTTTCTTGGGATTAGGATGAGTAGCTACATGTATGTTAGATGCATCACTGATAGCTAAACAATACCTCTACTCCACAATCCCTGTCGGGTGAAGCCTTCAGAGTATGCCTATTGGGATGACTCTGTCAACACAGCTGAGAGCTCTAGTGCAAATTGAGAACATTATAGGAATGGCATTAAGTCTGGCATTAATATATCCAAATACATCCATGGTGATGGAAGCCAACTTCAATTAAGTGATTCTAATTCTAACCTTGGACAAGAGCAGTATAGCAGCACTGACTATTACTAGTGGCCTGCTGGGAGTGTTGCACAATTGCTCTTCATATTCCTTTCCTATTGATTGTGAGTGAAGTGGAATTCTTCACTTGTGAAAGTACAAGTATAATGAAGCAGTCGGAAGGGGAGGGGACAAGTGAAGAAAGACAGATGATGTATATAAGTATAGTTTAAGTACAGATTTATTAACAGTGATTAGTGCATATTACAGGTACATTCGTACCATCAACTCGAACTATAACTGTCTTTTATACATTAATGACTACGATAGCACAACAGTGTTTCGATGGCAGGGAGGTTGACGCAGCTATGTGTTAAACAAACAGGTTGTTTGATGTTCTTCATGTAATCACCCCGAGTAAACAACAACCATGATAGTACATGTATTTCAAACAATCAGTCTGAAAACAGTCCGCGGCAAAGTACAAGTATGCAGTTGCTGTTCTGTCTAATAGCTACTTTCTACAATTTTTTTAGCTGGATTAGGATAGATATGTTGAACAATTTACATCAGTGAATTCAAGCATCAGTTAAAGCTACTATTTTACAATAACATCCAGTTCACGTCAGGTGTACCTGTCAGAGTATGCCTATCGGGATGACTCAGTGAACAGAGCTGAGAGTGCCAGTGCCAACTGTAGGAGGTATTCAGCATATCTTCAGGCACCAGCCGGTGTGTTCACAAAGCAATATGTTCACTGTGATGGTATCCAACGTAAATTGACAGACTCTGATCTTGGAGGAGAGCAGTACCAGCCCACTGACTATTATCAGGGGCATGTTGGTAGTGATGAGCAACTGCTGTTCATATTTCCCACAACAGTCTCCTTGACTACCATCACACTGCACTACTACAGTGACACTTTCCGAGACCTTCCTAGACTGAGATTCCATGCTGTACCAGATGACTTTGATGTCTGGGATGTACCATTTACAAGCTATCTATATGTAAATGTTGCTTCAGTCTCACCAGGTGGAGAGCCAGCAAATCACAGGAATGTCAGCATCAATGTCAACTTCAACACAAAGAAGGTGCTGATGTACAAGTATAGTAGCAGTTTCCTTTTATTGTGAGTAAAGTGAAGTGGAGTTTTGTACTTGTATAAGTACATGTAAGTATCCACTTACGCATGTATTATATTATTCTGCACTCCTTAATTCTTTGATTTAATTGAGACTGCTGAATGTACAGCATTTGTATATATAAATAGTTAACTGAATGCTGTTGTTGAGTCTGTTGTGCTGGTATCATCTGCTGTCAAGGTGATATCAGTAGTATTGATGAACAGTTAGTTATAGTGATCAAATAATGGAAACTTACTTGTCTCCTGTAAAAGAAGCTTCTAGTGACATAGCAGTAATCACATTATACAAGCAGTGACTAGTGCTTACAATGCTACTTATAGCATTAACAAATTATCCCTTGTGTATCATTGATTGACACTATGATAGCATAGCAGTGTTTGGATGGTGAGAGAAGGTGACACAATCATACACACACAGAGTGATAATTTAATTACCCAGAGTATACAATAACCATGAAAATGATCACACTCTGTGCATGATTTATAGCTACGCATTCCGCAAACCTCACTTACTGGAACAGTCTATGGTGTGGTGTGGCAATGAAGTCGTTGTTCTGTCCAACACTTTCTATAGTATTTGTCACTTTGCTCAGCTTGACTAGGATAAGTATGTTACACAATTTCTATTACTGAGATGAAATGTGTTAGTTAAACGATCCCATTTCACAGTATCCTCCAGTTCATGTCGGGTGTACCCATCGGAGTATGCATTTCGAGATGACTCTGTCAACAGAGCTGAGACATCTAGAGCCAACTGTAGGAGGTATCAAAGTGGTTTTCAGATACCACAAGTATACACAGAGTAATATATCCACTGTGATGGTGCCACACGTAAATTAACTGACTCTGACATTGGAACGGAGCAATACCAGCCCATTGACTATTACGTGTGGATTACTGGAAACAATGCACAACTGCTGTTCATATTCTCCACAAGAATCTCCTTGACTACCATCACACTGCACTACTACAGTGACAGTGACCGAGGCCTTTCCAGACTGAGATTCTATGTTGTACCAGATGATTTTGATGTGTGGGATGCACCAGCTACAAGCTATCCACATGTAGGTGTTGCTGCAGTCCTACCAGGCGGAGAGCCAGCAGGTTGTAGGAATATCAGCATCAATGTCAACTTTAACACAAGGAAAGTGTTGATGTATAAATTCAGCGGTACTTTTTTGTTTGCAGTTAGTGAAGTGGAGTTCTTCATTTGTAAAATTACAAGTACATGTAAGTATCAGCATGGGCAGTACCATAATAATTATTATTTTGCACTCATGTATAGCAACAGGGATCACTACCATGTCTACAACACCAGAAGCCCGTTCAATAAAAGATTGTAAGTTTTGTGATTACTTAAACTGCTTATCAATACAATTACTGACATCATTTTCGATAGCTGATCATACCAGTGCAGCAACCACAACAAAAGCATTCGGTAAGTACAGTCTCACTTGTTTGTCAACATACTGGTAGTATACAGCTACAATGTCAATTCAAGACAGCACCACTGAAGAAACAACAGAGGAACAGCAAACAACACAACTACAGTGCAGTGTAATATCTCTGAGTGAACTTATTGCGTGGATTCTTGTGAGCATATTGACAGTCCTGTTTATAAGGCTACTCAGTGTCAATGTGATTGTGCTATGGTTCTACAAAAAGAGACAGGAGAGAGCTACGGAAGGCAGAGAGAGCAAATATGCAATGGAGGGTAACCCTTATTATGAAGCTACTGATTTATAAAACAGATCACTGACATACACCTCTATGAAGCAATCAGATGGGGAGGGGCCAAATAAAGGAGAGAAATAGCCAAGATATTTGAGCACATGTCATACTTATATCATAACAAAAATAATCAAGTGGTAATGATAAAAAAGAGACATGATAAATTTCATAGAAGGACCCTGTACCACATTAACATTTATAACACCTGTAATATATTTAATTCCACCGATACCATGAAAATTAATTTTCCATAATTTTGTATCGTGTTTAAGTATACACGCAAGCATAAATGATGTCTAACAAGAAAAATATCACATGCACTTTACTTCTTGCACATGTGCATGGGTGTTATTGGGGTAATAATAAAATTATGTACATATGTGTATGAACATAGTACATGAGTATACACCATATACCAATATTTATGCTACAATTAAACACTATTTGTGTGAAAACAGTATTTCAAACAGTCAAATAGATGGACAAGCACTCTTGTTCAAGGATGCAACAATAGCCTAAAGTAAACTTGAGATATTTGCTAAATAAGTAACAACCGAAGCTCTTGAACAAAACTGCTTGGTTGGTAAGAGTTGTAGCAAAGACATGTACATTCGTTCACATAGTGTGAAAATTACAAAAATAGCCTCTATATTACATAGCAGCTACTTTACTTTAACCAATACAAGTATAGTAGTTACCACAAGATGGTCTAAATGGCATAGTAAACTTTGACAGTAAATAACGTATTCCTTGAAATGTCGCCGCACATCGAATTATTGCCACCCTTGAAATGTCACCACATGGTTGAGCGCTATGTACGTACATACACGTGCAATATTCATAGGTACAAATGGGCTGCAATGCTAATTGTCCAAGCCACATGTTTGTTGATCTCTGCAGATGCTGCCCTTGATATCTAGCTTCCCTCGAATTGTCACCGCACCGAACAGGGCCTTGAAATAAAATCTTGCCACGGCAAGATTTCAAGGAAATACAGTATACTCAGTACTACACTAACATCACACATGTGTGATTCATCAGTATCTAGATCTGCCAGTGAAGTTGTTGCGTGGGTTCTGGTGAGCATATTGACAGTCCTGTTTACAGAGCTACTCAGTGTTGTACTGCTGTGGATGTTTAAGAAGAGACAGGCCAGAGATACAAGTACTGACAACAGTACTCCACAGTATGAAATGGAGGGCAACCCTTGTTATGAATCCACTGCAGTCAAACAGACCACTGACACACACCTCTATGAAGCAGTCAGAGGGGGAGGCAGGAAAACAGGTGACATTTAGTGTGCAAGTGTAGTTCAGGTACTTACTTACAAACAGTGACTACAATGCATGTACATGTACATTCATACCATCAACTAAAAGTAAAATTGCCTTTTGCGTGTTATTGACTGTATGATAGCACAGCAGTATTTTGATGGTGAGGGAGGTTGATACAGCTGTGTGTTATATAAACAGGTAGTTTGTTGTTCTGTACATAATCACCCATGCCAGGGTAAACAACAGCCATGATAGTGATCAAACTCCGTGTGTGCTTTAGTAGTAAGAATTGTGTACAATAATTAGAACAGTCTGTGGTAAGGTATGACTATGAAGCCACTGTTCTGTCTAGCTTATGCTACAATATTCTTCACTCTGCTCAGCCAGATTAGGATAGGTACGTTTCATGATTTCTATTAGTGGTAACTAATCCCACTACTGCACAGTATCCTCTGCTTCATAGCACCCTTCAGAGTATGCCTATAAGGATGACTCTGTCATCAGATTTGAGCCACCTAGTGCCAACTGTAGGAACTATCCTGCTGTCATCCTTCAATCAGGTGTCCATACTGAAGACTTCATCCATTGTGATGGAACACAGCTCAAACTGGCTGATTCTTACCTTGGGCAAAAACAGTATCAGAGCAGTGACTATTATGTGTGGAGAGGTGGTAGGGATGGGCAACTGCTGTTCATATTCTCCTTAAGAGTCTCCATGACTGCCATCACACTACACTACTACAGTGACAATGTCCGAGGCCTTTCCAGACTGAGATTCTATGCTATACCAGATGACTTTGATATCTGGGATGTGCTTCATCAGTATCTACCAGTGAAGTTGTTGCATGGGTTCTGGTGAGCATATTGACAGTCCTATTTACAGGACTACTCAGTGTTGTACTGCTGTGGATGTTTAAGAAGAGACAGGCCAGAGATACAAGTACTGACAACAGTAATCCAAAGTATGAAATGGAGGGCAAGCCTTGTTATGAAACCACTGCAGTCATTGACACACACCTATATATGAAGCAGTCAGAGGGGGAGGGGACAAGTGAAAGGCAGACGGACTTAAATATATGACATGTGCAAGTACATTAAAATCAAACAGTGATTAGTGCATATTACATGTACATTCATACCATCAACTAAAAAGTAAAATTGTCTTTTGTGTGATAATTATTGACTGTATAATAGCTGAGCAGTGTTTTGATGGCGAGAGAGGTAGACACAGCCATATGCTATATAAACAGCTAGTTTATTGTTTTGCATGTAATCACCCCAAGTAAACAACAGTCATGATAGTGATCACACTCCGTACATGACTTAGCTAAGTAATCTGCACAAATGGAAAAGTCAAATGTGAGGAATGACTATGAAATCGAAGTTTTGTCTAGCATTTACTTCAATATTTCTCGCTTTGCTCAGTTGGACTAGGATAAGTATGTTATAACGTTATGATTTCTATCAGTGAGATCAAGTAAATCTAACTAATCCCTCTACTCTACAGTATCCTCCACTTCATGTCAGGTGTACCCGTCAGAGTATGCCTATCGGTATGACTCTGTCACTAGATCTGAGAGTGCCAATGCCAACTGTAGGAAGTATCCACCTGATAATCTTCAATCAGGTATCTATCCACAATACTATATCTATTGTGATGGGACACAACTCAAACTGGCTGATTCCAACTTTGGACAAGAACAGTACAATAGCAACGAGTATTACTGGTGGCCTGTTGGCAGTGATGGGCACTACATGATTCTTGTCACTCTATTATTATTTCTGTATAGTATAAATGTATACAGTATAATAGCACAGTACTGTTTGAGGGGGTGGGTGGTAGACACAGTCATATGACATACATGTGCAAGTAAATTTGATGCTGTAATCACCTATCCAGAGCAAACAGCAGCTATAAATGTATGCAAGCGGTATTCTAGAAGAGTCTACAGCCATTGAGACAGAAAGATGAAATCACTGTTTAGTCTAGCACTTCCTATAGCACTCTTCACTGTGTTCCATGGGATTAGGACGAGTACATGTATGATAGATGCATCACTGAAATCAGTGTTTAGCTAAACAATCCCTCTACTCCACAGTATCTTTCAGTCCCTGTCAGGTGTACCCATCAGAGTATACCTATAGGGATGACTCTGTCAGTAGTCTTAGAGCTGAGAGCTCTAGTGCGAATTGTGAACATTATAGGAATGGCATCAAGTCTGGCATTAATACATCCAAATACATCCATTGTGATGGAAGCCAACTTCAACTAAGTGATTCTAACCTTGGACAAGAGCAGTATCAAAGCAGTGACCATTACTGGTGGCTTGCTGGGAGTGCTGCACAATTGCTGTTCGTATTCTCCACAAGAATCTCCTTGACTACCACCACACTGCACTACTACAGTGACAGTGTCAGAGGCCTTCCCAGACTGAGATTCTTTGTTGTGCCAGATAATTTTGATGTCTGGTGTGTACCAACTACAAGCCATCAAGATGTAGATGTTGCTGCAGTCCCATCAAGTGGAGAGCCATCAGGGCGCAGGAATGTCAGTATAAAAGTAAACTTCAACATAAAGAAGGTGCTGATGTACAAGTACAGTAGCAGTTTCCAGTTTGCAGTGAGTGAAGTGGAGTTCTTCAATTGTGAAAGTACAAGTAAGTATCCATAAGTGCATTACTATATTCTGCATTCCCTGTATGACTTGAGACAGCTAAATGTACAGCTTCTGTGAGCACTACAATGTCAACTACACCAGAAGTTTCTTCTACAGGAGACAGTAAGTTTCCATTATTAACTAGCTGTTCATCAATGCTATTGATATCACCTTGATAGCAGATCATGCCAGTAATACAAATTCAACTATGGCATTTAGTAAGGGGGCCCACTTGTTTGTTAATTAGTCTAATTCAACAAAGCTACATTGCCACTTACGAAAACAACACTGAAGAAACAACAGAAGAAAGACAAATTACACAAATAAAGTCAAGCACCAAACTACCAGTGACTCTGAGTGAGTTGTTGCATGGGTTCTTGTGTGAATATTGACAGTCCTGTTTACAGGGCTACTCAGTGTTGTACGGCTGTGGATGTTTAAGAAGAGACAGACCAGAGATACAAGTTTTGACAACAGTACTCCAAAGTATGAAATGGAGGGCAACCCTTGTTATGAAGCCACTGCAGTCAAACAGACTGCTGATATGCACCTCTATGAAGCAGTCAGAGGGGGAGGGGGGAAACGAAGGAAGACAGACAAAAATGTCAGACATGTGCAGGTACATTTATACAGCATACATGGAGTTTTAAATGTTGGGATTGTGAGGTGAGCCTCATGCAGTGTATCTATTAGAAATTTATGTTTTCATAATAAGTGATAACCATTTCCGCATACGCTACAAATTATAAAAATAATATTCTTATTATCATGTATATGACTATGAACAAATTTTTTATATCATGTCTTGGGGCAAGTGTGAATTATTATCACCAGTGAAAAAACTAGTGGACACATGCAGCCACTGATTAGTGTCCAAGCAGTTCAAGCAAAGCTAGGTGGCATGAGACTACAACAAAGACCATTGACAATGCACTCCTATACACTGCACCACAGCACTCTACTGAAAAGTCAATAATAACACAGTAAGTAATGTATGCTTATTTTATTGTATAAACAGTACAATAGAACCTGAATAAGCTAGGAGCGTTTACATGCATTCCAAGTAGTCATTACTTGCTTCGGTAGCCTGTAAACAAGCTAATGATGGACTACTTTCAACACTTCTTATGATGGTTGTCACCAATTGGATGGGGAAAGGTGTATTAGCTATGTACTACACTATGAGATGTAGATTCATGCAAGTAACTCTGCTACTCCACAGGGTCCTCCAGTCCCTGTCAAGTGTACCGCAGTGACCTTGCTGATCTATAGTACTGTTGCTCACTTCCCATATTCAGTATTTTCAGCTGCAAAGATTAAAGACAAAAGAATTAAGTATAAAAAGTAACTAAAAATCGAAGAGGATGGTAGGGTCAAAAAGTACACAAACAAGAGTAGTAGGGATGATATCAGACAAATTCAGCAAAGGTGTTTCTATGAAGAACAGTGTAGGGATGCATCTTGTCTGTTATTATCCTTTCTACTCTTGTATGTGTACTTTTTTCCATCCTACTTACTTCTCCAATCTTATTATACTTGTACAAGTATATCAGTATTAGCTTTGTAACATGATATAGAGCAATGTTTGAGACTGAGGGAGGTAGACACAGTGACTGAGTCACATTCACAAACAAGCATACTCACCCAAGTAAACAAACAGTAGCCATGAGAATAATCACAGAATTAAAAGCACTCTGAGAACACTATTGAGTGATTGATGTAGAAGGATGAAGTTGCTGTTCTGTCTAACACTTTCTACATCATTCCTTATCATACTCGATGGGACTAAAAAAAGTATGTTAAATGAATAATATCTAATTTGAGCAAAACTATCCCACCTCCCTGCAGTATCCTCCACTTCACGTCAGGCGTACCCATCAGAGTATGCGTATAATTTTACCTCTGTCGATAGAGCAGAGAATACCAGTGCCAACTGTAGGAGGTATCCAAAGCTCTTCTGCAGGCAGGAGTGTACCTACCAGACTTCACTCACTGTGATGATAGCCATCTTACACTTGTTGATTCTGATCTTGGACCAGAGCAGTACTTGGTCACTGACTATTAAGCTAGGAGTAATGAGCAACTACTGTTCATATTCCCCATGGCAGTCTCCTTGATTACCATCACATTGCACTACTACAGTGACAGTGAGGGGACAAAGGAAAAAGATAGACTAAAACATGATGTGTGCAAGTACGTTAAATTTATTATAATTTGCTTCCAAACAGTGATTAGCACATGATACACGTACATTCATACCATCAACTAAAGTGCAATAATATTATTATTGACTGTATGGTAGCTGAGCAGTGTTTTGATGGCGAGAGAGGTTGACACAGCCATGTGCTATATAAACAGGTAGTTTGTTGCTCTGCATGTAATCACCCAGAGTAAACAACAATCATTAAATGATCACATTCTGTGCATGGTTTAGCTAAGTACTCTGCATAACTGGAAAAGTCTAATGTGAGGAATGACTATGAAATCAAACTTCTGTCTAGTGTTTGCTTCATTATTCCTTGCTTTGCTCAGTTGGACTAGGATAGGTATGTTATAATATTATGTTTTCTATCAGTGAGATCAAGCAAGTTTAACTAATCCCTCTACTCTACAGTATCCTCCACTTCATGTCAGGTGTACCCATCAGAGTATGCAGATCGGGATGACTCTGTCAGTAGAGCTGAGAGCCCCAGTGCAAACTGTAGGAGATATCCACATTTTCTTCAGGCAGTAGTGTACATCCGCTGTGATGGTAATCAACTTCAGTTGACTGACTCTAACCTAGGACAGGAGCAGTTTAGTACCAGTGACTGTTATTGGTGGAGTGCTGGTAGTGATGGGAAATTGCTGTTCATATTCCCAACAAGAGTCTCCTTGACTACCATCATACTGCACTACTACAGCAGCTGTCTTAGAGGCCTTCCCAGACTGAGATTCCATGCTGTACCAGATGACTTTGATGTCTGGGATGCAGCAGCTACAAGCTATCTACATGTAGATGTTGCTTCAGTTCATTTAGGTGGAGAGCCAGCAGGTCGCAGGAATGTCAGCATCAATGTCAACTTCAACACAGAGAAGGTGCTGATGTACAAGTATAGCAGCAGTTTCCTATTTGCTGAGAGTTCTTCACTTGTGAAAGTACAAGTAAGTATCCATAAGTGCATTACTATATTCTACACTCCCTGTATGACTTGAGACAGCTAAATGTACAGCTTCTGTGAGCACTACAATGTCTACTACACCAGAAGCTTCTTCTACAGGAGACAGTAAGTTTCCATTATATGATCACTTTAACTAACTGTTCATCAATGCTATTGATATCACCTTGACAGCAGATCATGCCAGTAAAACAAATTCAACTACAGCATTCAGTAAGAGGGCCCACTTGTTTGTTAATTAGTCTAATTCAACAAAGCTACATTGCCACTTTAAGAAAGCAACACTGAAGAAACAACAGAAGAAAGACAAAATATACAAATAAAGTCAAGCACTCAAGACTATGAAACAAAAATTCCAGTGATGATGGAAAGGCCAATAATAGATACAACAGATACACATACATGTACAAGTGAATCAGTGTCTCAGAGTGAAGTAGTTGCGTGGGTTCTGGTGGGCATATTGACAGTCCTGTTTACAGGGTTACTCAGTGTTGTACTGCTGTGGATGTTTAAGAAGAGACAGGCCAGTGAAGGAAGACAGACAAAAATGTCAGACATGTGCATGTACATTTATACAGCATACATGGAGTTTTAAATGTTGGGATTGTGCGATAAGCCTCATACAGTGTATCTATTAGAAATTTGTGTTTTCATAGTAATTGATAACCATTTACGCATACGCTACAAATTATAAAATTAATGAACAAAATTTTTATATCATGTCTTGGGGCAAGTGTGAATTATTATCACCAATGAAAAAACTAGTGGACACATGCAGCCACTGACTAGTGTCCAAGCAGTTCAAGTGAAGCTAGGTGGCACGAGACTACAACAAAGACCATTGACAATGCACTCCTATACACTGCATCACAGCACTCTACTGAATAACACAGCAAGTAATGTATGCTTATTATATTGTATAAACAGTGCAATAGAACCTGAATAAGCTAGGAGTGTTTACACACATTCCAAGTAGTCATTACTCACTTTGGTAGCCTGTAAACAAGCTAATGATGGACTACTTTCAACACTTTCTTATGATGGTTGTCATCAATTGGATGGAGAAAGGTGTATTATGTACTATACTATGAGATCAAAATTAATGCAAGTAACTCTGCTACTCCACAGGGTCCTCCAGTTCCTGTCAGATGTACCTCAGCAACCTTGCTGATCTATAGTACTGTTGCTTACTTCTCATATTCAGTACTTTCAGCCGCAAAGATTAAAGACAAAAGAATTACACAAATAAGTATAAAAAGCAACTAAAAATCGAAGAGGATGGAGTACACAAACAAGAGTAGTAGAAATGATAACAGACAAAGTGCTTGTTTTCAGCAACGGTGTTTCTATGAAGAACCATGTAGGGATGCATCTTGTCTGTTGCTATCCTTCTACTCTTGTATGTGTACTTTTTTCCATCCCTATACTTAGCTTCTCCAATCTTTTTATAACTGTACAAGTTTAGTATTAGCTTTGTAACATGATATAGAGTAACGTTGAGGCTCTGGGAAGTAGACACATCCACATTCACAAACAAGCATACTCACCAAAGTAAACAAACAGTAGCCATGAGAATAATCACAGAATTAAAAGCACTCTGAGAACACTATTGAGTGATTGATGCAGAAGGATGAAGTCGCTGTTCTGTCTAACACTTTCTACAGTATTCTTTATTATACTCGATGGGACTAGGAAAACATGAATAATATCTAATTTGAGCAAACTATCCCACCACTGTGCAGTATCCTCCACTTCATGTCAGGTGTACCCATCAGAGTATGCGTACAATTTTGCCTCTGTTGATAGAGCAGAGAATACCAGTGCCAACTGTAGAAGGTATCCAAAAGCTCTTCTTAAGGTAGGAATGTACCTACCAGACTTCACTCACTGTGATGGTTGTTGACTCTGATCTTGTTTTGACCAGAGCAGTACCTGGCCACTAATTATTATGTGTGGAGTGCTGGGAGTGATGAGCAACTGCTGTTGATATTCCCCGAAGCAATCTCCTTGACTACCATCACATTGTACTGCTATAGTAACAGTGACAGAGGCCTTCCCAGACTGAGATTCTATGCTTTACCAGAATCCTTTGATACACTATGTGAGCTATATGTACCCATGTGTAGATATTACTTCAGTCCCACCAGGTGGAGAGCAAGCAGGTCGCAGGAATGTCATCATCAGTGTCAACTTCAACACAAGGAAAGTGCTAGCATGGTAGCAGCTTCCAGTTTACTTCAGTGAAGTGGAGTTCTTCACTTGTGAAAACACGCGTAAATATCCATAAGAGCTTTACTATAATATTATTCTGCACTCCCTACATGATTTGAGACTACTAAATGTACAGCCTTCGCGAGCACTGCCATGTCAACTACTCTATAGAGCAGTATTCAGTGATGTGATTGATGCAGAAGGAGGAAGTTCCTGTTCTGTCTGGCACTATTTATAGCAATCTTTACAATATTCTGCAGGACTAGGAAACGTATGTTACTGTAGTGTCCCGGGTAAGTGCCCATGAGTGCTTAAAAATAACTTGCAATTTCTGTCCACATGGGCACTTATACCCGGAATATAACTTCCATGCATTTGTATGGAAGCTGCTATATTTACCCCTTGAAATTCAGTACATGGGTGCTTACCCGGGAGTGGGCGATTGCCCAGGATACTACGATACATGTATAAGTAAGATCAAACCTGAACAAAATTATCCACAGCATCCTCCAGTTCATGTCAGGTGTACCCATCAGAGTATGCCTATCGAGATGACTCTGTCAACAGAGCTGAGAGTCCTAGTGCCAAATGTAGGAACTATCCAAGTGACTATGGGGAGGGTGCCTTTCAGTTTGTAAGAAACTATGTCCATTGTGATGGTACCCCAATTGACTCTAACCTTGGACGAGAGCAATATCAGTACATGGACTATTACGTGTGGATTCAGGGTAGTGGTATGCAAATGGTGTTCATATTCCCCACAAGAGTCTCCTTGACTACCATCATGCACACTGCACTACTACAGTGACAGTGATTGGGACCTTCCCAGACTGAGATTCTATGCTGTACCAGATGACTTTGATGTTTGGGTTGCACCAGCTATAAGCTATCCACAAGTATATGGATGTTACTGCAGTCCCATCAGGTGGAGAGCCAGCAGGTTGCAGGAATGTCAGCATCAATGTCAAATTCAACACAAAGAAGGTGCTGATGTACAAGTATGGTAGCATTTTCCAGTTTGCAGTGAGTGAAGTGGAGTTCTTCAATTGTGAAAGTACAAGTAAGTATCCATAAGTGGGAGGAGCCAAGTGAGGAACATATAGCATGTGGAAGTCTAGTATTCAACTACAAACAGTGATTATTGCATATTACACGTGCATTTGTACCATCAAAAATATTGTAAAATTGTCTTTTGTGTGTTATTGACTCTATGGTAGCTGAACAGTGTTTTGATGGTGAGGGAGGTTGACATAGTCATGTGCTATACAAACAGGTAATTTGTTGTTCTGCATGCAATCATCCAGAGTAAACAATAGCCATGATAGTGATCACACTCTGTGCATGATATACATGAAGCTAAGTATTCTGCATGCATGCTGGAAAAATCTAATTATGTAAGGAATGACTATGAAATCAAAGTTCTGTCTAGTATTCGCTTCATTATTCCTCGCTTTGTTCAGTTGGATTAGGACAAGTATGTTAATACATGATTATATCAGTAAGATCATGCAAATTTAAGGTAAACTGCCCACTATTATTCATGTACACAGTATCCTCCACTTCATGTCAGGTGTACCCGTCAGAGTATGCCTTTCGGGATGACTCCGTCACTAGATCTGAGAGTACCATTGCCAACTGTAGGAACTATCCAAGTGATCATAGGGAGGGTGCCTTTGTAGGAGGCTACATCCACTGTGATGGTACCCAACGTAAATTAACTGACTCTGACCTTGGACGAGAGCAATACAGTAGCAGTGACTATTATGTGTGGAGTGCTGAAAAGGATGAAAAACTGCTGTTCATATTCCCCACAGGAGTCTCCTTGACTACCATCACACTGTACTACTACAGTGACAGTATCCGAGGCCTCCCCAGACAGATATTCTATGCTGTACCAGATAACTTTGATGTCTGGGATGCACCAGGTTTAAGCTATCCACAAGTAGATATTGCTTCAGTGTCACCAGGCGGAGAGCCAGCAGGTCGCAGCAATGTCAGCATCAATGTTAATTTCAATACAAAAAAAGCACTGATGTATAAGTATAGTAGTATTTTCCAGTTTGCAGTTAGTGAAGTGGAGTTTTTCGAAAGTACAAGTAAGCACATACTTAGTTTATGTTCTGCATTCCCTGTATGACTTGAGATCACTAAATGTACAGCCTTTGTGAACATACCCACATCAATCACACATGCACCAGAAACTTCTTCTCAGCTTGGAGATGGTAAGTTTCATTATATGATTCCTAAAAATTCTCATCAATACTACTGATGTTAGATATATATAATCATGCTAGCACAAACTCAAAAAAAGTGCTGAGTAAGTATAAATAATGCTCAGATTTACTTGTCTGTAAGCTTAACTCAACACAGCTACAATGTCAATTCAAGACAACATAACTGAAGAAACAACAGAGGAGAGACAAACAGCACAAATAAAGTCAAACACTAATAAACCATCAGTATCTCTGAGTGAAGTTGTTGCGTGGGTTCTGGTGAGCATATTGACGGTCCTGTTTACAGGGCTACTCAGTGTTGTACTCTTGCTGTGGATGTTTAAGAAGAGACAGGCCAGAGATACAAGTACTGACAACAGTACTCCAAAGTATGAAATGGAGGGCAATCCTTGTTATGAAGTCACTACAGTCAAACAGACCGCTGACACACACCTCTATGAAGCAGTCAGAGGGGGAGGGGCCAAGTGAAAAGAACAAATGTGTGCATATAGGTTATTTAACTATATCAAAACATTTTAGATGAGTTGTTTGTAGAGGATAAATGCAGGCACTGTGGAGTAGTTAAGACTGAGCAAATCTCATACCAGTAGCTACATCAATATTAGCTGTGTGCAATTGACAACATGACATAGAATAATGTTTGAGGCTGAGGGAGGTGGATATAGCCATATACACAAACAGTAGGCATAAGTAATCACCCAAAGTAAACAGTAGCCATGAGAAGAATTAAAAGTACTCTAGAACAGTATTCAGTGATGTGATTGATGCAGAAGGATGAAGTTGCCATTCTGTCTAGCACTATTTATAGC
The DNA here is from genome assembly GCA_964291365.2 of Stappiaceae bacterium. Lineage (GTDB taxonomy): Bacteria > Pseudomonadota > Alphaproteobacteria > Rhizobiales > Stappiaceae > JBDWFY01. The sequence goes on from OZ220035.1 coordinate 189,342, forward strand.
AATCCTTATAATACTCTGCAGGACTAGGAAAAGTACGTTACTGTAGTGTCCCGGGTAAGCACCCATGGGCACTTAAACATAACTCGCAATTTCCACCTGAGATAGCTTGTTTGTATAGCACATGCAGGGGCGGATCCAGGGGGGGGTCATGGGGGGCAGATGACCCCCCCTTCAGCCTGAAAATGATGGCAAGCTTCAGAAAAATTGAGCCATTTAGCTTAGCTAAACTTCAACTTTTTCAAACATCTTCAAGTTATTGCAACATCATGCATAGTAATCTCACCTCAAAAGTTCCAAATTTAGTCGAAATAGTGCATTTGACTGTCAAAAAGCAGCTAACAGCCTCGCGATCGCGGCAATTAGGGGCGTGGTTAATCACTTTGTGGGCGTGTCCAAAAATTTGCGCGCGCGCTTCGCGCGCTTTGACCCCCCTTTCCTGAAATCCTGTATCCGCCCCTGACATGGTATAGCTAGCTATGTCAACCTCCCTCGCCATTAAAACACTGCTGTGCTATCATACAGTCAATAACACACGAACACAATTTAGCTATTCCTTGATGGTGTGAATGTACTTGTACATATAATATGCACTGGTTACTGTTTGTAAATAATTATATACTTGAATAAATGTACATAATACTTGGACACGTCTTGTTTTTTGTCTGTCTTCTTTCACTTGTTCTCTGCCCCTCTGACTGCTTCATAGAGGTGTGTGTCAGTGAACTGTTTGACTACAGTAACTTCATAACAAGGGTTGTCCTCCATTTCATACTTTGGAGTACTGTTGTCAGCATTTGTATCTCTGGCCTGTCTCTTCTTAAACATCCACAGCAGTACAATACTGAGTAGCCCTGTAAACAGGACTGTCAATATGCTCACCAGAACCCATGCAACAACTTCACTCAGACCACTGGTAGTTTGGTGCTTAAATTTTTTGTGTAATTTATCTTTTTTCTGTTGTTTCTTCAGTGTTGCTTTCTTAAAGTGGCAATGTAGCTTTGTTGAATTAAACTAATGACAAATAAGTGTCCTCTTACTGAATGCCGTAGTTGAATTTGTTTTACTGGCATGATCTGCTATCAAGGTGATATCAATAGCATTGATCTGCAGCAACATCTATGTGTGGATAGCTTGTAGGTGGTGTATCCCAGGCATCAAAGTCATCTGGTACAGCATAGAATCTCAGTCTGGGAGGGCCTTGGATACTGTCACTGTAGTAGTGCAGTGTGATGGTAGTCAAGGAGACTCTTGTGGGGAATATGAACAGCAGTTGCGTACCATCACTCTTAATCCACACATAATAGTCAGTGTACTGATACTGCTCTCGTCCAAGGTTAGAGTCAATCAGTCTAATTGGGGTACCATTGCAATGGACATAGTTTCCTACAAAGGCACCCTCCCCATAGTCACTTGGATAGTTCCTACACTTAGCACTAGGGCTCTCAGCTCTGTTGACAGAGCCATCTCGATAGGCATACTCTGATGGGTAGCTACATCTGACATGAACTGGAGGATGCTGTGGAGTGGTGGGATAGTTTTGCTCAGGTTTGATCTTACTTATACATGTACCATAGTATCCTGGGCAAGCGCCCACTCCTGGGTAAGCGCCCATGTACCGAATTCAAGGGGTAAATTAGCAGCTTCCAATGTGAGTTTTAATCCTTACACTTACATCTATTGGTATTTCCTTGAGTTCTTTGGGTTGGGCAAAGGGAAGGTGTAGACCTGAAGGTGGATGGATATAGCTATTGATTAGTGTTACCTAACGGCAGTAGAAGTAGACATGTTAAAAAATTTAAAAGGTGATCTTTTCTGATCTGAGATTCAGATCATTGTTGCAGCAGTGTGATCTGCAGAAATTGGTCAAAAAACAAAAGCCACACCTATTTTATTAATAATTAGCACCTACTGTGGGATGCAAAGGGTTCTCTGACTCATTTGAAGGGTTCCACTCCCTTCAAAAGAAGACTAGTGACTTTGCTGTGTAGCAGGTATTAATGTTTGAAGTATGTGTGGATAAAATGCATAGTTTTACCGCTACTCACAGATATTAGCTATAATATGTAGTACTACTTTGTATACAAGGTACAAATATTAACACTCGCTAACAGTAAGTGTAATTGTAATTCTGTATCAGTGATGTGACATAAGAACAGCAAAAGGAATTTTGTATCAATAATTGCAGATTATTGATAATACATTCCTTATTATATTGCGTCACAGAAAAACTTGTAGCTCTCCGTACATGATACACGCTAATTTTATTGCATAAACATTGCAAGAGAACTAGAATAAACAAAGAGTGTTTATCATACAATGTACCATTCCAAGCAGTCGACACTTCAGTATTCTACAAGGAGCAATAATGAAGACACTGATTCTCGGCATGATAGTTGTCATTGAACTCAGTTGGATAGGAAATGGTACAATGTAGTTACTATTATGAGATCAAATATGAGTCAAAGAAACCCTGCTACTCCATAGTTCCCTCCACTTCATGTCAGGTGTACCCATCAGAGTATGCCTATCGATATGACTCTGTTAGTAGAGCTGAGAGCCCTAGTGCCAACTGTAGGAGGTATACACCAAGAGATGGTGATAACATATACTACACTCATTGTGACGGCAAACAACTTCAACTTATTGACTCTGATATTGGAACCAATATAGAATACAATAGTGGTTTGTATTACAGTTGGCCTACAGGCAGAAATGCAGGACTGTTGTTCATATTTCTCACTAGAGTCTCCTTGACTACCATCACATTGCACTACTACAGTGACAGTGTCCGAGGCCTTCCCAGACTGAGACTCTATGCTGTACCAGATAACTTTGAGGTCTGGGATGCACCAACTACAAGCACTCCATATGTAGATGTTCCTTCAGTCCCACCAAGTGGAGAGCCAGCAGGTCGCAGGAATGTCAGCATCAATGTAAACTTCAACACAAAGAAGGTGCTGATGTACAAGTATAGTAGCAGTTTTGTGTTTGCAGGGAGTGAAGTGGAGTTCTTCACTTAAGTATATACACCTTCATTCTATATGTATATGTATGTCTTGAGACTAGCCATCAACACAGGTAGCACTACTACAGATTCTGTGATACTATCAACATCTCTTATCTTCACCACAAAGAGTATGCTAGCTTCATAAACAGTAGCACTTGTATTCAAGCCCTGAGATTGTTTCAGGAAAAAATCTCAGGAGTTGTATGCCTAGCTGTTTTAAGTTACTTAATAATTGTCAATGCAACCATATGTTTAAGAAATGAACTCAGTACTACACAAACACACACATCGCCAAGTAAGCAGTTAAATAATTATGCAGGATAGCAATCATTTTATCCTAATACACTACAGTGCCATCAACTCAAGATAGAGACACCAAAGTGACAACTCCAGTGATGACGGAAAGACCAATAACAGATTCAATAGTTAAATGTACATGTGACTTATCAGTATCTCTCAGAGAAATAATTTTGGCAGGAGTAGATTAGATAGGAGTGTTGAACTGCATGTAAACGCGTTCCGGTAAGATGATGTCACAAACACCAGCCTAAATGAATAGTGGTCATGTTAAGTACAGCCCAATAGTGTAGTAGTGTAAACTGAGAAATTCCCCTGCTGTGCAGCACTCTATGCAGCTGCAGCTGTGGACCGTCTGTATTACATTACTCCAACCTCAGCTACATGACTGATTGCTATTTTGCCTACGTCATCCTACCGGAACGCCGTTGCAACGTTTGTACAGTAGTTCAACACTCCTATCTAATCTACTCCTGATTTTGGTGATCATATTGATAGTCCTATTTACAGGGCTACTCAGTGTTGTACTGCTGTGGATGTTTAAGAAGAGACAGGCCAGAGATACAAGTACTGACAACAGTACTCCAAAGTATGAAATGGAGGGCAACCCTTGTTATGAAGCCACTGCAGTCAAACAGACCACTGACACACACCTCTATGAAGCAGTCAGAGGGGGAGGGGACAAGTGAAGGATGATAGACTAAAAATGTGACGTGTACAAGTACATTTATTTAACTAAACACATCACAAACAGTGACTGGTGCATATGCATTGTTACTTTCATTCATAGCAAAAAAAATTAATTTTATCCTTTAGTGTATTATTAATAATGACTGTTTGATAACACAGCAGTGGTTTGATGGTAAAGGGAGGTTAGCTTGATCATGCACTGGTAATTTGTTGCTCTTCAATCACAGAATAAACAATAGCCATGTCACTTCAATACGTCACTGCTGATGAAACAACATGGGAAAGACACATTATACCAGCGGAGTCTCAAACACTAAACTATCGGTACCTGTGAGTGAAGTTGTAGCATGGGTTCTGATGAGCATACTGACAGTCCTGTTTACAGGGCTACTCAGTGTTGTACTGCTGTGGATGTTTAAGAAGAGACAGGACAGAGATGCTGTCAAACAGAGTACTGATACACATCTCGATCTATCAAGCAGTCAGAGTGAGGTGTCAACTGAAGGAGGACAGATGAAAAAAAAAAGGATGTGTGCAAGTATAGTACATTGCAACATTTACAAACAGTGACTGTAGTGCATGTATATTCAAACCATCAACAATCGTCTTTTGTGCATTATTGACTGTAAGATAACTGAGCAGTGTTTTGATGGTGAGGGAGGTTGACACATCCATACACTATACAAACAACTTTTAATCTGGTGTTCTGCACATAGCTAATCTGTATTATCACCCAGAGTGAACAATAGCCATGATAGTGATCACACACTGTTAGCTAAGTATCCCACACAACTAAACCAGTCTATGGTGAAGTCTATTACGTGACTATGAAATCGCTGTTCTGCCTGGCACTTTCTACAGTGTTCTTCACTTTTCTTCACTGGACTAGGATAAGTATGTTACAGAATTAGATCAAGCAACATTATGTTAAATAAGTCCGCTACTCCACAGTATCCTCAACTTCTTGTCAGGTGTACCCATCAGAGTATGCCTACCTGGATGATTCAGTCACTAGATCTGAGAGGACCAGTGCCAATTGTAGGAGGTATCCAAGTGATCATACGGAGGGTGCCTTTGTAGGAAGCTACATCCACTGTGATGGTACCCAACGTAAATTAACTGACTCTGACCTTGGACGAGAGCCGTATAGTAGTAGTGACTACTATATATGGAGTGCTGGGAGGGATGAGAAACTGCTGTTCATATTCCCCACAAGAATCTCCTTGACTACCATCACACTGCACTACTATAGTGACAATTTCCGAGGGCTTCCCAGGCTGACATTCTATGCTGTACCAGATGACTTTGATGTCTGGGATGCAGTAGTTGTAGGCACCCCACAATTAAATGTTGCTGAAGTACCACCTGGCCGAGAGCCTGCAGGTCACAGGAGTGTCAGCATCAATGTCTGTAACTATTTTGACACAAGAAAAGTGCTGGTGTACATATATCAGTACAGCAGTAGGTTCCGGTTTGCACTGAGTGAAGTTGACTTCATTACATGCAATTGCACATGTGTATGCACACGTACATGTAAGCACACAAGTACGATACTCTGCATAAATTGTTCATGATCCAATAATTAATTCATAGGTAGCATTGCAACGGACTTAGCGACTGACACATGGCCAATAACACAAGCAGGTATTTATATAACAGAAAGTATGTTTCTATTACCACCTTAATTACAGTACATAATATTACATATACTAATAGACAGTAAAATTAATGGACTCAGTGATGGAATGTCACAAACATCAAGTAAGCAAACCACAGTGCTTATCTTATTCATCCAATGTTGATTATCTAATACAACAAACTTCAGACAGGGATGCTACAGCAACGATACTACAGACAAGAGACAGAAGTCAAAGTACTACATGCAATTCATCAATGCTATCTGCCAGTGAAGTTGTTGCGTGGGTTCTGGTGAGCATATTGACAGTGCTGTTTACAGGGCTACTCAGTGTTGTACTAGTGTGGATGTTTAAGAAGAGACAGGCCAGAGATACAAGTACTGACAACAGTATTCCAAAGTATGAAATGGAGGGCAACCCTTGTTATGAAGCCACTGCAGTCAAACAGATCACTGACACACACCTCTATGAAGCAGTCAGAGGGGGAGGGGCCAAGTGAAAGGAACAAACGTGTGCATATAGGTTTAACTATATCAAAACATTACTTTAGACGAGTTGTTTATAGAGGATAAATGCAGGCACAGTGGAGTAGTTAAGACTGAGCAAATCTCACACCAGTAGCTACATCAATATTAGCTGTGTACAACTGACAACATGACATAGAATAATGTTTGAGGCTGAGGGAGGTGGATATAGCCACATACACAAACAGTAGGCATAAGTAATCACCCAAAGTAAACAGTAGCCATGAGAATAATAATCACAGAATTAAAAAATACTCTAAAACAGTATTCAGTGATGTGATTGTTGCAGAAGGATGAAGTTGCCATTCTGTCTAGCATTATTTATAGCAATCCTTACAATGCTCTGCTGGAGTAGGTAAAGTATGTTACTGTAGTGTCCCGGGTAAGCACCCACGGGCTCTTAAACATAACTCGCGATTTTCGCCCGCATGGGCACTTACCTGGGATATAACCTCGTATGAAACTGCTAATTTACCCCTTGAAATTCGGTATACGTGGGCGCTTGCCCAGGATACTATGGTACATGTTTAAATAAGATCAAACCTGAGCAAAACTATCCCACCACTCCACAGCATCCTCCTGGCCAGTTCATGTCAGGTGAACCCATCAGAGTTAGCCTCATCCCCAGGCTAGGAGAGGGAGAGCCTGGGGATGAGGCTACATCAGAGTATGCCTATCGAGATGGCTCTGTCAACAGAGCTGAGAGCCCTAGTGCTAAATGTAGGAACTATCCAAGTGACTATGGGGAGGGTGCCTTTTTAGGAAACTATGTCCATTGCGATGGTACCCCACTGATTAAACTGATTGACTCTAACCTTGGACGAGAGCAGTATCAGTACACCGACTATTATGTGTGGATTAAGAGTGGTGGTACGCAACTGCTGTTCATATTCCCCACAAGAGTCTCCTTGACTACCATCACACTGCACTACTACAGTGACAGTATCCAAGGCCTTCCCAGATTGAGATTCTATGCTGTACCAGATGACTTTGATGCCTGGGATGCACCAACTACAAGCTATCCACACGTAGATGTTGCTGCAGATCAATGCTATTGATATCACCTTGATAGCAGATCATGCCAGTAAAACAAATTCAACTATGGCATTCAGTAAGAGGGCACTTGTTTGTCATTAGTTTAATTCAACAAAGCTACATTGCCACTTTAAGAAAGCAACACTGAAGAAACAACAGAAGAAAGATAAATTACACAAAAAATTTAAGCACCAAACTACCAGTGGCTCTGAGTGAAGTTGTTGCATGGATTTTGGTGAGCGTATTGACAGTGCTGTTCACAGGGCTACTTGTATTGTACTGCTGTGGATGTTTAAGAAGAGACAGGCCAGAGATACAAGTACTGACAACAGTACCCCAAAGAATGAAATGGAGAGCAACCCTTGTTATGAAATTACTGTAGTCAAACAGTCCACTGACACACACCTCTATGAAGCAGTCAGAGGGCAGGGAACAAGTGAATGAAGACAGACAAAAACAAGACGTGTCCAAGTATAGCATACGTATATATTTACAAACAGTAACTAGTGCACATTACATGTACAAGTACATTCACACTATCAAGTAATAGCTAAATTGTGTTCATGTGTTATTGACTATATGATAGCACAGCAGTGTTTTGATGGCGAGGGAGGTTGACATAGCTAGCTATGCCATGTGCTATACAAACAGGCAATTTGTTGCTCTGCACGTAATCACACAGAGTAAACAACAGCAATGGTAGTGATCACATTCTGTGCATGGCTTGTTTGTTTTTTATAATAATTTCATGCCAGACATGCAGTTAACATGAATAGCCACAATGGCTTTATTGAGTGTCAGACAGCTCTCTTGAAGCTGGATACTCAATGACAGGGGGAAGCCAAGGCCTACTAGTGAGGCAAAATCATCCTCCAGCACAGCAACTTTTATTGCCTTGTCAGCCATTTTTTGGTTTAGCTAAGTATTCTGCATAACTGCTAACTTGATGCTGTTTCATGCCAACTCCAAGAGCTTACCAATTAATTTGGTTGTTTTTTGTATGTACAAATTGCAATATCAGGATTACCAGAACACTAAGATACACAATACATATTGATCCAGAAGCACAGTACATAGCTAGCTATCACTTATTAAGCATTGCAAGGTAAGATTATTTTGGGCGTATCCTGGGTCATTGATGGCAGCTGGGTAACTTAGCTGTATGACTGTAAGGTCAAGGTCACTGCATTGAACTACCAGTGTGGGAGTCCTGCCATTGCGGCCAGGTACCAACTGGTGAATAGGCTAATACCAGTGTGGGAATCCCAACCTCAAGTCAGGTGCCAACTGGCGGCAAGGCGGCCAGTGTGGGAGTCCTGACTGAGAAGTTGAGCCAAGGACAGTGATGTCCAGCGTTAGAAAACAAAGACATTGCTGGCGTGACCGATAAGTTAAATGTGACATTCAGCCACCAATCAATTCCCTATCTAGCTACTCCCCTAGTAATGTGAATGTAGCTATGTGCATGTGAATCAGGCTATGTGTACATGTATATGTTGCATGATGTGGTACTTCTTATCAGTTTGAGGATTTAGCGTGATGTGTTAAGTGGACTGAATGTAAAGTTGTCAGGGTGGGAGAGGTGGAGATTCTTCCACTGCAATGTTCTTCTTGCACGCAGGAGTTATGGTTGCACAGCTAAAGTGTGCTCTATTTAGAATAAATGTAGCTATGTTAGAGTGACGTATGTGCATGCGCAATACATCATGGGCAAATGTACTCTTTATATATCGGCTTGACGCTATTAACCATTGTTTATGCACACATAAACATCATTTATACTTTCTTGGCATCAACAAACAATTCCACATGTAGCCACTAGTGTAACTCTAAAGACTCTCGATGGAACTTACACTAGACCAGTAACCAAGGTTGCTTTATTGATGCCTTGTGAATAATGAGTTTGTTTACTCAGTTGAATTGATCTTACCCTTAATGGTTATATCATTTGTCATTTGTTATTTGATTTTTGTTAACTAGTTTGAGTTTATCAAGGATCTTGTATTTGTTGCCTTTCTAAATTGTATTAATGTATTGTCAAATCTCTTGAGTTTTGTTAATCTATTGAATTGTGAACGTCCTTAAATTTGTTGAGTTTTGTTAAAGACCATCTGGTCTTGGCCGGCGGTATGTTCATTGTTACTATCATTTGGTTTTGGTCGTCACACTCACTTATACTGATTGTATTGTGTTTGTTTGAAATTTTGTTGTCATATAATTAGAATGAAGTTTGACAAGAAAATGAAACGTGCATGGTCTAGCTAGTAGTCTAAATCTACTCTAATCTGGTAGAGAACTCCCCGAACAGGTACACTGTCATATACTTCCATATATGGCAACATTAGTGCATAGTATTAACAGTAAACAGTAGTATGAAACAACGTACACATCTTAGATAGCTATAGCTAGAGAGGATGGAATGCAATGAACCCTGCATTCTTCAATGTATATAATCTTAAATACACACCCACTAAATTCTTGTCAAATCAGCTGTAATGTTACAATGTTATAATAATACTTGACATTGTACAATAGTCTGTAGCATTGCGAATACTTATAATCATTGTGACGTGTACAGAATCGGTACAGGGTCGACATGCAGACTCTAATGTTCGTAGTACATATAGCCGAGATGTATCCACAAATATGTATTTATGAATAATTTCTACTGTTCTGACAGCACTAATAATTTGTTGGCTGTATCCACCCCCCCCCCCCCCCCCCCCCCCCCACAAACACCACCACCACTACCACTCCAGGTGTACACTTTCCCTCTGCCCAACCCAAAGAAGCTCAAACAGATGTAAGTGAAAGGACAATTATTATTAATCAATGTGCTTAAAGGAGTATGTACATACAAATAATTAGTTTCACCATGTTATGCTATATCTATTCATTCCTCTCTTTTCTGTAGGGCAATCTAACCCAGTTCTGTACCAACCTCCATTACAATGTCATCATGCACTTCTTTGCAAATAATAATAATTGTGGAGTGGTGGTGGTGGTGATGTTTGTGGGGGGGATGGAGGGGGTGGAGGGGGTGGATTCAGCCAACAAATTATTAGTGCTGTCAGAACAGTAGCATAGTGGACACTACAGTAACTATATATGATTCTAGTGTTATGATTGTACAATTGTGTCTTTGTCTCACAACATGATATTTGAGAGAAGAATCATCATCACTTCCAGTAACCTTAGCTTGGTGAGTGAAGACTTTATATTTAATTGTATGTTTCGATTGAGCTGATTGATTGCTTTCAGTTATCTTGTACTGTCCATGGTGCTGTGATACTGCTCTACCCACTACACTGGTAAGCTTCAAGCTTTGGCAGTCACTTCTCAGTAATTGCAGATTGTCGACAGTAGTAATAAAGCTAATATTAGCACAGCAAGTAATGCACACTAATATTGTAGTATAAACAGTGCAATAAAACTTGAACAAACTAGAAGTATTTGCATAAACAAATGCACCATTCTATGTAGTCATTACTTCAGTAATCTACAAGTTCAAACAAGCAGTCTAGCCAACAATGAAGATACAGATTTTTCAAATACTTCTTGTGATAGTTATCACTAATTGGATAACTTTAAGAAAAGGTATACATGTCATAATTGTTGTTGATGTGATCATAATTCAAGCAATGCCACTATCCACAGTATACTCTGTATCATGTCAGGTGTACCCATCAGAGTATGCCTATCAGGATGACTCTGTCAGTAGAGCTGAGAGTCAAAGTGCCAACTGTAGGAGGTATCAAACGGGTCTTCCGGCACCACCAGGAGAGTTCACAGATCAATACACCCACTATGATGGTACCCAACGTAAATTGACTGATTCTGACCTTGGACAAGAGCAGTACCAGTACTCTGACTATTATCACTGGGTAGCTGGAAGTTATGGGCAACTGCTGTTCATATTCCCTACAAGAGCCTTCTTGACTACCATCACACTGCACTACTTCATGCACAGTGACAGAGATCGAGGCCTTCCCAGACTCAGATTCTATGCTGTACCAGATAACTTTGATGTCTGGGATAGACCAACTACAAGTTATCCACGTGTAGATGTTGCTGCAGTCCCACCAGGTGGAGAGCCAGCAGGTCACAGGAATACCAGCATCAATGTCAACTTCAATACAAAGAAAGTGTTGATGTACAAGTTTAGTAGCAGCTTCCAGTTTGCTGTGAGTGAAGTGGAGTTCTTCACTTGTGAAAGTACAAGTAAGTATCCATAAGTGCATTACTATATTCTGCACTCCCTGTATGACTTGAGACAACTAAATTTACAGCTTCTGTGACCACTACAATGTCTACTACACCAGAAGCTTCTTCTGCAGGAGACAGTAAGTTTCCATTAATATATGATCACTTTAACTAACTGTTCATCTATGCTATTGATAACTATCACCTCGATAGCAGATCATACCAGTAAAATAAATTCAACTACGGCATTCGGTAAGAGGGCCCACTTGTTTGTTAATCGGTCTAATTCAACAAAACTGTATTGCCACTTTAAGAAAGCAACACTGAAGAAACAACAGAAGAAAGACAAATTACACAAACAAAGTCAAGCACCAAACACCCAGTGGCTCTGAGTGAAGTTGTTGCGTGGGTTCTAGTGGGCATATTGACTGTCCTGTTTATAGGGCTACTCAGTGTTGTACTGCTGTGGATGTTTAAGAAGAGACAGGCCAGAGATGCAAGTACTGACAACAGTACTCCAAAGTATGAAATGGAGGGCAACCCTTGTTATGAAGCCACTGCAGTCAAACAGACTGCTGACATGCACCTCTATGAAGTAGTCAGAGGGGGAGGGGGGAAATGAAGGAAGACAGACAAAAACGTCAGACATGTGCATGTACATTTATACAGCATACATGGAATTTTAAATGTTGGGATTGTGGGGTAATCCTCATGCAGTGTATCTATTAGAAATTTGTATTGTCATAATAATTGATAATCATTTCCACATACGCTACAAATTATAAATTAATATTCTTATTATCATGTATATGACTATGAACAAAATATTTATATCATGTCTTGGGGCAAGTGTGAATTATCATCACCAGTGAAAAAACTAGTGGACACATGCAGCCACTGATTAGTGTCCGAGCAGTTCAAGTGAAGCTAGGTGGCATGAGACTACAACAAAGACCATTGACAATGCACTCCTATACACTACATCACAGCACTCTACTGAAAAGTCAATAATAACACAGCAAGTAATGGATGCTTATTTTATTGTATAAACAGTACAATAGAACCCGAATAAGCTAGGAGTGTTTACACACATTCCAAGTAGTCATCACTCACTTCAGTAGCCTGTAAACAAGCTGAAGATGGACTACTTCCAATTACACTTCTTATGATGGTTGTCACCAATTGGATGGGGAAAGGTGTATTAGCCATGTACTATACTATGAGATCATAACTAATGTAGATTCATGCGACTCTGCTACTCCACAGGTCCTCCAGTCCCTAATTTAGTGTTGTACTAGTTAATCAAAACCAATTCTAAAACCCCCTTAGTTTTGCCCAATTTATGGCTTAATTATTATTACTAAAACTAGATAAGTGTGCTATGCCTTTCATAATTAAAAACTAAAAGTAGCAAAATTGTGTCAAACCATACCATATACTAAACTAAAAAGAAAATGGCACAAATCAGCTCATTTTAGTTAGTTAACTAAACTAAAATGACCGTTAGTAGACCGTTTATCCAATTAGTTTTAATTACTAAAACTAAGCAAAACGATCCACTACTCCCTAATTAAAAACTAAAACTAATTTAATTAAAAACAATAACTAATTAGACTTAGCAAAGCCATACTAGTACAACACTAGGACTCACTATCAAGTATACCTCAGCAACCGGCTTGCTGATCTATAGTACTGTTGCTCACTTCCCATATTCAGTATTTTCAGCCACAAAGATTAAAGACAAAAGAATTAAGTATAAAAAGTAGCTAACTAAAAATCGAAGAGGATGGTAGGGTCAAAAAGTACACAAACAAGAGTAGTAGGGATGATATCAGACAAATTCAGCAATGGTATTTCTATGAAGAACCATGTAGGGAATAGGGATGCATCTTGTTTATTATTATCCCTTCTGCTCTTGTATGTGTACTTTTTTCCATCCTACTTACTTCTCCAATCTTATTATACTTGTACAAGTATATCAGTATTAGCTTTGTAACATGATACAGAGTAATGTTTGAGGCTGAGGGAGGTAGACACAGTGACTGAGTCACATTCACAAACAAGCATACTCACCTAAGTAAACAAACAGTAGCCACGAGAATAATCACAGAATTAAAGCACTCTGAGAACACTATTGAGTGATTGATGTAGAAGGATGCATGAAGTCACTGTTCTGTCTAACATTTTCTACATTATTCCTTATCATACTCGGAAAAGTATGTTACATGAATAGTATCTAATTTGAGCAAAACTATCCCACCTCCCTGCAGTATCCTCCACTTCATATGCATGTCAGGTGTACCCATCAGAGTAAGCGTATAATTTTACTTCTGTCAATAGAGCAGAGAATACCAGTGCCAACTGTAGGAGGTATCCAAAACTCTTCTGCAGGCAGGAGTGTACCTACCAGACTTCACTCACTGTGATGGTAGCCATCTTACACTTGTTGACTCTGACCTTGGACCGGAGCAATACTTGGCCAGTGATTATTATGCTGGGAGTGATGCATGAGCAACTATTGTTAATATTTTCCACAGCAGTCTCCTTGATTACCATCATATTGCACTACTACAGTGACAGTGAGGGGACAAACGAAAAAGATAGACTAAAAACATGTGTACAAGTACGTTATAATTTTTTCCAAACAGTGATTAGTGCATATTCATACCATCAACTAAATTATCTTTGTGTGATAATTATTGACTGTATAATAGCTGAGCAGTGTTTTGATGGCGAGAAGTTGACACAGCCATGTGCTATTTAAATAGGTTGTTTGTTGTTCTGCATGTAATCACCCAGAATAAACAACAGCCATGATAATGATCACATTCTGTGCATGGTTTAGCTAAGGTACTCTGCACAACTGGAAAAGTCTAATGTGAGGAACAACTATGAAATCAATGTTCTGTCTAGCATTTGCTTCAACATACCTTGCTTTGCTCAGTTGGACCAGGATAGGTATGTTATAATAGCATGATTATGGTTATGGTTGGTTGGTTATGGTTATAACGTTACGACTTCTATCAGTGAGATTAGGCAAACTTAACTAATCCCTCTACTCTACAGTATCCTCCACTTCATGTCAGGTGGACCCATCAGAGTATGCCTATCATGGTGACTCTGTCAGTAGATCTGAGAGTGCCAGTGCCAACTGTAGGAGGTATCTGCCTGGTCCTAACAACCCAGAACACTTTATCCATTGTAGTGGGACACAACTCAAACTGGCTGATTCCAACTTTGGACAAGAACCATACAGTAGCTAGCAGTGAGTATTACTGGTGGTCTACTGGCAGTGATGGGCAACTGCTGTTCATATTCCCTACAAGAGTCTCCTTGACTACCATCACACTGCACTACTACAGTGACAGTATCCGAGGCCTTCCCAGACTGAGATTCTATGCTGTAGTAGATGCCTTTGATGTCTGGGACGCACCAACTACAAACTTTCCACATGTAGAAGTTGCTGCAGTCCAACCAGGTGGAGAGCCAGCAGGTCACAGGAGTGTCAGTATCAATGTCAACTTTAACACAAAAAAAGTGCTGATGTAGCTACAAGTTCAGTGAGTTTAGGTTGGAAGTGAGTGAGGTGCAATTCTTCTGTATCAGCTGTAAGTGCATTTATTTTGTATACATGTATAATCACTGGATATCTTGAGACTAGTCATCAATTCAGACACTGCTACTACAAACTCAGCTGTAGACTCAGCTGTAGAAACAATACCAACTACTGCCATCACAAAAAGTATGGTAGTTATTCATGAATCATTTTAAACAAGATATTTTATTACTTAACCTCACCTTGACATGCAGGCAATATTACAACACAAACAGAGTCAGGTAGGCAACTACAATATAGGACTGTTAACTGTTATCCAAATTTAACACTGCACCAACAACTCAAGCAAAAGACACTGAACCTACAACTCCGGTACTGATGATGAGGAAAGTTCCAAAAATAAATGTAACAGCTGCATATGCACATGATTCCTCAGTATCTGCCAGTGAAGTTGTTACATGGGCTCTGGTGAGCATATTGACAGTCCTGTTTACAGGGCTACTCAGTGTTGTACTGCTGTGGATGTTTAAGGAGAGACAGACCAGAGATACAAATACTGGCAACAGTACTCCAAAGTATGAAATGGAGGGCAACCCTTGTTATGAAGCCACTGCAGTCAAACAGACCACTGACACACACCTCTATGAAACAGTCAGAGGGGGAGGGGACAAATGAACAGCTGCTTTATTAGATACTTATGAGTTGTACTCTACAATATACATAACATAAAGATGTACCTTACAGATACTGATGCACAAAGTATAATAGACTAACACTGCTAGAATGAATCTACACTTATGAAGCTTCAAATAAACACAAACAATACTAAAATCAGAGTTCAGTGCCTAAAACAACACTGGATACATAATTATGTACTTAATAGGACTATCAACTGATACTATCATTATATTATTTTTTGTATTTGACTATAATAGCAACGCAGTATTTTGAAGGCCAGCAAGGTTGACACAGCCATGTGCTATACACATCAGTAGTTCTGCATGTATCACCTAGAGTTAAGGACAGCCATGAAAGCTATCTTTTTCGTGCATGCTTCAGCTAAGTGTTGTGTACAATTAGAACAGTCTATGGTTAGACATGACTATGAAGTCATGGCTCTGCCTATCACTTTCTACAATATTCTTCGTTTTGCTCAGGTGGACTAGGATAGGTATGTTACATACATGTACATTATGCTAGTAAGATTAAGCAAGTTAAATTACTATATAGTATCCTCCAGTCCCTGTCAGGCGTACCCATCAGAGTATGCCTATCGTGATGGCTCTGTCAATAGAGCTGAGAGTGTCAATGCCAACTGTAGGAGGTATCAGAGTGGTCTTTCAGCACTACCACTAGTATTCACGGAAAGATATACTCACTGTGATGGTACCCAACTTAAATTGACAGACTCAGACCTTGAACAAGAGCAATATCGGGTCACTGATTACTATGTGTGGATTGCTGGGAGAGATGAGCAACTGCTGCTCATCTTCCCCACTGGAGTCTCCTTGACTTCCATCATACTGCACTACTACAGTGACAGTCACAGAGGCCTTCCCAGACTGAGATTCTATGCTGTACCAGATGACTTTGATGCCCGGGATGTACCAACTACAAGCTATCCACATACGGATGTTAAATCCGTCCCATCAAGTGGAGAGCCAGAGGGTCGCAGGAGAGTCAGCATCAATGTCAATTTCAATACATGCACCAGGAACAGGAAAGTGCTGATTTACAAGTATAGTAGCAGTTCTATGTTTTCAGTGAGTGAAGTAGAGTTCTTCATTTGTGAAAATACAAGTAAGCATCTCTATGCAAATTACCATAATATAATTCTACATTACCGTAGTCTCCCAGATAAGTGCCCGTAGGTGCTTAAACATAACACCTGATTTTTTAGCCCACATGGGTGCTTACCCAGGGATGTACACTTGAGCTACCTGGACCCTTTGAAATTTGGTACATGGGTGCTTACCTGGGAGTGGGTGCTTACCTGGGAGTGGGCGCTTGCCCGGGATACTACAGTAATATTATGATGATTTAAGACTACTACATGATGATGTATAGCGACTGGGATCACTATTATGTCAATAACATCAGAAGCCCCTTCCATATTAAGAGAGAGTAAGTTTAGTGATCATTTATACTACTCATCAATATTACTGAGATTACCATGATAGCATATCGTATAAGCACAGCAACCTCAACAAAAGCATTTGGTAAGTAAACAATCTCATTCAAGCCCACTTGTCTGTTAGTCTAATTCAATGCAGTTACAATGTCAACTCAAGAGAGCACTACTGAAGAAACAGAGGAACAACAAACTAGAGCACAACTACAGTGTAATACAATATCTCTGAGTGAAGTGATTGCATGGGTTCTGGTGATCATATTGACAGTCCTGTTCACAGGGCTACTCAGTGCCAATGTGCTTGTGCTGTGGCTCTATAAAATGAGACAAAAAAGAGCTATGGAAGGCAGAGAGAGCAAATGTGCAATGGAGGGCAACCCTTGTTATGAAACCATTGCAGTCAAACAGACCACTGACACACATCTCTATGAAGCAGTCAGAGGGGGAGGGGCCAAGTGAAGGAGAGAAATAGCCAAGACATTTGAGAACACATCATACTCATAACAAAACAAAAATTATCGTATACCTGGACATTAATATTCACACTAAGTAGTACGTAGCTTTTGTGTACATGAGCATAACTAATCAAGTGGTCATGATAAAAAAAGACATAGTAAACTTCATAGAAGGACCCCGTACCACATTAACATTTATGACACCTATAGCTAACATATTTTGTAAGTTTAACTGCAAATACCATGAAAATTAGTTTGTATTGTGGTTAAGTGTACACACAAGCATATAACTGATGTCTAACAGGAAATATCACATGCACTTTACTTCTTGCACATGTGCATGGGGTTATTGGGGTAACAATTAAACTTACACACATGTGTGTATAAACATAGTACATGAATACATAGTCATATAGAGCATATACCTATAATTAAATTTTATGCTACAATTTGTGTGAAAGCGGTATTCCAAACAGCCAAGTAGATGGATAAGCAGACACACTGTCATGCAACAATAGCCTAAAATAAACTCGAGATTTTTGCTAAACAAGTAACAATGGAAGCCATTGAACAAAACTGCTTGGTAAGAGTTGTAGCAAAGACAATGATGCTCTATCTGGTGCTTTATATGATGGCCATCACTGAACTTGGTTGGCAACAAAAGGTATATCATTTATGAGAATCAAATTGAAGCATGACTCAAATCACCCCACCACTCCAAATGCAGTGTCCTCCAGTTCATGTCAAGTGCACCCATCAGAGTATGCCTATCAGGATGACTCTGTCACTAGATTCAAGAGTGACAGCGCCAACTGTAGGAGGTATTTAGACAATCTGCAAGTAGGGCTATCCACAGATCTATACATCCACTGCAATGGTATTCAATGGAAATTGACTGACTCTGACCTTGGAGGAGAGCAGTACCAGCCTGCTGACTATTATGCATGGATTGTAGGAAAAGATGTGCAACTGCTGTTCATATTCCCATTAAGAGTCTCCTTGACTACCATCACACTGCATTATTACAGTGACAGTGACTGGGGCCTTCCCAGACTGAAATTCTATGCTGTACCAGATAATTTTAACATCTGGAATAGCCCAAATACAAGCAATGCAAGAGTCGATGTTGCTGCAGTCTCACCAGGTAGAGAGCGAGCAGGTTGCAAGAATGTCAGCACTACTATTAACTTCAATACAAGGAAAGTGCTGATGTACAAGCCTCAAAGTAACTTCAATTTTATAGTAAGTAAAGTGGATTTCTTTGACTACATGTACTGTGGTAAGTACACAAATAGTGTGACAACAACTAAAATTGCCTTTACTTGGTATATTAAACTTTGACAGTAAGTATACTCAGTATTACACTAACACTGCACATGTAATTCATCAGTATCTAGATCTGCCAGTGAACTTGGGTTGTTGCGTGGGTTCTGGTGAGCATATTGACAGTCCTGTTTATAGGGCTACTCAGTGTTGTACTGTTTAAGAAGAGATAGACCAGAGATACAAGTACTGATATCAGAACTCCACAGTATGAAATGGAGGGTTATGAACCCATGCACTGGAAAACCAGGGCCATTTAGTCAGAGGGAAGGGACAAAATAAACAACTGCTCTATATAAGGGAGCTGCAACTGTACATACACTGTAAACAACTGAACAGGACATATACAGTAACTATAGTATTAGCTCTTTCTTAGAACTAAAGTAGCAATTGCTAGATGAAGTTCCCGAAATAACTGTTAATTATAACCTATATGTGTTACTCAAAACATAAACATAAACAAACAATAGCAGATTCATAAATATCAACTGGCAAACTGTGATAAGTTACCACACATTAACTTTTTAAATGCGCAAGTACTGTTTACATATTACTTATGAAGTTGCGCATTACAATACATAATAATTGTATACTGTAGTATTGAACATAACATGTACAGCACATTATAGTATTGGCTAGTGAGCTCATACCTCTTTATAGGTGTAAGCACTGTGTACATGCATCCAATGTGAGTATTATTGAAATCAGGTTTAGTTAGTTACATTATACATCACTTGCGTATTATTGACTGTATGATAGCACAGCAGTGTTTTGATGGTGAGGGAGGTTGACATGATCATGCAGTTTACATGTACAAACAGGTAATTCGTTGTTCTTTACTCTCCCAAAGTAAACAATAGCCACGATATAGATCACACTCCGTTAGCCAAGTAATCTTCACAACTAAAAGAGTCTATAGTGAGGTATGACTATGAAGTTGCTACACTGCTTAGCACTTTCTACGATATTCTTCACTTTGCTCAGTTTGACTAGGACAAGTATGTTACATGATAGTATTTATGATCTATAGTACAAGTTCAACACCCCACTATTCCACAGTATCCTCCAGTTCTTGTCGGGTGTACCCATCAGGTTATCCCTATCGGGATGACTCTGTCAACAGAGTTGAGAGTACTAGTGCCAACTGCATGTATCAAAGTGGTCTTCAAGCATCGACAGTCAATACATCCACTGTGATGGTAATCAACTTCAGTTGACTGACTCTAACCTTGGACAAGAGCAGTATCGGAGCAGTTACTATTATTGGTGGGCTTCTGGGAGTGATTGTCAACTGCTGTTCATATTCCCCACAAGAGTCTCCTTGACTACCATCACACTACACTACTACAGTAACAGTGACTGAGGCCTTCCCAGACTGAGATTCTATGCTGTACCAGATAACTTTGATGTCTGGGAAGCACCAGCTATAAGATATTCACGTGTAAATGTTGCTTCAGTCCCACCAGGTGGAGAGCCTGCTGGTCAAAGGAATATTCATATCAATAACATGTTCAACATGATGAAAGTATTAATGTACAAATTTAGCAACACCTACTATAAATTTGCACTGAGTGAGGTAGAGTTCTTTCACTGTATTAGTAGGTTACCTTGCATGCATGTATGATCATTCAATGTCTTGAGACTATAGCCACCGTTAACACAGGTACTAGCTACCACAAGTTCTACTGTAGGAACAGCAGCTATTGCCATCACAGAAAGTATGATAGCTACTGTAGTTCTAAAAGTTTGGCACTTCTATTGCTACTCTTTAATGAATTACGATATTTAAAAATGGGTCATCACATATATCGCTACAAACAGGAGTAGAATGCATGCGCAGATGGAATGGCAAATAATTATTTGCCTCTAAATTCTGCACAAAGCTCCAGTATAATTACCTTTTGTGCCAGATTTTCAGGAGTATAGTAATCATAAATCATTTTAAGTGCACATTAATTTATTATCTACCTCATCTTTTCAGGCAGTAGTACAGTGTCACAATTATTGCCAGGCAAGCCACCTGAAATGTATGATTGCTGTTCATTATTCTAATCCTTCACAGTTTCAACAACTCAAGATAGAGACACTAAAGCTACGACTCCAGTACTAGCAACAAGAGAAATGCCAAGAATTAAAGAAATAGCTACTTGTGATTTCTCAGTGTCCTGGAGTGAAGTTGTTGCATGGGTTCTTGTGATCATATTGACAGTTCTGTTTACAGGGCTACTCAGTGTTGTACTGCTGTGGATGTTTAAGAAGAGACAGGCCAGAGATACAAGTACTGACAACAGTACTCCAAATCCAAATGGAGGGCAACCCTTGTTGTGTTATGTTATTATATTCTTCACTTTCCTCAGTTGGACAAGGATAAGTGTTACATACTTAGGTTAGTGAGATAAATATGCTTAAGTTAATAAACATTTCACAGTATCCTCCAGTTCATGTCAGGTGTACTCATCAGAGTATGCCTATCGGGATGACCCCGTCGAAAGAACTGAGAGTATTGCTATCTGTAGATGGTTTGAATGTCGCTTCTGTGTCACCAGGTGGAGAGCCAGCAGGTCGCAGGAGTGTCAGCATCAATATCAACTTCAACACAAACAGAGTATTGATGTGCAAGTTTCTTACCAGTTTTATGTTTTAAGTGATTGAAGTAGAGTTCTTCATTTGCACTAGTAAGTACTAGGATGATGTAAATCACTGAGGGGGCAAGGCTTTGCTCACAGTAACCATGGGGGGTATGCATAACGCTCTATACTACCTATGTAAGACCACATCTAGAGTATGTTGTTCCAGTATGGGATCCCCCACCTGAAAAAAGACATTCTGGCACTTGAATCTGTGCAGCATTTAGCCACAAAAATCTGTACTAAGGCATGGCATGGTGTGCCATATGAGGACCGTCTTAACCAATTAAGCCTTATCACACTTGAAAGCAGGAGGAGATTCCTAAATCTTTGTTACCTATTCAAAACATTGAACAGACTAACATACTTTCCCAACTCTCCTCTTCACTTAATTACTACCTCATATGAAACACGCTCTCACTCTCAAACTCTAATATACATTCCAACTGTAAAAACGAACTTGTTTCAAAACTCTTTCTTTTGTCAGATTCCAAACTTCTGGAACAGTTTACCTCAAGCCGTGGTATCATCTGAGTCACTTAGAAGTTGTAAGCACCTGCTGAGAGAGAACTTCAACTAGCCTCTTTACAGTCTGTGACTGTCAAATTATTATGTTTTATTAAATTA
Source organism: Stappiaceae bacterium (assembly GCA_964291365.2). Lineage (GTDB taxonomy): Bacteria > Pseudomonadota > Alphaproteobacteria > Rhizobiales > Stappiaceae > JBDWFY01. The sequence continues at coordinate 211,454 of OZ220035.1, forward strand.
CAATTTGGGTGTACACTAGTATTAGCATAATACACTGCTATTTGTGCATCCATTGTCTTTGTGAGACATAATATAAAAAGGTCAATGTGATTGTGAACTCACCAGATTGAAAAAGCATAATATTATAGATGTAGGCCCAGTGATTAATATTGAGCTTTTAAGCCTTTAGAGGGACTGGAAACGCACTATACATGTACACTTACAGTCATAGGCACATTTCTCTAGCACAATTTTTACCCCACTATTTCTGGGAAAAGTAACACTGAGTTATTTATCATAATATGTCATCATTGGCATGGTTGCGTAGCTTATGTTCTGACGATCATTATGAGCTGTCTACATAGTGCTAAACTCTAACTAGAGGTATGCCAAATTTAACTATTGGTATATAGCTAATTTCAACTTGGTAGGGAGGCATATGGCATTAATGCTTAATCAAAATCATTTTAGGTGTCCTGGACCATGCAGTTGCATTCCTGAACCATTTAGGAATTTTTTAAAACTTTAACCAAGTGATAGTTATGCATAATAAGTTTACTAGAGGTACACCAGTATATGAAAAATGAGAAACACGCCTATAAGTGCCGTTTCCGATCCCTCTTCCCCCCTCTTTAATCTATGCTTTAACTTGCTGGCTGTTCATGCTGCTGTGCATACATGTTCAGTTCTGGCACTGGCTCTTGGTTTAGTGAGCTAAAATTAGAGTCAGTATGTAATCTACATTGAAAAATCTTTACTGAGTTGCAATATGCACGTGCATGCACATACTGCACTGTGTGATAAATATGTGAACGACGTATAACAACACCTCTTATCTTCACCACAAAGAGTATGCTAGCTATTTTTATTATTGTCAACACAACCATAATATTATGTTTAGGAAATGCACTCAGCACTACACAAACACTCTCATCACAAGATATAAGCAGTTAAATATGTAGGACAGCTAATCATTGTTATACAAATTCAGTACAGAGCCCACAACTCAAGACGAAGACACTGAAGCAACGACTTCAGTGATGAAGGAAAGACCAAAAACGGATTCAACAGCTAAATGTACATGTGACTCATCTCTCACAGAAAAATAATACTGATGAGAACATTGACAGTTCTGTTTACAGGGCTACTCAGTGTTGTACTGCTGTGAATGTTTAAGAAGAGACAGGCCAGGGATACAAGTACTGACAATAGTACTCCAAAGTATGAAATGGAGGACAACCCTTGTTATGAAGCCAAACAGACCACTGACACACACACACCTCTATGAAGCAGTTAGAGGGGGAGGGGCCAAGTAAAAGGAACAAATGTGTGTATATAAGTTTATTCAAAACATTATTTTAGACGAGTACTTTGTAGAGGATAAATGCAGGCACTGTGGAGTAGTTAAGACTGAGCAAAAACTCGTACCAGTAGCTACATCAATATTAGCTGTGAATAATTGACAACATGACATAGAATAATGTTTGAGGCTGAGGGAGGTGGATATAGCCACGTACACAAACAGCAGGCATAAGTAATCACCCAAAGTAAAAAGTAGCCATGAAAATAATAATCACAGGATTAAAAAGTACTCTAGAACAGTATTCAGTGATGTGATTGATGCGGAAGGATGAAGTTGCTGTTCTGTCTAGCACTATTTACAGCAATCCTTACAATACTCTGCAGGACTAGGAAAGTATGTTACTGTAGTGTCCCGGGAAAGCACCCACGGCCCCTTAAACATAACACACGATTTCCGCCCGCATGGACACTTACCTGGGATATAACTCCCATACATTTGTATGGAAGCTGCTACATTTACCCCTAGAAATTCAGTACATGGGTGCTTACCTGGGAGTGGGTGCTTGCGCGGGATACTACGGTACATGGATAAGTAAGATCAAACCTGACCAAAACTATCCCACCATTCCACAGCATCCTCTAGTTCATGTCAGGTGTACCCATCAGAGTAGCCTGCTGTTCATATTCCCCACAAGTGTCTCCTCGACTACCATCACACTGCACTATTACAGTGACAGTGATTGAGGCCTTCCCAGACTGAGATTCTATACTGTACCAGATGACTTTGATATCTGGGTTGCACCAACCATAAGCTATTCACATGTAGATATTGCTACAGTCCCATCAGGTGGAGAGCCATCAGGTTGGAAGAATGTCAGCATCAATGTCAACTTCAACACAATGAAAATGCTGATGTACAAGTATAGTAACAATTTCCAGTTTGCAGTAAGTGAAGTGGAGTTCTTCACTTGTGAAAGTACAACAGTGATTAGCACATATTACATGTATATTCATGCCATCAACTGAAAAGTAAAATTGTCTTTTGTGTGTGTGACAATTATTAACTGTATGATAGCTGAGCAGTGTTTTGATGGTGAGAGAGGTTGACACAGCCATGTGCTATATAAACAGGTAGTTTGTTGTTCTGCATGTCATTACCCAGAGTAAACAACAGCCATGATAGTGATCAGATTCTGTGCATGACTTAGCTAAGTACTCCGCACAACTGGAAAAGTCTAATGTGAGGAATGACTATGAAATCGAAGTTCTGTCTAGCATTTGCTTCAATATTCCTTGTTTTACTCAGTTGGACTAGGATAAGTATGTTATAGCATTATGATATTTATCAGTGAGATCAAGCAAATTTATCACTCTACTCTACAGTATCCTCCACTTTATGTCAGGTGGACCCATCAGAGTATGCCTATAGGGAAAACTCTGTCAACAGAGCTGAGAGTGCAAGTGCCAACTGTAGGAATTATTTGCCTGGTCTTAACTATCCAGAACACTTCATCCACTGTGATGGGACACAACTCAAACTGATTGATTCCAATTATGGACAAGAACTATACAGTAGTATTGAGTATTACTGGTGGTCTGCTAGCAGTAATGGGCAACTGCTGTTCATTTTCCCCACAAGAGTCTCCTTGACTACCATCACACTGCACTACTATAGTGATAATGTCCGAGGACTTCCCAGACTGATATTCTATGCTGTGCCAGATGACTTTGATGTCTGGGATGCACCAACTTCAAGCTATCCATATGTAGATATTGCTGCAGTCCCACAAGGTGGAGAGCCAGCAGGTCGCAGGAATATCAGCATCAATGTCAACTTCAACACAAAGAAGGTGCTGATGTACAAGTATAGTAGCAGTTTCCAGTTTGCAATGAGTGAAGTGGAGTTCTCCACTTGTGAAGGTACAAGTAAGTATCCATAAGTGCATTACTATATTCTGTACTCCCTATGACTTTATAAGATTGATAATGTACACCTTTTGTGAGCACAGCCACGTTAACCATACCTGAAGGTTTAACAACAGGAGACAGTATTAGTAAGTTTCAATTATTGGACCATGCACTTAAACTAACTGTTCATCAATACTACTGATATCACCTTGATAGCAGATCCCACTAGCACAACCTCAACAAGAATATTCTGTAAGCAAGCAATATACTAGGCCCACTTGACATTGTCTGTAAGCTTAGTTCAACACAGCTACAATGTCAATTCAAGATGGCAACACTGATGAAACAACAGATGAACAACAGATTACACAAATGAAATCAAACACTACACTATTATTGTCTTCGAGCGAATTTGTAGTGTGGGTTCTGGTGATATCGATCATATTGATAGTTCTATTTACAGGGCTACTCAGTGTTGTACTGCTGTGGACGTTTAAGAAGAGACAGACCAGAGATACAAGTACTGACAACAGCACTCCAAAGTATGTAATGGAGGACAACCCTTGTTATGAAGCCACTGCAGTCAAACAGACCACTGACATGCACCTCTATGAAGCAGTCAGAGGGGGAGGGACCAAATAAAAAAAAAGATAGACTAAAAACACACCATGTTTGCACATTAATTCTTTTAACAAACATTATTTTTGAAACTTTGACTATTGTATATGTTTAGATTGGATGTTATTGAGAGAGTCTTAGCAAACTTCATAGCTACCAGTAATCACTAACAGTACACAAATTGACAACATGATAATATAGGAATGTGTTGATGGCAAGAGAGATAGATGTAACCAAGTGATCATACAACATGAAATTTGTTGTTCTGAAATGATAGAATTCTAAATTAGTGTACATGCAGAGATTGTTACCCAAGATAAAGTCACTAGCACTCTCTACAGCTATCCTTATTGAATTTAACTGGACTAGGATTAGTACTAGTAAGTAAGATGTATGTATTATGGGAGCATGTTTTAGCAACACAATCCCACCGACACCGCTATGAATTGAAGCAGTCAGAGGGGGAGGGACCAAATAAAGGACAACAGATGTGTACAAGTATAGTGTACATTTATACTAACACATATTTACAAACATTGATTAGTGCACGTCACATGTATTCATACTATCAGCTACACTGCATGCAAAAACTGGTGGGTCATGTTAACCTGACATGGGTTATCTGAGTTGCACTTGAAATCTCCAGATCCTTTCACACACTATTGCATAATAATAATGATTGTTTTCATAGTATTATACTACCATAATATTGTAACTGTTTTTACACTTAACAGATATTAGCTGTCAATTATTGATGTTTAGGCTATGTTGTCTGTCTCTATTCACCTCTAATGTCTGTAAATACATCTCTCATGCTCACAATGGCCCTGCTATAGTTCCAAGGGCCGCTCTCAGTTTTTATAAAAAGGCTTGATTTGTGTCAGTCCATGTTTCACTCTCTACGCTAATAACATTTTTACCATTGTGAGATATTGTGTTTGCGGTGGGACTGCTCTCTACACTCACCCACGCTGCAATAATTGTAATAATGATTATTTTCATAGTGTTGATCAATGATCACAATACTACATTCTGTATTTGGCATGATTTTAGTTCTGAAAAACATGCGAGTTATTAAGAAATGTTTTTCAGAACTAAAATCAATAGAATGCAGTGTTGTGATTATTATGAAAACAGTCATTATTATGCAACAATGCAAATGTACATGTGTGAAAGGATCTGGTAATTTCTTGACAGCATTGTATGTATTGACTCTCATGTGACCAGAAGCAAGTGCAACTCAGATAATCCATGACCCATCAGTTTTTGTAGTAATTATTGTCATTGGGTGTTATTAATTGCTATGTTTTGATGGTGAGGGAGGTTGACATACCCATGTACTATACACACGGGTAATTTGTTGTTCTGCATGCAATGACCACAATAGTCATGAGAGCAATCACTCACTTCTGTACAACTGGAAAAATCTATGGTGAGGTAGAACTATGAAGTCGCAGTTCTTTCTCGAATTCCCTATAATAATCTTTAATTTGCTTGATCTCACTGATAGAAATTATGTGTCATACTTATCATAGTCCAGCAAAGCAAATTTAACTAATCCCACTACCCTACAGTATCCTCCACTTCATGTCAGGTGTACCCATCTGAGTATGTCTATCGGGATGACTCTGTCAGAACAGCTGAGAGGAATAGAGCTAACTGTAGGAGGTATCCAGAAAGAGCTGAAGCAGTCTACATCCACTGTGATGGTGAACAAGTTCAACTAACTGACTCGATCTGATATTGGTGCCGATACAGAGTACAGAATTGGTTCTTATTACAGTTAGTCTATTTGGTGGGATGCACAACTGTTGTTCATATTCCCCATAGGCTGATGACTATTTCTTGAGCACATGTTTGAGTGTTGAGACCACATCAGGCGGCATGGAGAGTAGGTCATCCACATGGATGGGGAGACTCTATGGTACTCTCATCAACATCCAGAATCACAACATCATCCATTGGCATATGATGAATAAGCTGTAAGGGGTAATTATGTGTGTGTGTGTGCATCAGAAGGCGTACATATAATATTATCATCATAAAGGCTAAAAGTTTCAAGGATGACAAATTATGCAGATTTGGCATGTGGAGCAAGGCCATAAAAATTTCTCTTTTGAAACTCTCCATTCATTTACGGATGCAAGGTGTGGCTGGAAGCTCAATGATGTAATTCACCCTAATTTGGTCACAATGTGATATATTTAATCCTTGAAATTTTGGGCTATACAGCACTATGTACATGTGTATTCTAGCTACATGATATGCACAGTGTCATGCACAGTGTACATGTATATATACAGCACACTTACATCCATGTATGAGGAGTGTAATCCCATTAGGAATGGCATGGGAGCCCTGGAGAAAAAAAAATAATAACATAAGAAATACAGGTGGTTCTACATGTTATGAATACAACAAAATACAACAAAACAATATGCATGTATTGAACAAGGCTATCATGAAAGTTTAGAAAGTTATTCTTCCAATAGCCAATCCCAAGCCAAGGAGGACACTATGCCAGTGCCTGCTTAGGCACACTGTCATGCACTTCCATATATGGCAACATTAGTGCATAGTATTAACAGTAAACAGTTTGGAAACAGCGTACACATCGTAGATATAGACAGGATGGAATGCAATGAACCCTGCATGCTTCAATGTATATTATTCTTAAATACACACTCATAACAGTTGGCCATGATGATATACATACAGTTAGTGATGTCATTTCATAATATATGGAATATCATATGTGCAGTAGTCCAACAGATGAGATGGAGTAATAGGAATGAAGATATGTTGCCTGAGAGAGAGAGAAAGAGAGAGAGAGAGAGAGAGAGAGAACAAATTTATTATAGAAGTGACTGCCAATTAAAGCTTGTAACTTACCAGTGTAGTGGGTAGAGCAGTATCACAGCACCATGGACAGTACAAGACAACTGAAAACAATTAATCAGCTCAACTGAAATGTACTATTAAATAAAAAGTCTTCACTCACCAAGCTAAGGTTACTGGAAGTGATGATGATTCTTCTCTCAACTATCATGCTGTGAGATGAAGACACAATTGTACAATCATAGCATTAGTAGTTACTGTAGTGTCCACTATGTTACAAGCTTACTTTGCAAAGAGGTGCATGATGACACTGTAATGGAGTGTAGCTAGACCTGGAGTGGTAGTGGTGCTATATGTACTATGAACAATAGAGTCTGCATGTCGACCCTGTACACATCACAATATGATTGTAAGTACTCACAATGCTACAGACTATTATACAATGTCAAGTATTAAGGCTGGTTCACAATACGATGCTATACCATACATTATTTGCATTGTACATGTCACCTTCACATCGACGCTCGTCCCAATGCAACGGGACACTAGGATAGACTCGGATTCTATCCTCATGTTCATTTGCATTGCGTTCTTGCATCTGATCACAAAAAAATTGCTAAAACGTAAATTTTCGTGTTTCACAAACAAACGTAACGCAAGATGCAGCATCATATTGCTCATAACATCATAACATTACAGTTAATTTGACAAGAATTTTTGTATCAATAATTGCAGATTGTCGATAGTAGTAATAAAGCTAATATTAGCAAAGCAAGTAATGCACACTAATTTTGTAGCATAAACAGTGCAATAAAACTTGAATAAACTAAAAGTGTTTGCATAAACAAATGCACCTTTCCGTGTAGTCGTCACTTCAGTAATCTACAAGTTCAAACAAGTGCTCTAGCCAACGATGAAAACACAGATTTTTCAAATACTTCTTGTAATAGTTATGACTTGTTGGATAACTTTAAGAAAAGGTATGCATGTCAAAATTGTTGTTGATGTGATCATAATTCAAGCAATGCCACTATCCACAGTATCCTCTGTATCTTGTCAGGTGTACCCATCAGAGTATGCCTATCGGGATGATTCTGTCAGTAGAGCTGAGAGTGCCAGTGCCAACTGCAGGATGTATTCAGAATTAGGTCTGTCTGCAGGACTATACACAAGTAATTATGTCCACTGTGATGGTACAAAACTTAAGCTGGCTGATTCTAACCTGGGAAGAAAGCAGTATAGTATCACTGACAGTTATCAATGGAGTGCTGGGAGTGATGAGCAACTGTTGTTCATATTCCCCACAAGAGTCTCCTTGACTACTATCACACTGCACTACTACAGTGACAGTCACAGAGGTCTTCCCAGACTGAGATTCTATGCTGTACCAGACGACTCTCATGTCTGGGATGCACCAATTACAAGCTATCCATATGTAGACGTTGCTGCAGTCCCACCAGGTGGAGAGCCAGCAGGTCGCAGGAATGTCAGCATCAATATCAACTTCAATGCAAGGAAAATACTAATGTATAAACTTAGTAGCACTTTCCAGTTTGCTGTGAGTGAAGTGGAGTTCGTAGAATATGAAATTACAAGTAAGTATATGCACCCACTGCACATTACTGCTCACCATAATTATGATTTGAGAATGCTATATGAACAGCTGCTGAGATTACTACCATGTCAACCATGCGAGAAGTTCCTTCAACAAAAGACAGTAAGAATTATTATATCACCACTATAGTTGATCATACCAACACATCAACAGCATTTGGTAAGCAAATAATATTATTTCAGGCCCACTTGTATGTAAGCTTATACAGCTTCGGTGTCACTTCAAGACAGCACCACTGATGAAACAATGGAGCAAAAACACATTACACCAATAGAGTCAGACACTAAACTATCAATATCTCTGAGTGAAGTTGTTGCGTGGGTTCTGGTGATCATATTGACAGTACTGTTTACAGGGCTACTCAGTGTTGTACTGCTGTGGATGTTTAAGAAGAGACAGGCCAGAGGTACAAGTACTGACAACAGTACTCCAAAGTATGAAATGGAGGGTAATCCTTGTTATGAAGCCACTACAGACAAACAGACGACTGACACACACCTCTATGAAGCAGTCGGAGGGGGAGGTGACAAGTGAAGGAAGACAGATTAAAAACATGATATGTGCAAGTACATTTATTCAACCACACAGCTTACAGACAGTGACTAGTGCATATACATTGTTACATACATTCATAGCAAAAACTAAGTTACATGAATTTTATCCTCATAGTGTATGCATTAATAATGACCGTATGATAGCACAGCAGTGTTTTGATGGTGAGGGAGGTTGACATAATTCCCCACAAGAGTCTCCTTGACTACTATCACACTGCACTACTACACTGATAATATCCAAGGCCTTTCCAGACTGAGATTCTACACTGTACCAAATAGCTTTGATGTCTGGGATGCACCAACTGTAAGCACTCCAAGTGTAGATGTTGCTTCAGTCCCACCAGGTGAAAAACCAGTAGGTCACAGGAATGTCAGCATCAACATCAACTTCAACATAAAGAAAGTGCTGATGTATAAGTCCAGTGAGTTTAGGTTGGAAGTGAGTGAGGTGCAATTCTTCTGTAGCAGCTGTAAGTACATCAATTTTGCATGCATGCATAATCACTGGATATCTTGAGTCTACTCATCAATCCAGATGCCACTACCAGAACTACAAACTCAACAATAGAAACAGCACGGACTACTGTCTTCACAGAAACTATCATTAACCGCACCTTGATAGGCACTACTACAATATCACAAACAGCATCAGGTAAGCAACTAAAATTAGCTATAGGATGGTCAGCCGTTATCCAAACTCAACACAGCACCAACAATTCAAGACAGAGTCATTGTAGCTACTATTCTGCCATTAACAGATGCAAAAAATACATGTACATGTGATTCACTATCTCTGAGTGAAATTGTAGCATGGGTTCTGGTGAGCATATTGACAGTCCTGTTTACAGGGCTACTCAGTGTGTGGATGTTTAAGAAGAGACAGGCAAGAGATACAAGTACTGACAACAGCACTCCAAAGTATGAAATGGAGGGCAACCCTTGTTATGAAGCCACTGCAGTCAAACAGACCACTGACACACACCTCTACGAAGCAGTCAGAGGGGGAGGGGACAAATGAAGGAAGACCTGTACTGCATTACCATTAATAATGCGCATATTATATTTTCGTGCATTTAACTTCGCATAAGCCAGACTATCCGAAAGTATTTTAACAGCAAAATATTCATGATTTACGGTTTACCATTGTGTATGTTTTTTGATTGATAAAAGGTTGTGGGGGGTGAGCCTCAGCTTAGCAGTATCAACACATTATCAGCTTTGTATTACTGAAAACATGATACCGGGTAGTCCAGCAATGTTTTTAAAGGGTGGGAGGTAGATAAACCCACGAGACAAATAAACTGCATGGTTAACGTTGTTGTTATTTTTGTACTTACTTGGAGTAAACAATAGCTGCTACACACATGAGAGCAACTACTGAACATTCTAAAAACTGTTTGTACTGATTGAGGCCCAAGGATGAAGTCACTTTTCTACCAAGTAATCTGTAAATGTATGATACCCTTGAGTTTGCTCAGTTGGATAAGGGCAAGTATGTTATCTGCAATCAATCAATGTGACAGTGACAGTTTCCAACACCTTCCCAGATTGAGATTCTATGCTGTACTGGATGATTTTGATATCTGGGATGCACTAGCTACAAATACCCCACATGTAGATGTTGTTTCAGTCCCACCAGGTGGAGAGCCAGGAGGTCGCAGGAATGTCAGTATCAGTGTCAACTTCAACACACATAAAATACTGATGTACAAGTTCAACAGCAATTTTGTGATTTCAGTGAGTGAATTTCAATTCTTTAACTGCAATAGTAAGCAACTTGCATGTATGTACATGTATTATCAAGCCTTGAAACTTGCTATTTTTCCACTACAACAGTAGCCACCATCCCAGTTAGCACCAGTATGACAGCTGTGATAAGAACAGCAGCTGCTTCCACTGTAATAGAAAGTATGCTAGCTTTTCAAAAATCTTGTTAATGGCATATTAAATTTCTACAGGAAATTCATTCAGTACTACACAAACATCACCAGGTAAGCGACTAATTGGTATTTTCCAATTCTGCCAACTTAAGACAAAGAATATGAAACAAAAACTCCAGTGATGATGGAAAAGTCAATAACAAATACAACAGCTACATGTACATGTGAATCATCAGTGTCTCTGAGTGAAGTTGTTGCGTGAGTTCTGGTGAGCATATTGACTGTCCTGTTTCAAGGGCTACTTAGTGTTGTACTGCTGTGGATGTTTAAGAAGAGACAGGCCAGAGATACAAGTACTGATAACAGTGCTCCAAAGTATGAAATGGAGGGCAACCCTTGTTATGAAGCCACTGCAGTCAAACAGACCGCTGACACACACTTCTACGAAACAGTCAGAGGGGGAGGGGACAAATGAAGTAAGACAGACAAAAATGTCAGACGTGTGCATGTACACTTCTACAACATTTTAAATGTTGGGATTGTAGGGTAAGCCTCATGCAGTGTATCTATTAGAAATTTGTGTTTTCATAATAATTGATAACCACTTCCGCATATGTTATAAATTATAAAATTAATATTCTGATATATTATTATTATCACGTATATCACTATGAGCAAAATTTTCGTATCATGTCTTGGGGCAAGTGTGAATTATTTTCACCAGTGAAAAAACTAGTGGACACATGCAGCCACTGATTAGTGTCCAAGCGGTTCAAGCAAACCTAGGTGGCATGAGAGTACAACAAAAACCATATTGACAATGCACTCCGGCTGGCCAGCCTATACACTGCACCACAGCACTCCACTGAAAAGTCAATAATAACACAGCAAGTAATGGATGCTTATTTTATTGTATAAACAGTACAATAGAACCTGAATAAGCTAGGAGTATTTACACACATTCCAAGTAGTCATTACTCACTTTGGTAGCCTGTAAACAAGCTAATGATGGACTACCTTCAACATTTCCTATGTTGATTGTCACCAATTGGATGGGGAAAGGTGTATTATGTGCTATACTATGAGATCAAAATTTCGATGCAAGTAATTCTGCCACTCCACAGGATCCTTCGGTCCCTGTCAGGTGCACCTCATCAACTCTGTTGATCTAGAGTACTATTGCTAGCTCACTTCCCATATTCAGTATTTTCAGCCACAAAGATTAAAGACAAAAGAATTACTCAAATAAGTATGAATAGTAATTAAAAAATCTATGAAGTAAGTAGGGATGGTAGGGTCAAAAAGTGCACAAACAAGAGTAGTAGGGATAATAACAGACAAAGTGCTTGTTTTCAGCAAGAGCTTCTATGAAGAACCGTGTAGGGATGCATCTTGTCCCTTCTACTCTTGTATGTGTACTTATTTTCCATCCCCACTTACTTTCCCAATCTTCTTATATTTGTACAAGTATAATATCAGTATTAGCTTTGTAACATGATATATTTGAGGTTGTGGGAGATAAACACAGCCATATTTACGAACAAGCATACTCACCCAAGTAAAACAGTAGCTATGAGAATAATCACAGAATTAAAAGCACTCTGAGAACACTATTGAGTGATTGATGCAGAAGGATGAAGTCACCGTTCTGTCTAGCACTTTCTACAGTATTCCTTATTACATTTGATGGGACTAGGAAAAGTGTGTTACATAAATAATATGTAATTTGAGCAAAACTATCCCACCATCTTGCAGTATCCTCCACTTCACGTCAGGTGTACCCATCAGAGTATGCGTATAATTTTATTTCTGTCCATAGAGCAGAGAACACCAGTGCCAAATGTAGGAGATATCCAAAAGCTCTTCTTCAGGCAGGAGTGTACCTACCAGACTTCACTTACTGTGATGGTACCCATCTTATACTTGTTGACTCTGACCTTGGACCAGAGCAATACTTGGCCAGTAATTATTATGCTGGGAGTGATGAGCAACTGCTGTTCATATTTCCTACAGCAGTCTCCTTGACTACCATCATATTGCACTACTTCAGTGACAGTGAGGGGACAAATGAAAAAGATAGACTAAAAACATGAGGTGTGCAAGAACGTTAAATTTATTATAATTTTTTTCCAAACAGTGATTAGTGCATATATTCATACCATCAACTAAATTGTCTTTGTGGGATAATTATTGACTGTATCGTAGCTGAGCAGTATTTTGATGGCGAGAAGTTAACACAGCCATGTGCTATATAAATAGGTTGTTTGTTGTTCTGCATGTATATCACCCAGAGTAAACAACAGTCATGATAATGATCACATTCTGTGTATGGTTTAGCTATGGTACTCCGCACAACTGGAAAAGTCTAACGTGAGGAACAACTATGAAATCGATGTTCTGTCTAGCATTTGCTTCAATATTCCTTGCTTTGCTCAGTTGGACTAGGATAAGTATGTTATAATAATTATTATTATGATTATGGTTATGGTTGGTTGGTTATGGTTATAACGTTATGACTTCTATCAGTGAGATCAGGCAAATTTAACCAATCCCTCTACTCTACAGTATCCTCCACTTCATGTCAGGTGTACCCATCAGAGTATGCCTATTGTGGTGACTCTGTCAGTAGATCTGAGAGTGCCAGTGCCAACTGTAGGAGGTATCTGCCTGGTCCTAACAACTCAGAACACTTTATCCATTGTAGTGGGACACAACTCAAACTGGCTGATTCCAACTTTGGACAAGAACCATACAGTAGCAGTGAGTATTACTGGTGGTCTTCTGGCAGTGATGGGCAACTGCTGTTCATATTCCCTACAAGAGTCTCCTTGACTACCATCATACTGCACTACTACAGTGACAATATCCGAGGCCTTCCCAAACTGACATTCTATGTTGCACCAGACATCTGACGGATGTACTAACTTCAGGCACCCCGTATGTAGAAGTTGCTTCAATCCCACCAAATGGAGAGCCAGTAGGTCGCAGAAATGTCGGCATTGATGTTTACTTCAATGCAAGGAAACTACTAATCATACATTGTCAAATTTGGTAGTGTTTTCCAGTTTGCTGTGAGTGAAGTGGAGTTTGTAGTGTGTGAAACTACAAGTAAGAGTATGTACCCAATTGATGCAAATTAATGCTCACCATACCGTCTGATTTGAGACTGCTACATGTACATCGCATACAGCTGCTGAAATCACTACCATATCAACCACACTAGAAGTTCCTTCCACAAAAGACAGTAAGTCTTACTTATTATGTAACAATCTTAAATTATATAATTATCAATACTACTGACATCACCACTATAACTGATCATACCTGCGCATTTGGTAAGCAAATAATACTTCAGACCCACTTGTAAATATTCAATACAGCTTCAGTGTCACTTCAAGACAGCACCACTGATGAAACAACAGAGGAACGACACATTACACCAACAGAGTCAAACACTAAACTATCAGTATCTCGGAGTGAAGTTGTTGCATGGGTTCTGGTGAGCACATTGACAGTCCTGCTTACAGGGCTACTCAGTGTTGCACTGCTGTGGATGTTAAAGAAGAGACAGGCCAGAGATACAAGTACTGACAACAGTACTCCAAAGTATGAAATGGAGGACAACCCTTGTTATGAAGCTACTGCAGTCAAACAGACCACTGATACACACTTCTATGAAGCAGTCAGAGGGGGAGGGGCCAAGTGAAAGGAACAAATATGTGCATTATAGGTTTATTTAAACAATGTCATTATTTTAGACGAGTTGTTTGTAGAGGATAAATGCAGGCACTGTGGAGTAGTTAAGACTGAGCAAATCTCATATCAGTAGCTACATATTAGCTGTGTAAAATTAACAACAACATGATATAGAATAATGTTTGAGGCCGAGGGAGGTGGACATAGCCACGTACACAAACAGCAGGCATAGTAATCACCCAAAGTAAACAGTAGCCATGAGAATAATAATCACAGAATTAAAAGTATTCTAGAACAGTATTCAGTGATGTGATTGCATGATACAGAAGGATGAAGTTGCTGTTCTGTCTAGCACTATTTATAGCAATACTTACAATATTCTGCAGGACTAGGAAAAGTATGTTACTAAACACTACTACCATAGTGTCCCGGGTAGGCATCTACGGGCCCTTAAATATGACTCGTGATTTCCGCCCGCATGGGCGCTACCTGGGATATAACTATTTGTATGGAAGCCGCTAATTTACCCCTTGAAATTCGGTATATGGGCGCTTACCCCGGGTGTGGGCGTTTGCCCAGGATACTATGGTACATGATAGTTCAAGACTTAGTCTAATATGGATGGGGCTTTAGCATTCACTCATGTCTGTGTTGATAGCAGCCGAACTGTACTAGAGCATCACAGACCCTTCCATTCGTATCTATGTTGATAGCAGCCGAACTGTACTAGAGCACCATAGATCCTTCATCCCATTCATGTCTGTGTTGATAGCAGCTGAACTGTACTAGAGCACCACAGATCCTTCATCCCATCTACATTAGTAAGCCAGCTGGAAGTGACATGTATAAGTAAGATCAAACCTGAGCAAAACTATCCCACCACTCCAAAACACCCTCCAGTTCATGTCAGGTGTACCCATCAGAGTATGCCTATCGAGATGGCTCTGACAACAGAGCTGAGAGCCCTAGTGCTAAATGTAGGAACTATCCAAGTGACTATGTGGAGGGTGCCTTTGCAGGAATCTATGTATATTGCAATGGTACCCCAATTAAACTGATCGACTCTAACCTTGGATGAGAGCAGTATCAGTATACTGACTATCACATGTGGATTCAATGATAGTACAGCAGTGTTTTGATGGCAAGGGAGCTAGGTTGACACAGCCACGTGCTACATAAACGGGCAATTTGTTATTCTTCAATCACCCAGGGTAAACAATAGCCATGATAATGATCACACTAGCTTTAGCTAAGAATTGTGCACAATTGGAACAGTTTATGATAAGGTGTGACTATGAAGTCGTTGTTCTGTCTTGCACTTGCTACAATTTTTTTCACTCTGCTCAGCCAGACTGGGATAGGTATGTTACATGATTTCTACAATTAATACCATTAAAATTAAACAATCCCACTACTCCAAAGTATCCTCCAGTTCTTGTCAGGTGTATCCATCAGAGTATGTCTATCAGGATTACTCTGTCACCAGAACTGAGAGTATTAGTGCCAACTGTAGGAGTTATCAAAGTGGTCTTCAGGAAAGGGTGTACACAGAACAATATATCCACTGTGACGGTACCCAACTTAAATTGACAGACTCGGACATTGGACAAAAGCAATATCAGACCACTGACTATTATAGGTGGAGTACTGGGAGTGATGAGCAACTGCTGTTCACATTCCCCACAAGAGTCTCCTGGACTACCATCACACTGCACTATTACAGTGACAATTTCCGAAGCCTTCACAGACTGAGATTCTATGCTGTACCAGATTACTTTGATGTCTGGGATGCACCAGCTAGAAGCTATTCACATGTAGATGTTGCTTCAGTCTCACCAGGTAGAGAGCCAACAGGTCACAGGAATGTCAGTATCAATGTCAACTGCAACATATAAAGAAGGTGCTGATGTACAAGTTTAGTAGCAGTTTACAGTTTGTAGTGAGTGAAGTGGAGTTCATCACTTGTGAAAGTATAAGTAAGTATCCATAAGTGCATTACTATATTCTGCACTCCCTGTATGACTTGAAACAGCTAAATGTATAGCTTCTGTGACCACTACAATGTCTACTACACCAGAAGCTTCTTCTACGGGAGACAGTAAGATTCTATTATTTAACTAACTATTCATCAATGCTATTGATATCACCTTGATAGAGATCATGCCAGTAAAAACAAATTCAACTATGGCATTCGGTAAGAGGGTTTGTTAATTAGTCTAATCCAACAAAGCTACATTGCCACTTTAAGAAAGCAACACTGAAGAAACAACAGAAGAAAAGCAAATAAAATCAAGCACCAAACTACCAGTGGCTCTGAGTGAAGTTGTAGCGTGGGTTCTGGTGAGCATATTGACAGTCCTATTCGCAGAGCTACTCAGTGTTGTACTGCTGTGGATGTTTATGAAGAGACAGGCCATAGATACAAGTACTGACCGGCAACAGACTCCAAAGTATGAAATGGAGGGCAACCCTTGTTATGAAGCTACTGTAGTCAAACAGACCACTGACACACACCTCTATGAAGCAGTACTAGTCAGAGGGGGAGGGGACAAGTGAAAGAAGACAGACAAAAACAAGACGTATCTAAGTATAATGTATATTTATTCAAGTTTATATTTACAAACAGTAACCAGTGCACATTACATGATATTGTACAAGTACATTCACACTATCAACTAATAGCTAATTATCTTTGTGACTGTATGATAGCACAGCAGTGTTTTGATGGTGAGGGAGGTTGACATAGCCATGAGCTATACAAACAGGCAATTTGTTGTTCTGCATGCAATCACCCAGAGTACACAATAGTCATGATAGTGATCATATTCTGTGCATGACTTAGCTAAGTATTCTGCACAACTGGAAAAGTCTAATGTGAGGAATGACTATGAAATCAAAGTTCTGTCTAGCGTTTGCTTCAATATTCCTTGCTTTGCTCAGTTGGACTAGGATAAGTATGTTATTATGATTTCTATGAGTGAGATCAAGCAAATTTAACTAATCACTCTACTCTACAGTATCCTCCACTTCATGTCAGGTGTACCCGTCAGAGTATGCCTATCAGGATGACTCTGTCAACAGAGCTGAGAGTGCCAGTGCCAACCGTAGGAACTATCCAGCTGGTAATCTTCCATCAGGTGACCATCCTGAAGACTTCATCTATTGTGATGGAACACAACTCAAACTGGCTGATTCCAACTTTGGACAAGGGCAGTATTAGACCAGGGACTTTTATGTATGGAGTGCTGATAGGGATGGGCGATTGCTGTTCATATTCCCTGCAAAAGTCTCCTTGACTACCATCACACTGCACTACTACAGTGACAATTTCCGAGGCCTTCCCAGACTGAGGTTCTATGCTGTACCAGATGACTTTGATGTCTGGGATACACCAACTACAGGCACCCAACGTGTACTGAGAGGTTGCTGCAGTCCCACCAGGTGGAGAGCGAGCAGGTCACAGGAACATCAGCATTAATGTCAACTTCATCACAAAGAGAGTGCTGATGTACAAGTATGCTAACAGTTTTGTGTTTTCAATGAGTGAAGTGGAGTTCTTCATTTTCACTAGTAAGTATATATACCTTCATTCTATGTGTGCAGGTATGTTTTGAGACTAGCCATCAATACAGGTAGAACAACTACAGATTCTATGACACTAGCAATATCTGATACCTTCAGTACAAAAGGTATGCTAGCTGTTTTAAGATCAATTATCGCCATATTAATTGTCAATGCAAACATATGTTTAGGAATCGCACTCAATACTACAACATTCGCATCGCCAAGTAAGCAGTAAAATATGTAGGACAGCTAATCACTGTCATCCTAATTCATCACAGAGCCCACAACTCAGGACAAAGACACTGAAGCAACAGCTTCGGTGATGAATGAAAGACCAATAACAGATTCAACAGCTAAATGTACATGTGACTCGTCTCTCACAGAAATAATAGCGTGGGTTCTGGTGAGCATATTGACAGTCCTGTTTACAGGGCTACTCAGTGTTGTACTGCTGTGGATGTTTAAGAAGAGACAGGCCAGAGATACAAGTACTAATAACAGTGCTCCAAAGTATGAAACGGAGGGCAACCCTTGTTATGAAGCCACTGCAGTCAAACAGACCACTGACACACACCTCTATGAAGCAGTCAGAGGGGGAGAGGACAAGTGAAAGAAGACAGACAAAGACAAGATGTGTCAAAGTATAGCATACATTTATTCAAGTATGTACCGTACCTTCGCAAAAAAGGGCCCATGGGCGCTGCACCTTACACTGGATCTTGACTGGGGGATGGGCCGATATTCGAAGTATCACTGTCGCTGTTAGACGCAAAAGAGCGCCCAGGTAAACTATCTACGCGATCTTCATAATAGCCGCGGCTACTATTGATTTCAGTCTTGCTCGAGTACGGTTACTAATTGTCTGAAAAAATGTAATCGATATCTATACTCTCTGGAAGATTACTACTTGGTATTATTGTTCCATTTAACTCCCAGTCAACATCAACAGCTGTACAATGTTGACAATTGAAAATAGCTCTTTCCCCAATCACTGCAATTAATGAATCAGGAGTTTCAACAAAACCTACATCAGATGCATGCGTAATATGATAAAAGTTATATTCAGAAATTTTGATCTCACCAGTTGGAAGTGATGGAGCACTATCTGTAAAGAAGAAGTTTAACATTAATAATTTTATGTCCATGACTTCCCCGGGCACATTAGGTACACATAAAATCCTACTGATTAAACATTGGAAGGTTTGAAATAAATGCAGCTGTGATTATAATTTTTTTGCTAAACATCAGTTGTTGATATTCTTGCATGGCAGTACTGACTGTATATGATAATAATATGACTACATGTGATCTTACCAAGGATTATCAATTTAGCTGGATGTGATTCCGCTGCAACTCGATCAAAGAAGACAGCCACACAAATTACTGAAGTTCCATTAGCGTAAGTCCCCAATTGTCGACCGGTACTTTTTGTCGACCACCGCCTTTTTTATTGTCGACCACCTCAGTATGCGGGAGAATACGATAATTATCAAACGTGCGCGGAGTGGCAAAATGAACTCTCTCAAAGAACAAGTGAAATAAGCGGCCAAGCTGCCTACTGGCCTGTCTCTAGGCATGACTGAACTATGGGATCGACAAAGAAACCATCGTCGAGTGTGTTGGAAGCTTGGAGTGCACGATGGGGCCCAAGTAAACGCCGCCTTGGTACCGGTATTTGTCTTCTCACTCACCGCCGACAGTGACAGGCTTCTATGTCGTGTGGCGCTTCAAGGTCCAAGGTCAGAAAACTTGTTTTGAGGAACACACTGAATATGTAGCTCTGGAGGTGACTTTGAACAAGTCTGGTTGGCCTACCATGTATGAAACTCTTCAAGTAGTGTTAGGCTTCATGTATTTAATATTACGTTCTATGCTTATTAGTTATTAAATTTTGTCATATACATGATATTATAACACGTACTGAGAGCCCTTTCCAAGATGGAAATGATGGTGGCATGGTGGAAGTCATTAAGCGTATGGATCGGAAGTGAGAGAGGGAAGTTTTGGGTACTGGTCGACAATGTAAACATTGCAAGTTAATGGGCAGTCGACATAATATACGCGTAGTCGACAATCGAGAAGATGGTTGGTCTAGAGAAGGCGATTTCATGGCAGAGATACAAATGGTCGACGATTATGAAGGTGCCAGGCAAGTCAGCAAATGAACCCACTTGGTTCCAGTTTTTGTCCCAGGTCTGTAGCTTCTATGGTGTCGGCGCTGTAAAAGTGGGAAAAAAGGTGGTCGACAATCGGGGACTTACGCTATATTCTGGTTTAGCTGGCATCTTTAATTTATCTAACCTCTGTCTATTTGGCAAAGTGATACTGCATGCTGTGACATCTGGATCTGAAAGTTGATGCAGTGAGCTTCCATTAACTCTCCAAATGATATCATCAGCTGAGGGATGTTGACAGAAAAAAGGAGCAATCGTTGATGATCCCACTGGAACTGTTAAATTGTTTGGACTCTTTGTAAAGGTCGAAGCTGTAAGTTAAACATGTAAGATAATCAATCATTATGTCTCTATATATACATGGCATCCTCTGGAACTCTAATACTAGATCATTTTAATTGTAATCTATAGTAAATGTACTAACTAGTGCTTATATATAGCTACTCAAGTTTGGTAATTTTATGGGGGAGAGGGACAGGCATATGGATATGCAACTCAGGGATGGGAAGTCCCAGGATGCCCCCTGTATTAATCCCTGTTTGTATGTGTTTAATAGCTAATTATACTGATATGCATATGGCTGCTGAAAATTGTTGTAATTTACTTTTATGACCATTCCTATATTTTTGTCTTATTAACGTTTTGTAGATGTACCATCTCTATACATTTCCTGAAGTAATAATATTATTTTTTCCTTTCACAGTTATGAGTCATGACATAATCCATTAATAAATATTATACTCACCTCCCATTGTTATGGTAGCAAATACAATCACTACAGCTAGCTGCTGTGACATAATTATCTATGATCAAGAGAGAGCCAGACAGTAATAGACATTAAGTTTCTTGGTTGGGGAATAGTTGCAGTTAGCTAGTGTTTACTCTATATGCACCACTGTTACATCATACTGTACCATGCACGCCCACTTTTTGCTGTAGGAAAGGGTGTTGCTGTTGCTAAGGTATCATATTATTAATGACAATATTCAATATGTATAATTATACTTTAAATGAATTTGCTTCATAATAATATTATTACATCCATTGTAATGGAACACAGTCAGAGGGGGAGGGGCCAAGTACTAAAGAAGATAGACCAAAAACATACCTTGCATGCACATTATTTATTCAACTAATTACAACAAACATTTTCTGAAAGTTTGACTACTGCATATATCTATACTGGATGTTGTGGGGAGAGCCTTAGTAACCACATATCAGTATTAACATTACTTAACAATATGATATAATTATAGTACAGCAATGTTTTGATGATGAGGGAGGGAGATAAATAAAACCAAGTGAACACAAACAGAAACTCTGTTATTCTGTAATCTCGTATAGAAAATTACAGAACTTTATAGTGATTGACGCTCAAGGATGAAGTCGTACAACCCAACTACTCCACATGCAGTCTCCTCCAGTTCATGTCAGGTGTACCCATCAGAGTATGCCTATCATGGTGACTCTGTCAACAGAGCTGAGAGGGATAGTGCTAACTGCAGGAAGTATTCAACATTCACTTATGCAGGGATTAAAACAGAACATTATACCCATTGCGATGGTAGACAACTTAAGCTGGCTGATTTTGACCTTGGACAAGGACAGTACACGAGCAGCGACCATTACTTGTGGAGTGCTGAGAGTGCTGCACAACTGCTGTTCGTATTCTCCACAAGAATCTCTTTGACTACCACCACACCGCGTTACTACAGTGACAGTGCCAGAGGCCTTTCAAGACTGAGATTCTTTGCTGTGCCAGATAATTTTGATGTCTGGTATGCAGAACGGAGGTGTATAAACTTACTGATGCAAATGAAGAACTCCACTTCACTCACTGCAAACTGGAAACTGCTACTATACTTGTACATCAGCTCTCTACTTGTGTTGAAGTTAACATTGATGCTGATGCTCCTGCGACCTGCTGGCTCTCCATCTGGTGGGACTGCAGCAACATCTACATCTGGATGGCTTGTAGTTGGTCCATGTACATGTATGTCTTGAGACTAACCATCAACACAGGTAGCACTACTACAGATACCGGCCATGATACTAACAACATCTCTTATCTTCACCACAAAGAGTACGCTAGCTGTTTACGATCACTTTACTTATTAATTGCAATTGTATGTTTAGGAAATGCACTCAGCACTACACAAACACACACATCACCAAGTAAGCAGTTAAATAATTATGCAGGATAGCTAATTATTTTATCCTAATCCATCAACTCAAGACAGAGACACCGAAGTGACAAATCCAGTGATGAAGCTAAATGTACATGTATATGTGACTCATCAGTATCTCCCACAGAAACTAGCGTGGTTTCTGGTGATCATATTAACAGTCCTGTTTACAGGGCTACTCAGTGTTGTACTGCTGTGGATGTTTAAGTAAGAAGAGACAGGCCAGAGATACAAATACTGACAACAGTATTCCAAAGTATGAAATGGAGGCCAACCCATGATATGAAGCCACTGCAGTCAAACAGACCACTGACACACACCTCTATAAAGCAGTCAGAGGGGGAGGGGACAAATGAAGGAAGACTGAAAAAAAATATTATGTGCATATAATTAATTTACTATTGTGTATGTTTTTTGATTGGTAAAGTTGCTGATATTGTAGGGTGAGTACTATATTGAAAGCATGATAGTCAAGCAATGTTTTTAAGGGTGGGAGGTAGATAAAGCCAAGAGATAAATAAACTGGCTGTTGTTATTCTGTAATCACCCAGAGTAAACAGTAACCACACACTTGAGAGCAATAATTACTGAATAGAAGAGTATTCTGAAAACTGTTTGTACTGAAGTTCAGGACCAAGGATGAAATCACTTTCCTACCAAGTACTTTGTACATGTATGATACCCTCCAGTCTGCTCAGATTGACAAGGGCAAGTATGTTATCTGCATCAAACAGATCAAGTATTGAACTTTAAATTTCTATTACAATGTAGCATCTTCTACTTCTTGTCAGGTGTATCCATCAGAGTATGCCTATCACCACGATTCCGTCAACAGAGCCGAGAATCCTAGTGCCAACTGCAGGAGTTACCAACAATATAACCTCCCAGGAGGAGTGCCTTCAGAAGACTTCATCCATTGTGATGGGACACAACATAGACTGACTGATTATAATATTGGATCAGCGCAGTACAATAGTTATGCTTATTACTGGTGGCCTGCTGGGAGAGATGGGCAACTGTTGTTCATATTCCCAACAAGAGTTTCCTTGACTACCATCACACTGCACTATTACAGCAATAGTATCTGAGGCCTTCCCAGACTGAGATTCTATGCTGTATCCAATGATTTTGATGTCTGGGATGTACTAACTACACGCCATCCATATGTAGAGGTTGCTGCAGATCCACCAGGTGGAGAGCCAGCAGGTCGCAGGAATATCAGCATCAATGTCAACTTCAACACAAGTAGAGTGCTGATGTACAAGTTCAGTAGCAGTTTCCAGTTTGCAGTGAGTGAAGTGGAGTTCTTCACTTGTGAAAGTACAAGTATCCATAAGTGCATCACTATATTCTATACTACCTATATGACTTGAGACAGCTAAATATACATCTTCTGTGAGCACTACAATATCTACTACACCAGAAGCTTCTTCTACAGGAGACAGTAAGTTTCCATTATGTGATTAATTTAACTAACTGTTCATCAATGCTATTGATATCACCTTGATAGCAGATCATACCAGTAAAACAAATTCAACTATGGCATTCGGTAAGAGGGCCCACTTGTTTGTTAATTAGTCTAATTCAACAAAGCTAAATTGCCACTTTAAGAAAGCAAAACAACAGAAGAAAGACAATTAAATTACATAAATAAAGTCAAGCACCAAACTACCAGTGACTCTGAGTGAAGTTGTTGCATGGGTTCTTGTGGGAATATTGACAGTCCTGTTTACAGGGCTGCTCAGTGCTGTACTACTGTGGATGTTTAAGAAGAGACATGCCACAGACAATTAAATTACATAAATAAAGTCAAGCACCAAACTACCAGTGACTCTGAGTGAAGTTGTTGCATGGGTTCTTGTGGGAATATTGACAGTCCTGTTTACAGGGCTGCTCAGTGCTGTACTACTGTGGATGTTTAAGAAGAGACATGCCACAGATACAAGTACTGACAACAGTACTCCAAAGTATGAAATGGAGGGCAACCCTTGTTATGAAGCCACTGCAGTCAAACACCCCACTGACACACACCTCTATGAAGCAGTCAGAGGGGGAGGGGACAAGTGAAGGCAGACAGACTTAAACACGTCACATGTGTGAGTACATTAAATTTGGTTTTCAAACATTGATTAGCACATAATATTACATGCACATTCATATCATCAACCAAGAAGTAAAATTGTCTTTTGTGTAATAATTATTGACAGTATGGTAGCACAGCAGTGTTTTGATGGCGAGAGAGGTTGACACAGCCATGTGCTATATAAACAGGTAGTTTGTTGTTCTGTATGTAATCACCCAGAGTAAACAACAGCCATGATAGTGATCACATTCTGTGCATGGTTTAGCTAAGTGCTCCACACAACTGGAAAAGTCTAGTGTGAGGAATGACTATGAAATCGAAGTTCTGTCTAGCATTTGGTTCAGTATTCCTTATTTTGCTCAATTGGACTAGGATAAGTATGATATTATGTTTTCTATTAGTGAGATCAAGCAAATTTATGTAATTCCTCTACTCTACAGTATCCTCCACTTCATGTCAGGTGTACCCATCAGAGTATGCCTATCAGGATGACTCTGTCAACAGAGCTGAGAGTGCAAGTGCCAACTGTAGGAGGTATCTGTCTGGTTTTAACCATCCAGAACGCTTTATCCATTGTGGTGGGACACGACTCAAACTGACCGATTCCAACTTTGGACAAGAACAGTACAGTAGCAGTGAGTATTACAGGTGGCCTGCTGGTAGTGATGGGAAACTGCTGTTCATATTCCCCACAAGAGTCTCCTTGACTGCCATCACACTGCACTACTACAGTCACAATCTCCAAGGCCTTCCCAGACTGCGATTCTATGCTGTAGCAGATGATTTTAATATCTGGGATGCAATAACGATAGGTACTCCACTTGTAGATGTTACTGCAGTCTCACCAGGTGGAGAGCCAGCAGGTCGAAGAAGTATCAGTATCGATACCATGTTCAACACGAAGAAAGTATTAATGTACAAATTTAGCAGCAGCTACTATTTTGCACTAAGTGAGGTAGAATTCTTTCACTGTATCTGTAAGTTACATGCATGTATGATTATTCAATGTCTTGAGACTATAGCCACCATTATCACAGGCACTACCACATGTTCTACTGTAGGAGCAACAACAGCTATTGTCTTCACAGAGAGTATATTATGCTAGCTACTGTATAGTTCTAAAAATTCGGCACCTCTATTTATTCTACACCATTAACTACTATGGAAAATAGTTCCTCATTTCTGGCAATGTATCGTGCACAGATAGAAAGGCGAATAACTGTTTGTGGGGTCTGACACGAAACCACTAAATATTGAGCAAAACTCCAGAATAATTTTTATTTTTGTGCCTAATTTTTAGAAGAAGTATGGTATTCGCAAAACATTTAAAATTGTCTACTTTACCTTGACAGGCAGTAGTACAGCATCAAAAATATTGCCAGGTAAGCCACTTAAAATGGAAGATTGCTAATCATTATTCTAATCCATCATAGTTTCAATAATGGAAGACAGGCACACTGAAACTACAACTCAAACATCAGCAACAAGAAAAATGTCAAGAATAAGTGAAATATCTACATGTGCTTCATCAGTATCTACCAGTGAAGTTGTTGCATGGGTTCTAGTGAGCATATTGACAGCCCTGTTTACAGGGCTACTCAGTGTTGTACTGCTGTGGATGTTTAAGAAGAGACAGGCCAGAGATACAAATACTGACAACAGCACTCCAAAGTATGAAATGGAGGGCAACCCTTGTTATGAAGTAACTGCAGTCAAACGGACCACTGACACACACATCTATGAAGCAGTCAGAGGGGGAGCACACAAATAAAAAGAAGACGGACAATAAACATGCATGACATGTGCAAGTACATTCACTGAACCATATAATTATATGTTATAGGATAGATACTTTAGACTTTGTGTGCATAGTCTAAAGTATCTATGGTTATACAAACAGTGACTAGTGCTTACATTACTACATTTATAGCATTAACTAATAGTTACATTTGTCCCTTGTGTATCATTGATTGACACTATGATAGCATAGCAGTGTTTTGATGGTAAGAGAGGCCGACACAATCATATGCTACACGGAGTGTTAATTTGTTGTTCTTTAATCACCCAAAGTATACAATAGCCATGAAAATGAAGCACTATTGTACAAAACCCTCGGCACAGTTGCCTAGGTATTAGGCACATTAAACTACTGTAACCCTATGGCACATGCACTGAGGGTTAATAATCACGTTCAATGTATGATTTATAGCTATGTATTCCACGAAACTCACTTACTGGAACAGTCTATGGTGTGGTGTGATAATAAAGTCGCTGTTCTGTCCAACACTTTCTATAGTATTTGTTGCTTTGCTCAGTTGGACTAGGATAAGTATGTTATACTATTTCTATTAGTGAGATGGTGCCACATGTAAATTAACTGACTCTGACTTTGGAACAGAGCAATACTGGTTCATTGACTATGTGTGGATTACTGGAAAAAAAAAACGCAATTGCTATTCATATTCCCCATAAGAGTCTCGTTGACTACTATCACACTGCACTACTAGAGTGACAGTCACAGAGGCCTTCCCAGACTGAGATTCTTTGCTGTACCAGATGACTTTAACGTCTGGGATGCACCATCTACAAGCACCCCACATGTAGATGTTGCTGCAGTCCCACCAGGTGGAGAGCCAGCAGGTTGCAAGAATATCAGCATCAATGTCAACTTCAACACAAGAAAAGTGTTGATGTATGAATTCAGTGGTAGTTGTTTGTTTGCAGTTAGTGAAGTGGAGTTATTCATTTGTGAAATTACAAGTACATGTAAGTATCAGCTTGTTTGTCAACATAATGATATAATAACTATATAGCTACAATGTCAATTCAAGAGAGCACCACTGAAGGAATAACAGAGGAACAACAGACTATAGGACAACTACAGTGGAGCATAATGTCTCCGAGTGAATGGCTGTGTGGACTCTAGTGAGAATATTGACAGTCTTGTTTACAGGGCTCAATATGATTGTGCTGTGGCTCTACAAAAAGAGACTGGAGAGAGCTGTGGAAGGCAGAGAGAGCAAATCAGTGGTGGGTTTAAGGGGGGGCCTGAGGGGGCATGGGCCCACCCTGCTATTGGACCTCTGTTGGTCACATGCTAACATTTGCACCTACATGTATGCAAGAATTTATTCTGTGGAGTGTATTTAAACTGAAATCTTAATGCTTTAATCTTGATTTGGGGACTCAGGCCCCCCCTGTAGATAAAACTAAAATCGCTACTGGAGCAAATATGCAATGGAGGGCAACCCTTGTTATGATGCCACTGCAGTTAAACAGACCACTGATACACACCTCTACAAAACAGTCAGAGGGGGAGGGGAAAAACGAAGACAAAAAATATCGGATATGTGGAAGTACATTTATACAAATCTAAATGTTGGGATTGTGGGGTGAGCCTCATGCAGTGTATCTATTAGAAATTTAAGTGTGAGACGAAAATGTCGGACACGTGCATGTGCATTTATACAGCATACATGGAATTTTAAATGTTGGGAATGTGGGGTGAGCCTCATGCAGTGTATCTATTACAAATTAATTGTGTGTTTTCATAACAATTGGTAACCATTTCCGCATATGCTATAAATTGTATAATAGTATAGTGATTACAAGTCACAGTACATTTCTCCCATAGGCAAGAGTACCGATTACAGCTGTAATTGTACTCTCAGTCTGTAATCGGTACTCCTGCTGTAGCCTAGGGCAAATTCTATACTATTATCTATTAATCACACACTTTATTCCTTGTACAATTAGGGTAGTAACGGTACTCTTACTTTAACTTGTATGGCCTAGTAGCATTCGCTATCGTTCGTGCTATTACTGGCCATACTCGTACAAGTAAGAGTACCAATTACTGCCCTAATTGTACTCGGAAGTGTGTGATTAATTATACAAATTAATATTCTTATGTATTATCACATGTATCACTATGAGCAAAATTTTCGTATCACATCTTGGGGCAAGTGTGAATTATTATCACCAGTGAAAAAACTAGTGGACACATGCGGCCACTGATTAGTGCCCAAGCAGTTCAAGCAAAACTAGGTGGCATGAGATTACAACAAAAACTATTGACAATGCACTCCTACAGCACTCTACTGAAAAGTCAATAATAACACAGGACATGAACAGTACAATAGAACCAAAATAAGCTAAGAGTGTTTACATACATTCCAAGTAGTCATCACTCACTTTGGTAGCCTGTAAACAAGCTAATGATGGACTACTTTCAACACTTCTTATGTCACCAAATTATCATGTACTATACTATGAGTAGCTGTTTTACTTATTAATTGTCAACGCAACCATATTATGTTTAGGAAATGCACTCAGCACTTTACAAACACACACATCACCAGGTAAGCAGTTAAAATTTAATATGTAGGACAGCTAATCATTGTTATACTAATTCATTACAGAGTCCACAACTCAAGACAAAGACACCAAAGCAACAACTTCAGTGATGAAGGAAAGACCAATAACAGATTCAACAGCTAAATGTACGTGTGACTTATCAGTATCTCTAATAGCTTGGGTTCTGGTGAGCATATTGACAGTCCTGCTAACTGTACAAAGTATCAGAGTGGTCTTCAGCACTACCACTAGTATTCACAGAAGAATACACTCACTGTGATGGTACCTAACTCATATTGACAGACTTAGACCTTGAACAAGAGCAATATCGGGCCATTGATTATTATGTGTGGATTGCTGGGAGAGATGAGCAACTGCTGCTCATATTACCCACTGGAGTCTCCTTGACTTCCATCACACTGCACTACTACAGTGACAGTCGCTAGTCACAGAGACCTTCCCAGACTGAGATTCTATGCTGTACCAGATGACTTTGATGCCTGGGATATGTACCAACTACAAGCTATCCACATATGGATGTTAAATCAGTCCTATCAGGTGGAGAGCCAGAGGGTTGCAGGAGAGTCAGTATCAATGTCAATTCAATACATGCACCAGGAAAGTGCTGATGTACAAGTATAGAAGCAGTTTTGTGTTTTCAGTGAGTGAAGTGGAGTTCTTCATTTGTGAAAATACATGTACAAGTAAGCATCTCTATCATAATATAATTCTGCACTACTGTAGTCTCCTGGATAAGTGCCCATGGGTGCTTAAACAAAACCCTTGATTTTATCCCACATGGGTGCTTACCCAGGATGTACAATTCAGCTACCCTGACCCTTTGAAATTTGGTACATGGGTGCTTACCTGGGAGTGGGCGCTTGCCCGGGATACTACAGTAATATTATGATGATTTAAGACTGCTACATGATGATGTATAGCGCCGACTGGGATCACTATTATGTCAACAACACCAGAAGCCCCTTCCATTTAAAAGAGAGTAAGTTTAGTGATTATTTATACTGCTCATCAATATTACCGAGATTACCTTGATAGCAGATCGTACAACCACAGCAACCTCAACAAAAGCATTTGGTAAGTAAAAATCTCATTCAAGCCCCCTTGTCTGTTAGTCTAATTCAATGCAGTTACAATGTCAACTCAAGAGAGGACTACTGAAGAAACAGGAACAACAAACTGAAGCACAACTACAGTGCAACACAATATCTCTGAGTGAAATGATTGCATGGGTTCTGGTGAGCATATTGACAGTCCTGTTTACAGGGCTACTCAGTGCCAATGTGCTTGTGCTGTGGCTCTATAAAAAGAGACAAAAAAGAGCTATGGAAGGTAGAGAGAGCAAATGTGCAATGGAGGGCAACCCTTGTTATGAAGCCACTGCAGTCAAAGAGATCACTGACACACACCTCTATGAAGCAGTCAGAGGGGGAGGGGCCAAGTGAAGGAGAGAAATAGCCAAGACATTTGAGAACACATCATACTCATAACAAAACAAAAATTATCATATATCTGGACATTAATATTCACACTAAGTAGTACGTAGTTTTTGTGTACATAAGCATAACTAATCAAGTGGTCATGATAAAAAAAGACATAGTAAACTTCATAGAAGGACCCCATACCACATTAACATATTTTGTAAGATTAATTCCACCACCTGGAAATACCATGAAAATTATTTTGTATCGTGGTTAAGTGCGCACACAAGCATATAAATGATGTCTAACAGGAAAATATCACATGCACTTTACTTCTTGCACATGTACATGGGGTTATTGGGGTAACAATAAACTTAGATACATGTGTGTATAAACAGAGTACATGCGTACATAGTCATATAAAGCATATACGTATAATTTATGCTAGAATTTGTGTGAAAGCGGTATTCCAATAGCCAAGTAGATGGATAAGTACACTGTCATGCAACAATAGCCTAAATAAACTTGAGATATTTGCTAAACAAGTAACAACGGAAGCTCTTGAACAAAACTGCTTGGTAAGAGTTGTAGCAAAGACAACAAGGAACACAGTGTGTTCAAACCCTCGGTGTGTTTAAATTGATTAACTGATCTACATGTTCATCATTAATGCGCATGCACATAATTATGTGCTTACCCTAGTGGGCGTGCAGGTTGCATGCGCGCGCAAGTCGCGTCGGGCGTGGGCAACGCGCACGTCGCATCAGCCGGCCTGATCGTATAGATTACGGCCTTAGGGTGTGGTTAATTCTGAGCACTACGTTAAAAATGGCCGCACAGATAGCAGTAATCCACGGGGTTTTGTCTTGGATCTCAAAAAGCAAGCATTTGTATCAATTTTCCCACAAATCGTTACAACTTTAGCGATTACCAAGGCAAAAGATCAAATCAGACCCGAGCTAAAGCGCTTGGATCCTGAGATTATGCTGGAACTAACAGACATCCGGTTTCAGAACGATTACAGTACCCTCGTGCTTTGCGCCTCGGGTAATGATGCTCTATCTGGTGCTTTACATGATGGCCATCACTGAACTTGGTTGGACAACAAAAGGTATATTGTTTATGAGAATCAAATTGAAGCATGACTCAAATCACCCCACTACTCCAAATGCAGTGTCCTCTAGTTCATGTCAAGTGCACCCATCAGAGTATGCATCAAGGTGCAGAATTGACTATAGCATATTAAATGCTATTTATACTATTAGCAGGACAGTGCTATTTCTTTCTGATAGCATTGACAACAGTCATGCTATTGTTAAGTGCTATTTTTGCTATTAGCAAGAGAGTGCTATTTCTAACATGTGGCAATAATAGCATACAAATTGTATGCCATTTATTCCTTGTGCTATTTCACTATTTAAATCAAGACTCAGTGCTATTTCTGCTATTTCTGCTATTATGCTATTTCTACTTTAATGAAGTCTAGAAACAGCGCTATTATGCTATTTCTACTTTAAAGCAGCAGAAATGGCATACTATAGCAGAGCCACAATAGTTATAATACTCAGGACACAGTGCTATTTAGTACGCTATTTCTAGGTAGGGGTCAGGGGATGAATTATTAATAGCAAAATAGCACACTATTACTAGGTAGGGGTTGGGGATTGAAATAGCACTAATTGCAAGTATGGAGACCACTACTGTTGTAGTTCATGATTGGAAGCCATCACTGCTAGAAAACTGGCAAAATACCTGCATGTCTTACTCGCTGAACCTGGACTCACTTACAAACTGTCGAGGTCAAGAGTCCGATTCCAGGATTATGCTGTACGATCTCATGCAGCTAGCTATCAGAAAATTGTTAGAGAACAAATACTAGTTAAACTTGGTGCGGACAACTCTCGATCGAGCAATCAATATTATCAACTATTCAATATTAAAATTAAACATCATATCAATATTATTATTTATCATGATCCCAGTAAAGACACGATAAATATATATGTGCATGCATAGGTAGTAAAAATGATATAATATGCATACAAGTAGTAAAATGATCAAGTGTTAGGTAAACTGCAAGTCTATCTGCCCCTTGCACACATGTAGCATTGATACTTACCAGTTATATCGATAAGGTTTCCAATGGCCACTTCTCCAGGAGCATTCTCTCCTGAGGCTGCACTAGCTTCAGTGGAGGCTTTGCTATCCAGGCTAGCATGTTCAGAACGATCCAATGATGTCTGATCAGCACTGGTTACCGATCTGCCAGGGAGAGACGGAGAGAGAGATATCAATGCTATGCAGGTCATTGCCAAATCGACGAAGGAGGTGTACTCTAATGAAATAACCAACACCACCTATACCTATATAGCTATCTAGGTGTTTCAGGTGGAGTAGTGGAGTTGAGCAGCATGCCCACAGGTACATCAGGTAGTGAGTAGGTCTGGAGTCTGAGGCTCTGAGTTAGCTTTCTCTTCCCTTCCAGATGTCTGTTGTATGGAATGACTGGAGGGGGAGGCCGGGAGGGCTACACAAAAATAATAACATAGTAATAATTATTGTGGATGTGATATACTGTAGTTCTTCTAAAAATTCAGCACCTCTAATTATTTGACACCTTTTACTGAATTAAGGAAAATACTATTTCCAATTTTCCCCTCTGCCGAGCTCAATGAAGACAGCATGGTAATTTCTCAATGTAGAGACAGCTAGCTTTAGCACCCTACTTAAGCCCTACTATTGTAGAAAGGACTTTGCTTAAACACGGTATTGGTTGTCATCTTGCACTCTAGTCTACAGTGAACTCGGTACATTTACAAAGTTTGACGTACAAACACTGTGACACCCTCTGTAATAGGGATACTGTATAACATATCTCTCTATAAAGGACATTGCTCGAGGTCCCAAAAATTACTCTTCCTAGTTTCAATACACTGAGAACCTCTTAAAGACAACCTCTCTGTATAAAGGACAAAACAGCTAAATATATATCATCCCAATGTGTCCTTTATTTGGAGGATCAACTACATATATATATATATTGTGCTGACCTTTCCTCCTGTCTTGCTTAGAGTTCCAGGTGGAGGTGTGGAGCTGTGGCTGATGTGGTGTCCGTGGATCACACTCTCACTGACTGACTTGTGCATACCGGGCAGGGACAGTGATTTCTTCTCAGTATCATAGCTGCTGATCACCCCAGGGTAGTCACCTTGAAAACCAAACTTCTGATCCTGCTGCTACAAAAGATAACAAAAGCTCATAAATTTGCCCAGTGCAAGCCAGTACAGTGGACTACATGTACTATCAGGAGCATATGAAGGGATTCAGAAGGAGCGTACTCTAGAATTAATGAAAAATAAAGTAAATTGCATGCAGAGATATTTCATGATAGCCTCAACTAGTAAACCTAGCTACACTTATAGATGACTGTAGTGGGTGCCATACCTTACCAGAAACAGTGTGATGTGCCATGCACAGTGTCACCACAACTTATTAGCAAAATGTTCATATATGGCAGTTTTCTAACTTGCCAAATTGTAACATATTGGTCATGCATTTTTATTAGTCTTATTACCAGTTACATCGTTTAGAGTATGGAAATTTTATTCAAAATATACCTACTATGCAGTGATTTCTTATCAGCATACTTCAGCATGAATGAGAATCTGCCAATGTTAAAATATTTTTGGATATTACCACTGTATTTACGTGACTTATATGCTCCTTCCCTTCACATGTTATACACTTGTATACACATTGTAGTAAGGTATTGTTGGCATGTACGATGCTTTAGGGGTAGGGATTAATATTCATCTCACCATCATTCCATGAATTCTTTTTGCTCCCTTTTTTATACTCTTCCAACTCTTGTCCACGATCTTAGCCTGCAATGATGGTACAAAATACTTGCAAGTGAGCAACTAATAGATATCAGTTTGCAATTCGTAAATGTCATGGCATTGAATGAGAGCACATACAGCGTACTGTTCATGATGACATGTGTACATGCACATCTTGTCCAATAAGGATCCCTACCTTCTTTAGTTTATCACCAAAGTTCTCAAATTTGTCTCCTAACTCAGTCTTTCCACTCTCCTGGAATGGAATATCAGAGAGATCACGACTTGAACATAACAGAAAACTACACTTTGTTTACTTTTGTGCTGCTAAAGAACTTGTCAAATGCTGCCTTGATCTGCTCTGTACCTTTGAGCTCTGGAGAAAGACAGATGTACAATTTACATGTACCAAGGTTTGGGCACTGTAATTATATAGCCACACATACATGTATATATCAGGCATCATACTACTATAATTATTTATGAGTCAATGCATTGCGAGAAGCATTCATTTACATTATTTCAGCATACTTCTTAGTCACAATACATATCTTGCCCTAACTTTATACTTTCCTTCTAAACTAAAAGGGGCCTACATGTATGTACATGTACATGTACAGGAGCTAAAACACCCCACCATCTCAATACTTCACTACTGACCTTCTTCATACTGGAGGACCTCGTTATCAAAGAGCTCCCTATCTGGTACCCTGTTCTTCAGTTTCTCTATCCTTCCATTGATGAACTGCCTGAAGTGCTGGAAGTGTAGCAGTTGTCCTAGGAACTCCTTCAAGTGAGGCTGGGACTTGAGAAACTGCTCTTCATCAAAAACCACCTGAGACTGCTTCACTTTAAGGGCACTGCGGTAGCCACCGATCATAGCCACCTGAGCCAGGAGGAAGGCCCTGGGAAGATGAGAATGTGATGAACATAAAGCACATTAGTCTTTCAACTTTCATAATTTATCATAACGCACAGCATAGTAAGCTGTAGGGGTTGATGTAAGAGGGTAGATACACTTGTTTAGAGCGCATGCGCTTACAACTTGTGGCAGCAAGGAAATATGTGCTTAATTAATAGGGCTATGATGAGGTAGGTGGGGTGATGTAACAAACATGCCTAGTCAATCTCGAGGGTGCGGAGTCCTAAATGATAGACATAAGGTGAACAGAAAACGCATTTCTCGAGGTCTCTCCTCTCTAGCTGATTACTAGCCTCCAGTCTGCATCGATCATGATCGAATGTGGATCATTTTGGTAGCTTAGTAGGCATATGCACGTAACAGAGTGCGTTAAATCCTGCACAAAACTATGTAAAGGTTGTTTGTCCGAAAATTATAGAACCATATTCACAATTTATGGTATACATAATATTATATGTGCTATCGCTTAACAACCAGTATATACGGTACTATGTATGCATTTACTTTTTGCACTAGCCACACTGTCCGAAAATACGAATAATTCCCAATCTATAGTATCATACATGTGCATGGATGATGATGAAATAATGGGCACAAACATGTGTACAATGTATATCGGTGAACATTATGTCAACCTACATCCATGTAAGAGGAGTGTATTCCCATTAGGAACGGCATGGGAGCCCTGGAGAAGTAAAGAATGATCTTATGAATACAATGAAGGTATATTGAACAAAGTATATCATAACAACCAACCCCAAACCTATGAAGAAACTATGCCAGTAACTGATCAAGTATATGGTCGTGTGCATAAACATACAAGTGAGGTGGATATGGTATTATAACTCGAATGTTTGCTTTTGGGGAGGGCAGTGTACATATGCAAGTTAAATTGCCATATATGGTAAAACCAGGGACAATGTTAACAGTGTACACTGTTTATGGAATGATAAACACGTCTTTGATATAGACAGGATGGAATGTAGTGAACCTTGTTTCCTTTCAAAGTATAAGGACACATAGTTCATAAATACACATCTATAACAGTTGGTGATGATGACAAAAGGTATAAAGGTATACACAAATCTGTATGCGATGTCATTTCACTATTAGTACACAATGCATATCTTACGCGCAGTAGTCCAAAAGATGAGGTGGAGTGATGGGAATAAAGATGTGTTGCCTTGGGGGGGGGGGGGGGGGGGGGGGGGGGGAAGGGGAGAGTTAATTTTCATAAAAAGTGGATCAACAAATGCATGTAGCTTACCAGTGTAGGGGGTAGAGCAGTATCACAGCACCATGGACAGTGCAGGACAACTGAAAAATTAACTAGCTGATCAAAGCACACAATTTAAATATTGAAATGTAGTCACTCACCAAGCTAAGATTACTGGGAGTGATGATGATCCTTGTCTCAAATACCATGCTGTGAGATAAAGAAATACAATGTAATTACATACTTGTGCCCAGTGTTAGAATCAGTGATCTCTATGCTACAAATACTCATTGCTATTGCTTACTTCACAAAGAGGTGCATGAT
Source organism: Stappiaceae bacterium (assembly GCA_964291365.2). Taxonomy (GTDB): domain Bacteria; phylum Pseudomonadota; class Alphaproteobacteria; order Rhizobiales; family Stappiaceae; genus JBDWFY01. The sequence goes on from OZ220035.1 coordinate 247,947, forward strand.
GACATTGTAATGGAGGTTGGTGTAGAACTGGGTTAGATTGCCCTACAGAAAAGAGAGGATACAGTATTACAATTTATTGTTATTACTTTACAAGTGTTGGAGCTAGTTTATTATGCACATGTATACAATCCTTATAGCACATTGTGCATTGAGGATCAATAGATACAACGGAATGTAAGTTTTAATCTTTACACTTACATCAGTTGGTATTTCCTTAAGTTTCTTTGGGTTGGGCAGAGGGAAGGTGTACACCTGGAGGTGGATGGATATAGCCATTGATTAGTATTGTTTAAGCAGTAGAAGTTGATAGTTTGGAAGGTGATCTCTCCTGATCTGAGATTCAGATCATAGTTACAGGTACTATAAAATGTGTAGTTTTTACCGCTACTTGCAGATGCTAGCTATATGTAGCATCGAGTGTTAGAGTCTGTCAACCCTGTACCACTTGCATAATATTAACACTTGCTAACAATAAACATGACATAAACTAAGGCACAAGTGTAATTCTGTATCACAATGATGTGATACAAGGAATTTGCATCAGTAATTGCAGAGATTGTCAATAATGTTACACTGTGTCACGGAAAAGCTTGTAGTTCACAACAAATGATGCAGGGTAATTTTATTGCATAAACATTCCTAAAGAACTTAAACACACACAAAGTGTGTATCATAACAACCATTCCAAACAATTGACACTTCAGTAATCTACAAACAGCAATAATGAAGACACTGATTCTCGGCATGATAGTTGTCATTGAACTCAGTTGGATAGGAAAAGGTACAATGTATTTACTATTATGAGATCAAATATGAGTCAAAGAAACCATGCTACTCCATAGTATCCTCCAGTTCATGTCAGGTGTATCCATCAGAGTATGCCTTTAGGGATGACTCTGTCAGTAGAGCTGACACCCTTAGTGCCAACTGCAGGAGCTATCCAAGTAATCTAGAGGTAGGAGTTAACCAAGAAGACTACATCCACTGTGATGGTACCCAGCTTAAATTGACTGACTCTGACCTTGAAAAGGAACAATTCTCAGACTATTATCAGTGGCCTGGTAATAGTGATGGAGAACTACTGTTCATATTTCACACAACAGTCTCCTTGACTACCATCACACTGCACTACTACAGCAACAATCTCCGAGGCCTTTCCAGACTGAGATTTTATGCTGTACCAGATGATTTTAATGCCTGGAATAGCCCAACTACAAGCACCCCACATGTAGATGTTATTTCAGTCCCACCAGATGGAGAGCCAGCAAGTCGCAGAAGTGTTAGCATCAGTGTCAACTTCAACACAGAGTGCTGGTGTACAAGTATACTAGCTATTTCCAATTCGCTGTGAGTGAAGTGGAGTTCTTTACTTGTGAAAGTACGTAATTTTTGTGTGTCTACAACATTCTACACTCCCTATTTTTGACTTGAGATACTGTATAGCAGGCGATTTTCGTGGGTGCGAATTTTCGTGAAAAGTCAGACAAAGCCCCCAGAATTAATTTTCGTGGCTTTAAATTTAGTGGCTGCAACCCTGTCTACAAGTGCGCGGCTTTGCGCCACCGAAAAACGAATGATGTAATCGATGGTTTGATGCTCGATATCGCGATGCGATCTCGCTCTTTTCGACTTCTTTGCTCACCTCCGCAAGGATATTTGGAGAAATAGCACATGGACTAGAGTATCCCTAGAGTCGAAGGCACCATCAGCTGGATGACAGTGGCGACAAAGAGACAGTATGTTCATTACTCGGATCCTCAGAACGGCTGCGGGCGCAGGCCACGCTGCCACGATATTTTGGCCACGCCCCCTGGCGGTCCGCCTTCCGCACATAGCTGTGCACTGTGCAGGCATTAATTTTCGTGGATGGAAATTTTCGTGACTGGCGAATGAACCACGGAAATAACGAAAATTAGCACCCCACGAAAATTACCCGCCATACGGTAATTGTGTTAGGTACAGTTTTTGCGACCACTACCACGTTAACTACACCAGAAGTATCACCTATACGTAAGTTTCCACTATGCAATCACTCATCAGTATCATTGATATCATCATGTTAGCTGATAATACCAGTGCACTAAGCTCAAAAACACCATTCAGTAAGCAAGCAATATTCAGGCCCACTTGATGTCTGTAAGCTTAATTAATTCAACATAGCTACAATGTCAACTCAAGAGAGTACTACTAAAGAAACAACAGATGAACAACAGATTACACAAGTCAAGTCAAACATTAAACTATCATTGTCTCTCAGTGAAGTTGTTGCGTGGGTTCTGGTGAGCATATCGACTATCTTGTTTACAGGGTTGTACTGCTGTGGATGTTTAAGAAGAGACAAGCCAGAGATACAAGTACTGACAACAGTACTCCAAAGTATGAAATGGAGGGCAACCCTTGCAGTGGCGTACCGGCTAGACCACCGAAGATGGTAGGGCACAAGTATGGTAAGCGGTCGTTTAAAAATGACCACGCCCCCTAATTAACGTAGTGCAAACGATTTTCGATGGATAACCAAAGACCCAAGCTCATATTCAGCGCTAATTCTACCAATTTCTTATGTTTTTGGGCAACAGTCAGGGCTTTTTCATGCAAGAACAGATGATTTATCTGTAAGTACATATATTTAGAGTATACAGAGGCAGGCAATCGAGCATCATTTGGTAGGGCAACACAGAAGATTGGTCGGGCCTGGCCCTACTAGGCCCGCCCTTGGCCACGCCACTGAACCCTTGTTATGAAGCCACTGCAGTCGAACAGACCACTGACACACACCTCTATGAAACAGTCAGAGGGGGAGGGGCCAAGTGAAGAAAGATAGAGCAAGGGGGGACACTACATAAGCGCCTGTACTTCCACCCGCGACCGCGGTCAAGATCTTGACCCAGCAAATTTTCATGCTTGACCCCTTGATCGCACCGAAAATCTGCCCTTGACCCTTGACTATTGAGCATTAACCACGCCCGGCATCGATCGCCTGGAGAGACTTTGACCGTTCTTAAGCTGCCCCCGATTCCTAGCTTGACCGCTTGACCAGCTTCAAAATTTCGCCTTGACCGCTAGATCTCACTGTAATTTGACCCCGGTCGCGGGTGGGAGTACAGTCGCCTATGCAGTGTCCCCCCCCCCCCCCCCCCCCCCCCCCCCCCTTGTAGAGGAACAACATAATGTAATTCAAGTACATGTACATATTTTCAAACTGATTATTGCATAATATGACTACGTTTGTACAATCAACTAATAGTTGAATTGTTTTTTGTGTGTTATTGACTGTACGATAGCACAGTAGTGTTTTGATTATGAGGGAGGTTGATATTGCAGTGCACTACACTAACACGTTATTTTTTGTTTGTAACTGTCACCCAGAGTAAACAACAGCCATGACTGTAATCACACTCTGTGCATCATTAACCCTTGGCACATGTGCCGTAGGATCGTGGTAGTCATTCTGTGTGTGTGTCTGTCTGTTACCACGCTAGCTACTAGCTACATACCTCATTTGTATGTCCAAAGTGAGGCATCATAGGGTTCCTTGTAGGCTTTTAAAGATTCGTATTGTGTGGACATTGCTGAAAATGTTTTGTTTGGGAGATATGGCATGATTTGCCTGCCACGATGATTGGCAACCTGGCTCTCTCTCGACGAGAAACACACTTGACATGACTAGAAGCCACGACTACCTAACATAGGGCAACTTTTTTCAATTGTCTTGGCTTCAATGCTTGATGGCTTTTTGCTGACTCAGCGATCTAGCTTCATGACATCAGCATCCAGCAAAAAGTGAGGTGCACGTGCATAAGTCTACACATTGCGAAATCACATGCAATGCACAACCTTGCAATTCAAGCTTGTGTTGACGTCTCTGGCTTCATGACTGTATGGTTTACATCATCCTGAAGCTGTTAATGTGCTTAGGCAACTGTGCTGAGAGTTTTGCACGATAGTGCTTCATTTATTTAAGTATTCCACACAACTGGAAAACTTTATGGTGTGGTTTATGGTGAGGCAGAGGGGGGAGGGGATAAGCGAAGGAAGATGGACTAAAAGTGTTATGTATGCAAGAACACTCGCAGATTGCTTCTTTTACTATAATTATATACACTCCAGATTTTATAAACAATGACTAGTGTACACATTACAGTACAGTCACAGCAACAACTAATAGTTAGACTATAGTTTGAGTAATATTGACTGTATGATAGCACACCAGTATTTATATGGGCAGGGAAGTTGATATAGTCATGTGCTACACAAACTGGTAATTAGTTATTCTTTCACGAATTACCCAGAGTAAACAATAGCCATGACTGCAATTGCCTGTATAGCAGAGCTTCAATGCAACTAAGTATTCCCTGAATCTAAAACAGTCTATGGTGAGATATGACTACAAAGTTGCTGTTCTGTTTAACACCTTCTGTTGTATTCGTCGCTTTGCTCAGGATAAGTATGTTATATATAGTATAGATAATAATAATGCAATAATATAGCAAGATAAAGCAAGGTTAAGCCTAACTACCTTATTACTCCACAGTATCCTCCAGTTCACATCAGGTGTACCCATCAGAGTATGCCTATCAGGATGACTCTGTTAACAGACCTGAGAATCCCAGTGCCAACTGTAGGAGATATCCAAGTGGTCTTCTGGCAGGAGTGTTCAGACAAGAGTACATCCACTGTGATGGTACTCAACTTAGATTGATCGACTCTGACCTAGGACAAGAGCAGTATCAGAGCAGTTACTCTTATGGGTGGAGTAATGGGAGAGATGCAGAACTGCTCTTCATATTCTCCATAAGAGTCTCCTTAACTGCCATCACATTGCACTACTACAGTGACAATCTCCGAGGCCTTCCCAGACTGAGATTCTATGCTGTAGCAGATGATTTTAATATCTGGGATGCAATAACGACAGGGACCCCATTTGTAGATGTTATTGCAGTCTCACCAGGTGGAGAGCCAGCAGGTCGAAGAAGTATCAGTATCAATACCATGTTCAACACAAAGAAAGTATTAATGTACAAATATAGAAGCAGCTACTATTTTGCACTAAGTGAAGTAGAATTCTTTCACTGTATCTGTAAGTTACCTTACATGTATGTATGATTATTCAATGTCTTGAGACTATAGCCACCATTAACACAAGCACTGCCACAAGTTCTACTGTAGGAACAACAACAGCTATTGCCATCACAGAAAGTATATTATGCTAACTACATGTACATTATATACATGTAGCTCTAAAAATTCGGCACCTCTAATTATTCTACGCCATTAACTACCATGGAAAATAGTTCCTAATTTCTGGCAAAGGTCGTCACGTGTATTGCGCACAGATAGAAAGGTGAATAACTACCTGTGGGGTCTGGGCACGAAACCACTAAATATTGAGCAAAGCTCCAGAATAATGACTATTTTTGTGCCTAATTTTTAGAAGTAGCACGGTATTCACAAAACATTTAAACTTGTCTACCTCACCTTGACAGGCAGTAGTACAGCATCAAAAATATTGCCAGGCAAGTCACGTAAAACCTAAGATTGCTAATCATTATTCTAATTCATCGCAGGTTCAACAAATGAAGACAGACACACTGAAGCTACAACTCAAACGTCAGCAACAAGAGAAATGTCAAGAATAAGTGAAACAGCTACATGTGCTTCATCAGTATCTGCCAGTGAAGTTGTTGCATGGGTTCTGGTGAGCATATTGACAGTCCTGTTTACAGGGCTACTCAGTGTTGTACTGCTGTGGATGTTTAAGAAGAGACGGGCCAGAGATACAAGTACTGACAACAGTACTCCACAGTATGAAATGGAGGGCAACCCTTGTTATGAAGCCACTGCAGTCAAACAGACCACTGACACACACCTCTATGAAGCAGTCAGAGGGGAAGGGGACAAATAAAAGAAGACAAACAATACAATGACGTGTGCAAATACTATTTATATATGGTTATACAAACAGTGACTAGTGCTTACATTACTACATTTATAGCATTAACTAATAGTTACATTTGTCCCTCGTGTATCATTGACACTATGATAGCATAGCAGTGGTTTGATGGTGAGAGATGGTTGACACAATTGTACACTACACAGAGTTGTAATCTGTTGTTCTTTAATCACCCAGAGTATAAAATAGCCATGAAAATAATCACACTCTATGCAGATTATGCAGATTTGGCATGTGGAGCAAGGCCATACAAATTTCTCCTGTGAAACCTTTTATTCATTTATGGATGCAAGGTGTGGCTAGAAGCTCAATGATGTAATTTCACCCAAATTTGGTCACAATGTGATATATTTAGTCCTTGAAATTTCAGGAAATATGGCACCAGGAGCATAATTATGAAGGGAAGGAGCATATGAGTCACATAGACACAATGGTAATATCGAAAATAAAGTAATTAAAATTTTTGGCAGATTCTCGTGCAGGCTAATGCATAGTAGATACATGTATCTTGACTAAAATTCTATACTCCATATGATATAACTAGTAGTTGGAGTACAAAAAATGGCCACTATATGTTACGGTTGGCAAGTTGGAAAACTACCATATATGGAAGTTTTTGAACATTATGCTAATAACTTGTGGTCACACTGTGCATGGCACATTGTACTATTCCTGGTATAGCATAGCACCCACTACAATCATCTGTAAGTTTAGCTAGGTCTATTTATTAAGGCTAACATGAGATATCTCTGCAATTTACTTTATTTTTCAATAATTCTAGATGTACGCTCCTTCCCTTCATATACTCCTGATGGTACTATATACATGTGTATGCTAGCTACATGATATGCACAGCGTCATGCACAGTGTACACATATAATATTATATACAGCACACTTACATCCGTGTATGAGGAGTGTATTCCCATTAGGAATGGCATGGGAGCCCTGGAGAAAAATAAATAAAGTACAAGTGGTTCTACATGTTATGATTACAAACAAACAAATAAAACATCATGCATGTATTGAACAAAGCTATCATGAAAGTTTAGATGGCTTTTCTTCCAACAGCCAATCCCAAGCCAAGGAGGATACTATGCCAGTGCCTGCTTAGGCACACTGTCATATACTTCCATATATGGCAACATTAGTGCATAGTATTAACAATAAACAGTTTATGAAACAGCGTACACATCTTAGATATGGAGAGGATGGAATACATTAATGAACCCTGCATGCTTCAATGTATTATAATTCTTAAACACACACCCATAACGGTTGGCCATGATGATAAAAGGTATAATATACACATACAGCTAGTGATGTCTTTTCAATATACATGCACAAAATATTACGTGCAGGAGTCCAACAGATGAGGTGGAGTAATAGGAATGAAGATATGTTGGCTGAGAGAGAGGGAGAGAGAGAGAGAGAGAGAGAGAGAGAGAGAGAGAGAGAGAGAACGAATTTATTATAGAAGTGACTGCCAAAGCTTGAAGCTTACCAGTGTAGTGGGTAGAGCAGTATCACAGCACCATGGACAGCACACGACAACTGAAAAACAATTAATCAGCTCAACTGAAACGATGCTATATGTTAGTTACGTTGCACATGTCACCTTCGCGTCGATGCTTGTCCCAATGCAATGGGATGCTAGGATAGAATCCTTGCGTTCCTTTACACTGCATTCTTGCATCTGGTCACAAAAAAATCACTAAAAATGTAATTTTCGTGTTTCGCAAATAAACGCAAGGCAAGATGCAGTGTCATATTGTGAACCAGCCTTTATTATAACATAATATTTGACAAGAATTTTGTATCGGTAATTGCAGATTGTTGACAGTAGTAATAAAGCTAATATTAGCAAAGCAAGTAATGCACACTAATTTTGTAGCATAAACTGTGCAAGAAAACTTGAACAAACTAGAAGTGTTTGCATAAACAAATGTACCACTCCGTGTAGTCATTTCAGTAATCTACAAGTTCAAACAAGCGCTCTAGCCAACGATGAAGATACAAATTTTTCAAATACTTCTTATGATAATTATCACTAGTTGGATAACTTTAAGAAAAGGTATACATGTCAAATTGTTGTTGATGTGATCATAATTCAAGCAACACCACTATATCCACAGTATCCTCTGTATCTTGTCAAGTGTACCCATCAGAGTATGCCTATCATGGTGACTCTGTTAACAGAGCTGAGAGTCTAAGAGCCAATTGCGGGAGGTATTCAGAAGGTCTGCAAGTAGGACTATACACAAGTAATTATGTCCACTGTGATGGTACACAGCTTAAGTTGGCTGATTCTAACCTGGGAAGAGAGCAGTATAGAAGCAGCGACTATTATCAGTGGAGTGCTGGGACAGATGAACAACTGCTGTTCATATTCCCCACAGCAGTCTCCTTGACTACAATCACACTACACTACTACAATGACAATCTCCGAGGCCTTCCCAGACTGAGATTCTATGCTGCACCAGATAACTTTGATGTCTGGGATGCACCATCTACAAGCTATCCATATGTACTTGTTGTTGCAGTCCCACCAGGTGGAGAGCCAGCACGTCGCAGAAATATCAGCATCAATGTCAACTCTAACACAAAGAAAGTGCTGATGTACAAGTATAGCAGCACTTTCCAATTTGCTGTGAGTGAAGTGGAGTTCTCTACTTGTGAAAGTATGTAATCAGTTTGTATGTCCACGATCTTGAAACACTCCCTATTTATGACTTGAGATAATTGTGTTATGTATAGTTTTTGTGATCACTACCACATTACCTACACCGGAAGCATCACCTATAGGTAAGTTCCCAGTATGCAATCACTCATCAGTAACAGTGATATCACCATGATATCTGATCATACAAGCCCACTAAGCTCAAAAACAGGATTCAGTAAGCAAGCAATATTCAGGCCCATTTGATGTCTATAAGCTTAATTAATTCAACTTAGCTACAATGTCAACTCAGGAGAGCACTACTAAGGAAACAACAGATGAACAACAGATTACACAAATCAAGTCAAACATTAAACTACCAGTGGCTCTGAGTGAAGTAGTTGCATGGGTTCTGGTGATCATACTGACAGTCCTGTTTACAGGGTTACTCAGTGTTGTACTGCTTAAGAAGAGACAGGCCAGAGATACAAGTACTGACAACAGTACTCCAAAGTATGAAATGGAGGGCAATCCTTGTTATGAAGCCACTGCAGTCAAACAGACCACTGACACATACCTCTATGAAGCAGTCAGAGGGGTAGGGGCCAAGTGAAGGAAGATGGAGGAACAACATAATGTAATTCAAGTACATGTACATGTTTATAACTGATTATTGCATATTATATCTGTACTTTGTACAATCAACTAATAGTTAAATTGTGTTTTTTGTGTGTGTGTTATTGACTGTACGATAGCACAGTAGTGTTTTGATGGTGAGGGAGGTTGATATAGCAATGCGCTACACAAACTGGTTATTTCTTGTTTGTAATCATCCAGAGTAAACAATAGCTATGACAGTAATCACACTCTGTGCATCATTAACCCTTGGCGCATGTGCCGTAGGGTTACGGTAGACATTCTGTGAATGTGTGTCTGTTAGTGTGTCTGTCTGTTACCGCGCTAGCTACTACATATCTTGTTTGTATGTTCAAAATGAGACATCATAGGGTTCGGGTTCCTTGTAGGCTTTTAAAGATTTGTATTATGTGGACTTTGCTGAAAATGTTTTGTTTGGGAGATATGGCGTGATTTGCCTGCCATGATGATGGGCGATTCGGCTCTCTCTCGGCAAACACACCAGTGGTACTTAATATGACTAGAAGTGACGACCACCTAAAATAAGGTGACTTTTTTCGACCATCTTGGCTTCAGCGCTTGATGGCTTTTTGCTGACTCATTGTTCTAGCTTCATGACATCAGCACGTGATTTGTCCAGCTGGCAAATTGCGAAAGTGAGGCTCATGCACATAGACCTGTGCATTGCGAAATCACATGCAATGCACAGCCTTGTGGTTACTCCAGTTCCGAAGCTTGTATGTTTTACATCATCCCGAAGCTGTTAATGTGCTTAGGCAACTGTGCCAAGGGTTTGCACGATAGCAGTGTTTCATTTATTTAAGTATTCCACACACCAGTTATGGTGTGGTTTTTAGTGTGGCAGAGGGGGTAGGGGACAAGTGAAGGAATATGGACTAAAGGTGTTATGTGTGCAAGAACATTCATTCACTTTACTATACATTCCAGATTTTACTAGTGTACACATTACAGTAGTGTCATAGTAACAACTAATAGTTCCACTATAGTCTGAGTAATGTTGACTGTATGATAGCACAGCAGTATTTATATGGGCAGGGAAGTTGATATAGTCATGTGCTACACAAACTGGTAATTTTTCATGAATTACCCAGAGTAAACGATAGCCATGAATACGATTGTACAGCAGAGCTTCAATGCAACTAAGTATTCCCTGAAGCTAAAACAGTCTATGGTGAGATACGACTACAAAGTTGCTGTTCAGTCTAGCACCTTCTGTTGTATTCGTTGCTTTGCTCAGGATAAGTATGCTATATAGTGAGATAAAGCAAAGTTAAGCCTAACTACCTTTTTTCTCTACAGTATCCTCCAGCTCATATCAAGTGTACCCATCAGAGTATGCCTATCAGGATGACTCTGTTAACAGAGCTGAGCCATTCAGTGCCAACTGTAGGAGATATCCAAGTGGTCTTTCAGCAGGAGTGTTTGTGGAACAGTACATCCACTGTGATGGTAATCAACTTCAGTTGACTGACTCTAACCTTCGACAAGAGCAGTATCAGAGCAGTAACTGTTACTGGTGGAGTGATGGGAGAGATGCAAATCTGCTGTTCATATTCCCCACAATAGTCTCCTTGACTACCATCACACTGCACTACTACAGTCACAACCACAGAGGCCTTCCCAGACTGATATTCTATGCTGTACCAGATGATTTTGATATCTGGGATGAAACAGTGACAGGCACCCCACATGTACATGTTGCTTCAGTCCCATCAGGTGGAGAGTCAGCAGGTCGAAGAAATATCAGTATCAATACCATGTTCAACACTACAAAAGTATTAATGTACAAATTTAGCAGCAGCTACTATTTTGCACTGAGTGAGGTAGAATTCTTTCACCGTATCAGTAAGTTAATTATTTTGCATGCATGTATGATCATTCAATGTCTTGAGACTATGGCCATCAACCCAGGTACTACTACAAGTTCTACTGTAGGAACAGCAGCTATTGCCATCACAGAAAGTATATGCTAGCTATCATATAGTTCTAAAAATTTGGCACCTCTAATTATTCTACATCATTAACGAATAATAATTATTATGAAAAATAGTTCCTAATTTCCGGCAAAGGTCATCACATGTATAGCACGCAGATAGACAGGCGAATAACTATTTATGGGTCTGGACATAAAAATTACTAAATATTGGGCAAAGCTACAGAAACATTATTTTTGTGCCAAACATTTAGAAGGATGGTATTCACAAAACACTTTAAAATTGTCTACCTCAACTTGACAGGCAGTAGCACAACATCAAAACTATTGCCAGGCAAGCCACTTAAAATGGAAGATTGCTAATCATTATTCTAATCCATCATAATTTCAACAATTGAAGGCGGATACACTGAAACTACAACTCAAATGTTAACAACAAGAAAAATATCAAGAATAAATGAAACAACTACATGTGCATCATCAGTATCTACCAGTGAAGTAGTTGCGTGGGATCTGGTGAGCATATTGACAGTCCTGTTCGCAGGGCTACTCAGTGTTGTACTGCTGTGGACGTTTAAGAGACAGGCCAGAGATACAAGTACTGACAACAGTATTCCACAGTATGAAATGGAGGGCAACCCTTGTTATGAAGCCACTTGAAGACCACTTAGTCAGAGGGGAAGCACAAAATGAACAACTGCTCTATATAAAGGAGCTGCAACTGTACATACACTGTAAACAACTGAACAGGATAGTCATCGCATAATATTATAGTATAGTAGTCTAGCTCTTTCTTAGAACTAAAGTAGCAACTGCTAGTATAGATCATTAGCTGAAGTTCCAGAAATAACTGTTAATTACAACCTACATGTATTATCAAAAGTTACTCAAAACATAAACATAAACAAACAATAACAGATTCAGTGGAAACTGTAAATAACAACTGGCAAACTGCGATAAGTGACCACACATTAACCTTTTAGATGCGTGAGTACTGTTTACACATTACTTATGAAGTTGCGCACATAATTACATATCACAATAAAGTTGAATACTGTAGTATTGAACATGACATGTACAGCATGTTATAGTATTGGCTAGTGGGCTCATACCTCTTTATAGGTGTAAGCACTGTGTATATGCATCCAACGTGAGTATTCAGGTTTAGACCACTGTAGATGGCCATGTAGGTATATATGAGGTACATTAACATTGTAGCTAAATGTCACACCACCTATTCGTAACGTAACTCTATTTCTCTCTCTCTCTCCCCCTCCTCTCTTTTACACACACCTACCTGTCCTGCATCCACTCCCTTCGGCACTACACTGAGTATGGTATCGACCTCTGGTGTAGGGATGGGGTGCTCTCGTACACCACAGAGGAATGGCTCAATAACTTCATTCTGATGGTCCAGCTTGAGGTCTGAGATCTTGTCCATTGCTTGATAGAACACTTTGTACCATGGTAGATCACTGTGGATGGACAATAGGCATGCATGATAAACAAAGTACAAGAGCATTGAACAAATTCAAGTGTGGTGACGACCATTACCGAACGAAGTACGCGTATATAGGTAAAGGTCGTCAAACTAGAAAACACCGTTATATGATAGAAATACCAGAAAATATCAGGTATCCAAGGGCTTTAATAACTTACAAACTTAATCAAGGTTTCAATGTCAGGAAGGTCTAATGTGCACCGTACTGTAATGATTCATAACAATGTGAGTGAACAACATGAAAAATAGTAGATTCAGTCTAACCCCAAACAGGATAGCTATGGGGTGCCGTTTGTGTCAAAATTACATTTCTCTCGTGATTTAGTAAATAATGCATTATATATTAAATAATGCTACTGATTTACTAAATAATGGATTTTATATTAAATAATGCTACTGATTTACTAAATAATGGATTATTAGTCTCGCGGGCCACACCCCCAATCGCGAGGGGAAAGGGGGTCGCGTACAACGACTTGTGCAGGTGGAATGAAATGATTGCACGCTGTTGCGTAATAACAAACCGCTGAATCCGCGAGCGCGAAGAAATTGTTGCCACTGTTTTGCCAGCGATTTATAATATCTCGCATTCAGCAACGATCGAGCACGATGAGCGTTTGCAGAGCGTGTGGGGTTGACTCGGATGCGGAGGCTGATAAGAAAAACAGACGCTCCTTGTCTTCAAGTGATGTCTGCCGTATTATCTTAACGGACATTGCTCAGAGTTGTAGCCAGCAGATCACAACTCGATGTGCAGAAGTTTCAGGGTGTCTAGATTCAATGGAACGTGGAACGGTGGAATGGAATAGTGGAACGGTGGAATGGTGGAATGGTGGAATAGTGGAATGGTGGGCGGGGCTAGCCTATTAAACGAGTTGGAGGCGAAAGGTGCCGTCTTGGGGCTTATTCTGTTGACTTTAGAAGGATTTTCAACCTACTTGAAGGCCAGCTGCCTCATAATTAAACTGAAAACCCAGCTAAGTTCGAGTACATTGTAGATCGATAGTCGATAGTACATCTGGCGACCCTTTACCTATTCTACTTGTACACATACGTATACATGTCCACGTACACACTATAGACTGCTCTGTGTATGCAATATTTAAGAGTGCATCAGAAACTGATGAATGGGTGGCTCTGTAGTGTGTTAGGCATTTGATTTGACTACATTGCAGAGTAAAGCAGATATCTGCATGTCACTGGTGTTCTACCTGCTGCTTTTAGTCTAGATTTCAACTTCAGTAATTGAGCAAATGTATCAGCCTACTAATAGTTTTTGTCGTAGCCGCTAGTAGTCAGTTATACCAGTGCCTAAAATATGGGGGTATCACTACCCATTTGGGCAGTGATAAGTAGCTAAAATGTGGGCAGTGACAAAAGCTAAACTGGCAGTGATGGTTAGCTATACTGACAAACAACTGGTCAAAACGATATAATTATTATTAGCAGAATGAGGACTTCATCTATGAAGGATTGCACGTTAGTAACAGGGGCGACACAGAAGTTTCAAACGTGATACGGTGTGTTAGATTTAGATCTATATATTAGCTACATCCAAGACCACAAATTCTCATGCACATGACCAGTGCATGGTGTCAACGTCGCCAGTGGGGTTGTGCAGCTTTTCTGTACAAATAATACTATGTAATAAGTAGATAGTGAACTATAACAAGTAGTTAGCTATATAGTGCACCTGGCTTGTTGGTTACCGACTGCACTGTATTACTATTAATAAGCAAATTAAAAGACACTACAGAAAAAGTTGAATTTCCTTCATCAGGAAATGTATATTAAATGTACTTGACAGAGCCGAATTTCATGTAAACTGCCTGAAATGTGCTCTATAATGCAGTGTTTCCTACACATTTCCTTAGGCTCAAGGTGAAGGAAATCTTACTTTTATTGTAGTGAGACAACACACTAATGTATAAAGTGCGTAGTACAACCAGGTTTGTAAAAGTCTATTGTACATAGTGTAGATTCATAGAATGTGCAGTAGCACACCCATGACAAAAGTTGTGCAGCTTTTCTGTATAATGCATATTGTACATAGTAGCTAGTACGGTGCACCTGGCTTGTTTGTTACCTACTATAAACAGCTAATAGCCATAGTACTATACTACAAAACAAGAACAGCTACATGCACTGTATTGAGTAGGTAGTACAACAAGGTTTTGAAATCAACAGATAAAGCCCCAAGACAACACATTTTGCCACCAGTTCGTTTAATAGGCCCACCATTCCGCTATTCCACCATTCCACCATTCCACCATTCCACCATTCCACTATTCCACTGTTCCACTATTCCATTCCACCGTTCCACGTTCCATTGAATCTAGACACCCGAAGTTTCAAGAAGGATATGTGTGCAACTTGCCAAGTCGTGCTTTAGAGAAATAGAAAGGCTATCTGTCCACGAAAAACAAGCGAGATAGTTGAAAGGAACTACAAACACGTCTTTACCTTCGACAAACGACTTTAATTCAAAACTTTCTTTTGTTCATCCTTAAGGTTGGCATAGCCATACAATGAGGCGGCTTCGGTTATCAACCGGTCGACACTGTCGTCTACATCTCTCTGGGAGCCTGCCTCGGCCATCTCGCTTCTCGCTTTTGGCACGTCAATCGATCCTTTCGCGATTCGCTATTAATATTCTCGGTCGCGTAAAATGACGCCTCATTAATACCTCGCATTGCTACTGGTACAACCGCGCATTTCAAAACCTTGCAGGTGATTGGTCGCGCCAGAATCCTGGCGCGCGGCACAAGTCGTTGTACGCGAAGTTACCACACCCCCTTTCCCCTCGCGATTGGGGGTGTGGCCCGCGAGACTAATAATCTCTCTGATTTACATATAAAGCATTATTTATTAAAGCACAAATGTTATAATATTATACTATATTATATAATCCATTACTTAGTAAATCAGAGAGATTATATACTATATAATCCATTATTTAGTAAATCAGTAGCATTATTTAATATATAATGCATTATTTACTAAATCACGAGAGAAATGTAATTTTGACACAAACGGCACCCCATAGATAGCTAGCTATTCATTTTACTTGGATACCTTAGTCTTATATCTACATTAATATGCACAGACTCCTTGAAGTATGCGTATAAGTATCTGTGCATAATAATGTAGCTAGATATAAGGCAAGCACATAAATGTCAACTATGATACTCATGGTATGTTTGAAATCATCGAATCATGGCTAACAATTATTGTGACCATCTGACTGTTGAACTGTTACACGGCACCCAGATAGAGTAAGTTATCCAATATCGACCGGCTGCTATAGTCGGACGCCTTATCTTTCGGACGACATTCTGAGGCCACTCATTAATGTCATACTAGGGACCAGCTAGGTACGTGGTACGCTCCGCCCCATGCTCATGTCCGGTGGTAATTTCCGCCCTACGCGAGCCGTTGTCAAAGCATCTGTCTGAAACTATCGATCCTCGGACGATCGTGCGGACACTCAGACCGCTCGAAGAAGACAACGAAACGAGCATGCAAACCAGTCCTGTCGGTCTTCTAGATGCGATGATGCACTTCACTCATCGATCGGCTTGCCCCCGTCCACAGAGAGGTGTTTCACCTCGGTTCCAGAAACAAAGTCGGCGTCCGAAACCCACACAAATTTGGCACCGACATCGATTTCGGCAAAGTTAGGCTAGGCCTAGCCCGGCCCGTAATGGCCTGTGCACGCACTGCACCACGGTCGGATGATAGATCCAGGCTGTGGGTAGAGCAAGGTTTAATTAAATTGTAATCATAATTATGATAGACTTGGCAACAACATGATTACAATTTACTGTACAAAAAGAAAAGATTCCAGTGAGGGATTAGTTTAGAGTTATTGGGAATAATCAGCTGCTGCTGCAAGCTTTTTCTTGCTTCGGCTCCTGTACGCCGGTTTAGGTAGCACAGAAATGGAGATTGAGCGGCTCTTTGGCCGAGGAATGGTCTCCTGGGACTTTTGTCCTTTAGGGAAAGTGATCAAGTGACCTTTTTGAAGGCAAGATGTGAAGTGTGAGCGCATCTTACTCTGGTCATAGGATACTCTGGAGGGATCATTCCTCTGGCACACCTCAACAGCAAAGGCAATCGCAAATAATCCACAATCCTTTACCCCGGCTTGCTGCTGCACTGATAGACCGTGGATGGTTAGCTGTGATCTGCTGCCACCATATACCTGAGCAATCTGCTGCTCCAGTGAGCAAGACATGGGGCATATCCCTCCAAGGCTGTCCATCACATGAACATCCGATTCATTACTGTGGATATTAACTGATGTGGTGCACACCCAGTGATGAAGATTATCTGTAAAGACAAGAAGATCGTGAAAAATACTACTATCGGGGGAGATTTCCCACAGAAAATATGATTGTTGAATGATGTACATCCATTCCCAGTTTCCTATTCTGTAGCTAAGGTTTGAAGAGAGAGAGAGAGAGAGGGTGTGTGTGGGGGGGGGGGGGGGGGGGGCGGGGGTACAGGTTCAAGTTCTGAAAGTAGCTACTGTTGATCATCATTTTTGAGACATCCAGAATGAGTTAAGTGCAGCCTTAATTCTAATGAGCATTTTTTTATTGTCCATGTCTATATCAATCACTTTTTAATTCTCAAGGAAGTGTATGTAATATGTACATGCTCATAGCCCATATCCATAGCTTTAGGCACAAAACTCAAGCCTATTGATGTCCTGAAGAATTGATCGAAGCCAGACTGAGCTATCACGTAGTCAAAGCTCTCAGAAAATGCCTATGAGCCTGGTTTGCAAGGAAAGCTCTTGAAACAGATTAGCATACATAAGTGCAATAGCTGGCTGTAAGACATGCATATAGCCACCAAGAAAATCCAATATGTGGTCCCAAAATTGAATTTCAACACAGCATAGGCCTAATAAACCCTCACATTGATGGCACTCTAAAACACATAGAAATGACCAGGGTGCAACTAGCTAACTCACCAACATAAAAGATTTGGACACAATTCTTTGGAATGCTGGAAAAAGTGAGATATCTTCCTTTGATGGTGTCTTGGAGACCTCTTATTTCAGGATATTGGGCAGCTAACATAGTCTGGGCAGCCATAATCAAAGAATCAGTCAATTCTTCTCCAGGTACAAGAGCTCGATGGTCAGTATCTGCTAGATGTAATGCTTTAATCCACCACTTTTGGGACTCGGAACTGCTCTCACTATCATCACCTACATAATATCGAGTATTAAAATTCGCATACTGTCAATATCATAAAAAAGGAAGATAACTATAAGCAAGAGTATATAATAAGAGAAGAGAGTATCGAACGTTTTATATGGTCCGTGTAATATGTGTCCGGAGAGTAACGTGACTTCCTGCCTTGCGCACGTGACTAAGCCAAGTCACTAAACACTCAATTTTTCTCAGGACTGCGACAAATAGAGGCATTTTTCGTGAGTTTTATGCTAGATTTTTCATGAACTCTCATTTTGCATCACGATCTGCTCGTGTTTTCGGCCGCTATAGCACTCGAGGCTACACCCATAATTCTTTATTTGAATCGAGTGTTCTCATTGGTCAATGTTTGAATTCCTGGCGTGTGACTTTCTGAACACATATTACACGGACCATATAGCGCGTTCGATACTCTCTTCCTTTCCTTATTATATACTCTTGCTATAAGCCTAGCACTTTTTGAAAATAAATTAAATTAGTACAGGAGCATATGAAGCATATGCTCCTGGTTAGTACTATATACTCACTCTCTATTATGATAGGCTCTCCATCCATAATCTGCCCTTTTTCTGTTGCAATTAATTTCTCCCCATCCACGATATCATGGAAGCTGAACATACTTGAGTCCAGATGTAGCTCGTCAGTTATGTCAGCATAATCAGATACTGTCTTTGGAAAGTCACCATCACTCAGTGTGTGCTCAAGCTGTGAATCTTGAGATAATGTGTTGCTAGCTAGCTCCCTTGACTCCAGAACTTATTTTACCTCTCAACTTTGTTGATGTAGTTTTATTTTCTTTATCCTGAACTAACTTTTTCATTGCTCTAGTGATTCTTGGTTCAAATAAAGGGATGCTTGGGTCATCTTTGTTATTTTCTTTGGTTTTCACTCTCCTTGATCTCACTTTGTTACTTGACAATTTTGGGTTTTCTCCTTCCAGCATCAATGCTCTTTTCTCAGCATTATCTCTCAAATGAGTTTTCCCATTGGTGAGACCACTGTTTTTAATGCCTGTTTTGCTGGCTTCTCTCTCCCTTCCCCTTTTTCTTGGAGCTGCATTCTTACTTCCAAGACCTACTTTTGAAAGCGCTTTTTTTTTTTTTTTTTTTTTTTTTTTTTGTCTATAATAATTCTTGCAATACTGACAAAGGATGTACAATAGCACAGAAAGATAGCTAATCGGGTGTACACCCCAAAAAAAGAAAAATAAAGACAGTAACTAATACACAAAACATTAACAGGCACAATGATACATAACAGTGAACATATATACGATGGCTATTGTAGAGTTACAATGTATAGAAGTGATGAATAAGTAGTATAAAAATATTAAAAAATGAAAATATTCAGTGTAATAGTTTTTTGATTGTGTGAGATTGTCCTCTTGCTGACCAGAGTTAAAATGTGCTATGTCATCAACTGTTGCTTTCAGTCTGGCTGACCTTGCTTTTTTGCCCGAAACGATTTTCTGTGCACTAATCTCATCACTGGTACTTAATTTGCCTTTCTGTGATTTGTGGCTTGATAAACCGCTAGCTTTAGTAAGACTGCAACTCAGTTTAGGCAGTGGCGTATCCAGGGGGGGTGCTCAGGGTGCTCGAGCACCCCCCTAAGCCCTCAGAGGCATACAACTAATTAGTACTAAAATGTCTTGTTTATATCACTAAATAATGTCAATAGCGATTTATTAGATAAAAACGATTTGCTAAGCTTCAAAATGGTTAGCTAGTTCATCAGTAGCTACTTACCTACACGTCTTGTAATCCATCAACGGTGAAGCTAGTGCAGAGAAAGTGCGATTCTTAATATTGCACACCACGAAATGGGCGTGGCGGCGTTGAAATTAGCGGGTGTGGTTAATAAAAATGGGCGTGGCCGTAAAATTTTTCGCGCGCGGACTGTTCAGCACCCTCCTTGATGAAATCCTAGATACGCCACTGTTAGGTGCATTTCTGGTTGAAACACCAGTCTTTGGTATTATGGCCTTTCTTTTGCCCTTCAGTTTTGGCACTATCATCTCCTTCTTCCCCTTACTTTCACTATCAGAGTCTATTCCAGTATCACCATCACTGTATGCATCCTTATCACTTGTAGCATGATTTTTTCCAGAGTCAAGCTCTTTCTTCTGGTGTCTTCCTGCACTATCTTTTTCAGTTGTGTGGTCATCAAACATGAACAATATGTCATCAATGTGGGTGCTGTCACAAGGGGTTCCTTTTCGGGCTCTGGAGCTTCCTGCATCTTTAGCACTGGCGTGATTATTTGTTTTAGTATTTGATTTGCTGATTTCTTTTTCTATTCCTGTTGTCCTTTTTGGATCATTTTTATGTACTGCTTTAGACTTTGCTTGTCGATTTCTTGTTGTGTTCTCCCCATCTTCCTCAGGTGTGTTGTCATCAAACATGAACAAGCTATCATCGAGTTGACTTCGACTGAAAACATTCCTTGTCATCTTAGTTGATCTGCATTTGATATCTGTATAAATTAAAGGAACACGAGAGGAGTAACTATATTTGCTCTGTGTGTGTGTGTGTGTGTGTGTGTGTGTACATACATATATTTATGTGTGTATATTATTCACCTTTGCCTAGTTTTGCTTTCTTCTTCTCTTCCCTCTTCCTGGCCCGCTCTTCTTTTAAGCGTGCTTTTTCCAGAGCCTCTCTCTCCTTTTCTTTGATCCTCTGCAAATTTTCAACACTTGTCAAAA
Organism: Stappiaceae bacterium; assembly: GCA_964291365.2. Taxonomy (GTDB): domain Bacteria; phylum Pseudomonadota; class Alphaproteobacteria; order Rhizobiales; family Stappiaceae; genus JBDWFY01. The sequence continues at coordinate 268,581 of OZ220035.1, forward strand.
CTCGAGAAGAGACAGTCTGCTCAGGCAATTTACTAGGCTTTGGTGGGATGGGAATTTCAAGAAATCCACTAATGGCACTTTTGTAGATAGCTGCACCAAAATCATCGATTACGGATGAATTGGGTGACTCTGATGTGGAATCTTGTGTAGGGACAGGATTCTGCATCAGCTCTTCTTCACTTGATTCTGGAGTAGATGGGGATACAGGCTGTGAAACTTTTCTTTTTACTGGAGTATACAAAGGAATGTAAGCAATTCCATGTTTACCAGAAAGAGTCGGAGTATCCTCAACTAACTTAATGGCATTTCTATTTGGGGGATACACACCGGTTGTTTTAAAACCTGCAATTGCATTTTTGGGGGACATGGATTGCAGCCACGCTTTACTGAGCAAGCTTGAAAAATTATGCTTCTGATGGATACGCCAGGATTTGCTGTTAAATAGTCATGACAAATCTGCTTCCACGCCACCTTCAGTGGACCATACATCCCTTTGTCTAGGGGTTGGGTTATGTGAGATGAATGTGGTGGTATGGTGAAGACGATTACACCTTCTTCAGCAGCCAATTTTATTGTGTCCGGACAATAGTGTGAAGAATGACCATCCAATAATAATAGTATTGGGCGATTGGTTGGAGCATACCGTTGAAAGTGCTTATGGAACCAAAGGTCAAACAATTTTTGGTCAATCCAGCCTTTAGTAGAGAGGCCATAGATGGTTCCCGGACACTCCATCTGGGCTAGTTGAGCAGGTACTCTCTTTCTGTTCCAGATCACCATTGGGGGCAAAATCTGCCCTCCAGCACTTATGCAGCCTACTACGGTGATCTGACTTCTGTTCCCACTGGAACACTGAGATGGATTTTTTGGCCTTTTTCATGAATGGTCTTCAACGGAGGTGGATTCAGACATAAGCCTATTTCATCAACATTGAAAATTCTGCAAGGCTGGCTGACAAGGTTGTTTTCTTCAAGCGTTTCTTCCAAGATGTCAAAGTATGCATTTAGTGAATCTTGATCAGCCGCCTGAACTCTGCTGTATGACAGTGCAGCAGGTGTTCTTAAAGTTAACTGTGGATGCCTCTTCAAAAATGCTTGCCACCATCCATTAGTCACTCTCTTACGTTCACCACGAGCCAAAAGGATACGTTCAACTAAACTGATCACCTCCTTTCGACAGCGGCCATAGCCAATGTTGGAAGTATGACATAAGAAGGTAACAAGCTCTTCCTCTTCCTGTTGGCTTAGATAACGTGCCGGGCCACTTGTCATCCCAGGGAGGACTCAACCTGAAATTCGATCACCGAGGGTGCTCTTTGGTACTCGATATATCTCAGCTGCTATCCTAATAGACACTCCCTTTTCCAGCACTGCTTGCATGGCAAGTTTCATGCGCTCTTCAGACCACTCCTTATATCTAGCTGGCCTCAATGGATTCAAGCTAGCAGATGCACAATCATTTTCTGGTTCAGTGAGATCACCAATGAGTACTCGCTCACGTAGTGGAGGTGCACAGGCCATTCCGTATATACCTAATTGTGGGGCATAAATGCCAATTAGCACTACTGACTAAAATTAATATTACTGTATCATACACAGCTGCACTTGTACAAGTAGCCATAACAGTTGTATAGAGGAGGGGCTACTGATTAACCTCAGTTGTAAGCTAGCATGTCTCCTACAGTCCCCATGGCAGGCATAATTTAATTGACCATTGACCAAGATACACAGGTAAGCTGTGCAGAAACAATCAAAGGAACTTTTTTGCACTCAAAATGAGCAAGGGATGACAATATGATGGTGGAGGCCAAATGAGCTGTAGACATAATATTAGACCAAGTAGTATTCCTTTTTAGAGTCATACATGATCAGTCAGTTCCATAATGCATTGTAGCTGTGCACATGCCCTCCTTTAAATGGAATTTGGGTGAAACAATTATGATAAAAAGCTTGTAGGTTGCATTAGCAACATAAATAATATTATTAATGAAACCAAAAGACTACGGGGAGCAAGTTGTATTGCCCAAATCCAACAAAAGTAGACCTTCACCCCGATCACACTCTCAGGCTAAGAATTTGTTTTCAATGCAGTAGAAGCAGTGTGCAGACAGAATGGACAAAAATGAACCCACAGTAGAAATCTGCTAGCTTGAATTCTGAATTCGCACAGAATCTAGTGTCGCGATCACGCAGCTAGGTCTAGCTACTGTCTGCGTAAACATGATCAGTCAGTAAATTAACACTTACCCTAATTCCTTGAATTGAAGCCGGTAGCTGTTGAGTTGCCGGTGGCAAAGGTGAAAAGATAACTCGAGAACGGGATGAGTACCTCTTCTTCCTCGTTCCTCGATCACAGACTTGTATGATGGTCGCGGAAACGATTGCGCATGCGCTAAAGTTCAGCCCCACCCACCCCGCCCCGCCCGCGTTACAAGAATTCAGGGACGACAAGCCATGCCAAGCACTCTTGATGACTCCTTATAATTTATAAAGCCTAGTATTACCAAGAGTCGAAGATGCAAAGTTTATTTCACGTACATAGATTTCGGACACCGATTTTTGTTTTTGAACCGATGTGAAACACCTCTCTGTGGACGGGGCAAGCCGATCGACAAGCGAAGTACACCATCACATCTAGAAGACAGACAGGACTAGTTTGCATGCTCGTTTCGTTGTCTTCTTCGCGCGGTCCGAGTGTCCGCACGATCGTCCGAGGATCGATAGTTTCAGACAGATGCTTTGACAACAGCTCGCGTAGGGCGGAAGTTACCACCGGATATGAACTTGGGGCGGAGCGTACCACGTACCTAGGTGGTCCCTAGTATGACATTAATAAGCGGCCTCAGAATGCTGTCCGAAAGATAAGGCGTCCGATTATAGCAGCCGGTCGATATTGGATAACTTACTCTATATCAAGATCAAGATAATTATTTGAATAATCAGGTTAGGTGATATTGCTAACACAGCTAAAGAAATGTGTATTGATGGAATAGCAGTTGCCATGGCACGAGGGAATGTTAATGTATCATAAAATTATAGCTACTGTCTCTTACCTTGTCATCAACATCACCGGATGATTGGAGATACTCTTGAGTCTCCACACCACACTACCATGCCTGAAGGTACAGGAGCTTTTATGCGGCCACTAGTGACTACAATGGCTGGTGAAAGAACTGAAGCTACTCCTTTTGCAGTTGATCATACGTCACCTACTTTAAAATGATTCCATACACAATGACATCTTCTCCTGAAGCTTGTAGCTACAAGTTCAAGTGGGAGGTACATTTGGAGCAACTTCTATGCCTTCTACTACAATGGACAATGACATTGTACACATCCACTAGTGCTCCTACGTACTACACTGGGAAGCTATAATATATCACTGAGTCTGCAGAAGCTACCACTGAGTCTACTGAAGTGGCTATCAGTGCAGTGGAGTAGGAAGCAATCACACGTTGCGGGGGCCACAGATACAGCTGCAGGTTGTGGGTGTGGCTTTGATTATTGAATTTTGTGACCACAATATACCTTTTCTAAAGGTCATACTTTAGTAATTTGGTAAAGACTTGTGCAAAGATAGTGATGAGAATTGGAAGAATGCATATATAAAGGGTCATGTATTAAGCTTGATTATTGGGGGGGCCAGTGGCCCCCCCGGCCCCCCCCCCCCCCCCCCCCCCCCCCCCGTTCCTACTCCACTGCAGTGAATCTATGAAGCAACGTTAACTTCCGAGTCTGCAGAAGGGTCTACTGAAGCTACCACTGCATGAGTCTAGTACTAGTAGCGCTACATTTGTTTACCACCTCAATGGAAAGTACAGGAACTCCTACAATATAAATGGCCAGTGCTACAACTGAAGCCACCACTAGTATACTTGATGGCACAGTAGCAGCTTCTACTCTTGAATCTACTACAATGGGAATTGATACGACAACAATTAGCACTGATGATGAAACCACCACTGTGTAGGTATCTACTCTTGAGATACTTCAACTGATCACGATGGTACAGTCACTTCTACTTCTGAAGCTTCAGATTGTCACTAGCAGAGTTACTGATACTCCCATACAGATTCAACCTCTCTCTTAGTACTGCTCCCAGCATAGTTACTACGGCAAGAGCTGACGAGTCAGACATCACCACACCTAGTGGGGCCAACACACACTCGGGTATCATAAATTTATTATTGAATATTGAACATGATCAAGCCAAGCCTCGTCCCCAGGCCCATCCCCAGCTTTTCAATGTTTCACACTAAAAAGCTATGTTGGGATATGGACACTATTCTTAACAGTATTTCCAATTCCTGCAGTTTTCAACCGAAGCCAACCAATACATCTGCTACTAATGTTGGACAGATTTGCTTAGACAGTAAGTATGTTATGTAATCAACAGATCAGAAAACAAGATTACACACTCCCATAATAAGCAAGAATGTAAAAAAAATTGCACACATAAAAGGAACACAAATTTCACGATTAAGAGGTAATTAATTATAATCATGTTTACTTTGTGAATGAAATAGTACAAATCGCCTGTAAAAGCTGTGATACATCAATCAAGAATAATATTATTATTTTCAGTAGCTATCAAGATACAGAGGATGACTCCTTGTTGATATAAGCTTGTAGTCCACCATCCCCAAGAATATCTCCAAAAGGATCGAAGGCACCTAGACTAGGCAGTCTCTGTAGCGTAGGATCACTGATCCTTCTATCTTCCATTCCAACACTGGCACCGGAACTGGACGAGTAAAGAACTTGCAACTCACTCCGGTTCTGTTCCAACTGTTGTTGCATTGAGGACTGTGATACGGGCATTTTACCAGAGTAGAGCTCCGGTTTTTGAGGGGGAAGTCTCTTGGCCCCTCCTAGAATTGCTCCATTATTGGCATAAACTATTTGTCCTTGCTCAGAAGACACAAAACGTGGCCACTTTCTCTCACATTTTGGCGATCTGGGCCCTGAGGGTCATGCGCCTAAATTATTCAGTGGAACCCCTCTATAATCCAACATATAAAGGGATTGTGTGGATTGAATGTGTTCTGCTGTTGTTGATACCCACCAAAATGGTGGTTCTGAAAGCCATAGTTCAGAGCGAAATTGGGTGCACTGGCTGAAACATGCATTGGATTAACAACCCCTCCTACAGTCACACTAACTTGGGGAGGATTTCTTGCTTGACTGGTAGTCACGTTAATGGTTGCCATGGCTGCTGAAGAGGTTGGAATTAAGGGTTCAGGGATGGCATTCTTCTGTGGGCTACTATTCAACTGAGCCTCTTGTTCCTCTTCCTCCTCGATTATTTTGAAAATATCTCTACATGTGCTATTGAGTGTTCTTGCAGCTAGTGACTCCTCAACGTTAGCCTTTTCTGACAAAGTCTGAGCAACTGATGAACTAAAGGAGTCATCGAATGGTGACCGAGCCCTTGAATCGAGGTTTGACTCAAATGGATTCATAGAGTTTGAGTTCTGATTTGTTTCACTGTAGAGTTCTGACCTGGGAGGGGGGATGGGAGGTCTATTGCTAGGTGATATTGTGTCATTTTTGTCGTCTTCATCGTCGAATCGCTCCCATGCTCGAGTTGGATTGGTATCTGTGTTCACTCCACTGCTGCTAGTAGTGGAGACAGTGGAGTCTGATTCATGACCCTCATCCACTGACTTCCGCTCCTCATCACCTGAAAGTACAAGCATGAAAGTTCAAAACGTTTATCCTTTACAACCAATCCCAAATCTAGGGGAACCATCCCAGCAGCGAAGTCACTAGGCTTTCTTTGAAGGGAATGGAACTCTGCAAAAGAGTCTGAGATCCCTTTGTATAGGCCTGGAAACAACCTTCATCCCTTCAAAGATTGACAAGTATTGCATTTTGATTGAAATGTTAGACGCTAATTGTTAATAGAGTAGGTGTGGCTTCTGTTTCAAAACCATATGCATCCCTTCCTTGTTCAATTTCTGGGGACCACACCAGCTGCAAATCTAGGGGAACCATCCCTGTGTCTGCTCAGGCAGAACCACTTATGGTGCCTAGCACTGAGAGCTATTAGAGGCACATGTACACAATCATAGTCTATACCCATACACATGTGCATGTGTAAGAAGTAAAAATGATGTAATATACATACATGTAGTAAACGATCAAGTGTTAGATAAACTGCAAGTCTATCTGCCCCTTGTACACTTGTAGCATTGATACTCACCAGTTATATCGATAAGGTTTCCAATGGCCACTTCTTCAGAAGCATTCTCTCCTGAGGCTGCACTAGCTTCAGTGGAGGCTTTGCTATCCAGGCTAGCATGCTCAGAACGATCCAATGATGTCTGATCAGCACTGGTTACCAATCTGCCGGGGGGGGGGGGGGGGGGGGAATGGAGAGAGAGAGAGAGAGAGAGATATCAATGTTATGCAGATCATTACCAGGTGTGCTCTAATGGAATAACCAACACCATCTGTACCTACCTAGGTGTTTCAGGTGGAGTAGTGAAGTTGAGCAGCATGCCCACAGGTACATCAGGTAGTGAGTAGGTCTGGAGTCCGAGGCTCTGAGCTAGCTTTCTCTTCCCTTCCAGATGTCTGTTGTATGGAATGACAGGAGGGGGAGGCCGGGAGGGCTACATAAAAATAATATACTGTGGAGGTGATATACTGTAGTTCTTCTAAAAATTCAGCACCTCTAATTATTCGATACCTTTTACTGAATTAAGGAAAATACTTTCCAATTTTTCCCCTCTGCCTAGCTCATTGAAGACAGCATGGTAATTTCTCAATGTAGAGACGGCCACCCTACTTAAGCCCTACTATCGTAGAAAGAACTTTGCTTAACACTGTATTGGTTGTCATCTTGAACTCTAGTCAGGCTACAGTTAATTCAATAGATTAACAATGTTTGATGTACAAACATTGTAACATTGCACTGGACCCTCTGTAATAGGGATACTGTATAATATAAAGGACATTGCTCGAGGTCCCAAAAATTACTCATCCTAGTTTCAATACACTGAGAACCTCTTAAAGACAACCTCTCTATATAAAGGACAAAACAGATAAATATATATCATCCCAACGTGTCCTTTATTTGGAGGATCAACTATATATTTATTGTTCTGACCTTTCCTCCCGTCTTGCTTAGAGTCCCAACACCATTCACAGAAGCAACAGGGAGGTGTGGGGCTGTGGCTGATGTGGTGTCCATGGATCATACTCTCACTGACTGACTTGTGCATACCGGGCAGGGATAGTGATTTCTTCTCAGTGTCATAGCTGCTGATCACCCCAGGGTAGTCACCTTGAAAACCAAACTTCTGATCCTGCTGCTACAAAAGATAACAAAAGCTCATAAATTTGCCCAGTGCAAGCCAGTACAGTGGACTACATGTACTATCAGGAGCATATGAAGGGATTCAGAAGGAGCGTACTCTAGAATTATCGAAAAATAAAGTAAATTGCAGAGATATTTCATGATAGCCTCAACTAGTAAACCTAGCTGCACTTATAGATGACTGTAGTGGGTGCTATACCTTACCAGAAACAGTGTGATGTGCCATGCACAGTGTGACCACAACTTATTAGCAAAATGTTCATCTAACTTGCCAAATTGTAACATATTGTGGTCATTTTTTTCTAGTCCTATTATTAGTTACATCGTTTAGAGTTTGGAAATTTTATTCAAAATGTATATACCTATTAGCATGAATGAGAATCTGCCAATGTTACTTTACAAAATATTTTTTGATATTACCAATGTATCTACGTGACTTATACGCTCCTTCCCTTCACATGCTATACACTTGTATACACACTATAGTAAGGTATTCAGGGGTTTCATTTAGGATTTTTGTCAAGGGGGGGGGGGGCAAACGTGACAATTGGTGAGTTGGGGGGCAAGGACTATAGTAATAATTCAAGTGTTTTATACAGGATTTTTCATCAGCAAGGGATATTATAGTGTTCATTAACTAGGGGGGTCTGGGGGTATGCTCCCCTGGGAAAATTTTAAAACTTTCAACCTCTGAGACTGCATCTGGTGGCATCTGAGACAAAACTTTCGGGGTTGGGAAGAAGCCTGTGAGTGATATCAATTGGTTCCCCCTCCCTCTACAAAGTTGCTGTACTTTGTTGCTTCTGTGAATGCATTTGTAAAAGTATATATCAGGAAACTTTTAAGGAATACATTGCTAAATATGTTTATATAAATAGAACAGTCCATGATTGTATATAGCTACATGTATCTATTGGAAGATACATGATGTTGTGTGAGTGGTGAGTGTAGGAAGGGAGGTGTGTGTCCTCCCACGCAGAGCATGAAGCTAAAGATAATTTATGGATTACAAGTGAGCAAAATAGCCGATTTAGACATATTTTTCCAAAGTTACATGTATATGGTTGGTGGCTACCCTCAAGGGGGGGGGGGGGGAGGGGGCAAATGCTCCCCCCTGCCTAAATGAAACCCTGGTGTTGTTGGCATATACGATGCTTTAGGGGTAGGGATTAATATTCATCTCACCATCATTCCGTGAATTCTTTTTGCTCCCTTTTTCATACTCTTCCAACTCTTGTCCACGATCTTAGCCTGCAATGATGATACAAAATACTTGCAAGTGAGCAACTAATAGATCTCAGTTTACAATTTGTAAATGTCATGGCATTGAATGAGAGCACATACAATGTACTATTATGACATGTGTATATGAAAATTCAGTAGGTTTATCTTCTACTACCAATCCCAAACCTAAGGGGCAACCATCCATCTCATTGCCTGCTCAGGCAAACCTAACCCAGCAAAAGGCAGAGCCACTTAGCTAGGTGCCTAGCCTTGAGAACTAGGGGTGGTAGGTTAAAAAGCTCTTTTGTCCCATGGGAACTCTCCCTACCCACCTAAGTGGCTCATGGACACGGGCAGCATGCACACATGACCATAATTTACACATTCAGGGAAATTAACAGAATCTCCAGTAAGTACTATTACTAGCTACTACATAAGTTTGTAGGGGTTAACTCACGAATCCCAGGTGTTCATGCAGAAGCTGAGGTAGTCTACTTCTTCTAGGCTCTGGAACTTGTTGTAAACTAGCTGTTGTGGCTAAAGGCCCCCAGTATATGTATAGAGTCTAGGTTGCTAAGGTAATCAGTGTTATGATGTAATATGATGTCAGACTCTAACTGCCAAGTTGCCATTCTGTCTAGACTATCCAGAAATCAGGCTCCTATATGTTGTTCTAGTTAGTGCTCCCCATGGACTCTAAGATATTTAGCTATTCCTTTGTTCTATCTAGTCCTATTGCTCACTTTGTTTGACAGACTCCTGATAGCTACAGTAGGAAGGCAGATTCCATCCTCTACATGCTTTCTAACAGAAACTGCAAACTTGGAAAATATCTCAGGATACCTGCTACAAAATCCTTTAAAGCTGGTAACTAGTTTGTCGTACAAAAAGCCCTGTTTAACTAATTTACAAGTTAGTTGGTGGTGTCTAGTGAAAAAACTCTTGTAACTATCACATATGCGCCCTATTCTAACCAGTTGAGAGATATAAACCCCATAGGCTGGTTTGCTAGGTATGTTGCTATCCATGTGAGGGAAGTTAACTATGTGAAAATTAAAACCATCTCGTTTGTCAAAAACAGCCGTGGTAAACCTCCTATCACTGATGTTTACTTCTAAGTCTAGATAAGAAAGCCTGCTATCCGTTTCTGTGGTTCTTTTTAGTTCTAGTTGTTGTGGGTATATGTTGCTAATTTCCTGTTCAAAGGTGGGGTTATTGAGCGTGAGTAAATCATCAATGTATCGAAAAGTGTTGCTAAAAATTTTTGCTACTTGACTATTTTGTTTGGGTTATATGCACATCTTCTCCAATAAGGATCCCTACCTTCTTTAGTTTATCGCCAAAGTTCTCAAATTTGTCTCCTAGCTTCTTTCCACTCTCCTGGAATGGAATAACAGAAGAGATCACAAGTTGAACATAACAGAAAACTACATTTTGTTTACTTTTGTGCTGCTAAAGAACTTGTCAAATGCTGCCTTGATCTGCTCTGTACCTTTGAACTCTGGAGAAAGATAGATATATACAATTTACATGTACCAAGGTTTGGGCACTGTAATTATATAGCCACACATACATGTATATATCAGGCATCATACTACTATAATTATATATAAGAGTCAATGCATTGCGAGAAACATTCATTTACATTATTCCGAGTTTCTTCACCATACTTTTTAGTCACAATACATCTCTTGCCCTAATTCTATACCTTCCTTCTAAACTAAAAGGGGCCTACATGTATGTACATGTACATGTACAGGAGCTAAAACACCCCACCATCTCAATACTTCACTACTGACCTTCTTCATACTGGAGGACCTCATTATCAAAGAGGTCCCTATCTGGTATCCTGTTCTTTAGTTTCTCTATCCTTCCATTGATGAACTGCCTGAAGTGCTGGAAGTGTAGCAGTTGTCCTAGGAACTCCTCCAAGTGAGGCCGGGACTTGAGAAACTGCTCTTCGTCAAAAACCACCTGAGACTGCTTCACTTTAAGGGCACTGCGGTAGCCACCGATCATAGCCACCTGAGCCAGGAGGAAGGCCCTGGGGAGATGAGAGTGTGATGAACATAAAGCATATTAGTCTTTCAACTTTGATAATTTGTCATAATGCAAGGCATAGTAAGCTCAACCTTAACATGGAATACTTAATGATAATAATACTCTTTGGTGATCCTTAAAGATTGATGAATTTATGACGCTGTATTGCACATATACAATGTACATACATGTAGCAGATGTCTGTATGTACATTGCACCATGTGTACATGTACTTGTGTGCACGATAATTATTAGACACTAGGTACATTGTACACAGAATTTAAGGCTCAGTAAGAATCTTACCTAGTGACAGTGTCCCCATAGGCTGATGACTGTTTCTTGAGCACATGTTTGAGCGTTGAGACCACATCAGGAGGCATGGAGAGGAGGTCATCCACATGGGGAGACTCTATGGTACTCTCATCAACATCCACATTCACAACATCATCCATTGGCATGCGACGAACAAGCTGTAGGGGTTGATGTAAGAATGTAGACACACTTGTTTAGAGGGATAGCACATGTATATTATGTATACCATAAATTGTGAATATTTCATGTCAAAAATGAATTTCTTGTTCAATAATTTTGGGACGAATGACCCTTACTGCATTCTGCTAATACCGTAGGCACTGGTTGTTAAGGCTTTGCCACACTCTGTTACATGCATACACCTAGTAAGCCACCAAAATGATCCACAATCAATCATGATGCAGACTGGAGGCTAGTAATCAGCTAGAGAGGAGAGACCTCGAGAAATACGCTCTCTGTTCACCTCTTGTCATCATTTTGGACTCCACACCCTCGAGATTGCCTATGCATGTTCGTTATATTCATCCTGCCTACCTCATCTTAGCCCTTTTAATTAAGCACATGTTTTTTGTTAAGTGCATATTTCCTTGCTGCCACGAGTTGTAAGCGCATGCACTTAACAACCAGTATCTACAGTACTATTTGTGCATTTATTTTCGCACTAGCTACATCGTCCGAAAATTCCCAATTTACAGTATTATACATGTGTATGGATGATTATGAAACAATGGGCACACATACATGTGTGCATAATATGTACAATGTATAGCAGTGAATATTATGTCAACCTACATCCATGTAAGAGGAGTGTATTCCGATTAGGAATGGCATGGGAGCCCTGGAGAAGTAAAGAATGATCTACAATGAAGGTATGTTGAACAAAGCATATCATAACAAGGGCAGTGTAGTTAAATTGCCATATATGGCAAAACCAGGGACAATGTTAACAGTGTACACTGTTATGGAACGATATACACGTCTTTGATATAGATAGGATGAAATGTAGTGAATCTCGTTTCATTTCAAATTATAAGGACACGTAGTTCATAAATACACATCTATAAAAATTTGGTGATGATGACAAAATGTATAAAGGTATACATGAATCCATATGTGATGTCATTTCAATATTAGTGCATAATGTTTACGCACAGTAGTCCAAAAGATGAGGTGGAGTGATATGAATAAGATGTGTTGCCTGGGAGAGAGAGAGAGAGAGAGAGAGAGAGAGAGGATTGACAAATACATGTAGCTTACCAGTGTAGTGGGTAGAGCAGTATCGCAGCACCATGGACAGTGCAGGACAACTGAAAAATTAACTAGCTGATCAAAACACATAATTTAGATATTGAAATGTAGTCACTCACCAAGCTAAGATTAATGATGATCCTTCTCTCAAATACCATGCTGTGAGATAAACACACTTGTACCCAGTGTTAGAATCAGTGATCTCTATATGTGACCTGTTATGAGAAAAGGGACCGTTTGGGATAAAATTTCAATTTCCAATAATTGCCCAAATGTGAAAAAATCAAATTTTCTTCACTTTTCTGTTTTTCAGTCTATCTGAAAATATAGGTTTTTGGCTTCATATTGATATATTATGCTTTATGTTTGTGACATGTAAGATGTAGTTATGGATGTAATTAGTTGCTCGGATGTGTACAATTAAATGCAAAAATTATATAATAACGCCTATTTTCTGAAAACAAATCTATCAATCTAAGTGCATAAAAATGGTCATAACTTAGCTTGTGATCAATGCTTTTTCTTGGAACGTTCACCATTGTATGCAGCATACACAAAGCTATTCATACATGCTAAAAACTCAATTTTTATGAAAAATCCCAAATGGTCCCTTTTCTCATAGCTGGTCACAATTATTACAAAATTAATAGTCATTGCTAGTCGGTGATTACAATACATTATTCCCATAGGCAAGAGTACCGATTACAGCTGTAATTGTACTCTCAGTCTGTAATCTGTACTCCTGCTGTAGCCTAGGGCCAATTCTATACTATTATCAATTAAACGCACACTTTAATCCTCGTACAATTAGGGCAGCAACAGTACTCTTACTTGTACTCGTACGGCCTAATAGCACTCACTATTGCTCGTGCTATTATTGGCCATACTCGTACAAGTAAGAGTACCAATTACTGCCCTAATTGTACTTGGAGGTGTGTGATTAATTATACTAATAGTCATTGCTATTCCTTACTTTTCAAAGAGGTGCATGATGACATTGTAATGGAGGTTTGTATAGAACTGGGTTAGATTGCCCTATAGAAAAGAGAGGAATGAATAGATACAAGTATTGCCACAACTCTCAATTTACAAATATACACCTTCATTCTACATATGCATGTAGCTATATCTTGAGACTAACACGGGTAGCACTACACCAGTAACTACAGTTTCTGTGATACAAACAAAATCTCTTGTCTTCACCACAAAGAGTATGCTAGCTGTTTATGGTTAATTTAGCTACTTAATGCAACTGTATGTTTAGGAAATGCTCTCAGCACTATACAAACACACACATCGCCAAGTAAGCAGTTAAATAATTATGCAGGATAGCAATCATTCTATCCTAATTCACTACAGTGCCATCAACTCAAGACAGAGACACCGAAGTGACAATTCCAGTGATAAAGGAAATACTATTAACAGATTCAACAGCCAAATGTACATGTACATGTGACTTATCAGTATCTCTTAGAGAAATAATAGCATGGTTTCTGGTGATCATATTGACAGTCCTGTTTACAGGGCTACTCAGTGTTGTACTGCTGTGGATGTTTAAGAAGAGACAGGCCAGAGATACAAGTACTGACAACAGTACTCCTAAGTATGAAATGGAGGGCAATCCTTGTTATGAAGCCACTGCAGTCAAACAGACTGCTGACACACACCTCTATGAAGCAGTTAGAGGGGGAGGGGACAAATGATCGAAGTAAGACAGACGATAATGTTGGATATGTGCATGTACATTTATACAGCACACGTGGAATTTTAAATGTTGGGATTGTGGGGTAAGCCTCATGCAGTGTATCTATTAAAAATTTGTGTTTTCAACCATTTCTGCATATGTTATAATTATTAATAATCTGATATGTTATTATTATCAAGTATATCACTATGAGCAAAATTTTTGTATCACATCTTGGGGCAGGTGTGAATTATTATCACCAGTGAAAAAACTAGTGGACACATGCAGCCACTGATTAGTGTCCAAGCAATTCAAGCAAAGCTAAGTGGCATGAGATTACAACAAAAACCATTGACAATGCACTCCTATGCACTGCACCACAGCACTCTACTGAAAAGTCAATAATAACACAGCAATGCTTATTAAACAGTACAATAGAACCTGAATAAGCTAAGAGTGTTTACACACATTCCAAGTAGTCATCACTCACTTCGGTAGCCTGTAAACAAGCTAATGATGGACTACAGTAACTTTCAACACTTCTTATGATGGTTGTCACCATTTGGATGGGGAAAGGTGTACTATGTACTATACTATGAGAGATCAATATTAATGTAGGTTCATGCAAATTCAGCGGTGATGTTTCTATGAAGAACCGTGTAGGGATGCATCTTGTCTGTTATAATCCTTTCGACTCTTGTATGACATTGTGTACTTTTTTTCAATCTTATTATGCTTGTACAAGTATATCAGTAGCTATTAGCTTTGTAACATGATATAGAGTAACGTTAGAGGCTCTGGAAAGTAGATACATCCACATTTTACAAACAAGCATACTCACCCAAGTAAATAAACAGTAGTCACAAGAATATAAATCATAGAATTAAAAGCACTCTGCACTGAGAACACTATTGAATGAGTGATGCAGAAGGATGAAGTCGCTGTTCTGTCTAACGCTTTCTACAGTATTTCTTATATTCGATGGGACTAGGAAAGTATGTTACATGAATAATATCTAATGTGAACAAAACTATCCCACCACCCTGCAGTATCCTCCACTTCATGTCAGGTGTACCCATCAGAGTATACATATAATTTTACCTCTTGTCAATAGAGCAGAGAATACCAGTGCCAACTGTAGGAGCCATCCAAAGCTCTTCTTCAGGCAGGAGTGTACCTACCAGACTTCACTTACTGTGATGGTACCCATCTTACACTTGTTGACTCTGACCTTGGACGAGAGCAGTACGTGGCCATTGATTATTATGCTGGGAGTGATGAGCAACTGCTGTTCATATTCCCCACAGCAGTCTCCTTGACTACCATCATATTGCATTACTACAGTGACAGTGAGGGGACAAATGAAAAAGCGGATAGACTAAAAACATGATGTGTGCAAGCATGTTAAATTTATTATAATTTGTTTCCAAACAGTGGTTAGCACATAATACACGTACATTCATACCATCAACTAAATTGTCTTTTGTGTGATAATTATTGACTGTATGATAGCTGAGCAGTGTTTTGATGGCGAGAGAGGTTGACACAGCCATGTGCTATATAAACAAGTAGTTTGTTGTTCTGCATGTAATCACCCAGAGTAAACAACAGCCATGATAATGATCACATTCTATGCATGGTTTAGCTAAGTACTCCGCACAACTGGAAAAGTCTAATGTGAGGAATGACTATGAAATTGAAGTTCTGTCTAGTGTTTGCTTCAATATTCCTTGTTTTACTCAGGATAAGTATGTCATAATATTATTATGAGTAAGATCAAGCAAATTTAACTAATTCCTCTACTCTACAGTATCCTCCACTTCACGTCAGGTGTACCCGTCAGAGTATGCCTATCGGCAAGAGTATATAATAGGAAGAGAGAGGGAGAGTATCCTACTCCATATACTGCTGTTGCGGATAATTAAATTTGGGTGGTTGACTCAAACAAGCTGTGAGACCCAACAGTGCAGTAGTTGGTTAGTACCAAGGTGGGCTGTCCTAGACCAATTATTGGCCAACACTCACTTAACTTACAAGGTGATTGTGTAGTATACAACAGTTTACAGGGATAAACGGGTTTAATTATCCACAACGCATTTGCATAGCAGTATACAGAGTAGGATACTCTCCCTCTCTCTTCTATTATGTACTCTTGCTATCGGTATGACTGTTCACAGAGCTGAGCCATTCAGTGTCAAGTGTATGAGGTATCCACGTGACAATCTTCAATTAAGTATCCATCCAGAAAACTTTATCCACTGTAATGGGACACAACTCAAATTGGCTGATTCCAATTTTGGACAAGAACAGTACCATAGCAGTCAGCATTACTGGTGGCCTGCAGGCAGTGATGGGAAACTGCTGTTCATATTCCCCATAAGATTCTCCTTGACTACAATCACACTGCACTACTACAGTGACAGTGATCGAGGCCTTCCCAGACTGAGATTCTATGCTGTACCAGATAACTTTGATGTCTGAAATGCACCAATTTTGAGCTATTCACGTGTAGATATTGCTTCAGTGTCACCAGGTGGAGAGCCAGCAGGTCGTAGCAGTGTCAGTATCAATGTTAATTTCAACACAAAGAAAGTACTGATGTATAAGTATAGTAGTAGTATCCAGTTTGCAGTTAGTGAAGTGGAGTTTTTCAAAAGTACAAGTAAGCACATTACTTAGTTTATGTTCTGCATTCCCTGTATGACTTGAGATCACTAAATGTACAGCCTTTGTGAACATACCCACGTCAACCACACCAGAAACTTCTTCTCTTGAAGATGGTAAGTTTCATTATGTGATTCCTAAAAATTTTCATCAATACTACTGATGTTACCTTGATAGATACATATTATAATCATGCCAGCACAAACTCAAAAAGAGCGCTGAGTAAGTATAAACAATCCTCAGATTTACTTGTCTGTAAGCTTAACTCAACACAGCTACAATGCCAATTCAAGACAACAATACTGAAGAAATAGCAGAGGAGAGACAAACAGCACAAATAAAATCAAACACTAATAAACCACCAGTATCTCTGAGTGAAGTTGTTGTGTGGGTTCTGGTGAGCATACTGACGGTCCTGTTTACAGGGCTACTCAGTGCTATACTGCTGTGGATGTTTAAGAAGAGACAGGCCAGAGATGCAAGTACTGACAACAGTACTCCAAAGTTTGAAATGGAGGGCAACCCTTGTTATGAAGCCACTGCAGACAAACACACCACTGACATACACCTCTATAAAGCAGTCAGAGGGGGAGCACACAAAATAAAAAGAATTAAGACAGACAATAAACATGCATGACGTGTGCAAATACATTCAGTTAACTATTTATATATACGTTATACAAACAGTGACTAGTGCTTACATTACTACATTTATAGCATTAACTAGTAGTTACATTTATCCCTCGTGTATCATTGATTGACACTATGATAGCACAGCAGTGGTTTGATGGTGAGTGGAGAAGCTGCTACAATCATACACTACACAGAGTGGTAGTTTAATCACCCAGAGTATATAATAACCATGGAAATGATCAGACTCTGTGCATGAGCATTCCATGTAGCTCACTTATTGGAACAGTCCATGGTGTGGTGTGACAATGAAGTCACTATTTTGTCTAGCTCGTGCTACAATGCTCTTCACTCTGTTCAGGACAAGTATGCTACGTGATTTCTATTAGTGAGATCAAGCAAACTTAGGTTAACTAATCCCTGTACATGTATACACTCCACAGCATTCTCTGCTTCATGTCAGGTGTATCCATCAGAGTATGCCTATCTGGAGGGCGCTATCAGTACATTTGAGTCATCCAACTGTAGGAACTATCCACCTGATAACCTTCAATTAGGTGACCATCCTGAAGACTTCATCCATTGTGATGGAACACAACTCAAGCTGGCTGATTCCACCTTTGGACAGGAACAGTATAGGATAAGGGACTATTACGTGTGGTATGCCGGCAGGGATGGAAAACTATTGTTCATATTCCCCACAAGTGTATCCTTGCCTACCATCACACTGCACTATTGACTTTGATATCTGGAATTACCCAACTAGCTACAAGCTACTCTCATGTAGATGTTGTTTTAGTCCCACCAGGTGGAGATGCCAGCAGGTCGCAGGAGTATCAGCTTTAATACCAACTTCAACATAAAGAAAATGCTGATGTACAAGTTCAGTGAGTTTCACCTGGAAGTGAGTGAGGTGCAATTCTTCTGTATCAGCTCTCAGAGTGCATTTATTTTGTATACATGTATAATCACTGGATATCTTGAGACTAGTCATCAATTCAGATACCATGGCCACTACTACAAACTCAGCAGTAGAAACAACACCAACTACTACCTTTACAAAAAATGTGGTACTTATTCATGAATCATTTTAAACAAGATATTTTATTACTCAGTATCTGCCAGTGAAGTTACTGCGTGGGTCCTGGTGATCATGTTGACAGTCCTGTTTACAGGGCTACTCAGTGTTCTGCTGTGGATGTTTAAGAAGAGACAGGCCAGAGATACAAGTACTGACAACAGTACTCCACAGTGTGAAATGGATGGCAACCCTTAGCCACTGCAGTCTATACAGACCACTGACACACATCTCTATGAAGAAGTCAGAGGGGGAGGTGGGGAAATGAATGAACAACAAACGACATGTGGAAGTGTATTGCAGTACATGATTACAAAAAACCCCAGTGACCAGTGCATATTGCGTGTACATGTATATTAATTTTGTACTATCAATTAAAATGAAAATTGTCTTTTATGTGTACAATAGCACAGCATGCAGTGTTTTGATGGTGAGGGAGGTTGAGAGCCATGTGTTATACAAATAGGTTATTTGTTGTTCTGCACATAACCAAGTAAACAACATCCATGATAGTGCATGTTTAAGCCAAGTATTTCAAACAACTGGAGCCGTCCGTGAGGCGTGAGGTACAACTATGCAGTTGCCGTTCTGTCTAACACTTTCTACAGTATTCTTCAGCTGGATTAGTACAAGTATGTTGCATAATTTACATCAGTGAGATCAAGCATCAGCTTAGGTTACTACTCCACAGTATCCTCTACTTCTTGTCAGGTGTACCCAACAGAGTATGCTTATCGGGATGACTCTGTCAATAGAGCTGAGAGTGGTAGTGCCAATTGTAGGAAGTATCCGAATGGCTTTCTGGCACCACCAGGAGTATCCACAGATCGTTACATTCACTGTGATGGTACCCAACGTAAATTGACTGACTCTGACCTTGGACGAGAGCAGTATAGCAGCATTGACTATTATGTATGGAGTGCTGGAAAGGGTGAACAATTGCTGTTCATATTCCCCACAAGAGTCTCCTTTACTACCATCACACTGCACTACTACAGTGACAGTGTCCGAGGACTTTCCAGACTGAGGTTCTATGCTGTGCCAGATGACTTCGATATCTGGGATGCACCAAGCATAGGCACCCCATATGCAGATGTTACTGAAGTACCACCAAGAGGAGAGCCAGCAGGTCGCAGGAATGTCAACATCAATATAAATTTCACTACAAAAAGAGTGCTGATGTACAAGTTTAGCAGTAGTTTTTGCTTTGAAGTGAGTGAAGTGGAATTCTTTCAGTGTATCAGTAAGTATATGACCTTGCATGCATGCATATTCACTGGATATCTTGAAACTAATCATCAATTCAGACATCACTACTACAAACTCAGCAGTAGAAACAACACTAACTACTGCCTTTACAAAAAGTATGCTACATGTAACTATTCATAATTTTACATTATTATCTACCTCACCATTATAGGTATTAATACTACATCACAAACAGTGCCCGGTAAGCAACTCAAATAATTAACCTTATACGACTGCTAACCATTATCCAAATTTGACACAGCACCAACAACTCAAGACAGATACACTGAAGCTACCACTCCAGTATTGATGAGAGAAATGCCAAGAATGAATGCAAGAGCCACATGTACATGTGCTTCATCAGTATCTGTCAGTGAAGTTGTAGCATGGGTTCTGGTGAGCATATTGACAGTCCTGTTTACAGGGCTACTCAGTGTTGTAATGCTGTGGATATTTAAGAAGAGACAGGCCAGAGAAACAAGTACTGACCACAGTACTCCAAAGTATGAAATGGAGGGCAACCCTTGTTATGAAGCCACTGCAGTCAAACAGACCACTGACACACATCTCTATGAAGCAGTCGGAGGGGGAAGGGACAAGTGAAAGGAACAAACATGTGTGCATAATTATAGGTTTATTTAAACATATCAAACATTATTTTAGACCAGTTGATGTTTGTAGAAGATAAATGCAGGCACTGTGGAGTAGTTACTGAAACTGGGCAAATCTCATATCAGTAGCTACATCAATATTAGCTGTGTAAAACTGACAACATGATATATATAATTATATAGAATAATGTTTGAGGCTAAGGGAGGTGGATATAGCCACGTACACAAACAGCAGGCATAATCATCCAAAGTAAACAGTAGCCATGAGAATAATCACAGAATTAAAAAGTACTATATATAGTATTCAGTGATGTGATCGATGCAGAAGGATGAAGTAGCTGTTCTGTCTAGTAGTAATCCTTATAGTACTCTGCAGGACTAGGAAAAGTATGTTACCGTAGTGTCCCAGGTAAACGCTCATGGGAGCTTAAACATAACTCGCAATTTCCACCTTCGTGGGCGTTTACCTAAGATATAGCTTCCATACATTTGTATGGAAGCTGCTACATTTACCCCTTGAAATTCGGTACAATCATGGGTGCTTACCCAGGAGAGGGTGCTTGCCCAGGATACTACAGTACATGTATAAGTAAGATCAAACCAGAGCAAAACTATCCCACCACTCCGCAGCATCCTCAAGTTCATGTCAGATGTAGCTACCCATCAGAGTATGTCTATCAAGCCTGATAACTCTGTCAACAGAAGTGAGAGCCTTAGTGCTAAATGTAGGAACTACCCAAGTGACTATGAGGAGGGTGCCTTTGTAGGAAACTATGTCCATTACAATGGTACCCCAATTAAACTGATTGACTCCAGCCTTGGATGAGAGCAGTATCAGTACACTGACTATTACGTGTGGATTCAGGGTAGTGGTACACAATTGCTATTCATATTCCCCACAAGAGTCTCCTTGACTACCATCACATTGCACTACTACAGTGACAGTGCCAGAAGCCTTCCCAGACTGAGATTCTATGCTGTACCAGATGACTTTGATGTCTGGAATGCACCAACTACAAGCGATCCACATATAGATGTTGCTGCAGTCCCATTATGCAGGTAGAGAGCCAGCAGGTCGCAGGAATGTCAGTTACTGTATCAGTGTCAACTTCAACATAAAGAATGTGGAATTTTCACTTGTGAAAGCACAAGTAAGTATCCATAAGTGCATAACTATACTCTGCAATCCCTGTATGACTTGAGACAGCTAAATGTACAGTGGCTCTGAATGAAGTTGTTATGTGGTTTCTGGTGAGCATATTGACAGTCCTGTTCGGTGGCGGATCTAGAAATTTCGAAAGGGGGGTGCATGGGAGGACCGGCGCGCTTCGCGCGCCGGAAAATTTAGCGGTCACGCCCACTTCCGGGCGCGCGAAACGCACTCCTATGGCCCTGCGCGGTTAGAAAACACTGAAGTACGAAAAGTTAATTTCGATGGAGGTGACTTGTCAAGTGTTGAACTAAAGATATAAATGATGATGCTGGCTGCTTTCTCTTGCTCATGGTTATTATGGTATGTATAGTACACGTGTGTGGTTGTGCAGCTGAGCTGAGATCGAGATCGCATATCGCGGATACGCGCTACGCGCAGACCGCCCACCGCGGAAACTGAGTCCTGTTCCAATTAAGTGTAGGTACAAAAATTTTGAAATGTTTTACCTATGTTGTAGCTACTAACCAGTAGCTAGCTTGTTTTGGAAGAGCTGAAAGTGCCACTGAGTATCTCAACTGAAGTAACTCTACTGAGGCCTATTCAAACGTCTGGAAATCAGTAAGGAACTGAAACGTGAGTATGTAAGTTAACTCTGGTTGTTGTTGCTGCTTCCTGCAGGCAGTGTATGCAAAACTACATTAATACTCAGGCTAGCCACCAAAGGGGGGTGTATTTGCACCCCCCTTACCCCCCCCCCCCTAAATCCGCCACTGCTGTTTACAGGGCTACTAAGTGTTGCACTGCTGTGGATGTTTAAGAAGAGACAGGCCAGAGATACAAGTACTGACAACAGCACTCCAAAGTATGAAATGGAGGGCAACCCTTGTTATGAAGCCACTGCAGTCAAACAGACCACTGATACACACCTCTATGAAGCAGTCAGGGAGGGGGGCCAAATAGAAAAAAAGATGGACTAAAAACACACCATGTTTGCACATTAATTCTTTTAACAAACATTATTTTTGAAACGTTGACTATTGTATATGTTTAGATTGGATGTTATTGAGAGAGCCTTAGCAAATGTCATACAGTCTGCACGAAGGGGTCACGTTTTCCATACATTCTCTTAACCACACAGGAAGTGCAGACTGATACCTGTAATCACTAACAGTACACAAATTGACAACTTGATAATATAGGAATGTGTTGATAGCAAGAGAGATAGATGTAGCCAAGTGATAATACAACATGAAATTTATTGTTTTGAAATGATAGAATTCTAAACTAGTATACATGCAGTGATTGTTGCCTAAGATAAAGTCACTAGCACTCTCTACAGCTATCCTCATTGAGTTTAACCGGACTAGGATTAGTAAGTTAGATGTAGCTATGTATTATGGGAGCATGTTTTAGCTACACGATCCCACTACACCTCTATGAATTGAAGCAGTCAGAGGAGGAGGGACCAAATAAAGGACAACAGACAAAACTATTATGTATACAAGTACAGTGTACATTTATACTAGCACATATTTACAAACAGTGATTAGTACACATGTATACATGTATATTCATACTATCAGCTAATAGTTAATTATTGTCATTGGGGTGTTATTGATTGCTATGTTTTTCTAGAATTCCCTATAATAATCTTTGATTTGCTTGCCTGGACTAGGATAAGTATGACACATAATTTCTATCGAACAAATTTAAGGTGAACTACGCCACTACCCTACAGTACCCTCCACTTCATGTCAGATGTACCCATCAGAGTATGCCTATCAGGATGACTCTGTCAGTAGAGCTGAGAGGAATAGAGCTAACTGTAGGAGGTATCCAGAAAGAGCCGGTGATAGTGAAGTAGTCTACATCCACTGTGATGGTGAACAACTTCGACTAACCAACTCTGATATTGGTGCCGATACAGAGTACAGTATTGGTTCTTATTACAGTTGGTCTATTTGGTGGGATGCACAACTGTTGTTCACATTCCCCACAGTGTTCTCCTTGACTACCATCACACTGCACTATTACAGTGACAGTGACCGGGGCCTTCCCAGACTAAGATTCTATGCTGTACTGGATGATATTGACGTCTGGGATACATTAGCTACAGGCACCCCATATGCAGACATTGCTGAAGCACAACCAGGTGTAGAGCCAGCAGGTCGCAGGAGTGTCAGCATCAATGTCAACTTCAACACAAGGAAAGTGCTTATGTATAAGTATCATAGCAGTTTCATATTTACAGTGAGTGAAATGGCCGGAGTTCTTCGCTTGTGAATATACATGTAAGTATCCGTCAGAGCATTATAATGCTATTAAATTCTGCACCCCAAATATGACTTGAGACAACTAAATGTACAGCTTCCGTGAACACTTCCATGTCAAACAAATCAGAAGCTTCTTCTACAGGAAACAGTAAATCTTATTATTAATGTGTAATCTTAAACTGCATATTATTATACTAGTGACATCACCATGATAGCTGATCAAACTAGCACAACAGCAACAAAAATAGCATTCGGTAAGTAATAAGCTTGTCTATTTAATTCAATTCAAGTCAGCAACACCAAAGAAACAATAGAGTCATACACTAAACTATCAGTATCTCTCAGTGAAGTTGCAGCGTGGGTTCTGGTGATATTTACGCTTATAGTAGTGTATTACTGTATGATAATACAGTAGCGTTTTGATGGCGAGGGAGGTTGACTTGATCAAGCACTTTACAAACTGGTAATTTATTGCTCTTCAATCTGAGAAAACAATAGCCATAACATAATACTGTATCAAATGATATCATCTAGATAGCTAATTGGAACAGTACAACCGCACAAACAGTGTTGAGTAGATAAATATTCTAGGACACTTGTCTGCTAGTCTAGCTCAACACAGCTATATTATCATCAATTAAAGATAGCAACATTGAAGAAATAACACAAGAGACAAACTAAGTCAACCACTAAACTATCAGTGTGTCCAAGTGTTGTTGTTGTGTGGGTTCTGGTAAGTATATTGACAGTTCTGTTTACAGGGCTACTCAGTATTGTACTGCTGTGGATGTTTAAGAAGAGACAGGCCAGAGATACAAGTACTGACAACAGTACTCCAAAGTATGAAATGGAGGGCAATCATTGTTATGAAGCCACTAGAATATCACAAATGGCTACTTCTTCATATAACCATCACAAAATGTGCGTGGGTGGATGTCATATCACGCTAACTGTACTATGCACAGGCTGTACTGGTTGTATTTAGTTCATTGTTGCAATAGTTATACTTCGGCTACTTCTTCATATAACCATCACGAAATGTGTGTGGGTGGATGTTCCATCACGAAATGTGCATGGGTGGATATCATATCACGCTAACTGTACTATGCACAGGCTGTACTGATTGCATTTAGTTCATTGTTGCACTAGTTATACTGCATGTACAACTTCAAGAAGATAATAATATTGATTGCATTAGTTGTTAGTTCATTGTTGCACTAGTCATACTGCATGTACAGCTTCAAGAAGATAATAATAATATTGTATTGGTTGTGCAGGTTGTATTGGTTGTATTGGTTGTGCAGGTTGTATTGGTTGTACTGGTTGTATTGGTTGTACTGGTTGTATTGGTTGTACTATGCACAGGCTGTACTGATTGCATTTAGTTCATTGTTGCACTAGTTATACTGCATGTACTGTATTGGTTGTACTGGTTGTACTGGTTGTACTGGTTGTACTGGTTGTACTGGTTGTACTGGTTGTATTGCATGGTTATGCAGGTTGTGTTGGTTGTATTGGTTGTATTGGTTGTACTAGTTGTATTGGTTATGCAGGTTGTATTGGTTGTATTGGTTGTACTGGTTGTATTGGTTGTGCAGGTTGTATTGGTTGTATTGGTTGTATTGGTTGTGCAGGTTGTATTGGTTGTACTGGTTGTACTGGTTGTATTGGTTGTATTGGTTGTACTGGTTGTATTGGTTGTATTGGTTGTACTGGTTGTACTGGTTGTGCAGGTTGTATTGGTTGTACTAGTTGTACTGGTTGTGCAGGTTGTATTGGTTGTACTGGTTGTATTGGTTGTGCAGGTTGTATTGGTTGTATTGGTTGTACTGGTTGTATTGGTTGTGCAGATTGTATTGGTTGTACTGGTTGTACTGGTTGTACTGGTTGTACTGGTTGTATTGCATGGTTATGCAGGTTGTGTTGGTTGTATTGGTTGTATTGGTTGTACTAGTTGTATTGGTTGTGCAGGTTGTATTGGTTGTATTGGTTGTACTGGTTGTATTGGTTGTGCAGGTTGTATTGGTTGTATTGGTTGTATTGGTTGTGCAGGTTGTATTGGTTGTACTGGTTGTACTGGTTGTATTGGTTGTATTGGTTGTGCAGGTTGTATTGGTTGTACTGGTTGTATTGGTTGTGCAGGTTGTATTGGTTGTACTGGTTGTATTGGTTGTGCAGGTTGTATTGGTTGTATTGGTTGTATTGGTTGTGCTGGTTGTATTGGTTGTACTGGTTGTATTGGTTGTATTGGTTATACTGGTTGTATTGGTTGTACTGGTTGTATTGGTTGTACTGGTTGTATTGGTTGTATTGGTTGTACTGGTTGTACTGGTTGTGCAGGTTGTATTGGTTGTATTGGTTGTACTGGTTGTACTGGTTGTACTGGTTGTACTGGTTGTATTGCATGGTTATGCAGGTTGTGTTGGTTGTATTGGTTGTACTGGTTGTATAGGTTGTGCAGGTTGTATTGGTTGTATTGGTTGTACTGGTTGTATTGATTGTGCAGGTTGTATTGATTGTATTGGTTGTATTGGTTGTGCAGGTTGTATTGGTTGTATTGGTTGTATTGGTTGTACTGGTTGTATTGGTTGTATTGGTTGTACTGGTTGTATTGGTTGTACTGGTTGTATTGGTTGTATTGGTTGTACTGGTTGTATTGGTTGTACTGGTTGTATTGGTTGTATTGGTTGTACTGGTTGTATTGGTTGTATTGGTTGTATTGGTTGTATTGGTTGTATTGGTTGTACTGGTTGTATTGGTTGTGCAGGTTGTATTGGTTGTACTGGTTGTATTGGTTGTGCAGGTTGTACAGGTTGTATTGGTTGTACTGGTTGTATTGGTTGTGCAGGTTGTACTGGTTGTATTGGTTGTATTGGTTGTATTGGTTGTACTGGTTGTATTGGTTGTATTGGTTGTATTGGTTGTACTGGTTGTATTGGTTGTATTGGTTGTATTGGTTGTATTGGTTGTACTGGTTGCATTGGTTGTGCAGGTTGTATTGGTTGTATAGGTTGTACTGGTTGTATTGGTTGTGCAGGTTGTGTTGGTTTTATTGGTTGTATTGGTTGTACTGGTTGTATTGGGTGCATGTATGTTTGGGCCAATCAACATTCATTCATATTAAATAGTAGCATGGCTTTTACATTGAGCTGGAAAACTGGAATGAATTGTCTTGAGCTGGGACCACATCCCAGCCTTTCAAGTTAATACTAGACAGACAAAAAAGTTTGGGATAGTAGATACTTTAATTCTAAAGAATGTTGGTTTGCGTATGCATTTTGGCCACATTCGTCTCTTAATATGAATGAATATTAATTGGCCCAAACATACATGCACCCACCAACTTCAACCTATCCACGTGTAGATATTGCTTCAGTGTCACCAGGTGGAGAGCCAGCAGGTCGTAGCAGTGTCAGCATCAATGTTAATTTCAATAAAAAGAAAGTACTGATGTACAAGTATAGTAGCTAGTATTTGCAGTTAGTGAAGTGGAGTTTTTCATTTGTGAAAGTACGAGTAAACACATTACTACAATCTGCATTCCCTGTATGACTTGAGATCGCTAAATCTACAGCTTTTGTGACCACACCCACATTAACCACACCAGAAACTTCTTCTCTTAGAGACATTATATGGTATAGCTGATCATGCCAGCACAAACTCAAAACCAGCATTGAGTAAGTAAACAATGCTCAGTTTACTTGTCTGTAAGCTTAATTCAACACAGCTACAATGTCAATTCAAGACAACAATACTGAAGAAAAAGCAGAGGAGAGACAAACAGCACAAATAAAATCAAACACTAATAAACCACCAGTATCACTGAGTGAAGTTGTTCTGTGGGTTCTGGTGAGCATACTGACGGTCCTGTTTACAGGGCTACTCAGTGCTATACTGCTGTGGATGTTTAAGAAGAGACAGGCCAGAGATACAAGTACTGACAACAGTACTCCAAAGTTTGAAATGGAAGGCAACCCTTGTTATGAAGCCACTGCAGTCAAACAAACCACTGACACACACCTCTATGAAGCAGTCAGAGGGGGAGGAGACAAATAAAAAGAAGACTGGCAGACAATAAACATGCATGATGTGTGCAAATACATTCAGTTAACTATTTACATAATGTTATACAAACAGTGACTAGTGCTTACATTGCTACACTTACAGCATTAACTAATAGTTACATTTATCCCTTGTGTATCATTGATTGACATTATAATAGCATAGCAGTGTTTTTGATAGTGAGAGAGGCTGACACAATCATACACTACACAGAGTGGTAATTTAATCACCCAGAGTATACAATAGCCATGAAATGATCAGACTCTGTGCATAATTTATAGCCTTGCATTCCATGTAGCTCATGCACTTATTGGTGTGGTGTGACAATGAAGTCGCTATTCTGTCCAGCTTAATTGTGCTACACTGATGTTCTTCACTCTTAGCTGCACTAGGACAATTACACAATTCCTATTAGCGAGATCAAGCAAACTTAAGTTAACTAACCCTCTACATGTATAGACTCCACAGCATTCTCTGCTTCATGTCAGGTGTATCCATCAGAGTATGCCTATCTGGAGGCTCTGTCAGTACATTTGAGCCATCCAATTGTAGGAATTATCCACCTGGTAACCTTCTATCAGGGTACCATCCTGAAGACTTCATCCATTGTGATGGAACACAACTCAAGCTGGCTGATTCTACCTTTGGACAAGAACAGTATATATAGGACAAGGGACTATTATGTGTGGAATGCTGGCAGGGATGGAGAACTATTGTTCATATTCCCAACAAGTGTATCCTTGACTACCATCACACTGCACTACTACATTGACAACCTCTGAGGATTCCCCAGACTGAGATTCTATGCTGCACCAGATGATTTTGATATCTGGAATTACCCAACTACAAGCTACTCTCGTGTAGCTAGATGTTGTTTCAGTCCCACCAGGTGGAGGGCCAGCAGGTCGCAGGAGTATCAGCTTTAATACCAACTTCAGCACAAAGAAAATGTTAATGTACAAGCTCAGTGAGTTTTGGCTGGAAGTGAGCGAGGTGCAATTCTTCTGTATCAGCTGTAAGTGTATTTATTTTGTATGTATGTATAATCACTTGCAGGAGTAGATTAGATGGGAGTGTTGAACTGCCTGTAAACGCGTTCCAGTAGGATGATGTCACAAACACCAGCATAAGTGAATAGTGGTCATGTTAAGTCCAGCCCAATTGTGTAGTAGTGTAAACTGAGAGATTCCCCTGCTGTGCAGCACTCTATGCAGCTGCAGCTGTGGCCTGTCGGTGTTTACATTACACCTACCTCAGCTACATGACTGATTGCCATTTTGTGTACGTCATCCTACCGGAACGCTGTTGCAACGTTTGTACAGTAGTTCAACACTCCTATCTAATCTACTCCTGTCACTGGATATCTTGAGACTATAGTCATCAATTTAGATACCACTACTAAAAATTTAGTAGTAGAAGCAACACCAACTACTGCCATCACAAAAACTATGGTAGTTATTTATGAAAAGAGACACTTATTACTTAACCTCACCATAACAGGCAATATTATAGTACAAACAGAGTCAGGTAAGCAACTACAATAATTTATGACTGCTAACCGTTATCCAAATTTAACACAGCCCCAACAACTCAAGCAAAAGACACTGAAGCTACAACTCCAGAACTGATGGTGAGGAAAGTTCCAAGAATAAATGCAACAGTTACATATTATGCACATGATTCCTCAGTATCTGCCAGTGAAGTTGTCTTGTGGTTTCTGGTGCTCATATTGACAGTCCTGTTTACCGAGCTACTCAGAGTTGTACTGCTGTGGATATTTAAGAAGAGACAGGCCAGAGATACAAGTACTGACAACAGTACTCCAAAGTATGAAATGGAGGGCAACCCTTGTTATGAAGCCACAGCAGTCAAGATGACTGACACACACCTCTATGAATCAGTCAGAGGGAGAGGGGGGAAATGAATGAACAAAAAACATGATTTGTGCAAGTATATTCAAGTACACATAAAAACAAACAAACAAACAGTGACCAGTGCATACTACATGATAGTTCAAGACTTAGTCTAATATGGATGGGGCTTAACATTCACTCATATCTTTGTTGATAGCAACCAAACTGTACTAGAGCACCACAGACCCTTCCATTCATATCTATGTTGATAGCAGCCGAACTGTACTAGAGCACCATAGATCCTTCACCCCATTCATATCTGTGTTGATAGCAGTCGAACTGTACTAGAGCACCACAGATCCTTCATCCCATCTACATTAGTAAGTCAGCTGGAAGTGAAAAAACTCAGGGTAGCTGCCGGGGATCGAACATTTGTACTATCAACTAAAACGAAAATTGTCTTTTGTGTGCAATTCACTGTATGATAGCACAGCATGCAGTGATTTGATGGTGAGGGAGGTTGAGAGCCATGTGCTATACAAACAGGTTATTTGTTGTTCTGCACATAACCAAGTAAACAACATCCATGATAGTGCATGTTTAAGCTAAGTATTTCAAACAACTGGAGCAGTCTGTGGTACGTGAAGTACAACTATGCAGTTGCCGTTCTGTCTAACTCTTTCTACAGTACTCTTTGGTTTCTTCAGCTGGATTAAGATAAGTATGGTGCATAATTTACATCAGTGAGATCAAGCATCAGCTTAGGTTACTATTTCACAGTATCCTCCACTTCATGTCTAGTGTACCCAACAGTGTATGCCTTTAGGGATGACTCTGTAAACAGAGCTGAGAGTTCCAGCGCCAACTGCAGGAGGTATTCAGCTGATTTTCTGGCACAAGGAGTATCCACAGATCAATACACTCACTGTGATGGTATCCAAGGTAAACTGACTGACTCTGACCTTGGACAGTTGCAGGAGTGCTATTCCAGGGCTGACTATTACATATGGATTGCTGGAAGAGATGCACAAGTGCTGTTCGTATTCCCCACAAGAGTCTCCTTGACTACCGTCACACTGCAATACTACAGTGACAGTCACAGAGGCCTTCCCAGACTGAGATTCTACGCTGTATCAGATGACTTTGATGTCTGGGATGCACCAACTACAGGTCATCCACATGTAGATGTTGCTTCAGTCCCAACAGGTGGAGAGCCAGCAGGTCGCAGGAGTGTCAACATCAATGTCAACTTCAACACAAAGAGAGTGCTGATGTACAAGTATAGTAGCAGTTTCCAGTTTGAAGTGAGTGAAGTGGAGTTCTTCAATTGCACTAGTAAGTATGCACACCTTCGTTCTATACGTGCATGTACATATTAAGACTAGCCATCAACACAGGTAGCACTACTACAGATTCTGTGATACTAACAACATCTCATATCTTCACCACAAAAAGTATGCTAGCTGTTTTAAGATCAATTTACTGGTCAATATTATTGTCAATGCAACTGTATATGTTTAGGAAATGCACTCAGCACTATACAAGTACACACATCGCCAAGTAAGCAGTTAAATAATGTTATTATGTAGGATAGCTAATTCACATCACTCAAGATACTAGAGACACTGAAGTGACAACTCCAGCGATAAAGAAGAGGCCACTAACAGATTCAACAGATAAATGTACATGTGACTCATCAGTATCTCTCACAGAAATAATAGCATGGGTTCTGGTAAGTATACTGACAGTCCTGTTTACAGGGCTACTCAGTGTTGTACTGTTGTGGATGTTTAAGAAGAGACAGGCCAGAGATACAAGTAGTGACAACAGTACTCCAAAGTATGAAATGGAGGGCAACCCTTGTTATGAAGCCACTGCAGTCAAACAGACAGCTGACACACACCTCTATGAAGCAGTCAGAGGGGGAGGGGACAAATGAAGGAAGACAGACAATAATGTTGGACATGTGCATGTACATTTATACAGCATACATGGAATTATAAATGTTGGGATTGTGGGGTAAGCCTCATGCAGTGTATCTATTAGAAATTTGTGTTTTCATAATAATTGATAACCATTTCTGCATAATAAATTATAAAATTAATATTCTGATATATTATTATTATCACATATATCACTACGAGCAAAAGTTTCATATCATGTCTTGGGGCAAGTGTGAATTATTATCACCAGTGAAAAAACTAGTGGATACATGCAGCCACTGATTAGTGTCCAAGCAGTTCAAGCGAAGCTAGGTGGCATATGAGAGTACAACAAAGACCATTGACAATGCACTCCTATACACTGCACCACAGCACTCTACTGAAAAGTCAATAATAACACAGCAAGTAATGGATGCTTAATTGTATAAACAGTACAATAGAACCTGAATAAGCTAAGAGTGTTTACACACATTCCAAGTAGTCATCACTCACTTCGGTAGCCTGTAAACAAGCTAATGATGAACTACTTTCAACACTTCTTATGATGGATGTCACCAATTGGATGGGGAAAGGTGTATTATGTACTATACTATGAGATCAAAATTAATGTAGATACATGCAAGTAACTCTGCTACTCCACAGGGTCCTCCAGTCCCTGTCAGGTGTCAAGGGATAATAACAGACAAAGTGTTTGTTGTCAGCAACAGAGTTCCTATGAAGAACCGTGTAGGGATGCATCTTGTCTGTTACTATCCCTTTTACTCTTGTACGGTGGCCCAGAAGGGCCATTCCATATAGCATTTTGTCAAAGTTACATTTGGTAGACTTACATTTTATCAACTTTACAATTTGGTAAACTTGCATTTTATCAACTTTGCAATTTTCAAAGTTGCACTTCTATAATTTTATACCTTTTTTAGACCTGCATTTTTCAATTTTGCACTTTTATACGTGCATGCCTGGTGCTAGCTACATTAACGACCCTGTACCATGTACTATACTCCACGGTCAGCTGCTGCAAATGCAGGTCTAAAAAAAAATACTAAATTATAAGAGTACCAGGCAACTTCTAATGTATTCTCCGGATAAGGTCTTCAGATCATATCCAAAAACGCCTGGCATAGAAGCGCTGCCGGACTAGATTTTTGTTTAAATTACCTCATATAATTACCCAAGGGATTACTCATCATTACCTCATAACCACAAACTAATTCAACTACAACACCCCCTGTAGCAGTTTTGAATTTAGAACATAAGGTAAAGGGTGCTAGGGGGTAGTACGTACTAGTTACCGACAAGGTAGCTCTAGGTAACGTAGGTGGTATAAGCATAACCACCACAATAACTGATACTGAATAATGTGTGGGTGTGTATTTACATGCTCATACTGGGGATGTGGTCAAGTTTCAAAATAAGCATAAGTTTATTTACAAATGATGCAAGATTGGCACTAAATAAGTTTGTAAAAATACAAGATTGACAAAGTTTGTTACTTGAAAATAACGCAATATTGGCAATAATGTAAAAATGCAAGATTGACAATGGCAATCTTGTAACTTGAAAATAATACAACATTAATGATAAGTAAGTTTGTAAAAATGCAAGATTGACAATGGCAATTTTGTAACTTGAAAATAATACAACATTAACAATAAGTAAGTTTGTAAAAATGCAAGATTGACAATGGCAATTTTGTAACTTGAAAATAATACAACATTAACGATAAGTAAGTTTGTAAAAATGCAAGATTGACAATGGCAATTTTGTAACTTGAAAATAATACAACATTAACAATAAGTAAGTTTGAAAAAATGCAAGATTGACAATGGCAATTTTGTTAACTTGAAAATAATACAACATTAAACAATAAGTATAAGTTTGTAAACATGCAAGAAGTTGAAAAATAAGCCTAGCTAACTTTGTAGTAGAAAAATTATGCAAGATTGACAATGGCAAGCCAGTATGTAACTAGAAATGCAAGATTAACATAATGCGAGACTGACAATCCATTAGGCCAGTATCAAATTGAAAGTTTGAATAAGAGTTCTCTATACCCCGCATGCGCACTGAAGGGCCTGGGAACCGGTAAAAATTTCTTCAACTGCGCTATGCAGGTAGCTAGCTCGACAGTCAGCCTTATCATTCAAATATGAGACTGACCAATCATGAAAGAGAAGTGTTACGTCATCATTATACCAACACTCTTCTCTTATTACCGTATAGCGGTAAACTTTCGAGGGAGAAAACTTTCGCGGATCCGTAGGAAGTGAGAATTTCGCGGAGAAATTTTTCACGGATTGCTTGAAACCAATCGTAGGTGGGTGCGGCACGCCCCCAAATTTCGCGGAGAAAAATTTCGCGGATGGCTCTCAAACCTCGAAATCCGCGAAAGTTTTCTCTCTCGAAAGTTTCCCGCTACACGGTAGTCAATTCGAAATCGAACGTTGGCGGTCATACGTCACTGTCTAGCGACCTGCAAAGCACAGTACGTTCGAGCATGCGCAGTGAATCGGCAAGCGATACTGCATAGGCATGGGTGGCGGGGCTGTTAATAGTAGCGGTGATGGATATAACTGGTCCTCCTTAAAATTGATCACCCCAGATTGTCCGCGGCAGAACAGAACATGGTTGCCCCTTAGGTTTGGGATTGGTAGTAGAAGATAAACTTGTGACATACTGAATTTTCATGTGTTCCCCGCGGACTGCCTGTGGCGGAACATCCGCAGTGTCCCTGGACTGTTTTATGGTTGCCATACCTGCCTCCCTCCCCCCTTGCTCAGTACACGAGTCCCCACTTGTTATGCTGCAACACAGACTGTGTATTAATAAACTTAACATTGATTGCCATTTACTAGGGGAGCAATCCTTACTCCTTGCTTCTGTTTGGCAGCAATAAATTGCGCAAGCTTAGGGTGAATAAACAACGCTACGATGGGAAGCCCCACCCACAGGCTCATGGAGTTAGGGCTCGAGACTAGACAGCAAGCGTTGAATTATACTAAAATACGGTAGGCACGAAGATGATTTAATTTACATGTACAGTGCCTTTTGTTAGAAATTGCAGCAACCAGATGTGGCGCAGTGGAGACCAAATACAGCAACCACGCACAGTCCAGGGCCGGCCGGGTCCTATACTACTTTTTAGGACTGGGAAAAAAGCTAGTTGGTAAATATACAACTTTGAAAAATACAATATTAGTGAAAATTCAAATTTACCAAATTGCAAAGTTGATAAAATGCAAGTTTACCAAATTGTAAAGTTGATAAAATGTAAGTCTACCAAATGTAACTTTGACAAAATGCTATATGGAATGGCCCTTCTGGGCCACCGTACTCTTGTATCCTACTTACTTCTCCAATCTTTTTATATTTGTACAAATTTATCAGTATTAGCTTTGTAACATGATATAAATGTTTTTGAGGCTAGAAGTATGGTGTTCACAAAACATTTTAAAATTGTCTACCTCACCTTGACAGGCAGTAGTACAACATCAAGAATATTGCCAGGCAAGCCACTTAAAATGGAAGATTGCTAATCATTTTCTAATCCATCACAGCTTCAACAATGGAAGACGGACACACTGAAGCTATAACTCAAACGTCAGCAACAAGAGAAATGTCAAGAATAAAATTTTAATGAAACAGCTACATGTGCTTCATCAGTATCTGCCAGTGAAGTAATAGCGTGGATTCTGATGAGCATATTGACAGTCCTGTTTACAGGGCTACTCAGTGTTGTACTGCTGTGGATGTTTAAGAAGAGACAGGTCAGAGATGCAAGTACTGACAACAGTACTCCAAAGTATGAAATGGAGAGCAACCCTTGTTATGAAGCCACTACAGTCAAACAGACAGCTGACACACACCTCTATGAAGCAGTCAGAGGGGGAGGGGACAAATGAAGGAAGACAAACAATAATGTTGGACATGTGCATGTACATTTATACAGCATACATGGAATTATAAATGTTGGGATTGTGGGTAAGCCTCATGCATTGTATCTATTAGAAATTTGTGTTTCCATAATAATTGATAACCATTTCTACATAATTATGTTATAAATTAATATTCTGATATATTATTATTATCACGTATATCACTACAAGCAAAATTTTCATATCATGTCTTGAGGCAAGTGTGAATTATTATCACCAGTGAAAAAATTAGTGGACGCATGCAGCCACTGATTAGTGCCCAAGCAGTTCAAGCGAAACTAGGTGACATAAGATTACAACAAAAACCATTGACAATGCACTCCTATACACTGCATCACAGCACTCTACTGAAAAGTCAATGATAACACAGTAAGTAATGGATGCTTATTTTATTGTATAAACAGTACAATAGAGCTTGAATAAGGTAGGAGTGTTTACACACATTCCAAGTAGCCATCACTCACTTTGGTAGCCTGTAAACAAGCTAATGATTGACTACTTTCAACACTTCTTATGATGGTTGTCACCAATTGGATGGAGAAAGGTGTATTATGTACTATACTATGAGATCAAAATTAATGCAAGTAACTCTGCTACTCCACAGGGTCCTCCAGTCCCTGTCCGGTGTACCTCAGCAACTCTGCTGATTTATAGTACTGTTGCTTACTTCCCATATTCAGTACTTTTAGCCACAAAGATTAAAGACAAAAGAACTACGTAAATAAGTATAAAAGCGACTAAAAACTCTATGAAGTAAGTAGGGATGGTAGGGTCAAAAAGTACACGAAGAAGAAGGGTAGGGATAATAACAGAAAAAAAGTGCTTGTTTCAGCAACAATGTTACTATGAAGAACCGTGTAGGGATGCATCTTGTCTGTTATTATCCCTTCTATTCTTGTATGTGTACTTTTTTCCATCCCTACTTACTTCTCCAATTTTTTTATAGCTACTTGTACAAGGTTATCAATATTAGCTTTGTAACATGATAATATAGAGTAATGTTTGAGGCTGAGGGAGGTAGACATTCACAAACAAGCATACTCACCCAAGTAAACAAACAGTGGCCACGGGAATAATAAAAGCACTCTGAGAACACTATTGAGTGATTGATGCAGAAGGATGAAGTCACTGTTCTGTCTAACACTTTCTACAGTATTCTTTATTACATTCGATGGGACTAGGAAGAGCATGTTACATCATAGATATTATATACTGCGTAACATGTTACGCAGTCTAATATATCTATAGTTACATTAATTTGAGCAAAACTATCCCACCACCTTGCAGTATCCTCCACTTCACGTCAGGTGTACCCATCAGAGTATGTGTATAATTTTACCTCTGTCAATAGAGTGGAGAATACCAGTGCCAACTGTAGGAGGTATCCAAAACTCTTCTTCAGGCAAGAGTACCTACCAGACTTCACTCACGGTAATGGTACCCATCTTACACTTGTTGACTCTGACCTTGAACCAGAGTAGTAGCTACTTAGCCACTGATCATCATGCCGGGAGTGATGAGCAAGAGCAACTGCTGTATTTCCCACAGCAATCTCCTTGACTATCATCACATTGCACTACTACAGTGACGATGAGGGGATAAATGAAAAAGATAGTCTAAGACTAAAAACATGATGTGTGCAAGTACGTTTATTTTGTTTTCAAACAGTGATTAGTACATAATTATTACATGCACATTCATACCATCAACTAATTTAATTGTCTTTTGTGTGATAATTATTGACTGTATGGTAGCTGAGCAGTGTTTTGATGGCGAGAGAGGTTGACACAGCCATGTGCTATATAAACAGGTAGTTTGTTGTTCACCCAGAGTAAACAACAGCTATGATAATGATCACATTCTGTGCATGATTTAGCTAAGTAGCTACTCCGCACAATGACTATGAAATTGAAGTTCTGTCCAGCATTTACTTCAATATTCCTCGCTTTGCTCAGTTGGACTAGGATAAGTATGTTATTATGATTTCTATCAGTGAGATCAAGCAAATTTAACAAATCCCTCTACTCCATAGTATCCTCCACTTCATGTCAGGTGTACCCATCAGAGTATGCCTATCGGCACGATTCTGTTAACGGAGCTGAGCCATCCAGTGCCAACTGTAGGAGGTATCTACCTGATAATCTTCAATCAAGTAGCTATCAAACTGGCTGATTCCACCTTTGGACAAGAGCAGTACAGTAGCAGTGTCAGTGAATATTATTGGTAGGCTGCTAGGAATGATGGTCAAGTACTGTTCATAATTCCCACAAGAGTCTCCTTGACTACCATCACACTGCACTACTACAGTGACCGTGATCGAGGCCTTCCCAGACTGATATTCTATGCTGTACCAGACAACTTTAATGCCTGGGATGCAACAACTTTAAGCTATCCACATGTAGATGTTATACTTCAGTGTCACCAGGCGGAGAGCCAGCAGGTCATAGCAGTGTCAGCATCAATGTTAATTTCAATACAAAGAAAGTACTGATGTACAAGTATATAGTAGCAGTTTCAAGCTTGCAGTGAGTGAAGTGGAGTTCTTCATTTGTGAAAGTACAAGTAAGCACATTACTATAATCTGCACTCCCTGTATGACTTGAGATCACTAAATGTACAGCTTTTGTGGCCACACCCACATCAACCACACCAGAGACTTCTTCTCTTGGAGATGGTAAGTTTCATTATGTGATTCCTAAAATCCTCATCAATACTACTGATGTTACCTTGATAGTTGATCATGCCAGCAAAAACTCAAAAACAGCACTGAGCAAGTAAACAATGCTCAGATTTACTTGTCTGTAAGCATAACTCAACACAGCTACGATGTCAATTCAAGACAATAATACTGAAGAAATAACAAAGGAGAGACAAACAACACAAATAAAGTCAAACACTAATAAACCATCAGTATCTCTGAGTGAAGTTGTTGCATGGGTTCTGGTGAGCATATTGACAGTCCTGTTTACAGGGCTTGTACTACTGTGGATGTTTAAGAAGAGACAGACAAGTACTGACAACAGTACTCCAAAAGTATGAAATGGAGGGCAACCCTTGTTATGAAGCAACTGCAGTCAAACAGACCACTGACACACACCTCTATGAAGCAGTCAGAGGGGGAGCGCACAAATAAAAGAAGATGGACAATAAACTATATACAAACAGTGACTAGTGCTTATATTACTACATTTATAGCATTAACTAGTAGTTACATTTATCTCTTGTGTATCATTGATTGACACTATGATAGCATAGCAGTGTTTTGATAGTGAGAGAAGCTGACACAATCATACACTACATAGAGTGGTAATTTATTGCTCTTTAATCACCCAGAGTATACAATAACCATGAAAATGATCACGTGCACACTCTGTGCATGATTTATAGCTACGCATTCCATGTAGCTCATTTATATATTAGAATGGTCCATGGTGTGGTATGACAATGAACTTGCTATTTGTCTAGCTCATGCTACAGTGTTCTTCACTCTGCTCAGCTGCACTAGGACAAGTATGCTACACAATTTCTATTAGCGAGATCAAGCAAACTTAAGTTAACTAATCCCTCTACATGTACACACTCCATAGCATTCTCTGCTTCATGTCAGGTGCATCCATCAGTGACTGCCTATCTGGAGGGCTCTTTTAGTACATTTGAGCCATCCAGTGCCAACTGTAGGAACTATCCACCTTGTAACCTTCCATCAGGATACCATCCTGAAGACCTCATCCATTGTGGTGGAACACAACTCAAGCTGGCTGATTCTGTCTTTGGACAAGAACAGTATTGAACAAGAGACTATTATGTGTGGAATGCAAGCAAGGATAGAGAATTGTTGTTCATATTCCCCACAAGATTCTCCTTGACTACCATCACACTGCATTACCACAGTGACAATCTCCGCATCTGAGGCCTTCCCAAACTGAGATTCTATGCTGTACCAGATAATTTTGATACCTGGGATTACCCAACTACAAGCTACATGTTGTTTCAGTCCCACCAGGTGGAGAGCCAGCACATCGCAAGAGCATCAGCTTTAATACCAACTTCAGCACAAAGAAAGTGCAGATCACTAACACACACCTCTACGGATCAGTCAGAGGGGGAGGGGAAATGAATGAACAAAAAACATGATATGTGTAAGTATATTCAAATACATTTTTTTTTCTATAATAATTCATGGCAAAGCCAATAGATACACAATAGCTAAATATTGCTAATCTAGTGTGTACCTAGATAAGAATGATACAATTGGAAGTAGTAAAAACAAGTTAATTAGTAACAGTGTATGCAGACAAGTGAAATACAACATGAAAAATAGTGACATATGTGAGGATAGATGAATAAACAGTATAGTAGGGTAAGGGTAGATGAATAAACAGTATATATAGTATATAGGAGGTTAAGATACATAACTTGTGTAAGAGAATAAGTAGCATACACAGCCAAAGACCAAACTGTAGCTTTCATGTTCACATAAAAAACAAACAAACAGTGACCAGTGCATATTACATGTACATTTGTACTATCAACTAAAACGAAAATTGTCTTTTGTGTGCAATTGAACTGTATGATAGCACAGCATGCAGTGATTTGATGGTGAGGGAGGTTGAGAGCCATGCATTATACAAACAGGTTTGTTGTTCTGCACGTAATCACCCCAAATAAACAACAGCCATGATATAGTGCATGTTTAAGCTAAGTATTTCAAACAACTTAACTGGAGCAGTCTGTGGTGTGTGATGTACAATTATGCAGTTGCCGTTCTGTCTAACACTTTCTACAGTACTCTTTGGTTTCTTTAGCTGGATTAAGATAAGTAGCTATGTTGCATAATTTACATCAGTGAGATTAAGTATCACTATTCCACAGTATCCTCCAACAGAGTATGCCTATAAGGATGACTCTGAAAGCAGAGCTGAGAGTGCCAGAGTCAATTTCAGGAGGTATTCAGATTATGTTCAGGCACCAGGAGTATCCACAGATCAATACACTCACTGTGATGGTATCCAAGGTAATCTGACTGACTCTGACCTTGGACAGTTGCAGCACTACTACTGGACTGACTAGTACAACTGCTGTTCATATTCCCCACAGTATGAAATGGAGGTTATGAAGCCACTGCAGTCAAACAGACCATTGACACACACCTCTATGAAGCAGGTGGAGGGGGAGGGGACAAGTGAAAAAGACAAAACATGTGTGCAAGTATAGTCCCAAATACTTATTTACAAAAATTTAATAGTGATTAAGTGCATAATATGACATTTGTACCATCAACATTTATGTGTTTTGACAGTATGATTATTCAACAGTGTTTTGATAGTGAGGGAGGTTGACATAGCCATGCACTATACAAACAGGTATTTTATTTTTCTTCAATCACCCAGAATAGACAACAGCTATGATAGTGATCACACTCTGTGCATACTTCAGTTAAGTGTGTACAATTAGAACAGTCCATGGTGAGGAACGATTACGAACTTGCTGGCATTTGCTACAACATTCTTCACTCTACTCAGCCAGACTAGGATAAGTATGTTACATGATTTCTATCAGTGAGATCAAGTTAACCAATCCCTCTATGCCACAGTATCCACTGCTTCATATCAGGTGCACCCATCAGAGTATGCCTATCTGGAGGGTTCTGTCAGTATATTTGAGCCACCCAGTGCCAACTGTTGGAATTATCCACCTGGTAACCTTCAAGGAGGTGATCATCCAGAACACTACATCCATTGTAATGGAACACAACTCAAACTGGCTGATTCTATCTTTGGACAAGAAGAGAATCAGACAAGGGACTATTATGTGTGGAATACTGACAGGGATGGAAAACTATTATTTATATTCCCCACAAGAGTCTCCTTGACTACCATCGCACTGCACTACAACACTGATAATATCTGAGGCCTTTCCAGACTGAGATTCTATGCCGTACTAGATGACTTTGATATCTGGGATGCACCAAGCACAGGCACCCCTTATGCAGATATTGCTGAAGTACCACCAAGAGGAGAGCCAGTAGGTCGCAGGAATGTCAGCATTGATGTAAACTTCAATACAAAGAAAGTGCTGATGTACAAGTTTAGCAGTAGGTTCCACTTTGAAGTGAGTGAAGTGGACTTCTTTCAGTACATGTCCTGCACAATCACTGGATATGTTGAAACTTATCATCAATTCAGAAACCACTACTATGAACTCAGAAGCAATATTAATTACTACCATCACAAAAAGGATGCTACATGTAACTATCCATAATTTTACATTATTATCAACCTCACCTTCATAGGCAATAGGTCTAATACTACATCACAAACAGTGTTTGGTAAGCAACTCAACTTATATGACTGCTAACCGTTATCCAAATTCGATACAGCACCAATAACTCAAAATAGATACACTGAAGCTACCACTCCAGTATTGATGAGAGAAATGCCAAGAATAAAATACAACAACTACATGCACATGTGATTCATCAGTATCTACCAATTGAAGTTGTTGCGTATGTGGGTTTTGGTTGACAGTCCTGTTTACAGGGCTACTCAGTGTTGTACTGCTGTGGATGTTTAAGAAGAGACGGACCAGAGATACAAGTACTGACAATAGTACTCCAAAGTATGAAATGGAGGGCAACCCTTGTTATGAAGCTACTGCAGTCAAACAGACCACTGACACACACCTCTATGAAGCAGTCAGAGGGGGAGGAGCCAAGTGAAGGAAGATAGAGGAACAACATAATGTAATTCAAGTACATGTACATATTTACAAACTGGTTATTGCATAATATAACTGTACATTTGTATAATCAACTAATAGTTAAAATTTTTTTATTGTGTGTGTGTGTTGTTGACTGTACGATAGCACAGTAGTGTTTTGATGGTGAGGGAGGTTGACATAGCAATGCACTACACAAACTGGTTATTTTTTGTTTGTAATCATCCAGAGTAAACAATAGCCATGACAGTAATCACACTCTGTGCATCATTAATCCTTGGCGCATGCGCCGTAGGGTTACGGTAGACATTCTGCGAATGTGTGTCTGTTAGTGTGTCTGTCTGTTACTGCACTAGCTACTACATACCTTGTTTGTATGTTCAAAATGAGGCATCATAGGGCTCGGGTTCCTTGTAGGCTTTTAAAGATTTGTATTGTGTGGACTTTGCTGAAAATGTTTTGTTTGGGAGATATGGCATGATTTGCTTGCCATGATGATGGGCGATTCGACTCTCTCTCAGCAAACACACCAGTGGTACTTGATATGACTAGAAGTGACGACTACCTAAAATAAGGTGACTTTTTCGACCGTCCTGGCTTCAGCGCTATATGGCTTTTTGCTGACTCATTGTTCTAGCTTCATGACATCAGCACGTGATTTGTCCAGCTGGCAAATTGCGAAAGTGAGGCTCACGCGCATAGAGCTGTGCATTGCGAAATCACATGCAATGCACAGCCTTGTGGTTACTCCAGTTCCGAAGCTTGAGTTGATGTCTTTGGCTTCACGACTGCATGTT
This sequence comes from Stappiaceae bacterium, assembly GCA_964291365.2. Lineage (GTDB taxonomy): Bacteria > Pseudomonadota > Alphaproteobacteria > Rhizobiales > Stappiaceae > JBDWFY01. The sequence goes on from OZ220035.1 coordinate 311,376, forward strand.
TTATATCATCCTGAAGCTGTTAATGTGCTTAGGCAACTGTGCCGAGGGTTTGCATGATAGCAGTGTTTCATTTATTTAAGTAGTCCACACACCAGTTATGGTGTGGTTTATAGTGTGGCAGAGGGGGTAGGGGACAAGTGAAGGAATATGGACTAAAGGTGTTATGTGTGCAAGAACATTCATTTACTTTACTATATGCTCCAGATTTTATAAACAATTACGAGTGCACACATTACAGTTCAGTCATAGTAACAACTAATAGTTCCACTATAGTCTGAGTGATGTTGACTGTACTATGATAGCACAGCAGTATTTATATGGGCAGGGAAGTTGATATAGTCATGTGCTACACAAACTGGTAATTTTTCATGAATTACCCAGAGAAAACGATAGCCATGAATACGATTGTACAGCAAAGCTTCAATGCAACTAAGTATTCCCTGAATCTAAAACAGTCTATGATTAGATATGACTACAAAGTTGCTGTTCAGTCTAGCACCTTCTGTTGTATTCGTTACTTTGCTCAGGATAAGTATGTTATATAGTACCTTATTTCTCTACAGTATCCTCCAGTTCATATCAAGTGTACCCATCAGAGTATGCCTATTGGGATGACTCTGTTAACAGAGCTGAGAGTGGCAGTGTCAACTGTAGGAGATATCCAAATGATCTTCAGACATGATTCTTGTCACTCTGTTATTATTATTTTTTTCTGTAGTGAGTCTTAGAACACTAGTCAGTGTATACAGTATAATAGCACAGTAGCTAATGTTTGAGGGGGTGGGTGGTAGACACAGTCGTATAACGTACAAAGTTGATACTGTAATCACATGTCCAGAGCAAACAGCAGTTATAAATGTATGCAAACGGTATTCTTAGACTATAGAACAGTCTACAGCCATTGAGACAGAAAGATGAAATCACTGTTGAGTCTAGCACTTCCTACAGTATTCTTCACTGTGTTCATTGGGATTAGGACGAGTACATGTATGTTAGATGTATCACTGAAATCAATGTTTAGCTAAACAATCCCTTTACTCCACAGTATCACTCAGTCCCTGTCGGGTGAAGCCTTTAGAGTATGCCTATTGGGATAACTCTGTCAACAGAACTGAGAGCTCTAGTGCGAATTGTGAACGTTATAGGAATGGCATTAAGTCTGGCATTGATACATCCAAATACATCCATTGTGATGGAAGCCAACTTCAACTAAGTGATTCTAACCTTGGACAAGAGCTGTATCAGAACAGTGACCATTACTGGTGGCTTGCTGAAAGCACTGCACAATTGCTGTTCATATTCCCCACAAGAATCTCCTTGACTACCATCACACTACACTACTAGTACAGTGACAGTGACCGAGGCCTTCCCAGACTGAGATTCTATGCTGTACCAGATAACTTTGAGGTCTGGCATGCACCAACTATAAACTATCCACATGTAGATGTTACTGCAGTCACACCAGGTGGAGAGCCAGCAGGTCGCAGGAGTGTCAGCGTCATTACCAACAATTATTTCAACACAAGCAAAGTGCTGTTCAAGTATAGCAGTAGCTTCCAGTTTGCATTGAGTGAAGTTGAGTTTTTTTACAAGCAATTGTATATGTACATGTATAAGTACTAGTAAGTGCAAACTATGCATAAACAGTACTCTGCATAAAACCTAATTCCACTAATACTTCATAGGTAACATTGCAACAGACTTAACAACTAAAACACAGTCAACAACACAATAATTGCAAGCAGCTGTTAATACAACAGAAAGTACGTTTCTTACTACCACCTTAATTACAGTGTATATATTATACAAAACTAATATTAACCCTACAGCGCATGCGCCGAGGGTTGATATTCACACTCTATGTATGATTTATAGCTAGCTACATATTCCACGAAACTCACTTACTGGAACAATCTATGGTGTGGCATGACAATGAAGTTGCTGCTCTGTCCAACACTTTCTATAGTATTTGTCGCTTTACTCAGTTGGACTAGGATAAGTATGTTACACTATTTCTATCAGTGAGATGGTGCCACATGTAGATTAACTGACTCTGACTTTGGAACAGAGCAATTCCGGCTCATTGACTATTATGTGTGGATTACTGGAAAAAGACGCAATTGCTATTCATATTCCCCATAATTGTCTCGTTGACTACTATCACACTGCACTGCTAGAGTGACAGTCACAGAGGCCTTCCCAGACTGAGATTCTTTGCTGTACCAGATGACTTTAACGTCTGGGATGCACCATCTACAAGCACTCCACATGTAGATGTTGCTGCAGTCCCACCAGGTGGAGAGCCAGCAGGTTGCAAGAATATCAGCATCAATGTCAACTTCAACACAAGAAAAGTGTTAATGTACAAATTGTTTGTTTGCAGTTAGTGAAGTGGAGTTCTTCATTTGTGAAATTACAAGTACATGTAAGTATCAGCTTGTTTGTAAACATAATGATATAATAACTATATAGCTACAATGTCAATTCAAGAGAGCACCACTGAAGGAATAACAGAGGAAGAACAGACTATAGGACAACTACAGTGGAGCATAATGTTTCCGAGTGAATGGTTGTGTGGACTCTAGTGAGAATATTGACAGTCCTGTTTACAGGGCTCGATATGATTGTGCTGTGGCTCTACAAAAAGAGACTGGAGAGAGCTATGGAAGGCAGAGAGAGCAAATATGCAATGGAGGGCAACCTTTGTTATGATGCCACTGCAGTCAAACAGACCACTGATACACACCTCTACAAAACAGTCAGAGGGGGAGGGGAAAAATGAAGATGAAAAATATCAGATATGTGGAAGTACATTTATACAAATCTAAATGTTGGGATTGTGGGGTGAGCCTCATGCAGTGTATCTATTAGAAATTTAAGTATGAGACGAAAATGTTGGACATGTGCACGTGCATTTATACAGCATACATGGAATTTTAAATGTTGGGAATGTGGGGTGAGCCTCATGCAGTGTATCTATTAGAAATTAATTTTGTGTTTTCATAACAATTAACAATTGGTAACCATTTCCACATACGTTATAAATTGTATAATAGTATAGTGATTACAATCACAATTCATTACTCCCATAGGCAAGAGTACCGATTACGGCTGTAATTGTACTCTCAGTCTGTAATCAGTACTCCTGCTGTAGCCTAGGGCAAATTCTATACTATTATCAATTAATCACACACTTTATTCCTTATACAACAAGGAACACAGTGTGTTCAAACCCTCGGCGTGTTTAAATTGATCTACATGTTCATCACTAATGCGCATGCGCATATGTGTTTACGTCATGCTTGCGGGCAACGTACGTACGTGCACGTCGCGTCAGCCGGCCTGATCGCGTATAGATTACGGCCTTAGGGTGTGGTTAATTCTGAGCACTACGTTAAAAATGGCCGCACGGATAGCAGTAATCCTGAGGTTTTGTCTTGGATCTCGAAAAGTAAGCGTTTGTATCAATTTTCCCACAAATCGTTACAACTTTAGCGATCACCAAGGCAAAAGATCAAATCAGACCCGAGCTAAAGCGCTTGGATCCTGAGATTACGCTGGAACTAACAGACATCCAGTTTCAGAACGATTACAGTACCCTCGCGCTTCGCGCCTCGGGTAATTAGGGTAGTAACGGTACTCTTACACTTGTATGGCCTAGTAGCATTCGCTATGTTCGTGCTATTACTGGCCATACTCGTACAAGTAAGAGTACCGATTACTGCCCTAATTGTACTCGGAAGTGTGTGGTTAATTATACAAATTAATATTCTTATATATTATCACATGTATCACTATGAGCAAAATTTTCGTATCATGTCTTGGGGCAAGTGTGAATTATTATCACCAGTGAAAAACTAGTGGACACATGCAGCCACTGATTAGTGCCCAAGCAGTTCAAGCGAAGCTAGGTGGCATGAGATAACAACAAAAACTATTGACAGTGCACTCCTATACACTGCATCACAGTACTCTACTGAAAAGTCAATAATAACACAGCACATAAACAGTACAATAGAACCTGAATAAGCTAAGAGTGTTTACACACATTCCAAGTAGTCATCACTCACTTCGGTAGCCTGTAAACAAGCTAATGATGGACTACTTTCAACACTTCTTATTATCATGTACTATACTTTGAAATCAAAACTAATGTAGATTCATGCAAGTAACTCTACTACTCCACAGGATCCTCCAGTCCCTGTCAGGTGTACCTCAGCAACTCTGCTGATCTATAGTACTGTTGCTTACATCTCATATTCAGTATTTTCAGCTGCAAAGATTAAAGACAAAAGAATTAAGCATAAAAAGCAACTAAAAATCGAAGAGGATGGTAGGGTCAAAAAGTACACAAACAAGAGTAGTAGGGATGATAACAGATAAAGTGCTTGTTTTCAGCAACGGTGTTTCTACGAAGAACCGTGCATGTAAGGATGCATCTTATCTGTTATTATCTTTTCTATTCTTGTATGTGTACTTTTTTCCATCCCTATACTTAGCTTCTCCAATCTTTTTATACTTGTACAAGTATATCAGTATTAGCTTTGTAACATAATATAGAGTAATATTTGAGGCTCTAGGAAGTAGACACATCCACATTTACAAACAAGCATACTCACCCAAGTAAATAAACAGTAGCCACGAGAATAAAATATGCAGAATTAAAAGCACTCTGAGAACACTATTGGGTGATTGATGCAGAAGGATGAAGTCGCTGTTCTGTCTAACACTTTTCTTAGTATATTCAATGGGAGTAGGAAAAGTATGTTGCATGAATAATATCTAATTTGAGCAAAACTATCCCACTGCCCTGCAGTATCCTCCACTTCATGTCAGGCATGCCCATCAGAGTATGCATATAATTTTACCTCTGTCGATACAGCAGAGAATACCAGTGCCAACTGTAGGAGGTATCCAAAGGTCTTCTTCAGGCAGGAGTGTACCAACCAGACTCCACTTTACTGTGATGGTATCCATCTTACACTTGTTGACTCTGACCTTGGACCGGAGCAGTACTGGGCCACTGATTTTATGTGTGGCCTGCTGGGAGTGATGAGCAACTGCTGTTCATATTCCCACAGCAATCTCCTTGACTACCATCACACTGCACTACTACAGTGACAGTGACAGAGGCCTTGAGATTCTATGCTTTACCAGAATACTTTGATACACTATGTGAATCTATAAACTACATGTACCCACGTGTAGATATTACTTCAGTCCCACCAGGTAGAGAGCCAGCAGGTCGCAGGAATGTCAGTATCAGTGTCAACTTCAACACAAGGAAAGTGCTAGTATGGTAGCAGTTTCCAGTTTACTGTCAGTGAAGTGGAGTTGTTCACTTGTGAAAGCACAAGTAAATATCCATAAGAGCTTTACTATAATATCATTCTGCACTCCCCACATGACTTGAGACAGCTAAATGTACAGCTTTTGTGAGCACTACAATGTCAACCACACCAGAAGCTTCTTCTACAGGAAACAGTATGTTCCTATTATTTGACAACTTGAACTAACTGTTAAATGATATCACCTTGATAGCTGATTGGAACAGTCATGGATAATATAGTAAACGTACTATATTATCCATGGAACTGTACAACCACAAAAAAAGTATCTGGTAAGTTAATATTCTAGGCCCCCTTGTCTGCTAGTCTAGTTCAATACAACTATATTATCAAGATAACAATATTGAAGAAACAACACAAGAGAGACAAACTACACTAATCAAGTCAACTACTAAACTATCAGTGTCTCCAAGTATTGTTGTTGTGTGGGTTCTGGTGAGCATATTGACAGTCCCGTTTACAGGGCTACTCACTGTTGTACTGCTGTGGATGTTGAAGAAGAGACAGGCCAGAGATACAAGTACTGACAACAGTACTCCACAGTATGAAATGGAGGGCAACCCTTGTTATGAAGCCACTGCAGTCAAACAGATCACTGATACACACCTCTATGAAGCAGTCAGAGGGGAAGGGGCCAAGTGAAAGGAACAAACGTGTGCATATAGGTTTATTATATCAAACATTATTTTAGACGAGTTGTTGTTTATAGAGGATAAATGCAGGCACTGTGGAGTAGTTAAGACTGAGCAAATCCCATACCAGTATATAAATATTAGCTATGTAAAATTGACAACATGATAGTATTATATAAAATTATGTTTGAACCTGAAGGAGGTGGACGTAGCCATGTACATAAACAGCAGGCATAAGTAATCACCCAAAGTAAACGGTAGCCATCAGAATAATCATATATAGTAGCAGTTTCCAGTTTGCAGGGAGTTCTTTACTTGTAAAAGTACAAGTAAGTATCCATAAGTGCATTACTATATTCTACACTCCCTGTATGATTTGAGACAGCTAAATGTACAGCTTCTGTGAGCAATACAATGTCTACTACACCAGAAGCTTCTTCTACAGGAGACAGTTAGTTTCCATTATTTAACTAATAATTATTGTTCATCAATGCTATTGATAGCAAATCATAACAGTAAAACAAATTCAACTATGGTATTTGGTAAGAGGGCCCACTTGTTTGTTGATTAGTCTAATTCAACAAAGCTACATTGCCACTTTAAGAAAACAACACTGAAGAAACAACAGCAGAATTAAAGACAAATAAAGTCAAGCACCAAACTACCAGTGACTCTGAGTGAAGTTGTTGTGTGGGTTCTGGTGATTATATTGACAGTCCTGTTTACAGGGTTACTCAGTGTTGTACTGCTGTGGATGCTTAATAAGAGACAGGCCAGAGATACAAGTACTGACAACAGTACTCCAAAAATATGAAATGGAGGGTAGCCCTTGTTATTAAGCCACTGCAGTCAAACAGACCACTGACACACACCTCTGTGAATCAATCAGAGAGGGAGAGGCCAGGTGAAGGAAGGCAGAAAAAATACAATATTATGACATTGTACATATTACCATTGTGTATATTTTTTGATTGGCAAAAAAATCCCCCTTTGAACCTCAGCCTCAGCTTAGCAATATCAATATAATATTATCAGTTTTGCACTATTGAAAGCATGATAGTCTGGCAATGTTTTCAATGGGTGGTAGGTAGATAAAGCCACAAGATAAAATAAACTGGCTGTTGTAATTTTGTAATCACCCAGAGTAAACAATAGCTATATGCATGAGAGTAAATGCTGAATAGAAGAGTATTCTGAAAACTGATTGATGCCCAGGATGAAGTCACTTTTCTATCAAGTACATTGTACTGTTTTACTCTCCAGTCTGCTCAGTTGGATAAGGGCAAGTATGTTACCTGCATCTATCAGATCAAGTATCAAGCTCTAAATTATCCATTGCTATGTAGCATCTTCTACTTCTTGTCAGGTGTACCTATCAGAGTATGCCTATCGAGATGACTCTGTCAACAGAGCTGAGAGTGTTAGAGCCAACTGCAGGGAGTACCAACGAGGTAACTTCCAAGAAGTGGTGCATCCAGAAGACTACATACATTGTGATGGGACACGACTTAGACTGACCGATTCCAATATTGGATCAGAGCAGTACAATAGTGTCGCTTATTACTGGTGGCCTCCTGAGAGTGATGGGCAACTTCTGTTCATATTTCCCACAAGAGTCTCATTGACTACCATCACACTGCACTATTACAGTGACAGTGTCCGAGGCCTTCCCAGACTGAGATTCTATGCTGTACCAGATGACTTTGATGTCTGGGATGCACTGAGCATAGGCTTCCCACATGTATATATTGCTGCATTCTTTCCAGGTGGAGAACCAGCAGGTCGCAAGAATGTCAGCATCAATGTCGACTTCAACACAAAGAGATTGCTGATGTACAAGTTCAGTACCAGTTTTATATTTTCAGTGAGTGAAGTGAAGTTCTTCAATTGCACAAGTAAGTACATGTGTGTGTATTATATACCTTCATTCTATATGTGCATGTTTTGAGACTAGCCATCAACACAGGTAGCACTACTACAGATTCTATACATGTGATACTAACAACATCCCTTATCTTCACCACAAAGAGTATGCTAGCTGTTTTTACTTATTAATTGTCAATGCAACCATAATAATAATTATTTATGTTTAGGAAATGCACTTAGCACTACACAAACACACACATCGCCAAGTAAGCAGTTAAATATGTAGGATAACTAGTCATTAATTTTTATCCTAATTCACATCATCTCAAGACAGAGACACTGAAGTGACAACTCCAGTGATAAAGAAGAGGCCGCCAACAGATTCAACAGATAAATGTACATGTGACTTATCAGTATCTCTCAGAGAAATAATAGCATGGGTTCTGGTGAGCATATTGATAGCCCTGTTTACAGGGATACTCAGTGTTGTACTGCTGTGGATGTTTAAGAAGAGACAGGCCAGAGATACAAGCACTGACAACAGTACTCCGAAGTATGAAATGGAGGGCAACCCTTGTTATGAAGCCACTGCAATCAGACAGACCACTGATACACACTTCTATGAAGCAGTCAGAGGGAGAGGGGACAAGTGAAGGAGGATAGATGAAAAAAATGACTTGTGCAAGTATAGTACATATACATTGCAACATTATATATAAAACAGTGACTACAGTGCAATATTACATGTACATAGACTAAAAAGTAAAATCATCTTTTGTGTGTTATTGACTGTACGATAGCTGAGCAGTGTTTTGATGGCGAGGGAGGTTTACACAGCCATATGCTATAGAAACAGGTAATTTGTTGTTCTGCATGTAATCATCTAGAGTAAATAACAGCCATGATAGTGACCACACTCTATGCGTGAGTAAAAGTCCAATGTGAGGAATGACTATGAAAATAAAGTTCTGTCTAGTGTTCACTTCAATATTCCTCTCTTTGCTCAGTTGGATCAGGATTCTATCAGCAAACTGAAGGTAAACTATTACTACATGTATACAGTATCCTCCAGCTCATGTCTGGTGTACCCATCAGAGTATGCCTATCAGGATAACTCTGTCACTAGATCTGAGAGTATCAATGTCAACCGTAGGAACTATCCAGCTCAAGGAGAAGACCATTCAGAATATTACATCCATTGTGATGGGCAACAACTCAAACTGACTGATTCCAACCTTGGACAAGAACAGTATCAGAGCAGCAACTATTACTGGTGGATTGATGGAAGTGATGATCAACTACTGTTCATATTCCCCACAACAGTCTCTTTGACTGCCATCACACTGCACTACTACAGTACTAGTGACAGTGGCTGAGGCCTTCTCAGATTGAGATTCTATGCCACTGCAGTCAAACAGACCACTGACACACACCTCTATGAAGCAGTCAGAGGGGGAGGGGACAAATGAAGGAAGACAGACAAAAAATGACATATGCAAGTACAGTGTATACAATGTATCTTTATTCAAGTAGCTACATGTACACATTTACAAACTGTTGCTAGTGTATACTACATGTTAATTTGTACCATCAACCAAAAGTAAAATTGGCTTTTGTGTATTTATGATAACAACAGTGTTTTGATGGTGAGGGAGGTTGACATAGCCATATGCTACACATAATTCAGGGTTTCATACAGAGGTGGGGGCACCATGGAATTCCCCCCCCCCCCCCACCCCAGAATAATCAAATAAAAGCATGTAGCTTGGATTGTAATGATTGAAGTTGCTAAAAAATGTACGATGTTATAGTAGCAAATCGCTCAGAAATTTCGGCATAAAAATGTGTATTTTAGGATAAATTTTTTGTGTGCTATGCATACCAAAATTTCCCCCTCCAAAGAAAAATCCTGTATGAAACCCCGAACTGATAATCTGCTGTTCTGCTATCATCCAGAGTAAACAACAGCCATGAAAGGGATCACACTCCATGCATACTTTAGCTAAGTACCATATACACAATTAAAACAGTCTGCAGTGAGATGTGACTACCTATTCTGCATAATATATCACAATTATGTATTATTAAAACATTACAGCTAATTTGACAAGAATTTTACATCAGATATTGCAAAAATTGTTGACAGTAAATACAGCATTATAGTGCAAAAGCCTCGGCGTGTTGAACCATCAGTCGCCTAAGTACATCATTAGAGCTTATAGAACATGCAGTCATGAATTCAGAGTCAAGCCTGCATATGGGCATGAACTGGAGTAACCATAAGAATGTGCTGCATTTGCAATTATCCAGCCTAGCCAGCTGGACAAACCACATGGTGATGTCATGATCAATGAATCAGCAAAAAGCTATCAAGCCCAGAACACAAGATAGTCAAACAAAGTTGCTCCATACACTGTAGCAGTACTGTAGTACTAAGTCAGACATAATTAATGTTGCTATGTAAACAAATCAATGTTGAGGTCAAAAGTTCACTGTGACTTGTGGCAGTTCTACACTAGCGCTATACTTCTGTGATTTTTATCTGAACTTATTACATTGATCATAAGCCTAACAGACTCTCATGAATATTTAATTACTGCCAATCTGAAGGGGTGGGGGGGAAAGAGGCCCCCTCTTCCCCCCCCCCCCCCCCCCCCCCCCCCCCCAGATAAAACCCTGATTGGTGTGTTTTTTTGCCAAGAAAGAGCAAGTTGCCGATCATCATGGCAGGTAAATAACACCATACCTCCAGAACAAAATGTTTTCAGCGAAGTCCATACAATACATATTCTCTTTAAAAGCCTATAAGAAACTGTATATCGCCTCACTTTGGACATATAAACCAGGTATGTAGCTGCTAGTGCAGTGACAGATAGACACACACACACACACACACACACACACACACACACACACACACACACACACACAAACACTCACTCACTCACTCGCTCACAGAACGACTACTGGTTGACACAAGGCTCAAGATTCGTTGATTGCATTACCCATTGGGCATAGCAAGTACAGACACTTATGCACACACACACAAGCACAATGCATAAAAAGTCTACTGAAAATAATCTGTACAGGTAGAGCCTTTGCTCTGGCTCAGGCGAGACTTGAGTATAATCCTGGCACTACAGTCATAGAGTACATGTGGATAGAGCCCCCGCTCTGTCTCCCCGTTGACAGCTAGAACCTTTGTCAAAGTCTTGTATGCGGGGAGAAGATTCCCATTGACTTTGGGAAGCAGGACACGAGTGAGAGGTGACTTCATAATCAAGAATCATGAGGATCACTAAGAAAGTATTGTAACCCTTGCGCATGTGCCGAGGCTTAATAAAGCTAACATTAGCACAGCAAGTAATGCACGCTAATTTTATAGCATAAACAGTGGAATAAAACTTGAAAAAACTAGAAGTATTTGTATAAACAAATGCACCATTCCGTGTAGTCGTCACTTCAGTAATCTACAAATTCAAACAAGCAGTCTAGCCAACGATGAAGACATAGATTTTTCAAATACTCCTTGTGATAGTTATCACTAGTTGGATAACTCTAAGAAAAGGTATACATGTCATAATTGTTGTTGATGCGATCAGAATTCAAACAATGTCACTATCCACAGTATCCTCTGTATCATGTCAGGTGTACCCATCAGAGTATGCCTTTCGGTATGACTCTGTCAGTAGTCTGAGAGTTGAGGGTGTTAGTGCCAATTGTGTGAGGTATCAAAGTGGTCTTCAGGAAAATGTGTACACAGAGCTATACATCCACAATGATGGTACCCAGCTTTGACTGAGTGACTCTGATCTTAGACAAGAACAATACAGTCCAGTCAACTATTATTTGTGGCCTGCTGGTAATGATGGGAAACTGCTGTTCATATTCCCCAAACAGTCTCCTTGACTACCATCACGCTGCACTACTACAGTGACAGAGACAGAGGCCTTGCCAGACTAAGATTCTATTCTGTACCAGATGACTTTGATGTCTGGAATAACCCAACTGCAAACACCCCAAATGTAGATGTTGCTGCAGTCACACCGGCCAGGTGGAGAACCAGCAGGTCGCAGGAATGTCAGCGTTGATGTCAACTTCAACACAATGAAAGTGTTGATGTACAAGTACGACAGCAGTTTTGTATTTTCAGTGAGTGAACTCAAGTTCTTTAACTGCAATAATTGTAAGCAACTTACATGCATGTACACGTATTATTATTATATATAATTATCAAGTCTTGAGACTTGCTATTTTTCCACTACACCAGTAGCCACCACCAGTGTGATGGCTGTGATAAGAACAACAGCTGCTTCCACCGACACAAAGAGTGAGCTAGCCATTCTAAGATCTTCTCAATGGCATATTAAATTTCTATAGGAAATTTACTCAGTACTACACAAACATCACCAGGTAAGCAAGTAAAAATCCAGGATTAGTAACCATTTTCCAATTCTACCAACCCAAGACAAAGATTATGAAACAAAAACGCCAGCTCCAAAATAACAATCCTTTTTGTGCTTAATTTTTAAAAGAAGTATGGTATTCACAAAACATTTTAAATTTGTCTACCTCACCTTGACAGACAGTAGTACAACATCAAAAATATTGACAGGCAAGTCAAGTAAAATGCAAGATTGCTAATCATTATTCTAATCCATTCGTGACAGTTTCAACAATTGAAGGCAGGTACACTGAAGCTATAACTCAAATGTTAACAACAAGAGAAATGTCAAGAATAAATGAAATAGCTACATGTGCTTCATCAGTATCTACCAGTGAAGTTGTTGCGTGGACTAGTTCTGGTGATCATATTGACAGTCCTGTTTACAGGGCTACTCAGTGTTGTACTGCTGTGGATGTTTAAGAAGAGACAGGCCAGAGATAAGAGTACTGACAACAGTACTCCACAGTATGAAATGGAGGGCGACCCTTGTTATGAAGCCAAACAGACCACTGATACACACCTCTATGAAACCGTCAGAGGGGGAGGGGCCAAGTGAAAGGAACAACTGTGTGCATATAGGTTTATTTAAAACAATATTTTAGACTAGTTGTTTGTAGAGGATAAATGCAGGCACTGTGGAGTAGTTAAGACTGAGCAAATCTCACACCAGTAGCTACATCAATATTAGCTGTGTACAATTGATAACACAACATAGAATAATGCTTGAGGCTGAGGGAGGTCGATATATAACCAAGTACACAAATAAATAATCACCCAAAGTAAACAGTAGCCATGAGAATAATAATCACAGAATTAAAAAGTACTCTAGAACAGTATTCAGTGATGTGATTGATGCAGAAGGATGAAGTTCCTGTTCTGTCTAGCACTATTTATAGCAATCCTTACAATACTCTGCAGGACTAGGAAAAGTATGTTACCATATTGTCCCAGGCAAGCACCCACGGGCCCTTAAACATAACTTGCGATCTCCACCCGCTTGGGCGCTTACCTGGGATATAACTTCCATACATTTGTATGGAAGCTGCTAATTTGCCCCTTAAAATTCAGTACATGGGCGCTTACCCAGCCGGAAGTGGGTGCTTGCCCAGGATACTATGGTAGATGTATAAGTCTGAGCAAAACTATTCCACCACTCCACAGCATCCTCCAGTCCATGTCAGGTGTACCCATCAGAGTATGCCTATCAACATGGCTCTGTCAACAGAGCTGAGAGCCCTAGTGCTAAATGTAGGAACTATCCGACAAGTGACTATAGGGAGGTTGCCTTTGTAGGAAACTATGTCCATTGAAATGGTACCCCAATTAAACTGATTGACTCTAACCTTGGTATCAGTACACCGACTATTATGTGTGGATTAAGGGTAGTGGTATACAACTGCTGTTCATATTCCCCACAAGAATCTCCTTGACTACCATCACACTGCACTACTATAGTGATAGTATCCGAGGCCTTCCCAGACTGAGATTCTATGCTGTATCAGATGACTTTGACACCTGGGATACACCAACTACAAGCTATCCACACGTAGATGTTGCTGCAGATCAATGCTATTGATATCACCTTGATAGCAGATCATGACAGTAAAACAAATTCAACTATGGCATTCAGTAAGAGGGCACTTGTTTGTCATTAGTTTAATTCAACAAAGCTACATTGCCACTTTAAGAAAGCAACACTGAAGAAACAACAGAAGAAAGACAAATTACACAAATAAAGTCAAGCACCAAACTACCAGTGGCTCTGAGTGAAGATGCTGCATGGGTTCTGGTGAGCATATTCACAGTCCTGTTTACAGGGCTACTCACTGTTGTACTGCTGTAGATGTTTAAGAAGAGACAGGCCAGAGATACAAGTACTGACAACAGTACTCCAAAGTATGAAATGGAGGGCAACCCTTGCTATGAAGCCACTGCAATCATACAGACCACTGACACACACCTCTATGAAGCAGTCAGAGGGGGAGGGGACAAATGAAAGACAGACAAAAACAAGATATGTCCAAGTATAGCATATATTTATTCAAGTATATAGCTATTTACAAACAGTAACCAGTGCACATTACATGTACAAGTACATTCACACTATCAACTAATAGCTAAATTGTCTTCATGTGTTATTGACTATATGATAACACAGCAGTGTTTTGATGGCGAGGGAGGTTGACATAGCCATGCCATGTGCTATACAAACAGGGAATTTGTTGTTCCGCACATAATCACACAGAGTAAACAACAGCCATGGTAGTGATCATAATGTTATTCTGTGCATGGTTTAGCTAAGTACTCCACATAACTGGAAAGTCTAATGTGAGAAATGACTATGTTCTATCTTTTCAATATTCCTTCTTTGCTCGGGTTAACTATGTCATATGATTTCTATCATACAAATTTGAGGTAAACTAGCACACTACTACATGTATGCCCACAAGAGTCTCCTTGACTACCATCACAATGCACTACTACAGTGACAGTCATAGAGGCCTTCCAAGACTGAGATTCTATGCTGTAGCAGATGATTTTAATATCTGGTATGCACTAGCTACAGCCTACAGGCACTCCACATGTAGATGTTGCTGCAGTCCCACCAGGTGGAGAGCCAGCAGGTCGAGGAAGTATCAGTATCGACGTCACATTCAACACTACAAAAGCATGTATGATCATTCAATGTCTTGAGATTATAGGCATCAATCCAGGCACTACCACAAGTTCTACTGTAGGAACAACAACAGCTTATTGTCCTCACAGAAAGTATATGCTAGCTACTGTATATAGACTAGTTCTAAAGTCGGCACCTCTAATTATTCTACACCACTAAAGAAAAATAGTTCCTAATTTTTCCGGCAAAAAAAGATCGTCACATGTAGAGTGGGCAGGTAGAAAGGCAAATAACTATTTGTGGGGTCTGGGCATGAAACTGCTAAATAGTGGAAAACTACGGAATAATTATTTTTTTATTTTTGTGCCTAATTTTTAGAACTATGGTATTCACAAAGCATTTTTAAAATTGTCTACTTCGTTTTGACAGGCAGTAGTACAGCATTAAAAACATTGCCAGGTAAGCCACTAAAAATGTAGTACTGATAGTCATTATTGTAATCCATCACAGTTTCAACAACTCATGACAGACACACTGAGGCTACAACTCAATCACTAACAACCGTGAAGAGAAATGTCAAGAATAAATGAAACAGCTACATGTGCTTCACCAGCATCTGCCAGTGAAGTAATAGCGTGGGTTCTTGTGAGCATATATATTGACAGTCCTGTTTACAGGGCTACTCAGTGTTGTACTACTGTGGATGTATAAGAACAGACAGGCCAGAGATACAAGTACTGACAACAGTACTCCAAAGTATGAAATGGAGGGTAACCCTTGTTATCAAGTCACTGCAGTCGAACAGACCACTGACACACACCTCTATGAAGCAGTCAGAGGGGGAGGGGACAAGTGAAAGGAACAAACGTGTGCATATACAATGTAGGTTTATTTAAATATCAAACATTATTTTAGACGAGTTGTTGTTTATATAGAATAATGTTTGAGGCTGAGGGAGGTGGACATAGCCACGTACACAAACAGTGGGCATAATCACCCAAAGTAAACAGTAATAATCACAGAATTAAAAAGTACTCCAGAATAGTATTCAGTGATTGATGTAGAAGAATGAAGTCACCATTCTGTCTAACACTTTTTATAGCATTCCTTACAATACTCTGCAAGACTAGGAAAAGTATGTTACATGTATACTGTAAGTAAGATCAAACCTGAGCAAAACTATCCCACTACTCCACAGCATCCTCTAGTCCATGTCAGGTGTATCCATCAGAGTATGCCTATCAGGATAACTCTATATAATCGCACTCTGTGCATACTATAGCTAAGTACTGTGTACAATCAGAACAGTCTGTGGTAAGGTATGACCATGAAGTCGCTGCTCTGTCTAGCACTTGCTACAATATTCTGCACTCTGCTCAACCAGACTAGGACAAGTGTGTTACATGATTTTATTAATGAGATCATTGACAAACAAATTTAATGTTGCCAATCCCACTACTCTACAGTATCCTCCATTTCATGTCAGGTGTACCCATCAGAGTATGCCTATCAGGAGGACGCTGTCAGTACAGTTGAGTTTGCCAGTGCCAACTGTAGGAATTATCCACCTGGTAACCTTCAATCAGGTTAACATCCAGAACACTAGCTTCATCCATTGTGATCGAACACAACTCAAACTGGCTGATTCCATCTTCGGACGAGAACAGTATCAGAGCAGAGACTATTATACATGGATGTGTTGACAGGGATGGAAAACTATTGTTCATATTCCCCACAAGAGTCTCCTTGACTACTATCACACTGCACTACCACTGTGATAGTGACAATTTCCAACACCTTCCCAGACTGAGATTCTATGCTATACTGGATGATTTTGATGTCTGGGATGCACTAACTACAAGCACCCCATATGTAGATGTTGCTTCAGTCCCACCAGGTGGAAAGCCAGCAGGTCGCAGGAATGTCAGTATCATTGTCAACTTCAACACACGTAAAATGCTGATGTACAAGTTCAACAGCAATTTTGTGTTTTCAGCGAGTGAATTTCAATTCTTTAACTGCAATAGTAAGCAACTTGCATGTATGTACATGTATTATCAAGCCTTGAGACTTGCTATTTTTCCACTACAACAGTAGCCACCATCCCTGTTAGCACCAGTATGGCAGCTGTGACAAGAACAACAGCTGCTTCCACTGTAACAGAAAGTATGCTAGCTTTTCAAAGATCTTCTTAATGGCATATTAAATTTCTACAGGAAATTCATTCAATACTACACAAACATCACCAGGTAAGCAACTAAAAATGTATAATTGGTATTATTTTTCCAATTCTGCCAACTTAAGATAAAGAATATGAAACAAAAAATCCAGTGATGACAGAAAAGTCAATAATAGATACAACAGCTACATGTACGTGTACATGTGAACCATCAGTGTCTCTGAGTGAAGTTGTTGCATGGGTTCTGGTGAGAATATTGACAGTCCTGTTTACAGCGCTACTCAGTGTTGTACTGCTGTGGATGTTCAAGAAGAGATAGGCCAGAGATACAAGCATTGACAACAGTACTTCAAAGTATGAAATGGAGGGCAACCCTTGTTATGAAGCCACTGCAGTCTAACAGACCACTGACATACACCTCTATGAAGCAGTCAGAGAGGGAGGGGACAAAATTAATGAAGGAAGACAGACAAAAATGTTGGACATGTGCATGTACATTTATACAGCATACATGGAATTTTAAATGTTGGGATTGTGGGGTAAGGCTTATGCAGTGTATCTATTATGTGTGAACCCCATTTTGCATAACCAATCCTGCATACACTACAAAATATATTATATCATGTTAATAGTATAGTGATTACAGTCACAATACATTTCTCCCATAGGCAAGAGTACCAATTACAGCTGTAATTGTACTCTCAGTCTGTAATCAGTACTCCTGCTATAGCCTAGAGCAAATTCTATCAGTTAATCACACACTTTAATCTCCATACAATTAGGGCAGCAACAGTACTCTTACTTGTACTCATACGGCCTAATTGTACTCAGAAGTGTGTGATTAATTATACATATCACTATGAGCTAAATTTTCATATCATGTCTTGGGGCAAGTGTGAATTATTATCACCAGTGAAAAAACTAGTGGACACATGCAGCCACTGATTAGTGTCCAAGCAGTTCAAGCAAAGCTAAGTGGCAAGAGACTACAACAAAACCGTTGACAATGCACTCCTATACACTGCATCACAGCACTCCACTGAAAAGTCAATAATAACACAGTACATAAACAGTATAATAGAACCTGAATAAGCTAAGAGTGTTTACACACATTCCAAGTAGTTATCACTCACTTCGGTAGCCTGTAAACAAGCAAATGATAGACTATACTTTCAATACTTCTTATGATGGTTGTAGTGTTGTACTAGTTAATCAAAACTAATACTAAAACCCCCTTAGTTTTGCCCAACTTATGGCTTAATTATAATTACTAAAATTAGATAAGTGTGCTATGCCTTTCATAATTAAAAAGTAAAACTAGTAAAACCATACCATATACTAAACTACAAAGAAAATGGCACAAATCAGCTCATTTTAGTTAGTTAACTAAACTAAAATGACCGTTAGTAGACCATTTATCCAATTAGTTTTAATTACTAAAACTAAGCGAAACAATCCACTACTCCTTAATTAAAAACTAAAACTAATTAGATTCAATGAAACAAACCTTAATTAAAAACAATAACTAATTAGACATAGCAAAGCCATGCTAGTACAACACAAGATGGTTGTCACCAATTGGATGGGGAAATGTGTATTATGTACTACGCTATGAGATAAAAACTAATGTAGATTCATGCAAGTAACTCTGCTACTCCACAGGGTCCTCCAGTCTCTATCAGGTGTACCTCAGCAACTCTGCTGATCTAGCTATAGTACTGTAACAGTTGCTTACTTCCCATATTCAGTATTTTCAGCCACAAAGATTAAAGACAAAAGAATTAAGCGTAAAAAAAGTAACTAAAAATCGAAGAGGATGGTAGGGTCAAAGAGTACACAAACAAGAGCAATAGGGATGATAACCAACAAAGTGCTTGTTTTCAGCAATGGTGTTTCTATGAAAAACCGTGTAGGGATGTATCTTGTCTGTTATTATCCTTTCGACTCTTGTGTGTGTACTTTTTTCCATCCCTACTTACTTCTCCAATCGTTTTATACTTGTCCAACTTTATCAGTATTAGCTTTGTAACATGATATAGAGAAATGTTTAAGCTGAGCAGTGTTTTGATGCCGAGAGAGGCTGACACAGCCATGTGCTACATAAACAGGTAGTTTATTGTTCTGCATGTAATCACACAGAGTAAACAACAACAATGATAGTGATCACACTCAGTGCATGGTTTAGCTAAGTACTCTGCACAACTGGAAAAGTCTAATGTGAGGAATGGCTATAAAATCGAAGTTCTGTCTTAGACTAGCATTTACTTCAATACTCCTTGCTTTGCTCAGTTGGACTAGGATAAGTATGTTATAATATTATGACTTCTATCAGTTAAATCAAGCAAATTTAACTAAATTAATCCTCTACTCCACAGTATCCTCCACTTCATGTCAAGTGTACCCGTCAGAGTATGCCTATCGGGATAACTCTGTTACTAGATCTGAGAGTGCCAGTGCCAATTGTAGGAGGCACCCATATGGTAATATTCATTCAGGTAGCCATCCAGAAGACTTCATCCACTGTAATGGGACACAACTCAAACTGGCTGATTCCATCAGATTCTTTGGACAAGAGTGGTATCGGACCAAGGACTTTTATGTATGGAGTGTTGATAGGGATGGGCGATTGCTGTTCATATTCCCTGCAAGAGTCTCCTTGACTACCATCACACTGCACTACTACAGTGACAATTTCCGAGGCCTTCCCAGACTGAGATTCTATGCTGTGCCAGATGACTTTAATGTCTGGGTTGCACTGACTACATGCAAGCACCCCACATGTAGAGGTTGCTTCAGTCCCAGCAGGTGGAGAGCGAGCAGATCACAGGAACATCAGCATCAATGTCAACTTCATCACAAAGAGAGTGCTAATGTACAAGTATAGTAGCAGTTATGTGTTTTCAGTGAGTGAAGTGGAGTTCTTCAATTGCACTAGTAAGTATATACACCTTCATTCTATATATGCATGTATGTTTTGAGACTAGCCATCAACACAGATAGGACTACTACAGATTCTATGACACTAGCAATATTTGATAATTTCACCACAAAAGGTATGCTAGCTGTTTTATGATCAATTATGGACATATTAATTGTCAAAACAACCATATGTTTAGGAAATGCACCCAATACTACACAAACACACACATCATCAAGTAAGCAGTTAAATATGTAGGACAGCTAATCATTGTTATATTAATTCATTACAGAGCCCACAACTCAAGACAAAGACACTGAAGCAACAACTTCATTGATGAACGAAAGACCAATAACAGATTCAACAGCTAAATGTACATGTGACTTATCAGTATCCCTCAGAGAAATAATAGCTTGGGTTCTGGTGAGCATATTGACAGTCCTGCTTACAGGGTTACTCAGTGTTGTACTGCTGTGGACGTTTAAAATGAGACAGGCCAGAGATACAAGCACTGACAACAGTACTCCAAAGTATGAAATGGAGGGCAACCCTTGTTATGAAGTCACTGCAGTCAAACAGACAACTGACACACACCTCTATGAAGCAGTCAGAGGGGGAGGGGCCAAGTGAAAGGAACAAATGTGTGCATATAGGTTTATTTAACTATATCAAAACATTGTTTTAGACGAGATGTTTATAGAGGATAAATGCAGGCACTGTGGAGTAGTTAAGACTGAGCAAAATTCATACCAGTAGCTACATCAATATCAGCTGTGTAAAATTGACAACATGATATAGAATAATGTTTGAGGTTGAGGGAGGTGAATATAGCCATGTACACAAACAGTACCCAAAGTAAATAGTAGCCATGAGAATAATCACAGAATTAAAAAGTACTCTAGAACAGTATTCAGTGATGTGATTGATGCAGTTGCTGTTCTGTTTAGCACTCAATACTTACAATACTCTGCAGGACTAGGAAGAGTATGTTACCGTAGTGTTCCGGGTAAGCACCCACGGACCCTTAAACATAACTCACGATTTCTGCCCGCATGGGCGCTACCTGGGATATAACCATTTGTATGGAAGCTGCTAATTTACCCCTTGAAATTCGGTACATGGGCGCTTACCCGGGTGTGGGCGCTTGTCCAGGATACTATGGTACATGTATAAGTAAGATCAAACCTGAGCAAAACTATCTCACCACTCCAAAGCACCCTCCAGTTCAAGTCAGGTGTACCCATATAGTATGCCTACTCTGTCAACGGAGCTGAGAGCCCTAGTGTTAATCATCCAAGTGACTATGGGGAGGGTGCCTTTATAGGAAACTATGTATATTGTGATGGTACCCAAATTAAACTGATTGACTCTAACCTTGGACAAGAGCAGTATCAGTACACTGACTATTATGTGTAGATTCGTACAGCAGTGCTCTGTAAACAATAGCCATGATAATAATCACACTTGCTTTAGCTAAGAATTGTGCACAATTGGAACAGTTTATGGTAAGGTGTGACTATGAAATTGCTGTTCTGTCTAGCACTTGCTACAATATTCTTCATTCTACTCAGCCAGACTGGGATAGGTATGTTACATGATTTCTATCAACTAATGAAACAAAAAAAAAAATATCAAGTATCCTCCAGTTCATGTCAGGTGTATCCATCAGAGTATGCCTATCGGGATGACTCTGTCACTAGATTCGAGAGTGGCAGTGCCAACTATAGGAGGTATAAAAGTGGTCCTTGGGCAGGAGTGTACACAGAACAATATACTCACTGTGATGGTACCCAATTTAATTGACAGACTCAGACGTTGGACAAGAGAAATATCAGACCACTGATTATTATCAGTGGAGTACTGGGAGAGATGAGCAACTGCTATTCATATTCCCCACAAGAGTCTCCTTGACTACCATCTCATTGCACTACTACAGTGACAATTTCCAAGGCCTTTCCAGACTGAGATTCTATGCTGTACCAGATGACTTTGATGTCTGGGACAACCCAACTACAAGCTATTCACATGTAGATGTTGCTTCAGCCTAGAGAGCCAACAGGTCACAGGAATGTCAGTATCAATGTCAACTTCAACATAAAGAAGATGCTGATGTATAAGTTTAGTAGCAGTTTCCAGTTTGCAGTGAGTGAAGTGGAGTTCTTCACTTGTGAAAGTACAAGTAAGCATCCATAAGTACATTACTATATTCTGTACTCCCTGTATGACTTGAGACAGCTAAATGTACAGCCCCTGTGAGCACTACAATGTCTAGTTCACCAAAAGCTTCTACAGGAGACAGTAAGTTTCCATTATTTAACTAACTGTTCATCAATGCTACTGATATCAACTTGATAGCGGATCATGCCAGTAAAACAAATTCAACTACGGCCCACTTGTTTTTTATTAGTCTAATCCAACAAAGCTACATTGCCACTTTAAGAAAGCAACACTGAAGAAACAACAGAAGAAAGACAAATTACACAAATAAAGTCAAGCACCAAACTACCAGTGGCTCTGAGTGAAGTTGTTGCATGGGTTCTTGTGAACATATTGACAGTCCTGTTTACAGGGCTACTCAGTGTTGTACTGCTGTGGATGTTTAAGAAGAGACAGGCCAGAGATACAAATACTGATAACAGTACTCCAAAGTATGAAATGGAGGGCAACCCTTGTTATGAAGCCACTACAGTCAAACAGACCACTGACACACACCTCTATGAAGCAGTCAGAGGGGGAGGGGACAACTAAAGAAGATGGACAATAAACATGATGTGTGTAAACACATTCATTTAACTTATACAAACAGTGACTAGTGCTTACATTACTACATTTATAGCATTAACTAATAGTTACATTTATCCCTCGTGTATCATTGAGAAACCATGATATCATAGCAGTGTTTTTATGGTGAGAGAAGCTGACACAATCATATTACACAGAGTGGTAATTGGTTGTTCTTTAATCCACAATAACCATGAAAATGAAGCACTATCATGCAAAACCCCCATGCAGTTGTCTAGGTATAAGGTACATTAAACTACCGTAACCCTACGGCGCATGTGACAAGGGTTAATAATCACCTTCTATGCATGATTTATAGCTATGTATTCCACAAACCTCACGTACTGGAACTGTCTATGGTGTGGTATGACAATGAAGTTGCTGCTCTGTCTAACACTTTCTATAGCACTTTCTATAGGACTTATCGCTTTGACTAGGACAAGTATGTTACACAATTTCTATTAGTGAGATGAAATGTGTTCAAGTTAATTTCACAGTATCCTCCAGTTCATGTCAGGTGTACCCATCAGAGTATGCCTATCCGTATAACTCTGTCAGTAGAGCTGAGAGTTTCAGTGCCAACAGTAGGAGGTACATGTATTTTCCTGTACCATACACTGATTGAGCAATACACTCACTGTGATGGTACCACACGTAAATTAACTGACTCTGATGTTGGAACGGGGAAGTACCAGCCCATTGACTATTATGTGTGGATTGCTGGAAACAATGCGCAATTGCTGTTCATATTCCCCACAAGAGTCTCCTTGACTACCATCACACTGCACTACTACAGTGACTGTCACAGAGGCCAGAGATTCTATGCTGTTCCAGATAACTTTGAAGTCTGGGATACCCCAACTACAGGTTATTCAAGTGTAGACATTACTGCAGTATCACCAGATGGAGAGCCAGCAGGTAGCAGCAGTGTCAGTATCAATGTTAACTACACCACCGTGAAAGTGCTTATGTACAAGTTCAGTAGTAGTTTTTACTTTGCAGTGAGTGAAGTGGAGTTCTTCACTTGTGAAAGAACTGTTCATCAATGCTATTGATAGTAGATCATGTCAGTAAAACAAATTCAACTACGGCATTCGGCCCACTTCTTTGTTAATATGTCTAATTCAACAAAGCTACATTGCCACTTTAAGAAAGCAAAACAACAAAAGAAAAACAAATTACATAAATAAAGTCAAGCACCAAACTACCAGTGGCTCTGAGTGAGGTTGTTGCATGGGTTCTTGTGGGAATATTGACAGTCCTGTTTACAGGGCTGCTCGGTGCTGTACTGCTGTGGATGTTTAAGAAGAGACATGCCAGAGATACAAGTACTGACAACAGTACTCCAAAGTATGAAATGGAGGGCAACCCTTGTTATGAAGCCACTGCAGTCAAACACTCCACTGACACACACCTCTATGAAGCAGTCAGAGGGGGAGGGGACAAGTGAAGGCAGACAGACTTAAATACACGACATGTGTGAGTTCATTAAATTTAGTTTTCAAACATTGATTAGCACATATTGCATGTACATTCATACCATCAACTAAAAAGTAAAATTGTCTTTTGTGTAATAATTATTGACAGTATGGTAGCTGAGCAGTGTTTTGATGGCAAGAGAAGTTGACACGGCCATATGCTATATAAACAGGTAGTTTGTTGTACTGTATGTAATCACCCAGACTAGTAAACAACAGTCATGATAATGATCACACTCTGTGTATGACTTAGCTAAGTACTCCGCACAACTGGAAAAGTCTAATGTGAGGAAAGACTATGGAATCGAAGTTCTGTCTAGTGTTTGCTTCCATATTCCTTGCTTTGCTCAATTGGACTAGGATAAGTATGTTATAGCTAATATTATGATTTCTATCAGTGAGATCAAGCGAATTTAACTAATCCCTCTACTCTACAGTATCCTCCACTTCATGTCAGGTGTACCCGTCAGAGTATGCCTATTGGGATAAGTCTGTTACTAGATCTGAGAGTGACAGTGCCAATTGTAGGAGGTATCCACCCGGTAATTTTCAATCAGGTAGCTATCCAGAAGACTTTATCCATTGTGATGGAACACATCTCAAACTGACTGATTCTATCTTTGGACAAGAGCAGTATCAGACTACAGACTTTTATGTATGGAGTGCTTATAGGGATGGGCAATTGTTGTTCATATTCCCTATAAGAGTCTTCTTGACTACCATCACAGTGCACTACTACAGTGATAATATCCGAGGCCTTCCCAAACTGAGATTCTATGTTGTACCAGATGACTTTGATGTCTGGGATACACCAAATACAAGCACCCCACGTGTAGATGTTGCTGCAGTCCCACCAGGTGGAGAGTCAGCAGGTTGCAGGAACGTCAGCATTAATGTCAACTTCATCACAAAGAGAGCACTGATGTACAAGTATACTAGCAATTTAGTGTTTTCAGTGAGTGAAGTGGAGTTCTTCATTTGCACTAGTAAGTATATATACCTTCATTCTATGTGTACAGGTATGTTTTGAGACTAGCTATCAATACAGGTAGCACTACTACAGATTCTATGACACAAGCAACATCTCATACCTTCACCACAAAAGGTATGCTAGCTGTTTTAAGATCGATTATCAACATGATATTAATTGTCAACGTAACCATTATGTTTAGGATATCCACCCAATACTACTACACTAATACACATATCGTCAAGTAAGCAGTTTAATATGTAGCCAGGACAGCTAATCATTGTTATATTAATTCATTACAGAGCCCACAACTCAAGACAAAGACACTGAAGCAACAACTTCAGTGATGAACAAAAGACCAAAACTGACAGATTCAACAGCTAAATGTACATGTGACTCGTCTCTCACAGAAATAATAGCTTGGTTTCTGGTGAGCATATTGACAGTCCTGTTTACAGGGCTACTCAATGTTGTACTGCTGTGGATGTTTAAGAAGAGACAGGCCAGAGATACAAGTACTGACAACAGTACTCCAACGTATGAAATGGAGGGCAACCCTTGTTATGAAGCTACTGTAGTCAAACAGACCACTGACACACACCTCTATGAAGCAGTCATGATCAGAGGGGGAAGGGACAAGTGAAAGAAGGCAGATAAAGACACGATGTGTCCAAGTATAGCGTACATTTATTCAAGTATATATTTACAAACGGTAACCAGTGCACGTTACATGTACAAGTACATTCACACTATCAACTAATAGCTAAATTTCCTTCGTGTGTTATTGACTGTATGATAGCACAGCAGTGTTTTGATGGCGAGGGAGGTTGACATAGTCATGCCATGTGCTCTACACAAACAGGCAATTTGTTGTTCCGCATGTAATCACACAGAATAAACAACAGCAATGGTATAGTGATCACATTCTGTGCATGGTTTAGCCACATAACTGGAAAAGTCTAATGTGAGAAATGACTATGAAATCAAAGTTCTATCTATCATTCATTTCGATATTCCTCTATTTGCTTAGTTGGACTAGGATAACTATGTTATGTGATTCTATTAAGCAGATTTGAGGTAAACTACCACACTATTAGCTACATGTACACAGTGTCCTCCAGTTCCTGTAAGGTGTACCCATCAAAGTGTGCCTATCAGGATGACTCTGTTATTAGATCTGAGAGTCAAAGTGCCAACTGTAGGAATTATCCAGCAGATAATGAAGATCAGAATGTCCATCCATGCAATATATTACATCCATTGTAATGGAACACAGTCAGAGGGGGAGGGGCCAAGTACTAAAGAAGATAGACCAAAAACACACCTTGCATGCACATTATTTATTCAACTAATTACAACAAAGATTTTCTGAAAGTTTGACTACTGCATATGTCTATATATATTGGATGTTGTGGGGAGAGCCTTAGTACGCCTCATATCGGTATTAACATTACTTGACAACATGATATATAGTACAGCAATGTTTTGATAATGAAGGAGGGAGGTATATAAAACCAAGTGTACAAACAGAAATTCTGTTGTTCTGCAATACAAATAACAGAGTTCTGTTTGTGTTCATCATTGAGCGTCAATCATTGTAGAAGTTCTGTAATTTTATAGAAAATTACAGAACTTCTATAATGATTGACGTTCAAGGATGAAGTCGCTATTCTGTCCAGTACTGTTTACAGCTATCCTTACTATGCTTAGCTGGATTAGGAAAAGTACGTTACATGTATCTATCAGGTTTTAGTCATACAACCCAACTACTCCACATGCAGTATCCTCCAGCTCATGTCAGGTATACCCATCAGAGTATGCCTATCATGGTGACTCCGTCAAAGGAACTGAGAGGGATAGTGCTAACTGCAGGAAGTATTCATCATCCAGTTATGCAGGGATTCACACAGAACATTATACCCATTGCGACGGTAGACGACTTAAACTGGCTGATTCTGACCTTGGACAGGAACGGTACAGGAGCAGCGATCATTATTGGTGGAGTGCTGGGAAGGGTAAACAACTACTGTTCATACTCCCCACAAGAGTCTCCTTGACTATCATCACACTGCACTACTACAGTGACAATTTCTGAGGCCTTCCCAGACTGAGATTCTATGCTGTACCAGATGATTTTAATATCTGGTATGCACTAGCTACAGGTATCTCACGTGTAGATGTTAATGCAGTCCCACCAGGTGGAGAGCCAGCAGGTCGAAGAAGTATCAGTATTGACACCACATTCAACACTATAAAAGTATTAATGTACAAATTTCGCAGCAGCTATGATTTTGCACTGAGTGAGGTAGAATTCTTTCACTGTATCAGTAAGTTACCTTGCATGCATGTATGATTATTCAATGTCTTAAGACTATAGCCATGCACCATTAACATAGGCACTACCACAAGTTCTACTGTAGAAACAACAACAGCTTTTGTCCTCACAGAAAGTATATGCTAGCTATTGTATATAGACTAGTTCTAAAGTCGGCACCTTTATTTATTCTATACCACTAAAGAAAAATAGTGCCTAATTTTTCCGGCAAAGATCGTCACATGTAGAGTGGGAAAATAGAAAGGCAAATAACTATTTGTGGGGTCTGGGCATGAAACTGATAAATAGTGGAAAACTACGGAATAATTATTCTTTTTATTTTTGTGCCTAATTTTTAGAACTATGGTATTCGCAAAACATTTTTAAAATTGTCTACTTCGCCTTGACAGGCAGTAGTAAAGCATCAAAAACATTGCCAGGTAAGCCACTAAAAATGTTGGACTGATAGTCATTTATTGTAATCCATCACAGTTTCAACAACTCATGACAGACACACTGAGGCTACAACTCAATCACTAACAACAAGAGAAATGTCAAGAATAAAATTAATGAAACAGCCACATGCACATGTGCTTCACCAGTATCTGCCAGTGAAGTAATAGTGTGGGTTCTTGCGAGCATATTGACAGTCCTGTTTACAGGGCTACTCAGTGTCGTACTGCTGTGGATGTTTAAGAAGAGACAGGCCAGAGATACAAGTACTGACAACAGTAGTCCAAAGTATGAATGGAGGCCAACCCTTCTCAGTGCAGTTAAGGCATGTCTCATAAGCCTTGGCGCGCGCCTGTCTGCGAGCCAATTAGTGGCTTGTACCGTGACGTCACTCCCATACAAGGTCTATACAAGCCACGGTAAAAAGCCGCACAGTCGCAGTTTTGAGCCCATTTTGTCAAGCAAATGCCGTCCGGAATTTAAGCGCTCATAGTTTCGCTGCACTAATGGTGAAAAACTAAAGCTGACGGTCGATGTTGACGATCTATCCGACAGATTGTGGATAGCTGCTTTCGATTCGGAGTTACATGCAGAAGATCGTGCCGTGAACACAGCCAAAACCAGGTTTTCTACGAATAAAATCTTAACGGGTAGGTTTTTCGACAATCCGTCCGATGATATTCTAGATCATCATAGTGAGCTTCCATTCGTGTAGCTAAGGTTCGATAAAAGTGGCCGTTTAAATTCCGGATAGCTCGATTTAGCGTTTTAGAGGGTGTGGCTGAATGTCGCTGTAACGCCTAATTGGTTAATTGGTTGTGGTTAATTTTTCCATACCTAGAAGGCACTTGGATTGGCCTTTCATATGGTACCTTGAAGAGCCTCTCACTATCTTGCTAGGTGGTATTAAAAGCTCATGAAACTGAGTAAAAATTGTAACTTTTTCCACTTGAGACAGTCCTTAAGTGCACTGAGTTGTTATCAAGTCACTGTAATCAAACAGACCACTGATATACACCTCTATGAAGCAGTCAGAGGGGGAGGGGCCAAGTGAAAGGAACAAATATGTGTGCATATACAATGTAGGTTTATTTTAAACATTATTTTAGACAAGTTGTTGTTTGTAGAGGATAAATGCAGGCACTATGGAGTAGTCAAGACTGAGCAAACCTCATACCAGTATATCAATATTAGCTGTGTAAAATTGACACAATGATATAAAATAATGTTTGAGGCTGAGGGAGGTGGACATAGCCACATCCAAAAACAACAGGCATAACAATCCAAAATAAATATTAATAATTATAAAGTACTCCAGAACAGCCCAGTATACGGTGATTGACGTAGAAGGATGAAGTCACCATTCTGTCTAGCACTTTTTATAGCATTCCTTACAATACTCGGTACGACTAGGAAAAGTACATTACATGTATACCGTAAGTAAGATCTAACCTGAGCAAAACTATCCCACCACTCCACAGCATCCTCCAGTCCATGTCAGGTGTACCCATCAGAGTATGCCTATCGGGACAACTCTGTCAACAGAGCTGAGAGTACCAGTGCTAACTGTAGGAACTATCCAAGAAATCATCCAGACGATACCGTTGTAAGAAACTATGTCCACTGTGATGGTACCCAACTTAAATTGATAGACTCTGACCTTGGACAGGAACAGTACAGCAGTAGTGAATATTATGAATGGACTGCTGGGAGTAATGGGCAGCTGCTGTTCATATTCCCCACAAGAGTCTCTTTGACTACCATCACACTGCACTACTACAGTGACAGTTACAGAGGCCTTCCCAAACTGAGATTCTATGCTATACCAGATGACTTTAACAGCTGGGATGCACCATCTACAAGCACCCCACATGTAGATGTTGCTGCAGTCCCACCAGGTGGAGAGCCAGCAGGTCACAAGAATATCAGCATCAATGTCAACTTCAACACAAGAAAAGTGTTGATATATAAATTCAGAAGTAGTTTTATGTTGTTTGCAGTTAGTGAAGTGGAGTTCTTCATTTGTGAAATTACAAGTACATGTAAGTATCAGCATGGGCATTACCATAATAATATTATTTTGCACTCCCTATGATGTAAGACTGCTTTCATGAATAGCAACTGGGATCACTACCATGTCAACAACACCAGAAGTCCATTCAAAAAAAAATAGTAAGATTTGTGATTACTTAAACTGCTGATCAATATTATAATAACATACCAGCACAGTAACTTCAACAAAAGCATTCGGTATATAATTATGGTCTCATTTTGGCCCACTTGTTTGTCAACATAATAACTATAGCTACAGTGTCAATTCAAGAGAGCACCACTGAAGGAATAGCAGAGGAACAACAGACTATAGGACAACTACAGTGCAGCATAATGTCTCCGAGTGAAATGGTTGCGTGGACTCTAGTGAGCATATTGACGGTCCTATTTACAGGGCTACTCAGTGTCAATATGATTGTCCTGTGGCTCTACAAAGAGAGACTGGAGAAAGCTACAGAAGGCAGAGAGAGCAAATATGAAATGGAGGGCAACCCTTGTTATGATACCACTGCAGTCAAACAGACCACTGACACACGTCTACGAAACAGTCAGAGGGGAGGGGAAAAATAAAGACGAAAAATATAGGATATGTGGAAGTATATTTATACACATTACATGGAATTTTAAATGTTGGGATTGTGGGGTAAGCCTCATACAGTGTATGTACCGTAGAATCCCGCGATTACGCCCCCCCCCCCCCCCCTTTTTGCATGCTAGCATTGGGCAAAAGTGGGGAGGGGGGCTTATACGCGGGATCGTGACATTTCCGCCTGACGACCATTACCGACCGACGAATGCCACATGGGCGCGCGATCTCTGGCTATTTGATGGGGAAAACTCTAGAAAAACGACAAAGTGAGGCATATTATGGCACAAATGGCTAGTTTACTAGTTGTAGCTACTGTTTTTGTTGCCTTGTGGACTCTTAATATCTACATTTTACAGTCAGAGCGGGGGGGGGGGGCTTATACACGAGACAAAACTACCTATGCAGGAACTTGAGCCAAAATTGCAGGGGGGGGGGCTTATACGCGAGGGGGGGGGGCGTATTTGCGGGATTCTACGGTATTAGAAATTTGTGTTTTCATAATAATTGATAACTATTTCTGCATATGCTACAAATTATAAAATTAATTTTCTGATATATCATGTATAGCACTATGAGCAAATTTTTTGTATCACATCTTTGGGCAAGTGTGAATTATTATCACCAGTGAAAAAAACTAGTGGACACATGCAGTCACTGATTAGTGCCCAAGCAGTTCAAGCGAAGCTAGGTGGCATGAGAGTACAACAAAAACTATTGACAATGCACTCCTACAGCACTCTACTGAAAAGTCAATAATAACACAGCACATAAACAGTACAATAGAACCTGAATAAGCTAAGAGTGTTTACACACATTCCAAGTAGTCATCACTCACTTCAGTAGCCTGTAAACAAGCTAATGATGGACTACTTTCAATACTTTTTATGATGGTTGTCACCAACTGGATGGGGAAAGGTGTATTATGTTCTATACTATGAGATCAAACTTGTGACTAAAGTAAATTCATGCAAGTAACTCTGCTACTCCACAGGGTCCTCCAGTCCCTGTCAGGTGTACCTCAGCAACCTTGCTGATCTATAGTACTGTTGCTTACTTCCCATATTCAGTACTTTCAGCCGCATAGATTAAAGATAAAAAAATTACACAAATAAGTATAAAAAATCAAAGAAGTAGGTAGGGATACTACAGTACATGTACATGTACATTCATACCATCAACTAATTGTCTTTTGTGTGTTACTGACTGTATGATAGCTGAGCAGTGTTTTGATGGTAAGGGAGGTTGATACAGCCATATATAAACAGGTAGTTTAATAACACAGCACATGAACAGTACAATAGAACCTGAATAAGCTAAGAGTGTTTACACACATTCCAAGTAGTCATCACTCACTTCAGTAGCCTGTAAACAAGCTAATGATTGACTATTTTCAACACTTCTTATGATGGTTGTCACACACCAATTGGATGGGGAAAAGGTGTATTATATTGCTATACCATGAGATCAAAATTATTGCAAGTAACTCTGCTACTCCACAGGGTCCTCCAGTCCCTATCAGTTGTACCTCAGCAACTCTGCTGATCTATAGTACTGTTGCTTACTTCCCATATTCAGTACTCTCAGCCACAAATATCAAAGACAAAAGAATTACATAAAAAGCAATTAAAAAATCGAAGAAGTAAGTAGGGATGGTATAGTAGGGATAATAACATACAAAGTGCTTGTTTTCAGCGATAGTGTTTCTATGAAGAACTGTGTCTTGTCTGTTATTACCATCACACTGCACTACTACAGTGACAGTGACAGAGGCCTTCCCGAAGTGAGATTCTATGCTTTACCAGAATACTTTGATGTCTGGGACACACTACGTGAATTTATAAGCTACATGTACCCACGTGCAGATGTTGCTTCCTGGTGGAGCAGGAATGTCAACATCATGATCAATGTCAACTTCAGCACAAGGAAAGTGCTGATGTACAAGTATGGTAGCAGTTCCACTTTACCATCAGTGAAGTAGAGTTCTTCACTTGTGAAAGCACAAGTAAATATCCACAAGAGTTTTAGCTACTATGATATTATTCTGCACTCCCTATATGACTTGAGACTACTAAAGGTACAGCCTTCATGAGCTCTGCCATGTCAACCACACCAGAAGCTTCTTCTACAGGAAACAGTATGTTCCTATTAATTGACCACTTGAACTAACTGTTAATCAATACTAAATGATATTGCCTTGATAGCTGATTGGAACAGCCATGGATAATAATATAGTAAGCATACTATATTATCCATGGAACAGTACAACCACAAAAAAAGTGTTTGGTAAGTAAATATTCTAGGCCCCCTTGTCCACTAGTCCAGTTCAATACAACTATATTATCATCAATTAAAGATAGCAACATTGAAGAAACAACACAAGAGAGACAAACTACACAAATAAAGTCAACTACTAAACTATTAGTGTCTCCAACTGTTGTTGTTGCGTGGGTTGTGGTGATCATATTGACAGTCCTGTTTACAGGGCTACTCAGTGTTGTACTGCTGTGGACGTTTAAGAAGAGACAGGCCAGAGATACAAGTACCGACAACAGTACTCCAATGTATGAAATGGAGGGCAACCCTTGTTATGAAGCCACTGCAGTCAAACAGACCACTGAGTCAGATACACACCTCTATGAAGCAGTCAGAGGGGGAGGGGCCAATTAAGTGAAATAAAAAATTTTAGTGTGCAAGTATGGTGTATATTCAAGAACAATTTACAAACAGTGACTAGTAGCTACATATTACTTGATTCGTACCACCAACTAATGGTTAAATTGTCTTCTATGCATTATTGACTGTATGATAGTATAACCATAGACATTAGAGGGGGGAGGATGGACTGGAAACAGTCGTACCATCCGCGTTATGGTGTACATTAGCCAATTGAAACTGGACATATAGGATTTCAAGTTTTATGTATCAAGCCACTCCATGTGATGATTTGATCACTTTTTGCCTGGTATGGCCCTCAGCATTTGCCCAAAATTTTCAGAAAAACTACACAAAATTTGTATTACAAAGTATATATCTTCATTGAAAAAATGTCTTGATTCTGTGAAATGAGTTCAATGTTGCAAGCATAAATCCAAATAACCCTTTCAAGCCATCAGTCACATGCCATAGATTATGGTAGAAGTACTCACATACCAACACTATATTTACATATCTCACAAAAACTACACGAAGAATTTTGTATTGTAAAAGTATACAGTTTGTCGCATTTTTGCCAGGGAGATGCCTTTGCACTGTAAAATGAGGTTAAAAATCATAAATTAAAGCCCAAAGAACTCCTTCAAGCCGTTAGTGACATGATATAGATTATATAAAAAGTATCTACACGACAATATTATGCATACACAGTTCACAAAAACTACACACAAATGTATTACGATTTCCTATACCAGAGTAACGCGGATGGTACAGAAGGTTTCTACTTGTGTTCTATGGGCGTTTCCAGTCCATCCTCCCCCCTCTAATGTCTATGGTATAACAGTGCCCTGATGGCAAGGAGCTGAGTTAAATTGACACAGCATGCACTATACAAACAGGCAATTTGTTGTTCTTCGATCACCCAGAGTAAACATTAGCCATGATAGTGACCACACTCGGTGCATGCTTTAGCTAAGAATTGTGTACAATTTGAATAGTTTATTGTAAGGTGTGACTATGAAGCCGCTGTTCTGTCTAGAATATGCTACAATATTCTTCACTCTGCTCAGCCAGACTAGGATAAGTATGTTACACGATTCTATTAGCTGGTGAAATGAAATCCATACTCCACAGTATCTTCCAGTTCATGTCAGGTGCATCCATCAGAGTATGCCTATAGGGATGACTCTATCAACAGAGCAGAGAGTGTCAGTGCCAACTGTAGAAACTATCCAAGTGGTCTTGAGGCAGGAGACTACACAGAGCAATACATCCACTGTGATGGTAATCGACTTCGGTTGACTGACTCTAACCTAGGACAGGAGCAGTTTCGGTATAGTGAATATTATTGGTGGAGTGCTCATAGTGTTGGGCAATTGTTGTTCATATTCACCACAAGAGCCTCCTTGACTACCATCACAAACCACTACTACAGTGACAGTGACCGAGGCCTTCCCAGACTGAGATTCTATGCTGTACCAGATAACTTTGATATCTGGGATGCACCAGCTTTAAGCTATCCACATGCAGATGTTACTTCAGTGTCACCAGGTGGAGAGCCAGCAGGTCGCAGAAATATCAGCATTAGTGTCAATTTCAAAACAAAGAAGGTGCTGATGTACAAGGATAGTAGCAGTTTCAAGTTTGCTGTGAGTGAAGTGGAGTTCTTCACTTGTGAAAGTACAAGTAAGTATCCATAAGTGCATTACTATAATTATTCTGTACTCCTTATATCTTAAGATTGATAATGTACAGCTTTTGTGAGCACAGCCACATCAACCACACCAGAAACTTTAACAACAGGAGACAGTAAGTTTCAATTATTGGACCATATGCACTTAAACTAACTGTTCATCGATACTACTGATATCACCTTGATAGCAGATCCCACAAGCACAGCCTCAACAAGAACATTCGGTAAGCAAGCAATATATTAGGCCCACTTGACATTGTCTGTAAGCTTACTTCAACACAGCTACAATGCCAATTCAAGACGGCAACACTGATGAAACAACAGAAGAACAACAGATTACACAAATGAAATCAAACACTACATTGTCTCTGAGCGAATTTGTAGCGTGGGTTCTGGTGATCACATTGACAGTCGTGTTTACAGGGCTACTCAGTGTTGTACTGCTGTGGATGTTTAAGAAGAGACAGGCCAGAGATACAAGTACTGACAACAGTACTCCAATGTATGAAATGGAGGGCAACCCTTGTTATGAAGTCACTGCAGTCAAACAGACCACTGATACACACCTCTATGAAGCAGTCAGAGGGGGAGCGACAAACTGAATAGCTGCTCTACATAAAGCAACAGCAATACAGCATATACAAAACTGAACAAAACATTCACTGCATGCATGTATAATAATATTGTGTCTTTTTCTTAGAACTGAAGTAGCAAGACCATTAGCTGAAGTTTCTATATGTATAACCTACATGATTCTTGTTACTCTGCTATTGTTTTCTGTAGTGAGTCTCAGAACACTAGTATCAATTAATACAACATAATAGCATATTAATGTTTGAGGGGGTGGATGGTACACACAGTCATATGACACACACATACAAACAAATTTGATGTTCTAATTACCTGTCCAGGATGAACAGCAGCTATAAATGCAAACGGTATTCTAGAATAGTCTACAGCCATTGAGACAGAAAGATGAAATCACTATCTAGTCTAGCCGAGACTTCCTACAGTACTCTTCACCGTGTTCCTTGGGATTAGGACAAGTACATGTATGTTAGATACATCACTGAAATCAATGTTTAGCTAAACAATCCTTTACTCCACGGTATCATTAATTTTAGTCTCTGTCAGGTGAAGCCTTCAGAGTATGCCTATTGGGATGACTCTGTCAACAGAGCTGAGAGCTCTAGTGCAAATTGTGAACGTTATAGGAATGGCATTAAGTCTAGCATTAATACATCCAAATACATCCATTGTGATGAAGCCAACTTCAACTAAGTGATTCTAATTCTAATCTTGGACAAGAGCAGTATAGCAGCACTGACTATTACTGGTAGCCTGCTGGGAGTGTTGCACAATTGCTCTTCATATTCCTTTCCTAGCTATTGACTGTGAGTGAAGTGGAATTCTTCACTTGTGAAAGTACAAGTATAATGAAGCAGTCAGAAGGGGAGGGGACAAGTGAAGGAAGACAGATGATGTATACAAGTATAGTTTAAGTACAGATTTACAAACAGTGATTAGTGCATATTACAGGTACATTCGTACTATGAACTAAAAATAAAACTATCTTGGTACATTATTGACTGTACGATAGCAAAGCAGTGTTTCAGATGATGGGAGGGAGGTTGACGCAGCTATGTGCATGGAATCACCCCGAGTAAACAACAACCATGATAGTGCACATATTTCAAACAATCAGAGCAGTCTATGGTGAAGTACAAGTATGCAGTTGCCATTTTGTCTAATACTATCTACAGCTTTTTTCAGCTGGAATACCGGGATAGGTATGTTGAACAATTTACATCAGTGAGATCAAGCATCAGTTTAAGCTACTATTTCACAGTAACATCCAGTTCACATCAGGTGTACCCATCAGAGTATGCCTATTGGGATGACTTAGTTAACAGAGCTGACAGTGCCAGTGCCAACTGTAGGAGGTACTCAGCAGGTGTGTTCACAGAGCAATATGTTCACTGTGATGGTACTCAACGTACGTAAATTGACTGCATGACTCTGATCTTGGAGGAGAGCAGTACCAGCCCACTGACTATTATCAGTGGCCTGCTGGGAGTGATGAGTAACTACTGTTCATGTTTCCCACAGCAGTCTCCTTGACTACCATCACACTGTACTACTACAGTGACAATTTCCAAGACCTTCCTAGACAGAGATTCCATGCTGTACCAGATGACTTTGATGTCTGGGATGCACCATTTACAAGCTATCTATATGTAAATGTTGCTTCAGTCCCACCAGGTGGAGAGCCAGCAGGTCAGAGGAATGTCAGCATCAATGTCAACTTTAACACATAGAAGGTGCTGATATACAAGTATAGTAGCAGTTTCCTTTTATATGTAAGTGAAGTGTAGTTTTTCACTTGTATAAGTACATGTAAGTATGTATTATAATATTCTACACTCCTTAATTCTTTGATTTGAGACTGCTGAATGTACAGCATTTGTGATCACAGATATGTCAACTACACTAGAAGCTTCTTTTACAGGAGACAGTAAATTTCCATTATTTGACAACTATAACTAACTGTTCATCAATACGACTGATATCACCTCGGCAGCAGATGATACCAGCACAACAGACTCAACAACAGCATTCGGTAAGTAAATATTCAAGCCTTACTTGTCTGTTAGTCTAGTTTAACATAGCTGCACTGTCACTTTAAGATAACAACACTGAAGAAACAACAGAGAAGAGACAAACTACACAAATCAAGTCAAATACTAATCCATCAGTGTCTCTGAGTGAAGTTGTTGCATGGGTTCTGGTGAGCATATTGACAGTCCTGTTTACAGGCCTACTCAGTGTTGTACTGCTGTGGATGTTTAAGAAGAGACAGACCAGAGATACAAGTACTGACAACAGTACTCCAAAGTATGAAAGGGAGGGCAACCCTTGTTATGAAGCCACTGCAGTCAAATAGACTGCTGACACACCCCTCTATGAAACAATCAGAGAAATGTAAAAGACAGACTAAAAGCATGATGTGTGCATTGCCAAGACAAGTACATTCACTGAACTACAAGTATATATACGTTATATAAATAGTGACTAGTGCTTACATTAGCATTAACTAATAGTTACATTTATCCCTTGTGTGTCATTGATTGACACTATGATAGCATAGCAGTGTTCTGATGTGGCGAGAGAGGCTGACATAATCATACGCTACACAAAGAACTGCCTCCAAACAAAATAAGAAATGAAAATATGCAGTTATTTGTAGGAATCATTGTTCCTACACAATGTGCAGGAAGGATTCTTACAAGAGTACTATCATGCAGTGTATATACATTTTTTGTCCTTCAAAATTGAATAAACAGTACAGATTCTGTCAGTGTATATTATGACATTGAATGTGTATCTATAGATTATTGAGCATATACGGGATTGGAAATGGGATCATGTGTGCCATAGTCCCGCATATTAAAGTATATGTAGTAGCTCATAATCTATGGTGTATCCAAAATAGTATCATAAAGTGGAGTGTTTTCATAGTACTTTTTTCTGAAGAAAGTCGATCCCTTGTTTTTTTTTTTATAATTATCATGTGGGAAAGATGCAGGAAGCATGTTTCTGGCATCCTGCAAATTGGTGAAGTATATTACAGTTTTGCTGGAAGCATGTGTCCTGCATGTGTGGGAAATATTCCTACACATTAGAAAAATTCAACATTTTTTGCAGGAAGTATGGTTCCTACATATCTCTAAAATGGCAGAATTTATGCAGGAACTATATTTCCTACACATATAGGAAACATGCTTCCTGCATATTTAAAGTGCAGGCCAAAAATGAAGTAAAAGTGACATGGAATTTGCTAAAATGTACCAGCACTGGTTATATATATATTTTTTTCTTATTTTGTTTGGAGGATGATAGAGTGGTAATTTGTTATTCTACCCAGAGTATACAATAGCCATGAAAATGATCACACTCTGTGCATGATTTATAGCTACGTATTCCACGAAACTCACTTACTGGAACAATCTATGGTGTGGCGTGACAATGAAGTTGCTGCTCTGTCTAACACTTTCTATAGGACTTGTCGCTTTGCTCAGTTGGACCAGGATAAGTATGTTAGACAATTTCTATTAGTGAGATGAAATGTGTTCAAGTAAATTTCACAGTATCCTCCAGTTCATGTCAGGTGTACCCATCAGAGTATGCCTATCCGTATAACTCTGTCAATAGAGCTGAGAGTCACAGTACCAACTGTAGAAGGTACATGCATGTATCTTCCTGTACCATACACTGAGCAATACACTCACTGTGATGGTACCACACGTATATTAACTGTCTCTGACATTAGAACGGAGAAGTACCAGCCTGCTGTGTATTATGTGTGGATTGCTGGAAACAATGCACAATTGCTGTTCATATTCCCCACAAGAGCCTCCTTGACTACCATCACACTGCACTACTACAGTGACTGTCACAGAGGCCTGAGATTCTATGCTGTTCCAGATAACTTTGAAGTCTGGGATACCCCAACTACAGGTTATTCAAGTGTAGACATTATTGCAGTGTCACCAGGTGGAGAGCCAGCAGGTAGCAGCAGTGTCAGTATCATTGTTAACTACACAACCGTGAAAGTGCTTATGTACAAGTTTAGTAGTAGTTTTTACTTAAGCTTTTCAGTGAGTGAATTGGAGTTCTTCACTTGTGAAAGAACTGTTCATCAATGCTATTGATATCACCTTGATAGTAGATCATGTCAGTAAAACAAATTCAACTACGGCATTTGGCCCACTTGTTTGTTAATATGTCTAATTCAACAAAGCTACATTGCCACTTTAAGAAAGCAAAACAACAGAAGAAAGACAAATTACATAAATAAAGTCAAGCACCAAACTACCAGTGGCTCTGAGTGAAGTTGTTGCATGGGTTCTTGTGGGAATATTGACAGTCCTGTTTACAGGGCTGCTCGGTGCTGTACTGCTGTGGATGTTTAAGAAGAGACATGCCAGAGATACAAGTACTGACAACAGTACTCCAAAGTATGAAATGGAGGGCAACCCTTGTTATGAAGCCACTGCAGTCAAACACTCCACTGACACACACCTCTATGAAGCAGTCAGAGGGGGAGGGGACAAGTGAAGGCAGACAGACTTAAACACATGACATGTGTGAGTTCATTAAATTTAGTTTTCAAACATTGATTAGCACATATTACATGTACATTCGTATCATCAACTAAAAAGTAAATTTGTCTTTTGTGTAATAATTATTGACAGTATGGTAGCTGAGCAGTGTTTTGATGGCAAGAGAAGTTGACACGGCCATATGCTATATACACAGGTAGTTTGTTGTACTGTATGTAATCACCCAGACTAGTAAACAACAGTCATGATAATGATCACACTCTGTGTATGACTTAGCTAAGTACTCCGCACAACTGGAAAAGTCTAATGTGAGGAAATCGAAGTTCTGTCTATAGTGTTTGCTTCCATATTCCTTGCTTTGCTCACTTGGACTGGGATAAGTATGTTATAGCTAATATTATGGTTTCTATCAGTGAGATCAAGCTAATCCCTCTACTTTACAGTATCCTCCACTTCATATCAGGTGTACCCGTCAGAGTATGCCTATTGGGATAAGTCTGTTACTAGATCTGAGAGTGACAGTGCCAACTGTAGGAGGTATCCACCTGGTAATTTTCGATCAGGTAGCTATCCAGAAGACTTTATCCATTGTGATGGAACACAACTCAAACTGGCTGATTCTATCTTTGGACAAGAGCAGTATCAGACTACAGACTTTTATGTATGGAGTGCTTATAGGGATGGGCAATTTCTGTTCACATTCCCCACAAGAGTCTCCTTGACTACCATCACAGTGCACTACTACAGTGATAATATCCGAGGCCTTCCCAGACTGAGATTCTATGTTGTACCAGATGACTTTGATGTCTGGGATACACCAACTACAAGCACCCCACGTGTAGAGGTTGCTGCAGTCCCACCAGGTGGAGAGCGAGCAGGTCGCAGGAACATCAACATCAACATCAACTTCATCACAAAGAAAGTGCTGATGTACAAGTATACTAGCAGTTTTGTGTTTTCAGTGAGTGAAATGGACTCATTTGCACTAGTAAGTATATATACCTTCATTCTATATGTGTACAGGTATGTTTTGAGACTAGCCATCAATACAGGTAGCACTACTACAGATTCTATGATACAAGCAATATCTGATACCTTCACCACAAAAGGTATGCTACCTGTTTTAAGATCAATTATCGACATATTAATTGTCAACGTAACCATTATGTTTAGGAAATGCACCCGATACTATACAAACACACACATCGTCAAGTAAGCAGTTTAATATGTAGTTAGGACAGCTAATCATTGTTATATTAATTCATTACGGAGCCCACAACTCAAGATAAAGACACTGAAGCAACAACTTCAGTGATGAATGAAAGACCAATAACAGATTCAACAGCTAAATGTACATGTGACTCGTCTCTCACAGAAATAATAGCGTGGGTTCTGGTGAGCATATTGACAGTCCTGTTTACAGGGCTACTCAATGTTGTACTGCTGTGGATGTTTAAGAAGAGACAGGCCAGAGATACAAGTACTGATAACAGTACTCCAAACTATGAAATGGAGGGCAACCCTTGTTATGAAGCCACTGCAGTCAAACAGACCACTGACACACACCTCTATGAAGCAGTCAGAGGGGAGGGGACAAGTGAAAGAAGACAGACAAAAACAAGATGTGTCGAAGCATAGCATACATTTATTCAAGTATATGTTTACAAACAGTAACCAGTGCACATTACATGTACAAGTACATTCACACTATCAACTAATAGCTAATTGCCTTCGTGTGTTATTGACTGTATGATAGCACAGCAGTGTTTCGATGGCGAGGGAGGTTGACATAGCCATGTCATGTGCTATACAAACAGACAATTTGTTGTTCCGTACATAATCACCCAGAGTAAACAATAGCCGTGATAGTGATCACATTCTGTGCATGGTTTAGCCACATAACTGGAAAAGTCTAATGTGAGAAATGACTATGAAATCAAAGTTCTGTCTATCATTCATTTCAATATTCCTCTATTTGCTCAGTTGGACTAGGATTAACTATGTTATATGATTCTATCAAGCAGATTTGAGGTAAACTACCACACTATTACATGTACACAGTGTCTTCCAGTTCCTGTAAGGTGTACCCATCAAAGTATGCCCATCGGGATGACTCTGTTATTAGATTTGAGAGTCAAAGTGCCAACTAGGAATTATCCAGCAGATAATGAAGATCAGAACGTCCATCCAATATATTACATCCATTGTAATGGAACACAGTCAGAGGGGGAGGGGCCAAGTACTAAAGAAGATAGACCAAAAACACACCTTGCATGCACATTTTTTATTCAACATATTACAACAAAGATTTTCTGAAAGTTTGACTACTGCATATGTCTATACTGGATGTTGTGGGGAGAGCCTTAGTACACCTCATATCAGTATTAACATTACTTGACAACATGATATAATTATAGTACAGCAATGTTTTGATGATGAGGGAG
Source organism: Stappiaceae bacterium (assembly GCA_964291365.2). Classification (GTDB taxonomy): domain Bacteria; phylum Pseudomonadota; class Alphaproteobacteria; order Rhizobiales; family Stappiaceae; genus JBDWFY01. The sequence goes on from OZ220035.1 coordinate 353,931, forward strand.
GTAGGTATATAAAAACAAGTGTACAAACAGAAACTCTGTTGTTCTGCAATACAAATAACAGAGTTCTGTTGTGTTCATCCTTGAGTGTCAATCATAATAGAAGTTCTGTAATTATTATGATTGACGCTCAAGGATGAAGTCGCTATTCTGTCTAGCACTGTTTACAGCTATCTTTACTATGCTTAGCTAGATTAGGAAAAGTACGTTACATGTATCTATCAGGTTTTAGTCATACAACCCAACTACTCCACATGCAGTATCCTCCAGCTCATGTCAGGTATACCCATCAGAGTATGCCTATCATGGTGACTCCGTCAAAGGAACTGAGAGGGATAGTGCTAACTGCAGGAAGTATTCATCATCCAGTTATGCAGGGATTCACACAGAACATTATACCCATTGCGATGGTAGATGACTTAAGCTGGCTGATTCTGACCTTGGACAGGAACAGTACAGGAACAGCGATTATTATTGGTGGAGTGCTGGAAAGGGTGAACAACTGCTGTTCATACTCCCTACAAGAGTCTCCTTGACTACTATCACACTGCACTACTACAGTGACAGTCACAGAGGCCTTCCCAGACTGAGATTCTATGCTGTACCGATGATTTTAATATCTGGTGTGCCCTAGCTACAGGCACCCCACATGTAGATGTTAATGCAGTCCCACCAGATGGAGAGCTAGCAGGTCGAAGAAGTATCAGTATCGACATCACATTCAACACTACGAAAGTATTAATGTACAAATTTAGCAGCAGCTTTGATTTTGCACTGAGTGAATTCTTTCACTGTACCAGTAAGTTACCTTGCATGCATATATGATCATTCAATGTCTTGACACTATAGGCATCAACCCAGACACTACCACAATTTCTACTGTGGGAACAACAACAGCTATTGTCCTCACAGAAAATATATGCTAGCTACTGTATATAGATAAGTTCTAAAGTCGGCACCTCTAATTATTCTACACCACTAAAGAAAAATAGTTCCTAATTTTTCCGGCAAAGATCATCACATGTAGAGTGGGAACACAGAAAGGCAAATAACTATTTGTGGGGTCTGGGCATAAAACTGATAAATAGTAGAAAACTACAGAATAATATTTTTGTGCCCAATTTTTAGAACTATGGTATTCACAAAGCATTAATTTTTTAAAATAATAATAATAATTATTGTCTACTTCGTCTTGAAAAACATTGCCAGGCAAGCCACTAAAAATGCAGGAATGATGGTTATTATTGTAATCCATCACTGTTTCAGCAACTCATGACAGACACACTGAGGCTACAACTCAATCACTAACAACAAGAGAAATGTCAAGAATAAGTGAAACAGCTACATATGCTTCACCAGTATCTGCCAGTGAAGTAATAGTGTGGGTTCTTGCGAGCATATTGACAGTCCTGTTTACTGGGCTACTCAGTGTTGTACTACGTGGATGTTTAAGAAGAGACAGGTCCAAAATACAAGTACTGACAATAGTACTCCAAAGTATGAAATGGAGAGTAACCCTTGTTATCAAGTCACTGCAGTCGAACGGACCACTGACACACACCTCTATGAAGCAGTCAGAGGGGGAGGGGCCAAGTGAAAGGAACAAACATGTGTGCATATACGTTTATTTAACTATATCAAACATTATTTTAGATGAGTTGTTGTTTGTAGAGGATAAATGCAGGCACTGTGGAGTAGTTAAGACTGAGCAAATCTCACACTAGTACATAAATATTAGCTGTGTAAAATTGATAACATAATATAATGTTTGAGGCTGAGAGAGGTGGACATAGCCACGTACACAAACAGCAGGTGTAAGTGATCACCCAAAGTTAACAGAAGCCATGAGAATGAGCACAAAATAATAAAAAAGTACTCTAGAACAGTATACAGTGATGTGATTGATGCAGAAGGATGAAGTTGCCGTTCTGTCTAGCACTTTCTATAGCAATCCTTACAATACTCTGCAGGACTAGGAAAAGTATGTTACGTGTATAAGTAAGATCAAACCTGAGCAAACTATCCCACCACTCCACAGCATCCTCCAGTTCATGTCAGGTGTACCCATCAGAGTATGCCTATCGAGATGACTACATCAACAGAACTGAGAGCCCTAGTGCTAACTGTAGGAACTATCCAACCTTTGTAAGAAACTGTGTCCACTGTGATGGTACCCATCTTAAACTGATTGACTCTAACCTTGGACAAGAGCAGTATCAGTACACTGACTACTACGTGTGGACTCAGGGGAGTGGTACGCAACTGCTATTCATATTCCCCACAAAAGTCTCCTTGACTACCATCACACTGCACTACTACAGTGACAGCAACTGAGATTCTATGCTGCACCAGATGACTTTGACGTCTGGGATGCACCAACTACAAGCTATCCACATGTAGATGTTGTTTCAGTCTCACCAGATGAAGAGCCAGTAGGTTGCAGGAATGTCAGCATCAATGTCTCCTTCAATACAAGGAAACTACTTACAGTTTGCTGTGAGTGAAGTGGAGTTTTTAGTATGTGAAATTACAAGTAAGTATATGTACCCAATGCACATTACTGCTCACCATATGATTTGAGACTGCTACATGAACAGTTGCTGAGATTACTACCATGTCAACTGTGCTAGAAGTTCCTTCCACAAAAGACAGTAAGACTTATTCTGGTTAGTTTAAATAAAACTTGGCCAGTTCTAATACTGCAATAACACTAAGAGGACTATAGTCACAGACCTGTGACAGAACTGGCTGGACTTTATTAGTTTTACTAACTTCCTCCTCCCCTAACCCGTCCCCTAACGGTTAAACTGCATAATTACTATATAATTATCAATACTACTGACATCACCACTATAGATGATCATACCAGCACATCAACAGCATTTGGTAAGCGAATAACATTTCAGGCCCACATGTATGTAAGCTTAATAATTCAATACAGGAAAGACACATTACACGAATAGAGTCAAACACTAAACTATCAGTGTCTCTGAGTGAAGTTGTTGTATGCATTCTGGTGATCATATTGACAGTCCTATTTACAGGGCTACTCAGTACTGCTGTGGATGTTTAAGACGAGACAGGCCAGAAATATAAGTACTGACAACAGTACTCCAAAGTATGAAATGGAGGGCAACCCTTGTTATGAAGCCACTGCAGTCAAACAGACCACTGACACACACCTCTATGAAGCAGTCAGAGGGGGAGGGGCCAAGTGAAAGGAACAAACATGTGTGCATATAGGTTTATTTAAATATATCAACATTGTTTTAGACGAGTTGTTTGTATAGAGGATAAATGCAGGCACTGTGGAGTAGTTAAGACTGAGCAAATCTCATACCAGTAGCTACATCAATTTTAGCAGTGTAAAATTGACAACATGACATAGAATAATGTTTGAGGCTGAGGGAGGTGGACATAGCCACATACACAATCAGCAGGAATAATCATACAAAGTAAACAGTAGCCATGAGAATAATCACAGAATTAAAAAGTACTCTATAGAAGAGTATTCAGTGATGTGATTGATGCAGAAGGAGCAAGTTCCTGTTCTGTCTAGCACTATTTATAGCAATCTTTACAATATTCTGCAGGACTAGGAGACGTATGTTACTGTAGTGTCCCGGGTAAGTGCCCATGGGTGCTTAAAAATAACTCGCGATTTCTGTCCACATGGCCACTTATACCTGGAATATAACTCCCATGCATTTGTATGGAAGCTGCTACATTTACCCCTTGAAATTCGGTACATGGGTGCTTACCTGGGAGTGGGCGATTGCCCGGGATACTATGATACATGTATAAGTAAGATCAAACCTGAGCAAAATTATCCCACCATTCCACAGCATCCTCCAGTTCATGTCAGGTGTACCCATCAGAGTATGCCTATCGAGATGACTCTGTCAACAGAGCTGAGAGTCCTAGTGCTAAATGTAGGAACTATCCAAGTGACTATGGGGAGGGTGCCTTTCAGTTTGTAAGAAACTATGTCCATTGCGATGGTACCCCAATTGACTCTAACCTTGGACAAGAGCAGTATCAGTACACTGACAATTACGTGTGGATTCAGGGTAGTGGTATGCAACTGGTGTTCATATTCCCCACAAGAGTCTCCTTGACTACCATCATGCACACTGCACTACTACAGTGACAGTGATCGAGGCCTTCCCACACTGAGATTCTATGCTGTACCAGATGACTTTGATGTTTGGGTTGCACCAGCTATAAGCTATCCACAAGTATATGGATGTTACTGCAGTCCCATCAGGTGGAGAGCCAGCAGGTCACAGGAATGCATCAATGTCAACTTCAACACAAAGAAGGTGCTGATATACAAGTATAGTAGCAGTTTCCAGTTTGCAGTGAGTGAAGTGGAGTTCTTCAATTGTGAAAGTACAAGTAAGTATCCATAAGTGGGAGGAGCCAAGTGAGGAACATATAGCGTATGCAAGTCTAGTATTCAACTACAAATAGTGATTATTGCATATTACATGTACATTTGTACCATCAACTAAAAGTAAAATTGTCTTTTGTGTATTATTGACTCTATGATAGCTGAACAGTGTTTTGATGGTGAGGTAGGTTGACATAGTCATGTGCTATACAAACAGGTAATTTGTTGTTCTGCATGCAATCACCCAGAGTAAACAACAGCCATGATAGTGATCACACTCTGTGCAATGCATGATATACATGAAGCTAAGTATTCTGCATGCATACTGGAAAAATCTAATGTAAGGAATGACTATGAAATCAAAGTTCTGTCTAGTATTCGCTTCATTATTCCTTGCTTTGCTCAGTTGGATTAGGACAAGTATGTTAATACATGATTATATCAGTAAGATCATACAAATTTAAGGTAAACTGCCCACTATTATTCATGTACACAGTATCCTCCACTTCATGTCAGGTGTACCCGTCAGAATATGCCTTTCGGGATGACTCCGTCACTAGATCTGAGAGTACCAGTGCCAACTGTAGGAACTATCCAAGTGATCATAGGGAGGGTGCCTTTGTAGGAGGCTACATCCACTGTGATGGTACCCATCGTAAATTAACTGACTCTGACCTTGGACGAGAGCAATACAGTAGCAGTGACTATTATGTGTGGAGTGCTGGAAAGGATGAAAAACTGCTGTTCATATTCCCCACAGGAGTCTCCTTGACTACCATCACACTGTACTACTACAGTGACAGTAACCGAGGCCTCCCCAGACAGATATTCTATGCTGTACCAGATAACTTTGATGTCTGGGATGCACCAACTTTAAGCTATCCACGTGTAGATGTTGCTTCAGTGTCACCAGGTGGAGAGCCAGCAGGTCGTAGCAGTGTCAGTATCAACGTTAATTTCAATATAAAGAAAGTACTGATGTACAAGTATAGTAGTATTTTCCAGTTTGCAGTTAGTGAAGTGGTGTTTATTAAATTTTGTGAAAGTACAAGTAAGCATATTACTTAGTTTATGTTCTGCATTCCCTGTATGACTTGAGATCACTAAATGTACAGTCTTTGTGAACATACCCACGTCAAGCACACAAGAAACTTCTTCTCAGCATGGAGATGGTAAGTTTCATTATGTGATTCCTAAAAATTCTCATCAATACTACTGATGTTACCTTGATAGATAATGCTAGCACAAACTCAAAAAGAGCGCTGAGTAAGTATAAATAATAATCAGATTTACTTGTCTGTAAGCTTAACTCAACACAGCTACAATGTCAATTCAAGACAACATAACTGAAGAAATAACAGAGGAGAGAAAAACAGCACAAATAAAGTCAAACACTAATAAACCATCAGTATCTCTGAGTGAAGTTGTTGCGTGGGTTCTGGTGAGCATATTGACGGTCCTGTTTACAGGGCTACTCAGTGTTGTACTCTTGCTGTGGATGTTTAAGAAGAGACAGGCCAGAGATACAAGTACTGATAATAGTACTCCAAAGTATGAAATGGAGGGCAATCCTTGTTATGAAGCCACCGCAGTCAAACAGACCACTGACACACACCTCTATGAAGCAGTCAGAGGGGGAGGGGCCAAGTGAAAAGAACAAATGTGTTCATACAGGTTTATTTAACTATATCAAAACATTTTAGACGAGTTGTTTGTAGAGGATAAACGCAGGCACTGTGGAGTAGTTAAGACTGAGCAAATCTCATACCAGTAGCTACATCAATATTAGCTGTGTACAATTGACAACATGACATAGAATAAGGTTTGAGGCCGACGGAGGTGGATATAGCCATATACACAAACAGTAGGCATAAGTAATCACCCAAAGTAAACAGTAGCCATGAGAAGAATAATCACAGAATTAAAAGTACTCTAGAACAGTATTCAGTGATGTGATTGATGCAGAAGGATGAAGTTGCCGTTCTGTCTAGCACTATCTATAGCAATCCTTATAATACTCTGCAGGACTAGGAAAAGTATGTTACCGTAGTGTCCCGGGTAAGCACCCACGGGCACTTAAACATAACTCGCGATTTCCGCCCGCTTGGGTGCTTACCTGGGATATAACTTATGGAAGCTGCTAATTTACTCCTTGAAATTCAGCACATGGGCGCTTACCCAGGAGTGGGCGCTTGCCCAGGATACTATGGTACATGCATAAGTAAGATCAAACCTGAGCAAAACTATCCTACCACTCCACAGCATCCTCCAGTTCACGTCAGGTGTGCCCATCAGAGTATGCCTATCGAGATGGCTCTGTCAACAGAGCTGAGAGCCCTAGTGCTAAATGTAGGAACTATCAAAGTGACTATGGGGAGGGTGCCTTTGTAGGAAACCATAATGGCACCCCAATTAAACTGATTGATTCTAACTTTGGACGAGAGCAGTATCAGTACACTGATTATTATGTGTGGATTAAGAGTGATGGTATGCAACTGCTGTTCATATTCCCCACAAGAGTCTCCTTGACTACCATCACACTGCACTACTACAGTGACAGTATCCAAGGCCTTCCCAGACTGAGATTCTATGCTGTACCAGATGACTTTGATGCCTGGGATGCACCAACTACAAGCTACCCACACATAGATGTTGCTGATAGCAGATCATGCCAGTAAAACAAATTCAACTACGGCATTCAGTAAGAGGGCACTTTTTTGTCATTAGTTTAATTCAACAAAGCTACATTGCCACTTTAAGAAAGCAACACTGAAGAAACAACAGAAGAAGGATAAATAATATATTTAAACACCAAACTACCAGTGGTCTGAGTGAAGTTGTTGCATGGGTTCTGGTGAGTATATTGACAGTCCTGTTCACAGGGCTACTCATGTTGTACTGCTGTGGATGTTTAAGAAGAGACAGGCCAGACATACAAATACTGACAACAGTACTCCAAAGTATGAAATGGAGGGCAACCCTTGTTAGGAAGTTACTGTAGTCAAACAGTCCACTGACACACACCTCTATGAAGCAGTCAGAGGGGCAGGGAACAAGTGAAAGAAGACAGACAAAAAACAAGATATGTCCAAGTAGCTATAGCGTACATTTATAATTATTTACAAACAGTAATCAGTGCACGTTACATGTACAAGTACATTCACACTATCAAGTAATAGCTAAATTGTGTTCGTGTGTGACTGTATGATAGCACAGCAGTGTTTTGATGGCGAGGGAGGTTGACATAGCTAGCTATGCCATGTGCTATACAAACAGGCAATTTGTTGTTCTGCACGTAATCACACAGAGTAAACAACAGCAATGGTAGTGATCACATTCTGTGCATGATTTGTTTTTTATAATAATTTCATGTCAGACATGTGGTTAACATGAATAGCCACAACAGCATGTATAACCTCACTAATTAGCTACGTGACTTAGGTTTTAAGTTTGGATCTGGTTCTAGCTGCTACTGGAGTGGATCCTTCATTGTGGGGAGGTGATTCATCAGTATCACTTTCATTGCAATTAGAGCTCCCATGCCGACTTTCTAGGGGTTAAAGATTTGCTCGCAAATGCACAGGGACTCGCAGTTTCCAGCATGGTGGGAGGCGCACTTTTCTCCTTCTATGACTAACTTTTGTCCAGGGTTGCTCTTTCTCAGCATCACTATCACTACCATTCTTTGGATCACTTTCAGTTGTGTTGGAATGCCGTGGAGTTGGCGAGGGGGTACAGTGTTTACACTATGGGAAGAAGTGGCAGGACGGGTGGCATTATTTGGACTCAGTCTCCGTTGCAACAGGCAAGCCAGTATGTTTGAGAGGTGGACTGAGTGGCTTAGTACTAGGTTTTAATTTATCATTCACATTAGTAGTAGCTGGTACCAGTTTTGTGACCTTAGCTCTCTTCCTCCTTCTCTTTCTCCTTGATTGATGCTTGTCCTTCACTGAATCAGGGGCAGGCGACTGAGAAACCGCTAGCTAGCTATTTGTGAATTTTGTAGTCCAGAGTGCTTTATTGAGTGTCAGACAGCTCTCTTGAAGCTAGATACTCAATGACAGGGGGAAGCCAAGGCCTACTAGTGAGGCAAAATCATCCTCCAGCACAGCAACTTTTATTGCCTTGTCAGCCATTTTTTTTTTTTTTTTTTTTTTTGGTTTAGCTAAGTAGCTATTCTGCATAACTGGAAAAGTCTAATGTGATGAATGATCATGAAAATTGAAGTTCTGTCTATCATTCGCTTCAATATTGTTATGAAGTCACTGTAGTCAAACAGACCACTCACACACTGGGCACCTCTATGAAGTAGTCAGAGGGGGAGGGGCCAAGTGAAAGAAGACAGACCAAAACATGACATGTGCAAGTACATTTTAACTACACACACTGCACAATCACATATGCATAACATTATAGCTACTTTCTTGGCATCAACTAACAGTTCCACATGTAGCTAGTGTACTACTGACTGTTGAATAGTGCAGTAATATTTTTCTGGTGGGGGGGGGGGGAGGTTGACATACGTAGTCATAATCATGCTACACAAACTAGCGATTTGTTGTTTTGTAATTACCCATGGTAAACAACAGATATGAAAACGATCTTACTCTGTGCATGCTTCAAATATTCTGTACAACCAAAACAGATACAACAAAGATGAAGTCACTGTTCTGTTTAGAATATTATATTCTTCACTTTCCTCAGTTAGACAAGGATAAGTACATCACATACTTAAGTTAACTATGCTTAAGTTAATAATCATTCTACAGTACCCTCCAGGTCATGTCAGGTGTACCCATCAGAGTACGCCTATCTTTATGATTCTGTCAACACAGCTGAGCGTGTCACTGCCAACTGTAGGAAGTATCAAAGTGCTCTTCAGGCAGGAGTGTTCACAGAACAATATATCCACTGTGATGGTAATCAACTTAAGTTGGCTGACTCTATTCTAGGACAGGAGCAGTTCCAGCGCAGTGAATATTATGTAAGGACTGCTGGTAGTGATAGACAATTGCTGTTCATATTTCCCACAAGAGTCTCCTTGACTACCCTCACACTGCACTTCTACAGTGATAGTATCCATGGCCTTCCCAGACTGAGATTCTATGCTGTATCACATCACTTTGATGTCTGGGATACACCAGCTACAAACTATCCACAAATATAATGTTGCCACAGTCCCACCAGGTGGAGAGCTAACAGGTCAAAGCCCGGGAAGTATCAGTATCGACATCACATTCAACTCTACTAAAGTATTAATGTGCAAATTTCACAGCAGCTACTATTTTGCACTGAGTGAGATAGAATTCTTTCACTGTACCAGTAAGTTACCTTGCATGCATGTATGATCATTAAATGTCTTGAGACTACAGCCATGCACCATTAACACAGGCACTACCACAAGTTCTACTATAGGAACAACAACAGCTATTGTCCTCACAGAAAGTATATTATGCTAACTACATTATATAGTTCTAAAAATTTGGCACTTCTAATTATTCTACACCATTAAATAATATGGAAAATATAGTTCCTAATTTCCGGCAAAGGTCGTCACATGTATCACGCACAGATATTTATTAAAAGATCAATAACTATTTGTGCGGTCTGGGCACAAAACCACTAAATATTTGAGCAAAGCTCCAGAATAATAATCTTTGTGCCTAATTTTTAGAAGTATGGTATTCACAAAACATTTTAAAATTGTCTATCTCACCTTGACAGGAAGTAGAACAACATCAAAAATTTTGCCAGGCAAGCCACTTAAAATGTAAGATTGCTAATCATTAATATTCTAATCCATCATAGTTTCGACAATCAAAGTCAGATACACTGAAGCTACAAATCAAATGTCAGCAACAAGAGAAATGTCAAGAATAAGTGAAATAGCTACATGTGCTTCATCAGTATCTACCAGTGAAGTTGTTGCGTGGGTTCTGGTGAGCATATTGACAGTCCTGTTTACAGGGCTACTCAGTGTTGTACTGCTGTGGATGTTTAAGAAGAGACAGGCCGGAGATACAAGTAGCTACTGACAACAGTACTCCAAAGTATGAAATGGAGGGCAACCCTTGTTATGAAGCCACTGCAGCCAAACAGACCACTGATACAAACCTCTATATATATGAAGCAGTCAGAGGGGGAGGGACAAACTGAGTAGCTGCTCTATGTAAAGGAACAGTTATACAGCACATACAAAACTGAACAAAACATTCATTGCATGCATGATAATAATATTGTGTTGCTTTATTAGAACTGAATTAGCAAGATCATTGGCTGCAGTCAGTCCGAACTATAACCTACATTTACATGATTCTTGTCACTCTGTTATTATTATTATTTTTCTGTAGCGAGTCTCAGAAAACTAGTATCAATGTATACAGTATAATAGCACAGTAATGTTTGAGGGGGTGGGTGGTACACACAGTCATATGACATACATGTGCAAACAATTTGATCCTGTAATCACCTATCCAGAGCAAACAGCAGCTATAAATGTATGCAAACAGTATTCTTAGACTATAGAACACTCTATACAGCTGTTGAGACAGAAAGATGAAATCACTGTTTAGTCTAGCACTTCCTACAGTATTCTTCACTGTGTTCCTTGGGATTAGGACAAGTACATGTATGTTAGATGCATCACTGAAATCAATGTTTAGCTAAGCAATCCCTCTACTCCACAGTATCATTCAGTCCCTGTCAGGTGAAGCCTTCAGAGTATGCCTATAGGGATGACTCTGCCAACAGAGCTGTGCGAATTGTGAACGTTATATGAATGGCATTAAGTCTGGTATTAATACATCCAAATACATCCATTGTGATGGAAGCTAACTTCAACTAAGTGATTCTAACCTTGGACAAAAGCAGTATCAGAGCTGTGACCATTACTGATGAGAGTGCTGCACAATGGCTGTTCATATTCCCCACAAGATCTCCTTAATTACCATCACACTACACTACGTGACAGCAACAGTCACAGAGCAGTCAGAGAGGGAGGGGACAAGTGAAGGTAGACAAGACTAAAAACATGACATGTGCAAGTACATTACCTAAACAGTGATTAGTGCACGTCACATGTACATCCGAATTCATACCATCAACTAATTTAATTGTCTTTATGTGATAATTATTGACTGTATGGTAGCTGAGCAGTGGTTTGATGGTGAGAGAGGTTGACACAGCCATGTGCTATATAAACAGGTAGTTTATTGTTCTGTATGTAATCACCCAGAGTAAACAACAGTCATGACAATGATGATCACATTCTGCGCATGGTTTAGCTAAGTATCATCCGCACAACTGGAAAAGTCTAATGTGAGGAATGACTATGAAATCAAAGTTCTGTCTAGTATTTGCTTCAACATTCCTTGCTTTGCTCAGTTGGGTTGGGATAGGTATGTTATAATATTATTATGATTTCTATCAGTGAGATCAAGCAAATTTAACTAATCACTCTACTCTACAGTATCCTCCACTTCATGTCAGATGTACCCATCAGAGTATGCCTATCAGGATGACTCTGTTAACAGAGCTGAGAGTGCCAGTGCCAACTGTAGGAACTATCCACCTGGTAATCTTCAATCAGGTGACCATACTGAACACTTCATTCATTGTGATGGAACACAACTCAAACTGGCTGACTCTTACCTTGGGCAAACACAGTATTGGAGCAGTGACTATTATGTGTGGAGTGCTGGTAGGGATGGGTGACTGCTAATCATATTCCCCACAAATGTATCCTTGACTACCATCACACTGCACTATTACGGTGACAATTTCCGAGGCCTTCCCAGACTAAGATTCTATGCAGTACCAGATGATTTTGATATCTGGAATTACCCAACTACAAGCTACCCTCGTGTAGACATTGTTCCAGTCCCATCAGGTGGAGAGCCAGCAGGTCACACGAATATCAGCTTTAATACCAACTTCAGCACAAAGAAAGTGTTGATGTACAAGTTCAGTGAATTTCAGTTGGAAATGAGTGAGGTGCAATTCTTCTGTATCAGCTGTAAGTGCATTTATTTTGTATACATGTATAATCTGGATATCTTGAGACTAGTCATCAATTCAGATACCACTATTATAACATCAGTAGTAGAAGCAACACCAACTACTGCCTTTACAAAAAGTATGGTAATTATTATTACTTAACGCCACCTTGACGGGCAATATTATAATACAAACAGTGTCAGGTAAGCAATTAAATGTAGGATTGCTACTGAACCGCTATCCAAATTTAACATAGCACCAACAACTCAAGTAAAAGACACTGAAGCTACAACTCCAGGACTGGTGATGAGGAAAGTTCCAAGAATGCAACAGCTACATATGCACATGATTCCTCATTATCTACCAGTGAAGTTGTTACGTGGGTTCTGGTGAGCATATTGACAGTCCTGTTTACAGGGCTACTCAGTGTTGTACTGCTGTGGATGTTTAAGAAGAGACAGGCCAGAGATACAAGTACTGACAACAGTACTCCAAAGTATGAAATGGAGGGCAACCCTTGCTATGAAGCCACTGCAGTCAAACAGACCACTGATACACATCTTTATGAAGCAGTCATAGGGGGAGGGGACAAGTGAAGGAAGATAGACAAAAAAACAAGACATGTACGATATTTATTCAATACGTGACCAGGGCCGGAGGAAGCATTTTGCATGTGGTCCGGCTAGTTTTTAGTTGAAGTGTGGAGCAATGGTGTGCATAAGCATGCCAAAACTAGGGGGGTCTGGGGGCATGCTCCCCCAGGAAAGTTTTGCAATTTATCACCTCGGAGACTGCTTCTGGTGGCTTCTGAGATCAGTTTAAGGACCAATATAAGACTTCATTGTATAACTAGAATCCTAAGGTTGTTTGTAAAAAATTTCCCCAATTAAGATTCAGAAATGTAGCTTTTATGCTGGAGCTTGAAGCCACATTCCATGCAACAATCCCCATCATGCACTTATCAGCTTTGAAAACCTAAAAAGTACCTTTGAATTAGGGCCAAAAGATACTAATACCTTAGGGAAGGCGATAATCCTTGGTGGAGTAAGTATTGATAATCATCTGGTTGCACTGTGGAGCATGCGCGTTCTTATGTGACGATCCTTACTATTCGATCAATACAATTAACGATCATTACCAAACCAAGTGCTGAAAAAAGTGATCCAGTTTTGGCCTGACCAGCCTGACCGGTTCCGGCGGCCTTGGTAACATTGTGCATATTCATAAACAGTGACTAGTGTATATTACATGCATGTAAATTTGTACTATCAACTAATAATTAAATCATCTTGTGCATTAGTGACTGTATTGTAGCACACAATGCAGCAGTGTTATGATGGTGAGGGAAGTTGACAGCCATGTGCTATACAAACAACTAGTGACTTGTTATTCTTCAATTACCCAGAACAAAGGCTGCAATAGTGATCACATTCTATGCACGATTTAGCTATGTATTGTGTACTATTAGAATAGTCCATGGTGAGGTACAACTATGATAGGGTCCGCAAGGTGAAAAATTGATCTCCGAATTTCGGACAAATTACAGCTGGCGCATCAAGAGCTCATCGGTGCTTAACCAACTGCACCCCAATCCCCCTCTCCAGCGCTTCTTTTGGCGGAGAACTGCACGAGTTGCGCACTCGATCGAACATTGAAGTGGGCGTGGTTGTGAGTGATGCGACAAAGCTTTGTTCTAATTAAGCGCGCATCTAGCCTAGTTGTTGGCACTTCAAGAGCGCACCTATGGATCCGCAGAGGGCTTCGTTTCTGGAACTGGGAGGCCTCTTTTATCCGTAGGTGAGTGAAAAATGGAGAGATCCGAGGGGAATAGTCGGTATTACAGTTAAAGGGATTTTGCATAGCGATCCCTACCACTTGCGTTTTGTGGGGCATGGTCTGCATATTGCATGCAGCGAATGACGAGAGATTCGGTGAACTCTTGCCATCTGGCTGGGAGCACTGTAATTTCATCTATTGAGTGTATAAGTAGCGATGTCCAACCAAAAGTGAAACCTTAGAAATGCAATTTGCACATATATCTCACAGAACTAAAAATTTCTGCTGATCATTTTAGTGAAACTTTCATCTTCATATCTTGTTCCTGAGTGAAGTTATGATTATAAGTTTGCATTGAAGTCTAGAAACTTTGTCACGGAAATTTCAATACAAAATATAGCACCGTGAGCCTACAGTGTATGTGCTTATAGCCAATAGCTATGGTTGATTACAAGGTTTGTCTTTAACTTTTGTTTGGAATAAGATATTGAAACGCAACTTTCACCAACTTAATCAGGATGACATGCACATTCACTACAACTACATAAGTAAACCACAGCTCCACATGTATGGCTTCCAACAACATTACAAAGCAGGAAAATTGCTTTCTGAGCTCTCACTGTGAATACTTTACAACAAACACACTTTCTAGTGGATTCCTTACGACTACCGGATGTACAAAGGGTATGTGAAGGCTAAACAATTCTGAACCACCCATAGATTTTTACAGGTTGAACATCGCTAGTATAAGCTTACACATACAAGGTGACATTACCCACTTATTCCATAGTGTAGGGGGTCAAACATGGAAGCACTAACCTACCAACAGCTCATTCAGATGTTGAGCAAGGCAGAAAGTGAGGCTGGCGATGATTTTGGGAGTCTACCGACATTTCGAGTAACACCGGTGAACGGATCTAATCTGCCACTGGTGCTTAATGGGGCCAGCAATTCTCCTCACAGTCTCCAAAAAACAATCCAAGTCTTCCTATACTCAGATGTGAGGGAACGCCAAGAAAACTTGGCAGCGAGGAGCTCAGCCACAGATGCTGCACCATCACCAGCCTCACTTCAATCTGCCTTGCTCAACATCTGAATGAGCTGTTGGTAGGTCCGTGTCGCCATATTTGACCTCCTACACTCCAAAATAAGTGGGTAATGTCATCTTATATGTGTACACGCTCAATAGATGAAACTACAGTGATCCCAGCCAGATGGCAAGGATTCACAGAATCTCTCGTCATTTGCTGCATGCAATATGTGGACCATGCCCCACAAAACGCAAGTGGTAGGGATCGCTATGCAACACCATTTTAACCGCAATACCCGACTATTCCCCTCGGATCTCACCATTTTTCACTCACCTACGGATAAAAGAGGCCTCCCAGCTCCAGAAACGAAGCCCTTTGCTGGTCCACAGGGGTGCTCACGAAGTGCCAACACCTATAGGCTAGATGCGCGCTTAAGTAGAACAAAACTTTGTCGCGTCACGCCCGACCACGCCCACTTCAATGTTCGATCGAGCGGCAAAATCGTGCAGCTCGTGCAGTTCTCCGCCATGCGCCAAAAGAGCTCTGGAGGGGGTTGGGGGTGCAGTTGATTAAGCAACGATGAGCTCTTGAAGTGCCAGCTGTAATTTGTTCGAAATTCGGAGGTTAAGTTTTCACCTTGTGGACCCTAACTATGAAGTTGCTGTTCTCTCTAGCACTCTCTATAGTGCTCTTTGCTTTTCTCTGTTAAATAGCAATGAGTTCATGTCAAGTGTACCCATCAGAGTATGCCTATTGGGATGACTCTGTCAACAGTTCTGAGAGTCAAAGTGCCAACTGTAGGAGATATCCCAATGATCTTTTGGTACTACCAGGAGTGCTCCCAAATGAATACACCCACTGTGATGGTAATCAACTTATGTAATGCCACGCCAGTCCTGGATGCACTGACAGTCCTAATTGGCAGACTCACTCGCATCCGTGAGAGGTCGCAGGACCCCGAACGGGCCCCCAAGTGTAGCGCCTTGCCCTTGCCTGCGCTCTCTCTCAGCAGTTGTAGGTATTAGACAAGGGAGAACTCTGTAAGACTGAACAACAGACATATGCACACACCATTTATACACACAATGATGTAATAAAGGAAGTAATCAGTTAAGCAATGTTTCCTGTTTGTTACACTTAAACTGAATGACTCTATCCTTGGACATGAGCAGTATCAGTACACAGACTATTATCACTGGACTGCTGGGAGAGATGCAAAATTTCTGTTCTTATTCCCCACAAGACTCTCCTTGACTGCCATCACACTGTACTACTACAGTGATAATATCAGAGGCCTTCCCAGACTGAGGTTCTATGCTGTACCAGATCACTTTGATGTCTGGAATGCACCAAGTATAAACTACCCACATGTAAATATTGCTGCAGGTGGAGAGCCAGCAGGTCAAAGAAGTATCAGTATTGATACCATATTCAACACTACGAAAGTATTAATGTATAAGTTTAGCAGCAGCTACGATTTTGCACTGAGTGAGGTAGAATTCTTTCACTGTATCAGTAAGTTACCTTACATGCATGTGGCTTGCCTGGCAATATTTTTGATGTTGTACTATTGCCTGTCAAGGTGAGGTAGACAATTTTAAAATGTTTTGTGAATACCATAATAATTTGGCACAAAATAATGTAGTTTTGCCCAATATTTAGTAATTTCATGCCCAGACCCACAAATAGCTATTTGCCTTTTCAATCTGACAGTGTGCATTATACGTGTGACGACATTAATTTTACCAGAAATTAGGAATAATTTTTCATAGTGATTATTATTCATTAGCGGTGTAGAGGTGCCAAATTTTTAGAGCTAGTATACTTTCTGTGATGGCAATAGCTGTTATTGTTCCTACAGTAGAACTTGTGGTAGTGCCTGGGCTAATGATGGCTATAGTCTCAAGGCGTTGAATAATCATACTTAAAATATGTACATGTAACTCTGTTTAGGCATTTAAACTGCTTTGGAAGCCAGCTTAGCTTAAGCTGGCTTTGTGGAAACGTGTTAAACCGATTTACAAATTTCTATCTAAACCGGTTAGTAAACCATGTCTGGGAGGTGGTTTCAAACTGGTTTCAAACCTGTTTAGGATATGCAGCTATACAAACTGTCCATGTATAAACGCTTTAAGTGAATATGTACCTTAGGTGATTTCCATCAAGCTCTAACTGTGCCAATTAAAGGCACAGTTATAGCTTCTTGGATGGAAATCATCTAAGGTACTTGGTATTCACGGTTACTATGGTACCAGTAGCTGTGAACCAATACAGGCACTGTACACTGATTAAATTGTTGTGGGCTAGGGTAGCTCTATTCTTTGTAGTTTGTGAACATGATTTGATTATGGATGCTCTACTAGAGAAAGGTCTTAGTGACATTAGATGCTGTTACCATAGTAACATATACCAAGCTGGATTAATGCTCTATGTGTTAGTGCAATTAAAGTGTTTTCCAAAGCGGCTTGGTCTAAGCCAGCTTGTATCAGATTCTGTAAAGAGGGCTTAAGCTTGTTAATCATTAGTTCTAATCCATCACAGTTTCAACAAATGAAGTCAGACACACTGAAGCTACAACTCAAGCATTTAAAACAAATGAAATGTCAAGAATAAATAAAATAGCTACATGTGATCATAGATATTATAGACTACGTATGTATTGCTCATGTGAGCTGTTTCCAATCCCTGTTACGTAGACTAATAGTATATTATCTATGACGTGATCCACCAGTATCTGTCAGTGAAGTTGTTGCATGGGTTCTGGTGAGCATATCGACAGTTCTGTTTACAGGGCTACTCAGTGTTGTACTGCTGTGGATGTTTAAGAAGAGACAGCCCAGAGATACAAGTACTGACAACAGTACTCCAAAGTATGAAATGGAGGGCAGCCCTTGTTATGAAGCCACTGCAGTCAAACAGATCACTGACACGCACCTCTATGAAGCAGTCAGAGGGGGAGGGGCCAAGTGAAGGAAGACTGAAAAAACAATAATAATATTATGTGCAGATCATAATATTATAATTGATTTACCATTGTGTATGTTTTTGATTGGTAAAAGTTGCTGATATTGTGGGGTGAGCCTCAGCTTGGCAGTATCAACACATTATCAGTTTCATACTATTGAAAACAGTCATGATAGTACAGCAATGTTTTCAATGGGTGGGAGGTAGATAAAGCCACGAGACAAATAAACTGGCTGCTGTTATTCTGTAATCACCCAGAGTAAACAATAACCACACCCTTGAGGGCAAAACTTACTGAATAGAAGAGTACTCTGAAAATTGTTTGCATTGACTGAGAACCAAGGATGAAATCGCTTTCCTACCAAGTACTTTGTACATGTATGATACTCTCCAGTCTGCTCAGATGGACAAGAGCAAGTATGTTATCTGCATCAATCAGATCAAGTATCGAACTTTAAATTTCCATTACAACGTAGCATCTTCTACTTCTTGTCCGGTGTACCCATCAGAGTATGCCTATGATCACGATTTCGTCAACAGAGCCGAGAATCCTAGTGCCAACTGCAGGAGTTACCAATCACATAACGTCCAAGGAGGAGTGCATTCAGAAAACTTCATCCATTGTGATGGGACACAACATATACTGACTGATTATAATATTGGATCAGAGCAGTACAATAGTTATGCTTATTACTGGTGGCCTGCTGGGAGAGATGGGCTACTGTTGTTCATATTCCCAACAAGAGTCTCCTTGACTACCATCATACTGTACTACTACAGTGATAGTATCCGAGGCCTTCCCAGACTGAGATTCTATGCTGTACCAGATGACTTTAATGTCTGGGATGCAGCAGCTACAAGCTATCTACATATAGATGTTGCTTCAGTCCATTTAGGTGGAGAGCCAGTAGGTCGCAGGAATGTCAGCATCAATGTCAACTTCAACACAAGTAGAGTGCTGCTGTACAAGTATAGTAGCAGTTTCCAGTTTGCAGTGAGTGAAGTGGAGTTCTTCACTTGTGAAGGTACAAGTAAGTATCCATAAGTGCATTACTATATTCTGCACTCCCTGTATGACTTGAGACAGCTAAATGTACAACTTCTGTGAGCACTACAATGTCTACTACACCAGAAGCTTCTTCTATAGGAGACAGTAAGTTTCCAGATCATGCCAGCAAAACAAATTCAACTACGGCATTCGGTAAGAGGGCCCACTTGTTTGTTAATTATTAGTCTAATTCAACAAAGCTACATTGCCACTTTAAGAAAGCAACACTGAAGAAACAACAGAAGAAAGACAAATTACACAAATAAAGTCAAGCACCAAACTACCAGTGGCTCTGAGTGAAGTTGTTGCGTGGGTTCTGATGAGCATATTGACAGTCCTGTTTACAGGGCTACTCAGTGTTGTACTGCTGTGGATGTTTAAGAAGAGACAGGCCAGAGATACAAGCACTGACAACAGTACTCCAAAGTATGAAATGGAGGGCAATCCTTGTTATGAAGCCACTGCAGTCAAACAGACCACTGACACACACTTCTATGAAGCAGTCAGAGGGAGAGGGGACAAGTGAAGGAAAATGGACTAAAAGTGTTGTGTGCATGTGCAAGAGCATTCATTTATTTTACTATATGCTCCAGATTTTATAAACAATGACTTGTGTACACATTACAGTACAGTCATAGCAACAACTAATAGTTACACTATAGTTTTAGTAATGTTGACTGTATGATAGCACAGCAGTGATTTTATGGACAGGGAAGTTGGTATAATCATGTGTTACACAAACTGGTAATAGTTATTAGTTATCCTTCATGAATCACCCAGAGTAAATAATAGCCACGATAGCGACAAGAGTGCATTAGGAAGAGTATGCACACACACAGAAGTATTGAAAACATCTCTTTCTGGATTTGATGTCACAGCTGAGAAGCATGGCCTATCACTACACATCTGTGGTACTGGTACAAGGTGTTGCAACCACACGGTGACGTCAAATCCGGAAAGAGATGTTTTCACTACTGCTGCGTGTTGCATCCTCTTCCTAATGACAGCAATCATACAGCTTCATTGCAACTAAGTATTCCCTGAAACTAAAACAGTTTATGGTGAGACATGACTATAAAGTTGCTATTCTGTCTAGCAACTTCTGTTGTATTTGTTGCTTTGCTCAGGATAAGTATGTTATATAGTGAGATAAAGCAAGGTTAAGCCTAACTACCTTATTACTCTACAGTATCCTCCAGTTCATGTCAGGTGTACCCATCAGAGTATGCCTATCAAGATGACTCTATTAACAGAGCTGAGAAAGCTAGTGTCAACTGTATAGGATATATGCAACTGGTCTTCAGGAAGGAGTGTTAACAGATGAATACATCCACTGTGATAGTAATCAACTTCAGTTAATTGACTCTAACCTAGGACAGGAGCAGTTTCAGCATAGTGAATATTATTGGTGGAGTGCTGGGAGTGATGGACAATTGCTGTTCATATTCCCCGTAACAGTCTCCTTGACTACCATCACACCACACTACTACAGTGACAGTAACAGAAGCCTTCCCAGACTGAGATTCTATGCTGTACCAGATGACTTTGATATCTGGAATGCACCATCTACAAGCTATCCACGTGCAGATGTTGCCACAGTCCCACCAGGTGGAGAGCCAGCAGGTCACAGAAGTATCTATCAATATCGATACAGTAGCTAACTATGTTCAACACTACGAAAGTATTAATGTACAAATTTAGCAGCAGCTATGATTTTGCACTGAGTGAGGTAGAATTCTTTCATTGTACCAGTATTAAAGTTACCTTACATGCATGTATGATCATTCAATGTCTTGAGACTATAGCCACCATTAACACAGGCACTACCACAAGTTCTACTGTAGGAACAACAACAGCTATTGTTCTCACAGAAAGTATATTATGCTAGCTACTGTACATAGTTCTAAAAATTCAGTGCTTCTAATTATTCTACACCATTAACGAATAATATGGAAAAAGTTCCTAGTAATTTCCGGCAAAGGTCGTCACATGTAAGGTAAATGTCCCAATTATGAGTCACTTAAGCAAGTGATACATTAACTATAGTTAAGTTGGGAGTTATTTTTGTAGTTCAATTTTTTGAGGACTTCCCAAGGTGTCTACTGCATAGGTTACGAATGAGATCTCAAACAGTAAAGGTATGATATTTTAAAAAATTATTTTGTCAGCACTATTACTGAATGTATTATGGTCGCCTGCATGCTTGTATATTATGAGTCACTGCCTTCACTGGAATAAAAACAGCCGCCATGAAGCTTTTTTAACTCATGAGATGTCCATAGCAGCCATTCTTGAAGTATGGCATAGGTGTAGACACAAACTTAGAGCACCTAGATATGCCAGAAAGGAACCATTTTGTTAATTGGATGGTACATCAAAATTGAAAAAATCTTCTTTCAGTACAAAATAAGCATGAAGTTACTTAAAATACAGTAGGTAGTGGATACAATTTATCAAATGATAGATCTCATTAGGTACAATACATTGACCCAATAATTGGATACTTCCATGCACATTTGCTCTCATCTAATCCCACTACATGCATGTCCCCCATGCAACACGACAACAGTATTCCTCAATCAGAATAATTGGGTATCGGGCGACAGAGAGTGCAGAAAACTGGTTCACAACATAACACTAATAATACAATACTAACATACAAAATACATTGTTATGCATTTAGCTAGAAAAAGGAGGGATGGGCCAATGAAAACATAAAACATGTGCCGGACTGTACCGTTTTAGGGTATGCGGCCAACTATACCCAAGGGAAAAAACCTCTCACACACAAAAAACTTTAGATTTAAGGAAAAACTGTGAGAGAGGAAAAGCCCGGAAAAATAAATAATTACAGCATCCCCGAAAAAAAAAAAGTTCTAATATTATCCACAAGAGTGCCACTGCTGGGCGCCGTCCAGGTAGACCTGTGATCGCCATGCTTTCCTGACAGGCTCCATGAGCTGCAGCTGTGTGTGTGACTCAAAACAAACAGTCAGGGGACAGTATATATTCTTGGACATGATTAATGTGTAAATTTACATACCTTTGGAAAATTGCTCTGCACTGCGTGTCAAAGTTGCCGAGAGAATGACTACTACTCAGAATATCCACTAGAAACACCCAGCAGGACTGGACTAAACCGCCCATGAATGCAACAACATAGTGTCTCCACATGCAACATACAAACGACATCCCCTAGACACAAAGCATGCATGCACACACAGAAACGATGAGAGAATATTTTCCTTCTAATTCACTGCGCTCAAACGACAGAAAATATAATTAGTATGGATGACCCATTATACAGGCTGACTCATAATAGGGGCATCTACCTTATTATGCACAGATAAAAAGGTGAATAACTATTTGTGCGGTCTGGGCACAAAACCACTAAATATTGAGCAAAGTTCCAGAATAATGACTTTTGTGCCTAACTTTAAGAGGTAGCTGCAGTATGGTAAAAACGTTTAAAAATTGTCTACCTCACAGTAGTACAACATCAAAAATATTACCAGGCAAGCCACTTAAAATGCAAGATTGCTAATCATTATTCTAATCTATCACAGTTTCAACAATTGAAGACAGACACACTGAAGCTATAACTCAAACGTCAGCAACAAGAGAAATTATGTCAAGAATAAGTGAAATATCTACATGTGCTTCATCAGTATCTACCAGTGAAGCTGTTGCGTGAGTTCTGATGATTATATTGACAGTCCTGTTTACAGGGCTACTCAGTGTTGTACTGCTGTGGATGTTTAAGAAGAGACAGGCCAGAGATACAAGTACTGACAACAGTACTCCAAGGTATAAAATGGAGAACAACCCTTGCTACGAAGTCACTGCAGTCAAACAGACCACTGACACACTCGTCTATGAAGCAGTCAGAGGGGAAGCACACAAATAAAAAGAAGACGGACAATAAACATGCATGACATTTGCAAGTACATTCACTGAACTATATATATATGTTATACCATAGATACTTTAGACTACGTGTGCATAGTCTAAAGTATCTATGGTTATACAAACAGTGACTAGTGCTTACATTGCTACATTTATAGCATTAACTAATAGTTACATTTATCCCTTGTGTATCATTGATTGACACTATGAAAGCATAGCAGTGTTTTTGATGGTGAGAGACAATCATGCATACACTACACAGGGTGATAATTTTTTGTTCTTTAATCACCCAGAAAATGAAGCACTATTGTGCAAAACCCTTGGCACAGTTGCCTAGGTATTAGGCACATTAAACTACTGTAACCCTACAGCGCATGCGCCAAGGGTTGATATTCACACTCTGTGCATGATTTATAGCTAAGTATTCCACGAAACTCACTTACTGGAACAGTCTATGGTGTGGCGTGACAATGAAGTTGCTGCTCTGTCTAACACTTTCTATAGTATTTGTCAGTTGGACTAGGATAAGTACATTACACAATTTCTATGAAATGTGTTCAAGTTAATTTCACAGCATCTTCCAGTTCGTGTCAGGTGTACCCATCAGAGTACGCATACAGGGATGACTCTGTCGATAGAGCTGAGGCATCTAGTGCCAACTGTATGAGGTATCAAAGTGGTCTTCTGGCACCACTAGGAGTATACACAGACCAATACACTCACTGTGATGGTGCCACATGTATATTAACTGCCTCTGACGTTGGAACGGAGCAATACCGGCCCGTTGACTATTATGTGTGGATTGCTGGGGAAAAAAAGCTCAATTGCTATTCATATATTCCCCATAGGAGACTCCTTGACTACTATCACACTGCACTACTACAGTGATAGTGACAGAGGCCATCCCAGACTGAGATTCTATGCTATACCAGATGACTTTAACATCTGGGATGCACCATCTACAAGCACCCCACATGTAGATGTTACTGCATTTCCACCAGATGGAGAGCCAGCAGGTCACAAGAATATCAGCATCAATGTCAACTTCAACACAAGAAAAGTGTTGATGTATAAATTCAGCGGTAGTTTTATATTGTTTGCAGTTAGTGAAATGGAGTTCTTCATTTGTAAAGTTACAAGTACATGTAGCATGGGCATTATCATAATATTATTATTTTGCACTCCCTATGATATGAGATTGCTTTCATGAATAGCAACTGGAATCACTACCATGTCAACAACACCAGAAGCCTGTTCAATAAAAAATAGTAAGAATTGCAATTACTTAAACTGCTGATCATTATAATAACTTTCAATAGCTAATCATACCAGCACAGTAACCACAAAAGCATTCGGTACGTATAGTCTCATTTGGCCCACTTGTTTGTTAATATGATAACTATACATGTAGCTACAATGTCAATTCAAGAGAGCACCACTGAAAAAATAGCAGAGGAACAACGGACTATAGGACAACTACAGTGCAGCATAATGTCTCTGAGTGAAATGGTTGCGTGGACTCTAGTGAGCATATTGACAGTCCTGTTTACAGCAGTGACGTAGCTGGGGTGGGTCCTAGGGTACCCTGGCACCCCCAACTTACCTCGAGGCACCCCCTCTCTAAATAGCTACTGAAAACAATATTGCAGCAGTGGTCGTGAGTGAGTATTATTTAGAAATTTAACGTCAAAGTCAATGAAAGTGTACTAATGGAATGCTGTTATGCATGTTCTGACGGTGCCTAACTTGCAAGTTATCCACAGAAACCTGTCTCGAGCACAGAAGGCTATATTTTGGTAGCTAACATTGATTCTGCTTGGGTTGTAGCTATACTGTGACTAGTTCAGTTCAGTAGTACACTGATGAGGCCAGCTACCGGATACAGAGAGCCTATGGAGGGCACCCCCATATTAATCATATCAGCTACGCCACTGGTTACAGGGGTCCTCAGTGTCAATATGATTGTGCTGTGGCTCTACAAAAAGAGACAGGAGAGAGCTACGGAAGGCAGACTCAGAGAGCAAATATGCAATGGAGATCAATTAACCCTTGATTTGATGTCACCGCAGTCAAACAGGCCACTGACACACACCTCTACACAACAGTCAGAGGGGGAGGGGGAATTTCAAAATGAAGACGAAAAATATCGGATATGTGGAAGTACATTAATTTTATACAAATTACATGGAATTTTAAACGTTGGGATTGTGAGGTGAGCCTCATGCAGTGTATCTATTAGAAATTTAAGTGTGAACCCCATTTTTGTAGTCGATAACTATTTCCATATACGCCACAAATTATAAAATTAATCTTCTGACATAATAGCTACTATTATTATTATGTTATAACTATGAGCACAATGTCTTAGGACAAGTGTGAATTACTATCAACAGTGGAAAACTGATGGACACATGTAACTGCTGATTAGTGTCCAAGCAGTTCAAGCAAAGCTTGGACACTAAATGGACACATGCAGTCTATGAAGGAGTCAGAGGGGGAGGGGACAAATGATCGAAGTAAGACAGATGAAAATGTCGGACATGTGCATGTACATTTACAAGCAGGGAGGCTCGCTTCACTCGCCCCCTGCTATATCCGAGTATCGTATCTTTGTATGTCAAACACCCTATTTGTAGTAATTACACAATAATTGCATGTAGGATATTCAAAAGTACAGGTCAACATGGCAGCCAGGACCGCCCTTTACCTGGGTTCCAGAATATACCATTAATTTTGAGCATGCGCATTTATGACATCCTATTATGAGTCAATCAGCTGTCCAAGAAACTCGTTAGCTCGCTCGCCA
This sequence comes from Stappiaceae bacterium, assembly GCA_964291365.2. GTDB lineage: Bacteria > Pseudomonadota > Alphaproteobacteria > Rhizobiales > Stappiaceae > JBDWFY01. The sequence continues at coordinate 379,847 of OZ220035.1, forward strand.
ACTCTCTCCCAAGGTTTGCGAAGGCAAGAAGCCAAATCCAGAATCTACTACCTTCGTGACGATAACTCTGACGACATCTCACAAATCAAGCTAAGTAGCCACACTGCGAGCTACTACATGTAAGTGTCCAGTGTTGCCCTGAGATTTGCATGGTCCCTTCAGAAGCTAGTGTTTGTGCTAGCAGCTCGTACCTTGGCTGGTGCTCACAGGGACGGCCTAGTTCTAGCGCCAAACACGCTACAACCAGAGATCCAGCCCCTTATCTCTCGAGGTCAAATCGTTTCCGGTGTCCTCCCGTTAAGCACCTATCAAAGTATAGCCCCACCTACCCCCCTGCGGGCGTATGACGGGGATTAAGTAGGGATTCACCCAAAAAATGTGCCCCTAATGACGGGATTTCACCCGCTAGTCTTACCTGACTGTCGTGAGAGTAGCTACTGTGAAGCAAATCCTACGTATCCCCATATACAATAGGACGGGATTAGGTGGAGTTTCACCTTCGTAACCTGCCCCAGGGGTGAGGCAATATCCTCGAATGTTCGCAAATCCCCACCTATTCCCAACGTTTGCCCACAGGGGGGTGGGTGGGGCAATACATTGATAGGTGCATTACTGACGGACAGACAGACACACAGACGGACAACTATAATTTTAGTATAATGATAATGATACAGCATATATGGAATTTTAAACGTTGGGATTGTGGGGTAAGCCTCATGCAGTGTAACTATTAGAAACTTGTGTTTTCATAATAATTGATAATCATTTCTGCATATATTATAAAATTAATATTCTAAAATTGTTATTATCACATAATTATATCACTATGAGCAAAATTTTCATATCATGTCTTGGGGCAAGTGCATGTGAATTATTATCACCAGTGAAAAAACTAGTGGACACATGCAGCCACTGATTAGTGCCCAAGCAGTTCAAGCAAAGCTAGGTGGCATGAGAGTACAACAAAGACCATTGACAATGCACTCCTATACACTGCACCCCAGCACTCTACTGAAAAGTCAATAATAACACAGCAAGTGATGGATGCTTATTCTATTGTAGATAGAACCTGAATAAGCTAAGAGTGTTGACACATATTCCAAATAGTTATCGCTCACTTCGGCAGCCTGTAAACGAGCTAATGATGGACTACTTTCAACACTTCTTATGATGGTTGTCACCAATTGGATGGGGAAAGGTGTGTTATGTACTATACTATAGCCCCGTTTACACTAGGCCTTTAAACCGCTTTGGAAGCCAGCTTAACTTAAGCTGGCTTCGTGTAAACGCGCTAAACCGCTTTACAAATCGCTATCTAAACCGGTTTGTAAACCACATCTGGGAGGTGGTTTGAAACCGGTTTGAAACCGGTTTAGGATATGCTGCTATACAAACTGTCCACGTGTAAACGCTTTAAGCTGGCTTAAGGCGCTTACGTAAGCTGGATTAACGCCCTACGTGTAAACGCGATTAAAGCGCTTTCCAAAGCGGTTTAGTCTAAGCCAGCTTGTACGTGTAAACGGGGCTTAACTCAGCACTTAGCTAAGAAAATAGTTACTTTATCATGACATCGATACCACCTATCCAGCCCCTCCCGGGGAACTACCATATCCTTGGAGAAAGTCAGGAACCATTCCAGTGGGAGTAGCTACCTGTATCAGGGACCAAACAACTCATGGCACTATACCATCATGATCCTATGATTAGTAAGTTGACATGAAGCATCAGTTTGTTGTTTTGCTTGAGCTAGAATCAACTTATTGTATGATTGCACAATGTCATGTAGTCTACATGTGCACAGTGGTTCATGCATGCATGGTGCCATTGGTGGCAATAACTATTATCACTGAAATATTAATACTGATGTTTAGATAAGCCCACAGTGAAAGTATACTGTGATTATAAACAAACTATATGATCATGGGATTTTTGTAAACAAAAATGTGCCCATAAATGTAATCATGTAGCTAGCTGCCTACAATTGTCAACCACTATATTGATCATGGGGAAAGCACTGCATTCAAGCAACATGAATACAATCTGATTCCTCCATATATTCCTCAGTGGATTGGAGCTCAAGCTGATTCTGCTGCATCTTGATTTCTTTCTCACTATAAATAAATCTGATTGTGTAGATTAGCTTCAGTAAAGAACAGATCTACTTGTTTACATGATGCACCAAATTTTTTTTTACAAGTGATTTCCTACTGTTATGTAATTATGAATGATTATTATGGTCCACTTAAAGTTATACTTGAGGCAATTGTGCCCAAAATTTTGCCGAAAGTTCTATTCCGCACTTCCTGAAAAGTTTTCCGATTAGGCCACGCCAAATTAATTTCTTGTTCAACGGAACACCAGGGGAATGAAGTAGGGTCGGTAGGTAGGAAAGAAAATAAATTAAAGGTGATGTCACTTCCTATTATTGCTTCCTGCTCTGATATAGAAAGTTGATGTCTTCACTAAAACATTAGCTTTGGTACAAGCAAAACTGAACCAGTAGCCGAGTATCTCAAATCATTTGGCCAGAGGAGTTACGTACAAATCTAGTGTTCTACAAAAGAAATCACATGGCTATCAACATTGTGTTTGAACTTTGACCTTTTCCTTAATTAAATTTTTTTTTTTAGTATCAGCAAAATATAGGGTCGGTCGGGTCCGTTGAACAAAGAATTAAATTGGCATGGCCTTAGCTATTCTTTCAAGAATGCCAAAATTCCACAACACTGCACAGATTAGTATTACATAAAAGGGACTGTCAACACTTATTAAACTGTGACATGAGTGATACCTCAACATAGTCCTGGTGTCAACCCTGCTCATAGTACTAGTATAATAGTCACAGCAAGCACTAGTAGCTAAGTACTGTCACATATAGTTAGTAGGCGTTATTTAGAAATGCCATAAAACAGGTAGCTATTAGCTATTCTCGCATAATGCCTGATTCCAGAAACGTCCTATTATTCCAGAAATTATGCTGGCATAGCTAATCGCTTCAAACCTCCTTAAAGTATGATATTACTATATATAGCAACAAGCATCATAGTAGCTACATCTGGTCAACAATGTAGTAGCTAGGCCAAAGTCATTTATGTAGTGCTCTGATCTGGATTTTGTTGACCTTGATTACTTAACTTGAGGGGAATAATAATATTACAAGTATAAAAAGCAATTGAAATTGAGCAACTAAGTAGGGATGGCAGGGCAAAAAAGTACACAAACAAGAGTAGTAGGGACAAACAAAATGCATCCCTAAATTTTATTTTTAAAGTAGCTAACTGTGTTTCTATGAAAAGCATGTAGGGATGCATGTTGTCTGTTATTTATATCCCTACTACTCTTGTTTGTGTACGTATTTACCTTGATTACTTAACTTAAGGGGAATAATATACCGTTGGTAGCTAGCACAGGTGTATACACATGACATTGCACTATAATATGGGGAAATCTCAAGGGATTATGTTTAGACTCTCATATGTTCTTATCGGCGATATATACAACAAAACAAAAACTATTGTGCAGTACACGAGCCCGGCACAACATTTGAATGTAAACCAGTGCCATAATGTAATTATGCACACACAACCATAATGTAATGGGATATCATGTTCCACATGCATTGGGGTGAATCACATGCATTGGGGTGAATCACATGCATGTACTGTAATCCATTACTCTATTCAAACCTTATCATGACACGATTTAGTACTGTACTCATGTCAGTTTTACTACTATGGCAAAGGAAGAGCCATCCACAGCGATTTATCTAAATTAGTATTAAATTATCACTACTCACGCTTTATTTTGCACACTTGCTTACCTTTGAATGCACTATTGAGTCTTTCTAGCGCCTGGTGATGAAGCAGATAAACTCGCTTGGACGTCCGAAGAGGAAGAGGCGCCCTCGATCGGAAGACTATACTGCGCATGCGCAAAATTCAAATATTAACCCCTTAACGACGAAAATTTCCGAGTGCAGGGTTCACCGTAGTCTCGTTCCCAGACCCTACCTCTCGCGCGAGGAAAAGGGTCTGGTGTACTTAGGCCGAATCCTCGGTTCTCGTTCTACGGCGCGCGCTGACCCGGCCATGCAAAGCTAGGATCTGATTGGTCTGTATGGCCGCACAGGCGATTAGCGTTTAAGCAAAGCTAGGATCTGATTGGTCAGCATGTGCGATTTGGTGTGTACAGCAAGTATGACGATGTTACATTCCTGCGGTAAGCTAGTCACATGACAGTGCCAGAGCAGTGATCTGATTGGCGCGTGAAAATTCCTCAGCGCAGGCCCAAGGATTCGGCCCAAGTTCACCAGACCCTTTTCCTCTTTGGAGGTGGGGTCTGGGCACGAGACTAGGTTCACCGCGAAAGGAGAGACGGTGGCGGGGGGGGGTGCGTTTGCGATACACTAATAGAGCCTAACTTGTGGCAAGAGTTGAATATCCAAAATTCAAAGACCAAATTTTCACCATGCGGACCCTAACTTAGTCTCGTGGACCAGACCACTCCCTCCCCAGCGCTGGATGTATTGCATCACCAGCCTAACCCTAACTATGCTATACTCAGTCACGCCAATAATACGTTGATTCCATGTTTGGGTGAATCATCATATGATAAGGATTGATTGTAGAAGATCTAGATAAACTTTCAAATACATAATATTGTACATGCACCAGTCGCGGATGCAGGATTTCTTGAAGGGGGGTTCTGTTACAGTATTATATTACGCGCGAAGCGCACGTGGAATTTTAGAAGCCACACCCACTTTGCTCAAAACCACGCCCATTTTCGATCGTTTTAGAGAGAGATTACTTGCCCTACCTGTCAATCGATCTGTTTTTGATCGAAACTTCTGCTAAGGCATGCTAAGGTGAGCTACAGTAACAGTTTTCTTAGTCCTTTAGCAAGAGAGTAGTCTCACGGGCCACACCCCCAATCCTTAAGGTTGGCATAGCCATACAATGAGGCGGCTTCCGTTATCAGCCGGTCGACACTATCGTCTGCATCTCTCTGCGAGCCGGCCTCGGCCATCTCGCTTTTCGCTTTTAGCATGTCAATCGATCCTTTCGCGATTAGCTATTAATATTCTCGGTCGCGTAAAATGACGCCTCATTAATACCTCGCGTTGCTACTGGTAACACCGCGCATTTCAAAACCTCGCAGGTGATTGGTCGCGCCAGAATCCTGGCGCGCGGCACAAGTCGTTGTACGCGAAGTTACCAGACCCCCTTTCCCCTCGCGATTGGGGGTGTGGCCCGCGAGACTAGCAAGAGAGGGGGGTTCCATTTAATAGCCTATCATCAGTACTTCTTAGTACTAGGTCCAGCCCAAAGGGGGGTTCCATGGAACCCCAGGAACCCCAGAAACCGCCACCCTAAATCCGCCACTATGCACAACCCTGGTACCGTACTATGGCCCACTATATATATAAAATAAAAACTATGTCATAAAATAATAGGAAGTGATGAGTAAATTATCACTTCTCGGACACCAGGCTTATTCGGACGCCATATCTCATCTCGGGTTGCAAGGCACTAGCCACGCCCATTCCAGCACCATTGTTATCATCACCATCGTAATCACCACCGTCAACTTATAGCTACTAGGTCGGGAATTAGAACGTTAGATTTGTTTGTCTGTTATAGCTAGAAATAAGCACAGACCGAAAAACATCAATGATGGACAAAGACCATCTGATTTCGGAAAAATCCAGTCGATACGGCCATCATAGCAAAATACTCAGCTCTATTCCGAACGCCCTCTGCTTGAAGCAGTGGTGAAAGACAGCTTCGTAATCTAAGGGACTTTTGTAGCAAAAATTGCTCCTGGTGCTGTAAATAATAGCTTTGCATGTCTCCTGCTACGAAGCTAAGGGGGCGAGGTTCGAAACTTACGGCTGGCGTTCGCAACAGTATGGGCTACTTGTACTGTGAGTTTGATCGAAATCGGTCTTGTGGATGCTGCAGAGTGCCGTCCGATCATTGAGGATGTTGACCGACCTTTGATGTTTTACGGACACTGATATTTTCGGCTGTAGTATGCCAATGGTACCCAGTCAAGACAGGGGTGGGCAAGCAAACTGAAACACAGAGCCAAAGTTGTGAAGGAACATTCTACTGTAGAGCCAATGCCCATACACAGCACCGGCGATCACCACCCCCCCACCCCCCATAAAAACATCATTTTGTTAAATATTGCTTATAGAAAACACTCTTTCACATGAAGCATTTATGGGGACTGCAAATTTACTCAACTCAGGATAATATTATCCCTTCTGTTTTGAGAGAAGAGCGTACTTGATAAGATCTCCCTCCTATTATAAACTAGCTAATATTCTTAGATTGATCACACACTGATTAGAATTCAATCATGTGACTTGTATACTTGAGGTAGTGACAATCCTAGACTGTGCATTCTCTGGCCTGGCAGGTCCCCTAGTAGCTAGCCAGTCCAGATCACTGTCATACTGGCTGTTTAGTATAATAAGTTGCCAAGAGCCACAAGAAATCCTGGTGGAGCCACAATTGGCTCTTTGGCTCCCATTTTCCCACCCCCGTCAAGAGCAGTCTTAATTGCTGCACCTATTAGGACAGGTGTGGGCCTTATTGCTACGTATAAAGAGGCGTGGTAAGTAGTGTTGTCCGGAAGATATCGCGTCCGACTCTACATGGTGGTCAATGATCCATGAAATACATTTATATAGGTTTGTCTACGGCTCAAGTGCTTGAGTGAAAACAGATAACTTGATGTTTCATTATATCTAATCACAATGTGGTCTTCTTTTACCATCATTGCTCATCTGATCTGTGGATCTTTGATTGAGTCAGTTGAATCACGTGAGTCTGGCATGTAATCTTCAAAAGCAGCTGGTATAATATATACTTGTATTTCATTTTCACTCAATAGAGAATCGTGTGATCACTAGGCATAGCCTTCCTCAGCTTAGATTGGAGCTTATATATGGATCTCAAAACAATGGTAGTTGCATAAATGAATCTCAATCATTGAATGGGATTCCTGTCTGTGCTAGCACAAGTGTGCTGAATGATGGCATCATACCAATTCTTGATGGAATTAGCTCTAATGAAACATCATCATGGGCGACAGAGTTGTTCACATTGAGTGGAGAAAAAGGAAGAATTATATTATCATTTGAAGTTGACAGTATGGACCATGATCGCATGGAGCTGGCTGTATTCAACTGTCCAGACATGGGGATCGACTCAGTTACACCAAGGGTTGACATCTATTTTGATTCCTTATTTAGACCTGATAGAATTGGTTATAGCCAACCACTTGGTAACTTGAGCACAGAGTCACAACTGGTTGGCACCTCCTGCGATCATCTGCTTGTATTCTGTGTGAGATATAACATTAGTGTGGATGCACCATCCCCAACCCACTACATTAACCTTGAGTTCCCTGGAGCTAGACAAACCGGGTCCAAGTATGTGTTTCTTGGTGAGGTAACTTTCCTGAAAGGTGGTGATGAACCTTGTGATCCTACACCAAGACCAGGTAAACTCACTGTAACATTTGTACATCATGATTAGCTATTATGTTGCGTACATGCCAGGACCAGTCATCAGTCAGGCCACTGATAATAGACAAACTGATAACCTAACAACGCTAGATCCCGGTATGTACATGTTCCGTGACATTTTTATAGCTGGCTATAATAATATATAACTCTCACTCTGTAGCAACTGTAGCTGCTGATTTAGACCATTGTGATCGACGTAACTCCTGTATGGTTACTACTCTTACAACTGGAGTGATCAGTGTTATCACCACAGCTCTCCTAGTGGCAGGCATATCCATGGCAGTCCATATCTCTATATATCAGTGTGTCTATAAGCCAAGATTTATAAGTGCTGATCGTAAGCCTGAGTCTGGAGGTGGAGATGCTACTGTGTATGATGTTGTCGATGAGAAGGTGGGCACAACACTGGAGATGGAGCAGAATGAAGCATATGGTGTTGCTAAATCAAGAGACAACAATTAAATAATATGGTATGATTAACAGTTAGGTTATTACATTGTATTCTGGTTCAGATAAATTGTTTAAAGTAAATTAAACTATCTTAGAGTACGACTGTTTTTGTAAAAACTTACATGTTAGTTTTTACTTACAAGTAAGCACATTGTCCAGCTATTATACAAATACTCAGGAACCGAAGAGTAATCCAACACTATAGCTACAACCATGTAACATTGCATGCATGTATGCAGGAAGTTCGTCTAGTTCACTGAACTGCTAAGCTGATGGTTCATTTGCATGTGGTCTTTTCTGATTATCACTGCTGATATCATGGCATGATTTATCCTCAGGGGATTTATTTGTGCACACATCTGGCTTCATACACTGGCAATAATCCATGGTAAACTGGTAATATTTCATGAATTACCCAGAGTAAACGATAGCCATGAATGCGATCGTACAGCAGAGCTTCAATGCAACTAAGTATTCCCTGAATCTAAAACAGTCTATGGTTAGATATGACTACAAAGTTGCTGTTCAGTCTGTGGTACGTTTATTAATTCCGAGCGAAGCGAGGCCTAATACCCGGGTTTGATCGAGTTACCATGTACCCATCAGAGTATGCGTATAATTTTACCTCTGTCAATAGAGCAGAGAATACCGGTGCCAACTGTAGGAGGTATCCAAAGCTCTTCTTCAGGCAGGAGTGTACCTACCAGACTTCACTCACTGTGATGGTACCCACCTTACACTTGTTGACTCTGACCTTGGACCAGAGCAGTACCTATTATGTGTGGAGTGCTGGGAGTGATGAGCAACTGCATGCTGTTCATATTCCCCACAGCAGTCTCCTTGACTACCATCACATTGCACTACTACAGTGACAGTGAGGGGACAAATGAAAAAAATAGACTAAAAACATGTGTGCAAGTACATTGAATTTATTTCCAAACAGTGATTAGTGCATATTACATGTACATTCATACCATCAACTAAATTGTCTTTGTGTGATACTTATTGACTCTATGATAGCTGAGCAGTGTTTTGATGGCAAGAGAGGTTGACACAGCCATGTGTTATATAAACAGGAAGTTTATTGTTCTGCATGTAATCACTCAGAGTAAACAACAGCCATGATAGTGATCACATTCTGTGCATGGTTTAGCTAAGGTACTCTGCACAACTGGAAAAGTCAAATGTGAGGAATGACTATGAAATCAAAGTTCTGTCTAGTGTTTGCTTCAATATTCCTCGCTTTGATCAGTTGGACTAGGATAAGTATGTTATAATATTATGTTTATTATCAGTGAGAACAAGCAAATTTAACTACTCTACAGTATTCTCCACTTCATGTTAGGTGTACCCATCAGAGTATGCTTATTGGGATGACTCTGTCACTAGATCTGAGATTATCAATGCCAACTGTAGGAACTATCCAGCTGGTTACATTCAAGGAGAGGACAATTCAGAATATTACATCCATTGTGATGGACCACAACTTGAACTGACTGATTCCAACCTTGGACAAGAACAGTATCAGAGCAGTAACTATTACTGGTGGAGTCTCCTTGACTACCATCACACTGCACTACTACAGTGATAGTGACTGAGGCCTTCCCAGACTGGGATTCTATGCTGTACCAGATGACTTTGATGTCTGGAATGTACCAACTAGCTACAAGCTATCCACGTGTAGATGTAGCTGCAGTCACACCAGGTGGAGAGCCAGCAGGTCACAGGAATATCAGCATTAGTGTCAACTTCAACACAAAGAAGGTGCGGATGTACAAGTATAGTAGCAGTTTTTCTTCGCTTGTGAAAGTATAAGAAGTATCTGTAAGTGCATCACTATAATTATTCTGCACTCCCTATGACTTAAAGTACAGCTTTTGTGAGCACAGACATGTCAACCACACCAGAAGCTTCAACAACAGGAGACAGTAAGTTTCAATTATTGGACCATGCACTTAAACTAACTGTTCATCAATACTACTGATACTTGATAGCAGATCCCACAAGCACAATCTCAACAAGGATATTTGGTAAGCATTAGGCTCACTAATTGACATTGTCTGTAAGCTTAGTTCAACACAACTACAATGTCAATTCAAGATGGCAACACTGATGAAACAATAGAAGAACAACAGATTACACAAATGAAATCAAACACTATACACTATCATTGTCTCTGAGTGAAGTTGTTGCATGGGTTCTGGTGAGCATATTGACAGTCCTGTTTACAGGGCTACTCAGTGTTGTACTGCTGTGGATGTTTAAGAAGAGACAGGCCAGAGATACAAGTACTGACAACAGTACTCCACAGTATGAAATGGAGGGCAACCCTTGTTATGAAGCCACTGGAAGACCACTTAGTCAGAGGGGAAGGACAAAATAAACAACTGCTCTATACAAAGGAGCTGCAACTGTACATACATACACTGTAAACAACTGAACAGGATAGTCATCACATATACACAAACTGCGATAAGTGACCACACATTAACCTTTTAAATGCACAAGTACTGTTTACACTTTGCTTACGAAGTTATGCACATAATTACATATCACAATAAAATTGTATATTATTGTAGTATTGAACATGACATGTACAGCACATTTTAGTATTGGCTAGTGAGCTCATACCTCTTTATAGGTGTTATTAACGCTCAGCGCCCAAGATCTTCCAGGCTCTCCCCTAGGCCCTCCTTCAACTTTTCGTGTTTAAATTTGCGCGCGGAGGGGGACCCGGGAGCCTTGGTTTGAGGCTAGGCTACATGTAGATACTGGCTGCGTAATAATTATGCGGTGATTAGAGGGTGTGGCTTGTGAGACTAGGCGGGGCGTACGTCTACACGCTCTCTGTACTGCACTGCATAAAAATGGCCGCAATGTCGCAAAAAAACGAGAGAGAAGAGCCGTAACTCGTGAAAGAAGTACTTTTAGAGAAATCCGTGAGTTGAAAATGTAGTAAACTTAGCAAAAAGCTTATTTTCGTGTTCACCATGCTGTATAACTGTTTTATGGCGCCAGAAAACGCCGGACAGACACACACACAGAGTGAGTACTGTAACCCTCGTGCACATGCCATGGATGACGTTTTTTGGACATGGTTTTCAATTAGTAGCTAGCTACATGTTATAAACATACTAAAGTACACAGTGCTAGCATAAGCACCTGCAGCAACAATGTTGACAGCAGCTCCAACCCCTATGAGAAAAGATAGTCTAGAGCCGAGCGTTATGCACAATGGTGCTTTCATTGACTCAGGTTTAGACCACTGTAGATGGCCATGTAGGTATATATATGGTACGTTTATTAATTCTGAGCGAAGCGAGGTCTAATACCCGGGTTTGATTGAGTTTGTATGACTTCTTTGTGAGCTTCTAAAACTTTGTTCTTGCTTGCTACAGCAAGTTAAGCTCCATCGCTGGCTCCAAGGGTGTCAAACAAATTAAGTGAACTACCTTCATGAAGAGAGCGGCAGCTACAAGTCTACACTTGTGCTGGACTCCAAGTAAAATCGTGCGTCGACCTTAAATTGTTGCCTTTCTTGGTGAACCTCGATGCTGGTTTCTTTTCGATGGCAACAGAAATCAAACATGGATTTCAGGCTTTTGGAACTTTCACAGTGGTCACATGGCTACAGCATCGCTGAACTCCATTCGCCCATTGAACTCTTTTCGTGATGTCTAAAATAGTCGCCCATTCTTGGCTTGGGCCTGCCTGGTCCTTTGCTTTCACCAGCGGTAGCAAAAAAAGTTGTGGGCTATGCACTAGCTAACTCTTAGCCTTAACTCTATCACCAGTGTCTTCCAATCAAAACATTTTTAGAATCTAGACCAGTAACAATTTCTATACAGAGTAGACCTCGCATGGGCAACCGCAGAGGGCGTGCCGCAAGGGAGAGTCCCGTTGTCATATGGTCATAAATTGTGCATGTGCGCCCCGAGCTGAGCGAGGAAGCCCCTGCACTTTAGTGTATTGCTAGTTATTCATTACCAGAGGAGGTAGGACAGGGTCAAAAGGTCGCCTACTAATCAAACATTCTAGAGCTAATATTGGCTTTTTGTGAAGGTTTTCAGCAGATCTAGATGTGATTTTTGAACTTAGCATCATCGATTTAGGGAGAATAGCTCTCAGATTAATTGTAAGGAGCAACTTTAGGGCATTGGAATGTTAATTAGTTAGTAATTGATTGGTGACCTTTGACCCTGTCCTACCTCCTCTGATTCATTACATTGTAAACGTGTAGATGTCAACAATTTCACTTAAAACCTTGTTATTGAATTGATACTGGCATGCAAGTACAATACATAATCACCACCCACTTGGAATGTAACTCCATTTCTCTCTCTCTCTCTCTCTCCCTCTCTTTTACATACACCCACCTGTCCTACATCCACTCCCTTTGGCACTCACTGAGTACGGTATCGACCCCTGGTGTAGGGATGGGGTGCTCTCGTAGACCATAGAGGCATGGCTCAACCACTTCATCTTGGTGGTCCAACTTGAGGTCTGAGATCTTGTCCATTGCTCGATAGAATAACTTTGTACCATGGTAGATCACTATGGGTATGGATGGACAATAGGCATGCACGATAAACAAGCAACGTGACGACCATTACCAAACGAAGTACGCATAGATGGTAAAAGTCGTCATACAAGAAAACACCGTTATACTTTGTGATAAAAATAAACAAGTCACGATCAGGTCTTTCAGGTATTATAGTACATGCGTAACTGACCTGGACCCGACGTCAGGACCCTCCATACTGTACCTGTATAACGCTGAAGAATGGGCGGTGTTCGGGGTGGAGTCGGCTATCCACGGTCCCTCTCATCTCTGACTTCTCTATAGCTCTCGTGTCTCTAGTCCCTCGCTCGGGCCTTGGAGTTTATGTGACTACTCTGAGCATTGAATGAAATGGTAGGGTCTGATCCATTTGACTAAAGCCCTGAGGTGGTTGACTGAGCCGTCACAGTCACTGGTGTCCAGACAACCTCCACTCACTTGGCCTAGGTATGGTTTATCATGTGAGTAAGGACCAGCTATTACAGACAATACTACTTCAAAAGTGGGCATAAAGGAGCCTAATATTAATACACTGGTAGATAGAAGAAATAAACGCTAGGCTGCCTAGCCTAGGACCCACTAATTTGATTTCGTGATCCAAACGTTCTAGTCTATATACATGGCCAGATCCTACATATGGCAGTACATACAGGTTCTAGCATGTACATGTAGGACCCACCTGCTTATCATCTGCCTGAGAATTGTGAGTATATGTAGGATCCTTGCAGTACAATCCAAAATCTGAGGGGCTACTGATGATTAATATGTTTGCTTCTTTTTTTTTTTACAATGAAGAGGCAGAGGGTCCTAAGAAGTACATGCAAGACCCAATTGTCCAATCAGATATTTATATTACCTTTGAGAAGACAAGAATTATGACAGCACACATCATAGGACTATTCACATGAATCTTGACAGCAGTTCTTCATTGAAACTAGTATAAAAACCATGCATTTAGGGAAGAAGTCATGCAAGTCTCACAAATTACTGGAACGGAGAGAGTCCTATGTGGTAAATAAAAGACCCTTGTGTCATTAGATCACCTGCATATTATTACTATGTATTTGTGAACTTTAATCGAGAAACTAATAGTTGGAAGGGTCCTAAGCATTCACTATGCCATGGTAGGACTCTTCCCAGTACATATGCCGGTAGGTCTGTGATCCTATGCCTGCTCTGAAGTGCACAACAAACGTGGACCCCCTATTCGGTTCCTGTGGTGGTCCTCACTACTTCTAGGCTAGAAGAGTAGTCCCACATAGTTACTGAAATGCAGAGAGTCCTATTTAGCAGATGCAAGACCCTTCTTTATTAAGCCACATGTATAGCATCCCCACATTTATTGTACAAATTAGTGGACCCTTTAATGGAGGTATTGGTATAATTATGCATTTGTTGGGGGCTCTCTATCTTTAATGTACACGACAAAAGCAGAGGGTCCTACATATAAGCGGGTGGGTCCTACATGTACATGCTAGGACCTGTATGTACTACCATGGCAACGTTACATTTGATAATTGAATGTTAGTAGCTCCTACAATTGGGTCCTGCATATACTCATTGGGACCCTCTGCATTTGTCGTGTGAAAGGTGATATATTAAACATAGAGCCCCAAACAAAATTAATGTATAATTATACCAATACTTCAATAAAGGGTCCACTAATTAAATGTGGGAATGTTATACATGTGGCTTAACACAGAAGGGTCTTGCATCTGCTAAATAGGACTCTTTGCATTCCAGTAACTATGTGGGACTACTATTCATCCCTTAATGAAAGTGCATGTACACCAGTCTCATTGCAAAATCCTAAACCGATCAGTCCGGGCTCACCTCTGCAAGAATACTGTAATTTCCTGTGGTGGGTCCTGCAAACACTCATTAGGACCCTTTTTCGAAAATTGACATAAGCAGTAAGATTTCTTCATTAAAGTTCCATACAAATAATTGATAATGATATACAGGTTCACATATTACACAAGGGTCTTGTATTTATCACATAGGACCTCTCCATTCCAGTAATTCGTGAGACTTGACTTCTTCCCTAAATGCAGGACTTTTACACCAGTTTCAGTGGAATCCTATAGTATATGCTATCAAGATACACGTCTGTTCAAAGGTAATATAACTATCTGATTGGACGGTTGGGTCTTGCATGTGCTCTTTAGGACCCTCTTCCTCTTTGTTGTATAAAAACTTTTACATTAATGTTGTTGGCCACTCTGACTTTAATGCCTTGGATTGCACTGCATTGAAGGATCCCACATGCACTCACAATTCTCAGGCAGATGATAGCAGGTGGGTCCTACATGTACATGCTAGAACCTGTATGTACTGCCATGGCAACAATACACTTGATAATTGAATGTGGGTAGCTCCTACAGTTGGGTCCTGCATATACTCATTGGGACCCTCTGCTTTTGTCGTGTACATTAAACATAGAGAGCCACCAACAAATGTATAATTACACCAATACCTCCATTAAAGGTCCACTAATTTGTATAATTAATATGGGGATGCTATACATGTGGCTTAATACAAAAGGGTCTTGCACCTGCTAAATAGGATTCTCTGCATTCCAGTGTTGGGATTACTATTCTAGCCTAATTGCAAGTACATGTACATCAGTTTCATTGCAGAATCCTAAAGCAGTTAGTTGGGGCTCACCTCTGCCCAAATACTGTAATGTACTGTGGTGGGTCCTGCACTTGAAGTACTCATTAAGACCCTTTTTCAATAACTGACATAAACAGCCTCCAGCTAAGACTTTTTGATTAAACTCCACAAATATTATCATGGTAATGATATGGAGTTATTTAATTACACACTGAGGGTCTTGTATTTACCTTATAGGACTCTCTACGTTCCAGTACATTTGTGAGACTTGACTTCTTCTCTGAATGCAGAATTTTTACACAGGTTTCCATGGAAAGTCCTGTGCTATCAATTAAGATTCACGTCCATTCAAAGGTAACATAATATCTGATTAGACAATTGGGTCTTGCATGTGCTCTATAGGACCCTCTGCCTCTTTGTTGTGCAAAAACTTTAACATTAATGTTGTTGGCCACTCAGACATTATTGCCTTGGATTGTAATGCATTGAAGAATTCTACATGCACTCACAATTCTCAGGCAGATGAAAAACGGGTGGGTCCTGCATGTACATGCTAGGACCTGTATGTACTACCATGGCAACGTTACATTTGATAATTGAATGTTGGTAGCTCCTACAATTGGGTCCTGCATATACTCATTGGGACCTCTGCATTTGTCGTGCATGTGAAAGCTGATATATTAAATATAGAGCCCCAAACAAAATTAATGTATAATTATACCAATACTTCATTAAAGGGTCCACTAATTAAATGTGGGGATGTTATACATGTGGCTTAATACAGAAGGGTCTTGCACCTGCCAAATAGGACTCTCTGCATCCAGTAACTATGTGGGACTACTATTCATCCCTTAATGAAAGTGCATGTACACCAGTCTCATTGCAAAATCCTAAACCGGTCAGTCCGGGCTCACCTCTGCCCGAATACTGTAATGTCCTGTGGTGGGTCCTGCAAACACTCATTAGGACCCTTTTTCGAAACTTGACATAAGCAGTAAGATTTCTTCATTAAAGTTCCATACAAATAATTGATAATGTTATGCAGGTTCACACATTACACAATGGTCTTGTATTTATCACATAGGACTCTCTCCATTCCAGTAATTCATGAGACTTGACTTCTTCCCTGAATGCAGGGCTTTTACACCAGTTTCAGTGGAATCCTATAGTATATGCTATCAAGATACATGTCTGTTCAAAGGTAAAATAATTATCTGATTGGACGGTTGGGTCTTGCATGTGCTCTTTAGGACCCTCTGCCTCTTTGTTGTACAAAAACTTTTACATTAATGTTGTTGGCCTCTCAGACTTTAATGCCTTGGATTGTACTCCATTGAAGGATCCTACATGCACTCACAATTCTCAGGCAGATGATAAGCAGGTGGGTCCTACATGTACTGCCATGGCAACAATACACTTGGTAATTATTGAATGTGGGTAGCTCGTACAGTTGGGTCCTGCTTATACTCATTGGGACCCTCTGCTTTTGTCGTGTACATTAAACATAGAGAGCCACCAACAAATGTATAATTACACCAATACTTCCATTAAAGGTCCACTAACTTGTATAATTAATATGGGGATGCTATACATGTGGCTTAATACAAAAGGGTCTTGCACCTGCTAAATAGGATTCTCTGCATTCCAGTGTTGGGATTACTATTCTAGCCTAATCGCAAGTACATGTACATCAGTTTCATTGCAGAATCCTAAAGCAGTTAGTTGGGGCTCACCTCTGTCCGAATACTGTAATGTACTGTGGTGGGTCCTGCACTTGAAGTACTCATGAAGATCCTTTTTCAAAAACTGACATAAACTTCCTCCAGCTAAGATTTTTTGATTAAACTCCACAAATATTATCATGGTAATGATATGCAAGTTATTTAATTACACACTGAGGGTCTTGTATTTACCTTATAGGACTCTCTACATTCCAGTACATTTGTGAGACTTGACTTCTTCTCTAAATGCAGGATTTTTTACACATGTTTCCATGAAAAGTCCTATAATGCGTGCTATCAATTAAGATTCACGTCCATTCAAAGGTAATATAATATCTGATTAGACAATTGGGTCTTGCATGTGCTCTATAGGACCCTCTGCCTCTTCGTTGTGCAAAAACTTTAACATTAATGTTGTTGGCCACTCAGACATTATTGCCTTGGATTGTAATGCATTGAAGAATTCTACATGCACTCACAATTCTCGGGCAAATGAAAAACGGGTGGGTCCTGCATGTACATGCTAGGACCTGTATATACTGCCATGGCAACGTTACATTTGAATGTAGGTAGCTCCTACAATTGGGTCCTGCATATACTCATTGGGACCCTCTGCATTTGTCGTGTGAAAGCTGATATAATTATTAAACATAGAGCCCCAAACAAGTACAATTATACCAATACTTTCATTAAAGGGTCCACTAATTAAATGTGGGGATGTTATAGCTACATGTGGCTTAATACAGAAGGGTCTTGCATCTGCTAAATAGGACTCTTTGCATTCCAGTAACTATGTGGGACTACTATTCATCCCTTAATGAAAATGCATGTACACCAGTCTCATTGCAAAATCCTAAACCAGTCAGTCCGGGCTCACCTCTGCCCGAATACTGTAATGTCCTGTGGTGGGTCCTGCAAACACTCATTAGGACCCTTTTTCGAAACTTGACATAAGCAGTAAGATTTCTTCATTAAAGTTCCATACAAATAATTGATAATATTATACAGGTTCACACATTACACAATGGTCTTGTATTTATCACATAGGACCTCTCCATTCCAGTAATTCGTGAGACTTGACTTCTTCCCTAAATGCAGGGCTTTTACACCAGTTTCAGTGGAATTCTATAGTATATGCTATCAAGATACACGTCTGTTCAAAGGTAATATAACTGTCTGATTGGACGGTTGGGTCTTGCATGTGCTCTTTAGGACCCTCTTCCTCTTTTTTGTATAAAAACTTTTACATTAATGTTGTTGGCCACTCTGACTTTAATGCCTTGGATTGCACTGCATTGAAGGATCCCACATGCACTCACAATTCTCAGGCAGATGATAAGCAGGTGGGTCCTACATGTACATACTAGGACCTGTATGTACTGCCATGGCAACAATACACTTGATAATTGAATGTGGGTAGCTCCTACAATTGGGTCCTGCATATACTCATTGGGACCCTCTGCTTTTGTCGTGTACATTAAACATAGAGAGCCACCAACAAATGTATAATTACACCAATACTTCCATTAAAGGTCCACTAATTTGTATAATTAATATGGGGATGCTATACATGTGGCTTAATACAAAAGGGTCTTGCACCTGCTAAATAGGATTCTCTGCATTCCAGTGTTGGGATTACTATTCTAGCCTAATTGCAAGTACATGTACATCAGTTTCATTGCAGAATCCTAAAGCAGTTAGTTGGGGCTCACCTCTGCCCAAATACTGTAATGTACTGTGGTGGGTCCTGCAAGTACTCATTAAGACCCTTTTTCAAAAACTGACATAAACAGCCTCCAGCTAAGACTTTTTGATTAAACTCCACAAATATTATCATGGTAATGATATGGAGTTATTTAATTACACACTGAGGGTCTTGTATTTACCTTATAGGACTCTCTACGTTCCAGTACATTTGTGAGACTTGACTTCTTCTCTGAATGCAGAATTTTTACACAGGTTTCCGTGAAAAGTCCTGTGCTATCAATTAAGATTCACGTCCATTCAAAGGTAACATAATATCTGATTAGACAATTGGGTCTTGCATGTGCTCTATAGGACCCTCTGCCTCTTCGTTGTGCAAAAACTTTAACATTAATGTTGTTGGCCACTCAGACATTATTGCCTTGGATTGTAATGCATTGAAGATTTCTACATGCACTCACAATTCTCGGGCAGATGAAAAACGGGTGGGTCCTGCATGTACATGCTAGGACCTGTATGTACTACCATGGCAACGTTACATTTGATAATTGAATGTTGGTAGCTCCTACAATTGGGTCCTGCATATACTCATTGGGACCCTCTGCATTTGTCGTGTGAAAGCTGATATATTAAACATAGAGCCCCAAACAAAATTAATGTATAATTATACCAATACTTCATTAAAGGGTCCACTAATTAAATGTGGGGATGTTATACATGTGGCTTAATACAGAAGGGTCTTGCACCTGCTAAATAGGACTCTCTGCATCCAGTAACTATGTGGGACTACTATTCATCCCTTAATGAAAGTGTATGTACACCAGTCTCATTGCAAAATCCTAAACCGGTCAGTCCGGGCTCACCTCTGCCCGAATACTGTAATGTCCTGTGGTGGGTCCTGCAAACACTCATTAGGACCCTTTTTCGAAAATTGACATAAGCAGTAAGATTTCTTCATTAAATTCCATACAAATAATTGATAATGTTATACAAGTTCACATATTACACAAGGGTCTTGTATTTATCACATAGGACCTCTCCATTCCAGTAATTCATGAGACTTGACTTCTTCCCTAAATGCAGGGCTTTTACACCAGTTTCAGTGGAACCCTATAGTATATGCTATCAAGATACACGTCTGTTCAAAGGTAATATAACTATCTGATTGGACGGTTGGGTCTTGCATGTGCTCTTTAGGACCCTCTGCCCCTTCATTGTACAAAAACTTTTACATTAATGTTGTTGGCCTCTCAGACTTTAATGCCTTGGATTGTACTCCATTGAAGGATCCTACATGCACTCACAATTCTCAGGCAGATGATAAGCAGGTGGGTCCTACATGTACTACCATGGCAACAATACACTTGATAATTATTGAATGTGGGTAGCTCCTACAGTTGGGTCCTGCATATACTCATTGGGACCCTCTGCTTTTGTCGTGTACATTAAACATAGAGAGCCACCAACAAATGTATAATTACACCAATACTTCCATTAAAGGTCCACTAACTTGTATAATTAATATGGGGATGCTATACATGTGGCTTAATACAGAAGTGTCCTGCACCTGCTAAATAGGATTCTCTGCATTCCAGTGTTGGGATTACTATTCTAGCCTAATCGCAAGTACATGTACATCAGTTTCATTGCAGAATCCTAAAGCAGTTAGTTGGGGTTCACCTCTGCCCAAATACTGTAATGTACTGTGATGGATCCTGCAAGTACTCATTAAGACCCTTTTTCAAAAACTGACATAAACATCCTCCAGCTAAGATTTTTTGATTAAACTCCACAAATATTATCATGGTAATGATATGCAAGTTATTTAATTGCACACTGAGGGTCTTGTATTTACCTTATAGGACTCTCTACATTCCAGTACATTTGTGAGACTTGACTTCTTCTCTAAATGCAGGATTTTTACACAGGTTTCCATGAAAAGTCCTATAATGCGTGCTATCAATTAAGATTCACGTCCATTCAAAGGTAATATAATATCTGATTAGACAATTGGGTCTTGCATGTGCTCTATAGGACCCTCTGCCTCTTCGTTGTACAAAATTAATGTTGTTGGCCACTCAGACTTTAATGCCTTGGATTCTAATGCATTGAAGAATTCTACATGCACTCACAATTCTCGGGCAGATGAAAAACAGGTGGGTCCTGCATGTACATGCTAGGACCTGTATGTACTGCCATGGCAACGTTACATTTGATAATTGAATGTTGGTAGCTCCTACAATTGGGTCCTGCATATACTCATTAGGACTCTCTGCATTTGTCGTGCGAAAGCTGATATATTAAACATAGAGCCCCAAACAAAATTAATGACCAATACTTCATTAAAGGGTCCTCTAATTAAATGTGGGGATGTTATACATGTGGCTTAATACAGAAGGGTCTTGCACCTGCTAAATAGGACTCACTGCATTCCAGTAACTATGTGGGACTACTGTTGTAGCCTTAATACAAGTACATGTAACATCAGTTTCATTGCAGAATCCTAGAGCAGTTAGTTGCATGGGGCTCACCTCTGCCCAAATACTGTAATGTACTGTGGTGGGTCCTGCAAGTACTCATTAAGACCCTTTTTCAAAAACTGACATAAACATCCTCCAGCTAAGATTTTTTGATTAAACTCCACAAATATTATCATGGTAATGATATGCAAGTTATTTAATTGCACACTGAGGATCTTGTATTTACCTTATAGGACTCTCTACATTCCAGTACATTTGTGAGACTTGACTTCTTCTCTAAATGCAGGATTTTTACACAGGTTTCCATGAAAAGTCCTATAATGCGTGCTATCAATTAAGATTCACGTCCATTCAAAGGTAATATAATATCTGATTAGACAATTGGGTCTTGCATGTGCTCTATAGGACCCTCTGCCTCTTCGTTGTACAAAATTAATGTTGTTGGCCACTCAGACTTTAATGCCTTGGATTCTAATGCATTGAAGAATTCTACATGCACTCACAATTCTCGGGCAGATGAAAAACAGGTGGGTCCTGCATGTACATGCTAGGACCTGTATGTACTGCCATGGCAACGTTACATTTGATAATTGAATGTTGGTAGCTCCTACAATTGGGTCCTGCATGTACTCATTAGGACTCTCTGCATTTGTCGTGCGAAAGCTGATATATTAAACATAGAGCCCCAAACAAAATTAATGACCAATACTTCATTAAAGGGTCCTCTAATTAAATGTGGGGATGTTATACATGTGGCTTAATACAGAAGGGTCTTGCACCTGCTAAATAGGACTCACTGCATTCCAGTAACTATGTGGGACTACTGTTGTAGCCTTAATACAAGTACATGTAACATCAGTTTCATTGCAGAATCCTAGAGCAGTTAGTTGCATGGGGCTCACCTCTGCCCAAATACTGTAATGTACTGTGGTGGGTCCTGTAGATACTCATTAAGACACCTTTTCAAAAACTGGTATAAACAGCCTCCAGCTAAGATGTTTTGATTAAACTCACAAATATTATCATGGTAATAATATGCAAGTTATTTAATTACATACTGAGAGTCTTGTACTTACCTTATAGGACTCTCTATGTTCCAGTACGTTTGTGAGACTTCTCTAAATGCAGGACTTTTACACCGGTTTTAGTGAAGAGTCCTATATTACGTGCTATCAATTAAGATTCACGTCCATTCAAAGGTAATACAATTATCTGTTACGGACAGTTGGGTCTTGCATGTGCTCTTTAGGACCCTCTGCCTCTTCGTTGTACCAAAACTCTTACATTAATGTTGTTGGCCACTCAGGCTTTAATGCCTTGGATTGCACTGCATTGAAGAATCCGACATGCATACACTCACAATTCTCAGGCAGATGATAAGCAGGTGGGTCCTACATGTACATGTTAGGACCTGTATGTACTGCCATGGCAACAATACACTTGATAATAGAATGTGGGTAGCTCCTACAATTGGGTCCTGCATATACTAATTGGGACCCTCTGCTTTTGTTGTGTACATTAAACATAGAGAGCCCTCAACAAATGCATAATTATACCACTACCTCCATAAAGGGTCCACTAATTTGTATAATAAATGTGGGGATGCTATACACGTGGTTTAATACAGAAGGGTCTTGCACCTGCTGAATAGGACTCACTGCATTCCAGTAACTATGTGGGACTACTATTCATCCCTTAATGAAAGTGCATGTACACCAGTCTCATTGCAAAATCCTAAACCGGTCAGTCCGGGCTCACCGGTACCTCTGCCCGAATACTGAAATGTCCTGTGGTGGGTCCTGCAAACACTCATTAGGACCCTTTTTTGAAAATTGACATAAGCAGTAAGATTTCTTCATTAAAGTTACACAAATAATTGATAATGTTGTACAGGTCCATTAATTAAATGTGGGGATGTTATACATGTGGCTTAATACAGAAGGGTCTTGCACCTGCTAAATGGGACTCTTTGCATTCTAGTAACTATGTGGGACTACTATTCATCCCTTAATGAAAGTGCATGTGCACCAGTCTCATTGCAGAATCCTAAACTGGTCAGTTGGGGCTCACCTCTGCCCAAGCACTGTAATGTACCGTGGCGGGTCCTGTAAATACTCATATTTTGAAAATTGACATAAGCAGTAAGATTTCTTCATTAATGTTCCACAAATAATTGATAATGTTATACAGGTTCACACATTACACAATGGTCTTGTATTTACAACGTAGGACTCTCTCCATTCCAGTAATTTGTGAGACTTGACTTCTTCCCTAAATGCAGGGCTTTTACACCGGTTTTACTAGTGTATGCTATTAAGATACATGTCTGTTCAAAGGTAATGTACTTATCTGATTGGACAGTTGGGTCTTGAATGTACTCTTTAGGACACTCTGCCTCTTCGTTGTACAAAAACTTTTACATTAATGTTGTTGGCCACTCAGACTTTAATGCCTTGGATTGCACTGCATTGAAGGATCCTACATGCACTCACAATTCTCAGGCAGATGATAAGCAGGTGGGTCCTACATGTACATGCTAGAACCTGTATGTACTGCCATGGCAACAATACACTTGACAATTAATTGTGGGTAGCTCCTACAGTTGGGTCCTGCATGTACCCATTGGGACCCTCTGCTTTTGTCATGTACATTACACATAGAGAGCCCCCAACAAATGCATAATTATGCCAATACCTCCATTAAAGGGTTCACCAATAATTGTGGGGATGCTATACATGTGGCTTCCTACTGAAGGGTCTTGCACCTTCTAAATAGGACTCTCTGCATTCCAGTAACTATGTGCGACTACTGTTGTAGCCTTAATGCAAGTACATGTACATCAGTTTCATTGCAGAATCCTAGAGCAGTTTGTTGGGGCTCACCTCTGCCCAAATACTGTAATGTACTGTGGTGGGTCCTGCAGATACTCATTAAGACACTTTTTCAAAAACTGACATAAACAGCCTCCAGCTAAGATTTGTTAATTAAACTCACAAATATTATCATGGTAATGATATGCAAGTTATTTAATTACACACTGAGGGTCTTGTATTTACCTTATAGGACTCTCTATGTTCCAGTATGTTTGTGAGACTTGACTTCTCTAAATCCAGGACTTTTACACCAGTTTTAGAGAAGAGTCCTATAATACGTGCTATCAATTAAGATTCACGTCCGTTCAAAGGTAATATAATTATCTGATATGGACAGTTGGGTCCTGCATATACTCATTGGGACCCTCTGCTTTTGTCATGTACATTAATCATAGAGAGCCCCCAACAAATACATAATTATGCCAATACCTCCATAGAGGGTTCACTAATTTGTATAACAAATGTGGGGATGCTATACATGTGGCTTAATACAGAAGGGTCTTGCACCTGCTGAATAGGACTCACTGCATTCCAGTAACTATGTGGGACTACTATTCATCCCTTAATGAAAGTGCATGTACACCAGTCTCATTGCAAAATCCTAAACCGGTCAGTCCGGGCTCACCGGTACCTCTGCCCGAATACTGAAATGTCCTGTGGTGGGTCCTGCAAACACTCATTAGGACCCTTTTTTGAAAATTGACATAAGCAGTAAGATTTCTTCATTAAAGTTACACAAATAATTGATAATGTTGTACAGGTCCATTAATTAAATGTGGGGATGTTATACATGTGGCTTAATACAGAAGGGTCTTGCACCTGCTAAATGGGACTCTTTGCATTCCAGTAACTATGTGGGACTACTATTCATCCCTTAATGAAAGTGCATGTGCACCAGTCTCATTGCAGAATCCTAAACTGGTCAGCTGGGGCTCACCTCTGCCCAAGTACCGTAATGTGCCGTGGTGGATCCTATAAATACTCATATTTTGAAAATTGACATAAGCAGTAAGATTTCTTCGTTAATGTTCCACAAATAATTGATAATGATATACAGGTTCACATGTACACCAGTCTCATTGCAAAATTCTAAACCGGTCAGTCCGGGCTCACATCTGCATGTACACCAGTCTCATTGCAAAATCCTAAACCGGTCAGTCCGGGCTCACCTCTGCCCGAATACTGTAATGTCCTGTGGTGGGTCCTGCAAATACTCATTAGGACCCTACTATTCATCCCTTAATGAAAGTGTATGTACACCAGTCTCATTGCAGAATCCTAAACTGGTCAGTTTGGGCATGTACACCAGTTTCATTGCAGATCCTAAAGCGGTCAGTCAGGGCTTACCTCTGCCCATATACTGTAATGTCCTGCAAGTACTCATTAGGACCCTTTTATGCTCGTCTAATAATTAATCCTGGTTATTGCACTCATACATGTATCTATTATTAATGTTTGTAGCTCCGGTGATTTTCTGCTTGATTTGTACACAAGTTGCCATTTCAGTTTGGGAACTAGCTCAGTTTAGGATCTAAGCCACGTACCATCTCAGCTGAGGATCTATGTTAGTCATGGCTTAGGATCCAAACAATTCCCAACTTTGCTACATTATATGTAAGGGAGTACAGTTAAAGAGAAGTGGCTGCTGAGAACAGTAACCAGCAAGGGCATGGCAGCAAAAACTGGGCTACAATTACCAGCCACTTAGAGCCTAAGCCACACGCTACTTGAGGTAAACCACAAACCTCATGAAATGTTGACCACGTGATCACCTGTATGTATGCAAGCTTTGCATCATAATATGTATGTCTATTATACAGCATTCATTAATGATTTGACCACATCACAGGGTTGCATTAGTGAAAAGAAAACAAATAGAACTATTTTCATCCTTCATCTCCAACTTAAACATTATAAATACCAGTTCAAAATATTAATCATGATACCTCAGAATGTATCATAAAAATAAACTGTTATAATATTGAATATTGTATGTCCGTCTATGTTATACTGCCAATCACATTGTATCATAATAATATTATACTGGAATTTCTTATTCTTTGACTTTTGAAAGATTAAAACAATTTTTTCTAACATTTTGATTATTGCATGGTTAAGCATAAGGTACATAGTACAGTCTCATAATTTACAGCAACAAGGTAGTGCAATGTTTATGGCAATGGCATAACAATTTAGTCATTTTTTATACATTCCTCACAAAGTATATTATCAAGTGGGCAATGAGGGATAGAGTAATTCCTAGTATGTACTTAGTTAATAAGCAGTAAAATGTTGGGCTTAAATCTCTATAATGTACTACACAGAGTTAAAAGATCATTTCCTCATCAACTGGAGTTAGTGGTTCAAATTGGTACATTTACATTTAACTCCATGCTAGTCAAGTATTTTATGAGAGATAGAGTGAAACTAGATGGTTCGACCATGGAAGAATTACAGTTTAACTCCATGCTAATTGAGTATTTAATGAATGATGGAATGATTCCAATGTAATTAGATGGTTCCACCATGGCAAAAACTTGTGATTTTATCTCTATGCTGTACTATGCAGCATTAAGTGTATTCATGTTTCATTTCTTCATCAGAGAACGTTAAAGTTTCAAATTGGTGGATTTATGTTTAACTCCATACTAACTGAGTGTTCAATGAAGGATTAAGTGATTCCAAAATTGTTAGATGGTTATGATGTACTATGCAGCATAAAAGGATAATCTTGTGTTATTTCCTTAACAACTGGCATCAGTGCTTACATTGATAGATTTACATTTAACTCCATGCTAATTGAGTATTCAATGAGTGATGGCATGATTCTGACATAATAAGATGGGGCCACCATAGCAAAATCTTATGATATTTCCTCTCTACGCTGTACTATGCAGCGCTAAAGGGTAATTTAGTGTCATTTCCTCATTTACTGGCGATAATGGTTTACGTTGGTAGATTTTCATTTAATTCCATGTTAACTGAATATTTAATAAAGAAGAAAGCTATTCCGACATAGTTGAATGGTTCCACCACGGCAAAAGCTTGTGAATTCATGTCTATGATGTACTATGCAGCGTTAAAGGGTAATCTTGTGTCATTTCCTCATCAACTGGCATCAGCGCTTACAAATTGTAGATGTACATATAACTCCATGCTAGTTGAGTATTCAATGAGTGATGGAATGATTCTGACATAATTAGATGGGTCCACCATGGCAAAAGCTTATGATTTCCTCTCTACACTGTACTATGCAGTGCTGAAGGGTAAATAAGTGTTGTTTCCTCATTTAATGGCGACAATGGTTCAAATTGGTAGATTTTTATTTAACTCCATGCTTATTGATTATTCAACGAGTGATGGATTGATTCCGACATAATTAGATTGGGCCACCATGGCAAAAGCTTGTGATATTTCCTCTCTACGCTGTACTATGCAGCGCTAAAGAGTAATTTAGTGTCATTTCCTCATTTACTGGCGATAATGTTTCACATTGGTAGATTTTTATTTAATTCCATGTTAATTGAATATTTAATGAAGAAGAAAGCTATTCTGACATAGTTAGATGGTTCCACCACGGCAAAAGCTTGTGATTTCATCTCTATGTACTACTATGCAGCGCTAAAGGACAATCTAGTGTCATTTCCTCATCTATTGGCGACAATATTTTAAATTGACAGATTTTCATTTAACTCCATGCTAATTGAATATTAAATGAGGAAGGAAGTTAATCTGACATAGCTGGATGGTTCCACCACGGCAAAAGCTTGTGATTTCATCTTTATCATGCACTATGCAGTGTTAAAGAGTAATCTTGTGTTATTTCCTCAACAACTGGCATTAGCGCTTACAATTTGTAGATGTACATATAACTCCATGCTAATTGAGTATTCAATGAATGATGGAATGATTCCAACATAATTAGATGGTTCCACCACGGCAAAAGCTTATGATTTCCTCTCTATGCTATACTATGCAGCGTTTAAGGATAATCTTGTGATACTTCTTCAACAGCTGGCATCAGTGCTTAAAATTGGTAGATTTACAGTTAACTCCATGCTAATTGAGTATTCAATGAGTGATGGAATGATTCCGACATAATTAGATTGGGCCACCATGGCAAAATCTTGTGATATTTCCTCTCTACACTGTACTATGCAGCGCTAAAGGGTAAATTAGTGTCGTTTCCTCATTTAATGGCGACAATGGTTCAAATTGGTAGATTTTTATTTAACTCCATGCTTATTGATTATTCAACGAGTGATGGATTGATTCCGACATAATTAGATTGGGCCACCATGGCAAAAGCTTGTGATTTCCTCCTCATGATGTACTATGCAGCGTTAAAGGGTTTTATTGTGTTATTTCCTCAACAACTGGCACTAGTGCTTACAATTGGTAGATTTATATTCAACTCCAAGCTAATTGAGTATTCAATGAGTGATGGCATGATCCGATGTAATTAGATGGGTCCACCATGGCAAAAGCTTATGATTTCCTCTCTACGCTGTACTATGCAGCGCTAAAGGGTAATTTAATGTCATTTCCTCGTTTATTGGCAACAATGGTTCAAATTGGTAAATTTTCATTCAATTCCATGCTAATTGAGTATTCAATAGGTGATGGAATAATTCCGACGTAATAAGATTGGTCCACCATGGCAAAAGCTTGTGATTTACTCCCTATTTACTACTATGCAGTGTTGAAGGAGAATCTAGTGTCATTTCCTCATCTATTGGCAACATCAGTTCAAATTGGTAGATTTTCATTTACCTCCATGCTAATTGAATATTCAATGAGGAAGGAAGCTATTCCAACATAGTTAGATGGTTTCACCATGGCAAAAGCTTGTGATTTCCTCTTTATCATGCACTATGCAGCGTTAAAGGGTAATCTTGTGTTATTTCCTCAACAACTGGCATTAGCGCTTACAATTTGTAGATGTATGTATAACTCCATGCTAATTAAGTATTCAATGAGTGATGGAATGATTCCGACGTAATTAGATGGGTCCACCATGGCAAACACTTGTGATTTCCTCTCTATGCTATACTATGCAGCATTTAAGGATATTCTTGTGTTACTTCCTCAATAACTAGCATCGGTGCTTACAATTGGTAGATTTACATTTAACTCCATGCTAATTGAGTATTCAATGAGTGATGGTATGATTCCGACATAATTAGATGGGGCCACCATGGCAAAATCTTGTGATATTTCCTCTCTACACTGTACTATGCAGTTCTAAAGGGTAATTTAGTGTCATTTCCTCATTTACTGGCGACAATGGTTCAAATTGGTAGATTTTTGTTTCACTCCATGCTAATTGAATATAATGAGGAAGGAAGTTATTCCGACATAGTTAGATGGTTCCACCACGGCAAAAGCTTGTGATTTCCTCCTCATGATGTACTATGCAGCGTTAAAGGGTTTTATTGTGTTATTTCCTCAACAACTGGCACTAGTGCTTCCAATTGGTAGATTTATATTTAACTCCATGCTAATTGAGTATTCAATGAGTGATGGAATGATCTGACATAATTAGATGGGGCCACCATGACAAAAGCTTATGATTTCCTCCCTACGCTGTACTATGCAGCGCTAAAGGGTAATTTATTGTCATTTCCTCGTTTATTGGCGACAATGGTTCAAATTGGTAAATTTTCATTCAACTCCATGCTAATTGAGTATTCAATAAGAGATGGAATGATTCCAACGTAATTACGTAGATTGGTCCACCATGGCAAAAGCTTGTGATTTACTCCCTATGTACTACTATGCAGTGTTAAAAGAGAATCTAGTGTCATTTCCTCATTTAATGGCGACAATGGTTCAAATTGGTAGATTTTCATTTAACTCCATGCTAATTGAGAATTCAACGAGTGACGGAATGATTCCGACATAGTTAGATGGTTCCACCACGGCAAAAGCTTGTGATTTCATCTCTACACTGTACTATGCAGCGTTAAAGGGTAATCTAGTGTCATTTTCTCATCTATTGGCGACAATATTTCAAATTGACAGATTTTCATTTAACTCCATGCTAATCAAATATTTAATGAGGAAGGAAGTTAATCAGACATAGTTGGATGGTTCCACCCGGCAAAAGCTTGTGATTTCCTCCTTATGATGTACTATGCAGCGTTAAAGGGTTTTATGTGTTATTTCCTCAACAACTGGCACTAGTGCTTACAATTGGTAGATTTATATTCAACTCCATGCTAATTGAGTATTCAATGAGTGATGGAATGATCCGACGTAATTAGATGGGGCCACCATGGCAAAAGCTTATGATTTCCTCTCTACGCTGTACTATGCAGCGCTAAAGGATAATTTAATGTCATTTCCTTGCTTATTGGCGACAATGGTTCAAATTGATAAATTTTCATTCAACTCCATGCTAATTGAGTATTCAATAAGTGATGGAATGATTCCGACGTAATAAGATTGGTCCACCTAGGCAAAAGCTTGTGATTTACTCCCTATGTACTTCTATGCAGTGTTAATGGAGAATCTAGTGTCATTTCCTCGTCTATTGGCGACATCAGTTCAAATTGGTAGATTTTCATTTACCTCCATGTTAATTGAATATTCAATGAGGAAGGAAGCTATTCCGACATAGTTAGATGGTTCCACTATGGCAAAAGCTTGTGATTTCCTCTTTATCATGCACTATGCAGCGTTAAAGGGTAATCTTGTGTCATTTCCTCATCAATTGGCATTAGCGCTTACAATTTGTAGATTTACATTTAACTCCATGCTAATTGAGTATTCAATGAGTGATGGAATGATTCCGACATAATTAGATGGGGCCACCATGGCAAAAGCTTATGTTTTCCTCTCTACACTGTACTATGCAGCGCTAAAGGGTAAGTTAGTGTCGTTTCCTCATTTAATGGCGACAATGGTTCAAATTGGTAGGTTTTCATTTAATTCCATGCTAACTGAGTATTCAACGACTGATGGAATGATTCCGACATAATTAGATGGGGCCACTATGACAAAAGCTTATGATTTCCTCTCTACACTGTACTATGCAGCGTTAAGGTTAAAGGGTAATCTAGTGTCATTTCCTCATCTATTGGCGACAATATTTCAAATTGACAGATTTTTATTTAACTCCATGCTAATCAAATATTTAATGAGGAAGGAAGTTAATCAGACATAGTTGGATGGTTCCACCACGGCAAAAGCTTGTGATTTCATCTCTATGATGTACTATGCAGCGTTAAAGGGTAATCTTGTGTCATTTCTTCAACTGGCATCAGCACTTACAAATTATAGATGTACATATAACCATGCTAATTGAGTATTCAATGAGTGATGGAATGATTCCGACGTAATTAGATGGGGCCACCATGGCAAACGCTTGTAATTTCCTCTCTATGCTATACTATGCAGCGTTTAAGGATAATCTTGTGTTAGTTCCTCTACAACTGGCATCAGTGCTTATAATTGGTAGATTTACATTTAACTCCATGCTAATTGAGTATTCAATGAGTAATGGAATGATTCCGACGTAATTAGATGGGTCCACCATGGCAAAAGCTTATGATTTCCTCTCTACGCTGTACTATGCAGCACTAAAGGGTAATTTAGTGTTATTATCTCAGTTAGTGGCAACAATGGTTCAAAATGGTAGATTTTCATTTAACTCCATGCTATTTGAATATTTAATGAGGAAGGAAGTTATTCCGACATAGTTAGATGGTTCCACCATGGCAAAAGCTTGTGATTTCGTCTCTATGCTATACTATGCAACGTTAAGGGATAATCTTGTATTATTTCCACAACAACTGGCATCAGTGCTTACAATTGGTAGATTTTCATTTAACTCCATGCTAATTGAGTATTCAATGAGTAATGGAATGATTCCGACATAGTTAGATGGTTCCACCACGGCAAAAGCTTGTGATTTCATCTCTATGATGTACTATGCAGCGTTTAAGGATAATCTTGTGTTACTTCCTCAACAACTGGCATCAGTGCTTACAATTGGTAGATTTATATTTAACTCCATGCTAATTGAGTATTCAATGAGTGATGGAATGATTCCGACATAGTTAGACGGTTCCACCATGGCAAAAGCTTGTGATTTCATCTCTATGATGTACTATGCAGCGTTTAAGGATAATCTTGTGTTACTTCCTCAACAACTGGCATCAGTGCTTACAATTGGTAGATTTACATTTAACTCCATGCTAATTGAGTATTCAATGAGTGATGGAATGATTCTGACATAATTAGATGGGTCCACCATGACAAAAGCTTATGATTTCCTCTCTACGCTGTACTATGCAGCGCTAAAGGGTAATTTAGTGTTATTATCTCAGTTAGTGGCAACAATGGTTCAAAATGGTAGATTTTCATTTAACTCCATGCTATTTGAATATTTAATGAGGAAGGAAGTTATTCCGACATAGTTAGATGGTTCCACCATAGCAAAAGCTTGTGATTTCATTTCTATGCTATACTATGCAGCGTTTAAGGATAATCTTGTGTTATTTCCACAACAACTGGCATCAGTGCTTACAATTGGTAGATTTTCATTTAACTCCATGCTAATTGAGTATTCAATGAGTAATAGAATGGTTCCGACATAGTTAGATGGTTCCACCACGGCAAAAGCTTGTGATTTCATCTCTATGATGTACTATGCAGCGTTTAAGGATAATCTTGTGTTACTTCCTCAACAACTGGCATCAGTGCTTACAATTGGTAGATTTATATTTAACTCCATGCTAATTGAGTATTCAATGAGTGATGGAATGATTCCGACGTAATTAGATGGGTCCACCATGGCAAAAGCTTATGATTTCCTCTCTACGCTGTACTATGCAGCGCTAAAGGGTAATTTAGTGTTATTATCTCAGTTAGTGGCAACAATGGTTCAAAATGGTAGATTTTCATTTAACTCCATGCTATTTTGAATATTTAATGAGGAAGGAAGTTATTCCGACATAGTTAGATGGTTCCACCATGGCAAAAGCTTGTGATTTCATCTCTATGCTATACTATGCAGCGTTAAAGGATAATCTTGTGTTACTTCCACAACAACTGGCATCAGTGCTTACAATTTGTAGATTTTCATTTAACTCCATGCTAATTGAGTATTCAATGAGTGATGGAATGATTTCGACATAATTAGATGGTTCCACCACGGCAAAAGCTTGTGATTTCATCTCTATGATGTACTATGCAGCGTTTAAGGATAATCTTGTGTTACTTCCTCAACAACTGGCATCAGTGCTTACAATTGGTAGATTTACATTTAACTCCATGCTAATTGAGTATTCAATGAGTGATGGAATGATTTCGACGTAATTAGATGGGTCCACCATGGCAAAAGCTTATGATTTCCTCTCTACGCTGTACTATGCAGCGCTAAAGGGTAATTTAGTGTTATTATCTCAGTTAGTGGCAACAATGGTTCAAAATGGTAGATTTTCATTTAACTCCATGCTATTTGAATATTTAATGAGGAAGGAAGTTATTCCGACATAGTTAGATGGTTCCACCATGGCAAAAGCTCGTGATTTCATCTCTATGCTATACTATACAGCGTTAAAGGATAATCTTGTGTTACTTCCACAACAACTGGCATCAGTGCTTACAATTGGTAGATTTTCATTTAACTCCATGCTAATTGAGTATTCAATGAGTAATGGAATGATTCCGACATAGTTAGATGGTTCCACCACGGCAAAAGCTTGTGATTTCATCTCTATGATGTACTATGCAGCGTTTAAGGATAATCTTGTGTTACTTCCTCAACAACTGGCATCAGTGCTTACAATTGGTAGATTTATATTTAACTCCATGCTAATTGAGTATTCAATGAGTGATGGAATGATTCCGACATAGTTAGATGGTTCCACCACGGCAAAAGCTTGTGATTTCATCTCTATGATGTACTATGCAGCGTTTAAGGATAATCTTGTGTTACTTCCTCAACAACTGGCATCAGTGCTTACAATTGGTAGATTTATATTTAACTCCATGCTAATTGAGTATTCAATGAGTGATGGAATGATTCCAACATAGTTAGATGGTTCCACCACGGCAAAAGCTTGTGATTTCATCTCTATGATGTACTATGCAGCGTTTAAGGATAATCTTGTGTTACTTCCTCAACAACTGGCATCAGTGCTTACAATTGGTAGATTTATATTTAACTCCATGCTAATTGAGTATTCAATGAGTAATGGAATGATTCCGACATAGTTAGATGGTTCCACCACGGCAAAAGCTTGTGATTTCATCTCTATGATGTACTATGCAGCGTTTAAGGATAATCTTGTGTTACTTCCTCAACAACTGGCATCAGTGCTTACAATTGGTAGATTTATATTTAACTCCATGCTAATTGAGTATTCAATGAGTGATGGAATGATTCCGACGTAATTAGATGGGTCCACCATGGCAAAAGCTTATGATTTCCTCTCTACGCTGTACTATGCAGCGCTAAAGGGTAATTTAGTGTTATTATCTCAGTTAGTGGCAACAATGGTTCAAAATGGTAGATTTTCATTTAACTCCATGCTATTTGAATATTTAATGAGGAAGGAAGTTATTCCGACATAGTTAGATGGTTCCACCATGGCAAAAGCTTGTGATTTCATCTCTATGCTATACTATACAGCGTTAAAGGATAATCTTGTGTTACTTCCACAACAACTGGCATCAGTGCTTACAATTGGTAGATTTTCATTTAACTCCATGCTAATTGAGTATTCAATGAGTAATGGAATGATTCCGACATAGTTAGATGGTTCCACCACGGCAAAAGCTTGTGATTTCATCTCTATGATGTACTATGCAGCGTTTAAGGATAATCTTGTGTTACTTCCTCAACAACTGGCATCAGTGCTTACAATTGGTAGATTTATATTTAACTCCATGCTAATTGAGTATTCAATGAGTGATGGAATGATTCCGACATAGTTAGATGGTTCCACCACGGCAAAAGCTTGTGATTTCATCTCTATGATGTACTATGCAGCGTTTAAGGATAATCTTGTGTTACTTCCTCAACAACTGGCATCAGTGCTTACAATTGGTAGATTTATATTTAACTCCATGCTAATTGAGTATTCAATGAGTAATGGAATGATTCCGACATAGTTAGATGGTTCCACCACGGCAAAAGCTTGTGATTTCATCTCTATGATGTACTATGCAGCGTTTAAGGATAATCTTGTGTTACTTCCTCAACAACTGGCATCAGTGCTTACAATTGGTAGATTTATATTTAACTCCATGCTAATTGAGTATTCAATGAGTGATGGAATGATTCCGACGTAATTAGATGGGTCCACCATGGCAAAAGCTTATGATTTCCTCTCTACGCTGTACTATGCAGCGCTAAAGGGTAATTTAGTGTTATTATCTCAGTTAGTGGCAACAATGGTTCAAAATGGTAGATTTTCATTTAACTCCATGCTATTTGAATATTTAATGAGGAAGGAAGTTATTCCGACATAGTTAGATGGTTCCACCATGGCAAAAGCTTGTGATTTCATCTCTATGCTATACTATACAGCGTTAAAGGATAATCTTGTGTTACTTCCACAACAACTGGCATCAGTGCTTACAATTGGTAGATTTTCATTTAACTCCATGCTAATTGAGTATTCAATGAGTAATGGAATGATTCCGACATAGTTAGATGGTTCCACCACGGCAAAAGCTTGTGATTTCATCTCTATGATGTACTATGCAGCGTTTAAGGATAATCTTGTGTTACTTCCTCAACAACTGGCATCAGTGCTTACAATTGGTAGATTTATATTTAACTCCATGCTAATTGAGTATTCAATGAGTGATGGAATGATTCCGACATAGTTAGATGGTTCCACCACGGCAAAAGCTTGTGATTTCATCTCTATGATGTACTATGCAGCGTTTAAGGATAATCTTGTGTTACTTCCTCAACAACTGGCATCAGTGCTTACAATTGGTAGATTTATATTTAACTCCATGCTAATTGAGTATTCAATGAGTGATGGAATGATTCCGACGTAATTAGATGGGTCCACCATGGCAAAAGCTTATGATTTCCTCTCTACGCTGTACTATGCAGCGCTAAAGGGTAATTTAGTGTTATTATCTCAGTTAGTGGCAACAATGGTTCAAAATGGTAGATTTTCATTTAACTCCATGCTATTTGAATATTTAATGAGGAAGGAAGTTATTCCGACATAGTTAGATGGTTCCACCATGGCAAAAGCTTGTGATTTCATCTCTATGCTATACTATGCAACGTTAAAGGATAATCTTGTGTTACTTCCTCAACAACTGGCATCAGTGCTTACAATTGGTAGATTTTCATTTAACTCCATGCTAATTGAGTATTCAATGAGTGATGGAATGATTCCGACATAATTAGATTGGTCCACCATGGCAAAAGCTTGTGATTCACTCTCTATGTACTTCTATGCAGCGCTAAAGGACAATCTGGTGTCATTTCCTCCTATTGGCGACAATTTCAAACTGATAGATTTTCATTTAACTCTATGCTAATTGAATATTTAATGAGGAAGGAAGTTAATCTGACATAGTTGGATGGTTCCACCACGGCAAAAGCTTGTGATTTCCTCTTTATGATGTACTCTGCAGCGTTAAAGGGTTATATTGTGTTGTTTCCTCAACAACTGGTATCAGTGCTTACAATTTGTAGATGTACATATAACTCCATGCCAATTGAGTATTCAATGAGTGATGGAATGATTCCGACATAATTAGATGGGGCCACCATGGCAAAAGTTTATGATTTCCTCTCTACGCTGTACTATGCAGTGCTAAAGGGTAATTTAGTGTCATTTCCTCATTTTCTGGCGACAATGGTTCAAATTGGCAGATTTTCATTTAACTCCATGCTAATTGAATATTAAATGAGAAAGGAAGTTAATCCGACATAGTTGGATGGTTCCACCACGGCAAAAGCTTGTGATTTCATCTCTATGATGTACTATGCAGCGTTTAAGGATAATCTTGTGTCATTTCCTCATCAACTGGCATCAGCGCTTACAAATTGTAGATGTACATATAACTCCATGCTAATTGAGTATTCAATGAGTGATGGAATGATTCCGACATAATTAGATGGGTCCACCATGGCAAACGGTTCAGTGGTTCAATGATTCCATGTTAATTAAGTACTAATTGAGGGATGGATCCATGGTTCCACAATGGCAATAGCTTGTGATTACTCTCATGCTAACTCTAGGTATATAATTAGTGACAGAATGATTGCAATATAATTAGGTGGTTCTATATACCATTTAAAATTTCAGGGGGTAAGAGAAGGGGTTGGGGGGGGGGGGGGGGGGGGGGGGGGGAAGCACGAGTTTGGCGTATGAACTTAGTCAGTGGTATCTCGTGCTTAGGCTGTGGTATCTCCTTCGGGTATAATTGATAATGTTCACTAGCCTAGACTTCCAAGTCCACTTGTTGCGTGCTTGTGGCATCCTAATTCTACCACAAATTTAGTCATAGTCGATGCAAGCATAGATCATCTATGATGCAAGCGATAGTGAGTCGGGCGATCAGCGTGGACATAACTTCACTGTAGTGACGGACTGACGGTGGATGGGTACTTAACTGGTGAAT
Source organism: Stappiaceae bacterium (assembly GCA_964291365.2). Lineage (GTDB taxonomy): Bacteria > Pseudomonadota > Alphaproteobacteria > Rhizobiales > Stappiaceae > JBDWFY01. Next base: position 417,403 of record OZ220035.1, read on the forward strand.
GTAGATGTGATGTACGTGTCGTCAATCTACTTTCTGTGTATCAAGCTCACATAGCGGTGGAAAACGTTTCCTTGTCTTCATAAGAGATGGCTACAACTCCCGATAAGCGATCTCCTAGGAAGGTATTGAAACATGATAATGTAATAACATTCTGCTTTCAGTGACAAGCTTATACATTATTGAAATGTAGAAAGTCAAGAATTCAAAGGAGTGGAAAAGAGTTTGTCGCCAAGTAAGTAGTGGCAATAGGTTTGCATGCTTGTTTATTGTTTATTGTGGTGCTGGTATTGACAACAGGCAACCAGGTGGATAAGCAATGCACAAAGGAGTGGGGGACCAGCTCCGAGCTTCATTGCCATGTACTGGAAGGGAGCTCAAATTTCTTGGATTGGTATGACTGTTGTTGTGCACATCTAGCTACCTTTGTGAAAAGGATATTATCATCTCATAGCATCAAATTATAGTAGCAATTCCGAACACCAAAGGTTTCAACAGCTTGATATCACAGCCTGGTGGTGGTAGTAATTCATGAAGCTGTCAAAGCTTTCTCTCAACGAGGCCTGTCCAGCACCATGTTTTTTTAGTTTTGGTGAACAATTGAAGCATGTATGCATTACACACTCAAAGCATATAAATTTTCCATAGAGCTAAAAATTGAAAGTGCAACAGCTTATGCTCAACTAATTTACTTGATTCAAGATTCTGCAGAAAATATACTTCCTACACTATTCTTCCAGAGGAGGTTGGAAGTGCGGTTTATCATGTCACATGACATGCCTAGTGGGGCGTGGCTCATAATAGTAAAGTACGATTTTAGTACTACAAGAGTTCATATCGAGAGCTTAAGCCAGACTTAAGCTAATAATGATGAATCAAGGCTCTCTGGACAGGTGTACCCTCTCGTACCCCTTTCTGGCATGTGCTGGGAGCCCTTGTTTCAGTACATAGCAAGCAATGCTTGAGTGATGGTTGCATCCATTTCCACGATGTAATGAGCTGACAAATCAATGCTTGAGTTGCACATATGTTATACTGACGCACGTTAAGCCACTACAGTGGCAGGTAGAGGCATTCTTTCTCTGACTGGGTGGCCTAATTAGATCTCGTGGTATGTCTTCGTATTTCAACACTGAGAACTGAGAAACTTGGAACGGTGTAGGAGTATAAATCTCCACGTTTGAGTACTGGTATGATCACTGTTCTACCTCCACTAGCAGTAATAATTGAACCATCTCAATATCTCTCCACGAGTATGGTGACAGGCAAGACTCTGGATGTTATTAACATTCCTATCATACCGAACACGCAAGCGGCGTAATATAGTGCACATGATGTAACCGCACTTCCAACCTCCTCTGCTATTCTTCAGTCCTTGATTTTAGTTTTAGGCCTGGGTGGAATTGCTGCCAAATGCCTGTAGGTACATGTACATAATTATACATGGTTGGCATATCAGCTACATAATCCACCCACAACAAATTATGGTCACTTTTGCCTAATTAGTGATGGCAGGGTTGCACTTTGATGCACTGGATGCCCCCCCCCCCCAAAGTAATGTTTCCCACATAATATTATTATCATGTGATTCCTTGCTACTGCGAATAAAATATGTGAAGCTTATGCTATGATGCTACATAAATCACATCATTTTACCTAATTAGCATGATTGCTCCAATAATATTATGTTTTACTTTTGTGGTATATAGCGCCACCTCATATGCGATCCTTTACTTCAAATGAGGAAGTGCAGTCCCTTTTCAAAGCAGCTGCCTTAACTGTGTCTGTACTTCCAGGTTTGCCACTTATTAGTATACTTGCTGATCTGACAGTATTATACTTCAGCTCAAACTGCTGAAGATGATCCGATGGATAGCAATCCTTTGTTAAAAGATCCAATTAAATTGGCCTCCAATCGACCATCACTGTATCCAAGCAAAGTTCTGTATAAGCTAATTCCAAAAATCACAAATCCTCATGGTAATTGATAGCTATAGGCCATGTACGTAGTTGAAATTCAGATGCTTATGCCTACTTTATAGGAAGGCATAATATCAATTTTTGGACTGATGCCTCCAATAAACCGTCCTGGTGGCCCAAACACAAACAATCTTGCAGCCGAAATGTCCCTTTCAAAGCACCTAACCACCCAAGTAAATGTATATGTTCATTTTACTTGCATGCACTAATAAAATTTAATATTGCGTACTTTTTTGTGTGCGTATAGAGAGATTGCTTGGGAAACCCTCCGCCGGGAAGTTAACTGCAACTCAAATGAGAAGAATTTTAAAGCAGTTTCTTATTAACTGCCCAGAATTATACACAATGTTAGTTCCAATGATATGCAATGTTAATTTGAGTGACTCTCTTATTTTAAAGTGCTGAGAAGGTTAATGATTGCAGTGAGTTAGAAGAGAGTGAGTGTTCTTGTGATGACCAACCCGATCCAGAAGACTGCAGTGTTGATGGACGGCTCCCCACCATCAGTGATAATACAGTGGTAAATTAATGATTAATCTTTTAATGATATGTTACTTGCGAAGTTGACAAACAGGTTAACTGGATTCCTACAGTGGCTTTGCGCAGACTTAGCACTTGTACAGACTGGACAGAGTTTGAGCATATTATTACAAGTGAAGCTGCCTCTAAAGTTGATATGAGCTCTCTTCATGATGCCCTAGCTAGTGGAGTGAGGTGCATTAGTAAGGAACTCTCAAGAGACAAACTACTGGAGGAAAGGTTAGTGATTTACATGTGCCTCTACATTTTCTAGGCTCAGCAGTACAGGGTTTTGCATAATCCAATTAGACTCAGTGACTTCCAAATATGGAAGTCAATGTTCAAAGGGACTACCAACCACTATTTACTATAGTACAGCCCCTTCACACAGAAATGACAGACAAGGGTGCATTCACAGTTTGTACAGCAACACTTACAAAGTTTCTATATAGCCTGTTGCAAGGATTCTGTAAAATCCTGTACATGTACAGTACATACATACGGTACATAGTGAGTGTCTGATAACCAACCTGTAGTACTGAACAAAGGAAGGGTACAAGCTGCAGGCCACAGTGTGGGTGTACAGCTGCAGGGTGCTACCCACTAGAGCTAGCTGACAAGTCAATATGTAGACTATGAATATTCATGCAGGTCAATGACTGGACAGCAGGGTATAGATATCCCAGTATCTAATTTGATAAGTTGGTCATGGGGTTTGTACCTTTGTCTGCTAATTGGTTAAAAAAGGGTAGGTGTGGGTCATGGTTGCTTTGTGCATGCATCTGCAGGTATGTTGCTCTCAAGACCAGGATGCCTAAAGGATTCTACCCAGCAAGGACTAGTGGGGATGGAAATTGTTTATTTAGTGCAATTAGCATTGCATTAATTGGAAATGAGACTTTGAGTGTGCAGTTGCGATTAAAAACAGTCATCCACGGAGTCAAACATTTTGAGCACTATTCTGATATGGTTGGGTGATGATCTGTCATAATATTGTAGTATGGTTTATGTTTTTGATTTGTATACAGCTCAAGGCTGAATTCTCAGACACAGCAGCATTGCAGCAGTTTATTTGCACTGCTGCATCCAATGATAGCATATTTGAAAACAGGCCTAGTGCTAGTGACAACCCAACAGATGATAGTTTGGTTTGTTACCTTTTAAAGGAAGAGATCATGGTCACAGCCCACCTGGGTGCTTATTGTGGTTTGTTCAATAAATTTAGGGGTATGGAGTAATTTACCCCATACATTGTTTACATGTAGGATTATTGCAGTTGATACTGGTAGCTGGAGCTCTCGAGTGCCCTATCCAGCAGTCTTGTGAGGTGCCTAGGGATGCATATGACATTTTGTTAATGCCATGTGGTTGCTGCGAGCACATCAAAGATCCAATCCACTTGATGTGGATAGCATTTGAAGAAGGAGGACCAATGAATCATTTTGTTCCTCTCGTACCAAAGCTCAGTAAATTAACAAAAACCTGAACCATTGCCAAACTGGAATTATGAATGTATATTACTTTTGTAGGGCGCACTGCAAAGGTGTCATGGAAGGAAAACAAGATAAAGTTGGCTGATGCTGTTTCAGAAGTTTGCATGATGCAACGGCATAACCAGTGTACTCAGGTCACTGATCTTGCAGTTTCAGGCGAGCTTGATTGGATAATGTGTGGCACATGTAACAGTTGGTACCATTGTTCGTGTATCGGAGTGCATCCTCGTCATATGGAAGGTCCTGACAGGAATTTTGTCTGCTGCGAGGACAATGGCCCAGATCACCTGTTAGTCTGATATTTTAAATATTTCCAAATACTCCTTCCCCTGCTGTACATATACTATTTTAGAATCATTGCTCCTGAAAGGAACAAGAAGGGCAAACCTAAATGTACAAGTGTTTCGCTCTCACTTAGTGACATTCAGTCCCTCTACCCAGGTCGTGGTATTTCCGATGCTGTTGTTGACTTGTATATTAGGTATGCATTTGTTTACTCGTACGAAACACGCATACTATATTATAGGCTTCTTTGATTATAGGGAAATGCTCCTACATGAAGATGTAACATCTACTTGTGTGGTTAGTTCTCTCACCTATACTGGAATAGCCAGAGCAGCAGTTAGAAGGGATGAAAAGAACCTAAAGAAAGACATGACCCAGCTGCATCGGAGTGTAAATGGAACTATGGACATAAAAAGGCCTTTAGTTGTGTTCCCATGTAGACTTATGTAAGTGGTTCTTAAGTTTGGCTGTATGAAATTGTTAACTTTACTGTTTTTAGAAATGATTGGCACTGGATTGCAGTGGCAGTATTTCTGAAGCTAAAACAGTATGTGCATAATATTAAGTTTGTTGCTTGATGAGCCAAATTAAATGATAGCATACCATTTCCATTTATTCAGGGTGTACATATTGGATTCTCTGTCTCAGTCTATCACAACAGCAAGTAACATGGTTGTCAAGCATATTCAGTTGTTTATAGCTTCTGTTTGTGAGGAAGCAGTTGAGTTGAAGTGTGAAGCAGCCAAGGTAAACTTAATCACCTTGCTAATTAAACATGTCTATAACAGCTTACCTGGCATAGGTTGCTCTTCAAGAAGGCGTTGAGTGTGGGATTCATATGCTACACAATATCACACTGTTATTACAAGTAAGTCCTGAACAACATCCCTTTAGTATTATTTTCAATTGATACTTAATATAATAGCAATCCCCAGAACACATTGCGATGGGAAATTTACCGCAGTTTGAGTCTCATCTAAATACTGCGTACATTCGCTCCAAGATTTTAAAGCATTGCTTTGAAAAGTCTAGAGATATAGTACCTACTCAGTGAGTTTATAAGGATTGACATTAATATGTTTCATCATGTCTACTTTTGATCTTGGTTTTGTACATACACCTAAACAGAGTCAGAGCTAAAAGAGTAAACCATAAAGAGGTGCAGGTATGTTAAGTGTTCTCCAAGTGATCTATGCACATTATTTGATTCCATATACATACGTAGGAACAAAGGCTACTGGAATTAATGTTTAAAGTGCAGAATGGAAAGGAGGACGGACTCAAGGTTAGTATCGTGTCCAGGCTTTGCAGTATTCTTTCCCCTAGAGGAGGTTGGACATGATGCACTTTTGCATCATTGTCACATGACCTTGGTATGTGCATATGCAGCACTGCATTCAAATGAATGCAGTAATTGTGAGACTAGCTGCTAGTTAAATGTTTGCGTGTGTGGACTATGGCCAAATCTGATGCTGAAACTGAGGTAACTCCTGTAGATCATAGAGTAATGTTTTAACAGTGAAAGGAACCTCCACAATTGACAAATGCATTTATTAGTGGTACCACATGGACAAACCAAATTTGCCTCATTTAACTACAAGGATGCTGAGGGGTGGGTGGGTGGAGTATGGCACTGGATCTTCCTTTCTCATGAATTCCAACAAATGTTCTCATTTAAAACTGTCTCCAAGGCTTTAGATCATGACTTAGATTTGTATAGTGATTTATATGGGGCAACATGCCCACTTTTTGTGCGTATGTGATCATGTCCAATCTTAGCCTCGTACCCAGGCCGCAAAGGGGAGGGGAAAAAAGCGGCCTGGTACCTATTGCACGCGCATGCGTCAACATTTCCGCAATATTTGCCATAAAATAGTCCGTATAACACTGAGTAAACACGTGGTCATGCCGCGAAAAGGATGTGGATGAAATATCCGGAAAGCGGGAAGGCAAGGATTTGCCAAGCCAAAACAAAAGCTGCTTCCAAGCAGTACCATTGCCGAAACACCTTAAATAGCTCTTCTCTATCCCTTCGGTAGCCTAACAGGTACCTCCATGTTCACAAATCAACATAATAAGTATCTAGGATTCTGTTGACAACGACTAAACTGGGCGAAGAAGCCTCCAAAATTGATACAGCTACCTTGGTAAGCTTCAACAACAGTAGCGTCGTCTGTTGGCGCGTAGGAATCACACCAATCCGTTGATTCTGATGCTATTGCATAGTTGATCTGAATGACATGGAGTAGTTTACTGACATATACTGGTAGGAAATGCGGAAAATATACGGTCGTATTCGGAGCTCCAGGTTCTGTTGGGGTACTTCGCGCATGTGCATGCAATAGGTACCAGGCCGCTTTTTTCCCCCTCCCCTTTGCGGCCTGGGTACGAGGCTAGTCCAATCTCCTCCACCTTTCTCCCTCCATACCTACAACATCCACTTGTGCATGTGCCCAAACCACACAAGTCTAGTATGCCTCTAATTTTCTTGGGGAAAATACTGTAGTCTTATCCCTAGATCACACCCACTACAAACGAAGAGTCCAGTGACTTTAGGCCATTTGATTGGTTCTGGGATGTGTACTGACATAGCTATTCGTTATGCAACCAAAACAAAGCTTGAATCTGATTGGTCAGCATAGCTGTGTGAGCAATTTGAACAAAGCCTGAATCTGATTGGTCAACATGGCTGTGTGGGCAATTCGAACTTGTACAGCAAGCAATGGCGATGTTATGTTCCTGCCGTTTTTTTGTTTTTTTTTTGTCATGAGGGGTGTCACTGGTCTGGTAAATACTAAGGCAGTAGGAAGCACCATATAACAGTTTGCAAGCTACAGCTATGCGCTAGCTAGCTATAAACATTCCACTACTTTCCTGGCCATTTTTAGTTACCAGCCTGCAAGCGAGTTAGTAGCAGACATCTACAGTTTTACAGGCCAGAGGTTGACACAGAAACAAATTACCAGTTAAGAAAATCATCTAACAATTAGTGCTATGTCAATTAATTAAGCAAATTCCTTTTAATCATGCACCAAACCCATACATGTCAACCTCTCAGTTTCACTTAGAGGGACAAGAGCATGGCAAAAATCGTCAATACTGCAAGTAGACGTGGCCAGAAATAGCTCTATCTAGCTTAGCTCTATATAGCAGCTGTGGCCTGGAAATTATCCAACTATTTCAAGCTCTGCAATGCATACTATAATGTATTCCATGCATGCAGCATGAATGGTACAAGCATATTCCACGAGTGTATTATGTATATCATTATATTAAGACTATAGTTGTGTGTCTGTCCGTCCGTTACGGGAGGTCAGCGGAAATGATTTGATCCCTAGAAACAAGAAGCTGTATCTCTGGCCATTGAGCAACAGAAGCTAGAACTGGGCAATCTCTGTGGCCGCCAGCCGTGGCACTAGCTACAGGCACGAACACTAGCTTCTTGGGTGGACTGTACAAAAACCATGTGACAATGGACACTTACATGTAGTGGGCTGCAGTTAGCTAGGCAGCTTGATTCAAGGGAAGATATCGTCCCGAGTCATCGTCACGGAGGTAGTAGATTCTGCTTTTGGCCTCTTGCCTTCACAGGTTTTGTGAGAGAGGGGATGAACTAACTAACAAGTTTCTTGGCCTGTTGATTACTTAGATTACATGCCCCAAACAGGATGAAATTAATGCGCATGCTCCACAAACTGCAATATCAGGTGCATGCTGTTTACATAATCAGTGCCCTTTACTCTCTCCTTTGAGCTCTTCATGTGTGCAAAGTCTGCCCTTTCACAGCCTTGTTTATAGCACCCTATAGCATGCATGTGTGAATTGGGTGCAGCAGGGGGTGAGCAAAGCGAGCCCCCCCTGCTTGTATAAGACTATAATTATTACAGAGGGAGCTTTTGTGCATCAGTACATGTAGGTGCAGTAGATTGAGTCACATGGCTTGTAAATTGCTTGTTAGAGCTCCAACAGTGCTCTCATACCTAGATCCCACTCTTTGCAAGTGATCTAAGGTCATAGTCCTTGGTCCAGAGAGGGGAATTTGGACCTCAAGTGTTCAGAAGGCACAAATCATATTACTGGTTTATGTTCGCATGCCTTATATTGAATCACTACTGTTCAGATGTAACAGATCCTTTCCTCTCCAGAGAATAGAGTCAGGGAGCAAGATTAACTAGTGGTAGCAACATTGCTATAGCATATAAGTAATAGTTAAAGCCCAGTTGCCTTGGATATACGATCCCAGGCAACTGGGCTTTAACTTTCATATATCCCATCTGATTGGTCCATAGAGTATGATAGAGCGGCGTGCGCAATAAGCCTTTCATAACAACTGCCATAGTAAACAAAAGAAAATCGAAAATTGAAGGGACTTGCTGCTTTGCTGGACTGATCATCTCAAGTTCTGCTAGCTATCCATCAACCAGTCACAGTGTGTCAGCAATTGGGCTTCCTGTTAACGGCAGTAGCTTCGACAACAACAAGCAAGTAGTTTCAACTACATTGACTAACGATACTGACTCGAGGTAGCTAGCTAGTGGACTTTAAACTGCCATGTGGTGAGATCGAGTGATGTATAGCTAATAGCTTCCTGCTTAGGGTCAATTAGCTCGTCTCTGTATAAACAATGTATACTGTAAAATAGTACATACATACATACATACAGTGTTTGCAGCTACAATACAGAACACTATATCAGTGTATACACATTCATTCTAGCCCATTGCTATGTGGTTGCTAAGGTATACAAGGTACTGTATATGTGATACAGACCCTCCTTGTAGGGCTCATGTCCATATGTTTACTACTATACAGTTCCCGAGGGCCAGGGCAAATATACAGTTCTTGAGAGCTAAGAACATGTTTATTGTATCAATAGAAACAATGGGCTAGAAAAATTAATAGTTATCATATGCCTAACATACTTGATAATTCTATTCCCATAGAAAATGTACACTGTCTGATCTACTTCCTACTAGGGTGATACTTTCCATATTATCACACACCCACCGCCTTGGGGTACTAATAATACATATGCACATATTTATTATTATGATAATTATGATATAATATACCAGGTAACATAAAAGTTAAAACTGCAAGATGTATTCAGTAATGAACATAAAATGAGTGATGAACAGTGGTTTGGGGGGGCAGCTACAGTGCTCTCTGAGTGCCAAGGATCATTTTGTGGCCAAGGACTACTCTCAGCCAGAAAGTTGGTACTTGGAGAGATAGGTAACTCCAGCAGACTCATAAACAACCGTCATCAGAAAAGCTGTGATAGATACTCGGGGTGCAGAAGAGAGAACAGCTCGCTGTCGTTGACACTATCCATATTCATTGAGACGTAACTATGGTTGCTTGAGTCATGTGCATGCGCACTGGCATATGATAAATACATTATCCAACGCGTACTATGAAATATCACTTGTCGTCAAGGCACTGCATCACACTCGTGTCTTTGGCACTTGTGCGATACGTGCCTTGACGACTCGTGATATTTCACAGTACACATCAGATAATGTAATATTATCAACCAATCCCTCGCCCTGTATGTAATATAGAAGCACTCATCCCTCGGGCTTTGGGATTTGTGCTTCTATATTGCATACAAACCTCGGGAGTTGGTTAATAACTATTACATGGTGTGGACTTAGTTGTATGACTGTGTGAAGCAAACAAGGATTCTGATTGGTTGCAGTGACTGCCAGGGGGAGGGAATTATGGCTCATGATGTCCTGTGTCTCTATGGGATGAATGTATTAGGTGGGATATATTTATATTTGAATTATAGTTGTCTGTCTGTCCATTATGGGAAGTCAGTGGAAACGATTTGACCCTGACAAACAAGAGGCTGTATCTCTGGCCATTGAACAACAAAAGGTAGAACTAGACAACCTCTGTGAGCGCCAGCTATGGCACTAGCTACAGGCATGAACACTAGCTTCTTGGACGGAACAGTGGACACTTACATTCAATGGCTCGCAGTTTGCTAAGGAGTTTGATTCGTGAGAAGGTATTGTCTGAGTGTCTCAGTAGATTCTGAGAGATTGGCTCTTGCCTTCACAAGCCTTGCGATAGAGTTGGTGAGCAAGCTGACGAGTTTCTTGGACAGTTGATTGATTTAGTAATGTGCTCAAACAGGATATCATAAATGCGCATGCTCAATGAAATGTTCTAGAACCCAGATAAAGGCAACCATGCTGACCTATATATAACCTTTGGGGTTGCTAACACACCACCACATGATACAAGGTCTCAGCCTGGATTATTGACCACCTATTCATGGTTGGGCTGGAGTCCATACAGGGATGCAGAGAGAGTTCCAAACCGTGCCTTACCAAGTATTACATACCTTAGAGTCCATGGGGAGCACTAGCTATAGCGACATATAGGAGCCTGATTTCTGGATAGCTTAGACAGAATGGTAGCTTGGTTAGAGTCTGACATCACATTGCATCATAACACTAGTTACCATAGCAACCTAGACTCTATACATATACTGGGGCCTTTAGCCACAACAGCTAGTTTACAACAAGTTCCAGAGCCTAGAAGAAGTAGACTACCTCAGCTTCTGCATGAACACCTGGGATTCGTGAGTTAACCCCTACAAACTTATGTAGTAGCTAGTAATAGTACTTACTGGAGATTCTGTTAGTTTCCCTGAATGTGTAATTATGGTCGACGTCATGTGTGCATGCTGCCCTATCCATGAGCCACTTAGGTGGGTAAGGAGAATTCCCATGGGACAAAAGAGCTTTTTAACCTACCACCCCTAGTTCTCAAGGCTAGGCACCTAAGTGGCTCTGCCTTTTGCTGGGTTAGGTTTGCCTGAGCAGGCAATGAGATGAATGGTTGCCCCTTAGGTTTGGGATTGGTAGTGGAAGATAAACCTATTGAATTTTCATACAGCTAGGCCATGTCATTTTGTACATACAACTGTACTCTGTTAGCTATGCCTGTTCTACATGCACTTATTTAACTACAGTAACAAACACAGGTACAAGCAGGGGGCGAGCGAAGCGAGCCCCCTGCTTGTGCCTGCTTGTGCCTGTGCTTGTGCTGAGCAGGGGGAGAGCGAAGCGAGCCCCCCTGCTTGTCATTATATTAAGATTATAGTCTATCTGTGCGTGCGTACGTACGTCTGTTACGGGAGGTCAGCGGAAACGATTTGACCCCTAGAAACAAGAGGCTGTATCTCTGGTAATTTGAGTAACAGAGGCTAGAACTGGGCAATCTCTGTGGTCGCCAGCCGTGGTACTAGCTATAGGCACGAACACTAGCTTCTTGGGAAGACCGTACAAAAACCATGCGACAATGGACACTTACATGTAGTGGGCTGCAGTTAGCTAAGCGGCTTGATTCACGAGAAGATATCGTCCGGGCCATCGTCACAGAGTTAGTAGATTCTGCTTTTGGCTTCTTGCCTTCACAGGTCAGAGAGAGAGGGTGAGCAAACTAACGAGTTTCTTGGCCTGTTGATTACTTAGGTCACGTGCCTCAAACAGGATGAAATAAATGCACATGCGCCACGGCTGCAATATCAGGCGTGTGCTGTTTACATGATCAGTGCCCTTTACTCTCTCCTTTGAGCTCTTCATGTGCCCTTGTTTACAACACCTTATAGCATGCATGTGTGCAGGTATGTAGCTATGTGATAGAAGTAGTGGTGAATCGGGAGCAGCAGGGGGCGAGCGAAGCGAGCCCCCCTGTTTGTATTATACATAGATTATAAGCAGGGTCCAATACTATGCAAGTATACCCCATCTACATCAAGCTTTAAACTACCATGGCAGTGTATAGTTACTGCAATTGGCTAGCTACAAGTTCTACCAGACACTTAGTAACACAACATGCATGTTCAGGTGTTCTATAATCTTAGTCTTGACATTGTCTCCTAACTATGGGTAGAAGTTGAGTATAGTTTCCTGTATACCTTAACTATGTGTTATTCTCTACTATAGGTAGTGAATGTAAAGGATAAAGGTCGTGGTGTAATCACTACAAAGGAGTTTGATAAGGATGAATACATCTGTGAATATGCTGGAGATTTAATCACAAACAAGAAAGCAAGGGACAAGGAGACTGAGCATGAACATGGAGGAGCATTTATGTTCTATTTTGAACACAAAGGCCGGAAGCTATGGTACAATTATAATGATTTATATCACTGCATGACCGTGCCATGGTTTCATGCTGTATTTTGTTTCATAGTGTGGATGCTACCGATGAACCAAGGAAGGGTGAAAATTCAAAACCGTTTGGTAGATTAATCAACCACAGTAAGAAAGAACCGAATGTGGTAGCCAATGTTGTTGAGATTGACAATACACCACACCTATGTTTTTTTTGCAATAAGGAAAATAACTATAGGGGAAGAACTACAGTATGATTATGGAGATAGGGGACGTATGTCCATAGCTGATAACCCATGGCTTTTAAACTAACAAAATTTAATAATATTATCACAAAAACATTTGTTGTAAGTTCTATGTTGTATTGATGTATGACTTTTCTCTGTTATGATACCAAATAAAAAATTTACAGTGGTTAATAAAATTTACCGGATTCATATATGAGAGAGATGACTTGATTCTTTTGAGTGAGGAGTTTGATTGCTCAACAAGTTGTGTATTCATCTCAGAGAATCGAGGATAACAGGATATGTTGTATCCAGAGCTGCACCCTGTAAATTGCATGGGTATAATATGATATGCACATTAACGACAGCTGTCGATTTTCTTATAGCTACATAAATTCTCTGTTGTGTGACTACAGTGGAAGCCTTTGTGCCATGTATCTAAACTGTTAATAGCCATGCAGGCTGACTGCCTATTTACCCTTCCCTATGGGGCAACTGACCTGCAAAGTGCAAAGATGGTCTTAGCCAGGTATCCATAGTGGTGGGACAGTTCTATCCACTGAAACTATACCCCCTCCTCCAGGTAGAGAGATTGGTACATACCACATCCACTTATGTATTAATCTAAGATCTAAGACAAAACCCAGTTAGGGTAATTTACCAGTATGATTAGGCCAGTGAAATCTGTCAATCAGGAACCACGTCCGTTTGAAGAATACAGGTTCACGATTCAAACAGTATGAATGTAAGTTGCAGCTGTTGTCGTATATAATTACCTGTGGAGCTAAAGGGCAAGTATTAGTCACACCATCTACCTTGTATACATAACTATACCTTGTATAAACCTGGTTAGAAGCACCGTGAATGCTGTATTTGGAGACTCTGGGCTTATCATTATGTCAAATCCATAACAAATGCCTGCAGGTAATGATTTATGAACTTAGGACATCTTATCATAATTAAATATTACCATGACGGCAGAAAATGGTGAAAATTCCCGGTAGAAGTGTTGGATGCTTGCTACTCAGCTTTGTACAACCTTTAGGCTGTTTATCAACAGAGTAATTGGCACGACTGCGAATAACAGATAATTGGGGAAAATATGATAATTCATGCTGGTCTTCTTGTATGGCACTGGTATCATCATTTTCGTCTTGTATAGTAAATGGGGCCAATGCTTTTTCAAGTAGTGCACATATTACAGGCGACAGCAGTGACTCTGGAACATACTTAATCTTTTTCAATAAGTTAAATAAGACTGGGAATTCTTCTTGCAGGAATTGCATGGCACTTGGACTCTGCAGAATCTTCTCTGTGATTTCTTTTCTGAGAAAGTCAATCAGTTTCTTTGATGGATGAATCATGGCACATACTGGTGAAGTACTACACAGACACCTGATGAACTCGGACCATTCTAGAGGAGCTTTAATTTTTCCATTCTCAAGACATTCATTCGCTCTCAGGTGGAAGAGCAAATTAACAATGGAAGGAGCGTGTTCATTTGCTAAGTCCAGCAGTTCCTCCATCGACTCATCCGATATACCTCCTGTGGTGAACTCCTTCAATAGCAGGCGTGTCTTTTTATGATCAATGAAGATCCGATCATTGTACCTAGTATAATGTTATGCACAATTCTTTTAATTATCATGCCAGGGAAGTCACTAAAGAGCTGTAGAGTGGTGCAGCACCGCTCTTAAAAAGCCCTTTTACATTTGATGTGGTTTTAAACCAATTTCTTTTGATATTTCACCACAGCACTGCTTTTAGATTTCTTCTAGTGATTTGCCTGCATGTGTCTGACGTTAAGGCTTTGATGAATCTTTAAGCATAGGGACAAAATATTATAGTCAAGAGTGTACAGGGGTTTATGACATGGGTGGCCACCCCCCTTTACCCTTTACTCTGTCCTTGTGCACAATACTTAGGAGATACCCATCTCCCTTGCAGGTGGATACCCAATAATTATTACAAAAAAAGGATTTAATTTGGAGTTTCGTCCGGTCAACAAGGACACAAATAAGGTATACCCCTGTTTGGTTCTTAGTGAAGAGTGTGAAAACCTGGACAAACTGGAGGCATTTACAGTGAGTGCTCCAAACATCTGTAATTGCCCCCCACCCCTCCCCCAAACATTCTTGCCCTCCCTGGAATGAACTTCCGACTTAAAGGAGAGTATAGGGTAATAATGTTTGGTAATCATGATTGTATACTGTACAGCTGGAAATATTGGCCAATGGCAGAAATTTAATTTGGTGGTTGGGTCCCAAATCAATATTGCAAAAGTATTGGTGGATTTAAATTTGGTGGGATTGCCATAATGTGATGTCAGAAACATATGGTGATGTGAGCAAAAAATTTTATTTGGAAGT
Source organism: Stappiaceae bacterium (assembly GCA_964291365.2). GTDB lineage: Bacteria > Pseudomonadota > Alphaproteobacteria > Rhizobiales > Stappiaceae > JBDWFY01. The sequence goes on from OZ220035.1 coordinate 432,408, forward strand.
TGTGTTGACAGACCATCATCCCACTGAATTTAATTCCTCACCAAATTTTCTGGTTATATAGTACTTGATAAATAGCCACAACTTATCTGCCAACTTTGGTTTTCCTTTCTGTCCTTTGGGTTGTTGAAGCACATACCATACTATGTAAATCTTTACGAAAGCTAAGGGTTGTAGCATCCATTATTACAACATCTGGACAGGAGCCACACTCGACACACATAAACCCATCTGAGAAATCAATATCTAGAAGATTCAGAAATGCATACCACCCTTGCCGGAAATGGTTGTACTTAAATATGTCAGCAATCAAGCTTCCAGCATCCATGTGAAGTTTGGAAAGCGCACAATACTCTGTATACATGGTTGCTCTGTAAATGTTGTATGCATAAAAGTAAATCAATGGATCAATACAAATTATCGTCTGTACCTTGCAAGAAGAAAGTGATACATAAATGTACGATACACTTCATGTGTAACACAGAATAGATGCATGTTTAGGACACATAGAGAGTTGCCCTGAAAATGAAGCTGACCTCTGCATCCATCAGTATTACAGTTGTAGTGGTAAACTGTGGAACAAGACTTGGTATTATACATACAACACTAATCTAATTATGTGATAGAGTCAACCTTTTGCTGGATAGTGGCCTAACAATGTCAACAGCATGCTGGAACAAGTGAGAGATGGCTCTTCACACCAATTCTGTAGTTGGCATAAGGGACAAGCTTGAACAAGAGCTGTTGAATCTGGAATCAAATTAGCGACACCATTGTGTATGCTAAAGCGATTTTCAGGTGTCTGCCTGAAAACATGTTTTTGATCATTGGGCACTTCAAATGGTATTGGGGTATTTGATAGACACATAAGGGAGGAAGAACGAGCAGGAACAGATTTTTCAGCAGAAAGATGATCTGACAGCAGTTGTAAGGCAGGGTGAAGTTCATTGATTCCATCCTCAGATTGGAGCAGTGAGAGTATACGCTGCACATGTAGACAAGCTTGGCCTTTCTTGCATGTCGAGCACTTTATATGCTGGTTGTATACATACACCACACCAAAATTATTGAGTTCCGCTTCAACACACACATCTCCATCTATACCCACACTCACAACTTTGTCATCAGTTAGCTGATAAGTAAAGTATTATTGTGAGTGTGTTATGTTATGGTGGCATATGCTTAAAGGACTACATACCTGCCATATTGAAGTATCAAATGATGCGTATGAGTGATCTGCAAAATGTTCACACAAGCATTCAATAACATGATAGCACAGCTGACTTGTGTACATGTATACCTGTAAATTCCTGATCAGGATGAATGTCTTGCAACTCATCAATGCTGCTCACAATACATTTAGTAGCAGACATATGAATACATTCACCGGTATCAACAAAGAAGTCGTCTTCTAATGTATTAACACAGGAAGTAATGCTTTCAATGAGTTCTGCCCTCGAAGGGTCACATGAGCACCAATATACCCAGGTTGCACTTCCTCTAATCAACTTTGCTGTACGTCCAACAATTTGGAATGAGTGTGGCTATAATTATAATAGTACATACGTAATTATATTATGCATGCCATGACTATCAATATAGTTACTAAGAGGTTAATTAAATTGGTCACCGACCTTTAAAGTACATAGTTCGGACGATTCTGAAATTTCCTGCACGACAAACATCTTCATGTGTTGGTTACAGGGGACAATGGCCTTGTGCGATCTTAATTCATGTAAATATGACTCAACCCTGCTAGTACGAACCAACATCTGCAAGTGTTATGCCACAGATTCATCAATGATACCATGCACAATGCACCATAATCTCTTACTGTAATGTCACCATACTGATCAAGATCACCAAGTCTAGTATCATCTTGTGTGTGTTGATCAAGACTACTAAGTCCAATACCATCAAATCCAGTGTCATCTTGATCAAGACCACCAAGTCCAGTGCTATCTTGTGGGTGCTTATCAAATCTAGTGCCATCTTCTGTGTGCTGATCACATCTAGTACCATCTTCTGTGTGCACTTGACTGACTGGGTCCTAAATTCATGGTCAGTACAGAGAGAGATGATGTACAGTGGTTATTCATAGGTTCTTACATCTTCTGGTAGCACAGGAGACTTTGCAATAGATACTCCTTGGTTTCTGGGTCTTTGCACTTTTAAAATTTTAGCTGACGAGAAATCATAAGGATCTTCATCGATCCTTACAGATTTCTTGGTAAGGGCCCCATCAATCCTTATTTCACTGGGTCTTTTCTGTTTTGATAAATAATCGCATATTGTACTGATTACTGAATTTAGACGCTTACACTTCTAGCAGGACGTGAAGTTGTGCTCATGATGGATAAGCACTCTCCAGCAGCAAAGATCCCGGGGTAGACAGTACAAGTTTCTGAATAATTACAATTATATGGTACAGGGTCACTACGACCAATTGTAGTACCTACATAATTTAACAATTATCTATACGGGTAAGGAATTCCGAAACTATAGGGTACAGGGTCACTACAACCTATTGTAGCGAATACATAGCTGAACAATTATCTATACGGGTAAGGAATTCTCCACAGCTTTCGCAAGCTTAAAAGTTCCCACTACACTGCTAACAAGTTGCATAACATCAAGATCAACCTAATACTGTTTGGGATATTGAACCCTACAGTTCTTGACAGTTTCATGCATGCCGTACATGCACAATCTCGGCTCATCGCTGTCTGTACGCGTACGGAATTCTCCAAAGCTTTCTTAAGCTTAGGTCAAGTAAGTTTCTATATCCCACGGATTGAATTGCATTATAAGATCGTGGTAAATACCCAGTAGGGCCTCATGTACTTCTCAGGAGATGGGAAATAATTAATAGCCGTGCAGGTTAGACGTGCCTACTATAGGGTAAAGGGTCACTGTCCTACCACACACATCTAATTATTATTATTCAACTTTACCAGTAAGGAATTTTCCACAGCTTTCTCGATATGTATTAGGTATACTCAATATCATGCAAGTCCAGACATTGCCAGCAGTGAGATTTTTGAAATCAGGATTCTTGTATAAATTCTGCTCTAATCTAAGCTAATCTAAGCTATTATACAGGACTCTCGTATAAATTCAAAGCTGCTCAGCTGGTGACAGTACATGATGAGCATAGACAGTACGTGTACCAACAGCTAATTACGCTTTGCAATTAGGACCTCTCTCTGATCAGGTAAATTATGTGCTACATGTAGATGTTTACTTGACTCCTCCTATTGGATAGGGTGTCTATCACTAGTTGGCATAATATAATATAGTGATCATACTTATCAGTGTATGGTCTTATAACCGCTGCAATATGACCCACAGAAGAACAGAGTCAAAGTCAACAATAATATTATGTAACAGTTACGTAAAATCAATGTATTTGCATGGATAGGCACATCAGGGGTTGCATTGAAGGGCTCTGACCATTTGGTGAGCTAACACTTCAAATGGATCCAGCCTACCCCATACTACTCTCATGTGGATGGTGTGATGGAAATATTCAAAGGGAATGTTGAAGAGCATGCTCAGCAAGCTGACTTAAGAACCAGAAAAATTGGGTGAGGTACAACTTATCTCCCATTTGGAAATAGGGAAGTCCCTCAGGACTTGCATGATTGGCTTATTCCCTAGAGCTATATGTACCCAGAGTCAGAGTCCCTCTAGATGTCCAAGGAATCTGGTCTAGAGAGGATGTGGAAAACACCAGTGTTGCTTCCCATATGATCACAATGAGGAGTGATTTCAGGAGATGATAGATGTCAGCTAATATTAGAGCCACGATTCTCTGCATCTATAATAACTATGCATGTAGGCTGGACTCAAATTACACTTACAAAGCAATTCAGTCCCCCCACCCCCCAATAGGAATCCTCTCTACCTTACTTCTGCTCTTAGGGCTGCTGAGCAATTGCTATTGCTTGTTCTATTATTGGCTATATTCCCATACAAGGAAGAGCATACTGATTATAGTCCTAATTGTACTCAAAAGTAACACTGTGATTATTTAAACTAATTGAGGGCAACTAAAATATTGTACGTGCTATGTGTCAACTGTTTATTATCTCTTATGTAAATTAAAAGGGTAGGCTATGGGCCATCTTCATCTTTCAGTAACTATAGACCCATTGCATGTACAAGAAAAATCCATAAAACTCTGTAAATTGTCCTCCAATGGCAGCCATGTTGGAGTACAAGGATCTATGTAAAATTGTACTAGTGAGCGTTAAACAGTGTTATTGCTTAATCATTGCACCTGGATGCCAGCCAGCAAAATGATATCTTGAAGCACGCTGTGGGTAGTCCAACTATACGATGCCTGTGTTCTTTGCAAACGAGCGGCAAAGGAGATCTCTGTATATTTACCCCATAGAGAACGGCTCCGGTTGTCCTCCAGTGTGGACCATCACGCGCGCCCCGTGACTTCACGTGCAATGGGTCTATAGGTCTATGTATGTATTTACAATTAATTTACTACAGTAATGAGGCTGGAATGTGCCTATATGCCCCTTTTAACTGAATTTTGGAGGCCCTGGTGATAGACTTGGGCAGGATGAATTCAGTTGCCACTAGCGCTGCTTTACAAAGGAGGTGGCTTTATATATTATACTCAGGGGGATTAATGCCAGGGAGTGAGCAATTAGCTATTACTCAGTATAGACAATAACCACTATGCACAAAAGAACAAGCGAAGGAGGGTGGCTAGCCAGGCCACACCATCCTACTGAGCAATCTCTAGATCAGCTCCTGTGGCAAACATTCTGTACCCTTAAGTATGATTGTACCGATAATAACCATACCCAGAACGTGTCAGATCAGAGCACGGTGAGTTATGAGATCTTACAGCCTTTTGGAGTCAGGTTGACAGTCGTTTCTCAGTACAAACTTGGCATCACTTAATGAAGAGAGGGAAGAGGAAGGGGAGTGGGTATGGGACGCCAGCCATTGACTCCGCCCCCACGCAACGACCTTTTCCGTGTATGCAGGCGTACGTACGAACGAAGGGTCCTGACGTCGGGTCCAGGTCGATTACGCGTATACTATAATAGCTCGGTCTTTCTACAATTTAAAAGGAAATGTTTATCCTAAGAGGTTACAATGTCAGGAAGGTCTAGTGTGCACTGTAGTAATGACTCATAACAATGTGAGTGAATATTAAACATGAAAGATAGATTCAGTCTAACTCCAAACAGGATACTCCTTTTATTTGGATACCTTAGTCTTATATCTACATTATTATGCACAGACTCCTTGAAGTATGCGTATAGGTAGGTATCATACCTATGCGCATACTTCAAGGAGTCTGTGTTTAATAATGTAGATATAACTTAAGGCAAGCACAGGTACAAACATGTACACGTCAACTATGATAGTATGTTTGAAACCATTGAATCATGGCTTACAATAATAATAATTGTTATTGTGACAGTATTAGTTCAATATCAATGTTTGTCATATTTTTGTCTTAAAATACTTCAAGTTGAGTATCATTGTGAAGTGTAATAATTGTATAGCTAATTGTACAAAATGCTGGGTTTTACAAAAAAAAAAAAAGATTAAGTGATGATTGGGCCGGGTGAAATCAATGTAAGCTATAGATGATTAATCAAAATGGTGAATAAACATGACATTGTATGATCATAAATGATGAATTAACCGTATACGAAGTCCAACGGTAAAATCAGTAACTGTTGAAGTTTGTTCACATGAATCAATCCACTCCCTTTCTCTGCTGGTGAAGCCTGCTTTTAGCCCCATCAATCATGTTGTTCTGCTTCAATTTGGAACACTTCCACACATAAACATCATCAGGCTAAAGTTAGACAAGACAGGTAAAGTCTAGATCAAGGTGCATGATTATGTATGCACACATACCTCAAGCTGGTGAAAAAATAACTTTCCAGTGAGGGTGGGATGTGGTAAGGGAATTTCACCAAACTCATATAGTGGATCCTCCATCAAATGTACTCCAAATTTCAATTCCGCATAGATTTCAATAGAAGTACATGGACATAGAGAACATATCCAATAAATGTAGCTACAATGGTGTGGTTCAATTAGAATGTCACGGTGTGGCGAGCTTCACTGATTAGGATTGTGGATATATGTAAGCTTAGCATTCTCTAAAATCAAAGCTGTGTGATGACTTACCATCCTTTCTTTTCATAAAGGTGCTGGGTCCAAGTTCTTCTCCATTGTGAATTACAATAACAGAATCTCTACAAGCATAAATTAAACAGTGAACAGGTTTTGTTACCAAACAGTACTTCAATATGCACGTAACATACCCATTGTGAAAATTATACGAATAACCACCACCAGCATCCTTTGATCCTGCACCAGCTGCAGGAGCAGCTTTAGTCTTGGATGGCTTTGGCTTGGCACCAGACTTGGATTGCTACGACTGGGATCCAGTTCCTGAAGTTGACTTCTTGCTACTTGAACCGGCTGTTTTTTCAGCTTCCACTGGAGTAGGTTTTCTGGATTTGGTGCTCACTTTCACTTTCTTTTTGGTACCTGGTCCACCATCCAGTGGATGTTTGTCACCAGCAGCAGGTGCACGTGCCTGGTCTTGTGGCGCTTTAGAGCCGTGGCCAGAGTTAACATCATAGAGAATATGTACAAAATTTAATAATATAGTAACATCTCACGGAGGTGTGCTTGCAGTGGTAGTAGCTACTTTGCTTGAATGAGAGCCTTGCACAACTGTTTGTCGATCTCTGTTTCATGTCCACTTAGTTCTGGACACTGGGAGACAACCTAAGCAAATGTACAATAATGATACTATAAACGCGTAACTTGTGTATGAACATACCCTGTCAAATAATATGCTTTTTTTGAGCTGGTCTCAGTTGGCTGTATTTGATAGTCCCATAAGCTTTGGCCTCCAAAGATGCCTTTCATATCACATGCTAATAAAAATATTTAAGGTGTTGTAACAGTGCACTGAACAGAATAATAATTATTGTTACCTTTCTTACCCTAAACCTTGTCTTAGCAGGATTATTTTCCTTGGAGAAATAATCAGCAACGCTTACAGGTGGATTACCCATGGCAGTAGTAGTAGTTTTCTCTGGTGGTAAATCTATTTCACTGCCAGACTCTGAATTTGCTGAACCAGCTGTAGACTGATTTGCTTCAGATGTATCAGGGTTGGTACTCTACATTCAGCATAAAAAAAGGTACTAGCTAGCTAGCTGGTATCACAATGCAGCAGAGCAATTTCACTTAGAACATACCTCAGAATCCAGTTCAACTGCAGAACTCTCGGTGGTCTCTTCACCCAATGCACTCTCAAGACTCTGAATCTCATCCTCACTAGCATGAACTTCATTGTTGTCTTTTAAATCCTCCAAATCTGAAAGGTTGAAATTGTCCATGTGTGTTAAATAATATCTGGTACGATTTGTCATGCCCGTATTTTACGCTTTCCATCCAAATTCAATCGTACAGTCAGTCCGACTTACCAGTATCAACACTCCCTTCATCAACACTTTCAACATCATCTCCGTCGACTTCAGCAGGATTTGGAACACGATCAAACTCATTCATTGTTTTTACAATCATGCTGCGAGTTGCTGGATCCGTCATTGCCGCAGTGCCTTCAGCATGTCCTTGAACTTAGTTGGATCCATCTTGCAAAGACTTCCAACACGCGTACGGGAATGATCGAGACCACCGAACTTGACACGTGCTCTTGTTCATGTAATTAACGCTTTCATGATCCGATTCAAGTTGTTATACTCTTCAATATGAGCAATATTGCTGCCATGTGCATCTGTATCTAGCACATAAATTTTTAAAAGATGCTGATTCAGCATACTTATTGCAATATATATGCATGTGTTATGTATACATGCAGAAGATTTAGTCACCCCATTTGATCTCACTTAAATCTACACATGCACAAGACGTTTTCTAGATTTAATTTCAACATGTAATTGAGATAATTATTCGATATAGACACTATTGTGATATTATAGATATTAAAAATTTTTCTACCATTATAAGATGGATATAAATAGTGTTATATTACATATATAGAAACTTTGATAGATTTAAGATGTGTATTAAATTCATCATTTAGCATTAAGATATTTATATTGAGCTATTTTTGTGATGTGTCTGAATTTTGATTTCAATGAAGGAATAAATGTCTGTAGAACGACAGTTTTGATAAACAATTTAGATGATGTGACTGAAAGTATTACACTATTTAGATCAATTCAATATTAATTTCAGTTAATCACAGAACAGTAGTGATGGGAGGTACATTTGGAGCAACTTCTATGCCTTCTACTACAATGGACAGTAATACAGCTATGACACTGTACACATCCACTAGTGCTCCTACTGCACTGAGTAGCTATAATATACCACTGAATCTACAGAAGCTACCACCGAGTCTACTAAAGTGGCTATCAGTGAATCTACAGGAGCTACCTCAGAGTCTGCAGAAGGGTCTACTGAAGCTACCACTGCATGAGTCTAGTACTAGTGCTACATTCCCAGTGACTACTTTCAAAGTGTTTATCACCTCAATGGAACGTACAGGAGCTCCTACAATGGCCAGCAGTACACTGAAGCCATCACTTGACAGCACGGTAGCAGCTTCTACTCTTGAATCTACCACAATGAGAATTGATACGACAACAACTAGCACTGATGATGAAAACGAAACCACCACTGTGCAGGTATCTACTCTTGAAGACACTTAAACTGATCACGATGATACAGTCACTTCTACTCCTGAAGCTCAGATTGTAACTAGCAGAGTTACTGATACTCACATACAGATTCAACCTCTGCTCCCAGCATAGTTACTATAACAAGAGCTGATGAGTCAGACGTCACCACACCTATAGCTAGTGGGGTCAACACACACTCAGGTAGCTATCATAATATTGAATATTGAACATGATCAAGCCTAGCCTCATCGATATCCCCAGGTCCATTCCCAACTTTTCAGTGTTTCACACTGACAAGTGATGTTGTGATATGGGCACTTTTCTTTTCAGTATTACTGTTTCCAGCAGTTTTCAACCAAAGCCAACCAACTCTAATAGCTGATTTTGAATTTGTACATCTACCACTGTTGGACAGATCTGCTCAGACAGTAAGTATATTATGTAATCAGCAGATCAGAGAACAAGATTACACACTCCCATAATAAGCAAGAATGTAAAAAAAATTGCACACACAAAAGGAACACAAATTTCACGATTAAGAGCTAATTAATTATAATCATGTTTAATAACATTTACTTCATGGATGAAAATAGCACAAATCGCCTGTAAAAGCTGCGACACATCAATCATGTCAAGAATAGTATTATTATTTTCAGTAGCTATCAAGATACAGAGGATGATTCATTGTTGATATAAGCTTGTAGTCCACCATCCCCAAGAATATCTCCAAAAGGATCGAAGGCACCTAGACTAGGCAGTCTCTGTAGCGTAGGATCACTGATCCTTCTGTCTTCCATTCCAACACTGGCACCGGAACTGGACGAGTAAAGAGCTTGCAACTCACTCCGGTTCTGCTCCAACTGCTGTTGCATCGAGGTCTGTGATATGGGCATTTTACCAGAGTAGGGCTCTGGTTTTTGAGGGGGAAGTCTCTTGACCCCTTCATGAATTGCCCCATTATTGGCATAAACTATTGGACCTTGCTCAGAAGACACAAAACGTGGCCACTTTCTCTCACATGTTGGCGATCTGGGCCTAGAGGGTCATGCACCTAGATTATTCAGCAGAACCGCTCTATAATCCAACATAAAGGGATTGTGTGGATTGAATGTGTTCTGCTGTTGTTGATACCCACCAAAATGGTGGTTCTGAATGCCATAGTTCAGAGCGAAATTGGGCACACTGGCTGAAACATGCATTGGATTAGCTACCCCTCCTACAGTCACTAGTCAGTTCTGTCACAGATCTGTGACTAGTCTATAGTCCTCTGAGTGTTAATACATGTATCTTACACACAGTAGTCCAAAAGATGAGATGGAATAATAGGGATAAAGATGTGTTACCTGGGAGAGGGATGGAGAGAGAGAGAGATAAAAGCTTGATTGACAATACATGTAGCTTACCAGTGTAAGGGGTCATAGGCATCATTTTGGGGGGGGGGGGGAGGACCTGAGGGGGCACAGACCCCCTCACTTTTCATCATTTAAATGTATTTACTTTAGTTTTACTAATCTGAGACCTTTACAAGTATAACATTATTAGAAAAATCTGTGCTCTGAAACATTGTCCAGAATATGCCAGAATTGATATCTAGGCATAGCCTCGTCCCCAGGCCTTCCCATGTTTTTTAATGTTACCCGATTTTTCGCATGTAATGTTGAAAAACATGGGAAGGCCTGGGGACGAGGCTAATCTAGGCATACAAATATTGAAAGATAGCTGGAAGTAGTAGTGAGTAGTTGTCTAATAGTTGCAATTGTTGTAAGTAGTTGGAAGAGCCTGAAGTAGTAGTAAGAAGTACAGAGACTTGCAGGTAGGTTGAGGGACTAGTTCTGGAGTTGACAACCACAACTTGTTCATAATTGAATTTCTGAACTATAGTGATATACGGTGTTGTGGCCAATTATGTTTGCATGAGTAACTTCAACTCTGCTACAGTCCCTCAACCTACCTGCAAACCTCTGTAGTCAAATAGTTGTCTTACACTAGCAGCTAGTTGTCTAGTAGTTGTAGTTGGTTGTGATAGCATGAAGTACATGTAGTAGTAAGTAGTTGTCTGATGCCATCTGTCAGGTGCAACATTGTGATCCCCCACTAATGATTCCCACCTGATGCCTACATTAAAGGGGTAGAGCAGTATCACAACACCATGGACGGTGCAGGACAACTGAAAAATTAACTAACTGATCAAAACACACAACTTAAATATTGAAATGTAGTCACTTACCAAGCTAAGATTACTGGAAGTGATGATGATCCTTCTCTCAAATATCGTGCTGTGAGATAAAGAAATAATTACACAGTTGTACCCAGTGTTAGAATCAGTGATCTCTATATCACAAAATTAATAGTATAGTGATTACAGTTACAATACATTACTCAGAACCTCTATACTACAAGCAATCACTGCTATTGCTTACTTTGCAAAGAGGTGCATGATGACATTGTGTAATGGAGGTTTGTATAGAACTGGGTTAGAAAAGAGAGGATACAGTATTACCATAACAATTTACTGCTATCTTACGAGTGGTGAAACCAATTTATATACATGTATGTGTATACAATCCTTTTAGTACATTATACAGTAAGGATCAACAGATACAATGCAATGTGAGAAGAGGGAAGGTATAGACCTGGGGGTGGATGGACATAGCTATTGATTAAGCAGTAGAAGTAGATGTGCTAAAAGATTTAGCAGGTGATCTTTCCTGGTCTGAGATTCAGATCATTGTGCACGTAACAGTTGCAGATATTAATGTTTGAAGTATGTGTGGATAAAACACATACATGTAGTTTTTACTGCTACTTGCAGATGTTAGCTAAAATAATTATGTAGTACCAGATATTAGAATCTGTCAACCCTATATCACTCTGTATACAAAACTAATGCTCGCTAGTAATAAGCGTGCCATAACTAAGGTACAAGTGTAATTCTGTATCACAGTGATGTGGCATAAGAATAGCACAAGGAATTTTGTATTGCAAAGATTGTTGATGATGCATTCCTTATTACATTGTGTCAAAGAAAAGCTTGTAGCTCTCAGCACATTATGCATGCCGATTTTTTTACATAAACATTGCAAGAGAACTTGAACAAACAAACAGTGTTTATCATACAAATGTACCATTCCAAGCAATTGACACTTCAGTATTCTACAAACAGCAGTAATGAAGACACTGATTCTTGGTATGATAGCTGTCATTGAACTCAGTTGGATAGGAAAAGGTACAATGTATTTACTATTATGAGATCAAATATGAGTCGAAGAAACCATGCTACTCCACAGTATCCTCCATTTCATGTCAGGTATACCCATCAGAGTATGCCTACCGAGATAACTCTGTCAGTAGATCTGAAAGTGCTAGTGCCAACTGTAGGAGGTATCCACCAAGAAGTGGTGATAACTTATTATACTACTATCATTGTGACGGCAAACAACTTCGACTTATTGACTCTGATATTGGAACCAATATAGGATACAGTAGTGGTTTGTATTACAGTTGGCCTACAGGTAGAAATGCAGGACTGTTGTTCATATTCTCCACTAGAGTCTCCTTGACTACGATCACACTGCATTACTACAGTGACAGTGTCCGAGGCCTTCCCAGACTGAGATTCTATGCTGTACCAGATGATTTTAATATCTGGAATGCACCAACTACAAGCACCCCATATATAGATGTTCCTTCAGTCCCACCAGGTGGAGAGCCAGCAGGTCACAGGAATGTCAGCATCGATGTCAATTTCATCAAAAGGAGAGTGCTGATGTACAAATTTAACAGCAATTTTGTGCTTTCAGTTAGTGAATTTGAGTTCTTTAACTGCACTAGTAAGAAACTAGCATGTACTACATGTATTATGTAATTATAAAGTCTTGAGAATCGCTATTTTTCCACTTTATCAGTAGCCATCAACCCAGTTAGCACCTATTCGATAGCTGTGATAAGAACGATGGCTGCTTCCACAACAAAAAGTATGCTAGCTTATCAAAGATCATTTTAATGGCATATTAAATTTCTATAGGACATTTACTCAGTACTACACAAACATCACCAGGTAAACAATTAAAAATGTATGATTGGTAACCATTTTCCAATTTTACCAACTCGAGATAAAGAATATGAAACAACGACTCCAGTGATGATGGAAAGGCCAATAACAGATACAACAGCTACGTGTACATATATGTGTGAGCCATCAGTGTCTCAGAGTGAAGTTGTTGCGTGGGTTCTGGTGAGCATCTTGACAGTCCTGTTTACAGGGCTACTCAGTGTTGTACTGCTGTGGATGTTTAAGAAGAGACAGGCCAGAGATACAAGTTCTGACAACAGTACTCCAAAGTATGAAATGGAGGGCAACCCTTGTTATGAAGCCACTGCAGTCAAACAGACCACTGACACACACCTCTATGAAGCAGTCAGAGGAGAAGGGGCCAAGTGAAAGGAACAAACATGTGTACATACAGGTTTATATAATCATATCAAACATTATTTTAGATGAGTTGTTGTTTGTAGAGGATAAATGCAGGCACTTTGGAGTAGTTAAGGCTGAACAAATCTCATATCAGTATATAAATATTAGCTGTATAAAATTGACGACATGATATTGTTAACGTTTGAGGCTGAGGGAGGTGGACATAGCCACGTACACAAACAGCAGGCATAAGTAATCACCCAAAGTTAACAGTAGCCATGAGAATAATCACAAAAATTAAAAAATACTCTAAATTAGTATTCAGTGATGTGATTGATGCAGAAGGATGAAGTTATCGTTCTGTCTAGCACTTTTTATAGCTTACATTACTCTGCAGGTCTAGGAAAAGTATGTTACATGTATAAGTAAAATCAAACCTGAGCAAACCTATCCCACCACTCCACAGCATCCTCCAGTTCATGTCAGGTGTACCCATCAGAGTATGCCTATTGAGATGACTCTGTCAATAGAACTGAGAGCCCCAGTGCTAACTGTAGGAACTATCCAAGTGATCATAGGGAGGGTACCTTTGTAAGAAACTATGTCCATTGCGATGGTACCCAAATTAAACTGACTGACTCTAACCTTGGACGAGAGCAGTATCAGTACACTGACTATTACGTGTGGATTCAGGGTAGTGGTACGCAACTGCTTTTCATATTCCCCACAAGAGACTCCTTGACTACCATCACAACTACAGTGACAATGATCAAGGCCTTCCCAGACTGAGATTCTATAACAATTTTACATTGAAAGAAACATTGTATTTTCTCATTTACATTATTCTAAATTTCCTCGGCATACTTTTTAGTCACAATACCCTAATTCTACACTTCTCTCTAGACTTGTATGTACAAGTATGGGAGCTAAACACCCCATTATCTCAATACTTCACTACTAACCTTCTTCATACTGGAGAACCTCATTATCAAAGAGGTCCCTGTCTGGTACCCTATTCTTCAGCTTCTCTATCTTTCCGTTGATGAACTGCCTGAAGTGCTGGAAATGTAGCAGTTGTCCTAGGAACTCCTCCAAGTGAGGCCGGGACTTGAGAAACTGCTCTTCGTCAAATACCATCTGAAACTGCCTCACCTTAAGGGCACTGTGGTATTCACCGATCATAGCCACCTGAGCCAGGAGGAAGGCCCTGGGGAGATGAGAGCGTGATGAACATAAAGCATATTAACATGGAATACTTTAGACACATAATAATATGCTTTGGTGGTCCATAAAGAATTTATGACATCGTATTGTGTATGTACATACATGTAGCAGATGCCTGTATGCACATTGCACCGTGTGTACATATACATGTATTTGTGTGCACAAAAATATACTTGGTACATTGTACACAGAATTTATAAAGGCTTAGCATGAATCCTTACCTAGTGACAGTGTCCTCGTAGGCTGATGACTGTTTCTTGAGTAAATGATTGAGTGTTGAGACCACATCAGGCGGCATGAAGAGGAGGTCATCCACATGAGGAGACTCTATGGTACTCTCATCAATACCCAGAATCACAACATCATCCATTGGCATATGACAAACAAGCTGTAAGGGATAATTATGCGTGTGTGTGTGCATCATTAAGAGTACATATAGCTAACAACAATATCATCATAAAGGCAAAAAATTTCAAGGATAACAAATTATGCAGATTTGGCATGTGGAGCAAGGCCATAAAATTTCTCCTATGAAAGATGTATCTGGAAGCTCAATGATGTGATTTCACCCAAATTTGGTCATGATGTGATATAATTAGTCCTTGAAATTTTGGGCTATACGGCACTATGTATATGTGTATGCTAGCTACATGATATACACAGTGTCATGCACAGTGTACACGTATAATATTATATACAGCACAATTACATTCATATATGAGGAGTGTATTCCCATTAGGAATGGCATGGGAACCCTGGAGAAAAAAAATGAACTACAGGTGGCTCTACATGTTATGATTACAAACAAACAAACAAAACATCATGTATGTATTAAACAAAGCTGTCATGAAAGTTTAGATGGCTTTTCTTCTAACAGCCAATCCCAAGCCAAGGAGGATACTATGCCAGTGCCTGCTTAGGCAACCATGGACAGTACAAGACAACTGAAAAACAATTAATCAGCTCAACCGAAACATACAATAAAAAGTCTTCACTCACCAAGCTAAGGTTACTGGAAGTGATGATGCTTCTTCTCTCAAATATCATGCTGTGAAACAAAGACACAGTCGTACAATCATAGCATTAGTAACGACATATTGTCCTTTCAGTTACATCTGTTTGAGCTTCTTTGGGTTGGGCAGAGGGAAGGTGTACACCTGGAGTGGTGGTGATGATGTTTGTGTGTGAGGGGGGGAGGGATACAGCCAACAAATTATTAGTGCTGTCACAACGGTAGAAATTATTCACAAAAATGCACAGTCTGTATTTGTGGATACATCTCAGCTATATGTACTGTGAACATTAGAGTCTATACATGTCTTCCCTGTACCTATTCTGCACATATCACAATGATTATAAGCACACCAATGCTACAGACTATTATACAATGTCAAGTATTAAGACCGGTTCACAATATGATGCTATATGTTAGTTGCATTGTACGTGTCACCTTCGCTTCGATGCTCGTCCCAATGCAACGGGACGCTAGGATAGACTCGGATTCAATCCTCATGTTCCTTTGCATTGCATTCTGGCATCTGATCACAAAAAAATTGTTAAATTTAAATTTTCGTGTTTCGCAAACAAACTTAATGCAAGATGCAGCGTCATATTGTGAACCAGCCTTTATTATAGTATTACAGCTAATTTGACAAGAATTAATTTTGTATCAGTAATTGCAGATTGTCAACAGTAGTAATAATGCTAATATTAGCACAACAAGTAATGCATGCCATAAACAGTGCAATAAAACTTGAACTAACTAGAAGTGTTTGCATAAACAAATATACACCATTCTGTGTAGTCATCACTTCAGTAATCTATAAGTTCAAATAAGCGCTCTAGCCAACGATGAAGACACAGACTTTTCAAATACTTCTTGTTATAGTTGTCATTAGCTGGATAACTTTAAGAAGAGGTATACATGTCAAATTGTTGTTGATGTGATCATAATTCAAGCAATGCCACCATCCACAATATCCTCTGTATCTTGTCCAGTGTACCCATCAGAGTATGCCTATCGTGTCAGTAGAGCTGAGAGTGTTAGAGCCAACTGCAGGAGGTATTCAGAAGGTCTGTCTGCCGGACTATACACAAGTAATTATGTCCTCACTGACTGTTATCGGTGGAGTACCGGGAGTGATGACCAACTGCTGTTCATATTCCCAACAAGAGTCTCCTTGACTACCATCACATTGCACTACTACAGTGACAATTTCCAAGGCCTTCCCAGATTAAGATTCTATGCTGTACCAGATTACTTTGATGTCTGGAATGCACCATCTACAAGCACCCCACATGTAGATGTTGCTTCAGTCTCACCAGGTAGAGAGCCAACAGGTCACAGGAATGTCAGTATCAATATCAACTTCAACACAAAGAAGGTGCTGATGTACAAGTTCAGTAGCAGTTTCCAGTTTACAGTGAGTGAAGTGGAGTTCTTCACTTGTAAAAATACAAGTAAGTATCCATAAGAGCATTACTAGCTATATTCTACACTCCCTATATGAATTGAGACAGCTAAATGTAGGGCTTCTGTAAGCACTGCAATGTCTACTACACCAGAAGCTTCTTCTACAGGAGACAGTAAGTTTCCATTATACGATCACCTTAACTAACTGTTCATCAATGCTATTGATATCACCTTGATAGAAGATCATGTCAGTAAAACAAATTCAACTGCGGCATTCGGTAAGAGGGCCTACTTGTTTGTTAATTAGTATAATTCAACAAAGCTACATTGCCACTTTAAGAAAGCAACACTGAAGAAACAACAGAAGAAAGACAAATTACACGTTGTCAAATAAAGTCAAGCACCAAACTACCAGTGGCTCTGAGTGAAGTTGTTGCGTGGGTTCTGGTGAGCATATTGACAGTCCTGTTTACAGGGCTACTCAGTGTTGTACTGCTGTGGAAGTTTAAGAAGAGACAGGCCAAAGATAATTATAAGTACTGACAACAGCACTGTAAAGTATGAAATGGAGGGCAATCCTTGTTATGAAGCCACTGCAGTCAAATAGAGCACTGACACACACCTCTATGAAGCAGTCAGAGGGGGAGGGGACAAGTGAAGGAAGACAGACAAAAACATGATATGTTCAAGTATAGTGTATACAATGTCAAGTATATGCACACATTTAGCTACAGACTGTTGCTAGTGTATACTACATGTAAATTTGTATCATCAATCAAAAGTAAAATTGGCTTATGTGTATTATTGGCTATATGATAACAGCAGTGTTTTGATGGCGAGGGAGGTTGACACAGCCATGTGCTACACACAATTCAGGGTTTCACACAGAGGTGGGGTGCTGTGGGATCCCCTCCCCCCCCCCCCCCCCCAAAATAACCACAATAGTATGCACGTAGTTTGATTGTAAAACATAAGATTATGATTGAAGTTTTAAAAAATGTACAAAAATTGAGATGTTTTAGTAGCAAATCACTCAGACATTTCAGCATAAAAGGTGTATTTTAGGATATCAAGGGTAAAATTTTTTGTGCGCCATGCACACCAAAACTTTCCCCCTCCAGAGAAAAATCCTGTATGAAACCCTGAACTGGTAATCTGCTGTTCTGCTATCATCCAGAGTAAACAACGGCCATGAAAGGGATCACATTCCATGCATACTTTAGCTAAGTACTATAATACACAATTAGAACAGTCTGCAGTGAGATGTGACTACGTATATCAAAATGATTAGATAATTATGTATTATTAAAACATTACAGCTAATTGACAAGACTTTTGCATCAGTAATTGCAAAGATTGTTGACAGTAGTAGCTAAATATAGTAATATAGTGCAAAAGCCTCGGTGCGTTGAACCATCAGTTGCCTAAGTACATCATTAGAGCTTATAGAACATGCAGTCATGAAGTCAGAGTCAAGCCTGTATATGGGCATGAACTGGATTAACCATAAGAATATGCACTGAATGTAACGGCGCTGTGCTGCATTTGCAATTATCCAGCCTAGCTGGCTGGGCCAGCCACATTCTGATGTCATGATCAACGAATCAGCAAAGAGTTATCAAGCCCAGAACCCAAGACAGTCAAACAAAGTCGCTCTAGTTGAAATAGTCATCACTTCTAGCTAGCAATTCATATACTATGCCTTTTGTAATCGTGTCAAGATCCATTGGCAGGGTTTTATCTAGGATTTTTTGAAGGGGGGGGGGGAAGATGAGTTCTATTATTACCTTGATGTGGTAGTCAGGCAGCATGAAATGCTCGGCCACCGTAGTAGCTGCAATGCCAGCCAACATACACTGTAGCAGTACTGTAGTACTAAGTCAGATAATTAATGTTGCTATGTAAACAAATCGATGTTGAGGTCAAAAGTTCACCGTGACACGTGGCAGTTTTACACTAGCTACTGTACAGCTATACTTTTGTATTGCAGTGTTTTATTACATTTGATCATAATATTATTTGCTTAACAGACTCTCATGAATATTTAATTATTGCCAATCTGAAGGGGGGGAAAGAGCCCCCCCCCCCCCCCCCCCCCCCCCCCCCCCCCCCCCCCCCCCCCCCCCCCAGATAAAACCCTGATTGGTGTGTGTGTTTTTTTATCAAGAAAGAGCCAAGTTGGCAGATCATTGTGGCAGGTAAATAACACCATACCTCCCAAACGAAACGTCTTCAGCGAAGTCCATAACTACAATACATATTATCTTTAAAAGCTTACAAGAAACTGTATATTGCCTCACTTTGACATATAAACCAGGTATGTAGCTGCTAGTGCAGTGACAGACACACATACACACACAAACACACACTCACTCACTCACTCACTCACAGAATGACTACTGGTCGACAAACGCTCAAGATTCATTAATTGCATGATCCATTGGGCATAGCAAGTACAAACACACGTGCACACACACACACACACACACACACACAAACACAATACATAAAATGGCCACTGAATCAGTTCTAAAATAATCTGTACGGCTACAGCCCTTGCTCTGGCCCAGGTGAAAACTTAAACATAATCCTGGCACTACAGCCATAGAGTGGGGCTCCCCATTTGGATAGAACCTTTGTCAAAGTCTTGTATGCGGGGAGAAGATTCCCATTGTCTTTGGTTAGCAGGACATGAGTGAAAGGTGACTTCATAATCAAGAATCATGAGGATCACTAAGAAAGTAATGTAACCCTCACGCATGTGCCGAGGCTTAATAAAGCTAACATTAGCACAGCAAGTAATGCACGCTAATTTTATAGCATAAACTGTGCGATAAAACTTGAACAAACTAGAAGTGTTTGTATAAACAAATGCACCATTCCATGTAGTCATCACTTCAGTAATCTACCAGTTCAAACAAGCAGTCTAGCCAACAATGAAGACACAGATTTTTCAAATACTTCTTGCGATAGTTATCACTAGTTGGATAACTTTAAGAAGAGGTATACATGTCATAACTGTTTCATAATTCAAGCAATGCCACTATCCACAGTATCCTCAGTATCTTGTCAGGTGTACCCATCAGAGTATGCCTATCGGAATGACTCTGTCAGTACAGTTGCGAGTGTTAATGCCAATTGTGTGAGGTATCAAAGTGGTCTTCAGGAAAATGTGTACACAGAGCTATATATCCACTATGATGGTACCCAACTCTGATCTTGGACAAGAACAATACAGTCCAGTCAACTATTGTTTGTGGCCTGCTGGTAGTGATGGGAAACTGCTGTTCATATTCCCCACAGCAGTCTCCTTGACTACCATCACATTGCACTACTACAGTGACAGAGACAGAGGCCTTGCCAGACTGAGATTCTATTCTGTACCAGATGACTTTGATGTCTGGAATAACCCAACTGCAAACACCCCAAATGTAGATGTTGCTGCAGTCCCACCAGGTGGAGAGCCAGCAGGTCACAGGTCGCAGGAATGTCAGCATCAATGTCAACTTTACAACAACAAAAGTACTGATGTACAAGTATAGCAGCATGTTTGTGTTTTCAGTGAGTGAATTTGAGTTCTTTACATGCAACAGTAAGCAACTTACATGCATGTATATACTGTGACTCTTAAGACTGGCTATTTTTCCACTAGAATAACTGGCTGATCATCCAATGTGTACTCAATGCTTGCATGTGTATCATGCAGATAGAGTATATATATTAGCCATATTAATGCTATCCACTAACCACAGCCCCCTTGTTGAAGCTGCAGCATTTAGTGAAGATTAAAAAAACCACCTCACACTTGCTCAGAATTTTCACCATCCAATTAATAATATTAGTTCTCTGTATCTGACAGAGTACAATAGCCAAAGAAAGTGTTGTTCACTAACCACAGCCCCTTTCTTGAAACTGTGGCAGTTAGTGTAGATTAACAAAACTACCTGACATTTGCTCAGAATTTATTGGCTGATCATCCAATATGTACTCAACTGCCTGCATGTGTATCTGACAGAGTACAATAGCCTAAGAAAGTGTTATCCACTAGAGCCCCTTTCTTGAAGCTGTGGCAGTTAGTGAAGATTAATAAAACTACCTCGTGCTTGCTCAGAATTTATTGTCTGATCATCCAATATGTACTTAACTGCCTGCATGGGTATTTGACGGAGAATGTTAGCGAAAAAAATGCTGTCCACTAACCATAGCCCCTTTCTTGAAGCTGCAGCATGCAGTTAGTGAAGATTAACGAAACTGGCTACCTCATACTTGCTCAAAAAAATTGGCAGATCATCCAATATGTAATCAACAGTGAACTGCCTGCATGTGTATCTCACAGAGTACAATAGCCATAATAATGCTACCCACTAATCACTGCCTCCTTCTTGAAGCTGCAGCAGTTAGTGAAGATTAACAAAACTACCTCACAGTTGCTCAGAATTTAATGGCCTGATCATTCAATATCTAGCTACTCAACTCCTCGTGTATCTGGCACAGTACAATAGCCAAAATAATGCTGTCCACTAACCACAGCTTGAAGCCGTGGCAGTTTACAAATAGCTCGCACTTGACCAAAGTCCCTTCTGAAAGTTCTTGCATGCATGCAGTTATTACGATTAACTCTACATGCTACATGTACAGGAGGACTCCGCGCGTGTAGGTGCGTGTAGACGTGTGAAGGAATTTTAATGAGATGCAAATAATACTCAACGCGCTTTCAGGGAGTTCCGGTGTCACAGCGAATTTGTTCCGGTCCGCGAATTTGTTCCGCCGGAATTTATTCGCTAGCGGATCTGTTCCGGATTTCCAGAAAATCAGCGAATTTGTTCCGGATGGATAACGGTCGATGATTCTTTGAGACAGGTGCAACCAGTGTCAAAGTACATGTTCCATTTTAATAATTGGAGCTTCTCTGGTGGCTCCAGGAGTGACATAGCCACTTCATACGCCTCTGCCCGGGCGCGGAGTGACATGCACATAATTATGCATTTGGTGTGGGCGTGGATCAAATAACCTTTAATATGCATGCTGGTGACCAATGGCAATGTCCAGGCGATTGTCCACAGAAGGCTTCAACGAATCATTGATATTATAGCTAGTACACAAAAATCTGAAGACGATGAAGTGTTTGTTCGCTTCCTTTCTTCAAGCTACTCTTCAATCGCTATAAGCCTTGACCTTCGTGTATCCTAAATGGGCGTGGTTCACTTTTCTTTAGTTCTGCATTTGTTAGATTTTATCTTAGGTTAGCCTATCATCATAACCATGCATAATAACGAGTTTAAAAGCCAGTGATACTGAAAAGTTCAAACTGAGAAGTATAATAGCACATTTTACTAGGCGGAACATTTGCGCGGGCCGGAACATTTACGCGGTCGCGTAGATTATCCGGGCGGAATATGTACGCTAGCGTATTCTTTCCGGCGGAACGTATCCGCTAGCGAATTTGTTCCGCCGGAACTTTGGCGCGGCGGAACAAATCCGCTATGACACCGGCCAGGTTCCTGTCACGCCCATTGGTGGGATTCGAATGTATGTCTATGGGAATAGCATGAATAGCGTACATTTTCGAGGCTGTGAGGAGCTTCAAGTTAGATACCGAGAAACGACGCTAGCTACAGCACTCTAGAGTGCCGTACATTATGTAGCTGAGGCGCTTTTTCGAGAGAGCAACTATTCGCTTGGCTAGCGCGATAAACGCATGCTATTCCCACAGAGCATGATACATTCAATTCCCACCGATGGGCGTGACAGGAACCTGGCCGGAACTTCCTGAAAGGGCGTTGGATATCATTTGCATATTATTAATTTCCTTCACACGTCTGCGTGGATATAAAATTTGGGACTAAGATATTATGGCCGTGGATGAGAGACCAACGCACTACAGAGCAGGCTCGATCGCACTTAGCTCAAGCCTCAGAATCTGTGATATTCCGGCTTGTGCACGACGATCGTGGATGGTGGATCGTGCGTTCGATCCGTGCGATAGTAAGGTTTAAACTATCTCCAGCAAGGTGCCATATAATATTTGACTCCCACCTACACAAGGCCATAGCTAGTGGCTATTTGGTACATTAATACTAGACAACACACTATGTCAGTAATAATGCATTAGCTCTGCATGACCTAAACATCGATAATACTAATCCAGTAACTGCTATAGAGTATAGTATTAATATATAATAGTTCACGCCGTTAATGAATCAGTTGTCAATGTCAATGCACCAGATATCACTCAGTGATCATTAATTGAATGCCATAGTACTGAGATGTAGCTAAGATTAGGCCTATTTATGCAGTCTTCATCATGCATAATAATTATATGAAAGATTCTGAATTTACACACTAGCTACAATTAGTACCTATTTACCATAGTAAATCATGTACTATGATAATAGTCCCATCCCATCAATATTTATTGTGAATGGTGACACAGTAGCTTGGCTCCCACACCCCCAACCTCAAAGGGCATGGAAATCATACTACAGTATTATAAGAAGATACCCTCTTATCACTATAGCTCAGTGTAATGCGATCAAGTCAGTTTGAATTGCACTCAGAGTGTAAGTTTGCAATGCATGCGCAGGAGCTAGTAGACTTAGCGAAGTCATACTGGTACAACACAAGCAGGAGCTAAGGGGCAACCTTAAACATTATCGAGTTTGTGCTGATACTTTAATTTTTAATGCTTAAAATTCCCATGCAGCCATAAGTTCCTGGCATAGTTCATATTATACTTCAGTAGCTGTTCTATATTGCTGTTGTGGGTAAGCCTGTCAGTTGCCATCAGCAGCTGGAGAGCACTTATTCATTATACATAGTGTTCCACTGAATAATAGTAGCTATTTCACTCAGTTTGAGTCCCTGCATGATGGTCAGCACTGAGTATAACTGCTGAAGATTTCTCACATGATTCTATAGCTATCCTAGTGTCTCATGCTAATCATCTAGATCAAGTATTTTTTTTTTTTTTTTCAAGCTACCGAACACACTAAGCACAAAAAAATTGTCCGGAAAACACCACATGGTGTAGCTACATGCATAGTGAGAGCCACAAATCATAGCTACACGTAGGTAGTGACCATAAAGGGCTTTTTACCTGATGTGGTAAAGGGTCGTCTCGTTTGCATACACATACTTTCAGTGCTTTTTTGTGGGCATTTATCACCACCAGACCACACCTACAAATTAATTGGCATTAGTTAGTGTCAGGCTATCAGAAAAAAGAGGAAAAAAATTTCATCCAGGACCCCCTGTGACTTGATCCAGAGACCTCAGCATCAGAGTCCAGACCCTTACCCATTTGGCTATAGTGTGTTGGTATCAAATGTATGGCTTCTATTGTTTTTCGCCTTATCTACAAATAGAAAGTAAGAATCAAAAATCCGGCTTCATCATCTTTCTCTGCTAAGTTTGTTCTGCATGCCCATATAAAAATTATAGCCTCAAGTGCTCCCCAGAGCCCCAATAATTTTCTACTCAAAAACATTTTCTTAGTGTGTAATGTCTATAATACTTTTTATTGTATGAAACCATATAAGATCAAAGGCTAAAAGTGTGCTTTATTTTCCATACTGTGTGCAAGTGTGCTGTATTTGCCCCCAAAAGTGTGCTATATTATTCCAAAGTGTGCTGTATTTTCCCTTTGATCTTGGACTATGCAAACATAGTCTAGACACAAAATTCACGAATCTTGATAAGTGGATACACTATGCATTTGCATTAGCATGTACTGTATATGTACTGTTCAACATGGCCTTGTGATCGATAGAGGCTAGCTGCTTTCCTGCGCTGTTAAACATGGACAGAAGGATGATCAGTCATCAATAGCTTGGTGAATCCAGACTTGGGTGGACGAACGAGTGATTCAGAGCCCTGAGTTGAAAGCGAGTTCGATTGCGAACGGCCACGCCCTTAGCTAGCACTGAGCCTTCTCTCGATCGGGAGAGCAGACAGGTACAGCAAGAAGATTCGCTCTCTCAGGCTGGTTGGTGGAGTCCTTCAAAAGTGTCGCTGGAGGGTTTGCTACACTGCATAGATAGCCTATTATGGCTTGGGGGGCTGATTTTCAGCAACCATAGAGTTCAAAGATGACAGCAGCGATCATCCGGGTATGGTGAGGAGCTTCGCCTGGTCATTTGTAACAGCAGTGAGCTTCAATAGTACAGAGAGACTACGTTCATCCTCGAGAGCAGCAGGAAAGGTGAGGTAAGAATCCCGCGGAAGCCTGAAAATCTTTCACGCAAAATCGAAATCTGGTGACGTAGGCACATCTCCCCAGTCCAGGGACTCACCAAGCTAGGAGCTGATCACCCTCCTGTCCTTGTTCAGCCATAGTTCAGTAGCGTAGAGCAGCTAGTCTCGACCGATCGCTTCGATATTCAAAACTAATTCAGTTGGGTTAGCTACGTAGATATGAGAAATGCACACACACTCACATAGCAACGCATGCTTAAGTGGAAACCACATACAATAAACCAGTTAAAGCACCGCTTTGCATGCGGGCGGGCGGTCATTATTCAGATTTCAAACCAGTAGAGAGAGCTAGAAAGCCTTTGAGATCGCCGAGGCCCCGCCCTCCAATTAGAGCGCTCGAAGGGGTGGGGCTAAAGTGCCATATATATTTACTGTATTGCATCTGAAATCTGAAAATTTTGGAGAAAATCTGAAAATCCATGCGGGCGATGACGATAAACTGCGAATTCAATTTGCCCCGCCTTACGTTTGAATGACCTGAGAGTGACCTGGTCTTCATTTAGCAAGTTCCACACTCTGATTGAGCTTGGCACAAAGGAGTGAAAATAATACCGTAGATCGGGTTTTGAATGCGTAGTTAAACGATTGCGAATGGTGCTTTATAAGCCAGATTGCGATTCTAATGATTGCGAATTGCCAAGTGGGCAAGCCACACCCGGTACCTCAAGCATTGCTAGAGGTGTGGCCTGTTGAGGCTGCATGCGGGGTGGGCTATTAATAGAATACAACATCCGTATGAGCGGCAAGATGGCTAGTCAGAGTGTCTCCGCAGGGTCCTTTACATTCGAGAGTGTTGGCGACAGCTTTGCTTGGTTGGGTGTTGGTAGGTTGACTGTTGACTCGAAGTACTGGCGAAGATTCACCTCGATCTCAACGTCTAAGCTACCAGTATACGCGGGGAAAGTAAGAGATCGAGATCGAGAACGCATTTGAGCGCGTGCTTGAGCAGAAGGGGCGTGGTCACGTGTAATATTATTCATTGCATATTCTTTTACCTGCGATTCTTTTGATTGCGTGTTATGGAAAAACTCGCAGTTCGCTATCAAAAGAATCTCACAATCGAAATCCGACCTACGGTAACTTGTCCGAGCAAATGGGCAGAGTAGAGTATGAAACTTGCACAAGATTGTTCATGGTCTCTGTTATTTCCCTGAGGATATCCTTGTCACACAAGTATTAAACTTAGCTATAAATGATCCTTGGCTCATGCACACAGTACTAGTCCTTGGAGTACTTAACATTTTGCGCGTGCCCAGGACACAACTAATTTGTGGGCGTGGTACTCCAGTAGTCCAGTCCATGATCCAGTGCTCCACTCCAGTAGCACAACCGTTCCATTCTGTCATTTCACTCCACCAAATTCACACGACCCTACCAGTTTTAATATTGCCCATGATAACTACACCCGGATAGATCTACAGATTTGAGTTACAGCCCCAGGCTTACTGTACAGATCAGCATGATCTAACCTCATTGACACAACAATGCCAAGCACATAATTTTAAACAACCAAGCAGCTAGGTTGTGAGACTCACAGGCTCTCGATCTGGCATGGCATGATTCTTCAGTTTAATACATGTACAGCTAGCTATCTCTTACAGTGATGGTTTAGTAATGTGCTGAGTCAGCCTTGTTGACTGCCACCACAGATATTCTAATAAGACTGCGTAACCTGCTGCCACTGCCATAGCCTATTAGGTCCCAACTTGTTCCAGCAGTGACTCAAATGTTGGCCAATCGCGTGCCTAGAGAGTTCCATGATATAGCTTTTACTATCCTGAGCCACGCTATATTGCATGTTTGATTCATAGCAAGAGTACGCTTGTTCACAGCCAGCCTCGTCCCCAGACTCTCTTGGGGGAGCCTGGGGACTAGGCTTACAGCTAGCTAGCCAGCCAGCTAGACTGCGATGTTGACGACCTTTACCTAACACGTGGTGTTTGAGCATGCGCATTAAGTAATGTTCATGGGTACTTGTTACAAAAACCGTGGCAGCAAGATGTAGTTGTGTATTCAACAGAAGTGTAAGCTCATTTTCAGGACACTAGAACAGGCTAACAAGTTATGCTGACAATGAAGATACTTTTCTGTTTACTTCTTTATGATTTACTATTCTTCACTAAATTCAGCTGTTCAAGGCAAGGTATGTCACCAAAGCCACTGTGACTATACACAATTCATGCTCTCTCTAATACTTTGCAGGATCATCATGTCTGGTGCACTACCCTTCAGAATATGCCTATCATCAGGATTCTGTTAACAGAGATGAGAGTGTTTCTGCCAATTGTAGAAAGTATTCACTGGGTGGTGTAGGAAGCGGTGTTCATTCAGAGCACCACGTCCATTGTGATGGTACGCAACTTAAACTGGCTGATTCCAACCTTGGACAAGAGCAATATAGTAGTAGTGACTATTATATATGGAGTGCTGAAAAGGGTGAACAACTGCTGTTCATATTCCCCACAAGAGTCTCCTTGACAACCGCTACACTGCACTACTACAGTGATAGTCACAGAGGCCTTCCCAGACTGAGATTCTATGCCGTTCCAGTTGACTTTGATGTGTGGAATGCACCAACTACAAGCTATAGATTTATAGATGTTGTAGAAGTACCACCAAATGAACAATCAACTGGTCACAAGAGTGTCCGCATCAATGTCAATTTCAACACTAGAAAAATTCTGATGTACAAGTTTTATAGCACTTTCCAATTAGCACTAAGTGAGGTGGAGTTCTTTGATTGCAACAGCATATTATGTAGATGCACATGTAAGAAAAGGAATAACTTAATAAGATGCAGAGTTTATTCCAGGATTTGCTTCAGAGGGGGAAAGTTAACATTTAGTGCCAAAATTCTAGGCAGGGCAAATACAAATCCTAGGGAGGTAGCCTCACATTAAAGCAATTGTCAAGGGGGTAAAGCACCGCTGACCCCACTGACCACACTGACCACCCCCCCCTCCCGAAATAAATCTTACATTGGTGTGTTGTTCCATTGATAATAATATCATGTTATACAGATTTTGGGACAAGCACATTGCCATCCACCCTAGCAGCCTTTTATACAACAGATAGAGAAAGTACGTATCCGTAATTATATTTTTAATAACCATTTTAGCAAAACATAATAATATTGACAGTAAATGGACCTAAAACTGGAACTCCACAAACATCAAGTACATGTAAGTAATTAAGAATAAGGTTGTTTGTCCATTACCGTAAATCAATTGCCATAGATAGAGAAGCTATGGCAACAACACTACAGGCAAGGAAAATCAAACAAAGTACTACATGTGACCCATCAGTATCTGCCAGTGAAGTTGC
Organism: Stappiaceae bacterium; assembly: GCA_964291365.2. GTDB lineage: Bacteria > Pseudomonadota > Alphaproteobacteria > Rhizobiales > Stappiaceae > JBDWFY01. The sequence goes on from OZ220035.1 coordinate 460,747, forward strand.
TGCATGGGTTCTGGTGATCATATTGACAGTCCTGTTTACAGGGCTACTCAGTGTTGTACTGCTGTGGATGTTTAAGAAGAGACAGTCCAGAGATACAAGTACTGACAACAGTACTCCAAAGTATGAAATGGAGGGCAACCCTTGTTATGAAGCCACTGCAGTCAAACAGACCACTGACACACACCTCTATGAAGCAGTCAGAGGGGGAAGGGCCAAGTGAAAGGAACAAACATGTATGCATATAGGTTTATTTAAATATATCAAACATTATTTTAGATGAGTTGTTGTTTGTAGAAGATGAATGCAGACACTGTGGAGTAGCTAGTTAAGACTGAGCAAATCTCATACCAGTATTATCATAAAGTATAAAATTGACAGCATGATAATATTATGTTTGAGGCTGAGGGAGGTGGATATAGCCACGTACACAAACACCAGGCATGAGTAATCACCCAAAGTTAACAGTAGCCATGAGAATACTCACAAATAATTGAAAAGTACTCTAGAACAGTATTATTGTGTATTATTGGCTATAATATAATAACACAGCTGCAGTGTTTTGATGGCGAGGGAGGTTGACACAGCCATGTGCTACACACAATTCAGGGTTCATACGGGGGGGGGGGGGGGTGTTCTGGGTCCCCCCCCCCCCCCCTCAGAATAATCATCAAAATTAAGAAAGTAAGCATGTAGCTTTGATTGTAAACGAATCACTGAAATTTCAGCATAAAAATGTATATTTTAGGATATCAAGGGTAAAAATTATTTGTACACTATGCCTGCAAAAATTTTTCCCCCTCCAAAGAAAAATCCTGTATTAAATCCTGAACTGGTAATCTGTTGTTCTGCTATCATCCAGAGAAAACAACAGTCATGAAAGGGATCACATTCCATGCATACTTTAGCTAAGTACTATACACACAATTAGAAATGTCTGCAGTGAGATGTGACTATGAAGTTGCTGTTAGGTCTAGCATTCGCTATAGTATTATTCACTTTGCTCAGGTGGACTAGGATAAGTACGTTGCATAATTTCTATCAGTGAGATCAAGTTTAAGTAAATATCCCCCTACTCCACAGTATGCTCCACTTCACGTCAGGTGTACCCATCAGAGTATGCCTATCAGAATGGCTCTGTCAGGACATTTGAGAGTGCCAGTGCCAACTGTAGGAGGTATCCAACTGATAACCTCCAATCAGATGAGCATCCTGAGGACTTTATTCATTGTGATGGAACACAACTCAAACTAGCTGATTCCACTTTTGGACAAGAAGAGTATTGGACCAGGGACTATTATGTATGGAGTGCTGACAGGGATGGAAAACTACTGTTCATATTCTCTACAAGAGTCACCTTGAGTACCATCACACTGCACTACTACAGCGACAATTTCTGAGGCCTCCCCAGACTGAGATTCTATGCTGTACCAGATGATTTTAATATCTGGGATTCACCAACTACAAGCTACCCTCGTATAGATGTTGCTTCAGTCCCACCACATGGACAGCCAGCAGACCGTAGGAATGTCAGCTTTAATACCAACTTCAGCACAAAGAGAGTGCTGATGTGCAAGTTCAGCGAGGTTAGGTATATAGGACATGAGTGAGGTGCAATTCTTCTGTATCAGTTGTATTTTGTATGCATGTACAATCACTGAATATTAGTCATCAATCCAGATACCACTACAAACTCAGCAGTAGAAACAATATCAACTACTGGATTCACAAAAAGTACACTAGCTATTCAAAAATCATTTTGAACAAGACTTTGCTCAGTTGGATTAGGACAAGTATGTTACGTGATTCTATCAGTAAGATCATGCAAATTTAAGGTAAGGCCATGCCAAATTAATTTCTTGTTCAACGGAAGACCAGGGGAATGAAGTAGGGTCGGTAGGTAGGAAAGAAAATTAATTAAAGATGATGTCACTTCCTGTTATTGCTTCCTGCTCTGATATAGAAAGTTGATGTCTTTACTAAAACATTAGCTTTGGTACAAGCAGAAAACAGTAGCCGAGTCCTTTAGCCAGAGTTACGTACAAATCTAGTGTTCTACAAAAGAAATCACATGGCCATCAACACTGTGGTTGCACTTTGACCTTTTCCTTAATTAATTTTTATTTTTTTGGCATCAGCAAAATATAGGGTCAGTCAGGTCCATTGAACAAGAAATTAAATTGGCATGGCCTAAACTGCTATTATATATGGAAAAGTCTAATGTGAGGAATGATTATGAAATCGAAGTTCTGTCTAGCATTTGCTTCAACATTCCTTGTTTGCTCAGTTGGACTAGGATAAGTATGTTATAATATTATGTTTTCTATCAGTGAGATCAAGCAAATTTAACTAATTCCTCTACTCTACAGTAACCTCCACTTCATGCCGGGTGTATGCTGGGTGTATCCATCAGAGTATGCCTATCAGGATGACTCTGATCTGAGAGTATCACTGCTAACTATCCAGCTACTTATATTCAAGGAGAGGACAATTCAGAATATTACATCCATTGTGATGGGCCACATGTACAACTATAACTGACTGATTCCAACCTTGGACAAGAACAGTATCAGAGCAGTAACTATTACTGGTGGACTGCTGGAAGTGATTAGCAACTACTGTTCATATTCCCCACAGCAGTCTCCTTGACTACCATCACACCGCACTACTACAGTGACAGTGACCGAGGCCTTCCCAGACTGAGATTGTATGCTGTACCAGGTGACTTTGATGTTTGGAATGTACCAACTTCAAGCTGTCCACGTGTAGATGCTGCTGCAGTCCCACCAAGCGGAGAGCCAGCAGGTCACAGAAATATCAGCATTAGTGCCAACTTCAAAACAAAGAAGGTGCTGATGTACAAGGGTAGTAGCAGTTTCCAGTTTGCAGTGAGCGAAGTGGAGTTCTTCACTTGTGAAAGTATAAGAAGTATCCGTAAGTGCATCACTATAATTATTCTGCACTCCCTGTATGACTTAAGATTGATAATGTACACCTTTTGTGAGCATATAGCCACATCAATCATATCAGAAACTTCAACAACAGGAGACAGTAAGTTTCAGCAGTAATGGACCATGCACTTAAACTAACTGTTCATCAATACTACTGATATCACCTTGATAAGGTGATATCATCATAGGATCCTATCCTAAATGAATGAACAAAAAACATGATTTGTGCAAGTATATTCAAGTACATCATTATAAAAACAAACAAACAGTGACCAGTGCATACTACATGTACAGTACTATCAACTAAAACGAAAATTGTCTTTTGTGTGTAATTGACTGTATGATAGCACAGCATGTAGTGATTTGATGGTGAGGGAGGTTGAGAGCCACGCATCATACAAACCGGTTATTTGTTGTTCTGTACGTAATCACCCCAAGTAAACAACAACCATGATAGTGCGTGTATAAGGTAAGTATTTCAAACACCTGGAGCAGTCTGTGGTGTGTGAGTTGCAATTATGCAGTTGCCGTTCTGTCTAACACTTTCTACAGTATTCTTCAGCTGGATTAGGATAAGTATGCTGCATAATTTACATCAGTGAGATCAAGTATCAGCTTAGGTTACTGTTCCACAGTATCCTTCACTTCTTGTCAGGTGTATCCAACAGTGTATGCCTTTAAGGATGACTCTGTAAGCAGAGCTGAGAGTGACAGCGTCAACTGCAGGAGGTATTCAGATAATGTTCAGGCACCAGGAGTATCCACAGATCAATACACTCACTGTGATGGTATCCAAGGTAATCTGACTAACTCTGACCTTGGACAATTGCAGCAGTACTATTGGACTGACTATTACGTATGGTTGCTGAAAGAGATATACAACTGCTGTTCATATTCCCCGCAGTATGAAATGGAGGGTAACCCTTGTTATGAGGCCACTGCAGTCAAACAGACCATTGACACATACCTCTATGAAGCAGTCAGAGGGGGAGGGGACAAGTGAAGAAAGACAAACAAAAAACATGTGTGCAAGTATAGTCCCAAATACAAAATAGTGATTAAGTGCATAATATTACATTTGTACCATCAACATTTATGTGTTATTGACTGTATGATTATTCAACAGTGTTTTGATAGTGAGGGAGGTTGACATAGCCATGCACTATACAAACAGGTAACTTATTTTTCTTCAATCATCCAGAGTAGACAACAGCTATGATAGTGATCACACTCTGTGCATACTTTAGTTAAGTGTGTACAATTAGAACAGTCCATGAAAATTCAGTAGGTTTATCTTCTACTACCAATCCTAAACCTAAGGGGCAACCATCCATCTCATTGCCTGCTCAGGCAAACCTAACCCAGCAAAAGGCAGAGCCACTTAGGTGCCTAGCCTTGAGAACTAGGGGTGGTAGGTTAAAAAGCTCTTTTGTCCCATGGGAACTCTCCCTACCCACCTAAGTGGCTCATGGACACGGGCAGCATACACACATGACCATAATTTACACATTCAGGGAAATTAACCATGGTGAGGAATGATTATGAAGTTGTTGCTCTGTCTAGCATTCGCTACAACATTCTTCACTCTACTCAGCCAGACTAGGATAAGTATGTTATATGATTTCTATCAGTAAGATCAAGTTAACCAATCCCTCTACGCCACAGTATCCTCTGCTTCATATCAGGTGCACCCATCAGAGTATGCCTATCTGGAGGGTTCTGTCAGTACATTTGAGCCACCCAGTGCAAACTGTTGGAACTGTATCTGGTAACCTTCAAGGAGGTAACCGTCCAGAACACTACATCCATTGTAATGGAACACAACTCAAACTGGCTGATAATTCTATCTTTGGACAAGAAGAGTATCAGACAAGCGACCATTATGTATGGAATACTGACAAGGATGGAAAACTATTATTCATATTCCCCACAAGCAGTGTTCCCCCCAGGAAATTTCTTTAAGTAGGTAAAACACTAACATTTGTGTTTTCTTGGTGAGGTATTGCAATAGTCTATAATGTAATGCTCTGAAACTTTAACTCGGTATTCTTGGGTTTAAACGCGGTATTTACCTTGATTACCTAGTTTTAGGGGGAACACTGCCCACAAGAGTCTCCTTGACTACCATCACACTGCACTACAACACCGATAATATCTGAGGCCTTTCCAGACTGAGATTCTATGCTGTACTAGACGACTTTGATATCTGGGATGCACCAAGCACAGGCACCCCTTATGTAGATGTTGCTGAAGTACTACCAAGTGGAGAGCCAGCAGGTTGCGGGAATGTCAGCATCAATATAAACTTCAATACAAAGAAAGTGCTGATGTACAAGTTTAGTAGTAGGTTCTGCTTTGAAGTGAGTGAAGTGGAGTTCTTTCAGTACATCGGTAAGTACATGTCCTGCACAATCACTGGATATGTTGAAACTAATCATCAATTCAGAAACCACTACTACGAACTCAGAAGCAACATTAATTACTGCCATCACAAAAAATATGCTACATGTAACTATCCATACTTTTCATTATTATCTACCTCAACTTCATAGGCAGTAATACTACATCACAAACAGTGCCTGGTAAGCAATTCAAATACCGTAGATTCGGGTTGTTAAGTGCACCTTTCTTACAAGTGCACACTTTTTCATAAGCGTATACTTCCTTCCTAGGTTTTACTATTTGCTGTTAAGTGCTGGCACTCAAATAAGCTGCTGCTAGATAAGCACATGTGCTTAATAACCCAAGTCTATGGTCATTAACCTTATACGACTGCTAACTATTATCCAAATTCAACACAGCACCAACAACACAAGACAGATACATCGAAGCTACCACTCCAGTATTGATGAGAGAAATGCCAAGAATAAATGCAACAGCTACATGCACATGTGATTCATCAGTATCTGCCACTGAAGTTGTTGAGTGGGTTCTGGTGATCATATTGACAGTCCTGTTTACAGGGCTACTCAGTGTTGTACTGCTGTGGATGTTTAAGAAGAGACAGGCCAGAGATACAAGCACTGACAACAGTACTCCAAAGTATGAAATGGAGGGCAACCCTTGTTATGAAGCTACTGCAGTCAAACAGACCACTGACACACACCTTTATGAAGCAGTCAGAGGGGGAGGGGACAAGTGAAGGAAGATAGAGGAACAACATAATGTAATTCAAGTGCATGTACATATTTACAAACTGCTTATTGCATAATATAACTGTACATTTGTACAATCAACTAATAGTTGAATTGTTTTTTTTTGTGTGTGTTATTGACTGTACGATAGCACAGTAGTGTTTTGATGGTGAGGGAGGTTGACATAGCAATGTGCTACATAAACTGGTTATTTTTTGTTTGTAATCATCCAGAGTAAACAATAGCCATGACAGTAATCACACTCTGTGCATCATTAACCCTTGGCGCATGCACTGTAGGGTTACGGTAGACATTCTGTGAATGTGTGTCTGTTAGTGTGTCTGTCTGTTACTGCGCTAGCTACTACATACCTCGTTTGTATGTTCAAAATGAGGCATCATAGGGTTCGGGTTCCTTGTAGGCTTTTAAAGATTTGTATTGTGTGGACTTTGCTTAAAATGTTTTGTTTGGGAGATATGGCGTGATTTGCTTGCCATGATGATGGACGATTCGGCTCTCTCTCGACAAACACACCAGTGGTACTTAACATGAGTAGAAGTGACGACTACCTAAAATAAGGTGACTTTTTTCGACCGTCTTAGCTTCAGCACTTGATGGCTTTTTGCTGACTCATTGTTTTAGCTTCATGACATCAGCATGTGATTTGTCCAGCTGGCAAATTGTGAAAGTGAGGCTCACGCGCATAAACCTGTGCATTGCAAAATGGTTACTCCAGTTCAAGCTTATGTTGATGTCTTTGGCTTCACGACTGCATGTTTTACATCATCTTGAAGCTGTTAATGTGCTTAGGCAACTGTGCCGAGGGTTTTGCATGATAGCAGTGTTTCATTTATCTAGGTATTCCACACACCTGTTATGGTATGGTTTATAGTGTGGCAGAGGGGGTAGGGGACAAGTGAAGGAATAGTGTTATGTGTGCAAGAACATTCATTTACTTTACTATACATTCCAGATTTTATAAACAATTACTAGTGTACACATTACAGTACAGTCATAGTAACAACTAATAGTACCACTACAATGTTGACTGTATGATAGCACAGCAGTATTTATATGGGCAGGGAAGTTGATATAGTCATGTGCTACACAAACTGGTAATATTTCATGAATTACCCAGAGTAAACGATAGCCATGAATGCGATCGTACAGCAGAGCTTCAATGCAACTAAGTATTCCCTGAATCTAAAACAGTCTATGGTTAGATATGACTACAAAGTTGCTGTTCAGTCTGTGGTACGTTTATTAATTCCGAGCGAAGCGAGGCCTAATACCCGGGTTTGATCGAGTTTGTATGATTTTTTTGTGAGCTTCTAAAACTTTGTTCTTGCTTGCTACAGCGAGTTAAGCTCCATCGCCGGCTCCAAGGATATCAAATAAATTAAATGAGCTACCTTCATGAAGAGAGACGGCAGCTGCAAGTCTACACTTGTGCTAAACTCCATGATCCACTAAGTAAAATCGTGCGTTGACCTTAAATCGTCGCCTTTCTTGGTGAACCTTGATGCTGGTTTCATTTCAATGGCAACAGAAGTCAAACAGTGATTTCAGGCATTCGGAACTTTCACAGTGGTCACATGGCTACAGCATTGCTGAACTCCATTCGCCCATTGAACTCTTTTCGCGATGTCTAAAATACTCGCCCATTCTTGGCTTGGGCCTGCCTGGTCCTTTGCTTTCACCAGCAGTAGCAAAAAAAGTTGTGGGCTATGCACTAGCTAACTCTTAGCCTTAACTCATCATTTTGGACTCCACACCCTCGAGATTGCCTATGCATGTTCATTATGTTCACCCCACCTACCTCATCTTAGCCCTTTTAATTAAGCACATGTTTTTTGTTAAGCACATATTTCCTTGCTGCCATGAGTTGTAAGCGCATGTGCTTAATAACCAGTATCTACAGTAGTATATGTGCATTTAATTATCGCACTAGCTACATTGTCCAAAAATACAAACAATTCCCAATTTACAGTATTATACATGTGCATGGATGATTATGAAACAGTGGGCACACACACGAGTGCATAATATGTACAATGTATATCAGTGAATATTATGTCAACCTACATCCATGTAAGAGGAGTGTATTCCCATTAGGAATGGCATGGGAGCCCTGGAGAAGTAAAGAATGATCTACAATGAAGGTATGTTGAACAAAGCACATCATAACAAAGGCAGTGTACATATGCAAGCTGAATTGCCATATATGGCAAAACCAGGGACAACGTTAACAGTGTACACTGTTTATGGAACGATATACACGTCTTATTGAAAAAACAAACAAACAACAAACAAACCATAAACAAAAACTATCGTACTATGTTTATTTCATATAAAAGGGAAGAGCTAGGTGTACCAGCATAGCAGCAGGTAGAGGTTTGATGATGTCAAAGTGGGAGTTGTCAACATATCCATGATTCCTCCCCGTAACCTTGTACTTACAATATAAGTGAGTGTCTAGGGTAGATGAAGTTCAGCATCTTCCGAGGTTCTGCATAATTATGTTGTCCAAATTCACACTTGCCTAGCCACTATGCAGGTGAAATCACTAACATAGCTTATCATTCTAGAAATTTCCATCAATGGTTTAGTACTAATAATTCCATGTTAGTCCAAAACAAAGCCCTTTACCCTTCAGAATCTAAGGTAAATCCCACCTCTCACAAGCAAAGGGTCTGATGAACGAATCCTTGTGTAGTATGGATAATTAATTTTGTCACCTTACAAGCCTATTCTACAATCTGATTGGCGTGCAGAAAATTCCACATCACAGGCCTGAAGCAGTGGGGTGCAAGGATGAAACTAAAGCCAAATGTTAGGGACACTTTAATTTCTGGTGCACTGAAGGCTGTTGGGCCTCTGTGCCCTGCTCAATACATGAAGTAGGTTTAATAGTGACTTTCTCCTGCACGGCAGGCAAGTGTTGATTAGTTGAAAATGGGCTATTCCACTTAGATTTGATCCCCCAAGAATCACTAAAATACGGCAATAGCCCCCCAGAATTCGTATTAATCTGTCATACCCAATAGATTTCAGTTTTTATCCATCAAAATTTCATTAAAAAAACAATTTTTACCCCCTCAAGATTCAATTAAAAAGCTATATCCCCAAAGATTAATTACTACTAGGGGTCACGGTAGACTAGCCCAACAAGGGGTAGTCACCGCAATGTGCCGTGTACTTCCAGCTGCGACGGCGATCAAAGTGAAATCAAGAGATCAAGCATACAGGTGAGCAACGATCAAGGGATCAAGATGGTGTTCAGGCCACAAATACGATCAAAATCAAAATAAAATGTCAGACGTTATAGTATACCTTGCACACACCGTTTCCATCGAGCAACAGTAGTAATTTCAATTGTACTTCATAGCACGGATACTATGGTTAATTATTCTAGTATAAAATACTAGCGCTATTATAGCCTACTCTTCGTGCATGTGCAAACGATATGTGTGGGTGTGTCCTGTAATTTAGCATACAACTTTACCACAAATGTGCATAGCGACATGGTGTGCTCTAGTTCTGGCATGCAAAACTCGAAGTTATTTTGCATGTGGGACTCGGATAGTGCAGTAGTAAAGCTATGGAGATTTGACCCTGCCAAAATCATGGAGAAGTGGAAGCTATGATGATCGATGTTTAATATGAAAAGGGTTACTTGGTACTCGGATATTAAGCATTATCAAAAGAACTGAAGCTACCAATACCATCAGTTACCATCATCATTTATCATTCTTTTACTAAACAACTGATAGCAGGAGCGGATTTAGGGGGGGGGGGGGGTTCAGGGGGTTGCAACCCCCCCCCCCCCCCCCCCCCCCCAAATGGTCAGAGTCACAGTATAAAATGCAGCACTACTAATGTGTTTAGATATGCACAAGCATTGATTTACATAGCAAAGAGCTTGGTGGTAGTAGTACGTGGTCAGTTCTAAACGAGTTGTAAAACCACTCTCTAGACTAGCTGTGGTGCAGCCTGAGGTTTTGCACTAGTTGGAGTGCTTGCTAGAGCATAGTACAGTACCAGGGCTAGGTAACTCGAGGTAATTAAATGGGTGTGGTTTTAATTAAGTGGGCGTGGCTTAAAAATTTTGCGCGCCGCGCGCGTTTGTATTTACAACCCCACCATTCTAAAAATCCTAGATCCGCCCCTGGATGATAGATGAGCTTGAGCTCGGCTGTGCTGCGCGAGGTGTATTAATAGAGGCGTGGTCCGCATTATTGTGGTTAAGTCTACTGCAAGCTAGCGGCCAAGTATAGATACGTGGTGGGCGTAACCACTGGGTGTGGTCACTTACCCGATCAACAATCAAGCGTAGAAAGTTTGTCGATCAAGGAATCAAGAGGTGCTTCAAGGCAGGATCAAGCGATCAAAAGCCAATTTTAGCGATCAAAAACTTTGATCGCCGTCGCAGGTGGAAGTACAGGACATATTGCAGTGACTACCCCTTGCCCAATATACACACAACCTCACAGGATCTTAAATCTAACCTATACGCTCGCCTATTTCAGATGCAAGCTTACAGTGGATAAACAGAAGTTGTTCAGTCCCATTTTAGCGCCATCAAACATCTACCTAGTGCACCCAGCTCTTCTATTATGAAGTTGATTGAATACTTGGCTGTACCTCTGCATTTCTAGGACCTGAAGGGGTTAACGTGAGGTCAAAGGTCGCGGGGCTTCTCGGTACATAGTGCGATTCAGCTAAATCTGCCCATTGTGAAATCACATGCAATGCACAATCTTGTGGTTTCTCCAGTTCAAGCTTGTGTTGATGTCTCTAGCTGCATGACTGCACATCATACTGAAGTTGTTAATGTGCTTACTAGGCACTTGTGCCAAGGGTTTTGCATGATAGTGCTTCATTTATTTAAGTACTACATATGTGGTTATAGTGTGCAGAGGGGGGAGGGGACAAGTGAAGGAGGATGGATTGAAGGTGTAATGTGTGCAAGAACACTCGTTTATATGCTCCAGATTTTATGAACAATGACTAGTGTACACATTACAGTACAATCATAGCAACAACTAATAGCAGTGCTGCCAACATCTTTTGACAAGAAATCCTAAAGTTTGTGAAGAAAATCCTGTCAAATGTATTAGCCTTATGGGAATAGGTAGCCAAAAAATCCTAATATGCTTCATTTGCATATGCTAATTAGGCTAATTTCATGTTCAAAAATCCTAATATTAGGACAAAATCCGAGTTTTTGGCAGCACTGTAATAGTTCCACTACAGTTTGAGTAATGTTGACTGTATGATAGCACAGCAGTGTTTATATGGGCAGGGAAGTTGATATAGTCATGTGCTACACAAACTGGTAATTAGTTATTCTTTCATGAATTACCCAGAGTAAATGATAGCCATGAATGCGATCGTACAATAGAGATTCAATGCAGCTAAGTATTCCCTGAAGCTAAAACTGTCTATGGTGAGATATGACTACAAAGTTGCTGTTCTGTCTAGCACCTTCTGTTGTATTCATTGCTTTGCTCAGGATAAGTATGTTATATAGCAAGATAAAGCAAGGTTAAGCTTAACTACCTTATTACTCTACAGTATCCTCCAGTTCATGTCAGGTGTACCCATCAGAGTATGCCTATCGGGATGACTCTGTTAACAGAGCTGAGCCATTCAGTGCCAACTGTAGGAGATATCCAAGTGGTCTTCAGACAGGAGTGTTCGTGCAACAGTACACCCACTGTGATGGCAATCAACTTCAGTTGACTGACTCTATCCTTGGACTAGAGCAGTATCAGAGCAGTGACTATTATTGGTGAAGTAATGGGAGAGATGCAGAACTGCTGTTCATATTCTCCATAAGAGTCTACTTGACTACCATCACACTGCACTACTACAGCGACAATTTCCGAGGCCTTCCCAGACTGAGATTCTATGCTGTACCAGATGATTTTAATATCTGGGATGCATTAACGACATGGATCCCACTTGTAGATGTTACTGCAGTCCCACCAGGTGGAGAGCCAGCAGGTCGAAGAAGTATCAGTATCGATACCACATTCAACACGAAGAAAATATTAATGTACAAATTTAGCAGCAGCTACTATTTTGCACTGAGTGAGGTAGAATTCTTTCACTGTATCTGTAAGTTACCTTGCATGCATGTGTGTATGATCATTGAATGTCTTGAGACTACAGTCACCATTAACACAGGCACTACCACATGTTCTACTGTAGGAACAACAACAGCTATTGCTATCACAGAAAGTATATTATGCTAACTACTGTATATAGTTCTAAAATTCGGCACTTCTCTAATTATTCTACACCATTAACTACTATTGAAACTAGTTCCTAATTTCCGGCAAAGTTCATCACATGTATTGCACACAGATAGATATAGGCGAATAACTATTTGTGGGGTCTGGGCACGAAACCACTAAATATTGAACAAGGCTCCAGAATAACTGATAATTATTTTTGTGCCTAATTTTTAGAAGAAGTATGGTATTCACAAAACATTTAAAACTGTCTACCTCACCTTGACAGGCAGTAGTACAGCATCAAAAATATTACCAGGTAAGCCACTTAAAATGCAAGATTGCTAATCATTATTCTAATCTATCACAGTTTCAACAATTGAAGACAGACACACTGAAGCTATAACTCAAACGTCAGCAACAAGAGAAATGTCAAAAATAAGTGAAATAGCTACATGTGCTTCATCAGTATCTGCCAGTGAAGTTGTTGCGTGGGTTCTGGTGAGCATATTGACAGTCCTGTTTACAGGACTACTCAGTGTTGTACTGCTGTGGATGTTTAAGAAGAGACAGGCCAGAGATACAAGTACTGACAACAGTACTCCAAAGTATGAAATGGAGGGCAACCCTTGTTATGAAGCCACCGCAGTCAAACAGACCACTGACACACACCTCTATGAAGTAGTCAGAGGGGGAGGGACAAACTGAGTAGCTGCTTTAAGTAAAGGAATTAACAGTAATACAGCACATATAAACTGAACAAAACATTCATTGCATGTATGATAATAATATTGTGTCGCTTTCTTAGAACTGAAGTAGCAAGATCTTTAGCTGAAGTTCTGAACTATAACCTGCATGATTTTTGTCACTCTGTTATTATTATTTTTCTGTAGCAAGTCTCAGAACACTAGTATCAATGTATACAGTGTAATAGCACAGTAATGTTTGAGGGGGTGGGCGGTAGACACAGTCATACGACATACACGTACAAATTTTATACCGTAATCACGTATCCAGAGCAAACAGCAGCTATAAATGTATGCAAACGGTATTCTTAGACTATAGAACAGTCTACAGCCATTGAGACAGAAATATGAAATCACTGTTTAGTCTAGCACTTCCTACAGTATTCTTCACTGTGTTCATTGGGATTAGGACGAGTACATGTATGTTAGATGCATCACTGAAATCAATGTTTAGCTAAACAATCCCTCTACTCCACAGTATTGTTCATGATCAGTCCCTGTCGGGTGAAGCCTTTAGAGTATGCCTATTGGGATGACTCTGTCAACAGAGCTGAGAGCTCTAGTGCGAATTGTGAACATTATAGGAATGGCATTAAGTCTGGCATTAATACATCCAAATACATCCATTGTGATGGAAGCCAACTTCAACTAAGTGATTCTAACCTTGGACAAGAGCTGCATCATATTCCCCACAAGAATCTCCTTGACTACCATCACACTGCACTACTACAGTGATAGTAACCGAGGCCTTCCCAGACGGAGATTCTGTACTGTACCAGATAACTTTGAGGTCTGGCATGCACCAACTACAAGCTATCCACATGTAGATGTTGCTGCAGTCACACCAGGTGGAGAGCCAGCAGGTCGCAGGAGTGTCAGCATCATTACCAACAATTATTTCAACACAAGCAAAGTGCTGATGTTCAAGTATAGCAGTAGCTTCCAGTTCACACTGAGTGAAGTTGAGTTCTTTACAAGCAATTGTACATGTACATGTATAAGTACAAGTAAGTGCAAACTATGCATAAACAGTGCCTTGCATAAAACTTAATTCCACTAATACTTCATAGGTAACATTGCAACAGACTTAACAACTAACACACAGCCAACAACACAATTGCAAGCAGCTGTTTTTACAACAGAAAGTACGTTTCTTACTACCACCTTAATTACAGTGATTATACAAAACATTATACAAAACTAATATAGACAGGGAAGTACTGTTGCATAGTTTGCACTTACTTGTACTTTTGCTTGTAAAGAACTCAACTTCACTCAATGTGAACTGGAAGCTACTGCTATAACGGACAACACACTATAGGACAACTACAGTGCAGCATAATGTCTCCAAATGAAGTGGTTGTATGGACTCTAGTGAGCATATTGACAGTCCTGTTTACAGGGCTCCTCGGTGTCAATATGATTGTGCTGTGGCTCTACAAAAAGAGACAGGAGAGAGCTACGGAAGGCAGAGAGAGCAAATATACAATGGAGAGCAACCCTTGCTTTGATGTCACTGCAGTCAAACAGACCACCGACACACACCTCTACAAAACAATCAGAGGGGGAGGGAGAATTTCAAAATGAAGACGAAAAATATCGGATATGTGAAAGTACATTTATACAATTACATGGAATTTTAAATGTTGGTATAGTGAGGTGAGCCTCATGCAGTGTATCTGTTAGAAATTTAAGTGTGAACCCCATTTTCGTAATCGATAACATAATTATTTCCATATACACTACAAACTATAAAATTTATTATCATTATGTTATCACTATGAGCAAAATTTTTTGGGGCAAGTGTGAATTATTATCAACAGTGGAAAACTAATGGACACATGCAGTCTATGAAACAGTCAGAGGGGGAGGGGACAAATGATCGAAGTAAGACGTCGGACATGTGCATGTACGTTTATACAGCATACATGGAATTTTAAATGTTGGGATTGTGGGGTAAGCCTCATGCAGTGTATCTATTAGAAATTTGTGTTTTCATAATAATTGATAACCATTTCTGCATATATTATAAAAAAATTAATTGTTGTTATTATCACGTATATCACTATGAGCAAAATTTTCATATCATGTCTTGGGGCAAGTGCATGTGAATTATCACCAATGAAAAAACTAGTGGACACATGCAGCCACTGATTAGTGTCCAAGCAGTTCAAGCAGCTAGGTGGCATGAGAGTACAACAAAAACCATAAAAACCATATTGACAATGCACTCCTATACACTGCATCACAGCACTCCACTGAAAAGTCAATAATAACACAGTAAGTAATGGATGCTTATTTTATTGTATAAACAGTACAATAGAACCTGAATAAGCTAGGAGTGTTGACACACATTCCAAATAGTTATCGCTCACTTTGGTAGCCTGTAAACAAGCTAATGATAGACTACTTTCAATACTTCTTATGATGGTTGTCACCAATTGGATGGGGAAAGGTGTATTATGTACTATACTATGAGATCAAAACTAATGTAGGTTCATGCAAGTAACTCTGCTACTCCACAGGGTCCTCCAGTCCCTGTCAGGTGTACCTCAGCAACTCTACTGATCTATAGTAGCTACTTACTTCCCATATTCAGTGCTTTCAGCCACAAAGATTAAAAACAAAAGAATACACAAATAGGTATAAAAAACAACTAAAAATCTATGAAGTAAGTAGGGATGGTAGCCTGAGGGTGAAAAAGTACATGAATAAGAAGGGTAGGGATAATAACAGACAAAGTACTCATTGTCAGCAACAGAATTTCTATGAAGAATCGTGTAGGAATGCATCTTGTCTGTTATTATCCCTTTTACTCTTGTATCCTACTTATTTCTCCAATCTTTTTTACTTGTACAAGTATATCAGTATTAGTTTTGTAACATGATATAGAGTAATGTTTTTGAGGCTGAGGGAGGTAGACACGGTAGATACATCCACATTCACAAACAAGCATACTCACCCAAGTAAACAAACAGTAGCCACGAGAATAATAAAAGCACTCTGAGAATACTATTTAGTGATTGATGTAGAAGGATGAAGTCACTGTTCTGTCTAATACTTTCTACAGTATTCCTTATTAAACTCAATGGGACTAGGAAAAGTATGTTATGTGAATAATATCTAATTTGAGCAAAACTATCCCACCACCTGCAGTATCCTCCACTTCATGTCAGGTGTACCCATCAGAGTATGTGTATAATTTTGCCTCTGTTGATAGAGCAGAGAATACCAGTGCCAACTGTAGGGGGTATCCAAAAGCTCTTCTTCAGGCAGGAGTGTACCTACCAGACTTCACTCACTGTGATGGTAGCCATCTTACACTTGTTGACTCTGACCTTGGACCAGAGCAGTACTTGGCCACTGATTATTATGCTGGGAGTGATGAGCAACTGTTGTTCATATTTCCTACAGCAGTCTCCTTGACTACCATCATATTGCACTACTACAGCGACAGTGAGGGGACAAATGAAAAAGTGGATAGACTAAAAACATGATGTACGTTAAATTTATTACAGTGATTAGTGCATGTTACATGTACATTCATACCATCAACTAAAAGTAAAATTGTCTTTTGTGTGCTGTATGGTAGCTGAGCAGTGTTTGATGGCGAAAGAGGTTAATTGACACAGCCATGTGCTATATAAACAGGTAGTTTATTGTTCTGCATGTAATCACCCAGAGTAAACAACAGCCATGATAATGATCACATTCTGTGCATGGTTTAGCCAAGGTACTCCGCACAACTGGAAAAGTCTAATGTGAGGAATGACTATGAAATCAAAGTTCTGTCTAGCATTTTCTTCAACATTCCTTGCTTTGCTCAGTTGAACTAGGATAAGTATGTTATAACGTTATGATTTCTATCAGTGAGATCAAACAAATTTAACTAATCACTCTACTCCACAGTATCCTCTACTTCATGTCAGGTGTACCCGTCAGAGTATGCCTATTGGAATGACTCTGTCACTAGATCTGAGAGTGTCAGTGCCAACTGTGTGAAGTATCAAAGCGATCTTCAGCAGAGAGTGTACACAGAGCAGTACATCCACTGTGATGGTGCCACACGTAAATTAACTGACTCTGACATTGGAACGGAGCAATACCAGCCCGCTGACTATTATGTGTGGATTGCTGGAAACAATGCACAAGCGCTATTCATATTCCCCATAAGAGTCTACTTGACTACCATCACACTATAGTATACAGTGACAGTCACAGCGGACTTCCCAGGCTGAGATTCTATGCTGTACCAGATGACTTAAACATCTAACTACAAGCACCCTACATGCAGATGTTGCTTCAGTCCCACCAAATGGAGAGCCAGCAGGTCACAGGAGTGTTAGTATCAATGCTAACTTCAACACAAGGAAAGTGCTGATGTATATATTCTGCAGTAGATTTTTATTGTTTGCAGTTAGTGAAGTGGAGTTCTTCATTTGTGAAATTACAAGTACATGTAAGTATCAATATGGGCATTACCATAATATTATTTTGCACTCCCGATGATATAAGACTGCTTTCATGTATAGCAACTGGGATCACTACCATGTCAACAACACCAGAAGCCCGTTCGATAAAAGATAGTAAGTTTTATGATTACTTAAACTGCTGATCAATACAATTACTTTGACAGCTGATCATACCAGTGCAGCAACCACAACAAAAGCATTCGGTAAGTACAGTCTCATTTCAGCCCACTTGTTTGTCAACATACCAGTAATATATAGCTACAATGTCAATTCAAGAGAGCACCACTGAAGGAATAACAGAGGAACAACAAACCATACGACAACTACAGTACAGCACAATATCTCTGAGTGAACTTATTGCGTAGATTCTTGTTAGTATATTGACAGTCCTGTTTACAGGGCTACTCAGTGTCAATGTGATTGTGCTGTGGCTCTACAAAAAGAGACAGGAGAGAGCTATGGAAAGCAGAGAGAGCAAATATGTAATGGAGGGCAACCCTTGTTATGAAGCCACTGCAGTCAAACAGACCACTGACAGACACCTCTATGAAGCAGTCAGAGGGGGAGGGGCCAAATAAAGGAGAGAAATAGCCAAGACATTTGAGCACACATCATACTTATATCACAACAAATACCTGGACATTAATATTCACACTAAGTAGTACGTAGCTTTCGTGTACATGAGCATAACTAGTCAAGTGGTCATGATATAAAGAGACATGATAAATTTCATAGAAGGACCCTGTACCACATTAAAATTTATGACACCTATAATAAGAATAATTCCACCAACTGCAAATACCATGAAAATTAATCTTCCATAATTTTGTACCGTGGTTAAGTGTACACACAAACATAAATGATGTCCAACAGGAAAAATATTACATGCACTTTACTTCTTGTACATGTGCATTTGGGTAATGATAAAATTACGTACATGTGTGTATAAACATAGTACATGAGTACATAGTCATGTACACCATATAATTTATGCTACAAATAAACACTGTTTATGTGTTTCAAACAGTCAAGCAGATGGACAAGCACACTTGTTATACAACAATATAGCCTAAAGTAAACTTCAGATATATGCTAAATAAGTAATAACGGAAGCTCTTGAACAAAACTGTTTGGTAAGAGTTGTAGCAAAGACGATGCTCTATCTGGTGCTTTACATGATGGCCATCACTGAACTCGGTTGGACAGCAAAAAGTATATTGTTTATGAGAATCAAACTGAAGCATGACCCAAATCACCTCACTACTCCAAATACAGTGTCCTCCAGTTCATGTCAGGTTCACCCATCAGAGTAGCTATGCCTATCGGGATAACTCTAGATCTGCATGTCACTAGATTCGAGAGTGGCAGCACCAACTGTAGGAGGTATTCAGATAACCTGCAAGTAGGACTATCTACAGATCAATACATCCACTGTAATGGCATTCAACAAAAATTGACTGACTCTGACCTTGGAGGAGAGCAGTAGCTACCAGCCTGCTGACTATTATGCATTGATTGCAGGAAAAGATGTGCAACTGCTGTTCATATTCCCATTAAGAGTCTCCTTGACTACCGTCACACTGCATTATTACAGTGACAGTGACCGGGGCCTTCCCAGACTGAGATTCTATGCTGTACCAGATGATTTTAACATCCGGAATAGCCCAAATACAAATTATGCAAGTGTCGATGTTGCTGTGGTTTCACCAGGTAGAGAGCGAGCAGGTCGCAAGAATATCAGCACTTCTGTTAACTTCAACACAAAGAAAGTGTTGATGTACAGTCTCAAGCAACTTCAATTTTATAGTGCGTGAAGTGGAGTTCTTTGACTACATGTACTGTGATAATTTATTTGGCCCCTCCCCCTCAGGCATCATATTAAATACTGAACATGATCAAGCCAATCCTCATCCCCAGGCCCATTCCCAGCTTTTCAATTAATGTTTCATGCTGAAAAGCGATGTTGTGATATGGACACTTTTCTTTATAGTATTTCCAATTCCTGTAGTTCTCAACCAGCTCTACAATGTGATCTTGAATTTGTACATCTGTCGGACAGATCTGCTTAGACAGTAAGTATGTTATGTAATCAACAGATCAGAGAACAAGATTACACACTCCCATAATAAGTAAAAATGTAAAAAAAAATTGCACTGATAAATGGAACACAAATTTCACGATTAAGAGCTAATTAATTATAATCGTCTAATAATATTAACCTTGTGGATGATAATAGCACAAATCGCCTGTAAAAGCTGTGACACATCAATCAAGAATAATATTATTATTTTCAGTAGCTATCAAGATACAGAGGATGACTCCTTGTTGATGTAAGCCTGTAGTCCACCATCCCCAAGAATATCTCCAAAAGGATCAAAGGCTCCTAGACTAGGTAGTCTCCGTAGCGTAGGATCACTGATCCTTCTGTCTTCCATCCCAACACTGGCACCGGAACTGGACGAGTAAAGAGCTTGCAACTCACTCCGGTTCTGCTCCAACTGTTGTTGCATCGAGGACTGTGATACGGGCATTTTACCGGAGTAGGGCTCCGGTTTTTGAGGGGGAAGTCTCTTGGCCCCTCCATGAATTGCCCCGTTATTGGCATAAACTACTTGAACTTGCTCAGACGATACAAAACGTGGCCACTTTCTCTCATATTTTTGCGATCTGGGCCCAGAGGGTCGTGTGCCTAGATTATTCAGTGGAACCCCTCTATAATCCAACATAAAGGGATTGTGTGGATTGAATGTGTTCTGTTGTTGTTGATACCCACCAAAACGGTGGTTCTGAAAGCCGTAGTTCAAAGCAAAAACTGGGTGCACTGGCTGAAATATACATTGGATTAACAACCCCTCCTACAGTCACACTAACTTGAGGAGGATTTCTCGCTTGACTGGTAGTCACATTAGTGGTTACCATGGCTGCTGACGAGGTTGGAATTAAGGGTTCAGGGATGGCATTCTTCTGTGGACTACTACTCAACTGAGCCTCTTGTTCCTCTTCCTCCTTGATTATTTTGAAAATGTCTCTACTTGCACTATTGAGTGTTCTTGCAGCTAGCAACTCCTCAACATTAGCCTTTTCTGACAAAGTCTGAGCAACTGATGAACTAAAGGAGTCATCGAATGGTGACCGAGCCATTGACCTGAGGTCTGACTCAAATGGATTCATAGAGTTTGAGCTCTGATTTGTTTCACTGTAGAGTTCTGACCTGGGAGGGGGGATGGGAGGTCTACTGCTAGGTAATATCGTGTCAATTTTGTTGTCATCATCGTCGAATCGCTCCCACGCTCAAGTTGGATTGGTGTCTGTGTTCATTCCACTGCTGCTAGTAGTGGAGACAGTGGAGTCTGATTCATGACCCTCATCCACTGACTTCCGCTCCTCATCACCTGAAAGTACAAGTACAAGTATGCATGAAAGTTCAAAACATTCATCCTTTACAAGCAATCCCAAATCTAGGGGAACCATCCCAGTGTCTGCTCGGGCAGAACTACTGACGGTGCCTAGTACTGAGAGCTTTTAGAGGCACATGTACACAATCATAGTCTATACCCATACACATGTGCATGCATAGAAAGTTAAATGATATATACATGTAGCAAATGATCAAGAGTTAGATAAACTGCGTCTATCTGCCCCTTGCACACTTGTAGCATTGATACTTACCAGTTATATTGATAAGGTCTCCAATGGCCACTTCTCCAGGAGCATTCTCCCCTGAGGCTGCACTAGCTTCAGTGGAGGCTTTGCTGTCCAGGCTAGCACGCTCAGAATGATCCAATGATGTCTGATCAGCACTGGTTATACTGATCTGCAGGGGGATGGGGGATGGAGAGAGAGAGAGAGAGAGAGAGAGATCAATGCCCCACGGTTATGCAGATCATTGCCAAATCAACAAGGTGTGCTCTAATGGAATATTTAACACCATCTGTACCTACCTAGGTGTTTCAGGTGAAGTAGTGAAGTTGAGCAGCATGCCCACAGGTACTTCAGGTAGTGAGTAGGTCTGGAGTCTGAGGTTCTGAGCTAGCTTTCTCTTCCCTTCCAGATGTCTGTTGTATGGAATGACTGGAGGGGGAGGCCGGGAGGGCTAGACAAAAATAATGGCGTAGTAATAATTATTGCGGATGTGATATACTGTACATGTAGTTCTTCTAAAAATTCAGCACCTCTAATTATTTGACACCTTTTACTGAATTAAGGAAAATGGTTTCCAATTTTCCCCTCTGCCTAGCTCAGTGAAGACAGCATGGTAATTTCTCAATGTAGAGACGGCTAGCTTTAGCACCCTACTTAAGTCCTACTATCGTAGAATGGACTTTGCTTAAACACGTATTGATTGTCATCTTGCACTCTAGTCTACAGTGAACTCAGTACACTTTTACAAAGTTTGACGTACAAACATTGTGACACCCTCCGTAATATGGATACTGCATAACATATCTCTCTATAAAGGACATTGCTCGAGGTCCCAAAAATTACTCTTCCTAGTTTCAATACACTGAGAACCTCTTAAAGACAACCTCTCTATACTGATAAAGGACAAAACAGCTAAATATATAATATATTATCATCCCAATGTGTCCTTTATTCGGAGGATCAACTATATATATATATTGTTCTGACCTTTCCTCCCGTCTTGCTTAGAGTCCCAGGTGGAGGTGTGGAGCTGTGGCTGATGTGGTGTCCATGGATCATACTCTCACTGACTGACTTGTGCATACCAGGCAGGGACAGTGATTTCTTCTCAGTGTCAGAGCCTCCGATCACCCCAGGGTAGTCACCTTGAAAACCAATCTTCTGATCCTGCTGCTACAAAAGACAACAAAAGCTCATAAATTTACCCAGTGTAAGCCAGTACAGTGGACTACATGTACTATCAGGAGCATAATTATGAAGGGATCCCGAAGGAGCATACATCTAGAATTAATGAAAAATAAGCATAGATATCTCATGATAGCCTCAATAAGTAAACCTAGCTACACTTATAGATGACTGTAGTGGATGCTCTACCTTACCAGAAACAGTGTGATATGCCATGCACAGTGTGACCACAACTTTCCTATTAGCAAAATGTTTAAAAACTTTCATTATATGGCAGTTTTCCTACGTGCCAAACCGTAACATATTGAGGTCATTTTTGCTAGTCTTATTACTAGTTACATTGTTTAGAGTGTGGAAATTTTATTCAAAATGCATGTACCTACTATGCATTAGCATGAATGAGAATCTGCCAATGTCACTTGAATTTTGATATTACCACTGTATCTATGTGACTTATATGCTTCTTCCCTTCATAATATGCTATACACATTGTAGTAAGGTACCGTAGATCTGGAAATCTTCGTAGGAATGATCCCATACCACATTAACACTAATAGTGCACATGTGTTTTTGTAAGATTGATTTTCGTAGTTGCCATATTGACTATGAAAATTTTTTACAATGAAAATTTCCTGATTTACGATAATGTTGGCATATATGATGCTTTAAGGGTAGGGATTAATATTCGTCTCACCATCATTCCGTGAATTCTTTTTTCATATTCTTCCAACTCTTGTCCACAATCTTAGCCTGCAATGATGATATAAAGTATATGCAAGTGAGCAACTAACAGATCTCAGCTTACAATTCGTACATGGCATTGAATGAGAGCACATACAATGTACTGTTATGGTATGTGTACATACACATCTTGTCCAATAAGGATCCCTACCTTCTTTAGTTTATATATCGCCAAAGTTCTCAAATTGTCTCCTAGTTTCTTTCCACTCTCCTGAAATGGAATAACAGAAGAGATCAAGACTTGAACGTAACATAGAAAACTACGTTTTGCTTATTTTTGTGCTGCTAAAGAACTTGTCAAATGCTGCCTTGATCTGCTCTGTACCTTTGAGCTCTGGAGAAAGATAAACAATTTACATGTATATACTACGATTTGGGCATTATAGCTAATTATACAGTCACACATATATAATTGTAAGGCATCACCTACTAATTTATAATCATTGCAATTTCTCATTTACATTATTTTGAGTTTCCTTGGCATATTTTTTTAGTCATAATACCCTAATTCTACACTTCCCTCTAAACTAAAAGAGGCCTATGTACATGTATAGGACTAAACACCCCATTATCTCACTATTTCACTACTGACTTTTTTCATACTGGAGGACCTCATTATTGAAGAGGTCCCTGTCTGGTACCCTGTTCTTCAGTTTCTCTATCCTTCCATTGATGAACTGCCTGAAGTGCTGGAAGTGTAGCAGTTGTCCTATGAACTCCTCCAAGTGAGGCTGGGACTTGAGAAACTACCCTTCATCAAAACCACCTGAAACTGCCTCACTTTAAGCCCACTGCGGTAGCCACCAATCATAGCCACCTGCATGAGCCAGGAGGAAGGGCCTGGGGAGGTGAGAGTGTAAAGCATATTAGGCTCTCAACTTTGATAATTTTTCAGTTATAATACACAGCATAGTAAGCTCAACCTTTAGTATGGAATACGTAAGACACATAATGGTAACAATATGCTTTGGTGACCCATAAAGACTGATGAATTTATGACATTGTATTGCACATGTACAATGTACACAGATGCCCGTACTTGTGTGCACAGTATATCGGATACTTGGTACATTGCAATTGTAAACAGTATGAATCCTTATCTAGTGACAATGTTCCCGTAGGCTGATGACTGTTTATTGAGCACATGTTTGAGTGTTGAGACCACATCAGGTGGCATGGAGAGGAGTTTGTCCACATGAGGAGACTCTATGGTACTCTCATCAGCATCCAGGATCACAACATCATCCACTGGCATGCGATGAACAAGCTGTAGGGATTATGTATGTATATGTGCATAAAGGGGTATATAATATTATTGTAAAGCCTAAAATTTTAAGGTTAAATATTTGCAGATTTGGCAAGTGGAACACTGCCATGCCCATGGAAATATTAGCTATTTACACATGCAAGGTGTGGTTGGAAGTTCAACCATGAAAGTTTATCAGAATTAGGTAAAATGTGAAATATTTAGCCCTTGAAAATTTTAGGCTATACGGCACTATGTACATGTATATGCTACATGATATGCACAGTGTCATGCACAGTGTATATATGTATACATACAGCACACTTATACATCCACGTATGAGGAGTGTATTCCCATTATAATAATTATCATAGGAAATAATGGCATGGGAGCCCTGGAGAACAACAAAATGATAGCATAATAAAAGAAATACAGGTGTCTCTGAATACAAAGAAATTGTCATGTATACTGAACAAAGCAATCACAATAGCTTAGAAGGCTATTCTTCTAGCATATCAAGAACTGTGTACTATGAAGTGATCATCACACATTTGTAGTGCCAATGCGTGTTAATAAGCTCTCTGCATGGAGGCATGGCTGACTGTGCATGCAATGAGATACAGCCGGGCAGGTAGCTATCTATCAGTGAATCTTATGCAATTACATGCATGCATGAGAATCAATTTCTTTTAATCAAGTATGATTTTGGATTCATATGGCAACCTAATACCAAACCTATAGAGGAACTACATGTATGTCAGTGCCTGCTCAAGCACACTGTTGTGTACATGTACAATAGGCGAGGTAGCTAGCCTTGAAAGTTTATGTTCTGGGGGAGGGACTGGGTGGTGTGCATATGCAAGTTAAACTGCCATATATGGCAACACTAGTGCATAGCACTAACAGCCGTGTACATTGTAGATTTGTTTATGGAACATGTTTGATACAGATGGGTGGAATGCAGTGAACCATGCATGATTCAATGTGTGTAATTCTCATAATATAATTATTATATGTAAATACACATTCACAACAGTTGGCCATGATGATAAAGGTAATACACATACTAGTGGTGAAGTCATTTCAATATACATAAAATTAATAAGGAATATCTTATGCACAGTAGTCCAACAGATGAGGTGGAGTAATGGGAATGAAGATATGTTGCCTGAGAGAGAGAGAGAGAAAATTTACTATAAAATGAATGCCGATAAAACTTGAAGCTTACCAGTGTAGTGGGTAGAGCAGTATCACAGTACCATGGACGGTACAAGATTACTGAAAAACAATTAATCAGCTCAATATATCCTTGAATACAGAAAAGCAGCCACTTACCAAGCTAAGATTACTGGAAGTAATGATGATTCTTTTCATACACTTGTACCCAGGGTTAGAATCACATATACTGTACTCTCTAGCTCTATCTATTGTGTACAACTATGGCATAGCATTGTCATCTTTTCCTCATTAAGCTTTTAACTTGACAAAATAATTATTACACTCAAACGCATATTGGTCATTAACATAATGATGTACACATTTAATTCACACAGAGAAGTATAAAGTATAAATGATTGTTTAACAATTCAAGTCCTATCAACACAACACACATGTACAAAAGACACAGAGCTGTGAGTACCACTATTGAAACAAAACTAACTTACAAACAAAGCAATTCCAGAGATAAAAAAAACTAGCTACTTGGACAATGTCATGTTTTTTTTTGTCAGGTATGGCGTATAACATCCCCCACATCTGTGGGTTTCTGCTGAGCTGGTGAGGGCCTACTCCTTTGGATGACAGGATCTGTCTGGCTGCAATCTGATAGATCCATGCCACTGCTAACAATGCCTACCTCTTTAGAATCCAAGTATTCAACGAGTTCAGAGGATTTTTCAGGGACACTATTTGACCCTTTTTTCTTCTTGTTTGGTACAGAATACAACATTCCTACATCTGCAAATTTCTGCTGTGGTGGTGAGGGCCCACTCTTTTGGACAACAGGTTCATTCTGGCTACAATTCAACTGGGGGTACTTGTAACCAATGGTTGCCATATTCTGAGGAGTGATTTTTTCCTTCTGGCTGTCTTGGAGGTGACTATAACTCTCATCAGTAGTAGCTTCATCTGGATTAGAATAGAGAGCATCCATTACAGGAGCACTATTAGCACCAGTCTTCACTCCATTCTTGTTGATGATGTCATCATACCAATCGTCCACGTAAGACTCGGCTTCCTTGTCTTCTTCTTTGGTTTCCACATTCTGGAATTCCTGGATTTCACCATTTTGTTTATATTTCCTTAGGTGTATGACCACAATTAAGACAATAACAGCTGCTAGTGCCATGATCAACACAAGTACAGCAATCACTGTGGCAATAATTATATCATTTGGAGGTCCAGAAGTGCAAGCTGGGTCTGAAATGGAAAACAAAATTGCTGAGGTGGTTGTCACACACATACAGCTACTGAGACTCAGGGAGCTAAGATTTAAAAGAAAAGCCAGCAAATAAACTCAATGCCTCACCTGGCCTAGGTGTAAAATCACAAGGTTCATCACCACCCTTCAGGAAAGTTACCTCACCAAGAAACACATACATGGACCCGGTTTGACTAGCTCTGGGGAACACAAGATTAATGTAGTGGGTTGGGGACGGTGCTTTCACACATGTGTTATATTTCACACAGAACACAAGCAGATGATCACAGGAGGTGCCAACCAGTGGTGACTCTGTGCTCAAGTTGCCAAGTGTTCGGTTCATACCAGTTCTATCAGGTCTAAATGAAAAATCAAAATAGATGTCAACCATTGGTGAGTCAATCCCCATGTTTGGACAGTTGAATACAGCCAGTTCCATGCGGTCATGGTCCATACTGTCAACTTCAAATGATAATATAATTCTTCCTCTTTCTCCATTCAATGTGAACAGTTCTGTCGCCCATGATGTTTCATTCTGAGAGCTAATTCCATCAAGAGTTGGTATGTAGCCATCATTCAGCACACTTGTGCCGGCACAGACAGGACTCCCATTCAATGATTGAGATACATTTGTGCAATTACTATCGTTTATAGATCCATATATAAACTCTAATCTTCTCTGAGGAAGGTTGTGCTTAGTGATCACTGCATTGTATATCAACAGAGCTGGATTAACTAAAGCATACTATATGTATTGTGCCAGGCTTCCACTTAGGATTTGAATCTTGATGGGGGGAGGGGGTGGGGGTCGGAGCTCATAATTAATTTGAAGGTTGCTAAGCTCACCTCGTGTTTGT
This sequence comes from Stappiaceae bacterium, assembly GCA_964291365.2. Taxonomy (GTDB): domain Bacteria; phylum Pseudomonadota; class Alphaproteobacteria; order Rhizobiales; family Stappiaceae; genus JBDWFY01. Next base: position 488,376 of record OZ220035.1, read on the forward strand.
GATTGAACAGGCTGGATGCCAACCCAACACCCGTAGAGAAACTGAGCAATGATGACAATTGCAAGGTACACAAACATTGTCCTGCAGGTGTACAGAAACAAAGGGCTAGGCTAAATTTAAATCATAGTTGTAACAAATGCTGAAATCTGATTGGTCAGACCAGGTGGTATAAATCTCATTTTTCAAGCCCATTGCTATGTGGTCGCTAAGGTATACAAGGTACTGTGTATGTGATACAGACCCTCCCGGTGTAGGGCTCATGTCCATATGTTTACTACTATACAGTTCCTGAGGGTCAGGGCCGCTTGAAACATTCATACACTTCTTGAGGGCTAAAAACATGTTTACTGTAGAAACAATGGGCTAGAAAATAGTTATCAACCAATCCCTCGTTTTGTATGCAATATATCAAAAATGAATCTATCATCTCCCCATCCGCATATTTTTCTCTACCTGCTCATCTCAACTCTCGCATTCATGATTACACACTAAGTAGGAAAAAAAAAAATGTTTTTGAGTAGAAAATTATTGGGGCTCTGGGGAGCACTTGAGGCTATAATTTTTATATGGGCATGCAGAACAAACTTAGCAGAGAAAGATGATGAAGCCGGATTTTTGATTTTTACTTTCTATTAATTTTGTAGATAATGGCAAAAAACAATAGAAGCCATACATTTGATACCAACACACTATAGCCAAATGGGTAAGGGCCTGGACTCTGATGCTGAGGTCTCTGGATCAAGACGAAATTTTTTTTCCTCTTTTTCTGATAGCCTGACACCAACTAATGCCAATTAATTTGTAGGTGTGGCCTGGTGGTGATAAATGCCCACAAAAAGCACTGAAAATATGTGTATGCAAATGAGACGACCCTTTACCAAATCAGGTAAAAAGCACTCTATGGTCACTACCTATGTGTAGCTATGATTTGTGGCTCTCACTATGTATGTAGCTACACCATGTGGTGTTTTCCGGACAATTTTTTTCTGCTTAGTGTGTTCGGTAGCTCTTGAAATTACACACTAAGTAGAAAAAAATTCGTGGGGCTTTTGGGAGCACTTGGGGCCATAATTTTTATATGAACACGCAGAAAGGATCAAAACTAGAAATTTGATGGAAGGGATTTTGATTCACACCTTTGAATTAAAGCTATTGCACTTTAACGTTTTCCCATATGTTTATATAGGGAAGCCATGCATTTGCAATGTTTTACGCCCACGCGCACATATAAGCGTGACGACCATTACCCGATTTGCACAAAATTGCACCATGGGTGCTTGCTTGCATTGTATGGCGCTACTGTGCATGTAGCTACACTATGTGGAGTTTTCCGGACATTTTTTTTCTTAGTGTGTCAGCCACGGCTGCTTGAAAAAAAAAAAAAATAGAAGCATTCATCCCTCAGGATTTATGCTTCTATATTGCATACAAACCTCGGGAGTTGGTTAATAACTATTACCTATAGTCTGTTGCTGTGTGGTTGCTAAGGTATACAAGGCACTGTATATGTGATACAGACCCTCCCTGTAGTCCATATGTTTACTACTAGGAACATGATATCATCAGGCAGGGCGAGCCTCGCTCATTGCATCAGCTATGCATGTGCTGCAATTTTAATATTGTCCATAATGTACTATACCATACTGATTTCATTTCTGAGTTAGGCCCACTACACTGCACTGGCTAGCATGCCTCACTGGCACAAAAATGCCAAGGCAGAGGCAGTTAGGTTGTGAGACTCACAGGCTCTCAATCTGGCCATGGCATGGTTCTTTACATCTTTCAGTTGCTTGGCTCTTGCTGTGATCATATTCAGACTGAATATGCTGCCTTCATCAGTGACTCAGTGCAGTCTACCATTTGCGATGACTCAGAGACTCCGGTCAAATATTGCCCTATCGCGCGTCATGATAGAGCTTTTACTGTCCTTGTCAAGTTGAGCCACGCTATGTTGCAAGGTTGATTCAAATTATACCTAGCTAGCTCAGACTGCGATCGATTGACGACCCAGCTTCACCGGTCACATTCTAACACGTGGTGATCGAGCATACGCATTAGGTCGTTGCTGCAAGCCGCAAGATCACGCACAAATACAAGGAGGGTCCGTATCACATACACTGTACTTTGTATACCTTAGCAACCACATAGCAATGGGCTAGAAATGTATATACTAGTGTCATACAGGACATGTAGTGGGGCGAGCCTGAGCTCGAGAGAGCTATGAGCAGGAGCAGATTTATGCTGGTCAGCAGCCTGATGAGAAAAACCATACGCGGATCTATCAAGCCGCGACTAGGCAGACCGTAGCGGCCTGTGATGCAGTCTTGAGCTGACGGCCAGCATCGTCATACCCAGGCTCTTAGGGGGTGGGAAGAGCCTGAGGCTACGTAGCTTTACCAGTTTGCCTGAAGCCTCCACTTAGCCTCCACTGGCACGGTCACGGTGCTCAGGTCGTTGTCGGCGTTCTAGCTATCCTGAATTTTCTACTGTAGCTAATCTTTGATCCTGCATGCTGTCGCTGACTGATTTCTCTACGAGTCAGGCTTCAATCGTCCATGCCGCAGTCGCTGATGCAGTATTCTCGATCTCCTGTTGAAGCCTGGTTTCCTGAGCTATTATAGTATACGCGTAATCGACCTGGACCCGACGTCAGGACCCTTCGTTCGATCGTACGTACGCCTGCATACACGGAAAAGGTCGTTGCGTGGGGGCGGAGTCAATGGCTGGCGTCCAATACCCACTCCCCTTCCTCTTCCCTCTCTTCATTAAGTGATGCCAAGTTTGTACTGAGAAACGACTGTCAACCTGACTCCAAAAGGCTGTAAGATCTCATAACTCACCGTGCTCTGATCTGACACGTTCTGGGTATGGTTATTATCGGTACAATCATACTTAAGGGTACAGAATGTTTGCCACAGGAGCTGATCTAGATATTGCTCAGTAGGATGGTGTGGCCTGGCTAGCCACCCTCCTTCGCTTGTTCTTTTGTGCATAGTGGTTATTGTCTATACTGAGTAATAGCTAATTGCTCACTCCCTGGCATTAATCCCCCTGAGTATAATATATAAAGCCACCTCCTTTGTAAAGCAGTGCTAGTGGCAACCGAATTCATCCTGCCCAAGTCTATCACCAGGGCCTCCAAAATTCAGTTAAAAGGGGCATATAGGCACATTCCAGCCTCATTACTGTAGTAAATTAATTGTAAATACATACATAGACCTATAGACCCATTGCACGTGAAGTCACGGGGCGCGCGTGATGGTCCACACTGGAGGACAACCGGAGCCGTTCTCTATGGGGTAAATATACAGAGATCTCCTTTGCCGCTCGTTTGCAAAGAACACAGGCATCAGTTTTTCTTATAGTTGGACTACCCACAGCGTGCTTCAAGATATCATTTTGCTGGCTGGCATCCAGGTGCAATGATTAAGCAATAACACTGTTTAACGCTCACTAATACAATTTTACATAGATCCTTGTACTCCAACATGGCTGCCATTGGAGGACAATTTACAGAGTTTTATGGATTTTTCTTATACGTGCAATGGGTCTATAGTTACTGAAAGATGAAGATGGCCCATAGCCTACCCTTTTAATTTACATAAGAGATAATAAACAGTTGACACATAGCTTGTACAATATTTTAGTTGCCCTCAATTAGTTTAAATAATCACAGTGTTACTTTTGAGTACAATTAGGACTATAATCAGTATGCTCTTCCTTGTATGGGAATATAGCCAATAATAGAACAAGCAATAGCAATTGCTCAGCAGCCCTAAGAGCAGAAGTAAGGTAGAGAGGATTCCTATTGGGGGGTGGGGGGACTGAATTGCTTTGTAAGTGTAATTTGAGTCCAGCCTACATGCATAGTTATTATAGATGCAGAGAATCGTGGCTCTAATATTAGCTGACATCTATCATCTCCTGAAATCACTCCTCATTGTGATCATATGGGAAGCAACACTGGTGTTTTCCACATCCTCTCTAGACCAGATTCCTTGGACATCTAGAGGGACTCTGACTCTGGGTACATATAGCTCTAGGGAATAAGCCAATCATGCAAGTCCTGAGGGACTTCCCTATTTCCAAATGGGAGATAAGTTGTACCTCACCCAATTTTTCTGGTTCTTAAGTCAGCTTGCTGAGCGTGCTCTTCAACATTCCCTTTGAATATTTCCATCACACCATCCACATGACAGTAGTATGGGGTAGGCTGGATCCATTTGAAGTGTTAGCTCACCAAATGGTCAGAGCCCTTCAATGCAACCCCTGATGTGCCTATCCATGCAAATACATTGATTTTACATAACTGTTACGTAATATTATTGTTGACTTTGACTCTGTTCTTCTGTGGGTCATATTGCAGCGGTTATAAGACCATACACTGATAAGTATGATCACTATATTATATTATGCCAACTAGTGATAGACACCCTATCCAATAGGAGGAGTCAAGTAAACATCTACATGTAGCACATAATTTACCTGATCAGAGAGAGGTCCTAATTGCAAAGCGTAATTAGCTGTTGGTACACGTACTGTCTATGCTCATCATGTACTGTCACCAGCTGAGCAGCTTTGAATTTATACGAGAGTCCTGTATAATAGCTTAGATTAGCTTAGATTAGAGCAGAATTTATACAAGAATCCTGATTTCAAAAATCTCACTGCTGGCAATGTCTGGACTTGCATGATATTGAGTATACCTAATACATATCGAGAAAGCTGTGGAAAATTCCTTACTGGTAAAGTTGAATAATAATAATTAGATGTGTGTGGTAGGACAGTGACCCTTTACCCTATAGTAGGCACGTCTAACCTGCACGGCTATTAATTATTTCCCATCTCCTGAGAAGTACATGAGGCCCTACTGGGTATTTACCACGATCTTATAATGCAATTCAATCCGTGGGATATAGAAACTTACTTGACCTAAGCTTAAGAAAGCTATGGAGAATTCCGTATGCGTACAGACAGCGATGAGCCGAGATTGTGCATGTACGGCATGCATGAAACTGTCAAGAACTGTAGGGTTCAATATCCCAAACAGTATTAGGTTGATCTTGATGTTATGCAACTTGTTAGCAGTGTAGTGGGAACTTTTAAGCTTGCGAAAGCTGTGGAGAATTCCTTACCCGTATAGATAATTGTTCAGCTATGTATTCGCTACAATAGGTTGTAGTGACCCTGTACCCTATAGTTTCGGAATTCCTTACCCGTATAGATAATTGTTAAATTATGTAGGTACTACAATTGGTCGTAGTGACCCTGTACCATATAATTGTATTTATTCAGAAACTTGTACTGTCTACCCCGGGATCTTTGCTGCTGGAGAGTGCTTATCCATCATGAGCACAACTTCACGTCCTGCTAGAAGTGTAAGCGTCTAAATTCAGTAATCAGTACAATATGCGATTATTTATCAAAACAGAAAAGACCCAGTGAAATAATGATTGATGGGGCCCTTACCAAGAAATCTGTAAGGATTGATGAAGATCCTTATGATTTCTCGTCAGCTAAAATTTTAAAAGTGCAAAGACCCAGAAACCAAGGAGTATCTATTGCAAAGTCTCCTGTGCTACCAGAAGATGTAAGAACCTATGAATAACCACTGTACATCATCTCTCTCTGTACTGACCATGAATTTAGGACCCAGTCAGTCAAGTGCACACAGAAGATGGTACTAGATGTGATCAGCACACAGAAGATGGCACTAGATTTGGTAAGCACCCACAAGATAGCACTGGACTTGGTGGTCTTGATCAAGATGACACTGGATTTGATGGTATTGGACTTAGTAGTCTTGATCAACACACACAAGATGATACTAGACTTGGTGATCTTGATCAGTATGGTGACATTACAGTAAGAGATTAGGGTGCATTGTGCATGGTATCATTGATGAATCTGTGGCATAACACTTGCAGATGTTGGTTCGTACTAGCAGGGTTGAGTCATATTTACATGAATTAAGATCGCACAAGGCCATTGTCCCCTGTAACCAACACATGAAGATGTTTGTCGTGCAGGAAATTTCAGAATCGTCCGAACTATGTACTTTAAAGGTCAGTGACCAATTTAATTAACCTCTTAGTAACTATATTGATAGTCATGGCATGCATAATATAATTACGTATGTACTATTATAATTATAGCCACACTCATTCCAAATTGTTGGACGTACAGCAAAGTTGATTAGAGGAAGTGCAACCTGGGTATATTGGTGCTCATGTGACCCTTCGAGGGCAGAACTCATTGAAAGCATTACTTCCTGTGTTAATACATTAGAAGACGACTTCTTTGTTGATACCGGTGAATGTATTCATATGTCTGCTACTAAATGTATTGTGAGCAGCATTGATGAGTTGCAAGACATTCATCCTGATCAGGAATTTACAGGTATACATGTACACAAGTCAGCTGTGCTATCATGTTATTGAATGCTTGTGTGAACATTTTGCAGATCACTCATATGCATCATTTGATACTTCAATATGGCAGGTATGTAGTCCTTTAAGCATATGCCACCATAACATAACACACTCACAATAATACTTTACTTATCAGCTAACTGATGACAAAGTTGTGAGTGTGGGTATAGATGGAGATGTGTGTGTTGAAGCGGAACTCAATAATTTTGGTGTGGTGTATGTATACAACCAGCATATAAAGTGCTCGACATGCAAGAAAGGCCAAGCTTGTCTACATGTGCAGCGTATACTCTCACTGCTCCAATCTGAGGATGGAATCAATGAACTTCACCCTGCCTTACAACTGCTGTCAGATCAACTTTCTGCTGAAAAATCTGTTCCTGCTCGTTCTTCCTCCCTTATGTGTCTATCAAATACCCCAATACCATTTGAAGTGCCCAATGATCGAAAACATGTTTTCAGGCAGACACCTGAAAATCGCTTTAGCATACACAATGGTGTCGCTAATTTGATTCCAGATTCAACAGCTCTTGTTCAAGCTTGTCCCTTATGCCAACTACAAAATTGGTGTGAAGAGCCATCTCTCACTTGTTCCAGCATGCTGTTGACATTGTTAGGCCACTATCCAGCAAAAGGTTGACTCTATCACATAATTAGATTAGTGTTGTATGTATAATACCAAGTCTTGTTCCACAGTTTACCACTACAACTGTAATACTGATAGATGCAGAGGTCAGCTTCATTTTCAGGGCAACTCTCTATGTGTCCTAAACATGCATCTATTCTGTGTTACACATGAAGTGTATCGTACATTTATGTATCACTTTCTTCTTGCAAGGTACAGACGATAATTTGTATTGATCCATTGATTTACTTTTATGCATACAACATTTACAGAGCAACCATGTATACAGAGTATTGTGCGCTTTCCAAACTTCACATGGATGCTGGAAGCATGATTGCTGACATATTTAAGTACAACCATTTCCGGCAAGGGTGGTATGCATTTCTGAATCTTCTAGATATTGATTTCTCAGATGGGTTTATGTGTGTCGAGTGTGGCTCCTGTCCAGATGTTGTAATAATGGATGCTACAACCCTTAGCTTTCGTAAAGATTTACATAGTATGGTATGTGCTTCAACAACCCAAAGGACAGAAAGGAAAACCAAAGTTGGCAGATAAGTTGTGGCTATTTATCAAGTACTATATAACCAGAAAATTTGGTGAGGAATTAAATTCAGTGGGATGATGGTCTGTCAACACAACTTCCAAATAAAATTTTTTGCTCACATCAACATGTGTTTCTGACATCACATTATGGCAATCCCACCAAATTTAAATCCACCAATACTTTTGCAATATTGATTTGGGACCCAACCACCAAATTAAATTTCTGCCATTGGCCAATATTTCCAGCTGTACAGTATACAATCATGATTACCAAACATTATTACCCTATACTCTCCTTTAAGTCGGAAGTTCATTCCAGGGAGGGCAAGAATGTTTGGGGGAGGGGCGGGGGGGGGGGGCAATTACAGATGTTTGGAGCACTCACTGTAAATGCCTCCAGTTTGTCCAGGTTTTCACACTCTTCACTAAGAACCAAACAGGGGTATACCTTATTTGTGTCCTTGTTGACCGGACGAAACTCCAAATTAAATCCTTTTTTTGTAATAATTATTAGGTATCCACCTGCAAGGGAGATGGGTATCTCCTAAGTATTGTGCACAAGGACAGAGTAAAGGGTAAAGGGGGGTGGCCACCCATGTCATAAACCCCTGTACACTCTTGACTATAATATTATGTCCCTATGCTTAAAGATTCATCAAAGCCTTAACGTCAGACACATGCAGGCAAATCACTAGAAGAAATCTAAAAGCAGTGCTGTGGTGAAACATCAAAAGAAATTGGTTTAAAACCACATCAAATGTAAAAGGGCTTTTTAAGAGCGGTGCTGCACCACTCTACAGCTCTTTAGTGACTTCCCTGGCATGATAATTAAAAGAATTGTGCATAACATTATACTAGGTACAATGATCGGATCTTCATTGATCATAAAAAGACACGCCTGCTATTGAAGGAGTTCACCACAGGAGGTATATCAGATGAGTCGATGGAGGAACTGCTGGACTTAGCAAATGAACACGCTCCTTCCATTGTTAATTTGCTCTTCCACCTGAGAGCGAATGAATGTCTTGAGAATGGAAAAATTAAAGCTCCTCTAGAATGGTCCGAGTTCATCAGGTGTCTGTGTAGTACTTCACCAGTATGTGCCATGATTCATCCATCAAAGAAACTGATTGACTTTCTCAGAAAAGAAATCACGGAGAAGATTCTACAGAGTCCAAGTGCCATGCAATTCCTGCAAGAAGAATTCCCAGTCTTATTTAACTTGTTGAAAAAGATTAAGTATGTTCCAGAGTCACTGCTGTCGCCTGTAATATGTGCACTACTTGAAAAAGCATTGGCCCCATTTACTATACAAGACGAAAATGATGATACCAGTGCCATACAAGAAGACCAGCATGAATTATCATATTTTCCCCAATTATCTGTTATTCGCAGTCGTGCCAATTACTCTGTTGATAAACAGCCTAAAGGTTGTACAAAGCTGAGTAGCAAGCATCCAACACTTCTACCGGGAATTTTCACCATTTTCTGCCGTCATGGTAATATTTAATTATGATAAGATGTCCTAAGTTCATAAATCATTACCTGCAGGCATTTGTTATGGATTTGACATAATGATAAGCCCAGAGTCTCCAAATACAGCATTCACGGTGCTTCTAACCAGGTTTAGACAAGGTATAGTTATGTATACAAGGTAGATGGTGTGACTAATACTTGCCCTTTAGCTCCACAGGTAATTATATACGACAACAGCTGCAACTTACATTCATACTGTTTGAATCGTGAACCTGTATTCTTCAAACGGACATGGTTCCTGATTGACAGATTTCACTGGCCTAATCATACTGGTAAATTACCCTAACTGGGTTTTGTCTTAGATCTTAGATTAATACATAAGTGGATGTGGTATGTAGCAATCTCTCTACCTGGAGGAGGGGGTATAGTTTCAGTGGATAGAACTGTCCCACCACTATGGATACCTGGCTAAGACCATCTTTGCACTTTGCAGGTCAGTTGCCCCATAGGGAAGGGTAAATAGGCAGTCAGCCTGCATGGCTATTAACAGTTTGGATACATGGCACAAAGGCTTCCACTGTAGTCACACAACAGAGAATTTATGTAGCTATAAGAAAATCGACAGCTGTCGTTAATGTGCACATCATATTATACCCATGCAATTTACAGGGTGCAGCTCTGGATACAACATATCCTGTTATCCTCAATTCTCTGAGATGAATACACAACTTGTTGAGCAATCAAACTCCTCACTCAAAAGAATCAAGTCATCTCTCTCATATATGAATCCGGTAAATTTTATTAACCACTGTAAATTTTTTATTTGGTATCATAACAGAGAAAAGTCATACATCAATACAACATAGAACTTACAATAAATGTTTTTGTGATAATATTATTAAATTTTGTTAGTTTAAAAGCCATGGGTTATCAGCTATGGACATACGTCCCCTATCTCCATAATCATACTGTAGTTCTTCCCCTATAGTTATTTTCCTTATTGCAAAAAAACATAGGTGTGGTGTATTGTCAATCTCAACAACATTGGCTACCACATTCGGTTCTTTTTTACTGTGGTTGATTAATCTACCAAACGGTTTTGAATTTTCACCCTTCCTTGGTTCATGGGTAGCATCCACACTATGAAACAAAATACAGCATGAAACCATGGCACGGTCATGCAGTGATATAAATCATTATAATTGTACCATAGCTTCCGGCCTTTGTGTTCAAAATAGAACATAAATGCTCCTCCATGTTCATGCTCAGTCTCCTTGTCCCTTGCTTTCTTGTTTGTGATTAAATCTCCAGCATATTCACAGATGTATTCATCCTTATCAAACTCCTTTGTAGTGATTACACCACGACCTTTATCCTTTACATTCACTACCTATAGTAGAGAATAACACATAGTTAAGGTATACAGGAAACTATACTCAACTTCTACCCATAGTTAGGAGACAATGTCAAGACTAAGATTATAGAACACCTGAACATGCATGTTGTGTTACTAAGTGTCTGGTAGAACTTGTAGCTAGCCAATTGCAGTAACTATACACTGCCATGGTAGTTTAAAGCTTGATGTAGATGGGGTATACTTGCATAGTATTGGACCCTGCTTATAATCTATGTATAATACAAACAGGGGGGCTTGCTTCGCTCGCCCCCTGCTGCTCCCGATTCACCACTACTTCTATCACATAGCTACATACCTGCACACATGCATGCTATAAGGTGTTGTAAAATAATACTAAAGGGATGTTGTTCAGGACTTACTTGTAATAACAGTGTGATATTGTGTAGCATATGAATCCCACACTCAACACCTTCTTGAAGAGCAACCTATGCCAGGTGAGCTGTTATAGACACGTTTAATTAGCAAGGTGATTAAGTTTACCTTGGCTGCTTCACACTTCAACTCAACTGCTTCCTCACAAACAGAAGCTATAAACAACTGAATATGCTTGACAACCATGTTACTTGCTGTTGTGATAGACTGAGACAGAGAATCCAATATGTACACCCTGAATAAATGGAAATGGTATGCTATCATTTAATTTGGCTCATCAAGCAACAAACTTAATATTATGCACATACTGTTTTAGCTTCAGAAATACTGCCACTGCAATCCAGTGCCAATCATTTCTAAAAACAGTAAAGTTAACAATTTCATACAGCCAAACTTAAGAACCACTTACATAAGTCTACATGGGAACACAACTAAAGGCCTTTTTATGTCCATAGTTCCATTTACACTCCGATGCAGCTGGGTCATGTCTTTCTTTAGGTTCTTTTCATCCCTTCTAACTGCTGCTCTGGCTATTCCAGTATAGGTGAGAGAACTAACCACACAAGTAGATGTTACATCTTTATGTAGGAGCATTTCCCTATAATCAAAGAAACCTATAATATAGTATGCGTGTTTCGTACGAGTAAACAAATGCATACCTAATATACAAGTCAACAACAGCATCGGAAATACCACGACCTGGGTAGAGGGACTGAATGTCACTAAGTGAGAGCGAAACACTTGTACATTTAGGTTTGCCCTTCTTGTTCCTTTCAGGAGCAATGATTCTAAAATAGTATATGTACAGCAGGGGAAGGAGTATTTGGAAGTAATTAAAATATCAGACTAACAGGTGATCTGGGCCATTGTCCTCGCAGCAGACAAAATTCCTGTCAGGACCTTCCATATGACGAGGATGCACTCCGATACACGAACAATGGTACCAACTGTTACATGTGCCACATATTATCCAATCAAGCTCGCCTGAAACTGCAAGATCAGTGACCTGAGTACACTGGTTATGCCGTTGCATCATGCATACTTCTGAAACAGCATCAGCCAACTTTATCTTGTTTTCCTTCCATGACACCTTTGCAGTGCGCCCTACAAAAGTAATATACATTCATAATTCTAGTTTGGCAATGGTTCAGGTTTTTGTTAATTTACTGAGCTTTGGTACGAGAGGAACAAAATGATTCATTGGTCCTCCTTCTTCAAATGCTATCCACATCAAGTGGATTGGATCTTTGATGTGCTCGCAGCAACCACATGGCATTAACAAAATGTCATATGCATCCCTAGGCACCTCACAAGACTGCTGGATAGGGCACTCGAGAGCTCCAGCTACCAGTATCAACTGCAATAATCCTACATGTAAACAATGTATGGGGTAAATTACTCCATACCCCTAAATTTATTGAACAAACCACAATAAGCACCCAGGTGGGCTGTGACCATGATCTCTTCCTTTAAAAGGTAACAAACCAAACTATCATCTGTTGGGTTGTCACTAGCACTAGGCCTGTTTTCAAATATGCTATCATTGGATGCAGCAGTGCAAATAAACTGCTGCAATGCTGCTGTGTCTGAGAATTCAGCCTTGAGCTGTATACAAATCAAAAACATAAACCATACTACAATATTATGACAGATCATCACCCAACCATATCAGAATAGTGCTCAAAATGTTTGACTCCGTGGATGACTGTTTTTAATCGCAACTGCACACTCAAAGTCTCATTTCCAATTAATGCAATGCTAATTGCACTAAATAAACAATTTCCATCCCCACTAGTCCTTGCTGGGTAGAATCCTTTAGGCATCCTGGCCTTGAGAGCAACATACCTGCAGATGCATGCACAAAGCAACCATGACCCACACCTACCCTTTTTTAACCAATTAGCAGACAAAGGTACAAACCCCATGACCAACTTATCAAATTAGATACTGGGATATCTATACCCTGCTGTCCAGTCATTGACCTGCATGAATATTCATAGTCTACATATTGACTTGTCAGCTAGCTCTAGTGGGTAGCACCTTGCAGCTGTACACCCACACTGTGGCCTGCAGCTTGTACCCTTCCTTTGTTCAGTACTACAGGTTGGTTATCAGACACTCACTATGTACTGTATGTATGTACTGTACATGTACAGGATTTTACAGAATCCTTGCAACAGGCTATATAGAAACTTTGTAAGTGTTGCTGTACAAACTGTGAGTGCACCCTTGTCTGTCATTTCTGTGTGAAGGGGCTGTACTATAGTAAATAGTGGTTGGTAGTCCCTTTGAACATTGATTTCCATATTTGGAAGTCACTGAGTCTAATTGGATTATGCAAAACCCTGTACTGCTGAGCCTAGAAAATGTAGAGGCACATGTAAATCACTAACCTTTCCTCCAGTAGTTTGTCTCTTGAGAGTTCCTTACTAATGCACCTCACTCCACTAGCTAGGGCATCATGAAGAGAGCTCATATCAACTTTAGAGGCAGCTTCACTTGTAATAATATGCTCAAACTCTGTCCAGTCTGTACAAGTGCTAAGTCTGCGCAAAGCCACTGTAGGATTCCAGTTAACCTGTTTGTCAACTTCGCAAGTAACATATCATTAAAAGATTAATCATTAATTTACCACTGTATTATCACTGATGGTGGGGAGCCGTCCATCAACACTGCAGTCTTCTGGATCGGGTTGGTCATCACAAGAACACTCACTCTCTTCTAACTCACTGCAATCATTAACCTTCTCAGCACTTTAAAATAAGAGAGTCACTCAAATTAACATTGCATATCATTGGAACTAACATTGTGTATAATTCTGGGCAGTTAATAAGAAACTGCTTTAAAATTCTTCTCATTTGAGTTGCAGTTAACTTCCCGGCGGAGGGTTTCCCAAGCAATCTCTCTATACGCACACAAAAAAGTACGTAATATTAAATTTTATTAGTGCATGCAAAAATGAACATATACATTTACTTGGGTGGTTAGGTGCTTTGAAAGGGACATTTCGGCTGCAAGATTGTTTGTGTTTGGGCCACCAGGACGGTTTATTGGAGGCATCAGTCCAAAAATTGATATTATGCCTTCCTATAAAGTAGGCATAAGCATCTGAATTTCAACTACGTACATGGCCTATAGCTATCAATTACCATGAGGATTTGTGATTTTTGGAATTAGCTTATACAGAACTTTGCTTGGATACAGTGATGGTCGATTGGAGGCCAATTTAATTGGATCTTTTAACAAAGGATTGCTATCCATCGGATCATCTTCAGCAGTTTGAGCTGAAGTATAATACTGTCAGATCAGCAAGTATACTAATAAGTGGCAAACCTGGAAGTACAGACACAGTTAAGGCAGCTGCTTTGAAAAGGGACTGCACTTCCTCATTTGAAGTAAAGGATCGCATATGAGGTGGCGCTATATACCACAAAAGTAAAACATAATATTATTGGAGCAATCATGCTAATTAGGTAAAATGATGTGATTTATATAGCATCATAGCATAAGCTCCACATATTTTATTCGCAGTAGCAAGGAATCACATGATAATAATATTATGTGGGAAACATTACTTTGGGGGGGGGGGGGGCATCCAGTGCATCAAAGTGCAACCCTGCCATCACTAATTAGGCAAAAGTGACCATAATTTGTTGTGGGTGGATTATGTAGCTGATATGCCAACCATGTATAATTATGTACATGTACCTACAGGCATTTGGCAGCAATTCCACCCAGGCCTAAAACTAAAATCAAGGACTGAAGAATAGCAGAGGAGGTTGGAAGTGCGGTTACATCATGTGCACTATATTACGCCGCTTGCGTGTTCAGTATGATAGAAATGTTAATAACATCCAGAGTCTTGCCTGTCACCATACTCGTGGAGAGATATTGAGATGGTTCAATTATTACTGCTAGTGGAGGTAGAACAGTGATCATACCAGTACTCAAACGTGGAGATTTATACTCCTACACCGTTCCAAGTTTCTCAGTTCTCAGTGTTGAAATACGAAGACATACCACGAGATCTAATTAGGCCACCCAGTCAGAGAAAGAATGCCTCTACCTGCCACTATAGTGGCTTAACGTGCGTCAGTATAACATATGTGCAACTCAAGCATTGATTTGTCAGCTCATTACATCGTGGAAATGGATGCAACCATCACTCAAGCATTGCTTGCTATGTACTAAAACAAGGGCTCCCAGCACATGCCAGAAAGGGGTACGAGAGGGTACACCTGTCCAGAGAGCCTTGATTCATCATTATTAGCTTAAGTCTGGCTTAAGCTCTCGATATGAACTCTTGTAGTACTAAAATCGTACTTTACTATTATGAGCCACGCCCCACTAGGCATGTCATGTGACATGATAAACCGCACTTCCAACCTCCTCTGGAAGAATAGTGTAGGAAGTATATTTTCTGCAGAATCTTGAATCAAGTAAATTAGTTGAGCATAAGCTGTTGCACTTTCAATTTTTAGCTCTATGGAAAATTTATATGCTTTGAGTGTGTAATGCATACATGCTTCAATTGTTCACCAAAACTAAAAAAACATGGTGCTGGACAGGTCTCGTTGAGAGAAAGCTTTGACAGCTTCATGAATTACTACCACCACCAGGCTGTGATATCAAGCTGTTGAAACCTTTGGTGTTCGGAATTGCTACTATAATTTGATGCTATGAGATGATAATATCCTTTTCACAAAGGTAGCTAGATGTGCACAACAACAGTCATACCAATCCAAGAAATTTGAGCTCCCTTCCAGTACATGGCAATGAAGCTCGGAGCTGGTCCCCCACTCCTTTGTGCATTGCTTATCCACCTGGTTGCCTGTTGTCAATACCAGCACCACAATAAACAATAAACAAGCATGCATGCAAACCTATTGCCACTACTTACTTGGCGACAAACTCTTTTCCACTCCTTTGAATTCTTGACTTTCTACATTTCAATAATGTATAAGCTTGTCACTGAAAGCAGAATGTTATTACATTATCATGTTTCAATACCTTCCTAGGAGATCGCTTATCGGGAGTTGTAGCCATCTCTTATGAAGACAAGGAAACGTTTTCCACCGCTATGTGAGCTTGATACACAGAAAGTAGATTGACGACACGTACATCACATCTACATTCACCAGTTAAGTACCCATCCACCGTCAGTCCGTCACTACAGTGAAGTTATGTCCACGCTGATCGCCCGACTCACTATCGCTTGCATCATAGATGATCTATGCTTGCATCGACTATGACTAAATTTGTGGTAGAATTAGGATGCCACAAGCACGCAACAAGTGGACTTGGAAGTCTAGGCTAGTGAACATTATCAGAAGGAGATACCACAGCCTAAGCACGAGATACCACTGACTAAGTTCATACGCCAAACTCGTGCTTCCCCCCCCCCCCCCCCCCCCCCCCCCCCCCCCCCCCCCCCCCCCCCCCCCCCCCCCCCCCCCCCCAACCCCTTCTCTTACCCCCTGAAATTTTAAATGGTATATAGAACCACCTAATTATATTGCAATCATTCTGTCACTAATTATATACCTAGAGTTAGCATGAGAGTAATCACAAGCTATTGCCATTGTGGAACCATGGATCCATCCCTCAATTAGTACTTAATTAACATGGAATCATTGAACCACTGAACCGTTTGCCATGGTGGACCCATCTAATTATGTCGGAATCATTCCATCACTCATTAAATACTCAATTAGCATGGAGTTATATGTACATCTACAATTTGTAAGCGCTGATGCCAGTTGATGAGGAAATGACACAAGATTACCCTTTTATGCTGCATAGTACATCATAGAGATGAAATCACAAGCTTTTGCCGTGGTGGAACCATCCAACTATGTCGGATTAACTTCCTTTCTCATTTAATATTCAATTAGCATGGAGTTAAATGAAAATCTGCCAATTTGAACCATTGTCGCCAGTAAATGAGGAAATGGCACTAAATTACCCTTTAGCACTGCATAGTACAGCGTAGAGAGGAAATCATAAACTTTTGCCATGGTGGCCCCATCTAATTATGTCGGAATCATTCCATCACTCATTGAATACTCAATTAGCATGGAGTTATATGTACATCTACAAATTGTAAGCACTGATACCAGTTGTTGAGGAAACAACACAATATAACCCTTTAACGCTGCAGAGTACATCATAAAGAGGAAATCACAAGCTTTTGCCGTGGTGGAACCATCCAACTATGTCAGATTAACTTCCTTCTTCATTAAATATTCAATTAGCATAGAGTTAAATGAAAATCTATCATTTTGAAATTGTCACCAATAGGAGGAAATGACACCAGATTGTCCTTTAGCGCTGCATAGAAGTACATAGAGAGTGAATCACAAGCTTTTGCCATGGTGGACCAATCTAATTATGTCGGAATCATTCCATCACTCATTGAATACTCAATTAGCATGGAGTTAAATATAAATCTACCAATTGTAAGCACTGATGCCAGTTGTTGAGGAAGTAACACAAGATTATCCTTAAACGCTGCATAGTACATCATAGAGATGAAATTACAAGCTTTTGCCGTGGTGGAACCATCTAACTATGTCGGAATCATTCCATCACTCATTGAATACTCAATTAGCATGGAGTTAAATATAAATCTACCAATTGTAAGCACTGATGCCAGTTGTTGAGGAAGTAACACAAGATTATCCTTAAACGCTGCATAGTACATCATAGAGATGAAATCACAAGCTTTTGCCGTGGTGGAACCATCTAACTATGTCGGAATCATTCCATCACTCATTGAATACTCAATCAGCATGGAGTTAAATATAAATCTACCAATTGTAAGCACTGATGCCAGTTGTTGAGGAAGTAACACAAGATTATCCTTAAACGCTGCATAGTACATCATAGAGATGAAATCACAAGCTTTTGCCGTGGTGGAACCATCTAACTATGTCGGAATCATTCCATCACTCATTGAATACTCAATTAGCATGGAGTTAAATATAAATCTACCAATTGTAAGCACTGATGCCAGTTGTTGAGGAAGTAACACAAGATTATCCTTAAACGCTGCATAGTACATCATAGAAATGAAATCACAAGCTTTTGCCGTGGTGGGACCATCTAACTATGTCGGAATCATTCCATTACTCATTGAATACTCAATTAGCATGGAGTTAAATGAAAATCTACAAATTGTAAGCACTGATGCCAGTTGTTGTGGAAATAATACAAGATTATCCTTTAACGCTGCATAGTATAGCATAGAGATGAAATCACAAGCTTTTGCCATGGTGGAACCATCTAACTATGTCGGAATAATTTCCTTCCTCATTAAATATTCAAATAGCATGGAGTTAAATGAAAATCTACCATTTTGAACCATTGTTGCCACTAACTGAGATAATAACACTAAATTATCCTTAAACGCTGCATAGTACATCATAGAGATGAAATCACAAGCTTTTGCCGTGGTGGAACCATCTAACTATGTCGGAATCATTCCATCACTCATTGAATACTCAATTAGCATGAAGTTAAATATAAATCTACCAATTGTAAGCACTGATGCCAGTTGTTGAGGAAGTAACACAAGATTATCCTTAAACGCTGCATAGTATAACATAGAGATGAAATCACAAGCTTTTGCCATGGTGGAACCATCTAACTATGTCGGAATAACTTCCTTCCTCATTAAATATTCAAATAGCATGGAGTTAAATGAAAATCTACCATTTTGAACCATTGTTGCCACTAACTGAGATAATAACACTAAATTACCCTTTAGCGCTGCATAGTACAGCGTAGAGAGGAAATCATAAGCTTTTGCCATGGTGGACCCATCTAATTACGTCGGAATCATTCCATCACTCATTGAATACTCGATTAGCATGGAGTTAAATATAAATCTACCAATTGTAAGCACTGATGCCAGTTGTTGAGGAAGTAACACAAGATTATCCTTAAACGCTGCATAGTACATCATAGAGATGAAATCACAAGCTTTTGCCGTGGTGGAACCATCTAACTATGTCGGAATCATTCCATCACTCATTGAATACTCAATTAGCATGGAGTTAAATATAAATCTACCAATTGTAAGCACTGATGCCAGTTGTTGAGGAAGTAACACAAGATTATCCTTAAACGCTGCATAGTACATCATAGAAATGAAATCACAAGCTTTTGCCGTGGTGGGACCATCTAACTATGTCGGAATCATTCCATTACTCATTGAATACTCAATTAGCATGGAGTTAAATGAAAATCTACAAATTGTAAGCACTGATGCCAGTTGTTGTGGAAATAATACAAGATTATCCTTTAACGCTGCATAGTATAGCATAGAGATGAAATCACAAGCTTTTGCCATGGTGGAACCATCTAACTATGTCGGAATAATTTCCTTCCTCATTAAATATTCAAATAGCATGGAGTTAAATGAAAATCTACCATTTTGAACCATTGTTGCCACTAACTGAGATAATAATACTAAATTATCCTTAAACGCTGCATAGTACATCATAGAGATGAAATCACAAGCTTTTGCCGTGGTGGAACCATCTAACTATGTCGGAATCATTCCATCACTCATTGAATACTCAATTAGCATGAAGTTAAATATAAATCTACCAATTGTAAGCACTGATGCCAGTTGTTGAGGAAGTAACACAAGATTATCCTTAAATGCTGCATAGTACATCATAGAGATGAAATCACAAGCTTTTGCCGTGGTGGAACCATCTAACTATGTCGGAATCATTCCATTACTCATTGAATACTCAATTAGCATGGAGTTAAATGAAAATCTACAAATTGTAAGCACTGATGCCAGTTGTTGTGGAAATAATACAAGATTATCCTTTTAACGCTGCATAGTATAGCATAGAGATGAAATCACAAGCTTTTGCCATGGTGGAACCATCTAACTATGTCGGAATAACTTCCTTCCTCATTAAATATTCAAATAGCATGGAGTTAAATGAAAATCTACCATTTTGAACCATTGTTGCCACTAACTGAGATAATAACACTAAATTACCCTTTAGCGCTGCATAGTACAGCGTAGAGAGGAAATCATAAGCTTTTGCCATGGTGGACCCATCTAATTACGTCGGAATCATTCCATCACTCATTGAATACTCAATTAGCATGGAGTTAAATATAAATCTACCAATTGTAAGCACTGATGCCAGTTGTTGAGGAAGTAACACAAGATTATCCTTAAACGCTTCATAGTACATCATAGAGATGAAATCACAAGCTTTTGCTGTGGTGGAACCATCTAACTATGTCGGAATCATTCCATCACTCATTGAATACTCAATTAGCATGGAGTTAAATATAAATCTACCAATTGTAAGCACTGATGCCAGTTGTTGAGGAAGTAACACAAGATTATCCTAAAACGCTGCATAGTACATCATAGAGATGAAATCACAAGCTTTTGCCGTAGTGGAACCATCTAACTATGTCGGAATCATTCCATCACTCATTGAATACTCAATTAGCATGGAGTTAAATGTAAATCTACCAATTGTAAGCACTGATGCCAGTTGTTGAGGAAGTAACACAAGATTATCCTTAAACGCTGCATAGTACATCATAGAGATGAAATCACAAGCTTTTGCCGTGGTGGAACCATCTAACTATGTCGGAATCATTCCATCACTCATTGAATACTCAATTAGCATGGAGTTAAATATAAATCTACCAATTGTAAGCACTGATGCCAGTTGTTGAGGAAGTAACACAAGATTATCCTTAAACGCTGCATAGTACATCATAGAGATGAAATCACAAGCTTTTGCCGTGGTGGAACCATCTAACTATGTCGGAATCATTCCATCACTCATTGAATACTCAATTAGCATGGAGTTAAATATAAATCTACAAATTGTAAGCACTGATGCCAGTTGTTGAGGAAGTAACACAAGATTATCCTTAAACGCTGCATAGTACATCATAGAGATGAAATCGTAAACTTTTGCCGTGGTGGAACCATCTAACTATGTCGGAATCATTCCATCACTCATTGAATACTCAATTAGCATGGAGTTAAATATAAATCTACCAATTGTAAGCACTGATGCCAGTTGTTGAGGAAGTAACACAAGATTATCCTTAAACGCTGCATAGTACATCATAGAGATGAAATCACAAGCTTTTGCCGTGGTGGAACCATCTAACTATGTCGGAATCATTCCATTACTCATTGAATACTCAATTACCATGGAGTTAAATGAAAATCTACAAATTGTAAGCACTGATGCCAGTTGTTGTGGAAATAACACAAGATTATCCTTTAACGCTGCATAGTATAGCATAGAGATGAAATCACAAGCTTTTGCCATGGTGAAACCATCTAACTATGTCTGAATAACTTCCTTCCTCATTAAATATTCAAATAGCATGGAGTTAAATGAAAATCTACCATTTTGAACCATTGTTGCCACTAACTGAGATAATAACACTAAATTACCCTTTAGCGCTGCATAGTACAGCGTAGAGAGGAAATAATAAGCTTTTGCCATGGTGGACCCATCTAATTACGTCGGAATCATTCCATCACTCACTGAATACTCAATTAGCATGGAGTTAAATATAAATCTACCAATTGTAAGCACTGATGCCAGTTGTTGAGGAAGTAACACAAGATTATCCTTAAACGCTGCAGAGTACATCATAGAGATGAAATCACAAGCTTTTGCCGTGGTGGAACCATCTAACTATGTCGGAATCATTCCATCACTCATTGAATACTCAATTAGCATGGAGTTAAATATAAATCTACCAATTGTAAGCACTGATGCCAGTTGTTGAGGAAGTAACACAAGATTATCCTTAAACGCTGCATAGTACATCATAGAGATGAAATCACAAGCTTTTGCCGTGGTGGAACCATCTAACTATGTCGGAATCATTCCATCACTCATTGAATACTCAATTAGCATGGAGTTAAATATAAATCTACCAATTGTAAGCACTGATGCCAGTTGTTGAGGAAGTAACACAAGATTATCCTTAAACGCTGCATAGTACATCATAGAGATGAAATCACAAGCTTTTGCCGTGGTGGAACCATCTAACTATGTCGGAATCATTCCATTACTCATTGAATACTCAATTAGCATGGAGTTAAATGAAAATCTACAAATTGTAAGCACTGATGCCAGTTGTTGTGGAAATAACACAAGATTATCCTTTAACGCTGCATAGTATAGCATAGAGATGAAATCACAAGCTTTTGCCATGGTGGAACCATCTAACTATGTCGGAATAACTTCCTTCCTCATTAAATATTCAAATAGCATGGAGTTAAATGAAAATCTACCATTTTGAACCATTGTTGCCACTAACTGAGATAATAACACTAAATTACCCTTTAGCGCTGCATAGTACAGCGTAGAGAGGAAATCATAAGCTTTTGCCATGGTGGACCCATCTAATTACGTCGGAATCATTCCATCACTCATTGAATACTCAATTAGCATGGAGTTAAATGTAAATCTACCAATTGTAAGCACTGATGCCAGTTGTTGAGGAAGTAACACAAGATTATCCTTAAACGCTGCATAGTACATCATAGAGATGAAATCACAAGCTTTTGCCGTGGTGGAACCATCTAACTATGTCGGAATCATTCCATCACTCATTGAATACTCAATTAGCATGGAGTTAAATATAAATCTACCAATTGTAAGCACTGATGCCAGTTGTTGAGGAAGTAACACAAGATTATCCTTAAACGCTGCATAGTACATCATAGAGATGAAATCACAAGCTTTTGCCGTGGTGGAACCATCTAACTATGTCGGAATCATTCCATTACTCATTGAATACTCAGTTAGCATGGAGTTAAATGAAAATCTACAAATTGTAAGCACTGATGCCAGTTGTTGTGGAAATAATACAAGATTATCCTTTAACGCTGCATAGTATAGCATAGAGATGAAATCACAAGCTTTTGCCATGGTGGAACCATCTAACTATGTCGGAATAACTTCCTTCCTCATTAAATATTCAAATAGCATGGAGTTAAATGAAAATCTACCATTTTGAACCATTGTTGCCACTAACTGAGATAATAACACTAAATTACCCTTTAGCGCTGCATAGTACAGCGTAGAGAGGAAATCATAAGCTTTTGCCATGGTGGACCCATCTAATTACGTCAGAAACATTCCATCACTCATTGAATACTCAATTAGCATGGAGTTAAATGTAAATCTACCAATTGTAAGCACTGATGCCAGTTGTTGAGGAAGTAACACAAGATTATCCTTAAACGCTGCATAGTACATCATAGAGATGAAATCACAAGCTTTTGCCGTGGTTGAACCATCTAACTATGTCGGAATCATTCCATCACTCATTGAATACTCAATTAGCATGGAGTTAAATATAAATCTACCAATTGTAAGCACTGATGCCAGTTGTTGAGGAAGTAACACAAGATTATCCTTAAACGCTGCATAGTACATCATAGAGATGAAATCACAAGCTTTTGCCGTGGTGGAACCATCTAACTATGTCGGAATCATTCCATTACTCATTGAATACTCAATTAGCATGGAGTTAAATGAAAATCTACAAATTGTAAGCACTGATGCCAGTTGTTGTGGAAATAACACAAGATTATCCTTTAACGCTGCATAGTATAGCATAGAGATGAAATCACAAGCTTTTGCCATGGTGGAACCATCTAACTATGTCGGAATAACTTCCTTCCTCATTAAATATTCAAATAGCATGGAGTTAAATGAAAATCTACCATTTTGAACCATTGTTGCCACTAACTGAGATAATAACACTAAATTACCCTTTAGTGCTGCATAGTACAGCGTAGAGAGGAAATCATAAGCTTTTGCCATGGTGGACCTATCTAATTACGTCGGAATCATTCCATTACTCATTGAATACTCAATTAGCATGGAGTTAAATGTAAATCTACCAAGTATAAGCACTGATGCCAGTTGTAGAGGAACTAACACAAGATTATCCTTAAACACTACATAGTATAGCATAGAGAGGAAATTACAAGCGTTTGCCATGATGGCCCCATCTAATTACGTCGGAATCATTCCATCACTCATTGAATACTCAATTAGCATGGAGTTAAATGTAAATCTACCAATTATAAGCACTGATGCCAGTTGTAGAGGAACTAACACAAGATTATCCTTAAACGCTGCATAGTATAGCATAGAGAGGAAATTACAAGCGTTTGCCATGGTGGCCCTATCTAATTACGTCGGAATCATTCCATCACTCATTGAATACTCAATTAGCATGGAGTTATATGTACATCTATAATTTGTAAGTGCTGATGCCAGTTGAGGAAATGACACAAGATTACCCTTTAACGCTGCATAGTACATCATAGAGATGAAATCACAAGCTTTTGCCGTGGTGGAACCATCCAACTATGTCTGATTAACTTCCTTCCTCATTAAATATTTGATTAGCATGGAGTTAAATAAAAATCTGTCAATTTGAAATATTGTCGCCAATAGATGAGGAAATGACACTAGATTACCCTTTAACCTTAACGCTGCATAGTACAGTGTAGAGAGGAAATCATAAGCTTTTGTCATAGTGGCCCCATCTAATTATGTCGGAATCATTCCATCAGTCGTTGAATACTCAGTTAGCATGGAATTAAATGAAAATCTACCAATTTGAACCATTGTCGCCATTAAATGAGGAAACGACACTAACTTACCCTTTAGCGCTGCATAGTACAGTGTAGAGAGGAAAACATAAGCTTTTGCCATGGTGGCCCCATCTAATTATGTCGGAATCATTCCATCACTCATTGAATACTCAATTAGCATGGAGTTAAATGTAAATCTACAAATTGTAAGCGCTAATGCCAATTGATGAGGAAATGACACAAGATTACCCTTTAACGCTGCATAGTGCATGATAAAGAGGAAATCACAAGCTTTTGCCATAGTGGAACCATCTAACTATGTCGGAATAGCTTCCTTCCTCATTGAATATTCAATTAGCATGGAGGTAAATGAAAATCTACCAATTTGAACTGATGTCGCCAATAGACGAGGAAATGACACTAGATTCTCCATTAACACTGCATAGTAGTACATAGGGAGTAAATCACAAGCTTTTGCCATGGTGGACCAATCTTATTACGTCGGAATCATTCCATCACTTATTGAATACTCAATTAGCATGGAGTTGAATGAAAATTTATCAATTTGAACCATTGTCGCCAATAAACAAGGAAATGACATTAAATTATCCTTTAGCGCTGCATAGTACAGCGTAGAGAGGAAATCATAAGCTTTTGCCATGGTGGCCCCATCTGATTACGTCAGATCAATCCATCACTCATCGAATACTCAATTAGCATGGAGTTGAATATAAATCTACCAATTGTAAGCACTAGTGCCAGTTGTTGAGGAAATAACACATAAAACCCTTTAACGCTGCATAGTACATCATAAGGAGGAAATCACAAGCTTTTGCCGGGTGGAACCATCCAACTATGTCTGATTAACTTCCTTCCTCATTAAATATTTGATTAGCATGGAGTTAAATGAAAATCTGTCAATTTGAAATATTGTCGCCAATAGATGAGAAAATGACACTAGATTACCCTTTAACGCTGCATAGTACAGTGTAGAGAGGAAATATCGCAAGCTTTTGCCATGGTGGCCCCATCTATTTATGTCGGAATCATTCCGTCACTCGTTGAATACTCAATTAGCATGGAGTTAAATGAAAATCTACCAATTTGAACCATTGTCGCCATTAAATGAGGAAATGACACTAGATTCTCTTTTAACACTGCATAGTAGTACATAGGGAGTAAATCACAAGCTTTTGCCATGGTGGACCAATCTACGTAATTACGTCGGAATCATTCCATCTCTTATTGAATACTCAATTAGCATGGAGTTGAATGAAAATTTACCAATTTGAACCATTGTCGCCAATAAACGAGGAAATGACATTAAATTACCCTTTAGCGCTGCATAGTACAGCGTAGAGAGGAAATCATAAGCTTTTGTCATGGTGGCCCCATCTAATTATGTCGGATCATTCCATCACTCATTGAATACTCAATTAGCATGGAGTTGAATATAAATCTACCAATTGGAAGCACTAGTGCCAGTTGTTGAGGAAATAGCACAATAAAACCCTTTAACGCTGCATAGTACATCATGAGGAGGAAATCACAAGCTTTTGCCGTGGTGGAACCATCTAACTATGTCGGAATAACTTCCTTCCTCATTATATTCAATTAGCATGGAGTGAAACAAAAATCTACCAATTTGAACCATTGTCGCCAGTAAATGAGGAAATGACACTAAATTACCCTTTAGAACTGCATAGTACAGCGTAGAGAGGAAATATCACAAGATTTTGCCATGGTGGCCCCATCTAATTATGTCGGAATCATACCATCACTCATTGAATACTCAATTAGCATGGAGTTAAATGTAAATCTACCAATTGTAAGCACCGATGCTAGTTATTGAGGAAGTAACACAAGAATATCCTTAAACGCTGCATAGTATAGCATAGAGAGGAAATCACAAGTGTTTGCCATGGTGGACCCATCTAATTACGTCGGAATCATTCCATCACTCATTGAATACTTAATTAGCATGGAGTTATACATACATCTACAAATTGTAAGCGCTAATGCCAGTTGTTGAGGAAATAACACAAGATTACTCTTTAACACTGCATAGTGCATGATAAAGATGAAATCACAAGCTTTTGCTGTGGTGGAACCATCCAGCTATGTCAGATTAACTTCCTTCCTCATTTAATATTCAATTAGCATGGAGTTAAATGAAAATCTGTCAATTTAAAATATTGTCGCCAATAGATGAGGAAATGACACTAGATTGTCCTTTAGCGCTGCATAGTAGTACATAGAGATGAAATCACAAACTTTTGCCGTGGTGGAACCATCTAACTATGTCGGAATCATTCCATCACTCATTGAATACTCAACTAGCATGGAGTTATATGTACATCTACAAATTGTAAGCGCTAGTGCCAGTTGATGAGGAAATGATACAAGATTACCCTTTAATGCTGCATAGTACATCATAGAGATGAAATCACAAGCTTTTGCCGTGGTGGAACCATCTAACTATGTCAGAATAGCTTTCTTCTTCATTAAATATTCAATTAACATGGAATTAAATAAAAATCTACCAATGTGAAACATTATCGCCAGTAAATGAGGAAATGACACTAAATTACTCTTTAGCGCTGCATAGTACAGCGTAGAGAGGAAATATCACAAGCTTTTGCCATGGTGGCCCAATCTAATTATGTCGGAATCAATCCATCACTCGTTGAATAATCAATAAGCATGGAGTTAAATAAAAATCTACCAATTTGAACCATTGTCGCCATTAAATGAGGAAACGACACTAATTTACCCTTCAGCACTGCATAGTACAGTGTAGAGAGGAAATCATAAGCTTTTGCCATGGTGGCCCCATCTAATTATGTCGGAATCATTCCATCACTCATTGAATACTCAATTAGCATGGAGTTAAATGTAAATCTACCAATTGTAAGCACTGATGCCAGTTGTTGAGGAAGTACCACAAGATTATCCTTAAACGCTGCATAGTATAGCATAGAGAGGAAATCACAAGTTTTTGCTGTGGTGGACCCATCTAATTATGTCGGAATCATTCCATCACTCATTGAATACTCAACTAGCATGGAGTTATATGTACATCTACAATTTGTAAGCGCTGATGCCAGTTGATGAGGAAATGACACAAGATTACCCTTTAACGCTGCATAGTACATCATAGACATGAACTCACAAGCTTTTGCCGTGGTGGAACCATTCAACTATGTCGGAATAGCTTTCTTCTTCATTAAATATTCAATTAACATGGAATTAAATGAAAATCTACCAACGTAAACCATTATCGCCAGTAAATGAGGAAATGACACTAAATTACCCTTTAGCGCTGCATAGTACAGCGTAGAGAGGAAATATCATAAGATTTTGCTATGGTGGCCCCATCTTATTATGTCAGAATCATTCCATCACTCATTGAATACTCAATTAGCATGGAGTTAAATGTAAATCTATCAATGTAAGCACTGATGCCAGTTGTTAAGGAAATAACACAAGATTATCCTTTTATGCTGCATAGTACATCATAACCATCTAACAATGTCGGAATCATGTAATCCTTCATTGAACACTCAGTTAGTATGGAGTTAAACATAAATCCACCAATTTGAAACTTTAACGTTCTCTGATGAAGAAATGAAACATGAATACACTTAACGCTGCATAGTACAGCATAGAGATAAAATCAAGTTTTTGCCATGGTGGAACCATCTAATTACATTGGAATCATTCCATCATTCATTAAATACTCAATTAGCATGGAGTTAAAATGTAATTCTTCCATGGTCGAACCATCTAGTTTCACTCTATCTCTCATAAAATACTTGACTAGCATGGAGTTAAATGTAAATGTACCAATTTGAACCACTAACTCCAGTTGATGAGGAAATGATCTTTTAACTCTGTGTAGTACATTATAGAGATTTAAGCCCAACATTTTACTGCTTATTAACTAAGTACATACTAGGAATTACTCTATCCCTCATTGCCCACTTGATAATATACTTTGTGAGGAATGTATAAAAAATGACTAAATTGTTATGCCATTGCCATAAACATTGCACTACCTTGCTGTAAATTATGAGACTGTACTATGTACCTTATGCTTAACCATGCAATAATCATAATGTTAGAAAAAATTGTTTTAATCTTTCAAAAGTCAAAGAATAAGAAATTCCAGTATAATATTATTATGATACAATGTGATTGGCAGTATAACATAGACAGACATACAATATTCAATATTATAACAGTTTATTTTTATGATACATTCTGAGGTATCATGATTAATATTTTGAACTGGTATTTATAATGTTTAAGTTGGAGATGAAGGATGAAAATAGTTCTATTTGTTTTCTTTTCACTAATGCAACCATGTGATGTGGTCAAATCATTAATGAATGCTGTATAATAGACATACATATTATGATGCAAAGCTTGCATACATACAGGTGATCACGTGGTCAACATTTCATGAGGTTTGTGGTTTACCTCAAGTAGCGTGTGGCTTAGGCTCTAAGTGGCTGGTAATTGTAGCTCAGTTTTTGCTGCCATGCCCTTGCTGGCTACTGTTCTCAGCAGCCACTTCTCTTTAACTGTACTCCCTTACATATAATGTAGCAAAGTTGGGAATTGTTTGGATCCTAAGCCATGACTGACATAGATCCTCAGCTGAGATGGTACGTGGCTTAGATCCTAAACTGAGCTAGCTCCCAAACTGAAAGGGCAACTTGTGTACAAATCAAGCAGAAAATCACCGGAGCTACAAACATTAATAATAGATACATGTACGAGTGCAATAACCAGGATTAATTATTAGACGAGCATAAAAGGGTCCTAATGAGTACTTGCAGGACATTACAGTATATGGGCAGAGGTAAGCCCTGACTGACCGCTTTAGGATCTGCAATGAAACTGGTGTACATGCCCAAACTGACCAGTTTAGGATTCTGCAATGAGACTGGTGTACATACACTTTCATTAAGGGATGAATAGTAGGGTCCTAATGAGTATTTGCAGGACCCACCACAGGACTTTACAGTATTCGGGCAGAGGTGAGCCCGGACTGACTGGTTTAGGATTTTGCAATGAGACTGGTGTACATGCAGATGTGAGCCCGGACTGACCGGTTTAGAATTTTGCAATGAGACTGGTGTACATGTGAACCTGTATATCATTATCAATTATTTGTGGAACATTAATGAAGAAATCTTACTGCTTATGTCAATTTTCGAAATATGAGTATTTATAGGATCCACCACGGCACATTACGGTACTTGGGCAGAGGTGAGTCCCAGCTGACCAGTTTAGGATTCTGCAATGAGACTGGTGTACATGCACTTTCATTAAGGGATGAATAGTAGTCCCACATAGTTACTGGAATGCAGTGAGTCCTATTCAGCAGGTGCAAGACCCTTCTGTATTAAGCCACATGTATAGCATCCCCACATTTATTATACAAATTAGTGGACCCTTTATGGAGGTAGTGGTATAATTATGCATTTGTTGAGGGCTCTCTATGTTTAATGTACACAACAAAAGCAGAGGGTCCCAATTAGTATATGCAGGACCTAATTGTAGGAGCTACCCACATTCTATTATCAAGTGTATTGTTGCCATGGCAGTACATACAGGTCCTAACATGTACATGTAGGACCCACCTGCTTATCATCTGCCTGAGAATTGTGAGTGTATGCATGTCGGATTCTTCAATGCAGTGCAATCCAAGGCATTAAAGCCTGAGTGGCCAACAACATTAATGTAAGAGTTTTGGTACAACGAAGAGGCAGAGGGTCCTAAAGAGCACATGCAAGACCCAACTGTCCATAACAGATAATTGTATTACCTTTGAATGGACGTGAATCTTAATTGATAGCACGTAATATAGGACTCTTCACTAAAACCGGTGTAAAAGTCCTGCATTTAGAGAAGTCTCACAAACGTACTGGAACATAGAGAGTCCTATAAGGTAAGTACAAGACTCTCAGTATGTAATTAAATAACTTGCATATTATTACCATGATAATATTTGTGAGTTTAATCAAAACATCTTAGCTGGAGGCTGTTTATATCAGTTTTTGAAAAGGTGTCTTAATGAGTATCTGCAGGACCCACCACAGTACATTATAGTATTTGGGCAGAGGTGAGCCCCATGCAACTAACTGCTCTAGGATTCTGCAATGAAACTGATGTTACATGTACTTGTATTAAGGCTACAACAGTAGTCCCACATAGTTACTGGAATGCAGTGAGTCCTATTTAGCAGGTGCAAGACCCTTCTGTATTAAGCCACATGTATAACATCCCCACATTTAATTAGTGGACCCTTTAATGAAGTATTGGTCATTAATTTTGTTTGGGGCTCTATGTTTAATATATCAGCTTTCGCACGACAAATGCAGAGAGTCCTAATGAGTATATGCAGGACCCAATTGTAGGAGCTACCAACATTCAATTATCAAATGTAACGTTGCCATGGCAGTACATACAGGTCCTAGCATGTACATGCAGGACCCACCTGTTTTTCATCTGCCCGAGAATTGTGAGTGCATGTAGAATTCTTCAATGCATTAGAATCCAAGGCATTAAAGTCTGAGTGGCCAACAACATTAATTTTGTACAACGAAGAGGCAGAGGGTCCTATAGAGCACATGCAAGACCCAATTGTCTAATCAGATATTATATTACCTTTGAATGGACGTGAATCTTAATTGATAGCACGCATTATAGGACTTTTCATGGAAACCTGTGTAAAAATCCTGCATTTAGAGAAGAAGTCAAGTCTCACAAATGTACTGGAATGTAGAGAGTCCTATAAGGTAAATACAAGACCCTCAGTGTGCAATTAAATAACTTGCATATCATTACCATGATAATATTTGTGGAGTTTAATCAAAAAATCTTAGCTGGAGGATGTTTATGTCAGTTTTTGAAAAAGGGTCTTAATGAATACTTGAAGGACCCATCACAGTACATTACAGTATTTGGGCAGAGGTGAACCCCAACTAACTGCTTTAGGATTCTACAATGAAACTGATGTACATGTACTTGCGATTAGGCTAGAATAGTAATCCCAACACTGGAATGCAGAGAATCCTATTTAGCAGGTGCAAGACCCTTTTGTATTAAGCCACATGTATAGCATCCCCACATTAATTATACAAGTTAGTGGACCTTTAATGGAGGTATTGGTGTAATTATACATTTGTTGGTGGCTCTCTATGTTTAATGTACACGACAAAAGCAGAGGGTCCCAATGAGTATAAGCAGGACCCAACTGTAGGAGCTACCCACATTCAATAATTATCAAGTGTATTGTTGCCATGGTAGTACATGTAGGACCCACCTGCTTATCATCTGCCTGAGAATTGTGAGTGCATGTAGGATCCTTCAATGGAGTACAATCCAAGGCATTAAAGTCTGAGTGGCCAACAACATTAATGTAAAAGTTTTTGTACAATGAAGAGGCAGAGGGTCCTAAAGAGCACATGCAAGACCCAACCGTCCAATCAGATAGTTATATTACCTTTGAACAGACGTGTATCTTGATAGCATATACTATAGGGTTCCACTGAAACTGGTGTAAAAGCCCTGCATTCAGGGAAGAAGTCAAGTCTCATGAATTACTGGAATGGAGAGGTCCTATGTGATAAATACAAGACCATTGTGTAATGTGTGAACCTGTATAACATTATCAATTATTTGTATGGAATTTAATGAAGAAATCTTACTGCTTATGTCAAGTTTCGAAAAAGGGTCCTAATGAGTGTTTGCAGGACCCACCACAGGACATTACAGTATTCTTGCAGAGGTGAGCCCAGACTGACCGGTTTAGGATTTTGCAATGAGACTGGTGTACATACACTTTCATTAAGGGATGAATAGTAGTCCCACATAGTTACTGGATGCAGAGAGTCCTATTTAGCAGGTGCAAGACCCTTCTGTATTAAGCCACATGTATAACATCCCCACATTTAATTAGTGGACCCTTTAATGAAGTATTGGTATAATTATACATTAATTTTGTTTGGGGCTGTGGTATACTTTACTTCCTGTGCCACACCCACACATTTACCTATATAATGCATTGCAATGTTCAGTTTTGTTAGTCAGTCTTCAGTTGCTGTCTCACCTTTAGTACTACCCCCTGTATGTCTGTGCACTTTTAATCTTTTTAATGAAACACTGTCAAGTGTAGTTAGGCATAGACACTCACCACTTGTGAGCGTACAGTTAGGTAGCTAGGTAGTACTCTAGCCGTCTATTTGTGGTAAAGACACCACAAAACTGGCGACGAGGACGGGATCAACGAGAGTCCCTCTATCATGGCGGCTAGAACCATTGGTCGAATGCAGGAATTCAACCCTGCCAATGAAACTGTAACGGCCTATCTTGAACGTTTTCAACTGTTTGTCGAAGCGAACAATATCGAGGACGACAAACTTGTCCCCACGTTACTCACCGTGGTTGGCTCGGATCACTATTCTCTACTTCGCGGGCTCGTATCTCCTCAGTTGCCCAAAGAGAAAACTTTTGATGAACTGGTGTCTATCCTCAAGAAGCACTACGATCCGGAGCCTATTATCATCGCCGAACGTTTTCACTTCTATCGAAGGGGCCAAGGCACAAGTGAATCAATCGGTGATTATTTGGCAAATCTCAGACGCCTCGCCAGCCGCTGTAAATTCGGCGCATTCCTCGAAGAAGCTCTGAGAGACCGCCTAGTATGTGGCATGCAAAGCGAAGGCACACAGAAGGTGTTGCTCACTAAAGCTACTCTCACACTAGAGAAAGCCCTTGAGATCAGTCAAGGCATGGAAGCTGCCACTATCAAATCAAAGGAGTTGAAGGGAAGCCAACCCTCGAATTCTGTGCTAGCAGTCGAGACACCTGCTAGGCAAAACAGGCCTTGTGGTCGATGCGGACGAGGAAACCATGATAAGAGTGTGTGTAAATTTCGTAACGCTACATGCCACAAGTGTGGTAAAGTAGGCCACATCGCACCTGTTTGTCGCTCTAAAGCAGCTGGGAAGCCCACTAGAGGCCCCACAAGGAAAACCAAATGGCTATCTACTACTACTGAGCCTACCCCTTTACCAGAAGAGCCCACAACAGAGCCTGATGACTCTGCAGAATCAGCAGATGAGACAGTAGAGGAGTCCTTGTTCGTGGTCAGGGATACTTCCTCTTCCCCACCATACCGTGTGGAGCTGCAAGTGAACGACCAACCCCTTACTATGGAGGTCGACACTGGGGCTGCTTGTTCTTTGGTCCCCGAGTCAGCAGTCGCTACGCTTCTAACCTCGGCCGAGCTGCAGCCCACTAACGTAGTCTTGAAGACGTACACTGGGGAGCAGATTCCTGTCAAGGGAGTACTTTCAGTCACTGTCAAATACGGTCAACAAAGTCATTGCAACTTAAAGCTTCTCGTTATTCAAGGATCAGGCCCTTGTTTGATGGGTCGCGATTGGTTGAAGGTAGTTCGGCTCGATTGGAGGACAATTGCAAAAGTGACCTCCTCAGTACCCACATCAGCAAATCTTTCAAGCCATATCACTGCACTCCAAGATCGTTATCAAGAAGTGTTTTCTGAGACACTCGGAACTATATCCCCTTTTCAAGCCAAGCTCAGTGTCACGAAAGATGCTAAGCCAAAGTTTTTCAAACCACGTCCTGTTCCACTCGCCCTAAAACCCAAAGTGGAGAGCGAATTGGATCGTCTAACCGAATCGGGAGTGCTGGAGAAGGTGCCATACAGTGAGTGGGCCGCTCCAGTCGTGGTAGTCCCCAAACGTGATGGAGGAGTCCGCCTGTGCGGTGACTATAAGGTAACAGTCAACCCAGTATTGGATATCGACCAGTACCCTATTCCTAATCCTGATGATATTTTTGCTTCGTTGGCTGGAGGCCAACTTTTCACTACTCTCGATCTATCGCATGCGTACAACCAGCTTCTGCTCGATGAAGATTCGCGAAAGTACGTCACGATTAACACCCACAAGGGATTGTATCAATACACCCGTCTTCCTTTTGGTATTGCTTCAGCTCCAGCAGTCTTTCAAAGGACAATGGACACTATCCTCCAAGGAGTTGAAGGTGTGGCGTGTTACATCGATGATATCATCATCACTGGGAGAACCCTAGCTGAGCATTTGGAGCGTCTTGAGGAAGTACTGAAACGCCTCTTGCGTCATGGAATTCATGTGAAACTTCCGAAATGTCGATTTCTGCAGCCGAGCGTCGTTTTTATTGGACACCGCATTGATGCCGATGGACTTCATCCACTCAAAGAAAAGTTGAAGGCCATACTTCAGGCGCCAGCTCCCACAAATGTACAGGAGTTGCGTTCGTTCCTAGGCCTTATTAACTACTATGGGAAATTCATCCCCAATGCAGCAACAATTCTAGCTCCTCTAAATCGCCTACTTCGAAAGGATGTCAAATGGAATTGGACTCCAGCTTGTCAGCAGAGTTTCGACGAAGCTAAGGAGACATTAGCATCCAATGATGTTCTGACACACTACAATCCATCCTTGCCAATCAAGATGGCAGGAGACGCTTCAGCGTATGGCATAGGAGCAGTCATTTCCCATGTCATGCCCGACGGATCTGAACGCCCAGTGGCTTTTGCGTCTCGCACACTCTCAAGTAGCGAACGAAACTACGCCCAAGTCGAGAAGGAGGCTCTCTCTCTCATTTTTGGAGTCAAGCGTTTTCACTCCTATCTTTATGGTCGGCACTTCACTCTGGTGACTGATCACAAGCCTCTTACTGCTATCTTGGGACCCAAGAAGGGAATACCTCCCCTAGCCGCTGCTAGACTTCAGAGATGGGCATGGATACTCTCTGCGTACACCTACGAGATTGAGTTTCGTCCCACAGGTGACCACGGAAATGCAGATGGATTGTCTCGTCTCCCTCTGCGTATCTCTCCTCCAGATGATCCTAATGCAGATCCAAAAGTGTTCAACATTTCACAAATGGAAGCTCTACCTGTGACTGTTCGTAAATTGCGAGCTGCTACCTCCTCTGATAGAGTATTGAGCAAAGTTTATCGCTACACCAAGGGCACCTGGCCTCAACAAGTGCCAGCAGATCTACGTCCCTTTTTCAACCGGAGAAATGAGCTAACGGTGGAGGAGGGCTGTCTGTTATGGGGATTCCGTGTTGTCATACCCCAGAGTTTGAGACGAAAGTTGCTACAGGAGCTCCACAAGGACCACCCTGGAGTTACACGTATGAAGTCAGTTGCAAGAAGCTACATGTGGTGGCCTGGGCTGGATAAAGAGATTGAGAATCTAGCCAAATCTTGTGCAGCGTGTCATGCAGTGAAAAGAGCTCCTCCTACAGTTCCACTCCACCCTTGGATCTGGCCATCTAGGCCCTGGCAACGTGTCCACTTGGATTTTGCAGGTCCGTTTCAAGGAGCCATGTTTCTCATCGCTGTTGATGCCTTTTCAAAGTGGCCAGAGGTGCGAGTGATGTCCACTACTACTGTCTCAGCTACACTCGATGTCCTGAGAGAATGGTTCTGTACTCATGGCATTCCTGAGCAGATTGTGACAGATAATGGTTCTCAGTTCACCGCTGATGCATTCAAGGTGTTCACACAGCGCAACGGGATTCGTCATGTAAAGAGTGCCCCATACCACCCGGCTTCGAACGGGCTGGCTGAGCGTTTTGTGCAGTCACTGAAACAGTGTCTGAAAGCTTCACTAAATGATGGACGCTCCCTCACTCAAAGACTCTCATCATATCTACTCACTTACCGTACCACTGCACATGCAACCACTGGGGTGCCCCCATGCAAGCTGTTGATGAGTCGTGAACTTCGTACTCGTTTTTCCCTGCTTCAACCAGACCGAGAGAAGTCTGTAGCCGACAAGCAAGCACTGCAAAAGTCTGCCCATGATCGTCGTGCTCACTCTCGAGACTGGATTGTTGGTGATCGAGTGATGGCTCGTAACCTTCGCCCTGGGCCTGATTGGGTGCCTAGTACTATTGTGGAGGTGTTGGGACCTGTCACTTATGTTGTAGAGACAGAAGCAGGTCAACGTTGGAAGCGGCATGCAGACCAGTTAAAGGACTGGCTACCCTCTGTTCCTGCTACTACCTCTGGGAGTGCCTCAGAGGATATTCTTGATGCTGTCTCTGATTCAGAAGAAGCACCTGAGGAACCTGCCGTTGATCCTACAGACAACGCTGACCCTGAGCCTACTGAGCCTCATGTCGAGGAGCCTGAAACTCCTGAGCCACTCGAACCTCGATATCCACGGAGGATTCGTAGACCTCCTAACCGCTACGAGTGAACTAAGAACTTGAACACTAACTATCCAACTGATTATGTATGTTGAGTTTTGTACTTACTCATTTTTGTGAACTTATTGATTTTTGTGACCTTCCCATCTTAAGGAGGGAGGGAATGTGGTATACTTTACTTCCTGTGCCACACCCACACATTTACCTATATAATGCGTTGCAATGTTCAGTTTTGTTAGTCAGTCTTCAGTTGCTGTCTCACCTTTAGTACTACCCCCTGTATGTCTGTGCACTTTTAATCTTTTTAATGAAACACTGTCAAGTGTAGTTAGGCATAGACACTCACCACTTGTGAGCGTACAGTTAGGTAGCTAGGTAGTACTCTAGCCGTCTATTTGTGGTAAAGACACCACAGGGGCTCTATGTTTAATATATCAGCTTTCACACGACAAATGCAGAGGGTCCCAATGAGTATATGCAGGACCCAATTGTAGGAGCTACCAACATTCAATTATCAAATGTAACGTTGCCATGGTAGTACATACAGGTCCTAGCATGTACATGCAGGACCCACCCGTTTTTCATCTGCCCGAGAATTGTGAGTGCATGTAGAAATCTTCAATGCATTACAATCCAAGGCAATAATGTCTGAGTGGCCAACAACATTAGTGTTAAAGTTTTTGCACAACGAAGAGGCAGAGGGTCCTATAGAGCACATGCAAGACCCAATTGTCTAATCAGATATTATGTTACCTTTGAATGGACGTGAATCTTAATTGATAGCACAGGACTTTTCACGGAAACCTGTGTAAAAATTCTGCATTCAGAGAAGAAGTCAAGTCTCACAAATGTACTGGAACGTAGAGAGTCCTATAAGGTAAATACAAGACCCTCAGTGTGTAATTAAATAACTCCAAATCATTACCATGATAATATTTGTGGAGTTTAATCAAAAAGTCTTAGCTGGAGGCTGTTTATGTCAGTTTTTGAAAAAGGGTCTTAATGAGTACTTGCAGGACCCACCACAGTACATTACAGTATTTGGGCAGAGGTGAGCCCCAACTAACTGCTTTAGGATTCTGCAATGAAACTGATGTACATGTACTTGCAATTAGGCTAGAATAGTAATCCCAACACTGGAATGCAGAGAATCCTATTTAGCAGGTGCAAGACCCTTTTGTATTAAGCCACATGTATAGCATCCCCATATTAATTATACAAATTAGTGGACCTTTAATGGAGGTATTGGTATAATTATACATTTGTTGGTGGCTCTCTATGTTTAATGTACACGACAAAAGCAGAGGGTCCCAATGAGTATATGCAGGACCCAATTGTAGGAGCTACCCACATTCAATTATCAAGTGTATTGTTGCCATGGCAGTACATACAGGTCCTAGTATGTACATGTAGGACCCACCTGCTATCATCTGCCTGAGAATTGTGAGTGCATGTGGGATCCTTCAATGCAGTGCAATCCAAGGCATTAAAGTCAGAGTGGCCAACAACATTAATGTAAAAGTTTTTATACAACAAAGAGGAAGAGGGTCCTAAAGAGCACATGCAAGACCCAACCGTCCAATCAGATAGTTATATTACCTTTGAACAGACGTGTATCTTGATAGCATATACTATAGAATTCCACTGAAACTGGTGTAAAAGCCCTGCATTTAGGGAAGAAGTCAAGTCTCACGAATTACTGGAATGGAGAGGTCCTATGTGGTAAATACAAGACCATTGTGTAATGTGTGAACCTGTATAACATTATCAATTATTTGTATGGAACTTTAATGAAGAAACCTTACTGCTTATGTCAAGTTTCGAATAAGGGTCCTAATGAGTGTTTGCAGGACCCACCACAGGATATTACAGTATTCGGGCAGAGGTGAGCCCGGACTGACTGGTTTAGGATTTTGCAATGAGACTGGTGTACATGCATTTTCATTAAGGGATGAATAGTAGTCCCACATAGTTACTGGAATGCAAAGAGTCCTATTTAGCAGATGCAAGACCCTTCTGTATTAAGCCACATGTAGCTATAACATCCCCACATTTAATTAGTGGACCCTTTAATGAAAGTATTGGTATAATTATACTGTTTGGGGCTCTATGTTTAATAATTATATCAGCTTTCACACGACAAATGCAGAGGGTCCCAATGAGTATATGCAGGACCCAATTGTAGGAGCTACCAACATTCAAATGTAACGTTGCCATGGCAGTATATACAGGTCCTAGCATGTACATGCAGGACCCACCCGTTTTTCATCTGCCCGAGAATTATGAGTGCATGTAGAATTCTTCAATGCATTACAATCCAAGGCAATAATGTCTGAGTGGCCAACAACATTAATGTTAAAGTTTTTGCACAACGAAGAGGCAGAGGGTCCTATAGAGCACATGCAAGACCCAATTGTCTAATCAGATATTATATTACCTTTGAATGGACATGAATCTTAATTGATAGCACGCATTATAGGACTTTTCATGGAAACCTGTGTAAAAAATCCTGCATTTAGAGAAGAAGTCAAGTCTCACAAATGTACTGGAATGTAGAGAGTCCTATAAGGTAAATACAAGACCCTCAGTGTGTAATTAAATAACTTGCATATCATTACCATGATAATATTTGTGGAGTTTAATCAAAAAATCTTAGCTGGAGGAAGTTTATGTCAGTTTTTGAAAAAGGATCTTAATGAGTACTTCAAGTGCAGGACCCACCACAGTACATTACAGTATTCGGACAGAGGTGAGCCCCAAGTAACTGCTTTAGGATTCTGCAATGAAACTGATGTACATGTACTTGCGATTAGGCTAGAATAGTAATCCCAACACTGGAATGCAGAGAATCCTATTTAGCAGGTGCAAGACACTTCTGTATTAAGCCACATGTATAGCATCCCCACATTAATTATACAAGTTAGTGGACCTTTAATGGAGGTATTGGTGTAATTATACATTTGTTGGTGGCTCTCTATGTTTAATGTACACGACAAAAGCAGAAGGTCCCAATGAGTATAAGCAGGACCCAACTGTACGAGCTACCCACATTCAATAATTACCAAGTGTATTGTTGCCATGGCAGTACATGTAGGACCCACCTGCTTATCATCTGCCTGAGAATTGTGAGTGCATGTAGGATCCTTCAATGGAGTACAAATCCAAGGCATTAAAGTCTGAGAGACCAACAACATTAATGTAAAGGTTTTTGTACAACAAAGAGGCAGAGGGTCCTAAAGAGCACATGCAAGACCCAACCGTCCAATCAGATAATTATTTTACCTTTGAACAGACATGTATCTTGATAGCATATACTATAGGATTCCACTGAAACTGGTGTAAAAGCCCTGCATTCAGGGAAGAAGTCAAGTCTCATGAATTACTGGAATGGAGAGAGTCCTATGTGATAAATACAAGACCATTGTGTAATGTGTGAACCTGTATAACATTATCAATTATTTGTATGGAACTTTAATGAAGAAATCTTACTGCTTATGTCAAGTTTCGAAAAAGGGTCCTAATGAGTGTTTGCAGGACCCACCACAGGACATTACAGTATTCGGGCAGAGGTGAGCCCGGACTGACTGGTTTAGGATTTTGCAATGAGACTGGTGTACATGCACTTTCATTAAGGGATGAATAGTAGTCCCACATAGTTACTGGATGCAGAAAGTCCTATTTAGCAGGTGCAAGACCCTTCTGTATTAAGCCACATGTATAACATCCCCACATTTAATTAGTGGACCCTTTAATGAAGTATTGGTATAATTATACATTAATTTTGTTTGGGGCTCTATATTTAATATATCAGCTTTCACATGCACGACAAATGCAGAGGTCCCAATGAGTATATGCAGGACCCAATTGTAGGAGCTACCAACATTCAATTATCAAATGTAACGTTGCCATGGTAGTACATACAGGTCCTAGCATGTACATGCAGGACCCACCTGTTTTTCATCTGCCTGAGAATTGTGAGTGCATGTAGAATTCTTCAATGCAGTACAATCCAAGGCAATAATGTCTGAGTGGCCAACAACATTAATGTTAAAGTTTTTGCACAACGAAGAGGCAGAGGGTCCTATAGAGCACATGCAAGACCCAATTGTCTAATCAGATATTATGTTACCTTTGAATGGACGTGAATCTTAATTGATAGCACAGGACTTTCCATGGAAACCTGTGTAAAAATTCTGCATTTAGAGAAGAAGTCAAGTCTCACAAATGTACTGGAACGTAGAGAGTCCTATAAGGTAAATACAAGACCCTCAGTGTGTAATTAAACAACTCCATATCATTACCGTGATAATATTTGTGGAGTTTAATCAAAAAGTCTTAGCTGGAGGCTGTTTATGTCAGTTTTTGAAAAAGGGTCTTAATGAATACTTGCAGGACCCACC
Source organism: Stappiaceae bacterium (assembly GCA_964291365.2). Classification (GTDB taxonomy): domain Bacteria; phylum Pseudomonadota; class Alphaproteobacteria; order Rhizobiales; family Stappiaceae; genus JBDWFY01. The sequence continues at coordinate 529,528 of OZ220035.1, forward strand.
ACAGTACATTACAGTATTTGGGCAGAGGTGAGCCCCAACTAACTGCTTTAGGATTCTGCAATGAAACTGATGTACATGTACTTGCAATTAGGCTAGAATAGTAATCCCAACACTGGAATGCAGAGAATCCTATTTAGCAGGTGCAAGACCCTTTTGTATTAAGCCACATGTATAGCATCCCCACATTAATTATACAAGTTAGTGGACCTTTAATGGAGGTATTGGTGTAATTATACATTTGTTGGTGGCTCTCTATGTTTAATGTACACGACAAAAGCAGAGGGTCCCAATGAGTATATGCAGGACCCAATTGTAGGAGCTACCCACATTCAATTATCAAGTGTATTGTTGCCATGGCAGTACATGCAGGTCCTAGTATGTACATGTAGGACCCACCTGCTATCATCTGCCTGAGAATTGTGAGTGCATGTGGGATCCTTCAATGCAGTGCAATCCAAGGCATTAAAGTCAGAGTGGCCAACAACATTAATGTAAAAGTTTTTATACAACAAAGAGGAAGAGGGTCCTAAAGAGCACATGCAAGACCCAACCGTCCAATCAGATAGTTATATTACCTTTGAACAGACATGTATCTTGATAGCATATACTATAGGATTCCACTGAAACTGGTGTAAAAGTCCTGCATTTAGGGAAGAAGTCAAGTCTCACGAATTACTGGAATGGAGAGGTCCTATGTGATAAATACAAGACCCTTGTGTAATATGTGAACCTGTATATCATTATCAATTATTTGTATGGAACTTTAATGAAGAAATCTTACTGCTTATGTCAATTTTCGAAAAAGGGTCCTAATGAGTGTTTGCAGGACCCACCACAGGAAATTACAGTATTCTTGCAGAGGTGAGCCCGGACTGATCGGTTTAGGATTTTGCAATGAGACTGGTGTACATGCACTTTCATTAAGGGATGAATAGTAGTCCCACATAGTTACTGGAATGCAAAGAGTCCTATTTAGCAGATGCAAGACCCTTCTGTGTTAAGCCACATGTATAACATTCCCACATTTAATTAGTGGACCCTTTATTGAAGTATTGGTATAATTATACATTAATTTTGTTTGGGGCTATATGTTTAATATATCAGCTTTCACACGACAAATGCAGAGGGTCCCAATGAGTATATGCAGGACCCAATTGTAGGAGCTACTAACATTCAATTATCAAATGTAACGTTGCCATGGTAGTACATACAGGTCCTAGCATGTACATGTAGGACCCACCCGCTTATATGTAGGACCCTCTGCTTTTGTCGTGTATATTAAAGATAGACAGCCCCCAACAAATGCATAATTATACCAATACCTCCATTAAAGGGTCCACTAATTTGTACAATAAATGTGGGGATGCTATACATGTGGCTTAATAAAGAAGGGTCTTGCATCTGCTAAATAGGACTCTCTGCATTTCAGTAACTATGTGGGACTACTCTTCTAGCCTAGAAGTAGTGAGAACCACCACAGGAACCGAATAGGGGGTCCACGTTTGTTGTGCACTTCAGAGCAGGCATAGGATCACAGACCTACCGGCATATGTACTGGGAAGGGTCCTACCATGGCATAGTGAATGCTTAGGACCCTTCCAACTATTAGTTTCTCGATTAAAGTTCACAAATACATAGTAATAATATGCAGGTGATCTAATGACACAAGGGTCTTTTAGGACTCTCTCCGTTCCAGTAATTTGTGAGACTTGCATGACTTCTTCCCTAAATGCATGGTTTTTATACTAGTTTCAATGAAGAACTGCTGTCAAGATTCATGTGAATAGTCCTATGATGTGTGCTGTCATAATTCTTGTCTTCTCAAAGGTAATATAAATATCTGATTGGACAATTGGGTCTTGCATGTACTTCTTAGGACCCTCTGCCTCTTCATTGTAAAAAAAAAAAGAAGCAAACATATTAATCATCAGTAGCCCCTCAGATTTTGGATTGTACTGCAAGGATCCTACATATACTCACAATTCTCAGGCAGATGATAAGCAGGTGGGTCCTACATGTACATGCTAGAACCTGTATGTACTGCCATATGTAGGATCTGGCCATGTATATAGACTAGAACGTTTGGATCACGAAATCAAATTAGTGGGTCCTAGGCTAGGCAGCCTAGCGTTTATTTCTTCTATCTACCAGTGTATTAATATTAGGCTCCTTTATGCCCACTTTTGAAGTAGTATTGTCTGTAATAGCTGGTCCTTACTCACATGATAAACCATACCTAGGCCAAGTGAGTGGAGGTTGTCTGGACACCAGTGACTGTGACGGCTCAGTCAACCACCTCAGGGCTTTAGTCAAATGGATCAGACCCTACCATTTCATTCAATGCTCAGAGTAGTCACATAAACTCCAAGGCCCGAGCGAGGGAGTAGAGACACGAGAGCTAGAGAAGTCAGAGATGAGAGGGACCGTGGATAGCCGACTCCACCCCGAACACCGCCCATTCTTCAGCGTTATACAGGTACAGTATGGAGGGTCCTGACGTCGGGTCCAGGTCAGTTACGCATATACTATAATACCTGGGTTTCCTTGATGCTTGGAACGGTATAGTACTGCACGATTGTAAAGTTACAGTTCGCTAAATTAGAATACACATATATACGGAATGTGATGGTCGTACGATACGTACATATACCGTACCTTCGTGAAAAAGGGCCCATGGGCGGTGCACCTTACATTGGATCTAGACTGGGGGGTGGGCCAATATTCGAAGTATCACTGTCGCAGTTGGACGCGAAAGAGCGCCCAGGTAAACTACCTACGCGATCTTCATTGTTTGAATAGTAGCCGCGGCTACTATTGATTTCAGCCTTGCTCAGAGTACGGTTACTAATCGAGGGCGGCCGGCTTTTATCGGGCCGATACTTCACGGTACTGTTGACAGCAACCGCAACTCAACCGTACTAAAATGGCTGAGGACTGCACTTCAAATAATCGAGGTACTATCGAAAAATAACTTGCCAAACAGCCGTTTTTAATCACAGAATTAAAAAGTACTATATATAGTATTCAGTAATGTGATTGATGCAGAAGGATGAAGTAGCTGTTCTGTCTAGTAGCAATCCTTATAATACTCTGCAGGACTAGGAAAAGTATGTTACCGTAGTGTCCCAGTTAAGCGCCCATGGGCGCTTAAACATAACTCGCAATTTCCACCTGCGTGGGCGCTTACCTGAGATATAACTTCCATACATTTGTATGGAAGCTGCTATATTTACCCCTTGAAATTCGGTACAATCATGGGTGCTTACCCAGGAGAGGGTGCTTGCCCGGGATACTACAGCACATGAATAAGTAAGATCAAACCTGAGCAAAACTATCTCACCGGTCCACTCCACAGCATCCTCCAGTTCATGTCAGATGTACCCATCAAAGTATGCCTATCAAGATAACTCTGTCAACAGAACTGAGAGCCCTAGTGCTAAATGTAGGAACTATCCAAATGACTATGGGGAGGGTGCCTTTGTAGGAAACTATGTCCATTATGATGGTACCCCAATTAAACTGATTGACTCCAACCTTGGATGAGAGCAGTATCAGTACACTGACTATTACGTGTGGATTCAGGGTAGTGGTACGCAATTGCTGTTCATACTCCCCACAAGAGTCTCCTTGACTGCCATCACACTGCACTACTACAGTGACAGTGCCAGAAGCCTTCCCAGACCGAAATTCTATGCTGCCAGTACCACTGGATGACTTTGATGTCTGGAATGCATCAACTACAAGCGATCCACATGTAGCTAGACGTTGCTGCAGTCTCATCATGCAGGTAGAGAGCCAGCAGGTCGCAGGAATGTCAGTTACTGTATCAATGTCAACTTCAACATAAAGAAGGTGGAGATCTTCACTTGTGAAAGCACAAGTAAGTATCCATAAGTGCATTACTATACTCTGCAATCCCTATATGACTTGAGACAGCTAAATGTTCCGTGGCTTTGAGTGAAGTTGTTACGTGGGTTCTGGTGAGCATATTGACAGTCCTGTTTACAGGGCTATTCAGTGCGATCATACTGTTGTGGATGTTTAAGAAGAGACAGGCCAGAGATACAAGTACTGACAACAGCACTCCAAAATATGAAATGGAGGGCAACCCTTGTTATGAAGCCACTGCAGTCAAACAGACAACTGACACACACCTCTATGAAGCAGTCAGAGGGGGAGGGGCCAAATAAAAAAAAAGATAGACTAAAAACACACCATGTTTGAACATCAATTGTTTTAACAAACATTATTGATGAAACTTTGACTATTGTATATGTTTAGAAATGATACCAGCACAACAGACTCAACAACAACATTCGGTAAGTAAATATTCAAGCCGCTTACTTGTCACTTTAGTCTAGTTTAACATAGCTGCACTATCACTTCAAGATAACAACACTGAAGAAACAACAGAGAAGAGACAAACTACATAAATCAAGTCAAACACTAATCCATCAATGTCTCTGCATGAGTGAAGTTGTTGCATGGGTTCTGGTGAGCATATTGACAGTCCTGTTTACAAAGTAAGTGTTATACTGCTGTGGATGTTTAAGAAGAGACAGACCAGAGATGCAAGTACTGACAACAATACTCCAAAGTATGAAATGGAGGGCAACCCTTGTTATGAAGCCACTGCAGTCAAATAGACTACTGACACACCCCTCTATGAGACAACCAGAGAAATGTAAATTTAAAGACAGACTAAAAACATGATGTGTGCATTACCAAGACAAGTACATTCACTGAACTACAAGTATATATTCGTTATATAAACATGTGACTAGTGCTTATATTAGCATTAACTAATAGTTACATGTACATTTATCCCTTGTGTGTCATTGATTGACACATGATAGCATAGCAGTGTTTTGATGTGGTGAGAGAGGCTGACATAATCATACGCTACACAAAGAACTGCCTCCAAACAAAATAAGGAATGAAAATATGCAGTTATTTGTAGGAATCATTGTTCCTACACAATGTGCAGGAAGGATTCTTACAAAAGTACTATCATGCAGTGTATATACATTTTTTGTCCTTCAAACTTGAATAAACAGTACAGATTCTGTCAGTGTATAACATGACATTGAATGTGTATCCAAAATTGTATCATAAGGTGGAGTGTTTTCATAGTACTTTTTTCTGAAGAAAGTCCCTTTTTTTTTTAATAATTATCATGTGGGAAAGATGCAGGAAGCATGTTTCTGGCATCCTGCAAATTGGTGAAGTACATTACAGTTTTGCCGGAAGCATGTGTCCTGCGTGTGTGGGAAATATTCCTACACATTAGAAAAATTCAACATTTTTTGCAGGAAGTATGGTTCCTACATATCTCTAAAAGAGGGAGGCTCTAAAATGGCAGAATTTTTGCAGGAACTATATTTCCTACACATGTAGGAAACATGCTTCCTGCATATTTAAAGTGCAGGCGAAAAATGAAGTAAAAGTGACATGGAATTTGCTAAAATGTACCAGCACTAGTTATTTTTTTTCCTTGTTTTGTTTGGAGGATGTTAGAGTGGTAATTTGTTATTCTATGCAGAGTATACAATAGCCACGAAAATGATCACACTCTGTGCGTGATTTATAGCTATGTATTCCACGAACCTCACTTACTGGACCAGTCTATGGTGTGGCGTGACAATGAAGTTGCTGCTCTGTCTAACACTTTCTATAGGATTTGTTGCTTTGCTCGGTTGGACTAGGATAAGCAATTTCTATTAGTGAGATGAAATGTGTTCAAGTTAATTTCACAGTATCCTCCAGTTCATGTCAGGTGTACCCACCAGAGTATGCCTATCTGTATAACTCTGTCAGTAGAGCTACTAGAGTAGAGTATACACTGAGCAATACACTCACTGTCAGATGGTACCACACGTATATTAACTGACTCTGACGTTAGAACGGAGAAGTACCAGGCTGCTGTGTATTATGTGTGGATTGCTGGAAACAATGCACAATTGCTGTTCATATTCACCACAAGAGTCTCCTTGACTACCATCACACTGCGCTACTACAGCGACAGACTGAGATTCTATGCTGTTCCAGATAACTTTGAAGTCTGGGATACCCCAACTACAGGATATTCAAGTGTAGACATTATTGCAGTATCACCAGGTGGAGAGCCAGCAGGTAGCAGCAGTGTCAGTATCATTGTTAACTACACCACCATGAAAGTGCTTATGTACAAGTTTAGTAGTAGTTTTTACTTTGCAGTGAGTGAAGTGAAGTTCTTCACTTGTGAAGGTACAAGTAAGTGTCTGTATGCAAATTATCAAAAATATTTACACTCCCTACAATATCGTTTCAACTGCTACATGTACAGCAACTGTGATCTCTACCGCATCAACCTCTGGCACACCTGGTCCAGAAGTCATCAGTATTATTGATACCATCTTGATAGCAGATTGTTCCAGCACAACAACCTCAACAAGAGCATTTGGTAAGCATACAATCTCTTTCCGGCCCACTTGTTTGTTATGTAGCTACAATATCAATTCAAGACAGCACCACTAAAGAAACAATAGACAATAGTGGAACAACAAACTGCACAACTACAGTGCAGTGCAATATCTCTGAGTGAAGTGGTTGCGTGGATTCTTATGAGCATAGTGACAGTCCTGTTTATAGGGTTACTCAGTGTCAATGTGTTTGTGCTGTGGCTCTACAAAAAGAGACAAAAAAGAGCTATAGAAGGCAGAGAGAGCATATATACAATGGAAGGCAACCCTTGTTATGAAACCACTACAGTCAAACAGACCACTGACACACACCTCTTTGAAGCAGTCAGAGGGGGAGGGGCCAAGTGAAGGAGAGAAATAGCCAAGATATTTGAGCACACGTCACACTCATATCATAACAAAATTAATCTTGTATACAATGGACATTAATATTCACACTATGTAGTACATAGCTTTCTGTGTACATGAGCATACTAATCAAGTGGTCATAATAAAAAAAGACATGACAACTTTGTAGAAAGGACCCCATACCACATTAACATTTATAACACCTACAATAATTTAATTTTGTAAGATGAATTCCACCAACTGCAAATATATTTTTATAACATGACAATATTATTAATTTTCCATCATTTTGTATCATGGTAAGTGTGTACACAAGCATACTATAAATGATGTCTAACAAGAAAATACCAGTCACATGCATTTCACATGTACACGGGGTAATAATGTGTGTATGAACATTATAATCTATGTTAAAGATAAAGAATAGGTAATGGTGGTTTACGTGAAATACATGAGACAGTTACTATAGTAAAACATGAAGGCAAAGCCCGAGTGGTTTGCATAGTAAATATCGAGTGTATTTCAGTGGTAAACAACTACCACCTATATGCTTTATGTGGCTTGTATCATGTTCTAACTGCCAGCCATGTTCTAACTTCCAATCATGACTAATACCTGTGGTCTAGGTTAGATAAACTACAAGTGGTGCCTGTGATCTATATGGCTTACACGATACAAGAGTACATAGTCAAATATACCTAATAGTATATGCCACAACTAAACAGTAATTGTGTGAAAGCAGTATTCCGAACAGTCAAGTAGATGGATACGCACACTGTCTAGCCTAAAATAAACTGCCAGTGAAGTTGTTGCATGGGTTCTGGTGAGCATATTGACAGTCCTGTTTACAGGGCTACTCAGTGCTGTACTGCTGTGGATGTTTAAGAGACAGGCCAGTGATACAAGTACTGACAACAGTACTCCACAGTGTAAAATGGAGGGCAACCCTTGCTATGAAGCCACTGGAAGACCACTGACACAAACACAGCAGAGGGAAAGGACACAATAAACAACAGCTCTATGTAAGGAAGCTGCAATTGTACATATACACTTGATAAACAATTGAACAGGATAGTCATTGCATATACTATAGTATTAGCTCTTTCTTAGACTGAAGTAGCAACTGCTAAATCAATAGCTGAAGCTCCCCAAATAACTGTTAATTATAACCTACATGTATTATCAAAAGTTACTCAAAACATAAACATAAACAAACAAAACATATTCAGAGAAAACTGTAAATAACAACTGGCTAACTGCGATAAGCTGCCACACATTAACCTTTTAAATGTGCGATTACTGTTTACATGTTACTTATGAAGTTGCGCACATAATTACATATCACAATAAAATTGTATACTGTAGTATTGAACATGACATGTACAGCATGTTACAGTATTGGCTAGTGGGCTCATACCTCTTTATAGGTGTAAGCACTGTGTACATGCATCCAATGTGAGTATTTATTGAAACCAGGTTTAGACCACTGTAGACGGCCATGTAGTTATATATGCGGTACGTTTATTAATTATTCATTACATTGTAAATGTCAACTACCTTGTTATTGAATTGCAATATACGTGATATTGGCACGCAAGTACCGTATACACAATCACCATCCGCTTGCAGCGTAACTCTATTTTTTCTCTCTCTCTCTCTCTCTCCCTCCTCTCTTTTATACATATCCTGCATTCACTCCTGAGTATGGTAGCTATCGACCCCTGGTGTACTCGTAAACCCCGCTTACGCGCAGCGTTTAATTCGGACTGGAATCCGGATTAAACTAACTCGCATGCATGCGAATCCGGATTACGTAACCCACCTCAGAATGTGGGTTGAACTCGGATTGAATCCGGATTAGCCACGAAGCACTTGCGCTGAGCCAAAGTGGATTACATAGTGTACCACCACAAAGATGAGTGATGAGTACTAGCGCCACAATGAGCTCTTCGTGGTCTGGCAATGAGGTCAGGTCACTCAGTGTGCCATCTGGGGAGAGTACGGTAAGTTTAGGCACCTTTGCAACAGACTGGCTGCCCGGCACCCTTTTGCTGTTGTGTAAACTGTTCTACTCGCTAGTCTATGGCTTATTAAATTAACTGTAACATGTGGTTTTAGTCCTGGCTGTGCAATGGTGCTTGAATCTGCTGTATTCCAGAAGACCTGTCAGAAATCAAGCACACAGAAAATGATGCACAGGAATATAACAAAGATGGCAACAATGTAGAAACAAAGTTATTAATTTTAGAGAGTACAACAATTTCATCAAAGAGCTCAACAGCATCCTTGGACACAGGCTGTGGAAGAACCAGTGAATACTAAGGAAAGAGAAGCAAATGTTAACAACAAAATGCATAAAATACTACTCTACATACCAGTTGCACCTTTATCCATTGATATCGATGATGTTCAAAGTACGTGCACCCCTGAATAGTGTACTGCCAGGCTTCTACCTAGTGGCTAAGTACCAACAGTAACAATAGAAGAGAACCTGGGGATGAAGAAAGTGTACATTGTTAGGTATGCATAGGCACACACACCGATTCACACACATGTATACCCTATCTCTTCCCCCCCTCTCCTCTCCTCCCACTCTCTCACACACACACGTACATGTACATACATGCATGTACAAAAATACTTGCGATGTGTTATGTAACCTTGCTAGGAAAGCTTTATACTAGTTGATAAATATCTTACATGTAGTGCATGATTAGTCACCACAATTTTTACTAGCAGCTGCTAAAATCTTGGTAATGCATATAGAAGTACACAGGTCTATAGCCAGATTAAAGGGGGATGCATGTGAAAAATATGTAGGCTGGTGAACGTATGAGTGACCTCATGCTTTTAAAGGTGCTTTGAAACGGAAGTCGCTACGTAGTTAAAAAACGCTTGAAGGGCGCGCACGCGCGTTAACACATTGCGTATAATTATTATTGCGGCGTAAATATGTTCGCGACCACGAGGACGCTGACCCAACGCGAACGCAAGATCGAGCTATCATGACAGACGCCATCAACGCAAGCAGCGTTTCTGTCTCTGAGTCTCAAGCTCCATCGATTACTTGTGGCTGTAAGAACAGCTGCCAATCGCGCGAGAATAATAGCTTGGTCACGCGTTCGCGATGACGTTGGATTGACCAATCAGGTTTGTGCTTTGAAAACTGGGTCAGGAATTCAAAAAAGTAGGCGGACAGTTCGACTTCCGTTTCAGAGCACCTTTAAGTTCAGTATATTCATGCTCAAAAACTCACATTATATCTAGTGGGGTGGCAACAACCTTAACTTCTGTTAGTGACTGTGTTGAAGATACCACTATGCATGCAGTAGTTTACAAGTTTCAGTCTGAAAGGGGTGGGGTGCACATGCACCCCCTGCCTACGGGCCTGGTACATGTAGCATTTAATCAGATAAGTAAGTGCATCAGGTGCAGATCTCCTGTATCATTCCTTTCAATGGTCAGTCAAAGCTGGTCACATAAATATGCAAATGAAACTCTCAATCCACTCGTGGGGTATAAATAACTATGCGCACATGTGTATGATTATTTTGCTCCATCATTAGCCTCATCTCCAGACCCATTTCCAGCAATGTTGCACGCTGAAAAGCATGAGGGCATGTGAAATCACACGAAGCACATGATGACAATAGTGTTGTACACAAAAAGTACATTGATACTAAACAGGGGTTTTTATATGCCCAACAAGAGATTTTATTTCTACAATGGTAGTAACGAGTTGTGTAGACTATGAGCTGTACCACTCCAAAATTGTTGATCTGTGAGTAACCACAGACCTAGTCTGGGTGCCAGACCCTCAACAGGAAGAGAGGGTCTGGTCCACTTCGCATCACGAACTTGTTCTGCATTGTCAGCAAATGTGGGCCAGTTAAGTAGGTGTTAACCCAAGATAGACAGTGCCTCTGCAGCGTGTGGTTAACACTATGAGTCAGCAAAGCTTGCAAGTGGTTTTAACGCCCCAAGGTACCCGTGGGGCGTGAAGAACAAATCCGTGATGTGAAGTGTACCAGACCCCTCTTTCTGTTGAGGGATCTGGCACCCAGACTACCACAAACCTACTGTCTACAGCCGATGCTTCTCAAGATTTTGTATACCAGGCCCTCCTGCTCTTGAATGTGCAACAAGCTGGAAATGGGTCTTGGGACAAGACTACCCTCCAATCAGTTGCTCTATTCTTTCAACCAGAAAGCTTTCTGATGCTCAGGATCGACCATCACCCTCAATAATAATAATCGTTCAAGGGACTGCCTTCTAATGAACTCTCTCCTTCGTCTGTCTCTCTGCCTCTTTCTCTAATTCAATCTTTTCACTGCTCATCGCTTCCTCGCCGATAAATGGGCATGCATAGCACACTCAGTACTTATCTATGGGGTGCCAAGTGTGTCAATAATACTTACAAACTTGATCTATATATCTGTGCCATATTTATAAACACTGCTCTGATTTATATATCTGTACCATATTTATAAATGTGGGCTAGATTGATAAATCTGGCAGTTTGCAAAAGGGGTGTGGTCAAGATGGGCGTAACATAGCTAGGTCTTGGAGTGGGCGTTGGGCCATAATACCATAGTACTGTGTGTATGTCTTTGAGGTGGGCATGGCAGGATGTAAACCAGCCACTAGGCCACACCCATTATCACTACATCATTTGTGTAACTCAGGTGCAAAATTGTCATACTTATAATTCTGCCCCATATATACCTGAGTCATCATTATATTAAGATTTTAGTTGTGTGTGTGTGCGTTACGGGAGATCAGCGGAAATAATTTGACCTCGAGGCAAAAGATGCAGTATCTCTGGCTACCGAGCGTTAGACGCTACAGCTGGACGATCTCTGTGAGCGGCAGTCATGGCACTAGCTATAGGTACGAACATTAGCTCCTTGGACAGACTGTACAAAAACTACGCGACAATGGACACTTATATGTAGTGGGCTGCAGTTAGCTAAGTGGCTTGATTCATGAGAAGATATTGTCCGGATCATCGTCACGGAGGTAGTAGATTCTGCTTTTGGCTTCTTGCCTTCACAGGTTTTGCGAGAGAGCGGGCGAGCAAACTAACGAGTTCCTTGGCCTGTTGATTACTTAGGTCACATGCTCAAACAGGATGAAATCAATGCGCATGCGCCACAAATTATGCTATACTATGTACTAGTGCAATATCAGGCGGGTGCTGCGTACATAATGAGTGCCCTTTACTATCTCCTTTGAGCTCATCATGTGTGCAAGGTCTGCCCTTTCACAGCCCTATTTACAACACTTTATAGCATGCATGTGTATGTGTGCAGATATGTAGCTATGTGATGGAAGGTATCCAAATCGGGTGCAGCAGGGGGCGAGCAAAGCGAGCCCCCCTGCTTGTATATATAAATCAGACCCATATAATTATATTATACAAATCTGTTTCAGGTATATATATCTGGCTCACATTTACCCTCTGATATATAAATCGGATCAACATTTATAAATCTGACCCATATATAAATAAATCGGGTAGATATTTAGATAAATCAATGTCGTATTTATATATCAGAGGGAGATATACAAGCATAGCATTAGTAAGTATTTTTGATACACTTGGCACCCCTAGCCTCGTCCCCAGACCCCTCCCTACGCGGGAGAAGGGCCTGGTACACACCAACTGCGCATGCGCCCGTTTGTACCCACAATCTGGGTACATCGTATATTCCCGTAAAATACTCAGTAAACTATCATTTTACGATTACATCATCTTCTAAATCTACTAGCGTTTAGCCAATAAACACGCGAGGCGAGCGCAAAGACTTCGTTCAAGCAGTTGACAGGCAAGCGACATCGAAGACACTTATCCAGGCGCTTGTTTGAACTAGAAGTCAAAATGTCACGCGGTAAGCTATAGTATACGGAAAATTTTACAGAAATTTTACTGATAATCTTGCACATGCGCAGTCGGTGTGAACCAGGCCCTTCTCCCGCGTAGGGAGGGGCCTGGGGACGAGGCTATGGCACCCCATACTTATCCACCATAATTTGTTGACTTATTTATGTTTAACAACGGTTACCAGGCAATCGGAACTGTCATACACAAGCTCGTTACTTACAACACAATAAACACTTACATACTTTCATTTCAGCCTCTTCTTGTACTTCACTCGAGCCATTTTCTCCTTCGCATAGCTGCTTCTTCCTCATGTTGCGCGTTTTTCCAAATATAGCGCACCTCAGGTGGTGGGGTTAACCCGGGTCAGAATCCACTAATTCGTTTACACGCGCGCGTGGTCGCGAGTCCAGTTCTAGTCGGGGGTACCAGGTACCAGACCCTTCACAAGAGAGGAAGGGTCTGGTACCCCGCGTGTGGGCGCATTCCAACCCGGTTCAAACAATTACAATGGCTGATGAAAGAAGTGAAACTACTACTTTTTCAGTTGATCGTATTTCACCTACTTTAAAATGATTCCACACACAATGACTCACATCTTCTCCCGAAGCTTCCACATTTACAAATGGGAGGCTAGGTACATTTGGAGCAACTTCTATACCTTCTACTACAATGGACAGTAGTACAGCTATGACATTGTACACATCCATTAGTGCTCCTACTACACTGAGAAGCTATAATATACCACTGAATCTATGGAAGCTACCAATAAGTCTACTGAATTAAGTGGCTATCAGTGAATCTATAGAAGCTACCTCAGAGTCTGCAGAAGGGTCTACTGAAGCTACCACTGTATGAGTCTAGTACTAGTGCTACATTCCCAGTGACTACTTTCAAAGTGTTTACCATCTCAATGGAAAGTACAGGAACTCCTAGCTACAATGGCCAGCGCTACAACTGAAGCCACCACTAGTATGCTTGACAGCATGGTAGCAGCTTCTACTTTTGAATCTACCACAATGGGAATTGATACAACAACTAGCACTGATGATGAAACCACCACCGTGCAGGTATCTCCTCTTGAAGACACTTCAACTGATCATGATGATATAATAATATACACTCATTTCTATTCCTGAAGCTCAGATTGTCACTAGCAGAGTTACTGATACTCCCATACAGAACATGATCAAGCCAAGCCTCATCCCCAGGCCCATTCCCAGTTTTTCAATGTTTCATGCTGAAAAGCGATGTTGGGATATGGACACTTTTCTTTACACTATTTCCAATTCCTGCAGTTTTCAACCAAAGCCAACCAACTCTATAATCAGATTCTGATCTTGAATTTATACCTCTGCTACTACTGTTGGATAGATCTGCTTAGACAGTAAGTATGCTATGTAATCAACAGATCAGAGAACAAGATTACACACTCCCATAATAAGCAAGAATGTAAAAAAAAATTGCACACATAAAAGGAATACAAATTTCACGATTAAGAGCTAATTACGTTAATAATATTATTTACTTCGAGGATGAAAATAGCACAAATCGCCTGTAAAAGCTGTGACACATCAATCAAGAATAATACTATTTTCAGTAGCTATCAAGATACAGAGGATGACTCCTTGTTGATATAAGCTTGTAGTTCACCATCCCCAAGAATATCTCCAAAAGGATCGAAGGCACCTAGACTAGGCAGTCTCTGTAACGTAGGATCACTGATCCTTCTGTCTTCCATTCCAACACTGGCACCGGAACTGGATGAGTAAAGAGCTTGCAACTCACTCCGGTTCTGCTCCAACTGTTGTTGCATCGAGGACTGTGATACAGGCATTTTACCAGAGTAAGGCTCCGGTTTTTGAGGGGGAAGTCTCTTGGCCCCTCCATGAATTGCCCCGTTATTGGCATAAACTATTTGACCTTGCTCAGACGATACAAAACGTGGCCACTTTCTCTCACATTTTGGCGATCTGGGCCCAGAGGGTCGTGCACCTAGATTATTCAGTGGAACCCCTCTATAATCCAACATAAAAGGATTGTGTGGATTGAATGTGTTCTGCTGTTGTTGATACCCACCAAAATGGTGGTTCTGAAAGCCGTAGTTCAAAGCAAAATTGGGTGCACTGGCTGAAACATGCATTGGATTAACAACCCCTCCTACAGTCACACTAACTTGAGGAGGATTTCTCGCTTGACTGGTAGTCACGTTAGTAGTTGCCATGGCTGCTGATGAGGTTGGAATTAAGGGTTCAGGGATGGCATTCTTCTGTGGACTACTATTCAACTGAGCCTCTTGTTCCTCTTCCTCCTCGATTATTTTGAAAATGTCTCTACATGTGCTATTGAGTGTTCTTGCAGCTAGTGACTCCTCAACGTCAGCCTTTTCTGACAAAGTCTGAGCAACTGATGAACTAAAGGAGTCATCAAACGGTGACCGAGCCCTTGAATCGAGGTCTGATGCAAATGGATTCATAGAGTTTGAGCTCTGATTTGTTTCACTGTAGAGTTCTGACCTGGGAGGGGGGATGGGAGGTCTATTGCTAGGTGATATCGTGTCAATTTTGTCATCGTCATCGTCAAATCGCTCCCACGCTCGAGTTGGATTGGTGTCTGTGTTCACTCCACTGCTGCTAGTAGTGGAGACAGTGGAGTCTGATTCATGACCCTCATCCACTGACTTCCGCTCCTCATCACCTGAAAGTACAAGTACAGTATGCATAAAAGTTCAAAACGTTCATCCTTTACAACTAATCCCAAATCTAAGGGAACCATCCCAGTGTCTGCTCGGGCAGAACCACTTACGGTGCCTAGCACTGAGAGCTTTTAGAGGCACATGTACACAATCACAGTCTATACCCATACACATGTGCATGTGTAAGAAGTAAAAATGATGTAATATACATACATGTAGCAAATGATCAAGTGTTAGATAAACTGTAAGTCTGTCTGCCCCTTGCACACTTGTAGCATTGACACTTACCAGTTATATCGATAAGGTTTCCAATGGCCACTTCTCCAGGAGCATTCTCTCCTGAGGCTGCACTAGCTTCAGTGGAGGCTTTGCTATCCAGACTAGCACGCTCAGAGCGATCCAATGATGTCTGATCAGCACTGGTTACCGATCTACGGGGACGGAGAGAGAGAGAGAGAGATATCAATGTTATGCAGATCATTACCATATAGACGAGGTGTGCTCTAATGAAATAACCAACACCACCTGTACCTACCTAGGTGTTTCAGGTGGAGTAGTGAAGTTGAGCAGCATGCCCACAGGTACATGTACATCAGGTAGTGAGTTGGTCTGGAGTCTGAGGCTCTGAGCTAATTTTCTCTTCCCTTCCAGATGTCTGTTGTATGGAATGACAGGAGGGGGAGGCCGGGAGGGCTACACAAAAATAATAACATAGTAATAATTATTGTGGATGTGATATACTGTAGTTCTTCTAAAAATTCAGCACCTCTAATTATTTGACACCTTTTACTGAATTAAGGAAAATAGTTTCCAATTTTCCCCTCTGCCTAGCTCAGTGAAGACAGCATGGTAATTTCTCAATGTAGAGACGGCTAGCTTAGCACCCTACTTAAGCCCTACTGTCGTAGAAAGGACTTTGCTTAAACACGGTATTGGTTGTCATCACGAGTCTTGCACTCTAGTCTAGTGAACTCGATACATTTCCAAAGTTTGACATACAAACATTGTGACACCCTCCGTAATAGGGATACTGCATAACATATCTCTCTATAAAGGACAATGCTCGAGGTCCCAAAAATTACTCTTCCTAGTTTCAATACGCTGAAAACCTCTTAAAGACAACCTCTCTATATAAAGGACAAAACAGCTAAATATGTATCATCCCAACATGTCCTTTATTCGGAGGATCAACTATATATATTGTTCTGACCTTTCCTCCCGTCTTGCTTAGAGTCCCAGGTGGAGGTGTGGAGCTGTGGCTGATGTGGTGTCCATGGATCATACTCTCACTGACTGACTTGTGCATACCGGGCAGGGATAGTGATTTCTTCTCAGTGTCATAGCTGCTGATCACCCCAGGGTAGTCACCTTGAAAACCAAATTTCTGATCCTGCTGCTACAAAAGATAACAAAAGCTCATAAATTTGCCCAGTGCAAGCCAGTACAGTGGACTACATGTACTATCAGGAGCATATGAAGGGATTCAGAAGGAGCGTACTCTAGAATTATCGAAAAATAAAGTAAATTGCAGAGATATTTCATGATAGCCTCAATAAGTAAACCTAGCTACACTTATAGATGACTGTAGTGGGTGCCATACCTTACCAGAAACAGTATGATGTGCCATGCACAGTGTGACCACAACTTACTGTAAAGTCTGGTTAATAAGCACATGTGCTTATCACTCTTGACAGTAAGGAAATATGCGCCTATTAGGCGATGTGCGCTTAATAGAAGGTGAAATTTTGGCCCCGCCCACCATCAGAACAAGCGAGTGCTCGAGCGATTCCAGTGAACCAAGCCAGCAAGTGTGAAGTCCGCGATTATGGAGACCACTACTATTATAATTCATGAAAGTATAATTGGAAGCCATCGCTGCTAGAAAACTATGGCAAATAGCTATCTTGCTCGGTGAGACTCACTTCAACGATCGAGGTCAAGAATCCGATCCCACGGTCGACCATGGATTATGCTGTGACGATAGAAGATCACGGCGTTCGCTCTCGTGTAGCTAGCTAGCTATCAGAAAACTGGTCGGAGAACAAATACTAGCTATGTTTAGTATGACAACTCTCGATCGAGCGATTAATACTTGTACTATCGTCTTTATTAAGCGCATGCGTTTATTAAACATTACTTAATAACAGGAAGGAAGTATGTGCTTATTAAAAAATATGCGCTTAATAAGCATGTGCGCTTATTAACCAGACTTTACGGTATTAGCAAAATGTCCATATATGGCAGTTTTCTAACTTGCCATATTGTGGTCATTTTTACTAGTCCTATTACTAGTTATATCGTTTAGATCGTGGAAATTTTATTCAAAATGTATATACCTACTATGCATTAGCATGAATGAGAATCGCCAATATTACTTCATAAAATATTTTTCAATATTACCACTGTATCTATGTGACTTATATGCTCCTTCCCTTCACATGCTATACACTTGTATACACATTGTAGAAAGGCATATTATACGATGCTTTAAGGGTAGGGATTAATATTCATCTCACCATCATTCCGTGAATTCTTTTTGCTCCCTTTTTCATACTCTTCCAACTCTTGTCCACGATCTTAGCCTGCAATGATGATACAAAATACTTACAAGTGAGCAACTAATAGATATCAGTTTACAATTCGTAAATGCATGGCATTGAATGAGAGCACATACAATGTACTGTTATGACATGTGTATATGCAGATCTTCTCCAATAAGGATCCCTACCTTCTTTAGTTTATCGCCAAAGTTTTCAAATTTGTCTCCCAGCTTCTTTCCACTCTCCTGGAATGGAACAACAGAAGAGATCACGACTTGAACATAACAGAAAACTACATTTTGTTTACTTTTGTGCTGCTAAAGAACTTGTCAAATGCTGCCTTGATCTGCTCTGTACCTTTGAGCTCTGGAGAAAGATAGATATATACAATTTACATGTACCAAGGTTTGGGCACTGTAATAATATAGCCACACATACATGTATATATCAGGCATCATACTACTATAATTATTTATAAGAGTCAATGCATTGCGAGAAGCATTCATTTACATTATTCCGAGTTTCTTCACCATACTTTTTAGTCACAATACATATCTTGCCCTAATTCTATACCTCCTTCTAAACTATAAGCGGCCTACATGTATGTACATGTATATGTATAGGAGCTAAAACACCCCACCATCTCAATACTTCACTACTGACCTTCTTCATACTGGAGGACCTCATTATCAAAGAGGTCCCTATCTGGTATCCTGTTCTTCAGTTTCTCTATCCTTCCATTGATGAACTGCCTGAAGTGCTGGAAGTGTAGCAGTTGTCCTAGGAACTCCTCCAAGTGAGGCCTGGACTTGAGAAACTGCTCTTCATCAAAAACCACCTGAGACTGCTTCACTTTAAGGGCACTGCGGTAGCCACCGATCATAGCCACCTGGGCCAGGAGGAAGGCCCTGAGGAGATGAGTGTGATGAACATAAAGCATATTAGTCTTTCAACTTTGATAATTTGTCATAATGCAAGGCATAGTAAGCTCAACCTTAAAGGCATTGTGTCACGATATAAGGCGTAATTGCTTCTTAATGAGCTCATTAGTTCAAAAATCCAATTAAAGTGGGTACAGGAAGTATGGGCACGCCCAGTATCACGGTGTAGTGTACGGGAGTTCGCGGAGATCGTGCACATGCAGCGCGAAGATTTTGTCGAAGTCGAGTGGAGAAGCTCGTAATCTTCAGCGATATGGACAGCTAAAGAGTAAGAATACTGATAAGTAAAGGCTCGAGAGCAGATAGGCTGCTTGAAATGTCGAGCGCCCGACAGAGCGAACCTCAGCGGGCAGATTTGAATCTACACGCGCGAACTTACCAGCAATCCGCCACACCCCATGTTCATTTACCGCGTGGGCGCGTCCGGCTTCATTAGCAGGCAATCAGCCCTTATAGCGTGGCACAATGCCTTTAACATGGAATATGTAATGATAATAATATGCTTTGGTGATCCGTAAAGACTGATGAATTTATGACATTGTATTGCACATGTACAATGTACATACATGTAGCAGATGCCTGTATGTACATTGCACCATGTGTACATGTACTTGTGTGCACGATAATTATCGGACACTTGGTACATTGTACACAGAATTTAAGGCTCAGTATGAATCCTTACCTAGTGACAGTGTCCCCATAGGCTGATGACTGTTTCTTGAGTACATGTTTGAGTGTTGAGAACACATCAGGAGGCATGGAGAGGAGGTCATCCACATGGGGAGACTCTATGGTACTCTCATCAACATCCAAGATCACAACGTCATCCATTGGCATGCGACGAACAAGCTGTAGGGATTGATGTAAGATTGTAGACACACTTGTTTAGAGGGATAGCACATGTATATTATGCATACCATAAATTGTGAATATTTCATGTCAAAAGTGAATTTCTGGTTCGATAATCTTGGGACAAATGACCCTTACTGTATTCTGCTATTACCGTAGGCACTGGTTGTTAAGTACAGCTTGCTGTTAACCGCATACTTCTTATTAAGCGCATAGTTTTGTGTAGGCTTTACCACACTCTGTTACGTGCATACACCTAGTAAGCCACCAAAATGATCCACAATCAATCATGATGCAGACTGGAGGCTAGTAATCAGCTAGAGAGGAGAGACCTCGAGAAATACACTCTCCGTTCACCTTTTATCATCGTTTTGGACTTCACACCCTCGAGATTGCCTATGCATGTTCATTACGTTCACCCCACCTACCTCATCTTATCCCTTTTAATTAAGCACGTTTTTTGTTAAGCGCATATTTCCTTGCTGCCATAAGTTGTAAGCATATGCGCTTAACAACCAGTATCTATGGTACTATGTGTGCATTTAATTTTCATACTAGCTACATCGTCTGAAAATACAAATAACTCCCAATTTACAGTATTATACACGTGCATGGACAATTATGAAATAATGGGCACAAACACATGTGTGCATAATATGTACAGTGAATATTATGTCAACCTACATCCATGTAAGAGGAGTGTATTCCCATTAGGAATGGCATGGGAGCCCTGGAGAAGAAAAGAATGATCTATAATGAAGGTATGTTGAACAAAGCACATCATAACAAGGGCAGTGTACATATGCAAGTTAAATTGCCATATATGGCAAAACCAGGGACAATGCACTGTTTATGGAACGATATACATGTCTTTGATATAGATAGGATGGAATGTAGTGAACCTTGTTTCATTTCAAAGTATAAGGACGCATAGTTCATAAATACACATCTATAACACTTGGTGATGATGATGAAATGTAGAAAGGTATACACAAATCTGTATGTGATGTTGTTTCAATATTAGTGCATAATGCTTACGCGCAATAATCCAAAAGGTGGGGTGGAGTGATAGGAATAAAGATGTGTTGCCTGAGAGAGAGAGAGAGAGAGAGAGAGAGAGAGAGAGAGAGAGAGAGAGAGAGAGAGAGAGAGAGAGTGAGAGAGAGAGTGAGTGAGAGAGAGAGTGAATGAATGAGAGAGAGAGTAAGTGAGTGAGAGAGAGAGAGAGAGAGTGTTAATTTTCATAAGAAGTGGATTGACAAATACATGTAGCTTACCAGTGTAGTGGGTAGAGCAGTATCACAGCACCATGGACAGTGCAGGACAACTGAAAAATTAACCAGCTGATCAAAACACGTAATTTAGATATTGAAATGTAGTCACTCACCAAGCTAAGATTACTGGAAGTGATGATGATCCTTCTCTCAAATACCATGCTGTGAGATAAAGAAATAATTACACACTTGTACCCAGTGTTAGAATCAGTGATCTCTATATCACAAAATTAATAGTAGAGTGATTACAGTTACAATACATTACTCCCATAGGCAAGAGTACCAATTACAGCTGTAATTTTACTCTCAGTCTGTAATCGGTACTCCTGCTGCAGCCTAGGGCAAATTCTATACTATTATCAATTAATCACACACTTTAATCCTTGTACAATTAGGGCAGCAACAGTACTCTTACTTGTACTCGTATGGCCTAATAGCACTTGCTATCGCTAGTGCTACTACTGGCCATACTCATACAAGTAAGAGTACCGATTACTGCCCTAATTGTACTCGGAAGTGTGATTAATAATACTAACAGTCATTGCTATTGCTTACTTTGCAAAGAGGTGCATGATGACATTGTAATGGAGGTTTGTGTAGAACTGGGTTAGATTACCCTATAGAAAAGAGAGGAATGAATAGATACAAGTATTACCACAACTCACAATTTACAAACGGTGAAACAAGTTTGTATACATATATTATACAGTCCTTCCAGCACATTGTACAGTGAGGATTAAAAGATACAACACGATATGGGTTTTAATCTTCACACTTACATCAGTTGGTATTTCCTTAAGTTTCTTTGGGTTGGGCAGAGGGAAGGTGTACACCTGGAGGTGGATGGATACAGCCATTGGTTAGTGTTATCTAAGCAGATACAGCAGGTGATCTTGCCTGATCTAAGATCCAAACCATTGTTATGGGTTTTAATGTTTCAAATATTATTCGTTACAGGGCAATTACTGACCACTACTCACAGACATTAGTGTCGATAGATATATGTACTACTGAATCATAGATTCAGTCAACTCTGCACCACTTCCGCATACAAACCATAAATTTAATATTAGTATTCACAAAGCATACTTCATAAACTAATGTACTGCACACGAAATCTATAGCTGATGTGACAGAACAACGGCACAAGGAATTTTGTAGCAACAATTGCTGAGATTGTCAACAATGTATTCTTTATCACATTACACCACAGAAAAGCTAATAATAGTACAGCAAGCAATGCATGCTAGTTTTATTGCACAAACATTGCAGTTGATCTTAGTTTTTTACTCCATTAGTCCATAATTTTGTATCGTGGTTAAGTGTATACACAAGCATATAAATGATGTCTAACAGGAAAATATCACATGCACTTTGCTTCTTGCACATGTACATAGGGGTTATTATAAAATCATGCACATGTGTGTATAAACATAGTACATGAGTACATAGTCATATATACACCGTATACCTATAATTTATGCTACAATTAAAGACTATTTGTGTGAAAGCGGTATTTCAAACAGTCAAGCAGATGGACAAGCACACTTGTTATGCAACAATAGCCTAAGTAAACTTCAGATATATGCTAAATAAGTAACAACGGAAGCCCTTGAACAAAACTGCTTGGTAAGAGTTGTAGCAAAGACAATGATGCTCTATCTGGTGCTTTATATGATGGTCATCACTGAACTTGGTTGGACAACAAAAGGTATATCATTTATGAGAATCAAATTGAAGCATAACCCAAATCACCCCACTACTACAAATGTAGTGTCCTCCAGTTCATGTCAGATACACCCATCAGAGTATGCCTATCGGGATGACTCTGTCACTAGATTCGAGAGTGGCAGCGCCAACTGTAGGAGGTATTCAGATAACCGGCAAGTAGGACTATCCACAGATCAATACATCCACTGTAATGGCATTCAACGGAAATTGACTGACTCTGACCTTGGAGGAGAGCAGTACCAGCCTGCTGACTATTATGCATGGATTGCAGGAAAAGATGTGCAACTGCTGTTCATATTCCCATTAAGAGTCTCCTTGACTACCATCACACTGCATTATTACAGTGACAGTGACCGGGGCCTTCCCAGACTGAGATTCTATGCTGTACCAGATGATTATAACATCTGGAATAGCCCAAATACAAACTATGCAAGTGTCGATGTTGCTGCAGTCCCACCAGGTAGAGAACGAGCAGGTCGCAAGAATGTCAGCACTACTGTTAACTTCAACACAAGGAAAGTGTTGATGTACAAGTCTCAAAGCAACTTCAATTTTGTAGTGAGTGAAGTGGAGTTCTTTGACTACATGTACTGTGGTAAGTACATACATGTACATTCGTTCACATAGTGTGAAAATTACAAAAATAGCCTCTCTGGTATATTATATAGCAGCTACTATACTTTAACCAACACAAGTATGGTAGTTACCACAAGATGGCCTAAATGGTATAGTAAACTTTGATAGTAAATAACGTATTTCCTTGAAATGTCGCCGCACATCGAATTATCGCTATCCTTGAAATGTCGCCACATGGTATAGGGTCGAGCACTATGTACGTACAGGCACATGCAATATTCATAGGTACAAATGGGCTGTAATGCTAATTGTCCAAGCCACATGTTTGTCAATCTCTGCAGATGCCGCCCTCGATATCTAACTTCCCTTGAATTGTCACCGCACCGAACAGGGCCTTGAAATAAACTCTCGCCGCGGCGAGATTTCAAGGAAATATAGTATACTCAGTACTACACTAACATCACACACATATGATTCATCAGTATCTAGATCTGCCAGTGAAGTTGTTGCATGGGTTCTGGTGAGCATATTGACAGTCCTGGTTACAGGGCTACTCAGTGTTGTACTGCTGTGGATGTTTAAGAAGAGACAGGCCAGAAATACAAGTACTGACAACAGTACTCCAAAGTATGAAATGGAGGGCAACCCTTGTTATGCAGCCACTGGAAGACCACTGACACAAACCCAGCAGAGGGAAAGGACACAATAAACAACAGCTCTATGTAAGTGAGCTGCAATTGTACATACACAGTACACAACTGAACAGGATATTCATCGCATATACTATAGTATTAGCTCTTTCTTAGACTGAAGTAGCAACTGCTAGATCATTAGCTGAAGTTCCCGAAATAACTGCTAATTACAACTTACACTGTACATGTAGTATCAAAGTTACTCAAAACATAAACATAAACATAAACAAACAATAACAGATTCAGAGGAAACTGTAAATAACAACTGGCAAACTGCGATAAGTGACCACACATTAACCTTTTAGATGCGTGAGTACTGTTTACACATTACTTATGAAGTTGAGCACACAATTACATATCACAATAAAATCGTATACTGTAGTATTGAACATAACATGTTATAGTATTGGCTAGTGGGCTCATACCTCTTTATAGGTGTAAGCACTGTGTACATGCATCCAATGTGAGTATTTATTGAAATCAGGTTTAGACCAATGATGGCCATGTAGGTATATAATTATGTGGTACGTTTATTAATTATTCATTACATTGTAAATGTGTAGATGTCAACGACTTCTCTCACCTTGCTGTTGAATTGCAATGTACGTGATACTGGCATGCAAGTACGATACACAATCACCACGTACTGGCAACGTAACTCTATCTTTCTCTCTCTCTCTCTCTCTCTCTCTCTCTCTCTCTCTCTCTCTCCCTCTCTCTCCCCCTCCTCTCTTTTACACACACCCACCTGTCCTGTATCCACTCCCTTTGGCACCACACTGAGTATGGTATCGACCCCTGGTGTAGGGATGGGGTGCTCTCGTAGACCATAGAGGAATGGCTCAACCACTTCATTCTGGTGGTCCAGCTTGAGGTCTGAGATCTTGTCCATTGCTCGATAGAACACTTTGTACCATGGTAGATCACTGTGGATGGACAATAGGCATGCATGATAAACAAGATACAAGAGCTTTAAATAAATAAATTCATGCATGTGACGACCATTACCAATCAAGTACGCATAAATGGTAAAGGTCGTCAAAATATAAAACACTGTTATGCTTACTTTGTGACACATGTAAAAGTATCAGGTATCCAAGGGCTTTAATAACTTACAAACTAAAAGGAAATGTTTATCCTAAGAGGTTTCAATGTCAGGAAGGTCTAATGTGCACAGTACTGTAATGACTTCATAACAATGTGAGTGAACAACATGAAAGGTAGATTCAGTCTACAATGTAACTCCAAACAGGATACTCTTTACTTGGATATCTATACACATGCTTCAAGGAGTCTGTGCATAATAATGTAGATACAAGGCAAGCATGTACATGTCAACTGTGATAGTACGTTCGAAACCATTGAATCGTGACTTCTTGTGACCATCTGACTGTTGGACCACTACACAGCACCCAGAATGTCTAGATCAAGATATTCAAATTATCAGACTAGGTGATAAACTAACACAGCTAAAGAAAATGTGTATTGACAGAATAGTAGTTGTCATGGCACAAGGGAATAGTAATGGATCATCTTTTGTCTCTTACCTTGTCATCAATGCCACCGGACGACTGGAAATACCTCTCACTGGTATAATATTTTAGTGGAGAACACAGCACCACCCACTAGTGAAGAATCAAGCACCTCTCACTACATATATGTGCCGAGTTCTCCACTAAATATACTAGCAAGAGGTGCTTGGTTCTCCCACTACCATATTTAGCCAGCCCCCTCCACCACCCCCCCCCCCCCAGTACATTAGATTTAGTGGGCCATCTTGACACCTGCCCCATTGATTTCATATCTATTGCTCATATTATATCCCCTGACTTCAAGTGTCAGATACTGACACACAGTGTAGCAATTTATAATAGTGTCCTTGTTTCGTAGTTATCCAATTAAGAGTAGTTCATTGCATGACAAAACTATATTTTATTGGGAATTGAATTTTATCCAGTTGGTAGGCTATTTCCTTATGGTAAATCAACTTAGTCCAGACATAGTGTCTACTCTAAAACGGGATCTCATGAAATACTGCTTCTAACTGCCAAATTTAAATCCTCTAACTATTCTACGTACCAAAACTGAATCTCCATATAAGGTCAACCTGAACCAACAATACTTCAATACATTGTGAACATACCAAACACAGTGAAACCTCTGTGTACGATCTTTGACTAAAGGATCAAGGTATTCTCACTGCATTTTATCTACATGTAAGATCACAAACTCTGACATCTTCAACTCACATATCAGTAACTACACAAAGGTTCAAATATGCATTTTGAATTTGTTTGTTTTGTGGAACGATATACCAAGTTGACATGTACATGCATGAGACTACTATCAAAATAATATACTACATGTACATGTAATAGTTGTACTATGGTTTTCTAAGGTGTATGGGTATTGTACCCTGAGTGTGGTATAATGGGTATTCCGAGGGCAAAGCCCGAGGAATTCCATTATACCACACGAAGGGTACAACCCATACACCTTAGAAAACCATAGTACAGCTGACTTGTACTATGATGCCACAACCCAGACATTGGGAAGTGTTTCCCTGCCTCAATCACTATACTTTACTATGCAGCTTGGGTGTATGAGATTTCTAGAGGGCATGGGTTTTGTACTAGCTGTTTTTCCTTTGAAGTATGGCTTCATCATAGTACAAATTATTATACAGTTGTACATGTACACTAACCTGACAAAGCACATGCATGTCTCTCCCCTGGGAGGGTAGCGACAGAATCCAAACATATACTTGCTGTCCAAGTCAGTCAGAACAAATGTGAAGTGCTCCTCCCGAGTACTGAGAGTGGAAAATAATGTGTATGCATGTTTGCTTAACTATAATACATGCCACTATGATACAAGTGTGTGTATACATTGTATGTGAATGTAATAGCATGTATGTACACACACACACATACACACACACACACACACACACACACACACACACACACACACACACACACACACACACACACTTTTAAACTTAAATATACACGTGTGGTATAGTATTGTGTGCATGTGTTAGCCGACTTAGCTTGTTTGGCATGTAGAGTACAGTGTAGTGCCCATACCAGACATACATTGTACATTTGTATACATGTGCTATACTTTCATTATTCACACACACAATGAATTTAATGGTTGTCAGCAACTCCAGCCAATAGTATCAGCGATCACACACACACAGCCACATGATCAGTGGACTGTGTGCTGTAGGCTGCATGTAAATATGTACTGTAATAGCGAGGAGGAGTTGATTTATGATCTGCCAAAGACTAACGGACACAGTAGCTGTGGGATACAACCAGTACTGGCCACTCAACACTTTGGCATTGTGGGGGGAGGGAGGAGTTATTGGGCATACAGACACGAAGGAGGGAGGGAGAAAGAGCTTATTTGATGCTATGCAGCACTTCAAAGGTTCATTCCAGACGGTCACAGCAGTGCACTTGTTGTTAGAGAGCAAAGAAGTACACACAGTACTTGCTTGACATGTAAACTTAACAAGTTATGGTGAAAGCAATGATATATTGGACTTCAAAGCTTATATTATGTACGCCAGTGACAATATATACTACTTTGTGCAAAGCGACACACTGGTTGACATCAGCTTAGACCATCATCCATTATGTACAAAGTTAATCATGGTTGACTGTGTATGCATGAGAACCTAAGAAGAAGACAAGAGAGTTAGACTGAGAAAGCATGACGTGTGTGTGTATCCCTAGCTGCTCAATTAGACATGGTATCATTAAACCATGTTTTATTATTCGATTTTGAAGAGGTATTAAGTGTGATTTTGGATGAATGTTCCTGGCAAAGCTCAACACTTGTTTGCTTCGAGCATTTGTCTTTTGTGTGTGGGATACGAATGCAAAGCTTGGCCTTTGATGCTAAAAGTCAAACCACCATTAATATGCATGTGCAGTTTTGAAACAAGAGTATTCATTAACAACTGTGCGCAAAATAACGACTCATTTTCAAAGGATAGTGAACAAACAACACCCTCTTTTTGTATACACTCATGCAGATGTACACAGGTGAGCACAAACACACATAACACTCTCACACACACACACACACACACACACACACACACACACACACACACACACATACACACACACACACACACACACACACACACACACACACCATTATCTTTCTGTTTCATTTACTTGGCTAGTGGGCTTGCTCAGGATGTGGGGATTTTCAGAAGTCAAACAACAGCTGACTTCCTTTATTGCATCACACTAATAACTCTTACATCATTGGGGCAGGCTTAGAGATCAAGGGGATAAACCAACCATCTACCAGGAATGCAGGGTTCTGCCCAGAATTGTCCAGTAGTAGCTTCCAAACTTTTAGCCAGAAATGCAATAAGCATACACCTGATGTAGCACACTAATATAACATGTATGCTTTCGTGAATGGTGGCAAAAAAGGCTGAGTGGTAGTTAGGGCTGACCACCTCCGACCATTGTGGACAGAACTGACAATGCCTATCCAATACTTGCATGTGATATAGTTACAGTGATCACTGCTGTACTAGCACATATGACTGCATCCTAGTACATGTACATGTATTAATTTTATGAAAGTAGTGCCTAAATTAACACTCTTGTTGACATAGTATTATACAGTACACAGGTATGCATGTATGTGTACATTGCTATACCAGAACATTCTAACATTTATGTACATGTATACACACACACGTACTTATCATAACTGACGACCAAATTTACAGTATGTTCTAAAAATAGACAAAACTCAACGAGGCCAAACCAATTTCCCCTCCCTCTAGCTACATGTGTAACAGCCCTCTCTCAATTAAATACCACCACATACGAACTGTAACAGTTTATACAGATTATGCATACTATTATGTGGACATGTGTACATGTGTATGCATTAATGGGCATACTTTGGTGTTCTGGTGGGGAAGGCAAACTTGGGTAGTTGCTTTTTCAGATCATCACTCAGTTCATAGTCCTTAGGAAAGAGATACTGTACTGCAGCCTCTGTTAATGGGTTAATATAATATGCCCATGAGTTAGAGTGAGTGGATGTGTGCAAAGTGGGTGCACAGGAATACATGTATGCGTAGAGGGGAAGGATGACTGATAGGGGAGGGGAGGGGAGGAGAGAGAGAGTTGAAGTTAGAACTTACCTTCACCATCTTTTGGCTTTGAAACTTCCACAAAACACTCAAATATAAACGAAGGCGTCCTGCAAGTGCACAGTAGTAATACAATGTAACTATCACAACTATGTGCACTCTTTATACACACAATGAAATCATAATTTCACTCTATCTACTGTAAAAAGTTCACAATCTCTTGGATCTCCAATACATACATTTGTACATGTACTATATGTTTTGTTTTAATGTACTCCATAAGCTTACACTGACATAATACACGTACACACATGAGCAAAACTACACCCCAGTGTAAAGTCCAAATACGGTACAAAGTATTTAAATGAGCATCCAATCTAGATATCAGAGTATAGCAGAACACCAGTGCAGTAATACAATAGACCACTATAGTGAGACTGAAGGCTAGCAGTAATAAGTATCAACTTTCACCATGATGGGCTTAGGGGAATGACATTGAATCCAGAACAAACACTAGATTCAACCAGAAAGATTCATTTAAAGAAATGAGGATATTAATATACATTACAGAAAACCAAATAAGCTATAGATCCCCTTGTGCTGAGCAATAATATTATTTGGTACCCTATACACAAATGTACATGTTTGTACACATATCAATTACACATGTACTTGTACGTCAACAATATTATTGAAAGCATACCAATTATTACTCTCCTATGTCTTCCCCTCCCTCTCTCATTCGCTCTCCTTCCCCTTTCTCTCCACACACAAACACATGTAAACACACATGCACCTACATGCACGCATACATGTACAAGGAGGGCACATGCACTATACACTCGTTAACATGTACAGGTGGGTCACAAGGTCGTCTACGTCAAGTCATCCCCAGCCCCATCAAAGATGCAGTGTTTTCAAACAGAGCTAGGCATCAGGCCACTAATGCCACTACACTACCGCAACAAGAGGATAATAGCCACACTATGGGGGGCTTCACATTACATCACAATGAGCAGTTAATGTACCCGAGTGGCCAAAACTGAAGAGAAAATACCATATGGAGAAATGAACTTGGCTAGGTACTGTGTTCAGTGCATATACTAGCATCCTGTATGGAACGTACAATGCCTTGAACTACAGCCTATAATTGTGTATACATATCTTAGTTCATAAATGGATAATGATATCATAATGAAATTATAGTAAGGATATCCAATTCCAAGGCAGAGGGAATTCAACAGTACTAACATTGTCCACCCTATATCTCCTTACCATAGCAACATAATTTTCAACCCCCAATTGAGGGGTAGCTAGAGGTGATAGAGGGTCATTAGTATGTTAACAGATCTGCTACCAAAATTGTTAAATGTTGGTTTTGCATATTCTATGAGTGGCGAAGTATCATATAAACCAAGGGCTCATAGACTTTACACAGACTACATGTGTAGGCAGGTGGCTTCCACTATTCACTTGTCTTGGGTAACTATGAATAAACTTGGGATATACCCAATGTATATTCCTCTATGTACAATGTATATTAGCAGACAAACATAATGCAACTACTACACATACATGTATTATGTACATAGTACATATGTACAGTGCACATACATGTATGCTAGTCTAGTAAGAGTACTCTAACTCAAAATTTTTATTGCGCTGATCGTGTAAAATTTCTCTCGTGGTCCATTTTGATGGATTTGCATAATTTTTCTCACACACACACTAATATCGCTTTACAGTGCCCAAATACATAAGCTGTTAAAATAGCAAGTTTGCTTAAAAGTAATGTAAGTAGAGAAGTAGAGTCTCATGATTATAATGCAAGGTATGGTGCTATCTGCATACACACAGTTTGTGTATATACATTGAATCTAGCTTACTTTGTTAAAAACAAACACCACCGTGCAGTACACATGGAATTCCCAAAATAGCTGTGACTAAAGTAACAGCACATACATACATACATACATACGGATACTGTAGACTAGGCTGAGCCAAACAATAAATCTAGCCACTATACGATAGAGCTGTAGTGTGTTTATAGCCTATCGTGAATGATAGGCACTTAAAGTGGTACTGATAGAACAGAATGCCACGCAAAGTGTAAATCACACAATTCAAACAGTTCTTTAATGTTGTTGGCATGTGCATGTACATACATAAATTATAGCACGTGTAAGTGTGCTAATTGGATGGAAATTAGTGAGAATAGGGACACATTGATGCCACACACACACACACACACAGCACATGTGCACACACACACATACATATGAACACATAGCCATACATTTTACACATTAGTGTACAGGTACTAATACATACAGAGAGGTTTATACAAAGAACACAGTATGCACCTGCACATCATCCAACCTTGAACTATCATCAGTTGTGTAACAATATTTAAGCCTGGACTAGCTAGCTAGACACCAGAGGTCACAAATCTTTAGTGATCAACCATCTGCCAAGTTTAGAACTACAACACACAGACTGGATCTACCTACAATACCTGTGTGCACCATAAATGGATATAGCAGCCTATATTGGGAAGCCCATCTATGCAATGTATACATCATATGACCAGGCCTGCCTGGCTAGCAACCAAGTACCACCGATTAGATCAGTGCTACCACAATAAAGGCTCAACATAGCACTATGGCAACAGCTCCATCTACCTAGGAAATCTACCAACTGTCATACATCAAGGATATAAATTTAGGTGAGCCTGGAAAGGTCCATAAGAATGCAGTTGGTGCACGAATAGCTAGTTTTTAGGCTATGTACATAGTTGTCACAATACACAATAGCTACTGTAGTAAGTTGCTCAATTGCCACTGTATTGACCTTTACCCGAAAGCAGGACATAGGTGCTAGTTAGGTACATATGGTACATGCTGTTCACGTGTATACAACTTAATATACTTAGCAGATGAAGCCTTTCTGACGACAGTAATGTGCATGGTCAGGAATTGAGTGTGCACCAGGACTGTATGCACTGTAGTGAGCTCCCTCTCTTATCTTTCCACTTTATTCCAAATTGAAGCTGATTCACACTACGTATACCATTGTCTCACAACTTGCCACAATCCATAGTAAAAACAACTCAGTCATTCAATCTGATATGAGAACTGTGCCTCCATCTATTAAGTGCTCTCTGTCTCTGTCTCTCTCTCTCTCTCCCTCACACACACACACACACTCTCTCTCTCTCCATTCTACAGGTACCCTGATAAGCCTTGACTGTTCACATAAACTTCTGTTTCCTTGTAGTCCACAGCTGCACCTTGTGCCTAACAATTTTGACAAACAACACCCAGCCCAGCATCTGGTGTGCCCTTCCCAACACTCCATAAACTATCTACATGACTACGAAGATTGTTAGGTCGAATATAATTATACAGACTGCACATGCACTAGCTGAGATACCATTCAGAAATGACCGCGTATTAAGCTTTACTGAGCGGCAGCTGTTTCGCCACAAGGGTATACGCTTTCGGAAAATACATAACCGTACCGCTTTGATTTGACTATACGAACACAACTACAGTATATAGACTTACTTTAGCCTGGAGTCCATGGCCACAGATAGCAGACAGCTCTAAAAAAAGGCGTTCACTCTGCACCAGGCCAGGGTCGCTGGTCGATATGCATAATTATGATTCTCTGTACCGTGACGCGATATCACGTGGTAGTCACGCGTATACGATATACGTACTGTAAAATCGTATCGACCATTTCCGACTGTCAACAAGCAATCATACAAAGACATGGCATCAACTGAAGGCTATTATGACATTTTAAACATAATATCTGATGTACATTCTTAGTATGTATACAAAAACATTGTATGATACTTCAAGTAAAATTCAGTGGATCAGTGTGTGTAAACTATACGTTCCATTAATCTGTCCAATAGTCATGTATACATGTAGCGCTGACATCAATAGGTTCCCCACTGCTGCTGATGAACTGGAGGCTGTTGCTGAGGCTGACCATAGCCAGTGGTGTCATGATACTGAGGACCTGACTGCTGCTGATAGCCACCAGCCTGTTGGTCTGTGTAGCCAACTACAGGGGGGGGGGGGGGGAGAGAGAGAGAGAGAGAGAGCAAGCAACAGCAACAATACACAATGAATGAAGCACACATGTGCACACAACCCACACATGTACATACGCAGACACACATATGTAAAGACACACTCACTCACAACCGATCCCTATAGCATTCGGATTCCCCACACACTCCTCACTCACACTCACCATATGCTGGAGCCTGCTGTTGGTACTGTTGCTGTGGTTGTTGCTGAGGGTAGCCAGCAGTGGCTGTAGGGCCCCCATACTGGGTGGCTGCTGCTGGTGCCTGCATTCTGGGCTGAGAGTAGCCTGCTGTTGGTGCAGGTGGCATGGCACCAATGCCCTGGGGAGCCTGCTCCATAGGACGACTCTGTATAAAAAAGCATACAGTTGAATTGGTACGGTACTCACCTACATGTACTCAAAATAACAAACTCAATCTGTACCACTCAAATAACAAACTTTGTACATGTACAATGGTAAATACTATCGTCACACAGTTTTTAGGATTATACCCACAATATAATAATGCATACAGCTCTCTCTCTCTCCCTTTTCACGTACCTGAGCTCTATTGTCCCCCCATCCTTGCTGGGTTTGTGGTTGCTGTCCATACTTGATCCCTCCGGCTACCCCTCCCACAGCCTGTGGACCTCCAGAATCCTCCGTTGAGTGAAGAAACAGCTCAATGTAGCGAGGACCTACACACAAGTATACACACAGTGATAATACTATCAATGTTACAATAAGCTTCATAGATGTGCTGACATAAGAAGAAAAGTACCTCCAACATGTAGCCTCGTCCCCAGGCCCATTCCCAGCTTTTCAATGTTCAGCGTGAAACATTGAAATGCTGAGAATGGGCCTGGAGACGAGGCTAGCTCTAAGGTGTGTAAGGTGTGTGGCACTGTGTATAATGAATGGGTTCAGTTGTATTATTTAAGCAACTTAAGCTTAAGAGTTACATGTAAGTAAGCGTAACCTACAGTCAAGTCACATATAACTCACCAATGTGCTGGTTATTCTTTTTCATGGCAGCCTGTGCATCTTCGTGACTCTGAAAAAACACCTCTGCCTCACCAGATGGACGACCAAACTGATCAAAATCCATGTTCACACGAATCGGCACAAGCGGCTGGAAGAAGTCTGTAATGTCCTTCTC
Source organism: Stappiaceae bacterium (assembly GCA_964291365.2). Classification (GTDB taxonomy): domain Bacteria; phylum Pseudomonadota; class Alphaproteobacteria; order Rhizobiales; family Stappiaceae; genus JBDWFY01. Next base: position 563,898 of record OZ220035.1, read on the forward strand.
TTGAGCTGAGTAAGGTAGACCCCTCAACCGAACCATGTGCTTTGACCTGGGGGGACCAGCACCTCCCCCCATACCTGGGGAACCACCATAGCCCCCTCGATTGGAAGGACGGATGGGTGGGTAACCGACAAGGTTTCCATTGCCCCCTGGAGGTCCGGGGGGTCCACCTAGGTGAGGGGGACCATGTGGTGGATATCCACCAGCATCTGGGGGTCCGTGATGGTAGTAGTCTGGTTCCTCGTAGTAACCACCCGGACCTGTGTGCATGAAAATATGTACATGCAGCTCTTTACGTCTTGCCATGCATAGTACAGTGTACATGCACAAGTATAATATGGGTTGACGGTGTCGTCAGAGGTACATGAACAGCTGTTACATGTAGCTAACAATGCTCACATATGAGAATTAAGTTTTATGTTCTTTACATAGCTATGATAGGTGATGTATGAAATAGATTTGTAACCCAGTCTAGTGGACAACATACTTGTAGAGCACAGTACATGCAACTACTACATAGCTGTCAATACCAGAAATTTTTCGCCAGTACATATCTGTATGTATGTACACACTGCCTCCTACTAATGAACAAGTGCCAGTATGCACTAGTACACACATCCACAGATACAACAAATCTATCGGTATGCATTGATTATTACCTCCATAAGCATCATAGGGAGGGTGGAAGTGTCCTGGTGGGGGACCCCTCCCCCTTCCTCGGTTGTAGCCCCTCTCATAACCACTTCCATATTTTCCTCCGTATCCGCCATAGCCCCCACGGCCCCCTGGACGAGAATAGGGGGTTGGGCGAGGGGCACTCTTCACCGGGCGCACCTCAGCATGGCTGCTGCGAAATACTTCAATATATCTGGAGAGTATACAGCATACAATCATTATAAACTAAGGTGATGTATGTCATAGAGGGGGCGAGCCTTTGCTCAAAGTGCAGTAGGCATCACAGTATGCACAATGACATTATAACTAACTGTGATGACAAGAACCTAGACTGAGATGTAGGCAATGATGTAGGTGATATTTACTGAGCTTTTAAGGTTTTGGTGGGTGCATGGTATAGTCAGTGGCTAACAGCAGTCAGTGCTGCACATGCAAGCATGAGGCTCACTACAGACTGTACGGTATAGGGCTTTGCACAAGATTATTGTTGATTATTGAGACTATGACCATAATAACTTTGTAAAGAAGTGTACTGCTTTTAAGTCTACCTCTCAAAAGGCTGTTCTCTAAGTCTCTACCTGCTATAACATGCTGGCTGTTCATACTGCTGCTCAGTCCTGGCATAGGTTCTGCTTTGGTGAGCTAAAATTAGAGTTAACGTGTGACCTACGTTGACAATCTTTACCGAGTTGCCATATGCACTTGTGCATACTGCATGATGAACACATGGACGACGTATCGCTACATACAAGCTCACAAACATACATAGGTACAGCATTTTTCTCGTATGAGTGATTTATGTGGGGCTCACTTCGGCTCGCCCCAATAATTTGTAATGCTACATGCACAAGAACATGCTATATAGAGGCAAACTTGGCAACGTTCTTGACTCGGCGATTTGACAAATATTTCAAAGATCACCAAATTTAAAACTCGCACATTTATGACTCCATGCATTCAGATAGCAAAATTTAAATTCCACCAATACCAAAAGAGAGCCATTTCGCCAGATTTATATTTACCTGCTATACGGTAAGTAGTATTGCTTACACACACACAAAGGTCCTGGTTAAGGGAGCTACATAGCTTAGGGAGCATGTTCCTCGTACACATACCAGCAAAAGCTCATGAACCTATCCACTCCTAAGAATTCTTATCTATCCCAACAAATTCGCAAACTCCACGATCGTCTTTTTTGTACCCTAGCTCTCCTATGCTAGCTAGCTACATATATATGTGTAGTGCTCTATGACTCTTCAAAGCAAAAGCTGTTCTCTACTTAGGGCTAATTAACTAGTATTGTAGAAATAAGATTTTTCTTACCGATGTTGAATCTTCTGTCTGTTTCTATCGAGAGCTTTCTCTGCATCCTCCTTGGTCATAAACTCCACGAAGCCCTCTCCAGTTTCAGCCCCATTAGGGTCTCTCTGTAGCACTATACCTCCAGGCACCACATTCAGCCCTACTCAGTGGGAACAGCAACCAACAAAGGTTGAAGAACCACGAACAGTATAAGAAAAAGATGGGGACCATGTGAAAGAAAAAAAACAGCAGTAAAAGTATCGAAATGCAAGTTTTATCATGCATGAAATCTTTATTAATTTTGAAACTGAATTTCATGATTGTCATACAAAGTTAAATACACATATAAATGTGTGTACAACTACAGCAATTTTACAATGTCACAATACACAAATAGCATTGCCGTTTACACCTCACAGTGCCAAACAGATAGTGCTAAGGTATAATATGTGCAGACATGCAAAGTACATAATATAATATGTACCATAAATTACAGTACATTACACAAAAACAATCTCACTGTGCAGCCTTCCTCTCACTCAGCCAACCTGAAAAGAACCTTCTCACTTCTTCTTCGGCACACCCATAAGGCAATCCCCGTAGCCGAACCACACCACCATTCCCACCAGTACCACCACCACCAAACGAGCCCTCCCCACCACCACCACTAGCACCTTCGCCACCATCATATACCTTCCGACACTCCCACTCCATTTGACCCCTGCTTGCCCTGAACATCTCCACATACCGTCTGCCCATATGTTCGTTGTGGTGCGCTAGGGCTTTACTCACATCTTCCTCAGACTGGAGTTCCACGAAGGCCTCTCCCGATGGGCGGCCGTCCGGCACGAACGTGAAGTGGACTCCAGCCTCCCCATTGCTGACCTGGCAGTCAGAGAGAAACTGGAGAATGTCCTTGGTCTGGGCCGAGTAGGGAAGACCTCGGAGACGAACAACATAGTCACCTGAGTTGGCCTATGTTTAGTGTGTGTGTGTGGGGGGGGGGGGGATGATAACAATTAGTATAGAGATTAGAAGTACAGTAGGTAGGGAACTTTTCGTTGCTGGAATGAGCTAAATTCATTCGCCCATACAAACATAAAAGGGTTGTCAACCACGAAAATTATACATTTGTATAAGTGGCAGTCCCGGGTAGAAAACAAATAATAATTATTCTGTCTCCATGAAAATCGAGTTTAATGCTTACATCAACGCATCAGGCCATTGTCTGCGTGGTTCTTGATCACTACCACCATTGCACATCGAGTTATGGACCACAAAACACTGCCCATTTTTACATAGCTGACCACTGTAATTATTGCCGCGTAAGCAAAAATCAATGGAAAAGATTGAGACAAGGAGTGGTTCGCGTGCCTGGAAGGTTATTTGTCAATTGTCTGTGCTCTTCTTGAGTGAAGAGCTAAGGGTAAAGGACCACGAGAGGCACAAAAACTTCAAAGAACTTGCTTTGACGCTAGCCCAGTAAGTTGCCTACAGTATGCTCAAGACTACTCTAGCTTTCCGTGTATTTTTAAGCTTTCTTTTTGGGATTCAAGCTACCACTTGCTATCATAGAGAGTCAGGCGGTAGTAAAAGAATGCTAGAGAAGCTTCTTGGTTCATATGTAAAGGTTGTGAAAAAAACTCAAAAATAACATCTAACTTCAAACACGGAATAATTTACTTCCGGAATGACATTTGTTTTCTACCTGGGACTGCCACATATAGTGAAAATATTCACGATCTGTAACTGCAGATATTATTGTTGGCATATCTGAAGTTAGAGCTTAATGTCAGGACATAACAGAGCAACGAGAAACTATGTTCACTCAGAACTTGTGTATGTGTTGCTAGGCACCACTTTCCTAAGACTAGCCTACTCAGATTACAATCTTTGTACTGGTGCATTGTCTCACACACATACATACACTCACTCATGCACACACACGTCAACATACAGACACTCATTCACTAATACATACTCACACACAAACACACACTACGGTGAGACACACACAGTGGCCACCTACCACTCCAGGCTGCCTGGTCATCTCATCATCATACTGTTCCTTATTGACAAACATCACCTCCACGTATCTGTTCCCCATGTGCTGTCTGTCCTTGTTCAAAGCATTCACCATGTCCTGATGAGTCTCTAATTCCACCAGGGCCTCCCCCTTTGGTCGGTTGTCGGGAGCTTGGAGAACGTGGATGCCATCTGCCCCACCTTTGACCTTGCTGTCTCCAAGAAATTCTAGCACCTCCCCGTGTGTGGTCTCGTAGGGGATTCCCCTCAGCTTGACGTAGAAGGGTCCTGTGTTATCATCACCAGTGGGGGGAGGGACACCAGTGGACACAGGATCTTCAGGATCGACCTAGGAACAACAAAAAATGAAGCGTTGTTCTGATCTAGTATAGGTTCATATCAAAATACATAAATGGTAATCTTCAGTAGATAGGAGATGTGGGCTAGTAGTACTTTTAATAACATGTAGGAGCCTATTCAAATTTTCGTGGGGTGTGAAAAATTATGCAAAGCTTCAAAAAACGTGCAGCAAATTTTAACGGTACAAAAAACAAATTTATTATAAACTAACGACTATAGACCTAGGTTCGGTAAGAAATTACGACGCTAAACCATTACCTTAGTCTCTGGATTTTGTTCAATGAGTTGACCAACGGAACCAAGTTCTGCCGCCATTTTCTCAAAATGAGCACAAACCACATGGATGCGTAATTTTTAATTTCGCTTAATTGGACAAATGATGGGCGTGGTCTGGGAGCTCAATTACATAATTATACGCACGTACGTACGTACGTACGTACGTACATGCCTGGCCATGACGTGGGCGAGGCTTCCTTGAATTGATCCTACATCAAGTACGTTCTGCCCTATCATTTGGCTCATAAGATGATCTAATTGATTCTCGCTACTGATCTTCAACGACTCGAGTAGAGATGGAAGGTGAGAGCAATGTAGTATCAAAGAAATGATATACATCAGCGGGCTGCCACAAATAGTCAAGCACGCACTACTTGGCTATGGTTCAGCTCAGCTCCTATTAGTATATACGCTCAGTTCTATGTAAAATTGTACTAATAAAAGGGTGTAGTTACTCAGTGGGTAGAAAGATGATGCAGTAGTTTGGGTTTGTTAGGCAAAAGGTGATCCTGATACTACTGGGTAGCTGTGCCTTGATCCTCAACTAACATTAAACTGATTTGCCGAGTCATTCCCTGGCACTGAATTATGGATCAGCCTTAGCTACTGCTTGGCCCATACCACAGCATAGCCCAAGATAGTTCAGCTACATGTACAAGTTACAAAGCTGGCTATGTCCCTTATGACTCGTTCAGTTTAAACGATGGATCTGATCATTGAGTAGCTATAACAAGAATACTGCATGTGATTTGTTGCTTACAGAGAGTGTGGTTGGTGACCTGGATGTGTTCATCGCTGAGATTTCAAAACATATTAGCTATGATTGGAAGTTTCTGGCTCGATCACTGGACTTTGAGCAAACAGACATCGATGCCATTGAGTACAAGGATATGCGTAACTTAAGAGAGCAGATATTTCAGATGTTTCACGAATGGAAAAGGAAAGAGGGCATTGGAGCCACAACAGCTCGTCTCCTGGCAGCAATAAAGGATGCAGAGCTACAGGAACTTTTAAAGACACTGAGGGAGAAAGGCTTTGTCGTACCATCTTTGAGAGGTATGACACTGAATCTATACTAAGATGTGTTGTTTATTGTTTACAATAGTATGGTGATTACAGGAAAACTTATCAGTATAGCTAGAGTATTGATGAGGAAATTTTAATGTGGATATACATAGTGAAACTATGGTCCAGGATATATTTCTGAAGGGGCATGTGTCACTGCATGATCTTACAATGTAGGTATCCCCCTTTTCTACTTTTAGTATTGTTCGAAGTATCATAGTGATGTAGCTATGGAGCACTGTGGATTATGCTTATTTTCAATGTTATACTAGGTTCAGCAGATATTGCTAGCTCTCTTGCTGCTGGTGCTCGGTATCCTGTTCAAGCCACCGACGACGCCCAGAGGGATAATCCTGCCAAATTGAAGATAGCCGACGATGCCCAGAGGGATAGTCCTGCCAAACTGAAGACAGCAGCTAAATTACCCCCAGTGCCAGCTCCAGTAGCTCAGGGAGGACAAGCACAAGGAGGGGACGCTACTCCTCCCTCTGAACGAGATCTCGTCCGTCAAAAACGATTACAGCGATTCGCATCAGATACGTCTGACAAGTCTGGCTCCAATCCAACTCAATATGATGTGGTGGAACGAATAGTGTCCACTGAATCAGCTGAGTCTCCTTTACTATCTCCAAGTGTAGCAGCAATGAATTCCACAGCTGATATTCCAACCCTAAAGTCCAGATTTGAAATTGGTGACATGATCCAAGTTGATCGTCCTGACTCAGCACCCTGGTATGGAGTTGTCCGGTGGATTGGAACTCTACCTAGAAGTATTTGTCTCTCCGCTGGAATTGAGATGGTATGTTATGGAATGGTTCACTGACTCCCTAGGTCTCAACGCTATACTCTCAGCGTCTGAGAAAAATATAGGTGGCTGTATTATTCGATAGCTTTCTTATCCCATAGGAGAATAAAGTTCAAGGAGGTGGCCCTGGCTCTTTTCAGGGCTTTGACTACTTCAACTGCTCAGATGGTCATGGCCTCTTCCTACCAGTTAGTCACTTGAAACGAGATAACCGATTTGTTGAAATAGATGCAAACTCGAGTGAAGCACCAACTTCAAGCTCCAATCAAGACAGTGAACCAAGTCAGCCAGGCAGATCAGCTAGCACTCCTGAAGATAGATTGAGAAATCTGCTCCAAAAGCTTGGAATGCAAGATGATACAAGTAGGTACTAGGTGCTCTCAGCATGATGATTAGGCAAAATTACATAATGTCCAGTATCATTGTGTATTTCCCTAAATATGTATGGGGAATTTTGTAGGGAATATTTGTGGTCTCGGAGGGACACTCCCTAAAGTAACCACAGTTCCACTGTCACATGCATGCATGACCATACATATCTGTACATACACAGATACCAAGCAAGCATCAGCCCCAGCCCCAGGGGAAACTGGAGGGAAAGTTTTTGAGTTGCAGATTCCTGCTGATCATGCAGGACTGGTGATTGGAACTGGTGGTAAGAATATTCGTGAGGTGGAGCGACTCACGAATACAATCATCAAAGTGGATAGAGGTTCGGGTCTACTAGGAGGAGAGAATAGACGAGTGAGTGTGGTTGGAAGTGAAGAAAACTGCAAGAAAGCCCTACTGATGATACTACGAAATGTTCAGAAACGTGTTAGTGAATACACTGCTGGTGCTAAGACAATTTCTGTTCCAGAAAATTGCGTGGGGAGAGTCATAGGGAAGGGTGGTACTACGATATCTACCATCAAATCCATTTCTGGTGCTCAGGAAATAAAAATTGAAGATCGAAAACCAGGATTAGAAGCTCTGTTACCTTTTGCTGAAAGAAAGTGCAATATACACGGATCTGAAGAAGCAATAGAGAAGGCAGAAAAACTAATCCGTTTGGCAATAATTGGTGAGGACATTGTGGCTGGTGCAACATTTGCAGCTATTTTTATGGAACTGTTAAAGATGGGTGTCGAGTGTCAAGAAGAGAAATAATTATAGCAGGAATAATGTTGGTGGATATTAATTTTTCTTATTAATGCAATAATACATAGCTGTGCATGACTCCCATTCATCCATACATAACACCAGCCGCGAGTAGGTAGCTGATATGTGCTAAACTCTCAAGTAGTATTTATATTCAAAAGCTAGTGTAGTATGTACAGTAGCTCCACCCACTTCCCAGCTAGATCAGCTGACATGGACTAGACTCGACGTGACATAGATCACGGTCACGCGCACGAGCTAGAGAAATATCTCGATCTCTCGCGCTAGCGGCGCGATAGCTACCAATGATGTGACGGATGCGGAGAGTTTATGTGCTTGAATTGAGCGAGAAATGGCCACCTTCAGTTCACAAGAAGACATACTGAAGGTATTTACAAGGATACACCCCTATGGAGGAACTAAATTACATCTATGGGGTAAAATATAGGCCAAATTAATTGAGTCTGGAGGGATTTTTTGCTCAAAATTACTGTGTCTGGTGGTAGTTTTCCTAAATTTAATTGTGTCTGATGGTTATTTTTGCTTTCATTAATTGTCTTCGCATAAAAGAGTCATAAAACAAATTTGTCCAAAGGTTGATCGTACAATTGAGATCACCCTATGGAGGACTTAAAATTTGTCTGGATGGTGTTTATCACAAAATTGAATGAAATCTAGGGGTAAAAATCCCAATATTAATTGCGTCTTGGCCAAATTTAGGTTGTTAATTATGTCTTGAGGACTAAAATGTCCAGATTGTTCCTCCATAGGGGGGTACGCCCATAAAATGGAATAGCCCAATAGGGCCTGTACCATGGCGTAGAAAACCACTGAACAGTCAGTCAAGGATGGTACCATGAGTCACAGATAAGGATCCGCCCACATAATTTCACAACACTTGGATATGAAAATGTTATTAAAAGACGATTTTTAAACTGTCCCCCAAATTGAGTCCTTTATTAATTGTAGTATACTTTACTGGCTTCGTGTTTGACAGCTGCAAAACTGTGGCTCAAGAAGCAAGATAAGGATAGAGTGAAGACTTATTTGCGGTTGAGCCTGTTATTAGTAGGGGTCTTCTGGATGTACAAGGCTTCCTTTACCCTGAACTGGACAGGTCTACTGGCTCTGTCCAGCACCGTAGTGCCTTCCCAATTCACTTAATGTTGCTGATCCCACTGATGCTCTGCAGTGGCAAATTTCCCTGTGTCCCATGCAGGGGCGGATCTAGGATTTCAGGAAGGGGGGAGCACAATCATAATATTATGCGCGTGCGCAAAATTTAGGCCACGCCTCCCAAAGTCGACCCACCACGCCCCCTAATTGCCGCGGTCACTTACTTTTTTTGCTGCTTTCTGACTGCAAAATGCTCTATTTCGATGAAATGTTGAAGTTTTAAGATAAATTTGGTGTGTTTTTGTATAAAAAATAGGTTGAAAACACAACAAAATGTTAAAGTTTAGCAAGACCAATAAGTCAGATCTGCTGGATGAGAGACTCATGGGTGAGGGGGGGGGGGCACCGGCCCCCTGTGCTCCCCCCCTGGATCCGCCACTGCCATGCATCCCTGTATTCTTTAACTCGCATCTCCAAGCACCTCTGTGTTTCCCCGACATGCACCTTACCACACTGGCAAGGGATCTGGTTGATCACACCTGCCAGTTTCTCCTTGGGGAGGGGGTCCTTCACCTTGGTGAGTAGTGAGCGGAGAGTCGGGCCTGACTTGAAGACGACTTTAAAGTTGTACTTCTCACAGGCCTTCCTGATCCGCTCACTCACACCACTTACATATGGGATTACTGCCAGTGGCTGCTTCTCCTCTTCCTTCTGGGATTCTTCACTGTCTGGTTCCTCATCCGGCTCCTCCTCTTGTGGTGCAGATGCTTTCTGTGTGGAGGAGGAGATGGCATGTATGAATGATAAGGGATAACCGTTTTGTCTGAAAGTAGTGGTGAGGTGTTCTTCTTCCTCCTGCAGGTCCTCCTTCCGTAGTGTGATGTTCCTAGCCCTGTCGAAGAGACTCCTGACGGCTGCCCTCTTTGCACTTGCTGGGTGGTGGGAGTTAAAGTGCAAGTACCTGTCTGTGTGTGTCTGTTTTCTGAAGACAGTTACGTTAAGGGTCCCGTCCTCCCTTCGTGTTAGGCTGGTGTCAAGGAAGGGAAGGGAACCATCTTTCTCCAGCTCCATGGTGAATTTGATGGTGGGGCGTACCTCGTTGAGATGCGGAGCAAGGGCTTCACAGCATCCCCCTGCATTTTGCAGCATGTGTCATCCACATACCTCTTCCAAAACCTAGATCTAGAAGGAGCTGACTCTAGGGCCAGCTCCTCAAAGAACTCCATGTACGGGTTGGCAACCACAGCAGAGACGGGAGCCCATGGCTGCCAGCTCCCTCTGCTCGTAGAACTCACCATTGTAGCTGAAGTAGGTGGATTTCAGACAGAGCTGGAGGAGCTCTGCGATCCTCTCTGGTGATAGTGGGATCCTCTCCACCAGATCCTCTTCTTCTGCAAGCTTCCTGTGTATGACTTCCACTGCTTCCTCTGTAGGGATGTTGGTGAACAGTGAGGTGACATCGAAGCTAACCAGGGCCTCATCCGCCTCCACACGTTCTTCCTTCATGTCACCTGTGAAGTGCTTGGAATTCAGAACATGTGAACTAGTCCTCCCAGCCAAGGGTGAAAAAACGGATGGAAAACTTATATGAGGGGGCACCTATGCATGAAACAATGGGCCTAAGTGGGGTTTATGGCTTGTGTATCTTGGGCAGTCCATATATCCTAGGTGGGCATGAACCAGTTGGCCTAATCCTATACCTATCCTGGCTTCCTGTGTAGTGGTGGGATCCTTTGGTAGCTTCCTGTAGGTGGTGATGTCATCTAGCATCCCTCTCATCCTCTCATCGTAGTCACTTGATCCTCTTCATCACCACCGTCGCATTCCCTTGTCGGCCGGTAGAATCACCTCGTCCTTCATGCAGGCTCCTGAGCTCCTTCAAGGCCTTCTGGTGCTCCTTCATGTTGTCTTTGGGCAGCCAGGCACTTCTCAAGATTCCGCATACACAACCTCATAGGTCATCAGCATCATCTTTTGGTAGTTGCCTGGCTGCCTCCTTGACACTGGCGATGGTGTACTGCAGGGGAAACTTGGCTCACTGGTGCAAAGTTAAGACCCATTCTCAAAACTTCTTGCTGGTTAGGGATGAGATTCCTCTCAGTAAGGTTGACCACCCAACAGTCACGCCCTTCTGGGCGAAGCTCTGGCTGTTTCTGCTTGCGCTTCATCAGCGCCTCAAGCTTGCTCAGGTGGTTCTGCTTATTCTTGACATGTGTCTTTTCAGCAGAGTCATGGCTGAGCCTAGTGACCTTGATGTAGTCTTCCGTCCTGAGGTTTCTCTTGAGCGAAGCTTGTAGCTTCGTGATCTGTTGTACTAGTGTTTGTTTTCTGCGGAAGGTTTGGTGAAGAAAGGCTTGACTGGCACGTTTTGCGATGGCGTAATTCTCCCTAGTTCTTACCATTGGTTTGATGCGTAGGCTGGCTAGAATCACACCTTGAGTGAGCGGATCAGGAAGGCCTGTGAGAAGTACAACTTTAAAATCGTCTTCAAGTCAGGTCCGACTCTCCGCTCACTACTCACCAAGGTGAAGGACCCCCTCCCCAAGGAGAAACTAGCAGGTGTGGTCTACCAGATCCCCTGTCAGTGTGGTAAGGTGTATGTCGGGGAAACACAGAGGCGCTTGGAGACGCGAGTTAAAGAACACAGGGATGCATGCAACAAGGGGGACACAGGGAAATCTGCCATTGCAGAGCATCAGTGGGATCAACAACATCAAGTGAATTGGGAAGGCACTAGGGTGCTGGACACAGCCAGTAGATCTGTCCAGCTCAGGGTAACGGAAGCCTTGTACGTCCAGAAGACCCCTATTAATAACAGGCTCAACCGCGATGAGGGGTATGAGTTGCCAGGCTGCTGGATCACGACCGTGAAGAAGTTATGGGGCGGGGTCAGCTCAAGCCGCGCTAGTAGTAACCACGATAGTGCTTGGACCTCTGCACCGGACCGCATGTGCGCGCAAGCTCAGGAGCCACACCTATAAATTGCCATCATTTTCGCACCTCGCTTCACTTTTGCCCTGAGGATGACTAGAGCATCTAGTCGAAACGTCGGCAAGTTGTACACCAAGCATTAAGTTGTCCACAAAAGAATCTTTGTTGTTTCTATAATGGACTAGAAAATAGTTATCAACCAATCCCTCGCTTTATATGCAATACAGAAGCACTCATCCCTTGAGCTTTGCCCTCGGGATTTGTGCTTCTATATTGCATACAAACCTCGGGAGTTGGTTAATAACTATTACGTACTCAATTCACTTTTTTTTTTTTTTTTTTCCACAGGCGGAAATGTGCCAGCTTGATGTAAGTTCATTCTATTGACTGTTTTTACGTGTGATCATAGTATTTATTGATGAGAGATTATACAATGTAATTGAACCCAAATAGATACTGCTCTTGACTGGGGATTTAGAGATATTCTGTATACAATTAGGCTACTCATGACAGCATAATAATATTATTTATATTGAAAAACCCACCTCGAACGGTGTTCGTGTAGGCCAGAGAAATGTTGAACTACCTGGCCACTATGTAACCACAATGTTATGGTACGCTAAAGTATAGCCTTATTAGGTTTACCATAATTTATTGCCCACTCGAAAGCATAGAGGAGATTATTTTTTACCAATTATTTATGACCTGCCTTGATGAACCTAAGCCTATAGCAAAGTTATAATGTCAATTTGGTACCCAACCGTCGGACTTGATTCCTTTGAACTCTACACTAACTTCAAATGATTGAGTTGCCAACATAACACTAATTGCATTACTGTATTTTAATTCCCACTAATACATGCATATTTCCAGCTAAATGGTAGTTAAGATTTTTTTGTATGTGATGATAATGATAATATTATTGTCATTTATATCTGTGTACAACATTTCTTGCAGGATGAAAGGACAGTCCACAGAGTAAGTTTGGAATTTTTGATTGTGTTTAAGATTATCATTAATATCTAATTGTAGGAGGAGCATAAGAGATTGTACCAGGTACGTGCAAGTAATTATGACCGGATAATGTCATTCATTCATTTTTATTTTCATGCTTAGGTAATGAATCAGCTTCAACTCGGACTCCTTGAAATAAGTGACAAAGATGAGAAGCAAAGACTGGAAAAGGAACTTGATTTAAAAATGAAGATAGCAGCATCTATGGCTGTAAGAATTATGACTGTATACATGTGCATCATGGTAGTGGAACTGTTTTGTGGGAGAAAAGGTTTACCAAAACTATATCACAGGAATATCAAGGCAATAAAGGTTGCTGTATATATCTTCTATGATTATAATCATAAACTCGAGAGAGAAAAAAAAAAATTTGCACATAAAATTTGTCATCACCAAGAGCAAGGGATGAATTGAAGGCTTGGAAATGGCAATACACATGTGTATAATAGCTCCTTACAATACCTTAATAAGGTGACTAATCTTTGTCGGTACTGTTTGATATTTTCGCAAATTGGTAAAATTTTGTACTCACAAACATTAGCTGTTGTAGTTCTACTAAAAACTCGGCACCTCCAATTATTCAACACTCTTTACCAAATGATGGAAAAGAGTTTCTAACTTTCGGCAAAGGTCGTCACATGTATAAGAATACACGCGTTGAATATTTGACTGTAAATATTGGGCGAGGCTCAAGCATTGATTACCATTGCAGGTGGGAGTACAGGCCACAATGGGGTGATTACCCCTTGAAATTATTGTCACCTTAAGGTATTTGTTTGATGAACATCATAACTAGAGTGATATAAATCATCGAGGGGGCGAGCTTTCACTCACAATGCAGTAGGCTTTGTATGTGCGCAATGACAATGTGACTGTGATGACAAGAACTCGGACTGAGATGTAGGCAAATTATCATGGGTGTAGGTGATTAATATAGAGGTTTTAAGCCTTTGGTAGGTGCATGATGCAGTGAGTAGTTAATAGCATTCAGTACTGTACATGCAAGCACAAGACTCAAGCTTTGCACAACACTGCACAATTGTTGATTACCCCGCGCACATACATGAGGGGTGAAGTAATATCATTGGTTTTGTCATCGTCGTCACCAAATCTAGAGATATAGCTAGGCATACTAGCGAGTGGGCAATGTTGTCGAGATGTCATAAATGGCGACAAAGTGATGAATCTTTGCTTCGAAGCACTTGACAAGGACAACAAATACAAATCGTACTTTTTTGAACGGCCACACCTATCAACCACGCCTAGTAATGCCACGAATAGTAGGCAGGTTTCACTGTGCATGCTCAAATTGGTAAGGGTCGTTGAGTCAGAAATGTTGGTTCTAGAGGCTAGGGCATTAAGTGTTACTATGGCATACAGTGCTAGTTTGAGACTATGGACATGATAGCTTTGTAAAGAAGTATACTGCTTATAACTTTCAAAAGGCTGTTCTCTAAGTCTCTCCCTGCTGTAACTCGCTGGCTGTTCACGCTGCTATTCAGTTTTGGCATAGGCTCCTGCTTTGGTGAGCTAGTACAATAATAATATTAGAGTTAACATGATCTTTGTTGACGATCTTTCCCGAGTTGCAATATGCATGCCGCATACTGTATGATATCAATGAACATGTGGATGATGTACATGTATCATACACACACACACACATTGGTACAGCAAGTTTCTCGTATGATCATGAGTTATCAGTGTGGGGATCACTTTGGCTCACCTCAATAATTATAGTAAATAGACTAGAGCTCTCCTGAGCACATACCCTACGCGCACTGTATGACATTTCCACCGTGTGTCATAGCCTAGCCATACTATAGAACTCAAAATAGTGATCTGGAGAGGGGACAAGGGTCTAGCTAGCCAGACTAAGCTCGAGCATGAGCCACACTAGCCACATAGCGCTATACTTTAGTAGCAGCTTGACTTGACAACCCTTACCTATATTGAGCTTGAGCATGCACAATGGAAATAATAAGTATGCATAATGCAGTACTAGGTGTGGTTAATAGGCGTGGTCGCTCAAAAAGCATGATTTCTAGCGTTTGTGACCCTTGGTTTTAGCACCTAGAAGCAAAGAAGAGTTGCTTTTTTGACGTTTCTGACAGTTTGATGATAAGTACTGCTCACCATGATGCCTACTTCTTGAGATTTTCTGTTTTTCTGTGGACAACAACAACAGACGGATAGACCGATTACTGTACCCCTTGCACATTCACGCAGGATAAGCATTATCACATGTGGTCCACATCAATACTTTGGCCATATGCATAACCACTAATTTCATAGTTGACAAATGTGTTGTTATAGTCACCACAAGCCGGTTGTAGCTGGGGACAACCCTGAGCATCCCTTGTTCACTGCCTCAGTGTAGTTATAGCCTAGCTAGGCCAGCTCAGAACTAGCTTGTGTGAGTGACAACAACATTCTTGCTCCCCTTGAATGTCAATACTACTGGCTATCAAAACAGTTCCAGTAAAAAAAAGCAGTCCACGTTGCCCTCTTGCTTCACCCAAGGCTAGGTGGCCTGCTAGCAGGTCTCATAATATTGATGTGAGTTGCTTCACACAATGGCAGTGTGTTACCATGACCACCATGTTTACACCCAATTCTGACCAATCCACTCAATGTGTTTCCATGTGTAAATGCCCTCTGGGCTAAGAGTTACACTGCACAAGATTTGTGTCCTTCTGGATATGAATAATAAGTTCCTGTTATGATTTGGTTGATTTAGATACATGTAGATAAAGTTTTATTGTTGACAAGAGATCTCACACATACGAGACATGAGGCACAACTGAAACAATGCATGTGCAATAGACCACAAGTCACGTACACAAAACAGATGACATAATAGTAAATGCATGATACAATACAATCATAATACACCACATTTCATCCCCACTTAAAGGCATTGTGCCACGATATAAGGGCTATTTTTAGTAAATTAATGTCACACGTGACGTAACCACACCCACTAGATTGAAATCCCTACCAGAGTTTTCAATCAACGGTTGTAGTTCGCGGTTCACCACGCAATCACAAAAATTTTTAGCAATGTCCAAGAAAGGAGGCGCTGGAAGGCCTTCAGCCGGTGGCGGAAGATGCGAGGTCTATCTGGGAACGGACACTGAGGCCATTGTGGTCATCATCTAGCTAGATCTACCGTGTACAAGTTAGTACTTACTTACCTTTAGGCTTTAGCTCACGAGGCAGCGGTTGTGATCCCACTGAACGAGAGTTAGTTCAAGAAGCAGAGAGAAGCACTGGTCTAAGTGGTCATCGACTCTTGCAGCGGCATGTGTACCTTGCTTTCTCCCTGTACCAGTATTTTGTGTGTTCAGGAGCGCACGACAATAATTTATTACGTGCGCGATTTTATTACGATGTGCGTAAACGTTAGTCCACGGTTCTCCGTATACTAGATTTAAATTTAGTAACAATCACCGCTAGCCGCGCTTATATCGTGACACAATGCCTTTAAAGAAAAGGTGATACAAAATAAATATAAGGAAAATCAAGTTCAGTCACTGGTACCTTTGAGGGGTTTGGGGGACCCGAGATGGGTACCTTCTAACAGTGTTATCAATAGTTTCTGGCTCATCAGTAGTCTCTGCATTGTTCTCCATGTGTGAAGCAGCATTGTCTGGTGAGTCACTGTGCACACCACCATTCTCTGTCTCTGGTGTTGACTCTTCCTCTCTCTCTTCCTTCTCTGGACCAGTGGTGACCTCTATGTCACTCAGTCTGCTGTGCACTGGTCAATATGGCGTCTCCACAACATATCATGATTAACTTGCAACTCACAAGATAGGGGGCCTTTGCCCTCCACCACTACTTCTTCCATCCACTTTGGACCATCTCTGTAGTTCTTGGCATTACAGTCTCTCCAACACGATACACTCTCTAGACGGAACGACGATCATGGTCCAGTCTGTGATCCTTGTTTCTCACTCACCCTTGTTTGAACTCAACTGTCAGGTCTCAGTAAGTCCATTCCTGTACGTAGCTGCTGTTTCAGATATAATTCACTTGGAGTACGATTGGTAGTAGAGTGAGATGAACTTCAAAAGACCAGTAGAAAATTTGGTAACTGATGGTGAGTTGGTCTTGATCCAAAATCCCTCAACATAGCTCCCTTAAAAGTCTAAACAAATTGCTCAGCCAATCCATTCATGGATGGGTTATGAGGAGTGCTCCTCCTTGCCACTGTGTGCAGCTCCAGATGCCTCCCCTTTCAGCTGCTGTGCATCTTTCAAGGCAGTCACTATGTTCTGGGCAATCTCTAGTGCCATTGTGAAAGTGAGATTCTTTTCTGTTAGCAACCATTTCCTCATACTTTCTGTTCGCAATCCACAAACAAAGCGATCATGCAGAGACTCCTCCAAATATTCAACAGTGTTCTCAAACTTGCAATGAGCTATCAGCCTCCTCAACTCCACCACGCACTTGGCTATGCTTTCTCACACAGCTTGCTCTCTGCAGTGAAACCGGTACCATTCAGCTATCATGATAAGCGCTGGTTCGAAATAACTTTTCAGGATAGTTTTCAGGTCCTTGAGCGATTTTTCTTTTGGGGCCTTCGGTGCTGTCAAGCTTTGGAGTAGTTCATACGTTTTTTTCCCCAATGCTACTCAATAATATTGACACTTGCTTGGCTTCTTCATATCGTTCACCTGAAAATAGAGCTCAACACGTTCAAGGTAAGCTGATATCAACTCTTCTTCTGCTTGATAGGTGGTTATCTTGCTGTATTGTGACATCCTTGTTGTCAGTTCTATCGTGACTTGGCTGATTTAGATAAAGTTTTATTGTCAACAAGAGATCTAGATCTCACCCATGCAAGACATGAGACACAACTGAAACAATGCATGCGCAGTAGACCATAAGTCACATACACAAAACAGATGACATAATAGTAAATGCATGATATCACAATCATAATACACCATAGTCCACCATTTGATTTCGTGGGTATTAAAGAATGGAGGTATGCTATTGAGAAGATGTACTAGTTCCCATAAATTTTAGCAAATTTGTGTAAATAATCCATGTGACAGTCAATTAGAAAATTACCATCTACTTACACTGTATACTATACTTTCAGGACAAAGCAAATGCTGAAGCTTGGCAGAGAGCTTTTGAAATAGTAAGTTATTACAAGGTATCATTAATAATATTGTAAATACACCCTCTCATGTTATACGCCCTCCCTACAATTTTTGCAAAGTTCCTACATAGGTATGTTTGTCTCGCGAATAAGCCCCCTTCTCTGGCAATAAAACGTTGAATGCTTAAGCCTATAAAAACAGTAGCTGTAGTCAATACACTAGCTATTAAATATTTTTTCTTGAGTTTTAACCATCAAGCAGCCTGTGAAACACATGGCATTAATTGATTGGTAATGGTCATTACGTAGAAATATAATCCTGCAAATAAGCCCCTCCCCTGTTTTGCCCAATGCTAGCATACAGAAAAGGGGGCATATTTATAAATGTGTACCTTAACGGCCTAAAATTTTTGAGGTTGAAAATTTTCACGGATTTGGAGGGTTGGAGCATGAATGCATAAAAATTCTCTTGCAAAATTTCAAGTTCACAACAGATGTAATGCATGGCTGGCAGCTTGATCATAAAAAATAAAAAAAAATTATTTCTGAGTAGACTTTGGCAAAGCTACGAAATATTTACCCTTCAAATTTTCAGCTGTACAGTATTATGTACAAGTCTGACTCCCCAAAAAAACTGATTTACAATGACCTCAAATGAAAGCACAATGAACTGTGTGGTGGCCCTGAGGTATTCTAAGCCAGAACATCTTACCCAGCAGCAAACCACCATTGCCTGGTTAGCACCAGTGCTACAAGACTGGGCACACAGTGTGAATAATGTTTGTGTCAGGAAATAGGCTTGGGCCAGCTACAACTGAGCAAGCTTTCATGTTCTGACATCTATTGACTGACCAAATACAGCTGTGGTTACACAAATAGGAAATTTGTTGGAAATTGTTCAATGACCAACTGCTAATGTGCTAAGTGATTACCCTATCCTAATAATATAATACCATATAACCGGATCACCAATTTTGCTATTTGCTATTGTTGGTAAAATTTTTGTCCTGTGTTAATGATTACATAGAGGATGTGGCGACCTTTACCACATTGGCCAAAATTTATTCCATCGAATATTTCTGTAATACAAAGGCTATACAGTACAAGTGTAAAAAGTAATTCATAAAATTAGTTTAACTCCTGTTCGTAATTATTGAGTGCAACACCAATCTGTATATCGATTGGTTGTATTTGGTAAATGGTGATAGGGCTGGGCTTTTGCTGCAGTGGGAGGGACAGGCCCTCCCACTCTGCTTGCACGCTGCTGCTGCTGCTGCTGCTGCTGTTGCTGCTGCCGCTGCTATTGCTGCTGCTGCTGCTGCTGCTGCTGCTGCTGCTAGGGAGATATATGCCAGTACATTCTCTCCCTACTACTAGTTACCAACTGATGGCAGTGGAGCGTGTATGCATGCATGCATGCTGTTGCTATGGTAATGAGTAATTTGCTTGCAATTTCACTATTTCTTGCCTCATTAAATACCCTTTTATCATCAAGTTGACATTGCTGCAAGTGCATATGCTGTTGCAGGGGAAATCCCTTTTAATCAGGTGTGTTCCCCTTTAATTAGGTGGCTGGCTGTTGCAGGGGGTTTACCCATTTGCAAATTGCTGGTACAATAATTATTGCCATTTTCAATACTCCTGTGATGATGGGGAATACCCCAAATAAACACTATCACCCTAGGTGATCTTTCCCCAAATCACAGTATACCCAAATCATAGTAAATAATAATAATAGATTTTGAATAGGAACATAATTGTATAGCAAGGTATTATGAGTATGTACAACTACATTATTCCAACCAATAATTGCCCTATTGCTGCCTTCAGTCGTGAGTCACTCTTGAATGAGCTGGGATGAAATGCTGGCCAGTTCGCTATGAGGTAGCCGAATGTACCGTTTGTACGAGTCACTACTCCATCTCCCGAGTATTTGTATCGTGGCTTCCGGGACTCCTTTGGCTGAGGCAGTTGTAGCCGCACCTATACGGAAGGAGTGGCCTGAATAGTGGGTGCAATCAATGCCTGCTTTTGTTAGGGTAGTCCGAAGGGATGAGATTAGTGCTTGCTGGGTAAAGGGTGAGCCTTTTCTATCAGTAAAGAGGGGTCCTTCTTTAAATCCTCTGACTGCGATGTAGGCTAACACCGCCTTCACTGGGCAGATATGGGAGTTGGTATGCCCAACTACAAGGTATGCCCCTTGCCTCCACTGGTCTGTTCTTGACCCCTTAATGTGAATTTGCAGTCTGGTTGGCTTAGACAAGTTGTCAGTTGCCACGTCATTGACTGACAGGTGCCAAGAGGGGTCAAAGCGTTCCCCTTGTTTCAGAGTGAATTCACCGGAGCGGAGAAAGGCGAAAAACCCAAGGCAACAAGCTGCCCAGAGGAGTTTATTCTCATAACTGTTAGGATGCTGGTTTAAAACCTCATAGATGCGGCTCAGAATAAGCGGGGTAATTGGTAGCCGATGATCCTTACGAGTGGGTTTTGTTCTACGAGCACCCTTCATGAGGAGGTCCAGTTGCATTGAACCACGTAGTGGGTCCTCATATCCTTCGGAAATGTGAAGGTGCCGGACTGCAGAGAGGTACGTCCTCATGGACGTATATGCTATAGTCTGGGAGAGGTCCGCTGCAAAGAGTATCAGCTGCTGTTGGTTCGCTGGAAGTGGGTTGAGATGCATGCGTGAACAGAAGTTCAGGTACCTTGCTTGAGCGGAAGAGTAGGTTTTTCTGGAATTTGGGGCGAGGCTGTTGTCAATGAGGCTATTAGCGATGTTCGCCAGATGTCCGACCGCCAGTCGGGTTGTCGAATCACTAGTATATCCCATAGCGGCTCCGGGATTGGGGTGGGCTGGGGGTCGGCCTGCGGCACCTGGGAGAACAAAACCTGTGGGAGATTACGAGAAATAGCATCAGCAATGGAGTTATTGCTACCAGCGATATGTTCGGCAATTAAGTGCAAGTTATAGAATGCCGCAATGAAGTGTAGTGTACGCAAGAGGTGCATTACCAGGGGGTCCCGACTGGTAGAACTAGCCAAGATGTTTACTACTGCCATGTTATCACATTTGAACAGGATTTGGGAGTTGCGCCAATATGAGCCCCACGTAGCGGCAGCCAGAAGTATAGGCAGCAATTCCTTTGTGTGGATTGGTACGTGGTCCCACAATCCTTGCCAAGGGCGTTGCAGCCATTTGTGTGCTTCAAGCCAGTATGCCCCACAACCCCAGCTACCTGAAGCATCTGTAGTGATTGTGAAGGCCGGGGGCTGTATAGGTGTGACTACACGCATCATGGACTTGCCATTCCAGAACTCCAAAAAAGTGTGCCACCATGCTAGGTCGGATTTGAAGTCAGCTGTAAGATGTATCCAGTGATCTAGTTGCTTGGCTTTGTTAGCTGTGTCGATCATTCGACGAAGGAAAATTCGGCCTGGGACCACGATTTTAGCTGCATGTGATAGCTTCCCGATTAAGGAGAGGAGTTCACGCTTTTTCCCCGCACGTTTGGAAGACCAGTTGGCTATGAGTTGATGCAATTCTGCCAATTTTCCGTCCGGGAGACGCATCTCCATTGCCACAGTGTCCAGGAGTATTCCCAGAAAGACAAGCATTGTAGTGGGCCCCTCGACTTTCTCATGCTTGAGGGGAAGTCCCAGTGTATTGCAGCTAGATTTGGTGATTTGCAGATTGTTAGAGCACTCTTGTGATGCGGGTGACCCTAGGAATAAAAAATCATCTAGGTAGTGCAGGAGATCTGTAACCCCTTCACTGGATAATATCCATTCTAATGCATCAGCAATTGCGTTGAATATTTTTGGCGCTGATCGTAAGCCGAACGGGAGAACTGTGTCCACATATACGCATCCATTCCATGACATTCCAAGGAACTTTCTGTCCGCTGGGTGAATCGGGATGTTTCGAAAAGCGTGTTGGATGTCGATTTTGGCCAATAATGTGCCTTGACCAAGGTGTAAGATTCGCCTGACAGCCTGATCTACTGTTGCGTATGTGAGTGAACACACGTCTTTTTGTATGGCATCATTGACGCTACTCCCGTGTGGGCTGGAGAGATCAAGTATCAAGCGCCATTTTCCAGGCTGCCCAGATTTGGGGATAACCCCAAATCTACTGATCTGAATGAGCGAGTTATCGGGGATTGGACCAATGATCCGGCCGGCTTGTAGTTCTGCGCGCAGGTAGTCTTCTACTGGGGTAGGATATAATAGAGCAGAGTGCATGTTTCCTTTTGCCCGTTTACAGGTGTGGAGTCTGTTGACGCCAATGTGGAAGCCGTTTTTAATACCTGATAGTAAGTATTGTACAAATTGTCTGTCAGGGTGCAATACCAGGGCCTTCTCCCATTGATGATAAACGAGGGGGGTAATGATGTTGAGGGCAGAGGGTGGCAATGGGATTGGTTCTGCATCTGTGTGTGATTCTAATTGTAGCAAGTGTTGGGTGTAAGGGTAAAGCTGAGAATTATTGTTTTGCTCTTTTAGATAGATATACCAATCTTTATACGATATTTGTAGCAAATTATCTTGTGCCAATAAAGGTGATTGTAATCGGGTCCTATAGGGAGAGGGTTGTAAAGAACAGCATGAATCTGAGGGATGGTGATGTGCATGGGTGTGAGGTAGCTGATGTATCCTATCGCCTTGCAGCATCAGGCCGAAAGGGTAGTCCCCCTCCAACTTGCCTTTGCTGGTTGGTTTGGCAGTTAAACGCTTTGTGCAACGTAGAGTTGCACTTTGAACAGCAGTGTTGGTACCTACAAAACTGAAGGTTGCATCCATCTAACGAATTCCATTTTCTGCAGATTGGAATGGTGGTGTATGGGTTAGCCCGCGGTTTGTCCGTAGACCTAGCACTCTTCCCGCCAGCATCTGCCCTTTTTTGGCTAGTGTCGTCTTCTGCATGCGTGTTTTTCGCTTTTGCCCGTGTGAAGTATATTGTCCATAAAGCTGCATCGAGGTGGGCCCATGGCTCATTGGGTTTCGTCGCAGCTTGTCGGCGGAAGTGCGTGTCGTAGTCAAGCCATGGCATATCATCATAATCCATGCTCGCTTTGATGATGGTTGAGCAATATGCGAGAAGATCAGCCGTGCGCTCTGGCTCACGCATAAGGACAATGGTGGAGAAAGTGTTAAAGCACATCACCCATTCCTGAATTGATGATATGTATTTTTTGGGGCGTGCTTTATCCGTCTTTCCAAAGAGATCAAAGACGGTAGGCTCAGGAGCACCTAGCTGTGATGGGAGCAAGTCTCGAAAGTCAATAAATTCCTTCCTCCAGATCCGTTCCGCCAATTTTTTAGGTACCGGGGGAGAGCAGGGGCCTACACTGATAGCCTCTGTTGAGTGCGTACTTTGAGGGGCACTGAGGCTTGCCAAAGGGGTGTTAAGGGGGACCAGCGGTGGGGGGTCTCCTGCACGAGAAGCAGTAATGGTTTGCATGCCAGCTAGGGTACGGGGGTCAGGTATCTGAGCAAGCGAGGTCTCTGGAGTGCTGTGTGTTTGCTGGGCCCCTGTGGAATATGAATGACAATTGGTATTGCTCTCTAGCATAGCCCCAGCAGTGCTGTTGCTAAGCCATGGGCCCCGTTCATGGCAAATATGGTAGAGCGCAAGCTATGAGCCTAGCCTCGTGGGTACGAGGCTATTGAAATTACTTGGCCAGCACGTGATTGGCGCGTGCGTACTAGCAATGGCGCCAATTAGTAACCCCGGTTGGCGTGCAATTAAATGGCCTAATTATTAAATTTACATCTTGCTTAGCCAGTTATATATATATATATATATATATAACGGCTTACCTTGAGCCTGCAGGGATTGAGCCACTTTTCCCGCGATCGCATTTTCGAGGGAAGGCAGCGCGGCCTGAATTGAGCTCGTAATCATGGATTGCAGCTGGTCCATGGACACTGACTCAGTTCTCCTTGGCTGCTCGGCTCCATCTGTCGGGTCATCACGGCCACGAGGGTTGGCACCCGAGTCATCCTGCGACATCTTTAGATCTTGGGTATATGCTCAAGTACTTGAAGTTGCAAATCCAATGCTGCTTCTGTATACAGCCAATTCGGGCAGCCAACAACCCAGCGTGGCAGCTAACGCTATCACGTGCCATCAGTATGCACCGTGAAATGCGCATGCGCCCAGCCCTATCACCGCTTCTATGCTGGCAGCTCCAGGATTAACATTGTTTTACCTAGTAAAACATCTAATGTAAATAGGGATGGAAGTACCTAAAGGTTTGCAAACAAGGACCATTAGTGCTAGGACAAGGCATAATAACAATATAATATTGAGCCTTTCGTAGAAATGTCGTTGCTTGAAAACGATGTAGGGATGTTGTTTGCCTTGTCCTAGTACTCACTGTCCTTGTTTACAAACTTTTTGGCACTTCAATCCCTACTACATCACAATTTTGTGAATTGGTGTTTACAATCACTTTTGTCAAATTTAGTACTACTATCATGATAAGTATCAAGAACATGCACATGCAAAGCTCTGCAGTAAAGGGAGTAGGCTCGTACCCAGGCTCTCTTGGGGGCCTGTTAACCACTGTTTGTGCATGCACTTATAACACTGTATTTGAACAGAACTTGAACTCTGAACCTCTATGTACCTTACTATATTACGTATTGTGTATGTATTGTGGACTGTGCATGCGTATAATAGAATTGAATGCTCAGTGTGGCCGTGGGTGAAGAAAGCACGTTACAGTGGAGGAGATCACCAAGACACATTGCAATCAGGACTAGTGTGACGAGTCAGGGCACAAAACGTGTCAAAAGCCTCCTGTAAACGGTTCTTTCGACAAATTGGCCAGAGAAGGGTCGAGACTAGTTGTAGAGCGGCTGTTTGCGAAGCCGATAGTCAGTCATGCTAATAGTTGGGGTGAAACGGCCCGGCTAAGGCTAGAGGGCCTGTGAGTAAATAATCCCAAGGGTAGACACGAGTAAGTAGTTTGAAGGAACCCAGAAGAGCCAGGAATTCTCGGAAGAACACGAGACATGACAGATGAGGGTGGACCCCCTGAGACGCACGTGCATGGTGGATGGGCCAAGTCATGGGGCCGAGTCCAGCAAAGCCACACCCAGAGTGATGAAGCCACTCCCACTGAACTCGAAATGGTTGAAGGGCCTAGGTACTGCATGTGAAGCAGATACAGGAATTTGCGTACTTCTTGCCATCCGAAGTTTGAAAAGCGTACGTGTAAAGCGTAAACCGTCGGAACACGGAAACCGCAACGTCGAACTCAGGCATTGGCCGGCCAACCGTGCGGACTAAATGCTATGCGCATGCACGATCGGAACGGTCCTATGGAAGTGTGCGTATAATAGAATAAGAGCCGATCCCTAGCCCGCGCGTGGGAACCAGCCCAGCTAGCTAGCTAATGATGGCAACCAGCTGTGAGCCAAAGCGATCTAGTGCTTACTCTGAAGATCTACGCTGGTGCATGGTGTACCAGTTTGAAGGATTGAGACTCTCCTATGCGCAAATTGCTGCCAACCTCAATGTAGATGAGGCCACAGTAAGAAGAACAGTGAAATTGTTTCAGGACTCTGGCAACGTTTCTAAGAAAGCTTACGATAAAGCGGACATACCGCGTAAAATTACAGAGGTTGTCCAATTCTTTATACTACAGCTAGCAATACAGCGGCCAGGTATACTACTTCGAGAGATCAAAGCTGAAGTTTTGCACATATTTGAGGTTGATTTGGATGAATCTACTATATGTAGATTCTTCCATGCACAAGGCTTCACTAGGCAAAAAATGCAGCTGATCGCTAAGCAGAGAGATGAGCTCAAGCGTGCATCATATGCTATAGAATTGTCTGTTTACAAGTCTGAAATGTTCATTTTTCTCGATGAAACTGGTTGCGATAGGCGAAATGCCTTGAGATGGTATGTTTATAGTTGGAGAGGGAAGCCTGCTAAAGTTCATAAGCTATTAGTCAGAGGAACACACTTAAATGCAATAGCATTTATGAGTGCTCAGGGTATACTCGATTGTAAGATTATTCGTGGAACTGTAGATGGGGATACATTTTCTAGTGTACTGGAGAAGTATTTGATGCCACATGTATTGCCCTTTGATGGAGTTAATCCACATAGTGTGGTTATCATGGATAATGCCTCCATTCATCATGTGGATGGCATAGTTCAGATGATACAGGATGCTGGAGCATTAGTTTTGTTTTTACCTCCATATTCACCCGATTACAATCCAATCGAGGAAGCTTTTTCCAAGGTGAAGCTATTAATCAAATCATATGAAACGGATCCCAACATGGAACACTTGGAATTGGAGGATATTGTACTGACAGCTAGTGTTGTACTAGTTAATCAAAACTAATACTTAAACCCCCTTAGTTTTGCCCAATTTATGGCTTAATTACAATTACTAAAACTAGGTAAGTGTACTATGCCTTTCATAATTAAAAACTATAACTAGCAAACTTGCATCAAACCATATCATACACTAAACTAAAAAGAAAATGGCACAAATCAGCTCATTTTAGTTAGTTAACTAAACTAAAACAACCGTTAGTAGACCATATATCCAATTAGTTTTAATTACTAAAACTAAGTAAAATAATCCACTTCTCTTTATTAAAAACCAAAACTAATTAGATTCAACGAAAAGAACCTTAATTAAAATAATAACTAATTAGATTTAGCAAAGCCATACTAGTACGACACAACTGACAGCCTTCTGCAAAATTACTAGTGCCGACTACCAAAACTGGATTGGCCACTGTAAAATTTATAATCATTAATTATTATTAATACAACAATAATTATTACAGATTGTTTGTCTACTATTCAATAGAGCGTTGTGTATGTGATTGTTTGTGTTGTTCTTCATTGTTTAATTCAGCGAGTGAGCTTCCTCAAAGCATTCAGTACCAGCATTTTTTGTTCTTCAAATTCTGCATCTGTCAGCACATTCTGTTCAAGAAGCTGTTGCAGCTCTCTTAGCTCTTGCAGCTTCTTGATGCGGAGCTCAGTCACCCTCCCTGGAGAGAGGCCAATTGGCTTACTAGATTGATTTGGTGTTTCGCTAGATTTGGTGGGTGTCTCGGGGGAAACCACTTGTTGAGATGTGGTCATAGCTTTCACGACAGAGTTGGCAATCACATCACTCAGTGCTTCTTTTTTTAGTTTCTTAGGTTCATTGTCATCAAATGCTGGAAGCGGTGGGTGCTTATCTCAGTCATCCCAATTGCCAGTTGTGATTACACATGCCCACAGACGAAGTTTAGGCAAGGAATATGTAGTGCCATGTCTTTTTCTCAAATCTGCTACAATGTCATCAACTTCCGACACGTGCGACTTAGATGATTGTTGGGGAGGCTCAGGGTCATCCTGCAGCTTCCGTTTTTGCCCTTTTCGTGGCTCAGATGAATGCAACTGGCATGATCGCCTGTCACACCACAAAAGTATACTCCCCTTTTTAATACTTTTGTACATCAAATTCAGATCATCCTGAGACACCAGCCAATGTTTAGATGATTGTTTACCAAAAAAATATCCTACTTGTTAAGTGGGTGTGTTGGGAACCTGGGTATCGAATTCATTCATGAGGACCTCCTTCATGTTTGAAACAGAAACAAATTTTCCACGAAAGTGGTGCAGTTCCCTTGTTATGTAGTCACTCTTTTTGTTGGGATTGATTATCTTTACTCTGTAAGAATACTCCTATTAGTGTGTTCATGGGTGTAGAGTGTGAAACCAGATGCATAATAAACTATT
The DNA here is from genome assembly GCA_964291365.2 of Stappiaceae bacterium. Taxonomy (GTDB): domain Bacteria; phylum Pseudomonadota; class Alphaproteobacteria; order Rhizobiales; family Stappiaceae; genus JBDWFY01. The sequence continues at coordinate 591,486 of OZ220035.1, forward strand.
AATGTGTTTGTCCACGTAGACACTGAGGTTTATACAAAGGGTGACCATACCAATGTAAGGGGGATTTATTCCCTAGACCATGCTATACAGGCAATACATTAGAGTGAATTTGGGGAGGGCTATGCCTTTTGGATGTTGATAGTAGTGGTATACGCTATCTAATTAATGCCCATCCCGCTCAAGAAATACAACTGACCTGTCCATCCTCAGAATCTACGATGTGATCACTTCCCTCATCTTCAGAATCAACGATCACGTGTGGTGTTGCTGTGGACGTAGCATTAGAGCTAGATGAATGTGAAGTAGCCGGTGTCGTGTATGTAGTGGGGGTTGCTGTTTGCTGTTGCCCGGCTGCGCCATACGAAGGGAATGCACTCTGTGGCGTTCCGTAAGGGAAAGGGGGTCCATAGAATCCACCGGACCAGTATGGATCGCCGTATCCATCGGCCATGGTAGGATCAACTTTCACCTAACTCAACTAGACTAGTAGAAACAATTTTGAATGGAAGCGTGGGTACGGGGTCGTCGTAGGATCTATGCGCGCGCCGCTGGTGCATGATCAACCGTGCGCTTCCGACGTCGGACGTCGACGGTTTACGGATTGCTTCTGAAAGGTGTGCAAGAAGTCAGAAAAATCCTGTAGCAGCATCGATGACCCTGTCTACCACTGGTTCTGCTGATGAGGTACGGCAGATGATTGAAGGAAGATTAGCAGACATGGGGAAGGATCCCAGACACGTGCAGGTGTTAATTCCTGAAGCTGAGGGTGCTCACTTGCAGCTGCAAGATGTTGATAGTGTTTTTCTAGATGTTGCACCAGAGGAGGATGAGCATGAGCATGGGAGAGAATCTAGCCCAGAAAGAAGCGAATGGAATGAAGAGGAAGAAGTTGTTCAGTTGCAATTGGCTCTCCAAGAAGCTCAGAGCCTGAGTAAGACAGTGCAGGATGAAGTGAGCGTGCTTACGTCCCAGCTAGAGAAGAAAAGAAAGAAAGTGAAAGAGATGTGGTACAAGAACTGTGATCAGTTGATGAGATACTTGCCACTAAGAATGAAGAGATAGAGTATTTGAAAGGTAGCCACGGAGGAGTGGCCTCGGATGAGCATGGACGAGTGTCTGAGTCCCCATGTCTCATGCCTAAAGAGACGTTGCCCCCAGTCCGACCTTGCAGGGGGAAGGCACCACCTGTGGATGTGTTTACAGGTGAGAATCCAGAGATTCTCTTGGATGATTGATTGCTGGGCTTACAGAGAGCAGCAACCTGGAATGGCTGGACTCAGCAAGAGCACTTAATACAGCTTGCAGGGTATCTCAGAGGAAGAGCCTTGCAAGAGTGGAGCCTCCTTGATCAGAAGGAGAAAGATAACCTTGATACAGCCATTGCTTCTCTCTGCTGGAGGCTAGACTCAGGAAGCAAGATGTTAGCGGCCCAAGATTTCCACCACACATTGCAGAAGGAAGGAGAAGCTGTATCCGATTTCATCAAACGACTGGAACACACATTCTGCATTGCTTATGGTAGGGATGCTATGGCCACGGACATCCGAGATACGTTGTTACATGGTCAACTACAAGAGGGGTTGCGGTTCGAGTTGATGAGAGCACTGGCTGTCTCAGGTGCACAAAACTAGAAGGAGCCGGCTAGGAATGAAGAGAAAAGACTAGCTGAGTTGAGGAAATGTCAAGGTTACCAAAGCAGACTGCCACCTCACCCTCACCCACTAAGAAACCCAGTACCACAAGGCCACAAGATAAACAAGCTACGTCAAGTCCAGCCTATAATCCCAAATCTTGCTATAATTGCAGAGACACTGGTCACTTTGCACATGACTGTAAAAAGAAGAAAAAAGAGAGTAGTGGTCAGCCAGCAAGCAGTAACAAAGGAGTTAAATTGGTGAGCAGTGAGACTGCTGAGGAGGAGTCTGTGCAGCAACTTTCGGACCCTCTCTCATTGCTTTATTCATCTGATTCCGACAGTGATGGAGTATGCCAGATCAGAGTGAGTGACCATGGCAGTAAACCCAGATATGCCAACGTCTTAATCAAGGGAGTCTCTGCTGCTGGAGTGGTTGATACAGGGGCTGACATAACGATGGTGAATGGAGCCTTGTTTGCAAAGATTGCAGCTGCCACCAGGCTGAAGAAGAAAGACTCAGCCAGCAAATAAGGTACCCCGCACTTACAGCCAGAAGCATTTCAAGTTAGATGGACGGATGGATCTTGATATCACCTTTGGAAACAAGACAATGTGCACTCCAGTATACATTAAGATGGATGCGCATGACCCCTTACTACTGTCAGAAGGAGTGTGTAATCAGCTCGGAATTGTCAACTATCATCCTGACGTAGAGTTACAGGCACCTGCCTCAGCAGCAGAGTCGGAAGAAGCTGTTGTTCCTACCATCAGAGTCTGCCTACTGCAGTCAGTGTCTGTCCCCGCTGGCCAGTGTGCACTAGTACCTGTTCAAGTTGAAGGAGCCTACCCAGCGAAGGGTCCTCTCCTGCTAGACTATGATCCATCTGTTGAGCAGACTACAGGACTACAAATAGAGGGTGCACTTCTCCAGCCAGATCGAGATGGTTTTGCAACATTGTGTGTCTCCAACTCTCGGAGATTCATAGGATCTGTGGAGGAGGGTACCATTATTGACAAAGCAGCTGAAGCTGTAGTGGTGGAGCCTGCCATAAGTGGTACTTCTGCTCCAACACACTCATCTGATACTTTGGTGAAGAGAGTCTCTGTTTCAAAGGACCAGCAGCGAAGGAAAGAACTTTTGAAATTCATTGGTGAGCCTGAGCTCCCTAAAGCAGAGAAGGAGTTACTAGCATTTCTTGCTGATCATAATGAAGCATTCAGTCTTGAGGATGGGGAGCGTGGAGAGACTGATTTGATTCAGTTGGAAATTGATACAGGTGATTCACCTTCCAAGAGACAGCCTCTTCGGAGAATGCCGTTTGCAGCAAGACAAGAAGTGGCCAAACAGCTAGACAAGATGCAGCGGGATGGTGTCATTCAACCGTCTCAGTCTTCATGGGCAAGTCCAGTGGTCCTGGTGCAAAAGAAGGATGGATCGCATTGATTCTGTGTGGACTACCGTGGCCTCAATTCAGTGACTAAGCCGGACACCTTTCCGCTTCCCCATATTCATAGGCGTAGGAACCGGGGGGGCCATGGGGGCCTTGGCCCCCCCAACCATCTGACTGACTAGTGGGCCAGAGAGCCCAAAGATACAGTCTCTCAACAGATAATTCAGCAAAACATTAAATTTTCATGAATAAATAGCTACAAACTATCCTCTGGTTGACTTACTGCTCGTTCTACAGCCAAGAAATCTTGCCTGTCTGTCCTAACAGTATCGTTGATGCAAAAATGGGCGTGGTTTGAACGAAATGTGGGCGTGGTCAATTTTTTTGCGCGCGCTTCGCGCGCAAATATGACTATGGCCCCCTCAACCTTCAACATGTTCCTACGCCTATGATATTGACGACTTACTTGATCAGTTAGGTGAGTCAAGGTATTTCTCTACCTTAGATTTGGCTTCCGGGTTTTGGCAGATTTGGGTACATCCTGATTCCCAGGAAAAGACTGCATTTGTGACCCCCCAAGGCCTCTTTGAGTTTAGGGTTATGCCCTTTGGGCTTTGTAATGCCCCTTCTGTGTTTCAGAGGCTTATGCAGCATGTATTAATCCTGCTGAGGGTTCTGACTTTGTGTCAGTATACATAGACGATGTACTTGTCTTTCCCACACACTAAAAGAGCATCTTGAGCATCTATGCTTGGTGATCCAGTGCCTAGCGGAAGCCAATCTCAAACTGAAGTCAGTTAAAAGCAGATTTGTCTGTAAGGAAATTGAGTACCTTATCACGTCATTTGGGCTGAAGCCTAATCCACGACTTGTGAGTGCTGTGCAGGAATTTCAAACCCCTAGCAATGTCCGAGAGCTTAAACAATTTTTGGGTCTGGCATTTTATTATAGGAAGTTTATTCCTAAGTTTGCCAATGTAGCTGAGCCACTACACCTCATGCGCAAGTTTGTGCGGTCTCATGATTGTCAACATGCATTTGACCCTCTTAAACAAAAGCTCACAGAGGCACCTGTACTAGCATACCCGTCTTTCGACAAAGACTTTGTCCTTGAGACTGACGCAAGCATTAAGGGAGTAGGAGCTATACTTTCTCAGAAACAGGATGATGGAAAGTTGCATCCTGTAGCCTTTGCTGGTCGCGCTCTCTCACAATCTGAGAAGAATTACTCCATAACCGAACTTGAAACTTTAGCGGTTGTGTGGGCTGTATCCCATTTCCACTCGTATTGGTACGGACACTGAGTCACAGTGTACACAGATCATTCTGCTGTGAAAGCAGTACTAGAGACTCCCAACCCTACTGGGAAGCATGCTCGATGGTGTACATGAGTATATGGCCAAGGAGTGAAACAAGTGTTGATTGTGTACTGCTCTGGCAAGGAGAATGTTGGAGCTGACGCTCTTTCAAGATGCCCATAGCTTACTGGTGAAGCCGAGGCGAAGGTGGCTAGTGTTCGCACTGATACAGTTACCTCACTATTGCAGAGTAGTCCATTTCAGAATGCTGAAGACTCCTTTACTGAGCAGCAACAGAAAGACTCTTGGATTCGAGACATGTCCCTCTACCTAGAACATGGGAAATTGACAGAAGACAAGAACAAAAGTCGGAAAGTAGCCTCTCGAAGTGTTCACTTTACAATGCTTGATGATATTCTTTACTATGTTGACAGCAAGTGCAACAATCACAAGCAAGTTGTCGTACCGCAACAGTTGCAACAGCAGATCCTTCAGGAGGGACACTGTGGATTGACTGGAGGACACCTTTCTGGAAAGCGGACGTATAACGCTCTAGCTCAGCATTGGTGGTGGGAGCACATGTGCTGTGACACTGTAAAATTCTGCAAAAGTTGTCCAGAGTGTGCCATCGTATCTGGAGTTGGGCGACAGAACAAACCACCCCTGTGTCCAATATCAGTTCAATGGCCATTCCAAATAGTTGGTGTCGATGTCATGGAGCTGCCAAAGACCAGTAAAGGTAACAAGTATGTGATTGTCTTCCAAGACTTTGAAACTAAATGGCCCCTAGTGTTTCCAGCCCCTGACCAGCTGACTACTAGGATTGTGAAACTGCTGACCGAGCAGGTAGTCCTGTTCTTCAATGTACCCGATGCGCTCCACTCAGACAGGGGAACTAACCTTCTCTCGCACTTGATGCTTGATGTCTGTAAGTTGCTAGGTATCAAGAAGCTCAACACCACTGCGTATCATCTGCAGTGCGATGGAATGGTTGAGTGCTTCAACTGAACACTGAAGGCAATGATCCGTAAGCATGTGATGCAGTTCGGCAAGCAGTGGGACCAGTACTTGCCAGGTTTACTTTGGGCCTATCGCAACACTCCTCATGAGTCCACTGGAAGGTTCAGAAGGCTCAGGCAAGATACAAGGCTCAGTATGAATGATTGTAAGACTACACCCCGTAGCTACCGACTTGGAGAGTGGGTACTTGTCAGGTTTCCAAGTGATGAGACAGGAAAGCAACGTAAGCTGTCGAGGCCCTGGCATGGACCGTGTCGAGTTCTGTCTACTTCTGGGCCAGATGTTATGGCTCAGAAAGTGTACTTTCCGGAAGATGGCCAGATCCAGATCCATCAATCTCGAGTCTGTGATTGCCTACCAGGATTCCCAGCTGGTTATTATTGGTACGGGGAGAACCAGAAAGGATCAGGCCAACCACCAAAGTGGTTCAGAAACTACTAACGGCTGATTCAATTCACCCCACTCAAGGTGAACTGCCATATAAAGAGGAGGAACCACCTAACCATTCTGAAGAGACTTCTCCAGAGCCATCTCCCAGGGCACCTCAAGCCCCCAGGCGATATCTGTCGAGGAAACATCTGCCACTGTCCCGCTTTATGTGATCTCGGGGTGAGATCCTTCGAAAGGAGGGGGTGATGTAACATTGTATTTGAATAGAACTTGAACTCTGAACCTCTACGTAGTGTAAGCAACCAATTACCGCTCAACTTTTGTCCCCGACGTCCCAGTGCTAGAGCTCACAGGTCCTCATCCCGATCTGTATATGCAATAGCAATGGCATCCTAGATGAGGTACTGGTGATGGTCCCATTCCGAAACTCCATTCTATATGCGAGCACCAGCACTGGACATCAGGAAGCTGGCGAACTAGTTATCGATCTTGTGACTGATTATCACCCACCTACATACTTTGCATACACATAGGGAAATCAATTATCAACCATTCAGACTTCCCCACCCACACTATTACATCGTAGGTTCAGTCATAATCCAGAGTTCAATAGGCACTATAGAAACGCATAGAGATCATTATTCAGTACTGTTAAATACAAAAATGTGTGCACAACTATGCAAAAAGTGTAACAGAAATTGAAATTAAATCACGATGTGAGAAGATTTAAGCAATATAGGCACAAATGCTCCTTTCCTTCATCATCTATAGTAACATCAACCACACAGTCTTCATGCAGCCATGTGCCACAAGCACAAGAGACCCAGTCAGCATTTGTTTCATCTTGGTCATAGTGAACAAAGCATGTACAGCAAATATTGGGGTTGATTTCACCACCTGACATATTGTCAACTCGACTCTTCTGTGAATGGGTTGCTGTAGATGATTCCCCAGCAGGCTTCCTTTTTAGTGGACGCTCTGCTGCTGCTGCCTTTTTTAGCTTTCTCTTCAGCCTTTTTGGCTTTCTCCTCCACCTTTTTTGCCTTTTCCTCAGCTTGCTTGGCCCGCTCTGCTGCCTTTCTCTTCTGTTCCTCTTCTCTCTGTTTCTTTTTTTCTTCTCGCTCTTTCTTTCGCCTCTTTCTCCTCCATTTCCTCCTTCTTACACTCCTTTTCTTCCATCTCTTTCAGTGAATCAGCACTAGTCAGCAGTCTAGCATGAGGTCAAGGCTTTTTTGGACCAGATGGAGTTGCAGCAGTGGGGTCTACAAGATGCTTAGACATGAGTGACTCATTACCACTGTGCTTTTTGCTGTCTCCAGTTGAACTCTAGGCTCCAGATACTGGCGACACCTCCTTTGCTGATCCAGAAGGGGTGGAAGTCACAATAGTTGCTTCATTCTTGTCGGCTTTGCCACTAGTTTCATCTTCAACTGTACTTCCACCTGAAATAGCTTAAGTTGGCTGGTCCTTTGATCTCGAAGAAGATCCTGAACACTGTTATTGGAGTATCGGCATTATCAACTGGAGTGAGTAGTGAGACATCTATCCTTGTTCTTCCAAATCCTACAGTTGCACAATTCTTGAGGAATTATCCTAGCTCCCTGCATTTAGGTAAGGTTTTGGACTGCTGTCATCGCCTTAACTCACCTCTGTTATCAATTGTTATCAAGCCATACCATAGTTTGCGTAGCAAATTCACACAATGTGCATATGCTTGGGCAGGTGAAATGGATTGAACTTTGAACCTATTATTGTATTGGCCACACCCCTGAGCACTATAGCTGCTAAAACTCAAGTTATGTATGTGCAATGATGGTATTCTCGCTCCACTCGAACCTTGATGCTACTGGACTATCGAACAAGTATGACAACAGTCCACCGAGCCTGCTAAGCAAGCCTCTCGAGCACGAGATACAAGTGCCTTGCGCTCTCATTGTTGACAATACACCTTCATGACCACCATATTTTTGCTCACGAACCCATAGCTAGTTTTGACCAATCCTTCCTGACCTGAAGTCAGTCAGTGTCATAGCCCAGTATAGATGCATATTGTGCAGAATTGTCAGTTTCTCATTTGGCCTTTGGCTATAATCAATGCTGAAAATACGGAGGATTTGAATAGCTATATCTCCCTGGTTGTACTAGGCGGGTCATACTTCCCTAGATTTACACGTAGATCTTCGCTCAATACAGTAATCGAGAGCACTATAATAGTACAGTAGCTGTGCTCAGCACATGCGCAAGACAGTTATGTCTCAGTTACACATTATGATCAATTCTGCCTGCTGACTGCATTTCAAGTGAAATGAAAGGCCTTATGCATAGTTACTAGGTACATGGTAGTTCAAGGCTTAGCCTAATATGGATGGGGCTTTAACATTCACTCATATCTGTGTTGATAGCAGCCGAACTATACTGGAGCACCACAGACTCTTCCATTCATATCCATGTTGATGTGTACTAGACCATCGTAAATTCTTCACCCCATTCATATTTGTGTTGATAGCAGCCAAACTGTACTAGAACACCACAGATCCTACATCCCATCTGCATTAGTGAGCCAGCTAGAAGAGAAAAAAAAACAGGATAGCTGCCAGGGATCGAACCCAGGGCCTCCTGCTTAAGCTGCAGGTGCTCTGACCACTGAGCCACAGCCCCTGAATAATTTCCCTCCAGCTTTAAGGGTGATAGACAACCCTATACCCAAACTGGTGCTCAAGGAGTCTGCCAGGATAATTGAGTCACCAAGCACGGAACACCAACACCAGTAGAAACATGATAGTTCAAGGCTTAGCCTAACATAAATGGGGCTTTAAAGTTCACTCAAGTCTGTTGATAGCAGCCGAACTGTACTAGAGTACCACAGACCCTTCCATTCGTATCTATGTAGCAGCTGAACTATACTGCACCATGCATAACTGTTGATTCAATGATATGGTAAGTAAACATGACCTTCATAGAGCTGTGCAATTAATGGTTAGTTAAGTTTTCTTCCACAACCAATCCATAATGTGGGGATACTACCCAAGTGTCTACTTATGCACACCTATGTGACACCATGCAAAAGGCAGAGCCACTTACGTGCCTAGCCTTGACAACTAGGGATGGCAAGCATGCTTCACCTTATATCCCATATCATGTTGATTAATGCTATTACTGTAGTGCGGCTATCGCTTGGTGCCATCAACGTACAAACAATTGCACAAAGGCTGCATGGTTTACGAATGTTATACTTCCAGTAATTGAGACATGTTTGAAAAGTAAGCTCCCATGTCACTGTAGAACTAATTCTTTTTGTTTTCTGCCATATTTCTGTCCTGAAAGAATGATTGTGCATGGCTTGTAATTGTAGCCACACTCATGCACGCATGCAGCTACTAGTGTTTTCAGTGAGCTCCAGATGTGGCTACTATTCAAGGCTGGCTATTATTCGGGGTGTGGCTTCTATTTGAATAAGTACCATAGCTTTGCCAGATCCTATTCGTGCTGTTAGTACATTTTAATGACTTTGTTTCTGTAATTTCTTCTAGAATAAATTAAGGGGAGATGAGGGTGCTGAAGAATGGATTCAGAAGCGGAAAGTGGAAATTCTACAACTACAAAGTGAAATAAAAGCACAACAACAACAGTTAGAATCTATAATGACGAGAGATGAACAAGAGAAAGAAGGCAAGTGTTCAGTTGAAAGCTGTCTGTTCATTGTCAATAATTCTGAATTCCATGTACCTGTATGCCACGCAATAGATTAATATACTTTGCTAATAATAATGGAAAGTACCACAAAAGTATAAAGAAGTGTCCCAATTAATTCAGCCATAAAGAATTTTTAAGCAGTACTCCACTCAAACCACGCTCGTTAGCTGTGCAGAGCTCTCATCCAATCAAACTATACATTTACTGCACAAGAGCAACCACTAATAGGCTAGGAATACAGGAGCGTAGCCAGAATTTTCATCAGGGGGGTGCTCAGTTAGAAAACAAAGTAGTAGTAGTCCGCAGCGAAGCTGGCCATAGGGAATTGGAGGGGGATGCGAAACTTTTGGCATTTTTAGCTTTACAGCTACCAATTTCTATTGCCTTGACATGCAAATGACGCATATAGCCGCTAGCATGGTAACAAATACACAGACAAACAGACAGACAGACACACAAACTACCATAACTCTAGCACATGCTGTGCATGCACCGAGGGTTAAAAATCAGATAAATATTAGCTCTACTGTATGATCCCTCTTATCTTCTCCTGTATGCTATACTAAAAATCTTTTGTTACAGGCTATAATGTTTTTTGTATTCACAACTAGCATCATTGTCTCTGTTTTGGTGACCTGACCAAGCTTTATATTTGAGCATATCCTGCATGTGTATGTACTTTTGGACGGGAGGGGTGTGTCAAGTGGGGTGGTATGTATACTATCTTACATTCTATACTTTTACACATATACTATGTTTAGAACTTATCATTATGGAGCATTATAAAGTTTACGAGCAAGCTCTTCAAGACGGATTTGAACTAACATTACGATATCTAAAGTTCTTATTTCTTGGTCCACCACGCTCCGGAAAGACATCAACTCGCCGACGATTAGTTCATGAAATTATAAACCTGAGAAGTCTTTATGAGCCATCTGTCAGCACAGGGGTTGCTGAAGCAAGTGATGTGATCATAAAGAAACTTATTAGTGCATCTGCAGCAATTTCCAACTCAAAATGGTGGTCACTGACTGAAAATAAATCACTAAGTGAAAGTGATGAAATCAATCAAGTTAGTAAACAGGAACTTAGCTATCTGGCTCGGATATTTATGTTGCTCACCTCTAAATCAGCTACATTAAATGGAATAGCTTCAAGCAGTTCTAGCACTGACCCATTCGATGGCTTAGCACCATCTGATGAAACAGATAGTTGTAACACAAGAAAGAGTGATGAATTGCCAGTGAAATCAAGTAGTCAGACATCTACAAATTTTTTGAGCTATTCTGAAGAGATGGAGATTTATAATGCATTCAAAGAGCTCAAAGCAGCTCTTCAGTCTGATTGTTCAGAAGACATTCAGAAACATTTAGAAGAACTAACAATGATTAATATGGTAGATATAGGAGGTCAGCCTGCTTTCTTAGAGATGCTTCCAGCCCTCACAGTAGGTCCAGCTCTATATTTTATCTTTTTTAGGCTTGATCAAGAGTTAAAGAAATACTATGATGTTAGGTTTCATTCTGCCAATAATAAAGAGGAAACGGTACTCGAATGTTCATACTGCACTGAAACTACCCTGTACCAGTCACTTTCAAGTATTGCATGTTTTGGATCGTACTTGCCTGCCGAATCTGAATCAAGACCACATGCATCTAGTGGTGCATTCCTTTTTGGTACATTCAAGGACAAGGTCGATTCTGCCCATATCAAGGAAATGGATAAATTGCTGCGAGAAAAACTGAAAAAAACGAAACTGTACCAAGAAGATTTGATTTTAAGAACATCTAATGATGATCTCTTTTTTGCTGTTGATAACATGGATGGCGATGATTTGGAAATGTCAATAGTTCGTAAGAATATTGAGGATGTAATAAACCAATTCTTTCGTCCTGTTCCCATACCAGTCTCGTGGCTCATATTCAGGATAATTCTACATTTTATGAACAAACCTGTAGTTAGCCTTGCACAGTGTAAAGAAATAGCAAAGCGTCTATCAATGCAAAGTCAAGTACATGAAGCTATTTGGTTCTTTCATCACAACATTGGCAGCCTGATGCACTATCCAGATATTAATTCTATGAAAGATGTGGTTATATGTAATCCACAAATTATTTTTGATAGCGTTAGTGAATTAATTATTGACACTTTCAAAATTAGTAACAGAGCTATACCGGCAAGTGCAGTTGATAACTTTATAGAAAAAGGTGAATTCACCTTGCAGCACATCAAGGACACTACTAAGCGGCAGTGTAATGGATATCTTTCTATTGAACAACTTTTGGATATGCTTATGCATCACAACATACTGAGTGAAATTAAGTATGAACAGCAAGAGTCAGTAGCCAGTCAATTTCAACAACGGTTTATAATACCTGCTGTCCTCAAATGTGCTTCACAGTCAGAACTTAAACCTTCTCATGCGAGTATTTCTGAGCATCAAAGTTGCCCCTTGATGATTCACTTTGATTGTGGATTTGTGCCATTTGGCATATTTTGTGCAAGTGTTACTCACCTAATAGCTAATCAAGATTATATATCACCTCAGTGGCAACTGTGCAATGAAAAATTAATGAAGAATAAAGTATCATTTCGCATTGATCGGGCATATACTGTCGTCCTTGTTTGTAGACCCCAATACATGGAAATTCATATATCACGACATTCACGTGCAAGGAGTAAACAGTCACTGGCAAACATATGTTCTATGGTACGGCAAACCATGGTGAAAACACTCGTAAGTGTAATATCAAAGATGAAGTATAAACCCTATGCTAAGATCAAGACACCACTATTTCCTAGAAAACAGCCATTTGATCTTGCCTTCACTTGTAACCTAGAAGATTCTCATGCTGATCATTTGATGAAAGTTATAAACGGCGATGACGATCTCTCCTGTGAATGCCTCAAAGAATCGGTTGCCCTTGATCTTGATCAGGAACATCTCATATGGTTTGGTCAGGTAAGTAGCTATTAATGTTACTATAGGCATTCATGAAAGAATACATTAAGTTTGTCTATATAAGCTTATTAATTAGCTATAAGTAATACCATATTTGTAGCCTAAATGTTTAGAGGTACATGATTTGATCTATCTCATAATTAGCAATATCCACATCTCTAGCATATAGGTCAATTAAATCAATAAATTTATAAGCACATTTTGCAAAAACTAACACAGTGATAGGTAGTTGTCTTCGAAAGGTAAAATTAAGGTTAACAAGTATGTCTGATGTTACAATTATGAGATAATGTGGCCAACATGAAGTAGATTTGATTAAGGGAGACTGTTAAGGACAAAGTTTATAGTATCTATGTACACATAGAAAATATTCTGAAGCTTGTTGGTGGTCTGTTAGCTAATATGCACATGCACAGATGCAAGTGGAACAAACTTTGAACCTAATACTGTTCTAATATAGGTGCCACCCTAATTTAGGTGCCCTTTGAGCCCTGTGCAATTTTTTGGTTCTAATTAAAGGTGCCTTTACGGAAGTCAATTATTTTTAGGCGGCGCCTATTTTAATTAGAACAGATATCGCCAAGTGTGATACTGTTGAGCTAGCTGCTATGCTAGCTGTTTAGATGACGAACTGAGCTATATTTATACAGACGCTTACGTACTCTTTGACTGTCTTGCTGGAGTTGGAAACAACCAATGGGATGGCTAATATCGAACACTGGCGGCAATCGAAACTTCTAAAAAGAACCATGAAGAGTGAAACTAGAACCATATTTATGCTGTTTTTACTACTGACACAGTTATTGCCACTAAATAATGCTGGTGAGTAGTTGCATTTGTGCTATGGCAAAACTTCGAGAGTGGCAGAATTTAGGCACCTTTGACCTGCTCGCAAATTTTTTGGTTCTAATTGGAGGCGCCCCTGCGAGCTGTAATTATTTTTTAGCGGTGCTTATATTAGAATATATACGGTAACTCATAGGCCACACCCTCGATGCAGTTCAGTGTGGGAACAGTAATAATAACACTTAGTCTGCTCCAAGCTATGGATGTATCTATTGAGAACTGAAATATGTTGGTGTGGATGGTCCCTGGTTGTAGTTTATGTTAACTTGCTGTGTTGCTCCTGTAGCTCTGAGACTATGATTTGAGAGGTGTCCTGGAATGCTTGCAAGCTTGCACATACCTGCTACCATCTTAGACAGTTTGTTGCGTCCAATAGGAGTACAATAGTACCATGGTTTGGTGGAATCCAACTTCACTTCCTCCAATGGACAGACAAAAGTAAATCCTTAGCTTTGGCTTCCTCTGGTAATTTGCTGATATGCATATTCAGTAGCTTGCAGTGGCAGCAATCTCCAGCTTCCTCGTTTTCCAGTATTTCAACACATTTATTCTTTACTTTCAGCTGACTTACATCTCCTTGGTGGTTCTTTGATGAATTTTCTGTATAGATGTAGATTTTTCTGTCCTAAGCTATGATAACTTCAAATTCCAATGTTCTTCACCACCCCGTATACAGGCAAAAGTTTTCACCATTGTAATAGAATACAGCTCGCAACAATGAAACTGGAGAGTTGGTACCCATTACTTCCAGTGACCAAAGCTTGTTTTCACCATCGATCATAAATGGCTCTGCTGAGTGCTTTTCTGCTCTGACATCTTCTGGCCTTAACTTTCTGTACAATGAATCCATTGTGAAGTGGAGCTCTCTGAATGATGGATCATGTTTTACAAAGATTTTGGGAGTTCATGTGTCATCAGTGGACGTCATATGTTGTAGAAGACCAGACAGCAAAGACTGAAGAGTAGATGGGGGTATGATTCACCATTGACTCTTTTAGCTTCAGCAATATAGACTGCTAACCATTTATTCAGTTGAGCGGAGTCCATGTCTTCCAAAAGGGTTTCTGGACACTAGTCACTATCAGACTCTGCATTGCTATTTCTGTGACTTAGCCAGGCATAAAAGTTGTCCAGAGCACATTTAGTGCACATTTTGGTGTTCCTTGGAACATTGAGCTTCCATAGGCTCCCTAGTTCCTTGCTGCTTAACATCTGGAAGCATTTTCTGCTTCTTGGGTGGTGGCTCTATCTCTTGTGGGTGGGGGTCGTTTGAAATGCATGTGTTCGGGATAAATTGGTAGGCAGAGCGAGATAGAATCAGTTGTCTGTTGTGCACGGAGTTTATCGACATCTTCAGCAGGAAAGTTTGCTTCCATAGATTTCAGGTAAGAATCGGTAAATGTCTCCATTCCCAAACTAAAGTGGCTAGGTGGATGTACAGTCAAACTTTCCAATAATGAAGGTGAGACAATTGCAGTAAGACTTGGGGTTAGCGCTGCCATTCAGTCGATTTCCGGTTTCAATTTCTTGTCTACTGCTTGTTGCTATGGCTATTTAAACACTAGTTGTTAAGCTAGCATAATCATTTCCAATGCAGCAAGTTGTAAAACTGCACGCACGAGTATGTGTATCTAGTTAGGTAGTGGTTATTAATGGGATATGAGCTAGTTATATCATGTGCATGCTCAGGATGCATGGCATTAATTTTATTGACCTCAACCCTTGGTCACAAGCACCCTCGGGCTTCGGTGCAATAAACGCCATACATCCCTCATGCCTGTAGTATAACTATTATAAACCTCAGGATTACTAGTATGTATTATTACTTTATATTTTCTCTTATGGTTATTTTCTAGCATCTACAAATTGTTACGAGAGAACAATCAGAGACTCATACTGCTAGCCCAGGTTAGTGCTTCAATAAATTTATAATAAATGGATTCTGAAATGGTATTGTAAACAATTTAATCTAACATATAGCCAGAAAGTTTCGCCAGGAGAAGATTTTTGTCAATTTTGCCACCTGCTCCCATGGCAAAACTTTTTATTCCCGAATCTTTTTTTCCTGTGTTTTCCTGTGTGAGTGATTCTCAGTATGCATGCAGAAACCAATAACTAAAAAATGAAGGCACTTCAGCAAACCCCTTGTGCGTACACGAGGGGTATACTACAATTATGACTTTCTATGTATCTGTAATATATCTAAACAGTTTACATGTAGAAGTCCGATAGGCTCTAGCTAGCTACATAGAATGGCAGACAAAGGAGTGTTTATATGGAAGCCAGAAGTCTACTAAATCACAATGATGGAAACTGCTTAAATAGTGCTAAATAATCGTGTTTGTCTTGAGAATGTAGACCAATCAATAGCCATTTGGTATAGATTATATCACAAGGTAGTCTAATAGGTGGTCTCTACGTGATTTACACACCGAGGGCCAGAGCCTATGTAAATCGCATAGATACTGATACCAAGTGATATAACCAACTTGTGCCATGGGTAACGTGGCTTCGACAATGGATTTATGGCCTAGCAACTATAGTGTCGGCCATAAAAGGCTTGAGCACTACCTAGCAACAGTTCAAACCATCGTAGCAGACTGGCGTCAATTGAGTCATGTTAAACATCAGTGATCATGACTGTCCAACTGTATAGCTTCTTCTTTACCATTCAAAACCATAGTGCCATCGCTATGCAATTTGTGCAAAAGACTGGCCATTATGTCTATTCTAACTCGAAATTGACAGCTACAGCTGCTTTGAACTGCTGACTTGACAGTCCATCACTCCACCCATATACGGTAAGACCTGCCCACTAATCATTACCTAACTTAATTGTAGACTCTGCTTAACACATAGTGCATTACATTATTACTATCTTATCTCTGCATCTTCCATTGCTGCTTGCATTCAGAGGATGCTGTAACTATCCTAGCTGGCATGATCATGTAAAATGTCATAGCCTTGGAGGCAGGAGTATATCTAGATATACACCTGCAAGGTGTACCGTATAGCCGAAAATTTTCGCTGGACAAAAATTTCACCAAGCCCAGCTACCATTGTATTGCAGAAATATTCGCTGGAATAAATTTTTGCCAATTGGGTAAAGGTCGCCATATCCTCTATGTAATCATTAACACGGAACAAAAAATTCGTGGATAAAAATTTCACCAACAAGAGTAGGTGGTGAAATTGGCGAAAATTTACGGTAATACACCTCACAAGTGCTGTATGGAATATAATGCACGAGTGCAGTAACCACATACAGCACGAGAGTGAAGCCTGAGGGTTGTATGTGATTACGCACGAGTGCATTATTCCATACAACACTTGTAGGGGTGTGTTAACTGGCTTGTATCCACACAGTTGCAATAGCACTACAAGTGTGGTGTCTGACTATGACCACGAGGGCAGGTGCCTGTTGTAGTTAGCTACACCACAGGGCAATATCCAGATATTGTCCTAACCACAGTGCAATATGGAATATATTGCCCTGCATGCAGTGGTGGTAGCTTTGATCTACATCATAGGTAGGATACAAATCTAATATATACACCTCCTATAGAGCAATCTGATTGGTCAAAACGTTACAACCATGCATGATACATTTCCAGTTATAATGTTCAATTATTCTGCCACTGAATAGTATAATTGTCACTGCAAATTTTGGCGTTAATTTTTGGAAGTTAATCATACATAGTTTTAAAATTTATTTCAGATCCAGTTTGCCTCAAGCCATCTGACCATAGTAATATATATTGTAAGTTGGAAACTCATGCCTTTCGTTGGAGAGATATTGGTAGAGCTTTGGGCTTCACTGAAAACGAAATGAATCTGATTGAAAGCAATCATTCATTGTTAAGGGAATCACCTAAAAGTTATCTCAGAGAGATGCTGAGTCAGTGGTTGGAGTGGGGCCCTGGAGATTTACGTGGTAGTAAAAATTATGCTACAAGAGAGTCACTGCATGCTGCACTATTGCAGGCCAACTTAGCTCAACTAGCAGCAAACATTTTAAAGGACATTAAGGTTTAAATAATTGTACTGTGATTCCCACAATATGGTATTACAAATTGTGTAGCATGATGGTTGTCCTCTGTGCTCAAGCAGGGCAATCATTTTCCCTTTTAATTGTTAACATTATACTTGTATATGCTTATAATTATTATAATCATAAATTCACGAGTGACTTGTAGTATAAAGAGTACGATTTCATATATAGGTGAAGCTGGATTGCAGATTTATAGTTTTACCCAGCTGAAAACTATAATTGTACTGAAGCTATTAAATTTTATACATGTATGATGTGATAATAATATGATTGTTGAGACCACACAGGCCAAGTACAATGTTCAACTGCAATATTTCATGCACTGCATGCTTGGGGTGCACGCTACGTAGATGAGTGTATATATACTCCCAACCACAATCAGGGTCAAAGTGTTGGAGGTCAAGCAGTCAAGATGAAATTTTGAAACTGGTTGTTAACTAAGCTAAATGCATGCACATGCAGTTCAATGTTGTAGTTCTTATCTTTGCTTAAAATATATAGCTTGCACATTTAAAACTGGGAGGGCCCTATACTTGAAATCACAAACAGTGACTATAGAAAGAGATGTGTCAATCACCTGTATAGCTGCCCCCCCCCTAATTCCCTAGCTGCTTGACCACTAATGTCATTAAAAAAAACCTACTAATTTTATATTTTTGTGGTGGCAAATTTTAACAGTCACAGTATACACACAATAGTAATGAGTACAAGCCAAGTCTCCTTCATATAGATTATACTAATTGTTATTATAATAGATACCTATGTAGAAACATAGACAAACAAGGGGGAGAGGGACTGGAAACGCACTATACATATATATGTACACTTACAGTCATAGGCGCGTTTCTCTAGCACAATTTTTACCCCACTATTTCTGGGAAAAGTAATATTAAGTTATTTATCATATGTCATCATTGGTATGGTTGCGTAGCTTGTGTTCTGACGATCATTATGAGCCATCTAAATAGTGCTAAACTCTAATTGGACACTTACTAGAGGTACACCAAATTTAACTATTGGTATATAGGTAATTTTAGCTTGGTAGGGAGGCATATGGCATCCATGCTTAATCAAAATCATTTTAGGTGTCCTGGACCACGCAGTTGCATTCCTGAACCATTTAGGTATTCTTAGAAACTTTAACCAAGTGATAGTTTCGAATAGTAAGTTTACTAGAGGTACACCAGTATATGAAAAAAGAGAAACACGCCTATAAGTGCCGTTTCCGATCCCTCTTCCCCCCTCTTTTATCTATGGTAGAAATTACCACTCTTAGTTGGCTTATTATTGATAATACTAATATACTACACAGAAACTAGTTAGTTAGCTAACCACCTTTAAAATAGTGAGCATAAAATCAACCTTATAGGCAGCATTCGTGAACTATAGCTTTCTTTCTAGGAGAGCTCTCATCTCTGTAATGACGACTTGCTACTATGTGGTGTGTGCAATATTAAAGAAAAAATTACCAGGACAGTTCCATGGCTGTGACTTCTACATCTATACACTACAGCCCCAAGCTATTATCAAGAATATATAAGAAGGAGGAGACAGAATGTCATACTCTGTATTGCCATGAGCAAACACTCTGAAGAGTACAGAGGTCAACTTGTGCAATATTGCATACAGAATGTACTTATCTACCCACAAATGTCTGGCTTGGTAACCACTACTCATAGCCACCTCACATAGTTCAGCTTAGCAAGGGCGGTGCTGTGGTCACACACCTGGGTCCAATAACCATAACAGTTATGCTAGCACTTGTACTTAGGTCAGTTTGACTTCTGTACTCTACAAAGAGTGTTTGCACATGGCAATACAGAGTACGATATTCTCTCCTTCTTATATACTCTTGCTATTATGAAGAAAATACCTGATGCTGACTTAGTGCTTCTTTCATTTCATCCCTTATTTTTTGCTTCATTTCTTCAAGAGCATCCTGTTAGAGTTCATATTATTCTGATGCATATATTGGTGCATGCTCGGTTAAGAAAATACATTAACCAACCTGAGAGTGTTTTAGTTCTTGTTGTATTTCTTCATAACCAGTGGCAGTCTTATCCTGGAGGTGATGGAGAGCTTCCTTTACTTCACTGATTTCCTTCTTCCTTTGTTCCTAATGTTAAGATTCATATCAGCCTGTCAAACCAAACCTCACTGGCCTATCACATTATGCTAAACTGACTTGTGTTTCCCCAACATGTTCATTTACATCTTTGATCTTCTGTTTTACTGATTCAAATGGTTTTTGTTCCGTGAAAAACTGCAGGAACAAAATTTGAATGATTAGAGTAGTAATAATGATGATATTTAATTATTTTCGCAGGTTTCATGACAATAGTTGCCAAATGCCAATTCATGAAAATTAAACTGACAAAACATTTTTATGTTCACACACTGCAATAAAAGTAAGATTTCCTGCACTTTCCGCCTAAGGAAATCTGTAGGAAACACTACATTATAGAGCAAATTTCAGGTAGTTTACATGAAATTCAGCTCTGTCA
This sequence comes from Stappiaceae bacterium, assembly GCA_964291365.2. Classification (GTDB taxonomy): domain Bacteria; phylum Pseudomonadota; class Alphaproteobacteria; order Rhizobiales; family Stappiaceae; genus JBDWFY01. The sequence continues at coordinate 611,276 of OZ220035.1, forward strand.
TGTACATTTAATGTACATTTCCTGATGCAGGAAACTCAACTTTTTCTGTAGTGACATAATAGCAAGACTGCTGCCATCTGCTAAAATTAAACTATGAAATGTGTGTCAGAAATAACAGCAACAATTGAATCCCTCGAAAATTTCCCACTATACAGTATGTATTACAGATCAATACATACAAGATATGCTGTGGTGATACCTCTTCAGGGTTTAATACTCTGGTGAGACTGTCCAAAGTATCATAGTCCTTCCCTCCCCACATGAGGTGATTCAGTTTCTTCACCCAGCTGCGCAATTTCGATATTACTTTTTTTGGTAGTTTGGCATCAATGTATTTAGAGAATACAGCCTCCTGTTCATCGACTTTGTTGGGGTGCACTGCTTTCGATCCAATTCTCCACCTCCGGTGGTACTTGCTAGGAAGGAGCTCTTCTACGGCTAAGACTTGCTCAACCTCAAAGCATATGTGGAGTGTGTTATATAGCAATCATAAAACTCATCATTGGAACCCTTAACTACGTATAAAGATCTTACCAAAAGGACCAGTTGACTTAAACTTGCTTCCTTCTGTATCTCTTGGATGTCACCAGATGCTAAACCAATCTACTCAGAACATCAGTTGATTAAGTCATACAACTCTAAACCTTGCAGGTATCCAACAGTACTAACTAGTCCATAGTATTACAATGTCATGGCTTCAGTATATTATCAGGCTGTCAGCCATGCAAGTTGGTAATACCGTAGTCTCTACCAAACATAATTCGCTATTTTTGCCTGTTACACCGGGGATATAAATAATTTGCATAGCAAAGTAGCTACGGTGACCCCTTGAAATTTGGTGCATGGGCACTTACCAAGGAGTGGGCGATACTACGGTACAATGCAGCATTGCTTCAGGCCATATCCTCACTTACCAACATGTTAGTGAACAAAATAGGCATCACGATAATGAACACAATCCACACAATGTAGGAAATTCCTGGAAAGGAAATCATTCCGTCAGATTCAAGGCCAAAAATTGTGTTGAACGAGAAATCTCCTGCAGTCATTGACGTTATCTTGAGCAGTGAAGAGGCAGGAGATGAAAAGGGAGAGGGCTATATAACAATAGAGCATGATGTGTTTACATGCACACATTAAACAAGCAACACACACATGACATTCAGTGAATCATGCGCATGTACTTGCACACACACACACACACACACACACACACACACACACACACACACATGCACGCACACACACACACACACACACACACACACACACACACACACACACACACACACACACAGTAGTCACATGACATTAATTGGGGTACACGAGACGCATGGTTGAGTGCACCCCCAATTAATGTCATGTAACTAATTTATTTTCCCATGACCCCCTTTCATCATTGGGCTATCCTATGGTTGCTAGGCAATTGTAAATAAAATTAATGCACACGCTTGCACACACACCACACTCAAACACACATACAACACACTGCATGTGGCAACCTTAATACTCCAGTTACCCACCATAACACTTGGCTCGTGAAAAATCAAAAAGAAGGTCAGTGCAAAAGCAATGACCAGAAGTAGAGAAAGAACTAGAATCTTGAGGAAGGTATAGCAGATGGTGGTGAACATGAGCACATAGACTCCAGTCAGTGGGAATTTGGAGAAAAAGATCATTAGGTTAATCCATGCCAAGAAAACAGCCACAATTCCAATCTGCCACTGCCACCGAAAGGGGCAGAGACACTTGTCATGGAATACCAACACAAAGATAATTGAGAGAATGTAGAGAGTGAGCTCCATCCAGTTGACCAAACTGATGAAGTAGTTCAACTTCACCCTCACAATTTGAACTCCCTCCAAAACCAGACGACATACGACAATAACAATAATAACAGCAGCAGTGAAGTAGAGACCACCTCTAGCACTTGCACTCAATCCCTCTGTAGGAAATGAACCATAAACTTATAATATAGTGAAGACACACTCTTAGACTAGCTAATAAAACTATGCTATAGCTAGCCAGCCAGCCAACCAGCTAGTTCCAAATCAGGATTGAACATGTACATTTTCTTGAGTTATACTTTTTTACCATGCAGATTACCCAGGACTAGCCTGCAGTCTCCAGACTAGTACAATATCATCAAGATCTGACAGAACAGTTGTTTACCACAGGTGTTTTGATTTTCTTCACGGCTTGTGTCATTCGGAGATCCAGTGGCATTGCCAATAACTGCCTGATTACCTTAATGTAACATGGGAGTAGCTATGCATCAACTTAACATGCAAGCATTGTCATCCACTTACAAGTAGCACTCAGTGGATTAGGGACAGCCAATGTAAATGATGTCAGGAAGATCAAAAACAAACAGTAGTTGATGAGGTTTATAAAGTAGCCCAGTTGCCCAAACTTCAACCATTTGTAGTGCAGCAAGCAGCAGATCAAAGGGTGAGCAAGGATTTTCCAACTGTCTTTTTTCTTAGTCTGAAGTAGATAATTAAAATACTATGTAAGTGTGGCATATCAAAAGTCAGCTAGACCTGTGTGACATGAACCTTAGAGCACAAGTATGCCATAACTATCACAAACAGTCATGATGCTTCATTCTAGAACTATGGGTAGCTAGCTATAGAATATTGTTTGAGTCGTAAGTTCAAGCAAAATAAAACAAAACACTGCATAGTACATTATTTTAAGCACTGGAGCCGTGGATATGCAGATCTGAGGTTAATGATGACTCATTCGTATTTATTTCATGTCATGCACCTTTAAAGCGATCGACATACCATGATTGCAAGAGGATGATTGGACTTGCTGAATGTCTTAGGCCCCCAGTTGGTAGAGAAGTAGCCTGCAGGAGCTCCTTGTTTTGATTCAGGTACTCTGCACGTAAAACTATTACAATGTGATTTCTATACTTAATTGAGTGACTAACACACTGACCCTTCCTTTGGAGCAGGGATGGAAACTTGGAGATCTTCTATAAATTCAAAGTTGAACTTCACCCAGAAGTTTGCATGCATACGAGAGTTAAATTCATCATAGGTACTACATCTGTCCAGAACTTTCTCTGCTACCTCTTCAATGACGATATGTTCGCATAATGTTACAGTAATTATATACAACTATTTATGCTAACCTGGCATTCTCGATATAAGTAAACGAAATGGGGTTTTGTCCAGCTTGCTGTTATAACGACGCAATGCCTTTAGCCACTGATCACTTTCAACCACAGCCATAGCACAGTCTCTAAAGGTTCAAGCAAGTAATATAATTATCGTGACTTTCATTAGTGACAATTAGTGTTTGTACATGATTATCATGCCTTGAATTGATCTGGCCAGCAAGTATAGCTTGCCAGACTGGCCTTAAATATCATGCATGATTATATAATAACTGCTAGCAATGAATTGACAAACTATACAAACATTGCTCCTTCGGTGATAGCAACTTCAAGAGGAGTCCATCCATCTGAATCCCTAAAAAAATATATATAAGTTTGGACTCTAACTATAAATAAAACAATTCATGCAGAGCACTATATAGACCTAGATGCAGGATGTAGTTTGAGGAATACACACTGTAAGACATGCTAAGAATGACTTTATACCCGGCCCACAATCATACAACTGCTATAATTATAGACCATGCATACACAGAGCTACACTCTTCTATGCAAGCTACTAAATAAAACCTGGGACTCTTGGGTGTATGTATACAAGTATGGCGGCATGATGTTGTATGCCTTGTCAAGGATATTCATAGTTCACTTGTCAACTAAATAATTTATTAAAGTTACTTACTCAACATCCACCTTAGCTCCATGATCAAGCAGAGCTTTAGCAACCTCAGCACGTCCCCATCTACAAGCCCTATGTAATGGCGTATGGCCATGTTTATCGCTGCAGTGACACAGCGATGGAGGCACAGGATAATTAGTATACACTAGCATGTCTAGCCAAGTCAAGGTACAATCACTATACTGGTATTGGGCACCAAATAGGCTAACAAATCTCAGGTGTGTAGCTAGAATGGTGCATACATGTACATGAGTGTGAATTAAGTGCAATTTTATCTAGTTGATCATATAATAACCATCCGACAAAACAGTGACTTACACGACATTCATCTTTACACCATGATCAATCAGTAAGCAAACAATGTCACCATTATCACCTTTGAAGCATGTCCAATGAAGGGGTGTGGCATTGTCTTGGTCTCTAAAGGGTACAGAAAAGTGTAGCATATATAGTTCTGTAATAGTGAACTAGTTATCAGATTATATGATACACACACGTCAGCTGTTTTGTGCATGCCATTGTTATATAGGTACAAATTTCAAACACAATAACACTGATATCCTCACAATCGGCTATACTTTGTGAATTGTTCACACCGCTGTGTGTAGCTTGTGCACACTTCTTTATGGTATTAATATGAGACAAGGAACTTACTTTGCATCTACCTTTGCACCATGATCAGCTATCAGCGTTTTAGCGACTTCACTTCGGCCTTCCAGACATGCAACGTGAAGTGGTGTCATACCAGCATAATTTCTAATGAGCAGAAAGGGTATAAATCATGGTAGCTGGAGTACGTATGAATAATGACTATCCCCACTTATATAACAACTCACACAGCATCCAGATTTGCACCATGGTCACTTATCAGTGTACTAGCAAGCTCAGTGTGTCCTTCTGAACATGCCCAATGCAATGGTGTGTGACTATGTTTATCTTTCACGTGAACACAATCTGGACTCCGTTCAATCATTTTCTTGAGTAATCTGTGTAAATTTGATAGCTATAGCTATGTGTAGAGGTTTGTAAGGGACTTGTGTACAGCAATATAATATAGGGATGACAAGAACACATGAATAATATTATGGAAGTAGACAACGCCACGATTCATACATACAGCTATCTATGTGACAAGCACTTCACAGGGAGTGGGGATGGGCTTTGCTTTAAATTGTGAACTCACTCCTTGTATCCTTTCATGGCAGCTTGGTGAACAGGGGCTAGATGTTTGACCTTCCAACGCTGCAATGTTTTGAAATCTGCCCCAGCACAAACTAACAACATAGCAATCTCAGGTTGTTTCTCTTGAAGAGCATTTCCAAGAAAAGTGTGTTTTTGGGCATCTTTCTCATCAATCTGGCATACCATCTGAGATGTGTCGCTATATAATGTCATAATATGTAACTCCTATGATTAACTCATACATAATAATTATACGATAATTATTGATATTTGAATGCTCTGGATGAATATGGGATATAGCTACCTGTAGTGATATAATACCCAGCATTCATTAGCTTGCATGCCTAACCGTGTGCTAAATGATAGTTCGTATACATACCTCTGCTCTAAGCAGCTTAGCCATTCTTTCACAAATTCCACTTCTCCATCCTTTATAACCTACAACATTATTGTGCATTGATTCAGAATGTGATGTAATTATTCACTTGTATATGTATACGTATACCATGCATAATCATGTAGTTTTGTGGTATTCAACTGTAAAACATGACTCGATGAGGAACACTAAGAGAATTGGATGCCGCATACTGTTATGAAGGTGGTTTCCTGAATATATACTCAGTGATGCTGTTAAATAAATTGAAAATGTTTGCATAAATTCTGAATCACTGCATGGATGCAAACAAATGGTCAGGATTAACTTGACACAAGGAGAGGGAGTTGAGGGAGTTGAATGATGCCATGCACTATTTTAAGTGTTGCCATCAGTTCCCATGCAACTAAGATAGAGGCATTCAACTGACAGAACATAGCAAGCAATTTAGCATGCAAGGTATACAAAAAACTAAGCCCACACACAAATTATACCATATAAATATATATATATATATACCACACAAATAGGATGCTTATACTTGGTTGAGTATGTTGTAACAATTAATTATTTGTACCAGTCAGTGTGTTGATGACTTGAGTGTTATTATTATGATTGCTCGGGCAGGATCAGGTGAGTTGGTGAGTTCACTAGCTGTACAGTGCTGTGCTATGCTAGCTACTAGGTTGAGCATTCAGCCTATTCTCTTCGGCTCTTAGTGGCCGCCTCACACCTGAAGCATGTCAGCCTCACCCCGGACTAGAGAATAAGAACACTCTATGCATCTAGATGTGCCCCCCAGTCAAGATTCCTCTCTATTGCTGTCAGAGTCACGGTGACACATGCATGCACCGTCCCAGCTTCACAGATTGACCCAGTGGCATCTCTAGGTGGTTTATGTACTGGGTACAATGCTTAGAAGTGTGATAATGATTACATGCACAGGTGTGAGCACAAAGCTAACAGAATTTTACAAGCATATAATTGTATTATTACCAGACTGTCACTAGTACATGCATACACTACATGCACATGTACATGACAGTGTAATTTTGTTAGCTGTGAATAGTAAATACTAAACAATGTATAAAATTATAGTAAGTTAACAACAAGGACCTGGCAAACATTAAAACTGTAATTTAAAGGGTGCACTGGTATATGGACTGGGTGCATATAAACCCACATGCACACCCCTGGTGACGCCACTGGATTGACCGTTACATACACTCACAAACAAAATTAATGACTTAGCTTGCAGGTAGTGGTGCCAGGTGGTTTAATATGTATACTGGGTTCCGATGCTTAGAAGTATGATGGTGAGTACACATGCACACAGGTGTGTGCACAAAGCTAATGGAAATTTACAAGCCTATCTTTTATTATCAGATTGTCACTAATGCACACACTATCAGCATAAAGGTATACATATATACACATGTGCTTTTACATACTAATTATTAGCTGTGGTTGCATGTATGTGTATAGTAAAACTACACAACCAAACAGTGCGTATAGCAGCTATGAGACCTGGTAAATGTTAAATGTAATTAATTTTAAGGGTGCACTGGTGTATGGATTGGGTGCACATGAACCCTCCCCCGGCGATGCCACTGCTTGCATGCAGGGCAGCTGCATGATCTTCTATAGCCGATCACCTCTATACTAGGGTACTGAGGCATATGTAACCATGATGATAATGAAAACCAAATCAAGTTGGATAAATGCATGGTTTCATACTGCCACTTGTAGTCAATCTATACTATAGTTCAATAGTGCAGAATACAATCTAAGTTGTACTCTTGGCTATCAGGAAAATAATAGACATGTGACATGAATAGTAGGTCGGGTTAGGAGAATTATGTCAACATAAAGTTGGGAATAATAAGTGTGCATATTAAGCATTTGAGAATATAATGCTAGCATAATAATTAGGCATCAAATTGAGAATTTTAGGGCACACGAGTATGGCTAGCTATCCATATCTATAGCTATTATTTAGTAGTCACTCCCCGATATCATAGGCCATCTGAATGTACTGATTACAAGCTGTTATATGTATAGCTGCATTGAATACTCTTTATAGTTAACAACGTCAATACTTCTTGCTATTGTCAACCTGTACTTGACTCCCAAGCGCGTGAGAATAATGGACAATGCATTGAGAATAATAGGTACATCTGTTGGGAATTACAGGGGGAATTTGAGAATAGCATGCATGCAAAACAATTTTAGTAATCATGTGATTGTCACTCTTTAATATTGTGGAAGTCATACCACAATTATACTCACTCCTTGAAATAGAGCGTAATTCTGGTGTAACAACGTGATCGGCACTCTATTTGGAGTTAACATTGTCAGTGTGGCAGTTATCATGGCCATGCCACAGTTATACTCACTCCTTGAGATAGAGCTATAGAGTAATTCTGGTGTAACAACCCCCACACCATCTCTCTTTGGAATAGATTGTCCGTCAATAATGACTCTTTAATAAGTATTCGCTCTTTCAAACACTCTATTACATAATCTGTATAATTTGTACTATAGTTAACTTATTCGGTTACGTGCCTGTATTAGCTTTGTGCTACTCACGTCAACCTCTTGTTGCAGTATGGCATTAGAAATTATTATAGAAAAAAAAAACAAAAAAACAACAACAATGTGATCGTACGCGTCACTCTATTTGGAGTTAATATTGTGGCAGTTATCATGACCATGCCACAATACTCACTCCTATAATTATATAGGGTGACCTTAATCCTGTAACAACGCGGGTTATATTATTATTATCATGTTGTTGAATATTACGTGCAACACAGTAATATCACAAAACTGATTATCAATGGTACAAATAGTAAGCCAGCTGTTCATCCTATAGAAATACACGCAACCAGATCAGAGATCATAGCTACAACACAACAAGCCTATACTATAATAATTATTATACCAACCATCATATATATATGCAGTGTCATGTAGTATAGCTGCTCATCTCCTGGCCACTCCCCTGCATTTAATTAACATTGAAAAAATTGCAGGGGAGTGGCTTGCATGGGATATAGATGGCTACATATTATTATATGCAGCCCAGTGTATCCTTAATTTTATGAGATAGATTATCAAATAAACAAACGGCATGGAAAAGTATCGTAATTAATGTAGCTAGCTATATACATAGTGACTTATAAAGCTTACATTGTTGATAGTTTCCACTGTGTAGCCCGCTCCATCCTGTTGCATCTGATTATCTCCAACTTCTGCCGTGACTATTGACTCAGTCAGGAGAACTTCAGACTCCTTTGTGGCCATATTTTCTCTCAGAATCTGCTCAGTAAATACACATAACTCTTGTGATTACTGAGCTACCGGTACCGTGGCAAAGCTGAACAGCTAGCAACTACGTATACACTCGAAACATATACGATTATGGATCAGTTCTTAGAAGGAAATAAGAAACTGCATGTAGCTACTGTACAGGCAGGAAAAGTTAGACGAATGATACAACGATATCACTGCAGTAGTTAAATGCTGAGATGCAAAATTCCGCCGAAGTTATTCGACTAGTTCCGGTCGCCTCCATTATTGATTAATATTATCACGGACAATTGCTCTCTCGAAAATTATGCACCTATCAATGTCATGCCCCACCTCCCCCAAGTCGGGCCAGGGTGGGGACATATAGGGGTTTTGCACCAATTAATTAGCAAGGCACTCACCCTAGGAGCAACCCTTTGATTCAAAATACCAACATTCCCCCTGGCCTAGAGTAGGGGATCAGTCACTGAGGGGGCTTTGTATACGTATCAAAGTATGCTGATGTGCACAAAAGATTATAAACTTCGTACAAAACAGTGGAAAACACACAAGGTAGCCACTTCTTCCAGAGGAAAGCTAGTGACTTCAAACTGCATGTGAACTTCATTCACAATAATAGCATTGCAGGGAGTAATAGCTCAAAATACAGAGGTGATACAAAATCCCCACCCCTCGGGACAAAATCTTGATACCAACTCCCTACCATGTCCCCTACTTGGCGGACTTGGGGTAGGTGGGGCAAGACATTGATAGGTGCATTAAAGCCGCCTCAGTTACGTGACATTGCACACACATTACGTACATATGAATTTAATATCATTATGTAGGGCATCCTGCATGGAGTGCGGCAGCTAACGCCGTTTCTTCTCTTGAAGCTCTCGAAAATGCGTGATACATTTTCATTCCCACCAGTGGGCGTGACAGGAACCCGGCGCGTTAAAATTTGCAAAATTCTTTGTCACGACGGTCTGCCTAGAATCCATCTGCATAAAAGGAGAGTCGATGACTGTATAATATTATTTATCTGGTGCGGCAGCTACAGTGGCTACTCTCAAGATGAAGGTCGTCGCGACTATTATAGGATTTCTGTTGGCTATCTCAGTCAGCGTGGCCCAGCGCAAGCTAGAAAATGTTTGCAGTAAGTCATCCCATGAGATAATACTTTTGGCATAATTCAATGTGGTCAACTTGAAGCTTACTCAGTGTAGTTAGGCACGCATCTAGACCTACTTGCACAGCGTGCCCGACTACGGACTACGAGCCAATTAGCGGTCAATTAGAGGCTTTAACTGAGGCCGCGTGCAAGTTCGCATACCTTTGATTCGCCAATGGCCAGAATCGCGACCAAATTAAGCCTCAATTAATTAGATACGTCATGGCGTATCAGGTTTAGAGATCGAGACCTCCAATGATGATGTTTTCTGGGTCCCAATTGCGCATAGAACCCGTTCCCACCCATAGCTATGATGTAGATCTACGTACATCGCTGTCGAACATGAGTTAATTTCTTTAAAAATTGTAGCTGTGCTAGCTATACATGTTGTGCCTACTGCGGCACGTAAAACCAAATAATAATAAGAAGAATGGATACGTAGAGTGTTCTTATTCTCCAGTCCGGGGTGAGCCTGACATGCTTCAGGCGTAAGGCGGCCACTAAGAGCCTAAGAGAATAGGCCGAATGCTCAACCTAGTAGCTAGCATAGCATAGCACTGTATATATAGCTAGTGAACTCACCAACTGCTGCTGATGAGACCTGGCATTGGCCGAAACCTAGATGGCAGCACTAGGTTCAGCACATCAGGCAGGATCAGGTGAGTTGGTGAGTTCACTAGCTGTACAGTGCTATGCTATGCTAGCTACTAGGTTGAGTATTTATCCTATTCTCTTATGCACCTGTCAATGTGTACCCCCAGTATCCCCCTCCCGGGCTTCCCGGGGTAAGACTAAGGGATTTGACATCTCCCTCAGTAAAATCCTCTATCTAAGGGCCAAGTTCTTGATCAAATCCCCCTACCTTCAACATTCTACAGTGAACATTACCACTGATCTATGGCTATCAGATCATTCACAGACTTGCCTTGAGCCAATACAGGTCAAAGGGGAACATGTCAAATGCCCCACTCTGGGGGGAGGGCCTTTCATTAATCCCCTTGTCAAAGCCTCTCATCGACCCAGGAGGGGGATAGTGGGGGATTTGATTGACAAGTGCATTACTAATAGGCTCTTAGCTAGTGGCCACCTCACGCCTGAAGCATGTCAGGCTCACCCCGGACTGGAGACTACGTATCTAGATGTGCCCCCAGTCAAGATTCCTCTCTCGTCATAATAAGAATAGTTATGGCTATAAATGTTATACTCCCACAACAACACTAGTACTCCTACAATGACCAAATCCGATTCATTTGTTTGTAGACTTTGGTGAAGTTACTTGTATGCAAATGTGTGAAAAACAGGACTGTGATCACATATGTTCAAACAAACCCCCGGATTATGTCTGCTGTTGCTCTCCTTGTTTTTCTGACGACCAGTGGGAAGCTAATATTCAATTTGGTAAGGAATTTCCAGAAATATAAATGTTAACAAAAAAGATGATTAGAACTTAATTGATCTATTTAGAATTTGTCAGGCAAGGTGGATGCAGAAGTACATCTGATTCAACTATCGTGAGTGAAGACATTGGTAGTGCACGTTTCTGTGGTATTGCAACATTTACTGGAAATGCTACTAACATAACTATTGTGGTAACTGTTGGCGCACAACCAGGGACAGCAAGTAAGTCATTATTATAATATAATTCCATCAAAATTGAATGCTATCTTCTTTCTTATGGACTAACAATCTATATGACTGTGTATCAGGGATCCATGCAAACTTCAGAATTTAATGGTGTTCAATTTATTTTGCTAAGTCCTTTGGTTATTATTAATAGGTAGTAGACTAGCTTTATCACAAGAGCTCAGGGCAAGACCCCACTTAGTACAATCATAGTTCTGTATGGGTTTTTGGCCATGTAACACAATAATATTATTATAAATGAAGCACTATGGTGCAACATTTAAACCCTCAGCGCGTTGAATAATCAGTTGTCTAAGCTTGCAGGATATTATGCCAAAAGTGAAGCATGCATGCGGTCATGCAATATGAAGCCGGAGTCAAGCCACAAGAATGTGCATGTACTACTATACGTGCACTGTACTGCATCATGGCATGCGCGCGCCGCATTTGCAATTTGGCCAGCTGGACAAACCACGTGCTGATGTCATGTCAAGAAACTCGCTCTATATTTTTTTTTAGATACTCGCCGAGTCATCTCTAGCTATCGGTCCATAGGTCTATACTATACCATTTGTAATCGTATCAAGAACCATAGGTATTTTTTTGTCGAGAAAGACGAATCGCTGATCGCCGTGGCAGGCAAATCCATGGGCAAATAACGCCATATCCGAGTCCCGAACGAAACATTTTCAGCGAAGTCTACACAATATTAAAAGCCTACAAGAAACTGCATATCGCGTCACTTTGGACATATAAACAAGGTATGTAGCAGCTAGCTTGGTAACAGGCAGACACACAGACACAAGTATCTAGCCCTACGGCGCATGCGCGGAGGGTTAATGAATTGCATAATGGTAGGCATAATGATATAATATAGCACATAATAATCATGTACATGATAGCAATGACGCTCCGTGCATGGCAGATCACGAGTCCTTAACCGCCCAATTTATTGTCTCCTACTGGCTGTAAAGTGACAGCATGGATTTGGAAACTTCAAACTAGTGCTGATGGTATAGCTAATGACACAATGCATGGTAGCTAATACCTGGCTGCAGGCATATAGTGCCATAATAATAATAAAAAATATGAATCAACTAGAATCGGAGGCTAAAATAACCGTGTGATATGAATCATAATAGCTACATAACAACATTAATATGCATTTCCACCGCTAATTTCCACCTTGCTTGTCACTGTATGAAGTTATAATTTTAATTACAATACATAATTATAATTATAATATTGTGCTTTTCTTCCCTATGCTTGTATACAGCAACCTCTGATTATGATCCCAGCATGGTCCCAAGTCAGATATTGTTCAGTTTATCAAACGTTGAGCAGTGTTTTGATGTGATGATCATCGATGATGAGATTCGCGGTGAAGGCACAGAGAACTTTATGCTCACATTTGATACACCTATTGATACCATGGCACAAAATCCACAAGTTTCTCTGACTCCTAGGGAGTTTGGTGTGGAAATTACTGACAATGATGAAGGTGAGTGAATTAATTTTATACACTCCAGACTTAGGCTATAGTTATGAGTGCTATGATAACTTTCTGCATACAATTTAGGTAATGGTGCTGGGAAAATAAATGCTGGTGTACTGATCTTCTTCATGACAGTGTTGAGATGGTTCTTAACTCATGCGCACATCTAGTGACTCATAGTAATATCAATGCGTGTGTGGTATAGTACAAGTATTATAGCATAGCTAATAGATGCTATTATGACATTGTAATTCTCATTGACTTTAGAATACTAATAGTAATACTAATAGTATGTATTGCTATTATAAATTACTGTTATAGTTCAGCAGATTAATAACGTATGTATCTATAAATTTTTACCTTTCTAATTACATATAAATGCATCCCATATCCATTCTATAGCTAATTAATGTGTTTAGTATAAATAAATAAGAGCACCAAATGTTCAGTACACATAAAATGTGTATTTAATTTATTATTTATACTGTAATATATTTGCATTGCTAACTAATATAATAATATTATAATACAGGTTTAACTAATTCAGGTGCCTCTATCCAGTGTTCCCCCAAAAAATATATAGGTAGCTAATCAAGGTAAATACCGCAATAACAGTTAAAGTTTTAAAGCACTACATTGTAGACTATTGTAATACCTCACAAAGAAAACACAGACATCTTGACAGTGTTTTACCTACTTAAAGATATTTCCTGGGGGAACACTGCCTATATCTATTCAGTACATGCAGCTAGTGTGACTTGGTTTCTGAACCAGATCCTAGCCTCATGTTTTACAAAGTTCTTGAATAGTATCTCTCTGCGAATATCTGTTCATTAGGTAGTACATCTTCTCTTTTCCTTTTCTTGCACCACCTCATTACAATAACCACAGCTGTCATCACTATCACTAAGTGTATCATGATCAGTATCATCAGTATAATATACCAAAATCCACAACTCAGTGCTCCAGTTCCCCATTCCAAATATAGTGAAAGGTAGCAATATCTCTTGAGAAAGCATCATAAATATACCTATGAAACCATGCATGGAGAATACCAGCAACTAACCCTTTCATAGAGTAGAGTACTTGGGTGCACAAGGCCGCCAACTAGAATGAGTGAGTCTGAGATTACCAGTAGAATCTCCAATAAAACTGTCCATCTGTAGTCCAGAGACTTCACTAAAAACCAAGGGTTCCCCTTAAATATGCATGGAAGAGTAACATTACTCAAAGGTGAGGTGTCATCCAGACGTTCGTAGTGATGACATACGTAAGTAATGAGCACTAAAAGAATGACATACCTTGCAAAGTGTACTATGATACCTATACAAAGGTCTTTTTGTAGCTTTTAAGATTTGGTAAACATCAATTAAACAGTGGGTGGATGATTATCTCATAGAGTGGAATCAAAATTGGTGCAATTATGATGGAGTAAAAAGACATACTTTGGTGAGCGTGAGACATTGTATATGCCAGAATGTGTTTCTGAGGTTTGTCTTATAAAAAAATCCACTTGGGCATCTCAACACAGTTATACTAGAATTTCATATTCCAAATTTGATGATTCAAGTATCCCTGAGATAATATGAAGCACTACAATTGTGCAAAACCCTCGGCGCAGTTGCCTAAGCACATGCACTGCTGCTATATACTTGCAGACAACCGTCTGACATTGTTCCAGTTGCATATTCAGTAGAGTAGTGAAAGCCATGGGCATCATCTATGCTGCACTGCTCCTAAACAGAGCCAGGGTATAATGCCTAGTATATTCCCAGCTAGCTTTGCAGTGTAACACACTGAAAAGCAAGGTTTTCAGTGTATAACACTGCAAAACTGTATACAGGGCCTGGGAATATGGCCACAGTATAGCTACATGCATAGTAGAGGCCTACAATGTAAGCAGCCCCCACAGTTTAATTTTGAACAAATCGGGTAATGGTCGTCACGTTCATATGCGCGTAGCCACGCCCACTCACGTAACGCGTGGGCGTAAAACGTTGTAAGTGTATGGCTTCCCTGTACAAATATATGGGAAACACTGTCTTTAATTCAAAGATGTTAATCAAAAATTCGGCTTTATCATCTTCATGTCCACACCCCATTGTGCATGCTCATATAAAAATTATGGCCTGAAGTGCTTCCCAGAGCTCCAAACATTAGATTACTTTAATTACTTCTACTTAGTGTGTAATTTGTCTATAATAATTCTTGCAATATACAATGGATATGCAATAGCGAAGTATGATGCTAATATGAAGCATACCCACAAAATTAATGAAAATTTAATTAGATAAACAAGAACAACAAGTGTAAAATAGTGACAAGAACTGATGAAACAATAATTAAAGTAATTTCTTAAAAGCTTGTAGAGACGGAGCAGACACTTGCTCTTCAGACAAATTATTCCACATGCAGAGATATGGAATTGGATATAAATGAATGTAAAAAAGAATTGGTGTGTGCAAATGGCTGACTAATAACCATGTGATGGGATCTAGCAGAGTAATGATTTGAAGAGTGCACAAAAATATCTTGGGGAAAAAAACAGTGATCATGCAAAATGTTGTACAACTGACATAACTTTAGTTTAGTTCTGCGCTCTGCCAGAGAGGGTATTGCACAAGTTTCCAACGTCTCTTTGCACACTTTCCAATGCAGTAATATCCTTTGACATATGAGGATCCCATAAGGAGCTGGCATATTCTAGATGTGGCCTGACAATAGATAAATAAAGTTGGATGATAGTTCTACAATCAGCTAATCCTGGCATAGAAACGCCTGTATAGCAGCCCTAGGATACAGTTAGCTTTTGAGCAAGCAACTTCAATAGTATGCATGCGAGGACCATTTCATGTCACTCGACAGCAATACTCCTAGATAGCTACTTGTATAGGGATACTTTACAGAGTCTTTGCCCATATAATTGTAGTGCGTTACTAGGCAGTAGAGGTGAGCGTCAGGGGCGTAGCTAGCATAGGGCTCAGCGGGCTCGAGCCCCCCCCCCCCCCCCCCCCCCCCCTTTGTCTTCCCACAAAACGGGCTCTGGCGCGGGGTGTTGGCCGAGCTAGCTTTGCTTCACTTTCACAGAGACATTGACATCAACGTTGCAGAAGTAATTGATGAGTTTGCTAGACGTTTTCCTCGCCGTCTTCAGCTTGCAAACATTCTCACTTGACATTTATAGTATAAAATGATAGATCGAAGTTCGATTATTCTTTGATAACAATTAATTAACCACGATCACGTGATATAATTGGGGGCGTGGTCACCCCAAAAATTTTGCCCGCGCTGCGCGCGCGATAACTTACTTTGCTCAGCCCCCCCCCCCCCCCCTTTATCTAAATCCTGGCTACGCCCCTGCAGCGTCTTCGTGAAACAAAGACGCTCACCTCTACTGCCTAGTTAAGTTGCTACTTTAGTTTGATCAGTGACTAGTCAGTCGTGTTATAGGAGCTATCGCTAGATGTACACACTAGACTTGTTGAAACTTGAGAAGCCATCACTGTCCCTTTTGTTCACGGAGAGCTCACTAGGAAGTAGTCTCGCAAGCCAGACCTTCACATGCACACTAGTTGTGGTCGGCAAACAGTGACGCCAGAACTTTTGAACGAGGCGTTTTGAGCGAAAGCCACACGACAAAAAACCTTGAAAACATCCCTATGACAACGCAAACTTGACGTATAAATGAGGTATGTAGCAGATTTTGTGGTGACACACACACACACACACACACACACACACACACACGCACACACACACACACACACACACACACACACACACACACACACACACACACACACACACACACACACACACACACACACAGAACGATTACCGTAACCCTACGGCACATGCACCGAGGGTTAATTAATTATTACTACTTTGTCAAGAAAATTTACTCCAAAACAGGCCAATTTGTATAGCCTTTCTATCAGCTATATATTATGGCGATAAAGGGTCGTACAGGATTAGAAGCGCTGCTGCAAACAGAGAGGACATGTTATATATTCATGGCTCAGAAGAGGCAATAGAGAAAGCAGAAAGACTCATTCGTTTGGCAATGACTGGTGAGGACACTGTAGCTAGCTGGTGCAACGTTTGCAGCTAATTTTATGGAACTGTTAAATGCCGCAAGGTGAAAATTTGACCTCCGAATTTCGGACAAATTACAGCTGGCGCATCAAGAGCTCATCGGTGCTTAATCAACTGCATTCCAACCCCGCTCTCAGGGGCGGATCCAGGGGGGGTCATGGGGGGCAGATGACCCCCCCTTCAGCCTGAAAATGATGGCAAGCTTCAGAAAAATTGAGCCATTTAGCTTAGCTAAACTTCAACTTTTTCAAATATTTTCAAGTTATTGCAGCATCATGCATAGTAATCTCACCTCAAAAGTTCCAAATTTAGTCGAAATAGTGCATTTTTCTGTCAAAAAGTAGCTAACATCCTCGCGATCGCGGCAATTAGGGGGCGTGGTTAATCACTTTGTGGGCGTGTCCAAAAATTTGCGTGCGCGCTTCGCGCGCGTATGGTGCTTTGACCCCCTTTCCTGAAATCCTGTATCCGCCCCTGCCTCTCCAGGGCTTCTTTGGGCGGAGAACTGCACTATCTGCACGATTTTGCCGCTCGATCGAACATTGAAGTGGGCGTGGGCGTGGTCGGGGTGACGCGACAAAGTTTTGTTCTAATTAAGCGCGCATCTAGCCTAGATGTTGGCACTTCATGAGCGGCCTTGTGGACCAGCAAAGGACCTCGTTTTGGGAGCTGGGAGGCCTCTTTTATCCGTAGGTGAGTGAAAAATAGAGAGATTTGAGGGGAATAGTCGGGTATTGCGGTTAAATCATAGATAATAGAGAGAGGGATATGAAACGTACGAAACACGCATATATCTCTATAGTGACGTCACGGAACATGCTCGTCACGGCACGCCCCCTTTGCAAGTCAGTATCGTACAGTATAGTACAAGCTCCTATGGCCTTGTACAGCCTAGTATTCAACAGTAACCTGACTAAAAACAAGTGTAGTGCTATCGAACATGGGATCAAGCAATGAAAAGAGTGATTTGAATGGTCTTGGTAGTCGCGCCTGTTCTTGTACACGCTTGAAATTCTTTTGTGTACTTTTCCTTAACAAACGGTGATCGACCCAGAAGAAAAGTTGATGGGACCTTGTCTACAGTTGAATACAGAGTGCAACTGAAGCATTCGCGAGCTCTGTTCATGTGGTATGTTCCCCAGCGAGCATTTTAAACGCTGGAGTCTATCCAGGCTCACAACAGATCTGGGCTTAGTGTGTTCATTTTGAAAAGAAAGGACTTACTTGAAGGCAATGTTTGCATTCTCTATGTGATGATAGTTTATGCCAGGCATTGAAAGAATCTATTCACTATGTACATGTACAGGTCTCGTAAAAAGTACACAAAGCCAATCTGTGAGTGGTAGCTACAATACAGTTCTGAAAACTGCCTAATTTTTTTGGCTTTTGGCTTTAGGTCTCTGGTAGGTTGGTTAGAGAGGTGATATGCATACATGGTGCCCTTGCCAAGGCCTGAAAAGCCTACCTTGATGTAGTTTTATGCCAATCACAAACTTAGATGAAGTCACGTGACCGTGATGAGCATATATCTACAGGATATGCGCGCATTTTCAATCCCTCCTTCCTCTCTATTATCTATGGTTAAAGGGGTGTTGCATGGCAATCCCTACCACTCACGTTTTGTGGGGCATGGTCCACATATTGCATGCAGCAAATGGCGAGAAATTCGGTGAACCCATGCCATCTGGCTGGGAGCACTGTAGTTTCATATATTGAACATGTATACATACAAGATGACATTACCCACTTATTCCACAGTGTAGTAGGTCAAACATGGCACACCAACCTACCAACAGGTCATTCAGATGTTGACCAAGGCAGGAGACTGGTGATGGTTCTGGGAGTCTACCGACGTTTCAAATAAGACCGGTGAGCAGATCTAATCAGCCGCTGTAATGGGGCCAGCAATCCTCCTCACGGTCTCCAAAAACCAAACCAGGTCTTCCTATACTCGGATATGAGGGAACATCAAGAAAACTTAGCAGCAAGGATCTCAGCCACAGATGCTGCACCATCACCAGCCTCACTTCATGTGTTAAAGGTGTATGAGACCTCGTTCAGAGGGAGGAGTAGCACCCCCTTGTGTTTGTGCTGCCTGAGCTGCTGGAACTGGTGCTGGTGGTGATTTGGCTGCTGTCTTCAGTTTGGCAGGACTATCCTTCCTATCAAACTGATATCGATGCCATTGAGTATAATAGTATGTGTAACTTACGAGAGCAGATATTTCAGATGTTTCACGAATGGAAAAGAAAAGAGGGCAGTGGAGCCACAACAGCTCACCTCCTGGCAGCAATCAAGGATGCAGAGCTACAGGAACTTTTAAGGATACTGAGAGAGAAAGGCTTTGTCGTGCCATCTTTGAGAGGTATGACACTGAGTCTATACTAAGATGTGTTGTTTATTGTTTACAATAATATGGTGATTGCAGGAATATAACTAGAGTATTGATGAGGAAATTTTAATGTGGATGTACATAGTGAAACTATGGTCCAGGATATATTTCTGAAGGGGCATGTGTCACTGCATGCTCTTAGGTATCCCCCTTTTCTACTTTTTTGAGTTATTAGTAAGTATTGTAGTGATGTAGCTATGGAGCACTGTGGATTATGCTTATTTTCAATGTTATACTAGGTTCAGCAGATATTGCTAGCTCTCTTGCTGCTGGTGTTCGGTATTCCATTCAAGCCACTGACGACACCCAGAGATAGCTAATCCTGCCAAATTGAAGATAGCCGACGATGACCAGAAGGATAGTCCTGCCAAACTGAAGACAGCAGCCAAATCACCACCAGCACCAGTTCCAGCAGCTCCGGCAGCACAAACACAAGGGGGTGCTACTCCTCCCTCTGAGCGAGATCTTATCCGCCAAAAACGGCTGCAGCGATTTGCATCAGATACTTCTGACAAGTCCGGCGCCAATCTGACTCAGCATGATGTCATGGAACGAACAATGTCCACTGGATCAGTTCAGTCCCCTTTGCTATCTCCAAGTGTGGCAGCAACGAATTCCACAGCTGATATTCCAACCCTAAAGTCCAAATTTGAAGTTGGAGACATGATCCAAGTTGATCGTCCTGACTCAGCACCCTGGTATGGAGTTGTCCGGTGGATTGGAACTCTACCTGGAAGTAGTTGTCCCTCGGCTGGAATTGAGATGGTATGCTGTACGACATTTCACTACATCACATCATGACGTATAAACTCTTGACCAGATGCCTAGTAGTTGCGATCGGTAAAGGGTCGTTTACACCAGCGCGCATGCCATATTGCATAGACTGCATGAGTTCAAATAGCTCTACTTTGTTGGACAACGTGAATGGCAACTTATGATGTATTCGCTGATATATGTGTGGGATACTCTATACATCTAACGATTTTCACGGCCCATAATGGCTCCAGAGAGGCTCTGAATTTTCCTGGAATTGCCTCATAGATTACACCATAGGTTTCATCATAATTGCCTAATAACTGCAGAAAAGTAAATAATTGCTCCTAGGCATCTAATATAGTTAGACGCTTTAATTATTACCCCTAGACATAGGATTTATGTATAGTCAAGCTATCTTGACTCATATACAATTACCGGTATTCTATAGGAGATTAAAGTTCAAGGAGGTGGCCCTGGGTCTTTCCAGGGCATTGACTACTTCAACTGCTCAGATGGTCATGGCCTCTTCCTACCAGTTAGTCACTTGAAACGAGATAACCGATTTGCTGAAATAGATGCGACCTCGAGTGAAGCACCAACTTCAAGCTCCAATCAAGACAGTGAATCAAGTCAGCCAGGCAGATCAGCTAGCGCTCCTGAAGACAGATTGAGAAATCTGTTCCAAAAGCTTGGAATGCAAGATGATACAGGTAGGTGCTCTCAGCATAAAAGTAGTGATGATTATGCAAAATTGCAATGCAAAATAAGTACCATTGTGTGATTTCCCTAGTCATGTAGGGAATTTTTAGGGAATTCTTGTGGTCTCTAGATAATAAGGAGGGGCTCCACCTAAGTTCCCTAACATAACCACAGTTCGTATTAGCTACCACAGTCACATGACTGTACATGTACATGTACACAATATTGTCTGTACATACATAGGTGCCAAACAACCTTCAGAGGAAACTGGACCAAAAACGTTTGAGCTGCAGATTCCTGCTGATCAGGCAGGACTTGTAATTGGAACAGGTGGTAAGAATATTCGTGAGGTGGAGCGACTCACGAATACGATCATCAATGTGGATAGAGGATTGGGTCTACTAGGAGGAGAGAATAGACGAGTGGTCATAGTTGGAAGTGAAGAAAACTGCAAGAAAGCCTTGCTCATTATTCTGAAGCATGTTAAGAAACGAGTTGATGAACACACTGCTGGAGTTAAGACGATTTCTGTTCCAGACAATAGTGTGGGGAGAATCATAGGGAAGGGAGGTTCTACAATATCTACCATCAAGTCCATTTCTGGTGCTCAGGATATAAAGTTCGATGACAGAAAGACAGGATTAGAAGCGCTGCTGCAAACAGAGAGGACATGTTATATTCATGGCTCAGAAGAGGCAATAGAGAAAGCAGAAAGACTCATTCGTTTGGCAATAACTGGTGAGGACATTGTAGCTGGTGCAACTTTTGCAGCTATTTTTATGGAACTGTTAAAAATGGGAGTTCAGTGTCAAGAAGAAAGAAAGTAGTTTTTGTGTAGCTTATGTTTTCTTATTAGTGGTCTTGTGTTTATTGTAGAGGAGTAATTTGTAGGTCGCAAAAGCCGAATGTTGTTTACTATAGCTATAGCTACGCATGCGCATGTGGAATGGAGGATGGGATCGGGCCATACGGGCCCAGGACCCAGGAGCGATGAAACAAGGTGGGCGTGAATTGAAGAGATATGGCTCGAAAATGTGATGTCAAAGACATAGCTGAAGAAGCTGGTGTATTCGTACAAGAGTTTGATCAACTATGTCATGAGTGTGTTCTCGACGAATTTGCTGAGTTATGTGATCCGTGGGAGCTGATTGGACACCATCTTGGGCTGACCCAGCCTCAACTGAGTGCCATCAGAGAAGACTATAGCCGCACAGAACTACAAAGGATAAAAATGTTGCAAAAGTGGAAGGAATCTCTTTTTAGGCCTACATACGGACTCTTGATTGAGGCTTTCCTAAAGTGTGGGAAGGTTGAACAGGCTCTTGTGGTTGGTCGAAGAGTCCGGGGCATCACTGATACACCCGCCAAGAGGCCTGCAATTGACACAGCTGAGAACATTGCTAGATCCAGCAATCCAAGCTTACAAGTTCATGAAATAGTTGATGATAGCAGAGATATCCCAAGTCCAGAATCTCAATTGAAGAGGGATGTTAAAGAGTCGTTACGTATGTTAGATCGACTGTTTTCTGGTGTTCAGAGACAGTTAATGAAAGCTGCTCGTGTTACTCTGGACGAGTTGAAGTCATGTATTTCTACGTTACCTTCTTTTAGATCCAAGAGTCCAGCACTATTGTTGCGCTCAGTTAGTATAAACGAATTCTTTCATGTGTTAAAGGAATACTGTAATGCCCAGAGTCCTGATATCTTGGAAGATCTAGTTGAAGAATTAGGAGACAAGGATACGAAAAGAAAGTGGGGGGATTTCAAGCAAGAATACAGAGAATTTCAGCAGAGGACAAAACTGAAAGATTTGATAGGTACCTTCAGAGGACCAGAGACTATGCCACCAGATTACAAAGAGCTACGGATGAAACTTGGAGACAGTTGGCGTGAGAAAACACTTGAAGATCTTGAAAACTTGCGGTATCAAAAGTCCTTAAGGGCGTGGCTATTAAAGATGATTGAGGATGGATCAGTGACAGTAGTATACTTTGTTCCAAGTCATGAAATTCATCATCAGCTCAGTGATCTTGGAGGCTACCTGCACAGTCACGATGTGATACGGATAACAGTTGATAAACAAGTTACTTTTAAACATCAAGGTAAAGAGATTATCTATAAATTCTACTCCTATTATTAATATGAATAGTAGTTACAACCAGTGAATTAATAACGTTCAACTTCCACTTTCCTCCCCTTATCTTAAAATTTTATGTACTACTTAGCCTTGTGTTCAAGGTTTTCTATACATTCTGTTGGTTACATGTACAAGATATCATGTTAGGGCCTGGATTCATAGCTATAGCATTAGAGCTATTGATTTTCAGTAGCCTCTTGATCATAGCCTAGAGAAGAAGATGTCATTGTATACACCTGTATGTGTAATAGGACACTAGCAGTAAATTTATTGGTGTATGCAATATTCCTGACAGCATCATCATTATGCATGTGCCCGTTGGCTGATACTATTGTAGATGATGTTTGTAGTTATGTTATCAACCTGCAGAGATTGTGGTTGGTGACCTGGATTTGTTCATTGCTGAGATTTCAAAACATATTAGCTACGATTGGAAGTTTCTGGCTCAATCACTGGGCTTTGAGCAAACAGATATCGATGCCATTGAGTACAAGGATATGCGTAACTTAAGAGAGCAGATATTTCAGATGTTTCATGAATGGAGAAGAAAAGAGGGCAATGGAGCCACAACAGCTCGCCTCCTGGCAGCAATCAAGGATGCAGAGCTACAGGAACTTTTAAGGACACTGAGAGAGAAAGGCTTTGTTGTGCCATCTTTGAGAGGTATGACACTGAGTCTATACTAAGATGTGTTGTTTATCGTTCACAATAGTATGGTGATTGCAGGAAAACTTATCAGTATAACTAGAGTGTTGATGAGGAAGTTTTAATGTGGATATACATAGTGAAACTATGGTCCAGGATATATTTCTGAAGGGGCATGTGTCACTGCATGATCTTAGGTATCCCCCTTTTCTACTTTTTTGAGTTATTAGTATTGTTCAAAGTATTGTAGTGATGTAGCTATGGAGCACTGTGGATTATGCTTATTTTCAATGTTATGCTAGGTTCAGCAGATATTGCTAGCTCTCTTGCTGCTGGTGTTCAGTATCCTATTCAAGCCACTGGCGATGCCCAGAGGGATAATCCTGCCAAATTGAGGATAACTGACGATAACCAGAGGGATAGTCCTGCCAAACTGAAGACAGCAGCCAAATCACCACCAGCACCAGCTCCAGCAGCTCAGGCAGCACAAACACAAGTATATTCTGCTCCTCCCTCTGGACGAGATCTCATCCGCCAAATACGGCTGCAGCAATTCGCATCAGATACTGCTGACAAGTCTGGCGCCAATCCGACTCAACATGATGTCATGGAACGAACAATGTCCACTGGATCAGTTCAGTCCCCTTTGCTATCTCCAAGTATGGCAGCCCTAAAATCCAAGTTTGAAGTTGGTGACATGATCCAAGTTGATCGTCCTAACTTAGCACCCTGGTATGGAGTTGTCCGGTGGATTGGAATTCTACCTGGAAGTAGTTGTCTCTCGGCTGGAATTGAGATGGTATGCTGTAAGACATTTACATCACACCATGACATGTATATTATAAACTCTTGACCAGATACCTAGTAGCTGTGATCGGTAAAGGGTCGTTCATGCCGCATGCGCATGCCATGTATAGCCACAACTAAGCTAGCTATATATAGCCACACATGGATATGACATTACATATTATTAAAGCCAGAAGACTGCATGAGTTCGAACAGCTCTACTTCGTTAGACAATGTGAAAGGCAACTTGTAATGTATTCGCTGAATATATACATGAGTTACTATACATATCTAGCGATTTTCATGTCCCATCATGGCTCCAGAGAGGCCCTGAATTTTCCTTGAATTACCTCATAGATTACACCATAGATTTCATCATAATTACCTAATAACCGCAGAAAAGTAAACTGCTACTAGGCGTCTAATATAGTTAGACGCTTTAATTATTATCTCTAGACATAGGATTTAGTACGATAGAGAGACTCCGCTAAACCTGTCACCCTACATATAACTCTGTGTAATCTGTTCATCCTATAGCATATGATAGGTTTGGTAATAGGGATTGATCACGGAAAATGAGCCTTCTGATTTTAGACCACTATTTATGTATAGTCAAGCTACCTTGATAGCCTTGTCCCCAGCCTCCTCCCAGTTTTTCAATGTTACACGCAGAAAAACGGGGGAGCCTGGTATCTAACTGCATGTGCCGTGAGCGCCCAACTGTCTAACCTTTCCAGAACGAGGCAATTGTCAATTCATGGAGCTTTAGTCGAACTCTTACTCGGCACAGTCAACATTCGCCAATAAATGGTGATTCCTTTGTATAGTCGCGTGCTAGTCACGTGCAATTAGGTACCAGGCCCTCTCACTTTTCAGCATGCAACATTGAAAAGCTGGGAGGAGCCTGGGATGAGGCTACTACCTTGACTTGTACACATGTTGTACAATTATCGGTATTCTATAGGTGATTAATGTTCAAGGAGGTGGACCTGGCTCTTTTCAGGGCATTGACTACTTCAACTGCTCAGATGGTCATGGTCTCTTCCTACCAGTTAGTCACTTGAAACGAGATAACCAATTTGCTGAAATGGATGCGACCTCAAGTGAAGCACCAACTTCAAGCTCCAGTCAAGACAGTGAACCAAGTCAGCCAGGCAGATCAGCTAGCACTCCTAAAGACAGATTGAGAAATCTGTTCCAAAAGCTTGGAATGCAAGATGATATAGGTAGGTGCATGCTCTCAGCATAAAAACAATGATGATTGTGCAAAATGAGTAGGCAAAATTACAATAATATCACTGTGTGATTTCCCTAGTCAATGTAGGGAAGTTATAGGGAATACTTGTGGTTTCTAGATAATAAGGAGGGGAAGTTCATAACCACAGTTCCTATTAGCTACCACAGTCACATGACTGTACATGTACATATACTTATGTACACAATATTGTCTGATTTTGATGCAAGCTTCTTGCAAGAGCCTTATGTATGGGCATGTACATGTACATAATATTGTCTGTACATACATAGGTGTCAAACAACCTTCAGCCTCGGTGGAGGACACTGGATCAAAAGCCTTTGAGCTGCAGATTCCTGCTGATCGGGCAGGACTTGTAATTGGAACAGGTGGTAAGACTATTCGTGAGGTGGAGCGACTCACGAATACAATCATCAAAGTGGATAGAGGATTGGGTCTACTAGGAAGAGAGAATAGACGAGTGGTCGTGGTCGGAAGCGAAGAAAACTGCAAGAAAGCCTTGCTCATCATTCTGAAGCACGTTAAGAGACGAGTTGATGAACATACTGCTGGTGTTAAGACGATCACTGTTCCAGACAGTAGTGTGGGGAGAATCATAGGGAAGGGAGGTTCTACAATATCTACCATCAAGTCCATTTCTGGTGCTCAGGAGATTAAATTTGATGAAAAAAAGGCAGGATTTGAAGCACTGCTGCAAACGGAGAGGAGCTGTTATATTCATGGTTCAGAAGAGGCTATAGAGAAAGCAGAAAGACTCATTCGTTTGGCAATGACTGGTGAGGACATTGTAGCTGATGCAACGTTTGCAGCTATTTTTATGGAACTGTTAAAAATGGGAGTTCAGTGTCAAGAAGAAAGAAGTTAGTTTTATTTTTCTTGTTAGTAGTCTTGTGTATAGTTTTGTACTTCACAAAAGCAGAATGATTGCAATTGTTTGAAAATCTTACCACATTCAAGGCCATATCTCCCCCTTATCTGCCCAATCATTCTAGCAAAAAAATTAATTCTTTTTGTCATATACATACATATACATCTAATTTGGTGGTAACAAATTTTAATAGTAATGCACACAATATAGTAACTATTGTATAAAAATTCACGATGACTAGCTATATATACAATCTAAGTCTCCTTCACATAGTAGGCACAGTACTGGTACACCGGTTCAACTATAGCAATCACACACATACAGTTACTTAATAATGAACTAACATAAAGTATGTCACAATAAGGGGTAGCAGCAGCTATGAGCTTAAAGCTTTCTTTCTATGAGAGTCCTCATTTCTGCAAGCATCACTTGCTGTTAATGTGTGGTGTGTGGAAAAAAAATAGCTAAGGTCAGTTTTATAGCAGTAGTATAACTGTATGTAGGGCTTCATTTGGGGGGGGGGGAGGGGTGGGGCGAAGAGGGGTATTCGCTCCCCGGAAGATCAAAAATTCATTAAATTTTCGTCCCAAATAAGTCCATTACCAGTGCCCCGCTTAATTTTATGATATTTTGCTATTGCACCTCTTGAAACATGAACCCCTGTATACAATGCCCCCAAGCTATCATGAAGAAAATACCTGATGCTGATTTAGTACTTCTTTCATTTCATCCCTTATTTGTCGCTTCATTTCTTCAAGAGCATCCTGTTAGAGTTCATAATATTATTCTGATTCATATTATATGCAGTGCATGCTCAGTTAAAAAATACATTAACCAACCTGAGAGTGTTTTAGTTCTTGCCTTGTTTCTTCATGATCAGTGGCAGTCTTATCCTGGAAGTGATGGAGAGCTTCCTTTACTTCACTGATTTCTTTCTTCCTTTGTTCCTAATGTTGAGATACATATCAGCCTGTCAAACCAAACCTCACTGGCCTATTAAGTTTAACTGACTTGTGTTTCCTCAACATGTTCATTCACACCTTTGATCTTTTGTTTTACTGATTCAAATGGTTTTTGTTCTGTAAAAAACTGCAGGAACAAAATTTAAATTATTAGAATAGTGCTGATGATGATATTTTATTATTTTCACAGTTTTCATGACTTATTGCCAAATGCCAATCCATGAAAATTTAACCAACAAAACATTTTTATGTTCACATAATAGCAAGACTGCTAAAATTAACTATGAAATGTTTGTCACAATAACAGCACAATCTGCAAAAGTTGAACCCCTCAAAAATTTCCCACTATGTGGTATGTAGTTCAGTTTGATACATACAAGATGTACTGCAATGATACCTCTTCAGGGTTTAATACTCTGGTGAGACTGTCCAAAGTATCATAGTCCTTCCCTCCCCACATGAGGTGATTCAGTTTCTTCACCCAGCTGCGCAATTTCGATATTACTTTTTTTGGTAGTTTGGCATCAATGTATTTAGAGAATACAGCCTCCTGTTCATCGACTTTGTTGGGGTGCACTGCTTTCGACCCAATTCTCCACTTCTGGTGGTACTTGCTAGGAAGGAGCTCTTCTACGGCTAAGACTTGCTCAACCTCAAAGCATACGTGGAGTGAGTTATATAGCAACCATAAAACTCATCATTGGAACCCTTAACTACATAATATAAAGATCTTACCAAGAGAACCAGTTGACTTAAACTTGCCTCCTTTTGTATCTCTTGGATGTCACCAGATGCTAAACCAATCTACTCAGAACATCAGTTGATTAAGTCATTTTCTCTATACAACTCTAAACCTTGCAGGTATCCAACAGTACTAACTAGTCCATAAGTATTACAATGTCATGGCTTCAGCATATTATCAGACTGTCAGCCATGCAAGTTGGTAATACCATAGTCTCTACCAAACATAATTCGCTATTTTGCCTGTTACACCAGGGATATAAATAATTTGCATAACGAAGTAGCTATAGTGACCCCTTGAAATTTAGTGCATGGGCACTTACCCGGGAGTGGGTGATACTACGGTACAATGCAGTATTGCTTCAGGACATATCCTCACTTACCAACATGTTAGTGAACAAAATAGGCATCACGATAATGAACACAATCCACATAATGTAGGAAATTCCTGGAAAGGAAATCATTCCGTCAGATTCAAGGCCAAAAATTGTGTTGAACGAGAAATCTCCTGCAGTCAT
Source organism: Stappiaceae bacterium (assembly GCA_964291365.2). Lineage (GTDB taxonomy): Bacteria > Pseudomonadota > Alphaproteobacteria > Rhizobiales > Stappiaceae > JBDWFY01. The sequence continues at coordinate 640,071 of OZ220035.1, forward strand.
TGACGTTATCTTGAGCAGGGAAGAGGCAGGAGATGAAAAGGGAGAGGGCTATATAACAATAGAGCATGATGTGTTTACATGAAAATTCAGTAGGTTTATCTTCTACTACCAATCCCAAACCTAAGGGGCAACCATCCATCTCATTGCCTGCTCAGGCAAACCTAACCCAGCAAAAGGCAGAGCCACTTAGGTGCCTAGCCTTGAGAACTAGGGGTGGTAGGTTAAAAAGCTCTTTTGTCCCATGGGAACTCTCCCTACCCACCTAAGTGGCTCATGGACACGGGCAGCATGCACACATGACCATAATTTACACATTCAGGGAAATTAACAGAATCTCCAGTAAGTACTATTACTAGCTACTACATAAGTTTGTAGGGGTTAACTCACGAATCCCAGGTGTTCATGCAGAAGCTGAGGTAGTCTACTTCTTCTAGGCTCTGGAACTTGTTGTAAACTAGCTGTTGTGGCTAAAGGCCCCAGTATATGTATAGAGTCTAGGTTGCTATGGTAATCAGTGTTATGATGTAATATGATGTCAGACTCTAACCAAGTTGCCATTCTGTCTAGACTATCCAGAAATCAGGCTCCTATATGTTGTTTAGTTAGTGCTCCCCATGGACTCTAAGGTATTTAGCTATTCCTTTGTTCTATCTAGTCCTATTGCTCACTTTGTTTGACAGACTCCTGATAGCTACAGTAGGAAGGCAGATTCCATCCTCTACATGCTTTCTAATAGAAACTGCAAACTTGGAAAATATCTCAGGATACCTGCTACAAAATCCTTTAAAGCTGGTAACTAGTTTGTCGTACAAAAAGCCCTGTTTAACTAATCTACAAGTTAGTTGGTGGTGTCTAGTGAAAAAACTCTTGTAACTATCACATATGCGCCCTATTCTAACCAGTTGAGAGATATAAACCCCATAGGCTGGTTTGCTAGGTATGTTGCTATCCATGTGAGGGAAGTTAACCATGTGAAAATTAAAACCATCTCGTTTGTCAAAAACAGCCGTGGTAAACCTCCTATCACTGATGTTTACTTCTAAGTCTAGATAAGAAAGCCTGCTATCCGTTTCTGTGGTTCTTTTTAGTTCTAGTTGTTGTGGGTATATGTTGCTAATTTCCTGTTCAAAGGTGGGGTTATTGAGCGTGAGTAAGTCATCAATGTATCGAAAAGTGTTGCTAAAAATTTTTGCTACTTGACTATTTTGTTTTAATTTTTCTTTCATGAATTTGTACTCGTAGTAAAAAAGAAAAAGGTTTGCCAAAAGTGGAGCGCAGTCAGTCCCCATTGGTATGCCTATCGTTTGCCTAAAAATTTTGTTACCTACTTGGATGTAGATATTTTCCACGAGAAATTTTATCTGTTTAACTAATTGATCCTCGGTAATACTATGGTCTCGTGTAGACATTGTATTGGACCAGTATTCATGCACACATTAAACAAGCAACACACATGTGACATTCAGTGAATCGCGCATGTACTTGCACACACACACACACACACACACACACACATGCACGTACACGCACACACACACGCACATGCACATACACGCACACACACACAGACACACACACACACACATGCACACACACACACACACACACACACACACACACACACACACCATAGTCACATGACATTAATTGGGGTACACGAGATGCATGGTTGAGTGCACCCCCAATTAATGTCATGTAACTAATTTATTTGCCCATGATCCCCTTTCATCATTGGGCTATCCTATGGTTGCTAGGCAATTGTAAATAAAATTAATGCACACACTTGCACACACACACCACACTCAAACACACATAGCTACAACACACTGCATGTGACAACCTTGATACTCCAGTTACCCACCATAACACTTGGCTCGTGAAAAATCAAAAAGAAGGTCAGTGCAAAAGCAATGACCAGAAGTAGAGAAAGAACTAGAATCTTGAGGAAGGTATAGCAGATGGTGGTGAACATGAGCACATAGACTCCAGTCAGTGGGAACTTGGAGAAAAAGATCATTAGGTTAATCCATGCCAAGAAAACAGCCACAATTCCAATCTGCCACTGCCACCGAAAGGGGCAGAGACACTTGTCATGGAATACCAACACAAAGATAATTGAGAGAATGTAGAGAGTGAGCTCCATCCAGTTGACCAAACTGATGAAATAGTTCAACTTCACCCTCACAATTTGAACTCCCTCCAAAACCAGACGACATACGACAATAACAATAATAACAGCAGCAGTGAAGTAGAGACCACCTCTAGCACTTGCACTTAGTCCCTCTGTAGGAAATGAACCATAAACTTATAGTGAAGACACACTCTTAGACTAGCTAATAAAACTATAGCTAGCCAGCCAGCCAACCGGTTAGTTCCAAATCAGGATTGAACATGTACATTTTCCTGAGTTGTACTTTTTTACCATGCAGATTACCCAGGACTAGCCTGCAGTCTCCAGTCTAATACAATATCATCAAGATCTGACAGAACAGTTGTTTACCACAGGTGTTTTGATTTTCTTCACGGCTTGTGTCATTCGGAGATCCAGTGGCATTGCCAATAACTGCCTGATTACCTTAATGTAACATAGGAGTAGCTATGCATCAACTTAACATGCAAGCATTGTCATCCACTTACAAGTAGTACTCAGTGGATTAGGGACAGCCAATGTAAATGATGTCAGGAAGATCAAAAACAAACAGTAGTTGATGAGGTTTATAAAGTAGCCCAGTTGCCCAAACTTCAACCATTTGTAGTGCAGCAAACAGCAGATCAAAGGGTGAGCAAGGATTTTCCAACTGTCTTTTTTCTTAGTCTGAAGTAGATAATTAAAATACTATGTAGGTGTGGCATATCAAAAGTCAGCTAGACCTGTGTGACATGAACCTTAGAGCACAAGTATGCCATAATTATCACAAACAGTCATGATGCTTCATTCTAGAACTATGGGTAGCTATAGAATAATATAATTATTGTTTGAGTTATAAGTTCAAGCAAAATAAAACAAAACACTGCGTAGTGCATATTCTTTTAAGCACTGGAGCCATGGATATACAGATCTGAGGTTAACAATGACTCATTCATATTTATTTCATGTCATGCACCTTTAAAGAGATCGACATACCATGATTGCGAGAGGATGATTGGACTTGCTGAATGTCTTAGGCCCCCAGTTGGTAGAGAAGTAGCCTGCAGGAGCTTCTTGTTTTGATTCAGGTACTCTGCATGTAAAACTATCACAATGTGATTTCTATACTTAATTGAGTGACTAACACACTGACCCTTCCTTTGGAGCAGTGTTGGAGTCTTGGAAATCTTCTATAAATTCGAAGTTGAACTTCACCCAGAAGTTTGCATGCATACGAGAGTTAAATTCGTCATAGGTACTACATCTGTCCAGAACTTTCTCTGCTACCTCTTCAATGATGATATGTTTGCATAATGTTACAGTAATTAATGTAAATGTTTACAACTATGGCAAATATTTATGCTAACCTGGCATTCTCGATATAAGTAAACGAAATGGGGTTTTGTCCAGCTTGCTGTTGTAACGACGCAATGCCTTTAGCCACTGATCACTTTCAACCACAGCCATAGCACAGTCTCTAAAGGTTCAAGCAAGTAATATAATTATCGTGACTTTCATTAGTGACAATTAGTGTTTGTACATGATTATCATGCCTTGAATTGATCTGACCAGCAAGTATAGCTTGCCAGACCAGCCTTAAATATCATGCATGCATGATTACATAATAACTGCTAACAATGAATGACAAACTATACAAACATTGCTCCTTCTGTGATAGCAACTTCAAGAGGAGTCCATCCATCTGAATCCCTAAAAAAATATAAGTTTGTACTTTAACTATAAATAAAACAATTCATGCGGAGCACTATAGACGTAGATGCAGGACGTAGCTTGAGGAATACACAATGTAAGACATGCTAAGAATGACTTTATACCCGGCCCACAATCATACAACTGCTATAATTATAGACCATGCATACACAGAGCTACACTCTTCTATGCAAGCTACTAAATAAAACCTGGGACTCTTGGGTGTATGTATACAAGTATGGGGGCATGATATTGTATGCCTTGTCAAGGATATGCATAGTTCACTTGTCAACTACATAATTCATTAAAATTACTTACTCAGTATCCACCTTAGTTCCATGATCAAGCAGAGCTTTAGCAACCGCAGCACGTCCCCATCTACAAGCCCTGTGTAATGGCGTGTGGCCATGTTTATCGCTGCAGTGACACAGAGATGGAGACAAAGGATAATTAGTTTACACTAGCTAGCATGTCTAGCCAAGTCAAGGTACAATACTGATATTGGGCACCAAAATTAATAGCTAGACTAACAAATCTGAGGTGTGTAGCTAGAATGGTGCATACATGGGGAGTCTTTATTCGGTGGAATGGAACGGTGGAATGGAACTGTGGAATGGAATAGTGGAATGGAATGGTGGAATGACCACGCCCATCGAGCGCCTTCTGTGACGACCTATACCCACCATATTTGCAACCAAGACACAGAACTAGAAGTCTGCGAACCATGGGCAAGCCAGTTGTGTTAGCGGTAAAGAAGTCGAGCTCAAACTGATCTATCAGGAAGACCAGAGAAGTGTGGGTTCGAGATCATCTAAATTTCTTTGTAAAAACTACAACAAGTTTGTATGGCAAATTATTGTATACAAATGCCGCCTAGAAGGGCTAAATTTTACAGTGAAAAATGAGAATAAAAATAATCAGTTCAACCACTAATTATCCTTCCAATACACTATCCAGATGCACCTAAAGGTGTTACTATACTTCGGATTCGGACACAAGCCACAGGAAACTCACAAAAACTACGAAACAATGTATTAAGAACTCCTATACAACCATGTCCAGCCCTATACACAGGTTTTACTATAAAAATGTACGGAAGTTTCCAGTCCATTCTCCCCTTCTAATATGGTACAACTAAGCTGTCATATACTTGTAACTGTAGTAACTTTAATACTTCTGTAATAGCTCCAAGAGGTCTACTGAATCTAGCACAAAGAATCTATCATGATTGTAAAATTTGTATCATTAATTAAACTTCGTATCAGACCCAGGCCGCTCTTCTCCATAGCCTTGAGTGTGGTAAGAGGTCAGCCGATATTCATCAAAACTTTGTGAACTGTCTTAATGTTTAAACATGACATTGAGAATAGATAGTACAGTTGCAACTGCTTCATTTTACTGCAGAATTTGGAGGATGCCAAGTATGATGTTAAGAGAAGGGTGGGGATCAGAGCCTAACATCACTGTGACATTATTTACTAAAATAAGGCCAGACCAAATTAATTGTCTGTTTCACGGATCCGGCAGGTCTATATTCCTAGCTTTTGAAAAAAAAATATTAATTGGATAGGCGTGGTCTTGCCAGCAACTCGACAATGGCATCTAAGAATTACCACTGTTGTTCCTTGTGAACATTGCATGGAAGTAGCTTTAGTGAGCCAATGATAGCAGCTAACCGTGCATTGTTGAAAGAAGGTGCTCAAAATTGTAGTTTCTACAACTTCTGTCAAAGTAAGCTTCGTCGATCTGAGGTCAAAGGTTGGACTTAATTAAATTTTTATTATTTTTCTACCTGCCTGCCGGGTCACTACTTCAGGGGAAAAAGTCCGTGAAACAGAAAATCAATTTGGTCTGGCCTAAGCGTACTAAATTCAGTTTGGAAATGAGAGGTGTTGTTGTAAATGTATTATGCTACATTCAGCAGGGCTCTTTGGGAGTTATTACAGAATTAACTTACTACATTACAAGTATGTATGACTGCCAGCATGTTAGTACGAGATACACTGACTTGAACTTGGTGACTGAAGTTTCAACTATGAGATTATTGGAGGCTAAATGATCAACTTTCAGGATAATCTCGAGCCCACACTTCTCTAGTCTCCTGTTGGATCAATTTGAGCTCGCCTTTAACGCTAACACAACTGGCTTGCCCATGGTTCGACTCGGAAGACTTCTGTGTCTTGGTTGCATTGCCTCAAATATAGTGGGTATAGGTCGTCACAGAAGGCGCTCGATGGGCGTGGTCATTCCACTATTCCACCATTCCATTCCACTATTCCATTCCACCGTTCCATTCCACCATTCCATTCCACCGTTCCATTCCACCGAATAAAGACACCCGCATACATGTACGTGTACATGAATGTGAATGAAGTGCAATTAATTTTTATCCGTAATAACCATCTGGCAAGATGGTAACTTACACGACATTCATCTTTACACCATGATCAATCAGTAAGCAAACAATGTCACCATTATCACCTTTGAAGCACGTCCAATGAAGGGGTGTGGCATTGTCTTGGTCTCTAAAGGATACAGAAAAGTGTAGCATATATAGCTCTCATAGGCGGCGGAAGGAAGTTCTGTTTGGGGGGGCAAAGTATTAATATTCGCGCGCAAAGCGCGCGCGAAATTTTTGGGACACGCCCACTTAATTGAAGTTCAAAGGTCACTTGTGGCTCTCGAAGGTGCTACTGCTGTCTGGAGCTAAGAAATGGTGGAAAACGTGCACAATGGTCGATTCTTGTGGCTATTCTAGGCAGCTTTTGACTATATCTTGGTGAATCTGTCATGAATAGAGGTAAATCTGGCTAACTTGTGATGTCAGGCTTGGATTTTGGGGGGGCAATGCCCCCCCTCTTCTGCAAGTGGGGGGGCAGCTGCCCCCCCTGCCCCCCCCGGTTCCGCCGCCTATGGCTCTATAATAGTGAACTAGTTATCAGATTATATGATACACACAAGTGCGTCAGCTGTTTTGTGCATGCCATTGTTAGCTACATATTCCAAACTCAATAACACTGATATCCTCACAATCGGCTACTTTGTGAATTGTTCACACCGCTGTGTGTAGCTAGTGCATACTTCTTTATGGTATTAATATGAGACAAGGAACTTACTTTGCATCTACCTTTGCACCATGATCAGCTATCAGCATTTTAGCGACTTCACTTCGGCCTTCCAGACATGCGACGTGAAGTGGTGTCATACCAGCATAATTTCTAATGAGCAGAAAGGGTATAAATCATGGTAGCTGGAGTATGTATATCCCCACTGTATATACTAACAACAACTCACACAGCATCCAGATTTGCACCATGGTCACTTATCAGTGTACTAGCAAGTTCAGCGTGTCCTTCTGAACATGCCCAGTGCAATGGTGTGTGACTATGTTTATCTTTCACGTGAACACAATCTGGGCTCCGTTCAATCATTTTCTTGAGTAATCTGTGTAAATTTGATAGCTATAGCTACATGTAGAAGAAGTTTGTAAGGGAGCTCGTATACAGTAATATAATATAGGGATGACAAGAACACATGAATAATATTATGGAAGTAGACAACACCACGATTCATACATACAGCTATCTATGTGACAAGCACTTTACGGGGAGTGGGGGGGGGGGTGGGCTTTGCTTTAAATTTAAATTGTGAACTCACTCCTTGTATCCTTTCATAGCAGCTTGGTGAACAGGGGCTAGACGTTTGACCTTCCAACGCTGCAATGTTTTGAAATCTGCCCCAGCACAAACTAATAACATAGCAATCTCAGGTTGTTTCTCTTGAAGAGCATTTCCAAGAAAAGTGTGTTTTTGGGCATCTTTCTCATCAATCTGGCATACCATCTGAGATGTGTCGCTACAATGTCATAATATGTAACTCCTATGATTAACTCATACATAATAATTATTATATGATAATTATTGAGTATTTGAATGCTCTGGATGAATACGGAGATATAGCTATACCTGCAGTGATATAATATCCGGCATTCATTAGCTTGCATCCTAACCGTGTGCTAAATGATAGTTCGTATACATACCTCTGCTCTAAGCAGCTTAGCCATTCTTTCACAAATTCCACCTCTCCATCCTTTATAGCCTACAACATTATTGTGCATTGATTCAGAATGTGATGTAATTATTCACTTGTATATGTACGTATACCATGCATAATCATGTAGTTTTGTGGTATTCAACCGTAAAACATGACTCAATGATGAGGAACACTAAGAGAATTGGATGCTGCATATCATTATGAAGGTGATTTCCTGAATATATACTCAGTGATGCTGTTAAATAAATTGAAAAGGTTTGTACAAATTCTGAATCACTTGATGCAAACAAATGGTCAGGATTAACTTGACACAAGGAGAGGGAGTTGAGGGAATTGAATGATGTCATGCACTATTTCAAGTGTTGCCATTAGTTCCCATGCAAAAAAATTAAACACAAAACAAATGAACACTCTGTGTATCTAGATGTGCTCCCAGTCAAGAATCCTCTCTCAAAAAATAAAGGGTTGTTTTGACCAAGTTTGGTCATCTCAGTTGAACTCAAAATTGCTACAAATCTTTGGGAAGGGTATGAAAAAGTGTATTTGCACACAAACTTAACCACTCATCTAGATAAGGCTATTAGAAACTTAATGAACCAAGCATGATAATTTTGTAAGGCATGCCTGGCCCAAATTACAAGCCATTTTATCACTTGTGCACTAATAAGTACTTAATTAATTTGGCTTGAAATATAGAGGATACACAGCAGAAATTTCCTGTAGCTACTTAATGCTAAGATAGAGGCATTCAACTGACAGAACATAGCAAGCAATTTAGCATGCAAGGTATACAAAAAACTTAATGTATGTAAGCCCACACACAAACTATAATCATGATATCACAAATGGGATGCTTATACTTGGTTGAGTATGTTGTAACAATTAATTTGTGCCAGTTGGTGTGTTGTTGACTTGAGTGTTGTTGTTATGACTGCTCGGGCAGGATCAGGTGAGTTGGTTACTAGGTTGAGCATTCAGCCTATTCTCTTAGGCTCTTAGTGGCCACCTCACACCTGAAGCATGTCAGGCTCACCCTGGACTGGAGAACTTAAGAACACTCTATGAATCTAGATGTGCCCCCAGTCAAGATTCCTCTCTATTGCTGTCAGAGTCACGGTGACACATGCATGCACCGTCCCAGCTTCACAGATTGACCCAGTGGCGTCTCTAGGTGGTTTATGTACTGGGTGCAATGCTTAGAAGTGTGATAATGATTACATGCACAGGTGTGAGCACAAAGCTAACAGAATTTTACAAGCAAATAATTGTATTATTACCAGACTGTCACTAGCTAGTACATGCATACACTACATGACAGTGTAATTTTGTTAGCTGTGAATAGTAAATACTAAACAATGTATACAGTGAGTTAACAGCAAGGACCTGATAAACATCAGTGCCTCCAAGTGTACGGATTTATCTGTAATTTTACGGAAATACACAAACTTTTATGGATGAAAATTGCTGAATTATAGATTTGGAAGCATCCAGCCCCACCCCTTTTCATGCATGTGGTATAGTGTATAGCCATGGACATACGGAAAAGGCTTGAAAAGTACGGAATTTAGTACAAAAAAAGGTTGGAGGCTCTGAAACATTAAAACTGTAATTTAAAGGGTGCACTGGTATATGGACTGGGTGCATATGAACCCACATGCACCCCCCTGGTGACGCCACTGGATTGACCGTTACATACACTCACAAACAAAATTAATGACTTAGCTTGCAGGCAGTGGTGCCAGGTGGTGTAATATGTATACTGGGTCCATGCTTATAGAAGTGTGTTGGTGAGTACACACACACAGGTGTGTGCACAAAGCTAATGCAAATTTACAAGCCTATCTTGTATTATCAGATTGTCACCAGTGCACACACTACCAGCGGAAAGGTATATACACATGTGCTTTTACATACTAATTATTAGCTGTGGTTGCACGTATGTGTATAGCAAAACTACACAACCAAACAGTGCGTATAGCAGCTATGAGACCTGGCAAATGTTAAAAATGTAATTAATTTTAAGGTGCACTGGTGTATGGATTGGGTGCACATGAACCCACATGTACCCTCCCCCGGCGATGCCACTGCTTGCACGCAGGGCAGCTGCATGATCTTCTATAGCCAATCACCTCTATACTAGGGGTACTGAGGCATATGTAAAGATGATGATAATGATAACCAAATCAAGTTGGATAAATGCATGGTTTCATACCACTTGTAGTCAATCTATGCTATAACAGTGCAGAATACAATTGTACTCTTGGCTATCAGGAAATAATAGACATGTGACATGAATAGTAGGTTGGGTTAGGAAAATTATGCCAACATAATGTTGAGAAATGTGCATAAGCATTTGAGAATATAATGCTAGCATAATTAGGCATCAATTTGAGAATATTAGGGCACACGAGTATGGCTAGCTATTCATATCAGATTATATATAGCTATTGTTTAGTAGTCACTCCCCAATGTCATAGGCCACCTGAATGTACTGATTACAAGCTGTTACATGTATAGCTGCATTGAATACTCTTTATAGTTAACAACTTCAATACTTCTTGCTATTGTCAACCTGTACTTGACACCCAAGCAAATGAGAATAATGGGCAATGCATTGAGAATAATAAGTACATCTGTTAGGAATTACAGGGGGAATTTGAGAATAGCATGCATGCAAAACAACTTTAATGATCACGTGATTGTCACTCTTTAACATTGTGGAAGTCATGCCACACTCCTTGAGATAGAGCTATAGAGTAATTCTGGTGTAACAATAAATTGTCAATGAATGTGATCATCACTCAATTTGGAGTTAACGTTGTGGCAGTTATCATGGCCATGCCACTGTTATACTCACTCCTTGAGATAGGTTATAGAGTAATTCAATGGCATGTGATCATCACTCTATTTGGAGTTAACATTGTGGCAGTTATCATGACCATATATGCATGCCACAATACTCACTCCTATATATAGAGTGACCTTAATCCTGTAACAATGCGGGTTATATTATCGTTATCATGTCGTTGAATATTATGTGCAATACAATAATAATTTATCACAAAACTGATTATCAATACTACAAATAATAAGCCAGCTGTTCATCCTATAGAAATACATGCAACCAGATCAGAGATCATGCATACAACACAACAAGCCTATACTATAATATTATACCAACCATCATATACGTGGTGTCATGTAGTATAGAAAGCAAATGAGAATAATGAATAATGGGTAATGCATTGAGAATAATAGGTACATCTGTTGGGAATTACAGGGGGAATTTGAGAATAGCATGCATGCAAAACAACTTTAGTAATCACATGATCGTCACTCTTTAACATTGTGGAAGTCATGCCACAGTTATACTCACTCCTTGAGATAGAGTTATAGAGTAATTCTGGTGTTACAACCAATGGCATGCGATCATCACTCTATTTGGAGTTAACATTGTGGCAGTTATCATGGCCATGCCACAGTTATACTCACTCCTTGAGATAGAGTTATAGAGTAATTCTGGTGTTACAACAAATTGAATGTGATTATCACAGTGACTCTATTTGGAGTTAACATTGTGGCAGTTATCATGGCCATGCCACAGTTATACTCACTCCTTGAGATAGAGTTATAGAGTAATTCTGGTGTTACAACAAATTGAATGTGATCATCACTCTATTTGGAGTTAACACTGTGGCAGTTATCATGACCATATGCATGCCACAATACTCACTCCTATATATAGAGTGACCTTAATCCTGTAACAACGCGGGTTATGATTCACGGTATATCATGTTGTTGAATATACCAACCATCATATACACAGTGTCATGTAGTGTCATGTAGTATAGAAAGCAAATGAGAATAATGGGCAATGCATTGAGAATAATAGGTACATCTGTTGTCATCCCCCTGGCCACTCACCTGCATGTAACATTGAAAAAACTGCAGGGGAGTGGCTTGCATGGGATATACATGGCTACATATTAGCTATATGCAGCCCAGTGTATCCTTAATTTTATGAGATAGATTATCAAATAAACAAATGGCATGGAAAAGTATCGTAATTAATGTAGCTAGCTATATACATAGTGACTTATAAAGCTTACATTGTTGATAGTTTCCACTGTGTAGCCTCCATCCTGTTGCATCTGGTTATCTCCATCTTCTGCCGTGACTATTAACTCAGTCAGGAGAACTTCAGACTCCTTTGCGGCCATATTTTCTCTCAGAACCTGCTCAGTAAATACAGTAACTCTAGTGATTAGCTACCCGCGGTACCGTGGCAAAGCTGAACAGCTAGCAACTACGTATACACTCGAAACATATACGATTATGGATCAGTTATTAGAAGGAAATAAGAAACTGCATGTAGCTACTGCACAGGCAGGAAACGTTAGGCGAATGATACAATGATATCGCTGCAGTAGCTATATGCTATATGCTGAGATGCAAAACTAATCGGAAATTCCGTTATTCGACTAGTTCCGGTCGCGCCCATTATCTGATTATTGCGGATAATGCTCTCTCGAAAATTAAAGCCGCCTCAGTTACGTGATATTGTACACACATTACATACATATGAATTTAATATTATTATGTGTGGCACCCTGCATGGAGTGCGGCAGCTAACGCCGTTTCTTCGCTTGAAGCTCTCGAAAATGCGTGATACATTTTCATTCCCACCAGTGGGCGTGACAGGAACCCGGCGCGTTAAATTTTGCTTCTCACGACTGTCTGCCTAGAATCCATCTGCATAAAAGGAGAGTCGATGACTGTATAATATTTTATCTGGTGCGGCAGCTACAGTGGCTACTCTCAAGATGAAGGTCGTCGCAACTATTATAGGATTTCTGTTGGCTATCTCAGTCAGCGTGGCCCAGCGCAAGCTAAAAAATGTTTGCAGTAAGTCATCCCATGAGATAGCACTTTTGGCATAATTCAATGTGGTCAACTTGAAGCTTACTCAGTGTAGTTAGGCACGCATCTAGACCTACCTGCACAGCGTGCCCGACTACGAGCCAATTAGCGGTCAATTGGAGGCTTTAACTGAGGCCGCGTTCAAATTCGCATGCCTTTGATTTGCCAATGACCAGAATCGCGATCAAATTAAGCCTCAATTAATTAGATACGTCATGGCGTACCAGCTTTAGAGATCGAGACCTCCAATGATGATGTTTTCTGGGTCCCAATTGCGCATAGAACCCTTTCCCGTTCGAAACCACCCATATGATATAGATCTACATCGCTGTCGAACATAAGTTAATTTCTTTAAAAATTGTAGCTGTGCTATACATGTTGTGCCTGCTGCGGCATGTAAAACCAAAGTAGTAACAAGAAGAATAGATACGTAGAGTGTTCTTATTCTCCAGTCCGGGGTGAGCCTGACATGCTTCAGGCGTGAGGCGGCCACTAAGAGCCTAAGAGAATAGGCTGAATGCTCAACCTAGTAGCTAGCATAGCATATCACTGTATATATAGCTAGTGAACTCACCAACTGCTGCTGATGAGGCCTGGCATTGGCGAAACCTAGATGGCAGCACTAGGTTCAGCACATCAGGCAGGATCAGGTGAGTTGGTGAGTTCACTAGCTGTACAGTGCTATGCTATGCTAGCTACTAGGTTGAGTATTTATCCTATTCTCTTATGCACCTGTCAATGTGTACCCCCAGTATCCCCCTCCTGGGCTGCCCGGGATAAGACTAAGGGATTTGACATCTCCCTCAGTAAAATCCTCTATCTAGGGGCCAAGTTTTTGATCAAATCCCCCTACCTTCAACATTCTACAGTAAACATTACCACTGATCTATGGCTATCAGATCATTCACAGACTTGCCTTGAGCCAATACAGGTCAAAGGGGAACATGTCAAATGCCCCACTCTGGGGGAAGGGCCTTTCATTAATCCCCTTGTCAAAGCCTCTCATCGGCCCAGGAGGGGGATAGTGGGGGATTTGATTGACAAGTGCATTACTAATAGGCTCTTAGTGGCCGCCTCACGCCTGAAGCATGTCAGGCTCACCCCGGACTGGAGACTATGTATCTAGATGTGCCCCCAGTCAAGATTCCTCTCTCATCATAATAAGAAGAATAGTTATGGCTATAAATGTTATACTCCCACAACGACACTAGTACTCCTACAATGACCAAATCCGATTCATTTGTTTGTAGACTTTGGTGAAGTTACTTGTATGCAAATGTGTGAAAAACAGGACTGTGATCACATATGTTCAAACAAACCCCCGGATTATGTCTGCTGTTGCTCTCCTTGTTATTCTGACGACCAGTGGGAAGCTAATATTCAATTTGGTAAGGAATTTCCAGAAATATAAATGTTAACAAAAAAGATAATTAGAAGCTTAATTGATCTATTTAGAATTTGTCAGGCAAGGAGGACGCAGAAGAAGTACATCTGATTCAACTACTGTGAGTGAAGACATTGGTAGTGTACGTTTCTGTGGTATTGCAACATTTACTGGAAATGCTACTAACATAACTATTGTGGTAACTGTTGGCGCACAACCAGGGACAGCAAGTAAGTCATTATTATAATATAATTGCATCAAAATTGCTTCTTTCTTATGGACTAACAATCTATATGACTGTGTATCAGGGATCCATGCAAACTTCAGAATTTAATGGTGTTCAATTTATTTTGCTAAGTCCTTTGGTTATTATTAATAGGTAGTAGACTAGCTTTATCACAAGAGCTCAGGGCAAGATCCCACTTAGTACAATCATAGTTCTGTGTGGGTTTTTGGCCATGTAACACAATAATATTACTATAAATGAAGCACTATGGTGCAACATTTAAACCCTCAGCGCGTTGAACAATCAGTTGTCTAAGCTTGCAGGATATTATGCCAAAAGTGAAGCATGCATGCGGTCATGCAATATGAAGCCGGAGTCAAGCCACAAGAATGTGCATGTACCGGGGGGGGGGGGGGGGGGGGGGGGGTACTACTATACGTGCACTGTACTGCATCATGGCATGCGCGCGCCGCATTTGCAATTTGGCCAGCTGGACAAACCACGTGCTGATGTCATGTCAAGAAACTCGCTCTATAATTTTTTTTAGATACTTGTCATCTCTAGCTATCGGTCCATAGGTCTATACTATACCATTTGTAATCGTGTCAAGAACCATAGGTATTTTTTGTCGAAAAAGACGAATCGCTGATCACCGTGGCAGGCAAATCCATGGGCAAATAACGCCATATCTCCCGAACGAAACATTTTCAGCGAAGTCTACACAATATTAAAAGCCTACAAGAAACTGCATATCGCGTCACTTTGGACATATAAACGAGGTATGTAGCTGCTAGCTTGGTAACAGGCAGACACACAGACACAAGTATCGTAGCCCTACGGCGCATGCGCGGAGGGTTAATGAATTGCATAATGGTAGGCATAGTGATATAACATAGCACATAATAATTATGTACATGATAGCAATGACGCTCCGTGCATGGCAGATCACGAGTCCTTAACCGCCCAATTTATTGTCTCCTACTGGCTGTAAAGTGACAGCATGGATTGGGAAACTTCAAACTAGTGCTGATGGTATAGCTAATGGCACAATGCATGGTAGCTAATACCTGGCTGCAGGCATATAGTGCCATGATAATGAAAAAAAAATATGAATCAACTAGAATCGGAGGCTAAAATAACTGTGTGATATGAATCATAATAGCTACATAACAACATTAATATGCATTTCCACCGCTAATTTCCACCTTGCTTGTCACTGTATGAAGTTACAATACATAATTATAATTATAATATTGTGCTTTTCTTCCCTATGCTTGTATACAGCAACCTCTGATTATGATCCCAGCATGGTCCCAAGTCAGATATTATTCAGTTTATCAAATGTTGAGCAGTGTTTTGATGTGATGATCATCGATGATGAGATTCGCGGTGAAGGCACAGAGAACTTTATGCTCACATTTGATACACCTATTGATACCATGGCACAAAATCCACAAGTTTCTCTGACTCCTAGGGAGTTTGGTGTGGAAATTACTGACAATGATGAAGGTGAGTGAATTAATTTTATACACTCCAGACTTAGGCTATAGTTATGAGTGCTATGATAACTTTCTGCATACAATTTAGGTAATGGTGCTGGGAAAATAAATGCTGGTGTACTGATCTTCTTCATGACAGTGTTGGGATGGTTCTTAACTCATGCGCACATCTAGTGACTCATAGTAATATCAATGCGTGTGTGGTATAGTACAAGTATTATAGCGTAGCTAACATATGCTATTATGACATTGTAATTCTCATTGACTTTAGAATACTAATAGTATGTATTGCTATTATAAATTACTGTTATAGTTCAGCAGATTAATAACGTAATATACTATGTATCTATAAATTTTTACGTTCTAATTACATATAAATGCATCCCATGCATATCCGTTCTATAGCTAATTAATGTGTTTAGTATAAATAAATAAGAGCACCAAATGTTCAGTACACATAAAATGTGTATTATTATTTATACTGTAATATATTCCTTGCATTGCTAACTAACATCATAATATTATAATACAGGTTTAACTAATTCAGGTGCCTCTATCCAGTGTTCCCCCTAAAACTATATAGGTAGCTAATCAAGGTAAATACCACGTTTAGATCCAAGAATACCAGTTAAAGTTTTAAAGCACTACATTGTAAACTATTGTAATACCTCACAAAGAAAACACAAACATCTTGATAGTGTTTTACCTACTTAAAGATATTTCCTGGGGGAACACTGCCTATATCTATTCAGTACATGCAGCTAGTGTGACTTGGTTTCTGAACCAGATCCTAGCCTCATGTTTACAAAGTTCTTGAATAGTACCTCTCTGCGAATATCTGTTCATTAGGTAGTACATCTTCTCTTTTCCTTTTCTTGCACCACCTCATTGCAACAACCACAGCTGTCATCACTATCACTAAGTATATCATGATCAGTATCAGTATATACCAAAATCCACAACTCAGTGTTCCAGTTCCCCATTCCAAATATAGTGAAAGGTAGCAATATCTCTTGAGAAAGCGTCATAAATATACCTATGAAACCATGCATAGAGAATACCAGCAACTAACCCTTTCATAGAGTAGAGTACTTGGGTGCACAAGGCCGCCAACTAGAATGAGTGAGTCTGAGATTACCAGTAGAATCTCCAATAAAACTGTCCATCTGTAGTCCAGAGACTTCACTAAAAACAAAGGGTTCCCCTTAAATATGCATGGAAGAGTAACATTACTCAAAGGTGAGGTGTCATGCAGACGTTCATAGTGATGACATATGTAAGTAATGAGCACTAAAAGAATGACATACCTTGCAAAGTGTACTATGATACCTATACAAAGGTCTTTTTGTAGCTTTTAAGGTTTGGTAAACATCAATTAAACAGTGGGTGGATGATTATCTCATAGAGTGGAATCAAAATTGGTGCAACTATGATAGAGTAAAAATTGCTAAAGACATACTTTGGTGAGCGTGAGACATTGTAGCTATATGCCAGAATGTGTTTCTGAGGTTTGTCTTATAAGAAAATCCACTTGGGCATCTCAACACAGATATACTAGAATTTCATATTACAAATTTGATGATTCAAGTATCCCTGAGATAATATGAAGCACTATAATTGTCCAAAACCCTCGGCGCAGTTGCCTAAGCACATGCACTGCTGCTATATACTTGCAGACAACCATCTGACATTGTTCCAGTTGCATATTCAGTAGAGTAGTGAAAGCCATGGGCATCATCCATGCTGCACTGCTCCTAAACAGAACCAGGGTATAACCTGTAAACCACAAGAATGTGCATTGCACGATATAATTACATAATCAACCTGCCACGTGTGCCAGCATAGTGCCAAGTCAGCAGATACAAGCCAAGAAGCTAGTCTTTTTTTTTTTTAAGCTACTGACACACTAAGCAGAAAAAAGAAAATTGTCTGGAAAACAGTACATGGTGTAGCTACACTAGTACACCCACCGTACTATGATATTCCCAGCTAGCTTTGCAGTGTAACACACTGAAAAGCAAGGTTTTCAGTGTATAACACTGCAAAGCTGTATATAGGGCCTGGGAATATGGCCACAGTATAGCTACTTGCATAGTAGAGGCCCACAATGTAAGCAGCACCCACAGTGTAATTTTGACCCAATCGGGTAATGGTCGTCACGTTCCTATACGCGTAGCCACGCCCACTCACGTAACGCGTGGGCGTAAAACCTTGCAAGTGTATGGCTTCCTAGTCTATCGAGCTAGACCCTTCCAGGCGCTTATACTACGCGCGGGAGGAAGGGTCTAGCAAAGGTCACGTTTGGAATGCAATTAATTAAAATGTTGAAATGATGAGCAAGAGGAGGGCATGAAGCAAGACAATCCACTTGCGCTAGTTACAGAGAACAGTTCAAGGATCGTCGAAATACGCAGAGGTAGCGTACTGAAGATGGTCGACTTCCAAACCTGGTGGGAACAGTGATAAAACCGTCGGGTCCCAGTAACACGCCGTGAACTGCTCGGTTAGCTGACTTTCTCTGCTCCAGCTTGATCAATGACGGCCCAGCTTGTCAAAAACGGTCGATGATGGCCTTATCTACATCATCCATTGTAGCTTCTGTAAGCCTACTTCATTTAGCTGCAGTGCCATCTGATCTGCGAAAAGAACACGGCTGCTCAATCACTAAAGAAGCTAGCTTTGCGAGTGCTCGCCCACGCGTAAATTGCTACCCAGAATCTGGGTAGTTGAATCTGATTGGTCTATTGAAATTTAATCAAACGTGACCTTTGCTAGACCCTTCCTCCCGCGCGTAGTATAAGCGCCTGGAAGGGTCTAGCTCGATAGACTAATGGCTTCCCTACACAAACATATGGGAAACACTGTCTTTAATTCAAAGATGTTAGTCAAAAATTCGGCTTTATCATCTTCATATCCACACCCCATTGTGCATGCCCATATAAAAATTATGGCCTGAAGTACTTCCCAGAGCTCCAAACATTAGATTACTTTAATTACTTCTACTTAGTGTGTAATTTATCTATAATAATTCTTGCAATATACAATGGATATGCAACAGCGAAGTATGATGCTAATATGAAGCATACCCATGAATGAAAAAATAATTAGATAAACAAGAACAACAAGTGTAAAATAGTGACAAGAACTGATGAAACAATAATTAAAGTAATTTCTTAAAAGCTTGTAGCAGACACTTGCTCTTCAGGCAAATTATTCCACATGCAGAGGTATGGAATTGGGTATAAATGAATGTAAAAAAGAATTGGTGTGTGCAAATGGCTGACTAATAACCATGTGATGGGATCTAGCAGAGTAATGATTTGAAGGGCGCACAAAAATATCTTGGGGAAAATAACAGTGATCATGCAAAATGTTGTACAACTGACATAACTTTAGTTTAGTTCTGCGCTCTGCCAGAAAGGGTATTGCACAAGTTTCCAACAACTCTTGGTACTCACAAGTCCAATGTTTTGTAGCAATTTTGCACACAAACTTTTGCACACTTTCCAATGCAGTAATATCCTTCGACATATGAGTATCCCATAAGGAGCTGGCATACTCTAGATGTGGCCTGACAATAGATAAATAAAGTTGGATGATAGTTCTACAATCAGCTAATCCTGGCATAGAAACGCCTGTATAGCAGTCCTAGGATACATTTAGCTTTTGAGCAAGCAACTTCAATAGTATGCATGCGAGGACCATTTCATGTCACTCGACAGCAATACTCCTAGATACTTGTATAGGGATACTTTACAGAGTCTTTGCCCATATAATTGTAGTGCGTTACTAGGCAGTAGAGGTGAGCGTCTTCGTGAAACAAAGACGCTCACCTCTACTGCCTAGTTGCTACTTTAGTTTGATCAGTGACTAGTCAGTTGTGTTATAGGAGCTATCGCTAGATGTACACACTAGTCTTATTGAAAAGAAGCCATCGCTGTCCCTTTTGTTCACGGAGAGCTCACCAGGAAGTAGTCTTGCAAGCCAGACCTTCACACGCACACTAGTCGTGGTCAGCAAACAGTGACGCCAGAACTTTTGAATGAGGCGTTTTCAGCGAAAGTCACACGACAAAAAACCTTGAAAACATCATAAAGAACCCTATGACAACACAAACTTGACATATAAACGAGGTATGTAGCAGATTTTGTACGTGGTAACAGACAAATACACACACACACACATGCGTGCACACACACACACACACACACACACACACACACACACACACACACACACACACACACACACACACACACACACAGAACGATTACCGTAACCCTACGGCGCATGCGCTGATGGTTAATTATTACTACTTTGTCAAGAAAATTTACTCCAAAACAGGCCAATTTGTATGGCCTTTCTATCAGCTATATTATATTAGCTATGGCGATAAAGGGTCATACAGGATTAGAAGCGCTGCTGCAAACAGAGAGGACATGTTATATTCATGGCTCAGAAGAGGCAATAGAGAAAGCAGAAAGACTCATTCGTTTGGCAATGACTGGTGAGGACATTGTAGCTAGCTGGTGCAACGTTTGCAGCTAATTTTATGGAACTGTTAAGCGCACATCTAGCCTAGATGTTGGCACTTCATGAGCGGCCTTGTGGACCAGCAAAGGGCCTCGTTTGGGGAGCTAGGAGGCCTCTTTCATCCGTAGGTGAGTGAAAAATAGAGAGACTTGAGGGGAATAGTCGGGTATTGCGCGGTTAAAGCATAGATAATAGAGAGATAGTCTCGCGGGCCAGCCCCTTCACAAGAGAGGAAGGGTCTGGTCAACTTCGCATCATGAGTTTGTGTTGCAGAGTCAGCAGTGGGCAAGCAGTACAAGGTGTGAGTAGTAATTCAATGCTGTTTGTGGTAAGCCGTGACGTTGTTCTGGCCGGACTATTCGGCGCGTGCCATACCGAGTATGCACGTGCACGGTTAGTATGCGTGCACAGCATGCACAAGCTACTACATGTCAATGTGCGTTATTTGTGGTTAACACGCCAAGAAAATCGTGGCAAACGCTCACAAAACCATGATGCAAAGTTGACCAGACCCTTCCTTGGCGTGGGGAGGGGCTGGCTCGCGAGACTAATAGAGAGAGGGATTGGAAACGCGCATATATCTCTATAGTGGGAACATGCTCGTCACGGCACGCCCCCTTTACAAGTCAGTATCGTACCGAGAGTACAAGCTCCTAGGCTATGGCCTTGTACAGCCTAGTATTCAACAGTAACCTGACTAAAAACAAGTGTAGTGCTATTGAACAAGGGATCAAGTAATGAAAAGAGTGATTTGAATGGTCTTGGTAGTCGCGCCTGCTCTTGTACACGCTTGAAATTCTTTTGTGTACTTTTCCTTCACAAATGGTGATCGACCCAGAAGAAAAGTCGATGGGACCTTGTCTACAGTCGATTCAGTACAGAGTGCAATTGAAGCATTCGCGAACTCTGTTCATGTGCATGGTATGTTCCCCAGCGAGCATTTTAAACGCTGGAGTCTACCCAGGCTCACAACAGATCTGGGCTTAGTGTGTTCATTTTGAAAAGAAAGGACTTACTTGAAGGCGATGTTTGCATTCTCTATGTGACGATAGTTCATGCCAGGCATTGAAAGAATCTATTCACTATGTACAGGTCTCGTAAAAAGTACACAAACTGCCAATCTGTGAGTGGTAGCTACAAAACCATTCTGAAAACTGCCTAATTTTTTTGGCTTTTGGCTTTAGGTCTCTGGTAGGTTGGTTAGAGAGGTGATATGCATACATGGTGCCCTTGCCAAGGCCTGAACAGCCTGCCTTGATGTGGTTTTATGTCAATCGCAAACTTAGATGAAGTCACGTGACCGTGACGAGCATATATCTACAGGGTATGCGCGCGTTTCCAATCCCTCCTTCCTCTCTATTATCTATGGTTAAAGGGGTGTTGCATGGCGATCCCTACCACTCGCGTTTTGTGGGGCATGGTCCACATATTGCATGCAGCGAATGACGAGAAATTCGGTGAACCCATGCCATCTGGCTGGGAGCGCTGTAGTTTCATATATTGAACATATATAGCTAGCTACATACAAGGTGACATTACCCACTTATTCCACAGTGTAGTAGGTCAAACATGGCACACCAACCTACCAACAGGTCATTCAGTCAGATGTTGACCAAGGCAGAAGACTGGTGATGGTTCTGGGAGTCTACCGACGTTTCAAGTAAGACCGGTGAGCAGAACTAATCAGCCGCTGTAATGGGGCCAGCAATCCTTCTCATGGTCTCCAAAAACCGTGTCAAACCAGGTCTTCCCATACTCGGATATGACGGAACATCAAGAAAACTTGGCAGCAAGGACCTCAGCCACAGATGCTGCACCATCACCAGCCTCACTTCATGTGTTAAAGGTGTATGACATCTCGTTCAGAGGGAGGAGTAGCACCCCCTTGTGTTTGTGCTGCCTGAGCTGCTGGAACTGGTGCTGTTGGTGCGGATTTGGCTGCTGTCTTCAGTTTGTCAGGACTATCCTTCCTATCAAACAGATATCGATGCCATTGAGTATAATAATATGTGTAACTTACGAGAGCAGATATTTCAGATGTTTCACGAATGGAAAAGAAAAGAGGGCAGTGGAGCCACAACAGCTCGGGAGTCTTTATTCGGTGGAATGGAACGGTGGAATGGAATGGTGGAATGGAACGGTGGAATAGAATAGTGGAATGGAATGGTGGAATAGTGGAATGACCACGCCCATCGAGCGCCTTCTGTGACGACCTATACCCACTACATTGAGACAACGCAACCAAGACACAGAAGTCTTCTTGAACCATGGGCAAGCCAGTTGTGTTAGCATTAATGAAGGCGAGCTCAAATTGATCCAATAGGAGACTAGAGAAGTGTGGACTCGAGATTAGCCTGAAAGTTGATCATTTAGCCACCAATATTATAACCTTATAGTTGAAACTTCACATGAGTCACCAAGACCAAGTTCAAGTCAGTGTATCCAGGGGGGTTGCTAGCAGAAAACAAGTGAGGGGGCCACAGCATAATATGCTAACTATTGTAAATGTGAACCAAGACATAGAAACTATACTAAAATAGGACAAAAGTGAGGGGGCCATGGCCCCCCTTGGCACCATTGTAGCAACGCCAGTGGCTGTATCTCATACTAACATGCTGGCAGTCGTACATACTTGTAATGTAGTAAGTTAATTCTGTAATAACTCCCAAAGAGCCATGCTGAATGTAGCATAATACATTTACAACAACACCCCAAACTGAATTTAGTATGCTTATTTAAATAATGTCACAGTGACGTTAAGCTCTGACCCCCACCCTTCTCTTAACATCATACTTGGCATCCCCCAAATTCTGTGGTAAAATGAAGCAGTTGCAACTGTACTATCTATTCTCAATGTCATGTTTAAACGTTAAGACAGTTCACAAAGTTTTGATGAGTACCAGCTGGCCTCTTACCACATTCGAGGCCATGGAGAAGAGCGGCCTGGGCCTGATACAAATTTAATTTTAAATGATACAAATTTTACAATCATGATAGACTCTTTGTGCTTAATTCAGTAGACCTCTTGGAGCCACGTATTACAGAAGTATTAAAGTCACTACAAGTTACAAGTATATGACTGCTCAGTTGTACCATAGACATTAGAAGGGGAGAATGATGGACTGGAAACTTCCATACATTTTTATACTGCGTATAGGGTTGGACATGGTTGTATAGGAATTCTTAATACACTGTTTCGTAGTTTTTGTGAGTTTCCTTGGCTTGTATCCGAATCCAAAGTACCCCCCGTATAGTAGCACCTTTAGGTGTGTCTGGATGGTGTATTGGAACGGATAATCAGTGGTTGAACTGATTATTTTCATGCTCATTTTTCACCGTAAAATTTGGCCCTTCTAGGTGGCATATGTATACAATTGCCATACAAACTTGTCGTTTTTACAAAGAAATTTAGATAATGAGCCCACACTTCTCTGGTCTTCCTGCTAGATCAGTTTGAGCTCGACTTCTTTTACCGCTAACACAACTGGCTTGCCTGGACATGGTTCGCGGACTTCCGTGTGTTGGTTGCATGGTGGGTATAGGTCGTCACAGAAGGCGCTCGATGGGCGTGGTCATTCCACTATTCCACCATTCCATTCCACTATTCCATTCCACCGTTCCATTCCACCATTCCATTCCACCGTTCCATTCCACCGAATGAAGACACCCCAACAGCTCGCCTCCTGGCAGCAATCAAGGATGCAGAGCTACAGGAACTTTAGTAAGGATACTGAGAGAGAAAGGCTTTATCGTGCCATCTTTGAGAGGTATGACACTGAGTCTATACTAAGATGTGTTGTTTATTGTTTATAATATATAGTATGGTGATTGCAGGAATATAACTAGAGTATTGATGAGGAAGTTTTAATGTGGATGTACATAGTGAAACTATGGTCCAGGATATATTTCTGAAGGGGCATGTGTCACTGCATGCTCTTAGGTATCCCCCTTTTCTACTTTTTTGAGTTATTAGTAAGTATTGTAGTGATATACCTATGGAGCACTGTGGATTATGCTTATTTTCAATGTTATACTAGGTTCAGCAGATATTGCTAGCTCTCTTGCTGCTGGTGTTCGGTATCCCATTCAAGCCACCGACGATACCCAGAGAGATAATCCTGCCAAATTGAAGATAGCCGACAATGACCAGAAGGATAGTCCTGCCAAACTGAAGACAGCAGCCAAATCACCACCAGCACCAGTTCCAGCAGCTCAGGCAGCACAAACACAAGGGGATGCTACTCCTCCCTCTGAACGAGATCTTGTACACCAAAAACGGCTGCAGCGATTTGCATCAGATACTTCTGACAAGTCTGGCGCCAATCCAACTCTGAGTCTCAGCATGATATCATGGAACGAACAATGTCCACTGGATCAGTTCAGTCCCCTTTGCTATCTCCAAGTGTGGCAGCAACGAATTCCACAGCTGATACTCCGACACTAAAGTCCAGATTTGAAGTTGGTGACATGATCCAAGTTGATCGTCCTGACTCAGCACCCTGGTATGGAGTTGTCCGGTGGATTGGAACTCTACCTGGAAGTAGTTGTCCCTCGGCTGGAATTGAGATGGTATGCTGTAAGACATTTCACTACATGTGTATTATAAACTCTTGACCAGATGCCTAGTAGCTTCGATCGGTAAAGGGTCGTTTACGTTGGCGCGTGCATGCCATAGACTGCATGACTTCGAATGGCTCTACTTTGGGACATAATGGCTCCAGAGAGGCCCTAAATTCTCCTTGAATTACCTCATAGATTACACCATGGGTTTCATCATAATTACCTAATAACCGTAGAAAAGTAAACTGCTACTAGGCATCTAGCTAATAGCTATAGTTAGACGCTTTAATTATTACCTCTAGACATAGGATTTAGTATGATAGAGAGACTCTTGATAGCCTTGTCTCCAGCCTCCTCCCAGTTTTTCAATGTTACACGCAAAAAAACGGGGGAACCTTGTATCTAATTAATTAGATACAAGCCTCCCCCGTTTTTTTGCGTGTAACATTGCATTGTAATATTGCATGTGCCGTGAGCGCCCAACAGCTAGTCTAACCTTTTCAGAACGAGGTAATTGTCAATTCATGGAGCTTCAGTCGAACTCTTACTCGGCACAGTCAACATTCGCCAATAAACGGCGACTTCAGAAAGCGGCGGTATATAGATCTATTTTCTACCCTTCCCCTACCCTTTGTAAAATTGTGTGCTAGTCACATGCAATTAGATACCAGGCCCTCTCACTTTTCAGCATGCAACATTGAAAAGCTGGGAGGAGCCTGAGGATGAGGCTACTACCGTGACTTGTATACAATTATCGGTATTCTATAGGAGATTAATGTTCAAGGAGGTGGACCTGGCTCTTTTCAGGGCATTGACTACTTTAACCGCTCAGATGGTATGGTCTCTTCCTACCAGTTAGCTAGTCACTTGAAACAAGATAACCGATTTGCTGAAATAGATGTGAAGTTGAGTGAAGCACCAACTTCAAGCTCCAATCAAGATAGTGAACCAAGTGAGCCAGGCAGATCAGCTAGCACTCCTGAAGACAGATTGAGAAGTCTGTTCCAAAAGCTTGGAATGCAAGATGATATAGGTAACGTAGGTGCATGCTCTCAGCATAAAAACAATAATGAGTAGGCAAAATTACAATACAAAGTAAGTATCATTGTGTGATTTCCCTAGTCAATGTAGGAAAGTTATAGGGAATACTTGTGGTTTCTAGATAATAAGGAGGGGAAGTTCCCTAACGTAACCACAGTTCCTATTAGCTACCACAGTCACATGCACAACTGTACATGTACATAATATTGTCTGTACATAATATTGTCTATACATACATAGGTGCCAAACAATCTTCAGCCCAAACCCCAGAGGAAACTGAACAAAAGCCTTTGAGCTACAGATTCCTGCTGATCAGGCTAGACTTGTAATTGGAACAGGTGGTAAGAACATTCGTGAGGTGGAGCGACTCACGAATACAATCATCAAAGTGGATAGAGGATTGGGTCTACTAGGAGGAGAGAATAGACAAGTGGTTGTGGTCGGAAGTGAAGAAAACTGCAAGAAAGTCTTGCTCATCATTCTGAAGCATGTTAAGAGACGAGTTGATGAACACACTGCTGGAGTTAAGACGATTTCTGTTCCAGACAATAGTGTGGGGAGAATCATAGGGAAGGGAGGTGCTACAATATCTACCATCAAGACCATTTCTGGTGCTCAGGATATAAAGTTTGATGTCAGAAAGACAGGATTAGAAGCACTGCTGCAAACAGAGAGGACATGTTATATTCATGGCTCAAAAGAGGCAATAGAGAAAGCAGAAAGACTCATTCGTTTGGCAATATCTGGTGAAGACTTTGTAGCTGGTGCAACTTTTGCAGCTATTTTTATGGAATTGTTAAAAATGGGAGTTCAGTGTCAAGAAGAAAGAAGTTAGTTTTATCTTTTCTTGTTAGTAGTCTTGTGTTATATATAATAATTATTGTAGCGGAGTTGTTTTGTACTTCACAAAAGCAGAATGATTGCAATTGTTTATGAAAATCTTACCACATTCAAGGCCATATTTAATTTATCTCCTCCTTATCTGCTCAATCTTTCTAGCCAAAAAGTTATAATTCTTTTTGTCATACATGCATATATATCTAATTTGGTGGTGGCTAATTTAATAGTAATGCACACAATAATTATAGTAATTATTGCTATAAAAATTCACAATGACTAGCTATATATACAATCTAAGTCTCCTTCACATAATAGGTACGGTACTGGTACACTGGTTCAACTATAGCAATCACACACATACAGTTACTTAATAATGAACTAACATAAAGTATGTCACAATAAGGGGTAGCAGCAGCTATGATCTTAAAGCTTTCTTTCTATGAGAGTCCTCATTTCTGCAAGCATCACTTGCTGTTAATGTGTGGTGTGTGAAAAAAAAATAAGGTCAGTTTTATAGCAGTAGTATAACTGTATCTAGGGCTTCATTTGGGGGGGGGGGGGAGGGGTGGGGCGAAGAGGGGTATTCGCTCCCCGGAAGATCAAAAATTCATTAAATTTTCGTCCCAAATAAGTCCATTACCAGTGCCCCGCTTAATTTTATGATATTTCACTATTGCACCTCTTGAAAAATGAACCCCTGTATACAATGCCCCCAAGCTATCATGAAGAAAATACCTGATGTTGATTTAGTGCTTCTTTCATTTCATCCCTTATTTGTCGCTTCATTTCTTCAAGAGCATCCTGTTAGAGTTCATAATATTATTCTGATTCATATTATTATATCAGTGCATGCTCAGTTAAGAAAATACATTAACCAACCTGAGAGTGTTTTAGTTCTTGCCTTGTTTCTTCATGACCAGTGGCAGTCTTATCCTGGAGGTGATGGAGAGCTTCCTTTACTTCACTGATTTCTTTCTTCCTTTGTTCCTAATGTTGAGATACATATCAGCCAGTCAAACCAAACCTCACTGGCCTATTATGTTTGACTGACTTGTGTTTCCCCAACATGTTCATTTACATCTTTGATCTTCTGTTTTACTGATTCAAATGGTTTTTGTTCCGTGAAAAACTGCAGGAACAATTATTAGAATAGTACTGATGATGATAGCTACTTTATTATTTTCGCAGTTTTCATGACTTAGTTGCCAAATGCCAATCCATGAAAATTTAACCAACAAAACATTTTTATGTTCACATAATAGCAAGACTACTGCCAACTGCTAAAATTAACTATGAAATGTTTGTCACAATAACAGCAACAATCTGCAAAAGTTGAACCCCTCAAAAATTTCCCACTATATGGTATGTAGTTCAGTTTGATACATACAAGATGTACGTATACTGCAATGATACCTCTTCAGGGTTTAATACTCTGGTGAGACTGTCCAAAGTATCATAGTCCTTCCCTCCCCACATGAGGTGATTCAGTTTCTTCACCCAGCTGCGCAATTTCGATATTACTTTTTTTGGTAGTTTGGCATCAATGTATTTAGAGAATACAGCCTCCTGTTCATCGACTTTGTTGGGGTGCACTGCTTTCGACCCAATTCTCCACCTCCGGTGGTACTTTCTAGGAAGGAGCTCTTCTACAGCTAATACTTGCTCAACCTCAAAGCATACGTGGAGTGTGTTATATAGCAACCATAAAACTCATCATTGAAACCCTTAACTACGTATAAAGATGCTTACCAAGAGGACCAGTTGACTTAAACTTGCCTCCTTCTGTATCTCTTGGATGTCACCAGATGCTAAACCAATCTACTCAGAACATCAGTTGATTAAGTCATTTTCTCTAAACCTTGCAGGTATTCAACAGTACTAACTAGTCCATAAGTATTACAATGTCATGGCTTCAGCGTATTATCAGACTGTCAGCCATGCAAGTTGGTAATACCGTAGTCTCTATCAAACATAATTCACTGTTTTTGCCTGTTACACCGGGGATATAAATAATTTGCATGACGAAGTAGCTACGGTGACCCCTTGAAATTTGGTGCATGAGCACTTACCAAGGAGTGGGTGATACTACAGTACAATGCAGCATTGCTTCAGGCCATATCCTCACTTACCAACATGTTAGTGAACAAAATAGGCATCACGATAATAAACACAATCCACACAATGTAGGAAATTCCTGGAAAGGAAATGATTCCATCAGATTCAAGGCCAAAAATTGTGTTGAACGAGAAATCTCCTGCAGTCATTGACGTTATCTTGAGCAGTGAAGAGGCAGGAGATGCAAAAGGGGAGGGCTGTATAACAATAGAGTATGACGTGTTACATGCATACAACAAACAAGCAACACACACATGACATTCAGTGAATCACATATGTACTCTCTCTCTCTCTCTCTCTCACACACACACACACACACACACACACACTCACACAACACATAATATTATGGTAGTTACATGACATGGAATACACGAGACGAGATGCATCCATGGTTGAGTGCACCCCAATTAACGTCATGTAACTGATTTGTTTGCCCATATCCTTCATTCATCATCAGGCTACCCTATAAAAACGTTGGTTGCTAGGCAATTGCAAACAAATTCACACACTTGCATACACACACCACACACAAACACACATGAAACACATTACATGTGACAACCTTGATACTCCGGTCAGTACCTACCATAACACTTGGCTCATGAAATATCAAAAAGAAGGTCAGTGCAAAAGCAATGACCAGAAGTAGAGAAAGAACTAGAATCTTGAGGAAGGTGTAGCAGATAGTAGTGAACATGAGCACATAGACTCCAGTCAGTGGGAATTTAGAGAAAAAGATCATTAGGTTAATCCATGCCAAGAAGACAGCCACAATTCCAATCTGCCACTGCCACCGAAAGGGGCAGAGACACTCATCGTGGAATACCACCACAAAGATAACCGAGAGAATGTAGAGAGTGAGCTCCATCCAGTTGACCAAACTAATGAAATAGTTCAACCTCACCCTCACGATTTGAATGCCCTCCAAAACCAGACGACATATGACAATAACAATAATAACAGCAGCAGTGAAGTAGAGACCACCTCTGGTACTTGCACTTAGTCCCTCTATATGAATTGAACAACAAATTAATTTAAAAACTAGCCAACTAATGTCATTAAGATTTAACACAACAACTTACCACAGGTGTTTGGAGTTTCTACTGTGGCATGGCTTGTGTCATTAGGAGTTCCAGTGGCATTGCTGATAACTGCCTGATTACCTAAATGTAACATGGGAGCATGTGTCAACTTAACATTAAGAAGACTGCTTATTTAAAGCCCCTTGGTGTCTATAGGATCTTCTGTTGAGGTGGCTGGCCCACCTAGTGCTGCACTGCACTGACGAGACCCAATTAGACCAAAATAACTATATGTAGTTGCACTTTTGGCACTAAACCTTTGAAATCCATGCATGCAATGCAAGCATAAAATAGATAATTATGCAATTACCCCTCAGTATATATACTTACAAGTACTACTCAGTGGATTAGGGACAACCAATATGAATGCTGTCAGGAAAATCAAAAACAAGCAGTAGATGATGAGATTTATAAAGTAGCCAAGTTGCCCAAACTTCAACCATTTGTAGTGCAACAAACAGCAGACCAGAGGGTGAGCAAGAACCTTCCTACTCTCTTTTTTCATGGTCTGAAACAGATTATTAATATGCAGTAAATGTAGCATATTAGCAGATAGCTACTCTCCCATGCAAGGACGTTGTGGCAATTACTCAACAAATCATAATTAAGCAGTAATATTTTTTTTATACGCTACGAGATAGTTGCACATGCACGATGCTATAGCTGCTTACACAACCCTGGGACACTGTTAAATTCCATTTTATTGTCAGACCATAGCACAAGTATGTATACTATCAATAAAACAATTTAGATATATAGCTATGATTTCATGACACTTTTAATTTAAAGAGACATACCATGATTGCAAGAGGATGATTAGACTTGCTGAATGTCTTGGGCCCCCAGTTGGTAGAGAAATTGCCTGCAGGAGCACTTTGTTGTAATTCTGGAGCCCTGCATGCATGGAAAAAAAAAACTACATAGTACGTGATTGAGTAATTAACTCACTAACCCTCCATTTGGAGCAGCGATAGAGTCTTGGAGATCTTCTATAAATTCAAAGTTGAACTTCACCCAGAAATTTGCATGCATACGAGAGTTAAACTCATCATATTCACTACATCTGTCCAGAACTTTCTCTGCTACCTCTTCAGCGATGATATGTTGATGTAATCTTTACAACCATGACAAAATAATATTTATGCTAACCTGGCATTTTTGATATAAGTAAACGAAATGGGGTTTTGTCTATTTTGCTGTTGTAACGACGCAATGCCTTTAGCCACTGATCACTTTCAACCACAGCCATAGCACAGTCTCTAAAAGTTCAAGCAAGTATTAAAAACTGTAATTATATTTTTTGGTGTGTTTGTACACGAATATCATGCCTTAAATTAGTCTGATGAGTTGAGCTTAAGCTTACCAGACCAGCATGCATGATTAACTGCTAGCAATGAATTGACAAACTATATAATAGCTAGACACTGTTTAGGAGGTTTCTATGGGATTTAGAAGACTGATGGGCTCTATGTAGAATTCCAAGTGAAGCTGAGCATTCTACAGAGCCCTGAGGTCTTCTAAATCAACTAAGGAGTGTCTAATGTTTTTAGATCCTAGCAACAATGCCTATAAAGCTTGACACATAACTGCTGCCTAGCAACAAACCAATCACAGGCAAGAAATTTACACGATTTTCTACAGAGGTTACATGATTTTCTATGAAGGATAGATACTTCAATTTAGCCAATCAGATCATGGTATGTTACAAGTAGGATCTAAACATACATTGCTCCTTCTGTGATAGCAACTTCGAGAGGAGTCCATCCATCTGAATCCCTAAAAAGAAGGAACATTTTTTCCATACTATAATAACAAGAAACTCTGTGTATATCGCCTCACTTTGGACATAAAAAACAGGCATGTAGCTGCTAGCACAGTAACAGACATACAGACACATTCACACACTCACTCACTCGCACACAAACCAAGTACCGTAACCGTACAGCACATGCACTGAGGGTTAAACTATAATAGTGCTAAACCTATAGTATAGACGCAGGATGTAGCTTGAGAAATACACACTGAAAGGCTTGTTAAGAATAAATTAATACCAGTCATACAACTCAGGGGGTAGGAGAAGGGGGCGGTTGCCCCCTGGGCAGCGATCCTCCACTTTTTACAGCTCATTCCTACACATTTGAATAAGAACACTGCTTGGGTGTCTCAGAAGCCTCAGAATGTACCCCAGAGTACCTAAAATCATGAAAGTTTCTGGGGAAGCTGCCCCAGACCCTCCTAGAAGCTAGTTGGTATGCCCCCTCACTTTTTTCTTGCTTCCTACCTCTCTGCAACTGCTATAATAGACTATACACAGAGTCACACTCTCGATCCTATTCAAGTTACAATTAGGGTCATTCCATATCAAATCAACACGCAAAATTGACACCCGTCACAGATTTTGCCGAAACTTGTTGAGCACATACCTTACCCTAAGTGATGAGTTGGCGTGGAATTTTAGCCCCTGAACTTGTATGGTTTCTGAGTTACAAGCATTTAAATTTTCCAAATTTGGCCGGATTTTGCTCGTATGCACTAACTTTGATTGACCGTAACTCGGATACACTTCAGTTTTGAGAAGCGGGATAGCAATTTTCTGAAAGTACATGAAATGTGCTTTTCAGCGATATGCTTAACTAGATTAATCTAAATTAATATACTTAATTAAGATCAAGGATAATATCGGTTTAATTAAATTTGTGGTTTTGAGAAAACGGATTTTTAGATATTTTTGATTTTCCATCGACAACTTCCTTCACTATCTGGCTTTATGTGGTACGAGTCTTGTTTTGGGACAACAATGGGATCAGGAGATATTGAAGTAGTTGTTAAGGCAAGTACGCTGAAGCACATTAACACAGACATAATAGAGAACACTGACAAAACGAAACATGCAATAGAGACAAAAATTCAATGTGTTCTAGTTTCCGCTGTAGCTTTAGTCTCTGAGTGAGGGTATAAACATGTCCTGTTCGACTACAAGGACAAACTTTAATTAGTATCTCAGTAAGAAGCAAAGTGACGATCACTGGTACATCAGGGTATGAACGAGAAGGACTGTGTGGGTGAAGCAAAGTCAAGGATATCTGTACTTCTTTGGTGTGTGTCTCTAGAACACATCCTAACCATCACTGACTATTGTATGAACATGTAACAAATCCAGAAACTTCCTCCAGTTCCAGATCACCTGCAGCTGGTAGCTTGGTAGCATACACTGGACCAAATATAAGATTTCCTACGTATCCTGTGTACCAAAACATGACATTTCTTCACATTTCCTACACATATCCGGCAGAGGATAGGGCGAAATGTTACGCAAACAAATGAAATGTATAGAAAATCTTGCCCTATCCTACAGATTTCCTGCATGTATGAAATCCAAATTTTTGTCCAGTGATAATTCTCTCTTGTGATAGTGGAAAAGGAATAGACCCTGGTCCTTAATGTGTCCTTTGAAATCGGAATGAAAGAATGTAGTTTGTGTGTACCAAGAATTGTTCATGTTTGTTCAAACCGAGTTTGTAAGAAAATCTTCTGCCTCTCATACTCTTCAGTGCTACAGTAACAGAAATGAACTCCTAGAACATTATCCACGGCCCACTGATAGAATTGAAACAACGTCCCTATGAACATCAGATTATGACTCCGTTTCAATTCTATCAGTGGGCCGTGGATAATGTTCCAGGAATTCATTTCTGTTACTGTAGCACTGAAGAGTATGAGAGGCAGAAGATTTTCTTACAAACTCGGTTTTAACAAACATGAACAATTCCTGGTACACACAAACTACATTCTTTCATTCCGAT
>OZ220036.1:0-39041 GCA_964291365.2 Stappiaceae bacterium
ATCAAATGAAAACAAGGCATTGACGTTCCTCTCATTGAGTAAGACCAGCTTGTTGTCATCAGTGGCATGAACAACTCTTTTGCTGCCCTCATGTACGATGTATCCAAAGTGTCCAAACTCCTTAACGCGCACAAATTGGAATTGAATTACTTGTTTATCTTCTTTAGCACCATGTACAACTAATTGAGTGCCTTCTTCAGGGCTTAGCGATCCCCCTAATGGACGAACCGGCTTCATACTGGACAAGTGATAAATGTATCCTACGGGGCCATGATCTGACTCAGGCTTACTAGGTGTAGCCACATCCATAGCCATGAATATCTAATGACTTTCAATGCTGCGATACTTGAAGCAAATTATAACGCAAACACTACAATTACAAAAAATTGGCTAGCTATTTTTATACTAGTTGCAAGCTGGGCACCACACCCGTACAAGTACAAAGCTCTGTAGAAACAGCTAGGAATGCTGGGAATGTCACCCTATTTGGAATGACAATTGTGTCATCATCATAGTAACAGATAGCTACTCACAATATAGTCACTCCATATAGAGTGACCCTCCCACTCTCTGCATAGTGATCAAAGATACGAAGGGGAATTAAGGTAAGAAGCCCACACATGCTTAATTGACTTATCAACACAACCGCATGCCGACTTCACCATCTGGTCATCTTAGGACGCACACAAACTTGCACTATAGATCTATGCAACTTGAACCTTCATCGTGCATCAGAAGCCAATTGGTATGCCTACTTTCTGGCAATAATTACATTATTAAGGGCCTATATGGTTGATAGCTATGATATACACCTCTAATTTTTTGGTTTCTAGGAGATATAACAGACACTATAGTGTGCTATATAATGGCCCTTGAAACTATTATAATGGCCTCAATAGCTAATTATAATACACAGGAAAAAATAATACAACTTATGTTTCTGAAAATTAATGCAACAAAAATAACAGCATGGGACAAAAACATGTTATTTTGTCTCATGCAATAATAATAACTATTGCTTTGGTGAAACATTTCCCCAAACTTGAAGTATACTATAGCTCTTCAGTGTTACAATTTGAAAAGGATTGCTTTGGTGAAACATTTCCCCAAAAAGGTATAAGCTATGGCTCTTCAGCATTACAATTTGAAAAGGAAAGCTCTTTAATTAATACAACTTGAAACCACAACGCAGCTATGTAAGTACCCTAGTTTTGATTCATTTTAACCTATAGCCATGGGCTAATTCAATTCAACAGAAGCTTAATTAAAATGAGTTCATAGCGGTGAACTATGGAATCAAGTTGAGCTTAGCAACTGTACATGTCAAAGTTAATTGAAGCCTGCTGTATAATATAATCTTAGAAGTGCAATTGTTGGCTACAGCTATAGAAGTTCAATTACTTCAAACCTTTTACTTCCTCTGGACTAGCGCTATCTAAAACTTGGACTTGATGGGCAATAAAATGATTTTTGTTTTGAAGATAGCTATAATACTTCAGAGGAGATTTTTACAATCTATAATTATATCACCTAATTGGTTAATTATAAATCTCGTGCACATGCAGCAGCCATGTAGCTAGCTAATTAGGTGACATAATTACTATGGCTTAGGGTGTGTATGGCATTGTGTCTGTGAAAACCACAATGTCATGTGCACATCAACTAAGGTGTGCCCGTTAAAATATTTACACTGAATAGATTTGGCTACAGCTCATTTAATTCAGGGAATGCAGTAATACAAATTATGCATGATCACTGAATACCTATATACAATATACTGAAGCTATTGGAAGTTTCCATCCGAGATGCTGATTGCTATAGCAGCTATTCTACTCTCTCTCACACACAAATCATAGTAGGTGTGTCACATTGTTGGCAATACTATGGGTTGTTTACAGTATGACCTAGGCCAGGTTTGTGTAGTATTTAGTATTCATAAGCCCCTCCACCATATCGAACACCATATAGAAATTAATGGCTCTCAAGTGACTCATGTCTATAATTATGATAGTTATAATTATAGATGTTAGTTTCGCATATTCTACAAGTGGTGAAGCCGTGAGTAGAATTGCGAAATCAACATCTAACTATTTTGGTAGCAGTCACTACTGACCCGTTAACATGCTAATGACCCTCTATCACCTCTAGCTATCCCACAATTGGAGGGTTGAAAAATGTGTTGCTATGGTAACTGCCTCCAAAGAGACTTTTACAAGTATTGTTACCATAGTGACGTAGCTATTACCAGATTTTGATTAACAGCTGGGACTCCTCAGTGACCTTTTCTGCATCACCAAAATGTTGATTAACAGCTGGGACTCCTCAGTGACCTTTCTGCATCACCATGCAGGAGTACACTGCAAAAAATGAATGGTCATTTTAACCTACTTTGGTTATCTCAGTTTCATGCCTCATTTCTGCATCATTAAGCATGAGGGAGTCCCATTGGCTGTATTACATTCCAAAGAGTAAACAGCAAGATGTAATTTTCTGGAACATTAAGTGACTTGTGTGGAATGCAGAGGAGGATAAGTCTTGATGAATTACTTAATTATGAATGCTAATGAGGCATGAAACTGAGGTAACCAAATTGGATTGAAACAACTGTTCATTTTTTACAGTGTACTATATATAATATATTGATGATATGACCATAATATATATTATTATTATGCACACTAAATTAAAATTTACCAACGACAATCATGTTATTAAATTTAGCCTGTATGAAATGTGTATATACTTATGTAGAGCTGTTAGCTAGGGATTCCAGAGCAGGCTGAGCATGATCATGAAGTCTAGCATAAGCTGTGGTGATATAAACACTTTTATGACTTGCCTGCTAGCTAACGTTAACAAGACTAGTACTATTCTTGTCTGCATGTTTCG
The DNA here is from genome assembly GCA_964291365.2 of Stappiaceae bacterium. Taxonomy (GTDB): domain Bacteria; phylum Pseudomonadota; class Alphaproteobacteria; order Rhizobiales; family Stappiaceae; genus JBDWFY01. Next base: position 2,890 of record OZ220036.1, read on the forward strand.
ACATCTGTTAGCTATCTCTCTGCATGCTATACAAAGAAAGTGGGCATGGCTGCATAATGATCGATGTTTGCACACACCTTTATCTGCAGCATTATAGCTACAATAATAAGTATTATGAAGTAAACTGTACGTGTGGCTTTTTCTTTTTTGCATGCATACACATAGTTAATAATACATGAGGTAAAAAGGTCTCTCTATTCAGAGTGGCCATCAAAGTTTACTGACCATGGCAGTTATTGTAATGATGACATTTTTTGCTTCAGTCAGTTTCAAGGAAAATCTTATAGGGGTTATCTCAGATGCACTCAGACCAGCATGCAAGCATTAGGTCTACTGCCTGGTCATCCTGGAATGTGCACAAAAGTGCAGTCTGTGATTAACGTTCATCATCAAAGACATCTGAAGCCAGTCTATAGCTTAGCTACTTCATTACTAGCTATAGCACTTGTATTCTGGCAAATCCCCAAGATATTTTCTTGCATGGAAAAGAAATGTCAGGACTTGAGTGGGAATTGAATTAATACTACACTCACATCTCTGGTGTGATGCTTTATCAATAGTTTCAAATTACATTTTGTTTGTATGATTACAACCTGGACAGGGATTTAACTGATTGGGGGGGGGGGGGGGGTGGATTGGGACTTCCTAAAATCAAGGGGGTGTACATACATATACATGAAGCCTTGTCCCCAAGCATGCAACACTGAAAAGTTGGCCTGCCCCTGTATGGGGACAATGCCATGTATTCTGTACACAGCTCTGACATGCAAAAAGAAATAAAGTCTCAGCCTTTCTCTTAGATTCCAGTGTCTTTCTTGCCTGAATTCTCTCCCTTGTACCACGGCGATGTACCAATGATTCTTGGTAGCTACTTCTGAGCCTGATAGTCCTTAGCCATCAGTTCCAGTACCTCCTCCCTGCAAAGCCAACCAGACCTCAGTGAACAAATCCCCAAGATATTTTCTTGCATGGAAAAGAAATGTCAGGACGTGAGTGGGAAATGATTATAGCTACACCTCCCACTTCTTACGCCAGTGGACCTAGTCACGTCATTGTGCCTGAAAATTATGCCATGCATAATATTACTATGGTGAATGCTGGTACTTAATTAGGCACTTTGTAGTCTGGCTTGTGCCCAGTGGGTATGAAACTACCTTCTCTGAGTACAAGGGTACAGACTAAAATAAAATGTGTGTATTAAACTGATAGGCAACTATAAAAAAACAAAAACAAAATGCACTGTAAAATTATACTCGGACGAACACGCTAGATTGATAGATAGATGGATCATCTACTTCATCCCAATATCTTGAGAGGTAATGACACCTCATATAGTAATAATACCCATAGACTTATGACAATATGCAATGACTGTCGTCATCCAGCTCTACAGCAACAGATTATCGACCATTACCTTGCCACGGTTCTGGTTTTGCCTCGTCCCCAGGCCCAGGCCCATTCCCAGCCGGTTTATGTTGCACGCTGCTCAATTCGGTATTCAGCGTGCAACATTGAAAAGCTGGGAATCGTATACGCGTACGAGGCTACGTGCAGTTTTGGCGGAAAATCGTAAAATCTATGATTATGGGCACAGTGCGCATGCGCTTAACATTACACACGATCTACCTCCAGATAGTGCTCACCCAGGTTTGACGATATCAAACTGAATGCCAAACTTGAGTATGACTTTCATCACGTCGTATCGTTATTTTTGAAAAAGGAATAGTACATGTACTCTACTGAAGGAACTTCTACGATGAAGCCAGGGCTGATTGTTGTGGACATGCAGATTCGTTTTGAGCAAGTGGCACAAAACATGAACAAGGGGTAGTCACTGCAATATGCCCTGTACTTCCACCTGCGACGGCGATCAAAGTTTTTGATCGCTAAAATTGGCTCTTGATCGCTGGATCCTGCCTTGAAGCACCTCTTGATCCCTTGATCGACAAATTTTCTACGCTTGATTGTTGATCGGGTAAGTGACCACACCCAGTGGTTACGCCCACCAACTATCTATGCTTGAAGCTAGCTCGAAGTAGACTTAACCACAATAATGCGGACCACACCTCTATTAATACAACTCGCGCAGCGTTATGACAAGGTAGACGAGCTCAAGGTCATCTATCAGTTGTTCAGTAAAGAATGATAAATGATGATGGTATTGGTAGCTTCAGTTCTTTTGATAATGCTTAATATCCGAGTACCAAGCAACCCTTTTCATACATCGATCATCATAGCTTCCACTTCTCCACTGATAATGATTTTGGCAGGGTCAAATCTCCATAGCTTTACTATTGCACTATCTCTCACATGCAAAATACCCAGTAACTTCGAGTTTTGCATGCCAGATCTAGAGCACGCCGTGTCGCTATGTACATTTGTGGTAAAGTCATACTAGTGCTAAATTACAGGACACACCCACACATATAGTTTGCACATGCACGAAGAGTAGGCTATAATAATGCCTGTGTTAGCTGTTATATAGCTATTCATGCTAACCTCTGTATATGTATATAAGCAGAAATTATTATAGATAAATAATAATAATAATAGCGCTAGCATTTTATACTAGAATAATTAACCATAATATCCGTGCTACAGGATGAAGTACAGTTGAAATTAATACTGTTGCTCGATGGAAACGGTGTGTACAAGGTATATAACGTCTGACATTTTATTCTGATTTTGATCGTATTTGTGGCCTGAACACCCTCTTGATCCCTTGATCGCTGATCGCCTGTGTGCTTGATCCCTTGATTTCACTTTGATCGCCGTCGCAGCTGGAAGTACAGGGCACATTGCGGTGACTACCCCTTGATGAACATTGTGAGTAACATAGTTGAGATAATGAAAGCCTGCCACAACTGCAATGTTCCAGTGTTCATCACACAACACCATGATCCGGATCCAACCTCAGTTACTTACAAGTGGTGGGCCCGTACTCCTCTCCCCAAAGACTGTGATGACTGGAAGCTGATTTCAGACATTTCACAAGCAGCTAATCAAAGAAACGATACATTTATTGATTCCAAAATGACGTATGATGCCTTCTATGGCATGAACTAAAGCAGAGTCTGCTAGATCACAGTGTGGACACTGTTGTAGTGTGCGGTGTAGTGTCAAACCTCTGTTGTGAGACCACAGCTCGCTCTGCCTTTGTTAACAATTTCAATGTCATCTTCCTGAGTGATGGTAATGCTGCAAGGGCAAAGGAATTTCATGATGCTACTATAAAGAACCTTGAGGCTGGTTTTGCAACCATAATGACATGCCAAGAATTCATCACTTATGTCTTAAAATTGAATGCATCGGATTAAGATCATAATACATGCATTTGCATATATACAGCTTGTGTATGGACTAGGCCCGGTAAATTATTCTAATTACTTTCCTGTTATTCTCTTATTCTATCATTCTCTTTTCAAGCTACTAACGGCCATTATTCTTTTCATTATTCTCATTCTTCTCCAATGAAGGAATTTCTGGCTAGGACGATCTTCACACCTTGCACTTTTACACTGTGACTATAAGCAGTGATCGTTAATATTAGAACACATTTAAGTAGTGGGTAAGTAAATTTAGGAACCTTGATCCTTAGTCACATTATAGTAGAGACATAGTTTTTGCAGAGTCACAGTATACTAGCTACCAAGGTACTATGTATCATTCAAAGTGTAAAGGTCATTATGACCAGAATGAGTGCCTATAATTCCAGTATTCTTTTAGTCACTTATTATTCTCAAATTATGTCAGCATAATTATTTATCAAGGCCTTTAGTGTAGACTAGACTGCTACAGTAGACTATGCCATGCCACGTTTAATGACGACCATTTCCAGTTTCAATGTGGGCGTACCCCACGCAAGAGGATAAGATGTCTCGAGATTTCTTTCAGCCTCCAGCGAGAGCATGGCACTACACAGCAACCGCAGAAAACGGTTACTCTTATACCTATGGAGGTCGCATAGTAGGCTTCGATGCCAATAAAGACGAATTGTCCTCACATGTTGAAGTTTTTGACCACTATCTGGAAAGGTGGACGAGAAAGGACGCTGGAGGTAGCCCACCTCACTCTCTCTATGGCGGCAGATGTTGCTCACAGTCTGATACATCTGAAATGTATTTTTATGGAGGACACGACGGATATACATGACGTGGTGAACTTCGCATGTTGTCTTCTAGATCTTTGAGCTGGAGTGTACTCTCCAATGAATCGGATCAACCACAAAGGTATAGCTAGTTAGCTACTACTTATTTGCTTACTCTAAATCAAGTAGTACTTACAATTGAAGTAGGCCAATGAACAAAATTGCTTGTGGATTCGTGTACTTTGGAAGGAAGCTTGTGGTGTTTGGAGGCTATGGGATAGCTCCAAGATCAGTCCAGCCGGAATCTGAATTCATTCCATCAAGTCAAGCATTTTCAACTAGATGTCTCGGCTGGACCAACGAATTTCATTTCTATGACTTGGAAACTGGTGAATAATGTAAAGTAACATACTGGGGAAAGCATGAAATTGTTGAGAGAGGGTACTATGACCAACCTGCCTGCATACCACAGTACGTAGGTATGCAAGATGCTTCAGTGAAGGCAGATGTAAGTCACATCAGTAAGTGTGACCAAGGGATTTATTAGCCCTTGACAAATATCCATAGAAGTGAAATAAACAGTAACGGATACCTTATGACTCCAGTATATGGAGCAGCATCTGATTTCGGTGCGGTGGCATATCATAAGCAATAATATAATATTAATTATGGGTCATCTGTTTCATTACTCTCTTTCTTGTAATCCATAGGTGTTCGGTCATCTCCGACCATTAGTGGAACGAGACCACCACCGTGCTCTCATTTTACATCCACCTCTGTTAATGACCACCAGGCAATAATGTTTGGAGGTCTTAAGCCAAATGGCCGTAAAATGAATGACATTTATCTCTTTGACTTCACGAAAATGGTAAGTACGATGTCCATACATAGTATTGGCTGTAGACATCCGTCATCCTTCTGAATGATATTATCACACTAATACACATAATTGTATAGGAGATTACATTACTTCAGAGAAGTGGTGGACCCTTGCCTCAAGAAAGAGCATATCATGCAGCTTGTTGTCTTGGCTATGGTAGTGAGCATCCCTGCATACTAGTGACAGGAGGATGGGCTAACAATGGTGAGACGTTGAAAGATGCATGGATTTATGACTTCACGTCAAATCGATGGGTCGAGGAAATACAATTGTACCTATTGAGCTATAATAATATAATAATTATTCATATACTAACAATATTGCAGTTGGACCTACCAAATGAAACAACACCATGACAAGCTCACTCAGCTGTGGCAATCAATATGGCACCAGGCATCATTGAAGTCACACTTTTTGGTGGATGCTCAGAGCGAAGCCCATACAAAATCGACGAAACACAATCCAAAATGTCAGAAACAACTGTTTGGACATTTTGTACACAAAATTTTGCTCATCTTTTCGAGGAAAGTGTTTCTACTCACAGTTTTCATTCCATCAGTGGTTGGTTGTTGGCAAATGTAGCTATTAATGGTGACTTAGGAACTGACAAGAGAATCAGGGAAAAGATTGAAAGGATGAAGAGACTTGCCAGTAAAGCAGGCAGTTCTCAGCAATTGCCCTATGGCAGACAGGGCTTAAGAGAGGGCCAGGCATCAAGTGATTCTCACACTCTTCATCAAGTCAGACAAATTGCTGAAGAAAGAGTTGTACAAAAAATCCAAGCAAGGGAAGAAGCAGAGAGGCAACTACAGATCACTAGAACAAGAGCAGAGGAAGCGGAGGCTGAGGCGAGAGAGCTAGGATCACAGTGGGTGGTTCAGCATGATGAAATCCAATTCACTGGTGATGAATTAGGGAGAGGGGGTGGGGTGTAGTAAAGGTAGCCAATTTAGAGGAATTTTATTCAGAACTCACATCTGACTATTATTTATCCATGTACAATCTTGAGTTGAACATGGCTTCTTGTCTTCGTCACCCAAACATGGTCCAGTTCATTGATGCTTCAGTTGACGGTACTCCCATCATTCTTACCGAGCTCATGGCAACAAGCCTTAGAGCAGTGCTGCAACAAGGTCCGATTGAAGAGTTCAAAATTACTTCCATAAGTCAAGATATAGCTACTACGAGCTCTTAACTACCTTCATCTCATGCGACCACACCCAGTAGTCCATCGTGATATCAGGAGTGCAAACATCCTACTTGACCCTCTCCCAGATGGCTGTTGGAAGGCCAAAGTTTCTGATTATGGCTCAGTCAATTTGCTAACTCATACGCACACTGTGGGGCCAGGTAGTCCTCTATATGCTGCTCCAGAAGCAAGTAATCCACCTCTCCACTCTCCAAAGATGGACATTTTCAGCTTTGGAATTCTTCTAGTTGAGATGTTGACAGATCAATTTCCTGAGACCACTGGCAGAAGACATTTAATTGCCTCGATTAACCATATTGGTTATTTAACGTTGATAGAGCTATGTTTACAGGAAAACAAAAATGATCGTCCATCAGCCCAGACTTTGCTCGCTCAACTAGATGAATTTTAAGATAACGTATAGACAGGAAATTTTCATGCAAAAAATTAACTTAGAGGAATGTATTCTAATACTGCATGCACTTCATGGTCAATTTTGTACCATATGCACAGTACACGTGACGTATCCACACTGAAATTATATAGCATGCAGTTTGTTGCTAAAAAGTGTAGGTATACATGTAGTTTATTATCACATGTATTGTATGTATATATAAGCATGTGAGTAAACAAAATTAGCAAATCTGATTCCTAGCCCCGTGATAGTAGTTAAAAACTTCACTGTTGTCCAGAAAATTTAGCTGTATATATACACTTACAGGATATTATCATCTTCTCACCACATTGAATTATTTTTAAGATAATAGCTAATAGAGAGACAAAAAAAATGGCAAAAATTCGATACACTACACACTACCATACGCATTCATTACAAGTGGATCTAACAGAGCTTTTTCTGTAGTGTCAAAATTCAACCCTTTATTATACTGCTCAGGATGCAGCATACGATCAGGCAGCTCAGGGTCATCATCGATATCCAAATTTACTTGCCGAGAAGCTTCCAGGTCCTCATTCCCAACCTCATCATGTGAAAGCTGCTTGTAGCATTTCACTAGTAACTTTCTAAAGATTCTATAAATGACCACTCCAGTTAGTCCTACAAGTGGAATAGCACTTAGTATGCTCCCACTAATTTCATAGAAGGCTGAGGAAGAGGAACTGTGATTTTGCAGATTACTGTATTTGTCCAATATGAGAGATAGCAGTGCAAGGTTAGCGAGAATGAGTGTGTCCATAATGTTCATGTGTGCCTTTTTGTACGGTTGAACAAGAGCCATCAGCAGACTGCTGATCACATAGAGGAAAATGACAACTGTGAATGATAAGTTAACTAAAATTTCGTCAACACTGAGGTAGTTTCCAAGTAGTCGGAGAAGGAAGTGAACTGATACAAAGCTTCTCATGTCTCGGCCACCATCAAGTCCATCCCGGTAGCAACTGTAGAATTTTTCAACAAAGATATTGAGAGCAGCCATAAGACGGTTGCCAAATGTACACTTAAAGAGTAGTGCTCTGAAAGCTCCAATAGGGTATAGAGCAAGTAGTAATGGTATAGGTACTAAAGCAAACAGAAATATGGCAGCAGAAGTGATTGCAAATGGGAGGTGTTCCCTACTGAAGTAATCAACATTTGGGTCTGATTTTACGTGTAAAATGTTTCTTATTGAGGAATTGTAAGCGTTAATGGTCACTCCATAGGATATTGTTCTGAAACAAGTGAAGACTAACTTTGCATACGAGAGGAGAAAGAATGTCGCAAAAACATCTATCATTGTATTTTTAGCATCCCATTTTACTTTCATGTATCTAAACAGATAGCCATCAAGCTTATTCCATAGCCAAACGACAGGCTTGTTATTTCTTGAATGAAGATGAATGCATAGCCAAGAAAGGATAATCAAAATTAGAGGGTAAAAGGCAGAGATATAGTAGAGAAAGGTAATGTGAATAGGCTTAATGTTAGGAGACACACAGAATGGAGGAATGATGTAGCAAAAGAAATCCAAGTTCCGTATGCATAAAATGTGATCATCAGAAAAAATGTGTATCAATGATGTCATCTAGAAACGTTCGATAAGTGAGGGTGGTATCAAACATGTATCGGTTGCTCATCACTAGAAACGTTGAAACTCCGATCTGACTGTAGAACACAAAAGCAATCATGGGAGCATTAGTTACATTAATTCTGAAGAACAAAACGATGAAATAGAAGACAGTAATTGGGACAAATTCTAAGAACAAGTAGAGAGGAACTCCATACCATATCATGTATCAGTGCAATTGGAGCAGGTGTGTCCAACTGAAGTAACCGAGGGCCCAAATCCATCAATGCACTCACTGCATATCACACCTTTCCTATTCAGCGGTCCACACATGTAGTCATTGAGCTCAGAGAGATTACTTGGGAGTGTAATGTAGCCATCCTTAGCTCTCCTTAGCTTGAGTTTGAAGTAGTCACAAAGCCCAACAAAGAATCCTTCTCCTTCTTTGTATGTCATACAGTAGCCAAACTTGAGCAGGGCTCCTTGCATTTATTGCTCAGTGCACTTCACAATGTGATTGGTGGTTGGACTGCAGTAGCACTCACATTGATCGGTTGTGGTATTGTAGAAGAACCAAGGAGGACACCGGTCACTCTGTAACACTTGCTTTTTAGTCAGATGAAGGACTTTGTGCTCTTGGCAGCTCACAACAATTATTAGCATAATAATGGTAAGAAGGAACAAGAAATTAATCTCAAAGGCGAATGACTCTAGTTGACACTAAAGACCTTTTTTATAGTCACATCACGAATGTGACTTCCTTGCATGCATGGCTGCATAGGACTTTTTGGTTATTTAGAAGGATATGGGGATTTCCACAAAGCAATTAGTTACAAAATATTTATTGTGAAGTAGGTATGCTAATATCATCACTGTTTAATACAGGAAGCATCATAGTATAGGAATGTGAAATAAGTACTACTAAGTCTTCCGTACCATCTCCAATTGTATGATTTATATGATAGTTACTCACAAATCACATACAAGCTAGACTAGTTAATTTTATAGCCTATCATGCAATCAACACAATGACATAGTAGAGTTGCATCAAATTTGGCTCAAGGTTAGTGATGATCAAAATTAGTAATACTGATAATCCAATGTCTAATACTGGATACTACAATGCCATGTGTGTATGACATACAGTGGACCAGTAACTAAAGTTAAGTGGAACCCCAATAAATGGACACCCCTCAACTGTGGATACCTGCAATACAACGGACAATTCTTATAATGTCCAGACAGTATCTCCATAGACTTCAATACATTCAAACTCCCTCAACAGCAGACATCCCACTATTCCATATGTATAACAGACACTAATTTTGGTCCCGCTTGAGCCTATGTAATAGCAAACGACTTTGCGTAACAGACAATAATAGCCACACCCATTGCTAAACTACTATACAGGTGTATTATGTGTCATAGCATAGTAGCTGCATGTGTTTCTAAACTATCTTTGAGGTAATGTACTGATAAGATCAATGATGTAATAATTATTACAATGTACATTTATTTATTAAATTTTTATCCAAGGCTCACAGTACGGGTAAGGTTCAGGAAGTGTAATCCATACACCATGGGGAGGAATATGCATACCAACTATTTGATGTTAGCACAACAGAATCCCAGCAGGGCAATAAAGTGATTCTGTATGCACCAGTACACTTCAATGTAATCAGGTGCAATCTAATTACTAGTAATTAGAGAATGGGAGTTATATTGTTAGGAGTACAGAATACACGTGATCTGGAGACACTGGCTACCTCCAGATAGTGCTCACCCAGATTTTGCACGTGTACGATATCAAACAGAATGCCAAAAGTATGATTTTCATCATGTCGTATCATTATTTTTGAAAAAGGAATAGTACATGTACATAGGCGTAGGAACCGGGGGGGCCAGGGGGGCCATGGCCCCCCCAACCATCCGAGTGACTGACTAGTGGGCCAGAGAACCCAAAGATACAGCCTCTCAACAGACAATTCAGCAAAAACATACAATTTTCATGAATAAATAGCTACAAACTATCCTCTGGTTGACTTACTGCTCATTCTACAGCCAAGAAATCTTGCCTGTCTCAGGCAGACATGCCAAGTGACCCTCATCTCGAGGGTCAGACCCGCATTTTGGCCAATCAACCCACATTCTCCTACTCAGAATTTGTATTAGCTCTAATGGAGTGACCCACATTTTAGAATTTCCCATTCCCTATACTTTGTATTAGAGGGTTGGGCTAAGGAGAAAATGACCCTCATCTGTGTTAGCCGACCTTGGAATCTCTGTGTCTGTCCTAACAGTCTCGTTGATGCAAAAATGGGCGTGGTTTGAACGAAATGTGGGCGTGGTCAAAAATTTTGCGCGCGTTTCGCGCGCAAATATGACTATGGCCCCCTCAACCTTCAACATGTTCCTACGCCTATGATGTACTCTACTGAATGAACTTCTACGATGAAGCCAGGGCTGATTGTTATGGATATGCAGATTCGTTTTGAGCAAGTGGCACAAAACATGAACATTGTGAGTAACATAGAGGGTGCTTCTATGTGTAACTTTCCTTGCATTACATCATACTAAATGAATATTAATTAGGAAGGTATGTTACTGTATAATACTGGTACCGATGGTAACTGGTAACTGGTAACTGTGGTAATAATGGTACTAGGGGTAGTGGAGGGAACTACAGTAATCGCAGTAGCCACGGTAGCACTGGTAACTGTGGTAGTACTGGTAATAATGGTACCAGTGGTAGTGGAGGGAAGTACAGTAATCGTAGTAGCTACGGTAGCACTGGTAACTGTCGTAGTACTGGTAATAACTACAGTAGCACTGGTAACTGTGGTAGTACTGGTAATAATGGTACTAGTAGTAGTGGAGGGAAGTACAGTAATCGTAGTAGCTACGGTAACACTGGTAACTGTGGTAGTACTGGTAATAATGGTACTAGTGGTAGTGGAGGGAAGTACAGTAATCGTTAGGCCTTGATAAATTATGCCGGCATAATTTTGAGAATAATAGGAGACTGAAAGAATTGAGAATTATACTGGAATAATAGGCAAAAATTTAGAATAATAAAAGAATATATTCTGGTCAAAATGACCGTTACACCTTGAATGAAAGAATGTATGCTCTATACAAAATTGTGTAACTGCTATAATATGACTAACAATCAAGGTTTTTTACTTCCCCACCACTGGATGTGTGATTACTGCCTCATCATGGTGTAAAAGTACAAGGTGTAAGGGTTGTTCTGGCCAGATTGTGGCATTAAGATCGAGAATAATGAGAATAATAGGTAGGATAGAAAGAATAATGGGTAGCTTAAGAAGAATAATACGTACAGATCTTGAGAATAGGAGAATAGAATAATAGGTAAGAAAAAATGAATAATTTATCAAGGCCTAGTAATCGTAGTAGCTACGGTAGCACTGGTAACTGTGGTAGTACTGGTAATAATGGTACTAGTGGTAGTGGAGGGAAGTACAGTAACCGTAGTAGCTACGGTAGCACTGGTAACTGTCGTAGTACGGGTAATAATGGTACTACACCTCTCACAGCTCCACCAACCTGGAGTAGATACGTATTAGTGAACAGTATATGCACACGTACATCGCTTATGCCACATAGAGAGATATGCATCAAATAAGTGTGTAGTGCATACATACTGTACATGTACACGTGGTAAATTTAATCCTTTTATAAGATCCTTTGTGTATAAATGAGTGCATGTGTGGGGTATGTGTGTACATGTATGTGTGCATGCATGTGTGCGTGTACTGTACGTACATGTATATGTGTGTACTCGTGTGTGTGTATGTGTGTGTGTGTGTGTGTGTGCATGTGTCCTCACCATCAGGAATATCTGACAGTCCATAATGGTCGCTGTACTAATACATATATAATATGCACACTGCTCTCATTAAAGATCGTGCCTAGTATTTACTCTGAACGTACTTGTACATACATGTACATGTAGGTGTGTAATGATCCTAACAATGAAGACAAGATGGTGTGCTGTGACGAGTGTGACAAAGGTTATCATTCATTTTGTGTTCATTTTGGTGAAAAATTAACTGCATAGCATACAATGTCATATGTAATGCATTGTACTGACCATGACAAACATGCTATGCAGCAAAATATTATTTCGTTATTCACTACACAACATGTACTGTGTATGCGTATGCACCTGGCAGGTTTTGCAATCCAAGCACTGCCATGGATAGCTCTTTAGTACTTTGATGGACACTTCAGACAGGTTGTAACATGAGGGGTGAACTGGAAAAAACAACAATGTAAAAGACGTACATGTAGGCATTACGAGCTCAATTGAGATATAAGAAACAAGCAGTGATGTCTGGTCGAGGAAACATAACACAGCACTGGAGAGATAGTTCAACTCACCAACTCACCTGACATTTCGGCCTAGTCCTGAATTATACACTTTCTACTTTATACATAGTTGATCTTGTCAGAGCAGTGCAGTACCACACATGTAGCTACATGTGCATGTGTACTGACAGTGACCTCAACAGTAGAGTTAAGGCAACAAGGAGTCTCAGCTAAAGTACTTGTGAGTTTTGAAACGGCTCCAACTCAATCCAAATGAGAATTTGTAAAGGCTCAGTATAGTTACATTGTACATGCTTTGCTTAATCCACCACAAATACAGCAAAACAACCTACATGTACATGTACGTACACTGGGGTTGCCGAAGCTTACAAAATCTTGTAGCCATGCATTTCTCAAAGATATTCCCGACCATTACTGATGTTAAAAGCAGGTTGTAAAGGAAATAATGGCAAAATTCGGCTACTCAAATGAACGATACAGTAGCAAATGGCTAATTTGGCTAGTGTGTTGGGAACCCCCATACAGTAGTACATGTACATGTGTATAAACACTGGGCCACACACACATATACTTACCTGAGTTAGTACATGAGGAGCACTGGAGCAGGTCTTCAGGCTGACCCTCTTTGTTGGAGCCACGCCCCTTGAAACAGATGCTACATACAGCAGTCCTTCCCATCGACAATTGCTACAAGGACAATGAGAGTGAAAAACACAATGTATAAACGTAAACAATTTTATGATAATATCGTAGTGGGAAAACTGTGGTAATTAAGCATCAAACTGATTTGGCAAAGTGTTTAAAAGGTTACCAAATTTGGGAATACAAACTAATGCTTAGCATCACAGGTATATGTATACGTGATATAATTATTGCCAATACTGCACTGGCATACTAGCTGTAATATTCATCAGCGATTATGTAAAACTGGATGCCATTTTACATGCACACTAACTTTAGGTTGGAGAGACTGCCTACTCGTGGTACTAGTAGGCAGAGCAGGAGTAGGTGGAGTGAAGGTGGGTGTGGCAACTACAGTGGGTGTGGCAGGAGAGGGTGCAGCAACTGCCTGTATGACAAAAAGAAAAATTATTAAAGCATGACTACATCATTCCTCTCCTTGCCCCAGGCATACATATACATACACACACACACGTGTATACTGCAAGTACATGTATGCATACATGTACATGTATGTATGAAATCTGAAAAGCAATCAGGAGTGTCATACAAACATCATAATATTATACGTATACATGTACAAGCAATTAGAGAGAAATAGAATTTTCTAGTGCCCAAGTACATTCATATGTGCAGCACCTTAGTATTCCCTGTGGGAGGTGTTGATCTAGTTAGGATGGAGAGTAGATTAGCGAGAGCCTTGGAGGAGTTGGCAATAGACAGGGCAGTGGACTGGAATGATGACAAAGAGGGGCCACCAACAGAGGAAGGGGTGGAGCTAATAGAGATGGGTGGGGCTTCTGGAATGGATGCTGACTGTGGAATTATTGTACATGTACATTATCAATTAGCAAATATATCTACGCTGATGTGGGGATGGGCTGGAAAAGTTGTGGGTCCGGGTCTTAATGTACTATAACCATGTTGAAATTATGACAAACAGTATCATGAAAAGAGCTCAGGGGCTGGGAGTCAGGCTACAATGAAATGACTTTAGATATAGGGGTACAGCGAATAAATTACATTTACATCTTAATATAAGCTAGACCCTACTAAACTTGAGGTCGAGGGATATACTAGAGAACATTGAACATTAACTATTATTGATACGTAGTTAGCTGACGATCATTACCACATTTATTCAGTTATATCTATCATTGATTCATGTGAACATCTGATTCTGATTGAGTTTGAAATACATGAACAAATAGGATTATTCCTTATTATTTATGATAGATATAACTCACTAAAGTGGGCTGTCAAAGCACAGGACTAAAAGCTGACTGCCGAGACAAAGGACGAGGCAACGTTCTAATCGAGGAGCACCACCACGCGGTCCGGAGATGCCCGCCATCCAATGTCCGATAGAGGGCTGCGAGTACGAGACGCCCGACGTGGAACCAGTGATCGCAGCTGCACTCATCACGGCCCACGCAACCAGCCATGGGCCGGCACAAGCAGCAAGAGCCGAGAAGGTGAAGCGACCGAGCATATCGTCCGCCGGCACAACCGAGGACTGGCAGTATTTCAAATCAAGATGGAGCGACTACGTAAAAGCAACCAAATTGGAAGGGACCGACAGGGTCCTCCAACTATTGGAATGTTGTGACGACCAGCTCCGCAAAGACCTCACTAGGAATGCTGGGGGCACCCTTGCCGAAATGACCGAGGATGACGTATTCACCACCATGAGAAGGTTAGCTGTGAGAGAAGAGAACACTATGGTAGCAAGGGTTACCCTACAGAATATGAGGCAAGATCGAGATGAGCCGATACGAGCCTACGGAGCCAGACTAAAGGGACAGGCGAGTGTCTGCAAGTATGTACAACAATGTGCAGGCTGTGGCGCCAATGTGGACTACACTGAGGCCATACTCAGGGATGTGCTCTGCAGGGGCTTGGAAGACACCGAAATACAGATGGACCTGCTGGGGGACAAAAACCAGGACATGACATTGGAGCAAGCCCTTAAGTTCGTCGAAGCAAAGGAGGCAGGGAAAAGGTCGGCATCCCACCTACTACTGCCACAAGCAACAGATGCAGTGGCTGGCAGCTCATACAGGAGGCAGAAGAAACCGTCAGCTGGAGCCCCATCATCAAAGGACCAAGATACTTGCACATACTGTGGGACCAAGGGGCATGGAAAAAATCCTCCAACAGGGTCAGAAGAGCTGAGTGCCCAGCCTTCGGTACCAAATGCAGTCATTGTGGCAGAGATCACCACTTTGAACAGGTGTGCAGGAGAAAAACCGGCGCAAAATCGATGAGAAGCACCGGACAGGAAGACGCCATATTTGACACACTATGCCAGGTCACGTCAACGGACAGCACCAAGCACGCCACCCTGGACCACCATGTCTTCGATCAAGCCACAAAGGAATGGCTGAGGAGACGGTCCAAACCTCAACCATACGTCAGGCTAAAGATGAGCATCGAGAAGGAGGACTACAACCACTTTGGGTTTTCCCTTGAAGTACCGCAAAAGCAATCCTTCGTTAGTGCTATGGCTGACACAGGCTGCCAAAGTTGCTTAGCAGGTTTCAAAATCGTGAAGAAACTTGGTCTATCCACCAAAGACCTCATCCCAGTCGATCTCAAAATGCACGCAGCAGACAACCATGATATAAACATCCTGGGTGCCACAATACTGCGGTTATCAGGAAAGGATAGCAAGGGAGAAGAGAAGTCCACCAAGCAAATGGTCTATGTGACCAACCACACTGACAAGTTGTTCCTCAGCAGGGAAGCATGCACAGACTTGGGGATCATCTCACAAAAGTTTCCTATTGTGAACGAAACCGAAGAAACCAATCCCCACAATTCCATCAGCTCCGCTGCTGCCCCCACACCACAACAGGAATGCCATTGCCCCAAAAGGACAAAGCCACCACCAATCCCTACCACCCTGCCATACCCAGCCACAGAAGCCAACAGAGAGAAACTCCAGCAATACCTCCTGGACTACTATAGTTCCAGTACCTTCAACACCTGCGAACACCAGACCCTCCCACTCATGGAAGGTCCACCAATGAGACTAATGATTGACCCACAAGCAATCCCCACAGTCCACCACTCACCCATCCCAGTGCCCCTCCACTGGCAAGACGAGGTCAAAGCTGGCCTAGACAGAGACGTGAGACTGGGTGTAATTGAACCGGTACCAATTGGCGAACCAGTCACATGGTGTCATCGAATGGTCATATGCGCGAAGAAGAATGGCACACCCAGAAGGACAATCGACTTCCAACCCCTAAACACACACGCAACCAGGGAAACGCATCACACCCAATCACCGTTCCACCAGGCGCGATCAGTTCCCCAAGGAAAGAAGAAAACCGTCTTTGACGCATGGAATGGTTACCATAGCGTACCCCTTCACCCTGAAGACAGACACTTCACCACTTTCATCACTCCTTGGGGCCGTTACAGATACCACACAGCCCCACAAGGCTACATTGCCTCAGGTGATGGATACACCAGGCGATACGATGAGATCATCTCATCCATCCCAAACAAAACCAAATGTGTGGATGACACCCTCCTATGGTCTGACACAATCGAAGAAAGCTTCTTTCAAGCAGCCAACTGGTTGGACATTTG
Source organism: Stappiaceae bacterium (assembly GCA_964291365.2). Lineage (GTDB taxonomy): Bacteria > Pseudomonadota > Alphaproteobacteria > Rhizobiales > Stappiaceae > JBDWFY01. The sequence continues at coordinate 19,683 of OZ220036.1, forward strand.
TGGTAGGCATGGAATCACCCTCAACCCCGACAAATTCAAATTCGCTCAAGATGACGCTGAATTTGCAGGCTTTGAAATCACCAATGACACTGTGAGACCATGTAAGAAATACATCAGGGCCATCTCCGACTTCCCCACCCCACAAAACCTAACAGACGTTAGATCCTGGTTTGGCTTGGTGAACCAGGTATCATACGCATTTAGCATGACTGATGCAATGCTACCATTCAGAGAACTACTCAAACCCAGCAACAAATTCCACTGGGACGATATGCTACAACAAGCATTCGAAAAGTCGAAAGTAACTATCATTGATGAAATCCGCAACGGAGTCAAAATCTTCGACAAATCCAAGCCTACTTGCCTGGCTACTGACTGGTCCAAACATGGCATCGGGTATTGGCTGTTCCAGAAACACTGCTCCTGCCCCTCCAATGACCTCTTTTGCTGCAAACATGGCTGGAAGATAACCCTAATGGGCAGCAGATTCACACATGCTGCTGAATCCAGATACGCCCCAATCGAAGGTGAAGCACTAGCAGTAGCAGACGCCCTTGACAAAGCGAGACATTTCGTCCTAGGATGCAAAAACCTTACCATTGCAGTAGACCACAGACCACTCCTAAAGATATTTGGCGACAGATCTCTGGATCACATCTACAACACCAGACTGAGGAACCTCAAAGAAAAAACCCTGAGATACCGCTTCAAAATGGTTCACATCCCTGGGGTCAAAAATAAAACACCTGACACCCTCTCAAGACACCCCACAGGTGACCACAACCCACCCAGAATGGTCCTGCACGATGACATACACAGCATCCAGAATGACACTACCATCCCTCCCCTCCACATTCCCACTCAACTTATGGCCGGTGTCTGCACAGATGACCAACTATCTAGCATCCAAATGGAAAAACAATTACAGGAATCATTCACCGCTTCCTTACATTCCACACATTCTATCACTTGGGAGCAGGTCCAAACAGCCACGACATCGGATGACAACATGCTCCTTCTCCTCTCTGCCATTGAAGATGGCATCCCAGAACTCAAACATCAACTACCACCGCCAATCAGAGAATACCACCAATTTAGGAAATATCTGTACAGCACTGATGGTGTCGTAATCTACAAGGATAGAATTGTCATCCCACCTTCCTTAAGACCTTCGTGCCTATCCGCTCTACATGCTGCTCATCAGGGCACGTCGGCCATGACATCCAAGGCAGAATCATCAATTTTCTGGCCTGGCATCACCAACGACATCCAAGCCACAAGAGCTAATTGCTCACACTGCAACAGAATGGCCCCGTCACAGGCAGCACTACCACCTACACCCCCCACCCCACCAGAATATCCATTCCAGTGCGTATGTGCTGACTACTTCCATTATCAAGGCTGCAATTACCTCGTCATCATCGATCGATACTCAAATTGGCCTATAGTGGAGAGAGCCAAAGATGGAGCCCAAGGACTAATCGCCATTTTAAGACAAACCTTTGCCACCTATGGCATACCAGACGAACTCTCATCAGATGGTGGACCTGAATTTGTCGCCCACACCACCACACAATTTCTGCACAATTGGGGGATCCACCATCGCCTTAGCTCCGTGGCATTCCCTCACAGCAACTGCAGAGCTGAAGTAGGTGTCAAAACCATCAAGAGGTTGATTACTGGCAATGTGGGGGAAAATGGTGAAATTAATATTGATGCATTCCAGAAAGCCATCCTCCAATACAGGAACACCCCAGACCCTACCACGAAACTGTCCCCAGCCATGTGCGTCTTCGGACGACCTACCAAGGATCTGATCCCAACCCTGCCTGGAAAGTACCACCCACATCCGACTTGGAGTGAGTCCCTAAACCTAAGAGAGAAAGCATTAAGACACCGTCACATGGTCCACCAAGAAAAATGGAGTGAACATACCAAACCACTAACACCGCTAAAAGTAGGTGACAGAGTTAGGATCCAAAACCAAACTGGGCCTCACCCAAACAAATGGGACCGCACTGGCATTGTCATCGAAGTACGGCAATTCCACCAATACCTTGTCAGAGTAGATGGATCAGGCAGACAAACACTCAGGAACAGAAAGTTTTTAAGAAAATACATCCCCGTATACCAACCGGTCAAACGTAGGTCCATTATTGAGGACATCGCTCATCTCCCTCCATCTTCACCCTGCGAAGACACAACTACATCGCTGAAACCACCCACCACCCCACCCCCTACAACTCCATCCCCCGATGACACCATCACACCACCCCAGTCACCCAACAATCCATCTCCTATATCTCCCCTTACACCAGGGAAGGACACCACACCTCCCACGACTCCAACCAGGACTGGCATGGAAATCAACACCACTCCACCACCAACTATGTGCCTCCCCGACTCACCCCATACCAGGGACAGCCAGACCCCTACCCCACCTCCATCCACCCCAACCCCGATACCACTGAGGAGATCAACCAGAATAAGAAAGCCTCCCTCATGGCTATACTGACGAAATTCAACCTTCAACCATCTGGCCATATGTATACCAATAGATTAAAGGCTTGGGGGAAGATAGAGAACATTGAACATTAACTATTATTGATACGTAGTTAGCTGACGATCATTACCACATTTATTCAGTTATATCTATCATTGATTCATGTGAACATCTGATTCTGATTGAGTTTGAAATACATGAACAAATAGGATTATTCCTTATTATTTATATACACACGCACATTTTCCATTTCTGTACATGCACTTGCATTTTTGGCACCAAGGTTTAGTTGAAGTTTCACGTACATACATGCCTGAACTTGTATGTCGCAAATAATCTGACCAACCTTGGGTACATGTAGCTCCATGGCTGTGTTCAGTGGTAGCTTGTTCAGCTCCTGTGAGGTGTACCGTTTACAGTTGTCACTGTACTGTCCAGGTAGGAGGGCCACTGGATAGTAACTCTCTGGAGATAGCTCACGCACAACAGGGGGGCGGCGAGGGACGTGGGTGATCTAAGGGTACACAAGTAACACTATTATAATGTAGGTATAATATATATTTGACTAAATATGTTTATTGTGACTCTTAAAGCATCTTGGCTAGGCTGCACTGGCATAGTATACGGTCACGTGATCAACTAGTCCACAGATCGTGCACGGATAGAATACGGAGATTTTGGCACATGTACATGCAGTAGTTACCAGGCTCTCTTTCCCCTCCCAAGAGAGCCTGGGGACGAGGCTAGTGCAACACTGAGAGCAGCGTGGTCCCAGAAATTGAACAGAGAAGGAACACTGCATGTGGTCCAAAATGGAAGCCACACCTACTTCACCAATGATTAACATCTATTATGACACAATAATATTTCCATCAAAATGCAATCATTGTGGGATGGTTGTTAGTTTTTGAAGGGATGAAGGTCGTTTCAAGGCCTGTGCAAAGGGATCTCAGGCTCTTGAAGGGTTCTATTCCCTTAAAAAAAATGCCTAAGGTACACAGTTCTGCTTCAACATCGTACATGGTTAAAATTTCTCTTGAGTGCTGAAAAACTGGGAGAAACCTGGGAACAAAGCTGCATACAGTGATATCGTAGAGTGGGTAACTTTGGAGAGCATCAAATTTGGTGAAACAGCTCTCATTAGACATTAAAGGTTCAAATGTACTATATAGTGGGAAACTCTAGCGAGGTTATTGATTTGGCAAAAATTTTGAAAATTGACAAATTTAAAGCTCACCATTTAAACTTAACACATGATGTGCACACTATGACACTAGCATTAAGATTGCCAAATTTAAATTTTGGGCTTATTCAAAGCATTACAGTGTATCACCATACACACACGTGTATATATGCACCTTAGTCTGTGTGTCCAGGTACATCTGTCTGGTGGTTCTCCTTTGCTCTGCTAACTTGGCATTGTATTCCACAGCTAGACGAACTGACTCAGCTATGACATCTGGGGAGACAGACTCTGAATCTTGACTCTCGGTCTGCAAGGGAGGAAAGCAAAGACTTCTAACACTCTTGGTCTTCTTACACGTACATGTATAATATGTACACACACTCTCTCTCTCTCCCTCTCTCCTCCTCTGTCTCTACCTCTTCCTATCTCTTTTTCCCTCTCTTCCCCTCTCTCTCTCTCCTTCCCACATGCTGGCTGAATCACAAAACACTGGAAATAGTAACGATGAAAAGTCTCACCAGTAGTGCCATTCTCTTGGATTCCATTGTCTTTCTCCTGAGTGTTGCCTGAAAATCTCTCTCCTGCACGACAGTGATGTACTCCTGGTACTTTTGAGGGTAGTCCTCGGCCATCAGTTCCAGCACCTCCTCACTGCAGAGACCTACCAGACCTGTGTCATGCGCAAAGTTACAATGTATCGATCAAGGATTCAATTCAGCTATGCATATACAGCATGTACACGTAGTGAAGATCTTTTTAGCATAAACAAAATAAATATTACTTATAGGCATGCATGGTCATCAACAAGTACAATGCCATCTAGTCTTCTTCTTTCACAAAGTTTAGTGGACAAATGATAGGTGGTCCCCTCGGACATACCCAACCAAGTCATCCTAATATTTTGAGGTGGACGGACGTACATGCAGTAACATTCATATATACTCACCCATGTTGCTTTGTATCTCTGAGACCACACCCCTTCCAACTAAATATGAATGCAATCTGGGTATGCAAAACATATCAGGGTGGCTGAAACCACAGAAAACGTACTACTAAAGTAGCTTCACTTACATTTTTGCCCTGTGCACATGCGCAAGGGGTAAAGTAATCGGTTCTGTCGTTGTTGTTGTCATCATTGTTAGCACAAAAATTGCCAGATATTGAGAAGTAGGCATCTTAGCGAGTGGCCAGTGCTGTCAAGATGTCATAAGTGGCAAAAAAGCAATGACTCTTTGCTTCTAAGCACTTGACAAGGACCACAAATGCTACAAATCGTGCTTTTTAATGGTCACACCTATCGTCCACACCCAGTAATGCATATTACATGTAATAGTATGCAGGTTTCATTGTGAATACTGTCCTCACCGTCCTTTCATAAGCACGTACTGTGGTGGAATGGGTGATCAAATACATGCAATTGTTGGAATTGTCCCATCAGCAGATTTTTGGATAGGGTGACCATTTCCATCTCCTGCTACATGTATGAGCAAGAGTGCATAATGAAGGAAAGAGGAGAGTACATGTATCTCACTCAGCCCATAGACCGAGAGCATGCCCGATTTGCGAACGACCTATAGTAACCTTTTCCAATTAACCTACCCACAACAATACTAACCCTATTGTTTGACCCTGAACCCTCAACCCTACCCTCTGCCTAACCCCTACCTAATCTACATTGTGCGTTCGCAAATCGTGCATCATATGCATAGACCATCCCTGGTAAGGGTTCATGACCTTTCAGTGTAGTCAATACAAGAGTGTGAAACTGCATTAATTTTGTCATAATAAGTCAACACCCCATTCAACTATCCAGGTTGAGTGGCCATCAATACCACTATGTATATGATTTGTACATACTTAGTTGACCACATGCTAACTCAGACATGTTCGCATGCAACTGACCCCTAGTGATCTTTGCGCAGGGATGGTATACTAGTGGGATACTCTCCTCTCTCTTTCTTTCTAGTGTTTCGTACATAATTTATTAAAACATCAGATACACAATGTGGTATAAATTTATGCAACCAACGCAGAAAATGTCACTTTACGGTAAGTGGCTTTTTTTTGGGGGGGGGGGGGGGGGGGGGGGGGGGGGGGGGGGGGGGGGGGGAACTACATTTAGAATGACGATGATCCAACTGACCAGGGTATTTTCGTTGAATTCCTCTGATATCCAGGTACTCCTTGACGTGTTCCTGTAGCATATAGTGCTCCGCCCCTTCATCTCCCAGCGGCCACTGATATTCAAACAACTTACTGGCTGGGAAATAGTCGGTGGCTGCTGCTACAGAGCCCGATTCATGGGTTTCCGAGTCAACACTGTTGCTTTCCACGCTCACTGAACGGGAACGTTTTCGAGTTCGCTGTAGGACGGTGGAGAGTGTTTAACTTAAACACTGAGATAGTGTACAGACTCCTCAATTACCTTGCCAATTGGTTCGTCATCCATTCTCGATCTACCAGAGGACTATCGATCATTACCAAGTTCTAAATGCGTAAGGCCAGCGCCAGAGGAGGTAGGACGAGCTTGACCTTTGGCTAATAGGTCGCTAATTAAATCACCAATACAGCCTTTAGTGAAGGTTTTTGGTGGAAATTGTTGTGATTTTTGAACTCAGCATCACCGATTTACTGGGGAGGTCTCTGTTAACTAATGCTGTAGGGTGAATTTAAGCTCTTGGAATGTTAATTAGCTGCTTTTGATCAACATTCCAAAGACCTAAAAATCGCTCTGGAGTGCTAGCTAACAGGGGCTCCCCCAGTAAATCGATGGTACTGAGTTTGAAAATCACAACGATTTCCATCAAAAGCCTTCACTAAAGCCTGTATTGGCGATTTAATTAGCAACCTATTAGCCAATGGTCAAGTTCGTCCTACCTCCTCTGGGCCAGCGCCTCCGATCCGAGCGCGCGCGAGGCTTTGGCGGGAAGACGTTGGCATAGTGCGCATGCGCATAATATTTCTTTAGCTATCCTGGCCCGATTTCAATATTGCACGCTGAGTGTCCTCGGGACAAGGCTATATCGAGGGGTCCAGTTTGTAGTGTGTTACTCCTAACATTTTGCGAATGCTTAGTATTACTACAGGTATATTTAATTCTCGCGTTGGTCGCGAAAATTGAACCCCACACCCCATGATAACTTCCTCCATGCAGCATTCATTAGCTACCGAATTTTTAGTTCTAATATACCAAGGTAGCTATATAGCTAGCTATATAGCTCTCCTGCCTCAAGTTTAGCTAAAATGGGTAATTGTTCTCCCTGTAGTGAGGAGTTTATGTATGAAATTGCTGAAGTCAGTGCAAACCCAACAGACAAGATATTCAAAAGTAGGATTCTTTCTGCCGCTATAAAGGAAAACAAAGAAGAGGTGAACGAGGGATATAAAAAATTTTCTGAAAATGAAACAAAATTTGAAGTAATACCACAGCAGGCTACTGGCATTAGCAGAGAAGTCATGAAAGAAAATTTGACCAGATGGATAAATGAACTTCAACTGAATTCAAGTGAATATGGTGTTCTCAATGACCTATTGAACGTTGCTGAAGGAAACTATTGGCCACAGCATCTACAAGAAGATATGCTCTGGGAAAAAGCACAACCTAATAAAGCCCAGACGAATTGGTTATATTTCTATGTCAACCGTTCAGATATTACAGACTCGGACACACAAACGTTTGATTTAGCAATCTGCCATCTCATCACTCGTGAAGTGCCCATCTTTCAAAATGATCTAATTGGTGCCTTGATTAAGAAAGGCCTTCTGCTCAAGGATGGGGACAATATCTACTTGAAGTTCAGATAAGAACTTGATCTAAGCTCCATGAACAGTACGCACCCGATCATAAATAGTCTATAGCTATAGAATAGCCAAATACTAAAATCTAGACAACTACACATGTAATAATTATTTTGCCACTGGTAAGTAGCTACGATTGTAAAAAAATACCTTGTGATATTTTTTTTTTTTTTTTTTTTTTTGTATATAATAATTTCTGATGCTGATATCAGGGGTCAACATGAATAGCAGGAGCTAATACAAAGCATGATAACCCATAAAGTAAATAAGTAAACTACTGAGAGTAATATTACAGTATAATTGATTAAAGTAAACTACTGAGACAATAATTTTTTGAATGAATACAGTGTAGTGAGCATCTGGTGGTTAGGGGGTAAGAGAATTCCACAAGGATATGGAGTGGGGGTAAAATGAATACAAGAACTGTGAAGTATTTACAGAAATGTCTTGAAGTGATAAGTTAGAGACCTGTCTTGTGTTGTATAGTGGCCTTTTGCGGATAACAGGTGCACACTGGCAGTCTGTCAAGCCATGCACAATTTTGAAGAGATGGCAGAGTTTAGCCTGCTTGCGGCGACTCGCAAGTGATGGTAAGCTGGCATGCTCCAGCAAATCAGCGTACTGGGAATTAAGACCAATCCTTGAAACATGCATATGTTCTCAGAGCAAACTTTTGGGTGTTTTCTAGCATTTGGATATCTTTACAATGATATGGATCCCACATTAGTGAGGCATATTCCATATGTGGTCGGATGAATGCATTGTAGAGTTTCAGGGCTGTTTCAGGTTTGCAAAGATGGAATTGACGATACATAAGGCCTATGAGTTTGCGCGTCTTGCTACATATATTGGTTATGTGGGTAGACCAAGACATGTCCGTTGTGATCTGGATCCCAAGGTATTTGACTGAGTTTACTTGCGATAGCTCTGTCTCTGGGTTGATAAAGAGTCGTGGTGGAGGAATAGAATGTAAACGTTTTCGGGTGATTAACATAAAGCTGCACTTATTTGAGCTTATTTGCATGGAGAGTTAACCAGTTGTCTGATACCCAGACAGAGATAGCAGTGATGTCTGATTGCAATACCACATAGTCGACTGATGAAGAAATACTACAATACAAAGCAATATCGTCGGCAAAAAGTGCAAGCTTGCTCGATGGTGAAATACAGGTTACAATATCATTAATATACACAATGTAGATTAAGAACAGCAGGGGTCCTAAGACTGATCCTTGGGGTACCCCCGAAACTACAGGTAGCATAGAAGATTCTTCGCCTCCAACAACTACAGTTTGGGATCGATTGGAGAGATAACTATGAATCCACTGCAGTAGATGCACATTTAATTGCAAGGCTGATAGTTTGTCCAGTAGGGGAGTATGTGGTACACTATCGAACGCTTTACGTAGATCGAAGAAGACTGAGCCGATCTCACTTCCCTCATCAAGGCACTTCAAGCAGTCATGAGTTAGGGTGCACAGCGCTGAGGTTGTTGATCTCTTTGGCATGAATCCCCATTGGAATGCAGAAATTGGTGCAGAGAGAGCTAGGTGATTTGATACAAGGTTATAGACGTGACGTTCCAATACCTTGCTCACAATAGGAAGAATCGAAATAGGACGGTAGTTTGAAGGTAGTGCTGGATCAGCTGACTTGAAAATCGGGGTTACTCTTGCGCATTTCCAGGCAGTGGGAAAACAGCCAGATGCAATGGATAGATTGAATAATTTCGTAAGACTGGGTGCAATAGAGGCGGCGGTTGATCGCAGCATAGTGGCAGATATACTGTCAGGTCCAGTAGACTTTGCTGTTTTCAGTGAGAGTAGAAGATCTGTAATTTGATTTTCAGTGCAGAGGAGATCAGATGGGCAGTTACTTGGGTCAAGTGGATCTGGGTTACTCAGTGGGTCAAAAGAACGATTAAAACAGCTATGGAAAAAGTCGTTCAGTAGTTGAGCTTTTCCAGTGTCTGTGGTGATCAAGGATGATCCATCTTTTAGAGCAGGAATTGAGGTACTCTGCTTATTGACTAGCTTCACTGCTTTCCAAAACTCTTTTGAGTTGGAAGATCCAAGTTTCTGAAAATATGCAGTTTTGCTTGCACGCAGTAGAGAGACTACTTTGTTCCTCTCTGCTTTATATTTGCTTAGGATTGCATCACTTCCCAATTTATGTGCAGCACGAAATAAGTAGTTTCGCTTTCTCATAGCCTGGATTATTTCTTTTGTCAGCCATGATAAATTCTTACGTGGTTTCAAGACAGAGTGGGGGATGCAGTTATCCATTATGTTCAGGAATATGGAATGCCAGTTTGCCCAACATGCATCAACATCTTTACTGGAGAAAACTGAATCCCAGTCGATTGCTGAGATCATCTCATCTGCCATATCAAAGTTCGCATAAGTGTATCTCCAAATTTTTCTTGCTTTTCTTACAGTATTGTTCACAGACTTGCAGTTCTTGATTGAAAAAGAGACTCCCAGGTGGTCAGAATTGGCCAAAGGGGGTACGGTCTCACATGATAACAGGTTCTCAGGTGAAGACAAAAACACAAGATCAATAAGGGAATTAAGGGTAGGTGAGAAGTGGGTGGGTTCTGAGACAATTTGAGACAAGGAAAGACTAGAGGAAATAATGAACAATTTTGTAAACAGGGGGTGGGAATTATTAAAAAAAATTAATATTAAAGTCTCCTAGGAGAATAAGGTTATGTGAGAGTGAAGGTCTAATGTGGGTGCAAAGAACAGTTAGAAGGTTATCAAGTATGTCGTAAGTAGAACTGGGAGGTCTGTAAAAAAGGGCTATGGTAATAGGTACTGTAGTACAAATAGAAACAATAATAAGCTCTAATTCAGGTGAACCAGAACACAAAATGTTATGACTAAGGATAGAACTAACATAAATTAAAATGCCTCCTCCATGTCTGTTACGATCCAGACGAAGTATATCATAACCTTCTATATACAGAGTTCATTATCTAAAATATCCCCATTCAACCATGTCTCAACAACACATATGCAATCTGGTGAGTTTACAGCGGCGACAGTACGCAGACAATCAATTTTTGGCAGTAGACTCCTAGAGTTAAAATATAAAACAGAAAACATACCCTTGCTGGATGTCCCATTGGGAGGGTTGGTTATGTCGATTGCTGAAGGAGCTGATCCTGCTCCAAAAAAGACTGGTTAGTGGCATCTACTGAGAGTTGATTAGGAGGTTTTCCTGCTGTGGGTGCATCATTCACATCGAGGGTGGTTGCATGGGTGGTGTTCCTATCAGATGTGTTGGCTGGGCAGGTAGTGTCCTCCTCATTGGATGTAACAGTGTGGGTAGCATCTGCAGCTGGTGACAGGTTGGGGACATCGGAATCATTTTTTGGTCTAGTGCATGGCTCCAATTTCCAATTGATTTGGAGGGAAACTCTGACCCACTCTTCTTCCAAATTTTTCAGTACTTCTTCTGTACCCTTTATTAGGAAGCACCAGTGCTTTCCTGATATTAAACCACCAGTGCTTTCCTGATATTAAACTTTTCTAGATCCATTGGGCACACCATGCAAATGTCCTAGCTAATACTGCAGGGTATACTAATGTGTGCATGTAGCAGTGATACTAAATCTCACTAGCTACCTGTCTTAATAAAATACAGTTGTTAGTATAGTAGTTACATGTAGCTATACATGAATCTTCCATTACTTACTAGCTTCCTCTACACAGCTATAATTATGTAGTGCTTCCATCCTCCATACATAAGTATGATAGTGGTTACAACAAGCTTAAGCAGCCTAGTAGGGAAGCTCACCCACCTGCCGCACCTGATTCAGTGAACTTCTGTCACTTGCACACCTTCCTGCGTGCTATGAAAGAGTAAACCATAGATTGAGGATTGCGTTAATATGATTACTGATGTGAGTGACGACCCTTTAACTATGCAAAATGACGCCTGGACCGTTTAAGAAAATGTAAGCTTTAGGTAAATTATGCTCTGAATCCATGGATGACTTATCTGAGTGTATTCGTATCTGATGCTATTAAATATAAGAATCCACAAGCAATTTCATTACGAGCCCTCTTCAAGTTGACGCCAGCCTACGGTAAAGGTCGTCAATATACTTACATACCGTGTTTTCGCGTTATTAGGCGCATATCGCTTATATAATTATAAGCGCATAGCGCATATTCGTTAATAAGCGCATACCTGTTTGATGACCTAAGCACTCGCTATTAGGCGCATTTCGCGTATAAGCGCATAACGAACTTTGACCTTGCTCAGCACAGATATCCGAGCGCTTGCATGCTAGTTTAGAGCTTCAGTATCTTAGAAGTTAGTCGAAATCGCTACGGCTATGTTCGATTTTCGCACTCTTCAAGCAATGTGCGCCTTTTTGAGCTGGGTGACATGCAAATAACGCGAGCGATCGCACGATCGAGCATTTGGTCACGCCCCTTTATTGAGCACACGCTCGCGCATGCTTACTTGGATACATCTATTTCTAGTTAGGCGCACTTAGCTAGTTTTCTTCCTGTGGGGATATAAATGCATGTGCTTAATAAAGCGAAAATACGGTACGTGCGTAGTAGTAGCATAGATTAACGTCTTCTTCCCGGATTTTTTTCAGTCCGATCATGGCCGCGACATGACCTTAATCATGAGCTAGAACAACACGCACGCACACACACACACACACACACACACACACACACACACACACACACACACACACACACACACACACACATACAAACACACACACAGTGTCACACACCGTGACTGACTCATCAGTCAACCAACACAGTTCAAAATCCATGGTCTTAATCATCTAGCTAGTTCACCATACATAGCTACTAGGCTAGGCTGACATCCGGGCACCCTTTCTCTTAGCCGGATAAGTTCCAATTGGGTGTATAGTAGTGGCTATACTACCAATCATTCCCGACACAGAATGGTATCGTGACTCGTGGTCACAAGTTTGTCCACTCCTCCTTATATATATAGTTTTGGTCTTAGTAGAAGATCTTGAGCAGCCACATGATGATTACGACTAGCTAGCTAGTTAGCTACATGGTCTTGTGAGCTCGAGGTTTCTGAGGTATGTAACTCTTCCTTTGGAGGTCAGTAGCTATAGCTAGCTAGTTATTGAGTCATCGATAAACTCGTTCACATGACCTGGCAGCTTTGTCAGGCTCAACCATAAAATAATAATAACTAGCAACATCGCTAGCTAATTTGGTAAGCTGACCATCATGTGGTAGCTAGCTACATATCTAATCTCTTTCTCCTATTTTTTTGCTAGTTAGGTAAGCAATTCATCACAGTACACACTGTATATCATCCCACCTCAAGTGTATTATATCAGCTGGCAGCTAGGGTATAGCTAGCTAACTAGAATAAGTTTTCCCTCCCAGAGGCATACAAGGGAATATATGACCCATATTTCCCTCCCTCTGGCAATCAATCAGAGTCCGTCATTGTTTTACTCATACCAGCAGTCACACCACCCGGAGGGGTGACACCTAGCTAGTAGTTACCTTTGTGTGTGCTACAGTATTTATTGTTGCAACGTAAACCGCCCTTGTCCTAGGGCTTCGCCCTCGGACTCAGCCACAGTCGGTTTACTCATAGATATTATAGACTACTATGTTGCTTAATAAATCTTGTTTCTTATCCAGTTATCTAGCCTGATTCATAGTCGGATTTTCTCTGTGGCATATATTATACAGGAACTCTACAGTGGCATGCCGACTAATTAAGCTGTTAGTTAGATACATTTCAATTCAGAATGAAGCACTGAAGTGCAAAACCCCTGACTCATTGAACTCAATACAGTGGAACCTCTGTATAAAGAACACATTGAGGACATGAATTCAGCTTTTTAGAGAGGTTATCCACTTTTAGAGGTTCTCAAAATATACAGGAAAGTAAATTTTGGGACCTCAAGCAAGGTCTTTATAGAGAGTATTATGATACAGTGTATATTACTTATGCTACGAGGATCCACTACCGGAGGTTCCACCGTAGAAAGCTAGTACAATGCACCAAGGGTTTTGCACTTCAGTGCTTCATTTTCTGAATCTAAGTCTGCAAGCTATAAAGCAGTGAAGCCATGGTCATGCAGCAACAAACTTGGTTAGCAATGCTAAACGTATGATCACATGCATGCAAGAATGCACATTAGCTACAATGATTGCATGCCAATTACGCAGCAGCATAGCTACCATGTGAAGCTCAGTTGATGTTTTGCTATGAGCAGTATGGCTTCATATACTTGCATGCCTTATGTGGTAAAACAGTTATTAGTAGTATATTATAGCTATACTTTACTGTGCTTCTGGGCTAGCCTCGTCCCCACACTCCCCGATCTTTTCAATGTTTCTCATGAAAACTATTAAGATAAAAATTAATTATACAGAACTAATAGGCTTATAATAAGTGTTACAGTAGTTATCTATCAATGTCCAAATTGCACCAACATTATTCGAAATGGGTATCAGGCTACACTGCATTTTTCACTTCTTTATTCAGGCTGTGTTTAAGCATGTCTGGCTTCTTATCAAGGCTATCTGTGTCACAAATCTGAAACAGCATCTCATCGCCGTACTCAGCGATACAATATACATACTGCCAGACACAAACTGTATGATCTTTTGGAACATCAATTGTGAGCGTTACATTTTTTTCTTTGGTCACTGTACTGGTTTCAGTCGTTGAAATAGACCCGTCATAGCCAAGATGACCCTTCAAAAATGAGGATGCTAGCTCGGTGGAAATTTTCCAACCATGTGTATTTGTCTTGGAGAACTGTTTCGTCCGACCAACTTTGTAGTCAATCACAAAAGTGCGAGGTGATTTGGGCGTAATAAAAGCTTGCAGTAGTTTCCAGTCATGCGACACTTCTGGAGATGAATAAGGATATATGTGGTGAGCATTGAAGTTGCCAAAGTAAAACTTTGCAGTATCGTTGATCAGCCTCCTTGGGCTCTGCACTGTTGGACCCCACATCTTTCACTTCAGGTTTTTGAAGACGACAAGGGGTGTCATTTTTGGGTGTTGGACTGTTATCATTGATATGCCAATATTTGCTGTTTCTGTGCACTATTATATATCTTTCAAGATGAAACGAAAACAAGGCATTGACGTTCTTCTCTTTGAGTAAGACCAGCTTGTTGTCATCAGTAGCATGAACAACTTTACTGCTGCCCACATGTTCGATGTATCCAAAGTGTCCAAACTCCTTAACGCGTACAAATTGGAATTGAATTACTTGTTTATCTTTTTTAGCACCATGTACAACTAATTCAGTGCCTTCATTAGGGCTTAGCAATCCCCCTAATCAGGGCTGGAGGAAGCATTTTGCATGTGGTCCGGCTAGTTCTTAGTTGAAGTGTGGAGCAATGGTGTGTGTAAGCACACCAAAACTAGGGGGGTCTGGGGGCATGCTCCCCCAGGAAAATTTTGTAATTTACAACCTCGGAGACTGCTTCTGGTGGCTTCTGAGACCAGTTTAATGGCCAGTATAAGACTTTATCGTATACTTAGAATCCTAAGGTCATTATTTTGTAAATTTCCCCAATTAAGAAATGTAGCTGATCTGAGCTTTTATGCTTGAGCTTGAAGGATGAGAAGCCACATTCCGTACAACAATCCTCATCATGCACTTACCAGCTTTAAAAGACCTAAGAAGTACCTTTGAATTAGGGCCAAAAGATACTAATGCCTTAAGGAAGGCGATATTCATTGGTAGAGTAGGTCTTGACAATCATCTAGTTGCACTGTGGAGCAGACGCGTTCTTATGTGACGATCTTTACCAGTCGATCAATACAATTAACGATCATTACCAAACCAACTACTAAAAAAAGTGGTCCGGTTTTCAGGGCCTGACCAGCTCCGGCGGCCTTGCTAATGGACGAACCGGCTTCATACTGGACAAGTGATAAATGTATCCTACGGGGCCAAGATCTGACACAGGCTTACTAGGTGTAGCCACATCCGGCCATGAATATCTAATGACTTTCAATGCTGCGATATTTGAAGCAAATTATAACACAAACACTACAATTACAAAAAATTGGCTAGCTATTTTTATACTAGTTGCAAGCTGGGCACCACACCCATACAAGTACAAAGCTCTGTAGAAACAGCTAGGAATGCTGGGAATGTCACCCTATTTGGAACGACCGTGAATTGTGTCATCATCATAGTAACAGATAGCTACTCACAATATAGTCACTCCATATAGAGTGACCCTCCCACTCTCTGCATAGTGATCGAAGATACGAAGGGGAATTAAGGTAAGAAGCCCACACATGCTTAATTGACTTATCAACACAACCGCATGCTGACTTCACCATCTGGTTATCTTAGAACGCACACAAACTTGCACTATATCGATCTATGCAACTTGAACCTTCATCGTGCATCAGAAGCCAATTGGTATGCCTACTTCCTGACAATAATTACATTATCAAGGGCCTATATGGTTGATAGCTATGATATACACCTCTAATATTATGTATTTTTTGGTTTCTAGGAGATATAGCTGACACTATAGTGTGCTATAAAATGGCCCTTGAAACTATTATAATGGCCTCAATAGCTAATTATAATACACAGGAAAAAATAATACAACCTGTGTTTCTGCAACAAAAATAACAGCATGGGAGAAAAACATGTTATCATTTGTCTCATGCAATAATAATAACTATTGCTTTGGTGAAACATTTCCCCAAACTTGAAGTATACTATAGCTCTTCTGTGTTACAATTTGAAAAGGATTGCTTTGGTGAAACATTTCCCCAAAAAGGTATAAGCTATGGCTCTTCAGCATTACAATTTGAAAAGGAAAGCTCTTTAATTAATACAACTTGAAACCACAACGCAGCTATGTAAGTACCCTAGTTTTGATTCATTTTAACCTATAGCCATGGGCTAATTCAATTCAACAGAAGCTTAGTTCATAACGGTGAACTCTGGAATCAAGTTGAGTTTAGCAACTGTACATGTCAAAGTTAATTGAAGCCTGCTGTATAATATAATCTTAGAAGTGCAATTGTTGGCTACAGCTATAGAAGTTCAATTACTTCAAACCTTTTACTTCCTCCGGGCTAGCGCTATCTAAAACTTGGACTTGATGGTCAATAAAATGATTTTTGTTTTGAAGATAGCTATAATACTTCAGAGGAGATTTTTACAATCTATAATTATATCACCTAATTGGTTAATTATAAATCTCGTGCACATGCATGCAGCAGCCATGTAGCTAGCTAATTAGGTGACATAATTACTATGGCTTAGGGTGTGTATGGCATTGTGTCTGTGAAAACCACAATGTCATGTGCACATCAACTAAGGTGTGTCCATTAAAATATTTACACTGAATAGATTTGGCTACAGCTCATTTAATTCAGGGAATGCAGTAATCCAAGTTATGCATATGATCACTGAATATCTATATACAATATACTGAAGCTATTGGAAGTTTCCATCCGAGGTGCTGATTGCTATAGCAGCTACTCTACTCTCTCTCACACACAAATCATAGTATAGCTAGAGGATCTTGAGCGGCCACATGATGATTACAACTAGCTAGCTAGTTAGCTATATCACATGATCTTGTGAGCTCGAGGTTCCTGAGGTATGTAACTCTTCCTTTGGAGGTCAGTAGCTATGGCTAGCTAGCTATTCATCGATAAACTCGTTCACATGATCTGGCAGCTTTGTCAGGCTCAACCATAAAATAATAATAACTAGCAACATCGCTGGCTAATTTGGTAAGCTGACCATCATGTGGTAGCTAGCTACATATCTTATCTCTTTCTCCTATTTTTTTGCTAATTAGTTAAGCAATTCATCATACACACTGTAGCTATATCATCCCACCTCAAGTGTATTATATCAGCTGGGGTATAGCTAGCTAACTAGAATAAGTTTTCCCTCCCAGAGGCATACAAGGGAATATATGACCCATATTTCCCTCCCTCTGGCAATCAATCAGAGTCATTGTTTTACTAATACCAGCAGTCACACCACCCGGAGGGGTGACACATAGTAGCTACCTTTGTGTGTGCTACAGTATTTATTGTTGCAACGTAAACCGCCCTTGTCCTAGGTCCTAGGGCTTCACCCTCGGACTCAGCCACACTCGGTTTACTGCCATAAATCCCTGGCCCCGTGCTATAATTATACCATAATCTCTCTCTTCGCATTAGTTTTCATTCCTCTAGCATCCCTTGAATTGTTTTTATCCTCTCCACTATTAATTTGCCTACAGGTGCATGGTAAAATTAATGATAATATAGTATCTATAGCGATAGCTGCTTCATACATGTTCATATTACTTCATTGATCATTGGTACAGGCTTAATTCTCCTCTCACTGTCTTCCTCTCGCATACGTGCACACACTGTTGCTTAATAAGTCTTCTTTCTTATCCAGTTATCTAGCCTGATTCATAGTCGGATTTTCTCTGTGGCATATTATACAGGAACTCTACAGTGGCATGATTAATTAAGCTGTTAGTTAGATATATTTCAATTCAGAATGAAGCACTGAAGTGCAAAACCCCTGGCTCATTGAACTCAATACAGTGGAATCTCTGTATAAAGAACACATTGAGGACATGAATTCAGCTTTTTAGAGAGGTTATCCACTTTTAGAGGTTCTCAAAATATACAGGAAAGTAAATTTTGGGACCTCAAGCAATATCTTTATAGAGAGGATTATGATACAGTGTATATTACTTATGCTACGAGGATCCACTACCGGAGGTTCCACCGTAGAAAGCTAGTACAATGCACCAAGGGTTTTGCACTTCAGTGCTTCATTTTCTGCAATCTAAGTTTGCAAGCTATAAAGCAGTGAAGCCATGGTCATGCAGCAACAAACTTGGTTAGCAATGCTAAACGTATGACCACATGCAAGAATGCACATTAGCTACAATGATTGCATGCCAATTATGCAGCAGCATAGCTACCATGTGAAGCTCAGTTGATGTTTTGCTATGAGCAGTATGGCTTCATACTTGCATGCCTTATGTGGCAAAACAGTTATTAGTAGTATATTATAGCTATACTTTACCGTGCTTCTGGGCTAGCCTCGTCCCCACACTCCCCGATCTTTTCAATGTTTCTCATGAAAACTATTAAGATAAAAATTAATTATACAGAACTAATAGGCTTACAATAAGTGTTACAGTAGCTATCTATCAATGTCCAAATTGCACCAACATTATTGGAAATGGGTATCAGGCTACACTGCATTTTTCACTTCTTCATTCTGGCTATGTTTAAGGTTGTCTGGCTTCTTATCAAGGCTATCTGTGTCACAAATTATATTACTCTGAAACAGCATCTCATCGCTGTACTCAGCGATACAATATACATACTGCCAGACACAAACTGTATGATCTTTTGGAACATCAATTGTGAGCGTTACATTTTTTTCTTTGGTCACTGTACTGGTTTCAGTCGTTGAAATAGACCCGTCAGAGCCAAGGTGACCCTTCAAAATTGAGGATGCTAGCTCGGTGGAAATTTTCCAACCATGTGTATTTGTCTTGGAGAACTGTTTCGTCCAACCAACTTTGTAGTCAATCACAAGAGTGCGAGGTGATTTGGGCGTAATAAAAGCTTGCAGTAGTTTCCAGTCATGCGACACTTCTGGAGATGAATAAGGATATATGTGGTGAGCATTGAAGTTGCCAAAGTAAAACTTTGCAGTATCGTTGATCACAGCCTCCTTGGGCTCTGCACTGTTGGACCCCACATCTTTCACTTCAGGTTTTTGAAGATGACAAGGGGTGTCATCTTTGGGTGTTGGACTGTTACCATTGATATGCCAATATTTGCCGTTTCTGTGCACTATTATGTATCTTTC
>OZ220037.1:0-211012 GCA_964291365.2 Stappiaceae bacterium
GAAGATTATCATTTGGAAATTTGTGAGACATAGAATTTTCTGTCACACCAGCCATACTTCGGATTCATGCACTAGCTAATAATCTTGATCATGATCATAATTCATATTCAATGCTCATTAACTGAATAAAATTTATGAGGTAATATATCTTTAATCAGTATTTCTTTTGCTGCATTTAGGGATTGACTTGCATGTGACAGAATATAGAATAGTGTTGCCAGTGTTAGAAATACCCTTAATCTTATCCATTCTTATAATTTATGTTATTATATTAGCTCTGAAGTGACTGACAAATCCAAAATGGCATTGTATGCCTGGTTTATCACTCGGAGCTATGTATGCATAAACAGGCATATGTATTACCATAGGGAATAAAGAATTACTATTTAAGTACGTTGCTGGATGGATTCGTTTTCAGATGGGTTTTTGTCGTAATGTAAACAAAGTAAATGGAAAAATCACAGTGCAATTATTATTGCCATTAAGTTTGAGTCATGGTCAATACTGTTTTCCAGATACAGTCAGAATTTACTGATCAATCGTCTATGACTACTCTACATAGTATAGTTAAAGCCCATTGTTGAGGAAATTATCTTTTACAGTTACTCAGTACATGAGCATTTTAGCTATTAACTTCCAGTGATGATCATAATAATCTTGCTAGCTTGTATAGTATGTTGCCCCTACGTACGTGGTTCACAGAAAACCATATGTGTGATGTCAACAGATAAAAGAAATGCATCAAATGCTGAAGTAAATTGTCATGAATGGCGCTCGTTTGAATCAGCTATACTCGAAATTCAAAATGAAACAACAATATCTATTTACAGTGAGCAGATACAAATGACAAAAAAAGCTTTGGTCTACTATAAGGACAGCATATGCTTAAAAGGTGTGGGTGAAGTTAATACAAAAGTCATATGCACGGCAGTTAATACAGGATTTGCCTTCAATCATGTAAGCAATTTGCAAATATCGGATATTGATTTTGTGGAATGTAGCCTGAATTTCATTAACCAAACAGTTTCTGAGAGAAAGCTCGTGATAGTAGCAGCTATATTCATTGTTAATTCTACAAATATCACCATTACTGGGGTTAAAATTAGTAAAAGTTTAGGATTAGGAATGATCTTTAGCCAGACCAATGGGAATGTTACAGTGTATGACAGCATTTTTGAACACAATGGTTGCAGTATAAATCAGGCAATGCCAAATCACAAGATCAAAGGTGGAGGACTCTATATTGAGCTAAAACATTCAGTGCATATTGACACACAGTACACACTGTACAACTGCGAATTTAGTCAGAACAACAGCACGGACCCTGTGGTAATTAAAAGTGATAACGACAAGTATTGGGATGCTAAAGTTTATGACTTTACCCAAGGAGGAGGCATCACTGTTTTCTTCGAACAAAATCGTGCTAAGAATGTTGTTATTATTGACAACTGTAAAATCTATCAGAATCAAGCCAATTGGGGTGGGGGCATGATAATTGTTGTTTTGAATGACTTTAGTGATCACAGTGAAAAGAGCAAATTGATAGTCCAGAATTCAGTGATTGTCAACAATACTTGCCAACGTCATGGTGGTGGAGTAGGCATTTATTTCTCAGAAGGATTGAAATATGAAGAACCTATTACAGAATTTTTCAACTGTACTATTGAACAAAATTCAGCAAAGATCTATGGTGGAGGAGTTAGGATTGTTACGGCCAAATCAAATAAACTACTTCTTAGTACAAGTAACCAATTTGAGAGTATAATAGTCTTCATAATGTGTTTGTGGACAAAAAACAGTGCCTTGCTTGGCTCAGCCATTGACATTTTTCCACAACACCTAGATCATAAATACCCCCAAACTATCCTGTTGAGCGACTGTACAATAAGGTCAAATATGATCCGTTTTGAACCCATTTCAGACAATAAAAATGTAACTGCACTATATCAACATCAATACAATGGTAAGGGAGCCTTGTCATGCACTCAATTTATACTGAAATTTAATGGTACAACCACAGTTGAAAACAATAATGGATCTGCAGTGCATTTATCATCCTGCCATTTGAAATTTGAAAATGAATCGAATGTGTATTTTGCAAACAATACAGGTCACGATGGGGGAGCTATAGTTTTGATAGGACAATCAAAGATTGAGGCAGGAGACAATAACAAGGTTTGCTTTCAAAGTAATACAGCTTCTTGGAGAGGAGGGGCAATTATGTATTTTTCAAATAGTAAGCAAAACTTCATATCTTCAAAAAGCTGTTTCATGGAGTTTAAGTACTACAGTAGCAGCAAGAACTTTCCATTATTTCATTTTCAGGATAACAATGCTCCGTATGGTCAGGCTATATTTGCTAGCACCCTTCGACAGTGTGCACGATATTGTGCCAACAAAGAAAATATCTCAACATCAAATGCATCAACAGAATTACGGTGCATTGGAGTGTTTCACTTCAATGAACATAAGCCAGTAGCTGCATCTGGAAGTGCTATATATACAACCTCAGTATCTGACCAAAAATTTCTTCTAGCACAACCTGGACAAACAATAGACCTAGATTTCAAATTGAGAGATACCCACCTACAGGAAAGTTATGACATATTTCATGTCTCTGTTCAAAACACAAAATTTAATGGTAATGTGACAATCAACCCATCTTATTCTTACATAGCGGAAAGAAAAAAGTTAAGATTCTCTGGTCGCCCTGGTGACACTGCAATTATCTCACTTACAAATACAGAATTTCAACCAATTACAGTATCTATTGCATTTGAAGTGCAACTTGCGTCATGTCAACCGGGATTTGTGATCACAGAGGACTTGGAATGTGCTTGCTCCATAACTCAAAGTGAAATCTTCCACTATGTAGGAATTCATAGATGTGATTCAAGGAGAGGAAAAGCCTATATAGTGCATGGATATTGGACAGGTTACACTAGTGGTTCAGCAGAAAGTGAAGACACTTTGGTAACAGGTTATTGCCCACGAGGATTTTGTGATTATGCCACTGAGTCTGACTCATCATACAGTAGCTTGAAAATTGAGTATGCTCTTCCAAATACCTCATCAAATTCAGCTCTTAACGAATTTGTCTGTAGTTTTAATCGAATTGGAATACTGTGTGGAAGTTGTAAACAAAACTCTTCAGTATACTTTCATGGTAGCTACTATGAGTGCAAACCTAATACTCAAACATGCCGATTTGGTCCACTGTTCTTCATTCTATCTGAACTGCTGCCTGTGACAATTCTTTTCATTGGTGTAATATTTTTCAACGTTCAGTTTACTTCTGGTGCTGTTAATTCGCTCATATTTTTTGCTCAAATTGTTGACATGATGCATATCGATGCAAATGGACTCATTAAGAATCACCCACTGATAACTTCATTCCAAGGCGTGTATCTGCTCTTCTATCGAATGTTCAATTTGGACTTCTTCTCACTTGAGAGCCTTTCTTACTGTCTAATGGAAAATGCAATGGCACTGGATATTCTTGCGTTTAAGTACCTAACCATCACTTATTCCCTCCTATTCGTCATAACATGTATCATAATCTTGAAATTTTGTAACCCTTACCTATGCCTGAAAAAATATTTCACCTCTGTTAGATCCTACAAGCAATATGTTAAGCAATCAGCAATCCACGGGCTAGTTGCAATTTTGGTGATGTGCTACTCTCAGTGCACAGTTGCGTCATTATCAATTTTGACCCCTGGCTATGTCTACTGGAGAGGATATGCCAAAAACCGCACAACTTTAAAGGTTGTTTATCTCAGTGGAAATTTAGTTTACTTTGGAACAGAGCACATGAAATATGCTATCCCAGCAGTAATATTCACAATATTTTTTACTATCATTCCTCCTCTATGCTTAATTGTGTACCCCCTCTGCTATAAAATCTTTGTATTGTGCCATATTGAAGAGACTCTGGTCACTCGCATTCTATGTCAAATCGTGCCACTTGAAAGGATTAAGCCAGTTTTTGATTCAGTGCAAGGGTGTTTTAAGGATAAATATCGATTTTTTGGTGGATTATACTTCTTGTATCGTTTCATTATCCTTGGATGTTTTACAGCCTCAAAACGACCAATTGAATTTTACACTTTATTAGAGGTACAACTGATCATGATAATTTTAGTACATGCAATCAGTCAACCATACAATACACAGTGGCACAATATCCTTGACGTGTCATTACTAAGCCTTCTGGCCACCATTAATATCATGACAATATACAACTACCACACGCTTCTGAGTATCGAAGGAGAAATAAATACAAACATCATTAATGTTGTGAGCATAGTTCAGACAGCTCTTGCCTACATTCCTCTTGTATGCTTGTTCATTTTCTGTGTCACAAAAATTGTGCTTAAAACTAGAGAGCACTGCAGAATGCAAAAAAATTATGTTCGTGAAAATGAACTTGAGGACACCCTGGCACTTGTAGATTACAGAAATTTGAACACTGAAGAAACGGAATCAAGTCAAGATAATCAAGCTGACAGTCATTAGCTAATTGTCCTATAATTGATTTGAGAGTATAGCTATATATGCATGAACACATTGTTGTTACTGTTGCTATAATTATGAGCAAGATTGATAGTGAGGGTATACACAAACGACACTATAGCCTACCGGCCCTCTGTCTAAGCCTTGTTACGACGCAAATGCGATCCCGACCCGTTCTCGATCTATGTATGTATGAATATCATTAGGCCGCACGGCCGCATTAAAGTGGGCGTAAACCAAATGCAATGGGGTAAAATTACAAAATCAAGTCCTTGGACTCGACGTCAGGACCCTCAATACTGTACCTGTATATTAAACGCTGAAGAATGGGCGGTGTTCGGGGTGGAGTCGGCTATCCATGGTCCCTCTCATCTCTCTCCACTTCTCTAGCTCTCGTGTCTCTACTGCCAGGCTCGCTCCTTGGAGTTTATGTGACTACTCTGAGCAGTGAATGAAATGGTAGGGTCTGATCCACTTAACTAAAGCTTTGAGGTGGTTGACTGAGCCGTCACAGTCACTGGTGTCCAGACAACCTCCACTCACTTGGCCTAGGTATGGTTTATCAGGCATGTGAGTAACGACCAGCTATTCTCGTGACAGGCAATACTACTTCAAAAGTGGGCATAAAGGAGCCTAATATTAATACACTGGTAGATAGAAGAAATAAAGCTAGGCTGCCTAGCCTAGGACCCACTAATTTGATTTCGTGATCATAACGTTCTATAGTCTGTACACATGGCCAGATCCTACATATGACAGTACATACAGGTCCTAGCATGTACATGTACAACATAGAGAATCCTATATTATGGTAAATACAAGACCCTCAGTGTGTAATTAAATATCTTGCATATGATAGGGTTAGGGTTAGGGTTGTATTGCTTTGCGTCGGCTTGATCATGGCTAAAAGATAGGGCCGTATTAACTAGCTAATAGCCACAAGGTTTCTACGATTTAGCTATAGAATACCTGTCGGTGGGCTGAATGTACTGTAATCACGGGTGAATCCCGAGGAAAGTGAGGGCTTTACAAAGCCCTGAGGTCTTCTAAATCCCACAGAAAGTTCAAAATGACGGTGGAGTGGAGCACTGGACTGCTACTGGGGCGGAGTGAGCAGACTTGCTCCACGTAGCCTTGCCGGCCCCTTGTCATGATGCAATGTGTGATGTATGTAGCCAAATTATTGAAGTATTAATCGAGTTTTTGCTAGCTGTACTTGCTGACTAGTTAAAATTCCTGCAGCAGCATTAAATCTCCGCCATGCAGTGTTCATTGACATCTTCACTGATTATACTGAGATGCAGACATCGACAGGATGTACTTAAGCCAGCCAAGGCCTAAGGATGTGATGATGAGCTTTTCACATGAGTCAATGCTGTTCTATGCAGCTGTAACTATATAGGTCTATACTATGCCATGTGCCAGGATCGAAGGATAAATATATTTGTCATTTCCACTATTGTTATTAATGCTATTGACTTGATCCTAATTTTCCTGCACACTGCAGTAGATACACAAAATAGCCAAACAGGCTAGTACCGGTATAAGCATATACATTATATATTTCTTATAAAATTATAGGTACATGCATAATATTATTATAAGAAATATATAATTACAACTAGCTAAGGACATAAAAAGGAGAATAATTTGAGAAGTATAGTAGCTAAGTAGCTACATGTTTAAAAGAGGGAAGAGCGGAACTATTGGCTAATACTTCTTCAGGAAGTGAGTTCCACACTGTAATAGTTTTTGAGAAAAAAAGGATTCTGGAAAGAGTTTGTATGGCAGTAAGGCTGTTGAAGTTGGTGGCTGTTGCTGTGTCTAGTAAATCGGGAGGTTGCTCTGGGTGCTACACAAGGGTGTAGATAACATGGGGGCTGAGGCTAATTTAAAAGCTCTCCCAGATTTTTGACAAATTATTATAAAATGAGTATGTTACTGTAATGCTATATGTGAGAAAAGAAAAGTTCAGATGGTGTGGATTGATGGTAAACAGTATGTTTTGTGGTAAATAACATAACACAACACTTCCCAGAGTGCAGCGAAAGGTGATCATGATGTTCCTCAACCCAGTTGGCTATAGAATTAATATCAGACAGAAGATGCACATAGCTAGTCATCAGGTGAGGTGATCACTTGATACAGCTAGAGCAATGCCATGCATTAGTAAAAAGAACAGTATTACTGCCTCTGATACTTGACTTGTCACTTCATTGATGTGAACGAGGAAGAGTAGAGTACGTCCCAAGAACTGACCTTTGAGGGACACCCGACAGCACAGAAAGTTCCTCAGATGATTCTCCATCCACAACAACAACGTAACCTGCTTCCTGTTGGTAAGGTAGTTATGCAGCCAATGCAAAAGGTAGTCATCTAATTAAACCAATCCTTCTCAGTTTCTCTTACGGATATCAAATAATATGGTACATACATCATGCCCCATGTCCAAGGCTTGCAGACAACTATTGGTATAATTGAAAGCAGAGCTGAGGTAGAGCATCCAGGCATGAAACCCACAAGTTTGCTGAGATGGGGCCACTTCCTCCAAGTGGTCCATGATCTATGATGATGTTTGAAATATGACATTCTAGGACCTTAATTACTAACAATAGGGAGAATTGAAATTGGCCTATAATTAGCTAGAGATGACATCTCGTCTGCCTTAGCAATTGGAACAATTTTCAATTCCAGTCAATGCATCTGAGCAACATCCACTTGTTGAATAATAATAAGCATTGCGTGCATGTGAGGGATGGAGTAATTCTGAGATATCATTGGGTAGCTCTATCATGACAAAATATTATTAATTAATGCAATAATATAGAAGGATAATATATGTGATTGTAACATGGCACAATTTTATCTCTCTTAATACGTGCATCTTTCAAGGTGACCCGCTATGAGAAAATCGACCATTTGCAATATTTTATGAAATTCGCCTTTTTGGTATAGATCGATGCAAAATTTACTGTAGAGTTCAACGGTCAAAAAATTAGGCTCTAAAAAGGTTCCTAGGCCGAGTTATGGCCTAAAATTTGTACACGGGTCATCCGTTTCTCAGTTTACAATTTTTTGAGAAACGGAGCCTTTTGTACGTACATAGCTCAACGTTCAATGTTTCCGTATACGTTCCGTATTACGCCACGTGGTTGTTCGCCATAATGAATTTGCCGGGAAAGATGGCCACAGAGAGAGCGCCAGTACAGCAGTCCTGGTCTTGAGGAGAAGATACCAAGCGATTCGATGGCGAGTACGATGGGTAAGTTGTGTAAGATCGTTCGTACAGTTAAGCTGCATGTAAATAAACACTCTTGGGTGTGGTTCTTTGACAGCATGAACTACGTCCCCAGGCCCTTTCTCCTCCCCTCAAAGGGCCTGGGGACGAGGTTATTTGTAGATTTTCGTTCTCTGTGTGCCGTTTGGCATGGACTACGATCGTGGAAAGTTGTGGTGGTGTTGTAGAAAAGAGCAATCGAGTTTTAGCTAGGAGTAGTGTTATGTTGCCCTCGAGTACACACACTATTCTGTCACTTTTGTCTTCTTCAGAGCTGTTGGATCTGATACTCTGTGAGGAGCCTGGGATAAGTGTATGGAGGCGGACAAAATAAAGGTAAACTTGAGTGTGTGATAGACAAATCATGGGAGTGACACAGATTGTGCATGCTGTGTGCATGTATGTCATACTGCCTGTGTGCTGAGAGACGAGAGTCAGAGAGGGAAAGAGAGTGAGAGAGTGTGAGAGAGAGAGACAGACAGGAGGTGGGGGGCTGACTATTTACGACAGGACAGGTGTGTGCACACATAACTTCGTGACGTAGGTTTGAGCAGTGTGCCTCAGCTTGATGACAAAGTGGATCTTGCTGGTTCAGGTGATGGCACTTCGGTGTGTGTTGCTGGTGGGAGAGGCAGTCAAATATTGGCTGTTCACTCACTTATGGATGTTCCATGGGTGTTACTACCACTGGATCGTATCGAGGGAATACATGCAGGCTATTGCCGATGGTTGACCATTCACTTTGAATTCCGCCCACATAGTTGTACATGTAGACATGCATGTCACATTCAATGTTTATGTTCATACAATGTTGTACTATCTCTCTCACACACATACACTCTCTTTCTCTCTCTCTCTCTCTCTCTCTCTCTCTCTAGTCTCTCTCTCTCTCTCTTTCTCTCCAGCTTGGCGTCTGGTGAACTGATTGATAGACATGGCATGGCTCCTTGTGCTGATTGAGTCCTCACTGTCGAACAATTCAAGGCTGTGGGCTTTCTCAGACAGGTCAAGGCTTCCATCTAGATGCTGCTGGTGTTGAGCTCTCCTGGTCTACATAGATAGTTAGGTAGTGATGTTGAGTGTTTTTATTACAGAAGTATTATGGCACTGTATGTATGATTAAAGGGCGGGGTGGTCGGGGTGGGGCTGATTGCTGGTGGTGCTCGTGGACAAGAACACGACGAGTGGCTGCTGTGTGTCCAGCAGTGGCGATGAACGCCGAGCAAGTCGAGGGCTTCAGCTACTCTCAGCCATTGCTGCTCTACTGTACTCTGTTCACTAAGCGCGGGTATCGTCATGGAGATCGACCGCGCCGTTTGTAGATTTTGATTGAGCGATAATACTATAAGTCCGTTCACGTAGCTAGCTAAAACTGAACGCCATTCTTTCTCCCGAGCGGTACAGGCACTAAACAACCTCGTATCGCGATGAAAACTTATGAGTGGATAGACAAAAGACCATACTTTCAGAATATCAAAAGAAAAAAAATCGAGAAAAATAAGTTGGGTCGAGTATTGAACCCCCTAGCGCAAAATCATTTTTTATTGCAAATGGTCGATTTTCTCATAGCGGTCACTAAATTAAAATTGTACACCAGGATCACTTGCAATAAGAATTATTATAGATGTTCTTTGTTGGATTAGTGGATGTGCATGTGTAAAATAATACTAAAGACTATTTGTACTGGAAGCAAAAGTTCATTACATTATTATATCACCTTACCCCATCATCATTAATTTGTATGCAGTATATACCTTGAATGATCTCAGGTCCAACAAGTTTTGTAATACTGATTGTTTATCATGGACAAAATTAATGCACATTGTACATGTTGGTATAATATGATACCCTTTTTTTGTACATAATATACAAGTCACTGTCCCAGTAGCACTATTAGAGTAGAGCGTTTGCCCTCTGAAGACAATCCTGATGGAAGGGAGGGAGGGAGGAAGGGAGAGAGAGAGAGAGAGAGAGAGAGAGAGAGAGATTCAGACTGAGAGGAAGAGAGAGAGAGAGATCATGTATTTATGGAAAATTACTTATGCATCTACTTTAGTATTCCACATCATAATCAGATCATGCTAATTACATTTTCCAGATATTTATGATACAACTACAAGCATCTTCATTATAGTACTCACCATTGAATACTGATTGTTCTCACTTAAAAAGGATAATATTCTTACTATATAATAATATTATTATGATAGATACTTCTTACGCTGAGTAAAGTATCATTTAGTAATGAAATTATCATTACTTAAGTCTCTTGTACACTAATTAATAGTTGTACATACTCACATGTACAAAACATATAATATGCATAACAACTTGTAATTACTTTGTTATGCACACATACACTCTACCACATAATTATATCCATAAATTTACTATCTAGCTACTCCATACAAATTCATAATAATTATGTACCATGTAGATTTATAGAATATACTGTGTAGCTAATAATTTAATTTTCACAGGTATGATCTCTTTTAGGTGACACTCAATGACAATGGCTGTTTTATAGTCAACATCATAATTATTTAACCATTAAGAGATGTACCATTGCCTACAGTAACAAGTGTAACCCAATGATTATGATATAGTACAACATTGTTAGGTCTTACCTCATTATATAACACATCATATGCCATATTAACTTTTCACAATTACTACTTTTTTGGATACATTAGCCAGTCCAATCATGCAATTAACTTCTTCAATCTTTCACAGTTACAATGAATGTACCAGTTAATTAGCTATTATAATAATGTTGTACTTTTTTTTTTACCATAATTAATATCTGGTACATACGTATTCAATGGTCATTCATGTTACGCATATTATTGTAGTGACGAATTTTTTCTTCACACTCTGATTGAATTTTGTATTCAAAACTTTATTGTAGTAGTATGAAGTTTGAGTGTTGTCACATTGGAGTAGGATAGGCATGATAATTATTCTACGAACCAATAACTGCCATTGTAAAGCAGTTCGAACAAGAAAAGCTATGATTCAGATATCATCCTCTGATGATTTTCTTATCTGAAAAGATTATGATTTCAATAATATTATTCTTTAGAATATAGTTGTAACAAATATAGCAATCTGATTGGTCAGTTAGAGGTCCATTATTTCACTTATAGACCTCTTGAGAGGTCTTCTAAGTAGGTCTAATATTGAGCTGCCATATAGGCAAAGAAAGATGCACAGTGTAACAGTAGCCTTGTCCCCAGGTCAAATACCATGGTTACAGTTGCTATATTCTAAATCAGTTAGAGACCTCGTCCAATGGTCTCTATGCTTTTTAAGAGACCCTTGGGCCCTTAGTAACACCCTCGCTTCGCTCGGGATGCTACAGCCTCAGGCCTTCGGATCTCTTAAAAATGCATAGAGACCTTAATTGGATTCAGTCTCTAACTATTATTTATAGTACAATATTAAACTGTTATTAATTACCTCAGCTGCATAAGATTGACAATCTTCATCTGTTGAACTGTTGTTCAGTGATACTTTTATGGAGGTATCATGCGGGCTATGCCTCTTCTAAACATTATTAAAGATACGTTTAGAATAAATTAAACCTAAGGGGTCTGTAACATGACTCGAAGTAATCCTCCAAGTAACACTTTTTGATCAGATAAGTTTTCTGCATATGTGCACAATTTATAGCTTCTATACCTGCTGATCTAAATCAGAGTATTTGGCGATATCCATGATTCCTTTACCATACACATGCATACTGCCGAGACTTAATATAACTTCTGTTTATTAGGAGAAAATTAATCATATCACTGAATGAAACTATAAAATTAATATTTAATGAACTTACTCACCCTCTTTCAAATTCTTCAGCAATATCTCTTAATTCAGTCAATGCCCCTGTTCAGCAGGGTTATCATGCACACGTCAATACAAGTGCATTCATTTGGTTAACTATGATATTATAATAGCTACCTTGATCTGCATCACCGTTTGGCTGCACAGCTGAAGTAATCTTGTTTACTGGTCTAGCAAGATCGTTAATCATTTTACTCCCATAATTACCGTTAGTAGGGCATGCACGACGATGGAGGGTTTCATACGGTTTCATACCAGCTTAGAATGTGTTCACTCAGTGTGTATTTCAAGTTATTTGGTGCATGTATCATTTAGTGCTTATCACTGACTCATGTACCTTTGCATACCTCGCATAAACATATTATAGAGAAAAAAAAAAAAAAAAAAAAAAAAAAAAAAAAAAATTTCCCACTTTCGTGGTCCCTTTGCGCGCTTCTTACAAACGCGTTGATTGACGCGATCGCGAGATGGTGAGCAAAAGTGGTCATTCAAGTACACACTACCCCCCAAAATTACCTCTAGTAAGGCATGCACGACGATGGAGGGTTTGACTTTCCGCTTTGGTGGTTCCTTAGTGCACTTCTTGCAAACGCGTTGATTCAGACGCGATCGCGAGATGGTGAGCATAAGTGGTCATTCAAGTACACTGACACTACCCCCCCCCCCCCCCCCCCCCCCCCCCCCCCCCCCCCCCCCACAATAATATAATATTATTACCTCTAGTAAGGCATGCACGATGGAGGGTTTAACTTTCCGCTTTGGTGGTTCTTTAGTGCGCTTCTTGCAAATGCGTTAACTGACGCGATCGCGAGATGGTGAACATAAGCGGTCATTCAAGTACACACTACCCCCCACAATTACCTCTAGTAAGGCATGCACGACGATGGAGGGTTTGACTTTCCGCTTTGGTGGTTCCTTAGTGCACTTCTTGCAAACGCGTTGATTCGGACGCGATCGCGAGATGGTGAGCATAAGTGGTCATTCAAGTACACTGACACTACCCCCCACAATGATATATTACCTCTAGTAAGGCATGAACGACGATGGAGGGTTTGACTTTCCGCTTTGGTGGTTCCTTAGTGCGCCGCTTCTTGCAAATGCGTTAATTGACGCGATCGCGAGATGGTGAACATAAGTGGTCATTCAAGTACACACTACCCCCCCCCCCCCCCCCACCACAATTACCCCTAGTAAGGCATGTACGACGATGGAGGATTTGATTTTCCACTTTGGTGGCTCCTCAGTGCGCTTCTTGCAAACGCGTTGGCTGACGCGATCGCGAGTCGAGGATAATGGTCATTCAAGCACGCGCACCCCCCTCCCCCCACAATTAACTATATAACAAGGCGTACTCGACAATGAAAGGTTTGGTTTCCACCGTAGTGGTTCCTTAATAAGCTTCTTGCAAATGCGTTGGCTGACGCGATCGCGAGATGGTCGGGGGGTAAGACTTTAGTGATCATTCAAGTACGCACTGCCCTTATAATCACCTCTGATAAGGCATGCACTACGCTGGTGGGGGGGGGGGGGGGGTTGATTTTCCACTTTGGTGGTTCCTTAGTGCGCTTCTTGCAAACGCGTTGGTTGACGCGATCGCGAGATGGCGAGGATAAGTGGTCATTCAAGCACGTACAGCCCCCACAATTACCTATAATAAGGCGTACTTGACGATGAAAGGTTTGGTTTCCACTGTAGTGGTTCCTTAGAACGCTTCTTGCATATGAGTTGGTTGACGTGATATCGCGAGATTGTGAGAATAGGGTAGTACATTAATAATTATGTGAATTCGGTGAAGTGGTAATGGAACGGTGGAATTAATGGACTGCTGGATAGACTACTGGTAGGCATAATTAAAGGTTGTTTTCTCTACTTTCTTTGCTGCATACAGTGATAGAGGAGGCTTCACAATACAATTTGGTCTTTGTTTCATAACATTCTGTTGAGCGGTTGCAATGTGAAGCATGATATGGCTATTTTAAAATTTCCAAACGCTTTCAATTTTTCTGCCTAACCATTATGCAATATCCTAATAATAGGGACATGGCACGTAGTCTATAGTGTTGCTTTGGAAGCCTGTAACTCAACAACTACAGTACCAATTGACTTCAAATTTGAAATATAGCATGTAAGTAATTGTAATTGTAATTGAAGTTGAATTGTTTTACAGATGAATTTGATGTACATCTGTGAATAAAACATTTTTGGTACCCAGAATTTCAGAATTTCATAAATCAGGCTCATACATGAAACATTGAGATGCCACTGCTCCAAACATACACATACACACAAACACATAGTATGTACACACATGTACACTCATGTACATACACATGCACACAAAAATAATCGTAATCACCTTTCTCAAGTAGAATCTGCTTCTGAATTGTGAAATAAGCATAATATAGTTCTTAAGAAACAAGGATTGAGTTAAAATTGTGTGCACTTTGTACAAGGCATCTTTTTTGACAAAATTTGTCTGCATAGGGGTAGTTTGGACTGAAAATTCTATTTTCACATTTTCAACACATTTTTTCATATGTACATAGCTAATATTATGTCATTTCATAAAATGCTTATTGAGCTGTATTCAACAAAACACTTCAGAAATGGCTTCAGATACGGTAAATAAATGTAGTGCCGACTTTACCGATGTCTTTAGTGCAAGTTTCATGTTCATAGCTCAATGTAGTGAGCAGTTATGATCCCTAAAACACCACAATAATATTGTTATTCAGCTCTTTGCAGGCTTTTTTGTAGGTAAAATTTTTGGACTCTGACATGCCTACTACTCAGTACAGTGGAGTACAATGCCACGCCCACAAATTAATTGTGCCTTGACTCCATTAAATTTTTCATCAAAGTATATAGTACTTTCTCTGACAACTGATAGACTTAGCTAGTACTAGTTTGTGACAGTTGTGTCCCACAACAGCAATAGAAAACCTGCTGAATTAAGCCTAGTACCTCAATTAACTGTGTCAGGCATTTATAGCTGCATGCATGGGACACTATAACTGCAGTACTGTAACTATCAGCACAGACTCCTGGATGCACATTCCATACATGTCTCAAACTCAGATTCTGAGTGCAATTCAAATAAGAGATGGACTATTAGCTATATATATTAAACTTAATTATAGTAGATGATAAACAGGTATGTGCATAAGCTAGTGTGTAAACTCAGATTCTATGCTTGATAAAGGTTAGATATTATGATCATGATGTGTGTCTGAGAGTTGAGAGCCAAAATATTAATGCTATGAACTGTGTGTACTGTTTACGCAAGTGCATGACATGTGAAATGCTCATCTTCATAATATGAATGTACAGGACACACTTCAACCACATTGTCAATCAACAAAACTCAGAACTATGACTTAGTCTAGCTATACTATAGTATCAACTGATTAAATTTGGAGCTTCAAATATGATGTGTGTAGAATTGAGTGTCAGAAAACTATATTATGAGAAGTGTATAGTTCAGAGTAAATCACATGCACACCCTAATCATCCTCCTACAGTACATGAGGAATCTGAAGCTTTGATTTGTTTGTTGCTATCACAAATATCAACCAAATTAGACTATTAGCTATGTAACTTATTTACATTATCTCTCTTCAAACTTATGTAAGTTCTAGTTTAATTGATTGCACATTGATCAATGATTCACTCGTTTAACTTGGTGAGGAATTTACAAAATTATTATCTGTTGCCATATTTATTTATTATTATGTATTATACTACACTATGTATCCAACGCATACTATCCAGGCATGCATAAATTGTTATAATTAAAAAAAATTTACTGCATGCTTTATTGCATGCTGTATTAATTTGTACTGCATGGCTCATATTATGATCATGCATTGCAATAGTTAATCAATCATTAAAAACTTGAAGTCGAGAGACACAATTTAAAACTGTCTTAAAACCGATGCTAAAATAAAGAATGTCAGAAAACAGATGGACTTAAATTATTACTGGTATTATAAGAGCTTATTATTGTGATACATCATTTCTGAGGCACTATGATTGACATTGACTTACTCATTGGAACTGGATTCTTATGACAATGTTAAATTATTGAGTAATAGTTTGTCTTTCTTCATACTAATGTGACCCTGCGATGCATGCATAATAGAAATACAATGTTACAGTGCATAAGCTGAGGTACCTTGTTGTAGCTAACTGTGACAGTGGCTGCGTGTTAGGCTCTCAAGCCCAATAATTAGCTCCTGTACTTAATCATGCCAGTGATTGTGTATACCTAACTTAGCTATAGGCCTTAGCTGGGTTACGTCCTGTCTTATTCTCAGTAGCTATCTAAGCCTAGACTTTCAGCATAGTAAGCCATGCACCTCCCGCGGCCCGTTAATTTATAGTTAGATCCCCCAGTGGCTTAGTCGTAAGATGGGAGTGGCTTAGATCCTAAAATCCGAGAGTGGCCGGCTTAGATCCTAAACTGAGAGTGATTTTAGTCCCCTGATTGTCACGTACACCCCGTTTGCCGTTTGTTGATAGGGGCTCATAACAGCAATTTGAAATTTCCCGCTAAATCGCGAGATAGCGGCGCGCGCATAGCGGCGTGCGCACGACGTAATGTGGATCGGGTTTGGGAGGGATCGCGTTTGCGTCGTAACAAGCCTTTAGGTAGGGTCCACTGCCTATCACAGCTACCATAATAATATAGACTGTACTCCTAAACCATGCATCCAAGATTGACACTAGCTAGCTCTCTCCTCCCTATAATCATGACTATATACTACTGCCCTGTGCAGTTCACAAATAGTCCTATGTACTTTTCATGTGTGAGAACTAAGTGAAGGACTGCAATAGGCCAGGGAAATCATACATTTAGAGGTATGCACATACATTCCCAGTTTATAATGATTAGAAGCATAATAGATGCAGCTACAATAAACAATTAATCAGATTTTAAAGAGTCCACACAGTCATAAAGATAAAAAAAAATGCATTGATTGTACACAGCTAGTGATCAATGTACATGTACAGCGTTCATAAGTTGAGAGACTTGGTACCCGGTTTTCTCCCCCTTGCCTGTTCACTCCACTCTAGCTTAGCTCCATCAGACAGACCCTCCAGGATAAGGTTGATCTTATGAACTATCTCCTCTGAAATAAATAATGTAGAAAGTATTGATCACCAGTGTACTAGCTACATAAATTATAACAGAAATTATAAATTTAAGATGAAAACTGTAGCTAGCTACAACTCACTTGCTGTCATTAAGGTTGTCTCAAAGTCTATGTTCTTAACTTGAGTTGCCATCCTTCCCAACTCGGATCACTCGGAACACTGTTCACTGAGGGTTCAATCTTCTCGTCCATGATCTCACATGTACAGATCTTGGATATCTAGCTACATACGATATCTGAAAAACACATAGAACTATTCGATACACATACAGTAAAGGGGGGGGGGTGACAGTACATGTGTACATATAATTATAGTACATTGTACATGGTATTTCTGTACTAAGTACTTTGATAGGTGCATAATGTAGACTACGGTGAAACTTTGAACTATACTTGTATTTAGAACTGGAATGTAATTACTGATTTTTGTGATGTGCTGAGTGGCTGTGCTGTGTACCGGTCTATGCTCAGATTCTATGTGCTAATTTGTTGATGAAGAAGTTGATTTGCTAAATAATTTGCCACTACCCTCCGAGAGACGCAGGCGCTACATTTGCCAGGGGCTTGTCCCCTGTCCCCTGTCCGGGATCTCTCAGCAGTCAAGTCGTGAGTCTGATCAGATTGGGTCGTACCTTGTTGGGCACCCTGGGGGAAATGTCCCTTGAGCATTCTGCTCTAGTAGGGGGGCTGTAAGTATTAATAAACGCAAATGCAGTGTATCCCTCGTCCATCAGCGACCTCACTATGGCGAAATTTGGCTCGACTGCTATCTCTCAAGCATTTCAAGACTGGAGACGTGAGAAAAAGTCTCCGACGATACTTGTGGTTGGTAACACAGGCACTGGAAAGTCAGCGCTGATAAATGGAATGACAGGAGAGAAAGTGGCCGCGGAAGCGGTGGACACATTTGAAAAGGGGACGACTAGTGTAGGAGCATACACTCATCCTGATAGCGACATCATGTTTTTGGATACGCCTGGACTACAAGATGGCTCGGGCATGGATATCGAATACATAACTGGCATGAAGAATGAGGGATGTGCTGACGCCAACGTTGTACTTTACTGTGTAAACATGAACGCTCGATTTCAACATGAAGATCATGAAACCATCATGAACCTAACCGAAGGTCTAGGGAAGGGGATCTGGAGTAAAACTATTGTTGCTCTAACATTTGCAAATGAGGTGGTAGATGGTATCAACCATCAGCATAAGCGTCGTCCAGGAAAGAAGTCTGTACGTGATACTTTCACAGATCTACTGAAAAGCTGGAAGGACCTTTTAATTGATGCAGTAGAAAGTGCTGGTGTTGATAATGAAATTGCCAAGTGTATTCCAATAGTGCCTGCTGGGTATAACATGGGAAAGTTATTTCCAGACGATGACAATGACTGGGTAGAATCACTCTGGCATGTTCATGCAGTAAGAAGAAATGAGATGGAACAGTCACCAGCACAACCAACCGTCCATGCTTCCAACCAAAGTGGTATATCTACTAATATGCATATTACTACTGTAGTTCTTCTAAAATTCGGTACTACTAATTATTGAAATTCCTTTACCGAATTATGGAAATTTTCACCAAATGTCGTCGTATGTACATGTGAGTAGAATGCACATGCAAAAAATGTTGAATGTTGGCCTCTAAAAAGTTGGCAAAGCTCAAGCATATTTTGTGCCAAATTCAGTTTAGAAAAAATACGATAACAGGCCAAATCAGGAGTGCATAATGAGAAAAGAAGGGAGAGGGAAGGAGCATGACACGACCATGCACTTGATTAAAATTCAAATTTTTACCCACGCTAGTCGTGTTACTAAATTTAGCCAGTATGAACTTTGTACGTACAGACAGCTATTCGAGATCCCAGAGCCTCTGGGGCTTGTACAATCCTTCTGTTGGCAGCAGTCCTCCAAAGCCACCTCGATCACAAAGCGTTTAACTATGTTCAAGTGTTCGAATACTCAGCTGCAAAATGGAACTGGTGATGCATGGCCTAGCTGACTCTGACACGGCTGCCAGGCTGCCGCTCGAGGACAGATCGCCAGCATTTCTTGGTGTACAAGAGAAGCTTCGAAAGCTTGATTCACGCTTATAACAAGGTGCAGGCCTAGGCCATGGCTTGAACTTCAAGCACTATAGTATGTTTGCTAAAATTAGTAACACGACTAACGTGGGTAAAAATTTAATCAAGTGTGTCACACTCCTTCCCTCTCCCTTCTTTTTCATTATGTGCTCCTGGGCAATAAGCTGGACAAAACTACATCACTTGAGTCTTGAGTACATACGTAGCACTGGTAGCACACCGGCAGACATTGCGCATGCGTGATTGTGAGTTAATTTGAAAGGTGGAGTCTATGTAAAAATTGCTGAGTAAGCATCCAAACTCGAGAGTACTAGCTCTCTCCTGTCCATCCTTTTTCTGCCGGTACCGTAGAGTGGACAGCAGTCGGTGCCAAGTTCTTCAAACAACAATCTTTGTCGCTTGATGCCATAGCAACACTGCTAGATCTGTGAGCGGCGCCACCGCCATGCACATTCCCATGACTGCTTAGGATGCGTTGCTATGGTCTAAACTTGTTAGACACTGTTTAGTCAGTTTCCTTGTGATTTGGAAGACCTCAGGGATCCATAGAACCCTTGCTTTGCTCAGAATTCTATAGAGAGCCCTTAGGTCTTCTAAATCATGCAGAAACCTCCTAACCAGTGTCTAACTAGTATATGTATGTATGTGTGTATGTCTGTATGTAGAGATGCATTGTCCACATGCTTAGCACGTACACATGCATAAATGCAAGTCGGTAGGGACCGTTAACGTAGAACATGTGTTTACTCTAAATGTAGCACACTGTCAACTGTAGCATGAGCAGTCAGGGAGAGACACATGTGAGACTGGGACCACTTGTCTGACATGTTATTCACATGCCTAAGAAACAAACATGTAAAGGTGACTTCTGCCACACTTCTGGTTTGATAGCCATGACAAAAGACAGCTATTTCTACGTTATTGTTGGAGAAATACCATATTTATTCGATTAGAAGCCGCACCCCAAAAAGTAGCTGCCCTTGAATAGTAGCCGCACCTAGAGCTCATCCAAGACAATAGTAGCTGCCCTCGAATAGTAGCTGCACGCATGTGCGATCAGTATTAAGTGGGTGTGGCTATGATTGCTAGCCATGCATAGTCATTCTTTTGGGGCGGAAACATGGCAGAACACAAGCTTAGCTTGGTTCCTACGGTAATCTCGTGGGCCAGCCCCTCCTATGAAAAAATCGAAAGAGGGTCTGGTGAATGGAATTACATCCATTTATCTCCGTGGAATGCATGTGGCATCATTGAACGTGATACATTGTTGACCACAAAATACACGTTTACACAGGGCATTTTATAGCGATTTGCATATATATATTGCACACGTGTCGGTAATGCTTCAGTTGTACATGATCTCGACCCAAGGTGGCAAAGATGCCAATGGCGAGCAGTTTTGCTAGCTGTATGTGTAGCTACCATGTGCTGTTCGCAAAAATTACTACCACAGTATTTAGCATGCATACACATTTAGGCCATCATATGACTCAAGACTGCAATTTCATTGGTAGTTCAAAGATGGAACCTGGGGACAAGCAGAAGTAGATTCATTCACCAGATCCTTTCTCAATTTTTTTGTAGAAGGGGCTGACCCGCGAGACTAGCCTGGCAGATTATTTTTCAATCATCTCTTGATTACTTGAAGTCTTTTGTGTTACAGTTGTTGTCAGTGGCACAGTATAAGCATTATATCAAAAATGAAACTTGAGAGTTCAATTGATTTTAGGTCTGCCATCATTTCTTCACAGTTTGATGGTGGGTGGCTGATTCAGTCCACTGATATGAGCCTTTGAAAATCTACACGGATTAATATAGCTCTTATGGGAGACAGCGTCAAAACGTGGGATATCTCAGCCTCAAAATGAAAATGGAAGATTCCGTGTGATTAATTTAGTGCAAATGTGGGTAGATACCAACTTATAGGATGGTTGCTATGTCGTGAGGCTGGTAACCAAGCAAACATTAGATTATGTGAATTTTACATTATATTACATTCATGGTAGTATTTTTCTACTTTGGATGTAATGAACGATTCATCCAAAATAATTCAAAACAGAACATAACACATGTTGAAAAAAAGTGGGAAAAAGATCCCACATGACAAAATTAAAGGAAGGAAAAAAAGAGCAGTACCCTGAGTGAGACTTGAACTCACAATCTCTTGTTTGAAAGTCAGCTCTTATCCACTACACCACTGTTAAATTGCATAGTTTGTGATTAAAAGCTACTATGGTCCATAGTTTGTGGTTAAAAACTACTATGGTCTGTATCTTAACGCTACAGTGAAACTAAAAGATCTCCTTTGATCGGATTGCTTAATTTTACTCACTCTACGAGGAGATATAAAAATTATTTTGTGAGACACCTAATACTCTAAACATTACGTTACAGACTTATACTTTGGATGTAACAAGGGAACGATAAAAGAATTACAACGAGCCACAATTTACATAATACCATTGTTATGACATTGTTATACCCCATGAAAATTTTTTGGGGCATGGGAGATCACTATGCACCATCCAAAAAAGGTTTAGAATAATTTGTGATACATGGTGTTCCAACTCACGGATCTCTAGTGAGTTTCATGACTTTGGACCTCATGCTGTCACGGATGAGGCATAGTACGTACCTCAGCTTGCAAACATTAATAAACTAATGCATACTCAATAATGAGGTAAGGGTCATCACAGAGCTGAACATGATGTGCCAATTAATGTTCACTACCAATGTGTGCATGTATGTGTATGTGACAATTATGTGTACATGTGTCATCTACTGTGGATATCATTCATCCAAACTTGTGACGTGCTTCAGAGGTCATCTCAAGACACAATCCTCAAGCTATGCATAAACAGTGTACTGTTAGATTAGTAGGCAGTACGTGAGTGGCCATGCACACATAAGCTGACAATACATACATGTATGCACATACATGTACACAATGTTTTTGGAAAACTTACATGTTGCATAATGCCTCACGACCTGTACCGTGTGCTGAAAAAAGAATAACACAAGAATGCAAAGCAAACCTAGATCAAGATCAGTTGGATGGCTAGCCCAAACATCATAGGTTTAAACTCCCCAGAGGCAACAAAAGAAAGGAACAGAACGAGCATAAAAAGTAGAACTGTTGGGTGAAGTAGGGATGGCAGTACAAAAATTAAAGTATACAAACAAGCTTAGTCTATGCTAAAACCTACAATTTAAAGACAAACGGAAATAATGTATGATTATACACGTGTGTGTATGCATTACATGGATTTCTAGCCCGTTGCTATGTGGTTGCTAAGGTATACAAGGTACTGTATATGTGATACAGACCCTCCTTGTAGGGCTCATGTCCATATGTTTATTATTATACAGTTCTTGAGGGCCAGGGCAAACATTCATACTGTTCTTAAGGGCTAAAACCATGTTTATTGTATCCATAGAAACAATAGGCTAGAAAATAGTTGTCAACCAATCCCTCGCTTTGTATGCAATGTAGAAGCACTCATCCCTCGGGCAAAACCTCAGGAGTTGGTTATGTTATAGTTATTCACTGGGTGCCAAAAAAACTGAGTCCGAGGGCGTAGCCCGAGGACGAAGTTTGTTTACGTTGCCATTTGCATTTGTTTACGTTGCCATAATTCCTTGGCAACCAGTGAATCACTAATATATTTACTACTTCAGGCAATAGAACATCTTGGTTACGCATTCAGTACCTAGAAACAAAACTAACCAGAATTCGAAAGCAGAGAAGAAGCTCTGAACTGTCCAACTTGGAAAGGCTAATGATCAGTCAGGAATCTTGTGTGACAAACTAGATAGCCATATCAAAACATGCCTATGGCAGTTGTAAAACCTTACCTTAGCCTTATCTTGTAAAAATCTACGGGCGATAATTGCTTGTAATTGGCTGTGGCGTCATCCGCCCGCAAAATTTTTTCATAGAAGACCGTACAAACATATGGCAGGCAAGCGTTTTCCAAAAAAACACCCGTAACGTCCGATTCAAAACACTTATGGTAGGCATCAAATGAAAGCTGAACTTCCTATGATGTCATTGGTATGCGTATAGGTGGGGTATCCCCTTTTGAAAAAAAAGTAATATTGATATTTAGAAGTGTCCTACCACAGTCTAATACAAAAGTATAGGAGAAAAGTCGGGACCGCACACACTTCGCGGCGAATTAACACTGAGTTCCCGGCTATGGGGCCCTTCATGTGAGGTATCAGAAGAAAGAGGAAGGATCAGAGAACGTGATTCCAACCGTACTAGAGAGATTTCCGGGCAAAATAAAATTTATGTGCAAGAAATGTCGAAAAATGAAGCTCTACTGCCATAGATGCTAATACAAACCATACTGTAGTAGCGGTTTGTACTTGTAATTATCAGTTGTATGGGCAAATTTGTCAAAATGTTTTGATATGTTTAAACTACTTCAGAGTACCACAGCATCTCATGGTAGAACTTTAGTTCAGGTCAGTCTTTTCGATTGTTGGTCATAGTATCCATACTACAACTTGTGACAAGGTAAGCTAGTTGAAAATGATTAGCAGCTG
Organism: Stappiaceae bacterium; assembly: GCA_964291365.2. Classification (GTDB taxonomy): domain Bacteria; phylum Pseudomonadota; class Alphaproteobacteria; order Rhizobiales; family Stappiaceae; genus JBDWFY01. The sequence continues at coordinate 23,424 of OZ220037.1, forward strand.
CACATAGTGGTGTGCGTTAGTTAGAGATAGCTCCTCCCACTTTGTTTACACAAGTGATCTACTATAATAATTGTGGCACTTGTCTTGTACTGTTCTACTGTTGCATACTCCGTGCTATAGCTATACAGAGCTGAGCTAGCCATCAACTTGTCTAGTTTCATCTGCTGAGTTGTTTCCATTTGCATTTGCACTGGCTGTTGCTATGCAACTTGAAGACCTCTGCTGTGATTGGCTGAAGTGGCTCCCTGGGGGAAGTATGATATCCTCATATCGAACGTTTTGCCCCTCAGGAAGTATGATATTGAATATAATCCCTGTTTATTACCTAGGAAACAAGGCTCAGTAGTAAATATTAACTATTACATACGCAATGATCTTGTATACATCTGTATAACTCATGGGGCAGAATGAGTTTTTCGTGTTTTCGAAGGCTCATTTCTCAAAGCGCCTCAATCAGTTCTGTTCCACACTACTGCTATACACTGCCACCATGGTATGGACATCAACGATGCCTTGTTTTACATTCTGAAGTGAGTGTTACGGGTTTGGCCCGAATTCAAAGTTCCAGTCAGCCAGAAAAGATCGAGAAACACAAGAGCAAGTTGAGCTGTCACGAAAAGATGAAGAGTTTGTAGCCAAGTAGCTAAAGTTTTGTCTAATCCTTGGTTGACAGCCTAGCTAGGTACTACTAAGAGAATATAACAGGCTAAAGAGATAATTTGAAGTGTGCTTATGTTCACCAAATGAATCTGACAGACTCGAGATCTGGCTGGATCATCACTCGGGTACCTTACCTACCTTTGGCTCAAGTGCCATGGCGGTGTTTTGAGTGTTACAGATTTGCCCCGAATTCAAAGATGCCATCAGCCATACACAGCCCAAATCTGGATTATATCTTTATTGGCTATCTCGGCACCTATGGTTTTGTTCTTGGTATCAATGTGAAGCTCAGCTCTTACTGGTACGTAAGATATAGACCGAGTGCTATCTCACAGCAGATGTTACATCCATACATAGACATGTAATATTTTTAGCACCACATGCATGGCATGTATGTCATTAACCCCCATAGGCACCATACAAACTGTGCGTTGACATTGAAATGTATGGTACCTATATGGACTTCGGTGGTCTTATCGTAGACTGAGCTAGGGTTGTGGGATAGTAAGGTATGTCTTACATCTCTACTGCTTTTACTGAAATACCATTACTTGAAAAGCAGTAGGGATGTAACATGTACGTTATCCCTACAACCCTAGCTTGTTTGTATACTTTGTTGTACTGCCATCCCTACTTCACCCAACAATTTTATTCAATTGTTGTTTTATGCTTGTTATCTATGGCAGTAGTGGTGTATATAAAAAGTTAAACATTACAAGAGTAAGTAGGGATGGCAGATTTTTCCAAGTAACAAGGTTTCTATGAAAGGCTATAGGGATGCACCTTGAGTCTGCAAATATTCCTACCAGCTACTCTTGTTTCAGCACTGCCATCCCTACTTACTCTTGTAATTTTGAATTATTTATATACTCGTCATTTTGTGTGGCCTAATGCAGAAAAGCAATCAAAGAAGCAATCAGAAAAGCTGCTTAATGAAGCTTTAAAGGATGGCTTTGTGGAAGTAATCATTGTCGTGTGCATTGTACTGGGCCAGCCTGGAGTGGGGAAGACACATCTCAAGTATTTGCTTTTAGATAAGCGACCACCTCACCTTTGCTCTAGTACCATCTGTGAAACCCCTGTCCATGTTGAAATTCGAACAGTTTCGGGGACAAAGATTCAAAATATACGAGGGCAGTGGAAGGAGGTTAGTGATGATGACATGATGGATATTGTGGCAAAGATGATTCTTCTGGCTGAGCCTCAACTTCACCAGAAGTCAGAGCAGAGCATTTTTACTAAAGTGGCCAACCTATTCACGTCACAAGATCAAGGTGCAGCTGGAGCTAAATTGCCCTCTTTGAAACATTCTCGCAAAAGAAAAGAATTTATGCAAGAAGGTGCTGCGTCCATGTTATCAGACAGCTGCCAGAAAGCCATGAAACTAATAATGGATAAGATATTGCAGCGAATTTTGAAGCAAAAACACGATGGTTTTTCTCCTGAGTCACAAAGCGAATCTCATTATCAAGGTGCTTCTTCAGAGCAGTCTATTGGTGAGATCATCCTGAAGTCCAAGTGGGTCTACTTCAAAGATAGTGGGGGGCAGCCACAGTATCATGAGCTTTTTCCACTGTTTGTTCGTAGCATTTCCTCTGCCTTGTGTGTTACTCGCCTCACCGACAAGCTTGATGAAATGCAAGGTATTGAGTATTACCAAGGTGGTAAGCAGGTTGAAGCGACTCAGCAGTCTCAGCTCTCAGCCAAAGATACCATCCAGTGTCTTGTCAGTACCATCCAGTCCTATTCCACTCAAGGTCAGCCTCCAAAAATCATCATGGTTGGCACTCACTTGGACAAGCTAGAATCAAAAATGCAGTCCGGTGTCACTATTGAAAGCATAGAGGAGAAAAATAAGAAGCTGCTTGATATGCTCAAACCAGAATTTGGCAATCAGCTAATCTTTCCTTCAAATGATATGACAAAGCTTCTCTTTACTCTCAACACTCTCAACCCAGGTGAACGAGAGGAGTACATTGCTCAGTCACTTCATCATGCCATTGAGGCCTCTGGGGCTAGGCAAGTGAAGGTACCCATTTGGTGGTACATCATGGAGCTGCTACTCCAGGAGCTGGCCAAAGTGCTAGGTAGAGGGGTCCTTAGCAAGGCAGAGTGTCTGGAAATGGCTCGCTTGCTTCACATCCATGAAGATTCTTTTTATGCTGCTCTGGAGTTTTTTGATGAGCTCAATGTCATCAAGTATTTTCCAGATGTCCTTCCTGATGTTGTCTTTGTCGAGTCACAGGTTCCACTCGATAAAGTGTCTGAGTTAGTTTCCCACAGTTTCCTCCTTAGACAGCCTGAGAGATCCTTGCCTATAGAGGGTGAATGGAGGCATTTTAGAGATAGAGGCATAGTCAGCAAAGCTTGCTTGAGCTCAGAGTGCTTCAATCAACACTACATTCCTGGTATCTTCTGTGTTGATGACCTTTGTGAGGTTTTGAAGAAGCTTCTTGTCTTTGCCCCTGTTCCAAATCCTGCCTCTGCACGTCAAGATGGCAATACTTCCAGCATGTCTGTTGACAAAGAGAAGCAAACCCACTTTGTGATGCCTGCTGCTTTAGAATCCTTGATGGAAGCTGCTCTTGCTCAGTATAGAGAGTCTTCTGATGAAATTGTACCTCTTTTCATTCGATTCCTCCAGGGCTCTTGTCGTGCTGGTGTGTTTTGCTGCTTTGTGGTCCACCTCATCAATCACTTCAGGTGGAGTCGTATTCTTGATGATACTCAGCCCCTTTATCGCAACTGCTTTAAGATACATCTTCCCACTGACCCTCCTTGCTCGGTCACACTGATTGATTCCAACTCCCTGATTGAAGTGTATGTCAAGCTTGCAGGTGTAGCTGTCCTGAGTGAATATTCGGCTCTTATGAATGTCATCAAGAATGCCATCCTCAGTGGTATCAATGCTGCTTGTAGTGCACTGAACTATAAACAAACAAAGCCAGAATTCACCTTCCACTGTCCTCACACCCAACCATCATCTCAGACCTCACCTACTGATCGATCCAAGAAACTCCAATAGCACACAGCAACTTTAAATGGCAGGAAACATTTCTATTTTGTGACTTAGATTGTGAAAAGGCATACCCACTCCAAGCTGGCCACTTGATATGGTTTGGACTTACTGAAGGTGTGTTATTATAGCTGGTGTTATGTGGTAATGATTGTTGTTAACCATTGTAATTCATTTTCAGCTTCTTCCGTGATAAATAAAAGTGCAAGCCCTCATATTGTTCCAGAAAGGGATCAAAGTATGTTTTAATGAATTTTTCAGTTAATAAATGTCTGGTAACCCTACAACTAACCACTGGCATTAGTAATATAGCTCTAACAGTCTGTGAATGTAGTTTCTGTTTTTATTCACATTAAGCATCTCATCTACCATCCATGGTAGAGTACTATTCAACATCTTCTGTTGGACTCCCAGACACTTGTAAGCAATTACATGTACGTACCTGTTTATACATGTATATGAAGATCAATATGTGAGTAGCACATACCTGTATAATATCTCTTGCTTACTGAACCTGTCACCAGATCTTATGATGAAGCCTTGTTTATATACATTTGATAATATACACAGTACATGTACATGTAGCTAGCTAATGCTTGTTTATCCTCCCCAAGTAAAGTGATGTAATAATAATCTCCACATGCACTCATTTTTTTCGGATGAAGGTGCCATGATGGTAGACAGTGGGGTTACCCTACGAGAGGGTGTTTACGAGTTGGATATTTTTGACCAAGAATGCTCACAGATGTTCCTTAACTTATACCAGCATTGTGTGGACTGGAGGCTGATTGGACTCCACCTCTACCTGACAAAAGCTGACATTGCTGCAGTAGATGAGGATAACTGGACAGCAGACGAAAGGAGAATTAGGATGCTGAGACAGTGGAAGGAAAAGTTTGCCTCTAAAGCAATGTACAAAGTATTTATCGAAGCCTCCTGGCTTATGGAAGAACAAAGGATGCTGTGGATGCCTGTAAAATAATTGCAAATGGTCAGTATACATGTGAACAGTGTTGAGTAGCTGGTGCTAGGTCAGATTTAATGTGCCACATGTTGTAGCAGGTAATTGCACTCACAGCTATTACATTCTGACCTTTGAACCCAAGAACTGACTAGAAGAAGTGTGAAGTGTAGCTGTATGTTATATGTTCCTAACTAAAGTTAAGTGACCCATTTGGTCTAAATCAATGACGTAGTTGACAGACTAGGGGGAAATGGAGAGAAATGAAAATTCTAGTTTTCTTTTGGAAGAGTTAACTGCCGAATAGTATTATAGGTAAGCTAGCTATATTTAGAATTTTACTGTTAGTTTCCTGTAATCTGATTGGTCTATAGGAGGTAAATAAGTAACTTAGTTACTTGTAAATTTTACTTAGTTACTTGTAAAAGTTGGCCAATAGGATCCAAGATAATGTGATAGCTCCAAGGCGAATAGTTCTAATGCCATAGCAACAGTTGTAAAATTCTAAATAACTTAGCACACCTTGGCCAATGGTATCCACAGTATTTAGAATCCCTCTGTCCCCTTAGTAACACCCTCGCTTCGCTCGGGTGTCACAGCCCAGGGGACATCTGGATTCTAAATACTGTAGATCCCTTGGCCTCAGTGTCTAAGTATTATTTAATTGTGTTTGTGAGATAAATCATGAAAAAGAGCTCTCTACAAACTGTAAAAAAAGGATATTTCTCTATTTCCTCTATCCATCAATGATTCCTATCTGCTTGACCGTTTAGTAGCCGCATTGCAGGCATTTCGTTTAATGGGTGCCTCACATGTTTGAAGCTGTAATTATTGTCTCTTGCAATGATGAAACTTGGTAGGCTCACTCCTGTAATCAACCACACAGTGTTTCAATGGCCATTAGCTACTGCCAGGCTGTGTAATTCGCTATCATGATTGGAAATGGACATTTTAAGCACATGCAAAGATTAGCAAAGTTTAGCTTACTTACCTGCCACCTTAAACTGTACTCATTTATCATAACCACTACAAACTGTGCATTTTTGTTGACCACATCTATCAGCCATACCTATAAGCTGTCCATGTGCATGTGCACAAATTGGTTAGGTAAAGGTCGCTAATGAATGTGAGTGCTACTATGCTACAGATGTCCCTGTGTCACATGTTATTAGCATTCATCACGCCATACATGTACCTATTTGATATGTTGTTGCTCGGAAATTGATCAGGGTCGGTCGGTTGGGGAAATAAAGAACGATTATCAACATGCCCACCTCTGAGATGATCATTCACAGTTTCAAGCAAGAGGCACTTTGTTTCACCAGGATGGACTGCCAAAACAGCTCAAGCACTGGTCATTTCGCTCAGTAATGTATTCTGACAGTATCAAAGGACTTTGTGGTTGGCCAGGGGACTAAATGTGCGTGTGCACGATGTATTGAAACACCCACTTTTTTACAAATCAGAAAATGACAGGATTGGTAGGGTCCGAGCAACAACATCCAATAGGTATGGCCTCATCACAAGTCATGCAAATCTCAGATATAATGCAGCATGAGCACATGGAGTATGTGCTCTAAAGAGCTCTAGTTTTGTTATGGTATCAATAAGTTATTTCTCATCTCCCCTTAACTTCTGCCCGCTTATGTTTCCATTAGTACCAGCTAGCACTAACACAGAAGACTGCTTTCGAACTTGTAATTTGACAACCATTTCAAAAATGCCACCTATGTTAGGGTTGAGGGGGATTTTAAATACCTCATTAATAATTCAAAGCATACTGTGCATACTATAGTCTAATCGTAGTAATTTCAGTAATGGTAGTATTGCACGTAATCTTAGTAGTCTGTGTAATGTCAGTAATGATGTAGTAATGCCAGTAATTTCAATAATCTTTGTAATGATAGGAAAAAGAATAATTTTTCCAAGGATTAGCATAATAGAATACAAAATTTTAATAAATAGGGGGTGGATCTTCCTATTTAGGTGTGCGTGAGGAAAATCAGCTAAAACCAAACTAGAGAGTACTGCAGAATGCAAAAAGATTATGCTTGTGAAAATGAACTTGAGGACACCCTGGCACTTGTAGATTACAGAAATTTGAACAGAATCAAGTCAAGATAGTCAAGTCACTAGCTAATTGATTTGAGACTATAGCATGAACACGTTACTGTTGCTATAATCATGAGCAAGATTGATAGTGAGGGTATAGACAAAAGTCGCTATAGCCTACCCACTGTCTAAGCCTTTAGGTAGGGTCCACTACCTATCACAGCTACCATAATATTATAGACTGTACTCCTAAATCATACATCCAAAGATTGACACTAGCCTCTCCTCATGACTATAGTACTGGCCTGTGCAGTTAACAGTCCTATAATTATACTTTCATGTGTGAGAACTAAGCAATAGGCCAGTGAAATCATATGTTTAGAGGTATGCATATACATTCCCAGTTTATAATGATTAAGAGCATAATAGCAATAAAAAATTAATCAGATTTTAAGAGTCCACACAGTCATAAAAACTAAAAAAAAATGCATTGATTGTACACAGCTAGTGATCAACATACACGTATAGAGTTCATGAGTTGAGAGATTTGGTACCTTTTCTCCCTCTCACCTGTTCACTCCACTCTAGCTTAGCTCCATCAGACAGACCCTCCAGGATGAGGTTGATCTTACGAACTATCTCCTCTGAAAATAACAAATAAAATAATGTAGAAAGTATTGATCACCAGTGTACTACATAACTATAATAGAATTGTAAATCTAAGGTGAAGATTGTACGACTCACTTGCTGTCATTAAGGTTGTCTCAAAGTCCATGTTCTTAAAGTTGCCATCCTTCCCAACTCGGATCACTCGGAACACTGTTCTCTGAGGGTTCTTCTCATCCATGATCTCACATGTACAGATCTTGGATATCTCATATGACATCTGAAAAATATATAGAACTATTCGATACACATACAGTAAAAGGGGGGACGGTACATGTATATGTACTAGGCTTGAGCACATTATGCTTTTTTTTCTTGCCTATCATTCTATTCTGCAATTCTTCATATTGTAACCTATTATTCCCATACTACCACCTGATTATTCTCATGAATTTATTTAAAATAATTGAGTCAATGCATAAAATTAATGATGTATCATACAACTTTAGATTTTTTTCAGCTGGAATATCGCTAATACTACTAGAACTTTCTTCTTCATTCGAACTCAAACTCTCATCAGAACTACTAATGTCTAACTCGTTGCTAGTACTCTCATAGAGAGAACTGCCACTGGAGCATGCAGCTGGTGCAGTCGAATCTGCCATTTTTGCGCTGGATTAGCAATGGTTTCTAATTAACATCCGCTACATGTGACATTCATATGCTGGGTTTCCTCCTATTATTCCAGCTTTATGCTTTGCTCCTGGCAGTGCCCTATTATTCTAAAAATTATGCCAGCATAATGTGCACCAGCCTAATATGTACATAGTACATTGTACATGGTATTCCTGTACTAGTATTGTAGAGTCACTGACCGGTTTCTGGGAGCTTCTCGAAAAGAATGCCCTTCCAGATCTCGACTGACCAACAGGATCTACTTCAATACAGTCTCTAGATACACCTATGGTGATGATATGCACACAAAGTACATATGCAGACACAGTGACGACCATTACCATATTTCCCATACTGCCGTATGACCCTTTACCATAATATTATGAGCAACAGGTACGTTTGATTTAATTATCACACTCATGCACTCCCAAAGAAGAACTTACCTAGTAGCACTTCCGTATTTGATCGAACCTTATGAATCATCACAACATGATAGGACTGGAGAGAGAGAGAGAGAGAAGTTCATGTTCATGCCACGTGCATAATTTATGATACTAAACTGTACACTGTATACTATACATACACACCACACCGTACCTTGTACTGGTGGCTGGTCAGCTCTGCCTTAACATGAGGAGAGTCCACTGAGTTATCATCAATAGAGGACGGAACAGTGTTCTTACGCCCTGTATGCATGCACAGTGGATAAGTAATTTTGACATTAACTGTGTGTATGCATGCTACATACATGTATATGAATCTACTGCTTTCTGGAACTGACTTTACTAGCCTCGTCCCCAGGCTCATTCCCAGCTTTTCAATGTTTCACACTTTTCAATGTTTCCCGCTTTTCAGCATGAAATATTGAAAATCTGGGAATGGGCCTGAGGACTAGGCTAAACTTTACAAGCTTCAGGTGTTATGCTAAAACAGTGCACATACCAACGTTCTTGACAAGATTGAAGTCCAGTGTTCCCTGGCTCTCCAGAGTGCTATTGAGATCAACCGGCCGACCAGGGCTGTAACATCGCTCCAACTCATAACCTGATATGTATGCATAATAGTGTATGGGGGAGGATGAACTAGTACATTCAGTAACACAAGCAAGTAGTATCATAATATCATACACGTACTTTCCTGCATCACCATGTTATTACTAAAAATGGCACTGTTAACACATATGCAGTGTGAGCTATATTACATGTATGTTTGAACACACATGTATAACTCTCACCAAGAGTACATTAGCAGGAAGAGTGTACAACTACCATACTCTCACTGCTAATGTGCTCTTGCTCCCTCTCACACTCTCACACACACACACACACACACACACACACACACACACACACACACACACACACACACACACACACACACACCCACCCACCATGTATCTGTAGCCTTCTCTTTCTGATGACCCTGGAGAGTATCTCTCCCATGTCCACCTTCATGTTGCCCACAGCCAGCGTGGAGAACCCTCCCTCTTCATAGTACCTACAGTATCACAAATTTAACATAGTAGAAAAATGTATAGGGCTATCGGCAAAAAAACCCTTCACATTCTGGATTTTACATCAGCAAAAATTTCCTGTTACGCTATATATGTACATGAATATAGTATTATACTCACACTTTGACAGCAATGTGTTTTGGTTGTGCTTCTTGTGGCTCCACTACCTTCACACGACGTTTCATCTGAATGAAAGGAAAAAAAAAAAGAACCATTTGACTACCTCACCTCAATGAGCAAACATGATGCAGCGAGATCATCTACGTATCACTCACCTCAACAATGCCAAGGTATTTAAATCTGAACTTAGCAATGTGATCGTCCCTCTCAAGAGCTTTGGAATGGAAGAAAAGTAAAACCAAAAGCACCTGAGAGGGTTAATTTTTTCTTACGTGGCAAATCCGTGTCCACATCACCGTCGTCTTCGGATATCATAACAGCATAGTTGTGCACTTGTTTCTGTAGGACAAAAAATACTCCTTACTGCATGCATGTCATCTTCACTGACATGTATAGTACAAGTAGCTATTCAAATTTCCTGATAAGTTTCAAGTATAGTATGGTATTAATACTGCTACATGTACATATCGGTACACATACCAATGCCACTGGGTCTTTAGTTGTCTCCAAATACTTCCAAAATGTCAGTCCCACCAGATCAGCTACTGTGGCACTGTCTGTGAACACAAATAACATTCACAAGGATAAAAGAAGAGTTTAAATTGCACATATACACATATAGTGGAGCCCCTTGAAAAAAAAAAACCCATGAGATAATGTATTCAAGGTCCCAGCTAACATGTACTCTTCCCCAAGATGAGGACATCCTCTTAATCTGGACACTTAAACAATCCAAGGATATGAAGCATGTGTTCATATTAAATAGTGAGGTTCCACTGTACATGTACATTTACATGCTAGCTTATCTTGCACTCAGATAAACTTACGGAGCACAGAGACAGTTACAGGGATGGTTGGAGTCTAGAGAAAGAGAAAAGATTACACACACACACACACACACACACTCACACACACACACACACACACACACACACACACACACATACACACACACACACACTCATACACACTCACACACACACACACACACACACACACACACACACACACACACACACACACACACACACACACACACACACACACACACACACACACACACACACACACACTTCATCACAGAATTTTAGTGGCAATGGCATCATGTATACCTTTGTCATTGGTAGAAAGATGTGGTAAGTGTTGGTCACTGCTACACTGTGGTTCTGCAAGTTGATAAATATGAACTAGTGACATCGATATTCTTTCAACACTGTTAATTAAAGTGGATACTACATACCAGAAGCAATGTGTGCTGAACATTAAATAATAGTTGGAGCCTGAGTCCAAGGTCTCTACGCGATTAAGAGACCCGAAGGCCCGAGGCTGTAGTGTCCCGAGCGCAGCAAAGGCGCTACTTCGGGCCTGAGGGTCTCTAAAGAGCATAGAGACCATTGGACGAGGCCTCTAACTAGTTCAGAATGTACATGTACTACAAAGACCTGGTAGACCATTGGACACTGACTTGTAGGTTTCTATGAAAGACTTGTAGGTCTCTATGAGAAATAGAGACCTCTGAATGACCAATCAGATCACAGTATTTGTTACAAGTATATTCTAAATATGTGTTCCTACTTTAGACATGCCCTTATACACATGTGCAGAGGAGTTCCTTTGTACACTCCAAATTAATGCTTAGATGACAGCAGATACACATCTTACGTGCATGCACAATGATGTGGCAGGCTATATATGGATAAACAATCTCAGTAATTGTAGAACAATGACCCTAGTATGACCCAGCCCTCCATTGTGATAGCTCTGCTAAAGGTAGGCCATTAACAGGTTAATGGTGTCAGGGAGTACAAGCAGCTGACAATTGAGTTCCTATAAACTATTAATAACCTCTCCTGACCTACATGTATACAATGGCAACCATTGGCAACATCTCCTGATATAGATGGACCACCAAATATGGAGAGCATCACCCACTTTGGCTCTCAAGTCAACCACACAATATCTGTATCCTAGTATAGAAAATGGGCATGCCCCAGGTACAAGAAGAGTAGTAGTTAGCAAATAATAAACTACTACCAACTAAAACTGTACATGTAAATATTCATTCACACTAATATTATGTTTAACACTCAGGGGACGGGCTAGGGGAGGGTACAGTTAGTAAGACTAGTCAGTTTAAATAAAGTCTAACCAGTTCTGTCATAGATCTGTGACTACAGGCCTCTAAGAAGGGATGTCATAGATAGCTATCTTGGAGTGGGGGTGGGGGTGGGGGTGGGGGGGGGGGGGGATAGGGGGCAAATAGGGGGACACCTCATAGTAAAACCAAAGGTAAATTACATACTCTGACCATTAATGACTCGGCATATGTTTGTTTCACCACAGAAACTATCACTAACCACCTGGGACTGCCAGGGATTGTTTTTGGACCCAAAATTGCTGACCATACCACAGATATTAGCCCAAACAGAGAATTTGCAGAATCAGTAGTCTCATTCCCACAGACTCCTCCTCAGCTTTTCAACAGAAAAGCAATAATATTATTGTGCAAAAAGGCTGACAAGTATACATGTATAAGACCCTGACCTCTCCATTAAATTTGCTGTACTCAAAGAATGGATTTGCTGACTTCTTGTTATACTCAGCCAGTAAAACTGAGAGAAGAGATGGCTCAGTCTCAACTGGCTTCTTGGTCACCTCTTGAGGAGGAAACAGGGAGGGATCAACTGAAGGGGAGGAGAGAGAGAGAGAGCGCTCATAGTATATTCACATAATGTATCACTGTACAATCATAATATAGCTATGCTAGATTCTGTTTGCAGCTTCAACAAAACTCACCTATGACATCACTATCCAGCCAAACAATAGTCTTCATCTGACCACTCTTCTTTCTCCTGCAGTAATAGATGCTAGCTAAATATTACACGTATACATGTGCTATACACATTTACATAAACATGTGCATACAAACTGTGCCAACTCCTGTACACTGGCTGCACATAATCATATATATTTTCATGATTGAATGTCCCTCACCTTCTCTGTTCGGCCATCTCAAATGCATTGCTGTTGTTCTTCATGGGAGGTCTTCTTGAGAGTGTGGGGCTGGCCTGGATGTCGTAAGACTTGGCGGCATGTTGGGGCAGGTTCTCAGTTGGGTTGCTATGTAGTGTGATATATATATACTCAGATAATGTACATGTACATATACACGTACCTACATATAGAAAAAGTAACTCTTCCTATGGAACCAGAACACAACAGTTCAATGCACATACATGTGCACACATTGTAAATTTATTGCTACATTACATCATATACAACCAATGTACATGCATCATGTACATGTAAGTGTATAGCCATGATCTCAACATTTTAGCTCTTTTTCTCCATCAAGCCGTGATCGTCTAGTGGTTAGGACATTACGTTGTGGCCGTAATAACCCAGGTTCAAATCCTGGTCACGGCAATTTTTTTTTTTTTTCCCTATACCACTACATGAAATGCTAGCATCTATCTATACTTTTATTTATGTAGTTTATAGGACCTTACAATCTCTTCGCCAATCTGAGAGATTTTTTTGAGAACTTGTGATCACTCTTAATCTCTTTGTCCAAGTCTTCATTGATCATAATCAGCTCACACATACCTGGAAACAAAGACAAATCTAGTAGACATACATGTAAATCCATTCATCATCAACCTCCCCTCTCTTCAGCTGATTGTGATAATCACCAAACAAGATTGGGGATTATGTGGGGGGGGGGGGGGGGGGGATGTGGAGGGGTGACAGTTGGATTTTGATATGCACAACAAACATCTAGAGGCACATAATGAAAGTAAGGGAGTACTTGGCCCCACATGCTGCCCTCCAGGAGAAGAAAGCTTGTGATCAAATCCCCATCCTTTATCTATGAGGAAGGAAAATTTATTATAGATGCTGACCAGCAAGCTGGACAGAATACATGACGTACATACAGTGTACACCTGGATCGTGTGGATCGAAATTGACAATTTTCTATAACTTATACATATATATAGTTGATGGTGCTTACCTGTGTCATCACTGGTGATGAAGGAGTGTCTGAGGTGAGCCAGCAAAGCTTTAGGGTTGTCGAAGAACGCCATGTTTTAGTGACCTTGTTTAGCTCTTTATTCCAATTAATGCACATCTGGGCGGAGCTTAAGAATCAAACAGCATGCATATTCATTGTCTGTGGCTATAAAACTGGCTTGCTGGACCAGTTCATCCATGCTGCAGCTGGGCGCTAAATCACCTAAGTGCGAGAATCGGAGATCGCTGATTCTGCTGAGCTAAAATCTACCAGTGCTGCTATCCAGAAATTTGGTTCAAATCCCCGTTGCTGTGATGAAATTTCTGCTGCTCAATTCGTTGGCAGCTGTTACAGTGCTAGTGCTCTTTGCTGTCTCTGTTAGTGCGCAGTCTTCGGACGTCGTCCCACCGTAAGCAAAGGGCCGAAGAAAGAGAGAGAGAGAGATCCATATCACATACATGTACAGCTACATAGCTCTACGACTAGCCTGGTATTTACTAATTAGCTCTAAATTGTGGATGATAAATTTTTGCACCACCAAGATATCAACATCAGTACATGATTTTGTGATTCTGTAAATAATAGTGGTCTTTCAATGCAAATAAAACACCCTAATAACTGATAACTGTTCCTGATGATGTATGCTTGCACGTGTTAATGAATTTGTTTTCCTCCTTTAATACTTTGCAGGCATGTACTGTTCACTCCTCAACGCTACCACGTTGCAACCAATGAGTCATTCTCTCTGACTAGCTACAACTATGACTACTCACATGCAGTAGCCACGGTGTCCTATGAGATGTGCACATGTAGGAATGGCCGTAGGACCTGTGATAAAAGGAGAGAGGGCATCTTCTCACAGAGCAGAGGAAGGACAAGGAGAGGTAAATTATGGTTAAAATTGATTTTGTTTAGACAAAAATCAGACCTAAAACTTAGTGCTATATATATTTGCATTTTCTAGTAACTAATTTTGTCCTCATAGACTCGCATGATTTTGTCAATTATTTATTGATGTCAGGAGTGTTCATGTTATTATGCTGCTAATAGTATGCATGTACTTCTTTAGGTAATTTCTCTAGCATGATGTACCTATAATTTTATTTTGTGATAATTAATTTTGCAGGTCGACCTGTTGTGCTGTCAGTTCAAGTAAGCCCTATCTCATATTTAATGCATACGCATGACATGTACATGTTTTTCAATACGTATCTTTTTTTAACATTCAGATGCCCACAGTGAGAGATCTATCTGGTCGTAACTACTTTGTCAATGTGACCTCTACTGATGGCTCTGTAACGTACATGGGACGACAACAACTTCGCTTCTCTGGTAATGATTTTGGATTTCTCTTTGTGAAAACGGACAAGCCAATCTATAAACCAGAGCAGGAAGGTGCGTGCACATGCATGATTATAGTAACTAGTACATTTAGAAAACCCTCTCCCCACCACCCCCCTCCCCTCTCTCTCTCTCTCTCTCTCTCTCTCTCTCTCTCTCTCTCTCTCTCTCTCTCTCTCTCTCTCTCTCTCTCTCTCTCTCTCTCCCTCTCTCCCTCCCTCTCCCTCTCTCTCTCTCCCCTAGTGAGCTTCTGCCTGGCATTCCTGGATAAGACATTAAAACCTCATATGGATGACAATCAAGTGAGTTTGAGTTTCTAGTATTTTCAAAACTGCCATGTTAGATTATAATTGGATGTATTTATGATGTGTATCTTTTTCTCTGTGTGCAGGCGCAAGTCATCGTTTATGTGAGTTAAATTCAACTGACTCCATTTATATGTACAGCAATACATACATAGTATTAAATAGCAGGGAAATTTTGGTGAGGTTTTTAATTTGGCAATTTGGTGAAGTGGGTAAAGATCACCAAATTGAAAACTCGCCAATTTAAACTTAATGCATGCATGCCTGTGACACTAACCATTCAATTCACCAAATTTAAGTCCTGCACGCCAATGCCAGCTGTGAGCTATTTCGCCAAATTAATTTCATGTTCGCCAAAATTACCCGCTATATGTTATTCTCTTCAAACAGGACTCCAAAGGCAAGCAGATCGTGAAGTGGGAATCTGTCAGAATTCCTTTTGCAAGTAAGATATTATGTAATCTGTACAGTAGAGAATGAAGTAGGTGCCTAGCAGACACTGACCTCACATGTTTACGCACAGTGTGTGGGTGCTTGCATGGGTAGTAAGAGTCTGACAATTTGGTGCAAAGGTGCCAATTTTATAATAATATCTTTGATGGCTTTTTAATAATTTTTGCAGACAGACTGTCAATCTGGCCATCTAAGGAGGGAGGGTGGTCAGGTAGCTCAGAGGTCAGATAGGTGCCTATAGGAGTAGGTTGGCTTAAAATTGATATTCCTAGCAAGGCTTTCATGTTGTAGTTCAAAGGTATCTCATATTGTACCAATATGTACATTATATACAGTAAGAAATAATAACTGTAGTAAAGTTATTTTAACCGTTTATCTAAGCCTTGTTGGCTAACCATTATCACCTGGCAGAGAAGGGCCTGCTCAGAGGGGGTGCTTAATATCTCCATCGTTATGCAGATATGACTTGTCTCAACCTGCCTCTCTCTGAGGAGCCAAACTTTGGAACATGGAGGATCGATGCTAGCATCAAGGTACCTACATGCATCTACACTGTAACTGAAATTCATTCTTTAATTGGGTGTTGCTATATATTTTTTTCCATGTGCAGCTGCCAAGAGAACCAGGCACCGGTGACTGTCGAGCATCTCATAGCCCACCAAGAGCCAGCTGCACTTTCAAAGTTGACGAGTTTGGTGAGAAATTACACTTTTGGCATAAAGCGTGTGTGGCCTTCTTAAAACTTTAATGACTTGAGTGTGGGTTAAGACAATCAATGGCTTGGTTGGGTGTTGCTGCTTATGCGTTTCTTTTTCTTTAGTCCTTCCCAAGTTTGAGGTGAGTCTGACTGGTCCTAACCAGCTGGAGAGGGACGACGAGTTCATTGAGGCAGAGGTCGAGGCCAAGTACACGTTTGGAGAGAATGTGGTGGGAAGAGTGAAGATCAACGCCACACTCATGTCATCTCAGAGGGGAGAATCTCTTGTCTTCTTCGACCAAACAGCCTCCTTGGTAAGTGCAGGGTTTTTGAGGCCGGGCCTACAGAGCATTTTAGTTGCAAATTTTTATACGTGCATGCAGATTGAGATTGATGAAACGTGTGATATTTATGACCACTTACCATACACAGTAGCCTAGTGGCAAGCAGGGTTTCATCCAGTGGGGGGTGGGGGGGGGGGACAGGGGGAAAGCTTCCCCCCAAACTTCCAAGCTTCCCCCCCCTGAGATTTTGACATTTATTTAATTAATTGCATGAAAATAATAGAGCATTAGCACTCAAATTACTAATTAATCGTCTTGGTTTCTGCTGTTTCTTATTTCTCAAACTGAATTGATATCTTCATCTATAGATAGGTGAACCCTCAATACATAATCTAAGAGTTTGGTCAAGGGTATCTTCTCCTAATCTCCCATTTTGTCAGTTTCATATCACTAAAAGTTCTCTCAACAGTTGATGTGGATTGTGGGACATATATACGGGTATTATGATATACGTAAACAGCACTCTCACAGAACTAAGTTATCAATTGTACATATTGACGATGATTCCAAGTTAATGTTTGTAAGTGTGCACTATGTAATACCTCACCCAAAAATGTTTTATGGGGATACTGTACATGAAAGTGTCATGCCCCCTTCCATCCCAAATAAAATTTACTGGATGAAACCCTGGCATGGACCTCACTCCGAGTGCTGGAGGTCCCAGGTTCGAGTCTGGGATGAGCAACTTTTTTTAGATGTAGCTCTTCATTTATCCAAGCTTTTTTTTACAGTGGGTGGAGCTTGGATGTGGTATTCTGAACTATTTGCTAAAAATTGCATGCACTGTGTGCACACTGCAGTATGCACACATACACAGTGTGCAATATTTAGGCACTACTACGCATGTAGGTATACTTTGTGGTGCTTTTCTGTTTAGTGCGTTGGTTGCGAGTAAAAAAAAAGGTACCCTCCCCTACCTTCCAAGCATCTAAGGCTGGAACGCTGGTAAGGGTGACTGCAGACATTACTGCTGCCAGTTAGACTTCTCTATTCCTATGGGAAGAGGCTTTATCCTATGCCACGTGGCCTGGGATACAAGGGGGTCATAGGCATCAATGTGACACACACCTGTCGCAACAACAGAGCACATCATTTTGCATGTGTACAAAAACTAGCTAGCAGTGATCACACGATGTATACTGCAATTAGCTACTTGGGTCTTGTGCATACTCATATGATACTGTTAAATCTGCTCATTGTATTGTTGAACTGTACAAATGTATTACTTAAAAAACCTAACTACATGTAACATGTTGTAACTACTTTTCTGTATTTAATTTATAGGTGAATGGTCGTTACTCTGTCAGGGTTCCCTCCAGTTTATACCGTAATGCAGTTCGCTATCGCTATGACCCGTTCTGTGTCAGATCCTCCATCAAGCTGGTCACCGAGGTGGAGGAGAGTGGGCGTGGCACTAAGATTGCTGATAGCCACACCTTTCGGCTAGTCTACAGCTCTGTGGATTTGAAGTTTGCTGACGATAATCCAAGAGTCTTCAGACCTGGAATGAACTACACAATGAGGGTATGACAACATGACAACTGTAATAGGACCGGGTACTTATTGATTAGTCTATCGAGCTAGACCCTTCCAGGCGCTTATACTACGCACGTAGTATAAGCGCCTGGAAGAATCTAGCTCAATAGACTACTTATTGATATGATAGCGTGTTTCTCTGACGACCACTTACCAAGTATGATGTCTTATATTATTATAGCCAAGTGCACAGATACGGTATGACAACCATGTATATGTATGTGTAGTTATTGATGATGTAGCTTGCTTCTCTGACAACCAGTTACCAGGTACAAAGGTCCATGTAACTGACTTTGTATTATGCCTGTACAACACACACAGCAAGGTCGTCAGCTATGAAGTTGACTATAGTGAAATGAGTTGCTTCCCCTAAGTTCAGAATTCAATAATTAGTTTTGTGTGCACAATACTCGCATCCTAGCTTGTGAATTAATGGACTATTGAGGAACATTTTTGCATTCCTTTTCAGGCTCTGGCCCAGCTGGCTGATGGAACAGTGGCACCAGGTGTTGGTGTGATGGTAAAGGTCACCATCAACAACGATGTGACCACTCTCTTTGAGGATGAACTGCTCAGCGAAGGAGAAGAAGGAGCCATCTCCCTAGACGTTGCTGTACCAACACATGCCAAATGCATGAAGATATCGGTCAGTACAAATTTGAGCCACGTACACCCACATTCACATGCACACAACACAAAGTTACTTCATGCAAACCTGTGGACACTACTGTATAGCCTAAAATTTTGAGGTTGACAAATTTCGCGGGTCTGAGAGTGGTCGCAACAATTTTATCCCACAAAATTTCTAGCTCATATAACAGATGCAATGTGTGATTGGAATCTGCAAAAATTTGTTTTTGAGCAAAACCATGAAGTATTCACCCCTCGAAAATTTTAGGCTATACGGTGTTTAGTGTGTATAGTTTTGAATTTGCTATAACAACATCTATAGCTGCTTAGTATTATACATTGTATTCTGTGTCTTAATATGCAGCTGAGGCCTAGCTCATCACTGACTTCCTGCCAGGAGGAGTTTGAGTGTTTTTCTCCCTCTCCTCTCTACTCTCCAACAAACTCCTACCTAAAGCTGACCGATGTATCCAGACGAACTCCACAGGTAAGTCAGGTCTCTCTCTCTTTCTCTCTCTCTTTCTCTCTCTCTCTCTCTCTCTCTCTCTCTCTCTCTCTCTCTCCCTCTCTTTCTCTGCCTCAACTCACATACATGTAACACACTGGCATTTACACTAACATACACTGCAGCCATTTTCAAAAGTGAGTATCTCAGCAACGTCAACTGTGCCATTCCAGATTCTTCACTTGCTGGTACGTATGTAGCTGTTTCCAAACATTAATACACAATTATGCATTTAGTACTACAGGGTGCTATAAATTAATACAGAGCCCCTCTATAATTACTGATACCACTGAAGTTAGACACTTGTAATGATTTAAATCAGGACGCTTTAGTCCCAGGGATGTCCATGACTGTGTCTCGGTTCCACTATAGCATGGCATTGAATATACAGATTTACATGTATGAATATTGGATTATTATACTTTTGACATCATGTGTGTTATTTGTTCATATATGACACTCTGTTCTACTACTTCACTATCATTCAGGTGATTTCTCAAGGCAGTGTGCAGCATCATGCTTTCAAGTTTCAGAGAAATGGCACGAAATCAGCAGTGGTATCATTTCACATCACCTACGAGATGATACCCAGAGTCAAAGTTCTTGGAGTGTTTGCTCGTGAGGATGGAGAGCTTGTTGCTGACCTTATTGAGCTGGACGTTCAGTGCTCCCTGAGACACAGGGTAAGATCTTGATAGGTTAGGAGTGTGTGTTCCGATTTCCAAGTGGCTCATGATGTACATTTGTGATTTCCTGATAATTTTTACTGGTGCAACAAGCTTTTTTTGTGTTAAAAGGAAGGTTGAAAAGGGGAGAGTGCAGTGTGTATGGGAGGAAGGGAGGGTGGAGAGAGGGAGAGAAATTGCTTCATTTCCCCTATCCTGCAGGTGACCACCTACTTCAACGAGACTCATGCTGAACCTGGTGACCCTATATCTCTGACAGCCACTGCCACTCCTGGCTCCATTGTGCTGCTCAGTGTGTACGACAAGAGTCTCAGTCTCCTTGCTGAAGCCTGCAAGTCACTAGAGAAAGACAATGTGAGAACATAATACATGGTTGAGTGATAGTAGACTTGTGTATGAGTAGCTAGTAGCATCAGACCCATAATATATTATTGAGATAGCCTTGTTGTCCTAACAATGGTGCCTTAATCAGGGGGGTAGGAGTAGGGGGGGGGCAAGGGGGCGGTTGCCCCCTACTTTTCACTCCTCCACTTTTGTACAGCTCACTCCTATATGTTTTAATAGAACACTGCTTGGGTGTCTCAGAAAGCCTCAGAATGCACCTCAGAGAACCTGAAATTACAGTTTTTCTGGGAAGCTGCCCAAGCCCAGACCCTCTTAGAAGATACTATGACTGAGCTCAGCTAGTTGGTATGCCCCCTCACTTTTTCCTTGCTTCCTACCCCTCTGTTAATACACATAGGATGATATTGCCAAAGCTTGGACTTGTAACCAATCCATTGCATGAAGGACTGTTACATGTAGTATGCAAATTCAAATAATTTACTGATCACTACATAGAGGTATTATCAACTAATACTCGCTAGGCTTGCTTGCTCCTTCGTCAGTTGACTGGTGGTTCCTCGTTTGGTGGTGGATCTTGTAACTCGGATGCCCAGGCCTCTTGTTGTCCACGCCAGTGCTCAGAACCAACCTCATATGGAGTCAGCAGCTACTTCTCTGTGAGTTAGACATTGTTTAGAATCCTCCAGCTAAATTTTAAAAATTGTTTTCATAGGCTGCTGGAGTGAGTTTGTCCTCGAACATGTTTCAGCCACGCCCTCCAGTCAAGGTTACTCCTCTCCCTCCATTCATTCCAGTGGTACCCGAGGATACTTTTGATCGTCTGCGTAAGTGTGCCCCAGTATGAATACAGTAGTACTAAACTTACATACTACTATGGGGTGCCAAGTGTATCAAAAATACTTACTAATGCTATACTTGTATATCACCCTCTGATATATAAATACGACATTGATTTATCTAAATATCTACCTGATTTATTTATATATGGGTCAGATTTATAAATGTTGATCCGATTTATATATCAGAGCCAGATATGTAAATGTGAGCCAGATATATATGCCTGAAACAGATTTATATATATGGGTCTGATTTATATATATGACTCAGGTATATAAATATGGGGCAGAATTATAATTTTGCACGAATGAGGTAGTGATAATGGGTGTGGCGTAGTGGCTGGTTTACATCCTGCCATGCCCACCTCAAAGACATACACGCAGTACTATGGTATCATGGCCCAACGCCCACTCCAAGACCTAGCTATGCCACGCCCATCTTGACCACACCCCTTTTGCAAATTGCCAGATTTATAAATATGGTACAGATATATAAATCAGAGCAGTGTTTATAAATATGGCACAGATATAATATAAACCAGGTCCATATTTATAAATCTAGGTCAGATATATTATATCTGGCCCATATATATAAATCAGGCAAATATTTAGCTAAATCAGTGTCGTATTTATATATCAGAGGGAGATATACAAGTATAGCATTTGTCGGTATTATTGACACACTTGGCACCCCATATACTACATCTTCTAACCAACCTCTCTCAGTACCCATGAGGATAAAAAAAAAAAAAAAAACATTGAAGAAGAACTAGACTAACATCCTTTATGTTCTGTTTTGACATGCATTCGTTCATGATTTAAATTACCGTAAATCGCGAATATTTCATGCGATAAATTTTCGTATTAAATAATTTTCGGATAAACGATCCTGTACCACATTAGCATTATTAATGCACATAATTTTCGTGCGTTTCATTGCCCATCTATCCGAAAATATTTTAACAACAAAAATTTTGCGATTTACGGTATCATAGTGTACTTAAGAAAATATTTGCTTGTAGCTAGATCGAAATCACCAAATTCACAGTTTTTTACTTGAAGGTTTCTTTATAGTGATTACACTTTGATTAGGTCCAGAAGGTCCTGGTGGTATTGTGGTGCCAACAGAGCAGCCTCCTCCAGAGGAACCTCTGGTAGCTGAAGAAGATGTGAGGTCGTTCTTCCCTGAGAGCTGGATATTCAGACTGATGAGAGCAGAGTGAGTCAGAACAATCCAGATTTGTTTCGTCTAATTAAGCTGAGCATCGCAGCGAAATACTGGTTTAGTCCTGCACATTGGAGGATAAGTAGTTGCCCATACATTTTGTGCAAAATAGTTAGTTGAAGTGTGGGTGATGCCTACTCATAGGTGGAGGAAGATAGTGGGGGTTGGGGGTTGGGGGGAGCACTGACATTCATTGGTGTGCAAATTTAAGACGATTCATTTATGACCGTACCTATTTCCCAATTAATTTTACTGCTGCACTTCCCATGGATCCACAATAATAGGGCTTGAATTAGTTGGTGAGCTGAAATTAAGGGAAGAAAACCTTATTCATGAAATTCAGACACTGATTCCTACATGGTTAATACTACATGGTTAATACTACAGTATTGATAAGCATGGCTCTGAAAGGGGAGGGGGAGGGGGGGGACACGTGCCCCTGATGCCCCCTGCTTCCACCACCTACATGTATGCTAGTACATGTACTTACACATGGGAAGGTATGTGTGCCATGATTTGAAAATCAAACTACTAGGGGATTCGTATTGACAGGATTGGAGTGTTGTTGAACAAATTTTTTGCTGCTATTTTAATCGTGGTAGTTGTAGCTATATAGCTTTTACATACTGAAACTCATCTATTTTAGGTATAAATTTCCATCTCTCACATAAAATATTATTGTTGTACATTACCATGCAGTCGCAGTGGTTTTGTGAACCTGCACACTGAGGTGCCTGACACCTTGACCACCTGGTACTCTGAGGCGTATGGTCTTCACTCAACCACCGGGCTGGGTGTAGCTCTCCAGAGTCAGCTGACTGTGATCAAGCCATTCTTTGTCTCCCTTGAGCTGCCCTTCAGTGTGAACTTTGGTGAAGCTGTCACCATCACTCCTCTGGTCTTCAATTTGAACAGAAGGAGACCTAAAGTCACTGTAAGCAGAGAGTTTGTTTAAGAACTATGCAAACAGTAAGAATGTATAATAATAATATGGGGGATGTGACTGTTGAATGCAGAAAGTTTCATTTACATATACTTTATTTCCAGATCATGTGAGCCAACATCCATACAATATATTTTGTTTACCATACTTCTAAAAATTCAGCACAAAAATAATAATTACATGTATGCTCGAGCTTCACCCAATTTTTAGAGGCAAATATTTGGCATTCTAGCAGCAAGCGCATTCTATTCCTGAATATAACATAATTATGCACGTGAGGACCTTTACCAAAAATTAGAAACTATTTTCTATCATTTGGTAAAGTGTGTCGAATAATTAGAGGTGCTGAATTCTTAGAAGAACTATGGTATGTCAGTTTTAATTGCCATATGTGGTTAATTAATAAATAGTTGTGTTCTTAAGATCAGTTATGGGCGCTTTCTTAATTCTCGTACATGACGTGCCGATCATAAATTGTCATTTCTTTCCCATGGACAGGCTATAATCACCATCACTGTTCACGATGACCTTGACTTATTGGAGAGCACCCTGCCAGACAATAACCAGCTAGTGATAGAGGCCAGTAACAGCAAGGCATTCAGCATGAAGCTGAGACCTAGAGCCATTGGTCGACTGGACATTACCATCTCTGCCATTAATGATGAGAAACAGAGTGATGCTGTGAGAAAAGCTCTCTTTGTGAAGGTAAAGTCTGTGAATTTTTTATGCATTAAGGGGACACTGAGCCAGAATTTCAGGCTCAGAGATGCATGTATATGTATCAACGTAAGCAAAATTTCAATCACTATAGTGTATGACGTATTTTGTGCATATCTCACTTTTCCATTCATTTCTCCAGCCTGGTTGTGAGAAGTTTGAAATAACACAAAACATTTTTGCTGAAGGTTAATAAACATGGCCATGAGGTCTTTGCAGTGCACATTGAGTATAATACTTGACCGTTACTCAGGTGCTGGGAGTCACTGTTTCAACTATAGTCTGCCATCCTGTGTTATTCCTGGCTCAGGATCTGCTGTTATCTCAGCAACTGGTATGTGTAGATATTGTGACATGTAAAGACGTATTGCTCAATCTCCCCCCCCCCCTCCAGGTGACATCATGTCTCCTCCTAACTTGGACCGTCTCTTGGTTCTACCCACTGGTTGTGGTGAACAAAATCTTGTCAGGTTGGCCACCAATTGGGTCGTTGCTGACTACCTGGTAGCAACAGAGCAACTCTCTGACTTCATCGCTGTCAAGATCAAGAACAACGTCCAAATCGGTATATGAAGCATTTAAAAGGCCTTCAAACCTTACAGTTGAACTTAGCCTCGTCCCCAGCCCCATTCCCAGCTTTTCAATGTTACACGCTGAAAAGCGAGAGGGCCTGGTATGCGACATCACGTGCGTGTCGTTCAGGGGCGAAGGGTAGCAAAGGGTGATTATCGTGCGTGGGTGAGGCGGTTAGTACGTCACGCGCACTTCTATTGCATATTGATAGCGCACCATAGAGAACGTACTGAAGGCAAAAAAACACAGGATCGGCAGGGCGAGCGATGTGGCGATGGGCTGAGGTGTCGTAACTATCGATCAGAAGTGATTTTACAAGAGCTCCTCGCTATTGGAGGTGGTTCGACCTACCACCGTCAAGTCGAAGGCTAGCCGTCCAATAATCGATTGTTGTAGTCATCTGGTTGTAGTCCTGACTGTTCTAGAACAGCAGTACACTAGCTAAACTATAGCGAAGTCACCTCGCTAGTGTTCGTTCGACCAATCTTGAAACTTTTCTCCGAGTTTAAAATGTTGCGGTTTTACTCGCCCACGTTCCAACAGATTAATTATTTATAACGCGCCTCACGTGATTTCACGTACCAGGCTCCCCCTCTTTTCTCGTGCATACGTTGAGAAGATCAGGGAATCTGGGGACGAGGTTAGTTGAACTGACTGCTTCATTCATCATCAAATGTAGGTTATCAGAGACAGTTGAATTACCTCCAAGGCAGTGGCTGCTTCAGTATCTGGCCAACTGCCAAATGTAGCTCATGGTAAGCAAGCTACTCATGTTTAATATACAACATGAATATACTTTGCTTGTGTGTCTCTGTAGGTTGACTGCTGTTGTAGTGAATGTGTTCTCTGGAGTCGTCAACTTCTATGCTGGTTTGTTCTACTTATGAATATGTGTAGCGGTAAGATTATATTTAAGTTTTGTTGTTCTTAACACGTGCACAGAGCAAGAGCCTGGTATGGAGTTCATTGACATGTCTGTCATTGATGGAGGTCTGAGCTACATCATTGGCAAGCAGTCCAAAACAGGGGAATTCCCCGTGACCGGTCCTGTCCACAACTATGAACTACTGGTAAGTTGATTTCCGCTTAAAGACGTATGTGTATTAGTTTGTATGATTTCATTTTTGTAGAGAGAGAGAACCAATGTTGCCCACACTGCATTCACTGTCGTGGCCATGAAAGAGTACGTGGACACTTTCAGTGAGAGAGGCACAGCATCATCCAATGTGGTAAGGACACTTATGGTTTGCTTGAATAGTGCACATTTATTCAGGGGTGTAGCCAGGATTTTAGAAAAGGGGGGCAAAGATAATGTGATTGCGCGCAAAGCGCGCAAATTTTTTTGTGACCAGAAGCCACACCTACTAATTAACTGTTCGAGCATTCTGATGTGACCTTTGAACCCATCGAACTCAAAGACAAGGCACGAGCGGCTCGCTTGAAGGTTTGTTAGGAAAGAAATGGCTTTATAGTCAGCCTATCTATGACCCTTTCCAACTCTAAAGACTACCAAAACAACTCAGTGCTGGTATTTATACAGTAAGAAGTCGAAATAACAATAATCAATGCTGGAAAAAAAGGGGGGGCAAATGCCCCCTGTGCACCCCCCTGGCTACGCCTCTGTTTATTAGTAATAATGGTCACTTTTTAACACTCGTTTGGTTTGCTTATGTTTACTTACATGTGTACATTGTACTTGCTTGGCCCATACAGATACATGTGCTGTCTAACTTTTGCATGTAGAATTAATAATTATATGCATGACGGGTGGCTGAGCTGACCACCAAAATTAGTACCTTATATCACCTTTCCATGTCAATGCACACATATAGGCCAAAGCCCGTGAGGCCATCCGACAAGCTTCAGACTACATGACTGGTCTGTTCAATGAATCAGAAGAGTTTTGTAACTATGCTCTGGCTCTGTCAACATTCTCTCTGCTAAGGGCACCATCTGCTCCATCATCACCTACCATCACTCAAATGGTGGCTGAGCTGAAGACTCGTATCGTCAATAGCAAGGACTGTAAGTTCACTATAATTGCTGAAATGTGCATGTTTGTAGGGATACTCGCAGTACCATGAGTATATAATAAGGAAAGGAAGAGAGTATCAAACACGCTATATGGTCTGTGTAATATGCGTTCGGAAAGTTACGCGCCAGGAATTCAAACATTGACCAATGAGAGTGCTTGATTCAAATAACTAATTATGGGCCTGGCCTCGAGTGCAAACTAACGCGAATGTAATAGCGGCTGAAAACGCTAGCAGATTGCGATACAAAACAAGCATTCATGAAGAATCTAGCATAAAACTCATGAAAAACGCCTCTATTCATCACAGTCCTGAGAAAAGTCGAGTATTTAGTGACTTGGCTTAGTCACCTGCGCAAGGCGGGAAGTCACAGTACTCTCCGATCACATATTACACAGACCATATAGAGCGTTCAATACTCTCTTCCTTTCCTTATTATATATTCTTGATAGTACCTGTGCATGTACAGTACATGTTATGTGTACATACATTGCATGATCGAGAGAGAGAGGGAGAGGTTTGGAGTGAGGGGTGTGATCATACCGTATAGCGGGAAATCTTCGAGGGGTTCAGTTTTTGCAGATAGGCAATCTTAAAACATTTCAAATTTTGTGGATACACACAATCATGCTAATACATGCACATAATTGGGGGCGAGCGTGAGCGAGCCCCACATTTGATCGTTCGGCGGAAGTTCGTCTGACCGTGTGTCCGTTTGTTCGTGTGTCCGTCTGTCCGGTGGAACATAATGGGCATGCGTGGCGAAAGAACACGTGGTTGACTTGTTGCGCATGCTCATTGCGCATGGTCAACATTAGAACGATAGCTACAGCTACCACCGTTGTGCATGCTTAATGTAACGCCGCAAGCATGGATAGCAGAGAGAGAAGAGCTCGGGAAGGAGGCGTCCAGCGCGCGTGTCGGCTTGAACGTAACAGAGATTGAGAGCGAGCAAGATAGAGGAGAGCTCGGGAAGGAAACGAGCAGCGCGCGTGTCGGCTTGAACACGACAGAGAGCGAGCATGACACAGACGACAGTGGCAGGGACCTGAAGCCAGAGTATCGGAAAGATTAAGAGCGCGAGCAAGGAGAGCTCGAGAAGGAGGCGAGGAACGTGCACGTAGGCTTCAAGGTAACAGAGAGCGAGAAAGAGAGAGAAGGCAACGGCAGGGAGCTACTGTAAGAGCATCGGCAACATTAAGAATGTGAACGAGGAGAGCTCAAGAACGGAACGAACAACGCGCATGTCGCCTTGAATTGGAACAAGAGCGAGCAAGATGCAGCAGAGAGCAGTAGGGAGCAGAGGCTAGAGAATCAGAACGCAGAGAGAGGAGAGCTCGGGAAGGTAGCCAAGAGTGTGCACGTAGGCTTGAACGTCACAGAGAGCAGGAGAGAGAGAGAGAAGACAGCACCATGCCAAACTCTTGCTCATCTTCGTCTCCTGGCTACCACAGCTACTTGCTCGATGCTGCCAACAATGTGACCAACAAAAGAACTGACAGGGGGCGCGCGCGTACTATGAACAATGTGCGAGGTCATCGACACCCATTGCGCATGCGCCCATATTATGGGGGGGGGGGAGGGGAGGATGTGTCAACGAACTGTTGCACTGATTGCGAGCGAACGCTCGCCCCCACGATGACTTACATCACACTAGTATTATAAATGTGCTTATCTCACGGGTCTAATTTTCGCAGTTCACGAATCACCACGAAATTTTGACCCCTTGAAAATTTCCCACTATGCAGTATGTATTCATAGAATTATCCAGGTGGTCAATCATTTCTCTGATTAATCCACACATGAGCGGTACTTGGGGAATGATTGCCTATCAGGCATCCTACATGGCCATGGGTACAGTTGGATTTCAGAATAATTTTCCAGATCCAGGAGCCTGTTTTGTGTGCAACACCTGTCCCAGTGATCGCCCCAGTAGCTCTGACTCTAGAGCAGCTGATGGAGAGTGTGTTGGTCATCCATCAGGGGAGGGATCGGCTGCCTGTGTGGAGACCACAGCCTATGCTCTTCATACACTCTTGGAGGCCGAGGACACCTCACACACTGTCTGCCTGGCTCAGTGGCTGGTCAGGATAAGGAGCGGGACTGGTGGATTCTATTCATCGCAGGTGCTTAAAGTAGTTTTGTCTCTAGGGCCTTAAATTTCAGTATTACATGCTAAACTTAAAAGCTGGGAGGGGTCAGACAACAAAGGCCAAATTTTGACCAGTATGGATCTGCACCTGCTATTTGTTGTAGTATGTATTTCATGTGATATCACATGGGACTCAATAAATTTACCAAGGAATAATATTCTTTCCCTTGTTGACACTCAACCTTGATTTGCCAACGCAGGACACAGTGATTGCTATGCAAGCACTGTCTCAGTTCAGTGAGGTCACCTTCACTAGTCAACTGAACAAGACCATCACGTTTGATGTCCAAGGCCTAGCTGCTGATCCTCTCACTATCACTGACGACACACGCTTTGAGAGGAACGAGTATCAGGTACATCTTGAAGTTCCTTTTGTGCTCTAGTGCAGGTGCAGGTAGGACTAATGCACCTATCAATGTCATGCCCCACCTACCACACCCCGGGGATATGTGGGGATAGAGTGGGGATTAGACATTTTTGGTAGTAGCTTGCCCCGCACCTCGGGCCGAGATATGAGTCGTATCTTGGTCGAATACTGTGTGATACAGACCATTAGAGTTGCATATTGAAGCTTCTGCTTCAGTTTCTTGAGCAACCATTGAGCAAAAGACTCACCCTTGGGGACACTAAACCAGTGCTAATGGAGGTCTAATGCCCCACGTTTGCCTGGGGTGTGGTAGGTGGGGCTTGATATTGATAGGTGCATAATAGCTCAACTTTCTCGTTCAGGTTGCAAGTGTACCAAGCAACTTGAATTGTGTGAGCTGGTCTGGTGAAGGGACTGCTATTGTACAAGTGAGTTTATGAAACTGTGCCATAATGTTATTATGGTGGGGAAGGTAGGGGAACGGGGAGTGGAGAGATTTTAGTATGATATTATTATGGTGTGTGTGTGGGGGGGGGGGGGTAAACAGTGACCCTCAAGGCTACTGCATATTGGTAATGTATTCTTATTGGGTTTTTTGTCTTCCCAGAGCACTCTGACCTACTATGGCTGCAACTGTTGCAATGATACGCGGTCCTTTAGCTTGGAGCTGGCCACAAAGAAGACAGACTCACCGATTGGAGCTCAACTGGACCTCTCAATGAGGCTAAGGTACATGTATAATGTTCAATGGCGTATATTATCTTGGGCCAATATTTTATTTTCGTGGCATCAATGTTGCACTTTTGCACAAAATCGCACATCTTTACTTAAAAGCAGTTGGGAATGGCATACATTCATAGCTTCACCTATTGTTCTCATTTCAGGTATCTCCTCAGACGTTCATCCAATATGGCTATAGTAGATGTTGAGGTCCCCTCTGGTTACATCTACACTGGATGGAGATATGCTAATGACTTTGTAAGTGATTTAATTATATAGCTCCACAATAGCAGCTGCATGCCCAAGTACTATGATACTATGTGCTGTGAGTGATATTAGCTACTGGGAGTGTGGTTTGCTTTTAGCCCGTCAATTTGTATTGCTTTTCATGTATTAATATTATGGCAATGCATGAGGCACTTTTTTGTTCATACAGGCTGCCAATGCTGAAGTAGAGAGGGTGGAGACTAAAGGAGCTAATGTAATTTTCTATTTCCAATCTGTGAGTTAAAATTGATCACTTCAGAGCAGCATTTAGATGTACCCATATCCTCTCTCTCCCTTCCTTTAGGTACCAGACACTCACAGTGTAATTGTCGTGGAGTTTCTCAGTAGGTTTGCTATAGAGGACCCCCAGCAGTCACCAGTCACCCTCTATGACTACTATGATCCAGGTAAGCATGACATTGTTGGTGTTCGTTATGAGGCAAGTCACAACTATAATACTATGATCTGTTGTAATTCATGCAGGCCAAACTATCACCAAGTTTTATCTTCCAGTGACGTCTGACCCACTTCATCCCATTGCTCCAATGGCCACCCCAGAACCTATTCAACTTCCGCCTTAATTTTTTTACTGCTAAGTTTGTAAGATACTGTCTGCTGTAATCATTTTTGATACTAACTTTTTTGTGATTCTACTCCAAAGTTTATAGTGTCATAATTATATCAGTTGGTGCTGTATATTGTATAATCAAGCAGAAGTCTTGTTTTTTTAGATTGATTGGTTATTGAAGTTTGTGAATTTTGACCCCTACAAGAGCTAAGGTGGGCTTACAAGAGGACTAGGATTTCATACAGGATTTTTATTGGGGGGGGGGGGGGGGGGGGGGGGGGGGGGGGTACTAGTCAATCTTATGATAAGACATTGCCATCTCTAGGCCCAAATATCTGAATTTAAGACCCCTCAGACTGTATTTTAGACCCATTTTGACCAAAATTAGTGTGTTGATAAGGACACCTTGCAATTTGTGATTACACTAGCATCGTGTATGATTAAAATGGCCAGGGGGCCCTCCAGACAGTCCTTAATTAGCTCATTGTTCCTCCAAGCTTGCAAGGCATAATTAAGAACACCATCACTCCCCCTAGATATTTAATCAAATTACACAAAATAAAGGGAAATCACTTGAAAGGGTTGAGACATCCCCCTGAACACAATATCCCCCACGTGCACCCCCCTCTAAAGGAAACACTGAGGAGGCACAAGAGCTGAAGCTAGAACTTGTAGAGGTCCATGGCCAGCTACAAAAGCCTTTCTTTAATAATAAGGGACTGGAATTCTAGATTAAATGTGGCTATAATTAATTTTTAATCTGGGGTATTTTGCTTGCATCTAGATCTACATGTGGGGAGGGGGCGGGATTAGACTTCCCTATCTACATACATTAAAATAGACTATGTAGATCACACAATATTGTTAATGTTTTCTGCTATACCCTCTCCCACCCCAATTTCTATTAGTATTCATTAGCTGTGAATTGTGTCTATGGTGATATGATCTAGACAATACAGATCCAGTTGTCCAGGCAACTCCTACTATACGTCATGATGCTATCAGTTTTAAGACCACACATCATAGCTGTATAGTATCTATGCTGCAGGTCACTCAAAGAGGCCACTAGGATTGA
The DNA here is from genome assembly GCA_964291365.2 of Stappiaceae bacterium. Taxonomy (GTDB): domain Bacteria; phylum Pseudomonadota; class Alphaproteobacteria; order Rhizobiales; family Stappiaceae; genus JBDWFY01. Next base: position 55,357 of record OZ220037.1, read on the forward strand.
TTGACTCACTCGGTAAAGTACTAGCTGTCTATAGCTATCGTAATACTCTTGGCTATATAATATATTGACTGCAACTGCCCAATTCAATGTGATCTCAATCTGAAAACTTCAAATTGAGAGTAATACATGTAGGTGAATGGTCTGATAGGACACCTTGCTCTACTTGATCTGAGGTCTATGTAAGTTGTTTAACTACATACTTAGCATTTATGGCTATCAAAGTTAGTGCATATACTTCAGTGTACTGCTGCATGATGGCTGCATCTCACACTTATCAAGCTAGCTACTGACTGAGATCATAATTATTATTACAGTACCCTGATTAAAGATATACGTTATATGCTCAAGTATCACAGGCTAAATAGAATGCACCATCAAAATATTAACTTTGTAGTAGCTCTGCATGGTAAATTCTTCAGATTTTCCAGCTACAGTACATGATAGTGAATTATTGGTAAATTCTTGTGGCTGACCAATTAGCTACTGGATGCGTATTATGATGTGAGCTCAGATCTGCATGTCAGAATGATTATGTGTGGCATTAATTGAGTCATGGCATCATCTGTCTTGTAGCAGATAGTGTAAATTATAGAAAACATGGTGCATGACTATATACGCAACTTAAATGTAGTTACTAGTTAGCCCTGAAATTTTACAAACAAGGCATTCATGATGTCATAGCAACCACATGCACTGACTGATATGGATCCTTGTAGTACCCACCTACCCAGTGTACACATACGTATATTCATTTGTTGACTATACCCACTGGTTACAATTATTCACACATTTAGGTCAACAAAAACATGTAAAAATTACAATCATTACCACCAGGAATGAATCCCCTTAGCTATTTTAATAATAGCAATCCGGTAGATATTCATTGGTGAGTAATGTTTCCATCCAGGACCTGGGTCCATGCATGATAAGATTAGTGTCCTCCTTGCCCCACCTCCCAATAGTATCAACCATTCTGACAATGAAGGGCGTGAGTCACTAGAAGGTTCAATGCTTTGAATTATTATACCAATGCAAGTTAGTATAGATTACTGTGTAGCCAATCATAAATGATAGGAAAATTCACTTCAATACACCACTTGAGTTTAGAATGGCACCACAGAACTTATGCTATCCATGATGTATAATAATAATATTATTTGTAGGCCGCTATATCTATAGTAAACATTGTCAATCAGAAATGAACTGACTCAATTCAAGGAAATGTTATCAGCTGACTTGCAAAAGTTTCCTACTGAACTGACAACAAAGACGGTCAACAAAGACTCCAAATCATGTGGTGATCACTTGCAACAGACGATCAGACTAGGACATCCAGGACGTGTCAGCAAGATGTTAAACAAACATGGTTGTTCATCATTAGTCGATTTATATCATTCCCTTCACACTGCTACATCCTACAAACAAATTGAAGTTGCCAAACTACTGATCACAAAGTACAAATGTCCCGTTGATTGCAGAAATGAATCAAAGGAAACACCACTTCATATTGCTTGCAGAAAAGGCTATCTTAATTTTGTAAGAATGCTTATGGAAAAAGGAGCAGATCCAAAAGCTGATGATGAAGACAACAATACACCACTGCACCTAGCTGCTTTAAATGGAAATGCTAATGCTGTGATATGCTTGATTGATGAGTTCAAGTGTAATCCAAACATCAAAGGATCTCAGGGCACAACCATATTGCACCAGGCTTGTAGTGCAGGACACGTTGAACTAGTAGAAACACTACTAATCAACTACAAACTGAATCCAATGTCTGTTGATGATTATGAAAATACTCCTCTGCATGTTGCTGCCCTCTTTGGTATTGTTGAGATAGTGAAGCTTCTGATCACTAAATACAACTGTCCAGTTGATTGTACTAACAAGTTCAATGTGACTCCACTTCACTGTGCTTGTAGCAAGGGCCACCTCAATGCTGTCAAACTGCTTGTGACTGAGCATAACGCAATTATTGATGCTCGTGATTGCAGAAACAATACTCCACTACATACTGCAGCCAGTAAAGGACATACTGACACTATAAAATGCTTGGTTGAAGAATTTAACTTGAGCCCTTCAATTGCTGGACATGAAGGTTCAAACATACTACACATTGCTTGTAATAAAGGAAACGTGGAGCTAGCAGAGACATCGATAACGCATTATCATCTAGATCCATTGTCTGTTGACAATAATGGAAACACTCCACTACATTTTGCCGCTCTTAGTGGTAACGAGGAAGTAGCAAACCTTCTGATCACCAAATTCAAGTGTCCTCTTAATTGTAGGAACAAAAGGAATGAGTCACCATTCGATTTAGCTTGTGCAAATAATCACCAGAATATTATTAAACTGATGAAGAGTATGGATGAAGGAATTGAGGGCCAACCAATGGATGAAATTGAAGTGGAAAGTGAGCATCTTCTACCAATGATACCCAGGGAGGGACACATCTGTGCAGCTCAATTTAATATTTGCACTGTCCAACTGCCAAGTGACAGTAATGTTAGTATTCAAGTTGATAGTGTTGATGATGTAACATTACATCCCAAACTACAAGCAAAAGAATTCCTGCTAACACCAGTTGTACGTATATCATCAGATACAAAGGTGTTTAGTCCTAACAAGCAAGCTGTGATAGAATTGTTGAAAACAACTGAGCTTCATAATAATAAGAATAAGCCCATTCCTATGTTCAGTGATACTCACCCATCACAACCCCCACAGTGGAAGGATCTGAATCCTGATGATTTAGAGGTACTTCAAGATCGAATTGTGTTCAATACGACACACTCAGGTCTTTTTACAGTAGTCACTCGTCTTCCCTCCCCAACTAAATCTGTCAAGATAAATCTAAGCAGGAAGGCTCAAGAACCAATCAAGCTCACTCTTCTAGAAGTACCAAACCTGAAAGTTGTGATTCCTCCCTCTAGTTTTGAATCCGAATCTGAAACAGAATTAAAAATTACAGCGAATTTTGACCACCCTTCACTTTGTGAAGAATCAATTGATGCCACTGCCTGCATCACTCTTGAGCCATATGGTCTACAATTCAAGGAGAAAATACCAATCACAATTCCCATTCCAGATTATGCTCAGATCACTGAAATGTACAGTAATGCTAAATTACAATTTCTTCACTCAACTAGTCCTGTGGATAGTACATCAGTTACTTGGGAAGAAAGTGAGTATGAAATTATAAAAGAAGGTGATCAATATGTAGGACTCGTGTATTGTACACATTTTTCAAGCAGAAAAGCTATATGGCTTAACATTCCAAAGAAAATAAAAATGGCAATTCAAGGCCCCATTCATGCGTTTCGTAACTGGATTACAAAAAGATTTTTGAAAAGGTTTTCAGGAAGGTGCCAGGTGTTTATGTCTCGTGAAATAGTGGTTGGAAATCTTTTAACCTTTGGTATTGCAGCCGTTTTACATCCCCTTCAAGAATGTGATGAAATTTTAAAAAATTATGAGTATGAGCTATGTGATAGTGAGAAAACACCACTGGTAGTCAAGGGATCCAGTGTAAACCTAACAGTTGAATTGGACGACCATTACTGTTCCAATACAACTAAGAAATTCTGTGAAGAAGTTGAACTATCTGGCGATTTTAAAGCTCGAGCAGATTTCAAAATTCAAATAGATTCAAATATTATTATTGCAGATGAAGCTATTCTTGGCACATTTTCAGTGGGGCATGGAGAAGTCATAGCACATAAAATGACTTTAATAAAACAGGTAATATCATAATGTGATTCACAATCAGCAATAGCATGGTCTCATTTGTATATATGAAATAAACAGAAAGCTCATGTAATGAGGCCTAAGGGAAACTTTGATGTATTATCATCAGACAAAGAACAGAGAGCAACGGCTAAAGAACCTGAGATCACAGTCTACCTTCCATCATGTAAAGAATTAGATGTTCCCATAATAATGCCTTATACTAGCTATAGTATGCTGTCTTTTCTCCACGCAGTGGATTCAACGGATATGCTTGGTTCTAAGGATATCAAGGAGGTGCTAGTTTCCCTTTGGCCAGCACGCCACAAATGGCACACAATAGGAATTGTTGTAGGAATTGATAATACCACTCTTGCAGTGATTGAATCAGACAATATTAAGCGCACAGATGATTGTTTCAGAGAGATGCTCGGAGAATGGCTCAATAGCAACAACCCGGTACCATGTTGGAAGAACTTAGCAACAGCTTTGTTGTCAATTGATATCAAAGTACTTTTAAGATCTGGTATGTGGATATGCTTTGTTTGATTTATATTATTTGCATGCATGACACTCTGCAATCTCTTCTATATCACTATAGAATCTAACACCACTACTGCTGAGCTATGCTCTTCAGCTGATTCTGTTAATGTGAGTTATTACACATGATAGCTAATCAAATAATTTAATTACAACTATTGTGGCTATACTTTTATAATGTGTGAGGAGGCATGGGAAAGGGACCTATAGCATCCAAACATTGTTTTGAGAAAAACACGTTTAATATTCTTAAAGAGATCACCCTCCAGTGCACTTATCATACCTCAAAGTACCAAGAAAGTGAAAACTCTCAAATTTGATTGTATGATCCTATCATTGAAGTCCCTTTTCCCATGGCTCCTCACATATTATGTAGACTCAATCAGGGTCCCATTCCAAGAGAAGACACCTAGTACCACTTCCAAGGAAGAAAGGCCCAGTATCAGTTTCAGGGAAGAAAGCTCCAGCAACACTTCCGAGAAAGAAAAAACCTCCAAAAATGATGAAAGATCCTCTTCTGGCTGAAAGTGCTAGTGCTATAACTGTAACATTGCAATTTTTGACCTCTGGCTTTGTCTTAACATTAGTGTCTAACTTGTAGGCTGCTGTGTGTCAACTCAATGCATCATTGAATCAGTGGGAGAGTAATGTTGTTACTGAGATGGCTAAGAAGATAGCTAACTGTACTGAACAGATGGCTGCCTTTGTTAGGTAAAAAGGCTCTTCACAGGTAGAGCCACTAAAGTACATGATTATTATCATTTACACTTTCAGAGATCAAGAAAAGGATGTGAAACAATACAGAGAAGACTTTTCCACCCTTGCTGGTGGCATTGTGTGTGAAAGTGAGAAACTAACTACCATAGGAGTCGAGGTAGCAGAAGCATGTACAGAGGAGACACTCAAAGTGGTAAACACAGCAGTTGAAATAAAAGATTATGATCTGATCTTCGTCAAGTAATTAATTGTGATACCCAACTTGATTTTGTTCAGGCTCTGAAACAAAATAGCCTTCCTAAACTTGAGTCTATTACTGGGCAATTCAAGTTGCTGAATTCGAAGACTAAGTCTTCCAATGAAGAGCAAGGTATATGACCAAAATTGATATAGCCAGTGCTGATTCTGTAGTGACATAAGTAATGTATACTGGGAGGTACTTGAAATCATCAATCACAAAAGTAGTAGCAGAGCACTGGCTATACTAGCAGCATAATAAATTAAGTTAACTTTTGTGGTTATTATCAGGGGTTAAGTTGGAGTATACTAGTAGCTATAAGAAGTTTGGGATATACTCCCTAGTTCTGATTATTCCAACACAAACACAACCAAGATTCAAATTAACTCTATAATAATAGCTTATTTGCATATCACTTCACACATTATTATCAGTAGTGTTGTAGATAATGTATACGAAGTTTTTTTTAGCCGTTACGATAAGTAAAGGTGGGCTTTGAACTATTCTATTCTTGTGGTGTTGAATAACACTATTGTATGGAGTCCAGTGATTGATGCATGAGATACTCTACTTAACAACGATCCTTTCAGGTGTTGATATTCTGGTAGACAATGCTAAGAATCTACTATCGGCTGTTATGAAAGTTGTTGAAGATATTCAAGTAGCAACTATTGAAATTAAAGATCACAGTGTCCGGGAGAGATTAGGACTCAAATGGGTAAAGCGAGATGTCCACACTGTGAAGAAATTTGGACCTGTGTTCACTCCTGAAAAATAGTAGTTTATTTATGCATGTTGTTGTTGTTATCTTCCCCCATGCACCCTTCCCCACTGATACACTCTTTACTTGTTACGATCATGCATGTGTTTTATTCATGATAGCTTACAGTGGCAGTTTGTTTTGTAGCTAGCTACACTAGTCTATAACTAATGATATTCATTGCCTTATTGTAGCCAGTATCTCATTCAATATTTCAGTATAATCATTAATTAATGTGTGGAATTGTTTGTCTACCATGCCCTTAGGCCTAACCACTTTGTTAGTGCTGTGAATTTCATCATAATTATCATTTTACATCATATTATTATGATGTCATATTATTTTTTCATTGCTATTTGGGACTCAATGAGTAATGAGCAACTATCTCAGATTGACTGAGCTGGTAGTGGTCGCTGCAATAAGTAGTGGGCGTAGCTGGCGCGCAGCGCGCAGCTATGCTGAAAATTTACTAACATAACAAGGGTTCATGACCTGTGCACATCGTCCTCATATTTCATATTGGGTTCATGAACCCGAGAGCCTGATCACGTACCCTGAGACCAGAGTGATCACTGTTTGAGAGGTGGACATGCTGGAACCATTGGCCATGGCCTGTAAGTTAGCTACACCATAGATTATAAAGCTACCATAAATACTTACACGTAAGTAGTTCTAAATTTTGTGCGTTCATACGTAAACAGGCTTTCAAAGTCTGGCACTGATTCAGCTCATTTTTACTGGACCCAGTCCTTAACACCCCTGAGTAGAGGTCGTAAAGTACATATCCCGCACACACACGTAGCTGACCATAGGCACACTTTAATAGCTATGAGTATACGCAGTATAAAATTAGTGTCAGTATGCTGGTCTCGCGGGCCAGCCCCTTCACAAGAGAGGAAGAGTCTGGTCAACTTCGCATTGCAATTTTGTGAGCGTATGCCAGGAATTTCTTGGCGTGTTAACCACACTTGACGCGCATCGACATACAGTACCACCTCGTGCTGTGGACGCATGCAACCACGTTGTGCATTGCATTGTATGGCGCATGCTGAATAGTCCGGCCAGAACAACATAGAACAACATTACGGTTTACCATAATCAGCATTGAATTACTGGTCACACATTGTAGTGCTTGCCCACTGCTGACTCTGCAACATAAACTCACGATGCGAAGTTGACCAGACCCTTCCTCTCTTGCGAAGGGGCTGGTCCGCGAGACTATCAGCTTGCATAGCTTGAATAGGTGTGGTTTTATATAGCCGTGGCCAATCATAAAGTTTAATCTTATACAATGAAGCCACCGATTTATTCAGTATGATTAATATTACCAATGTTAGGGTTAGTCTCATGCCCAGCCCCCTCTACAAAAAGGTGAAAAGGGGTCTGGATAAACGTGTGTAGCACCCGCGTCGCAGAGAATTGCAATAATTAGACTTCGATGGGTGCTAATAAGGAAGCACATTGGGATGACTAACATGCTTGTTGTGCCATTAGCATTAGAGCCAATAGAACACTCGTAATAAGCTCTTCAAGACCTAGGACTACTGAAATCGACTAATAGAATGTTATCCCAGACAAGAAGCTAGTCAAGACACTAAGAAATTGTAATGTCCAATCTGAGAAGTCTCGCACTCACTGGGGCAAAGTTAAGTCGAGAGAGCCAGTTGCAAACCACTTAATGTCATGTTTTACCATTGCCTAGTAATAGTGATAGTCAAATCTCCATTTATCTTCATCTGCTAGGTCTCTCTCTAAGTCAGCTCTGTGATTGCGATGATTAGATCGCAAAGCCCTGTACAGTACAAGTTAATTGTATTCTTTATGTGATGTAATTTGAATACTCAAACCTGATTGACACGCACTTTAGAGAGTGCAGGCAACACTAGCCCTACACATGTTTATCCTCGCTTTTTGCATAGAGGGGGCTGGGCACAAGACTATATTTACTGTAGATGTCAATACAGCTAGATATCACAATACCTAGACCTACTATTTATATCCTGCACCAAAAGTTCTCTGTACCATGATCATGTCGCTTATCAAGTATCTGCCCACTTACTATGTCTAGTCACTGGCCTCCTTTGTATGACCATACTTGGAGGAAGCCAAAGCAAACCTTCACGTCATCCACCCTGACCCACTTACAATGTTTATTCACTGGCATCTTTTGTATGACCATATATACTTGGAGGAAGCCAAAGCAAGCCTCCCCAAGGCACTGTTGTTATTCAATCAACCATTAGGTTTGTGTGTCCAATGGTTGTAGTGATTAGTTAACTAGGTGTGTGTGTGTGTGTGTTTGAGAGAGAAAAAATAATGGTGAGATGGGCTTCGTCCACTGACCATCCGACTCACTGATTAGGACTCCCTCAGGGAGAGGGTTTTATATAATTATAATCCAAGCAGGGCGAGCATATGATAGCAACAACATTTATTGTATTTATACATGAATGTAGGAATATAACGTAGCTAGGTGTACAATTAACTGAGTTTGTGACAGTTATCCGGTCATCAGGGGAGTAACCCAATCCAATGGTCACAGCACCACAAGTTTCGGTCCCTTTAATCTCCCGACTTGTGGTGTGCTATGGAGAGGGCGGGACCACTCCCATTAGGAGTCCGGTAGCTTCTTTATAGGCTTTGATCTTCTATAGTTCATTATATTTCTTTATGATCATCTATGTAGTGATCACGTGAGCACACGCGTATCAGCTTAGGTAGTTCTTTACATGAAGTATCGCGTATCTTACAGCTATTAATTTTTATAGGTACCTTAGTTTCCTTTGGAGTGATATCCTTTCCAGTGACGTTTTTTAACTAGGCTGGGCCTTAACTAGAGTGACCATGTGCTTTTAATGATATGATCATGCCATGCTGTTCACATGGTGTCTAGAGTGGTTTGAACTTATTAGTGTTAATTAATCTGTGAATTCAGAGATTCACATGATTGTGAAAATACTCATGGGGCATAATGTATATACATGTACTCTGTGTGTACATGTATGTGTGTGTTGTGTGTGTGTGTGTATGTGTGTTGTGTGTGTGTGTGTGTGTGTGTGTGTGTGTGTGTGTGTGTGTGTGCATGTGTGTGTACGCATGTGCATGTACTGTGTATGACACTGTTTCGCGTTCTGATACTTACAGTGGGTCATGACAGCATTACTTACTATGTGTGTGCAGGTGTGTGTGTGCATGTATGTGTATGTGCATGTGCTGTGTATGACACTGTTTCGCGTTCTGATACTTACAGTGGGTCATGACAGCATTACTTATTGTGTGTGTGTGTGTGTGTGTGTGTGTGTGTGTGTGTGTGTGTGTGTGTGTGTGTGTGTGTGTGTGTATGTGTGTGTGGTGAGTGTGTGTATGTACAACTGTGCATGTATGTACCAAGAAGTAGCTTACTCAGCTTAATGCTTACAAGTTAAAAGTGATGGCATAGCCAAACATCCATGAGTTAACTTTGGTCTGAGCGAGCACTCACTCGTTCCAGTTGCCAATAAGTAGAACATTTCTGAGATACGGGGATAGCTGAGAAGTCCAAAGAAACTATCATGGTAAAAGGTTAGCCTCGTGCCCAGGCTCTCGAGGGGGAGGAGAAAAGAGAGCCTGGTACACACTATTTGCGCATGCGCTTAATTTACCGGCATTCCGATAATTCCATAATCCTCTAGGGTATTCTCCATATATCTCATGTAGCTCACGTCATCGGACGTCAAAACCACAAACCATTGCATGCTATCTCCATGACCTTGCCAGCATTTCATGATGTATCGCTTGTTGATTTAACCGTTTTAGCCGTCCTTTATCAATGAAGACAACTGTTGATGGGTATTTGGAGGCTCGGAGCTCGATCAATGCCACAACAGCCAGTTTTCTAGGCCATTCTGTATCAACAAAGGGACGGCTTGGAGTCTCGTTCAGCAAGATGTCCTGAAATGAACTTTGAACATTGTTCTGAGGTACTGTTTAGTTCGATCATGTAGATTACTAAGCTAGCATAGCCTAATAAAGCCTAATAGAGCCCAACAAAGCTTAAAAGCTTAGCAGCTAGTTTATTATTATGTAACATAGCTGTGGGCAATCATCGATGATGCAAAAGGCGACAAAAATAATTAAGCACATGCACAAATGGTGTGTACCAAGTTCTCTTTCTCCTCCCCCTCGAGAGCCTGGGCGTGAGGCTAGGTAAAAGGTTCTAAAAAAAACGCAGGTCTTAATTAGCATCTGGTCTGATTATGCTGTTGAGTCTCCAGGTCCTAGAAGGAGAAAATTAATAATAGTTATGAACTGTTACTATGTTAAGACATTCTTCATTTGCCATACTAAGCCCTATCAGGAGTAGATTAGATAGGAGTATTGAACTGCCTGTAAACGCGTTCCGGTAGGATGATGTCACAAGCACCAGCCTAAATGAATAGTGGTCATGTTAAGTCCAGCCCAATAGTGTAGTAGTGTAAACTGAGAAATTCCCCTGCTGTGCAGCACTCTATTCAGCTGCAGCTGTGGCCTGTCTGTGTTTACATTACACCTACCTCAGCTACATGACTGATTGCCATTTTGTGTACGTCATCCTACCGGAACGCTGTTGTAGCATTTGTACAGTAGTTCAACACTCCTATCTAATCTACTCCTGGCCCTATGCTTCTGTGTGTCATCCATGTCATTGGGACATTGTATTACATATACATAACTGAGAAATCTGCCTCTATCATGCTTTAATTGACCAATTAGCTGCTTGTTATTTGTGTGTGCACTAATATGTACCATATAACCAGAAATTTTTGCCAGGAGAAAATTTTCACCAGGAGAAAATTTTCGTCAATTTCACCGCCTACTCTTGTTGGCGAAATTTTTTATCTGCGAATTTTTTTTGTGCTAATGATTACATAGAGGATATGGCAACCTTTACCGTATTGGCAAGAGTTTATTTTGATCACCTTGCATCTTAATTTGCTAATACCTGCTAATACTCACATCAACAAACACTACACCTGAAGTGCTGTATAGCCGGAAAATTTGGTGGTTTGGTGGTCTGCCTTTGCAACTGCCAAATTAAAATCCACCAAAATTTCTTCCTTGCATATATATGTATGACGATCCCGTACCAAACCACCAAATTAAAATCAGCCAATATCTTTGCATTGGCCATTTTGGACCCAACTGCCAAAATATAATTCTCGCCAATATTTCCAGCTATACAGTATAAAGCTAAAGTGGTAGGGTAAAATTCATTGATGCTCACCCACTAATGCCCATGTTTTTCTTGTTATGGTAATGACTTTGTCAGTATCAAAATTACTGAGAGCCTTAGCGCGAGGCAACTAATCCTGTATCGCATCTCAGTTTGCAATTATATCCATTACTTAGAAATGCTAATATTATTCGTTACGTAGTGTACACTTGCAGTTCTCAGTAGCAGATCTTCTTGTATTGTTGTTAGCTGGCCATGTCAAGCTCTGGATACACAGGCATGAATGATCATTGTGAGACAACTCAGACTATCATAGAAGAACGGAGAGATAAAATAGATAGCTCTAGCATTCAACGGCACACACAGCAGCATTATTGTAGTTACTCAGTAACACTGTCAAGCTAGCTAGCTAGCTGCGTATACATGAGAACAAGGGATGACAACGTGGATTACCATAGTCTGGGTGCCAGATCCTAGCATGCATGCATGCATGATGAAGGTGGTGGATGAGAAACAAGGCGATCAAAGGACAAAATGTTCTCAAGAACTATCTCTATGTTCTTATCATACAGCATTAATACTAACCCAAAGTTTGCCCCATCTACGTACCGTACTAGACCTAGGTGCATATACGCAAGGCCTTTCAGATCTGTGTACCTGAAACTGTAGTACAATAACATGCTCATGACTTGAATCAAACAAAAGTATGCTCATGACTTGAATCAAACCTACGTCTATGTATCTTTACTGTATAGTCGTGTTACAACAATTAAGATAGTCTTATATCTATGCATGGTGGTCATTGTAATAGTAGCGTTTGGAAACTTATTGCGAAATGCTAACACTAATGCGGCAAGGAGACATTGAAAGTTTTACATTTGTGATTTACGCTATATTATCTATGTGTGCAGACACAACCTGAAATTGGAGCAGCAGCTTGTTACTTGTACGTGCTAATTAAATCAATGACAGAGAAATAATTATCACATCAACGGTTGAACTGAACCCATGCACATTCCAGTGAACAACTACACGTGCATATACTAGTATTGTCTTCTCTAGTGTCGATAACCCACATTGAAATTAACACATAAGAGATGGCATGGATGGTTGCGAAAGACTCAATATTTGGTGAAGGTGACAGTTACAGTTTTCGTTTAGCGATCAGATTAGGGCGAGTCGAACGAGTCAGCAAATTCGTCGAAGAAAGATACTCAACTGTTGACTTAGGTGGCCTCCTACACTATGCTCTCTCCTACAATGAAATTGAAGTAGTACAACTGCTGCTCACAAAATTCAAATGTCCTGTTGACTGCACAAATGAGTCACAAGAAACACCACTTCATATTGCCTGTAAAACTGGTGATCTTAATGTTGTCAGAATGCTTGTGGCCGATTACAAAGCAAACTTGCTTGCCCACGATGAGAATAACGACACACCTTTAAGCAAGGCTGTCTCGAATGGGCATGATAGTGTTGTGTCGTGCTTGATTGATGAATTTAAGAGTAGTCCAAACGTCAAAGGATTTAATGGTTGGAGTTTACTTCATCATGCTTGCAATTCAGGGCATAAAGAGCTAGCAGAAAAGCTGGTGACACACTACAATTTAAGCCCATTGGCTATTGGTGATAATGGAAATACTTGTTTACACATAGCTGCCTTTAATGGTAGTGAGGAAATGTTAAAACTATTCATTGCTCAGTACAAGTGTCCTGTTAACATTAAAAACGACAGTAATGACACACCACTTCATTATGCTTGCAAACAAGGCCACATAGTTGCTGTGAGAATACTCATATCTCAATACAATGCAGATATGAATGCCCTCAATAGTGATAATTATACACCACTAGGTGAGGCAGCCATATATGGCCATACTGAAATTGTAAAATGTTTGGTTGATGAGTTTAACTGTAATCCTAAGCAAGCATTTGAAGGTAGAACCATACTACACATGGCTTGTGCTGTAGGACACATTAAGCTGGCAGAATATTCGCTAGCACACTACGATTTAGACCCAACATCTGCTACCGAAAAGGGAGATACTCCTCTCCACTTTGCTGCCATGTTTGGTGGTCAGGAAATGCTAAATCTTCTCATTACCAAACACAAGTGTCCTGTTGATTGTAAAAACAGCAACAATGAAACTCCCCTTCACTATGCCTGTCAGAAAGGAAATCTCAACGCTGTGCGGATCCTTATATCACAGCACAATGCAGACTTGAATGCCCACTCTATTGATAAGAGTACCCCACTAACTCAAGCAGCTTCAAATGGGCATACTAATGTTGTAAAATGTTTGATTGATGAGTTTGGCTGTAGTCCAAACATAACATATTATGGAAATAAAACCATACTACACTGTGCCTGTAGTGAAGGACATATGGAGTTAGTAGAAACTCTACTAACACGATACAGTCTTGATCCACTCTTGATCAGTGATGATGATGGAGAAACTCCCATTCATGTTGCTGCTCTCTATGGCCAACAAGAATTGGTAAATCTTCTCATCACTAAGTACAATTGCCCAGTTGACTGTGGAAACGGTGATAATGAAACATTACTCCACAAGGCTTGTAGTGGAGGCCACTGTGACTTAGTAAAGATGCTTGTATCTGAGCATAAGGCTGATGTGAGCAAACGTGATGATTATTATAAGAGGACACCACTAAGCCTAGCAGTGTTGCATGGTCATTCTAGCGTTGTTAAGTGTTTGATTGATGAGTACAACACTGACATTAAAGAAGGTGAAGCTACAAAGATTCTGCATGATGCTTGCAGTAAAGGACATGTTGAGCTAGCAAAAACAATGATTACACACTATAATCTGGATCCCTCGTCAGTTGATGAATATGGAAATATTCCTCTCCATACAGCTGCGTTGTATGGTAAGAAAGAAGTAGTGAAATTGCTGATTTCCAAATTCAACTGTCCTGTTGACCGTAGAAATAACAGTAACCAAACACCACTTCATTATGCTTGTAGCAGAGGTGATCTAGGTGTTGTCACAATGCTAATTTCTGAGTACAAAGCAGACTTGTATGCTCGGGATAAAGATAAAAATACACCAATAATGGCAGCAGCCTTAAAGGGAAATACTGAAGTTGTGAAATGCTTGATTGATGAATTTGGCTATGATCCAAACATTAAAGGATATGATGGCAGAACTTTACTGCACCAAGCTTGCATTTCTGGAAGTGTTGATTTAGCAGAATCACTGATAACATGCTACAATCTAGATCCATTATCTGTTGATAGTAGTGGAAATACTTGCCTCCACACAGCAGCTATGGGAAAATACGTCAGAGTTGTCAATCTCCTGGTCACTAAATACAAGTGTTCTGTTGATTGTAGAAACAACAACGGTCAAACTCCACTTCATATTGCATGTTGCAAAAATAGCTTAGCTGCTAGAAAGCTTATGTCTGTATATAAAGCTGATGTAAAAGCCCGTGACAAGCAAAACAATACCCCACTACACATGGCAGCAATGGGTGGATGTGCTACCACTATAAACCGTTTAATTAAAGAATTTGGCTGTAATGCAAATACCAAAGGATTTGAAGGCAGAACCATACTGCACATTGTCTGCAGTGAAGTACAATATGCTCCACTGGCAAAAAAACTGATGACCAACTACGATTTAGATCCAATGGCAGATGATAATGGAAACACACCTCTCCATCTTGCTGTTTTGAAGGGCAATGAAGAAGTGGTAAACCTTCTTATTACCAAGTGCAAGTGTCCTATTGACTCTAGAAACAAGAAGAATGAATCACCACTAGATCTAGCTCTTGCAAGTGATCACCAAAATATCGTCAACTTTTTGAAGAGAGAAATCGAAAAGATTAATGCTAGTTCTCTAGACAAGGATTGCAGTCATCTGCTACCCATAATACCTAGGGAGGGATATATCTGCGCAGTTCAAAGTTCAGTTTGTATTGTTCAGATGCCAAGTGACAGACCAATCAGTGTTGCTGTTGAGAGTGTGGATGATATAACGTTGCATCCCAAACTATTAGCAAAAGAATTCCTGCTAACACCAATTGTGCGTATTTCATCTGATACAAAGGTGTTTAATCCTGATAAGCAAGCTGTGATAGAGTTGTTGAAAGTGACTGAGCTTCATGGTAGCGAGAATAAGCCCATTCCTATGTTCAGTAATACTCACCCTTCACAACCCCCACGATGGCAGGATCTGAATCCTGACGACTTTGAGGTGGTACAAGATCGAATTGTGTTTAATACAACTCACTTTAGTCTTTTCACAGTAATTGCTCGTCTTCCCACCCCAACCAATTCTATCAAGGTTACTCCAAATAAAAAGCACCAAGAGCCAGTTGAGCTCACACTTTCAGAAGTTCCGAATGTTAAAGTTGTAATACCTCCCTCTAGTATTAAGACCGAATCTGAAACGGAGGTAAAAATCACAGCAAATTTTGACCACCCTTTACTTTGTGAAGAATCAATTGATGCCACTGCTTGCATCACTCTTGAACCACATGGCCTACAATTCAAGGAAAGAGTACCAATCAAAATCCCAATTCCAGATTATGCCCAAATCACAGAAATGTACAGTAATGCTAAATTGCAATTTTTACACTCCAATGATCCCTTGGATAGTGAAGCCATTAATTGGTCAGTCATTCCAGAAGGTGAATATGAAATCGTAAAAGAAGGCAATGAATACATGGGAATTGTGTATTTCACACATTTTTCGAACAGAAAAGCTGTGTGGCTTAATATTCCAAAGAAAATCAAAAAGGCAATTCAAGGTCCCATTCATGAATTTCGCAAGTGTATCGCAAAGAAATTTCTGAAAACTTTTTCTGGAAGATGCCAAGTATTCATGTCTAGCGAAACAGTAATCGGAAATCTTTTAAACTTCAGTATTGCAGCTCTTTTGCACCCCCTTCAAGAATTTCATGAAATCCCGAAGAATTACAATTATATGCTCTATGACAGTGAGAAAACACCAATGACAATCAAGGGATCTATTCTAAAGCTAACCATAGAATTAGCTGAATATTGTAGCAGCAGTGAAATGAAGAAATTTAGTGAAGAAGTTGAACTGTCTGGAGACTTTAGTGCTCGAGCGGATTTCAACATTGCACTAGATTCAAGTACTCTAATTGTTGATGGAGCTGTCCTTGGTAAGCTGTCAATCGAGCATGGAGAAGTCAAGGCACACAAAATGAATCTCATAAAGGTAATTTTAAGATAAACATAGTTGAGCTAGTTTTATTGATGATTATCATATTAATTGCGATTAACATGATCAGATTTATGGTATACTAAGTGACAGAATTTATGTACACTTATGCAGCCGAAGAAAGCCCCTATAATGAAGCATATTACTAAAAAAATGTCTAAGGAAGATGTTACAACTTCTTCGGTTCTTGAATCAAATTCTGGGGGCGAAGGACAAAAAGCACTAGCTAAAGAACCTGAGATCATAGTCTATCTTCCATCATGTAAGAAAAGTATAATATTGTATCTAGCTACTATCATATTATACAGTCGTGATAAGTTTATAGGATCTTAGTTAATGCTTGCGTGCCTGTGAGCTTGAATCTCACCAAAGTTTTAATAATAGTAGCCATTTTGCAATTTAAATGCCTCCCAAAATTAGTCTAACATTACCTTATTTCTTTACAGTGGATTCAACAGCTGTTCTTAAACCTAAAGATATCCGTGCTGTGCACGAGCATCTTTGGCCAGCTCGCCACAAGTGGCGAAGAATTGGAATGGCTGTGGAAATTGATGCTACCACCCTCGAAGTGATTGAAATGGATAATCGTCGCACAGATGACTGTTACTTTGAGATGCTGACTAAATGGCTTAGGAGCAACAAACCTTCACCATGTTGGAAGAGCTTAACAGCAGCTTTACAGTCAATTGAGATTAGAGTACTCTTAGGTATGTCACTACTTTCCTTCTTATCCTCATAGCTAATGTGTAATGATATGTTTCTTCTCCATTTTAATAGAGCCAACTGTTCATTCATCACAGAAAAGTGTGAGTAGCCAACTTATGTATGTGCTAATGACTATAATATACAATCTCAGTGTGCATACTTATACATACCCTGTACCTGTGTATAGCTACATTCTGTACAGGCCACTCCAACTCAGACTTTAGTTATCTGTTTCTGTGCATTCCAATAAACACTAGTCTCAAAAATGATCACCTATACATGTATATGACTTGCATCTGTTTGTCCATTCTGGGCACATTTTGCCTCTGTTTGAACTTCTAGATCAGGTGATATTGACTTAGAACAACTATGTATTATTTATATAGAGCTTAGCCCTTGCAGGAGGTCACGTAGGAAAAAGCACCCTCCTCCCACCCACATCCAATAGAGAATTAATACATTTGATTTTGTAACACTGCATGTGTAGGTGGCTCAGTCAGGATCCCCAGTTCATCCACACAAGAAGAAGCCTCCAGTTCCTTCCCCAAGGAAAAGAGCCCTAGTACCTCTACCTAGAAAGAAAGCACCAACACCCATTCCAAGGAAGAAACCTCCACTACCACCAAAAAAGAAATCTCTTACAGCCAAACAAGCTATTGCTGTATGTTATAAATATTGGTATCATATTCATCTCATGGTCACTGAAATTTAATATGGCAATAGGTTGCTGTTCGTCAACTCAACACATCGTTAAATCAGTGGGAGAGTAATGTTGTTACAGAGATGGCTAAGAAGATAGCTAACTGTACTGAACAAATGGCTGTCCATGTGAGGTAAAAATTATAAATAAATCTAAGCCGGATATGTTTGACACTAATTAACCCTCGGTGCATGCGCAGGGGGTACAGTAGTCATTCTGTGTGTGTGTATCTGTCTGTTACCACGAAATCTGCTACATACCTCGTTTATACGTCGAAAACAAGGTATCATAGAGTTCTTTATGGTGTTTTCAAGGTTTTTATCGTGTGGCTTTCACTGAAAACGCTTTGTTCAAGAGTTGTGGCATCATTTGCCAGTCACCACTGCCTTCCTTGCACCCCAATGACCTCTTGATGGACAAAAGAGACAGCAATAACTTCTTTTCAACGCAAAGAGTGTGCATGTCTATAGCGATAGCTCCCATAATATGACCAATTCATCACTCATCAGAGCTAACTAACTTGCAAGCTTCTTGGCTTTCAGCATTGTGCCGTACATTGTAACTGCTGACTTGGCACTAGTGGCACATGCACGTGCAATGTGCATTCTTGTGGTTACTAGATATTCTCTGGCTTCACATAGTTGCTGATGTGCTCCATCCATAGTTGAATTGACTCAGCTAAGCTAGAGCTTTAATACTTTAGTCTAATACCGGGTATTACTTGCAAACTTGGATGTGTAATTGATTGTTCAGTGCACTTGCGCCGAGGGTTTTGCACCAAAGTGCTTCATTATTGTGGTATTTGAATTTAAATTCCAGAGATGATTGTCAAGTTACAGAGAAATTTAGAGGAGATTTTGCTACACTTGCTGGTAGCATTGTTTGTGAAAGTGAAAAACTAATTACCTTAGGAGATGAAGTAGCAGAAGCATGTACAGAGAAAACTCTAAAAAAGGTATTGACTGTCTCCTATGTAGAGCATATAGTCACATCATGTTTGCCCATACAGGCTCTACAACAAGAGAACCTTCCAAAAATAGAGCCAATTTGTAAGCAGTTCAAGTTACTTATGAAGGTTATGGAGCCTTCTCATGAAGAGCAAGGTAAACAATAACTAAATCTCTATTTTACTAGCAATAAAGTAAGGTATAGGTCCTCTACATGCTGCATGTTGTACTTGTAGGTGTAATAAGGAACCTTGACCTATGATTAGGAATTCAAAGTGACAGATCTCAGGCCCGTACCCAGGGGGGGTTCGGGGGGTTCGAACGAACCCCCCCAGCTTGGCTGTTGAGGTCCACCAGAGAGCTGCACTATAGACATGCTAACAACAATCGTTAATGATATTCACAGCCAATTTGAGCACAACCACCTACTTAGCTGCACTACTAGTGGAGTGGTTACTTTATGTAAACTGTGATGTTCCACATAACCAACACCAGACAAATCTATGTACAATGTTGTATGCACAATCAACAAGCATGAAGAACATCATCACTCTACTGTTTGCAAGAAATCCTGCATGTATCAGTATCTCAAAAGCTACCTCCAGATGCCACCAGATGCAATCTTACAGAAGTAGAATTTAATAAATTTTCAAAGCTGGGGGAGCATACCCCCAGACCCCCTAGGAGGCCCACCTCACCATAAAAGAACCCCCCCCCCCCCCAGCTCGAAGTCTGGGTACGGGCCTGGATCTAGACACTTGAATAAGTGATGTAGTAGATACAATGCATGTTGGGGTAAGCTTTTGGCAAACTAATGAGGCCTACACTAATGCATGCACGGATGATAAGAAACACGGTACATGTATAAGGAAAGTGCACTGAAAGATAGAAACAACCTACGTGCTGTATACTTCATACTGTGTACATGATCTTTGCAGGTGATGCTATTTTGGTAGATAATGCTGAGAATTTACTATCAGCTGTTAAAAAAGTTGTTGAGGATATTCAAGTAGCAACTATTGAAATTAAAGATCACAGTGTCCAGGAAAGATTAGGACTCAAATGGGTAAAACGAGATGTCCACACTGTGAAGAAATTTGGACCTGTATTCATTCCCAAAATATAAGTCTATCAATTTGTTCTATGTGTGTTTGTGTGTGTCATGTGTGTGTGTGTGTGTGTGTGTGTGTGTGTGTGTTTAAAGTTGTAGCCTCTATTCGTATTTGTATGTTTTCTTTGTTCTTCGTGGCTATAGTAATTGGGCAAGCCAGGAGCAAGTCCTATCCTAGCATAATATTATTTGTATTTACAAATTCTGACAGCAGGAGTTCTCCAGCATTTATTTATGTGACCATTATTTGCCACTATTATAATTTGCTTGAGGCCTGCTGTAGATATCGTGCATTCATACAGTTGTAACGTAACGTTGTGTGTATACTCAACTTAGACAGTGCTAACAAGTTATAATAATTAGCAGATGATACAATCTCATTTGCCCATGGTTGTGTGAGTCTTCAAGCTGACCACCAGAAGCAGTGCTTCAATTCTCTGATTATTGTACACAGGATTATAGATGAGCCCAAATACAGGATTCCTGCAGAGAAAAGACCATCACTGATAGATCTAATTAGCTATCGAGTACCACTATGCATACAAATCTCACCTGAATTGATTTGAGCTCTGTCTTGATTCTTTCTTCTTTTCCGTCAATCTCCACCCCCCACCCAACACTCACAGCTATTAGTGCCAATGACAGTATCCCTACCAAAGCACCTAGAGATGACTGAGTACGAACCGCTTGTATCAAGTAGCCTATCATAGGTAGAGGCACCATTGGCCTTGGCATTATTTTCTGAGATCAGCTGTTGAAGAGCATTTCCAGACTGCATGGAGCTTGGACAAGCTAGTTGTCTGTAAAAGATCCCATCTCCTCTCACATAGAGTATCTCTACAGCCTATTTAATGTAATAACAGTAATGTATTGTCCACAATAAAAAGCGTCTACTATTTGTGTCTATGAGTAGATCACAGATTCCTAAAGATAGCTATATGTCTTATTTATAGATTCATGTGATGGCTTGTACCAATTGTCTCTTCAACAGTTCTTTGATTCTGACAATATACTCAGTGGCACTTAAAGTTAGAGGATTGAAAAAAAAATGAAATTACGCTAGACATCTGTGGGTGTGCAAATTTAAGACCATACCCATTTCCCCATTAATTGTACTCCTGCACTTCCATGAGTCGTCAATAGAGCACATACTCATTCATGAAATTCAGATGCTGAATCCTATTGACAAGCATGGCTCTGGAAGTGTGCCCCTGGTGCCCCCACCTATGCACATGTCATGATGTGTGAGCAACCTCTAGTGCTCCTTCATGTATAGCTGATCTGCTGTTGAAGTTCAACTACTGGGTATGCATGCCCCTCATCCTACACGAAGCTGCAGTAAATAAGCTAAAGTGTCTAAAATTACAAAACCACATGTACAGGTATTTACATATGAACCACTTGGGCAAGTGTATCTTTACTGCAAATGCATTTAGGTTTACCACAAATGTTAAGATGGTGATGGTTACTTGTATAATTAAGTGTTCTACAAACTGGTTGTGTGAAGCTCCATGTGCCTGTAAAGAGTAACCTACTGCTTCGAGGAACAGAACTGTTTTAATAATGCTAGTGTTTACTGATACTTCCTTGATGTTGTAAAGGGAACAGTTTACTACCATGGATTGTGTTACTGCACAATAGATGATCACAGTTACTTAATATTTAATAATGCATGCACAAAGTGTTCAGCTATACAGTGTTACGTATGTGTTACGTAGTATTGAAATTCAAGCGTGAACTTGCTCCTCTCTGGCAAGTAACTGTTCCTTGTGCCAAGCTTCATGCATTTCATGTAGATTGCCAAATCCAAGCTTAGGAGTAACAATTTCTAGCCACAATTGGTCTACACGCTGTTGAATTTCAGCAGGAAGCTGTTGTCCATCACCAGACTTTCCACCACTCTTGCGCACCCTTCCAACTCGTTCATTTTCTGGCAGCAGGGTGTCCCCAGCCTTTTGTGCAATTTCAGTTGAAACTATACCTGAATCGAATTTTTTATGGTGACGTGCCATCTCTGCATGGGTTGTAGTGTGAACCACTAGGGCAAGTGTATCTTCATCACAATCCACTCCAATGAACTTGGCAATCCTACGCACACACCCAGCATGGTCTTCCAGCAGGTCCTTAAAAAAGACCAGTAATATGTTGTCATCATGACGATGCTCCCACCATAGTGGAAGGTCATTTAGATTTTTCTCAACTTGTTGCATGACAGACAGAGCTAAATTAGGCAGTGTGACTCTTCCCTTTAGCGAGAAAAATGAATTGAGGTAATGGTATGCTGATACAAGAGCATCTTTCTGATCTCTGAAGCAGTAGATGATTTTTCCTCCCTTAGGAACAAGCGGATACTGGAGATGTGTAGCTAGTATGCGTGGACTTGCTGGCTGTGGCATTGTGGCTGGATCAACGTTGTATGCTCTTTCTGCCAACTCTATCCAGGCGATGACACTTGTCTGATGTTCAAAGTCAGGCTCTGCTCCTTGCATGCGTATCTGGTGGCAGATGTGCAACAGCCATGTTGTGCCACACTTAGGAGGAACAGCAACGATCACATCATCTGGAAGAGGTTTGAAAGATACTTCTTGATGATTTTCTATCCCCCTGTAGAGTTCCCATCTTCTTGCTACTTCTTGCATTTGTCTTTCTGGGCTCCACTCGTCCTTGCAAATACTGTTCATCTTGGAGTCTGTCATTCTGATCATAACTGATAGCCAGTAGCAAATAATGTTATAAATATGGCTAAACTAGTAATACCGTGGCACACTTGAGGTTCCTCAATCATTATGACATGTGATGTGTCTCATTTTACTTGTGGATCTTGTACAAGATGTAGACGTGCAGCTTCACAGTCGACGGAGAAATGTTCGCGGGAAGAAATAGTCGCGATTTACGTGTGTTCCGCCCATGCACGAGAATTTACGAGGTTATTAAATCGCGAAAAAATTAATGCTGGACAAGCTATATAGTAAGCATAAGTATTAGTAGACTAAGACTAGTACAACTTCTGTTCAATTCCTGAAGCAGTACTCTAGCTTGTCACAATCAGACACAGACACTGTAGGTAGTAATTATTGTGCAATGCAACACAACCAACAAAGTAGCGGTATTAAGGTTACGGGATAGTCTTGAACGCACGATTTATAAATGATTGCGCACCAATATTATTCCCGTATGCGCTTATGTAATCTAATCAGAAACGCGAAGAAAACGACCATTTCCAGGTTCAAGCAAAGGTCAAGTTTCCACAGACTCAGACGAACCGACTTGACTATCGTTCACGATAGCACGTCCATCGACCGGAGCAGGACCAGATGTGGCGCTTTTTCGAAAACTCGAGGACTGTGAACTGTCAGACAAGGTTTTTGTGCTCGAGGGTCGCCATTAGCGAGTCACATGGCAGCTGCTCGGCAAGTTTTTATGTTCGCTTTCTCTTCGTGTTACTTGACGGGGCTAAAACCCACAATCTGGCCCTGGAGAGACTCGTAAGCTATCGTTAGCCTCGTCCCCCAGGCCACTCCCAATTTTTCAATGTTACACGCTGAAACATTGAAAAATTGGGAGTGGCCTGGGGACGAGGCTAAGCTATCGTATGTTGTTGAGTATAGACTGTTGACCTTGGCAAAAACTGACGCAGAAATTTGCCATACTTACCCGCGCCATAGAGACTGATGGTAGCTAGTTGGCTTTTCGTTTTTGTGGCCTACTGGGGAAACGGCAGGAGAGCTACTTAACTGTACTTAAATTGTATGAAGAGCAAGCACACAGACTGGAATATAAATATCTCATTCATTATTCATGTAGACTTTGACCATGCGTGGGCGGAACACTATCCCGTAACCTAATAAGGCAAATGCATTTTATAGATTTACAACAGATGCTGAGGTGGTGGGGATTACTTGTAATTACTATATCATGAAGTGTTCAGCTATACAAGCATGTGCTAATAGTTACACAACCTAATAATGTCATGGATAAAATTCATGCGTGACCTAGCTCCTCTCTGGTGAGTAGCTGTTCCTTATGCCAAGCTTCACGCATTTCTTGTAGGTTGCTGAATCCTAGCTTGGGAGTTATGATATCCAGCCACAGTTTGTCCACACGCTGTTGAATGTCAGCAGGAAGCTGCTGACCATCACCTGATCTTCCACCATTTTTACGGACCCTTTCGACACGCTCAATTTCTGGTGGCAAGGACTCCCCAGCTTTCTTTGCAATTTCTATAGCAACCGGTGAATCAAATTTTCTGTGGTGACGTGCCATTTCTGTGTGGGTTGTGGTATGAACCACTCGAGCAAGTATATCTCCATCACAATCCACTCCTATGAACTTGGCAATCTGATGCACACACCCAGCATGGTCTTCCAGCAGGTCTTCAAAAAAGAACAGCAGTATATCATCATCATGGCGATGCTCCCACCACAACAGAAGGTTGTTCAGATTGTTTTCAACCACTTGTATGAGAGCCAGAGCCATATTGGACAGTGAAACTCTTCCCTTTAGCGAGAAAAACGAATCAAGGTAGTAGTGCGCAGACACAATCACATCTTTCTGCTCTCTAAAGCAGTAGATGATCTTGCCTCCCTTAGGAACTAAGGGGTACGGGAGATGAGTAGCTAGTATGCGTGGACTTGCTGGCTGTGGCATGGTGGCTGGATCCAAGTTGAATGCTTTTTCTGCCAACTCTATCCAGGTTACAATGTTTGTCTGGTACTCAAAGTCAGGTTCTGCTCCATGCATGCGTATCTGGTGGCAGATATGCAACAGCCATGTTGTGCCACACTTAGGAGGAACTGCAACTATCACATTATTGGGAAGTGGTTTAAAGGAAACTTCTCGATCTTCTAACTCAGTATAGAATTGCCATCTTCTTGCCACTTCTTGCATTTGTCTCTCCAAGCTCCATTTGTCACACTCTTTGTCACAGTGGAGAATCTCTTCAATGCAGTTGATATTGGGGTTTGTCATGTTTGACTACCAGTTGCTCATAGATGCTTCTCACGCTTCATATGATATACCACATTTCAAAAGCACATTTTTATACATATGGATATCAATCTTGTAGTCAGCTAGTTACAACCATATTGAAAACAATTAAGATTCTTTCATAATGATTGATATACGACGAAAAGTCTTGCTGACGTTTCGACTAGATGCTTTAGTCATTCTTAGGGCTGTTTACTTTAATAGCTAGTTTTGTAGTCTAATGTCTGATATAATCACACTTCAGCTACTATTAAGGGCTTCACAATATCTAGCTAGACAACTACTGCTTACGATCCATTGACTCAGAGGACAAGTTCTGCTTTAACTAGATTGTTTCCTTCAAGACTACTGGGTCTAAATTATTGACCAAGATATGATATTAATTTTGTGGATCTGCCCCATCGTGCACGCCACCTGTGAAGTTCATCTGCCCCTGTCAAGTTCTGACCACAGCTAATTACATGTTACTGTTTGGTCTATAGTGATTCAATGTCATGTATTGCATCTTCATCAGTACTGGTAATTTGGAATAACAAGCAGCAGAATACTGAAACACCAAGTAGGTGCAAGTTACTTCTGGGTTTAGACTGTCAGACTGACCAAGAAGAATCATGCCAAGGGACATGCGTCTTTAGTCTTCGTATCATACTCTGAATCAGAAAAGAGCACAACTGTCACCATGGCACTCATTGTATTTGTCTCTCCTGGCTCTTCATCAAACACAATTCACCTCAGAATCTGTCATTTCTGACCGAGTCTTACTGAAATGATTCTCACACGTCATTTGAATCAGACTATTTAATTAAAT
Organism: Stappiaceae bacterium; assembly: GCA_964291365.2. Taxonomy (GTDB): domain Bacteria; phylum Pseudomonadota; class Alphaproteobacteria; order Rhizobiales; family Stappiaceae; genus JBDWFY01. The sequence goes on from OZ220037.1 coordinate 81,002, forward strand.
GTCGAAAGCTCAGTTTTATCAATATTTTGTAAACAGCTATAGCTACAGGTGTGTACTTTGCTTTGGAATTGTCAGTCCATGTGTATTTTTTGTCAAAATTAACAATTATCACCTAACGTTTAAATTGATAAATATTTCGCACTTTGATTACAAATAGCTACTCACACAGTCACAACTTATTGCACCTTCTTTGTCATTACAGTACATAATATATTATATTGTCAGATATATCATTTTGGTATCAAGTATTCGAGGCCCTTACACAGCTACGTAGCTAATCAGAATACTGATAAAAATTTTACATGCATACAAGATTAACCTTAAATTTATGTCAAATTGATCAATGTGGTGTGTATAAAAGACAGCTCACTTAACATTTAGTTAACATAAATCTCCAATGAACCTTAGTCTCTACAGTGTTTTTGAGTTCTTTGACAATTCATTATTAGTGGCTAATGATGATTTTATTATTGTGGTCTTAGGGATCTGCTAATGATTTGTATACGTCTTTCTGCGTCTGATTGCCACTGATATCATCTTCCATATTAATTGGATGATTTCTATGGAAATTACAGCCATCTCATACACTTTGCAATGGCTATAATTACTATATACACTCTAAGATATTATTTCACGTACCTGTCAGTGACTTGATGCAGATTTCTTCTTATTTCTCCTCTAGATCTCCCTCTCAACACCAAGTAAGTTTTCACCCATCCAAAGGTCACTATCATTAGGGTAAATAAAAGTAACCCAACAAACGCTCCAAGGGCTACATTTAGACGGACTGCTCTTCTCAGTTCCTCAATAGAACAGATACAATATGTACGATTAGTCGGTCTCATATCCAGTGGATAAGATGCCATTATGTTCCCTATGGAACCGTCTGGTAATTATTCTTTGTAAGGTCAAATGCTTTGAAATTATCCTACAGAAGCAACCCTAAATAATTATGCCTCTGAAACATCCAATTAAGTTTTCTTACCTACAGATATGCCAATCTTATTATTACATAGTGTCCTTGGTCTGGTGATTGTATTACGCCATAAATTGTGTATATTCCCCGGGGGATATACAATCGCCCTCCTCCACCGCGGCACAGCGATTTTTGGTGGTGGTGACAATACACAACTTACGTTGATGGTAAAGGTCGCACACCGACATCACGCATGCGCAAGTGCACATACGTGCACATGATAAAGTACAGCGCCCTGCGCAATGCGCCGTGCGGACACCCATGGCGCCACGGCTGGCCGGCCGGCTCTGCGAGAGGTCATGAGATCTCGCTGCCTCCCCCTAGCCCTGGGCACTCCCTCCGCAGCGTTTAATTCTTTCTGGATAAACATACTAGCCTGGGGTAGGCTGTTCAGCCTGTTCTTGCTGTTCTTTGATTTTAAATCTACGGCATATTGAAGGTGAGTACATAGTGTACAGCGTATAATAACTTATGTGCGTAGCTAGCCTTATTTTATTCTTGGCGCCGGGGGGGGGGGGGGGAGGGAGGTGGGGGTAGCGGAGGGGGTGGGGCTCGTACCACCCCAGGGCCCCTCTCCCAAGTGTCCGACCATGGTTCTCTGCAAGACAAGTTAAGTGATGGTCTGCATGGGCATGGCCTATTAAAGTAGAGTCTGAGTTTTTTTATGAGCTTATTTGATTTAAGGCTCAGTAGAGGCCATAGAAGTCTTCCACTCACACAAGAGTACCATTTACAAACCAGTCAGTGTCATGTTTTACCATCACCAGTCAACAATGGTATAATGTAGTTGATTTTACTCTGATCATCTTCATTTGCTCATTCTTTTGCTAGATCGGTTCCGCGATCGTGATTTGTGGAAAGCCCTGTACAGTGTTTGTTAATTACATTCTTTACATCATGTGACTTGACTACTCAAACCTGATTGGCGCACACTGTAGAGAGTGTGCCCCTTCTCATAGATGGAGGCTGGGCACGAGACTAATTCAACCTAACGTACGCTATCATAACAAGTCAAAAACAACTGCTATAGCTAAAGTCATTCATATAATGTATCATGCGGGGGAGATAATTGCCTCTCCCAGGCTAGCTGGTACTACTATAAGAACTAGCTAGAGCTCTCTAGTTGCATGCCGCATTGGCAACATAATATAGTAGCAGATAGTACCCAGACTCTTATGCACACGAGAAAAGAGTCTGATGAAAGGCATATTCAATTTTGGTTCCATGCACCAAGATCTTGGCACTCCAATCAGATTGCAGAATGGTGCTTATGACATGGGCTTTGTTTGAAAAAGGTTGTGATGCTAACATGAAGCTAGGAGCTGATCGAGAAAGAGCTGGTCGTTGGGCATTCAGCAAGCGATCGTTAAACATTTGGGTTAGGTTGGGATGAAGCTCGGGTGAGGTGAGAAGCTTAGCTATATACGCACGTGAATTACAATGATTATGCGAACAATACTATTGAGCATACGCATCACAACATGTCACTTACCTATGTGGGAACCAATTTGAATATGTGTTTCACCCAATGTACTCTTGGTTTCACCCAACTCCTTTCCCTGGCACAAGACTAAGTAGCAGCAGGAACAGCAACATCAGCAGTACATAGTTGTTGATGACATTTACCTATTCTTGCTTAGCATACATGTATGAGCAAAGTGCACATGGTCAGCTATAGGTGTGGTCAACAAAAACTCGTGATTTGTAGCACTCATGGGCTGTGTTACATGTAGGTGATTCGAAGCAAATAATAGCCAGTTTTCTGTTTTCAACTGTGTATAAGGCCCCACAAAGTAGATTCAAAGTTTATCGTCAGCACTTTTCCCATATTTCAAGTGGGTAGGTGGTCATTATTTATTGGCTATTTCCGGAGGAGGTAGGATGGATAGTCACGAGACACGAGATACTGCAATTAAGGAGTGCTACTTAACATTCCATAGCCAATTAGCCCAAAAATTTAGCCACCAGGACACTGTTGGGATGGGATCACAGCTAGGTTTTTAGCAATGCTGATGCTGTTAGTTTTGTTTGTACTAGGTCTGCATACGTTTAGCCCTTGGTAGAGCAGGAACTTTTTAGTACTGCTCTTTATTTGCCAGAGAGCCCTAGCTACCTGAAACCCTTGTGATCCCACTATAATCCCATCGAAATAGGGGCCATCGTACTTAGATTTTTGTGCTAGTATACTTTGGAATGTTTATTAGCGTGTGGTAATTGCCATGTCATGTGACCATCCGTCCTACCTCCTCTGGCTACTTTCATTTAAGATAATGCCTCAATAAGAGGGTGTGTCGCACAATTTGAAGGTTTAAGGTCACATGTGGATGCTTGCTTCATCGAGATTGTGACAAATTTAGATTGGTTTAACAATTAATATTTTCTATTTGCTATTTTAAGCACTGGGGTGAAATAAAGGTTTTGGACACAGCTGAGTCAATGGTTTGAATATTTCGTACATGTTGACATGACTTTAGTTTCCCGTCCACCCCATGCCCATTTAGCAAACATGTGCACGGGCCAGGCAGTGTATTGTGTATCATGACTGTACTACTGAGTCTCATTATGTGGTTAATGAATCTCATTAATTCTGGCCACTCCTATGTCAACTTTACAAGTTCCATTTCCACTGCTACATACCACTTGTCTGGTGTGGCACGGCACACTGGCAATGCATTTTTAAGAGCAAAAGCACTTAGTTTGGCCTACAAGAGCACAGTTTTCTGTAATAATACACTTTTGAGTGCAGTAATAGGCAGCCCCCTCGGAGAGAAGCAGGGCACAATAACTAAGAAGTATACCAGAGTAAGCACGACAGAAAGTATGACAAATGGCCAATACATTTTTGTACTTTGACCCTAAGATGATGCTGCTTGGATGATTTAATCACACACCATAAATAGGGTTTCCATGGTACACTGCAAAAACTGGTTGGTCATGTTAACCTAACATGGGTTATCTGAGTTGCACTTGCTTCTAGTCACATGAGAGTCAACACAATACTGACAAGAAACAACCAGCGAAAAACGGAACTAAAATCATGCCAAGTATAGAATGCAGTATTGTGATCATTGATCAAACACTATGAAAACTATATTATTATTATGCTGGTGGTTTCTTGTCAGTATTGTGTTGATTCTCATGTGACTAGAAGCAAGTACAACTCAGATAACCCATGTTAGGTTAACATGACCAACCAGTTTTTGCAGTGTACTGCTATATACAACAGCCTGGAATTCCATACCATGACGACAGCATGAAGGTTAAATCACAGATATATATATCTTACTTTCGTAAACTCTTCCCCTCTTCCGGGTGGTTTCATGTGTAACTTTCCTTGCATTACATCATACTAAATGAATATTAATGAGGAAGGTATGTTACTGTATAGTACTGGTACCAATGGAAATAATGGTAATAATGGTAGTAGAGGTAGTGGAGGAAAGTGCAGTAATCATAGTACATGTAGCTATGGTAGCACTGGTAACTGTGGTAGTAATGGTATTAATGGTACTAGAGGTAGTGGAGGAAAGTGCAGTAGTCCTAGTAGCTACGGTAGCACTGGTAACTGTGGTAGTAATGGTATTAATGGTACTAGAGGTAGTGGAGGAAAGTGCAGTAGTCCTAGTAGCTACGGTAGCACTGGTAACTGTGGTAGTAATGGTATTAATGGTACTAGAGGTAGTGGAGGGAAGTGTAGTAGTCCAAGTGTGGTAGTCCTAGTAGCTATGGTACCTAGTACCTCTAGTACCATTATTACCTTTATTTCCATAGATACCGGTATTATATGATAACACACCTTCCTCATTTAGTAAGATGTAATGCAAGGAAAGTTACACATAGAAGCACCCACTCTTCCTGGTCTTGATTGTTCCCATACCGCTTCCCTCACTCGTGCTATATTAATTGATGCCCCAACCTTGAATATATCCGTACACATCCAAGCACTTGTCTGTTGTTAGTATGAAAATCACCAGACCTAGGCATCTAAGCACATTAGGCCATACAAAGTAATTCGCTGTTTATCATCACCGCCCTCAGGCTCTTTTGAGTATTTACCATTATAGGCCACACCAAAGGACACTTTAGTTTCCCATCCACTGCTAAATGTACAAGCGTATAATGTTACTACTATAGGTAGCTATACGCATACATAAACACCTCACATGCAGATCTAGAGGTGTGGTCATGAGCTAGGCTCAACTCCTGTGATCCATACCTATATATCAAGTACCTTGCTATTTCTGGGGATCTACTCGAAGTCAGGCCCCTTGCTACGCTGGAGAAGGGTCTGGTATCCACCATTTGTGCATGCATCAACTTGTTCAATTTCGGACACACATGGCAAAATAGACAGAGTAGCTAAACGGTATAAGAATACAGTGCACACTTGGGTGTCATGAAAATAAGCAAGGCTTACAGGCTTTTGAGTCAAGAATAGTCCAGCAAGCCAGCCATAGATCTGAGTAGCCCATCTTCTGAAGCCCATACGAAGCTAACAAAGCTAGCAAGTCTAGCTAGGATCATGTCTTTACACTGTCGCTACTTCCCAATTGTGATCCCTGTACTCCTAGAACAATGTACGGTCAACAAACTTTCTCAAGAAAGGATCTGGAGTGAGGGGCAAGTAGATTCATTGCTGGAACACTGGCATTTCACTGATCTATGCCCAAACAATTGACATACACGCAAGTATCTGAGCATAGATAGTGGGGAAAGGGATTAGAATCAAAAATTTTAATCTGTACACTCCATGTCCCGCTTTGAATTAATGATATTCATTGATGTCATGTCGCCATCCACGCACATACCGCACATAGTGGGGATTTCCCAAGATGATACACGACTTCCAGGGAATATTAGAGCACCCTATATGGGATTAGGTAGAGTTTGAATCTTGGTTTAACACCAAGTTAAGAAAAGTCTTAGATGATAGCATTCTCACAACTCCTACTGTCAAGGTAGATCGAGAAAAAATGTGGTCACTGTTTTACCAGATGAGGTCTGAGACCCCCTTCCAGTTGAAGTGGAACAAAGTTTTAGAGAAACATAGCATGTGTCAGGAACCAATATTCTATCAACATGTGACCACTAAGGTTTTCACTGCTCATCTAAAGCAGTAGGGATTGAGAGTACACAGTGGTAACTATATGTCTTAACTACGAGGAAGAAAATGCAGTTAGATACATAGGTGGCTACATGCTGGCTACATACTGAGGTCCCTTAGTACTAAAGCAAAAAAAGAAAATGATACCTTCTTACAAGAAACGATTGATGTTCTTTAACACTGAAGTTCCAATGGAGTCAGAAGAATGGACTGGGAGTGTGGACAGAGGTGGATTGATCTACATAAGTGAGGCAACTTATCAACTCTTGGTTGCAGTTGAAAATTCACTCAGAAGATACCTCAAAACAAGTACAGCTCATCTGATGGATCATGAATTCCAGATAAGTTTGACAAAGAAAGTCGTAGCCGATGAGGACGTGCAGTTTAACTGGACCATTGCTTCAGCTGCTGTGGAAGAGGATGTGATGGAACGGCTACTGGAGGGAATAACTAATCTGTACCGAAAGTGGCAGTATGTTCAGGGGAACTTCTGCAGGTAATTTCCAACCTTTCAAAGGCAGCAAAGAGGGTAAAATTGGTATAAAAATCTGACTTCCACCCCCAGTGTCATGTATGTACACCATACCCAACAAAACTAGACCTTATGTTGCTCTTAAGACTCATCCCTGACTCTCTAGTGCTCCGAAACTGACGGTATGTTCAGAGAAACCACATACATGCAGGTAATTTCCAAGCTTTCTTTCAAAGGCAGTAAAGAGGGTAAAATTGGTACAAAAATCTGACCTTCACCCTCCCCCCCCCCACCAATGTCATGTGACTACACCAAACCCAACAAAACAAGACCTTAGGTTGCTCTTAAAACTCATTCCTGACTCTCTAGTGCTCTGAAAGTGACAAGATCCACACACAAACCATGCACAAACTGCATGTGTATATAGTTGATATTAAGCTTTATTCATCAGAAGTTTTTCATGGATGGAATGATTCCACTTTCTTAACGGCTTACCTGGTTCCTTAGGTCTATCATACTCCTCATTTTCTCTTCATTTCATGCAGCTTCATAGCAACACTTCTGCTGAATCCCACTATTGCAAGTGATTAATTTTGTAGTAAAAGGGTTAAAGTTTAATGTGGATCTAAACTGGGACAATTGCGTGCAACTATATTGCTCATGTCATGTGAGCCAGTTTCCAATCCCATTTCCCCTGTGGCCTGCTATATAATCTATGATCTGAGCAGACTAGAGGTTGAAGTACAAGCGAAGTTATCATTCACAGAGAAAATAGTTTAGGTTACTAACAGTTTACTAGAACGTAGCTATTTACAGGAGTATCTCAATTACCTGGTTTTCATGGTCCAATTGACGCATGAGCAAACAGTGGATACCAGGCCCTTTCTCTGGTTGAAAGGTCTTATACTGCCCCACGGGGTTGATCCTGTACGAAGAAAAGCAGAACAGATTTTGAATATTTTGAATTTTACCAGAAGGATATAGTGTACATTTTCTTCTATCTGCGCAGTAAACTGTTGGCCCTGATTGATCGAGCTTGGCTCATCCGTTGTTTCATTCTACCTAGTTTCAGTCATGCATTGTTCCTGACTGTGCAAGCCTCAGTTCTAGTGCTCAGGTGGTGAACATGCACACACTGTAAAAAAGAAAGGGTTGTTTTGACCAATTTTGGTCATCTCAATTGCACTCAAAATTGTTGCAAATCATTGGGTAAGGTATCCAAAACATGTATCTGCACACAAACCTAACCACTCATCTAGAGAATGGCCATTAGCTTATTAACCTGTTTACCATTTGGAATGTGAAGTAGATAGCAGAAATTCTGAGTCCTTAATGATGCTAAAATGGAGTCGTGCAACTGACATAACCAACATGGGTCAAATTAACTATTATTTTTTACAGTGCATTTACATCCTAATCAACATTCCTGAAGTGTGATGGAATTACTGTACATGTATATGGAAGTCAAAGTCTCAGTCTGCTTGTATGATTAGTTGCCTCTCGCTAATGTGCTCAGCCATCACAGATGATGGGGTTAATGGGGTTGTTAGTTACCGGCTATACTCGTAGTTGCTGCACACATGATGTGGCTTTCTAATACCATAAACTCGGATTATTTGTGGTAACGTTACGTGCATTTTTCTCAAGAGTGCATACATTCAGTTGTATGCTATGTGTCATTATACGCATGTGCTTATTAAGTATGAATTATTAATGAACAGTTACAGTATATGAATATTTTTATAATACATTGGTTTATTCACAGAATTCAACTGTACTAAAGAACTAGCTATAATAACATCAGAAAGGCTTATCTCGTAATTGCTCTCAGTGGTCGGTGCACTAGTCACCCTAGCATCTGCTGCTTACTGTGGAATATTATTCTACCATTACTGCATCCCACACTGAGACATAATGGACTCAATAACAGATATTGATCGTGGGCTTCACAGGGCAATCAGACTTGGTCAAGTGGATAATGTTAAAGAGATATTGGACAGTACACTGTCAGATTTAAAGCCTATTAAGTTACATAACTTGCTGCATCTAGCTGTCTCGTGTGGTCAACTTCAAGTAGCAAAGACACTGATCAATGACTATTGCTGTCCTGTTAACTGTGAAAACAAAACAAAAGAGACACCACTTCACATTGCATGTAGCTGTGGGCACCTTGATATCGTGAAATTGTTAATATTGGAGCATAAGGCAGATATTTATGCTAGAGATGACGAATATGATGATGCACCACTAAATAAGGCAGCATTTAATGGGTATACTAATATTGTAAAGTTTTTAATTGATAAGTGTGGTTGTAGTCCAGATATTCAAGGATATAAAGGTCGAACCATACTACACCAGGCTTGTGATGGAGGACATGTGGAATTAGCTGAAACACTAATAATAGACTACAATCTAGATCCGATGTGTGTTGATGATAATGGAAACACTCCTCTTCACATTGCTGCTTTGAGTGGTAAAGAAAAGATAGTAAACCTTCTCATCACCAACCACAAGTGTCCTGTAAGCAGCAGAAACAGTGCCGATCAAACACCACTTCACTGTGCTTGTTGGAAAGGCCACCTCAGTGTTGTCAAGTTGCTTTTGTCTGAACACAATGCTGACCTTATTATTCGTGATAAAAACAAGAGTACACCACTTAACACAGCAGTTCTTTACGGACATGCCTGTATTGTGAAGTTTTTGATTGATGAGTGTGGCTGTAGTCCAAGAATCAAAGGATATGAAGGTCGAACCATACTACACTATGCTTGTGACGGAGGGCATGTGGAATTAGCTAAAACTCTAATAATAGACTACAATCTAAATCCAAAATGTATTGATGATGATAGAAACACTCCTCTTCACATTGCTGCTTTGAGTGGTAAAGAAGAAATAGTAAACCTTCTCATCACCAACCACAAGTGTCCTGTAAACAGCAGAAACAGTGCTGACCAAACACCACTTCACTGTGCTTGTTATAAAGGCCACCTCAGTGTTGTCAAGTTGCTTGTGTCTGAACACAATGCTGACTTTAGTATTTGTGATAAAAAAGGTAATGCACCACTTAACACAGCCGCTCTTTACGGACATGCCAGTATTGTGAAGTTTTTGATCGACGAGTGTGGCTGTAGTCCAAGAATTAAAGGATATCAAGGTCAAACCATACTACACCAGACTTGTGACAGAGGACATGTGAAATTAGCTAAAACACTAATAATAGACTACAATCTAGATCCAATATCTGTTGATGATAATGGAAACACTCCTCTTCACATTGCTGCTTTTAGTGGTAGAGAAGTGATAGTAAACCTTCTCATCACCAACCACAAGTATCCTGTAAACAGCAGAAACAGTGCTGACCAAACACCACTTCACCGTGCTTGCTATAAAGGCCACCTCAGTGTTATCAAATTGCTTGTGTCTGAACACAATGCTGAATTTTGTATTTGTGATAAAAAAGGTAATGCACCACTTAACACAGCAGCTTTTTACGGACATGCTAGTATTGTGAAGTTTTTTATTGAGTGTGGCTGTAGTCCAAGCATTAAAGGATATCAAGGTCAAACCATACTACACCAGACTTGTGACAGAGGACATGTGAAATTAGCTGAAACACTAATAATAGACTACAATCTAGATCCAATATCTGTTGATGATAATGGAAACACTCCTCTTCACATTGCTGCTTTGAGTGGTAAAGAAGAGATAGTAAACCTTCTCATCACCAACCACAAGTGTCCTGTAAACAGCAGAAACAATGCTGACCAAACACCACTTCACTATGCTTGTCAGGAAGGCTACCTAAATGTTGTAAACATGCTGGTGTTTAATGACAATACACTTTTGCTGTCAGCAGATCAAGATGGTAACACACCTCAACACATATCAGCTAAATTTGCAAAGAAAGAGTGTTTACTTATGGTACTTAATAGCTATCATGCTCCCATTTATATCAGAAATAAATCTGGTCGATCAGTTTTGGATGTTGCTAAAGACTCTATCACTAAAAACAAAATAAAAAGTTATCTAAAACAAAACAGTGATAGAATACATTATGACTACAAATTAATTCAAGATTTATCTACTCAAGTATACAATTCTGGAGGACACAAACTGATAAGAGTGTTTGTTATAGGAAAAGTTGAATCTGGCAAGAGCACTCTTATTAAAGCATTGAAGAGGGATGGAATCTTATCATCATTGAATCCAGTTTCAGAAGCAACAGTACCTCCACATACCAGTGGGATTATTCCTTCAGTTCATCACAGCAAAGCCATTGGAAGAGTTATTTATTATGACTTCGCTGGAGATCCAGAGTATTACTCCTCACACTCAGCAATTGTGTCAAATATTATGCAATCTAAGTTTGGTACAAATATATTCTTAGTTGTAGCAAATCTCACTAAAAGCATTGAAGCCATTTGTGATGAGCTAGGATATTGGTCCAATTTCATATCCTATCACATAAAAGAAGTAACCTTAAAATACAAGGTGCTTGTAATTGGAAGTCATGTGGACCTTATTACTGATCCTGAAGCAAAGATAGTGCCTATATCTCAATTTGTGCAAGAGTGCTTTTCTAGTGTATCACAATCCACTGTTGAGGTATTCACATTAGATTGTCGTAAGCCTAGGTCAGCAAGAAGCATTTATGGTGCATTAACTAAGGTAATTCAGGGCATAATTCCTTACTCCCTTACAATGAAGGCAGCTATTTTACTTGGTCTATTAGAAAAAGATTTCAAAAATGTTATTTCATGTACACTTCAAACTCTCATAGAACACATAAATGAAACTGGAATTTATTTGCCTAACACAGCAAGTTCCTTGTATCCCATTGTGATGGAACTCCACTCACCTGGACTATTAATGATTATCAGCAAACCTAAAAAGCTCGAAGACAGCATGTTATTCCTTAACATATCCAAACTAACAAATGAAGTACATCAACGTTTATTTTCAACCTCTAAGGTCCAAAGTGTTTCACCAACAGCACTAGATCTAAATCATATCAGTATGGGTATCCTACCTCAGAAATATTTGAAGAGTATTCTTCCCGAATACATAACTACAGATTGTCTAGTTCAGCTACAGTATTGTCAGGAATTCACCCACTCTGAAGTTAAATTAGCAATGAAACTCCCAGAGAATGTTACAGCTGATCCGTCATTCTTTTATTTTCCCGCTCTGTGCAACACAGAGAAACAGAAGATTGTAACTCCTGACCGCTTTAATTACAGTATTAGTTGGTATGGTAAATGTGGAAAGAAATTTGATTATTTTCCTCCTCGATTTTTACATGTCCTCCTTCTTCGACTGGCTTACATTTTTTCCCTTCCAATGCGGCATGACCAATCATCAGAAGAATCACCAGGTATGTTAGTTAAAAGATATAATCATCGCTGTGCTATGTGGAAGAATGGGATTCACTGGCTCATGCACAAAGGAGTTGATTGCTTTGTGGAGATGGTAAACAACAGCAAAGGAATGATTGTCATCACAAAATCCAAGAAAGAACATAAGTGTGCCTGCACTGAGATGCTTTTCAAGATAGTTAAAGAACTTCAAGAAGCCAAAGATGAATTCTGTAGAACAGTTACACTTCAAGAATATCTGATGAACTCAGTTGATCCAGCATTATGTGATGATGAAGATAAACTTCATTTCATCAGTGAAGTCAAAGATGTATTAAGATATGGAGAGCCATCAGTTATTAGTGTCAGTGGAAGAGGATATCTTGATGCAAAAGAAGTTGAGCATTTGAAATATTTTCTTTTGGGTAAGTTCATCATCAATTTTATAGCTACGTGCAGTGGGCAATGGCAGAAATTAGCCATCTAATGGTACATAATTATTACTTCAGTTTGCTTGAACTGGTTACTCATGCAGGTGCAGCGTCTGTGCAAGATAAACAAGTCACTGGTCAGCAAATCAAAGCAAGAAGGACAAGACTTGAAGAAAAGAATCACTCAAGATTGCTAGAAAACCTGAGTACTCATAGTGCCAAATGGAAAGAGATTGGTTCATATCTAGGCTTTCTTCCAAGTGAACTAGAAGACATTCAAGTGAGACCTCTTCTTCTAGCTACTGCACCTAAAAGTTTCCTGCATGAAATGTTAGCAGAGTGGCTTCAGTGGGCTCCAGGGGACAGTCGAGGGAGCTCTGACTTTGCCACACTGGAAAACTTAGGGGAAGCATTGAATAAAGCTGGATTAGGAGACACAGCTTGTTCTATTATGGCTTTACCTTTGGATTAGACGTTTCTTTTCAATAACATCTGATTAGTTAGTTCTGCCTGCATTCATTAGTTATGTATAAGCTCAGTTCCCCTAGGTGTACTAGATTATAACCACTAGTGCTTGTCTGCTTGTATAAGTGTCTTTACAATAATTACATGTGGTGCATTCTTCATCATACACAAGTTTGTCGATTTCTATTGGGTTTGTGTGTATATCATATGATCATAAGCTTCATAGCATTTTGTTTGTTAATGTATACAGTACCAGTAATTGTTTGTTAGTTAGCACATAGTCATCAGTATTGACTGTGCAGTCATGCAGTGCTGTTGTTTTGTAATCAGCATTGGTAAAGGATGGAGAACCTAGCATCCTGGCAGCCTGCCAAATACAGAATGACATTGTATTAATTATTAGTCTACTATGAAACAATACACAGATTGCTATAACAAAAGTGTTGAATAATTTAGTTCAGTCAGGTTGTTTAAGCCTGTAGATGGTGACACCCTTTCCATCCAATATGCTGCCCATCACTCTCCTTTATCTTCTTATAGAATCGAAGGCCAAATGCTTCTCAGGAGGGAGGCAGTCTTCTTCACTGCTTCATCTTGGAGCATCTGCGAAATGTAGTCGTGAACTAGTGGAAACTTGTCCGCCGTAACAGCTGCACTGAATGCTGTGTACATGTGTCATGTACAATGTCATAAAAACAGGTGCAGATACCAGTGAGAGGGAGTGTCAAACTACATACAATTTAGTTTCAGAATAAGACTAACAAACAGTGGGTAGCCTCAGCAATAATATTGTTTGCTCAACCCCTGAGCTGGAACACCTTCAAGTAGCTAAGCATTGCAATATCTAACAAAGCTGATTATGTAAGCACCATTCTGCAATCTCACGGAGATCTTGATACATGGAACCAAAGCTGAATAATGCTTTTTATCAGACTCCTTTCTCATGTGCACAAAAGGGTCTAGGCATGAGAGTATTTAACACTCACTCTCACTTGTCTATACTCCCAAACTGTGTGGTGGGGAAGATACAGACTCTCCTATACTCAGTTCCCCTCCATCAAATCTCGATGTCCGTGCTATGTTGTAGGTACAGTGTAGCTTACCAGGACTGATTATCTTCAATGCCTGGCTTCGCTCAATCCATGGCCATATGAGGTAGTCTGCAGCACTAGGCTTTGCTCTATCTCCAATAAATTGATAGCCTAGCTTCTCTTTATGATTCTTAATTGCACTCTCCAACTTCTGAAAGAAATCAACCAGTTCTTTTAGTGCTGACTCATCAGAATTGTCACAGTGCAACTTGTAGAGATGGGGATGAATTGTATAGGCAAGAACATGTATGATTATCTTGAGTAGAGTACATCAAGTCCATGCAAGCCACATTGAAAAGTATAGAATCTAGTCTACATGTAGCTTGTCCTAGCTAATAATATTGTACTGCTAGTCCATGTGCATGCATAGCAATATACCTTGTCTCCAAAGTCAGTGATGAGGATCCTCATCAGTGCCTTGAGATCGGGCTGAGATGGCCACAGAGACTTGTCACCAAATAGCTCATATATGTAGTCTACACAAATGAACGAACACATGAATCAGGTAAAAGAGGTGATGATTAATGTCCATGACATACAGACTAGACCAATCACCTTACCCCTTGCTCATGCTGTTGTTAAGCAATTATTGTTAGATCCAGAAAGCCTTGGGGGGGGGGGGGGGGGGGGGGGGGGGAGGGGTCTGGTATCTCAGGCCATTCACTCTTTCCTTCATGTACAATGCTGTAGGCTATGGTTTATTAGCAGCCCCAATTTATGTACTCTAGTACAAGATTCCACCACCTCTTCTCAATGCCCCCTGTATGTGGCAGTGTTGGGGTAATGGTAATTTGTAATTGTAATTAGCTGTAATCATTACACTATTCTCAATAATTGTAATCGTAATTGTAATTGGGCAAGTGTAATTGCAGAAGTAATTGGTCATCTATCTCACTGTGCTAAAGTGCCTTAATTAAATGGTCAGTCCATTGGGATCACATGATGTTTAATTCTCTGGCAATACAGTGCTAAATGAAATAAGCATGAATTTCACTTTCTTGCACCGCTTTATGATATAACCTGTAATTGTGTGCAATTCTGTCCTTTTTTTGTTGTAATTGTCAACTTGAGATGTAATTAGTAATTGAAATTGCAATTGAGCATCTTTAAACTGAAGTAATCGTAATTGTAATCGATTACTTCACTCCTGTAATTACCACAACACTGGTACGTGGCATGGCTTCAAGTGCCCCTGATCGCTGTGATCAGTAGCCCCAGTGTATATTATTACGGTGGCCCTGGAGGTCACGCGTCATGCCAGTGGCTGTCACGTATCACTCCAGTGTTGACTCCTCCTACCGTCGTCACGTCACAGTGCGCTCTCCGTAACGCCGCCGTGCTGGCCGTGGTTGTCATTCCAGTTCAGTGTCCGTACCGTCGCCTTCCCGGCTTTACTTGGTGTCCGTCCTGCAGCCGTCATTCCAGTCAAGTGTCCGTAGCGTATCTCGTCATGCAGCGCACAATTCACGCATGCGCACTCGAACATGCGCGCGTCAGGCTCACTGCCAATCCAGAAACTCAAGCGAGCATGTTGGCCTTGATCTGCGTTGCTGTGATCTTGTTGATACCTCAGTGTGTTGCGCTCTCAAGGAATGATCCACAAGTTGATAGTGAGTTTGAAAGACAGTCAAGTTGACAGTGATCATAGGGCAGCCTGATGATGAAAAGTCATGGGCTAGTAATGTGACAAATGTGTACAATGATTGGGGCGCACTTCAGAGTACATCTCGTGCTCCCCAGTTAATGTCATGTAAGTGCTGTGTGTGTGTGTGTGTGTGTGTGTGTGTGTGTGTGTGTGTGTGTGTGTGTGTGTGTAAAGTAGGCCAGTGATGAACAGAGGTCAACTACCAACAAATAAGTTTATAGTATATGACATTAATTGGGGTGCAATCGACCATGCATCTCGTGTACCCCAATTAACGTCATGTAACTACTATGTATTTGTACACATTGTTAGTCCCCCAGTGTACCTCCCAATTCAGGCTAGTTTTTCACAGCCATTTTTCAATAAATTAAATTATTTGAACATTATGGATTCAATCCCACCTCCTCTAAGAATACATGTAAAAAAGGCCCTTTTATGCCTTTAGCTACATGATGAATGTTCAAAGTTCAAACTCAATGTCTAAAACATTTCACATAGGGAAGATCATAGAGATGCTAACATAACTAGCCACAATCCTAGATTGCCTTATCTACTCGAGCTCGGCTCTCCCAGTTTCTTAATAAACTGTTATGGCTAACAAATCCAACATTTGTTTGTGCAGGGCTTATAGAGGAGTACTGGAGACAATATAAAAAATATTCAGTGATACTTGCATACCTGCAAACTGTTCACCATGTTTCTGTTGGGTGAGACAAAGTTTATATTATACGTGTTACTTTATATCCCACTGGTGAGATGTTCGAACATGATTCTAGTAAATCCACGCAATGACAATGATTTAATATTAGTAGACTACGCTGAGATCGACAACTGGCGCGGCATGAATCACGCATGAACGCAAGACCCGCGCTTTATCTCAAACCACACCCCCAAGTATATCCAAGCGCGCATGCGTGATTGTTATTGGGCAAGCGACGGTACGGACGTTAAACTGGAATGACCGCCGAGAAACGTAGGGAAGGCGACGGTACGGACACTGAACTGGAATGACAACCACGGCCAGCACGGCGGCGTTACGGTACGGAGAGCGCACTGTGACGTGACGACGGTAGGAGGAGTCAACACTGGAGTGATACGTGACAGCCACTGGCATGACGCGTGACCTCCAGGGCCACCGTATATTATACATCTGGCTTACCAAAGTTCATCAGTGATTCCCTGATGATATGTCCTTCGTGCTCAACTACAGGCACATTTCCATAGGGATTGATCTTCTCCACAAACCAGTCCGGCTTCACATGCAAGTGAACATTGATCTCCTCAAAAGGAACACCCTTAGCATAGGCAGTCAGACGAGTCCTCTGCGACTGCGCGTGACGTCATCACCCATAGAAACCAATGTAAAACTTCCGCATGGTAAAACAGCCTCATCTTGGTACAAATGTGTGCCATACTCGAGTCATAGTCACAGCTCTTCCACAATTTCTGTATAAATAGATGCCTTTCCAGTTGGTTTATAGTATCGCTACGCTAGTTTGTGGAGAAACGCGAATGCGAAGCGAAAATGACGTCATCGCAGTCGCTCTGTAGTGACTGGACTGGTTGCTGCTCTCTTGCCAGTCTTAGTGTGAGTCTGCATTGTCCCAGTGTTCTCTTTATAGTAGACTCCTAGATGGCCTATTCTTTTTGCTGAGTGTAGCATGTTGTGGGAATTATGCGCGACATGCCAAACCACGCCTACTTTGAAGGTATCACGCATGCGCATACACAAGCGAGTCACGCGCCACGTCAACACGCAACAAACTACGTTTAGAAAAAGTGAAGAAGATACGAAGAGATTCATTTCACTTCGAATAAGCTCGAGGCGAACGTCAGGCTGCCAGGCTATCTGAATCTGATGGTTACCTTCAGGGTTCTGCTCGGCGCTCTGTTTCTAAATACACGTTGCCTCAAA
The DNA here is from genome assembly GCA_964291365.2 of Stappiaceae bacterium. GTDB lineage: Bacteria > Pseudomonadota > Alphaproteobacteria > Rhizobiales > Stappiaceae > JBDWFY01. The sequence goes on from OZ220037.1 coordinate 98,455, forward strand.
CTACAAAATGCATATTATGAGGAGGAGAATTCGTGCTATTCCAGTGTATTTCGAAAAGTACCCCAAAACAACCATTGCTGGCGTGGTACTACTCTGTGTGCCATTCGTTAACCCGTACCTACGAAGAAGAGCAAAGAGGGAGCTAGAATATCCTATAATAGCTAGACTAGAATCGGGGTCTAAACCAATGCTGCCATCTCACCGTCAAGAGGACACAATTGAGCGTCGTGAATTAAAAGCGTCCCTGATGAAAATCGTTGGAGTGCCGCAACGAAAAGTCGGAACCGATGCCCAACCCAGCCTCACCTGCAGACTCGTCTCAACGCTTTTCACTCGCAGGAAAAATAAAGACGAGAGGGAACAAGGCTAGCTGTACCCAACCTTCCTCGCCCCAGGCTATGTTTCACGTAGTGTTAGGACCACCTGGGTCCGGAAAAACACTGCTGACAAGGCAAGTCTGCAATGTCCTCACTGATGGAGTGTTGTATCATGAGATATATGAGCCAGCAGTAGTCGCGGAAGAACTAGGAAAAGCTTGTGGACTGAAATTGGGACCAAAGGGTGTTGTGGACAAGCTTCTAGGCCAATTAGGTATGTTCAGGGTGTAAAAAATAGTGATAAGGCGGGGCAAACTGAATTTGCAGTTTATATTGTCACCAACGCATGGATTTTCAGATTTTCCCCAAACTTTTCAGATTTCAGATGCAATACAGTAAATATACAGTACTTTGAACCCCACCCCTCGATTACTTTTATTAGTGGGTGGGGCCTAGGTGATCTCAAGCTCGAACATAAGCCGTTTAGCTCTCTTTACTAACTTGAAATCTGAATAATGACCGCCCACCCACATGCAAAACTGAAGACTTTGTGACAATAATCTGTAAATTTACTTTGGCCCACCAAAACTTCAGTGCAGGGGCTTTCTCGCTCAGCGAGGAGCGCATATGTGTAATTCATGACCATCATGTGAATCTTGAACCATGTCACAATGCAATGTGACGGTATAGAATGTACAGAAAATGTTAGCTGGTAGGGTTCTAAAACGTTTCAATTGAAAGACGGCGATAGATAGCCTCATCCCCAGGCTCCCTGATCTTTTCAACATTTCACGACAAAAGAGATGGAGTCTGGTAAGCGAAGTCACACGAGCCGCACAATAGTGATCTAAATTGTTCACTCTATACCAACATGTATCATGCAAAATTGCTGGAGTAATAAGCAAATAGGCACTAGAAAAGCCATGTTTTACACGCTTCTGTGCTTTGTGCTGGAAGGGGCATATCCCCCTCTCGCACCCATCCCTGCAGTAGTCTCATCCTTTACTTGCAATGCTGGTTGTATTGTATGACTAGCGTACACTAGGTTGTTACATGTTGTTCCCCCCCCCCCTTGATTTTAGGAAATTCCAATTTGCCCTCCCCTGATTGATTTTCTAGAAAAATCGGTACACGATAAGAATTCCTTCACAATTTGCCACTTTCCGAGGTAAATTTGAGGTCAAACGTCAGTCCAGTAGTCCAGTCCACTGTTTATCCACTCCTTGCAGCTGTGTGCATAGCTACAGCAGTAGACTAGATATACGAATACACAGGTAAGGCCTCATCAGGAGCATACAAGCACCACGAAGCGGAGCGATGGAGCATCTTACTACTGGATTTACGTTTCGTAAAAGAAGCTAAAGTTGATTTCCTTGTATGATATCACACCTTGTACTTCGCGATGTAAGTTAAGTGTTGTGCGGTTGCAGGCTAGACGTACAGTAAGGGATTGTTTTTCCATGCACATGCGACCTTGGCTCGACCTCACTAGCACAGCACAATCGAAATAGCCGATGACACCACAATGCACACATAGCAAGAGTATATTCTGACAGAATTGGAGGAGTATGCTACTTAACTCCTGCTCCTTTGGATAGCATCAGTGTTCAGAATGTTGTGCCCTACCTTAAACCTGTCACAAGATGTTTGAGAGAGGAATTTTGGAGAAGAAGGGCTTCATCAAGACTGTGAATAGTCCTCTCTTAAGCTAGGTCAAAGATGGCTTCAGATTCTTCTCAGAATGGGCAGATAAAGTAATAGAGGAAGGTAATTAACACCAGTGAATGTTTTAGTTAACACTATCTCTGTAATTCATTTACACTGATACACACATCACAGGTTATTCCCTTTCTGAAACATCTGAGCACATGTTCCTGTCATGGCAAACATGGGATTTATTATGCTTTATATACATGTACTATGGGTTCACTGGCTTTTGCGAGGAATTTCTAAGGCAACACCCAGGCTACACTATTCATCTTATTCGCCTAAGTGGGAGTGCAGTAGAAACTCTTTTCAGCCAGCTCAAGTATGCAAGTGGTGGGAATTTAATGTCCATTAATTATTCATCTGCCAGAGCATCAATTTTCATTAAGGGTGGTATGTCTGGAAATACAAAGGAGACGATTACCGAGATACACCATTATTTGTACGCCAACATAAGCTTAAAAAATCAAAGTAGTTATTGTGGAACACAACACTAGTATACTGTAACGGTAATGCTTTATGAATTACAGTTTAATGCATCATTCTTCCTCTGCTGTATACACTTTTAACTCGTCCCTCAATGTCACATCTGCGTCTATACGCTTGTTTGCTTGAATACAAATCACCATAGCAGCACACTGGAGTAAGGAGTTCATCATAGTATTGAATACTCGAGATACTATCTGAAAATAGCTCCTGAATAAGTGGTTTAGGGCAGTCAACTGGATGTACTGAAGGTGTTATTAGATCTTCACATATCATGAAAAAGTCTGCCTGCAAACATTGATCATTTAAAGTAGCATCCTTGGTCTCCTGCATCAAAAGTAAAATTTAAACAATTATTGTGGGCACTTTATATTTATAACAGTGCTGGGCATAATTAATTATGATTACCGTGAAAGCTCTAGCTTGCTGTGTACATATGATTTACCTTGGAAATCTTTTGACCATCCTTCAAAAGAGCATACATTTTTAGTGTCGATTTGATCTTCACAGAACATGCATGACAAAATGGTAACAGATGATGGCGTGGAAATTTCATCCGTCCTCAGTCCTGTTTTTTTCAGTATTGGTGGAGCAACAGCTTTGTCGGACTCGACTAAAAGCTTCAACACTGATAGTTGCTCCTATGTTTTCATTTCTTTTCCAATGTACACCGCTTTGCTACTCTTGATTGACTCCAACAACTGCGGCTATGGAACTGGATGGAAACATGAAGACTGAAACCAAACAAACGGTGCAGAGAAGATACACCATCATTTGGTGTTACAGGTGTGGCTGGTTTGTGACGAATGGCCGATTAACACCTCCTACTCACTCATTGTTGAACAATGAAGGTGAACAGTGACAAAAACAGACTGATACTTTAGGATTTGGGTAATATGCTCTGTGATATTTGCTTAACTCTTCACAAAAACTACACAGATTTTATATTACAACATATGCATTTTAGCCAAGGACATGTTACAAAATGAGTTTCAAAGTTGCAAGTTTAAACCCAAGCATTCTTTTCAAGCCATCAGTGACTCATCATAAATTTATATGTCTATAAACATATGTAGCTCAGAAAAACTACATTTCATACTGTAACTGTAAAATGAGTTTGAAAGTAGCAATTTTAATCCCTAATAATTCTTTAAAGCCATCAATGACATGTCATAGATTATCCTAGCCTCGTTCCCAGGCATTCAAGCACCTGGGAACAAGGCTAAGATTATCCTAGATATTTCTACATAGCAATATTAAACACACTTAGCTCACGAACACTACACAAAAATGCATTAAATTTTCTTATACCAGAGCAACACAGAAGGTTTCTATTTATTCCATAGGCATTTCCAGTCCATCCTCCCCCTCCATTGTTTATGAATGTACTTAGGCAACTGATTGTTCAGTTGGCTGCCTCCTTCCTGCAATAAATCTGCTATGCATGCACACAAAGCTGGTGCAAGACACTATTTACACTATGTGTACTCTTAGTTTCTCACCCTATAGAAATTTGCAAGTACACATGGGAGGTAGTTGATTTTGATGTTTAAGTTAAGATAAGCTCTATCCTAGCACCTGCAAGTTTGAGACCGATCGCATGCTTCACTTTGGAGATAGCACGCTTTGTTTGTGATCGTGGGACAACCATAGAAAACGAGAAGTTACGGTATAAAGGTGTTGCTATGTACACGTTTCTGTGTACTACGCGTATAGTGTTTCTGTGGTCTATGTGTGGACCGGAAGTGTGGAGCCATTCGACATTGAGCTCTAAGGTCAAGCAAGGCTCGAAATTTGTCGCTGAAAACAAGAGGCAGTACTTCTTTGATACCTAAGAAGCTGAGTCAAAGTTCAGTAGTTCGACAAATCTAGCTGTAGCTATCTGCTAGATAGCTAGCCTGCATGTGCAAATTCTGATCATGAGCATCCTTAGCAACAGGCTCTGTACACAGCAGACGTACAGACTAGGTAGATCAAGGAGCTTGTAAAGATAGGCTTATTTTGCCTTGATAACTTACGCCACACCTCCATAGACAAAGGTAGCTAACAGAAGAAAGGTTCTTTGGCATGGATATGACAAAATCTGAGCTTTGACAAAATTTGACTAAAGGTACTAAAAATATGTATTGCACCAAACACATATGGGTCCCACACAGGGTTTTCTCAAATCCAGTCACATTTGATACACCTGTAAATGTAAATGGCATAAACTATGCATAAAATGAACATTTTACCAGATTAATATGACGACCCTGTGCCTATCTCAATAATGTTTGTTCAATACTGAAAGTCAACACAGGCGGGGATGAGAAACTAATAATTTACTTTGCATAACCTAAAGCTCAAAGCTGCCCTACAAAACATAACTAGGCCATGATCATAACAGCCTACTGTATATCTGTGGGACACAACATGCTGCTATTACTGTAATTCATGAAATTTTCATTGTTAAAAAATTTTCATTCCATCCAAAATGACGAAAATTTCTTACACAAATATTATTTACCAATAGTATTATACGTAGCGAATATATGGCACACAAGTAAAATAAACATATTGTTACACGAAAATTTCTAACATAAAATATTTGCGAATGAAAATAATGATTACAGTATTTATATACTGTATTCTCTAACTATTTCAAAGTCTATGTACGATGCAGTGGTGACTAAAAATAGTCAGTGGCAACCATAGCAACAAGTTTGGTGGCCACTGGTGGCAACTAACTCAAAAAGTTAATTTTATACCCTGCAGGTGAACAGTATGTTCATTACCACACGTTATCACTAATTCGACATGTAGCAGTATCATATGTTCTCGACCAAGTAGCTAAACATGCTCTCCACTTCAAGGCTAAACATGGATTCTCACCGTGTTTGGTCATCGACGGAGTGGACTTGCTAGCAAACTTTGATCGACAAACTTTCATCCATCTAGTCGACAGGGCGAAGTTCCTGGCTAACACTGACACCTTGAGGATCATCCTGGTGAGCAGTGAAGGGAGTGTTCTGCCACTGCTTGGAGCGACTTCCTCAGCCACACGGGAAGCTCAAGTTATTGAAGTAGTTGACATACCTGATGAGGAGGCCACAACGTTTTTATCAAAGAGTATGCCTGAAGATATTGCCAAGGCTGTTGTGAAGGAAACTGGGGGGAGATTTGTTCACTTAATCCAAGCTATAGATGTGTACGAAAACAATAAAAAGGATGGTAGCAGTGATATGATGAATAAAATCAAGGAACATCTGGTGGGAAAAAATGTACTGAGTAAGATTAATGACTCCTTGCAGGAGGGTGATTTTCATTTGAAGATGGAGATTATGAGAATGGTTTTGTCAAATGGTAGTGCTTTTCCAGTTGAGGTGACTACAGAATTAGAAAAAAAGGAGTTCCATGGACGTAAGTTCACAGTTTCAGAAATAAAACTAGGTCTCAACCAGCTTGTAGGCTTGAACTTGCTGCGATATCAGTCTAATGGAAGTCTCACCTCTCACAGTAGATTGGTATGCAACTATATGAAAGAGTATATGAACAAAATTTAAAAGCAATAACTACCAGAGCTGCAGGAACTATATGTACACTATATATTAGCTATAGAATTTGAACAATCCTGTACTATTAGCAGTCTATATAATTATTATATTGTACAGATGCTTTGAATATTTCCGTTGCAAGATCTTGGCAGCCTACAGATATTTTGGAATATTTATTATCCCTTGGTTTATGCGTGAGGGATATATGATAGTCATTTTGTTACCAAGCTAGCTACTACATACAGGCTTCTTTATGGAATTTTTAACAGGTACATGTCACTGCCAACGCTTTGTGGAATTTCTGGTGTTTCAGTTTACTTACACCCCATGGTGCTCTTCACCACTTAGTGGGTAATTAGAACATTATGGTATGCTTGTAAATTTAACCACGTGTGTAACCTGACAATGACTTTTCCATCATTTCATTTGCTACAAACACTACAAAGAACAATTCTTTGTGTTGGTTGCTAAGCAGTGATATAGGTATCCTAGCAGGAATCATTTATTTACATTACTCATCTGGAAATTATTTTATCTTTGTGCAACACAAACTCATTACCATTCCTGATGGTTGCTATATATATAAACAATTTTCACCACATCCCCAGTAGCTGAATATAGTAAATGGCACATATGGTAAAGGTCAGTATATGCACAGTCTATGCGTGTGCTAATATATATGCCTTAATCACAGAGATGAGATCAACTCTCATCCTCAATAGTATAGACAGAAATGACAGATTGATATTTCAGTCACAGAGATGAACTTGATGGCACAGTACAGATTGGTACATAGGACGCGTACACGTATTGCATGCATGAATGTATGCGTGCTATATATAGCACTATAGCTAGCTTTATTTATACACAGGATTACGTAAACGCATGAAGCTCGACCAGCCATACTTGTCAGAGAAAGTAACATGCAGATTTTTAAGGTGTTTGCTGGATATGCGCATAAGTTACTCTACATATTACTAGATTTTCAAGTCTCAGAAAGGCTCCTGGATTTTTATTATAAATACCTCATAGATACACCATATGGTTTCATCATAATTACCTCATAACCACAGAAAAGTAAATTGCTACTGGCAGTGCTGCCATAAACTCAGATTTTGTCCTAATATTAGGATTTTTGAGCATGAAAATTACCTAATTTGAATATTCCCATAAGGCTAATACATTTGCCAGGATTTTCCTTACGATTTTTGTCAAAAGATGTTGGCAGCAATGTACTGGTGATGTAACTTATAGATCCAGAGACCATATAAGGTCACAAACCTGTTGCAACTATATCCTAGATTTACTGCTGAACACTATGCCGGGGCATGAGTGAGCAGCAGCTGCACGCAAAAGAAATCACTGTGCATGGGTGCAGCTGCAAGGATTCCCATGCACATCAATTTTTGGAGTAGCTCTACTCTGGACCAAGTACTTATTCAGGAGGGATTTATGCCATGAGGTGCTCCTGTAATTAAATAAATTTGACGTCATTCATTCCCATGTATATTTATTACAGGACCGAGGATTTACACCATTCAAATATAAAATAGCCATACACCATTACAGTAAGATTATAGTTGTGTGTCTGCCTACTGATTTTACAGTAAACTGTTTATGCATAAGTTTTGTAGCTTGGGGATTGTCCTTGAATGTCTTGAGATAGTTTGACTGACCTCCGAAGCTACATTGATCATGACATCCACATCCACACACACACACACACACACACACACACACATACACGTGCACACACACATGCACACACACATACCAATGGCAATAAAGCAGCACTGCTGCAATGACCCTTACCTAGCAGCCACAGCAGATTTAGGTGTAGGAGGAAAATCTGGCAGCAAGATATCATGGTCAAAAGTAACAGTAGACAAGCAACACACCAAAAATCAATACAATCATTCTCCATATAGGCCTACTATTAGAGGAAAATCTTTTTCAAGTAGAGTTCAAGAAAGAGTAGATAGAGTACCACACCATCCATAATCATCCGTTCATAAAATAGTAGACAAGACAAAGGGACTGATTCAAGATCTGCATTCACATATAAAAGGAGTGGCCACATATAGACAGCCTACAAGCCATTAAACTGCACCGATTATTATGGTAATATATAAACCTTTAGTGAGAGTGCACTAGCAAACAGCTGCAGACCACTAAATGACATGTGGTCAAGCATTGCATACCAAATTTAGATCTGCTATGAGTAATATTTCATGCCTGCATGGATGAAGTATTGGGACTGTATTTCCGAGCTTTGACAATCATTCTTAAATGTTTTGTTACACTCAACACCTTGACAACCTACAGAAACAATCATTATAGCCTTCAGCAAGTCTCTGAAACATTCAATTATTCAACACATATTATAATCATGATAGATCCACCATTTCTGAATCAATAATTTTGACAATGTGTTTGGTAACAGTTGATTTTATGTTCATGCACATATGCCAATCTCATCACATAGTGTCGTCCATGGGTCCTGAGATCGTATCAGACCCTCCTCCTCCACAGCCAAACATAAATTGTCCCCTGCAGTTATTGCTAGTGCTGGTGACTAGTACTTCTACCAACACATGTACACTGTCCATTACTACCCCTGCATAATTAAGTTTGCTAATGAGAACGGTATGCTGGGCATATCATCATGCATGAGATTGCTAGCTATCATTGGCAGTCATATGTCTAGTACTAACCTGATATGTGAAAGAGAAGTAGTATAGTGAAACTAACCGGAACTAGATCTACTGATAGACAATGTACCGACACTACAGCAAACAAAGTCTTCAAGAAGTTGATTGCATGTATCAGCTGCCTAAACTAATTCTATTCAGTGGTTTTTGAATGAATCGATTGCCAGTGGCTAGATCAAAATTATTAATCAATGTTGTAGATCTAACATTGATTAATGACCTGGTGATGATCTAATTATGGCAATTGATTCGTTCAATTGCAACAACCGATAATTTATACTATTAGCTATAGCTAATAGCTATCATTGTTTAGATCCTTAGAGGGTGTGCATTATCCGGCATTGACACAGTGTATTTCTAGTATAAAGATACATCTCACAGGCACTAGCTATGTGCAACATAGCTGGGAGAGAGGGCCTGGGGACCGTGGAGGCTGGGGACTAGACTAGTGGCCTTAGAGTCGGTGTGGGAGGTCACCTTGCTGGAGATATTTTTCACTTTTGATCTAGTCTGGGTACCAGGGCACCCCAGACTACTTTTGATCTGTTTCTCTAAGCTTGAGACCATGAAACAGTCAGTGTACGTGGCACTCCAGTAGTCCACTCCACCGTTCTATTCCGCCATTCCACTCCAAATTCACATTCCAATACGTCAGGTGCAAGCTGCAAGGCGCTAGCTAGCTAGGCGCGCGCAAGGCCTAGCCTAAGGGCGGCTCGCGCAGTGCGCCGTGCACGTGCGGGTATTGGCTGCCCACGCCCCACGCCGACCCCGTGCCCTGGGTGAATCCCCTGGTAAATCCCCTACTTTAGCACAGTACAGTAACATGTATATATTGTACCTAATCTTAAAATTTTAGTTATTGTTTATGCGAGTATGATGAAGTCTAAACTTAACAGCCAAGGACAATTAAATGGCTCTTGAAATGTTTTCAAGTCTCACTATTACATTGGTTTTGTTAATTATTATTACTATTATTATTAGTGTAATTATAGTTCTGTTGAAATGTCGCAGGCGGACTCGAACTCAGAGGAATCATAGTAAAAATTCAACCTTAAATGCCCAGCTCGGTTCTGTAGTTAATGAATCTGAATGTGTAACCGTGGAAAACCTAACAAGATGTAGGGCTAATGTCAGACCTTCTGTGTGTATCAAGAGACTTACTTTAGATCTTGATAGGTCGGAATACCAGAAAGTGGAAAAGCACTTTATAGAACAGTGGATGAAAGTAACAGATAATTATCCAGTGCCTCCAATTCCAGTGATGATATATGCTATTCAAAATGATGATCTAGCCAATAGATATCACCAGTACAAAAAGAAAACGTTTAGTAACTCCTCTGAATCAAATGAAGAATGGCACTTCCACGGGACATCAATAAAATGCGATATCATAAATTCAGACAAGTGTTGTAATGATAAAACTTGTGGTGTTTGTGGAATCAGCAGGAGTGGATTTGATTTATCTTTTGTGAAATGCCATGCGTATCAGCAATTCGGCAAAGGAATCTATCTTGCGCCAAACTCATCAAAGAGTAATGATTACCCAACAAGGTTAAACCAGTATGGCTATAAAGCACAACTACTCTGTCTTGTAGCATGTGGCAACAAGCATGTACTATACAACGATGATACGTCATTAGTTGCTCCACCTGCGAACTGTCACTCAGTAGCTATATGGTAAAGCTTCCACCAATGGCAAACTGAACTACGATGAGGTAGTTGTTTATGATGCCGATGCTGTTAATCCTCAGTTCATTATTGTTTATGGCAATATGGTGAAGTCCAATGGCATTCAGGAAGTATATGTAGGTGTATCACATCAACCAGGGAGGAAACCAAATGCTGTGGCAGATGAACAAAATATCCAGAGTTATGTCTGGCCCCGGCATTCACGTTCTGAACAAATTAGGAAACAAAATGCTGATCATGGTTTGTTAAGTGCAGCATATGATGTCACACAAAAGAGCAGAAGCCAATACCTGTATGATCAATCGAGTGTACTTTCTTTAGGAGGAATCTCTGGCCTTGCTGCTTTAATGTCAGGGTATAAAACCGACGATGGTAAACACAAGAGGGACAGCCAGTATCACAATGACCACTTCAGAAGTTCAACGTCTGCCAGAGGAGTCTCTCACTACGTTACTCCATTGTCAAAACATAAAATGGATGATGTGAAGCAAAAGAGGAACATATATGATCAGTTCAAGGCTTCTTCCATTGGAGAAATGTCTAGGTATAGAAAACCACTGTCAGAACTTGAAGTAGGTGGTAACAAACAGAAGAGCAAAAGCCGGAATGATCGATCCAAGAGCTCACCTTCTTCTGGAGGGAAATATGGCAGCCACAGTGCTACCTCCCAATCAAATCATGAAATGAAGAAGCAAAAGAAGAAAGACTTACATGATCAATCCTGGAGTTCTTATATCTTTGAAGGAATCTGTAACTTGTGTAACTGGTCGGAATCTAAGGCTACACAAAGCAAGCAAGAAAGCCAGTATGATCACTCCAGGAGTTCACCTTCATTGCATAAAGCGGCAGGTGGCAAGCAAAGGAGAGATAGTCGTTATGATCACTCCAGGAGTTCACCTGCAAGAAGACTCTATGGCTATGCTACTCCATCATCAGAACATCATACAGTGGGTGGTTATAAGCAAAAGAGCAGGAGTCAACACATGCACGATCAATCCAGGAGTTCACCTTCAGTTGGAGGAATCTCCATGTGTGCTACTCCTTTGTCAGAACATGGAATGGGTGGTGGCAAGCAAAAGAGTAAGAGATATGATCGATCCATTTCTACCAAAGGAATCTCCAGTTGTGCTACTCCATTATCAGGATATAAAGCAAACGGTGGAAAGCAAAAACAGTGTAATTCATCTGTGACTGGACGAATTCCTCGCTACAGTACTTCCTCTTTAGCAGATAATAGCAAGCAAAAGAGCAAAGGCCATTGTGATCAATCATCTTCTGTCATAAGGTCCTCCAGGTATGCTACTCCACAGTCAGAACGTCAAGTGGGTGCTGCCAAGCACCAGAGAAAAAGCCAAAATGATCGATCCAGGAAGTCGCCCTCTTCTGGTGTGAAATCTGGCTGTGGTGTCACTGGTCAGAACATGAAATTAACAAGCAAAGGAGCAAGAACACAAAATGGACGAGCAAATTAAGAACTAGAGACATCGTCGCAGTAACTTGATTATTATGATCTGCAATTGATCAGGATTTGATATAACATTAATTTTCTCACTAGTTATCAGTCAACGCACTTTTTAATTACTTATAATTGCTAATCATGATTGTATTGTTGCATGCACAGATTTCCTTCCATTTTCAGAAGTGTTGCCATCAACTTGAATGCAAAATATCAACACACATAAGCACTATTATAGCAATAATATTATTAGGCTGCTTAAGACTGCTTCCTTTATGAAGATGGTGACACCCTTTCCATCCAAGTCAGCCACACTGTAGTCATGTTGTCTATTACTCTCCATTAAATTATCTTTTTATAAAAGCGGCCGGCCAAAATTAATGTTTCTTAGGAGGGAGCTAGGCCAATCTTCTTCACTGCTGTGCTACCCCTGTCTCTCTCCCTGTCTTGGAGCATCTGGGAGATGTAGTCGTGAACTAATGGGAACTTGTCTGTGTTAACAGCTGTACTGAATATACATATAATATGCATGATAGTTCAAGGCTTATAGTCTAATAGCTATAGATACTTATTAGATAGGGCTTTAACATTCACTCATGTCTGTGTAAGCCAGCTGGAAGAGAACAAAAAACCAGGGTGCCTACCAGGGATCAAACTCGGGGCCTCCTGCTTAAGCTGCAGGTGCTCTGACCACATACTGACCAACCACCTGAGCATTCTCTCTCCATCTGTAATGTAGACAACCCCATACCCAAACTGGTGCTCAAGAAGTCTGTTAGGATAATTAAATCCAGCACCAAGCCCAGAACACCAATACCAGCATGATAGTTCTACCTTCTCATAGGCAAGTTCCGACCAAACATGCTTATTTGATCTGGTGAATGCCATTCAGCCTACAGTAATTATTGTCGGAGACAGAAGATCTGCAAGAGGGCAGATTAGCTTGAATCTGCACTGGAATAGAATACTGACTGTGCTTGCATGGACCAACCTGCTTTAGGCCCTGAATGAACAGAATCATTATCTGCTCCTAGATTATCAGAATGGTCAGGGTATATCTGTTTGTGAGGATCTGAGCCACCAAAGGATTTCTGGTCTTCATTTTTTTACCGGTTAAAGTGCACAAAAAATAATAGCATAATTATGAGCAGCTAGTGCATGGATACAGCTAGAGTAAAATAATAAAAGTGTAAGAGGACATAAATTATCTAAGGGAGTGATTGAAAGAGAGAAAAGATGTAGAACTAACAGTGGCCCTTACACACTAGCTTACATGCATAGTAGCTACCTTAAATTAAAATCAGACTGATGTTTTATAAAATTTACAATGAACATCTGAATAATGTTCATTGCAGATTTTACTTAATGAAAATAATTATTCAGCAGTGAATCATATTATTGTGATTGTTTGGCGCGTGCATTTTGAGCTGCACTGTGGTCCTAGTGACCATTACTGATTCATATGTGTTGCTCTGTGACTGACTACCATCGGTACTGGCATCATCTTCATTCATATGATGAACATAAGCAGGATTGTTGGCCATATTAATTGGACGATTTCTATGGAAAATACAATATTATTATCATCACATACAGTTGTAATAGTAGCTACGGCTATGCATGTTTCACCTGACTTGGTGTAGGTTTCTTATTTCTCCTCTCCCTCTCATTACAAAGTATGTTCTCACCCATCCAATGATCACTACCACCAGCATAAAAGAAAGTAGCCCGACTAAAGCTCCGAGAGCTGATTGTACGCAGGTTGCCCTTATCAGATCCTCAATAGAACAGGTACAATCTATACTATTAGTTGGTTTCATGCCTGGATAATGAGTTGGAACTATGTCTCCCATGGGATTCCGACAGTCATCCTTAGTTAGGTCGAATGTTTTGTTACATTCATCACCTCGACAACCTAAAGAAACAATATGATAACCTGCAACAAGTCTCTGCATGAAACATTCAGTATTCAACACATAAGAATAGATCCTCCATTTCTGGGTCATTATGTGCTTGGTATGGTTGAGTTTATAGCTAGCTACCTGCAAATATGCCAATCTCATCACATAGTGTCATCCATGATCCTGAGATTACATTAGACCCTCCTCCTCCACAGCCAAACATAAACTGTCCTCTGCAGTTACTGCTAGTCCTGGTGACTAGTACTTTACCAACACACTGTCCATTACCACCTATAGTAAATTTTGTGTGCTGATAATAATATGATATAGCTACAGTATGCTGAACAGATAGTGATTGGTGTCCAATTTACTCACTTGAGATGTAAAAGACAAGTAGTACAATGAAGTTAATGCAGACCACTAGATCGACTTGTACCGACATTGTGGCCATCGCAAATGAACTGCATGTTTGTGAACTTGATTGCAAGGCAGAATCCATATTGTACTACGGTTAAGATATGCTATGACTAGGTGTAATGGAAGTACCAATACTATCACAACATTGTAGACAAGTAGTGATGCCATAATATGCCAGGGTGCTTTTTGAACAGGCAATGTCTATACACAACACTATATTGAGTAGTGTAGACATTATCTCTCTAAAGGGAACTTTTTAGGGACTTTTGGGATTCAATGTGATGGTCATCACAGTATAGCTTAGTATCAACTCTATCAGGCTGTGGGTCATTCCCAGTACAGATAGGAGTGTGGGTCGCAGTGGGTGGATATTATGAAACAATCACACTGTTTAGTCTATTCATGCCAGTTGAGATACGCTCAGGTTAAATGGTCAGTAAGCAATGCCGTAAATGTAGTCATGCTATCCCTTATTCCCAGGAGGAGTACAGTCTTCTTCTCTGTTGATCATTGTATCACATGGTCTACAGTCAGGCTTCAACCAATAATTCAAATTTTTACTGTGTGTACGTGTGGCTGAATTTGTGATTATAGCAATGCATGCACACACCCTTTTTTGAGCAACATGTATAAAATGTATTGGAGATGCATATCTTTGCACAAATTAAAGCTTCCTAGACTGGGAGCACCATACACTTTCATTTACACTTGAAGCAACTCTCAATTTCAGAGTAAAGAATCAAATACATAGACAAATTTTACCTACGTGCAAGCAGCTATTTGGTGTATGCTGTACAATGGCTAAAAGATGGCCGTTCATAATTATGAGGAGTAGCTATGGCGTTGTATTTGATTCAGTAATTATAATCCAGCAGGTGAGATATCATGCAGCTTACTAGATATGTTATTATCAAGGATGACTATTACTAGCTACTATTAGAGAGGCTGTACCACAGATGATCCGGCTCAATACAAATCTCTAGTTTCCCTTAAGATGGATGTGGAGCCTCGGAATTGGAGCAATGTTGATGAAATTGGGTGTAATGTTGAGTGTTTGATGCCTGGAGCATTGACACACATGTCTAAACTACACTTCAACAACAAGTGTCTAGCAACTACACTCTACAACTGCTAACTCTTGAGCTACTTGATCATGACATTTCACATCTGTACTACAATCAAGTTCGCAAATTTATTAGGACTGAAGCATAGCAGAGTAAAACGCTTTAAACTTGAGTACAGAGATTCTCTGCATCATTGCTTGATATCTGTTCTAGACTTCTGATCTCCATAGAACCTTTTGCTTCACTCAAGATTCTACATACCGTAGAGCCCATCGATCTTCTAAATCATAAGAAATACATAATATGACAGACAATCATAAACACACAAAAAAAAAAACAACATTGAATGCTGTCATTATAAAACTCAGTATTCAGGACGTTTAAGCCTGCTTCTTTGTGTAGATGTGACACCCTTTCCATCCAGATCAGCCACACTGTAGTCATGCTGCCCATCACTCTCCTCTATCCTCTTATAGAAGGCCAAATGCTTCTCAGGAGGGAGGGCAGTCTTCTTCACTGCTGCATCTTGGAGCATCCGGGAGATGTAGTCGTGAACTAGAGGGAATTTGTCCGTAGTAACAGCTGTACTGAATGCTGTGTACATGACTGTGTGTGTGTGTGTGTGTGTGTGTGTGTGTGTGTGTGTGTGTGTGTGTGTGTGTGTGTGTGTGTGTGTGTGTGGATGTGTGTGTGTGTGTGTGTTCATATGTGTGTGGATGTGTGTGTGTGTGCCATGTGTGAGTGTGTGTGTGTGAGGGAGAAAGAGAGAAAGTACACTGTATAAAGGAATAAAAATAGCAGAAGAGAAATGTTTGAAACTCAAGAGTCAAGACTTGATTTATAGCACAAAATCAATTGCCACATCTAATTTTGTCATCAGAGAGATGGGACTTGGACCATTCAATTCCTTATTATTCCTTAAGCAATGTAATCCTCTACTTTTAGTCATATTATCTCTGATGTGGTCATGAGATGACTAGGTAAATTCTAGTTAGCATCTGATGTTTTATTTCACATGCACGAGTTATAATTCCCAAATCTTAATGTTATAAAGTATCTAATCATCTAAACACTTTGAAGCCCTCATGACAAAATCCTAAGAAGCATCCAAAATCAGGGAAAACTATGTGCAAATATTCATGCTCAGCACCCCTAGTATGGTTTAATCCATAATTAGATGGTTATTCAGTAAATTGTCACGGTGTATCGATACACTGTTTTTTTTGTTTTTTTTTGTGCTATGTAGCTACCAATAACAACATAAAAAGTAAAGTTTCGCAAATCGATTTTTTCACAACCGTGGCATGGTTTACCTTACTGATAGTCGACTAAGTCCATCATAAAATCCAATTTACCTCTTTTTCGGGGTATTCGCAGCGCAAGTGTCAGATCGAGAGGCGCAGCTACAGGGTTACATTTTCTTATGACATCAACTTAACTCCTTTTGCTCGATATTTTGCTAACATAAGTGACTATGCATGGTCGAGCGCTCTAATTAGTGGGCGGGGCTCGGGCGATCTCGAGCTAGAGCATAGCCGTCCTAGTCTCTCTACTAGTTTGAACTCTGAATAATGACCACCCGCCCGCATGCAAAATCAAAAACTTTGTGACGATAAACTGTGAATTTAGTTTGTCCCGCCTTATGCTACTTTGAACAAGCGGAGTGTGCTTCATCACTGCCTCTTTCAAAGGGATTGTATGTTACCCTCGGACATAAACACTTGTAGCCAGCCCTTAAGAAAATTTTGGGGAAATTTTCTCCATACATTTAGTATGAAGCACTAGATAAGCAGTTGATAGTGCACAAGCTAGGCCATTCATTGCGATGCTGTGTTGGAAAAGGTCGTCATCGAACTGCGTATCAATCTAAAATCCAGTCCAAATCTCAGTGCAGTCCAGGTTCCAGTCCAGAGTCCAGGTTTTACACTTACCCGATCAGTCAGACCACTCCCTCCGCAGCGTTTGGTTCTTTCAGGATATACCTGGGCTAGGTCGTTCTTTAAATCTGCTATATACATTGAAGGTGAGTAGAGAGTGTGTAATAACTTGTCTGTATGCGTAACTAGCCTTATCCAAATTATGGTCAACAAGGCTGGTGACTGAGTATTTCAGCTACAGGGGCCCGGGGTAGCGGCCTCGTAGGCTCCAGGGCTCCACTTCCCAAGGGTCGGACCGTGGCTCTGCAAGATTAGGCTAAGCACCTGCATAGGGCATTATTATAACCGGTGTAGGAGCGATATGGGGACCCCCGTGGTATGGGCACCCCCCATCCCCAAATCAGGCACCACCACGCCCCTATTTCACGGGCTAGGGACTTGGACCCCCTTTAGGGAAATGGGGACCCCTGCTGTAAATATGGCCGAGCTGTATACAAGCGCGGCAGAAAGGTGTGCTGCGAGGGTCAGCCACGACAGATTAGCCAGCTAGGTTAAGCCTATTTACTCTTTGTCACGTAGCAGATTAGCCTTGAATCCAGGCTGCACGGCCCAGGTACGAGGCTATTAGCAGATGTGCACGTAATACTAAAGAGCTGGAAATATCAGGCACCATTACACTGAAGGGGGGAGTGGCTACAGTTGTGCAGGCTCACTCGCCAATTATCGTACCTGTACTGTTGCAGGATAGATCTACCATAGAACTTTCTGCCTACACCACTGCACTAGCTGACACAGCAAGCTACCTACCATCAGCCAGAAACATAGTACTTCCAAATGATCGGTTCATCGCTGTAGCAAAAGTAATACTATTACTATTAGCTTCAGCCCAGTCTGTCCAGGAGCTGCCTCCGCTGGAAATTCGGCTGGTAGGGGCGTGGCTCGAAAAGCACTACAGCTCCTTAGAGTTAGATGACCGTGCGCATGGTGAGCGATTGTATACAGAGTAACGAGGAACTGAAGCTTTTATTTGAAATACGTAGACAGTTCAAGTTCTGAATTTCAATGAATTCTAGTTGAGCTGAGGTGTCCACTCTTAGCCCTCAGCTCAAGGAAGACAGAAAACATGAATACCAAGCCTGTATAGCGTTTCTTGGTGTGGGGTCCCTATATCACTCAGGGTCCCCATACTCCTAGTGTTTTGATGCCTAATGGGGTCCTCATATCACTAAAGGGAATGGGGACCCGCGTTCCCAAAACACTAGTGAATTGGGGATGGGGGTCCCCATATCAAGGGGGTCCCTATATCCCTGCTACACTGGCATGACTGAGTAGACTCTGATCCATCAAGTTTTATGAGCTACTAGATTTTCACCATACATAAATTTAGCGATTTCAGACCTCCAATTTTCACCGTTTTTCCGCAGAGTATTTTCCCAGTGAGATATCAGTGTTAGAGTATCAGAAGAGAGCTCTCTGTGAGCTCTATCCAATGGTGTGATCGAGGGGAAAAAAAAACAAACCATAATGAAGCCACACCCACATAAACTTTCTCCATAGAAACTTAATACAAACAAGAACAAAGCTAGTGGCTATTCCGCACAACTGATTTGCATGGTTAAGGTGTCAGTAGATAGCTCATTCAGTGAGCTATCTGTTGCAGTTTGTTTCGTGAGTGTACTACCACAGCCTCATAAGTTACTAATTAAGCTGGGCCTACAAAAGCAGCTGTATCTCAGCAATGATTGATTCAAGGCTCTGTAAAGACATTCAAGCTTAGTCTCATATGGGATGATCCCCCTCAGCATATGCAAAATGCGAGAAAGGGGCTGTACAAACGTGTATTGCCCCTCGTCATGGAGGAAAGTAATAATTGAACTTTTGATGGCTGTTAATAAGGAAGCATGAAGTTGGGAAATGATTCTTGTTGTGCCATTAGCTTTAGAGCCTTTGAAGACTTTCACTCGCTGGGGTGAAGTTAAGTGAGCTTGAGAGAGAGACCAGTCAATGTCACGTTTTACCACTGCCAGTCAACGATGGTGCAATGTAGTCGATTCTATTCTGATGATTTTCATCTGGTCTGCCTTTCGCTAGATTGGTTCTACAATCACAACTTGTGGACCATGAAGCCCTATACAATGCGAGTTACATGTAGTTGCCTTCTTTATGTCATGTGACTTAGATTCAACTAATCTGATTGGCATGTACTGTAGAGAGTGTGACCTCTTCACTTTTTATGTAGAGAGGGCTGGGCACAAGACTAATTCAACTTAAGTCAAAAATGGTTGTGTAAGGGCCCTTTTCATAATATTATAATACAAGCAGGGGGGCTTGCTTCGCTCGCCCCCTACTGCACCCAATTCGCCACTACTTCCATCACATAGCTACATACCTGCACACATGCATGCTATAAGGTGTTGTAAACAGGGCTGTGAAAGGGCAGACCTTGCATACATGAAGAGTTCAAAGGAGAGAGTAAAGGGCACTGATTATGTAAATAGCAGATATAGCCTCATACCCAGGCTCTCTTGGGGAGGAGAAAGAGAGCCTGGTAACCACTATTTGCGCATGCACTTAATTTCCCAACATTCTGGGAATTCCGTAATTCTTTGGGATACTATCTGTATATCTTTAGTACCTGACATCATCGGACCGTACAATTGTTAGTAATTTGCTAGCTAGCAATATTGATGACCTCACCATTGTTTCACCAGGTATTGCTTGTCATGCTGCTGGTTTTAGCCATCTTAGTCAACATTTGTGTGCCACTTGATGTGTGGTTGGAGGCTTGGAGCTGGAGCAGTGCCACAGTGGCCTCGTTTCTACTCACTCATAGTCAGCAAAGAACCTGGTCAGTCTCCGTTTTGTCCGCTGAGCAAGAAGACCTGAAAACTGTTTTGAGCAGTGTTTTCAGGTACATGTACTATTTAGTTTGATCGTGTAGATTACTAGGCCGGCATATCCTATATAAGCTTAAAAGCTTACGGCTAGTTTATTTATTGTGTAGCTACATGTAGCTTGTGGCCAAATATTGCCGTAAAACACGACAAAAACTTGAAATAATTAAGCACATGCATGAACAGTGGTTACCAGGCTCTTTCTCGAGCTCCTCCCCCAAGAAAGCCTGGGTATGTATAAGGCTAGTCTCGTCCCCAGACCGACAGTTGAACATTTTCTTGGTTTTTGCAAGCTCAGCAGTTGTATTTTCACGTAAGCCAATCAGATCGCAGCTCTATGATTTTCATGTGACTTTGCATCCTGTTGGGTAGCGACATTGTACAAGGTCAGCTGTCTTGGTTTAGCTCAAGCCAATCAGAATGCATCTCTACGATTTTGCATTCCATTACGTAGCAACGTACATGTACAACTGGTGCGTGATTGATTACATAACATTGCGGTTAGGTCACGTGCCTGTACAACCAAGAAACCGTTCCAATGTCACCAGACCTTTCCCCACGCGGGGATTTGGGTCTGGGAACGAGACTAGTACGAGGCTAGCGCATGATATTGCAATTGCATAGCATAATTTATGGCGCATGCGCATTTATTTCATCCTGTTTGGGGCACATGACCTAAGTAATCAATAGGCCAAGAACTCGTTAGTTCGCTCGCCCTCTCTCTTGCAAGACCTGTGAAGGTAAGAAGCCAAAAGCAGAATCTACTACCTCCATGACGATGACCTGGACAATATCTTCTCGTGAATCAAGCTGCTTGGCTAACTGCAGCCCACTAAATATAGGTGTCCATTGTTGTATGGTTTTTGTACATGTACAATTCGTCCAAGAAGCTAGTGTTCGTGCCTGTAGCTAGTGCCACGGCTGACGGTCACAGAGATTGCCCAGTTCTAGCGTCTGTTGTTCAATCGCCAGAGATACAGCCTCTTGTTTCTAGGGGTCAATTCGAAAGATGAGATCGCAATCCCATGGAAGAAAGTCTTTCATACCATTCTGGGTTGAACAGAAATTTAATCATGTCACCCTAGTCCCAGGATTCACATAACTAGGACTGATCGCCCTCCTGCCTGTCCTTGTTTAGCAGCGCAGTAGAGCAGTAGAGTAGCTAGCCTTGAGACCGTACAGCTGGTGGGGGGGGGGGGGTAGTTATAAAACTAGAAACGCAGAAATGAGAAATCGGAAATGGAGAATGAGGAAATGAAGAAATGAATTGGAAGTGGTCATCAAAGTTACCGAGTATGTGCACTACCCAGCACATGAAAATTCAGTAGGTTTATCTTCAGCTACCAATCCCAAACCTAAGGGGCAACTATCCATCTCATTGCCTGCTCAGGCAAACCTAACCCAGCAAAAGGCAGAGCCACTTAGGTGCCTAGCCTTGAGAACTAGGGGTGGTAGGTTAAAAAGCTCTTTTGTCCCATGGGAACTCTCCCTACCCACCTAAGTGGCTCATGGACACGGGCAGCATGCACACATGACCATAATTACACATTCAGGGAAATTAACAGAATCTCCAGTAAGTACTATTACTAGCTACTACACAAGTTTGTAGGGGTTGACTCACGAATCCCAGGTGTTCATGCAGTATGTATACCTCGTACCTAGCTAGCTACCAATGTTCAGACCTCTCTCTGCCACTGGCAAATTCTGTACAGTTATATAACTGGTTTGCTTCGTCTAACTCTTTGCCCAAGAGAAACTTGCCAAGTGGCTCTGCCAGGCTAGTATGGTCCCAGTGGTATGGCCCTACCAAGAGTCTCATAATTTAGTGTTCTACTACATGTATCAGCAATGACTAACTAATCTCAACTGACGCGGCATTGATTGTCAACCAGTGATTGCAGTCAGTCTGTTATGGCCAGAGAGTAATAGAGTCTAGTAGGGCTGCGCAAGACTAGCTTGCAGTGTAGCAAAATCAGTATAGCTTGAGTACCACAGGTCTTGGTCAGCCAGGCTCAGTGAAGTCACTGTCATGATTACTGTGACAGAGTCAGGATTCAAGTAACTGATAGGTGCAAGCCCACCTTATTGAAAACTTCAAGTTTAATATCTTCCTGAGAAGTAGGCTAATTAGGATTAAAAGTGCACATCCCACAGCTATCACTTCCGATGATACTTTCAACCCTTCTTTACAATAATACACCATGCAGTGTAGTCATTTGTCAAGGCCGCCGGAGCCGGTCAGGCTGGTCAGGCCAAAACCGGACCACTTTTTTCAGCACTTGGTTTGGTAATGATCGTTAATTGTATTGATCGAATGGTAAAGATTGTCACATAAGAACGCGTCTGCTCCACGCTCAACAGTGCAACCGGATGATTGTCAAGACCCAGTAGTCAAGACCTACTCTTCCAAGGAATATCGCCTTCCCTAATGCACCTATCAATGGTAAGCCCCACCTCCCCCAGGGGGAATGATGGGGGATTTGTCCTATTGATTGTGTACTTAGCCCCATATATGGGGCATAATTATAGGGTCCTACCCCCGTCCACACCCCCATCCCCCATATCAGGAAGTTCCAATGACTATTATGGCACTTCATAAAGGGCAAGCAAGCTTTAATTTTCAATTATTCTAGTTAATGCACAAATGCCCCACCTTGCCCAACCTACGGGGCTAGGCTTTAACGACAAACTCCCATGTTTTCCCCCACCTATGCCCCAGGTGGGGTAGGTGGGGCATACTATTGATAGGTGCATAAGGTATTAGTATCTATTGGCCCTGATTCAAAGATAGTTCCTAGGTCTTTTAAAGCTGGTAAGTGCATGATGGGGATTGTTGCATGGAATGTGGCTTCTCATCCTTCAAGCTCAAGCATAAAAGCTCAGATCAGCTATATTTCTTAATCTTAATTGGGGAAATTTACAAATGACCTTAGGATTCTAGTTATACATGTACAATGAAGGCTTATACTGGCCATAAAACTGGTCTCAGAAGCCACCAGAAGCAGTCTCCGAGGTTGTAGATTACAAAATTTTCCTGGGGGAGCATGCCCCCAGACCCCCCTAATTTTGGCATGCTTACGCATGCCATTGTTCCCCATTTCAACTAAAAACCTAGCCAGACCACATGCAAAATGCTTCCTCCGGCCCTGTTTGTCCCATGTTTTACCAGTGGCCTGGCTGGGAGGCTTCCCTCAATGTGCCCTAAGTTGCAATACCAGAGTCAGAGGTATACTTCCAAGGCTTTCATTTTAGTGAAAAGGCCATTATTGTTATCTTGTCACCAAGTTTGTTATCCATCATGATGGCGCCCCCCCCCCCCCCCCTTCCCCATATCATATGATAAAAGAGATTTGGATAAGTGGCCCAGCTTATCCCAGGAAGGTGTGCATAGCCTCTAGCTAAGTCCACTGGCACAAATTAGAGGCTCTAGCTAGCTAAGTCCGGCATAATGACTCAAACGATATTCAGTAGATTAGACAAGGATCATGACTTATTGTGTGTACAGGCCCTCCCTTCAAACGGCGGGCCTCAGCCTGCCAGGGATGATAATAAACAGTAGAAGATCAAGGCATGACTAGACCATGATGACCAATTACAGTCCATTTCTTCATTTCCTCATTTCTCCATTTCCCCATTTCTCAGTTCTCATTTCGTTTATAACTACACTGTGCAGCTGGGAGATATGCACACGCACTCACACAGCAATGTGTGCATCAGCGGAAACCACACAACCAGTAAAAATACTGGTTATGCTCGTGCACTATGGGAAATATTGCACTCGGGGCGTGTCTCGAAGTATACAAGGTGAAGCCGAGTGCTGTATTTGCCTCTCGACACGCCCCTCGTGCAATATTTCCCATAGTGCACTCGTACTGGTGCTTTAACTACTATTTATTGACCCGTGGACTGGCTCTAGTGGGCAGCACCTTGTAGCTGTATGTCAACACTGTGGTCTGCAGCTTGTAGCTTTACTTTGTTTAGTACTACAGTACCTTGCTTATGTTCACAAATTGCAGCTGTGAAGCCAGTAGATGATGCTTTTGCTCTAGCGTTGCATATGATTGTGTAATTACATGTGTATCATCCAGGCACACACATGTACATGTAACATAACTAATTACATGTGTATCATACACATGTAGCTAGCTAATTGCACACTATGACAGGGCCGGCGGAAGCAATTTCTCTTTGGTCAGGCAAAATATAGAGAGAAATTAGTGGCGCACAAAGTGCACCGTGAAATTTTGCGTTTTAATGATATTCATGATGATGACATCATCAACAGCACATGCGGGCATGTGCACACATATTGTGCATGTGTGAAGCCAGTCTAGTACTAGACTGCACCTTCAAAGGACACACCTTCAATTGATCGTGGACCATGGATCGCTAGTAGGCTTTGTAAGCGCATGAAGGAGCTACAACTGCTACTGAACAAGTATTGTGCTACCCATGTCGATTGGTCTGGCAAGCGCCGGACCTGCTGTGTAGGCTCCGCCACCCCTGTATGAACTGCAGAAGCACACACTCTGAGTGATGATCTCACACAGAGCAATGGGTGACCTTAATACAGTCCACCAGCTAGCTGCAGTGCTATGACTAGGTGGCGAGGGTTCTGTGCGTTTATTTTAGCATGCTCAAGTGTGGCTACTAATTGAGGATGGCTTTTATTTACATGTATTTCGGATTGATACCTCGCAATACCATCTGCAAGCAGTAACACAAAAGGCTGATTTATGAGGATAGTATTTCCTCCGAAAAGTAAGCTGCCATGCTACCGTAGAATCAAGCCAAGCTCGTCTTTTGCCATGTTTCTACTCAAAAGAATGATTCTGCATGGCTTGCATTTGTAGCCACACCTACATAGCTAATAGTGATTGCACATACGCACAGCTACTCTTCAAGGGCAGCTAGTATTGTTTTCAAATGAGCTCGAGGTGTAGCTACTATTCAAGGGCAGCTACTATTTCAGGGTGCGGTTTCTATTCAAATAGATATGGTATAATGGTAGTGTGAATGTGTAAGCATTAGGGTATAGGAATGGTAAGTTTTCATTTGGAACCAAATTTGAATCTCATTTCACCAGACTCCTTTCTCTAGGCACGAGACTAAGTAGCAGCAGGAACAGCAGCATTGGTACCTCATATTTATTAGCCCCGTTTACACGTACAAGCTGGCTTAGACTAAACTGCTTTGGAAAGCGCCTTAATCGTGTTTTCACATAGGGCATTAATCCACCTTACATAAGCGCCTTAAGCCAGCTTAAAGTGTTCACATGTGAATAGTTTGTATAGAAGCAAATCCCAAACCTCTTTGAAACCATTTCAAACCATCTCCCAGACGTGGTTTACAAACAGGTTTAGGTAGCAATTTGTAAAGCGGTTTAGCACATTACATGAAGCCGGCTTAGTTTAAACTGGTTTCCAAAGCGGTTTAAAGGCCTAGTGTAAACTGGGCTATTTATCTACTTTATTTACTGATTTGTGCACATGAGCAGAATGCACATGGTCAGCTGTAGGTGTGGTCGCTACATGTGATTAACAAAAACTCACAATTTGTAGCGCTCATGGGCTGTGTTTTAAGCTATTCAAAGCAAACTAAAGCTAGGCTTTCCAATAGTTTGATTATGCATACAGTGCACTCAGATGCCTAATCTCGATATCTGGACAGGTGTACCCAGGATTTTCAATAGGGACTTCTTTTTAGTCAAAATGCACATGCAAATTTTTGCAACCATGCCCACTTTTCCACCACACCCACTAATTAATGATCACCATTTTTATCATAAAAGGCAACAGTTGCTACTTTCTTGACAATTTTTAACACAAGAGGCAGTCCAGGCTAAGTCTCAAGGGAGTTTAGCGTCTATGTATTGAATCTGATAGCCAGAAGGGGGTTCCTAGCAGCTGAAGTCATACTATGGTCATATTGAGTCTGGCTGGGTGGAGGTGGGTTTCTGGGCGATGAAGAAACAACTAAGGTATGCAGTCGAACCGCACACGCACACGAAACCGTTCTTATGTATAGATTTAATATCTCATAAATATATATATGAGCTAACCGGCTGACGGTACCTACCTACTCGGATGGCCTTGCGATCTTTTTGTCCTTGGCCATGGGTGCTTGCTTCAACTTTCAAAGTTGGTTTGCGCAGTTACCATATATAGATCTATCATTAGGCAGAGCCACGTGTAGGTGGCTTTGTTTGGAACTATTGGTTTCATGCACGAGGTTGTAGTAAGGCTTCAAAGTACTTTGGACATATATGTTTAAAAGGTATGTAGAGTACAAACAGAACCTGGATGTGTTCCTAAGAGTCCAATCCTTCATATTTTGACCTTGATTTCAGTGTCCCAACCTGTGGATGGTTGCAATTCAACTGTTTATATCATATGTACAAAAATACAGCACAGCAGTCTGTAAAAGTGTGAGAGGTAAAGACTTCCAGCCTGATCCTAGCAGCTGCATATACTTGAAGGAAGCACAGCGTGCACATGCACAAGGGTATGTCCCTACGTGGAAGAGATCATTAAAATCAGTTAACTCTAGCATCAAAAAGCACTGCATTTACCCTTCATGTAGTTCCAATTCCAAGTTAATAACTCCATCATTCGCCAGTACTGATGACCTTGAGGCTTTATTCCAAGTCCAGTCCAGTGAAGAACACCCCCTAGTTTTGTGTCCAAAACATTATCATGAATTATACCATCGCTTTAATACTCCCCTTCCATGTGCTAGTAGTGGAGTTCAACCCAAAGCGGGACATGCTTTACTAGACATAGTCCAAATGCCAGCCTGGTAAATGAATTCTTACGTCAATGCACAGAGCTTGAAGATACAGATATGATTAGTGATAAAGACTATGTATGTAGCAGCTGCTACAAAAGCCACTTAGCTCTTGTAAAATCACATGAAGAGCAAGGCAGGTCTTCAGACGTGCAACTCACTGATCTTATAGCTATTTGGGAGTATGCCGTAAAGTCTGGTTAATAAGTGCACATGCTTATTAAGCGCATATTCTTTAATAAGCGCATACTTCCTTCCTGTTATTAAGTAATGTCTAGTAAGCGCATGTGCTCAATAAAGACGATAGTAATATTGATCGCTCAATTGAAAGTTGTCCACGCCAAGTATAGCTAGTATTTGTTCCCTAACCAGTTTCTGATGGCTAGCTACACGAGAGCAAACGTTGTGATCTTCTATCGCCACAGCATAATCCAGGGATCGGACTCTTGACCTCCGGACCGTTGAAGCGAGTCTCACCAAGGCGAGTCTCACCGAGGCAAGACAGCTATTTTGCCACAGTTTTCTAGTAGTGATGGCTTCCGATCATACTTTCATGAACTACAAGTAGTGCAATAGTGGTAGTCTCCATACTCACGGACTTCAAACTAGCTTGGTTAGCTCGAGCGCTTGCTCGCGTTCGTGTCAATAGTGAGCGGGGCCCACAATTTTTCACTATCTATTAAGCGCACATCATCTAATAGGCGCCTATTTCCTTACCACTGAGAGTGATAAGCGCATGCGCTTATTAACCAGACTCTACGGTAAGATATCAGACAGTGACACTGACAGGCTTACCAGGACTGTGATTCATCACCATATATGTAGCTCGAGAACTACTCAACCAGCGAGCTGTACTGCTCCCCCATGTCTCCCAGATATTCCTTCATACCTATGGTCATTCCACTCCAGATAGTGATGAACAAATTCTGGAAGTTGGGGAGGGTACCATTAAATTTTCATCACGCTGGTTACTTAAGCAGTTGATTATGCATTTGTGTAATCACATGGATTACATGTGTGCACAAGAATTTAGTCCATAAAGAAGGCGATATGCTTTCCAGCCTCTCATGGGCACTTGGGAGAGCTGGTACAGAGTCTGACACATTGTATGAGCGTAAAAGTGGACAATCACATACTATGGAAAATGCTACTGGCATTCTCATAGAAGCTGGGGATATTTTAAATGATCTTATTCATAAAGAAATTAGAAAAATCTCAGATGAAGGGGTAAGTGACCCACCTATCTCAATATTGAGAAGAAGATAGGTAAAATTGATCCATTATTGTGGACTTTCATTGAATCTATCACATGCACAGTCTGACAGAGACGGGGAAGTTGAAGAGAATAGGCATGTAAAAACACTAAGATGATATTACATTTTGTGTCTTTTAATGTACTGCACAAACACACAGAGACCTACACTCCTACACTTTCTCTTGGCTAATACTGTTGAAATATGTGGTGGGTCACGTAAGTTGCTTAAAGTTTTTAATCAATTTGGAGCAGTTAGCTCTCCTGATACTCATGACCACTTTGTGGCTTGATGTGGCAACTCGTCAACGGAATAAAACAGTATGGGATGACCTTTCAGATGTAGTACCATATAGCTGGAAATTTCGAGAGATCCAATTTTCGTGGAAGGGCAATCTGCAAAGATTTTGCGGTCTAATTTTCATGGATGGACGTTCCAGAACGTGCACCGTGATTCGAACCAGCCGAAAAACTGGTGAAAAACTCAGCAAGCGACGAGTAGTAGCAGAAATGACACAAGAGTCGCATATGATCGAGGCTATTGTCCATGGTTATCAAGGAAGTTTGGTGTGCTGCTGTTGGAGAAGAGCTATCTTGCATGAGAGAAGTGGAGAACTCAGTATCGCGATCCGTTCACTGTAGCAGTTGTAAGATCGGGAGTAATCGTCGGTCACATTCCAAGCTTGGCAATATCGCAGCTAGACACCTTGAAAGAGCACAACAGAGACATTGCCATAGAAGAAACTTAACAACAACGAACTGATGTGAAGTAAACCAGCTGTCAGATTGATCAAGCAGCATGGCAATCACGATGGCCACACCCTTGCTACTTCACTACTTCTTTTGGACAACTCCGTTTAATACTATGTATAGCTTTGACACTAATAAACGAGGTACCACAGTCACTACAGTACCCAAAGATTGAGTTAAAATAGTGTCCCAAATTTACCTCTTGAGCTTTTGCCCAAAACCTTTACCACACTGGCATCACACGGGACCTTTCAAGAGAGGGTTTACACTGAGTACAACAAACATGAGCATCAGTTGCAACTAAAGCCTCCTCTTCCATCATTCTTCCTTGTTTGGCTATGGTTTGATCACGGCAAACCATAGCGAAAGTCCTTTTCCTGGCATCAATAGCTCCATTTCTGACCCTATGTCTTCTCTGTCACAAGCGACGCCATTGATTGGTGCCCGCCCACTTCCATCGCAAACAAATTAATTTTTATCGCAAATTTACATGTGCGGTCCAACTGTATGCCCCTGATCTGACATTTTTTTTCATGCCGACAATAGAGGACAACTAATCACTTTACACCTTGCATAATTATGCATATATGTAAAATGAAAAGTGTGTGCAATTCCCATATAATACTGTAGTGTGCAATGTTTAGAAATATTTTGATTGTTTTTCTTATGAGTGCACACTGGTATATTCGCAGTTGGGGTTAGTGGTGTGGGAACAATCAAGAGCAGGAAGGAACATGGTATATCTGTGATTAATCCTCGCCACAAATGTAGGCGGAAGATTATTGCAATCACTTGGCAATTTTCTGTTTGTCCGCCTATCCGTTAATCTGTCCATCTATACACACGTCCATGTATCTGCTGGTAAGGGTCATCATACAAATCGTGTCATTAGACCATGAATATAAGTGTACTTGAAACCATAAATAGCTACAAGAGTGTCTGCTAGTACATGTATTCTACTTTTGCTTTGAATATCCTTGAACTTTCAACCATGAATCAAGTAGCTTATCAGTACTCTAGGTTACTCTTGCTTATCAGCAATGTCACAGTTTAAGTTGACATACTGAAGGTTGCCTCATCCTAGGCCCTTCCCAACTGTTCAACATGCAACATTGAAAAGCTGGGAAGGGCCTGAGGCTATACTGAACGTCTGGCTGACTAGATGGATGCTTTTCTTCTGGCAAGAAATGCATAGACGGTGAGGTCGTCAGACATCAAAATATATACATGTAAATACAAGGACCCTCATTGGTAAACATGATTCTGGCAATGTACGATCAGTGCATGGACATGGCTATGAAGAGATATAGCTAGAGCATAGATTATGCTGCTACTTACGTATATGGGATTGAAAACAGGATCACGTGTGCCATAGTCCCACACCGCATAGTAACACCCTCCCTCGAATACTTAGTGCTCACAAAGATTTAGTGAAAGGTCACCTTTCGAAGACGTTTGACTAGTTTATGGACAAACTGTCGAGCGATTCACAGCGACAACCAGGGCCAGTAGTGTTCTTGAGATATCGTTCAATTTGTCTGAAGCTTCGTTTGTTTGCCAACCCAAAAGCCAGGAGCTCACGATGCGAGTTTGTTCATCGAAGCAGCTAGTTCAAGATAAGTCAGAATTTTTTTGTCTCCCTCTACCGTGAGATACCTACGACTGGCGGCCTCCTGGACACCTTCAGACTGTTTATACTTGGTTGAAGTATTGCATAGGCATCTCCAAACGTCACTTAGAATGGTATTATACCATGGATAATATAGTATGCCTATGTGGATAGGAAACTTTTTCGTATACTATACTAATTCGCGTTTCCATCCATATAGCAGACACGTATACAGTGATATCCAGACTTACTATAGGTAGCCTGTACACAGCTGGTAAGTAGCAAGAAAATGTTCAAAAATTGTGACTCCAAAATTCAACGAAAGTACTAGCTATTTACTTGTCAACTATTAATCCCAGTAGACTAATCCTCTGGCTACATGTTGAATGTTAGAAGGGACCGTAGAACATTATTGTTTCGGAGATTACGAATCACAAGAATTGTTACTATCAGCAGTGGACAGAGCCACGAAGATGCCCGAGTTTACGATTGGGCCGAATGCTGAGCAGAAAGTATAGGATACTGTCAACCAATAACTAAGTATCCCAGTAGAATGGCCCTTGTGCTATAGTTCTTGGACCTTAGTTGGAGATAAAGGCTGGCTGACCTTGAGATTTAGAGTCACAAAATTCGTCACTCCCTCATCCTGGAGATGTCTGCCATAGTAACCGCCACCAAAAGCGGTGATAACAGTCCTGAAATAGCTAGAAAACACCTCGAACAGTCTTTTGGCACTGGAAACTACTTAGCTGTGTCATGAATACTTGCTCCTGTTGTTACTGTCTATCTCAGTGACCAAACTATCTTTTGCATCCAATTTCCACCATTAATTTTCGCATTACACGGATAGTATCCAGAAACTCCATAGACTACTCCGTATACAGATCCGTTTCCTATCCAAGTGTAAGCGTACTATATTATACAGCCAAACAGCTTGGAAAGACGGCTCACTAAACTTAGTGAAAATACCAAAATTTTGTCTCCCTCTCTTACTTTCTTGTTGTGACTCTTCATAGCTTTCTTACTCACTGAAGTGAAGTACAAGGCTTGTAGCATTGCATGGGCTGGAGAATAACCAGCTGTCTTCGTCATGAAGCTGAAACAAAGTGATATCTATTTCCAGCATTTTAGGTAAATTTTTTTTGCCCTCGTGGCCTATCCCCATATCAGTGTATTGTGGCCAAGTATTCGGGGGAGTGTCTCGCGAAATTAATCCGTTTCCAATCCCGTATATGAAGTAGCTCTATAATCTATGGCTAGACTAAATACTTTACGGAGGGTTCTGCACATCAGTGCATTCATTTAATCTTCATGCTAATAATGGAGTTCCAGGCCATCTGCCAAAAACCTTTTAAATAAAATTATCTCATCTTTTTCATGTGTTTGCACTAGCTGTACTAAAGCATCATCAACACAACTAACAATGTCATCCAGGCAACCGGAAATACAGAAATTTATAGTGAAAATACAAGAATGATTGATTTGCATGTATTGACCATGTATCACATCTGGGAAACTTCCTATCATACTTATTGTGTACTTCCTTTGTTGTTATGCCTACATGTACTGTGAATATTTGTTAATTACTGGCTATATTTGTAGCTGCTACACACACAATGATACTCTCTTATCAAGTACCATTATTAATTTTTCTCATACATGTAAGTGTGTATGTTCATGCTTCCTAGGTTTGCAATGTGTATGCGCTTACTGAGTATGAGTCATTAATGAACAGTATACTGAATATTCTCTCAAAAGTTTATAATTTAATTCACAGAATTCAACTGCTCTAAAGATCTATTGTCAGAAACGATCATCTTCCAACTGTTTCCTTGTATTGGTCTTGGCAGTGGGTGCACAAGTCACCCTAGCATCTGCTGTTCACTGTAGAATACTATTCTACTATCAAATTGTTATAAATTGTAGCCCAAACTGAGAGACAATGGACTCATTAGCAGATACTGATCATAGGCTTGACACAGCTGTCAGACTCGGTCAAGTGAATAATGTCAAAGAGATATTAAATAATGCGCTGTCAGATTTAGAGTCTAACAGGTTGCAGCACCTGCTGCATCTAGCTGTCTCATATGGTCAACTTCAAGTAGTAAGAACACTAATTAATGATTATAGCTGTCCTGTTAACTGTGAAAATGAATCTAAAGAGACACCGCTTCACAATGCATGTGGCAGTGGGCACCTTGGAATCATAAAAATGTTAATATTAGAGTTTAAAGCAGGCATGTCATTGAATGCTCGAGATGAAAAAGATAATACACCATTAAATACAGCAGCCTTAAATGGACACACTAATATTGTAAAATTGCTGATCATTGACTTTGGCTGCAGTGCAAACACAAGAGGCTATCATGGTCAAACCATATTTCACCAGGCTTGTGCTGGGAGACACATGGAATTAGCAGAAACACTTGTAACAGAGTACAACCTAGACCCAATGTCTGTTGATGATTATGGCAACACTTCCCTACACCTTGCTGCCCTGAATGGTAAAGAAGTAGTAGCAAGACTACTTATCACCAAATACAATTGTCCTGTTGACTGTAGAAACAAAATCAACCGAACACCCCTTCATTGTGCTTGTCTGGGAGGCCACCACAGTGTTGTCAAAATCCTTGTGATTGAGTTCAAGGCTGACATAAATGTTTGTGATAGAGACAATAATACACCATTAAACACAGCTGCTTTAGGAGTACATGCAGGTGAATCAGATATTGTAAGATTCTTGATTGATGAGTGTGGTTGTAATCCAAGCACTCGAGGCTATCAAGGTCAAACCATACTACACCAGGCTTGTGCAGGAGGCCTTGTGGAATTAGTACAAATACTATTAACAGACTACCTTCTAGATCCTATGTCTGTTGATGATTATGGTAGCACTGCCCTACATCTTGCTGCCTTAAATGGTAGAGAACAAGTAGTAAACCTCCTTATCACCAAATACAAGTGTCCTGTTAACTGTAGAAACAATACTAACAAAACACCACTTCACTTCGCATGTGAGAAAGGTCACCTCGCTATCGTTAACATGTGTATGTCTGTGGATAAAACATTGCTGCTCTCAGCAGATGTAGATGGTAACACACCTCAACACATATCATCGATGTTTGGAATGAAAGAATGTGTACACATGATGCTTAATGATTATCATGCTCCCATTTACATCAGAAATAAGTTTGGTAAATCAGTTCTGGATGTTGCAAAAGAGTCTGTCACTAAACCAATAATACAAGAATATCTAAAACAAAATAATGATAGAATCCATTATGACTACAAACAGGTACAAACGTTAGCTTCAGAAACCTATTCTGGTGCACAAAGATTAACGAGAGTGTTTGTTTTAGGAAATTCTGCATCAGGCAAGACCACTTTAATTGAAGCATTAAAGAGGGATGGATTTTTTTCAATGCTTAGTCCAGTTTCAGAAGCATCTATTCTTCCACACACTTGTGGGATTATTCCCTCAGTTCACTATACCAAATCAATAGGAAGAGTTATTTACTATGACTTCGCTGGAGATCCAGAGTATTACTCCTCACACTCAGCAATTGTGTCAAATGTTATACAATCTAAGTTTGGTACAAATATATTCTTAGTTGTAGTAAATCTCACTAAAAGCATTGAAACCATTTGTGATGAGCTAGGATATTGGTCCAATTTCATATCCTACCACATAAAAGAGGTAACCATAAAATACGAGGTACTTGTAATTGGAAGTCATGTGGACCTTATTGCTGATGCTAAAGCAAAGATAAAGCCTATATCTCAATTTGTGCAAGAGGGCTTTTCTAGCATATCACAATCCACTGTTAGGGTAATCACATTAAATTGTTGTCAGCCTAGGTCAGCAAGAAACATTCATAGTGCATTAACTCGGGCAATTCAAGACACAATTCCTTACTCCCTTACAATGAAGGCAACTATTTTATTTGGTCTTTTAGAAAAAGATTTCAAAAATATTATTTCATGTACACTTCAAACTATCATAGAACACATTAATGAAACTGGAATTTATTTGCCAAACACGGCAAGCTCTTTGTATCCCATTGTGGAGGAACTCCACTCACCTGGACTATTACTGATTATCAGCAAACCTAAAAAGCTCGAAGACAGAATGTTATGCCTAAACATATCCAAACTAACAAATGAAGTACATCAACATTTATTTTCAACCTCTAAGGTCCAAAAGTTTTCACCAACAGCAATAGATCTAAATCATATCAGTATGGGTATCCTACCTCAAAAATATTTGAAGAGTCTTCTTCCTGAATACATAACTACAGATTGTCTAGTTCAGCTACAGTATTGTCAGGAATTCACCCACTCTGAAGTTAAATTAGCAATGAAACTCCCAGAGAATGTTACAGCTGATTCATCATTCTTTTATTTTCCCGCTCTCTGCAACACAGAGAAACAGAACATTGTAACTCCAGACCGCTTTAATTACAGTATTAGTTGGTATGGTAAATGTGGCAAGAAATTTGATTATTTTCCTCCTCGATTTTTACATGTCCTCCTTCTTCGACTGGCTTACATTTTTTCCCTTCCAATGCAGCATGACCAATCATCAGAAGAATCACCGGAAATATTAGTTCGAAGATATAATCGTCGCTGTGCTATGTGGAAGAATGGAATCCAGTGGCTCATGCTTAAAGGAGTTGATTGCTTTGTGGAGATGGTAAAGAACAGTAAAGGAATAATTGTCATCACAAAATCCAAGGAAGAAGTAAAGGATACATGTACTGATATGTTGTTCAAGATAATTAAAGAAATCCGAGAAGCCAAGAAGGAATTCTGTCTAACAATTGCACTTCAAGAATATCTGATGAACTCAGATGATCCAGCGTCATTTCGTAATGTTGACAAACTTTATTCCATCAGTGACATCAAGGAAACTTTGGAATCTGGGAAGTCAACAATTGTGAGTATTGGTGGACGAGAATTTCTTCCTGCAACAAAAGTGGAACATTTGTATCATTATCTCTGCAGTAAGTTTATAGTATATTATAATGATGGATAGCTAAAATATGACTAATTCCTACTGTAAAGTATATATAGATGGAAGGTTATTGCACATATCCAAGCATTGTTTGTACCTATTTACTTGATTGTAGCATACAACCACTGGATAACTAGTGGTTAGCATTGCATAGTATACTGTGGTGAAGACTGAGGCATATACATGTACAAGTGATAAACTGGCACAATCCACTATTAAATTTAATGTCACAGTGGTTGACCTTGCATGGTGCATATTCTTGTGTGCATGCATGCAATTATGAGCACCAATTGACATGCAGGTGCTGTGCTTATAGACTTTATAAGGCCATCTATAGCATTACAAACACCGTATTGTAAATGTCTATTTCAAATATGACATGATGTGATATAGATATGGCTGAAGAGGAGAAGCATATTGCTGCTGAAGACGAGATGCTTGCTGCTGCTGAAGAGGAGAAGCATATTGCTGCTGAAGACGAGATGCATTCCACTACTGAGGAAGAGATGCTTGCTGCTGCTGAAGAGGAGAAGCATATTGCTGCTGAAGACGAGATGCATTCCACTACTGAGGAAGAGATGCTTGCTGCTGCTGAAGAAGAGAAGCATATTGCTGCAGTACAGAAAGCCATTGAAGAAAGAGGAACACTAAATCATACTGTAGTCCATGGTGTTTTTGTAGGCCCTGCTCGCTCAGGTAAGAATTCCCTCATGGAACGTCTTCTTGGCCGAATGCCCTCCTCTGTGTCACCAAGCACTGGTGTGGCAGAGAATGTTGTACAAGTTCAAGTAATACAAAAGTCTACCACCTTTGCTGCTAACATAGAAGAACTGTCTTGGTCAGAAATGGACTATGATGATGAGGCAATAAAGCTTATGTTAATTACAGCTAGTGGATCACAAATGAAAGTAGAAGTACCAAACCTTCAATCAGATGACTCTATAGATACATTTAGCTTAGAAGATATTTCTCAGCCTAATAGTGACATTGACAAAAGTGAAGATAAATTAGCAATAGATAGTCACTCTGAAACAGATGATGAATGGTTTGATGCTCAGCCCAACTTACTAGAATATCCACCAGTAGCACAATCTTCTGCTGTCCAGGTTCCGGATTTGTATGTCCCTCGTGTGTCTCCCATTGAAATATTCAAAGCTGCACTACAGAGTAAAGGCTATTTAGAACTTCAGCAGCATTTTGAAAGAACGTGGTCACTGTACCTTACTAATACTGGTGGACAAATGGAGTTTCAAGAGGTCCTACCTCTGTTGGTGTCTGGCCCTTCCATCTTTTTCTTTACCTTCAGGCTTGATCGAGATCTGCATGAATACTATAGCATAAAATATGAACTGTCAAGTGGGGAAGAGTCTTACCCATACACATCAACCCTTTCTACTATTGATGGAATGCTACAAACGCTGGCTAGCATTTCTGCTATGGAAACAGTCATTTATTCCGATTTACATAGAGGAGAAACAATATCTTTGCAACCTAAGGTATTCTTTGTTGGTACACATAAGGACCATCTGAATAGTAAGCTAGCTGATGATCATATTGCTCGTATAGATAAAGAACTTCAAGACATCATAAGGTCCACAGCTTATCGTAAAGATTTAGTTGAATTCGCTTCAGAATCTCAGCTAATCTTCACTGTAGATAATTTTTCACAAAGTGATTCCGACTTCAAACACATACGTGCAGCTGTTCAACGTGTTATAAAACGCAATAAGTTTCAGATGACATCTCCTACCCACTGGCTCATATTTAGTCTTGCTCTTAGAAAACTGAAGGATCGTGTCATCAGTTATGACATCTGCTTAGAGATAGCAAAGCAGTGTGGACTGGCTGATGATGAACTTGATGAAGCACTTCACTTCATTCATTCCAAAATGGGGTTGATCCGCTACTTCCCATATGAGCATATTAAAGGCCTTGTTTTTATTGATCCTCAATTCCTATTTGACAAAGTGACTGAACTCATAGTAAGTACATTCACCTTTGAGAAAGTAGGTCTTTATGAGATGGAACAATTTAAACATAAAGGTATCTTCTCTTTAGAAAAGTTTAGTTACTCTGGTACCATTATGTCTAAGTTTCAGTTTGGAAAGTTACTTGAGAGACTTCGAATTGTTGCACCACTTAATATGGTGGCTAGTGAGATAAAGTATTTCCTACCATGTGTCCTGGCCCATGCATGCAAGTCAGATAGTCTTCTAACTTATGATACACCAGTGCCAAATCTACTCATTTCATTTGAATGCGGTTACATCCCAAAGGGTGTTGCTGGAGCTCTAATCAAGTACTTGATGACCAATGAAATGGAATCTTGTATTCCATGGAAACTATCAACTGACAAGATATTCAAAAATGAAGTCTCCTTCTGTGTTGGTCCTTACGATACATGCATGCTTAGAATTTTTCCAACACACTTTGATATCACTTGCATTCCCAATCCTAAGTTCTCTGATGAAAGAGATGCATGTGGTTGCCCTGTCAATGAAATATGCACTGTCATACTTAAAGCTATTAGTAATGGTGTGAAGCAGATTCTCCGTGATCTGAACTACATTAGAACACAACACTACATTGCTTTTCCCTGTCCAGCTGATGTTTGCAAAGGTTGTCATCCAGCTCCACTGAACTGGTATCAAGGTCATCCACGTAGCTTGCATTGCAACAATATAAATGAGCCTGTAAAACTTCCAATAAATATGAACTTTTGGGAACCTGCACTTCAAGCTGAGCAGCAAAATCGTCAGTATCCCAATACTATAAAAGCAAGAAACATAAGACTTGATGAGAGAGATCACCCAAGATTGCTAGAAAAGCTAAATCTTCACAGTGCCAAATGGAGAGAGATTGGTTCAAATCTAGGCTTTCTTCCAAGTGAACTAGACAACATTCAAGCGAGACCTCTTCTTCTAGCTACTGCCCCTAAAAGTTTCCTGCATGAACTGTTAGCAGAGTGGCTTCAGTGGGCTCCAGGGGACAGTCGAGGGAGCTCTGACTTTGCTACACGTGAATACTTAAGGGAAGCTTTGAATAAAGCTGGATTAGGAAAAATAGCTGGTTCTATTGTGACTGTGCCTTTGGATTAGAAGTTTCCTTTTTAATAACAGCAGACTAGTTATTAGTTAGTTTATTAGTTATGCATTCATTAGTTATGTGTAAGCTTAGTTCTCATTCAACAGTAGAAATGTTCTCCTATAGCTATAGGTGTACTAAATTATAGCCAAGATAATCATTAGTCACTAGTGTTTGTGTGCTTGTACAGCTACTAAAATTATTTAATAAATGTAAAAATCTGTGTCTTTACAATAATTGCATAATCAGTACTGATGACTGCATGTGTGCTAGCTAACTACTGGGTATACATGTAGCTACAAAATGCTATGACACACACAAACCCAATAGAAAACCGACAAAATTGCAATTGTGTATGATGAAGAGTGTACCTGCACATGCAGTGCTGTTGTGTTGTAATCAGCATTGGTAAAGGATTGAGAACATGGCATCTCTGGCAGCCTGCCAAATATAGAATGACGTTGCATGACAATGTGTCATTATTATTATCAGAAACAATACACAGTTTGTTATAGCAGAAGTAAGTATGTTGAAGAGTTTAGTCATGCAGGTTGTTTAAGCCTGCTTCTTTGTGTCAGGAGTAGATTAGATAGGAGTGTTGAACTATTGTACAAATGTTGCAACAGCGTTCCGGTAGGATGACGTAGGCAAAATGACAATCAGTCATGTAGCTGATCATGAGGTAGGTGTAATGTAAACACAGACAGGCCACAGCTACAGCTGCATGGAGTGCTGCACAGCAGGGGGATTTCTCAGTTTACACTGCTACACTATTGGGCTGGACTTAACATGACCACTATTCATTTAGGCTGGTGATTGTGACATCATCCTACTGGAACGCGTTTACAGGCAGTTCAACACTCGTATCTAATCTACTCCTGTTTGTGTAGATGGTGACCCTTTCCATCCAGATCAGCCATGCTGTAGTCATACTGCCCATTACTCTCCTTTATCTTCTTAATGCCTCTCAGGAGGGAGGGCAGCCTTCTTCATTGCTGCATCTTGGAGCATCCGTCAGACATAATTGTGAACTAGTGGGAACTTGTCCACAGTAACAGCTGCACTGAATGCTGTGTACATGTTTGCATGTATATGGGTACAAATTAATGATTGTGCTATAAAAAAAGCCAAGCTAGCTAGGTGATTATGGTTTGAATCTCAGATTCTAGAATGTTTGCATAATTATAACAATGAGAAGACCTCCTGCGTCCCGGCTCTGACATGCACCACCACAATCTTCTTGGGAAGGTACTTAGGGTGGGTGCAGGTATATACCAATATAATAATAATTATTATGAGAGGGAGTATTAAACTACATACAATTTAGTTTCAGAAAGACTAACAAACAGTGGGTAGCCTCAGCAATTGTTTGCTGAACCCCCTGAGCTGGAACGCCTTCAAATAAGTAATATCTAACAAAGCTGGTTACGTAAGCACCATTCTGTAATCTCACAGAGATCTTGATGCATGGAACCAAAGTTGAATAATGCATTTTGCCAGACTCTTTTCTTGTGTACATAAAAGAGTCTGGGTGTGGTAGCCGTGCACGCCCGTCGCTGCTGCTCTCAAGTGTTATTTAGAGTTTGGCAACTGATAAAGTACTTTATGCATGCATGCTTTATACTCTGACAAAATGACATCACAAGTAATACATCCCTAGTTACAGGAAATGATAATAAACCACAACTCAACACATACATACATATATAATTAACATAACAACAGTCAGTTACAAGTTACTACACAAGGCATGGGAGTATTTAACACTCCCTCTCACTTATCTACTCCCAAGCCAGGTGGAGGGGAAGATACAGAGTCTACTGTAATTATACTCAGCTCCTCTGTACTAGATGCTCCATCAAATCTCAATGTCCATGCTATGTTGTAGGTACAGTAGCAGGGGCATAACTAGACTTAAATATTCACCGACGCTATTAAATAATGCATGAAAATTTTAAACCACGCCCACTTTTACCAATCGTTAAGTTAGCTAGCTAGAGCTCACCAAATCAGAAAAAGAAACCGAAGAACCGCTTTTTGGTGTAACAAAAGTTTCAGTTCATCGATATTCTGTATACAATCACTCACCAAGTCTGTAGAATGCACTACTTAAAATTGAGCCATGCCCCCACCAGCCAAATTTCCACTGAGGCAGCAGCCTCATTAGCTTCTATATATTATAAGTTACGCCACTGAGTAGTATAGCTATAATTATAGCTTACCAGGACTGATAATCTTCAATGCCTGGCTTTGCTCAACCCATGGCTATATAAGGTAGTCTGCTGCACCAGATTTTGCACTACCTCCAACAAATTGCAAGCCAGCTTCTCCGTTTATGATCCTTAATTGCATTCTCCAATGTTTGAAAGAAATCAATCAGCTCTTTAAGTGCTGACTCATTGGAATTGTCACGGTATAACTTGTAGCTGTTGAGGATGAACTGTATAGGCAAGAAACACAATTATCTTGACTAGAGTACAAGTCTATGCAA
Organism: Stappiaceae bacterium; assembly: GCA_964291365.2. Lineage (GTDB taxonomy): Bacteria > Pseudomonadota > Alphaproteobacteria > Rhizobiales > Stappiaceae > JBDWFY01. The sequence continues at coordinate 139,493 of OZ220037.1, forward strand.
GCCACATAGAATCTAGTCTATGATACATGCGTAGTTATAATATGCCTTATCTCCAAAGTCAGTGACCAGGATCCTCATCAGTGCCTTGAGATCAGGCTGAGATGGTCACAGAGACGTGTCACCAAATACCTCACCAATGTAGTATACACAAATGAATGAACACATGCAGCAACGAATTTGGGTAAAGAAGTGATAATTAGATGCCTAGTAGCAATTTACATTTCTGCGGTTACTAGGTAATTATGATATAACCTATAAGGTAAGTCAAGGAAAATTCAGGGCCATTATGAGCCATGAAAATCACTAGATATGTAGAGTAACTCACGCAAGTTGCCTTTCATATTTCCAACAAAGTAGAGCTGTTCGAATGCATGTGGTTTCTTCGTTTACGTATATAGCTTGACTATATTATATGACCAGGCTATATATGGCTGTGGCTATGTATAGCATGTGTGCACCTCAGTAAACAACCCTTTGCCAATCACAGCTATTTACTATTCAGCTACTAGGCATCTGGTCAAGAGTTCATTAATGTCCATGATACACAGCAAGTTTACCCCTTGCTCATGTGTGTTGAGCATTAATAATATTATTGTTAGCTACAAGCAGTGGGCTCGCTTCGCTCACCCCCTGCTGCACCCGATTCGGATACCTTCCATCACATAGCTACATATCTGCACACATACACATGCATGTTATATAGTGTTGTAAACTGGGGCTATCCTTGCAAGCAGGGGGGCTTACTTCACTCGTCCCCTGCTGCACCCGATTCGGATACCTTCCATCATATAGCTACATATCGCACACATACACATGCATGCTATAAGGTGTTACAAACAGGGCTGTGAAAGGGCAGACCTTGCTCACATGAAGAGCTCAAAGGGGAGAGTAAAGGGCACTGATTATGTCAACAGCACGCGCCTGATATGTAATATTGCAGTACATAGTATAGCATAATTTGTGGCACATGCGCATTTATTTCATCCTGTTTGAGCATATGACCTAAGTAATCAAAAGGCCAAGAAACTTGTTAGTTTGCTCACCGTCTCTCTCGCAAGACCTGTGAAGGCAAGAAGCCAAAACCAGAATCTACTACCTCTGTGACGACGACCCGGACGATATCTTCTTGTGAATCAAGCTGCTTAGCTAACTGCAGCCCACTACATGTAAGTGTCCATTGTTACGTGGTTTTTGTACAGTCTGTCCAAGGAGCTAATGTTACGGTACTTATAGCTAGTGCTATTGCTACCACTCACAGAGATCGTCCAGCTGTAGCCTCTGTCGTTCAATGGCCAGAGATGCTACATCTACTGCCTCGAGGTCAAATTGCTTCCGCTGACCTTCCGTCACGCATGCACGCACGCACGCACGCACACATAAAATCTTAATATAATGATAGAAAGCCTAGGGGAGGGGATGCATCATCAGGTATCTCCATTCACTCTTCCCCATGTAGAATATTGTAGGTTTTAATACCATAGCCCCTCTCCCCCCCCCTAGTTTATTTGCTCAGTACAAGACGCTACCTACTGGACAGCCCCTGTACATGGCATGGCTTCAAGCACCCCTGATCACTGTGAACAGTAGATTATTACTTATACATCTGCTTACCAAAGTCGATCAGCGATTCCCTGATGATATGTCCTTCGTGCTCAACTATAGGCACCTTTCCATAGGGGTTGATCTTCTCCACAAACCAGTCTGGCTTCACCTTCAAGTGAATATTGATCTCCTCAAAAGGAACATCCTTAGAATAGGCAATCAAACAAGTCCTCTGCAATAAAGAGGAAAGGTATTATCATAATTTGTATCATTCAGATTTAGATGGCCGAAACTGATAAGTTAAACGTACCCCTCACTCTTTACCCAACCACACCCTCTCTATCATCTGGCTTCACTAGGCATTTGATCTGGGTTGGCAATAGTTCCAGTTTGTATTCACATCATGTACTGTCAGATTGCTATACATTGTACATCTACTAAGCCTGTGATTACTGACTTAGCCTTACCTGTGCAAAGGGGCAGATTGGATTGCTGTATATTCTGCAGGTTTGGGGGCTCAGTGTACACGTCCATTTGAGATATAGTGGCGATACCGTTGTAAGTACCTCAAGTATAGTGATCGGACTGGTTGCTGCTCTCTTGCCGGTCTTGGTGTGAGTCTGCTCTGTCCCAGAGTTCTTTTTATAGTAGGCTCCTCAGTGGCCTACTCTTTTGCTGAGTATAGCATGTCGTGAGTATTTAATATGTGCGACATGTAAAACCACGCCTACTTTGAGGGTATCACGCATGCGCATACACAAGCGAGTCGCGCGCCACGCCATCGATACGCGATATCATCGCGGGCACGCCGGCAGTCGGCGGTCAGGAAGATCAGATTAGACTGTGAATTCCTTTTGCGGTATCGTTCAAATTTTGAGGGCATGTTTAGTTAGAGGTGTACCACCGTAGGCCAGGTTTCTATAGCATGAAGAACTAGGCACAGCTATTCAAAAGTCCAACTAATCTGCTGCAAAGTTTCAGAGTGCATCCTTCCCTTTTTCTTTCAGCAGTCAAGAAGTACTAAAAGCTGTGACAGTCAAGGATGGCTCTAGTTTTAATCTTTCTCTTTGTTATTTTTAGTATTATTACTTTTGTAACTGTTGTGTTGAAGCTACTGTGGCTCACGATCAGGAAGACACGGAGGAATCACACTAAAGCAACATCAATATCTCAGACCATAGATGATAAGACTGATGCAAAGACCAAATCCAGACCTTCTGTACATATCAAAAGACTTACAGGTTTTGATGGCCCTCAATACCAGAAAGTGGAAAAGCACTTTAGAGAACAGTGGACGAAAATAACAGATAATTATCCAGTACCTCCAATTCCAGTGGTGATATATGTTATTCAAAATGATGATCTAACGAGCAGATATGACCAATACAAAGAGAAAACGTTTGGTGACTCCTCTGAATCAAATGAAGAATGGTAGCTACTTCCATGGGACGTCATTAAAATGTGATATCATAGATTCTAACGAGTGCTGTGATGATAATGCTTGTGGTGTTTGTGGAATTAGCAGAAATGGATTTGATCTATCATTCATCGGAAAGAAGTTTGAGCGATTTGGTAGAGGAATCTACCTTGCACCTAACTCTTCAAAGAGTAATGACTATGCAACGAGTAAACGATATTATGTTAACTACAAGGCACAACTTCTCTATCTTGTGGCATGTGGTAATAAGCACATACTATTCAACGATGACACATCACTACGTGCTCCGCCTGCTAATTATCACTCAGTATATGGCAAGGCTTCCAATAATGGTAAACTGAATTATGATGAGCTTGTTGTTTATGACGAAGCTGCGATTAATCCTCAGTTCATTGTTGTTTATGGGAATCAGTCAGAGGTAAGTAAAGTTCAAACAACAAGTACTAACAATAGTTCATTGAACCACCATTACAGTGTTGCTTCACATGTGCAGTCAATGATAAAAAGTAAATCAGTTACACCATCCGCAACTAACCAAGGCTCATTGAATAATACCGATTCACTTCATAAACATGTAGCAGCTACAGCAGATTTAGGTGTAGGAGGAAAATCTGGCAGCAAGATATCATGGTCAAAAGTAACAGTAGACAAGCAACACACCAAAAATCAATGCAATCATTCTCCATATAGGCCTACTATCAGTAGAGGAAAATCTTTTTCAAGTAGAGTTCAAGAAAGAGTAGATAGAGTACCACACCAACCAAAATTATCCATTCGTAAAATGGTAGACAAGACAAAGAGACTGATTCAAGATTTGCATTCACATATAAAAGGAGTGGCCACGTATAGACCACCTACAAGCCGTCAAACTGCACCGATTACTATGGCAATACATTGTATATGAACCTTTAGTGAGAGTGCAGCAGCAAACAAGTGCAAACCGCTCACATGGTCAAGCACTGCATACCAAATTTTATACTTTTAGATCTGCTATGACTAATATTAAGAGAACATTTTCTGATACTGTAAGCAAAGGACAATAATGTGATCAGAGCTAAGAAATAACCTTGCAGTGCTACTTCGGATAGAATATAGAATCTATCGTTGATTGACTTCAATCCTGTAATATTATACAATTTTTAGATAATACTATAGTACTCTGTCTTCCATACACTTGATATTGAATCCCTGGACCAATCATGCAAGGTATGTAAACAGTGGCTGAATTAGTTACATAACAGACATAGCACAATATTTAAAACCAGTCTGTTTGTGGTACAAAGCTAGCCTCGTACCCATGTTTTTCAATGGTCTCTGTTTCGAGTTCAGGCATGTTTATTAATTTTGCTTCTTACATAGTATACATACGTGAGCATAATTTTCAACCTGAAACTGTTCATCAGTATGGGGCTCACTCATAATCATGCCCAAATTATATTATCAAGGAACAAGAGACATAGGGCAGATCAGTTTTGAATCTGCAAAAGAGATACTACGATGTCACTCCCTCACCTCAGTGTAAAACGTATCAAACGATTAAATGTAGCATCTCACATTCTCTCAAAGTGCTGCATGGTGAGATCGAATCAAAGTCTGAGTAGAATAGAATATTAATTGATGTGCTTGCATGGATCAAATTCACCAAAGTTAGGACATGAACAAAGATGTGTCTGTTCCTAGTCTATCAGAATGATCAGGGAAAGTTTTGAGGACCTTCATACCAAGATCAGGCCCAAGCCACTAAAGGATTTCTGTAGTCTTCATAATATTATGGCCCTTACACACCTGCTCCTGGTTAAATCAGACAGTATAAATGACAGATTTGACATTCATAAAAATTTACAATGAATATCTGTAATTTTTTATGAATTGTAGCTTAATAATGACTATGACAGAACAATTTAGCACTGAATCATGTTATTATTGTTATACTGTTTACTGTTTGGCGCGTGCATTTTGAGCATAATTCATTACATTGTGCTCCTAGTGACCAGTTACTGATTCATATGTGTCGCTCTGTGACTGACTACCACCGGTACCGGTATCATCTTCATTTATGTGACAAACATAAGCAGGATTGTTGGCCATATTAATTGGATAATTTCTATGGAAATTTTGATCAGGACAATATTATTATCATCACATACATTTACAATAGTATACAGCTATGCATGTTTCACCTGGCTTGGTGTAGATTTCTTACTTCTCCTCTCCCTCTCATTACAAAGTAAGTTCTCACCCATCCAATGATTGCTACCACCAGCATAAAAGAAAGTAGCCCGACTAAAGCTCCGAGAGCTGATTGTATGCGGATTGCCCTTATCAGATCTTCAGTAGAAGAGGTACAATCTATACTATTATTGGGTTTCATGCCTGGATAAAGAGTTGGGACTATGTCATTTCCCGTGGGGTTCTGACAATCATCCTTAGTTAGGTCGAATGTTTTGTTACACTCATCACCTCGACAACCTAAAGAAACAACAATAGCTATAGCCTTCAACAAGTCTCTGCATGAAACAGTCAGTTATTCAACACATAAAATAGTACAGATTCACTATTTCTGGGTCATTATGTCCTTGGTATGGTTGAGTTTATACCTGCAGATATGCCCATCTCATCACATAGTGGTCCGGATCCTGAGATTACACTGTTAAACCCTCCTCCTCCAAAGCCAAACATGAGTTGTCCTCTGCAGTTACTGCTAGTCCTGGTGAATAGTACTTTACCAACACACTGTCCATTACTACCTATAGTAAATTTTGTGTGCTGATTATTCGGATAATAGCTACAGTATGCTGAGCAGATAGTGATTGGTGTCCAATTTACTTACTTGAGATGAAAAAGACAAGTAGTACAATGAAGTTAATGCTGACCACTAGATCAACTTGTACTGACATTGTGGCCATTGCAAATGAACTCCTTATGAACTTGATTGCAAGGCGGAATCCTTATTTTATTACTGCCAGGGTGCTTTTTGAACAGGAAATGTCTATACATAACACTATATTGAGTTGTATAGACAACATCATTCTAAGGGAACTTTTAAGGGACTTTTGGGATTTAATGTGATGGTCATCACAGTATAGCTTGATACAATTAGTATCAACTCTATCAGACTGTGGGTCATTCCCAGTGCAGATAGGAGTGTGGATCACAGTGGGTGGATAATATTATGAAGCAATCACACTGTTTAGTCTATTCATGCCAGTTGAGATATGCTCAGGTTAAATGGTCAGTAAGCGATGCTGTACATGTAGTCATGCTATCCCTCATTCCCAGGAGGAGTACAGTCTTCTTCTCTGTTGATCATGAGCCTATAATTTGTATCACATGGTCTATAGTCAGGCTTCAACCAATAATTTTACTGTGTGTGGCTCAATTTGTGATTATAGCAATGCATGCACACACCCTTTTTTGAGCAACATGTATAAAATGTATTGGAGATGCACATCTTTGCACAAATTAAAGCTTCCTAGACTGGGAGCACCATACATTTTCATTTACACTTGAAACAACTCTCAGCCTCAGAATAAAGAATCAAATAGCTACATAGACAAATTTTACCTACATGCAAGCAGCTATTTGGTGTACGCTGTATAATGGCTAAAAGATGGCCATTCATAATTATGAGGAGTAGATGGTGGTGTATTTGATTCAGTAATTACAATCCAGCAGGTGAGATATCATGCAGCTTACTAGATATGTTATTATCAAGGATGACTATTACTAGCTACTATTAGAGAGGCTGTACAACAGAGGATCTCAATACAAATCTCTAGTTTCCCTTAAGATGGATGTGGAGCCTCGGAATTGGAATAATGTTGATGAAATCGGGTGTAATGTTGAGCGTTTGATGCCTGGAACATTGACACACACGTCTAAACTACACTTCAACAACAAGTGTCTATAGCTAGCAACTGCACTCTACAACTGCTAACTCTTGAGCTACTTGATCATGACATTTCTCATCTGTACTACAATCAGGTTCGCAATTTTATTAGGACTGAAGCATAGCAGAGTAAAACGCTATAAACTTGAGTACAGAGATTCTCTGCATCGTTGCTTGACATCTGTTCTTGATTAAAGACCTCTGATCTCCATAGAACCTTTGCTTCAACATACCGTAGAGCCCATTGGTCTTCTAAATCACATAGAAACCTAGCTCCTAAACCGTGTCAATTTTCAAGCACAAACATGTGTCGGAGCACTATATTATACAAGGAGTACATATTATTGTCAATGACAGACAATCATAAACACACAAAAAAAGCAACATTCAACACTGTCATTATAAATTTAATCTGATCAGGATGTTTAAGCCTGCTTCTTTGTGTAGATGGTGACACCCTTTCCATCCAGATCAGCCACACTGTAGTCATGCTGCCCATCACTCTCCTTTATCTTCTTATAGAAGGCCAAATGCTTCTCAGGAGGGAGGGCAGTCTTCTTCACTGCTGCATCTGGGAGATGTAGTCGAGATCTAGAGGGAATTCGTCCGCAGTAACAGCTGCACTGAATGCTGTGTACGTGTATGTGTGCATGTGTGTGTGTGCATGCGTGTGTGTGTGTGTGTGTGTGTGCATGTGTGCATAGGCGTCAGTTAGGAATCATAAGTGGGGGGTCACAGTGTTGTACCTGACAGATGGCATCAGACAACTACTTACTACTATACTTCATGCTATCCCATCCAACTACAACTACTAGACAACTAGCTACTAGTCTAAGACAACTATTAGACTACTACGTACTACTATTTCATGCTATCCCAACTACATACAACAACTACTACTATTCATTGTAGACAACTACTCACTACTACTTCCAGCTATCTTTCAACATTTGTATGCCTAGATATCAATTCTGGTGTATTCTGGACAATATTTCAGAGCACAGATTTTTCTAATAATGTTATACTAATAAAGGTCTTGGATTAGTAAATTGCAGTTACATAGCAACAAAATGACGAAAAGTGAGGGGGCCTGTGCCCCCTCAGGCCCCCCCCCCCCCCAAAATGACGCCTATGCATGTGTGTGTGTATGTGTGAGAGAGAGAAAGAGAGAAAGCATAAAGGATAATATGTAATAAGAACAGCAGAAGAGAAACTCAAGTGTCAAGACTTGATTTATAGAAGTGTCATCAAGTTGTATAAGTCGGTCAATTATTTATTCGAGATTTCTTGCTGGGTGCATACATGTGTAACTATAGTGCAAAACCCTCGGCGCAGAAATGTGCACCAGTCATGAATCAGACCACAGCTGGCTGTAGCTGTATATACTAGATGTACATACTGCACTTCCCCTGTGTACTATACTGCGCATGCGCTATACCATTCACTAGCCTTTTATGGCACACTCTAGTTTTACCATAGCCTATAAATAAATGTAGTAAAATTAATATAGAATATGTATTATTTATACACACCGAGGCTTGCGCGCATATGATATGATGAATTATAGGAAGGCAATATGTATGACGTCATGACATTGACCACGTACGTACGTACGTACATATACAATATACATCCACGTGACTTAACCAACGTCACGATACGCGATGAAAGTTTAAAGCCAAAAAGCTTATAGTCAACAGCTGCGTAACCAGTCATGAGTCAGTGGAGTTATAAGAAGTATTGCTAAAAGAATCCATCACTGTCTCTATTGTACATCGAGACTTCATCAAGAAGAGAAGAAGGCCGAGATGATCAGGAAATGTCACCATAACTTTTGAACAAAGCGTTTTCAATGAATTCCACACATATCGTTTGTTAAAATCGCCACGAGAAGCCTAATGGCACCTTGCTTTCAACCTATAAACGAGGTATGTAGCAGCTAGTGTGATAACAGACAGACACACAGAACGACTACCGTAACCCTCGCACATGCGCCAAGGGTTAACTAGAGATACGAATACGCAGATAACGCCTCGCGCATGCGTATTAAGAGCAGTAACACGTGCTTTGCTGAGGTGCAGGCTGTGTGCTCTCTGTACATATTGACTGTGTTATATTAAAAAGCCAAACACTTTCATGCCAATAAAGTAGTGTTATACCTCTGTTCTTGTGATTCACTGTCAGGCCTCAGGCCTCTGGGATTGAGGCTCTCTATCTGGTTGCAGCCAGTGCATACAGTCCAAACGAGGTCTTTTACAGCATGGTTCTGTGTTGGAGGTCATTTTTGCTAGCAGTCAAGTCAACGGCCAGGGGCAAGGGTCCACTGGAAGAGCTAGAGTCAATGGGCCAGCTGTCAAGAGCTAGACGGTCAAGTTGAGAGTCAATCATGAATGAGCCAGTCGTCCAGTCGACGGTCCAGCTGTCCAATCGAAGAGCTAGCAGCGATGAGCCAGCCGTCCAGTCGAAGAGCTAGACGGTCCAGTGAATGAGCCAGCCGTCCAGTCGAAGAGCTAGACGGTCCAGTCAATGAGCCAGCCTTCCAATCGAAAAGCTAGACGGTCCAGTCAATGAGCCAGCCATCCAGTCGAAGAGCTAGCAGCGATGAGCCAGTGGTAGAGTCGAAGAGCTAGACGGTCCAGGCAGTGAGCCAGCTGTCCAGTTGAAGAGCTAGCAGTCAAGTCAAGGAGCCAGCGTTCAAGTGAAAGACCTAGCCATCAAGTGAAGTTATCTCTAGCAGTGCAGCGCTGTGCTGAATCATAGTGGGTCAGTGCAGCTGGCATAGGACCATGCACTGGCCTAGCACGTAGTTGGGCGGAGCCCCCTTGTGCATGCGCAAAGGATATAGTGGACAGACAAACTGACAGACAGACATACACACATTTTGGAGATACGATGCAAGATTAGTTGCCTTGCACTAAGGCGCTCGGCAATAAAAACAGGCATCAGCTGAAGAAAAAAAATACTAATTACACATGAACAAGATATCCCTTGCATAGCTGCTCCAGAAATTCTACAGGAGAGGGGCGGCTACTTGTACTAATTTTTATTATACTGGTACACTGGGCGGAGAGGGAGCTGTGTAGGCCTTGACAGATTATATGCTGGCATAATTTTGAGAATAATAGGCACCTAAAAGAATTAGGAATTATGCTAGAATAATAGGTAAGAATTTTAGGCAAAAAAAGAATAATAGGCGCAGTATCCCGCAGCTCATTTCATAACTGGTCCCTAAGTCATAATAATTGGTCAATTTGCTTGTAAATGGTCACGTGAAAGGGGTGGAGCTAGGGTTCAGATATGACAGATAGTGTTTTGTAGGAATCATCCCTTGAAGATTATGTTCAGTTATTAGTTATGTTACAGTACAACTATCGCTGTTAATAATAGTGTGTATCACAATGTCATTGGCTCTTAATCATTAATTTATTTCATTAAACGTCAGTACTTTGCTGACCAGAGTTGAGAATAATAGGTGGTAAAAAAAGAATAATGCTACTTTCAATAAGAATAATAGGCAAAAGGTTTGAGAATTGAAGAATAAAAAAAAAAACTGTCAAGGCCTAGAGCTGTGGCAAATGGTTTAACCACATCCTATAGTATCATGCACAAATGAATAAAGGAAGGCTGGCCACCCAACTCAACCAACTTCCTTCCCTCCAGGACCCCTGATCAGCCGCTGGTGTTGTACATTTACTTACCGAAGTTTATAAGTGATTCTCTGATGATATGTCCTTCATGCTCAACTACCGGCACCTTTCCACAGGGTTGATCTTCTCCACAAACCAGTCCTGCTTCACCTTCAAGTGAACATTGATCTCCTCAAAAGGAACACCCTTAGCATAGGCAATCAGACAAATCCTCTGCAATAGAGAGGAAAGGTATTATCTGATCATAATTTGTATCATTCAGATTTAGATGGCCGAAACTGATAAGTTAAACGTACCCCTCACTCTTTACCCAACCACACCCTCTCTATCATCTGGCTTCACTAGGCATTTGATCTGGGTTGGCAATAGTTCCAGTTTGCATTCACATCATGTACTGTCAGATTGCTATACATTGTACATCTACTAAGCCTGTGATTACTGACTTAGCCTTACCTGTACAAAGGGGCAGATTGGATTGCTGTGTATACTGCAGGTTTGGGGGCTCAGTGTACACGTCGATTTGAGACATAGTGGCGATACCGTTGTCAGTACCTCAAGTATAGTGATCGGACTGGTTGCTGCTCTCTTGCCGGTCTTGGTGCGAGTCTGCTCTGTCCCAGAGTTCTTTTTATAGTAGGCTCCTCAGTGGCCTATTCTTCTGCTGAGTATAGCATGTCGTGAGTATTTAATATGTGCAACATGTAAAACCACGCCTACTTTGAGGGCATCACGCATGCGCATACACAAGCGAGTCGCGCGCCACGCCATCGATACGCGATATCATCGCCGGCACGCCGGCAGTCGGCGGTCAGGAAGATCAGATTAGACTGTGAATTCCTTTTGCGGTGTCGTTCAAATTTTGAGGGCATGTTTAGTTAGAGGTGTACCACCGTAGGCCAGGTTTCTATAGCATGCAGAACTAGACACAGCTATTCAAAAGTCCAACTAATCTGCTGCAAAGTTTCAGAGTGCATCCTTCCCTTTTTCTTTCAGCAGTCAAGAAGTACTAAAAGCTGTGACAGTCAAGGATGGCTCTAGTTTTAATCTTTCTCTTTGTTATTTTTAGTATTATTACTTTTGTAACTGTTGTGTTGAAGCTACTGTGGCTCACGATCAGGAAGACACGGAGGAATCACACTAAAGCAACATCAATATCTCAGACCATAGATGATAAGACCGATGCAAAGACCAAATCCAGACCTTCTGTACATATCAAAAGACTTACAGGTTTTGATGGCCCTCAATACCAGAAAGTGGAAAAACACTTTAGAGAACAGTGGACGAAAATAACAGATAATTATCCAGTGCCTCCAATTCCAGTGGTGATATATGCTATTCAAAATGATGATCTAACGAACAGATATGACCAATACAAAGAGAAAACGTTTGGTGACTCCTCTGAATCAAACAAAGAATGGTACTTCCATGGGACGTCGTTAAAATGTGATATCATAGATTCTAACGAGTGCTGTGATGATAATGCTTGTGGTGTTTGTGGGATTAGCAGAAATGGATTTGATCTATCATTCATCGGAAAGAAGTATCAACGATTTGGTAGAGGAATCTACCTTGCACCTAACTCTTCAAAGAGTAATGACTATGCAACAAGTAAACGATATTATGTTAACTACAAGGCACAACTTCTCTGTCTTGTGGCATGTGGTAATAAGCACATACTATTCAACGATGATAGATCACTACATGCTCCGCCTGCTAATTATCACTCAGTATATGGCAAGGCTTCCAATAATGGTAAACTGAATTATGATGAGCTTGTTGTTTACGACGAAGCTGCGATTAATCCTCAGTTCATTGTTGTTTATGGGAATCGGTCGGCGGTAAGTAAAGTTCAAACAACAAGTACTAACAATAGTTCATTGAGCCACCATTACAGTGTTGCTTCACATGTGCAGTCAACGATAAACAGTAAATCAGTTACACCATCCGCAACTAACCAAGGCTCATTGAATAATACCGATTCACTTCATAAACCTGTAGCAGCTACAGCAGATTTAGGTGTAGGAGGAAAATCTGGCAGCAAGATATCATCTCCCTCTCATTACAAAGTAAGTTCTCACCCATCCAATGGTCACTACCACCAGCATAAAAGAAAGTAACCCGACTAAAGCTCCAAGAGCTGATTGTATGCGGACTGCCTTTATCAGATCTTCAATAGAACAGGTACAATCTATACTATTAGTCGGTTTCATGCCTGGATAAAGAGTTGGGACTATGTCATTTCCCGTGGGGTTCTGACAATCATCCTTAGTTAGGTCGAACCTTTGCTTCAACATACCGTAGAGCCCATTGGTCTTCCAAATCACATAGAAACCTAGCTCCTAAACCGTGTCAATTTTCAAGCACAAACATGTGTCGGAGCACTATATTATACAAGGAGTACATATTATTGTCAATGACAGACAATCATAAACACACAAAAAAAGCAACATTCAACACTGTCATTATAAATTTAATCTGATCAGGATGTTTAAGCCTGCTTCTTTGTGTAGATGGTGACACCCTTTCCATCCAGATCAGCCACACTGTAGTCATGCTGCCCATCACTCTCCTTTATCTTCTCATAGAAGGCCAAATGCTTCTCAGGAGGGAGAGCAGTCTTCTTCACTGCTGCATCTTGGAGCATCTGGGAGATGTAGTCGAGATCTAGAGGGAATTCGTCCGCAGTAACAGCTGCACTGAATGCTGTGTACGTGTATGTGTGCATATGTGTGTGTGTGCATGCGTGTGTGTGTGTGTGTGTGTGTGCATGTGTGTGTGTGTGTGTGTGCATATGTGTGAGAGAGAGAAAGAGAGAAAGCATAAGGGATAATAAGCTAATAAGAACAGCAGAAGAAAAATGTTTTGAACTCAAGAGTCAAGGCTTGGTTTATAAAAGTGTCATCAAGTTGTATAAATCAGTTAATAACTTATTCAAGATTTCTTGCTGGGTGCATGTATGTGTGTGGGGGGGGGGGGCCTATTTGGTACCCCATCAACACCCAATGCCATAATAAAGGAGACATCAATTAGAAATATTTGAGGCTTACCAGGACTGACAATCTTCAGTGCCTGGCTTCGCTCAATCCATGGCCATATGAGGTAGTCGGCAGCACCAGGCTTTATACTGTCTCCAATAAACTGTAAACCTAATTTCTCTTTATGAAGCTTGATTGAGTTCTCCAGCCTCTGAAAGAAATCGACCAGCTCTTTAAGTGCTGACTCATCGGAATTGTCACGGAAGAACTTGTACAAATTGGAGATGAACTGTAGAAACAATAATCATTCTTATGGAAGGTCAGGCAACACTACAAGGAGAAGTGAACTAAACAAGGGTGTAGATAATAGGGAGGCTAAGGGGGCTAAAATCCCCTCCACCCCCCTCCCCCAAAGATTTTTGACAAATAATGCTATATTTTGGGACAGACAAAAAGCTGCTGGAGTTTTGTTGAATAAACCAATTTTTAAGAGTGGCATTGGGTTAAACATCTTGTATGCACACACCAAGTGTCATGAAATCAGTATTCTCCCCAGCATACTTAAGGCATATGCATGTCAGCCCTGCAAGCCTTCAGCACATATTTTTCTTTGATGTGGGAAAGGAAAGTCACTGAAAGCTTTGATGTGACCACAGGCCATGCCCAAACTAAGCCCTCCTATCGAATTATTCTTGGGGAGAACACTGGAAGTAGGCGTGGCCACTTAAATGTGAAGACGTACAGCCCCCCCCCCCCCCAAATGTCTAAAAGGTTATCTACACCCCTGCAATTTCAGACTGTTTTGGATCCTGATTTAGTTTTGTATGGCCGCTCATAGCTACCTTGTCTCCAAAGTCTATGCTCAGCTGTGCTTTGGGATTGGGCTGGGATGGCCACAGTGACTTGTCACCAAATACCTCATCAATGTAATCTACACAAACAAACACAGTAATAATAAAAACAGGCATCAGCTGAAGAAAGTGAAAATTAATGACGCACCCCTTGCATAGTCTATTTGTGAATAGGAACTGCTCCAGAAATTCTACAGGAGAGAGGCAGCTAACTATATTCTGGTATGTTGGACGGAGAGGGGGCTGTGGCAAATGGTTTACCCATATCCTTTAGTAAGTATCATACACAAATGAATGAATAAAGGGAGATGGCTGGCCACCCACTTCCTTCTGTCCAGACCCCTGATCAGCTGCTGGTGTATGTTATTATTACAAACATGGAAAGCAAGACAAATTTGTATTGTTGTACATTTGCTTACCGAAGTTTATAAGTGATTCTCTGATGATATGTCCTTCATGCTCAACTACAGGCACCTTTCCATAGGGGTTGATCTTCTCCACAAACCAGTCCGGCTTCACCTTCAAGTGAACATTGATCTCCTCAAAAGGAACACCCTTAGCATGGGCAATTAGACGAGTCCTCTGCAACAAAACAGGAGAAATATCAATTCATGAATGGTGGAATGGTCTATGGTCACGCCTCCACCGTGGCAAATTACGTTGATGGTAAAGGTCGCACACCAGCATCACGCATGCGCCACAAGTGCATGTACGTGCGCACGTGCACATGATCTGATAAAGTATATATATGCAGCGCCCTACGCAATGCGCCGTACCGTGCGGCCGGCCGCGGGCAGTCATATGATCATGGATAAACATACTAGCCTGGGGTAGGCTGTTCAGGCTGTTCAGCCTGTTCTTGCTACGACATATTGAAGGTGAGTAGATAGTGTGCAGTGTATAATAACTTATGATTGTGCTTAGCTAGCCTTATTTAAATCTGGGCGCGGAGGGGTGGGGCTCGCACCATCCTAGGGCCCCTTTTCCAAGTGTCAGACCGTGGGTCTCTGTAAGATAAGTTAAGTGATGGTCTACGTGGGGCATGACCTATTAAAGTAGACTCTGATCCATTGAGTTTTTTTATGAGCTTATATTTGATTTAAGGCTCAGTAGAGACCTTAGAAGTCTTCCATTTGTGCAAGAGTACCATTTATAAACGGTCAGTGTCATGTTTTACCATCACCAGTCAACAATGATCTAATTTTACTCTGATCATCTTCATTTGCTCAGTCTTTTGCTAGATCAGCTCCGCAACTGTGATTTGTGGAAAGCCCTGTACAGCGGTTTTCCAAGATCTTGCAACGTACATAAAAAAGCAGAAGTAATGCATTGGCCAATCAAAACGCTGCTTTAGATCGAGCACAGACTAGATTCGTGCGCATGCCCGAGCACGAGTTCGAATCTAGATTTGAAATCTGCGTTTTGATTGGCCAACACATAACTTCCGCTTATTGACTTGACTATGTGTTGCAAGATCTTGGAAAACCGCTGTACAATGTTTGTTAATTGCATTCTTTATGTCATGTGACTTGACTATTCAAATCTGATTGGTGCACACTCAGAGGAGGTTGGTCACGATTTTCGCGGAATGCGCATTTAATTATCGCGCACCATAGGCAATGTATTGTTTTTGCTGACTCAGCGGGTTGACCTGGGTTGCGTGGGCGTATATTGCAGCCTATGGCAAATGCACTCTAATTAGAATCGGTGAGCAACCTCCTAGATCCTCTGGTGCACACTGTAGAGAGTGTGCCCCTTCTCATACAGCCGGAACGCACACGTAAATTTCGCGCAATATTTGTTTTCTAACCGGAGGTACAGGAAGGGGCGTGTCAGAGCTATGGCTGCCCCGTCGAGTGAAGACAACAGAAAACGCTGTCCTGGGTTCTTCGCTGGCTGAAACTGCCTCTTTTTGGTACCAGCAGCTGACAAAGACACAAGACTAAGCTAATCTTGAGAATTTTTCCAGAAAATAAACGCGTAAGCTGTTCCAAGACTCCCTTTTGTCGGGAAGATGCCAAACTTCGCCATGTGTTCTGGCTTCAACGCATCTCTGGCACCACCATAGGCTACGGACACAGTTTTTGTGTCGCTATTTCACTTCTACCACCACTAACCTAACCCAAACTCATTTGCTGGACCGATACATTACGTGAAATGGGAATGTTCCACAATGAAAGCGCCTCAGGTAAGATTTTCCGTGTAGTGTGTGTGCTATGCATGAGTATAGAAGATAACCATAGTTTTTGTTGTGGCCTTTAGCGTTGCTGTATAAGTTTCTAAAGGTGTCAGGTGCTCTATCCAAAGCCTCTAGTCCTATATTAGCCTCCACACTTCATACCAGAAAGTACTCCTGACAGGGTGACTGACACTGTCCGACATGCAGACTAGTTAGTTGTATCTCTCATGCATGAGATGTACAGGAAAGACTACAACACCAGTGTGACTGTCAGCCCTAATTTACATGATGATCTCATGAGCTCCTGACGGGTAGAAGAGTTAGTCTGCATCAACATGTGTCTAAATATATAGCAGTTCCTAGGAAAACAGTGTACGAGTATCACACGTATATACCCATGAACTTGATGACTACGACAATGCATGTAGCTACATAGGCATAGTTTATAATAGCACTAGGACTGTGCACTGCTGGGAGACTGTCCATTAACATCAATGTCTTTAGTATTTACCTACCTACATGTATCGTACATGCATCATACATGTACTGTGCGTACATGTATGTGGAGGTTTAGTGTTATTATGGTAAATAATTTATGAACTAAACCAGCTATATTGGCCTTTTTCACAGGCTTTTTTTTTATAGTTTTGTTGTATCTAGAGACATATCTCACAACACATACAAGTAGAGTGCTGAGCTACATGTGCACCTATAATGTATTAAGTTTCTGTACATGCATGGCAGATAATTGTATGTATGGCCATTATTCCTGCGTTTCAAGATCGTGGTGACTCATTCAGCTATATCCCTATTTGTCTAAGTTGATCAAACTGTACAATCAAGGCACCAGTGTCATGTATTATGAAATTACATTGTATTCAAGTGCATAATATACATGCCTGCATGTGTACATGTAGAGCTTCGATTCATACACAAAATTCACCGTAATTTTGCTTCTTTCTTATTTCAGGGAGCAAGTGGAGGTTTGCAACACAGATTGTCTTTGTTATAGTGTTTCAGATGAACAATATTTACTTTTGCCAGTTCCTTACTTCTCCTGTATACAGTCATACCTCTGTTACTTTATTCCGATTTTGTATACACATGTATTCAACTGAAACAGGCATTTCTAGGCATGGGACACAAAAATGGACCACTTCATCGGAAAGTACACCCCTTTATTGTATTATTTAAGCTCTCCTTGATACAAAATCACTTGCGAAATGCAAATGTTCCACCATTGACTGTACCCGATTTTTTCCCATTCTAGGTAGTGTACACGGATTCCAATAGTACCCACTACACGAGGCCATTACATAAAAATTCGCCTCATCCAAACCAACCGGAAATCGATTTTGAGCCATTCAGCATGTACAGTAAGCGAGATATAAAAAATTTGCGATATCACGAACTTCGTAGCTCAACGCTCATGAATAAATTCATGAGAAATTATATCTCAACGTAGAAGCATTCCGTGGGACGCGTGCGGTCCGGCTGCATAGATGGAGGCTGGGCACGAGACTACTTCAACGTAATGTACGCTATCATAACAAGTCAAAAACAATTGCTGTAAGCTAAAGTCATATACATGGCCCTTTTCATATAATGTATCATGCGGGGGGAGATAATTGCCTCTCCCAGGCTAGCTGGTGCTACTATAAGAATGAAGCACCAAAGTGCAAAACCCTCAGCACAGAAATGTGCAAGTTAATTGATGTGTGCAGGTTAACCACTGTGTTTAGATACGAATTATTACAAAATTATCCATCTTTCAGTGTCTTTTTAAGCTGCAATATCTATGATCGACTTTATCTATGATTACTTTTATATACCGTATAGCTGAAAAGTTTCCAGGGAGAAACACTGACAAATTTCGCTGTTTTTGCCAAAGTTTACTCTATGAAATTTGGGCATTCTGTAATAGCTATGATGTGTTTTAGCATTGCGTGAAATTAAATGGTCACTTCTTACAAATCTGTGAGTTTTCTACGTCCAAGTTTGGCTCTGATTTTCACTTGGTAGACAACCGGCAGCAAAGCAGAGACTACTGTAGATCGCTGGGTGTTAGGTTCTTTGTCGCAGCTCAGGGCTCAGGAGCTAGAAGAACACGTGGACCACAGCTAGCTGTACTATAGATGTACATACTGCACTTCCCCTGTGTACTATACTGTGCATGCGCTATACCATTCACTAGCCTTTTATGGCACACTCTATTTTTACAGAATATGTATTATTTAAATATATATATATTTATACACACGCACGTGTGCATCACGGATGACCATGCATGCACGATGCGTGATGAAAGTTTAAAGCCAAGAAGCTTATAGTCAACAGCTGCGTAACCAGTCATGAGTCAGTGGAGTTATAAGAAGTACTGCTAGATCTATACACTACTCTGATTGAAAAGGATCCATCACTGTCTCTATTGTACATTGAGACTTCATCAAGAAGCGAAGAAGGCCGAGATGATCAGGAAATGTCACCATAACTTTTGAACAAAGCGTTTTCAACGAATTCCACACGTTTCATTTGTTAAAATCGCCACAAGAAGCCTAATGGCACCTTGCTTTCAACCTATAAACGAGGTATGTAGCAGCTAGTGTGGTAACAGACAGATGGACAGACAGACACACAGAACGATTACCGTAACCCTCGCGCATGCGCCGAGGGTTAACTAGCTAGAGCTCTCTAGTCGCATGCTGCATTGGTAACATGTAGTGGCAGGTAGTCTTGTACCCAGACTCTTACACACACGAGAAAAGAGTTTGGTGAAAGGCATATTCAGTTTTGGTTCCATGCACCAAGATCTTGGCACTCCAATCAGATTGTAGAATGGTGCTTATGACATGGGCTTTGTTTGAAAAAGGTTGTGATGCTAACATGAAGCTAGGAGCTGAGAAAGAGCTGGTCATCGGGCATCCAGCAAACGATCATTAAACATTTGGGTTGAGTTGGGATGATGCTCCGGCAAGGCAAGAAGCTTAGCTATATACATATGTGAATTATAATGGTTATGCGAACAATACTGTTGAGCATATGCATCACAACATGTCACTTACCTACGTGGGAACCAATTTGAATATGTGTTTCACCCAATATACTCTTGGTTTCACCCAATTCCTTTCCCTGGGCACTAGACTAAGTAGCAGCAGGAAGAGCAACATCAGCAGTACATACTTGTTGACGACATTTGCCTATTCTTGCTTAGCATACATGTATGAGCAGAGTGCACATGGTCAGCTATAGGTGTGGTCAACAAAGCTCGTGATTTGTAGCACTCATGGGCTGTGTTAGGCAATTTGAAGCAAATATTAGCCTGTTCTCTGTTTTCGACTGTGTATAAGGCCCCACAAAGTAGATTCACAGTATATCGTCAGCACTTTTCCCATATTTCAAGTGAGTGGGTGGTCATTATTCATTGGCTATTTCCAGAGGAGGTAGGATGGATGGTCACGAGACACGAGACACTGCAATTAACGAGTGCTACTTAACATTCCATAGCCAATTAGCACAAAAATTTAACTACCAGGGCACCGTTGGGATGGGATCACAGCTAGGTTTTTAGCGATGCTGATGTTGTTAGTTTTGTTTGTAGTAGGTCTGCATACCTTTAGCCCTAGGTAGAGCAGGAACTTTTTAGTACTGTTCTTTATTTTTCCACTATAATCCCATCGAAATAGGGGCCGTCGTACTTGGATTTTTGTGCTAATATGCTTTGGAATGTTTATTAGCGTGTGGTAATTGCCATGTCACGTGACCATCCGTCCTACCTCCTCTGGCTATTTTCATTTAAGATAATGAGCCACGCCCCTCAATACGAGGGTGTGACTTGCACAATTTGAAGGTTAAAGGGCACATGTGGATGCTCGCTTCATCGAGATCGCAACAAATTTAGATTGGTTTAGCAATTTTTCTACTTGTTATTTTAAGCACTAGGGTGAAACAAAGGTTTTGGACATAGCTATGTCATAGGTTTGAATGTTTGTGCATGTTGACATGACTTTAGTTTCCTGTCCACCCCATGTCCATTTAGCAAACAGCATGCGTGCAGCCCTGGCAGTGTATTATGTATTGTGACTGTATTACTGGGTCTCATTATGTGGTTAATGAATCTCATTAAATCTGGCCACCCCTATGTCAACTTAACTTCCGTTTGCACTGCTACAAGCCACTTATCTGGTGTGGCACAGCACACTAGTAGTGCATTTTTAAGAGCAGAAGCACTTAGTTTGGCCCAATACACGTTTGAGTGCAGTAGTAGGCAGCCCCCTCATGTCAGAGAGAAGCGGAGCACAATAACAAAAAGTATACCAAAGGAAGCATGACAGGAAGTACAGTAGACCCTCACTTATCCAAACTCATGGGATCGGCCGGACCCTTCACAGATAATTGAAATATCAGAGTAGTGAAAGTCAAACTGTACCGTATAGCTAGGTGGAATTTCATTGTCACGATTGCTCACTAACAGCAAAAACGAGACTTACTAAGATCAATATGTACAAAAATGCAAGCATTTGGTAGCTGAAACTGAAGCTGAGCTTAGTTAATAATAGATACTTACCTTAGCCTTTGTCAGAACAGCCATTTTTGTGCCATATGGATGCAGTATATTAAGCAATGATGTAATTTTTAATGACGTAACCGCTAGTGCATGCAGTCCGGATAATCTGAGCTTCCAGATAGTTGAGGCCCAGATATGCGAGGGTCTACTGTATGACAAATGACCAATACAATGAACATTTTTTTGTACTTTAAGATATTATAATGCTGCTTGGACGATTTGGTATAATTAATCACATACCATAAATAGGGTTTCCATGGTATTACTACAACAGCCTAGAATTCCATACCATGAAGACAACGGCATGAAGATTAAATTACAGATATATAACTTATATTCATAAACTCTTCCTGCTCTTGATTGTTCCCACACTGCTTCCCTCACTCGCACTATATTAATTGACACCCTAACCTTGAATGTATCTGTACACGTCCAAGGTGAGTGTAAAACCTGGACTCTGGACTGGACTGGACTCGTGGACTGGACTCTGGACTGGACCGTGGACTGAGATTTGGACTGGATTTTGGACTGACACGCAGTTCAATGGCAACCATTTCCAACCATAAAGTCCCAGAAGGCTAGAGATTTGACTAAACTTGCAAGCTAGAGGCTCTAGCTAGCCTTTGCTCTACTACAAAGTGTCGCTACTGAGGCACTTCTATTAGGCGGGACAAACTAAATTCACAGTTTATCGTCACAAAGTTTTCGATTTTGCATGCGGGCGGGCGGTCATTATTCAGATTTCAAACTATTAGAGAGACTAGGATCGAGCTCGAGATCGCCAGAGCCCCGCCCACTAATTAGAGCGCTCGAGAGGGTGCGGCCCAAGCCTGTATATTTTACTGTATTGGATCTGAAACTCTGAAAGTTTTTGGGAAAATCTGAAAATCCATGCGGGCGGTGACGATAAACTGCGAATTCAGTTTGTCCCGCCTTAGAGGCTTTGAGTGCCAAGAATGCGAGATTAGCCAAGAAGGGATCGTGAACTGTGTATATAATCACTTGGAGGCTTACCTTAACGTATAAGTTGCCCCAGGCAAAGGGTGAGGATCTGCTACGCCAGACTAGCTAATGTTTATGTCTGAGTTACATTGATCTTAACAGACCCTTTATTATAAATGAAGAAAGAGGCAGTGACGAGGCACACTCTGCTTGTTCAAAGTAGCATAAACGGTAGCCTTGTCTTTGAGCATTCTGGGTAAGCTGTTGCTAGTGCATAACCTCAATGCAACTGTGTTGGAAATGGTCATCGTTGAACTGTGTATCAGTCCAAAATCCAGTCCAAATCTCAGTCCACAGTCCAGTCCATGAGTCCAGTCCAGTCCAGAGTCCAGGTTTTATACTTACCCAAGCACTTGTCTGTTGTTGGCATGAAAATCATCAAATCTACATGTAGGCATCTGAGCACATTAGGCCATACAAAGTAATTCGCTGTTTATCATCACCGCCCACATGCTCTTTTGAGTATTTATCATTTAGGCCACACCAAAGGAGACTTTAGTTTCCCATCTACTGCTAAATGTACAAGCGCATAATATTACTACTATAGGTAGCTATACACATACACAAATACCTCATGCAGATCTAGAGGTGTGGTCACAAGCTAAGGCTCAACTCCTGAGATCCGTAGCTATAATATTATATCTAGTACCTTGCTATTTCTAGGGATCTACTGAAGTTAGCCATCGCTACACGGGAGAAGGGTCTGGTATCCACTGTTTGTGCATGTGTCGAATTATTCACCGTAAAATATTCCAGATACTTGTACAAACACTTGGCAAAATATACAGAGTAGCTGAACGGTGTAAGAATACAGTGCACACTTGGGCATCATGAAATAAGTAAGGCTTACAGGCTTTTGAGTCAAGAATAGTCCGGTGTCATAGCGGATTTGTTCCGCCGCGCCAAAGTTCCCGCGGAACAAATTCGCTAGCGGATACGTTCTGCCGGAAAGAATACGCTAGCGTACACATTCCGCCCGGATAATCTACACGACCGCGTAAATGTTCCGGCCCGCGCAAATGTTCCGCCTAATAAAATGTGCTATTATACTTCTCAGTTTGAACTTTTCAGTATCACTGGCTTTTAAAATCGTTATTATGCATGGTTATGATGATAAGCTAACCTAAGATAAAGTCTAACAAATACAGAAGTAAAGAAAAGTGAACCACGCCCATTTAGGATACACGAAGATCAAGGCTTATAGCGATTGCAGAGTAGCTTGAAGAAAGGAAGCGAACAAACACTTCATCGTCTTCAGATTTTTGTGTACTATAATATCAATGATTTGTTGAAGCCTTCTATGGACAATCGCCTGGACATTGCCATTGGTCACCATCATGCATATAAAAGGCTGTTTGATTCACGCCCACACCAAATGCATATGCGCATATCACTCCGCACCCGGGCAGAGGCGTATGAAGTGGCTATACCACTCCTGGGGCCACCAGAGAAGCTCCAATTATTAAAATGGAACATGTACTTTGACGCTGGTTGCACCTGTGTCAAAGAATCATCGACCGTTATCCATCCGGAACAAATTCACTGATTTTCTGGAAATCCGGAACAAATCCGCTAGCAAATAAATTCCGGCGGAACAAATTCACTGTGACACCGGCAAGCCAGTCATAGATCTGAGTTGTCCATCTTCTGAAGCCCATATGAAGCTAATGAAGCTAGCAAGGCTAGCTAGGATCATGTCTTTATACCGTCACTGCTTCTTTTTGCTTCCCAGTTGTGATCCCGGGATACTTCAAAACCTGGACCGTGGACTCTGGACTGTGGACTGGGGCCGTGACGACCATTACCAGTCGATTACTGATCGGTGACTACTAAACAAGTGTTGCCATGACTGATAGCAAGAGACGCTTGCTGCCAGTAGTCATCTCACTTAGTAGTGGTAGTGAAATCAGATAAAGTAAGCCTCCGTAGCATGCATTGGAATGCAGCATGCAGCTGGAGAGAGGTAGCTACACGAGACTCAATACAAAGAAGAGCTGAGAGACTTCAGATTACTAAACATCCAAAGACCCTGAATTCACCCTCGTATTCTCCATTTGGCTTACTCAATATAACAGAACAGGCCCGTTGGGTATGTGCGTGTGCCCTGCTGTCAGTCACAGTTCAGCTACTGTAGTGTCGGCAGCAGGATGTGATTATTAAACCACTGAAGGGCTTAAAGCCCAAGCATTTTTAATAGCTAGGCAGCTGTGAACATACTGGTTTGGGAGGAATTCTGAGGAGGTAATGTACAAAATTATGAGACTACAGTGTGAGTAAATTTACATATTGAGAATGTATTAAAAAAGAGCTACTGTTGGGTCAGTCCTTATTCCAGACTCATACTCTTTCATGCAAGGGACCAAAACAGCCTTGGTTTAAGGCCAATGGTGTATGTGTGTGTGTGTGTGTGTGTTGTGGTATTGGGTAAGGTGTTGGGAACGACGTCTGTCCGCTGTCTTCACTGTGGAGGCTATATGCTCATCTGAATAGGAGTGCACCCCCATATATGTGCACACAAACACTGTCTAGTCCCCATTGATCCGGTATTAAACTTATGGCATACTTTCCTGTCTTCTTATATTATTAATTAAACAATTACATCATATAAGGCTGTATGTTACAATATTTCTAATTCATTCTTTCTAAACTATCCTTTTTATTTATGCAAATGTCAAGTCTCCCCATCATTCTTATTAGTAACAAAGGTGTGTATGGGGTGCTGGGTGCCTGGCCTTGAGAACCAGGAATGGTAGGTTAAAGAGCTCTTTGTCCCCGGGGGAACTCCCCCTACTCACCCAGCCTGTTCCCCAACTTTGTGGACATGTAACATGAGGGGTTTATTTACAGCCTATACACAGATCTTATATTATACTATCTATACATCACACTGAATTAGCTTTACACAGATTACCTGACAGAGAAGTAGAGGCCATCTTGTACAAAACTAGACTTAGTGTCCTCAGTCTACTTTAAGACCATTCTAAAAATAACATTTCTAGAAGAAGCTGAATATTCATCACCAATGGTTAGCACCTACTTACAAGCTCCAGTTGTTCCCACCATATATTATTCCTAGGATTTCCCTTATGTATGTTTACATGCATGTACTATGATACTACTCTGTGTGTGTGTGTGTGTGTGTGTGTGTGTGTGTGTGTGTGTGTGTGTGTGTGTGTGTGTGTGTGTGTGTGTGTGTGTGTGTGTGTGTGTGTGTGTGTGTTGGGGGGGAGGAGGTCACTCAATACACCAGAGTAGCCTCATCCCCAGGCTCCCCAAGTCTTTTCAACTGTAAGTGAAGAAAGCTGAGTGGGACCTGGGGACCAGAGCACCCACGAAGTTGAAGTCATAGTATTGTATACATATATACACTGTTTACAGGGTTCTCAGAATCAACGATACATGTGCCTCTTTCAAGAGAGAGTCAACAGTATGCTACATTAGTACTTCAGTTGAACCTTTGCAGTGCCTCCAAGTGTACAGATTTATCCATAACTTAATTTACGGAAATACACGAGCTTTTACGGACGAAAATGCTGAATTACGGATTTGAAAGCATCCAGCCCCATCCCTTTTCATGCATGTGGTATAGCGTATAGCCATGGACATACGGAACAGGCTTGAAAAATACGGCATTTATTGGTGTATAGTACGAAAAGATTAGGTGAAAGGTTGGAGGCTCTGCCTTTGCCATATTTAAATATGCTCAGGACTTAATAATCTCACCATACTGTGACCCAGATTATTCTTTGTAGTTTCTGAGACTAGCTCAAGGTAGCTGTAGCTGCTGCCGGCTATGAAGGATATGCCAGGGCCTTCCAGGTTACTAGCCTGATTCAGACATCCAAACAGGCGACAGAAAACAGGTAAAGGTCGTCAGTACTCCAGTCCACAGTCCAGTCCATGGTCCAGTCCAGAGTCCACGGTCCAGGTTTTGAAGTATCCCTGTGATCCCTGTACTCCTAGAACAATGTATGGTCAACAAACTTTCTCAAGAAAGGGTCTGGAGGAGGGGCAAATAGCTAGACTTATTGCTGGAACACTGGCGTTTCATCAAACTATGTGACAAACACACAAGTATCTGAGCATAGATTATAATATTATAGCAGGGGGAAAGGGATTGGAAACAAAAATTTTAACCCATACACTCCATGTCCCATTTGAATTAATGATATTCATTGATACCATGTCACCACCCACGTGCATACCACACATAAAACCGAGATGATACATGACTTCCTGGGTATATTAGAGCACCCTACACTGGATTTAGTAGAGATTGAATCTTGGTTTAACACCAAGTTAAGAAAGTCTTAGATGATAGCATTCACACGACTCCTACTCGAGAAAAACGTGGTCACTGCTTCACCAGATGAGGTCTGAGACCCCCCTTCTAGTTGAAGTGGAATAAAGTTTTAGAGAAACATAGCATGCCTCAGGAGCCACTATTCTATCAACATGTGACCACCAAGGTTTTCTAAAGCAGCAGTGCGAAGTAGAGATTGAGAGTGCATTTGAGGACACAGTAGTAGCTAACTACATGTCTTAACTATGAGGAAGAAAATGCAGTTAGATACATGGGTGGCTACATACGAGGTCCTTTAGTACTAAAGCAAAAAGGAAAGGATACCTTATTACAAGAAGTGATTGATGATCTTTAACACTGAACTGCTGATAGAGTCAGAAGAATGGACTGGGAGTATGGACAGTGGTGGATTGATCTACATAAGTCATCATGAGGCAACTTATCAATTCTTGGTTGCAGTTGAAAATTCACTCAGAAGGTACCTCAAAACAAGTACAGCTCATCGGATGGATCATGAATTCCAGATGAGTTTGACAAAGAAAGTCGTAGCCGATGAGGATGTGCAGTTTAACTGGACCATTGCTTCAGCTGCTGTGGAAGAGGGTGTGATGGAACGGCTGAATAACTAATCTGTACTGACAGTGGCAGTATGTTCAGAGGTACTTCTATAGGTAATTTCCAAGCTTTCAAAGGCAGTAAAGAGGATAAAATTGGTACAATAATCTGATTTCCACCCCTCAATGTCATGTGACTACACCAAATCCAACAAAACAAGACCTTAGGTTGCTCATGAAACTCATTCCTGACTCTCTAGTTCTCCGAAAGTGACAAGATCCACACACAAACCATGCACAAACTACATGTGTATATAGTTGATATGACAATAAGCTTTAATTCATCAGAAGTTTTCACGGATAGAATGACTCCACTTTCTTAATGGCTTACCTGGTCCCTTAGGTCTAGCTATCATACTCCTCATTTTCTCTTCATTTTCATGCAGCTTCATAGTAATACTAATTTTGTTGTAAAAGGGTTAAACGTGGATCTAAACTGGGACAATTGCATGCAACTATATTGCTCATATGAGCCAGTTTCCAATCTCGTTCCCACTATAATCTATGATCTGAGCAGACTAGAGGTCGAAGTACAAGCGAAGTTATCATGTACGGAGAAAACAGTTTAGGTTACTAATAGTTTACTAGAATGTATATGATTGTTTTAAGGGAGTAGCTATCTCAATTACCAGGTTTTCATGGTCCGATTGATGCATGAGCAAACAGTGGATACCAGGCCCTTTCTCTGGTTGAAAGGTCTTTTACTGCCCCACAGAGTTGATCCTGTACGAAGAAAAGCAGACAGATTTTGAATATTTTGAATTTTACCAGAAGGGTATAGTGTGTATTTGCTTCCATCTGCGCAGCAAACGTTTGGCCCTGATTGATCGAGCTTGGCTGGTCCATTGTTTGGTTCCGCCTGGCTTCAGTCGTACAGCTGCATTGTTCCTGACCATGCAAGCCTCAATTCTAGTGCTCAGTTGGTGAACATGCACATTACATCCTAATCAACATTCTTGAAGTGTGACAGAATTATTATGGAAGTTGAAGTCTCAGCCCGCTTGTGTGATTAGTTGCCTCTCGCTAATGTGCTCAGATGATGGGGTTAATAGGGTTGTTAGTTATTGGCTATACTCGTAGTTGCTGCACACACAATGCTGCTTTCTAATACTATAAATTCGGATTGTTTGTGTTAATGTTACGTGCATTTTTCTCATGAGTGCATACATTCAGTTTTATGCTACGTGCCATTATACGCATGCACTTACTAAATATGAATTATTAATGAACAGTTACAGTATATGAATATTCTCTCAGAAGTTTATAATATACTGGTTTATTCACAGAATTCAACCGTTCTAAAGAACTATAATAACATCAGAAAGGTTTATCTCGTAATTGCTCTCAGTAGTTGGTGCACTAGTCATCCTAGCATCTGCTGCTTACTGTGGAATATTATTCTACCATTATTATAAGGTGTGCAGCCCACACTGGGACATAATGGGCTCAATAACTGATCTTTACTTAGCAATCACACTCGGTCAAGTGGAGAATGTTAAAGAGATATTAGACAGTACACTGTCAGATTTAAAGCCTATTAAGTTACATGGCTTGCTGCATCTAGCTGTCTCATATGGTCAACTTCAAGTGGCAAGGATACTGATCAATGACTATAGCTGTCCTGTTAACAGTGAAAACAAAAAAAAAGAGACGCCACTTCACATTGCATGTAGCCGTGGGCACCTTGATATCGTGAAATTGTTAATGTTGGAGTATAAGGCAGATATTTATGCTAGAGATGACAAATATAATGATGTACCACTAAATAAAGCAGCATTCTGTGGGTTTACTAATATTGTAAAGTTTTTAATTGATGAGTGTGGCTGTAGTCCAGATATTCAAGGATATGAAGGTCAAACCATACTTCACCAGGCTTGTGACAGGGGGCATGTGGAATTAGCTGAAACACTAATACTAGAATACAGTCTAGATCCAGTGTGTGTTGATGATAATGGAAACACTCCTCTTCACATTGCTGCTTTGAGTGGTAGAGAAGAGACAGTAAACCTTCTCATCACCAAGCACAAATGTCCTGTAAACAGCAAAAACGGTGCTGGAAAAACACCACTTCACTATGCTTGTCAGAAATGCTACCTTAGTGTTGTCAAATTACTTGTGTCTGAACACAATGCTGACTTCATTATTCATGATAAAAACAATAATGCACCACTTCACACAGCAGCTTTATGCGGCCATGCCAGTATTGTGAAGTTTTTGATCGATGAGTGTGGCTGTAGTCCAACCATTAAAGGATATGAAGGTCGAACCATACTACACCAGACTTGTGACGGAGGGCATGTGGAATTAGCTGAAACACTAATAATAGACTACAATCTAGATCCAATGTTTGTTGATGATGATGGAAACACTTCTCTTCACATTGCTGCTTTGTGTGGTAAAGAACAAATAGTAAACCTTCTCATCACCAAACACAAGTGTCCTGTAAACAGCAGAAACAGTGCTGACCAAACACCACTTCACTATGCTTGTCAGAAAGGCTACCTCAGTGTTGTCAAATTACTTGTGTCTGAACACAATGCTGACTTTATTATATTTATTCGTGATAAAAACAATAATGCACCACTTAACACAGCAGCTTTATGTGGACATGCTGGTATTATGAAATTTTTGATTGATGAATGTGGCTGTAGTCCAAGCATTAAAGGATATGAAGGTCGAACCATACTACACCAGGCTTGTGACGGAGGGCATGTGGAATTAGCTGAAACACTAATAATAGACTACAATCTAGATCCAATGTCTGTTGATAGTGAAGGAAACACTTCTCTTCACATTGCTGCTTTGAGTGGTAAAGAAGAGATAGTAAACCTCATCACCAAACACAAGTGTCCTGTAAACAGCAGAAACAGTGCTGACCAAACACCACTTCACTATGCTTGTCAGAAAGGCTACCCCAGTGTTGTCAAATTACTGGTGTCTAATGACAATACTCTACTGCTGTCAGTAGATGAAGATGGTGACACACCTCAACATATTTCAGCTATATTTGCAACGAAAGAGTGTTTACGTATGATGCTTAATGATTATCATGCTCCCATTTATATCAGAAATAAATCTGGTCGATCAGTTTTGGATGTTGCTAAAGACTCTATCACTAAAGGCATAATAAAAAGTTATCTAATACAAAACAGTGATAGAATTCATTATGACTACAAATCATTACAAGATTTATCTACTCGTTTATACAATTCTGGAGGACATAGATTGACAAGAGTGTTTGTTGTAGGAAATGTTCAATCTGGTAAGAGCACTCTTATTGAAGCATTGAAGAGGGACGGATTCTTTTCATCATTGAATCCAGTTTCAGAAGCAACGGTACCTCCACATACCAGTGGGATTATTCCTTCAGTTCATCACAGCAAAGCCACTGGCAGAGTTATTTATTATGACTTCGCTGGAGATCCAGAGTATTACTCCTCACACTCAGCAATTGTGTCAAATATTATGCAATCTAAGTTTGGTACAAATATATTCTTAGTTGTAGCAAATCTCACTAAGAGCATTGAAGCCATTTGTGATGAGCTAGGATATTGGTCCAATTTCATATCCTACCACATAAAAGAGGTAACTGTAAAATACAAGGTGCTTGTAATTGGAAGTCATGTGGACCTTATTGCTGATGCTGAAATAAAGAAAAACTTTGTATCTCAGTTTGTGCAAGAGTGCTTTTCTAGCATATCACAATCCACTGTTGAGGTAATCACATTAAATTGTCGTCAGCCTAGGTCAGCAAGAAGCATTCGTGGTGCATTAACTCAGGCAATTCAAGACACAATTCCTTACTCCCTTACAATGAAGGCAGCCATTTTACTTGGTCTTTTAGAAAAAGATTTCAAAAATGTTATTTCATGTACACTTCAAACTCTCATAGAACACATAAATGAAACTGGAATTTATTTGCCTAACATAGCAAGTTCTTTGTATCCCATTGT
The DNA here is from genome assembly GCA_964291365.2 of Stappiaceae bacterium. Lineage (GTDB taxonomy): Bacteria > Pseudomonadota > Alphaproteobacteria > Rhizobiales > Stappiaceae > JBDWFY01. The sequence continues at coordinate 170,450 of OZ220037.1, forward strand.
GATGGAACTCCACTCACCTGGACTATTAATGATTATCAGTAAACCTAGAAAGCTCGAAGAGAGCATGTTATTCCTAAACATATCCAAACTAACAAATGAAGTACATCAACGTTTATTTTCAACCTCTAAGGTCCAAAGTTTTTCACCAACAGCACTAGATCTAAATCATGTTAGTATGGGTATCCTACCTCAGAAATATTTAAAGAGTCTTCTTCCTGAATACATAACTACAGATTGTCTAGTTCAGCTACAGTATTGTCAGGAATTCACCCACTCTGAAGTTAAATTAGCAATGAAACTCCCAGAGAATGTTACAGCTGATCCGTCATTCTTTTATTTTCCCGCTCTGTGCAACACAGAGAAACAGAAGATTGTAACTCCTGACCGCTTTAATTACAGTATTAGTTGGTATGGTAAATGTGGAAAGAAATTTGATTATTTTCCTCCTCGATTTTTACATGTTCTCCTTCTTCGACTGGCTCACATTTTTGCCCATCGAATACCGCATGACCAATCATCAGAAAAATCACCAGAAATGTTAGTTCAAAGATATAATCATCGCTGTGCTATGTGGAAGAATGGGATTCACTGGCTCATGCGCAAAGGAGTTCATTGCTTTGTGGAGATGGTAAACAACAGCAAAGGAATGATTGTCATCACAAAATCCAGGGAAGAACATAAGTGTGCCTGTACTGAGATACTTTTCAAGATAGTTAAAGAACTTCAAGAAGCCAAAGATGAATTCTGTAGAACAGTTACACTTCAAGAATATCTGATGAACTCAGATGATCCAGCATCATATGATGATGAAGACAAACTTTATTTTATCAGTGAAGTCAAAGATGTATTAAGATCTGGAGAGCCATCAGTTATTAGTGTCAATGGAAGAGGACATCTTGATGCAACAGAGGTTGAGCATTTGAAACATTTTCTTTTGGGTAAGTTCATCATCAATTTTTTTAGCTACGAGCAGTGGGCAATGGCAGAAATTAGCCATCTAATGGTACATAATTATTATTATTTCAGTTTGTTTGAACTGGTTGCTCATGCAGGTGCAGAGTCTGTGCAAGATAAACAAGTCACTGGTCAGCAAATCAAAGCAAGAAGGACAAGACTTGAAGAAAAGAATCACTCAAGATTGCTAGAAAACCTGAGTACTCATAGTGCCAAATGGAAAGAGATTGGTTCATATCTAGGCTTTCTTCCAAGTGAACTAGACAACATTCAAGCGAGACCTCTTCTTCTGGCTAATGCACCTAACAGTTTCCTGCATGAAATGTTAGCAGAGTGGCTTCAGTGGGCTCCAGAGGACAATCGAAGGAGCTCTGACTTTGCCACACTGGAAAGCTTAAGGGAAGCATTGAATAAAGCTGGATTAGGAGACACAGCTTGTTCTATTATGGCTCTGCCTTTGGATTAGACGTTTCTTTTTAATAGCAGCTGATTAGTTAGTTCTTCCTGCATTCATTAGTTATGTATAAGTTCAGTTCCCCTAGGTGTACTAGATCATAACCAAGATAATCATTATCACTAGTGTTTGTCTGCTTGTAAGAATTATTATATGTGGTGCGTTCTTCATCATACACAAGTTCGTCGATTTCTATTGGGTTTGTGTGTATAGGATATCATCATAGGCTTCATAGCATTTTGTTTGTTAATGTATACAGTACCAGTAACTGGTTATTAGCTAGCACATAGTCATCAGTATTGATTATGCAGTCATGCAGTGCTGTTGTTTTGTAATCAGCATTGGTAAGGGATGGACTCGCAGTGTTGTTTTAGTCAATCAAAACCAATACTAAAAGCTCCTTGGTTTACCTAATTTATGTCTTAGTTTTAATTACTAAAACTGGAGTAATTGTTCTATGCCTTTGTTAATTAAAAACTAAATTGCATCAAATCGTACCACATACTAAACTAAAAAGAAAATGGCAAAAATCAGCTCATTTTAATTAGTTAACTAAACTAAAAAGCACTTTTAGTAGACCATTTTTCCTTTTAGTTTTAATTACTAAAACTAAACTAAAATGATCCACTGCCCCTTAATTAAAAACAAAAACTCAATGAAAAGACCTTAATTAAAACCAATAACTAACTGAAGCCATACTAATACAACACAAGGATGGAGAACCTAGCATCCCTGGCAGCCTGCCAAATATAGAATGACATTGTGTTAATTATTAGTCTACTATGAAACAATACACAGATTGTTATAGTAAAAGTAAGTGTTGAATAGTTCAGGTTGCTTCTTTGTGTAGATGGTGACACCCTTTCCATCCAAGTCAGCCATGCTGTAATCATGCTGCCCATCACTCTCCTTATCTTCTTATAGGCCAAATGCTTCTTAGAAGGGAGGGCAGTGTTCTTCACTACTTCATCTTCAAGCATCCGTGAAATATAGTCGTGAACTAGTGGGAACTTGTCCACAGTAACAGCTGCACTGAATGCTGTGTAGCTATATGTGTGCATGTACAATGTCATAGAACGGGTGCAGATACCAGTAAGTGAGAGGGAGTGTCGAACTAAAGTCTAACAAACAGTGGGTAGCCTCAGCAATAATATTGTTTGCTCAACCCCTGAGCTCTCCTGAGCTGGAACACCTTCAAGTAGCTAATATAAGCTTTGCAATATCTAACAAAGCTGGTTATGTAAGCACCATTCTGCAATCTCACGGATCGAGATCTTGGTACATAGAACCAAAGCTGAATAATGCTTTTTATCAGACTCCTTTCTCATGTGCACAAAAGGGTCTAGGCATGAGAGTATTTAACACTCACTCTCACTTGTCTACTCCCAAGCTGGGTGGTGGGCAAGATACAGACTCTCCTATACTCAGTTCCTCTCCATCAAATCTCGATGTCAGTGCTACGTTGTAGGTACAGTGTAGCTTACCAGGACTGAGGACTAATCTTCGATGCCTGGCTACGCTCAATCCATGGCTATATGAGGTAGTCTGCAGCACCAGGCTTTGCTCTATCTCCAATAAATTGCAAGCCCAGCTTCTCTTTATGATCCTTAATTGCATTCTCCAACTTCTGAAAGAAATCAACCAGGAATTGTCATGGTACAACTTGTAGCAGTTGGGGATGAACTGTATAGGCAAAGAACACGATTATCTTGAGTAGAGTACATTAAGTCCATGCAAGCCATATTGAAAGTGTAGAATCTAGTCTACATGTAGCTTGCCCTAGCTAATAATATTGTACTGCTAGCCCATGATACATGCATAGCTATATACCTTGTCTCCAAAGTCAGTGACAAGGATCCTCATCGGTGCCTTGAGATCGGGCTGAGATGGCCACAGAGACTTGTCACCAAATACCTCATCAATGTAGTCTACGCAAATAAACGAACACATGAATCACTAGAGGTGATGATTAATGTCCATGACATACAGACTAGACCCAATCAGCTTATCCATTGCTCATGTGTGCTGTTGAACAATTATTGTTGGATCCAGAAAGCCTGAGTGGTGGTGGTGGTGGGGGGGGGGGGGGGGGGGGAGAGTTTGGTATCTCGGACCATTCACTCTTTCCTTCATGCACAATGCTCTAGGCTATGGTTTATTAGCAGCCCCAATTTATATACTCTGTACAAGAAGCCACCTCCTCTTCTCAATGCCCCCTATACATGGCATGGCTCCAAGCACTCCTAATCACTAGTATTGTGATCAGTAGCCCCAGTGTATATTAATTTATTACTTGTACATTAATTTTGCTTACCAAAGTTGATCAGTGATTCCCTGATGATATATTGTTCATGCTCAACTACAGGCACCTTTCCATAGGGGTTGATCTTTTCCACAAACCAGTCTGGCTTCTAGTCTGGCGTAGCCAGCCCTTGCAGGAAGACGACCATTCTCTTCCTCGAGGGTCAGACTATCCGGCTTCACCTTCAAGTGAACATTGATCTCCTCAAAAGGAACACCCTTAGCACAGGCAATTAGACAAGTCCTCTGCAATAAAGAGGAAAGGTATTATCTCATCATAATTTGTATCATTCAGATTTAGATGGCCCAACTGTTAAGTTAAACATACCCCTCACTCTTTACATCCCCAACCACACCCTCTCTAGTATTAGGCCAGGTGCACCTGATGTAAATCTACTAAGCCTGTGGTTACTAACTTAAGCTTATAGCTATACCTGTGCAAAGGGGAGGATTGGGTTGCTGTATATTCTGAGAAGGACATCAGCAGGTTTGAGGGCTGGCTCTGTGTAGCTACGTGTCGATTTGAGACATAGTGGCGATACCATTGTCACGGTACCTCAAGTGTGGCAGATGCAGTATGGTATAGTGACTGGACTGGTTGCTGCTTTCTTGTCAGTCTTGGTGTGAGTCTGCTTTGTCCCAGAGTTCTCTTTAGGCCGCACAAACAAAATAACTTGTTTCTCGGGCATATTTCTCCCGAAATCGATGAGGGGACTAGGCTTTTTAATTTTAAAGCCGAAGTATAGTATGTAGCAAACATATTGGAAAGTAACAGATATCCAGACAAAAAATAAAAACCAGCTTTATTTTGGTCAGTTTCCTATGTAAATTGGTCAGGTTCCTATTAAATAGCCAACACTTTTATTGCTGACGACCTTTACCGGAAAAGCTTCAGAATGCGAGGAAAAAAGGCCAATGCGCAATGCGGGCAGGAAAAAACGAAGCGGGTGGGCCTGATTTGCGCGGCCTTATAGTAGGCTCCTCGATGGCCTGCTCTTTTTGCTTAGTGTAGCGAATTATGCACGACATGCAAAACCACGCCTACTTTGATGGTATCACGCATGCGCATACACAAGCGAATCACGCGCAACGTCCAGGCTATCTGAGTCGAGGCTGAATCTGATGGTTACCTTCAGGATTCTGCTCGGGGCTCTGTTTCGTCCCTTATGTGTTGCCTCAAACTACAAAATGCATATGTTTATGAGGAGGGGGATTCTTGCTATTCCAGTGTATTTCGAAAAGTACCCCAAAACAACCATTGCTGGCGTGGTACTACTCTGTGTGCCATTTGTTAACCCGTATCTACGAAGAGGGAGCTAGAATATCCTATAATAGCTAGACTAGAATCGGGGTCTAAACCAATGCTGCCATCGCACCGTCAAGAAGACACGATTGAGCGTCGTGAATTAAAAGCGTCCCTGATGAAAATCGTTGGAGTGCCGCAACGAAAAGTCGGAACTGACGCCCAACCCAGCCTCACCTGCAGACTCGTCTCAACGTTTTTCACTCGTAGGAAAAATAAAGACGAGGGGGAACAAGGCTGTGCCCAGCCTTCCTCGACCCAGGCTATGTTTCACGTAGTGTTAGGACCACCCGGGTCCGGAAAAACACTGCTGACAAGGCAAGTCTGCAACGTCCTCACTGATGGAGTGTTGTATCATGAGATATATGAGCCAGCAGTAGTCGCCGAAGAATTGGGAAAAGCTTGTGGACTGAAATTGCGACCAAAGGGTGTTGTGGACATGCTTCTGGGCCAATTAGGTATGTTCAGGGTGTAAAAATAGTGATAAGGTGGGCAAATTGAATTAGCAGTTTATTGTCACCGCCCATGTGGATTTTCAGACTTTTTCAGATTTCAGATGCAATATAGTAAATCTACAGTACTTTGAACCCCACCCCTCAATCGCTCTTATTAGTGGGCGGGGCCTAGGTGATCTCAAGCTCGAACATAAGCCGTTTAGCTCTCTTTACTAGTTTGAAATCTGAATAATGACTGCCCACCCGCATACAAAATCAAAACTTTGTGACAATAAGCTGTGAATTTACTCTTTACCACCTAAACTTAAGTGCAGGGGCTTCCTCACTCAGCAAGGAGTGCACATGTACAATTCACGACCATCATGTGAACCTTGAACCATGTCACAATGCAATGTGACGATATAGAACATACAGAAAATGTTAGCTGGTAGGGTTCTAAAACATTTCGAATGAAAGACATAGATAGCCTCATCCCCAGGCTCCCCGATCTTTTCAACGTTTCACGACAAAAGAAGGGGAGCCTGGTATAAGCGAAGCGCACAATAATCATTGTTAATAGTGATCTAGATTGTTCACTCTATACCTACATGTATCATGCAAAATTGCTAGAGTATTAAGCAAATAGGCACTAGAAAAGCCATGTTTTACTCGCTTCTGCGCTTTGTGCGACCCAGTGCTGCAGTAGTCTCATACTCAAACCCTCCTTTATTTGCAGCGCTGGTTGTATTGTACGACTAGCACACACTAGGTTGCTACATGTTGTTGCCCCCCCCCCCCTTGATTTTAGGAAATCCCGATTTGCCCTCCCCTGATCGATTTTTTAGAAAAATCCCTGTACACGATAAGAATTCCTTCACACTTTTGCCACTTTCCAAGATAAATTAAGGTCAGTCCAGTAGGCCAGTCCACCGTTTATCCATTCCCCTGCAGCTGTATGCATAGCTACAGCAGTAGACTAGATATATGAATACATAAGTAAGGCCTTACCAGGAGCATATGAGTGCCGCTTTGGGATGGAGCGTCTTATTACTGGATTTACATTTCGTAAAATAAGCTAAGCTGGTTTCCTTGTATAGTATCACACCTTGTACTTCACGATGTAAGTTAAGTTGTGTGCGGTTGTGGGCTAGACATACAGTAAGGGATCATTTTTCCACGCGCGTGCGACCTCAGCTCGACCTCACTAGCATGCAGTATGGTTGAACTAGCCAATTACATCACAATGCACATAGCAAGAGTATGTTCTGACAGAATTGGAGGAGTATGCTATTCAAACTCCTGCTCCTTTGGATAGTATCAGTATTCAGAATGTTTTACTCTAACTTAAAGCATGTCACAAGATGTTTGAGAGTTGTGTGCGGTTATGGGCTAGACATACAGTAAGGGATCGTTTTTCCGTGCACGTGCAACCTCGGCTCGACCTCACTAGCGTGCAGTACGGTTGAACTAGCTGATTACACCACAATGCAAATAGCAAGAGTATGTTCTGACAGAATTGGAGGAGTATGCTACTCAAACTCCTGTTCCTTTGGGTAGTATCAGTGTTCAGAATGTTGTGCTCTACCTTAAAGCATGTCACAAGATGTTTGAGAGAGGAATTTTGGAGAAGAAGGGCTTCATCAAGACAGTGAATAGTCTTCTTTTAAGCTTCATCAAAGATGTCTTCAGATTCTTCTCAGAATGGGCAGATAAAGTAATAGAAGAAGGTACACATAGTTAACACCAATGAATATTTTAGTTAACACTATCTCTGTAACTCGTTTACACTGATACACACATCACAGGTTATTCCCTTCTGAAACATCTGAGTGCATGTTCTGTTCCAATCATGGCAAACATATGGGACTTGTTATGCTTCATGTACTATGGCATGGGCTCACTGGCTTTTGTGAGGAATTTCTAAGGTTACACCCAGGCTACACTATTCATCCTATTCGCCTAAGTGGGAGTGCAGTAGAAACTCTTCAGCCAGCTTAAGTATGTAAGTGGTGGGAATTTAATATCCACAAATTATGCATCTGCCAAAGCATCAATTCTCATTAAGGGTAGTGTGTCTGGAAAGTACAAAGGAGACGATTACTGAGATACACCATTATTAATTTGTAAGCCAACATAAGCTCACTCAATGCCACATCTGTGTCTACACCCTTGTTTGCTTGAATACGAGTCACCATAGCAGCACACTGGAGTAAGGAATTCATCATAGTGTTGATTACTCGAGAGACTATCTCTGAAAATAGCTCCTGAATAAGTGGTTTAGGGCAGTCAACTGGATGTACTGAAGGTCTTATTAGATCTTCACATATCATGAAAAAGTCTCTGCAAACGTCAATCATTTAAGTTGCATCCTTGGTTTCCTGCATCAAAAGAAAAAATTTAAACAATTATGTGGGCACTTTATTTATAACATTAGTTTTATAACAGTACTGGGCATAATTAATGATGATTGCCATGAAGCTCTAGCTTGTTGTGTATATATGATTTACCTTGGAAATCTTTCGACCATCCTTCAAAAGAGCATGCATGTAATTATTTAGCGTCAATTGATCTTCACAGAACACGCACGACAAAATGGTAATGGATGATGGTGTGGAAAGAATATGCAAACAACAACAATTAAAAATGGGATCTAAGGTACAGCTCAATCTTCTGTCCTCGGTCCTGTTTTTTCAGTATTGATGGAATAACAGCTTTGTCAGACTCGACTAAAAGCTTCAATACTGATAGTTGCTTCCTAAATTTTCACTTCTTTTCCAATGTATACCGCTTTGCTACTCTTGATTGACTCCAACAACTGCGGCTACAGAACTGGATGGAAACATGAAGACTGAAACCAAACAAACGGTACAGAGATACATCATCATCTGGTGTTACAGGTGCGGCTGGTTCATGACGAATGGCTGATTCACACCTACTGCTCAATTTGTCTAAAATTAAATCTCACTGTCAAACATGAAGGTGAACAGTGATGAAAACGGACTGATACTTTAGGATCTGGGGGGTTTCGTATCAAGCCATTCTAGCTACATGTACATAATGATCTAATCACTTTTAGCCTAGTATGTTCCGTGGTATTTGCTTAAACTCTTCACAAAAACTACACACAGATTTTATATTACAAAATATGCATTTTAGCCAAGGACATGTTGCAAAATGTGTTTCAAAGTTGCAAGTTTAAACCCAAGCATTCCATTCAAGCCATTAGTGACTCATCATAGAATTATATGTCCACATACCAACAATAAACACACATAGCTCAGAAAAACTACAATTGATACAGTAACTGTAAAATGAGTTTGAAAGTAGCAGTTTTAATCCCTAATAATTCTTTCAAGCCATCAATGACATGTCATAGATTATCCTAGATGTTTCTACATAGCAGTATTAAACACATTTAGCTCACAAACACTACACAAAAATGTATTAAATTTTCTTATACCAAAGTAACACAGATGGTACAGAAGGTTTCCATATATTCCATAGATGTTTCCAGTCCATCCTCCCCCTCCATTGTCTATGAATGTACTTAGGCAACTGATTGTTCAGTTGGCTGCCTCCTTCCTGCAATAAATCTGCTGTGCATGCACATAAAGCTGGCACAAGGCACTATTTACACTATGTGCACTCTTGGTTTCTCGCCCTATAGAAATTTGCAAAGTACATACAGGAGGCGGTTGATTTTGATGTTTGAGTTAGATGGTAGCTCTACCCTAGCACCTGCAAGTTTGAGACCAATCCCGCACTTTGTTTGTTATCATGGAACAACCATAGAAAACGAGAAATTACGGTATAAAGGTGTTGCTATGTACATATAATGTTTCTGTGTGCTACGCGTATAGCGTTTCTGTGGTCTATGTGTGAACTGAAAGTCAATTAAATAGACTTGGGTGGAGCCATTCAACATTGAGCTCTAAGGTCAAGCAAGGCTCGAAATTCGTCGCTGAAAACAAGAGGCAGTGTTTCTTTGATACCTAAGAAGCTGAGTCAAAGTTCAGTAGTTCGGCGAATCTAGCTGTATCTAGATATCCAGCGTGTGCAAGCGTCCTTAGCAACAGGCTCCATTACACAGCAGATGTACAGACTAGGTAGATCGAGGAGCTTGAAAAGATAGGCTTATTTGGCCTTGATAACTTACGCCACGCTTCTGTAAACAGTGGTACCAGTTAGAAGAAAGGTTCTTTGGCATGGATATGACAAAATCTGAACTTTGACACACTTGAATTTTGACTAAAGGTACTAAAAACATGCATTGCACGAAATGCATGTGGGTCCCGCACAGAGGGTTTTCTCAAATCCGGTCACATTTGATACACCTGTAAATGGCATAAACTATACATAAAATGAACATTTTACCAGCTAAAATAACATTAATGCGACGATCCTGTGCCTATCTCAATACCAAAAGTCAACGCAGGCAGGGATGAGAAACTAATAATTTACTTTGCATGGCCTAAAGCTCAAGACAGTTCTACAAAACATAACTAGGCCATAATCATAAGAGCCTACTACATATCTGTGGGACACAACATGCTGCTATTATATATATACTGTATTCTCTATTTCAAAGTCTATGTATGACGCAGTGGTGACTAAAAATAGTCAGTGGCAACCATAGCAACAAGTTTGGTGGCCACTGGTGGCAACTAACTCAAAAGGTTAATTTTACACCCTGCAGGTGAACAATATGTTCATTACCACACGTTATCACCAATTCGACATGTAGCAGTATCATATGTTCTCGACCAAGTAGCTAAACATGCTCTCCACTTCAAGGCTAAACATGGATTCTCACCGTGTTTGGTCATCGACGGAGTGGACTTGCTAGCAAACTTTGATCGACAAACTTTCATCCATCTAGTCGACAGGGTGAAGTTCCTGGCTAACACTGACACCTTGAGGATCATCCTGGTGAGCAGTGAAGGGAGTGTTCTGCCACTGCTTGGAGCGACTTCCTCAGCCACACGGGAAGCTCAAGTTATTGAAGTAGTTGACATACCTGATGAGGAGGCCAAAACGTTTTTATCAAAGAGTATGCCTGAAGATATTGCCAAGGCTGTTGTGAAGGAAACTGGGGGGAGATTTGTTCACTTAATCCAAGCTATAGATGTGTACGAAAACAATAAAATGGATGGTAGCAGTGATATGATGAATAAAACCAAGGAACATCTGGTGGGAAAAAATGTACTGAGTAAGATTAATGACTCCTTGCAGGAGGGTGATTTTCATTTGAAGATGGAGATTATGAAAATGGTTTTGTCAAATGGTAGTGCTTTTCCAGTTGAGGTGACTACAGAATTAGAAAAAAAGGACCTCCATGGATGTAAGTTCACAGTTTCAGAAATAAAACAAGGTCTCAACCAGCTTGTAGGTTTGAACTTGCTGCGTTATCAGTCTAATGGAAGTCTCACCTCTCACAGTAGATTGGTATGTAACTATATGAAAGAGTATATGAAAAAGTGACAATTACCAGAGTTACAAGAACTGTATATACACTATATATTATCTATAGAATTTGAACAAACTATTAGCAGTCTATATATTGTACAGATGCTTTGAATATTTCCATTGTAAGATCTCGGCAGCCTACAGATATTTTTTAACCCTTGGTGCATGCGCGAGGGGTATGATGGTCATTCTGTTACCAAGCTAGCTGCTACATACAGGCTTCTTTATGGCACTTTTAATGGGCGCATGCATGCATTGTGTGAATTTCGCTGAAAATGCTTTGTTAAAGTTCTAGTGTTTCAGTTTAATTATACCCCACAGTGCCCTTCGCCACTTAGTGGATAATTAGAATATTACAGTATGCTTGTAATTTAACCACGTGTGTGTAGCCTGACAATGAAATTGAAACTATTCCATCATTTCATTTGCTACAAACACTACAAAGAACAATAATTCTGTGTGTTGGTTGCTAAGCAACGATATGGGTATCCTAGCAGGAATCATTTATTTACATTACTCGTCTTTTATCTTTGTGCACAAACTCATTACCATTCCTGATGGTTGCTATAATTATATATAAACAACTTTCACCACATCCCCAGTAGCTGAATATAGTAAGTGGCACATATGGTAAAAGGTCAGTATATATGAGTACAGTCTATGCGTGTGCTATGCCTCAATCACAGAGATGAACTTGACAGATGTTGTGAATACCTAATTAATTATCACTTGACATATAGTTATTGCTTGGAAGTGTGTATCAGCTTAGTTGTAACTTTTATTATAATTATTTTGTGTACCAGTAGAACATACTGTATACTTCGATACTGATAGTTTGTATAAAAGGTTACTGATTTGATGTTTCATAAAAATTTACAATGAACATCTGAATAATGTTATTTGCTTAATGAAAATAATTGTTTAGCAGTGAAATATTATTGTGATTGTTTGGTGCGTGCATTTTGAGCATGCATAATTCATTACACTATGGTCCTAGTGACCAGTTACTGATTCATATGTGTTGCTCTGTGACTGACAACCACTGGTACTGGTATCATCTTCATTTATATGATGAACATATGCAGGATTGTTGGCCATATTAATCGGACGATTTCTATGGAAAGTACAATAATAATTATTATCATCACATACAGTTGTAATAGTACGGCAAGAGCGCATAAGAACTAATGTAGGGAGAGGAAGAGCATGTAACTCCCATAGACATTAGTGTACAGGGCAGAATTTTTGAACGATACTATAAATAGAACATCTGGTCATGTGCAAAACCACAGTGTGATAATGACATATACATTGAACGTCCAAGCATCAAGCAGTGAGTTTTGAGCATGCTATGAATAGATTTTACACTTTGATTTACGTATTTTCAGTCTACTCTTGACTGGATGTTCTATGTTTAGTACGGTTCAAAATTTCTGCCCAGTTCAAGTTACACGCTCTTCCTCTTTTTTGTTCTTATGCACTCTTGGTACGGCTATGCATGTTTCACCTGACTTGGTATAGGTTTCTTACTTCTCCTCTCCCTCTCATTACGAAGTAAGTTCTCACCCATCCAATGGTCACTACCACCAGCATAAAAGAAAGTAGCCCGACTAAAGCTCCGAGAGCTGATTGTATGCAGATTGCCCTTATCAGATCCTCAATAGGACAGGTACAATCTATATTATTAGTTGGTTTCATGCCTGGATAAAGAGTTAGGGCTATGTCATTTCCCATGGGGTTCTGACAATCATCCTTAGTTAGGTCGAATGTTTTGTTACACTCATCACTTCGACAACCTAAAGAAACAACAGTAGCTATAGCCTTCAACAAGTCTCTGCATGAAACAATCAGTTATTCAACACATAAAGTAGTACAGATTCGCTAGCCTCGTCCCCAGGCCCATTCCCAGCTTTTCAATGTTGCACGCTGAAAAGCGGGAGGAGGGCCTGGTAGGCGAAGTCACGTGACGGAGAGAGAAGGTGAGAGAAGGTCCAGAGCACATCGCGGGTCAAAGGTCATCAGAATTGTAAGCGCTACAGCTTATAAACAACAAAAGACACAGCTATATCGCTACCATACGAGTGAAATGCGATCCTTCGAGGGCTCAGAGTTTACATTTTCAGTTGATAGAATGTACGGAGAGTGTCAAAACGGCTCAGTTTATTCGACCTCGATTGACCTACTTTTCGTTCGCGTCATGCCACGTCAACGTCGATCATCATGACACGCCGCACGTGACTTCGCCTACCAGGCCCTCCTCCCGCTTTTCAGCGTGCAACATTGAAAAGCTGGGAATGGGCCTGGGGACGAGGCTACAGATTCGCTATTTCTGGGTCATTATGTGCTTGAGTTTATACCTGCAGATATGCCAATCTCATCACATAGTGTCGTCCATGGTCCTGAGATTACATTAGACCCTCCTCCTCCACAGCCAAACATAAACTGTCCTCTGCAGTTACTGCTAGTCCTGGTGACTAGTACTTTACCAACACACTGTCCATTACTACCTATAGTAATTCAAGTTTGTGTGCTGATAATACAGTATGCTGAGCAAATAGTGATTGGTGTCCAATTTACTCACTTGAGATGTAAAAGACAAGTAGTACAATGAAGTTAACGCTGACCACTAGATGGACTTGTACTGACATTGTGGCCATTGCAAATGAACTCCTCGTGAACTTGATTGCAAGGCAGAATCCATATTGTATTACTGTTAGGATATGCTATGACTAGGTGTAATGGAAGTACCAATACTATCACAACATTGTAGACAATAATATGCCAGGGTGCTTTTTGAACAGGCAATGTCTATACATATCACTATATTGAGTAGTGTAGACGACATCATTCTAAGGTAACTTTTAAGGGACTTTTGGGATTCAGTGTGATGGACATCACAGCAGCTTGCAGTTGATTAATTATTATGAACTCTATCAGGCTGTTGATCATTCCCAGTGCAGATACATAGGAGTGGAATGTGGGTGGATACCATACTGTTTGGTCTACTCATGCCTAAGCTAGATTAAACCGCAAGTAAGCAATGCCTAGCCTAGTGCTGTAGTCATGCTGTCCCTTATAGAAACCAAGGAGGAGTGTTGTCTTCTTCACTGTTAATCATGAGCCTATGATTGTATCATGTGGTCTACAGTCTTCACTGAATCAGCAAATTTTGCTGTTACTTCAATTTTAAACAAAGAATCTTTCCTGTGCAAGTGTGTGGCCCAATTCATGATTATCATTATATATTAATTAATTTTCTCATCATAAGACTGTGTATACACACCCCTTTTGAGTGATTTGTATGATTGTGTTGGAGATGCGTGTCCTTGCACAAAAGCTTCCTAGACTGGGAGCACCACTTTCATTTACACTTGAAGTGGATCTCAGCTTCAGAGTAGAGAAAGTAAAGGATCAAATTCACAAGATAGACAAGTTCTTACCTACCTGCAAGCAGCTGTTAGTGTATGCTGGACAACAGCTAGAAGATGGCCACTCACTTGAAGAGTATATATGGTATTGAAAATGATTCAATAATTCATATTATTTATAATCCAGCAGGTGAGATATCAGCTTAAGTCTCAGCTATACTGGATATGCTATTTACAGGGATGACTATTACTATCGTCAGAGAGGAGTCTGTTTCTGTACCACAGAGATCTCAATACAAATCTCCATTTTCGAATTTCCCTTAAGATGGATGTGGAGCCTCAGAACACTGTTAATGATATCAGGTGTAAGGTTGAGCATTTGATGCCTGGACCATTGACACGGGCATCTAAATTATATTTCAACAACAATGATGTGCTTGAATTTATACCCGAACCAACTCACCATGATCTCGTTTTGGACTACATGTATATTGGAAGACCAATTATGGTAGATTCCATAGTATGCAAGAACCCCACTCTAAGTCATTTCAATGTGGTATCTGGTTCTACTCTCTATGTACGGGAGCCATTACTCTGTGAATTCATGATAATAATGTCATGTGTGACTTTAATGGTACCATATATGTCTTATAACTGTAGGTCAGTGCCCATCTCTAACCCACACCCCATGCAATAAGCTATGTGTGCAGTTTCAAGGAAAGTTAATATTCTCATTCAACTTGAAGCCTGATGAGCTCATATCATCATATCAGATCATACATGACATTATTGCTATGAAAATAGAGGGAGTACCCCTCAACAAGAATATTCTACATTTATTTCGTGACAATAAACTCTTGCATTTTTACAATTTATTTAAGTTCACAGAAGCACCAACAGCAGTAGTTTATGTTGATTTAAGAGGTGAGCTGCCATGTATATAAATGTTATGATCTGATACTATAAACATGCATGTTTTTGCACATGTCAAGTCGTCATCTTTCTACGAGTTAAGCTGCCAACTGGACTCGTAGATTTTTTTGAAGGCTCTGGTATTGATACTGTTCTGAGTATCAAGAACAAAATTAAGGCAAAAAGACCTGAATATCCTGCACACCAGCAGAGATTGATTCACTTAGGCCATTGTGATGATCTTCAAGATGACCTTAAGCTGACAGAATGCTGCCTGGATTATTTTTGTCCTGAAATTGTTCTGAAAGGTTTGTGCTGAAGTATCCATTATTATATAAGTATTATTAAACCTTAAATTTGCAGGAAAACTGATTAAACTAATAGTCAATTATTATGATGGAAATCCTAACATATTCACTTTACACTTGGAATCCTTTGAAACAATCAAAGATATCAAAGAGAAAATCCATACAATAAGAAAGATCTTGCCATGCCAACAGCAAATATTTGTGGGGGAAAATGAGCCCCATGAATGCTGTAGCCTAAGTGAGTGTGGATTGCACGATGGTTCTTGCATTGTTCTAAAAGGTATGATCCTTTAAAATGACATTGTGCATAGTGTAATAATGGTTAAACTTATCAGTGTCTAGCAACTGCACTCTACAACTGCTAACTCTTGAGCTACTTGATGAGATTTCACATCTGTACTGTGAGTTCGCAATTTTATTAGGACTGAAGCGTAGCAGAGTTGAATGTTTTAAACTTGAGTACAAAGATTCACCACATCGTTGCTTGATTGCTATTCTTGATTATTGGGTCAATAATGACATGGAAAATGTTTCTTGGAAAACAGTTGCTGATGCCTTGGAGCATCTTCGTCGTAGAGATCTCTACGACGAAGATGCTCCAAGGCATCAGCAACTAGATATGGCTGCAAGAATTCGGTCCAAGTATCTAGTAGACAGAGATCAGCTTAAGGTAGTATATATGCATAATGTTATGGTGACAACAATTCATGGTCAATTTTCCCACAGATGCATTCAAAGAATGAATCAGAAGGTATGATAATTATCTTGTGATTTATTAGATCATAGTTACCATAATCTGATTGGTCCAAAGTGCGGGTACTCTCTATCTCATAGAGGACTTGTAAATTTTTTATTGAGTACTTTAGTCAGTGATTTTGAACTTCTAAATCACAATGTCATAAAAACCTCCTGAACAGTTTCTGATTGTGTACTTTCTACATACAATTATTAAATTATTATAGCTACCTATTAAATAAATAGATCTTCCAATTGCAAGCAAGAATACTTCTGAATCAGAAGAAAGCTCATCTACGCAAGATAATCAAAGCATCACACAGTATTGTACCATTGTGTAACAGTAGTGAGCATCATACGTACACATTAATGTCCCAGAGCACAAACATGTATTAGAGCACTACAAAGAGCACATAATTATGTACATTCAATGACAGGTAATCGTAAACACATAAAAATAACATTCAACCCTGTAATTGAAAACCTAAGTACATGTTGTATTCAATTTGATCAGGTTGTTTAAGTCTGCTTCTTTGTGTAGATGGTGACACCCTTTCCGTCCAAGTCAGCCACACTGTAGTCATGCTGCCCATCACTCTCCTTTATCTTCTTATAGAAGGCCAGATGCTTCTCAGGAGGGAGGGCAGTCTTCTTCACTGCTGCATCTTGGAGCATCCGGGAGATGTAGTCGTGAACTAGAGGGAATTTGTCCGCAGTAACAGCTGCACTGAATGCTGTGTACATGATTGTGTGTGTGTGTGTACATGTGTGTGTGTACATGTGTGTGTGTGTGCATGCATGAGTGTGTGTGTGTGTGTGTGTGTGTGTGTGTGTGTGTGTGTGTGTGTGTGTGTGTGTGTGTGTGTGTGTGTGTGTGTGTGTGTGTGTGTGCGTGTGTGTGTGTGTGTGTGTGTGTGCATGTGTGTGAGAGAGAGAAAGAGAGAAAGCATAAGGGATAATAAGCTAATAAGAACAGCAGAAGAAAAATGTTTTGAACTCAAGAGTCAAGGCTCGGTTTATAGAAGTGTCATCAAGTTGTATAAATCAGTTAATAACTTATTCAAGATTTCTTGCTGGGTGCATGTATGTGTGTGGGGGGCCTACTTGGTACTCCATCAACACCCAGTGCCGTAATAAAGGAAACATCAATTAGAAATATATTTGAGGCTTACCAGGACTGACAATCTTCAGTGCCTGGCTTCGCTCAATCCATGGCCATATGAGGTAGTTGGCAGCACCAGGCTTTATACTGTCTCCGATAAACTGCAAACCTAATTTCTCTTTATGAAGCTTGATTGAGTTCTCCAGCCTCTGAAAGAAATCGACCAGCTCTTTAAGTGCTGACTCATCGGAATTGTCACGGAAGAACTTGTAGAAATTGGGGATGAACTGTAGAAACAATAATCATTCTTATGGAAGGTCAGGCAACACTACAAGGAGAAGTGAACTAAACAAGGGTGTAGATAATAGGGAGGCTAAGGGGGCTAAAGTCCCCTCCACTCCCCCCCCCCCCCCCCCCCCCCCCCCCCCCCCAAAGATTCTTTGACAAATAATGCTGTATTTTGGGACAGACAAAAAGAAAAGAGAGAAGCAAGGTTCTGCTTGAGTTTTGTTGAATAAATTTTAAGAGTGGCATTGGGTTAAACATCTTGTATGCACACACCAAGTGTCATGAAATCAGTGTTCTCCCCAGCATACTTATGGCATGTCAGCCCTGCAAGCCTTCAGCACATATTTTTCTTTGATGTGGGAAAGGAAAGACAGTGAAAGCTTTGATGTGACCACAGGCCATGCCCAAACTATGCCCTCCTATCGAATTATTCTTGGGGAGAACACTGGAAGTAGGCGTGGCCACTTAAATGTGAAGATGTACAGCCCCCCCCCCCCCATGTCTAAAAGGTTATCTACACCCCTGCAATTTCAGACTGTTTTGGATCCTGATCTAGTTTTGTATGGCTGCTCATAGCTACCTTGCCTCCAAAGTCTGTGACGAGGATCCTCAGCTGCGCTTTGGGATTGGGCTGGGATGGCCACAGTGACTTGTCACCAAATACTTCATCAATGTAGTCTACATAACAAGCACAGTAATAATAAAAACAGGTATCAGCTGAAGGAAAAAAATACTAATTACACATGAACAAGATACCCCTTGCATAGCTTCTCCAGAAATTCTACAGGAGAGGGGCGGATACTGGTATATTGGGCGGAGAGGGGACAGTGGCAAATGGTTTAACCATATCCTATAGTGTCATGCATAAATGAATAAAGGAAGGGCTGGCCACCCAACTCAACCAACTTCCTTCCCTCCAGACGCCTGATCAGCCGCACTGGTGTATGTTATTATTGCAAACATGGAAGCAAGACAATTTTGTATTGTTGTACATTTGCTTACCGAAGTTTATAAGTGATTCTCTGATGATATGTCCTTCATGCTCAACTACCGGCACCTTTCCATAGGGGTTGATCTTCTCCACAAACCAGTCCGGCTTCACCTTCAAGTGAATGATTGATCTCTTCAAAAGGAACACCCTTAGCATAGGCAATCAGACAAATCATCTGCAATAAAGAGGAAAGGTATTATCTGATCATAATTTGTATCATTCAGGTTTAGATGGCCAAAACTGATAAGTTAAACATACCCCTCACTCTTTACCCAACCACACCCTCTCTATGATTTGGCTTCACTAGGCAGTTGATCTGGGTTGGCAATAGTTCCAGTTTGCATTCACATCATGTACTGTCAGATTGCTATACAATGTACATCTACTAAGCCTGTGATTACTGACTTAGCCTTACCTGTGCAAAGGGGCAGATTGGATGGCTGTATATACTGCAGGTTTGGGGGCTCAGTGTACACGTCGATTTGAGACATAGTGGCGATACCGTTGTCAGTACCTCAAGTATAGTGATCGGACTGGTTGCTGCTCTCTTGCCGGTCTTGGTGTGAGTCTGCTCTGTCCCGGAGTTCTTTTTATAGTAGGCTCCTCAGTGGCCTATTCTTCTGCTGAGTGTAGCATGTCGTGAGTATTTAATATGTGCAACATGTAAAACCACGCCTACTTTGAGGGTATCACGCATGCGCATACACAAGCGAGTCGCGCGCCACGCCATCGATACGCGATATCATCGCCGGCACGCCGGCAGTCGGCGGTCAGGAAGATCAGATTAGACTGTGAATTCCTTTTGCGGTGTCGTTCGAATTTTGAGGGCATGTTTAGTTAGAGGTGTACCACCGTAGGCCAGGTTTCTATAGCATGCAGAACTAGACACAGCAGGCCCGTACGCAGCCTCTCTCAAAGGGGGGTTACATAATTGTTGAGCGGGGAGGGGGTCAGACCTTTGATTGTGTACTATGACAATAGTTATACTGTGGCATAATTAAGCCACCTAGGGGGGTCTGGGGGCATGCTCCCCCAGAAAATTTTGAAAATTTAGACTTCCTGAGGCATTCTGACAGCCATTTGGGGGCTGATTTAAATTTTTACTTGAGCACTGACATTTACAATAATATTGTTATGCATGCATATTTATAGCATATCCGGTGTGCGTTATTTGGGAAGCAGTATTGTTGCTAGCTTTAACTGTATAAAGAGCATGTAAGTTGCAATCATGGATATAGATTACATATAGTACATGCTAGGTGGTCAAAAAAGGGGGGTTCGTCCGAACCCCCCCTGTGTACGGGCCTGCACAGCTATTCAAAAGTCCAACTAATCTGCTGCAAAGTTTCAGAGTGCATCCTTCCCTTTTTCTTTCAGAGGTCAAGAAGTACTAAAAGCTGTCAAGGATGGCTCTAGTTTTAATCTTTCTCTTTGTTATTTTTAGTATTATTACTTTTGTAACTGTTGTGTTGAAGCTACTGTGGCTCACGATCAGGAAGACACGGAGGAATCACACTAAAGCAACATCAATATCTCAGACCATAGATGATAAGACCGATGCAAAGACCAAATCCAGACCTTCTGTACATATCAAAAGACTTACAGGTTTTGATGGCCCTCAATACCAGAAAGTGGAAAAACACTTTAGAGAACAGTGGACGAAAATAACAGATAATTATCCAGTGCCTCCAATTCCAGTGGTGATATATGCTATTCAAAATGATGATCTAACGAACAGATATGACCAATACAAAGAGAAAACATTTGGTGACTCCTCTGAATCAAATGAAGAATGGTACTTCCATGGGACGTCATTAAAATGTGATATCATAGATTCTAACGAGTGCTGTGATGATAATGCTTGTGGTGTTTGTGGAATTAGCAGAAATGGATTTGATCTATCATTCATCGGAAAGAAGTTTCAGCGATTTGGTAGAGGAATCTACCTTGCACCTAACTCTTCAAAGAGTAATGACTATGCAACAAGTAAACGATATTATGTTAACTACAAGGCACAACTTCTCTGTCTTGTGGCATGTGGTAATAAGCGCATACTATTCAACGATGACAGATCACTACGTGCTCCGCCTGCTAATTATCACTCAGTATATGGCAAGGCTTCCAATAATGGTAAACTGAATTATGATGAGCTTGTTGTTTATGACGAAGCTGCGATTAATCCTCAGTTCATTGTTGTTTATGGGAATCGGTCGGCGGTAAGTAAAGTTCAAACAACAAGTACTAACAATAGTTCATTGAACCACCATTACAGTGTTGCTTCACATGTGCAGTCAACGATAAATAGTAAATCAGTTACACCATCCGCAACTAACCAAGGCTCATTGAATAATACCAATTCACTTCATAAACCTGTAGCAGCTACAGCAAATTTAGGTGTAGGAGGAAAATCTGGCAGCAAGATATCATGGTCAAAAGTTACAGTAGACAAGCAACACGCCAAAAATCAATGCAATCATTCTCCATATAGGCCTACTATTAGAGGAAAATCTTTTTCAAGTAGAGTTCAAGAAAGAGTAGATAGAGTACCACACCAACCAAAATTATCCATTCGTAAAATGGTAGACAAGACAAAGGGACTGATTCAAGATTTGCATTCATATATAAAAGGAGTGGCCACGTATAGACCACCTACAAGCCGTCAAACTGCACCAATTACTATGGCAATATATAAACCTTTAGTGAGAGTGCAGCAGCAAACAAGTGCAAACCGCTCACATGGTCAAGCACTGCGTACCAAATTTTATACTTTTAGATCTGCTATGAGTGATATTAAGAGAAGGTTTTCTGATAAAGGACAGTAATGTGATCAGAGCTAGGAAATAACCTTGCAGTGCTACTTCAGATAGAATAGAGAATCTATCATTGATTGACTTCGATCCTATTATACAATACTATAATACTCTGTCTTCCATACACTTGATATTGGGTCCTTAGACCAATCATGCAAGGTGTGTAAACAGTGGCTAAATTAGTTACATAATACACATAGCACAATATTTAAAACTAGTCTATTTGTGGTACAAAGCTAGCCTCGTACTCATATTTTTCAATGTTTTCGGGTTCGGGTTTGGGCATGTTTATTGATTTTGCTTCTTACATAGTATACATACGTGAGCATAATTTTCAACCTGAAACTGTTCATCAGTATGGGGCTCACTCATAATCATGCCCAAATTTTATTACCAAGGAATAAGAGACATAGGTCAGATCAGTTTTGAATCTGCAAAAGAGATACTACGATGTCACTCCCTCACCTCAGTGTAAAATGTATCAAGCGATTAAATGTAGCATCTCACATTCTCTTAAAGTGCTGCATGGTGAGATCGAATCAAAGTCTGAGTAGAATAGAATATTGATGTGCTTACATGGATCAAATTCACCAAAGTTAGGACATGAACAAAGATGTGTCTGTTCCTAGTCTATCAGAATGATCAGGGAAGGTTTTGAGGATCTTCATACCAAGATCAGGCCCAAGCCACTAAAGGATTTCTATAGTCTTCATAATATTATGGCCCTTACACACCTGCTCCTGATTAAAATCAGACTGTATAAATGACAGATTTGACGTTTCATAAAAATTTACAAAGAACGTAACATCTGTAATTTTTTATGAATTGTAGCTTAATAATGACTATGACAGAATAATTTAGCACTGAATCATGTTATTATTATTATACTGTTTGGCGCGTGCATTTTGAGCATAATTCATTACATTGTGCTCCTAGTGACCAGTTACTGATTCATATGTGTTGCTCTGTGACTGACTACCACCGGTACCGGTATCATCGTGATGAATATAAGCAGGATTGTTGGCCATATTAATTGGACAATTTCTATGGAAATTTTGATCAGGACAATATTATTATCATCACATACATTTACAATAGTATACAGCTATGCATGTTTCACCTGACTTGGTGTAGATTTCTTACTTCTCCTCTCCCTCTCCCTCTCATTACAAAGTAAGTTCTCACCCATCCAATGATCACTACCACCAGCGTAAAAGAAAGTAGCCCGACTAAAGCTCCGAGAGCTGATTGTATGCGGATTGCCCTTATCAGATCCTCAATAGAACAGGTACAATCTATATTGTTAGTTGGTTTCATGCCTGGATAAAGAGTTGGGACTATGTCATTTCCCATGGGGTTCTGACAATCATCCTTAGTTAGGTCAAATGTTTTGTTACACTCATCACCTCGACAACCTAAAGAAACAACAATAGCTATAGCTTCAACAAGTCTCTGCATGAAACAGTCAGTTATTCAACACATAAAATAATACAGATTCGCTATTTCTGGGTCATTATGTGCTTGGTATGGTTGAGTTTATACCTGCAGATATGCCAATCTCATCACATAGTGTCATCCATGGTCCTGAGATTACATTAGACCCTCCTCCTCCACAGCCAAACATAAACTGTCCTCTGCAGTTACTGCTAGTCCTGGTGACTAGTACTTTACCAACACACTGTCCATTACTACCTATAGTAATTCAAGTTTGTGTACTGATAATAGCTACAGTATGCTGAGCAACTAGTGATTGGTGTCCAATTTACTCACTTGAGATGTAAAAGACAAGTAGTACAATGAAATTAATGCTGACCACTAGATGGACTTGTACTGACATTGTGGCCATTGCAAATGAACTCCTCGTGAACTTGATTGCAAGGCAGAATCCATATTGTATTACTGTTAGGATATGCTATGACTAGGTGTAATGGAAGTACCAATACTGTAACAACATTAAAAGTAGTGATACCATAATATGCCAGGGTGCTTTTTGAACAGTCAATGTCTGTACATAACACTATATTGAGTTGTGTAGACAACATCATTCTAAGGGAACTTTTAAGGGACTTTTGGGATTTAATGTGATGGTCATCACAGTATAGCTTGATACAATTAGTATCAACTCTATCAGACTGTGGGTCATTCCCAGTGCAGATAGGAGTGTGGATCACAGTGGGTGGATAATAATATGAAGCAATCACACTGTTTAGTCTATTCAAGCTGGTTGAGATATGCTCAGGTTAAATGGTCAGTAAGCGATGCTGCACATGTAGTCATGCTATCCCTTATTCCCGCTGAGGAGTACAGTCTTCTTCTCCGTTGATCATGATCCTATAATTTGTATTACATAGTCTACAGTCAGGCTTCAACCAATTGTGTGTGTGTGGCTGAATTTGTGATTATAGCAATGCATGCACACACCCTTTTTTGAGCGATATGTATAAAATGTGTTGGAGATGCATATCTTTGCACAAAGGCTTCCTGGAGAGGGAGCACCATGCACTTTCACTTACTCTTGAAGCAGCTCTCAGCTTCAGAGTAAAGAATCAAATACATAGACAAATTTTTATCTACGTGCAGCAGCTATTTGGTGTATGCTGTACAACAGCTAAAAGATGGCTATTCATAATATGAGGAGTATTGAAAATGATTCGGTAATAAAAATTCAGCGGGTGAGATATCAACTTAAGTATCATGTAGCTATACTGGATATGCTATTTACAAGGATGACTATTACTAGAGGCTGTTCCACAGGGGATCTCAATACAATCTCTATTTTCCCTTAAGATTGATTTGGAGCCCTGGAATACTGCTAATGAAATCAGGTGTAGTGTTGAGCATATGATGCATGGAGCATTGACACATACATCTAAGCTATATTTCAACAACAACAGTGTCTAGCAACTGCACTCTACAACTGCTAACTCTTGTGCTACTTGATGACATTTCACATCTGTACTACAATTGAGTTCGCAATTTTATTAGGATCAAAGCATAGCGGAGTAAAACGTTTTACAAAAATTCACCACATCGTTGCTTGGTTGCTGTTCTTGATTAAAGACCTCTGATCTCCACAGAACCTTTGCTTCACTCAAGATTCTACATACAATATACCATAGAGCCCATTGGTCTTCTAAATCACATAGAAACTTCCTAAACAGTGTCATGCACAAACATGTGTCAGAGCACTATATTATACAAGGAGTACATAATATTATTTTACAGACAATCATAAACACATAAAAAATAACGTTCAACACTGTCATTGTAAAACTAAGTATTCAATTTGATCAGGCTGTTCAAGCTTGCTTCTTAGTGTAGATGGTGACACCCTTTCCATCCAGATCAGCCACACTGTAGTCATGCTGCCCATCACTCTCCTTTATCTTCTTATAGAATGCCAAATGCTTCTCAGGAGGGAGGGCAGTCTTCTTCACTGCTGCATCTTGGAGCATCCGGGAGATGTAGTCGTGAACTAGAGGGAACTTGTCTGCAGTAACAGCTGCACTGAATGCTGTGTACATGATTGTGTGTGTGTGTGTGTGTGTGTGTGTGTGTGTGTGTGTGCATACGCATGCGTTTGTGTGTGAGAGAGAGAGAAAGCATAACGGATAATAAATAATGAGAATAGCAGAAGAAAAATGTTTGAAACTCAAGAGTCAAGACTTGATTTATAGAAATGTCATCTAGTTGTATAAGTTGGTCAATAGCTTATTTGAGATTTCTTGCTGGGTGCATGTATGTATGTGTGTGGGGGGGGGCCTACTTGGTACTCTATCAACTCAATACCATAATCAGGAGGCATCAATTAGAAATATTCAGAGGCTTACCAGGACAGACAATCTTCAGTGCCTGGCTTCGCTCAATCCATGGCCATATGAGGTAGTCGGCAGCACCAGGCTTTGTACTGTCTCCGATAAACTGCAAACCTAATTTCTCTTTATGAAGCTTGATTGAGTTCTCCAGCCTCTGAAAGAAATCGACCAGCTCTTTAAGTGCTGACTCATCGGAATTGTCACGGAAGAACTTGTAGAAGTTGGGGATGAACTGTAGAAACAATAATCATTCTTATGGAAGGTCAGGCAACACCAAGCCAAGCTACAAGGGAAAGTGAACTAAACAAGGGTGTAGATAATAGGGAGGCTAAGGGGGCTAAAGTCCCCATGCACCATCCCCCCTCCCCCCAAGATTTTTGACAAATAATGCTGTATTTTGGGACAGACAAAAAGAAGAGAGAAGCAAGGTTCAGCTGGAGTTTTGTTGAATAAACCAATTTTTAAGAGTTGCATTGGGTTAAACATTTTGTATGCACACACCAAGTGTCATGTAGTAGGCATGGCCACTTACATGTAAAAAAGTTCAGCCCCCCCTCCCCCCCCCCCCCCCCATCTACACCCCTGCAATTTCAGACTGCTTTGGATCCTGATTTAGTTTTGTATGGCCGCTCATAGCTACCTTGTCTCCAAAGTCTGTGACGAGGATCCTCAGCTGTGCTTTGGGATTAGGCTGGGATGGCCACAGTGACTTGTCACCAAACACTTCATCAATGTAATCTACATGAACAAACACAGTAATACTAAAAACAGACATCAGCTGAAGAAAGTGAAAATTAATGCTAATTACACACCCCTTGCATAGCCTATTTGTGAATAGGGGCTGCTCCAGAAATTCTACAGGAGAGGGGAGGCTACTTGTATTAACTATATACTGGTATGTTGGGCGAAGAGGGGGCTGTGGCAAATGGTTTACCCATATCCTTTAGTATCATGCAAAAATGAATGAATAAAGGGAGATGGCTGGTCACCCAACTCAACCAACTTCCTTCCCTCCAGACCCCTGATCAGCTGCTGGTATATGTTATTATTGCAAACATGGAATTTGTATTGTTGTACATTTGCTTACCGAAGTTTATAAGTGATTCTCTGATGACATGTCCTTCATGCTCAACTACAGGCACCTTTCCATAGGGGTTGATCTTCTCCACAAACCAGTCTGGCTTCACCTTCAAGTGAACATTGATCTCCTCAAAAGGAACACCCTTAGCATAGGCAATCAAACGAGTCCTCTGCAACAAAACAGGAGAAACATTATTAATTCACATTATTCAGATTTAATGTTAACTTGAACGTATGGTGATAAAAGTGATACCCCTCACTCTTTATCTCCCCAGCCACACCTCCGAGTCCCACCCCTCAAAATTAATATCCAGCTTCACCAGACTGTTGACTGTTGCATGATTTAGCTAAGTCCCAGCTTGCGCATTCACATCATGTAGATCTACTGATTGTACTAACTTACGCCTGGGATTTAATACTGACTTACCTGTGCGAAGGGGCAGATTGGGTTGCTGTATATTCTGAGAGGGACGTCAGCAGGCTTGGGGCCTGGCTCTGTGTACACATCGATTTGAGACATAGTTGCAGTAGTGCAGGCAGTATGATTTTTAATAGTCACTGGGCGTAGCTGCTCTCTTTCGGTGTGAATCTGTTCTGTTCCAAAGTTCTTTTTATAGTAGACTCCTCGACCTATGGCCTGTTCTTTAAATTTGCTGAGTGTAGCAGAATGTTGTGTGCAACGTGTATTCACTACACAGAACAATGTGCGGGGGGATTTCCGGTCGAGCCACCATTATATTAACATATGCATGACCACTGACGTGTGGATCTACCTCAAATGCATGCAGTGTGCAAACATGATGGAAAAGAGCATACAGCAAATTATCAATGTGAAGTTAGCACTATGGTAACAATTACATGTACCTATGTAGGCTAGTTTGATGTCTTGCAGACACCTTAATTGTTTACTTCAAGCTGAGCCCAAGTATACACGTTGCTTGAGTGATAACATACTATAGCTACATGTGTATACACTCAGCAAATTCCTCACTTTAAGGCCGATCATACATACAGACAAGATATCACCCTTTTTATTCTCCTTCACATTCTATGGAGTTTGTCACAATTAAACAGCTAGTGCTACTACAGTTACCCAATACCAGATGCAGCCCCCCCTCCAAATATGTAATATTAGTCATGATGAATGTATAATCAGCATTACAAATCACACAATCATACAATTGCAAATTTAAAAAAAACATACACAACATATGGAAATCAGTGAGAATATAGTATTATGTTCTAACAAGGCTAGTGGTCTCTTGTGGTGGTTCATCCCGATCTGTCGTCTGATAGTAGCCATATGTGACGTTCTCCTGTCTTCTACCTCTCCTTCTCCTCCTTCCTCCTTCCTGTTCATCCAGACGCTGATGGCCTGTCTCAGTTGGAAGCTTCTTACGACGATATGTCAGTTGAAGAAGAATGATCAGTATTACTGTATACATAAATGAGTGGGAAAGATATTAACAAAATTATCTTTCGGATATTCTCACAATAGCATACCAGAGCCCTAACACAAGAATACCCCTGTCTATTAAAGGCCCTTTGTCAGCATTAGCAATATTATTGGAGAGATTTTGTTGATACAGCATGTGATTGTGCATGAAAGCTGTAATCGCTTCTCCCAGACCGGGCAATTTTTATTTGAAACACTGAAAATGGGTGAGGCTACACCTGCAGCCTACGTGAATACACTGTACTCACTGAGAGCTCCAAATCCTGCAAGCACCCAGTACCAGTTATCCTTTAACCACTGGGCTATAGACGTGAAGTCCAAGAGGATGTCCTGCATGTGATAGTAGGAAGGTATTATTCAGGCTGATGCATGTATGTGCGAGGACATCATAACTTTACCTTTAATTTGTTCAATGGATCATCATTGTCCACTCGCTTACAGGCACTAAAAATTAATGACAGTATATCAATGTTAACTGACATCACAATAGTAATTATGTCAGTGACGTCCCCAGGTAGTTTGATGCTTATGAAATTGATTCAGCATTGTTACACAGGTGGTGTAAAACTAATGGAGCTTCACAATTCTCAGTGACTACATGTACTTGTTGGTTCCTGAGATTGTGTTGTGAACAGTGTATACAGGGAATTATCTGCTATGAGCTAGGTAAACATCACAAAAAATACATTCTAAGGGGTGCACTGGTGTACTGACTGGGTGCATATGAGCCCATGCACATGCACCCCCCTGGTGACGCCATTGAATTACGTAATGAACATACTGTTCCTCTGTGCAGTATCCTGAGAAGTTTCCACAGGGGTATCCAGGCTGGACGTAGATGCCCTCCAGTCCTACAAATCAAATGTTCATTTCCAGCCAAAAAAAAAAAAAAAAAGCATGCCTTACCATCACGATCGAATGTTGAAGTACACACTCCATCAAATACACAACAAACATGGCACAGCTATAGAATAGACACAAGTATATAGCTAGCAGCATTAGCTTAATATGAACACCATTGTTTAGAATACCTGTTCCTCAGCTGAACAGTAGCAGTCTGTCCCACCATAAATGCTGCAAGGTGAGCCTAAAGAGGATTGGTAGTTATGGTTGACCATTAACTGCAGGTACATCTTAGATTGGTCTACGTACTAAGCTAGTTTGTAAATTCAACAGTGATGTGCGGATAGTGGTTGCCCTTTGACTAGTACATGGATCTGTGATAGCCTCATTCAAGTTCCCCAGCTTTTTCTCTCCTTCTTGCACATAAAATTCATACATGCACACACCAAAAAGTGAGAAAAGGATGAGGAGAGGCTGGGAATGAGGCTAGAATCTCAATGATGCTTTGGACCATCACAATCTTGACTGACCTGTGCACGCTCCATCAAAACATGTGTTCTTGTTATCATTACAAGGTGTGCCATCCTCCTCTTTCGGAGCAGGCGGACATTCAGCAGAATCACCAGGACATTCGCTGTCTCTCTGACAACCTCCTCCCACAACATCAGAGTCTCCTTTGAGACATATGATGCCAGCAGGAGCGTAGTTACATGTGCTTTGTTCACAGCAAGCACTGGCCTTCTGGCTGTATATTTAAAGTCAGTGCAAGTAGTGTTTATACATAGGCACATGCAGGAACAGCGGGAATCAATGGGAGACAGGGATCAAGCATGTGTGTACTCCCCGTTTGAAATTGTACTAGCTACCTGTTTTCCTCAATGACAGTATAAAACTAAAAGTTGGGTTACCTGCAAAGGGCTCCTTCTTTGAGGGTACAGTTGAGAGTACAGCAAGGGTCATTCTCATGGCACTTTTCCAGATCATCCACACTACCACAGTCACACTCCTCATCTCCTTCAATGATGCCATTGCCACACTCCTGTTGTTTGGGCCCTGTGGTAATCAAAATTTAATATTGAATTGGGCACAAAGGCATTTGTATTTGCCCAGAGCTAGCATAGCAGCTAAGGTAGTCTCCATGTGCAACAAAGTTTATCCTGCATATCGAGCTGCATATGCTTTTCTAGTTGGTGTACATGCTCACGTCATGACAATAATAACTGCACCATGCACAGCCTATAGTGCTATCATTGCATGAGAGAGGGGCTATTAAACCTACGTTGAACAAAACAGCTGCCTTTGACTTCGATAGTCCTTCCCATAGATTCTCTACTACATGGAGAGAACTCCTTTCTGTTGCCATCCGTGGCACTCGCATACATGATGTAGTTCCCATCAGGGGGGCCAGGAGAGCACTCACCGGCTGGATCATGCTGTAGAGTGACAAAAGAGAGCTGTCATACTTTCCCTCATTTAGCTATTTTCTTCTCCAGGCCCATGCACTCCGAGCTTTTCCACTGAGTATGCATGCAACAGTGTACAATGCATGTACATTGAGAGTCTGGGAATTGGCCTGAGGACGACTATAGAGCAATATGAAATACACATAGCAGTGTGTACTGTGACACTAGCTGCATGTGTTTATTCGCACAAAATTTAAGCACTGGTAGTCCACTGACTCCACATGCATTTTATTTAATAGCTAACTCACTGGTGAACCATGGTTGTGTCCAATCTCATGAGCAGTTGTGATTATGGATACTGCCAATGGAAGCTGTACGTAGTGTGTGTGTGTGCATATAAAGCTAATCAACGATAATGTTATTATGTCATAACCTACCCTTCTTCCGAAGTTGAGCAGTGATGTAAATCCTGTATTAAGGCTGTACAAGACAACAGCACAACATGAAATGTCACTATGTGTATATGTAGTGCATACTTTCTTGGTCCCATTGATGTTGTTGTGCGTTTCTGGCATATCCCTCCCGCAAACTGCCCGTCTGAAATGAAGCAGTAAATGTTCCATGTCTGTACCTATACATGCATGACCACTGTAAAGTGGATCACTGTACTTACTAGGGTCACCCAAATAAGCCAATCCAATTGTGCCTGTGGCATTGTGAAATGACATCTGTCAACAATGTAATGCATACTGATTTGACTAATATTGACTCACCTTGGAAATCTCTGTATGTGAATAAGTGTCCCAGGCATACATTATCAAAATTCTATCCATAAACAAATGAAATGATGCATGTTTAAGCTGGGAATGAGAGGCCTAACACCATGTACAAACCGATTCTGAGAAGGCTTCCAAAAGTTCATCAACAGAGAAACTTCCTGAGAGTGGATTGTTATTAACTGGATCAGTGTAAACCTAAAACAACAAAAGAGCAAAGATGAACCAATTTAGCTAATCATTGCTCGTGTAGGCAACTCACAAGGGCCGAGTGAAGTGCAACACCAAAACCGTTAAAGTCGCCATTTGGTCCAATGAACATGGTACTTCTGTGAATTCAGAGGGATGCAATAATATTATCCTTTAAGACTGAGTCAATACGGTGTACAAATTTGATCACTACCTGTAGATTTCATCAGTTTGCATAATGTGAAGTGTCATTTCATCCACTGTCTGTATGGGAGAGGAAAAGATACACCAGTTCAACATCTTAGCGTATAAGCTATAATTGTGAGTGGTCCAAGTAAAACCCAAACATTATTGCCATCTAATGTAATTGAAATTTCTCCACAAGGTTTCAAATTTTGTAATTCTGTGGAGAAATATCAACTTTTCTTAGATGGCAACAATGTTTGGATTTTACTTGAACCACTCACAATTACAGTACTTACAGTGGATTCTTGGCCATTTCCAACGCTACTGAAGAACTCATAGTCTGCCACAACAGCCACAGTACATGTGTTCAAGTCCTGATCCACTGTAGTAAAAATGCTAGCTAGAATTAATGTGGACGTTCATAGTATTAGGTAACTCAACATCTCATACCAGCTCTTTTCTTTAGCGGCTGACCATGAGTGGCATCTTTTGGAGAGACACCACTTGGTGCTACTGACTTCTGCAGATATTATGTGAGCAGCGAAGATCAAATCCCACATAGCTAGAGGTGGCTAGCTATACCATAAATAGCTATATCTACCTGGAAGGTTCTCAGTCTTGGGGAGTATGATAATGTGCTGGAGCAAGTGGTGTGGTTCAAGAGGTCGTAGTTCACATCGCTATCTTTGTAGACAATCCTATTGTGATGGCTACTTGGAGGGAGGTGGTTGGTGATCGGCTCAACATGGTATATCTCACTATGAAGTATTAAAATTAAAATTCACCTCATAATGCAAGCTTTGGCTGGCCACCTAAGAATAATATTATGACTTGTAGCTACATGCATGTAGCTTACTCTTGAGATCGAATGACACCTCTGAAGATACCATCTAATATGTGACCGCGGACAGCAGAATAATGTTCACCTAAATTGAAAGCACAATAATTCATTAACTCTGGCCACCACGAATGAAAGGCTGAGCAATTTCAAATGGAGCACTAGCTTGCCAAAATTCTCTCATTCGCCCGGTACTTACCTTCAACGAACCCTCCGACAATGTTTTTGTTCTGATAGGATTTATGTGTCCTCAATCCATCTTTACTCACAACATAGACCTTGAATTTTGGCAGGAAGATATCTGTGCTTGTTTCCAGGTGCAGCTTGAACTCTCTACATTAATACATTTTTATTAGTGGTCATGCCAATGCTACAGTTGTAGAGAATTAAAGAACTAGAACTGGTTCACCGTTCCTCAAAATGGGAGCAAAAGGGAGTACAGATGTTGAATGACATTATATGCTGCATAGTGTGCATTGTGTGGATTCTGTAGTCGGTACAACTGTAGCAGCTAATGTTTCATGTTGGGGCTTAGGTCAGTGTTTTAAAATGCATGTAAGGTCACTATGGCTGTGTCACATGAATGAATATAGATGTGTAGCATATGGTTCAGAAACAACATGCCTTATAGGGAACACATGCTTGTCTACAAACTCTGTAGTAGCTACATGAAAGTGGATAGCTGTTGTGTGGCTTTAACCCCCAACCCCATTATATTAGTAGTAGGGAGTGCAGGGTATTGAATCTATTACCATCCACATTTTGTCATAATCACTTGTAATTCGGTGTAGCTACGCAATTCAGTAATTCATATTATTATGGTCAATAACATTAATCAAACACCCCTGGCAGCCCAAATGCCACTCATGATAATTATTATGAGCTAGTTAGCTTGTAACATTTTAGGATTCAGAGTATAGCTACTGCCTCACTTACCTTCCATGTGCGGAGAAGTGCGCTTTGGAGGTTAGCTTGTGTCCCCTATGATGCGTGTCGTGGTGTGTTATCAACACTGGCTCATAGTGTCTAACGTACTTGTTCAGTACAGTACCTGAAAACCAAAGTTTTAGGCAAGATACATGAGTGTTTGTCTTCTGTGATCAAGCCTTCATGCAATACCTAACAGTTTAATATAACTACAGGGAAAGCTATTCTAAATTATCCAGCCCGATCAGGCAATCTACATAGCTTGGTAGACTGGTACTACAGGTGATGATGGGTGCTATTTAATAGGCCTAGATGACTTTTTTTTGATGGCATACAGTGGTACCTCTCCATATAGAATGACACCTGGCCATAGGTCATTAAACACAGCTGTCAAAAGCTGATACTTCTCTTACAAAGTCAGTGTAGTAGTTCAGTGCAGATGTGTACACATCTCAACAGGAGTTCTACTGAAATGCTATTTTGATAGAAGTACAAAATCTATTGAAGTGTCTTACCTGTACTGAATGATAGGGCTCCCAGAAGGAGGAGCAGAATGTTGGAGATACAGTGCCCACCAGTACCAAGTGTCTTCATCTCGCGCGCGAACACTATTGGGGCGGGGCTCGTTCTGATACATGTTGTATGGTTTGCGCGGTATATGGGCGGAGCTGGTCAACTTCATGTCAAAGCATTGAAAACTGGGAATGGGCCTTGGGACGAGGCTATATCAACACCTCATCATGTGACGCTGACTGTGTTTCCAAATTCGGTCTGATCTAGATCTGCGAGCGCGAGGAATGAATTCCACGTTCTAGGCTTTCAGCAGACACACCCACACTCCATTCAAGCAAGTGTCAGAAGCTAGTAGCTGTGGTGAGCGTGTGTACGAACGACATCTGATCGTAAAAGAATCATGAAGCAACTTGCAATTTCCCTCGCTCTTCTCTTCCTCGGTGAGTTTGTATAGTATCAGACTCAGAGCATGCTATATGTATGAGCGTAGGTGATGTCAGTCGCTCCGGCCGAGCAGGCAGCGGGAAATTTGTACCGTTTTGAACTGTAGCCAAACTTTGTGTAGTGCAAGCCTTTCCTAGTAAAAATGCATGGAGTTCACCTTACTAGTACAGTGGTTGATACAATTGATTGAGATGAGAAACTTGATACCGACTATGAAAGCAAGTCTCTGAACAGACTTGACCGTTACATGTTCACTGGTCTCACTGGTCTCTATGCATGTCTAATTTACTTATCCTCTATCTGGCTACATGTAAGATACAGTTGAGGCCAGACCAAATTAATTTTCCATTTCACGGATTTTTTCCCCTCAAAATAGTGACCTGGCAGGCAGGTAGAAAAATAATTAAGTCCAATCTTTGACCTCAGATTGACGAAGCGAACAGTGACAGAAGTTGTAGAAATAAGGCCACACATGGTTAGCTGCTATCATCAGCTCGCTAAAGCTGCTTCCACGCACATGCAATGTTCACAAGGAACATCAGTGGTAATGCTTAAATGCCATTGTCTAGTTGCTGGCAAGGCCATGCCTATCTGATTAATATTTTTTTTTCAAAAAGCTAGGAATATAGACCTGCCAGATCCGAGAAACAGACAATTAATTTGGTCTGGCCTGATAAGAAATGCTAAACTTTAATGTATACCTATCGGGATATTGGCTAACATATTATGACTTGACTAATGGCTCCACGTAACTTAAAGTCAAAACACTATTAATGAACTAGATCGTCAATTAATTTTTAGATGTAGCATCCAAGGTGTGTATATATTTATATAGCTACTCCTATCCTATATACTACTTCTGCCATCTTGCATGAATGATTGCGGTTTCCTTCCTACAAAAGTACTTTCAGAATCTAACTGAACTCAGAGTATGAATCCGTTACATTATATACAAGGATGACTGTGTATGTCCATACATACCAACTTTGGTTGAATAAAAGTCGATTTTGTTTACATTGCACACATGCAGCCTGTTGGTTTGGCCAGAGCAGTGCACAGTGTGCCTGTAACGACACAGGTTGTGTGAATACAGCCATTCAGAACAACCCCAATGCTCAGTCAGTGTGCTGTAACTGGGTCGCACAACCCATTGACACCAACCCTCAATCGCTCAATGATGCCGATGGTACACCACTTGGCTTCTCATTGCTTGAATATCGTGGTACCGACTCTAATCTTCCTAATCTGTGCGTCCGAGTGAGCTTCCCAACACCGCTCAGGAATATTCGATATGTTGTTGCTGCGGTAAGTCTTACACATGTAGATCTACGTGTAGCTAAGTGTTAAAGTACCTGTACTATATATATATAATCATTCTGTATAGCTGATAATTTGCTTTTGGTTGCTAGGCGATTGCAAACATTAGATATACAATTATACCAGTATGCTAGAGCCCTTACACATCAGTTTGGTTATATGTGTGCAGGGCTGTAGCCACCAAATTTCAAGTAGTCAGATAGAAATGAATGGCCTGTGTGGGCATGGCACTTGCATTATGTGTGCGTAGCATGCGTTTGCTGGGGGGGGGGGGGGGTCTGAGGGCATGCCCCCCCCCCCCCCCCAGGAAAACTTAGGAGAGCTGATGTCAAACATGATCACTGCAGGCCCTGCCCATTTTTGAATGATCGAAACAGGTAAGCATACAAACAGCTAGTGGTCTTAGGTAGATGCTTACATAGCTACCTGACTGGTGGCTACGGCCCTGGTGTGTGTCCAGTGCTTCATTGCTGGGTGGCAGTAATACCAGAGGCCAATTTGTTTCAAGTTATATTCAAAGTAGATTTAAGTAGCCATGCCATTCATATTTTTTCCTCCATCCTTTCTTTAACAGGTACAATCAGATTCAACAATATGGTAGGTCAGTAATAATTGTTAATTGAGGCACTGTACAGTAACTATTGGTAGCAATGAGACGTATACATGCATTGAGTGAATCCTTGACATGCATAATTGTTCTTTGATATATAGCAAGCAACGTTAACTAGCACTTAGCCCAATTGGCAGAATGAATATTAGTTACACACTGGTTAGGAGATTTCTATGTGATTTAGAAGACCGAAGGGCTCTATGTAGAATCCTGAGCGAAGCGAGGATTCTATGGAGCCCTGAGGGCTTCTAAATCCGACTAAACATTGTCTAACCACTTTAGATCATAGTACAAAAGCTTGTAGGTATTATATCAGAACATTGTAGGTGTACATGTATATCACCCGGCCCTGTCTTCAGCCAATCAGATTGCAGCATTTGTTTCAACTACGATACATAGTATATGTTGCTTGCTATGACTGATTCTGCAACCAAAATCTAAATGAAACCTTTATGCTTGTGTATGTGTCACTGCAGCATACAAAGACGAAATTCAGGCCCAGATGATGAACCAACCTGTGGATCGGTAAGTCTGGTTCGTGAGCGTATCACAGAATTTTTTAATTACCATAGTAATAAATTTGGCATTTTTAATGTTCAGCTTCTAGCTAAAGGGTATGAATTTAAACAGTAAGTATCTTTTCTGTATTCCACACATCATGCACATGCCAATGGATAGTGACATTAATGCTTACTAATATAGTAAATTTTTGTGCATTGATTCATATAGACTACATGAATGTGACACCATATTTGATATTTGTGTAAGTGTGCTTTAGTTTTAGTCATCAAGAGAGTATAGTATTACACGAGTTGAGCATATAAGGTCTACCAAGGAACCTACCAGCAGGAAGTAGTAATTATATTCACGGCCTAATCATTGCCTACCTGTGCATGATGTGACTTCATCAGCATCGTGATTATGTGATGGTGGTTTGTAACTCTATTTTAGATGACCTTGTATGGTCAATATGTATTACGATCCAGGACATGCCTTGTTACCACCCACAATACATTCACACACACACACACACACACACACACACACACACGTACACACACAGAGTAGACTAGTTACATGCCATTAATTGGGGTGCATGGTTGAATGCAACTGATATGTTTGCCCATGACCCCCTTTCATCATCAGGCTACCCTATTCACCTATATGTACATGTATACTCATCCCATAGCCAATAATTTGCCCATATATACTTTAGTTGTTAGGTGATTGGAAACATACACACATGCACACACACACACACACACACATATGCACATACACACACACACACACACACACACACACACACGCACATGCACATACACACACACACATGCACATACAATGTATGAGTGAATACTTACACATGTACTTTTCTGTGCAGAATGGAGTATTTTTTTGCGAATCGTATACCTCTGGCAATGACATTGAGCTTGTATTCTTCTGTGATGGCAGTAGTCAAGGGAGCTGCCCTGTCAATGATGCAGTGTTCTACCTCAGACCAAACATAACTCTACTGGGTACGTTAAGAGTTAGTACACTATACACCATTTACACTGCCTCCAATTAAGCTGTTTTGTCCCCTTTTCAGTGTAAATTTTCTAGTATTTACCGTGGTTATTTACAAAAGGCTCCATATATAATGTAAGGTACTGAATCTTAATTCTAACTTTTTGTGTTCAGAATTCAGTATAAAAAACTCACATATCAATAATACATGTACTTGGAGGCTATATGCATCAAAGTAAGCCCCAAGGTCAGGCTTCTTCTAAGAGGCTCTGCCTTTTACACAGCTCATGTAGGTTTGCCTGAGCAGGCACTAGGAGATAGCTTCCACTAGGTTTGGGGTTTCAGATAATGCTAAAGTTTCATATAAGTAAGTGGTATATACTACCAAGAGCACGTAAGAACAAATGCAGGGAGAGGAAGAGAGCATGTAACTCTCATAGATATTAGTATACAGGGCAGAATTTTTGAAAATAGAACACCTGGTTATGTGCAAAACCACAGTGCAATGATGACAAATGTACAAGCATCAAGCAATGACTTTTTACTGATAGATTTTTACACTTTGATTTACGTATTTTCAGTTTAGTCTTGACTGGATGTTCTATTTTTAATACTGTTCAAAAATTCTGCCCACTTCAAGTTTTGAGAAGTTACACACTCTTCCTCTTTTCTTAGTTCTTATGCACTCTTGGTTTATACTTGCTTTTTTGATGTACCTCAAGTGTATTATCAAAGATTTACGGTAGCTTGATGAGCCCTGTGTAATATACATGTACCATATTATATAAATATTTCATATGCTACACTTTTTGTGTTATTAAGTATTTATTGACAAGCAACCTCATACCACATCACCATTAACTATGCTCATAGCACTTTGTGTTTACCTTCACATCAGCCTTGCTGAACGAAAATATTTTAACAATAAAAATTTCCTGATTTACAACATATTATACATGCACAGTAACTAGGCTACAGTGTAGTTTTTGAAGTAAGCCTGAGCTGTTTATTCAATCACACACAGATACTGATGACGAGGATTTCTGTGACGGCATTGACACAAGACTTCCTAGCAGTCTAGTAGTGCAAGATGTAACGAACCCCAATGTTGACCCTAACCCTATGCAAGGAGGTGACAATGGAGCCACCTTGGTCACCTCTCTCCTCCAACCAGCACTTCTGCTAGTCATCGTGCTGGCTATACTGCTCTTCCACTAGCCCCTGCATAACTATATTATAATATGATGATGAACCATGCTAAACTGAACATCATTTCCGCATTACAATAATTTGTGGTCCATATACGTGTGCTAACTTGATAGAATTATTGTTTTCAGTATGTGTTTATTTAACACTAAGTACAAGATGTCTGTGTATGATTTTGATTTCCGACTTTGTGAGTTTTTTATTTAATGAGTTGTAATATGAAAGACTGCTAGCTGTTGAGCCTGTTATTTATTTTTTGGCTTCAATCTGTAGACAAATGAAAGTTTGTCCAGAGATATTTTTTTATTTACATATGACATTGTATCTGTCTCTGTACTTTCAGCAGGACTGAATTATTGATCTTGATGATCAGGGCAATTTTGGAGGGGGAGAAGGGCTGGAGGGAAGGAGGTTACAGAAATTTTCCTACTTTTTGCAAAGGCTATGGCAAAAAGCATGAAGTGTTGTGGCCAAAGAGAATCTAGTCCAATACATTGCCATTGCCACAACTACCTTACATTATATGTGTACAAAGACTCCAGACAACCATTAATTCAGTTGTAGTAGTTTATGCTTAACACTTTTCACATTTTGCTGTTGCAAGGGGTAATAAATCTTCTGTATGGAGCTCAATCCAGGCAGATATATATCTAGCCCATCCTCTCCTCTTGCACACACACCAGACTAAGCAAAACAAAGTAACAATGGACTGTGCATGGACTTGTGGTTTATCTGTGCACACAGTGTGGATAGGATTGTTTACCCAAAGAGCCACAAATCAACATTCTTTATGCCACCTGACCATGGCAACCAGTGCACCATATGTATGCAGAACAGGGAATGGAACTTGGAATATGGAACAAAAAGTAGTACTATGCCAACACATAATATTATATAAGCAGCAAGATTGAATCACTTTTTGTACATACAGTCTTCTCATTGGTTTGAGCTTTGGAGCCCCAAGAAAATTCCACTTATATAGCCTTCCAGCAATTCACATACTAGCTATGGTGCTATTGTGACTGTTTTGCCAAAGTGTTATCAGTAGTAGATCATACGTAGTACCATGGCAGCATAGCTAGCTACTTTACAACAACTGTATCTTTTTGGCTCACCTATTATTGTAGTGAAAGATAAGGTGCTGCAGCTCAGTCTGGCCATGCATCAGTGTAAATACAATGCATGGCATAAAGCATTCAGAGACAGCAGCTCACATCACAATACCGGGTATATGCTGTCATGACTTCAATTTCTTTCCAAGTTGGCATATGGATGGCAGCTCAGCATGGACACACCCACATCATGGTCACATGAACCCAGCAAAATAAAGACTTCAGACACACACTGACGTGCCACTAAACTAGTAAACTGCCAAGCACTTCAGGATGTTCAGTCACAGAGTGGCACCTAATATGCCAAGACACCTTCATGGGGGTCACAGTAAGGACACTCTTATTAAGTTAAGAGGTTCATGATTCAAGAGGAAATGCCAACTTGTATGATGTAGAAAAAGATTGCCTAGTATTATGGTGGCACATACAGGCTATATGCTTCGAATCACGCAGCCAGCATAATACATTAGTAAGTAGTCATTACCTTAGTTTGTACCATACATGAGCAGTAACACGCTACATGTATTTTAGCTAGCCAGTAAATCAGTGGAAGATGAAGCAAGTTGGGATCTCTCTGGCTCTTCTATTCCTTGGTGAGTAGATTACTTGTACAATATAAGCAGGATTCAAGGCAAAACATGAGGTGGGTGCATGGGCTTTTATCCATTTACCTTGTGTGTGGTTAATTTTGAAATGGCTGCTGGTTTGGTACTCCGAGTCAAGCATAGCTGCTGTCTTGCCGAGCTATAGATGGCTATTTACAATACTATGGGCTATAATTTACAGTATCTAAAAAGTCCTCATCATCAGGCTTAAATAATTATTGTGCTATTTGAATAGTGTATATAATGCAGCTATGACTGTATCTCACACATTGTCTGCATCTCTATGATATGTATACAGCCTGTTGGTT
>OZ220038.1:0-16056 GCA_964291365.2 Stappiaceae bacterium
TGTGTTTCGGTCGGGTGGGCTAACTACCTAGGCCTCCTCATGGGGCAATACTGCTGATTAATCAGCGCCAAGAGAAGATAAAGGAGGAAGAGTGTTGAACACCCATAGTAAATAGCTAACAGCAGTGTGTGTGAGTGACATCACCAGCATTTACATAGTACTCTCATCTACAGGTGTTGTATAAACTAGGGCACACACATAATAATTATTAGATCAAGTTGTAGCATAGTGATATTCAGGGCTCACTAATAATGTAAATATTCATAGCTTGTGACATCACTCATGCACAATGCTGTTACTGCTAGTTCAACACTCTTCCTCTTTTATCTACTCTTGATCAGCGCATATAGGATTTGTCACAACCATGAATGGATCCTAGCATAGTCATCACAATTTCATGTGAGCATGTATCTGACCAGGCGCTGCATAATATCATTTGCGTAGAAAATTGTAAAAGTATTGTACAATTAAGTATTATGCAGCCTCGATCAGTGACAACAAAGTATCATGCAGGCTTTGAGATCATGATCATCAGAAAATGAAACTTGATTTTTTTATCCAGCTATGTGTGCACTAATAAAATAATAACAAGCCTATACAAATTCAATACTAATTGCTATTACAATAATTGCAAGTTGATGAAATTGTCTACTATTGAGAAAAGTAAAGCAATTAGGCCTATACAAAATGTATTCAAATATTCTACGAGCATAATCTAATGGCAATAAAGTCAGTAATGTTCATAACATGTTGATATATTCTGCATTTGTTGTCTACCAGTAATTTGCAGCATTCCAGACCGTCGTATTGTTATCTGTGTTAATAAGGATAAATTGAACATAAGGTAGCTAATAATATAATGTAAGACTATACCCTAGCCCCGTTCCCTGCCCATTCCAATTGAAATAACGTGTAGATGCCGCTAGGTTTATTTATTGACCACTACTGTGATATAATATATCTACGCTTTCTTTCTTTTTCAAGCAACAGACACACTAAGCTGAAAAAAAAATTGTCTAGAAAGCAACACAGTATACCTAGACTCATACATGCATGGCCATTCCCAGTATTGCAGTGTTGCACACTGTGCAACACTGCAAAGCTGGGAATAGGGCCTGGGGATAAGTCTACAGTGTAGTTACATATAGTAGGGCCACACAATGCAAGCAGGCGCCCATAGCGTAAATTGGGTAATGGTCGTCACGTTTATGGCATGGTGTGCTCCCAACCACCACCCCCCCCCCCATGAATCATTTATTTGCGAATTTTTTTCTACTTAGTGTGTAATTTACAATTTCTTGATATACACTCCTTCCCTTTATATGCTCCAGATAATGGGTGTATCTATTCACTGGACTGGATCTATGGACCGTGGCACTGGACTGGACTACTGGACTCACCTTTGACCTGAAATGTCGAGTATACAAGGCTATATTTAGCCTTCAGGTTGTGTCAGTTTGTGTACTACAGTGCTGATGTGTTGTTTTGCAAGCCAGTCCTTCCCATTTTGCCTGTAATGATCTAGTTCCAAGACTTAACTATGTTAGTTAATATTTTGGCAGCTACAGTGTACTTGAATACAACTGTTACAATGAAATCGGTAATAGGTAACAGATCTGTTACAGTGACTCATTGATTTAATATCTGTCAGATGATGCTATTAATTAGCCCCAAAACTGCTGTCATTATTTTTGACAAAGTGTAATATACATACAGCTCTATAGCTACATGTACTTTTTTCAAAATACATCTCTAACATGGACAAGTTCCACCCCCTATCCCCATCATATGCTTGCCTAGTGGCCATGGATGATACATAGGAAACCTAATTATTTTAACCATCTCACGATCACGTAGGATACCAAGACACTCAATTAACAGTTCTGCTATTGAAGGAACTGAGCATTCAGTTCACTGCTGTTTATTTATCCAGCATGCATGCTCCTAGTAGAATATGTGTATCTTGAACGTTTCAAAAGTGCTAGATTAGGTGATACTGATGATTATAGAGGGCTCTACCAAGCTTATAATTTGTACGAGTGTGTGGAAAGAAGGCTATGTAAACAGCCTGGGCATCAGTTGGTAAGGGATAGATACAGGAATAATTACTCTGGGGCTTTCCTAAGCGTCGAAAATATGTTCAAGTGCTTGGCTGAACTTCAAAGTATAACAACTACCATTTTACCAATCCTAAGAGCAAGCCCATGGGTCTGTAAGTATCTTCCTGACTAGAGAAGGGATACGACAGCGTTCTAGGACTGTCAACAAGTGCAGAATGTCCATTTCTAGTTAATATCTTGGGGTCAAAGGTGAGTCAAGTAGTCCAGTCCAGTGGTCCAGCCCAATGAATAGATACACCCCCAGATAATAGCTTCATATTGCAGGGGTCACTCTCATAATGATTATTATTGTATACAGGGCTACACTGCACTTGTATTATGGGCATAATAATTTATCTTTGCTATGAGGAAGCTAGATCTTCTAGGGGCTAACCAGTGTGGCTGTAGAAAACAATTTAATTTGTAGCACTTGTGGGCCGTGTAATAGGCAGAGAAGCGAGCCACTTTTATGGTGCCTACCATGCACTCTGATGCCCAACCCCTTCCAATGACTTGTTTTTGATGGACAGGCTCTAGTTGTGTGGGATTACATAATAGCCATCAAGAGCATACTATACACGATATCTGTGTCCTGGTAATTATGCAGTATATATAGGAGACATGCACTCCTTTGGTGTGGTCTAGTAAGTACAGTTATACTGTAGCTGCTAACCTGCTCAATGCAACCAACAAATCCTGCAGATACAGCCACAGATGTAGGATGGTCTACTTGATCTGATGGTATTTTCCCTACAAAGATCTGTCCACTCTGTAACAAAATTGGTTCTCCATGTGTCTAATGAGTGTTAAGATATTGTTAGTATGTCATATTTTCTCACTATATTTTAACTAACCCATGTTTCTCGGTTAATAGACCGAGATCCATCGATGTTCAACAACGCTAGTCCACTTGATGAGGAATACTCTACAGCAACAAAGTGCCACTCATTCAGTGTGATAACTGATGAAGATCTGCAAGGTGACGATTGAAAATCATTATTGTACATGTATGCTACACCTAAAACTGTAGCAAGCGCTTACCTAACTGTGATGATGTTAGAAAGGCCAGTAGCAAAGCTGAATTCAAACCTTCCATCCTTTAACTGCACAAGAACATAAGACCCACTTCCATTTTTGTATTGTGAAGCATACATAACAAGGCCACTAGATCTTTCTGGTTTGAAAGATATATCCAACTCAATGCTATGAAGGATTCCTTCACCAATAGATGTATAGATCAGATAAGAGGTTTCTTTGAACTTTAGACCACGTTTTGGAATTGCTATTAGAATAATATATAAATCAATCAATACATTACTAATACATGGTCACATATGGTGTATCATAGAGAGGGGGAGTGGGAGTTGGAGGAGTTAGGAAATCAAGAGACTTGTGTATAGCACATTATGCAAACAGTTTATGTCGTTGCTTCCTTTTACAAGGGCAGAGAAATAG
The DNA here is from genome assembly GCA_964291365.2 of Stappiaceae bacterium. Classification (GTDB taxonomy): domain Bacteria; phylum Pseudomonadota; class Alphaproteobacteria; order Rhizobiales; family Stappiaceae; genus JBDWFY01. The sequence continues at coordinate 3,555 of OZ220038.1, forward strand.
GGGGCAGGGGGTCAAACCCCCATCCCAATTTGTAACAGGGCCCATAGTATTACCAAATGCCTATACTTATTGCCACATATCAGTGCTCAAGAAAAATTGTTAATAAAATTAATTAGCCCCAAAACTGCCGTCAAAGTGCCTTGGAAATGCTCTCAGAATCTAAACTTTAAAAGGTTTCTGGGGGAGCATGCCCCCAGACACCCCTACTGATACCCACAGCCTAACAGTGGTTGCAGCAAGGTCTGAAAGCCCCCCAACTTTAACTACCCTTTTTTCGCCCTTGTTTTGTCTATCTTTGGCTATTGATGTAATTGGCCGCATACCCCACATGCACTGCAACATTGTAGTGTAGTACAGCTACACTATGCTGTGCTGCACCACTACGCTAGCTGAGGGATCTGGTTCAAATTAACCTCAGGCAACCTCCAGACCCTTGTTAGCCATCACAATGGTGGTAAACCCGAAGGGGCAACTAAAATAGGTGTGGTACTTTATCTATTGTGCATGTGCACGTGCATGGGGTAATTATTATCCTACTTCACTGCAATGCCATTGGTATTTCCCTTAGCTTAACTCAAGCCACCTACTATGTTATAAGTGTGCCATAATAAATTGTCTAAGGTGAGAATTGCCCTTTTGTTTTGAAGCATACTTAAAAGTGAGTAATTTTTTTTGATTGTAAATAGTACAAGGTCGACAATTGTGAAGGAGGACTGTCAAAATTCATTAGTTTTCCACCAAACTTTCTGGTCATACAGTACATGATTTGTAATCGTATGTTTACCTGAGCAGCAACCTTCACCACTCCATCCTTCACGACAAACACATTCTCCAGATTCCTATAAATATAAGAGTGAAATTAAAACTAGTTGGCAGTGCTGAATGGTGCAATATTCAATGCAATGTACGTACATTATCACACTGAGATTCAACAGTTCCATTAGTACAGCAAGTACACTCCACACACTGATTATGTGTATGAAGCCCCCAGAATCCTGCTCTACACTGGTTGCATGAGCGCCCAGAGACATTGTCAGTACAATTGCACTGTCCACTGCTTTTGTTGCAGTCCTCATCACGGGATCCAGCAGAATCACAGTTACAAGCTACATTGTGTTCATTAAAAATAGGTACTATATGTCAAGGTTCGAAGCTGTACATTATATAAACAAACATACTGCTTCAAGAAATAGTTAACATCAAAAATCAAGATAGCAAAAGCTACTAGACAAGTGATAAATGTGTTCCACCCACAAAAACTTAAAAGCAACAATAAACTAGCCATAACACTATAGAAACCCTTACCAATACAAGATCCATTAACAGCATCACCCCAGTATCCATCTTTACATTCATCACACTGAAAACCAGAAGTATTGTTCAAGCAATCAAAACAAGCACCATTTAATGTATCACATATCTGAGATAAACTTTCATTAACATTTCCATTGCAATCACACTTCTGACATGAAATATCATAGGCTGGATTTCCATAATAACCAACAGAGCAAGTATTACAATTTTCTCCAGAATATCCAGGGGGACATATTGTGGGAGAAGCTGTAGGAACCACAACAGTAGGGAGTTGTATAAGCATCAGCTGGGCAACAGCACTGAACTTGATGGTGACTGTGGGACCAGTGGTGTCCACCTCTAAGGGTGAGAGTTGTAACAGGAGCAGGGCGGTGGGAACAGCTTGCAATGACAGAGGCTGGTATGTGATGGTCAGACTAACGACAACTTTTTGCTCAAGGTTCTGCTGTCCAGACAGGACGCCGAGAGCAGTTTGCTGGAGGGGAACTGACAGTGTCTGTCCAATGGAGAGTTCGTCGTCCACTGGGTAGCTGCCCGAGACGACCACGTCGAAGAGAAGCCTGTCGGGTTGCTCAGGGCTCAATCCAGTAGAGGTGGACTGCAGGGTGAGAGTCTGTCCTTGTGGGTATTGGATGATGACGGTGGCCTGGATTCTTCCGTCTCCAGTCGCCTCCCTGCCGTCCATGAGCCGTTCCGGAGTCTCTTGTGCGTTTAGCCAGGCTGCAGAGAGGGCGATGGCCGGCAGCAGGGGCCTGTAGCTTCCGACGGCGTTGGTACCGGGCAGGTCGGCAATCTCCCAGTTGAGCTGGCCGTCACGTAGCCGGTCGGCGTAGGCTGTGACGCGAGCTGTGGGCAGCACGACGCCATCATCTGTTCGGCCGGTTATACTTCCACCTATTGTTTGGATTGGGACTTCAGACAGCCGTGAGGTGGTGGAGAATGTAAGGACTGTGCTTCCGTCCAATGGATCCACAGTGGCGTCTGTGGCACTGGCCTCCAGCGTGAGGTTGAGGAGTGGAAACTGGATGCCGTTGGGTGCGTATCTGAGGGTGAATGTGACTTGCACGCCGTTCCTTGAGCCGAGGGCTCGCACCGTTCCGTCCGAAACACGCTCTAGTATCAGGGAGATGGGAAGTAGCTGGTCCAGCTCTATTCCTTCTGGGAAAGAACCGTTGCGCTCGGCAGAGAAAGAGAGTTCACTGAGGCTGACACCTGGCGAGGAGTGCAGCACGGTTGCCGTCTCTCCGCTGTCAAAGTTCAAGACAACCGTGCCGGTGAAGCTGGAGCTGCCAACAAGGTCATGTCCGTCGGGGAGCTCGGCTGGACGCTCCATGGCGCCAATCCAGGCGTAGGGAATGGTGAGGCCGGGAAGGAATGCGATGGCTTGGCTGGGATCCGTTCCAGGCGGCAGCCGCACGTTCCAGTCCAGCTTTCCGTCTTGGGCGGGGTCTCTGCTGGCTGAAACGGCCAGGGAGTCGAGGCTTCCGTTCAGGCGGTCGACCTGGGCAGGTGGAGTCGGTGTAGGCTTCGGTGTCGGTGAAAGCGTTGGGACAACTGCAGGAGTGGCTGAGGTGGTTGGGGTTGCTGTAGGAGCGACGACGGTGGTAAGTTGGATAAGCTGTAGCTCTGCAACGGCACTGAACTTGATGGTGGGTGTCTGACCGGTGGTGTCCACCTCGGCAGGAGTGAGCTGCAACAGGAGCAGGGTTGCGGGCACAGCCTGCGGTGCAAGAGGCTGGTATGTGATGGTCAGAGTGACGATGACTCCCTGCTCTAGGTTCTGCTGTCCAGACAGGACGCCGAGAGCAGTTTGCTGGAGGGGAACTGACAGTGTCTGTCCAATGGAGAGTTCGTCGTCCGCTGGGTAGCTGCCCGAGACGACCACGTCGAAGAGGAGCCTGTCGGGTTGCTCAGGGCTCAATCCAGTAGAGGTGGACTGCAGGGTGAGAGTCTGTCCTTGTGGGTATTGGATGATGACGGTGGCCTGGATTCTTCCGTCTCCAGTCGCCTCCCTGCCGTCCATGAGCCGTTCCGGAGTCTCTTGTGCGTTTAGCCAGGCTGCAGAGAGGGCGATGGCCGGCAGCAGGGGCCTGTAGCTTCCGACGGCGTTGGTACCGGGCAGGTCGGCAATCTCCCAGTTGAGCTTGCCGTCGCGTAGCCGGTCGGCGTAGGCTGTGACGCGAGCTGTGGGCAGCACGACGCCATCATCTGTTCGGCCGGTTATACTTCCACCTATTGTTTGGATTGGGACTTCAGACAGCCGTGAGGTGGTGGAGAATGTAAGGACTGTGCTTCCGTCCAATGGATCCACAGTGGCGTCTGTGGCACTGGCCTCCAGCGTGAGGTTGAGGAGTGGAAACTGGATGCCGTTGGGTGCGTATCTGAGGGTGAATGTGACTTGCACGCCGTTCCTTGAGCCGAGGGCTCGCACCGTTCCGTCCGAAACACGCTCTAGTATCAGGGAGATGGGAAGTAGCTGGTCCAGCTCTATTCCTTCTGGGAAAGAACCGTTGCGCTCGGCAGAGAAAGAGAGTTCACTGAGGCTGACACCTGGCGAGGAGTGCAGCACGGTTGCCGTCTCTCCGCTGTCAAAGTTCAAGACAACCGTGCCGGTGAAGCTGGAGCTGCCAACAAGGTCATGTCCGTCGGGGAGCTCGGCTGGACGCTCCATGGCGCCAATCCAGGCGTAGGGAATGGTGAGGCCGGGAAGGAATGCGATGGCTTGGCTGGGATCCGTTCCAGGCGGCAGCCGCACGTTCCAGTCCAGCTTTCCGTCTTGGGCGGGGTCTCTGCTGGCTGAAACGGCCAGGGAGTCGAGGCTTCCGTTCAGGCGGTCGACCTGGGCCGGTGGAGTCGGTGTAGGCTTCGGTGTCGGTGAAAGCGTTGGGACAACTGCAGGAGTGGCTGAGGTGGTTGGGGTTGCTGTAGGAGCGACGACGGTGGTAAGTTGGATAAGCTGTAGCTCTGCAACGGCACTGAACTTGATGGTGGGTGTCTGACCGGTGGTGTCCACCTCGGCAGGAGTGAGCTGCAACAGGAGCAGGGTTGCGGGCACAGCCTGCGGTGCAAGAGGCTGGTATGTGATGGTCAGAGTGACGATGACTCCCTGCTCTAGGTTCTGCTGTCCAGACAGGACGCCGAGAGCAGTTTGCTGGAGGGGAACTGACAGTGTCTGTCCAATGGAGAGTTCGTCGTCCGCTGGGTAGCTGCCCGAGACGACCACGTCGAAGAGGAGGCTGTCGGGTTGCTCAGGGCTCAATCCAGTAGAGGTGGACTGCAGGGTGAGAGTCTGTCCTTGTGGGTATTGGATGATGACGGTGGCCTGGATTCTTCCGTCTCCAGTCGCCTCCCTGCCGTCCATGAGCCGTTCCGGAGTCTCTTGTGCGTTTAGCCAGGCTGCAGAGAGGGCGATGGCCGGCAGCAGGGGCCTGTAGCTTCCGACGGCGTTGGTACCGGGCAGGTCGGCAATCTCCCAGTTGAGCTTGCCGTCGCGTAGCCGGTCGGCGTAGGCTGTGACGCGAGCTGTGGGCAGCACGACGCCATCATCTGTTCGGCCGGTTATACTTCCACCTATTGTTTGGATTGGGACTTCAGACAGCCGTGAGGTGGTGGAGAATGTAAGGACTGTGCTTCCGTCCAATGGATCCACAGTGGCGTCTGTGGCACTGGCCTCCAGCGTGAGGTTGAGGAGTGGAAACTGGATGCCGTTGGGTGCGTATCTGAGGGTGAATGTGACTTGCACGCCGTTCCTTGAGCCGAGGGCTCGCACCGTTCCGTCCGAAACACGCTCTAGTATCAGGGAGATGGGAAGTAGCTGGTCCAGCTCTATTCCTTCTGGGAAAGAACCGTTGCGCTCGGCAGAGAAAGAGAGTTCACTGAGGCTGACACCTGGCGAGGAGTGCAGCACGGTTGCCGTCTCTCCGCTGTCAAAGTTCAAGACAACCGTGCCGGTGAAGCTGGAGCTGCCAACAAGGTCATGTCCGTCGGGGAGCTCGGCTGGACGCTCCATGGCGCCAATCCAGGCGTAGGGAATGGTGAGGCCTGGAAGGAATGCGATGGCTTGGCTGGGATCCGTTCCAGGCGGCAGCCGCACGTTCCAGTCCAGCTTTCCGTCTTGGGCGGGGTCTCTGCTGGCTGAAACGGCCAGGGAGTCGAGGCTTCCGTTCAGGCGGTCGACCTGGGCCGGTGGAGTCGGTGTAGGCTTCGGTGTCGGTGAAAGCGTTGGGACAACTGCAGGAGTGGCTGAGGTGGTTGGGGTTGCTGTAGGAGCGACGACGGTGGTAAGTTGGATAAGCTGTAGCTCTGCAACGGCACTGAACTTGATGGTGGGTGTCTGACCGGTGGTGTCCACCTCGGCAGGAGTGAGCTGCAACAGGAGCAGGGTTGCGGGCACAGCCTGCGGTGCAAGAGGCTGGTATGTGATGGTCAGAGTGACGATGACTCCCTGCTCTAGGTTCTGCTGTCCAGACAGGACGCCGAGAGCAGTTTGCTGGAGGGGAACTGACAGTGTCTGTCCAATGGAGAGTTCGTCGTCCGCTGGGTAGCTGCCCGAGACGACCACGTCGAAGAGGAGGCTGTCGGGTTGCTCAGGGCTCAATCCAGTAGAGGTGGACTGCAGGGTGAGAGTCTGTCCTTGTGGGTATTGGATGATGACGGTGGCCTGGATTCTTCCGTCTCCAGTCGCCTCCCTGCCGTCCATGAGCCGTTCCGGAGTCTCTTGTGCGTTTAGCCAGGCTGCAGAGAGGGCGATGGCCGGCAGCAGGGGCCTGTAGCTTCCGACGGCGTTGGTACCGGGCAGGTCGGCAATCTCCCAGTTGAGCTTGCCGTCGCGTAGCCGGTCGGCGTAGGCTGTGACGCGAGCTGTGGGCAGCACGACGCCATCATCTGTTCGGCCGGTTATACTTCCACCTATTGTTTGGATTGGGACTTCAGACAGCCGTGAGGTGGTGGAGAATGTAAGGACTGTGCTTCCGTCCAATGGATCCACAGTGGCGTCTGTGGCACTGGCCTCCAGCGTGAGGTTGAGGAGTGGAAACTGGATGCCGTTGGGTGCGTATCTGAGGGTGAATGTGACTTGCACGCCGTTCCTTGAGCCTAGGGCTCGCACCGTTCCGTCCGAAACACGCTCTAGTATCAGGGAGATGGGAAGTAGCTGGTCCAGCTCTATTCCTTCTGGGAAAGAACCGTTGCGCTCGGCAGAGAAAGAGAGTTCACTGAGGCTGACACCTGGCGAGGAGTGCAGCACGGTTGCCGTCTCTCCGCTGTCAAAGTTCAAGACAACCGTGCCGGTGAAGCTGGAGCTGCCAACAAGGTCATGTCCGTCGGGGAGCTCGGCTGGACGCTCCATGGCGCCAATCCAGGCGTAGGGAATGGTGAGGCCGGGAAGGAATGCGATGGCTTGGCTGGGATCCGTTCCAGGCGGCAGCCGCACGTTCCAGTCCAGCTTTCCGTCTTGGGCGGGGTCTCTGCTGGCTGAAACGGCCAGGGAGTCGAGGCTTCCGTTCAGGCGGTCGACCTGGGCAGGTGGAGTCGGTGTAGGCTTCGGTGTCGGTGAAAGCGTTGGGACAACTGCAGGAGTGGCTGAGGTGGTTGGGGTTGCTGTAGGAGCGACGACGGTGGGAAGTTGGATAAGCTGTAGCTCTGCAACGGCACTGAACTTGATGGTGGGTGTCTGACCGGTGGTGTCCACCTCGGCAGGAGTGAGCTGCAACAGGAGCAGGGTTGCGGGCACAGCCTGCGGTGCAAGAGGCTGGTATGTGATGGTCAGAGTGACGATGACTCCCTGCTCTAGGTTCTGCTGTCCAGACAGGACGCCGAGAGCAGTTTGCTGGAGGGGAACTGACAGTGTCTGTCCAATGGAGAGTTCGTCGTCCGCTGGGTAGCTGCCCGAGACGACCACGTCGAAGAGGAGGCTGTCGGGTTGCTCAGGGCTCAATCCAGTAGAGGTGGACTGCAGGGTGAGAGTCTGTCCTTGTGGGTATTGGATGATGACGGTGGCCTGGATTCTTCCGTCTCCAGTCGCCTCCCTGCCGTCCATGAGCCGTTCCGGAGTCTCTTGTGCGTTTAGCCAGGCTGCAGAGAGGGCGATGGCCGGCAGCAGGGGCCTGTAGCTTCCGACGGCGTTGGTACCGGGCAGGTCGGCAATCTCCCAGTTGAGCTTGCCGTCGCGTAGCCGGTCGGCGTAGGCTGTGACGCGAGCTGTGGGCAGCACGACGCCATCATCTGTTCGGCCGGTTATACTTCCACCTATTGTTTGGATTGGGACTTCAGACAGCCGTGAGGTGGTGGAGAATGTAAGGACTGTGCTTCCGTCCAATGGATCCACAGTGGCGTCTGTGGCACTGGCCTCCAGCGTGAGGTTGAGGAGTGGAAACTGGATGCCGTTGGGTGCGTATCTGAGGGTGAATGTGACTTGCACGCCGTTCCTTGAGCCTAGGGCTCGCACCGTTCCGTCCGAAACACGCTCTAGTATCAGGGAGATGGGAAGTAGCTGGTCCAGCTCTATTCCTTCTGGGAAAGAACCGTTGCGCTCGGCAGAGAAAGAGAGTTCACTGAGGCTGACACCTGGCGAGGAGTGCAGCACGGTTGCCGTCTCTCCGCTGTCAAAGTTCAAGACAACCGTGCCGGTGAAGCTGGAGCTGCCAACAAGGTCATGTCCGTCGGGGAGCTCGGCTGGACGCTCCATGGCGCCAATCCAGGCGTAGGGAATGGTGAGGCCGGGAAGGAATGCGATGGCTTGGCTGGGATCCGTTCCAGGCGGCAGCCGCACGTTCCAGTCCAGCTTTCCGTCTTGGGCGGGGTCTCTGCTGGCTGAAACGGCCAGGGAGTCGAGGCTTCCGTTCAGGCGGTCGACCTGGGCAGGTGGAGTCGGTGTAGGCTTCGGTGTCGGTGAAAGCGTTGGGACAACTGCAGGAGTGGCTGAGGTGGTTGGGGTTGCTGTAGGAGCGACGACGGTGGTAAGTTGGATAAGCTGTAGCTCTGCAACGGCACTGAACTTGATGGTGGGTGTCTGACCGGTGGTGTCCACCTCGGCAGGAGTGAGCTGCAACAGGAGCAGGGTTGCGGGCACAGCCTGCGGTGCAAGAGGCTGGTATGTGATGGTCAGAGTGACGATGACTCCCTGCTCTAGGTTCTGCTGTCCAGACAGGACGCCGAGAGCAGTTTGCTGGAGGGGAACTGACAGTGTCTGTCCAATGGAGAGTTCGTCGTCCGCTGGGTAGCTGCCCGAGACGACCACGTCGAAGAGGAGGCTGTCGGGTTGCTCAGGGCTCAATCCAGTAGAGGTGGACTGCAGGGTGAGAGTCTGTCCTTGTGGGTATTGGATGATGACGGTGGCCTGGATTCTTCCGTCTCCAGTCGCCTCCCTGCCGTCCATGAGCCGTTCCGGAGTCTCTTGTGCGTTTAGCCAGGCTGCAGAGAGGGCGATGGCCGGCAGCAGGGGCCTGTAGCTTCCGACGGCGTTGGTACCGGGCAGGTCGGCAATCTCCCAGTTGAGCTTGCCGTCGCGTAGCCGGTCGGCGTAGGCTGTGACGCGAGCTGTGGGCAGCACGACGCCATCATCTGTTCGGCCGGTTATACTTCCACCTATTGTTTGGATTGGGACTTCAGACAGCCGTGAGGTGGTGGAGAATGTAAGGACTGTGCTTCCGTCCAATGGATCCACAGTGGCGTCTGTGGCACTGGCCTCCAGCGTGAGGTTGAGGAGTGGAAACTGGATGCCGTTGGGTGCGTATCTGAGGGTGAATGTGACTTGCACGCCGTTCCTTGAGCCTAGGGCTCGCACCGTTCCGTCCGAAACACGCTCTAGTATCAGGGAGATGGGAAGTAGCTGGTCCAGCTCTATTCCTTCTGGGAAAGAACCGTTGCGCTCGGCAGAGAAAGAGAGTTCACTGAGGCTGACACCTGGCGAGGAGTGCAGCACGGTTGCCGTCTCTCCGCTGTCAAAGTTCAAGACAACCGTGCCGGTGAAGCTGGAGCTGCCAACAAGGTCATGTCCGTCGGGGAGCTCGGCTGGACGCTCCATGGCGCCAATCCAGGCGTAGGGAATGGTGAGGCCGGGAAGGAATGCGATGGCTTGGCTGGGATCCGTTCCAGGCGGCAGCCGCACGTTCCAGTCCAGCTTTCCGTCTTGGGCGGGGTCTCTGCTGGCTGAAACGGCCAGGGAGTCGAGGCTTCCGTTCAGGCGGTCGACCTGGGCAGGTGGAGTCGGTGTAGGCTTCGGTGTCGGTGAAAGCGTTGGGACAACTGCAGGAGTGGCTGAGGTGGTTGGGGTTGCTGTAGGAGCGACGACGGTGGGAAGTTGGATAAGCTGTAGCTCTGCAACGGCACTGAACTTGATGGTGGGTGTCTGACCGGTGGTGTCCACCTCGGCAGGAGTGAGCTGCAACAGGAGCAGGGTTGCGGGCACAGCCTGCGGTGCAAGAGGCTGGTATGTGATGGTCAGAGTGACGATGACTCCCTGCTCTAGGTTCTGCTGTCCAGACAGGACGCCGAGAGCAGTTTGCTGGAGGGGAACTGACAGTGTCTGTCCAATGGAGAGTTCGTCGTCCGCTGGGTAGCTGCCCGAGACGACCACGTCGAAGAGGAGGCTGTCGGGTTGCTCAGGGCTCAATCCAGTAGAGGTGGACTGCAGGGTGAGAGTCTGTCCTTGTGGGTATTGGATGATGACGGTGGCCTGGATTCTTCCGTCTCCAGTCGCCTCCCTGCCGTCCATGAGCCGTTCCGGAGTCTCTTGTGCGTTTAGCCAGGCTGCAGAGAGGGCGATGGCCGGCAGCAGGGGCCTGTAGCTTCCGACGGCGTTGGTACCGGGCAGGTCGGCAATCTCCCAGTTGAGCTTGCCGTCGCGTAGCCGGTCGGCGTAGGCTGTGACGCGAGCTGTGGGCAGCACGACGCCATCATCTGTTCGGCCGGTTATACTTCCACCTATTGTTTGGATTGGGACTTCAGACAGCCGTGAGGTGGTGGAGAATGTAAGGACTGTGCTTCCGTCCAATGGATCCACAGTGGCGTCTGTGGCACTGGCCTCCAGCGTGAGGTTGAGGAGTGGAAACTGGATGCCGTTGGGTGCGTATCTGAGGGTGAATGTGACTTGCACGCCGTTCCTTGAGCCTAGGGCTCGCACCGTTCCGTCCGAAACACGCTCTAGTATCAGGGAGATGGGAAGTAGCTGGTCCAGCTCTATTCCTTCTGGGAAAGAACCGTTGCGCTCGGCAGAGAAAGAGAGTTCACTGAGGCTGACACCTGGCGAGGAGTGCAGCACGGTTGCCGTCTCTCCGCTGTCAAAGTTCAAGACAACCGTGCCGGTGAAGCTGGAGCTGCCAACAAGGTCATGTCCGTCGGGGAGCTCGGCTGGACGCTCCATGGCGCCAATCCAGGCGTAGGGAATGGTGAGGCCGGGAAGGAATGCGATGGCTTGGCTGGGATCCGTTCCAGGCGGCAGCCGCACGTTCCAGTCCAGCTTTCCGTCTTGGGCGGGGTCTCTGCTGGCTGAAACGGCCAGGGAGTCGAGGCTTCCGTTCAGGCGGTCGACCTGGGCAGGTGGAGTCGGTGTAGGCTTCGGTGTCGGTGAAAGCGTTGGGACAACTGCAGGAGTGGCTGAGGTGGTTGGGGTTGCTGTAGGAGCGACGACGGTGGTAAGTTGGATAAGCTGTAGCTCTGCAACGGCACTGAACTTGATGGTGGGTGTCTGACCGGTGGTGTCCACCTCGGCAGGAGTGAGCTGCAACAGGAGCAGGGTTGCGGGCACAGCCTGCGGTGCAAGAGGCTGGTATGTGATGGTCAGAGTGACGATGACTCCCTGCTCTAGGTTCTGCTGTCCAGACAGGACGCCGAGAGCAGTTTGCTGGAGGGGAACTGACAGTGTCTGTCCAATGGAGAGTTCGTCGTCCGCTGGGTAGCTGCCCGAGACGACCACGTCGAAGAGGAGGCTGTCGGGTTGCTCAGGGCTCAATCCAGTAGAGGTGGACTGCAGGGTGAGAGTCTGTCCTTGTGGGTATTGGATGATGACGGTGGCCTGGATTCTTCCGTCTCCAGTCGCCTCCCTGCCGTCCATGAGCCGTTCCGGAGTCTCTTGTGCGTTTAGCCAGGCTGCAGAGAGGGCGATGGCCGGCAGCAGGGGCCTGTAGCTTCCGACGGCGTTGGTACCGGGCAGGTCGGCAATCTCCCAGTTGAGCTTGCCGTCGCGTAGCCGGTCGGCGTAGGCTGTGACGCGAGCTGTGGGCAGCACGACGCCATCATCTGTTCGGCCGGTTATACTTCCACCTATTGTTTGGATTGGGACTTCAGACAGCCGTGAGGTGGTGGAGAATGTAAGGACTGTGCTTCCGTCCAATGGATCCACAGTGGCGTCTGTGGCACTGGCCTCCAGCGTGAGGTTGAGGAGTGGAAACTGGATGCCGTTGGGTGCGTATCTGAGGGTGAATGTGACTTGCACGCCGTTCCTTGAGCCTAGGGCTCGCACCGTTCCGTCCGAAACACGCTCTAGTATCAGGGAGATGGGAAGTAGCTGGTCCAGCTCTATTCCTTCTGGGAAAGAACCGTTGCGCTCGGCAGAGAAAGAGAGTTCACTGAGGCTGACACCTGGCGAGGAGTGCAGCACGGTTGCCGTCTCTCCGCTGTCAAAGTTCAAGACAACCGTGCCGGTGAAGCTGGAGCTGCCAACAAGGTCATGTCCGTCGGGGAGCTCGGCTGGACGCTCCATGGCGCCAATCCAGGCGTAGGGAATGGTGAGGCCTGGAAGGAATGCGATGGCTTGGCTGGGATCCGTTCCAGGCGGCAGCCGCACGTTCCAGTCCAGCTTTCCGTCTTGGGCGGGGTCTCTGCTGGCTGAAACGGCCAGGGAGTCGAGGCTTCCGTTCAGGCGGTCGACCTGGGCAGGTGGAGTCGGTGTGGCACAGCCTGCGGTGCAAGAGGCTGGTATGTGATGGTCAGAGTGACGATGACTCCCTGCTCTAGGTTCTGCTGTCCAGACAGGACGCCGAGAGCAGTTTGCTGGAGGGGAACTGACAGTGTCTGTCCAATGGAGAGTTCGTCGTCCGCTGGGTAGCTGCCCGAGACGACCACGTCGAAGAGGAGGCTGTCGGGTTGCTCAGGGCTCAATCCAGTAGAGGTGGACTGCAGGGTGAGAGTCTGTCCTTGTGGGTATTGGATGATGACGGTGGCCTGGATTCTTCCGTCTCCAGTCGCCTCC
>OZ220039.1:0-47112 GCA_964291365.2 Stappiaceae bacterium
GATTCAACAGCTACAACAAAACTAGAGCTCTCTAGAGCACATAATAGCCTACAACAATCAACATCTTCAACAACAGATTCAACAATTTCAACAAAACTAGAGCTCTCTAGAACAAATAATAGCCTACGACAATCAACAACTTAAACAACATATTCAACAGCTTCAACGAAGCTAGAGCTCCCTAGAGCATATAATGTAGCCTACAACAATCAACAGCTTCAACAACGGATTCAACAGCTTCAACAAAATTAGAGCTCTTTAGAGCACATAATATAGGCTACAACAATGAACAGCTTCAACAACAGATTCAACAGCTTCAACAAAACTAGAGCTCTCTAGAGCAAATAATAGCCTATTAACAATCAACAGTTTTAACAACAGATTCAAGAGCTTCAACAACATCAGATTCAACAGCTACAACAAAACTAGAGCTCTCTAGAGCACATAATAGCCTACAACAATCAACATCTTCAACAACAGATTCAACAATTTCAACAAAACTAGAGCTCTCTAGAACAAATAATAGCCTACGACAATCAACAACTTAAACAACATATTCAACAGCTTCAACGAAGCTAGAGCTCCCTAGAGCATATAATGTAGCCTACAACAATCAACAGCTTCAACAACAGATTCAACAGCTTCAACAGAACTGAGCTCTCTAGAACACATAATAGCATACAACAATCAACAGTATCAACAACAGATTCAATAGCTTCGAGAAAACTACAGCTCTCAAGAACACATAATAGCCTACAACAATCAACATCTTCAACAACAGATTCAACAATTTCAACAAAACTAGAGCTCTCTAGAATAAATAATAGCCTACGACAATCAACAACTTAAACAACATATTCAACAGCTTCAACGAAGCTAGAGCTCCCTAGAGCATATAATATAGCCTACAACAATCAACAGCTTCAACAACAGATTCAACAGCTTCAACAGAACTGAGCTCTCTAGAACACATAATAGCATACAACAATCAACAGTATCAACAACAGATTCAATAGCTTCGAGAAAACTAGAGCTCTCAAGAACACATAATAGCCTACAACAATCAACATCTTCAACAACAGATTCAACAATTTCAACAAAACTAGAGCTCTCTAGAATAAATAATAGCCTACGACAATCAACAACTTAAACAACATATTCAACAGCTTCAACGAAGCTAGAGCTCCCTAGAGCATATAATGTAGCCTACAACAATCAACAGCTTCAACAACAGATTCAACAGCTTCAACAGAACTGAGCTCTCTAGAACACATAATAGCATACAACAATCAACAGTATCAACAACAGATTCAATAGCTTCGAGAAAACTAGAGCTCTCAAGAACACATAATAGCCTACAACAATCAACATCTTCAACAACAGATTCAACATCTTCAACAAAACTAGAGCACAAAGTAGCCAACAACGATCAACAGCTTTAACAACAGATTCAACAGCTTCAACAACAACAGATTCAACATTCTCGACAAAACTAGATCTCTCTAGAGCACATAATATAGCCTATAACAATCAACATCTTCAACCACAACAGATTCAACAGCTTCAATAAAACTAGAGCACATAATAGCCTACAACAATCAACAGCTTTAACAACAGATTCAACATCTTCAACAACAGATTCAACTGCTTCAACAAAACTATAGCTCTCTAGAGCACATAATGTAGCATACAACAATCAACATCTTCAACAACAGATTCAACAATTTCAACAATACTAGAGCTCTCTAGAGTACATAATAGCCTACAACAATCAGCAGCTTTAACAACAACAGTTTCAACAGCTTCAACAAAACTAGAGCTCTCTAGAGCACATAATGTAGCCTACAACCATCAACAGCTTCAACAACAGATTCAACAGCTTCGACAGAACTAGAGCTCTCTAGAGCACTTAATGTAGCCTACAACAATCAACATCTTCAACAACAGTTTCAAAAGTTTCAACAAAACTAGAGTTCTCTAGAGCGCATAATAGCCTACAACAATCAACAGCTTCAACAACAGATTCAACAGTTTCAACAAAACTAGAGCTCTCTAAAACACATAACAGCCTACAACAATCAACATCTTGAACAACAGATTCAACAACTTCAACAAAAGTAGAGCTCTCTAGAGCACATAATAGCCTATAACAATTAACAACTTCAACAACAAGATTCAACAGCTTCGACAAAACTAGAGCTCTCTAGAGCACATAATAGCCTACAACAATCAACAGCTTCAACAACAGATTCAACAACTTCGACAAAACTTGAGCTCTCTAGAACACATAATGTAGCCTACAACAATCAACATCTTCAACAACAGATTCAACAGCTTCAATAAAACTAGATAACATAATAGCCTACAACAATCAACAGCTTTAACAACAGATCAACAACAACAGATTGAACAGCTTCGACAGAACTAGATCTTTCTAGAGCACATAATGTAGCTTACAATGATCAACATCTTCAACAACAGATTCAACAGCTTCAATAAAACTAGAGCACATAATAGCCCACAACAATCACCAGCTTTAACAACAACAGATTCAACAGCTAGAGCACATAACAATCAACAGCTTTAACAACAGATTCAACTGCTCCAAAATAACTAGACCTCTCTAGCGCACATATTGTAGCCTACAACAACCAACAGCTTTAACAACAACAGATTCAACAGCTTCAATAAATCTAGAGCTCTCTAGAGCACATAATAGCCTACAACAATCAACAGCTTCAACAACAGATTCAACTGCCTTAACAAAACTAGAGCTCTTTAGAGCACATAATATAGTCTACAACAATCAACATTTTCAACAACAACAGATTCAACAGCTTCAATAGAACTAGAGCACATAATAGCCTACAACAATCAACAGCTTTAACAACCACAGATTCAACAGCTTCACCATCAACATATTCAACAGCTTCAACAAAACTATAGCTCTCTAGAACACATAATAGGCTGCAACAATCAACAGCTTCAACAACAGATTCAACAGCTTCAACAAAACTAGAGCTCTCGGGAGCACATAATAGCCTATAACAATCAACATTTTTAACAACAGATTCAACGGCTTCAACATCAGATTCAACAGCTTCAACAAAATTAGAGCTCTTTAGAGCACATAATGTAGCCTACAACAATCAACAGCTTCAACAACAGATTCAACAATTTCAACAAAATTAGAGTTCTCTAGAGCACATAATATCCTACAACAATCAACATCTTCAACAACAGATTCAACAATTTCAACAAAACTAGAGCTCTCTAGAACACATAATAGCCTATGACAATCAACAACTTCAACGCCAGATTCAACAGCTACAACAAAGTTAGAGCTCCCTAGAGCATATAATGTAGCCTACAACAATCAACAGCTTCAACAACAAGATTGAACAGCTTCAACAGAACTGAGCTCTCTAGAACACATAATAGCATACAACAATCAACAGTTTCAACAACAGATTCAATAGCTTTGAGAAAACTAGAGCTCTCTAGAGCACATAATAGCCTACAACAATCAACATCTTCAACAACAGATTCAACATCTTCATTAAAACTAGAGCACATGATAGCCAACAACAATCAACAGCTTTTACAACAGATTCAACAGCTTCAACAACAGATTCAACATTCTCGACAAAACTAGATCTCTCTAGAGCACATAATAGCCTACAACAATTAACAGCTTAAACAACAGATTCAACATCTTCAACAACAACAGATTCAACTGCTTCAACAAAACTATAGCTCTCTAGAGCACATAATGTAGCATACAACAATCAACATCTTCAACAACAGATTCAACAATTTCAACAAAACTAGAGCTCTCTAATAGCCTACAACAATCAGCGGCGTTAACAACAACAGTTTCAACAGCTTCAACAACAGATTCAACAGCTTCAACAAAACTAGAGCTTCTAGTGCACATAATGTAGCCTACAACCATCAACAGCTTCAACAACAGATTCAACAGCTTCGACAAAACTAGAGCTCTCTAGAGCACATAATGTAGCCTACAACAATCAACATCTTCAACAACAGTTTCAACAGTTTCAACAAAACTAGAGCTCTCTAGAGCGCATAATAGCCTACAACAATCAACATTTTCAACAACAGATTCAACAGCTTCAACAAAACTAGAGCTCTCTAGAGCACATAATAGCCTTCAACAATCAACAGCTTTAACAACAGATTTAACTGCTCCAACATAACTAGAGCTCTCTAGAGCACGTAATATAGCCAACAACCAACAGCTTTTACAACAGATTCAACAGCTTCAATAAGTCGAGCTCTCTAGAGCATATAATAGCCTACAACAATCAACAGCTTCAACAACAGATTCAACATCTTCACCATCAACATATTCAACAAATCTATTCAACATATTCAACAAAACTAGAGCTCTCTAGAGCACATAATAGCCTACAACCATCAACAGCTTAAACAATAACAGATTCAACAGCTTCAACAAAACTAGAGCTTTCTATAGCTCATAATAGCCTACAACAATCAACAGCTTCAACAACAGAATCAACAGCTTCAACAAAACTGAAGCTCTATAGAGCACATAATGTAGCCTACAACAATCAACAGCTTTAACAACAGATTCAACAGCTTCAACAAAACTAGAGTTCTCTAGAGCACATCATAGGCTACAGCAATCAACAGCTTCAACAACAGATTCAACAGCTTCAACAAAACTAGAGCTCTCTAGAGCACATAATAGCTTAGAACAATCAACAGCTTCCACAACAGATTCAACAGCTTCAACAAAACTAGAGTTCTCTATAGCGCATAATAGCCTACAACAATCAACAGCTTCAACAACAGATTCAACAGCTTCAACGAAACTAGAGCTCTCTAGAGCACAAAGTAGCCTACAACAATCAACAGCTTCAACAACAGATTCAACAGCTTCAAAAAAACTAGAGCGCCCTAGAGCACATAATACCCTACAACAATCAACAGCTTTAACAACAGACTCAACAGCTTGAATAACAACAGATTCAACAGCTTCAACAAAACTAGAGCTCTCTAGAACACGAAATAGCCTACAACAATCAACAGCTTTAACAATAGACTCAACAGCTTCAATGACAACAGATTCAACAGCTTCATCAAAACTAGAGCTCTCTAGAGCACAAAATAGCCTACAACAATAAACAGCTTTAACAACAGATTCAACAGCAGATTCAACTGCTTCAACAAAACTAGGGCTCTCTAGAGCACATAATAGCCTTCAACAATCATTAGTTTCAACAACAGATTCAACAGCTTCAACAAAACTAGAGCTCTCGAGAGCACATAATAGCTTAGAACAATCAACAGCTTCCGCAACAGATTCAACAGCTTCAACAAAACTAGAGTTCTCTATAGCACATAATAGCCTACAACAATCTATAGCTTCGACAACAGATTCAACAGCTTCAATAACAACAGATTCAACAGCTTCAACGAAACTAGAGCTCTCTAGAGCACAAAGTAGCCTACAACAATCAACAGCTTCAACAACAGATTCAACAGCTTCAACAAAACTAGAGCTCTCTAGAGCACAAAGTAGCCTACAACAATCAACAGCTTCAACAACAGATTCAACAGCTTCAACGAAACTAGAGCTCCCTAGAGCACATCATAGCCTACAACAATCAACAGCTTTAACAACAGACTCAACAGCTTCAATAACAACAGATTCAACAGCTTCAACAAAACTAGAGCTCTCTAGAACACAAAATATCCTACAACAATCAACAGCTTTAACAACAGACTCAACAGCATCAATAACAACAGATTCAACAGCTTCAACAAAACTAGAGCTCTCTAGAGCACAAAATAGCCTACAACAATCAACAGCTTTAACAACAGATTCAACAGCAGATTCAACTGCTCCAACAAAACTAGAGCTCTCTAGAGCACATAATAGCCTACAATACTCATCAGCTTCAACAACAGATTCAACAGCTTCAACAAAACTAGAGTTCCCTAGAGCACACAATAACCTACAACAATCAACGGCTTTAACAACAGACTCAACAGCTTCAATAACAATAGATTCAACAGCTTCAACAAAACTAGAGCTCTTAAGAACACAATATAACCTACAACAATCAACAGCTTTAACAACAGATTCAACAGCTTCAACAGCAGATTCAACTGCTTCAACAAAACTAGAGCTCTCTAGAGCACATAATAGCCTACAACAATTAACAGCTTCAACAAAACTTGAGCTCTCTAGAGCACATAATAGTCTACAATACTCATCAGCTTCAACAATAGATTCAACAGCTTCAACAAATCTAGAAGTCTCTAGAGCACATAAGAGCCTACAACAATCAACAGTTTCAACAACCGATTCAACTGGTTCAACAAAGCTATAGCTCTCTAGAGCACATAATGTAGCCTACAACAATCAACAACTTGAACAACAGATTCAACAACTTCAGCAATCATAACTAACAATGAACACCTTCAACAACAGATTCAACAACATCAACAGCTTCAACAGATTCAACTACTAACAGCTTCAACAATCAACAGCTTCATCAACAGATTCAACAACTTCAGATTCAACAGCTACAATCAACAGATTAAACAACAGATTCAACAGCTTCAACAATGAACAGCTTCAACAACAGATTGAACATCAAATTCAACAACTTCCACAATCAACAGCTTCAACAACAGATTCAACAACAATCAACAGCAACAATTTCAACAACAAACAATTAACAGCTTTAACAAGGTGATCAACAGATTTAACAGCTTCAACTATCGTAACCAACAATTAACAGCTTCAACTATACTATTAAGATCAACAGATTCAACAACTGCTTCAACAATCATAGTCAACAATTAACTGCTTCAACTACAGATTCAACAACAAATTCAACATCATAAACAACAATTAACTGCTTCAACAACAACATATTAAACATCGACAACATATTAAAAAACAACAGATTCAACAACAGATTCAACAGCTTCAACAATCAACAGCTTTAACAGGGTGATTGAAGCTATTGATTTATCAGAGCGAGCCTACTCTTACACAAGATAGACTGTACTAACAATCAACAGCTTCAACTATACTAACAAGGTCAACAGATTCAACAGCCTCAACAATCATAACCAACAATCAACAGCTTCAACAACAGATTCAACAACATCAACAATCAACAACTTCCACAGTGATCAACCAATTAAATAACAGATTTAACAGCTTCAACAACGGATTCAACAACTTTGGATTCAACAGCTTCAACAATCAACAGCTTCAACAACAGATTCACCAACATCAACTACAATCAACAACTTCAACATGGTAATCAACAGGTTAAATAACAGATTCAACAACTTCAGATTCAACAGCTTCAACAATCAACATCTTCAACAACAGATTTCACAGCTTCAACGGACAACAGCTTCAACATGGTAATGGAAGCTATTGATTTATTAGGACGAGCCTACTCTTGCACACAATAGACTGTACTAACAATCAACAGCTTCAACTATACAAGATCAACAGATTCAACAGCTTCAACAATCAACTGCTTCAACAACAGATTCAACAGCTTCAACATGGTGATTGAATCTATTAATTTATTGTGGCGAGCCTACTTGTACACAAGATAGACTGTACTAACAATCAGCAGCTTCAACTACACTAACCAGATCAACAGATTCAACAGCTTCAACAATCATAACCAACAACAGATTCAACAGCTTCAACAAGAACAGATTCAACAGCTTCAACAAAACTAGAGCTCTCTAGAGCACATAATAGCTTACAACAATCAACAGCTTCAACAACAGATTCAACAGCTTCAATTAAACTAGAGTACATAATAGCCTACAACAATCAACAGCTTTATCAATAACAGATTCAACAGCTTCAACAACAACATATCCAACAGCTTCAACAAAACTAGAGCTCTCTAGAGCACATAATAGCTTAGAACAATCAACAGCTTCAACAACAGATTCAACAACTTCAACAAAACTAGAGCTCTCTAGAGCACATAATAGCTTACAACAATCAACAGCTTCAACAAAAACAGATTCAACAGCTTCAACAACAACAGATTCGATAGCTTCAACAAAACTAGAGCTATCTAGAGCACATAATGTAGCCCTCAACAATTAACATCTTGAACAACAACAGATTCGACAGCTTCAATAAAACTAGAGCACATAATAGCCTACAACAATGAACAGCTTTAACACCAACTGATTAAACAGCTTCAACAACAGATTCAATAGTTTCAACAATACTAGATCTCTCTAGAGCACATATTGTAGCGTACAACAATGAACATCTTCAACTACAGCAGATTTAACAATTTTAATAAAGCTAGAACACATAATAGCCTACAACAATGAACAGCTTTAACAACAACAGATTCAACAGCTTGAACAACAACAGATTAAACAGCTTAAACAAAACTAGAGCTCTTTAGAGCACATAATGTTGCCTACAACAATCAACATCTTCAACAACAGATTCAACAACTTCAACAAAATTAGAGCTCTTTAGAGCACATAATGTAGCCAACAACAATCAACAGTTTCTACAACAGATTCAACAATTTCAACAAAACTAGAGCTCTCTAGAGCACATAATAGCATACAACAATCAACAGCTTTAACAACAGATTCAACAACAACAGATTCAACAGCTTCAACAAACCTAGAGCTCTCTAGAGCACATAATAGCTTACAACAATCAACAGCTTCAACAACAACAGATTCAACAGCTTCAACAACAACATATCCAACAGCTTCAACAAAACTAGAGCTCTCTAGAGCACATAATAGCTTACAACAATCAACAGCTTCAACAACAACAGATTCAACAACTTCAACAAAACTAGAGCTCTCTAGAGCACATAATAGCTTACAACAATCAACAGCTTCAACAAAATACGGATTCAACAGCTTCAACAACAACAGATTCGACAGCTTCAACAAAACTAGAGCTATCTAGAGCACATAATAGCCTACAACAATCAACAGCTTTAACAACAGATTCAACAGCTTCAACAACAAGAGATTCAACAGCTTCAACAAAACTAAAGCTCTCTAGAGCTCATAATAGCCTACAACAATCAACAGCTTCAACAACAGATTCAACATCTTCAATAAAACTATAGCACATACTAGCCTACAACAATCAACAGGTTTAACAACAGATTCAACAGCTTCAACAGCAGATTCAACAGCTTCAACAAAACTAGAGCTCTCTAGAGCTCATAATAGCCTACAACAATCAACAGCTTTAGCAACAACAGATTCAACAGCTTCAACAAGAACAGATTCAACAGCTTCAACAAAACTAGAGCTCTCTAGAGCACATAATAGCTTACAACAATCAACAGCTTCAACAACAACAGATTCAACAGCTTCAACAAAACTAGAGCTCTCTAGAGCACATAATAGCTTACAACAATCAATTGCTTCAACAAAAACAGATTCAACAGCTTCAACAACAACAGATTCAACAACTTCAATTAAACTAGAGTACATAATAGCTTACAACAATCAATTGCTTCAACAAAAACAGATTCAACAGCTTCAACAACAACAGATTCAACAACTTCAACAAAACTAGAGCTCTCTAGAGCACATAATAGCTTACAGAATTCAACAGCTTCAACAACAGATTCAACAACTTCAAAAAAACTGGAGCTCTCTAGAGCACATAATAGCTTACAACAATCAACAGCTTTAACAAAAACAGATTCAACAGCTTCAACAACAACAGATTCGACAGCTTCAACAAAACTAGAGCTATCTAGAGAACATAATAGCCTACAACAATCAACAGCTTTAACAACAGATTCAACAGCTTCAACAACAACAAATTCAACAGCTTCAACAAAACTAGAGCTCTCTAGAGCTCATAATAGCCTACAACAATCAACAGCTTCAACAACAGATTCAACAACTTCAATAAAACTATAGCACATACTAGCCTACAACAATCAACAGGTTTAACAACAGATTCAAGAGCTTCAACAGCAGATTCAACAGCTTCAACAAAACTAGAGCTCTCTAGAGCTCATAATAGCCTACAACAATCAACAGCTTCAACAACAGATTCAACATCTTCAATAAATCTAGAGCATATAATAGCCTACAACAATCAACATCTTCAACAACAACAGATTCAACAGCTTCAATTAAACTAGAGTACATAATAGCCTACAACAATCAACAGCTTTAACAACAGATTCAACAGCTTCAACAGCAACAAATTCAACAGCTTCAACAAAACTAGAGCTCTCTAGAGCTCATAATAGCCTACAACAATCAACAGCTTCAACAACAGATTCAACAACTTCAATAAAACTATAGCACATACTAGCCTACAACAATCAACAGGTTTAACAACAGATTCAAGAGCTTCAACAGCAGATTCAACAGCTTCAACAAAACTAGAGCTCTCTAGAGCTCATAATAGCCTATAACAATCAACAGCTTCAACAACAGATTCAACATCTTCAATAAAACTATTGCACATATTAGCCTACAACAATCAACAGGTTTAACAACAGATTCAACAGCTTCAACAGCAGATTCAACTGCTTCAACAAAAGTAGAGCTCTCTAGAGCTCATAATAGCCTACAACAATCAACAGCTTCAACAACAGATTCAACATCTTCAATAAAACTATAGCACATAATAGCCTACAACAATCAACATCTTCAACAACAACAGATTCAACAGCTTCAATTAAACTAGAGTACATAATAGCCTACAACAATCAACAGCTTTAACAACAGATTCAACAGCTTCAACAGCAACAAATTCAACAGCTTCAACAAAACTAGAGCTCTCTAGAGCTCATAATAGCCTACAACAATCAACAGCTTCAACAACAGATTCAACAACTTCAATAAAACTATAGCACATACTAGCCTACAACAATCAACAGGTTTAACAACAGATTCAAGAGCTTCAACAGCAGATTCAACAGCTTCAACAAAACTAGAGCTCTCTAGAGCTTATAATAGCCTACAACAATCAACAGCTTCAACAACAGATTCAACATCTTCAATAAAACTAGAGCACATAATAGCCTACAACAATCAACATCTTCAACAACAACAGATTCAACAGCTTCAATTAAACTAGAGTACATAATAGCCTACAACAATCAACAGCTTTAACAACAGATTCAACAGCTTCAACAACAACAGATTCAACAGCTTCAACAACAACAGATTCAACAGCTTCAGCAAAACTAGAGCTCTCTAGAGCTCATAATAGCCTACAACAATCAACAGCTTTAACAACAGATTCAACATCTTCAATAAAACTAGAGCACATAATAGCCTACAACAATCAACATCTTCAACAACAACAGATTCAACAGCTTCAATTAAACTAGAGTACATAATAGCCTACAACAATCAACAGCTTTAACAATAACAGATTCAACAGATTCAACAACAACAGATCCAACAGCTTAAACAAAACTAGAGCTCTCTAGAGCACATAATGTAGCCAACAACAATCAACATCTTCAACAACAGATTTAACAGCTTCAACAAAACTAGAGCTCTCTAGAGCACATAATAGCTTACAACAATCAACAGCTTCAACAACAGATTCAACAGCTTCAACAAAACTAGAGCTCTCTAGAGCACATAATAGCTTACAACAATCAACAGCTTCAACAACAACAGATTCAACAGCTTCAATTAAACTAGAGTACATAGTAGCCTACAACAATCAACAGCTTTAACAATAACAGATTCAACAGCTTCAACAACAACATATCCAACAGCTTCAACAAAACTAGAGCTCTCTAGAGCACATAATAGCTTACAACAATCAACAGCTTCATCAACAACAGATTCAACAACTTCAACAAAACTAGAGCTCTCTAGAGCACATAATAGCTTACAACAATCAACAGCTTCAACAACAGATTCAACAACTTCAACAAAACTAGAGCTCTCTAGAGCACATAATAGCTTACAACAATCAACAGCTTCAACAAAAACAGATTCAACAGCTTCATCAACAACAGATTCGACAGCTTCAACAAAACTAGAGCTATCTAGAGCACATAATAGCTTACAACAATCAGCAGCTTCAACAAAAACAGATTCAACAGCTTCAACAACAACAGATTCGACAGCTTCAACAAAACTAGAGCTATCTAGAGCACATAATAGCCTACAACAATCAACAGCTTTAACAACAAATTCAACAGCTTCAACAACAGATTCAACAGCTTCAACAAAAGTAGAGCTCTCTAGAGCTCATAACAGCCTACAACAATCAACAGCTTCAACAACAGATTCAACATCTTCAATAAAACTATAGCACATACTAACCTACAACAATCAACAGGTTTAACAACAGATTCAACAGATTCAACAGCTTCAACAAAACTGGAGCTCTCTAGAGCTCATAGTAGCCTACAACAATCAACAGTTTCAACAACAGATTCAGCATCTTCAATAAAACTAGAGCACATAATAGCCTACAACAATCAACATCTTCAACAACAGTTTCAACAGCTTCAATTAAACTAGAGTACATAATTGCTTACAACAATCAACAGCTTTAACAACAGATTCAACAGCTTCAACAACAACAGCTTCAACAACACTAGAGCTCTCTAGAGCTCATAATAGCCTACAACAATCAACAGCTTCAACAACAGATTCAACATCTTCAATAGAACTATAGCACATACTAGCCTACAACAATCAACAGCTTTAACAGATTCAACAGCTTCAACAGCAGATTCAACAGCTTCAACAAAACTAGAGCTCTCTAGAGCTCATAATAGCCTACAATAATCAACAGCTTCAACAACAGATTAGACATCTTCAAAAAAATTAGAGCGCATAATAGCCTACAACAATCAACATCTTCAACAACAGATTCAACAGCTTCAATTAAACTAGAGTACATAATAGCCTACAACAATCAACAGCTTTAACAACAGATTCAACAGCTTCAACAACAACAGATTCAACAGCTTCAACAAAACTAGAGCTCTCTAGAGCTCATAATAGCTTACAACAATCAACAGCTTCAACAACAGATTCAACATCTTCAATAAAACTATAGCACATACTAGCCTACAACAATCAACAGGTTTAACAACAGATTCAACAGCTTCAACAGCAGATTCAACAGCTTCAACAAAAGTAGAGCTCTCTAGAGCTCATAATAGCCTACAACAATCAACAGCTTCAACAACAGATTCAACATCTTCAATAAAACTAGAGCACATAATAGCCTACATCAACATCTTCAACAACAACAGATTCAACAGCTTCAATTAAACTAGAGTACATAATAGCCTACAACAATCAACAGCTTTAACAACAGATTCAACAGCTTCAACAACAACAGATTCAACAGCTTCAACAAAACTAGAGCTCTGTAGAGCTCATAATAGCCTACAACAATCAACATCTTCAACAACAACAGATACAACAGCTTCAATTAAACTAGAGTACTTAATAGCCTACAACAATCAACAACTTTAACAATAACAGATTCAACAGCTTCAACAACAACATATGCAACAGCTTCAACAAAACTAGAGCTCTCTAGAGCACATAATAGCTTACAACAATCAACAGCTTCAACAACAACAGATTCAACAACTTCAACAAAACTAGAGTTCTCTAGAGCACATAGTAGCTTACAACAATCAACAGCTTCAACAAAAACAGATTCAACAGCTTCAACAACAACAGATTCGACAGCTTCAACAGAACTAGAGCTATCTAGAGCACATAATAGCTTACAACAGTCAACAGCTTCAACAAAAACAGATTCAACAGCTTCAACAACAACAGATTCGACAGCTTCAACAAAACTAGAGCTATCTTGAGCACATAATAGCCTACAACAATCAACAGCTTTAACAACAAATTCAACAGCTTCAACAACAACAGATTCAACAGCTTCAACAAAACTAGAGCTCTCTAGAGCTCATAATAGCCTACAATCAACAGCTTCAACAACAGATTCAACATCTTCAATAAAACTATAGCACATACTAGCCTACAACAATCAACAGGTTTAACAACAGATTCAACAGCTTCAACAGCAGATTCAACAGCTTCAACAAAACTAGAGCTCTCTAGAGCTCATAATAGCCTACAACAATCAACAGCTTCAACAACAGATTCAGCATCTTCAATAAAACTAGAGCACATAATAGCCTACAACAATCAACATCTTCAACAACAACAGATTAAACAGCTTCAATTAAACTAGAGTACATAATAGCCTACAACAATCAACAGCTTTAACAACAGATTCAACAGCTTCAACAACAACAGATTCAACCGCTTCAGCAAAACTAGAGCTCTCTAGAGTTCATAATAGCCTACAACAATCAACAGCTTCAACAACAGACTCAACATCTTCAATAGAACTATAGCACATACTAGCCTACAACAATCAACAGCTTTAACAACAGATTCAACAGCTTCAACAACAACAGATTCAACAGTTTCAACAAAACTAGAGCTCTCTAGAGCTCATAATAGCCTACAATAATCAACAGCTTCAACGACAGATTCAACATCTTCAATAAAACTAGAGCACATAATAGCCTACAACAATCAACATCTTCAACACCAACAGATTAAACAGCTTCAATTAAACTAGAGTACATAATAGCCTACAACAATCAACAGCTTTAACAACAGATTCAACAGCTTCAACAACAACAGATTCAACCGCTTCAGCAAAACTAGAGCTCTGTAGAGCTCATAATAGCCTACAACAATCAACAGCTTCAACAACAGACTCAACATCTTCAATAGAACTATAGCACATACTAGCCTACAACAATCAACAGCTTTAACAACAGATTCAACAGCTTCAACAACAACAGATTCAACAGCTTCAACAAAACTAGAGCTCTCTAGAGCTCATAATAGCCTACAACAATCAACAGCTTCAACAACAGATTCAACATCTTCAATAAAACTAGAGCACATAATAGCCTACAACAATCAACATCTTCAACAACAACAGATTCAACAGCTTCAATTAAACTAGAGTACATAATAGCCTACAACAATCAACAGCTTTAACAATAACAGATTCAACAGCTTCAACAACAGATCCAACAGCTTGCCTACAACAATCAACAGCTTTAACAACAGATTCAACAGCTTCAACAACAACAGATTCAACAGCTTCAACAAAACTAGAGCTCTCTAAAGCTCATAATAGCCTACAACAATCAACAGCTTCAACAACAGATTCAACATCTTCAATAAAACTAGAGCACATAATAGCCTACAACAATCAACAGCTTTAACAACAACAGATTCAACAGCTTCACCATCAACATATTCAACAGCTTCAACAAAACTAGAGCTCTCTAGAACACATAATAACCTACAAAAATGAACAGCTTCAACAGGAGATTCTACTGCTTCAATAAAATTAGAGCTCTCTAGAGCACATAATAGCCTACAACAATCAACAGCTTCAACAACAGATTCAACAGTTTCAACAAGACTAGAGCTCTCTAGAACACATAATAAAATGAACAGCTTCAACAAGAGATTCTACTGCTTCAATAAAATTAGAGCTCTCTAGAGCACATAATGGCCTACAACAATCAATAGCTTCAACAACAACAGATTCAACAACTTCGACAAAACTTGAGCTCTCTAGAACACATAATGTAGCCTACAACAATCAACATCTTCAACAATAGATTCAACAGCTTCAACAACAACAGATTCAACAGCTTCAGCAAAACTAGAGCTCTCTAGAGCACATAATAGCTTACAACAATCAACAGCTTCAACAACAACAGATTCAACAGTTTCAATTAAACTAGAGTACATAATAGCCTACAACAATCAACAGCTTTAACAATAACAGATTCAACAGCTTCAACAACAACATGTCCAACAGCTTCAACAAAACTAGAGCTCTCTAGAGCACATAATAGCTTACAACAATCAACAGCTTGAACAACAACAGATTCAACAACTTCAACAAAACTAGAGCTCTCTAGAGCACATAATAGCTTACAACAATCAATAGCTTCAACAAAAACAGATTCAGCAGCTTCAACAACAACAGATTCGACAGCTTCAACAAAACTAGAGCTATCTAGAGCTCATAATAGCCTACAACAATCAACAGCTTTAACAACAGATTCAACAGCTTCAACAACAGATTCAACAGCTTCAACAAAACTAGAGCTCTCTAGAGCTCATAATAGCCTACAACAATCAACAGCTTCAACAACAGATTCAACATCTTCAATAAAACTATAGCACATACTAGCCTACAACAATCAACATGTTTAACAACAGATTCAACAGCTTCAACAGCAGATTCAACAGCTTCAACAAAAGTAGAGCTCTCTAGAGCTCATAATAGCCTACAACAATCAACAGCTTCAACAACAGATTCAACATCTTCAATAAAACTAGAGCACATAATAGCCTTCAACAACAACAGATTCAACAGCTTCAATTAAACTAGAGTACATAATAGCCTACAACAATCAACAGCTTTAACAACAGATTCAACAGCTTCAACAACAACAGATTCAACAGCTTCAACAAAACTAGAGCTCTCTAGAGCTCATAATAGCCTATAGCAATCAACAGCTTCAACAACAGATTCAACATCTTCAATAAAACTATAGCACATACTAGCCTACAACAATCAACAGGTTTAACAACAGATTCAACAGCTTCAACAGCAGATTCAACAGCTTCAACAATCAACATCTTCAACAACAACAGATTCAACAGCTTCAATTAAACTAGAGTACATAATAGCCTACAACAATCAACAGCTTTAACAACAGATTCAACAGCTTCAACAACAACAGATTCAACAGCTTCAACAAAACTAGAGCTTTTTAGAGCTCATAATAGCCTACAATAATCAACAGCTTCAACAACAGATTCAACATCTTCAATAAAACTAGAGCACATAATAGCCTACAACAATCAACATCTTCAACAACAACAGATTCAACAGCTTCAATTAAACTAGAGTACATAATAGCCTACAACAATCAACAGCTTTAACAATAACAGATTCAACAGCTTCAACAACAACAGATCCAACAGCTTAAACAAAACTAGAGCTCTCTAGAGCACATAATGTAGCCAACAACAATCAACATCTTCAACAACAGAATGATTTAACAGCTTCAACAAAACTAGAGCTCTCTAGAGCACATAATAGCTTACAACAATCAACAGCTTCAACAACAACAGATTCAACAACTTCAACAAAACTAGAGCTCTCTAGAGCACATAATAGCTTACAACAATCAATAGCTTCAACAAAAACAGATTCAACAGCTTCAACAACAACAGATTCGACAGCTTCAACAACAGATTCAATAGTTTCGACAATACTAGATCTCTCTAGAGCATATATTGTAGCCTACAACAATGAACATCTTCAACTACAACAGATTTAACAACTTCAATAAAGCTAGAACACATAATAGCCTACAACAATGAACAGCTTTAACAACAGATTCAACAGCTTGAACAACAACAGATTAAGCAGCTTAAACAAAACTAGAGCTCTTTAGAGCACATAATGTTGCCTACAACAATCAACATCTTCAACAACAGATTCAACATCTTCAACAAAATTAGAGCTCTTTAGAGCACATAATGTAGCCTACAACAATCAACAGTTTCAACAACAGATTCAACAATTTCAACATGACTAGAGCTCTCTAGAGCACATAATAGCCTACAACAATGAACAGCTTTAACAACAACAGATTCAACAGCTTCAACAAAACTAGAGCTCTCTAAAGCTCATAATAGCCTACAACAATCAACAGCTTCAACAACAGATTCAACATCTTCAATAAAACTAGAGCACATAATAGCCTACAACAATCAACAGCTTTAACAACAACAGATTCAACAGCTTCACCATCAACATATTCAACAGCTTCAACAAAACTAGAGCTCTCTAGAACACATAATAACCTACAAAAATGAACAGCTTCAACAGGAGATTCTACTGCTTCAATAAAATTAGAGCTCTCTAGAGCACATAATAGCCTACAATAATTAACAGCTTCAACAACAGATTCAACAGTTTTAACAAGACTAGAACTCTCTAGAACATAATAATAACCTACAAAAATGAACAGCTTCAACATGAGATTCTACTGCTTCAATAAAATTAGAGCTCTCTAGAGCACATAATGGCCTACAACAATCAATAGCTTCACTATCAACAGATTCAACAACTTCGACAAAACTTGAGCTCTCTAGAACACATAATGTAGCCTACAACAATCAACATCTTCAACAATAGATTCAACAGCTTCAATAAAACTAGAGAACATAATAGCCTACAACAATCAACAGCTTTAACAACAATAGATTAAACAACAACAGATTGAACAGCTTAGACAGAACTAGATCTTTCTAGAGCACATAATGTAGCCTACAACAATCGACATTTTCAGCAACAGATTCAACAGCTTCAATAAAACTTAGCACATAATAGCCCACAACAATCAACAACTTTAACAACAGATTCAACAGCTTCAACAATAACAGATTCAACAGCTTCAACAAAACTAGAGCTCTCTAGAGCACATAATAGCTTGCAACAATCAACAGCTTAAACAACAACAGATTCAACAGCTTCAACAAAACTAGAGCTCTCTAGAGCACATAATAGCTTACAACAATCAACAGCTTCCACAACAACAGATTCAACAACTTCAACAAAACTAGAGCTCTCTAGAGCACATAATAGCTTACAACAATCAACAGCTTCAACAACAACAGATTCAACAGCTTCAATTAAGCTAGAGTACATAATAGCCTACAACAATCAACAGCTTTAACAATAACAGATTCAACAGCTTCAACAACAACATATCCAACAGCTTCAACAAAACTAGAGCTCTCTAGAGCACATAATAGCTTACAACAATCAACAGCTTCAACAACAACGGATTCAACAACTTCAACAAAACTAGAGCTCTCTAGAGCACGTAATAGCTTACAACAATCAACAGCTTCAACAACAGATTCAACAACTTCAACAAAACTAGAGGTCTCTATTGCACATAATAGCCTACAACAATCAACAGCTTCAACAACTGATTCAACAGCTTCAATAAAACTAGAGCACATAATAGCCTACGACAATCAACAGCTTTAGTAACAACAGATTCAACAGCTTCAACAAGAACAGATTCAACAGCTTCAACAAAACTAGAGCTCTCTAGAGCACATAATAGCTTACAACAATCAACAGCTTCAACAACAACAGATTCAACAACTTCAACAAAACTAGAGGTCTCTATTGCACATAATAGCCTACAACAATCAACAGTTTCAACAACTGATTCAACAGCTTCAATAAAACTAGAGCACATAATAGCCTACAACAATCAACAGCTTTAGCAACAACAGATTCAACAGCTTCAACAACAACAGATTCAACAGCTTCAACAAAACTAGAGCTCTCTAGAGCAGACAATGTAGTCTACAACAATCAACATCTGCAACAACAACAGATTCAACAACTTCAACAAAACTAGAGGTCTCTATTGCACATAATAGCCTATAACAATCAACAGCTTCAACAACTGATTCAACAGCTTCAATAAAACTAGAGCACATAATAGCCTACAACAATCAACAGTTTTAGCAACAACAGATTCAACAGCTTCAACAAGAACAGATTCAACAGCTTCAACAAAACTAGAGCTCTCTAGAGCACATAATAGCTTACAACAATCAACAGCTTCAACAACAGATTCAACAGCTTCAACAAAACTAGAGCTCTCTAGAGCACATAATAGCTTACAACAATCAATTGCTTCAACAAAAACAGATTCAACAGCTTCAACAACAACAGCTTCAACAACAGATTCAACAGCTTCAACAAAATTAGAGCTCTCTAGAGCACATAATAGCCTACAACAATCAACAGCTTCAATAATAGATTCAACAGCTTCAACAAAACTAGAGCTCTCTAGTGCACATAATTGCCGACAACAATCAACTGCTTCAACAGCAGATTCAACAGCTTCAACAAACAGACTCAACAACTTCAACATATCTAGAGCTCTCCAGAGCTCATAATAGCGTACAACAATCAACAGCTTCAACAGCAGATTCAACTGCTTCAACAAAACCAGAGCTCTCTAGAGCACATAATAGCCTACAACAATCAACAGCTTCAACAAAAACAGATTTATAAAACTAGAGCACATAATAGCCTACAACAATCAACAGCTTTAACAACAACAGACTCAACATCTTCAACAAGAGATTGAACAGCTTCAACAAAACTAGAGCTCTCTAGAGCTCATAATAGCCTACAATAATCAACAGCTTCAACAACAGATTCAACAAAATTAGAGTTCTCCAGATGACATAATAGCGTACAACAATCAACAGCTTCAACAACAGATTCAACATTTTCAACAAAATTAGAGCTCTCTAGAGCACATAATAGCCTACAACAATCAACCGCTTCAACAATACTAGAGCTCTCTAGAACACATAATGTAGCCTACAACAATCAACAGCTTCAACCACAACAGATTCAACAGCTTCAACAAAACTAGAGCTCTCTAGAGCACATAATAGCGTACAACAATCAATAGCTCCAACAACAGCAGATTCAACAGCTTCAACAAAATTAGAGCTCTCTAGAGCACATAATAGCGTACAACAAACAACATCTTCAGCAACAACAGATTCATAAGCTTCAATAAAACTAGACCTCTCCAGAGCACATAATTGCCTACAACAATCAACAGCTTCAACAACAGATTCAACAAAACTAGAGTTCTCCAGATGACATAATAGCTTACAACAATCAACAGCTTCAACATTTTCAACAAAACTAGAGCTCTCTAGATCACATAATAGCCTACAACAATCAACAGCTTCAACAATACTAGAGCTCTCTAGTACACATAATTGCCGACAACAATCAACAGCTTCAACAGCAAATTCAACAGCTTCAACAAAACTAGAGCTCTCTAGAGCACATAATAGACTACAACAATCAACATCTCCAACAACAGATTCAACAATTTCAACAAAACTAGAGCTCTCTAGAACACATAGTAGCCTACAACAATCAACGGCCACAACAACAGATTCAACGGCTTCAACAAATCTAGAGCTCTCTAGAGCACATAATGTAGCCTACAACAACCAACAGCTTTAACACCAACAGATTCAACAGCTTCAACAAAACTAGAGTTCTCTAGAGCACATAAAAGTCTACAGCAATCAACAGCTTCTACATCAACAGCTTCAACAAAACTAGAGCTCTCTAGAGCACATAATAGCTTACAACAATCAACAGCTTCAACAACAGATTCAACTGCCTTAACAAAACTAGAGTTCTTTAGAGCACATAATATAGCCTACAACAATCAACAGGTTCAATAAAAACAGATTCAACAGTTTCAACAACAAAATATTCAACAGCTTAAACAAAACTAGAACTCTCTAGAGCACATAATAGCCTACAACAATCAACAGCTTCAACAACAACAGATTCAACAGCTTCAACAAAACTAGAACTCTCTAGACCACATAATGTAGCTTACAAACCAATCAACATCTTCAACAACAGATTCAACAGCTTCAACAAAACTAGAGCCATAATCTAGCCTACAACAATCAACAGCTTTAATAACAACAGATTCAACAGCTTCAACAAAACTAGAGCTCTCTATTGCACATAATAACCTACAACAATCAACAGCTTCAACAACACATTCGACAGCTTAAACAAAACTAGAGCTCTCTATAGTATATAATAGCCTACAACAATCAACAGCTTCAACAACCACTGATTCAACAGCTTTGACAAAATTAGAGCTCTCTAGAGCACATAATGTAGCCTACAACAATCAACATCTTCAACAAAAATAGATTCAACAACTTTAATAAACTAGAGCACATAATAGCCTACAACAATCAACAGCTTTAACAACAACAGATTCAACAGCTTCAACAAAACTAGAGCTCTCTATTGCACATAATAACCTACAACAATCAACAGCTTCAACAACACATTCGACAGCTTAAACAAAACTAGAGCTCTCTATAGCATATAATAGCCTACAACAATCAACAGCTTCAACAACAGATTCAACTGCTTCAACAAAACTAGAGCTCTCTAAAGCACATAATGTAGCCTACAACAATCAACAGCTTCAACAACAACAGGTTCAACAACTTCAACAAAACTAGAGCTCTCTATTACACATAATAGCCTACAACAATCAACAGCTTCAACAACAACAGATTCAACAGCTTGAACAAAACTAGAGCTCTCTATAGCATATAATATCCTACAACAATCAACAGCTTCAACAACAGATTCAACAGCTTCGACAGAACTAGAGCTCTCTAGAACACATAATGTAGCCTACAACAATCAACAGGTTCAATAAAAACAGATTCAACAGTTTCAACAACAAAATATTCAACAGCTTAAACAAAACTAGAACTCTCTAGAGCACATAATAGCCTACAACAATCAACAGCTTCAACAACAACAGATTCAACAGCTTCAACAAAACTAGAGTTCTCTAGACCACATAATGTAGCTTACAAACCAATCAACATCTTCAACAACAACAGATTCAACAGCTTCAACAAAACTAGAGCCATAATCTAGCCTATAACAATCAACAACTTTAACAACAACAGATTCAACAGCTTCAACAAAAGTAGAGCTCTCTAGAGCACATAATAGCTTACAACAATCAACAGCTTCTACAACAAATTCAACAGCTTCAACATCGTGATTGAAGCTATTGATTTATTGGGGCGAGCTACACTTACACAAAATAGACTGTGCTCACAATCAACAGCTTTAATTGTACTAACAAGATCAACTGATTGAACAGCTTCAACACTACCAACAATCAACAGCTTCTACAACAACAGATTCAACATCAACGACAATCAACAACTTCAACATGGATATCAACAGATTTAACAACTGATTCAACAGCTTCAAAAACAGATTCAACAACTACAGCTTCAATAATCAACAGCTTCAACAACAGATTTAACAGCTTCAACAAAACTATAGCTCTCAAGAGCTCATAACAGCCTACAACAGTCAACAGCTTCAACAACAGATTCAACTGCTTCAACAAAACTAGAGCTCTCTAAAGCACATAATGTAGCCTACAACAATCAACAGCTTCAACAACAGATTCAACAACTTCAACAAAACTAGAGCTCTCTATTACACATAATAGCCTACAACAATCAACAGCTTCAACAACAACAGATTCAACAGCTTGAACAAAACTAGAGCTCTCTACAGCATATTATAATAGCCTACAACAATCAACAGCTTCAACAACAACAGATTCAACAGCTTAAACAAAACTAGAGCTCTCTATTGCACGTAATAGCCTACAACAATCAACTGCTTCAACAACAACAGATTCGACAGCTTAAACAAAACTAGACCTCTCTATAACATATAATAGCCTTCAACAATCAACAGCTTCAACAACAGATTCAACAGCTTAAACAAAACTAGAGCTCTCTATAGTATATAATAGCCTACAACAATCAACAGCTTCAACAACCACTGATTCAACAGCTTTGACAAAATTAGAGCTCTCTAGAGCACATAATGTAGCCTACAACAATCAACATCTTCAACAAAAATAGATTCAACAGCTTTAATAAACTAGAGCACATAATAGCCTACAACAATCAACAGCTTTAACAACAACAGATTCAACAGCTTCAACAAAACTAGAGCTCTCTATTGCACATAATAACCTACAACAATCAACAGCTTCAACAACACATTCGACAGCTTAAACAAAACTAGAGCTCTCTATAGCATATAATAGCCTACAACAATCAACAGCTTCAACAACAGATTCAACAGCTTAAACAGAACTAGAGCTCTCTATAGCATATAATAGCCTACAACAATCAACAGCTTCAACAACAACAGATTCGACAGCTTAAACAAAACTAGAGCTCTCTATAGCATATAATATCCTACAACAATCAACAGCTTCAACAACAGATTCAACAGCTTAAACAAAACTAGAGCTCTCTATAGCATATAATAGCCTACAACAATCAACAGCTTCAACAACAACAGATTCAACAGCTTCAACAAAACTAGAGCTCTCTATTGCACATAATAGCCTACAACAATCTACTTCTTCAACAACAGATTCAACAGCTTCAATTAAACTAGAGCACATAATAGGCTACAACGATCAACAGCTTTAACAACAACAGATTCAACAGCTTCAACAAAACTAGAGCTCTCTAGAGCACATAATAGCTTACAACAATCAACAGCTTCTACAACAAATTCAACAGCTTCAACATAGTGATTGAAGCTATTGATTTATTGGGGCGAGCCTACACTTACACAAAATAGACTGTACTCACAATCAATAGCTTTAATTGTATTAACAAGATCAACTGATTGAACAGCTTCAACACTACCAACAATCAACAGCTTCAACAACAACGGATTCAACATCAACAACAATCAACAACTTCAACATGGTTATCAACAGATTTAACAACTGATTCAACAGCTTCAACAATCAACAGCTTCAGAAACAGATTCAACAACTACAGCTTCAACAATCAACAGCTTCAACAAAACTAGAGCTCTCAAGAGCTCATGATAGCCTACAACAGTCAACAGCTTCAACAACAGATTCAACTGCTTCAACAAAACTAGAGCTCTCTAAAGCACGTAATGTAGCCTACAGCAATCAACAGCTTCAACAACAACAGATTCAACAGCTTGAACAAAACTAGAGCTCTCTATAGCATATAATAGCCTACAACAATCAACTGCTTCAACAACAACAGATTCGACAGCTTAAACAAAACTAGAGCTCTCTATAGTATATAATAGCCTACAACAATCAACAGCTTCAACAACCATAGATTCAACAGCTTCGACAAAACTAAAGCTCTGTAGAGGACATAATGTAGCCTACAACAATCAACATCTTCAACAAAAATAGATTCAACAGCTTTAATAAACTAGAGCACATAATAGCCTACAACAATCAACAGCTTTAACAACAACAGATTCAACAGCTTCAACAAAACTAGAGCTCTCTAGAGTACATAATAGCTTACAACAATCAACAGCTTCTACAACAAATTCAACAGCTTCAACATAGTGATTGAAGCTATTGATTTATTGGGCGAACCTACACTTACACAAAATAGACTGTACTCACAATCAACAGCTTTAATTGTACTAACAAGATCAACTGATTGAACAGCTTCAACACTACCAACAATCAACAGCTTCAACAACAACAGATTCAACATCAACGACAATCAACAACTTCAACATGGTTAACAGATTTAACAACTCGTTCAACAGCTTCAAAAACAGATTCAACAACTACAGCTTCAACAATCAACAGCTTCAACAACAGATTTAAAAGCTTCAACAAAACTAGAGCTCTCAAGAGCTCATAATAGCCTACAACAATCAACAGCTTCAACAACAGATTCAACTGCTTCAACAAAACTAGAGCTCTCTAAAGCACATAATGTAGCCTACAACAATCAACAGCTTCAACAACAGATTCAACAACTTCAACAAAACTAGAGCTCTCTATTACACATAATAGCCTACAACAATCAACAGTTTCAACAACAACAGATTCAATAGTTTGAACAAAACTAGAGCTCTCTATAGCATATAATAGCCTACAACAATCAACAGCTTCAACAACAACAGATTCAACAGCTTAAACAAAACTAGACCTCTCTTTAAGATATAATAGCCTACAACAATCAACAGCTTCAACAACAGATTGAACAGCTTCAACACAATTAGAGCTCTCTATTGCACATAATAGCCTACAACAATCAACAGCTTCAACAACAACAGATTCGACAGCTTAAACAAAACTAGAGCTCTCTATAGTATACAATAGCCTACAACAATCAACAGCTTCAACAACCACAGATTCAACAGCTTCGACAAAACTAGAGCTCTCTAGAGCGCATAATGTAGCCTACAACAATCAACATCTTCAACAACAATAGATTCAACAGCTTTAATAAACTAGAGCACATAATAGCCTACAACAATCAACAGCTTTAACAACAACAGATTCAACAGCTTCAACAAAACTAGAGCTCTCTAGAACACATAATGTAGCCTACAACAATCAATATCTTCAACAAAAATAGATTTAACAGCTTTAATAAACTAGAGCACATAATAGCCTACAACAATCAACAGCTTTAACAACAACAGATTCAACAGCTTCAACAAAACTAGAGCTCTCTAGAGCACATAATAGCTTACAACAATCAACAGCTTCTACAACAAATTCAACAGCTTCAACATAGTGATTGAAGCTATTGATTTATTGGGGCGAGCCTACACTTACACAAAATAGACTGTACTCACAATCAACAGCTTTAATTGTACTAACAAGATCAACTGATCGAACAGCTTCAACACTACCAACAATCAACAGCTTCAACAACAACAGATTCAACATCAACGACAATCAACAACTTCAACATGGTTATCAACAGATTTAACAACTGATTCAACAACTTCAAAAACAGATTCAACAACTACAGCTTCAACAATCAACAGCTTCAACAACAGATTTAACAGCTTCAACAAAACTAGAGCTCTCAAGAGCTCATAATAGCCTACAACAATCAACAGCTTCAACAACAGATTCAATTGCTTCAACAAAACTAGAGTTCTCTAAAGCACATAATGTAGCCTACAACAATCAACAGCTTCAACAACAGATTCAACAACTTCAACAAAAGAAGAGCTCTCTATTACACATAATAGCCTACAACAATCAACAGCTTCAACAACAACAGATTCAACAGCTTGAACAAAACTAGAGCTCTCTATAGCATATAATAGCCTACAACAATCAACAGCTTCAACAACAACAGATTCAACAGCTTAAACAAACTAGACCTCTCTATAAGATATAATAGCCTACAACAATCAACAGCTTCAACAACAGATTGAACAGCTTCAACAAAATTAGAGCTCTCTATTGCACATAATAGCCTACAACAATCAACAGCTTCAACAACAGATTCGACAGCTTAAACAAAACTAGAGCTCTCTATAGCATATAATAGCCTACAACAATCAACTACTTCAACAACAGATTCGACAGCTTAAACAAAACTAGACCTCTCTATAACACATAATAGCCTACAACAATCAACAATTTCAACAACAGGTTCGACGGCTTAAACAAGACTAGAGCTCTCTATAACATATAATAGCCTACAACAGTCAACAGCTTCAACAACAGATTCAACAGCTTAAACAAAACTAGAGCTCTCTATAGCATATAATAGCCTACAACAATCAACAGCTTCAACAACAACAGATTCAACAGCTTCAACAAAACTAGAGCTCTCTATTGCACATAATAGCCTACAACAATCAACTTCTTCAACAAAAATAGATTCAACAGCTTTAATAAGAATAGAGCACATAATAGCCTACAACAATCAACAGCTTTAACAACAACAGATTCAACAGCTTCAATTAAACTAGGGCACTTAATAGCCTACAACAATCAACA
This sequence comes from Stappiaceae bacterium, assembly GCA_964291365.2. GTDB lineage: Bacteria > Pseudomonadota > Alphaproteobacteria > Rhizobiales > Stappiaceae > JBDWFY01. The sequence continues at coordinate 27,618 of OZ220039.1, forward strand.
GCTTCAACAATACTAGAGGTCACTAGAGCATATAATAGCCTACAATCAACAGCTTCAACCACAGATTCAACAGCTTCAACAAAACTAGAGTTCTCTAGAGCACATAATAGCTTACAACAATCAACAGCTTCTACAACAAATTCAACAGCTTCAACATAGTGATTGAAGCCATTGATTTATTGGGGCGAGCCTACACTTACACAAAATAGACTGTACTCACAATCAACAGCTTTAATTGTACTAACAAGATCAACTGATTGAACAGCTTCAACACTACCAACAATCAACAGCTTCAACAACAACAGATTCAACATCAACGACAATCAACAACTTCAACATGGTTATCAACAGATTTAACAACTGATTCAACAGCTTCAAAAACAGATTCAACAACTACAGCTTCAACAATCAACAGCTTCAACAACAGTTTAAACAGCTTCAACAAAACTATAGCTCTCAAGAGCTCATAATAGCCTACAACAGTCAACAGCTTCAACAACAGATTCAACTGCTTCAACAAAACAAGAGCTCTCTAAAGCACATAATGTAGCCTACAACAATCAACAGCTTCAACAACAGATTCAACAACTTCAACAAAACTAGAATAGCCTACAACAATCAACAGCTTCAACAACAACAGATTCAACAGCGTGAACAAAACTAGAGCTCTCTATAGCATATAATAGCCTACAACAATCAACAGCTTCAACAACAACAGATTCAACAGCTTAAACAAACTAGACCTCTCTGTAAGATATAATAGCCTACAACAATCAACAGCTTCAACAACAGATTGAACAGCTTCAACAAAATAAGAGCTCTCTATTGCACATAATAGCCTACAACAATCAACAGCTTCAACAACAACAGATTCGACAGCTTAAACAAAACTAGAGCTCTCTATAGCATATAATAGCCTACAACAATCAACTACTTCAACAACAGATTCGACAGCTTAAACAAAACTAGATCTCTCTATAACATATAATAGCCTACAACAATCAACAATTTCAACAACAGATTCGACAGCTTAAACAAAACTAGACCTCTCTATAAGATTTAATAGCCTACTACAATCAACAGCTTCAACAACAGATTCAACAGCTTAAACAAAACTAGAGCTCTCTAGAGCACATAATAGCTTACAACAATCAACAGCTTAAACAAAACTAGAGCTCACTAGAGCATATAATAGCCTACAATCAACAGCTTCAACCACAGATTCAACAGCTTCAACAAAACTAGAGCTCTCTAAAGCACATAATGTAGCCTACAACAATCAACAGCTTCAACAACAACAGATTCAACAGCTTAAAAAAAACTAGAGCTGTCTATAGCATGTAATAGCCTACAACAATCAATAGCTTCAACAACAACAGATTCGACAGCTTAAACAAAACTAGACCTCTCTATAAGATATAATAGCCTACAACAATCAACAGCTTCAACAACAGATTCAACAGCTTAAACAAAACTAGAGCTCTCTAGAGCACATAATAACCTACAACAATCAACAGCTTCAACAACAGATTCAACTGCTTCAACAAAACTAGAGCTCTCTAAAGCACATAATGTAGCCTACAACAATCAACAGCTTCAACAACAGATTCAACAACTTCAACAAAACTAGAGCTCTCTATTACACATAATAGCCTACAACAATCAACAGCTTCAACAACAACAGATTCAACAGCTTGAACAAAACTAGAGCTCTCTATAGCATATAATAGCCTACAACAATCAACAGCTTCAACAACAACAGATTCAACAGCTTAAACAAAACTAGACCTCTCTATAAGATATAATAGCCTACAACAATCAACAGCTTCAACAACAGATTCAACAGCTTAAACAAAACTAGAGCTCTCTAGAGCACATAATAACCTACAACAATCAACAGCTTCAACAACAGATTCAACTGCTTCAACAAAACTAGAGCTCTCTAAAGCACATAATGTAGCCTACAACAATCAACAGCTTCAACAACAGATTCAACAACTTCAACAAAACTAGAGCTCTCTATTACACATAATAGCCTACAACAATCAACAGCTTCAACAACAACAGATTCAACAGCTTGAACAAAACTAGAGCTCTCTATAGCATATAATAGCCTACAACAATCAACAGCTTCAACAACAACAGATTCAACAGCTTAAACAAAACTAGACCTCTCTATAAGATATAATAGCCTACAACAATCAACAGCTTCAACAACAGATTCAACAGCTTAAACAAAACTAGAGCTCTCTATAGCATATAATAGCCTACAACAATCAACAGCTTCAACAACAACAGATTCAACAGCTTAAGCAAAACTAGACCTCTCTATAAGATATAATAGCCTACAACAATCAACAGCTTCAACAACAGATTCAACAGCTTAGACAAAACTAGAGCTCTCTATATAGCATATAATAGCCTGCAACAATCAACAGCTTCAACAACAACAGATTCAACAGCTTCAACAAAACTAGAGCTCTCTATTGCACATAATAGCCTACAACAATCAACTTCTTCACAAAAATAGATTCAACAGCTTTAATAAAAATAGAGCACATAATAGCCTACAACAATCAACAGCTTTAACAACAACAGATTCAAAAGCTTCAATTAAACTAGAGCTCTCTATTGCACATAATAGCCTACAACAATCAACTTCTTCACAAAAATAGATTCAACAGCTTTAATAAAAATAGAGCACATAATAGCCTACAACAATCAACAGCTTTAACAACAACAGATTCAACAGCTTCAATTAAACTAGGGCACTTAATAGCCTACAACAATCAACAGCTTCAACAAAACTAGAGCTCACTAGAGCATACAATTGCCTACAATCAACAGCTTCAACCGCAGATTCAACAGCTTCAACAAAACTAGAGCTCTCTAAAGCAAATAATGTAGCCTACAACAATCAACAGCTTCAACAACAACAGATTCAACAGCTTAAAAAAAACTAGAGCTGTCTATAGCATGTAATAGCCTACAACAATCAACAGCTTCAACAACAACAGATTCTACAGCTTAAACAAAACTAGAGCTCTCTATAGCATGTAATAGCCTACGACAATCAACAGCTTCAACAACAACAGTTTCGACAGCTTAAACAAAACTAGACCTCTCTATAAGATATAATAGCCTATAAAAATCAACAGCTTCAACAACAGATTCAACAGCTTAAACAAAACTAGAGCTCTCTAGAGCACATAATAACCTACAACAATCAACAGCTTCAACAACAGATTCAACAGCTTCAACAAAACTAGAGCTCTCTATTGCACATAATAGCCTACAACAATCAACAGCTTCAACAACAACAGATTCAACAGCTTAAACAAAACTAGAGCTCTCTATAGCATGTAATAGCCTACGACAATCAGCAGCTTCAACAACAACAGTTTCGACAGCTTAAACAAAACTAGACCTCTCTATAAGATATAATAGCCTACAAAAATCAACAGCTTCAACAACAGATTCAACAGCTTAAACAAAACTAGAGCTCTCTATAGCATATAATAGCCTACAACAATCAACAGCTTTAACAACAACAGATTCAACAGCTTCAACAAAACTAGAGCTCTCTAGAGTACATAATAGCTTACAACAATCAACAGCTTCTACAACAAATTCAACAGCTTCAACATAGTGATTGAAGCTATTGATTTATTGGGACAAGCCTACACTTACACAAAATAGACTGTACTCACAATCAACAGCTTTAATTGTACTAACAAGATCAACTGATTGAACAGCTTCAACACTACCAACAATCAACAGCTTCAACAACAACAGATTCAACATCAACGACAATCAACAACTTCAACATGGTTATCAACAGATTTAACAACTGATTCAACAGCTTCAAAAACAGATTCAACAACTACAGCTTCAACTATCAACAGCTTCAACAACAGATTTAACAGCTTCAACAAAACTAGAGCTCTCAAGAGCTCATAACAGCCTACAACAGTCAACAGCTTCAACAACAGATTCAACTGCTTCAACAAAACTAGAGCTCTCTAAAGCACATAATGTAGCCTACAACAATCAACAGCTTCAACAACAGATTCAACAACTTCAACAAAACAAGAGCTCTCTATTACACATAATAGCCTACAACAATCAACAACTTCAACAACAACAAATTCAACAGCTTGAACAAAACTAGAGCTCTCTATAGCATATAATAGCCTACAACAATCAACAGCTTCAACAACAACAGATTCAACAGCTTAAACAAACTAGACCTCTCTATAAGATATAATAGCCTACAACAATCAACAGCTTCAACAACAGATTGAACAGCTTCAACAAAATTAGAGCTCTCTATTGCACATAATAGCCTACAACAATCAACAGCTTTAACAACAGATTCAACAGCTTCAATTAAACTAGGGCACTTAATAGCCTACAACAATCAACGGCTTCAACAAAACTAGAGCTCACTAGAGCATATAATAGCCTACAATCAACAGCTTCAACCACAGATTCAACAGCTTCAACAAAACTAAAGCTCTCTAAAGCACATAATGTAACCTACAACCATCAACAGCTTAAACAAAACTAGAGCTCACTAGAGCATATAATAGCCTACAATCAACAGCTTCAACCACAGATTCAACAGCTTCAACAAAACTAGAGCTCTCTAAAGCACGTAATGTAGCCTACAATAATCAACAGCTTCAACAACAACAGATTCAACTGCTTAAATAAAACTAGAGCTGTCTATAGCATGTAATAGCCTACAACAATCAACAGCTTCAACAACAACAGATTCGACAGCTTAAACAAAACTAGACCTCTCTACAAGATATAATAGCCTACAACAATCAACAGCTTCAACGACAGATTCAACAGCTTAAACAAAACTATAGCTCTCTAGAGCACATAATGACCTACAACAATCAACAGTTTCAACAACAGATTCAACTGCTTCAACAAAACTAGAGCTCTCTAAAGCACATAATGTAGCCTACAACAATCAACAGCTTCAACAACAGATTCAACAACTTCAACAAAACTAGAGCTCTCTATTACACATAATAGCCTACAACAATTAACAGCTTGAACAACAACAGATTTAACAGCTTCAACAAAACTAGAGCTCCCTATAGCATAGAATAGCCTACAACAATCAACACTTTCAACAACAACAGATTCGACAGCTTAAACAAAACTAGAGCTCTCTATAGCATATAATAGCCTACAACAATCAACTACTTCAACAACAGATTCGACAGCTTAAACAAAACTAGACCTCTCTATAACATATAATAGCCTACAACAATCAACAATTTCAACAACAGATTCGACAGCTTAAATAAAACTAGAGCTCTCTATAACATATAATATCCTACAACAATCAACAGCTTCAACAACAGATTCAACAGCTTAAACAAAACTAGAGCTCTCTTATAGCATATAATAGCCTACAACAATCAACAGCTTCAACAACAACAGATTCAACAGCTTCAACAAAACTAGAGTTCTCTATTGCACATAATAGCCTACAACAATCAACTTCTTCAACAAAAATAGATTCAACAGCTTTAATAAAAATAGAGCACATAATAGCCTACAACAGTCAACAGCTTTAACAACAACAGATTCAACAGCTTCAATTAAACTAGGGCACTTAATAGCCTACAACAATCAACAGCTTCAACAAAACTAGAGCTCACTAGAGCATATAATAGCCTACAATCAACAGCTTCAACAACAGATTCAACAGCTTCAACAAAACTAGAGCTCTCTAAAGTACATAATGTAGCCTACAACAATCAACAGCTTCAACCACAGATTCAACAGCTTCAACAAAACTAGAGCTCTCTAAAGCACATAATGTAGCCTACAACAATCAACAGCTTCAACAAAACTAGAGGTCATTAGAGCATATAATAGCCTACAATCAACAGCTTCAACCACAGATTCAACAGCTTCAACAAAATTAGAGCTCTCTAAAGCACATAATGTAGCCTACAACAATCAACAGCTTCAACAACAACAGATTCAACAGCTTAAAAAAAACTAGAGCTGTCTATAGCATATAATAGCCTACAACAATCAACAGCTTCAACAACAACAGATTCGACAGCTTAAACAAAACTAGACGTCTCTATAAGATATAATAGCCTACAACAATCAACAGCTTCAACAACAGATTCAACAGCTTAAACAAAACTAGAGCTCTCTAGAGCACATAATAACCTACAACATTCAACAGCTTCAACAGATTCAACTACTTCAACAAAACTAGAGCTCTCTAAAGCACATAATATAGCCTACAACAATCAACAGCTTCAACAACAGATTCAACAACTTCAACAAAATTAGAGCTCTCTATTACACATAATAGCCTACAACAATCAACAGCTTCAACAACAACAGATTCAACAGCTTGAACAAAACTAGAGCTCTCTATAGCATATAATAGCCTACAACAATCAACAGCTTCAACAACAACAGATTCAACAGCTTAAACAAAACTAGACCTCTCTATAAGATATAATAGCCTACAACAATCAACAGCTTCAACAACAGATTGAACAGCTTCAACAAAATTAGAGCTCTCTATTGCACATAATAGCCTACAACAATCAACAGCTTCAACAACAACAGATTCGACAGCTTAAACAAAACTAGAACTCTCTATAGCATATAATAGCCTACAACAATCAAGTACTTCAACAACAGATTCGACAGCTTAAACAAAACTAGACCTCTCTATAACATATAATAGCCTACAACAATCAACAATTTCAACAACAGATTCGATAGCTTAAATAAAACTAGAGCTCTCTATAACATATAATAGCCTACAACAATCAACAGCTTCAACAACAGATTCAACAGCTTAAACAAAACTAGAGCTCTCTATAGCATATAATAGCCTACAACAATCAACAGCTTCAACAACAACAGATTCAACAGCTTAAACAAAACTAGACCTCTCTATAAGATATAATAGCCTACAACAATCAACAGCTTCAACAACTAATTCAACAGCTTCAACAAAATTAGAGCTCTCTGTTGCACATAATAGCCTACAACAATCAACAGCTTCAATAACAACAGATTCGACAGCTTAAACAAAACTAGAGCTCTCTATAGCATATAATAGCCTACCACAATCAACTACTTCAACAACAGATTCGACAGCTTAAGCAAAACTAGACCTCTCTATAACATATAATAGCCTACAACAATCAACAATTTCAACAACAGATTCGACAGCTTAAACAAAACTAGAGCTCTCTATAACATATAATAGCCTACAACAATCAACAGCTTCAACAACAGATTCAACAGCTTAAACAAAACTAGAGCTCTCTATAGCATATAATAGCCTACAACAATCAATAGCTTCAACAACAACAGATTCAACAGCTTCAACAAAACTAGAGCTCTCTATTGCACATAATAGCCTACAACAATCAACTTCTTCAACAACAGATTCAACAGCATCAATTAAACTAGAGCACATAATAGCCTACAGCGATCAACAGCTTTAACAGAAATAGATTCAACAGCTTCAACAAAACTAGAGCTCTCTAGAGCACATAATAGCTTACAACAATCAACAGCTTCTACAACAAATTCAACAGCTCCAACATAGTGATTGAAGCTATTGATTTATTGGAGCGAGCCTACACTTACACAAAATAGACTGTACTCACAATCAACAGCTTTAATTGTACTAACAAGATCAACTGATTGAACAGCTTCAACACTACCAACAATCAACAGCTTCAACAACAACGGATTCAACATCAACAACAATCAACAACTTCAACATGGTTATCAACAGATTTAACAACTGATTCAACAGCTTCAACAATCAACAGCTTCAGAAACAGATTCAACAACTACAGCTTCAACAATCAACAGCTTCAACAAAACTAGAGCTCTCAAGAGCTCATAATAGCCTACACAGTCAACAGCTTCAACAACCGATTCAAGTGCTTCAACAAAACTAGAGCTCTCTAAAGCACATAATGTAGCCTACAGCAATCAACAGCTTCAACAACAACAGATTCAACAACTTCAACAAAACTAGAGCTCTTTATAGCATATTATAGCCTACAACAATCAACAGCTTCAACAACAGATTCAACAGCTTGAACAAAACTAGAGCTCTCTATAGCATATATTAGCCTACAACAATCAACTGCTTCAACAACAACAGATTCGACAGCTTAAACAAAACTAGACCTCTCTATAACATATAATAGCCTACAACAATCAACAATTTCAACAACAGATTCGACAGCTTAAATAAAACTAGAGCTCTCTATAACATATAATAGCCTACAACAATCATCAGCTTCAACAACAGATTCAACAGCTTAAACAAAACTAGAGCTCTCTATAGCTTATAATAGCCTACAACAATCAACAGCTTCAACAACAACAGATTCAACAGCTTCAACAAAACTAGAGCTCTCTATTGCACTTAATAGCCTACAACAATCAACTTCTTCAACAAAAATAGATTCAACAGCTTTAATAAAATTAGAGCACATAATCGCCTACAACAATCAACAGCTTTAACAACAACAGATTCAACAGCTTCAATTAAACTAGGGCACTTAACAGCCTACAACAATCAACAGCTTCAACAAAACTAGAGCTCACTAGAGCATATAATAGCCTACAATCAACAGCTTCAACCACAGATTCAACAGCTTCAACAAAACTAGAGCTCTCTAAAGCACATTATGTAGCCTACAACAATCAACAGCTTTAACAACAACAGATTCAATAGTTAAAAAAAAACTAGAGCTGTCTATAGCATGTAATAGCCTCCAACAATCAACAGCTTCAACAACAACAAATTCGACAGCTTAAACAAAACTAGACCTCTCTATAAGATATAATAACCTACAACAATCAACAGCTTCAACAACAGATTCAACAGCTTCAACAAAACTAGAGCTCTCTATTGCACATAATAGCCTACAACAATCAACAGCTTCAACAACAACAGATTCAACAGCTTAAACAAAACTAGAGCTCTCTATAGCATGTAATAGCCTACGACAATCAACAGCTTCAACAACAACAGTTTCGACAGCTTAAACAAAACTAGACCTCTCTATAAGATATAATAGCCTACAAAAATCAACAGCTTCAACAACAGATTCAACAGCTTAAACAAAAGTAGAGCTCTCTAGAGCACATAATAACCTACAACAATCAACAGCTTCAACAAAACTAGAGCTCTCTATTGCACATAATAGCCTACAACAATCAACAGCTTCAACAACAACAGATTCAACAGCTTAAACAAAACTAGAGCTCTCTATAGCATGTAATAGCCTATGACAGTCAGCAGCTTCAACAACAACAGTTTCGACAGCTTAAACAAAACTAGACCTCTCTATAAGATATAATAGCCTACAAAAATCAACAGCTTCAACAACAGATTCAACAGCTTAAACAAAACTAGAGCTCTCTATAGCATATAATAGCCTACAACAATCAACAGCTTTAACAACAACAGATTCAACAGCTTCAACAAACCTAGAGCTCTCTAGAGCACATAATAGCTTACAACAATCAACAGCTTCTACAACAAATTCAACAGCTTCAACATAGTGATTGAAGCTATTGAATTATTGGGGCGAGCCTACACTTACACAAAATAGACTGACTCACAATCAACAGCTTTAATTGTACTAACAAGATCAACTGATTGAACAGCTTCAACACTACCAACAATCAACAGCTTCAACAACAGATTCAACATCAACGACAATCAACAACTTCAGCATGGTTATCAACAGATTTAACAACTGATTCAACAGCTTCAAAAACGGATTCAACAACTACAGCTTCAACAATCAACAGCTTCAACAACAGATTTAACAGCTTCAACAAAACTAGAGCTCTCAAGAACTCATAATAGCCTACAACAATCAACAGCTTCAACAACAGATTCAACTGCTTCAACAAAACTAGAGCTCTCTAAAGCACATAATGTAGCCTACAACAATCAACAGCTTCAACAACAGATTCAACAACTTCAACAAAACTAGAGCTCTCTATTACACATAATAGCCTACAACAATCAACAGCTTCAACAACAACAGATTCAACAGCTTGAACAAAACTAGAACTCTCTATAGCATATAATAGCCTACAACAATCAACAGCTTCAACAACAACAGATTCAACAGCTTAAACTAGACCTCTCTATAAGATATAATAGCCTACTACAATCAACAGCTTCAACAACAGATTGAACAGCTTCAACAAAATTAGAGCTCTCTATTGCACATAATAGCCTACAACAATCAACAGCTTCAACAACAGATTCGACAGCTTAAACAAAACTAGAGCTCTCTATAGCATATAATAGCCTACAACAATCAACTACTTCAACAAAAGTTTCGACAGCTTAAACAAAACAAGACCTCTCTATAATATATAATAGCCTACAACAATCAACAATTTCAACAACAGATTCGACAGCTTAAACAAAACTAGAGCTCTCTATAACATATAATAGTCTACAACAATCAACAGCTTCAACAACAGATTCAACAGCTTAAACAAAACTAGAGCTCTCTATAGCATATAATAGCCTACAACAATCAACAGCTTCAACAACAACAGATTCATCAGCTTCAACAAAACTAGAGCTCTCTATTGCACATAATAGCCTACAATAATCAACTTCTTCAACAAAAATAGATTCAACAGCTTAAATAAAAATAGAGCACATAATAGCCTACAACAATCAACAGCTTTAACAACAACAGATTCAACAGCTTCAATTAAACTAGGGCACTTAATAGCCTACAACAATCAACAGCTTCAACAAAACTAGAGCTCACTAGAGAATATAATAGCCTACAATCAACAGCTTCAACCGCAGATTCAACAGCTTCAACAAAACTAGAGCTCTCTAAAGCACATAATCTAGCCTACAACAATCAACAGCTTCAACAAAACTAGAGCTCACTAGAGCATATAATAGCCTACAATCAACAGCTTCAACCACAGATTCAACAGCTTCAACAAAACTAGAGCTCTCTAAAGCACATTATGTAGCCTATAACAATCAACAGCTTCAACAACAACAGATTCAACAGCTTAAACAAAACTAGAGCTGTCTATAGCATGTACTAGCCTACAACAATCAACAAGTTCAACAACAAATTCGACAGCTTAAACAAAACTAGACCTCTCTATAAGATATAGTACCCTACAACAATCAACAGCTTCAACAACAGATTCAACAGCTTAAACAAAACTAGAGCTCTCTAGAGCACATAATGGCTTACAACAATCAACAGCTTCTACAACAAATTCAACAGCTTCAACATAGTGATTGAAGCTATTGATTTATTGGGGCGAGCCTACACTTACACAAAATAGACTGTACTCACAATCAACAGCTTTAATTGTACTAACAAGATCAACTGATTGAACAGCTTCAACACTACCAACAATCAACAGCTTCAACAACAACAGTTTCAACATCAACGACAATCAACAACTTCAACATGGTTATCAACAGATTCAACAACTGATTCAACAGCTTCAAAAACAGATTCAACAACTACAGCTTCAACAATCAACAGCTTCAACAACAGATTTAACAGCTTCAACAAAACTAGAGCTCTCAAGAGCTCATAATAGCCTACAACAATCAACAGCTTCAACAACAGATTCAACTGCTTCAACAAAACTAGAGCTCTCTAAAGCACATAATGTAGCCTACAACAATCAACAGCTTCAACAACAGATTCAACTGCTTCAACAAAACTAGAGCTCTCTAAAGCACATAATGTAGCCTACAACAATCAACAGCTTCAATAACAACAGATTCGACAGCTTAAACAAAACTAGAGCTCTCTATAGCATATAATAGCCTACCACAATCAACTACTTCAACAACAGATTCGACAGCTTAAGCAAAACTAGACCTCTCTATAACATATAATAGCCTACAACAATCAACAATTTCAACAACAGATTCGACAGCTTAAACAAAACTAGAGCTCTCTATAACATATAATAGCCTACAACAATCAACAGCTTCAACAACAGATTCAACAGCTTAAACAAAACTAGAGCTCTCTATAGCATATAATAGCCTACAACAATCAATAGCTTCAACAACAACAGATTCAACAGCTTCAACAAAACTAGAGCTCTCTATTGCACATAATAGCCTACAACAATCAACTTCTTCAACAACAGATTCAACAGCATCAATTAAACTAGAGCACATAATAGCCTACAGCGATCAACAGCTTTAACAGAAATAGATTCAACAGCTTCAACAAAACTAGAGCTCTCTAGAGCACATAATAGCTTACAACAATCAACAGCTTCTACAACAAATTCAACAGCTCCAACATAGTGATTGAAGCTATTGATTTATTGGAGCGAGCCTACACTTACACAAAATAGACTGTACTCACAATCAACAGCTTTAATTGTACTAACAAGATCAACTGATTGAACAGCTTCAACACTACCAACAATCAACAGCTTCAACAACAACGGATTCAACATCAACAACAATCAACAACTTCAACATGGTTATCAACAGATTTAACAACTGATTCAACAGCTTCAACAATCAACAGCTTCAGAAACAGATTCAACAACTACAGCTTCAACAATCAACAGCTTCAACAAAACTAGAGCTCTCAAGAGCTCATAATAGCCTACACAGTCAACAGCTTCAACAACCGATTCAAGTGCTTCAACAAAACTAGAGCTCTCTAAAGCACATAATGTAGCCTACAGCAATCAACAGCTTCAACAACAACAGATTCAACAACTTCAACAAAACTAGAGCTCTTTATAGCATATTATAGCCTACAACAATCAACAGCTTCAACAACAGATTCAACAGCTTGAACAAAACTAGAGCTCTCTATAGCATATATTAGCCTACAACAATCAACTGCTTCAACAACAACAGATTCGACAGCTTAAACAAAACTAGACCTCTCTATAACATATAATAGCCTACAACAATCAACAATTTCAACAACAGATTCGACAGCTTAAATAAAACTAGAGCTCTCTATAACATATAATAGCCTACAACAATCATCAGCTTCAACAACAGATTCAACAGCTTAAACAAAACTAGAGCTCTCTATAGCTTATAATAGCCTACAACAATCAACAGCTTCAACAACAACAGATTCAACAGCTTCAACAAAACTAGAGCTCTCTATTGCACTTAATAGCCTACAACAATCAACTTCTTCAACAAAAATAGATTCAACAGCTTTAATAAAATTAGAGCACATAATCGCCTACAACAATCAACAGCTTTAACAACAACAGATTCAACAGCTTCAATTAAACTAGGGCACTTAACAGCCTACAACAATCAACAGCTTCAACAAAACTAGAGCTCACTAGAGCATATAATAGCCTACAATCAACAGCTTCAACCACAGATTCAACAGCTTCAACAAAACTAGAGCTCTCTAAAGCACATTATGTAGCCTACAACAATCAACAGCTTTAACAACAACAGATTCAATAGTTAAAAAAAAACTAGAGCTGTCTATAGCATGTAATAGCCTCCAACAATCAACAGCTTCAACAACAACAAATTCGACAGCTTAAACAAAACTAGACCTCTCTATAAGATATAATAACCTACAACAATCAACAGCTTCAACAACAGATTCAACAGCTTCAACAAAACTAGAGCTCTCTATTGCACATAATAGCCTACAACAATCAACAGCTTCAACAACAACAGATTCAACAGCTTAAACAAAACTAGAGCTCTCTATAGCATGTAATAGCCTACGACAATCAACAGCTTCAACAACAACAGTTTCGACAGCTTAAACAAAACTAGACCTCTCTATAAGATATAATAGCCTACAAAAATCAACAGCTTCAACAACAGATTCAACAGCTTAAACAAAAGTAGAGCTCTCTAGAGCACATAATAACCTACAACAATCAACAGCTTCAACAAAACTAGAGCTCTCTATTGCACATAATAGCCTACAACAATCAACAGCTTCAACAACAACAGATTCAACAGCTTAAACAAAACTAGAGCTCTCTATAGCATGTAATAGCCTATGACAGTCAGCAGCTTCAACAACAACAGTTTCGACAGCTTAAACAAAACTAGACCTCTCTATAAGATATAATAGCCTACAAAAATCAACAGCTTCAACAACAGATTCAACAGCTTAAACAAAACTAGAGCTCTCTATAGCATATAATAGCCTACAACAATCAACAGCTTTAACAACAACAGATTCAACAGCTTCAACAAACCTAGAGCTCTCTAGAGCACATAATAGCTTACAACAATCAACAGCTTCTACAACAAATTCAACAGCTTCAACATAGTGATTGAAGCTATTGAATTATTGGGGCGAGCCTACACTTACACAAAATAGACTGACTCACAATCAACAGCTTTAATTGTACTAACAAGATCAACTGATTGAACAGCTTCAACACTACCAACAATCAACAGCTTCAACAACAGATTCAACATCAACGACAATCAACAACTTCAGCATGGTTATCAACAGATTTAACAACTGATTCAACAGCTTCAAAAACGGATTCAACAACTACAGCTTCAACAATCAACAGCTTCAACAACAGATTTAACAGCTTCAACAAAACTAGAGCTCTCAAGAACTCATAATAGCCTACAACAATCAACAGCTTCAACAACAGATTCAACTGCTTCAACAAAACTAGAGCTCTCTAAAGCACATAATGTAGCCTACAACAATCAACAGCTTCAACAACAGATTCAACAACTTCAACAAAACTAGAGCTCTCTATTACACATAATAGCCTACAACAATCAACAGCTTCAACAACAACAGATTCAACAGCTTGAACAAAACTAGAACTCTCTATAGCATATAATAGCCTACAACAATCAACAGCTTCAACAACAACAGATTCAACAGCTTAAACTAGACCTCTCTATAAGATATAATAGCCTACTACAATCAACAGCTTCAACAACAGATTGAACAGCTTCAACAAAATTAGAGCTCTCTATTGCACATAATAGCCTACAACAATCAACAGCTTCAACAACAGATTCGACAGCTTAAACAAAACTAGAGCTCTCTATAGCATATAATAGCCTACAACAATCAACTACTTCAACAAAAGTTTCGACAGCTTAAACAAAACAAGACCTCTCTATAATATATAATAGCCTACAACAATCAACAATTTCAACAACAGATTCGACAGCTTAAACAAAACTAGAGCTCTCTATAACATATAATAGTCTACAACAATCAACAGCTTCAACAACAGATTCAACAGCTTAAACAAAACTAGAGCTCTCTATAGCATATAATAGCCTACAACAATCAACAGCTTCAACAACAACAGATTCATCAGCTTCAACAAAACTAGAGCTCTCTATTGCACATAATAGCCTACAATAATCAACTTCTTCAACAAAAATAGATTCAACAGCTTAAATAAAAATAGAGCACATAATAGCCTACAACAATCAACAGCTTTAACAACAACAGATTCAACAGCTTCAATTAAACTAGGGCACTTAATAGCCTACAACAATCAACAGCTTCAACAAAACTAGAGCTCACTAGAGAATATAATAGCCTACAATCAACAGCTTCAACCGCAGATTCAACAGCTTCAACAAAACTAGAGCTCTCTAAAGCACATAATCTAGCCTACAACAATCAACAGCTTCAACAAAACTAGAGCTCACTAGAGCATATAATAGCCTACAATCAACAGCTTCAACCACAGATTCAACAGCTTCAACAAAACTAGAGCTCTCTAAAGCACATTATGTAGCCTATAACAATCAACAGCTTCAACAACAACAGATTCAACAGCTTAAACAAAACTAGAGCTGTCTATAGCATGTACTAGCCTACAACAATCAACAAGTTCAACAACAAATTCGACAGCTTAAACAAAACTAGACCTCTCTATAAGATATAGTACCCTACAACAATCAACAGCTTCAACAACAGATTCAACAGCTTAAACAAAACTAGAGCTCTCTAGAGCACATAATGGCTTACAACAATCAACAGCTTCTACAACAAATTCAACAGCTTCAACATAGTGATTGAAGCTATTGATTTATTGGGGCGAGCCTACACTTACACAAAATAGACTGTACTCACAATCAACAGCTTTAATTGTACTAACAAGATCAACTGATTGAACAGCTTCAACACTACCAACAATCAACAGCTTCAACAACAACAGTTTCAACATCAACGACAATCAACAACTTCAACATGGTTATCAACAGATTCAACAACTGATTCAACAGCTTCAAAACAAAACTAGAGCTCTCTAAAGCACATAATGTAGCCTACAACAATCAACAGCTTCAATAACAACAGATTCGACAGCTTAAACAAAACTAGAGCTCTCTATAGCATATAATAGCCTACCACAATCAACTACTTCAACAACAGATTCGACAGCTTAAGCAAAACTAGACCTCTCTATAACATATAATAGCCTACAACAATCAACAATTTCAACAACAGATTCGACAGCTTAAACAAAACTAGAGCTCTCTATAACATATAATAGCCTACAACAATCAACAGCTTCAACAACAGATTCAACAGCTTAAACAAAACTAGAGCTCTCTATAGCATATAATAGCCTACAACAATCAATAGCTTCAACAACAACAGATTCAACAGCTTCAACAAAACTAGAGCTCTCTATTGCACATAATAGCCTACAACAATCAACTTCTTCAACAACAGATTCAACAGCATCAATTAAACTAGAGCACATAATAGCCTACAGCGATCAACAGCTTTAACAGAAATAGATTCAACAGCTTCAACAAAACTAGAGCTCTCTAGAGCACATAATAGCTTACAACAATCAACAGCTTCTACAACAAATTCAACAGCTCCAACATAGTGATTGAAGCTATTGATTTATTGGAGCGAGCCTACACTTACACAAAATAGACTGTACTCACAATCAACAGCTTTAATTGTACTAACAAGATCAACTGATTGAACAGCTTCAACACTACCAACAATCAACAGCTTCAACAACAACGGATTCAACATCAACAACAATCAACAACTTCAACATGGTTATCAACAGATTTAACAACTGATTCAACAGCTTCAACAATCAACAGCTTCAGAAACAGATTCAACAACTACAGCTTCAACAATCAACAGCTTCAACAAAACTAGAGCTCTCAAGAGCTCATAATAGCCTACACAGTCAACAGCTTCAACAACCGATTCAAGTGCTTCAACAAAACTAGAGCTCTCTAAAGCACATAATGTAGCCTACAGCAATCAACAGCTTCAACAACAACAGATTCAACAACTTCAACAAAACTAGAGCTCTTTATAGCATATTATAGCCTACAACAATCAACAGCTTCAACAACAGATTCAACAGCTTGAACAAAACTAGAGCTCTCTATAGCATATATTAGCCTACAACAATCAACTGCTTCAACAACAACAGATTCGACAGCTTAAACAAAACTAGACCTCTCTATAACATATAATAGCCTACAACAATCAACAATTTCAACAACAGATTCGACAGCTTAAATAAAACTAGAGCTCTCTATAACATATAATAGCCTACAACAATCATCAGCTTCAACAACAGATTCAACAGCTTAAACAAAACTAGAGCTCTCTATAGCTTATAATAGCCTACAACAATCAACAGCTTCAACAACAACAGATTCAACAGCTTCAACAAAACTAGAGCTCTCTATTGCACTTAATAGCCTACAACAATCAACTTCTTCAACAAAAATAGATTCAACAGCTTTAATAAAATTAGAGCACATAATCGCCTACAACAATCAACAGCTTTAACAACAACAGATTCAACAGCTTCAATTAAACTAGGGCACTTAACAGCCTACAACAATCAACAGCTTCAACAAAACTAGAGCTCACTAGAGCATATAATAGCCTACAATCAACAGCTTCAACCACAGATTCAACAGCTTCAACAAAACTAGAGCTCTCTAAAGCACATTATGTAGCCTACAACAATCAACAGCTTTAACAACAACAGATTCAATAGTTAAAAAAAAACTAGAGCTGTCTATAGCATGTAATAGCCTCCAACAATCAACAGCTTCAACAACAACAAATTCGACAGCTTAAACAAAACTAGACCTCTCTATAAGATATAATAACCTACAACAATCAACAGCTTCAACAACAGATTCAACAGCTTCAACAAAACTAGAGCTCTCTATTGCACATAATAGCCTACAACAATCAACAGCTTCAACAACAACAGATTCAACAGCTTAAACAAAACTAGAGCTCTCTATAGCATGTAATAGCCTACGACAATCAACAGCTTCAACAACAACAGTTTCGACAGCTTAAACAAAACTAGACCTCTCTATAAGATATAATAGCCTACAAAAATCAACAGCTTCAACAACAGATTCAACAGCTTAAACAAAAGTAGAGCTCTCTAGAGCACATAATAACCTACAACAATCAACAGCTTCAACAAAACTAGAGCTCTCTATTGCACATAATAGCCTACAACAATCAACAGCTTCAACAACAACAGATTCAACAGCTTAAACAAAACTAGAGCTCTCTATAGCATGTAATAGCCTATGACAGTCAGCAGCTTCAACAACAACAGTTTCGACAGCTTAAACAAAACTAGACCTCTCTATAAGATATAATAGCCTACAAAAATCAACAGCTTCAACAACAGATTCAACAGCTTAAACAAAACTAGAGCTCTCTATAGCATATAATAGCCTACAACAATCAACAGCTTTAACAACAACAGATTCAACAGCTTCAACAAACCTAGAGCTCTCTAGAGCACATAATAGCTTACAACAATCAACAGCTTCTACAACAAATTCAACAGCTTCAACATAGTGATTGAAGCTATTGAATTATTGGGGCGAGCCTACACTTACACAAAATAGACTGACTCACAATCAACAGCTTTAATTGTACTAACAAGATCAACTGATTGAACAGCTTCAACACTACCAACAATCAACAGCTTCAACAACAGATTCAACATCAACGACAATCAACAACTTCAGCATGGTTATCAACAGATTTAACAACTGATTCAACAGCTTCAAAAACGGATTCAACAACTACAGCTTCAACAATCAACAGCTTCAACAACAGATTTAACAGCTTCAACAAAACTAGAGCTCTCAAGAACTCATAATAGCCTACAACAATCAACAGCTTCAACAACAGATTCAACTGCTTCAACAAAACTAGAGCTCTCTAAAGCACATAATGTAGCCTACAACAATCAACAGCTTCAACAACAGATTCAACAACTTCAACAAAACTAGAGCTCTCTATTACACATAATAGCCTACAACAATCAACAGCTTCAACAACAACAGATTCAACAGCTTGAACAAAACTAGAACTCTCTATAGCATATAATAGCCTACAACAATCAACAGCTTCAACAACAACAGATTCAACAGCTTAAACTAGAC
>OZ220040.1:0-154744 GCA_964291365.2 Stappiaceae bacterium
CTGTTTTTCTGAAGACAGTTTACGTTAAGAGTCCCGTCCTCCCTTCGTGTTAGGCTGGTGTCAAGGAAGGGAAGGGAGCCATCCTTCTCCAGCTCCATGGTGAATTTGATGGTGGGGCGTACCTCGTTGAGATGGCGGAGCAGGGGCTCCACAGCATCCCTCTGCATTATGCAGCATGTGTCATCCACATACCGCTTCCAAAACCTAGGTCTAGAAGGAGCCGACTCCAGGGCCAGCTCCTCAAAGAACTCCATGTACAGGTTGGCAACTACTGCAGAGACAGGGGAGCCCATGGCTGCCCCCTCCCTCTGCTCGTAGAACTCACCATTGTAGCTGAAGTAGGTGGATTTCAGACAGAGCTGGAGGAGCTCTGCGATCCTCTCCGGTGATAGTGGGGTCCTCTCCACCAGATCCTCTTCTTCTGCGAGCTTCCTGTGTATGACTTCCACTGCTTCTTCTGTAGGGACGTTGGTGAACAGTGAGGTGACATCGAAGCTAACGAGGGCCTCATCCGCCTCCACACGTTCTTCCTTCACGACACCTGTGAAGTGCCTGGAATTCAGAACATGTGAAGTAGTCCTCCCAGCCAGGGGTGAAATAACAGATGCAATGTATTTGGAAAGCTTGTATGAGGGGGCACCTATGCATGAAACAATGGGCCTAAGCGGGGTTTGTGGCTTGTGTATCTTGGGCAGTCCATATATCCTAGGGGGGCATGAACCAGTTGGCCTAATCCTATTGTATATGCTCTTGGGTATTTCTCTATTGTTGTGCAATCTTAGTAGTGTGCGACTGGCAGGTGTGGTCTACCAGATCCCCTGCCAGTGTGGTAAGGTGTATGTTGGGGAAACACAGAGGCGCTTAGAGACACGAGTTAAAGAACACAGGGATGCATGCAACAAGGGGGACACAGGGAAGTCTGCCATTGCAGAGCATCAGTGGGATCAGCAACATCAAGTGAATTGGGAAGACACTAGGGTGCTGGACAGGGCCAGTAGACCTGTCCAGCTCAGGGTAAAGGAAGCCTTGTACATCCAGAAGACCCCTACCAACAACAGACTCAACCGCGACGAGGGGTACGAGTTGCCAGGCTGCTGGATCGCAACCGTGAAGAAGTTAGGGGGCGGGGTCAGCTCAAGCCGCGCTAGCGCCAACTGCGTTAGTGCTTGGACCTCTGCACCGGACCGCATGCGCGCGCAAGCTCAGGAGCCACGCCTATAAATTGCCATCAATTTCGCACCTCGCTTCACTTTTGCCCTGAGGATGACTAGAGCATCTAGTCGAAACGTCGGCAAGTTGTACACCGAGCATTAAGTTGTCCACAAAAGAATCTTCGTTGTTTCTATACAGCCACTGCAACTGAGAGCGATGTCACTTTAGCTGAATCTGTTTAAAGATGTGCCATTTTAACAGCAGGCTAGTCCTCAATGCTCAGTACATGTACTTTCCAATCGCTCACTCTTATACACAACGGGCTGGAATTTCACATGTACGCACATAAAATACTCATGCTCTTTCAGCTTAAAGATGTGCTACATTAGCAGAATCCTACCGTTGAAAGATGTGCCATCATTACAGCGGGCTAGTCATAAATGCTCGGTACATTCCAATCTCTTGCTCTGATACACAACATGCTCAACTTTCGCACGTATGCAGGTACATTACTCACACACGCTTATGCTCATTCAGCTTAAAGATGTACCATCTTAGCTGAGTCTTACTGTTGAAAGACGTGTCATCTTCATAGCAGACTAGTCCTTATTGCATGATACATGTACATTCCATTCGCTCGCTCTGATACACAACAATCTGAAATTTCACTGTGACATGCACGCACATACTCACACACTCTTATGCTCATTCAGCTTTAAAATGTGCCAACTTAGCTGAGTCTTACTATTGAAAAATATACCATCTTAACTGCAGGCTAGAAGTAGATGCTCGGTACACTCGCTCTGATACACAACAAGCTGAAGTTTCTAATGTACACACGCACATTACTCACAAACGCTTATGCTCTTTCAGGCTAAAGATGTGCCATCATAGCTAAGTCCTACTGTTGAAAGATGAGTCATCTTAACAGCAGGCTAGTCCTTAATACTTAATACAGTCCAATCACTCGCTCTGATGCACAATAATTCACACGTACCCACGTACATTACACACACTCTCTTTTATGCTCTTTCAGCTTAAAGATGTGCCATCTTAGCTGAGTCTTACTGATGAAAGATGTGCCATCTTAACAGCACGCTAGTCCTAAATGCTCAGTACATTCCAATCTTAGCTGAGTCTTACTGTTGAAATATGTGTCATCTTAACAGCAGGCTAATCCTAAATGCTAAGTACATGTACATTCCAATCGCTCGCTCTGACACGCAACAAACTGGTTTCACATGTACGCACGTACAATACTCACACATTCCTATGCTCGTTCAGCTTAAAGATGTGCCAACTTAGCGGACACTTACAGTTGAAAGATGTACCAACTTAACAGCAGGCTAGTCCTTAATAATCTGTACGTTCCAAATGCCCGCTCTGATACGCAACAGCTGAAGTTTCACATGTACACACGCACTTTACTCACACACTCCATAGGCATCGCACCCGGGGGATCAGGGGGACCATGCCCCCCCTTTTTTACATTCAGGGTAGGCGTGGTCTGGTATTTTTTTTACATTAAGGCATCGTGTGATCGTGCGCGCGCAGGCGCGTTCGTGTGCGCGTCTAGTCTAGCGCATGCCGATCGCAACAGGACAGTTTATTACATTTTGTACATATCTATAACAATGTATTTCACCTTGCTTTGCGCTAGCTTAGTTTTGCATGTTCACAAGACTGAACTACGCGGATCGCGCTAGCATACCGTAGGGGTGTGTCCCGGGCGTGGTCTCTAAAATTTTGCGCGTGCTTTGCGTGCACTTACTGTATTCAAGAGCCCCCCACTCTCTATATGCTTCCGACGCCCATGCACTTTCAGTATAAGGATGTGCCATCTTAGGTGAGTCTTACTATTGAAAGATGAGCCATCTCAACAGCTGGTTATGCACCTCAATGCTCGGAACATTTGATCTTCTCGCTCTACAACATAACTAGCCTCGTCCCCAGGCCCTTTGAGGGGAGGAGAAGGGGCCTGATACACACTGAATGCGCATGCGCCAAGTTTCTCTGTAAAATTCGCCGTAAGACTTATCGGATACTTTTGCCAACACGTGGCTAAGTATACCGAGAAGCTGTGCGGAGTAAGAATACGGAGCAGTCTTGAACGTTGAACATACACAAGCTATCACAGGGAAAATGCATGCCATATGTTAATTTAGAGGGGTTCCACACTGGTTATGTCAACTACTCTTTAGTTAGTCCTTTTCATCTTGTATATTCTATGTATAGCTACATTTTTTGTATAAATAGCTATGTGTACGTATCTCTTTTTTTTGTATTTGCCTTGCCTTGTTTTCTCGATCGTTCACTTCTTTACTAATTTATTATTCATGTGATTTATTTCATTGGGCGGAGTTTATATATACGGTACAGCGTGAACGTGCCGCAGTACATGTATAACGGATCGTAGAACGGTCGCCGTTGGTACAGCTTTGGACGGGCCTATGCATGGTTTGACAAGCACCGAGACGGTGTGTGGGACGGTACATATACGGTAGGTGAGACGGACAACGACGGAAGATTGAACGGTTCCGTGCTTTGGTCGTGTAAATTTTGTTCCCACTACGGTGTTTGACGAGACCGTCGGAACGATCCGTGCTGTTACTGTATTTGCACCGTATGCGCGGAACTTACGGGCACGGACGGTACACGTATTAGCACCCATTTTCTCCTGTGTATACAGCCCAAGTTTCAGGCTTTTCAAGGATAGGAACTACTTCTAGACTATCATTACCGATCGTATGTTAAGAGAAAGAGCCAAGAAATCACTCTCCCGTACGGCTGTCCAACTTGGCCTTAAAAACGATTTCAGTAACAAGAGGCAGCATAGTCAGCTTCTTCGCCAGTCCTTTTTAACATCGTCACCTTTCGCGATCGCTTGAAGGGCACATAGGCAACGATATTTCACAAAAATTGGAGTTTACCAAACGTCTGTGTGACTAGCCAGCTGTTAAGATGGCACATTCTTCAACAGTAAGACTCAGCTAATATGACACATCTTTAAGCTGAAATGGTATAAGAGTGTGTGAGTATTGTGTGTGTGTGCATGTGAAACTTCAGCTGGTTGTGTGGTAGCGTCGTCCCCAGGCTCATTGAAGGGAGGAGAAAGGGCCTTGTACACACTGTCTGCGCATGCTCCGTTACCCTAAGAATCTTAGGGGATCAGATACTATTGTATACTTGTCCGCTCACAAATCCGCGTACATGTCGGTGTTCTCAGTTTGTTGCTGGACACGTGCCCTTTGAACCACATAGTGATAGTGTTATTCAACTACAACCAAATCAGTTTTGACAAGCACGTTATTCTCACTCGCTTATACCCTCTCAGCTTAAAGATGTGCAATGTTAGCTGACTTTTACAGATGAAATATATGCCACCTAAACAGAAGGCTAGTCCTAAATGCTCGGTACATTCCAATCGCTCGCTCTGATACACAACCTTGAAGCTGAAGTTTCACATGTACGCACGTACATCACTCACACACTCTTATGCACGTTCAGCTTGAAGATGTGCCATCTAAGATGGGTCCTACTGTTGAAAGATGTGCCATCTTAACAGCAGGCTTTTCTTGTATGCTCAGGACATTCCAATCACTCACTCTGATGCACAACAAGCTGAAGTTTCACATGTACGTACGTAGATTACTCACAAACTCTTTTACTGATTCAGTTCAAAGATGTGCCATCTTAGCCGAATCAAACTGTTGATAAAAGGGCCATCTTAACAGCAGGCTAGACATAGATGCTCGGTACATTCAAATTTCTCGCTCTGATACACAAAAATCTCAAGTTTCATAAATTATGTACACACGCACATTACTCACACACTCTTATGCTCATTCAGATTAAAGATGTGCCATCTTTGTTGAGTCTTACTGTTGAAAGATGGGCTATCTTAACAGCACGCGAGTATTAAATGCTTAGTACATTCCAATTGCTCCCTCTGATACACAACAAGCTGAAGTTTCATAATATTATTATGTACGCACGTACATTACTCACACACTCTTATGCTCATTCAGCTTTAAGGTGTGCTGTCATAGCTGAGTCTTACCGTTGCTAGATGTGTTATCTTAACAGCAGGCTAGTCCTTAATGTTCGGTACATTCTAATTGCTCGCTCTGATATGTAACAAGCTGAAGTTTCACATTTCCACACACACATTACTCACACACACTTATACCCTATCAGCTTAGTGATGTGCCATCTAAACTGAATTTTTCTGTTAAAAGATGTGCCATCTTAACAGCAGGCCAGTCCTAAATGCTCAGTACATTCCAATTGCTTGCTCTAATACACACACACTGTAAAACGTAGCCACGTGAACTGCGCACGTATACAGGGAGAACGATGTCCGCGTTCGCTGAATAGACGAGCTTTGAACGGAATCTCCGATGTCCAGGATAACAAGTACCATTGTCGCCCGTATTGGGACCACTTTTTACGGACAATTTCACTGAGTCCGCTATCTGATCTGTGCTGAGTCCGTCTAGTTACTCTGTTTTATCCAGTATTGTCCATCGTGTGACTCCGTCTCTATGATCCGTCTGTCCCATCAGACCACATGGCCCGCCACCGACTACTACATCCACTCAGTTGGTGTAGTTAGTCAATCACAGCTAAAACTAGAATGCTTCCTGCTTTTCATTTTCCTCTTCAGCACTTTTTCAGCTCTCTCTACTTCCAACGACATTCATAGTAGCCATGAACTGATTCTATAATAATAATTGATGCATATAACAACTTACATATGCAAGTTTTTATACGATGAGATGGACATTCATCAATACTAGGTACTTTTGGTATGGAGGAATGTGTTCCAAATACTTCCCCATAGCCAACGAAACTCATGTACACGAGCCTATTGCTCACACACTCATAACCTTTCAACTTAAAGATGTGCCATCTTACTAGTCACTAGAATGCTAGGAACATTCCAATCGCTCGCTCCGATACACAAGCAGTCTTACTATTGAAAGATGTGCCAGTTTAACAGCAGGCTAGTCCTAAATGCTCAGTACATTCCAATCGCTCACTCCTCAACAAGCTGAAGTTTCACATGTACACACGTAAATACTCACACACTCTAATGCTCATTCAGCTTAAAGATGTGCCATCTTAGCCGTTGAAAGATGTGCCATCTTAACAGCGGGCTAGTCCTAAATGCTGAGTACATTCCAACCACTCGCTCCACAACAAGCAGAAGTTTCACATGTACACACGTACAATACTCACACACTATTATGCTCATTCAGATTAAAGATGTACCATCTTAACAGCAGGCTAGTCCTAAATGCTCGATACATTCCAATCGCTCACTCTGAAGCTGAAGTTTTACATGTACACACGTACATTACTCACAAATTCTTATGCTCATTCAGCTTAAAGATGAGCCATCTTAGCTGAGTCTTACTGTTGAATGATGTGCCATTTTAACAGCAGGCTAGTCCTAAACACTCAGTACATTCCAATCACTCGCTCCACAACAAGCTGAAGTTTCACATGTACACACGTATATTACTCTCACATTCTTATGTTCATTCAGCTTAAAGGTGTGCCATCTTAGCTGAGTCTTAGAGTTAAACGAAGTGCCATCTTAACAGCAGGATTGTCCTAAATGCTCGGTATTATCCAATTGCCCACTCTGATACAAAACAAGTTGAAGTTTCACATGTACATTACTCACACACTATTATGCTCATTCAGCTTAAAGATGTGCCATCTTAGCTGAATCTTACTGTTGTGCCATCTTAACAGCAGGCTAGTCCTAATGCTCGATACATTCCAATCACTCAGTCTGATACACAACAAGCTGAAGTTTTACATGTACACACGTACATTACTCAAAAATTCTTATGCTCATTCAGCTTAAAAATGTGCCATCGTCTTACTGTTGAAAGATGTGCCTTCTTAACAGCAGGCTAGACCTAAATGCTCGATACATTCCAATCACTCGCTCTGATACACAACAAGCTGAAGTTTCTCATGTACACACGTACATTACTCAAACACTCTTATGCTCATTCAGCTTAAAGATGTGTCATCTTAGCTGAATCTTACTGTTGAAAGTTGTGCCATCTTAACAGCAGGCTAGTCCTAAATGCTCGAAGCATTCCAATCGCACGCTCGCATTCCAATCGCACGCTCTGATACACAACAAGCTGAAGTTTCACATGTACACACGTACGTTACTCATACATTCTTATGCTCATTCAGTTTAAAGATGTGCCATCTTAGCTGAGTCTTACTGTTGAAAGATATGCCATCTTAACAGCAGGCTTGTCCTAAATGCTCGCTCTGATACACAAGCTGAAGTTTCACATGTACACACGTACATTACTCATACATTCTTATGCTCATTCAGTTTAAAGATGTGCCATCTTAGCTGAGCTTTACTATGGAAAGATGTGCCATCTTAACAGCAGGCTAGTCCTAAATGCTCGATGCATTCCAATCGCTTACTCTGATACACTACTAGCTGAAGTTTCACATGTACACACGTACATTACTCACACATTCTTATGCTCATTCAGCTTAAAGATGAGCCATCTTAGCAGAGTCTCACTGTTGAAAGATTTGCCATCTTAACAGCATGCTAGTCCTAAATGCTCAGAACATTCCAATTGCTCGCTCCACAACAAGCTGAATTTTCACATGTACACACGTACATTACTCACACATTCTTATGCTTATTCAGCTTAAAAATGTGCGATCTTAGCTGAGTCTTACTGTTGAAAGAAGTGCCATCTTAACAGCGGGCTAGTCCTAAATGCTCGGTACATTCCATTCGCTCGCTCTGATACACAACAAGCTAAAGTTTCACATGTACACACGTACACTACTCACACACTCTTATGCTCATTCAGCTTAAAGATGTGCCATCTTAGCTGAGTCTTACTGTTGAGAGATGTACCATCTTAACAGCAGGCTTGTCCTTAATGCTCGGTACATTCCAATCGCTCGCTCTGATACACTACAAACTGAAGTTTCACATGTACACACGCATATTACTCTCACATTCGTATACTCATTCAGCTTAAATATGTACCATCTAAGTTGAGTCTTACTGTGAAATATGTGCCAACTTAACAGCAGGCTAGTCCTAAATCCTCGGTACATTCCAGTTGGTTGCTCTGATACACAAGCTGAAGTTTCACATGTACACACGTACATTACTCACACACTCATATCCTCATTCAGCTTAAAGATGTGCCATCTTAGCTGAGTCCTACTTTTGAAAGATGTGCTATCTTAACAGCAGGCTAGTCTTTAATGCTTGGTACATTCTAATCGCTCGCTCTGATACACAATAAGCTCAAGTTTCACATGTACACACGCACATAACTCGCACGCTGTTATGCTCATTCAGCTTAAAGATGTGCCATCTTAGCCGAGTAGTACTGTTGAAAGATGTGCCACCTTAACAGCAGGCAAGTCCTAAATGCTCAGTACATTCCAATTGCTTGCTCTGATACGCAACAAGCTGAAGTTTCACACGTACACACGCACATTACTCACACACTCTTATACTCTTTCAGCTTAAAGATGTGCCATCTTAGCTGAGTCCTACTTTTGAAAGATGTGCTATCTTAACAGCAGGCTAGTCTTTAATGCTTGGTACATTCTAATCGCTCGCTCTGATACACAATAAGCTCAAGTTTCACATGTACACACGCACATAACTCGCACGCTGTTATGCTCATTCAGCTTAAAGATGTGCCATCTTAGCCGAGTCTTACTGTTGAAAGATGTGCCACCTTAACAGCAGGCAAGTCCTAAATGCTCAGTACATTCCAATTGCTTGCTCTGATACGCAACAAGCTGAAGTTTCACACGTACACACGCACATTACTCACACACTCTTATACTCTTTCAGCTTAAAGATGTGCCATCTTAGCTGAGTCTTACTTTTGAAAGATGTGAAATCTTAACAGAAGGCTAGACACCTAAATGCTCGGTACATTTGAACTGCTCATTCAAACACATAACAAACGGAAATTTCACATGTACACACACACATTACTCACCCAATCTTATACTGTTTCAGCTTAGGGATGTGCCATCTTAGGTGAGTCTTACTGCCGAAAGATGTGCCATCTTAACAGTAGGCTAGTCCTAAATGCTCGGTACATTCCAATCACTCGCTCTGATACACAAGCTGAAGTTTCACATGTACGCACGTAAAATACTCACACACTACTATGCTCCTTCAGCTTAAAGTTGTGACAGCTTAGCCGAGGCTTACTGTTGAAAGATGTGCCCTCTAAACAGCAGGCTATTCCAAAATGCTCGGTACATTCCAATCTCTCGCTCTGATACACAACAAGCTAAAGTTTCACATGTATGCATGTACGTTACTCACACATGCTTATGCTCATTCGGCTTAACAATGTGCCATCTTAGCCGTGTCTTAATGATAAGATGTGCCATCTTAACAGCAGGCTAGTCCTAGATGCTCGGTACATTCCAATCGCTCGCTCTGATACACAACAAGCTGAAGTTTTACATGTATACACGCACATTACTCACACACACATATTATTGTTTTCAATACAATGATCATAATACAATACACAATATCACCCTCTCCCTCTCTTACACACACACACACACACACGTCACACACACACACGCACGCACACACACACGCACACACACACACACACACAAAGCTCCAAACCAGTTACTACGACAGAATGTAATCGACGCACGTGGGAATCTCCTCCTCTGTCGCAAGTGTCTTGTTTCTTGCCTAGGAGTTCATACAACCCGACTCACTCGGCAGCGGATCATCAAACAGAAGCAAAAGGACCAGCCTATCTTAGAACTGACGAAAAGGGAAGTAGTAGTAGAGCAGAGGTTAGAAGATTACTTGCTGCATGATGATGAGGATGACGATATCTTGACGTTTGGTGCTTGGTGAAAGCTGGTAGATAATGACGACATAGTTGAGGTTCAGTTCCCACACAAACGTCATGGTTCAGCTGGTAAGGAATCTAACCATGCCAAGAAGCAAGCAATGGCAGACTTTCTTGAGTTTGTTGACATCAACTCCCAGCCCAATGGTCTGGTAGCTATAGTGCCCAATTTTTTCTCCTTCCGAAGTTCACTCGAATTGCGGCACCTAAAATGGGAGAAAAAAATCTACGAGGAGCAATTACAGTCATTTGTGGTCTCTCAATTTAACAAGGCACAAACAGAGAAAGGGAGACAAACGTGTCATAACACTGCTGCAACTAACTGGCTCCAGAAGTACCGACCCAAGGTAGCACTGCATCCCAGTATGACAGACTACTGTGACACGTGCAAACACCTCAAGCAGCAATTGTCACGAAACCAGGCAGTACTCAATCGGTTGCAGCAGAGCAGTCGAGTAGCGCCTTTGAAGGTGAGCTTAGGGCCCATGAGTCCACCAAACGGGAGCTGTAAGAGGAATTGGCAGATCACAAGACAGTTGCAACATGATCTAGAGAGTACTGTATACAAGGCTAAGTGCAGAGAGCAGTGGGCAAAGATCGAGCAACTCACCAAGATGCAGGTGTTGACGAGAAGAGAGCGAGAGGATCTAGAAGGAGCAAAGTACGGTTTTACTGCCACTATCAGTGCTGACTACCAGCAGTCCAAACTGATACCATCATGGGGGAAAACTGAGCAACCTGGATCAACGTACTATCTTCAGAAAGTTTCCCACGACGTCTTTGGAGTAGTTGACCACTCAAAAAACAACTCAGTGGTGTACCTGTTTAATGAACGCGTTGGTCCTAAATACACAGATCACACACTCTCTTTCTTAACTCACTACTGGAATCGGCTCCGCCAGCACCATCCATGGATTCACCGACTTGCCATTTTCCTCGACAACGCCACATGCACCAACAAGAAATACTAGTCAATGTACCCCTTCGATTGCACGAGGGGCGGTGCGAGAGGCAAATACAGCACGAGGCGAAGCCAAGTGCTGTATTTGCCCTTGAGCCACGCCCCGAGTGTAATAACTCCCGTATGGAACGAGAAAAAGCGGTACATTAACTGGTTTATTGTGTGAATCTAGTGTTCAAACTAGCTAGGCCATTTGCAAAGCTGTGGATCCGATGTCCAGTTGAACGAGCGATCAGGTTGTGCTACCCTCACTACTCGAGTCAGAGTGGAGCTGAATCACTGACGTTCAAAACTAGCTAGGCTATCAGCGAGGCTGTGGATCCGATCATTTTCCAGTTCGACAAGCGAGCGATTCTATCGTGCCACGCTACCTTCGCTACTCAAGCCAGAGTGGGGAGATCGTTTGAATCACTGATGATCCTACGTTTGATGACCACCGATCTTGTGAAACGAGGCCGGTACGTTCGAGCATGGTTCGAGCTACGACTTGATCGCGAGTTTCGAACCTGCTTGGACAAGATACCACTGTGACAGAGCGGCGTCTTTTCGGATGATGATCGGTGAATAAACGAGGGTCTACAGCTGCTTTTGCTGAGTATCCTGCCAGCACCACTGCCAAGGTGAACTAAGCTTTGTTGGGCTGAGCCCAATTCGACTATATTCTGAATGTCCCAGACATTATGAGCAAAAGAATCAGCAGCTGGAGCAGTAGGCCTACAAGCCTGGTTCCTCTACTCACTGTCCCTGAGGTCAGTTAACCTGCCACAGTACAGCTCCAACTGCTAATCCTTTGGCTCACATACCCTGCATACTGGCTGGAACATTCTCCAACTGTATGCATGAAGTGACCTTCTAGGGGATTTTTTTGTGTACCATCAACCTGGTTTTTGTGGATGCTCCCTGCAATTATACACATGTAGTTTGGTCAGACATGATGTAGACAACTCAATTAGTTAACACAACAATTTTCTATTTGCCACTGGAAAATATTGAACTGCTGTTGGCAGTATGGAATTTATTGCACTACAAAAGCCTTTGATCTAATATGGCTTCATACAATAATAAATACTTATTCTCTTGGGCCATGGAGATGGTGAGTTCTGGAGAGATCGACCACATCCATATCAGCTTCATGGTAGCTGGACACACAAAGTTTGCCCCAGACCGTCTCTTTTCAGTGATTGGAAGTGTCTATAAGAGAAGACGTGTTCTCCATTCATGAGCTGAAAGCTATCTGTGATCAGAATACTACAACATTCATTGAAGACGGACAGCAAGTTCTCACCTGGCGAGACAGTCTTGGAGACAAGTACTCAGACCTTCCCGGTGTGCGTAGTGAAGGCACACAATGGAAATGTGGTGATGAAGGTGCATGAGAATTGCTTTGCTGGTGAGTGGAAGGATTCCTCACTTCGTGTCCGAGTCAGCACTGCAGTTGGAGTCCCAACCACCAACTACAGTGATAGCCACCTTCACAGTATTTCGGCTGATAAAATGGCCAACAAGTTTACCATGTATGAGTGTTTTATTTCTCACGATTGCCGTCCAGATTACTTGCCACCACCCACCGTTGTGTCATCTACCTCCTCGACAGCACAAACTTCTGCTCAAACATCTTCATCCTCATCTGCAAGTACAACTGCTGGACAGAGAAAGAGAAAACAGAGCAAGTGCTCAACAAAAGGCTGCGATGGATTGGGACACAAAAAATGAACAAGATGGGCTGAAGGTCACACAACAAAAGCAGGATGTCCTAGGTGTTAGCAAGTCATTTTTAACTTGCTGGTCATATCTTATGCTATTGAACATCATTTCACATCACTACCTACTGTACTTACCTTTATTTTGATCTTGCTGTTGCTGCCAAAGTACCATGTGTCCACAACAGTTAATACCTCGTGATCATTCTAATTAATGCACACCAAGAGAATAGGGACTACTCGACCATCTGATGGTTCCAAGATGTTGCTACCTACTGACGCATGTAAAGAATGACTGAGTTAATTTAGATACTGCTTACAGGGGGATAAATAAGGGCTATACATGCCACTACTTTCGGTAACTAGTCACTATCACTTAGCTAGCTTCATGGCTACTAAAACACAGGCTTAGTTTTCGATTCTAGTACCTATTGTAGATGGTTACAACTATATTATTACGATTACAGCTACTTACCTCCTCAGGTCCGGGCGAATTTTTTTTTTGGGCCCACTTTCGACTTGGAATTTTTGCAGACTCTAGGGTCAAAAGTCAAACTAGGTGTGTTTAACCCTTTTCTGACTGCTTTTAACGTAGGGCCTGCGTGAACTTTGACCTCAACTAAGCTACGAGGACACGGAATGGATACATGCTGGTTTTTCATGCTGTACTAGACTCGGTTAAGTTGAAAAATCGCCTCACTTAAAGTTTTTGTTCTAAGTTGGAGGAGGATAATTGAATTGTCTTCCATTTGGTATCTCTCTCCTCACAAGGAAGGACTCGAGACTTTCAAGTTTATGCAAGGACTCAGGACTATGCATTTGTACCGTAAGAACAATATTATAGGCCTCATATACCTACTGATAAAACAATTCACTTAATGAAGCAACTATTAATGTCCGATTTCATATTCTGCATGGCAATACTCAATGACGGAACAAAGAGTGTGTGAGGCCATCAAAATAACAGGACTTACAGTTGTATCAAGTATCTGGGCGTCCACATCGACAAGGATCTCACCTGGAAAACGTGAATCATCTTTGGCAAACATATCTGGCTATGCTTGCAATGATCAAACGTGCTGGACACCACCTACCTTGCCACGTACACAAACTGCTCTACCAAAGTTTTATTTTATCAAATCTGGATTACTGCTCTATAGTGTGGAACCTGTGGAGAGATGTTGAGCAACAAACATGATAGACTGCATATAGAACTAGCCTCGTACCCAGGCCCTTTTGGGTACAAAGCTAATACAGAACTATCATACGGCACTAAGACTCATATTTTGTAAGCCACCTCGAACGAGCAGTCCAGAACTATGAGAAGAACTATAGGATGTACAACACTCAAAACAAGGAGTATAGATGTAATGCTATGTCAGGTCCATCTGTGCTTGAAGAGGCTCCCAGCTACTTCACAACCTCTGAACTGAACTACTGGTATTCCACCACCAAAGGAGCCAACAAAATTCATCTAAACAGACTGAATACTAACTTGTATTGATCAACGTTTGAGTTCATGGGTGCACAAGCCTACAATAGCCTCCCAAGGGAAATAAGAAACAATTCTGCACTGTTTTCGAGTGTGCAATAAAAGGGCTGATCCTTTAATTAATATTATAGATATCCATGTGACATTTACATGTATTTAATTTAGTTGTTCTGTCTTTGTCTTAACAGATCATGTATAAAAATCTGTACACATAGCATTTCTTCATTATTTGGGTCCCTTCTACTTGTGCATATTGCAGCATTTCTGCTTTAACAGAGTACATGTAACGATCTGTCTACACCGATATGAGACCAAGCTCCTTATAATTTATGTGACAAACCACCTTCTATTTCTTTTTACCTTAATATTAAACTGTCTCTCCCGAGAATTACTTAACCATGTCACCTACGTAGTAAGATTCAGAATCTACCAGTATTCTGTCTCCTCGTTAAGCAATAGCTATTCAAAGTTCACACAGAGACTCTCTGTGTAAAAGCTGTCAGCAAAGGGTTAAATACATCAAACTTGACCTTTGACACTAGAGTCTGAGAAAATTCTAAGTCGGAAGTGGGCCCAAAAAAAAAATTCGCCAGGTCCGGTCTTCTTTGTCTTGATCCACTCACGACTCTGTCTTTTGCACGTACTGAACATTGTGTTGCACGGGTGGGTGGGGCCACGCCGGGTTAGCAATAAATGGCCTAAGGTCGTCACGGTTGCAAGCGCGTAACTACTGGCTATAGCAACCGATCGCGTTCAAACTCGCGGAGTGAATGAACAATGCCCCAACGTATATGTGTGCTTGTAGCATCGTTGCTTGGTTACAGTGCCCTGTTTAAAACAAATACTTTGCTCGGTTACAGTAGCCGCCATTAAGTACAGAGCAAATGGTTGCTCTGTTACAGTGCCACGCACACCTACCGGCACACAGCCTAGCTGCTCAATTCTTGACGAAAACATAACGGAGTGACTACGGCCAGCACGAAGGGGACACCACTTGTCAATGTAAACCAACATAACAGGAATGATATGTTTACGACACTCCTCGTTACTGGACAAGTCTGTCACCTGTTCGCCGTGTGTCTCTACCGTCTTGTAGTCTTCAAGTCTCGGAGAAACTTGTCCGTCACTGCTGATAACGCAGGCATTCCATTTTCCTGTGATTCGTGTACTCTGTAGGGGGTGGTGGCGCTGATCAACAATCTCCATTGTTGCAAACTCGGCCCCCCTTCCCAGAGGCAGCATCCTTTGGAGTACAAGTTGTGCCCGACCAGACTGGCGTCTTGGTGTTTGTCGAGCTAACTGCTTGCAGGCAGTGGCCAGATATTCCTCCGCTTCAGTCGTGTCCATTTGGAGTACGTCGTGGCAGTAGCACACAATCGGTCTCAAGTTCCCTGCATACGACACCATTGTGGCTGGCTTCTTGTTGGATGCACTCTGTACAGTGCAAGTGTAGGTGAACTATAATTAGTAGCATGAGACATCAAATCATTCATTCGGATGGCTATATTACCAGTTGTGGGAAAGGCTATGGCCACTCCCTAGATTTTGAATACTAGGTTAGAGCTTCAAAACGATCTCATTATAGCCAAAACATGGAGATCGAATTAATTTTAATGACAAAAAGAGGCCTAATAGTCAAAAGCAAAAGTGTGAACAAAAATTGAGATAAAGTGGTGGCAAATGATGGTATTAAAGAAGCAGTGCTACAGAACTGGATTTGTTGAAAGAGTAGAGTAAATGTTTATAGGTTGTATGTGATATAAATTTCCATTCTTCAATGTTGATCAGGTAGGGAAATCTACGTTCAGTAATTTACAGTGTTTGATAAATTCTTGCCTTTCCTGAGCATATGAACGAAAGTTCAACAAAATTGGATGTTCAAACTAAACTACTGGCTCTTGATTTTGAATACTAAATAGGATAATGAACCACCAATGAGGGCTCACATTGAGCGAGTTGCCTTAACTCTCCAAGATACAGCCATAATTCTCAATGATGGATTGCCAAAGCGAGAGAGGTTTGGATCTAAGAGCTCGAGGAGGGTTGGTAGGAGTGGTCGATGGACAGCCAATACAAAAACCGCCGTACTGCGGTTAGTTGTCCGTCGATGAACCCCAACGAACACGGCGCATGCGCTTTAGACTCGAGACCTTTATCCAAGAAGTCTGAGATATCTATCAGCGATTTGGCTGGTTATATTAGCAATGGTGGGACAGGCTATGTCCACTCCCCAGATTCTGAATGTTGTTTGAGCATCAAAACTATCTCGCATAACCAAAACGTAGCGAACATTTTGAACGCTAATGAACATCAAAAAAAAGGACTCACATTGAACGACTGACTTCAACTCTCCAAGATAGAGCCATAATTCTCAATGGTGGATTGCCAGAGCGAGCGAGAATGGATCTAAGAAGGCCAGACGCTTGCGCACTTCCTTAGTGGTCGTCGCAACGGTTTTTCTCTTGGTTGTCTATCGACGATCCCTACATTGTATGCTCCATAAACTGGAGACCTTCAGCCTAGAGGCTTGGGGAATCAATCAGCTAGTTGGCTGGCTATATTAGCAGTGATGGGAAAGGCTATGGCCGTTTTTGAATGCTATACGATTACATAATTTGGTTGAGAACACTAAATAGCCCACAAAAATGGCTCACATTCAGCGTCTGATCTTAACTCTCCAAGATACAGCCTTAATTTTCGATAATGCATTGCCAAAGCGAGCGAGAATGATATAAGACTTAAGGCGCATGCGCCAGTTCTGTAGGGATCGTCGACTTAGACCTTTAGCCCAGAGGCTTGGGAAGTCAATCAGCGATTTGGCTGGCTATATTAGCAGTGGTAGGACAGGCTATAGCCACGCGTAGCCCAGAGGCCAGAGAAATCAATCAGCGATTGGTTGAATATATAAGCAGAGGAGGAACAGGCTTTGACAACTCCCTATATTTTGAATGCTATGTTTGAACTTCAAAATGAACTTGTATAGCCAAAACGTTACGATCGCCAAATAACATTTCTTGACTCGTCATATCCACTTGCGGCTAACCAGTGGGGCTTCCTACCAGGGAGATCGACCACTCATGCCTTGCTTTCTGCTGCGCATGATTGGCTCAGCAGTATGGAAGATGGCCATGAAATGGGGGCCGTATTCTTTGACCTCACTAAAGCCTTTGATTCTGTGCCTCATAGGCAGCTAATTTCGAAACTCAGAGCTATTGGCTTGGACGACTACCTGGTTTCCTGGATCACGAGCCATCTCGCTTATAGAAACCAGTCAGTGGTCCTACATGGTGAAACATCTGACCTGCTCCCAGTAACATCCGGCGTACCTCAGGGATCAGTGCTTGA
This sequence comes from Stappiaceae bacterium, assembly GCA_964291365.2. GTDB lineage: Bacteria > Pseudomonadota > Alphaproteobacteria > Rhizobiales > Stappiaceae > JBDWFY01. Next base: position 17,575 of record OZ220040.1, read on the forward strand.
TCCACTGCTGTTCTTGCTTTATGTAAATGATGTTAACGATGTGGCCTTATCTGAAGGTACAAAGCTAATCTTATAATATGCTGACGATATACTTTTGTATAGAAGAATTTATACCGAGAAAGACTACGCCGTACTTCAGCAAGATGTGGACTCTCTTGGTGTATGGAGTCTTCTTAATCATCTGTCATTCAGTCCAGTGAAGTGTAAATTCATGGTGCTTTCCCGAAAGAAAGTAAGAACTACACCACCACCTCTAAATTTGCTCGGTTTTGAAATAGAGCAAGTCGACTCTATCAAGTATCTTGGCTTAACAATCAACGACAACCTATCCTGGTCTGATCACACCAGCAAAAAAGCAAGGAGGCTCATCGGTCTGTTGTTCCGACAATTCTACAACTGTGCCGATACATCTACTATTCGAGCACTATATTTGACGCTCATAAGGCCACATCTAAAGTATGCAAACCAAGTCTGGGATCCATACCTTGTCAAGGACTGCAAGTTGTTGGAAGACGTTCAGAGATTTGCCTGCAAGGTGTGTCTAAAGAGTTGGAACACAACATATGACGAAATGCTGGACACTTTAAATATCCCAAAGCTCGAGCAAAGAAGGAAGGCGCTCAAACTGTGTTTTATGCACAAACTTGTTGGAACCGATGCTCCCGTACTGGTGCCCCTATTTCCACGGCCTTGCGTATACACAACTCGCTACACCCATTCTAAACAGCTAAGCAGTCTAAGTGGTCACACTGCACAATACTTAAACTCTTTTTTCTTTTCCAAATACAATTACTTTATGGAATAACTTAAGTAGTGATGTCGTGTCCTCACCCTTCTCTACCTTTAATAATCATGTTTAAAATAAAATTGCATTGCTGTAGTTAATACAAGTATTGTCACTGTATTCATTATTCATTTCAATAACTTAAGTAGTCCTTTCATCTTCTGGATGTACATATTACTTATTAGCATTATCATGCTATTTTTGTGCATCCCTGCATTTTTATAATCATGCAGAATGATATTTAAAAATAGGCTTACGAACCACCCTCCCCCCAAAAGGGCTCCCTTACTTCTCCAAAATACAACCATAATCCTCGATGATAGATCGCCAAAGGAGCGATGGAGGATATGAGTCGAAGGCGCACGCGCAGTTCAGTATAGGTAGTCAATGGTTAGTTGTCCATCGACAATCCCTACAGAACAGCTGCATGCGCTGTTGACTGAAGACACCTAGTCCAAAAATCAGGGATATTATTATATGTATATATATTAGCAGGGGGGCAACGGGCTATGGCCATTCCCTGAATTAACCATAATTCTCGATGGTAGATGGCCAAAGCGAGCGAAAATGGATATAAGAGCATAAGGAGCTTGCGAAGTTTGGTTGAGGTCGTCGATTATTGATTATCCATCGACGATCCCTGCAGAACAGCGCATGCGCTGTAGACTGAAGATAATTAGCCCAACGATCAGTGAAATCAATCAGCGAGTTCGTTGACTATATTAGCAGAGGTGCAACGGGCTATGGCCATTCCCTAGATTTTAAATTTTGTTTGAGCTTCATCGAATAGCCAAAACGTTACGATAGCTAAAAAGCCTAAAGAACTACCCACCAAAAGAGGGCTTACATTGAGCGACTGACCTTACCGTTCTAAGATACAACCATAATTCCCGAAGATAGATCGCCAAAGAGAGCGAAAATGGATATAAGAGCCGAAGGCGCACATGCCGTTCGGTATAGGGTGTCAATGGTTAGTTGTCCATCGACGATCCATACAGAACAGCTCATGCGCCGTAGACTGAATGTATTTACCCCAAAGATCAGGGAAATCAATCAGAGTGTTAGCTGACTATATTAGCAGAGGTGCAACGGGCCATTGCGTAGATTTTGAATGTGGTTTGAGCTCTATCGAATAGGCAAAACGAAACCATCGCTAATAGTTCAGTATTGGTCGTCAATGGTTAGTTGTCCATCGACGATCCCTACAGAACAGCTGCATGCGCTGTTGACTGAAGACACTTAGCCCAAATATCAGGGAAATCAATCAGCGAGTTAGCTGACGACATTAGTAGAGGTGCAACGGGCTATAGCCATTCCCTAGATTTTTGAGCTTCATCGAATGGCCAAAACGTTACGATCGCTAAATAGGCTAACGAACCACCGTCCCCCAAGACAGGGCTCAAATTGAGTGACTGACCTTATATCTCCAAGATACAACCATAATTCTTGATGATAGATCGCCAAAGCGAGCTACAATGGATAATATAAGAGCAAAACGCGCACACGCAGTTCGGTAAAGGTTGTCAAAGGTTAGTTGTCCATCGACGATCCCTACAGAACAGCGCATGCGCTGTAGACTGAAGATACTTAGCCCAAATATCAGGGAAATCAATCAGCGAGTTAGCTGACGATATTAGCAGAGGTGTAACGGGCTATGGCCATTCCCTAGATTTTGAATGTTGTTTGAGCTTCATCGAATGGCCAAAATGTTACGATCGCTAAAAAGGCTTACGAACCCCCCCCCCCCCCCCCCCCCCCCCCCCCCAAAAAAAGGGCTCAAATTGAGCGACTGACTTTATCCCACAAAAAAAAGGAGCGACTGGCCTTATCTTTCTAAGATACAACATTAATTTTCGATGATAGATTGCCAAAGCGAGCTAAAATGGATATAAGATCCAAAGGCGCACACGCAGTACGGTATAGGTTGTCAAAGGTTAGTTGTCCATCGACGATCTTTGCAGAACAGCGCATGCACTGTAGACTGAAAATGTTCAGCCCAAAGATGAGGGAAATCAATCAGTGAGATAGCTGAGTCATGAACACTCAAGCTGTTGAACATATACCGTGGGTGCATCAAGATAGTCACAGGGATCAGGAGCATCTTCTGATTCTTCTACAACCAATGCAAGTGGATCATCTCCTGAAAAGGTACCACCACGGGGAATTAGTTGCCTAGGCATAATACTGCAGAGATTAAACGGCTTTCCACGGCTTCCAAATGCTAACGCAATCACATACCAGACCTGTTTACACAATTATGGCATCACGATAAAAAAAGGTTAGCCCACACTTAACACTAATTGTAGTACACGTAACTTAGGAGTAGCCTTATCAATGGTACACTCAATCTTGGTAGAATTTGGAAATCTCATACTGAATTTCCTACCACCAGGGACACTGGGAATGTGTTGATTCCACTTCTCTTTGATCCTTACTTGCAGCTGCAACAAAAATCGACACATGATTTGGCAAAAGAGAATTTCAATTCCTGTCATAGTGGAACACCTCTAGTCTGGACACCGTTGCAACCATTTAAGGTGTCTGGATTACAGAACCTGTACTTATTTTTGGCCATCATAATGACCCAATTAAACGAGGTGTCCTTATTACAGACTAACAATATAGAGGCATTCCGCTGTGTACAGTGAGAAACTTGAAGGTACCACTCTCAGTCTTTCTGGGATGGGTTAACTACTAATAGGATAATGAATGAATACTGTAAGGAAAGTTACTGAATCAGACATTTGAATTTGTGTGGTACATACTCTCCATCACAGACTCATTTCTTCAGTTCTCCTCTTCTTGCTCTAAATAGAGAGCAATTTAGCATATCAACGAAAGATGTGCGATAAGTTAAAACAAGAGTATGTAATAAGAGATGAGAGTATCGAACGCTCTATATGGTCCGTGTAATATGTTTTCGGAGAGTAACGTGACTTCCCGCCTTGCGCACATGACTAAGCCAAGTTGCTAAACACTCGATTTTTCTCAGGACTGCGATGAATAGAGGCATTTTTCGTGAGTTTTATGCTAGATTCTTCATGAACGTTCGTTTTGTATCGCGATCTGCTCGCGTTTCAGCCACTATTGCACTCGCATTAGTTTGCACTCGAGGTCACGCCCATAATTCGTTATTTGAATCGAGCACGCTCATTGGTCAATGTTTGAATTCCTGGCGTGTGACTTTCTGAACACATATTACACGGACAATATAGCGTGTTCGATACTTTCTTCCTTATCTTACTATATACTCTTGGTTATAGTTATATCCGGTGTGAGTACAATATCCATATGTTATACACGCATATCCGGGATATAACTGGTTTCTATCCCACAGACCATGGAAATGTATATGCTACCTGACCTCGCCATGGCAATGAATTTCGAGACAATGACATCATTAGGTCAGCAACCAATCACATTCAAGGTATGGTTTGATCATTAATCTGTGCAGTTCAGTCTCAATCTCAGTAGCTATGTAGCTCTAGCTGGTATGCTTGTTGCCCAGTGAATTTGCCTTCTTTCCTTGGAATGTTACGCTATAACAATAGTGCTGAGGCTATTAATTATGATAGCAAAGACTATGTGATCATACGACTCAAGATTTGAAACCTTGGGGAATCCGGAAAGAAGCTGTCAATGACAAGTGTGAGGAGGCCTCCGTCACCCAGAAATCATCGTAAGATGTAAGCTAAAGCGAGGAAGAGCTCACTCAAGGGCTGTATTTTTGTCGACACTACTCAAGGAATTTGACCGATATTCCAAAGCAGGACCAGAGTCAGCAAGTGTAAGCATTGTGTGTGGACTACTGTACCTTCCAAGTGAGCATATTTGTCCAGTGCTTCAAACTGTTCTTGCAGGAGTACAGCTACAGCTACTCCTTGCCTACATTGGTGTTGAAACGATTGTAGAGAGTCGAACTAGAAGATTAGCAAAGACTAGACTTGCATATTTAATTCTTTATGTACGTTATTGACAATGTTGAACTTCACATCCGGGTGATAACTGGCGTCACTATCGGGTGATAACTAAAATTAGGCATATTACACCAAAATTTTAAATTGTTTCTTTCATTTCCTTTGCCACATACAATGATAGAGGAGGCTTTAACGTACAATTTGGTCTTTGTTCTGTAAAAATTCGTTAAGTAGTTGCAGAGATATAGCTGTTTTAAAATTTCAAAACATCTTGTTTTTTTCTGCCATTCCTATATGCAGTATTCCAGTAGGGGCATGGCACGTAACATGTAGTTTTACTTTGGAAGACTATAACTCAAGAACCGCACTTTCGATTGACTTCAAACTTGAAATATAGCATGTAAGTGCCTCTCTGCTTGCTTTACTAGTCAACTTATCATGCACCTGTCAATAAAACATTTTTGGTGCATTTTTGTCTGACTGCTATTGTAGCTGGTACTCCACTGCCTCAGGAATTCCAGAATCCGGCTTCATACTTAAAATTTTAATTATTAGTCTAGATGTCAGCTCAAACACACACATGTGCACACAGAATGATACACACACTTGTTTACACATGTGCACACACATGCACATAATAATTATGTGTTCTAAACTAGAATGTATACCACTAAATTGTGAGACGAACACATAGTTCTTTAGAAACAACGAAAGATTATTGATTGTGTGCACTTTCTGTAAGGCATCTTTTTTGACAGAAATAGTCTATATAGGGATAATTTGAGCCAAAAATTTCATTTTTCATATTTTGAACAAATTTTATCAAGTGTACATATGTCCTTTCATCCAAAATAAAATGCTTATTGAGCTGTTTTCAACTAATCACTTCAGAAATGGCGGAAACCACTAAAAAATTTGAAATCAGCGCCTTAAGTTACCCCTAGGACCATAAAACCCCCAGGAGTGGTGGGCATCATGGAGCAAATTGAAGCAACCTACTAGCACTTTTTGTGTGCCATCCTTGTCAAGTGTGTGGTATTTTGTGGAATTTCCCTGAAGCCCTGCAATACCGGAAGTGGTTACAATTGCAATGTAGTGCTAACTTTCCTGAAGTCTTTGGTGCAAGTTTGGTGTTTGTAGCTCACTGTAGTGAGGAGTTATGACCATTGAAACATTGTAATAATTTAGCTGCATGCAGGTTTTTTTATTAGGAAAAATTTGGATTCTGACATGCCTACTAAAATATCACCTGGTGATAACTTCTCTACAGTCCAGCTTTTTCCTTTGATACGCCCATGTAGTGGGATAGAACTATACAAGAGCGCATAAGAACTAATGCAAGGAGAGAAAGAGCATGTAACTCCCATAGACATTAGTGTACAGGGCAGAATTTTTGACTGATACTAAAAATAGAATATCTGATCATGTGCAAAACCACACTGAGTGCAATGTCCAAGCACTAGCATCAACCAATGAGTTTTGAACATGCCATGAAGAGATTTTTACACTTAGATTTACAAATTTTTAGTTTACTCTTGACTGGATGTTCTATTTTTAGTACAGTTCAAAAATTCCGCCCAGTTCAAGTTACACGCTCTTCCTCTTTTCTTAGTTTTTATGAGCTCTTGAAGTATATTATATGCATACACGAGTATATACGCATATACCTTTGCCTTTTCTTTTGCCTGGTCGTGCGGCCAAAGATTCGCATATGCCCTATCTTGTTCTGCACGAATCCTTCTGGACTCAGCCAAGTATTCACTCACATCATATATGCGTTTGATACATGTATATCACATGTTTATAATAATAATCTTATCATAAGCTCCACAGAAAATAGGCTGCGCATATGAACGATTAATATGACATTATACTAGAGCTCTCCAGAACACATACCCCACTCACACATAGCTATGAATTGTTTATGGTAGCTGATCAATAGATCAGTTCATAACATCAGTGACCATTACCTAGTTTGAGGTCACACAAGCAGTTGAAACAGCATTGCAGCTAACATGGCATAGATGTAGGTACTAGGTGTGCTTGATAGGCACGTCAGATCAAATGCACGATTTGTACCTTTCCTGGTACACACTTGTTAAGCACTTAGAAGAGAGTAATTGTTCTTTTTTTCCAACCTCTCAACAGCATTGTCTACTCGCTATCACTCGAGATTTGGTGACTTTCATATGGATGACAACACATGACAAGATCAACTACCTTACCCCTTGCGCATGCATGCTGGGTAATAATATAAGATAGAAACAATGCTAGCCTCTAAATAGCATTGGGCTTAGTCACAAACAGTGCCCATTCTCTGATCATAGCTCGTAGTCATGGCTTTTATCAGATAAAACATAATATTGGGAACAGCAGGCACACATGGAAGAGCAGGCACACTGGGAACAGCAGGCAAACTGGGAACACACTAGGAACATAGAGAACTAGAAACAGCAGGCACACTGGGAACAGCAGGCTCACTGAAAATAGCAGGCAAACTTGGAATACACTAGGAACATAGGGAATAGCAGACACTCTAGGAACATTAGGCACACTTGGAACAGCAAGCACACTGGGAATAGCATTCATACTGAGAAATGTTGGAACAGTGAGAACAGTTGGCACTCTGGGAACAGCAGGCACATTGGGAACAGCAGGCACACTGGGAACAGCAGACACACTGGAACAGCAGGCGCACTGGGAACAGCAGGTAAACAGGGAACACACTAGAAACATAGGGAATTAGGAATAGCAGGCACACTGGGAACAGCAGACAAACTGGGAACACACTGGGAACATAGGAAACTAGAAACAGCAGGCACATTGGGAACAGCAGGCTCACTAAAAATAACAGGCAAACTGGGAGCACACTAGGAACATAGGGAAGAGCAGACACTTTAGGAACGGTAGGAACACTGGGAACAGCAAGCACACTGGGAATAGCAGGCACACTGGGATCAGTTGGCAGAGTGAGAACAGTTGGAGCTCTGGGAACAGCAGGCACATTGGGAACAGCAGGCTCACCGGGAACAGCGGGCACACTGGAACACACTGGAACAGTAGGCACACTGGGAACAGCAGGTAAACTGGGAACAGCAGGTAAACTGGGAACAGCAGGAAAACTGGGAACACACTAGGAATATAGGGAACAGTAGACACTCTAGGAACAGTAGGCACACTGGGAACAGCAAGCACACTGGAAATAGGAGGCACACTGGGAACCGTTGGCACAGTGTGAACAGTTGGCACTCCGGGAACAGCAGACAAATTGGGAACAGCAGGTGCACTGGGAACACCAGGCACACTGGGAACAGCAGGCAAACTGGGAACAACATAGGAAATAGGAACAGCAGGCACACTGGGAATAGTAGGCTCACTGGGAACAGCAAGCACACTGGAACAGCAGGCACACTGGGAATAGCAGGCAAACTGAGAACACACTAGGAACATAGGAAACTAAGAACAGCAGGCACACTGGGAACAGCAGGATCACTGAAAAGAGCTTGAGCAGGCAAACTGGGAACACACTAGGAACATAGGAAACTAAGAACAGCAGGCACACTGGGAACAGCAGGATCACTGAAAAGAGCTCGAGCAGGCAAACTGGGAACACACTAGGAACATAGGGAACAGCGGACATTCTAGGAAGAGTAGGCACAGTGGGAACAGTTGGCACTCTGGGAACAGCAGCCACATAATTTTGAAATGGTAGGCACACTGTTAACTAGAAACTGAGAACAGCAGACACTCTATGAACAGCAGGAACAGCAGGCACACTTTGAACTAAAAACTGGGAACAGCAGACATTCTAGGAACAGCAGCCACACTGAGAACAGTAGGTAAATTGGGAACAGCAGACACACTGAGAACAGCAGGCACACTGGAACAGCAGGCACACTGGAACAGCAGACACATTGGGAACAGCAGGCAAACTAGGAACAAAGGGAATTAGGACAGCAGGCGCACTGGGAACGCACTGGCTAGGAACATAGGAAACTAGGAACAGCAGTCATAATGGGAACAGCAGGCAAACTGAGAACACGCTAGGAACATAGAGAACTGGGAACAGCAGGCACACTGGAAATAACAGGCTCACTGAAATAGCAGGCTGATTGGGAACACACTAGGAACATAGGGAACAGCAGACACTCTAGGAACAGTAGGCACACTGGGAACAGCAGGTACATTGGGAACAGCAGACACACTGGAAACTGCAGGCACACTGAAACAGCAGACACACTGGGAACAGTAGGAACAAAGGGGATTAGGAACAGCAGGCACACTGAGAACACACTAGGAACATAGAAAACTAGGAACAGCAGGCATAATGGGAACAGCAGGCAAACAGAACACGCTAGGAACATAGAGAACTGGGAACAGCAGGCACACTGGAAATAACAGGCTCACTGAAATAGCAGGCTGATTGGGAACACACTAGGAACATAGGGAACAGCAGACTCTCTAGAAACAGTAGGCACACTGGGAACAGCAGGTACATTGGGAACAGCAGACACACTGGAAACTGCAGGCACACTGAAACAGCAGACACACTGGGAACAGTAGGAACAAAGGGGATTAGGAACAGCAGGCACACTGAGAACACACTAGGAACATAGAAAACTAGGAACAGCAGGCATAATGGGAACAGCAGGCAAACAGAACACGCTAGGAACATAGAGAACTGGGAACGGCAGGCACACTGGAAATAGCAGGCTCACTGAAAATAGCAGGCAGATTGGGAACACACTAGGACCATAGGGAACAGCTGACACTCTAGGAACAGCAGGCACACTGGGAACAGCAGGCACACTGGGAACAGTAGGCACATTGGGAACAGCTGGCACACTGGGAATAGCAGGCACACTGGAACAGCAGGCACACTGGGAACAGCAGGTAAACTGGGAACACACTAGAAACATAGGGACTAGGAACAGCAGAAACACTGTAACAGCAAGCACACTGGGAACAGGAGGAAAACTGGGATCATACTAGGAACAAAGGGAACTAGGAACAGCAGGCACACTGGGAAGAGCAGGCACACTGGGAACAGCAGGCACATTGGGAACAGCTGGCACACTGGGAATAGCAGGCACACTGGAACAGCAGGCACACTGGGAACAGCAGGTAAACTGGGAACACACTAGCAACATAGGGACTAGGAACAGCAGAAACACTGTAACAGCAGGCACACTGGGAACAGGGGGAAAACTGGGATCATACTAGGAACAAAGGGAACTAGGAACAGCAGGCACACTGGGAAGAGCAGGCACACTGGGAACAGCAGGCACATTGGGAACAGTAGGCACACTGGGAACAGCAGACAAACTGGGAACACACTAGGAACGTAGGGAACTAGGAACAGCAGGAACACTGTAACAGCAGGTACACTGGGAACAAACTAGGAACATATGGAACTAGGAACAGCAGGCACACTGGGAACAGCAAGCTCACTGAAAATAGCAGGCAAACTGGGAACACACTAGGAACATAGGGAACAGTAGGTACACTGGAACAGCAAGCACACTGGAACAGTAGGCACACTGGGAACAGCAGACAAACTGGGAACACACTAGGAACATAGGGAACTAGGAACAGCAGGAACATTGTAACAGCAGGTATACTGGGAACATACTAGGAACATAGGGAACTAGGAACAGCAGGCACACTGGGAAGCAGGCAAACTGGGAACACACTTGGAACATAGGGAACAGCAGACACTCTAATAACAGCAGGCACACTGGGAACAGTAGGCACACTGGGAACAGTAGGCAAACTGGGAACAAACTAGGAACATAGAGAACTAGAACAGCAGTCTCACTGAAAATACCAGTCAAACTGGGAACACACTAGGAACATAGGGAACAGAAGACACTCTACGAACAGTAGGCACACTGGGAACAGCAAGCACACTGGGAATAACAGGCACACTGAGAAAAGTTGGCACAGTGGGAACAGTTGGCACTCCGGGAACAGCAGGCACATTGGTAACAGCAGGCACACTGGGAATAGCAGGCACTCATGGAACAGCAGACACACGGGGAAGAGCGAGTAAACTGGGAACACACTAGGAACATAGGGAACAGCTACCACTCTAGGAACAGTAGGCACACTGGGAATAACAGGCACACTGGGAAAAGTTGGCACAGTGGGAACAGTTGGCACTCCAGGAACAGCAGGCACATTGGTAACAGCAGGCACACTGGGAACAGCAGGCACTCATGGAACAGCAGTCACACTGGGAAGAGCGAGTAAACTGGGAACACACTAGGAACATAGGGAACAGCTGACACTCTAGGAACAGTAGGCACACTGGGAAATGTTGGTACAGTGGGAACAGTTGGCACTCCGGGAACAGCAGGCACATTGGTAACAGCAGGCACACTGGGAACAGCAGGCACTCATGGAACAGCAGACACACTGGGAAGAGCGAGTAAACTGGGAACACACTAGGAATACTGGGAACTAGGAACAGCGCGCACACTGGGAACAGCAGACAAACTGGGAACACACTAAGAACATAGGGAACTACGAACAGCAGGAACACTGGGAACAGCTGGCTCACTGAAAATAGCAGGCAACATGGGAACACACTAGGACTATGGGGAACAGCAGACACTCTCGGAACAGTAGGCACACTGGAAACAGCAAGCACACTGGGAATAGCAGGCACACTGGGAACAATTGGCACACTGGAACAGCAAGCACACTGGAACAGTAGGCGCACTGGGAACAGCAGGCAAACTGGGAACACACTAGGAACATAGGGAACTAGGAAGAGCAGGAACACTAACAGCAGGCACACTGGGAACATAATAGGAACATAGGGAACTAGGAACAGCAGGCACACTGGGAACAGTAGGCTCACTGAAAATAGCAGGCAAACTGGGAACACACTAGGAACATAGGGAACAGCAGACACTCTGGGAACAGTAGGCACACTGGAAACAGCAAGCACACTAGGAAGAGCAGGCACACTGGGAACAGTTGGCACAGTGGAACAGCAAGCACACTGGAACAGTAGGCACACTGGGAACAGCAGGCAAACTGGGAACACACTAGGAACATAGGGAACTAGGAACAGCAGGAACACTGTAACAGCATAGGGAACTAGGAACAGCAGGCACACTGGGAACAGCAGGCTAACTGGGAACGTAATAGGAACATAGGGAACTAGGAACAGCAGGCACACTGGGAACAGCAGGTTCACTAAAAATAGGCAAACTGGGAATACGCTAGGAACAAAGGGAACAGCAGACACTCTACGAACAGTATATAGGCACATTGGGAACAGCAAGCACACTGGGAATAACAGGCACACTGGTAAAGGTTGGCACAGTGGGAACAGTTGGCACTCCGGGAACAGCAGGCACATTGAGAATAGCAGGCACACTGGAACAGCAGACCACTGGAAACATCAGGCACACTGGAACAGCAGGCACACTGGGAACAGCAGGAAAACACTAGGAATATAGGAAACTAGGAACAGCAGGCACACTGGAAAAAGTTGGCTCAGTGGGAACAGTTGGCACTCCAGGAACAGCAGGCACATTGGTAACATCAGGCACACTGGGAACAGCAGGCACACATAGAACAGCAGACACACTGGGAACAGCAGGTAAACTGGGAACACAGTAGGAACATTGGGAACTAAAAACAGCGGGCACACTGGGAACAGCACACAAACTGGGAACAAACTAGGAACATAGGGAACTAGGAACAGCAGGCACACTGGGAACAGCAGGCTCACTGAAAATAGCAGGCAAACTGGGAACACACTAGGACTATGGGGAACAGCAGACACTCTGGGAACAGTAGGCACACTGGAAACAGCAAGCACACTGGGAATTGCAGGCGTACTTGGAACAGTTGGCACACTGGAACAGCAAGCACACTGGAACAGTAGGCACCCTGGGAACAGCAGGTAAACTGGGAACACACTAAAATAGTAATACCCATGCATGCACTTCATCCCCCCCCCCCCCCCAATAACAATACACCCACCCAGTCAAATCAAAGTTATAATTATTGCTGTTGACACTTACTGGTAATTGTTAAACATCACATTTTGTGTTGTCCGTTTGTCTAGATCTGTCACCATGCAAAGTAAAATTTAATGTTTGTGAGGTGCACATCATAATTGCCACGCATAATAATAATTGTGTGATGTGTACAAGCTATAAGCTGCATTGTATGAAACCTGTGCAGCATAGAAAACAACACAATGCACAACATTCACTATTAACTGTTATATACTCAAGGTGGATAAAGTTGTTGCACTAACTAGATCTATAATAATTATGTTACAATGTTGTGCTTTGGGCTAAGCAAATTAATTATTACACAGCTTCCATTGGCCAAGCAACTTTGCTCCTCAGAACAGTCAGAAACTCCTCAGCAAAGTCAGGATAGGTAAGGTATGTCACAGACAGCTCAAGTGTACAGCTACATGTATAACTTATTGGCCTTCGTGCCAGACCAGAGAGACTGTATAAAGTCACAGATATCTTCTTATCAATGACTACAGAGCTACCAGTTACAAACCGTAGAAAGTTATGCAAGTCTTGGTGGTTTAAGTTTCCTATGAAGGTTCTAAGGTATCCAAGCACCCTTGCGCCTGGCTCGAGATCATCTCCTTTGATTGCTTAATCATGCTCATAACCGACCCTGGGGTGGCATTAAGAGCCCTGTACAAACCATGCAAGTCACCAACTGAAAATCCACTGAAGAAAGGGTGGTATTCGGTAGGCACTCCACGATAAAGAGAAAGTAGTGCCCCTAATGGTTTGCGTACAAGCTCATACCGTGCTACCTGAAGGATTAACTGTTGAATATTGCCAGGTGTAGGCATCTCACGACAACCCATAGTAGACATTATATTTAGTACAGACTCCCCTAATACCGGTGTGAAGGTGGCTTCTGAACCCTTTGACACTTGCAGAGCTTCACGAAACACAGAACTTTCGTAGGAGCTGACGTAATCTACGAATGAATCGATTAGAATTGCATCTGGGATTACAACATCACATCCAAGCAATGTGCATGCTACAACTGGAAAAGCTAGACGATTTGGCAGCAATCCACAAGACATAAATCCATGAGCTAATATGGAACCAAGCACCCTATAATGCGACATGTCAGCATGGGGATGTACTGAGGGAATATAGGTACTCCCACCATCAAAATCCTTGATGTAAGCCACTTCCCAAAACGCTGAAAAAAAAATCTCTACTCACTCATCCAGTGTCGATTGCTTTTTCATGCTTGTAGGCAATGCAGAAAGGATATTCATGAACCACTTGGGGTAGATTATTTTTGTATAACTCGATACAATCTTCATAGATGCTTGCTCGAGATATTGTATGAGACAGACCATGATGTGTGTCGATAAATTCATCATCCAGTAGGAATTCCCCTCTATTTCTCTCAACTGTAATAGAACAATAAGCAATCATTATCAAACACACAAAAGGAATACAAGCAAAGGGCAGGGCAAACTGGCTTGGTTTTATAGTACAGGAAACACACTGATGATGGTTAAGTGCTTCATAAGCATGTCAGCAAGAAAACACATAACTGGAAGTCTGACCTTAAGTAGTGCTTTCTAGAGCTCTATCCTGCGCACACTGCACTACATGCCATTGTAGTGTAGCATAGCCTATGCTGCAATAGATCGGTGAATTACTCGACAAACCTTACCTATACATTGAGCTCACTGTCAAAGCAGCACAAATGATGAGTTTGTATCGGCCATACCCATCAACCACATCTAGTAATACGATGTCTAGGTATGAAGTCGATGGGCACTTACCGACCACTCTGCATGAATCGTTTAAAAGGGTTATCACTGAACTGCACTTAACAACCAACACCTCCAACAATGAAGTGATTGGTACTGCCTACAGTCACATATTCCAGATTGTAGCAGCAGTTGGCAAGGTAGCCTCGTACCCAGGCTCTTAGGGGAGGGGGAAAAAAGAGCCTGGTACACACCGTTCGCGCATGCGCTTAATCACCCCAACTTTCCGGGGATCCGGATACTTACCGTTCACGTTCGTGATACGATGACGTCTACCAAAGAAGGCATGAATATTTGGTACGATACCACCGCTAGGCCGCGCCGCCCCGTACCGTACCCGTACCGTAGCCTGTACCGCTTATTAAACGCGCACTATACCCGCGTTCTAGACTCTCGCCGTTTCTTGGCCATGAATCGTTCAATTTCTTACGCTCTCGAAAAGGTCGCTTGCTCGACTGTTGTCTTGAAAGCCGAGCAGGCGACATGTATTAAGTGTATCTATGAGGGAAAAGACGTGTTTCTCTGGCTACCAACTGGTTTTGGCAAGTCTCTGTGCTACGAAGTACTGCCCTTCGTATTCGATGACAAGCTCGGCAAGGACAACAGCGTAGTTATCGTAGTATCACCGCTCATTTCTCTCATGGTGGACCAAGTCCAAAGTCTCCGACGTAGGTCTGTAAGAGCTGCTATCATGTCTTCTGGGAGTAAGGTAGACAAAGAGTTCCTGGCAACAGATGATGACATCCGTGATGGCGCCTGTTTTTTTTTTTTTGTGTGTGCACCTGAAGCAATTGATGTCTCACGGTGGAGAGATGCTATTGCTAAACCTGAGTTTTCATCCAGGGTAGTTGCGATTGTTGTTGATGAGGCCCATTGTGTATCAAAATGGTATGTTTGCATGCATGCACATTATGGTCACGTCAGTAATAATTATTACTTATATTATTATCTAATTCACAGGAGTCGTGACTTTCTACCATCATACGGACGACTTCATGAATTGCGTGCTCTCATACCAAAAGGCACTCCTTTGCTCGCTTGTACAGCTACAGTCACTCACGGTATTCGTAAGGAGGTCATCGAGAGCTTGGAGATGAGCGATTGCGAGACAGTTACCACCTCTCCTGACTGCCCAAACATCTACTATGAAGTACATGTACGTACAGATATGGAAACCGACTTGAATGGTGTAGTGGTGTCCCTAAAGCAATTGAAGAACATGGCCCCTCGTGTTATAGTTTACTGTAGAACACTAGATGTATGTGCTGATTTGTATGCTCATTTTCACTTTGAGCTGGGTGATGGATCCTACTATCCTCCTGGAGCTGAAAGAGTTAGTGACAATCGCCTTTTTGGCATGTTTCATGCCAACACTCCTCAACACAACAAGGAAGTTGTTTTGAGCAGCCTTACCAGACCTGATGGAGTTGTTAGGGTAGTTTTTGCCACTGAGGCTTTAGGAATGGGCATCAACTTGAGAGATGTCAACACCATCATACACTATGGAGCACCTCAAAGTATAGAGGACTACTTTCAAGAGAGTGGAAGAGGAGGAAGATCCGGTGATCCCGCACGATCCATTGTGTACTGGAAACCAATTGACTGTCATCTGAAGAAGAAGCTAGCAAGTACAAGAGACCATGAAGTAGCTGCAGTTCGGCATTATTTGGAAAATGACACCTCTTGTCGCCGGCAGTGGCTCTTACACTACTTTGACACCTCTTTTACCACCAGTGTGCAGGATCCTCTATTATGCTGTGATGTATGTGCAAGGAAATGTAGTGCTTCTCTGGTATGCTTCTCCAGCTATATTATGTATACATATTTATACTCACACATTGTTACTGACACATGCATCACCTTTGTGTAGGTTTGAGGTTATTTTTTTATATGAGTGCTCCCAGCAGGTGAAGCATTGCATTTAGTATTAAGAAAGTTTATGTACCTGTAAAGGTGAGTTACTATACGTCAACTGAAAATGGGTACTCCTTTTCCTGTTCTGCTTCCTCCTCCTCCTCTTCCTCCTCTTCCCGTTCAACTTCATCTGCTGTCACACCTCTGTACATCATGCACCCTAATTAAGGCCTTGCACTAATAATTATTACATAAAGCATACATGTACAAGTATGTATAATGTGATTGCATGCAGACTTACAGAGAGGAAACATACAAGACAGTGCCAGTCCTCGGTTACTGGCTCAAGAAGACCGAGTCGATCCTGAATGGTATCTCCATCCATTGTGTGCCGCTGGGCTCCAACTTGCCTTTCACATGAAAATTCAGTAGGTTTATCTTCTACTACCAAACCCAAACCTAAGGGGCAACCATCCATCTCATTGCCTGCTCAGGCAAACCTAACCCAGCAAAAGGCAGAGCCACTTAGGTGCCTAGCCTTGAGAACTAGGGGTGGTAGGTTAAAAAGCTCTTTTGTCCCATGGGAACTCTCCCTACCCACCTAAGTGGCTCATGGACACGGGCAGCATGCACACATGACCATAATTTACATGTTAGCTGATCTCCTCCTGATGGTACTCTTCTCTCACAGGGATAATCCTTGCCAAGGTAGTCCTGCATACACATCATGATGTCAATCATGTCAGTTCTGCTTGCCTCATTCTTTATGAGAACATCCAGCACAATCACTTCTGACTTTTTCCCCATTTCAGTAGAGTACTTATGCTGAACGTGTTGAGGAACTGACTTAGACAAGACTGATAATCCGTCGATGTAGCGAGCGATGATCCTACTAACGAGAACAACAAGGTTACTTCACACAGCAGCAAAGTCCTCAGAGGTTGGTAAAAATGTGTCAGCAGGAAGCTTAGAGAGGAGAGCAACACACCCAGTGCGAGCTAGTTCACAGGCTTGAACACGACTGCATCCGGCTAGGATACTGTACATGTGCAGCAAGGACCCATGGTGGTCGATCAAACATCTCTGACACCCCTCTTCTTATCAACAATGTCACCCCAGAACTTGACCAGAACATCGTCAGCTATCCATTGCTGCAAAGGGGTTGTGTGGAGCTTGCTGACTTCATCAAGAAGGCTCAAAGTGGCTGTGTAACTCATACACACACCAACATGATTCATACGTGAGTACACCTAATGTATAATAATTACTATGAAAAATATTAAGTTTTGATCATATCTATACTAACCTGCTTATCCACATGTGGAGAGAATAGTAGGAGAGAGATAACTGATTGCAGCCCACACATCTCCCTATTCCTCTCTTTCAGGAGAATACTGACTGCCATGCAAAGACCAGGATGGTGGGCAGTGGTGACTGCTGCCTGCTTACGTTTATCGTTGGATGTGACAATGGAGGAGAGGATCTTCAAGAGAGTGGGAGCTTTTTGTGAGAGATCTTCAACAAGCACCTTCCACTGAAATGAGGAACACTTACTGGTATTGATTTTGCGAAATGGTGAGAGAGGATTTGTTAGCTGACAGATGTGGAAACACTCGGAATTGATTTTATCTATAATCCGTTCAAACACCATTTCACATAGATCACTCTGATCCATTATGGCGTCAGCTACAGAGGGCAAGTGACAACCAGCGAGGGCTCTTCCTAAGACGCTGGTAGATCCACTCAGTGTGGAGGTGGTCGTTGAGCTTCCCAACAGGTCAGTTACAGTAACCTATACAATAAAAATTGTGTTAGATGCTGGAGTAAAGTGTTGATCTCATTATGGTATTGAATACTGTACCTTAACTGTAGGTGACTTCTTTGTTGGGGGTGGTAGGGGTTGGTTTTCTGCAATGTGTGAATTAATGATACAGCATTTTTAGATATCACTGTACATCTTATCCTTTGCTTTATTTCTTACCCTTTGTACATGCGTGCAGTGGTAATGGATCTGCAACAGTGAGACAGATAGGAGGTACAGTGCATGACAACAGAGAAGATAGTTGTAGCTGGGGCTCTACAACTGGTGACTGAAGAGAACCTGTGTAAAACAACATATTGTAGTATTTAATTTACTGCTTGACACAATATTAACAAAGTTTAATAATTTCTTACTTTGAGTAAAATCCAAGCGTTTCTGTGTGAGACGTCGTTTAGAAGGGGGTCTGTTCTTATCTGTGTCGGGAGATATGCCCACTGAACTACTGGTCTCTTTTGTCTGCTTGAGCTCCCCTCTCCTACATGTACGCAGCTTGATGTAACTGGAGTTGGCCTGGCTTCTAAAGTTCTCCAGATCCTCTGCGGCTTTCTCCAAGCGTTCCAACCTCCTTTTGCATTTCTCGCATACATGCTCTGGGTAACCATCATTCTCAGCTATGGGCACATCAAGGAGATCAGAAATTCTGGAAGAGAGACTCTGTCTAGTTGCTGATGGGCCAAATAGACATACTGCATGAGCACTAGGCACGGCTGATTGGCAGAGGCGACACAAGCAACTGCGAGCAGCCATCGTGAACGTTGAACGCTCCTGGTAAGTACGCGGTACAATCGCGCGTGCGCGCTCGCAATGTACGTACGTACGTGCGCCTGGCACGCGCCATCGATCGTCCACGCGTCATCATTGGCCGGTTCGTGCTGTCCTAACGTCATTCGTCCACACCCACTCCAATGCACGCGGTCTCGTGACAGTTAATTAAGCGCATGCGCAAACGGTGTGTACCAGGCTCTTTTTCTCCCCCTCCCCCTAAGAGCCTGAGTACGAGGCTATTGGCATGGGTCATCATTTCACCACACCTCCCAATGTCCCAATGTGGCCTATAACTAACGTGACTCAATAATGTCTGCAGCATTGTCATGTACAGCTACAGAACCCATCTCAGTGTCATCTACCTGTATATCAAACATGAACCACATACACTATATTAACAGTGGTGTAACGGGCTAAGGCCATTACCTAGATTATGCGAGCTTCTTCGAATAGCCGAAACGTTAAGAATGCTAAATAGACCAACGAACAACCCCCCCCCCCCCCCCACAAAAGGGCTCACAATGAGCGACTGCCCTTACCTCTCGAAGATACAACCATAATTTCTCTATGATAGATCGCCAAAGCGAGCGAAAATGGACATAGGAGCCACCATGGACGATAACTACAGATCAGCGCATGCGCTGTAGACTGAAGATACTTAGTTCAAAGATCAGGGAAATCAATCAGTGAGTTAGCTAACTATATTAACAGAGGTGCAACGGGCTGTGGCCATTCCCTAAATTTTGAATGTTGTTTGAGCTTCATCGAATAGCCATAACGTTAGATCACTAAATAGGGCTAACAAACTGCCTTCCCCCCCCCCCCCCAAAAAATGGCTTACAGTGAGCGACTGACCTTACCTGTCCAAGATACAACCATAATTCTCGATGATTGATCGCCAAAGCGAGCGAACATGGATATGAGAACCACAAGCGCTCACGCAGTTCGCTATAGGTCGTCTATGCTTGCTTGTCCATTGACGATACCTACAGAACAGCGCATGCGCTGTAGACTGAAGACATTTAGTCCAAAAGGCCAGGAGAATCAACCATCGAGTTGGCTGACTATTTCAGCAACGGTCTATGGCCACTCCGTAGATTTTTAACGTTGTTTGAACTTCAAAATAGGAGTGCTATGGCTACTCCCAAGTAGGCTAACGAATCCCCTCCCCATAAAGGTTCACATTAAGCGAACAACCTTAACTCCTTATGATAAACCATAATTCTCTATGACAGATCGCCAAAGCGAGCGAAAATGGATATGAAAGCCAAAGGCGCATGCGCAGTTTGGTATAGATCGTCAACGGTTAGTTGTCCATCGACGATCACTACCGAACAGCACATGCGCTGTAGGCTGAAGACATTCAGCCCAAAACCTAGGAAAATCAACCAGCGAGTTGGCTGACTATATTAGCAGCTGGCTATGGCTACTCCCTAGTTATTGAATGATGTTTGAACTTCATAACGATCTCGTATAGCCAATATAACGACTACCGTTGTCGCCCGTATTGGGACCACTTCTTTTCAC
This sequence comes from Stappiaceae bacterium, assembly GCA_964291365.2. Taxonomy (GTDB): domain Bacteria; phylum Pseudomonadota; class Alphaproteobacteria; order Rhizobiales; family Stappiaceae; genus JBDWFY01. The sequence goes on from OZ220040.1 coordinate 38,040, forward strand.
TTATTCCGCTGTCAGATACGTGATGAGTCTCTCTATTTATCCGTTTTATCCACAATTGTCCGTTGTGCGACACATTCTATATGATCCGTCTCTCTGATCGGACAGCGTGGACCGCCTTCGTCCGTCCGACGATCCCGTTCCAGTCAGTTCTATACCGTCTGAATCATATCATAATATTATAGCGCATGTGTATAAATTTGCATTACAACAAGTTTAAATATTAATAGCATAATAATGAAGAGAGTAGATACATCCACTCATTTGTTGCATTTTAGTCAATCACGGCTAAAACTTGAATGCTTCCTGCCATTGTTCCTCTTCAGCACTTTGTCAGCTCTCTCTACCTACAACATTCATAGTAGCCATAAACTGCTTCTATAATAAATAGCATTACAAACAACCTACGTACCAAGACAACAACCTACATACCAAGTCTTTTTACAATGAGATGGACGTTTATCAATGTTAGACATTTGTGGTAAAGAGAACTGTGTTCCAAATAATTCCCATAGCCAACTAATCTGTAGGTAAATGTTTGCTACATGTACATCTCAACTGCTCACTAGGATGCACAACAAGCGAAGTTTCACATGCACACGAGCATATTGCTCACACACTCTCACCCTTTCAGCTTCAATATGTGCCATCTTGAGAGCAGGCTAGTCATAGATGCTCGGTACATTCCAATCACTCGCTCAGATACACAAGCTGAAGTATCACATGTACACACGCACATTACTTACACACTCTTATACTCTAGATCTGCCATCTGCTGAAAAATGTGCCATCTTAACAGTAGGCTAGTCATTCGATGCTCGGTACATTATAATCGCTCGCTCTAATACACAACAAGCTGTACATCGGCATCCATGTACAGACTCCTACATGAACGACAGAACAAGAGGTTTAACTATGGGAATCATGGATTTTTCCAGGCTGTCCCCGGGAAAATTTACAAAAATAATGAAAATATAAGATGACATGACCAATGGGGAAAGGTGAGTAGTCAAGTTTTAGTTTGCAAGCAAAAGCAATTTTCATTCGAGGAATGTGGTGCGAAACGATCAGCGTCATCCACCCAACATGTGCCGAGCATAACTTCGTTAGATTTTGGATCGCATGGAAGGAGAGAATGTTAGAAAATTGTTGACACGCATTAAGGTGTGTTCCTTCTGTACGATACAGGCCAGCCACTCTCTCTTGTCATCTTCTGTAATCAACACGCCATCAACTTCACACCCTCTCTGAAGCAAAAAAGAGATAACCAAATACCAAATATGTGTACATGTGAATGATACACACTAAGAGCAAGCTATGGTTCTAGTATAGTACAACTACATGCACATTCAGGGCACATATGGAAAAACTCACAACATACACTAGTATATATGCACACTTGTAGTTAGAACTTCTCAACACCATACCACGGACATGAAGTAACAACACAGCTGAATGCAGAAAATGACCCCCCCCCCCCCCCCCACACACACACACATGCTAGTTGATTTATAACCTTCTTTTACCACACAAGCTTCTTCCCTGATAAATCCAGAGCCTGACGGTAGACAGGAAGTCATGGAAACCAAAAGTTATTATCTAAGTACAAATATAACATCATATATAGCAGTTGGAGAGAGAAATTGATGTCATTATTCTATCACATTAATGACTTTGTTTCTAATTTGTTACCCAGAGAAGCCTCTATCGGTCCGTACTTCCCGTCTTATACAATGCAAGTACATAACTGTAGAATACAGCTAAATCTGTAGACCTGGCAACACTGATAACCTTCAAGTTCTGCCATGCTCGTATGGATCTATAGCTACATGTACTTTAATGCTTACGTGGATCGGCCTGTATCATCAACTCAGGCTCCTGAATACCAGAAGTATCAGTAGCTCACCAACAGAACAATACAGTAGCAAGTTCACCGCCTGCTACATCAATAATAATTATAACAAGGCAAAGAAATACAACTACATATGTACATGCCCAACACTGGGGCCTTGTTGCGCTTAGGTATACTATACCTCACTGCTTGTTTAACGGTAAGAGGAGTATCTAACTCCTACCTGAAGAAGCTCTTTTGAAGCACAAAGTACACCTACATAATATGTTAATACCACAACTTGAAAAGTTATTACCGTACCTTCGCGAAAAAGGGCCCATGGGCGGTGCACCTTACATTGGATCTAGACTGGGGGGTGGGCTGATATTTGAAGTATCACTGTCGCAGTTAGAAACAAAAAAGCACCCAAGTAAACTATCTACGTGATCTTCATTATTTGAATAGTAGCCACGGCTACTATTGATTTCAGCCTTGCTCAAGTACGGTTACTAATCGAGGGCGGTCCGGCTTTTATTGGGCTGATACTTCACGGTACGGTTGACAGCAACTGTAACTCAAATGGCTGGACTGCACTTCAAATTATAATCGAGGTACGACCGAAAAATAACATGCCAAACAGCTGTAGAACTAGGCTTAGTTCGTCTTATGCCGCGTTTCAGCACGATCGAGCACAGCTAGAGATCCTAACCACGCCTACTTAATAGTGATCGCGCATGCGTGTTCTGGGGCTGTAACGAGTTGACTGGTCCCCCTACACAAGTGGTCCCCCGGGACCACTTGTGTCGTCGCCAGTGGTCCCCCCGGACATCCTGTGTGCGCCGTAAGTGGTCCCCCAGCGCAATAAGCGGTCCCCCCGTAACGCATGCGCACTCGACTCAAAGGTCACCACTGCACGGGCTTCTTAATTGATAGGTTAATGTAGCAAAGCTACCGCCATGCCAAAGGAGGGCTTGAGGTGCTACAAAAGAAGGCCTCTGGTCCTAAGCTTTCATATACTCACCATGGCAAAGAGAGATAACTTCGAGTTCGAGAACAGCGACAACGACGATTTCCAGGAGACTTTCGGGACGACGATTCTAGGACAACAGGAGGCGGCATCACCGAGATGGGAATACAGCAGCAGCGAGAATTTCGACTATTCATCGATGATCATATCCGAAGAAGATGCAGCTACGGATCCTGAGGAGCGAGACAACATGGCAACAACTGTTAACAACAGTGAAAATCCAGAGAAAGCCATAGATGATGAGCTGGCCCTTATAGAGAACGCATTTGAGTACCTCACCAAGAAGAAATACCCCCCTGGATGCAGCAAGAATCATAAGAGAATCATTCGAAGAAAAGCAGAGAGACTTGAAGAACAAAATAGAGAAATATTCTACAAGAAACGAGGAGGGAGCATGGTAAGTTCATATATCACAACAAAGGTGTAAAGATCAAGACTGACAATTATTCAATAGTAAATAAGAGAAACTAGAATCTATTCTAATACTATCATTGTATAGGTCCGGTTAATCGTGAACCCAAATGAGAAGAAGAAAATTCTAGATTCCTGTCATCGTGACCCAACATCAGGCCATCTAGGTGTGCGAAGAACTCTATCTCGGATAACAGATAGATTCATGTGGACAGGAGTTACTAATGATGTGAATAAGATGGTAAAAATTAATCCTACAATGGTTTATAGCAAATTATTCATGGGTTTGCAATAATACAGGTTGCTGAATGTGATGTTTGTCAGCAAACAGGTAGAAAAATTAGCACTGTAGCACCAGAACTGAATCCCATTCCAGTAGTGTCTCCTTGGCACCATATTGGAATCGACTTCATTGGTCCAGTTTCACCTCCTTCACACCAAGGATGTCAGTACATACTGACAATTAGTGATTACTTCACAAAGTTTGTGGAGGCAATCCCAATGCAGACAAAACATGCAGAAGGTGTTGCATCAAACCTCTTCAAGGTGAGTCTAGCGTATGTGCATTGGTTGCATAAAATTAAATACGAGCTTTCTCATGCAGCTGTTCATGAGGATGGGTATCCCTAAGGTGGTTACTAGTGACCAGGGCACCGAGTTCAACAACCAACTCAATGAGGAGTTCATGAGGCTTCTCAATATTGATCACCGTTTATCTACACCATACCATCCACAAGTGAGTGTTATCAACATAATTTGTATTACGCTGCATATTATGCTGTTATTACTATATATATATATATATATATAGGCAAATGGTTTGGTGGAGAGGTTTAATCAGACCATACAAAAGATGTTGGTCAAATTCATAACCTCCAGGAAAGAATCTTGGCAAGACTATCTGGATACCTGTGTATATGCCTACAACACATCCCATCATGATTCTACTCGGTTCACTCCTTTTGAGCTGATGTTTGGAAGGCAAGCAGTGCTTCCAATTGATGTCAGATCTGATGCTGTTGAAGCTGTTGATGATGTCCTTACTGCTGTTGATGAGGAGATGTTTCAAAAAATGGTGGAGGCTTACTGGATTACTGAGGATGGTGCGCAGGAGATACATGTGTACGACAGCATGTACGCTACAGTTGGGACGTACACTAAGAAACAGATTGCATCAATTGTGTCATCAAGTGAGAAAGAAATTAAGCTAAAAATGATGAATGTGCAGAAACAGAATGGAGGATGTGACTGTGGGCTGTTTGCCATTGCATTTCCTTCTGCCTTGGCAAATGGTATTCAGCCAGGACATTGTTTTTTCAACCAGGACACAATGAGGAGGCATCTATACAAATGTCTGACGGAAGGGAAGATGTTGATGTTTCCTCAAAAACAAAGACGGACAAGTAGGAAATCAGAAGATTCGATTGAACTATTTTGTATCTGCCATATGCCAGAGATCCCACCAATGGTTGAGTGTAGCCAGTGTAGTAATTGGTACCATGTTAGTTGTGTGAGTGTGCCCCAGGAAGCATTAGATGATTCAAGTATTGAGTGGATTTGTCAAAACTGCTAGTTAGCTAGCTACTCTATTAATCATAATAAATTATGTTGTCAACACCTTTGTATTCCACTATGAGAAGTAATGTTAAATTTTAAGGCGCATCATGTGTGCAGCTTATTCAGCTAAAACGTTTGGGGGGGGGGGGACCACTTACGTTTGAGGGGGACCACTTACCATGACACAGGTTGTCCTAGGGGGACCACTTGTGATGACACAAGAAGTCCTAGGGGACTACCTATTGCAACATAAGTGGTCCAGGGGGACCACCTGTAGGGGGGACCATTAGTTGCATGACAGGGCGGCTACATATGGGCGCATATTAGAGTAAACTTTAGACCTTAACAGGAAATTAAGCCCAAAGTGGGGGGTGGGCCGATATTCTGTAGTGGGCCCTTTTTCACGAAGGTATGGTATTATAACAACCCATAATATTCAAAGTTCAAAAAATGGCTGACAAGCCTATCAGAGTGTCTGTTCTGGAAGGAGACTTTGCTGTTATGTCCAGTGTAGGACTCCCACTGTCTCTTTGTGTCCAGCTACAAGTAAGCTGTTTGAAACTGAAAGAGGCTCTATGGACAGCTAGAAGCACCCCTGGTGGTTTTTCTGTTAGCCTATTCTGGCCTGCCCCTGCCCCTGAAAAAAATGGTTGCTCTAAGAAAAGGAAGAAGAGGAAGAGGAGGAGAGCTAAGGCCAGTCAAGTGACTCTAGGTAGTTGTAAGCAATCTAATCAACCTGCTACACCTTCTATGCTGCCCCAAGAAGATGCCACTGTATCTCCAACTACTGCTGACCAGTTGCACAAACTTACAACAAAGTCTACTCCATCACCCTCTGTTAACAAGTCACATGCTCCAACTAAATCAGCTCAAAAGACCCCAGTAAAACCATCTCCTACTACAGTTGACTTGTCAAAGTGTGAACACGTACAGTACGAAGCTAGGAATGGTATACATGGAGTGTTCTACCAACAGGCTGAGTCAAGTGAAGCTGGCTGGACCCCTGTAGTAGCAAAGAGGAAAAAGAAGGTCCCTGTTCCACAATATGTGAGGCGTAGATTCCCACCAGATCATCCTATCCATGCTCAAAGTATTGTTTCAGACTCTGATAACGATTCGGGATCAGACTGTGACCTAGGTGAGGTGATTCCATCTGGAGCAGTTAATGTTCACTACAGGGAAATTGATGGTACCCCAGGACTATCTGTATGGACACACAAGTCGCGATCTTGGACTCCCGTGGCAGCTAGAACTAGATCAAAACAGAAATAGTGATTAACTCTGACTGGGTACATGCTTTGTATTAGCTTAAAGCTATTCATGTGTCCATTGCTATATGCATAAATTGTTATAGAAAAAAAAAAAAAAAAAAAAAAAAAAAAAAAAAAAAAAAAAAATAACTGGCTATACAAAGGTATGTCTGGTGACCTTTATACTGTACTTTAAAACAGCTTTTTAGCAGTTAGATACATGTACTCTCTTCTTATGTACCCTTGTTAACAGTACAAGCTTAACTACAAATACACGGGACACACAGGGGAAGCACACTGACATGCTGTGAAGTGCACATTGGTGAGTTTAGTGACACTCTTGACAAAGTTTGACTACACATTTACATCTGAGAGACTGAGCACTCACCAATCTTGTAACTACTCTCTGAGAGCCACTGATGCTTCAAACAAGTAGCTATACACTATAATGAATAAGGAGATGGCTACAAATTGGTATTTATTCCTGCTTGTGCATTTGCTTGAGGGGTAGGAATAGAGGCTACAAATATGTCAGACCACCCCAACATGCACCTCCTATAGTCTCGGTGATGAAGTGCTGAGACACAGTGCTAGAAGCATAGGTATGTATGACTTTCTGTCGATCATTAATTGCCTATAATGTTGGCAAAATTATGCTCAGACTGAGTAACAGAGCAATGCTGCTAACTAGTAGGAAATTTCCACTCTCTACGCAGTTAAGGCCTGGGTCTAAGAAAAAGTATGACTTATGTTTCTAGAAGGTTCATATCTCTGGACTGCTACTAGTTAGGATGTCAGACAGACTGCCATATGAAAGGCCAATCTTAATTCTTCAACCACATACTAATTTAACCAGTTAATCGGTAAACAAATTACATCAGTGACACAATGACTTCACCGTATTTCAGCATACAAATCCCTCAGAGCAGAGATCTAAACCATCCTAGATGGACATCACCGCTTGTCTGGTAACTTATTTAGTATTAAAGTAATGTAAAACGTAAGGGGGATTGTTGGAAAGCACCTCAAAGGCATCAAACTACATGATAACTCACTTATAGGGTCGTCAATGAACCTATTTGCATACTACACATAGTTGAAGCTCCGTCCTCCACGTAGATCCTAGGTATTATACTGATAATCAATCTCTTGATATCAGTAAGAGGACAAACCAAGGAGGGGAGGATAAGTTCTCCACCTCGAGTGATCTTTACTTTTACCAACTTTTAGTTAGTAAGTCACATGACTAAGTATACTTTACTGCAATACGTGAAATCACGTGCACTTCAACGTATGGTGTGTATTAATGAGAAATCGCTGTTCAATACTTGATCCAGGTCTTAATTGGTAAACAAATTACATCAGTGGTGATGACGTCACTAGCATACAAATCGCTCAGAGCAGAGATCCTAGATGGACATCACCGCGTATCTGGTAACTTTAGTATTGAAAACGTAAGGGGGATTGTTGGAAAGCACCTCAAAGGCATCAAACTACACGATAACTCACTTTTAGGGACGTCAATGAACCTATTTGTATGCTACACATAGTTGAAGCTCCCACAGCAAAAAATAGGGTGAAATACGGGAAAACTGGATTCCCGTCGACTTCTGCTAACGGGAAAATCGACGGGCGTGGACGGGTTCTTAGATTGACGGTCCCGTGAAGTTTCCCGTCTCGATAGCTGTGGTGATAACCGCAGCATAAACGGGAGCGTTTGCGGCACCGTCTTTTTTCAGTGGCTAAAACACGGTGCGAAGGCAGCCCGTCCTACCGACACGTCACACGCATGCGCGTTGGAGACATTCAAATTTAGGACAGAGAAATGGCGGCTAGGGGTTGGAGAGAATGAGTATGAATAGCGACTCGGAATGGCAACACTGGCACCTTTGGTGGTCTGTGCGAGGTTTACTTTCACTTTGACAACTCTAGAAGCGACGATTTATGGCAGTATTCATACCGTAGAGGGCGCGAGCAGGGTATCGGAGCTGGTACTGACCCCAGACTACACTGGCAGCCTCAAGGCAACTCAAAGGTAGGCATATGAGGGAGGTTGTTTGTGCCAGTGTACTATAAAAGTTAAGCTATTCATGATAGTAGACACCTGTAAAGTCTATGTGACACTGTGGGAGATACAAGCATAGACCGTGGCATACGCAGTCTTATTATCTATGATACAAGTTCAAGATGACCCATCTTCGAGGGGTCCCTACGTGTGTGAGAGAGAAGAAATGACCTTGTCGAGTGTGTGTGTACTCATACTGAACTGTTGAGCCTTGAGCATATAGACTAGAGGGATCTTTGCTGGCAGGATGCCCCATCCTTTTGTCAGCTTCTCGGCAAGATGACCCATCTTTAGTCGAGGGGTCTCTACGTGTGTGAGAGAGAAGAAATGACCTTATTGAGTGTGTGTGTACTCATACTGAACTGTTGAGCCTTGAGCGTATAGACTAGAGGGATCTTTGCTGGCAGGATGCCCCATCCTTTTGTTAAGAAGAACTACTTAGGTACCATGATATTATGTATGTCATGGAGCATCACTAGTCTGTCTACATAGATGTGGACTCGTTGAATTATTTTACCTTTTTAGAGGTTTACAATCAACAGGTGAGCTACTATAGCATCAGGTGCCAAATTTACAATGTGATTTTTTTTCTGTTTACAGCTGAACCGCTTTTGGAATTGATAAATACTGAGGGTGAAATAATACAGGTTACCTGTTATGTTAGTTTTATGTTCATGTACATGTCATTGTACAGAAGAGTGCCTACAACATGCAGATTGTATTGAAACCAGTGTTCCTACCACATTTCTACAATTATTCCATTATAGTACATGTGCATAGATAAGAAATCGTAATAGCCATTTCAAGTTCTACTTTGTTTAAAATTGTTGGCTATGCAGAGTTCTCTCTAGCTGCTTTCAGCATAACCACCTATACCCCAACTGAAGTGCATACACACAGGAAAATGACTCCATGTGGACGGATTTACGCGGTCTACCGTATTGATGAAAGAAGCGGGCGCTACACTGCCTGGAGACGGCGTACCTGTAACGCGGACTCCGTCAGTATTCCGTGTAAGATACGCACGGTGCATGCGGACTCCGTTGCTTGCACTATGCTTGCACGGTTACAACATTCGGTATCCGTCCTCTCGGCTTGCGCTACACGGACGCAGTATAGAGCCGCGCACGAGACTCCACCCCATGCGCCCTGAATATTGAATCGCGAATACATATACGCGTACGCGAATTGAAAGCGATCGCGCGCGCTGCGCCGCGCAGATAGCTCTAATAGAAGAGGTGTGGTTACAATAATTAAAGTTCAGATCAGGGCGCCAGCAATACAGACTCATTGCTCAGCGATCAAAAATATTCTGTGAGCATTGCTCTTGGTGTGTGAGCAAATCCATGTTTAGTCGCCACCGCGTGATACCTTCAACAACAAGAAATGGCAATAAAGGTCGAGAGAACAAGCGATGAGCAGTTCTATAGTCAGAATTCGGACTTCACAGCCCAGGCTCGACCACGATCCATCGCACAGCTTGCCTTTTGAAAGATGCAGGTATGATCCTAAAAACTCTTTATTGATATGTGAATTATGGAATAGCTCATTGAGTGCCAAAATTATGAACCATAGCATGCACACATGCGCGTGTACTCACACACACACATCAGATCGGTTAGTGAGTCTGACAGTTCGGAGTGATGAGATCATGATGATGTCAAGTCAAGAGTTTGTAGACCATTAGGTATACACTCACTAGAGCTAAATGCATGTATCAGCATGCCATGCACATACTGAGGCTACGCATGCATGTGTATTTAGCCAGTGTTTGTATCTCTTTATAGAAAGACTACCCCAAACTGTGGATACTGACTTCCATTTCAGTGGCGAGCGCCCTCATAGTTGGCGTCCACACCTACGACTGAATATATGTTAAGTGATGCATGTGTATACATTGTGAACAATAGAAGCTTTAAGCTTTATATGTGTAGGCTTGGTTGTTAATTCCTGTAACTTACATGTAAATGCAAACAACCCTGATGACACTGTGTACATTATTGTATTGCACCTGGTAGGCTATAGCTAACACCAAGGTTTAATTATTATGCTGATAAGCTTTATTTATGAATTAAGTCCTGCCACATGTGAATAGAGTGTCCTATACCATTTCTACTACTTTCCCATGCCCAATGACTCACTTGTCCATAATGTGTGTGTGTGTACGTACATGTGAAACTTCGGCTTGTTGTGTGTTAGAGTGAGCAATTCAAATGTACCGAGCATTTAGGACTAGCCTGCTGTTAAGATGGCACATCTTTCAACAGTAAGACTCAGCTAAGATGGCACATCTTTAAGCTGAATGAGCATGAGAGTGTGTGAGTAATGTGCGTGCGTACATGTGTGAAACTTCAGCTTGTTGCGTATGAGAGCGAGCGATTGGAATGTACCGAGCATTTAGGACTAGCCTGCTGTTAAGATGGCACATCTTTCAACAGTAAGACTCAGCTAAGATGGCACATCTTTAAGCTGAAAGGGCATAAGAGTGTGAGAGTAATGTGCGTGCATACATGTGAAACTTCAGCTTGTTGTGTATCAGAGTGAGCGATTGGAATGTACCGAGCATTTAGGTCTAGCCTGCTGTTAAGATGGCACATCTTTCAACAGTAAGACTCAGCTAAGATGGCACATCTTTAAGCTGAAAGGGCATCCATGTAAGAGTGTGTGAGTAACGTGCGTGCATACATGTGAAACTTCAGCTTGTTGTGTATCAGAGCGAGCCATTGGAATGTACTGAGCATTTAGGACTAGCCTGCTGTTAAGATGGCACATCTTTCAACAGTAAGACTCAGCTAAGATGGCACATCTTTAAGCTGAATGAGCATAAGAGTGTGTGAGTAATGTACGTGCGTACATGTGAAACTTCAGCTTGTGTATCAGAGCGAGCAATTGGAATGTACAGAGCATTTAGGACTAGCCTGCTGTTAAGATGGCACATCTTTCAACAGTAAGACTCAGCTAAGATGGCACATCTTTAAGCTGAATGAGCATAAGAGTGTGTGAGTAATGTACGTGGAATGTACCGAGCATTTAGGACTAGCCTGCTGTTAAGATGGCACATCTTTCAATAGTAAGACTCAGCTAAGATGGCACATCTTTAAGCTGAATGAGCATAAGAGTGTGTGAGTAATGTACGTGCGCATACACGTGAAACTTCAGCTTGTTGTGTATCAGAGCGAGCGATTGGAATGTACCAAGTATTTAGAACTAGCCTGCTGTTAAGATGGCACATCTTTAAGCTGAAAGGGTATGAGAGTGTGTGAGCAATAGGCTCGTGTACATGTGAAACTTAACTTGTTGTGCGTCAGAGTGAGCAATTGAGATGTACATGTACCAAGCATTTAGGTGACTATCCTACAGTTTAGTGGGCGCTATGGGGAAATATTTGGAACACAGTCCTTTGTACCGCAAGTGTCTAACATTGATGAATGTCCATCTCATTGTATAAAGACTTGGTATGTAGGTTGTTATATGCATCAATTATTATTTGTAATACTATTTATTATAGAGGCAGTTCATGGCTACTATGAATGTCGTTGGAGGTAGAGAGAGCTCAAAAAGTGCTGAAGAGGAAAAGAAAAAGCAGGAAGCATTCAAGTTTTAGCTGTGATTGACTAACTACACCAACTGAGTGGATGTATCTACTCTCTTCATTAATTATTATTATTATGCTATTAATAATTATTATCATTATTGTAATTTTAATGCAAATTTATACGCATGCGCTATATGATATGATTCGGACGGGATAGAACTGACTGGAACGGGATCGTCAGACGGAGTTGATACGTACAAGTAGACGGAGGCAGTCCATGCGTTCCGATCGGACAGACGGATCATTGAGACGGAGTCACACGACGGACAATACTGGATAAAACGGAGTATCTAGACGGACTCAGCACGGATCTGATAGCGGACTCAGTGAAATAGTCCGTATAAAGTGGTCCCAATACGGGCGACAACGGTACTCGTTATCCTGGACATCGGAGATTCCGTTCCAAGCTCGTCTATACGGCGAACGCGGACCTCGTTCTCCCTGTATACGTGCACAGTTCACGCGGCTACGTTTTCCTGTGACACCTATGCAAGTTGCTCATGGTCGGGTAAGAGATGTCCTGATGTACACTCATCATTACATTAAATTTTGTACCTGCCATTACTCATAGCCAAGATATTTTGGACTTGCAACATGTAATGCGGTAGCTCTATGATATTTTCAGTAGTAACAATAGGTGAGTTATTATGATGTACATGGTACATTATCCTACTCCTTTGTATGTACAGGTGCATCTACTACATCAGACTTTACTATCAGGTACATACATGTAGTAGTTGTAAAACAGTTTATTTTTACATATGAACTTGTACAACATGCAGGCCAGAATCACCTCAGAAATGTGAATGCTACTATTTAAAACACCATGCACACTGTTGTCTACAATGATAGTTACATACACAATAATAACGAAAGGTAATAATAGCAATATCCAGTGCTTTCCACATTACATTATAATAACATTATGTTGCTCTCATTCTACAGTGACACTGGTCATGGTGTAACTAGCTAAATAAACATGCGTAGCTACCTCAGTGTCCTCATCACTAACAGGTATAAAGTTTCATCATGAACTTTGTGTGTGCATAATAATAGTAGTATTGTTGCTTTTGCTTTCTATCTCCAGGCCTAAGATTACTAAGAGTAAACTTTTCAAAGCTCCGCTTTCTTTGGCATCTCATTCACTAAGGTGATAGAAGATTTTCTGTATCACTATTGTTAATGTCAACACCAAATATCTCCATATCTGTAGATTTGACTACACAGAGTAGCCGTTGCTGTTTGAGCTCTCATACCTGCATAGTGAAAATTAAAAAAACAGTGACTACGACTACATATAACATTGATAACTTCATATTATGAGGTATTGGCTGATCTTTATTTATTTGTAAGTGTATATACACTGATATTGTTTGTTGCTGTTCTATTTGTATTGATTTTTTTCATGACATTGTGGATTCCACCAGCGCTGCGCGCTGATACGTAGCGCTAGCCGTACTACTAGCTGTATAATAATGATATTCATGGTTTTGAAGTAAGACGGTGGCCGCATGCTACCCGTTTCAGAGAAGGCGAGTACGGGCACCGCTACGTGTCACTTTGTCGACAAGACGGAGAAATGGACGGGTAAACGCGGTACAAAACGGGAAAATCGACGGTGCCCGTCCCAGTATGCCCGTCTATTTGGTCCCATTACGGGCACAGACGGTACCGTGTTCATCCCGTAAATTTCCCGTACGGATTACCGTCTTTGTGGGAAATACGGGCAAAAGACGGGGCCGTCTTGCCTACCATTTTTTGCTGTGTCCGTCCTCCACGTAGATCCTAGGCGATATTCCATCTCTTGATATCAGTAAGAGGACAAACTAAGGAGGGGAGGATAAGTTCTCCACCTCGAGTGATCTTTATTTTTACCAACATTTAGCTAGTAAGTCACATGACTAAATGCACTTCAACATATGGTGTGCATTAATGAGAAATCGCTGTTCAATACTTGACCCAGGTCTTGAGTACGCAGAGCTGCCCAACAAGTTTAGATCTAGACCACACAAATCATACACATTAGTACCTCGCCCACACCTTACACACTAGCAGTACGTACTGCTTTACAGATGTTGCAAGTTGCATACGATCTTCTTTGGTAAAATGTATCCTTATCCCCCTCCCAACTGAATCGGCTGTTTACGGTCACACACAGAGCACGGTCACTGTCTTCAACGACAACCCACACAACTCCCCTGCTTAGCAGTATAATAATGTATGCTGTACATTATCCTGTGTCACTCGACCTTAGGTAAGGCCACTCCAAATCAATTAGTTGTTTCTCATCCCTCCATTATTTCCGCCCGCATGTAATTCCATTTGTGACCGGATTTGAGAAAACCCTCCTTATGGGATTTTTTGTGAAAATTGAGTTTGATGCATCTTTGATAAGCTCTACCATAGAGCTAACCCACCTGCAAGTTTTAGGCTGATCGCGCGCTTCGCTTTGGAGATAGCCCGCTTTGTTTGCGATCGCGCTACAACCACAGAAAACGAGAAATTACGGTCTAAAGGCGTTGCTATGCACGCGTATAGCGTATCCGTATATTACGCGTGAACCGGAAATCAATTAATTCAACCCGTGGGCGGAGCCGTCCGAAAAGAGCGCAAAGGTCGAGCTGCTCTCGAACTTCGTCGTCTATAACGAGTGCCACTTCTTCGATGCCTAAGAAGCTTAAAAGATGAGTCAACGTTCAGTATTTCGACGAATCTAGCAGTATCTAGATAATTATTGCCCTTAGCAAGGGGCTCCGTAAACGGCAGCTGCATAGACTAGGTAGATCGAGGAGCCTGTGAATAAAGGCTTATTTCGCCTTGGTATCTTACAACTAGGCTCCGTAGGCGACGGGAACAGTTAGAAGAAAGGTCCTTTGGCATGGATATGGACAAATCTGAACTTTGAGTGTTTTTGACCATAGCTACTAAAAACGCGCATTGCGCGAATAGCGCGCGGATCCCATACGGAGGGTTTTCTCAAATCCGGTGTCACAGCGAATTTGTTCCGGTCCGCGAATTTGTTCCGCCGGAATTTATTCGCTAGCGGATTTGTTCCGGATTTCCAGAAAATCAGCGAATTTGTTCCGGATGGATAACGGTCGATGATTCTTTGAGACAGGTGCAACCAGCGTCAAAGCACATGTTCCATTTTAATAATTGGAGCTTCTCTGGTGGCCCCAGGAGTGGCATAGCCACTTCATATGCCTCTGCCCGGGTGCGGAGTGACATGCACATAATTATGCATTTGGTGTGGGCGTGGATCAAACAGCCTTTAATATGCATGATGGTGACCAATGGCAATGTCCAGGCGATTGTCCACAGAAGGCTTCAACGAATTATTGATATTATAGCTAGTACACAAAAATCTGAAGACGGTGAAGTATTTGTTCCTTCCTTCAAGCTACTCTGCAATCGCTATAAGCCTTGACCTTCGTGTATCCTAAATGGGCGTGGTTCACTTTTCTTTAGTTCAAGCATTTGTTAGATTTTATCTTAGGTTAGCCTATCATCATAACCATGCATAATAACGAGTTTAAAAGCCAGTGATACTGAAAAGTTCTGACTGAGAAGTATAATAGCACATTTTACTAGGCGGAACATTTGCGCGGGCCGGAACATTTACGCGGTCGCGTAGATTATCCGGGCGGAATGTGTACGCTAGCGTATTCTTTCCGGCGGAACGTATCCGCTAGCGAATTTGTTCCGCGGGAACTTTGGCGAGGCGGAACAAATCCGCTATGACACCGGTCACATTTGTACCAAAACTATACCGCTTCAATTTTTGAGCGAGTTGAACTTGTAATTTTGACGACCATTTCCAACAAAACTTGTGATCTGGACGACCATTACTCGCCAAAAATGACGCCCGCCCGAATCAATTTTAGGGCTGAGGGGGGGGGGGGGGGGGGGTGAGAAACAAGTAATTTATTTGGAGTGACCTAATCATGCCAAGACCTTTACAATCAAAGTTGAAACTTAGTTACATCAAACACTCACATGGAAACGTCGCTCACTGAGTTCCTCCTTTTTCGATCACGATCAATAGTCCCCGAACATCAAGTTCACTAGCGAGCAGCTGACAAGAATGCACACATGAACACCAGTCTCCTATAGACTACAAAATATCTTTCACAAGCGTTCCAACATATGGGCATAGCGTGCGCCAGATATCGAGGCACGATCACGAGTGGAATCTAGCTAGGTACGCTGGACTAATGGACACATGGAATCGAAGAATACATTGCCCAAAACAATAGGTAATAACAAGGAATTCCGTAAAGCTACCTATCAGTCTGTACGCCACCCCCTCCCCCTTTCCCCCTTCCCCCTCTGACTCCCCTTGTTAGAGCGAACGCACGTTCGAACGCAAGTGAAGTAATTTGCCTGTAGCTAGTTGCCCAACTTGGGCGCTCGTAGCCCATAAGCTATGTTACGTTTTCCCATGCCACTTACATTACATCCCATAACGCCATAGCGATGGAGACTGCTCGGGCCCCTGTCAGAGGAGTCAATCATAGTAGAAATCACACGGTAATTCACGGTTGCGATAGCTTCGAAGAGAACGAATGACCTTGGGCGCTTGTACACCAATCAAAGCAGGGGCCATGTACACGATGCATGTAGCTAATTATATGCTAATTATTCAGCACATGATGTGAAATCTTAATTAATTAACTATAAACAGTCTTTTGTGAGAGCTATTGTTTCTTTTGAGCCCATGGAGAGTGCGTGGGCACACAATTAAAAGTAACGTAGACTTATGTGACTGTCATGTCTAGTCTTCCCTCACTCTCTCCTTAGTTCCCTGCCAATAGCTACACACCTTATATTCACACCTATCTCTCTCTCCCTGTTATAGAAGCATAATATTATATGTGCATGAGCTCAATGAGAACTTTTCAAGAGCAGCTATCTACATCTACATCTTCACATACACACACACACACACACACACACACACACACACACACACACACACACGGACACTCACATGATTACTGTCTGCATAGGTGCAGAGAATATCATGTGCATGGGACATAACTACAGGCACTTCAATTTGCTTGTAAATGCCTGATTAGTCTAATTTTATCGATACATTAATTGCGCATGGACGTGAATATTTATAAGCCTCTTCAGCAGAACGCGCAACCACATAAAACATTGCGTGTGTGGACGCGCGTGATACATTGCAACCCGGTTCCAGTACACTTGTCAGAGCTCCAGATCTGATATCTGATACGCGTGAGCAGATCGGATTGGAAACGGAATGGAAGTCTCGTTCCCAGGCCTACGATTCCGTGTCAATGAGCGCTGGATCCATAAAAGAGATGCTGGAGCAGAGTGAGCAATCCAGCTGAAGGCTAAGACACACTGAAACTGGTGAGCTCTGCAAAGTCGTGCTTGTCATGGCCCCTGGGAACTCCATACCGAATATTAATTTGCTATAGCTTATGTCGAGATGTACCCCCCGTAACCCAATAGTGGCTCCCGATCGTGGATTTATGATGTATTTAATACTAAGCCATAAATTATAATTATTCAAAATGCTAGGGATATAGTAGTAGCATTCGTGCTGCTAGTACACACATCCTAGCATGTCCACCTTCAGTTTGTATGCTATCATTGGTTTGTTAGGGAATATGGCATTAAGTAGTGTGTCATGTTCGATATCCGGCCAATATGTGTATAGAATTTCCCTAATGTCCTTGCATATGGGACTGAATTTGACCGGGAGGACTACTGGGGGTGTGGTTGCTGCTTTGTTGTTGTTCTTGGTGAGTTGAGTGTGGTTATGGAAGGGATATTGTCGAATGATACTTGTAATTTCCTCCGCTTTGTAGCCTCTTTCAATGAGTTTGTCTTTATTTGTAATAAGTTTGAGTGTATCCCCTTGTGTGTTTGTGAGGAGGTGTCTTAGTGTTTCTCCTTTTGGGATGGCTGTTTTCACACTTTTTGGGTGGTATGAGGTTTTGTGGATGTACAATTGTTTGTTGGTCGGTCTTACATGTGTTTTAACATCCAGGAGGCCTCTGTCTTTGAAGTTTGGGCCTTTGTAGACTGTAACATCCGAAAATCTAAGTTCATTTCTGTCTTATTTGTGTGTAAATTTGATCGTGGGGTGGACTTTGTTGATGTTTGTGATGAATGTATTTAGTTGTTCGTCTGTGCCTGTCCATATTAGGAATATGTCGTCAATGTATCTTTTCCATAGTAGTATGTATGGATGTCCTAGCCATGCTAGGATAGGTTCCAATGACCCCATGAATAGCTTAGCATAATATGCTGGGGCCATTTTGGTGCCCATGGCCGTTCCTTGTAGTTGGAGGAAGAAGTCTCTGTTGAATTCAAAGACGTTATTCTTGAGGACAATGTTTAGCATTTCCTCCAGAACTCGATTGGTGGCCGTAGAGGGTGTGGATTTTGGTCCCATTTGAGGGCATTGATGCTGGATGTGATGCCATCTTTGTGTGGTATGTTCGTATATAGTGAGGATACATCAATACTGACTAGAGTACTGTTTAGTGGAATTTGAGTGGTTGTGATTAGGTCGACAAGTTCCTTGGTGTGTTTTAGATAGGACGGGAGTTGTTTGACTAGTAGTTGAAGCCAGTAGTCTACGAAACTTGAGATGTTCTCAGTTACGCTATTGAGACTGGAAACATTAGGTCTTATGCCCATTGGGTTTTTGAGTATCTTTTTTAGGAAGTAGAGTTGTGAGGTTCTGAATTGTACGGAGGGTGTACAGAAGTCGACAAATTCCATTGGCATCCATTTTTGGAATCTAAGTTCAACTAGGAATTTCATAATATAGATTCTTATGAAGGCAGTGGTGTCTGCTTTGAGTTGTTTGTATACTTTTGGTTCGTCTGGATTTTTTAGGCCTTCCTCAATGTAGTTGCATTTGTTTAACACTACAATGGTTGATCCTCTGTCGGCTTTGTTGATGACTATATCTTTGTTGTTGTTGTTTAACGATTTGATTGCTGCTCTTTCGGCTTTGGTGATATTGTCACCTTTAATTTGTTTGTTGTTTGTACCTAGGGAGATAATTTCTTGGTCTAGTTTGTTTAGAAATAGATTGAGGAACGTGTTTTTGCTTTCGGCCCTAGTAAGGGAATTATTTTTCACTTGAATGTTTGATTTTTTCCCATGGATCAAAGGTTGAGTTAGGTTGGGTACCGGTACTGTTTGACAGTGTGGTGTTGTTGTATTGTGATTGAAGTAAGGTTTTTTATTTAGTAGCTAGTTTGTATTGTACAAGAATTTTTTACGAAGCTTCGAGAGTCCTGTAGCTATATCAATGTGGTCTATAGACTTGGTCTCGGGAATAAATGAGACCTTTGATAGTATACTACGTTCAGCACTAGACAGAGAATATGTTGATAGGCTTACAATGTTGTTACAGTTAGGATTATGTTTGATTCTTACTTTCTGTCTTTATATGGCATTAAGTCTGTCTTTTCAGTTTCTGTCTGTTTAGTAGGTGCGGCCTCTTCCTCTGCTTCCTTTTTCATTTCCTCTTCCTCCTCTGTATCCTCCTCTGCCCTCATCCTCTTTGCTATGGAGGGTTCTGTGGGGGCAGGGGCTTTTTGTTGTCTAGCTGCCGGGGGGGGGGGGAGGGAGTGTGAGTTAATATTATGCATGTTAGATTGATTTAGTTCTGAGCCTACCTCATTCACTGCTTCAATGAGCTGTGATGGCTGCATTTCTGTCTACCGTGTTGTTCAAAACCATTGTGGTTATACGGGGCCTTTTGATTGGTTCTAGTGTCAGGTCCGTTTCTGTGTCCCTGGCTCTCTTCCGTTGGAATGTTTGCTTGAGAAAGTCATCAGTCACAATAGCTAGCCACATGTAGTTCAATTTTGTGTACAGTTGTATGTGTGCATGCACATGTATGTACACTACTGTTCTCTGTTGGGCATTCTTAACTCTCTCTCTACACACACACACACACACACACACACACACACACACACACACACACACACACACACACATACATGCACAACACAGTTCGTCTGTCAGCTTTAGATTTGCTGCCCTCTCTTTGCATGGAGCCTTGTCTCAGCTCACACTGCCATCATCCCTGCAATCAAGAAGCACCTTCAGGAGACAACAAGATCCAACTCACCTCACTGGTGGAAGGTCAGATAGTCTCCTAAATAATCTTGTCCCTGCCCAGCTTTTCAATGCTAGGGGGCAAGGCTACCTCGTATTAGAGAAAGCTAGCATGCTTGTGCGGGTATTTTTAGTCTCACCTGGTTGACCTGACCTTTCAGCTTATGCTATAGAGATTGTGTAGTGATAGTCCATGTAGCCACACCAGTGGTGTAACTTCTACAATGTGGTTTATCTTGAGGTGTGTGGGGACATTGTTCCACTGGCTAACATAATGTCCTTACTGTTAGATGTGTCCTTACTGTAAAGATTAGTGTGAATTTGAAGGTGATTGGTTATTTCCCATCTGAGATAGATTACTAACAGTGCTAATAATTATTATGGCTACATGTATTATGCGTGTTGTCTTCGATCATGTCTAAATATAGCTAGGTGTTATTATTAAACACTTAGGTAAGCTCTTATGTTAGCATATTGGGGATGTGGCCCCGCTCTAGAGATGGGGGGAGCTACAGCCTCCCTCCCTCCCCCCCCCCCCCAGTTCTTACGCCAGTAATGAATGCTAGAAACCATGCTGTAAGATCGGCCATGCCTATTAACCACACCTAGCACTGCATTATGCACACATGCTGTTTCGATTGCACATGCTCGAGCTAAATGCAGGTACATGTAAGGGTTGTTGAGTCACAAACTGTTGGCTATTATATTATGGCACACACAGACACACACTATGGAAAATGCCGAGCAGTACACATGGGGTATGTGCTCTGACAACTCTACTTCATGATGCAGACCTAAAAAATTTAGGGATGTAGTGTCACTGTACAATCTACGTTTTTCTGTATACTGCAATTGTAATTATTGCTTGTGTCTCGATTAATTTTTATACGCACTATGATTCACGATCTCAATGGTAACCTCACTCACGAGGTAATGAGGTAATGCCCCTGTAATTATAAAGATTTATAGCTCTGGCTAACTTTCCTACGGTAGAGTAGAGTCTGAGGTCTGGACAAAGATGCATAGGAGAAAGGCATTGAGAGGATATCCCTTTAATTAAAGTCCTAAAGCTTCCATAGTGTACATTGATTTATGTATGTGTATTGTTTATTAATTTGCATGAGGTATGTACAAGACATTTTTTTATAATTATCAACTACATCATTATGATGTCATTTCTTTGACTATATACAGGCCGAGGTGACCAGTGAGGAACGTGTGGCAAAACAATATACAAGTCTGATTTTCTACGGTGAGTTTGTTTAATTAGGGAGTGAATTATCATTTACATCATCAAGAAAACATAATAGAAGAGAGAGGGAGAATATCCTACTCTGTATACTGCTGTGCAAATGCATTGCGGATAATTAAACCTGTATATTCCTGTAAACTGTAGTATACTGCACAACCACCTTGTAAGTTAAGTGAGTGTTGGCCAATAATTGGTCTATGACAGCCCACCTTGGTACTAACCAACTGCCACACTGTTGGTTTCACAGCTTGTTTGAGTCAACCACTCAAATTTAATTATCCGCAACGCGTTTGCACAGCAGTATATGGAGTAGGATACTCTCCCTCTCTCTTCCTATTATATACTCTTGACATCATTATATATTCCACAGGTAGACCTCTGAGAGTGCATTTGCTGAGTTGCAGGGCTAGGTTGGGGACAGAATACATGGAAAATTCAAAGAACATTAGCAAAACTGGTATCAAACTAATAAAAATTTAATTATAGCATCACCACCACAATACATTCAAATTGAAATGCTGTAAATAATATATACATGTGTAACACATTGTACATGTATGATCAACTGTGTTTTTAGTAATTTTGTTGTGAGTGGTATAATATTGTTTTTAATGCTGAGAACAGTTGCTGTATGTGTGGGTGTGTTGTCTGAAGTGTGTGCATCCATCCAGAGGTGGCTGCTGGCTGCTCTAGGAGTACATATTTTACCATACCACATCTACAGAGTGGAACAATATCAATCATTTTTCAGGGGTATATTATAGTTATGGAGCTGGGACCATGCACAGCTATAGTACAGTAGTGATTAAGGATGCCCGATGTTTTGGCTCAATCTCAATATCAGAGTGGCAGTGATAGTAATCCTTATGGTTAAGGTGTGAATAGCTTCCTCTCAATGAGGCCTATATATTAGCACTGGGTGTTTCCCGTTGAACAGATGAAGCATGCACGAACTACAATCGACATGCTGGAAATCATTTTACATACAAATTTCCATAGAGCTAAAAATTGAAATTGCATGGCGCGTTCTTAACCGATTTGCTTGATTCAAACCTCAAGAGAGACAGTAATCTCTCAGCTACCTTGTGGTTTTTGTTTCCTGTTTTTATGACAACCCATTGCTAAGTTATGGCTGGTTTTATAAGCCTCAGGTCGATCATCCGGCTATAGTACTATATTTCTCCCATATCCACTCTAGGCTTTTGTAAATTATGCTAAAATTTTGGCCTATAATGCTATTCTCAAATTCCCAGATAATGGCCCTATAATGCTCAGGAATGCCCCTATAATGCTCAAGGTAGCCCTTATAATGCTCAAGATATTGGCATTATTCTTGTCAATTCTTTGTACTTTGATACAAAAAAAAAGGAACATGTCATCAGTCATCTATTATTGTATTGGAGCATTACAGAGGTCTCTATGTAGTCTTCCATACAGCGTGCTTGTCTTTCTGTGAAGCTGTTTGTAAGTAATATATAGTATGATGTCATTCACTCAGGGTCAAAAGTTATCTTAGTTGAGGTCAATGACTAGCCTGTGTTAGCCTCTGTGAGTCTCTAACTAGTTGCTTTAGTCTCCAAGTACTCAGTGACTACAAAAAACACCTGCTTGTTTTAAAATTTGTGAGCAGATGTAAAAGCCAGGACATCCCTATAATGCTCACAATTATGCCAGCATAATTTACTAAAGCCTAATCCACTCCTACTATATCTCTACAACATGCACTGTTTAGTGGTAGTATAATACACAACCACAGGCAGTAACAAGTATGCTAGTACATGTACATGTACCTACCTGGCACATGAGTTGAGATCAAAGGTCAGTCCAGTCTACCGTTTACAGACTCCCATGTGTGTGCAGAGCTGTACAATGGGGATAATTAGTAGTTTGTGGTTGCACTGGGACTGAAAGTCACCCCCAAACTGCGTAAAGATGTGGAACTCTGCCCTATTGGTGCACACACGCGCGTGCGTGCGCACACATACACACACACACACACTATTAGGGTATCCAACAAAGTTAGTGTATCTCTCTACTCTCAAGGATAATGAATCAGCTGTAGCTGGTACTGGTACAGTAGCTAGCAGGCAAAAACCTCCCTTATGATGGCCCATTCACGTACTTGTCAGCATCAGCTAAGCTTCCATAACTAACTTATAGCACACTTATTAATTTTTTGCACTGAGAAGTAGAAAACGTTACGGGTGAAAATTTTAATTTGAAGCCAACTACCATTTAGGTAACAGGTATACATATAATTAATGTAAGTATAGTGGCTAATATAATGCAGAGAACCTTCGTTGGCTTGCTTTCAGCAGTGGCATCAGATACAGCAGGATCTCCGAATTCACAAAGGACGTCTCCTAGTCCTACATTTATAAGAGAGGTAAAATACTAGATAACGTTCGTACGTTATTGCCCAAATTAATGTCTAATCACAGCTGCTTTAGTGTGGACACTATACATAATACATACAGTAATAGAGGAGCACGGTGCATGGTTACTTAGCCACAACTTACAGTTTTGAGTGCTAACCGTTTACATTAATACTGACCACACTGTAAAAACTATTATTTAAGTGGACTCCACTGTCTTGTCAGCCGTGCATATACGCTAGTACAGAGAGGTACCTATTGCATTGTACAAATTTTGTAGTTACAGTTCCAGGTGCAGCATAAAGTTAATTTTGAAAACATCTGCACATACAGAGTGGCTATGCATGGATTATACGTACGGACATCATGTTTGTACAATCTGCGTGTGCACAGAATAATACTGTTTCGAAATAATTTATAGTGTAAAATGTATAATTATTATAGGACACCATAATAATGAATTAGAGCTGATGCATTTTCAGAGTCGACTCAGATAAATATGATGATCAACTTGACAGTCGATGCTTATTGTACAAGCTCGATAACAGGCTAGCAATGCAAGCCTACTAGAGCTGTGCTAGCTAGGGACACTGTAAAATTGATATTAACATTATTGTGTCATAGTGATCATTGTTAGTTATTTCTATGTATGCAAACAAATACATGACATTAATTGGCTAATTAATGTTCTTAATGAGCAGTCAAGAAACACGGCGCTTTTTGGTCGTGACTTTCAAATTTGTGAATTTTGTAATGTTAGCAACAACAGTTGTGCCACATAGCCATGCAAACTTATAATTATGACATTGTAGTCATCTTAGAAATAATATTATTTACGGAATGGCTCCTACCACCGGTGAATCGGTGTCCGAAATAGCCACGAATCTGCTGGTGCCACCGGTCGGTGCCTTTAGTAGCCACGATCTCTCTGCTGCAACCGATCACAATCTCGGGACTTTTAATAATAGAACTGTGATGTTGTAGGGCGGGGCAAGGGCAAGTACGTACGTCCAGTCTACCATTGTCATAGTAATATTATAATGAAATTTCATTTAAATAGAGGAGAGTATATAGTGCACAAACATATTACAATACAGTTATAATATTGTAGCTAGTTAGCTAGTCACTGCAACTTGTACACATCCATGTATCATCCAGGTGGGAGTCTAGATCCAAGCCTATACACACGAAATGGAACCACTTTTTGCACTGATCACAGAATACCATTTTATCACCCTTATAGCTACCTACTCTGGTCATGAGACAACAAACACAGTAGATTTTGAAACTGGTTGATAGCTAGTGGTTTGGCCCCATGGAACTATAGTTGACGGAAATGCAGTGAATTTCTTTTTTTGAAGACAATCAAGGAAATGAGTTCACATAAGAGGAATCATATTTCATCTTGGTCGGATCTTTCCTTCACACAGAGTAGAAGCATAGGCCAAAGCAAACAGTCCACAACTTAATGAATTGGACTGTTGCTGGACAGCGGGGAAAAAGGAGAAAAATCTTCTTTTTATCACACTAGTTTTACCAAAGCTACAATGACTTCTCAGTTGACTGACAGGGGCAAATCCCCTGATCGTATGCTATCATAAACCTTAACAGTGCCTGGCTTACAATCTTTGCTGGGGATACAAATCTAGTGTGTGTTCATGACGTTCAAAATCTGCATAACATCCTTAGGAGGGTCACAAAAACGCCAGGGTATCACAGAAGCATGTATCATGAAGACTTGCAGTGTTAGGGAATTTCTCAAGGAGCATTTGCTGTCCAACATTAATGGGACGGCATTCATGATCAGACTTTAGTGATTGAAGAGCGTCTTTATAAACATTTTGATCATTTACGGTAATTAAATTCCGGTGATTCCATTTCATCATCTGAAGACTCACACTTGCTAAGGTCAATTTCCATCCCATCTTTTTCAGATTTTGAGTCTGTGACACGTTTCCTTCTCATCTTAATTAAATAAGTGGGGTTTCCTGGTTTAAATTTTCCAGATTGCTAAAGCCAGGCTATCAGCTTACAATTAATCCCCTTCTTACATAATAAGTAGCTCTGGCTTTTGAGTAGGTTTAATATCATGAAGGATATGAGTTGCGGCAATCATGACTATTTCATTGTAATCCTCCGCACTCTAAACACGAAGAGGGTGATGGTGCTCCTTCTTAAGCTTCTCAAGACATCCTTCAAAGGCTTTGAAATCCTCGTATGCCGTCCCAACATCCATGGCTCCGCTTTTTACAGCCGTGTATGTAGCACATGCATGTTGCATGCGCGCGAAGTGACAGGGAGCGGCGCGGCATGCCGTACAAGTAGGCGGAGTCTCGCCCGGATTCGAAGTCCGCGTTCTGCCATAAGCTACAAGGTAAGTACAATCGGTGGCAGGAGCAACGTTTCAGCTGTAAAGGCACCGGTCGGTGGCAGCAGTAAGTCTGTGGTCCTAATAACCACCGAATTTTCGGTGGCAATAGTATCGGCCTATTATTTATGCCTGGGACGTTTGTTCAAACTGTGTACCGTACTAGTTGTATTATTAAATACTGGCCGGCTGGTTACTGGAGTAAGCTACCTCTTCTGACACTGGTCAACAGCTCTTCTGCCTCGAAGATTTTTGCCAGCGTCTGCTCCCACAGTGAATCCAAGGCGGCATATTTCATGTGGGCAAAGGGTGTACTCTATTATGTGTGTACACAATGAAACCTCAAACAACAAGTTATTATTCATGCAGGCTGTACACACTGCGATACAATATAAAGCTATGGTTACTCTTAACAAGCACTGCATAACTATAATAATCAAAGTACTGACTCACCTTGCCTGCCATGCTGCTTTCGCTGAAGGTCGACTCGTCGAATAGTGAATCTGCGCATGCGCTGCCAGCCCCTCCCACGTTCCTTAGCTCGGGCATGCACGCCACTGGGGCATGTTACTCACACAATAATAATATGGTTCCCAGCCTTCATAGCGGTTGCCCTTAGTTCGCGATCGCTAATTGGCAAGATTTTGCTGACTCAGCCATATGGAATCGTGAGAAGCCTGGGGACGAGGCTAACTAAAGACGATTTACTGGATCCACCATTATTGTCTGGTATGCTGAAGAGCTCGCAATCCTGATTACAAAAAAACCAATGCATTCATTATGTTTGTTACTACTGTTAGAAGTTGGTGTACATCACTATTCACTATCATACACTGAACCTTCAAGCTGCCATGCCCCTCCCACGTTCCTTAGTTCGGGTAGATGCACGCCACTGGGGAATGTTACTCACACAATAATAATATTATGGTTCATAGCGGTTGCCCTTAGTTCGCGATCGTTATACTAATTGGCAAGATTTTACTGACTTCTTAAATAGAAGTAAGCACCCTGCATCCTGCACCCGCACGCATATGGTTACAATATCGTTGAGAAGCCTTGGGGACTCAACGAGACGTATCAACTACAGGGAAGAAGTAAGCTTTACCGAATTTTCAGAGATATCTTACTGAAAAAAGATGGATCCAGTCCTTGCCATATTGTACAGCCACACTCTTGTCCTGATAAATAGACACAAGCGCTTGTAAGGCTAGCAATGTCCCAAAAGTTTCACACTAAAGACGATTTACTGGATCCACCATTATTGTCTGGTATGCTGAAGAGCTCGCAATCTGATTCCACCAATGCATTCTGATCCGCTGTTTAATATTGTGTGCTATGCTGAAGAAATCCGCCAATGCATTCTGATGACTGTTTCGCCAAATCAATGCTCAACAAAGTTTCTAGCTGAAATGAATAGGATAAGGACGTCCGTACGTAGGATGGTTTCTCCTTAAGTTTAGTATGGTTGTAGAAGATAGACCTACTTAATTTTTATACGATAGATAGACATACCTTAATAACAAATTAAATTTTTGTACTTCTCCCTGTAGCATAATTAAAAGTGTAGGTATATGCATATACCTTTTATTGGAATTATTTTGGCAGGCATAACATTCTCTTTTTGAGATAACTAGCTACATCAATGTATGTTCGAATAGTCATAGTGGGCTTGCTAGAAGTACGTAGATTGAAAGAGGTGATAGGATGAAATATGAACATGTAATACATGTACAACAGTTTGACCATCAAACCTTTACCAGCATTTGAAATAAATTATTACACAAAACACGTACAAACTCTATCAACAAAGTAGAATAAAATTAATACTCTCAAAATTTCCATCATTTTTTATTTCGGTGTGCTACATTCACACAAATAATAATAATAATAATTATATAAGACAGATAAGACATTTGCTAGAGTAGGTGCATACTGTACAGTATACATCGAATAAAAGCAATTTTGTGAATTCCTCCAGATAATTTTTTCACTGCACTTCTCAAGCTGTTCACATACTTCCTAAGCCTCACCTCGATCTAAATAATTATAAGAATGACAATAAAATGAAGCAGTAGTCTAAGATTAAGATGGCACCCCTTTCTCCCAAAATATTCACACAGTACAGCCAGCTCCCATTGCCACACCCTCCGGTACCTCCACTTCACTCACTCAAACCTTCAAACCTTGCTGACCAGCAATAAAGTTTTGTTCTTTAAGCTTCATCAATACTATATCAGGAAAATAGTGTTGAGCTCCCATACAAACGCCTGATAAGCATTCCAATAGAGTGATGCAAGCAAAAACATTAATCAGTCCTACATGTGTTGCATACAAAGGAAGTACATATTCATTAATATTCCACGTCACTTTTGCGAATACCAATGCTTATCATCATGGGTGCATCATCATACAGTCACTGTCTTGAAGCTAAAAAATTGCGGGATCTCTGAGTTAGAGATCTCTAGCTCTAATGTTATGGTTTTGATCGCTGATCAGTCATATTACCTTTACTTGTGGATCCTGAGGGATCACCCTTGAAAACCACCATCAAAGTTTAAGTACTATGTAAAGTATATGGGGATGAAAGTGATGACAGAGCATTTTTGCCTGAGCACGTGATCATTTCATACCTCCTCTGTGGTGTATAGTTTAGTGTTGTAAATACAGCTACATGTACATGCATGGCAGACAACGATGTACAGCCACTCCATCAGAACGCTATAGCATGTATGTGGTTATCTATATGACATGTATTCTCAACTTCATGGTACAAACCTTTTTTTTTGCTCTTTTAGCCTCATCTATCACTCCGTCTTTGCTCTTTGAGCCGTTTTCATTTTTCTTGACAGAAAGCTACAATAATAATTTTGGTAATCAAAATTGTCAATGATATAATTATTACAGTTAAAGTTCATCTAGCATGGATGGGGCCTCAGCATTCCTTAATGTATCCGTGTTGATACCAGCCAAACTGATAAATGTTGTGTACAGCATGATTGTACACATACAACGTAACCACAATGCAAACAGGCACACAAAGAGTAATTAATTGGGATGCACGAGATGCATAGTTGAGTGCACCCCAATTAATGTCATGTAACTGATTTGTTTCTCCATGACTCCTTTGATGATGAAGTTATCATCAGGCGACCCTATGATCACCTACACTCATCCCATAGCCGGTAATTTGCCTATAAAAACTTTGGTTGCTAGGCAATTGCAAACACTATGTTTTGTTGCCTACCACAGAACAAACACATCATTGCCTTCTATTCCTATAGCCTCGTACATCCCCAGGCCCATTACTAGTGTTTTCAAATTTCAGCATGAAACATTGAAAAACTGGGAATGAGCCTGGGGATGAGGTTATACCACTCCTGTGATACATACATGTACACCCCTAAACATTAAATAAAATCATGACAGTAAAACACAAAACTGAATATGTACAATGTAAAGCTTGGTTTCATACGGGGGGGGGGGGGGGGGGGGGGGAGGAAGTAGGGGGTATCCCCCCCCCCCCCCCCCCCCAAGCTACATATTTCCCCCTCCAAGGGATGAGGCTACATGACATGGTAATTATCATGAAATTAAGCATTAAAAATCATGACTTAAAAGATCAAGATAATTTTATTCAGCGATTGCTTGATCTATAAATGTCTAACCAGTGTTTCATTTGGAGGGGGTGCCCTGGGATATCCCCCCCCCCCCCCCCCCCCAGACCAGGTTTCCTCCCCCCAAAATTCTTGAAACTAATACATGTACATGTAATAAAATCTCAAATACAATTGTATAGTGTAATCACAAACTGCATAGCTTCCGTATCAATGTTAATTTTGGTAAAAATGGATCTAAAATGCTGTCTGAGAGGTCTTAAATTTCAAACATCTTTCTGGGAGGGATGCTCCCAGACCCCCTAGAGATGGTGGTGTTTTATCATAAGATTGACTTGTACTTCTCTCCCTAACGAAAATCCAGTAAGAAACCCTGTAATGTACCTGTAATTGTATCCAGTGAGTCCATTAAATCTTCGCTGAAAGGGCTGGCTCCCTTGGCTGGTCCGAGAGAGGTAGGTCACGTACTGTGATGTGGCAGTTGGTACCAGAACTAGTAGGTTCAAGGTCCCTGTCCAAGGTGTTATTGTTACTGCAGACAAAACAATAGAAGTAATAGACAATAATGCCATACCGTAATCATGGATGTAACAAAAGTACTGTAATCTGATTGGTCAGGAATTGAAGGGGTATCTACAGTACCATAATTCTCATACAAACTAGTAAAAATCTCATAAATGTATTGCTTGGAGCATGACGCCAAGCTTGGTTGTATCCCAGTATATCCAAGCATCTGTGGTTGAGTACACACAAGTCAACCACAGTACAAGCATTCAGACAATGTAATAATTGGAAGGTGGAGTCTACCTTGGAACTTGCTGAGTAAGCAAGCTCGCTCATGAAGTGAAGCTACATGTAACAGACCATACAAACACTCATGCATACACACACAGAGGCTCCAGAGTGTACAAGACCATGCAAATACACACACACACAAGTGAAGCTAACAAACCATGCAAATACTCATGCATACACACACACACAGAAACTCCCAAGGTGAGGGTGTACAAGACCATGCAAATACGCACACACATACACAACCCCAGAACATTTACATGTACATTTGTAAACAGAGCACTATAATCAAGCACTAAAACAGCATTATCAATTGTATACATTTTCCACTGTACATCACAACATTCATCTCTTTATCATGCCTACAGCTGGTTAGCTTGAGCGCTTACTTGTTGATCTTCCATTGTTGGTAGACATGGAGGTAGGTGAGGTGGTCACTCTCCTCCTCACGAGCTTTAGAATAAATGAAGATTGATACAACAGATACAATGACCTGTAGGCACAGAAGAGACAGAGAGAGAGAGACATTGCGACATAAAAAATGGAGAACCAATTACATGACAACATAGAAAGGATGACCTGTTGTGAGATGAGAGAGGGGAGAACCCTTTAATTATAATAATATTATGAAGTGTGATGTAGAATTCATTGCTTGAGATTAAGCACCCTTCTAAAAGATACACACACCACCTCAAAACATGCATCTACATGTACAAGTCATGTAGCTCAATAGTAATCACCACTGGCCCCAGGGCACTGGGCATACTCCATGATAGTTCAAGGCTTAGCCTAACATGGATGGGGCTAACATTCACCCATGTCTGTGTTGATAGCAGCCAAACATCAGAGGAGGTACGAAATGATCATGTGCTCGCTCACAAAAGCTGTGTCATCCCCTTTTATCCCCATATACATTATACATGTACTTTTCATAGTAAAACTTTGACGACAATTGTCGAAGGTGATCCCTTGGGATCCCCACAAACAAAACTATATGGCCGTGATCAGCAATTGAAACTACACTATCATTTTAAGCTGGGATCCCTTGGGGATCCTGCAATTTTTAACCTTCAACACAGCGACTGTATGTGGGACACACCCATGATGACACGCATTGGTATGGGCGCGAGTCACATGGAATATTAACAATTTCGTACCTCCTCTGAGCTGAACATGTACATGTACAATGTACATGTACAGTGCTCTCCCCAAGAATGATACAAGGCATGGTAGGACAGCGTGGTTTGGGCATGGCCTGTGGTCACATCAAAGCTTTTGGTCTCTTTCTTTTCCCACATCAAACAAAATCTGTTCTGAAGGCTTGCAGGGCCGACATGCCTCAAGTATGCTGGGGAGAACACTGATGTATTGTTGAAATGAGGACATTCAGGTTAATTAACCACAACTATTTAATATATTGGTGTGTTGCAACACTAAGTATCTACCTCTTTAAGATTGCAGTATGTATGTGTGCATACTGCATTGTACACAAAGTGGAATATTTAATAAATAGCTCAGAATAGCCACATCCAAGCTCCACCCACTGTAAAATAAGCTTTGAAATTATTGTGATAATAAAAGAGCTAACAGGAAAAAATAGGAATCAATTGTACATGTACAATGCAGTATACACACAGTACAATATTTATGCCCTACTACAGGTATATTTTGTGGTGTTTTGTGGCCTTTTTATTTCTGTTTAGTGTGTTGGTTGCTTGGAATTAAAAAAAGGCCACCCTCCCCTACATTCGGAGCATCTAAGCCTGGAACGCTGGTAAGGGTGACTGCGGACACTTTCACTATTGATCTAGCCCCCGCACTAATAGTATGCTCGATTTGGCTATTTATAGGGCTGGATTGGATAGGGGAGAAATCAAAATGGGCTTCGCAATGGAATGTAATTAAATTCTCATGAATATCATCAAGAAATTCTTGTTCGAGTGAGTCGACTGCCTTATCTAATAGACCACAGAAGCTGCTACACTTACACAGCGTAATAGTTGGTATATGCATATCTTAATCTTATAGAAGGGGTAGGTATTGATCAATCATATCTCGGTGAAGGAAGCAGCTACGAAGCAGGAACAAAAACCAGAACGCAGCTAATGATGTAACAAAAGCAGTAAGACTCTAAATGATCTTTTATAAGGTTACTTCCTGCTGGAATAGGTGTAGTTCATAGTATAGCTATGGGTGGTAGACCTACATGTACATGAAGCTGGGAAAGGGTGAGATACCAGGTTTGTATCTGAATGGACATTTTCCTGTTATGACTTTGATAATCACACTCGTTTACATAAAAAGAGGGTGGAGCTTGAGTGCAACACTTTCCGAACTTTTTTTTTCATGCATATACTTTTAAAGATTGGAGCCATGGAATGGATTCAGGCCATACATGTGTGCACAATTGCAAATGAATGAATATGTACATGACACCACTTTCACACACAATGTACAACTGACCCAATATTGCCTCAAAGTGACCTCTAGGTGAATCTGAATGGCCTGCTACATAGCATTCTCCATGTAATTATCCGAGGGGTTATGAGGAAATATTGAGTGGAAAGACTGACCAGGGATTGTGAAGGTTGGAACGTTGCTGAAAATTTGGAGAATTTAACAGCATCCATGGTAGCCAAGGTGACAAACAGTTTGAGGTCGTTACATTGAGTACAACCTGGAGGGAGGACAGGATAACAAAGAGAGAGACAGACAGGGAGAGAGAAAGAGAGTGTGAATATATGCAGCCAAGAGTACATGCATGTACAGTAAATCTGGAAATCTTAGTTGTAAAAATATTTTCGTAGTCGATGGCAGGTACATGTACGAAAATGAATCTTATAAGAATGCATGCACACTATTGACGTTAACATAGTAAGGGGTTGTTCTTACTAAAAAATTTCAACACGAAATTCATCATACAAAAGTTACTAACACGAAAACTTCCAGATCTACAGTATTATAGTGGTCGTAAAATTGATTTTCCATTAATTAGAACACTATTCACAGTCCTAGCTATTTAGAGACATAGATAAAACCCATCCCTAAGAGAAAGGCTTAAGCTGTCAGAAAAGATACACAATGTCATGATAAAGAGACAGAAGCCTGAGAAGGGAGCATTGTTAGTTGGGTAAGGGGTTGTCACCCTTTTTATGGAGTACATCAGTGTTTAGTGATCTTTTGTGAGCCTCGTCCATAATGTCCAAGTCCAGCTCCCTGAAGCACACCTCAGCAGCTATATTATATGGAAATTCTGTGTAGGAGAGACACAGATAGACCACACCTACTCCACAAGAGCAGTCATGTGACTTGTTAGACCATTTCCCTCTTCTTATAGCCTCGTCCCCAGGCCCTTCCCAGCTTTTCAATGTTGCATGCTGAAAAGCGGGAAGGCCTGGTATCACAAGTCACATGACTTTGCGTCATGATGACACGAAGACCAGCAGTCAAAGGCCCCTTCGATTCTTCGAAAAGCAGGCCACACGCTGTCTTTACAAGTTTATTTTCTTACTCTCTATAGTCCATGTGAATTGTACCACACTCGGTAGCTGGCATTTGAACCATACATCTCGATCGTTGGCAATGAGAGCCATCAAAATTTTCGTGACCTTTGATGCACCCTGCTTACTGGTAGGTCTCTCTACGCGTTCGTCATGCATGTGACTTCTGATACCAGGCCCTCCCGCTTTTCAGCATGCTAAATTGAAAGGCTGGGAAGGGTCTGGGGACAAGGTTATCTTCTTACACAAATACACTTAATGTGAAACTAGTAGCAGACACTAGAGCTAGT
Source organism: Stappiaceae bacterium (assembly GCA_964291365.2). GTDB lineage: Bacteria > Pseudomonadota > Alphaproteobacteria > Rhizobiales > Stappiaceae > JBDWFY01. The sequence goes on from OZ220040.1 coordinate 72,085, forward strand.
AAGAGTACATGTATATACCATATAGCCGAAAATTTTCACTGCACAAAAGTTTTGCCAAGCCCAGCTACCTTTGCATTGTAGAAATATTCTGTGGAATAAACTTGCACCAATGCAGTAAAGCTCTCTGTGTAATCATTAACACAGGACAAAAAATTTAAGGATAAAAAAATTTCACCAACAAGAGCAGGTGGTGAAATTGGTGAAAATTTCCAGCTATACGGAATCTACAAGTTGTGTTTGAGTGATTATACAGTCTGTAGGTACATTTACCACATTGGTCATAATTGTGACCTTCCATGACAAAACCAAGCATAATGCGCTGACAACCGATTTTGAGTTAAGGCCACCATTACCAACTACAACCTTTGAACTGCTGCTCCTGCAAAGTTGAAGTCTCTAGCACGTATACTCATGGAGATATGAGCCAAAATGTACCCGGATCGCCCGTACTATAGTTTTGCAGAAAGTGCAATGAAACATTGCTACGTACATTGCATGCGGAAGTCCGTATACTCGCCGTTTATTAAAAATCCGTGGCCCCGCCCACAAAGTCAACGAGCTAGATGGCTCCAAAACGCTCGAACGAGAGCAGCACTCGCCGTTTCGATGGAAAAGAACGAGAAGACAAGCGTTTCTAAGGCTCGTTTGTACACAAAATCGAAGAAGAAAAGTGACTGGTGACTTTTTTATTCGCAGCTGCCACGGTTGCCTACAGCAACAGGTCCGTGCCATGAACGCTCTATGTAGCTACACGGCTGACTTCTTCGAGCCATAACTCGGTAAGTATAGCGTTCTAGAAGCTACGAAGCAGATTTTCGTGTAGAGGAATGATTCCTCTATCGATCTATGCCAAAAAGTGAAATTCGATAATTATCAGCCCAAGCGATTATTATGGCCTGTATCTCAGATTGATGTCCAGCGCATTATGCTTGGTTTTCTCGTGGAGGGTCACATATTATGATGTGAGTGGGTGTGGATGGCTTCCTGGTTGAGTGTCTGCTGACAGACAGTCTGTAGTTCACAGAGTTGGTCTAGAGAGAGCTGGACAGAGTTCTAGCAAGCTGCAGAGTTGTCCAACATGCCACAGAGCAACCAAACCGTCAGCTCAACAGCAGCCTCAAGGCATCAACATGACTGCATGGGGTGAATAATACAATTACGTATAAACTGGGTTTGCAATGCTTGGACGTGAGGGCGTAGCAGGCCAATAATTAAGTTGTACGAGTGTCACTATATCAGGTTCACAGTGACAAAATGCAACCCTTAGTTTCCTTGGAATCCCTACTCCATGTAGTAAACAGTAATAGTGTATATATAGAAATGAATGTATACTTTCAACGTGGAAACACGTAACGATCCTATGTGTTTGACTGTCACATTTATGTGTTGTGATACTTGGTATTGGCAGAACCAATGGTATAAACTGGCAGCCATCCTAAGTGAATGAAAAGCATAATTTATTATTGAGCCTGAATAAGACATGACTCAATTTCATTCCTTCCACAGCTCAGGGTAATGATGATAATTCCATCTCGAATGAAAACTTACACCACAATCAGAGCAAAAAAAAACATATGGCCCACACTGATGACAACGCACATTTGCTGGGGCACCACAATTACTACACGTTTCATCGCTCTTCATACTCTCTCCTTCTATTACGGCTTTGAAAGCTGAATGGATGCTTTCTCTCCACTTTTCGCTTTGCTTAAGTTGGCGTTTGGTATGCTGACTCTGAGATGAGTCTGATTCATGCAGCATTCTGGTTTGGTCTTCCAGTTGATCAGCCAAGTATTCTGGCATAGGATCTTGACTACAACCCTCTCCAGTCTCATGAATTGTTGGTCCAGACGAGGTGTGAGTTGACTGTGGTGTTGCTACTGCCGAACGGACAGTGATATTCACAAATTCTTTAGATATGCTGTGTTTTCGTCCTCGTTTTTGGACAACATTAAGTGGAATGATATTTCTTTTCCGACGGCTAGCCATCACAAACATGTTAAAACGAGTAGGATCCCTTCGAGGCCTGCCACGGGTACAGGCTACGCTGCTAGCTGTACTACTGAGGCCCTAGGTACAGGTAGCCGGTACCAGGTGTTGGTACTGTGACGACCCCTTCCCTTGTCTCCTATAATATTATGATGACTTTAGCTCAGCATATACCTCGTCATACGATCTTCCTTTTATCAGTATACAGCTTGAAATTTTTATGTGAAGCGGGTGGCGCGCGGCCTGTAGCGCCGCACGCGCACCTACTCAATCATTATGCGCATGCGCTATGTATATGCACCATACTATACTATACTAGACGGTACTGCGCCGCACCGCGCAAAAACCTATTTATGGTCATAATCCAAATGAAATTTTCTACAATAATTTTTTTCCATGTTACAGTCACGACATGTACACCAATATATTAGATCTATTGAAGTTTCATTCACTTAAAAATCTTTCCATCTTTAACTTCTCTTTGCTTTCCATTAAAGTCACCTTCCCAGTACTTGTTGACTGTTGCTCTGTCTTCCTTGCTGTCTGGGTTCAGCTTGACGAATGTGTACGATGGTGCATCAATGTTCCAGTCTTCCACCAACTACACAAACAACCATTGTTTTTACAGAAGATTGTCAACATCCACACTTCAACTATCACAGTACATTGATACTTACATTGAATGCAAGCTCCTGTCCCCTCATGACCCACACTCCCTCAATGGCTGCATTGTCCTCCTCTCCTAGAATCAGAACGCTGGCAAATGCATACTTCCTCAGCTTCTCGATGCGCTGCATCATCCCAGACACCAGGTTGCTCACCATAAACATCTTCTTTAGCTCACTGTTATAATTGTATGTGGTGCTAGTCAAAGTTCTCCCAGAAGAATGGAACACCTTTTGTGGCTGTATCCTCATTGGAGTATGAGCGCTTAAAGGCATCTAAGTTAAAGGAGCTAGAGAGAGAGAGAGAGAGAGAGAGAGAGAGAGCTCCAATGAGATTGCAGCTTTAGCGCAGTCATATGACTCGCCAACCGCAGGAATGCAAAGCGCCATTGCCTGCTATATAAATTTGAATCGTCGGCCCGCGCCCAAGCAGCATTACTGACCAATCAGGTCCAAGGTTTGTTTCAGTACAACAGTTGCGGCGCGCGCAAACTGAGCCGGCCAAACCAAGAAAACGGTCCAAATTCACCAGACCCCTTTTCCCTCGCAGAGGGTGGGGGCTGGGAACGAGACTAGTGTACTACTAGTAGTGGTAGTAGACTACTAGGGGTACACTTAGTGCAATCCTCGCTCAGCTTTAGCACATAATTTACATGTCGTACATAATGTGCGCGTGCTGAGTTGACATTGTAAGGTAAAGATCGACAAGATCAAATGTGACATTTTTAACATTGGTCGTCAAAAACCTTTCGGCCACGCTGGAGAAAAATGCAGCCATGCCACAGTCTAAGATTCGCTAGAGGAGCTAGTCACAACCTGAAGAGTCACAGTACCAAGTCTGATCGTTATCTCTCCAGCCATTTGGCCAATACGACACCGGCTGTCAAAGACGTCGTCCACGGAAAGTTCAACAATATGCGATTATAGCCTCGGAACTACTGAGTGTCCGATCGTGATCTGACTCGTGATTTTCGTTCATCGTCTGTTATGAGGGTTCGTCGGTAGTTGATCGCAATGATTAACGATTATACGCGATAGTACCGAATACGTCCAGCGCATGCGCGTTGTGTAAACGCGGTTAACCCGAATTCGGGCCAGCTGCAATTATCGCGATCTGGAGTGTCTTAGGCGGGGCTGATCATCGTTCGACTCTGCACAGCCACGACCAGAGGAGGTACGACAGGAAACATGTGACAGACCACACCCAGCAATTTGCTCCATAGACAGTGTACATAAAATTTGAGAATCTTAACGCTTGGGTTTCAAGCTGTCTGATGAAGGATCTGAGGATTTAGGATGATTCTAAGGACGTACGTTGTATTTTCCCCGAGAACACCCCTCTTGTTTTTGCTCACCAGTAAATGGCTGATTTACAAAGTAGAAAGCTATGATGAGGTTCAAAATTTGAAATCTTGCACCTTCTCATTAAGATCTAGCAGCCCTCTCAACGAAGAGGCACGAAAAGCGTGGCTGGGGACTACCACGAGCAACGTTAGTTTGAGCTTGTGGGCGGGGTCCGCATTCCTGATCGCTTTAATTAAATTCCTTACCATACAACGCCATCATACATCACTTCCTGTCGTACCTCCTCCGGATCCTCGACTCTGAGCCACGACGATCTACCGACAGCTTATTGACGCCCTCACTTCGAAGACTGACTTCCCACACGGGCTTAGTTTCATGCAATATGTAAGCCACAGTTAGATATAAATCATAGCAGTGAATATTCATAAAACTATTATAAACTACACTAAACTATTGCTAGCTAGGATGGCTAAAAGAGCCCGCATGACGGTGGATGAGGTAATGGAGAGGTGGGATGATGCCAGTAGTGAGATTGGTGATGAACTTGATGACTTCGATGATCCCGATCAGCCAACAATGGAAGGTAGTGACGACGAATTTTGCGATCTTGAAGATGTAGGTGGGTATGACAGCAATGATGAGCTCCACGATGATGCTTCTCTATCTGAAGACCCTACTGCTCCACCTGATGATGACGTCTTGGACTCCACTATGGATTCAGATTCAGACATGGACTCAGCAGCTGCTGACTCCAAGCCCCAGTGGACCACAACACTCAAGTGCAACACAATCAGTTCTTTCTCCTCCTATGTAGGCCCAGCTGTTTCCATCTCAAAGTCACCTATGGAAGTTTCCAGCTGTTTTTTACACCTGAGCTCCTGGATATGATTGTGAAGGAGACAAACAATTATGCTAAGCTGGTGATGGGGGACGAGAAGTAAGTGGAGCAAAATGGATGTTGCAGAGCTCAAAGCTCTACTAGGCTTCAAGATCCTAATGGCAATGAATAACTTACCATCCATTGATGTCTACTGGAAACGTGATCCTTTCCTCCAATATTCGCCCGTAGCTGATCGTATCTCTCGAGACAGGTTCCACAAGCTATCCCGGTACCTTCATTTTACTGATAACGATACGCTCGTCCCACAAGGAAGTCCAGGGCATGATCGTCTGGGGAAAGTGAGACCGCTCATTGACCATCTTGCTTCACGATTTGCCGAGATGTACCAGCCGAGAAGGGTTTAGGTGCTAAGGTAGTAAAATCACTCACGTCTGAGCTGCACAAGAAGCATCACCACGTCTTCTTTGACAATTATTTCACGAGCGTGAACCTACTGGAAGACCAGCTTAAAGATGGCATATATGCATGTGGCACAGCCAGGAAGGATCGCAAAGGCTTCCCAGAAATGCTAAAGAAGGCGAAACTCCCAAATAGGTGTGTGCAGTGGTTACATGGGCACGAGGGGGGGTGGGGGACAAGTGCTATTTAGTATGGTATTATCGGGATGTGTATGTATGTCAAACAAAGGGAAGGAGGCTGGGTAAGTAGCTACATATTATATAATATAAACAATAGGGAGAAAAGTGTGGGAGAAAGGGTGTGCATGGAATATTATACAATGTCATGTATTATGTGCAAATGTATACAGTGTCTGTGTGTGTGTGTGTGTATGCCTGAAAGTGTGTGCATGTGCATAGAAATTTATAGTACTGACACAACAAGGACATAATAATTAGAATAAGTGGGCCTTATTTAGAATATAATACACATGCATACAAATAAATTGTACTATGCTAGTAGTAGGCCCTATTTAGAACGAACATACATGCTTTACAATATGAGGCATGTGCACAGTACATTATTTCATTACTACGGTAACACTGCACACAGGGGCAACTCACTCACTGTTCAGAAGAAGGATGTTTCTGCAAGCACCTGGATGGATAAGAAGGTTGTGATGGTAAAGTACAGCAACTGCCAGTCAACAGAAACTGGGTCGGGGCTAAGACGGCAAAAGAATGGTAGTAGGATAGCAGTGACATGCCCTATAGCCATAATTAGCTATAACCAGCACATGGGTGGCGTAGATCGAGGAGATCAAGTGAGAGGTTATTACAGCTGTAGGACTCGATGTAGGAAGTTTTACAAGTACATCTTCCATTTCCTCCTCGATGTTTCCATCACAAATGCTTTTATCCTCCAAAAGCATTACTGCCCCGACATGTCTTTTCAGCACGTGAAAGATTTCCGGCTGCAACTTGCGAAGGAGCTGATAGGAGATTATTGTAGCCGTAAACGAGCAGGTCGTGGGGTTGGTACCATGTGCCCCCTCCCTCTACGTCACTTTCCATCCAAGATCCCAGTTGATGAGGGCAGTCTTGGTCTGGACAAGCACAAGAGAGGTCGCTGCTGGAACACCAGAACGCAATCAGTCAAGACCCCTTGGTTCTGCAGGGAGTGCAATGTGTGGCTATGCCACACAGGAGAGAGTAGCAGTGGTTGTTTCCTAACCTGGCACACTCAACGTCAACAATGACTAACATTTACTAGTTCTTTAGCGTATAAAACCTACTACCAATTATTGCTTTGTTTCTTATTATATGAGATGATTCCCAAAGCTACTTTTACAATAATATATAGGCTACGCTTTGCCATAACATCAAAACTACGCTCTTACAGCTACACTCATACTATAAACGCAAACGCACACACACACACACACACACACACACACTTACCACTCGAATAGCTTTTCACACTCCACAGATCGACGTCGACCATCCCCTTTTGGTACTGGCAGGTACCTTGACGATCGCTCTTTTCGCTCCAGGTAAGCATCTCGTCCCAACGTCTTTCCCAAAGGCGATAATACAGTTTCAATAGCGTGGCCTCAAATATTGCTTACCGTATTCAATTAATTTCGCTGAAATAGGTCATCGCGCGTATAATCGTCTGTAAGGTTCCTCCAAGTGCATACAATGATGCCCCAACGATCACTGTCATTTTCCTACCAGCCAAGTCAGAGAGTAGCCCTGAGAGTAGGGCACCCACCAGCTATGGTAAGTTTATGATTGTGTGGCAGCTGTTGTTTGAGAATGTTGTGTGTGTTTGGTTCTGGTTGTTTGGGAGTCTTTAGATGTTATGTTTAGTGCGTGGATGTTTCGATCGTAGTGTCGTTGGGCCAGTGGTTGGTCTGGGCCTTGAGCTCGGGCCTTGAGCTACTCTGTTTATGGTGCGCTTTAAATAGGGCGCATACTGCATGTCTATGGTCCTTAGTTCTTCCTGTGTGGTTATAGGTATGTGCTGTTAACGTTGTGGAAGTTTAATGTCCGTTGTTTCATATTGTGGGAAGTTGGTATAGTTATTTGTTAACTGGTGGGGGGTGTGTTTACTGTTTGATTGTCTGTGTATGTGTGCTGTCGGTATAACCAGTGGTCCCCTGGTGGTAGAAACAGGTTATTATAAGTGTCAGTGTTGCCACCCTTGGGGTCACAAACAGCAATGCAACAAGAGAATATAGAGTGTGATACTTGTAGTTTCCTCCGCTTTGTAGCCTCTTTCAATTACGGTTTGTCTTTTAGTTTATTCGTAATAAGTTTGAATGTATCCCCTTGTGTGTTTGTGCGGAGGTATCTTAGTGTTTCTCCTTTTGGTTTTAACATTTTTGGGATGGTGTGAGGTCTTATGGATGTACAATTGTTTGTTGGTCAGGTTTATGTGTGTTTTTTTACATCCAGGAGGCCTCTGTCTGGGCCTTTGTACACCGTCACAACCAAAAATGTAAATTCTTTTCTGTCTTGTGAATTTGATCATGGGGCGGACTTCGTTGATGTTTGTGATGAATGTGTTGAGTTGTTCGTCTGTGCCTGTCCATATTAGGAATATGGCGTCAATGTATCTTTTCCATAGTAGTATGTATGGATGTCCTAGCCATGCTAGGATAGGTTCCAATGACCCCATGAATAAGTTAGCATATGCTGGGGCCATTTTGGTGCCCATGGCCGTTCCTTGTAGTTGGAGGAAGAAGTCTCCGTTGAATTCAAATGTGTTATTTGAGGATAATATTTAGCATTTCCAAGATCTAGTGCACACTCAAGCACCCTCACTCTCTCTCTCTCTCTCTCTCTAGGTGTTGGTGTTTGTAATGGTTTTGAGGGGAAGCTGACACACTGCTTAACGCTGTGGCTCCATTAGTGAGTGTGTGTATTAGTATAATGGATAACAGTAGTATTCGTACTGCTAGTACACACACACTAGCAAGTCCATAAGAGGTATGCAATAACATTCATACCGCTCCTCACTCGCACACACTCTCTCCCATCTCCCTGCCTGGTGTGTGTGTCAATAAATTGTGTGTCGGTGCCTGTGTTGTTACATTATTGAAGCCCTCTCACCTAGTGTTGTTTTAGTATGGCTTCAGTAATTTTAGTTAGTTATTAATTTTAATTAAGGTCCTCTTCGTTGATTTTAGTTAGTTTTAGTTTTTAATTAAGAGCAGAGGATCATTTTAGTTTAGTTTTAGTAATTAAAACTAAAAGGATAAAGGGCATACTAAAAGTGATTTTAGTTTAGTTAACCATAGATAATAGAGTGGTATGAGTTAACTAACTAAAATGAGCTGATTTTTACCATTTTCTTTTTAGTTTAGTATATGGCATGGTCTGATGCAAGTTTGCTAGTTTTAGTTTTTAATTATGAAAGGCATAGCACAATTAATTTAGTTTTAGTAATTAAAACTAAGGCATAAATTGGGCAAAACTAAGGGGTTTTAGTATTGGTTTTGATTAACTAAAACAACACTGCTCTCACCTCTCTCTCCCCTGCAGTGATCACCACAGACAGAAAAGCAATCAACCACGAGCAAGGTCCGTTATTCAGTGTAACTGTACTTAGCTGACACATCTGTTGTACTGTATCTACATGTATTGTTGTTTTTAATATTCCCTCTTCTTCTTGACAATTGTTTCTTTAATAATATTATCATTACGGTCAGTCACAATTAATGGGGTTAATGGCAATACATCATTTCAATGCATGGGATATTGCATGCCAGAATGCCAATCAGCACATATGCATAGTGCACACATACACCCCACCAATCTGACAGGCAGCCCCTCCCACGGCCCCATGGCACCTGCATATAGTTGCCCCTGCCTGTGTAGCCTGCAGGCACTTCACACCAAAATTAATGATTCAATGTCTGAATCTTGTCAACCTGCTATGCAGAGCTATATAGAGCTAGCTTAATCCTAATTATCTAATAATTAAAACGTGATAATGCTGTTGACCCGATTATATTTGTAATGTGATTTCCCTTCCATAAGACTACAGTGCGTTAATAGACAGGTTCATAATATTAAACCGCGATGAAAGATTGTACCGTTGAGTTCACGCCTCGGATGGCTCGAGACAAACGCTGAGATCTAGCCATGATCCACGAAAAGTTTATAGAAAAGCGCCATGGTGTATATATACACATAGCAAGGTGTGCCTTCGCACGCTCATATCTAGCCTGCAATTGACGCTGCCGAGGTCCTCCTGTCCACGAACGAGTACCAGTATCAAAGTAGGTCTCGATCTCATTCCCAGTTTGCAAGCGTACGGAGGCTTGAAGAAGCGGAATGCAACTTCCTTATCGATGCATTGGTCTATATACTGGGAATGGAAATCGATCCTATCGGACTACGCGCAAACATTCATACGCTATCCAATGTCAATATTTGCGCTTTTTGTACACCAATATGCGCGGTACGCGCACGTACGTACGATGCGCGTGCGCGTAGCCAATTGTAGAGAACAGATTACATCATATTAAATTGAATAGTAAGGAATGATTACAATAATGAAATGTTGAAATAAATAAAAATGAGCTACAAAAAGGAAATTAAGAAGGAAATAAACAATGAATATTACAATGAGCAGCCAAAAATGAGGAGGGAGTACAAAACAATCAAGTACAACAATGAAAATGAGATACAAGAAGGCAAAAATAATGATACAAAAATCAGCAAAGAAAAAGTACATTAGAGTTTACCAATGAATCGAAAGCAAATTTTAGGGACAGCCAACATAGTATTATAGGTACAATTACTTACAAGCCTATGTGTGTGTAAATGTCTTACCTATCCTCTGGACATCGTGTAGAGTGCAGATCCCTTGCTCGACATCAGATCTACAGTTGAATACATGGTGACTTAACTGAGGGCTATTACTACTACCTTACCTTCTAACTAAGCACGAAAAGCTTCCTGCATCTACCCCAGCAGGCTTGCCATGCGCCATGGACTATTACTACCTCATCCTCTAACTGAGCAACCCCGAACAAAAGCTCCCCTGGCCATGCACGCTTTTCCATGGACTAATTCTACCTGACCACCCCATTTACAATAAGCTTCCTCCCACATAGCTCCCACATACACCCTTGCTAACATGCACATAAACACACACATAAAGTCCAAAACACTCACACATACACACGCACTAACACTCACCATCTAACTGAGCAACCCCTTACGAGAAGCTTCCTCCCACATACGCCCTTGCTAACATGGACACATAAACACACAACAAACATTACCACTCCGATACACACACGCACAGATGAAAACTCCTATACATGCACATCAGCATCAGACTCCTATGTAAAGAGCAGAACAAAAAGATTAACACATAGTCTGTGGGAAACCTGTGCTGGCTTTCCTAAAAGCTTCCCTCCCGCACCCACCATCTAAGGCCAGCAAAAGCTGTGACTTCGCCACAAAATATCACCACTTCATGCTCTGAGTACCCCCCTTACGAGAAGCTTTCCTCCCACATAGCTCCCACACAAGCCCTTGCAAACATGCACACATAAACACACACACTAACACAGAAAGACACGGCAAAAGTTGCTGCTCCAATACACACACATGCACACACACATACATCAGCATCAGATTCCTATATAAACAAAATAACATAAGGATTAACACATAATCTGTGGGAAACCTGTGCTTGCTTTCCGAAAGCTCCCCTCCCGCAGCCACTGCCTACGGCCCACAAAGCTGCGACTTCACTATTATTATCTCACCCTCTAACTGAGCATTCCCCTTACGAGAAGCTTCCTCGCACATAACTCCCACATATGCCCTTGCTAACATGTGCTGGCTTTCACACAAAACAAATTTATGAAAGCTCCACTCCCGCACCCCCTGCCTATGGCCAGCAAAGCTGTGATTTCACCCTAAACTAGTACTACCTTACCCTCTGAGCACCCCCTTACGAACTCCAATACATGTACATCAGCATCACACTCCTATATAAACAACAGAACAATAGGATTAACACATAATCTTTGGGAAAGCTGTGCTGGCTCTACGAAAGCTCCCCTCCCGCAGCCACTGCCACACCCTCTGAGCACCCCCTTACGAACTCCGATACATGAACATCAGCATCACACTCCTATATAAAGAACAGAATAAAAGGATTAACACAAATTTTGGGAAAGCTGTGCTGGCTCTCCAAAAGCTCCCCTCCTTCAGCCCCCTCTGAGCACCCCCTTACGAACTCCGATACAAGTACATCAGCATCAAACTCCTATATAAAGAACAGAATAAAAGGATTAACACATAAATTTTGGGAAAGCTGTGCTGGCTCTCCGAAAGCTCCCCTCCTTCAGCCCCTCTGAGCACCCACTTACGAACTCCGATACATGTACATCAGCATCACACTCCTACATAAACAACAGAACAAAAGGATTAACACATAATCTTTGGGAAAGCTGTGCTGGCTGTCCGAAAGCTCCCCTCCCGCAGCCACCGCCTATGGCCCACAAAGCTGCGACTTCACCATAAACTATCACCCTCTAATTGAGCATTCCTCTTACGAGAAGCTTCCTCGCACATAACTCCCACATATGCCCTTGCTAACATGTGCTGGCTTTCACACAAATAAATAAACTTATGAAAGCTCCACTCCCGCACCCCCTGCCTATGGCCAGCAAAGCTGTGATTTCAGCACCCCCTTACGAACTCCGATACATGTACATCAGCATCACACTCCTATATAAACAACAGAACAAAAGGATTAACACATAATCTTTGGGAAAGCTGTGCTGGCTCTCCGAAAGCTCCCCTCCCACAGCCACTGCCTATGGCCAGTATATGCCCTTGCTAATACACACACATAAACACACACGACAAACGTTACCATTCCAATACAGTCATCCATGTACATCAGCATCCATGTACAGACTCCTACATAAACGACAGAACAAGAGGTTTAACTATGGTAGTTATGGATTCATCCTGGCTGTCCCCATCAAAATTTACAAAAATAATGAAAATATAAGGTGACATGACCGATGGGGGAAGGTGAGTAGTCAAGTTTTAGTTTGCGAGCAAAAGCAGCTTTCATTCAAGGAATGTGGTGCAGCGTCATCCACCCAGCATGTGCTGAGAATAACTTCAATGGACACTCGTTATGGATTGGATGGAAGGAGAGAATGTTAGAAAATTGTTCACACACATTAAGGTGTGTTCCTTCTGTACGATACAGGCCAGCCACTCTCTCTTGTCATCTTCTGTAATCAGCACACCATCCCCTCTCTGAAGCAAAAAAGAGAAAACCAAATACTAAATATGTGTACGTGTGCATGATACACACTAAGAGCAAGCTATGGTTCTAGTATAGTACAACTACATGCACATTCAGGGCACATATAGAAAAACTCACAACATACACTAGTATACATATACACACACTTGTAGTTAGATCTTCTCAACACCATAGCACGGGCATGAAGTAACAACAGCTGAATGCAAAAAATGACCCCCCCCCCCCCCCACACACATGCTAGTTGATCTCAAACCTTCTTTTACCACACAAGCTTCTTCCCTGATAAATCCAGAGCCTGACGGTAGACAGGAAGTCATGGAAACCAAAAGTTATTCTCTAAGTATAAATATAACATCATACGTAGCAGTTGGAGAGAGAAACTGATGTCATTATTCTATCACATTAATGACTTTATTTCTAATTTGTCATCCAGAGAAGCCTCTTTTCGTCCGTACTTCCATCTTATACAATGCAAGTACATAAATCTGTAGAATACGGCTAAATCTGTAGACCTGGCAACACTGATAACCTTCAAGTTCTGCCATACTCGTATGGATCTATAGCTACATGTACTTTAATGCTTACACAGATCAGCCTGTATCATCAACTCAAGCTCCTGAAGACCAGAAGTATCAGTAGCTCACCAACAGAACAATATAGTAGCAAGTTCACCACCTGCTACATCAATAATAATTATAACAAGGCAAAGAAATACACCTACATATGTACATGCCCAACACTGGGGCCTCGTTGCGCTTAGGTATACTATACCTCACTGCTTGTTTAACAAATAAGGGAGTATCTAACTCTACCTGAAGAAGCTCTTTTGAAGCACAAAGTAGACCTACATAATATGTTAATACCACAACTTGAAAAGATATTACTGTACCTTCGCGAAAAAGGGCCCATGGGCGGTGCACCTTACATTGGATCTAGACTGGGGGGTGGGCCGATATTCGAAGTATCACTGTCGCAGTTAGACGCAAAAGAGCGCCCAGGTAAACTACCTACGTGATCTTCATTATTTGAATAGTAGCTGCAGCTACTATTGATTTCAGCCTTGCTCAAGTACGGTTACTAATCGAGGGCAGTCCGGCTTTTATTGGGCCGATACTTCACGGTACTGTTGACAGCAACTGTAACTCAAATGGCAGGACTGCACTTCAAATAATTGAGGCACGACCGAAAAATAACCTGCCAAACAGCCGTAGAACTAGTCCTAGTTCGTCTTATGCCGCATTTCAGCACGATCATGCATGGCTAGAGATCTTAACCACACCCACTTAATAGTTATCGCGCATGCGTGTTCCGGGGCGGCTACATATGGGCGCATATTAGAGTAAACTTTAGACCTTAGCAGGAAATTGAGCCCAAAGTGGGGGGTGGGCCGATATTCCGTAGTGGGCCCTTTTTCACGAAGGTACAGTGTTATAACTAAAGTATGTCTGATGACCTTTGTACTGTACTTTAAAACAGCTTTTTAGCAGTTAGATACATGTACTCTCTTCTCCTTATGTACCCTTGTTAACAGTACAAGCTTAACTACAAATACACAGGATACACAGGGGAAGCACACTGACATGCTGTGAAATGCACATTGGTGAGTTTAGTGACACTCTTGACAAAGTTTGACTAAATATTTACATCTGAGAGACTGAGCACTCACTCAAATTAACTACTCTCTGAGAGCCACTTATGCTTCAAACAAGTAACTATAGTATTACACTATAATGAATAAGGAGATGGCTACAAATTGGTATTTATTCCTGCTTGTGCATTTGCTTGAGGGGTAGGAATAGAGGCTACAAATATGTCAGACCACCCCAACATGCATCTCCTATAGTCTCGGTGATGAAGTGCCGAGACACAGTGCTAGAAGCATAGGTATGTATGATTTTATGTCGATCGTTAATTGCCTATAATGTTGGCAAAATTATGCTCAAACTGAGTAACAGAGCAATACTGCTAACTAGTAGGAAATTTCCACTCTCTACGCAGTTAAGGCCTGGGTCTAAGAAAAAGTATGACTTTTGCATCAATGTTTCAAGGCTCATATCTCTGGACTGCTAAGTCGCATGACTAAGTATACTTTACTGCAATACGTGAAATCACGTACGTATGGTGTGTATTAATGAGAAATCGCTGTTCAATACTTGACCCAGGTCTTAAGTACATGGAGCTGCCCAACAAGTTTACCATTGAGCTACATTTTGAGCTCAAGAACAGCCTTCTTGGATGAATAAAAAAGTTAATACAGTATGCACAAACTTGACATTCAGTACACGGGTGCGGTCTACGCATATCATTACCTCCCATACGTACTGTACAAACCATGCAATTCCGATAAATATATGGACTTCCGGCAGTTGTAGCGCACACTGTTTACGGTCGCACACGGAGCACGGTCACTGTCTTCCACGACAACCCACACAACTCCCCTGCTTAGCAGTATAATAATGTATGCTGTATATTTGTCCTGTGTCACTCGACATTAGGTAAGGCCACTCAATCAATTAGTTGTTTCTCATCCCCTCATTATTTCCGCCCGCATGTAATTCCATTTGTACCAGCACAATACAAAACTATACAGCTTCAATTTTCGGGCGAGTTGAACTTGTAATTTTGACGACTATTTCCTACAAAACTTGTGATTTGGACGACCATTACTCGCCAAAAAGGCCGCCCGCCCGAATCAATTTTAGGGATGAGAAACAAGTAATTTATTTGGAGTGGCCTAATCGTGCCAACACCTTTACAGTCAAAGTTGAAACTTTGTTACATCAAACACTCACCTGGAAACGTCGCTCACTGAGTTCCTCCTTTTTCGATCACGATCAATAGTCCCCGATCATCAAGTTCACTCGCGAGCAGCGGACAAGAATGCACACATGAACACCAGTCTCCTATAGACTACAAAATATCTTTCACAAGCGTTCCAACATATGGTCCGGGCATAGCGTGTGCCAGATATCGAGGCACGATCGCGAGTGGAATCTAGCTAGGTACGCTGGACTACTGGCCACATGGAATCGAAGAACACATTGCCCAAAACAATAGGCAATACCAAGGAATTCCATAAAGCTACCTATCAGTCTGTACGCCACCCCCCCCCCCCCCCCTCCCCCCTTTCCCCTCTGGTTCCCCTTGCTAGAGCGAACGACGTACGTTCGTACGAAAGTGAAGTAATTTGCCTGTAGCTAGTTGGGCGCTCGTAGCCCACAAGCTATGTTACGTTTTCCCATGCCACTTACATTACATCCCTTAACGCCATAGCGATGGATATTGCTCGGGGCCCTGTCAGAGGAGTCAATCATAGTAGAAATCACACGGTTGCGACAGCTTCGAAGAGAACGAATGACCTTGGGCGCTTGTACACCAATCAAAGCAGGGGCCATGTACACGATGCATGTAGCTAATTATATGCTAATTATTCAGCACATGATGTGAAATCTTAATTAATTAACTATAAACAGTCTTTTGTGAGAGCTATTGTTTCTTTTGAGCCCATGGAGAGTGCAATTAAAAGTAACCCTGTGCACATCTGTGTAGACTTATGTCATATCTAGTCAACCTTGTATTCCTCCCTCACTCTTTGATTTCTCTCCTTAGTTCCCTGTATAGCTACACATCTTATATTCACACCTATCTCTCTCCCTGTTATAGAAACATAATAATATATGTGCATGGGTGCAATGAGAACTTTTCAAGAGCAGCTATCCACATCTACATCTTCACATATACACAGACACAGACACACACACACACACACACACACACACACACACACACACACACACACACACACACACACACACACACACACACACACACACACACACATGATTACTGTCTGCATAGGTGCAGAGAATATCATATGCATGGGACATAACTACAGGCACTTCAATTTGCTTGTAAATGCCTGATTCAGTAGTCTTATTATCGATACATTAATTGCGCATGAATATTTATAAGCCCCTTCAGCAGAACGCGCAACCACATAAAACATTGCGTGTGTGGACGCGCGTGATACATTGCAACCCGGTTCCAGTGCACTAGTCAGAGCTCCAGATCTGATATCTGATACGTGTGAGCAGATCGGATTGGGAACGGAGTGGCAGTCTCGTTCCCAGGCCTACGATTCCGTGTCAATGAGCGCTTGAAAGAGATCCTGGAGCAGTCCAGCTGAAGGCTAAGAACACTGAAACTGGTGAGCTCGCCAAAGTCGTGCAGGAACTCCATACCGAATATTAATTTTGTGCACATCTTGTTTGTACGCTATAGCTTATGTCGAGATGTATCCCCCATAACCCAATAGTAGCTCCCGATCGTGGATTTATGATGTATTTAATACTAAGCCATATAATTATTCAAAATGCTAGGGATATAGTAGTAGCATTAAAAGAGTAGCATTCGTGCTGCTAGTACACACATCCTAGCAAGTCCACCTCAGTTTGTATGCTATCATTGGTTTGTTAGGGAATATGGCATTAAGTAGTGTGTCATGTTCGATATCCGGCCAATATGTGTATAGGATTTCCCTAATGTCCTTGCATATGGGTAATCTGGCGTAGCCGACCCTCGCAGGAAGAGGAGGGTCTGGTCAAATGCCTATACCAGGCTTGTGTCAGACATACGGAATCTGGTTGTCCCCGCAAGTATGCAATTAATGGAGTGTTGCGTAAACTGACAACCGCTGGCCAGCCGGCCTAGCGCGCGCGTAGTCTAAAGTATCTATGATGTGATTGCATATCGATGGCTGCTATAGCACTACGGTATTGCTGGTAGAGACTGCTAGGTCGGCAGCCACTAATCTCGGATGTAGCTCATTCAAGCCTGAGCAGGAGTTGGCTATTTTATCCTTTATGGAGGGTGACTAGTCGTTGACCAGGTTGAACTGACTGTCCCCACAATTGGCGACACAACGCTCTTCATTGGTCACGGTCATCTGGCAGTCCGCAATTATTTAGCAGCAAATAGGCCTCTACAACACTACCTTACCTTACATTGCATCTCTCAGCTTAATGCACAGCCTCGGCGACTTTCTCTGCACGTACGTGGCTACGTGTGGTGGCCAGTGTGGTTGACACATCAACCACACCCACTTGAGTGTGTACCACGCACGTAGTGGCTAATTACATTCCTCTGTCACAAGCCCAGTATAGGCATTTGACCAGACCCTCCTCTTTCTGCGAGGGTTGGCTATGCCAGACTAGCATATGGGACTGAATTTGACCGGGAGGACTACTGGGGGTGTGGTTGCTGCTTTGTTGTTGTTCTTGATGAGTTGAGTGCAGTTGTGGAAAGGATATTGTCGAATGATACTTGTAATTTCCTCCGCTTTGTAGCCTCTTTCAATGAGTTTGTCTTTTAGTTTATTTGTAATAAGTTTGAGCATATCCCCTTGTGTGTTTGTGAGGAGGTATCTTAGTGTTTCTCCTTTTGGGATGGCTGTTTTCACACTTTTGGGATGGTGTGAGGTTTTGTGGATGTACAATTGTTTGTTGGTCGGTCTTATATGTGTTTTTACATCCAGGAGGCCTCCGTCTTTGAAGTTTGGGCTTTTGTAGACCATAACATCCAAAAATCTAAGTTCATTTCAGTCTTATTTGTGTGTGAATTTGATCGTGGGGTGGACTTTGTTGATGTTTGCGATGAATGTGTTTAGTTGTTTGTCTGTGCCTGTCCATATTAGGAATATGTCATCAATGTATCTTTTCCATAGTAGTATGTATGGATGTCCTAGCCATGCTAGGATAGGTTCCAATGACCCCATGAATAGCTTAGCATATGCTGGGGCCATTTTGGTGCCCATGGCTGTTCCTTGTAGTTGGAGGAAGAAGTCTCTGTTGAATTCAAAGACGTTATTCTTGAGGACAATGTTTAGCATTTCCTCCAGAACTCAATTGGTGGCCGTAGAGGGTGTGGATTTTGGTCCCATTTGAGGGCATTGATGCTGGATGTGATACCATCTTTGTGTAGTATGTTCATATATAGTGAGGATACATCAATACTGACTAGAGTACTGTTTAGTGGAATTTGAGTGGTTGTGATTAGGTCGACAAATTCCTTGGTGTGTTTTAGAAATGATGGAAGTTGTTTGACTAGTAGTTGAAGCCAGTAGTCTACAAAACTTGAGATGTTCTCAGTTACACTATTGAGACTGGAAACATTAGGTCTTATGCCCATTGGGTTTTTGAGTATCTTTTGTAGGAAGTAGAGTTGTGAGGTTCTGAATTGTATGGAGGGTGTACAGAAGTCGACAAATTCCATTGGCATCCATTTTTGGAATCAAAGTTCAACTAGGAATTTCATAATATAGGTTCTTATGAAGGCAGTGGTGTCTGCTTTGAGTTGTTTGTATACTTTTGGTTCGTCTGGATTTTTGAGGCCTTCCTCAGTGTAGTTGCATTTGTTTAACACTACAATGGTTGATCCTCTGTCGGCTTTGTTGATGACTATATCTTTGTTTTTTTTTAATGATTTGATTGCTGCTCTTTCGGCTTTGGTGATATTGTCACCTTTAATTTGTTTGTTGTTTGTACCTAGGGAGATAATTTCTTGGTCTAGTTTGTTTAGAAATAGATTGAGGAACGTGTTTTTGCTTTCAGCCCTAGTAAGGGAATTATTTTTCACTTTGAATGTTTGATTTTTTCCCATGGATCAAAGGTTGAGTTAGGTGGGTCTGGTTGGGTACCGGTACTGTTTGACAGTGTTGTTGTGTTGTGATTGAAGTAGGGTTTTTTAATTAGTAGCTAGTTCGTATTGTACGAGAATTTTTTACGGAGCTTCGAGAGGCCTGTAGCTATATCATTGTGGTCTATAGACTTGGGCTCGGGAATAAATGAGAGACCTTTTGATAGTATACTACGTTCAGCACTAGACAGAGAATATGTTGATAGGCTTACAATGTTGTTACAGCTAGGAGTATGTTTGATTCTTACTTTCTGTCTCTATATGGCATTAAGTTGTCTTTTCAGTTTCTGTCTGTTTAGTAGGTGCGGCCTCTTCCTCTGCTTCCCTTTTCGTTTCCTCTTCCTCCTCTGTATCCTCCTCTGCCCTCATCCTCTTTGCTATAGAGGGTTCTGTGGGGGCAGGGGCTTTTTGTTGTCTAGCTGCCGGGGGGGGGGGGGGGGGGGGGGGCGGGGGAGTGTGAGTTAATATTATGCATGATAGATTGATTTAGTTCTGAGCCTACCTCATTCACTGCTTCAATGAGCTGTGTGATGGCTGCATTTCTGTCTACCGTGTTGTTCAAAACCATTGTGGTTATACGGGGCCTTTTGATTGGTTCTAGTGTCAGGTCCGTTTCTGTGTCCCTGGCTCTCTTCCGTTGGAATGTTTGCTTGAATTCCTCGGCTTTCGCCTCCCATTTTTTGTTAATCTCTGTTAGCCTTTTCTCACAGTTTTTGAGGATTGTGTTTTCGGCCGGTGATGCACTCGACTTGGTGATGTCCGTCAAACTGGCCTGTAGTTCTGCTATGCAGCCATTGGTTTGTTCCATAATGTTTGCGTAATGCAACTTCAAGAGCCTGCATATTTGTACATCATATTTTGTGAGTTCTTCGTCTACTGCTGTGGACAGTTCCTTAGTCTGTCGTATGCTGTGAGACGGATGGTTGGGGTGAGGCATTTGTTGGCTTTAACAGCTTCCTTGCACATTTTCAGGTGGTGATTGACCTTGTCATAGGTCAACGAGCACCATATTTGCGCTTTCTGAGTTGATCACTGTTCTTGGAGAGAAGTGCAAATTCCAGTGTCTCCTGCCACCCATACTACTGCAGCTCATTATACTACCTCATAGCACACATGCAGATCACTGAGGCACAGCTAGCCACATGTAGTTCAATTCTGTGTACAGTTGTATGTGTGCATGCACATGTATGTACACTACTGCTCTCTGTTGGGCAATCTTAACTGTCTCCACACACACACACACACACACACACACATGCATACATGCACAACACAGTTCATCTGTCAGCTTTGGATTTGCTGTCCTCTCTTTGCATGGAGCCTTGTCTCAGCTCACACTGCCATCATCCCTGCGATGGAGAAGCACCTTCAAGAGACAACAAGATCCAACTCACCTCACTGGTGGAAGGTCAGACAGTCTCCTAAATAATCTTGTCCCATGGCTGGCCCATGCCCAGCTTTTCAATGCTAGGGGGCAAGGCTACCTCATAAAAGAGAAAGCTAGCATGTTTGTGCAGGTATTTTTGTCTCACCTGGTTGACCTGACCTCTCAGCTTGTGCTGTAGAGATTGTGTAGTGATAGTCCATGTAGCCACACCAGTGGTGTAACTTCTACAATGTGGTTTATCTTGAGGTGTGTGGGGACATTGTTCCACTGGCTAACATTGCCTGTGTGTACAAAAGCTAGATATTGCAATACTATAGACCAACCATCATCAGCAGTGAGGTCTGGTAGCAACATTGTGTCAGTGAATGTCTGACAGTCTAACTGAGCTCTCCCAAACTTTGCATCCTCTACAACACTGTTCAGAACCAACATGGTATTAAATGTTAATTTTGTTGTACACTCTCTCTTATCATAGATTATTGGAGTTGTTAGCTAGTGCCTTTCAGCCTTCAAGAGCTCCAGTGCTGGGAATACTAGCGGCTAAGGTCACTTTCTTGTGAGTTCAAACAAAATTAAGTTTTAATACCGTACATGTACGTGCACATGCATACACAAACACACAAACTCATGGACTCATTCACAGACACACAATGTCACACATACACCATGTAGATAGATATCTTAGCAAGGCATGCTCCTAACACTTTATGTGCAGATTTTGTGATGAGCTAAAGTCTACTGGGCATGCTCAGTTGGTCACTGCACACCACATCCAGCAATTAGCAGTGATGTTAGTGGAATTCCCTGAAGATGTGGTAGCTGGTACAGGTATATCAATAATTAGAGGGGCATGATAATTATGCCCTTTTCTGAACTTATATATATATATACATGTAGTACAGCTACATGTACATAGTTGTGTGACCCTCTCTCTCTCTTTCCTCTTCTTCAGGTTGATCCAGCAGTGACGACTAGTTATGCTAGTCAAATCATCCCAGCGACAATGAGCCTATTCCTAAAATACTCTCATGGAAAAAATCTGGCCAGTGAACCTCTGCTGCAACTAGACATGCATGTAAGAGAAGATGAGAAGTGTTTCTACTGCTATGCACATCATTTTATACAAGACTAGTTAAAATTTGCTGAATGCAAGGGTTGACTACTTATGGGGATACTCCTCTAATTAAGGTCTACACACAAACTGGACACCATAATCCATTGAAGTAGATAAGAGTCATGGAGTATGAGTTACTTCAGTATTTTCTCTTTGTCTGTATGTGTGTTGCTATCAGCCAGCAAGATGAGTGAGTGGAGTGGCTGTGCAGTGGTGCAGCTGGTGCCAGCGTAAACTGAGAAGAAAGAAAGGTTGGCCACCATGTTGATCCAATACTAGCGGACAAGGAGGGAGAGAATGAGGTTAATTACAGCTGTCCCTTTAATCAGTATCCAGTAACCAACATGATGATGCTCTTCATGTCTGCTCACTCAGCAAAATAAATATCATTACCGATCTGGCAGTAAAGATTCGTGAAGATCTGCTGTGTATGATTCATCCGAGAAGAAGAGGATAGCTAGCAACCCACTGAAACTCAGGAAACTTAAACAGGTACACATCAAAATAAGTTAGTGTTCACATGCAAGGACACCACTATAAGGAAGCGAAAGAGAGATGGGAGGGTGGGGGCAGAGGGAGAGAGAGAGGTTTATGTATCCGAAAAATTATTGCATCGTACTGCCATGCAGATGGCTGAAGGAGAGAGAATAGAATACTCCAAAAGAAAAAGTGCTTCATTTGCTCACCGCCACGCTGCAAAGACTCCCCTCCCCATCACAGAAGATGCGTCTCTCCCTCCTCACCCCTCACAGAAGGCACTCTCCTCCTCCCTCACCCCTCACATGAAGCCAATCTAGAGCGAGAGAAACAGCATGTGGTTCAGAGCAAAGATCAACCACTACAGAAAAGGTGATGTGTACTTAGAAACTAGTTTTACTTAGCATATACACATGGGATCCCAAACTCATGCACTAGGGGTAAAGTGATCAGTCTGTCCATCTGTTGTTGTCATTTGCAAATAAAAATCAGCATTGTATTGTTTATTAATTTGCATGAGGTATGTACAAGACATTTTTTATAATTATCAACTACATCATTATGATGTCATTTCTTCAACTATATACAGGCCGAGGTGACCAGTGAGGAACGTTTGGCAAAACAATACAAGTCAGATTTTCTATGGTGAGTTTGTAAGAGAGTGAATTATCAATTACATCATTGTATATTCCACAGGTAGATCTCTGAGAGTGCATTTGCTGAGTTGCAGGGCTAGCTAGGGGACAGAATACATGGAAAAATTCAAAGAACATCAGCAAAACTGGTATCAAACTAATAAAACTTTAATTATAGCATCACCACCACAATACATTCAAATTGAAATGCTGTAAATAATATATACATGTGTAACACATTGTACACATTTTTTGTAATTTTGTTGTGAGTGGTATAATATTGTTTTTAATGCTGAGAGCAGTTGCTGTATATGTGGGTGTGTTGTCTGAAGTGTGTGCATCCATCCAGAGGTGGCTGCTGGCTGCTCTAGGAGTACATATTTTACCATACCACATCTACAGAGTGGAAAGATATCAATCATTTTTCAGGGGTATATTATAGTTATGGAGCTGGGACCATGCACAGCTATAGTACAGTAGTGATTCTGGATGCCCGATATTTTGGCTCAATCTCAATAGCAGAGTGGCAGTGATAGTAATCCTTATGGTTAAGGTGTGAATAGCTTCCTCTCAACGAGGCCTATATATTAGCACTGGGTGTTTCCCGTTGAACGGATGAAGCATGCACGAGCTACAATCTACATGCTGGAAATCATTTTACATACAAATTTCCATAGAGCTAAAAATTGAAATTGCATGGCGTGTTCTTAACTGATTTGCTTGATTCAAACCTCAGGAGAGACAGCAATCTCTCAGCTACCTTGTGGTTTTTGTTTCTTGTTTTTATGACAACTCATTGCTAAGTTATGGCTGGTTTTATAAGCCTCAGGTCGATCATCCGGCTATAGTACTATATTTCTCCCATATCCACTCTAGGCTTTTGTAAATTATGCTAAAATTTTGGCCTATAATGCTATTCTCAAATTTCCAGATAATGGTCCTATAATGCTCAGGAATGCCCCTATAATGCTCAAGGTATTGGCATTATTCTTGTCAAATCTTTGTACTTTGATACAAAAAAAAAAAAAAAGGAACATGTCATCAGTCATCTATTATTCTATTGGAGCATTACAGAGGTCTCTATGTAGTCTTCCATACAGCGTGCTTGTCTTTCTGTGAAGCTGTTTGTAAGTTATATAGTATGATGTTATTCACTCAGGGTCAAAGGTTATCTTAGTTGAGGTCAATGACGAGCCTGTGTTAGCCTCTGTGAGTCTCTAACTAGTTGCTTTAGTCTCCAAGTACTCTATGTCACTCAGTGACTACAAAAAACACCTGCTTGTTTTAAAATTTGTGAGCAGATGTAAAAGTTGGTCCAATAATCCTTCAAAAATAGGCCTATAATGCTAGCATTATTCTCAAATGCCAGGACATCCCTACAATGCTCAAAATTTTGCCAGCATAATTTACAAAAGCCTAATCCACTCCTACTATATCTCTACAACTTATTGTATGCACTGTTTAGTGGTAGTATAATACACAACCACAGGCAGTAACAAGTATGCTAGTACATGTACATGTACCTACCTGGCACATGAGGGTAAAGTTGAGATCAAAGGTCAGTCCAGTCCACCGTTTACAGACTCCCATGTGTGTGCAGAGCTGTACAATGGAGTGGCATTGTTGGGGATAATTAGTGGTTTGTGGTTGCACTGGGACTGAAGGTCACCCCCAAACTGCGTAAAGATGTGGAACTCTGCCCTATCGGTGCACACATGCACGCGCGCACTCACATACACACACACACACACACACACTATTAGGGTATCCAACAAAGTTAGTGTATCTCTCTACTCTCAAGGATAATGAATCAGCTGTAGCTGGTACTGGTACAGTAGCTAGCAGGCAAAAAGCTCCCTTATGATGGCCCATTCACGTACTTGTCAGCATCAGCTAAGCTTCCATAACTAACTTATAGCACACTTATTAATTTTTTGCACTGAGAAGTAGAAAACATTACGGGAGAAAATTTTTATTTAAAGCCAACTACCATTTAGGTAACAGGTATACATATAATGTAAGTATAGCGCCTAATATAATGCAGAGAACCTTCATTGGCTTGCTCTCAGCAGTGGCATCAAATACAGCAGGATCTCCAAATTCACAAAGGACGTCTCCTTTTCCTACATTTATAAGAGAGGTAAAATGCTAGATAACGTTCGTATGTTATTGCCCAAATTAATGTCTAATCACAGCTGCTTTAGTGTGGACACTATACATAATACATACAGTAATAGAGGAGCACGGTGCATGGTTACTTAGCCACAACTTACAGTTTTGAGTGCTAACCGTTTACATTAATACTGACCACACTGTAAAAATTATTATTTAAGTGGACTCCACTGTCTTGTCAGCCGTGCATATACGCTAGTACAGAGAGGTACCTATTGCATTATACAAATATTGTAGTTACAGTTCCAGGTGCAGCATAAAGTTAATTTTGAAAACGTCTGCACATACAGAGTGGCTATGCATAGATTACACGTATGGACATTATGTTTGTACAATCTGCGTGTGCACAGAATAATACCGTTTCGAAATAATTCTAATCAGTCGGTATTATTCCGATACAACAGTTTTTTTTATTATAGTGTAAAATGTATATTATAGGGCACCATAATAATGAATTAGAGCTGATGCATTTTCAGAGTCAACTCAGATAAAGATGATGATCAACTTGACAGTCGATGCTTATTTTACAAGCTCGATAACAGGCTAGCAATGCAGGTCTACTAGAGCTGTGCTAGCTAGGGACACTGTAAAATTGATATTAACATTATTGTGTCATAGTGATCATTGTTAGTTATTTCTATGTATGCAAACAAATACATGACATTAATTGGCTAATTAATGTTCTTAATGAGCAGTCAAGAAACACGGTGCTTTTTGGTCGTGACTTTCAAATTTGTGAATTTTGTAATGTTAGCAACAACAGTTGTGCCACATAGCCATGCAAACTTATAATTATGACACTGTAGTCATCTTAGAAATAATATTATTTATGCCTGGGACGTTTGTTCAAACTGTGTACCGTACTAGTTGTAATACTGGCCGGCTGGTTACTGGAGTAAGCTACCTCTTCTGATACTGGTCAACAGCTCTTCTGCCTTGAAGATTTTTGCCAGCGTCTGCTCCCACAGTGAATCCGAGGCGGCATATTTCATGTGGGCGAAGGGTGTACTCTATTATGTGTGTACACAATGAAACCTCAAACAACAAGCTATTATTAAATTCGTGCTAGCTGTACACACTGCGATACAATATAAAGCTATGGTTACTCTTAACGAGCACTGCATAACTATAATAACCAAAGCACTGACTCACCTGGCCTGCCATGCTGCTTTCGCTGAAGGTCGACTCGAACTCGTCGAATAGTGAATCTGCGCACGCATGCGCTGCCAGCCCCTCCCACGTTCCTTAGCTCGGGCATGCACGCCACTGGGGAATATATGTTACTCACACAATAATAATGTGGTTCATAGCGGTTGCCCTTAGTTCGCGATCGCTAATTGGCAAGATTTTGCTGACTCAGCCATATGGAATCGTGAGAAGATTGGGGAGCCTGGGGACGAGGCTAACTAAAGACGATTTACTGGATCCACCATTATTGTGTGGTATGCTGAAGAGCTCGCAATCCTGATTCCACCAATGCATTCTGATCCGCCATTTAATATTGTGTGCTATGCTGAAGAGCTCACAATCGCCAAAATTAATTCAGTGGTTAAAATCCGCCGATGCATTCTGATGACTGTTTCGCCAAATTTAATGCTCAACAAAGTTTCCCGCTGAAATGAATAGGATAAGGACGTCCGTATGTAGGATGGTTTCTCTTTAAATTTAGTATGGTTGTAGAAGATAGACCAACTTAATTCTTATGATAGATAGACATACCTTAATAACAAATTAATTTTTGTACTTCTCCCTGTAGCATAATTAAAAGTGTAGATATATGCATGTATCTTTTATTGGAATTATTTTGGCAGGCATAACGTTCTCTTTTTGAGATAACTAGCTACATCAATGTATGTTTGAATAGTCATAGTGGCCTTGCTAGAAGTACGTAGATTGAAAGAGGTGATAGGATGAAATATGAACATGTAATACATGTACAACAGTTTGACCATCAAACCTTTACCAGCATTTGAAATAAATTATTACACAAAACACATACAAACTCTATCAACAAAGTAGAATACTCTCATAATTTCCATCATTTTTTTTTCGGTGTGCTACAATCAAGTTCACACAAATAATAATAAATAAGACAGATAAGACATTTGCTAGAGTAGGTGCATACTGTATAGTATACATTGAATAAAAGCAATTTTGTGAATTCCTCCAGATAATTTTTTCACTGCACTTCTCAAACTGTTCACATACTTCCTAAGCCTCAACCTCGATCTAAATATAAGAATGAGAATAAAATAAAGCAGTAGTCTAAGATTAAGATGGCACCCCTTTCTCTCAAAATATTCACACAGTACAGCCAGCTCCCATTGCCACACCCTCCGGTCCCTCCACTTCACCCACTCAAACCTTCAAACCTTGCTGACCAGCAATCAAGTTGCTTCATCAATACTATATCAGGAAAATAGTGTTGAGCTCCCATACAAACGCCTGATAAGCATTCCAATAGAGTGATGCAAGCAAAAACATTAATCAGTCCTACATGTGTTGTATACAGAGGAAGTACAAATTCATTAATATTCCACATCACTTTTGCGAATACCATCATGGGTGCATCATCATACAGTCACTGTCTTGAAGCTAAAAAATTGTGGGATCCCCGAGTTAGAGATCTCTAGCTCAAATGTTTTGGTTTTGATCGCTGATCAGTCATATCACCTTTACCTGAGGGATCACCCTTGAAAACCACCATCAAAGTTTAAGTACTATGTAAAGTATATGGGGATGAAAGTGATGACACAGCATTTTTGCCTGAACACGTGATCATTTCATACCTCCTCTGTGGTGTATAGTTTAGTGCTGTAAATACAGCTACATGTACATGCATGGCAGACAACGATGTACAGCCACTCCATCAGAACGCTATAGCACGTATGTGGTTAACACTCTTGTCCTGATCTATATGACATGTCATGATGTACTCTCAGCTTCATGGTACAAACCTTTTTTTGGGCTCTTTTAGTCTCATCTATCATTCCGTCTTTGCTCTTTGAGCCATTTTCATTTTTCTTGACAGAAAGCTACAATAATAATTTTGGTAATCAAAATTGTCAATGATATAATTATTACAGTTAAAGTTCATCTAGCATGGATGGGGCCTCAGCATTCCTTAATGTATCCGTGTTGATACCAGCCAAACTGACAAATGTTGTGTACAGCATGATTGTACACATACAACGTAATCACAATGCAAACAGGCACACAAAGAGTAATTAATTGGGGTGCACGAGATGCATAGTTGAGTGCACGCCAATTAATGTCATGTAACTGATTTGTTCCCCATGACTCCTTTGATGATGAAGTTATCATCAGGCGACCCTATGATCACCTACACTCATCCCATAGCCGGCAATTTGCCTATAAAACTTTGGTTGCTAGGCAATTGCAAACACTATGTTTTGTTGCCTACCACAGAACAAACACATCATTGCCTTCTATTCCTATAGCCTCGTACATCCCCAGGCCCATTACTAGTGTTTTCAAATTTCAGTGTGAAACATTGAAAAACTGGGAATGAGCCTGGGGATGAGGTTATACCACTCCTATGATACATACATGTACACCCCTAAACATTAAATAAAATCATGACAGTAAAAACACAAAACTGAATATGTACAATGTAAAGCATGGTTTCATACAAGGGGGGAGGAAGAAGGAAGTACCCCCCTCCAAGCTATATATTTCCCCCTCCAAGGGATGAGGCTACATGACATGGTAATTATCATGAAATTAAGCATTAAAAATCATGACTTAAAAGATCAAGAAAGAATTATAATTTTATTCAGCAATTGTTTGATCCATAAATGTCTAACCAGTGTTTCGTTTGGAGGGGGTGCCCTGGGATATCCCCCCCCCCCCCCCCCCAAGACCAGGTTTCCTCCCCCCAAAATTCTTGAAACTAATACATGTATAGTGTAATCACAAACTGCAAAGCTTCCATATCAATGTTATTTTTGGTAAAAATGGATCTAAAATGCTGTCTGAGAGGTCTTAAATTTCAAAAATCTTTCTGGGAGGGATGCTCCCAGACCCCCTAGAGATGGTGGTGTTTTATCATAAGATTGACTTGTACGTCTCTCCCTAACGAAAATCCAGTAAGAAACCCTGTAATGTACCTGTAATTGTATCCAGTGAGTCCATTAAATCTTCGCTGAAAGGGCTGGCTCCCTTGGCTGGTCCGAGAGAGGTAGGTCACGTACTGTGATGTGGCAGTTGGCACCAGAGCTAGTAGGTTCAAGGTCCCTGTCCAAGGTGCTATTGTTACTGCAGACAAAACAATAGAAGTAATAGACAATAATGCCATACTGTAATCATGGTTGTAACAAAAGTACTGTAATCTGATTGGTCAGGAATTGAAGGGGTATCTACAGTACCATAATTCTCATACAAACTAGTAAAAATCTCATAAATTTATTGCTTGGAGCATGACGCCAAGCTTGGTTGTATCCCAGTATATCCAAGCATCTGTGGTTGAGTACACACGAGTCAACCACAGTACAAGCATTCAGACAATGCAATAATTGGAAGGTGGAGTCTACCTTGGAACTTGCTGAGTAAGCAAGCTCGCTCACGAAGTGAAGCTACATGTAACAGACCATGCAAACACTCATGCATACACACACAGAGGCTCCAGAGTGTACAAGACCGTGCAAATACACACACACACACACACACACACACACAAGTGAAGCTAACAAACCATGCAAATACTCATGCATACACACACACAGAAACTCCAAGGTGAGGGTGTACAAGACCATGCAAATACACACACACATACACAACCCCAGAACATTTACATGTACATTTGTAAACAGAGCACTGTAATCAGGCACTAAAACAGCATTATCAATTGTATACATTTTCCACTGTACATCACAACATTCATCTCTTTATCATGCCTACAGCTGGTTAGCTTGAGTGCTTACTTGTTGATCTTCCATTGTTGGTAGACATGGAGGTAGGTGAGGTGGTCACTCTCCTCCTCACGAGCTTTAGAATAAATGAAGATTGATACAACAGATACAATGACCTGTAGGCACAGAAGAGACAGAGAGAGAGAGACATTGCGACATAAAAAATGGAGAACCAATTACATGACGACATAGAAAGGATGACCTGTTGTGAGATGAGAGAGGGGAGAACCCTTTAATTATAATAATATTATGAAGTGTGATGTAGAATTCATTGCTTGAGATTGAGCATCCTTCTAAAAGATACACACACCACCTCAACACATGCATCTACATGTATAAGTCATGTAGCTCAATAGTAATCACCACTGGCCCCAGGGCACTGGGCATACTCCATGATACATGTAGTTCAAGGCTTAGCCTAACATGGATGGGGCTAATATTCACTATGTCTGTGTTGATAGCAGCCAAACATCAGAGAAGGTACGAAATGATCACATGCTCGCTCACAAAAGCTGTGTCATCCCCTTTTATCCCCATATACATTATACATGTACTTTTCATAGTAAAACTTTGACGACAATTGTTGAAGGTGATCCCTTGGTCAACCATATCTCGGTGAAGGAAGCAGCTATGAAGCTGGAACAAAAACCAGAACGCAGCTAATGATGTAATAAAAGCAGTAAGACTCTAAATGGTCTTTTATAAGGTTACTTCCTGCTGGAATAGGTGTAGTTCATAGTATAGCTATGGGTGGTAGACCTACATGTACATGAAGCTGGGAAAGGGTGAGATACCAGGTTTGTATCTGAATGGACATTTTCCTGTTATGACTTTGATAATCACACTCGTTTACAAAAAAAGAGGGTGGAGCTTGAGTGCAACACTTTCCGAACTTTTTTTTTTCATGTATATACTTTTAAAGATTGGAGCCATGGAATGGATTCAGGCCATACATGTGTGCATAATTGCAAATGAATGAATATGTACATGACACCACTTTCACACACAATGTACAACTGACCAATATTGCCTCAAAGTGACCTCTAGGTAAATCTGAATGGCCTGCTACATACAATGTAGCATTCTCCATGTAATTATCCGAAGGGTTACGAGGAAATATTGAGTGGAAAGACTGACCAGGGATTGTGAAGGTTGGAACGTTGCTGAAAATTTGGAGAATTTAACAGCATCCATGGTAGCCGAGGTGACAAACAGTTTGAGGTCGTTACATTGAGTACAACCTGGAGGGAGGACAGGATAACAAAGAGAGAGACAGACAGAGAGAGAGAAAGAGTGTGAATATATGCAGCCAAGAGTACATGCATGTACAGTAAATCTGGAAATCTTAGTTGCAAAAATATTTTCGTAGTCGATGGCAGGTACATGTACGAAAATGAATCTTATAAGAATGCATGCACACTATTGACGTTAACATAGTAAGGGGTTGTTCTTACTAAAAACTTTCAACACGAAATTTATCGTACAAAAGTTACTAACACGAAAACTTCCAGTGGTCGTAAGATTGATTTTCCATTAATTAGAACACTATTCACAGTCCTAGCTATTTAGAGACATAGATAAAACCCATCCCTGAGAGAAAGGCTTAAGCTGTCAGAAAAGATACACAATGTCATGATAAAGAGACAGAAGCCTGAGAAGGGAGCATTGTTAGTTGGGTAAGGGGTTGTCACCCTTCTTATGGAGTACATCAGTGTTTAGTGATCTTTTGTGAGCCTCGTCCATAATGTCCAAGTCCGGCTCCGTGAAGCACACCTCAGCAGCTATATTATATGGAAATTCTGTGTAAGAGAGACACAGATAGACCACACCTACTCCACAAGAGCAGTCATGTGACTTGTTAGACCATTTCCCTCGTCTTATAGTCTCGTCTCCAGGCCCTTCCCAGCTTTTCAATGTTGCATGCTGAAAAGCGGGAAGGCCTGGTATCAGAAGTCACATGACTTTGCGTCATGATGACATGAAGACCAGCAGTCAAAGGCCCCTTCGATTCTTCGAAAAGCAGGCCACACGCTGTCTTTACAAGTTATTTTCTTACTCTCTATAGTCCATAAGAATTGTACTACACTCGGTAGCTAGCATTTGAACCATACATCTCGATCGTTGGCAACGAGAGCCATCAAAATTTTTGTGACCTTTGGTGCACCCTGCTTACTGGTAGGTTTCTCTACGCGTTCGTCATGCACGTGACGTCTGATACCAGGCCCTCCCGCTTTTCAGCATGCAAAATTGAAAGGCTGGGAAGGGTCTGGGGACAAGGTTATCTTCTTACACAAATACACTTAATGTGAAACTAGTAGCAGACACTAGAGCTAGTAAGAGTACATGTATATACCATATAGCCGAAAATTTTCACTGCACAAAAGTTTTGCCAAGCCCAGCTACCTTTGCATTGTAGAAATATTCTGTGGAATAAACTTGCACCAATGCAGTAAAGCTCTCTGTGTAATCATTAACACAGGACAAAAAATTTAAGGATAAAAAAATTTCACCAACAAGAGCAGGTGGTGAAATTGGTGAAAATTTCCAGCTATACAGAATCTACAAGCTGTGTTTGAGTGATTATACAGTCTGTAGGTACATTTACCACATTGGTCATATTATGATGTGAGTGGGTGTGGATGGCTTCCTGGTTGAGTGTCTGCTGACAGACAGTCTGTAGTTCACAGAGTTGGTCTAGAGAGAGCTGGACAGAGTTCTAGCAAGCTGCAGAGTTGTCCAACATGCCACAGAGCAACCAAACCGTCAGCTCAACAGCAGCCTCAAGGCATCAACATGACTGCATGGGATGAATAATACAATTACGTATAAACTGGGTTTGCAATGCTTGGACGTGAGGGCATAGCAGGCCAATAATTAAGTTGTACGAGTGTCACTATATCAGGTTCACAGTGACAAAATGCAACCCTTAGTTTCCTTGGAATCCCTACTCCATGTAGTAAACAGTAATAGTGTATATATAGAAATGAATGTATACTTTCAACGTGGAAACACGTAACGATCCTATGTGTTTGACTGTCACATTTATGTGTTGTGATACTTGGTATTGGCAGAACCAATGGTATAAACTGGCAGCCATCCTAAGTGAATGAAAAGCATAATTTATTATTGAGCCTGAATAAGACGTGACTCAATTTCATTCCTTCCACAGCTCAGGGTAATGATGATAATTCCATCTCGAATGAAAACTTACACCACAATCAGAGCAAAAAAAAACATATGGCCCACACTGATGACAACGCACATTTGCTGGGGCACCACAATTACTACACGTTTCATCGCTCTTCATACTCTCTCCTTCTATTACGGCTTTGAAAGCTGAATGGATGCTTTCTCTCCACTTTTCGCTTTGCTTAAGTTGGCGTTTGGTATGCTGACTCTGAGATGAGTCTGGTTCATGCAGCATTCTGGTTTGGTCTTCCAGTTGATCAGCCAAGTATTCTGGCATAGGATCTTGACTACAACCCTCTCCAGTCTCATGAATTGTTGGTCCAGACGAGGTGTGAGTTGACTGTGGTGTTGCTACTGCCGAACGGACAGTGATATTCACAAATTCTTTAGATATGCGGTGTTTTCGTCCTCGTTTTTGGACAACATTAAGTGGAATGATATTTCTTTTCCGACGGCTAGCCATCACAAACATGTTAAAACGAGTAGGATCCCTTCGACGCCTGCCACGGGTACAGGCTACGCTGCTAGCTGTACTACTGAGGCCCTAGGTACAGGTAGCCGGTACCAGGTGTTGGTACTGTGACGACCCCTTCCCTTGTCTCCTATAATATTATGATGACTTTAGCTCAGCATATACCTCGTCATACGATCTTCCTTTTATCAGTATACAGCTTGAAATTTTTATGTGAAGCGGGTGGCGCGCGGCCTGTAGCGCCGCACGCGCACCTAGTCAATCATTATGCGCATGCGCTATGTATATGCACCATACTATCAAGGGCTTATCGACCGCCGAAGGCGGGAGAGGGCATGTAACTACGTATATGTACTGTGTAACCATCAAAATTCAAACGCTCGGGCCGGATATACTATAAATAGTTTGTAACTATTCGGAGTTATACGATGTGAGAGAAGATTTACGGAGTTAACGTGAGGGGGTGTGGTTATTCTGGCCTGCTCATCGCGAACGCACTGTGACAACGTGACAAGGCAGAGCTAGCTGGAGATGTCGAGCAGGAGTCCTTCAGTTTCCACTCCGTCGCCTTTACGTGTGGCCTCTGGACGAGTTGTGAAGAAATATCAACGAATTCGAGCGTTCTCAGCGGAGTTAGATCGTGGCTACTGCCTTCAGGCTCAGCTCCAGAGTGCTGCATTTCGATCTAGCTACGTCCTAGGCAGCCACGTGGCTCAACGTTTACCAAATCAGCTGCGCTTTGGTCGCGATCGCGACCGCGGACGTACGGTACCGCGGTGCCGATTACTGGGCTGGGCCAGACTGGTATTCTGCGCGTGCGCATAGATGCGGCGCCGGTTGGGCGCTTATATCCGGTTTGCGGTAAGTACTAAATATAGACACGGTTTGAATTTTGATGGGTCACGTAGTTACATGCCCTCTCCCGCCTTCGGCGGTCGATAAGCCCTTGATACTATACTATACTAGACGGTACTGCGCCGCACCGCGCAAAAACCTATTTATGGTCATAATCCAAATGAAATTTTCTACAATAATTTTTTTCCATGTTACAGTCACGACATGTACACCAATATATTAGATCTATTGAAGTTTCATTCACTTAAAAATCTTTCCATCTTTAACTTCTCTTTGCTTTCCATTAAAGTCACCTTCCCAGTACTTGTTGACTGTTGCTCTGTTTTCCTTGCTGTCTGGGTTCAGCTTGACGAATGTGTACGATGGTGCATCAATGTTCCAGTCTTCCACCAACTACACAAACAACCATTGTTTTTACAGAAGATTGTCAACATCCACACTTCAACTATCACAGTACATTGATACTTACATTGAATGCAAGCTCCTGTCCCCTCATGACCCACACTCCCTCAATGGCTGCATTGTCCTCCTCTCCTAGAATCAGAACGCTGGCAAATGCATACTTCCTCAGCTTCTCGATGCGCTACATCATCCCAGACACCAGGTTGCTCACCATAAAAATCTTCTTTAGCTCACTGTTATAATTGTACGTGGTGCTAGTCAAAGTTCTCCCAGAAGAATGGAACACCTTTTGTGGCTGTATCCTCATTGGAGTATGAGCGCTTAAAGGCATCTAAGTTAAAGGAGCTAGAGAGAGAGAGAGAGAGAGAGCGCTCCAATGAGATTGCAGCTTTAGCGCAGTCATATGACTCGCCAACCGCAGGAATGCAAAGCGCCATTGCCTGCTATATAAATTTGAATCGTCGGCCCGCGCCCAAGCAGCATTACTGACCAATCAGGTCCAAGGTTTGTTTCAGTACAACAGTTGCGGCGCGCGCAAACTGAGCCGGCCAAACCAAGAAAACGGTCCAAATTCACCAGACCCCTTTTCCCTCGCAGAGGGTGGGGGCTGGGAACGAGACTAGTGTACTACTAGTAGTGGTAGTAGACTACTAGGGGTACACTTAGTGCAATCCTCGCTCAGCTTTAGCACATAATTTACATGTCGTACATAATGTGCGCGTGCCGAGTTGACATTGTAAGGTAAAGATCGACAAGATCAAATGTGACATTTTTAATATTGGTCGTCAAAAGCCTTTCGGCCACGCTGGAGAAAAATGCAGCCATGCCACAGTCTAAGATTCGCTAGAGGAGCTAGTCACAACCTGAAGAGTCACAGTACCAAGTCTGATCGTTACCTCTCCAGCCATTTGGCCAATACGACACCGGCTGTCAAAGACGTCGTCCACGGAAAGTTCAACAATATGCGATTATAGCCTCGGAACTAGTGAGTGTCCGATCATGATCTGACTCGTGATTTTCGTTCATCGTCTGTTATGAGGGTTCGTCGGTAGTTGATCGCAATGATTAACGATTATACTAGCCTCGTACCCAGGCTCTTCCCCCCAAAGAGCCTGGGTACGAGGCTACGATTATACGCGATAGTACCGAATACGTCCAGCGCATGCGCGTTGTGTAAACGCGGTTAACCCGAATTCGGGCCACCTGCAATTATCGCGATCTGGAGTGTCTTAGGCGGGGCTGATCATCGTTCGACTCTGCACAGCCACGACCAGAGGAGGTAAGACAGGAAACATGTGACAGACCACACCCAGCAATTTGCTCCATAGACAGTGTACATAAAATTTGAGAATCTTAACGCTTGGGTTTCAAGCTGTCTGATGAAGGATCTGAGGATTTAGGATGATTCTAAGGACGTACGTTGTATTTTCCCCGAGAACACCCCTCTTGTTTTTGCTCACCAGTAAATGGCTGATTTACAAAGTAGAAAGCTATGATGAGGTTCAAAATTTGAAATCTTGCACCTTCTCATTAAGATCTAGCAGCCCTCTCAACGAAGAGGCACGAAAAGCGTGGCTGGGGACTACCACGAGCAACGTTAGTTTGAGCTTGTGGGCGGGGTCCGCATTCCTGATCGCTTTAATTAAATTCCTTACCATACAACGCCATCATACATCACTTCCTGTCGTACCTCCTCCGGATCCTCGACTCTGAGCCACGACGATCTACCGACAGCTTATTGACGCCCTCACTTCGCCGGAAGACTGACTTCCCACACGGGCTTAGTTTCATGCAATATGTAAGCCACAGTTAGATATAAATCATAGCAGTGAATATTCATAAAACTATTATAAACTACACTAAACTATTGCTAGCTAGGATGGCTAAAAGAG
Source organism: Stappiaceae bacterium (assembly GCA_964291365.2). Classification (GTDB taxonomy): domain Bacteria; phylum Pseudomonadota; class Alphaproteobacteria; order Rhizobiales; family Stappiaceae; genus JBDWFY01. The sequence goes on from OZ220040.1 coordinate 108,859, forward strand.
CCCGCATGACGGTGGATGAGGTAATGGAGAGGTGGGATGATGCCAGTAGTGAGATTGGTGATGAACTTGATGACTTCGATGATCCCGATGAGCCAACAATGGAAGGTAGTGACGACGAATTTTGCGATCTTGAAGATGTAGGTGGGTATGACAGCAATGATGAGCTCCACGATGATGCTTCTCTATCTGAAGACCCTACTGCTCCACCTGATGATGACGTCTTGGACTCCACTATGGATCCAGATTCAGACATGGACTCGGCAGCTGCTGACTCCGAGCCCCAGTGGACCACAACACTCAAGTGCAACACAATCAGTTCTTTCTCCTCCTATGTAGGCCCAGCTGTTTCCATCTCAAAGTCACCTATGGAAGTTTCCAGCTGTTTTTTACACCTGAGCTCCTGGATATGATTGTGAAGGAGACAAACAATTATGCTAAGCTGGTGATGGGGGACGAGAAGTTTAGTAAGTGGAGCAAAATGGATGTTGCAGAGCTCAAAGCTCTACTAGGCTTCAAGATCCTAATGGCAATGAATAACTTACCATCCATTGATGTCTACTGGAAACGTGATCCTTTCCTCCAATATTCGCCCGTAGCTGATCGTATCTCTCGAGACAGGTTCCACAAGCTATCCCGGTACCTTCATTTTACTGATAACGATACGCTCGTCCCACAAGGAAGTCCAGGGCATGATCGTCTGGGGAAAGTGAGACCACTCATTGACCATCTTGCTTCACGATTTGCCGAGATGTACCAGCCGAGAAGGGTTTAGGTGCTAAGGTAGTAAAATCACTCACGTCTGAGCTGCACAAGAAGCATCACCACGTCTTCTTTGACAATTATTTCACGAGCGTGAACCTACTGGAAGACCAGCTTAAAGATGGCATATACGCATGTGGCACAGCCAGGAAGGATCGCAACGGCTTCCCAGAAATGCTAAAGAAGGCGAAACTCCCAAATAGGTGTGTGCAGTGGTTACATGGGCACGAGGGGGGGTGGGGGACAAGTGCTATTTAGTATGGTATTATCGGGATGTGTATGTATGTCAAACAAAGGGAAGGAGGCTGGGTAAGTAGCTACATATTATATAATATAAACAATAGGGAGAAAAGTGTGGGAGAAAGGATGTGCATGGAATATTATACAATGTCATGTATTATGTGCAAATGTATACAGTGTCTGTGTGTGTGTGTGTATGCCTGAAAGTGTGTGCATGTGCATAGAAATTTATAGTACTGACACAACAAGGACATAATAATTAGAATAAGTGGGCCTTATTTAGAATATAATACACATGCATACAAATAAATTGTACTATGCTAGTAGTAGGCCCTATTTAGAACGAACATACATGCTTTACAATATGAGGCATGTGCACAGTACATTATTTCATTACTACGGTAACACTGCACACAGGGGCAACTCACTCACTGTTCAGAAGAAGGATGTTTCTGCAAGCACCTGGATGGATAAGAAGGTTGTGATGGTAAAGTACAGCAACTGCCAGTCAACAGAAACTGGGTCGGGGCTAAGACGGCAAAAGAATGGTAGTAGGATAGCAGTGACATGCCCTACAGCCATAATTAGCTATAACCAGCACATGGGTGGCGTAGATCGAGGAGATCAAGTGAGAGGTTATTACAGCTGTAGGACTCGATGTAGGAAGTTTTACAAGTACATCTTCCATTTCCTCCTCGATGTTTTGCCATAACATCAAAACTACGCTCTTACAGCTACACTCATACTATAAACGCAAACGCACACACACACACACACTTACCACTCGAATAGCTTTTCACACTCCACAGATCGACGTCGACCATCCCCTTTTGGTACTGGCAGTTACCTTGACGATCGCTCTTTTCGCTCCAGGTAAGCATCTCGTCCCAACGTCTTTCCCAAAGGCGATAATACAGTTTCAATAGCGTGGCCTCAAATATTGCTTACCGTATTCAATTAATTTCGCTGAAATAGGTCATCGCGCGTATAATCGTCTGTAAGGTTCCTCCAAGTGCATACAATGATGCCCCAACGATCACTGTCATTTTCCTACCAGCCAAGTCAGAGAGTAGCCCTGAGAGTAGGGCACCCACCAGCTATGGTAAGTTTATGATTGTGTGGCAGCTGTTGTTTGAGAATGTTGTGTGTGTTTGGTTCTGGTTGTTTGGGAGTCTTTAGATGTTATGTTTAGTGCGTGGATGTTTCGATCGTAGTGTCGTTGGGCCAGTGGTTGGTCTGGGCCTTGAGCTCTGGCCTTGAGCTACTCTGTTTATGGTGCGCTTTAAATAGGGCGCATACAGTATGTCTATGGTCCTTAGTTCTTCCTGTGTGGTTATAGGTATGTGCTGTTAACGTTGTGGAAGTTTAATGTCCGTTGTTTCATATTGTGGGAAGTTGGTATAGTTATTTGTTAACTGGTGGGGGGTGTGTTTACTGTTTGATTGTCTGTGTATGTGTGCTGTCGGTATAACCAGTGGTCCCCTGGTGGTAGAAACAGGTTATTATAAGTATCAGTGTTGCCACCCTTGGGGTCACAAACAGCAATGCAACAAGAGAATATAGAGTGTGATACTTGTAGTTTCCTCCGCTTTGTAGCCTCTTTCAATTACGGTTTGTCTTTTAGTTTATTCGTAATAAGTTTGAATGTATCCCCTTGTGTGTTTGTGCGGAGGTATCTTAGTGTTTCTCCTTTTGGTTTTAACATTTTTGGGATGGTGTGAGGTCTTATGGATGTACAATTGTTTGTTGGTCAGGTTTATGTGTGTTTTTTTACATCCAGGAGGCCTCTGTCTGGGCCTTTGTACACCGTCACAACCAAAAATGTAAATTCTTTTCTGTCTTGTGAATTTGATCATGGGGCGGACTTCGTTGATGTTTGTGATGAATGTGTTGAGTTGTTCGTCTGTGCCTGTCCATATTAGGAATATGGCGTCAATGTATCTTTTCCATAGTAGTATGTATGGATGTCCTAGCCATGCTAGGATAGGTTCCAATGACCCCATGAATAAGTTAGCATATGCTGGGGCCATTTTGGTACCCATGGCCGTTCCTTGTAGTTGGAGGAAGAAGTCTCCGTTGAATTCAAATGTGTTATTTGAGGATAATATTTAGCATTTCCAAGATCTAGTGCACACTCAAGCACCCTCACTCTCTCTCTCTCTCTCTAGGTGTTGGTGTTTGTAATGGTTTTGAGGGGAAGCTGACACACTGCTTAACGCTGTGGCTCCATTAGTGAGTGTGTGTATTAGTATAATGGATAACAGTAGTATTCGTACTGCTAGTACACACACACTAGCAAGTCCATAAGAGGTATGCAATAACATTCATACTGCTCCTCACTCGCACACACTCTCTCCCATCTCCCTGCCTGGTGTGTGTGTCAATAAATTGTGTGTCGGTGCCTGTGTTGTTACATTATTGAAGCCCTCTCACCTAGTGTTGTTTTAGTATGGCTTCAGTAATTTTAGTTAGTTATTAATTTTAATTAAGGTCCTCTTCGTTGATTTTAGTTAGTTTTAGTTTTTAATTAAGAGCAGAGGATCATTTTAGTTTAGTTTTAGTAATTAAAACTAAAAGGATAAAGGGCATACTAAAAGTGATTTTAGTTTAGTTAACCATAGATAATAGAGTGGTATGAGTTAACTAACTAAAATGAGCTGATTTTTACCATTTTCTTTTTAGTTTAGTATATGGCATGGTCTGATGCAAGTTTGCTAGTTTTAGTTTTTAATTATGAAAGGCATAGCACAATTAATTTAGTTTTAGTAATTAAAACTAAGGCATAAATTGGGCAAAACTAAGGGGTTTTAGTATTGGTTTTGATTAACTAAAACAACACTGCTCTCACCTCTCTCCCCTGCAGTGATCACCACAGACAGAAAAGCAATCAACCACGAGCAAGGTCCGTTATTCAGTGTAACTGTACTTAGCTGACACATCTGTTGTACTGTACCTACATGTATTGTTGTTTTTTATATTCCCTCTTCTTCTTGACAATTGTTTCTTTAATAATATTATCATTACGGTCAGTCACAATTAATGGGGTTAATGGCAATACATCATTTCAATGCATGGGATATTGCATGCCAGAATGCCAATCAGCACATATGCATAGTGCACACATACACCCCACCAATCTGACAGGCAGCCCCTCCCATGGCCCCATGGCACCTGCATATAGTTGCCCCTGCCTGTGTAGCCTGCAGGCACTTCACACCAAAATTAATGATTCAATGTCTGAATCTTGTCAACCTGCTATGCAGAGCTATATAGAGCTAGCTTAATCCTAATTATCTAATAATTAAAACGTGATAATGCTGTTGACCCGATTATATTTGTAATGTGATTTCCCTTCCATAAGACCACAGTGCGTTAATAGACAGGTTCATAATATTAAACCGCGATGAAAGATTGTACCGTTGAGTTCACGCCTCGGATGGCTCGAGACAAACTCTGAGATCTAGCCATGATCCACGAAAAGTTTATAGAAAAGCGCCATGGTGTATATATACACATAGCAAGGTGTGCCTTCGCACGCTCATATCTAGCCTGCAATTGACGCTGCCGAGGTCCTCCTGTCCACGAACGAGTACCAGTATCAAAGTAGGTCTCGATCTCATTCCCAGTTTGCAAACGTACGGAGGCTTGAAGAAGCGGAATGCAACTTCCTTATCGATGCATTGGTCTATATACTGGGAATGGAAATCGATCCTATCGGACTACGCGCAAACATTCATACGCTATCCAATGTCAATATTTGCGCTTTTTGTACACCAATATGCGCGGTACGCGCACGTACGTACGATGCGCGTGCGCGTAGCCAATTGTAGAGAACAGATTACATCATATTAAATTGAATAGTAAGGAATGATTACAATAATGAAATGTTGAAATAAATAAAAATGAGCTACAAAAAGGAAATTAAGAAGGAAATAAACAATGAATATTACAATGAGCAGCTAAAAATGAGGAGGGAGTACAAAACAATCAAGTACAACAATGAAAATGAGATACAAGAAGGCAAAAATAATGATACAAAAATCAGCAAAGAAAAAGTACATTAGAGTATACCAATGAATCGAAAGCAAATTTTAGGGACAGCCAACATAGTATTATAGGTACAATTACTTACAAGCCTATGTGTGTGTAAATGTCTTACCTATCCTCTGGACATCGTGTAGAGTGCAGATCCCTTGCTCGACATCAGATCTACAGTTGAATACATGGTGACTTAACTGAGGGCTATTACTACTACCTTACCTTCTAACTAAGCACGAAAAGCTTCCTGCATCTACCCCAGCAGGCTTGCCATGCGCCATGGACTATTACTACCTCATCCTCTAACTGAGCAACCCCGAACAAAAGCTCCCCTGGCCATGCACGCTTTTCCATGGACTAATTCTACCTGACCACCCCATTTACAATAAGCTTCCTCCCACATAGCTCCCACATACACCCTTGCTAACATGCACATAAACACACACATATAGTCCAAAACACTCACACATACACACGCACTAACACTCACCATCTAACTGAGCAACCCCTTACGAGAAGCTTCCTCCCACATACGCCCTTGCTAACATGGACACATAAACACACAACAAACATTACCACTCCGATACACACACGCACAGATGAAAACTCCTATACATGCACATCAGCATCAGACTCCTATGTAAAGAGCAGAACAAAAAGATTAACACATAGTCTGTGGGAAACCTGTGCTGGCTTTCCTAAAAGCTTCCCTCCCGCACCCACCATCTAAGGCCAGCAAAAGCTGTGACTTCGCCACAAAATATCACCACTTCATGCTCTGAGTACCCCCCTTACGAGAAGCTTTCCTCCCACATAGCTCCCACACAAGCCCTTGCAAACATGCACACATAAACACACACACTAACACAGAAACACACGGCAAAAGTTGCTGCTCCAATACACACACATGCACACACACATACATCAGCATCAGATTCCTATATAAACAAAATAACATAAGGATTAACACATAATCTGTGGGAAACCTGTGCTTACTTTCCGAAAGCTCCCCTCCCGCAGCCACTGCCTACGGCCCACAAAGCTGCGACTTCACTATTATTATCTCACCCTCTAACTGAGCATTCCCCTTACGAGAAGCTTCCTCGCACATAACTCCCACATATGCCCTTGCTAACATGTGCTGGCTTTCACACAAAACAAATTTATGAAAGCTCCACTCCCGCACCCTCTGCCTATGGCCAGCAAAGCTGTGATTTCACCCTAAACTAGTACTACCTTACCCTCTGAGCACCCCCTTACGAACTCCAATACATGTACATCAGCATCACACTCCTATATAAACAACAGAACAATAGGATTAACACATAATCTTTGGGAAAGCTGTGCTGGCTCTACGAAAGCTCCCCTCCCGCAGCCACTACCACACCCTCTGAGCACCCCCTTACGAACTCCGATACATGAACATCAGCATCACACTCCTATATAAAGAACAGAATAAAAGGATTAACACAAATTTTGGGAAAGCTGTGCTGGCTCTCCAAAAGCTCCCATCCTTCAGCCCCCTCTGAGCACCCCCTTACGAACTCCGATACAAGTACATCAGCATCACACTCCTATATAAAGAACAGAATAAAAGGATTAACACATAAATTTTGGGAAAGCTGTGCTGGCTCTCCGAAAGCTCCCCTCCTTCAGCCCCCTCTGAGCACCCACTTACGAACTCCGATACATGTACATCAGCATCACACTCCTACATAAACAACAGAACAAAAGGATTAACACATAATCTTTGGGAAAGCTGTGCTGGCTGTCCGAAAGCTCCCCTCCCGCAGCCACCGCCTATGGCCCACAAAGCTGCGACTTCACCATAAACTATCACCCTCTAATTGAGCATTCCTCTTACGAGAAGCTTCCTCGCACATAACTCCCACATATGCCCTTGCTAACATGTGCTGGCTTTCACACAAATAAATAAACTTATGAAAGCTCCACTCCCGCACCCCCTGCCTATGGCCAGCAAAGCTGTGATTTCAGCACCCCCTTACGAACTCCGATACATGTACATCAGCATCACACTCCTATATAAACAACAGAACAAAAGGATTAACACATAATCTTTGGGAAAGCTGTGCTGGCTCTCCGAAAGCTCCCCTCCCACAGCCACCGCCTATGGCCCACAAAGCTGCGACTTCACCACAAACTATCACCCTCTAACTGAGCACTCCCCTTACGAGAAGCTTCCTCGCACATAACTCCCACATATGCCCTTGCTAACATGTGCTGGCTTTCACACATAATAAATAAACTTATGAAAGCTCCACTCCCACACCCCCTGCCTATGGCCAGCAAAGCTGTGATTTCAGCACCCCCTTACGAACTCCGATACATGTACATCAGCATCACACTCCTATATAAACAACAGAATAAAAGGATTAACACATAATCTTTGGGAAAGCTGTGCTGGCTCTCCGAAAGCTCCCCTCCCACAGCCACCGCCTATGGCCAGTATATGCCCTTGCTAATACACACACATAAACACACACGACAAACGTTACCATTCCAATACAGTCATCCATGTACATCAGCATCCATGTACAGACTCCTACATAAACGACAGAACAAGAGGTTTAACTATGGTAGTTATGGATTCATCCTGGCTGTCCCCATCAAAATTTACAAAAATAATGAAAATATAAGGTGACATGACCGATGGGGGAAGGCGAGTAGTCAAGTTTTAGTTTGCGAGCAAAAGCAGCTTTCATTCAAGGAATGTGGTGCAGCGTCATCCACCCAGCATGTGCTGAGAATAACTTCAATGGACACTCGTTATGGATTGGATGGAAGGACAGAATGTTAGAAAATTGTTCACACACATTAAGGTGTGTTCCTTCTGTACGATACAGGCCAGCCACTCTCTCTTGTCATCTTCTGTAATCAGCACACCATCCCCTCTCTGAAGCAAAAAAGAGAAAACCAAATACTAAATATGTGTACGTGTGCATGATACACACTAAGAGCAAGCTATGGTTCTAGTATAGTACAACTACATGCACATTCAGGGCACATATAGAAAAACTCACAACATACACTAGTATACATATACACACACTTGTAGTTAGATCTTCTCAACACCATAGCACGGGCATGAAGTAACAACAGCTGAATGCAAAAAATGCCCCCCCCCCCCCCCCACACACATGCTAGTTGATCTCAAACCTTCTTTTACCACACAAGCTTCTTCCCTGATAAATCCAGAGCCTGACGGTAGACAGGAAGTCATGGAAACCAAAAGTTATTCTCTAAGTATAAATATAACATCATACGTAGCAGTTGGAGAGAGAAACTGATGTCATTATTCTATCACATTAATGACTTTATTTCTAATTTGTCATCCAGAGAAGCCTCTATTCGTCCGTACTTCCATCTTATACAATGCAAGTACATAAATCTGTAGAATACGGCTAAATCTGTAGACCTGGCAACACTGATAACCTTCAAGTTCTGCCATACTCGTATGGATCTATAGCTACATGTACTTTAATGCTTACACAGATCAGCCTGTATCATCAACTCAAGCTCCTGAAGACCGGAAGTATCAGTAGCTCACCAACAGAACAATATAGTAGCAAGTTCACCACCTGCTACATCAATAATAATTATAACAAGGCAAAGAAATACACCTACATATGTACATGCCCAACACTGGGGCCTCGTTGCGCTTAGGTATACTATACCTCACTGCTTGTTTAACAAATAAGGGAGTATCTAACTCTACCTGAAGAAGCTCTTTTGAAGCACAAAGTAGACCTACATAATATGTTAATACCACAACTTGAAAAGATATTACTGTACCTTCGCGAAAAAGGGCCCATGGGCGGTGCACCTTACATTGGATCTAGACTGGGGGGTGGGCCGATATTCGAAGTATCACTGTCGCAGTTAGACGCAAAAGAGCGCCCAGGTAAACTACCTACGTGATCTTCATTATTTGAATAGTAGCTGCAGCTACTATTGATTTCAACCTTGCTCAAGTACGGTTACTAATCGAGGGCAGTCCGGCTTTTATTGGGCCGATACTTCACGGTACTGTTGACAGCAACTGTAACTCAAATGGCAGGACTGCACTTCAAATAATTGAGGCACGACCGAAAAATAACCTGCCAAACAGCCGTAGAACTAGTCCTAGTTCGTCTTATGCCGCATTTCAGCACGATCATGCATGGCTAGAGATCTTAACCACACCCACTTAATAGTTATCGCGCATGCGTGTTCCGGGGCGGCTACATATGGGCGCATATTAGAGTAAACTTTAGACCTTAGCAGGAAATTGAGCCCAAAGTGGGGGGTGGGCTGATATTCTGTAGTGGGCCCTTTTTCACAAAGGTACGGTATTATAACTGGCTATACAAAAGTATGTCTGGTGACCTTTGTACTGTACTTTAAAACAGCTTTTTAGCAGTTAGATACATGTACTCTCTTCTCCTTATGTACCCTTGTTAGCAGTACAAGCTTAACTACAAATACACGGGACACACAGGGGAAGCACACTGACATGCTGTGAAATGCACATTGGTGAGTTTAGTGACACTCTTGACAAAGTTTGACTACACATTTACATCTGAGAGACTGAGCACTCAATCAAATTAACTACTCTCTGAGAGCCACTTATGCTTCAAACAAGTAACTATAGTATTACACTATAATGAATAAGGAGATGGCTACAAATTGGTATTTATTCCTGCTTGTGCATTTGCTTGAGGGGTAGGAATAGAGGCTACAAATATGTCAGACCACCCCAACATGCATCTCCTATAGTCTCGGTGATGAAGTGCCGAGACACAGTGCTAGAAGCATAGGTATGTATGATTTTATGTCGATCGTTAATTGCCTATAATGTTGGCAACATTATGCTCAAACTGAGTAACAGAGCAATACTGCTAACTAGTAGGAAATTTCCACTCTCTACGCAGTTAAGGCCTGGGTCTAAGAAAAAGTATGACTTTTGCATCAATGTTTCAAGGCTCATATCTCTGGACTGCTAAGTCGCATGACTAAGTATACTTTACTGCAATACGTGAAATCACGTACGTATGGTGTGTATTAATGAGAAATCGCTGTTCAATACTTGACCCAGGTCTTAAGTACATGGAGCTGCCCAACAAGTTTACCATTGAGCTACATTTTGAGCTCAAGAACAGCCTTCTTGGATGAACAAAAAAGTTAATACAGTATGCACAAACTTGACATTCAGTACACGGGCGCGGTCTACGCATATCATTACCTCCCATACGTACTGTACAAACCATGCAATTCCGATAAATATATGAACTTCCGGTAGTTGTAGCGTACACTGTTTACGGTCGCACACGGAGCACGGTCACTGTCTTCTACGACAACCCACACAACTCCCCTGCTTAGCAGTATAATAATGTATGCTGTATATTTGTCCTGTGTCACTCGACATTAGGTAAGGCCACTCAATCAATTAGTTGTTTCTCATCCCCTCATTATTTCCGCCCGCATGTAATTCCATTTGTACCAGCACAATACAAAACTATACAGCTTCAATTTTCGGGCGAGTTGAACTTGTAATTTTGACGACTATTTCCTACAAAACTTGTGATTTGGACGACCATTACTCGCCAAAAAGGCCGCCCGCCCGAATCAATTTTAGGGATGAGAAACAAGTAATTTATTTGGAGTGGCCTAATCGTGCCAACACCTTTACAGTCAAAGTTGAAACTTTGTTACATCAAACACTCACCTGGAAACGTCGCTCACTGAGTTCCTCCTTTTTCGATCACGATCAATAGTCCCCGATCATCAAGTTCACTCGCGAGCAGCGGACAAGAATGCACACATGAACACCAGTCTCCTATAGACTACAAAATATCTTTCACAAGCGTTCCAACATATGGTCCGGGCATAGCGTGTGCCAGATATCGAGGCACGATCGCGAGTGGAATCTAGCTAGGTACGCTGGACTACTGGCCACATGGAATCGAAGAACACATTGCCCAAAACAATAGGCAATACCAAGGAATTCCATAAAGCTACCTATCAGTCTGTACGCCACCCCCCCCCCCCCCCTCCCCCCTTTCCCCTCTGGTTCCCGTTGCTAAAGCGAACGACGTACGTTCGTACGAAAGTGAAGTAATTTGCCTGTAGCTAGTTGGGCGCTCGTAGCCCACAAGCTATGTTACGTTTTCCCATGCCACTTACATTACATCCCTTAACGCCATAGCGATGGATATTGCTCGGGGCCCTGTCAGAGGAGTCAATCATAGTAGAAATCACACGGTTGCGACAGCTTCGAAGAGAACGAATGACCTTGGGCGCTTGTACACCAATCAAAGCAGGGGCCATGTACACGATGCATGTAGCTAATTATATGCTAATTATTCAGCACATGATGTGAAATCTTAATTAATTAACTATAAACAGTCTTTTGTGAGAGCTATTGTTTCTTTTGAGCCCATGGAGAGTGCAATTAAAAGTAACCCTGTGCACATCTGTGTAGACTTATGTCATATCTAGTCAACCTTGTATTCCTCCCTCACTCTTTGATTTCTCTCCTTAGTTCCCTGTATAGCTACACATCTTATATTCACACCTATCTCTCTCCCTGTTATAGAAACATAATAATATATGTGCATGGGTGCAATGAGAACTTTTCAAGAGCAGCTATCCACATCTACATCTTCACATATACACAGACACAGACACACACACACACACACACACACACACACACACACACACACACACACATGATTACTGTCTGCATAGGTGCAGAGAATATCATATGCATGGGACATAACTACAGGCACTTCAATTTGCTTGTAAATGTCTGATTCGGTAGTCTTATTATCGATACATTAATTGCGCATGAATATTTATAAGCCCCTTCAGCAGAACGCGCAACCACATAAAACATTGCGTGTGTGGACGCGCGTGATACATTGCAACCCGGTTCCAGCATAGATTGTATATTCCCCAATATACAATAGATTGTATATTCCCCAATATACAATCTATGGTTCCAGTGCACTAGTCAGAGCTCCAGATCTGATATCTGATACGTGTGAGCAGATCGGATTGGGAACGGAGTGGCAGTCTCGTTCCCAGGCCTACGATTCCGTGTCAATGAGCGCTTGAAAGAGATCCTGGAGCAGTCCAGCTGAAGGCTAAGAACACTGAAACTGGTGAGCTCGCCAAAGTCGTGCAGGAACTCCATACCGAATATTAATTTTGTGCACATCTTGTTTGTACGCTATAGCTTATGTCGAGATGTATCCCCCATAACCCAATAGTAGCTCCCGATCGTGGATTTATGATGTATTTAATACTAAGCCATATAATTATTCAAAATGCTAGGGATATAGTAGTAGCATTAAAAGAGTAGCATTCGTGCTGCTAGTACACACATCCTAGCAAGTCCACCTCAGTTTGTATGCTATCATTGGTTTGTTAGGGAATATGGCATTAAGTAGTGTGTCATGTTCGATATCCGGCCAATATGTGTATAGGATTTCCCTAATGTCCTTGCATATGGGTAATCTGGCGTAGCCGACCCTCGCAGGAAGAGGAGGGTCTGGTCAAATGCCTATACCAGGCTTGTGTCAGACATACGGAATCTGGTTGTCCCCGCAAGTATGCAATTAATGGAGTGTTGCGTAAACTGACAACCGCTGGCCAGCCGGCCTAGCGCGCGTAGTCTAAAGTATCTATGATGTGATTGCATATCGATGGCTGCTATAGCACTACGGTATTGCTGGTAGAGACTGCTAGGTCGGCAGCCACTAATCTCGGATGTAGCTCATTCAAGCCTGAGCAGGAGTTGGCTATTTTATCCTTTATGGAGGGTGACTAGTCGTTGACCAGGTTGAACTGACTGTCCCCACAATTGGCGACACAACGCTCTTCATTGGTCACGGTCATCTGGCAGTCCGCAATTATTTAGCAGCAAATAGGCCTCTACAACACTACCTTACCTTACATTGCATCTCTCAGCTTAATGCACAGCCTCGGCGACTTTCTCTGCACGTACGTGGCTACGTGTGGTGGCCAGTGTGGTTGACACATCAACCACACCCACTTGAGTGTGTACCACGCACGTAGTGGCTAATTACATTCCTCTGTCACAAGCCCAGTATAGGCATTTGACCAGACCCTCCTCTTTCTGCGAGGGTTGGCTACGCCAGACTAGCATATGGGACTGAATTTGACCGGGAGGACTACTGGGGGTGTGGTTGCTGCTTTGTTGTTGTTCTTGATGAGTTGAGTGCAATTGTGGAAAGGATATTGTCGAATGATACTTGTAATTTCCTCCGCTTTGTAGCCTCTTTCAATGAGTTTGTCTTTTAGTTTATTTGTAATAAGTTTGAGCATATCCCCTTGTGTGTTTGTGAGGAGGTATCTTAGTGTTTCTCCTTTTGGGATGGCTGTTTTCACACTTTTGGGATGGTGTGAGGTTTTGTGGATGTACAATTGTTTGTTGGTCGGTCTTATATGTGTTTTTACATCCAGGAGGCCTCCGTCTTTGAAGTTTGGGCTTTTGTAGACCATAACATCCAAAAATCTAAGTTCATTTCAGTCTTATTTGTGTGTGAATTTGATCGTGGGGTGGACTTTGTTGATGTTTGCGATGAATGTGTTTAGTTGTTCGTCTGTGCCTGTCCATATTAGGAATATGTCATCAATGTATCTTTTCCATGGTAGTATGTATGGATGTCCTAGCCATGCTAGGATAGGTTCCAATGACCCCATGAATAGCTTAGCATATGCTGGGGCCATTTTGGTGCCCATGGCCGTTCCTTGTAGTTGGAGGAAGAAGTCTCTGTTGAATTCAAAGACGTTATTCTTGAGGACAATGTTTAGCATTTCCTCCAGAACTCAATTGGTGGCCGTAGAGGGTGTGGATTTTGGTCCCATTTGAGGGCATTGATGCTGGATGTGATACCATCTTTGTGTAGTATGTTCATATATAGTGAGGATACATCAATACTGACTAGAGTACTGTTTAGTGGAATTTGAGTGGTTGTGATTAGGTCGACAAATTCCTTGGTGTGTTTTAGAAATGATGGAAGTTGTTTGACTAGTAGTTGAAGCCAGTAGTCTACAAAACTTGAGATGTTCTCAGTTACACTATTGAGACTGGAAACATTAGGTCTTATGCCCATTGGGTTTTTGAGTATCTTTTGTAGGAAGTAGAGTTGTGAGGTTCTGAATTGTATGGAGGGTGTACAGAAGTCGACAAATTCCATTGGCATCCATTTTTGGAATCAAAGTTCAACTAGGAATTTCATAATATAGGTTCTTATGAAGGCAGTGGTGTCTGCTTTGAGTTGTTTGTATACTTTTGGTTCGTCTGGATTTTTGAGGCCTTCCTCAGTGTAGTTGCATTTGTTTAACACTACAATGGTTGATCCTCTGTCGGCTTTGTTGATGACTATATCTTTGTTTTTTTTTAATGATTTGATTGCTGCTCTTTCGGCTTTGGTGATATTGTCACCTTTAATTTGTTTGTTGTTTGTACCTAGGGAGATAATTTCTTGGTCTAGTTTGTTTAGAAATAGATTGAGGAACGTGTTTTTGCTTTCAGCCCTAGTAAGGGAATTATTTTTCACTTTGAATGTTTGATTTTTTCCCATGGATCAAAGGTTGAGTTAGGTGGGTCTGGTTGGGTACCGGTACTGTTTGACAGTGTTGTTGTGTTGTGATTGAAGTAGGGTTTTTTAATTAGTAGCTAGTTCGTATTGTACGAGAATTTTTTACGGAGCTTCGAGAGGCCTGTAGCTATATCATTGTGGTCTATAGACTTGGGCTCGGGAATAAATGAGAGACCTTTTGATAGTATACTACGTTCAGCACTAGACAGAGAATATACTGATAGGCTTACAATGTTGTTACAGCTAGGAGTATGTTTGATTCTTACTTTCTGTCTCTATATGGCATTAAGTTGTCTTTTCAGTTTCTGTCTGTTTAGTAGGTGCGGCCTCTTCCTCTGCTTCCCTTTTCGTTTCCTCTTCCTCCTCTGTATCCTCCTCTGCCCTCATCCTCTTTGCTATAGAGGGTTCTGTGGGGGCAGGGGCTTTTTGTTGTCTAGCTGCCGGGGGGGGGGGGGGGGGCGGGGGAGTGTGAGTTAATATTATGCATGATAGATTGATTTAGTTCTGAGCCTACCTCATTCACTGCTTCAATGAGCTGTGTGATGGCTGCATTTCTGTCTACCGTGTTGTTCAAAACCATTGTGGTTATACGGGGCCTTTTGATTGGTTCTAGTGTCAGGTCCGTTTCTGTGTCCCTGGCTCTCTTCCGTTGGAATGTTTGCTTGAATTCCTCGGCTTTCGCCTCCCATTTTTTGTTAATCTCTGTTAGCCTTTTCTCACAGTTTTTGAGGATTGTGTTTTCGGCCGGTGATGCACTCGACTTGGTGATGTCCGTCAAACTGGCCTGTAGTTCTGCTATGCAGCCATTGGTTTGTTCCATAATGTTTGCGTAATGCAACTTCAAGAGCCTGCATATTTGTACATCATATTTTGTGAGTTCTTCGTCTACTGCTGTGGACAGTTCCTTAGTCTGTCGTATGCTGTGAGACGGATGGTTGGGGTGAGGCATTTGTTGGCTTTAACAGCTTCCTTGCACATTTTCAGGTGGTGATTGACCTTGTCATAGGTCAACGAGCACCATATTTGCGCTTTCTGAGTTGATCACTGTTCTTGGAGAGAAGTGCAAATTCCAGTGTCTCCTGCCACCCATACTACTGCAGCTCATTATACTACCTCATAGCACACATGCAGATCACTGAGGCACAGGTACATGTATGTAGTATTGTATTGCTGAATAAGCATTATTAAGATTAGTGTATCATTGCTATGTAGGTTCAGGACTGGACTGAGGATATCAATCAGTTTGTGGAAGAAGATGAATGCACACTCTCCTACTCAGGTAAGCAGGCTAGCAAGAGAAAATCATCAGTCACAATAGCTAGCCACATGTAGTTCAATTCTGTGTACAGTTGTATGTGTGCATGCACATGTATGTACACTACATGTATGTACACTGCTCTCTGTTGGGCAATCTTAACTGTCTCCACACACACACACACACACACACATGCATACATGCACAACACAGTTCATCTGTCAGCTTTGGATTTGCTGTCCTCTCTTTGCATGGAGCCTTGTCTCAGCTCACACTGCCATCATCCCTGCGATGGAGAAGCACCTTCAAGAGACAACAAGATCCAACTCACCTCACTGGTGGAAGGTCAGACAGTCTCCTAAATAATCTTGTCCCATGGCTGGCCCATGCCCAGCTTTTCAATGCTAGGGGGCAAGGCTACCTCATAAAAGAGAAAGCTAGCATGTTTGTGCAGGTATTTTTGTCTCACCTGGTTGACCTGACCTCTCAGCTTGTGCTGTAGAGATTGTGTAGTGATAGTCCATGTAGCCACACCAGTGGTGTAACTTCTACAATGTGGTTTATCTTGAGGTGTGTGGGGACATTGTTCCACTGGCTAACATTGCCTGTGTGTACAAAAGCTAGATATTGCAATACTATAGACCAACCATCATCAGCAGTGAGGTCTGGTAGCAACATTGTGTCAGTGAATGTCTGACAGTCTAACTGAGCTCTCCCAAACTTTGCATCCTCTACAACACTGTTCAGAACCAACATGGTATTAAATGTTAATTTTGTTGTACACTCTCTCTTATCATAGATTATTGGAGTTGTTAGCTAGTGCCTTTCAGCCTTCAAGAGCTCCAGTGCTGGGAATACTAGCGGCTAAGGTCACTTTCTTGTGAGTTCAAACAAAATTAAGTTTTAATACCGTACATGTACGTGCACATGCATACACAAACACACAAACTCATGGACTCATTCACAGACACACAATGTCACACATACACCATGTAGATAGATATCTTAGCAAGGCATGCTCCTAACACTTTATGTGCAGATTTTGTGATGAGCTAAAGTCTACTGGGCATGCTCAGTTGGTCACTGCACACCACATCCAGCAATTAGCAGTGATGTTAGTGGAATTCCCTGAAGATGTGGTAGCTGGTACAGGTATATCAATAATTAGAGGGGCATGATAATTATGCCCTTTTCTGAACTTATTATATATATACATGTAGTACAGCTACATGTACATAGTTGTGTGACCCTCTCTCTCTCTTTCCTCTTCTTCAGGTTGATCCAGCAGTGACGACTAGTTATGCTAGTCAAATCATCCCAGCGACAATGAGCCTATTCCTAAAATACTCTCATGGAAAAAATCTGGCCAGTGAACCTCTGCTGCAACTAGACATGCATGTAAGAGAAGATGAGAAGTGTTTCTACTGCTATGCACATCATTTTATACAAGACTAGTTAAAATTTGCTGAATGCAAGGGTTGACTACTTATGGGGATACTCCTCTAATTAAGGTCTACACACAAACTGGACACCATAATCCATTGAAGTAGATAAGAGTCATGGAGTATGAGTTACTTCAGTATTTTCTCTTTGTCTGTATGTGTGTTGCTATCAGCCAGCAAGATGAGTGAGTGGAGTGGCTGTGCAGTGGTGCAGCTGGTGCCAGCGTAAACTGAGAAGAAAGAAAGGTTGGCCACCATGTTGATCCGATACTAGCGGACAAGGAGGGAGAGAATGAGGTTAATTACAGCTGTCCCTTTAATCAGTATCCAGTAACCAACATGATGATGCTCTTCATGTCTGCTCACTCAGCAAAATAAATATCATTACCGATCTGGCAGTAAAGATTCGTGAAGATCTGCTGTGTATGATTCATCCGAGAAGAAGAGGATAGCTAGCAACCCACTGAAACTCAGGAAACTTAAACAGGTACACATCAAAATAAGTTAGTGTTCACATGCAAGGACACCACTATAAGGAAGCGAAAGAGAGATGGGAGGGTGGGGGCAGAGGGAGAGAGAGAGGTTTATGTATCCGAAAAATTATTGCATCGTACTGCCATGCAGATGGCTGAAGGAGAGAGAATAGAATACTCCAAAAGAAAAAGTGCTTCATTTGCTCACCGCCACGCTGCAAAGACTCCCCTCCCCATCACAGAAGATGCGTCTCTCCCTCCTCACCCCTCACAGAAGGCACTCTCCTCCTCCCTCACCCCTCACATGAAGCCAATCTAGAGCGAGAGAAACAGCATGTGGTTCAGAGCAAAGATCAACCACTACAGAAAAGGTGATGTGTACTTAGAAACTAGTTTTACTTAGCATATACACATGGGATCCCAAACTCATGCACTAGGGGTAAAGTGATCAGTCTGTCCATCTGTTGTTGTCATTTGCAAATAAAAATCAGCATTGTATTGTTTATTAATTTGCATGAGGTATGTACAAGACATTTTTTATAATTATCAATTACATCATTATGATGTCATTTCTTCAACTATATACAGGCCGAGGTGACCAGTGAGGAACGTTTGGCAAAACAATACAAGTCAGATTTTCTATGGTGAGTTTGTAAGAGAGTGAATTATCAATTACATCATTGTATATTCCACAGGTAGATCTCTGAGAGTGCATTTGCTGAGTTGCAGGGCTAGCTAGGGGACAGAATACATGGAAAAATTCAAAGAACATCAGCAAAACTGGTATCAAACTAATAAAAATTTAATTATAGCATCACCACCACAATACATTCAAATTGAAATGCTGTAAATAATATATACATGTGTAACACATTGTACACATTTTTTGTAATTTTGTTGTGAGTGGTATAATATTGTTTTTAATGCTGAGAGCAGTTGCTGTATATGTGGGTGTGTTGTCTGAAGTGTGTGCATCCATCCAGAGGTGGCTGCTGGCTGCTCTAGGAGTACATATTTTACCATACCACATCTACAGAGTGGAAAGATATCAATCATTTTTCAGGGGTATATTATAGTTATGGAGCTGGGACCACACACAGCTATAGTACAGTAGTGATTCTGGATGCCCGATATTTTGGCTCAATCTCAATAGCAGAGTGGCAGTGATAGTAATCCTTATGGTTAAGGTGTGAATAGCTTCCTCTCAACGAGGCCTATATATTAGCACTGGGTGTTTCCCGTTGAACGGATGAAGCATGCACGAGCTACAATCTACATGCTGGAAATCATTTTACATACAAATTTCCATAGAGCTAAAAATTGAAATTGCATGGCGTGTTCTTAACTGATTTGCTTGATTCAAACCTCAGGAGAGACAGCAATCTCTCAGCTACCTTGTGGTTTTTGTTTCTTGTTTTTATGACAACTCATTGCTAAGTTATGGCTGGTTTTATAAGCCTCAGGTCGATCATCCGGCTATAGTACTATATTTCTCCCATATCCACTCTAGGCTTTTGTAAATTATGCTAAAATTTTGGCCTATAATGCTATTCTCAAATTTCCAGATAATGGTCCTATAATGCTCAGGAATGCCCCTATAATGCTCAAGGTATTGGCATTATTCTTGTCAAATCTTTGTACTTTGATACAAAAAAAAAAAAAAAGGAACATGTCATCAGTCATCTATTATTCTATTGGAGCATTACAGAGGTCTCTATGTAGTCTTCCATACAGCGTGCTTGTCTTTCTGTGAAGCTGTTTGTAAGTTATATAGTATGATGTTATTCACTCAGGGTCAAAGGTTATCTTAGTTGAGGTCAATGACGAGCCTGTGTTAGCCTCTGTGAGTCTCTAACTAGTTGCTTTAGTCTCCAAGTACTCTATGTCACTCAGTGACTACAAAAAACACCTGCTTGTTTTAAAATTTGTGAGCAGATGTAAAAGTTGGTCCAATAATCCTTCAAAAATAGGCCTATAATGCTAGCATTATTCTCAAATGCCAGGACATCCCTACAATGCTCAAAATTTTGCCAGCATAATTTACAAAAGCCTAATCCACTCCTACTATATCTCTACAACTTATTGTATGCACTGTTTAGTGGTAGTATAATACACAACCACAGGCAGTAACAAGTATGCTAGTACATGTACATGTACCTACCTGGCACATGAGGGTAAAGTTGAGATCAAAGGTCAGTCCAGTCCACCGTTTACAGACTCCCATGTGTGTGCAGAGCTGTACAATGGAGTGGCATTGTTGGGGATAATTAGTGGTTTGTGGTTGCACTGGGACTGAAGGTCACCCCCAAACTGCGTAAAGATGTGGAACTCTGCCCTATCGGTGCACACATGCACGCGCGCACTCACATACACACACACACACACACACACACACTATTAGGGTATCCAACAAAGTTAGTGTATCTCTCTACTCTCAAGGATAATGAATCAGCTGTAGCTGGTACTGGTACAGTAGCTAGCAGGCAAAAAGCTCCCTTATGATGGCCCATTCACGTACTTGTCAGCATCAGCTAAGCTTCCATAACTAACTTATAGCACACTTATTAATTTTTTGCACTGAGAAGTAGAAAACATTACGGGAGAAAATTTTTATTTAAAGCCAACTACCATTTAGGTAACAGGTATACATATAATGTAAGTATAGCGCCTAATATAATGCAGAGAACCTTCATTGGCTTGCTCTCAGCAGTGGCATCAAATACAGCAGGATCTCCAAATTCACAAAGGACGTCTCCTTTTCCTACATTTATAAGAGAGGTAAAATGCTAGATAACGTTCGTATGTTATTGCCCAAATTAATGTCTAATCACAGCTGCTTTAGTGTGGACACTATACATAATACATACAGTAATAGAGGAGCACGGTGCATGGTTACTTAGCCACAACTTACAGTTTTGAGTGCTAACCGTTTACATTAATACTGACCACACTGTAAAAATTATTATTTAAGTGGACTCCACTGTCTTGTCAGCCGTGCATATACGCTAGTACAGAGAGGTACCTATTGCATTATACAAATATTGTAGTTACAGTTCCAGGTGCAGCATAAAGTTAATTTTGAAAACGTCTGCACATACAGAGTGGCTATGCATAGATTACACGTATGGACATTATGTTTGTACAATCTGCGTGTGCACAGAATAATACCGTTTCGAAATAATTCTAATCAGTCGGTATTATTCCGATACAACAGTTTTTTTTTATTATAGTGTAAAATGTATATTATAGGGCACCATAATAATGAATTAGAGCTGATGCATTTTCAGAGTCAACTCAGATAAAGATGATGATCAACTTGACAGTCGATGCTTATTTTACAAGCTCGATAACAGGCTAGCAATGCAGGTCTACTAGAGCTGTGCTAGCTGGGGACACTGTAAAATTGATATTAACATTATTGTGTCATAGTGATCATTGTTAGTTATTTCTATGTATGCAAACAAATACATGACATTAATTGGCTAATTAATGTTCTTAATGAGCAGTCAAGAAACACGGTGCTTTTTGGTCGTGACTTTCAAATTTGTGAATTTTGTAATGTTAGCAACAACAGTTGTGCCACATAGCCATGCAAACTTATAATTATGACACTGTAGTCATCTTAGAAATAATATTATTTATGCCTGGGACGTTTGTTCAAACTGTGTACCGTACTAGTTGTAATACTGGCCGGCTGGTTACTGGAGTAAGCTACCTCTTCTGATACTGGTCAACAGCTCTTCTGCCTTGAAGATTTTTGCCAGCGTCTGCTCCCACAGTGAATCCGAGGCGGCATATTTCATGTGGGCGAAGGGTGTACTCTATTATGTGTGTACACAATGAAACCTCAAACAACAAGCTATTATTAAATTCGTGCTAGCTGTACACACTGCGATACAATATAAAGCTATGGTTACTCTTAACGAGCACTGCATAACTATAATAACCAAAGCACTGACTCACCTGGCCTGCCATGCTGCTTTCGCTGAAGGTCGACTCGAACTCGTCGAATAGTGAATCTGCGCACGCATGCGCTGCCAGCCCCTCCCACGTTCCTTAGCTCGGGCATGCACGCCACTGGGGAATATATGTTACTCACACAATAATAATGTGGTTCATAGCGGTTGCCCTTAGTTCGCGATCGCTAATTGGCAAGATTTTGCTGACTCAGCCATATGGAATCGTGAGAAGATTGGGGAGCCTGGGGACGAGGCTAACTAAAGACGATTTACTGGATCCACCATTATTGTGTGGTATGCTGAAGAGCTCGCAATCCTGATTCCACCAATGCATTCTGATCCGCCATTTAATATTGTGTGCTATGCTGAAGAGCTCACAATCGCCAAAATTAATTCAGTGGTTAAAATCCGCCGATGCATTCTGATGACTGTTTCGCCAAATTTAATGCTCAACAAAGTTTCCCGCTGAAATGAATAGGATAAGGACGTCCGTATGTAGGATGGTTTCTCTTTAAATTTAGTATGGTTGTAGAAGATAGACCAACTTAATTCTTATGATAGATAGACATACCTTAATAACAAATTAATTTTTGTACTTCTCCCTGTAGCATAATTAAAAGTGTAGATATATGCATGTATCTTTTATTGGAATTATTTTGGCAGGCATAACGTTCTCTTTTTGAGATAACTAGCTACATCAATGTATGTTTGAATAGTCATAGTGGCCTTGCTAGAAGTACGTAGATTGAAAGAGGTGATAGGATGAAATATGAACATGTAATACATGTACAACAGTTTGACCATCAAACCTTTACCAGCATTTGAAATAAATTATTACACAAAACACATACAAACTCTATCAACAAAGTAGAATACTCTCATAATTTCCATCATTTTTTTTTCGGTGTGCTACAATCAAGTTCACACAAATAATAATAAATAAGACAGATAAGACATTTGCTAGAGTAGGTGCATACTGTATAGTATACATTGAATAAAAGCAATTTTGTGAATTCCTCCAGATAATTTTTTCACTGCACTTCTCAAACTGTTCACATACTTCCTAAGCCTCAACCTCGATCTAAATATAAGAATGAGAATAAAATAAAGCAGTAGTCTAAGATTAAGATGGCACCCCTTTCTCTCAAAATATTCACACAGTACAGCCAGCTCCCATTGCCACACCCTCCGGTCCCTCCACTTCACCCACTCAAACCTTCAAACCTTGCTGACCAGCAATCAAGTTGCTTCATCAATACTATATCAGGAAAATAGTGTTGAGCTCCCATACAAACGCCTGATAAGCATTCCAATAGAGTGATGCAAGCAAAAACATTAATCAGTCCTACATGTGTTGTATACAGAGGAAGTACAAATTCATTAATATTCCACATCACTTTTGCGAATACCATCATGGGTGCATCATCATACAGTCACTGTCTTGAAGCTAAAAAATTGTGGGATCCCCGAGTTAGAGATCTCTAGCTCAAATGTTTTGGTTTTGATCGCTGATCAGTCATATCACCTTTACCTGAGGGATCACCCTTGAAAACCACCATCAAAGTTTAAGTACTATGTAAAGTATATGGGGATGAAAGTGATGACACAGCATTTTTGCCTGAACACGTGATCATTTCATACCTCCTCTGTGGTGTATAGTTTAGTGCTGTAAATACAGCTACATGTACATGCATGGCAGACAACGATGTACAGCCACTCCATCAGAACGCTATAGCACGTATGTGGTTAACACTCTTGTCCTGATCTATATGACATGTCATGATGTACTCTCAGCTTCATGGTACAAACCTTTTTTTGGGCTCTTTTAGTCTCATCTATCATTCCGTCTTTGCTCTTTGAGCCATTTTCATTTTTCTTGACAGAAAGCTACAATAATAATTTTGGTAATCAAAATTGTCAATGATATAATTATTACAGTTAAAGTTCATCTAGCATGGATGGGGCCTCAGCATTCCTTAATGTATCCGTGTTGATACCAGCCAAACTGACAAATGTTGTGTACAGCATGATTGTACACATACAACGTAATCACAATGCAAACAGGCACACAAAGAGTAATTAATTGGGGTGCACGAGATGCATAGTTGAGTGCACGCCAATTAATGTCATGTAACTGATTTGTTCCCCATGACTCCTTTGATGATGAAGTTATCATCAGGCGACCCTATGATCACCTACACTCATCCCATAGCCGGCAATTTGCCTATAAAAACTTTGGTTGCTAGGCAATTGCAAACACTATGTTTTGTTGCCTACCACAGAACAAACACATCATTGCCTTCTATTCCTATAGCCTCGTACATCCCCAGGCCCATTACTAGTGTTTTCAAATTTCAGTGTGAAACATTGAAAAACTGGGAATGAGCCTGGGGATGAGGTTATACCACTCCTATGATACATACATGTACACCCCTAAACATTAAATAAAATCATGACAGTAAAAACACAAAACTGAATATGTACAATGTAAAGCATGGTTTCATACAAGGGGGGAGGAAGAAGGAAGTACCCCCCTCCAAGCTATATATTTCCCCCTCCAAGGGATGAGGCTACATGACATGGTAATTATCATGAAATTAAGCATTAAAAATCATGACTTAAAAGATCAAGAAAGAATTATAATTTTATTCAGCAATTGTTTGATCCATAAATGTCTAACCAGTGTTTCGTTTGGAGGGGGTGCCCTGGGATATCCCCCCCCCCCCCCCCCCCCAAGACCAGGTTTCCTCCCCCCAAAATTCTTGAAACTAATACATGTAGATGTAATAAAATCTCAAATACATGTATAGTGTAATCACAAACTGCAAAGCTTCCATATCAATGTTATTTTTGGTAAAAATGGATCTAAAATGCTGTCTGAGAGGTCTTAAATTTCAAAAATCTTTCTGGGAGGGATGCTCCCAGATC
This sequence comes from Stappiaceae bacterium, assembly GCA_964291365.2. Classification (GTDB taxonomy): domain Bacteria; phylum Pseudomonadota; class Alphaproteobacteria; order Rhizobiales; family Stappiaceae; genus JBDWFY01. The sequence goes on from OZ220040.1 coordinate 133,585, forward strand.
CCCTAGAGATGGTGGTGTTTTATCATAAGATTGACTTGTACTTCTCTCCCTAACGAAAATCCAGTAAGAAACCCTGTAATGTACCTGTAATTGTATCCAGTGAGTCCATTAAATCTTCGCTGAAAGGGCTGGCTCCCTTGGCTGGTCTGAGAGAGGTAGATCACGTACTGTGATGTGGCAGTTGGCACCAGAGCTAGTAGGTTCAAGGTCCCTATCCAAGGTGCTATTGTTACTGCAGACAAAACAATAGAAGTAATAGACAATAATGCCATACCGTAATCATGGTTGCAACAAAAGTACTGTAATCTGATTGGTCAGGAATTGAAGGGGTATCTACAGTACCGTAATTCTCATACAAACTAGTAAAAATTTCATAAATTTATTGCTTGGAGCATGACGCCAAGCTTGGTTGTATCCCAGTATATCCAAGCATCTGTGGTTGAGTACACACAAGTCAACCACAGTACAAGCATTCAGACAATGCAATAATTGGAAGGTGGAGTCTACCTTGGAACTTGCTGAGTAAGCAAGCTCACTCATGAAGTGAAGCTACATGTACATGTAACAGACCATGCAAACACTCATGCATACACACACAGAGGCTCCAGAGTGTACAAGACCATGCAAATACACACACACACAAGTGAAGCTAACAAACCATGCAAATACTCATGCATACACACACACACACACACACACACACACACACACACACACACACACAGAAACTCCCAAGGTGAGGGTGTACAAGACCATGCAAATACACACACACATACACAACCCCAGAACATTTACATGTACATTTGTAAACAGAGCACTATAATCAGGCACTAAAACAGCATTATCAATTGTATACATTTTCCACTGTACATCACAACATTCATCTCTTTATCATGCCTACAGCTGGTTAGCTTGAGTGCTTACTTGTTGATCTTCCATTGTTGGTAGACATGGAGGTAGGAAAAAGAGACAGAAGCCTGAGAAGGGAGCATTGTTAGTTGGGTAAGGGGTTGTCACCCTTCTTATGGAGTACATCAGTGTTTAGTGATCTTTTGTGAGCCTCATCCATAATGTCCAAGTCCGGCTCCCTGAAGCACACCTCAGCAGTTATATTATATGGAAATTCTGTGTAGGAGAGACAGAGATAGACCACACCCACTCCACAAGAGCAGTCATGTGACTTGTTAGACCATTTCCCTCTTCTTATAGCTTCGTCCCCAGGCCCTTCCCAGCTTTCAGTGTTGCATGCTGAAAAGCGGGAAGGCCTGGTATCAGAAGTCACATGACTTTGCATCATGATGACACAAAGACCAGCAGTCAAAGGCCCCTTCGATTCTTCAAAAAGCAGGCCACATGCTGTCTTTACAAGTTTATTTTCTTACTCTCTATAGTCTATAAGAATTGTACTACACTCGGTAGCTAGCATTTGAACCATACATCTCGATCGTTGGCAACGAGAGCCATCAAAATTTTCGTGACCTTTGGTGCACCCTGCTTACTGGTAGGTCTCTCTACGTGTTCGTCATGCACGTGACTTCTGATACCAGGCCCTCCCGCTTTTCAGCATGCAAAATTGAAAGGCTGGGAAGGGTCTGGGGACAAGGTTATCTTCTTACACAAATACACTTAATGTGAAACTAGTAGCAGGCGCTATAGCTAGTAAGAGTACATGTATATACCATATAGCCGAAAATTTTCATTGCACAAAAGTTTTGCCAAGCCCAGCTACCTTTGTATTATAGAAATATTCTGTGGAATAAACTTGCACCAGGAGCGTATGAGCCGCCCGAAGGGCGGCGAAGGAGCGTCCGACTTCTATGCATGACCTTATATGGAATGGCCAGCTGCAGGGCATTTCCATTGACCACACTCAGTTGCGATAGAATCAACACTACCACCCTCACTACAACCACACTACAAGCTGACACAGACTAAGTTTATTAGCTGGTCCAGTGTGGCTTGTACTAAGTAATCTGCTATGCACTGCACCAGCTGCACATTCCAAATAAGGGAAAGCAGCCTCAAGTACTTCGCCTAAAACATGCTATGGGCCATCCTACAGCTAATAAACTTCGCCTAACACATCAGATACGCAGACGGACGCCTCATACGCTCCTGCTTGCACCAATGCAGTAAAGCTCCCTGTGTAATCATTAACACAGGACAAAAAATTTAAGGATAAAAAAATTTCACCCACAAGAGCAGGTGGTGAAATTGGTGAAAATTTCCAGCTAACGGAATCTACACGTTGTGTTTGAGTGATTATACAGTCTGTAGGTACATTTACCACATTGGTCATATTATGATGTGAGTGGGTGTGGATGGCTTCCTGGTTGAGTGTCTGCTGACAGACTGTAGTTCACAGAGTTGGTCTAGAGAGAGCTGGACAGAGTTCTAGCAAGCTGCAGAGTTGTCCAACATGCCACAGAGCAACCAAACTGTCAGCTCAACAGCAGCCTCGAGGCATCAACATGACTGCATGGGGTGAATAATACAATTACGTATAAACTGGGTTTATGTACTGAATGTATAGTATAAGCATGGTTATCAACTCAAAAAGGTGACTAAACAGTAGCCTCCACAGGATGAAAATTTGGATTTCGTACATGTAGGAAATCTGTAGGATAGGGCAACATTTTCTACACATTTCATTTGTTTGCATAAAAGTATCACCCTATCCTCTGCCAGGTACATGTATGTGTTGGAAATGTGAGGAAATGTCATGTTTTGGTACACAGGACATGTAGGAAAGTTTAGTTTTGGTCCAGTGCTCGTCCCCAAGCTCCCCTATCTTTTCAATGCACACAAGAAAAAAGGGGGAGCCTGGGATCTAATGTCACGTGTGTGACATTAGGCCCATATACTAGGGTAGGAAGGGTGGCAGATCATGAAAATCGTACGATTTTCAAGTGCTCTGGTTCAATGCAGGTAAAAAAGACAGCTATACTGATTATCAGCGAGGGTAGTACGATCCTTGGAGGCCCCACAGAGCTACATTTGATCTTCCAAAGGTGCCAAGCAGGTTTGCAATCAACACTTTGTGGTGAGGCTAGTGCAACACCATTTTGCCAATGTTTGTCATGTGACTTAGATACCAGGCACTCTCTTGTTTTTAGTGAAACATCTGAGGGGTCTGGGAATGAGGCTAACTAAACAGTACCATAAACAAGAGCGCATAAGAATAAAAAATAAGAGGAAGAGCGTGTAACTTGAACTGGCCAGAATTTTTGAACCGTACTAAAAATAGAACATCCAGTCAAGAATAGACTGAAAATACGTGAATCAAGGCGTAAAATCTATCCGTAGCATGCTCAAAACTCATTGCTTGATGCTTGGACATTCAATATACATGTCATCATCACACTGTGGTTTTGCACATGACCAGATGTTCAATTTTTAGTATCGTTCAAAAATTCTGCCCTGTACACTAATGTCTATGGGAGTTACATGCTCTTCCTCTCCCTGCATTAGTTCTTATGTGCTCTTGTATAAATTATGCACTTATCAATGTATTGCCTCACCTTCCCCCCCCCCCCCCCCCCCCAAACAGGCAGAAAGCGGGGATTTGATGTAATAAACATACCCCAGATCAGGGGGATTGTAATAGGGTGTAAATGTACAGTCCTAATAGGAGCATTAGAATTCACTCCAGGGGAGAGGTTATTGATTCATACTGGACAAATTCCTACCCTTTGCTGGTAGGGCAGTACCTGGGGCAATACAGTGATAGGTGCATTATGATCAAACAAGGCGGGTGGCTTGTTGTTGAAGATTTTTTCCTATTACTTCTACCTTCATTTATGTCTTGATTATGAGCTTGTTTGCTTACTAGCTATTGTACATGTATATGCATTGTTTCTACTCAGTAGCTTTTTATCTTCCTGCTTAATTTCACTGGTCAACCTTTGTACAGTAGATTCATGCACCTTTGCAATAGAAAAACTGCTAGGACAAGAACCTTAATTTAATAAGCAACAAGCAGCTGTGCAGGAACAGTCTACACAGCAGAAACAAAGGTGGTTTTTAGGGCAGCCCGTCTGTTGCAAAGGTGCCTGAATTTGCTGCTATGTGGTTCATTTGTGGTTGTAACTTTGCCCTAATATCACTGCATAAACTTTACCCCAAACCCGCATCCCCACTTGTTAAAACAATCCAGCAAGCGTAAAATTAATACACACTCACTCATCTCCTAGTGCCTTTTTCTCTTTGAAGGCATTGAAGACCCACTGAGAGTTACTGGAAGGTTCAAGTACTTGGAGAACGCGGCGCGACTTTTTGGACCCCAGCCTTGGCGTAGAGCTCGTTAAATCGGCAAGATATCTCTCCCATTTGCACGGAGGACAGCTGGCACACCACCTTCTCATAGGTACGCTTGAAAGACGACTCGCTCCGACCCATCTTTACTGCGATCGTTTGGTAAAGGTCGTTTGAATAGGACATTAATCGGGGCATAATATGCATAGGTTCAGGTTAGGTACAGGTCGAATGCCGCAAAGGTCAAAGGTCAACAGGACAAGACAGCCACTTCATAATTATGGCACGGCGCCAGCTAGCTACATGCGGCCGGCCGAAGGTGCTCGATGAAGGTTAAAGGTCACCACTAGCCAATTACGTTTTTATGACACGAGAAGCAGCTTGCTTCTTGGATCTCTTTAGGCTTTAGCTAGCTATCATCTTGCTGCTATATACCAGTATATAGCTACCTCTTTGGTAATCAGACACCATTCTGGCAGGCAGCAATCCCAGTGGCCTAACAGGCAAACAGATCTAGACTGCAGACCAGGTGGCCTGACTGGCTCAATAAGGTTCCCTTCAGACAGGATTGCATGTATAACAGTTTCGTGATTAGCTAGCTTAAGAAAGTTAAGAAGCTTAAAAAAGTTCAAGATGCACAACTGCGACTATACTTAGAGCAGCTAATTTTGTCGGTCAATTAACTGATGCCAATAGTATACATCAATAATTATTATTATTAGACTTCAATAATAATATGATCCCAATAATATTATGCAAGATCCATGTAAGGGGGCATCTCCAAACTAAATTTAGTACGCTTAACATCATAGTGACATTAAGGGGGTGGAGGGGTTGAGGCCATGATGTTAAGAACAAGAGTTGATATTAACTGTTTGATTTTACTGAAAAAATTTGGGCAAAACTAGCCCCAAGTGTGACATTAAGAGGAGGGGGGATGGATATCTGAGCTTAATGTCACTATGACGTTAATTCAGTTTGGAGATGCTCCTAAATGATGGTGTCCAACATTTAAGTTGGAATTTGAGTGAGACGGCATGAAAGTAAGTGTGCCAAGGGTGTGATTTACGAGTCAACAAAGGCAAGATTACGATAGAATAAAACATCAAGAATATTGATCCATTCATACTTTTGTGCTGTGTCTCGATAGAGATTTTATGCTGCCTCTACAGAGATAATTCCAACCGTACATCTTTGTACAGATAGTTCCTTGTATTGAAATTCAGGTGTTGATTCGAGTCACCAAGAGACAAATCATAAGGCTAAAGCGGCATCTTTGACTCAGGCGAGTCCTTGGTCATCTTTATGGTGTGGACCATGGTAACTTAAGTATAATATATGTAGCTAATATATCTTGAACTATGGCTTCATTTGTTTGCTGCAGTGCAAGTTGTATAGCCATACAAATTATGTTTGAAACTATGATATCTTGGATCTATATGGAAGAACGACTCCATGGTCTGCAAAGCACGAACTACCTTGAACTATGTGTTTGCGAGCTACGCGAACCACGCGCACACTTCCGCAGAACAATAATAATTAATACAGCGCTTGCGCATTGCGTGCAATAGTAATTTACCCCGGGGCATGCCCCCCTTCCCGCGCAAGCGCGGGCTTTTACCGCGCTTTTTCGAACGTTCTGAGGAAGAAGACTACCACTCGTGAGAGAGCTACTGCTGAGTATAGACTGCTAACGTGTTCTTTTGAGAACGCACTTCTGCTACGTAAGCCAAACAAATAGTGCATTTAAATAGCTATGTCTCTTTTAGAGCTTGGGCCAGTAATCTATGGCCCCACTGATGACTTGATCGCTTGGTTTCGAACCAAGAGATTGCTAGCAAGATCACAGGACTGCTCTAACTGCAATGTTCCTATGAGGCAAGGAACTCGAAATGATGTCACAGATGGTCTTGTGTGGCGGTGTCCTCAGTGCAAGACAACCAAGAGCATCAGGCAGGGAAGTTTTTTTTCAAAATCTAGGCTTTCTTTACAGAAATGGCTTCTCCTAATACATTTCTGGGTGAAGGAGTATCCCGTAAAGGATGCTGCATCTGACATCGAGGTTGACAAGAATACAGCTGTTGATATTTATAGGTGGTTGAGGGAGGTGTGCTCGACTAAACTCTTGGCTACACCAATCATTCTGGGAGGCCCTGGAGTGATTGTGCAGGTGGATGAGTCTCTGTACAGGCATAAACCCAAGGTAATACATACATTACACACATTATTGTATAAGTTCTTACCTATAATATTAATTTTTTTCAGTATCATCGTGGTCGATCAACCAGCACAGAGGTATGGGTATTTGGAATGGCCGATACATCCTATTCACCAGCACTTGGGTTCGTGCAGCTGGTCGCTCAGAGGGATGCTGCAACACTTCAACCCATTATTCAGAATCATGTTGCCCCGGGTACGATTATACGTTCTGATCAGGCGTCAATGTACAATAGGGTGGGCTCCCTACCAGGAGTGGCATCCCATGGTACAGTGAATCATTCTATAGAATTTGTGAACTCCACAACTGGAGTCCACACACAAAATATTGAGTCCTATTGGAATAGGAGCAAAACTAAGATAAAAAGAATGATGGGGTGCCATGCAACTGAACTTCCCAGTTACTTGAGTTCATGTGGCGAGAGCGACATGGACGAACGCAGTGACCGGCGTTCAACAACATTATTCGAGACATCGCTGCACAGTACCCTCTTCCATAGCTGCCGATGGACATGGACACCGTGTATCAGTAGTTAGTTCAGGTCCAAATCAATCGAATTGTATTTAGTTCATACACTCTGCTCAATCGAATTGTTAACCCCAGTCATGTGATTATTACTGTTCTGTTATGCGCGTATATGTACACGCAAAAGTGTGGGCATGGTTCGCATAGCTCGCAAATGCATGCATAAGTGTGGGCGTACTTCATATAGCTCGCAAATGCACGGTTCTCGCTTTGTAGACCGTGGAGTCGTTCTTCCATATAGATCCAACACCAGAAAGCAATCAGTCAAGACCCCTTGGTTCTGCAGGGAGTGCAATGTGTGGCTATGCCACACAGGAGAGAGTAGCAGTGGTTGTTTCCTAACCTGGCACACTCAACGTCAACAATGACTAACATTTACTAGTTCTTTAGCGTATAAAACCTACTACCAATTATTGCTTCGTCTCTTATTATTATGAGATGATTCCCAAAGCTACTTTTACAATAATATATAGGCTACGCTTTGCCATAACATCAAAACTACGCTCTTACAGCTACACTCATACTATAAACGCAAACGCACACACACACACACACTTACCACTCGAATAGCTTTTCACACTCCATAGATCGACGTCGACCATCCCTTTTGGTACTGGCAGTTACCTTGACGATCGCTCTTTTCGCTCCAGGTAAGCATTTCCTCCCAACGTCTTTCCCAAAGGCGATAATACAGTTTCAATAGCGTGGCCTCAAATATTGCTTACCGTATTCAATTAATTTCGCTGAAATAGGTCATCGCGCGTATAATCGGTTCCTCCAAGTGCATACAATGATGCCCCAACGATCACTGTCATTTTCCTACCAGCCAAGTCAGAGAGTAGCCCTGAGAGTAGGGCACCCACCAGCTATGGTAAGTTTATGATTGTGTGGCAGCTGTTGTTTGAGAATGTTGTGTGTGTTTGGTTCTGGTTGTTTGGGAATCTTTAGATGTTATGTTTAGTGCGTGGATGTTTCGATCGTAGTGTCGTTGGGCCAGTGGTTGGTCTGGGCCTTGAGCTCGGGCCTTGAGCTACTCTGTTTATGGTGCGCTTTAAATAGGGCGCATACTGTATGTCTATGGTCCTTAGTTCTTCCTGTGTGGTTATAGGTATGTGCTGTTAACGTTGTGGAAGTTTAATGTCCGTTGTTTCATATTGTGGGAAGTTGGTATAGTTATTTGTTAACTGGTGGGGGTGTGTTTACTGTTTGATTGTCTGTGTATGTGTGCTGTCGGTATAACCAGTGGTCCCCTGGTGGTAGAAACAGGTTATTATAAGTATCAGTGTTGCCACCCTTGGGGTCACAAACAGCAATGCAACAAGAGAATATAGAGTGTGATAGTTTCCTCCGCTTTGTAGCCTCTTTCAATTACGGTTTGTCTTTTAGTTTATTCGTAATAAGTTTGAATGTATCCCCTTGCGTGTTTGTGCGGAGGTATCTTAGTGTTTCTCCTTTTGGGATGACTGTTTTAACATTTTTGGGATGGTGTGAGGTCTTATGGATGTACAATTGTTTGTTGGTCAGGTTTATGTGTGTTTTTTTACATCCAGGAGGCCTCTGTCTGGGCCTTTGTACACCGTCACAATTGTGAATTTGATCATGGGGCGGACTTCGTTGATGTTTGTGATGAATGTGTTGAGTTGTTCGTCTGTGCCTGTCCATATTAGGAATATGGCATCAATGTATCTTTTCCATAGTAGTATGTATGGATGTCCTAGCCGTGCTAGGATAGGTTCCAATGACCCCATGAATAAGTTAGCATATGCTGGGGCCATTTTGGTGCCCATGGCCGTTCCTTGTAGTTGGAGGAAGAAGTCTCCGTTGAATTCAAATGTGTTATTTGAGGATAATATTTAGCATTTCCAAGATCTAGTGCACACTCAAGCACCCTCACTCTCTCTCTCTCTCTCTCTCTCTCTCTCTAGGTGTTGGTGTTTATAATGGTTGTGAGGGGAAGCTGACACACTGCTTAACGCTGTGGCTCCATTAGTGAGTGTGTGTATTAGTATAATGGATAACAGTAGTATTCGTACTGCTAGTACACACACACTAGCAAGTCCATAAGAGGTACATGTATGCAATAACATTCATACTGCTCCTCACTCGCACACACTCTCTCCCATCTCCCTGCCTGGTGTGTGTGTCAATAAATTGTGTGTCGGTGCCTGTGTTGTTACGTTATTGAAGCCCTCTCACCTCTCTCTCCCCTGCAGTGATCACCACAGACAGAAAAGCAATCAACCACGAGCAAGGTCCGTTATTCAGTGTAACTGTACTTAGCCGACACATCTGTTGTACTGTATCTACATGTATTGTTGTTTTTAATATTCCCTCTTCTTCTTGACAATTGTTTCTTTAATAATATTATCATTACAGTCAGTCACAATTAATGGGGTTAATGGCAATACATCATTTCAATGCATGGGATATTGCATGCCAGAATGCCAATCAGCACATATGCATAGTGCACACATACACCCCACCAATCTGACAGGCAGCCCCTCCCACGGCCCCATGGCACCTGCATATAGTTGCCACTGCTTCTGCTGGCCTCTACCATGCCCCTGCCTGTGTAGCCTGCAGGCACTTCACCAAAATTAATGATTCAATGTCTGAATCTTGTCAACCTGCTATGCAGAGCTATATAGAGCTAGCTTAATCCTAATTATCTAATAGATAATGCTGTTGACCCGATTATATTTGTAATGTGATTTCCCATCCATAAGACTACAGTGCGTTAATAGACAGGTTCATAATATTAAACCGCGATGAAAGATTGTACCGTTGAGTTCACGCCTCGGATGGCTCGAGACAAACGCTGAGATCTAGCCATGATCCTCGAGAAGTTTATAGAAAAGCGCCATGGTACATATACACATAGCAAGGTGTGCCTTCGCACGCTCATATCTAGCCTGCAGTTGACGCTGCCGAGGTCCTCCTGTCCACGAACGAGTACCAGTATCAAAGTAGGTCTCGATCTCATTCCCAGTTTGCAAGCGTACGGAGGCTTGTAGAAGCGGAATGCAACTTCCTTATCGATGCATTGGTCTATATACTGGGAATGGAAATCGATCCCATAGGACTACGCGCAAACATTCATACGCTATCCAATGTCAATATTTGCGCTTTTTGTACACCAATATGCGCGGTACGCGCACGTACGATACGCATGCGCGTAGCCAATTGTAGAGAACAGATTACATCATATTAAATTGAATAGTAAGGAATGATTACAATAATGAAATGTTGAAATAAATAAAAATGAGCTACAAAAAGGAAATTAAGAAGGAAATAAACAATGAATATTACAATGAGCAGCTAAAAATGAGGAGGGAGTACAAAACAATCAAGTACAACAATGAAAATGAGATACAAGAAGGCAAAAATAACGATACAAAAATCAGCAAAGAAAAAGTACATTAGAGTTTACCAATGAATCAAAAGCAAATTTTAGGGACAGCCAGCATAGTATTATAGGTACAATTACTTACAAGCCTATGTGTATGTAAATGTCTTACCTATCCTCTGGACATCGTGTAGAGTGCAGATCCCTTGCTCGACATCAGATCTACAGTTGAATACATGGTGACTTAATTGAGGGCTATTACTACTACCTTACCTTCTAACTAAGCACGAAAAGCTTCCTGCATCTACCCCAGCAGGCTTGCCATGCGCCATGGACTATTACTACCTCATCCTCTAACTGAGCAACCCCGAACAAAAGCTCCCCTGGCCATGCACGCTTTTCCATGGACTAATTCTACCTGATCACCCCATTTACAATAAGCTTCCTCCCACATAGCTCCCACATACACCCTTGCTAACATGCACATAAACACACACATAAAGTCCAAAACACCCACACATACACACACACTAACACTCACCATCTAACTGAGCAACCCCTTACGAGAAGCTTCCTCCCATATACGCCCTTGCTAACATGGCCACATAAACACACAACATTACCACTCCGATACACACACACACAGATGAAAACTCCTATACACGCACATCAGCATCAGACTCCTATGTAAAGAGCAGAACAAAAAGATTAACACATAGTCTGTGGGAAACCTGTGCTGGCTTTCCTAAAAGCTTCCCTCCCGCACCCACCATCTAAGGCCAGCAAAAGCTGTGACTTCGTCACAAAATATCACCACTTCATGCTCTGAGTACCCCCCTTACGAGAAGCTTTCCTCCCACATAGCTCCCACACAAGCCCTTGCAAACATGCACACATAAACACACACACTAACACAGAAACACACGGCAAAAGTTGCTGCTCCAATACACACACATGCACACACACATACATCAGCATCAGATTCCTATATAAACAAAACAACATAAGGATTAACACATAATCTGTGGGAAACCTGTGCTTGCTTTCCGAAAGCTCCCCTCCCGCAGCCACTGCCTATGGCCCACAAAGCTGCGACTTCACTATTATTATCTCACCCTCTAACTGAGCATTCCCCTTACGAGAAGCTTCCTCGCACATAACTCCCACATATGCCTTTGCTAACATGTGCTGGCTTTCACACAAAACAAATTTATGAAAGCTCCACTCCCGCACCCCCTGCCTATGGCCAGCAAAGCTGTGATTTCACCCTAAATTAGTACTACCTCACTCTCTGAGCACCCCCTTACGAACTCCAATACATGTACATCAGCATCACACTCCTATATAAACAACAGAACAATAGGATTAACACATAATCTTTGGGAAAGCTGTGCTGGCTCTCCGAAAGCTCCCCTCCCGCAGCCACTACCACACCCTCTGAGCACCCCCTTACGAACTCCGATACATGTACATCAGCATCACACTCCTATATAAAGAACAGAATAAAAGGATTAACACATAAATTTTGGGAAAGCTGTGCTGGCTCTCCGAAAGCTCCCCTCCTTCAGCCCCCTCTGAGCACCCCCTTACGAACTCCGATACATGTACATCAGCATCACACTCCTATATAAAGAACAGAATAAAAGGATTAACACATAAATTTTGGGAAAGCTGTGCTGGCTCTCCGAAAGCTCCCCTCCTTCAGCCCCCTCTGAGCACCCCCTTACGAACTCCGATACATGTACATCAGCATCACACTCCTATATCAAAAACAGAACAATAGGATTAACACATAATCTTTGGGAAAGCTGTGCTGGCTCTCCGAAAGCTCCCCTCCCGCAGCCACTACCACACCCTCTGAGCACCCCCTTACGAACTCCGATACATGTACATCAGCATCACACTCCTATATAAAGAACAGAATAAAAGGATTAACACATAAATTTTGGGAAAGCTGTGCTGGCTCTCCGAAAGCTCCCCTCCTTCAGCCCCCTCTGAGCACCCCCTTACGAACTCCGATACATGTACATCAGCATCACACTCCTATATAAAGAACAGAATAAAAGGATTAACACATAAATTTTGGGAAAGCTGTGCTGGCTCTCCGAAAGCTCCCCTCCTTCAGCCCCCTCTGAGCACCCCCTTACGAACTCCGATACATGTACATCAGCATCACACTCCTATATAAAGAACAGAATAAAAGGATTAACACATAAATTTTGGGAAAGCTGTGCTGGCTCTCCGAAAGCTCCCCTCCTTCAGCCCCCTCTGAGCACCCCCTTACGAACTCCGATACATGTACATCAGCATCACACTCCTATATCAAAAACAGAACAATAGGATTAACACATAATCTTTGGGAAAGCTGTGCTGGCTCTCCGAAAGCTCCCCTCCCACAGCCACCGCCTATGGCCCACAAAGCTGCGACTTCACCACAAACTATCACCCTCTAACTGAGCACTCCCCTTACGAGAAGCTTCCTCGCACATAACTCCCACATATGCCCTTGCTAACATGTGCTGGCTTTCACACAAAATAAACTTATGAAAGCTCCACTCCCGCACCCCCTGCCTATGGCCAGCAAAGCTGTGATTTCAGCACCCCCTTACGAACTCCGATACATGTACATCAGCATCACACTCCTATATAAACAACAGAACAAAAGGATTAACACATAATCTTTGGGAAAGCTGTGCTGGCTCTCCGAAAGCTCCCCTCCCGCAGCCACCACCTATGGCCCACAAAGCTGCGACTTCACCACAAACTATCACCCTCTAACTGATCACTCCCCTTACGAGAAGCTTCCTCACACATAACTTCCATATATGCCCTTGCTAACATGTGCTGGCTTTCACACAAAATAAATAAATTTATGAAAGCTCCACTCCCGCACCCCCTGCCTATGGCCAGCAAAGCTGTGATTTCAGCACCCCCTTACGAACTCCGATACATGTACATCAGCATCACACTCCTATATAAACAACAGAATAAAAGGATTAACACATAATCTTTGGGAAAGCTGTGCTGGCTCTCCGAAAGCTCCCCTCCCACAGCCACCGCCTATGGCCAGTATATGCCCTTGCTAATACACACACATAAACACACACGACAAACGTTACCATTCCAATACAGTCATCCATGTACATCAGCATCCATGTACAGACTCCTACATAAACGACAGAACAAGAGGTTTAACTATGGGAATTACGGATTAGCATGGCTGTCCTCGTCAAAATTTACAAAAATAATGAAAATATAAGGTGACATGACCGATGGGGGAAGGTGAGTAGTCAAGTTTTAGTTTGCGAGCAAAAGCAGCTTTCATTCAAGGAATGTGGTGCAGCGTCATCCACCCAGCATGTGCTGAGAATAACTTCAATGGACACTCGTTATGGATTGGATGGAAGGAGAGAATGTTAGAAAATTGTTCACACACATTAAGGTGTGTTCCTTCTGTACGATACAGGCCAGCCACTCTCTCTTGTCATCTTCTGTAATCAGCACACCATCCCCTCTCTGAAGCAAAAAAGAGATAACCAAATACTAAATATGTGTACGTGTGCATGATACACACTAACAGCAAGCCATGGTTCTAGTATAGTACAACTACATGCACATTCAGGGCACATATAGAAAAACTCACAACATACACTAGTATACATATACGCACACTTGTAGTTAGATCTTCTCAACACCATACCACGGGCATGAAGTAACAACACAGCTGAATGCAAAAAATGACCCCCCCCCCCCCCCCATCCACACACATGCTAGTTGATCTCAAACCTTCTTTTACCACACAGGCCTCTTCCCTGATAAATCCAGAGCCTGACGGTAGACAGGAAGTCATGGAAACCAAAAGTTATTCTCTAAGTATAAATATAACATCATACGTAGCAGTTGGAGAGAGAAATTGATGTCATTATTCTATCACATTAATGACTTTGTTTCTAATTTGTCACCCAGAGAAGCCTCTATCCGTCCGTACTTCCATCTTATACAATGCAAGTACATAACTCTGTAGAATACAGCTAAATCTGTAGACCTGGCAACACTGATAACCTTCAAGTTCTGCCATGCTCGTATGGATCTATAGCTACATGTACTTTAATGCTTACACAGATCAGCCTGTATCATCAACTCAAGGTTCTGAAGACCGGAAGTATCAGTAGCTCACCAACAGAACAATATAGTAGCAAGTTCACCGTCTGCTACATCAACAATAATTATAACAAGGCAAAGAAATACACCTACATATGTACATGCCCAACACTGGGGCCTCGTTGCGCTTAGGTATACTATACCTCACTGCTTGTTTAACAAATAAGAGAGTATCTAACTCCACCTGAAGAAGCTCGTTTGAAGCACAAAGTACACCTACATAATATGTTAATACCACAACTTGAAAAGATATTACCGTACCTTCGCGAAAAAGGGCCCATGGGCGGTGCACCTTACATTGGATCTAGACTGGGGGGTGGGCCGATATTCGAAGTATCACTGTCGCAGTTAGACGCAAAAGAGTGCCCAGGTAAGCTACCTACGTGATCTTCATTATTTGAATAGTAGCCGCGGCTACTATTGATTTCAGTCTTGCTCAAGTACGGTTACTAATCGAGCTTTTATTGGGCCGATATTTCACGGTACTGTTGACAACAACCGTATCTCAAATGGCAGGACTGCACTTCAAATAATCGAGGTACGACCGAAAAATAGCCCGCCAAACAGCCGTAGAACTAGGCCTAGTTCGTCTTATGCCGCATTTCAGCATGATCGTGCATGGCTAGAGATCTTAACCACACCCACTTAATAGTGATCATGCATGCGTGTTCCGGGGTGGCTACATATGGGCGCATATTAGAGTAAACTTTAGACCTTAGCAGGAAATTGAGCCCAAAGTGGGGGGTGGGCCAATATTCCGTAGTGGGCCCTTTTTCACGAAGGTATGGTATTATAACTGGCTATACAAAAGTATGTCTGGTGACCTTTGTACTGTACTTTAAAACAGCTTTTTAGCAGTTAGATACATGTACTCTCTTCTCTTTCTGTACCTTTGTAGTTAAGCTTGTACTGTTAACAAATACACAGGACACACAGGGGAAGCACACTGACATGCTGTGAAATGCACATTGGTGAGTTTAGTGACACTCTTGACAAAGTTTGACTACATATTTACATCTGAGAGACTGAGCACTCACTCAAATTAACTACTCTCTGAGAGCCACTGATGCTTCAAACAAGTAACTATAGTATTACACTATAATGAATAAGGAGATGGCTACAAATTGGTATTTATTCCTGCTTGTGCATTTGCTTGAGGGGTAGGAATAGAAGCTACATATATGTCAGACCACCCCAACATGCATCTCCTATAGTCTCGGTGATGAAGTGCCGAGACACAGTGATAGAAGCATAGGTATGTATGATTTTATGTCAATCGTTAATTGCCTATAATGTTGGCAAAATTATGCTCAGACTGAGTAACAGAGCAATACTGCTAACTAGTGGGAAATTTCCACTCTCTACGCAGTTAAGGCCTGGATCAAGAAAAAGTATGACTTTTGCATCCATGTTTCAAGGTTCATATCTCTGGACTGCTAAGTCACATGACTAAGTATACTTTACTGCAATACGTGAAATCACGTACGTATGGTGTGTATTAATGAGAAATCGCTGTTCAATACTTGACCCAGGTCTTAAGTACATGGAGCTGCCCAACAAGTTTACCATTGAGCTACATTTTGAGCTCAAGAACAGCCTTCTTGGATGAACAGAAAAGTTAATACAGTATGCACAAACTTGACATTCAGTACACGGGCGCGGTCTACGCATATCATTACCTCCCATACGTATTGTACAAACCATGCAATTCCGATAAATATATGGACTTCCGGCAGTTGTAGCGTACACTGTTTACGGTCGCACACGGAGCACGGTCACTGTCTTCCACGACAACCCACACAACTCCCCTGCTTAGTGCTCAGTATAATAATGTATGCTGTATATTTGTCCTGTGTCACTCGACCTTAGGTAAGGCCACTCAATCAATTAGTTGTTTCTCATCCCCCCATTATTTCCGCCCGCATGTAATTCCATTTGTACCAGCACAATACAAAACTATACAGCTTCAATTTTTGGGCGAGTTGAACTTGTAATTTTGACGACTATTTCCTACAAAACTTGTGATTTGGACGACCATTACTCGCCAGAAATGCCGCCCGCCCGAATCTATTTTAGGGATGAGAAACAAGTAATATAATTTATTTGGAGTGGCCTAATCGCGCCAACACCTTTACAGTCAAAGTTGAAACTTTGTTACATCAAACACTCACCTGGAAACGTCGCTCACTGAGTTCCTCCTTTTTCGATCACGATCAATAGTCCCCGATCATCAAGTTCACTCGCGAGCAGCGGACAAGAATGCACACATGAACACCAGTCTCCTATAGACTACAAAATATCTTTCACAAGCGTTCCAACATATGGTCCGGGCATAGCGTGTGCCAGATATCGAGGCACGATCGCGAGTGGAATCTAGCTAGGTACGCTGGACTGCTGGACACATGGAATCGAAGAACACATTGCCCAAAACAATAGGCAATACCAAGGAATTCCATAAAGCTACCTATCAGTCTGTACGCCACCCCCCTCCCCCCTTTCCCCTCTGGTTCCCCTTGCTAGAGCGAACGACGTACGTTCGTACGAAAGTGAAGTAATTTGCCTGTAGCTAGTTGGGCGCTCGTAGCCCACAAGCTATGTTAAGTTTTCCCATGCCACTTACATTACATCCCTTAACGCCATAGCGATGGATATTGCTCGGGGCCCTGTCAGAGGAGTCAATCATAGTAGAAATCACACGGTTGCGATAGCTTCGAAGAGAACGAATGACCTTGGGCGCTTGTACACCAATCAAAGCAGGGGCCATGTACACGATGCATGTAGCTAATTATATGCTAATTATTCAGCACATGATGTGAAATCTTAATTAATTAACTATAAACAGTCTTTTGTGAGAGCTATTGTTTCTTTTGAGCCCATGGAGAGTGCATGGGCACACAATTAAAAGTAATCCTGTGCACATCTGTGTAGACTTATGTCATATCTAGTCAACCTTGTATTCCTCCCTCACTCTTTGATTTCTCTCCTTAGTTCCCTGTATAGCTACACACCTTATATTCACACCTATCTCTCTCCCTGTTATAGAAGCATAATAATATATGTGCATGGGCGTAATGAGAACTTTTCAAGTCCACAGCTACATCTTCACATATACACACAGACACACACATACTGACACACACACACACACACACACACACACACACACACACACACACACACACACACACACACACACACACACACACACACACACACACACACACACACACACGGACACTCACATGATTACTGTCTGCATAGGTGCAGAGAATATCGTGCACGGGACATAACTACAGGCACTTCAATTTGCTTGTAAATGCCTGATTAGTCTGATATGTTAATTGCGCATGATCGTGAATATTTATAAGCCTCTTCAGCAGAACGCGGAAGCACATAAAACATTGCGTGTGTGGACGCGCGTGATACATTGCAACCCGGTTCCAGTGCACTAGTCAGAGCTCCAGATCTGATATCTGATACGTGTGAGCAGATCAGATTGGGAACGGAGTGGCAGTCTCGTTCCCAGGCCTACGATTCCGTGTCAATGAGCGCTTGGAAGAGATGCTGGAGCAATCTAGCTGAAGGCTAAGAACACTGAAACTGGTGAGCTCGCCAAAGTCGTGCTTGTCATGGCCCCTGGGAATTCCATACCGAATATTAATTTGTGCACATCTTGTTTGTACGCTATAGCTTATGTCGAGATGTACCCCCCCATAACCGAATAGTAGCTCCCGATCGTGGATTT
Organism: Stappiaceae bacterium; assembly: GCA_964291365.2. Lineage (GTDB taxonomy): Bacteria > Pseudomonadota > Alphaproteobacteria > Rhizobiales > Stappiaceae > JBDWFY01. Next base: position 151,834 of record OZ220040.1, read on the forward strand.
ATGATGTGTTTAATACTAAGCCATATAATTATTCAAAATGCTAGGAATATACTAGTAGCATTAAAAGAGTGGCATTCGTGCTGCTAGTGCACACATCCTAGCTAGTCCACCTCAGTTTGTATGCTATCATTGGTTTGTTAGGGAATATGGCATTAAGTAGTGTGTCATGTTCGATATCCGGCCAATATGTGTGTATAGGATTTCCGTAATGTCCTTGCATATGGGACTGAATTTGACCGGGAGGACTACTGGGGGGTGTGGTTGCTGCTTTGTTGTTGTTCTTGGTGAGTTGAGTGCGGTTGTGGAAGGGATATTGTCGAATGATACTTGTAATTTCCTCTGCTTTGTAGCCTCTTTCAATGAGTTTGTCTTTTAGTTTGTTTGTAATAAGTTTGAGTGTATCCCCTTGTGTGTTTGTGAGGAGGTGTCTTAGTGTTTCTCCTTTTGGGATGGCTGTTTTCACACTTTTGGGGTGGTGTGAGGTTTTATGGATGTACAAATGTTTGTTGGTCGGTCTTGTGTGTGTTTTAACATCCAGGAGGCCTCTGTCTCTGAAGTTTGGGCCTTTCATTTCTGTCTTAATTATGTGTGAATTTGATCGTGGGGTGGACTTTGTTGATGTTTGTGATGAATGTGTTTAGTTGTTCGTCTGTGCCTGTCCATATTAGGAATATGTCATCAAAGTATCTTTTCCATAGTAGTATGTATGGATGTCCTAGCCATGCTAGGATAGGTTCCAATGACCCCATGAATAGCTTAGCATATGCTGGGGCCATTTTGGTGCCCATGCCTGTTCCTTGTAGTTGGAGGAAGAAGTCTCTGTTGAATTCAAAGACGTTATTCTTGAGGACAATGTTTAGCATTTCCTCCAGAACTCGATTGGTGGCCGTAGAGGGTGTGGATTTTGGTCCCATTTGAGGGCATTGACGCTGGATGTGATGCCATCTTTGTGTGGTATGTTCGTACAGTGAGGATGCATCAATACTGACTAGAGTACAATTTAGTGGAATTTGAGTGGTTGTGATTAGGTCGACAAATTCCTTGGTGTGTTTTAGAAATGATGGAAGTTGTTTGACTAGTAGTTGAAGCCAGTAGTCTACGAAACTTGAGATGTTCTCAGTTACGCTATTGAGACTGGAAACATTAGGTCTTATGCCCATTGGATTTTTGAGTATCTTTTTTAGGAAGTAGAGTTGTGAGGTTCTGAATTGTACGGAGGGTGTACAGAAGTCGACAAATTCCATTGGCATCCATTTTTGGAATCTAAGTTCAACTAGGAATTTCATAATATAGGTTCTTATGAAGGCAGTGGTGTCTGCTTTGAGTTGTTTGTATATTTTTGGTTCGTCTGGATTTTTTAGGCCTTCCTCAGTGTAGTTGCATTTGTTTAACGCTACAATGGTTGATCCTCTGTCGGCTTTGTTGATGACTATATCTTTGTTGTTTTTTAATGATGTGATTGCTGCTCTTTCAGCTTTGGTGATATTATCACCTTTAATTTGTTTGTTGTTTGTACCTAGGGAGATAATTTCTTGGTCTAGTTTGTTTAGAAATAGATTGAGGAACGTGTTTTTGCTTTCAGCCCTAGTAAGGGAATTATTTTTCACTTTGAATGTTTGATTTTTTCCCATGGATCAAAGGTTGAGTTAGGTGGGTCTGGTTGAGTTAGGTGGGTCTGGTTGGGTGCCGGTACTGTTTGACAGTGTGGTGTTGTTGTGTTGTGATGGTATTAATTTTTATTCAGTAGCTAGTTCGTATTGTACGAGAATTTTTTACGGAGCTTCGAGAGGCCTGTAGCTATATCATTGTGGTCTATAGACTTGGGCTCGGGAATAAATGAGAGACCTTTTGATAGTATACTACGTTCAGCACTAGACAGAGAATATACTGATAGGCTTACAATGTTGTTACAGCTAGGATTATGTTTGATTCTTACATGTACTTTCTGTCTTTATATGGCATTAAGTCTGTCTTTTCAGTTTCTGTCTGTTTAGTAGGTGCGGCCTCTTCCTCTGCTTCCTCTTTCGTTTCCTCTTCCTCCTCTGTATCCTCCTCTGCCCTCATCCTCTTTGCTATAGAGGGTTCTGTGGGGGCAGGGGCTTTTTGTTGTCTAGCTGCCGGGGGGGGGGGGGGGGAGTGTGAGTTAATATTATGCATTTTAGATTGATTTAGTTCTGAGCCTACCTCATTCACTGCTTCAATGAGCTGTGTGATGGCTGCATTTCTGTCTACCGTGTTGTTCAAAACCATTGTGGTTATACGGGGCCTTTTGATTGGTGCTAGTGTCAGGTCCATTTCTGTGTCCCTGGCTCTCTTCCACGATCCGTTGGAACGTTTGCTTGAGAAAACCATCAGTCACAGTAGCTAGCCACATGTAGTTCAATTCTGTGTACAGTTGTATGTGTGCATGCACATGTATGTACACTACTGCTCTCTGTTGAGCATTCTTAACTCTCTCTCCATACACACACACACACACACACACACACACACGCATATATGCACAACAGTTCGTCTGTCAGCTTTAGATTTGCTGTCCTCTCTTTGCATGGAACCTTGTCTCAGCTCACACTGCCATCATCCCTGCGATCGAGAAGCACCTTCAGGAGACAACAAGATCCAACTCACCTCACTGGTGGAAGGTCAGATAGTCTCCTAAATAATCTTGTTCTGTGCCCAGCTTTTCAACGCTAGGGGGCAAGGCTACCTCGTATTACAGAAAGCTAGCATGTTTGTGCGGGTATTTTTAGTCTCACCTGGTTGACCTGACCTTTCAGCTTGTGCTGTAGAGATTGTGTAGTGATAGTCCATGTAGCCACACCAATGGTGTAACTTCTACAATGTGGTTTATCTTGAGGTGTGTGGGGACATTGTTCCACTGGCTAACATAATGTCCATACTGTTAGCACTC
>OZ220041.1:0-19831 GCA_964291365.2 Stappiaceae bacterium
TACTCTCCGTCAACACTTGATGATCATCTTTCCGGAGACTTAAATCTGACCACAGCCTATAACCTTTGGAACTGCGTTCCAGTTTTCGTTCATTCAGCAAAGCCATGACACGTAAGACAGCTTCTTTGAACTTTTTCTTATACATTATTTTCTCTTCAGTATTGACTGCTTTGTCCTCCTTAAGAGTGTGAGCACGAGTATCCAAAGATTGCACATCAATGGACTCAGCCTTGGTGTCACACACAAGAGCTCTCCAATGACTCAGTGGTATGGACCCCGGTTTAGTGGTTGCAAAGGCAATGTGGTGAGTGTCCTGTGGTTGGACAAGGGAAGCCGAAGAACCAATATTCCCCCAGGAGGCCAATATGTCTGTTCCTGTCCCCACCCTTTTCATGGCTAGGACGCACATGACAACATCAGCCAAGGTACAACAACCACTATTCACCTTTTGCATCTTCAAATTAGCCATGATATGCCACACCGCTTTTCTGAATGCCAGCCTGGGTTTATGCTCTTCATTGTCTGTTTCATTAAGAAGTTGATCAGTTTCCTCCTTCAGTAAAGCCTGTGTTGCACGTATTCGATCTAACAGAGCTTTCTGACGAGATCGGAGGCTGGATGTGGTATCACTAGATTGTCTAGACTGATCGACTACTTGTGCTTGCTGGATTTGAACCTTCCTCCAGGAGGATAACATGTCTGTTCCTGCCTCCGCATTTATCTTGGCTACATACTGTAAAACAACATCAGCTATGTGACTACTACTACTGCTGTCTTTTTGCTCCTTCATGTTAGCTATGATACGCCATGCCGCTTTCCTGAACAACAATTTCGGGTTGTTTTCTTCTATTTCTATCGTCACTGTAGTCTTGGGGGCCTCCTGACTGGATTCTTCTTCCTCAGATTCCTCCTCACTGATTGGTGAAAGTGCTCCAACATCATAATACTCCGTTCCATAATCTAATGATGTATGCATGGGGATGGAGGGATAAATGTACTGCAACTTATAGAAAATTTCATAGGATACTGAATTTAGCAATTTGGTGGATTGAATTAAATTTTGTCATGTGGTCCAAGGTGTCTAGACATGGCATGCTCTATTAGGTTGCACAGTAGAGCTAAAGGTTGGAAGGAAGTAATCAAGATTCATTTGCAAGATATTGATGAAGCTCAGATTGGTGTGACTTGCAGTATCTGGCATCTTTCAAGGTTGTGCTGACCTAGCATATGCTGCTGATTATCAACCAATGCACATTATCAATTTCGGCCTCTCCATGCCCAAATCAAAGTGCACATGCTCTGTTGACTACTGGGAAGGAGGCATGAGCCAGAGTTACCATGCGGCCATATGTACTCATACTACTGTATACTCAAAGGTACTAGCCTAGCAAGAAACTCAAAGGGCACAACTCCGATAATATATTATTTAGTCGATTTCTACGAGATTTAGAAGATCTCAGGGCACTATAGAACCCTTGCTTCACTTGGGATCATACATAGAGCCCATTGGTTTTCTAAGTCACATAGAAACCTCCTAAAGAGTGTCTGACTATTACAATAATTATACTTTACATAGTATACTTCAACAGTGACTTTTGAGGGTGATCCCGCAGGGTCTCCAAACGAAAACTAATGTATATGGTTGTGATGAGTAATCAAAACTGAACTATTAAGCTAAGGATCCCTCGGGGATCCCATAATTTTTAAACTTCAACATAGCAACTGTATGAGGGACACACCCACAACTGGTATGTGCACAAGTCATGTGGAATATTAATGATTTTGTACCTCCTCTGACCTGACCCATTACCTTGTATCACTATACTTAGCTACTTTTTTTAATAGTTGATCATACTATGTACTTTCATTAATTAGGTGATGCATTTGCATGAGGGTAGTTATCTGTGCTCTTCTTAAATAGCACCAGGCTAAATCACACAAAGTGAAGATATGGACTACTGGACTGAAATGGAAAATTATAGTGTGCATGCGTCATAGTGTGCATGTGTAAGGAGGAGAAAGAACGAAGAAGAGTAAAAATACGGTTCCCAAGAGTATATATGCACGCTAGTAAACTGATTTATAGTCTCAAGACATAACACCGAATATTGTCCTTTGCAAGTAGCTAAACGTAGCTAGCAAACTTTAATAGTTGTAGCATTTGAAGGACCCAATACTTGATTGATCACTTGTGGCTCAATATAGGGAACCTAGCTGTAATGTTTTTGAAGCTTGCCATTTTCAGGCTGAAGAGGGGTTAGCTGCCCCCCCCCCTCCCCACCCCACCCCAAGGAGAGCATTTCAGTAGTCAGAGCAAGTGTACTGATCAATTTGCTAAAGAGATGGAGTATTCATAACCTCAGATTCATGATCTTTTCCACCAGGAAGTACTTGGCCAATAATTGCATGATCCGTTTTTGACTGAAAGTCTGCTACAACACGCTAAGGTGCACCTAAGCAACAGTCTTCTAGTTCTCTAGCCAGGTTGGGGGGAGGGGAGGGGGGTTTCATTTAGTACACAGTACTTCTTTCCAGCAAGAGCACCGTGACCCCCACCCCAAATCTGCCACTGAACAGCTATACATATCATGCTGAGTTATTTTAGTCCCCAATTCATACGTGCATATCCAGGCCTGTTTTTAACTTCAAATTTATAGCAAAAGATAAATTCTAGCAAAAGTAAGTAATAGGAGGAGAGAGAGTATCCAACTGCCATATATCGCTGTACAAATACTCTCGGGAAAGTAATGTGACAGGTAATTCGATGACGCAAACGTTATTGCATGGTTATTCATATATAAGCGCAAGCGCACCCTAGTGCGTGCAAGCATGACCTAGTGCTAGCGTCGTTCTTCGATCGCGTGCAATGGAGGATTTTCTTGATGATATTGCAGCTGAAGTGGAGGTAAACCCAGATAAGGTTGAAGTTGTCAAAAAGAAGAAGCCCAAGAAGACAAGGCTGCTAAGAAAAGACGAAAAGAAGGTGCTACTGGACATGCTGAGTGATTTAGCGTCCAACTCTTCCGATGTTGTAAGTGCAGTGATCAACATCGTCACCAAAGAAGATCATATCCACGTGTACAAGGAACGAGAGAGGCTTTGGAGCTCATTGCAAAGTGTCCAATCTCCTATTATTTACTCTTGATTCTAGGCATAAAAGTAACAGTTTAATATTATGACTGACTATAGCTACCTTGAATAAGTTTTACTGCTTAGGGCCCTATTTTGATGTGTTATAAAGTAGCATGCTTGTAAATGTAAAAAGCTATTTTGGGGGTAATTTTGAGGCCAAAAGGTCAGTCCATTAGTCATGTCCAGTAATCCAGTCCAGTCCACAGTTTACAGACTCTGTGATTACTATAATGAATCATAGCTTTGGATGGACACTCTTCCATGTGGACACACAATACCTGCACTTGCACTGGCTGTTTTACGGAGAAAAGCAGCAAAGTAAGCTAATATAATACCGTATAGCCGGAAAATTTGGTGGGAATTAAATTTGGCGAATTGGCTTCAACCAGCGTGAACAAGAATATTAGCGGATTTTAATTTGGCGGTTCGGCACAGGATCGCCATATGTATGTACGCAAGTCAGAAATTTAGCGAATTTTAATTTGGCGGTTTCAAAGGCAGACCGCCAAACCGCCAAATTTAACTCCCCGCCAAATTTTCCGGCTATACGGTATTATTATGACACGTATACTGACTATAGCTACTGTTTGAGCAATCAAATAGCAAGATTAAGATTTGAAATTAAGCCAGAGTAGGAGGGGATTGTTCGTGAGAAAAAATACCTATGCAGGAACGAAAATGGGAGGGGGGCGGAATATGTGAGGGGGTGTATTTGCGAAACACTACAGTACTACATCTAGATAGTTACTCTTATGTGCACATGCATGTATACAATACGTACACTTAAAAAACAAGCACACACAGAAATACAATGACTGTATTGCATACATATTATCATTCTAATTACCTTCATCTAGTGACCGCTCATACTCATCATGATGGGTATCAAATTCTCTAGTCAATGCGTCTCTTGTCCTATATACAATGGAGAAATAGGAAGAACTGTTAAATAAATCTAATATGACACATTATTATATTATAAAACCATACCTGTAGTGAAGATAAACCCTTTTGAGTCTGAAAAAGATGGATGTATGCTTCAACCAATTGGCAAAAATAGCCAGAAGGAGGTAGAAAGCAGTAAAAATGAACAGAACCTGAAATAAAATGAACAAATATTTGCCACAGTTGCCAATTATAATGTTCTCCCCTTCCTTTCCTCTACTCTCTCTCTCTCTCTCTCTCTGTACCTCTACCTCTCCCACCTCTCTTGCTCTCTCTTTTCCCTCCTTTCTCTATCTCTGTTACACACACAACATAATAAAGATCACAAACCATGACAAATTAATTGTCATTATGAGACTCACAAGAATGTGCAGATAAGGGTTAATGTTAAAGAAGAACTGGCTGAGGACATAAGGACCAGAAGTAGCGTAACACTCTAGCTGGTTGCCTTCACATTGAGTGTCAAACTCGGACAGAATAAAGAATGCTATGGAGGAAAGTCCAAAATAGTTGGGATTGAAGTAGACCATCCAACGATACCTGCATGCAGAAATCATGAGTAATGTTCTCTAACTGGAAATACATGTAACATCCCAAATCCTCCCAAGCCTTGCATATGGCGCATAAGCATGATCAGCAAGCTTGTTAGTTGGTCATATCAGCCAGTCAGTAATAATACAACACTCATTAGACACACATAACTCATTTATATTGCTAGTTTGATAGCTAAGCCATGGTATGTCAATAATGCATTGTACGTGTATATACTTCCATAAGTATAAGACTTGAAATGTAGCAGATTCAGATGTTATATCCAGCAATAATATTAATAGAAAATGTTATCATGGTTATTGTCTAGTTTCATCCCTAGGCTCCCTGATCTTTTCAACGTTGCACGAGAAAAGAGGAGGGGCCTAGTAAAACTTGTCATGTGCATGACGTCAGGTACAACCAGCTTCCATATAGCTAATTATGGCACAAGAGCGAGTTGGCCAAAATCAATGCTAGAGGTGCAGAGAGTTTGATCAGTACATTACAATCGGCTATGAATCAGCCCCTTCGCAACGAGTTGAAAACCGCCATTTGAACGGTAACTCGATCACGTCCACACCCAGGTGGAACCAACTTGGATGTGAGCACGATCAACTTTCCGTGCAATTGCAGCTTTCGACACGCAGCAAAGGAACTGAAGGACCTCTGCTTGCCGATTCATAGTCGACTGTAACATTCAGATTTGAAGAATCAACTTTCCGTGCAATTGCAGCTTTCGACACGCAGCAAAGGAACTGAAGGGCCTCTGCTTGCTGATTCATAGTTGATTGTAACATTCAGATTTGAAGAATTCAAACTTTCGGTGAGAAATTCCGTGTCTCAAGCTGGCCGACTTGCTCTTGTGCCATATATGGAAGTTGATTCCACCTGACATCACACACATGGCAACTTTTACCAGACTCCCTCTCTTTTCTCATGCAATGTTGAAAAGATTGGGGAGCCTGAGGACAAGGCTAGTTATCATTATCCACGGTTAAAAAACAATAGCAGTTACTCAGTGCATCATGCATGCTCTAAACAACAAACCTATGTATGAGATGGCATGTACGATTGAATGTTAGCTTATTTCTCAATAAGCCATAGTCTGCACATTGCTGGTGCACAGGGTACTGCACTCTAAACACGAGATTTCTGAATATACTTTCGGATATATGGGCTACTAGGATAAACTGATTCCAACCTACATTGAACATCTCATCAAAGATGACTCACCCCCAGTGCAACACTCCAACTGGAACAAAGAAGCCGCTGAGAAACCCAGCAACAGCCACTATGAAGGGAGAGACACGGAAAGCCTTGGCAGGAATGACACAAATCATAGCAATGAGGAGAGCTATCCATGTCTGGTTGAGAGCTATGTTGGTGAGAACAACTTGCAGGTAGATGAGAAAGTTGTAGGATTCAGCATTCACCAGCTGTGGTGTGTGTTTGTATTGATAATGGCAGCAGATATACATTATATTTTCATTAATCTCACTGCATAGCGTAGGCGAAGGGGTTACTGCAACCATTTGGTAATTTTCTGTCTGTCCGTCTGTCCGTCCATCTGTCAGTCCATCCGTATGTCCAACGGAAGAGGACAACAAGTAATAATACCAAGCGTATGTGGGGTAATCTCTGTGGGGTGCTAACTTTCATTATTTTTGAGGTCAACTTGGCAGTCCCACCCACAAACTTGTGACTGAGGCTACAGTGCAACCAAGCAAGAGAGTACTTTTTTATTTCAGAAAATCAAAACCATTACAGATTAGAAGTTAAAATTTGGTACCATCCTTCTTCAACATAAACTCTATCTGGGATTAAATTATGGGATGTAAATGTAATTACTTCTATGTTTATGGCTTCATAGGACAACACAGCTCTCCAAAGTATGTTAGGCACATTAAATGAGTATTATTTTCAGTTAAGAGTGTGAGCTCTACCTACTGATGTATATCCATATGAAGTTTATTTGTAATGAGTGTACTAAGAGGCTGTGCAATTCACTGTTTACCAGATATTGTCCATAAACCCCTTTTGGAGGGCCAAATATGTTAGGCACATTTTTTCATAATTAGTTCCGGTTAGGAAATTCCACTGGGTGGGCTGATAGCACTTGTACTGAAGCTACCAAATCCCAAATGTGAAGTCTTAACTCCTTACCATTCTTGAAATATTACCATTTTTATCCAAGATCAATGAAAAAAGCCTGAAAATTGAGTTGCACATACATAATTATGGCTTCTCTATTAGCTATAGTATAACATTATGGGAAAATTTACATCCCTTTAAATGCCATGAAAATGATTATGGTGATCATTTTCATAACCAGCAAACTAGTTTGTGTAAGTTTTAGCCCAAAAAAGTGATTTATTAAAATATTGCTGTCTTGCTTGGTTGTACTGTACATCACATACACACACACGCACAAGAAATAGGGGTGGGGCCGGGATCAAGGCCAGTGCCCATGACGACAGTAGTTAGCAGAAATGAACAAGTTAGCTACACAGTAGTTCTTGTTGGAGTCCTTGTCCTGTTAGTCAATATAGTCAATACAGCTGCTCTGTTCTGAAGTTGACCCTCAATTTCAATCTAAGCTTGCTCATATTCATGACTGCATGTAGTGTGCTGGATGCCAATGGTCGATTACAAAATCCGGTTGTCACTAGTGCCACAAAATTTAGAACTACAAAAAAATTACTTCTAAGGACCTAGTCTAGCTTTTCACAAATATTAGGACCCCGAGAATTACCCGCCATATGGTATAATCAAGAATGGATAAGAGAGGGAAGAGAGTACTGTAAAGCGATATTAGTATGTATGTGAAAAAATTATGCTAATCCATTAGAATGGGCCTCTCGAAAAATTTACACAATTTTTATTCATGTGTTTTAGCATTTCATGCATTATAATGTATAGCGCAATAAGAATATAAACTTATGAGACCAGCACTTGACTCGCATGATAAAACTCACACAGAAAAAATAATGTCGCTTTACGGTATCTAACCACTATACCTGCCTGCAAAATCTCTTTTGGGAGTACAAAGTATACCTGCATAATATTATGCTACACAAAAGTGTGTGCGGTGACCTTTGGATAACAGCTTTTGGGCAGTTAGATACTCTCTTCTCCTCTCTGATGTACTCTTGGTATAATGGATTGAGGCGTACGACAGCAATGATTCAGATGTGGTGGAACCTCCAATCACTTAGTGCCAGTGGTCACCTCTGTTATAATATTATGTCAAGTCCCCAGCGTGAGGTGCACGTATTATCGCTACAAGGTTACCATGTACATGTAGCCCCAAAATTAAGGTGACCATTACAAAGAGAAGTAATTATTAGTCTCTACTCCATTCTGTACTTACCAATAAGTACAATACTGTTGCTGAGAAGACAACTGGAAAGAACGATATAGAATGGAAACGGACAAACCCCTGAATCACAATGTCATAGGCGTGCCCAATTCTGTCTGCTTTTTCAAAGCTATACACTTTGAGAGCAGGCTGGTAGTAGCGGTACATTGCTGGAAACATGAACAGAGCGCTGGCAGTGGAGAAAACACACACTCCGGCAATTACCAGATATGATGCACTCTCCTGAATATATGTGGTGCCTGCAAAACAAAAGTACCATGGCAATGCTAGTATATGCATAATACATGACATCATAAAGTAGATAGACACTTTAAATAGGTATGGCCCAGACACTCTAGTTTAATCATTATATTAAGATCATAGTTGTGTGTCTGTCCGTCCGTTACGGAAGGTCAGCGGAAACTATTTGACCTCAAGACACAAGGCACTATATCTCTGGCTGTTGAGCGACAGAAGCTAGAAATAGGCGATCTCTGTGAGCATCAGTCAAAGTACTAGCTACAGGCACAAACACTAGCTTCTTGGACAGATCGCACAAAAACCAGACAACAATGGACACTTACATGTAGTAGCACGCAGTTAGCTAAACAGCTGGATTCATGAGAAGATATTGCCTGAATCATCGTCATGAAGGTATCAGATTCTGTATTTCGCTTCTTGCCTTCGCAAGTCTTGCTAGAGAGACTGCTCAAACAGGATGTAGTAAATGCACATGTGCATGTGGCATATTCCCAGACTGCAGCATCTTGCGCCTTGGTGTTTACATAATCAATGCCCTTTATCCTCTCTCCTTTACCACAATATTATGACCTGTTCATGCTTTCCCTTTCACAGCCTTTACAACAATTTAATCCCAAATCTATGTGATGGCAGATAGCCAAATGAGGTGCAGCAGGGAGCGAGTGAAGCGAGCCCCCTGCTTGTATTATATAATGTAAGACACCAAAATATCCAACATGTCATGCTTTGAAGCCTTCTAAGTCTAATGTTTATGAACCTTGGCTGATTTTTTTATCCAATAAGCCCAACAATGTGTACAAAAACAATCATAGAAGCTCAGACACATTTTCAGGTCTTCTTGACCAGAGGACCCCAAACATACAAACACATACATGTACATGTACACTTGTATGTACCTAAGACAAAGGCATACAGGAAGAATATGAATGTCAGGAATATGACACTGAAGTGGACTCTCTTGGTAGCTCTAGCCTCCAAGGTAGCTATTCTAGTGAAGTTACTTCCATGATGTTTCTCAATGACCTTTGGACGTTTGAGCATGAACCTGATGGCGTCTGTTGATCTCATAGTTTTGGTACGCTCCTTCCACCTGTATGATATGTGGAGAAATTTAACTTACATCTGAGTATAATATGAATCAGTAGCATGAAGTAGTGAGCCACATTCAGGGGGAGGGATGGGGGGAGGGGAACGTAGTCAGGTATATCTTTATTTTTAAACATTTCTTGCTGAGTAGCAAAGGATACACCAAGAGTAGATACTCTTGGATACATATCAGCCACAAAATTGTCGGCACAAACATAGTAATACTTTTAATGACCTCCTATTTGTGTTTCTTTGGACTCAATATAATTATATGCATTATGAGGGTAAACATGGTTTTTGAGCATTCTTCCTAGCTACACCTTGTTGACAATGTATACTAAAGTGCTTACATATACATTGTGTATGTACTAGCCTCATTCCTGGGAATGAGGCTATAGCTCATAAAATGTGATAATTAAGAGAGTGCATGAATTAAACTTTAAAAGCTTGGTGCCAAAAGTGGAACTGCAGACCGCTATTCTGGGCCTTATTAGTGCAGTGCAGCACTAGGTGGGCCAGCCACATCAACAGAACACCTTAAGCACCAATTGAGGGACCTTAAATAAGCCAGTAGTCCTAAACCACTTGTGTGTTCGTATAATCTTTCAAAACATCTATATTCAACCCAAACAAGGCTTCACTTATCATGTACAAGTACACATCAACAAAACAGCTATTGCTCTATAAAGTGTCTAGAGGTTTTTATACAAACATGCTATCACTCTATAAATGCAATCACATGGTATGTAATATAATCAATATCACAGTAGTTATCCCGTATGCATGCACAAGGGGTAAAGTAATCAGTTTTATTGTCATTGTTGTCTGGAAAAAATCACCAGATCTTGAAAACTTGGTCAGACAGAAAGTGGCAAGTGGCCAGTGGCCAAGATGTTCTAAATGGCAAAAAATGACGAATCTTTGCTTCTGAGTGCTTGATAAGGACCATGCATAGACACTATAAATTCTGTGTTTTTGTCTTACCAACCACACCTAGTAGTGCCATGTGTTGCTTCAACTGTTCATGCTCAAGCTGTAGGTAAGGGTTGTCAAGTTCACAAACTGATCTAGCTGTAGGCTATAGTAATACTAGTAAGCTGATGCATGCTCTAGAGCTCTAGTTCTTGTAAGTACATTGTATATGTAGCTGCATACTATGTTTCAATAATCATGATTATGTGAGTGTCCTTCCCAGTGGCGGATCTAGAGGGGGATCTCAGGATGCCATGGAATCCCCTTTTTCAGCCAGATGTTATGTACTACTATAGGCTATTCTAAATTTCGTTTTAGTAATTATTAAGCTCTCAAGTTACTTGTACCTGCAATTCATGTCATGTGAAAAACGTTTCAGCATTAGTTCAACAACCTACAGTGACCAGAGAGACACTTGAAACTGAGTTTGAAGCAAGTACCCGGAGCGTTTCTTAATAGTTCTTGCTACGTACATATATAGCTAGGCTGTGAATGGGCGGGGTTTGGAACCGGAAGTTGGCGTGGCACTGAAAATTTTCCAGGCGCACTCATGCACACCGTACTATAGAACCCCCCTTCTACAAATCCTATATCTGCCACTGCTTCCTGCCTCTAGTGTTACCCACAACATCCTGACTTACATGTATATTAGCTCCTTTCTAACTAGTATTATGGTATGGGATCCTTGTATGTACACAAACATACATAGCATTGTATTTGCTAGTTTAGGATTTACGTACATACATATATACTATTGTGTACATATACCTTGACCGCCTTATTGCATTCTGCACCAGCCTAGGCTCATCGGACTGCTCGTAGTTCTCAGTGATTATCTGACGCATCTTGTAGTTACCAAGCATATCCATGATCACATCTATGAATGAGTGACAGTAAGGCACAGTGGTGATAATATGATTGAGGGCTTAGAGTTTGTGGGTATTACAATTTGCAGGACTGTTACATGTACCTAGGGCAAAAGGCAAATCGGAGTAGAATGTAGAATCAATTTAACCTGCTGGGTTATGATCCTCCAATGATGGAATAACAACATGTTGCTCCAGACATCTTGTAGTTAGAGCATTCACAAAAACTTCATATGCCCTCTCCGGTATTCCATGATATGAAATCTAAGAGAGAGACGGAGAAAAGAGAAGAAAATAGGAAATTGAAATTTGCATATATCTGCTTTGAGTACTTTTCCATTAGAGAGAAGGAGTAGTCTGTGGAACATGTGGAATATCTCTAGTCGTGGCTGGTGGATGGTGAGGACAATGGTGCGATTGGAGTCAGCCAACTTGTTTAAGTGACTGAGAAATTCAACTGAAGAAGTAGCATCTAGACCTGCATAATTTTATACATGCGGACAACATACATCTCTCTCTCTCTCTCTCTCTCTCTCTCTCTCTCTCTCTCTCTTTCTTACCAGCTGTAGGTTCATCAAGGAAGATGATACTTGGCAGTTTGAGAACTTGAAGAGCAAGTACTAAACGTTTCTTTTGGCCACCACTAAGACCAGGACCAGTTGCTCCACCCACTTTGGTGTCAGCTACCCGGAGTAAGCCAGTCTATATGTATTTACATGTATGCAAAATTACTAATGAGCAGTATTGCATGTAACTGTGAGAGATACATGTAAATCAATTAGATATGACTAGTTGGGAATTGATCCTCCAAGCTCTGCCTGAATGCTCTTACGTAAACATGTATCATTGAACTACAGAGTATTGGAGCAGAGTGAGTCAGCTAAGAAATTGTGCTTATTACATGTATGTATGGTGGCATTTATCAAATGTATGTGCAATTGACTAGTACATGTACATCCCATTCAGCATGTCTAGTAAGACACATGTAGCTAGTTGATAATATGGCCTCATTGATCAATGGCAATGTGCATTCACTGCTTCTCCAGATTCACAAAAGGTGAGACAATTGGTCAAGGGGTGTGAAGTTTGATAACATCAGCACGTAATGCTAGTGTGTAATCAGAGAATGGCTAAGGTGGCTTACAGCTGAATGCTATTCTTGATTGTACTTCGGAGGGTTCTAGTTCCATCAGCATGTCCTCAACAATGCTCTCCTACCAGCTGTTGAATCTTTTAATTAAATTCTCACATGCATGCATGCGCATTAGGCACGTGATGCCAACTTGTATGTATTTCAGTCTTTGAAACAGATTATCACATAAGGATAATGATTAAATATTACGTACATGTAACTCTTGATACGTCAACGAATTACATCAGAATTTGATAATGAAGGATTCAATTTACTGCACGTGATGTACTTATGTCAATACAGAACTGAGTGCTTTATCAGGGTGGGCATGGGTGGGGAGGACATGTTGATGTTCACCTTCACCCTCCTTGTACAACCAAGAATAGCATTCAGCTGCAAGCAGCCTTAGCCATTCTCCGATTGTACTTCAGAGGGTTCTGGTTCCATCAAAATGTCCTCTAAATATTTGTAGATTGTTTGAGTATAGATGCCCCAAACTCAGCTGCTCAAGTGGCCTGTTCGGAAGGCCTGAAATCAAGGCTGCCGGAGCTGGTCAGGCTGGTCAGGCCAAAACCGGACCACTTTTTTCAGCACTTGGTTTGGTAATGATCGTTAATTGTATTGATCGAATGTTAAAGATCATCACATAAGAACGCGTCTGCTCAACAGTGCAACCGGATGATTGTCAAGACCCAGTAGTCAAGACCTACTCTTCCATGGAATATCGCCTTCCCTAATGCACCTATCAATGTTAAGCCCCACCTCCCCCAGGGGGAATGATGGGGGATTTGTCCTATAGATTGTGTACTTAGCCCCATATATGGGACGGCATAGTTATAGGGTTCTACCCCCGTCCACAAGTTCCAATTACTATTGTGGCACTTCATAAAAGGCAAGCAAGCTTTAATTTTCAATTATTCTAGTTAATGCACAGTGTTGACAAATGCCCCACCTTGCCCGACCTACGGGGCCAGGCTTTAACGACAAACTCCCATGTTTTCCAGGCCCCACCTATGCCCCAGGTGGGGTACGTGCCATGGGGCATACTATTGATAGGTGCATAAGGTATTAGTATCTTTTGGCCCTGATTCAAAGATACTTCTCAGGTTTTTTAAAGCTGGTAAGTGCATGATGGGGATTGTTGCATGGAATGTGGCATCTCATCCCTCAAGCTCAAGCATAAAAGCTCAGATCAGCTACATTTCTAAATCTTAATTGGGGAAATTTACAAATGACCTTAGGATTCTAGTTATACAATGAAGTCTTATACTGGCCATTAAACTGGTCTCAGAAGCCACCAGAAGCAGTCTCCGAGGTTGTAAATTACAAAATTTTCCTGGGGGAACATGCCCCCAGACCCCCCCAGTTTTGGCATACTTATGCACACCATTGCTCCACACTTCAACTAAAAACTAGCCGGACCACATGCAAAATGTTTCCTCCAGCCCTGGAAATAGTGCTTGCAGAATGTGTCTTTGCTTGACCAGTCTGCTCATTCCATCATTTCACGGATGGTAACTCCATTCATGGCAGCAGGAGGATGCCCCTCTCATAGAGTGGGCTGTAAATTCTGAGCTACATGTAATACCAATTACCACTATGGCTTGCTTTAGCCACCTTGCAATGGTAGAGGTAACCAGGTTGTGTGAAGAAACGATAGCCAAGAAGAGTTGCTGGTTCTCCTTTCTGATAGAAGCTGTTGCTTCCTCATGAAGGTTACGGTACACAGTTTAATTTCACGCCGCACACAAACATTTATCTCTATACAAAATATTGGGCCATAAATAAGGTGCTTGAAATTTTCATGTCAGTTTTCACATAGTTAAAACTCAATGAGACTGTATACAAGGTCTGCTCTAATTCTACAACGATAGGGCAGGGCCATACATTTCAACTTTTCATTTAGCACGTTTGATGCCTGAGCTATCGCCGACTTTGTGTGCAACGATATGGCCAAGAGCCGCTTGCGCTGATACTTCATCAACTCTCAATCTAAAGAGGAGCAGTTGTGAGCAAAAACACTTCATATGGCCCTCAAGGGTGTTGAAAGCTTGCTGCTGGAAGTGGAGCTCATAGCTTGACTGTCACTCTCTAGGCAAGAATTGACATGAAAACCTTTTGAAGCTACCCGCATGGACCAACACCAGAAGATGCCATTCGAGTAAGCGTTAGCTTGACTAGGAGAAACAGTCACAAGTAAGAAGATGGCTGGAACAGACTAGAAGTTTATAGCTAACCCTGTTTATGAGATACAGAGTGTTTTGTTGATGCTAATTAATTATTCATGAAACTGTTGACCATAACCTTAAACAAGATACTGGACACAATAATTTGTCCTCATTGCAATGGGCTATGAACACTGGTTGTAAGGACTTTTCTTTTCCTGGTCTAAGTTGCTTAGCTAATCCAGTCGATCTCAATGCTACACCCTCGGCTGAATATTTCCTCCGTGGAGAGATAGCTGACAGAGATCTGATGAACAATGACCAAAACGAGTGCAAGGAGTGTTGGAATTTCCTCAACAGGAGTTTCAAAGAGAGTTCCTCGCACGACCCTAATGCCTTGATACCAATCCCACATCCTAAGTTTGAGAATATCTTGATTCAAGAGGTCTACTGTTGAAAATGCATTTCATGAGACAGGGTACTAGAGGGTGTTGCCCTACTTGTAAACTGTCAACAGGTATTAAGGCAGAAGAGAGAGCCGAGAAACAATTTAAGGAGTGATACGTCAGACCTGCCCAAATTTCTCGTTAGAAAATCTAACACATCTGTCAAAAAGTGACATATACATTGATATCATGTGGCACACCAACCTTCCTATGATTTCTGTAATCTGAATTCGTTTTCTCTCTCCATGAACAGAAGATGAGGTCAATAGGTCTGTCTGAAATGTTTTTAGCTTGAAATCTTTGCCGGAGACATTCCAAGTGACCCAGTGGTGGTATTGTCTCCCCGCACTGGGCCACACAATTGGTTTTTATCTGTTGTACCTCAGGTAGCAAGATTGGGTAGTCCACTAGTAGTTCTAGCAACATTGGAAACCACGCTTGGGTGTGCCATAATAATGGTCTGTAAAATATCTGGAGAGATAATCTGCCGTCACATTCTCCAGACCTGGCAGATGCTCACTGTGACTTTAAATTGTCCTCGAAGACAACATGCCCACGGGTCCTTCACCTGGGAAGTTAGCAGTAGAGACCTTTGTGCTGCCCATTCTGTTGATATTGGCCACCTCGAAATGTTGTCCACAAGCAGCAAGATTGAGATTTCCTTGGCAAAGACTTTGGTGGCAAAGACTTTGATGGCAAAGAAAGCTGCCATCGTTTCGAGGGAATTTATGTGTAGCTGGGTGTTCCAGCAATCATCCGTCATTATTCCCCGACAAAATGTCCCCGCCCCCACACCCCCCCCCCCCCCCATCCTTTTTACGAGGTATAGGTCTCCACTACCAGGGTTAATTGGATCCGATGTCTGGAACACTTGGTTATTCCACCCTGACATGTTGTGTATCCATCATTCCAGGTCTTTGCGTAGCCTCGTCCCCAGGCCCTCCTCCCAGCTTTTTAATGTTGCACGCAAAAAAGCGAGAGGAGGGCCTGGTACGTGACGTCACGCACGTGATGCAAAGGGTAGATTCGAGGTAGAATCGATTTAATTGAGTGTGGGCATGATGAACTCCAATACCATAACGTGCCCACGTGTGGGTAAGACCTGAACTTTGCAATTGTGATCGACAAATAGTGTTAGTAGAGCAGCTTAGCCTCATCCCCAGAGCAGCTATACGTGAAGTTTTGAGCACTGACTTCGGAAAGTGAGACAGATATCCAACCCCTCAGCCTTTAGCTGATAGATGTGGAACTACCGACAGTCACCGCTCGATCACAACGATCGACAGCACTGTCAGCAGCGGATTATCGTGTAATAAACGATAGACCGACATCCAAGGATTTGGCCTTAAGGCTCTATTTCTCAGGTTAAAGTGTTCTACACACCAAGCTATTCGGATCGCTCAACGATGCTAGAAACAAGTCGCCGCTCAATCGCGATGATCTAAAAAACTGTTTCTGAGCTATCTTTGCCAAATTAGAATGTCTGTAGCCGATTGGCGATCGAGACGGTTTATACAGCACCATCTTTTCGAATCGACATCAAGAATTTGTAAGCAGTATCTCATGATCAAGATTTAGCTATTAATCCTTGCTAGGTCGAATAGCAAGTGGGTGATTTACGTACTCGCGGTAAACCTTAAATTATGACGTGTACAGTGTGATGTCGCATACCAGGCCCTCCTCTTGCTTTTTTGCGTGCAACATTAAAAAGCTGGGAGAGAGGGCCTGGGGACGAGGCTAGTCTTTGCGTGCTGCTAGGGATAATCCTACCTGACTGTTGTAACCCTTCTTCCTCTTGAGGTTCTTTAAGCTTCGATAGTGGAGCATAATGGAGTAGGGCAGGCTGAATCTGGCGATATTAGCTGGTCCAGAGAACAAGCTGAAATTTACTGAAGTCTAGGATTGCTTTGGCCTCAACTATTGCATCCATCGAGGCTCAGCTCCTTCTTTATTGAATCAAATATGAAGCCGAGGAAGATCAGCTTAAAAGTGACAAGGTTGTTGCTGTATGCTCCATCAGCTTTGTCCTGTCCTGATCCAGAAGGAGAATATCTTCCAGGTAAATGATGCAGCGTATGCCTTTGCTGCGTAGAAATCCCACCACTGAATGAATGATCTTTGTGGGTACTCTCGGAGCTGAGGCTATCCCAGAAGGGAGACATATGAACTGAAATAATTTCTTTGAACCGTAGATACTTCTGGTGCTGTGGGTGAATGGGGATCGAAAAATAGGCATCCTTGAGATTGATTCTTGTCATCCAATCGTTCTTCTGTAGGAGGTCCCTCACTATATGCATGCCCTAAATTTGAAATGGTTGTGAACCAGCAATTGGTTCGAAGTTCGAAGGCCGAAGGTTGGTCATTGGCTGCATCTAGCTGTCCTTCCTAGGGACTAGAGTTGAAACAGTCTGGAATAGAACCCCTCCTTGTCATCGCTCACCTCTTGTATTGCTCCCTTCTCTGCTAATTTCTGTATCTCCTCTGAGATGGCCCTTGCTTGGTGGTAAGCTTCCACTGTGGGATTGCTGTGAATTTTAGCCTGTACCCTTTCACTGCCTGCAACATTTACTGGTTGGAGGTTACTTTCTCCCATGCTGGCAGATGTAAGGCTGTTCTTCCTACCAGTCGGCCAAATCCTGGAGGATGGGAAGAAAGTGGGGTAAAATCAGTGTGGGTGGTTTGCACACTGCGCTATCCAAAAGGGGGTGGAGGTAGAAGTAGCTATTGGTTGAATTTTTGTTGTTTCTTGGGAGGTTTCTTGAAATGAGTGCCTGTGGACATTTGGTTCCCTGTGGGAAGTACTCCCAGGCACTTGAACACTGACTTTTGGAAGTTTGGAGAAGAAATGCCCCATTGCTGGTGGCGGCTCTGGGCCTTATATTTTGAGTCCCCACTCCTGGAAAAACGCTTCTGGGACTGGACACCTTTTAAGCAATACCATCTGTTGTTGCTTTTGGCTCTGGCACCAAGTCCTTCTCTATAGATAGGGACCTCTTTCTGGGGACTGAGCCTCAGTTAAAGGCTTTAAGTCATTGCATAAATGCTTCATAACGTATTTTCTTCTTTCCATACACAAATGAGAGACAGCATTGGCAATTATTGAAAGCCTACATTTCACTGCAGCTTCGAATGTCTGGAAGCTCATTCTTTTGAAGCTGCTCATAGAGAACAGAACAGAACAGCTGCAATTTGCTGAGAAATCTGTCACTTGATTTTGCTGCCTTCAGAATCAGGCAGGTCACCGAATCATCCAGCTTTGGCGGATGTGTCAGGTCACAGGATGGTAGTGGAAACTTGTTGGCTTTGGCTTTGAGCTTCTCATTCTTCAATGGTTTGTTAACTAAGGCCTTCAGTAATTTGACTGTTTCCTCACTTGGCGCATACTTGGCCTTTTTATGCGGTGGTTCCTCGTCCTCCGGCTCTGACTTTGAAGAATCACTAAGCAAGTCCTATCATGCTCACCTTGGCTTTGTGAGTTGCAAGGGATTCTGTCAAGGATGACAGAAGGGTCAGAATTAAGGCACGCAACAGATCCACGATGGCGTTCGGATTGTCTGTAATCTGGGATACAAAATTGTTATTCTCGGGATTTCCTTCATCACTGCTCATGACTGGGCATTGAAACTCGCTAGGGTGCTTCTTTGCCGACTGATCTGGCACACAATGCCGCCTTTTTGAGAGTTGCTGAAAGGACTGAAGTAGATAAGGTGGCATCATGTTCCTAACATGCACGCGAGTGAGAATTTAATTAAAAGATTCAACAGCTGGTAGGAGAGCATTGTTGAGGACAATGCAGAGGACATGGTGATGGAACCGGAACCCTCTGAAATATAATAATGTGGCTAATAGCCATATCAGAGGGAAGAACATAAAGCAGTCAGCCTTAATTGACTTATTATACATAGCATCATAGATAAAGGAAGGAAGAAAAGGGATTGGAAATGGCAGTTATAGGCATGCTCCTCTTTCTTTATACATTGGTATACCTTTAATGAACTTAACATGCAACAATATTAACAGATTGAAGTTCTGGATATAATACCTATATGGTTCAGAAATGCAACTGGTCCAGGACACCTAAAATGGTTTTGTGGGCGTGGCCATGAAAGTGGGCATGGCCAATTTTTTTTGCGCACAGCTATCAGTCTACGCTAAGACCACCGGAAGTCCATATATGTACTATACATTTTAATGTCAATGCGCAGTTTGTATGGTGCCTATGGGGGTTAATGATATGCATGGTGCTAAAAATAGTGCATGTCTATTATATGGATGTACATGTAACTTTTCCTATGAGTTAGCACTCGTTCTATCTTAAGTACCATTGAAAAGAGCAAGAGCTGATCTTCACATTAATACCAAGAACAAGACTATAGGTGCCGAGATAGCCAATAAAGAGATGATCCAGATTTAGGCTGCTTATGGCTAAAGGCATCTTTAAATTGGGGGCAAATCTGTAACACTCAAAACAGCACCATGGCACTTGAGCCACAAGTAGGTTAGTACCAGAACTATGATCCAGCCGAATCTCAAGTCTGCTAGAACCATTTGGTGAGCACGAACGCACTTCGAATATCTAAAATAATTTCTCTCTTTAGCCTGTTATATTTTCTTAGTAGTACCTAGCTAGGCTGTCAACCAAGAATTAGACTAAACTTTAGCTACTAAAATAGCTACATTCTGGCTACAAATTCTTCATCTTGACTACTTTTTTTGTGACAGCTCAACTCGCTCGTGTGTTTCTCGATCTTGTCTGGCTGACTAGAACTTTGAATTCGGACAAACCTGTAACACTCATTCCAGAACAAAAAATGAGGCATCATCGACGTCCATACTATGGTGGCAGTGTATAGCGGTAGCGTGGAACAGAACTGCTCAAGGCGCTTCGAGAAACAAGCCTTCGAAAACACGAAAAATTCATTCTGCTCTAGGTAAGG
>OZ220042.1:0-225189 GCA_964291365.2 Stappiaceae bacterium
AGGTAGTCCGAGGCTGGGGTACCAGTGAAGGGTCTGGTACTAGCCTGAGGCTAGAACGACAACGACAGCACCGTACCGCGTACCGTGCCAGTGGAGGCCTCAGGCAAACTCAACTAGAACGCTACGTAGCCTCGGGCTTTTCCCTCCCCTTAAGTAGGGTTACCACTTAAAAAATTAAAGTTGAAGGATTTCCCCCGATATTCCTTCCATACCTCGGCCTACATGAAAGCAATTTAGGGCGCTCGAAGTTTTCCCCCACGGCCCATGATCATTTGTGGGTGGTTATACAGGCCTGTATTATCGCATGAAAATTGTAAAAACGGTCAAAACAAGGAGGTAGATCACATAAAGATTGCCCAAAGGGAATGTAGCGATTTTTAGTTGACTTTTTCACGTTTTCGACTCAATAGTGATGGGATAAGAACATAATGGCACAAAAACGCGCATTTGGCATCTTTACGGCTTCTCACGGCCCGTATAGTGGCTATACGTAGAGGTCAAAGGTCAAAATCGCCAGATGGTCCAACGTTGGATCGAAAGCACTCCATGATAGAAGTAACTTGGCGGTAGAATCAAGTCCTGAAACTTTCAAAAGTCACTTGAAACCAAACCTCCTTTGCGATATTGAGAGTATTGCTATATCGGAGGCGTGGTTTCAAGTGACTTCTGAAAGTTTCAGGACTTGATTCTACTGCCACATTACTTCTATCATGGAGTGCTTTCGATCCAACGTTGGACCATTTGGTGATTTCGACCTTTGATCTCTACGTATAGCCACCATACGGGCTGTGGAGAAGCCGTATAAATGCCAAACGCGCGTTTTTGTGCCGCGATGTTCTTATCTCATCAGTATTGAGTCGAAAACGTGTAAAAGGCAACGAAAAATCGCTACATTCCCTTTGGGCAATCTTTATGTGATCTACCCCCTTGTTTTGACCGTTTTTGCGATTTTCATGCCATAATACAGGCCTGTATAACCACCAACAAATGATGCAGAAGGAGGAAACTTCGAGCGCCCTAAATTGCTTTCGTGTAGGCTGAGATATGGTAGGATTATCGGGGAAAATCCTTCAACTTTATTTTTTCAAGTGGCAACCCTACCTTAAGAGCCTGCTATGATGGACACGCCGTCAGCTCAAGACTGTGTCACAGGCTACAGTCCAGTGCCGCAAGTCGCGGCGGCTTGATCCGTATGTTTGTTTCATCTGCTGACAGGAATCTGCTCCTGCTCATAGCTCCCGAGCTCAGGCTCGCCCCACTACATGCCTTGCATGACACTAGTAATAATACATGCATGCAGTACATGTATGTACAGTGTTTAGTCTAGACTAGACTGGCTGCTATAATAATATATTGCATTGTTATGTATTCTGTATTTAGTACTGTGACGTAATCACTGTAGACAACAATGACATGGACACTTGATGGCTATCAGTTACAAATCAAACAATGATAAACTAATCCCTATAGCCTGCATGACATTGTATGCATATTCCACTATTGCTCACTATATTGGCATAGTGGTTGTCATGCAGGTGATTTTATTAGTGACAGGACATGGACAGCAACCTCTTATAATTATGATTCAGCGTACTGGAATTCATCAATGTCAGTACAACTTTACATTATAATAATATTATTATGGCTTAATTGCATATGAAATCCATAAAATAGAGCCACACTATAATATCAGAAGCTATTGCTCACCAGTTATATTACAAAAATCCTTAGTTAACATAATCATATTCAGTATTGTCCTCTTTGTTCTGTTCTGTGTGACTTGTAAGTTGTGTGGTACTATCTTCTATGGATGGATCAATAGTTTCATACAGACCACTACTATCTTGGTTCGCCATCTCACCATAAGCAACATTGTCTCCTGTTGAGATTTGACGAAATATGGGAATGTAAGAAAGATTAGCCTTCGTCTCAATGCCATCCAGTGCACTGATGTTTTGTGGCACACCATTCATTGCTTCTCTGTCTCTCAACTTTTTCTTATAATTCCTGGACTGATACACCACAATCAGAGTGAGGATAGCTACTAATGATAGCAGAATTATTCCCACCACTCCTCCTATGGCCGATCCAACTATTAATCCAAGATTAGTATTGCTATTTCTGGCTTCAACGCTATTGGAATTTCCATCAAGAATTTCTGTGTGGGAATCAGAAACAAAATTATCCAGGGTATTTGTTGTAGAAGTAGCTTGCTCTGTCATTTGAACATTAGTCTCAGTGTTTGTTGGCATCTCAGCGGTAGATCCAAATGTATATGGTGTATCATAATATGTTGTTTCAGTTGTAACATTTGTTGAGGTTCCGGTAGTGGTAGGAGGCGTGGTACCAGCTTCAGTTGTAGTGACATCTATTATAGAAGTTTCTCTAGTAGTGGTAGGAGGCTGTGTGATAGCAGCTTCAGTTGCAAGGACATCTGTTGATGAAGCTTCAGTAGTAGTGAGTAGCTGAGTCTGAGGAAGGACTGAAACAGTTGTTGTGATAATTGGATCAACAGTCAAAGAAATCTGTGGTTGTTCTTGTACAGTCAAACTACCTTGACTCAGAGTGGCCATGGAAACTAGTCCACTGAACTGATAATTTGTTGGTCCTCCATCAGTAGTAAAATATAGTTTGAATCAATAATCATTATTATCAGCTATCTCTATTCCAATTATATCTCCAGGTTGAACTGACACCCTCTCACTTTGTGGCAGAGTACACTCATAGACATTACTCATCCCAATCACTAAAGGTGCAGGGACTTGATTTCCACACCTTCCCAGTTGAATTCTTCCCGTTATCCCATAGGTTTGAGGATTAGCACTGATCTCTCTCCAAATATCTAATTTGGCATCAGTGTGTATTTCGTTCGCCCCTATACTCTCCAGCTGCCCTCCAGCGAGTCACTGTCCCAGTGCAGGTGAAGTTCATGTCAGGAATGATCCTGGTGACAGCCTGATTGGGTCCAGTATTGCAACCACTAGTGCACTGAGACACACACGGAAACCCCATTGTACATGGCTGACCTATTCAGTACCAACAAATATTTGCTTACTACGGCTATAATATAGCTATTGCTTGTCTCCTACACAACATACATCTCTTACCTAAAGTCAGACACTCCATGTCATTGATTATGATTAGTACAACAGTTACTAGCCTCTGAACAGCCATGACTCTTGAATAATATGTGACCCTCCACGAGAAAACCAAGCATAATGCGCTGGACATCAATCTGAGATACAGGCCATAATAATCGCCTGGGCTGATAATTATCGAATTTCACTTTTTGGCATGGATCGATAGAGGAATCATTCCTCTACACGAAAATCTGCTTCGTAGCTTCTAGAACGCTATACTTACCAAGTTATGGCTCGAAGAAGTCAGCCGTGTAGCTACATAGAGCGTTCATGGCACGGACCTGTTGCTGTAGGAGAGAGGTGCAATATTGGTTATTTAGACAATTTATATTATTTATCTTGTTTATACATCAGTATAATATAGTATTAGTTTGTAGTAATAATATACTGTTGTCTAAAGTGTATTTTATCAAAAGTAAGGTGCAGTGTTGGCTATTTTAAATTGTTTGTACATTCGATTTCTTAGTCTACTCATCCCTAGTCAAATTTGTCTAATTTGTATATTTTGTCTAATTAGACATATTTAGATATCACTTTATACAGTAGTTAGATTACAATTTTACTTTATACTGTCTAATTTGGATTGTCAAATGTTCATAATTATTATTGTTTGCCAAATTCCTTGTCTAATTTGTATATTAATTTTTGTCTAATTAGACATATTTTTAATATTAATACCAAGTTCAATGGCCATGACTAGCTACAGCAAATGCAGATTATGTATAAAGTGTCAATTTTATAGAATATATACATACATTTTACTTCTGATCAAAGTATACATATAATGTTGACTAGTATATCATCAGTCTAAAGTAACAGTAATATTAATTTTTAATACTACACTGATGTGAACTTGGTTATAATCATTCACATTGGTAAACACTAGGCTATATGTATAATATGTCTAAAGTGTCAATTATACAAACATTAGATCGAGATTATATTCATATTAGATATACATTTTACAATATACAGTATAAAGTAAATGTGTATAATATAAGAGAGTATAAGCATGCAAGTATAATAGCATAATATATGATGGAAGAATAACATTATTATAAACACATTATTTTTTATTTCGTCCTAGTGTAAATAACAGTCAACAATATGCACTCAAATCATTATTATTGAATTTACCAATATCAATATGATGTGCAATTCTTGAGGGTTTTTTGTTGAGGTGGTAAAATGTTGGATTATAATTTTTCTATTTTCAATATCAGTGGAATTTCTTGAATCAAAGAAATTTTATTGCATGGTTTTATGAGAGTGTGTTACCGTTATATACTTGAAACTTTGAGTTGTATACAGAGGACTTATGTTGAAGAACTAACCCATGGCTCAAATTTGAGTCCATCGTTTACTTTCATAGTGATATATGAGATACATGGAGGCACCTATTTCTCAAATTTGAATTAAAACTGTAAAAAGAAGGGTCATTTATGAGTCCTTGTCTTAACTAGGGTACTCAAAATTGAGTCTAACATGTATCAGAGAATCAAATTTGAGTGCTAACACGGGCATGTATCCAATAAGGGACTCAAATTTGAGGACATGTATCCAATAAGGGACTCAAATTTGAGGACATGCATGCAACAAGGGACTCAAATTTGAGGACATGCATGAGACAAGGGACTCAAATTTGAGTTTACTGTGCCACTGTTGCTTTCATTTGTAATTGGCGTTCACATTCAGAATTAAAAAGCATTGATTGCCTACCCTGACTAACAGAAAATCTTCAATGCATCACTCAAAGATTCAAGTTATTTCTGTATTCAGGTTGCTGCATCTCAAAAATTGAGCTGTAAATGGTCATGAGACTCAAGAGTTACACCAACCAAGGTCAAAAATTTGAGCCGACCTAATATAGCTATACTGAAATGTGCAAACTGTGTGAGCTAAATCCATACATTTGAGGACATGCATGCAACAAGGGACTCAAATTTGAGGACATGCATGCAACAAGGGACTCAAATTTGAGGACATGCATGCAACAAGGGACTCAAATTTGAGGACATGCGTGCAACAAGGGACTCAAATTTGAGGACATGCATGCAACAAGGGACTCAAATTTGAGGACATGCGTGCAACAAGGGACTCAAATTTGAGGACATGCGTGCAACAAGGGACTCAAAGTTGAGTTTACTGTGCCACTGTTGCTTTCATTTGTAATTGGCGTTCACATTCAGAATTAAAAAGCATTGATTGCCTACCCTGACTAACAGAAAATCTTCAATGCATCACTCAAAGATTCATGTTATTTCTGTATTCAGGTTGCTGCATCTCAAAAATTGAGCTGTAAATGGTCGTGAGACTCAAGAGTTACACCAACCAAGGTCAAAAATTTGAGCCAACTAATATAGCTATACTGAAATGTGCAAACTGTGTGAGCTAAATCCATACAGGAATCACCATGGATTAGTGGATGATTGCTAGTCATGTATCTGTTATTATGGATACTATGGCATAACTCAGAGGGTGACTAAATAATACATGCAGCCATTAGATGATCAGCAAATAAAGCTTTTTCTAATAAACAGCTAGTGTACAGATAAAAAATGTAATATTAACTGAATGTCAGTTGCTCATCTACAATCTCTGCTAGCAGTTGTCTTGTCACAGCAGTTTTTCCTGGATACTTTACCTTGGATAGTTGAAATTTTAGTGAGGCTTATACTTCATAATATCTGCTTTGTTCGAGTTTAAGCAATGTATCTGCATTTCTGCATTTTTAGTAATTGCTAGTTAGCTATATATGTACATAATTATTATTATCACACTTACCGTCGCGTCAGGGAAGCCTGTGATGCTGAGCCTGCATGAGTGTCATTGCCTATCTGAGAGGAAACTGCTGCCAGAACAAAGGGTTGTGGTTGTTCCAACTGTGACGCTGTTAGCCGAGCCTGAGCGTTCGGCAAGTTTTCCTCGTCGACTACTGAGGCCGCCGAGCTGGGATCGCGTGACTCCTTCAGAATCACGGTTCAGACTTGTTGAAATAAACATAGTTATCATCCACTTGAAAATAGCAATAGCTATAGATCTAGCTACATTATTTTGAGCTCGACCAGCTAGCTAGTTAGCTAGCTATACTGTTACATTGACAACTGAGCTAACTCAGTATTGCAGCTGTTAAACGTAACTTTAAAATGCACCTTTAACCTTTTGTATACGCGCGCGCATGCGCAACTGGACTTTGCTGTGACATCATGTGCATGCACGTGCGCGCTTATTGTCAGATCTCGTGACTAATAATAAGCCGCGCAGCTGTCACAGACTGACCTTGGACTGGCTAACCTGAGTTACACAGCCGGAACGCACACGTAAATTTCGCGCAATATTTGTTTTCTAACCGGAAGTACAGGAAGGGGCGTGCCAGAGCAATGGCTGCCCCGTCGAGTGAAGACAACAGAAAGCGCTGTCCTGGGTTCTTCGCTGGCTGAAACTGCCTCTTTTCTGTACCAGAAGCTGACAAAGGCACAAAACTAAGCTGATCTTGAGAATTTTTCCAGAAATAAACGCATAAGCTGTTCCAAGACTCCCTTTTGTCGGGAAGATGCCAAAATGGTCGCCATGTATTCTGGCTTCAACGCATCTCTGGCACCACCATAGGCTACGGACACAGTTTTTGTGTCGCTATTTCACTTCTACCACCACTAACCTAACCCAAACTCATTTGCTGGACCGATACATTAAGTGAAACGGGAATGTTCCACAATGAAAGCGCCTCAGGTAAGATTTTCCGTGTAGTGTGTGTGCTATGCATGATTATAGAAGATAACCATAGTTTTTGTTGCGACCTTTAGCGTTGCTGTATAAGTTTCTAAAGATGTCAGGTGCTCTATCCAAAGCCTCTAATCCTATATTAGCCTCCACACTTCATGAAAGTACTCCTGACACTGTCCGACATGCAGACTAGCTACGTAGTTGTATGATCTCTCATGCATGAGATGTACAGGAAAGACTACAACACCAATGTGACTGTCAGCCCTAATTTACGTGATCATCTCATGAGCTCCTGATGGGTAGAAGAGTCAGTCTGCATCAACATGTGTCTAAGTATATAGCAGTTCCTAGGAAGACAGTGTATGAGCATCACACGTACCCATGAACTTGATGACTACGTACAACAATGCATGTAGCTACATAGGCATAGTTTATAATAGCACTAGGACTGTGCACTGCTGGGAGACTGTCCATTAGGCCAGACCAAATTGATTTTCTGTTTCACGGATTTTTTCCCCTGAAGTAGTGACCCGGCAGGCAGGTAGAAAAATAATAAAAATTTAATTAAGTCCAACCTTTGACCTCAGATCAACGAAGCGAACTTTGACAGAAGTTGTAGGAACTACAATTTTGAGTACCTTCTTTCAACAATACATGGTTAGTTGCTATCATTGGCTCACTAAAGCTACTTCCATGCAATGTTCACAAGGAACAACAGTGGCAATTCTTGCGGATGCCATTGTCGAGTTGCTGGCAAGACCACGCCTATCCAATTAATATTTTTTTTTCAAAAGCTAGGAATATAGACCCGCCGGATCCGTGAAACAGACAATTAATTTGGTCTGGCCTTAACATCAATGTCTTTAGTATTTACCTACCTACATGTATCGTACGTGCATCATACATGTACTGTGCATATGCACGTACACGTATGTATGTGGATTGATGTTTAATATTAATATGGTAAATAATTTATGAACTAAACTAGCTATATTGGCCTTTTTCACAGGCCTTTTTTTTAGTTTTGTTGTACCTAGAGACATATCACACAACACATACAAGTAGAGTGCTGGGCTACATGTGCACCTATAATGTATTAAGTTTCTGTACATGGCAGATAATTGTACGTATGGCCTTTATTCCTGCATTTCGAGATCATGGTGACTTATTCATCTCTGTCCCTATTCGTCTAAGTTGATCAAGCTGTACAATCAAGGCGCCAGTGTCATAAAACCTTCAAGTGTATTATGAAATTACATTGTATTCAAGTGCATGATATACATGCCTGCATGTGTACATGTAGAGCTTCGATTCATACACAAAATTCATCATAATTTTGCTTCTTTCTTATTTCAGGGAGCAAGTGGAAGTTTGCAACACAGATTGTCTTTGTTATAGTGTTTCAGATGAACAATATTTAGTTGCCAGTTCCTTACTTCTCCTGTATACAGTCATACCTCTGTTACTTTATTCCGATTTTGTATACACATGTATTCAACTGAAACAGGCATTTCTAGGCATGGGACACAAAAATGGACCATTTCATTGGAAAGTACACCCCTTTATTGTATTATTTAAGTTCTCCTTGATACAAAATCACTTGCGAAATGCAAATGTTCCACCATTGACTGTACCCGATTTTTTTCCCATTCTTGGTAGTGTACACGGAATTCCAATAGGAGCCACTACACGAGGCCATTACACAAAAATTCGCCTCGTCCAAAACCAACCGGAAATCGATTTTGAGCCATTCAGTAAGCGAGATATAAAAAGTTTGCGATATCGCGAACTTCGTAGCTCAACGCTCATGAATAAATTCATAAGAAATTATATCTCGACGTAGAAGCATTCCGCGTGACGCGTGCGGTCCGGCTGTACAGAGTTTCAGCATGATCCATCGCTCTAATGATGCACTGTGCACAGAATACGCCGGTCTGCTACGGACACTACGACGTGGAAAGAAGCAGGCAATAGCTAAAATCTAACCAAACACATTCGTTTGTAGTCAGTGGACACAAGCGGCTCGGCTGCTTTTCCAGTCACGGATGGAGATTCGGATAAATAGCTACAACTTTTGAAGAGCTCGAATCCTGCATCGTGGAATCCAGCGCGGCACTGAACAAGTATAGTCCCTCAGCAGAGTGAGTCCTTGTAAGTGTGTTCTACTAGTAACACCATACTGCTTCACTAAAATTATACACAGGCTAAACACAGTCTAGGCATGCCAAAGTGAGCCTGTTTAATATACCCAGTAGGCCTTGAACCCAGTCACTATATATTATTTAATATGCCTGTGCCCACTGCATACTTTTCTCACTCGGCAACATTTGTAGCTTTTTACAGCAATAAAATGGCGTAAGGCGGGACAAACTAAATTCTCAGTTTATCGTCACAAAGTTTTCGATTTTGCATGCGGGCGGGCAGTCATTATTCAGATTTCAAATTAGTAGGGAGACTAGGATGGCTATGCTCGAGCTGGAGATCGCCCGAGCCCCGCCCACTAATTAGAGCGCTCGCGAGGGTGCGGCCCAAGGTACCATATTTACTGTATTGGATCTGAAATCTGAAATTTTTGGGAAAATCTGAAAATCCATGCGGGCGGTGACGATAAACTGCGAATTCAGTTTGCCCCGCCTAATAGTAGCTAGTGAGTGGGTGGGTGCACATAGAACTTTTTTTTGTTATTAATACACAGTATTCTGGTAGCTAGTGATTATAAGAAGCAATATAAATACTTCAAGTCTATAAAGGAGTCATGCAGAATACTTAATATAGGAAGCCCGAAATTTTCACCAGGAAAAAATTTTTACCAATTTCGCCACCTGCTCTCATTGGCCAAATTTTTTATCTGTGACGTTTTATCCCAGTTGTGTTAATGATTACATATAGAGGATATAGACTTGCATGCAATCTATATGTAACAGTTGTTATAGTCATTTTTGTTGCCCCTGAATAACACTCAGACAATTAAATTTTATGAAACTTGTCCCACAAGTTTAATTGGATCACTGTGAGTCTGTGCATGCATGCATGCATTCTCCATTTTGTCTACGTGTGGCAGTCCCAGGTACGAAATTGAATATTATTCCGTCCAGAGGAAAATCGAGTTTGCCACTGAAACTGATGCTTCTGGGCTTGTCTGTATGGTTCTCTAAAATTTGGCGAACTTTAATTTTTAGAACAAGTATAGTATTTTAGAACAAATACAGTATTGAGATTATTAGTACTATTTCATGTTATTTACATAGGAGTAGCTTCCCTATCTACCTTAAAGTGTGACTCATATATGCAAGATGTATCATGGAAAGCAATGATTGTGTCGATCAAGTCATCAAGTGACTGTCTACATTGCACAACACAGAGTAACTATAACTTTGCATAATACTGTGAACTTTAATCCTTACACTGTTTTCCTGGACAAGGTTCAGCTTTGTTGTAAAAAAATGTGAACAGTATGCTCAAATTGAGTCCCCATCTTTTCGGGTGGTACCAATGTTTGACTGTATGACTCAAATTTGAGTCCCTGATAGCATCAAAGTGGATCACATTGCCGCTATATGTGCAATGTAACATGTATCAGGGACTCAAATTTGAGTCATACAATCAAACTTTGGCACCTTCTGAAAAGGTGGGGACTCAAATTTGAGAATACTGTTCACAATTTTTAAGGATAATGCTGAACCTCGGACTCAAATTTGAGAATACTGTTCACAATTTTAAGGACAATGCTGAACCTTGTACTCAAATTTGAGACTACTATTGTATAATGTCTTTCAAATGTGACAATACAGCTAGCTCCAGACTCAAATTTGAGACCTACGTCTCAATCAGAATGTGTTTCGTGGCAGTCAAGGTCTCAAATTTGAGCTGAAGATACTACTTTGCATTGATTTTTGCATGGCAAACATTTCACTTTAGTCTTTCCCACAGAACTTACTACTTCATATAGCTGTATTTTTAATGCACTGATTTGTACCATTGTATAAAATCATGTGAATCTTTGAACAACATTTATTATTAATGCAAAATCCTTGAGGGGTACTCACAAATATTGGTATATTTCAATATTTCTCAGCTGCAACACTATCTACATATGCTCATTTTTTGAGTAAATCTCTCAAATATCCAAACAATTTTACAGAAAAAATTAATGACAATAGGACAAAATAAAAAATAATGTGTTTATAGTAGATGTAATAGATTATAATAGCTATAAACAACTTTCACCACATCCCCAAGAAAAAGAATGCGAAAATCATTTACAGGCTCACCACAGGAGTGCAAACACCGAAATCTTTTATCAACCACTGCTATGTACACCAGATATATATTCTTCGCTGAAAACACTGATACTCATTCCACCCATATCTACTTGTTGCAATGCCAAAATTAGTTTACAAAATCATCCATCATTTCCAACACAATATTTGCAGAACCTTGCAAAGAAGGATATCTACTTGGCAAAGTATCTTGAAGCACACACAATTCCTTACAACAATAGCAAAATTGTCATGGAGTTTGACACAGATAAATGTGATAAAGATGAGAAGCAGTGGGTATACAGCAACAGCATAGTCCAGCAGAAGGACATGTTGGTACTTCAAGTCAGGATGAAGGCAGATAGGCTTGTAAAAACTGCAAAAGAAGTCAAGATTCCAAATGGCATATATTGATATATGAGTAAATCTTTAGGAGGTACTTTGCCAAGTAGATATCCTTCTTTGCAAGGTTCTGCAAAAATGGTGTTGTATAAATAATAAACTATTGGAAATGATGGATGATTTCATAAACTATTTTGGCATTGCAACAAGTAGAATGAGTCCATGTTAAGGATCACACAGAGAGTGCTGCTTGCCCCCAGCCAATAATCCAGATTGTAAATACCATCCAAATTTTCCAGCGTTATCTCTGAAATATCAGGTGTTAACACAGAATGTGCAGAGCAGGCATTTCGTTGGCTTAACAAGCTCAAATTCTCACTTTGGCCACTACAAGTTCAACTTCTTTATGTATGAGATGGTGTAAACATGCATAAAACAATACGGGAACTTCATTTATTGATAAAGGATAGCAAGAAGATGTAACCATGCATACATGCAGTATGGCGTGAGGTCTGGTTGCAGATAGCAAGACTACCTATAATCAACTGACAGTGATACTGTACGTAGCTATATATTATGCATATAATGATACAGATAATTTAAAACGTTTGGCAGGGGGGTCGATACGCTTAAACTATCTAATACTACTCATGATGTAATCTTCTAATTAAACGTTTGACACGTGCTTAAACTATAATAATATGGCAATAATATAATTTATGATGTAATCTTATAAATGTTTGGTAGGGCGTTGATGTGCTTAAGTTATGAACATTAGGCAGGATCCCCATGCCGGATTCATAAACTGATTCATTACAGGAAGTACATACATTTAGTAGTGTGACAATAGTGTCACTTGTGACATGACATATACAATGTCATGCATACATGCAGGAATTATTGTACATTATACACACTGTATACTAACTTAAATTATACTGTATAATGTGATTTACAATCAATTGTATGTATAAAATATGTCTAGCATTGATCAAATATATTATAATAGACACTTTATATACTATATACACACTGTAGCACTATCTGACAAATTTCATTCATATCATATTTATAAGCATGCCTATACTTTAGACTGTCTAAAATATAAAGTTGATGTATATATAGTCTAATCTGCCAATATTGCACCCTTATGTGCTGTAGGCAACCGTGGCAGCTGCGAATAAAAAAAGTCGCCAGCCACTTTTCTTCTTCGATTTTGTGGACAAACGAGCCTTAGAAACGCTTGTCTTCTCGTTCTTTTCCATCGAAACGGCGAGTGCTGCTCTCGTTCGAGCATTTTGGAGCCATCTAGCTCGTTGACTTTGTGGGCGGGGCCACGAATTTTTAATAAACGGCGAGTATACGGACTTCCGCGTACAATGTACGTAGCAATGTTTCATTGCACTTTCTGCAAAACTTTAGTACGGGCGATCCGGGTACATTTTGGCTCATATCTCCATGACTATACGGGCTAGAGACTTCAAATTTGCAGGAGCAGCAGTTCAAAGGTTGTAGTTGGTAATGGTGACCTTAACTCAAAATCGGTTGTCAGCGCATTATGCTTGGTTTTGTCATGGAAGGTCACATATAGATCAGTATCTAGGAATGCATGTACTTCTGGTGTACATCCTTTCTGTGTACCACACCCATTTACATACCTATGAAGGTCACTATTATTACGTGCGCGTGTATCTCTGACTACAGTGACCTACAAGTTATGTACTACTACAAGCTCAAGATAATAATTTTTTTATTGCCAATTCAACTGAGGGCGAAGCCATAGGTCAATCAGAAAGTAAACAATAATCAATTGTGTAGTGCTGAAGCCATATATAGACCAATACTACACAACAATGACACTCTCGCTAACTGGCATTTTAATTACAGCAGTGATTAAAGGGACCGGGTTGCCTTTCCTCATAACAAACACACTAATGTCCTCTGCCCTTCCCACTTCATCCAGACACTCCACTCTTGTCTCAAAGCTGTACTCCAGAGAGGGAACCAGCAGGGGGAGCTGTGTGTGTGTGTGTGTGTGTGTGTGTGTGTGTGTGTGTGTGTGTGTGTGTGTGTGTGTAGTCATGTACACACATTTCTGAGTATAAATGTTGTTGTAGAAAGTGATTGTAGAGTATCATTAGTATAATCCTAAACGATGATTGGTAAACAGTCATGTAGGGTACAATGATAACAATATCATGGCTTTAACAGTTCATCAGTTTATCATCTGTTTTGAACTTCACACATCAAAGAAAAATAACAACCAATACTACAACTCTGTCTCTTTCTAGATTCTATTGGGCCCTTTTCTCTTACAAAATGGATGTTAATAGTATATTATCAACTTGTGAATTTGGGAATTTCTGGCTAATCATGTAATAATAATCTGCTAGCTATTGAATTAAGTGTTGTTAACACATGCAGGGATGTGAAAGGGCAGATCTTGCCAGCATGTAGAGATCATAGTATGGTAAGGAAGCCCAAGATGTGGCAGCATTGTGGCATATGTGCATGTGCATTTACTACATCCCGTTTGAGCACATGATCAAACTAATCAACAGGTCTCGTCATCTCTCCGGCAAGACTTGTGAAGGCCAGAAGCGAAATACAGAATCTACTATCTGACTCAGAGCTGGGGTAGTATCTTCTCATGTGTCACCCTGTTTAGCTAACTGCAGGCTGCTACATGTAAATGTCCAGTGTTGGCTGGTTTTGCCCGGTCTGTCCAAGAAGTTACTAATAGCATTTGTGCCTGTAGCTAGTGCCATGACTGGCGCTCACAGAGACTGGCTAGTTCTAGCTTCTG
This sequence comes from Stappiaceae bacterium, assembly GCA_964291365.2. Taxonomy (GTDB): domain Bacteria; phylum Pseudomonadota; class Alphaproteobacteria; order Rhizobiales; family Stappiaceae; genus JBDWFY01. The sequence continues at coordinate 14,271 of OZ220042.1, forward strand.
ATGCTCAATAGCCAGAGATACAGCACCTTGTGTCTCAAGGTCAATTCGTTTCCACTGACCTTCCGTAACGGACAAACAGACACACAACTACAATCTTAATGTAATGATGATGATGATTATACAACCTGTATGAATTTCTTGTTGATCCTGTATAGTGACTCATCACACTTGAAAGTGATACAGAGGTTAGTAGCCACAGCTGAAGGTGCTGTGTTTTGCACACTGATGGTCAGCTGGAATAGGGGGCCTAGTCCTTGGACCTGGGCTGAGATCTTTAATGAAGCATCCTTCAAACTAACGACAGGGGCAAGAGAGGAGGTGACCATTTTAGCATAGGCCCTTGCTGTCTCAAGCTTCAGACGACAGAGGTCACGGTTAAATGTGTTGTGCATTGCTGCAGATAGAGACAAGACATATAGTACAGAGTTCTAGATGTGATCTATAAACTTTAGATGATTTAAAGCATAGTGAAATTTAATTTCCTACAATGTTAAACTACACAAAATGCATGAATTTTACTATAATTATAATAATTAGTGTCAAATAATCAGGAAATCTACTACAAATACACCTCTATCCTGCAGATTTCCTACAGTTACCCATTGTGAGAAATTTCACTTTTGTTATGGCAAAAGCAGTGTGGCATACAGGTGAAATTCAAGTTCATACCACCATTAAGTTTGGATATCTTGATTAGAAATATTATGTTCTGCCTTACCTATGGCATTCTCCCTCTCTCTAATGGTCTGATCCACAAACACTCTAGTCTTCTTTGGCACATTCAGTTTTCCCAGCTGTCCCCTTGGTGGCCCAGGGTTGGGATCCTTAGCTTCAAGAGTGGCTGTTCTCTTCAGCATCTTAATGATGAGGGCCCCACCCTGTGTTACCATAAGCAGGGCACCTTCCTCACGACCAAAAGGACCAAACTTCAAACCGACTACTACATCCTGGAAAGAAGATAAAGAAATGAAAGATTATGCTACAGTATCTTTTATCCTAATATAATCAAAGGGTATGCCCCTCCTCAATGAACCAATTCCATCATCACTAGTCATCTTACATCCAGAGTGATTGTATTGACAAGGAACTTGTCCCTGTAGAATCGGACCTCCCTGTTCTTTAGAGCGATGATGACTCCCTTGATCCCACGAGGTCTGTGGTCCAATAGCTCAAGGGCTGTAATGGCGGCAGGGAGATTGTGAAGCCACAAACGCTTACCCTGGATAGAAAGAGGTACAAAAATTAATCACACTTGAAACACACACACACATGCGTGCATTTCTGTGGTAGATACAGGATTTATGCAAGGACATTCTCAAAGTTAAGTTAAGCTTACATATATACACACAGATAAAGCACGTATTTTGTGTAAATTGGTGTGTAGTTTCATGATATTTAATATAATACCTTACCCTAGTGGAGTAGCAGGCCAGTGTATTGTCCATACACCCAATGTAGATGTTACTATCCATTCTCTGCAGTCCACATGGCTGGGACCCAAGGGGAATCTTGTACTTGGGGGTGTGGCCTCCTGTCTGTAGTGTGTAGACGAAGGCATCCCGGCATGCAACTGAGACATGATATTCAACATCGTACAGACCAGTGGCACTTATAAACACTGGCACAGCTGGTAGCATTAGCTGAGGAGAGTGAAGGAGAGAGAGAGAGAGAGAGAGAGAGAGAGATGAATAGTTTATGTAGCATTCAATAGTGTAACTGCTGTTAGGGATTGTGTACAAATACACATACATGTACATGTACATATACAATATTATATTATATACCGATATAAAAATTCACCTTCTTGAGTACAGTGAAAGCCTCTGGGTCTAGGATATAAATGTCCTTATTTTCCGTCCCTGCTACAATGCAGCTGACAGCATCAGGCTCATCATGGCTCTTCTTCAGCGTGGTCATGCAGGTGATGATGGTCTGACGCTTGAGGGGAATGTGCTTGAATACCGTGACAAATGGTAGCAGGTCCTCCACATCAAGCTGGAGAAACCTAAAGAGTGTGTGTGCATGTGGATGTGTATATACATGTAATACATGTGAGAATGTGCATGTATGTATGTTTGTGTACAGTATGTGTACTTCCATCCTTCTCACTACTTTATTCATTGGCCTACCCCTTAAATATATATTTATTGTCAGATACATGATAGTTCAAGATTTAGTCTAATATGGATGGGGCTTAACATTCACTCATGTCTGTGTTGATAGCAGCCGAACTGTACTAGAGCACCACAGACCCTTCCATTCGTATCTATGTTGATAGCAGCCGAACTGTACTAGAGCACCATAGATCCTTCATCCCATCTACATTAGTAAGCCAGCTGGAAGTGAAAAAAACCCAGGGTACCCGCCAGGGATCGAACCCAGGGCCTCCTGCTTAAGCTGCAGGTGCTTCAATCATGTACATGCATGATTGAAACAGAATAGTGGTATTTGCTTACTTGAGTGATCTAACTGTGAGTGGTATATCAGTTCCCTCATTGTTCATACTCTCCAGCATCTCACGCATCGTAGCCGGGTCAATCTTATCCTAGTAGGTGGAGCCAGACATTACATCATCATTACATAATATATACTATTCTTACCTCTTTAACTTGGTTCCATAAGTCAACCTCAGTTGAGTTGAGCTAGAGAGAGAGAGAGAGAGAGAGAGAGAGAGAGAAAGACTGACAGACAAATAAATGCTCAAATGTGCAAATATCTAACTGTGTATACACTGCTCACTTATGCCATAACACTAAAAAGCCTGCACCTCAAGCAGTGGTAGGGTGAACTTGAAGTAAGGTCTGAGATTCTTGAATACATAGATGAAGCTACCACATGACACAGCCACAGCTGGAGTATGAGGGTCAGTCGTATCCATGTAGAATGTACACACACCAGTGGGCATTTCCATTAGGGGGCTCTCCTGGGTCTGCTCTGTGCCTGTGTGTGTGTGTGTGTGTGTGTGTGTGTGTGTGTGTGTGTGTGTGTGTGTGTGTGTGTGTGTGTGTGTGTGTGTGTGTGTGTGTGTGTGTGTGTGTGTGCATGCATGCGTGTGTGCAGGCAAGTTTGTACATGTACATATATGGACACGTATGCTTGAAGGCAACATGCAAACTTTCTACCCTTCCCTCCAAGTTCACAAGAGTATATTAGCTAATGATGGACAGAGAAGGACAGAAATCATTTTTATTATTTTGACCTTTGAATACTTTGAGTTTCATATCGTATTGTCCACTGCCTAGATCTCCTACCAGTAGCTTGTGATCGCCATCTCGAGTTAGGTCCTCCAGGGCTAAAGGGAGTATTAAAAAAAGACAGTGTCATAGCACACGCAAGTCACAATACAATGTATACATGCCATAGAGTGTTGGATCATAGAAGATCATGTAATTATTAGCCTCGTCCCCAGGCTCCTCTCAGTTTTTCAATGTAACTAGTACTGAAGAATTAAGAGAACCCTGGGACCCTGGGAATTAAAGAGGCTACATAGTTATAGTATAGTCTCACGTGCCACACCCCTCAATCACAAGGAAAGAGGGGTCTGGTGACCATGCGTACAATGAGTTGTTCTGGTAACCAAATCTTGTCGCATCCAATCAGATTCAAGATTTTGAATTTATTGCTTAGTAACGCCCTACTTTCGGTGTGCGTACTTATTGTCAGCCATGCAATTTCTGCGGTTGTCCATGACGGTTTTTTTTTGCATTCCACGTGAACAACTCGGCGCTAGCGCTGTATACAAAGTCACCAGACCCCTCTTTCCTTGTGATTGAGGGGTGTGACATGCGAGACTAGTTATAGTACACAGTAAAACAGCTGTATGCAAGTCTGTATGTACACGAACGTTTAATTCAATAATTTGGCCTAAAAGCTTCCCTTTAGTGCGTGCAGAAACTGAAGAATAAGCCTTCAGAGTAGGATTTTTGATAGACACGCCCCTTAGCAACACCAACAAACATAGCAACCGGCCATACTGTGACGTTAGCAGTATATCCACATACCCATGCACCTGGAGAAGGTGTACAGCGAAGCTACCGGGTCGTAGTGAACGTCAATCCATGCCGAGTTTCTGTAGAACGAATACATTCTAATTAATGCTCATCATAACAATCCCCTGGAGGGAGTATTTTCTCACCCGTTAGCAGTGCTAGCGCTGTCTGGTAATTTTTTGCTCTTTGACGTTCGCTCGCTGCTCTGTTCCGGAGAGGTAGAGGTCGTTGCCATCTGCCTGGCCTCTATAGCTTTACATAGTACATGTACGAACGCGAAGTATCCATGTCTGAGCTGATGATTTTGAGCGCTATTTGCTGAGTGCTAGCGGCGCGCGCACCATTATACGCGCACGCATGCGCAGAATTGCCTTCACGACTTTACAATAACACACACAAGACAATGTAAAAATTGCATGATATTCCCCCAAAAATAATAAATAATTAGTTTATCCATTCTTTAGTTTTCTTGGCTTGGTCTCTTGTGCCTGCAAATACAAAGATCAGTTTACCGCTAGCTCAAAAAATTTAATTTTATGATTGTTCATATTATGTACCTTGTTTCTTGGGTTGTCTTACAGGAGTGAGGTATGGTGAGTTTACCTTTGACAACTGATTACCAGCAGTCACTGAAAATGCAAAAAAAAATGGTTATGTACTTAGCCTACAATTATATAAATTTATAACATACCTTTATTGGGGATGAGTTGTCTCCGAGGCATGGGGGAATGTCTCCCTCGTACCGTTGGTGGGTGTGGCAGTCCTCTCCGAACAGCCACCTTTCTCCCTCCCCTCGTCACCATGCTAGTCACACTAGTAGGACCATGCCTGCTGATTCTAGCACCAGGTTTATTACTATGCAGAGAAGTAGCTTTAGTTCTCAAAGGTGAACCTTTGTGGCTGAATTTCGAAGAAGACGTTGCAACATTTTGTCCAACGGTGACCTTAGAGAGAGAGGTAGAGCTATGGCCTGCTAGCCCATGATGTGGTGACTGTCCATTATTATGGAGAGCAGTTTTTTTATGAAGAGGTGTGTTGTGAGTTGAAGAACTTTTGTACGTTCTTCTACTAATCTTTTCAAGCTCTTCAATTGTAATGACTGTTCTTCCTTCGCGAACTCGCTTGAGAGTAGCTTCAGATAAGACCGACTTATTGAATGATACATTGCTACCTTTAGTGGACTGTTTTGTTCTACCTGGTGACACCACCTTGGAAGGCGTGTTGTGAAGATGGGGATGGGAACGGGACTGGCCACATGGAATGGAATCACAACGCTGCTGACTCGGCACCTCTCCAACTCCCTCTATGTCGATCACTGATGTTTTTGAAGGTGGTACAATATACTTGCTCTTATTGGTCGAATTTCTCGATACAGACATTCTTGGAGTTGTAAAAGAAGTCATCTTAGTCAGCACTTTTTTTGGTGACGGTATCCCAGCTATGAGGTTCTGTCTTGCTCGTTTAGCCGCCTCAACTATCAGAGCTGTATCCGATTTCTTAATAACAATCTGTGAACTAAATTCACCTTTTGCATCTGCTCCCTCACTAGGCTCAGTTCTACCAATGTGTGAATTTGTTTCACTATTTTCGCTCACAGGTTTAGCTCCAACTAGGGATGGAGTAGCCGAGGTATCGATAGGGGGTAGACTGATAGAGGAATGGTCCTTTCTTATTTGTTTCTTTGTCGGATTGACTTTAGTTGATGCTTCTGCTCTTACTAGAGGAGGTAGAGAGATGGCACCGGGAGAGAGAGGGTCTTCGTCTTGATCACGCTGAGGTGGTTGGTCGCCACAAGGTGACTCAATAATTGGCAGATGCACATCACTGTACAAGTGACATCAAATTTAAATATTAATATCAAGATCTATAATATTATTATATTGCTAACACTCTGCACCTCAAAGTAGTTATCTCATCTGGCTCAGTGACTGTGTCATCAATGAAGAGATTGGATTTAGAACCTGGGAAATGATAGATTTCAATAAGAGTCTGTGGAATGATCAATGGTTAATCATAATTTTAAGTACCTGTCATGTTGTTGTAGAGCCTGGCAGACAGTTGAGCTATAGCAGGAAGCTGTGAATGAAAGAGCAAAAAATTAATAAAGTATGAAGGACAAAAATTATTTAAGAATAAAACAGTTAGTGCTAGAAGACTTTGTCAACTACAAGATTTTATTCCTTGGTATTCATATTAATTTCTCACTTGTGTTCCACTGGAGACGATGGCTGGCAGTTGTCTCTCTGCCGCTACCTGCACAGTCAGAAACTCCTGCCTCTCTTTTAGCTCACTATTTCGTCTAGTCAGCTCCGGGGGCAAGGCCACCCCATGCCCCTTCATTATCTCCCTCTGATGAGCCACCAGCTCCATCAGTTGCCTGCTGTGCTGGAGAAGCTCTTCGATGGAGCTCTCATGTCTGCCTAGCTGAAGGCTGATCAGAGTGGCTGCTAGGTTGTGCTCGATACTGGCTGCCTCTAGCTCGTAGGAGTGCTGTAGTAGGTCAATGAACTCCTTACGGATTGGAAGGAGACCAGGAATTGCACTTAAGTTCTAAAAAAAAAGGTGCAGTGAAAGTTTACATAATTATTATAAATCTGTACCATAAAAAGCATTACAGTGCATCATGTACATGAATAGGAATGTCAGTGATGAGACAACAAATTAGTGAGCAAAAAGTGTGCAAAATTCTTCCTATTAACCTCTTTAGTTTCGGACATTTTAGCCTTTGTCTCCTGCAGCAGTCTGTCAAACCTCCTGTGCTGAGCCTCCAGACGCTGCTTCTCGGCAACCAAAGTGGCCACCTCTTCACGAGCAGTGGACACCTCCTCCGGCTCCATCACCACATCGTCATGGTTACCAGAGAGGTTACCATGGTTACCAGATGTGCCAATATCAGTGCCAGAGTCTGGGCTAATGGAATGGGGTTCGTCTGTTGCCATGGTGATGAGTTGTTGTGGGTGTGGCTTGATTGGTGGGAGATGTAACTCGTTTGTAGATAGGGCTGTTGTAGTGTGACTATCATGTGATGCAGATGGCAATAAATCCTGGCTGTCCTTAACGATGCTGTCAATGGATGCTCTCTTTCTCTGCCAGTCTTGTATACAAGCTGTGTACTTCTGGTACTCCAGTGCATTCTGTAGTAGCTGACATTCAATAGAAAATAGCTCTTGTCTGCAAAGAAATAACAAGTTTTACTATTATAATGATACTACCTCTCAATATTATCTAGTAGGACAGATTTTACAGTATAAACATTCCTTTTTTATCAGCCAATCAAACTTATTCAAGTGCAGGTATCTGTTAATGATTGGATGTTCTTTATGACTATAAAGCCTCACCTTATTTCTTTCTCTTCCTGTGAAGTTGTCTTCAACAGTGCACAGAGCTCTGTAATCCTAGCAGTCTCTCCAAGACTGCTATACCCCTCTGCTATAATCTCTCCTTCCCTCCCACTCAGCGTAATGACTGAGGTAGACCCTACTAATCCTCCACCACCAATCGTCGTGGCCTGTGACTGTTGTCTCTCTAGCTGACTCTGGAGTTGGTCTATCTTGAGGTGGAGCTCCTTAATGATATAGTGATATTGAGTGACATGGTAGTTGACATCTACAACATTCTGACGAGTCTACAGGAGGGAAAATGGGTGGGGAGGGGGCTCATAATAATAATATGATTCCATCATTAAGAAGAGCTATGCACCTTATTTTTGATCTTCTTGCCCCTCTCTGCATAAGCTAGAGTGTTTCTCGATTCCTCAAATGACGTACTTGCTGGACTGACGTGTGCAATCATCACCGTCTTGCAGTTCCCCCCGAGGGCATCCTTGAGGAGGCGTGTCAGCTTTGAGTCTCGGTAGTTGATGTAGTGGGTGTGGTTTGATCCGAGGGCATTGATGCAGTTGGCCAGTGCCAGCAGGGAACGATTAATGTGAGCACCCTCCACCATACGCTTACCACGATTCTATTTATAGTAACATTACAATGATATTAATAGCACAATCAATCTATTATTAGGGATAACCACACAGATATATTGTTATTGTAAACAGGAAGGGTGGAGTCAATGCAAACAATGACATCATGTTTATACTTAATATGAGATAATTGCTACTGGGCCACCTGGTCTTAAAGATATTCATGACCCTCCAATGCTTGAAGGGGGGTAAAGACAGCGTGATCTATGAGAACAGATGTAACAGCATGTACATTACAATCAAGTATTTAGCTATGTGCATGCAACTGCACATAATTATTTTGCATAACAGATCAATGTAGAGCAGCGACAGTAGATATTATCACCATGTGGACGATCACCTGAGTTACTGCAGCTCTCTCTGATCCAGCGAGATCAACCATGAACAGCACTCCAGTCCTCACCTCCTGGGACACATTCATAGCACGATCACGCTGCTCCACCGTCACCTGCACGAAACATGTACATTTCATCATCCTTATATCATCTATCATTATCTTAGTATGATAATCATTATTGCCTTAAGAATAGCATGAGATCTTGAAGATGTCTTATTCGCTGCAGTTGGTTCAACAGTTCTGCGTAAGTTGCCCCGCCTTAGTAGTCTCATGACCTCCAGCGTGCATGATGTCTCCACCTCCAGTAGGCCAGACACAACTATCTCACCGCTAGAATCCTCAAACAGGTCCAGGATCCCGCTTGATGGGTTCAAAAGGTCACGAATCATCTCATTGTAAATCTAGTGAGGCAAAAAATTCAATATCAATTCTGATGAAGTCTTCTTCATATCAGCTAGTGTGTCATGGTTGAGTGAATCTTGATACTAAAATTGTAATACTCAGTTTGTGTAAAGATTAGAGCTAGGATTCATAACACACGTGCAAGGAATAAAATTTAATAGCACACTGCTTGGCACAAATTTCGCTACAAATTGCTCAACAAATCACATCATAATTATGCCGACCACACACAAATTTAAATTTATAAATCACTCTTTCATAATACTGTATAGCCGACATTTGTCGTGGGAGAAAACACAATAATTTATTTCAAGTATACCTCCATGTAAGCCATGGTGACTCGGTATATCATATCATCACTGGTGTCCTGGATCTTCTGGAAGAGACTGTTGAGTGTGAGTACCATGATCCCTGGCTCTCTCTCCGTACCAAGCATAGTGTACGTCTTACCAGCGCCTGAAAATCATTCATTATTAAAGGAAGTTCCTCACCAATAAAGAGTTACAATCTCACCTGTGGCTCCATAAGCAAACACTGTGCAGTTGTATCCCGACACTACCCTCCCTATAATGTCCCTCTCTACAACAGTAGCTCGATAGACGTCCTGTTGGGTGGAGTCTTCTGAGAACGCTACATCAAAGTAGAATTTCTTTTCCCGTGAACGATTGGCTCGCAGAATGTCATCGTTGTCCTCGTTGGGATCCATCAGGACTACCAACTGAGGTACAATGTGAGTGAGTATGTGTGTGTGTGAGTGTGTACTGACTGCATGTGACTGGGACAAAGCTGAACTTAAATACTTACATTTTTGTCAACTGTATGAGCTGCAATCCTTGCCCCAGTTCTGATCTCGCTGTGGTTCATGGGACGAACACGCAGAGCCACCTAAAGCAAAACAGACCATTAATATAAATATCAGCTGTTAAGCTTTTTAGCTTCAGCTTTAATGACTGACCGTGAGCGGCTGAAGATGGTAAGGTAGAGGCTTCATAGTTGACGAGAGAAGAATGGATCCCTTTGTACTGACAGATCACCTATTCTTCATGATCGAACGTGCGATCGCGCGAACCTGTTCTTGTTTTCGGCTATCTATGGCTGTGGGTGGCGCTTCAATTGGATACTGCTAATTTGCGACTGCAAACTCATCAAATAGCTTGTTATTATCACCTGCAAGGAAACAACGTTCCCATAGCAACGACTCCCTTGGTATTAACCCTTTTCTTGCGAAAAAGGGCAGCTTTTTAAATTTAACCCTTTATGCACTCTTTTTCCTTGGAAGACGTTTTCCTCACGTTTCGTGTCCGTCTACAAGGCACACACAGCATAGATTCACGATGGCTAAGCATCATGCCGACCTGATCATGTGTAGAAAACAACCTGGAGTAGGTAAGCAGCTATGAGCTATCTCAGAGAACTGCCAAATCTCATGCTATCTTATTCTACTTTCACAGCCATCGGAAGATTGTGTGAAAAACGTAAGCAATCAGCAGATATTAATTTTATAGATAGCTATAATTACTATTTATCGCTCTAATATTCTTAACTCTCTAGATGACGGTCTTTGTGTAGTATGTGACTCTTATGTGCGTCCCTGTACGCTGGTTCGTATTTGTGATGAGTGTAACTATGGCTCCTACCAGGGACGTTGTACCATATGCGGGGGGCCAGGGGTCTCTGATGCCTACTACTGTAAGGAGTGCACCATCTGTGAGAAAGATGTGAGTTCTGTAATTAACAGTGCCCCTATTATTTCGCTGTAATTTATGTACATGTTGCTATACTTGTAGCGTGATGGATGTCCAAAGATTGTGAACCTAGGGAGCTCAAAAACTGACTTGTTTTATGAGAGGAAGAAGTACGGTTTCAAGAAAAGATGAACTTCATCATGCTTTAGTATCATACAACTGACACCGACAGTTTCTTTTTTCTTTGTAAGTTATTACCATTACCATTATGACACATTGCACATAATTAATAATATCTATTATGAAAATGTGGTTAAAAATGGGTGATAGAATGATTGCATATAAAGTGCTAAAAATATACTATTAAATAGAAATTTTGCCTTTTTGGCCACTTAACTGTACAGCTCTTGTGTTATGAATTGGTTTCATAGCAAATCTCCATGGCAACACTGTTCAATCCAATCTCCTTAGCCTCAAGAGCTATTGCCAACCCAGTGAAGCCAAACTCTTCACCTGAGCGTGACCTCCACTCGTGCAGCACACACAGAGCCTTGAGATGATCCTTGTTCATGCTCGGCTTGTTCTCCACATTGCTCTGTATCCATTTATAGTCCAGGCCCAGTTGGATTCCCAGCTCTGTGTACTTTGAACCCACCGAGTCAGCAATTCTAAGCAGTGTTCGTTCGTCAATGTCTCCTGTACGATAAAGCCGTCTTCTCTTTGATCTTACAGGACTACTAGTGCTGCTATTTCCAAAACTGAGATGGCTAAATGCTTGGTTTAGTTGTCGCTTGCGTGGTGGTGCTGCTTGTAGTGGTGCTGCTTGTAGTGGGGCAGTGTCTCGTGGATTAATAATTAAAGGGGTTGTGTTTTGAGGGGTAATAACAGAATTAGAAGTAGAGGGTTCACAGAGAAATTGCTCTTCACACTCAGAAGTGTGAGTGATATCGCTGTCAGGACTCCAGGGAGGGGTAAAATCAGCTGTAGGGGGGAATGAAAACATTTTTATCAAGGGATGAACTACATGCAGGAGAGTTCAGTGTAAATTATACTACAGAATTAGGTTTCCAAATGAACTTACGGTTGTTAAATAGTATCGGTGGTTGTCGTGATTGGAGTGGAGAGATCTGTGAGGATGGACTGGACTGACTTGATAAACCAGTTTCAGTGGCACCAAACTGTAGTGGAATTATTTAGAGTAATGATGCATAGATACATGTACATAATTACTACTACATTATACATGCTGCTAATGATGTTATAGCATAAGCAGTGAAATTGAGGGATACTGTATGGATGCCTACATGTAACTCATACACACTCACTTTGACCATTAGGTTGTGGTTCTGATTAACCGGGGTTGACCCACTCCACTGTCTGAAATGAAGCTTTCCTATTAGCATACCCTCCTTTATCTCACAGCCAGCCTCAAGCTGAAGCGCAAACTCAAATCGTTGACAAAAATCATCTCCATTAAATTCAATCAACTCAGTCACTCTAGTCAGTGGGCTACTTGGATCTTCGAACTTATGTGCAGAAAAAGAGCCTTGAATACTGACTTCTAGACGGCCTAGCTGAAGATATGTTCGTTTTGATCCGGTATCAAGTAGAGACCATGGGTAGTTACTGAGATGAGAGAGAGGCGCACCAAATTTATAAACTGCGACTAAGATGCCAAAAGTTTGAACACCTACATCATATCTTGGTTGCGACATAAATGCCTGGATGCGTACTGATACATATCTAGTTCTGGTGTTACTGAAGTTTGCTCCAAGGCCAATCTTCTGTAGAGCTCTTCTACCAATGTCCCATAGTGTCTCCCAAAAGCTAAAATGGCTAGTGGTGAAGATCAGTACATGATTATCACCACACTGACTGATAGAAATATTAGGGTTTTGAAATGGTTTCCATTTTTCAGATTCTGGTGATTCTATTCCCATTCCAGCTGTGGCATGCCACAGTTCTAGTTTAGCATTCGGAAAGTAGCTTAAAATTTTGGCATAATTCGGAATTGGTAGGGAGATTTGAACTGGTGAGTTGAATTGAGTTCCGTGGGGCTCCAGGGCAATGCATGGTGACGCCAATGCACGCTCGTTACTCTCAATATTATAAGGGGTATCGTCATAATAAACAGTGGCAGTAACTGTAATCGTCTCACCAAGTGTTGGTGGAAGATTGACCTCAAATCCTGGCAGCTCTGGGACAGTGAGTAAGCCCCCATAATTAGGACCAATTGAGATCGATGCCGTAGGATAGGGCAGCACGGATATGACAGCAAATAGGCTGAAATGAGTTGTCCTGAACAGTACACAATCTTGAAATATTTCACAGTCACAGTCTCCATCCAACTTGCCCCAGGAGGGTGGCTGGTTTAGACCACTATTACTATATACTGGAATTAAGTCTTGTACTTGTGTTGTTGACTCATGGCCATTACAGCTATTAGGTTTGGTGCAGTGTGGCAGTAGAACTATGGCAGGCTCTTCCGTGCTGAATTTTCTACCATGTGGTGTAATAAGTACCACCGGCGTAATGAGTAGCTCATTTGGTTGTACTGTGGGATATAGTGATAAATCTTTCACTAATTCAACGCTAACTTCGTCCTTGCAATCTCCAGGTAGATACACTCGACAGAGATTGGTTTCTGCAACAGGGGCATACCCCTCTGGGAGTTGATAATTACCAAATGTAGGCCATTGGACGGAATCTGCTGATGTATTATCCAAATCACTCATACAGTCAATACTGCTGCCACTCATTGACCTACAGCGATTGCTTGACTCATACCCACTGTCAAAAGAGCCTTGCTGACGCAGGAGATATCGTCTCAGATCCTGACATCGCTCGGCATGTACTGATATACTAGAATTTGACACTTTTCTGGAGATTGGCTGAGTATTATCAATTAAGGTGGCATTTAGATCTTGCTGTGGAGGTAGAGGCAAAATTTCAGTTTTAAAGTGCTCTCTCATTTTATAAACTCCTTCTCTGCAGATATTCTTAGGTATATTTTGCAGAGGATTATACAGTAGATGGAGCTTTTCAAGCAGTGGTAGTCTCAATAAGGAGGGATCCAGCTTTTGAATGAGATTTCCCGATAAATTTAGCGTTCTGAGATAGACTAATAATGTGAGACCCTGAGGACATTCTGTTAATTGATTCCTTGAAAAATCCACATGTCTGAGCTGTTTAGGCCACAGAGTGCTTGGATCAAATTCACTCACACCACAATCCACTATTTTTAGTGATTCAAGATTGACAAGACAGTCACATAGAGTGCTAATGGAGACCACATCAAGGATACAAAAACTGCAGTCCAGTGCAGTGATGTGTGTAGAGTGAGGCTGGCATTGGGTAATAATTGCAGGAAGGGCTTGGAGTGAGGGGAGAAGATTGATCCTTGAGAGGGTGAGTGGAGATTGGGGGGAAGAGGAGGGAAGAGATAGCAACTGGTTGTGAAGGAATCGCTGCAGCTTCTTGGGTGATCCAGTAGCAGCCATTTGGAGACATCCAAGCTGTCCTCTCTCTGGATACAAATAAAGCCTTATCATAGTGTTTCAAATTATGAAGAAAAAGACATAATTTGAGGTAGTTAGATATGTACTATAAATGTCTTGTTTCAGTAGCATAGATAATAGTGCTTGTAGCTCGATCAACTGATTTGAAATTGTTAAATTATTTAAACTTACCCTGCAGACTTTTAGCTCTGCCCCAGGGCAGTAACTCAAAGTAATCTCCTCCGACGCGACTCGGCTACATCAAAGTTGCCGCCATCTTTTGAATTTGTTTGTTCGAATTTGACGAAACAAAACTTTGATTTTTCTCAGTTACCATGACAACATAATCGACCCCGCCCACTCGATTAAATGGCGGGAACTTGGCGGTAGAGCTCGAGGAGAGATGTCACAACAAGGCGCTGCTTTGCAGAGCTACAACAACGAGCTCATTAAATGTAAATAAGAAGCTTTTTCATTTGAGTGTACTCTAGAAAAAATACGTAGGCTTATATCTATGAACCTGTTTCTAGATACCGTGTACTAGTGTGCTCATTGAGATGGGAGTGGCCTGAAATTAGCTAGTGTCCTCTAGAAACTATGTACATATTACAGCTGCTATGTAATTTATTAACTCTGCCAGGTATTGAGGACTTGTGCAGTAAGAGAGATGAGGTACAGCGACAGATCCTTGCAGAGGAGGAGGAGAAGAGAAAGATACAGAATGATATTCGAATATTGACCGAGCGTTTGGCACAAGTCAATGAAAGCCTAGCTCAGAAGATAGCTACACGATCAGATTATGATCAGACTATCGCTGAAACTGAGGCTGCCTATAAAAAGGTATAGAAAATTTGTCTTCCACAATCAATATCCAAATTCAGGCATTTGGCATACAGTCTCGTGCCCAGCCTCTTTATTGCACACGGAAAAGGAGTCTGGTGAAATGCGTATTCAATTTTGGTTCCCAATGTAAGTATGTGACGTGGTATGATGCTCGCACATTACCACTATTCACGCCAAGTTTTAATTCGCGAATGCACAGCTGAGCTTCTTGCCTCGCGCAAGCTTCAAGTAGACTTAGCCTATCCCAAACAGATGGGTAGCTTCATTGATCGCTGACTGAATGCCCGACAGACTGGGCCCTTTCAAGTTAGCATCGCAATCTTTATCAAATAAAGCCCGTGACGTAAGCATAGTTCTGCAATCTGATTGGCCATGCCAAGATCTTGGTGTACAGAACCAAAATTGAATACGCGTTTTACCGCTCTTTTTCAGTGTGCGATAAAGAGGCTGGGCATGAGACTATTCGTCATACCCTATGTGAACTCCATACAAAAAGGCAGAGCTACCTACGTGTAGATCTAAGGGTGGTAGGTGTAGTGCACTATATCACTCACTAATCAGAGGATTACTGGGGGAGACCCTAATTATTATAATTTTCTACTGTGTTGCAGATTTTGGAGAGTTCACAGACATTGCTTCATGTGTTAAAACGCGAGACATCGCTGGCTCAGAGCAAAGAGAAGACGGGAGGAGGTGGGGGAGGAGCATCAACTAGCACACACAGAACAGCCACACACACAATGCAATAGACAAACCAAGCAAAAATACTAATAACCAATGATTCAAATTAGTTAGATCTTGAGAGTTATTTGTTCTACATTTTTGCTCGTCCTTGCTTTTGTAAGTACCTATCGTAGACCAGCTTTGCACTGACAATATCTTCCACAGCCATGCCTATAATAATTGTGATATCAATAATAAGATGAATGTACCGTGAATGTTGTTTATTAAACTTGTTTATGGCATTTTAATTACCTAAGGATTTGAACATGATGAATCTCTTGCCACATTCTGGGACCTTGGGTAGAGTTTTAGTGCCACCAATGATCTCGCCTACTTCAGCAAACACCTCTGCCTGCATGTGAAGAATATAAGGTATGTATACATCTTTAAAAAAAATTTAACAAAATAGTCCTTGTTCCTTGTTTGTTAGTGTGTTCTGAGGCAAAGAGTATGTTATTTGTACACGTGGGGATGATTTCTTGCTAATCCTGACCAACTAGACTAGCTGTATGCAAAGCTGAGAGGTGTAAAAAAAAAATCTCTATAGAGAAGATAGCATACCTCTTGATAGAGATAATAGCAGCATAACCTTAGACGCCATTTAATAAAAATGTTATCATTTTTTTTTTACTTATTTTCGGTCCCAAGTCAGAATGTATATCAGTTGTATGCCCATGGTAATGATTTCCTGCTATATAATCCTTACCTATACTAGCTAGGCTAGCTATATGGAAAGTTGGAGAGCGTACACCCCTTAATAGAGACAATAGAATATTGCCATGGATGCCTAATAACTTGAAAAAATCATCAATGTCCTGATTATACCTTGGAGAGTATGACGTCACCAGATTCTTTCACTGCTGCATCTTTACTGTCAGCAATTACGACAGCATTCTGCATGAGTCCATCGTCTAACTCTCTCCAGTCTGGACGACAGGCACCAACACCTATAGACAGCAAAACTTCCAGTGAGCAAGTATCACTTCAATGGTATATTTTGCTGATTTAAGATAATGGTGGTCATAATGTAGAAATCAATTGTGCAAAATTTTTCTCAATTTGTAAAAATAGCAAAATTTTAACAATATTTGACGCTTACTGCAGACTACAGCTCCAGGTTTCAGCCACTTGCCAAACACTACAGGCTCTGTGGCCATAGTGACTGTCACAACCACATCAGCATCCCTCAAGGCTTCTTCCAGTGAGTCTATGACCTTTACCTCATCACCACCTACATCTTCAGCACATCTACAAAGAAATGAACATTATGTTTGTTTAAGTAAATTCTATGGGAATATCCTGTTTCTATATATTATTATTATCCAGATCAAAGGCTATGTTGAATGCGTACTTGACAGCTTTTGCCTTTGTTCTCCCCCAGATGCGTATCTCGCTGAATTTGTAGCATGCCCTCATTGCGTGCACATGACTCCTAGCCTCTACACCGCTGCCAACAATACACAGCACAGAGGGAGGGCTGGAAACAAGAGCCTAAAATTTATAAAGCATAGACTTATTATTTTTACTGAAAAAGATATTGTTGACTGCTAACCTTGATAGCAGCAGCAGACGCAGCTGCTGTTCTCATGGCAGTCAGTTCGGATCCATCAACTAGCTGCATGATAGGAAATTGAAAACCAGAAATGGCATGGGGTGGGGTGGTTGGCTAACAATGGCAGACAATGACCTAGCTGTAGTATTGTGCACAATGAGTAAGTAAAGGGGAGGAGTTAGCCACCAATTCCACCCCCCTCCCAATCAGCCCTGAAAAGCTCTAGTATATATAGCTAAGAAGCTGTAGCACATATGGAAGCACAACAAGTTTATTCCTCACAGCTTGCAGTTGGCCGGTGGATGCATTGAAGAGGAGAATAATTCCAAGGTGACTGGGGATGCCTTTTTTATCGTTCTCTGGAAAGAGAGTAACTAGTTTTGTCCCTAGACTGTTGGCACCACGACTGTAGGCTGGCATCACAAACATGTACCTGCACAATTGAATATTACCATGCCATCGAGATGAATATCACGCAGAGGTGTGGTCAATGATCAGAGAACAGCGTAGGTTATGTGAGTGGATTTGTACATATCTTTGCAAGATTAGAGTTCTTTGTGACGTATGAGACAGTGAGTTTACCCATTGTGATCCTGTACAGGGATGACTGTTCTAACCGGCTGCACAACTGCTCCAGAGCTGCGCTGGGAGTACTGCAAGAAGGCAGAGCCCATTGCCTCAACTAAATCAGCCATGCTCACGAGATCTAGCACTGTTGATGAAGGGATGAAAGTTGGTGCCTCCATTGCATGATGCTCTGCCATTCTTGCCCTGTAATCAGCTTGTCTTTAGCAGTAGCTAGCTCCAGATAATTCATGTAATTGGATTTCATACGACTGTACATATACATGTACATGTGACTGTACATATACATGTGACTAGGCAGGGGCGCGCGCGCGCGCATGAGGCTAGGCTAGGCTCCGCACACTAGCATGCGCTCGCTATGCGATATGCACTATCGGTTGGACTTCCGTACACTGTGATTTACGGAGAATTCGATCTTTGACCTTTTAAGGAAAAACAGCTCTGATCTAAGTTGGTGATTCCGCCATTGATCTTCGAAGCAGAAGCTTGACCGTGTAGACTGGCCAGAGTCCGCGGTCGGAAAGAAAACGAGAGAGAGAAACTATCTAGCTACGAAATAATCTTCAAGAAGCTCAAATTTGAGTAGTTATGGCCGAGGTTCACGAACTAGTAACTGTGCCAGTGTCTTGCCACTGCTGGAACGGAGACAGGACGAGTATGTAGTCGTATTTAAGCTTAAACAGCCAAAACTATGTTTGCCCCTCCCCCTAAATTTCAGGATTTGCCATGTCCCCCAACAACAATGAAGTTCACATCTACGCCAAGAAGGGTACTAAGTGGGAGGTGGAGCATGTCTTGAAAGAGGTATTTTACTACATTTTGTGGCCAATACCTAGATGTTTATATTCACGTTTTCCCTTCAGCATGGTCAACGTGTCACCGGTATGGACTGGGCCCCCAAGAGCAACCAACTGGTTACATGTGCTGCTGTAAGTACTTATTGTACTGACATACACATTGCATCACTGTGGGTATGTTCACTGTCGTGCATGTGTGTCTGATTAATAGGACCGTAATGCTTACGTGTGGACTCTGGCTGGCAACGTGTGGAAACCAGCTCTAGTTATCCTTCGTATCAACCGAGCAGCCACCATTGTGAAGTGGTCCCCTAATGGTATGTCAAACCATCATTCAACTGAACTAAAAGGTGTAATGTTCATAATACTGTCACGTACTTTTCCTTTAGAGAATAAATTTGCTGTTGGTAGCAGTGCCAGGCTTATCTCTGTCTGCTACTTTGAGCAGGAGAACAACTGGTGAGTGTTTGTTCCTGGCAATCGAGTTACTATTGATTTATCTGCTGCTGATATTCTGTTGTGATCAGGTGGGTGAGCAAGCATATCAAGAAGCCAATCCGTTCAACTGTGCTGAGCATTGACTGGCACCCCAACAACTACCTCCTGGCAGCTGGCAGCAGTGACTTCAAGGCTAGGTAAGAAATATTTATGTTCAATCAGCAAGCTTTTTTTTTTTTTTCTTTTTTGTGAACTGCGTATATAAAGATGGTTTAACTCTCTCTCTCTCTCAGGGTGTTTTCTGCCTATGTGAAGGAGATTGAAGATAAGCCTGAGCCGACTTGCTGGGGTAAGAAGATGCCTTTTGGTGCCATCATGGCTGAGTTCTCCCACGGCTCTGGTGGCTGGGTGCACGGTGTGTCATTCTCTCCCTCCGGTAACAAGCTGGCCTGGGTTGGACATGATTCCAGCATCTCTGTCGTTAACAAGACATCTGACCAGTAAGTGCAGTGATGTCCCTGAAGAGCGGCACGGCACTGCTCTTGAATTTCTAACTGTGGTTCCATAAAATTATGCTTTGAAGTTTACCACAGCACCACTCCTCAATTTTTTTTTTTTTTTGCTGGGGACAACAGTAAAGGATAATTTTACTTTTCTTGTAACCCCATTCCCCCAGGCATATTTCCAGTGTTAAAAAATCGAGGAGCCTAGAGACAAGGCTAGCAGAATTAATTATTTCAACAGTCCTCCTGCTAATATTGTTTGTGGTGCTAATACTGCCATCTCTCTCTCATCCCAGGACCACCACGGTGACCCATCGCTACCTTCCCTATCTCTACTGCCTCTGGTTGACTGAGAACAGCATTGTGTGTGCCGGCTATGACTGCTACCCTGTGCTATGGAACCATGATGATGGCGGGGAACTCACCTACATCAACAAGCTGGACCAGAAGGAAAAGAAGGCAGAGGGAAGGATCAGGTAACTATTCAATAGTAATACTTTTGCAATGTGACACTGTATGGTAGCCCCGAGTATCAATTTGCAGTTTGGTAAATTTCAATTTTCCTCAAATTCTCTATAATTTATTTATGGAAGTGTGTGACTGTTGGCATTTTGTCTTTTTCTTTTTCATTTGTATAATATACACATGCCCCCTCTTGCCTACAACTCATCCACTCTCTCCTTGCGCACACACACACACACACAGTGCCATGGACAAGTTCAAAGGTCTTGACAAGCGTGCTCAGGCAGGAGCCCAAGACACTTCTCTGGACTGCACCCACCAGAATGCCATCACTCAGATCTTCCCTCACTCCGGGCCAAGGGAGAGCATCTCAAAGTTCAGCACTACCGGTGTGGATGGTCGCTTAGTCATCTGGACCTGCAAGAGCTTGGAGTCATCCATTGCTGGCCTCACCATCCGCTGAAGAAAGAAAGCTAAAAAGCTTCTTTGGCAGCTGTGTGGCTGAAAACTGTGTGCTCAGATTTGAAAATAGCTAGAGAACATTAGTTTTGTATGTTGGGAGTTAATGGTTGTTTCTCTAATTATTCGAATTTCCGAAAATTTTGAAATTTTAATTTTGTGCGCGAGTTTGGCGCGGCGGGCTACTCGATCGTCCACATCATGTCGAAGCAGTCTACGCTCTTCAAGGCTTGGAGAGGCCGTAAAAAGGAGACGAGCAGTGAGGGAGCTCATACATCAGACGCTCCCTCTACATCCAGCTCCCTGCCTACCTTCAATCCAAACGAAATAATCATCCCAGATGATGACTGTGTAGATTTTGACAATTACGATGATTTCTTTGACACTAACGACTTTACGGATGAAGAGCTGCTACAGTCGTACGCAACAACGGACCAGCTCTCTCGACCTTCGACCTCCAATGATCCCACCACTACCTCGTCATCATCTACAAATCTTCACCAAAAGACGTTGGCATTTCATGTAGGCCCCTCCCATTCTGTTCTGAACTCCTCCATCATTGAGGATGATATTCCAGGGTTTGACCCAGAAGCTGGAGAGCTATGGATCTACCCGACAAACTATCCAATACGGGATTACCAGTTTAATATCGTGCAAAAGGCGCTCTTCACAAATACGCTGGTGTGTCTGCCGACCGGACTCGGAAAGACGTTTATCGCTGCAGTTGTGATGTATAATTTTTATCGTTGGTATCCGAACAGTAAGATAGTGTTTCTGGCTCCTACTAAGCCTCTGGTGACTCAACAGATAGAGGCTTGTTACAATGTGATGGGCATACCCCAGGAACATGCTGCTGAAATGACAGGTAAAATGTAGTGTCCGTGTGTACATGAGGGGGGAGGGAGGAGGGCGTGTGTGAGTGAGAGAGAGAGAGAGAGAGAGAGAGAGAGAGAGAGAGAGTGTGAGTGAGTGAGTGAGTGAGTGAGTGTGTGTGTGTGTGTGTGTGTGTGTGTGCACCACAAGGATTGCACAATCTAAAGGTGCATAAAAACAAAGGAAGTTCAGTTTATTTTTTACTACCACAATTTACTCTAGAAACATGACATTGTACTCTGCCAAACAACTGCAGTGATGGATTGTATTTTAGTCATGTACTTGTGTATTGTAGTTGCTCATGCCTGGTTTTGCTATTCTCTTTTAGGTCACCTTCCTCCAAAGGAGCGAGTAGGCCTGTGGGAGAGTAGGCGTGTCTTCTTCCTCACACCACAGGTCATGCAGAATGACCTGTCCCGGGGGACGTGCCCCGCCCATGATGTCTGCTGTGTCGTCTTTGATGAGGCTCACAAGGCACTCGGCAACCACGCCTACTGTCAGGTCAGTGAATTTTTAATACCAACAATTTATTTGGATGTGAATGCCATTCTAATATATATATATGTGTTTGCTATGTACAAAGTAGGTTGTGAAGGAGCTGGCTAAAGTTGAAGGGAGATTTCGAGTGTTAGCTCTAAGCGCTACTCCTGGAAATGATCTCAAGGTATGTATATGATTTAGATTGAGAGAGAAGAAGACTCACTTATCTGGGGCTCTACGCAATATATATATTTGGGAGTGAGGCTAGAGAGAAAGATGTCACGTAGAATATCATGATCATGTTGCAGGCTGTTCAGCAGGTAGTGACAAATCTTCAAATTGGTCACATTGAGCTGAGGAATGAGGACTCCTTCGATATACAGCGCTACACCCATGAGAGAAAGGTGGAAAAGATCATTGTCCCACTAGAAGGAGAGATAGCTGATGTCAAGAACAACTTTCTAAAGGTACATGTACATAATTTGCATTATGAGCATACATGTACTTCACCAACGTGATAGAATTTCAAGGCTATAGGAACCTACTAGCCTTTAGTAAGGAGGTACTAGGTGTGCCTGAGCAGGCACTGGGATGGTGGAATTGGTTGGGGAAGATAAACTTTCTGACATTTTATAATCCTGCATCCTTATTCTGTGTAGGTGCTGAATGGTGTGATCAACCGTCTTGCCAGATATGGTGTGATCTATCACTCGAACACGGAGAGAATGAGCAAGTATCAGCTGCTTCATGCTAGAGACCAGTTCAGGATCAATGGGGCTCCTTCTGGTGTCATGGTCAGCATCTTCTGTTCCATTATTTCTTCGTATGCTGTATTTATGCAATCTCACCCTCC
The DNA here is from genome assembly GCA_964291365.2 of Stappiaceae bacterium. Lineage (GTDB taxonomy): Bacteria > Pseudomonadota > Alphaproteobacteria > Rhizobiales > Stappiaceae > JBDWFY01. Next base: position 36,722 of record OZ220042.1, read on the forward strand.
AACACACACACACACACACACACACACACACACACACACACACACACACACAGCCTGGAGCCATTGAATCAGACTTTGCTCTGAGTATCAGTCTATACCATGCATATGAGCTCCTCCAGCTTCATGGTATGAGATCCTTCCACCAATTTCTCACCACCACCTTCAAAGAAGGTAGCCAGCAATCCAGAGCCAAGATGGAGGTACTAAAGACACCAGAGTTTGTCGAGATCCTGCGTCTCCTTGGCAACAGGCTCGGTCGTGAGGATGATTACATTGACAGTGTTAGTACGATACGACGTACCAAAAACAAAGTGGTCAGTCCAAGATTTTCCATCACTGATGCACCCCAAGGCCCTGCCCAGCAATCATTCTTCTACAGCCACCCAAAACTAAATAAACTGGAAGAAGTTGTTCTCGATCATTTTCGAAACATTGAGAGCCAAACCACCATTGATTTAACAGGCCCCTCCCCTTCCTCCAAGAAGCCAGAGGTAAACACCCGTGTCATGATATTCTCACAGTACAGGGAGAGTGTGCAGGAGATATCGGAATTACTGAGTCAGCACTCTCCCCTGGTCAGGGTCATGACCTTCGTTGGGCACGGTAGCGGAAAATCAACTAGTAAAGGACTCACACAGAGAGAGCAAACTGAGGCAAGTATACATATACATATAACATACATTCTGTCTATATTTATCTGCTTGATTTGCATCACTGTATTCTGTTCTATTTTTAGATTGTCCGCAAGTTCCGTGAGGGTGGCTACAACACACTAGTGGCTACATGTGTAGGAGAAGAAGGCCTGGACATTGGTGAAGTCGATCTCATCGTCTGTTTCGACGCAGCCAAAAGCCCTATCCGCCTTGTTCAAAGAATGGGGAGAACTGGTCGTAAAAGAGACGGTAGGATTATAGTGATGGTAACTGAAGGAAAAGAAGACCAGATCTACAACAAAAGCCAATCAAATAAAAAGAGCATCCACCGTGCCATCAAAGAGGGGTGTAGAAACCTCACCTTCTTCAAGCAGAGTCCTAGGATGGTGCCTCGATACATCTCCCCACAGGTGCACAAGATGCATATGACTATTGGTGAGTTTGTAAGCTCAAAGTCTGGGAGGAAGGGAGCATCGGTAAAGACTAGTGGCAGCAGTGGTGGTGGTGGTAAAGCTTCTGGCAGTGGTCAGGGAAAGCTCAGTTTTGCAGCAAGGAAGAGGAAGGGGAGTAAATGTGGATTTTTGAACAATGATGAGTTAATGTGTTGGAGTAATGAGCTAGCTCTATCTGATAAGGAGTCGCGGAGTTTGGTGAGATCGGTTGAACAGTGTTTTCCCACACAAACTGAGTTTTTGAGCATTGCCAAATTGAAAGGAGATGTCATAAAATCCAAATCAGGTCGGAAGAGCATCCCTTCATTTGTTGACTTGAGCACTTCTTTTGGTAACAGCTCTCTCAACTCCAGTAGCACCTCTCAGTCGAGGAAAAAGTTTCATCTCTCACTCAACAGATGGACCCACTGTCAGAATGCTCCTATTCCTACTGCGATGACAGGGCATTCAAGTAGAACACAGCAGCTGTCATTTGCTTTGGAGTTTATTGAGCTTTTGAACTCTAGTGAAGGTGTGGGACAGAGCTATGATCTTGAAATGGAGACATTTCTTAATCGTGATGATGTTTTGAGCTCAGGAAGCCAAGAAACTAGAAATAACGGTGAAACCTCTGATATCCAGCAGAAGAAAAAGAAAAGTAGACAAATCAGAAAGATTCTTGATGATTCAAGTGATGAAGATGATTTTCAGAGTAAGATGGTACCTGCTGACAAAGACAATACTGCTGAGTCAGCATCCCCAAAGGCCACCAAGGAAGATGAGATTGTGACTGTTGAAGATACTGAAGAAATGAACTACGATGATCCAGTGAATGAAATTGACTCTGATGACGAATTAGATTGTGATGCTCCTGTGGAAGAAATCAGCTCACATAAAGAGCCAAAGGAGGATACCACAGCATTCACTGCCTTTACAGCGTCACAGCATGTGGTGCCTCGAGCTCCCTCACTGGATTCTCTCGACTGGCTAGATGAAATGGAGCCATCTCAGATGCCATCATCTCTTGCAAACAAGACTAGAATTGAGCCGAAATCTTTACAAGAAGCCTCATGCTCTGAATCTGTATCAAAAAAGAGGGAGGAGTTTCAATTTGTTACTCCAAAGGCTCCACCTTCTTCTCGTAGGAGTAGGATTCAAGCGTCAAGCACACCAATAAGCACAGCTGGGAGTAACAGAAAGAGAATATCACCACTTTCAGATGATAAGCTGTTTCAGGATAGTGTGGAATTGTTTGATGACTTAGCAGTAAATGAAATTTTTGACAATTTTAGTGATACCAGCGTTTTGTCGTCGAGTACGAGCACCCGTAAGCCCAAAATATCAGAATGTATACACCCTGTGGGTGGACGTACACCACAACCATTCAAATCTATTACCAAAGACAGTCTTAGTGAACAGAGCTCTCATGAGACCAATGAAGATTGCATAATCATTGACTCTGACCCAGAGGATAATGAAGTAGACAGAGAGGAAAGCAGGCATAAATCTTTGCCATCTGTTCACGATAGTCCTTGTACTTCTGATGACAGTTTCTTACAGATTCACGGCCAGAGAAGAAAGAGAGCTTGCAAGGCGATAAACCACCTCCTGGAGAGCCCTTCTACACCGCCACAACAAGCTGCCACTTGTGTTGAAATTTCTGCCGATATTTCTCCCAGTAGCAAAGAGAATGCAGGCACACTAGGTGGCATCAAGAAATCAGGATCTGCTGGAGAGTGGTTGAGTACTAGGCAACCAAGGAGTAAAAATGTAAAAAAAGTGACAAGATTCAATCTCTCCAACTCAAGTGATGAGGATGATTTCGACATGCCTCTGATGCAAAGAATCAGGAAAAGGGCAAAAAGGACAAGCCAGGATTTATCAGACCATGCTTGTCAGTCACCTCTGGCTGATTTACCAAGAAGAGAGAGAAGAGCACAGCCTAGAAAAAGGAAGCTTCTTGATGGATTTGTGGAAGCAGAGGCTGAGGTGTCATCTGGTGAGGGTGATAATGAGCCACCGTCACAGCATCAGCATCTCCAGGATTCCAACGAATATGATATAGAGGATAGCTTCATAAATGACAACTCCATGCTCACACAAGTCTCACCTTCACAAAGGGAGAGAGTGAAATCTGGAGCACACACATCAACATCTGCAGGCTCTAGCTCAGGGAATATGTATCTCCAATCATTAATGAGCCCTGAAGATCATCTATTTGGAGGGAGGAAGAAAGGAAAAGTGGGTGGAGGAGGGAACCAGTACAGAATGGTGTTCAGTCAGAGACACCAGATTCTCAATCATTACATCAAAAAGGCTGGCTTCAGTGTTGATGATGATGGTAGTGTAAGAAAGGACCGCAAAAGGCACAGGAGAAAGAGAAGTGAGTCAGACGAGGACAGTGATAGCTATGATGAGGCTGAGGAGAAGAACTTTCATTTCGGAGAAGAAGACTTTGCAGAGTTTTCCCAGTCACAGAGCACTGCTGATATGCAGGCTGACTACAGTACCACTATCAGTAAAACTAGTAGCTCTGCATGTCTCCAGGATTTGGAACTGGTCGCAGATGATGATAGGACACCTGTTGCCATTTCTCGAAATCAAAAAAGAAGACCAAATTTTCTATCAGATTCAGACATTAATGCTAGTATTTCTTATGGTGATCATAAAAACACTAGTGCCAGCAAAAGACTAAGACTGAGCATTTCTCCTTCTTCTAAAGAGAAGAATACTGCTCATAATGTTCTAACCTCGTCTATGGCAGCAGGGGGTAGACTAGCGGTGAAATCATCTACTTCAACAATCGATCAAGCAGTTGTCAGTCCAAGTTTGTTGGTAAGTAGCATAGCATAGCATGATTGCTCTCAAATTTGGGAGAGAGTTTGGGGGGTTGGGGGGGGAACCTGGTGTAGAAAGAGGGAATTCCCCTAAATGAAGCAGGTGTCTGATTATTTGTTTCATACAGGCTAGTATCACGATCAAGAAGACAGCTCCATGTTTCTCTCTGGGGATGGATGACTGGCTAAGTGCTATTGAGGATGATCTGGTTGATGGGGTCAAAAGGGAAGGACCCTCTATTGACTATGTTGAGGAAGAGGTGGGGCCAGTGGGTGGGGCCTCTGATGGTTTGCTACTGTCACAGGAAGATGTTTATCAGTTGGATGAAGGATTTCAAGACAGTGACACTGAACTACTCTAAATTGTCAATTGTTATTTATCGGCTTATTTTTATGTTTCACTTTTCATGTTATTCATAGTGCAAAGTTAGTTTGCTTAAGTTGCCACTAGTAGTTAGCTATAGCTAGTGTGTGTCAGAACACAACTGCATGATTGTGATCATCAGTTATGGATAAAGTTTATGGCTTATTAGCAAGTTTGATGGTCCTGTGTGCTTGCTGGACCAAACCTGGTAAGACTTTGATCTGGAGTAGCTGGTATTCCAAAACCTGAGATATATGTACTGGCTAGTACTGGTATCTGTATACATAGGTGCTGCACAGTCTGATGAGTGGTCATATACTGAACCAGATGAATGATGGTCACTATGAATTTGCTAAGGTAAAGTCTGTACATAGCCACACTTGAACTAGGCAACCCATTGCCATTCTGTTATGTACTTTTCTCTAGAGTGAAGAGCTTGGACATGATTACTCTCTACCAGATGAGTCTCAAAATTTACAAGTAATTAACAACGCAACTAAGGTACTATACACATGCATGTTCAATGATTCTCAAGGCTTACACGTGAAAACTGTAAACTACTATACTCCAGAAAATCAGTAGTGTGGCATCTGGATATGAAACACTTGTAAGTGAAAGTATAGGATAATGAAAACCAAATGCATAATAATATTATAATCTTTATGATTCAATGCATGCATGTACTTTTGTAAACTTGCAGAGTGGTGAAGATATTTACATGGCTCCAGCTTCAGACGAGTACTCACTATACAGTCAATTTTCACAAATCAGAATCCATACGTTTGCTAGAGATGCACTTGAGTAAGTAAAGTAGCCTCTACTAGTAGGCTTTCCTAAGTATAGTTAATCAGTAAAGAGTTTGTGTAAAATAACATCTGAATGTCTCCACCTTATGAGTACACTTAAAAAAAAAAAAAAAACTTAAGCACCTTTAAACAATCTTCACCAAATAATAACATCTCTCTAGGCTGATGTTTGTGTTGGGTTCAGGTCAATTTGGGACAGTTCACAAGGGAGAATGGATGGCATCTGAAGGAGGAGAGAAGATTGAAGTAGCTGTGAAAACACTCAAAGAAGGAGCTGGTAAGGGAGACAAGGTCAAGTTCCTCCAGGAGGCAGCCATCATGGGACAGTTCTCCCACCCCAATGTCGTCAAGCTCTATGGTGTGGTCACTGAAGGAGAACCAGTGAGTTCAGCTTTTCCCAAAACTAATCATCAAATGAATTCCACAGATAATGTTGATCACTGAGCTGCTCTCCAGAGGGGATCTGCATGGGTTATTATTGTGCAATGCTCATTCAAAGTAAACATGCTTATAGTATGATTTCATATTAATTTTACTTCCAAGCTATATGCAAAACAGGTCTGACTCAGCATCCAAAATAGATGCTGATCTTCCCCACACTCTACTGAGCTATTGTCGTCAAGTAGCCTCTGGAATGGGATATCTGGCACTAAAATCTTTCATCCACAGAGATCTGGCAGCTAGGAATATTCTGGTGTCTGAAGATGATGTTTGTAAGGTAACAACTACCTGACCTTTAAAATGTTAAGATAAGCTTAATTAATTAATTAAATAAACAACTTTCACCACATCCCCAGTAGCATTAATAATAGCAAATGGCACATATGGTAAAAGGTCGTCAGTATCATTCTATGCGTGTACGTACATGCTATGCCTCAATCACAGAGATGAATTCGACAGATCGACTCTCGACCTCGATAGTAGACAAAAACGACAGATCAACGTTTCAGTCACAAAGACGAACTCGACAGCACAGTACAGATCGGTACGGTACGTATACGCGCGTGGCACTCGTACGCGTATTGTATGCATGAACGTATGTGTGCTATATATAGCGCTAGCTAGCTTTATTTATACACGGGATTACGTAAGCCAAAAGAACGCGTGAAGTTTGACCAGCCATACTTGTCAGAGAAAGTAACACGCAGCTTTTAAGGTATTCGCTGGATACGCGCGTAAGTTACTCTACATATTACTAGATTTTCAAGTCTCAGAAAGGCTCTATCAAGGCCCTGGATTTTATTATAATTACCTCATAGATTACCTCATAGATTACCTCATAAATTACACCATAGGTTTCATCATAATTACCTCATAACCACAGAAAAGTAAATTGCTACTGGGGATGTAATTATTAACAGATTGCTGACTTTGGGATGTCACGTGATCTAGCTGATGAAAACTATTATGTTTCCCATGGAGGTATGATTCCTGTGAAATGGACTGCCCCAGAGGTATGTGAATGTATTATGAAATTATGATTACTTTGTGCTCCTATTTTGAGTGTCAAAAGTGGTGTGTACATAGGCCATCCACTACAAGAAGTACTCCGCTGCCAGTGATGTGTGGAGCTTTGGTTGTGTCATGTATGAGATATGGAGTCTCGGACACAAACCGTTTGAAACATGCACTAATGTGGATAGCATAAAAATTGTTGACAAAGGAATACGCCTTGCCCCACCTCCTGGCTGTCCAAGAATAATCTACAAACTCATGATAGATTGCTGGTAAGACTTAAATTTAAAGCCTAGCAGGATTAGGAAAAATTGGTGTTTTACAGGCATCCAGATGACTCCAGTCGTCCTGACTTTATGTCAGTGGTACAGCAGTTGTCTCTTCCAGACACCAAGCTGCTCAAATGGAGTGAGGAAGGCAAAGCCACTGATCCCGAAGCAGCCACACTGGGGGCAGGGCTAGATAAAGCTGTGAAATTGTATAAAGACTTGCAACAGCAGTATATAAACTGATGAACTGTACTTTAAAATTATCTTAGCTAATGCTTGAATTCAACGAACATAGATGAAGGAAATAGAGTGTAATAATATTGTTCAACAGTATAATGACATGATATGATTTTCATATACTCAATTATACATAGCTATAAGTATCCTTGTATGAACGTGTGCCGCAGATTGAAGGGATACAGTTAGTCATCCACGGAATTTTAATCCTGAAATTGTGAATTCATCAGCTTATTAATTTCTTTATGTCACTACTGAAATACCACAGTGCAACAGCTATATCAAAATGTCTACAATACAATAATAAACCTGCACAGTAGTGTGTAGCTCTAGTGGTGGGAGCAATCATTCATTATCAACTGGACAGTTTTAATACCTGGCGAAGTTTTTCTCCTGATGCATATATTAAGCTATCATTTCAGGTTGTATAATGCATGTGTATGCTTCAGCCTGCAAGATACAGCATTATTAATTATGATTCCTGTCTCTCCTATGACATACCTGGCAATGTGCTACCTTGCAAATTAGTAGGATGGTTTCTTCACAGAAAGCTTAGCAAGTCATACAACAGTCAAATCATTGGATCTACTGTTGTGCTGAACTTTGCTATGGTCAGATATCTGCCATAGAGTACTGCTACAGATACAGCCAGGCTAGTGATGGGAGGAATGAATTTATTTTCGACTGGACTGTTTTATTCTTAAGAGACACTGGTGCCAATTATGTGATCACTGATGTATACACTATTCAAAGTCATGGCTCAGTGGGTAGTGCAAGTTGTACCAGCGCTAGCAGTGGAGACGAGATTACCTGTTGTGATGTAACCGACATCACTAGCTTTGCTCTTCCGATGAATTTTACTTTTGGAGTGACTGAATCAGCTCATGGAAACACTGAAGGAGCCACACTACTGGGACTTTCTGATTCATTGTCTCAGTACAGGGTCAGTGCAGTTCTACTTAGCAAGGCAGGGGTGACTTTGTCTGTTGGTTCAACTATAAGTAGTAGTCCAATCATGCAAAGAGGTATCTGCACGCTCTGGTTTGTTATTGGTAAGTTAATATTGTGCACTACTGTGGGAGGTGCAAAAATTAATTATACTAGTGGGAGGTGCTGAGATTAGAGTTCTACACTAAACATACTACAGTCTGTTATTGAGATGTTTCAGAAATGCTTTAGCCTTTCATGTTATCAATGCAAACTTGCATGTGATTTTCACCTTCAAACATATCAATTTATTAGGTGTAAATTGTAGCCATTGAGCTCAAAATAAGAGAATTAGAGAAGTGTTGCCTAGTTTATACTTACATGGTGTAAAAAAATCATGTGCGATCCCTTTGTGAGAGTGCTAGCAAATATTATTTGTACTCTATTCCAGGATCTGCAAATACCGAGCAGCATCAGTTAACGACTGCCATGTCCACATCAGTAAGAACCACCCAGGTTTCTTCAACTCAAGATCTACTGTCAGCTACAGGCAAGCTTACTGAGCAGACTCCATCTGCTATGACAACTAGATCTACTAGCCTTAGTAGGTAAACACCAAATAATCGAAGAACAGGAGTGACTACAATGATTTCTACATCGATACCCCTTGCATCAGAATCATTCAAATTTTTTATCAACTCTATCACCAATTACAGATAATTCTGAAGTGTTTTCTGGATCCAGTGCACCAATAACAAGACAGCAAGAAAATGAAACTAATATGTCATCTACAACATCCACAATCTTATCCAATCCTGAAGTGAGTCTGGCATTTATTGGTGGACCATTAGGGGGAATAGCTGGCACCCTTCTTTTGTTAACTCTTTTTGTCCTCATTCTTCTGTTGCTGGCATGGATTACAAAGCAGTATAAGAGAGCTGTGAGTCTGCATCATCAGCAAAAGTATCAGCTAGAGGCATTATGACATCATCAACAGCAACTACGTTGAGATGTTACTTTGATAGAAACAAGGAATAATGTTTATGCATCGGGCACTATCACTCAACTGAGAAATCCCAACTCAAGATAATGTTGCATAATATAAGCAGATAGGTCCGGGACACGGCCTCAATTTTGATCATGACTCTGATTATGCTGATTACATTTAGGTACATGCACTGCTGTTATTTTGCACCTATGATGTTCTATTGTATAGCTAATGATATCATGATCTTCAATAATACTCTGAGACTCGTAGAGCTATACTTACAAAGAAATTATTACAATATCCTTGTATGAACATATTATGCCACAGATTGAAGGGATGTAGGCCGGGGATTTTGGTTGCTAGTCTGGAGTGGTTTTCACTGTCTGCCAATTGTAATCTATATCATAAGATTCCATATCTGGTTTCAATTCAGGTCTTTCATGTGTGCATGTGAAGTTTTGTTTACCGAATAAGACATTGGTTTGTGCGTAAGGTTGCACATCATTGTGGCTCCTGTAGTAGTTATGGTCCAGTTATATAATGTGTACATGATAGCCACATTTTCATACCCCTGTGTTTCCTTTTTCTCAACCTGTGGTGGTAGTTTATTATTCACAGTGGTCACCATGCACCTTACAGCTTCCTTTCAGAGAGCTGATCATCATCATCTCAAGTCGTCCACCCATGTGATCATTGCATGCTGCTCCTTAATTGGTTATGCATTATTTAGTCACCTGCATTGCTAGAACGTTACTAGGATTGCAGTATAAAATGCTGAGATAGTAGCTGCTCCCTCTAGACAACTCTTAGGCTAATGCTTCTTCAATCACAGCACTATTCAAGTCATCAATTTTCTATACCATCTGGCTGGCACAATGAATTCAAGGCCTCTCTGTGTGCTCTGTGCTCTCTTCATTAAGTCAGGTAGGTGTAGCCTAAAGGCGAGAAAGGCATATGCATGTTTTACAGTACATACTGTTTGGCAGTTTCATCAATGTAAGTTTTTATGTACGCAGTTGTTTGTGAGTTTCAATGGAACTGCACTGATCAAAATGAGAATGGACAGAGATACATCCCAAGCAAGAGGAACATGAATACCTCAAATGCTGGACAGATTAATCTTGATCCACTTCACGTCTATCGTGTTTCAAATCTGCAGAGTGATAACTGCTCAGATGGTCGAGTGACTGCAGTAGAGTACTGCTACAGATACAGAACTGACGGAGAGGGCCAACCTAGCTTCAATTGGACACTTGTGGTTGGCAGCAATCTTGTGATCAATAATATCTATGCTCTTCAAAGTTTTGGCTCCACAAGAGGCAGTAGTGCCAGGTGTCGTGATGGAAATGGTATTTTTTATTGTTGTGATACGACAGATATAAGCTTTGATCTGCCGGTGGATTTTTTCTTTGGAGCAACAGCATCAGCTCAGGGAAACACTCGTGAAGCTGCACTACTGGCAAGTAATGATATCACAGTCTCTGATAAACTAGAACTGAATAGAGATACAGTGACTTTGTCCGTTGGCTCCACTATCATACCTGCTAATCCACCTGTTACTGCAGGCATCCTCCTACTCTGGTTTCTTATTGGTAAGTAGGCTAGCTATATTTCATAATGTAAACTATCACCCCTATCTGCTCTTCTCAAAGGCATAGATTTGCATCTCAAGTATAGCTAATATAATAAAATAGTAAAGAAATAATAGATAACTGACCCGCATTGGTAGTGTCAGTTGCATGACTCCATTTTAGCATCAAGTACTCTGCTATCTATTCCACATTGCATTCAAATGGTAAACAGCTTAGTAAGCTGATGGCTGATGGCCTCTTCCTAGACGATTGATTAAGTATGTGTGCAGATGCATTGTCTTGCATACCTTACCCAATGACAATTTTGAGTGCAACTAAGATTATCAAAATTAGTCAAAACAACCCTTTCTTTTTATATAGGTGTTCCGAGTAGCACTTTCACGTAATAGAATTGCATGGTGTAGGATAGCTACATCCAGGTATTATTTTAATGAAGATTCTAGACAATGAAGTACCCTACAGCTAGTGGATAATGTATTATTTGCAGAGACCAGAGGTGTTACATTAACTCCACCGATGATGACAGAGGATGTGCATACAAAGGCAGAGGGTACAGAGGTGACCTGCCAGAAAACCACATCATCAGTGACACCAGCCAATGCTGGGATCAGCATCGTACTAATAGCAGCAGTGATAGGAGGAGTGGCTGGATCTATATTTGTATTTGTACTAGTTCTTCTATTAGCTCTGCTGTGCAAGTACAAGAGACACAATGTCAGCAAAGTTAAGTGCAATGATCAGCCTCATCAGCAGTCAACACAGCTTGAAGAAAGTGAGTGGATGAAGACGATACATGTACAGCAGCTGGAGGGGGAAGGTGATCAGTCAATAATGATGAATAATAATTGTGCTTACAACACCTTTGAGCATCAAATCCCAACAGTGAACAATGTGGCTTATGGTCAGATACAGAGTAGCTGCTATAGACCCAACACTGCTCAATATGAATATGAGTATGTTTAATTTTGTTATTCATACTGCTGCCTGACAAGTTGGTGTACTATTTTTTGTAACTCACAACTTTTAGCTTAAAAGGAAATTGAAAACACTTTCTTATTTAGTGTCAACTTGTATGCATATGAGCATAATAACATGATACTGTTTGGTTGTTAACCGTACTATCAATATGGTCCTGCCATAGTGGTAAGACTTTAACAGCTAGTGTGTAGTAAACCTAGTGCTTCTGCTTCTCATGACATTGTGATTGTAGCCATATCATATCAGATCAGATTCTGTAGTGAACTTTACACATAAAATATTATATTCACAAGTCATTGACTGTACTGTATGTGCCACAGCTAGTGTATAGTTTTTGTTTATTCTTGACATGCTTGTGTAACTATTAGTGGAATTAAGCTGTGAAGCACAAGGTACTCTGCTCAATCAAATGGAATATTTGTATTTTTCATCTGTGTTGTGTGCTTTCCTCATTGATTCAGGTAAGCTAGGGAGCTTGAGATTATAAATTACTGTAGAGAAGCTGATTTACAATGTCATTGAAGTCACTCTTACAGTTGTTTGTCAGTGGTATCAGTGGAACTGTACTGAACCAAATGAGAATGGACAGTGGTACATACCAGGTGTAAGGGATCATATGGGTGCTACCACTATTATAACTGATGGGAACATATTATACATTTATCATGTTCAAACTTTAAATGCCATTAACTGTTATGGTCCAGTGACTGCCAAAGAGTACTGCTACAAATACAACAGAAACACTAACAGTGGTCAAGCCACTTTCAACTGGACAGTTTTGATCTTAGAGGAGGCTGGAAGCAGATTTGTGATTAATAGGACTTGTGTTATTCAAAGTAGTCACCCAACAGATAACTGTACAGGTGGTGGAAACCAGTTGATCTGTTGTGATATGACAAATATTGAAAGCTTTGATCTGCCTGTAAATTTTATCTTTGGAGTGATTGAATCAGCTCAGGGAAACACTCATGGAGCCACACTACTGGGATATCATGAGACTGTATAATGAAGTACCCTACAGCTAGTTGATAATGTAGTATCGTGCCTATGTTGCAGAGACGAGAGGTGTTACATCAACTCCACCAGTGATCACAGAGGATGTGAATACAAAGACTGAAGATACAGAGGTGACCAGCCAGAAAACCACATCATCAGTGACACCAGCCAATGCTGGGATCAGCATCATACTAATAGCAGCAGTGATAGGAGGAGTGGCTGGATCTATATTTGTATTTTTTCTATTAGCTCTGCTGTGCAAGCACAAGAGACACAATGTCGGCAAAGCTGAGTGCAATGATCAGGCTCATCAGCAGTCAACACAGCTTGAAGAAAGTGAGCGGATGAAGACAATACATGTACAGCAGCTGGAGGGGGAAGGTGATCAGTCGATAATGATGAATAATAATCGTGCTTACAACACCTTTGAGCATCAAATCCCAACAGTGAACAATGTAGTATATGGTCAGATACAGACTAACACTGGTCAATATGATTATGAATATGTTTAGTTTCTTCTCTTTATATACTATACTTTTCATCTGTGTTGTGCACCTTCTTTATTGACTCAGGTAAGGTTTAGGAAGCAAGCATGCAACTGTAGTTGGGTCATTAGTGTCATTCTGATAATATAGCAGTTTGTCAACAGTATCCGTGGAATTGTACTGCTCCGAATGAGAATGGACAGAGGTATATCCCAAGTGAGAGGGATCGTGATGCCTACACTTCCACAACTTTTGGCGATCATTTATATGTATGCAGTTTTTCAAATCTGGATGCCAACTGCTATGGTCCAGTGACTGCCATAGAGTATTGCTACATATACAACACTAGTGCTGGGAGTGGGCAATCCACTTTCAATTGGACAGTTTTGATCTTAGAAGATGCTGGAAGTGATTTTGTGATTAATAGAACATACTTGATCCAAAGTTTTGGCTCAATGGGTAGTGCAACTTGCACAAGCAGTGGAGACTATATCACCTGTTGTGATGTGACAAGTACCGAAAGCTTTGATCTGCCGATGACTTTTATCTTTGGAGTGACTGAATCAGCTCAGGGAAACACTCATAATGCTGCACTACTGGGATTTGCTGATGCATTGTCTCAATATAGAGTTGGCACTCTAATACTACCCAAGGGTGCACTGAATTTATCTGTAGGTTCCAGTGTGCTCAGAAGTTCACTTGTGCCAAGAGGTGTTCGTATGCTGTGGTTTGTTATTGGTAATGAAGTTATGCAACTATTTTGGCTGAGATATGTCGTTAATGTCAGCATTACAAATTTCATTCATGCAGGATTTACAAACACTGAACAACTATCTACCACCATGTCAATGTCAGTGGAGACCACTGATGCATCAACTCTACCCATGCCTACAGACCAGGAGTTTTCTGAACCAAAGATAAGGAAACAGGAGAATGAAACAACACTGGCAACCTTGATATCCACTGCGTCCAATCCCAGACTCAGTGTGGCCCTAATAGGAACAGTGATAGGTGGAGTGGCTGGATCTCTGCTCATGTTAGGCCTCCTCCTTCTTCTACTCACTCAGGTGTGCAGGCTGACAAAGAAATACAAGAGAGCTGTGAACCTGCTTCATCAGCAGGAGCAGCCAAATCAGAGAGAGGCAGTACAGCAGCAACTTCAGCAGCATGCAGGTGATGAAGTATTGGAGATGAAGAGCAACTTTTCTATCACTCAACAAATCACAGTACAAGACAACATAGCATATGGTCAGGCCTCACCCCAGGTCACAACAGAAGACAATGTAGCATACGGTCAGAGAGAGTGTGACAATAATCTCCTCAGTGATCAATATGAATATGACTACATTTAGTTTCTATCATGAAGTTGTGTGCTTGTGTAGACGATGCATCCATTTGTTCATATAACACTATGACTTTTAAAGTGGTGCTGCAAGATGTGTTTTCTATTTGGCTGATACCGAGTACCTGGAAAAGCCCTTGAATACTGATACTCTGATCACATGCATGTTGCAGTTACCCAGCAAGGGCTTGATAAATAATAGGAACGTATTCAGTGTATGTATTTTTTTACATGTGTCTGTACCTATTACCGGGGGTTTCCCACATGTTGTATAAAGACACACTGATATCCGTATGTTATTATATTCACTAGTGAATACCTGTTTTTGTTTCAGCATGTGACCAGCTACTTGGAACTAACTTAATGAGTGTTGAGTAGTAAAGTAATTGCCCATTAATATCAGCTCGCTCCATGACTTTTAGAATACAGAGGAGTGACTCTTACTGCCATGTTTAATTGCTTTAGTGAAGCTATAGACTACAGTACCGAGAATTAAGGTAAACACTGTTATGGCTATTATAGATAGGACAGTCTATCTAACGCGATCTCTTTATTTCTCATCTGTGCTGTGTGCTGTTCTTATTGACTTAGGTAAGAGATCAAGCATACAATTGTATTACCATCATGATGTCATTGTACTCGTTTGTTAGTATCAGTGGGTCTGGACAGTGGTACGTACCAAGTGAAATTTCTTGCGTGTGTTGAAAAGATTGGGGAGCCTGGGAATGAGGCTACCATTTTAGCATCATTAAGTACTCTGCTATCTATTCCACATTGCATTCAAATGGTAAACAGCTTGGTAAGCTAATGGCCTCTTCCTAGATGAGTGGTTAAGTTTGTGTGCGAATACAATTTTTTTTTGGATACTTTACCCAATGATTTGCAACAATTTTGAGTGCAACTGAGATGACCAAAATTGGCCAAAACAACCCTTTCTTTTTATTATAAGTGTTCCGAGTAGCACTTTCATGTATGCACTTTATGATCCCTAACATAATTGAATTGCATCGTGTCATTGATGAACTTGAGAAGTTGGTGTACTATGTCAGTTTGTAACTCCCAACTTTTAGCTTAAAAGGAAATTGAAAACACTTTCTTAGTTAGTGTCAACTCTATGCATGTATGCATATGAGCATAATAATATCATGATACTGTTTGGCTGTTAACCGTACTATCAATATGGTCTTGCCATAGTGGTAAGCTAGTGCATAATATAGGTGCTTCTGCTTCTCATGACATTGTGATTGTAGCTATATCATATCAGATCAGATTCTGTAGTGAAAATTTACACATAAAATATTATGTTCACAAGTCATTGACTGTACTGTATGTGCCACAGCTAGTGCATAGTTTTGTTTATTCCTGGCATGCTTGTGTAACTGTTAGTGGAATTAAGTTGTGAAACACAAGGTACTCTACTCAGTCAAATTAAATATCTGTATTTTTCATCTGTGTTGTGTGCTTTTCTCGTTGATTCAGATAAGCTAGGGAGCTTGAAATTAGTAAATTACTGTAGAGAAGCTGATTTACAATGTCATTGAATTCGCTCTTACAGTTGTTTGTCAGTGGAACTGTACTGAACCAAATGAGAATGGACAGAGGTACATACCAGGTGTAAGGGATCGTATGGGTGTCACCACTACTACAACTGATGGGAACATGTTACATATTTATCGTGTTCAAAATTTAAATGCCAACTGTTATGGTCCAGTGACTGCCATAGAGTACTGTTACAGATACAACAGAAACACTGACAGTGGTCAAGCCACTTTCAACTGGACAGTTTTGATCTTACAAGATGCTCCAGGAAACAATTTTACGATCAGTAGTACATACAATATTCAAAGTCATGGCTCAATGGATAATGTGAACTGTACAAGCAGTGGGGACCAGGTTTCCTGTTGTGATGTGACAAATATTGAAAGCTTTGATCTGCCTGTAAATTTTATCTTTGGAGTGACTGAATCAGCTCAGGGAAACACTCATGGAGCCACACTACTGGGATATCAAGAAAGTGCACATCTTCACCTTAGAGTTAGTACAATACAAGTGTCCAAGGACAGCTTAAGTGTGTCAGTGGGTTCAACATATACTAGACCCAGTACTAGTGGTGCAATGACCCTGAGAGGACTCCGTACGATCTGGTTTGTTATTGGTGAGCAACAGACACGTACCTGCTTCATGCAATTTTGTATACAATTATACTACAAGTGACAGTTCTATTGCTGTGTGATCAAATGCAGGTGTACAATCAACTGAATCACCCCCTCATCATACTCTCATACCTCCAATCAATTCTAGTGCAACAGCTGACTCTGGATATACGACAGTGATAGGATCTACTACAGTGATAGCATCCATTGTATCCAACTCCAGACTCAATGTGGTGCTAATAGGAGCAGTGATAGGGGGAGTGGCTGGATCTCTACTTGTGTTGACAGTCCTCCTTCTTTTACTAGCTCTGGTGTGGATGACAAAGAAGAAAGCTGCAAGAGAAACTCAGTACAATCTTGATCATCGGCGGACACAATCAGATGTAATTGAACAGAGAGTGGCAGTACAACAGGAGCATCAAGATGATGAAGCCATGGAGATGAAAAACAATGATGCCTACGTCTCTACTACTCAACAAATCCCAACAGAAGATAATGTAGCATATGGTCAGATAGAGAGCAACTGTAGTGATCAGTGAGAATATGACTACATTTAGCTTCTACTGGTATCATAACACTTATACTATACACTCCTACATGCGTTCATGCAGTCACTTACTTCATGCACTTTAATGAATGATAACTTAGCCTCAGACCACATGTAGCTAATGGCAGCCCCATGGCGAGTGGAGGTAAGGGGACCTTGATATATATAATTAATTTGGCTCCATGTAGAGTATACAAGAACTAGCTAGCAATGCAATAAATATTATGAATAATTGATATTCATTAATTATTCCTACATGTGTTGTGTAAAAACACAATTTATACCTCAAAAAGTTTTTGAATTCTCAAGTAATTGCCCTAAGGAGGTTTGGTCACTATAAAGGCTTCATCTCATGGCTTTAGAATGCAGAGGAGTGATCACTTCTTGACACCATTTTGAGTGAAGCTCCAGCTATAGCATCAAGACAAACACAGACGGCTATGGCTGAACATGGCTATAGCTCACTCCATCCAATGAAATCTCTTTATTTCTTCTTTGTGCTGTGTGCCTTTTTTATTGATTCAGGTAAGAGAGCAGGCATGCAATTCAACTCTTGAGTAAGTATAAATTTTAAGTCTGGTTTATATAGCTGTTTGTCAGTATTGGTGGGATTGCAATGCTCCAAATGAGAATGGACAGAGGTACATCCCAAGTGTGAGGGATCGTGATGTGACCACTACTACAACGTTTGGTGATACACTGTACATCTATTGTGTTCCTACTCTGAATGCTAGTTGCTACAGTCCAGTGACTGCCGTAGAGTACTGCTACAGATACAGCAGCTTTGCTGGGAGTGGGCAATGTACCTTCAACTTGACAGTTTTGACCTTAGAAGATATACTGGAAGCAATTTTGTGATTATATTAATAGCATCTATGTTATCTAAAGCTGTCCCTCGGTGGGTAGCGCAAACTGTACCAGCAGTGGAGACCTGCAGTTCATCCGTTGTGATGTGACAAATATCAAAAGTTTTAATTTGCTGGTGAATTTTACCTTTGGAGTGACTGAATCAGCTCAGGCAAACACTCATAATGCTGCACTACTGGGATGTTCCGATGCATTGTCACAGTATAGAGTTGATGATACAATATCAATGAGAAAGGATGGACTGACTTTGTCTGTAGGCTTTCTATACCCAATGATAGTCCAGCATTTCCAAGAGGGCTCCATACACTCTGGTTTATCGTTGGTAAGCACCAATTGCAATGCTATTTTTTCCCCACTATAACTCAAATTTTCTACAGATGTATCATCACCTGAATCACCAGCTACTGTCATACCTCCAAGTACTGATTCACCTACAAATGCCACTACCAATTCACCTACTACTGAGCCTCCTATGAGTGTGACCACTGATTCATCTGTTAATTACTACTACTGAGTCTCCTATAGCTGTGCCTACTAATGCAGACATTACTGATCCTACTACTGAGTCTCCATTGCTGGCTATTGATTCATCTGACACTACAGGTGTTTACAGTAAATCTAGTTATAACACATGGCAATACATAGACCAATAGAATCAGTTGTATTATATTAGCATCATATATTCCATTCCAGAGAATGCAGAGGTTGGAGACCCTCAGACCACTACAACAACAATAGCACTGACCAGTATGGTCCAGCAATCAGTGTGACACTAATAGGAGGAGTAGCCGGATCTCTGTTGCATTTATGCTAGCATTTATCATCGTCCTCCTGCTGGCTCTGGTATGGATAATAAAGAAGTACAAGAGAGTTGTTGCGAATAAAGCTCAGTACAATGTGGATCATCAACAGCCAATGAAAAGTGAGCAGAGAGAGGCTGTACTGCAGCAGAATGCAGACGATGGAGCCATCATGGAGATGAAAAGCAATGGTGCTTATATCTCTACCGTTGGTGCTCAACAAATCCCAACAGAGGATAATGTAGCGTATGGTCAGATAGAGAGGGACCATAATCTCCTCGGTGATCAGTGTGATGAAAGAGAGATGGTATAACTGAGCAAAGTATCAACAAGCAAAGGACATTGATGCTTACATATCCAACACTCACCAAATTTCAACAATAGGCAATGTGGCATACCGTGTTTATTCTAATAAAACGCAAGATCTAATTAACGCAAGTAAATTCGCATTCTGGGATCTTCATAATGTATCTTAATGTAGCGACTGACGACCTTTACCAGAAAATCGCGCAAAAAGTTAAAATCGTAATTATTTTTTTAGCTTGCGTTCTATTAGAATAAACACGGTAGGCTACACCCCATATAGTACCTACAGTAGATAATGTAGCTTATGGTCAGCTGGAGACGTTGCCTATGAATACGATTATATTTAGACTCTGCACTTGTAGGTAGTGTACGTTTGTAATTGTGTGGGTGGTAATGTAATTTGCGCGGATAATTGTATTCAAGTTACTACGCGTCGCCCTCATCACAAAAATGCTGTGCTGGCATATCAGTATTAAAAATGAAGTCTCTCTATCAGCTGTCTGTGTTGTGTGTCCTCTTAGTTGACTTAGGTATGTTCAGGGAATTTTTACCGTGCGGTCTGAGGCTCAAATTATGTTCTTACTGAATACAGTTGTTTGTCAGCAGTATCAGTGGAACTGTACTGAACCAAATGAGAATGGCCAGTGGTATATACCAGGTGTAAGGGATCGTGTGGGTGTCACCCCTATTACAACTAATGGGAACATATTACATATTTATCGTGTTCAAAATTTAAATGCCAACTGTTATGGTCCAGTGACTGCCATAGAGTACTGCTACAGGTACGACAGAAATGCTGTGAGTGGTCAGGCCACTTTCAATTGGACAATGTTGATCTTAGAGGAGGCTGGAAGCAGTTTTGTGATTAATAGGACCTGTGTTATTCAAAGTAGTCTCCCGACAGATAACTGTACAGACAGTAGAAACCAGTTCATCTGTTGTGATGTGAAAAATACTGAAAATTTTGATCTGCCGATGAATTTTATCTTTGGAGTGACTCAATCAGCTCAGGGAAACACTCATAATGCTGCACTACTGGGATATCAAGAGGCCCAGCATCCTCAGCTTATAGTTGATACAATACAAAGATCTAAGAGTAACTTAAGTTTGTCTGTGGGTTCGACATTTACAAGACCTGGTAATCCTCCAAACCTAAGAGGACTCCGTATGCTCTGGTTTGTTATTGGTAAGCACCCACGGCCATACCTGCTCCAATTTTAGATTACATCTACATGATAATAATATCTACATGTAATTAGAACAACTGCTGTATATTGATTATGCACAAAACCTATAAGTGATAGTCTTGCATTACAACATCTAGCACTACACATAAATTGTACGTACTTCCTCTGCATTATTTTTATGGAATTCATGTGGATTGCCTTCGTTATAGGTACATCATCAATTGGGTCACCCGACTCACCCACTCCTGTCGTACCTCCTGTTACTGGTTCATCTATGTCATCTACTGGTGCTACTGCTAATTTGCCTGCTACTGTCCCAACTATGCCTGATAGTACGATACCACTAATTTATATTTGACTACTACCGAGTCAACTATGCTTACTGTTACAGATACACCTATGTCTATTGCTGACACGACCACTGATTCAGGTACAGATAATTATGAGATAATTATGAGATAATTATGACAACGCACACAGCACAACTTAATCTTAATCTTAATATTTGTAGTGACAACAGATGGCGAAAAAGAGTCAGCATTGATATCCCCAAACATCCTTGCCCCTGCAGTGGGTGGGGCTGTTGGTGGTCTAATAGTGGTTGTTATTATCATATTGGTGGTGGTCATTGCACTGCTGGTTATCAAGAGAGGTCAGAAGAGGTCACTAAAGGTCAACGGCAGGAAAGAGAGTGTTACAGTACAGGGATACAACAATGCTTTGTATGATGGTAAGCACACACTCTAACTGATGAGTAAACCACATGCTAAAATAAACATCACCACATTGCATGGGTTTATACTATTGCTACATGTTGAATGATCGATATACCATGTATTTTATGCCATAAGTATTATAAACTGATCACCTCAATCTTGACCAGTTCACACTAACTTGACTACACAGATTCCATGATTACATTCCAGAGTTTTCTCCATTGCTACAGCTAATTCTAGCAACACAAATATTCATTTGAACATTCCTAATGAAAGTACAAGCTTCAGTAATGCCACCTATGCCTATATTGCAGAGCAGGCCCAGGTAACAGCAGTATGTGTACATGTATTAAAAAAAAGCACAATGGTGTCCCGTAACTTTAGAGAGAAGAGCTGGGGCATGATTACTCACTACCAAGTGAAGTCCACAATGGGAAGATACAACCTACTCAGGTAACACTAGAATAACAATACAAGAACTTAATTCCACGTACACCATGCTCCGATAATACATTGAAACTTGACATGAGTATAACTATCAGAAAGTTCTTTCAATTCTGCGTGTAAAGTTCAGCATCAACAGTTCAACAGTTTTATAGTAACATTGAAAGTGCTATGAATAGTAACAGGAGTATATGCTCCTGATAGTAATAACCATTGTTTTGCTCACAATAACATTTCCCATAATATTATAGGAAAAGCCCCATGCTGCTGCACCTGTGTATGCCACTGCCTATGAGACCCCAGCAGTGAGTGGGCTATCATCCCCTTATGAAACTGCTCTCTCACAAACAGAAATAGTGAGTAAACTGTGTGGCTTCATGTGAAGTCCTTGTTTACAGTCAACATAAATTTTAATTCCATGTGACATCCATGTTCCATTGTATTATAGAGTACTAGCTACAATGAGGACATCTACATGGTACCAGCCACAAATGAGGACGCACTGTACAGTCAGCTCTCACAAATTAGGATCAACAACTTCACTAGAGATTCTATCAAGTTAGTTTGTTCAATCACACTACAGTGAAACCTCTAAGTAATAATAGTTGCAGGCTTCCTTGGGACAGCCAAAAGTGTTCTGATTAAATATTGAGGTGTTCTCTTTCCAGGGGTAATTTTGTACACAAATCCTATCTAACTGGGATCTCCTATTTAAGAGAGGTGTCCTTATCTTTAAGGGATGTCTTTAAGTTTATGAAGGGGTTCCACTGTAGTCTATTGCAATACATGGCCTTTGTAACATCATAGGAAATGATGTAATTTAATTAAATTCTTTTGTGCATATATAAGTGTATGACTTCCTTGAAACAATCAGAATTCGTGCTGTCTGTCCTTGAATTCATGAAAGCTATTGCATGAATGTGCTAGGGACTCGACTGGCCGTTACACCTTACACTTAATTTGCTTATTTAGGTTAACTGATCTGTTGGGAGCAGGACAATTCGGTAAGGTGCACCAAGGAGAGTGGACTGCACCAGGTTCAAAGGACAAAATTATCGTGGCTGTAAAGACTCTCAAAGAAGGAGCCTCAGAGGAAGACAAGGTCAAGTTCCTCCAGGAGGCAGCCATCATGGGACAGTTCTCCCACCCCAATGTCGTCAAGCTCTATGGAGTGATCACTGAAGGAGAACCTGTGAGTGTTTGTTTATTGTTGATTGCTATCTGAGCTGAGTCTCAAAAAGACAAACTTTCACTTCTCTTAGGTAATGCTGGTGATTGAACTTCTTCCCAAAGGAGATCTAAGAGGAGTGCTGCATAGTGTACTCTCAGAGTGAGTTTTCTGTAGCCTTATCACACACACACACACACACCAAAAACATAAGTAGACACAAACAAAGCTAAGAATGGGACACTAATATTGACAAACTGGATATGGGTCTGTGGCCCAATGAGGCATGCAATAGAGAGATTATTATCATTCTTATAATTACTTCCATTCCCACAGGCCAAGTTCAGAGGTCAAGATTGATGCCGATCTTCCCCACACTCTGCTTAGCTACTGTCGTCAAGTAGCCTCTGGAATGAACTATCTTTCAAACAAGTTATTTGTCCACAGAGATCTGGCAACTAGGAATATTCTAGTGTCTGAAGATGGAGCCTGCAAAGTAAAGAAAGCTTCTATTAATTTAAGTGTACATTAACGCTTTTTATCCTCTACAGATCGCTGATTTTGGGATGTCACGTGACCTTGCTGATACTAACTACTACGTTTCTCATGGAGGGAAAATTCCAGTGAAGTGGACAGCCCCAGAGGTGCAGTTGTATGCTGCAAAACTAATACTTGAATCAATGTTAGTTATTTCATGCAGGCCATCCACTACAAGAAGTACTCCACTGCCAGTGATGTGTGGAGCTTTGGTTGTGTCATGTATGAGATATGGAGTCTCGGATACAAGCCATTTGAACAGTACACAAACCAGGATTGCATCAAGCTCATTGACAAAGGAGTTCGCCTTCCCCCTCCTACTGGCTGTCCAAGAGCAATCTACAAGCTCATGATGGATTGCTGGTGAGACTTGAAGAATTTTGTGGTAAATTATAAATTACGGGATTCTCCCACAAAAGCCAATGAGTAGCAATTATGATCATATCAAAGGTGATAAGTCAGGGGGGCACTATGCTGAAGGGGTCTGGGGAGCCTGGGAACGAGGCTAAATAAGGTATTGCATTTAATATGCAGCCAAATTACCGTGTATGCAGGCACCCTGAGCCCTCCAGTCGTCCTGACTTTGTGTCAGTGGTACAGCAGTTGTCTCTTCCAGACACCAGGCTGCTCAAATGGAGTGAGGAAGACAAAGCCACTGATCCTGAGGCACCCACACTGGGGGCGGGGCTGGACAAAGCTATAGACTTATATAACGACTTGCAAAAGAGATATGTAACCAACTGAAAACAATTTTACTGTTGTGCAATTATGTCACTAGATCCCTCTAAACTAGAGGCACGCAAATGTCATTTACACAACAAATGTTGAATTTTTTTAATATGGTGGCTGAGAGACTTTACCATACACTAAACATATTCAAATTCTCTACACAGTTTGAGCAATTAATTCAAGATCAGTATTAATATTCTTATCATTGTGACCAGGTGAACCATTGAACCACATGTATGATGCATCACCCACTACTAGTGTACATGTAGCTAACTAGCTTTTGCAAGTTTACATGATTGTGTACATACAGGCTGCATGTGTAGTACTAAGATCGAACCAAGCATGCAGAAACTAATGTAGTCTCTGTGACATGCAGTGCAGGCCTACTCTCACTGTATCATACACACACAATGCTGAGCTTCCACAATCCATGGAGAATCTAAATGGTAAAGGGTCGACGTACAAATAAATACCGTACAAGGTAATAGTCCATCATCCTTCACACCTCATATCATGTACAATAGATATTAATATATTTGTGGTTTAATTACTGATCACACCCACGCGCATGATAGTTTACCGACGAAGCAAAAAAATCTATGCTTGGTGTACTAGTCTGTGCGGACTGCAAAGATGAAGTCACTCTATCAGCTGTCTGTACTGTGTGTCCTCTTAGCTGACTTAGGTACATCAGCTATTCAGTCTCAGGCAAGCAGAGTTTGCATGCATGGCTAATTTGCTGCTTTCTTTACAGTTATTTGTCAGTATCAGTGGGCCTGCACTGCTCCAAATGAGAGTGGACAGAGGTACATCCCAAGTGAAAGGAATCGTAATGTTGTCACTGCTACAACTGATGGTAATTCATTACATATCTACCGTGTTCCAACTCTGGATGCCAACTGCTACAGTCCAGTGACTGCTATAGAGTACTGCTATAGATACAGCACTAGTGCTGGAGCTGGTCTAGCCACCTTTAACTGGACTGTTTTGATCTTAGAGGAGGCTGGAAGCAATTTTGTGATTAACAGGACTTGTGTTATTCAAAGTAGTCTCCCAGCAGATAGTGCAAACTGTACAAGCAGTGGAACCCAGGTGACATGTTGTGATAGGACAAACATTGATAGATTTGATCTTTCGATGAATCTTATCTTTGGAGTGACTGAATCAACTCAGGGAAACACTCATAGAGCCACACTGCTGGGATATCATGATGCACTTCCACAGTATTGGGTGGCTACTGTACTACTTAACAAGGCTGGTCTGACTTTGTCTGTGGGTTCGACTGTATCTAGTGCTCCAGTGGCACAGAGAGGTCTCCGAATGCTCTGGTTTATCGTTGGTAAGCATGTAGCCATGATACCTAGCAAAGAAAAATCACGTCATGTGCAATAATTGTAATTGCAGGTATAACATCTACTACTTCTCCCCCTACTGTCACCGATTCACTTACATCTACTGATGCTGCTACTGACTTGCCTACTACTGAGCCCATTAATATGGAAAGTACAGATTTATCTACCACCACTACCAATGCTATTACTACTACTACCAAATCTCCTATGCCCACCACTACTGATATCACTGATTCACCTACATCTACTGCTGATGAGACTACTGTTCCTACTGATTCACCTACATCCACTATTGGTGAGACTACTGATCCTACTGATTCACCTATGTCTACTGCTGATGAGACTACTGATCCTACTGATTCACCTACATCCACTGCTGATGAGACTACTGATCCTACTGATTCACCTGCATCTACTATTGATGATCCTACTGATTCACCTACGTCTACTATTGATGAGACTACTGATCCTACTGATTCACCTACATCCACTGCTGATGAGACTACTGATCCTACTGATTCACCTACGTCCACTGCTGATGAGACTACTGATCCTACTGATTCACCTACGTCTACTATTGATGAGACTACTGATCCTACTGATTCACCTACGTCCACTGCTGATGAGACTACTGATCCTACTGATTCACCTATGTCTACTGCCGATGAGACTACTGATCCAGATACAGATTTGTCAACACAAAGCACCATGATCCTGACCTCAACATTCCCAATGACTGGAACACCAGAGTCAGGATTGGTATCTTCGAATTTCATTGCTCCAGTTGTGGGTGGGGCTGTTGGTGGTCTGATATTGGTTATTGTTATCATAGTAGTGGTGATCATTGCATTACTGGTTATCAAGAGAGGTCAGAAGGGGTCAATGATGATGGATGAAGGGAAAGTCAGTCTACAGGCATACAACAATGCTTTGTACAGTGGTAAGCAAAAAGTCATACCAATTCCAAAATGTAGTTCAGAAAAAAGTTGCTTGAATAAGTAGATATTGTTTGTTGTGTGTGTGCTGTATTACTAACACTTATCTAACAACCCATACAACAATACAAGCTGTGTAAACAAGTACCTCAATCATAACCATTTGCATATTTCCAAATCCCATGAATCACTCCAACTCTCTTCTATTACTACAGCTGGCACTGACAGTGATCCAAGCAACTTAAAAATACATTTGGATGTCCCCGGTGGGAGTGTGGACCTCAGTAACGTGAGCTATGACTATGTTGCTGAACAAACCCAGGTACAATATCAATAAGTGTAAACAGAAGACTTTAAAGTTTTTCCTAATGTTATTATACTTCAGATAGGACATGATTATTCAATACCAGATGAAATTCACAATGGAAAGATGCACACCAAGCAGGTACTGTACTATTGTCCTCTAGGATAGTGATACACAATGCACAACAATCAACTCCATATAATACGATGCTCAACAATACAATGAAGCTTAGCTACCATGGCTCGTACAGCTGTTTCAGTTCTGGGTCATGGTAAAGTTCAGCATCAACAGCTTAGGGCATGATACACTTTATGTATAGTAACATCAAGGGCACATTGAGACATTGGCTTTAGTGGCTCAGTAAGCCCTTGATAACACTGAAAGTGCTGTGAATAATACATTTTTCAATACTATAGGAAACCCCCCATATTGCATCAGTGTGTGCATTGGCCTATGAAAATCCAGTAGCTTATGAAACCTCTCTGTCACAAACAGAAATAGTGAGTAAACTGCATGACTTCAAAGTTTAATAATATATATTTGAAATAAAATGATGTCCCTGTTCCTTTGCAGGGGACTGAGGATATTTACATGGTGCCAGCTACAAATGAAGATGCACTATACAGCCAGCTGTCACAGATTAAGATCAACAATGTTACTAGAGATTCTATCAAGTTAGTTCACTATGGTGAAGCCTCTCTATTGTGGACTCGTATGTCCTCATTTTAGGGGGACATTGTACACATCTCCTCTTTGCTAGGCCCTAGAATGTCATTACTTGAATCAGGGATGTCCTTGTATAGGGAATCAATTGTTGTCTGTTGTCTTGATGAATACAAGGCCTCATAACTATTATACATTACCCTCCTTATTAGGTTAACTGAGCTGTTGGGAGCTGGCCAGTTCGGTAACGTCCACTTAGGGGAATGGACTGTACCAGGTTCAAAGGATAAAATAAATGTGGCCGTAAAGACTCTCAAAGAAGGAGCCTCAGAGGAAGACAAGGTCAAGTTCCTCCAGGAGGCAGCCATCATGGGACAATTCTCCCACCCCAATGTCGTCAAGCTCTATGGAGTGGTCACTGAAGGAGAACCTGTAAGTTTGTTCCTTTAAAGACTTATTTGTTGTGGGAAATCATCTCTGAAGACATCTATTTTCAATTCCCTTAGGTAATGCTGCTTATTGAACTTCTACCCAAAGGAGATCTGAGAGAAGTGCTGTGTAGTGTGCGTTCAGAGTAAGTTTTTAAATTTACAGTGAATTGTACATCACTTTGAACATAATCACACAATCACTACAAGCAGCTACTTGTGGTATAGTAAGCTTTGATGATTTGTTTTGAAGAATGTATTTAATTATTGTATTCATTGGTCATGCTCTTTCCACTCCCACAGACCAAGTTCAGAGGTCAAAATTGATGCTGATCTTCCCCACACTCTGCTTAGCTACTGTCGTCAAGTAGCCTCTGGAATGAATTATCTTTCAAATAAGTTATTTATCCACAGAGATCTGGCAGCTAGGAATATTCTGGTGTCTGAAGATGGTGTTTGCAAGGCAAGAATACTAGGGCTAATTGTGTATGTTAACATCTTTTTCTGCCTACAGATTGCTGACTTTGGGATGTCACGTGACCTTGCTGATACCAACTACTACGTCGCTCATGGAGGAAAAATTCCAGTGAAGTGGACTGCCCCAGAGGTATGTTTGTATTTTGCAGACAAATTAAAGCAATTATGTAGTTTTTGTACAGGCCATCCTCTACAAAAAGTACTCCACTGCCAGTGATGTGTGGAGCCTTGGTTGTGTCATGTATGAGATATGGAGTCTCGGACACAAACCATTTGAACAGTACACAAACCAGGATTGTATTAAGCTGATCGACAAAGGAGTTCGTCTTCCCCCTCCTACTGGGTGTCCAAGAGCAATCTATAAACTCATGATCGGCTGCTGGTGAGATTTGTGTCAAATTACAGGGCTCTCCCCAAGAAAAGCTTAAGGAATGCATATTGGGAAGGCATAGTTTGGGTGGACTTTATCACCATGCACATCTAGTTGATAAGTCAAAGTCAGAGCCCACTATAATATTATATGCTGAAGGGATCTGGGGATTTGAGAATACTGCAATATAATACTATTGACACTGTATGCAGGCATCCTGAGCCATCCAGTCGTCCCGACTTTGTGTCAGTGGCACAGCAGTTGTCTCTTCCAGACACCAAGCTGCTCAAATGGAGTGAGGAAGACAAAGCCACTGATCCAGAGGCAGCCACACTGGGGGCGGGGCTAGACAAAGCAGTAGACTTGTACAAAGATTTGCAACAGAGATATGTAACCAACTAATAATAATTGTTGTGCGATTATGTCACTAGATTCCTCAATATTGTTGACCCTTTACCATTCAGCATTCTCATTCATGTTAATACTATGATGATCTAATTGAACCCTCACATAAATTGAGCCAAGATTATTATATTGTAACCAGTGACTATTGCTGGCTACATAACATTCATTGATTGAGCCACCTAATGCATCACCCAGCGATAGCTAGCTATAATGAAGTGAGGCATGACATCACCAGCTCAGCAAATATTACACAAAAACATGCAAACATAAGACCATGCACAGAATTTATAAACTTATCCAGACTGTGCGTACATGTACTACTCTGCCATTACAATGAAATTTCTTAATCTACTCAGCACAATAATATGTTGTATCACTATCTTGATTGAAACAGGTATATACTGAGTTGACTAAAAGTTTTACTGCCCTGAAGCAGCATGATTCAACTGAGTCATTTTTTTCTTGCCATGGCATAGGTGTTTCTCAGTATCAGTGGGCCTGCTCTCAAGATGGTGAGCATGGAGAGAGGTACATCCCAAGTGTGAGAGACTACGAGAGCAATGTGCTGACTGTTATAACAAATGGATGTGAGATACATGTGTATCGTGTTCAGAATCTGAACACAGAATGCCATGGAGAAGTGACTGCTATAGAGTTCTGCTATCGATACAATACGATCGTACCAGGGGAGCCTGCTTTTAACTGGACAGTACTGATTATTGAAGAGACTAACTTCTTCACAATAACTACGATTATTGTCATTGAAAGTCATCCCGATTCTTTAAGTGGAGCCGACTGTATGGACACTGGTATGGGGCAGGCTGAATGCTGTGAGAGAGAGTACATCAGTAGCTTCAATTTTCAAACGAATAATTTTGTTTTTGGAGTGACTGAATCAGCTCAGGGAAACACTCACGGAGCCACACTATTGGGATTTTTTGAATCACAACCTGGAGTATATAGTACACACATTGCTCATTTCTGCTGCATGGAAAACTATAGCTATGGGTTCTACTCTAATCAGGCCGAACACTGGGTACAAAGAGGTCTACACATGCTCTGGTTTGTAATTGGTAAGCTCCATGCATGTGATGCTATTCAGTACACTTGATTCCCTGAATATTACGGTAGGTGCACATGATGTAGCCTCGAACCATGTTTTTCAACATTTCACATGAAAAATGTTGAAAAACATGGGAAGGCCTTGTTTGAGGTTATAGCAATGACAGTAACTATTGTTAATTCACAACTTTACCATACACTTCATTTAATCTGTGAATCCTATGCAGCTGGCGGGTGCATCGGTGCTGAAGTGTGATATTCTAATTATATTATTACATGGCTAAAAGTTTTACTTGGTCATGCCACTTTCTACATGAATGATTACAGGGGCATCCCCTCTAACTGATACAACAAGCTTAGCAATCGATTACACAACCATGGCCACAAGTTCATCAAATCCAATAACTCCAGGTGGTGGAGAAATTGATCTTAGTACAGTAACTACAAACACTCCAATCTCAGCAAGTACACGCGATCCTGAAGATCGGGAAATCAAGGATGATACCACAAGCTTGCCAGATCTAACAAGTACACACAATCAAGGAATTGGTTATACTACCACAAATGTCTTAACCACAGCAAATACATATGATGAAGGAATAACTGATCACATTACAACAAACACTTCAAACTCAGCAAGTACACACAATGATCATACAGTGAGCTCACTAAGCCCTGCAAGTACACATATGCATAATCAAGATTCAAGGACAAGTATTCCAAGAAGAACTACTGAAGATTTTGTTACTTCTACTTTGCAACAACTGAAGGCATCATTCCTTATGCTGTGGGTGGAGCTGTGGGGGGTCTTGTAATGATTATTATGATTATATTAGTGGTAGTTATTGTGACTTTCCTTATCAAGAGAAGTCAACATGAGTCTCATAAAGTGGAGTCAAACAACAATAGTGGTCTACCAACGTTAGCATATGGCACTGTTAAATATACAACCACAAGTTTTGACATACCAGCTAATTAATACGGATAGTGAGAGCTTTGCCACTAATATCTATGATATGGAAGAGACTGATTGCAAGGTTAAAAGTCAATTGTTGTAGGTTGCAAATCTCACATTATATTATATATATAATAGGTGGGAACATTGCAGCCTGCACAAGATTATATACCGCCAATCTCAACCAAAAACTGATCCTGAGGCAGCCACACTTGGGGCAGGGCTAGACAAAGCGTACAAGGACTTGCACTGATTATGTAACCAACAGCCAACTAGATCTAATAGTAAACGTAGCAAGTGTATAATTTACATAATTGTTTAAACATAGGCGTAGGAACCAAGGGGGCTAGGGGGGCTATAGCCCCCCAATATTTTGGAAAGGAGGGCAGAGCCCCCCTTAATCTCCAGCCTAGTATTGTCACAATACAGACTTTAAGCCCTACTAGGCCTTATGATGAGTCATTATGTGAATAGGTAGCTGCCACATTTACTCTACTTGACTTACTGTTTGTTCTTTCATCGAGAAACCCTTGGCTGCACATTCACAGTAGCTTCGATCATGCAAAAAAATGGGCGTGGTCAAAAATTTCACACGCGATTACATATTGAGCCCCCCCAACCTTCAATATCTTCCTACGCCTATGTTAAAGATTGTTTTATAGTGACACTTTACCACATACTCACTGAATATGCTCTCATTGATATTGCTTATTTGATGCTATTATTTTTGTCATGATCTCACTAACTCTGGTCACATGAAGATAATTACTACGAGTTTCAAAAAGGAAATTGATTCAGGTGCACTCCCACTGTGTGTCATAGTACACACCATGTCGGGGATACTTTGTTTGTGCATGGTACATGGAAACAATAACTGGGCAAGTTGATCTCGTGTGCGCACACCGGCATGACATCACTCGTATTAGACCATAGTGCCAGCTCAGCAAAAATGTCACAGTACCAACAGCCAGACTTAGCAATAATTATTATTAGCAGCTAGAATCATAGCTACTGCTACATTTTAAGATGAAGTCTCTTTATCCACTCATTCTGTGTGCTACTATCTTGATTGAAACAGGTAAGCTGCACTGGACAAATTCAATTCAAACTGCATTAGCTACCGTGGCTGAGCCATCACGGTTATATTAAACTGGTCTGGGCTGGCTAACTCAATTTTATTCACAATAATTGTTTATGGCAGGTGTTGCTCAGTATCAGTGGAACTGTTCTATACCAGATGAGTATGGGGAGAGGTACATCCCAGGTGTGAGAGATTATCCAGATGACGTACTGACTAATCGTACAGCTGGAGGTGTGATAAACGTGTATCGTGTTCAAAATCTGAATGCTATGTGTTATGGAGAAGTGACTGCCATAGAGTACTGTTATAGATACAATACTGCTGCATTGGGGGAGGCAGTTTTTAACTGGACAGTGCTAATCATTGAAGAGGCTAATGTCTTCAATGTGATGAAAATTTACATTCTTGAAAGTCATCCTAGTTCTTTAAGTGAAGAAGTAGAGTGCAGGAATATTGATGGAGGGGAGGCTATATGTTGCGACAGAAAATACATCGAAGGCTTTGATCTACCAACAAATTTTGTCTTTGGAGTGACAGAATCGGCGCAGGGAAACACTGCTGGGGCCACACTGTTGGGGTTTTTTGATGATGCTACATTCAATGTACAGCCAGATTATTTAGTTTATACAATACAAATTGACAAAGGACAGATTAACACTTTGTCTGTGGGTTCTACTCTGTCCAAGCCAAGTGGAGGATTACAAAGAGGTCTGCGCATGCTCTGGTTTGTTATTGGTAAGCTTTTCTATAGCTATATATTCTTTATTATACATTCATGCATGACACTTGCTATGACTTGCTAGTGTAACCAGTATATTATGTGCGTGTATGTATCATGGTGGATGTAATGTGCAGTACATATGATATTTGTGCAGCAGTGTTATTGACCTGATATTACATGCATGGTGATAGTTTAACCTCTGAAAGTGTCAACAGTTACTGCAAAGCTGAACACCCAACAACTGTAACTTGTCACATTTCCCATCTTAGAATCTGATTTGGAGCTGACAATTACAAGCTTTCCTGGTGATGCCACTAGTGTAGCAACTGATCCTAACACAACTGGCTCACCAAGCTCAGATGGTACACACAATCCAGAATCAATGACAAGTATTCAAATGACAACTACTAAAGGAACCATAGTGCAAGAAACTGCAGGAATCCTTCCCTATGCCATGGGTGGAGCTGTGGGGGGTCTTGTAGTGATTATTGTGATCATATTAATGGTGATCGTGTCTCTATTGGTCAGAAAGCGTCGAGAGAAGTCTCATAAATTGGACTCGAACAATAAAGTTGGTCTACTAACATACAACAATGCTTTGTATGATGTAGGTAAGGAAACAGGCACATGAAATGCCCAAATTGGTAGCTGTGCTATATATAGCCTGGCCAATTCTGATCTACACAATATCAGTTTATATTGTAAGCAAATTGAGTCTCACAATCAGATTACTCCCTCCTGCAGCCTTATAGTTCTTTCAGTATAAACTCATGAAATGTTTATCGTCATGTAAGCTATGGAGGGTATCGGTCTCACTTGCGAGACTGGCTGAAGCCTATGGGGCTTCAATCATGCATGCACATAATATCTCCTGCTAAGTTTATCTTTGTAGTCTCTCACTCTCTACATGCAGCTGGTGGATCTAATGGCACTTTTAAACAAGCCAGCACAAATTTGGATGTCAATATTTCAGCTAACAAGAGTGAGAGGTTCAGCACTGTCGTCTATGATAACATCACACAACAGACCAAGGTTTATTATCGTAGTAAAGAGATCGTCGATGCTACAGATATCATGCTGTATTCATGCTATAGGTGGAAATATTGCCACAAGATTATACACTGCCAGTCTCAACCAAAGGTTTTAGCATGAGATCAGCAGAAACTCATTATGAGGTGCATTATCTTTAGCTTATTAGTGTACATGCAATTAACGTAGATGTATGTGAAATAAAAAAATAATATTCTTTGTACTACATTATACTAAATACACTGACAGAATACTAGTGAACGGGTGTATGCAACCACATATGAAGCTCCAGGGAACCAAACTTACTATGTAAGTTGTAGCTTGATAATAATATTATCACAAGATAAGATCGATTGTAACTGATTCTTCATAGAGTGTTCCTGAAATTGAAGATGAAGATATCTACATGGTCCCAGCTACAAATGAACATGCACTTTACAGCCAACTATCACAGATTAAGATAAACCACTTTACAAGAGACTCTATAAAGTTAGTTGATCACGAATACAAACTGTTTTCAATTCACAGAACAAAGCAATTTCCCCTCACAATTAAGGTTGACAAAGTTGTTGGGAGTAGGTCAATTTGGCAAGGTCCACCAAGGAGAGTGGAAGGCAGCAACGTCAGAGAATAAGATTGAGGTAGCTGTGAAGACACTCAAAGAAGGAGCTGGTGAGCAAGACAAGGTCAAGTTCCTCCAGGAGGCAGCCATCATGGGACAGTTTTCCCATCCCAATGTCGTCAAGCTCTATGGAGTGGTCACTGAAGGAGAACAAGTGAGCATAGTATTGTCTCATATGCAGTAGCAACTTAAATATTTGATTTTTTGGTACTTAGATAATGTTGATTATTGAATTTCTTCCCAAGGGAGATCTGAGAGAGCTACTGTGTAGTGTACACTCACAGTAAGTGACTGAGTCCGAATATCTGCACTAGCGTTATCCTTCCACTGATATTTAGATCCGACTATGAGTTTGAGATTGATGCTGATCTTCCCCACGCTCTACTAAGCTACTGTCGTCAAGTAGCCTCTGGAATGAACTATCTTTCAAATAAATTATTCGTCCACAGAGATCTGGCAGCCCGGAACACGTTAGTTTCTGAAGATGATGTTTGTAAGGTTAGGAAAAAAATTTAATGATATATTTATTTTGTAGATAATTTTTAATTTTGTCATAGATTGCCGACTTTGGAATGTCACGTGATCTTGAAGACACTAGCTACTACATCTCACAGGGAGGAATAATTCCTGTCAAATGGACTGCACCAGAGGTATTCATATACCAATGGTAATCTTTTGAAGTAATGATACCACACTATAGGCACTTCATTACAAGAAGTACTCCACTGCCAGTGATGTGTGGAGCTTTGGTTGTGTCATGTATGAGATATGGAGTCTCGGACACAAACCATTTGAAGATAGCACAAATCTGAAATGTGTACAGCTTATAAACAAAGGAATACGTCTTGCCCCACCTCCTGGGTGTCCAAGAAAAATTTACAAGCTCATGATAGACTGCTGGTAAGAGTTAAAATCTAGTATTGCATAGCTAACTGCATTATTTAGAAACCTCTGTATTCGATAGGCATCCAGATCCCTCAAGTCGTCCTGACTTTGTGTCAGTGGTACAGCAGTTGTCTCTTCCAGACACCAAACTGCTCAAATGGAGTGAGGAAGATAAAGCCACTGATCCTGAGGCAGCCGCACTGGGAGCAGGGCTGGACAAAGCTGTGGACTTGTACAAGGACTTGCAACAGAGATATGCAACCAACTAAAAATAATGTTTTCATTGTTGTGTAATTGTGTCACTAGATTCCTCTAATTTACAAAGTTGCACTGTAACCCTTTACTGAATATTAATTTTATGTAAATGTCGATGTTGACCCTTTACCATACACTAAAACATGGCATTCTCTTAACTTCTCAGCATAGATACAGCTACAATACATGCTATAGCATCATGTGGCTCAATGATTCATGCAGCCATCAATTATGCAGCCAGCCATCAACAGCACCTAGTCAAAATAATACGTGCACATTGATATTTGAATATTACATTAGGACAATTCTTTGCATGCTTGAAATAACCAGAAGGCTTATATACTATCCTTCATTTTGCACATGATTGCACTGTGGCAGCAAACATCAATTATAGCATAGCAGTGACATCATTGGTATGTCACTAATTATGGGTAATTTGTAGGTTTAGCATTGACAGCTCAGCAAAAATTACTATGCACATCTAGTCTAAGTCTTTGTGAGTCATAGAAATTATGTTATCACATTAGTAAACTTATAGCCAGATGTACTCCTACTATTTATGATGAAAGCTGCTTATCTACCCATTCTGTGTGCCACTCTCTTGATTGAAACAGGTACATTTTAAGCTGTATGTGTGTTTGCTGCATAGGATAGATCTATTAATAATATAATATATTATTATTGTCTGTATTTATGAGTCATACTGACAGAGTCAAATTTGTTGCCATGATAGGTGTTGCTCAGTATTTCTGGACCTGCTCTCAAGAGGATGAGCATGGGAAGAGATATATCCCAAGTGTGAGAGACTACGAGAGCAACGTGCTGACTGCTACTTCAGCCAGTGGAGTGATAAACTTGTATCGTGTTCAGAATCTGAATGCTGAATGTTACGGAGAGGTGACTGCTATAGAGTTTTGCTATCAATATAACACAATAGGACTAGGAGAGGCTGTTTTTAACTGGACAGTGTTGATTTTAGAAGAGACTGCTGTCTTCACAATAGCTAGGATTATTACCATTGAAAGTCATCCAGATTTGTTAAGTGGAGCTGACTGTATGGACACGGGTATAGCACAAGCCGAATGCTGTGACAGAGAGTACATCAGTGGTTTCAATCTTCAAATGAATAATTTCATCTTTGGAGTGACTGAATCAGCTCAAGGAAATACTCGTGGAGCCACACTACTGGGGTTTTTTCCATCACAGCCTGAGTATAGAGTAGATACATTGCTCATTCCATCCGCAGGCCAAACTATATCTGTGAGCTCCACTCTGTACAAGCCAGAAGGAGTACAGCTAGGACTACGTATGCTATGGTTTGTTATTGGTAAGTTCCATGCATGTGATGCATGCTATTCTGTCGATCACTTGATTCCTTCAGTTGTCGATTCACAACTTTCCATTATGTTATTAGATATAATATAGTGTGATATTCTAATCATATGGCCATGTGGTGGTTGTAGCTTTGTCTTCGAAAACATCAACCATGCATGAACCAGCCATCTATAGTAATTATTGGCTTTTTGATCATGCCACTTTGTTTTGATGATACAGATGCACCCCCTCCAATAGTAAATACAACAAGCTTACCAATTGATCACAGTACCACAAGCTTACCAATAATTGATCACAATACCACAAGCTCATCAAATCCAACAACTACAGGTGATCAAGAGATTGATCTAATAAGTACTACCAATCACCATACTACAAGCTCACTGAACCAAGCAACTACAAAATTTACTGATCAAGGAATTCAGGATCGCAGTACTACAAGCTCACTAAGTACAGACAATAACCATGAAGGAATAGCTACGGTTGCTTCAACTTTACAAGAAATCTCGAGCATCATTCCCTATGCCGTGGGTGGAGCTGTGGGAGGCTTTGTGGTGATTATTGTCATTACATTAGTGATAATTGTTGTGCCTCTACTGGTCAGAAAACGTCGAGAGAAGTCTCATAAAGTGGAGCCAAACAATAATATTGGTCTACTAGCATATGACAATGCTATGTATGATGTAGGTAAGGAAACAGGCACACAAAATGCCCAAATTGGTAGCTGCATTGTACTATATATAGCCTGGGCAATTCTGATCTACACAATTATATGGTATCAGTTTACATTGCTAGCTGTGGTCTCACAACCAGATCGTTCAGTACAAACTCATGGAGTGTTTATTGTCAATCTGACATGTGAGACTTCCTAAAGCCATGTGGGGGCACGTACACAATAAAGCACATTTCCTGCTAAGTTCATTGTAGTCTCTCACTCTCTACATGCAGCTGGTGGCACTTTTAAACAAGCCAGCACATGTTTGGACATCAATATCCCAGCTGATGAGAGTGAGAGATTCAGCACTGCTGTCTATAATAGCATCACAGAACAGACCAAGGTTTATTATAATAAAGAGATCGTTGATACTACAGATACCAAGTCATATGATGCATGCTGTAGGTGGAAACATTACCACAGGATTATACACTGCCAATCTTGACTAAAGGCTTTAGCATGAGATCAGCAGAAATACATTATGAGGTACAGTGTTAATGTACATGCAATTAACAGAAATGTGAAAGAAAGTATTCCTTGTCCTACAATCGTTACATATGACAGGGTACAAGTGAAGAGGTGTATGCAACAACTTATGAAGTACCAGAGACCCAAACTTTAAATGTAAGCTGTAGCTAGATATCATAAGATCGGATCCATTGCAGCTGTACATTGTTTATCAATTCTTCGTAGAGTGCTCCTGAAATTGAAGATGAAGACATCTACATGGTCCCAGCTACAAATGAACATGCACTTTACAGCCAACTATCACAGATTAAGATAAACCACTTTACAAGAGACTCTATCAAGTTAGTTGATCATGAATGCAAACCGTTTTCAATTCACAGAACGAAGCAATTTCCCCTCACAATTAAGATTGACAAAGCTGTTGGGAGCAGGTCAGTTCGGCAAGGTCCACCAAGGAGAGTGGAAGGCAGCAACGTCAGAGAATAAGATTGAGGTAGCTGTGAAGATACTCAAAGAAGGAGCTGGTGAGCAAGACAAGGTCAAGTTCCTCCAGGAGGCAGCCATCATGGGACAGTTCTCCCACCCCAATATTGTCAAGCTCTATGGAGTGGTCACTGAAAGAGAACCAGTGAGTATAATATTGTCTTGTGTGTAGGGGCAACATAAAGTAATCAAAGTATTTTTTTGGTACTTAGATAATGTTGATTATTGAACTTCTTCCCAAAGGAGATCTGAGAGAGCTACTGTGTAGTGTACACTCACAGTAAGTGACTGACTCCGAATATCTGCACTAGCGTTATCCTTCCACTGATATTTAGATCTGACTATGAGTTTGAGATTGATGCTGATCTTCCCCACACTCTACTGAGCTACTGTCGTCAAGTAGCCTCTGGAATGAACTATCTTTCAAATAAATCATTTGTCCACAGAGATCTGGCAGCCCGGAACATATTAGTATCTGAAGATGATGTTTGTAAGGTTAGGAAAAAATGATGCATTTATTTTGTAGCAACTTTTGATTTTGTCATAGATTGCTGACTTTGGAATGTCACGTGATCTTGATGACACTAACTTCTACATCTCACATGGAGGAATAATTCCTGTGAAATGGACTGCACCAGAGGTATGCAAGTAGCCATATTTGGTAATGTTTTTAAGTAATTGTACCACACTGTAGGCGCTACATTACAAGAAGTACTCCACTGCCAGTGATGTGTGGAGCTTTGGTTGTGTCATGTATGAGATTTGGAGTCTTGGACACAAACCATTTGAAGATAGCACAAATCTGAAATGTGTACAGCTTATGATAAACAAAGGACTGCGTCTTGCCCCACCTCCTGGGTGTCCAAGAAAAATCTACCAGCTCATGATGAACTGCTGGTAAGAGCTAAAATCTAGTATTTCATAGCTATTATCCAATAGCCTCTGTATTTAATAGGCACCCTGATCCCTCAAGTCGTCCTGACTTTGTGTCAGTGGTACAGCAGTTATCTCTTCCGGACACCAAGCTGCTCAAATGGAGTGAGAAAGACAAAGCCACTGATCCTGAGGCAGCCACACTGGGGGCGGGGCTGGACAAAGCTGTGGGCTTGTACAAAGACTTGCAACAGAGCTATTTTGTAACCACCTACTGACCTAGTATCCTCCATTTCATTGCAACTAGGTTAGATGTGAGCAACATTGTCGATCCTTTACCATACACTAAACTTGATTCTCCTAATCTCCATGTGACTTGTTCACTATCGTATAGTTGTCTTGATCACACAAACAGTCCGTACTGTAGCATGCTAATAATTATCATGCTAGTCACAAGTATGATAAGGCCACTCCAAATCAATTACTCGTTTCTCATCTCCTCTCAGCCCTAAAATTGACGGGCGGCATTTTTGGCGAGTAATGGTCGTCAAAATCACAAGTTTGGTAGGAAATGGTCGTCAAAATTACAAGTTCAACTCGTCCAAAAATTGAAGTGGTATGCTTTTGTATTGTGCATGTGCTGGTACATGGTACTGATAAATAGTTATAACACATTTTAACGGTTCAGCCGATAATCGTGAATAGAAAAATGTATGGGCGGCCGACGATTGATGTTGGTGGACGATAATCGAGGATGGACTAGGGGTCCTTTTCGTGACCATAACTCAGAAGTCGTTAGTATGAGAGAGTTTTTAACTGCACAGCAGCTTGAAGGAGTAAATGGCCGTTATATAGAACTTTGAGCTGGCTTCTAGAAGTGTTCCAAACAGGAGTTATGAAGCCAGGCGCAAACCTCGGCCGTTAATTGAGAGTTTACGCTACATATCAAGTGAGAGAAATCGTAATATTGAGACTGCTGAAACTGATGGTGATTCATTACATATCTATCGTGTTCCAAATTTGGGTGCCAACTGCTCTGGTCCAGTGACTGCCATAGAGTACTGCTATAGATACAGCGGTAGTGCTGGGAGTGGTCAACCTATGTTCAACTGGACAATTTTGATCTTAGAAGATGCTGGAAGCAATTTTATGATCAATAATACATAATTATATTATTCGAAGTAGTCCCTCAATGGGTAGTGCAAACTGTCTAAGTGGCAGTGGAGGTCAGGTCAAATGTCAATGTGATGTATCACTAATTGGAAGTTTTGATCTGCCTATGAATTTTACCTTTGGAGTGACTGAATCAGCACAGGGAAACACTCATGAAGCCAAGCTGCTAGGATTTGCTGATGCACTATCAGAGTATAGGGTGAACACTGTATTAATTGGCAAGGGTGGACTAACTTTGTCTGTGGGTTCAACTGTGCCCAGTGTTCCAGTGGTGCAGAGAGGTCTTCGGTTTCTCTGGTTTATTGTTGGTAACAATGGTAAGCATGCACCAGCAGCCATGTAACTACAGTACTGGTGTGTATTAATTTTGTTTACAGGTACATCATCTACTGATTCATCCCCTACTTTCTCCAATTCGCCTACGTCTACTGGTGCTGCCACTGACTCACTTACCACTGAACCTACTATGTCCACTAATACTGACAACATAGATTCACCTGCTAATGCTACTACCAAGTCTCCTTTGGCAACACAAGGCCACATGATTTCTGCAACAAATCCAGAACCATCATCATCAAGCATCATTGCCCCAGTTATGGGTGGGGTTGTTGGTGGTCTGATAGTGGTTATTGCTGTCGTAGCAGTGGTGATCATATTATCACTGCTTGTCATCAAGAGAGGTCAGAAGAGGTCACTAAAGGTCAATGACAGAAAAGAGAGTGTACATGGATACAATAATGCTTTGTACGATGGTAAGCAAACACTCTAACTGATGAATGAAACACAAGCTCAAATAAACAGCACAACATTCACACATGGGTTTATACTACATGTATTTGCTAGCCTTGTTCCCTGGCCCTCCTAAGTACGTTAAAAAGATTGGGGAGCCTGGAAATGTGTACTGTTGCTACACATTGAATGATCAATATAAACATTGTATAAAAACCAACCATTTAATTTTATGCCATAAGTATTGTAAACTGATTACCTCAACCATGGCTGTTTACACTACACAGATTCCATGATTACATTCCAGAGTTTTCTCCATTGCTACAGCTAATACTAGCAACACAAATATTCATTTGAACATTCCTAATGAAAGTGAAAGCTTCAGCAATGCCAGCTATGCCTATGTTGCAGAGCAGGCCCAGGTAACAGTAGTATGTGTACATGTATTCAAAAAAAGCACAATGGTATCCTAACGTTAGAGAGAAGAGTTGGGGCATGATTACTCACTACCAAGCGAAGTCCACAATGGGAAGATACAATGCAACCTACTCAGGTGACACTAGAATAACAATACAAGTACTTCATTCCACACCATGCTCTGATAATACATTGAAACTAACTTGACATGAGTACAACTGTCGGAAAATTCTTTCAATTCTGAGTGTAGAGTTCAGCATCAACAGTTCAACAGTTTATATATTGTTATAGTAACATTGAAAGTGTTGTGAATAATAATAGTCATTATTTTGCTCACAATGACATTTCCCATATTAAACGTTCACAGGAAAAGCACCATGCAGATGCACCTGTCTATGCCACTGCCTATGATACCCCAGCAGTGAGTGGGCTATCATCCCCTTATGAAACTGCTCTCTCACCAACAGAAATAGTGAGTAAACTGTGTGACTTCATGTGAACTCCTTGTTACGTAAATTTTAATTCCATGTGACGTCCATGTTCCATTGTATTATAGAGTACTAGCTACAATGAAGACATCTACATGGTACCAGCCACAAATGAGGACGCACTGTACAGCCAGCTCTCACAAATTAGGATCAACAACTTCACTAGAGATTCTATCAAGTTAGTTTGTTCAGTCACACTACAGTGAAACCTCTAAGTAATAATAGTTGCAGGCTTCCTTGGGACAGCCAAAAGTGTTCTGATTAAATATTGAGGTGATCTCTTTCCAGGGGTAATTTTGTACACAAATCCTGTCTAGCTGGGATCCATGATAGTATCCCGATTAAGAGAGGTATCCTTATGTTAAGGGATGTCTTTAAGTTTATAAAGGGGTTCCACTGTTACAGTAGTCTATTGCAATACATGGCCTTACACTTAACATGCTTATCTAGGATAACTGATTTGTTGGGAGCAGGACAATTCGGTATGGTGCACCAAGGAGAGTGGACTGCACCGGGTTCAAAGGACAAAATTATCGTGGCTGTAAAGACTCTCAAAGAAGGAGCCTCAGAGGAAGACAAGGTCAAGTTCCTCCAGGAGGCAGCCATCATGGGACAGTTCTCCCACCCCAATGTCGTCAAGCTCTATGGAGTGATCACTGTTGGAGAACCGGTGAGTGTTTGTTTATTGTTGATTGCTATCTGAGCTGAGTCTCGAAAAGACAACTTTCAATTCTCTTAGGTAATGCTGGTAATTGAGCTTCTTCCCAAAGGAGATCTGAGAGGAGTGCTGCATAGTGTACTCTCAGAGTGAGTTTTCTGTAGCCTTATCACACACACCAAAAACATAACATTGAAAAGCTAAGAATGTGACACTAATATTGACAAACTGGATATGGGTCTGTGGCCTAACAAGGCATGCAATAGAGAGATTATTATCATTCTTACTTCCATTCCCACAGGCCAAGTTCAGAGGTCAAGATTGATGCCGATCTTCCCCACACTCTGCTTAGCTACTGTCGTCAAGTAGCCTCTGGAATGAACTATCTTTCAAACAAGTTATTTGTCCACAGAGATCTGGCAGCTAGGAATATTCTAGTGTCTGAAGATGGAGCCTGCAAAGTAAAGAAAGCTTCTATTAATTTAAGTGTACATTAACACTTTTTATCCTCTACAGATCGCTGATTTTGGGATGTCACATGACCTTGCTGATACTAACTACTACGTTTCTCATGGAGGGAAAATTCCAGTGAAGTGGACAGCCCCAGAGGTGTATTTATATGCTGCAAGACTAATACTTGAATCGATGTTAGGTATTTCATGGTAGGCCCTCCACTACAAGAAGTACTCCACTGCCAGTGATGTGTGGAGCTTTGGTTGTGTCATGTACGAGATATGGAGTCTTGGATACAAGCCATTTGAACAGTACACAAACCAGGATTGCATTAAGCTGATCGACAAAGGAGTTCGCCTTCCCCCTCCTACTGGCTGTCCAAGAGCAATCTACATGCTCATGATGGATTGCTGGTGAGATTTGAAGAATCTTGTGGTAAATTACGGGATTCTCCCACAAAAGCCAATGGGCATGGTTTGGGTAGAAATTATGAACGTATCAAAGGTGATAAGTCAAAGACGGGGGGGGCACTATGCTGAAGGGATGAGGTATTGTATTTAATCATAGATTATAGAGCTACTACGTACATGCTCAATAATCTATGATTTAATATTCAGCCAAATTACCCTGTATGCAGGCACCTTGAGCCCTCCAGTCGTCCTGACTTTGTGTCAGTGGTACAGCAGTTGTCTCTTGCAGACACCAAGCTGCTCAAATGGAGTGAGGAAGACAAAGCCACTGATCCAGAAGCAGCCACACTGGGTGCTGGGCTGGACAGAGCTGTGGACTTGTATGAAGACTTGCAAGAGATATGTTACCAGCTAAAAAAAAACGATTTTACTGCAGCTGTGCAATTATGTCACCAGGTCCCTCTAATTTACAATGCCATGATTGCACACAAATGTCTTTTACACACACACCACAACAAATGTTGAGTTTTTTAAATTTATGACAGTGGCTGAGAGTCACAAAAAGATTGTTGATCCTTTACCATAGATTAATAATTATTGTCTGATCAAATTCTCAACACAGTTTAAGCACTTGATTCAAGATCAGTGTTAATTTCCGTGACCAGGTGAACCACTGAACCACATGCATGCATGATGCAGTTCTAGCTAGCTACAGAGGTTCTTTTGCAAGTGTACATAGCTTTGTTGGGCAGTACATACAGGATGTAGCTAGTATTATGATCAAATCAAGTCCTGTGCAGAGCATGGCTGTCCAGGAATTTTAGTGAAGGATGTTGGTTCATGCAGTGCAGGTGTACTAGCTCTCATGGTACGTCATGATGAGGATACCCAGTCAATGGTGCACGGTAAAGTGCAAATAGTAAAGGGTCAACATTCCTCATGAATATAACTAGTGACATGCAGAACATGGTTTGGGGCGAGCCTGAGCG
The DNA here is from genome assembly GCA_964291365.2 of Stappiaceae bacterium. Classification (GTDB taxonomy): domain Bacteria; phylum Pseudomonadota; class Alphaproteobacteria; order Rhizobiales; family Stappiaceae; genus JBDWFY01. Next base: position 81,271 of record OZ220042.1, read on the forward strand.
TGTGCAGAATGGAATAGGAATGTGAAGTTGATGATTGACGCTTTAATGTACATACGCACATGAAATGGCACTGAGCCTTGCAAGCCTGGCTGCAGTCGCTGATCTTCGGTTTCCGCAGCTCTTTTAGCACTATCTCTCACTCTGCGCTTTCTCAACCGCTCTTCTTACTGTGCCGCTGTCTCCGACGCGCGGCGAGCTCTATCTCGTTGATTCCTTACGGTTTTCTCTTACTGTCAGAGGAGTTAGTAGAACCTGATTGTTCCTGCATAGGAAAGGTATTCGAAGCAGACGCTATAAGTTGGTGTGAAATTATGGTTCGTCGGTTCGTGCGCATGCGATATGTAGTTGAGGTCGATTCGATGGGGCACGAGGGTAATATTGCACTGATGCGCTAAATTAGAACATTCATATATACGGAATACGTAAGTATACATAATATAATTATATATATACCGTGATCGCCCCACACAACTCGCTAGTGTGGGGCTCGCTCAGGCTCGCCCCAATTATTTGTTTGTGGTTTAATTATTTACCGCACTCACGCCCCACGCGGATAGAAATCTCTACCGGCATGTGGCATATCGGTGACAAAGATGAAGTCTGTCTATCAGCTGTCTGTGCTGTGTGTCTTTTTAAATATAGTTGATTTAGGTATGCCAATTTTTCTAGCAGAAATTATAATTATGTATGTGTAGTTTGCTTTCTTCAACACAGTCATTTGTCAGTATCAGTGGGCCTGTACCACTCCAAATGAGAACGGAGAGAGGTACATGCCAAGTGAGAGGGATCGCAGTGTCACCACTGCTGCAACTGATGGCAGTACATTAATATACATTTATCGTGTTCCAAATCTGGATGCTAGCTGCTACGGTCCAGTAACTGCTATGGAATACTGTTATAGGTACAGTACTAGTGCTGGGGCTGGCTCAACAGCTACCTTCAACTGGACAGTTCTGATCTTGGAAGAGAATGGAAGAAATAGGTTTATGATTGATAGTAGTTATGTTATCCAAAGTCATGGCTCAATAGGAGATGAAAAATGTACAAGCAATGGAGGCCAGGTTACATGTTGTGATACAACAAATGTCACAAGGTTTGATCTGCCGGTGAATTTTGCATTTGGAGTGACTGAATCAGCTCAAGAAAACACTCATAATGCTGAATTACAGAGATTTGCTGATGCATTTTCACAGTATAGGGTGGGCACACTACAAGTATCTAAGGTTGACCAGACCTTGTCAGCAGGTTCAACTATTATGCCCAGTACTCCAGAGGCACAGATAGGTCTCCATTTGCTCTGGTTTGTTATTGGTAAGCACCAATAGCTATACCTATTTCTTTGCTCACAACTTCTTAATTGTACAAGTACTATTACTATGCTCATAGTTATCCATACCGCAATCAAATTTACATAGGAGTTCCAACAAATGAATCATTCACCACTGCCATACCTCCAATTACTGATTCACCAACTAGTGCTGCTACTGATTCATCTAATACTGAGTCAATCACATCTACTACTGGTGACACTACTGATTCTACTGACTCACCCACGTCTACTGCTTCACCTACGTCTACTGCTGACGAGACTACTAATTTACCTATGTCTACTGTTGATGAGACTACTGATCCTACTGATTCACCTACGTCTACTGCTGACGAGACTACTGATTTACCTACGTCTACTATGGATGAGGCTACTAATCCTACTGATCCACCTATGTCTAGTGCCGATGAGGCTACTGATCCAGACACAGATTTGTCAACACAAAACACCATGATCCCGACCTCAGCATTCCCAATGACTGGAACACCAGAGTCAGGATTGGTATCATCGAATATCATTGCTCCAGTTGTGGGTGGGGCTGTTGGTGGTCCAATATTGGTTATTGTTATCATAGCAGTGGTGATTATTGCATTACTCATTATCAAGAGAGGTCAGAAGGGGTCAATAATGATGGATGAAGGGAAAGTCAGTCTACAGGCATACAACAATGCTTTGTATGGTGGTAAGCAAAAAGTCATACCAATTCCAAAATGTAATTCAGAAAAAAGTTGCTTGAATAAGTAGATATTGTTTGTTGTGTGTGTGCTGTATTATCAACACTTATCTAATGACCCAGACAACAATACAAGCTGTGTAAACAAGTACCTCAATCATAACCATTTGCATATTTCCAAATCCCATGACTCACTCCAACTCTCTTCTATCACTACAGCTGGCACTGACAGTGATCCAAGCAACTTACAAATACATTTGGATGCCCCTAGTGGGAGTGTGGACCTCAGTAACGTGAGCTATGACTATGTTGCTGAACAAACCCAGGTATAATACCACTAAGTGTAAACAGAAGACTCTAAAGTTTTGCTTAATATTATTGTACTTCAGATAGGACATGATTATTCAATACCGGATGAAATTCACGATGGAAAAATGCACACCAAGCAGGTAGCTACTATTGTCCTCTAGGATAGTGATACACAATACACAACAATCAACTCCATATAATACGATGCTCAACAATACAATGAAGTTTACCATGGCTCGTATAGCTGTTTCAGTTCTGGATCATGATAAAGTTCAGCATCAACAGCTTAGGGCATGACACACTTTATGTATAGTAACATTAAGGGCACATTGAGACATTGGCTTTAGTGGCTCAGTAAGCCCTTGATAACACTGAAAGTGCTGTGAATAATACATTTTTCAATACTATAGGAGACCCCATCAGTGTATGCACTGGCCTATGAAAATCCAGTAGCTTATGAAACCTCTCTGTCACAAACAGAAATAGTGAGTAAACTGCATGACTTCAAAGTTTAATAATATATATTTGAAATAAAATGATGTCCATGTTCCTTTGCAGGGGACTGAGGATATTTACATGGTGCCAGCTACAAATGAAGATGCACTATACAGCCAGCTGTCACAGATTAGGATCAACAATGTTACTAGAGATTCTATCAAGTTAGTTCACTATGGTGAAGCCTCTCTATTGTGGACTCGTATGTCCTCATTTTAGGGGGGCATTGTACACATCTCCTCTTTTGCTAGGCCCTAGACTGTCATTACTTGAATCAGGGATGTCCTTATATAGGGAATCAAATGTTGTCTGTTGTTTTGATGAATACAAGGCCTTATAACTATTATACATTACCCTCCTTATTAGGTTAATTGAGCTGTTGGGAGCTGGCCAGTTCGGTAACGTCCACTTAGGGGAATGGACTGTACCAGGTTCAAAGGATAAAATAAATGTGGCCGTAAAGACTCTCAAAGAAGGAGCCTCAGAGGAAGACAAGGTCAAGTTCCTCCAGGAGGCAGCCATCATGGGACAATTCTCCCACCCCAATGTCGTCAAGCTCTATGGAGTGGTCACTGAAGGAGAACCTGTAAGTTTGTTCCTTTAAAGACTTATTTGTTGTGGGAAATCATCTCTGAAAACATCTATTTTCAATTCCCTTAGGTGATGCTGCTTATTGAACTTCTACCCAAAGGAGATCTGAGAGAAGTGCTGTGTAGTGTACGTTCAGAGTAAGTTTTTAAATTTACAGTGAATTGTATATCACTTTGAACATAATCACACAATCACTACAAGCAGCTACTTGTGGTATAGTAAGCTTTGATGATTTGATTTGAAGAATGTATTTAATTATTGTATTCATTGGTCATGCTCCCTTTCCACTCCCACAGACCAAGTTCAGAGGTCAAAATTGATGCTGATCTTCCCCACACTCTGCTTAGCTACTGTCGTCAAGTAGCCTCTGGAATGAATTATCTTTCAAACAAGTTATTTATCCACAGAGATTTGGCGGCTAGGAATATTCTGGTGTCTGAAGATGGTGTTTGCAAGGCAAGAATACTAGGGCTAATTGTGTATGTTAACATCTTTTTCTGCCTACAGATTGCTGACTTTGGGATGTCACGTGACCTTGCTGATACCAACTACTACGTCGCTCATGGAGGAAAAATTCCAGTAAAGTGGACTGCCCCAGAGGTATGTTTGTATTTTGCAGGCAAATTAAAGCAATTATGTAGTTTTTTGTACAGGCCATCCTCTACAAAAAGTACTCCACTGCCAGTGATGTGTGGAGCTTTGGTTGTGTAATGTACGAGATATGGAGTCTCGGACACAAACCATTTAAGCAGTACACAAACCAGGATTGTATTAAGCTGATCGACAAAGGAGTTCGCCTTCCCCCTTCTACTGGGTGTCCAAGAGCAATCTATAAACTCATGATCGACTGCTGGTGAGATTTGTGTCAAATTACAGGGCTCTCCCCAAGAAAAGCTTAAGGAATGCATATTGGGAAGGCATAGTTTGGGTGGACTTTATCACCATGCACATCTAGTTGATAAGTCAAAGTCAGAGCCCACTATAATATTATATGCTGAAGGGATCTGGGGATTTGAGAATACTGCAATATAATATTATTGACACTGTATGCAGGCATCCTGAGCCATCCAGTCGTCCCGACTTTGTGTCAGTGGCACAGCAGTTGTCTCTTCCAGACACCAAGCTGCTCAAATGGAGTGAGGAAGACAAAGCCACTGATCCAGAGGCAGCCACACTGGGGGCGGGGCTAGACAAAGCAGTAGACTTGTACAAAGATTTGCAACAGAGATATATAACCAACTAATAATATTTGTTGTGCAATTGTGTCACTAGATTCCTCAATATTGTTGACCCTTTACCATTCAGCATTCTCATTCATGTTAATACTATGATGATCTAATTGAACCCTCACATAAATTGAGCCAAGATTATTAATTGGTAACCAGTGACTATTGCTGGCTACATAATATTTCATTGATTGAGCCACCTAATGCATCACCCAGTGATAGCTATAATAAAGTGAGGCATGACATCACCAGCTCAGCAAATATTACACAAAAACATGCAAACATAAGACCATGCACAGAATTTATAAACTTAGCCAGACTGCGCGTACATGTACTACTAGACTCTGCCATTACAATGAAATTTCTTAATCTACTCAGCATAATAATTAATAATAATATATTATGTTGTACCACTATCTTGATTGAAACAGGTATAGCTATACTGAGTTGACTAAAAGTTTACTGCCCTGAAGCAGCATGATTCAACTGAGTCATTTTTTTCTTGCCATGGCATAGGTGTTTCTCAGTATCAGTGGACCTGTTCTCAAGATGGTGAGTGCAAAGAGAGGTACATCCCAAGCGTGAGAGACTGCGAGAGCAATGTGCTGACTGGTGTAATAAATGGACGTGAGATACACATGTATCGTGTTCAGAATCTGAACATGGAATGACATGGAGAAGTGACTGCTATAGAGTTCTGCTATTAATACAATACGATCGTACCAGGGGAGCCTGTTTTTAACTGGACAGTATTGATTATTGAAGAGACTAACTTCTTCACAATAACTAGGATTATTGTCATTGAAAGTCATCCCGATTCTTTAAGTGGAGCCAACTGTATGGACACTGGTATGGAGCAGGCTGAATGCTGTGAGAGAGAGTACATCATGATCAGTAGCTTCAATTTTCAAACGAATAATTTTATTTTTGGAGTGACTGAATCAGCTCAGGGAAACACTCATGGAGCCACACTATTGGGATTTTTTGAATCACAACCTGAGTATATAGTACACACATTGCTCATTTCTGCCGTAGGGAAAACTATAGCTGTGGGTTCTACTCTAATCAGGCTGAACACTGGGGTACAAAGAGGCCTACGCATGCTCTGATTTGTAATTAGTAAGCTCCATGCATGTGATGCTATTCAGGTTACACTTGATTCCCTGAATATTATGGTAGGTGCACATGATGTAGCCTCGAACCATGTTTTTCAACATTTCACATGAAAAATGTTGAAAAAACATGGGAAGGCCTTGTTTGAGGTTATAGCAATGACAGTAACTATTGTTAATTCACAACTTTGCCATACACTTCATTTAATCTGTGAATCCTATGCAGCTGGCGGGTGCATCGGTGCCAAAGTGTGATATTCTAATTATATTATTACATGGCTAAAAATTTTACTTGGTCATGCCACTTTCTACATGAATGATTACAGGGGCATCCCCTCCAACTGATACAACAAGCTTAGCAATCGATTACACAACCACAAGCTCATCAAATCCAATAACTCCAGGTGATGGAGAAATTGATCTTAGTACAGTAACTACAAACACTCCAATCACAGCAAGTGCACGCGATCCTGAAGATCAGGAAATCAAGGATGATACCACAAGCTTGCCAGATCTAACAAGTACACACGATCAAGGAATTGGTTATACTACCACAAATGTCTTAACCACAGCAAATACATATGATGAAGGAATAACTGATCACATTACAACAAACACTTCAAACTCAGCAAGTACACACAATGATCATACGAGCTCACTAAGCCCTGCAAGTACACATATGCATAATCGAGATTCAAGGACAAATATTCCAAGAAGAACTACTGAAGATTTTGTTACTTCTACTTTGCAACAACTGAAGGCATCATTCCCTATGCTGTGGGTGGAGCTGTGGGAGGTCTTGTAATGATTATTATGATTATATTAGTGGTAGTTATTGTGACTTTCCTTATCGAGAGAAGTCAACAGGAGTCTCATAAAGTGGAGTCAAACAACAATAGTGGTCTACCAACGTTAGCATATGACAATGCTGTGTATAATCTAGGTAGGTATTACTAAGGAAATAGACACATACAATGCCCAAAATTGCAGTGCTGCCAAAAACTCGGATTTTGTCCTAATACTAGGATTTTTTAGCTTTAGCATATGCAAATGAAGCACATTAGGATTTTTAGGCTACCTATTCCCATAAAGCCAATACTATATTTGACAGGATTTTCTGAGAAAAGTTAGGATTTCTTGTCAAAAGATGTTGGCAGCACTGAAATTGGCATATGCATTCTGCTATATTTAGCCTGGCCAATTTTGATCTATGCAATTGTATGGCATCAGTAATATATCATATAGGCGTAGGAACCGGGGGGCCAAGGGGGCCATGGCCCCCCCAACCATCTGACTGACTATAGTGGGCCAGAGAGCCCAAAGATACAGCCTTTTAACAGATAATTCAGCAAAAGCAAAAAATTTTCATGAATAAATAGCTACAAACTATCCTCGGTGAGAGCTTTGGCACTAATATCTATGATATGGAAGAGACCGATTGCAAGGTTAAAAGTCAATTGTTGTAGGTTGCAAATCTCACATTATATTATATATATATAATAGGTGGGAACATTGCAGCCACAAGATTATATACTGCCAATCTCAACCAAAAACTGATCCTGAGGCAGCCACACTGGGGGGCAGGGCTAGATAAAGCGTACAAAGACTTGCAACAGAGATATTATGTAACCAACAACCAACTAATAGTAAATGTAGCAAGTACAAGTGTATAATTTACATGATCGTTTAAAGATTGTTTTATAGTGACACTTTACCACATATACTCACTGATCTGAATATGCACAGCAATCTCATTGATATTGCTTATTTGATGCTATTATTTTTGTCGTGATCTCACTAACTCTCGTCACATGAAGATAATTACTGTGAGTTTCAAAAAAGGAAATTGATTCATGTGCACTCCCACTGTGTGTCATAGTACACACAGGATGTTGGGGATACCTTGTTTGTGCATGGTACATGGAAACAATAAATGTCTATACTTGGGAGCATGCTGTGATATGACATCACTCATATTAGTATAGTGCCAGCTCAGCAAAAATGTCACCAGAATTTGCAAAAATTATTATTAGCAGCTAGAATCATAGCTACTGCTACATTTTAAGATGAAGTCTCTTTATCCACTCATTCTGTGTGCTACTATCTTGATTGAAACAGGTAAGCTATTTGAAGGCTATTAATTGAAGCTGCCATGAACTAGCTTTGCTAACTCAATTTTGCTTACCATAATACTTTAATTTATGGCAGGTGTTGCTCAGTATCAGCAGTGGAACTGTTCTGAGCCAGATGAGCATGGAGAGAGATACATCCCTGGTGTGACAGGTTATCCAAGTGACGTACTGACTAGTCCTACAGCTGGAGATGTGATAAACATGTATCGTGTTCAAAATCTGAACACCATGTGTTATGGAGAAGTGACTGCCATAGAGTACTGTTATAGATACAATACTGTTGCATTGGGGGATGTAGTTTTTAACTGGACAGTGCTAATCATCGAAGAGACTAATATCTTGAATGTGACAAAAATTTACATTCTTGAAAGTCATCCTAGTTCTTTAAGTGAAGAAGAGTGCAGGAATATTGATGAAGAGGAGGCTATATGTTGTGACAGAAAAGACATCGAAAGCTTTGATCTACCAATGAATTTTGTCTTTGGAGTGACAGAATCGGCTCAGGGAAACACTGCTGGGGCCACACTGTTGGGGTTTTTTGATGATGCTGCATTCAATGTACAGCCAGATTATGTAGTTTCTACAATACAAATTGACAAAGGACAGATTAACACTTTGTCTGTGGGTTCTACTCTGTCCAGGCCAGGAGGAGGGTTACAAAGAGGTCTGCGCATGCTCTGGTTTGTTATTGGTAAGCTTTTCTGTAACTATTCTTTACATTCGTGCATGATACTTGCTATGACTTGCTAGTGTAGCCATATATTATGTGCATGTATGTATCATGGTGGATGATGTACTGTGTAGTTATTATGATATTAAATATTGTGCAACAGTGTTATTGACTTGGTATTACTGCATGCATGGTGATAGTTTAACCTCTGAAAGTGTCAAATGTGAAGCTGAACACCCAACAACTGTAACTTGTCACATTTCCCATCTTAGAATCTGATTTGGAGCTGACAATTACAAGCTCTCCTGGTGATGCCACTAGTGTAGCAAGTGATCCTAACACAACTGGCTCACCAAGCTCAGATGGTACACACAATCCAGGATCAAATACAAGTATTCAAATGACAACTACTAAAGGAACCATAGTACAAGAAACTGCAGGAATCCTTCCCTATGCCGTGGGTGGAGCTGTGGGGGGTCTTGTAGTGATTATTGTGATCATATTAATGGTGATCGTGTCTCTATTGGTCAGAAAGCGTCGAGAGAAGTCTCATAAATTGGACTCGAACAATAAAGTTGGTCTACTAACATACAACAATGCTTTGTATGATGTAGGTAAGGAAACAGGCACATGAAATGCCCAAATTGGTAGCTGTGCTATATATAGCCTGGCCAATTCTGATCTACACAATATTGTATGGTATCAGTTTGTATTGTAAGCTGATCAAGTCTCACAACCAGATTACTCCCTCCTGCAGCCTTATAGTTCTTTCAGTATAAACTCATGAAATGTTTATCGTCATGTAAGCTATGGAGGGTATTGGTCTCACTTGCAAGACTGGCTGAAGCCTATGGTGTTCCAATCATGCATGCACATAATATCTCCTGCTAAGTTTATCTTTGTAGTCTCTCACTCTCTACATGCAGCTGGTGGATCTAATGGCACTTTTGAACAAGCCAGCACAAATTTGGATGTCAATATTTCAGCTAACGACAGTGAGAGGTTCAGTACTGTCGTCTATTATAACATCACACAACAGACCAAGGTTTATTATCATAGTAAAGAGATCGTCGATGCTACAGATATCATGCTGTATTCATGCTGTAGGTGGAAACATTACCACAAGATTACACACTGCCAGTCTCAACCAAAGGCTTTAGAATGAGATCAGCAGAAACTCATTATGAGGTGCATTATCATTAGCTTATTAGTGTACATGCAATTAACGAAGATGTATATGAAAGAAAAACATGTCCACATTATACTAAATACACTGACAGAGTACAAGTGAACAGGTGTATGCAACCACATATGAAGCTCCAGGGAACCAAACTTACTATGTAAGTTGTAGCTTGATAATAATATTATCACAAGATAGGATCCATTGTAACTGATTCTTCATAGAGTGCTCCTGAAATTGAAGATGAAGATATCTACATGATCCCAGCTACAAATGAACATGCACTTTACAGCCAACTGTCACAGATTAAGATAAACCACTTTACAAGAGACTCTATCAAGTTAGTTGATCATGAATGCAAACTGTTTTCAATTCACAGAACAAAGCAATTTCCCAAGGTTGACAAAGTTGTTGGGAGCAGGTCAGTTCGGCAAGGTCCACCAAGGAGAGTGGAAGGCAGCAACGTCAGTGAATAAGATTGAGGTAGCTGTGAAGACACTCAAAGAAGGAGCTGGTGAGGGAGACAAGGTCAAGTTCCTCCAGGAGGCAGCCATCATGGGACAGTTCTCCCACCCCAATGTCATCAAGCTCTATGGAGTGGTCACTGAAGGAGAACCAGTGAGTATAATAATATTGTCTTGTGTGTGGGGGCAACAAAATTTTTTTCGTATTTAGGTAATGTTGATTATCGAACTTCTTCCCAAAGGAGATCTGAGAGAGCTACTGTGTAGCGTACGCTCACAGTAAGTGACTGACTCCGAATATCTGCTTCAGCGTTATCCTTCCACTGATATTTAGATCCAACTATGAGTTTGAGATTGATGCTGATCTTCCCCACACTCTACTGAGCTACTGTCGTCAAGTAGCCTCTGGAATGAACTATCTTTCAGATAAATCATTCGTCCACAGAGATCTGGCAGCTAGGAACATATTAGTTTCTGAAGATGATGTTTGTAAGGTTAGGGAAAAAATGCATTCATTTTGTAGCAAATTTTTAAATACTGTTAATTTTGTCATAGATTGCTGACTTTGGAATGTCACGTGATCTTGAAGACACTAACTACTACATCTCACAGGGAGGAATAATTCCTGTCAGATGGACTGCACCAGAGGTAGTATAAGTAACCGTATACCAATGGTAATGTTTTTGAAATAATTGTACCACACTGTAGGCACTTCATTACAAGAAGTACTCCACTGCCAGTGATGTGTGGAGCTTTGGTTGTGTCATGTATGAGATATGGAGTCTCGGACACAAACCATTTGAAGATAGCACAAATCTGAAATGTGTACAGCTTATAAACAAAGGAATACGTCTTGCCCCACCTCCTGGGTGTCCAAGAAAAATTTACAAGCTCATGATAGACTGCTGGTAAGAGTTAAAATCTAGTATTGCATAGCTAACTGCATTATTTAGAAGCCTCTGTATTCGATAGGCACCCAGATCCCTCAAGTCGTCCTGACTTTGTGTTAGTGGTACAGCAGTTGTCTCTTCCAGACACCAAACTGCTCAAATGGAGTGAGGAAGATAAAGCCACTGATCCTGAGGCAGCCACACTGGGAGCAGGGCTGGACAAAGCTGTGGACTTGTACAAGGACTTGCAACAGAGATATGCAACCAACTAATAATGTTTTCATTGTTGTGTAATTGTGTCACTAGATTCCTCTAATTTACAAAGTTGCACTGTAATCCTTTACTGAATATTAATTTTATGTGAATGTCGATGTTGACCCTTTACCATACACTAAACATGGCATTCTCTTAACTTCTCAGCATAGATACAGCTACAATACATGCTATAGCATCATGTGGCTCAATGATTCATGCAGCCATAAATTATGCAGCCGGCCATCAACAGCACCTAGTCAAAATAATACGTGCACATTGATATTTGAATATTACATTAGGACAATTCTTTGCACGCTTGAAATAATCAGAAGGCTTATACAGTGAGGATATCCTTCATTTTGCACATGATTGCACTGTGGCAGCAAACAACAGTATAGCATAGCAGTGACATCATTGGTATGTCGCTAATTATGGGTAATTTGAGGTTTAGCATTGACAGCTCAGCAAAAATTACTGTGCACATCTAGTCTAAGTCTTTGTGAGTCATAGAAATTATGTTATCGCATTAGTAAACTTATAGCCAGATGTACTCCTACTATTTATGATGAAAGCTGCTTATCTACCCATTCTGTGTGCCACTCTCTTGATTGAAACAGGTACATTTTAAGCTGTATGTGTGTTTGCTGCATTGGATAGATCTATTAATAATATAATATATTATTATTGTCTGTATTTATGAGTCATACTGACAGAGTCAAATTTGTTGCCATGATAGGTGTTGCTCAGTATTTCTGGGCCTGCTCTCAAGAGGATGAGCATGGGGAGAGATATATCCCAAGTGTGAGAGACTACAACAGCAACGTGCTGACTGCTACTTCAGCCAGTGGAGTGATAAACTTGTATCGTGTTCAGAATCTGAATGCTGAATGTTACGGAGAGGTGACTGCTATAGAGTTTTGCTATCAATATAACACAATAGGACTAGGAGAGGCTGTTTTTAACTGGACAGTGTTGATTTTAGAAGAGACTGCTGTCTTCACAATAGTTAGGATTATTACCATTGAAAGTCATCCAGATTTGTTAAGTGGAGCTGACTGTATGGACACGGGTATAGCACAAGCCGAATGCTGTGACAGAGAGTACATCAGTGGTTTCAATCTTCAAATGAATAATTTCATCTTTGGAGTGACTGAATCAGCTCAAGGAAATACTCGTGGAGCCACACTACTGGGGTTTTTTCCATCACAGCCTGAGTATAGAGTAGATACATTGCTCATTCCATCCGCAGGCCAAACTATATCTGTGAGCTCCACTCTGTACAAGCCAGAAGGAGTACAGCTAGGACTACGTATGCTATGGTTTGTTATTGGTAAGTTCCATGCATGTGATGCACGCTATTCTGTCGATCACTTGATTCCTTCAGTTGTCGATTCACAACTTTCCATTATGCTATTGGATATAATATAGTGTGATATTCTAATCATATGGCCATGTGGTGGTTGTAGCTTTGTCTTCGAAAACATCAACCATGCATGAACCAGCCATCTATAGTAATTATTGGCTTTTTGATCATGCCACTTTGTTTTGATGATACAGATGCACCCCCTCCAATAGTAAATACAACAAGCTTACCAATTGATCACAGTACCACAAGCTTACCAATAATTGATCACAATACCACAAGCTCATCAAATCCAACAACTACAGGTGATCAAGAGATTGATCTAATAAGTACTACCAATCATCATACTACAAGCTCACTGAACCAAGCAACTACAAAATTTACTGATCAAGGAATTCAGGATCGCAGTACTACAAGCTCACTAAGTACAGATAATAACCATGAAGGAATGGCTACTGTTGCTTCAACTTCACAAGAAACCTCGGGCGTCATTCCCTATGCCGTGGGTGGAGCTGTGGGAGGCTTTGTGGTGATAATTGTGATATTATTAGTGATAATTGTTGTGTCTCTACTGGTCAGAAAATGTCAAGAGAAGTCTCATAAAGTGGAGCCAAACAATAATATTGGTCTACTAGCATATGACAATGCTATGTATGATGTAGGTAAGGAAACAGACACACAAAATGCCCAAATTGGTAGCTGCATTGTACTATATATAGCCTGGGCAATTCTGATCTACACAATTATAGTTTACAATTATATGGTATCAGTTTACATTGCTAGCTATGGTCTCACAACCAGATCGTTCAGTACAAACTCATGGAGTGTTTATTGTCAATCTGACATGTGAGACTTCCTAAAGCCATGTGGGGGCACGTACACAATAAAGTACATTTCCTGTTAAGTTCAATTGTAGTCTCTCACTCCCTACATGCAGCTGGTGGCACTTTTAAACAAGCCAGCACATGTTTGGACATCAATATCCCAGCTGATGAGAGTGAGAGATTCAGCACTGCTATCTATAATAGCATCACAGAACAGACCAAGGTTTATTATAATAAAGAGATCGTTGATACTACAGATACCAAGTCATATAATGCATGCTGTAGGTGGAAACATTACCACAGGATTATACACTGCCAATCTTGACTAAAGGCTTTAGCATGAGATCAGCAGAAATACATTATGAGGTACAGTGTTAATGTACATGCAATTAACAGAAATGTGAAAGAAAGTATTCCTTGTCCTACAATCGTTACATATGACAGGGCACAAGTGAAGAGGTGTATGCAACAACTTATGAAGTACCAGAGACCCAAACTTTAAATGTAAGCTGTAGCTAGATATCATAAGATCGGATCCATTGCAGCTCTACATTGTTTATCAATTCTTCGTAGAGTGCTCCTGAAATTGAAGATGAAGACATCTACATGGTCCCAGCTACAAATGAACACGCACTTTACAGCCAACTATCACAGATTAAGATAAACCACTTTACAAGAGACTCTATAAAGTTAGTTGATCATGAATGCAAACTGTTTTCAATTCACAGAACGAAGCAATTTCCCCTCACAATTAAGGTTGACAAAGCTGTTGGGAGCAGGTCAGTTCGGCAAGGTCCACCAAGGAGAGTGGAAGGCAGCAACGTCAGAGAATAAGATTGAGGTAGCTGTGAAGACACTCAAAGAAGGAGCTGGTGAGCAAGACAAGGTCAAGTTCCTCCAGGAGGCAGCCATCATGGGACAGTTCTCCCACCCCAATATTGTCAAGCTCTATGGAGTGGTCACTGAAAGAGAACCAGTGAGTATAATATTGTCTTGTGTGTAGGGGCAACATAAAGTAATCAAAATATTTTTTTGGTACTTAGATAATGTTGATTATTGAACTTCTTCCCAAGGGAGATCTGAGAGAGCTACTGTGTAGTGTACACTCACAGTAAGTGACTGACTCCGAATATCTGCACTAGCGTTATCCTTCCACTGATATTTAGATCCAACTATGAGTTTGAGATTGATGCTGATCTTCCCCACACTCTACTGAGCTACTGTCGTCAAGTAGCCTCTGGAATGAACTATCTTTCAAATAAATCATTCGTCCACAGAGATCTGGCAGCCCGGAACATATTAGTATCTGAAGATGATGTTTGTAAGGTTAGGAAAAAATGATGCATTTATTTTGTAGCAACTTTTGATTTTGTCATAGATTGCTGACTTTGGAATGTCACGTGATCTTGATGACACTAACTTCTACATCTCACATGGAGGAATAATTCCTGTGAAATGGACTGCACCAGAGGTATGCAAGTAGCCATACTTGGTAATGTTTTTAAGTAATTGTACCACACTGTAGGCGCTACATTACAAGAAGTACTCCACTGCCAGTGATGTGTGGAGCTTTGGTTGTGTCATGTATGAGATATGGAGTCTTGGACACAAACCATTTGAAGATAGCACAAATCTGAAATGTGTACAGCTTATAAACAAAGGAATACGTCTTGCTCCACCTCCTGGGTGTCCAAGAAAAATCTACAAGCTCATGATGAACTGCTGGTAAGAGCTAAAATCTAGTATTTGATAGCTATTATCTAATAGCCTCTGTATTTAATAGGCACCCTGATCCCTCAAGTCGTCCTGACTTTGTGTCAGTGGTACAGCAGTTGTCTCTTCCAGACACAAAGCTGCTCAAATGGAGTGAGAAAGACAAAGCCACTGATCCTGAGGCAGCCACACTGGGGGCGGGGCTGGACAAAGCTGTGGGCTTGTACAAAGACTTGCAACAGAGCTATTTTGTAACCACCTAGTATCCTCCATTTCATTGCAACTAGATTAGATGTGAGCAACATTGTCGATCCTTTACCATACACTAAAGTTGATTCTCATAATCTCCATGTAACTTGTTCACTATAGTATAGTTGTCTTGATCAAACAAACAGTTTTTGGAGTGGCCTAATATTATATTATCTTAGTCTCGCCAGCCAGCCCCTAAGATAATATAATATTAGGCCACTCCAAATCAATTAGTTGTTTCTCATCCTCCCTTGATTTCCGCCCGCATATACGTAGTTCCATTTGTACCAGCACATGCACAATACAAAAGCGTACCACTTTAAATTTTTGGACGAGTTGAACTTGTAATTTTGACGACCATTTCCTACCAAACCTGTGATTTTGACGACCATTACTCGCCAAAAATGCCGCCCGCCCGCATCAATTTTAGGGGTGAGGGGAGATGAGAAACGAGTACATTTTTTGTAATTGATTTGGAGTGGCCTTATCATACTTGTGACTAGCATGATAATTATTAGCATGCTACAGTATAAACTGTTTGTTTGATCAAGACAACTATACTATAGTGAACAAGTTACATGGAGATTATGAGAATCAAGTTTAGAGTATGGTAAAGGATCGACAATGTTGCTCACGTCTAACCTAGTTGTAATGAAATGGAGGATACTAGGTGGTTACAAAATAGCGAGACTAATATTATCTGGCTGTACCGTATCAAGCATAGCACATTATGCACCTATCAATGAAACGCCCCACCTCCCCCCTCCCGGGGCAGGTGGGGGATTTGCCAATAGGGGGGAACTAAATCCCCACCCCTGGGGCCCAAAATTTTGGCTAATACTCCATTACTTTGTATACTATTTGGATATTATAACCTGAAAAAGTATACCAATGTCCCACCCTAGTCTGGAGTTCCAGCCCCTTCCTCTCTTGTGAAGGGGCTGGAACTCCAGACTATGCCCCACCCCTGCGTCCAAGTGAGATGGTCAAAAAACGCACTAATCCCCACCTTGACCCGGGGTGGGGCATTTCATTGATACGTGCATTATACTACAAGGACAAAAGTGCATTGTATAGATGGTAGACATTGAAAGGAAGACCCAGAATCTGTTGGACATCTCACATAAGGCACAGCATCACACGCATGCAGTTCCTACCGTGGTCCAAAAGGGCCATGTCCATTTCAATATTAACTTTTCTGATTACCAATTATACCAGCATAATAATAATAATATTATGCAAATAAGGGATAAGTCCATTCCAAATCAATTACTTGTTTCTCATCCCCCCTCAGCCCTAAAATTGATGCGGGCGGGCGGCATTTTTGTGAAGTAATAATCGTCAAAATCACAAGTTTGGTTGGAAATGGTCGTCAAAATTACAAGTGCAGGTCATCCAAAAATTGAAGCGGTATACTTTTGTATTGTGCTGGTACAAATGGAATTACATGCGGGCGGAAATCAAGGTGGGGGGGGGGGGGGGGGGGGGGGGGGGTGAGAAACAACTAATTGATTTGGAGTGGCCTAATATTATTGGGACCTTGCTTCCATGAGATACAATCTATTTTTAGGGATCATGCCAGGATTTATCGGCCCGTATATTTATTGTCAAAAAATTTTGGCAGCTATAGCTCTGCATCCCATATAAGGTGTGATAGTATGATATCACATACATGAAGTTCACCACGCACCACAGAGCTCCACTGGCAACTCAACAAAAGTACATGTAGCTATAGCCAGATGTACTGCTACATTTTCAACAATGAGAAAGGTTCAGACTGTTCATCTACTCATTCTCTGTGCCACTACCTTGATTGAAACAGGTATGTATAATTAAAAGCTGCATGCTAAGGCTGAATCATCAAGAGAGCTATATTAAGCCTATTTTCTTTGCCATATAATTTTTTCCATGGTCAGGTGTTGCTCAGTATACGTGGAACTGTTCTAAGCCAGGTGAACGTGGAGAGAGATTCATCCCAGGTATTGAGAGAGATTATCCAACCAATGTACTGACAAGTACTACAGCTGAGGGTGTGATAAACTTGTATCGTGTTCAGACACTGAATGCTGAGTGTTATGGAGAAGTGACTGCTGTAGAGTTTTGCTATCAGTACAGCACAACAGGACAAGGAGAGGCTGTTTTTAACTGGACAGTGTTAATCTTTGAAGAGACTGATATCTTCACTGTGACAAAAATTTACATTCTTGAAAGTCGTCCCAATTCTTTAGGTGAAGGAGAGTGTGATAACGTTAGTGGAGGAAAGGCTGAATGTTGTGATCGAAAAGTCATCGAAGGCTTTGAGCTGCAGAATGGTTTTATTTTTGGAGTGACAGAATCAGTTCAGGGAAACACTGCTGGGGCCACACTGTTGGGATTTTTTGATGATGCTGCATTTATGGTGCAGCCAGAGTATGTAGTTTTTACTATACAGATTAGCCAAGCAGGGCAGACCTTGTCTGTGGGTTCCACTCTACCCAGGCCAGGAGGAGGGTTACAGAGAGGTCTACGCATGCTCTGGTTTGTCATTGGTAAGCCTCTTAACTAACATAATAATTACACTCAGTGCTATTCTTTGAGATATTGATATTTTAATGATTACCAAATTTTGATTAATTTTAGTGCCATCAACTATAGGTATGCCCTCCTCTCCTGTGTCAGCTGATATCACAGACTCTCCAGTAGCTAACACATCCACATCACAAGCAACCACACTATCACTGGATGTCATTCCCAGTGCAGTGGGTGGAGTAGTGGGAAGTCTATTACTGATAACTGTGATCGTGTTGGTGCTGTTTATCTGCGTATCTTTGCTTGCCAAGACAAGTCAGCAAAAATCTCAATATAAGGCAGACACAAACGGAAACATCAGCATATTCTCATCCAACATTGATGAAAGTAAGTTTGGTAAGGAAACAGGCACAATGTCATGAAATGCCAAATTGGTACTGGCATTTACTACATAAAACTAGACAACCATCCTGATTAATATTGTGATATTGTATTTGGTAATGTATCAACATGAGCTATATTTTGAAGCACAACCATACATACAATCCTGTTAAAGTTTAGATTAGTCGCGCTTTCACTTGTATATACAGACAGAGATTCTAATAGCAGTGTCAAATATGCTACCACAAGTTTGGATACCCCAGCTAATGAAAATGAAAAGGTCAACACTGCTGCCTATGATGATGTCAAAGAACAGACTAAGGTTAAAGAGCCTGGAGCTGATGTTATATAGCTATCTCCCACTAATGTTTTGTTATGCTAAAATAGGTGGAAATTGTGCCACAAGAGTATATACTTCCAATTTTGACCAAGGGCCATAGTGTGAGACCAACAGGAACTCCTACTGAGGTAGAGCACAATAGTTAGTGTTTGAAATCATGAGATACAAGGTGCATGCATGTATTATTCTGAGCATGATACCCTTTGTACATAATACATTAAATAGGAAAGTAAAGAACAGGTGTATGCAGCTGCTTATGAAGTTCCGATGACTCAAAGATTAAAAGTTAGTAACATCAGATCTTGTACATATAATTATGTACATAGTGGTATGTAATTTTCTGCTTACTTTACAGAGTGCTCCTCAAACTGATGATGAAAATCCTTATATGGTCCCAGCTACTAACGAACATGAACTGCATAGACAACTCTCGCTGATTAGAATCAGCCATTTTGCAAGAGACTCTATCAAGTCAGTTGACTGCTAATTTGGCTAGTTGTTGTTGTATAGTGGAGCTAAATACCTTGCAATCTTTCATAAGGTTGACAAAACTGTTGGGAGTGGGTCAGTTTGGTAAGGTCCATCAAGGAGAATGGGTGACCTCTGGAGGAGGAGAGAAGACTGAGGTAGCCGTAAAGACACTCAAACAAGGAGCTAGTGAGGAAGATAAGGTCAAGTTCCTCCAGGAGGCAACCATTATGGGACAGTTCTCCCACCGCAATGTCGTCAAGCTCTATGGAGTGGTCACTGAAGGAGAATCAGTGAGTTTATTAGCTCATGTTTTGAAACATAAGAAGATACCTTTCACATTTGGACATAGATAATGTTGATTATCGAACTTCTTCCTAAAGGAGATCTCAGAGAATTACTGTGTAGTGTACGCTCACAGTGAGTTAATTGAAACCAAACTTTTTACACTGTATAGTCTTATTCTTCCACTGATATCCTAACTTGTATATAGATCGAATTGTGAGCTTGAGATTGATGCTGATCTTCCCCACACTCTACTGAGCTACTGTCATCAAGTAGCATCTGGGATGAGCTATCTTGCTGCTAAAGCATTTATCCACAGAGATCTAGCAGCTAGGAACATCTTAGTGTCTGAAGATGATGTTTGTAAAGTTAGAGAAAAATTGACTCATGCAGAGGCAATTATTGATTATAAAATTTTTATCATAGATTGTGGACTTCGGAATGTCACGTGATCTTGAGGATACAGATTACTATATCTCACAAGGAGGAGTAATTCCTGTGAAATGGACTTCTCCAGAGGTATATCATACCACCACAGGAATACTAGCACAGTATTTTGTTTCAAAGTGTAATCATGATCGATTGTCACTATAATATAGGCCCTCCACTACAAGAAGTACTCCACTGCCAGTGATGTGTGGAGCTTTGGTTGTGTCATGTATGAGATATGGAGTCTCGGGCACAAACCATTTGAGTATATCTCAAATCTGACTTGTGTACAGCTTATAAACAAAGGAATACGTCTTGCCCCACCTCCTGGGTGTCCAAAAAAAGTGTACAAGCTCATGATGAACTGCTGGTAATAGTTAACATCCAGTACTGCGTAGTAAATATTTTATTTAGGGGTGTTTGTGTTTTATAGGCATCCAGACCCCTCCAGTCGTCCTGACTTTGTGTCAGTTGTACAGCAGTTGTCTCTTCCAGACACCAGGCTGCTCAAATGGAGTGAGAAAGACAAAGCCACTGATCCAGAGGCAGCCACACTGGGGGCGGGGCTGGACAAAGCTGCAAATCTATACAGACGTTTACAAGAACAATACATGCATAAGGACTGAGACTGTAATTAAACTCCCTGTGCATGTTACCATGTGTAACATAATATTATTGCAACTTCTAATCAGCCACGTGACGTACCGTATGCGCATGCGTAACTTTTTATGCAGTGCCTCGAATGTGGGTGGGGCTAGATCAGTGGAATGCATGCGTGAGGTTTCCAATTTGACTTCCAATTAGAGTTAAGTGTTGTATACGGTACGTAGCGACTTGGATAAGATGGAGAGCTTTTTCAACGGAAAGTTATTCTCTGTCCTACTTCTTTCAGCAATTCTAGTTGTAAAATGTACGCTACTACAATAGTTTAATTATACTAAGTATCGGTAATAGAACTGAGAACGTTTATTTTCAGGTGCTTATGGTCAGGTGTGTCGGCAGTCTCTCCCATCTCAGTACGACCCAACCAGTGATCCTTCGACTACTACATCCAATTATAACTTGTATCCCAATTTTTTTAACCTTACACAGTGTACTGGGCCTACCACTTCAGCAAATATTGAATATCAGTTTTGCTACTTATTCAACAGAAACAATGGACCTCGAGCAATAGTGTTTACAGTGCTTATTCTCAGTGATGAAGGCTCAGTGTACAGAGTCTTGCATTCTTACACTGAGAGGGAAGATAGAGATGTGTGTCCCACTATGTCCAATATTTGTTGCAAGACAGTGCCGCTTGCAGAAACACTAAATGTTCAAAGAGACCTGGCCCTGGGATTTGTTATTCCAGACTCAAGTGTGACTGATGGTAATAATCTGTATGCTTCCAACACTGGTATGTCACCGGGATTTGCAGTCTCTAGTGTTATTG
This sequence comes from Stappiaceae bacterium, assembly GCA_964291365.2. GTDB lineage: Bacteria > Pseudomonadota > Alphaproteobacteria > Rhizobiales > Stappiaceae > JBDWFY01. The sequence continues at coordinate 102,587 of OZ220042.1, forward strand.
TGCCAAATACTGCTGTTGATAGCACAATAAACAAGGCAGGGTTTTCAGGAGTTCGTTTGCAAATCAACAATTGACAATTCAGTGTTAGCTTTGCAACAGGATCTCCAACAATGACAACAGGATCTCCGACAATGGCCACAACTACTAATGTTTCATCACTAGCTACATCAACAGCTACAGTAAGCAAAAGCCTGAATTACTATTCTTTTCTGTGCCAACTTCTCTTATTGTAAAAGTACACATATAAGCTATAAATTGAATCTGGTATTATGATTGTCATGTCAGTCGGGCTTGATTAATTAGTTGTGTTTTTTTTTAGGTTGACAGCACAACCACAAGCCCAGGAGGGAATGGCATTCCAGGGAGTGGAAGTAGCAATGCAGGAGCAGTGGCAGCTGGTGTGATTGTCTGTCTGTTGGTACTTGGTACAGCAGCTGCAGTCACAATAGTTCTAATCATTCTATTTCTAAGGAGGAGACAGGGACAAAAAAGTTTGGACTCTTTTGACAATCAGCTTTATGAGAGACAGGAGCAGACTTCTGGTAGTATCAATGTCAGTGGTGACACCAAAGATAATGTAGGAGATGATACCCCTCATGAATATGCCGCTATATCAGCAGATGATGCCGCCTACTATGAAGAGATGAATGTGAGTTTAACTCCCTAGTCACCAAAGATGGGCATGCTACAATTATTATAGCTATGAGATTGCATGCATCATTAGAGTGTATGTAGCAGTAGCTATAGATGACATAATTAATAATTAATGGTGCACATTTTTTTGTTTCCAGGGAAATCCATACTTGAATCCAGTTACTTCAGTAAGTAATAGTAGCCTAATTATTGCAATAATAGTATTACTGTTAACTTTGTTTACAGGGTCTCTCCATCAAAAGCAATGCTAGCACATCATGGCAAAGCCAAACGGTAAGACCACTCATGAAGCTCAAGGATCCATGCCATTACCAATATGAACCTTTGTTCATCATGATGCAGGCTCAGTCAATGAGAAGCATGGGTGGTGTCAGTCAGAGATCAAGAGGAGATACATATGTAAATTTAAAGTTCAATCGGTAACATTGAGGGGACACTGTGTCAAAACATAATTTTTATTTGCAGCCTTTACCCCCTCCTCCCGGTGTTATTGATCCTTATGGTGATCCATTTGGGAGCACTGTGAATGGATCTATTAGCAGTGGTAGAGGTACTGGAAAGTACACACTTCAGCCCAGACAAATACTGACTGTAAGTTGTGCGTATAATATAGCACAATGTGATATAGTAGCATGACATACAGTGATATGATTATTCATAGTGTGTGGTTTTAAATTATGGTGATGTGTGTTATCTTTATGGAGGTTGTCATCACTGATACAGACCCCATGTTATTTCATGGCTTCATTATTAAATTTTTTGCTAGCTTGTGTCCACGGGATGGTCTAATACATTTCAGCAAGCTGATGAACCGATCTATCAAGACCCTGCAGAGAATGAGGCAGCACTCTATGAACAGTACCAGCAAATCAATGTCACATACATTCCAAAAGACCAGATCAGGTACAGACACAAGTTATATATACTTGAACAATCAGCACTGAAACTTATACTACCAGTATTATTATATTATGTGTCCCTTTTTTTGAAAACCTGTACTTTAAGCCTGTACTACTGCATGGATATCTCGTGCAGTACTTGCTTCACACTTGAAGACAAGGGATATAATATTCATCTTAGTGCTTGAGCAAAGAGGGGTACATATAGCTTGATTATCACGAGGTAGCTAGTCTGCTAAGTACCACTAATTTTGCACCTTAGTGTGCTACCGGTATATGCATTGAGTTGGAATTTGTCACGTTAGGTTAAAGTTGGTGTATGATACATAATGATGATACTATGAGAGAGAGCTCACCGTGGCACTATTGATATGGAATGCAGTCCCTACATGGAAAGTGTAAAATAATACTCCACCAATTGCCTTATGCTGCTCTTATAAGGTAGCTGCAGTCCGCGCACAAGATACTCACCAATTTAAGAGTGTAAATTTTACCCTTTGTGAATACCCTACCCTACCCTGCGCCATGCGTGAATGTTTACTCAACTATGCATTCCTTATTTCTACATTTGTATGTGTGTGCACACAGTACAACAGATGTGCTGGGTAGTGGTCAGTTTGGTGTGGTCTTCAAGGGGGAATGGGTGGCCCCCAGAGCTGAAGGGGGGAAGCTGGATGTGGCTGTAAAGACACTCAAAGATGGAGCAGCCAAAGAAGATAGAGTCAAGTTCCTCCAGGAGGCAGCCATCATTGGACAATTTTCTCACCCCAATGTGGTCAAGCTTCATGGAATAGTCATTGGTGAACAAGTAAGAGTACCAGAATAATAATTATCATGGCTTCTGCTCTTCTACCTCATACCATATACATGTAGTTATTGACACAATAGGCTAGCTATATTCAGGTTACACATAGAGAATGGTTTAGATAGTGTAGTCTCTAAGGAAGATGGACGTGCATGATTGTGCAAAAATGTATTGTTATGTACTCCAGGCCACAGTGTCATTATTTTCAGCCATGTGATCATGAGTGATCTCAAAATTAGGAAGTAGGAAGCCTACAAGTTTAACCAAAATTCACTTATTTTACCACAACAAACTGTGAATAATACAATCTGACCATACATACGTGCATGTGGTAAACTGGTCATGTGAGATTGTGTGTATTACCTGCAGAAAATGATTGTTCTTGAGCTACTTCTAGGAGGTGATCTTCACCATGCTCTCCTAGCTCTGAATCCAAAGTAAGTATGGTAGAGTTTTCCCATTTTTCAGCCTCTTTTCCAGTGTCAATATTAAAATCTGTGTACAAATACTGGAAGATTCACTACACATAATAAATGGAGCCTATGCAAATATTTACTTTTAGACCAGGAGATGGTGAAGAAAGTGCAAGCATTGACGCTGATCTTCCCCACACTCTACTGAGCTACTGTCGTCAAATAGCCTCAGGAATGGGATATCTGGCACTGAAGTCTTTTGTCCACAGAGATCTGGCAGCTAGGAACATTCTATTATCAAGAGATGGTGTCTGCAAGGTAAAAAATAAAGAATTAAGCTAATGCTAAGAGATATTATAGTGAAGAAATGTTCTGATTTAGATTACAGATTTTGGAATGTCGAGGGATCTTGCAAACACAAACTACTATGTCTCACATGGTGGAAAAATCCCAGTCAGATGGACAGCTCCAGAGGTGAATGGAATTTAGATTATCATAAATTATTATTCTACAAGCTCCCTTTGTACCATGCACAGGCAATACACTATCACAAATACTCCACTGCCAGTGATGTGTGGAGCTTTGGTTGTGTCATGTATGAGATATGGAGTCTCGGACACAAACCATTTGATGCCTACTCTAACTCATATTGCATAAAGCTTGTCGATGAAGGTGTTCGTCTTCCCCCACCTCCCGGATGCCCTAAAGCCATCTACACACTCATGATTGACTGCTGGTAAGGTTGAATTTTGAGACTAATACGTCGCAGCTGGCTAGCTGAGTATTTGGGAGAGGGAGAGGCAGTGCCTAAATTTTGAAAAATTTATCGCTACGCTTTTATGTGTACTAGTTTACTTAATTAGCATTATTAAATACAGGAAATTTTGCTATGTAGCTACTAATGGTAAACTAATTAATTAGCTAATGAAGTTGTTCCACACAATTGATAATTTAACGTACCAGTATATTCTGGCACCATACCTGATTTGCAACAAAGTAAAGTGCAACTGAGATGACCAGAATTATTTAATGTGCACACACCCTGTGGATATCTGTAACTCAATTAAATTAATTATTATTAACTAATGTTAATAATATTTTGATCATGCATGACGACATTATACTCCCAATTCTGATCAGTTAGCTATTCAGTTAAATTTAATTATCACCATGCACTCGCTAGTCGGCAGATAGTACTCAGTTGATACAGCCACCCCTGACATTAATTTTGTGACCCACCATGATGTACTGCACAGACTAACTTTTATCACTGCCCACTTTTTGCTTGTCACTGCCCAAATGGGTAGTGATGCCCCCATTTTTTAGGCACTGGGGAGAGGGCATAGATACATTGTCTAAAGTATTTATGGAAAAGGTGATTATTATTTGTTATCCTGAATGGTCTATTGCTTGTACAGGCACCCAGATTCATCCAGTCGTCCTGACTCTGTGTCAGTGGTACAGCAGTTGTCTCTTCCGGACACCAAGCTGCTCAAATGGAGTAAGGAGGACAAAGCCACTGATCCTGAGGCAGCCACACTGGGGGCGGAGCTAGACAAAGCTGTGAACTTGTACAAAGATTTGCAGGAACGATATAGACCCGTTGCACGGATCCGCATAACTCCGGTTACGTTACACGGCGGCGTGCGCAAAAACCGCGCTGGAGGACCACCTCTATGGAGGATTGTACTAACCTGCGATATTCGACGCCATTTAGGCCATCTCCCTGGCAGAGTTTCAGCTATCGAAGGAGTATGTCGTAGCGTATTCGGTACTGTTCAGCATACTGTAAGACACAAACGAGCTGAACCTTCGTTTGTCAAAAAACTAGCCATCAACACGGCCTCTGTACATTTTGCCATAGACAAAATCCGCGTTGTCCTCCAAGCGTGGGCGTTAATTATCCGTATACTCTACGTCACATTGTTAATGACGTCACGTGCAATGGGTCTATTACATGCATTGATATCAGCCCCTCTTTTGTACTATTAATATATTAATCATATAGTTTCTATTAGTCTATACAAAAGTCTCATAGAGAGATTGGCGATTAAAATCCGCATAGGTTCCAGGTCTACGAAAGCGCACTGTAATCGCGCGTTCATTGGTCCAATCCAGAAACGTAAAATAATCACAATCTGATTGGCTAATCACATCCTTAGCAACCAGGCGTGGCGCATGGCAACGGGTGGGTGTGGTGTGCGAAAATGGCAGAGCCAGATATCGATGTCTTGAACGATGCAGCAAATAACACCCTCGGTTTCTTTAGTGAGGATATCGTTGAAAACTTTTAAGGAGATATAGACGAGGAAGCACTGACCCAATTGAGTGAGACTCGCGGGTGAGTCCAGTGAGCAAGCCACAGTTTTCAAGCACCAGTCTGTGAGCTGTGGGTGCACAGTATACCTTGGAATGCGAGGGTCGGCTACGCCAGACTAATCTTGGAAGTGGGACACCACCGAAACGACACTCGAAATGCATCAGTAGTGATAGGGACGCAAAAACTATGGAAGTTCCAGATAATCACCCAGGATGTTCTGCTCCACTTCCATTCTACTCTGACTCGGACTCACTACACAGCATCAACCCACTATGGTTGGCAGTGGCCTTCTTATCCACTGTACCTATCCTATCCACATCCTCCAGTATCAACCAATCGACTACCACAAGCACCAGTCACCAGTCTACAATTTCAGTGGGTGCACAGTATACTTTGGAAACAACGATTGTCTTGCAAGTGAGATACCACAGAAACGACATTGTCTTCAGTGACTCGAAGGATCCTTGACATTCATACGAACATGTATCATGCCATGTACCAGTATTTCATGTACCATACAGTCATGTGTAGGCATGTGAACTGTTACTATCACATCATAAATTATAATATCAGCTGGATGTATTATTATGACACTGTGATGGCAACTATAATGATTAGTAATTGATCACATGGTTTAGAGTGTGATATGGGATTAATCACACTTGTAAGCACGTTGTAGGGACTAGTAATTGCACTCGGCTTCGCCTCGTGCAATTACAATCCCTACAACGTGCTTACTCGTGTGATTAATCCCAAATCACACTCTAAACCATGTGATTAATTATTCAAACAACTTTCACCGCATCCCCAGTAGCTGAATAAATGGCACATATGGTAAAAGGTCGTCAGTATATGCACAGTCTATGCGCACGCGTGTGCTATACCTCAATCACAGTGATGAACTCGACAGATCGACTCTCGACCTCTACAGTAGACAAAAGTCACAAGAACGACAGATCGATGTTTCAGTTACAGAGACGAACTCGACTATGGGGTGCCAAGTGTATCAAAAATACTTACCAATGCTATACTTGTATATCTCCCTCTGATATATAAATACGACATTGATTTATCTAAATATCTACCTGATTTATTTATATATGGGTCAGATTTATAAATGTTGATCCTATTTATATTATATCAGCGCCAGATACATAAATGTGAGCCTGATATATATACCTGAAACAGATTTATATATATGGGTCTGATTTATATATATGACTCAGGAATATAAATATGGGGCAGAATTATAAGTAGCTATGACAATTTTGCACGAATGATGTGTGATAATGGGTGTGGCCTAGTGGCTGGTTTACATCCTGCCATGCCCACCTCAAAGACATACACACAGTACTATGGCATGGTATTATGGCCCAACGCCCACTCCAAGACCTAGCTATGCCACGCCCATCTTGACCACACCCCTTTTGCAAACTGCCAGATTTATAAATCTAGCCCACATTTATAAATATGGTACAGATATATAAATCAGAGCAGTGTTTATAAATATGGCACAGATATATAAATCAGAGCAGTGTTTATAAATATGACACAGATATATAAATCAGGTCCATATTTATAAATCTAGGTCAGATATATTATATCTGGCCCATATATATAAATCAGGCAAATATTTAGCTAAAACTGTGTCGTATTTATATACCAGAGGGAGATATATAAGTATAGCATTTGTAAGTATTATTGACACACTTGGCACCCCATACTCGACAGCACAGTACAGATCGGTACGTAGCACGAGTACGTATAGCGCGCCAAACGTACGCTGTATGCGTGCTATATATAGCGCTAGCTAGCTTTATTTATACATGGGATTAGCTACGTAAGCCAAAAGAACCCATGAAGTTTGACCAGCCATATTTGTCAGAGAAAGTAACACGCAGCTTTTAAGGTATTTGCTGGATACGCGCGTAAGTTACTCTACATTTTTCAAGTCTCGGAAAGGCTCTATCGAGGCCCTGGATTTTATTATAATTACCTCATAAATTATACCATAGGTTTCATCATAATTACCCCATAACCACAGAAAAGTAAATTGCTACTGGGGATGTAATAACTTATCTTTCGAACTCAATAAATTGGCGATCTTTACCTTTGGGGTGGGGCTCGACAAAGCCGTGTACATGCATGACACGCTGGGGGCGAGGCTAGACAGATCTATACATGGACTTATAGAAACAATGCAAAGTGTATGTGCCATTCAAGTTGTATAGTGTGTGTGTGTAGAATTATCTCTTAGTTCATTGTGGCCAACCGTAAGATTACAAAGGTGAGCCTTGAAGACAGCCATGCTTAGTTTCTCAATTATTCCATCTCTGAGACTTTTGAACTTGGTAATATTAAGCATAGGTAAGTCATGCACCACATTATGATAATGTTATGATGATAAAATAATGCCCTTTCTGGCATGAACATCTACTTTTGCCTCATAATATGCACTACACTGTTCTATTAGACTGAGCCTATCTATGATTACTTTTGTCTATACAGGTACATGCTCAGCACAGTCACTGTTATGGACCTGCCCAGCATCTAGTGATAATGAAGTTGTTTATTTTCCTAATATTACTATTGACCAAGACTCCCTTGCTAATTCTGTTCAAGATTCTCCCTATTTATCAGAGATTGGACTGTATGTCTACCGTTTTCAGCCAATGATCACCGATGTTTGCAATGACGGAGAGATTTCCGTTCAGTTTTGTTTTGTAAATGCTGAGAATTCCACCAACATAGACATGCTGATTGTGCTGGGCACAGTGCTCTTTATTGAACCAGATGGCGCATCTCTCACAGGTATACTGTTGGACCAGATATCTATTAGTACTACAGTGAAATGTGATCCTGAACTAAGCAACAATACTGTATGTTGTCAGTCTGAAAGCATCGACGTTACTCTAACTAATGAAACAAATGCATTCGCTGTACAATTTCCAAACCAAACTCTGTTAGAATACAATGGCTCTCAGAGTCAAGTGGAGACATTTGTTGCCACCCAAACTCAATTCATTGGTATAGGTAGCAATGGGCTCTCGATATTTCAAGCAAATGGACGATTTATGGATCTAAATTTACGATTTCTGCAATTCACTATCAATCCACAAAATGTAACCACAACTGATCTTCCAACCTCCATCATTATAATAGGCACCATGGTGTCAGTAGGAATTCTTATATCTATCTTAGTGACTATTGCTGTGGTGATTGCTGGAATTCAATGGCAAAAGCGAAAGAAAATCATGCACATGAATCAACTCCTTGGATCTAACAACACTGGTAATAGTAATCATATAAACTAAATGCCTCAGAAGTAAAGTGGTCCACGCTAATAATTATTGATAATGCTGAAAAAATTATGAAGCTTCAGCTGAGCAAGAGTCATTATAACTCTAGATTTGTGAGTTTGACCACTCTGCTTCTCAACCCTTTCTGTTGGCAACTAGCTAGTATTAAAATTCATTCTAAATCCAGGTGATGGCCTCGTGTTATCTAATGAGGATGTCGACGGCAGCCCATTGAATTATGATTATGCAATGGTTTCCAGTGAGGTAAGTGATAATAATGTAACATACCCAGTGTGCTCTTTCGAGTCTAAATTATGCCTAAAATGGCCAAAACACAGTTTCTCCCTCCACCCCTCACTCCTACTACTGACCATGAGAGCTCTACAAGTCAACAACTGTATGAGCCAGTACTGTTTGAAACAAGCGCTGATATAATTGATGGAGTATTAACTGCAGTTCAGCCAGTTGACTCTGAAGGAACTGAAGCTAAGGTCAGCTTATCTAGTACCATGACCAGTGAACATAAACCTGACACTGCTACAAATGCTTATGGTAAAGATATTGTCATCGAAAAGGATGTAGTATGTCCTACAGCCATTGTCAGTGATAATAGTAAGTTGTAGCAGACGGTGAATGCTTGTCATGAGAGTAAGTAAATTATTTTTTTATGCAGTCCTAAAGGAGGATTTTATAGAGCACATATATGTGGCTCCAGCACCAGACGAGCCCTCTCTGTATAGCCAATTCTCCAAAATAAAGATACAGACTCTACATAAACATGCTATTAGGTACTTATTTTTCATTTCCTAATTCTGCACAGGATCGATTTCTCATGTGTTTAATTTAGTACAACGGAGCTGCTGGGTTCAGGTCATTATGGGACAGTTCACAAAGGAAAATGGGTAGCTCCTGAAGGAGGAGAGAAGATTGCAGTAGCTGTGAAGACACTCAAAAAAGGAGCTGGTGAGGGAGATAAGATCAAGTTCCTCCAAGAGGCAGCCATCATGGGACAGTTCTCCCACCCCAATGTCGTCAAGCTCTATGGAGTGGTCACTGTGGGAGAGCCAGTGAGTTTATATTTTTCTATCACAGCCCATTAATTTTGTTTCTTTTTTGTCAGATTATGCTCATTCTTGAGTTGCTCCCGAAAGGCGATCTTCAATATTTGTTACGTCGATCTAACTCTATGGATCCTAATCTTCCCCACACTCTTCTGAGCTACTGTCGTCAAGTAGCCTCTGGAATGAACTATCTGTCCAACAAGTTATTTATCCACAGAGATCTGGCAGCTAGGAACATTCTCGTATCTGAAGATGGAGCCTGCAAAGTATGCGATTATTGGTGTCTACTCTATACTCTTAAAATATTCTAGAAATGCACAGATAGCTGACTTTGGGATGGCACGTGATCTTTCTGAAACTACCAGTAAGTACTACGTCTCTCATGGAGGAAAAGTTCCTATCAAGTGGACCGCTCCAGAGGTGAATGTTTGTATGCAACTCTTTCAATGCTGCTCTTAAACTATTAATTTTTACTTTTGAACAGGCAGTTTACCACAAAAAATACTCCACTGCCAGTGATGTGTGGAGCTTTGGTTGTGTCATGTATGAGATATGGAGTCTTGGACATGGTCCATTTGAAAAGCATACAAGTGCTGAATGTGTAAAGGTAATAATTATCAATGGAATACGTCTTGCCCCACCTCCTGGATGTCCTAGAGTTATCTATAAGCTCATGATAGACTGCTGGTAAGGGGAAAATTCAACAGAAATAATGCTAAAATCCACCATCATGCTTTATAGGCACCCTGATCCCTCCAGTCGTCCTGACTTTGTGTCAGTGGTACAGCAGTTGTCGCTTCCAGATACCACGTTGCTCAAATGGAGTGAGGAAGACAAAGCCACTGATCCAGAGGCAGCCACACTGGGGGCAGGGCTGGACAAAGCTGTGAACCTGTATATGGACCTACAAAAACAATACAGTTTGCATAGTGTATAGATAGATATGTGACACTAATATTATTGTGCATGGTCTGTAAATGGTCATCAATTGTCATGAACTTAAAGTGGATAGGCCATCATGTCATCTTGTATATTAATTGAACACTGTAAAAAATAATAGTTAATTTGACCCATGTTGGTTATGTCAGTTGCATGACTCCATTTTAGCATCGTTAAGCACTCAGAGTTTCTGCTAGCTACTCCACATTCCAAATGGTAAACAGCTTAATAAGCTAATGGCCTTTTTCTAGATGAGTGGTTAGGTTTGTGTGCAGATACATTTTTTCATATCTTACCCAATGATTTGCAACAATTTTGAGTGCAACTGGGATGGCCAAAATTGGTCAAAACAACCCTTTCTTTTTTACAGTGAAACGTGAGCCTGAGATTGATGCTGATCTTCCCTGAGCTACTGTCATCAAGTAGCCTCTGAGATGAACTATCTTGTTGCTAAAGCATTTATCCACAGAGATCTAGCAGCTAGGAACATCTTAGTATCTGAATGATGATGATTGTAAAGGTAGCTATAGAGAAAAACTTGATAATAATATATTGACTCGTGCAGAGGCAATAATTGATTATTTATCATAGATTACTGACTTTGGAATGTCACGTGATCTTGAGGACACAGATTACTATATCTCACAAGGAGGAGTAATTCCTGTGAAATGGATTTCTCCAGAGGTATATCATGCCATCACAGGAATACTAGCACAGTATTTTGTTTCAAAGTGTATTCATGATTGTCACTATAATATAGGCCCTCCACTACAAGAAGTACTCCACTGCCAGTGATATGTGGAGCTTTGGTTGTGTCATATATGAGATATGGAGTCTCGGACATAAACCATTTGAGTATATCTCATATCTGATTGGTGTACAGCTTATAAACAAAGGGATACGCTTTACCCCACCTCCTGGGTGTCCAAAAAAAGTGTACAAGGTTACGATGAACAGCTGGTAAAATTTAACATCCAGTACTGCGTAGCTAACTATTTTATTTAGGAGAGTTTGTGTTTTACAGACATCCAGATCCCTCCAGTCATCCTGACTTTGTGTCAGTGGTACAGCAGTTGTCTCTTCCAGACACCAAGCTGCTTAAATGGAGTGAGAAAGACAAAGCCACTGATCCTGAGGCAGCCACACTGGGGGCGGGGCTGGACAAAGCTGCAAGCTATACAAACTTTTACAAGAACAGTACTATAAGAAAAATAAGGACTGAGACCGTAATCAAGCTCCATGTACTGGAGCGTATGTAATTCCACTCAGGCAAGTGACCTACCGTATGCGCATGCGTAACTTTTTATGCTGCGCATCGAATGCGGGTGGGCCTAAGGCCAGTGGAATGCATATGCATGCCAATTTGACCGCCAATTAGAGTTAAGTTGTGTACGGTAGCGACTTGGATAAGATGGAGAGCGTTTTCAGCAGAAAGTTATTCTCTGTCCTACTTCTTTCAGCAATTCTAGTTGTAAAATGTACGCTACTACAATAGTTTAATTATACTAAGTATCGGTAATAGAACTGAGAACGTTTATTTTCAGGTGCTTATGGTCAGGTGTGTCAGCAGTCTCTCCCATCTCAGTACGACCCAACCAGTGATCCTTCGACTACTGCATCCAATTATAACACTTTCTACTTGTATCCCGATTTTTTTAACCCTACACAGTGTACTGGGCCTACCACTTCAGCAAATATTGAATATCAGTTTTGCTACTTATTCAACAGAAACAATGGACGTCGAGCAACAGTGTTTACAGTGCTTATTCTCAGTGATGAAGGCTCAGTGTACAGAGTCTTGCATTCTTACACTGAGAGAGAAGATAGAGATGTGTGTTCCTCTATGTCCAATACTTGTTGCAAGACAGTGCCGCTTGCAGAAACACTGAATGTTCAAAGAGACCTGGCCCTGGGATTTGTTACTCCAGACTCAAGTGTGACTGGTGGTAATAATCTGTATGCTTCCAACACTGGTATGTCACCAGGATTTGTAGTCCCCAGTACTACTGTGCCAAATACTGCTGTTGATAGCACAATAAACAAGGCAGGGTTTTCAGGAGCTCGTTCGCAGATCAACAATCAACAATTCAGTGTCAGCTTTGCAACAGGATCTCCAACAATGGCCACAACTACTACAGTTTCATCAATGGCTACATCAACAGCTACAGTAAGTGAATGCCTGGATTTTTATTCTATATAGTCTGTGCCAAATTTAGTAAACATATTATACATAATACAATCATATTATTAGAAATGGTAATCATTGTCGTATACAGTAATTGTATATTAAACAATTCAGAAGATCATAAATGGTAATCTACAGTGTTAATCTGATATTATCATTGTTGTATCAGCCTCAAGTTCTTTTGTTTGTTTTTTTTCATTAGGGTGACAGCAGTCCAGGAGGGAATAGTGTTCAGACACTGCAATGGACCTGTCCAGCATCAAGTGATGACGAAACCACTTATTTTCCAACTATTGCTATTGATGAGAGTTCTCTTGCTAACTCTGTTCGAGGTTCTCCCTATCTCTCTAGTGTGTATGTGTACCGCTTTCAACCAGTGATTGACAATACCTGCAATGGCATACCTCTTATAGAATTTTGTTATGAAAATTCTGATAAAGCTAGAAATAATATAGCAATGTCTATTTTTCTGGGAAGTATTGACAATGTTGTGCCAGATGATACATCATTCACAGGCAGACTATTTGTTCAAAAAACTATTAACACCACAGTGAACTGCAATCCCAAATTAAGCATCGACAGTATATGCTGTCAATCTGAACAGATCAATGTTTCTCTACCTACTCAACAGTTACAGCAAATAAATGTATTTGGGATAGAATTTCCGAACCAAACTCTCTTGGAATACAATGATTTGGAGAGTATTGTGGAAACATTTGTCGGTACTACTATTGATTTTCGTGGTTTTGTGAACAGTCCGGGTGCTCAACAGCCAGTGCTAATGATTCAAGGAAACGGACGCTTCATGAATCTAAATTTACGATTTCTGAGGTTCGTTATTGAAGATACATCAAATCTAGGAGCCTCCAATTCAGGGCGTGTGAACACCACTGCTATAATAACAACAGTTTTGGTAATAATTGGAGTTATGATGATTCTCCTAGTGGTTGTTTGTGTTATATGTTTTACTATTCGGAGGCAAAAGCAGAGAAAAAAGATTACAAACATGAATCAACTTGTCACAGAACAGCAAGCACTGAATAATGGTAACAACATTATCATTTGGTGTTTATTAAACTTCAAAATTTCAATTTAATGATAGATGCTGGTTATGTGCTGAAGACTGATAGAGCCAGCAATGTAGAGAGAAGATCCAGAGAGGTAGGTGATATCACATGATATATCCTGATTCACCCTTGTATCCTAGGCAACAGGGGTGTTATAACTAAAATATTACCCTCCCCCAGGCACTTATAATCCCTCTGAAACAAAAACGGTATAATAGTGTAGTTTGCACATAGCAACAAGGTTTTCATAATGAAAACAGCAGCTAACAATCACCATAGACCACACTACAGACTTGGTTTACACAGATACAGGAAGCTTACTCATGCTAATTGACACCACACAGGATGCTAGTAGCGCGTTCGTTCTAGCTAGCCACGTGCAGCTAGCTCATTGCGTAGCTGTAGCTTTAGCTATCTAGCGAAGTACTCTGGCCGCCATTCAGAGGGAACCAACGTTTGAAAGAGAGGCCAAACTGACTCTGAAGAGTCTCAGTCGCTGATACTAGTATTACTAGTGTTCTAAACATTCGTAGCTAGCTTAGCTATGTAGTATGATGTAGCTAAGACTACTCACAGTCAACTACTAACCTCCATAGTCGAGTTCAGTAGATAATTCTTTGTCACTATCACAGTTGAATCGGTTTGTTACTCTTGTTACTATGGCCGGCCATTGACCGTTTTGTTTACATTCCTCGTCTCCTTGGCAACCACTCAGACGGACCAATCAGGTGCAGGATATATATCAGATGTTGCATGGTAGGCACGTGCATTATGGATTATAAAGCCCCTCCCCCTCGGGCTACGCCCTCGGGGTCGCGGGCTTTATTATCCATAATGCACTGCCTACCATGCAATATCTATTACATATCGCACCCCCATGTCCCTCCCTCACTGCTTGAAATGATCAGCTTTCCCCTTCATCCAATCCACTACTAATCATAGGAGAACCTGGCAATTCAACAAGCATGGGAGCATGCACACCCTCAGCAAACAACAAATGGTGAAGCAACTCCAACACAGCAGGTTGTTGCAGTGCGGACTGACACCAAGAATACTGCAAGCATAGTTACAAAAAGCAATGAAGCTTATGCTGCAAACATTGTCACTGAAAACAATGCAGCATATACTAAGACTCCTGAGTATCTAACAATCTTTGGTAAGGCGTAACCAGTAATATTAAGGCTAATAAGATTGTGAAGTGGATATTTTCCAGACTCACAGGAGGAGTTTGTTCACAATAATCATCAGCCCCAAGCCGAAGAGGATACATACATGATACCAGCTTCTGATGATCCCTCGCTGTATAGTCAGTTCTGCAAAATCAAGATACAGACCCTAAAAAAACACGCTATCAGGTAATATTGTTACAGCAGAACCTCTTTATTACAGACTCCCTTCAGCTCACATACATAAAATGTGAAGTGTCATGACTAACAAGGCACCTGGGTAGTTTGTACACTTCTCTATGTAGCTGGGATGAACATTGTCGTAACTAGAGAGATCAATAGAGAGAGTAGCAATATTTCTTCTTTCCTAGTTCTGCAATCACTCACTTGTGTGTTTATTCTTTAGCACAACAGAGCTGCTGGGTTCAGGTGAATTTGGGACAGTTCACAAGGGAGAGTGGTTGACCTCTGAAGGAGGAAAGAAGATTAAGGTAGCCGTGAAGACACTCAAAGAAGGAGCCTCAGAGAAAGACAAGGTCAAGTTCCTCCAGGAGGCAGCCATCATGGGACAATTCTCCCACCCCAATGTCATCAAGCTCTATGGAGTGGTCACTGTGGGAGAGCCAGTGAGTATGCATTATACTCTCCTCAAATTTCTGTCAAAGCCCAATCTCATCGTTTGCATTTAGATAATGCTGATTCTTGAGTTGCTCCCAAAAGGAGATCTTTGCCATGTGTTGCGAAGCACTGAATCTGAAGATGCTGATCTTCCCCACACGCTATTGAGCTACTGTCGTCAAGTAGCCTCTGGAATGAACTATCTGTCCAACAAGTTATTTATCCACAGAGATCTGGCAGCTAGGAACATTCTTGTGTCTGAAGATGGAGCTTGCAAAGTGTGTATATAAATTACTTATCTATAAGACTACTCTCTGACTATTGTGAATTAGATTGCTGATTTGGGGATGTCACATGATCTTTCTGATAGCAACTACTATGTCTCTTATGGGGGGGAAATTCCAGTGAAGTGGACTGCCCCAGAGGCAAGTATTACTCTATTGCAGAATTTACGATATAATTTTGCTCTAAAATAGGCACTTCACTATAGAAAATATTCCACTGCCAGTGATGTATGGAGCTATGGTTGTGTTATGTATGAGATATGGAGTCTTGGACACAAACCATTTGAAATGCATACAAACATTGAAAGCATAAAGATAATCATAACCAAAGGAATGCGTCTTGCCCCACCTCCTGGGTGTCCAAGAGCTATCTACAGGCTCATGATAGACTGCTGGTAAGGGAAAATTAACGAAGAAAATGCTATAACATAATAAATTTGTAGGCACCCTGAGTCCTCCAGTCGTCCTGACTTTGTGTCAGTGGTACAGCAATTGTCTCTTCCAGACACCAAGCTGCTCAAATGGAGAGAGGAAGACAAAGCCACTGATCCTGAGGCAGCCACACTCGGAGCAGGGCTAGACAAAGCTGAGAACCTGTATATGGACTTACAGAAACAATATATTGTGCCATAGATGTGTGTGTCACAGATATAATTGTGCATTATAGTGTGTACTATGAGTTCAGTAATGTCATTATGTATTTTTCACAAATTGTCATGTGATTATATGGTGAACTTATTGATCACCAACTAACACGGTCAACACATTCACGGTGAAAGAGACCGTCATGTTTCGCTTCTCAACCTTTCAATCTCTGCAGCTTTTGATCGTCATAGTACTAAGCAAAGGTAAGTCACAGCTAGCATAAGATGTGGTAAAAATTTATGATCATGAGCTAAAATTAGTAAGGACGTTGATACACTTTCTGGTGAGAATTTGCCTACCAAGTGATTATTACTTGTCAACCATGATTCTACTCATTATCTATAGTCCTGTCACTGGTTGTTCTCACAGATATATGTTTAGGCCAGCCACTGCAATGGACCTGTCCAGCATCGAGTGACAACGAAACCACTTATTTTCCAAATATTGCCATTGATGAGAGTTCTCTTGCTAACTCTGTTCAAGGTTCACTTTATCTCTCTGGTCTGTATGTGTACCGTTTTCAACCAATGACTAACAATAGCTGCAATAGCATATCTCTTATTGAGTTTTGCTTTGAAAATACTGAAAAAGATAAAAATAATGTAGCTCTGTCTATTCTTCTGGGAAGTATTGATGATGTTGTGCCAGATGGTACATCTTTCACTGGCAGATTATTTGTTCAGAAAACTATCAACACCACAGTGAACTGCAATCTCAAATTAACCAAGGACAGTGTGTGCTGTCAATCTGAAAGGATTAATGTTTCTCTACCTACACAACTGCAAATCAATGCATTTGGTATAGAGTTTCCAAACCAAACTCTCTTGGAATACAATGATTCTGAAAATGTAGTGGAAACATTTGTTGGAACTAGTCTTGATTTTCGTGGTTTTGTGAACAGTCCGGGTGCTCAACAACCTGTATTAATGCTTCAAGGAAATGGACGTTTCATGAATCTAAATTTACGATTTCTCCGATTTGTCACTGAAGAATCACCTGATTCCAATTCAGGAAGTGTTGTGAATAATATCGTACTAGTCACTGTGTTGGCCACAGGTGGAGGCTTGATAATATTAATTTTTCTGTTGGGTATCACTGTACTAATCTTTGCCATCAAGTGGCGAAAGAGGAAGAAGATGATAATAAGCAAGGATCCACAAAAGGCATTTGACAATGCCAATTGTTAGTTCGTGGTGTTTAACATGTTGCAGTATATCATTGTGATACTTTACATAGATGGTGATCGTGTACGTGTGCTAAACAACCGAGCCAGTAGCCTAGAGAGAAGTAGCAATGTTTACCATGACTATGCTGTGGCTTCTAGTGAAGTGAGTGATATCACATGATCAGTATGATTTTCTTAATAACGAATTGTTATAATTATTTCACACCTTCCACACAGCTGGACTCCAGTACGCGTATTGTTCGTGCTGCATCTTATGAAGAGCCAATAGAGGCAAGTTGTTTGTACTACTAAATTATTAGCTAGCTATACAAAGTTGGTGAGTTATAAGATTCATAACACCACTAGCTTAAGTAATTCTGTGATGTAGAGTGATGCTGGGACATACGATGAAGACATCTATGTGGAGCCTGCAGCTGACGAGCCCTCTCTTTATGGCCAGTTCTCACAACTTAAGATGCATATTTGCAGCAGAGACACTATAAGGTGCTGTCAGCCAGATTTATTTCGATGATTTTATTTTGTCATTGCTGATTCATTATAGTTTGAAAGCCCTACTGGGTTCAGGTCAATTTGGGACCGTTCACAAGGGAGAATGGATGGCCTCTGAAGGAAGAGAGAAGATTGATGTAGCAGTGAAGACACTCAAAGAAGGAGCCTCAGAGGAAGACAAGGTCAAGTTCCTCCAGGAGGCAGCCATCATGGGACAGTTCTCCCACCCCAATGTTGTTAGGTTCTATGGTATTGTGATTGAGGGAGAACCAGTAAGTCCATACAGATTCTAATCATTAATTGTTTATGCTTGGCTAATGTGCATAGGTTATGTTGATTCTTGAGCTGCTCCCAGAAGGAGATCTTCGAAAAGTGCTAAATGGCATAGACCCACTCTCAATTGATGCTGATCTTCCCCACACTCTACTGAGCTATTGTCGTCAAGTAGCCTCTGGAATGGGATATCTGGCAGGGAAATGCTTTATTCACAGAGATCTGGCAGCTAGGAACATTCTAATGTCCGAAGATGGAGTTTGCAAAGTAAAATAGCTGATCCACTACTTACCTGCATGTAACAAAATCTAATACTTTTTGTGTTAGATTGCTGATTTTGGGATGTCACGTGACCTTGCTGATGAGAACTATTATCGTTCCCATGGGGGTAAAATTCCAGTAAAATGGACAGCTCCAGAGGTAAGGCTCAGTACATAACCTTAATGTATACCACACGCATGGCTACCGAGTTAGCTATATTAATTTTGTGTAGGCTCTTCATTACAAGAAGCACTCCACTGCCAGTGATGTATGGAGCTTTGGTTGTGTTATGTATGAGATATGGAGTCTCGGACACAAACCGTTTGAAGTGTGCACTAATGTGGATTGCATAAAAATTGTTGACAAAGGAATACGTCTTGCCCCACCTGCTGGGTGCCCAAGAATTATCTATAAACTCATGATAGACTGCTGGTAAGGTTTAAAATCATTTTCTATGGCCTAGCAGTACTAATTTTAGAAAGATTTTACAGGCACCCAGATCCCTCCAGTCGTCCTGACTTTGTGTCAGTGGTACAGCAGTTGTCTCTTCCAGACACCAAGCTGCTCAAATGGAGTGAGGAAGACAAAGCCACTGATCCTGAGGCAGCCACACTGGGGGTGGGGCTAGATAAAGCTGTGAACTTGTATATGGACCTACAGAAACAATACAATGTGCATAGTGTAGACACACATGAAGAGTAATGTCAATGATGTCATCAATATTGTGTTTAGCTGGTGTCTATAAATGGTATCAGGATATTAATTATGGTTTATCAAACACTGACTAATTATTAAAGCTTAAGAGAGCCAGAGTAAGAGCTAACTAAGGGCCACCATGCTTGGGATGTTTAGTCATCGATCTCTCACACTCTTAGTCTATGTACTACTAAGCAGAGGTAGGTTACAGCATCAGACATGCAGCTTTTTTTATTTACAAAATTTTGCCCATGTCTTATTTGCTATTAATTGTACATCTCTGTCTTTATGCATCCCAGCCATAGCTACCTGGTTTAATTGCATACATCTCTCTCTCTCTCTCTCTCTCTCTCTCTCTCTCTCTTGTTGTTCATGCAGAAATTTGCTTAGCTCAGCCACTGATATGGAACTGCTCAGCATCTAGTGACAATAATTTTCCTAATATCCCCATTGACAATAGTGCTATTGCTGATTCTGTTCAAGACTCTCCTTACTTATCTAACGTATACATCTACCGCTTTCAACCAGTGATCAGTGACAGCTGCAATGGCAAAACCTCCATCGAATTATGCTTTGATAATACTGTGATCACTGAAAGTGTCAAAAATATTACAATGAATATTCTTTTAGGAAGAATAGATGAAAAGAGCTCAGCCAAGACATTTATCTCTGGTACAGTAATTCACAGAATTGATATTAATGACATAATGAAATGCAATCCAGACTTAACCAATGATAATACTGTATGCTGTCATTCCAAACAAATCGATATTTCTCTACCTACACAAATGAATGGATTTGCTGTACTTTTTCCAAACCAAACTCTCTTAGAATACAACGATTCTCGGTATCAAGTGGAAACATTTGTTACTACTGATTTTAACTTTCCTGGAGTAAATAGCAATGGCCAGCCGATGTTTGAAGTAACTGGATATACTACAAATCTAAATTTGAGATTCTTACGATTCGGCATTGGAGAAAAAACAAGTCAGCCAGATGTGAATGTCACCATGATCATAGCAGCCACAGTGCCACCAGTAATCGTGGTTTTGATCATTGTCCTATTGATTATAACTACAGTAGTCCTTGCCATAAAGTTACAAAGGAAAAAGGGAAAGATAAGCCTAATGTTAAGCAAACTCACACAGAAGGAAGAAGGATTAGACAATGCTAATTGTTAGTAGTACATGCTTACATAGTATGGGGCAATAATATTGAAATGGTTTCCAAATATAGACAGTGGTCACACACTAGTCAACAGAGTCAGAAACATCGAGAGGAGTAACAACATATACCATGACTACGCTGTGGCCTCTAGTACGGTAAAGGATACTTCACATGATAAACACATGCTCCAAAAATTTATAAGTTGCTAGCTATAATCCGTACTAGGTGTACTATTATTGTATCCTTTAGATAAACTCTCGTAACCGTGCCACTTCTTATGAAAAACCACTAACCACTTCATATGTGAGTTATTTATTCTATTAAGTTTTTGGAGATGTACAAATATTTTGGCTGGCAATAAATACTTGTAGTATTATGATGGCGATGAAGACATATACGAGGCACCTGCTACCGATGAGTGTTCCCTCTGTAGCCAACTCAAGAAGCACATCTGTAACAGAGATACTATAAGGTGAAGTTAGCTACATGTTTGACATATACCTTGTCAATTGGTTGTTAATGCTGTTCCATTAGTTTGAACACTCCATTGGGTTCTGGTCAATTTGGGACTGTTCACAAGGGAGAATGGGTGGCCTCTGAAGGAGGAGAGAAGATTGAGGTAGCTGTGAAGACACTCAAAGAAGGAGCTGGTGAGGGAGACAAGGTCAAGTTCCTCCAGGAGGCAGCCATCATGGGACAGTTCTCCCACCCCAATGTCGTCAAGCTCTATGGAGTGGTCACTGAAGGAGAACCTGTGAGTTTATGCAGATTCTTATTAAATACAGCTTTTTATGCTCCAGTATTTCGTAGGTTCTGCTGATTCTTGAGTTGCTCCCAGAAGGAGATCTTCGAAAAGTGTTAAATCGCATAGACCCACATGCAATTGATGCTGATCTTCCCCACACTCTACTGAGCTATTGCCGTCAAGTAGCCTCTGGAATGAGCTATCTCTCAAACAAGCTGTTTGTCCACAGAGATTTGGCAGCTAGGAACATTCTTCTGTCTGAAGATGGAGCCTGCAAAGTAATTTGTTGTAAATCATCACTTTCAGAGATTAATTATTAGAATTGTGAATTAGATTGCTGACTTTGGGATGTCACGTGACCTTGCTAATGCAGACTACTATCTTTCTCATGGAGGAAAAATCCCAGTAAAGTGGACAGCCCCAGAGGTAAAAATACTACCTATCCTGTATTGTTGCAATTATGTATTGCTATTTTCATATAGGCCATCCACTACAAGAAGTACTCCACTGCCAGTGATGTGTGGAGCTTTGGTTGTGTCATGTATGAGATATGGAGTCTTGGACACAAACCATTTGAAGTGTGCACTAATGTGGACTGCATAAAAATTGTTGAAAAAGGAATGCGTGTTGCCCCACCTCCTGGATGTCCAAGAATCATCTACAAACTTATGATAGACTGCTGGTAAAGATTAAGGAATATGCATGATTGCATCACAGCATATTTAAGAAAGAGCTGTGCTTTGTCTGCAGGCACCCAGATCCCTCCAGTCGTCCTGATTTTGCCTCCACGTTGCAGCAGTTGTCTCTTCCAGACACCAAGCTACTCAAATGGAGTGAGGAAGACAAAGCCACTGATCCTGAGGCAGCCACACTGGGGGCGGGGCTAGACAAAGCTGTGGACCTGTATAAAGACTTGCAACAGCAGTATACGTGTATAAACTGATTAGAACTACAGAAGTGTGTATAGACTTGTAGCATTATGCAATCCTGTGGGTGGGGCTGGTAATTGTCGAACTTTGACCTTACTCTGCGGTTGCGCGCGGCGTTGAAAGGTGGGCGGTGGAAGATGCGGCCATTGTTACCGCCCACATAGCTTGACCAGACTATTACGAATGGCGAAGGGGAGCAGTATGTCGTGGCAGCTGTTGCTGGTCCTTGGCCTTATTGCAGTAATATCAGGTAGATGCTAAAGTTACGTGAGATAATGTTGAAGAGGGCTTACTTAATTAAATTGTAAGCTTATAATTAATGCATGATCCACGATTGTCACTTGCACTCCTGCTGTTGAACCAATGTCTACTGTTCCTACTACCACTGAAACTCCAACTACAGTGATCACCCCATCTGATAATACAATTACTGACATGACTATTTTTGCATCAGGAGATGACGAAACCATGTCAGGCTCAGGAGATAACGAAGCCATGTCAGGCTCGGGAGATAACGAAACCATGTCAGGATCTATCACCATTGGTGCCATTATAGGAGCTGCAGTTGCTGTAACCATTGTAGCCACATTGATCCTGTGTATTGTGATCTTGATGAAGAAAAATCGTAAAAGAAAATCGTCTGTTGATTTGACTAGTGGCTCAGAAAAGAGCCCAAACCGTGACGGATATGTCAATGCATTGTATGATAGTAAGTCAAAAATAATACTAACTCTTAAATCTATTAAGAGTATTCAAAGCATACGATCAGTATACAGGGGCACCACCTATAGATTTGGTAATTGGGTAGTGCCCACAAGGGCTGTATTGGTCAATTTACTGGCTAAGACTCACACCACTACAATGAGGTCTGTGGAGTACAGTATGGTTTGTGAAACTATGTATGTGTACATTAAAGGCTCTACCCGTTATCTGCAATACGTTTGCACAGTAGCATGCTATTAAAGATCAATGCTCCTTTATATAATCATTATTATACTCTTACTACCTCATTGAGCTGTCTGAAAGTGAATCCACCATGCAATAGCTAGAGGTTCCGCAGTAGCTAGCTACCCGGTTATTGGTAGGATTAGCATGTAGCTACCTGTCAGTGGCCCCAAACATCGAAAAGGAATTAAGCATTTAGCATTAATTTAAGCCTTCCCCTAAAATGGCTAATATTCCATTCAAGTCAGTGAGCAGTTTAATCACTGGAACAAGGCAGGCATGTGATCACTGCATGACTAAGAGTTATGCATGTACCACACTCTCCCACTAATTCCCATTAACTGTGTCACCATAGCAACCTAATGTGCCTCGATTCCACATAATTATTGCCCACCCAGGCTGCAAAGATTTGTGTAGTGTACGAAATATTATTATACACACACACACACACACACACACACACACACACACACACACACACACACACACACATATACACTCACACGTTCACAAATGCACACAGTGGGTATCAATCCTGGAGATTTGGCTAAGGATCAAAATGACAAGACTATTATAACAGCTGTGGACTTGGACATTGCTAAGAACAGTGTGAGACTCAGCACTGCCAGCAAAACAAGTAAAACCAGTAAATCCAGCAAAACAAGTGAAACCAGCAAATCTAGCAAAACAAGTAAAACGAGTAAAACTAGTAAAACTAGTAAAACTAGTAAAGCAGATGGTAGTAACAGCACCATCAACTACGATTATGCCAGTGATGGAACCAAGGTAAAGTAACTTAAAAATTGTGTGGCTCTAAAATAATGTTGTTTCTTTGTCCGTAGAGTCCAGGGAGTAGAAGTCAGTGCTCTCTCCCAAGTGACATGAACATAAGAGAGAGAAATAGAACAAATAGAGATGTGAGAGAGGTATGTGAAAATTTAGTGCTTCACGACTGATAGCCGTTGAATCTCTGCAGTAGCTAGTGTAACGTCTTAAAGTGTGAGATTATCAATTATCTGTTATGTTTGGGGGGTGCTTTTGGGAGATCACTGGTATCATATCCTCCTAATTCCCAGAGGGTACATTCTACTAGCACAGCTATAGAGGTTCATGTACTGTGCTACTTCAAAGTATCTTGCCTCGGAGTAACCAATTGGCCAGAACACCTTTAGAGGTTGTGTGCTCTAATAGTATACTGTGATCATTTTGTGGCCAGTGTTTACAATAATTGATAGTCATCCAAATTGTGGTGTATTATGTAGTAGTGGTCACCAATAGCAAAACATATGGTTGACTTTGTGTACATTTGTGTGTCAGCCCATACTGATGTATGGTCGATACCACAAACCATTAGTTGTATAAACTGAATGTATACTCCTACTATACTTTGTACTAGTGCCTGCTTTTTAATCCATTAAGCAGATGTCAATGTACTCTAATATCCTATTCTTAGTTTCTTTTCTCCTATTATGTTCTCCCAACAAACCGTACTCCTACTAGCTATGCAACACCTAAACTTGTTATGCAGGGCTCTTATGAATATGCTTATGCTACCACATCAGTCGACAGGATCTCTTCAAGCACAAGCTCCTCCTCTGTGGTAATTTAATTAAGTAATTTGATTATAGGGGTGCGCTGTAATGATTTTCAGTTTCTTCACTGTAGAGATCACCACAAAAGAGAGCATTCACTGGATCTCTTCGCCAGGTAGGAGAGAGAGAGAGAGAGTTCTTCTCATGTACATGTTGTGTTTTGTGTTTGGCTTAGCAGATTTGGGAAGAGAAGTGTTTGTTGTATGAGTGTTGTTAGTTGAAACTGCCCCATTTTCATTTACTGATAAGCCACTAGGTAAACATTCAACCAAAGGGAACATGTAGTACACACATACACACACATCTTCGTGTACATTCACTGTTATGACATCCTTAAGTTGCACCTCACATACACTCATTCACATCGTCACACACACACACACACACACACAGACGATGCAACACACACCACCAAGTCACAGCATCAGCTTAATATCATACGCACACACCCTTCCATACACAAATAACACACTCGTAATGTACACACTCACACGTACACTCAACATACACACACACAACACACTCTAGCATTCAGTCAGGAGAGAGAATGATCATTATTTCTACGTGGCTCCTGCGATGGATGAAAACTCACTCTATGCTCAGTTTGCAGAGATTCGAATTAGATGTCTTGCAAGAGAAACAATCAAGTGAGCAAGGAGTGGGGGGGAGGGGCATGTCAAACTAATTTTTATTGGAAAATACCATAATTAGCTTGTTTTGTGCAAGTGTGGGGAGGGAGAGGTACCATGTGATGTAATGATATTGTCTGTGAAATGCAGTGGAGTACAGCTAGCCTCTTCGTGTGTTTCTTAGCATCTGCCTGTAGCTAGTTTATGAGCAATTCCTGGCAGCTAAGTACTGGTAACCACATAGCAGTAATACACTGATAGCTAATAGTACATATCAGGAAATAGCTAGCAGTATGTGATATTTGTTTATTGTGGATATTTGGGACTAGATTGGCTATTCAATACTAGTTATTGAAATCTTAATCCATCAGAATAACAGATATGATTGGTTCTGGACAATTTGGAAAGGTTCATCAAGGCGAATGGATAGCACCAGGATCAGAGAATAAAGTTGATGTAGCTGTGAAGACACTCAAAGAAGGAGCTGGTGAGCAAGACAAGATCAAGTTCCTCCAGGAGGCAGCCATCATGGGACAGTTCTCCCATCCCAATGTCGTCAAACTCTATGGAGTGGTCACTGAAGGAGAACCAGTGAGTTAGTAACTACTAAAAATTAGTGTCGATCTTTCTCTTCTTTTCATTGTCCAGGTAATGATTGTTCTCGAGCTTCTTCCTAAAGGAGATCTTCGCAATCATCTTTTCAGTATAAGAAACAAGTCAGTGTACATAAGATAATAGAATTATTATTTCAAGAACACAATGTACATTTATGTAACATCAAAAGGAATACATTACAACACAGTGTACTACATACATGGCCTTATGTTCTTGATTAATTCAATTCTCTGTAACCCAACAGTTTATTAACTGAAGATAGAAGATAGTGCCTATAACAACAATCCTGTGTTTCTCTTCTTTCCCCACTCTCTCTCTCTCTCTCTCTCTCTCTCTCTCTCTCTCTCTCTCTCTCTCTCTCTCTCTCTCTCTCTCTCTCTCTCTCTCTCTCTCTCTCTTTCTATCCTCTAGACATGAAGAAGGAGATGAACACACTCTGCTCAGCTTCTGTCGTCAGATAGCAGCTGGGATGAGCTACCTTGCCAGTAAATCCTTTGTTCACAGAGACTTGGCTGCCAGAAACATCTTAGTGTCTGAGGATGGCATTTGTAAAGTAAGCACTAACCACCAACCACCTCTGGTTCTCAAGGCTAAGCACCTACACATAATATTATTATACGTGTAGTTGTGATCTTTCTTCTAAGTGTATATTAATTAATGCATTAGATTGTTGATTTAGTAAATGTGGCCGTGTGCCATATTTAGTTAATATTTCATTATTGCACTTTCCGCATGATCTAGCTTCTAATGTAAGTGCACAAATTATTCTAATGTATTAGATCGCTGATTTTGGCATGTCTCGGGACTTA
This sequence comes from Stappiaceae bacterium, assembly GCA_964291365.2. Taxonomy (GTDB): domain Bacteria; phylum Pseudomonadota; class Alphaproteobacteria; order Rhizobiales; family Stappiaceae; genus JBDWFY01. Next base: position 129,278 of record OZ220042.1, read on the forward strand.
ATGGACGAGAACTACTACATCTCCCACGGAGGAAAGATTCCAGTCAAATGGACAGCTCCAGAGGTAGGTATGCAGTAACTGGATCAAATTAATCATAACATTGACTAGCAGGAATTATTGTAAGTATGAATAATGAATTGTAATGCATTAGAGCATTAGATTTATCAACACTCAGAAATAATTAGTTTAGTACACAATCATAGCTGATCTTGTATTTACAGTACTGTAACATTGGTAACAATGGTATTGCATTATGTTTGTTGATATACTCTGCATCACCGTAGCAACAGTGGAGATTGCACAATAATAACCCAGAACCAACCATCAGAAGGATCATTGCTGTACACAAGTGATTTCCTGGTTTCAGATTAGCTATGCACGTGTGTGTGCCACAAATTTTTCCTGCTCATAGTGAAAACACAGGAAGACTCGAATGCATACTTACACTGTCTATATAATTATGACACTTAGCTAATAAGAAACAGCTGCTGCAGCATTTATAATATAAAGGATTGCAAAGTTATGATAATCATACTTTACAATCATTCTCCTAGCTGATTAGTAAATCCTAGCAAAACTTCTGTAGCCATAGCCGGGGGAAATGTTATAACTTTTTGTCTTTAATTAACACTATAGGCATTGCATTTCAAGAAATTCTCGACTGCCAGTGATGTGTGGAGCTTTGGTTGTGTCATGTATGAGATATGGAGTCTTGGACACAAACCATTTGAGGGATGGTCCAACAATCAGGTTAAAAACCCTTTTAAATTTTGCTTTTCTTGGTGATGTTCAACAATAATAATTATTTATAGACTATACTGGAGGTAGACGAGGGAGTTCGTCTGGCCCCACCCCCTGGATGCCCCAGAGTGGTGTATGAATTAGCAATTCAGTGTTGGTAAGTAGCTTTCATGTACATTGCTAGGTCAAGGATAACAGTTAGTGAAGTAGTCATATGGTAAAGGTTGTCATTAAGAAATACTCTTTCTTTAGATGGGTTAGATAATAGCATCATAGACATACATGTACCAGTAGTAATTAAAGTTATCTTCTTGCTTGTCATGCAGGCATCCTGAGACATCAGGGAGGCCAAGCTGCTCCGATATTGTGCAACGATTCTCCCTTCCAGACACCAAGCTGCTCAAATGGAGTGAGGAAGACAAAGCCACCGATCCTGAGGCAGCCACCCTGGGGGCAGACCTCGACGCCGGGCAAGAACTCTACAAAGATCTTCAAGCACGCTACATCTCGAAAAAATCTGCCAACAATAATGACTTGGCAGCATCAAATGCCACAAAACATGGCAGTACAGCGCCTACTACTAGTACCTCTGTTACAACACCACCTGAGAGACAGAGCACTAGTGCTACAGTAGTGACTCCTACCAAACTACAAACCAATGCACTAGCAGCAGCAGCAGCTGCTGGTGCTCACTCGTACGAGGATCCTTCGTTTTTAACACTTCTCCCAGGGGACATTAACGAACATAGAGATTTAGCTGACATGAGTGATGCAGAAAAGGGAATGATTGTAGTAACTGTGTCTGGTGATGGTGGATATTCGTATGAGGATTCAAAGTTTGTAGAAGCATTAGCAGAAGGCAACACGGTTGGGGCTGATGCACTTTCCACAAATGTTTAGTGTTTTTATCGTAGAAAATCAGCAGTTGATCTTCCATACTGAATGAGTATAATTTAGTGTACGTTGTGATCTCTTTTTTTTTAACCTCCAATTGTCCTACACACATGATGTTATTCAAATGCTACTATTGATAATGTCAGAGTAAGAAGTACATACATGTACATGTAGACTACCATGCTTAGCGCTTTCGCGGAATTCGATCGGTGTGCCATGGCACGTGCGCGTGCATGCATGGTTGGCCATCATTACCAACTAACTCAGCATGCATGCAAGGTGTCTTAATAAGGCTTCATTATTATTCATGAGGCACGCCTCTGCATAAATTATGCGGCCATGCATAGCCCGCATAGCCCACCTACCCACTATGCAGCTGCCTGGCCAGGGCGAGTATACTCCTTTTACGCTGCTTCCTTTTCTCAGTACGAACAGGTGAGCGTTGGGTCGATCTCGATTTAAGTAGTAGTCTCTCAACCGTTCTGTAGCCAATACAGTGTACCAGTCTCTCTTTCCTGCGTATAAACTAGCTGGGCTCCATTCACAATTCAGTCGTTGTGTACAGTTTACTGTATCTCATGGGGCGTTGTTTTGTTCTGTTAATAATTGACAATAATCAGTGTGTGGCTGGCTGTTATTCTTTCATATTCATATATCTATCTGTTGTTGAACAGTTGCTACAGCTGCTACCCTCCCTAAAGGACCTGTGTACTAAAATCAGCAATCACTACAAATACCGATTACAAAACAGAGGATCAGAGTTGACTGCCAGCTGAAGATCATCTGATAAACAACTGATCGGACAGCAAAATTTGGTGCATTTCTGTGTCTCTCTAAATTGAAGGAAAAACTTCATCATTCTTGTGGTCAACTTGTTAGTGGGTGGAGCTCATATCAAGGACTTACCTCGTACACATACACAGTGAAAGTACAGCAGTCAGTGCTTACATGCACACGCACATACATGTGACATTACTAAACATTGAAGTGTGAGGAAACAAAACAGTGCTGGTGAGAAGCCAAGATCACTGGATGCACAACGACTAGGCACTGAGTAACAAACAAGTTCACCAACAAGTAGAAGGAGTCCACAACACTCGCTCTGATAAAGTCAGCTGTTACCTGGTCACACTGCCAGACTTGTGGATTGCTGACTCATCATCTTTTACTCTCAAAAGACTTTGCTACTCCATACCATACTGCACTGCTACATAAGAAAAAGAATGTAAGTGTCTAATAAATTCACTACAGTACAAAATATACAGGGTGAATACTAATGATACTCCTTAGAGTAATAGTTTATGGTGCATTATAACTTTGTGATTGCTGGGGCAAAACATGGCACCAGTAACAACTTTCACAGTTGTCTTTCCTCCTCTCTACCCACCCACACACACACACACACACAGAGGAAAGAGCCATGCAAGTCCCAAATGGATCAGTGACTAGTGGAGAGATGAATGCTGCTGGTACTGTACTAGGTGTGCTGATTGCACTAGGTTTCGTCATCTTTATATCTGCTCTGGCAGCTGCATATGTTCTTTGGAAAGATGGCTGTTGTAAGAAGAGACAAGAAGAAGAAAGGAGTGAAGATGCTGAAGGTAGGTGGAGAGAGGCAGAGAGAGAGAGAGAGAATGTTGGAATGATGCAACATTCTTGAAGTCTGGTTGTTTGGAGAACACAGTTGTGGTGTACAAGTAATCAACTGGCGATAAACATTGGTACTATATGCCTTTCCTCTCAGTACAAGTTATGCCCATATATAGCGACATGTACGGTGCACCTGATAACCTTTGAATTAGCAGTACGTGTGCATTAGCATTGTGATATTAGGACAATGGTATTTGCTTAGCATTGTTTAATTCTTGGCAGTGCATACAATGGCAAAGTATACCACTGTGTGAGCTAGTGTGTGCTTTATTCTCTCCCTCTCTTTCTTTCCTATGTGTGAAATTAGCCTACAGGTATGCTAATGTAGGGCGAGGAATGAGGAAGTGATAGTCTCAGTTTATCGGGCTAATAAATTATTTACCTTGTTGTGTTTGGCTTTACTGATAACAGCTTGTGTCCCTAATCGTGGAACTGTTCCTTGCTTTCCTCACAGAGAATCGCAGACCAAGAGTTGCTACGAGACAGAACAGCTCCCTGTTCAAGTACCTCACTCGATTCACAGACAGCGGTCGTTACAGAAACAACCTTGTCAGCACTCCACCCTCAGCAACTAGACCAAGCTATGGCGGAACTGAAGAGGACAGTATAGACAAAAGCAGAGACGACCGACAACAGCTAACGTCAGAGTACAATCAGATGCCCTCCTCTGCAGTGACGTATGAAGTCCCTGTTGAGAGACAGGGAGCGTATGAAAATGTGCAACCTAGCAGCTTAAGTGTACCAAAATTAGCTGTTGGCGATTTAGCGTAAGTAAATTCTAATTTTAAAGCACATGCCTATAAACAGAACATAGTAATTGCAGTTGATCCTGTGTATGTATAGGCACTCGTAAGTCATAATAAACTTACAGTGAGATACACAAAGAATATCATACCACAAATTCTTTTCTTTAGTTATGATTACATCACCTCTACTCGAAGCAATGCTGCTACCATGAGTGAGCCTCACTATGAGATCAGTGACCAAAGCACCAGGATTGCCGACGGCCACAGAGCCACGACGACAACAACAAACCAATCAGGATTGAGCCCCATCCCTCGCTACGAGACAAACGAGTCGTTTGTTGCTTCAGCCACACCTTCCTCTCAGCACTATGCTGTGAGCTACGCCACTCCTGGGATAACACAAAGTAGGAACTTCATGGAGGTGAATGTTACTAGACTGTGTACATGTATGTGCTTGGTATTTGTCATTGCTAATAATATTATTGTTGAGGATAGTAAAATATTCTGGCAGTTTAATATAAATATTTGGCAGGTTGCAAATTTGGCATCAACAGTGCAAGGAAGTAGTACAAACTTAGTTGCCAAATTTGTTTTCAGTTCATTACACGACTCCATTTGGCACTGTGAAATCATTCTAATTTTGTCCTACCCCCTCTCCCTCCCTCCCTCCCTCCCTCCCTCCAGGCTAGCAACATCAGTGCTGCACCAGGAGAGGCCATCTACTGTGAGCCAGCAAAAGACGAGACCTCTCTCTATGCTCAATTCAAACATTTCAAAATCAGACTAATACCACGAAAAGACATCAGGTACAAACAACCTAGTCCTCTTTTTAAACATGTTTTGTGTGTACGTGTGTGTGTGTGTGTGTGTGCACTGAGTTATAATGTAAGACACACGAATGCAAGCATCTGTGCAAGTGAGCTTCTCACTCGTGTATGTGGTGGCTGTTTTGGTTTCATAATGAAAGGTAGAAACGCTCGTCAATTGAGGAGTGAACCATTATTGATCATTCGTCAGTCGTGCATGGGTGTGCGTGTTTGTAAGCATGTGTGCTTGTGTACGTGTGTGTGAGTGTGAGTGTGTGTTTATGTGCATGCTAAGCCACATAGTTGCTTATGACATAATATACACTGATTCCGGTGAATGGTCATTTCCTTATATGGAAATCTTTGTCTACATGCCTGATTAGTCAGCACTATGCCTCACACTGTGCAAACTTTATCATAATTTTGTCTCCACAAAGAGGAATAGTTGTGGTAAAACATGGTAACTGAGTATCATAATAATATACACTACATAAGCTAACAATATTATTAACCTTTTTTATCGTAAGTCAGTAGTAGTTACACACTATAATAACACATCAGTACAGTATAGTAAGCAGTGTGTGTGTCATGTGGAGTAATTCAAACATGTGCACTAGATAAAACAAACTGACTGATTTCTGTGCCTAGCAGATCTGTGTTGTTTCAAGTGAGAGCAGTCACAATTTTTTTAACTACCAATATTGTTGATCTAAGTAAGGCCTATCCTATGATCTCTAATGGTATCCGATGATGACGTAATCATCACATCACTGCTTCCCGTACATATGTACGTACATATATGCAGGATCACTGGCTTCCTTGGTTCGGGGGAGTTTGGTAAAGTTCAAAGAGGTCAATGGACATCAGGCACCATCACCAAAGACGTGGCTGTAAAAACTCTCAAGGAGGACTTTGATGAAGATAGTAAGATCAGGTTCCTCCAGGAGGTGGCCATCATGGGACAGTTCTCCCACCCAAATGTTGTCAAGCTACATGGACTTGTATCAACGGAAAAGCCAGTACGTTAAAGCTAATAGTGTTGTGTGTGGTAAAGGTCGTCATTCCTAGCTATTATCCTGTTGATATAACAGCTAATGATGGTGATTGAATTGCTACTGAAAGGTGATCTAAGGAATCATTTAATTTCACTTCAGAAAGAGTAGGTTTGGTTACAGTAGAATTGATCGTTAGATGATACAGTTAGCTGATGAAGGGGAGTTTTCATTTGGCAAGTAATATTGGTTATAGTATAGACTATCTCTTTCCTTCAGAGCCAGAGCAAGTGTTGACAGTGAGATACCCACAACACTGCTGGGCTACTGTCGTGATATAGCAAAAGGCATGAACTATCTCTCTAGAAAGGCATTTATTCATCGAGACCTTGCAGCTAGGAATATTCTAGTCTCAGAACAGGGAGTTTGTAAGGTAAGAAAGTTTAATGCCTAGCGTGTACTAGCCTCGTCCCCAGGCCTTCTGATTGGGGGGAGGGGGAGGGGGAAAGAAGGCCTGGTATCCACTGCATGCGCATGCGCTACATTTTCCATGTATTTTACCGTAAAAGTGTCTGTAAATGTATACAGACGGTATCTGTACGTAATCGGATTATTCAAAATCTGAATAATAACGGCGCATGTACACGCAGTGGATACCAGGCCTTCTTTCCCCCTCCCCCTCCCCCCAATCAGAAGGCCTGGGGATGAGGCTAAGCGTGTACACGATGCCTACATATCAAATTATAATAGGTCCTGTTCCCAGCTCTTTAATATTTTGTGTGAAACGCTGCCAACGTTTCACACAAAACATGAATGATAACACAATGCAGAAATACCGGTATACCAATATCCCTATTTTGCTAATAAAGCAAAGTTGAAGCAAAAAATCGTGCACAATGTTGTTGATAGCATGGATAATATTCAGGTGGCAGATTTTGGTATGTCAAGAAACTTGGAAGACGCAGGCTACTACGTTTCACAAGGAGGACAGGTTCCAGTCAAGTGGACAGCGCCTGACGCACTCCACTACAAGAAGTACTCCACTGCCAGTGATGTGTGGAGCTTTGGTTGTGTCACGTATGAGATATGGAGTCTCGGTCACAAACCGTTTGAAGGATACACCAATTTACAGGTCAGCTATATAAGGATATTTTTTAACCCTATGTATACTGTATTATGATAAATCATTTTATTCTGTAGGCTGTTAGAATGGTTGATAGCGGGGTCCGCCTGGCTCCGCCTCCTGGATGCCCTCGGGCTATCTACTCTATCATGATTAGTTGCTGGTAAGACAATAAAATTATTGTTGGAACGAATGTATAGATGAGCGTTGCCATTGGAAAGCAGATTGTGATTGCCATTAATTTTAGACAAAGCATAATAACAATAAGTAGTTTGCGAGCATGATTTATTTTCGAGACGCAATTTAACCAATAGTGACTTCAAACTCCAGGCACCCTCAGTGCACTGACAGACCAACCTTTCAGAGAATATGTGAACTTCTGCAAGCGTCTGAGTCGAGTCTCCTCAAGTGGTCGGTGAGAGAGAGAGCTGTGGACACACCCAATGCCCTCAGGCTAGGAGCTGAACTGAAACTAGGAGCCGAGCTCCACAAAGACTTGCAAAATGTTTATAAAACATCATGATATGAAACCTGCCAGCTGACCTTCTGTGAATTTTTTTATGATTGTTGTGCGCATGTGTATAATTTTTTATCCACAACGCGACCAGACGTTCTAATTAAGCAAATGCATCCGGGCCAAAATTGTAATAACGTTATCAGACACTACCCTCATGAGAGGTCTGGGGACGAGTGTACGTACATGTAGGAAGATAGATAGCATGGCGTCCGAGGTTAGATCCGGTATGTTGCGGCTGACCCTTGTTCTGGTCTTTGCTGGTAGATTTATCTCCGCAATAGGTGAAGGTATGCACGTTTTAAGCTGTATAGTCCAGTATTTATATTTGCAGCTGGCAGTGAATGCACTTTTGGATTTCTGGATTCTAATGTAGTTGATGAAACAAACTCCATGATAGCAGCTTTTCCAGATTCAAGTCTACCAAATGATAATCCACTATATAACTTTATTCAGTGGAATTTCCCAAATCTTGACCTCACTTGCAATGGCTACATCGTAAAATTGAATGGAGACTAAGGGTGAATGCTACCATGGAGTCAATAAATCAGAGACCTATTCCACATATTACCACCTGGAGATTACAGAATTCTTTTGGTAGTAGGAGCAATTATGTCTTAAACAGCAACACAAATGAATCTCAAATAAACGTGACTGAAATAAGTGGATCTGTCTACATTGAGTACACACCTCCATCACCCGTTCCCATCCAAGAAGGGGATGTAATTGGTATTATGATGCCTGATGGTGATGATGACAGGGCACTAAGTGTCAGACCTTTGTTTCTGATGCTACCAGAAGAGAACTCCAGTACTATCAGCTGTGTGGCAGAAGGTGATATTCAGTAATTCTTCCTACAAGATCGAATGTGTGTAAGTCAACAGCAGCTGTCTCAGTACATTCCACTGGTCTCTGCAATCTTTAGTGAGTTACTAAGCTACATAGCTAGATCTATCATTAAGGATCCACCCCTGATTCATATAAATAAGTGGATTCAACTCTCCATTTCTCTAGATAATGGTTCATCTTCCACGTCTACATCACCACCCCCTACTGCAGCCCCTACCTCTACTCAACCTGCCGCTACCATGACATCCACATCTCCAGCTAACCCAACAACTACTCTTCAAGACACTATCACAGGTTCTACAGCCATAGATTTGGCTGTTCCGCCACAATCTGGAGCTAATTTAGGCCAACTTATTGGTGTGATCATTGGAACTCTATTTGCAGCTCTTTCTCTAGTACTCATCATTACATTTGCAATCTTTTTGGCGCTTCTTCTAACCAAGAGAAGAGGACAGAAGCTCTACGATGTGCCCGTCCTTCCCCAACCACAAAATATGGGATACCCAGTCCATACTCAGACAACCGATGGTCAAAGCGTTGAGCTGAAGAAAAATGAGGCTTACTCACGGTCTACAATTCAACAAATCCCAACAGTAGACAATGTAGCATACACTCCCAGACCAGCCGCATCCCAAATTCCGACAGAAAACAATGTAGCCTACAGTCAGGCCATCACAACAGGAGACAATGATCATAAGGAAGACGACTATGCTACAGTTAATGAATATGATTATGCTTATAATATATTGTGATCATGTACATGTATCTAGCTAGAGGCTAAATTTATTTGCCTAATGATCCTTTACGAGAATTTGCACACTAAACTAGAGGAATTTTGGGAACTTGAAAATTTAGATAAACTATTATCATGCATGGACAAACTTCCTAATATGGACTACCACTAATATACATAGGATAAGCTGGATCAATGGGATTGAGCTGGAAATGAGTGAATATGTGTACAACAGATAATTATTGGGAATTTGTAGATTGGTGAAAATGAAGGGCCGGGAGAGGGGGGGATTTCACTGAAAAGGAACACTTTAATAGAGATAAGATAGCGAGAAACCCAGTAGATCAAATGTTCTTAAGATAACAGACAAAGCTGAAATGTGACAAGGTGTTTATGAAGTTTCTTTTGCTAGTGTTGCTTATTATGCTACATTTGGTGTTAGCTATTGATTGGTGTTTTAATACGAACAACTAAAGTACAATCATTGATCTGCATGGATACCAACACATGCAGAGCATACGTGCACACATGTCTCAAGCTTTGCTTTTGAGGAAAGTAACTAATTTCCTAGTTGTATGCATACTCCATGCAATATTGAATTAACTTTCTGTTCATGACAGAGCTGGCTAAAGTTGTTGATATGAATTCCATATAATGTGAGAATGTACAGTACAAATAATTATTAATTGCTGGACGAGTTTGTTATTGATGTTAGACACGTAACTACTGGATGTTTTCAGGTTATAGCTATCTAGAAGAAGTCAATTTACTGATAGCGCTAGCTTGGAGTGCAAGAAAGCAACTAGGTTGCAGAAAAGTAGTTGATGTTGGCTTGTGGTCTTACCTCTGCTGCCAAGTTGATTGTAGATTTAATTCTATCAAGTTGAAGATGGCGTTGCTTAAGTCCCTGTTTCTTGCTGTTGTACTTGTATTCCTTCCAGCTGTTGTCTCAGTGACAGGTAAGAATTTTATAGCCACTATGTTAACATAATGAACTCTCAATTGTGTGCATACTTAAGTTTGTGTATGGTGTGTATTGATTTTTATCATAGCTGCCAATGACATAATATGCACTTCTGGGTTTGTGGACTCTCTTCACATTGATGAATCAAGTTCACAGCTGGTAACTTTTCCAGATTCAAGCCTGCCTCCTAATGATCCACTGTTTGATTTCACCCAGTGGATATTCCCTAATATCAATTTTACTTGCAATGCTAACATCACAGGCTGGAGACTGAGAGTGAATGATAGCACAGACTCCGGGAACGCACAAGGATCCATTCCACAGAGTGTCACGTGGAGATTGCAACATTCATTCAGCAGCACAGATTCTTACATTCTCCACTCCATCACAAATGAATCTCAGGCAGCTGTGACAACAAATGAAGCTGGTATCTATGAGTACACTCCTTCACAGTCTATCTCAGTCCAAACAGGGGACATAGTTGGTATCATGATGCCTCCAAATGATGACAAAAGGACGAGGAGTGTCAGACCTTTGTTTTTAAGATTATTGGAGGGCAACTCTAGTACAGTCAGCTGCTCAAGACTGGGAGATAGTCAGCACTTCTTTCTTGCTGATGGAACATGTCTTAATCAACAGCAAAGGCAATTCTTTTATATTCCATTGCTTACAGCAATCACAAGTCAGATACTAACAACAACCAATTCACCATTAATATCAGGTCCTGTGTTATTGGATTCAATAGTGGCTCTATCACCCTCTCCGAGTCCTACTTCAACTGTTATCAATGTGGCTCCAACTATAGCATTCTCTGTAAGCACAGCTCCTCCTGCACAGGATGAAGTCATAAGCCCCACTACAACAAGTGAGTTAGCAAAAATATTAGATTGATAGACTCTTATGTGATTTATGTGAATTATTAATGCCTCTTGTTCAGGACTTGATAAAGGTCTAATAATTGGCAGTATGATTGCTGGGGCCACCATGCTTATTCTAGCAGTCATGTCTGTTGTCATTGTCATTGCGATTCTTCGTTTGAAGCAGAACCCTACGTCAAATGGTCTCCAACAGGAAGTGCTGAAAGATAGTGAGTCAGTAACACCAGAACAGCTGGAGTTTGAAGATTATGAAATGTTGTCCGAGATGAAGAACAATGGTGCTTACATTCCCAACTCCCAGCAACTCCTCATTGAGACAGAGGATAACGTAGCTTACTATAGTCCCAGAGGGAATGAACATTACTATAGCAACGATCAATACGACTATGAAGATATACTATAGCACAATCATACAATGGATAATGTGCATAGCTTCCACAACAATTTAATTCTTACCTTTGTATTAACGATAATAATTGTGATCCCCCCTTCATTGTGTGATCTTAGCACACACTATAATTATATAGTGGTAAAATAATAATGATCTGTGTGTTCAGTCCAGTCAGGATGGTCCACGCCAATTTGGGTGGAAGATAATGGTGGGATATGTTTATCTGTAATGGGGGAAGAGTATAGCTGATACCATAGTGCAATCATTATAAGATCATTACATAATCATTATGCATTATTATCTAGACTACTTGATGGTATTCAAGGCAAAACCTTTAGCTAATCGTTGTCCACTCATGTGCTAATGTGTGATGACAACAAACATGAACCACCCCCCCCCCCCCCCCAACCCACCTATGACTGTGGGGCCGGCCAGAGTGTGGACTTGCACAATACAGTTGTTCTTTTTGTCCTAATATGGCCAGCCTGGCCTGGCTTTCCGTAGAAAGGTCCCATCATCTACACTAGTTGACAATATGATATTGTAAGCCCTAATCTTTATGTGAGATAAACGTTACTGACACTTGATGTTAGTTAAAATTGCTATTTTATGCTCCTTCCTGCTTCCTGTTGTTGCTAAGCAATTACTATGGAATCTTGAGTAAAGGTGATTAACAGATTTTGCTTCCGGTGTGGTCAATTTCCTATTACCGCACAGTTTCGTAACTCGTGTCTTAGTTGAACAATTCTGTTGGATGGCAAGCGATCCAAGAGCGAATGTCAGAAAATGGTGTCGTTCAAGTTTGCGTTGTTAGCTATTCTTACGGTGCTACTGTGTAGTAGTACCTCGATGTCTGAAGCAGGTGAGAGGCCATGGTTTAGCTGATGTATGTCTACACGTGTTTCATGAATATGCTTATGCATGCTCGTTCTCTTGTAGTTGAGGAGTGTAGGTTTGGATTTCTGGACTCAATATCGTTGATGAAACAATTTCAATGATAGCAGCATTTCCTAATCCAAGTCTACCAAATGATAATCCACTGTTTGACTTTACTCAGTGGAATTTCCCAAATCTTAACTTCACTTGCAATGGCTACATTGTGAAATGGAGACTAAGGGTGAATGCTACCATGGAGTCAATAAATCAGAGACCTGTTCCACATATTACCACCTGGAGATTACAGAATTCTTTTGGTAGTAGGAGCAATTACGTCTTAAACAGCAGCACAAATGAATCTCAAATAAACGTGACTGAAATAAGTGGATCTGTCTACATTGAGTACACACCTCCATCACCCGTTCCCATCCAAAAAGAGGATTTTATTGGTATTATGATGCCCGTTGATGATAATGACAGGGCGCAAAGTGTCAGACCTTTGTTTCTGAGGCTACCAGAGGGCAATTCCAGTACTATCAGCTGTGTGAAAGGAGGTGATAGTCAGCTATTGTTCCTACAAGATCGAATGTGTGCAAGTCAGCAGCAGCTGTCTCAGTACATTCCACTGGTCTCTGCAATCTTTAGTGAGTTACTAAGCTACATAGCTAGATTTATCATTAAGGATCCACCCCTGATTCGTATGAATAAGTGGATTCAACTCTCTATTTCTCTAGATAATGACACATCTTCAACGTCTACATCACTACCCCCTACTACAGCCCTTACCTCTACTCAACCAGCCACTACCATGGACCCCACTCCTCCAGCTAATCCAGCGACTACTCCTCAAGACACTAATACTGGTTCTGTTACTGTGGATTTGGCTGCTCCGCCACAATCAGGTGCTGATTCTAATCAGCTTGTTGGTGTGATAATTGGAGCTTTATTGGCAGCTCTCTCACTAGTACTCATCGTAGTATTGGCAATCTTCCTGGTACTTCTTCTGACCAAGAGAAGAGGAGAGAAGCTCTATGATGTGCCTGTCCCTCCCCAGCCACAGAATATGAATGACACCATCCTCTCTCAAACAATAGATAGTCAAAGCATAGAGGTGAAAAACAATGAGGCTTACTTTCTATCTACGACTCAAAAAATCCCAACAGTTGACAATATAGCGTATGCTTCCAGTCCAGCCACGTCCCAAATTCCGACAGAAAACAATGTAGCCTACGATCAGGCCATGTCCCAATTGCAACCCACAATAGGAGACAATGTGGCTTATGGTCAGAGGGAGGATGACTATGCTACAGTTAGTGAGCCAACTGAATATGACTATGTATTATGATTATGATCGTGTACATGTAGCTAGCTGGAGTCTAAGTTCTATTGCCTAATGATAATATCTCTTAATATCAAAATTTGCTCACTGAATTCTAAGAATTTTGGGAACTTGAAACTTTAGATAAACCAATATCATGCATGGGCGGACTCTCTAATATGGACTACCACTAACATAGGATAAGCTGGATCAATGGGATTGAGCTGGAAATGATGTAAGCTTAGTGTTGCTCATGCGGTACTAGTACATAATGACATTTGGTGTTATTGGTTGATGTTTATGATTGGAATCCAGGATGTAGAGCAAACATACACACATGTCAAGCTTTGCTTTAAGGATAATAGCTTGTTTCTTGTTGTACCATGCTTATATGTGCACGCTCCATGCAATTTGAAGTAACTTTCTGTTTCTCAAATGTGAACCTACTTTTATGAGAGAGCTAGTTAAAGTTGTTGATACATATTATAATGTGAGAATGTTTGGTACAAAATAATTATTAACTGTTAGATGAGTTTGTTATTGATGTTAGACACGTATTACTAAATATTCTTGATATTTTCAGATAATAACTAGCTGTACATGTAGACAAGTTACTGATCCATGATAGTGCTAGCTATGTAGGATAATCGACGGTCTCAAAAGTTTGAGAAAGCAACGGTAGATTACAGAAAGGTAATTGATTGCAGTTGGCTTGTGGTCTCACCTCTGCTGTTGAATTACTGTAGGCTTCTATTAACTTAAAGATGCCAGGTGGGTGTTGCTTAAATTTGTGTTTCTTGCTATTGTTTTTGTATTTCCACCAGCCATTTTCTCAGTGACAGGTGAGAATATTATTTCAGATAGCTACTATACATTTACATGATCTTAAAAGTATACATTGTAGCTAGCTTTGTTTTTTTTTGAACAGCTTGGAGGCACTGTACCTAGTTACCATTATGGTATTCATTTCCACTAGCCCCCAATTTGTTACCTGCACAATACAATAATTATCAGCAACCTCTTGTTCATATTATGAGTCAGCAATGGGTATTATGAGACGATAAAAATTTTTTGATTCACAAACAAATTGTGTTTCACAAGTCAGAGAACAGTCTCAGGGTTCAATTGGCTAATTAGTGTCACTGGCATGAGGCACAGTTAAAATCTCCTTCTGGAACTTCAGATAGCTCAATGTTGATACAAGATGTGTGCCACCATCCATTACAACGATCACAGCCAATCCTTTGCGAGTCCGTTGCATCATCATCGAGCTGAGATTTCACTGCTGACCGATACTTCCTGAAATAAGGCAGTGAGATCTTCTAACTCCTGCTCAAATCGACCTTCCATTGCACCTGCTTCCTTTTTCCTTTACTTGATGCTTCCCTGTCAGCTTCTTTTTTTTTTTTCTTCCACTTCTCCTTCTCCCATTTCTCTTGCTTCTTCTCTTTCTCTCTTTTTTTTTCGCTTTCAATCTTTTTAGCTTCCTTTTCCTTCTCCCTCATTTTTTCTTTTCTTCCTGTTCCGTATGTTTTGCTGCAATTTCTTCTTTTCACTTCTTCTCTTGTTCTTTCTCCTCTATCTGCTTCACAAATTCATCCTCAGTGATGCAAATTATATCTGTGTTCACCCCACACCTCTTCTTTATCTTGCCGGCAGTGGGTCAAGGATATCACTAAGTACCCCGAAGAGCAGGTGTTTTGAGATCTTAAAGAATCTGAACCATGCAGAGATGCTGCATGGGTGATATCACTGCCTAAAGCTGAAGCAGAGTTCGAACTTGATTTAAGGTGTTGTTCACTGGTAGGAGATGTAGGACCATCATTCAACAAACTGGAGCTTAACTCGTCATCATGTGGTTGACGTAGAGGGAGCTGTCTGCCTGTCGGTAATCATTCCAGGGTTCAAAGGATGAATGCCACACTTTTTGAACCCACTCATAATAATATTGAGCGGAGTCATGGCATGAGGCCATGCAGCCGCTTAAAGTGAGGCTACATTCTCGCTGGTGATGACCCGACCAGGTTATGCTGCCATGAACTCTCTACACACATGATTGTAATGTCTCTTGAATGACTTAAAAACACCAACGTCAAGCGGCTGTAAAAGATGTGTGGAGTGAGCTGGGAGGCATAGGAGGTGTATGTCGTTCTCCTTGGCCAACTTGATGACTTCTAGTGTTGTATGAGAACCGTGACCGTCTTCAATAAGCAAAACTGGCCGATCAGGAGGGATCTTTTGGATGAAGAATTTGAACCATCTTAAGTAGAAATCCAACCATTCTCTGAGCAGCTACAAAGACTTCCAGGCATCCCGTCTTTCATCAGCTTATCTGATAAACGCTTTCGATGATACGTCTATCTGTAATGGGGGAAGACTACATATATAGCTGATACCACAGTGCAATCATTATAAGATCATTACATAATCATTATGCGTTATAACTAGTGTCATGCAGGGCATGTAGTGGGGCGAGCCTGAGCTCGGGAGCTATGAGTAGCAGCAGATTCATGTACATGTCAGCAGGTGACAATTTACAAACATACGGATCAATGCAAACCGTAGCCTGTGACACAGTCTTGAGCTGACAGTGTCCATCATAGCTTTTACCCAGGCTCTTGGGGGGAGGGAAGAGCCCAAGGTTACGTAGCGTTGAGTTTGCCTGAGGCCTCCACTGGCACGGTACGGTGCTATCGTTGTCGTTCTAGCCTAGCCTATCTGCCGGTCTGGGACCCAGACTACCTAGTAGTATTCTGCTTTTTCTACAAGCTAATCTTTGATCCTGCGTGCTGTTGCTGACTGATTTGTCTACGAGTCTTCGATCTTCCGTGCTGTCGCTGATGCAGTATTTTCCTGTTGAAACCTGGTGGGTTTCTTTGATGCCTGGCACTCTGACATTGCAGTATACTGCATGTCAGAGTGCCAGGCATCAAAGAAACCAGGCTTCAACAGGAAAATAGTGCATCAGCGACAGCACGGAAGATCGAAGACTCGTAGAGAAATCAGTCAGCAACAGCACGCAGGATCAAAGACTCGTAGAGAAATCAGTCAGCAACAGCACGCAGGATCAAAGATTAGCTTGTAGAGAAAGCAGAATACTAGGTAGTCTGGGGTACCACTGTCTGGCCCCCAGACTCAGATACTAGGCTAGAACGACAACGACAGCATCGTACCGTGCCAGTGGAGGCCTCAGGCAAACTCAACGCTACGTAGCCTCGGGCTCTTCCCTCCCCCTAAGAGCATGGGTAAAAGCTATGATGGACACGCCGTCAGCTCAAGACTGCCGCGGCCACAGGCTACCGGCGGTCTGCATTGATCGGCGTATGTTTGGTAAATTGTTTCATCTGCTGACATGAATCTGCTGCTGCTCATAGCTCCCGAGCTCAGGCTCGCCCCACTACATGCCCTGCATGACACTAGTGAGTGATGACAACAAACATGAACCCCCCCCCCCTCCCCCACCTATGACTGTGGGGCTGGCCTAGTCTCGTGCCCAGCCCCCTCTAACGCAAAAAGCGCTTTTTGCGTTAGAGGGGGCTGGGCACGAGACT
The DNA here is from genome assembly GCA_964291365.2 of Stappiaceae bacterium. Lineage (GTDB taxonomy): Bacteria > Pseudomonadota > Alphaproteobacteria > Rhizobiales > Stappiaceae > JBDWFY01. The sequence continues at coordinate 146,304 of OZ220042.1, forward strand.
AGGGCTGGCCAGAGTGTGGACTTGCACAATACAGTTATTCTTAATATGGCCAGCCTGGCTTTGCAGAGCAATGCCATAGAAAGGTCCCATCATCTACACTAGTTGACAGTATGACATTGTAAGCCCTAATCTTTATGTGAGATTAACTTTATTGACACTTGATGTTAGTTAAACAAGGGGGGGTCACTCCCATAGGCGCTGTGTCCAGAGCTGCGACCGGGGTCAAGATTTTTGACCGTCGAAAAACGACCTTGACCGCTTGACCACGCCGGATTTTTGCCCTTGACCCTTGACCATCGATCAACTGCGCATGCGCAAAAGGATCGGCCACGCCTCTTGATCGGCAGTAGTGCCGTAGATAGTGCCCCAGAACACTGCTTGACCGTTTGACCGACCCCCAGAAAGTGCCTTGACCGTTTGACCGCATCTTGACCCCGGTCGCAGCTCTGGACACGGCGCCTATGGGAGTGACCCCCCCTTGTTAAAATTGCTATTTTATGCTCCTTCCTGCTTCCTGTTGTTGCTAAGCAATTACTATGGAATCTTGAGTAAAGGTGATTAAATTTTTTTGCTTCCGGTGTGGTCAATTTCCTATTACCGCACAGTTTCGTAACTCGTGTCTCAGTCGAACAACTCGCAAGCGATCCAAGAGTGAATGTCAGAAAATGGTGTCGTTCAAGTTTGCGTTGTTAACTATTCTTACGGTGCTACTACGTGGTAGTACCTCGATGTCTGAAGCAGGTGAGAGGCGATGGTTTAGTCTACACGTGTTTCATGAATATGCTTATGCATGCTTGTTCTCTTGTAGTTGAGGAGTGTAGGTTTGGATTTCTGGACTCTAACATCATTGATGAAACAATTTCAATGACAGCAGCTTTTCCTAATTCAAGTCTACCAAATGATAATCCACTATTTGACTTTACTCAATGGAATTTCCCAAATCTCAACTTCACCTGCAATGGCTACATCGTGAAATGGAGATTAAGAGTGAATGCTACCATGGAGTCAATAAATCAGAAACCTACTCCACATATTATCTCCTGGAGATTACAGAATTCTTTTGGTACTCAGAACAATTACATCTTAGAAAGCAGCACTAATGAATCTCAAATAAATGTGACTGACTCGGAAATAAGTGGATCTGTCTACATTGAGTACACACCTCCATCACCTGTTCCCATTCAAAGAGGGGATTTTATTGGTATTATGATGCCTGTTGGTGATGATGACAGGGCACTAAGTGTCAGACCTTTGTTTCTGAGGCTACCAGAGGGCAACTCCAGTACTATCAGCTGTGTAACAGAAGGTGATAGTCAGTTTTTCTTCCTACAAGATCAAATGTGTTTAGATCAGCAACGGCAGCAATCCCGGTATATTCCACTGGTCTCTGCAATCTTTAGTGAGTTGCCAAACTACATAGCTAAATTCACTATTTATTGTCAAGAGTCAGGCTCTTGATTCACATACACTCAACAACTCTTTCTTTTTAGGTAATGATACATCTTCATCCACATCACCACCCCCTACTGAAGCCCCTACCTCTACTCCACCAGCCACTACCATGGACCCCACACCTCCAGATAATCCAACAACTACTCCTCAAGACACTATCACAGGTTCTACAACCATAGATTTGGTTGCTCCACCACAATCTGGAGCTAATTCGAATCAGCTTGTTGGTGTGATAATTGGAGCTCTTTTGGCAGCTCTGTCGCTGGTACTCATCATTGTGTTGGTAATCTTTCTGGTATTACTTCTAACCAAGAGAAGAGGACAGAAGCTCTACGATGTGCCCGTCCCTCCCCAACCACAAAACATGGACAACCCAGTCTATACTGGTAGGTGGAGATGTTCTTACATGATGCCTCCTTTGTATATCATGAGTATGCAGCATCACTGATTGGTCTTTCTTTTGTTCATTATGTAGCTCAGCATAGGTGGGGTGGGAGCAGCTGGTGCATGGTGAAAATGACCTTTTCTCTTCCTGCATGCTTCAGTCTAAATATTAATATCCCCATTCAAAAAATATTATTCACCACCAGTCCTGATAGTATAGTGGTGTCTAGTCTATAAAGTAGGCCAATCTTTCCTCCTGACATGCTCACAACTGATGAAGCTATAACAGCTCCACCAACTTATTCAAGGTTTTGTACAGATGATGGTGCACTCTGAGATCCCCCCCAGCCCTCCCCCCACCCCAATTTCCTCCCCCCACAATCCAGTGGCGTAGCTAGACCACTGAAGATGGTAGGGCACAAGTATGGTAAGTGGTCGTTAAAATGACCACACCCCCTATTAACGTAGTACAAACGATTTTCGATTGGTCACCAAAGACCCAAGCTCTTATTCTGGGCTAATTTCTTATGCCTTTTGGTAGGGTGTCCAACCGAAAAAGTCGAAGTATGCAAAACGAATTTATCTCGGTGGTTTCGAGTAGACCCACCCTAGGTAAGATAGAATCCACGCCACAAATTGGCTATGCACTGGAAAAGTTTGCGAAAACGCAATATTAAGTCATAAGCGCAAGTACAAAAAAATGGCTACGTGACCAAAACTATGCACAAAGAGGCAGGCGCACAAGCTGTCAGGTTTACCACTTCTGGAGGTTACTTTGAGAGTTTAACAATAGGTATTGTCTGGCATACGCCTCAAACAACCTCCAAAGTGGTTTACCTTTCAGCTAGAGTTCCTGCCCCTATGTGCATGGTGTTGGTCACGTAGCCATTTTTTGTACTTGTGCTAATGATTTAATTTTGCGTTTTCGTGAACTTTTCCAAGGGCATAGCCGATTTGCGGCGTGGTTTCTATCTTACCTAGGGTGGGTCTACATGAAAATACCGAGATGAATTCGTTTTGCATACTTCGACTATTTCGGTTGGACACCCTACTTTTGGGCAACAGTCAGGGCTCTTTCATGCAAGAACAGATGATTTATCTGTAAGTACATATATTTAGAGTATACAGAGACAGATGATTGAGCATCATTTGGTAGGGCACTGCAGAAGATTGGTCGGGCCTGGCCCTGCTAGGCCCGCCCTTGGCTACGCCACTGCCACAATCATTGACTCTATAATATTGTACTAGTTTCCCTCCTTTGTCTGTGGGTGCTTGCAAGCCCTATAACTAAGATTCTGTATGCAACACTGCAATTTCAGTATGATGTCTTGGCTAGATGGTTTGGGTGCTTCATTGTTCAATAAGTGATGTGCACTCCTCCCTTTCCTCCCACCAATTATATTATACATAGGTACCACTGCTGAGTCTAATGGTCTTGGCAAGACTAATGTCTATGCTACACCTAGTCCCACCCAGCTGGAGAGCCCGCACCCTCTCGAGACAAACATTGTTGCCGAACATTACGAATTCTCGCAAGACATGGTCCCAGCCTCGTATGAGCAGCCGCTGTATGAGCTGGAACCTGGCGGTGGACCGGATGAACCTGCATATCAAGATCCAGAGTATGCCCAGCCGATTATTTCTAGAAATGCAACGCTGACTCAGCCATATGAGGTGCCTCTCTCAGCTCTCTCAACTCTAGCGGTAAGAAAAAAGAAATTGATCACTAGACAATAGTTTTATACACACAGTGTTTGCAGTTATGACAAGTATTCTTAACACAAGTTGCCTTCATGGTATTTGAGCATGTGTGATGTGTTTTGAGCCATGCAATCTATTTCATGTTGTGTGGTGAAGAGTTCATGGAGTAAATTCAACAAATTAGGACTAATAATTACTCACTGAACATTCCTATAGCTCTCTTTAGTGGCCCTGTATTTGAACTCTATTAGATAAGATGTTAAGATGCAGTATACCCATATCAAAGTAGAAGGTATTTCCTTGAGTTCCTTTGAAGTGATAAAGCCTGTCAGATGATGTAATGAATGGACACTGGTGCTTTACCTTCCTCTGCCTTGATATTTGAAATCCTGTGAGTGCAAGTTTGTTGATGCTATCAGAACTTCCTGCTTAGAATAGATAAAGCATGCCACCCCCAGCAGAACTCCAACAAGTCGTGCTAATGTCAAGCTGTTTATGGAGTGAGGTGATTACTAAATACCACCAAAAACTGCTAGCTGTACAACTGGCACTAAAATTAATAGTATCCTTAGCTGCATGCATGACCAATAAAATCTCTCAATAGGCAGCTAGATATGTACCCCCCCTAATTTTATACACATTATTATTATACATGCATGGTGGAACAGGTGGCTTGTACATGTATGTGGTCCTAAAACACTGTAAGGAGTAAGTCACAAACACTTCATGCTAATTACTTTTGGTGTCCCACTCCTACCCACCACACTCTAGCATACAAGGGCACAGCTACTCACTACAATAACCTATAGACCATAATTGTTATAATTGGGTTATGGTACACAATGGGTCACATTGTGCATGTGCCTATGTACTGTACTGGTTCACACTCTGGTGTGCCTGAGGGGAGTGTGTAAACAGTGGACTGGACTACTGGACTGGATTACTGGACTGGATTACTGGACTGGACTACTGGACTGATCTTTGACCTCAAGTTTATCCCAAGTGCCCAAAAAGGCAAAATTGTGAAGGAAAAGCATAGTGTCACTGTGTGTGTAGGGAGGAGAGAGAGTGGAGAAGACTAAGAATAGGGCACCTAGGGCACATGATTTATTGTTGCAACGACTTGTATTCTGTAAAAGTAATAAGTTACTGGTGCCATTTACAGTTGAGTTAGTGGTAGGCCCCATGGGCTACTTGATTGATATAAGGCATGTACATGGCATGGAAAAGATAGAGGAAAAGGGACCCAGTCAATGCTAGGAGTATGTTCATATTTTTGTTAGTAGAGTAGGTGAATTCAGGCAATGGTGTCTCTAGGTAGCTAGCACAGGTGGATGCACATAGCTAACGGAACATATAAACTGCGTGTTGTAAATAACAATAAACATACATGCACTGCCAGGTAGGTACGTGTACATGTACTAGCATACTTATTACTGCCTGTGGTTGTGTACTATACTACCACTAAACAGTGCATACAGTAAGTTGTACAGTACAGCTACATGGAATATACTGGGAGCAGGAGTGGATATGGGACAAACATAATATTAAAAATGCAATTCACGTTGAAAAGAAGATAGGCAATCACAGTGGCTATAATATAATAGCAAGAGCCATATATACTCTTGATAATAGTAATAGCCACACTTGCTGAGTTACCGGCATTAAATCACTGTAGGCTCCCCAGTTCATACTGGTTGCTGCAGACCAGCTCAGGGCGTAACTGGGCTCCACATTTGCTGTTCATAACTAATAAAAATTTTAATTCTAAGCATACAAGTAGCTAGCTATAGGTTCATTTCTATAGCTTTGAAGTTCCTTGAACATTTTGCAGGGCCTATCTCATGTCTTGTAGCTATTCTACACTTTCTTGAACATGCTTTACATGCAAAAAAGTTATTTTTGGGGGTGATTTTGAGGTCAAACGTCAGTCCAGTAGTCCAGTCCAGTAATCCATTCCAGTAGTCCAGTCCACAGTTTACAGACTCCCGTGCCTGAGGCTGCACTGGGATGGTTTCCCCTACATGTAGGTGGTCAGTAAGATAAACACCCTGGGTTTCCATGTTTAGTTACAACACAGTCACAGTGCCTGAGCGGGAACTGCTGAGGGATTGTCCCCCAGCCCTCGATGTTAGGATTGGTTATGAAAGATAATCCTTCTAAACTTTCAATTCATACAGAGCACAAGGGATGAGAGTTCACTGGATCGTCACACCTACAGCATACTGGAGGCAGGACTCTATGTGCCAACTGAGGTATGTGTAAACATTGCAGGCATAGTGAAAGAGAAATTTAGCAGTAGAAAAGCAGAAATTATTTAGTTTAGCAACTTTATTTGAAAAAATTAATATTGATTTAAAGAGTGAAGCTGTAAATAACTGTACCATAAAATCACCGCAGGCAATATGAAAATTAGTGAACAATGCAGTGTTCAACTAGTTCAGTAAAAACTGTTCAGTAAACTGTTCATCATGATGTACACACTTAAAGAGTTGGAGTTATGGTTTTAGATCTCAACTATTGATTGATGATGCATACTTGGCATTTCTTTTGACTGGAGTAATCTAAACCAATTATATTATTAATTTATTCCATTGTACATGCACTGACATGTAGGAGGAGAGACTATCGCTGACTCGACCTCCGACCTCTAAGTCGTCCACAGGCACTAGCACTGGTGTGTTTGATGAAGAGATCTATGCCAGAATGAGCAAGGTATACCCTCACACATACACACACACACACACACACACACACACACACACACACACACACACACACACACACACACACACACACACACACACATGTAGCAAGCTAAGAATTTCCTTAATATATTTAGGCCAGTTTTGAATAAGGGCAAACTATGTGGTTTAGTTCAGTAAATACTTTGTTTATGCATAGAGCCTGGTACATACAGTAGCCCAATTAAAGATGGGGTCCATATGTCCAGCACAAACATAGGACCACACTAATAGTTGTTGATGCTCATGCAAGTACTATGCAGTCACATCATCAGTAATGATTTTAGGCACTGCAATACACAAGGTTATATCTCAGCCACAGAATGCACCTCAGGGGATAAGAAACCCTCACTCAATGCTGTTACCTCTGCCACTGTCACTGTACTTTAGACTGCATCAGGCAGCAGTACTAGATGAATTCTTACATGCCTCAAAATACAGCTGTCTGAAAATATGAATTTTTACATAGGTATCAAGTTTCTTCAAAGTGGCTGAATGTCTGACTGTCCATACAAATTGGCTTTACTCTATTGCCAGCTCAATAGGCAGTGTCACTGTTGTAGGGGTTCTGTGTAGGGTAATGGTAGCTGGCTGCCTCTTAAAATGTGCTTACAACCGTGACATTAGACACACGACACACACACACACACACACACACACACACAGGACATGCACACACAAGCATATACATGTACACACACACACACTTCTATCACTCTATACCCAAACAGCAACAAGGCTAGGCTCCTACCTAGGTGGTTGGTGGCTCTGCCCTTTTTTCACACAGCCATGCCTGAGCAGGCACAGGGATGGGTTCCCCTCTCTGAATTTCATGATAATATTATTATTATGTATACACATAATGCAACACACAGAAATACAAGAATCGGTTAGATGAGACAGCCTTCTTTGAGCAAGAGGAGGTTTACTGGGAGCCTGCTTCGAGCCAGACAGCTCTCTATGACCAGCTATCAAAGAAGAAATACAGAGAGATCCTCAGGCAGCAAATACAGTAAGTTTACAGCAGAATTGAAATTTTCAAGGATTACCATTAGTATGCGCACACATCAGTGCATTTGTTAACTGCAAGCACTGCCCCCCCCCCCCCCCCCCCCCCCCCCCCCCCCGGCCCCTGGCCCCCCAAGACTAACAATAGCAATATTGTAATTGTAAACTTATAGTACTTACAAGATGCTTAGTTGGTTAGTCCAGAGAGATGGTGCAGCAGTGCTTGAGAAAGCAGCCTGGAAAGGTTAAATGGTAGGAAGCTGAACTGAGCCATAATACACTTAGCTTACATAATAACCAGACTATAAGGAAAGACAAGGGAGTCATTGCATGCAGCATTGTAATAACATGATACCACTTAGCAATTGTGGCTGTTGATGCTACAGAGGCAGACAAATGTATAATGATGAGTACCGCAACATCCTTTGGACAATTTGCCCACTATTCTTTGTGAACAGATTCAGGGAACTTAAGTTTTATTGATTTGTTTGCAGGATCATTAAGCATCTAGGCGCTGGGCAGTTTGGCACGGTAAGCAAGGGAGTTTGGGAGAGCCCGTATGGCAGCACGGAAGTAGCTGTGAAGATGCTACAGCCTCAAGCCTCGGACAGAGACAAGAAGGTCAAGTTCCTCCAGGAGGCAGCCATCATGGGACAGTTTCTTCACCCGAATATTGTCAAGCTTCATGGAGTGGTCACTGTGAATGAACCAGTGAGTTGATGTTGTGATTACAAATATTATACAGTAGAATCTCTCTGTGATTATGTAGCCCCTTTCCCCCTCCCTCCCAAAATAAGATCACATCTTTATAATCAGTACACTATGACTGTCTGCTGTTCCAGCTACAAAGCTACTCCTCAGAAACAGGGAAACCTCTTTATCAGGATATTTCATGTGGTCCCAGCTTCGTAGAGACAAATATACAAAAAACTTAATGAGAACACTTCTTTACATCGTGTGTATGTCCCAAAGGTGTCCATATATGAGAGGTTCCACTGTGTAACATAATATTGGGCCATGGGTGTAGCAGGACTGACAGTCCTTAATGATGATGTGACTGGCATGACAAAGCAGGAAGGAATCAGATACAGTATGCAAGGGTCCCTACTCTAAACTGATGGGCCTGGGTCATACTCATGACAGAAGCGCTAGTTGTAAATAGTGTGAGATTGCATGTGATGGGCATGCCTATATTTGGGCACACCTGTTCATAGACTAGCTGCACATAGGGAATAACTGTCAAAACCCTACTCTGTGGATTGAATGGGCTAATGGCTATTGGGTATGAAGTTGACCTATGCATTGTATGTGTGGGTGTAGGTGATACAATTTGATATACTCATGTGTGTGTGTGTGTGTGTGTGTGTGTGTGTGTGTGTGTGTGTGTGTGTGTGTGTGTGTGTGTGTGTGTGTGTGTGTGTGTGTGTGTGTGTGTGTGCAGGTGATGATTGTGTTGGAGTACATGAACAAAGGAGATCTGAGAGACTACCTGATTTCACAAAGACCCAAGTAAGGAGCAGTCTTATACACAACATACTGTGCTAAAATAAGATGGCTAGGGGAGCAATATCTTATCTAACTTACCGTCATTTTAACTTAGCTTCGATCCTCTATTTAAACTTCCCCTATACTGATTATTAATCTGTCAATATGTGTAGGGATGGTGACACTGTATCCAATGATCTTCCTCAGCGATTCCTCAAGTTCTGTCGAGAGATAGCCTCTGGTATGAATTATCTCTCCAACAAGGCCTTTGTCCATAGAGATCTTGCTGCAAGGAATATCCTAGTGTCTGAAGATGAAACTTGCAAGGTGTGTACATATACTATAGAGTTCACTGTACATGTATGGTTGCTCTAAATGGGGCTTTTAGCTAAATATAATAATATTATGCTAAGTGCACTTCAATAACCTGGAGTGGGAGGGAGGTAATTAAAATTGTTGAGCTGGTCATAGCAGTTCAAAAATGCATTTTTGTATAGACAAAGCATGCCAATAGAAGCCAGTCGATCCACAGACCCAGCCTGTCTCTCCCTGGCCAGGGATGATATTGCAAAAGATGGTTATAGAGAGGACTAGGTTGATGATGAAAGTACGTGTAGTTTAACTTTGTGAGAATCCAATCTAGCACACTGTGAGTGCTAGCCTGATCCCTTGCAGGCCTCCTCCCATGCAATGCTTCAGCATGTAAAAGCAAAACGAGAAGCTGGGAATTTTAGCAAACACAGTATCTTTGCAGCCATTAACCGTACACAGTGTAGTTATGTACTATGCATGTATAGCGATGTACAGTGGATGTGTATATGAGTATAGCCTTTGTACTAAACTATGATTTATGACTCCATTAGCTACACTAGTACTATAGCCATGTTCAACTCTGGCCTCCAACCACCTGGCATTGTGGTTTAGGGTGTACCAAAACTATCAGAGTGGTTGATGTTTTGTTGTAGTGTTGAGCATTCTCATGTAAACATCCGTCCATCCCCTGCAGATTGGAGATTTTGGTATGTCGAGAGATTTGGAGGACAACAGTTATTACATCACCCACGGAGGGAAGATTCCTGTGAAATGGACTGCCCCTGAGGTACGTATACCACTTAGAGTTAGACAAATATTATAATGGCTTCCTATATGACATTGTCCTGTTTAATGTGCCGGTACTGATGAAATAAGCATCACACTCTTTTTGCTTTATGCTTTCTTTGTTGCTTGCTGTTGTTTGGCACAGGCACTCCACTTTAGGAAGTACTCCACTGCCAGTGATGTGTGGAGCTTTGGTTGTGTCATGTATGAGATATGGAGTCTCGGACATAAACCATTTGAGTCCTATTCCAATATCCAGGTAATGTAAAAATCCTTACAACATCTAACACAATTTACACCTTCCCCTACAAATTAGTGCATAATGCAGTGAATGTTGTGTTGTTTCCTGCTTCAGGCGATGCAGATGATCGGCAGTGGTTATCGACTCCCTCCACCTCCTGGCTGCCCAAGACCACTCTACTCTCTCATGATTAGATGCTGGTAAGTCCTATCTATCATGTAGACAAGTTACAATCGTTGATAATTTTTGATTGTAAATACTATGGGGGAGCCAATATTGCATGCCATCCGAGTCTAGTTCTCAAGACTAAGCACCTTAGTAAATCTGCCTAGCTTTTGCAATTGTTTTGACAAGGTATGCATGAGCTGACGTTGGGACGGGTTCCCCTAGATTAGTTGTAGAATCTGATGTTAATCTTCTGAACTTTCATAATGATCATTGATTACTAACTATGCAGGCACAGTGATGCATCAAATCGTCCCTTGTTCTCTGCTATCTTCAAGATGCTGGGTCACTTAGATTCAGATTTACTGAGCTGGGCAGAGAAGGACAAAACTGCTCATCCTCAAGCGACCAGCCTGGGAGCTCCGCTTGAGGCTGGAGATGAACTTTATACCGACCTGCAAGACTACTACCTCGATGAAGCTAGCAAAAGACAATAGCATGGCATTAATTATGATTTGTGCTTAGAGTGTTGTCCATACTATTCTTTATTGAATTCTCTCTCTTCTTGCATGAGCTCTATACTGATACATACATCCTTTGTGATCCTTTACCAGATTTGGTAGTTATCGCACCTACTATGGTATATCAATTTGTGTTTTCATAAAGTAAAACTCGCATCCGGCGTGCCACACATTTAATGTTTCGAGGGACGTGAGCCTTATACCACTCCGCTGCATGCTACACATACTTGTCGTAAATGGCTGCTTGCTTTGGAGTGTCGCTATTGCTGGTATCAGTCATCACACTCTGTCGGATCCTCACTGTAGCAGGTAAGGCTATCAGAAGTTAATTAGATTGTACAATCATCAAATTCATTTATAAAAATTATGCAGAGGCTCAGTCATGTACTATGGGGTTCCCATCCACTGTATCTCAGTGCACTAATGGTTGTGATACTAGAGAAGAAGGCAGTACTGCCATCACCCGGATCATTCCTGATATGAACTTCACCTGCGCTGGGACAGTGACTCACTGGAGGGCAGCTGGAATGTTGACTACTCAGGGCCAGCGTCGTACTGATGCCATGTTAGATATTTGGAGAGACATTGATGGTTCTGGGACCTATCAGAGAATGGGAAGAATTCAACTAGAAACTTGTGAGAATCAAGTCTCCAATAATATATATGTGTGTGCTATTCCTGACAATATGAGGGTGTCAGTTCAACCAGGAGATATTGTGGGAATAGAGATAGCAAGAAATAAGGATTACCGATTCAGACTTTATTTTACTACTGGTGGACCAACAAATTATCAGTTCAGTGGACAAATCAGTTCCACTTTCACTTTGGGTACTGGCCACAGCTCCATTGTACAAGACCAACCACAAATTTCTTTGACTGTTGAGCCAACAATCACAACTGCTCCAGTTCTCCTAACCACCACACAGCCACCCACCACTACTGAATCGTCATCAGTGGATGTCACTACCACACAGCCCCCAACTACTTCTACAACAGATCTTCCTACAACACAGTCCCCTACAACTACTAAAGTTTCTACAATAGACCTCACTACGACTGAAGCTGCTACCACACAGCCCCCTACAACTACTGAAGTTTCTACAACAGAGCTCACTATGACTAAAGCTGCTACCACACAGCCCCCAACCACTACAACTGAAGCTTCTACAATGGATCTCACTACGACTGAAGCTGCTACCACACAGCCTCCCACCACTACAACTGAAGCTTCTACAATGGATCTCACTACGACTGAAACTGCTACCACACAGCCCCCAACCACTACAACTGAAGCTTCTACAATGGATCTCACTACGACTGAAACTGCTACCACACAGCCCCCAACCACTACAACTGAAGCTTCTACAATGGATCTCACTACGACTGAAACTGCTACCACACAGCCCCCAACCACTACAACTGAAGTTTCTACAATGGAGCTCACTACGACTGAAACTGCTACCACACAGCCCCCCACCACTACAACTGAAGCTTCTACAATGGATCTCACTACGACTGAAACTGCTACCACACAGCCCCCAACCACTACAACTGAAGCTTCTACAATGGACTGAAGCTTCTACAATGGATCTCACTACGACTGAAACTGCTACCACACAGCCCCCAACCACTACAACTGAAGCTTCTACAATGGATCTCACTACGACTGAAACTGCTACCACACAGCCCCCAACCACTACAACTGAAGTTTCTACAATGGAGCTCACTACAACCAAAGCTGCTACCACACAGCCCCCCACCACTACTGCTGAAGCTTCTACAATGGATCTCACTACGACTGAAACTGCTACCACACAGCCCCCAACCACTACAACTGAAGCTTCTACAATGGATCTCACTACGACTGAAACTGCTACCACACAGCCCCCAACCACTACAACTGAAGCTTCTACAATGGATCTCACTACGACTGAAACTGCTACCACACAGCCCCCAACCACTACAACTGAAGTTTCTACAATGGAGCTCACTACGACTGAAACTGCTACCACACAGCCCCCCACCACTACAACTGAAGCTTCTACAATGGATCTCACTACGACTGAAACTGCTACCACACAGCCCCCAACCACTACAACTGAAGCTTCTACAATGGATCTCACTACGACTGAAACTGCTACCACACAGCCCCCAACCACTACAACTGAAGCTTCTACAATGGATCTCACTACGACTGAAACTGCTACCACACAGCCCCCAACCACTACAACTGAAGCTTCTACAATGGATCTCACTACGACTGAAACTGCTACCACACAGCCCCCAACCACTACAACTGAAGTTTCTACAATGGAGCTCACTACGACTGAAACTGCTACCACACAGCCCCCCACCACTACAACTGAAGCTTCTACAATGGATCTCACTACGACTGAAACTGCTACCACACAGCCCCCAACCACTACAACTGAAGCTTCTACAATGGATCTCACTACGACTGAAACTGCTACCACACAGCCCCCAACCACTACAACTGAAGTTTCTACAATGGAGCTCACTACGACTGAAACTGCTACCACACAGCCCCCCACCACTACAACTGAAGCTTCTACAATGGATCTCACTACAACCAAAGCTGCTACCACACAGCCCCCCACCACTACTGCTGAAGCTTCTACAATGGATCTCACTACAACCAAAGCTGCTACCACACAGCCTCCCACCACTACTGCTGAAGCTTCTACAATGGATCTCACTACAACCAAAGCTGCTGCCACACAGCCTCCCACCACTACTAGAGCATCAGTGATAACTGAAACAGAGTCGACTACAGCTGAATCGATCACTGAGACTATAGCAAATAATGATAACCAAACAACACGAGCTCCTGCTACAACAGCCAATAGTAATCCTACAACAGAAGATTCATCAGAATCAAAAACAGTTGTAGCTACCCAGTCCCCTAATGAGCTAGTAGGAGAACAAAATGTTGGCCCTATTGCCGGAGCAGCAGTCGGTGGCATCATAGCCATTCTGTTGGTTTTAATCATTGTCCTTCTTTTGGTGCTTGTATTGAGAAGACAAACTCGAAATGGGCAAAAATTCACTCCATCAAATAATGCTACCATGGTGAATCCTGTCTATAATGGTAAGCCAATTGTGCCTAATTTAGAGGGCATTTTCCATATTTTCCTTACTTATTGCTTCCTCAGACAATATTGTTATCCAAGTCCCTCATGGTGATGCCAGTGGTGTGATTGATGTGCATGACATTGAGGGTACTCAGAATCACACACCTGCCACTGACTATGAGTATATTGATGATACAAAACCCACCCTTCCACCTTCTGATATGTTTGTAAACTCTATGCACGACTATAGTAGAACACCAGATCCCAGCACCTATGAGGTACCATTACAAACCACAATGCCCAAGGTAAGTGCACTACACAAACTAAAATTTTTTAGAATAGATCTAGTCCTAGGCCTTATCAGGAAAGCTCAGTTATTTTAACTTTTGTTTAGGATTTCATACCAGGAAGTTCTTTCGCTACACTCTATGTACCCACTCAGGTATATTTTTATTATGTGCTTGTATCACACACACACACACACACACACACACACACACACACACACACACACACACACACACACACACACACACACACACACATGCATACATACATGATTATAATATCTGAGGCATATGTGCACATAATTATACCTCAAGTCATTGTGGTTGATGAAATCTGAGGAAACATGAGCTCTCCCATACTCAATGAGTGGTAATAGTAGTAAGAATGTGCTATGTTCTCAGTGACTTCAAGGAGTGCATGTCTGTTGTACAGCTGCACAATAATATCATTATTACAAGAGTGTCAATGCTGATTCATGCACTATTCACTTGTAAACTAAGCAACATGCTAGATATGGAATCACTTCCTGCTAATATTATACGATTTGTATATCTGGATAGCTATAAGTTAGGCATGATCATTGTGTACCCCCCCCCATACACACACACATACATACTGTGTACTCATGTGCACCACCGTGAAAATAAAAATATAGGAACAGAGAAGTAATTTACCAACGAACAGCACTAACGGAGATGTTTACTCTGCTATTGGGATGGTAAGTTGAAAATTTGTACTCACAAAGACTATTATTAAAGATTGATGTGTAATAAAAATTTTTTGTTAATGAACTGCTACAATATTGTAGAGGCAGTATAGTGAGTGGGGAGCAGCACCAAAGCTATTTGAGGAAGACGATACCTACTGGGAGCCAGCATCAGACACCAATGAACTCTACAAGCAGCTCTCTATGAAGAAGTATAGGGAAATAGTGCGACAACAGATTCAGTACGTGATAAAAAGTCGAATAATTTTGTTGTATTAATTACTCTACTGTACAGAATAACTAGTCATCTCGGCTCGGGTCAGTTTGGTACTGTGAATAAGGGTATCTGGCAGAGTCCAATGGGAGCCATGGATGTAGCTGTGAAGCAGCTCCAGCCTGGAGCCTCAGAGGAAGAGAAGGTCAAGTTCCTCCAGGAGGCAGCCATTAATGGACAGTTCAAACACCCCAATGTTGTAAAGCTGATGGGTGTGGTCACACTGGGAGAACCAGTGAGTGAGATGCATAGATTTAAGGGTTTGAGAAAACTATTATTTTTGTACTGTGTAGACTATGATTGTATTGGAAATGCTTTGTAATGGTGACTTGCTGAACTACCTCTGTAAACTACAGCCTTCGTAAGTTTATCACGATTCTGCTATCAATAACAAAGCATGTGGCTGAGTTTTAGATCTAGAGCCAGACATTTTCTTTTTTTTTATTCTGTTGCTTAGCAGACCTGGAGAGATTATTCCCTCAAACATACAACAGCTACTGCTCAAGTTTTGTCAGCAAGTTGCCTCTGGTATGGACTACCTAGCAAGGAAAGCTTTTGTGCATAGGGACCTGGCTGCAAGAAATATTCTGGTAGCAGATGATAAGACTTGCAAAGTAAGCTGATATCACTGAAAGGGCGAGAAACTTGTTAATTTTTACTATTTCCAGATCAGTGACTTTGGAATGTCTCGTAATTTGATGGATGAAAACTATTATGTATCTCATGGAGGAAAAATACCAGTCAAATGGACAGCCCCAGAGGTAGGAAGTGTTTGCATGTATATAACTATTATGTTGATAAATCAGTGGCATTGTTATTCATGGTAGGCTCTTCTCTACAAGAAGTACTCCACTGCCAGTGATGTGTGGAGCTATGGCTGTGTCATGTATGAGATATGGAGTCTTGGACACAAACCATTTGAAGTTTACAGCAATGCAGAGGTTAGAACATCTGCAAATAACTTACTTTGTATCCTACCTATGACATAGATCAAAGCGCTGCCAGTGTTCATATTGTCCTGTGGCTAGGGAAATATTATCATGATATTGCCCTGTAGTACAATATTATTAGAGGCTTGTAGGATATAATACACCCCAAGCAGGGGAGTGTGGAGTACATGCATAACCACATACAGCCCTCAGGTTTCGCCCTCGTGCTGTAGGTGGTTACTGCTCTTGTACATTATAATATACTCCATACTGCCCTGCTTGAGGTGTAGTAACTAACAAATACAACCACAGCATTTCTTGTGGCATTGTTCCTGATCGATATCACTTGCCCCTGTGTGAGAGCTGTACAGCCTCCAAGATTCAGGTCCCTATAGAGCTTACAGCTATAGCCTGGGTTATAAATCTCCATGCAGATAATTATATCTTTTTCTTTCATCTGCATGGAGGAAGCACTCTTGGTATATCCTGTGTTGTACCAGCAGACTTATAATTGATACAGTCAATGTATAATTGAGTCAGTTCTCAAGAGAAAATATTCCCATGAATAGGGCTGAGAAGCCTTTAACCACATAGTAGCTGTACATTGTATGCTTTGAAATTCACAGGTCATCAAAATGACCGACAAAGGCTACCGTCTCCCTCCTCCTCCTGGACTACCCAAAGAACTCTACAAAATCATGATCCAATGCTGGTATGCTTTCATTGTTAAGTTTTGTAATATACATGTGTCAATAAAACTGCTTCATACAGGCACCCAGATCGCTCCAGCCGTCCCACCTTCCCTCAGTTAGTGGAGATGTTGTCTCGAGCTGACTTTGAGCTATTTGTGTGGGAGGAGGAGGATTTGAGGAACAGTGATCCCCAGGTGAAGCGGATTGGAGCTCCACTGGAAGTAGCAAAGGACCTTTACATTGAACTTCAAAGATCTTATATGAGCTCTTGATTTTGACAATTCAACATATTCATATTATGCATGATTATTTATTTTGTTTATGTAGTCTGCAAAATTATTATTAAATTATGATCATCGTCTAGAGTCTCTGACGACCATTACCAATAGTTATTACTGGGCTCACTTCCGGATTTTCTGGACCACAATGTCATCATGAGCATGCAAACAGTAAGATGGAAGTTTCTCTGTTGGTGACTGCCTTAACTATCGTACTATTCACTAGAGGAGGTGAGACTAGCTTATGCCATGATTTCTAATGCTCCATGGCTAGGTCTTTGTACATATCATGATCATGATAGTATTTTGCTTGCAGAGGCTCAGGAATGCACTAAGGGACTTCAAAGCCCGATTGTGACTAACTGCACTGATTGTGCATTTAGAGAAGACAACAATGATGTCATCACCAGGATCATTCCTGATATGAACTTCACTTGCTCTGGCAGAGTGATTCGTTGGAGGGCCGCTGGAATGGTTCAGACTCAGTCTGGAGGAAATGCCAATAAAAATCCAGCATTGGGTATTTGGAGAGAGAGAAGCAGTGATCCCCCAACCTATGATAGGGTTGAGAGAATTAAACTTGGAAGGTGTGGAGCTTTAGTGCCGGGGACGAGCAATATCTATGAATGTAATCTGGCTCATGATGACAGGGTGCGAGTTCAACCTGGAGATATAGTTGGAATAGAGATACCTACAGCCAGCGATGTCAGATTCAGACTTTACTTTAACATCAACCTTGGAGCAAAAAATTATATATTCAATGGACAAGTTTCTCACATCAGTCTGGATCAACATGATGACACTGTAATTCGAGATCAACCTCAGATATCATTGACTGTGCAGCCTACAGATGGAGGTGGAGATTCAGGGCAACCCAATAGTGGTGGTGATACTGACAGTCAAATAAACATTGCAGTTGTTGCTGGAGCAGTAATCTGTAGCATCATAGCCATTCTGTTGGCTTTAGTTGTCATTTCTCTGCTGCTCTTTGTTTTGAAAAGACGGAGAAATCTTAAGACATTCAGTCCACCATCAGCTCAGAGTGATAGAGCAACAATAAATCCTGTGTATGACGGTAAGCAAAGAAAAGAGAGCCTTTGTAATGTGAAACTTTAATTTGAACTAATCGTTTGGGTGTGTATAAGTTTGTATGTAGTGGTATAGTTTAGAGATCCCATCCATGTTATGCTCATGTTATATGCAATGCAATGTAGTGTGCCATAATTTTTACTCAGGTAATGTTACTGTCCAAGTGCCTGTGTCTAATACTGGTACAACTAGAGTTCACAGTGGAGTAAATAATCACCTACAGATAGATTATGAAGATATTGATGGTCACAGTAGGCCTAATCGTAATCATACACGTCTTCTCCTACCTACTAACTCGAGAAACAATGACTACCGTCAACCCCCCAACCCTCATGATACGAATGGCTATGCAGTTCCTTTTCAAACTCCAACAAAGGTATAGATCTACAACGTTTGCTCTGAAACCTTCACTTAAAATTGGTCTCTTATGCAGAATCTATCACTACCAGCTCAGCCCTTGAGTGAGGCTCGCTATGAAATAGACATACTCTATGTACCAACACAGATATGATACACTACTAGCTAAGTCTCTGCATTGTTTAGTTATTATGGTCTATCGGTGGATATGTATTGGGAGGCACTTTTATCCTTTTGTGCTACCCTTTCCTTGTTGGGATAATCAATTCATGTATGCTGCACATATTTACATATACGTGACACCTGTAAGTAATGCTTGTGGATACTATTGCTATATATGAAGATGAAGTTTGTCGAATACAACAATGTTTGTTTGTACACTATAGTCATCTGTAATAATTATTATACCAAAAATTAATATGGATACATCACTTAAAGTTAACATGCACACACACACACACTTTAGGAGCAGAGAAAATCTTTACCAGCAAATGGAGAGATTTATGCTGCCATCAAAAAGGTGTGGAGCAGTCAAACATAGCTATCGTAAGACTCACAATCATTGTTTCTTCTCCATTCAGGCTCAGCAAAGTGAGAGTGGTTCAACACCACATCTGTTTGAAGAGGATGAAACTTACTGGGAGCCTGCCACAGATACTTGTGGACTCATTCGGCAGCTGTCATCAAAGAAGTACAGGGAGATGGTGAAATCACAGATACGGTATAAATAAGATGGCACTTTTGATAAAAATGAGATGTAGTTGTGTTTCTGTACAGGATTGTAGGTCATCTTGGCAGTGGTCAGTTTGGTACAGTGAGCAAGGGTATCTGGCAGAGTCCAATGGGAAACAAGGATGTAGCTGTGAAACAGCTCCAGCCTGGAGCCTCAGAGGAAGAGAAGGTCAAGTTCCTCCAAGAAGCAGCCATTAATGGACAATTCAGACACCCCAATGTCGTCAAACTGATGGGTGTGGTCACCATAAGTGAACCAGTGAGCTAGAATAAGTACACTGAAGTGATAAAGTGCATGTTAGAACATTATATGAATGTAGGCCATGATTGTGCTGGAATTACTCACTAACGGTGATTTGCACAAGTATCTCTTAAATTTAAGACCTTCGTAAGTCTTCATTCTATACTTGAAATAACCAAACCAAGCTATTACTAGATACTTTAACTGTACCTGCAGACTTGGGGGAGTTCTTCCTTCAAGTATGTCACAGCTGCTGTTGAAGTTCTGCCAGCAAATTGCCTCTGGCATGGACCATCTTGCTAGAAAATCTTTTGTGCACAGGGATTTGGCAGCAAGGAACATTTTGGTGTCTGAAGACATGATTTGCAAGGTTTAAGATTAGATACTCATCACATGAGAGGATTAATGCTTGAACTAATTTAATATAGATAAGTGATTTTGGTATGTCACGTGACATAATGAACGAAACTTACTACATTTCTCGAGGAGGACAAGTGCCAGTCAAATGGACTGCCCCTGAGGTAAGTATTTTAATCGGATTATTTTTTTGCTTTATCTTTATGAACTAACAGGCAATAAACTTCAAAAAGTACTCCACTGCCAGTGATGTGTGGAGCTTTGGTTGTGTCATGTATGAGATATGGAGTCTCGGTCAAAAACCCTTCGAGGATTATCGCAATATAGAGGTTAGATACACTTCTTTGCACCTTTAATTCTAGCCAACTACTGTTAATGCCCATCAATGGCTCCTCTACAGGTTGTCGAAATGATTGGAGAAGGCTATCGTCTCCCTCCCCCTCCTGGACTGCCCAAAGAACTCTACAAGATCATGATTCAATGCTGGTATGTACTTGGATCTCTTAGCCTTGTGTGTAAATTCTTCATCACAATTTCACTTTGCACAGGCATCCAGATCGCTCCAGCCGTCCCATCTTCCCTCAGTTGGTGGAAATGTTGTCTCAAGCTGATTTTGAGCTACTTGTGTGGGAGGAGGAGGATTTGAGGAACAGTGACCCCCAGGTGAAGCTGCTTGGAGCTCCACTGGAAGTAGCAAAGGACCTTTACATTGAACTACAAAGAGCATATGTCAGCTCTTGATCGTGAATTATAACAGTCATGACACATGTGTGAATAATTATCTCATCCTTTATTTGAAACTCGGTCTTCTGCAGTTATTGTTTCTACTGTGTTAGGACCTGTTTTTAATATTTGCCATCATACTTTGCATTGTTGAGTCCTTCCTCACGTATTCACATGTCATCTGCGACATGCTCATATACAACAATGGTAATTGTTAACTCTATATAATTTTTAGCCATATAGAGCAAGGTGCATACAGAACATAATAACTAATTTTGACCATCTAGGAATATAGTGTATGACCAGGCTGATTGTCAAGATGGAATTATCATACATAGAAAATAGTGTGATGGTATTGCTTGTAGTCTTAACTACTGTGAGTATGGATTTAGCTCAAAGTTTAAGCTCCTCCTGCCTACAAACTAACAGTGAAAATGGACCTCCAGAGTTTACAAACTATGGTAATCAATTCCCAAGGCTTCTCATCCATCAACAAGCCATCATCCCCAGCTACAAGTTAGACTGCTGTGGCAATATCACAGAGTGGGGGGTGGATGTACACCCAGGGGGCCAAGGAACGACAGATAGATACACTCTAGACCTCCAAGTCTGGAGGCCATCACCCACTGTCACTTTGAATGACTCCAATGGCATTGGCTGCTACAGTCTGGTGGGAAATAACAGGTTCACTACTATTCCCCTACAAAATCTTGTAGCACGAGTGACTCCCTCACCTCAAGACTACATTCAGTTCCAACCTGGAGATGTGCTGGGAGTCTATGTGGAAGAAGCTAGGGAAAATGACGATGGGGTGGTAATTCTCACTAGCTATGATAGGTCTACTGATTTCACCAGTGAATTGGTGTGGCATGCCAGCATTGCACCAACCATGGCCTCCTCTCTGAATGGAGACTGTCCCTACTCTGTTGGAAGTGATGGAGCCCTAAATACAACAATACGAGGAGCACCAGTTATCTCAGCATCAATAGGTAAGCAGCAAAATGTACGTTTTCTTATTATACTTTGCACAATTGTAACTTCATCAATGAACATCCCAGAAACCTAAAAATTGATTTTTAGTAACTCCTACCTATCTGCTAAAGGAGTACCAAAAATTTCACCCTGATATTTCAAAGCTGCATTATTATAGGGGATTTCTATCAGATTCTGTGACTGTCACTTTTCTCAACTACAGCAACGTATTCTTGTTCTCCAATCCCACTGGCTACTCCCATGGCAACCCAAGTCTCTACTACTATCAACAGTGAACTATCTTTCCCTATTACATCACTGGCACCAAGCACTGAAGGGGGAGGTGGAGCATTTGTCTTGGCTACACCCCCTCCCATCACCTTGACCATCGGAACTGTGGTACCATTACTGCTAATTATCCTTGTTCTGACTATTGTAGTGATGGTGTTAGTGGCTATACTTTTGAAGACCAAACATCATAGTAAAGGCAGTACGAGAGGCAGGAAGGCCAAGACAATTATTACAACTGACCTAAATGTAGCATATGGCCTGACTCATGACTATCAGGAGGTGGATAGCATATGTATGGAAATGCCATCTCTGCATATATATGAACGTCTACCGTCCCTGTCTACTAGCAGTAGAAATCGGCGAACTCTGAACACTGAGCAGTCTCTGATCTACAATGAGGCTTATGCAGCAAGGAATGAAGCATTGACAGCAGACTTTCTCGATGCAAATGAAACCATCCTTTAAAACCTTAATTTTTTGTTACTAAGGTGCAAATTATGTATGCAATTCCTCTATCACATTTTCATTTAACACAAAGTTTGTAAACTCTAGCTACAATATGCAAAGCATGCACTACCTAGCTATGATGTGACTTTTGTAAGGTTTAACTTTCCCCACGTTCACACAGATCTAGGGGGAAGCCACTACCATCAATAAAGAAGTACCCACCACTTACTAATGAAAAAAGGACCAAATTTGGTGAAAGACACGTAGTACGTGATAAGTATGCTTATAGTCCACCCACCTCATCAGCCGTTTATGTATGCATAAACATTACTGACAGCTAGCTAAGGGAAAAGTACATAAGGAAAATTGATGCTGTCAGTCCGGACATTCCTGGGCTTATTAGCTAACATGACATCATCAAAGAACAAAGAAGAAGATATTGCAAGGTAGCTACATGTAGGTGGTCATGCTCGAATTAGTGAGAAAAGCCCACCACATCCTTCAGGTCCTGCTGCCAGAGAGGATGTTGAACAGGTCAAGGCCTGGGAAAGAAAACCTGAACAGTCAGTACATTAAGGTCACCGAGGGGGTGCACATCAAGTTTATGTCACATGTAGAGCATGCGTGCCTACATGATGCACCCATAGAGATGAAGTGTATTTTTTAGAGAAGGCTCCTATGTAGCAGGACAACAGGATGTGGTGAAGTGTGTCCAGAAGCTTGTTGACAAATCAAATTAGTGAATTTACCCCCTCCCTGTACAAACTATGATAAGAAGGAAGGTCAAGGTATAAGGGAATTGATGATGAGATCACAACACCACAATTAAGCTGCTATGCATGCATGCAGTATAAATAGACTCCAGGCATGTAGCTTGGTACACCTTAAGATTGTGAACTCAATTTTAATTTGAGCTAAGGAGATATTTCTGAATCTTTGTAGCAATGGAATTGCAAGTATTATTTACACTCTTTCTACTGATAGCACCAGGTGAGATATTGCTCTGTGCATAAGAAAAAAATGAAGAAAAAATTTTGCAAACATTACAATAATTATTTTCTATTATATTAATTTTTATTCTCTAACATACAGGATTGTCACAGTCTGAATGCAGAAGTGACGCTTTCCCCCCTAAACAACACTTTTCCACCAGCGGCAGTGTGGATTACCTAGTACCAGACACCACTCATGGCACTGGCTACTTAGTAATCGTTCCTCAAATGAGATTCAGCTGCCATGGTTATATCACAGGATGGAGTGCTCTAACAAGATTCGCTTCAACAGACATCGCTATTCAGTATCTGAAACACGACATAACTTTCCAATTGTGGAGACCTAGGGCTGGAAGCAATGATATCTACGATTTCGTTGGCTCGCATCATCTTGGTTTTATCGGTAACACTCTGCGACGTGGCACAACTGTTGTTGATGGCACACAATTTTTTAACTTCACATCAGCTCAACCTCGATCGAGTGGTCAGTCGCAGCTTTATTTCCAACCTGGTGATGTTGTGGGGTGGTACATACACACTTTGGTGCAGTCCATTGATATACCACTCACAATCGTCTATAGCAGAAACTCAGGTGACTCGAGCCTACGTCCTGTTGACATGTATAGCACAGTGATCAACAATGCTCTTGCTCATGCACAGCCTCCATGTGAACTATCTCTACATAGCAGTAGAACCACTCGTATATCATCAGTGATCCCATACGTTAACGTAGACTATGGTAAGTTAGTGCTTAATTCTACTCTAAAACATTCGCTTATTTAATATTTCTTGTATTCTGTGATATTATGCAGTGTCCATCAGCAGTTCACAGGCACAAAGTGGGCAAGCTAGAGCTTGTACTAGCCAATCAAAATGAATCTTAGTTAGGAGTCTTGTCTTGTTTATCTTTATGTCTCGGTCTTTGTGTCTCATTTCTCTTTCCTATTTAAGCTGTGATTTCTTTTGTATTCTTTATCCTGATGATTTGCAACACTTGGCACTGAAAAGCTTTGATGATAAATTTTCAAGTCACATGCTAAGTTGATTTATACCTAGCCATAGAGCTAGCACACAGAGTTTAAGTTATACATAATATTATTCAACATCTCATGGCACACTCTTAATGTTCACTGGTCATAATTACTTGATTAACCAACTCATCATGTGTGGCAAAACTTTAGGTTCTGTGAATCAATGAAGTAGCTACAGGGTCCTCCACATAAATATATAATATACCCTCCCCAGATAGAGAACAAATTAATGTGAGTAGTTATTAATGAATTATAAGTAGTGAAAATTCCATTATTAATTTTATCATTTTACCTAATTAAGTTTGTTCTTCAGCCTTCTCATTATAAATTTGATAAAATTGTTCGGCTAGGTAAAGAAATGGCTTGTCCACGTTATCAGGCTCTTTCTGTGGATCATGCAATATTTATTATCACTGCATGGTCTATATTACAGACCAAGTGAAATATTGTGTCTGCGAAGGCATTCAGTAACTTACAGCAGAGCATTCAAAATACTCCAGGTCTTTACTTGAAGCAAATTTCCTCCCCTCTTCCTCTTTCACTACTCGCCGCTCCTTCAAATCAATCTTATTAGCAACCAACACACCTAGAAATTGACTATATAGTATCAGATCGTATAGTAGGTGTGGGCTTTAATTCGAAATTTGATAGCTATTTTGCCAAATGTCAAGCTTACGAGTTTCATGTATAGTCCGTTTTTAGTGGCCAACCTACCAGGTAGAGATGACTCTGGGGTTATTTTCTTTGCCTTAATCCTCTCTATCCACTTGGAGCAACTGCTGAAGGACTGCTCGTTGGTGACATCATACACCACCATCACTACACTGGGGTGATCCCACTGTGTGTGTATGGTGAAGGGATCGGATACATTTATATTATATACTATTCCATCGCATCACTTACAAATTGTTGCACGTGAGTGGAGAATACCTCCTTCCCTGCACAATCATGGATGTAGAATTCCTACAGTGTGTATGTGCAAATTGAGACACTGACAAAATTAATAAAAATTAGGCTTACCACAGTCACATCCGTGTCTGGTAGTTGAACTGCTTTAACACAGATGTCCACCCAGGTGGTCTGCAACAGATGAAACATCGTAAATTTGTTGCTTACTCAGCATGAATCTACAGTAACCTACCATGTTGTATGCTTTGGCAAACTGTGTACCATCGCTGACAAAACTCTGAGTGATAGCACTCTTACCAACTGTACTATCACCTACAGCGAGAAAATAAGTCTATATAAAGCAAGATTAGGCCTAGCAAAGCTTTATTTACTCACCGACAAGGATACATTTGGCTCTGAGCACCAGAGGCGGCATGTTTGTTGGCTTCACAAGCACGTGTAGTCGCTATGGTAACCTTTGATGTGCATTAAAAAGGATATCGCGAACATAAAATTGTTATAAACTTTGCGCAAATATAAATTGTGCGTTTATGTACGTATAAATACAATGTCATACAGCTGCTAGTCTACTAGATTTACAATCCTGTGGGACCTCCTAGGAATGATGAGCGGTTCTGAATCTCTCACAGTCACTTCGTGAAGATCACCTCTGAATTCATACCTCACTCTCAAGTGTTTCTTTTCGCCAATACATGGATCATAAAAGCCTGGTATGTTGGCCTTGGAGCTCTCGTGCAGAATAAGTTTGGAGTCGACAACTAGACACTGAAGTGGAATTCGCACGTCTACAACTTTTGGTTGAACAAGTCCGTCCTCTTCTTGCATATCAAATAGTTTACCATACCAAGCCTCCAGGATCAGTAAGCCATGTTTAGACTGCTCTATGCTAATCACACGCTCCACAGTCTCTGTCATAAGTTCAATCGCTGCTTCAGCTTCGTGCTTTCTTTCCATCATCTCCCTTGCTTTTTCCGCTCTCTTGTTCTCAATTTCTTGCATCCGCTGTCGTCTTAGCAGAGGGGCGAAAGCAAGCACCCTAATAACTCCATACAGAGCTAGTGGGATTGCAGTGGCATAGAAAATAGCTGGGATGCTTAGAGCACGAGACACTTGGATTCGAAGCGAAAAATCCATTGATGCTCGAGCAAGTCTTAATTTTAGTACGACTCCCTCACCCGCACCAAATATCACAGTGCCCCCTAAAGTAGTCAGCATTGCCACCTCCTGATCTGCTCCATAAAACAGTGAAACTCCTTTCGTACTGACCTTCACACCACTTATAAAAGTATACTTTTCCACAGGTGTGTATTTCACGACACCCTTGACCACTGAGCTATCGTAGCCTACTCGAGCCTCCCCTACAAGCTGAGTCGTGTGTGAGAGCCTGTGAATAAGCTGACTGGATACAGAGTAACCGTTTTCACGCACAGAGAGGACCGCTGAAGTATAGTCTGTCAACCGTCGAGTTAGACTGCCGTTAGCAGAGAAAAGAACACCATTAGGTGATAGAGAAACTATGGATTGAGACGTGGCGAGCATGCGATCACCAAGCTTGTGATAAGTATCGAGGCCCACAGCAGGTTTGCTGCCAACTAACGTAGACACCTTGATCCAACTTTGGTTTGAGAGAACTTGACGGAGGGAAAATTGAAGACCTCCAAGTAACGAATGCCCAGTTGCAGACACATAGCCAGCCACATTTCCAACTGATGATTTTGTAATCTGAGCATCTGCAGCCTGACTCATAACAATCTTTTCAATATATACTAGAGGCTCATCTTCAAGAAATGTACCATCAATTAATGCAGAGGCATCAACATTCATTTGGAACTCTCCCTGTGGATTTATATCCTGTATATACGTCCTCTCCTCCCAAAGACTGCGCAGCTTTTCGTATTCTTCCAGCAACTCCGAGGGAAGAGGTGTGCGCTGGACAATGGCCATGTCGACCTCCAGACCGTTCTTCCCGCTTCGGTCGTATATGGATCTCGTTCGTGGGTCGATGAGAACGCGATAGGCCTCCTCCACGCGCCGAAAGAATGTAGTGGCCGTGGCTTGCTTTTGGGGGTCCTGGTAGCGGTCAGGGTGGTAGATGCGACATATTCGTCGATAGGCGCGGCCAATTTCATCCTGAGTGGCGTTTTTGTCGACATTTAGGAGAGTGTAGTATTCATATTGGTCGTCCGCTTCGTCTTCTAACGGCTGGTTCCACCCAAAGTCGCCGTTGCTAGACATTTCTTCTCAGCAAATTGAAAAAGTGCGCATTATTTGGAATAAACCCGCCACGTGTAAATTTATGACCTTTGATACTTTGCGCATTGCGCACCTTTTGCTGACTCAGCATGTTTGAGTTAAGTTTGTTGCTAGGTGAACTTTATTTAGAACTCCTGTATGAAAAGAACCATGTCCAGCTACAGAAAGAAATGGGACCAGTCTTTGGCCAGTGCAGCTCCACAGATTGCGTCAAAATCGTCAGTTCCATCGCAGAATGTCCACACAAAAACCTACGACCAATATCTTGCTGTGCTTCAGGAGAGAAACAGGTTTGTAGCACAAAGAAATGAACGTACATAGTATACTTAGCCAAAATGTCCATGATGGTACAGTCTAATGTAATTGTATTTGTGGATGTCTTATCTTTGTAGGCTGTTGAAGAAGCTAAGGGAGAAAGATGCACATCAAATTGAGCTTGAGAAGAGGGAGCAGGGATTTGCACTGTATCTGAATGGAGCCAACCTCTCTCAGGCAAGGCCACACCCACAAGCCCCACCCTCCAAGAAATCCAGACATCCCATGCCCACTTCTGATGTGAGAATTCAACCAGATCAGAAAAGACCAAGCAAAACTGCAGGTCACACAAAATGATTGCCATGATACACAATGTACCTTACTAAAGCTTGTTTGTATGTGTGTGTGTGTGTTTACCATCCCTACTTACTTATTAAATTTTTAGTTGCTTATTTAATATGGACTACACTATACTGTAACTGTACCTGCAGATTCCAGCCATGTTGTTTTTGGTGAAGGTTTTGATCACGAGCAGAGCAGAGCTAAGACGGCCCCTTCAAAGAGAAAGAGCTGGATACATGACTCTGTTGAGCTGAGGACTGAGGATGGAGACCCAATCCATGTCAAGGCCCCTGGTCAGATTACAGTTAATTAATATGGCTATGGCAATGATGAGTATCATTTTTGTACATAAATACAAGGGTGCTAATTGGTGTATAATGAATTTGCTGGAGCAGAATTTTGATTAATTATTAATGTCATTTGCCAGGTATGCTGAGTGGAAAGTATGAGGAAGATTTTGAGACTATACTTACTGCTGAGAATGCAAGTACTGAGGCTAATACTACCGACTCACCAAACCTAACTCAAGATTGTGACTCTAACGACATAGCCAGACCAAGGGATGAGGATGGCTGTAGTGAGGGGGCCCAGTCTGATTGTGATGAGTCAGCAGGATCTGAGTCAGAAAGAGGGGAGGAGGAAGATGATACATTGACTGTGAGTTTTCAGGACATTAGCACGCTGAGGAGGAGCCTGGAGCAAGACGAGATGATCAGAGAGAGTTTAGCAAGTGAGAGGAACAACAACAAGACAAATGTAAGTCTATTTGTGTACACTATGCTTACCATATCTCTGGCTTTTGCATGCCTGAGCAGGCACTGGGATGATTTCGTTTAGATTCAGAATTAGTCATAGAAGCTGTTTTCCACTGAGTTATGAAGTACTAGTACATATATCATAATTTCTGTATTTTCCTACAGGATTTTCAAGATGGAGACTCCCTAAGCTCATCCTCCAGCGAAGATAGCTGTGCAGAAGAAATTGAAGATGATAGCAATTCTGATCCTAACTCTACAAGCTTCCAACCTAAAGCAGCAGATGCATCTGTGGCACCTCCTGACCTCGCTGATACTGATGGAATTGTACTACAGTTTGCTAAGTCAAACCATCCCAGTACAAGGAACCAAGTCACCAAAGAAAAATTAATCCAGCTTAGCCCCGTCAGCACTGTGTCTACAAGCAATGTTATGTATGGAGCTACACATAGCCTCACTGAACAGGGTGTGGAGTGGATGGAATCAGAGGAGAGTCAGGTTAGACTGGCAACCCAATCACTTTCTGCAGTAAAGAGAAAAGAACAGCATAAAAAATTCAGTGATGGCGGAGAGACTTGTGATGTGGATGAAGTACTGCAAGCACTGAAGATGGAAAATGAATCACTGAATAATCAACATTTGCATATAGACAGTAACTTTCAGTTAAGTGATAACAAACATGGAGATTTGAATAAAGGCAGTGGGACTTTAAATGTTGTGGAGAATTCTTCAATCGAAATGACTAATGTAGAGGGAGATACTAATTCTGCATCCTCTACTGTTGAGAGTGCTGCTCCAAGAATCAAAGCTGCCCTCCTGCCATTCAAACCAGTCCTAGTGAACAGATATAAGCAGGCAACAGCCACTGCTAAAACGCTAGTTAGGCCAAGAGATATCACTACCAAAACCACCACACCACTAGGTAGGGAGGAAGAGAGCACTGTTGCTCAACGACCAAGACAAGCTCAACCAACTAGTGAAATTGGAGGTAGAGAGATACCCAGAGAGTCTCTCACTGAGCATACTGTAAAGATTATCACGGACAAAGTCCGCCAAATGGATGCAAGGTAAGGACTTTATTCTGAACCCTATCATGGGAATAATTATCAGCTTGTATACATGCAGTGATAATTATTTCTTGCAGAAAGCAGAGACGGTTACTTCATCTACTGACTAGACTGGATCGTCAGGTCTCCCCAGCTCCGCCCCCACCCAAATCACCACAAGATGATCGAATAACAACCACTAGCAGCAAGAATAGAAGGACAGTAGCCATGACAGTGACCTCTGAACCCAATCCAGCCTCACCCCCTTCATGGTTGAGATCAAAGTCCATTGATTTGCAAGACCTCAACTCAAGAGTAAATTTTGATGATCGTGATGCAACTCACAACATTCATAGCACTAGAGGTACTCGAAGCAGCAGAGTTAGAAGTCAGCAGTTGATGCAACAAGAAGTTGAGAATTATGCAGAAATTTCTAAAAGCCAGCCCAATTTGATAGAAACTTCAAGAGGCAGAATAGCTGACATTATAGGAGAAAGTTTCATGTACTCAGAGCTAGAGACTTCCAAAAGTCAGCCAACTTCCAGGCCAAACTCTCGTCCTATGAGTGGCAGAAGAAGTGGCATTCGAGGGGTGATTTCTAGTGCAGCGAGCGGCTTATCTTCAAGGCCAGATATGAGTGAAATTCCAGGGGGAATTTCTAATGTAGCGACCTCGAGACCAACTAGCAGCAGGATAAGTGGTATAAGAGGCGAATTACACAGTCGGCAGAAGTCGAGACTTGATAGCAGGAGTCCACTATCTTCTGCTAGTGACTCCCATCTCCCTACCTTTCTTGATGCTAAGACAGAAGATAGAGAGCCTACTACTGCTACTGTATTGAATAGTGGTGAGCCACAGAGACTGCAAACTGCTGTGCTGGCAAAAGGACGTAGAGCTCTGCAACTCAATGCATCTGGATCAGACACATGCCTGGTGCCGTGTATTGGCGGTGATGATGATGATAATCATAACATCATGGCCACACCCACTCTATCTCATGTCGAGCCAGGCCTAAGCTCCACCCACTTTGATGCTGATCAGCCCCGCCCACCCCACCACTCTGAGAGGCAGAGCCTGAACGAGTGTTTGGAGTCGATATCAAAGTTCGATCATCTTCATCTCGGACAGATGGGATCCAATATTCAAGGTAGGCTACCTGTACAATCATGCTTCAATAATGTCATTTACACTTGTTGACTTAGCTTTTTAGCTTGTAAGTTGCATGTAATTTTAAAACGTTGTTATGTATGTACATTTTAGCTCATAGTAAATGTGTTGCACAACTCTCTTATTTTCTATTCACATGTAGATGATGTACTGGAAAGCTTTCTCTCTGAATATCGCGAGAAACGACAGCATCGTCAGCAAAAATCGGCAGCCACACTAGTAGGAGAAGGAAGTGATCCTTTTGACTCCACTGACCACAGTTACTTCAGCTCAACTTCTACTACAGCCACTGATACAGCTAACATTGACTGGGCCCCTACCCCTACCAATCAGCAACGTGACGATGGTGGTACCAGCAGAGATATGGAGGACAGTTTTGAGGAGGAAGAGGGAGACGACTATTATTTTGCTACTCCTGAACATCCTCAAGGAACAGAGCTGGTACTCAATCTGCTGTCCACCTGGGGGGACAAGTTTTACATTGGTCTGACTGGTATTGAGGTGTACACTAGCACAGGGCAACCAGCAAGCATCATCCAGGTAAAACAAGTCTTGCTTGTTGATGTAATCACTGCAATATGAACAATAGTTTCACAGAAATTAAGTCACTAAAAGATATACACAATCGTCATATGTTTCACCACCTACCCTCCTTCTAATTACTATAATTTGAGCAAAAATAAATTCACAGTGGAACGCAATTTACTTTTTTTCAGATTTCAGCTGATCCTGCAGACATCAATGTGTTGCCAGAGTACAGCAGTGATCCCCGTGTAGTCTCCAACCTTCTGGATGGCGTCAACCAGACCAGAGATGACCTGCACATGTGGCTGGCTCCCTTCACTCCAGGCCATGCCCACATCATTAGGATCGTGTTCTCCAAACCAACCACACTGGCCATGATCAGAATATGGGTGAGTTAGACATAAAGTAGAATTCTCATTCGCAAAAAAAAATTTTTAACATGCTTATAGTACAGTTAGCTGTGTATATTGTCTCGTCTCATTAGAATTACAACAAGTCTCGTATTCACTCGTCTCGAGGTGCCAGGCTGGTGGAGATGTACCTCGATGGGAGGATCATATTCCAAGGAGAGATAGCCAGAGCCAGCGGAGGAGTGGGAGGGGCAGAGGGGTCAGAGGTCAGCAGTTAATACATACAATAATAATAATATCAAATAGCCTAAAATTTTGCGAATTTTCACACGTCAGTCATGGCCTTAAAAAAAAATTTTTTTTCTCCCATGCACCTGCAGACAATCTTATTCACGACAGATTCTGAAGTGCTATCTCTGGTTGCTGATCACGACCCTCTGTACCAGGAAGAAGTGGGGCGAGCGATAGAATCAAGCATATTATGTGAAGCCGGTGAAAGAGAAGGGGAATGGGAGGAGGGAGAGATACGGAGACCACAGACAGCTGATAGAGATGACCACAGTGACGTGAATGTGATGCAGCAGTACAGTGAGCAGAGACCTTTTACAATGGCTAGGACTACTCTACTACGAGGAGAGCAAAATGAATCAATTCAACACGACTTAACTCATGATGATACATGTATGCCCTCATCCAAGACTGAGCAAGATCTAAGTTTACCACACTCACTTGACTTTAAGCAAAAATCTTCTAATCAGACAATCACAGGTCGTGTGATTGAGCTTTGTTTGACAGAATCGTGGGGTGACCCTGGCTACATTGGCTTAACGAGTGTGGAACTGCTGCAAGCAGATACTAGGGAACCACTATGTCTCAGAGATGACCAATTAAGTGAGAACACAGAGGGACGTGTGCCTCATATAGCCGTGCTTGTGGATGGAGTAAATCAGACCACAAATACGGAGCATATGTACCTATGCCCATGCCCTACTACTACTACTATGATGACATCATCATCAGGTCATGTGACTATCATGTTCACACTGGATACACCTACCCAGCTGTATGGTATGAGGGTATGGAACTACAATGCTTCATTGGAGGATACGTACAAAGGAGTAAGTACCATTGAGTGGGAAATTTTCGAGGCATCCAATTTTTGTACAAATGTAGTTAATTACAATACCTTGATAAATTTAATCCATGATCCACACTATATTAGGTGAAGGTGGTGCATGTGTATGTGGATGGTGAGTGTGTGTCCCCCCAGAATGGCTACCTGATTCGCAGAGCTCCTGGCCATACCCACTACGACTATGGACAGAGCCTAGCCTTCCAGCCTTGTGGAGGAGAAAATCTGACCAAACACCATACTACTGTGACCACTAGCCAGACTGATTCACCACTACCAAAAGGCTGTATCCAACAATACCATTTTCTTTCAAGCATGAAAAAGCTATACCCATGGGATTTTGAAGTACATGTATGCAATAATAATGGGTTTCTCTTAGCAAAGCAAAGGTCATTTTCTAATCTCTATATGTTACTATTGGTTTTGGTGTCTTTCTTAACGTCAATTGTCAGTTGTATACCAGTTACAGCTGCTGAGCTCGTGGGGAGATCCCTACTATATTGGACTTAACGGACTTGAGATCTATGATGAGACTGGGCAGAAAATTCACCTCTCTCTAGACAGTATCCTCAATAAATACTTACATATTATTCAAGCAATAATACATGATTGTGTATTTGGGACTCGTGCAACTCGTGAAATGTTAATTTTGCATTAACTGTGTGCACTAATTCAGACATTGCTGCGTTCCCGGAGAGCGTTAATGTCCTTCCAGGGGTCAAAGGTGATCTGAGGACCGTGGACAAGCTGATAGATGGTGTGTACGACAGCAGGGACGGTCGACACATGTGGCTGGCACCAATACTGCCTCACATTGTCAACAGTGTGTACGTGATATTTGACCAGCCTCGCACTGTGTCTCAGCTCAGGCTCTGGAACTACGCCAAGACTCCAAGCAGGGGGGTCAAAGAGTTCGCCGTGAGTATAAATACACTTCACATTATGAATGCATAACATGATAATGATAATGTAGCAGGTCCCTCAGAGTTGTTATGGAGATATATTATCACATACACCCCCTATGGCTGATATTTGTAGCTGACTTATACATGTATCTCAAAATGAATTATGTGGTATCTCACTCTTTATACACACCCTGTAGTTGTTGGTTGATGATCTGCTGGTGTACAGTGGCACTCTTCCACCCATACCCTCCCATGCTCAAGGCATACTGCCAACCATTCGCCCACCAATGAAGCCACATATCGTCACTCTGACAGATTCTGACCTCTGCAGTGACGATGATGATGGTGGGCGTAGCCTACAGCTGGAGGGGGCAGAGTTTGGAGAAGAGATCCAGTTCACCAATAATTGTCGAATCATTGGTGCTCCTAGCAAACCAATTCAACCTATCGCTAATCAAGGTAAAAAAAATTTGCTGTCAATTGGCATAAAACCCCATGAAGCATTATACATTAATTAATTTTGTTGTTGCAGATTTGCGTCCGTTAACCAGCCTGACCTCTTACACTCACAGACTCAGATCAAAAATGTGGTAATTTCTCAAGCTCTTTCATGATTGTATTTTGTGTCCTGGACCATCCCAATCATTGTAATAATGTCACTACATAATATCATAATACATAGCAGCTGCTGTGACCAAACCAAGGTACATACATATTATTATTATGTATGTACAGCTTAAATTTATCAAAACATTGATATAATTATATCGGCTTTGCAAAAGTTATTCAACAATACAAACATACATGGATACAGCGACACCGTCAACAATTTAGTGCTTATGTGATCAAGGTTAAAAAAAACGTGCAATCACTGAACCATTAACACAGATCAACAGTATTTGTTACTATACACTTGTCTTAGCTGGGATTGGTTCAGCCTGGGGGTCAGAGTTCAAACTTTTGAGCTGTATTTCCGAAGAACCTGCACGTACTGCCATAGCTTTGAAGTGGGCGTGGCCGTCACATAAACCAAGGATGTTATGCATAAATTCAATAATGTGAGGCGGAAGGCCCATAGAAGAAATGGTATCCATTCTAGTGGGGCCAAGTCGACGACGCAAGTTGACTCGACTCAGGCGCAACATCGAGAGAGGGATGGCTGGAAACAGGAAGGGAGGGGAGGAGAGAGAGGGAGAGAGAGAATAGTAGTAAATTGAATGGCACAGTTGTCAGTCTATTCAATTGACAAAGGGACAGCTACTTCACACACAAGCACACATAAGTAAACCCTTTGAAATTTTATATAAGTTCATTTTATACACAGTTTTCCACAATGGGAATCAACTATTCCTCATTCCTCTATGATTGCAAACTTACAACACTGTTGGTCCACATAGGCCACCAGTAGCTGAGGCAGGCGAACTTTGTCCATATCATTCAGCTTCGCCCCATACTCCAGTAGCAGGGGCACACAGCGATAGAACTTATTGACCAGTGCCACACCGAGAGGGCTAAGGCCCATACCATCTGTAGCTGTAAGATCCGCTCCTGCATCTAGTAAAACTAGGACTGCTTCTTCATCTTTCCCGGCACATGCTACGTGGAGAGCAGTTTGTCCGTGGTGGTAGTCTTTAATCTCAAGGCCTGCCCCTAAGCGAATTAGGGCAACCATTGTGTGCAGCCGGCTCTTGGTCGTGGCGATAACGAGTGGGGTCTGCCCCCAGGACTCTTGTGTATTGACATTGGCCCCCCACTCGGCTAGTAGCTCCACACAGGGGGTGTGGCCAGATGATGTTGCTATGTGTAGTGGAGTCACCCCAAATCTGAAAAATAATAATACTTGGTACGATGTATATGTATAGTACAGGATTAGAAAATTTAATACCTTGTAGCTTTGCTGACATCAGCTCCTAGTTGGAGGAGGACCTGTACAGTGGTGTAGTGCTGGTGGGCTGCGGCTAGGTGGAGAGGGGTGTGGCCATCTTTGTCGACACAATCAAGTTCAGAACCTGCAAAGTGAACAAAAACAAATACTATATTGATGCTATGGTCTTGCACAGTAGTGCAATTTCTAACAGTGAGTCTGGCCAAGAGCCAACGATCTAAAGACTTCAACACACTTGCATGGAGGTAGGAAGACGTCTTCAGATCAGGCAGAGAATGCAACGCGCATGCGCATTGATTTTATGATTGCAAACACTTCATTTTCACAAAGTCTCTTGATAACTATAATAATAATATTATTAAAAGTATTGCTTGCTGTACGCTGAATTATTATGGGATCGAAAATTTTAGCCTAGTATCAATGTAACTTGCACATAAATAGTGTCTTACCTGCCTCCCTTAGAATCTGCACACAGCGAGCGTGGCCGCGCGCCGCTGCGAGGTGGATGGAATATCTCTTCAGGTCGGCGCTGACAGATTTGAGCGCCTCTGACGGGTCTCCTTCACTCAGATGGTATATGAGATCGTTCGCTCTCCCGTCTTCTGCTGCCCAACGGACGAATTTCGGGCTAGCTCGACTCATGGACATACCCATGTTGTTTGGCTTATGTACTATAGCCTTCGTACGTATGGTATGACTGAAAAACTACCTATAGACACTAGATATAGATCGAGTCAGAATGTTATGGTCTTCTGTGCTACGAGTACAGTTTCTATCAGTGTTCTAGTTGATGCAATTTCTGTCATGTGATTTGTCATACATCTGTACTGTCTGTTTGGCTCCATTACGTAAGCTTGCACTTTGCACCCGGACCGGACCGACTCTGTGCGCAGCGCCGCCACTAACTTATAATAATAAAATCTTTGCATGGACCACTTGAACAAAACCTTAGGTGACAATACATTGGGAATGAATTATACAATAAGCACATATATAATTATGTATACATACCATAGAGCACCAAATATTCCTAGAATAATTATTATGAGAAAATATTCACCTAGAAGCGTTAATGAGCTATGTGTGTGACAAGTCCCAAACCATCCATGTCTTCTGGTGGAGTGTAGCTAGGCAGGTAGCTTCAGCTCTTTGCCTTTCATCACTGCATGTAGAAAAAGGAAGGAAGACAAATAATACCAATTACTAGGGAGAGTGAATGTGTGGTAACTAGCCTCGTCCCCTGGCCTGTTCCCAGTGTTTCAATGTTGCACGCTGAAATCATCACTAATTCAAGGGAAGACAAGGCACTAATCTCAGAGATCGATTTCAAAATCTTAAGTATAGGCTTGTACTAGCCACCCCTGCTGCCCCGCCTCCTATGGCCCTGGTACTAGCCACCCCTGCTGCCCCGCCTCCTACGGCACTGGTACTAGCATAAGTATAGCTTTCCTTTACACAAGCTGAAGAAACCCCTCTAATGTTGAATGCCAACATCACTATACATTCTGCCTGATCAGCACACAGATGCCATAAATCTACTAGTCTTAGATTAATAGATTTTTTACATAGCTGCCCTACCTTTTGTGATGTACAGGTAGAAAAAGTCACAGTAGAGGGCAGTCTGAACACATCCAGCAACTATGGCAATCCAGTCATAGAACTCTTCCATGTAAAATCGGTAAACCCAGTTTACAATATAGAGGCCGCGGTAGAGACCGAGTGCGAACAGGTAGTGTGAGGTGATAGTCTCGGCTTCACCTGTCTTGGAGATCATGTAGAGCTGTGGCATGATAGCAACACTCTCAAGGTAGATCGAGAATGTCCACAGAATCTGCAACAGAAAGAGAGGATAATTTCACACACATGAACACAATGTAGCATTTCCACAATAACTATTAATAACTAGTGGCTTGAATGTGAACCCAATCGTATAAAAGAAAGGGGTTTAAAGCAAAAAAATTTGCACGGTGCATGGTAAAGGGTCGTCACACCAACATTTCTCTCTGTCTCTTCTCACCTCTAGCACAGAGAATTCATGGTTGACCAATAGTGCCAGTCCAACCGCTGGAATGACTAGAAACTCCGCCCTAAACGTGTCGTGGTTTGAGTCGTATGTTGCCCTGAATTTGATGAACATGAGGTAGAGTGTTCCGTAAGCCGTTATGAGAAAGATGATCTTCATTACAGTGTTGTAGATCGAGATGAAACTAAACACTAAATCCAGGTAACGTGTTGTGAACACTAATGCAAACAGCACTTGACTTTTACCAGAGATACCTAGAGAAGGAATATACACAAATGTTCAAATTCAAATTTGACACCACTAAATTTAGAAAGGTACACAAACAAATCAGTGGTAAATCACCTCAGGGGTTTATTCATTATAGAGGTGAGATCATTCCCATAATATTATACTAGCAGCATACATTTCTTAGAGGCTTGCTGGATTATAAAAAGTAGTCACCCGAGTACCCTAGACAGAACGCCCGCCCTTACCAGCACATGATCGCGTTCTCCAAATCTTCACGAGTAG
Source organism: Stappiaceae bacterium (assembly GCA_964291365.2). Taxonomy (GTDB): domain Bacteria; phylum Pseudomonadota; class Alphaproteobacteria; order Rhizobiales; family Stappiaceae; genus JBDWFY01. The sequence continues at coordinate 184,651 of OZ220042.1, forward strand.
GATAATGATTGCGAGCAGATGAGAGAGATCTCCGCACAGCCTAAAGATGTTCATCTTTCTCGCTACGCACCACACTAGCCCAGCAGAACCTTTTTAGCTTCACAATGGTAGCTTTTGTCTGCAATCCAGCGCGGGGTAGTGACAACAATCAAATCGGCACACGTGGCACTACCGGCAGAACCGGAAATTAATAACTAACCATTGTATGATGCGGCCAACAGAAGGCGGCGCGCGCAGATAGGTGGTATAGGTCGTCAATGATCAAGAGATGCTGCAGATGCTTAATCAGAGAACTTTCCTGATCTTCTATAGAAGCCGCTTCTACTACATTTCTGCCAAGTCCCAGTCACCAAGATGGAAGCATTCTTCAATCTTCAAACTCAATTACAAACATAATTTATCATCCCTACCTCCCCAGTCTTCTACTCAGAACTCGAGTGAGAATATAGTGCTGTATCGGTGGCCCACAATGAAGCATTTTAGGTTCATCTCTCGCCTCAAAGTCTACCAAGTGTCAGCCATGTTACTCTTGCTGTCCCCTATGTCATACATGTATCTCAATGGAGATATAACTGGGAAAAGTATGAGCTATGCTTCAGTAGCAGCTCTTGGAACTACTGCTGTGTTGCTCATCCTAAGTTACTATTTCAGAAGGGTGATTGGAGAAATGGCTTACATAAGCTCAACAAACAATCTGAGGGTGTCAACTTTGACTTTTTTTGGTGGCCGAAGGGAGTTAAATTTCAAGATTAAGGACATTGTACCATTTACGGACTCGCAGCTCAGAGTGGGTGGGACAATTCAGAGGTTAGAGGTCAAAGACCACCCCGAGGTGTTCCTGTATAGTTTAAAGTATGGACGGATATTGAACACTGAACTACTGCGAAAATATTTGCAAATTTAAAAGTCATTCAATATCACAATAAATACACTCTTTTTGTGGGAAATATATAGGACACTATAATTATGATGTAATGGTTGTTTGGTGATTATTGCTGTAATATGATTGAGGGGTTTGTGACAATAAATTAATATTTAAAACTGCCTTACTAGTTCGACAGATTAAGTACAACAGTTTCAAGTGTTTTTTTTTTTCCTTTTTCACACAGCGCTAGTCTCTTTAGTTGGATTATCCCCAGCTGTGCTTGCAGGATACTCCCCAGATGACTCCACTATTGATGAAGCAGGTGATTTTTTACGCCGTCTCTCGCGATTTAGCGAGTTGAAATTATTCTGGTTGTCGGTTAACGAAGATACAGAGAGCCTCATGTTTTGTATTCTCTCTCGGAGAGGAGCCACCGAGGCCACGCCTTCTATGCTGCTGCTGTCGACACCGCTATGCTTCCTCAGGGTTGCTGTATGTGGGGAGGGATTATCATCTTGTTCGTGGTCATTGGCGGTAGGAGAGGTAACCACTATGTTGTTCATGACCTCTTGGCGATGATCAGCCACCTTTTGAAGCACACTGTCCAGCTTGCCTACAATGTGGGTCACATTTGCTCCCTCCTGTAAAAATATTTGTGTGTGATGCATCATTGAATTTTGCAAATCGACGTAACAGAAGATTATTGCTAGAATTACCATTCCTTACATAGCTAGCCACTCCCTTCATTATAACTATAATTATAGACTACCGATGCATGCACGCTGTTCTCACACTAGTTGCTAGGATCATGCATGCATGTAGCAAATTTATCATTGATCCAGTAACTCAATCCCAAAATGTAATGCTAGCCACTCCCTTCTAGAGATGGCTGATGCATACAAAAGTCATGAAAAAAGCTAAATTAAGAGTGTTTGTTAGAAGGCTATTACGACAACATAATCACATTTAACCATACACAAGAACAGCTTTCTCACCAGAATCAGTTGCTTCTTGATGAGCTCAAATTTGGCCTTTCTTGATCTCAACAGCACATACTCAGCATAGATCACTAGCCTGGGGTAGCAAACACAAAACATAATTATCATCAACAAATCAGCACAATGAAAGTTTATGCTAGTTCTCTTGATCATGTGTGAAGAAGAGAGAGAATGGTCTAGCTTGCAATAGGAAGAATGACAAGGCCATCAAACATTAACAAAAGTGATCCATGAATGACAATGCAAAATTAAGTTGTGTACTTACACTAGCAGTGCCATGGTAGGAATGACGAATCCAGCTGAGGCAAAGAAGTCCAAAGCTTGCTGAGCGACACAGGTGAATGCATTGACCCAAGTTGATACAACCGCAAAGAAGCTGGTAGATCCTCGGAAGGGACCGCAGGTCTCACTAGGACGAAAGCTGCAGAGAGGAGAAGGAGCATATAATATCAAATCCACTCTTGAACGAGGCACCTTCAATCAGGACGCTTAAAGCAATAGAGAGAGAGGTCCTATAATTATACTGTATAGCATATTGTGTACGTACACGGCAATGACCACAGCCACAGGAATAAGGAAGAATCCAAGAGTGGCCAGCATCAGAAACAGATAAAGAAAGTTGTTCCTTGCAGTTTTTGATGCACCTCTCTTGTCTGGCTCCAAGTTGTACATAAGACTGTACTGTTTTGGTAAAGAAGAATAAGAATAAATTATACTTTAATACCTGGGGCATTTTTATAGTTACCTTTTTGACGTAGAAGAGGGTAAATGAGGTAATTAGAATGACAGCAGGCAGTAGGGGAGAGAAGAAAAAACCAAGCCTACATGATTTTGTGGAAAATTAAATTAAGATAATATCAGACAATACTCATTAGTGTGACAATTTGTGATAAATAAACAGAGCTCACCATAGCAACGACTGGGTGTATATTAGATCAAGAATGCTCTTTGGAATGTTGAAATTGCCTTTACCGATTTTATCCCCGAGCCCCTTGTACTTCACATGAGATGCAAAGCTGTGTCAAAAAATATTGAGATATCTCTTGAATTAGGTGATCCACGAAGAAGAAGCAGGTATGTATTGGGCTTACTTTCGGAAGGTTTCTACAGCAAGGGTACTGACTGCTGATACAGCAAAATTTGTCAGGCCAAGCTTGTAGAATTCCTGACCAATGAATGTCTCCCAGCACTGAAGTGATGAGAAAATGTGTTATTCCAGAAATGAAGAATATAAGTTAGAAATTTTAGCAAGAAAAGAAAGAAGAGAGAGAGATATACTTACAACTGGGCAGTCTTGTGAGCTAGTGATGTTGAGATTATTGATATTATCACTGATCAGGTTGCTGCTAAATGTGCAAGTGGTTGTGGTTGATGAAGAACTATCTTCAGTCACTGATTGGGTGCACTGGATCAGGATGAAGATTGTGGCCATGAGCACTATCAGCGATGCAAGACGCACAAGAATGGTTCTGTACGTAGAATAAAGCAAAAGTGTGCAAGTAACAGATTATGGAAGATAACCCTTCAGAAGATTAAGTTTATTTTCTACAACCATTCCCAAACCTAGCTGAGGGGGAGACGATCCCAGCACCTGCTCGGGCACACCTGTGCGAACCAAGCAAAGGACAGAGCTACCTAACTAGCTAACTAGCTAAGGAGATGGACAAAAAGTAATTCCTCTTTCTACCTGACAAGTGTCATCTTGATCTCTCCACTCTGTGTCTTGAAACGCTCGAATCGAGCAAGGAAGGAGAAGAGGAATGGGAGAATCAGGTTGAGTGTTGTTATGACAACTGGAGTCACCAGACCTTCAAACTGGATGCCACTTGATGATTGCTACACAGAAGAATGAAATATCTCAGTCACATGACTTCACAAAACCAACTCTCTAGGCTAAATACACATAGCTCACTGATTGACTTACGTTTTGGAGTCCATAATCTGTAGAGTAGAATATCACAACAGCTGCAGCCACCAGCACTAGGAAGGTGAAGAGATTGGTAGCCGTGCGAATGGTGATCACGATACTCAGCTCCTTCCAAGTTCGCTTTTTACTCCGACGATCAAAGTCAGCTATCTCTTCCTGTTAGTCAGTTACATCAGGTAAGGCAGAGCCACAGTGATTGGGTAATGTAGATTAATGGTGCATGGTTGTGTAATATTGAGTAACATTCAGAGCAAGGCTTGAAAAATAGCTAGGATGTTAATAAGCTAAATTTGAAGGATTTACACCAACATCTGCAGCACTGCAGGCTACCTGACCAGCAAGTCGTGAGGGGACTTCACCACCTCTGTGATGTTCAACAAAGTAACAAACTAGGAAACACCATATAAGGCGGCACAATTGTACACCTAAGTCTCCATAGAAACCACATAATTATAGTATAGCCAGCTTAGCCAGATACTTTTATTGTTGAGTGGATAAGATTCCATCATGCAGTGAATCAACCATTCAACAATGGAGGAGTGTTTGATCAGGCTTCAGAAAGGAAATACACCTGTTTACAGTCATTGTTCTGCATGTGTGGATATTCTATTTTTGCTGGAGGCAATATGTGCGATTGTGTAACAAGAGCTAGGTATAGTAGCAGTAATGTCCACAGAAGCCACAGGTGGGGCTTTGGCTGACACCACCTTCAAAGGAATCTAAGGCTGCCTCACACCTAAAGGCATCTATTTAGTAATCTAACCCATTTTCAGTTCAGCTTGATCTACATCCATGCAGTAATGAACAACAGAAAACTATTTTTTTTGCATTTCATGCATGCATAATGTGTACTCTGCCACCATTCCTGTAATAAAGTGTGAATTTTTTACACATTGCAAAAAGAAAACAACAACTCGGTTTTGAATAGACACAAATGTCAAAATTTTCTCCTCACACATACTACCTAAGAACAGAATTTGCAACTTGCCTCAAAGTCAGTTTTAATCTGAGCCCTCCTGAGCTTGGCTGTGTTAGGATCAGTGATATTGAAGTCCCAAGCAGTGAACAGCTTGTTGCAAAAGTTGATGGATTCACTCCTACCTACTTCAACATAGCTCTCGTTGTAGGCCTGACCCATCCTGTACATGGTGATGAACAATTGATTGACAGCATGTATCCATGAAATTCACATTTGCTCTGATCTCTGACCAACCCACGGCTAGCAGGGCACATCTATATGTATTGTATAGCCTAAAATTTTTGAGGTTGAAAATTTTCACGGATTCATAGATCTGAGCATGGCCACAAAAATTGAAATTTCAAGTTCATAACAGCTGTAATGCATGACTGGAAGCTTGACCACAAAAATTTTATGAGCAGAATTGGCAGAACCGTGAAATATTTACCCCTCGAAAAATTTAGGCTATATGGTATGTGAACCACGCAAAAGAAAGTCAAAGCCACCAGGTCCTACATACAAGTAGGTGCCTAGCCTTTGTCCCATGGTTAAGAATCTAAAGAAGTCCTGGATATGCACTGAGTTTTAGTACTAGTTGGCAGATCTAAGGGTGTCAAATGGTGTGAAATGCAATCACCATGGAAGCTATCAAAGCTTAAAAGGGAGTTGAAAAGGCTCAAAGTGAACGGGGAGTTTTTTGCAGAACGGAAGTGCTAATTAAGTAACTATTTTGTACATAAACGACTTGTTACATAACTCAGTCCATTGTTGTGATTTCTTCAGACACACACACACACACTTACTTATAGACCAGTAGCACTATGCTGACAGTGTACACAACTCCAGTCATAAATAGGTACATCACAGGCAAGTTGTAATTTCCAATGGTGGCATTGCTATAGCGACCGTAAAACAGGACAGTCTCGTTGAACACGCCCTGACCGAGAGCAAAATCGATGATATACTGGTACCACGGTATGATGGGAGCAATATCATTAGAGCAGATTCGAACTTGTTGGATGGTGACATTTTCGCTACTTCCACTTTCGAATGCACAGTCTGTGATATCTGGCATCAAGTCGCTAACTGTCACAGTGATAGAAGACTCCTTACTGGTGATATTCTGTTGCGTACCATTGATAGATCCTTCGGTAGTCTCGCATGTCCGTAGGCTAAATGATGTTGAGTTTGAAAGAGCCATACAGGAGTATGTGGGGCTATTCGTGAGGAGGTAGAACAAATTATCACTGTTGGAGGTGGTAGAGTCATCGGAGCAAGATATGAAGGAGTTGTCAGAGAAAGGGTAAGCACATGAGAGCAGTGAGGCAGTGCGTGGAGGGTTCTCAACTGAGACATAGATCGAGTTTGGAACGACAACGAGGCCAAACCAGAGAGCAAAGATGACAAGGTTCATGATGAACAGCCAGCGGAGGTAGACAAAGTATGAGACGACAGCGGTGCCAAAGTGACCTTCGACCTCCTTCATGTGACCATTCCAGAGCCTGTAGCTGAGTGCAATTCGCAGGCGAGACTTGATCTTCGGCCATTTCTGAAAAAAAAAAACAAGCAATGAAATACACATACACTCACAAACAAAATACCTTACAACCACACACCAGACTTGTGAAATATGATCGGTATGCTGGCTATAAGCTCACCACTTGAGGTACTTATTCAACTACTATTACTCCTACAACATGCTACATGTACATGTATGTAACAATAATAGTTTACATTTACTACAAGTGACAACTCTCGGGCTTCACTACAAGAGAGAGAGAGAGAGAGAAATTTGTATATGCACAATAATTATTGTATCACTCCATTTAAAGAGATGTGTAGTAATTCATGCTCACACACATGGGGACAAAGGAAGCTACTGTCAAATCTCTACTCTCCATTTAAGTAAGTAGGGAAATTTTGACCAACTAGTTCATTGAAGGGCCTCTGTTTAGCTCTCAATGTGTACGAACACAGCTTCATAATATTGTATGTTTTGATGTTGAGCAGAGGAAACAACATATAGATATCAAAGGAACTAACGTTTGCAGCAAACAAAAATTGTTAAGAGTAGCCCTTTTTTTAATTTTTTTACTGTTTTCACAAATCATTTAAGATGTGCCCTACTATTGTTGTACATTGTGTATGGGTCGGGTTCCATTAATCTGCAATTTCAACTATGTACAAACTAAACAACCTACTTTAATTGAGCCCATACATCATGTGGAAGAATATGGCATTAAAAGCCTGGCTACATGAAGATCCACTTAAAAGACTGTATCTAGACACACATAACCATGTCATTCTATCCACTGTGGTCCATGCAGCATTTACCTCACTCAAACCTCAAGCTTCTAAGTAGCCCCATAGATAGGGGAAGCTTACATTCACTCTTAGTCTCATAGAACAGTCATCGTAAATATAAGAATACTGTTCCAAGTACCACTACTATTATGCGTCTTCTACAAGTCATGTATGAATTAAAGTGCAGCAAGCAAAAGCATCGTTCTTCTTTTAGCATCATTCTTTTTTTTTAGCTGACTTACTACATAGTAGAAGTTTGAAAAGCAGTTTTCCTGAGCGACTCTGGTCTTCCTCACTTCTTCCTGCTGGTGGCTGCACAAAATGACAATAAAATAACACACTTCACGTTTGACCAATCCCATGTCTAATTGTGGAAATGTACATGATTGGTCAAACATGTCACACATGCTCCAACACTGTCAGCTGCATTGTGTTACATAGTCACCCCTCCTCAAACACAGTGAGCATCAGTTCAAGCATCATCACTTCCCATGCTCACAAATATGCATTACTCATAATTATTGTTACAGCTGGTGTGTTACAGGAATTATTATGTTGCTTACTGCATCTGTATCCTCTCTTTGAGCCGTCGGTTGGACTTGCGAAGGTCCTCCTGGCGTCGCAGAGTGGATGGCGACTGAGGCTCATCCTCGCCCATGATGTTGTGGATGTCTTCAAGAGTAATGGCAGAGATCTCTTCATCGTTGACATTTGGAAGAGAACTGGCCCGCCTCATACGACCTCCTTCTGCATGAGAGAGAGAGTATTTAGAACAAATAGATGTCAATTTATCAACCACTTGGAAAGGAATCTAAAACAACAAATACTGATGAATTATGCAAACTAATTATCAAAGATGGCTTCCTCTTTCACTCTCTCTGAATCTCTGTCTCAAAACGCTTTTTTTGAAGGACAACAGATCACTATATGCATACACACACACAGACCTGAGGCATTGAGTGCATCAGTGGTCTTCGGTCGCTTGGCTCCATGAGGCAAACTCTTGTACACCCTCCTTCTTCGTGAAGGGATGGCAGTCTGCGCTCTGAACCTCATGCTCATTTCTCTCCCGAGCCTTAGCGTCGGTCGGCTATAGAGTACGCGTTCCAGTACCTGTTCATCAATCGGAGAAAGAGGTGATGTTACTCTCCCCCCCTCATCATCTCCCTCCCCTTCCAAATCTTCAACATCGTTGAGGCTTTGATAGCCATTGCCATTCTTTTTGCTACTGCTGGTGTTAGCACTCTTCGATCGGGTGGCAGATTTGTTTGTGGTGTGTTTGTCCATTTGTGAGTGGAGGTTGGGAACAGTAGAAGGTCGGACAGGAGTAGTGGAAGGCTGAGAAATAGAAATAATCGTAGCTCCTGGCTGTGGCTCATGTTGGCGTTGTTTATTATTATTGCTAGCTGCTCGTGTGGAGTGCTGATCGTGCTCAGTGATATCGGTCATCTCCAAGGTGATTGTCAGTTGACCTGCGTCTGGGAGTATAAAAATATTACGCATAACTGACAATTGTGCATAAAGGTGCAAGTCTCTAGCAGCTTGGCTTGTTAGGGGTAATTAAAATGTGACAAATTTGTGACCGCAAAACATGCCAATGTGTGCATTTTACAACCCCCGTACGCGATAATTTACCGATCACCGAATTATATTATACCTTGTTTGTTCTCCATGGCTGTCGGATTGCTGAAAATAAAGTGTTCGGACTCTTGGCTGCTGCTTCGACTCTCTTCTGCTCCAACACTAGCCTCTCTCTCTAACTCTTCCGATGATGGTCGAGGGCTGACGACGATTAGTTGGGAGCGCACCGAATGAGCTCCCGCGCTATCGGGCTTGTCTGGTATATACTCATCCGAATCCATCCGGGCCTGGCTTCTGCAATGCTAGTACTAGCTAGTATTCTCCGTCCTAATTGGGACAGCACCTTCCTCCCTGGCAGGCCAGAGCGCGCGAGGTGTGTTTTTGTCGGCACTTGACACCTGAGTCTTATTTGGCAAGTCATCATGGATACGTGCACCGTTGGCGTAGGCGGGGCTAGAATTAATTTTTGGGGGTTAAGGGGTCCATTAATTCCGTTGCGCGGGAGCAAACTTAGAGAATGCGCCAATTAGCCAGGTGCTTATTGCCAATAAAATTAATCAAAATACATTGATCCTATGTTAAAAAAAATATACGTCTACAATAATAATATTTTATGCTGACACTGCTGCAATTTTATGCATAGAGAGAGACAATATTATCACAACAAAAGATAACTCTGTGTAGTACATGCACAAGAACAGTGTCGGTAATGATATTATGGCACAGAACCAGAAAATAATAACTAAAATTGTCTATTACACTAACTAATTGAGTATGGACGCATGTCATTTCCAATGCAATAGAGAACCACCGAGTACAGTTCAAAGGACACTAGTGGGTGTGAGTGGTTGGTGGAGTCTGTTGCTATGGTTACTGTGTGGTGATGTAATATTCCGGATTTGTGAAGGAGAATCCTTCGAAGACCTCTGGTTCTATCGCTGCGATGACTGTTGAGTCGACGGGCGAGAGACGACACGGCTCCTTTGTAAATTCAGGATCAAAGTTACTGGCAGATTTCTTCCCACGCTGAATAGGAAAAAAACAAAAACAATTTATGAATGGTCGTACTATGGATCTCGGCCGGATGGTTGGTCTTACTACAGTAATCTTCATAGAATTTGATATAAAGAGCTGAGTACATTTATAATTATGGATCTTGGAGGCTGACATTAGAGCCAAATACACAGATATCAAATCCGTACGAATTTTTAAGAATGGCCAAAATTTAATATTAAATCCCAGCCACATAGTAATAGTACACGATCATGCACACACGTTGTGTAAAGAAGAGACTTACAATTTTTGGTTTGTAGGGTGGCTTGAGTTCTCTTCGCTCTAGCTTGCCCCAGTCCAGTCCCTTGAAGAACACATGGTCCTTGATGTCCTTTTCCCCCGTCTCAGGGTGACAGCCAAGACGACGAGACGGATGCTTTGTCAGGAACTGCAGAAAGATATGAATAAGGTAAGGGTCGTCAACAAATGGCTTGTAAGGTAAGGGATCGTCACACAAACAAACTCAATTGTACTATAACTGTAGGATATCTGTATCCACGTGAAATGTATAGTACTTCGATAATCTATTTCTCAGCTTTAGCAGGACTTGTATATTAGCTACTTGTAGTAGTCTCCTTTACCCCTTGTATGATCTTCTTAGCTGGATCAGAGAGGCCTCTGGGATAGTGAACTGGCTTCTCCATGATGTTATTGAACAGCTGGTCATCATCATCGCCATCAAATGGCGGCTGAAAACATACACAAGGAAAGTTCAATGTAAGTTGACGGCTAAGCATAGAGTGCTCTGTATATTATATACCCTTCCGACGAGCATTTCATAGATGAGGACGCCCAATGCCCACCAGTCAACCGCTCCATCGTAAGGCTGGTAGCTGATGATCTGTCAGTGTGTGAGGAAAGAGGAGGGAGAGAGGGAGAGGGTGGGGGAGAGGAAAAAGGAAAAGAGATCGTATTTCTACCTCAAACAGCATTAATCAACAGTGGAATACTTTCAGTCTACTTATGTAACAGCTAGCATTCCAGAGTAGATCATTACATCATTATTACATCATCATCCCACACAGCCAATAAAGATCTAATGTCCATAATACAGTATTAAATTCTTAGACCATCAGATTTAATTACCTCAGGGGCAATGTAATCAGGTGTTCCACAGAATGTCCGTGTCTTATTCCCATCTCCGATTCCCTCCTTACAGAGTCCAAAGTCTGCCACCTTGATGTGTCCGTCTGCATCGAGCATCACATTGTCGAGTTTGAGGTCACGATAGATGATACTCTTCTTATGCAGGTACTGGAGTGCTATGATAATCTCAGCCGCATAGAACCTGAGACAGAGAGAGAGAGAGAGTTTTTAAGTAATGATCATTTCAGCAACGTACACTGTAGACCCTAATGTATGTAACTGCAATGTACTGTAAATCTGGAAATTTTTGCTGTAAAAATATTTTGTAGTCGTCGATGGCAGCTACGAAAATTAAAAAAAACGCATGTGCACTATTAACGTTAACGTGGTAAGGGGTCGTTCCTACGAAACTTTTTCAACACAAAAATTTATCATACAAGTTTCTTAAATTTCCAGATCTACAGTAGTAAACACTTGAGCAGCTACATTAAATTATTTTAGTTGCTAAGTGCATGTTCTCTGTACAAAACAATTATTGTATCTACCGAGTGCTACACTTACATAACTTTGGACTCAAGGCTTAGTTACCACTGACTACAAGTGTCTTCCTACAAGTACATCTTAGTAGATCATGTACGATGATCGTAGGCACTTTGACTACCAAGCTAGCCTCTCTCTTAATCTCTGCTCCTTGTTCTCCCCAGCACACCTGGGGCACGTCGGCCCAACAAGCCTTCAGTACAGATATTTCTTTGATGTGGGAATGCGAACGTCCAAAAGCTTTGATGTGGTTGTAAGTTCCGCCCAAACCACACCTTCCCATCATGCCTTAAATTTTACACACCGAGTTACTTCACTAATTGGTTCACCCCTAACTAGACTAACATACCACTTTATTATGACTAAAAGATAACGACTCCAAATATAGAGGACCACCCCACCTTTATTTGGACCACTCCAAACACTACCTCATGAGTGTACATGTGTACCACACAAGATTCTGTCTGCTAATTAACATTCCAATGACATTTTAGTGTCTCCAGCAACAAGCCAATTACAGCGGAAGGAAGATCACAAATTCAATCCAAGGTTTCCAACGAAATAACAAGAAATAAGGGTCTGACTTAAGTCATCCTTAATGTACTCTGGCCTAAGTATATTAAAGCATGTACTTGTATGATCTCACTCACATGGTAGAGACAATTATACTTGTTGACATTAAGTAAGGAAGCTGCCATTGAATAATATCATTAAAGGCAATAGTTTCAAGGTTTCCAAGAAAAATGAGAGAGAGCATTAACTGTCTGACCTAGGCTTCACTGGAACTTGCTAACAATGCTAAAGAAGGTTGCTTGGAGAGTAGAAGTAACACACAAGGTCACAGGGTCAAATGGAACTGTACCTTGATAATTATTATGCAAAGTTCCAGTTCCAATACCATGTACATGTAAATTAGGTTCATTTGCAAACCCACACCTAAATTTTTATAGGTGCCAGCTATAAATAGTCCTGGTAGCTGAGCTGAGCTGAGCTGCTACAGAAGTTGTCACAAACCAGGAGACAGGGAATTTGATAAGGATGGCTTGTGTACACAACACGTTGACCACTATTTAGCATATTTTACACTCCTACTGCTAACACTTGCACACACCCAAAGAAGAGAGAGACAGAGAAAGACTGACCAACCTAGTCTGGTTCTCCGGGAACCGTCCCAGCTCTAAGATGTGAAACATCAAATCTCCTCCATTGATATACTCCATGACAAAGAAGAGATGGTCTCTGGTATGGAAGCAAGAGTGTAGCCCGGTTAGGAATGGAGGCTTTTCTTGAAGAGCAAGGACCTTCCGTTCGTTGAGCGTACACTCCACATCGTCTTCTTGGACTATTAGATCTTTCTTCAAACTTTTGACAGCATAGACTTCTTTCGATTTCTTATCTTCAGCAAGGAATACCTAAGGAGGAGAGAGAGATTTAAAAATGATGCCCATGCCAGTGCTGAACAGGTAAAAGGCATGATGTGAGCCTTGAACATTAGGTGGTAGTAAGCTAGCTAAAGAGCCTAAGCCATAACTCTTGCTATACCCCCCTCAAACAAAGCCAGATGGCTATACTAGATCCAAGGTTAGCTACCGGTATCCTGTATTCAGTGTAGCAAACGATCAAGGTTATACAGTATTCAGTGAACCAAGAAGTGAACAGAGTAGGGAATCATCCACCAGACACACTGCAGTGTGTTGAGGTACAACAGTAGTGGTTGTTAAGTAACTACTCTATATTACAGTTAACAGACACAACGAAGCACACAGCATGTTGGGTAGTGACATCAAACCCATACTCTGAATATACATGTAATGCTCAATGAATCTCTCTAGTCAAGTGTATATGTATGCAGAATAACAGGCATCGCTGTTGTGTGTACGTGTGTGTGTGTGTACATGTATGTGTATTGAAGCCCAGCTGTGGGTCATTCCTGAAAAGGCCAGAGTTGATTCAATGTCAGAAGACCCTCTGTATACATGTATACTTACATGCAATGTATATGGACTCACTTAAACACACACACACACTCTCTCTCTCTCTCTCTCTCTCTCACACACACACACACACACACACACACACTCTCTCTCTCATACACACACACCCTCATTCCCAGGCCCTATTTCCAGCTTTCAGTTGCATGCTATTTTGAATTGATCAGAGAGCCTGGGGATGAGGCTAGACACTACTCACCTTTCCAAAGCTGCCTTTGCCCAGCACCACCAACAGGTTAAAGTCCTCCAGCTTCATCTTTGGTAGGTCATGTGATCCAGGGGCAAGCTCAGAGCCACGGCGGATGTGAACGATAGAGTCTGAACGTGATCCCTTGGCCTTGTCAATCACTGAGGCCTGACGAAACTCATCTATCAGCTGGGGGGGGGGGGGGGGGTGGGGAGGGAGATTAAAGCATGAACTATTAGAAAACAAGCTTAAATAACCACAATGTCACACATAAAGGCTTGTACATCATGCACGTGGTATATACATACATGTATGCTGCATCCCTATATTATCATCAGCCATGCATCAGTGGGCGGCAATTGAAGGGTGGAAAGCCGAGATTATCACTGATTGATCAGTTCTCATAACAGCCACGCAAAAATCCACACATTGTACATTATCATGACCACATGACTATACTATGGAGAGGACATAGGGGTGTATTATGTGTAAGTTAAATACATGTACACAACAGGATGTACGTCATGTAGCATGATATGGCTGGCTGGGTGCACAGCAGATGTATGCACAACACACACACATTCCAAAACAAGGGCCAGGCCAGGGAAAGTACATGTATATGTATTAAGACTGTACATGTACATGTACACGCACGCAGCTGTAGCTGCACTGAATCAAACAAACAATAGGGGACAAAGTTCAGTAAGATTGGACGAGGAAGAGAGAGAGAGAGAGAAGAGAGTCATCACTACCTGGATATATCAAGATCATTGTTTAGCTTACATTAGGTGGTGCCTGGTAGTAAATTGGCCACACTTGATTAAATAAACTAGATTTATCAACACCTCCCTTGAGACTTGGCTATGGCCACATGCAACCTATAGCCAGCTAAAAATAAACATTAGGCCAATTTTGTTGCATATCTGAGACTATAAATAACTATTCTACACCAACCAAGTAAAGGTCTCAGTAATTTAGCACGGGGCATATTGATCTCACCTTCTTCACTTCGTCGTCCGCTAGAATGACCTCATTGTGTTCCTTTGCTCGTTTCTCGTCGAGTAGCTTGTACCACTTGGTGACTGGCTCCTCCTTCGAGAGGTCCAAGATGTCCTTCACTTTCAGGGAGAATCCACCAATGAAATCATTGGCGGTCATTCGGTCCCAGTCCCATACCTCAATCACAATACGGTTTGTGGATAGAGCACTGACTGGAACATCGCTGTATAAAGAGAGAGAGAGAGACATTACAATGTATATGTATATTATTGCAACAGCTGTCAGCACTGTTGCCAGGTATGCATGTAAGTGTATCCTTTTGTATAAGCCCTTATACTACACACACACACACACACACACTCTCTCTCTCTCTCTCTCTCCTAATACGAGCACACATGCGCTGTGGAGTGTCTGAAGTATTCAGGTGCTTCCACATGCATGTTGTGTGTGTGTATGTGTGTGTGTGTGTGTGTGTATTGGGGGTATTCCACAGACAATGTCAACAATACATAAAGCCTTAAATCCACATCTGACAAGTGCTGAGTCATAAAAACTAGGCACACACACACTCACACTCACACACACACACACCATTTCACTCACAAAAAGAAATCTTCTTCAAATTTTGGATTGAGTGTTTTCTCTTTCCTCTCTGTTTTTTGTTTTGCAGAGGAGGAGTTTTCAGGGAACATCCTGAGTTTGACATAGGGATCAGCCAGGCCATTCGGGTCCATAGGGGGAAGATTGAGACACTCGTGAACTGAGAGCGTGTGTGTGTGTATGTGTGAGTGTGTGAGTGTACATGTGTGTGTGGGTAGAGTTAGCAAGCTAATGGAATTTTATTACATTTAATTGGAGATACATACATACAGATGGGGGGAAGTTTACATGTACACATAACACAGTTCAGAATTAATGAACCGCTAAATGAGAATCCTCCTTAATTAGGACACTATGCATATCCAAGCTTTAATATCATAGAGAATTGTATAAAACTATCCATGGTATGAGGACACCTTTAATCAGGATAGATCGAAATTCAGTAGCCCCAGAAACCAACACATAGTGTAGACATTTGATAATCAGGATGCTAATTTATAGCAAATTGGAAGGCACATCCCCAATAAAAGATCTGCGTAATATGAGCCTAGTTCCAGCATAGTCGAATACCAGGTACATGTATATACTGACTAGCTAGCACTAAGGCTCATGAAAGCATTACAGGAACAAATCTGTGGACAGATTCCTCGCTGCCATAACTGATATGGATAAAGTAGATTGTCATGTAAGCTACGGAAGTGTACACATAGTACAACACTGTTTTTACACAGTGTTTAAGCTGTATCAATTATCATCTTTCAGATGGCTCCATTGAATAGCTAGTCTCTCTCTCTCTCTCTCTCTCTCTCTCTCTCTCTCTCTCTCTCTCTCTCTCTCTCTACTTACTGTTCACGGTGATTCTGTAGTGCTCATTATCAATCTGCAGTGATGCTAGAGTCACTTTTATTCTTCCCCTCTTCTCTGATGAGGACACACCGCATGTCTTGGGCACCATTTGCTGACAGCGATGGTGGACATTAATGCCACAGTCTGAGCACTGGACACCTTGGCGCATCAGCCCATAAAGTAGACTGCCACAGTGGTCGCAAAACGTGGGACTATAGTAGCTGTTTGCTTTGAATTTGTGAGGACGAGGCTCCTATGTCAGTGTGTATGTGTGAGAGTGTGCATGTGTGTACGTGAGTGTGTGTGTGTACATGTGTGTAGGGGAGGGAGTGTTGCAACAACTTAGAGACCATGAGAGAGAGAGAGAGAGAGAGAGAGAGAAAGGGAGAGGGGTAACTAAACTACTGTGTGGTATGTACACTGTCATTAATTAGCAACCAAAAAGGAAGTAATTATACTAAATCCTGCCCTCCTAATAAATTCACAAACAATGATGTAATCATTACATCATAGAAAGGTGAATCTCTTGGCCAGACTCATTCCAAGAAACAGTTCATCTAGAAGCACAAGGCAGGCTTGAATTGAGGAAACGAATATTTTGCCATTGTAAACAAAAACATAGAAGCTGACATTTAAATGGCTCTACTGCACACAGCTGTGTTGCTAAGTACTGGCTGTAGCTGTATGTACAAGCCAAACTCAACTTAAAATAGCTTCTACTTTGTTCTATTGAGTTATCATAAGTGGAGCATGTGTACATTTATGTGGGTGGGGCACTACTGTAGCAAAATAGGGGCATGTACTGGAGAGCAAAAAATGTACAGTTTATATAAGGGATTAGTTTGAGGTATGTCACACATACAATGTATGTGGAAGGGGCCACCATGAAAAAAAAATCACGTTACATATACATGCATGTACATATAATTATGCAGAGTTGTAGTTTAGATTTGCTAATTACTGTTAGGACTTACGATTCCCTCAGGGAGGCTGGTGCCTGGGCAAACGAACGAAACATACTCAAGACATCGCTTATGAATGGCAAAATCACACACTGGAGAGAGAGAGAGAGAGAGAGATATGTATAAATGGCATCAAAAAGGTGACAAATAGTAGTATGCAGCCTATGGAAGCTGCAAAGTGAGACACTGCATAGTGACAAGTAGCTCAAAGTATACCCACAACAATTAAACAAAATCAACCTAGCACCTCGAAATACACTTACACAAACACTTGTAGCCTTGCGGACCAGTCACACCCCTGTATGATGAAGTGTGTGCACAAATGATGGTGTGAGTGTGTGCATGTGAGTGGGGAGAGTACATCAAACTATCAAACAATAATCTATGGACTTGTATTCTGTTTACAACACAACAACTTTGAGCAGAAGAAGCTAGCAGGGTTAAAATTTTGTTATACTAGCAAACTCAAGTTAATTTGCTAAGATTTTTACCATAGAAAACGAGTGCAGTGTCCGCAAAAGGTGAAAGATTTGAAGTAGTTGAGGACGAACTTATGGTTCTTGATCTCCACCACCTGTCTCTGACGCACGGCGTTGCGTCTCTGTGGTCTTCGCGGCCCCACCGAGTCCAGCGACATGACTTGCGACGATTACGAGGCCGGAACTTTAGCGCAAGGACTCTCTCTCTCTAGCTTGTCTTTTCAGCAGTTCAGCTAGTTAGCGAATCATTACAGGTCACTAATTATGTGAGAGGCGTTGCTTCCTTAGCTGTAAGGGTCGCCAGCTCGACATCCGATCGCCGATCGCATGTTGAGCTGAGGGGAAATTTTTGGTTCATAATAAGGTGTGGCGCCGGAAACTAACTCGCGGGAAATGGGCGCGCAAAACAACCACCGTGCCACAATAATAATTAACTTTGTGACCCGTGGGTGTGGTTTTGTAAAGTTAACCACTGTTGTCATAGTGACGTTTGAAGTGAGCTAGCGGCGCGGTCGACCGGTCGAAGATGAGTCACTTGTACGACACGATAGAGCCAAATGTCATCAACGAGGCGCTGCTGCGTCAGTGCATCGTGGAGCAGGGACCAGAGGGAGAGGCCGGTCGACTCGCTAAGATAGAGGGGATTGATTTTGTTGAAGTGACTTACCTGAGACTTGACTTTCAAAGTGTGTGTGTGTGTGTGTGTGTGTGTGTGTGTGTGTGTGTGTGTGTGTGTGTGTGTGTGTGTGTGTGTGTGTGTGTGTGTGTGTGTGTGTGTGTGTGTGGAGGAAGAGAGAAAGACTACATATATAATAATTATTATTATTTCTTGTCTCCTACAGATATCCTTCGTATCGAGAATCTATGGCAGTTCACGAATCTCCGCAAACTCCAGCTTGACAACAACATCATCGAAGAAATACCAGCAAAAGCTCTTGCATCACTGACTCAGCTAGAATGGCTGGACCTATCCTTCAACAACATAGAGCACATATCTGGCCTAGATGCACTAGTCCACCTTAGAGACCTGAGCCTAGCTCATAATCGAATCAAAACCATCGATAATTTGGATGCACTCAAGAAACTACAAGTCCTCTCTCTGGCTAATAATCTCATCGAGGAGACTATGGAATGGAACAATGTGAGTAGTAGATCTATGGTGGTGGAATCTCTTTACTGTAGATATCCTTTGGTCAGTAGTAGTGAAGCCCCTCATTCAATTAAGGATAATTAATTTTTGCCTCTATCTAGCTCTAGTCTTGTGCATGAGACTAACTAGCTTCATACCCGGCCCTGTGGTTTTATGAAGCTAGAGATTATCTTCTAAGGCAGTGTTCTTATTAAAAATTAATGCTAATTTAAGGGGTATCCTTGGGGAGGGGTTCCCACTACCTTTGTATAACTAATGTAACTAAAAAATTTAATGTTTTTAGTTGAGGTATTTGAGGACAATCAGTAGCCTGCAGTCATTGGCCATCAAGGGAAATCCCCTAGCCCAAGACACCATCTATCGCCAAGCAGTCATTGCATTTGTACCATCTCTCATCTATGTTGACTTCAGTATGATCATGGAAGAAGAGGTATGGAACAATTAACACTAATAGAGAATAGAATAGGGGCAATTTTTAGTTGAAATTAAAATGTACATGCTAAAGAGCAGCAGATGAAATGTTGGGAATGGGCCTGTGAACGAGGCCAACAACAGTAATGAAAACTGCACTCTATTTTTAGAGGGAGGAGTCTTCTGCTACATTTCATGACATGCTGGAGGAGATTGAGCAGCGAGAAAGAGACGAGGCTCACAGGGCTGAGGAACAGAGAGCACGGGATGAACTGGAGGCGCTACACAGTGCAGCATATGTTGATGGACTCACAGGAAATGCTCTCTTCAAGACGCTGTTTGTGGAGGACACCGATGCAGAGAGGTTTAACCATCTGCCGGGAATGACAGACATGCTTAGAGAGTAAGCTTCATACTCATGCACCGTAAAATACCATTCTTAGGATCCTATTGGTGATACTAGCTAGCTCTCAATTCTATAATACCGTATTACTATAGTGGGAAACTTTGGCGAGGTTTTTAATTTGGTGAATTGGTGATTTTGTAGATAATTACCAAATTTAAAATCAGCCAATATTATTTTATGCACTATCACACTATGCGGAAGTGCTCACAATCGCAAATTTGCCAATGCATTCCGATGACTGATTCGCCAAATTTAATGCTTGCAAAAGTTTCCCGCTATACGGTACATACCCCCCTCTCTCTAGATATGAGCAGGGATTCATTGAGTGCTGTGAGCACATGGTGACGGTAGGACTGGCAGAAAAAGAGAAGAGAGAGAAAGAGCTAGCCACGTTCAGGATGGCACATGGTGAAGCTTGCACACAGAACCAGCAACAATCAGCTGAGAGGGTCAAAGAGTTTGAAAAGTACAAGCTAAAGGTATGCCAGACCTACACATTTTACAAATCCTGCCAACACTTAATATTGATACTTATTTGTTTTGTCAGGTTCTTCCTGATATTGGTCGCAGTGTTGAAGGGGAGGGGGACCAGTCTAACAGCAGTAGTGAGGCGGCTGACCAGCTAAGACAGGCCATCGATGAACTACAACATGACCTCATGAAGCTGGAGATGCACCTTGTCGAGCAGATCGATGTAAGGCAAAACATGACTTTGTACTTACTTTGTAGTTGGAACAGACCCATAGACATTTTGATTCTTCTGACAGGAGATTGCAAAGGATTTTGATAGAAACTACAATGATCTCGTGGGCAACTTCAAGGAGCAACTACAAGCTCAGTATCCTATTTATACTGCAGACTAAATATGGTAGTGTGTACTAAACTTAGAACTTGATATTGTGTAGAATAAGCCTTAATTTGAATTACTTCAAGTATGACACAACTGAGAGATATGGAGAATAATCATCATGAAAAAGTGACTGAACAAGCGGTCACGCTTTTAGAGCAAATAGCAAAAAACCAAGTAGAAGAAGAGCTACACGACGATCTCAAAGTGGTAAGCAAACAGGTTACTAATTACAGTAACATCCCCTCATTAATTGACAATTATTCTCCATCTACTAGCTATTTACGGACAAGGATTCCTTAGTGAGTGCGCTCAATAATTCACATGATACTCACATGCTGGCAATGGATAATAAAGAAGACAATATTGTGCAGAGGATTACCAAAGACTCAGGCAGTCTACTACAGACAGTACAAGATGAAGAGCACAAGAGAAATAGACAAAAAGTGATCGAAATTGAACGCTATATTGAATATCAGAGAGATGAATTGGAGACTCTAGAAATGGCCACACCTCAACCTCCTTTTTAAGTAAAATTATGGATATTGTTAGCTCACAATAATATTGTTCAAAGCAGCCAAACTATAAAAACATAAAGAATATTGCTATATTATACATCTCCCAAACCTTACAGTCCGTTAAAATTGAACAAAAAAAAAAAAAAATACACAAAACTCTACAGTCTAGATATGTACATGGTATACACTATGTGAAGCCACAAGCCCCTATAATTGCCAGCATAATTAATTAGCTATTCATTCATGAATAGTTTTACTTTTTCTTTGAGTCTTGCTGGGAGAGGTAATGTATCAACTTTTTCGTTATTCTTCAACCACCTAGATAGTTTCTCAAGACATAGCTCTTGCAGGTTGACATCTACACGCATAACTGTAGGGTGTGTGTGCGCGTGCGTGAGGATGGAATAGGTAAAGGATCATCAAATAAAATTGGTATCTACAGACATTGGAACCTCTGACAGTGTAAACTGTCCTGATTAAAATAAGATTATATAGGAGGTGTCCAGGAGAGTCCTTTTCTAATAGAGGGGTTTCCCTGTAATTACCACTAATGGAAAATTCTAGAAACTTTAAGTTAATATCATGCTCTTACCTGCCCGAGTGATAACAGTAGCCTTGCAGTTGGCATAGTGATCTACGACTGCATACACATCACATTCTTTGTCATAAATGTTCTCGGCTGCCACACCTTGACTCTTTCCATTGACGAAAAACGTGAGCATGCCATCATGCGATAACCTCAGTCCAACTCGATCCCCCTCTCGTAAATCATCCAAATTAACCTTGCTACCAGTATAATTTGACTCCACTGCCGGCGTATTTAGTCTATTATGTATTTTATCCGAGCTCCACACGCAGTGGTCCACGCCTTCCGGCGAATAGCGAGGTATACTTGGACCTGATACTAGTGGCATATCCTTTTTAGCGCGCATCACGCCTAGTTTCAGCGTTCCCGACCACCCAGTACCGTACGAGGCTATTTTCACTTCGAATTCCGCTGTTCCTTTGAGCGGGCGGGCCCCGTACGCCACGCCGTGCGCGTAGTGTGCGTCTGGATCCCTTTTCTCGGCGGCTAGGCCGTTCTCGGTGATCTTTATTTGGGATGAAGAGATGTTGTGGTAGCCGAATTGGACGATGTCTTCTAGAATGAATGTCTGTGAGGCGGGGGGATCCTGAGCCTGGGGAGGATCCTCGTGCTTTCTTTCGGGTGTTTGATCGCCCATTTTCTCAATCACAGTCACAGACATTTCAAATCTCCTTTATCGGAAGGTCTAGGTACAGTAGGTGTGGTACAAAAAAAAAAAAAAAAAAATGTTTTCCAATTTTGTGTGATTGTTCGGGTAATTAGAGAGAAGCAGCTTGGGCGAGACTAAACTTCGTCGAACGCTAGCCACTGCAAGTAGCCACGATACTGTACTGATGGTAAGTATTGTATTAGCTGCATCGTATAATGGGTGTATACTTTATACGACGTGGATATGCTTGTTTTCTCCGCAGAATCTTTCTCGCAGCGAACCCATCACTAGCGGCGGGACCGCTGCGCGCGCAGCGCAAGCCAAAAAGGAGAAAAAGAAGCGTATGCCGAAACTAGAAGAATTTCTTCAAAGCAGAGACTATGTTGGCGCCATGACGCTGTTAGATGTGAGTTATTATCTTTTTCCATGAATGCCCGCCATGTTTATCAGAACCATTGCTATGGTTACCACTCACGCATGCGCACTCCATGTCTACACAGTTTATTCGCAGCACAGGGAAAAGTACTCAAGAAACAGATTTGTGGGTGGCATACTGTGCATTTCATGCTGGGGACTATGTCAAAGCAAGAACAGTGAGTGGCTAATGCAATTTCATGCAATTTGAATGTGTACCTTTATTATTATTATGCCCCTGCATAACAATAACTTTTAGGAGTATGAGGCATTGAGTGAGCGTGATGATTGCCATCCAGATGTATGGGCCAACCTTGCCTGCTGTTACTTTATGCTGGGAATGTACAAGGAGTCTGACAGCATGGCTACTAAGGCTCCAACCAGCCCTCTCATTAACAGACTGCAGTTTCATCTCGCTCATAAAGTAAGACTTTGCAATACTCAATATACAAAACGTTGATAATTCGGTAGTTAATTGCCATGTTGTCTTGCCTCCCCACACAATACCTTGCATTATAATGATATTATTATTTTAGTTCAGTGATGAGAAGCGTTTGATGAGTCACCATCAAGGCCTGCAGAATGTTATAGAGGACCAGCTGAGCTTGGCGGCCATTCACTTCCTCAGAACACACTATCAGGAAGCTATAGACATCTATAAGAAGATACTACTAGATAACAGGTACAACTGACAATCAGGACACACTGCATTTCTGATCCTTTCTCGGGTGTAAATCGATAAAAGTATGCTAATTTTGAACGTTAACCTTCACCATTTTAAATTTCCAAGTAACCTGGAGTGTTTAATATCACGTACGTGTGTTGCTACTTGCAGAGACATGCTAGCATTGAATGTGTACCTTGCCATGTGCTACCACAAGTTGGACTACTACGATGTTTCACAGGAGGTCCTGGCTGGTTATGTCCAACAGCACCCAGACAGTGCTGTGGCCATCAACCTCAAGGCATGCAACTACTACAAGCTCTACAATGGAAAGGCTGCAGAGGTAAACATGTGTGCAGGTTAGTGTCTTCACACACAAGTGTGTGGATGCCTTTTATTGTAGCAGATCTAGTTCTAATAATGCGCATTACATTAGTTCACAATGTCATGTATAAAGTACAGTTCAGCAAAGTCAGATAGTAGTTTCATCAAGTAACTCCTTATTTATGAAGTTCACGGCAACGCAAACATTGGTATTTGCAGCAGTAGCGGCTGTTATTTATATGACAGTACTCACATTCTCCAAATTTGCAGGGGTAGTACTCATAACGAAAGAAGGTTATACCGGTGCCACTGAATTTTCTCTTAGATTCCTCTTCATCACAGTGTGGCATGTACTTCCCCTGGGTAGTGTATGCTACAACCCTATCTCGAATCTCAACAAAAGGAGGTGACTTTAGCTTGTCAATAATAGCTTGGGTGCAATTGAGACAGGGAACAATCCATGAGTAGAGGATCAGTGCTTTTGGTTTGCCGTGAAAATCTTCGTACTGTTGGTCCAAAGTTTCCAGCAATTGGTCTTCTGCATGCTTCTTTTCATCATCATGCCATTGAGGGATTGCTGTATAGTCTGAGTTGGATCCCTTGCTTTCTGGTATCAGGCACAGTATTGCAAATTGTGTCCCACCATGCAGACAACCCAGCCCTCTATAGTCCCATATTATATCTTTTATCTGCTCCTGATATTCAGCCATTGCTCTTGACCTCACAAGTTGTGTTTTATAATTATTATATCTAGAAAATACAAGAGTTGATGGGTTCAGCATGCGCACGTGCAAGTCTCAAAATGCGGAAGTGGGTGCAATCTATTATGTGGCTCATAATTATAATTTATCTCAGGGGTATTTTACTAGGAGCTATATACCTGTACAAACTTTACTGCTGCATGGTGGGTGGGTAGCTAGCAATGGAAAAACATCTCCTACTGTGGGAATGAGTAAAGGGGGGAGTGGCTAGCTCCCATTTCATCTCCATGTAATATTTAGACAGCTGAGTAATTTTTCTTACCTTATGAAGAAAAGAAGCCAATGACCCTCTTCAGATACACGTGGCTTTAGTGGGCGCTAATAAAAAATATCCATTACATCAACGTACGTGGGCCGCATAGCTATAGAACAGCCACGTCATTAATTTTATTCATAAGTGCATATAAATGTTCTATCTACAAAGCACTATTACCAAGAGTTTTGCAGACAGCAAAAAGAGCAGGAGTAGATCTACTCAAATAAGTGTATATTTCACTGGATTACTTCACTGTATTATTTTTGCATTAGGCTGAGCTGAAGGTGTTGATGGATTTGGCCTCACCCTCCTTCACGTTTGCCAGAGACCTCCTCAGACACAACTTGGTCAGCTGTAACTTAACCTCACTCACAACAAACACTGCCCCTAGTAACCATTGGCTAATCATACCCCATACAGGTGATATTCCGTGGTGGTGAGGGAGCGTTACAAGTGCTCCCCCAGCTACTGGGTGTGGTCCCTGAAGCGAGACTTAATCTGGCTATCTACTACCTCAAACATGGTAAGAGATAGAAAAAGATAAGGTACTTATTTTTATTGTGTTCAATTTACACTATGCTAGATAATATTGATGAAGCGTATGCATTGATCAAGGACTTGGAACCCAGCAGTCCACAGGAGTACATCTTGAAGGCTGTGGCCAACACTTTCATTGGTCAGGAGCACGGAGCTGTAAGTTACACATTCATTATGTCCTCAGAGTTATTGATTCATACAATCCTGTGCAGCATGAAAATTTAAAACTTGCTCAGCAGTATTTCCAGCTTGTTGGTAGCTCAGGCAGTGAGTGTGGTAAGTACTTGTATCCTATAATTTGTGAGTAAGTATATAAGTGTGTATCAATCTGCTGCCCTTTGTCTATCTTGCAGATACCATTCCTGGCCGACAGTGTATGGCATCGTGCTTCTTTCTTCTGCAACAGTTTGACGATGTCATTGTTTATCTCAATTCAATTAAGGTGTGCTGTGTGAATTAGTATCTGGTTTCTGTTCTTGACACACTGCAACTCTCTCTCTCTCTCTCTCTCTCTCTCTCTGTTCCCTCTTTTCCACTACTAGAGTTATTTCTTCAACGTGGACAGTTTTAACTACAACTTTGCTCAGGCTAAGGCAGTGGCTGGTAACTATCAGGAGGCAGAGGAGGTCTTTCTACTCATTAACTCAGAGAAGATAAAAAATGACTACATCTACATAAGCTGGCTGGGCAGATGCTGTGAGCAAGCATGATATAACAAACAAATTAATAATAGCATATCAAAAACGAGTATATCCAGTATAATTTTGGCCACATTATAATTGGAAAGAACTCCCACTAAAGATTGTGATTTTGCCTTTCAATCTTTCTACGTAATTATGTGTTTTCTGTTTATTTTTTTGTGCAAGTGTCAGACACATGATGCTGATAGTTTTAATCTTTTCTCTTAACTACATCCTTACAGACATCATGAATCGCAAACCTCAGCAAGCGTGGGAGCTCTACCTCAAAATGGAGACATCAGCCGACTCCTTCAGTCTTCTCCAAGTCATTGCCAACGACTGCTACAAGATGGGCCAGTTTTACTACTCTGCTAAAGCCTTTGATGTGCTGGAGAGGCTCGACCCCAGCCCTGAGTACTGGGAGGGAAAGAGAGGAGCCTGTGTGGGCCTTCTGCAAATGGTGATAGCCGGCCATGAACCAAGGGAGAGTCTGAAAGAGATCGTGCAAATTTTGCACAATACTTCACAGCCTCAAGCTGAACTGATAGTCATGGCGATTAGGAAATGGGCTAGAGACAATAGGGTCCCAGTACCTGGACTTTAGGAAATTTCTAATTCTCAGCACTAAGAATAATTATTATCACTTTTTGTCACTACATGTACATGTAATGTTTTAATTTTTGCGCGCAAAATTTTGTATAAATTCGATCCACGCATGCGCGAAGTCCTTTTCCTCTCGATCTCGTGGACGAAGACAAAGATGGGGGTGAGTTGACCACATGTAGCTAGTTCCATCCTATATGGATGGCTACCAAGCCTTTCAAGGAGCCGTGTGAGGCTAAAGCGACTCCATCTTTTACCAGATATCCCCTTATAGCTAGATACCGTGCCTGTTTCGACCACATGTGAGCCCTGCTACACCACCATATTATACTATTGTACTTGTTAGGATGAGACTACGAAGCGCGAGAATCTAATGAGGGAGCTACAGGTACAGAAGCTCTGCCTGAATATCTGTGTGGGGGAGAGCGGAGATAGACTGACCAGGGCCGCCAAGGTGTTGGAAGCTCTGACTGGACAGACCCCTGTATACTCTAAAGGTAGGAGATAGCCTGATGATTTAAAGGTGTTCCTCATAATCAGAGATAGATTTTCTGTGAAGCTGTGAGTGTGCATAGCATCCTGATTTGTGTAGAATCATGTAGATGTACTAACCTAAGGGTATAGTTTTGTATATAATTTTGATGCTTTATGTGTGATTTTCTGCCACCCCCAACAGCTCGTTTCACTGTACGATCATTCGGCATCCGTCGTAACGAGAAGATTGCTGTCCACTGCACAGTGCGGGGTCCCAAGGCCGAGGAGATCCTTGAGAAGGGGTTAAAGGTTAAAGAGTACGAGCTCCGAAAGGAGAACTTCTCTGATCAGGGTAACTTTGGCTTCGGAATTCAAGAGCATATTGACCTGGGAATCAAGTATGACCCAAGTATTGGGATCTATGGCATGGATTTCTATGTGGTGCTGGCCCGGCCTGGCTACCGTGTGGCGTACAGGAAGAGAAGAAAGAGCCGAATCGGCAATAAGCACCGAGTCACGAAGGAGGAAGCCATGAAATGGTTCCAGCAAAAGGTAAAACATGAGAGAGAGATACATAATTATTATTACCGATATTGGTAAAAAAAAAGTAGTGGGGTATGGTCGCAGCTTGTACAATTTCTTCTCAATCTCAATCTCTCTCTCTCTCTCACTATTTTTTTCTCTTTTTCTGCAGTATGAAGGTATTTTACTTCCAGGAAGAGCCAAGTGAACAGTTGTGTAAAGAAAAGCACTTGCATGTGTGGATGTACTACTGCTTATGTGATGCTCATTTCATGTTTGGTTTATTAATTTCAAAGAATAACAGAATTGTGTGATAATGCATGCTATGTTGAGCGTTTGTAGTGCTCCGTTAATGATTATTCTGTTGGGATAAAGTGTAGACCTCGTTGAAGTGTCTTGTCTAATGCTGCTTTGTGCTATGTGTATACTGTGGGACTGTAATTGGTAGCCTGATAATATAGCGTATTATATTCAGGACTATGATAGTTGTGTTTGTCTGCTCGTTAGCTACTTGCTGGCTTTTATTCCAGCGTCATAGCTGTTTCCGTTGAGGAGATACAGCTGTGTACCATGGTAATGTAAGGACAAATAGCAACCTTGTATGACGCGGAAGTGTAGTGGCTAGTTGGTGTAGTCGTTAAATCCTCGATTCGTAATCTGGAGATCACCGGTACAAATCCGGCTCAAATAAAAGCCTTTCCCCATAGCCTCTATACACATGTACAAATATAAATACCAAATTTAATCTAGCATGAGTGTGGCCAGCCTCTTGACTCAAGTGATTGTGTCAAGGATCCGTGAGCTACACTGGAGGGGGGAAGATGGGGATCTAAACACCCCGCAAGGTTCCTGGTAAAAAAAAGTGGCTTAGGGGCTGTCCAGGTTCCTCCCTTGACCACCGTCCCACCTCGATAAAGCCTCTTTCCATAAGGAATAGAGAAGCTTAAGTGGCTGCAGTAATGTCCACAGTCACCCTTACCAGCGTTCCAGCCTTGGCTCGGAAGGTAGGGGAGGTGCACAATTTTTTTTTTTTTTTTTTTTTTCAGGTGAAAGAGAGGCCAATTATTGTTTTTCATATCTAACAAACTTTTGGTTGGTCCAAAATTTTTTTTTTTTTCCCCTAGTTTAGTCTTTTTTTTTCAGGTCAAAGGGAGGCCAATTATTGCTTTTCACATGTATCTAACGAATTTTTGGTTGGCTCAGATTTTTTTCCTGTGAAAGCGAGGCTAGTTGTAACTTTTTACATAATTATATCTGACCACATCTATGATCTGACTAACGTTTTGTTGGTCCCAAACTCCAATTACACGTGTCACATCAAGCTTCTTGCATACATACAATTATCATAGTTTTCAGCCATACAGTTCATCAGTGTGGGGCTTGCTCAGGCTCACCACAGTAAACAGCACAAAAATTTAATGACAAAAATGCCTCAGGCAATGGATGGATCTGTACACAATTTTTGACACAAAGTAACACAAAAATTTAATAATAGAGTTATAAATATAGAATAATTAATAAAACCAACAATGAAAAATATATTTAAAAATCAGGCAATAACTTTTTCTTTTGGTATGCACTACTTATTATACTGACAATAATTTATTATGTACACAAGAACAGATATTTCCAAAAACTGCTTAGTGTCTACAACATACAGTACATTGAGCAGTCGATGGACAAGGTGAGAGAGGGTGTTTCTTGAAATTATTATTATTCAACATGAAAGCCTTCAGTTTGTTCTATTGCAAATGTGAGCTTGTTATAGAGTTTTTCATAAGATTCATAAGGTGGAAGATCAATACGATTGAAACTAAGAGAAGAGAGAAGTAAAGATAGTTAACACAATATCGTAATAGTCAAAATCAAGAACATTACATTCCCTATATACTCCCACCTTCGGTGGTCGATAAGCCCTTGATTATACACACAATGCAAGACAGTGCAGTATTTGTGTACTTACCAAGTGTGTGCTTTTGGTAGGCTGTCCGTGGACAGCATGTCTACAAGATGGATAGTGAACAGTCTCGGACCAATCGCTCCAGTAGAACCTGCCATAAAAGGGAATAATTATTAGTAGCCCAGTGAACAACAAGCAATGTTAGTACTGATCAGCAAAAATGAGTGATTTTTTGGGGGGGGGGGGGGGGGGGGGGGGGGGAGGGGCATTATAAGCTATGTGTAGAGTCAGTAGCTGACCTTGAAGAGCTTTGAATCCTTCAAGAGGTACTCGAGAAGATCCAGTCACAAACTGTAGCAGTCTAGCACGTTTCTCATCGTCATAGGACTCCACAGCCTGAGCAGTGTGGTGTGTGTGTGAGAGAGAGTAAGTATGTGCTATTTATTATTTGCACACATCAAAGGTATGGATTATTTCCAAGAAACATGACAAAATCACTACGCTATTTGGTGGGGACTCTAGCCCTAGCCTGGCAACAACTTTCACAACCGACTAGTAGTACTCTACAATAAACATTGCTGGAATTGTAGCACTCTAACCTCACTCACTGACATACCTTCCAAAACCACTTGACAACGTTTGTGTCTGACGTGCAGTGCTTTAGTCTTGTATTGATTTTCCAGTCTTCAACGTCCACGGAACCAAGTCCAGATATTATCAATTCCAGCTCTTTTTCATCAAACGACTTGAGTAGGTTAGGAGGAACCAGTTCATGAAATCCTCGTTGCAGAGCCAAGAACTGTTTGTCTACACCGACACGAAATCGCCACTGTACATACAGACGCACATACTCCTTCTTGTTCTCATTGGTGACTTGGATTTCCTGGCCATTTTGCTTGAGATCGTGGTGAGTGATTCGCCCAAATCGATCATGCTCCACAGAAAATGTCTGGTCAAATACACCATCTATGTCATTGTCACTATATTGGAATGGGGAATGGAAAGAGAACATTGTGAACAAGCGATTGTAATTGCCATCAAGAATTGGAATGGGGATGGGGAAAAGAGACAATAATGTCTTGAACAAGGTGTGCGTTGTCATGGGGACAGGTGTAAGTTTGTCTATCATACAACGGGAGTTCACAGGAGAAACACATGTCTGCGGTGAGAAGTCATGTAGCTAACACTGACCAAAGCAAAGAAATGTTGTAATAGAGCCAATTGAAGCAATTACATGAACAAGGCTCAGATAAAGGGGCAGATTGCAGATTCTTAAAAAGAATAAGAACAATAGGAGCACACCACAGTACACAATACAGTGAGACGGCTGGCTCGTTCAAAACTAAACAAAATTACTCAAACTACATATATAGACAAGTGGCCCTGAAATCACAACATATCCCCAGCTTCTCTAAAACATCAAAAGCTCACAGCATCCACTTGAGGCTTCTGTAGTAAGCTTCATCAACACTCTCCAGGTCGTCGAGGGAGACGGGGTGTCCCAGCAGCTGCTTGTAGAAGGGGAGAGTGAATCCACCATCAATGTAGAGTCCATGGAACACAGCCATACCCAACACACGACCAACAAAGTAGAAATAAGACAAATGCTCCTGTGTAATTATTGTAGGGTAATTGTGTGTGTGAGAAAGAGAGAGAGATCAATAATTGCATTCAAGAGCCTAGTGAGGAGAGCTAGAAAAGTTAATATGCCATCTAGACAAGAGTTATGTAAACTGTTTGTTGGATAAAATTGCTCACTAATTAGCAACACCCTGATAAATTAATTAATTTATTAAAGCTCACTGGATTGACTGCAGAGTCTGGGTTGATCTGCAATGTGTACACATCGTCCCTCGAATACTGAAACAGTCCGTAGTACGGGTTCAGCATTTCGTGAGAGAGAAGATAGATCCACTCGCGAGCGATGCCGCCATAGTCCAGACCATCCTCCCCACTGAATCGAATGTGCAGTTTTTTCTTCAGATCTCTAACTCGCATTTTCATAATCTGACGGTATGATTCTTCAAAGACGTGATTTCTTGATACCTCTATGCGACAGTGACCAGTTGTTGGTTGGAGAGAGTGTAGCTGAGATCGCATGGTCTTCATCTTGTGTACGAGGTCGCGGCCAGCTCCAGGGGGCGGGGCTGGGAAATCAATGTCCAATAGAGGGACGGTCGTGTTGGTGGGCGGGGGTACGATGGTGGATGATGATGTTGTTGTTGGTGTATTTGATGTGCTATTGCCAGTTGTTTGGGAGTTGTTGATTCTGTGAATAAGCTGCTGTAGCCTTGGGTCTGGAGAGAGAAAGAGAGAGAGAGAGAGAGAAACGAAGCATGTGATTCTTGTTCTCATTAAAACCCAAAGTTGTTATACACAAAGGTTAAAAGAATTCCCATAACTTCATATATTATTATAGAAGAATGGCTGATGTGTTGACTCAGAAACTGAAAAATGTATGAATAGAATATCTACAATCACACACACACACACACACACACACACACACACACACACACACAGCTAGCAGTTTCGTGCTCACCAGTAAACTGTGTTGTTCTGTTAATGTGGTCAACAAAGTACCTCCTCCCGTGAGCTGTGTATCGTATCTCCCATCCGTCCCCTAGGGGTTCCAGCTCTGCAGGATCCACATTCAGGTCCCTGAACCGGGGATCGTGCCACGTGCTCACACCAGTAGCCCGGTGGATGAAGTACACCTGACCTTGAGGGGTCGTCCGTTGCTCTGTAGGGGTCAGAGGTCAAAAGTTTATGGCTAAATTACCCAAACTTTTCACAAAAATTTACTCCCCAAAAGCTGACGCCAACGACAGTAATAATTATCTAGATCTAGCAGTCATTGACTCACTAATCTACACACTGAACTATCGTCACTAATTATGCTAACAATAGCATCAGTATTACTAAATTTAAAGATAAGATGCATTTAGGTAAGTACAGGTATAGGGGTACAATCACGTACAGTACTGTCTAGCCAGCACTGTCTGGAGCGTAGACCACAACACCTGGCCACTCAATAGTTTTACACACACACACCTATACTGCTGCTAGCCACAGATAGGAGAACTATTACGGTGAAATTGGGATACATTCACATAATCCATAGATAACGAACAATTTGTGCCAAAAATTCACTGCATTCAAATTTTATGGCAGGCAACCCTAACTGTATAGACAAACTTGATTTCATGGCTCATGCTAACAATGAATTTTTTTGTATCTACAGTAATATCAAACACACACACATGCACACACAGACTGGCACTGACCATATCCATCAGGAAGCTGGAGATCGTGGTGTAGATAATTCCTACTAAGGTAGTGCTGCTGTCTCGTGAGAGGTGCCCCTACAATCACCCTTCGTTCCCTCCTCTGCTGGATGATGCTGCCATTACGAGGAAGGTTACTACTGTTTTGGGGTCTGGAATGTGACGAGTCAGCATTCTGTGCATTCGTACCACCACTGCTGCTTCCCGATTGGGCAGCAGATGATGAAGCCCCACCCATTCCCACGGATGGCTCAGTGAGTTGTTCTTGAGTGGGTGATCCACGTGTACTTGCCACACGAGTCAAACCAGTATGAGCAGTTGATGACAAGGAGGAGGGGGGAAATGGGGTCGTGGGATCGGGACTGTTACTGCCACTCCCCCCAGCTGCGCTGATTGGAGGCGTAGCTTGGATGTTGGTGGGTGAGGAGCTTACAGCTGGAGGGTGAATACGAGGTGTCTGTACACTCTCATAGCCAGGTCTGAAACAAAGTGAAAAAACATTTCTGAATCTGTACAAAGCCTTGAGAATCAGGGGTGATAGGTGACCTATTTTTAATACATTGAGCATGTGCATACATGTGATGATGTCATAATAAGGCGGAGATATGCATGGTATGTGTTATTAGCGGCATAGCGTGGATACCGGGAGGTATGTGGGGCGCTCACGACATACTCAATGTAGCCAGATATCCTGGGAAGGAATTTGGCTGACGTACTCTACTGGCCAGTCAGCTGTGTAAACTATCCAGACAAATGATCTAACACCCGATCAGCTCTTACTATTATAAGGGTACATCACTCCATCTAGCCACATACAGCCTTGCATGCTCATGTTACATGTATGTGCAATGTAGTTCAGTATGTACATGTCTTTGTCATGTGTGGTGGTTTAGGCTAGCTCTGCTGTAGATATTTTTGTGCCTTATCTGGTTGATGGGCGGACTGTCTGAGGGTGAGGTGTCTGCGGCTAGCGTTTATTAGTTGTAGTTGGCTGGTATCTTTTGCTGTTTAACAAACGCTTTTGCTCTCTCTCTCTCTCTCTCTTGCTTCATTGTATTACATCATGACCCTCCATTTCCATGGCGACACACGTTCAACTAAGTCAGTGTATTAAATTTCATTGTCACCATATAAAACTGTATTGGTATATTCCCTGCCACCCAACAGACAGACCAGCCAGCCCTAGATGAGTTGCATGTGTATGTGAAAAGGTCACATTATACTCTATCTATTATTCTCAAATATCAGCAACCATATGGCTCAGTGTATTTTCTTTCCTCAGGTTGCACTGCATATCTGCACT
Organism: Stappiaceae bacterium; assembly: GCA_964291365.2. Lineage (GTDB taxonomy): Bacteria > Pseudomonadota > Alphaproteobacteria > Rhizobiales > Stappiaceae > JBDWFY01. The sequence continues at coordinate 218,319 of OZ220042.1, forward strand.
TAACACTACACATTTTTGACCCTCCCAGTGCTGTCTGCAATAGACTGTATTGTTATTACTATCATTAGCAGGCAGTGGTTAAGGGATTAAAAACGTATTGGCATCGGTGCGTGCGTCCGCCAAAACCGATCCTCCCACCCGTCGAGCAATGAGAGGCTTGTTAGTGGCTCATCAATACATGGAAATGATCAACATCACTGGAATTGACATGTGCATATCTCATCCATCGCCATGGCATTACTGTACTACACTGTGTTGTACTGTACAGTGGAACCCCTCTATGAAATAAGCTCATCTCTTTAATCAGGACTCTATGCGTGGTCACAGACACATGGAAAACTGTACAAAGGCACCCCTGAAGTGAAGACACCTTACAAATCAGGACATTCTTGTCAGTCCCAGAAGCAGACAGATATTCCACTGTATATGTAGTGAAGGTAGCCGCTTTGTAAGGCATTGGTATGGTAACCTAGTTTTAGTGATAACTCCATATATTCACATGTCAACTATCTCTAACTATTTCAGTGCACAGCTGATTGTATTAGCCACATTCCATAGAGCATTCGAGTCATGTAGCGACCGCCCGCCGTACCAGTGTGCTAGCCTCACAAGCTATTACATCATTCAAAAGGACTTTGTATATTAGCAGTCTACGTGGATTGTTTTGTCTCACCTTGTTGGTCTGTCCCACTGTGTTGTCCGAGTGTAGTGGTTGATATAGTATTCTCTGCCGTGAGGAGTGCGACGACACTCCCAGCTAAGGAGAGAGGGAGAGAGCATGTAAAATCCAACAAAATGTGTTTTGTGTGTGTGTTTGTGTTTGTGTTTGTGTTTGTGTTTGTGTTTGTGTGTGTGTGTGTGTGTGTGTGTGTGTGTGGTGAAGGCACTACATCAGTGAACAAAAGGCGGGTAAACCTGTGGGGTAGCTGGTGGGCCCTGGGCAGACAAAACTAAGCCATATAAAATGCCCATCCAGAGATAACTTAGAACTACAGACACACACACACTCACATACACACACTCACAGAGGGTCTAATTCAAACAAGTTAACACTTTGACTAGGAATAAATAAAAGACATTCCAATGTAGCAATGGATCAGGCAAGGCTGGGGTTATACAAAGAAAGCCTTCATAGGCGAATAGGACCAAACAGTTTGTATGGCTAAGACAAATCTAGCACACCCACGCACTCACAAGGCCACCAGACATCAGAATATCTAGCTACACATACTTGTTTTACAGGGCAGACATCCCTTTAAGCTAGAATTGTCTAGCAGCTAGGTCCATACCCAAGGCAAAGACATACATCCTCAGTATTGAGGCTACACTCTACTCAGTTCATACATACAAACACAAACACCCCCTTATACACAACTAGGATGTGCACATGTACAAGTACACACACTTCATATCCTGTTAAGTAGAACTATGAATATTGGTACTTATCAAATACCATAGCAGGCACTGTCTAGGTCTGGAGGCAGAGGCATACAGACTTTGTATATGAGGCTAACTATATACTACTTAGCTTGTAAACATGTACACATACTCAAAAATTGTGTTAGAGAGATCTATGAATATGGATATATTGCATTGTGCATCTCCTGGGCCAGTCCAAGGGAGGTGAGTGCAGTGTAGTCAATGGAGCTTACCCTTCAGGGAGTTCGTCGGTAGATAGCACCAGGGCTGTGGCGTTGGTTGATAAACTACCATGATCCCTTGATGTCAGGCTCACTGCAGATACATACACAGATATAGATAACACAGTGTGTGTGTGTGTGTGTGTGTGTATGTGTGTGGGAGGAACGCCAGACTTATTATGCTTGGCTAAAGATGTGTACATATGTAGATATCATAACAGGACAGATTGACTGACTGGCTGGCTGGCTCCATTCTCTTTCTCTCTGTTGCTTTGGATTTTATAACCAAACAAACAATGCACCCCTCCAAAATCAACTATAATGCCATTACAAAATCTACTACAATGCTGTTACATGGAGGAAGCATAACACACTAGCCACAAGTGCACACAAAAGTATTGTATTGAGAGGGAGGGAAGGAGGGAGAGAGAGAGAGAGAGAGAGAGAGAGAGAGAGAGAGAGAGATACAGTATCTTTGCCTTAATCCCCATAATATACAGTAGCCATATATCTGCCTACAAAAAAAGGGGGAAGCTTCATATAATTGCATTGAGGGGGGATGCAGGAAGACCAAACTATCCAGACTAGTGTTGTGTCTGGAGGCCAGCATATCCCCCACACACATCCCTCACTCTCAGTACATACACTCCCTCTAATAAAGATGGAGGGAAGAAGCCTTGGGCACTCTCTCTCCTCTCCCTGCAGGAAGCCCCAGAGCCAGCCATATCACTGACTTAGACCAAATAGAAATCCGCACAGTTATATTCATTGCAGATGTAACATGGCAAAGTAGGGGCCTTGGCGCCAGACACTACACAGAGGCAAACTCCTTGTGAATATGAGTATGTCTTTGGTATTGCTAGGCTAGACAACATAAGACATTCCAAGGGAGAAAAATGCAGGCAAACAGTATGCAATGTAGATAAGGGATCTGGCATAAAATGTACTAAAATTTAATCTCAAGATAGACCAGTCTAAACAACATTTTGGATGTAATAAATCTGTATAATGGGCAAGTGAAGGTTGCTATTTATCCCTCCCTCTATGAAATTTTCAGCTGTTCAGATTCTGCTAAATCATCTCATCACTTGCTTTATGAGATTCTAGACCATGATACAAGTTACATGTATGTTAGAGATGCAATGTCTAAATAATATAATTAAAGACGATTGGCTTACATATTAGCTGTCCTCTCACTAAATCCTCATCATCAAGATTATTACGAGTCAGGTTGAGGCGCTGGTCTGTGGGGAAAAGAATATTACAACAGGTAAAGGTAAGGGTGGGTAAGTGCATGTGTGGTACATGATGCACTTGAATACTTGTACAAGCACATCTGGGCATGGCATGGCAATAGCCTATGGCACTCAGATTACATACACCTGCACTAGGTAGCTACTGTACTGCTATATGCAGTGCAACAGTCCACCAGACAGACTACACACGGAGACAGTCTGACAGACTGCTGCATGCTAGGACTGAAACTACCTACTTACATAGCTCAATAGTGGCAATAGTGGAGCTGTACTTGTAGGGTTCACTAGGGTTCACTATCACATGTCACAGTGCATGTCGACGGGTATACATTTGATGCAGGGAGAGAGAGAGAACTTACATCCTGTGTCCTTCAGTCTTGATATTGTTGCGGGCGAGAGTCTAACACAGCCAAGGAACCCCGCCCCCTCACGACGATGCACCTTCCTATTGTTCCACACACTCACCGTGACTGAGTCGGAACGACTCAAAAACCTGTCAAACAATAGAGAGCAATCATGTTTGAATTGCCTTAGGCTACACACAGCTACACTGCTACACTACACAGCTACAAACAGACAGTTGAAAGAGATAGTAGTATGAACACAGCGCTCAGATCAGACTTGATGGCTCCCCCACCCACCCACCCACCCCTCTCTCTCTCTTCCCTTACGTCCATGTAGCAGTACGATGCTACACTACACTACCTCAAGAAACAGAAAATACTCCATTTTTGTTAGCAAGCATGTGCAGTACAACACAGCATGTACATGGATACTAGGAACTAACATTAGAATTGGTAAATTTCACTTGTGTGTACGTGCAGCGCAGGTGGAGGGTGGCAGAGTTTACACAAAGGCACGTTTCCTTCACTACCTACACTATTTACTACAAAGTACAATAAAGCATGAACTGTACTGTCCCCATCTTTCAGCATCAAAGTTTCGATAGAAAACAACAAATTCATCACCATTTTCATATCTATATAGAGCTAGGCTATGCTACATACACGCATGCAATGGGGCTGCATGATAAGGCAAAGAGTTTGGTAACATGTGGTACAAGGCAGCCCCCCTCCCCCCCTCCCCCCCCCCCCTCTCTCTCCATACGTATACATGTACATGTAGCAATGTTGGTAGGTTTCTGGGAAGAGGGAGAGATGAGAAGCTAGCTATAGAGAAGAGGTGCTTTGGTTTACAGAGCTGATAGTGCGACCATAAAGTGACCCAGCCCACAGATTAAACGCCACACCACACTACATACACAGAGAGACGTCTGACCACAGGCTCTAAGGTGCAGACTGGCTGTAACAACATCAACACAGCCTCACTCATATCCCCCTAAGTTTGAAAAGGTCATACATACATGTACTGATGAATCTTGGTTATTATATGCACTGGCTGTATGCTCCATCTCTTTTATGTCTAATAAAAGAGAAGTCCTACATAGCTACATGTAGCTAGCCATGGCAGCGTAGACCAGGGGGAGTGCCCGCCTACTTGCCCTAAGCAGGAGACAGCCCAATTTCTTATAACACACAGCCAACACACTTAGCAACCTCTTCCAATACCTTTAGCACACACATAGGTACATACATACATACGCATGCATGCATGCATACATACATACAGGGAGGGCATAAATGTGAGGCATTGATAGTAATTAGTCGGCCAGACAGAGTCTGAAAGGGCTATTCTACTAAGTCACCCATCCAGTCACATCATGCCCTTATACTGCATTGGGCTCCATTTGCTAGTACAGCAGCTAGAGCAGACACTGAAAGAGTCACTATGGCTACAGCTAGTCTTAAACCTGAGGCAGTACCAAAGTGCACTAGGTGGTCAATTTAAGCTAGCCACTTCCTTGGAGAGACAATAATGATCAAAAGGAGGGACACTAAGTCTCTCACTTGATGTCACATCACTCAACTGCTCACTTCCCACTACAGCTAAACACACTCTCCCAGATAAACTTGTCATCCAAGCAGACTTTAGACCAAAGAGGACAGAGGACCTCAGCTACCAACAGTTACCCCCCCCCCCCCCACCCCACCACCACCACTTGGTAAATAGGTCAGTGATGTAGATATGGGATGCATACTGGTTGGAATCACAGCTGTGTCTTCACCAAAAAGGGCCCAACCTTACATTAAAAAAAAACGGACTATTGTATACAGTACTTAATGGTGGTGAGCTATGGTACTTTGAAATGCTATGTATAGTATAAAATGGTGGTATTGCTAGGATGCTGCGTGCTCAGGTGGTTGGTCTATGTGAGCCACTCACAAGTCATAATGCTGGTTCCATTTGGGGTCCAGAGTCGATTTGATGATGTCTGTTGAATGACACTGCCCACTGCCGTCCACGACAATCTTAGCAAATGGATCAGGCATTTCTGTAGGCACATACGTGTGTGTATGTTTGTGTGTGTGTGGAGAATGGGTGAGAGATAAGGGAAGAGAAACGTAAACAGCAGTGACTAGAAGATATACACTGTATATGTACACTTCAAGAATTACAGAAAGTTGGGCCTCACTTTCACAGTAAACAAATAACACCATGCTCATCGTTTTATCAACTCACTGAAAAAGTCTTTTTTGGCCAAATTCTTTGAAGAATGCACTGCAATGTGGGCAATTGTGTGTGTGTTTGTGCGTGTGTTTGTGTGTGTGTGTGTGTGTGAGCATTAACATAAATTACAGAATTCGAAAAAGAGCAAAATTTGAAATACAAATGAGCTTGTACAAAGCTCAAGAGGCCTCACACACAACACTTCAAATAGTTGACATAAGCCAAGCACTACTTACAAACCGCACACACCACCTTGAATATCTATTGCTCCTCACCAGTTAGCCTTAGCTTGGTCCGCCGCTCCGAGCAGTCCATAGGCATAGTAGTCATGGCGGCGACGGCTCCTTGAACAACGACAAAAGTACCAGAACTCTTCTTGCGTCGTTTCCGAGAGCTTTCCAAGAGGTAGGAGCTGTAGTCGGCGCTTCTTCCACTCATACGAACTTCGTGTCCAACGCGGGTATTGATCTCAGAGGTTAAAAAGCATAGCGGGCCGGCCGATCAACAGCTAGCTGAGCCGAGTAGTGATTTCTATACTGGCGGATGGACTATAAAAATGGGAAGTAAAAACATAGACGATGCGGCAGCGCGTTCCTGAGCTGCCTGCATGCCAGTCGTCAGTAGTCTTGGCTCGGCGTTTTGAACTTGATCAATTAATTTGGGACACGCCCACGCACGTGAGCAAACAATCTACGTCACAATGGACCGTATTCAAAATTATTATTCTAAATAACGCACACCCGCGCGCCAACAGGCGGGAAAAGTTTGAGGGTAAAACGGCCCCTCGGCCATTTTTCATGGATTTTCACTGACTTTCGAAGGGTCTACCAGCAACAGCAGAACGTTTCAGAGGTTTTTTGAAGCAAAAATGACAACAAATATGAAAGAGTAAGTACATACAAGCTTGAATTTGCTAAGCTAGTGAGTTTATGCGGTCTTCTGGGAGCATTTGTGGAGGGTACCTTCTTACAGTCCATAGGAGTACTTGTGGGAGCCCCCTCTCGTAGAATATGCATTCAATCTTCCATTTCTTTCTTGCAACACTATCTACTGGTGGTAACAAAATTTACTAGTATCATCAAAGTGGGTGGGTTGATTGCAAGCCAGGCATACTAGTGAACTTTACCGTCTTTGTGTTTACCTACAGGGAATATTAGCTACTGCCAATAATCCAACTATCAGTCCTGTTCAACTCCTATTTGGATCACTGAACCAGTACACTTCACTACTGCTGATGGAACAAAGACTGTATGGGGCATTACTATGAGTACAAGTTGGCAAACTGTGACAAAAGCACCCATATGTACTCAGACGATGTGAACAGGAGTATTGCACAACAAATCGAGATGGAACCACCCCTGGATTATGCTTACAAGTGATATAACAACTTAGTTATATACATATAGG
>OZ220043.1:0-701545 GCA_964291365.2 Stappiaceae bacterium
GCATTGCGTAAGCCAAGAGACCGCATACTATCGAGCATCGAGCAGCTCTATCTTGTTTAGGCAAAGTGAAAGGCAGGCTTATAAAGTATTCGCTGGATATGTGACAGTGTGTAAGTTACTCTATTATTTCTCAGTAGCGACTTTCACGACCCATGATGGCTCCAAAAAGGCCGCCTGCCAGAATTTAGCTTGAAATACACCGTGCCGCCGATAGGTTACCTCATAGGTTTCGTTAATAACCATCGTAAAAGGTAAAAGCTTGAATAATAATTTTTCCAGTGATGTCACCAGGGGGTGCATGTGGGTTTATGTATGCACCCAGACCACTGCATCCTTATTATAACGAAGTCGGTAAGTTGTATACATAGTTTACCTGCTGTATACCGCGGCATCATGATTATGCTGCTACACTTGGCAACCAAAACAGCTACATGCATGCCATGTATGAATATAGCTATGCCATATGTAAATGTAGCTATCCATACTGTGTAGCGTAGCTACAACCAGGTTTGGTTAGAGTACGAGAGCGAGCGATTTGTTGACCAAGAGCGCACGAAGCCTGAGGTCAATAAACCACTGAACTGTTGAGAACGAGTACAACAACCAATTTGTAGTAGTGAACTACAAGGTGGCCAGGGTGATGGCCCACACACTGGACGAAAATTTGGATTTCATACATGCAGGAAATCTGTAGGATAGGGCAAGATTTTCTATACATTTCATTTGTTTGCGTAACATTTCGCCCTATCCTCTGCCGGATATGTGTAGGAAATGCGAGGAAATGTCATGTTTTGGTACACAGGACACGTAGGAAATCTTATATTTGGTCCAGTGACAGCTAGTGTACATAGCTACAAGGTGCTTGCCCCAGCTGCTACCCATAGGTCTGTTATAAGTCAGCTATTCGCCTTGCGGGAGTTATTCCTCCTGTGAGTTTCTTCCTGTGGGAAAACTAAGCGGTTATCGGCATCCTTTGGTTTTATTGCTTCAGTACTAGTACCACAAAATTCTGTTGTAGATGGCTAGCTACATAGATCTATAGTGCATACACATAATCTAGCCATCACATTATACTAGGCATGCAGCCAGACTAGAGACGCCACTGTGTATTCCTGTGTAAAAGCCCATTGGTTACCAATAATTTATAGCGACGAATTTGGCACTTTCTATAAGCCCTTGCCACTGTGTAGTGAGGCAAAAATTACGTAGCAATAAAGTAATGTAGAATCTCTCTTGGATGACGTGAAAACAAACTAGAGGTCTGCTGTGGTCAGTGTATGTACACACCAGCCCGAATAGGCCAGCTCCAGTGGGACTAACCATGGTATAGTGGTTGCTGCTGATCAGTGAAGATTATGATGGCCTAGCTATTTCCATTGTCCTCTGATAGCTAGTTCACTACAATTATTAGTCCTATTCTATATAATAAATCAATAAATTATGTTATAGTTACACTATAGCCTTGAGTGGTTTATTTGAATTGTACGCGAGAGGCGGGTGTTTAAACCACGAGGCAAAGCCAAATGGTTTAAACGTGCACCTCAAGTGTACAATTCAATAAACCACGATAAGGCTATAGTGTAAGTGGCTTGTACTATGACGTCAAACAGCTTGTATCCATGGATACAACAATGTCCATGGTATATGGCAGTTATACTCTAGAGTATAACTGCCATATACCACGGCCACAGTGTACATAGCGGGCAGACAGTGGTTTCAAGTCTTAGTATACACTACAGGCTGTGCCTTTGATCTTTGAGCTAGTCATAGTACGTAATCTCACCTTCCCAGTATCTGTTATAGCATTATCATCATCAGAAAGTGGTCGAAACTGAAAGGACAATGATCTCTCAATAAAATTTGTCAGCTCCTGATCTGTACAATTCACTTGAATATTTGATCGTTCATAAGTCCACCATTTTGGTGGAAACCAGTCATAGGCCATGAAAATGTATCTTGGAAACGTGAAATTTTGGCTATATGCCTGTATGGTAATAATTATTACAGACAGTTAATTAGACTCTCACTGAATGACATGACATACGTAGCAAATGATTCTCCTTGCAAGTCCTGAATATGAGTTGAGGAAGAAAATACGGTAATCTTGACCCTGCATTTAACAAAAGCTTTGAGTTTTTTTTTTTTTTTTTTTTCTATAACAGTTTCTGTATCATATAGCTAGTTATACAGAGGCATACATAAATAGCAGTTAGCTAATTCAGGTATGTAGCCGGGGTAGAGGAGAGAAATAAAATAAATAAGTCAATTACTGCAGCAGAGATACTTCATGGTGTGTGTGTTAAGGATAATTAAACCTTGTATGGTTAACTGTGACCTGCTATGAGAAAAGGGACCATTGGGGATTTTTAAAAAAAACTTGAGTTTTTAGCAATGAATGGAAAGCTTTGTGTATGCTGAATATAATGGTGCAAGTTTCAAGAAAAAAATATTGACCATAAACCAAGTTATGACTATGTTTATGCACTCGGGTTGATAGATTTGTTTTTCGGAAATTAGGCATTTTTAATTAAATTTTGTATTAAGTTGTACATGTCCGAGCAACTAATTGTGCCCATAAGTACAATTTACATCCTATGAATATATAAACATAATATATCTTTTAAAGCCAAAACCTAAATTTTCTAGTAGAATCAAAAACAGAAAATTTAATTTTTACACTTTTTGGCATTTATTGAGAAATGAAATTTTTATCCCCAAGGGCCCCTTTTCTCATAGCAGGTCACAACTTACAAACAAGTCTTTTATAGATTCAACTGGATCTGCTGTTGTCTTGAATGTGCGACTCACAACAGTTATGCCAGCTGGTTCTAATTCGCTTCGAAATGTAGACTCTCCCTGTATAAAAATGACAACTGCTTAGTTTGCTTTACAGAAGTTAGAAGCATCATCTATAACCTTGTGAAATTCATGTTTCACATAACTACACTGAATGCCAGCTAATGCACTTGCACAATGTTATGTTTGTGGCCATAATTAATGATTCCCTACACACAGTTTTGCTTTACATAATTTACCACAGTAAAGAGGCTCTCATCCTGTGTTAGGAAAGCAATTCTTGTCCAATTGAAGTGATCCAGTGTGGAATGAACAGCATAGGCTGTTGTTGGATTATTATTTCTGAAATAGTTGGGAAATCTGCTCCTGTCACTTAGTGCAGGAAGGGTAGATGCATAGGAGATCTATTATGTGTGTGCATGTGTGTATGTGCGTACATGTATATAGGGCCACACAGAATAGAGTGTTCATTTTGAACTAACATGACCACAAAACATAAGGGTATATGTTGGTTGGTCGGGTGATAATTTGACCAAAAAATTTATTACAAGTACCCGGTGTTTCTATGTAAATTTATAGTCACAGTATCCTGTGTGTCTGAGGTTTGTAGAGTGTGGTAGCTTAAATATACAAAAAAACAGTCCTATAAAGGTCGGGGTAGGTATATGTGACAGCAGGTGCCGTTAAAAATTTGCATGATTCGAGCAGGTACATGGGATATCTGTTTAGTGTGTATGTATTATGCTATGTATATGTTCCATCTGTAGTGTTTCTTTATGCAACTGTACATGGAGCTACACTAGTGGTACTGTCAATGTCTTTCTGCGAGTTCCTAGCCTGTCTCCTTGAAGAAATGCCAAAATGCGCCAGCTCATAGCACCTCTGTGTTGTGCACAATTCTGGGGAATGTAGATATTAAATGTACACAACAAGGTACCCAACAAAACTAGAAAACCTTTGTAGGTAACTACACTAGATATTAAGGCATGCAAGACTGATTTTGTGGTAATGAGCTAGAAAATTACTAGCCAAGAGAAAAACGAGGCAACCGAACTCCTCATGAGTAAGAGTGTGAGTAGCTAGTAGTCCTAGCGAGTAGTATGAGTAGTAGTCCTTTGAACTAGTCCTAGTAGTGGGTATGAAGCCCAGATATGTTGGTTGGATATAGCCACAAAACTGGTTTGACCAGTAAGACTGGTTTAGACAAGATAGTGTCACGCTATACTAAAATGGAGGCACTGGGTGAGTAGATAACTAAACTTCCTTTTTGTGATCTCTCTGTGTGTTTCTTTTGTGTACTATACTTTGACTATATCTTATTATACAGTGGAATGTTTTAGTGAATAGGCATTATCTAGCTCTGCAAGAACCTGTTACTTTACATGAGTAGTAGTGCGTATAGCCCCAGTGAGTGGTGTGGGTAGCTATAGCATACCGGTCCAGCTGGTCAGGTTTTGGCCTGACCACTTTTGGCCTCATTAACAACCTACAATAATTCATAAAACGGGAGGCATGTCCTTGTGCTTGTAGAAATCACCATCATCCACCTCTGTCTTGTAGTTAAACGCTCATTGGGTACAATAGCAAGCCAGTGAACCACTAGTGTGAGTCTTATTATGATGACATCATAGTCATGCTCTTTAATTAGCTAATTTTGTGACACGTAACCATGCCACTTATCTTATATACCATTCTTGTAATGATTCAGCGCCTCTAATAATTATTCAACACCCTTTAGAAAATAGTTTCTAAGTTTCGGTAACAGTCATGCACGTGTATATGTAATAAACAGGATCTAGGAATAAAACATACATGCAGATGGAATGTTGAATATTTGTCTCTAAAAGTTGGGCAAGGCTTGAGCATAATCATTATTATGCTGAATTTTTAGAAGAAGTATGGTTACTGTACTATTTTTTCCCGACCATCCAAAAAAAAATGCTTCCTCTGTGCCCTTGTATAGTAGTTCTTCATAGTTCTAGTAGTAGTGAGTACTCAGTAATCCTAGTTGTAGTGTGAGTTGTAGTCCTTCCCTTTCAGATCATAATATATAATCATGATAATGTACAAGCAAGGGGGCTTGCTTCGCTTTCCCATACATATCTGCATAAAGCTATCAAGTGTTGTGAACAGGGCTGTAAAAGGACAGACCTTGTTAGCATAAACAACTCATAGTATGGTAAAGGGGAGAGTAAAGGTCATCGATTATGTAAGTAACACACGCACGATAGGTGCATGTGCATCTACTCCATCATGCGCATGCGCATTTACTCCATCCTGTTTGAGCACATGGCCTAACTAGAATCAACAGGGCAAAAAAAGTCATTAGTTTGCTCTCCATCTCTTATCAATTAAGGTAAGAATCCAAATACAGAATCTAGCTACTACCTCCGTGACGATGGATTAGGTGGTATCTTCTCATGAATCTATCTGTTTGTAGCTAACTGCAGGCCACAATGTCCATTGATGCCTTCCCTTCTAGATCATCTGTGATATAAATAATCCACTGAAAACCCCTGGCTGGTGACATTTAGGAATACACAGATTGTGCTATAGTATAGCTACATAGCCATCCTTGCTGTTTAGGAAGTAAATATTATTATTAATGGTTGCACTATACCTGTGAAATATTCCAGTGATGGCTGATTTCTGCAACCGGCTCAGTAGCTATTGAGCATCCACACCCAACCACTGCAAGCTTCACTGGGTCCGACTGAATACCATCAAAAAAAGCATTCAGAGATTGTCCACGATGACACTGTAGGAAGACATTACATATGATTAGCTGCATGAGGTCACAAATGCATGCCCTCAACCCACATTGTACAATACATTAATTTTAGGTTATTAATGTGCTACTCTAGATGTACTAGATACAAAGTAGCCTATAGTATTAGCTAATGCACTATGAGAGCAATAATAAAATTTTGACAGTCAGATTCAGGTCGTCCAAAGATCTTGTCAATGAACTTTTTCCTTATTAATTTGGTCAATTTTGTACTGGCTATTAGTTATGCTCATATAGACTGACCTGTGAATCTCTCACTCTGTCATAAGTCAGCCTATAGCCAGGCAGAATGTGTGGATCCTTGTTGATATCTTCTAGTGCTATATCAGCAGCTGGTACAACTCCTGATGAGTTGTAGCCAAATTGACCAAAAGAGACAACAAATAAAATGTTTATGTCATGGACTGCTTCAGTCTCAGCGTTGCTTTGAAGGACAACCATGCATATACTGAACAGCAGGATCTTGATAATAGTGTATCTTGGTTCCATACTCCTTGTTCAAGTGTTCAGATAGCTGTACAGTAGATGTAGGACTAATGTCAAAATTGTGGGTTACTTACTTCTTGAAGTAATATTAAAGCTTACCAGTCCTGGGTAATAGATCTAGCCTTTGCTTGTAAAGAAGAGTGGAAAATGCACTAACTCAAATCCTGTGCACATTCTCTTTTATAGCATGTCTGTGGTTAACTGCTTATCCTGTTATGCCTACCTGAACACATGATGATCCTTTGCCATATCTGGCTTGGTCCAATGCTTTCAGCATATTATACCACTATTGGTGCATATACATTGAACATGTTGATGGCAACTGAGCTTTACATTAAATGTAGCAAATTTTTATCTCCACATATGCAAGAAGTGTTAGCTATACATAGAGGTCCTGTGGTGTGATGTCATTGAAATTAATTGTTACAGTTGTCTTGTCAATAAGTAATTTTTTACATGCAATTAGGAGATTCTGAATAGCTACCATTCTCAAGTCAAAATTCCTAACTATTGCTACCTAATTAATTTTACTTTCAAAGTTTGATCTAACTTATATGGCAAGTGCAAAATTTAATTTTTCTACTCGCTGTAGCTACAACTCCTATATGCAAAACATTTAACTTTAGGAACAACTATTAGGCCTTCGTATTTCAGATTTGAGCTAGCTACCTGGACTATCAGTATTATCTGAAATAATTATTAGTGATTTCAGCTGTTAATGATATTAGTGGAGATAATTAATGGATTGAGGTTCCAACTGTTCTAAAGTGTGTACAGATTGCTATACTTATGTAACTGCATGCTTTCGATGTATGGAATTACTAGTAGTGGTGTGCTTGTGAAATGTGGTGCCAAACAAACCGCACATACTATTAAATATTCTTGAATGGAGTTAGCAAGTAATTAAAGTTTACTATTAAATTTTGATGACTCACAGTGATATTATATACCCATATGGTAACTATTGTGGCTACTGTAAAGTTGCATATACTTCATGCTAATGTACTCAAGACTAATGTGCTTCTATCATTAGTCCTTGTCCCTTGTCGCATGGCGTAGGTAGACGTTTACTGCAATTTTTGGGTAATTTTGTGTCTGTACATCCATCTGTTCATCGGGGGAAGTGTTGTCATCCAATTATGCACAAATTATATCAGATATACACATGCACTCTTGCTTTGCATGCTTTGAATGAACTTGTACTTTAAACCATGAATAGCTCATCACTAGACTATTTCGAGTTCACACGCTGAAGCCACTAGGTGGATGCTTTTCTTGATTGTATGCCGCATATTGTGTGCTAACGAGTCTCTAACAATAATCTAAGAGTTTTTTGTAGTTGACAGTCATAATATATTATGTTCTTTCTTGCTTGCATGACTCACTGTTCATCAGTTTTACTCTAGTAAACAAGAAAAAATATTGTGTCAAGCCCTTCCAAAATTGAGATGGTAGTTACCATTTTCAATAAACTGATCTCATCTTTTAAATGGGCTATCAAGTCATCTTTTTGGGAAATTGTCTTCTGTAGTGTCACCATAATATCAGAACTTTGCAGTGTTTCTGTCACTGAGTGCACTGAAGTCACTTTCTCTCCTTTAGGGTCTCTCCAGAGTAACACCATCTGCAATGTTTACCTTAATGTCTTTATACGTATCAGATTCTGCTTCATACTAACCTTTGGAACAAATATCAGTGTGAGGAAAACAGTCGTTAGTGTAAAAATTCCAAATACACTTATTCCCGTCCCAATATTGATGTAGGTCCTTAGGGAAAATGTCACCAATGCCAAGACCACTACCACAATGCTTGAAATATAGATGATTGTTGCTACAAATTTTGAGTCTTTCAGTCCTGGTAGCTTCACATTTCTTGTCTGGAATGCTAGCATTAAGCCGAGGATTTGAAGAACAGCCAGATAGGCAAAGATGATGATTTCCCAGTAGAAACTTGGAGAGGATGCTGTGAAACATACCAACACATGATGGATTTCTCTCACTCCAAGATCCTATAATTTATAAGAGCTAATAAATAATCAGTGATACATGATGGCCAAATTTATCATTAACACTAAGTGCTTGTAGATTTTCTGCATCCTGCTCCAAGGACACATGATCCCTCAAAACCGGAATGATTTTGCCAACGGAGAGCAGGATTATGTTGATTCCTGTGATTGCCAGCAAGATACCTATCAAATGCCAATCTGTTAGGAACTGTATGATTATGAAATCATATTACATACATATTATGTGATATTTTAATTCTTACTTTCTTTTTTGACCAAGGATTATGAAAAATTTGATACACTCGCCACATTTTTGCGAACACTGTTCCAAAAGCAAGTGAATATCCGATATTGAAAAACCAACGGTGTACCTGAAATGGTTCAATTAATAAGTAGGTGTTGGGGCGCATCTAAACTACAAGCTTAGTCAGAGGAGGTATGAAATCATTAATATTTCACGTGACTTGTGCGCATACCAATGCAGGTCATTGTGTCCCACATACAGTCGCTGTGTTGAAGCCTAAAAACTGCATGATTCTCGAGGGATCCCTAGCTTAAATTGTGTAGTTTCAATCGCTGATCAAAGTAATATAATTTGGTTTGGGGATCCTGAGGGATCACCCTCAAAAATTGTCATCGAAATATTTCTATGTGAAGTAGCTATATGAGGAAAAAAGTGATGACACAGCATTTTTGGGCGAGCACGTCATCATTTCATACCTCTTCTGGAGCTTAGTACATAACTTCTATGTAGTAGGAACTTACTGCACAGGATGTGTGCATGATAATTCCAGATCTTGAGGGGAAAAGGTAAAAGCAAATAGATGTGTACATCAAAATGGCACCGGCTATGATGAAATAATTCAGATTTGGACTAGTAAGCTTCACTATCCTGAAAATTTAATAACATGATTATTGTTTCATGTCACTGGTGTTATTTTATTAACTCACTTTCGTTTCCTAAATATGATGTTAAACAGCAAACAAACAATAGCAAATACTATTCCAAGTATTGCAAGAGTGTCAAAGACGACAATGAGCTCCAGTTTGAAGGTATTTGTGATGTTAATGGGTGTACCATCAGGAGGAACTCCACCTGTGTTAAGTATGACAAGCAATACTGAAAAAAGGTATGATGATGTGCTATACTTAGTTGATACCAGCCTGAGGAAAGATGTCATTATCACTAACACCTGATACAAAATTGAAGGAATAATTGTCTGAAATATCCACAACGGCAAACCGCTGACGTACAAGTTCCATTCCTACATGCATACACATAATATTATGTGCCATTAATTTAAGCGTAATACAATTCAATTTTACCTTTTCGTTGATATTGTGAAACTCTCACATTGGGATAAATGCGAGTTCCGTTCTCATTGAACCTAACGGTTCCCTGTATAGAATAATATCGTGCTGATATCAAGTTTGTGCTACTGTAATAACATTTAACATTTACAGTTAGTCCTGAAAAGTTAGTTTCATGTAGACTCCAATGAATTAAACATCTCATCATTTCATTACTGTATGTATAGCGGTGCAGAGGCACCAGTGAGCCTGAAGCATTCTGACATCCAGTTTTATTAATATCTTCACTATTGACCATAGTCATTGTACAATTCAGTGCAAAGGCGAGTGCCCATAGTGCGTCATAAAGTCTGATGCCATGAGTAACTGTGTTGTAGCCACCTTCCCTGCCTCTTCTCTCATATTCAGCCTCAAACTCTACTAAAGACTATAAGTATTTATATTATAATATTGTTAGAAAGATTGGGTCTACAGACATTAAAGTATAGCATTGTGAGAATGTTTGAAATAAGTTTAATTCTTTTTTAATCCTGCATGCATGGTCTTCCAATCACAAAATTTTGGCAGGATATCAACTACTGTAGCTAGATAACACTAACTGGTACATCTTAGTGCACTAAGTTATACTTATAAGTGTAGCTAATTTATCACGTAAGCTAGCAGATCTTCCTGGGTTTATAATAGCTACTTGCATAGTAGCTATGTTCTTTAGCTAATGAATTCAGTAATACAAATTACCAATACAATTGGAAACTAATCATTGTGTAAAACATTCAGTACATCAACTAGCTAAATGTTTGGGTAGTGTTGGTATTAATTAATGGTGAGAGTATAGTAAGCCAGCAGCACACTGCGTAGGTTGTACAATTTGCTAAATCAACAATAATATTATCATGAACTGTTGACCAGAAGCACAGTAGCTGAATGGCGATTGGTGATGGTTGTATCTCGTCAGAGAGAGCAAAATCCTAAGGCTTCTAATGTGATAAGAGAGTCCCTTTGCTTTTACTCTAAAAATGGCCCACTGACTTTTAATTACCTCATAGGAGATACTTGACCAGGATAAATGCCCAATAGCTGAATAGTATCGATAAGAGTGGCATGTACATACAGTAGTGGCCAAAAAAAAGTTTACGTAGCGTAACCGTAGTACGTAAGTACTACGCAGGGTTGGGTCAAAAAGTACGCAATAAGTACGCCACAAGTACGCCCGCTACAAGCTGCTAATTGCACCGTGGCTGCGTAGTTACTCTACGTTATTACATAACGTGGCAAGTGGTTTACACTAGTACACAGGCTGGTCCGCCCACAATGTCACACATAGACAGTGTTAATCAGGAAGCATGCGCACAGCTGCTACGTTTATGCTACAGTGTTAGTACGCTGCGTAGGTTTCCTATCTACGTACGTAGTACGCTTACGCTACGTAAACTTTTATTTGGCTGCTACTGTACATGCTGCCATAGCTAAAGTAGCTATATTATTCGCAGTCTTGTTGGACAAAGTGAAAGGCAGCGTATGAAATATTTGTTTATTCTGTGTTTCTCAGTAGCCTGTCTCCAAAGAGGCCCTGCCAGAATTTGCTTGAATTAGGTTACACCATGCTGCTGATCTCATAGGTTTCATCGTAATAACTGTCACATCACAATGGGCATCCAATAATTAGTTGCCTAGTAACATTTTACGCTATTATTAGGTAGCTAATTATGATGAAACCTATGGTGTGATCTATGAGGTAGCTAGCTAATTCATTCAGGGAGTGGCCATTGTGGGTTGTGAAAGTCGTTCGAAATATAGTCTAAGAGTATACGTTAAGAGTTGCCTTTCACATTAATGCATAGAATGCATGACATTCACGGTGGTCTCTTGGCTTACGTAATGCCATATCTGTGTGCGGCTAGCGTGGATACGTAGCATGCGCTCGCCTCTGTAAACGACGCTTTACCATTCGCGGTAGTTACTGCCAAGGTCAAAGCACGGTCAAGAGTGTGATTAATTATAGTGGGCGTGGTGATAGGCGTGGCGACAGGAATATGTCTCTATTATAGCTTTAGTGGTCTAAATAGCTGCTCAAACTCGCGGGCTAGCTCAACGTTTACATTAAAATTGTAAACTGCGCATGCGTAAATCGGGAAACCACGCCCATTTCGAGCTCTTCTGGCTGAAATGCGTGAGATTTACATAGTATGGAAGATGGCAAGCGTGTGAGCGTGAGATAACACTCAAATGCGTGAGACTCACGCCCAGTGCGTGAGACTTGGTAGGTCTGTAGACTAGGCATCTGGTCAAGTGTTTATTGCATCCCTAGTAGCTAGCTAACAATATACTTCATAAGTGCCTGCAGGCCTAGCTTACCAGGGCAATGCCTGATGCATCTCACACCTCTGATTTTGTTAACAGTAGGCTTCACTACGTAGAACAACTAAGCAAGGACTTGCCATGCCCTGGGTATACATCATTTTCTACAGGCACCAGTGATTACTTCAATGCAATAAGGGACCTGGCAGCTAAGGGTGTTGAATCGTGAAATTTGGTACACTTATAGATAGATGATATCTGTTCAAGAAATACTTTAAATCCTGTTTTCATTTTCAAATTATGCCATTTTTAAACATATCATGGTTGCATAACACTGCATAAATTAAATATGCTACTTAGCTCATGCATTTCCCGTTAGCCTCTGATTGAGCTACTAGGGATGTGGTCCCAGTAGCAGTTTACTTTTCCGTAGTTCTAAGGTAATGATGAGTAGTAATTCAAGCAAAATTCAGGGGTTTTCTGGAATGTTTATGGGCCGTGAAAATGGCTTAGTGCATATGCTCACGCGAACGCTTAACGACCTTTACCGTATGTTCTCCTACTACCGAGGAATAGCTACATACTGGGGACGTCATAAGTTTAAGTCGCAAGTTACTTTTCTAATAGATGCAATACATCCCCAGTAAAGGTATCAAATCACGAAATTTGGCACAGATATAGGTTATCGGTTGATTGTCAATTGTTTTCATTTTCCACTATTAGCTAGCTAACTAGCTAAACATTTCATGATTACATAGCATTACATTACTTAAATATTATGTTACTTACATGCATGGTGACCCTTAACCGTTTAAAAAAAAAAGGATGTGGTAAGATTTTCATAATAGCTAATCTATTCCCAGTGATGTCATCTGGGGGTGTACTGTAAACTTCGTGAAATTTTCATTGTTAAAATATTTTCGAATAGTATAGACAATGCCGTGTAACTACATTACGTAAATGTAGCTATCTGTACCGTGTAGCATAGCTTTAACTAGGTTGAGGTTATAATACGAGAGCAGGACAGTTCAGTGATTTGTGAGGGTGAAGCCTGAGGTCAGTAAACCACTGAATCGAGTACAACAACCAATTTGTAGTAGTGAACAAAAGAAAACTACAAGGTGGACAGGGTATAGGCGGCGGAAGGAAGTTCTATTTTGGGGCAAAATCGCGCGCAAAGCGCGCGCGAAAATTTTGGGCCACGCCCACTTAATTGAAGTTCAAAGGGCACACGTGGCTCTCGAAGGTGCTACTGCTGTCTGGAGCTAAGAAATGGTGGAAAACGTGCACAATGGTCGATTCTTGTGGCTATTTTAGGTAGCTTTTGACTATATCTTGGTGCATCTGTCATGAATAGAGGTAAATCTGGCTAACTTGTGATGTCATTAGGCTTGGATTTTGGGGGGCAAAGCCCCCCTCTTCTGAAAGTGGGGGGGCAGCTGCCCCCCCTGCCCCCCGGTTCCGCCGCCTATGCAGGGTGATGACCCACAGCTAGTGTACATAGCTACAAGGTCTTGCATGCTACCCGTAGGTCTATTAAGTCAGTTAGCTATTTGCCTTGTGGGAGTTATTCCTCCTATGGGTTTGGTTATAGCTAGCTACTTCCTTGTGCATGGTAGCTAAGTGATTTTAGCAGTTATCAGCATCCTTTGATTTTTTGGTTGTAGTGCTACAAAATTTGTAGCTACATACTATAGATCTAGTGCACACACATAATCTAGCCATGACATACTAGATATGCAGTCAGACTAGAGACACCACTGTTTAAACTGTTGTTCCTATAGTTATGTAAGAGCCCATTGGTATAGGTAGCAATAAGTTAAACAAATATAGAACTTCTCTTGCTTGCTAGCTAGCTTGGACACATTGACTCGTGTATCAGTGTTATATAGAATAGACAAACATGCAACCAGCACCCGTGCTTTTAATTAATGTCTGAGATACCATACATGCTGTAGCCACAGTTTGAATTTTATTTACCAGTGCATACATAGTTTTATTTTACCCATACATAGCCATTGGTACACAATATTATAATTATACTCTCACCTTCCCGGTATCTGTTGTAACATTGTCATCGTCAGAAAGTGGTCGAAACTGAAAGGACAATGATCTCTCAATAAAATTTGTCAGGTCCTGATCTGTACAATTCACTTGAATTCTTGATCGTTCATAAGTCCACCATTTTGGTGGAAACCAATCGTAGGCAATGAAAATGTATCTTGGAAACGTGAAATTTTGACTATATGCCTGTGTGGTATACAGACATTTGGACACTTGCTGAAGAATTAATAATTGATATGACATACATAGCAAATGATTCTCCTTGCAAGTCCTGAATATGAGTTGAGGAAGAAAATTCGGTAATCTTGACCCTGCATGTAACAAAAACTTAGAGTTCTAAAGAGCACATCAGATCAAATTTCAATGTTCTGTGTAAGATAAGAGTAGTTAGTTGGGATAACAGAAAATACAAGCTTTTTCATAGAAATCCTGTTGCTTAAAAAAAGGGTTTAGCTATGGTGCATCTTATCTGTATATCCCTACTATTCTTGTTTGTGTAGCTAGCTACTTAAAGTCTGATCCTACCATCCCTACTTACTTCAGATATTTTTTATACATCTTAGCACCTAATTACATGCCCTCCTCTTCTCCTTCAGGGGTCTATGAGCCCTGGCCAGTAATATTATGCAAGTGATGTGATAACCCCACAGTTTAGGTATCAACTTGGCTAGTACAGCTACTTGGTTTGCACCTAGCAAGTTAGTATAATATGAATGTGTCCAATCAGTAAACAGCTAGTCTAAGAGCTGTTTTGGTTCTATGCTCCAGTAGTATATATAATATATTGACAATTAAACCATGTATGATTAACTTACAAACAAATCTTTTATAGATTCAACTGGATCCTCTGTTGTCTTGAATGTGCGACTCACAACAGTTATGCCAGCTGGTTCTAATTCCCTTCGAAATGTAGACTCTCCCTGTATAAAAATGACAACTGCTTAGTCTGCTATACAGAAGTTAGAAGCATCATGTATAGCCTTGTGAAATTCATGTTTCACATAACCGTGATTGAATGCTAACTACAAGTACTTGTACTTGCATTTTGCTTTTATTAATTTACCACAGTAAAGAGGCTCTCATCCTGTGTTAGGAAAGCAATTCTTGTCCATTTGAAATGGTCCAGTGTGGAATGAAGGACATAGGCTGTTGTTGGGTTATTATTTCTGAAATAGTTGGGAAATCTGCTCCTATCACTTAATGCAGGAAGGGTAGATGCATAGGAGATCTAGTGTGTGTGTGCATGTGTATTATAGTGTGTGTGTGTGTGTGTGTGTGTGTGTGTGTGTGTGTGTGTGTGTGTGTGTGTGTGTGTGTGTGCATGTACCGGTACATGTATGTCTCTCTTGGTGTCTCCTATCCCGTGTTAGCAAAGCTATTCCTGTCCATTTGAAGCATTACAGTAGCTAGCTAAGTTGCACTGGCAGAAATTTGCATGGTTCATGTAGGTAGTGTAGCTAGATGCGTAAGATATCTGTTTAGTGTGTGTGTGTGTGTGCTATGTATGTATTCCTCTATGTGTGTGTGTACAACTGTACATGTAGCTATCATGCATGTGTACTGCATGTACAGCCTTCTGGTGCTGATGCATGAACATGCACAGTTTACATATTGTGGTTAAGGTTACGGGTGACAGTTCGCCCACGTACGGTCATTTCCCATAGTGAGTAATGGAGCATACCAAGAAAAACTACAAATGAAAACGGTGTGTCAAGATTCACCAAAATGGCTTCTCCTTTGACTGTAAAGAAGTGTTCATCTTATTACTCAGACATCTGGGCAGTGATGGAGTTGGTTTAGATTCAAAGGCCACCTGTCAGAAACGAAGGCTAGACAGCTATGTTTACCATCTGGTTCGCCATTACGCTTAGCGTAAAATGACCTTCTTTTGTGTAGCTTTCGTTCTACGAAGGCTCTATGAACTTGGGAACAGATTCCAGCACTGAAGCAAAGTAAGTACTTGATAACTACACAGTAGAGAATAGACTAAAAGCCTTTGTCTGGGCAAAACTTGACGCACGAGGTTTTGGCAATGGCGGTCATCAGCCCCGACTTTGACCAACGAAGGCTTCTAGTCCACTATCTACTGAGTAATTACGGACTACTTACCTTGCATGTGCCTTGCTTCAGTGTTGGAATCTGTTCCAAAGTTCATACAATAGCATTAAGCGAGGCCCCAGTAACTGGTAAATGTGTGGTGTCGTGTAGCTACTTATCTTCTTCTATAATAATTATGCTGATGTGGCAATACAGTATGCATGTGTTTGTGCACTTGTGTGTGTGTGTGTGTGTGTGTGTGTGTGTGTGTGTGTGTGTGTGTGTGTGTGTGTGTGTGTTTAGGGGAGTACGATGTAAGGGTGGGTAGGTCTCTTGTCAGCTGTCCATAGAATACATGAATTAAAATTGTTTTAATGCTGTGTCAGTCTGCTCTGTATCACACACATTGTACATTTTTCATACATGATAGCTACACATTACAAGAGTGTACAAAAATGGTCCTTTTGAATCCTATTCATTCGGCCGGTCATCAGGGGAGTACCTAATCCGATCACTGCATACCAGTGAGTTTCGGCCCCTTTAATTTCCCGACTCACTGGCTGCTACGGAAGAGGCGGGGCCACTCCCTGTGGATTGGGAGCCCGGCTTACACATTCGGTCTTCTTGGTGACTTCCGCTGTGCGCCGCCATGTGCATAATAAATATCTGGTCACGTGATATGAGCAAGCAGAGCATACGTGCTATTCTTAGCTGGTTGACTCGTGACATGAGAACTTAACATTATATATTTAGAGTTATGGTGAGTAGACTTAACTTTACTTTTATACTAACCCTGTGTGTTGTAGCTAAAGGGTTGTATTTTACCTACTCTGTCCCCGGTGATCCTTGGACTCTTCCAGTACATTGACTGCCCTTTATTACAAATGCCTTGTAAACTCATAAATCCATAGAGTAGTTATTCAGTACACTTAAGATGGGCTACATACTTTACAGATTTATTTACCTGCTCTTTTGTCAGTAGCTAGTTTGTTAGCTCCCCTGTTCCTCAGCCATGTGACTTTAATGATATGCAGTGTAGGCCATGTGTTACTCAGTGTGGGGTTAACACTTAATTATTACTATTAGTCTGAGTTGTAATAGCTAATCTGTGTTCTTAACTAGTTACACACAACATATTACCCTCATAGTGTGTATTGTGTATTGTGTGTGTGTGTGTGTGTGTGTGTGTGTGTGTGTGTATTGTGTGTGTGTGTGTGTGTGTGTGTGTGTATTGTGTGTATTGTGTGTGTGTGTGTGTGTGTGTGTGTGTGTGTGTGTGTGTGTGTGTGTGTGTGTGTGTGTGTGTATGTGTGTGTGTACGTGCACTTTGTGAGTAAGCGGCTATGTAAGATATTAATTACCAACATAAGTGGATTATACATGTATGAATGTGCATGCAAGCAGACCACAATTATAGGACATAATAGTAATAATGCAACACTCATTCACAGTAATTATAAATTACTCAACTAAACTAGAAAATCTATAGTGGTATAACTGTCAGCCCAAAGCTATGATGAGGTAGCTACACTAGACACTAAGGTAATCATGATGCAGTAATGGTATGCTAGATATAGCTAGATATAGCTAGCCAAGATAAAGGAGACAACCAAACTCATTACAAATGAGTAGCTAGTAGTCCTTTGATCTAGTCCTAGTAGTGAGTGTGAAGTCCCAGATATAATATGGTTGACATTGCTGCAAAATTGGTTTGACCATGCAGTCAGACTGGTTTAGACTCAAGCTATTAACTAAAATGGTGACACTGGGTAGTTAGCCTAGCTAGATTTCCTTTTTATGATCTCTCTCTGTGTTACAGTATCTCCTTTGTGTGCTAGTTTGACTATCATGAATTTGTGTCTGTATTATTGTGCAAAGGAAAGTTTAAATGAATAAATATTATTTGAATATTAGTGAGTATAGTCCTAGTGAGGTGTGGGCATAACATAGGCGGCAGAGCCAGTCCGACTGGTATAGTTTTGGCCTGATCACTTTTTGGCCTCATTACTTAACAAGCAACTAAACAAGCAGTGTGTTTTTACTTGGTAGAAATCACTGTCATCCATCTCTCTATCTTGTTAAACACTTATTGGAAATTTAAATTTAGGATAGCAAGCCAGTGAACCATGAACTACCATGCTCGCTTGAGTCTAATTAATTCATGATGATGACAACATGACATAATTATGATGACATTATGAGTCAGACATAATTATGATGGCATCATAATGATGCTATTTATTAATCCTATTGCATATTGCTATAAAATTATTTTTGTGACACACAACTGCACCATTATCTATAATATGAATACTATTTTTTGCCTGACCACCTAAAAAAACCTTCCACTGTGCCCTTGTACAGTAGTTCTTCGTACAATGTCATAGTCCTTAGAGTAGTAGTGGGTACTATGAGTAATCCTAGTAGTAGTGTGAGTAGTCCTTCCCTTCTAGATCGTGATAGCTATAAAAATCCAAAACCTGTGGCTGGTGACTATCATGCAGATTGTGCTAGTAGCCACGTAGCCACCCTTGTTGTTTCAGTACAATAATGCTTGCACTACCTGTGAAATGTTCCAGTGATGGCTGATTTCTGCAACAGGCTCGGTAGCTATTGAGCATCCACACCCAACCACTGCAAGCTTCACTGGGTCCGACTGAATACCATCAAAAAAAGCATTCAGAGAATGTCCACGATGACACTGCAGGAAGACATTGCATATGATTAGCTGCATGAGGTCACAAATGCATGCCCTCAACCCACATCATACAATTACATTTAGCAGGCTATAAGTTATTAATGTGCTACTCTAAATACGCTAGATACAAGGTAGCCTAGTATGGGAACTAATGCACTATGAGAGCAATAATAAAATTTAAACTATAATGCGACCATAATTAAAATTTTGATAATCAGCTTCAGGTCTTTCAATATTATACTAAAATCTTCTTTCAGTATAGTGCCAGTGATCATACTGACTAACCTGTGAATCTCTCACTCTATCATAAGTCAGTTTATAGCCAGGCAACATGTCTGGATCCTTGTTGATATCTTCTAGTGCTATGTCAGCAGCTGGTATGACTCCAGACGAGTTGTAACCAAACTGACCAAAAGAGACAACAAATAAAATGTTTATGTCATGGACTGCTTCAGTCTCAGCATTGCTTTGAAGGACAAGCAAGCAGATAGTGAACAGCAGGATGTTGACAATAGCATATCTTGGTTTCATACTGCTCTAGTCTGAATGTGCAAACTACTAGTCTAGTTCTAGAAGTAGTATTAAATAAAGTTTATCAGTCCTGGCTAATAGAGTTTTTCAGAGAATCCTAGTAAAGAAGACTGGAATATGTACTTGAGAACACATTCTTTAATAGCATGTCTGTGGTTAAGTGCTTTTCCTGAACACGTGATGATCTTTACCAAATCCAGTTCCCATTGCTTTCAACATTGCTTTCAACATTGCAACTGTTGGTGCATAGCTACATTGAAAATTAATGTAGCTATTGCTGATTGTTGGCAACTTACAATATAAGTGTACCAACATTTATCTCCATAATTATTATCTCCTCTTACATGATATCACAGCTAAGTACAGATTATACTCTACTTGGGGTGGATGCTTCCATTGCCGTTTGCATACACAATACCACTAGTGATGTAGTAATCAGATAAATTGCTTCAGTTTTCATTATGTATGCATGCATTCTGTACCAGTATATTCAGTGGTCCCTCTGAGAAATGAGATCATCATTAGTACATGTAGTATTGTATTAGTAAACTTCATCTATGGTTTCCTAGCTGAAACTACATGGTTATTTACTAACTAGCCACATCTAGGGGCAGCTGTAAGAAGATACAGGTTATTGTTATTGTGAAGTATTTGCATTCTGTGCTAACACCACTGTTACAGTTGATGGTCTTGCTAATAGTCACATGTTCTTGAAGATAATGTCATACTTCAATGGATGGTTCCTTTTTATTCTACATGCATGTATATGAATAATGTGGTTATGCTGGATGCTCATAAAATCAACAATCATTTTGCATACTTACCCCTTTCAAGAGACTGATCTCATCTCTCAGTTGTGCTATTAAGCCATCCTTTTGAGAAATCGTCTTTTCCAGTGATCCGATCCTTATGGATTCCTTATTACAGGAGTTATGTTGTGCTTGTGTGTTTGAATACACTGTAGCTACTGTCTCTCCTTCAGGGAGTTTCCAGAGTAAAACCATCTGCAATTAAGTTAGCTATCTTATCTTCCAAATCAATACACAGTGATTCTGCTTCATACTAACCTTTGGAATAAATATCAGAGCGAGAAAAATAGTTGTTAGTAAGAAAATTCCAAGTACACTTATTCCAGTTCCAATATTGATGTATGTCCTTAGAAAGAATATCAACGCCACAAGTATGATACTTGAAATGTAGATGATTGCAGCCACAAATTTAGAATCTTTCAGTCACATCACCTTCCTTGTTTAGAATGCTAGCACTAAACTAATGATATGAACAACAGCGAGGTAGGCGAAGATGAGAATTTCCTAAAAGAAACTTGGAGATGATGTTTTGAAGCATATACTTAGTCTAACACAATTCTCTTCTCTGGGAGTGAGCATTAAAATTTTGTAGCTATGGGCATCATGCACAA
This sequence comes from Stappiaceae bacterium, assembly GCA_964291365.2. GTDB lineage: Bacteria > Pseudomonadota > Alphaproteobacteria > Rhizobiales > Stappiaceae > JBDWFY01. The sequence continues at coordinate 20,435 of OZ220043.1, forward strand.
GACACTTGAATGTGCACTGGGGCCACATAATAGTGTACACTTGCTTGCGATGTCATAGTTTTTGACTAACCTGTGAATCTCTCATTCTATCATAAGTTAGCTTGTATTCAGGCAACATGTTTGCATGGATCCTTGTTGATATCTTCTAGTGCTATATCAGCAGCTGGTAGCTATGAGTTGAAACCAGACTGACCAAAAGAAACAACAAATAAACAAGGCTCCTGTTCCAAGTGTTCAAATATATATTGATATAACTGTACATTAATTGTGAATAAAATTGTAGCTCACTTCTAAAGTGTAGTCATAAAGCTTACCAGTCCTGGGTAATAGATCTAGTCTTTGGAGAATCCTAGTAAAGAAGATCTTGCACATTCTTTAATAGTAGTGGTTAATTGCTATATCCTGCAATGAACACGAATGGTGTATTGTCGTTAACATGGCACACATGCATATAAATCTATACATGTGACTATAGCCTCGTAGCATTCATACGCCCATATCTCACACCTACTATTAGCTACTGATTTTTATCTCTCAAACTGGCTCCAGAGAAGTGCTGAATTTTCTCATAATTAACCACAAGACTTGAAAAGTAGCTTGATTGCTACTATAGGCATCTCAGTATAATTAATATCCTTGTCAACTTTACATGCAATTTAACAGTGACAAACTTCTCATTTAATGCTACCTAATTTTATACACATTTCCAACTTTGAACTTTTTGCATTAATTCGTAGCTAGCTACATGTATTGGTGAGTGGCAATTTTTTCCAACTACAAATCCAGCTATTCAAAAGGTTTAACTTCAAGAATTTTATAATTAGTTGGCCTTCATATTTCAGATTTGAATTATCAGGACCACTACTATTAGCTAGCTACCTGAAAAATTTTGGAGTGGCTAGGCTAATTATGAATTATCATGCATGGCAATAAAAACTAGTGGTGATATTGTGACTGCAGAACCTCTATTATTTTACATGATATCATAGCTAAGTTAAAGTATACTATACTAGTACTATGAGTGGATATAACTGCATGTTTTAGACAGCATTGATGTGGTGTGCTTGTGAACTGTGGTAAACAGCTACAATAGCTTTAAGCCAAACAAACCACACATACTATTTTGATGATTTATAGCGACGTAAATGATATCATAGCTAGTATGTCCAAGTAGTCATTTACTATATGGCTACTGTATAAGTGGCATATAAGTTCCTGCTCATGAATGTATTATACATACTTTAACTTAGCTTCTATTATGTGCTAACAAGTCTCTAACAATAATCTTTTTGTAGCTGATAGTATTATGTTCTTTCTTGCTTGCATGACTCACTCTTCACCAAAAATTTCTGTTTTACTCTAGTAAAACAAGAAAAAATTTGTGTCAAGCCCTTCCAAAATCAAGATATCAAAGTTACCCTTTTCAGTGAACTGATCTCATCTTTTAACTGGGCTATCAAGTCATCTTTTTGGGAAATTGTCTTCTGTAGTGTTGCCATCTCAGAATTTTCCATTGTTTCCATCACTGAGTGCACTGAAGTCACTTTCTCTCCTTTAGGGTCTCTCCAGAGTAACACCATCTGCAATGAAGCCACTTACCTTAATGTCTTTATATGTATCCGATTCTGCTTCATACTAACCTTTGGAACAAATATCAGAGCGAGGAAAACAGTCGCTAGTGAGAATATTCCAAATACACTTATTCCCGTCCCATTATTGATGTAGGTCCTTAGGGAAAATGTCACCAATGCCAAAACCACCACCATAATACTTGAAATATAGATGATTGCTGCTACAAATTTCGAGTCTTTCAGTCCTGGTAGCTTCACCTTTCTTGTCTGGAAAGCTAGCATTAAGCCAATGATTTGAAGAATAGCCAGATAGGCAAAGGTGATGATTTCCCAATAGGAACTTGGAGAGGATGCTATGAAACATACCAACACATGATTGATTTCTCTCACTCCAAGATTCTATAATTTATAAGAGCTAATAAACTAATCAGTGACAAATGATGACCCAATTAACATTTATTGCTTGCGGATTTTCTGTATCCTGTTCCAAGGATACGTGGTTCCTCAAAATCGGAATAATCTTGCCGACAGAGAGCAGAAATATGTCGATTCCTGTGACTACCAGCAAGATACCTATCAAATGCCAATCTGTTAGGATCTGGATAAAGATTACATACTTGTGTGATACGCATTAAGGTTGGTTCACAATATGATGTAAGCAGCTTGCATGGCTTGCTACATGTCAACGGCTTTTTATACAAAAGTCATGAAATCACCTTTTTCTTCTGGCAGGTAAAATCTGACACTCCTAAACGTCACATTAGTTGCACTAGGATGGAAATTGAATCTATTCTTGTATTTAAACATTGTGTCAACCATGCATCACGTACATGCATGCATCATATTTTGAACCAATTGATCTTATGTGATTGAATAATATATGAGATAATGTATTCTTACTTTCTTTTTTGGCCGAGGATTATGAAAAATGTGATACACTCGCCACATTTTCACGAGCACGGTTCCAAAAGCAAGTGTATATCCGATGTTGAAAAACCAGCGGCGTAACTGAAATAGATGGATTAATAAGTAGGTGTTAGGACATCTAAACTTGTATAACATTTGTGTAGTAGGAGCTTACTGCACAGAATATGTGAACGACAATTCCGGATCTTGAGGGAAAAAGGTAAAAGCAAATGGATGAGTACATCAAAATGGCACCGGCTACGATGAAATAATTCAGATTTGGACTAGTAAGCTTCACTATCCTGAAATTTTTTTTAATGTGATTAGCTATGTTTCATGACTCACTTATTTTTATCTCACTTTCGTTTCCTAAATATGATGTTGAACAGTAAACAAACAATAGCAAATACTATTCCAAGTATTGCAAGAGTGTCAAAGATGACAATGAGCTCCAATTTGAAGGTATTTGTGATGTTAATGGGTGTACCATCAGGAGGAACTCCACCTGTGTTTAGTATGACAAACAATACTGAAAAAAAGTAATAATGATGTGCTAAACTTTGTTGATACCAGGAAAGATTTCATTATCACTAACACCTGATACAAAATTGAAGGAATAATTGTCTGAAATATCCACAACGGCAAATCGCTGACGTATAATTTCTGTTCCTGTGTGCATACATGTACATGCCATAAGCTGATGCATAATACGAAATCAATTTTACCTTTTCGTTGATATTGTGAAACTCTGACATTGGGATAAATGCGAGTTCCATTCTCATTGAACCTAACATTTCCCTGCATGGAATAATAATTAATAATTACACTGATGTCAAGTTTGTACTACTCTAATAACATTTACTGTTAGTCCTGTAAAGTTTGTTTCATGTAGACTCCAACGAATTAAGCATCCCATCATTTCATTTTTGTACGTAAAGTTGTGGAGAGGCACGAGTGAGCCTGAAGTATTCTGGCATCCAGTATTATTAATATCTTCAGTATTGACCATAGTCATTGTACGATTCAGTGCAAAAGCGAGTGCCCATAGTGCGTCGTAAAGCCTGGTACCATGAGTAACTGTGTTGTAGCCACCTTTCCTGCCTCTTGTCTCATATTCATCCTCAAACTTCACTAAAGACTAAATATGACATTGTGCTTGTTAAAAAGTTTGGGTCTACAATTAAATTATATAGCAATGTAAAAACGTTTGAGATAAGCTTTCTTTTTTAATTCTGCATGATCTTCTAATCATAACATTTTTGGAAGGATATCAACTACCATAGATAAAACTGCTATACTGATGCTGTTATTCTTAATAAAATATCTTTAGTGCACTAACTTAGGTATAGCTAGTTAGCCACATGAGCTAGCTTTCCTGGGTTCTTAATAGCTACTTGCATAGGAGCTACATTCTTTAGCTAATGAATTCGGTAATACAAATTACCGATGCTATTGGAGACTAATTATTGTGTAATGCATTCAGTACGTCAACTGAATGTTTGTGTAATGTTAAGCCACACAAAGTAAGTTTATCGTCACTGCCCGTATGTTCAAAACATTTAAATCTTCAACATAGTTGTGTCCAAAACATTCGCTTCTCCCATGTCCTTAGACTAGAATTGTTAAATTAGCCTAGATTTGTTGTGATCGTCCAATGTGACCTTTGACCTTCGAATCGTACAAGCCACACATCTAATAATTGGATGCCCATTGCAATGTGACAGTTATTAAATATGATGAAACCTATGAGGTAATCTATCAGCAGCATGGTGTAGCTAATCCAAGCAAAATCCTGGCAGGGCCTCTTTGGAGCTAGTGAAAGTCGCTACTGAGAAACATAGAATAGATTTCCAGCAAATTTTATATAAGCTGCCTTTTTGTCCAACAAGACGGATGTGAGAATAATATACCTTAGTTAGCTATGGCAGCATGCGCCTAGTAGCTAGGTAGCAATTTGCTTTTTTTGCTGTTATTAGGTAATTATGATGAAACCTATGGTGTAATCTATGAGGTAGTTCAAGTAAAATTCAGGGAGCCATTATAGGCCATGAAATTAAGTCACTCGAAGTATAGAACAACACATGTATACATATCCACATTATGAGTTGCCTTTCACGTTGTCATAGAGCTGTGTGAATGCATGCTGGCTTGCATTAATGCCATATCCATGTGTGACTATAGCTTGGCTAAGACGATGTATAGCATGCAGTTGCCTCTGTAAATAACCCTTTACCATTTGCAGTATTCACTATTTGGCTAGGCATCTGGTCAGGTGTTTATCCTAGTACGTAGCAATTTACTTCATCTTGAAGTGCCTGCAGGCATGGGCCTAGCTACCAGGGCAATGCCCGGGTAGTTGATGCATTTCATACCTCTGATTTTAGGACTCACTATTGTAGAAAAATAACCTAAGCAAGGACTTACATACATCATTTTTATAGGCGCCAATGATTTACTTTGATGCAATATATCCCCAGTAAGGGTATCAAATCGTGAAATTTGGCACACTTATAGATGATAATTATTATCGGTTCAACAAATACCTGACAACTGTTTTCATTTTCAAGTTATACCACTTTTAAACATAACTTTCCACTGACTTTCCATTACCGACGGACAGATGCACGCATGGACACACAACTATAATCGTAGTGTAAATGACGAGTTCATATACCAATTATTGACACTGCCCTTTTTGATTATCGGCACCTTTGTGAATGGATGATAAATGGAGAGTCTATGAAAGTCTATAGAACCTTCATGCTACACTATTGTACACCCTTCAGCCTTTGCATACAGCTAGCCTAGTAGGTTACAAGTAGCAGGAAATCATTTGCCAAGGATTAGTCTGGCCAGCTAGACCCACCCCCCCTCTCCTGAGTCAGTTTATTGTCAAGGGGGAAGGGTCTAGCAACTCTTGCTAATGAGCTGTTGTAATTAGTTTGAACTGACCAATGAGAGCTCACCGGACAGATTCTGCCCACTTGTTAGTTACGCAATTTAATATATGGTAACAAATTTACTTAGCTACACTGTTGCTATAGCAGGCAGACTGCTGGTGATGCACCTGACCTTGTAGTGTTTGCCTAATACATCAACCATTCAACTACAGTGGCCACACACTTGTACGTGGGTGGTACTGAGCTGCACAAGTTAAGGAATGCTGCAAGCCAGTGGCGTCCCTAGGTAGTTTATGTACGGTTATTGTTACTCTGGTGGATGCATACTGAAAGTGTAAAACTAACAGAACTTTACAAGCCTATAGCTAGTATTTTCAGACTGCATTATGTTGTAAACAGTGCAACAGGTGCACTGCCAGATACTACAGGTGCATGTAGTGTCATGTCATACTTGTTGGTTCCTGTGGTTTTGTTGTAAACAGTGTATAAAGGAAATAATTATTATCTGTTATGGACTAGGTAAACATTACATTTTAAGGGGTGCACTGGTGTACAGACTGGGTGCATATGAACCTACATGCACCCTCCTGGCGACACCACTGGCTGCAAGAGTTGTTAGACCCTTCCCCCTCGACTATAAAACTCAAAAATTAATAATAACCTGGAGAGGGGATAAGGGTCTAGCTGGCCAGACTAGCCAAGGATATACATTGACTCACTAGTAGTGAAAAAAGGACCCATAATTAATGTATATTTGCTGTGTAAAATTGTGTCCTAAGGGGGTAGTTATTCCTCAATAGTGTGTGACTGTATGGTTATAAGATTGAAAACCACCTATAATATTGTTTTCCCGATCCCCTTTCAAGTTTCAACATAGTGACAACCATACCTTTAATACCCATGTTTCTTTGATGTGGTAATTTGAAATGATTGCGTGATGTGGTCACAAACTCCGCCCCTCTGCCCAAACCACACTATAATTTAAGGGAGAACCCTGTGCCCATCATTAATTTCATTGTGGTTCAGATAGACAATCCTAATGGTGAGGGTACCTTATAACTTTCCCTTGCAAGGGGGATGGAAGACCATTAATGACCTCTTGATGGTCTTAGTTAAGTAATTCTTGATGGTATACCTAACTTTAATTAGATCTAGGTGGTCGTATGACAATTTCAGTCTTCTGTGGGGGTGTATCCTTTATTAATGGGAAAGCCCGTTCATGATAATATTTATAGTCTCACCTTCCCAGTATCTGTTGTAATATTGTCATTATCAGAAAGCGGTCGAAACTGAAAGGACAATGATCTTTCAATAAAATTTGTCAGATCCTGATCTGTACAATTCACTTGGATTTTTGATCGTTCATAAGTCCACCATTTTGGTGGATACCAGTCATAGGCCATGAAAATGTATCTTGGAAACATGTAATTATGGCTATGTGCCTGTATGGTAATATGTACAGACAGTTGGACACTCACTATAGAATAATTGACATGACATACATAGCAAATAATTCTCCTTGCAAGTCCTGAATATGAGTTGAGTAAGAAAACTCGGTAATCTTGACCCTGCATGTAACGATTAAAAGCGTAGAATAAAAGTACATTAGAACTTCATAGTTCTGTGTAATACAAGTAATAGAGATAATAACAGACAAGAGCATCCCTACATGCTCTTTCATAGAAACCCTGTTGCTTGAAAATAAGATGTAGGGTGCATCTTGTCAGTTTAAGAGGTCATTAATGTTAGTGGCTTGAAATGCTTGTATTTTGGACAGTCAGTAGCTTTTCCGGCCCATACCAGCTCGTTTCCTTTTAGAAATGCTGTTAGATGGCAATATGCAAGTGATATGGTTACACCACAATATGCATGTTTAGGTATCAGCTAATAGCTACTTGGTTTGCAGCAAGCAAATAGATGAATGTGTCCAATAAACAGATGTAGCTATTAATCTTGGGTACTATACTGCGTGCAGCAGTACAGCGACAATTAAACCAGGTATGTTTAACTTACAAACAAATCCTGTATAGCTTCAACTGGATCTTCTATTGTCTTGAATGTGCGACTCACCACAGTTATGCCAGCAGGTTCTAATTCACTTCGAAATGTAGACTCTGCCTGTGTAAAAATGACAATGTTATTGTACAATTATACAGAAGTTAGAAACATCATCTATAGCCTTGCCAGCTACTTGTACTTTCCCAACATCATGTATGTGGCCATAATATTATTAATGATTTTCTACACACAATTTTGCTTTACATTAACTTCCTATAATTTACCACAGTAAAGAGGCTCTCATCCTGTGTTAGGAAAGCAATTCTTCTCCATTTAAAGTGGTCCAGTGTGAAGCGTAGAGCAGGGGCTGTTATTGGCAAATCATTCCTAAAATAGCTGGGAAATCTGCTTCTGTCACTTAATGCAGCCAGGGTAGTTGCGTAGGAGATCTATTATGTGTATGCATGCATGTATGTGTGTGTGCATGCATGTGTGTGTGTGTCTTCTATCCCATGTTAGCAAAGCTATTCCTGTCCCTTTTGAAGTAGCGTAAGCACAGGAGCTACCACTGGTAGAAATTAGGTTCAAAATTTAGTTCGAGCAGACAGTGTAGATGCATAGGATATCAGTTTTGTGTGTGTGTACTGTGTATTTGCTTGATCTGTAGTGTTGCTCTATGTTGTGTATGTACAATTATACATGTAGCTGTACTGCATTTACTGCAGCTGTCTAGGCTGCTACCACTATATACCACAAATCCTAACCCAAACCAAACTTGTCACAAGTGAGTGATATGATCCGTCCCTTTTGGATCATGATAATTATAAAAATCCAAAACCTGTGGCTGGTGGCCATTATGCAGATCATATATATTATCATAATGTGCCTTTGCTGTTTCAGTAATAACTTAATGATTGCACTATACCTGTGAAATGTTCCAGTGATGGCTGATTTCTGCAACCGGCTCAGTAGCTATTGAGCATCCACACCCAACCACTGCAAGCTTCACTGGGTCTGACTGAATTCCATCAAAAAAAGCATTCAGAGATTGCCCACGATGACACTGTAGGAAGATATTGCATGTGATTATAATAGCTGCATGAGGTCACAAATGTATGCCCTCAACCCACATCATGACATATTTAGAATGCAGGCTTTAAATTATGAATGTGCTCCTCTATTAGATATAAGGTAGCCTAGCATGATAATTAGCTAACTAATGCACTATGAGGGAAATAATAAGAATTATAATGCAACTATAATTAAAATTTGACAGTTATTTTCAGGTTTTTCACCGTATTTGGTCAATTGTGGACTGGCTATTAACTACACACTCTTGCTTGCAATAGTGCCAGTGATCATATTGACTAACCTGTGAATCTCTCACTCTATCATAAGTCAGCTTATAGCCAGGCAGTATGTCTGGATCGTTGTTGATATCTTCTAGTGCTATATCAGCAGCTGGTATGACTCCTGACGAGTTGTAACCAAACTGACCAAAAGAGACAACGAATAAAATGTTTATGTCATGGACTGCTTCAGTCTCAGCATTGTTTTGAAGGAGAAGCAAGCAGATAGTGAAGAGCAGGATGATGACAATAGCATATCTTGATTCCATAATTCTAGTCTGAATGTGTCCAAATAGCTAACTGCTAGTCTAGTTCTAGAAGTAGTAATAAAGCTTATCAGTCCTGGCTAAGAGTGTCTTTCAGAGAATCCTGGTAAAGAAGACTGGAATAATTATGTACTAGAGAGCACATTCTTTAATAGTACATCTGTGGTTAAGTGCTTTTCCTGAACATGTGATGATCTTTACCAAACTTGGAAAATTCGGTTTCCCACTGCCTTCAATACTGCAATTATTGGTACATATAGCTACATTGAAAATTAATGTAGCTATTGCTGATTGTTGGCAACTTAAAAAATAAATGTTATAAAATAATGTTTATTATCTCCACTTAAATGATGTCACAGCTAAGTTCAGACTATACTCTACTTGGGGTGGATACTGCCATTACCATTTGCATGCACAATACCACTAGTGATGTATAGCAATGAGATAAAATGCTTTATGCCTAGTATGCATGCATCTTGTACCAGTATATTCAGTGGTCCCTCTGAGAAATGAGATCATTATTATTGATCTGTACATGTAGTACTGTACTAGTAAACTTCATCTATGGTTTCCTAGCTGAAAATATATTAAGGTTATATTTACTAATTAGCCACATCTAGGAGCAGCTATAAGAAGGTACAGGTTATTGAAGTATTTGCATCCTGCGCTAACACAACTGTTACAGTTAATGCTCTTGCTAATAATCACATGTTCTTGAAGATAATGTCATTCTTCAGTGGATGGTTCCTTTTTATTCTACATGTATATGAATATTGTGGTTATGCTGGATGCTCATAAAATCAGTAACATACTTACCCCTTTCAAGAGACTGATCTCATCTCTCAGTTGTGCTATCAAGTCATCCTTTTGAGAGATCATCTTTTCCAGTGATCCGATCCTTATGGATTCCTTATGACAGGAATTATGTTGTGCTTGTGTGCTTGAATGCACTGTAGCTACTGTCTCTCCTTCAGGATCTTTCCAGAGTAAAACCATCTGCAATTAAGTTAGCTATCTTATCTTCCAAATCAGTACATAGTGATTCTGCTTCATACTAACCTTTGGAATAAATATTAGAGCAAGAAAAATAGTTGTTAGTGAGAAAATTCCAAATACACTTATTCCAGTTCCAATATTGATGTATGTCCTTAGAGAGAATGTCACCAGTGCCAATGCCACAAGTATGATACTTGAAATGTAGATGATTGCAGCCACAAATTTAGAATCTTTCAGTCCTTGTAGCTTCACCTTCCTTGTTTGGAATGCCAGAACTAAACCGATAATTTGAAGAACAGCAAGGTAGGCAAAGATGAGAATTTCCCAAAAGAAACTTGGAGATGATGCTTTGAAACATACTAACACATAGTTCTCTTCTCTCACTCCAAGATTCTATGGGGAACATTACAAAATATAATACCAATGGTGATGAAACTGAATAATGATGACGAGTGGGAATTGTAGTGGGCTCACCCCAAATTCCAAATGGAGAGTGGAAAATATCTACAAAGAGGACTAGTCTTGTTCCCGGACCCCACTCTCAAGGAGAGAAAAGGATCTGGGACATTGATGCTTTTTCTTGCTCTTAATTGCACACACCAATACAAGCCCATACAAATAGTCACATAGTTCCTTGCATGCATGGTGGGGGGCTGGGAAGGAGACTAAGTATAAACTAATCCCGTATAGTAGCATTCAAGAATGTTACTTTCTGTGCCTTTGAAGTGTGAAATGATGCATATCGGGACCATTAACTTTAAAGGGGTGGGGGAATTTTTGAGCACGATCACAATGATTCTATTTAACTTGCCCTTTCATTACGTTTATTGTTTGTGGACTTTCTGTGTCCAGCTCCTGGGAGATGTTATCCCTCAAAGGTGGTATAATGTCGCCTAGGAAGAGTAGGAATGCATCTATTCCTGCAACTGCCAGCAAGATGCCTATTAAATGCCAATCTGTTAGAATCTGTAAGAATACAAAAACCAATGTGATCATTTACTTATGTGAATGATGAGTGCATACCTTTTTGTTTGGCTGAGGGTTGTTAAATATGTGATACACTCGCCACATTTTCACAAACACAGTTCCAAATGCTAATGTATATCCAACATTGAAAAACCATCGTTGTAACTACGAATGAACAATAGATCACTAGAATGATATTATTTATACCTACGGCAACGGGCTACTATTGACCTACCACACAGCGTGCATAAGCGACAATCATAGACCTTGTAGGAAGGAGATAAAAGCCAATTGAGATATACATCAGTATGGCACCAGCTATGATGAAATAATTCAGGTTTGGACTTGAAAGCCTTACTGTCCTGTGGTGTCAACATGCTAAATGAGACATATATGTCAGTGCTATTTGTATTCATCTCACTTTCTGTTTCTAAATATAACATTGAACAGCAAGCAGGCAATTGCAAATACTATTCCGAGTATTGCAAGAATATCAAAGACGACAATAAGCTCCACTTTGAAAGTAGATATGATACTTATGGGTGTGCCGTCTGGAGGAAATCCACCTGGCAGTGCGTGTTACGAACAAAACTAATTAACATAAGCTGTGCAAATTTAACACTGTGTAAGGTATTTTACCAGGATAGACTTCTTTGTCACTTGAACCAGATGCGAAACTGAAGGAATAGTTGTCTGAAATATCCAAGATGGCAAATCGCTTGCGTATAATACCCATTCCTGTGTGCATAATAAAATTGTTGCATCAACAAACATAACAGCATGGTTTATTCCGGGGAGAGGGCCAGTCCTCTTCGATTTGCATTTGTCCCCCCCCCCCAAAAAAGATGTTGAATTTATGCGTAGTTTTAATCCTGTACCAGATTGCAGCCAAAATTTAGATATAACCTGATATCTAAAGTTGAGAACAAAATAGCTATCACCCAGAACATTAATTACACTGTCAGTTGGATGGATTACAATCTATTTGTAATGATTATGTAGTTTGACTTCTACATATTATTTAGTTGCATCATTTTTGGGTGTTAGACTTTTGCTATATAAAAGTAAGCATACACTGATGACTATAAATTGCAGCCTATACTTAATATATATACCTTAATTAGCTTCCAGATGTATTCACTATATATACTACCCTCGACCTTGGTCATCGGAAGTTTGTGGTCAAATATATCCCGAGCCGAAGGCGAGGGATATATTTGACACAAATTTCCGATGACCAAGGTCGAGGGTAGTATATACATGTGAATGCACAGTATAGAGGCTATGGTACATATGTTATATGCTGTTGTTGTTACGCCATTCTTAATGACTTCAATCCTAGCAATTTTTAGTTCAGTTCATTGATGCATTTGTCACTTTAACATTTGTCATTTCAAACAACCATCAAAACTCAAGAAGAAAATCGACAATTAGGCAGTTGCTTAGAGCTAGCTATATAATTATAGCTAAGTAGCTTTTACTTATTAGTACCATGTGCAAAGCAGTAGCAGACTGAATATGGAACATGGCCATAGGTACACAGCTAAAAACCTCAATAGTGTATGTGCTTGTATTGTTTATACACACACGTGTTGGATAGTACAAGGTGTTACTAGTGGTATATGAAGTGTTACTAGTGGTATATAGACACTGTTAAAAATGGGGTGCTATAATAGCACCCCATGTTTGCAATTAAATTAGTAGGGTGCTGCTGTATCACCCCAGCATGATAGGGGGTGCTAATACTCATTGGGTACTGAAAGGGATGGAGATTATGCAAGCGGTAATTACATGCACATGCGCATTATCACTTTTGGTTGCATCACATTTGAAATTTTCACAAGTCTCTTGTCTACATCTTAGAAGGATGGATGACTCTCCTACGATTTCAGTAAGTTAAATAAGTACTTTATGGCTCTACTGAGTTATTCACTAAGGGGTTTGGTATCGCTTAGCCTTGTCCCCGGGCCCTTTGATTTGCCTGCTAGCTATGTGTGCTATACTCCAAATAAGTAGCATCATAGATGTAGTACCTTTTCTATATGCAGTCTGTCCTTATCTGTACTTCTATGGTTAGCTATAAAAGGTGCACCATGCAGCTATACTTAAGCCTGAGCCTAGACACTGCCCTTTTCTTCAGCCTGTTTTCCATCAAGTTTTGGCACGTTTACTCATAGAAAGCAGGTACACCTCAAGGACAGAGAACACGTAGTAAAAGTGGGGGGGCTCAGACCTTTGATCATGTACAGTGACAACAATTATGCTGTGGGCATAAGTCCACAGTCCATCTAGGGGGGTCTGGGGGCATGCTCCCCCAGAAAATTTTGGAAATTTAGACTCCCTGAGGACGTTCCCAAGACATTCTGACAGTTATTTGGGACTGATTTAGCAGCAATTTTTACTTGAACAGACATAGCTACAAACACTTCGAATTATGATTATAGTATGGGCATGTGGTAATATGAGGGGGCTCAGCCCCCCCTGTTTCCAAAGTGGGGGGGGGGGGGCTCAAGCCCCCCTGCCCCCCCTATTTCTCCGCCCTTGCACCTAAATAACACTGAGATAGTCCATCATTCATATTTCATTGCTTCACTCTCTCTCTCTCTCTCTCCTGACCCCTAGATCTACATGCCTGCATGACATCACTCTATTGTCTGTTTTCTTTCCATAAGTTATTCTTCTAGTAGTATTCTCAGTACCAAGTTGTATATCATCCCCATTCCTACTATTATAGCTGCCACTGCAAGTACTAAAGTCATCTCAAAAGAACATACACTGCAAAAACAAAAGGGTTAGTTTAACCCAACTTATGTTACCCGAGTTGCACTGATGATATAATTATGCATATGCAGTCAACCATGAGTTTTGGAATATACATCAAAGTGTTCTTTCAGCTTACATATTATCTGCTACACATATAATATTATGCAGTTGCTATAGAGAGCCAAGTGAAGCAAAAGTATTTGTAGTGTTTCTGGTAATTACCACTTCATTTACTTCAATTACCAATTGCAAACTTCTCTTTCACCTTCATATCTCTGTGCTAGGTAGTCGTAGCAACTTCATGCACGTCTCAGATATATGTATGGCTTTGCTTCAGGTATAATTAAAGCTTAAATTAGAGAGAACACTTTAATGTACATTCCATAATCATGGATGGTCACGAACTGCATTCTTATAGCTGTAGTGCAACTCAGGTAACCTAAGATGGGTTAAACTAACCCTTTTGTTTTTGCAGTGTACTTCACAAGTTGGTAAGTAATGTTGTTTGTGATAGATGTCACTTTCTTTCTCTCACTTTCACACCTGGTCCCTTTTTTCGCCACTTCTTGTAAGCTAAGTTACCATAATTGAGGGGCCGGCCCAGAACCAGAGTGGTCTAATCCACAAATGCTTGACTTAGCCCCTGAATTTTGAAATGTTTCATGAGGTATAGAAAGTGGACAGGATTCAAACTAAGTCGATCTGTAGGCAAGGTAGGGGGTTGCAGGTGTACCATCTTTCAAATTAAATCATTTGTATAGCTATTCATGTAAACAAGTAAAAAAGAACATTAACATGACAACTTTGTAGATTACTAGCCAGTTAGCTGGAATACAATAATATTGTTTATTATACTAGTATAGTACTATAGCTACATGTATACCAAACAGCTACATCAATCGCAATAGATGTTGGAGAACATTCGTGCACTTTGTACTTGTAGTCAGTTTTCATGTTTTCATTAACTGTGAATTAAATCTGAATAGCTGAATGATTATGTATAGTAGCTATTATCTATAATTGTGAAGTGTATAACTGAGAGTAGCATATATACACTGTCCATGCATCTGAATAAGGTACTGACACTGAAACATCCTCTTAATAGCTATTAGAATTACGCATCCTCATTCCCAGTAGTCTGGCTACTGGCTTGCTGAGTGCATCCATCATACGTCTATATCAAGTTTGTTAGAACACTCTGGTTCTCAGTCCTTCAATTACTATCTCTCATATTTTTTCTACAGCTATCATGTATGAACAAGACATAGTGTGACGGTCAAATCACTTCAGATCCCATTTCTCTGAATCTGTAAGTGTTTATACTTTTCTTCGTCTTCCTCCTTCCCCCCCTCTATAACTTACTTCAATTATCTCTCATACGTTTTTTTACTGCAGCTATCATGTATGAATGGGACGTAGCAAATCACTTAGGATCCTATATTGCTGAATCAATAAGCGTTTGCATGGGACTCAAGTTTCTCTTTCTTTGATCTCCCTTCCCCCCCTCTCTCCATTACTGTAATTACCCTTTTACTCACAGCTACCATGTATGAACAGGACATAGCATGATGGTCAATTTTCCTGCTTCAATGAATTGGTAAGCATTTGTGTTGTACTCAAGTTTCTCTCCGCTGAGGCTTTCTTTCTTCCCTTTCTTTCTTTGTTTCACCTCCCCCTCTGTTATGCACACACATTCATTCTATGGTTGCACACAATTTTATTATTGTCAACCTTTAGGGTTTTCAAGATATTATTTGCAATAATTATGCACAAGACTTCTCAGCTGAACTAACCTCGTGTAGGGAGTTGTTAAAACTTAATAGGTCATGTCGTGCATTGTAACTTACTTCTACGTGTTGTGCATTTGCAGTAGTTTGTCACAAAAGAATGTTTTACTCTAAAAGGGTGTGGTGATCAAAGGTATGCATAGGGTGGGGGGATGGGACCACAAGGATGTTATTGTATTACCCTATGCTAGCACCCATCAGGTGTATACGTAGGCTTTTGTAAATTATGCTTGTATAATTTTGAGTATTATAGGGATGTCCTGGCATTTGAGAATAATGCTAGCATTATAGGCCTATTTTTGAAGCATTATTGGACCAACTTTTACATCTGTTCACAAATTTTAAAATAAGCAGGTGTTTTTTCGTAGTCACTGAGTGACATAGAGTACTTGGAGACTAAAGCAACTAGTTAGAGACTCACAGAGGCTTGGTGTACAGGTCATTGACCTCAACCAAGATAACCTTTGACCCTGAGTGAATGACATCATACTATATAACTACAAACAGCTTCACAGAAAGACAAGCACGCTGTATGGAAGACTACATAGAGACCTCTGTAATGCTCCAATACAATAATAGATAACTGATGTCATGTTCCTTTTTTTTCTTTTTTTTTTGTATCAATTTGACAAGAATAATGCCAATACCTTGAGCATTATAGGGCCATTATCTGGGAATTTGAGAATAGCATTATAGGCCAAAATTTTAGCATAATTTACAAAAGCCTAATCAGGTGTTAATACAGCACCATGGGGTGCTTGGATTTGTACACCCTAGGGTGTCGAATATAAACCACACTACTAGCACCCCTAAAGCTGTTACAGTGGCACCTTTTTTTTTAAAACACTGCCTAAATTGAATCATAATACTCAGTGTATTTGTATTTATGTGGCAGTCACCAAAATTTCTGCCCATGAAAGTTTGTGACTGCAGTAGTTAGTGTTGTACTAGGTAATCAAAACTAATACTAAAACCCCCTTAGTTTTGCCTAATTTATGGCTTAATTATAATTACTAAAATTAGATAAGTGTGCTATGCCTTTCATAATTAAAAACTAAAACTAGTAAAATTGCATCAAACCATACCATATACTAAACTAAAAGAAAATGGCACAAATCAGCTCATTTTAGTTAGTTAACTAAACTAAAACGACTGTTAGTAGACCATTTATCCAATTACTAAAACTAAGCAAAATGATCCACTACTCCTTAATTAAAAACTAAAACTAATTAGATTCGATGAAAAGAACCTTAATTGAAAACAATAACTAACTAGACTTAGCAAAGCCATACTAGTACAACACAACTGCAGCTATAGTGCATGCACTCAAACACGCACAAGAGACAGGGGGTGGGGCCAGAATCAAGGCTGGCACCCATGAGTATAGCTAGCAACAAGTCCTCTAATCCATTTTGATGCTCTATTTTGACATTGACTTTCGATTTCAATCTGAGATCTCTTGAGCTTGATATTCATGGCTGCGTGTAGTGTGCATGGAACGGTGCCAATTATGGTCGTTATTCTCTGTTGTTGTTGGCACCACAAAATCTTAGAAACACAAAACTTGGCACCACTGCCATACAGTAGAGCCAATGCACAGGTTACAATACAAAATTTTCAAGGTTCTGGGATGGCCCATCAACATAATCTTAAACTGTTATTGTTTTCTGATAAACATATATATATATGCTGTAACCATAAACCATAAATGACAAACCATAAATCACAACCATAAACAAACCATAAACCATTAACTGTTCTGTTCTCTATGATAACTGTTGCATGCAATCATAGATAACTAAGACTGTGATTACATTTATGCATGCAGTCTTAATTATCTATGAAATTCCGCTTACAGTCGTGGCCAATTATGATGGAGCAAGACTATGCATAATGAAACTGATTATATTGATAAGAGATTTAGCCCTTAGACAAGAATGAGGGACATACGTATCTGGGCTTTATCACAACTCTAGGTAGCCAGGGTTTCATCCAGAAAATTTTATTTGGGGTAGAAGGGGGTGTGGCACTTTCACGTACATTTGCTCCCCATGAGTACATAATGTGTTCTTATACATTAACTTGATATTAGTAATTATTAGGGAAATGTTACTTACATATATCATAATACCCAAATAATATATGCTCTCTCCCATTTCCCTCTCTCTCTCTCTCCCTCTCCCTCTTTCTCTCTCTCTCCCCCTTTTCTCTTTCCTTCTCTTTTTCCTTTGGGGGGGAAGTTGGGCAGTTTGGGGGGGAAGCTTCCCCCCCCCCCCCCCCCCCCTCTAGATGAAACCCTGGTAGCTGATACTTACCAATTATTTTTTTAATGGTGGGTATGCTACTTTTTGATTGTCCGTTATGCAAGGTTGTTCACTATTGCACATGCAGGCTCAAACGGGACCAAATTTAGTGTCTGTTACACGGAATAGCGGGGTGTCTGCCGTTGAGAGGGTTTGAATATATTGAAGTCTATTGAGATGCATGCAGTCTGGACATTCAGAATTATCCGTTATATCGCAGGTATCCGTAGTTGTGAGGTGTCCATTAAGCAAGATTCACATTATATTTAGTGAAACATACACAATTCTTGTAGGAAGCTACCAGTAGTATTTATTGTCAAACTGCTGCTGTTATTCAATTTTTACCTTTTCGTTGATATTGCAAAACTCTGACATTGGGATAAATACGAGTTCCATTTTCATTGAATCTGACATTTCCCTGTGTGCAAGAGGCAATGATATCATTCTCAGTTGCAGTAGCTACGTATTTTAATCATGTGTTCTATGTCCACATTGCCAACATTTTGATTAGATAGTCTAGCCATCCCTTGGTGTATAACTTGCTCAGGGATGACTAGTCTAAGAGCTGGCATCTAATCAAAACATCAGAAAGTTGTACACTGAACATTTATAATTGTTTGTATATAGCATAAATTTATATTCGTTGATATGCTGAAGTTAAGTTAGTATTGTTCTAAGACTCACTGTTAGTCCTGAAAAGTTTGTTTCATGTAGACTCCACTGAATTAGGCATCCCATCAACTCATTACTGTATGTAAAGTTGTGCAGAGGCACCAGTGAGCCTGAAGCATTCTGGCATCTAGTTCCATCAATATTTCCACTATTGACCATAGTCATTGTGCGATTCAGTGCAAATGCAAGTGCCCATAGTCCATCGTAAAGCCTGATGCCATGAGTGATGGTGTTATAGCCACCTGTCCTGCCTCTTCTCTCATATTCTTCTTCAAACTCCACCAAAGACTGTGTGTATTGTGCATAATATTATTAATATTATAGAAAGGTTGACTCCATAAAAATTGGGGTACTAAATCAGTGGTATTGATCCCTACATGTAAGAAGAGTGTCGCTGTACTGGGGGCATGCTTAGAGCATGCTAGTGCACAAAGCCAAAGGAAGTTGACAAACCCTTTAGACTGTATATGAACAACTTTCACCACATCCTCGGTAGCTGAATATAGTAAATGGTTCATATGGTAAAAGGTCGTCAGTATAACAAGGCACGGTCTATGCCCGTGCCTCAATCACGGAGATCGACTCTCGACCTCGATAGTAGACAAAAACGACAGGTCGATGTTCCAGTCACAGAGACTAACTCGACAGCACAGTACAGATCAGTACCCTACGTATAGTACACGTACGCGTATTGCATGCATAGTATGCGTGCTTCCTGTAGTTGTGCAGTAAGCAGTGCATAATATTATGCTATATGTAGCTAGATCAGCAGCAAGATGGGACAAGTAAGCATCAGAATAGTGCATGTACAGGATGTACTTGTGCATATATGGGGTGGGTATATTTTGAACCTATATAAATGCACCCTATATATGGAGTATGTGACTGAAGCATTCCTGGAAGGGAAATCTTTTGGTGTTTCATGAAAATTTTGGAGGCCATAACCAATCCCAAATCTAGCAGAACCATCCTAGTGGCTGCTCACTATGAGTGTTCATGCAGATGAATGAGATTTGTTAATTGTAAAGGCTGATCCACCTGCATGAGTGTTATGCTACAGTGGATGTAATTTATGTAGTAAGGAATATGAATACTAACACTATACAATCCGTGAATTAGATTCTCAATCGAATTTCATTGATATGTTGAAGTTGTTTCTCTCAACAATATAAACATGGGCTAATAAAATTTATCATCTTACCTTCCCGGTATCTGTTGTGACATTGTCATCATCAGGAACAGGTCGCCATTGAAAGGACAATGACCTCTCGATAAAATTTGTCAAATCTTCATCTGAACAGTCCACTTTAATTTGTGATCGTTCAAAAGTCCACCAATTTGGTGGAAACCAGTCATATGCCATGAAAACGTATCTTGGAAATGTAAAGTTTTGGCTATGTGCCTGTGTATATAATATTATGTTATATACATATTATATAGATCACTGAGAACAGCCCAGAATATGACATACGTAGCAAATGATTCTTCTTGCAAGTCCAGAAAATGAATTAAGGAAGAAAATACGATAGTCTTGACCCTACAAGTGATAAACAAAATTTTTAAGGATTTCAAAGCTGAGTTCTGTATTAACCTTAGTGTATGTTATTACTGTTTTCTGTATCAGGACATATTATACATTGTACTAGCAACCATATGCATTGAACAGAAACCATATTGTGGTTGATATCCACATCACTACATTGTGGTTAAGGGTCTTGCTGGCATGTTGGTAGCATGAAATTTTATGGCATCCAAATTAGGCTGACAAGATCTAAATTTAGCTATGGTTGAGTTTTACCTCTCTTAAAGTCTTACAATATTGGCATGAAGTGTTTTCCCAAACACTTCAGCTAGTACCTAAACAGTAAAATTAACCAACAGCTATCTCAGTATTGTAGTGCAGCAGTGCACAGATAAATAAATCATGACATTGTATGGATGTCTTACAAACAAATCTTTTATGGCATCAACCGGATCTTCTGTAGTCTTGAATGTGCGACTCACAACAGTTATGCCTGCTGGTTCCAACTCACTTCTAAACGTTGATTCAGCCTGCAAATTCATAAAAGACAATCGATGTGCATATATGGGTATAAAAAGTTTGCTATTGGCAGCCAATAATAGATGCTGGGTTACTGTTACAGTATTTAATTCTATTATTAGTACATGTATATGCATTTACCACAGTAAAAAGGCTCTCATCCTGTGTTAGTAAAGCAATTCTTGTCCATTTGAAGTGATCCATTGTTGATCGTAGAGCAGGGGCTGCTATTGGCAAATTGTTCCTGAAATATCTTCGAAATCTTGATCTGTCACTTAAAGCAGCCAGTGTTGATGCGTAGGATATCTAGAAGGTGTTCACTAATTATTAAGCTTCTCAACACTTGCAACATTACCGGGTTTAGTTACGACAGTAAATAATTATTGTGGCTATTCCCTAAGCTAGAATTTAGTGATTTACAAACTGACAAGAATACGAGATGGGATCAAGTAAGTAGAACAGTGCAATTATATGGTTTGACTAGCTAGCGTAAAATGCAATCATTAAACTACACGTTTAAAACCTGTCCTACATTACTTAGCTATACTCATGAGAATTGGATAAACGGAGCACTAGAAAGTGAGGCTATGTGGGCCAATTCTTGGCGATTGTGGGGAATGCTGGTTGGTAAATAGTCCCAAGAATGGAAGCTAAAGGCTGGACCACAGCTGACTGCCCTGTCACATGCTGAATACAGGCTGCTGCTTACTGGTAGGTGTTATTACAGACCAGTTCCAGGGGCTTCACTAATGACATTGATATGGTGTTTGTTGCAGTTGTGTGTTTTCTCCACTTGGCAGCTGATTACACTTAGCAACCCTCTTAATTGGTCATATTGTTGTCAATGATTGTAAGGTTGCCTTGCTAGACTCAGCAGTTTCTGCCTTTGAAGTGGTATACATTATACAAATGCTCTATCTTGCTTTCTAAGACTGTTTGTACATTACAATGTATATACATGTGCTATACACTCAGTGAGTACCACACCACACAACTGTGATTTAATGGGCTATATTCATAATTATTTTATCCTGGATTAAAACAAGGGTACCCTACCAAGCACAGTAGGCATAATTACTATACAGCAGCTGCATGTTATCCGGGGGAGGGGGGGTATGTATCACATTCAAAGGCCAATCATTGGAGCACCACACTTGCATGTATTTTTACTCAGTCTCTGTCTTAATTAGTTTGTTTCAGTATGGCCCTGGAATGCAAGATCAATGGGTAGGTATTGGTAAAGAAAGAACTCCCTCAATGTCATGAGAGTTGAGGTTTCAATGTGAATTGGTTAAATTATGACTCAGGTAGATCACATGTCCAAGGGAGTGGTACTATGTACACTAATCATGACTAAATTGCTATAGTATGGCAGATCGACATTCCATTGCCAATTAAGTGAATGTAGTAGTAATATTAATGAGTGTGATCACACACACACACATAATATTATACCGGCATTTATTGTACTGTACTTTAGCGCATACAAATCTGTAATGCACATGAACACAGTAGTGCAAGTGAAAAATCTATCTCAGCATCGATCATTTCCCACTCTTTTTATTTGCATGTTGGGAAAAAAGGCTGTGCCTATAGGCTCTCTTCCCGGAACATGTTTATGTGTGCATTCATGCATGCCATAATCAACACTTATTTGTTGAGGTTCTTGGTTGGGGAATCTAGCATATGTAGCAAGCTCAGTGTTCGCTCTTGTTACACCAACCGATTGACAGTGAATAATAGTAGTATTATTCACTATCAAACAGTTGTATTCCATAAAATCTTGTTGATATGCATGGCAAAGAATGTTAAATGCTAGGACCTGGATGATGATTGGTAGGGCTTAGGCCCTACTACCAGGCCCGCCCTTGGCTACGCCACTGAATATACCTGGGAAATATTCCATCGATGACTGATTTCGGCAACTGGCTCGGTAGCTGGTGAGCACCCACAGCCCACCACTGCTAGCTTCACTGGGTCTGACTGGATTCCATCGAAGAATGCATCCAGAGATCGCCCACGGTTACACTGCAGAATAATACCATACAATGCAATTATGGCTACTTGTTTCTAAGCACAAATTACAAATTAATGGCCTCTATTTAGGCCACTTCCTCCAAGCTCTCAAGAGCCAGACTCTCATGTAACTTGGCTCTGCATGGTCACAGTAGGTTGGCTCATTGCCATTTATTTTCCTGTGTGTGGCTAGGTACTTAAAGACTTGTTTTGGTGCCCTTATCATGCAGGGGACTAGTGCTTCCATATTGAAAGAGTATGACTGCACCAAACATGCAGCAAACATAAACCCATACACACTCATGCAATGTATAAATGCATGCACATGCACATGCACACACACTGTAAATCATGTTTGTGATCATTAATTTTTATATTGGGAAAACATCCCCACGGTAATTACTGGCTGCTGCAAAGTATAAGTATACCCTCTTATTTTAGTCACAATACCCTAATGGACTCTGAAGGTAAACATTTCTCAAAGTTGATGTACCATCCGAATGCAATCTGTGCTGTATGTAGTCCATGCACATAAATTTGGATTGGCTAACAATACCATAATAAGACATATTGTGGGCACTACCTTCATTCAAATACAACCTCACAATACTTTGAAGTTGAAGATGTTACCATAAATTTTAGATCACGACATGTTTAATGTAAATAATGCTGATGTGTGCATGTGTGTGTACTTTTGATAGAGAGGGAAAGGGACATGATAGTCATAACTAGGCACTTGTAGGATTGCTATATACATACATTCCATAGTATGATGTACTATACAACAATTACAATGTCATATTATATGTAGTTGTTCTATTGATATCGTTTCTTATAGCACATAGCAGTATTGTGGATAGTTATTAAGCTGTATACCTAGCTAGTATGACAGGATCATGCAGCTTTGATACTACAGCATTCATGCATTCATGCAGAAATAAACATAAATTTGGTGACATTACTGACCTCTGAATCTCTCACTTTGTCATATGTCAAATTGTACCCAGGCAGTATCCCTGCGTCGTAGATGTCTTCTAGTGCTATATTAGCAGCTGGTATGACTCCAGATGAGTTGAAACCAGACTGACCAAAAGAGACAACAAATAGAATGTTCAGTGGCTCCACCTCCTCAGAATTCCGGAGGAGAGCGGCAAGAGAGCAAAGACTAAACAGCACTGCTGTGTAGAACAGCCTCATGATAATCTTGATAGCCAACTGTAGTTATTATCAGAATCTAATAAAATTAATGATACAAGTACAAATCTCCACATACTGGCTAACTAGCTAATCTTCATTTAATTCTAGCAAAAATTTACAGTGCCCTGACTCACCAAGAATCTTTCATTGACTACTATGACCCAGGTGCTTCGAGTCTGCTGATGACTTTACCACATGACTCATGTAAGCACTTCCTCTCGGAGTGATTGACAGCGACATATTATCGCATATCTGTACATTTGGAGTCACTCAACCAGCCCTAACTTGAAGAGGTGCACCCCCAACAATCACCCACGCATGTTTGCATCATGACTTCCGACTTCCGTGACTTCCGGCTGATCAGTAGCTAGTACGTCTAAGTATGGACTAGCCAGATAGCTATAGATTAGCCTCGTCCCCAGGCTCCTCCCAGCTTTTCAATGTTGCACGCTGTTTTTCTGCGTGCAACATTGAAAAACTGGGAGGAGCCTGGGAACGAGGCTAGCTATAGATAGCTACACAATCGAAAGCACGTGGATATGGCATGTAAGCTAAGACTAGAACGTTGAGATAATGCAGCATTGAGCCACACCCACTTTATTGACTGTACTATCATACCATAATATTATTAGCGCGCACGAATGTAAGTTAAGTGCGTAATTAAAAGTGGTATTCGAGTCACGTGATCCGGCTCCCCATGATCTGACATGGCCCATGGTGGGTCTGATTGGTGCTGAGACGGCTGATACTCACTGATTTGGAGGATGTAAAGCATCGAAGTACCATGCATTGGTTGGAACTTGCATGTGACAAGTATGTTTCTTTTTCTGTTTAGTTTGGGTGGCTGAGCCCGCCCTATTTAGCTACTTACTTTTTTGTGAAATTGTCTACAATAATTATTAGCTATGTTGTAATTACACTGGAGTCTCTCTAAAACAGACACCACTGGGACCAAAGATTTTATCTTTTATAGTGAGGTGTCCTTTGTTCAGCGAGTAAATGTTGACCACGTCCCTCTTACAAACAATTGTGGCTAATTATGCTAGAGCAAGACTATGGACGATCAAATCGATTGTACTAATAAGAAATTTATTTTTAACCCTCAGACAAGGCATATCTGGGCTATATTCCAACTGCATGTAGTTGAAGTTAGTTATACGGAATAGCAGGATGTCCACTGTTGAAGGGGTTTGAATGTATGGTCTGGATATCTATATCACATTGTCTGTGGTTGGGGAGTGTCCATTAAGTGGAGTTCCACTGTCAGTCTTGAATGAGACAATGATACATACATGGCTCTATTAAAGGTATTTTGGTGGAGGGTGGGGGTAGTGGGGGAAGGAATTGGTAATACAGTTAGTCTCTTGTATAAGCACCCCTGGCATGGATGCTTAAACATTTTTGCTAGTATGGGGGAGAACTTTGAGTTTGAGTTTGAAACTGGTATTTGGGTCATGCAAGGGATAGATACCATGCACAGTGATATGGAGGATCTTGTATTATAATCTTAGTACATGTAGCATGATTCAACCATTTAGACAAGGCAAGTTATAAGTAATGAATAAGGGGAAGTATAAGATACACATTGTCATCTTATTTATGGTAAGTATTCTTTCCTGCTGGCATTGAACGCTAGACTAAGTAGTGTATAGACTCTATTGTAGCTACAGTGAGCAAAACAGTCACAGCGATTGAGCGCACTAAATGAAACATCTTGTACATGCAATAGCACAAAGTTGGAGGAAAAGTTGAGTTTGGTTAAGTAAACTGGCTATGGATCTCAAAGTGATGATAGTCCTTGTCATAAATTTAGTGTCTATTAGAAATAGCTGCAGTGCTCAAGCTCTAGAGTTACCCAATGATCATGGTGTTGTTCAAATGCAACAGAAGTCTCAACTCCACCATCATGATTGCTTGCTTTGGTTTTACTTCAATTCAGAAACGGCTGTATGTCAGTGTTTCTCTTACTATGGGGTTAGCTGTTTTGGACAAAATGCAACATTGCAGCTTGGATTCTGTGCAACATATGATGCTGAGGCAGGACTGGTGGCACTTAGTCACTGTCCTTACTTCCAATCTCATCACTATAAATTGTTCCAGTCTCAATACATTCTCCTTCCACAAAATATATCACTTTTAAATGATCACATGTGTAAGCCAATGAATAGAGATGGAATGGTATGTGGTAAGTGCATGGATGGTTATGGACCCACTGGAATACCAGTTGGTGTTCAGATGCCATGTGCTGAATGTACTAACACCTTATACGGAGTAATGCTCTACTTACTTATAGAGTTTGTACCAATCACCGCCTTATATTTCCTGTTACTGATGTTCAGAATTAGCGTAACATCAGCTCCAATGACTTGTTTCATAATGTACAGCCAGTTAACTGTTATGGCATTCGATCGTATTTACGCTGGTGGTGATATTTGTATTTCTCCAGAACTACTCTCTTTAAGTCCACGATCTGAACTGCTACTGAACCTAATACTCTCTCTTCTAGATGTATGGAATCTTCGTTTTTTTCATTATTTCGTTCCTCCATTCTGTATTAGTAGCTATCTTAAACCAATCCACATCACAGTTTTAGGATACGTCTCTGCGTTTTATCCAATCTGTCTGGTGTTTATCACTTGGTTCTGCATAGAGCTACATGGACATAATTGCAGACCACTTGTTCTGCTTTGGAGACCATTTCATAGATGTTTCGTGCGAATAAGAAGAGGATGGGACACAAACAGAGATATCATTGATGTTTTTGCATCTTTCTTTCTTCTCTCTTTTAGCAGACTTATGTATCAAGGCCTTCTCTTAATGACACCCCAGGCTGTTTACACTTATCTAATAACAGGCGAGTTCGTACGAGAGGAGTTCATGCTATCAATTGATCTTGGTATTAAATTTGCAAGCACACAACATCTTATATTTGCTGTCCCCTCAATTTTCGTGTTTCTAATATTCTGCGTTTTGCCAACAATTCTGCTCATCATTTATCCATTCAAAGTGATTAGGCGTTGCTTAGCCAGGTGCAAACTGGATACAATTGCACTGAAGATATTTGTTGAAAAGTATCAAGGTTGCTACAAGGATGCACTGGATGGCGGGAGAGACATGAGAAGCTTATCTGGTCTTTACTTCTTTGTACGAGTACTTGTAATTGTCGTATATGGCGTATCGAACATACTTCAGTGGTCCAACAATGATCCATGGCTACCCAGGAGCATTCTGGTGTTAATCACTTGTTTAATAGTGTCTTTACTCCGACCTTATAAGAAGACCTACATGAATGTATTGGATATACTTCTACTAACACACCTGGCAATTGCTTGTCACCTATTTTCATCGTGTTGTGCATTTAGTAATCATTTTCGTTACGTGACAAGTATCATTGTAGTGCTCGCCATTCCACTAGCTGGATTTTTCATTGTTGGTGTGTTTGTTGCTTGCCACAAGCTAAATGCTAAAAAGTTGGTAGTCACAAAGTTGAAGCAACATTGTTCAGTGTGTTGTCGTCTGTTAATGTCAACATTGATGTCAACTGATCATCCAACCTCAGATCAACAGCAGCTGTTAGATTCAGCAGTCATGGGTAATGCAGATTATGGAACCTATACATAACTGACTGTACGTGGCAAATTAACGATGATGAGAGATCAGTAGGTAGCCATAGAGGCTGAAATAGTGTATATATTATTTTTGCATGCAATTTTGAATAGCAAGTATTTCTATGGTCAATGAATTGGAACAAAATTAATGTCAGTAATATAACAATTTATGTGTGAAGAATGGAGATGGATAAACGTAGTATTTGTGTGGTTATTATAACAGATAGTGCAGTAAAAATTAATACAGATCGGTCAAGCAGTCATCAATAAATTTTACAAGGGAGGATGATCCTGTGGTATAGAGGCACTACAAGAGGTTTCAGTAACCATATATGCTGATAGGTATGTGGATTGACTGCGTCCATAAGGGCAGCAAGGATTGGAAGAGTCATTAGGGATATTCACCTGGATAGTACCACCATCACACATTTTTACAACATCTCCAATGTGAGTGCTTGTGCGTCCATAGCTCGTAGAGGATGTGAGAAGGGATGAATAAGATCGAAGAATGACTATGTCTGACTCGTGTGCATACTTGCAGTTTTTCTTAATAATAAGCTCATGGCGGACATACTTTGAAGCATTGGTTGAGGCAGTTCTGTCAGATTGAAAGTAGACATGGCTTGAGACTTGATAGTAGCCACAAGTAGGAACATAGAGAGTCCTTTCTCTATGGACGAAATACATTCCACCATCAACAAATGCTCCACTCTTGTTAGCACATACCCAAGAAGATTGGTAACCAG
Source organism: Stappiaceae bacterium (assembly GCA_964291365.2). GTDB lineage: Bacteria > Pseudomonadota > Alphaproteobacteria > Rhizobiales > Stappiaceae > JBDWFY01. The sequence goes on from OZ220043.1 coordinate 48,520, forward strand.
AAACTGTAGGAGAAAAGTACAATGTGATCCTTGGGTATATATTAAAGGCTGTCTACTGTTGCAATGAAGTATTATACAATGCCACATATGATTGTGTGCTCACTACACTTACTTTGGGGAGAATTTTGGCTCCCTGGTTCATTTGTGGTCCATTTAAAGCCCTGTCCAGCAATACGAGCGGCTGGGTATGTCTACAAGCCATAATGAAAGGAATAGTGAAAGTAATGGCTAGTATTTTACTACTCCAATACAAATTCACTGACACATTGTTTGGTAATGCTCACCTTATTCGACATATCAGAATAGCAGCCTTGAACTCTTTTACCTGTTAATATTACAAGAGAAAATAACAAATGATGCTACCATTAGGTGCTGAAGTAGCTATTAGGTATGCTTTACCATTTATTGTCTGCCTTTTAGCGATAGTCTTAGATTCTGCTTCGGAATCCTGTAGTACAATTAAGAATAAGAGCAATGAGGTTTGTGAGGTGGACTAGTAGCAATGTACTACATAAGAGTATCATAGTATGATCATGAATTCAAACATCAATTGTCAGAATCTGTTCTAACTTACATCCATAAAAAGCTGGTTACTTCTTTCTGTATCAAATTCCTCATGATACTCCATGTCATGTTCAGATGTTTGCATATGAAGCTTAAGAGTTAATGATAGTCCAACAGCAAAAGCTACTAATGCACAAATTGCAACAGTTGCAAGTACCCCAGCAACAATTAGAATCACTTTGTATTTTCTTGGTATTGTAGAGGATGACTTGAGATTGGATTTTGTCACTCTACCAGCCTCTAATAGATTGCCTGCTGAATTGTTGTTGTGAACTGTCTGCTTATTCATGATTGTTAAGTTTGAAGATTGAGTTCTTGTTAGCAGCTTTAGATTTATTTGTTTGTTCTGAGTTTGTGTTGTCCAATGTCCATGCTTTGGTTCGCACTTTTATAGCTATTGGTATCCGTAGTCCCAAAAAGAACCTACGTTAGGTTTGATTAAGCAGGGGCTCCAATTTGAATAAGCATAAATTTTCCCCGGTCTCTTGCATTTCTTTTCTCAAGAATAAAACAGATCAAACAAGGATGTTTGGTAAATATTGATTACAGTTTTCTAAACTGTGAGTGAAAGGATATTGTGTATCCCTCACTTATCAGATTAGCTATTGTGCCTGACTGACAAGTGATAGCTATAACAACAAACAACGTAACCAAGCTGGGTATACAAAGTCATGCTGTAGCCTTTTGACTATATACACTTTCAGTTCTTTCTGTTCCGGTCTGGATTTAACTTTTAGACTAGCTGAATTACGTACTGAGACTCAAAGCAACTCGGGAAATCTATGGGAGTCAGATTATCACTTCTGTCTGTTTTCGTCAGTGGCGTAGCTACACCAGGGCCTACCAGGGCATAGGCCCTGGTAAAGTTTGTCTGTGCCCTGGTAAAAAAAAAAATCAATAGCCAGGCATAAATGTGATTTAGGTTACTGTTTCAATACTAAAATAGCACAGAATCTACTGCTGTATTACCATTATGCTAGCTTAGTGTATAAGTGCCCGGGTATCCCCACAATTCTGGATACACCACTGGTTTTCGTTGACACATAACAATGCCTATACAGTGTTTACACCACCTAAAATTATCGTTCTTATTTTATGCAGTGTGATGCATGTTATCCTTTAAATGCAAAGAGAGGTGGTGTGAGGGATTCATTATCCACCCCCTTTTATTACAGCTAGATATATTTTCTCTCATTTGAGGCAACGAATTAGATAGAAAATAAACTCCTGTCGGTGTGTCTACCTTGTGCATGTAGGTCTGGGCTGTTTACTGGGCATTATGTCTGCATGTTTACAAGTTAGCATGTTTACAGCAAGGCTGTTGGAGCCACAGAATGGTCCAATGGGAATGGAGCATGGTGAGGATGTTTTGCATGTTGTGAGTGGTATTTAAGAAAGATTCTCAGTAAATCGGTTACTCTCGGCAACTTACACTGTCTACCAGAAAGCCAAATTTTTAACTAATATGCTGGGGTGAGTCTTTCTGCTGCAGGTCCACGGAAGAGCACCCGATATGCTGAGGTGCACGAGTTTTTTGCTGTAGGCCTCGCAAAGAATTGTTCCCAGGCTGAAGTTGCCAAAGAAGCAATCAGATGTCCTACTGTGTGCAGACTCTATTCCGGAGCTCGAGAAAGTGTGGCTGCTGGCTGCTTGGAACACTGAACTTGTTTATAGTGGGGTGCCAGTTCCTAAGTCCGGTTTTTTTCTCTCCCTTTTCCTCAAAAGAGGTTTTTATGAGAGGTTTTTTTCTGTGAGTGTGCTGGCCACACACTCTAAATATTTTTTTTTTATAGGGCCCACCCCAGAAACTTGTTCAATCATCTGTTATTCCAATACTTTATGATTTCTGCTCTCTTTCGTTCTAGGTTTGTGGTTATTAGGTTGTATGTTACACTGCTGGGTATAATCACTTTGTAGGCAGTGTGCAACTCTCGCACAGTTGCCCACCAACCAGGCAGGGGGTAAATGTTGACCACGTCCCTCTTACAATTGTGGCCAATTATGCTAGAGCAAGACTATGTCCAGACAATCAAATTGATTGTACTAAATTATTTTTAATCCTCAGACAAGGCATATCTGGGCTATAATTATTCCAATTGCATGTAGTTAAAGTTAGTTATACTGAATAGCAGGATGTCCACTGTTGAAGGGGTTTGAATGTACGGTCCGGATATCTGTATCACATTGTCCGTGGTTGGGGGGTGTCTGTTAAGTGGGGTTCCACTGTCAGTCTTGAATGAGAATGAGACAATGATACATACAATTAAAGGTATTTGGTGGAGGGTGGGGGTAGTGGGGGAAGGAATTGGTAATACAGTTAGTCTCTTGTATAAGCACTCCTGGCATGGATGCTTAAACATTTTTGCTAGCATGGGGGAGAACTTTGTTTGTGACTGGAATTTGGGTCACGCAAGGGATAGACACCATGCACAGTGATATGGAGGATCCTGTATTTTAATCTTAGTATATACTTGTAGCAATCATGATTCAACCATTTAGACAAGGCAAGATATAAGTAATGAATAAGGGGAAGTATAAGATACACATTGTCATCTTATTTATGGTAAGTATTCTTTCCTGCTGGCATTGAACGCTAGACTAAGTAGTGTACGTATAGACTCTATTGTAACTACAGTGAGCAAAACAGTCACAGTGATTGAGCACACTAAATGAAACATCTCGTACATGCAATAGCACAAAGTTGGAGGAAAAGTTGAGTTTGATTAAGTAAACTGGCTATGGATCTCAAAGTGATGATAGTCCTTGTCATAAACTTAGTGTCTATTAGAAATTGCTGCAGTGCTCAAGCTCTAGAGTTACCCAATGATCATGGTGTTGTTTAAATGCAACAGAAGTCTCAACTCCACCATCATGATTGCTTGCTTGGTTTTACTTCAATTCAGAAACGGCTGTATGTCAGTGTTTCTCTTACTATGGGGTTAGCTGTTTTGGACAAAATGAGACATTGCAGCTTGGATTCTGTGCAACATATGATACTGAGGCAGGACTGGTGGCACTTAGTCACTGTCCTTACTTCCAATCTCATCACTATAAATTGTTCCAGTCTCAATACATTCTCCTTCCACAAAATATATCACTTTTAAATGATCACATGTGTAAGCCAATGAATAGAGATGGAATGGTATGTGGTAAGTGCATGGATGGTTATGGACCCACTGGAATACCAGTTGGTGTTCAGATGCCATGTACTGAATGTACTAACACCTTATACGGAGTAATGCTCTACTTACTTATAGAGTTTGTACCAATCACTGCCTTATATTTCCTGTTACTGATGTTCAGAATAAGCGTAACGTCAGCTCCAATGACTTGTTTCATAATGTACAGCCAGTTAACTGTTATGGCATTCGATCGTATTTACGCTGGTGGTGATATTTGTATTTCTCCAGAACTACTCTCTTTAAGTCCATGATCTGAACTGCTACTGAACCTAATACTCTCTCTTCTAGATGTATGGAATCTTCGTTTTCTTCATTATTTCATTCCTCCATTCTGTATTAGTAGCTATCTTAAACCAATCCACATCACAGTTTTAGGGTACGTCTCTGCGTTTTATCCAATCTATCTGGTGTTTATCACTTGGTTCTGCATAGAGCTACATGGACATAATTGCAGACCACTTGTTCTGCTTTGGAGACCATTTCATAGATGTTTCGTGCGAATAAGAAGAGGATGGGACACAAGCAGAGATATCATTGATGTTTTTGCATCTTTCTTTCTTCTCTCTTTTAGCAGACTTATGTATCAAGGCCTTCTCTTAATGACACCCCAGGCTGTTTACACTTACCAAATAACAGGCGAGTTCGTACGAGAGGAGTTCATGCTATCAATTGATCTTGGTATTAAATTTGGAAGCACACAACATCTTATATTTGCTGTCCCCTCAATTTTCGTGTTTCTAATATTCTGCGTTTTGCCAACAATTATGCTCATCATTTATCCATTCAAAGTGATTAGGCGTTGCTTAGCCAGGTGCAAACTGGATACAATTGCACTGAAGATATTTGTTGAAAAATATCAAGGTTGCTACAGAGATACACTGGATGGCGGGAGAGACATGAGAAGCTTATCTGGTCTTTACTTCTTTGTACGAGTACTTGTAATTGTCGTATATGGCGTACCGAACATACTTCAGTGGTCCAACAATGATCCATGGCTACCCAGGAGCATTCTGGTTTTAATCACTTGTTTAATAGTGTCTTTACTCTGACCTTATAAGAAGACCTACATGAATGTATTGGATACACTCACACCTGGCGATTGCTTGTCACCTATTTTCATCGTGTTGTGCATTTAGTAATCATTTTCGTTATGTGACAAGTATCATTGTAGTGCTTGCCATTCCACTAGCTGGATTTGTCATTATTGGTGTATATGTTGCTTGTCACAAGCTAAATGCTAAAAAGTTGGTAGTCACAAAGTTGAAGCAACATTGTTCAGCGTGTTGTCGTCTGTTAATGTCAACATTGATGTCAACTGATCATCCAACCTCAGATCAACAGCAGCTGTTAGATTCAGCAGTCATGGGTAATGCAGATTATGGAACCTATACATAACTGACTGTACGTGGCAAATTAACGATGATGAGAGATCAGTAGGTAGCCATAGAGGCTGAAATAGTGTATATATTATTTTTGCATGCAATTTTGAATAGCAAGTAGTGCTATGGTCAATGAATTGGAACAAAATTAATGTCAGTAATAAAACAATTTATGTGTGAAGAATGGAGATGGATAAACGTAGTATTTGTGTGGTTATTATAACAGATAGTGCAGTAAAAATTAATACAGATCGGTCAAGCAGTCATCAATAAATTTTACAAGGGAGGATGATCCTGTGGTATAGAGGCACTACAAGAGGTTTCAGTAACCATATATGCTGATAGGTATGTGGATTGACTGCGTCCATAAGGGCAGCAAGGATTGGAAGAGTCATTAGGGATATTCACCTGGATAGTACCACCATCACACATTTTTACAATATCTCCAATGTGAGTGCTTGTGCGTCCATAGCTTGTAGAGGATGTGACAAGGGATGAATAAGATCGAAGAATGACTATGTCTGACTCATGTGCATACTTGCAGTTTTTCTTAATAATAAGCTCATGGCGGACATACTTTGAAGCATTGGTTGAGGCAGTTCTGTCAGATTGAAAGTAGACATGGCTTGAGACTTGATAGTAGCCACAAGTAGGAACATAGAGAGTCCTTTCTCTATGGACGAAATACATTCCACCATCAACAAATGCTCCACTCTTGTTAGCACATACCCAAGAAGATTGGTAACCAGAAACTGTAGGAGAAAAGTACAATGTGATCCTTGGGTATATATTAAAGGCTGTCTACTGTTGCAATGAAGTATTATACAATGCCACATATGATTGTGTGCTCACTACACTTACTTTGGGGAGAATTTTGGCTCCCTGGTTCATTTGTGGTCCATTTAAAGCCCTGTCCAGCAATACGAGCGGCTGGGTATGTCTACAAGCCATAATGAAAGGAATAGTGAAAGTAATGGCTAGTATTTTACTACTCCAATACAAATTCACTGACACATTGTTTGGTAATGCTCACCTTATTCGACGTATCAGAATAGCAGCCTTGAACTCTTTTACCTGTTAATATTACGAGAGAAAACAACAAATGATGCTACCATTAGGTGCTGAAGTAGTTATTAGGTATGCTTTACCATTTATTGTCTGCCTTTTAGCGATAGTCTTAGATTCTGCTTCGGAATCCTGTAGTACAATTAAGAATAAAAGCAATGAGGTTTGTGAGGTGGACTAGTGGCAATGTACTACATAAGAGTATCATAGTATGATCATGAATTCAAACATCAATGGTCAGAATCTGTTCTAACTTACATCCATAAAAAGCTGGTCACTTCTTTCTGTATCAAATTCCCCATGATACTCCATGTCATGTTCAGATGTTTGCATATGAAGCTTAAGAGTTAATGATAGTCCAACAGCAATAGCTACTAATGCACAAATTGCAACAGTTGCAAGTACCCCAGCAACAATTAGAATCACTTTGTATTTTCTTGGTATTGTAGAGGATGACTTGAGATTGGATTTTGTCACTCTACCAGCCTCTAATAGATTGCCTGCTGAATTGTTGTTGTGAACTGTCTGCTTATTCATGATTGCTAAGTTTGAAGATTGAGTTCTTGTTAGTAGCTTTAGATTTATTTGCTTGTTCTGAGTTTGTGTTGTCCAATGTTCATGCTTTGGTTCACACTTTTATAGCTATTGGTATCCGTAGTCTCAAAAAGAACCTACATTAGGTTCGATTAAGCAGGGGCTCCAATTTTAATAGTTTTCCCGGTCTCTTGCGTTTCTTTCTCAAGAACAAAACAGATCAAACAAGGATGTTTGGTAAATATTGATTACAGTTTTCTAAACTGTGAGTGAAAGGATATTGTGTATCCCTCACTTATCAGATTAGCTATTGTGCCTGACTGACAAGTGATAGCTATAACAACAAACAACGTAACCGAGCTGGGTATACAAAGTCATGCTGTAACCTTTTGACTATATACACTTTCAGTTCTTTCTGTTCCGGTCTGGATTTACCTTTTAGACTAGCTGAATTACGTACTGAGACTCAAAGCAACTCGGGAAATCTATGGGAGTCAGATTATCACTTCTGTCTGTTTTCGTTGACACATAACAATGCCTACAGTGTTTACACCACCAAAAATTACCGTTCTTATTTTATGCAGTGTGATGCATGATATCCTTTAAATGCAAAGAGAGGTGGTGTGAGGGATTCATTATCCACCCCCTTTTATTACAGCTAGATACATTTTCTCTCGTTTGAGGCAACGAATTAGATAGAAAATAAGCTCCCGTCGGTGTATCTACCTTGTGCATTTAGGTCTGGGCTGTTTACTGGGCATTATGTCTGCATGTTTACAAGTTAGCATGTCTACAGCAAGGTTGTTGGAGCCACAGAATGGTCCATGCAGCATGGTGAGGATGTTTTGCATGTTGTGAGTGGTATTTAAGAAAGGTTCTCAGTAAATCAGTTACTCTCGGCAACTTACACTGTCTACCAGAAAGCCAAATTTTAACTAATATGCTGGGATGAGTCTTTCTGCTGCAGGTCCACGGAAGAGCACCCGATATGCTGAGGTGCACGAGTTTTTTGCTGTAGGCCTCGCGAGGAGTTGTTCCCAGGCGGAAGTTGCCAAAGAAACGACCAGATGTCCTACTGTGTGCAGACTCTATTCTGGAGCTCGAGAAAGTGCGGCTGCTGGCTGCTTGGAACACTGAACTTGTTTATAGTGGGGTGCCAGTTCCTAAGTCCGGCTTTTTTCTCTCCCTTTGCCTCAAAAGAGGTTTTTATGAGAGGTTTTTTTCTGTGAGTGTGCTGGCCACACACCCTAAATATTTTTCTTATGGGGCCCACCCCAGAAACTTGTTCAATCATCTGTTATTCCAATACTTTATGATTTCTGCTCTTTTTCGTTCTAGGTTTGTGGTTATTAGGTTGTATGTTACACTGCTGGGTATAATCACTTTGTAGGCAGTGTGCAACTCTCGCACAGTTGCCCACCAACTAGGCAGGGGGTAAATGTTGACCACGTCCCTCTTACAATTGTGGCCAATTATGCTAGAGCATGTCATCTTATTTATGGTAAGTATTCTTTCCTGCTGGCATTGAACGCTAGACTAAGTAGTGTACGTATAGACTCTATTGTAACTACAGTGAGCAAAACAGTCACAGTGATTGAGCACACTAAATGAAACATCTCGTACATGCAATAGCACAAAGTTGGAGGAAAAGTTGAGTTTGGTTAAGTAAACTGGCTATGGATCTCAAAGTGATGATAGTCCTTGTCATAAACTTAGTGTCTATTAGAAATTGCTGCAGTGCTCAAGCTCTAGAGTTACCCAATGATCATGGTGTTGTTCAAATGCAACAGAAGTCTCAACTCCACCATCATGATTGCTTGCTTTGGTTTTACTTCAATTCAGAAACGGCTGTATGTCAGTGTTTCTCTTACTATGGGGTTAGCTGTTTTGGACAAAATGCGACATTGCAGCTTGGATTCTGTGCAACATATGATACTGAGGCAGGACTGGTGGCACTTAGTCACTGTCCTTACTTCCAATCTCATCACTATAAATTGTTCCAGTCTCAATACATTCTCCTTCCACAAAATATATCACTTTTAAATGATCACATGTGTAAGCCAATGAATAGAGATGGAATGGTATGTGGTAAGTGCATGGATGGTTATGGACCCACTGGAATACCAGTTGGTGTTCAGATACCATGTACTGAATGTACTAACACCTTATACGGAGTAATGCTCTACTTACTTATAGAGTTTGTACCAATCACTGCCTTATATTTCCTGTTACTGATGTTCAGAATTAGCGTAACGTCAGCTCCAATGACTTGTTTCATAATGTACAGCCAGTTAACTGTTATGGCATTCGATCGTATTTACGCTGGTGGTGATATTTGTATTTCTCCAGAACTACTCTCTTTAAGTCCACGATCTGAACTGCTACTGAACCTAATACTCTCTCTTCTAGATGTATGGAATCTTCGTTTTTTTCATTATTTCATTCCTCCATTCTGTATTAGTAGCTATCTTAAACCAATCCACATCACAGTTTTAGGGTACGTCTCTGCGATTTATCCAATCTATCTGGTGTTTATCACTTGGTTCTGCATAGAGCTGCATGGACATAATTGCAGACCACTTGTTCTGCTTTGGAGACCATTTCATAGATGCTTTGTGCGAATAAGAAGAGGATGGGACACAAGCAGAGATATCATTGATGTTTTTGCATCTTTCTTTCTTCTCTCTTTTAGCAGACTTATGTATCAAGGCCTTCTCTTAATGACACCCCAGGCTGTTTACACTTACCAAATAACAGGCGAGTTCGTACGAGAGGAGTTCATGCTATCAAATTAAATTTGCAAGCACACAACATCTTATATTTGCTGTCCCCTCAATTTTTGAGTTTCTAATATTCTGCGTTTTGCCAACAATTCTGTTCATCATTTATCCGTTCAAAGTGATTAGGTGTTGCTTAGCCAGGTGCACACTGGATACAATTGCACTGAAGATATTTATTATCAAGATTGCTACACTAGAGATACACTGGATGGCGGGAGAGACATGAGAAGCTTATCTGGTCTTTACTTCTTTGTACGAATACTTGTAATTGTCGTATATGGCGTATCGAACATACTTCAGTGGTCCAACAATGATCCATGGCTACCCAGGAGCATTCTGGTTTTAATCACTTATTTAATAGTGTCTTTACTCCGACCTTATAAGAAGACCTACATGAATGTATTGGATACACTCCTACTAACACACCTGGTGATTGCTTGTCACCTATTTTCATCGTGTTGTGCATTTAGTAATCATTTTCGTTACGTGACAAGTATCATTGTAGTGCTTGCCATTCCACTAGCTGGATTTGTCATTATTGGTGTATTTGTTGCTTGTCACAAGCTAAATGCTAAAAAGTTGGTAGTCACAAAGTTGAAGCAACATTGTTCAGTGTGTTGTCGTCTGTTAATGTCAACATTGATGTCAACTGATTATCCAACCTCAGATCAACAGCAGCTGTTAGATTCAGCAGTCATGGGTAATGCAGATTATGGAACCTATACGTAACTGACTGTACGTGGCAAATTAACGATGATGAGAGGTCAGTAGGTAGCCATAGATGCTGAAATAGTGTATATATTATTTTCAAATGCAATTTTGAATAGCAAGCTATGATCAAAGAATTGGAACAAAATAATAATATTATAACAATTTATGTGTGAAGAATGGAGATGGATAAATTTAGTATTTGTGTAGCTATTATAACAGATAGCTAGTGCAGTAAAACTTAATACAGATCGGTCAAGCAGTCATCAATAAATTTTACATGGGAGGATGATCCTGTGGTATAGAGGCACTACAAGAGGTTTCATTAACCATATATGCTGATAGGTATGTAGATTGACTGCGTCCATAAGGGCAGCAAGGATTGGAAGAGTCATTAGGGATATTCACCTGGATAGTACCACCCTCACACATTTTTACAACATCTCCGATATGAGTGGTTGTGCGTCCATAGCTTGTAGAGGATGTGACAAGGGATGAATAAGATCGAAGAATGACTATGTCTGACTCGTGTTTATAGCTACAGTTTTTCTTAATAATAAGCTCATGGCGGACATAAGCCCTGGTCGAGGCAGTTCTGTCAGATTGGAAGTAGACATTGCTTGAGACTTGATAGTAGCCACAAGTAGGAACATTGAGAGTCCTATCGTTATGGCTGAAAAACATTCCACCATCGACAAATGCTCCACTCTTGTTAGCACATATCCAAGAAGATTGGTAACCAGAAACTGTAGGAGAAAAGTACAGTGTGATCCTTGGGTATATATTAAAGGCTGTCTACTGTACATGTTGCAATGAGGTATTATACAATGCCACATATGATTGTGTGCTCACTACACTTACTTTGGGGAGAATTTTGGCTCCCTGGTTCATTTGTGGTCCATTTAAAGCCCCGTCCAGCAATACGAGCGGCTGGGTATGTCTACAAGCCATAACGAAAGGAATAGTGAAAGTAATGGCTAGTATTTTATTACCCCAGTGCAAATTCACTGACACATTGTTTGGTAATGCTCACCTTACTTGACTTAACAGAATAGCAGCCTTGAACTGGTCTACCTGTTAATATTACGAGAGAAAACAACAAATGATGCTACCATTAGGTGCTGAAGAGTTATTAGGTATGCTTTACCGTCTATTGTCTGCCTTTTAGCGATGGTCTTAGATTCAGCTTCGGAATCCTGTAGTACAACAATTAAGAATAAGAGGAATGAGGTTTGTGAGATGGACTAGTGGCAATGTACTAGATAACAATGTCATAATAGGATCATGAATTCAAACATCAATGGTCAGAATCTATTCTAACTTACATCCATAAAAAGCTGGTCACTTCTTTCTGTATCAAATTCCCCATGATACTCCATGTCATGTTCAGATGTTTGCATATGAAGCTTAAGAGTTAATGATAGTCCAACAGCAATAGCTACTAATGCACAAATTGCAACAGTTGCCAGTACCCCAGCAACAATTAAAATCACTTTATATTTTCTTGGTATTGTAGAGGATGAATTGAGATTGGATTTTGTCACTCTACCAGCCTCTAATAGATTGCCTGCTGAATCGTTGTTGTGAACTGTCTGCTTATTCATGATTGTTAAGTTTGAAGATTGAGTTCTTGTTAGTAGCTTTAGATTTATTTGCTTGTTCTGAGTTTGTGTTGTCCAATGTCCATGCTTTGGTTCGCACTTTTATAGCTATTGGCATCCATAGTCTCAAAAAGAACCTACATTAGGTTCGATTAAGCAGGGGCTCCAATTTTAATAAGCATAAAGTTTTCCTGGTCTCTTGTGTTTCTTTTCTCAAGAACAAACAGATCAAACAAGGATGTTTGGTAAATATTGATTACAATTTTCTAAACTGTGAGTGAAAAGGATATTGTGTATCCCTCACTTATCAGATTAGCTATTGTGCCTGACTGACAAGTGATAGCTATAACAACAACAACGTAAACAAGCTAGTTATACAAAGTCATGCTGTAGCCTTTTGACTATATACACTTTCAGTTCTTTTTGTTCCGGTCTGGATTTACCTTTTAGACTAGCTGAATTACGTACTGAGACTCAAAGCAACTCGGGTAGTCTATGGGAATCAGATTATCACTTCTGTCTGTTTTCGTTGACACATAACAAAGCCTACAGTGTTTACACCACCTAAAATTACCGTTCTTATTTTATGCGATGTGATGTATGTTATCCTTTGAATACAAATAGAGGTGGTGTGAGGGATTCATTACCCATTCCCTTTTTATTACAGCTAGCATATCATTCTATGAAGTACAATAATCATGAACTATAATTATGGTGGGGTGACTCCAAATTGCATATGGGAAATTTTCTATAAAGCCCAAAAATTAATGGACTAAAACAGTGATTCAAAAATGTCACATAATGTTAGGAAAAGTAGGGGAAGAGCTGCTGCCCCCTTTCCCATTCCAACCCCCACCCCTATTCCTGTCCCCCGTCAGTGCTCTCAGTAATTGCTACAGTTACATAATTTATTGAAGCTTGTGTATTCTTCAATTAAAACAATATCTTTCGTAAAATTTGCAGCCATAGCTTTCTCTTACAGCAACATGATGTACATCCACTTTATAATATTCTTTGTTGAGTAGAGATCCATAATTAATGGTTACAGTTGTCTAGTTGTCATTTGTGACTAATAAGTGTGCTATTAAGGAGTGCTTCTAGTCCTATAATATATCCTCGGACTATATCACATGAATGCATGTATGGAGCTTTGCTACAAACGCTGTAAAATTAAATAGCTTAATTCCAAAGTTAAGTTTTTAATTGGTCTGATGTGACTGTGGGTTTAGCACCATCTATGTTATCCATATTGTCATTATTTACACAATAATTAATCACCTGATCTCCAATATAGGCCTCAGGTAAAGATTATTAACTAGTAGAGACGACCATCAAACTATTAACTACAATTCTAGTGAATTGACCATTATTGATGGTAACAGTAAGCTCACAATTAAGCTTATTACTCACTGTTATATATTATATTATTATGCCAGGGATTGACTCGTGTTCAAAATTTAATAATAGTAGCTACAAGCTAAAGTTAATGTGCATTAAGAATGGAGTGGAAATTAAATCATAATACAGCAGTGGGTATTTTTTTACAAATTAAATTTTGATAACAATGTTTGTTGTAATTAAAATGTCTAAGGGTAATTTAATTGAATAGGTTTATTGTTCATTATTTGGTTGAGGCATTGATATAGAGGCATTGCAAGAGGTTTCAGAGACCAGGAAAGCCGATAGGTAAGTAGACTGACTGCGTCCATAAGGGCAACAAGGATTGGAAGAGTCGTTAGGGATAATCACCCGGATAGTACCATCCTTGCACATCTTTACAACATCTCCGATATGAGTACTTGTACGTCCATAGCTTGTCGGGGTCGAGACAAGGGAAGAATAAGATCGAAGAATGACTATGTCTGACTCGTGTGCATACTTGCAGTTTCTGTTAATAATAAGCTCATGGCGGACGTACTTTGAAGTGCTGGTTGAGGTAGTTCTGTCAGATTGGAAGTAGACATGGCTTGAGACTTGATAGTAACCACAAGTACGAACATTAAGCGCCTTATCTGAAAAACTGAAGTCCATTCCACCATCAACAAATGCTCCACTACTGTTAGCGCACACCCAAGAGGTCTGGTAGCCTGAATCTGCATCAGAATTCAAACATCGCATAGCTAGGTAGTATGTTATGTATATTATGAATTAGGGCTGCATGCGTGCAGTAACAGTGGACTTCATTTGATTTCCCTAGGTGTATGATTATTAAACTGACCTAACTGAGAATTTTTATCTCCTGGCTCATTTGTAGTCCATTTGAATCCCCTTCCAACAATTCTAGCTGCTGGATATGTCTGCAAGGAATAAAAGACCACAAAAATCAATAGCCATAGCATTTTACAGTCTATATAACATGTAAAATTAATAATAGTTACCTCATTTGACATTTCGGAATAGCAGCCTCGAAGTTCTCTACCTGGTGAGGAGAAAGTAAGTCATATTATTCTATTAACTGAATTTTATTAGCAATTATGGCCACTCACTTCTGCTAGTCTGTCTTTTAACCACAGTCTTAAAGTCAGCATCCTATAAATAGAGAATGAAATTTTGCAATTCGTGAGCCTGATAATGCGTGCAAGGGCTAATTAATAATTATACAACATAATAGTGATGTTAAAACCATGTGCTTACATTCATAAACAGTTGTTCGCTTCCTTCCATGTCATCGTCTAGTGGAGTATTTATATCCTTGTAGTTCATGCCATTTTCTTGCTGTTGTGTGTGAAGTTGAGTCTTAAGTGATTGTGATGTTCCAACAGCAGTAGCTATTGCTGCACATACTGCAACTGCTGCAATTACACCAGCAACAATAAGAACCACTTTGTATTTTCTTGGCATGGAAAGATCGGACTTTGTCACACTACCAGCCTCTAGTAGATTGCCTGCTGAGTCAGTGTTGTGAACTGTCTGCTTGTTCATTGTGGCTAATGATTTGAAGACTGAGTCCTTGTTAGCTGCTTTAGACGATGCTACTTCAACTGTTTGGTGGTCGTGTCAATTTTAGGTGGCATTTATATAGTTGTTAGCTCGCCTCAGTCAAAAAGAACCTATTGTAGATGTGATTAGACAAGGGGTGCCTACTTTGAACGAGGCTAGGCCCTTTCCCTTTCTCTTACAGTTCTTTTTCTCAAGAACAAAGCAAGTCAAACAATGTTGTTTGTTAATACTGAATTAGTCTCCTAAACAATTAGAGGAAGGATTGTGTCATCTCCAAACACCACACCACACAGGGCTAGTGTACCACTTGATAAGTGGTATATAAACATGAATGCCCACATTTAGTGATGAAATATGCTTTGAGACTTTTATTTCACTTTTGGTGATATAGATATACTTCCGGTTCTGGATATCTTGTGTCAAAATGACATAATCATAATTATATTATTATTGCAATACTTGCACAAAGCAATTTGGGAAAAATACAGAATCAAAACCATAGATTATCACTCCTGTCTGTTTGTGCTGACATAAAACAAACACGCTCCTCCCAAAATTTCTGCTTCTATTTGACATAGTGGGAGGGATCTGTAAGCGAGCATGTAATATTATATAGTGGCTATATCTCTAGGCTATGATATTTAATACTACGGAATTACGCAAGTAACTGTGCATGTATTGGAATTCAGAGGCTGACGTAACCATCTATGGCTGGGGTACAAATTAACTTCACTTTTACTGCTGTAATAGTTGATGATGTCAATATTTAGAGCAACCTGTGTGTACTTATGTCTTGTCAGCACTTCTAAATAGCTGTGGGAAAATAACTATAGAAAGGGATTTATAAAACTATAGGTAGGTACTCTTGTTTATGTATACTGGTTGAAGATAAGAAGCCAGTCTGATGTGGTATCTCAGTTCTCAAGAAAAAAAGGTATGATTTTAGCTATTTGAATAGTGACAAATCGATATTATGTAAACCACAAGGGTGAATTCCATGTGGTTTACACTGGTCACATTTAACTGTTGTGGTTTCAGTTATGAAATTATTGGTTACATTTTATGTTATCAGCTATCAGATATATTCAAAACTAACATCCACAACTTTTGATCATTATTGCAAGATCCACAAATGCCTGTTGCCCTATTAAGCTCCTTCAGGTAATTAGGCTGTATAGGCCTAATTAATTAGTACACACCATAATTGTACAAGTTGTGGGCAAGTTCATACATGCTTGGTTTTAGTTTTTTATGATCTGTATACATACTAAATTTATAAGCCAGTATAACTACTTTGTACACTTATAATAAGGTTTAGTTTAGCTACTGAAACACATCACCTGTAGTACTAGCTAATCAGTGATAATAATATAATAGAACTTGAAGTTCGTACTCTTAGTTGTAAAATTCATTTAAGTTTAGTTCAAAACAGAGTCACGGTAACATGTATACCCATTATCATAGCCGTCTGATTCATCCTCTATCACATCAGTGCTCTCCATTTGAAATACTGACTGTCTGAGAGTCCTCTCAGCCTTGTTACAATATTTCTTCAGCTTTCTTGAAATCAGGTTCCCCATGACTATTACACAAAATGTAATAAATGCTATTCCAATTGATAGGGAAAGTAGAATTTTCTGCTTGATTGTGCAGTTAAAAGTCTCTTCCTGGAGACGTAGTGTTCCAGCTGTTAAGAGAATGAGATTAATGTAAAAAGAACTTTCTAACAGTGTTATGGCATTATTCTTGTAGATCCTCATGAAATTGAGATAGCAGAGCATAAGTAGGACAATCAAAGTTAACATAAGCAAGCTTAAGGTGGGACAGATGCTTAAGAGAAGAGAAGATATCAAAAGAAGTGCTCCTTGAGCAAGTAGTAGCACTCCAAACCAGTAGCTAGTGATGGTTATCTTTAAATGGAGCAAAATAAGCATCATAGACAGGTTTGTATTTTGCTATCAATTTTAAGGGACGGTGTTGGTCTATCTTTCTCAACCACTGCATGGAGAACAGAATCAGAGTGTATGGTATCCTGAGCACAACCAAGCAAGCTAAAACAACAAGTAGGAGAAATATGTGGGGATATTTGCCATACTCAAGATTACCATCAAGCGCCCATACTATTGTTATGGAGTTAGGTTTCAGTTCTGAAGTGTAAGTCCTAATTTGGGCTAGCTGTAGACCAGCGATGATGGTACGAAGGAGCTTTGTAAAAGATAAGACAAGAAGTGTAGCTAATGTTGGAACAGATCGACTTCCAAATAACTTAGATAGCTTGGAAGAAAATCTTAAACCAATGAAAAACAGAGTAGCAGTATACACTGGAAAGATGAACTGTAGCCATGTCTTACTGAACATATCTAAGCCTTGATAGAAACAGGTTTCAATCCCAAAGTCAAGATTTAGCCATGCAATGAATGGTTTAGGCACAAAAAAATGTATAATTATGTTTCTCGGTTGATGGGAAAAAGACGCTTTGGTAAGCCCATACAATGTTTGCATAAAAAATGAGACCATTTATTGTGCCTTTAGTGATAGTGAGGTTTAAGGCACTGATTATTAATACCAAAAGTGGCCCAACAGCAGCAAAGAATAGCAATAAAGCCAGGTTATTATAGTTTGTGCAGTGGATACAGTGAGAAGAGCCAATGACCAGACTGTAGTTATCTTGGCATTTACCACATAGTTTTCCAGCACGGTTGAAGTTACACTGATCATCAGGATTGTGTTGTAGGTCAACATTTCTCTTTATACTTTTACAGTAACTGTAAGGACATCTGCTGTTTGTGATAATTTTGCTGCTTTCCATAGCATTGCTCGTGTGAATGGCATTTATCCATCTGTTAGAATTCCATGAAATGTACCCTTTTCCATTTTCCAACGTACAGTGAATGTTTTCAAAGTGGGGGTGACAGTCACACCGTAGTGGATTTTTTAGAAGAACAAAACCAGGAGGACAAGGTAGGAAGGTAATATTCAATACAACCGGTGCATTGAGCAGCATTTGATTTAGAATTCCTTCAGTATTATACTTTTCAATAGCCCCTACAATGGTTTGTCTCAATATTTTAACAGGTCTTTGTTTTGTCAAGAAGTTACTAGTGGTGAGATAAACATTTAGGGTACTGGAGTCTTTGCTGCCATAGAAGCAGTATGTCAAAGTGGTACACACTTTGTTTTCAGTTATCAGTTGTTCACTGGTTGCATTTGAAAAGTGACGACACTGTTGAAAGTTAGTATCATTAAAATGTGCATAAACAGTTCCAATTGTAGTTCCAAAGTCTCCGCCTACAACGACAGCAAGGATGGTAAAATGTTCTCCAGGGTAAACTCGAAATTCATGAAATATTTGATTAATATCTAAGCAGCTTGGTTGATAATTGCCTTTGCATAGACATACTCGAGTTGGTTTACTAGAAATTGGAGAGAAAGACTCAGGAACATTTAGTGGTGGTTGAAACTTAAAATTGGTATGATTCCGTATTTGATAGCTTGCCCAAGTGCAAGTTGAAATTTTGTCACAAGTTTTATCTCGAAATGCTGCTGTACAGCTGATTTTCAAAGATGCACCATAAATGTGATCGCCACCCTTTTCAGCAACATTTCCTTTGAAATTCAGGCTATAATTGGAGTCTGCTTGCTCGATTTGGTAGAAACAGAATGAGTCATACCCCTCACTGCTAACATAAAGATCAGCATTATCTACAAATACTGCTCCACCAAACTCCAATGCAGAGTTGTTCTGAAATGTAACATTGGCACTTTCCAGAAGTTTTATTCTTGATCCTCGCAAATTCAAAGCTCCACCAGTTTTTCCAGTATTGTTAGAAAATTCCACAATTCCTGCAAATATTATGAAGCTTGAATATGAAATAACAGCAGAATATCTACAATCTTTGATCTCGCAGTTCCTTACAAAAAGACTTACATCAGTCAGTATCACCAGAGAGCTAATTATTGTGCAATTCTCAACGATTATGGTTGTACGGGAGTATACATTACTAGTTCCGTAGACATGAAGAGATGAATCTTTTGTTGTAAAATTATTCAAATTAGTGTTTTTGATATCTGAAAGAATCAGGTTGATTCGTTTTAGTACTACACTTTCTTTACCACCATTGCCTATTAGTGATAAATTATTCTGGTTTGCAATGTGTAGGTGGCTGTCTGTGGTACTACTGGGAGTATGAACACCTTGCTCTAAGACTGCAGAAATACTGGCATTTGTTTTGAAGGAATGTTGCATACAAAGAACTTCATCCAAGCTTACTTGTAACAGACAACTGCTATCATTGTAACTTAAACTTGAAGTAATAATAAACAACTCTAGATCTGTAATATTAAATCTTATGTCTTCAAAATCAATTCCCATTTTAATACAGATCGATGCCTTTATCAATTGACATACTAGTTTCAAAGACCATCAACAGAAGCAAAAAAAGGACAATAATCTTCAGTTTGTGTGCTTTGTCCATGTTTAATTTCTGCATTTATCTGGCTGCATAGAGTAACTGACCTTCTACACACTTATGGCAAATAGCTACTTGACTTCATACATGTACGAGCTTAAGGAATAGGTATAGCTATGATCAAATTTACTCCCAAGCATGATTTGTCTCATTTAATTGCCAATCTGCATATAACAATACTTTCATAAAGAAGCACGGCATGAAATGATTATCTTAATTATGCTCATCATGAAGTTTATACAGGAATCAACAATCATCATGCTTACGTATATCCTTTTATGCAAAGCGTGGTCTATATAAACAGCGATAATGCCCATTCAGCAATCAAGAGACTCATTTGGTGCTTTTATAGCGTGAAGTACTATAATAAACATCTTATTGATATTGTTGACTTGAGACACAACTACTGCATGAATAGCTGAAGATCGTGTTCAATATCTGACTTAATAATGCCCAAAGGACAATTATTTATTGACAGTTAGGCTATACAAATCACTTTCGTTTTGAAAGTGTACATGCACAATCATACAATAGCCACATCAAGATGTGATATCAGAAGATTTACTATCAACTTGGGAGTCAGTGTATACATGCATAATTATTACAGTGTTATGGTTGATGAACAAGCCTATCATAAGTGCTATGGTGTATGGTCACAGTCACCATAGTATAAAGATTGTGTGGGCTTCTAGGTAACCTATAGCGCTAGTAGCTGGAATTTCAGCTGAATGCAAGTATGCTGACCTGGCAGAGACAATGATCTCTACATACAATGGAAGCACTAAAGTGCATAACGCTCGGCGTGTGCACAAGGTAGTTACTGAAAGCGATGTGGCTAATGTGGAGATCATTTCATGGAACTGCATCATAATTTTGCACGTTAATCTCTAGACCGTTTCTTTCATAGAGGTTGGCTCGCTTTGTCACCAACAGAAGCTCACCAGCGTTGAATACCCGAGTAGCAAGATCATTAAAATAAAGCTAAACAAAACATATCTCCTTGGAAGCTTTATCATGCGCGACTGTCAAATGCCACGTGGCTAGGCAATAGCTCAATAGCTAGTCTATCAAGCTAGCCCCCTTTTTCGCCCGCGCGCGCGCGTGTGGATGGAGTAGGTAAAGGTCGTCTGGCGAAAAAGGGGCTAGCTAGCTTGATATGATAGATATAGACTAGACTATGTACTAGGCCAGAATTGCCACGTGGCATGGAGTGTGCTCCATATAGAACTAGCGCGCATGCCCAATAGAACCGATCGAGTGCTTTCACACAAAATGGCTGACTTGTACGCCAAAAGTAGCGACAAACTGATATCTCTTGAAATAGACCGTTGTAGACAAATCTGTAAATCACAAATCAAGAAAATCTAGAGAAAAGCCAACTGGTATATTCATTTTGCAGTGTAACGTTTGTTACCTTAAGAAAAACTGGTAACACACACACACACACACACACACACACACACACACACACACACACACACACACAAAGTAACTACCGTAACTCTCGTGCGCATGCGCCGAGCGTTAATTATGGCATGACATACAACGAGTGCATTCCATAATTAGAATACCGGTGTATCTAACATTGATCCATTAAGTGTTATCTTATTCTGTAGCTATGGAACTTCCTATTGCAGCGACTGATGTACTAGCTGCATATGACTGTGTGGTGCTCTGCTTCAAGTTTGTGAATATGGGTACCAAGTGAGGTCTCTTAATATATAATGTTGATCCAAACTCAAATTAATGTAAGAATTTTGGTTTCCCCATCCAGTAGACATAATTACATTATAGCTTTAACACAATACATGCTAATAACACAATACACTAATAATATAATGCATGCTAATAGCTGTAACAAACTAGTTATCGTCACTAATGTTTGGTACCAAACATAAAGTGTGATATCTACTGCACTATCATAGGGTTCTAAGAAAAATAATGGCAACTATTGGTTAATCTGCTAAATTAGCTAAGCTAACTATATGACTTTGAGATCATTGTGGTAATATTAGTTCAAAATAGAGTCACGGTAGCGCTTATAAGAGCCACTGTCATAATCGTCTGATTCATCTTTGATTGTATCAATGCTCTCCATTCTAAACAACTGTAGACCCCTCTCGGCCTTTTTACAGCATTTCTTCAGCTTCCATGATATCAAGCTCCATATAATTATAGCGCAAAATTCGATAAATGCTATGCCAATGGACAGAGTAAGTAAGACCTCCTGCATGACTGCATTGTTAGCTACTTCTTGAAGGTACAGCATTCCAGCAGAAAGGATAATAAGATTGATGTAGAATGAGCTTTCTAGGAGAGTGATGACGTTTCTCTTGTAGACCCTCATAAAGTTAAGATAGCAGAGCATTAGTAGAACAGTCAGAAGCAATATAAGTAGAGCAGCATAGATATGGATGTTTAAAATAAGGGAAGATATCAGGAGCAGTGCTCCCTGGGCAAGAAGTAGCACTCCAAACCAGTAGTGATGGTTATCTTTAAATGGAGCAAAATAAGCATCATACACAGGCTTGTATTTGGCTATTTGTTTCAGGGGATGGTAGTGGTCTATCTTTCTCAACCACTGCATGGAGAACAGAATCAGAGTGTATGGTATCCAGAGAAAAACCAAGCAGGCCAAAACAACAAACAAGAGAGAGCCATGGCGGGATTTGCCATACTCAAGATTGCCATCAAGTGCCCATACTATTGACATAACATTACAGGTATGTTCTAATTCTGAAGTGCAAGTCTTAATTCGGGCTAGCTGTAGACCAGCGATGATGGTACGAAGGAGTTTTGTAAATGATAAGGCAAGAAGTGTAGCTAACGTTGGAACAGATCGACTTCCAAATAACTTAGAAAGCTTGGAAGATAACTTCAAGCCGATGAAAAAGAGAGTAGCAGTGTACACTGGAAAGATGAACTGTAGCCATGTCTTACTGAACATATCTAAGCCTTGGTAAAAACAGGCTTCAATACCAAAGTCAAGATTTAGCCAAGCAATAAATGGTTTAAGCACAAAAAGTGCATGTTTATGTTTCTTGGTTGATGGGAAAAAGATGCTTTGGTAAGCCCATACTATGTTTGCATAAAATATCAGTCCATTTACTGTACCTTGAGTGACAGTGAGGTTAAAAATACTGATTACAAACACTAAAAGCGGTCCAACAGCTACAAAGAATATTAACAAAGCTAGATTTTTATTGTTTGGGCAGTGGATACAGTGAGAAGAACCAATAGCCAGGCTGTAGGTATCCTTGCATTTTCCACACAGTTTTCCAGCACGATTGAAGTCACACTGAGCGTCAGGGTTATGCTGTAGGTCAATATCTTTCTTTGAGCTTTTACAGTAACTGAAAGGACATCTGTCCTTTGTGATGATTTTGCTGCCTTCCATTACAGTGGTTGTGTTAATAGTGTTAATCCATCTGGTTGAATTCCATGAAATGTAACCCTTTCCACTTTTTAGTGTACACCGCATTTTTATAAAATGAGGATGACAGTCACATCGCAGTGGATTTTCAAGAAGGATAAACCCAGGTGGACAAGGAAGGAAGGTAATATTCAATATAACTGGTGTATGGAGTAAAGTTTGATCTATAGTTTTGTTAGTAGAATAGTTTTTGAGGGAACGTTTGACTCTAGATATAATATTTTCTGTTTTTTCTGCCAACATAGCGCTAGTAGTGAGATACATAATTAGGGTGCTAAGGCTTTTGTTACCATAAAAGCAATATGTCAAATTGGTGCACACATTGTTTTGGGTTATCACTTGTTCACGCATAGTGTGAATATCATTACGAGATTGAACACACTCTTGAAAATTGTTATCAAAGTGGGCATAAACTGTTCCAATTGTACTTCCAAAGTCTCCACCTACAATAACAGCAGGAATGGTAAAATATTCTCCTGGGTAAATTAAACGTTTGTGAAATATTAGATCAACGTCTGTGCAGTTTGGTTGATGATTGCTGTTGCACAGACATATTCGGGTTGGTTTACTCGAAATCGGAGAGAGAGACTTAGGAGCATTTAGTGGTGGCTGAAACTTAAAATTGATAGGAATCAATATTTCATGGTTTATCCAGCTGCAAGTTGAAATGTTACTACTGTCATAAATGTGAAATACTAGTATACAACTGCTATTCAAGGATGCGCCATAAATGTGATCACCACCCTTATCAGCAAAATTTTCATTGAAATTGAAGCTATAATTGGAATCCATTTCTTCAATACTATAGAAACAAAAAGATTTATACCCCTCACAGCTAACATAAATATCAGCATTATCTATGTATATCGCTCCACCAAATCTTGATGCATGGTTGTTTTGAAATGTTAAATTAGAGTTTTCAAGAACTTGAATCTTTGAATCTCGTAAGTTTAAGGCTCCACCTGTTTCTCCAGTATTGTCAGAGAATTCCACAGTTCCAGCAAATGCTATAAAACTTGAGTAGGCAACAATAGCTGATTGTGTGCATTGTTTGATCTCACAATTCCTTATGAATAGTACCATGTCTGTTATTATCACATGGGAGTTCTTTATTGTGCAATTTGCAATAGTTATCTTGGACCGAGAGTATGGGTCTCTAGTTCCATAGACAGTGAGAGATGATTGTTCTGCTGTAAAGTTAGTCAAGTTTGTTTCTCCAATATCTGATAAAGTTAAATTGAATCCTTTCAATACTACATTGTCTTTGGTGCTATTGCCTGATAATGTCACAGAATTATGGCTTGAAATGTATAGGTTGCTTTTTGTGGTATTTCCTGGAGTGTGATTGCCTTGTTGGATTATTGCAAAAATATTGCTGTTAGATTTGAAGCAATATAGTAGACAGAGAATGTCCTTCAAAGCTAGGCTGCAAAAATAATACTTCTCTTGCCCCTGCAATAGTGTTATCTCAACATCCTTATTCCTGGCACACATACAGTTGTTTAATGCAGTTATGTCATTGTCTACAATACAGATCCAGTTAACTGAAGGATTACTTTCAGTGAGCACTGGTAGTACAAAAAATGAGATCAAAAAAATGATGACTGGATTGTATACTTCATGTACAATATTCTGGATTAGCCTCTGCATATTGAAGAGCTACCTCTATTAATTTTATTAATTAACCCACTTACAGTCACTCACACTGTGTTACTTGCTTATAACAAATGTAGTTGCTGTATGAATCACAATTAATTAAGGCTCCAACTTTTTACTTTCCCTACATTGCAAAGACAAGCCTGCATTTTATAGCTACAAACTTTGAAAGTGCTTATCACATACAATCATATCCCAAAGCGTATACTTTTCATTCAGTTCTGTAGAGTTTAATCACAGCCTGCACTTAATAAATGGTATATAATAATAGTTGCTATCTTATGCTGCAGCAAAAAAAGACATGCATACAGTATAGCTACCTACCTATAGCTAACAGATAAAAACAACAATTACTACTCCTAATTAACATGTTTATGTAAACAAGTGCTCAATACCTGATTATTAAATTTTGGCATGGACAATGATCCCAATTAGTCAACAGTCTTACAGCTGTATCAATGGGTGTTTAGTTTTATTTGAATTGGCTCTAACTATCACTTTCTATGTTTTGAAAACAGGAACATAATACTATAAAATCATACAGAAGCTCCTTGTAAATGAATATATACTTGTTAATGTATAAGCTACGTGTAGCAATCACTTGTTTATGTTATTATGTATAGCTATTATATGTGACTATAATTATCTATCTCTTGAACCCCAGAACATTCAAGAAAACGTTTGTGTATGCCTGTTGCAGATGCATGAAAAATTTGATGATTGTCAATCTATATTTCCAAGGCTAACTCAAGACTGCCTCAATCTCTTAACCTACTTCAAATATAAATCAACTCCATAAGCCCAGGTCTGTGGTGCCCCATCATTTTGTCGAAGCATCAAGTGTTCTTGCTGGACTTTTTCAACACATTCGGTTGCTAGGTTCATTGCAGGACACCATTTTGTTGCTATGTGCGCATGCTCAGGGGCGCACACGTCGCATACAATCATTGCCTTGTGACTCGATCTTCACGCTCTGTCCGTGCCCAGTGATCTCGATCAATGGATCGTACCAGTGCTTGTGTTTCTCAGCCAGTCTGGGAGGTGTCTGGGGATGAGGCTAGTTACCAGTTTGTTGCTCACTTCCCATGCTCAGTATTAAAATCACAAAAAAAGTAACGCTAACAAGTATACTGAAAAAGTGATTAAAAAATTGCAGAAGTAAATAGGGATGGTAGGATCAAAAAGTGAACAAACAAGAGTGGTAGAGATAATAACAGACAAGATGAATCCCTACATGCTTTTTCAATGATACCCTGTTGCTTGAAAATGAAATTTAGGATGCATCTTGTCTGTTATTATCCCTACCACTCTTGTTTGTGTACTTTTAAATCCTACCATCCCTACAATTTTTAAATATTATTTTGCATTGACAGGATTGGCAATATTCACAATATTATCATCATGTGATAGTAACAAGGAAACAATTGTTACCCAGTACCACACACAATTTATGGGACAGACCAGGAGATGTCAGTGGATTTAGACTTCATATGGAAATTTTGTGACATGCTACTAGTGTGACAGCTACTCCTGAATTGTTAGAGAATTCCACAATTCCTGCAAGCATTATGAAACTTGAATAAGAAGTAATAGCTGAATGAGTACTATTTTTGATCTCACAGTCCCTTATACAAAGAACTACATCGGTTAGTATTATCCGAGAATTTGCTATGATACAATCTCTGATGGCTATGGCTATACGAGCATATGGATTATTGCTTCCATAGACATTAACTGAGGAATCATTTGCTGTAAAGTTATTCATGGTTGTGTTTTCGTTGTCTGAAAGAACTAAATCAATTCGCTGTAATATTACACTTTCTTTGCGAGCATTGCCTGATAATATCACAGTATTCTGCTGTGCAATGTGTAGACGACCCCTCATAGTACCGTTAGGAGCATGAGTACCCTGATTTAGGATTACAGTAATGTTAACATTTGATTTGAAAGCATGCTGGCAACCAAGAAAGTCATCCAAATCTGCACACAGACTCAGTATGCAATCTTTCTCACGGCAAATCGGTAGGATGTTATGTATACCTATTGAACAATTGCCACTCCCATTATCCAATTTTGTATAGTTTATGCCTTCAATGCCCTCTGTAATACAGATGTCTTTATTAGCTGAAGTGATCTTTGTTTCCGCCACAGTAATCACCAGAAATGAGAAAAGGGCAATAATCATCTGCTTACATACTTTGTCCATGCTTATTATCTGCATTGTTTTGATTGGATTATAATAATATTATTATTGCAAGTGATTAAAAATCACTAGTAAATAATTTTAAACATTATTGAGTCAGATCTAACCTTGTAAGGCTCAGTATTGATGACTGTATTATAGTCCTTACCTCATAAGTTCTCAAACTTAGTTTCTCCTGACAGACCTGTATGGTCAATTGCTTTTTATACTATAACTAGCTATAGCTAGTCTATTTCTGCAACAGTGCATGATTATGATCTCCAATATTAATAATGAATGACTCTGTTTGTGAATATGTATCTCCCAAAGCATAAATTCTTATTCAAATCTGAATAAATCATACTAGCTACCATTATGATTATAGCTACTGCTTACCATTGAAAACTATGATGACCATATCAGTGTTGACAAGTGTATTTAAAAGTGAAAGGTCTGAGTGGTCTATGTATACAAACAGCTACTGTACCAATTCAGCAAAATTTAATCTTGAATGGTGCTCCTGTACATGAAGTGACATGTTTGTGTAAAGATTACAATTGTTAACCATCTTATAGTATAATTATGGTGTTAGAGTTGTTGACTTGAGATACAGTTTACCTATACAGCATATAGTTTGGTGGTGTTCAGCATTGTTTTTAACAACATCAATACCCGAATGACAACTTGTTGACAAACTCTGAGTCACACAAGTCATTAACTATACTTTCGTTTTGAACTGAATGTACATGCAATAATAAGGGCACTGGAGTACAGAACCTTGCATCATATCACCTACATCTATAAGCTAATGTGTAGACAATTAGACTCTTGCCACGAACTGCACATGTACTATGTACCTTAATCTCACGAAAGAGGGCCCATAGGTGGTGCACCTTACATTCAAGGTATCAATATTGTGCATTACCAAGAGTACATTAACAAGAGTGTGTAACCTCCATAATAGTAGTGTAGACAGCGTTTCCAAGAAGTGACGTAGTAGTTGATTGCTGACACCGTCTGGGTTGTAGTAACATAGGCTCATTAACATGTTCTTACATAAACTATGGTACCACAAGGGCCGTACTTGAATCTGTACAGTTGCACATTTGCACAGCATTTCAATTTACACAAGAACAAGTTGTTAATACCACAAGGCAATCAACTACTATGTCACCCATGGAAAACGCTGTCTACACTACTATTATGGAGGATACACACTCTTGTTAAAGGCATTGTGCCATACTATAAAGGCTGATTACCTGTTAATGAAGCCGCATGGGCCAACGCAGTAAATTAACATGGGGCTGTAAGTTCACATGTAGATTCAAATCTGCCTGCTGATAGTGCATGACATCCGATGGACCAGACTAAACACCTTGTACCATTGTAAACCATCAAGCAGTAGCTGTGTAATTTATAAGTAAAATATGCAACCAGTCTCACAACACCCTTTAAGCTTGTTAGACAATGGGACATCCCTATTGCAATCTTTCAAATAGGTATTAGTACCGCTGAAGGAAATCAAAGCAAAACTGGGGGGGGGGGGGAGGGCAGACAATCCATAGTGGACTGTGGACCTTTTTCATGACCTATAGTATATATATATATACACCAGTACTAGTGTCAAGGAATTGGGTGACTTATTCAGCAAGTTATGTGCAAGGAATAAGGAATTGTTCAAAGTGCAAGGCTATAGGGTATTGTGCATATGTAATATGTCTCCCCTGGAAATGGTCGTAGCTGAGAAAATTTTGTACTTAAGCCCACTCCCTTCTCCAAAAAGTTTAAATTCTTTACAAAATCACATTTCTTGTTAGGAAAAAAAACACATGAAAAGATGGCTCTAGACCAACAAATGCAACACATTAGCACACCTATACCATGTGCAGTCGATTTCATAATGACAAATTTCAAACAGAAGAAAAAAGATGACATAATATGGCACTCTCCACCATTCTACACTGGTCCTATGGGATACAAACTATGCTTGACAATAGCTGCAAATGGTCAAGGCAAAGGGAAGGGTCAATATGTGTCGGCATCATTTTGTTTAATGAGAGGAGAATTTGACGACTAACTCAAATGGCCATTTACAGAGAGCTTATGGATCAAGCTGCTGAACAAAGATCAGAGCAAAGATGATAGAGTGGCATTGATTG
Source organism: Stappiaceae bacterium (assembly GCA_964291365.2). Classification (GTDB taxonomy): domain Bacteria; phylum Pseudomonadota; class Alphaproteobacteria; order Rhizobiales; family Stappiaceae; genus JBDWFY01. Next base: position 77,172 of record OZ220043.1, read on the forward strand.
ATTTAGTGAGACAACCAATACAGGAAATAGGGTGACAGTGGGAGATATTTCCACAAATGGGTATGGCATATCCAAATTCATATCTCATTAATCCATACTGAATTATCTATGGAATGATTCACTTAAACGTCAAGTAAGTATGGAGAACACATAACATGCATAGCTATCACATAATTTTTGACATGCAGTTTGCATGTAACTGTCAACATTATTATGTTCGCAATATAAACACATAACCACTAATTTATTTTTTGTGTTCAATGTGCTGTTTAATTGTTTGTTCTCTTGTTCCAATTTCACGATTCTCAACAGAACTTTACAGTGACTTTCCTTAAATTCTTCATGCTTTGCCGTGAGTTCATTGTGACTTCTGTTAGTTCTTTATGCTTTGCTCCTTGTAGCAAAACGTGCTGTACTATACTTTTGACAAAGTGTGTTTGCATGTCTTTACATGCCAGCCTCACTTCACAGCCAATGTGTCAGAAGTCACAATCAATGACAGTAAGGGGGCAGTCAGAAGCGATGTGGTTTATAAGGTTCTGGCATTGCAGTGTTTCACTGCATTTGTTAGTGCAGAGAACTGGGTAATAATCACAAGCAGGCCAGTACTCATAGGCTACTTCATCTTGTCTTGAATTGAAGTCTTGGCAGTATTCACAACTGAAAGGTCTTTTGGGACAATGGTTGTTTTGGTGATCTTCAATGTCAGACCGCAGGAAGAGCTTAGAGCAATGAAGATATTTGATTTGAGATAATTTACATCCTTGTAGCTGATTTGTAGGTGATGGATTGGAGTTGAGGTGATTGTCAAGGTCTCTAAGTTCTCCCACCCACTCGTAGCCTTGTTTGATGTTTGAACAATGCACTTCAAAGTCGTAGAGAGATATTCTTAGTCTTTTATCTTCAAACTTGTTGATCTGCTTATTGCAATAGGGGCATGGTTTATTGCTTCTCTCAACACGGCCAATGCACTCTTCACAAAATGCATACCCACAGCAAGTAGTTTGGTAAAGATCGCTGAGAATCTGCAAATACACAGGACACTCACTTTGTACTGACTTTAGTGGCACTTCTATAAATTGACAATCAAATCCACTTTTACATTCTTCATTAGACATGGTTTAAAACTTGACATATGTAGCTATAATGTGCTGTGAAGCCCTAGTTCCAGTGACTGGCATGTGTTTTAAGCATGTGATCATTTATGGGTATAAGGCTTGACTAAAATTTCTGATGGTCCACTCACCACAATGAGCACTGATTAGACGATAGATCCACTGGCATGGGATCTTGCTCATCATAACAATGATAAAATAATGTTTGTAGTATCTTCAAATTACCCCGACCTACAATGTATTATGAGTGTGAGTGTTTACGTTTACAATGTTGTGCTAGCTATAACATGCTATGTGTTGACATGATGACTCATCTCATTCTCTGTGAAATATCAGATCATGTGTAAGACATTGAATTCTGAATCGTTAAATAATATATCGAAAGAAATTTTGTAGTGAAATTGAGGATATTGCTATAGATAAACCTTTCATGTTAATGAAGCTCTAGGAAAGATTGTAGTACGTTACACAGCATTTTAGTGTTTGCTATTTACCTATAAATCATTTATTTACTACATAATGCATGAAGGTTTCAGTTATCCTAGATAAGATGGTGCGCTGATTGCATGTATAAGGGCAACTAACGTGTGGCTGCTGTGGTTTACAAAAACAGAGTTACTAGATTGTGACACTCATTGGCCATGACATGATTCTGTACATCCTTCAGTTTCATCACATAGCTATCTTTTACTTAGAACAGTGATGGCATAGAAAATGCTGAACATAGTGACTGACTGCCACCCCAACTCGTATAAAATGAACCAGTGATTCTGGTCAAATGTTGCCCAGTCGCACGCCTACAGAGTTCCATGATATGTCTTTTACTGTCTTTGAACCATGCGACTAGCACCTATAGCAGGACCTGTATGAAAAACTACATGTAGCAATTGTAGATACAGCATTTTCTGCTCAAACAATCTACCAGCTCAGACTGCGATGTTGACGACCTTTACCGATCACGATCTAACAAGCACACGTGGTGTTCGAGCATGCGCATTAGCTTGCAAAATCACGCACAAAATTTATACACCGCTTCCGGTTTCTCGTGTATTCGTGGCTCGCTCAGGCTCGCCCAGAATACTAAGGTAACGAATACTATTTTGTGAGGATTTTCAGTGTGGGTAGCTACACAGGAACATGTGACTAGTATGTACTATACTCCAGGGCTATTAGCAAAATCCCTGTTTACGAGCATCCAAAATTATAGCATTGACATCTAGCAATAGTTGATGATGACTGGACAACAGCAGCAAGATAAGAAGATTGGCTTCAAAACTATCATTCTTTTCAAAGATCAAACCCTCGGTATTGGATCATATGGAGCTGTGTGCAAGGCAAAATGTGATGACCTCCTCTGTGCTGCTAAAATCATCCACCCAACTCTATTCAATCCAACTGCACTACATCAATAGCATCTCACAGAGAGCACAGGCTACCAATCAGGAGATTTCAACTAGAATGTGAGTTCTTGAGCACCATACGGCATCCTAACATTGTGCAGTATCTGGGTACACACCAAGATCCCAATACTGGACTACCAGTTCTATTAATGGAGATGATGGATGATAGCCTCACCCACTTTCTGGAAAGCTCCACACAGCCAATCCCCTACCATATTCAAGTCAACATCTGTCACGACATAACTCTAGCACTATCATTCCTCCACTCAAATGGCATCATCCACAGAGATCTCTCCAGTAACAATGTGTTGCTCATTTGCAACATAAGAGCGAAATTGACTGACTTTGGAATGGCAAGGCTGAAGGATCTAAATCTTCATGCAACTCATGTCACCAACACCATGTGTCCAGGCAATGATGTCTACATGCCTCCAGAAGCAGTTCAAGACAAACCAGTGTACACAGAAAAGATTGATTGCTTCTCATTTGGTGTCATAACAGTCCAGACATTGACACGAGAGTTTCCCAAACCAGGAAGTCGACAGAAGGTAGTTGATGACCCACGTTATCCTCGTGGTGCACTTAAACTGTGTGTACCAGAAATCGAACGGCGACAAAACCACATCAGTCAAGTTGATCCAAACCATCCTCTCCTACCAATCGCCCTCGACTGTCTCAAAGATGATGATGGTGAACGCCCCTCAACTCAGCAGCTTTGTAAAAGAGTAGCAGCTCTGAAAGAAACATCCAAATACAATAATGCCTATGAGAGAATGAAGGATAGTAGAGGCACAGATGGAGAATATAAGCAACTTCGATGTTCTATAGATCAAAAAGATGCTACTATTGCTGAAAAAGAACAGAAACTGGGACAATGTAGAGAGCAGCTGACACAGCAAATTCAGCAACTAGAGGAGGATAAGAACCAAATCATTCAGCAGCTGGAAAGAGACAAGCAAGGTATAGAACGAGAAAGAAACCAAGCAATCCAAGAAAAAATGGACAAAGAGAGACAGCTAGGACGAGTGAACCAGCAACTAGAAGAGAGTGAGCGACTGATAACTGATTTAGGTAAACGAAACACAGAACTTGAAGAACAGCTTAGTGTACTGAGAAATCAGGTACAGGTTCAAGATGATGGGAGCAAGGCTAAAGCAATGAACAGAACTAACTTCATACTTAAATGGAGAGAGGGAGAGAAGGCTCCATGTCAAATGGTTAGATACTGTAATGCTGTTATAGACAACTGCACAGTGTACTGCAAGACTAATTGTGATGCAAACAAAATGTACGCCTACCATGTACCAAGCTCCGAGTGGTCTCTAATTCCAGACTGCCCAACTCAGAAAGCATTTACTGCCACAGTCATTGATGGTCTACTGACTGCAGTTGGAGGATGTGAAAATGACAATAAGAATACTAACAAGCTATTCAGTCTGACTGGTGAAGGCAGTAGTAGGAAGTGGACTGAGAAATTCCCACCAATGCCAACTAAACGTTATGCTGTATCTGCACTGTGCACTGGAACAGCTCTGATAGTAGCAGGGGGATATGGCCATGGTGATAAGAACCGGACACTAAAAACTTTTGAAGTCCTGAACACTGAGACTCGACAGTGGCACACTGCTCCTGATCTACCTGAACCATTGGCACTCTCATCACTAACTCTCTGTGATGATCTTATCTATCTGCTGGGGGAAATCGATAAAGGCAATACTACTACAAATTCTGTATACTGTTGTTCACTAAGTACGCTTCTTTCTACCGTGACTGACTCTAAGTCGCTAGGAGGACGTCTTGTAGGTACATTGACACGATCCAGCAAAGGTAGCAAATGGAACAGAGTTGCTGACATCCCAGTGAAACTCTCTACTGCTGTGACTCTTCATGGTCAACTGCTAGCAATTGGAGGGTGGGATTCAAGCAAACCAACCACAGCTGTTCATGTTTACCAGCCAACCACAAACTCTTGGGAGATTATCAGTCACATGACAACACCTAGATACAGATGCTTAGTAGCTACTCCCCTTAACCAACTGATGGTAGTAGGAGGTTGGACCACTGGTAGAATACAAAGTGATTCAGTTGAGTTTGGAAGAGTAATTTAGGCTCTAACCTTAATTGATGGCATTCCATGAGGAATTTTGTTATGGCTAGTTGAGGTAGATTGTGATAATTGTGTGCGTGCATTTACATAATATGGTTCAGATTTTATAATCCTCAAGGTAACAAACATCATGGCCACTGTATCACTGTATATCCTAAGTGTGGAAACACTGGGTGAGCTTGCATGATTGCAGAGTCACAACACACAATATAATATTATGCAGCACTAGCTACAAATGTAGCCACTAAACGAGCGAGTGTACACAAAACACTACAATAACTCAATAACTGCAATAACAACAATACATGCAATCTGCACAAATAATACATGTGATAAATCTATGGATTGTTGTTTTCCATACTTACTTGAAGTTTAAGCGAATCATTCAGTAAGTAATTCTGTATGGATTCATGAGAAATGAATTTGGATATGCCATACCCATTTGTGGAAATATCTCCCACTGTCACCCTATTTCCTGTATTGGTTGTCTCACTAAAATCAACCACTGCCATTCTATCACCCTTGCTCTGATCTTTGTTCAGCAGCTTGATCCATAAGCTCTCTGTAAATGGCCATTTGAGTTGGTCGTCAAATTCTCCTCTCATTAAACAAAATGATGCCGACACATATTGACCCTTCCCTTCGCCTTGACCATTTGCAGCTATTGTCAAGCATAGTTTGTATCCCATAGGACCAGTGTAGAATGGTGGAGAGTGCCATATTATGTCATCTTTTTTCTTCTGTTTGAAATTCGTCATTATGAAATCGACTGCACATGGTATAGGTGTGCTAATGCATTGCATTTGTCGATCTAGAGCCATCTTTTCAATGCGCTGTTTTACTTGTTTGTTCTCTTGTTCCAATCTCACAATTCTCAACAGAGCTTTACAGTGACTTTCTTTAAGTTCTTCATGTTTTGCCGTGAGTTCATTATGACTTGCAGTTAGTTCCTTATGTTTTGTCCCTTGTAACGAAACGTGGTACACTATACTCTCTGCAAAGTGTGCTTGCATATCTCTACGTGGCAGCCTCACCTCACAGCCAATGTGTTGGAAATCACAGTCAATGACAGTCAGGGGGCAGTCAGAATCGATGTGGTTTATAAGGTTCTGGCGTTGCAGTGTTTCACCGCATTTGTTAGTGCAGAGAACTGGGTAATAACCACAAACAGGCCAATGGTCATAGGCTACCTCATCATATCTTGAATTGAAATCTTGGCAGTATTCACAACTGAAAGGTCTTTTGAGACAATGGTTGTTTTGGTGATCTTCAATGTCAGACCGCAGGAAGAGCTTAGAGCAATGAAGACATTTGATTTGAGAAAATTTACATCCTTGTAGCTGATTTGTTGGTGATGGATTGGAGTTGAGGTGATTGTCAAGGTCTCTAAGTTCTCCCACCCACTCGCAGCCTTGTTTGATGTTTGAACAATGCACTTTAAAGTTGTAGAGAGATTTTCTTAGTCTCTTATCTTCAAACTTGTTGAACTGCTTATCATTGCAACAGGGGCATGGTTTATTGCTTCTCTCAACACGGCCAATGCACTGTTCACAAAATGCATACCCACAGCAAGTAGTTTGGTAAGGATCTCTGAGAATCTGCAAACACACAGGACACTCACTTTGTACTGACTTTGGTGGCACTTCTACAAATTGACAATCAAATCCACTTTCAGTAAACTCTTCATTAAACATGATTTACATATGTAGCTATATTGTATTATGAAGCCCTGGTTCCAGTGGCTGGCACGTGTTAAGCATGTGACCATTTAAGGTTAAGGTTACGGTACATAGTTTAATTTCGCGCCGCGCGCGAACATTTATCTCTATACAAAACATTGGGCCATAAGGCACTTGAAATTTTCACGTCAGTTTTCGCGTAGTTAAAACTCAACTAGACCGTATATAAGGCCTGCTCTAATTCTACAATGATAGGGGCAGGGCCACACGTTTCAACTTTTTGTTTAGCATGTTCGATGCCTGAGCTATGGCCGACTTTGTGTGCAACGGTATGGCCTAGAGCCGCTCGCGCTGATACTTCGTCGACTCTCGATCGAAAGAGGAGCAGTTTTGAAGCAAAAACGCTTCGTGTGGCCCTCAAGGGTGTTGAAAGCTTGCTGCTGGAAGTGGAGCTCATAGCTTGACTGCCACTCTCTAGGCAAAAACTGACGTGAAAACATTTTGAAGCTACCCGCGTGGACCAAGACCAGAATATGCTGTTCGAGTAAGCGTTAGCTCGACTAGGAGAACAGTCACAAGTAGGAAGATGGCTGGAACAGACTAGAAGTTTATAGCTAACCCTGTTTATGAGATACAGAGTGTTTTGTTGATGCTAATTAATTATTCATGAAACTGTTGACCGTAACCTTAACTGACCTTAGATGTTTGTAGTACTGATAAAATTTCTGATGATCCCACTCACCACAATGAGTATTAGACCATACACCCACAGTCATGGGATCTTGCTTATCATCACAATGAAGAAAACAATTTTGTAGTATCTTCAACTTACACAGTATTATAAATGTGAGTGTTCACATTTATGATGTTGTGCTATTACCCAAAACATGCTGTGTGTTTACATGATGATTTATCTCATTCTCTGTCTAAAATCAGATTATTAATTTTGGATCAGTGAAGAGCTATTAAAAAAGAAATTTTGCATTAAGAAGCGTTGGTAAAATTGAGGATATAGCTATAGACAAAGGTTTCATGTTAATGAAGCTCTAGAAAAGATTGTATAGTTACACAGCATTTTAGTGTTTGCTGTTTAGCTATATAAGTCATTTATTTACCATACAATGAAGGTTCAGTTATCCAAGATAAGATGGTACACTGATTGCATATATACAGAGCAACTAACATGTGACTGTGGTTTACAAAAACACAGTATTAATGAAAACAAGGTGACATAAAATCTGCTAGTCAGTAAATGAGAAGTATATTAATTATAAAGGTGATATGTGATTAGAGGGCCCAAATATCATTGTAGATATCATGGTTCAAGGCTCGCTAAGGTATATCTGCACTGCACGTTGAGGGGTATGTGAATTAAAACTTTCAGATGTGTTATTTTGAATAGTTTCCGTGTGATTATTGTAAAGTTCTGGGTTCAGAACACGATCTGGTAGTTCAAGGTCATTGGTAGTACCATCAGACACATTTTGCTGAGCTGGAGTATCAGCACTCTTTTTCTTGTTGCAAAACGTATTACGCCTCTTGCCTATGGTATAGAGCTTGACTGAGATAAATGCTATGAACCAGATAAGTGGAAGAGTTAGAATGACGATGATAGAAACTAGATAAATTAGTGGGGAATCTTGAAAGGCATAGATGTAGAGCAGATAAAGAAGGGCAAAAATAGCAATGGAGCACAAAATAAGACTGTCTGTGACATTCATGTACACTTTCTTGTAAGGACGAATGAGTGATATTAGAAGGCTACAGCCCCCGAAGAGAAATACTTGAAAAAGCCAGGCCAGAGACATCGTAGGAAAAAGTGCAATGCCAAAAAATCCTGCAATCTGAATGAAAAAGTAAAGTGAAGCAAAGCTTCTCATGTCCTTGCCACCATCAAGTCCGTCCCTATAACAACTGTAAAACTTTTCAACAAAGATGTTGATGGCGGCTTTGGAGTGTCCGCCTAATCCACATTTGTAAAGCAGTGATCTAAGTCTCCTTACTGGATAAAGGGCTAACAAAAATGCCGGCAACAGAACAATCACCACAAAAATGACAATAGCAATAAGCACAAAAGGAATATGCTCATCACTAAAGTATTGGATGCTAGGATCCACAGCTGGGATGAGCTTACGAGGTAATCCATTTGTGTTTCTTATGAGTGAAGGTTGTAGAATAACAATAGATGTTAACAGGAGCTTGGTATACGAGAGTAACAAGAAAGTAGCAAACACGTCAATTATTGTACGACTCATATCTTCCTGTCTAACCGAAACAAAGTACTTCTTCAATTTTAACCACAAGGAAACGAATGGCTGGCAATTTCGTGAATAAAGGGATATGCAAATCCAAGTGATCGCGATCAGACAAAATGTGTAGAAGGATGTGAAATAATTGAAAAACAAGATATGGATGTTCTTCAGATGTGGTGACACACAGAATGGAGGCAAAATGTAGTAAAAGAAATCCAAATTCCAGATGCCACAGAGTGATGCCAAAATACCCAAATAGTATTGTGTAAAAGCATTCTTGTGAGTAAGATTTAAACGTAATGGATCATGCTGCTTGTAGGTCAGTGCCACAAGTTGACAATACAGGATAAAACCAGTCATTGGTGCACATGTTAAACTGATCTTAAAGTAAAGAATAAGGAGATAAAATACTGTTACAGGGATAAACTGAAGCAACAAATAGAGTGGAACACCATACCAAGTGTTAGTACAATCAGCACACTGATATCCAATAGATGTTACTGAAGGAGCAAAGCCATCAATACACTCACTGCATATTAGTCCTTGTCTATTCAGGGGCCCACACATGTAGTCATTGAGCTCAGAGATATTGGCTGGAAGTGTGATGAATCTACGCTCAGACACATTTCGACCATCAACTTTAAATGATGGGCAAAGTCCAAGAAACGTTGCTTCCTTATCTTCATCGTATGTCATACAGTATCCAAATGCCAATAAAGCTCCACTGTCAGTACACTTTACACTGGTCAGAGAGTTAGCTTGTCGAAAACATTGACATTCTTGGACAGTAGAGTTGTAAAAGAACCAAGGTGGGCAGTTGTACCTGTCAACTTCTGTTGCTGTCAGGTTAGTATTTCCATTTACAGGTATGAAACAACCAATAATTGTTACAAGCATACACACAGCGTAACATGTAGCCCTACCACTGCTTTCAACACTGGCCATTCTCATTCAACAACACAAGTGGCTAGGCTTAAGGTGCCTGCTTACCACTCAGTGCTATACTGTACAATAACAAGTAGCAGATCTAGAATGTTTCCTACCTTAAAAAACAATTTTCACTTCCTACAAGTGAGTAGTATTGCGGCTACAACATTGAGCACTCTACTATGGTATGACAATAATATGTTAAAAAGGGATGTTAGGCCATAATAGTGTAGGAAAGTATAGCCAGTATGATTTGTTAGTGAGTTCAATTGTCAATACATGTTAAGTAGCTGTGGTATATGATTTTCACTGAGTTCACTATCATACATAGTCTTAATGGACATCCTGTCCTTGTAGCAACTGTTTTGAACGCTGGCAGCACATCAAAGTTAATGGATGCTAGATTGCAATAGATATGGTCAATACCGGACCGTATGTTGAAAGTATACTTTTCTAGGTAGGAAAGACAACACGATGAGATAAGTTTTCAATACAAATAACTGAGACTTAGAGGAAAATGTCTATAGAAGGTAGAAATAGTATAGCTAAATAGGTAAGCAACTGCTGTCTAAATACCACTCATAAATAAGATCTGACTATTAAAATATTGCCTACATGGAATTTACTTTTATGGTTTATTGATGGCAAGGATGCAAACTTGAAGATGAATATTTAGGCTCAAAAACTTGCATGTCTGTGAGAACTCGGTAGATGCCAATTGTACAGAATCTGATGTACTTAATTTTTCCTGCTGTCTGGGTAGCTCAGATGACATACTGTATCATCATTAACCCTCGCCGCAAAGCATAGGCAGAGGGTTACTGCAATCACTACGCAATTTTCTGTCCATCTGTCTGTACCTTAGTCTTATTCTCCGGTAAAGGGTCACCACATAATCATGTCAATAGATCATGAGTAGCTATAGTACTGAAACCATACACATCAAAGGAAGCAGACAGCTTGTATGCCTCATTATTGACATGTATGAATATTCATAGTCTACATATACATTGACCTATGGGCTGGCTCCAGTGGACAGCACCTTGTAGCTGTAGCTATATCTACACTTTGGTCTACAGCTTGTAACTTTCCTTTGCTTATCAGCACTGTAACTTCACAAACTGCAGTTATGAACCCATTAAATGGATGCTTTTACAAATTGCTCTAACCTTGCATATGTGTACTTACATGTGTAGCTATCATACACATGTAACATGACTAGTTACATGTGTATCATATATCATATGTATACACTCTGAGTGATGATCTCACACAGAGCAATGGGTGACCCTTAATACAGCCCACCAGCTAGCTGCTATGACTGGGCGATGAGGGTTCTGCACTCCAGTGATTTTTATTATATTAGTCATTATAGTTGTCCGTCTGTCTCAGCGTTACGGGAGGTCAGTGGAAATGATTTGATCTTGGGAAACAAGAGGCTGTACCTCTGACTACTGTGTGATAGAAGCTGTGAGCACCAGTCAAGGCACTATCTACAGGCACCAATTATATTAGCTTCTAGGAGAGTCCGTACAAAAATCAGCCAACAATGGACACTTACATGTAGTGGCCTGCATTCAGCTAAACAGCTGGAATCATTAGAAGATACTGCTCGAGTCATCATCACGGAGGCAGTAGAATCTATATTTTGCTTCTTGCCTTCATAAGTCTTGTGAGAGAGACAGTGAGCAACCCAACAAGTTTTTGGGCCTGCTGATTAGTTAGGTCATGTGTTCAAACAGGATGTAGTAAATGTGCATTTGCCACATTGCTAGACTGCAGCATACTGTTTGCACAATCAATGCCTTTTGCACTCTCTCCCTTACCTCTATGTCCTCTTCATGCCTGCAAGGTCTGCCCTTTCACAGCCATATTTACAACACTTCATAGCATGTGTGCAGGTGGTTGTGATGAGATAGATGAATCAGGTGCAGCAGGGGCGAGCGAAGCAAGTCCCCCTGGTTATAATAATTATGTATCCCATTCAATGTTTGGTTATATATCAAATGTTGGCTCATCCCCTTTCCATGTGACTATGCATGATCATAGGTGTTACTGAAAATGATTGAAGTTTGTTGATAATCACTTTGAAGATTGAAATTCTCTGTTGTAGCTAGGAACTGTAGTTTCAATAACATAAGGACAAGTAATAATACTAAGCTTATCTCAGGCTGAGATTCTTATATGCATGTACAACTAATAACATAAGCAGTTCCTGTTGTGTGAAGTATTCCTAAGTGAGTTACCCAGCTTATTCTGGTAGTTTTGTGCAGTTCAAGCTATTCAGTAATCATGACCAGGAGAGATTCAGAATCGTTAAGGGTTAATAGTTCAGAAGAGAACTCACCATCAAATCTTAAAGTATGGTGCAAGGAAATGTTCAAGCCACGATATCGTATGAGAACTATCCACAATAAAGGAGCCATTCTGATATTAATTTGGTCCTTCTTGGTGACAAATCTGTTCTATTTCATCAGTTACGCCGCAACAACAAAGTACAGCAGCTTGGTATACTACATTGCACTGAGTCTTGGAGGTCTGACAATGCCGTTTGCCGGGTGGCTTGCTGACATACGCTATGGACGGTACAAAATAATCCAATGGAGTTTGTGGATAATGTGGATTAGTTCACTACTACTAATAGGCAGTTTGGTTGTTCTTCAGGCGTTAGACTTACAGAATGATACCTATTTAAAGCTACCTATTATCCTTTTGATTCCACTAGGAATTGGATATGGAGGATTTCAAGCTAACATAATACAGTTTGGAGTCGACCAACTTTTGGATGCTTCTTCAGATGAAGTGAAGGCTTTCATTGCTTGGTATACTTGGACTTACATCAGCAGTCAAGTTACAGCAAGTCTCACTCTGTACTATGTTTCTTCAATTCAGTACAAGGTAATAAGCCTTGCTTTGCTGGTTTGTACAAATCTTAGCATTGCAATGAGCATAAATCTTATATTTAGAAGCATACTAATAAGGGAACCCAGTGCACAGAATCCATTCAAAATGGTATACAAAGTTGTTGCTTATGCTCTAAAGAACAAACGACCAAGGCTAAGAAGCGCTTTTACTTACTGGGAAGATAGTTTTCCTTCTCGCATTGATTTAGGAAAGATGAAATATGGTGGTCCATTTACAACAGAGCAAGTTGAAGATGTAAAAACTTTATTTCGAGTACTTTTTATTATTTTTGTTGTTGCTGCACTCTTTGGTACAACTGATGAACAGTATGAGTCAACCAAAGTCTACTTTCAAAGTATGCTTAGATTCGATGATTCTCGTTTGTCCAGTTATGTGTTCTACAACTTCTATTTTATCGCTGGAACCATTCTAATACCACTACATGAGATCTTAGTCTTCCCACTCTTTAACCACTGCTTGCCAAGCTTCAAGAGCTATTGGAAATGTCTTATAGGGGTCCTTTTGTATTTTGTGAGATACCTGATATTAATGGCACTACTAACATACACTCGGCAAGATCTCAATATGCATTCAAGTAATAACAGTGTCACAATTCCTTGCATATTTTATAGTCATAGTGGACCTCTGAATCACACTCATGATGGCAGGTGGATATTTCTATTGGAATTTCTCTCTATATCATCAGCTTTATTCTTCTATGTTGGCAGCATACAGTTTTATTGTGCTCAAATTCCATACACAATGAAAGGATTAGTCATTGGTATTTTTTATGCTTTGAGTGGTCTTTTCATCCTCTTTTCTCAAGCACTACTACTACCATTTACAAGACAATCACTATCATGGGGGACTGGTACTCTGAGCTGTGGATTTTGGTATCTTATCACAAGAATGGTGTACACAGTGATCACCATCGTAATTGCAGCGTTGGTGATGGGGTGTTACAAAATGAGAAAGAGAGAAGACCTCCTACCTAATGAACATATTTTTGCAGAAGCATATTATTCAAGAGGGACCTAATAATTAAACGAATCAAGAATGAAATTTGTATCTTTGATACACCTTCAGTAAAATTACGGGTAGACTTGTTCCCAGGCACCCCTAGGAATGAGGCTAAATTACAGGTAAATGGTTCATAAAAGCTCTGAGTCAAGAGGCTATAATACTTTAAATTTGCTTAGCTGGTGAAAGAAAAGTGCTCTCTAATCTAGACCTTGAAACTTCAGAAGTTTAAGGACTAGCAAAGATGATAGTATTTAACTTTGGGCATGATGTATGTAGAAGAGCTTCTCAGATTGATATGTACAGTTTATTTGATGAACCACTATTGTAAATTGTTATCAAAAATGAGAGTCAACTTATGCTTTGTGCAGTTCAATGATGTTTTCAATTAACCCCAATGCAACCAATTGCCATGAGAAAACAAGTTGCCCCATGGCAATAATTAGTTGTATCAGGGTTGAAAATCTTATATCTGCTTTATATACACATGACGTTTACCTTGTGATTACTTGTTTTCTCATGGCAATTTGGATCAGGTTGAAAATAATATCATGTCGTAGATAGTCATACATTAATTTTACGTATATGCATATGTCAATAGTAGCTCCAATGCAAAGGTGATTTATTATACTACGAAGAATAGGACACAATGTATATGTACAAAAACATGGCAACCACATTATGAAGATAATGAAACCAGAAATATTAATTGGGTCAAGGAAAAAGGGAAAGTATCCATTAACAAGAGAGCAAGTGGAATATTTCGAGGAAATGTTGGAAATGTTGTATAGGGCCTGATGTTCTTTTGTATTTCATGAGATAACTGATATTGATGGCACTGCTAACATACACTTGGCAAAATAAACAAAGAAAGAAAGGGTTTCTTTCATAATATAATATAGTCACAGTGGATAATTACCATCTAAACTATAGTAATGCTGTGAGATACTACATCAGAGAGTTTTGCAAACTCAATCTAATGATTATGGAAGCGTTAGTTGTATGAATCAGTCCATCTACAGGTATAATAATAGCGGCAATCATACACACAGATCAGAGGGGTAGGAAGCAAGAAAAAAGTGAGGGGGCGTACCAAGTAGCTAACATGCTTGAGCTCGGTCATAGTACCTTCTAAGTGGGTCTGAGGTGGGCAGTTTCCTGGAAAAATTCGTAATTTTAGGTTCTCTGAGGTGCATTCTGAGGCTTTCTAAGACACCCAGCAGTGTTCTAATTAAAAAGTATAGGAGTGAGCTGTACAAATGTGGAGGGGTGCTGCTACTCCCTTGCTCCCCCCCCCTTCTCCTACCCTCCTGCAGATGTGGAGATACACAGAAAGGAGGCAAAAGAAGTCCAAATTCCAGATGCAACAGAGTGATGCCAAAATACCCAAATAGTATTGTGTAAAAGCATTCTTGTGAGTAAGATTTAGATGTAATGGATCAGTGCTGCTTGTAAGTCAGTGCCACAAGTTGACAATACAGGACAAAACCAGTCATTGGTGCACATTCTTACACATGTAGTTATTGAGCTCAGAGATATTGGCTGGAAGTGTGCTGAATCTATGCTTAGAAACATTTCGACCGTTAACTTTAAGTGATGGGCAGAGTCCAAGAACATTACTTCCTTATCTTCGTCATACGTCATACAATATCCAAATGCCAATAACTACTGACAGTATACACTTACACTGGTCAGAGAGTTACCTCATCGAAAATATTTGTTTGACATTCTTGGACAATAGAATTGTAAAAGAACCAAGGTGGGCAGTGGTACTTGCCAACTTCAGTTGCTGTCAGGTCAGTATTTCCATTTACAGGTATAGCTACAATCATACATGCATCGTAACTTAATAATAATATTGTAGCTTTCAACACTGGCCGTTCTTGTTCAATAACACAAGTGGCTAAGCTTAAGGCACCCGCTTAACACTCAGTGTTATGTTTAAGTGATCGCTATACATGCAGCAAATATGACATTGAGAATGTTTCCTACCTTAAAAAAACAATAATTTTTCACCAATTGCTCTACGATTTGCGAAACTAGTCCACGCAATACTATCATTGTGAATGGTCACAGTATCATAATGTCATAGTAATGTGCGTGTTTCTAAGTTCACTTTATTGTGTATGTCTGTAATAGTATAGCTATCTGTTGATTGTCTCTCTGATTCTCTGTTTTTTTTTCAAGGTGGGTTTCTCAATTTACTTATTTATTTACAATATCATAGACCAGAGTCCACGAAATTACCAGGGTTTAATATTTATTAGTTCAAAGTGTCTATTGAAAGTGTTAATTAGCTATCATGATTAGGGGATGGAATGATTTCAATTGTTTGCCAAAGTCCACGAATGTATTTATTGTCGGAGAAGGGTGGATTCAAAGTGTCAATAAAGGGGCAGGGTAGACGTTGATTTATTTGCCATAGACCAAAGTCCAAATGTGTATTTATCATCACCGACGGTCGGAGAAGGGTGGGTTCCAAGTGTTGATTATACTGAAAGGGGCAGGAGAGGGGTTGATTTATTTGCCATAGACCAAAGTCCAAATGTCGGAGAAGGGTGGGTTCAAAGTTTCAATTATTAAAAGGGGCAAGGGAGGCATTGATTTATTTGCCATAGACCAAAGTCCACAAATGTATTTATTGTCGGAGAAGGGTGGGTTCAAAGTGTTGATTATAAAAGGGGCAGGGGAGGCATTGGTTTGTTCGTCATAGACCAAAATCCACGAATGTATTTATCATCGGAGGAGGGTGGGTTCAAAGTATCGATTATTGAATGGGATAGGGGGAATTACAAACATGTAGTGGTTCTCCAAGACCTAAGTACATGTACATTATATATTGCCTGAACTGTGGCTAGCAAAGTACTGACCTAATTTTACGTGTATGACTCCACATACTAGCTATGTACGTATGTCTATCCTTTGTAGCCCACCTATGACGTAGATCAAAGCTACCGCCAGGGCAATATATGCCATACACGCACTGTGGTGTGGTGGTTAGGGCAATATATATATATTGTCCTGTGTTGCAGCTGACTACTACAGGCAGCTGGCCTAGTGGTCAAACTCAGACAACACTCTTGTACTGCTATTGCAACATTGTGGCTACAAACCAGTTAATGCACCCCTACAAGGGCTGTATGGAATAATGCACTTGTGCGTAACCACGTACAGCCCTCGGGCTTCGCCCTCGTGCTGTATGTGGTTACTGCACTTGTGCATTATATTCCATACAGCCCTTGTAGGGGTGCGTTAACTATAACTTAAACTGCACTGTACTGTTAGCCTCGTCCTCAGGTTCCTCCCAGTTTTTCAATGTTACACGCAGAAAAATGGGGGAGCCTGGTATCTAATTGCACATGACTTACGGGCGTGCAAGTGCCCAACAGTCTACCCTTTTCAGAACAAGGCAATTGTCACTTCTTGAAGCTTCAGTCGAACTCTTACTTGGCATAGTCAACATTCTCCTGTGAACGGTGACTTCAGAAAGCGGCGGTATGTAGATCTATTTTTACCCTTCCCCTACCCTTCCCATACTTTGTACAGTCGCTTGCTAGTCACGTGCAATTAGATACCAGGCCCTCTCACTTTTCAGTGTGCATCATTGAAAAGCTGGGAGGAGCCTGGGGACGTGGCTACTGTACTGTATGCATGTACTAAGAGCTCTTAGTAAGTGCATGGTGTATATATTATTTCATTTGTCACTAGAGCATACATCTACATATTGCAAGATCACATATTGTGCAGATATTTGGGAATATCATTTGATCAGGTGCACAGGAAGGCGAGCCAAGTGAGCCTCCCTGCTTGTATATTATAATTGCATGTGCCCCTTGGCATGATACACAATGGGTCTATAGCTTTACATTAGCTTAATTATAAAAATGTCTCTGTCCCCTTAGTATGGTGTTCCTGGCCTCACTATACATTGTAGAAGCCTCAATTGGGCCCCTATTGCACCAAGTCAGGTTGCATCCAGGACTAGAAATAAGAGTAAAATCAATAACACTTACATGTACATGTGTAGCTACAGTGTAGATTGTGTGATCATGTGAAGTATTGTGTGAAGTGTTGTTAACCATGGCTGCACTTGCGATTAGCACACCGGCTATTTGCAATGTGTATTCAAGCCACTCTAAATAAATTATTACTGAAGTGTAGAAGCACATTAACACATTATACTACATTTTTCATCTGGCTGTATATCACAATAAACAGTGCTATACATGTAGCCAGAAATATTGAATTTGGCGGTTTTGAGTATGCCTACATTGTAAATAACATTTTGAGCACTATTGGCGGATTAAATTTGGTTGTCTGGTACCTCGCTAGGTTCAGATATCACTATCTACACACTGTACGTGTACGTCGCTTGGCTAGGCTTCTCTTTCTCTGTCCCTCCCTCTTTCTCTCCCCCCCTCCCCTTTTCTTTCCCCTCACTCCTCTCCTTCCTCCTTCTCTCCATCTCTCTCTCCTTCATCCCTCCCTCTCCCTCTCTCTTTCTCCTCCCTCTCTTTCCCCTCTCTCTTATACTCCTCCCCTTTTCCATCCTGTTGTTATGCTCTATCTTACCCCCACTACCCGGCATATATCTGGAATTATTAAATTAAGTGATTGGCCTCAACAGGTAAAAATTGGAATTTTGGCAATTTTTATTTGGCAATATATAGGGCTTTCTGTCTGTCAAATCACCAAATTAAATTCCTCACCACTAGCTATAAGGTAAATTGCATGCACTGTCTACCAGCTTTTCCACTTAGCTACTGCCTGATATAACTGAGTAACCATAGTAATAATATCTTCTCTGTCTCTTTATTTGTAATGCTACACATGTATAGAGTTTACCAATTGAGATATATCCAAGTTGTGTTCTCCAAAGATATTACCGTAGAATCCCGCAAATACGCCCCCCCTCGCGTATAAGCCCCCCCTGCAATTTTGGCTCAAGTTCCTGTATAGGTAGTTTTGTCTCGTGTATAAGCCCCCCCCCCGCTCTGACTGTAAAATGTAGATATTAAGAGTCCACAAGGCAACAAAAACAGTAGCTACAACTAGTAAACTAGCCATTTGTGCCATAATATGCCTCACTTTGTCGTTTTTCTAGAGTTTTCTCCATCAAATAGCCAGAGATCGCGCGCCCATGTGGCATTCGTCGGTCGGTAATGGTCGTCAGGCGGAAATGTCACGATCCCGCGTATAAGCCCCCTCCCCACTTTTGCCCAATGCTAGCATGCAAAAAGGGGGGGCGTAATCGCGGGATTCTACGGTATTTAGTTGAAGCTTCATACTGTATCTGTGACGAATTGTACTTGTACATTGTGTGTGTTATTTTCTTGCTTGTTATAATTATCAGCTCCTCATTAAATTCAATTTTCTGTTTGTATGAGTATCACTGAATCAGTAGCCACTTACCTAGCTCAATATTGTAATTCTCTATAGTACCCAAGGAGACTGTATATACTACATACTGGTAAGCAGCACTATTGTTGGCTGCACACCTACAATCATTAATTATGTCAGCTAAGAAATAGACATTATTAAGGCTTCATTCAGCATAACACTATTATTATGGCCTCAATGCCTTGCAGGCACAAGTGCCCTCCTAACTCAGCACCCCCAATTGGGATCAGAAGCTGTTATGGGCAATCCATAGAGCATGCAAGTTTCCTATAATTCTCAAATATTGTTCATTGCTTCTAGATACCTATAATGCTCAAAAAACTGCCAGCATTATTTATCTTGGCCTAGACTAAAACCAAGATGTTGCAGTTAATTTAATAATTAAGTCATAATAATATTATAGGCAACAGTGTAGGAACAGTTTACACAGCAGCACAAAGGTGGTTTTCAGGTACAACCAGTCTGTTGCAAAGGTGCCTAATTTGCTGTACTATGGTTTACGCAGTGCCTGGCAGATTGTACATAATTATAATACCACAGCTGCATTACTTGTAGAGGGGTTGCCAGGTGTCGATATGGCCTCCACCTCAAACTATTAATTGGTGTCCCCTAGACCACCTCCTCAATTTCTTCGTGGATCCAGTGTCCTTTCTACATAGTAGCTATATTTTAAATGGTACAGCTATTGGTCTGCTGGCAGCCAGACATTGGCCTTCACCAACCTGCTGTTCTGTCCACTTGTGGTAGTATGGAATGTGGATGTGAGATTCATTGCTAGCCAATTCATTCAAGTCGAGTCAAGAAAGTGCACTTGAAGACTACATTAAAGCTTCAGTTATGCTGCAGTATAACAGTCATTGACGTTCACTTCATAATATGCACTAAATTCAATGATTATATTATTGATTACATGAAATTTGAGGAGCAAGAAATGAGAATTATAGGTACATTTTGAAAGAATTATAGGGCATGTTACAAGTATTGAAGAAATGAATTATAGGTAGAAAAAAAAGCAAGCTTTACGAGGACAATTACTATAATAATAATATGGTAAAGCAAACCTGGGAGCTCGAGCATGGCAGTTGAAGGTCATCATTATCAACAGTGACATGCATGCACCAATAGATGCGTAAGGTTACTTCTCTAGGCTCTGTGCTTGTGGCAGAGAAACTTTCTTCTGGCAAAAATCACAATTATTATAGTTTGCACACAATCACGCATATAATTAATTTGCTAGTACAAATAAATTAGACAGCAAACCACACTTCCTGTACAATAGACCACAGTATCACAGTATGTGTAATGAGACAGTTGCTTATTGGTAATCATAAACAGTGCTACTAGCTGTATAATTACAATATTACTATACAATACTAATTTTATCTATATATATATATACCTTGAGATTCAGCTGCAGATTAGCCACCTGTCTTGGTGGTGTTGAGTGTCAATTCACTGACAACTTATCAGCATAATTTTACTGAATCAGATGATTGTCTAAAGTTGAAGAACATTTTAAGTGGATAACCACAAACATCAAGATTGAAGATTGAGGATTGTAAAGTATATCCAAAATTAATGTTGATGTTTTGTCATTCTGAGTGCAGCCTGCTGATGAGTCCCGGCACTGAAAATATAGGGGATGAAAAGGTCATTCATGACCTTCCAGGTCAATTATATCATTAGCTGGTCATAATTTGATAAGTATACAGCACACCAAATTAACATGCAGGATTAAAGTATCTGATGTTTTGATTTTCACTAGTATTATCTCTGTGCACTTGATCAGTAAATTCAGGATTGGAAATAAAGTCATATTAATTAGGCAATCAAATCAAGGAGAAGTCACATGCTCATGCACTATGTATGTACTATGTATGTACTATGCACGCACTATGCTGTCTTTGTTGATCAGAATCATGGCAATCAGAATCATCCTGATCAGAATCATAATATTATGCTCCTCCATGCCAACTTACATCCTAGTAATCAAATTAGGAGCTCTGCCACACCCATTGATTGAGCCACAGTTACAAGCCAAATGATAGGATTTAAGCCACAGACTACTCAACACCACTAGCCTACTTATTGACTGAAATTGACATACAATTGTCACATGATTAACTGCATATCATAAAAAAGGACCTCTGTCTGCTTACTGTATTTAACCATTATTACAAAGCTATTGATTTTATAATGATCTTGCCTGACAACCACTTTTCATTGTGGTCAAATGCAAGTTTGTTTCGCCTGCTAGAGACCATGCATCTTTCAGAGCTGGAAAAGTCTTGGGATGCTGTCGAACTATTAACAAACACAGTGGAAAATTGGACCATACTAGCTACATGTCTGCTACTGTAAATGCACGGTCATTCCAACATCAAAATTAATAGCAACCAGCTAACAATCATGCCGATAACTCTTCTTCTCCAAATTCTGCAGGGGAGATAAACCTGATGATCCTGCAGCTGAGAGCCTCTACGTCTCAACCTTGGCCTTTTTTGGGAGACACATCCCTTACCAGAAAACATAATAATTATAGACTGTTAATCTCATATGTACTGTTTCTTGTAATATTATTATCATGAATGTATGCAGAAATTTAAGTGACTATGTGTATTCATTTGCTGTATACATAGGAATGCAAAGTTGGGCACATTAATTTATGTAATAGTTATACCATGGTCACCAGGGATTTATCATGGATAACCACCCGATCCCAAGGGTGCAGCCCAAGGGAGAGGTGTGGTTATCTATGATAAATCCATGGTGACCATGGTATAAGTGTTATATATCCTGCACCTGACTGGTCCAGCCTGTTGTTACATTTACGTACATAGCAACCGACCTTGGCCTTGACAACGACTATGCTTTGAACTGTATAGCTCTACTATAGCTATACATATGCTGTACATGTACAAGCCAAAATAAACAGCATGTAATTACTAATTACAAGTATTTGTAGTGGGATTTACTATAGTTGACAGTTATCACCTGTAATTGCCAATTACAAGTTTACAAGTAGAGGGATTTATCAGACCACTTCCTGTGTTTTATCACTTATAAACCATGGCTGTTGCCTAGGATACAAGGCTGAGTAGGATATATTAAATTATTATATTGTACAGTAGCTAGTTGAAGTTATTGTCATACTGTCCTACTGTAATTTGATCTCATGCTGATGATTGTGTATAGTAATATATAGATCTAGAGTCAGTCCGAGTCTATGAAATATTATTAGATGCAGTGCAAAGATGAAGGATGGTCATAGTTAATAATGAACTTGAACTATGCCATGATCCTGTGATGTCACAATCCCTGTATAAGAGACAACATACAATATAATTATTATAACAGCTCTTAGGTAGGCTGAGGTACCTTGGGCTGAGCAGTTGATCATGTGGTTTGTATCTCTACTTGGCTAGTGGTTTTGTTTGAGTAGTTTGTGGCTTAGATACTGAGCCTGGTTTGTGATGTGGCTTAGCTCCTGAGCTTCATCAGCTGCAGACATAGCTATTCTAATGTCAGTAGCTTACTACGTCCTAAGCTAAGTTTAATACTTATGTCCATGCCTTAGGTCCTAAGCTGATCGAGTTACTAATAGGTTCCAATCTCAGTGGCTTAGCTGAATTTTAGTATATAATTATAACTCAACTCAAGGATAATGATATCACAACAGAACATGATATTGTACACTATGAAAGAATGAAACATAGATAGCTACCTGATAAAAAATTTGCTGGACAGCAACAAGAACTGTTGTGAGAGTGGCTACGTACAGCCCTTGCATCCCCTTTAATACCTGCATAGTTTCCTGTATACTATTCCAGACCAGCACAAACTGGATTCAGCCAGTCATCTCTGCATCAATCCTCCAGAATACAATTAGCTATTATATATAGCTACCTGCCATATGTCATGTGCTTACAGCACTTGAAAATTACCTCTATGCATGTAAGTGATATGGCAACAATAAGAGCTAGCTTACTTACTATCTAATTTGCTTTGCTCATTAAACGATAGAAAATAATTATACATCTTCTATTCACTAGGCAATATTTAGCAATCAAAAAATGCACTAATTAGTTTTCCGCCCTTAAGACCCTTTTCCTATCAAATAGCCCATATATGCAGGTGGTCACTATACAACAGCACAAATAATATCTGATGACACATTTGAACAGCATGAACAGTGTGAATGCTGTATGTTGAATTGGAACGGTACAATTATATTAAATAATTATGTGAATACTACAATATATTATTTATAATACCTTCCATTCATTGCATGCACCTGGGGATACATGGTGGGCTGTGTTGCATGACTGTATGTTTGAATGAGGCAGTTGAGTTCAGGGTTGCCATGTGCACATGCATTTGCTGTTGGTAGCGAGTTCCAATCAGTTTTTTGGAAAGTAAGAGTTGAGGAATTGTGTTGTGTGGCAGTTTTACTGTACGGTACAATATATAGAGTATTGTTGGCTCTATACTGCCGTAGTGGAAGAACCATCTTTCCATCGGTACTTCAGGAAAGTTAGTAAGATCATGAATAATTTTATGCATGTGACACACTTGCCAGAGGACAGCGCTCAGATAGGGGGAGCAAACTGGTTTACAGAGCAGTTCCTATTACGATCCTTTCATCATGAGTGTGAACATTGTGAACACTGTGAACACAATGGCATCAACCATTCATATAATATGTGAACATTGTGAACACTGTGAGTACTGTGAACACTGAACATTGTGAACATTGTGAACATTGCATGTGAATGGCTATTTTACTTAACAGTGGATCTAATTCGAGTGTGTGAACATTGTGAATGACAACTCAATCAGTATACATGGATCTGTTATACAGTAATAGTGTATACATGTATGTGTGAGTTAACATTGTGAATAGCTATTATATAATGTAATATAAAATTTAATGTATTTGAGTGTGTGAACATCGTGAATTACTTTACAGTGGATCTAGTCTGTAATAGTATATGTTATAATTATACACTATAACCTAGAGTGGTTTAAACACGTGCCTGAGTGTGCAATTCAATATACCATGATAAAGGCTATAGTGTAAGTGGCTTGTACTATGTACACTAACACCTTGTAGCTACCCATGGTATATTAACTTCCAGGGTTTCATCGGGGGGGGGGGGGGGGGGGGGCAGGGGGAAGCTTCCTCCCCAAAATTTGGGACAGTTGTATAGAAAAGTATATAAAGCCACACCCATTTCCTGGAGCTTCCCCCCCCAAAATGATTCCCTCGGGATGAAACCCTGAACTTCCCTGATATACCACAGCCAGGCAGCTATACCATGGCTAGCGGTTACTACTGTGTTGTATAGACTACAGGCTGAGGCAGGTGCCTTTGATCTTAACTGTAACCATAGTACAAAGTATTATACATTGTGTGAACATTGTGAATTGCTACGGATAATACAATCATGATTATGTGAACATCATGAATGAGTTAACAGTGAATCTGTATTGTGAACATTGTGAATGGCTATACTGTAACAGTGGATATAATAATCATGATAACGTGAACAGCATGAATGATTGCATAATTATTATTATATATATACAGTGGATTATTATTAAGATCATAATAGCTAATTATTATTATCATGATGTGTCAATGTGTGAACATCTTGAATGACTACTCAGTTAACAGCGGATGTAAGATTGTACAATGTGTGAACATCATGAATGGCTATAGTAATATAATATAAATGTATGTTGCCATAATCATAATCATAAGATTGCAAGTGTGAGGATAAAACCGCAAATTTAACTGTGAAGTTGTGAGTTGCTTGGCAATGCATACATGAATAGAATGCTATGTTATTATTAAGTACTAATATGTAATACTAGGATCACTAAAACCTATGACACTCATAATATTAGCTATTAGTATCAAAATCTGCATATATTAAACTGGAATGTGATGTGTTCTCGTTCACATAAATAATAGATATGGCTTTGCGTTCTCAAATGATGGATACTATCTTTTTCACTTTCTGCAAGTGAACACTTTGATATGCTTACCTAAGTAAGATAATCATTATTTAACGTGTGGTGAAGACATACCATAGGTACACGTACATTGTAATATTCTCAATGTCTGGATTAGTTCCTGGGCTGAAATTAGCTATAACAACCCTCATTTTCTTGTGGTTACTCCAATTCATAGCTATAGAAGTACAATGTTATGCACTTTGCTATGTTGCTACCTTCACTGCTTTAGCTTGCAAACTTAGACAACAGATAGTTCAGTGCATCGAGGGTTTTGCACCATAATGCTTCATTGTGTAGGTAGGACATATCCATATTACATGCACTAAATACTGAGTGATTGACTAATTTTATTAGCTGCAATTGCATGTATCCATTTTGCAGAGAACAAGTTCTTTACTCATTTAATTTGCTCACCATTGAATTTGTAGTTCATTCTTAATCTGCATGGCTTCAAACCATCAGTATTAATGAGATCCCTGGCCTTCAGTATTATAATTATGGTATTATAGCAAAATTGTTGAGATTTACCAAATAATGTTTATTAGCAGTGACAACAATAACCATTGTTGAGTGTATGAGGTGATTAGTATGCATGGAATGAGTGTGTTCGTCAACTATTGATAGAAATCTACCCTTTTCTCACAATTTCTGTTACCTAGGATCTTGTCTGTGGAAAGGCAACCCATGGAGTACAACAAAACCAGCCTACAATAACAGTAGTGACTCTGTCAACCTTGTGTTGTCAGATCCTTGATGTGATATTAGTTATCAGGAATGCATGGGTTTTTTGGGAGTAAAATCTATTGTTTGTGTTTCATTGTTCTCAGATCAATAGTGTGAATTCTACACTTTGTCTTCAGATCACTACACCTAAGAGTGAATGCTCAATTCATCAGCATTAATGTATACTGTAAGCCATTTATGTGCATGTCCATCATGGGTGTAATGCTATCTGCTGGTACATTAGCTATTGTGATTTTGTGTGTCCCTGATAGTTCTAATCCATAGGTGAATTGTTACTTGCACTGTGGAGCATATTAGGTATGAGGTCACACAAGGTATATGTACAAAAAACAATCTTCTCAGTAGAATTTTTTAGCACTTTGCAAGTCAAGTGTAGTATGCCTCTGGCTGATGTGTTACATAATAATTGTTAGGAGCAGCTTCTCAATCTAGATATTGTCATGTTTGATTTTTCTGATTTCATTCACTATTGTAAGTCCTAGCATTGTCCCCAGGCTCCCCACTTTTTAACGTATAGCTACACAAGAATATTGAAAAGCTGGGAATAGGGCCTGAGAATGAGACTAGCAAGCCCCAGTGTATGCTTTCCTTGTTGGTGTCATGGGGGAAATCAAATGATTGATGTGGCTACAAACTCAATCCTAGCCATCTTTTCGGGGAGAGCCCCAAGACTCCCAGTAGTATAATATCATACCTCAATGCCAGGCTACAGAGTGGAGTGCACACCTGATAGTTTGATGCTAGTTTTGCATCATGAGTGGCAAAGCCGGTGTGAGTAGAATCGTGAAACCAACGTCTAACTATTTTGGTAGCAGTCACTACTGACCCATTAACATGCTCTCTATCACCACTAGCTACCCCACAATTGGGGGTTGAAAATTATGTTGCTATGGCAACTGCTATCAAACACGTAAGCCAAACTGAATGTAGACTGTGGCACTCCTATTGGTAGATAATACCTTAGCCATAAGATAACACCACAACTGTTATAGGAACACAAGGCACTCATGATTTCTGGATACACTTTCTGGGCTAAAAAATGTGGCAAATGGGGTAACTAGCTGTAAACGGAGGAAACGGAAAATGGAAACGGAAAACGGAAACGGAAAGCGGAAAAGGGAAATGGTCGTCACTGTAATAGGTACGTAGTACAAGCTAGTTAGGCATGCAAGACCACGATAGGAGCTCGAACAGCAAGTCTAGGAGTGCATGGGTCGGTATAAAACCTGGACTCTGGACTGGACTCATGAACTGACTGACATTTGGACACCTGATAACTTGATAAGGCTATAAATGATAATCATTATACATATGCTATGTATTCATGCAACCATGCCCCTCCAGTGTTGTACCAGTGGAAGATTTGGAGACTAAGTAAAATTGTGGCTGTTTGTACAGTACATTAAAAGACTCAGCACTGAGTAGTTATACGATCCATTCTCACAAGCAAGACCCAGGTTATGCTAAAGCCAATTCATTTCATAATGCTGGCTCCCAATTCAATTGCCAGTAACTTTAAAGTTCCATGTATGGACATTGTCATGGATTCTAGAGCTTATTAGGTACGCACGCACACACACACACATACACATCCTGAAGGATAGTATATGACAATGTCACATAGAATTCTTCCCCATTATGATTAATAATATGCTCTAGTCTAACTGGCTCATCAGTCTACTGATCTTTGCAGGACTGTGATTTTAAGTATTAAGACTAATTTGCACATAATGCACATAAACTGTTTTAGTTTGACTCAGAGTCCGATACATCCAGTTTTGCACATTGAAACCTGACAACAAAGCACTGTTCACTGGACTCCCATCAATTTATTTATCATTCTCAGTAAATAGATCATTCAACTCTTGTACTTCTCACTGTACTGGAACTTGTTAAATCTTTCTCACACTACTGAACTTAAAACTTTATTGCTGAGATTTGGTCACTGGGGGTGGTAGATATTTTTACCTTCTAGCTACACAGTGTTCTACAAATAAATGTGTGTGTGTGTGTGTTTGAGAGAGGGAGAGTTTACGAGGACAGAGAGATATAGCTTAACTTGCAGCAAGTCATGGCAGAAACAACCGAAGCTTTGAGCGTGATTATATATACTATTATTCTAGGTACAACTAAACAATAATACAGTTCTTGGAAGAATATGACTAAATAGTAATAGTTCAGTTCCGGTCATCAGGGGAGAACCCAGTCTTGATCTGATCCTCACCAGCCACAGGTTTCGGTCCCATTAATCTCCCGACCTGTGGTCAGCTACAGAGAGGGCGGGACCACTCCCCTACGATGAGTCCGGTTGGAGTGTGATCATTTGATGCGTTCAGTTTTGATTGCAGTTTCTTTTTGCTGTCACGTGACCTATCTAAAGCATGCTTATTTAGTACACACGTGATATGGGCTATATATACTGACTCTTGCTTATTTGCAACAGTATTTTTCTGAAGCAGGGGCGTAGCCAGGATTTTAGAAAAGCGGGGGCAAAGATAATGTGATTGCGCGCGAAGCGCGCAAAATTTTTTGTGACCAGAAGCCACACCTACTAATAAACTGTTCGAGCGTTCTGATGTGACCTTTGAACCCATCGAACTCGAAGACAAGGCATGAGCGGCTCGCTCGAAGGTTTGTTAGGAAAGAAATGGCTTTATAGTCAGCCTATCTATGACCCTTTCCAACTCTAAAGACTACCAAAACAACTCAGTGCTGGTATTTATACAGTAAGAAGTCGAAATAACAATTAGCTATGTAATCAATCAGGCTGGAAAAAAGGGGGGGCAAATGCCCCCTGTGCACCCCCCTGGCTACGCCCCTGTGAAGTGTACACAATATACAGATCATGCTTGCGTAAGTTACTATAAAGTAAAAAACTTACTGAGAGGCTTTTATTCCTTTTTCTGTATCCCCTTAGTCAGTTAATTTTACGATCTAGATGGATTTATACTAACTTACTTTCCATTTCTAAGATGGCTCACTCCTAGAACATGTGCTTTCTCCTAGCTTATTGGACCATGTGATTTTAATCATATGCAGTGTTGGAGCCACTTGCTAATTTGTGGGATGTAGTGCTGTGACTGGCATTTGTACTTAGTAATAATTGACTCATAGGATTGTGTGTGTGTGTGTGTGTGTGTGTGTGTGTGTGTGTGTGTGTGTGTGTGTGTGTGTGTGTGTGTGTGTGTGTGTGTGTGTGTGTGTGTGTGTGTGTGTGTTTGAGAGAGGGAGAGTTTACGAGGACAGAGAGATATAGCTTAACTTGCAGCAAGTCATGGCAGAAACAACCGAAACTTTGAGCGTGATTATATATACTATTATTCTAGGTACAACTAAACAATAATACAGTTCTTGGAAGAATATGACTAAATAGTAATAGTTCAGTTCCGGTCATCAGGGGAGAACCCAGTCTGATCCTCACCAGCCACAGGTTTCGGTCCCATTAATCTCCCGACCTGTGGTCAGCTACAGAGAGGGCGGGACCACTCCCCTACGAGGAGTCCGGTTGGAGTGTGATCATTTGATGCGTTCAGTTTTGATTGCAGTTTCTTTTTGCTGTCACGTGACCTATCTAAAGCATGCTTATTTAGTACACACGTGATATGGGCTATATATACTGACTCTTGCTTATTTGCAACGGTATTTTTCTGAAGTGTACACAATATACAGATCATGCTTGCGTAAGTTACTATAAAGTAAAAAATCTTACTGAGAGGCTTTTATTCCTTTTTCTGTATCCCCTTAGTCAGTTAATTTTACGATCTAGATGGATTTATACTAACTTACTTTCCATTTCTAAGATGGCTCACTCCTAGAACATGTGCTTTCTCCTAGCTTATTGGACCATGTGATTTTAATCATATGCAGTGTTGGAGCCACTTGCTAATTTGTGGGATGTAGTGCTGTGACTAGCATTTGTGCTTAGTAATAATTGACTCATAGGATTGTGTGTGTGTGTGTGTGTGTGTGTGTGTGTGTGTGTGTGTGTGTGTGTGTGTGTGTGTGTGTGTGTGTGTGTTTGAGAGAGGGGAAGTTTACGAGGACAGAGAGATATAGCTTAACTTGCAGCAAGTCATGGCAGAAACAACCGAAACTTTGAGCGTGATTATATATACTATTATTCTAGGTACAACTAAACAATAATACAGTTCTTGGAAGAATATGACTAAATAGTAATAGTTCAGTTCCGGTCATCAGGGGAGAACCCAGTCTGATCCTCATCAGCCACAGGTTTCGGTCCCATTAATCTCCCGACCTGTGGTCAGCTACAGAGAGGGCAGGACCACTCCCCTACGAGGAGTCAGTTTTGGAGTGTGATCATTTGATGCGTTCAGTTTTGATTACAGTTTCTTTTTGCTGTCACGTGACCTATCTAAAGCATGCTTATTTAGTACACACGTGATATGGGCTATATATACTGACTCTTGCTTATTTGCAACAGTATTTTTCTGAAGTGTACACAATATACAGATCATGCTTGCGTAAGTTACTATAAAGTAAAAAACTTACTGAGAGGCTTTTATTCCTTTTTCTGTATCCCCTTAGTCAGTTAATTTTACGATCTAGATGGATTTATACTAACTTACTTTCCATTTCTAAGATGGCTCACTCCTAGAACATGTGCTTTCTCCTAGCTTATTGGACCATGTGATTTTAATCATATGCAGTGTTGGAGCCACTTGCTAATTTGTGGGATGTAGTGCTGTGACTGGCATTTGTACTTAGTAATAATTTGACTCATAGGATTGTGTGTGTGTGTGTGTGTGTGTGTGTGTGTGTGTGTATGCATGTGCATGTGCTGTGTATGACACTGTTTCGCGTTCTGATACTTACAGTGGGTCATGACAGCATTACTGTGTGTGTGCATGTGTGTGTGTGTGTATATGTGTGTGTACGTGCATGTGCTGTGTATGACACTGTTTCGCGTTCTGATACTTACAGTGGGTCATAACAGCATTACTTACTGTGTGTGTGTGTGTGTGTGTGTGTGTGTGTGTGTGTGTGTGTGTGTGTGTATGTGTATGTGTGCCTAATAAGCTCTAGAATCCATGATCTGACCTGACAATGTCCATACATGGAACTTAGTTACTGGCAAATTCAATTGGCCCGGATGCGGACGGCATTAGCTATGAAAAGCTTTAGCATAACCTGGGGCTTGCTTGTGAGAATGGATGGCATAGTCAGTGCTGAGCATTTTAATGTACTGTACAAACAGTCACAATTTTACTCGCCGGTCTCCAAATCTTCCACTGGTACAACACTGAAGGGGCATGGTTGGATACGTGGCATACGTATCATGGTCGTCATTTTATCAGGTGTCCAAAGGCCAGTCAGTTCATGAGTCCAGTCCAGAGTCCAGGCTTTACACCGACCCATGCACTCCTACTAGACTTGCTGCTCGAGCTCCTACCGATATCCTAGTCTTGCATATCTAACTAGCTCGTGTAGCTTGTATTGTGTACCTATTGCAGTGACGACCATTTCCCTTTTCCGCTTTCCGTTTCCGTTTTCCGTTTCCACTTTCCGTTTACAGTTGCCCCTAAAAATGACTGGTGATACACACAGCTAATCAGTGATCTTGTTACAACCAGTTGTAGCCAAAATTAATAGTGGCTGCAATAGAGGAATGTTAGGAAGATAAATCAATCCTATCGTCACAACGGGATATTGACTGACTAATAAGATCATCAGTAAAGGTCACATGCCGCATGACTTGTCCAAATCACAAGAATTATTTGACTCTCTTACCAAGTAGTATCTTCTGACTACTGCAATCTTCGGATAATTATATGGTTACTGTATCCCAAGGGAAGAATGAAGGTGAGGCTGCATGTAGACTAATACATAATACAACAGGTCCACACAGAAATTCGAGTGTGCAATATTTCATCCTTACTCTATGATTGGAAGTCAAAACTTAATAGCTCATGAGGACAACTTTAATAATGAATGATATGCGGTTAATCAAGCAATTGCAATTAAGCATGGAGCCCTGAGTGCGGTTCAACAAATAATCATGTTTGTGTGAATAGCTACACTCCAGCTTAGGCAAAAATATGGGTAACTGGTATTCCCACCTTTTCAATTTGCGTCACGACTCGAAGACCAGCGGTCAAGAGGTCGCTTCGAAAAGCCAGCATTTGTAGGCCACGCGCCTAGCTACTTTACAAGTTTATTTTCTTACTCTCTGTAGTGTAGTCCGCTAAAACGATTGTACTACAATCCGGCGCTCGATAGTTTCGAAGCCTTACCTCAAGCAGATCGTGAACGGCAGCACCCTGACTTTGCTGATCTTTGGCTCGCCCACGTTCATTTTCACTCTTCCACCACCCTTCATACGCGCGTACGCGGGTATGAGGATAAATCGGTCACGTGACTTCGCTTTTCAGCGTGCAACATTGAAAAGCTGGGAATGGGCCTGGGGACGAGGCTAGGTAACTGGTATATAAATATTTCTGGCTATTATTATTATCCGCTTGGCATCTTGAGGCTATGGTTATCACAGTTTGTGTTCAGTTATATAATAGAGATGTGGTTAAAGTAATTTTGATCTGTGCAGTCTTAACACTCCTCAACTATAATATTATTTGGATACAATACCAGTTACTGTATTGTGTTATAGGAATAAACATGCATGTATGATTTAGTTAATCTTTTTCAGACAACAATGGTCTTAATGTACATCAGTCTGCTGCTATTGCTGATATCATTTATACACATTGGAGTGAGTGCTGATTCAGAAGTTGAGTTTGGCGGTTGCCAGCCAGAAAACCAAACATGCGCAAAATGCTACCATAAAATAAAGGAATCACTTCTTAAAAAGGATAAAAATGTCCGTGCTCTCTCTACTGCATTCTTTCCCCCAAAAGATAATTTGCCTGAATTTGTCAATGTCACTTACTGCTTCGATGAAATCTGCAACAAACCAAGAATATGGTATTGGACACACGATTCTTCCTACTTATTTTTTCCTATGAAAACATTTCAATACCTTTCATTGTTTTTTGGTAAACCTGCTACGTTCTTTTCTCGAAATGTGACCTTATATTTGGATATGGAGTGCTACAATGCTTCTTATCAACTGTTCTACCTTCTAACACAAAGGGTAAGTGTTACAGAGAAAATTTTTAATTAGAGTCTATAATTCGGGGCGAGCCTGAGCGAGCCCCGAATACACGAGAAACCGGAAGCGGTATATATGTAATAGTTATACCACGGTCACCAGGGATTTATCGCGGAAAACCACCCGATCCCGAGGGCGCAGCCCGAGGGAGAGGTGTGATTTTCCGCAATAAATCCATGGTGACCGTGGTATAGGTATTATATATCCTGCTCCTGATTGGTCCATGGAATTCTCTCCATGGAAACAAGTAGAAGTAATATCAAAGACACCTTCAAACAAAGAAACACTCGAGCAAACTTGTCTCCTGTAGAATATGCTGCACTGAGTGACTGGACTAGTAGGAACGAACCGTACATACGACAATGATAGAGCTACTGACATGACCAAATTTTGACTGCCACACCAGTTGAAGCTACTAGCCAGCTCTGGAACCACTGGGCATTCTACCGTTCTTCCTTTAATTGGACAGGTAGGTAGCTTCTTGAAGTGAACACTCGATCGAGGGTAGTCTAGCTATAGCGCTCAGTATAGCACTGTTTGTACACGTGGCTGTGTGGCAGATAGATCGAGCGATAACTAATAGCATCCTGTTGAGTATTAATAATAGTACATCTGCTTCCTGCATCTAGGTCTACTCACTCTTTTCTGTCTCTCTACATCGGTTTGAGCAAGCTGTTCAGCCTTGTTGCTATGCGAGATGAGTTCTAAAACAAGCGCTCTCATTGGCCAGTCACTTACAAGTAATTGCCAGAGGGAGGGATTTATCAGTGATATTTCCTGGTGAATATCACAGTTATACCATGGCTGTTACAAGGCTGAGTAGGATATATATAAATAATAGTTAGACACTGTTTAGGAGGTTTCTATGTGATTTAGAAGACCAAAGGGGTCTGTGTAGAATCCCGAGCGAAGCGAGGGTTCTACTGAGCCCTGAGGTCTTCTAAATCACATAGAAACCAACTAAACAGTGTCTAACTGCTTTAGATCCTAACAACAATGCCTAAAGCTTGACATATAAACTGCTGCCTAGCAACAAACCCTAACCACAGGCAAAAATTTAATAGGTTTTTATGAGAGCCTACATCATTTTTTATGGAGCTTAGCTACAAGGTTTTTTTTATGAAGGATAGATACTCCATTCAACCAATCAGATCACTGTATTTGTTACAAGTAGGATCTAAATATATTTATTTGTGCGTGATCTTGCGTAGCAACGACCTAATGCGCATGCTCAAAAACCACGTGTCTTATTAAAACGTGATCGGTAAAGGTCGTCAACATCGCAGTTTGAGGTAGCTAGCTTAGCTATGGTTGACTACTGTGTACTATAGCGTAGCTCAAAGACAGTAAAAGCTATATCATGGAACTCTGTAGGCGCGCGATTGGGCAACATTTGACCAGAATCACTGATTCATCACAAGTTGGGGCCATGGCAGTGGGTCAGTCAGTAAATCTATGCCATCACTATTCTAAGCTGGGCCGGTGTCCTAACGGTAAACGTCCCATCCAAATTACGTCCGGGGGGACGTAAACGGGTTAACGAGCTACGTCTGGGGGTACGCATGTCGCCATCGAATATTGTCCGGTGGGACGCGATTCCCCGTTGAATTGCGTCCTATAGCGTAGAATGTCGTCCCCTACGCATGCGTTAGAGACCCACTGTATTTCACTCTCGCGGCTGACTCATATCAAATCTGTTATCAGATAATTATAAAGTTTGATGTTATTACTGTAATATTATTGTAAGTATTATCAAACTATACTGATCTATGAACAAAAATGAAAACTATACTGATCTATGAACGAAAACAAGAACATCTATGAACACTCAAAATCAAAATATACACAAGAATGGCAGTTCCATGGTTCAGTGACTCTAGGAATGGTGGAAAGATCAACACAGCGTATGTGATACCAATGCTCACACTTATCGCACTGAATCATGTCTCCGTATGACTCCGGCATTAGGCAACTGCATAATACTTCTACTTCCCGATAGGGGAAGTAATTGTTATGTCGGCTGCATTTTAATTTCTTATGGTTGGCCCAACCGCACAGGCTCTTTTTTCAGGCCTGAAATACTGCAAGAGGTGGTTTCTCGTTCGAGTTTGGTTGAATTCTAGGTGCTTCACCGTTCACGTCATCTCCAAGTGCAGCATGTAC
Source organism: Stappiaceae bacterium (assembly GCA_964291365.2). Taxonomy (GTDB): domain Bacteria; phylum Pseudomonadota; class Alphaproteobacteria; order Rhizobiales; family Stappiaceae; genus JBDWFY01. Next base: position 112,027 of record OZ220043.1, read on the forward strand.
TGCAAATGCAATGGCATAAATTCCACAGTACCTACGATCGTTTGTGCAAGTAACCTCGGCCGACCTTTGGCGCCTTCATGCCATGGCCAGTGAGTGTCGCCATCCCGGAGCTGCTTCTGTCTTGATTGTTTCATTGAAGTGTGTGCTTCACGTTGCTATGAGGCTGACCTCAGATGATCGATGATAGGTGTAGTGGGGCTGGAACTCGTGACTAAAACTGTAGTGTACTTTGAACATCATGGGCAATATTATAACTCAGCCGCGCTGCACAGCTGATGCCATGAGCGAAGGCTCACCCCGCCTGATGATATCATCTTCCTAGTTAGGGTGTCCAACCGAAAATATGAAGGTATGCAAAACCACTCCGCTGCAGCGTTTTCTAGCAGAACCCACCTAGGCAAGTTACAAATCACACTATAAATCGGGAAAGCTCTCAAAAAATGTGCATCAAGCGCAATTAAAGTGTTGTCGTGTAAACACGAAAAATGGTACGTGACCAAAACCCATAATAGTTATAATGATGTACACTGTGCGACTAAGAAAGGTGAAAGCATCACCAGAAGCTATTTTCTGGATGCATCCATGGACAGAGCAAGAGTAAATAGCTTGGATACCCCTTCTGAAGTCGCAATCTCCTAGCATCATAGTAGACCAGCGTTTGGTCACGTACCATTTTTCGTGTTTACACGACAACATTTTCATTGCGTTTGACGCACATTTTTTCGAGAGCTATCCCGATTTATAGTGTGCTTTGTAACTTGCCTAGGTGGGTTCTGCTAGAAAATGCTGCAGCGGAGTGATTTTGCTTACCTTCATACTTTCGGTTGGACACCCTATCCTAGTATAATTATTATTACAAATTGAGTATGCACCATGCATAGCTTACCTCTTCCACTTGAGATTATGGTATTGTGATCCCTCTGGAGCCTATTGTGTTAATTAATTGACCTCTACTAGGTAAGGTCAAGCCTGACCACAAATATTTTCTTTTTATAAACAGCTCAAAAATTTTATACAAAGAGCAAGCTTTGATCCAGTAGTCGATGACAACTATTTTGCCAGAGCTGAAGAAAACGATCAGGATGACCTCAGTACACCAAGAGCAAAATACATCTTATCATTTTACATTGTGGGTTTGGTGTTTGCACTAATAATCGCCATTGCTCTTCTGCTCATAAAGCTCAACACAAAACGGTGGGATACAATATTACACAATAAAGCGGAAACAAGAAAGGCCAATAAGTATACCCAATCCAAGATATTCAGTATTGCAGCAACCAGCTTCTTTGTCAATGTGTATGCACTGATTCTTGACAGTATTGCTCTCAACACTAACAAACATGTGGTGATCAATGAACATTATGTTAATGCTCTTCCATACTATGTTACTGTTGTAGATATTGTAGGAGCTTTTTTCTGGATGGGTTGTTGGATAGTAAGTCTAATCTCTTTTTGTCTTAAAGATATTCATGACAATGCAGAATACCCCTGCTCTTGGTGTTGTAAGAAGGGGCAAGAATATATGTGTCTAGCCCTGTCTACACTTGGTCCACTCATAAGCTTGGTGGTCCACATTCCCTATATTGCCATTGCTTACCTGAATGATGCCTCCTATGCCACAAGTATATTTATCTACTACACAGTCACTGTTTTTGTGGTATTTGGTACTTTGGATTTGACCTATGGCACTTGTCAAGGAGCCATCATCAATGCAAAATTTGGTGACCGAGAAGAGAGAGGTTGTTATCACTGCTGCCCAGAAGGTGAAACAAAGAGGAGATATGTATTTATGGTCATAATTCCATTGTTTACTCTCCTTATACTCATATTTGCTGCTATGATTACTGCAGCACTGGTAATCATACCAATAAGTAAAGCATTCAGCGATGTACCAAACCGTCTTTTGGGATTCTACCAAACAGCGATTGTTCTTGTTGGAGCCTACCTTGTGTATCTAAAATTTTTTAAGAAAAAACCAACACTTGATTTAGTAGTCAAGGAAAGAAAACAGTTTATCCCAACTGATACAGTTGATAGTCCAGAAAAATGGGATCAACTCTCAAGGGACGAAAAAGTGGAACAATTTTACACAAGATTTGTCGACATTATAGCAAATTATCCAACAGGAGAACCAATAAATCCTCCAAACAGGAGGGGTAATGGAGCAAACAATGGTGCAGCTAATGACAGAGGTGGTGAAGCAAACAGGGAAGATGGTGGAGTAAACAGGGGAGATAATGGAGCAAATGGGGGTGGTGCAGCAAATGGCAGATGTGGTAGAGCAAACAGGGAAGATGGTGGAATAAACAGGGGAGGTAATGGAGCAAATGGGGGTGGTGCAGCAAATGGCAGAGGTGGTAGAGCAAGCAGAGAAGATGGTGGAATAAACAGAGTAGACGGTGGAGTAAACAGGGGAGGTAATGGAGCAAATGAGAGAGTTAATGGAGCAAATGATGGAGCAACTGGAAGTGCTGGATAAGCTGGCAGTACAAATGTAAAAGCTGGAGAAAAAAGTGATGAAAGAACTCCACTTCTTAAAAAATAGGTTCCAGTAAACTATCCAAATTGTTACAGTAATCTATAGCTGATACTCTGCATACTATGGAGTGAATAACATCATATTTAAGGCACATGTGGTTTACTTCAGAACTTGAACTATCTGAAATTACCCAATGGTGACACCATTGGGTAATTCCAGATAACTGTGCTATGATTTCTTAAACCACAACAGGATCGATACTAAGTCTTGTACTATTTTTAATGTGCTTACCTAAGAAAAGGAATGCAAAGCTGAGTTCTTAAGACATCTTGGGAGAGCATTGGGTCACATAAAGTAAATCTTTAGTTTCTTGTCCTATGCAAAGTACAAACAGGCACTGTGCACATGGGGGTGGGGCTGGGGGTGGTAAATTTGATATGGATGTCATTGTCAATGCCATAAACTCTGCATGAAACAAATGTTTCACCTTGTTGGAAGAGCAAAAGACAGTGTTGACACAGTTCCCGTTTACTCGATAGCAATTATGAGTGTATAAAAGTACACACGGGTGGGGAGTGATATTATGAAGTTGAGAGAAGCTAAAAAGTGTCACAGTAATGGAGAGAAAACTAGATAGATCAAATGTGAAAGAAGTATTACTGTACTAAAAGACCATCTAAATGCATGCTCGATGGTGCATGGCTCTAGCTCCAATTGATTCCTTGAATCTTTCATGAAATTCAAAAGTTTGAAATGATATATGAAGACAATGTTAAGTACATATGGTAGAGTTAGCTTGAACGTGTAAGCATGTTCTTGAAGCTCTTTGGTGCAAACTGATTATGCAGAAAGATATACAATTACCTACATGTAGCAACCAACGTAGGTTACTTGCAAATCCACAATAATTGCCACATTAGTCATATGATCATTAATTTGAGATGGACATCTACCGCTTCACACATTTCCTATCCAACGACCTCATTTGGGGGAGCTAAGGAAGGACCGTGGCACTTCTGTTCTGTGGTATGATCACTGCAGCACTACCATCTACCATGGTAGTCATACCAATAAGTAAAGATTTCAGCAGCGTACAAAACCGCCTTTTTGGATTCTATCAAAGTTGCTATTATTCTTGTCGGAATCTACCTTGTACATTGAAACTTTTTCAGGAAAAAACCAACACTTGATTTAGTAGTCAAAGAAAGAAAGCTTATAGTATAATTATATACCATACCATGCAGGAACAATGATTCACATGCAGGTTTACATTACAGTATAGAAACGATTATGTTGACTTGTGAAGGGTTGCCTGACCACTTGCAAGTAGTCACGTGATCTGATAGATGCATGCACATCTATTTTAGTAAGCTAACTAGTCATATAGTTAGGTTTTGGATGCCGAGAAATCTCATGTATTGAAGACTGTACAAGAAAGTAACAAGGTCAGCATCATGCATGTTTATATAGAAAGTTACCAAGTAGGTGTACATATGCATACACATGCATTGGTCAGGAGTGCTATGGCATAACCACAGAAGAATAAGCTCCACCAAATGATATCTACAGGCGTGCACATTTCATCACCTGTTTACCATTACCTCTCCCTAAATCTCCATAATGTTTATCCTTATAGCAATGATTTACCATCATCACAATCTTGACAGTTACTAATGCTGGTAACTGTACAATTGTTACATTTGGTGACTATGAAAGCATTAGTTGTATGAATCAGTCCATCTACAGGTATAAAACTAGCAACAATAGCTGCAATCATACACACAGATGTGGAGGCACACAGAAAGTAGGCAAAAGAAGTCCAAATTCCAGATGCCACAGAGTGATGCCAAAATACCCAAATAGTATTGTGTATATAAAAGCATTCTTGTGAGTAAGATTTAGACGTAATGGATCAGTGCTGCTTGTAGGTCAGTGGCCACAAGTTGACAATACAGGATAAAACCAGTCATTGGTGCACATTTTTACACATGTAGTCATTGAGCTCAGAGATATTGGCTGGAACTTTATTCCGAGTACTTTTTATTATTTTTGTTGTTGGTGCACTTTTTGTTACAACTGATGAACAGTATGAGTCAACAAAAGTCTACTTTCAAAGCATGCTTAGATTCGATGATTCTCATTTGTCCAGTTATGTGTTCTACAACTTCTATTTTATCACTGGAACCATTCTAATACCACTACATGAGATCTTAGTCTTCCCACTATTTAACTGCTGCTTACCAAGCTTCAAGAGCTATTGGAAATGTCTTATAGGGGTCCTTTTGTATTTTGTGAGATACCTGATATTAATGTCACTACTAACATACACTCGGCAAGATCTCAATATGCATTCAAGTAATAACAATGTCACAATTCCTTGCATATTTTATAGTCACAGTGGACCTCTGAATCACACTCATGATGGCAGGTGGATATTTCTATTGGAATTTCTCTCTATATCAGAGCTTTATTCTTCTATGTTGGCAGCATACAGTTTTATTGTGCTCAAATTCCATACACAATGAAAGGATTAGTCATTGGTATTTTTATGTTTTGAGTGGTCTTTTCATCCTCTTTTCTCAAGCACTACTACTACCATTTACAAGACAATCACTATCATGGGGGACTGGTACTCTGAGCTGTGGATTTTGTATCTTATCACAAGAATGGTGTACACAATGATCACCATCGCAATTGCAGCGTTGGTGATGGGGTGTTACAAAATGAGAAAGCGAGAAGATCTCCTACCTGATGAACATATTTTTGCAGAAGCATATTATTCAAGAGGGACCTAATAATTAAACAAACCATGAATTAAATTTGTATCTTTGATACACCTTCAGTAAAATTACAGGTAGACTTTTTCCCAGGCATCCCTAGGAATGAGACTAAATTACAGGTAAATGGTTTATAAAAGCTCTGAGTCAAGAGGCTATAATACTTTAAGTTTGCTTAGCTGGTGAAAGGAATGTGCTCTCAAATCTAGACCTTGAAACTTCAGAAGTTTAAGGACTAGTGAAATGATAGTGTTTAACTTTGGGCTTGAGGTGTGTAGAAGAGCTTCTCAGATTGAATTGTACAGCTTATTTGATGAACCACTATTGTACATTGTTATCAAAAATTAGAGTCAACTTATGCTTTATGCAGTTCAATGATGTTTTCAATTAATCCTGATGCAACCAATTGCCACGAGAAAACAAGTTGCCTCGTGGCAATAATTAGTTGTATCAGGATTGAAAACCTTATATCTGCTTTAAATACACATGACGTTTACCTTGTGATTACTTGTTTTCTCATGGCAATTTGGATCAGGTTGAAAATAATATCATGTCGTAGATAGTCATACATTAATTTTACGTATATGCATGTGTCAATAGTAGCTCCAATGCAAAGGTGATTTATTATACTACGAAGAATAGGACACAATGTATATGTACAAAAACATGGCAACCACATTATGAAGATAATGAAACCAGAAATATTAATCGGGTCAAGGAAAGAGGGAAAGTATCCATTAACAAGAGAGCATGTGGAATATTTCAAGGACTTTTCATTGTATTGTGCTTCTTTTTACTCCCGATTGCTCTAAGCTAGCTAGTCTATTCCACTGCTTGCCAAGTTTCAAAAGCTTTTGGAAATGTCGCATAGGGCCTGATGTTCTTTTGCATTTCATGAGATACCTGGTATTGATGGCACTGCTAACATACACTTGGCAAAATAAACAACAAAAAAACAAAAGAAAAGGGCCATAATTTCTTTCATAATATAGTATAGTCACAGTGGATAATTACCATCTAAACTATAGTAATGCTGTGAGATACTACATCAGAGAGTTTTGCAAACTCAATCTAATGATTATGGAAGCGTTAGTTGTGTGAAACGGTCCATCTACTGGTATAATAATAGCGGCAATCATACACACAGATCAGAGGGGTAGGAAGCAAGAAAAAAGTGAGGGGGCGTACCAAGTAGCTAACATGCTTGAGCTCAGTCATAGTATCTTCTAAGAGGGTCTGGGGTGGGCAGTTTCCCGGAAAATTAGTAATTTTAGGTTCTCTGAGGTGCATTCTGAGGCTTTCTAAGACACCCAAGCAGTGTTCTAATTAAAAAGTATAGGAGTGAGCTGTACAAATGTGGAGGGGTGCTGCTGCTCCCTTGCCCCCCTTCTCCTACCCTCCTGCAGATGTGGAGATACACAGAAAGGAGGCAAAAGAAGTCCAAATTCCAGATGCCACAGAGTGATGCCAAAATACCCAAATAGTATTGTGTAAAAGTATTCTTGTGAGTAAGATTTAGACGTAATGGGTCAGTGCTGCTTGTAAGTCAGTGCCCACAAGTTGACAATACAGGATAAAACCAGTCATTGGTGCACATTTTTACACATGTAGTCATTGAGCTCAGAGATAGATATTGGCTGGAAGTGTGCTGAATCTACGCTCAGAAACATTTCGACTGTTAACTTTAAATGATGGGCAGAGTCCAAGAACATTGCTTCCTTATCTTCATCGTACGTCATACAATATCCAAATGCCAATTACTACTGACAGTATACACTTACACTGGTCAGAAAGTTAGCTCATCAAAAACATTTGTTTGAGATTCTTGGACAGTAGAATTGTAAAAGAACCAAAGTGGGCAGTGGTACCTGCCAACTTCAGTTGCTGTCAGGTCAGTATTTCCATTTACAGGTATAGCTATAATCATACACACATCGTAACTTAATAATAATATTGTAGCTTTCAACATTGGCTGTTCTTGTTCAATATTACAAGCAGCTAGGCTTAAGGCACCCGCTTAACACTCAGTGTTATGTTTAAGTGATCACTATACATGCAGCAAATAACAATGAGAATGTTTCCTACCTTAAAAAAAAACAATAATTTTTCACTTGAAAAAGAACAGTTTTTCACTTCCTGCAAGTGAACACTATTTGGTTACATATAAAGCACTCTACTATGGTATGATGAAAAACAGGCTGTTATGGGTCTAGGTATAGAAAAAAGTATAGCTAGTATGATTTAATGAATTGAAGTGTCATCCATATCAAGTAGCGTTGGTGTATGGCTCACTATCATACATAGTCTAAATAGAGTTGCTGTCCATGTAGCCAGTGTTCACCCCAGTAAAACATTGACATTTGTGTTTTCTTGGTGAGGTACTACAATAGTCTATAACGTAGTGTTCTGAAACTATAACTCAGTATTCTTGGATTTAAATGTGGTATTTACCTCAATTACCTAGTTTTAGGGGGAACACCTGCAGCATGTAGTAACTGCCAGCTTTTCAAGGTAAATGGATGCAATACTCCCAATACCATATGTTGAAAGTATACATTTCTGAGTAGGAATAACAACACTTGAGCATAAGATTTCAATGTAAACAACTAACAAGGAAACTGTAGTTTCAATGACATGATGACAAGCAATAATACTAAGCTTTGTCTCAGGCCAAGATTCAAGTATACATGTCATAATTATAGCTCAAAGTAGTTCCTGTTGTGTGAAGTATTCACAAGCTAGTGAGTTCAGCTTATACTGTAGTTTTGGGATGTTTAAGCTACTCAGTAATCATGACCAAGAGAGATTCGGAATTGTCGACGCTTAAGTATTCACAAGAGAAGTCACTGATAAGTCGTACAGTATGGCTCAAGGAGATTTTCAAGCCACAATATCGCATGAGAACTCTCCACAACAGAGGAGCCATCCTGATATTGATTCGGTCTTTCTTGGTGATAAACCTAATCTATTTCATCAGCTATGCTGCAACAATAACATACAGTAGCTTGATATGCTACACTGCACTGAGTCTTGGAGGTCTGACGATGCCATTTGCTGGGTGGCTTGCTGACATACGCTATGGACAATACAAAATAATCCAATGGAGTTTGTGGATAATGTGGATTAGTGCACTACTGCTAGCAGGAAGTTTGATCATACTTCAGTTGTTAGAGTCACAGAATGGTACTAATTTAAAGCTAGTTATGATCCTTTTGATTCCACTAGGAATTGGATATGGAGGATTTCAAGCTAACATATACAATTTGAAGTCGACCAACTTTTGGATGCTTCTTCAGATGAAGTTAAGGCATTCATTGCTTGGTGTACTTGGACTTACATCAGCAGTCAAGTTACAGCAAGTCTCATTCTTTACTACGTTTCTGCAATTCAGTACAAGGTAATAAGCCTTGCTTTACTGGTTTGTACAGATCTTAGCTTTACAATGAGCATAAATCTTATATTTAGAAGTGTACTAATAAGGGAACCCAGTGCACAGAATCCATTCAAAATGGTATACAAAGTTGTTGCTTATGCCCTAAAGAACAAATGACCAAGGCTAAGAAGTGCTTTTTACTTACTGGGAAGATAGTTTTCCTTCTCGCATTGACTTAGGAAAAATGAAATATGGTGGTCCATTTACAACAGAGCAAGTTGAAGATGTAAAAACTTTATTTCAAGTACTTTTTATTTTTTGTTAAGATGTATAGTATTTAACATTGGGTTTGAGGTGTGTAGAAGAGTTTCTCAAATGAAATTGTACAGCTTTTGGCTGAAACTAGCAGGCAATTTGATGAACCACTATTGTACACTGTTGTCAAACATGAGATTCAACTTGCAGTTTGTGCAGTTCAATAATTATCTCTGATGCAACCAATTGCCATGGCAATTAGGTTTGAAAATGTATCTGCTTTGTGCAGTTCTATAATGCCATGAGCCTGATGATTACTTAATTGTTGTTTCGTGGCTATTTGGATCAGGGTTGATAATATCATCTTGTAGAAAATCATACTTAAGTATTGTGATTTCGTGTGTCCATAGTAGCTCCAATGCAAAGGTGATTTATTATACTATGGAGCATAGTTATGAGGACACACAAGGTGTATGTGTACAAAAACATGGCAACCTCATTATGAAAATATGAAATATTGAAACCGGAAATATTGTGTCAAGGAAAAATGAAGTAGCTATGGTAATCCATTAACAGTAGAGCAAGTGGAAGATGCCAGAACTTTATTTTAAACTACCTTCATTGTTGTTTTGTGTGGTAGAGTTGTACTTCCCGTGTGTGTACCGACCACACCCTAATTTGTGTGAGGATTTAAGTTCCTGTATTTCCTGTTACAATATGTCTTAGTTCTACCAGTTATGTTCACTCCAGTGTATGTATGTCTCAGTGCACTTCAGTAAAATGTTTATTCCCCTTCCGTGACTGAGTACTAGCTAAGATAGGAGCTTACATCTCCTTGCCAAAAAATTGCTAACTCACTATACTCACAAGTGTTGAAGAACACAACAAAAAGGAACGCAAAGATAGAATCCGAGTCTATCCTAGTGTTACGTTGTGTTGTGACAAGTGTCAACACAAAGGCAACGCAACACAATGCAATGCATGGTGCAGCGTCATGTTGTGAACTGACCTTAAGTATTTCCCACCAGCCAGATTCTCTCTTAAACTGTTAAGTTATAAAGACGCCTAACCTACAGTATAATGTCCTGTCCTACTTATACTGGCAGAGGTACACACCTGGCAGTGCTTGAGATTTAAAGTTACTCCTAATTTTTGTATAATTGACAATCTATTTTGTCTCCATAGTAGGAGGCGTGGCTGATCCACGCTCACATTAGGGTCATGCAGATCAAGCTAGGCTCTTCTGATTCAGCATGCACGTAATCTGCTTGGTGTGTATGGCATCAGCCCTCACCCTTCCAATCACAAACAAAGGACAGATATGATCATGAACTGGCAATTCTTTGTATTGAATATGACATGGTACTATATATAGTGTGAAGTTTTGATAGTGTAGTGTCAACTGTCAGATGATTTTGTCACATATAAGCCAATGGGATATAACCTCTAAGATCACCTGCAACAATAGGCATTGTAGAGAATTTGTAGGCTGAGCCACCTTGAAGTAATGCACAGACCTATAAAGGCTGATCTAATAGCATCCAATTTATTGTTTAACTTAGTACGGTATTACCATTCTTTGTGCTTACAGAAAGGGAAGGTACATGTAGGCCTTATTCAAAGATAGTGCCTAAATATAAATACTGTAAGGTATACCATAGAAAGTAGTTGTAAAGTAAACTTTATTTTTGCACAACTTTAATTCTCTGTGATTACTTGAACTAATGATTGTTGCAGGATTGTTGTACTTTCATAGCTGTAAATATGAATTATGCAACTATTGCACAAATTGTTTTAACTCTGGCTATTTCCACGACATTGTCTACTAACAGTGGAGTAAGTGCAACTAATGTTACATTTGGTAGTGAATGTGAGGTGAACAAAACAGGGTGTAAAGACTGCTACATCGTTTTGAAAGAATCCTTGCTAAAGCGTGATGAAAATGTTCGAAATCTGTCGGAAATATTTTTTCCTCCGCAAGCTAATCTACCTGAATTTGTTGAGATTACTTACATCTTTGGTGACGATAGTAACAACAAACAAGTTTGGTATTGGACTCATGAATCATCCTATCTCTTTTTCCCAATGGAAACCTTTCAGTATTTGTCATTGTTCTTTGGCAAACCAGCAGCTTTCTTTTCACAGAAGGTAAATTTGACCCTGGATGCAGAATGCTCTGAAGCAAACTATAAAATCATGAGGCTATTAACTCAAAGAGTAAGCTTAATATGGTTACAGTAAAGATCAAAGGCACTGCCTGTTATCTATACAACGTATGCACTGTAGTAACTACCAGCCATGGTATAACTGCCTAGTCAGGGCAGTTATACCACAGCTGGGATGTTACACCATGGGAGGGTACACCATGGGAGGGTACACCATGGGAGGGTACAAGGTGTTTGTGTACATAGTACAAGCCACTTTTACTATAGCCTTATCGCGTTTTATTTGAATTGTACACTCGAGGGGCATATTTAAATCACTTGGCTTCACCTTATGGTTTAAACGCCCGCCTCTCGTGTACAATTCAAATAAACCATTCAAGGCCAAAGTATAACTATAACATATTAGTCTTATTCGGCTAAGATAATACTGTGTGATACATCACTGATTTTTAATCTCACAAATGGATGTTGTTATAGCTTAAGAACTTCATACAAAGAGCAAGTTTTGATCCCACTATTGATGATAATTACTTTGCTCGGTCTCAAAAGAACAATGATACTGAGGACGAGATTCTCAAAAACAAAACAGCCAAATATCTTGCAGTTTTATTTATTGTTGGAACCATTGTGATTTCTATCATCACAGCAGTGCTTTTGCTTATTTATTTCAATACAAAGCGCTGGGATGAAAGGCTTACAAATCTCTATACAATAAATAAGCCCAACAAGTACATTCAGTCGAAAATATTCAGTATTGCTATTGTCACTGTCATAATTAATGTCTACACACTTTGTTTGGATTGCTTGGCCTTTCGTGAAGTGAAAATGAGGAAATCAGATGTTGACCGGCCTGAAATTTTGTCCGATCTTACATACATTATGTTTGGAATTAATTTGCTGACTATTCCGTGGTGGATGACGTTTTGTTTGACAATTATTTGCTGCAATACTAAATTATACCTATTGCTTGCACTATCAACAGTGGGTCCAACCATAGGCCTGGTGATTCATTTGCCATACATACTGATTGCCTATCTAAATGATGCCTCTTATGCTACAAGCATTTTCATCTACTACACAATTATAGTATTTGTGCTATTTGGAGCATTGGATTTGAGCTTTGGGACATGCATTGGGGCACTTATCAGAGTAACAAATGGACAAAATAATGAAGAGAATAACAGGTTTCCATTCTGTAGAACATGCAACAGGACAGGAATAATTGTAGCATTTGCAATCGTAACTCCCATATTTACAATTCTCATTATTCTACTTGTCGGAATGATTGCTACAGCAATTGTTGTGATTCCAATCAGTGGCTCAATAAGTGATGCACCAAACCGTCTATTAGGATTTTATCAAACAGTTTTCATTCTCGGAGGAGCATATCTAGTCTATAGAAGCTTCTTCAAAAAGACTCCTACACTCGAGTCTGTAGTAAAAGACCAAGAAGAAGGCATGTTTGGTAATACTGATCAGAGGAATAGGTGGAAAGGATTATCTAACGATGAAAAGGTGGCAGAATTTTACTCACTGATAGTGAAAATAGCTGCAAATATGGATCCCAATAAAAATCAAGCCCCAGGGACTGGATTAAATCTGGAACAACCAGAAGCTGAACCACATAGAGAAATAGTGCAAGACAACACTGTTAATGAAGTACAACAACATGTAGATATGCATCACTACCAGCCAGTAAAATAATTAAATGATGATGAAACAAAACTAAGTCTTAATAGCATTTGTGTGTAGTTTGAGCAGCATGCTTTTATATTGTGGTGTACCTGTTGTAAGATACATATTTTTTATGCATTGTTTTGTGTTATGAGCTTTGAATAGATTTATCATGCACACTTATAATTAACATTAGCTGTTCACAATACTATTGATGAGTTCTACATTTAGTTGTATCATGTGCATACTTACTTCTTCAATTGCCTATACAATAAAATTGTTATGCAACTAGTCTGCAGCTGTGCATGCATGATATTAAAAGGTAAAAAGTATACTATGTAAAGAGTTAAATTTGGGAAACTATTATAGAGCATGACAATACAAAGTGAAAGTCTTAAAACAACTTATGGGCAAGCATTATAGCAATATAATATTCATTGGTTACACATACGAGTAGCTGTAAACCATGCTGTGTAAGCTTTATCCTTTGACTAGCAATGGCTTGTTAAATTAACTACAAGCTGCTCTAGCTCACAATCTATGCTTTACACTTTATGTTGCCGTGATAAGGTTTGCATTGGAAGTTTGATATAGGTTGTATAATATAATATCACTTAGTGGACTATGCACAATATTATTATTAGATCATAACTGTAACAAATGCTGAAATCTGACTTGTCAAAGCAGGTGGTATAAATTTCATATAACATTCTCAAAATTCATAGCTTGGAGCATGAAACCAAGCTGGTTGTATCCTTGGATACAAAAAGTGGAGACAGTAGCCACAGTCTAGCAGCCCTATTGTGGCACCACTATCCAAGCATCTGTGGTGAGTATACATACAACACACACCCTAGCAATGTCACAAGAAATTCAGACATCGCAATGCAATAATTGGTAGGTGGAATCGACTATGAACTTGCTGAATGAGCAAACGCGCCCATGAAGCAAAGCTAATGATGAATTACATACCAGTGCTTGTGTGTCCTAGGAGAGCTAAACGACGTTCAATGAGTAGTTCTTCCAACAGACATTGATCATGGATTCTCTCCGTTGTTGAACTCTTTGTGGCTATGGCAACACATCAAGATCAAGAGGCACCACCACCACCCGCATTCATGTGACTCGGTTGCTATGATCAAAATTTGTTAGACACTGTTTAGTCAGTTTCTATGTGATTTAATTAGAAGACCTCAGGGCTCCGTAGAACCCTCGCTTTGCTTGGGATTCTACATAGAGCCCTTCAGTGTTCTAAATGACGTAAAAACCTCCAAAACAGTGTCTAACTATTGTATTATACATTAGCTACAGGAATTTGTACACTTCTTGTCCTTTAGATTGGCCACATCCTCCCTGCATGTGATGCTATGAATAGGAAATACTCTAGTAACCTCACCTAGATCAGGTGATTACCAAAGATGGGAGGGGGAATCCACAGTAATTATTGTATTGTAGTATGATAGAATTAGCTTTGTTATACCTACCATACACAACAATAGGATATTATGAGTTTCAGGTGTGGCTGAATACATATACACCTTTGCTATAATTATGCACAAGTATAAAACTCATGTGGTCAGTGGAGCCTGGTAGGTGTAAAGAGTGTAGGAACAAACTTAGTAAATTTCAGGGGAAACCCTTGGCAGTGATGTCCTATGGTTTCTATGGAGCACTAAAAGTGGCTAGCTAAAAGAATCTCACAATTCCTGAGGCTGTATATATCTTACTCATAGATCAATCTATGAAAACCAGTCTACTATATCTTTCACCCACAATTAACCATATATAACGTCCTAAGGCTTGTGTGGTAGTAAAGTCAATTATCCCAACATGATGTCATTGGAAATGCCCTTTCTATTGTCTGTTGTCTAAATTCCATTGTTGTCCAAGAAAAATCCCTAATTCCCACAAAGCAGCTATCAACAAGATGTTCTTTTTGTTTGAATTCCATTGTTCTCTCAATTGCACTCTGCTGTGCCATGATGATTTTACCCCTTCACAGTGTGTACCACCCATTATAACGCGCATGATCATGTAACAACACATGTAAATGTTTAGCCCCATTTGTATACATGTATCCACTGTACATACAAAGCAACAAGGCAGTAATAGCATAGTGATATGCTTATGGCATGGCAAATACCTTCTTCCAATAGTATAACAGGTCAATGACTTACTCCTACAAGAATCAATATTAGCTTAGCTAATGTTAACACCACAGAAAAAGTTGCATCTCCTATATTAGGAAATGTATTTTAAAGAGCCGAATTTCATGTAAACTTTCTGAAATTTGCTTTATAACGTAGTGTTTCCTACACAGTTCCTTAAGCACAAAAGTGTAGGAAATCTCATTTTTGCATGCATGCAATTTTACTTTCATGCAGTGTTTATCGTATAGGCATGCAATGATGCATGTACTAAAATTAATGTGTCTTGATCACATAATATAAATCGCAGCAAGAGAGCATGATTGGCATTGTGTTTAACATTGTTGTTGAAAGGCAGACTAGCTAGGGGTACATTGTAATATTACTGTCTTAACACCATTATGTTTGACAAGTCAGTGAAGTTAGTCAGTCGGATTGAACTGTTTACCTCATTCTAGTATAATCAGTTATGAACATGCAGCTAATTTTTTTATGATTGTCAGTGTAAAGATCTTGCTTCACACTCACCTTGCTCACCAGGCATGTCACTGGTTCAAAAATTCCCCATTTATGAGGATATGGGATAGTCTGAAAAAGTAGTCTTTATCATGGCGTGAGCTGAGAGATAGGTGATATCATGTGGGTGGTGTGTAAATTCTTTGTCGCCCAAAGTGGCATGAATGTGTGGTAGGTAGCCCAACTTTCTGTCAACAGGTCATGCAAGTCTCACATTGCTATAGTATTTAGCTACATGCAGTTGGCACCTGCATTTTAGAATGATAAAAAGCATGATAATTCACCTCAGTTTACTCAGCTAACACACTTCACCACACACAAGTATGATAACCAATAAATATTGGATGTCATTGGTCAATTTTGAAAGTCTATAAATAGCAAGGCCATATGCAGCAGAGCATCAAACCTGCAATTCGACCTTTGAACATCCAACCCTTCATATGAGAAGTCTTGTAAAAGTATATGAGTCAGCTAAATGTCAATGAAGATGGAAAAAAGATATTTGATTGTAGCAACAGTTTTCATCATTATCATTGTTCAAATCAATGCTGTTGATGACTCATCATTTGGAGTCTGCCTACCTGGACAAGAAAGTTGCTCTCAGTGTTATTTAACTCTGAAACAGTCACTGCTAGGGCGAGATGACAACATTCGGAATCTTTCTAATACGTTCTATCCACCTAAAGCGAATATACCAGAATTTGTCACGGTTACATACAAATTCGGCAATAATACAACTATTGAACCAAAATTTTGGTACTGGAGTCATGATTCCTCATACTTATTCTTTCAACTCACCACCTTTCAATTTCTGTCATTGTTCTTCAGCAAACCTGCAGCGCTATTTTCTCAAAAGGTTACCTTGACCCTAAATGAATCCTGTGTTGATAGCAGTGACTTTCAACTCTTAACTCAAAGGGTGAGTGCCAGATATTACTTATATAATGTAGTACTTTTCAGAAAGGGTATACAATTTCTATCCTTTTCAGATTTTAGGTTGTGGTTGTAGTAACGTAGTTAAGCCTGAATACTGCATATGGTTAGCTACATCCCTTGACAAAGCCAATAAGTGATAAGCATTAGTGGAGTATTGCCATAGAAACCACCAATTGAAAGTAATTTTATTGCATACAGGAATTTTGTATTGTAGCAAAGATTTATGAGGGAGAGTGTGCAAACTCCAAGCTGCGTAGTTGTGTATATTAAGCTTATTTCAGGTATCTGATTTACTTGCCCCCCCCCCCCCCCCCCCCCCCCCCCCCCCGATGTGCAACTTGATCAAGTCAGGATGCATGAGATCAATGTAACATTATAATGATTAGTTTTTCATTATGTCTTGTATACTCAATAGCTAAAAAATTTTGTTGGAAAGAAAAGCTTCAACCCAAGTATCGATGAAAATTACTTTGCCAGATCTAATATTGATACAGAAAATTTTATTCAAAAAGGCACAGCTATTTATATTCTAGTTTTCTACATCGCTGGTTTCATTACAGTCATAGTGATCACCCTTGTTCTTCTGTGGATTACCCACATTTCACATCGATGGGACACCAAATTAATACGTGCATCTCCCAGAAAGGATGCTAACAAATACACACAATCAAAAATAATTAGTGCAGCAGGAACTAGCTGCATCCTAACACTGTATGCATGGGCACTTGATGTATGTGCTGTGATCTTCTTAGAAGATAAACCGCAAATTCTTCAGAAGAAGGATCTAGATGAAATGGTACTCCCCATATTGGTGTTAGTTTTTGATTCCCTTTTAATCCTAGTATGGATCTTTCTATGGTTACTGACTTGCTGCACTTGGGTACTGAAAAAAAAGGAATACAAGCTTCTACATAAAAAGGAGTATATGTTTCTGGCATTTGCAGCAGCCTCTTCGGTGCTCACATTTGTTGTTCATTTGCCATATATTGCCATAGCGTATCTTAACGATGCATCAAATGCTACCAGTATCTTCATTTATTACACGGTCGTGATTTTCATTATATTCCGTGTTTTGGATCTCAGCTATAACACCTGTCAAGGTGCACTTATTCATTCTGAGACCATTGGGAATCAACAAGGCGAAGATAATGAAAATTTGAACAATGAAAATGACAACAATGAACCATATCATTGTATTTGTGGATGCCCCAGAAAAGAGAAAAATATTAAAAGGTTGGCCGCTGTTGGAATTCCAGCTTTTATAGTTCTAATATTACTATTGATAGGAATGGTTACTGCAGCATTAGTTCTGATACCAATCAGCAAAGCATTTACCGATGCACCAAATCGTTTGTTGGGATTTTACCAGACTGCATTTGTCCTCATTGGAGCCTATCTTCTGTATAGAGAATTTATAAAGAGGAAACCGTCACTCAAAAGAGCAGTAAAAGATAGGCCTGAGCATGTCAAGCCAGATGGAAATCTTGATGATTGGAAAACATTATCAAATGATGGAAAACTTGATGAATTTTATTCACGTTTTGTGGACATTATTGCTACCTATCAACCTAGAAATGCCCCATGAAACATGATCGATCAAAGTAACATGGCTTAAACAAGAATGATAATTAGGTAAACTATTTTGCACACACCACTATAGTATAATGAACAAATTCATTTTATAGTTATAGGTGTTGTATGCATGTGATTGCAATCAATATTTTTTGTGTGATGATTTCACTACTTTGTATTCTCATGACAAGTTCCCTTTCAAATAATCACCCAAGAGTGATAATTATTATCATTTAAATTTCTGGCAGATGTAGCTAGTAAACAAAAACCTGTTATTGGTTAGTTATGCATAGATAGTAGACAAAACTATATAATTATTATTATTATGAGTATAGGTAGCCCAGTCACATTAATTACTTTTGGACAATGAACTAGCATGTGGTGTACATGCAGCTGTACCTCAACAAACTTTATAAAACTTAGTGCAAGCTTCAGCACATCAAACAATCCTCAAAAAGTAACGTGGGGAACTCCCTCCTACTAGCATGGCAAACCAACAAGCATATAGTATTATGTTTGAGCACACATTCCTTATGGACTACAAAAATGGTTGTGGTAGTCAAAAAGACCATGACAGGCATGTTCACTGCTTTTCAGTGTGATTTTTGAAATTATAACAGATGCAGGCTAGCCTATTATATGTTTAATGTCTCAAAAGTATACCTGCTGGCCCCATGCGTGACATTATATTGTGTCCCTCAAAGCATATTTTCATAAATATACACAGCATGATAGCAGGTAGTGCACAACTTGGAAACTCCCTTGTGCACGTACATGTCCAAGTGGTGCACAAGTTGGGATACTGCCTGTGTGCAAGCTGGAAACTGTTTGGGAAATGAACTCAATTTCCCAAGAAGTATCCAAGCTTGTCATACTTCAAGTGTACAATTTGTGCACATTCGTTCACATTCTGTCCACATCTTGCACACTAGTTTTGTACACTTCTGAGGATGGTACACCTTCGTACACTCCTTGCCCACTCCACATGTGTTCTTGAACACCACTGGTTCACAACCATTTTTTAATATTATAATTAAGTCTGATAAAGATCAACAATTAAACACAATAACCATATTAGGAAGAAAACACAATTTCCATAGAGCTATGCAGAAAATGATCCAGTTCATTCTTGACCTTTGTACCCTGTAACAAACATGATAATGCGTGTTATGCTGTATGCCTCTATAACTTACACAATCATTAATAATTACTTCAGGCCTGCTGTGACAATGAGATTACAATACCTGCATCAACGGTCCACTCTGGAGCATCCTTAGGTGGGCTTTTTGTAGGTGCTCCATTCCTTCGCACCTTCTTCGCCACAGTCCCCCTTCTCTTGATACTTCTGGTTGTACCACTCATCTAGGTGGCGCACGAATTCATTCAGATCTAATAAGCACACCAAGTTTAAATAATGTGAACATAATAATTATTATGGTATATCAGCATAATACACTGTAACCAACAAATGGCTGAGAGACACACAAGACAATCCTGTAGCCATTACTCTACCTCTCTGTACATGTACATCGGCTGGTTGGCATAACTGTATACAACACATACATAATTATACACGCACAAACATACACAGAGTATAATAATCATACATGTGACAATCATACATGCACATATGCACACACACACGAAAGTATGATCAATGCATGTGACAATCATACACACACACAAACACATGCACACACAAAGCATGCATGTAACAGACACACACACAAAAGTATTAGCCTTGTCCCTAGGCTCCTTGATCTTGTCAACGTCGCACGAGAAAAGAGGGGGAGCCTGGTACGCAAAAACTCGTGAACAACGTCATAAATAATGAACGTGGGTGACTAAAACCATAAGATTTTTAGCACAAAAAAACACCACAAATATAGTCGAAAAGAACATTAATGAAGGTATTGTTACAGTGCCCAATGCCTATCTAGTCTGTTCAGGACGAAAACAAACTTATTTACAACCAGCCTTCGATGAACAACTTGGTGATTCGTGGCGGCCTTGGTCCATTGATCGCTCCATCGATCTCGTGTTTCTTTGATTAACAGCCATTGTTTCGTTCTCTATGGTGTGCTATAAATGGAAGAGTGCATGACGTGCTAACCACTTCACCCATGCATGATAATTACGGTTCTATGCTATACGTCACGCACGTGATTTCACGTACCAGGCTCCCCCTCTTTTCTCGTGAAACGTTGAAAAGATCGGGGAGCCTGGGGACGAGGCTACAAAAGTATAATAATCATGCATGTGAAAATCGTGTGTATGATTATCACATGCATGATTATTATACTCTTGTGTGTGTGTGCGCGTACATGTATGTGCTATGTATATGTACACAGAACACACCATTGAAACACATAAACATGAACATGCACATGCATACACAACATAAACGTGTACATGGGATACCAGTATTATTTTACAGTAATTAGGGAAATTGCTCATGTAGGTAACTATTGTCAGTTCCCTCTTGTGACATGGGCTCGTACACAAACAGACGTACCAGTGGAACGCTAAGGTAACTTGTGTTTGATGATGCAGTTGGGATCATCCTCATCATCACTCTCTTCAGTCATAAACTCTAATGGTAAGTTGTCCCAATACTTCACCTCTTCATTCAAGATCACTGATTTGCAATTGTCAAATTTCTGCAATTTCAATATTAAATTTTAGTATAACTGCAATGTGAGGTTTCTGAGCCTCCAACAGAATCACTACGGTACACATACATCTGAAAGCTAAAACTTATGACTTCAGTGACCACAGACTGTCAGCCTCGACTGACGAACTCCGCGCACAGCAAAAAACACATGGTGGGCTCTATTTAGCTGAACACAGACTGTCAGCCTCGACCAACGAACTCCGTGCACAGCAAAAAACACATGGTGGGCTCTATTTAGCTGAACACAGACTGTCAGCCTCGACCGACGAAGTCCGCGCACAGCAAAAAACACATGATGGGCTCTATTTAGCTGAACACAGACTGTCAGCCTCGACCGACGAAGTCCGCGCACAGCAAAAAACACATGGTGGGCTCTATTTAGCTGAACACATATACAGAGGAGGTAGGACAAGCTTGACCTTTGGCTAATAGGTCGCTAATTAAATATCCTATATAGGCTTTAGTGAAGGTTTTTGGTGGAAATCATTGTGATTTTCGAACTCAGCACCATCGATTTACTGGGGAGGCCCCTGCTAACTAGTGCTGTAGATTGAATTTAAGTTCTTGGAATGTTAATTAGCCGCTTTTAATCAACATTCCAAAGACCTAAAAATCGCTCTGGAGTGCTGGTTAACAGGGGCCCCCCTACTAAATCGATGGTGCTGAGTTCGAAAATTGTAATGATTTCCACCAAAAACCTTCGCTAAACCCTATATTGGTGATCTCATTAGCGACCTATTAGCAAAAGGTCAAATTCGTCCTACCTCCTCTGATGCATATATGACATATACGACTTGCTGCGCGCATGCGCAATATTCAAATGCATTTCGTATACAAGCTTGGAAACCATAATGTGGTCGGACTCGATAGTTTGCAAGTGGTGAACAAGTTTGGATTCCATGTTGTGGTCTGACTTGATAGTTTGCAAGTGGTGTGCAAGCCTGTATACTTGGGGTAGTCGCAAAATTGCGCACTGGCTTGTGAACATGAAGTGCACAAATTTGAAAACTCTTGGAAACTGACACTGTTCGTGCTGTGATACAATCTTTGTACTAGCTATCTTTGAAGTTACAACACTGGTTTGTATGTAGTATAAGGTCAGTAAGGTTATCATGTCCATTGTGTTATCTGTTATCTTAGCAGATACTTAAGACTCACATGATTTTATTCTCTTACTAGTAAACAACTTAATCAAATTCATTTTTTACCATTTGAAGCCTCATGTATGGACTAGAATGTGATTGAAGTTAAACTCCCATTCGGTAGTGATTTCTGAGTCTTACAGTCTTTCATCTTCTGTCTCTGTTAAAGAATCAGCTATTATATGCATAGTAATGGCCAAATTGAGCTGTTTCATTGTTACTGCAATGTTATTGACATTCACTGGAGCTAGCTATGGCAAACAAAACAGTAGAAACTTCGGTGACTGCCTAGATGGTCATGAAAGCTGCTCTGAATGCTACCTTACTCTCAAGGAGTCACTGTTATCAAGAGATGATAACATTCAAAATCTCTCTGCTGCATTTTTCCCATCGAGTGCTAATGTTCCAGTATTTGTCACAGTTACATACAACTTTAACAACTCAAACCATTCCGAAGTTTGGTACTGGACAACTGATTCAGTATACTTGTTTTTTGAAATCACAACTTTTCAGTACTTATCCGTGTTTTTTAGCAAACCTGCTGCGCTTTTTTCACAGGAAGTTACCTTGACTCTAAGTGAAGATTGTGTAGATGCTGATGACAAGATGTTCATGCTATTAACACAAAGGGTATGTATGTAAGACTGGCATTGTTCATCTTAGGCTGTTATAACTACTACGATGTATCTTAGTTGTTAATATTTGATACTAGAGTTGAAAAAAATTATTAGTTTCACTTTAATTTCATCAACATGCATTACAGTAATTACAGTAGTATATTATTCTTGAAACTGAAATAAACTGCATGGGTATGCAACTGCTTCATTGTGATTGCTACATTCATTAATACTTGTACCTTTAATATGCAGTTGAAAAATTTAATTGAGAAGATGAGTTTCAACCCAGATATTGACGAAAATTACTTTGCAAGAACGGAAAAGAACACAGAGAATCTGTTCACTCCTGGTGTGTGTCACTACATATTGGTCTTTTATATTATTGGATTTTTTATAGCTGTTACAATCACAGTTCTTATGCTATGGATCTACTTCAATACCAACAGATGGGATGAAATACTAATAAAACTGGGGAAAAAACCTAAGCTTTACATAGAGTCAAAGTCAAAGATCTTTGGTATAGCTCTTACTGTGGGAATACTAATGCTGTACATATTGGTTTTGGATTTTATAGCTGTTGCCACCATGATGGACAAAATTCATATCCTAACGGACAGAAATATTGATGACAAAGATCTTCCATTCATAGTGCTGTTGCTTGATTTATTGATGGCCATGATTTGGGGATCATGCTGTATTTTCAGTAGATGTTGCAAAAAAGTAGAATCTGACGGCGTAAACATCTTTAAATATCGATATCTTTTGCTATCAATATCGACAGTCGGACCTATTTTCACCCTAGTGACACACCTGCCATACATTGTCATTGCCTACTTAAATGATGCTTCCTATGCTTCTAGTATCTTTATCTATATTTGGTTCCCTGGAGTTGACCTATGAAACATTTCAACATTGTCAAACAATCATTTTCATGGATGAATATCGAGGGAGAAAACGGGAACAAAGTGGGTCCATCAACAGAACTGCAGGTGACTGTGATGATCAAGATACCACCTTTCCATTGTGCAGAAATAATGCACAAGTGTTTAAAATCATTTGGTGCTCCACAATTGCACTCTTTATGTTGTTTGTACTTGTACTCATAGGAATGACTACAGCTGCGCTGGTAGTTGTTCCAATCAGTCGAGCATTCAGTGATGCACCAAATCGTTTACTGGGATTTTATGAGACTGTAATTGTTGTTGCTGGAGCCTATCTTGCATATAAAAGTTTCTTCAATAAGAAATTTACACTTGAAACTGCTATAAAGAAGAGAAAAAGGCATATTCGACTTCAGGGGAATGACAGTACTAGTAATAGTAATTGGAAACAATTGCCAGACGACAAAAAGGTTGAAGAATTTTATGACTATGTAGTGGAATTGGTCACAAAGTATGATCCAGGGCCCGGGAGAGCTGGAGAGAATCAAGATGGAGGAGATGCATCAGATGATCGATATGATGAACATCAACCATTACTGCAATAATTTTTGATTGGTCCATAGAGGCAAAGCTTGGTCTAGAAAAAATATATAATGAATCTTACACTTGTAGTTCTAACTAGCAAGCTATACAAAATTAATATTGTATGCATGATGATTAGGATGGACAAAATTATGTTACAAGAATTTCTAACTCAATTCTGTGGAGCTTATTTATACCGAAAGCTTCGTGCTTTGATCTTGATATGGGGACTCAGGCCCTCTCTGTATACAATATAGCTAGATGAACCTAAAATCACCACTGAGTGCATGTACTACATTTCCAATAATTATTATACCAAACTATCCTAGAATACTATTGGTTCATAGAATGATCCAGCTTAGCATTTGTTAGGCCAATTGTAGCATCTCTCACTGACCAGATCAAGTAGTATAAGGTTGAACACTTGTCAATCAATCCATGTACAGCAAAAACAATTTATATTATAGCCACTCTAGTAATAAACCAGTGTCATGCTTTTATATGTAATTCAGTCCAGATATCAGAGTATAGGTTTACAAGTAATTTTGTAAACGATATTCCAATTCTAAATTATGAGGTATGAAAAAAACATGTTTGTGGTCAATTTAATGATTAGCAGGCACAATACTATTAATAATTATTATTGTTTGCCATTGCCTAGTAACCAAAGATTTAATAAACAAGCCTTCAGTGTATCAAACAATCCTCAAAGAAATAATGTGGGAAATCCCCTTCAACAAGCATGGCAAACCAACAAGCATATTATATAGCTATTATGTTTGAGCACACATTCCTTGTGGACTACAAAAAATGGTTGTGGTAGTCAAAAAGACCACAATGGGCATTTTCACTGCTTTTTAGTGTGTCTTTTATGCAATGAAACTACTGATATGCAATTAACTACAAGAATATTATAATGTTCATAATAATTGTGGCTACGTAATATCTGGTAGGCATAGAAGCACTAGTTTAGTTACATAATGACTATACATGTTCAATATCTTAAAAATAGATTTATCCCACTGGGTCCATGTGGTCCCTCAAAGCGTTGGTAAAATTGAAGATATAGCTATGGACAAAGCTTTCATGTTAACGGAGCTCTAGGTAAGATTGTAGTTACACGGCATTTTAGTGTTTGCTGTTTACCTACAAGTCATTTATTTACTATACAGTGAAAGTTTCAGTTAGCTATCCAAGATAAGATGGTACACTGATTGCATGTAGCTATAAAGGGCAACTAATGTATATCAATGAGAACTATAAATGTGATATGTGATTATGCACCTATCAATGTTATGACCCACTCCCCCCCCGTGCAGGCAGTGTAGGGGGATTTGTAGGGGAAGTTTGCTGGAGAACCCCCTGAGGGGGTAGGGGATTGGTAACCGGCCCATTCCGTGAATCTGCATGCAAATGTGCATGCATACATGCCATGTGGTCATTCTGAATGGACGTTGAGAACACAGTACTTAATAGTATACCTTCAAACTTTGTCTAGCAGCCGAAAGAAAGCTGTCAGCTTCCGTGGTGGCACTTCTTTGTGTGGCAAAAACAAAAGGTTAGTAAGATCTACTTGTGGATTAGCTGGGGATTGTTTATTCTGAACCCTCCCAGTGGGTGGGGATTGGCAAACCATAATTATTACAAGCAGGGGGATTCGCTTTGCTTGCCCCCTGTTTGTAATAATTATGTATCCCATTCAATGTTTGGTTGATATCTCAAATGTTGGCTCATCCCCTTTTCCATGTGACTGTGCATGATAATAGGTGTTACTGAAAATGATTGAAGTTTGTTGATAATTTATACATAGCTACCACTTTGAAGATTAAAAATTCTCTATTGTAGCTAGGAACTGTAGTTTCAATAACATGAGGACAAGTAATAATACTAAGCTTATCTCAGGCCGAGATTCATGTATGCATGTCATAGCTAATAACATTATAGTTCAAAGCAGTTCCTGTTGTGTGAAATATTCCTAAGTGAGTTAGCGAGCTTATACTGGTAGTTTTCATGCTATTCAGTAATCATGACCAAGAGAGATTCTGAATCATTAAAGCTTAATAGTTCAAAAGAGAACTCACCGTCAAGCATGGTTCAAGGAAATTTTCAAGCCATGATATCATATGAGAACTATCCACAATAAAGGAGCCATCCTGATATTAATTTGGTCCTTTTTGGTAACAAATCTGTTCTATTTCATCAGATACACTGCAACAACAAAGTACAGTAGTTTAGTATACTACATTGCACTGAGTCTTGGAGGTCTGACGATGCCATTTGCTGGGTGGCTTGCTGACATATGCTATGGACGGTACAAAATAATCCAATGGAGTTTGTGGATAATGTGGATTAGTTCGCTACTACTAGCAGGCAGTTTGGTTGTTCTTCAGGCGTTGGACGTACAGAATGATACCTATTTAAAGCTACCTATTATCCTTTTGATTCCACTAGGAATTGGATATATGGAGGATTTCAAGCTAACATAATACAGTTTGGAGTCGACCAACTTTTGGATGCTTCTTCAGATGAAGTGAAGGCTTTCATTGCTTGGTACACTTGGACTTACATCAGCAGTCAAGTTACAGCAAGTCTCGTTCTGTACTATGTTTCTGCAATTCAGTACAAGGTAATAAGCCTTGCTTTGCTGGTTTGTACAAATCTTAGCATTACAATGAGCATAAATCTTATATTTAGAAGTGTACTAATAAGGGAACCTAGTGCACAGAATCCATTCAAAATGGTATACAAAGTTGTTGCTTATGCCCTAAGGAACAAAACGACCAAGGCTAAGAAGCGCTTTACATACTGGGAAGATAGTTTTCCTTCTCGCATTGACTTAGGAAAGATGAAATATGGTGGTCCATTTACAACAGAGCAAGTTGAAGATGTAAAAACTTTATTTCGAGTACTTTTTATTATTTTTGTTGTTGCTGCACTCTTTGGTACAACTGATGAACAGTATGAGTCAACCAAAGTCTACTTTCAAAGCATGCTTAGATTCAATGATTCTTGTTTGTCCAGTTATGTGTTCTACAACTTCTATTTTATCGCTGGAACCATTCTAATACCACTACATGAGATCTTAGTCTTCCCACTCTTTAACCGCTGCTTACCAAGCTTCAAGAGCTATTGGAAATGTCTTATAGGGGTCCTTTTGTATTCTGTGAGATACCTGATGTTAATGGCACTACTAACATACACTCGGCAAGATCTCAATATGCATTCAAGTAATAACAGTGTCACAATTCCTTGCATATTTTATAGTCATAGTGGACCTCTGAATCACACTCATGATGGCAGGTGGATATTTCTATTGGAATTTCTCTCTATATCATCAGCTTTATTCTTCTATGTTGGCAGCATACAGTTTTATTGTGCTCAAATTCCATACACAATGAAAGGATTAGTCATTGGTATTTTTTATGTTTTGAGTGGTCTTTTCATCCTCTTTTCTCAAGCACCACTACTATATACACATGACATTTACCTTGTGATTAATTGTTTTCTCATGGCAATTTGGATCAGGTTGAAAATAATATCATGTCGTAGATAGTCATATAGGCATTAATTTTACATATATGCATGTGTCAATAGTAGCTCCAATGCAAAGGTGATTTATTATACTATGAAGAATAGGACACAATGTATATGTACATAAACATGGCAACCACATTATGAAGATAATGAAACCAGAAATATTAATTGGGTCAATGAAAAAGGGAAAGTATCCATTAACAAGAGAGCAAGTGGAATATTTCAAGGACTTTTCATTGTATTGTGCTTCTTTTTACTCCTGAATGCTCTAAGCTAGCTAGTCTATTCCACTACTTGCCAACTTTCAAAAGCTTTTGGAAATGTCGTATAGGGCCTGATGTTCTTTTGCATTTCATGAGATACCTGGTATTGATGGCACTGCTAACATACTCTTGGCAAAATAAACAAACAAAGAAACAAATTAAAGAAAAGGGCCATAATTTCTTTCATAATATAATATAGTCACAGTGGATAATTACCATCTAAACTATAGTATGCTGTGAGATACTACATCAGAGAGTTTTGCAAACTCAATCTAATGATTATGGAAGTGTTAGTTGTATGAAACAGGCCATCTACTGGTATAATAATAGCTGCAATCATACACACAGATCAGAGGGGTAGGAAGCAAGAAAAAAGTGAGGGGGCGTACCAAGTAGCTAACATGCTTGAGCTCAGTCATAGTATCTTCTAAGAGGGTCTGGGGTGGGCAGTTTCCTGGAAAAATATGTAATTTTAGGTTCTCTGAGGTGCATTCTGAGGCTTTCTAAGACACCCAAGCAGTGTTCTAATTAAAAAGTATAGGAGTGAGCTGTACAAACGTGGAGGGGTGCTGCCGCTCCCTTGCCCCCTTTCTCCTACCCTCCTGCAGATATGGAGATACACAAAAAGAAGGCAAAAGAATTTCAAATTCCAGATGCCACAGAATGATGCCAAAATACCTAAATAGTATTGTGTAAAAGCATTCTTGTGAGTTATATTTAGACGTAATGGATCAGTGCTGCTTGTAAGTCAGTGCCCACAAGTTGACAATACAGGATAAAACCTGGGTCATTGGTGCACATTCTTACACATGTAGTCATTGAGCTCAGAGATATTGACTGGAAGTGTGCTGAATCTACACTCAGAAACATTTCGACCGTTAACTTTAAATGATGGGCAGAGTCCAAGAACATTGCTTCCTTATCATCGTCGTACGTCATTATAAGATTTATAGTGAACCATACACCAATGCTACTTAACATGGATGACAATTCAACTCATTAAAATCATACTGGCTATACTTTTTTCTATTACCTAGACCTATATATATATATAACAGCCTTTGTTCGTCATCATACCACAGTAGAGTGCTTTATATGTAGCCATAACAGTGTTCACTTGCAGGAAGTGAAAAATTATTGTTTTTTTTTTGGTAGGAAACATTCTCATAGTTATTTGCTGCATGTATAGCAATCACTTAAACATAACACTGAGTGTTAAGCGGGTGCCTTAAGCCTAGCCGCTTGTGTTATTGAACAAGAACAGCCAATGTTGAAAGCTACAATATTATTATTAAGTTATGATGTGTGTATGATTGTAGCTATACTTGTAAATGGAAATACTGACCTGACAGCAACTGAAGTTGGCAGGTACCACTGCCCACCTTGGTTCTTTTACAATTCTACTATCCAAGAATGTCAAACAAATGTTTTCGATGAGCTAACTCTCTGACCAGTGTAAGTGTATACTGTCAGTAGTAATTGGCATTTGGATATTGTTTTAGAAGTTTACTAATAAGAGAACTGTACACAAAATCCATTCAAAATGGTATACAAAGTTGTTGCTTATGCTCTAAAGAACAAACAACCAAGGTTAAGAAGTGCTTTTACTTATTGGGAAGTTAATATTCCTTGTCACTTTGACTTAGGAAAAATGAAATATGGTGGTCCATTTACAACAGAGCAAGTTGAAGATGTTAAGACTCTATTTCGAGTATTTTCCATTGTTTTCATCATGGCTGCTCTGAGCCATACAGTGTAGCTTGTGTTTGTCATTGATAATAATATTATAGGTATTGAAACCAATAAACTACAAACACTGCTTTGAGGAAGCCAAAATTTCTGATTTTGGGCCACGACATCAAAAAAAGAACATTTGCAATTGATACAGTAGAGGGGGTGCCATGCAGGTGCACACATCCATAATGTTGTCAGTTACGTTTGAGTAGTCACTCAACCTAATAGTACACTGTATGCACATGGGGGAATCCACCAGTTGTTTGTTTACTATATCTGGAATGTAAACTAAACCACTGGTACACTGATTTTGGTTACCTAAAAGCGCTACAGAATAGATGCTTATGTAAACGTACAGTCTACTTTGATGTGCTTACCTAGGTAAGATAATCATTATTTAACGTGTGGTGAAGACATACCATAGGTACAGTACATTGCTACACTCTCAATGTCTGGATTAGTTCCTGGGCTGAAATTACCTATAGCTATGTGCTTAAATAATTAACCCTTAGCGCATGCGCAAAGGTACAATAGTCAGTCTGTGTGTGTGTATGTATGTATTTGTCTGTTACCATGCTAGTTACTACATACCTTGTTTTTATGTCCAAAATAAGGTATCTTAGGGTTCTTTATGGCACTTTCCAGATTTACGTGTGGCTTTTGCTGAGAATGCTTAAGTTCTGGTGTCATTTGCTGACCACCATGGCCTTCCTTGCTCCCTGACAATTAAGCTCTTGATGGATAAATGGCACAGCATTGACTTCCTCGATGTAATTGCGTGCCATGTGCATTCTTGTGGTTACTCCAATTCATAGCTATAGAAGTACAATGTCATGCACTTTGCTGTGTTGCTACCTTCACTGCTTTAGCTTGCAAACTTAGACAACAGATAGTTCAGTGCACCAAGGGTACTTCATTGTGTAGGTAGGACATATCCATATTACGTGCACTAAATACTGAGTGATTGCTAAATTTTATTAGCTGCAATTGTATCCATTTTGCAGAGAACAAGTTCTTTACTCATTTAATTTGCTCACCGTTGAATTTGTAATTCATTCTTAATCTGCATGGCTTCAAACCATCAGTACTAATGAGATCCCTGGCTTGCAGTATTATATGGTAGCTACCATATTATTATAGCAAAATTGTTGAGATTAACAGTTGCACAGGTCGGAGTACTAGCAAGGCCACAATAAGTTTCTCCCTTAAATTTTATTAACATTAACACAGGGCATGGTTGGGAGCTCAACCATAAATTGGTTTAAATTTTGGTCACAACAAGATTATTTTTTTCCTCAATTTTTTTACTTCCCGGTGAAGGGGATATCAGGAGCAGAAGCAAAAATGATGTAGGAGATAGAAGGGTAGGTACCAAAAAAAAAAAGGAGTGGTGACAATGAGTGTGGTACTAAGAATGTCAGAAAAACTGCCTTCTATATAGTTCCAGCCTAGACGCTCCTCTCTACCCAAATAATGTTTATTAGCAGTGACAACAATGACCATTGTTGAGTGTATGAGGTGATTAATATGCATGAAATGAGTGTGTTCATCAACTTAACTGTTGATAGAAATCTACCCTTTTATCACAATTTCTGTTACCTAGGATCTTGTCTATGGAAAGGCAACCCATGGAGAAGAACAAAACCAGCCTATGATAACAGTAGTGACTCTGTCAACCATAATAGTTTGTGTTGTCAGATCCTTGATGTGATATTAGTTATCAGGAATGCATGGGTTTTTTGGGAGTAAAATTAATCTATTGTTTGAGTTTCATTGTTCTCAGATCAATGGTGTGAATTAGTACCCTTTGTCTTCAGATCACTACACCTAAGAGAGAATGCTCAATTCATCAGCATGAGTGTGTACTGTAAGCCATTTATGTGCATGTCCATCATGGGTGTAATGCTATCTGCTGGTACATTAGCTATTGTGATTTTGTGTGTCCATGATAGTTCTAATCCATAGGTGATTTGTTACTTGCACTGTGGAGCATATTAGGTATGAGGTCATACAAGGTATATGTACAAAAACAATCTTCTCAGTAGAATGTTTTTGCACTTTGCAAGTCAAGTGTAGTATGCCTCTGGCTGATGTGTTGCATAATAATTGTTAGGAGCAGCTTTTCAATCTAGATATTGTCATGTTTGATTTTTCTGATTTCATTCACTATTGTAAGTCCTAGCATTGTCCCCAGGCTCCCCACTCTTTTAACCTATACACAAGAAATATTGAAAAGTTGGGAATAGGGCCTGAGAATGAGACTAGCAAGCCCCAGTGTATGGTTTCCTTGTTGGTGTCACAGGGAAATCAAATGATCGATGTGGCTACAAACTCAATCCTAGCCATCTTTTTGGGGAGAGTCCCAAGACAAGACTCCCAGTAGTATAATATCATACCTCAATGCCAGGCTGCAGAATGGGGTGCACACATGATAGTTCGATTTTAGTTTTGCATAGTGGCAAAGCAGTCACTACTGACCCATTAACATGCTCTCTATCACCTCTAGCAACCCCACAATTGGGGGTTGAAAATTATGTTGCTATGGTAACTGCTACCAAATACAGTAAGCCAAACGGAATGTAGACTGTGGCACTCCTATTGGTAGGTAATACCTTAGCCATAAGATAACACCACAATTGTCATAGGAACACAAGACACTATTTCTGGGTATACTTTCTGGGCTAAAAATGGTGATACACACAACTAATGTTAGGAAGATAAATCAACCCTATCTAGATACTGACTGACCAGTAAGATCATCAGTAATGGTCACATGCATGATTCGTCCAAATTGCATAAATTATTTGACTCTCATACAAGTCATTGGTCAGCAAATCAAAGCAAGGACAAGACTTGAAGAAAAGAATCACTCAAGATTGCTAGAAAAGCTGAGTACTCATAGTGCCAAATGGAAAGAGACTGGTTCATATCTAGGCTTTCTTCCAAGTGAACTAGACAACATTCAAGCGAGACCTCTTCTTCCTGCTACTGCACCTAAAAATTTCCTGCATGAACTGTTAGCAGAGTGGCTTCAGTGGACTCCAGGGGACAATCGAAGGAGCTCAGACTTTGCCACAGTGGAAAGCTTAAGGGAAGCATTGAATAAAGCTGGATTAGGAGAAACAGCTTGTTCTATTATGGCTATGCCTTTGGATTAGATATTTCTTTTTAATAACAGCTGATTAGTTAGTTCTGCCTGCATTCATTAGTTGTGTATAAGCTCGATTCCCCTAGATGTACTAGATCATAACCAAGATAATCGTTAATTAATCACTAGTGCTTGTCTGCTTGTAAGTGTCTTTACAATAATTACATGTGGTGAGTTCTTCATCATACATAAGTTTGTTGATTTCTATTGGGTTTGTGTGTATATCATATCATCATAAGCTTCATAGCATTAATGTATACGGTACCAGTAACTGGTTGTTAGCTAGCACATAGTCATCAGTATTGATTATACAGTCATGCAGTGCTGTTGTTTTGTAATCAGCACTGGTAAAGGATAGAGAAGCTAATAGCCCTGGCAGCCTGCCAAATATAGAATGACATTGCGTTAATTATTAGTCTGCTATGAAACAATACACAGATTGTTATAGCAAAAGCAAATGTTGAATAGTTTAGTTTAGTCAGGCTGTTTAAGCCTGCTTCTTTGTGTAGATGGTGACACCCTTTCCATCCAGATCATGATCAACCATGAGCCATGCTGTAATCATGCTGCCCAACACTCTCCTTCATCTTCTTATAGAAGGCCAAGTGCTTCTCAGGAGGGAGGACAGTCTTCTTCATTGCTTCATCTTGGAGCATCCGTGAAATGTAGTCGTGAACTAGAGAGAACTTGTCTGCAGTAACAGCTGCACTGAATGCTGTGTACATGTGTCATGTACAATGTCATAAAAATGGCTGCAGATACCAGTAAGTGAGAGGGAGTGTCGAACTACATACAATTTAGTTTCAGAATAAAGACTAACAAACAGTGGGTATAGCCTCAGCAATAATATTGTTTGCTCAACCCCTAAGCTGGAACGCCTTCAAGTAAGCATTGCAATATCTAACAAAGCTGACAGCACCATTCTGCAATCTCATGGAGATCTTGATACATGGAGCCAAAGCCGAATAATGCTTTTTATCACTCTTTTCTCATGTGCACAAAAGGATCTAGGCATGAGAGTATTTAACACTCACTCTCACTTGTCTATACTCCCAAGCTGGGTGGTGGGGAAGATACAGACTCTCCTATACTCAGCTCCTCTCCATCAAATCTTGATGTCCGTGCTATGTTGTAGGTACAGTGCAGCTTACCAGGACTGATTATCTTCAATGCCTGGCTTCGCTCAATCCATGGCCATATGAGGTAGTCTGCAGCAACAGGCTTTGCTTTACCTCCAATAAATTACAAGCTAAGCCCAGCTTCTCTTTAAGATCGTTAATTGCATTCTCCAACTTCTGAAAGAAATCAACCAGCTCTTTTAGTGCTGACTCATTGGAATTGTCACAATACAACTTGTAGCAGTTGGGGATGAACTGTATAGGCAAAGAACACGATCATCTTGAGTAGAGTACATTAATTCCATGCAAGCCACATTGAAAGGTATAGAATCTAGTCTACATGTAGCTTGTCCTAGCTAATAATATTGTACTGCTAGCCCATGACAAATGCATAGCTATATACCTTGTCTCCAAAGTCAGTGACAAGGGTCCTCATCAGTGCTTTGAGATCGGGCTGAGATGACCACAGAGACTTGTCACCAAATACATCATCAATGTAGTCTACACAAATGAAATCAGGTAAAAGAGGTGATGATTAATGTCCATGACATACAGACTAGACCCAATCAGCTTACCCATTGCTCATGTGTGCTGTTGAGCAATTATGGTTGGATCCAGAAAGCCTGAGTGGTGGTGGTGGGGGGGGGGGGGGGGGGGCGGTTTGGTATCTCGGACCATTCACTCTTTCCTTCATGCACAATGCTGTAGGCAGTTTATTAGCGGCCCCAATTTATATACTCTGTACAAGTATGTTTAATGTCACAATCATGAGGCAATGTGGCTAATATGAGCTAATCACAGTTTGTGCTCATAAACAGTATCGTCGCATCTCCTTCATTATCACTGAGACAAACTTGAAGCTAGCGTTGGTTAATATGCGCATGCGCAGATGCAAGCGGGACGAACTTTGACCCTATTATCACGTAGGCCACACCCCTCATTGCAGGCCAATAGCACTATAGCAGCTGCTGGAACTTACTGTGTGTGCAATGCCGTTGAATAGCGAAGTTCTCGTTCCGCTCGAACGTCGAATCTACCGGACTATCAACAGGTACGACAAAGAGCAGTCCACCTCGCCTCTCGCTTCGTTCGAGGCTCGGTGACCTGCATACCTACCAACCTGTCCAAAACCAAAAGCAGGACAAAATCTCTGAAAAAGCGGGATTTTTGGTCTAAAATCGGGACATTCTTAAGAATTCTATGAAAACAGTTATCAAGTTAACGTTCTACAACTTAAATCCAACTTCCAAATTATTTTGCTCACCTTCATATGCACGGATAGTACTCCTTGCTAGGAAAACAGCGCTGGCTTTTTTACACCACAAAAACAACTGCTTCTGGGTGTTGGTATGGTAATGGTCGTCACATATGGTAAAGATCGTCAGGGTTAGTTTTCCTCCACTATGGCAGAATATAGGCACAGTTTTATTGCTAATTACGAATGATCGACTGGTAGTAACAAGGCTTTTGCATCAAACAAAGCAAGGGATCCTTCTGCTGGCGAGGAAAAGTAGAAATTTTAATGCGCATGCGCATTTGAACACAACTGTAATGATGCACTTTCAATCCAGATTCCAGTATACTAGTACCGGCCGCATGGATAAACTGCGCGCGCCGGATAAAGTCTATCCATGCGGCCGGTACTAGTATACTGGAATCTGGATTGAAAGTGCATCATACCTTGAACGCGTGTTCAAATGCGCATGCGTAATAAAATTTCTACTTTTCCTCGCCAGCAGAAGGATCCCTTGCTTTGTTTGATGCAAAAGCCTTGCTACTACCCATCGATCATTCGTAATTAGCAATAAAACTGTGCCTATATTCTGCCATAGTGGAGGAAAACTAACCCTGACGATCTTTACCACATACGACGACCGTTACAATACAACACCCAGAAGCAGTTGTTTTTGTGGTGTAAAAAAGCCAGCGCTGTTTTCCTAGCAAGGAGTACTATCCGTGCATATGAAGGTGAGCCCAATAATTTGGAAGTTGGATTTAAGTTGTAAAACGTTAAGAGGCAAACTAGTACAGTGCACAAAAGTACAGTACAAAAAGCGGGACAAAGTGAAGAAAAAGCGGGACAGCAGTAAATTTTGAACCAAAAATCGGGACTGTCCCTCTAAAAGCGGGACGGTTGGGGAGTATGGATATGGACCTGCTCAGCGGGCCTTCCGAATGCGCGGCGCTTAGCGCCTCTCGTTCGAGAATGCGTCTCTATGGCCTATGGCGCCACCTTGTTTGTGCACACGGCCCTACACTTCTGACCAATCCTGAGCCTTGTAAACTTGTAGAAGAGCGCATCTTTTATGCCCTCCAGGTTAGGACACGGACTATATAAGAAAATTGATCGTCTGAAAAATATTTTTTATATATAGTAATACAAGTATGTTTAATGTCACAATCATGAGGCAATGTGGCTAATATGAGCTAATCACAGTTTGTGCTCATAAACAGCATCATCTCCTCATCTCCTTCATTATCACTGAGACAAACTTGAAGCTAGCGTTTGTTAATATGCGCATGCGCAGATGTAAGCGGGACGAACTTTGACCCTATTATCATTTAGATCATAATTGTAGCAAATACTGCAATCTGATTGGTCCAGAGCAGGTACTCTAAATCTCATAGAGTACTTGTAAATTCTCATAGAGTACCTGTAAATCTTCATAGAGTACCTGTAATTTTTCCCTCCAGGCAACATACAATACTGTTGCCATACTGTATGATCTAAACTTGTTAGACACTGTTTAGTCGGTTTCTATGTGATTTAGAAGACCTTTGGTCTCCGTAGAACCCTCGCTTCGCTCGGGATTCTACATAGAGCCCATCGGTCTTCTAAATCCCATAGAACCTCCTAAACAGTGTCTAACTATTATGTAGGCCACACCCCTCATTGCAGGCCAATAGCACTATAGCAGCTGCTGGAACTTACTGTGTGTGCGGCGATGGCGAAGTTCTCGCTCCGCTCGAACATCGAATCTACCGGACTATCAACAGGTACGACAAAGAGCAGTCCACCTCGCCTCTCGCTTCGCTCGAGGCTCGGTGACCTGCTCAGCGGGCCTTCCGAACGCGCGGCGCTTAGCGCCTCTCGTTCGAGAATGCGTCTCTATGGCCACCTTGTTTGTGCACACGGCCCTACACTTCTGACCAATCCTGAGCCTTGTAAACTTGTAGAAGAGCGCATCATTTATGTCCTCCAGGTTAGGACACGGACTATATAAGAAAATTGATCGTCTGAAAAATATTTTTTTTATATATAGTAATACCAAAGTAGTATCCTCTGACTACTGCAATCTTTGGATAATTATATGGTATCCTAAAGGAAGAATGAAGGTGAGGCTGCATGTAGACTAATACATAATACAACAGGTCCACACAGAAATTCGAGTGTGCAAATAACACAATATTTCATCCTTACTCTATGATTGGAAGTCAAACCTTAATAACTCATCATGAGGACAACTTTGATAATGAATGATATGTGGTTAATCAAGCAATTGCAATTAAGCATGGAGCCATGAGTGCAGTTCTACAAATTAATATTCATGTTTGACATGTGTAAATACACTTCAGCTTAGGCAAAAATATGGGTAACTGGTAGTATAAACATTTCTGGCTATTATTATTATCTTGGCATCTTGAGGCTATGGTTATCACAGTTTGTGTTTATATAATAGTAGTAGTCAAGGAAAGAAAGCTTAGTATACATCTGCAGGAACAATGATTCACATGAAGGTTTACATTGAAACCACTATCATAATGTTGACTTTGAAGGGTTGCCTGACCACTTGCAACTATAGTCACATGATCTGATAGATGCACAGTGATCTGTTTTAGTAAGCTAACTAGTCATATAGCTAGGTTTTGGATAAGGATGCTATATTGAAGAAAATAACGAGGTCAGCATCATGCATGTTTATATAGAAAGTTACCAAGTAGGTGTATGCATACACATGCATTGGTCAGGAGTGCTATGCATAACAGAAGAATAAGCTCCACTAAAATTTAATGATATCTACTGTCACAAGTGTGTGCATTTCGTCACCTGTTTACCATTACCTTTCCCTTGAAGGCATTGTGCCACGCTATTAGCCTCGTCCCCAGGCTCCTCCCAGCTTTTCAATGTTGCACGCTGAAACGTTTTGCTGCGTGTAACATTGAAAAGCTGGGAGGAGCCTGGGAACGAGGCTACCACGCTATAAGCTATAAGGGCTGATTGCCTGCTAATGAGGCCGGACGCACCCACGCGGTAAATGAACATGGGGCGTGGCGGATTGCTGGTAAGTTCGCGCGTGTAGATTCAAATCTGCCCGCTGAGGCTCGCTCTGTCGGGCGCTCGACATTTCAAGCAGCCTATCTGCTCTCGAGCCTTTACTTATCAGTATTCTTACTCTTTGGTTGTCCATATCGCTGAAGAGTACGAGCTTCTCCACTCGATTTCAACAAAATCCTCGCGCTGCATGTATTCGATCTCCGCGAACTCCCGTACACTACACCGTGATACTGGGCATGCCCATATTTCCTGTACCCACTTTAATTGGATTTTTGAACTAATAAGCTCATTAAGAAGCAATTACGCCTTATATCGTGACACAATGCCTTTAATCTCCATAATGTTTATCCTTATAGCAATGATTCGAATACATCTACCATTTCTCATCACAATCTTGACAGTTACTAATGCTGGTAACTGTACAAATGTTACATTTGGCGAGTGTTTACCACAAAAAACAAGCTGTTCTGAATGCTATAGAGCACTGAAGGAGTCTCTACTGAAAAGAGATGACAATGTTCGAAAACTATCAGAAACTTTTTTTCCACCAAGAGCTAATCCACCAGAATTTGTTGAGATCACATACTATTTTGGTGAAAACTCTACAGACACCGAGCAAGTTTGGTTCTGGACTCATAAATCATCCTATCTATTTTTCCCAATGGAAACTTTTCAATATTTGTCATTATTTTTTGGTAAAATGGCAGCTTACTTTTCTCAGAAAGTAACTTTAAACCTGGATGCTGAATGCTCTAAAGTACAACATGACATCATGAGACTTCTGACCCAAAGAGTAAGTATACTATATGCAATAGCTACTATATATTATGTATATGGCACAAGTTCAAGCGCTAGCTGAGAACATGATTACTGTATCTAGTGGATTTCAGATCCCCTATACATATCAATACAAGCAGCTAGATTATGCAATATAGAAAGTAGTGTATTCCCTGTTACTCTCTAGATTTGAGGTCAACTTGGCAACTGTGGTTCATGAATATGGTTAGCAACTACTACGTACACTGTCTGCCAGTGGTGCATCTGTGCTGTGGCTTTAAGGCCTATCACTATGTTACCTAGGAGATAGGTGTACTTATATATTCCCTGCATGGTATACAAAACATGCTCAGCTACACATGTATCCCACTTGCCCTTGTTTCCATGGTAATTGCAGGGTGATATGATCATATCATTCCTCCGCAAGGCTATAGAGGGATGATATGGTCGTGGCCACCGTATCCCTCTGACCCTCATGGCACTGACACCATGACATTGCATCTACATGCAGAGTCACTACTAGTACTGACTGTTCTATAGATCTAGTGATGTACACATAGCATACGTGTAGCTACTACAGTAGACAGTGTTTATAGAGACACAGGAAGCAGATGCACTAATTGAATTGACATTAAGTAGGAAGCAATCAGCTATTTTTCAATCTCTACCATGTGGCAAGTTGATTGAAAATATGCTTAAGTTCAATAGCTACTTACTTTCAGCTACTTCTCGTAGTTAGTCACAGATAAAGTATAGCACTATTGCTGTTTTGATGAAGCTACTTCCAGACTGTCAAGTATTAAAATTTGTTGAAGCTGCTGGTCTGCCACACTGGACTGATAGGTCCCCGTAGGTACAAGAACACGATTGGTCCAGTCAAGCCAAAGAGAGCAAGCCATCATCCGTCCATTTGAATTTGTTTCTTTGTTACAGAGGATTGCAGATTGGTTGACAATTCAAACTTTCCGCATGCGCACGTACCAGCCCAACCGGATGGTCTATCCAGGTACAAAATTCAAATTTTGCTCATGCGCATGAGATCCCGTCCATGCTTTAATCACCGTAAGATATAAAATGCCAGAGCGTACGCAACAGACCTCCGTTGGCGAGCTGTGTGGTTGCACCTTATGCATAATCTTGACGTGACCGAGATATTGCAGTGTCTAGCCATATCTCCAAGTTCAGTGTACAGGTATGTTACCTTATTTTAGCAAACTAACAGTGTGAAGCCAAAAACCTACTGACATGGGCCTCCTAAGCTTTTGGGAGACAAAAAACAAAATGTTCTTATTGCAGGTGATACTTACTTACCCTGGTATTTGTCTTAGCAAGATTCGTGCAAAACTTATTTCCAAATTTGGTGTACCCATGGATGTAGTAACAATCTGCAGAATGTTAAAATTCATGGGCTGTACTCGGCAAGTGATACAAAGAATTGCACTGCAGTGTAGTGAGGAGATGAGAGCTAAGTTTATGGCAGAGGTGTCAATGTATGACCCGTCCATGCTCCTGTGGATCGACAAGAGTGGCTGTGATCAACGCAACTGTAACTGCAAGTGAAAGTGTGGTTACAGTGTGCGGGGCATGACACTGCAAAATCACTGTCTGGTCATGCAAGGAATACGATACTTGGCAATACCAATGATATCTCTCAAAGGTATTCACAACCTATAGCTACCTAGCAGAAGGAAACGTGAATGGAGATGTTTTTGAAACGTTTGTACGAAACTGCCTCTTACCAGTTTTGCAGCCTTTTAACTGGACAAATGCTCACTCAGTTGTAATCTTAGACAATACATCCATTCATTATGTAGATGCCATTTCAGATATAATTGTCGATCAAGTAGGTGGTCGTCTGCTATTTATCTCTCCATATTCGCCTGATCTAAATCCCCTGGAGGAGGTATTTAGTAAAGTGAAAGGTATCATGAAAAAGAACAGCACCCTCTTTGAAGTGAGCATTATGCCAAGGGCATTACTTTCATTTGCATTTACCATGGTAACAAACAAAGATTGTCATTCATATATTGCTCATTCAGGTTATTGCTATAATCAAAATGTATGCACTGCATGTACATTGCTAATTAGTTTTGCACACATATTGATTTGATCCATGATTTCTAACATAATTATAATATCTTGACAATGTATCACTTTGAATCTGGCAAATCAGTGGTTTTTGAGCTCCTTCAGCAGCTAGGCTTATGATTGTCTCCTTCTCAATTGCATATGCACATCTGTAAGAATGCCCATACTCGAGCTCCTCAGGTTTTGTAGTTCTGATAGTTGTTTGTATAATTTTAACTGGTGTCTATCAATTTTGCTGGGCTGCTACTGATAGTTGCTCCATGACCAGGTGTTGTCTTGGCAGGATCCAGGGCACATGTGAATGGTAGTTCCAATTGTATCTCTTTTTTTTTTTTTTGGCCTGATGAGCTTTCTCCTGACATAGAATTCTCAGATGGAGGATCACTGGTACTGGAATCAGGACCGGAGGAAGCATTTTACATGTGGTCCGGCTAGGTTTTAGTCAACTGAGTGTGGAGCAATAGTGTGCTTATGCATACAAAAACAAAGGGGGTCTGGGGCATGCTCCCCCAGGAAAATTTTAATTTACAACCACCAAGACTGCTTGTGGTGGCTTCTGAGACCAGTTTAACAGCCAATATTTAGGCTTACAAGATTTCCTTGTATAACTAAAATCCTAAGGTCATCTGTATATTTCCCCAATGTGATGCTTGAATTTGAAGGCACTTAGCTAGCTACACAAAGAGAAGCAGACTGCACATTGATGACAAGTCTCATGCATTCCATGCAACAATCCCCACTTATCAGCTAGGTTCAGAACACCTAAGAATTACCTCTGAATTAGGGCCAAAAGATACCTCAAGGAAGGCGATTTTCCTTGGTGGATAGGTCTGGACAAGCGCTGTGGAGCAAGTGCGATTTCTTATGTGACGATCTTTACCATGCTATCAATACAATTATCGATCATTACCTAACCAAGTTCTGGTCCGGTGTCAGCGAATTTGTTCCTTATTCGCTAGCGGATTTGTTCTGGATTTCCAGAAAATCAGCGAATTTGTTCCAGATGGATAACGGTCGATGATTCTTTGACACAGGTGCAACCAGCGTCAAAGTATATGTTCCATTTTAGTAATTGGAGCTTTTCTGGTGGCCCCAGGAGTGGCATAGCCACTTCATACGCCTCTGCCCGGGCGCGGAGTGACATACGCATATGCATTTGGTGTGGGCGTGGATCAAACAGCTTTGAATATGCATGATGGTGACCAATGGTAATGTCCAGGCGATTGTCCACGGAAGGCTTCAACGAATCGTTGATATTATGGTACACAAAAATCTGAAGACGGTGAAGTGTTTGTTCACTTCAGCTACTCTGCAATCGCTATAAGCCTTGACCTTCGTGTATCCTAAATGGGCGTGGTTCACTTTTCTTCTGCATTTGTTAGATTTTATCTTAGGTTAGCCTATCATCATAACCATGCATAATAACAATTTTAAAAGCCAGTGATACTGAAAAGTTCAAACTGAGGGGTATAATAGCACATTTTACTAGGCGGAACATTTACACGGTTGCGTAGATTATCTGGGCAGAATGTGCACGCTAGCGTATTCTTTCCAGCGGAACACATCCGCTAGCGAATTTGTTCCGCGGGAACTTTGGCGCGACGGAACAAATCCGCTATGACACTGGTTTTGGCCTGACCAACCGGACCGGTTCCAGCGGCCTTGGGAATAAAGGCCACCAGCAATCAGCTCAGCCCAAGTGCAAAGCTGCATAACAGTGTGTTGAGTACCATGCTTCGACTTTAGATCATCCACGATTTCTTGGACTTTAGCTTCATTATCATGTTTCTTTTTCTTTTTTTTTTGGGCTGAGTCATACATGACTCATCATCTGAGTCTTCATCCGACACATGCGTCCCTTTATGACCAGATTTGTTAGCCTTGCTTCCAGTATCAACAAGCCCATCACACCACAACATTCCTTGCTTCTTTACTTCTGACCACATTTCTGACATATCTTCTTTTGTACAAAATCGGATCACATTAGACCCCTGCATATTATACCGAATATCAAAGTCTCTAGAACTGATATCATCACGTAAGCTCTCCTTGATCAGTTTCTTGAAGTTCTGAGACAACATAACAGCAGCAGTATCAACATTGTGAAGTGTGAAGGTCTTAAATTCCTTCTGTTTCCCCTTACAAATAGCCTTTAAGAGCACTTAATCCAGCTTACTGTCAGCACCCTGCTTTTGACCTTTGGATCGTACACCAATAGAAGCCTGGGTAGTGCATGTGGTGGTCCCAACAGTCAACGATGGATTAGGGCGTGACGTAGTTGACTGAGGCACAGCGGTAACATAGGGTGGACGATAGCCTAGAGTAAGCGGAGTGATCGTCTCCAGCTGTCTTCCACTCCTGACCTGTTGGCTGGTAAGACTAGTCGCACTTATCAATCAGGACCAATCAGATGGGATATAATAATAACGGTTATAGCATGGGCTGCCAGGGATTTATGGCAATGTAAACAAACTTTGTCCTCAGGCTTCGCCCTCGGCCGATTTACTGCGGCCATAAATCCCTGGCACCCATGCTATAACTATTACATAATATTATATGCTATACCACAAAAATGGATGCATGTGTAAGCATAGAAGATGCAGACCTGTTGTTCACAGTGACAGAAATAACTGGATTGTCTGCCATTTTCAACTCCATGTGCAGATGAAATGTACATGAATGCACATGTGAATGTGCTCACTCCCAATTGTACGAACACATTAATTTGCGCATACGTCAATATGAAAAAAAAATTGAATTGTCAACCAACCTGCAATCCTCTGTACTGTGACAGTTGCTATGGATAGCTACATCCTATTATTTTCACTAGAATTCATGTTGAATTCAAAAAAGCAGCAGAAAACAAGCTGAAACAATCTAGTTCCTTTAACACATTTGTGTTGTAAAGTGGGAAATACCCGGATGCTAGCCTATCTTTACTGCTGCTAAGTCATTCCAAGGCATTAAATCTATACTGTAGGTGATAAATTTTAAGTCAGATGCATGATATGGCTGGCAATTTGACGACGAAAATTTTATCATTCTGTAGAATTTTGAGCAGAATCCAAACACGAAATGCATTACCTGGTAAGGCTAAATGAGAGTCTGAATGTATACAAAGCTGATATCAGGTCAATAGCATAGTATCAGTAATAATTATTATGTATACATAAAAATATTATACTGTACATGCAGCTCAAGGACTATATTCAAAAAGCAAGCTTTGATCCTGAAATTGATGACAACTATTTTGCCCGATCTCAAGAGAATAATTATGATACTAATGACAATATTCTATCTACAAAAAAAGCACAATATATTGCTGCAGTCTATATTGCTGGTACAGGCTTAACGGCTCTAATTTCAGTTATACTACTGTTCATTTATTATAACACAAAACGATGGGATGAAAGGCTTAAGAAGCTCTCTACAATCAATAAAGCCAATAAGTATACTCAATCAAAAATATGTAGCATTTCCATCGTATTATCTTTAATTAATATTTACATTGTTGTTTTGGATGGACTTGCTGTCAGTGAGGTGAAAAAAAAGGATTCTGAACCAGATGATATCAAAAACCGTCCTGAAATTTTGTCTTTTCTTACATACTATATGTTTGGTATAAATCTACTTACTTTCCTCAGTTGGATAGCATTCTGTGTAATAGGTATTTGCTGCTGCAAAACAAAGGTGTACCTATGTCTTTCACTGTCGACACTGGGTCCAATCTTAAGTCTTGTGACCCATTTGCCATACATACTTATTGCCTATCTTAACGATGCCACCTATGCTACGAGCATTTTTATCTATTATACCATTTTGACATTCACACTCTTTGGGGCTTTGGATTTGAGTTTTGGAACATGCATTGGAGCAATTAT
Source organism: Stappiaceae bacterium (assembly GCA_964291365.2). Taxonomy (GTDB): domain Bacteria; phylum Pseudomonadota; class Alphaproteobacteria; order Rhizobiales; family Stappiaceae; genus JBDWFY01. The sequence continues at coordinate 156,636 of OZ220043.1, forward strand.
TGTAGCAAGAAATCAAAGAAACGAAGCAGGAAACAATGAACAACCACCTAATAACTTCCGACACAGGGTATATCCATGTTTTTACAGATGCAGTGATACACTGATAATAATATGTTTTGCCTTCATTATTATCATATTTGCAGCATTCATACTTGTACTCCTGGGAATGCTTGCTGCAGCAATAGTGGTCATTCCAATCAGCAGCTCAGTTAGCGATGCACCAAATCGTCTACTGGGATTCTATCAAACAATTTTTATCTTGGGTGGTGTCTACCTAGTTTATAGAAATTTCTTCAAAAAGAAACCCACTCTTGAGTCAGTGGTGAAGGAAAAAGAGGAAAGTATCTTCAACAATAACAATCATCAGCAAAATGTAAGGTGGGAAGGACTATCAAATGACGAAAAGGTGGCTGAGTTCTATTCGCATATCATATACTTGATGGCAAATCTAAATCCTGATAACATAAGGTTGACACCAGCACAACCAACTGCGCAAGGTGATGAGAGAGGTAGATCACAGCTGAGGCCCATACCTACTACAACCCATAGACTCAGGCAAAGATCTGGAGCTCGAGGATATGGATCTTTAAGTGATTTAGGAAGGCATGGTACAGGGCAAAGTGCAATGAAACAGCCTAGGAGTGTGTAGTTGATTCACAGTATACTATTAAGAGATGATTCTTGACAATGTAGCATGTACACATAGCTACATATACAAGAACTTATACTTGTGTAGCTAGCAATATTAATATGATGCATAGATTAGCTATGCCTTAGAGCATTGTGAGTAAACAATTAGCTCTTGGTCTTGTCATATTGATGCATACAAATTAATGTAGCTATATAACATTTCCAATTCTTGTGTGTCAGAGTGGCCACATGCTCCTTTGCACTGGCATGCACTGCATAACATCCTAAGGTGGTCACTGACACAGGTGGATGTACTCTATCTGATTGGTAGGTAATCTATCCGCCTTTCAGGGAGATTCCTCGATCTATCCCATAAATACCCAGAAGGGCACACCTACCTTACTACAATAACTGTAGTGACTCTATCAACCAAACAATAGTCACGTTTACCTGTATATAAGGTCAGATTCACAGAGGATTGTGAGTTATCAGCAGGGTGGTTTTCAGACACTGCAATAAAAGTAAGATTTCCTACACTTTTGTGCCTAAGGAAGTGTGTAGGAAACACTACATTAATATAGAGCAAAGTTTACACGAAATTTGGCTCTATAATGTACATTTAATATATATATATAGGAAACTCAACTTTTTCTGCAGTGAGAGGAAAGGTATTGTTTGAATTTCTCATTGTTTTGACCACGTATGATATATTATAATTTACAAGCTGTGATTTAGCTCCGTTAATTTGAATGATCACATGCACTGATAATTATGGCCATTGTTACAGGTGAAATAATACATATTATTATAATATAATACAACAACAGTGCATCTCATGTGTGCAATATTATTGTACTGTACATGACATTGTAAGAATCAATTTCCTCACTTTTGTGAAGGTCATAGCAAATCAAGTTAAGATTGTATAGTCCTACAAACATATTTGTAGTAGTAGCTATTGTGTGCATGTTTGGGTATAGAGTTGTCTATCGCCCTTAAAGCTGGAGGGAGAATGCTCAGGGGGCTGTGGGGAGCCGTAGCTCAGTGGTCAGAGCACCTGCAGCTTAAGCAGGATGCCCTGGGTTCAATTCACGGCGGCTACCCTGGATTTTTTTTCTCTTCCAGCTGGCTTACTAATGTAGATGGGATGAAGGATCTGTAGTGCTCTAGTACAGTTTGGCTGCTATCAACACAGATACGAATGGGGTGAAGGATCTATGGTGCTCTAGTACAGTTCGGCTGCTATCAACATAGATACGAATGGAAGGGTCTGTGGTGCTCTAGCACAGTTCGGCTGCTATCAACACAGACATGAGTGAATGCTAAAGCCCCATCCATATTAGGCTAAGTCTTGAACTATCGTGTACTGCATTTCCATAATAGACTAAGATTAGTATACTTTTGCTTGATAGGGTGGTCCCACTTAGCATTCGGCAGGTCAATAATAGCATCTCTCACTAAGATTGAGCATGATCAATCCAAAGTAAGTAAGCATATCAAAGAAGAATGTGCTATGAACATGAGGCTGATACTTATTAAGAAACTTCATCCATATTGTCAGCCAAGAACAATCCTCTCACTTATGCTCTTTCTTCAACACAGCCCAATGCAGCATAGCTCTGATATAACCAAGCTAAAAGAGACAATATGCTTCGTATCAAGAGTACATAATAGAAGAGAGAGGGAGAGTATCCTACTCTGTATACTGCTGTGCAAACATATTGCGGATAATTAAATCCGTATATCCCTGTAAACTGTAGTATACTACACAACCACCTTGTAAGTTAAGTGAGTGTTGGCCAATAATTGGTCTAGGACAGCCCACCTTGGTACTACTATGTATGTACTGCAGTACTGAACTATTATATGTGTATGTTATGCTGTATTATAATATTATGGTAATATGTAATGTTTTATGTGTATTCTGGAATGTTCTGGTTTGTACCCTGTACAACTGGTCTTACCAGTTTTATCCTGTTTCTGTTCTGTATATATACTGTGCATTGTGCATTGTACATTGTATTAGGTTTTGCTTTGAATGTTTTGATAACAAAAAGAACTTAGGCCTTGACTGTAGCTAGGTGTGACTCAGTGAAGACTAGAGAAGGTCAACTCTAGTTAAAACCCACGAACATAACAAAATGGCGACGAGCTCGGGATTTGTGGGAGCACCAGAATCATTTATCCTCTCGAAAGGAGCAGACTGGAAGTTGTACACTCAACGATTTGAACATTTTGCGAAGGCAAACAAGGTCGAGGATGATCAAAGGAAGCATTTGCTACTGGCACTAATGGGAGCACCTACGTATAAGCTGTTGGCGAATCTTGCAGCGCCGACTGAGCCAGGCGAGTTATCCTACAAGGACGTTGTGGACAAATTGGAGGCGCACTTCAAGCCGAAACCAATTATTATCGCGGAACGTTTCCGATTTTATAAAAGAAACCAGGAGAGTGGAGAAAAGATGGCCGATTATCTCGCAGAACTGCGACAACTAGCTGCTACCTGTGAGTTTAAGACGTTTTTGGAGGAAGCGCTTCGAGACAAGTTTGTATGTGGACTTAGCAGTGAAGGAGTACAGCGCAGATTGCTAGTGGAAGCTGGTGTGACGCTGGACAGGGCGTTTGAGATGGCACAGGGTATGGAAGCCGCTGCAGTAGATGCAAAGGAATTTCATTCTAAGGAGACGGATATGGCCAGCAGTAATGTTCAGAAAGGCGGTACCACACCGCAGAGGCCCAATCAATCTGCTTGTCATAGATGTCTGGGAATGGGACACTCCCCTGAGATTTGTCGATTCAAGTCTACCCGCTGTAACAAGTGCCGTAAGCTAGGCCACATTGCAAGGGCATGCAGGAGTGAGCCAGCTTCGAGGCCTACCTTCCGAGGACAAAACAATCGTGCAACTAGGAGGAGACATTCTAACAAGGCTCACAAGGTGGACGGTGATGAAGAATCTGAGTCAGAATTTGTTGATGTGGTAACCCATACAAAAACGTCTTGCAAGATCTTGCATGAATCTTACACATTTCTTGCAAGTTGGATCTTGCACTCACTTGCCCTACAGAACCTTGCAAGATTGATGCGAGATCATCAGGATTCTTGCATTATGGAAAAAATCTTGCAGTTTCAGCTAGTTCAAAAATCATGATGCAAGACCTCTTGCAAGAAGTCTTCGACATGTACTACAGTATTCTAAGTGCTTGACCAATGACGACCCCTTACCCACCAAAAATTGACCTCCGCATGCTAATAATTGATCACAAGACAAAAGTAGCCAAAATCATAAGAACATTAGCATAGATTGTAGTTATGGTTCTAAAATCCGTAGTGCAGATTGTAGTTATGGTGCTAAAATCCACTGAATGCACAACTGTTAGAATAGGTACCTGCATGTACAAACGATTCATGTAATAATTATTTATGAAGTCTATAATAATTCACACTAGACAGTGCAGAGGACGTGGAATCTTTACACAGAATATTATTATTAGATTCTGCTATAGTTTAGTCAGCTTTAAGTCACTCTATATTCACAACAGACATAACCGTTTTTATTCTATGAGTAAATTGTGGCCAGATGCCTTCCCTTTTCTTATAAGAATCTGATACCATGACCACATAAATCACTGTGTACTGTATAGCCGGAAATTTTCACCAATTTCACTACCTGCTATCATTGGTGAATTTTTATCCGCAAATTTTCATCCTGTGTTAATAATGACATAGTTAAATGGCGACCTTTACTGCATTGGCGAAAATTTATCCGAATATTTCTGCAATACAAAGGTACATGTAACTGTGCTTGGTGAAATTTGTGTCCATCGAAAATTTTTGGCTATACAGTATGTGCTCTCTGTCTCCCCTCTCACTCACCCACATAATTATACACACCTACTGAATTAAGCAATTAGGCACTGTAAACACAGAACCAATCCCTCATAGACATACATCAGTTGCTAGTAACACCTCACATCCACGATCCTTGAAAGACTTCAGACAGTGGTACCTATGAATAAAATGGACTTGTGGTACTTATGAATAAAATATCAGAATATGATAATCTATTCAGTAAAGTCATGCAACAGTACAGCTCTCTCCCTCCCTTATTCTCTCTCTCTCCCTCTCTCACTCTCTATTCAGTAATGTCAGTGTAGCAGTACAACTCTCTCCCTCTCTCCCCCCCTCTCTCTCTCACACACACACACACACAACTAATCGGTGTGTCTTCATTGTGTCTGTATCTGACCAGTGTAACTGCTGTGGAACAGCTAAGTCGACTGACCAGTGTGTCTCTGTAGTGTCCGTATCTGACCAGTGTAACTGCTGTATGTACAGCTAAGTCGACTGACCAGTGTGTCTCTGTAGTGTCCGTATCTGACCAGTGTAACTGCTGTGGTACAGCTAAGTCGACTGACCAGTGTGTCTCTGTTGTATCCGTATCTGACCAGTGTAACTGCTGTGGTACAGCTAAGTCGACTGACCAGTGTGTCTCTGTAGTGTCCGTATCTGACCAGTGTAACTGCTGTAGTACAGCTAAGTCGACTGACCAGTGTGTCTCTGTAGTGTCCGTATCTGACCAGTGTAACTGCTGTATGTACAGCTAAGTCGACTGACCAGTGTGTCTCTGTAGTGTCCGTATCTGACCAGTGTAACTGCTGTGAAACAGCTAAGTCGACTGACCAGTGTGTCTCTGTAGTGTCCGTATCTGACCAGTGTAACTGCTGTATGTACAGCTAAGTCGACTGACCAGTGTGTGTCTCTGTTGTGTCCATATCTGACCAGTGTAATTGCTGTGGAACAGCTAAGTCGACTGACCAGTGTGTCTCTGTTGTATCCGTATCTGACCAGTGTAATTGCTGTGAAACAGCTAAATCGACTGACCAGTGTGTCTCTGTTGTGTCCGTATCTGACCAGTGTAACTGCTGTGGAACAGCTAAGTCGACTGACCAGTGTGTCTCTGTAGTGTCCGTATCTGACCAGTGTAACTGTTGTATGTACAGCTAAGTCGACTGACCAGTGTGTCTCTGTAGTGTCTGTATCTGACCAGTGTAACTGCTGTGGAACAGCTAAGTCGACTGACCAGTGTGTCTCTGTAGTATCCGTATCTGACCAGTGTAACTGCTGTATGTACAGCTAAGTCGACTGACCAGTGTGTCTTTGTAGTGTCTGTATCTGACCAGTGTAACTGCTGTGGAACAGCTGACCAGTGTGTCTCTGTAGTGTCCGTATCTGACCAGTGTAACTGCTGTATGTACAGCTAAGTCGACTGACCAGTGTGTCTCTGTAGTGTCCGTATCTGACCAGTGTAACTGCTGTATGTACAGCTAAGTCGACTGACCAGTGTGTCTCTGTTGTGTCCGTATCTGACCAGTGTAACTGCTGTATGTACCGCTAAGTGTGACTGACCAGTGTGTCTTTGTAGTGTCTGTATCTGACCAGTGTAACTGCTGTGGAACAGCTAAGTCGACTGACCAGTGTGTCTCTGTAGTGTCCGTATCTGACCAGTGTAACTGCTGTATGTACAGCTAAGTCGACTGACCAGTGTGTCTCTGTAGTGTCCGTATCTGACCAGTGTAACTGCTGTATGTACAGCTAAGTCGACTGACCAGTGTGTCTCTGTTGTGTCCGTATCTGACCAGTGTAACTGCCGTATGTACAGCTAAGTCGACTGACCAGTGTGACAGTGTGTCTCTGTAGTGTCTGTATCTGACCATGCTGTATGTACACATGCAGCTAAGTAAACTAACCAGTGTGTCTAAATGTCAAGTTGATTCTGTTGAAAGTCTTAATACTCGGCACTGACTATCCCAGAGTATTCAAAAATAAATCAAGCAGTAGGCACAACTTATCTGTTGTATTTTGTCCATTCCTTTCTGTCATAGATGAATTCTTCAACTTGTCTAACATCTAGTCAGTGGCTATAGCTACTCTGTGTGTGTGTGTGTGTGTGTGTGAGAGAGAGAGAGAGAGAGAGAGAGAGAGAGAGAGAGCTAAATTATATACTAGCATGTACGTACGTACCATGCCCGTACTTACCTATGCCGAAATTATTTAGAAGGCGTGGCCAGCGAAAATAGCTCGAAGTACGCGGGTACATCTGAGAGGACGTCTTCCATCCTTCTACTCGTCTTAGTGCACATCAAAAGTCAAATAAAGTTAACTTGAAGCAGAGATGACAGAGAAGTGATGAATTCAGTCTAGTCGGTATCCCGCCACGCCCGCGCCCATACTAAAGACTTGCATTTCATTGGCCGTTTTCAAGTCACCCGATGCGCGGGCCGCCATAGCGCAGCTGCCCGAGTGTGCAGCTGCATTTTGCAGAGAATCAGTGAACATGAAGCCAACACAGAGCCAGCCTGAGACGGAAGTTAGAGCCATAAAGCACCAAGAGCTAGCAGTTCGGGTCTTAAAAGGAGCTACGGCGGAGTTCTGAAGTTACAAAGATAATTTCAATGGTATGATTCAACCATTATTGATAGCTATTATTTACAGCAGCTGTTAAACTCAAGCACTCACAGATAAGCTGTTTTGGCTGCCATATGCTATAGCATAGCCTGCCTTTCAACCCACGTTCACTAATTTGTTTTAAATTAATGCTAGTTAGCTAATGTCAGCATGAACTGAATAGCTAGATGATGTTTAATGGCATACATTTTCAATACCACTTCCTCTAGTTATGGAAGAGAGGAGAGCCACCTTACTAAAAGGACAACTAGTTCTGGCCTCAGATGAAGGGACAGTTGGACTCAACATTTACTGTATTGAGGTGAATAAATTCTCTAGTATACATACAGTGGGGGTAGTCTTGTGCCCAGCCTCTTTATCGCATGTGGAAAAAGAATCTGGTGAAATGTGTATTCAATTTTGGTTCCATGCGCCAAGATGTTGGCATGGCCAATCAGATTGCAGAACAGTGCTTACGTCACTGGCTTTATTTGAAAAAGATTTCGATACTAACTTGAAAGGGCCAAGAGAGGGCCAGTCTGTCAGGCATTCAGCCAGCGATCGATGAAGCTACCCAACTGTTTGGGGTAGGCTAAGCGTACTTGAAGCTCGGGAGAGGCGAGAAGCTCAGATATGCGTACGTGAATCATGATAAAATTTGGCACAAATAGTGGTAATGTGCAAGCATGATACTATGTCACATACTTACATTGGGAACCAAAATTGAATATGCATTTCATTAGACTCTTTTCCTCGTGCGATATAGAGGCCTGGTACGAGACTACAGTGGGGGAGGGGGGGGCATAGTTCTCCAATCGTCCCACTTTAAGAGAGACAGTCACACTTTTTGGTTCTAGAATTTTGTGCTTTCCTCTTTTTGTTCTCTTTGCCCCACTTGAACTATTATTAATTTGGGTAATTTTGGTTAAGAATGTCCATATTTTTATGTGTGGCATTAGACGTGGTTGCAATGTTGGGTGTGTAGCTACTGGGAAGTACTATGGGGACAGGTTGCTGAATGTTTTGGGTGGTTGTGATATAGTTTAGTCTAAGAGTTTGAGCGTTAGGTGGGGGAATTCAAATTCACTGTTTGTTTCACCACCCACATCCTGTTTTCAAATAAGCAAATTACTACTGTGAACAGTACTGTTGACCCCACTCTCTCGTTTTTGTGATCATGGCTATTGCAAATGCTTGTATCCTCAACTAGCAAACAACTATCCATCGAACAGTAATGAATGAACTTTGTTGATCTTTAGCCTGCTGGTCTAAGGCTATCATGAACTCCAAATGTAACACCTTGTTCGATCTTCTTTGCTGACTACAGCCTCCGTACTAAATCTGAATAATGACCACCTATCTGCATGCAATTCCAAAAAAGTTAGTTTGACCCACAACAGTTACTGGAAACTTACCTGGAGAGGGGAGGAAGATTTGAGGCAGCATTTCTAAGTACAACTTCCTAATAGTAATAGATGATTACTTGTCTATTATTATGAGCGAGGTATGCTTTCCTCAAAGTGTTGTGTGTTTGTGTTATGTACTCACTTATAGAAGCATGCATAATATTATTATTATCAGATACCACTTTGTTATTGTAACACTCGTAATGAATTTTTATTATTCAGGTAATCTGAAAGTATAAAGACAAGCATCTTGCTCACTGAGAGAATTTCTGATGAAGATTGATAATAGAATACAATGTAGATGTACATGAGCATAATAAAGTAACTGCCATAACACTATGTAACACTTTTGTACTTTTGCAATACGTAGTTTATGACATTGTCTAAAAATAATTATTATTGTGTAGCTAAATTTAATGATAGCATGTGGGTGGAGGAATTGGTTACCATAGCAACAATGAATGTACGTACGTAGCAAGATTCCCCTGCAGCTCTTGCAAGATTCCTGCAGCAAATCTTGTAAGACTCATGTATGGTTCTTGCATGCAAGATTGTGTACTGTTCATATCTTGCATGGCTCCAAGACTTGCAAGAAATCTTGCAAGGGTAGACTGGCAAGATTATTGCAAGGTCTTGTAAGATTGTGGCCACTTCTCTTGCAATATGCAAGATTTTTGAGCAAGTATATAAGATTCTCTTGCAAGATGTGTCAGATTTTGATGCAAGCCAGCCTGCAAGCTTCTTGCAAGAGCCTTATGTATGGGAAGCCAAGTACATGCAGTTGGAGTTTCGGTCCCAAAAAGTTACAAGGTGCCCCTTGAGATTAATGGAATTCAACTAACAATGGAACTGGACACTGGAGCAGGTGTCAGTCTAGTGAGTGAGAAAACGTGGGCTGAGGAACTTGGTAAACCCGAACTGAGCAGTATTGATTTACCCCTAGAGGGTTACCCAAATCGACCACTACGAGTGTTGGGACAGAGCCAAGTCAATGTGAAAGTACATGGAAAGGAAGCTGTGCTACCGCTAGTTGTTGTTGAAGGAAACGGAATTCCCTTATTTGGACGGAACTGGTTGCAAAGTCTCAAGTTGAATTGGGTGGAAAATGCAAAAATTAACAGTGTGACGAAAGATCATTTTGAAAATAAACGACAGTTGGAGAAACTCCTTGCAGACTACCAAGAAATTTTTGGTACAGAACTTGGACGATGCAAAGGAGTGAAGGCTCACCTTTATGTGAAACCGGATGCTAAACCAAAATTTTATCGACCCAGACCAATCCCCTTGGCATTAAAGACCAAGATTGAAGCAGATTTGGACAGAATGGAGAAGTTGGAAATTATTGAGAAGGTTGACACATCTGAGTGGGCCTCTCCCACCGTACCAGTAATGAAGGCAGATGGATCCGTGCGACACTGTGGGGACTATAAGGTCACAATAAACCCACATCTCGACGTGAATCAGCACCCTCTGCCAAAACCAGACGAGCTTTTTGCTATGTTGAACGGTGGGCAGCACTTCACCAAATTGGATTTATCAGAGGCTTATCTGCAGGTTGAACTTGATGACAAATCGAAACAGTTTCTTGTGATCAACACCCACAAAGGGTTGTATCGTTTCAACAGGCTGCCATATGGAGTGGCCTCCGCACCAGCGATTTTTCAAAAAATTATGGATCAAGTGTTACAAGGTCTGCCAGGAATTGCTTGCTACATTGACGACATTTTAGTCACCGGCCCTACTGACGAGGAACACATGAGAAACCCCGAAGCTGTCTTTAAGCGACTAAAAGAGTATGGATTTCGATTGAAGTTGCGGAAATGCCAGTTCTTCCAAGAATCAGTGGAGTATCTTGGCAAGATTATCAGTTCCGAAGGTCTTCAATCATCTCCTAAAAAGGTGGAAGCTATTCTCAAAGTTGCACCACCCACTGACATCTCGGAACTACGATCATTTCTTGGAATGGTCAGTCACTACGGACGGTTCATCAAGTGTCTTGCTGATTTAAGTGCACCCCTCAACCGGCTATTGAGAAAGGATGAACCGTGGTCTTGGAGCACCGAATGTCAAGACAGTTTTGTCAAAATCAAGGAAGCCCTTACTACAACCAAGGTATTGGCACACTTCAATCCTGATTTGCCGCTGGGACTAGCCTGTGATGCAAGTGCAGTTGGTATCGGAGCAGTTTTATTTCACCATTATCCAGATGGAGCTGAGCGACCAGTAGCTTATGCCTCCAAGAGCCTTACCAGTGCAGAAAAGAATTATTCACAAATTGAAAGAGAAGCTCTCAGTATAATATTCGGTGTCAAAAAGTTTCATCAATTTCTGTATGGTCGAATTTTTGTACTAGTCACTGACCACAAACCATTGCTCACTATCTTTGGTCCAAAAAAGGGAATCCCAGTGATGAGTGCTAGCCGACTACAACGATGGGCTATCATTCTCTCAGCTTATACATACAGCATTGAGTACAAGCCGACTAAGCAGCATGGAAATGCTGACTGCCTATCCAGACTCCCATTGGAGACCGACCCTACTTTTGAGAAATACCAGAGTTTACACCCCGTTGTCAATCTCATTCAACAAAACCAGCTAACGCAGTTACCTGTTTCAGCAGATGAAGTCAAGAAGGCTACTGAGAAGGATCCAGTTCTCAAGCAAGTACTGGCCAGAATAAAGGGTGGCTGGCCAAAGACCCGGAAGAATCTCCCCCCAGAACTTCACCCATTTTTCAATCGTCGTTTCCAACTTACTGTACAGGAAGGATGTATCCTTTGTGGCCTCAAGGTCGTTATTCCGTCAGCTTTAAGAGAGAGAGTGTTGGAGGAGATACACGAGGGCCACACTGGTATAGTCAAAATGAAATCGATTGCAAGAATTCACAGTGGCGTATCTAGGATTTCATCAAAGAGGGTGCTGAACTGTCCGCGCGCGAAGCGCGCGCGAAAATTTTTACGGCCACGCCACTTTATTAACCACACCCGGTAACTTCAATGCCGCCACGCCCATTTCGTGGTGTGCAATATTAAGAATCGCACTTTCTCTGCACTAGCTTCACCGTTGATGGATTACAAGACGTGTAGGTAAGTAGCTACTGATGAACTCAGTCGCTCCGCCAACGTGAAATTTTATTTTTTGGATGACGTCATTGAGTGCGAGCGCGAGGTCAAACGGGTGCAGACATCATGGCGCCTTTGTGTCGTTAGTTGCCATATCTTTGGACTTCTGGTGATGGTTACTGCCGTTTTCTCTTCAGAAAAGGTAAATAATAATAGCTATGAGAGTAAAAAGATAAGCTGGTTTTACTGACTAGGTGTTTCAAGGCCGTGAAGTAGCCATACCTTTCATGTCTGAAAATGGCAGCCATTTTAGTGTCCCATTGTCGATCTGTTACTGCCGTTTTCTCTTCAGAAAAGGTAAATAATAATAGCTATGAGAGTAAAAAGATAAGCTGGTTTTACTACTAGGTGTTTCAAGGCCGTGAAGTAGCCATACCTTTCATGTCTGAAAATGGCAGCCATTTTAGTGTCCCATTGTCGATCTGACAAGTCGAAAATGCTTTGATGGACTCGTTGTATTCCAAGGCAAATTATGAACGTGAGTTGCAGCTGACCCAAGTGTCAGAAAATGTTTTATATGTAAAACCTCAGGGAACAAGTCGAAAATCACTCGTTGTATTCCAAGGCAAATTATGAACGTGAGTTGCAGCTGACCCAAGTGTCAGAAAATGTTTTATATCAATGTTTGTCAGTGTATCTGGCTGGTATGTTACACATTTTGGTGCTTTGTGCTCTCTTGGTAGTCTCAGCCTCCTTTATAGTGAAGCACATGATCATTGTCTTATTGTTAATGATGTTTCCTGACATCTTTATGCAGGTAGTCTTCGTTTTATACAAGTAGTGTGCTAAAATCACTTCATTGGGACAACCGATGTACGTGCAACATGTAATGTGAATCCAGAACTCTGGGGACAGATCTCTCTACTATTCGAACGTGATAAGAGCTGGAGAAATAGACAACACAGTAGCTTAAGTGGTAAGTGCTGTGATACACTCACTCTGTAAATGACGCTTACATGTAGCAAGCACCCTACTACCTACTAGATACCAGGTAGCCTCTAGTCTGGGGTAAGCAAACATTTTCTCCCCTGAAATCCTTGAATTCAAGCACATGAATCCCAGAGTGTAATATTAATTATAATTGAAGGTGTGTACGTGTGTGCACACTAAGGTGTATATATTTACGTGTTTTGGATACTTACATGACATATACATGTATGTGTCTGTACATGCTATTGGTACATGGTAAAGACAAGTTTGTTTAGGTACAATTTTTATTGTTTGTGTATGTGTGTGTTGTATGCATGTGTCCCTGTGTGCCTTGTGCCTAGCCTCGTCCCCAGGCCCATTCCCAGCTTTTCAATGTTTCACGCTGAAAAACGGGAGGGCCTGGTATATGTCTGCACATGCTCAACGTCACGAACGCGTCAAAAATGATTAACGTGGGCGTCACAAACCGCAATGCCAGGTGGAAATTCTGTATCGCGATGGCTAGCTCAAGGTTCAATCAGCTCTATACAACGAAGAGGCTACAGCTGTACGACATAGCTTTGCCGAGATTGAGGACAGAAGGAAGGTGGACAGGTCGTCAGCACTTCAATACCTCCGGAGCATGGTGAAACGTAAGCAGTATGATCGTAAAGATCGCGAAATGGCCAAGCGTCACGATCGACGATATCATGGTGAAACTAGTGTTGTTTTAGTATGGCTTCAGTAATTTTAGTTAGTTATTAGTTTTAATTAAGGTCCTCTTCATTGATTTTAGTTAGTTTTAGTTTTTAATTAAGAGCGGAGGATCATTTTAGTTTAGTTCTAGTAATTAAAACTAAAAGGATAAAGGGCAAACTAAACGTGCTTTTAGTTCAGTTAACTAACTAAAATGAGCTTATTTTACCATTTTCTTTTTAGTTTAGTATATGGCATGGTTTGATGCAAGTTTGCTAGTTTTAGTTTTTAATTATGAAAGGCATAGCACGATTAATTTAGTTTTAGTAATTAAAACTAAGGCATAAATTGGGAAAAACTAAGGGGTTTTAGTATTGGTTTTGATTAACTAAAACAACACTGGGTGAAACTTAATACTTGTTTGTTCTCTGCTGCTTCTGTAAAGGCCCTACGCTTGAGCTACTTGTTTTCTCGTTCGATCGTGTCATCTATCGACCGAGTTTCTATTGCACAGAGGGCATGGATAATTACGTTTTGACCACAGATATGCGCTTAGCCCACGCACGATAATTACTGTTCTACCACTGTTCTACCTCACGTGCAGACGTATACCAGGCCCTCCCGTTTTTCAGCGTGAAACATTGAAAAGCTGGGAATGGGCCTGGGGACGAGGCTACCTTGTGCCTGCAAGCGCAAGTGTGTGTGTGTGTGTGTGTGTGTATAATTATTATGTTGGGAAAGGTGGTAGTCAGTGGTTGGAACTAAGGACTGTCTATCATCATGTCTTCAGTTTTGCTCTCTGTCTGTATGTCTTTTATTTGTTTAGAGGATGCATAGTACTTTATTTACTATTTTTTGTTTTAAACGTACAGAGTTGCAAAGTCGTTGGAATGACCAGTGGAGTTGGATAGAAGATCAAGACCCGTACCCCACAATTGACCAAGAGTGTTCACCTACTTAAATACACCTCACCCAGCATGTCACTATGATTTTTGTGTGTTATTATATTATTTGCTATCAGATGATAAAGTGCAGTCAGTGGCGGATACAGGATTTTCCCGAGGGAGGTTCCATTATACGATCGCGCGCGAAGCGCGCGCGAAAATTTTATAAGCCACACCCATTTTCGGCCGTTTTAACGAAAAATTACTGGCCCTACCAGCCAACCGAGCTGTTTTTGATTGTAAGTCAGCTAAAGTATGCTAAGGTGATCCAAAGCAACGGTCTATCTTGCTCTCTAGCCAGAGAGGAGGGTTCCATTTGGTTCATCATCAGTATTTCTTAGTAGTAGCTCCAGCCCAAAGGGGGGGTTCCATGGAACCCATGGAACCATAGCTAGATCCGCCACTGGCAGTGACAGTATTGTGACCATCAGCACCATTCTGCAGCGTGTCATTGTAGTCACTAGAGTCGTGTTCCACACCTCCCTGTCAGCCATATCTGGACGGTTGGAGATTCATACATATTTCTTGTGGGAACAACGGGGAATGAAGATATTTGAAGGATATCGTAGTATAAAGTAGTCTAGCTTGAAAACTTGGCGTTGTAGGTGTCAGAAAATGTTTTATATCGACTTTTAGACCAAATTTACGGCAGCGAATATCTCCATACTGACTCCAGACTAACGGGTCTAACTCAGTGCGCGAGATACATGATACCAACCTCTTACTTTCAAGACCAAACGGCCAATCAACGGCTGAATAAAACTGCTACAGCGCCAAGTAGTTAACACGCTACTGCAGCTCTCTCAATCAAGTTTGCCGCGTGATGTCAGCAAAAAATTATACATATTTATATGGACTTCCGGTACGTTGGCGGAGCGACTGCCAGGTATAGCAAACAAACCACTTGTGGATTCTCCCTTGTGCATTACAGCATAGGTTGAGTGATCCACGATTACTCAACATCATGTATGTATGCACCTGCAAGGCACCCCGAGTCTACTCTATCAATTGCAAATGTTCATATTATTTTTGATGTCACGGCCCAAAATCGTAAATTTTGGCTTCCTCAAAGCAGTGTTTGTAGTTTCAATACCTACAATATTATTTTCAATGACAAACATGAGCTACACTGTTACAAGTGTATGGCTTTAATCAGCTATCAGGTCTCTCTTGAATAGTATACTTCTGCAAAAATATGTTCATTTGGTAACAGATCTTCTCGTTTTCTTGTTTTGTAACACCTCATCACCAAAGCCGCAGCTATGATCACAATCCCCATATACACCATTCTCGTAATTAAGTACCAAATGCCACAGCTCAGAGTACCAGTTCCCCACACTAACGATTGATTTTTGAAGGGAAGTAGTAGTGCTTGAGAAAATAGAGCGAAAATGCCTGTCAAAACGTAAAAAATACCAATGACTAAGCCTTTCATTGTGTATGGAACTTGGGCACAATAGAACTGTATGCTGCCAATGTAGAAGAATAAAGCTGATGCTATAGAGAGAGATTCTAATAGAAATATCCACCTACCATCATGAGTATCATTCAAAGGTCCTTGGAGATCGTAGAATATGCAAGAAATTGTAACATTATTGTTGCTTGAATGCATATTGAGATCTTGCCGTGTGTATGTTAGCAGTGCTGTTAATATCAGGTATCTCATGAAATACAACAGGACTCCTATAAGGCATTTCCAATAGCTTTTGAATTTGAAGCTCGGTAAACAGCGGTTAAAGAATGGGTAGATTAATATCTCATTCAGCGGTATTAAAATAGTTCCAGCGATATAATAAAAGTTGTAAAACACATAACCTGCTGACGAACGAAAATTATGAAACCTAAACATACCTTCAAAATAGATCTTTACAGACTCATACTGTTCATCTGTTGTACCATACAGAGCAGCAATGATGAAAGCAACAAAAAGTACTCGAAATAGAGTCTTAACATCTTCAACTTGCTCTGTTGTAAATGGACCACCATATTTCATCTTTCCTAAGTCAATGCGAGAAGGAATATTATCTTCCCAATAAGTAAAAGCACTTCTTAGCCTTGGTCGTTTGTTCTTTAGAGCATAAGCAATAACTTTGTACACCATTTTGAATGGATTTTGTGCACTGGGTTCCCTTATTAGTATGCTTCCAAATACAAGACTTATGCTCATTGTAATGCTAAGATTTGCACAAACCAATAAAGCAAGGCTTATTAACCTGTACTGCACTTCAGAAATATAGTACAGAATGAGACTTGCTGTAACTTGACTGCTGACGCAAGTCCAAGTGTACCAAGCAATGAATGCCTTAACTTCGTCTGAAGAAGCATCCAAAAGTTGGTCGACTCCAAACTGTATTATGTTAGCTTGAAATCCTCCATATCCGATTACTAGTGGAATCAAAAAGATCATAACTAGCTTTAAATAAGTATCATTCTGTGACTCTAACAACTGAAGTATGATCAAACTTCCTGCTAGCAGTAGTGCACTAATCCACATTATCCACATACTCCATTGGATTATTTTGTATCGTCCATAGCGTATGTCAGCAAGCCACCCAGCTAGTGGCATTGTCAAACCTCCAACACACAGTACAATGTAGCATATCAAGCTACTGTATGTTATTGTTGCTGCATAGCTGATAAAATAGATTAGGTTTGTCACCAAGAAAGACCAAATCAATATCAGGATGGCTCCTCTGTTGTGGAGAGTTTTCATGCGATATCGTGGCTTGAAAATTTCCTTGAGCCATACCGTACGACTTATCAGTGACTTCTCTTCTGAATACTTAAGCGTCGACAATTCCGAATCTCTCTTGGTCATTATTACTGAGTAGCTTAAACATCCCAAAACTACAGTATAAGCTGAACTCACTAGCTTGTGAATACTTCACACAACAGGAACTGCTTTGAGCTATAATTATGACATGTGTACTTGAATCTTGGCTTGAGACAAAGCTTAGTACTATTGCTTGTCATCATGTCATTGAAACTACAGTTTCCTTGTTAGTTGTTTAGCTACATTGAAGCCTTATGCTCAAGTGTTGTTATTCCTACTCAGAAATGTATACTTTCAACATATGGTATTGGGAGTAGTGCATCCATTTAACTTGAAAAGCTTGCAGTTGCTACATGCTGCAGGTGGGCGCAGGTATGTTTGGTCCAATCGATTTTCTTCTGTTCTAACAATTAAAAGATACACATTTTGGCTCTCTTTGACAATCAATCCATCAAATTTTTGAACAGTGACCGTTCTATTCTATTTTTCCATTTGTTCAAAAGGCTAACTGTGATAGCCAACTAGCTATGGGCAATTTTTGATTCCAAACTTAAAAATTGGAGAAGGAACTTCAGAGTCAATTTTCATTTTGGCATTAAAATTGAAAATTGAATTCAATATTTAATTTTCAGCTTTTAATCCCCCCACTCCCCCCCCCCCCCCCAAAATTGAACACTGAATGTTGGATTCAATTTTCCTAACATAGAAATTGAACAATCATCATTTCAATTTGAAAATTGACTTGTCCAATTCAATTTTTAACATTTATTTCCCCTAACTCAAAAAAAAAAAAAAATCTCTGAATGTCTGTCCTTCATTAGCTATGTACAATTATGTGGGTACTCATCCTCCTCCCACTCTTACATATACATGTTCACATGCAAGTCACATGACTAAACATTCCAATTAAAGCACACCAATGACACTCTGCTCCAGTGATGTTCGAGTTAATTCTAATTAAAGAGCACATATGAAAATGTCATTGTAATCAACAGATTGAGATGATTTAGATAAAAATTGGGATTAGGTTTGTCAATGATAAAATTAGAATCAGGTATATCAATGTGGAGTAGTTAGATAAGAACAATAAAAAAAGTGTAGTTAGCAAGAGTCCCAAAGATGACTTTTTCAATTAATCACGATATTCATTGGGATCACCACCTGCATCATCACCAGCCGCTTCCAGGAGTGGAGTAATTGCTGTAAGGAAATCATCCATAGCTACCATTTAGCCTGCACGTTTCATCGCCACAGCATAATCCAGGGATCGGACTCTTGACCTCGACCGTTGAAGCGAGTCTCACCGAGGCAAGATAGCTATTTTTCCACAGTTTTCTAGTAGTGATGGCTTCCAGTCATACTTTCATGAACTACAAGTAGTACAACAGTGGTAGTCTCCATACTCGCGGACTTCGAGTCAAACTGGCTTGGTTAACTCGAGCGCTTGCTCGCGCTCGTGCCAACAGTGGGCGGGGCCAATTTTCACTCTCTATTAAGCGCACATCACCTAATAGGCGCATATTTCCTTACCACGGAGAGTGATAGGCGCATGCGCTTATTAACCAGGCTCTACGGTAATATTTATATTATTACTATTTTTTGTAGGTAGAGTAGTACTGATAATAGTTATGTGCAATGAATATTTGCAACCTTATCAGCTAAGTATTAGCTATAAAGTATTCAATCATGTGACTTACAAGTAATGTGATCACAACATCTAGTGACACATACAAGTCACATGACTGAACATTCCAGTAGTGGTTATTGCACAAATCATTCAATGGTCCTCCAAATAGCTGAAATTTAACAATTCTTAAGCAATTGAACTGGATGATCAATTTCTGAGCCTCAAATTCATTTGGAAATTGAGAATGGAATTTAATATTCAATTTTGTAAATTTGGATTGAAAATTAAAAATTGAATTCACAATTCAATTTTCAATTGTTATGAGTCACTGAGTCTTAAAATTGAAGATAACAATCCATATTCAATTTTTCATCAAATGAAATGACTAAAATAAAAAATATGCCAGGCTTCCCAAAGAAAATTGAAAATTGAATTTAATAGTCACTATTCAATTTTGTTGATTGTCAAAGAGAGTCAAAACGTGTAACTTTTAATTTTTAGACTGATAGAAAATCAACTGGCCCAAACATACATGCACCCAGGTGTTCCCCCTAAAACTAGGTAATCGAGGTAAATACCGTATTTAAATCCAAGAATACTGAGTGGTCTATGGGTGCATGTATGTTTGGTTCAATTGACTTTCTACTTCATCTAAAAATGAAAGATGTAAATTTTGGCTCTCTTCAACAATCAATAGATCAGTGTTTTTGAATATTGATCATTCAATTCAATTTTCTTCTTCTCCAAGAAACCAGGGTGTTCTTATCAAAATCATTTTTCATTTAATGAAAATTGAATCTCACTCTCTACCTTCAATTTTTAATCTTCTATGGCACTTAAAGATTGAATGTTAAATTCAATCTTCAATCCTAAATGCTGAATTCAAAGATTGAATGAAATTATTGAATTTAATTTTCAAATTTTAATATCCAAGACTGATGTGGGGCTCAGAATCACTCTCATACTAGCTATAGATACAGTATTCCATCCTCCACCCACTCTAACCATATGCAAATCACATGACTGAACATTCTAATTAATGTGCTCCATAATATCATATAAGTTAGTAATACCTATAACGTATAGATGTGATAGATGGTAGCTAGTAATAATAATTGATGATCACATAATCAGTATAGCTAGCCAACAGATAGCTAGTTAATGATGAATCACAAGTAACTGAATACTACGGCCAATTGGCCATGGTAGCTATAATATTCTATCTAGCTAGCAGTTGAACAACCCAATATTATGTAAACTGTTCAAGAGTCACTGAGTTAGACATCTTCCAACAGAGTCATGGCATCACAATTAAATAGATTTCCTAAAATTAATCAAAGTCATCTTCCATATACAACAGCTGCTGTAGTGATGTATAACCAGGAGGGTGGCAACCTTTCAGATGGAGCACGATTTGGACATGATCCTCTCAGTGGTCATTCAAACAAAATGAGTATAAGGTACCAGGCTTTTACGGAGAGATATCCATCGTTTGAAGATATTTTTCATCAATTAGCGAATTCTAATAGTACCCTCTTCAAAGAAGCTTTAAAGTTTTATTTGGATGTCACATACTGTTTATCCAAGTCTACAGTGTAAAGGCCATAATATTATACTTGTACCTAATAATAATAGACATGCACTAAATAATACACAGGAAAACCTGAACGAGACTCATCATACACAGCAGTTACTGTACATTAGTTTTTATTATTATTATCCCATAATAAATCAGTAAGTAGTGTATAATTATGATTGTGTAATAATAATATTATAGTGTAATGCATGCATGCTGTACTACTGGGCTGTATACAATCGGTGGACTGGACTGGTGGACTGGATTAATGGACTGGACTACTGGACTGACCGATTTTCATTTAAAACACACTGGGATGCTTTTTAATGGTACCTAAAATATCACAGCAGTGGATTGAGTGCGGCAGCGCTCTCTTCCATCTTGATCTCCTGGGTTAGCTGACCATTCAGCCAGTATGTGACGATCTTTACCATTTTTACTTCGTACTGGGCTATTATACATGCACAGATTATGCATGTTCACACAATACATTTCAAGTTGCCTCTAAAGCAACATATGAACAATAATAATTGTTGCATGCATGTGTTAATCACTCATTCTAAGTCTGATTGAGTACACTTGAGCTTATGAAGTGTATAGAGTTAGTGGCTAGATAGTAACATTAAAATCAGTTGGCCTGAACTTCACATACCATGATGTAGCTAGCTACAGTCATGACCATTGAGTTTGTATGCTAGGCTTACTAGCAACTGATGTGAGGTACATTTGGCAAGAGATACGCCTAGAGATGACAAGTACTGCAATGATGACCAAATTGCAACTCAGCGAGAGTACCCTTGGAACCATTACTGCAGCCACTGCTACAACTGTTTATGTTTAAGTCAGACGTTTTCATGTCATTCACTATATAGCTATACACTGCAAAAACAAAAAGCCCATCTTAGGTTACCTGAGTTGCACTGTAGCTATAAGAATGCAGTTCGTGACCATCCATGATTATGGAATGTACATTGAAGTTTTCTCTCTAATTTAAGCTATTAATGACATAATGTAAAGTGGTTGCAATTTGTAATCATTTTAAGTAATTGAAGTGGTAATTACCAGAATACTTTTGCTTCACTCAGTGGTTCTCTATAGCAACTGCACATCTCAAGAAATATTATATGTGTAGCAGACAATATGTATGATTATAAAGCTGAAAGAACACTTTAATGTATATTCCAAATCATGGTTGACTGCATATGCATAATTATATCAGCAGTGCAACACAGGTAACATAATTATTTAAGTGACCCGCTATGGAAAAATCGACCACTCGCGCTCGAATATGATTTTGCAATAGGGTGTTCAATACTCGAACCAACTTTTTTTTTCTCGAATTTTTTTGTTTCCATATTGTGAAAGTATAGTCTTTTGTCTATCCATACATAGATTTTCATCGAAAGACAACGTTGTTTAGTGCCTGAAACGACCAGGACTTGCAGTATTATCGATCAATCAAAATCTACAAGCCGCGGTCGACCTCCATAACGATACCCGCGCTTAGCCATCATAGCAAAGTAAAGTGGCAATGGTAGACAGTAGCTGAGGCCCTGGAGTTGCTTGGCATTGACAGCGATTGCTGCATAGCAGAGAGTAGACGCTCAAACTCTCATCGATCTAGTCCACAAGTACACCAGTCAATCATGGTGGCCCCACCTGTCAACCACACCCTTTAATCATAGGCTACACTGTCATAATACTGAATGAAACACTATACATGAAAGAATACTACATAGCTAATACTATCTATGTAGACCAGAAGAGCTCTACTGCAACATCTAGATGGCAGTCTTGTACTACTTGAGGACTTGAAGATCACAGCTTTGATCAGCAGCAAGAAACAACTGTCACACAGTGCACATGGAGTGGCAATCTCAGTCCCACTGTTCAAGTCTGTGCATCATCCGATAACTGGAGAGAGAGAGAGAGAGAGAGAGAGAGACTATTATGCATGGACATGAAATACGATTTTAGTGTGTTGTGCCTACAATTGTATGGGTAAAAGTGAACGCCCAACCTGTATACCCACCCTCGAGAGTATTGGTAGATCAGAAGGACATCGCTTCCACAGCTGCACCACCTGAAGACTTCACAATACTAATGTCCCGCAATCCCCTTCCTGCTAACCAGACACACACACACACACACACACACACACACACACGCACACACACACACGCACACGCACACACATGTACACACAAACACAAGGACATCGAAACATACATACTTATGAGCTGTCAGCCTAACAAGTCAATCATGGTACAATGCTTGGACTGTTGGTGTACACAAGACTAGTCATAGACAATTTGGGAAGTCAAGTGTCCATTGTGCATGTACATGCCATGCATGTCCTAATGTGTGTACAATGGCAACATTGCTTTCACACAAGCATACACATACATGCACACGCACACGCGCACACACACACACACACGAACACACACACACACGAACACACACGCGCACACACACACGCACACACACACACACACACACACACACCCACACCCACACACACACACACACACACACGCACGCACGCAAGCACGCACACACACACACACACACACTACATACATACATGTATGCCAGGCTCATGCACTGCCATTGTTCATCATCACACTTGAAATACCGTTTGTTGTTGTTCGTTTCTGGATGACAAACTCTTGTAGATGACCATACACTCATCCCAGGCTCCTCACAGAGAGAATGTCAGATTCAACAGCTCTGAAGACAAGACCTAAGTGTACAGAACAGTCAGAACTCACATATACTGCCTCTAGCTAGATAAAATTTTGTTTACTAGAACAATAGGACAGCTTCTCACAACTGTAGTTCATGCCAAGCAGGACAGAGAGTGTAAATTTACAGCTACGTGTGGCTATCTCCCTTGTACATGGCCAGAAGTACACTATGCTGTCCAAGAACCACACCCAAGAGTTTTATTACATGCAGCCTTAGCTGTATGAACGATCATAGACAACTTACGAAGCATAGAAGCATAGAGTCCATCGCTTCTCTCGGTATCTTCTCCACAAGGTCAGGACTGCTACTCCCGCTCGACTCTCTGTGGCCATCTTCCCGGCAAATCCATTATAGCGAACTAACCGCGTGGTGTGATACGGAGCGTATACGGAAACAGTGAACGTTGAGCTATGTACGTACAAAAGGCTCCGTTTCTCGAAAAATTGTAAACTGAGACACGGGTGACCCGTGTACAATTTTTAGGCCATAACTCGGCCTAGGAACCTTTTTAGAGCCTGATTCTTTGACCGTTGAACTCTACAGTAAATTCTGCGTCGATCTATACCGAAAACGCGGATTTCATTAAAAATTGCGAGTGGTCGATTTTTTCATAGTTAAGTTGGGTTAAATTTTTGCAGTGTATTATGCATAAAGAAGTATCACCTGGCCTATCACAACTGGAAGGGCATGAGACTAGGCTATGGCGCAAAGCCTAACCTCATATATATACCATGCCCTGGCTCTCTTGAGAGAGCCAGAGATGGAAGAGAGTAAATGAAAGGTTTGATACCAAGGCTAAGCTGCTCTAGGCACACAGCTGGAGCTCTCTAGACACACAGCAGTGGAGCTCTCTAGAGTATATCCCCGCGTATTTTGCTGTTTTGACACGATATGAGCATGCGCAGTAACACAAGCGGTAAATAGTAGGCGTTGTTGATAGGCGGGGCCGATAAAAGCACCACAATCGGACTGCTGGCATGTCTAGCCTCTACTACGCCTCTTCATGTCTTTTGGAGCCTTTACATCTGTGTTTTTGATGAAAACAGATCAGTCCAGTAGTCCAGTCCACTAGTCCAGTCCACCGATTGTATACAGCCGTACTAGCTACTGCATGACATTACAGTCACTGAGTGAAAAAAGCTATTATGATTATTTTACTGTTAGCTAGTTTCCTATAATCTGATTGGTCAATAGGAGGTAAATAAGTAGCTTAGTTACTTGTTAGTTGTAAAAGTTGCATGGCTAATAGGATCCAAGATATTGTGAGAGCTCCAAGGCAAATAGCTTTACTACCATAGCAACAGTTGTAAAATTCTAAATAACTTGGCCAATGGAATCCACAGTATTTAAAATTCCTCTGTCCCCTTAGTAACACCCTCACTTTGCTTGGGTGTCACAGCCCAGGGGACATCAGGATTCTAGTAAATACTGTAGATCCCTTGGCCTCGGTGTCTAACTATTATGTGGAGGGTGGATAGTATATGATAATTATTATAGAGCACATTAATTAGAATGTTCAGTCATGTGACTTGCATATGGTTAGAGTGGGTGGAGGATGGAATACTGTATCTATAGCTAGTATGGGAGTGTGATTCTGAGCCCCACATCAGTCTTGGATATTAAAAATTGAAAATTAAATTCCATTCAATTTTTGAATTCAGCATTTAGGATTGAAGATTGAATTTAACATTCAATCTTTAAGTGCCATAGAAGATTAAAAATTGAAGGTAGAGAGTGAGATTCAATTTTCATTAAATGAAAAATGATTTTGATAAGAACATTCCTGGTTTCTTGGAGAAGAAGAAAATTGAATTGAATGATCAATATTCAAAAATGCTGATCTATTGATTGTTAAAGAGAGCCAAAATTTACATTTTTCAATTTTAGATGAAGTAGAAAGTCAATTGAACCAAACATACATGCACCGTCTGTGTACTGTTGGTCCAATCATCTTTCATGGTTAGTCAATGTAATTGTCAATCAGTATAGCTAGTATAGTATATGTTTTCAATTATTGGTAGTGTCACCAGTGCAGCTAAAACAGTAACATCATTGTGCTATTCTAGACTGAAAAACAAACGATAAATCATGTTTTTTGTGTATACAACATGAAAAATGAACTATGATTCACATTTTATTATTTGTTTTTCATGTTACTGTTTTTGTTGCCACACTAGTGACTAATTTGAAAATACTGATTGACACTTACATTGAGTAACCATGAAAGATGATTGGACCAACAGTACACAGACCGTATATGGTCTGTGTACTATTGGTCCAATCGGTTAGACTTTGTAGTTACCAATTAGTAATAAGGTACTTTTTTGTCTTATGAGGTTTGGTAGCATGGCAGCAACTAGCAAAAATCAAACATCTAAGTCTACTACATGCGTTATCGTTGACCCAGTAGCAAAGGAAATATAATGTGATTTCATGTTTCATATATTTTACTATCTGCATGGAATCTATCAGTAACAATTAGCTAGTATGGCTATTTTTAGTAGCCTAGTATCATTAAGCAAAATCGTTACACTGTCATCATGCACGCTGTATTGTTCTTGTATGGAATTCTTGAAGCTACTCCGATGAATCGTATTTCATATTTTATATCTGCAACAGGCTGTATCATCATTCTTACGTTTAGAAGGGGGTGGGGCTCAGGCGCTGCGCCGCTGTACGGTACGGTGCCAGCATAATAGCGCATATACGCATGCTATATGCACGAGCTCAGCTCATTAGATGGGCGGGGCATTGTGCGGGTCCAGTTGATGAAGGTACGGTACTAGGTTAAAGTTTATAGCCTTTCTTCCCATGCATGTAGGAAGACGGCTGTCAGAGACATGCAGAGCAGAGGCCGATAATAGCCTGGGCACGAGGTTAAAGTCGAGGACATGTGATCTTTACTCTCTCCCATGGATCCAGCAGGCCCCATGCCCTCTCATATTCAGAAAGTCGTTATGATATGCAATCGGCCAAGACCCATACCCTTGAGCATTCCTATATGAGACTTAGCTCTCACACAAGTCATAACAAAAGTAGCTTAGTATAATATAACAGAGTAGCACAGGGTATAAGTAAATGTTATGATAGTTGGTGGTGACTAAATATAGAAATCAGGAAATTGAATTTAAGTCTTGATTGATCATGAGCCCCTTAAGTTGTTGCTGGTGGGCAATAAATGGAATCAGTTCGGGAGAACAGCAGCCTTCACAAATTCATGGATCCTTCAAACATTGCAGCAGTCCATCCAGACCGTGCACATGAACAGATTGGGCATTGCAGCTCTACATAGTGGACATGATCCGGATGTGTCGATACAGCTATCGAGGCAGCTCTGACACCCAACTATTTGTTTGCAACACATCACCAGGCAAATCGGAGGGGTAGGAATATCCTTGCATATTTTGCATTCTATAAAATGACATACGTCACAATTTCTTGCTAACTGTATCACTTTCACCTTGATGTCATCAATATATCAGTTTATACCAAGAAACAGAAGAGGGTCTTAGCTTCAAATAAACCTCTACAACGCTCACCTTAAAGTTTATACACCATCCAGTGTGCTTCATCCTACACACACACTACATTTGGCTCAGTGTACTTACCTAATTTAATAGCATCATTGACGACTCTCAACCCCACTCCCTAGTGTCATAATAATGTTAAGTAAACTTAGTTGCCCCCCCTCCCCTCCTCTTTTGCACACAGACGTTACTAACTTTTAATTATGATGCCAACCTGTACAAGAAGTCATAGATCAGGATGGGATTCTTGATTGGCATAGTGACGATGCCCATCAGCTTGCCACTATAACCATCAGCAGCTGCCACATGAGTCACTCCAAATTGAACCAATTTTTCGTTCTGGTCAATGTGCAACTTATGTCCGTAATACTGAGCATAATAGGGAACAGGATTTATTTGGTGGTAGGTATTCCGGCGCCTATGTTCAATGTATACAGTGGAGTTACACGCCTGGGGGTGGTGACTGTCTCACTCGTTGTTCTCCAACAGTTATCCCTTCTTGAGATCGAAGAAGGCCTGTAAGCGTCCTTCGACCGTATGATGGACCAGCTCGAGCAACATATTGTTCAACTACTCTGTCGACCTCATGGGCAGAGAGACGGCTGGAACGATGTATTCCATTGGTGCTACAAAACCTGCGCACACTCCTGGTGGAGAGCCTGTGACCGGCTCTACTGAGAGAAGGAGAGAAGGACACTGCTGTTGCAATTCCTGAGCTATAGATTGATGAGAGTGCCCCCTGAGTACTCGGTCCCTGATGAGAGGGTCAGCAAAAATCAAGGACTCCAGGGTGCTCATGATATAGCTGGCAAGATTTGCCCGGGTCGACTCCGTCATGACCTTCATACGACCTGGTCTCGCGCGCGCGCGCGCCAGCCCGCCAGCCTCCTGCCGAACGAGCCCCCCGCCCGCCGGCCAGCCCCGGCCCATGTATGCATGACATGCTGATTATAAAACATGAAAGGGACTTTAACATTTAATATTTATGAAACCTGATCGTATGAAATAATATGATCACTGAATGCCATGATCCCATCTTCAGTTGACAGACATGGCATGAAGTATGAAATATGAAATATGATTCATCTGTCATATTTTCCATTGTAGCTATATAATACTTATTATACTACTACTATAATAAATTATCATATGATTTATTGGTGAGTCAAGGATAAAGAATGAAGTAGACTTGGATATTTGATTTTTGCTAGTTGCTGCCATGCTACCAAGCTTAGTATCTCATAAGACAAAGAATGTGCCATATTATTACAGATTGGTAACTACAAAGTCTAACCACAAAAAACAATTGGACCAATAGTACACAGACTGTATAGATACACATATGTAGCTATATACACACACTCTGCTATCTGTTGTTGTGTATACATGAAAATCACATTTTATTATTTAATATTTTTCATGTTACTATTTTTGTTGCCACAATAGCAATTGATTTGAAGATACTGATTGGCACTTATATTGAGTAACCATGAAAGACGATTGGACCAACTGTACACAGACCCTGAGTTACACTACATTATAGACTGTTGTAATACCTCACCAAGAAAACACAAATGTCAATGTTTTACTGGGGTGAACACTAGCTACACGGACAGCAACTCTATTTAGACAATGTACGATAGTGAACCATACACCAACGCTACTTAATATGGATGATAATTCAATTCATTAATAAAATTTAAAATCATACTGGCTATACTTTTTTTTTATACCTAGAGCCTGTTTTCATCATACCTTAATATGTAACCATAATAGTGTTCACTTGCAGGAAGTGAAAAACTATTGTTCTTTTTTAAGGTAGGAAATATTCTCAATGTCATATTTGCTGCATGTATAGTGATCACTTAAACATAACACTAAGTAGCTATTAAGCAGGTGGGTGCATGTATGTTTGGGCCAGTTGATTTTCTATTAGTCTAAAAATTAAAAGTTACACGTTTTGACTCTCTTTGACAATCAACAAAATCTGAAAATTGAATAGTGACTATTAAATTCAATTTTCAATTTTCTTTGGGAAGCCTGGCATATTTTTTATTTTAGTCATTTCATTTGATGAAAAATTGAATATGGATTGTTATCTTCAATTTTAAGACTCAGTGACTCATAACAATTGAAAATTGAATTGTGAATTCAA
This sequence comes from Stappiaceae bacterium, assembly GCA_964291365.2. Classification (GTDB taxonomy): domain Bacteria; phylum Pseudomonadota; class Alphaproteobacteria; order Rhizobiales; family Stappiaceae; genus JBDWFY01. The sequence continues at coordinate 185,197 of OZ220043.1, forward strand.
TTTTTAATTTTCAATCCAAATTTACAAAATTGAATATTAAATTCCATTCTCAATTTCCAAATGAATTTGAGGCTCAGAAATTGATCATCCAGTTCAATTGCTTAAGAATTGTTAAATTTCAGCTATTTGGAGGACCATTGAATGATTTGTGCAATAACCACTACTGGAATGTTCAGTCATGTGACTTGTATGTGTCACTAGATGTTGTGATCACATTACTTGTAAGTCACATGATTGAATACTTTATAATACTTAGCTGATAAGGTTGCAAATATTCATTGCACATAACTATTATCAGTACTACTCTACCTACAAAAAATAGTAATAATATAAATATTACCGTAGAGCCTGGTTAATAAGCGCATGCGCCTATCACTCTCCGTGGTAAGGAAATATGCGCCTATTAGGTGATGTGCGCTTAATAGAGAGTGAAAATTGGCCCCGCCCACTGTTGGCACGAGCGCGAGCAAGCGCTCGAGTTAACCAAGCCAGTTTGACTCGAAGTCCGCGAGTATGGAGACTACCACTGTTGTACTACTTGTAGTTCATGAAAGTATGACTGGAAGCCATCACTACTAGAAAACTGTGGAAAAATAGCTATGATCTTGCCTCGGTGAGACTCGCTTCAACGGTCGAGGTCAAGAGTCCGATCCCTGGATTATGCTGTGGCGATGAAACGTGCAGGCTAAATGGTATGGATGATTTCCTTACAGCAATTACTCCACTCCTGGAAGCGGCTGGTGATGATGCAGGTGGTGATCCCAATGAATATCGTGATTAATTGAAAAAGTCATCTTTGGGACTCTTGCTAACTACACCTTTTTTTATTGTTCTTATCTAACTACTCCACATTGATATACCTGATTCTAATTTTATCATTGACAAACCTAATCCCAATTTTTATCTAAATCATCTCAATCTGTTGATTACAATGACATTTTCATATGTGCTCTTTAATTAGAATTAACTCGAACATCACTGGAGCAGAGTGTCATTGGTGTGCTTTAATTGGAATGTTTAGTCATGTGACTTGCATGTGAACATGTATATGTAAGAGTGGGAGGAGGATGAGTACCCACATAATTGTACATAGCTAATGAAGGACAGACATTCAGAGATTTTTTTTTTTTTTTGAGTTAGGGGAAATAAATGTTAAAAATTGAATTGGACAAGTCAATTTTCAAATTGAAATGATGATTGTTCAATTTCTATGTTAGGAAAATTGAATCCAACATTCAGTGTTCAATTTTGGGGGGGGGGGGGGGGGGAGTGGGGGGATTAAAAGCTGAAAATTAAATATTGAATTCAATTTTCAATTTTAATGCCAAAATGAAAATTGACTCTGAAGTTCCTTCTCCAATTTTTAAGTTTGGAATCAAAAATTGCCCATAGCTAGTTGGCTATCACAGTTAGCCTTTTGAACAAATGGAAAAATAGAATAGAATGGTCACTGTTCAAAAATTTGATGGATTGATTGTCAAAGAGAGCCAAAATGTGTATCTTTTAATTGTTAGAACAGAAGAAAATCGATTGGACCAAACATACATGCACCTGCACCCACCTGCAGCATGTAGCAACTGCAAGCTTTTCAAGTTAAATGGATGCACTACTCCCAATACCATATGTTGAAAGTATACATTTCTGAGTAGGAATAACAACACTTGAGCATAAGGTTTCAATGTAGCTAAACAACTAACAAGGAAACTGTAGTTTCAATGACATGATGACAAGCAATAGTACTAAGCTTTGTCTCAGGCCAAGATTCAAGTACACATGTCATAATTATAGCTCAAAGCAGTTCCTGTTGTGTGAAGTATTCACAAGCTAGTGAGTTCAGCTTATACTGTAGTTTTGGGATGTTTAAGCTACTCAGTAATAATGACCAAGAGAGATTCGGAATTGTCGACGCTTAAGTATTCAGAAGAGAAGTCACTGATAAGTCGTACGGTATGGCTCAAGGAAATTTTCAAGCCACGATATCGCATGAAAACTCTCCACAACAGAGGAGCCATCCTGATATTGATTTGGTCTTTCTTGGTGACAAACCTAATCTATTTTATCAGCTATGCTGCAACAATAACATACAGTAGCTTGATATGCTACATTGTACTGTGTGTTGGAGGTTTGACAATGCCACTAGCTGGGTGGCTTGCTGACATACGCTATGGACGATACAAAATAATCCAATGGAGTATGTGGATAATGTGGATTAGTGCACTACTGCTAGCAGGAAGTTTGATCATACTTCAGTTGTTAGAGTCACAGAATGATACTTATTTAAAGCTAGTTATGATCTTTTTGATTCCACTAGTAATCGGATATGGAGGATTTCAAGCTAACATAATACAGTTTGGAGTCGACCAACTTTTGGATGCTTCTTCAGACGAAGTTAAGGCATTCATTGCTTGGTACACTTGGACTTACATCAGCAGTCAAGTTACAGCAAGTCTCATTCTGTACTATATTTCTGAAGTGCAGTACAGGTTAATAAGCCTTGCTTTATTGGTTTGTGCAAATCTTAGCATTACAATGAGCATAAGTCTTGTATTTGGAAGCATACTAATAAGGGAACCCAGTGCACAAAATCCATTCAAAATGGTGTACAAAGTTATTGCTTATGCTCTAAAGAACAAACGACCAAGGCTAAGAAGTGCTTTTACTTATTGGGAAGATAATATTCCTTCTCGCATTGACTTAGGAAAGATGAAATATGGTGGTCCATTTACAACAGAGCAAGTTGAAGATGTTAAGACTCTATTTCGAGTACTTTTTGTTGCTTTCATCATTGCTGCTCTGTATGGTACAACAGATGAACAGTATGAGTCTGTAAAGATCTATTTTGAAGGTATGTTTAGGTTTCATAATTTTCGTTCGTCAGCAGGTTATGTGTTTTACAACTTTTATTATATCGCTGGAACTATTTTAATACCGCTGAATGAGATATTAATCTACCCATTCTTTAACCGCTGTTTACCGAGCTTCAAATTCAAAAGCTATTGGAAATGTCTTATAGTAGTCCTGTTATATTTCATGAGATACCTAATATTAACAGCACTGCTAACATACACACGGCAAGATCTCAATATGCATTCAAGCAACAATAGTGTTACAATTTCTTGCATATTCTATGATCTCCAAGGACCTTCGAATGATACTCATGATGGTAGGTGGATATTTTTATTAGAATCTCTCTCTATAGTGTCAACTTTATTCTTCTACATTGGCAGCATACAGTTCTATTGTGCCCAAGTTCTGTACATAATGAAAGGCTTAGTCATTGGTATTTTTTACGCTTTGACAGGCATTTTCGTTGTGTTTTCTCAAGCACTACTACTTCCCTTCAAAAATCAATTGTTAGTGTGGGGAACTGGTACTCTGAGCTGTGGCTTTTGGTACTTAATTACGAGAATAGTGTATATGGGGATTGTGATCATTGCTGCAGCTTTGGTAATGAGGTGTTACAAAATAAGAAAACGAGAAGATCTGTTACCAAATTTTGCAGAAGTATACTATTCGAGAGAGACCTAGTAGCTGATTAAAGCCATACACTTGTAATAGTGTAGCTCATGTTTGTCATTGAAAATAGTAATATTGTAGGTATTGAAACCAATAAACATTATTCAATTACAAATACTGCTTTGAGGAAGCCAAAATTTACAAAAATAATATGAACATTTGCAATTGATGAGTATAGAGAGGGGTGCCATGCAGGTGCATACATGCAAGATGTTGAGTAATCACTCAACCTATGCTGTAATACGCAAAGAGAATCCACAAGTGGTTTGTTTACTCTACCTGGAATGCAAAAAAAAAAACTATAACCACTGGTACACCAGTTGTTGGTTACCTAAAACCACTACAGAGTAGATGCTAATGTAAACATAATGGTAGTCTACTTTTGATGTGCTTACCTAAGCAAGATCTTATAAGGTAATTGATATTTTTTTTTTTTTTTTTTTTTTTTTTTCTAATTAATTTTATGCAGTGTGATGCAAAGGATACACGAATTAGCAAGGCTAGTACAAAGCATGTACCCTGATACAATAAACAAAACTAGAACATAGACATGACAAATGTGAAGTAATTATTGTAGTACATTATGATTTAAGTGCTCTCTTGAAGGATGGTAGAGTAGAGTTTGAAACAGTGACTGGTGGAAGTGAATTCCATGCCGCAATAGAACTAGGAAAGAATGAGTTTTGGAATTGTAGTGTATGGCACTGGAGTGGTACAATAGCTTGACTGTGTACAGTTCTGCTTGGATAGTGGAGGACTCTGTTCAGTGTAGGAGCATTTGGATGGATTATTAGGTGAAGATGTACCATATGCATGGGGCCATGTTGCCATGTACACTGCTGCACTCTCAATTAATTGTTAGGCTACCTGAAATTATAGGTATGTGCGTAAATAATTGTGTAGGTAGGACGTATCCACGTGTGCACAAATGCTGAGTGATTCATGAATAGTTGCAATTGTATCCATTTTGCAAAGAACAAGTTCTTACCTAATTTTTATTTCCTCACCATTGAATTTGTTCATTTTTAATCTGCATGGCTTCAATCCTTCAGTATTAATGAGATCCCTGGGCTGCAGTATTATAAGGTAGCTATCATATCATAGCCTAAAATTATTGAGACTAACAATGTTTACAGATGTCTGAGATCTGAGTGCTAGCAAGGCCACAATAACTTTCTCCTTGAATATGAATGCAGGGCATGGTTGGGAGCTCAACCATTAACTGAGATTTAATTTTTCGAGTCCGATATCAGGGGCACAAGAAAAAAGGATGTTAGGAAAGGAGGAGATAGAAGGATAGGTAATAGTGAAAGGAACAAAAAAAAGGTGATGACAGTGAATGTGGTGGAAAAATTATCACAAAAACTACCTTCTATATAATGTATAGTTCCTGTCTTGATGTTCCGGGGGCCCTTCTTAGACTACCCAAATACAACAATAACTGTTGTTGAGTGCACGAGGTGATTATTATGCATAGTTCCAGCCAGGATACCTCCCTCTGCCCAAATAATGAAGTTTATAAGGTGACAACAATAGCTATTGTTGAGTGTGTAAGGAGGTGAATAGTATACATGGAATGAGTCTGTTCATCAACTATTTTTCTCACAATATCTGTTACCTATGATCATGTCTGTGGAAAGGCAACCCATGACATTGTAACCAAAAGTACAACAAAACCAGCCTATGATAACAGTAGTGACTCTATTGACCATAATAAGCTTGTGTATATCAGATCCTTGATAATATTAGTTATCAGGAATGCATGGTTTCTGGGGGAAAATCTACTGTTTGAGTTTCATTGTTCTCAGATCAATGGTGTGAATATGCATCCTTTTGTTCTCACCATCACTACACTTAAGAGTGAATCCTCAACCATCAGCATAAGTAGCTATGTACTATAAGCCATTATGTCCATCATGCGCAGGGCCGTAGCCAGGAATTCACAGAAGGGGGTGCTGGATATAGGAGATTTTTATAAAGAGTATGTGCGTTTGCGCGCGCGCGAAAATTTTCACAACCATGCCCACTAATTACTGTATGTGACTTCCGTTTGCATGAACTTCGAACTTTCGAATAATATGTTGACAGTGCGATTAGTTTAGCAGAATGGGAAGCTACAGTTCGACAATTGGGCACTTACTTCCGAAGGCAATGGTCTTTCACTAAGCAGGCATGACAGAACAGTTGTAAGCTGAGTATTGTAGGTAGCTAATGATAGAGCATACTAGCTACTCAATGCATATATTATTATATTATGTTGAATAGCCCCGCCCACTATGGCAGATGACAAATGGGGGTGCTCGAGCCCCCTGAGCCCCCCCCCTAGCTACGCCCCTGATGCGTAGTAGTGCTATCTACTAGTACAATAGTCTAGCCAATGTCTGAGCTTTCTACTGCCATTATACCTTCAATTGACTGACACTATGAGTATCTACTAACTGCTACATTTATGCTATAAATATCTTGGTTTGAAAGGAAAATGTTGGCTTTGCATACATAGCTACACTATTACGATATCATTGGTGAGATAGCTATTCACCTTAGTCTAGGTATCTCAATGAAATGTGACACTGTGGTTGCACACATGCATGCGCTATGGAATCCCCTATCTATAAGCATCTGCCCTTGACATCTACATCCCATATTCTTGTCTGAGTAAATATTTTAATGGATGGCGAGTATTTTATCTGAGGTTGATGATACTATTTGTCGACAGAACCACACCAGACAATAGCGTCAAAACAAAACAATTTTAAGTTAGTACTTAATCGAAGCTAGGAATCCCTACCAGTTACTGAGAGCACCCTCATTTGTAGTATTTTATCCCAGATAAAGCAAGGAATTGACATGAGTTTATGACAGTTCTGGATGAACGCATGAATTATTAAATCATAGTCAGTTTGGGCAAAGCATTAGCATGATTGAAGCGTACATTTTTTATCTTCAACATGTGGTCCACATAAGTATCTACATTAATTAGCAAAGTACTTACAGTATACTTGTACAACTGCTTGAGTCTGTAGATCTTTTGTCAGCTATGACCAGCTACAATGGTATAATATAAGTAGCACAATATATTCCTAAAATTCTAAAATTCCTGCAGTGATACACTGCAAGATATCAAGTGAATGCAAGGACAATAATAAACTTCGGCAGATTTGTTTTGACAAACAAGAGCCTTGTAAAGGATTTTCATCATATCACTTACACTACCAGTACTATAGTTTATCCATTCTTCCTCCAGCATTTGGAGTATAGGAGTCACAACATGCAATACAGTTTTTGAATCCTTGTTTGTACTTAAATCTAGGAAATTTTTGTGATACACAAGAACAATTAGAAATATGACACTGCCTGGAGTTGTGGCATTTCCCTTGGTCTATTGGCGTGTACATAATGGTGGTTTTCGGAATTGTTTGATAGAGTTGTGGCTAGTAAAAGACCACAGATAACTGTAGTGCATGTATATTTATAGTCAGGATACAGCTGGAAGTACATGCTAGCTAAGTGATCTATAGGTTTAGTCCAGTGACTCAACTCATATAGCTATAGTGACGATGGCCAAATTAAGTCCTTTCATCATAGGTTTGTTTAGAGCTAGCTATAGCAAACAACGCAGAAGGTTTGGTGATTGCATACCTGGTCGTGAGAGCTGCTCTGAATGCTACCTCACTCTCAAGGAGTCATTGCTATCAAATGATGAGAACATCCAAAAACTCTCAGCTGCATTCTTTCCCTGGAACGCTAGCAATCCTATATTTGTTACAGTTAACTACATGTTTAATAACTTGAATGATTCAGAAGTCTGGTATTGGACGATTGATTCTTCATATTTATTCTTTGAAATTACAACTTTTCAATACTTATCACTTTTCTTCAGCAAACCTGCCACACTGTTTTCACAGAATGTTACCTTGATGCTAGATGAAAACTGTACTGACGCCAGTGATGAAATGCTTAAACTTCTGACACAAAGGGTAAGTTTGTATAGTATAAGCTTACATTTTTTGTCTAATACTGCTAAATAATGATTTCTGCTCTTGATATGTACATTCTCTTTACGTAGTTAAAGAATTTAATTGAGAAAAAGAGATTCAACCCAGAAATCGATGAAAATTACTTTGCTAGATCTGAAAAGAACACAGTAAATCTACTGACATCCAGAGCTGCTCTCTACATTATTATTCGTATTTCACATTATTGGCTTTTTAATTGCCTTTGGAATAACATTATTACTGTTGTGGATCTACTTCAATACCAAACAATGGGATAAAAGATTGTTCAAAATGGGATCTGAACGAAACAAATTTCACAAGTATTCACAATCGAGAATTTTTAGTATTGCACTCACTGCCGGAATACTAATGCTATACATACTAGCACTGGATATTACAGCAATAGTCACCTTGAAGGACAGAGCTCCTGTTCTTGCAGATAGAAACATAGATGACAATGTTTTACCCTATATAGTGCTTTCCTTTGACTCATTGATGATTGTAATGTGGGCTATATGCTGGATACTGAGTTTTGTGACTTGCTGCAACAATTGCAAGTGTAAATTGGTTGGCAATCATCAGTACTTTTTACAGGCAATATCAACAGTGGGCCCTGTCTCCACCTTAGTGATACATCTGCCTTACATTGCAATTGCCTACCTAAACGATGCTGCCTATGCAACTAGTAGTTTTATCTACTACACAGTCGTATCGTTTGTGATATTTGGTGCACTAGAGTTAACATATGGAACACTACAACAAGCACTCATTAACAAAGATGAACAGGATCAACAAAACAGACATAAGAAAGTTAAGAAACTTGAAGTATCACAAAATTCAAATGTTGATGATGATCCAGAATTAGGTGAGGATCGTCGTTCATTAATACGCAAAGGGGATAAGAAAGAAGGGAAAGAAGATGAAGGAGATAAAGAGGAGGATGCAGATACTTGTGATGGACCCTGCTTCCCATTTTGCACAAAGAATGAACGGCTGCTGAAATGTATGTGGGGCATCACAATTCCTTTTTTTACATTGCTTGTGATCTCGCTGATAGGACTGACCACAGCAGCATTGGTCACGGTTCCAATCAGTAAAGCATTCAGTGATGCACCAAATCGGCTGGTGGGATTCTACCAGACTGCTATTGTTGTTGTTGGAGTGTATTTTGCATACAAAAGCTTCTTCAAGAAAAAACCTACACTTGAAATGGCCATCAAGAAGAGAATGAAGCATATTCTAGATCATGGAAGTGACAAAGATAAGAATAGTAGATGGCAACAACTATCAAAAGATGAAAAGGTTGCAGCATTTTATGATTATGTGGTGGAGTTGGTTGCAAAGTATGATCCCATGCAAAGAAAGATAAATCAGAGTGACAAAGAAGTAAAGAGAGAAAATGATGGTCTGAGAGCAGAAGATGAAGAGACTCAAGAAGGGGGACCAAAGTTAGATCAAGATGGGAGTACTACAATGACGGTACCAGTGGATGTACATGTAGATTCAAGTGCACGTAGTGAAACAGAAGGAGAGGGTAATAAAGAGCCTGGTGATACAGAGCATGAAGACACAGCAGGTGATAAAGGAGGAGGAGATAGTGGAGTGGTTGGAGGAGGAAGTGACAAACAGTGAGAGCAATAACTCAATAATTATCGAAATAAGCTTATGAAAATTAATTCAACTTAGCTATAGCTAATTGCAAAATGTTAGGAACTATAGTTGTCCAAGATACTGGTAATTTGTGGAACGTTTGCACTAGCTTATTATGTGATATTGACTTCTCAATAATAATATTATAGCTATTTCCATTTGTATTATGGTCAGTGAGAGGCCAAGCAAGTAGCAAATAGGTACGTGTTGGAATGACCAAGTTTAACCATGATATGGACTATATGTATACATCTCTTGCATGATTTATAGCTTATGGCTATACCGTAAAGTCTGGTTAATAAGCGCATATGCTTATTAAGCGCATATTATTTAATAAGCGCATACTTCCTTCCTGTTATTAAGTAATGTTTAATAAGCGCATGCGCTTAACAAAGATGATAGTAATATTGATCGCTCGATCGAGAGTTGTCTACGCCAAGTATAGCTAGTATTAGTTATCTAACCAGTTTCTGATATCTAGATCTAGGTGCACGAGAGCGAATGTTGTGACCTATCGCCACAGCATAATCCAGGGATCGGACTCTTGACCTTGATCCGGTGTTGAAGTGAGTCTCACCGAGCAAGACAGCTACTTCGCCGCAGTGTTCTGTCAGTGATGGCTTCCAATTATACTTTCCTGGACTATAACAGTAGCTATAGTGGTCTCCATACTCGCAGATAGTCTCACGAGCCAGCCCCCTATTTTGGCTCGCGAGAATAACTCGCAGATGTCAAACTTGCTGGCTTGCCAGGTTAGCTCGAGCGCGCGCTCGTGCCGACAGTGGGCGGGGCCAATTTTTCATTCTCTATTAAGCGCACATCACCTAATAGGCGCATATTTCCTTACCACCGAGAGTGGAGAGTGATAAGCGCATGCGCTTATTAACCAGACTCTACGGTATGTAATATTATGTATGCATTACTGAATATTAATCAATCTTATAAGCAAAGTGTTTTCAAATAGCTATAATAATAATAATAATAACAATAATAATCATCGTTAATTCAAATGATTTTAACAAGTGCATATCTTGTCATACATTGAACTTTACATATAGGAATCAATATTTAGCTACAATTCTACAAATCAAAGGTCATAACAGATCAAGATAAGATCGGCCTAAAACATTGTACAAATTTTGTGGTTGTGTTGTGTATGTGCATGGTGCATGAAAGTACTACATCTACATTCCCAAGCTACAATAGTATACAGTTACATGGTAGATAGTGTGGTCAAGCTTAACATTTGTCTGGCCAATAATAACACCTCTCACTGACAAGGTCAAGCAGTATAAGATTGAGCACAATCAATCCAAAATAAGTAAGCATATCAAAGAAGAATGCGCCATGAACGTGAGGCTGATAGTTATTAAGAAACCTTAGCCATTTCGTCAGCCAGGAATGATCCTCCCACTTATGCTCTCTCTTCAAAACAGCCCAACGTAGCATAGCTCCTGAGAAAATCAAGCTAAAAAGAGATGTTATGCTTCATATGATAGAGAACACAGCATATGTAGCTTGAAAGGTAGGCCCTCCTTTGTCACCAAGTTTCACAAATGTTGCTATGGCCGAAGAACTAGTGTTGATTTTGATGAAGATTGGGACTAGCTGAAAGCCAATTTCAAGGAATAGGTGCTTCTTGTTTCAAATTTCCAGCACATCGTTGTCACATCCACACGTGAAGAATACTTTGCAGTAGCAGGCACAGACGAAGCGCATTCCAGCAACCACAGCAGCAGCGAATGTAATTGCATAGAATGTTAAGCGGACTAGTATGACAATGCACCAAGTGCATACAGGTGAACATTGGAAAAAGGAGCAGTGATGATAATAAATTGAAGATCAGTAAAACGTAAAAGTTCCAGGTACTTGCGACAACTATTGTTGGTGCGGCACTGCCTCCAGCAACATACCCAGTAGATTGCGTCATTAATTGGATCACTTATCAGGGCAGCCGTCTCCTGATACATCATTATACCTGTGAACCTGGTGAAATAGTATCCTTCTGGCTCATTCAAGCTTTGATTTAGATCATCCATTTGTCGTAAAATCAGATAGATGATGTTGACAGTTATGATAAAGGGCCTGGCTAAGATCTGTGCAAGGGAGAATATGAATATGACCTTACTGCTTCCAAAAAGAGGTTTCATAGGTTGATCTGTATCACCTGGTGGCACTTCATGCTCACAGTTCTCAATATTATCTTCTGAGCTAGGCTGCTCTCTGTCATCGATAAGACCTTTTTCTTCGTCATTCATGTTCACTGTTTCATATCCATTGCTACTCAGATATCCATCGGCCACTAGCTATTGGCTCGGGTGATCCTTTGAGCACTGTTGACACCATTGATACTCTGATACCCATTAGTACCATTGACACCATTGATACCAGTAGCACTCTGCTGAGATGGCTTGTATTCTGCTCCATTCATAGGCGTTTTCTCCAATTTATGCTTCGTGTTCTGTATACACAATGCACAGCAACAGGTATAAAAGAATGGATAACCGTAGGTGTCCCATACTGGCTTGACGATTGGTAGTAACTGGTTCTCCCATAAGCTCTGATCATTGGTGCACTTCCATCTAGTGAATAGGATATATGACGTGATGGACCATATCATTCCAAAGAATGCCAGAGTGATTGTAAGGTTCATTGATGTCAGGCTGACATTGCTGTTGTCCTGTTCATCCGACACTTCATTGGCATGTCACCCATTGCACGATCGGTATTGGCACGGTTCCAGTTGGTAGAGAGCTCAGTAACTCTTTGTCCAATTCAATGTAGCAGGAGATCAAAATAAAATAGCAGAGTAATGTGGTATTAACTGTTTGCACATTAAAAAATTTAATAAGTAACTTAAAAAATACTTCTAAGTCGTTTAGAAAAGTGAACTATCATCAACTAGTTGGTTGTGTACTGCTACCAGACAATCCTCAAACATCCCCCAGACTATGCAGAGGATTAGTTGATAGTGGACCCATAATTGTCTAGGAATGTCCCTGCTACAACCTTGGCTTACCAGTTACCACTAGGTTGTACATGTAATATGTAAAAAGCGGAATGTGGAATGGAACATGGAATAAAAAAAAGAAATGTGGTTAATAATTATGTGACCACAACCACTTTTAGGGGGATACCCTGTTACTAACTCAGTCAATTGTAACACTCGTATAGCATATACACAGATCTAGAATACTGTATACATGACACGGTACTAAGTACAGTGGCTTCACGGGTAGGCGGGGTGCATGTGGGTTCATATGCACCCAGTCTGTACACCAGTGCACTATGGGGTGCCCCTTAAAATGTATATTTTTTATGTTTATACCTAGCCCATAACAGATATTTCCTGTTTACAACACAACCACAGGAACCAACAAGTATGACACTCCATTCACTATCTGGCAGTATCATACTTGTTGGTTCCATTATATTATGTAATTATAAACAGTGCAACAGTTGCACTAGTGCACCTGTGCACTGTTTATAATAATATAATGCTGTCTGAGAATGCTACACGCTTGTAAAGTTCCATTAGTTTCATGCTTTATGCATCTACCTGTGTAAAATACTGAATTATAAGCATGTACACAAGTACCTAGGGACGCCACTGACTATGTATCTATTAAAGAATAGCCTCACCTCTTAAAGGCAAGGAGAATAATTATAGACTATACCTATGCATGACACTAGTCAGCCACCCTCTGAGTAGTCTAAGGTTCAGTACCCAGTCTGACAATAATTAGTTGAGGTGATCTATTATCAAGCAGATTGTTTACTGAAAACTAGCTAGATCATGGTCATAGCTCTTAATTATCATAGCTCTTAACTATCATAATGGACCATATCTCATGGATGACTGTTCATTTCTATCAACACAATATGCATGGGGAAGGGGACATTATCTAGCAGCTACACTAATCTTGTATTTTGAAAGATTGTTATGCTTGAACATACAAGAATGGCTTCTACAGCATGCTATAGAAGAAGATATGATACCATGGCTGACTTCGCATAACATGAAGCTTAACTTTCAACTATAGGAACATATCCCACAACAATAGCATAGAATTCACCACTGTAGCAGTCTGGATCACAAAAAAATATGCAAACATACATGAATATTACAGCAATCACTTAGTACAAGTAGTTGGTAATTAATGGGCATGGCCACATAATTAGCATGCTTGTGGTAAACTGAGTGTGTTCCATAGTCCATTCCATATTCCATTCCATTCCACATTCCGCTTTTTACATATTACCTGTACGATCTACTATAATGTATACAAGTACACTGTTTAGTGGTAGTATAGTATTTGATACACAACCACAGGCAGTAACAAGTATGTTAGTACATGCACATGCATATTACCTACCTGGCAGTGCATGCATTTGTATTATTACTTACAACACGCAATCTATAGGTTGCGTTAGCTATTTGCACCCACATGTGCTAGCTACCTAGAGACACCACTACCTGAATTCACCTACTCTACTATAAACATACTCCTAGCATTGACTGGGTCTCCTTTCCTCTATATTTGCCATACTATGTACGTGCCTTACATCAATCAAGTAGCCTATGGGGCCTACCAATAACTCAACTGTAAATGGCACCAGTAATAGTAGTAACTTATTAGCTACTTTTACAAAAGGCAGGTCGTTGCTAAGTCTTGCAACAATAAATCATGTGTGTCCTAGGCACCATATTCTTAGTCTTCTCCACTTTCTCTCCTCCCTACACACACACAGTATGCTTTCCTTCACAATTTTGCCTTAAACTTGAGGTCAAAGATCAGTCCAGTAGTCCAGTCCACTGTTTACAGACCCCCCTCCCCCTACCAGACATGTAGAGGATGTTTCAGAATGGTTGGTAGTGGATCTATAATTATCATCTAGGAATGTATCTGCTACAGCCTTGGCTTACCACGAGGTTGTCCATGTGCTATGTGTGAGCATACCTGTAATAAAGTCTACATGTGCAGTGGTTAGTCAAAGAGACTACACTGGGTAGTGCAGGATGGTTTTCAGTGTTCCTTTGTGATGGTCAATGGCTCAGTATAGAGGGAAATTCCTTCTTAACTACTGAGCAGGCAGACCAGTTATGTATTCATAGCCTCCAATTAGGCTCTCCCACACCTAAATAGTAATAGGGGGCAATGCAGAAACAAAGGCAAACTACTAAGTGCATGTGAGAAAGCTAACTCCCTTAGACCAGCAGCAGAATCAAAAAAATTTCATTCTATTCAAATTTAGATGATCATGAATCAAATGCATGACTGCATGTATTGAATATAGTTTTCTTATACGTACTGGATTCAGTGTACGTTGCTATGTTCAACCTTCTAACACAAAGAATAAGTTATATTGTGTCAATAGCAGGAGCTCCAAGAGTGGGGAATTAAACATACAATTAACTGAATTAATTACCCGATTAATAACTATTAATACAGGTGGAGTTCTGCAATATATTACGCTTTGTATACATGCATGGTTCTGCGGTATTAAATTCATAGGTGTAGGACCAAATTAAAATTTTAAGTGGGGGTGCTATAGTACCCTCTGATGCACCCGGGCCGGTTCCTACATGCATCAATGATTATACCACAGTCATGCTTTAGCACTAGTATCAACACTACACCCGACCACAATACAACTACATTAATTAAGACTCACAGGCTACTGAATTATAGGGAGTTTATAAGAAACCGTCGCTTAATAGAGCAGTAAAAAACAGGCCTGGGTACATCAAGTCAGCTTTAAGTATATTACAGGCAGGTGATCATCTGCAAAAATTACGCAAATTCGACCCCTCATGATCAAAAAGTTCCCACTACACTTTATTTCCATGCTTGCATAGGCAATAGTATATACAAAGCAAGATTGATAACTTTTTTTTGTTCTTATGTCAATTCACATTGTCCAGGAAAAAAAATAATACCAGGTGAGCAATTGTTTACAGTGTATCACACGGCAGATATTATAATACCATGAGTATAAAGGTCAGTAATTGATTAGGACTTTATAAAAGTAATTAAAGGACACACATAATAGTCAAAAACAAATCTATTCACTATAATAATTATTGTGGATAGATACAGCAAGAGCTAACAACTGAAGCCAGAATTCTTATAAGAATCATAATAATAATTATTGTATCATGTTGGTATGGTTGGTATGGTTGGTTTTGCTAACAATGTAAATCATTGTACTTTAAATTTCTTCCTCTTGATTCTGAACCACTTAATGTATTTCTAGTTCTGAATGTGTCACAGTTGACAATACATGATCTCCAGCTGCAGGTCTGACCAACCAATATCCGTCCAACTCTTCAGATATATCGTTTGGGGATTCTCGCTTTGGCTTATTCTCAATTAACTTAGAAAGCATCCCCTTGTAGGCCTTCGCAACAAAAGAGCATTTATAAAGCCTGGTGTAGCGTAATATATGAAATACAATGACCCCCAATAAAAGAATAAAAATGATCAAGACAGACGTGTAAGCTACAGCAACTTGGTTGCCACCAAAATCTAGGTTATACCATGTAAGCGTTGAAAACGCAACCAAGTTGAAATAGATAGCAGTTTCCATGACATCAAGTGGCCAATCTTTGTAGACCCTCTTTGCAGTCACTCCCTTTATAAGTATTAAACCACCAACGATAATAATTACAGCCATGAGATCTACACGTGGATTTAGAGAAAAATTTAAGGCTGAAATCAAGTAGAGTAAAACACGTGCAAACAGCAGCAAGCCAGTCCAGTAGCGATATTCTGTTGTATATGGAGCATGATAAGGCTCTAGAAAGTGATGCAATTTCTGATATTTCACCCACTTAAAAATAACCTTGTCTTGGTATTGTAAAAGCCACTGCCAGGAGAAGACTAGTACACTGTAAACAATACCCAAGAGGAGGACAAGGATGGATACAGCAAATAAGATATAACTAAGAGCCTTAAGTTGTGAGTCGTTTGCTTCTGCAACAGCTGTTAGAATGTTATCTAATTTTGTAACATCAACACTGTGTGACCCAGGAGCAGGTTGTAAATACAACAAAGTGAATGATACAAAAACTATATTTAAAAACTTAGCATAAGAAAGCAAGAACATTGTAGCTAGGACTGCCACTGGGTTACCTTTCCCGATTATCTTAGCAAATTTGGATGAACATTCACTGGCCACTATCACAAAGATGACGAGCAAGATAACATAGGCAGGAAAAGCTATTTGCAGTAAGGCCTTGTAAACCTGAACTACCTGTTCAAATACAAAGCAAATATCAAAGCCGATATCAAGATTAAGCCACGATATAAAGACTGTGGCAAAATTTGGAGTTGTGAATGGCAAAAAGTAAGTATCAGCATTTGCAGCTACAATATTAGCATAGAAGAGTATTCCATTGAGAGTACCAACAGCAACCGTCATGTTGAGAGCTAACATAAAGATAACTAAAGCTATACCAGCTAAAAAACCAGCTATCGCTATTTCTATCAGATCTAGGTGCCAGTGCTCAGTGCACTGAATACAACGAGATTGACTGCCCAAAGAAAATCCAAGACCTGGTCTGCACATTAAATGGATATAAATTTCATATAATGCACCATTGTTGAGGAACACATTGTTAGTTAAATTCTCAGCTGTAATAATGTAAGGTATGTACACTACTGCACCACTGACTCTATTGTTGGTAAATGAGCTTAAAGTCATTATGATCACGTCTCCTTCAAGATAGACCACAAAACCAGTTACAGTTAGGGGATCAGATGAACGCATTACATTGTTGTTGACAAATTCGCTGTAAGTAATACTTAACATGTTTGTATTCACAGCACACAGAATAGAATGTGACCCTGTGTTGTTCATAAACTTACTACGATCAATATTGATGATCACTCCACCATACATATACACTGTAGAGAATTCATTAATATTTCCAATAAATTCACTACAACTGATACTCACATTTGTGTACCAAGCACGCAGAACGAAACCAGTGTTGTTCATGAATGTGCTATGACTAATGACCAAGATAGCACTATCCACATGTACTATGGGATATACACTAGCACTGTTGTAGACAAATTTAGTATGAGTAATGTGTATGTTGCTGGCATTGTCTCCAAAAATTATCGGTTGTACATTTTGTACAAATATGCTGTCGTGAATATTTATTGTACTTCCATGGCATACAATGCCACTGCCGATGTTACAATAGGTAAAATAGTCACTCACACTGTTGTTGACAAATGTAGTATTAATAATTGTTATAGTACTTCCAAATTCATCGTATATTATTCCACCGACCGGGCCCACGCTGTTTCCCTCAAACCAACTTTGGGTGATACTAATGCTACTTCTTTTCAATAAAATTCCAATTACGCTTTCCATGGTTAAAAACATGGCTGCAGTACAACTTTTTGGGTATGTAAGTTTAAGCTCTTGTACCCATGGTGGTGCATCTACAATAGATGAAAACACTACCCTGTCTAAGTATGCAACAGTCTCCTCTATGGTCAATACTGTACCATTGATTATTGCCTGACCATTGCCAAAGAATGCGGAATTTTTAAGTCGAAATTGAGAAACAGATACTACGTCATTCCTGAAACATTCAACAAATTCCAACTCACTTAGAGTTACGGTGCTAACATTGTTAAACGCAAACCTTGCATTGATACCACAAACTATTGTAGCCTTTGATGAAGAGATGGGATCCACAAGTATGGAAAATGAGTGGACATTTTCAATTGTAAGTTCTGATTCTAAACTGTAAGTTCCAGGTGAAAAGATCAATCTCGTGTCATTTTTGAGATAATCTGTGGACTTGTCAACAAACTGAGATAGGGTGAGATTATTATCCACACATTCTGCATTGCTTTGATATGATGAGGGTCTGATGAAGTAGGCTACCTCACTTGCAACAGCTGCACCAAGGCACAAGAGAATTAAGTGCGAGAAGATTGTGATCATCTGTCAGAAAAATTGATGTGAGGTTAATCATGATGATGCTTACTATTATAACCAGTGGACTAATTATAGCCGTAGCTATGTACTAATATTACCTGTATATTATGTATCGTGACCTATAGCACTGGTGTTGCTACAATGGGGCCAAGGGGGGCCATGGCCCCCTCACTTTTGTCCTGTTTTAGTGTAGTTTCTATGTCTTGGTTCACATTATTTTGCTATAGTTAGCATATTATGCTGTGGCCCCCTCACTTGTTTACTGCTAGCAACGCCCCTGACCTATAGTCTTTCTGCAGCTGTGTACTCTTAGGCTATAACTGGTAGACTATTATAATTTTTATTTTGGAGGATTAACAGCTGCATAGCTGTCTAACCATAGTGTAATATTAACGATATTCATGTCTAGAAAATTAATACTAGGCTGGAGATTTAGGTGGGCTCTCAGGCCCCCATTCCTAGAGTATTGGAAGGAGGTTATAGCCCCTCCCCCCCCCCCCCCCCCCCCCCCCCCCCCCCCCCCCCCCAATTCCTACACCCGACTATAGGATATTGTGAACATAATTTTGAATATTAGCACTTAACTAACAGAAATAGATGAATTTCTACCCTAACCATATGGCAGGCAACCTTGAAATGATGAGCTTCGGATTATGCAAACAACTCAAATCCAGCTTGCCATGAAGACTGATTCTTACTTACAGGGGCTAATACCTGAAAACAAATTCCAGCTCTTAAGCCACACTATTTGCTGTTGCAAATACTTAGTCTTACAATATGTAGCTCACCATCATTGTGTGGAAGATCTCTCAGCAGATAGTGGACCAACACTTTTCTATCACACACGGCAGTGATCAAGTTGTGAATTATGGCTATCAGTTATTGAGAACTTAACAATGCTAAAATGGAATCATACAACTGACATAACCAACATTAACTATTATTTTTTCCAGTGTACAAACACTGATGGGTCATGTTAACCTAACATGGGTTATCTGAGTTGCACTTGCTTCTAGTCACATGAGAGTCAACATAATGCTTAAAAATCACCAAATCCCTTCAAACACTTGTATTGTTGTATAATAGTAAGTTTTCATAGTATTGATCAATTATCACAATACTGCATTCTATACTTGGCATTATATTAGTTCCAAAAAAAAAAGCATATGCATGATTGCATGTGAGTTACCTTAGGTATGCTAGAAGCATTGAATTGCAACTCGGATAACCCATGTTGGGTTAATTAAGGTGACCCACCAGTGTTTGCAGTACAGTGATTGCTAAGTACAGTTATAGTGCCATAAATGAAGAATAGGTGCACACCTTGGTTTGTTCAATGTACAGTGGGTTCTGTTCACGACTTTAATTTAGCTATCAATCTAATTGATATAGTGCCAAGATGGCTATTATTATTTCAAGATTGGAAAATCCATTCTTGAACATAGGAAGTGGAATCTTGGACAATAGCAATATTCTGGATATTGAATGAATTTGCCAATCGTGAAAATTAATAATATAATAGCCATCTTAAATCCTTGATTGCCTCCTTAAATTCTGAAACAAAATTAATGGCTCATCATGAAGAGCACAACTTCTTTAATACTTGTATTTAGCTCAATATCTACATTAGGTCCTGGACCAGTCATTGTAGTTTTCATCCTCTATACACTGCCATTGCTTATTATAAATGATACCTCATATGCTACAAGCATATTTACCTACTACACAGTCACCGCTTTTGTACTATCTGACCTATGGCACTTGTCAAGGGGCCATCATTAATGCAAAACATGGCTATTGACCAGGAAGAGGTTGTTACCACTGCATGCTGCCCAAAAGGTGAAAAGAAGAGACAATGTGCATTCATTATCATAATTCCACTATTCTTTTCTCATACTAATAGGAAAGAAGGGAAAGAAGATAAAGGAGATAAAGAGGAGGATGCAGATACTTGCGATGGACCCTGCTTCCCATCTTGCACAAAGAATGAACGGCTGCTGAAATGTATGTGGGGCATCACAATTCCATTTTTTGCATTGCTTGTGGTCTCACTGATAGGACTGATCACAGCAGCATTGGTTGTGGTTCCAATAAGTAAAGCATTCAGTGATGCACCAAATTGGCTGGTGGGATTCTAGCTACCAGACTGCAATTGTTGTTGTTGGAGTGTATTTTGCATACAAAAGCTTCTTCAAGAAAAAATCTACATTTGAAATGGTCATCAAGAAGAGAATGAAGCACATTCTAGATCATGAAAGTGACAAAGATAAGAATAGTAGATGGCAACGACTATCAAAAGATGAAAAGGTTGCAACATTTGTGATGTAGTTGGTTGCAAAGTATGATCCCATGCAAAGAAAGATAAAACAGAGTGACAAAGAATTAAAGAGAGAAAATGATGGTCTGAGAGCAGAAAATAAAGAGACCTCAAGAAGGGGAACCAAAGTTAGGTCGAAATGGGAGTACTATAATGACAGTACCAGTGGATGTACATGTAGATTCAAGTGCAAGCAGTGAAACAGAAGGAGAGGGAAATAAAGAGCCTGGTGACACAAAGCATGAAGATACAGCAGGTGATAAAGGAGGAGGAGATAGTGGAGTGGTTGGAGGAGGAAGTGACGAACAGTGAGAGCAATAACTCAATATTAAAATTAATGACTTATGGCAAAATGTTAGGAACTATAGTTGTCCAAGATACCAGTAATGTGTGGAACGTTTGCATTAGCTTGATACGTGATATTGACTTCAATTCTCTATAATAATATTATTATAGCTATTTCCATTTGTATTATGGACAGTGAGAGGCCAAGCAAGTAGCAAGTAGGTACATCTTGGAATGGCCAAGTTTAACCATGATATGGACTACATCTCTTGCACGATGTATAGCTTATGGCTATATATAATATTATATATGCGTTACTGAATGTTAATCAATCTTATAAGCAAAGTGTTTTCAAATAACTATAATAATAATTAATAGCCGCCCCATGCTGCGGCCGTGTTACATCACTTCAATTACAATATATGAATCAAAACAACCATAATGATACATGAATTATTGATGATTATAACATACACAATTTTTGTCCAGAATGTGAGTCAATTGATCCCATTATGAATATTTACTCTTGTCCTAAAGTGAGTTTGGACGTAGATATAAAATAAGGCTATTTTGGGCGCACTATATGGGTTGTCAACTGCAGCTACCTATTATGGGAGTTGTGACCAAGTAGTCACGTGCTAAGTTGCACTTAGCGCATGTACAACGATAGGTTATTGGTATGGGCTCGCTTCACCAGCGTGGGAGTCCCAGACCCAAGTTGAGTACCAACTGGTCGTGAAGACCAGTGTGGGAGTCCCAACCATAAGTCTGAGTGCCAACTAGTATGACAGTGGTGATGCCCAGCGTGGGAGTCCCAACCGTGGAGGTTGAGTGCCAACTGGTGTCACCGGTAAGTTACGAAAAGTAGGCCCATTAAGCCGCAAGTTGACTCCCCACAAATTACCCCCAAAATGTAGCCTTGCCATGCTGACATAACACATCACATACCTTCGAGGGAGGGAATTGCTGGGTGTGTGCTGCTCTCGCCATGGTGATGGCAGCGTCTTCCAGTGGGACAGAGGGTGTGCGAATATAGCGTAAGTAAGTATCACTTTTCCATCTGCAGAGAGACTGGATTAACCAGTCTGGAAGACCGGTTGCTGCAGCCGTGGTTGCTGCTCCGATTCTGAAACTGTGACTACTAAACGAGGATAGATCCAAGCCGGCTGCTCCGACTAGCTCTTTAAGGACGCGAGACAGTGCCTCGCGTGTGAGGTAATATCCTGAGTACCAGATGAAGAGGGGACCATAACCTCGCTGTGTTCGGAGCCGTAGATATTGTTGCATGGCCTTGACAGGGCATGTGGATGTCCTCGTTGCAGGGATGGTTCTGGTGACTGATTTGCCTAATTGATCGGTTTTTGATACTTTGATTGTGAAAATAAGAGCATTGTCACTGGCTTTTATATCTCGTGTGGAGAGATGGCGTGCTGGGTGGAACTGTGTAGTAGATGGACAAGTTAGTTCTCCACCCCTGAGGAATCCATAAAATGCCAGGGTGGATGCGGACCAGAGCATACGTTTGTCGAATCTGTTGAGATCACAATGGACCTGTAGGCGGGCTTTTAGTTGTCAAAGTATGGAAATTGTGACTGGCTGGCATGGGTGAGAATGTGAAGTTTGACTTCACTGCATTCCGTCCAAAACATATTTGAGCAGGTCAGCCTGTTGGAGGGGATCTCCATGGCCGTGTTCCAGATGAAATAATCTGATTGCCGCCAGATAGACTCTGGCAGTTTGTGCAGATAGCGTTTCGCTAAGGTGTGCGATAAAGTAGCATAAGGTGAGTTCAGATGCCGGTAGCATAGGTTGGATATTATACCGAGAGCAAAATGTTTTGTAGGTTCGAATTCCGCTCCTGTATGTTAGTCTTGTGGAAGGGGCGACTCCTGAATGCTGGAGATATTTGAGTTTGTTTGTCAAGTGAAGGTCAGCATTGCAGGGATGGGGGTGGGTTGTTGAGCTGCTTGAGGGGCCAGTTGTCTGAACTTTTGCATCTGTAGACGAGAAAGGGCATCAGCGATACAATTATTGACCCCTGTAATGTGTCTGATGAGTACATGAAAATTTCCTATAGCAGCAACAAAGAAAAGAGCGCAGACTAAGCGCATTAGTTGTGCAGAGCAAGAGAGACCAGACTGCCAAACATCAGTCACAGCCTTGTTATCACAATGAAACAAGACACGCTTGCCAGCCCAATGCTTGCCCCATGTCTCACATGCCATAACAATTGCATACAGTTCTTTCCATTCAATTGGTTTGTCGATTAGGTCTTGTGGCCATTTTTGGCTGAACCATGATCCAGCCCAGTAGGCACCGTAGCCTAAAGTACCAGAGGCATCAGTGTATAACTGGAATTGATTGGGTGGCATCCAGTCAGGCTCTAGGAAAAAGGCTTTTCCATTCCAGGTTGAGGCAAATTGGAGCCACCATTCAACGTCAAACAGGGCATCACTAGTGATTTGAACCTGATTATCCAAGTGTTGTACTGAGTGGGCCACGTTGAGGAGGCATCTAAGAATATACGTCCTGCTGGTACGACTTTGCATGCAAACGACACCTTGCCAATTAATGATAATAGGTATCTCTTTGAGCAGGTTTGTTGGGTCATGGCCATTGTTTTGAATTCTGCCAATTCTGATAACAGGGCTGCAGGTTTATCATCTGGGAGTTTTGCTTCTTGGTTAATCGTGTCTAGCAAAATACCAAGTAGTGGTAGACTGGTGGTGGGCCCTATAACTTTTTCGGGTTTAATTAGTGAACCTACGTGGCCGCAGATGTTGCACCATATCCATGAGGGCCACCATGCAAGCATCTGTTTGGGGTGACCCTGCAAAGAAAAAATCGTCCAGGTAGTGAAAACAGTACTGTTGGTGGAAATGATATCAAAGGATCCACTCAAGCGAGTCAGCAACCATATTGAAGAGGAATGGTGCTGAGCGTAAGCCAAATGGTAGACATTTATCAACATAAAACTTTCCATGCCAGTGTATTCCAAGCAAATGCCAGTCGTCTGGCCTTACTGGACATAGCCTAACGGCGTTTTTGAGGTCTACTTTGGCAAGTAGTGCACCCTTTCCAACCTCGTGACATATCTTAATTGCATCATCAATGGTACTATACTGTAAAGAATAAGTTGTAGGATCAATGTAATCAATAATACGATTGTAAGTGGGTGCAGATAAATGATATATGTGACCCGCTATGAGAAAATCGACCATTTGCAATAAAAAATGATTTTGCGCTAGGGGGTTCAATACTCGACTCAACTTATTCTTCTCGATTTTTTTTTCTTTTGATATTCTGAAAGTATGGTCTTTTGTCTATCCACTCATAAGTTTTCATCGCGATACGAGGTTGTTTAGTGCCTGTACCGCTCGGGAGAAAGAATGGCGTTCAGTTTTAGCTAGCTACTAGCCTCGTACCCACACACACACACACACACACACACACACACACACACACACACACACACACACACACACACACACACACACACACACACACACACACACACACACACACACACACTCTCTCTCTCTCTCTCTCTCTCTCTCTCTCTCTCTCTCTCTCTCTCTCTCTCTCTCTCTCTCTCTCCAGCTTGGCGTCTGGTGAAGTGATTGATAGACATGGCATGGCTCCTTGTGCCGATTGAGTCCTCACTCGTGTCTTCTTTTCGGGCCTGGGTACGAGGCTAGCTAGCTACGTGAACGGACTTATAGTATTATCGCTCAATCAAAATCTACAAACCGCGGTCGATCTCCATGACGATACCCGCGCTTAGTGAACAGAGTACAGTAGAGCAGCAATGGCTGAGAGTAGCTGAAGCCCTCGACTTGCTCGGCGTTCATCGCCACTGCTGGACACACAGCAGCCACTCGTCGTGCTCTTGTCCACGAGCACCACCAGCAATCAGCCCCACCCCGACCACCCCGCCCTTTAATCATACATACAGTGCCATAATACTTCTGTAATAAAAACACTCAACATCTCTACCTAACTATCTATGTAGACCAGGAGAGCTCAACACCAGCAGCATCTAGATGGAAGCCTTGACCTGTCTGAGAAACCCCACAGCCTTGAATTGCTCGACAGTGAGGACTCAATCGGCACAAGGAGCCATGCCATGTCTATCAATCACTTCACCAGACGCCAAGCTGGAGAGAAAGAGAGAGAGAGAGAGAGAGAGAGAGAGAGAGAAAGAGAGTGTGTGTGTGTGTGTGTGAGATAGAGAGTACAACATTGTATGAACATAAACATTGAATGTGACATGCATGTCTACATGTACAACTATGTGGGCGGAATTTAAAGCGAATGGTCAACCATCGGCAATAGCCTGCATGTATTCCCTCGATACGATCCAGTGGTAGTAACACCCATGGAACATCCATAAGTGAGTGAACAGCCAATATTTGACTGCCTCCCCCACCAGCAACACATACCGAAGTGCCATCACCTGAACCAGCAAGATCCACTTTGTCATCAAGCTGAGGCACACTGCTCGAACTTACGTCACGAAGTTATGTGTGCACACACCTGTCCTGTCGTAAATAGTCAGCCCCCCACCCCCTGTCTGTCTCTCTCTCTCTCTCTCACACACTCTCTCACTCTCTTTCCCTCTCTGACTCTTGTCTCTCAGCACACAGGCAGTATGACATACATGCACACAGCATGCACAATCTGTGTCACTCCCATGATTTGTCTATCACACACTCAAGTTTACCTTTGTTTTGTCCGTCTCTATACACTTATCCCAGGCTCCTCACAGAGTATCAGATCCAACAGCTCTGAAGAAGACAAAAGTGACAGAATAGTGTGTGTACTCAAGGGCAACATAACACTACTCCTAGCTAAAACTCGATTGCTCTTTTCTACAACACCACCACAACTTTCCACGATCGTAGTCCATGCCAAACGGCACACAGAGAACGAAAATCTACAAAAGGCTACCTCTCTTCTCAGCGGCCTAGCTAGAAGTAGTTCATGCTGTCAAAGAACCACACCCACGAGTGTTTATTTACATGCAGCTTAACTGTACGAACGATCTTACACAACTTACCCATCGTACTCGCCATCGAATCGCTTGGTATCTTCTCCTCAAGACCAGGACTGCTGTACTGACGCTCTCTCTGTGGCCATCTTTCCCGGCAAATTCATTATGGTGAACAACCACGTGGCGTAATACGGAACGTATACGGAAACATTGAACGTTGAGCTATGTACGTACAAAAGGCTCCGTTTCTCAAAAAATTGTAAACTGAGAAACGGATGACCCGTGTACAATTTTTAGGCCATAACTCGGCCTAGGAACCTTTTTAGAGCCTAATTTTTTGACCGTTGAACTCTACAGTAAATTTTGCATCGATCTATACCAAAAACGCGAATTTCATAAAATATTGCAAATGGTCGATTTTCTCATAGCGGGTCACATATGAGGCGCCATCCGCCGTCTTTTTTCGGTACAACTCCGAGACCTGAGCACCTAAAATTAGGGAGAGGGGGGAAAGGTATACCTGCAATTCGGTTTGCTTGTATCTCTTTTTCGAGTGCCTCATCTACGACGTTAGGGTAGATAGATGCTGAATGCAGGTTTGGTGCAATTAAAGGTGCATGGGGTCCACAGTACCCTATGTTTGTAATGACGTGATCAGCTTTGATACAAAAGCTTGGTCTGGGTGATTATTTAGGAGTCGTGCAAAAATCTGCGGTCGTAGAGGTATACAAATTTTATGCTGGTTAACTGGAGTGGGGTTAAGTGCGATTGGGACAGGCCCGCTCTGGGTGGCCTCCTTTGCACTTGTTGCATACGTGAAAGTATGGGCATCTTGAGCCTCGAAAACAACTTCCCTTCTGATTAAACATTCGGCAAATTTTGTTGTCAGGGATGGTTTTGTGGTCACTGGGTGGTGGAAGCTTTTGTTGTTGAGAGGTGGAAGCTAATGTTGGGCAAGAACGTGCCGTGTGGCCATCACCATTACATACAGGGCAGCGTAGGCCTGCTGCTTTGCCTGCGGTATTGGTTGGGCATGCTGGGGCAAGGTGATTTGGACTACCACAGAGATAGCAGTTGACTTTTGGCAAAATTGCATCTGCTGATAGCCAAGTAGCTGTGAGCTCTGGGTCAGCGGTAGACCAGGACATACCTGGATTGGAAGCCTTATTTAATCGGAACTGAATGTCATACTGTAGCCAGGCATGTGGCTGAAATCGCCGACTGGCTAGGACTATATAGTTTTGATAGCGGAAAAGATCTGGTGCTAGACGTGGCTTCGCTGCTGTTAGAACGGACGCAAACATGCACCAAGCCTCCAGCCATGTGTCATGGCCCGTTATTCCCCATGGTTCAGGGTTGTGGCCAGATTTGGGCTTCCTTAATACCCCTGTCATTGCCATGTGCTCCGCCAATAGCTTTGGAAATTCTACAAACTCTCCTCTCACAATGGACTTACTGAGTTTTTGTGGAACTGGAAGAGATTGTGAAGAAGCCTTGTGGCAGTGATGCTTCCGTTTTCGAAGTTTTCTGTAGCTAAGTTTCTTTGAGCTGGTATGTTTTCTCCTAGATGCTCGTTCCCGCTTCTTTGAGCTAGGCGAGGCACTCGAATACTGTGAACGTTT
This sequence comes from Stappiaceae bacterium, assembly GCA_964291365.2. GTDB lineage: Bacteria > Pseudomonadota > Alphaproteobacteria > Rhizobiales > Stappiaceae > JBDWFY01. The sequence continues at coordinate 212,539 of OZ220043.1, forward strand.
CTTGGGACTAGCAGTTGTGCTGCGTGATTCCTGTGTGCTTGAGGTTGAGTGCTGTGATGAGGAATCAGAGGATGACGATCGGGAGGGGGAGGAGGCTGGTGTCTGACCTCGCTTTCTTCGCTTGCGACCTCGAGCCAGGGAGCTCTGTATCTCTTGCGAGACGTTGAGGTAGAAGGATCGGACAAGGTGGGACTGCTTGTTTTAGTAAGAGCAGCTCTTACAGCAGTTTCCAGTGCAGCCTGCTGTGCCGCGGTAAAATTGACTGTGACCTTCTTCGCCAGAGGTGGGGACCTCAGATGAGGTTTGACCTGGCTCTTGTCCCGACTGCAGGTCGGTTAGTAATCTCCGAGTAAGCGTTTGTTTGTTTCCTCCAACGGGTAATTGATACTGAGTGAGATGACCACGCAATATAGGCATAGTCATAATTTGCCATGAGTTGGGTAAGTGAAGTATGGGCTGTAAGGGGCGTGGTTCCCCTAGTCTGGCGTAGCCGACCCTCGCAGGAAGAGGAGGGTCTGGTCAAATGCCTATACCAGGCTTGTGTCAGACATACAGAATCTGGTTGTCCCCGCAAGTATGCAATTAATGGGGGTATTGCGTAAACTGACAACCGCTGGCCGGCCGGCGGGCCTAGCGCGCGCGTAGTCTAAAGTATCTATGATGTGATATCGATGGCTGCTATAGCGCCAGAGCGCTACGGTATTGCTGGTAGAGACTGCTAGGTCGGCAGCCGCTCAACTCGGATGCAGCTCATTCAAGCCTGGGAAGGAGTTGGCTATTATCCTTTATGGAGGGTGACTAATCGTTGACCAGGTTGACTCTGTGCCCCACAATCGACACACAACGCTCTTCATTGGTCACGTTCATCCGGCAGTCCGACATTATTTAGCAGCAAATTGGCCTCTACAACACTTCCTTACCTTACATTGCACCTCTCAGCTCAACGGCATAGCCTCGGCGACTTTCTCTGTACTGTACGTACGCGGCTACGTGTGGTGGCGAAGTGTGGTCGACACATCAACCACACCTACTCGAGTGTACAACACGCATAGTGGCTAATTACATTCCTCTGTCACGAGCCCGGTATAGGCATTTGACCAGACCCTCCTCTTCCTGCGAGGGTCGGCTACGCCAGACTATGGTTCCCCGTGGAGCCTTCGACTGCCGAGCCTTTGCGGACCCCTTTCGGGTAGACACTCGCTTCTTTGGTGGCATTTCGTTAGTCTTTGTGCCACAGAGAGTTCGGGGTGCGCATATGTGCATTAACCAGGTGTGCGTTATTTGGATACATGGTGCGATGCAGCCAACGTGAACATTACGCGCATGCGCGTTCCATAATTATAAACAGTACACCCAGAGCATGCACAGAAGTAATGCCATATTCAGTCCAGGTCCATGCCGCACCATGGCGCAATTAACTATAGTTTATGCAAGCATAAACACCATTAATAATAGTCATTGATAATTCAAATGATTTTAACAAGTGCATGTCTTGTCATACATTGAACTTTACACGTAGGAATCAATATCTACAATTCTACAAATCAAAGGTCATAGCAAGCCAAGATAAGATCGGCCTAAAACATTGTACAAATTTTGTGGTTGTGTTGTGTATGTGCATGGTGAATGAAAGTACTACATTCCCAAGCTACAATAGTATACAGTTACATGGTAGATAGTGTGGTCAAGCTTAACATTTGTCTGGCCAATAATAACACCTCTCACTGACAAGGTCAAGCAGTATAAGATTGAGCACAATCAATCCAAAATAAGTAAGCATATCAAAGAAGAATGCGCCATGAACGTGAGGCTGATACTTATTAAGAAACCTTAGCCATTTCGTCAGCCAGGAACGATCCTCCCACTTATGCTCTCTCTTCAAAACAGCCCAACGTAGCATAGCTCCTGAGAAAATCAAGCTAAAAAGAGATGTTATGCTTCGTATCATAGAGAACACAGCATATGTAGCTTGAAAGGTAGGCCCTCCTTTGTCACCAAGTTTCACAAACGTTGCTATGGCCGAAGAACTAGTGTTGATTTTGATGAAGATTGGGACTAGCTGAAAGCCAATTTCAAGAAATAGGTGCTTCTTGTTTCGAATTTCCAGCACATCGTTGTCACATCCACATGTGAAGAATACTTTGCAGTAGCAGGCACAGACGAAGCGCATTCCAGCAACCACAGCAGCAGCGAATGTAATTGCATAGAATGTTAAGCGGACTAGTATGACAATGTACCACCAGCCACCAAGTGCGTACAGGTGAACATTGGAAAAAGGAGCAGCGATGATAACTAATTGAAGATCAGTAAAGCGTAAAAATTCCAGGTACTTGCGACAACTATTGTTGGTGCGGCACTGCCTCCAGCAACATACCCAGTAGATTGCATCATTAATTGGACCACTTATCAGGGCAGCTGTCTCCTGATACATCATTATATCTGTGAAGTTGGTGAAGTAGTATCCTGCTGGCTCGTTCAAGCTTTGATTTAGATCGTCCGTGTATCGTAAAATCAGATAGACGATGTTGACCGTTATGATAAAGGGCCTGGCTAAGATCTGTGCAAGGGAGAATATGAATATGACCTTACTGCTTCCAAAAAGAGGTTTCGTAGGTTGATCTGTGTCACCTGGTGGCACTTCATGCTCACAGTTCTCAACCTTATCTTCTGAGCTAGGCTGCTCTCTGTCATCGATAAGACCTTTTTCTTCGTCATTCACATTCACTGTTTCATATCCATTGCTACTCAGATATCCATCAGCACTATTGGCTCGGGTGATCCTTTGAGCACTGTTGACACCATTGATACTCTGATACCCATTAACACCATTGACACCATTGATGCCAGTAGCACTCTGCTGAGATGGCTTGTATTCTGCTCCATTCATAGGCGTTTTCTCCAATTTATGCGTCGTGTTCTGTATACACAATGCACAGCAACAGGTATAAAAGAATGGATAACCGTAGGTGTCCCATACTGGCTTGACGATTGGTAGTAACTGGTTCTCCCATAAGCTCTGATCATTGGTGCACTTCCATCTAGTGAATAGGATGTATGCTGTGATGGACCATATCATTCCAAAGAATGCCAGAGTGATTGTGAGGTTCAGTGATGTCAGGCTGACATTGCTATTGTCCTGTTCATCCAACACTTCATTTGGCATGTCACCCAGTGCCATTTTAGCTCGATTGATTCCGGTTGGTATAGCTCAATTGTCCAGTTCAGTGTGGTGGGAGATCAAGGTAAAGCAGCAGAGCAATGTGGAATTAACTTTGCACAAAATCTGTAAAAAAAGAATTCTCTTTCAAGTCTGTAAACTATCAACAACTGTAGATTTAATACCTTTTCAGGGCTGCCTCTTCGTTAGGTTGCATGTGTACTGCTATCAATCCTCAAACATCCACCAGACATGTAGAGGATGGTTGATAGTGAATCCATAATTATCTAGGAATGTCACTGCTACAGCCTTTTGGCTGACCACTAGGTTGTACATGTGTTTTTGTGAGCACACTTCTGTTGCAGTAACAGTCTACATGTGCAATGGTCAGTCAAAGGGACTGCAACTAGCTTATCACATTAATCACTTTTGGACGAACGATGGTCACATGCTGTACCTTAAAACAAGCCTTCTGTGTATCGCACAATGCTCAAAAATAGACTAGTTAAGTGTGGGAAATCCCTGCATTCTGAGCACGGATTCCTTATATGTGGACTACAAAAATGGTTGCGGTACGTAATCCAAAGACTTAGTGTGGATCTTTATAACAAAGAAACTATATATACAGACTACCAAGTAATTAACCACAAGAAAGTTATATGAAATAGTTATTAACCAACTCCTGAGGCTTGTATGCAATATAGAAGCACAAATTCCAAGGGCAAAGCTGAGGAATGAGTGCTTCTATATTGCATACAAAGCAAGGGATTGGTTGACAACTATTTTCTAGCCCATTGTTTCTATGGACACAATAAACACACTTATAGCCCTCAAGAACTGTATGAATGTTTACCCTGGCCATCAAGAACTGTAAAATAGTAAACATATATGGACATGAGCCCTACAAGGAGGGTCTGTATCACATATACAGTACCTTGTATACCCTAGCAACCACATAGTAATGGGCTAGATTCATAACCGTTGCTACATAATCATAGTGACTGTAGAGCAGAAAATGGCCCGGGCATGGTGGATTATCAGTATATGAAACCTTTATTTTATGGCTAAAAGTCAACAGTTTATTACTATAGGCAGAACCCGGGCTTAGCCCTTGATTGCCCTGGCCTGCAGCCACCTACGTACATAATACCTGGTACCTGATATAGGCACAGAAGCACTCCTTTAGTTACATTAGTGCCAACACCAGTGTTGTTTTAATTAATCAAAACCTGGTCCAATACTAAAACCCCTTAATTTTGCCCAATAATGCCTTAGTTTTAATTACTATAACTAAATTAATTGTGCTATGCCTTTCATAATTAAGAACTAAACTAGCAAACTTGCATCAAACCATACCATAATACTAAAAAGAAAATGGTAAAAATCGGCTCATTTTAGTTAGTTAACTAAACTAAAGTACGTTTAGTAAGTTATTTATCTTTTTAGTTTTAATTACTAAAACTAAACTAAAATGATCCTCTGCTCTTAATTAAAAACTAAAACTAACTAAAATCAATGAAGAGGACCTTAATTAAAACTAATAACTAACTGAAGTTACTGAAGCCATACTAAAACAACACAATGCTCAACACCCACTATTTCTGTGTGTGTATTTCCTTTATCCTGTATGATGTAATTTCTGTCTGTATGTGTGGTTAGTCCCTCTAACTTCAGTTGTGCTCTGAGTTATTGAGTGTATTGGTAATAATAATAATACTTAATGATATTCTCAGTTGAAGACTACCTGCTATTCACGATCAATGTGGTCGTGACATAAGCCAGTCTACTGCTTGGCCGGTCCCTCAAAGCATATTATTATCATAAACAACAATCTTTGTACTAGCTACCTTTGAAGTTACTACATGTAGTATAGGGTCAGTAAGGTTACTCAAGTCCATTGTCTTAACTGTTAGCTCAGCAGAAATATTATAAATTCACATGATATCCTATTACTAATAAACAACTTAATCAAATTCATATAACTGATCTTGAGACTATGTATTAGTTCCAATTGCAACCTTAAGTAAGGCTTGAATGTGAATGAACTCTCATTCAAACAATAAATTCTGAGTCTTGCATACCATCCTTCGTCTTCTGTCTCTGATCTAGAAGATGGCCAAACCAAGCTCTTTTATTGCAACTGCAATACTATTATCAACTTGCCCAGAAACTAACTATGGCAAACAGGGCAGCAGAAACTTTGGTGACTGCCTAGATGGTCATAATACATAATAGCTGCTCTGAATGCTACCTCACTCTCAAGGAGTCACTGTTATCAAGAGATGATAACATTCAAAATCTCTTTGCTGCATTTTTTCCATCAAGTGCTAATACTCCAGTATTTGTCGCAGTTACGTACAATTTTAACAACTCAAACCATTCCGAAGTTTGGTACTGGACAACTGATTCAGCATAGCTACTTGTTTTTTGAAATTACAACTTTTCATTTCTTATCCGTGTTTTTTAGCAAACCTGCTGAGCTTTTTTCACAGGAAGTTACCTTGACTCTAAGTGAAGATTGTGTAGATGCTGATGACAAGATGTTCATGCTATTGACACAAAGGGTATGTATGTAAGACTGGCATTATTCATCTTAGGCTGTTAACTATGTGTATCTTAATTGTTAATATCTGACACTAGAGTTGAAAAACATTATTAGTTTCACTTTCATCAACATGCATTACAGTAATAATATGAATGTAGTATTTAAACTGAAATAGACTGCATGGGTATGCAACTGCTTCATTGTGATTGGTACATTCATGAATACTAAGTCTTGTACCTTTAATGTGCAGTTGAAAAATTTAATTGAGAAGATGAGGTTCAATCTAGATATTGATGAAAATTACTTTGCAAGAACAGAAAAGAACGTTCAGTTCTAGTGATAGGGAAAAAAGTGACCCTTAGATAATAGTATGGTAGTTACAAATATGGTTCTGTTTCATTCAAGGTGTAGGTTGTACATGTGCTGTGTGTGAGCATACCAGTAATAAAGTCTACATGTGCAGTGGTTAGTCAAAGAGACTGCACTGGGTAGTGCAGGATGGTTTTCAGTGTTCCTTTGTGATGATCAACGGCTCAGTATAGAGGAAAATTCCTTAACTAGCTACTGACAGGCAGACCAGTTAGCTATGTAACCTTGGCCTCCAATTAGGCTCTCCCACACCTAATAGGGGGCAATGCGGAAACCATTGGCAAGGCAAACTAATAGTGTATGTGAGAAAGCTAACTCCTTTAGACCAGCAGCAGAATCAACAATTTTAGATAATCGTGAATCGAATGCATGACTGCATGTATTGAATATAGCTAGGTGGTTGTAGTTTTCTTATACGTACTGGATTCAGTGTACATTGCTATATAGGCACGAATGAGTCGTTTTTTTAAACTAATTTGGACAAACATCTCCAGTAGTGTATGTTCAAACTTATAACACAAAGAGTAAGTTAATTTGTGTCAATAGCTGTTTATGATAGCTCCAAGAGTGGGGAATTGAACATATGTGACAAAATTTGTGAAAAAGGCCTTTTTGACAAATTTTCAATATTGAGTTTAGATGCCATTCAAGTGCCACTAGGATGGTTCTAAATAGTGACCTAACCAGAGCTTATCAAACAGTGCATTTAAATAGAAAATCAGGCTCATTGCTCTTTTCTTAGAATGATACTTTTGTCAAGAGGGTCCCTTTTCCCAAATTGTGTCATATATAGTTAACTGAACTAATTACCCAATTAATATTAATACAGGTGGAGTTCTGCAACACATTATGCTTTGTATACATGCATAGTATTAAATTCATAGGTGTAGGAATAAAATTTTAATAGTACCCTCTGACCTCTCAGTTCCTACACCAATGATTATACAACAATCATGCTTTAGCACTAGTATCAACACTACACCCGGCCACAATACAGACTCACAGGCTACTGAATTATAGAGCTTAACTGTCTCTTATAAAAAACAGGCCTGGGTATATCAAGTCAGCTTTAAGTATTACAGGTATTCGACCCCTCAAAAAGTTCCCACTACACGGTATTTCCATTGCATGCTTTGGCAATAGTATAGCTACACAAAGCAAGATTGATAACTTTCTTTTTTGTTCTTATAATTAGATTGTCAAATTCACATTGTCCAGGAAAAATTAATACCAGGTGAGCAATTGTTTACAGTGTATCACACGGCAGATATTATAATACTATGAGTAGAAATGTCAGTAGTTGTACTTGATTAGGACTTTATAAAAGTAGTTAAAGGCCACACATAATAAATCTATTCACTATAATTGTGGCTAGACACAGCAAGAGGTAACAACTAATGCTAGAATTCTAAGAATCATAATAATAATTATTGTATCTTATGTTAGTTTTTGCTAACAACGTAAATCATTGTGCTTTAAATTTCTTCCTCTTGATTCTGAACTACTTAATATATTTCTACGTCTGAATGTGTCACAATTGGTGATGCATAATCTTCAGCTGCAGGTCTTACCAACCGATATCCATCCAACTCTTCAGGTATATCGTTTGGGGATTCTTGCTTTGGCTTTTTCTCAATTAGCTTAGAAAACATCTCCTTGTAGGCCTTCTCAACAAAAGAGCATTTATGAAGCCTGGTGTAGCGTAATATATGAAAAATAATGACCCCCAATAAAAGAATAAAAATGATCAAGACAGACGTGTAAGCTACAGCAACCTGGTTGCCACCAAAGTCTAGGTTATACCATGTAAGAGTTGAAAACGCAACCAAGTTGAAATAGATAGCAGTTTCCATGACATCAAGCAGCCAACCTTTGTAGACTCTCTTTGCAGTCACTCCCTTTATAAGTATTAAACCACCAGCGATAGTAATTATAGCCATGAGATCTACACGTGGATTTAAAGAAAAAGTTTAAAACTGAAATTAAGTAGAGTAAAATACGTGCAAATAGTAGCAAGCCAGTCCAGTAGCGATATTTTGTTGCATATGGAGCATGATAAGGCTCTAGAAAGTGGTGCAGTTTCTGATATTTCACCCACTTAAAAATAATCTTGTCTTGATGTTGTAAAAGCCACTGCCAGGAGAAGACTAGTACAGTATAACTAATACCCAAGAGGAGGACAAGGATGGAAACAGCAACTAAGAAATAACTAGCAGCCTTAAGTTGTAAGGAACTTGATTCTGCAACAGCTGTTAGAATGTTATCTAATCTTGTAATATCAATACTGCGTGAACCAGGAGCAGGTTGTAAATACAACAGAGTGAGTGAAACAAAAACTGCATTAAGAAACTTAGCGTAAGAAAGCAAGATCATTGTAGCTAGGACTGCCACTGGGTTACCTTTCCCGATTATCTTAGCAAATCTGGATGAGCATTCACTGGCTACTATCACAAAGATGACGAGAAAGATAACATAGGCAGGAAAGGCTATTTGCAGTAAGGCCTTGTAAACCTGAACTTCCTGTTCAAATGCAAAGCAAATGTCAAAGCCAATATCAAGATTAAGCCACGATATAAAGACTGTGGCAAAATTTGGAGTTGTGAATGGCAAAAAATAAGTATCAGCATTTGCAGCTACAATATTAGCATAGAAGAGTATTCCATTGAGAGTACCAACAGCAACCGTCATGTTGAGAGCTAACATAAAGATAACTAAAGCTATACCAGCTAAAAAAACCAGGTATCGCTATTCCTATCAGATCTAGGTGCCAGTGCTTCAAACAGACTTTGGATGATACTAATGCTACTTCTTTTCAATAAAATTCCAATTACGCTTTCTAAGGTTAAAAATGTGGCTGCAGTACAATTTTCTGGGTATGTAAGCTCTTGTACCCATGGTGGTGCATCTACAATAAATGAAAACACCACCCTGTCTAGATATGCAACACTCTCCTCTATGGTCAATACTGTACCATTGACTATTGCCTGACCATTGCCAAAGAATGCGGAATTTTCAAGTCGAAATTGAGAAACAGATACTACATCATTCCTGAAACATTCAACAAATTCCAACTCACTTAGAGTTACGGTGCTAACATTGTTAAATGCAAACCTTGCATTGGTACCACAAACTATTGTAGCCTTTGATGAAGAGATGGGATCCACAAATATGGAGAATGAAAGAACATTTTCAACAGTAAGTTCTGATTCTAAAGTGTGAATTCCAGGTGAAAAAATCAATCTCGTATCATTATTGAGATAATCTATGGAGTTGTCAACAAATTGAGATAGGGTGAGATTACTATCCACACATTCTGCATTGATTTGATTTGATGAGGGCCTGATGAAGTAGGCTACCTCACTTGCAACAGCTGCACCAAGGCACAAGAGAATTAGGTGCAAGAAGATTGTGATCATCTGTCAGAAAAATCAATGTGAGGTTAATAATGATGATGATTACTATTATAACCAGTCGACTAATTATAGCTGTAGCTATGTATTTGTAATGAACGTATGTACTGTGTAACTATTGACTCAATTAATTCAACTTCCTCATGTAATTATTGTGTAATATTATGTCACTTCCTTGTATATATTGCTATGTTTCCTGTAAGTATGATCAGTATTGCCATAGTCTTGTTGAAGAGAGATGCAGGCTTAAGGGTTGCTGGGCAGAGGTCTTTTACATATTAATACTTCCTGTATATTATATATCGTGACCTATAGTGTTTCTGCGGCTGTGTAGTCTTAGGCTATAGCTAGCTATAATACTGACTATTATAATATAAAGTTTGGAGGATTAACAGCTACATAGCTGTCTGACCATAGTGTAATATTAACGATATTCATGTCTAGAAAAAAATGTCTAAATTGTAATAATTATTTAATACTAGGCTGGAAATTTAGGTGAGCTCTCAGGCCCCATTCCTAGAATATTGGAAGGGAGCTACACCCGACTATAGGGATACTGTGGACATAATTCTGAACATTCTACCCTAACCATAATATAGGCAACCTGATAATGATAAACTTTGGATTATTTAAACAACTCAAATCCAGCTTGCCATGAAGATTGATTCTTATTTAGCTATGGGGCCTATACCTGAAAACAAATTCCAGCTCTTGAGCCACACCATTTGCTGTTGCAAATACTTAGTCTTACAATGTGTAGCTCACCATCATTGTATGGAAGATCTCCTATAGCAGATAGTTGACCAACACTTTCCTGTCATACACAGCAGTGATCAAGTTGTGAATTGTGGCTAGCTATCACAGAAGTAGCTTTTATATAGCCTCGTTCCCAGGCCCATTCCCAGCTTTTCAATGTTGCACGCTGAAAAGCGGGAGGGCCTGGTATCAGAAGTCACGTGCGTGACGTAACGCGTAGAGAGACCGGGCCGTAGAGAGACCCTGTACCTACCAGCAAGCTGGGTGCACCAAAGGTCACCGAGATTTGGAGGGCTCTTGTCACCAACGATCGAGAGGTACGATCCAAACGCTTGCTGTCGAGTGTAGTATGATCCTTTTAGTTCACAAAAGAGTAGCGATTGAAGAGCTCTGACACAAACTTAGCCCAGAACGGTGGCTTTGTTTAGTGTCCATATTTTGCTTGATTGTTGCGTAACAATCGACATCGCGCACGTGATTTCTGATACCAGACCCTCCCGCTTTTCAGCGTGCAACATTGAAAAGCTGGGAATGGGCCTGGGAACGAGGCTAGCTTTTATATACACTACAGAAAAAGTTGAATCTCCTAATGTACACTATAGAGCCGAAATTTCATGTAAACTTCCTGAAATTTGCTCTATAATGTAGTGTTTCCTACACATTTCCTTAGGTACAAAAGTGTAGGAAATCTTACTTTTATTGCAGTTACGCAACAGTAACTGCATGCATGCCACTACAAACACTGATGGGTCATGTCAGGAGCGTATGAGCCACCTGAAGGGTCGTGTTAACCTAACATGGGTTATCTGAGATGCACTTGCTTCTAATCACATAGAGTATATAGTACCATAATTGGAAAATGGGTGCATACCCTCCGATTCTATCAACCTCATATTGTTCTAATTGGAGCCTATCTTGTATATCGGAACTTTTTCGAGAAAAAACCCACACTTGATTCCGTGATCAAGAAAAGAGATAAACTTATACCAAGTGATTCAATCAAGACTGATTTAAAATGGCATCAACTGTCAAAGGATGAAAAAATGGAACAATTTTATGATAGATTTGTTGACATTATTGCAATAGAAAAACCAATAGAACCTATAGAGGATTCTGTGAATGATAAACATCTTTCACTTATACAACAGCAAGAGGTGGCTGATGAAGACCCATAATACTACAAGGTTTTGGAAGATTGGAATTTGTACTATCATGTATAGTCTACTGTTAGCTAGTAGCTAAATACATATACTTAAGTTGTTGATCGCTTACTTTTGTCTTAGCTAGAGTATATAGTATATACAAGAAATTATATTCAATAGTCTGAGAATAAGATCATAATAATTAGGCTATTGCAGTGAAAACAAAGTATAGCACTCTTGCCACCATACTATAGCAAGTCTCAGCTAGGCGTTGTTTCCCCCCCGAGTGACTAAATTCGAAAACAGAGCTAGGTGCAGCTAGGAAACCCGGCCAAAAATTGTGAACACAATGACACTAACAGTTGCATATCCTGGTGACCAGTGACAGTGTAATACCTAGAAAGAAGATTAGCCAGTGACAAAGTATATTATTGATACAAAGCTTCAATACTGTCATTATTCTTTGGAAAGCCAGCAGAGCTTTTCTCCTATTCTGCATCTGCATCACAACCACCTAGCTTTGCTGGACTTCTGTATGAACTTGGTATCCTGGACTCAATAGTGACGATCCTCTGTGGGATGAAGCTCGTTGCAGAGCAAACAACACTTACTGCTCTCTAAACAACCCTCTATGGTTCTTGAAGCAGCTGCCATCCACCACAGCTGAATCAGATCATGATAATTATTGAGATGAGGATATGTACCAACCAAGGGTATGCGGGCGAAGGTACTCCAATTGAATTCTATATTTGCTGAACTATTAATAATATATTTGATGCAAGTTGCTGGTCTAGTGTGTATTTTCAGAGTATACAAAATTAATACTGTAGCTAGTATTTCAGAAACAGATACATATACTGTAGCTAGCAATGCATTGCCATATCTGCTACTGTCATATCTAAAAACAATCTTAGTGTTCTATTGTTTTGAAATGCATTGGAGGGTACAATGTGGTTGCTAAGAGAATATCTAATGGATCGCTTATCTACTGTAATGTAACATGTGACTTAGCTACACCCCCTTTTTACCTTTACAAAACTGGGTGTGTTCTACGACAAAATTCTAATCATAGCTACAGCAATAATACTATATTGCTGACATGCCAATGGAAAAGAAATACTTCATAGTTGGTGCAATTCTAATTTTAACTACTCTTGTGGTGATCACGGTTGAAGCTGATGAGGCATCATTTGGTGCCTGTCTACCAGGAAAAGAGAGCTGTTCTGAGTGCTATTTGACCCTTAAAAAGTCATTACTTGGAAGAGATGATAACATCCAACGACTTTCCAATGCCTTTTTTCCTCCTAGAGCAAACATACCGGAGTTTGTTACGGTCACATATGAGTTTGAAAACACAAGTGAATCTCAAATTTGGTACTGGACACACGATTCTTCGTATCTTTTCTTTCAATTCACTACATTTCAATATCTATCATTATTCTTTGGAAAGCCAGCAGAGCTTTTCTCACAAGAATTGAATTTAATACTTGATCAAGATTGTGCTACTACACCTAATGTCACCTTCAGACTATTGACTCAGAGAGTGAGTTACTACTCAGAGCATACATGTCTTAAATACTCTAGGCTATGGGAAATGCCTTACTTGTCCTACTCTGTGTATATAGTATGTAAAATATGTTAAGTAGCATAGGCGTAGGAACATGTTGAAGGTTGAGGGGCCATAGTGATATTTGCGCGCAAAGCGCGCCAAAAAATTTTGACCACGCCCACATTTCGTTCAAACCACGCCCATTTTTTTGCATCAACGAGACTGTTAGGACAGACAGGCAAGATTTCTTGTCCGTAGAACGAGCAGTAAGTCAACCAGAGGATAGTTTGTAGCTATTTATTCATGAAAAGTTTATGTTTTTGCTGAATTGTCTGTTGAGAGGCTGTATCTTTGGTAGGGTCCGCAAGGTGAAAAATTGACCTCCGAATTTCGAACAAATTACAGCTGGCACTTCAAGAGCTCATCGTTGCTTAATCAACTGCACCCCCAACCCCCTCTCCAGAGCTTCTTTTGGCGGAGAACTGCACGAGCTGCGCGATTTTGCCGCTCGATCGAACATTGAAGTGGGCGTGGTCGGGAGTGACGCGACAAAGTTTTGTTCTAATTAAGCGCGCATTTAGCCTATAGGTGTTGGCACTTCATGAGCACCCCTGTGGACCAGCAAAGGGCTTCGTTTCTGGAGCTGGGAGGCCTCTTTTATCCGTAGGTGAGTGAAAAATGGAGAGATCCGAGGGGAATAGTCGGTATTGCGGTTAAAGTGGTGATGCATAGCGATCCCTACCACTTGCGTTTTGTGGGGCATGGTCCACATATTGCATGCAGCGAATGACGAGAGATTCTGTGAACCCTTGCCATCTGGCTGGGATCACTGTAGTTTCATCTATTGAGCGTATACACATATAAGGTGATATTACCCACTTATTCTGGAGTGTAGGAGGTCAAATATGGCAACACTGACCTACCAACAGCTCATTCAGATGTTGAGCAAGGCAGAAAGTGAGGCTGGTGATGGTGCAGCATCTGTGGCTGAGCTCCTTACTGCCAAGTTTTCTTGGCGTTCCCTCACATCCGAGTATAGGAAGACTTGGATTGTTTTTGGAGACTGTGAGGAGAATTGCTGGCCCCATTAAGCACCAGCGGCAGATTAGACCCGTTCACCGGTGTTACTCAAAATGTCGGTAGACTCCCAGAATCATCACCAGCCTCACTTTCTGCCTTGCTCAACATCTGAATGAGCTGTTGGTAGGTTGGTGCTTCCATGTTTGACTTCCTACACTGTGGAATATGTAGGTAATGTCACGGCCTTGTATGTGTAAGCTTATACTAGCGATGTTCAACCTGTAAAAATCTATGGGTGGTTCAGAATTGTTTAGCCTTCACATACCCTTTGTACATCTGGTAGTCGTAAGGAATCCATTAGAAAGTGTGTTTGTTGTAAAGTATTCACAGTGAGAGCTCAGAAAGCAATTCTCCTGCTTTGTAATGTTGTTGGAAGCCATATATGTGGAGCCGTGGTTTGCTTATGCAGTTGTAGTGAATGTGCATGTCATCCTGATTAAGTTGGTGAAAGTTTCGTTTCAATATCTTATTCCAAACAAAAGTTAAGACAAACCTTGTAATCAACTATAGCTATTGGCTATAAGCACATACATTGAAGGCTCACGGTGCCATATTTTGTATTAAAATTTCCATAACAAAATTTCTAGACTTCAATGCAAACTTATAGTCATAACTTCACTCAGGAACAAGATATGAAGATGAAACTTTCACTAAAATGATCGGCAGAAATTTTTAGTTCTGTGAGATATATGTGCAAATTGCATTTCTAAGGTTTCATTTTTGGTTGGACATCACTACTTATACGCTCAATAGATGAAATTACAGTGCTCCCAGCCAGATGGCAAGGGTTCACAGAATCTCTCGTCATTCGCTGCATGCAATATGTGGACCATGCCCCACAAAACGCAAGTGGTAGGGATCGCTATGCAAAATCCCTTTAACCGCAATACCCGACTATTCCCCTCGGATCTCTCCATTTTTCGCTCACCTACGGATAAAAGAGGCCTCCCAGCTCCAGAAACGAAGCCCTTTGCTGGTCCACAGGGGTGCTCATGAAGTGCCAACACCTAGGCTAGATGCGCGCTTAATTACTTTGTCGCGTCACTCCCGACCACGCCCACTTCAATGTTCGATCGAGCGGCAAAATCGTGCAGCTCGTGCAGTTCTCCGCCAAAAGAAGCTCTGGAGAGGGGGTTGGGGGTGCAGTTGATTAAGCAACGATGAGCTCTTGAAGTACCAGCTGTAATTTGTCCGAAATTCGGAGGTCAATTTTTCACCTTGCGGACCCTATCTTTGGGCTCTCTGGCCCACTAGTCAGTCAGATGGTTGGGGGGGCCATGGCCCCCCTGGCCCCCCCCCCCCCCCCCCCCCCCCCCCCCCCCCCCCCCCCCCCCCCCCCCGGTTCCTACGCCTATGAAGTAGGAATGATTGATTAGTTGATTGTGGATAGGCTTTAGTTTCATAAAGTGTTACTGTTAGTGGGCTCTTTAAACTCTGGCATTTAAAAAGCCTCTACAGTTTCAATGAATCCGAATGCATGATTGGTGGATAACATCATCCCACAGGAATGTTCTTGATTGTGTAGTTTTCCTGACAGTTGACTATTGAAAGGGGTGGGTTAAAGGCTATGCTTATCCCATATACACATAGTGCTTGTTTAGTAGATCTTCTGATAAGGATGAAGGAATGTGAGGCCTTATCTCAAAGATATATATAATAATTATTATGTGCATGGATGGGTAGTTTGAGTGTAGTATAACTTGAACTACGGTGCTATTATCATTGTTTCAGCAGCAATTTTGTACTAGTATTTCTTGACTAATTTCTTAAATTTTGCAGCTAAAAAACTTCATTGCAATGAAAAGTTTCAACCCAAGCATTGATGAGAATTACTTTGCCAGATCTGAAATTGACACTGAAGATATTCTCCCAGTTTCCACAGCTGACTTTATCGTAGCATACTACATTGCTGGCTTTATAATTGTTGTATTGATCTCCATAATCTTGCTGTGGACGTATCGCGTTACACATCACTGGGATAAGAAGTTAATGAGACTATCTAAGCGATCTAGATGCAATAAGTATGCCCAGTCGAAAATATTCAGTGTAGCAGTCACTGCAGGTGTACTGATTGTATGCATACTGGTACTTGATTCTCTTGGTATTAAGACACTTATAGAAAATAAACCAGTCCTTCAGACACGCAATATTGATGACAAAGTACTTCCTTATATGGTACTTGTGTTCGACACGATTCTTAGTGCATTATGGTTACTATGTTGGATTTGCAGCTGTGGAAAATGGATACGAAATTATCAAAATTTAAAATATGCTGAAGATGAAAGTGCAGAGTATCTACTCTTAGCATTATCAATACTGCCTCCTGTGATCAGCTTCACTGTACATCTTCCATACATTACCATTGCTTATCTAAATGATGCTTCCCATGCTACCAGTATGTTCATCTATTATATACTTGTGGTGTTTGCCTTTTTCAGTGCAATAGATCTTACTTACAGCACCTATATAGAAGCTCTCATCATTGCTAGAGAGAAACAGCCTCAAATCAATGAAGAAGGGGAAGGTCTTCGTCGAATTTTTGGGTTTCACAATCCAGAGAGACGCATACAGAATTTATCAGCTTTTGGAACCCCAGCATTTGCAATACTGATAGTCTTTCTGGTAGGAATGACTACAGCAGCATTGGTTACTGTTCCTATCAGTAAGGCATTCACAGATGCCTCAAACCGTCTTCTCGGGTTCTACTAAACTGCTTTTGTATTCATTGGAGCTTATGTAGTGTACAAAAGTCTTTTTGAGAAGAAACCTCTTGAAACAGCAATAGAAAGCAGGAAAACTCACATAAGGAATGGAGGTGATGAACAGTGGCAGAATCTAACCAAGGATGAAAAGATTACCGAACTGTATTCACGTGTCATAGACATACTCGCTCAATGTGAACATCAAGCTGGCAACAGGACACAATCACAAGACCATACAGGATCACCAGAAGATGCAGGGCACAGTGCACCAGATACAGACCATGGCTGTTGTACTGGACTCTGTTCTCACAGTATCTTATCCATACTTCGATCAGCAGGTTCTCGTGCCCCAAAAAGCGCTGCTGCAGTAAATGAGACTACACCTCTGAATGTTCCTACACACTCAGACATTGATGTGAAAAATGAATGAGCTAGAACATCCAATTACTACTTAATTTTTATCAGTGTTTGAAAATGCATGCATGAAATGTAGCTATAAAATAATATTGTCTATAATTACATAGATACAAGAATGTTATCCAAACATAGTATTATTACTATGCTCAGCTATTCATGGATACGATTGTTCCAAGGACTGTTCTGTGCTACCATAATTATTTTCCTGATTGCGCTGTTCTGAATTCAGTAAATGATTCGGTGCCTCATGTGCATCTATATCTAAACTGGTTTGTTCCAATTCTTCATCATTGTGAACATCTCTGATATTATTCCGACAGCATGATGATTTCTTTAGCACTCTAAATACCCTACAGGTGATTGCCGTTACCACTGCAAGTGGAATGATCATATTCAATATGCTTAAAAAGATATAGCAAGATTCAGATGACAATCGTGTTTTTTGCTGACTACATTGTTTAAGCAACAGACAAAACAGAGCTAGGTTTGCTAAGATCAGTGTGTCAGCTACATTCATAAAAGTCGTCTTGTATGGTTGTACAATTGCTATTAGGAAACCAAAACCTGCAAACACCATGACACCAACATTCACCTCCAGTGACAGTGCTACAAGCACAATATCTAGATAGACAAATAACCAGCAGACAAAGTAGTGTATTGATACAAAGCTTCTCATATCTCTTCCACCATCAAGACCATCTCTGCAGCAACTGTAAAACTTGTGAAGAAATATATTTATGGCACCCATATGTCGACTTATGATTGGAAGGTCAAAAATGAGTAACCTGAAGAATTTACTGGGATACAGGGCAAGCAATATTGGTAATGGTTGGACAATGAACAGAGACACGAGATAAGAAATGATCACGGCAGGAAGATGTTCTTTACCATAATATTCAATATCTGGATCACCATATATGTGTGGTTGTAACTGGCTCTCCACTGAAGAGTTATTTGCTTTATATGTGAACACAGATATTGACGCAGTCCAGTTGGAGGTGAATAGTAACTTTGCATATGATAGAAGGAAGATGGTTACAAAACCATCTACTATGGTATTTTTGGAATCCCATTTCAAGCATATATGCTTGGATAGCAATTTCATCTTTTTCCACAACAATACAATTATCTTAATGTTTTTGGAATGAAGTTTTATGCAAATCCAAGTAATGGTCATCAAGCAAAGAATATAAATCAATGGAATGTAATTGAGAAAGGTGATGTGATAAGGCTTAAGGTGAGGAGAAGCACAAAATGGAGGAATGATGTATCGAACCAAATTCAAGTTAAAAATCCCATAAAAGACCATCAGAAATTTCCAAAGTAGGCTAATATTCCTATCAGGCATAGTGTTGCTTGCTGTAAGAAATAGAACTTCTTGTATCTGGCTATACAGTACAATAGCAACCATGGGAGCTGAAGTTAAGTGTAGCCTCAGCAACAAAACAGTGAAATAAATAAACACAACTTCAACTAACATCAAAAGTAAGTAGGCAAAGAGAAGTAGCCAGTTGTGATCAGAACACTTTTTACAGTGATATCCTGCTGAAGTGATTGAGGGTCCATACCCATCAATACACTGCCCGCACATGATTCCTTTTCTGTTAAGTGGTGTACACATATAATGATTGAGCTCAAAAACGTTACTTGGTAGGTTTATGTAGTAGATTTTATCTGAACTTTTATATTTACTGAGATCAAAATAATTACATGGACCAACATAAAATCCATCTTCCTCTTCAAATGTCATACAGTATCCAAATCGTAACAAAATGCCTTGCTCAGTACATTTCACGATGTCATCAGTATATTCATTGCTATAGCACTCACATCGTTTACTTGTAGTATTGTAGAAGGACCAAGGTGGGCACTGGTCATCTTCAGAAGATAAAGTTTTGTCACTTCCTTGTACAAGGCTGATGGCGATTGGTAGTAGTACGAAGAATGATAGGAGATTGCTAAACCTTATAAATTTCATGCTGCTACTGTAACTTAAGTCCGCTCAACAAAAATTCTGCAAATTTGTATGTTGCAATAGTATTTATAGTTTATGCACTTCAAATGCATGCATGTGATATGTCTGTGCTTTACCTGGCTACAGGACTGCATCGCAATAATCACGGGACGTACAGAGTGTTATATAACATATATCCTACTCAGCCTTGTATCCTAGGTAACAGCCATGGTATAACTGTGATATTCACCAGGAAATATCACTGATAAATCCCTCCCTCTGGCAATTACTTGTAAGTGACTGGCCAATGAGAGCGCTTGTTTTAGAGCTCATCTCGCATAGCAACAAGGCTGAACAGCTTGCTCAAACCATCGCAGAGATACAGAAAAGAGTGAGTAGACCATTGTTTACATAGATGCAGGAAGCAGATGTACTATTATTAATACTCAACAGGATGCTATTAGTTATCGCTCGATCTATCTGCCACACAGCCACGTGTACAAACAGTGCTATACTGAGCGCTATAGCTAGACTACGAGTGTTCACTTCAAGAAGCTACTTACCTATCCAAAGGAAGAACGGTAGTATGCCCAGTGGTTCCAGAGCTGGCTAATAGCTTCAACTGGTGTGGCAGTCAAAATTTGGTTGTGTCAGTAGCTCTATCATCGTCGTATGTACGGTTCGTTCCTACCAGTCCAGTCACTCAGTGCAGCATATTCTACAGGAGACAAGTTTGCTCGAGTGTTTCTTTGTTTGAAGGTGTCTTTGATATTACTTCTACTTGTTTCCATGGAGAGAATTCCGTGGACCAATCAGGAGCAGGATATATAATACCTATACCACGGTCACCATGGATTTATCGCGGAAAACCACACCTCTCCCTCGGGCTGCGCCCTCGGGATCGGATGGTTTTCCGCGATAAATCCCTGGTGACCGTGGTATAACTATTACTTATAGCTACATGATAAAACGCATGCATGATATATCCCTGTGCTCTCTCAGCTACATGAATGAGAATGCATGTGACTGGGAGAGCACGGGCATAGTATGCGTTTATTGTTTATAACGGTGGCGTGATAACACAGAGCCACTGTGCCACAGACATGTCTGTATTGTCACAAAGATGATAACTATGCAACATTGTACGGTTTTGTGGTGCCTGCACTGATCAAAGAGACATAACCATAATCGAACTGAACAATAGTCTATGATCACCTGTACATACAATTATATCATAATATGCAGCACACATATGACAACTTATGATTGGAACGTCAAAAATGAGTAACCCGAAGAGTTTACTGGGATACAGGGCGATCAATATTGGTAATGGTCGAACGATGAACAGACATAAGATAAGAAATAATCACAGCAGGAAGATGTTCTTTACCATAATATTCAATATCTGGATCGGCATATATGTATGGTTGTAACTGCCTCCCCACTAAAGAGTTATTTGCTTTGTATGTGAACACGGGTATTGACGCAGTCCAGTTGGAGGTGGATAGTAACTTTGCATATGATAGAAGGAAGATAGTTACAAAACCATCTACTATGGTGCTTTTAGAATCCCACTTCAAACATGTACTATGCTTGGATAGCAATTTCATCTTTTTCCACAACAATACAATTTTCTTAATGTTTTTGGAATGAAATTTTATGCAAATCCAAGTAATGGTCATCAAGCAAAGAATATAAATCAATGGAATGTAATTGAGAAAGGTGATGTAAAAAGATTTTAAGAAAAGCACCCTCTTTGAATGTCAGATAGTAGCCAAATCATAACAAAATGCCATGCTCAGTACATTTCATAATGTCATCGATCAGTACATTCATTTCTATAGCACTCACACCATTTACTTGTATCATTGTAGATGGACCAAGGTGGGTACTGGTCATTGTCATCTTCAGAAGTTAGCACTCATAAAGAGTTGTCACTTCCCTGTACAAGGTGGACGGTGATTAATAGTAGTGTGAAGAACGATGGGAGGTTGCTGAGCCTTATAAACTTCCAATGTGCTGCTGCTGCTGCAACTGATTTTCTTAAGCTCAACAGAGACACTGCAAAATTTGTACGTTGCTATAGTATATATAATTTATGCACTTGATAAAATTAATGCATTCATGTGATATGTCTGTGCTTTACACACAGACTGCATTGCAATAGTCATGCTACACATTGTAGAGTTTGCACTTGATAAATACATGCATGAGATTGATATACCCATGCATACTTTCCCAGTCATACTCATTCATGACTAAACTATAAACTATGGATATTGTTTGTGTGGCATGAAAACAGAGAGCTGCAGCTGTGCCATAGAGTCATGTGTGCAATATCATAAGCTTTGATTGGCAGTGGTGTGAATGCTCATATCTCTCAGGTACACATGCAGCATATAACTGCACACATATAGAGACACACATAATAATAATAATATTACTACACTCACACAATACACACATACTATAAACACATACACACACACACACATGCTAACACTTGGGGTATATGCATGCATGGAATGCATATTGAGGTAGTGTATCTATTATTTTGTTTCCCTATGACTCCCTTTCATGTTCAATCTAGACCTTATGTTTACCCACTTAAGTCTGACTCCCATAATTAGCAATTTGGCACCAAAAATTTAATATTTTTGCTAGGCAGTGGCAAACAAACATACTACATGTTTTTGTGTTTAAATTTTGTTCTTGATAAAATTAATATAGAAGTAGCTAATCAAATTATTGTGCTCAGGGACTCTTTCTAAGAACTGCCTATTGCTATCACCAGTTCAAGCTATAAAGTTCTACAAAATTTATGTTCAATACATTGTTTCTGGGTTTAACTATTAATTATTGCCATATTGTTAGTTGGTTCTCAAAGTTCGTCCACAGAAACTTGAAGACTCGAAACAGCAACACCTCCATAGATTCCTGTTACATTGTAACCAAACTTTTTGCCTGAATCAAGCTCGTAAATCCTCTTACCACTGTATGAAAGGGTAATAACACCTTCATACAAGGTTGCAGTAGCTTGTACATGTTTGCCGGCACGAGCAGTGACTGGAAATTGAAAGGACTCCTCGCTTGTTTTTGTTGTCCTCTGACTGTATGACCCAGTCACACTCGTCGACAGGGAAGCAGTCAGTTCCACGCTTACATCTGCAACGAGAGGAATGCTAGCATCCACTGAGGTGGTAGCGGATATGGTCATTTCTAGTCTGCTCGTAACAGACCATTCCTCTGATTCTTCAACTGTTGTCTTTCCAGATAGTGTAAACACTTGATCTTTGGTTCCCTTGGAATTGTCATAGGCCAGCTTTTTTATTGCTTTTGGACTGACTGCTATACGGTCATTGCGCAGTCCAGGATATTGTACATTGGTGAGTCGTGCATGAAAGTGAAAGTGGGAATACTGGCATTTCACATTACACAAATCCTCTGATTCCAGGCTTTGAGTGGGTCTGCTTGCCCAGATGGATTTATTGGTGATTCTGCGAATTTTGTAAGATGATCGCGGGCTACATGGCCATGAGGAGTGCAAACAGGTAGCAGAAACCTAATTAAATTCCCCATTGAAACCGTATTATTTGGGACGGTAGATGCTGGGGAGTACTGAAAAACAAGACAGCTCCGGACATTAGAGTCCGGGTAACTCTGAGTCTAAATTGTGTATGCCAAATGCATTGCCTATGTACATGTATATGTATACACGTGGTGTTGTACATGTAAGTACATGTACCATGGCAAATGTACTGAGATCTATGGCTTTGCCACTGCGTTTGAATTTGCTAAGAATATCCATCATGGCCATGTATGCCGCCCGTGGACAAGGGGGGGACACTGCATAGGCGACTGTACTCCCACCCGCGACCGGGGTCAAAGTGAGATCAAGCGGTCAAGGCGAAATTTTGAAGCTGGTCAAGCGGTCAAGCTAGGAATCGGGGGAAGCTTAAGAGCGGTCAAAGTCTCTCCAGGCGATCGATGGGCGTGGTTAATGCTCGATAGTCAAGGGTCAAGGCCAGATTTTCGGTGCGGTCAAGGGGTCAAGCATGAAAATTTGCTGGGTCAAGATCTTGACCGCGATCGCGGGTGGAAGTACAGGCGCTTATGTAGTGTCCCCCCCTTGGTGGACATAACAAGCTAAATGAACTCTAGTCGTTAGAGGCTAACTTACGGACCATTTGGATGGGTGCCGTTGTAGTATGTGTCAGTAACACTACCGCAGCATCGTGTCATCATCAGGTTAATGGTACTGTCGGTTCCATGCTGACAGAGCAAGACATGGTTACCAACAGTTGGACTAGTGGGATTGTTCCCAGTTCTCTGAGACTGATCATAATCATATTATGAACGATCAGCTTATATTGAGGAGCACGGGAGAGTTGCATATTAAGTATCTTTGCTGAAATGGATCATGACAACCCCTTGGAGAGCTTCATGTTATTTAGCAGGGTATGGGTGGATCAACGATTCACGTATTCGCTCATTGGAAATCATTGCAGTATGTTCGGAGACCAGCCTGTTCAAGTAGTGACTCTCCGAATATGATCGTCTCCTGCATGCGTTGACCATGGAATTAGCTTATCTTAAGCTTTCTGGCCACGTTGGAAGTTAGTTCGTTCTCGCTGCTCGGTGGCAAGGTGACTCAAAGATTCTTCCACTGCGATGTTCTTCTTGCACGCAGGAGTTGTTGCACAGTTAAAGTGTGCTTTATTTAGAATAAATGTATGTTAGAGTGACGTATGCGCATGCGCAAAACGTCATGGGCAAATGTGCTCTTTATGTCGGCTTGATGCTATTAACCGTTGTTTATGCACACATAAACATCATAAATCTGGATGAACATTCACTGGCTACTATCACAAAGATGACGAGAAAGATAACATAGGCAGGAAAGGCTATTTGCAGTAAGGCCTTGTAAACCTGAATTGCCTGTTCAAATGCAAAGCAAATATCAAAGCCAATATCAAGATTAAGTCACGATATAAAGACTGTGGCAAAATTTGGAGTTGTGAATGGCAAAAAATAAGTATCAGCATTTGCAGCTACAATATTAGCATAGAAGAGTATTCCATTGAGAGTACCAACAGCAACCGTCATGTTGAGAGCTAACATAAAGATAACTAAAGCTATACCAGCTAAAAAAACAGCTATCACTATTCCTATCAGATCTAGGTGCCAGTGCTCAGTGCACTGAATACAACGAGATTGACTGCCCAAAGAAAGTCCAAGACCTGGTCTGCAGACTAAATTGATATAAATTTCATATAATGCACCATTGTTGAGGAACACATTGTTAGTTAAATTCTTAGCTGTAATAAAGTAACATATACACACTACTGCATCACTGACTCTGTTGTTGGTAAATGAGCTTAAACTCATTATGATCACATCTCCTTCAAGATAGACCACAAAACCAGTTAGAGTGAGTTCAATTAGGGGATCAGATGAACACGTTACATTGTTGTTGACAAATTCGCTGTAAGTAATACTTATCATATTTGTATTCACAGCTCTCAGAATGGAATATGATCCTATGTTGTTCATAAACTTACTATGATCAATGTTGATGATCACTCCACCATACATATACACTGTAAAGTATTCATTATTTCCGACAAATTCACTACAACTGATGCTCACATTGTGTACCAAGCATGCAGAACAAAACCAGTGTTGTTCATGAATGTGCTATGACTAATGACCAAGATAGCACTATCCACGTGTACTGTGGGATATACACTAGCACTGTTGTAGACAAATTTAGTATGAGTAATGTGTATATTGCTGGCATTGTCTCCAAAAATTATCGGTTGTACATTTTGTACAAATATGCTGTCGTGAATATTTATTGTACTTCCATGGCATACAATGCCACTGCCGATGTTGCAATAGGTAAAATAGTCACTCACACTGTTGTTGACAAATGTGGTATTAATGATTGTTATAGTACTTCCAAATTCATCGTATATTATTCCACCGACCGGGCTCACGTTGTTTCCCTCAAACAGACTTTGGATGATACTAATGCTACTTCTTTTCAATAAAATTCCAATTATGCTTTCCAAGGTTAAAAATGTGGCTGCAGTACAATTTTCTGGGTATGTAAGCTCTTGTACCCGTGGTGGTGCATCTACAATAGATGAAAACACCACCCTGTCTAGATATGCAACACTCTCCTCTATGGTCAATACTGTACCATTGACTATTGCCTGACCATTGGCAAAGAATGCGGAATTTTCAAGTCGAAATTGAGAAACAGATACTACGTCATTCCTGAAACATTCAACAAAATCCAACTCACTTAGAGTTACGGTGCTAACATTGTTAAATGCAAACCTTGCATTGGTACCACAAACTATTATAGCCTTTGATGAAGAGATGGGATCCACAAATATGGAGAATGAAAGAACATTTTCAACAGTAAGTTCTGATTCTAAAGTGTGAATTCCAGGTGAAAAAATCAATCTCGTATCATTATTGAGATAATCTATGGAGTTGTCAACAAATTGAGATAGGGTGAGATTACTATCCACACATTCTGCATTGATTTGATTTGATGAGGGCCTGATGAAGTAGGCTACCTCACTTGCAACAGCTGCACCAAGGCACAAGAGAATTAGGTACAAGAAGATTGTGATCATCTGTCAGAAAAATCAATGTGAGGTTAATAATGATGATTACTACTATTATAACCAGTGGACTAATTATAGCTGTAGCTATGTATTTGTAATGAACGTATATACTGTGTAACTATTGACTCAATTAATTCAACTTCCTCATGTAACTATTGTGTAATATTATGTCACTTCCTCGTATATATTGCTATGTTTCCTGTAAGTATGATCAGTATTGCCACAGTCTTGTTGAAGAGAGATGCAGGCTTAAGGGTTGCTGGGCAGAGGTCTTTTACATATTAATACTTCCTGTATATTATATATCGTGACCTATAGTGTTTCTGCGGCTGTGTAGTCTTAGGCTATAGCTAGCTATAATACTGACTATTATAATATAAAGTTTGGAGGATTAACAGCTGCATAGCTGTCTGACCATAGTGTAATATTAACGATATTCATGTCTAGAAAAAATGTCTAAATTGTAATAATTATTTAATACTAGGCTGGAAATTTAGGTGAGCTTTCAGGCCCCATTCCTAGAATATTGGAAGGGGGCTACACCCGACTATAGGGATACTGTGGACATAATTCTGAACATTCTACCCTAACCATAATATAGGCAACCTGATAATGATAAATTTCGGATTATGCAAACAACTCAAATCCAGCTTGCCATGAAGATTGATTCTTATTTAGCTACGGGGCCTATACCTGAAAACAAATTCCAGCTCTTGAGCCACACCATTTGCTGTTGCAAATACTTAGTCTTACAATGTGTAGCTCACCATCATTGTATGGAAGATCTCCTATAGCAGATAGTTGACCAACACTTTCCTGTCATACACGGCAGTGATCAAGTTGTGAATTGTGGCTAACTATCACAGCACTAATGAAGTAGCTTTTATATCCACCACAGCTGAATCAGATCATGATAATTATTGAGATGAGGATATGTACCGACCAAGGGTATGCGGGTGAAGGTACTCCAATTGAGATTATTGAATTCTATATTTGCTGAATTATTAATAATATATTTGATGCAAGTTGCTGGTCGAGTGTGTATTTTCAGAGTATATAAAATTAATACTGTAGCTAGTATTTCAGAAATAGATACATATACTGTAGCTAGCTATGCATTGCCATAGCTGCTACTGTCATATCTAAAAACAATCTTAGTGTTCCATTGTTTTGAAGTGCATTGGAGGGTACAATGTGGTTGCTAAGAGAATATCTAATGGATCGCTTATCTACTGTAATGTAACATGTGACTTAGCTACACCCCCTTTTTACCTTTTAAAACTGGGTGTGTTCTAGGATAAAATTCTAATCATAGCTACAGTAATAATACTATAGTGCTGACATGCCAATGGAAAAGAAATACTTCATAGTTGGTGCAATTCTAATTTTAACTACTCTTGTGGTGATCACGGTTGAAGCTGATGATGCATCATTTGGTGCCTGTCTACCAGGAAAAGAGAGCTGTTCTGAGTGCTATTTGACCCTTAAAAAGTCGTTACTTGGAAGAGATGATAATATCCAACGACTTTCCAATGCCTTTTTTCCTCCGAGAGCAAACATACCGGAGTTTGTTACGGTCACATATGAGTTTGAAAACACAAGTGAATCTCAAATTTGGTACTGGACACACGATTCTTCGTATCTTTTCTTTCAATTCACTACATTTCAATATCTATCATTATTCTTTGGAAAGCCAGCAGAGCTTTTCTCACAAGAATTGAATTTAATACTTGATCAAGATTGTGCTACTACACCTAATGTCACCTTCAGACTATTGACTCAGAAAGTGAGTTACTACTCAGAGCATACATGTTTTAAATACTCTAGGCTATGGGAAATGCCTTACTTGTCCTACTCTGTGTATATAGTATGTAAAATATGTTAAGATTGGTTAGTTGACTGTGGATGGGCTTTAATTTCATAAAGTGTTACTGTTAGTGGGCTCTTTAAACTCTGGCATTTAAAAAGCCTCTGCAGTTTCAATGGATCAGAATGCATGATTGGTGGATAACATCATCCCACAGGAATGTTCTTGATTGTGTAGTTTTCCTGACAGTTGACTATTGAAAGGGGGTGGGTTAAAGGCTATGCTTATCCCATATACACATAGTGCTTGTTTAGTAGATCTTCTGATAAGGATGAAGGAATGTGAGGCCTTATCTCAAAGATATATATAATATTATGTGCATGGATGGGTAGTTTGAGTGTAGTATAACGAACTACGGTGCTATTATCATTGTTTCAGCAGCAATTTTGTACTAGTATTTCTTGACTAATTTCTTAAATTTTGCAGCTAAAAAACTTCATTGCAATGAAAAGTTTCAACCCAAGCATTGATGAGAATTACTTTGCCAGATCCGAAATTGACACTGAAGATATTCTCCCAGTTTCCACAGCTGACTTTATCGTAGCATACTACATTGCTGGCTTTATAATTGTTGTATTGATCTCCATAATCTTGCTGTGGACATATCGCGTTACACATCACTGGGATAAGAAGTTAATGAGACTATCTAAGCGATCTAGATGCAATAAGTATGCCCAGTCGAAAATATTCAGCGTAGCAGTCACTGCAGGGGTACTGATTGTATGCGTACTGGTACTTGATTCTCTTGGTATTAAGACACTTATAGAAAATAAACCAGTGCTTCAGACACGCAATATCGATGACAAAGTACTTCCTTATATGGTGCTTGTGTTCGACACGATTCTTAGTGCATTATGGTTACTATGTTGGATTTGCAGCTGTGGAAAATGGATACGAAATTATCAAAATTTAAAATATGCTGAAGATGAAAGTGCAGAGTATCTACTCTTAGCATTATCAATCCTGCCTCCTGTGATCAGCTTCACTGTACATCTTCCATACATTACCATTGCTTATCTAAATGATGCTTCCCATGCTACCAGTATGTTCATCTATTATATACTTGTGGTGTTTGCCTTTTTCAGTGCAATAGATCTTACTTACAGCACCTATATAGAAGCTCTCATCATTGCTAGAGAGAAACAGCCTCAAATCAACGAAGAAGGGGAAGGTCTTCGTCGAATTTTTGGGTTCACAATCCAGAGAGACGCATACAGAATTTATCAGCTTTTGGAACCCCAGCATTTGCAATACTGATAGTCTTTCTGGTAGGAATGACTACAGCAGCATTGGTTACTGTTCCTATCAGTAAGGCATTCACAGACGCCTCAAACCGTCTTCTCGGGTTCTACCAAACTGCTTTTGTATTCATTGGAGCTTATGTAGTGTACAAAAGTCTTTTTGAGAAGAAACCTCTTGAAACAGCAATAGAAAGCAGGAAAACTCACATAAGGAATGGAGGTGATGAACAGTGGCAGAATCTAACCAAGGATGAAAAGATTGCCGAACTGTATTCACGTGTCATAGACATACTCGCTCAATGTGAACATCAAGCTGGCAACAGGACACAATCACAAGACCATACAGGATCACCAGAAAATGCAGGGCACAGTACACCAGATACAGACCATGGCTGTTGTACTGGACTCTGTCCTCACAGTATCTTATCCATACTTCGATCAGCAGGTTCTCGTGCCCCTAAAAGCGCCGCTGCAGTAAATGAGACTACACCTCTGAATGTTTCTACACACTCAGACATTGATGTGAAAAATTAATGAGCTAGAACATCTAATTACTACTTAATTTTTATCAGTGTTTGAAAATGCATGCATGAAATGTAGCTATAAAATAATATTGTCTATAACTACTGTAACATAGATACAAGAATGTTATCCAAACATAGTATTATTACTATGCTCAGCTATTCATGGATACGATTGTTCCAAGGACTGTTCTGTGCTACCATAATTATTTTCCGGATTGTGCTGTTCTGAATTCAGTAAAAGATTCGGTGCCTCATGTGCATCTATATCTAAACTGGTTTGTTCCAATTCTTCATCATTGTGAACATCTCTGATATTATTCCAACAGCATGATGATTTCTTTAACACTCTAAGTACCCTACAGGTGATTGCTGTTACCACTGCAAGTGGAATGATCATATTCAATATGCTTAAAAAGATGTAGCAAGATTCAGATGACAATCGTGTTTTTTGCTGACTACATTGTTTAAGCAACAGACAAAACAGAGCTAGGTTTGCTAAGATCAGTGTGTCAGCTACATTCATAAAAGTCGTCTTGTATGGTTGTACAAGTGCTATTAAGAAACCAAAACCTGCAAACACAACAACACTAACATTCACCTCCAGTGACAGTGCTACCCGCACAATATCTAGAAAGAAGGATAACCAGCAGACAAAGTAGTGTATTGATACAAAGCTCCTCATATCTCTTCCACCATCAAGACCATCTCTGCAGCAACTGTAAAACTTGTGAAGAAATATATTTATGGTGCCCATATGATGACTTATGATTGGAAGGTCAAAAATGAGTAACCTGAAGAGTTTACTGGGATACAGGGCAAGCAATATTGGCAATGGTTGGACAATGAACAGAGACACAAGATAAGAAATGATCACAGCAGGAAGATGTTCTTTACCATAATATTCAATATCTGGATCAGCATATATGTATGGTTGTAACTGCCTCTCCACTGAAGAGTTATTTGCTTTATATGTGAACGTAGGTATTGACGCAGTCCAGCTGGAGGTGAAGAGTAACTTTGCATATGATAGAAGGAATATGGTTACAAAACCATCTACTATGGTATTTTTAGAATCCCACTTCAAGCACATATGCTTGGATAGCAATTTCATCTTGTTCCACAACAATACAATTATCTTAACGTTTTTGGAATGACTTTTTATGCAAATCCAAGTAATAGCAATCAAGCAAAGAATATAGATCAATGGAATGTAATTGAGAAAGGTAATGTGATAAGGCTTAAGGATAGGAGAAGCACAAAATGGAGGAATGATGTATCGAACGAAATTCAAGTTAAAAATTCCATAAAAGACCATCAGAATTTTCCAAAGTAGGCTAATATTCCTATCAGGCATAATGTTGCTTGCAGTAAGAAATAGACGTTCTTGTATCTGGCTATACAGTACAATAGCAACCATGGGAGCTGAAGTTAAGTGTAGCCTCAGCAACAAAACAGTGAAATAAATAAACACAACTTCAACTAACATCAAAAGTAAGTAGGCAAAGAGAAGTAGCCCGTACTGATCAGAACACTTTTTACAGTGATATCCTGCTGAAGTGATTGAGGGTCCATACCCATCAATACACTGCCCGCACATGATTCCTTTTCTGTTAAGTGGTGTACACATATAATGATTGAGCTCAGAAACGTTACTTGGTAGGTTTATATAGTAGATTTTATCTGAACTTTTATATTTACTGAGATCAAAATAATTACATGGACCAACATAAAATCCATCTTCCTCTTCAAATGTCATACAGTATCCAAGTCGTAACAAAACGCCTTGCTCAATACATTTCACGATGTCATCAGTATATTCATTGCTATAGCACTCACATCGTTTATTTGTAGCATCATAGAAGTACCAAGTTGGGCACTGGTCATCTTCAGAAGATAAAGTGTTGTCACTTCCTTGTACAAGGTTGATGGCGATTGGTAGTAGTATGAAGAATGATAGGAGATTGCTAAACCTTATAAATTTCATGCTGCTACTGCAACTGATTTTATTAAGTCTGCTCAACAAAAATTCTGCAAATTTGTATGTTGCAATAGTATTTATAGTTTATGCACTTTGAATGCATGCATGTGATATGTCTGTGCTTTACCTGGCTACAGGACTGCATTGCGATAATCACGGGACACAGTGTTATATAATTTGTAGCTACATGTTAAAAAGCATGCATGATATATCCCTGTGCTCTCTCAGTTACATGAATGAGAATGCATGTGATCATGACTGGGAGAGCATGGGCATAG
Organism: Stappiaceae bacterium; assembly: GCA_964291365.2. Classification (GTDB taxonomy): domain Bacteria; phylum Pseudomonadota; class Alphaproteobacteria; order Rhizobiales; family Stappiaceae; genus JBDWFY01. The sequence goes on from OZ220043.1 coordinate 244,149, forward strand.
TATGCGTTTATTGTTTATAACGGTGGCGTGATAACACAGAGCCGCTGTGCCACAGACATGTCTGTATTGTCACAAAGATGATAACTATGCAACATTGTACGGTTTTGTGGTGCCTGCACTGATCAAAGAGACATAACCATAATCGAACTGAACAATAGTCTACGATCACCTGTACGTACAATTATATTATAATATGCAGCACACATATGACAACTTATGATTGGAACGTCAAAAATGAGTAACCCGAAGAGTTTACTGGGATACAGGGCGAGCAATATTGGTAATGGTCGAACGATGAACAGACATAAGATAAGAAATAATCACAGCAGGAAGATGTTCTTTACCATAATATTCAATATCTGGATCGGCATATATGTATGGTTGTAACTGCCTCTCCACTGAAGAGTTATTTGCTTTGTATGTGAACACGGGTATTGACGCAGTCCAGTTGGAGGTGGATAGTAACTTTGCATATGATAAAAGGAAGATAGTTACAAAACCATCTACTATGGTGCTTTTAGAATCCCACTTCAAACATGTACTATGCTTGGATAGCAATTTCATCTTTTCCACAACAATACAATTTTCTTAATGTTTTTGGAATGAAGTTTTATGCAAATCCAAGTAATGGTCATCAAGCAAAGAATATAAATCAATGGAATGTAATTGAGAAAGGTGATGTAAAAAGGCTTATAAGAAAAGCACCCTCTTTGAATGTCAGATAGTAGCCAAATCATAACAAAATGCCATACTCAGTATATTTCATAATGTCATCGATCAGTACATTCATTTCTATAGCACTCACACCATTTACTTGTATCATTGTAGATGGACCAAGGTGGGTACTGGTCATTGTCATCTTCAGAAGTTAGCACTCATAAAGAGTTGTCACTTCCCTGTACAAGGTGGACGGTGATTAATAGTAGTGTGAAGAACGATGGGAGATTGCTGAGCCTTATAAACTTCCAATGTGCTGCTGCTGCTGCAACTGATTTTCTTAAGCTCAACAGAGACACTGCAAAATTTGTACGTTGCTATAGTATAATTATATAATTTATGCACTTGATAAAATTAATGCATTCATGTGATATGTCTGTGCTTTACACACAGACTGCATTGCAATAGTCATGCTACACATTGTAGAGTTTGCACTTGATAAATACATACATGAGATTGATATGCCCATACATTCCCAGTCATACTCATTCATGACTAAACTATAGACTATGGATATTGTTTGTGTGGCATGAAAACAGAGAGCTGCAGCTGTGCCATAGAGTCATGTGTGCAATATCATAAGCTTTGATTGGCAGTGGTGTGAATGCTCATATCTCTCAGGTACACATGCAGCATATAACTGCACACAAAGAGACACACATAATAATAATATTACTACACTCACACAATACACACATACTATAAACACATACACACACACACACATGCTAACACTTGGGGTATATAAATGCATGGAATGCATATTGAGGTAGTGTATCCATTATTTTGTTTCCCCATGACTCCCTTTCATGTTCAGCCTATACCTTATGTTTACCCATGCAAGTCTGACTCCCATAGCTAGCAATTTGGCACCAAAAATTTAATATTTTTGCTAGGTAGTGGCAAACAAATATACTACATGTTTTTGTGTTTAAATTTTGTTCTTGATAAAATTAATGTAGAAGTAGCTAATCAAATTATTGTGCTCAGGGACTCTTTCTAAGAACTGCCTATTGCTATCACCAGTTCAAGCTATAAAGTTCTACAAAATTTATGTTCAATACATTGTTTCTGGGTTTAACTATTAATTATTGCCATATTGTTAGTTGGTTCTCAAAGTTCGTCCACAGAAACTTGAATACTCGAAACAGCAACACCTCCATAGATTCCTGTTGCATTGTAACCAAACTTTTCGCCTGAATCAAGCTCATAAATCCTCTTACCACTGTATGAAAGGGTAATAACACCTTCATACAAGGTTGCAGTAGCTTGTACATGTTTGCCGGCACGAGCAGTGACTGGAAATTGATAGGACTCCTTGCTTGTTTTTGTTGTCCTCTGACTGTATGACCCAGTCACACTCGTTGACAGGGAAGCAGTCAGTTCCATGCTTACATCTGCAACAAGAGGAATGCTAGCATCCACTAAGGTGGTAGCGGATATGGTCATTTCTAGACCGCTCGTAACAGACCATTCCTCTGATTCTTCAACTGTTGTCTTTCCAGATAGTGTAAACACTTGATCTTTGGTCCCCTTGGAATGGTCATAGGCCAGCTTTTTTATTGCTTTTGGACTGACTGCTATATGGTCATTGCGCAGTCCAGGATATTGTACGTCGGTGAGTCGTGCATGCTCAATTGAACGAAGCATAGCAAACCCGAGGCAGTCAATGTCACAACCACTTCTTCCAAAAACTCCATAAAGTATACCTGAGCCTTCATCAGCATGGTAGACATCACCAATTGCGGGCAAGTCAACAGTGAGCTTCTTAAATGTAGTGGACATCTCCGGTCGACCACATCTTCTTCTTTCATGATCTGATGACCACATTTTGAGCGATGTTATTCTTTCATACTCATCGAATGCAAAGTAGAATGTATCTGTTGCCTTTCCTTCCTTCTTCCCATAGTGAGCTTTCACTCCATTTGATAATTCGACCTCGATTCCTCACATTGATTTCAGATTTTCATCATACCAGAACTTCATTGAACGAACAATATTCCCAGATGATGGTTTTTCATCCTCGATATCACCATAAATGAAAGGTGTTCCACCAGATCCTCCCACTCCTACATTTGTGGTGAAGTAGCTAGTTTTCAAGTTGTCAAATGTTTGCGTAATACTCATGTTGAAAATGACTAGCACTGTCAAGAATCCTGTTGTTCAATCTGTGGAATAGTATGATTAACACGTAAACCTTGCTATCTGGTAGTAATGACATTATGCAATACACAGAATACAAAGTATGCATACTGCATGCTGATAGTTTTTATCCTTACCTCAGTTATGACTAATGATGTGGGATTGAACACTGTTCCTTTTGCACTTGATTTGAGAGATTAAAGTTTGCAAAATCTTGAGGTGATATCAGCGCAGCAAAGTTATTGGTCTTTTGGTCTTTTATAGCTACCGCCAAACAATTTTTTCTCAGACTGTAATAAGCATGCTTGCAAGTGTAGAACACTTTCTGTGTTTCCTGTATAGCTACAGGTATGGATTTTATTGTATTACTTATGCATATCTTGCCAAAAGCAGCTAACCCTGAACACGGCTTCACAACTTGAGGAGAATCAAAGCAGAAAATAATACTATGTCACATGATGGACACGTACAGTTTAGGGTTCCATGCAAAGACATTACTGTTGTTGCTATGTCTAGAGTAAATTGTCTACATCTCAAACAACAAACAGACTTTGCTATAATAAGAAAAATAGGTTTCCAAACAACTGTGAGAATTCTTAGCAGCCCCACGACTTACTACAGTGTATTCAGCAACAACATCATGATGGAAATCTGAACTATGTTGTCATGTAACTTTCAAGCTTCCATATGTAGAAACTGACTGCTACATTTTGACTACTTTGCTGGCCATAATGAGTCTTCTTGTAATTTGACATGGAATTAATTTGTTTAAAATGCACCTCACTGCCTACAGACTCTAGACATAGCAACAGTAACATGTATACGTAATGTCTTCGCACAGAAGCTCGAAAACTAGCTACACGACAACACAATTCCATGCTGTACACTGTATACTAAATTTAGTTCCTTCAAGCTGTGGGAAATTCTCATAGTTGTTTATAATTAGAAGCCCAATAGCTATTTGCAGTTTAAACTATTTTGCTCCTTATCAGTCTTCCTGTAATTAATCTTGATGAGAAGTTAATGTATCTAAAATGTAGACATAATGGTGTGCAGTGATTTCGAATGGAAGCTTGAAAATGACAATGTAGTTCAGATTTCCCTGTTGTTGTGCTGTATTTCTAGAGTATGTTCATAACTTTACAGTTTCTTAAGTTGTTGGGGTGCTCAGATGGTTCTCATAGTCTAAGATGTTTATTTCAGGATTCCATGTAGAGACTCTGTTGTCATTGCTATGTCACTGGTTGGTTTATCTAGACAATTTGCTGCCACATAAAACACGTAACTACTCAACTTACAAAAAGGCTTTCAATAGAATTTTGATGTTTTGAGTCAAGATTAGCTTCAGCCAAACACACCAGATTTCTGTACCTTGAGGAAAATGAAATTAGAGTCAAGCCATGATTAGCTATATACAGACTCAGTTACAAAAAATTTACGTTCTACTGACCTTACTTGCAAATTAGAATCTGTGAAGACTACGAGTCATGTATTTCAATGCCAAAATACCTCCAAATTCCCTCTACAACATGCACTATGTACATACAAACACTCTTTTGCCTCTGTCTATTCATTGTTTCTTCACATAATTATAGCTAGTTCCAAAACGCAAGATGCCTCAAATTAAACTACAGACAGTAGCTTTTGTCTAATTAGGTCACATAGTTGCTTATTTCAGGTTTCCATGCAGAGACACTGTTGTTGTTGCTATGTCACTAGTTTGGTTTATCTAGACAATTTGCTGCCACTTATATCAACTACTCAACCTACAAAAGGGCTTTTTGATGTTTTGAGACTAACTTCAGCTAAACACACTAAATTTTAGAGTAAAAATATGATTAGCTATATATGGACTCAGCTACAAATAACTTATGTTCCACATGCTACTTGTAAATTAGAATCTGTGAAGATTACGAGTCACGTATTTTAGCATGACTTGTAGCCATATCATGATAGAATTTATGTATCCACAAAAGTAGTATCATACTGCCAAAACACATCGGCAAATTCCTCCATAAAAAAGATATGTACACACATGCATTCCTTTGTCTCTATTTTTCTACGAGAGTTATGATGCCTCAAGCGTAAACATGTAAACATGGTGGACAGAGAGTTTTTGATAAGCCTCATAAGCATACTAGGTGATCCAGCCACCTAAACGGTCTACTTAACCAAAGAAAAATTGACACTTATGTGTTTAAATCTTCACAATATAATGGTCTTCATTAATGCTAAATTTATGGATGTCTATAATCACAAATTACACCATGACTAATCATTGACATCTATGCATTAATCAGACTTCAAGCATTATATTATTATGATCCAAGCAATCACATAGCAGCTATTATTCTTTTGACTCTGTAATGTGATTGTGCCATTGGCTATTTATCCTTATCATCATATTATATTAATTTTGTAGTGTATGTAGATCTATGTAGACAGTGCACTAATATTATTCTCGTTGGTAACTACATATACACATCTCTGCTCACACACAAAGTAGCTAAATTGTATCATCGTTCATTAAGTACTCTAGTACTCCTGGAGCCGATTATGTACACTAAGTAAGTTGATGGTCAAGTTACAGAAGGTTTTCCGTGAATAGTTGATTCATATTTGGATAAAAGTCAACTGGAAATATTGTCAAAGCTAGCACAACCCTCTCTCTCTCTTAATAAAAGATTGACCACCAAACAGATCAAGTATCATGATACCAAAAGAGTGCTATCATAGCATGCACATAATCGATCCCTTTATTGCTTGCTCATCTATAGAGATTTTCCATATAATATATACACACACTCTTGTTACATGGTGCTTTGCAATTGCATACATCAGTTGTTCACAGGAAAGAGTAAATAGGCTCTATATGGCTCTCATTGCAAGTGGTTAATCCACTCATGGTATGTAATACAAAGGCTACTATGATAGTTATAGAGTGTCACTGCCAGTTGCATATATCATATCACATCTAAGCAATTGCCAGTGATGTGCAATACTGTAGAGGTAAGTCTATAAACAAATGCATTCCTAACATACGTAGTTAATCGTATTAACTCCTCCTTAAGTTACTAGCCTTATAGTGTTGTTGTTGTTGTTGGTTGATCACGTATTGTCAAAACCATACGCATGCACTTGAATTCATACATTGTTTGGCTTTCTAGAGACCATGCATATAAAGTAAATCGCATATTGCAGCTTAGAGTGTCCATACTTTTTAAAGACACAGGAAGAAGAGAAACATCCTATAGCTAACTATGGCACAAAGCAAACACATCCAAACCGCAATCGACAGTACCCTGGCTCATATTCAGAAACATGCCCCTGAAGAATTTCAACAACTGGAAAGAAATCCTGCGATGAAGGAGACTGTTGTCAAAGCTGCCCATGATGCTGTCACTGAGCATCTAAAAATAGCTCAGGAATTTCTACAGCTGATATTTCTTCACGTCTCTCAAAACATCTTCCAAAGCATCGTTTGGAGGCAATACAGTCTGGATTGAAAACATCGAGCCATCGCCTCAATATCAGCAAAAAAGATGACGGACATCACTGGGTTGACATCTCTCATGATGGTGAGGAAATCGTGACCTCAAAAAGGCTGGATACTCCTGAATCAATAAGTTCCACGGCTTGCCTACAGATAGCTAACATCATCGTCAACATTGTCATGTTTGTTCTTCAAGTCGCAGGCGTCAAAGTATCTGTAAGCAAACAAGATATTGCAAAACGGGCAGAAGAAATTGTCCCTGTTATCAACAGTGTCAATCAGCACCTAGTAGAGGCTCTTGAAGCTCTTGAAGAGGGTGTGAAGAACCACTCACCAGCGCACAATATAGCCAAAGCCATCTTTGACTTGATCAAAGAAATTCACCCCCTCGGGATTTTATGGAAGATTATTAAAGGTCTCTGCATACATATGAGTGTTGAGGACTGGGTGACGGCAGCTGCAGTAGTTACTGCTACAATAATTGCTGCTATTGCTACTGATGGAGCTGCACTGATTCCAAAGATAGTGCTAGCTCTACAGTTTGCCTTTCATGAGTTTATCAGCAAGATCAATAGTCTCACTCAGCTCAAGTCAATGAAAGCTAAGCATCAGTAAATAATTTAAAGACTGAACATGTTCATATCATATTATGTATGCACGTACTTAGTCAATGTACCGATATTCAATGCTATAATTATTATCACAACATAAAATAAGCAGGATGTTTGATTTTTGGTGATTAGGGTGCAAAAATTATTGTTGTGGATTTGGAATTTGTAGCATTCTCATCCTTGCATGCCACATAGCATAGTGATGGGCACATAGCTACATAATTAGATGCTAAAAATTAATGATGGTAGCTAACTATTCATATAAGAATAATTATATGACTTTTGGCTTTTGATCCCATTCCTAGGAGACAAGACCTGTACTCCAGGACCTGCATGTATGCATACTATGACACAATCATAATACAGTTTTAGATATTCATGATCACATGAAACTTGAATCGCATATTATTATACATGCACAATATCATGATATCATGTATGTCACTATATGCAGTAGACTCATGGGAATTGAGTAAATAACATTGTGGTTATGTGGCACCTGTGAGGTTAAGCTAATTTTATGAGTTCAACTATTAGCTAATTCACATTATGTGTCTGGCATGCAAGTGTACCTTGTTGAATCATCACATGCATTGTGACATGACAGTGCTAGCAGGTGAGAGACTAGATAGCCTATCTTGGTATTGTACAATGTGTTCTGATAAAATCCATCATCCTCTTTGAATGTCAGACGGTCCAAACAAAACAGTCGTTACGCCACCCGCCCAATTTAATTACACTACCGGAAGTACCGGAAATGCGCCGAAAATCCCTGCACAAAACCGCAATAAAAAGCGACATGTTTCACCAACGCTAACTTTCTTTCTGGTTTACCTATAACTACAGGACAAAGACCAAACAATGCAGCAGCCTTTCCTGAATCTAACCATATCCATTTTATTTCTACAGAAGGGACAAAAGCGCCAATATCTTCAAGAACATTCACCAATACTGCTTGCAACACTCTAGAAGATGTCTACAAAGTGCAGTCGATTGGCGTTCCGCACCCACCTATGGACTCTTTAGTTTGATTTCTCACCAGTAGTGTCATTATTTTAATTGTAGACCGGTGAGCTGTGAAGTGAGCATGCATGAACTCGTTAGCAAACTTTGAAACACTACCATAATAATAATAATATTATTATTGACGCATGCGCGAACGTTAATAATACAGCTAGAGGAAGCATTAAACCACAGCTAGCCCCTCCCTAGCTACCCCTATTAACCACAGCTGCAAACCATTGCATGAACCGCAGCTGCTGGGCCACAGCAGCTGCCAGGTGTGGTTTCCAACTAGCCAGGCAATGGTGAGTAGCTGTGGTTTGTATGATATCAATGCTGAATCTAACTAAATCTTCTTGTTTAGATCTTCAGACTGCTTTAACACTAAAATCACAGCAACTTCTTTTGAGTTAAAGGTACCTGACCTATAGAAATAATAAATATCATAATAAAAGCAATTACTAACAGATGGCAGCAAAACGGAAAACTCGAAGTCTCCCAGCATCTATAGATATCTATTCAGATGTTCATAAGGATAGGAAATGTACGCCATGCAAGTTATGTGGTGAGTCAAACTCAAAGTACACTCACCCTGCCACCTGGAAGAGCAAAGAGCTATTAATTTTCCTAAGACAGATAGAACCAGATATTTTTATACAACAGGACAGTTGCATATGCCGTAATTGTCGGGAAAGTTTAAGATCTGGTTTAAATAGTCCCACAGAATTTAACCCACGGTGGCATAAATCTAGCAGCAGTAAAGATTGTCAATTAGAAGGATGTACAGAAAAGGCTTCCAGACTTACAAGGCTAGCCAATCATGCAGATATTGAGAAAGTCTTAAAGCTCTCAAAGGTTGTACATGGTTCATCTGATAATACAGTCACTCACCTTTGTGATGGCCATTATCGTGCTCTGCATAAAGAATTAAACCCACAAAGCTATCAGAATAAGTGTGTGACATGTGGTTTAGCAATACGAGGGACAACACACATCAGGCACTGTCCAAATCCTGATCTGGTTCAGAAACATTTGCAAGTACATACAGGCTTTGAAGATACAATTAGTGTGACGGACAAGATTTGTGAGACATGCTATAGGTCTCAATTAACATTGTTAAAAACTGAAGAAATGTCAGGCAGTGACAATGAAGAATTTGAATCCTTAGTTAGTTCACTTCAAAACTCACTCCCCATTCTACCAGTGACCATAAGCTCAGAAGAGAACTTAATTAGCCTAGCGACAAAAATTACGACCGTAAAAGTAGCTCAAGAGCTATTTGCTAATCATGCACTAACACTACGCAGTGCTTACAGCATTTTTATGCATGAGGTCCAGATCCTTGCAACAATGTCTTCGTATACGAAAAGTCCAGAGTTAGCTTCTCATCGCTGGCTACTTAATCAGCTTTCAGCCTCTCTCCAGCATCACATGGCATATACCTGCAAAGTCAAAAAACATGGTGTAATTCTTTACAGAAGAGGCAAGGAGACTGAAGCCCTATCATATGCCCTTCACCAACTAAATAAGACAAAACAAGACATTGGCCCATCTGAACTAAATTCAGATCTACACAAGAGTGTGTGTGCAGATGTCAATAAAAAGATTCGTAAGATGGTTTCAAACAACATCACAAACACTAGTTTTGATTTGAACAACTTCATTATGCAAGCTGACCCAGTAGTATGGGAATCAATTAGCATATTGACAAGTTCAACAAGTGAAAAACAACCAGAGTCAGCTTCTATCAAAGACTTAAGAAGAGCATTCATTATTTCACTTATCATGTATTGCATCGATAGTCGATCATCAATGCCATTTCAATTGATACTTGCAGACATTGTAGATTGCTATGGTGGGTCAACTGAACTGCTAAAAATCCTAAACAGGCTAGGTGTGTGTACTAGTTTGGATACGCTATTACGACACATTCAAACTACGGTGCAACAATCAGATATGAAGGGTATCCTTCAAGGACTAGACTCTTCCATACTAACCATGTTTTCATTGGACAATATAGACTTTTTAAAGAGCTATGCACAAGTGTATTGTGGTAACCAGCAATTAAGCTGGCATGGTACCACTGTACAAGCAGTTCAAACCAAACCAACCTATACGGAAACCACACAATTACCAGATAGTAGTACCCTGAGAAGGAGGTCTCATGACATGTCTTCACCACAGCATTCACCAACAACTGGATCACCAATCAGGAAGCGGTATCACTGTAGAGAGAGAACAAATACAGAACTCAAATCAAAAGAAGCCAATGTCAGTATTGAGTATGACAAATCGTACAACTTTGACCAAGTCTCAATGCTCAATATACAAACAACACTCTCCATTGAGCTATTCCACCCAAGTACTGATGAGCAAAAGGCTTGTTGTATGGTAGGAAAAGATCTAGCTTTTTACTGCTTATTAAAACAGGCATACCAAGATAAAGACCAACACATGGTAAACATGCAAAGCTTTTGTGCAATTTGTGACAGAACAGGTACACCGCCAGAAGCAGCAAATGTTGCATATGTGACTGTTATTGATGAAAAGGCGGACTGTAAAGATACTGTGCTTCATGTAATCAGTGAGCTGTATGCTAAATATGTCCGTGCATGTAACAAATCGTTTCTGGCATTGGAGGGTGATGCCAAGACCTACGATATCATGCAGGATATCAAGGCAGAATATGGCACAGATCTTAACTGGCTTTTCCCTTATCCCGGTGACTGGCACCTGCTTATGAACTATCAGAAGTGCCTAATGAAGCCATTTTTTGAAGCTGGGCTTAAGGATATGGCTCTAGCCTGTGGATATTCAGCTGTATCCATTAGCAACTGCTCATTATTTAAGAGAACGCATCGTTTTCTCTTGGAGGTGTGGGAAAGCCTATACCGGTTCATGCTTACTCAGTTTCTTAAATACAAAGAAGGTAATCAACACTTGCAGTTGCAGTGTGACAAAAGCATCACACAAACAGTACAAAATGCATACCTTAAACTTACAGACAAACGATACGACACTGTAGCACTTGCCGCTGTCATCAGGTCACTACAGGAGGAGTTGGAAGGATTGGAAGATGACTTCAGATTGTTTCTCAAGAAAATGTCAGACCTAGATGAAACCTGGAAGTTTTGGATAAGGTTTGTATTTGACGACTGTTATCCCTACATTATGCTATTCTTGTCGATAAGAAGTGGTAAATGGAAGTTAAGGATGGCAGCAATAAAATCTATGGCAGCCAATTTTGCTGCATTTGACCATCCCATTTATCAACGACTTATTTCCACCCACATTGTTGATATGGTACGTGCACCATCAAAACTATTGGAATTTTTTGAATCTGGAGGTTTTGCTTTTCATGGTATCACCCCTGAGACCCTCTTTCACTCATTTGCCACAGACAATATACATGTAGAGGAGCAGCACTATAAATGGCTTGAACATATTCGCCAAAAAATTTGGGACAGAATTATGTTTGAAGACGATATGATACCATCAGTTGGAGCATTGAAGCGCCACTGGCAAAGAAGCTGCTGGGTACTGCACATGTGGAGACAGGCTGCAGATAACATGATGGTATTGGCACCACTAGCAGGTAATGGCTGGATAAAGGAGGACGGAAAGTTTCTTATTGACTGGGATAGCAAGGATAACATGCACGCAGTAAGGCAGAGAGTAGACCTACTGCTAAAAGGTTGTGCATGCAAGTCTGGCTGCAAAACAAAGAGATGTGGTTGCAAAAAAAATGGTTTATCCTGTGGTGCAGGATGCAGGTGTGTAAATTGCAGCAACAGTGATAACTCACCACAGGGAGAGGACCTTGATCAGCAGGAGGAGGAGGATGACAGCTTGCAGGTGGAGCCGGAGGTGGATGAAATCATGGAGGCGATTTTTGGAGAGCACAGAGATGATGAAGAGGACGAGGAAGACACAGAGGATGAGAAATACCTAAGTGATGAAGAATTTATGGAAGTGGATGACATGGAAAGTAACGAAGATTTGAACAGTGAGGCATTTGAAGAGTAACTGCAAAACGAGCTTGGTGAAATCAAGCTAGTCAGATGCTTGTTTTTTTAGTCCCCCCCCCCCCCCCCTTTTTTTTGTGTAGTAGTAGTAGTATCATATACAGGTAGCAAGGAAAGATAGCCTAGGTCTATTCTTGACATTCCCCACCAAGTATGTACATATACCAGAGATTTTATTTTTGTACTACAATCCTTCCATCCACATACCCCCTCTGCCACCATAAGCATCACAGAACTACAGAGACTTTATTTTTGTATTGAATCTCCCATCAATCCCCCACCACCACCACACACACACACACACACTGAGCATCACAGAACTATAGAGATCTTATTTTTGTCCATCCACCCACCACCTCACTGAGCATCACAGAACTACAGAGAGATTTTGTTTTTCAAGGATACTCCCATATACACCCCTCACTGAGCTACACAGATCTACAGAGATATTTTATTTGTGTATCTGTTACAGTCCTCCTAGCCATCCATGTCCCAACCGTTTTATATGCTCATCAAACACTTCTTTCGTCAGTACATGCATAGTAATCTATGGTACATGTTGTGTATCACCATTCACCACACACCCGTGCAACTTTAGCTTGTAAAATTCGGCCCCAAGAATGATCCCTTTTTTCAATATTATATCTTACCACTGCATGAAGCGGACATCTTCGAACAAAGCCGACTCGGTGAACTGGCCCTTTCAGTCGCGAGCCTCCTTAGTTAGATGTCACGAAAAAGGTGAGGAACGCCAGTTGATCGCACTTTGCAGAGCTATTCCGAAAGTTGCAGTCAGAAGTAGCCACACAATCTGCACCGTATCTTGATAGGACAATCACCCACGAGGGCAAATCTTGGATGGTTGGCAAGAACGATGGCCCAGCTACTGAACGTTTTTTGTTTGGTGGTCAGAGCTCAAACGGTTCCCGAGATACTAGTCGCTAAAAACGGACAAGAAAAACGGAGAAAAATGCGGAGCGCGTGCGACTGACGTGTGCAAAGTAGGCGTTGCAATTAAATTATAACTAAACATATGGACTTCCGGTCCCGTGGCGTATACCGCGTAACGACTGAAAACATCATGCTCAATACATTTCACAATGTCATCAGTACATACACTAGATCTCCTCTACCAAGTTGCTCAAATTTTCAAAAGTGAATTTTCTGTAGCTCACAAAACACATTTTAAAACATGTTTTCAAGATTAGGGGGGCTAACTCAACATTTGTTGGTTAGGCCACTCTGGTTCTGAGCCCTTCATTTCTGGATTGGGCATCACAACCACAGTAGCTATATAGTAGCTGCCAAGGAATAATGTCCTGTAGCTATACCCAGCAAAATTCAAACCAGACAGTGGTGTGTAGCTAATTTGTAACGTTCCTCCCTCTCTCACTCTATCAGACATAATAATTATATTACTATATATAAAAAATATTTTTCAGACGATCAATTTTCTTATATAGTCCGTGTCCTAACCTGGAGGGCATAAAAGATGCGCTCTTCTACAAGTTTACAAGGCTCAGGATTGGTCAGAAGTGTAGGGCCGTGTGCACAAACAAGGTGGCCATAGAGCTAGAGACGCATTCTCGAACGAGAGGCGCTAAGCGCCGCGCGTTCGGAAGGCCCGCTGAGCAGGTCACCGAGCCTCGAGCGAAGCGAGAGGCGAGGTGGACTGCTCTTTGTCGTACCTGTTGATAGTCTGGTAGATTCGACGTTCGAGCGGAGCGAGAACTTCGCCATTGCACACACAGTAAGTTCCAGCAGCTGCTATAGTGATATTGGCCTGCAATGAGGGGTGTGGCCTACGTGATAATAAGGTCAAAGTTCGTCCCGCTTGCATCTGCGCATGCGCATATTAACCAACGCTAGCTTCAAGTTTGTCTCAGTGATAATGAAGAGATGATACTGTTTATGAGCACAAACTGTGATTAGCTCATATTAGCCACATTGCCTCATGATTGTGACATTAAACATACTTGTTTACTAGATAATTATAAAGAGAAGAATGTACAGAAGACTAACTAAAAGGCACATGAACACATACACACAATGATTTGATCGCATGACAGTCACTATGTCTATGTATACACAAAGGCCAGACATCGTGTCAGTCACAGAAAGATAGGATGATAAATGGAAGATAGTTTCTATTTACAAACTCAACATTTGGTTCTGAGAAGAAGCACCGACTTGATTGTACTGAAAAATTGTTAGCATTCCATATGACCACTGGATGTAGTGCAGTGTTGATAGAGATAAACATTAACTTTGCATACAAGAGAAGGGAGAATGTTGCAAAAGCATCTATCATTGTGTTTTTTGAATCAATGAACTTAAATGTGAATGCTGTTGGCTTATTGTTTACACACAGCCAAGTAACAGCCATCAAGAAAAGAAGATAAATCAATGGAAGGTAGAAGAGGTATGTAATATGAAAAGGCTTAAGATCAGGAGAAGCACAGAAAGCACAAATAATGTATCGACCAAAATTCAAGTTAAATATACCATAAAAGATCATCAGAATTTTCCAATATAAGCTAATTCTATGGTCCAGTACATACAGTTTGTTAACGTATGAATACAAAAACCCTTGAAATTGACAGTATAGCACAAAGGCCATCATTGGAGCTGAAGTTAAACTTAATCTTAGAAAAAATATGACAAAGAAAAGGACAGTTATTAGCCCAAATTCCAGAAGGAAATAGCCTAGGAGATATAGCCAGTACAAGTGATAACACTTTTCACATGTAAATATCAAAGAAGTGACCGAAGGTCCATACCCCTCAATGCACTGACTGCACATCACTCCTTTTCTATTTAGCGGTGAACACATGTAATGATTGAGCTTGGAAACGTTACTAGGCAAGCTGATGTAGTTACCCTTGGATGACAGAGTCTGATTGTACTTACTGAGGTAGAAAGAGTTACAGGGACCAACAAAAAATCCATTTCCTTCTTCAGAGGTCATACAATATCCAAATCTGAGTAGGACCCCTTTCTCAGTACACTGCACAACATCATCTGTAGCCGGATTGCTGTAGCATTCACATCTCTTTCTTGTGGTGTTGTAGAAGAACCAGGGAGGGCGCTGGTGAACTTCTGTAAATAGAGCTGATGATGAATCATTCTCCCCTTGCACAAACCAGGTGGTGAATACTAACGAACACAACAAATAACAGATTCTACATTTGAATTCCATACTGGTCTAGATACTAGCTAATAACTGTAACACGTCAGTATTATATAGCTATACCCCTGTAGATCTATCTGTACATAGCTACAGATGTAATGATACTGTACTAGCTTCTTTAGCCTTATAGGTGCATGCATGGATCTTTGAGTTATATGATGGTAGATGTATACATGCATAATTATGACTGCGTGACATTGTAAAATATATGTACAGACATAATTAGTATATTGTCTAGCTTAACTGCACCTGTGACAGACCACATGATTATTGTGCCTTGATGTAACGAGTCGGTCCGAGGTTGTGTACTGCTCCCACAGCAGTCTGTACAAAAGTGTTTGTGACCTGGTTGCATTTTAGTAGATCGAGCATGCATGATACAATGACAAGAAAGGCTGGTTAGTTTCTCACCTGTTAGCATCATTATGTCACATTGTATTGTGATGGTTCTATATTACGCTTGCATGCCAGCTAGACACACACGCACACACGATGTGAACAGGTAAACTCAATGACATGACAATATAATTAACTTAGCTTCACAGGTGTCACACAACTTGCACAATGTTATTTACAATGTAGAGCCTTCTGCAGTCTCATACACAGTGCTCTATGTATGTTTGTATTGATTGAATTTCTCATACTTGACATGCATGCAGATGTGTGATCAATTACAAGTATAGCTGCAGTGTGTGTGTGTAATTACAATATATATCATTAATAAGTTTTGGCGTATATCACATGTAAGCCATTAGTGTGATTGGCACAATTTCTAGCCTAAATTAATAATTCTTCAGTTTGTGTAGAAAGACATGTGGTATAAATAATATATGCAAGAATGAGAATTGATACTGTACTAAATTGCAAACCTATACTAGTGACAAAAATAACTACTGTGACAGTTCAAGTAGCAAGAGGAAAAAATGACACATAATAACTTTACTATCTAGACACATCGCTATAGCAGCTACAAAATATTATAGCATTGCATTCTAGATATTCAATAACAAATAATTTAAATGTGCATTGCTTCAGTGGGAGAAAACTCTAGGAACATGTCCAAGTGTGGCTAAAGTCATTAGAATGACAAGAAGGCTCCAGTAACATATCTGTAGAAGAAGAAGAAAGAAGAGTAGCATTAATAAAGCAAGCTTTCACTGTCTCACATGAGCTATCAGTAATAGCATAATATTAACTTAGCCACATACACTTCACTCACCATTGTGGCAGTGGATGTCTTCCTCGGAAGATACTGAAACTGTCCAAGGCTTCTCTTAGTCCTTGGTAGGTTGGATTTGATGTAAATTTTTGCCAAGTTTTGAAGATATGAAAGCATTTGTGTGTTGGATCATCACTAAATTGATCAGTGCGCTCATTAATGGCTGTATTGTATTCACTGTCATGTTCAGGTAGGAGAAGTATCTTCTTCAAGAGTTCTATCTTTGGATGAGCGACCTTAGCACAATCTCGGAAAAAGTCATCGTTTGAATCTTCAAATATTTTACCTTGATCAATTCCTTCCATGAGGTTGGAAATTATTTCCCCTGTAAGGCATGTATATGGCTCAAACAATAGAAGAATGCCAATGTTTATCATCTCTTGTCTTTGTCCAACTTTGTTTGTTAAAGCTTCTCTTCTTTCTTTTATTAGGCCATCTAATGGGAACGTGAAGAGAGAATGTACCTCTCTCAATGGATATGATTCTAGTTCGTCTGGGTGTAAAAATGACTCTTCAGCATCAACAGCTGCTGAATATTTTTCTTTAGCAGATAGTATTGCCTCAATAACAGCAGAACGTTGCTGAATGCACTTGATTTGGCTTCCTTCCAAGCATCCCATGATTAATATAACTGCTGTATTCTGCTCTATGACTTCCACTATAGTTTCTACTCCATCCATATTCTGCCGGTGGATACCACTCTTCCAAATATTGCACTTTCTTCGTTCAACTGCGAGTGTATTTTCTTCATTTGTAGAGGATGCTACTGGTAAGGCAAATATAAAGGCCAATCGAAGTAAAAGTACTTGAAGAAATCTTGATGTGAAGAAAATATTTCCTTTACAACATAGACACCAGCCAAATTTATATTTCATTTTTGTTATTGCTTGACAACTTTCAGTGTTCTTATCTGTGCTCACCAAGGCTGGAAGAAGTAGTATTGTTCTTGATCTAAAATTTGTTGATCACCACTGTCACTACTACAGATAATAGACAGATCTGATATGTCTATCTCATGACAGAAATCTAAGGTGGTCATGAAGCTTGTTAGCATCTTGTGATCATACTGAGGAAAGGCTTCTATAATTTTTGATGATGCCACAACTCCAGTAGAACTTAAATCCTTGTAGACTGACTCAAATTCTTTGGGTGCAAAGATTGAACCATTCAATTTGGATAGTAGAATCTCTTTCTTAAAAATTATCCAACTCTGTTTAATGTCCCCAGAATCTTCAATGTAAAGAAACTCTCCGTGTTTACTGAGCTTAGAAAGTTGGTTTGATAAGTCATCCTTTGTGAGAGGTAGCAGATTATTCATTCTCAATGCTGCATTATCTTCATGGCCTATTAAATCAAACACTTTGTAAGTCGACAGGCTATTTCTTCTTCAAATTTATTCTGAAGCAATCGATTTAGAAAATGTAACTGAGCACTGACATTGAAACTTTCATGATGATTTTTGGAATGAGCTGATATCTGATCGCTAATTTCTGTTAATCCTGATGATGATTTACGGGTGCAATCAAGAGTAATAGAAACATTGAGATGTGGTAGTTCACTCAATGCTTGTGATAGTGTTTCTTTTCCCTGCTGCTTAGCAACATCATAATGACTACCAATAACAATAACTGGGGGGTTTTGTTGTTTATACTGATTTAATACAAATGAGTCCCAATATTTAAGTTGCTTTACAAGTTTCTCTTTAGGTCTGCTAATATCCACAACAATAAACACTAGATCGCTTTCAGCACATCTAAGTTTCTCTAGTATAGCAGCATGGCTTGATGAGTAGTGTTCATACTGACCAGCAAAGTCATATAAAATGAGTCGACCACAGTTTTGACTATGAGCATGGTAGGGTATGACACCAGCAGTGTGAGGCTCTACTCCAGTGACCTTGGGATTGAAGACCCTCTTGAACCAACCACCCTCTGCAAGATTTGACATTAGGGCTTTAACAAGAGTGCTTTTGCCAGACATTGCATTTCCCAGTACAAATATTTTGAGTGCAGGTTGTACCAACCTTGTGTGGCTATCGATTTGATCATACTTGGAAGTGAATTGTAATCCTTGTGACATTAGAAAGAAGAGAATATCATCACTGCCACCCTTTAGAGTTTCTTCCATTAAAGTGTCACCATAATACGGCAACGATAATATCTCAGCACCAATATATTCATTTACAAAGTAAACAACTATGTCAAAATGATGATACTTACATGCTAAGTGCAGCGGGGTCGTTCCCTTCAACGTTCTGCAGCTTTGGTCACATTGCTGCTCCTCAATTAGATATTTAATCACACCCAGTTTGCGCCTTGGCTAGCTGAGTGTAGTGGTGTCCAGGCATTGCTGGTCATACACATTGGATCACGATTGACTTCTTGGACAAGAAACTTCACGATTTCAAGATAGCCATTCTCACAGGCTATGTGTAATGGAGCAAAAGCATTGCTATCTCTTGCATGTGGATTGAAATTCTTGACAAGATATTGAGTGAGGTATATCACTACATTAAGACACCCTCCTTCACATGCAAAATGCAGAGGTGTCCAACCATTGTTGTCACTACAGGTTGGATCACATTGTTTTTCTTCAATGAGATACTTTGCTACATTTAAGTGTCCTCTCTCACATGCAAAATGCAGTGGAGTTTGGCCATCATCCATTTTATATGCTGGATCACATTTATGTTTTTCAATGAAATATTTTGCTAAGTGAACGTGTCCCATCAGACACGCTGAATGAAGGGGTGTCTGACTTTCTTGATTCTTACAAGCTGGACTGCATGTTTGCTCTTCAACTAGATATGTCACTACATTAAGGTATCCTCCTTCACAAGCAGAATGCAGAGGTGTCCAACCACTGATGTCACTACAGGCTGGATCACATTGCTTTTCTTCAATAAGATATTTTGCCACATCTACATGTCCTTCAAGACACGCTAAATGAAGGGGAGTTTGACCATCCACACTTTTAGCAGAGGGATCAATATGTTGTGTTTCAATGAGATATTTCGCTACATTTAAGTGTCCTCTCTCACATGCTAAATGCAATGGTGTTTGGCTGTCATCCTTTCTACATGCTGGATCACATTTATGTTTTTCAATGAGGTGCTTTGCCACGTGCAGGTGTCCCATCAGACACGCTGAATGAAGGGGTGTCAGATTGTTTTGAGTCTTACAAACTGGATTACATGCCTGCTCTTCAATGAGATATGTCACTAAATTTATGTAGCCTTCTTGACAAGCACAGTGTAGAGGTGTCCAACCGCTATTATTGCTACAGGATGGATAGCATATCATTTCTTCAATGAGATATTTTGCCACATCCATATGTCCTTCAAGACATGCTAAATGAAGGGGTGTATGGCCGTCATTCATTTTACATACTGGATCACATTTATGTTTTTCAATGAGGTATTTAGCTAAGTGCAGATGTCCCATCAGACATGCTGAATGAAGGGGTGTATGGCCATCATTCATTTTACATACTGGATCACATTTATGTTTTTCAATGAGGTATTTAGCTAAGTACAGATGTCCCATCAGACACGCTGAATGAAGAGATGTCCGACCTTCTTGAGTTTTACAGGCTGGACTGCACGTTTGCTCTTCAGTGAGGTATATCACTACATTAAGATACCCTCCTTCACATGCAAAATGCAGAGGTGTCCAACCATTGTTGTCACTACAGGCTGGATCACATAGCTTTTCTTCAATGAGATATTTTGCCGCATCTAGATGTCCTTTCAGACATGCAAAATGCAGGGGTGTCCAACCATCTTTGTCTTTAATGGAAGGATCAATATACTGTTTTTCAATGAGATATTTAGCAATATGAAGATGCCCCCTTAGACATGCTGAATGAAGAGGTGTTTGATTGTTTTTATCCTTACAAGCTGGATCTTGTTCCAATATTTCTACAAGATATTTCGCCACACTTATGTGTCCACTTGCGCATGCACAATGCAGAGGTGTCCAACAACCACTGTCTCTAGACTGTGGATTTACCTTACAACCTTCAATGAGAAACTTCACAACATCTAGATGCCCACCTGAGGCAGCATTGTGCAGAGGAACCTGCCCTGTACTGTTCTTATCATTTGGATCACACCCTTTATCTAAAATAAGGTACTTCACTAGACCCAGATTTCCACTCCAACATGCCAATCATAGTGGTAGTGAACCAGCAGCATTTCTACAGTTAGGACCACAGTTGTATTTCTCTATTAGTACCTTAGCTACCTCATACCATCCGTTGTAGCAGGCATGGTGAAGGAGAGTGAACTGATCTTCATCATCATCCCTGACCTTTGCTGGGTTGGGTAGCTGGGAGAGTAGCTCTAGAGCTTCAGCTTGACTGTTCTCATTGCCAGGGTGGTAGGATTTATCAAACACTTCCAGCACTGACTTTTCTAACTTTTTAGCTTCTTTCAAATCTTCCATCATTCCATTGAAAGCACAACTAAAACATTCTAGTATATTTGAGTGGCATCAGATGACCTTTGCTATGGTTTTAGTTACATAATTTATACCAATGGATGTGCCCATATAAGAATGGAACCTGACCAGCTGCGCTATCTGACGTTTATGAATACAAGCTTCAAACAACAATAATATAATTAATTTTCACACAATCACATGACAAGGTTTCAAGTAGCTGCATGTACAGGCAGTACTATGAGAAATAAAACCAACTTTATGTAGAAATATACTCTAAATTGCTACACTTCTTTTCATGACTACGACATTGTGTCCATTACAAGAAGACTCGGGAAAATGAGTATGAAATAATTTGGCTACCTACAAAGTACAGTGTGTTGGGGAGGGGGGGGAGAGAAAGAGGGAGAGAGAGAGAGAATCAATATTCATATTCTCAAGAGGAACATGCCAATTCATTTACCTCTTTATAGTGAAACTTGGACAAAAATGAACCAACTTTCTACAAAACATAAGAAATAAAGTCAGACAAGTAGCTAATTTCATGGCATATTCAACTCACAGGTATCAAGACATCAAAGAGGACTAGATGAGAGGGAAGAGGCACACTTGAATTAGGGAATTTTCCCTGGAGCCAACCCTCTGGGTCAGAGTAGAACTGGGTTGTGATATTTATGTAGTCTGAATGAATTCTATGAGTGTGTGGAATGTACACGGCATTGTACTTTTACATGCACATGTACTGTGCATAACAGATAGCATGTGCATAGAGTAATTTATTATAATGTCATGTAATAACTCACGGTGGTGGACATTCAAGGAATTCCATTGATATCGGCTGATGTATGTGACTATGGAAAAAAAAAAGATGATAGCAATGATATCAGTAAGTATGAAATACCATAAGCAGCTCCAGACCACAGATAGTGACTAAATCATGCACATCAGCATGCTATTACATACACACATGGCTCTTAAACTTGGTGTGTCCATATAGGAGGACATTAAATTTGGGGATGAGCCTACCTGTAGAAGGGTGTGGAGTGACAGGGCATCAGAAACAGCACAGATGACTCATTATCAACGTCCTATGAAAAGGTCATTCATTGTGTACACACAGGTGGTCAGTGTTCACAGTACAATGATGTTTATGTGACTCTGTGGCTTATGCATTGCTACTTGGCAAGGGCCAGGGCTGTGTAATACAATGCATGTACAAATGTAGTACAAGCACAACATTAACACAAAGGGCTTATTGATGCCCTGGGCTAGGAACCTACATGTTCATGTACATGTTTTATGTGGCTCTGCCTTTTGCATTATATTATTAGTCTTTCATTATACAAAGATGCTGGAATAGGGACTGGGATGGGCATATCTGGTTTCAAAAGCAGAGGTTGTGCAAAGGACTCAAGGTAAAGCATTCTGGCAGCTACTAATGTAGATTGTTTACCTTTCTGAGGTAGTCCATGACAGCTATGGTGCCTCTCTGATGGACTAGACTGAAGTAGAGAGACATGGGAATATTGGAGAGGAGAAGAATCCAAACAAGAAGGGGAAGGACTGAGAGAGAGAGAGGGAGAGAGAGGGGGAGAAAGAGGCATAAGATAAGTGCATATACTTGTACTTCATCATCACCAGTAAACCTCAACTCACATCGACTCTTATACTTGATAAAGAGGTTAGAAATACAATAACCTATTCAAAATAAACCCAACATATTGTAAGTCAGATAAACTACATTACTTGTACTCTCATTATACACAGTGTACATGCAGTATAAATTACCTGCATAGACTGAAGCAATAGGTACAATGGGCAATACAAATCGATGCTCCTTATGACTGAGAGCACTGTGAAAAATGAGCTCCCAGACAGCCAACCAGAATGGAGCCCTGGACCAGGGGGAGGGGCACTGCCACACCCCCAATAGTGTGAACGGTAGAGAGGTGAATAGTAACACAGGAACATCCTCTGTAAAGTACCTGGAGTGATACACTCATACTTTACATGTACACACACATGGATGTACATGTACATCTCTCTCTCTCTCTCTACACTTCCATAATGCATACATGATGCATATGCACACAATATGCACTGGTCAGCACATGTTATATTCCTAGTCGTACTCACACACACTCACATACACACACACACACACACACACAGACACACACACACACATACACACACACACTCACACAGGGAAGTAGAGTACATACATTTGAGTGTGTACACATTAGAACAGTACACCCATAAACATAATACACAATGTCATGTATATTATGTGTGTAGCAAAATTAGCCCACAGGAATTCCATTGACAGGATTAGTTCCTGTAATGAATATCATTAAGAATCTAATCACTCACCAGTGCCATGAGTAGGCTCCATAATACAGAGCTGAGTAACCCTCCAGGACATTGAACTCAAAAAAATTCCACTGGACAATCACAAACTATGTTCAAAATAGTTCATACAAGAATCGAAGTTTTAATTAACTTGTAGGTAGGTTTCAGTGGGATTTTAGTGGGAGAAAAATTTCACCAAACCCAGCTGCCTTTGTATTACAGAAATATTTTGCAGATTATTATATTATTGCCAATGAGGTAACATAGGCTGAGAAAATTTGCAGATGTATAAAATTTCACCAATGAAAACAGGTGGCAAATTTGGTAAAAAATTTCCCCTAGCAAAAATTTCTGGCTATATACAGTATGTGATACAACTAGCTACAAATACATAGTGGGATAAAGGAATAGTCATAAAAACATATAAATTATGATCCACCACTGATAAGGCACTCATTAAATGTACTACTTCTGCATGGCTAATATATTATAGTATAGGTTATCAGTATAATTATCTTTAACAAAATAATATAGAAAGCTGTTTCCCTTACCCTCCCATAGAAGAAACAGTCCACAACAAGGGACCACCCCAGAGTCAGCAACCTGCAAATATAGATAATATTATATTATATGTGAAACAGACAACCCTTTAGCTACTGTTTAGCAGAAAATTCTTCACTGGTGCAAAAATTGTCTCCCAACCCTTCAGAAGAAATTTTTGTGGTTTTAAATTCATCACGCATGCATTCCAGAGAGACATGACATCACCATCAGTCCATAAGCACTAGCTATAGCAAGCCACCTGTAGCTAATACTTTATAAGTTTGCTAATACATTTTCTTAATTCTTATTCTCTTGGCAGCCAATCTATCCATGAAAGCTGTAAAAATTTGCACCATGCAAAATTTCCTGCTATGTGGTACAAGAAGCAAGTAACACTGGATAGCTAGTATTCTCCACTTGCCCCATGAGAACAGTTTCCCTGACCACTGTCCATAACTGACGTTGTGAGATGATCCAGTGAGCCAGCACTAGGGGAGACCAGAGGATACCTCCAGTTGGACGAATCAAACAAGACACACCGATCAGCAACAGGTAGAGACGACTGTATCTATTAAAGACACAATTACATGTTGGTATATAATCGCAGAGTTTCTTGAGAGGTTGGTACAAGTGAAATTGACGATCTCTACCAACAGAAGACACACAACATCACAATTAAATTTCAAAACGGGATTTGCCAATTCTAAAATTATACATTATGCAGATGAAATATCCTTTCATTTTTCATCTGGAGTCCAAGAAATATGCTTCCAATACATACATGTAATTAGACATGTATAGTTGGAATAGAAAACACTCTCTTCGGCCCAGAGCAAATTAAACATTTAACTATCATGGCATGTGGAGTTTAGCTAGTAGCTAAAAGGTTGCTGTGCAGCATTTTATACTTACTTGACAAGAGAGGTGGTGTCCTTTGACTGGCAGGCCAGAATCCAGTAGCAGAGCACCACAGGAGTGAGACAAGCCTCAATGGAGTTAGAGAGGGTACGAATGATGCAGTAGAAGGTGAACCAGGAGGCTATGTTACATAGAAGCTGGAGAGAGAGAGAAAGAGAAGGAGAAAGAGAAACTCGGAGAGAGAGAGAGAGAGAGAGAGAGAGAGAGAGAGAGAGAGAAGGATGTAGTAGGATAGATGCCCCAATTATGAGTCAGCCTCTATTATCGGTCATCCCTACTAACAAAATTAATGTGAAGTGTCCAATAAGATATTATCCAGTTCACTAGCTACCTACTGCTTTTGTGTGAGTTCATGCTTCAATAGTTTGTTGTGAAATAAGATTTTCCGTTTCTGATGTACAATCTTAGAAAAATGTAGTATACTTTCTTGCACATGTATAATTTTTTGTGTTTAGCTATATCTATGCCTCACTTAGTTCAATTCTTAAGGACTGTCCAAGGTGTCTATTGCATGGATTATGAACAATCGAGATATCTTGCCTTGTATATTTTTAGCACTGTTAGTCACTACCTTCACTACCATAAAAACAGCCATCATGAAATTAACCACATTATACAATTTGTCACTTCCTTATAACTGTGACAGTTACTCTAATAGGTCTGTCCTACTACAGGCAAACTTAATCTTATGTTCAACAGCTACACAGGCAAGCTGCATGCCTACAATAGGCATTCACTTACAGCAAACTTTCCAGCTCTGGATCCAAACAGGAGAGAAGCCAACTTGAATACATGCCAGTCTCCAAGCACCGCCAGAGGGACATGCAACACTCTTGGTAAAACAATCTAGTACATGACAATTACATATGCCAGTCAGTGAAAGAGTGAAATGTGGGAAAAAATCTGCCAAGTCTACGATACTCTCAAACCTTTTCCATACAGTGGACAATTCAGCAAATTCAAATGCTAGACAGCTCATACTTACCACTAGATACGGCCAGTCTAGGTTGAGCAGTGCCAGCAGTTTGTATAGAGCAGCATACATGAGAGGATGAGTGAAGCCACGGATTGGCTTGTGCCACTCCCACGTCAGGTAACCATAGGTAAGGGGTTGATCGTCAAGGTTAAAACATCAGACAAACATGCATGCCTACCACAATGTTTTTAAGCTAGATTAAGCATACAAAAATATCATATCTGTGTATTTGCAAACTTGTAATCGCATGACAACTCAAAGCTTAACAGGAATTATGCCTATCCTTACATTATTGGTCCATAATAGTATTGCACTATGTGCATATACATGTGCTAATTAAAGTGTTATGGTACAGATTGTACACTGCAATGCTGCCAATAATTAAAGGATATCCAAAGACCATCCTGTGAGCCACCTCCAGAGACTGCCAGTACTCATCAGGGACAAAAGCAGTGTAGTTGAACAGGGCATTCACTGTTCGAAAGATGACCAGAACACACATAAGCTGATCCCAGCTCCATCCAGGAATTAGCTGCTTGGTTGAATCTTTTGAGGGAGATTCTGAAGCTTCAAGGTTTTCTTTTCCGTCATTGGAAACTGATACTGAAGAAGCAGTATCTCTCCCTCCATGCAGCTCCCTCTTCTTCATTGTCATTACCAATGCTTGGTTGTTCCTGTGTTGACTTCTATTTCTTTTTCTTTCTCGCCTACACTAGAGTAGTCCAAGCTTGAACCACAGGATAGTTTGTGAGCGCGAGCACCCTTCACTCCCCTTCAGCTTTCAGCTCGTTATCCGGACCCCGCGCGCATGCGCAGCTTAGGGTAAACATTATCTTTGGATAAACGTGATCGGGCCTGTCGACGCGTGTGTTATCTATATCTGTGACCATTAAAAAAAATCGCCGGTTCTAGCTCGAGATTTAGGTATCTGAACTAGTTGTGTGTGCCACTAAGCAGTCGAAAATTACGAAAAACTAGCTTCTATCTGCTTCGAGTCCCCTAGCACGGTCCACGAGCACTGCAAATCTTTTGTTTTATTGGCCACGCCTATCGATCACACCTACCAAGCCCTGCACTGATTCGACTGCGCATGCTCGAACTCAAAATAACCTCCAAAATAGGGTCGTCGGGTCTTAGAGTCCAGGTCAAAACACGTACTATGCTAGACACTAATGTCACAGGGGGTTGTGCTCTAGAGAGCTCTAGTTGAGGAAAGTGATGCAGAACGACTGCATCGACATCAGCATCATCCATCCAGCATGTGCCAAGTTTAACTTTAATGAATTCACGACATATATACACACTTGTCCTGTCCTATGTGGTCATGTTTAACTCAATGACATGAAAATTTAATGGCCCAGAACAAGGAGTGTACACATTATGTGTGTACACTAATCTATGAAATAATATTATTTCTATACACTATTAGATCCTACTTGTAACAAATATTGTGATCTGATTGGTTAGATTGAGGTATCTATCCTTTTCATAGAAAACCATGTAAAGCTCTGATCAGTATTTTAATCTGCCTAATTTAAACGTAATTAAATCTAATAACGTGACAGCTGAAGTGACAATGAGGCAATAATTAAGACAACTACAAGCTAAATAATTATTATTTAGGTGTGTCTAACAACAATAGTTAGCTACTCACTAACTAACAAACATTACACTCACTAATAAGATATGCTAGACTACACATTTCTCTCACTATCATGGCAGTGGATGTCTTCCTCGGAAGATACTGAAACTGTCCAAGGCTTCTCTGAGTCCTCTGTACGTTGGATTTGGGGTGAATTTTTGCCATGTTTTGAAGATATGTAAGCATCTGTAAGTTGGATTACCACTAAACTGGTCAGTATGTTCTTGAGTGGCAGTGCAGTATTCACTATCCTGTTCAGGTAGAAGAAGTATCTTCTTTAACTGAGCCATCTTTGGATGAGCGACTTTTGCACATTCGTTAAAGAAATCATCATCCAAGTCTTCGAATTTTTGATCTTGATCGCTCCTTTCTATGAGTTTACTGATTACTTCTTCTGTAAGACACGTATATGGTTCAAAAAATAGAAGTGTATCAATATTTATCATCCCTGGTCTGCATCCGATTTTATTTATCAAAGCATTCGTTTGTTCTTTAACTGCAATTCTTAGAGTACTTAATGCGAATGTGAATATAGATTTTACCTCCCTCAACGGGTATGACACTAGTTCATCTGGGTGTAGAAATGACTCTTCAGCATCAACAGCTGCTGAATATTTTTCTTTAGTTGACAGTATAGTCTTAATAACAGCAGAACGAAGTTGAATGCATTTAATTTGACTTCCTTTTAAGCATCCCATTAGTAATATAACTGCTGTATTCTGCTCTATAATCTCTACTATAGTTTCTACTCCGTTCATATTTTGCCAGTGAATTCCATTCTTCCAAATATTGCACATTCTGCGCTCTACAGTGATTGTGTTTTCTTCATTTGCAGAGGAAACTACTGGTAAAGCAAATGAAAAGGCCAATCGAAGTAATAATACTTGAAGAAATCTTGAAGTGAAGAAAATATTTCCTTTGCAACACAGACGCCATCCAAATTTGTAACTCATTTTTGTTATTGCTTGACAACTTTCAGTGTTGTTATCAGTACTAACCAGGGCTGGAAAAAAGTAGTATTGTTCTTGGTCTAGAATTTGTTGATCATCATAGTCACTATTACAGATAATAGAAAGATCTGATTTGTCTATCTCGTGACAGAAATCCAAAGTGTTCATGAAACTCATAAGCATCTTGTGATTGTAGTGAGGAAAGGCTTCTTCAATTTTCGATAGTGCTACAACTCCAGTTGAGCTTAAATCCTTGTAGACTGACTCAAATTCTTTGGGTGCAAATATTGAACCATTTAATTCTGACAATAAGATCTCCTTCTTAAAAATTATCCAACTTCGTTTAATGTCCTCAGAATTTTCAATGTAAAGAAATTCTCCATGCTCACTTAGCGTAGAAAGTTGATTTGACAAGGAATCAGTGGTGAAAGGTAATAAATTATTCCTTCTCAATGTCGCATTATCTTCATGTCCTATTAAATCAAGTACTTCATAAAATTGATAGGCAATTTTATCTTCAAATTTCTCTCGAAGTAGTCGATTCAGAAAATGTACCTGAGCACTGACATTGAAAATCTCACGGTGATGTTTTGAATGAGTTGAAATTTGCTTACAAATTTCTGTCAATCTTGATGATAATTTACGGGTGCAGTCTAAGGTAATAAACGTACTGAGATGATCACGTGATACCTCACTCAACGCTTGTGATAAATTTTGTTCTCCCTGCTGCTTAGCAACATCAAAATGGCTTCCAATGACAATAACTGAAGGTTTTTCTTGTCCATACTGATTTAATACGAATGAGTCCCAGTACTTAAGTTCTTTTACAAGCTGCTCCTTTGGTCTGCTAATATTTACCACAATAAATACTAGATCACTATGAGCACATCTGAGTTTCTCCAGTATAGCAGCATGGCTTGATGAGTAGTGTTCATGCTGACCAGCAAAATCATACATGACAACTCGACCAAAGCTTGGATTTTGAGCATGGTAGGGTATGATACCAGCAGTGTGGGGCTCTACTCCAGTGACCTTGGGATTGAAGATCTTACTGAATCGACCACTCTCAACAAAATTCAACATAAGGGCCTTAACAAGAGTACTTTTACCCGACATTGAATTTCCCAAAATAAACATTTTTAAGGCTGGTTGTACTAATCTAATATTGCCATCAATTTGACTGTATTTTGAAGTGAATTGTAGTCCGTGTGACATAAGAAAAAAGAGGATATTATCACTGCCACCTGCAAGAGTTTCTTCCATCAAACTGTTACCATAATAAGGCAATGATGTGAAACCATCACCAATGCATTCAGTTACCAAGTAAATGACTACTTCAAAATGTTGATGCCTACATGCCAAATGCAAAGGAGTCATTCCCTTTATTGTTCTGCAGTTTGGATCACAGTTGGCTTCTTTAATAAGAAGCTTAACTATTTCAAGATAGCCTTTCTCACAGGCTATATGTAGGGGAGCAAAGCCATTTTCATCTCTGATCTGTGGATGATAATGTTTAATAAGATATTGGATATTGAAAATATGTCCAGCTTTACAAGCCGAATGTATCAACAGATTAGGTTCATTAATTTCATATTGATGTTGCAAAAGAAATACAGCAACATTTGTGCGATTATTTGCTATTGCAAGCAAATATGGAACAAATCCATCATTATCTTTGCAGAGAGCACTGCAATTTTTAAAATTAATCAAGTATCTTACAATGTCAATATGGCCGTATTTACTGGCTAGATGTAAAGGTGTTAATCCCTCAAAGTCTTTGCGCTGAGGAGGATAGTGTTTTTCTTCAATAAGAAACTTCACAATTCCAAAATCACCTCTGATGCTTGCTGCATGTACTAGATACCTGCTGCCATGCTGGATGTCTTTTTCGTATCTGCAGCTAATAATTAGATTTACAATATCCAGATGATTTTCCTTAAGGGCTAAGGTAACAGGAGATGAACCACTGAAATCTTTACAGATATGATCACATTGCCACTTATTTATAAGATAATCTGCCACTTCAAGATATCCTGTAATACATGTCAAATGTAATGGTGTCTGACCACTCTTGCTGATACAGGATGGGTTGCACTTTTGCTCTTCAATGAGGTATATCACTAAATTAATATGTCCATTAAGACATGCTAAATGCAAAGGCATCAGACCTTCTTCATTTTCACAGTTTGGATCGCTTCGAAGTATTTCAATAAGATACTTTACTACATGTAGATGTCCTTCTTGACACGCAAAATGCAGAGGTATCCAACCACCCTTCATTCTACATGTTGGATCACACCCCTGTTTTACAGTAAGATATTTTACTACATCTAGATGCCCCTTCAAACATGCAGAATGTAAGGGTGTCTGACAATCTTCGCTTTTAATACATGGATCAATATGCTGTTCCTCAATCAGATATTCTACTGCACTTAGATGTCCTCCGTCACATGCAGCATGAAGTGGTGTCCAGCCACCATTCTGATTACATATTAGATTACACCGTTGTTTTTCAATGAGATATTTTGCTACATTTAGATGTCCTTTAAGACATGCAGAATGTAAGGGTGTCTGACCATCTTCATCTCTGATACATAGATCAATATGCTGTTCTTCAATGAGATACTTTGCAATATTAAGATGTCCCATCAGACAGGCAAAATGCAGGGGTGTCTGACCATGTTTACTTTTACAGGATGGATCACATTTTTGTTCTCTAATGAGATACTTTGCCACAGCTAAGTGCCCTCTTTGGCATGCACAATGCAAGAGGGTCAGACTGCTGCTGTCTTCAAATACTTTAGAGTGAGTAAGAAACTTAGTACCTAAATATCGTCTTAAGGTAGTATTATGCAGAGGAGTCAGCTCTTCATTAGTCTTACTATTTGGATCACACTCCTTGTCAATAAGGTACCGTACCAAGTCCAAGTTTCCACTCAAACATGCATAACGTAGTAGTATTGAACCAGTACCATCCCGGTTGGGATCATAAGTATATTTCTCTATTAGTACCTTAGCTACCTCATACCATCCATTGTAGCAAGCATGGTGAAGGAGAGTGAACTTATGACAATTTTTATCTTCAGCCCTGACCTCTGCTGAGTTGGGTAGCTGGGAAAGTAGCTCTAGAGCTTCAGCTTCACTGCTCTCATTGCCAGGGTTGTGAAATATTTTAAACAATTTTAGCATAGATTTTTCAAAGTCTTCCATGATTTCAAGCTTAATATCATGCTATTAGCTACTCATTTGATTCATCTTAAACAACCCTAGTTATGCAGGATGTGTGAAGAGTACAGCCCAATTTGTATACATCCAGGAAATGCACCACAAATCACCTGACTCATGATCACAGTAGGTGGTCTTTACTGACATAGTCATGATAACTGCAACTAATACTACATGTATGCATGTACATTACCAAGGTCACAAAGAAGACTAGAATTGATTAATACATTAGTGATTGTAGCTGCATCACATTTTCAGGATCACACAAAAAAAGTCAAATTCCTTTGTGAATTCCCAGGGCCACTGGAACATTATGATAGAACTAACTGGACACATGATTATGCTTTCCCAAGGTTATTTCATTAGCTACAAGGTTCTGCTTAGCTGCCTGAGAGCCATGGGAAGGCAGCAGTAGCATTAGTAGTAGTACATATTATGTATATCTTCATAGCAAAGTTTTGATAGAAATGAAGTAACTTTCTACAGAGAACAACAAAGCAAGTGGTTGATAGATTATAGTATGCTACTTATTACACAACTCACTGATCATTAAGACATTGAAGAGGACAAGATGAGAGAACTTGAATTAGGAAACTACCCCTGGAGCCAACCCCCTGGGTCAGAATAGAACCAATGGCAGATGTATTATAATGTTATACAATGTAGTCTGAATGAATACTGTAAACGTGTGTACACATACACTGTGTGTAGCTATGTGTGTGCATGCCACATAATATTATTATAATTACATGACAATGTAGTATGTGCATCAATAATATGAACAACTCACATGTGTGGACATTCAAAAAATTCCATTGATATAGGATGATAATATTACATATGTGACTAATGATTATTAGGCAAGAGAATTACAACAATGTCATTGTGTTAAATGTAGCTAGGCCACAGAAAATATTTACTGCATACATGCAAGAGGGAATGCTATGTATAATACAAGTGCACATTGCTATAATATTATGTGACATCACATGTACTTTTAAATTTAGCCTCTTAAACAGTTACCCTTTCTAGACTTCTTACTACGGGATGGTGTGGTATGTGAAAGGGTCATCAGATCGATGACTATAATTGTCCTGTGGGATAGAACAAAGTACATTTGCCCTAGTATGTTCCTTTTGGGGTTATGGGCAAATAACCATATTAAGGTGATTGCATTGTCATTGTGATAACAATGACTTGATTATTTTGACATGTACAAGGGCTCAAACCATCACATAAGTTTGCAAGGGCTGTCTAGACAAACCATTGTCCATTAGATGGATCAGCAGTATGTCGTGCAGGATTTGATTTTGAGGTACAGGTAACTAATCTAGGTGGAGGCCTATAGTGATAATGGGTAGGCATGGCCATTATGTCTCCCCTCCCCTTGCCAAAAATGTTGTATACACCCTTGTGACTGAGAGCACTATGAACAATCATGAATGAGCTCCCTGGCTGTAGAGAGCCAACAAGAGTGGAGTCCTGGACCAGTGGCCAACAGGGTGAATGGGAGAGAGGTGAAAATTAACATAGTAAGCAACATTCTCTGTGAAGCATTGGAGTGACATAATTTACCCACACATCTAGCTACAATGTGTGTTGTGTACAACTCACACACAATGCACACACATAATACACACAGCAGTGTCATGCATAGTGCACACATGCACATTGTACAAGTGCAAAAAATGGATTGAGGATTGCCACTAATGTGGTCACGTCCCCCTAGTCCATAAGGACTAACTAGGACCCCGTGGGCACTATGCAGAGGTGTTATAAACCGGCGTATTTGGCATTTTTCCTGGAGCTGGGCTAGGAACTCGCAGGTAGACATCAACAATACCATTAGTGTGGTGTTGGCACCTGAAGAACCTGGACCCCGCCAGGTTTTTGGTACTGTCGATGGGACTGATGTTTTGCCCTTCTTTTCCAAAGCTAGGTCATGAAGGCATATAAACAGGCATATAAACATCTACGTACATCTACACACACACACACACACACACACACACACACACACACACACACACACACACACACACACACACACACACACACATACACACACACGCACACTGATACAAAAGTCATATGACCTGAATTGGGATGCATGAAGGGTGTGGTCAATAGTACCTATTCACATGAAACTATTATTTTGGCACATGTATGCACTTGCATGCTCCCAAAATTAGCCCACAAAAATTCCATTAATAGGCTTGCTTCCTGTAATGAATATCATTTTTGAATCAGTGTGCCAACCAACATGTCAACCACATGACCCTTTACCACAATAATACTTGCATGTACTTGTACTACAGTAAAAAGGGGAAGAATGTGGCTATTCTTATAAGCTATCGATATTCTATACACTAAGTGCTAGATAGAAAGGTCACCAACACTTAACAATATTAAATGCAGGCTGTCTAGGGACACGCACATTATGCTTTTTAAAGTTCCTATTATGCTATGCTCTATAATTCCCAACACCAAGCCAATAATGCTCATTGTTTTCTACCTATAATGCTCATAATTTATAGTGTTTTGATTAATACGTGACAATTTGTTAGGAAACTTGCTCTTTATAATAGCTTTATTTCTCCTGCTCACATTTCTGTGCTCAGGACAGACAAGATACAACTACACTGGACTATACTGCTCACTGAACATGCATCATGTACTTGGTCAATCACTTGATTACTTCATATTTTAACCCTATTATGCCAGCATTATGCTGGCATAACAAAATCACCTGTCGCTAAGGCTGTCCCATTACACCTGGAATCATAATGATATTATCATCATGCACACTGTCTGGAATGAAACTATTTCTGCAGCCATATGGGCTTAGTACAGAAAGTAGCTAGCCTCTTAAATAATTTTTGTTTGCATGGATATTCAAGTAAAATAAACTTGGACTGGCAAAGCACCCTTAATTTAAGGTCTGGACTGGTACTATATGTAATGGGGAGAAAATAAGTATTGCTAGCTATACAGTAATGACCTTGATACTAGCTACGGACAAAGATGAAATATATTATAGCTGAAAATAGATTTTGAACACTGATAGTGGGTACTGACATTATACACTGCAATACACACCCATTTTTGTGGTTCTGAATGATTGTACTATAACTATATTTTCTGCATTAATTGTCATGATCACTGTAACATACGGACTGCCATTGTACTTCGGCTATAGCATCAGCAATTATTATAATAATTTAATATTATAATCTGTCTGATTTAAAGGTAATCTTAATTGCATGAAAATGAATGCTGCAAAATTCATAATCCACAATGTGATAGCTCAAGTGTAGTGAGCCAATAAAATAATAAGACAACTACTGGCTAGGTTATTTAAACAGGTAGCTACAACAATAGTTAGCTAATAATCTAACAAATATTGTGCTATTGGTAGTGTGTATGCAAAATTGGAGAATAAGTCAAAAGTATGTTAGCTAAACTTGAATTAGAATGATGTGGGGCTCCATGGTGGTGCATGTCTGTAAAAGAAAGAAGAACTATAATTACATGGTAGCATATTATGAAAGATGCAAGCTTTCACTGATTAATAAGACAATGTCATTTTAGGCTATACATTTCACTCACTATCACGGCAATGGATGTCTTCCTTGGAAGATACTAAAACTGTCCAAGGCTTCTCTTAGTCCCCTATAGGTTGGATTTGGGGTGAACTTTTGCCAAGTTTTGAAGATATGCAAGCATCTGTAAGTTGGATTACCACTAAACTGGTCAGTATATTCTTGAGTAGCTGCGCAGTATTCACTATCTTGTTCAGGTAGGAGAAGTATCTTCTTTAACTGAGCCATCTTTGGATGAGCGACTTTTGCACATTCGTTAAAGAAGTCATCATCTGAATCTTCAATTTTTTTGTCTTGATCACTCCATTCTATGAGTTTACCAATTAGTTCTTTAAGGCATGTGTACGGTTCAAAATATAGAAGAGTATCAATATTTATCATCTCTTGTCTGCGTCCAATTTTACTCGTTAAAGCTTTCGCCCCTTCTTTTATTGCAATTCTTAAGTCACTTAATGGAAATGTAAAAAGAGAGTTTACTTCTCTCAATGGGTACAATTCTAGTTCATCAGGGTGCAGAATAGACTCTTCAGCATCCACAGCTGCTGAATATTTTTCTTTAGTTGACAGTATAGTCTGAATAACAGCAGACCGGAGTTGAATACATTTGATTTCACTTTCTTCCAAGCATCCCATTACTACTATAACTGCTGTATTCTGTTCTACAACCTCTACTATAGTTTCAACTCCATTCTTGTTTTGCCAGTGGATGCCATTCTTCCAAATGTTGCATTTTCTACGTTCTACTTTGAGAGAGCTTTCTTCACTAGTTGAGGATACTTCTGGTAAAGCGAATGTAAAGGCTAATCGAAGTAAAAGCACTTGTAGAAACCTAGAAGTGAAGAAAACGTTTGTTTTGCACTTTAGACACCAGCCAAACTTATAATTCTTTGATATTATTGTTTGACAAGTTTCTGTAGCACTATCTGTGCTAACGAGGGCAGGAAAGAAATAATACTGTTCTTCATCTACAATCTGTTGATCATTGCTGATGATAGAAAGATCAGATTTATCTATCTTGTGACAGAAATTCAAAATTATCATGAAACTCATTAGCATCTTATCATTGTAATGGGGAAAGGCTTCTTTCACTTTTGATAATGCAACAACTCCAGTTGAGCTTAAATCCTTGTAGACTGACTCAAATTCTTTGGGTGCAAAGATTGAACCATTCAACTCTGACAGCAGAAACTCCTTCTTTAAAATTATCCAACTTTGTTTAATCTCTTCAGAATCTTCAATGTAAAGAAACTCTCCATGCTCACTTAGCTTAGAAAGTTGATTTGACAATGAATCAGCGGTGAAAGGTAATAAATTATACCTTCTCAATGCTACATTATCTTCATGCCCTATTAAATCAAGTACTTCATGAAATTGACAGGCAATTCTATCTTCAAATTTCTCTTGAAGCAATCGATTCAGGAAATGTACCTGAGCACTGACATTGAAAATTTCGTGATGGCGTATTGAATATGTCGATATTCGCTTACGAATTTCTGTTAATCCTGATGATGATTTACGGGTGCAATCTAAGGTAATAAAGATATTGAGATGATCATGTGGTACATTACTCAATGCTTGCGATAAAGTTTCTTTTCCCTGCTGCTTAGCAACATCATAATGACTTCCAATGACAATAACTGGAGGTTTTTCTCGCTCATATTGATTTGATACAAATGAGTCCCAGTATCTGAGTTCCTTTACAAGTTGTTCCTTGGGTCTGCTGATATCTACAACAATAAACACTAGATCACTTTGAGCACATCTGAGTTTCTCCAGTATAGCAGCATGGCTTGATGAGTAGTGTTCGTGCTGACCAGCAAAATCATACAAGATAATTAGACCATAAGTTGGACTTTGAGATGGATAAGGAATGATACCTGCAGTGTGAGGCTCTACTCCAGTGACCTTGGGATTAAAGACCTTACTGAACCATCCTTCCTCAACAAGATTTGACATGAGAGCTTTGACAAGAGTACTTTTGCCAGACATTGCATTTCCTAGAACAAACACTTTGAGTGCTGGTTGTACCAACAATGACGTATCGATTCGGTCATATTTTGAAGTATATTGTAATCCATGGGACATAAGAAAGAAAAGAATATCACCATTGCCACCCTTTAGAGCTTCTTCCATTAAACTATCACCATAACAAGGCAATGAAGAGAAACCATCACCAATATGTTCATTCACCAAGTGCACGACTACATCAAAATGTTGATGCCTACATGCTAAGTGCAAAGGTGTTATCCCATTGAGTGTTCTGCAGTTTGGGTCACATTGTTGCTCTTCAATAAGATACTTAATTACATCCAGTTTTCCATACTGACTAGCTGAGTGTAGAGGTGTCCATGCATCGCTGGTCATACACATTGGATCACAGTTAGCTTCTTGGATAAGACATTTCACAATTTCAACATAACCATATTCACAGGCTATGTGTAATGGAGCCAAACCATTGCTATCTCTTACATGTGGATTGAAATTCTTTGCAAGATACTGAACACCGACAGTATGTCCAGCTCTGCAAGCTGAATGTATTAAGAGGTTGTTCTCATAAACTCCATACGCTTTTTGTAAAAGAAATAGAGCAATTTTTGAATGATTATTAGCTATTGCAAGTGAAGATGGAAGAGATCCATCATTGGCTTTGCAAAAGGCGCTACAATTCCGAGTATTCACCAGGTATCTTACAATATCAAGGTGGCCATGCTTACTGGCCAGGTGTAAGGGTGTCAATCCCTCACTGTCCTTTAACTGAGGACTACATTGTTGGTTTTCAACAAAAAACCTAATAATTTCTAAATCACCTCTGATACTTGCTAAATGTAGATATGTGCGGTCATACTGTACTTCCTCTTTGTATCTACTTCTAATAATTAGATTTACAATATCCAAATGTTTGTTCTTAAGGGCGTAAGTAAAAGAAGATGAACCACTAGCGTCTTTGCACATTGGATCACTTTGATATTCATTTAAAAGAAATTCTGTTACATCATGTTGCCCACTAAAGCATGTTACATGAAGAGGTAAGTGATTATAGTTGTCTTTGATTACAGGGCTAACATGCTGCTCTTCGATGAGATATCCTGCTACATTTAGGTGTCCTCCTTTACATGCAAAATGCAGAGGTGTTAGACCATTAGTTGTTCTACAACTTGGATCACATTGGTGTTTTTCAATAAGATATTTGGCAGCATGAATATGACCCATTAGACATGCTAAATGAAGAGGTGTTCGATCATCTTTTTTCTTCTTACAAGCTGGCTCACACTGCTGTTCTTCAATGAGATACTTTACCATATCCGTGTATCCTTCTTGACAAGCATTATGCAGTGGTGTCCAACCATTATTGTCGCTGCCCGTTGGATTACACTGCTGTTCTTCAATAAGGTATTTTGCCACATCTAGATGTCCTTTCAGACTTACTAAATGTAGTGATGTTTGACCATATTTATCTCTACAAGTCGGATCAAGATGAAGTTCTTCAATGAGATATTTTGCTATATTTAGATGTCCATTCTGACATGCTAAATGAAGGGATGTCTGACCATCATTTTTTTCGATTGATGGATCGATGTTACATTCGTCAACTAGATATTTTACTACATTTTTATGTCCTCCATCACATGCAAAATGCAAAGGTGTTTGACCATCAATCTTTATGCACCCTGGATCACATTGTTGTTTTTCAATAAGATATTTGGCAACATGAATATGACCCATTAGACATGCTGAATGAAGAGGTGTTTGATCATCTTTTTTCTTCTTACAAGCTGGCTCACACTGCTGTTCTTCAATGAGATACTTTACCATATCCATGTATCCTTCTTGACAAGCATTATGCAGTGGTGTCCAACCATTATTGTCGCTGCCCGTTGGATTACACTGCTGTTCTTCAATAAGGTATTTTGCCACATCTAGATGTCCTTTCAGACATACTAAATGTAGTGATGTTTGGCCGTATTTATCTCTACAAGTCGGATCAAGATGAAGTTCTTCAATGAGATATTTTGCTACATTTAGATGTCCTTTCTGACATGCTAAAGGAAGGGATGTCTGACCATCATTTTTTTGATTGATGGATCAATGTTACATTCTTTAACTAGATATTTTATTACATTTTTATGTCCTCCATCACATGCTAAACGCAGAGGTGTTAGACCGTCATTGTTTTTGCACCCTGGATCACATTGTTGTTTTTCAATAAGATATTTTGCAACATGAATGTGACCCATCAGACATGCTGAATGTAATGGTGTCCAACCATCATCGTCAATACAGGTTGGATCGCACTGCTGTTCTTCAATAAGGTATTTTACCACGTCTACATGTCCTTTCAGACTTACTAAATGTAGTGATGTTTGACCATATTTATTTCTACTAGTCGGATCAAGACGAAGTTCTTCAATGAGGTATTTTGCTAAATTTAGATGCCCTTTCTGACATGCTGAATGAAGGGATGTCTGACCATCATTTGTTTTAATTGATGGATCTATGTTACATTCTTCAACCAGATATTTTACTACATTTTTATGTCCTCCATCACATGCTAAATGCAGAGGTGTTAGATCGTCATTGTTTTTGCACCCTGGATCACATTGTTGTTTTTCAATAAGATATTTTGCAACATGAATGTGACCTATCAGACATGCTGAATGTAATGGTGTCAAACCATCATTGTCAATGCAGGTTGGATCGCACTGCTGTTCCTCAATAAGGTATTTTGCCACATCTAGATGTCCTTTCAGACTTACTAAATGTAGTGATGTTCGACCATATTTATTTCTACTAGTTGGATCAAGATGAAGTTCTTCAATGAGATATTTAGCCATATTAAGATGTCCTTTTCGACATGCTAAATGAAGGGATGTCCGACCATTATTTGTTTTAATTGATGGATCAATGTTACATTCCACAACTAGATATTTTACTACATTTTTATGTCCTCCATCACATGCTAAATGCAGAGGTGTTTGACCGTCATTGTTTTTGCACCCTGGATCACATTGTTGTTTTTCAATAAGGTATTTTGCAACATGAATGTGACCCATCAGACATGCTGAATGTAATGGTGTCCAACCATCATTGCTTCTACAGACTGGATTACATTTTTGCTCTTCAACGAGATATTTTGCAACATCTAGATGTCCACCCAAGGCAGCATTGTGCAGATGAACCAGTCCTTTACTGTTCTCATCATTTGGATTACACCCTTTGTCTAGAATAAGGTACTTCACCAAGTCTAGATTTCCACTCCAACATGCCAGTCGTAGTGGTATTGAACCAACAGCATTTCTGCAGTTAGAGTCACAGTTGTATTTCTCTATTAGTACCGTGGATACCTCATACCATCCATTGTAGCAGGCATGGTGAAGGAGAGTGAACTTGTGTTCATCATCATCCCTGACCTCTGGTGGGTTGGGTAGCTGGGAGAGTAGCTCTAGAGCTTCAGCTTCACTGCTCTCATTGGTAGGGTTGTCACACTTATTAAACACTTTCAGTACACTCTTTTCTAATGTTTTAGCTTCTTCCATTATTCCATATAATTTAACAATCACAACTAAAACATTCTAGTGCATTCCAAGCACGAGGTGACCTTGCTACGGTTTTACATGTCCTATACCCTTGCATTGGTGGTACGCCCATATTATACACCGTAATTATGTCATTGTATGTGCCCATTTATAATGAATGGAATCTGACCACCTGTTGTGTACAGCAAGCATTACGCTCTCTGACAGTTATGAATACTTTATTCTGTTTGAACATGTGACTTATTTCACACATGCACAATGTCATAGAAAAAAACAGTAGTAGCTGTATGTACAAATTGTCATACAGGCAGTACTATGAAATAAGAACCAGCTTTATATACTCCAAATTGCTACACCTCTTTTCATGACAACCACATTGTGTCCATAACGAGAAGACTCGGGAAAATGAGTGTGGAATAACTTGGCTACCTATAAAGTATACACACACCAGAGGGGGTGGGGGAGAGAGAGAAAGATAGAAGAAAAGTCAACATTCATATTCGAACATATTATCATTACCTCTTCATTGTGAAATTTTGACAAAACTGCAGCAATTTTCTACAGAAAACAAAGGAAATAAGTCAAGTAGCCAAGTAGCTAGTTCTATGGCATATTCAACTCACAGGTATCAAGATATCAAAGAGGACTAGATGTGAGGGAAGAGGTGCACTTGAATTAGGGAATTTCCCCTGGAGCCATCCCTCTGGGTCGGAATAGAACTGACGGGAGACGTCAATGTAGTCTGAATGAATACTGTATGTGCATGTGTTTGTGTACATGTACAATTTGCATGTGTGTGCATAAACAAATACAGTGAATGTAATATTTTTTGTGTATATATGTGTATCAAATAATTAAGAACAACTCACGGTGGTGGACATTCAAGGAATTCCATTGACATAGGCTGATGTATGTGACTAGGCGAGAAAAAATAATAAGGGTATGAGAATCATATTATTGCTATGCAACTGCAAGTGTTAAAGTTAGCTATGCTAAAGAAAATTAACGTCTTATTCACCATGTGAAAGTTCATACCATGTACGCATGACCCTTGAATTACATGTATATGTGTGCATACATGCACTTTCTTCTAAAATTCTTGATATTCAATGTGCTTGCTTGGATCTCACCCCTCCGCCCCCCCTCCCCAAACAAGCAACAAGCAAAGCATACAGAGGACACAATACGCAAACAACAGTTCACTAACCTATAGAAGGGGGTGGTGTGACAGGACATCAGAAACAACACAGATGACTCATTATGAATATCCTGTGGGATAAAATATAGTTCATTCATAGTTTACACTTGGGTGGCCAGTGTTCATAATAACAATGATAAGATCAACTTCATGGGAAGGCATGTAACATTGTGCTTTGTTGCAAGGGCCATGGCTTATAACATGATGAAGTACGTGTACCAGCCCTAGATTCCATGTCAAGGAACCTAGTAGATCAATGGCTTTGCCTTTTTTGCATGGTTCATATCTTAGATATGAAGACTACATATACATGTATATACAGGCAGTCAACAGGATGGTTGAATCGTCCTGGATTTAGGATTGGTCCTGAAGATACAGTAAATCTTTTACACTTCCAAAAGAAGTGGTGCAAAATAGTCAAATTAAAGAATGCTAGAGGGGGCTACTACCTTTGATCAATCACCTTTCTGAGGTAGTCCATGACAGCTATGGTGCCTCTCTGATGGACTAGACTGAAGTAGAGAGACATGGGAATATTGGAAAGGAGAAGAATCCAAACAAGAAGGGGAAGGAGAGAGGGAGAGAGAGAGATAAAATGTGTGTGTACACTAGATCATAAAATGCATTTATTACACAACTTACATTGATGTTTATATTTGATCAAGAGATTGGAAATACAGTAACCTATTCAAAACAAAACCAAGTGGTAATACATGATATTGTATAACATATTAAAACTTTCTACCTTGTTTGCCACAAGAATTACCTGTATAAATTGATGCAATGGGTAGTACATGGCGATGCTCCTTATGACTGAGAGCACTGTGAATAATAAGCTCCCAGAGAGCCAACCAGAATGGAGCCCTGGACCAGGGGGAGGGGCACTGCCACACCCCCAACAGTGTGAACGGGAGAGAGGTAAACAGTAACACAGGAACATCCTCTGTAAAGTACCTGGAGTGATGGAGTGATACATGTGTACATGTACAATAAATTTTGCATACATATACATGCACATTAATTTTTTTTCTCTCTCTCTCTTCAGTCTATGCTAAGACCACCGGAAGTCCATATATGTACCATACATTTTAATGTCAACGAGCGGTTTGTATGGCGCCTATGGGGGTTAATGATATGCATGCCATACACGTGGTGCTAAAAGTAGTGCATGTCTATGTATGGATGTAACTTCTCCTGTGAGTTAGCACTCGTTCTATCTTAAGTACCACTGAAAAGAGCAAGAGCTGAGCTTCACATTGATACCAAGAACAAGACCACAGGTGCCGAGATAGCCGATAAAGAGATGATCCAGATTTAGGCCGCTTATGGCTGATGGCATCTTTGAATTGGGTGCAAATCTGTAACACTCAAAACAGCACCATGGCACTCGAGCCACAAGTAGGTAAGTACCAGAGCGATGATCCAGCCGAATCTCAAGTCTGCTTGAACCACTTGATGAGCACGAGCGCACTTCGAATATCTAAAATAATTTATCTCTTTAGCCTGTTATATTTTCTTAGTAGTACCTAGTTAGGCTGTCAACCAAAGATTAGACTAAACTTTAGCTACTAAAATAGCTACGTTCTGGCTACAAACTCTTCATCTTGACTATTTTTTTCATAACAGCTCAACTCGCCCGTGCGTTTCTCGATCTTCTCTGGCTGACTGGAACTTCGAATTGGGGGCAAACCTGTAACACTCATTCCAGAACGAAAAACGAGGCTTTATCGACGTCCATACCACGGTGGCAGTGTATAGAAGTAGCGTGGAACAGAACCGCTTGAGGTGCTTCGAGAAACGAGCCTTCGAAAACACGAAAAATTCATTCTGTCCTAGGTAGGGCGCGATACACGGACAGTTGTACGGACGTATACGAGATCATTGCATATATCTGCGTAATACATACGCGTGCGTGCGTAATCATTCATCATTTCCGTTTTGTCATTAAATTGTAGGTCTTAGTGTAGACTGTCTTGATCCACACACACACACACACACACACACACACACACACACACACACACACACACACACACAATAGTTACATGACATTAATTGGGGTGCACAAGATGCATGGTCGAGTGCACTCCAATTAATGACATGTAACTGATTTGTTCACACATGTCCCCCTTTCATCATCAGGCTACCCTATGATCACCTCACTCATCCAGTAGCCAGTAATTTGCCTATAGGAAAAACTTTGATTGCTAGGCGATTGCAAACACACACACACACACACACACACACACACACACACACACACACACACACACACACACACACACACACACACACACACACACACACACAATACGTATACATGTACCAGTACAAAATTAACCCACAAGAATTCTATAGATAGATTTACTTCCTGTAATGAATATTATTAAAAATTCATGCACAATCTCTTACCAGTGCCATGAGTTTGCT
This sequence comes from Stappiaceae bacterium, assembly GCA_964291365.2. GTDB lineage: Bacteria > Pseudomonadota > Alphaproteobacteria > Rhizobiales > Stappiaceae > JBDWFY01. The sequence goes on from OZ220043.1 coordinate 288,357, forward strand.
CCATAGAGAACTGAGTAACCTTCCAGGACATTGAACTCAAGAAATTCCACTGGACTACCACCAACTGTTTACAAATTAATACATGTACATTGCTCAACATTAACTTTTTACAGAGAGATCCTTTTGTGTCCTTACCCTTCCACAGAAGAAACAGTCCATAGCGAGAGACCATCCCAGAGTCAGCAACCTACAATGTCATGTGAAACAGACAACACGCATAATATACCTAGATGTACCATACCAACTCCTGACATTGCATTGAGAATTTTCAAGGGAGAAACCCTTTGGTGGTTATATTGCTATCTGCGAAAGTTTTTGTCCTCAAAATTTTGTGTGGGGTATCTGGCAATAGTGGTGCAATCCAAGAAAGTTTTCTCCAGCAAAATTTTGCTTTTGCAAAGCTTGTTTCTTAGAAACTCTCTTCATACATGGTATGCTATCACCAAGAGCCCAAAAGTCGACCATGCATTCTTCGGGTGCTCATGGGCTCCTGCTATTACTCACCCCATGAGAATAGTTTCCCTGACCACTGTCCAGAGCTGACGTTGTGAGATGATCCAGTGAGCCAGCACTAGAGGTGGCCAGAGGATACCTCCATGGCCTGTCGGGCGAATCAAACAAGACACTCCGATCAGCAACAGATAGAGACGACTGTACCTAAAGCAACAACAAATAGTATGGTGGTAAAGGTCGTCAGCTTCACCAATTTACTTAGAGTATAAGTATCTAGTGGTTGATATAAGTGAGATTCTGGGTTGTCTACTGACAAAGTTATAACATTGCTAAGTCCAAAATGTGATAGGAATATCTCATCCATATCTACATGTACGTATCTTAATCCATATACCAAAAGGAAAGAAAACAAACACAAAGACACCCTCCCCTGGCTACCTTCCGAGCATTGAGACTGGAACGCTGGTAAGGGTGACTGTGGACATTATACATAATTGGAGGAGCACTGGATTCGAACCAGCAACCTCTTGGTCTATAGCTCAGTGCACTAACCACTGAGCCACGAGGCAGCGAGTCACTACATCTGTACTAGCTATATTATACAATAAGTATGAAAAGTACGGTACAGAGGTCAAAGGTTGCCTACTAAAGGTCATTAATGCCCACCATACCCTCCTCTAATTGGCAGGGCCATTTCTTAGCTTGAAGGCAACCATTGTGAGTTAATGCCATCTCTGACATACTCTACCACTCTACTGTCTTTTCAGCTCAAATCTACATTTGTACATAAATTTTTGGGCTAATGAGGTCAAAGTTCTTGTTGGATGGGTAAATTGAGAAGCAGTATAAAAAAGAGATCCCTGGCAGCATGGAGGCTTGTGTTATTGTGTACATGTAAATATTTACACACATCATAAATATTTTCCGAGCAAATGAGGTTAAATAATTGAAGACATTACAGTTCATTAATTTTTCTGCATGCTAGTGTTGTTATTACGTACGAGCTTATCGAATTATTTTTTCTACGGAAGAAATGTACTTCCAATACCAAACTGATACAGATATACATGTACAGATACAAATCAGGGCCGGTGGTGCTCTAGTACAGTTCAGCTGCTATCAACACAGATATGAGTCAGTGGCGGATCTAGCTATGGTTCCATGGGTTCCATGGAACCCCCCCTGGACCAGCTAGCCTATAATATACATACTACTGAGCTCAAGCTTTATCACAGAGGCAGCCCAATCATACAAATTTGATAGGTTACAGGCAACATCACTCACCTTATGGTAAAATCACTATATTTATAAACATTACACTGCTCATAACAAACGTTCTGTTGTTGAAAATAGTGAATAGCTTCTAGTTCATAAACTAGTATTATTTCGCCTACTTCGATTGGTGCTGACTCAGCACATTTAAACATTACTTTTCGTATTATTAGAAAACACGTGCAGTGGTTCACCCGTTCTGATTGTTGATTGTACGTACATGTTAGCGGCATAGGGCCCAGGGGCCCGGCAGAACCACAAAAAGATTAAGAGCGCACGAAAAAGGCACGCTATTTTTGGTGTGTTCTAATTAGAACTAAGCAGCGGTAATGCACATATCATAGGTAAAAATAGCTTGCGGATATAGAGTAAACGGCTAGAAGATTTTATGCCGAGCCTTTTGGCAGTAAACTAGTGGGAGTGCATACGGGGCACTGAGTAGGCAGTGAACTTGAATAGCTAGCATTGTTTTTTATGCTTGTATGCCAAGCTAGTGATCAAGGCGTGTAGATACTTCAAACAAGCCTGAGTAGCCTAACTTGACATCGGTGCTCGGCAGCAAGTCAGTGGCAAATCTTGACAAGCGGCAGGTAAGTTGCCTTGCCGGAGCTTGTAAAACGCTGATTTTGACTCATTCAGATAATCTACATCAGGCTCGTACGCGGGGGGGGGGGGGGGGGGGGGGGGGGGGGGGATTCGGACGAACCCCCCTTGTTTGGCCACCTAGAATGTACTAGATGCTGCAAGTAAAAATTGCTACTAAATCAGCCCCAAAATGTCCATCACAATGTCTCAGAAATGCTCTCAGGGAGTCTAAATTTCCATAAATGTTGTCAAAGTACACAATCAAAGGTGTAATCCCCTCCCCCCCCTCAACAACTATGTAACCCCCTTTGAGAGAGGCTGTGTACAGGCCTGTACATTGTCTTACTGTCTTTGACACTGAACGGCAGCCATCAATAGCAAAAAAAAATTTTTTTTTTAGTTGACTATAGCTACAGGTGAAATCACTAGCTAGCTATGTAAACACCAAAAAGTTCTTGTGATAACAATGTGGTCCACTTCCAACAAATCAGTTATAGCTATGACGCATAGTGAGCAACATTCACCCTTGCAGGGCTTATGTTGCGTCATATAGCTAACTAACTGTAGCTAGTATGTGTATGTGTGTGCCATAGTATATGTGTGTGTGTGTGTGTGTGTGTGCCAGTGTGTGTGTGTGTGTGTGTGTGTGTGTGTGTGTGTGTGTGTGTGTGTGTGTGTGTGTGTGTGTGTGTGTGTGTGTGTGTGTATGCATGTGTGCAATATGCATAATCATGCAAGACTTCATTGTATTTGACATTGTGAACCAATGACTAACTACCACAATTAGCTAATTGCTTCTCTATTGATCTGCATATAATTTTCATGGTTGTATTTATGAGTATATCAAGACTTAACCACATTATGATAGTTCACTTCCTATGATGAATACCAAGAATATCATCCATGCCACTGCACTACACATTCACACATGCACAATGTCATTATATGCACACACACACATGACATTGTCCTAGCTCTCAGTGTCGTTATGAGGCTGGTCACATTACACTCAATGATATGATTCAGAAATGGTCAAGAACAAAGGGGTTACACAAATTTACAGCTAGTGGAAGTATAATTGTATGTCAATTTTTTTTTTTTTTAGTGTGTAACTAATTAATTTTATGCAGTGTGATGCAAAGGATACACGAATTAGCAAGGCTAGTACAAAGCATGTACCCTGATACAATAAACAAAACTAGAACATAGACATGACAAATGTGAAGTAATTATTGTAGTACATTATGATTTAAGTGCTCTCTTGAAGGATGGTAGAGTAGAGTTTGAAACAGTGACTGGTGGAAGTGAATTCCATGCCGCAATAGAACTAGGAAAGAATGAGTTTTGGAATTGTAGTGTATGGCACTGGAGTGGTACAATAGCTTGACTGTGTACAGTTCTGCTTGGATAGTGGAGGACTGTTCAGTGTAGGAGCATTTGGATGGAAAATTAGGCCATTAGTAATCTTAAAAAGGTTGCACAATTTAGTATGGAGTCTCCTAGTTTGCAAAGATGGAAGGTGGGAGATCCCCAACAAGCTACTGTAATTACTATCCCAGGATTTGGTGCAGACTCTCAAGGCAAATTTCTGCACGTTCTCTATTAGTTCAATGTCCTTCATTAGGAAGGGGTCCCAGGCTGCAGTAGCATACTCTAGATGAGGTCCAATGAACGAGGTATACAGACGTAGCATAGTGTCTTGGGAAGAATGTTTATAAAATTATCTGTAAAAAATGCCTACCAATCTTCTGGTCTTATTGCAAATGGTGGTGACATGGGAGGACCACATAAGGTTCGAAGTGATGAGCACACCTAGGTACTTATAGCTACTGACTTGAGCAAGTGAGGCACCATTTAAAGTTAGGGTTGGAATAGGGATTGATTGAGTTCTCTTACGGGAGAGTAATAAACAGCAACACTTGGTGACATTAAGGTTCAAGTATTTGGAAGCAAGGCAAGTACTGACTGCATTGATGTCGGACTGCAGGCTGACATAATCATTTGGAGTATGGATGATTCTGTACAGTGCGATGTCATCTGCGAAGAGGCTAATTCTGCTGCCGTTGGAAATTTGTTGTACCACATCATTAATATAGGTAACAAAAAGGAGAGGACCAAGCACAGATCCCTGGGGTACTCCAGACAGGACTTGAAGGGGATCAGATGATGCACCATCCACTACTACAAACTGCTCCCTGTCCGTGAGATAGCTCTTAATCCACCTTATAATGTAGGGATTCAAACCCAATTGGTCTAACAGCTTTTCCAAAAGTGGAACATGTGGAACTGAATCGAAAGCTTTTTTGACATCAAAAAAGACTACACACACTTCATGCCCACTGTCGAGGGCACTGAGCCAGTCATGGATTATGGCAATCAGGGCAGAGACGGAAGATCTATGGTGCATAAAACCCCATTGACAGTCGGAGATTGGGTGGGTTTGAGTTAAGAATTCATCAATAGTGTCTTTCACATGGCGCTCCAACACTTTACTTACAATTGAGAGGATAGAAATTGGCCGATAGCCGGTGACTGAAGTGCCGGGGCAGTCACTTTTAGGTACTGGAACAATTCGAGCAAGTTTCCACTCTTTTGGGTAGATGCCTGTGGTGAGGGACTGATCAAAAAGATTTGTGAGGCTTGAAGCTATGCTGTAGGCGGCGGAACAGAGCATTTTTGCAGAGATGCCATCGACACCAGAGGACTTTGAGGGATCTAGGGAGATAAGAAGCTCTGCAACAGAATCTTCAGAGTAAAGCAGCTCCTGTGGGAAGCCAAGTGGATCCAGCTCATGATCAGAGCTGCCCAATTGGTCGGGGGTGAGAGGAGGACACTGCCGGTTGAAACAGGTAAAAAAGAAGTTATTGAGGAGGATAGCCTTGTCCTGGCTAGTGTCTGCTGTAGAGACACCATCTGTGAGGGTTGGAATAATGGATTGCTTGGCATTCGGTTTTCTGATAGCTTTCCAGAATTCTTTTGCATTTGTATTGTGGAGTTTGCGAAAGAAGTCCTCCTTAGGTTCTCGAAGTAGGGTCACCACCCGGTTCCTCTGTGCTTGATATTTTGCTCGATCAGTCTTCATTTTAGTACGTTTATAGGTGTCAAATAGAACTTTACGTTTGCGCATAGCTTGAATGATTGTGTGGTTGATCCAAGGAAGTCTCCGATTGGTAATCACTGTAGAATTTGGAATGCTCATGTCCATAATTCACAGGAAACAATTCTTCCAGTTTTCCCAGCAGTTGTTGATATTTCCTACCAAGACGAGGTTCCAATCTATACTTTCCAAGTAGTCTGCCATAGAGTCAAAGTCTGCAAGGGAGTATTTCCAGATTCTTCGAGGAACCCCTTTTATAGCCCTCTTGGATGATTTGACAGAGATGGTCAATCATAGTGGAGACCATTGTGGTCAGAGTTGGCAAGAGGAGGAATAGTGCTGCAAGATTCCACCTGGAAGGGAGATGAAGCAAAAATGAGATCAATAAGAGTTGCTGAGCTGTTTGTGATGCGTGTGGGTTCGGATACAACCTGAGTAAGGTTAAATGAAGATACAACTGTATAAATTATAGTCTATGAAACTTTCTATGCACTAGCTTGCCTGTTTGGACTTGGATCTGGGCCTATACAATAATTGAATCTTTGACACATATATAGCTAATTATAAGTATGGACAACTGTGTTACATGTAGCTGACAGAAGAGTAACATACTACTAATGGTAAGACCATAAGCTGTTAGCGCCTGTTAGAATATAGGTGTAACAAATACTGCAATCTGATTGGTCACATTGAAGCTTCTAACCAACTTAGAAACCTGTAGGTTTGCCTCTAGCACTTAGAAAACCTACTTAGTAAACCCGCTTGGTCTCACTCCTTGGTCTAGCATAGCAACAAAGCAATAGCTATAATTATGTGACGACCATACATAGCGCTGTATTATTACACTAACTCAGCCCACAAACCACACTCACTGTCTTATTGGAAGTGAATAGCGCATGCTCGAAGCACGAGCACGGAACTGAGTACGTTTTGCCACACCCACGATGAACGTTAGTGCTGGTCAGTGACTCGACGAGTTGATCGGCGCAAGAGTAGATTGCTAATTCATAGTTCATACTATACTAGTAGCTCACTAGCTAGCTTCTTTTTCATCTCAGGCTCTCATTTTGAACTGTCATGGTTACGGTTGCTATATTCTAAATAAGTTAGATACCTCGTCCAATGGGATCTACGCTCTTTAGAGACCCTCAGGCACGAAGCAGCGAAGTAGCGAAGTAGCGAAGTAGCGCCCTCGCTACGCTCGGGACGCTACAGCCTCGGGCCTTCGGGTCTCTAAATCGCGTAGATCCCTTGGACTCGGTATCTAACTATTATTTAGCATACTACCGTAGTATGATAAAGTTTGTTACGATTCCCTATATAAGTCAGATATTACCTGGAGAGATTACTGATTAGCTGTAACTGTCACAGTACTCACGTACTATGTATACAGCCATCACATTAACAATGCCTATATACAAGCAGGAGCATATGCTCCTGGTACAAGATATTATGCTAAATCATTCTGCAATCAATCATGAATAATTATTGTTGGACATGGGACCCCTAGTGCAGTCTCCACAATCAAATTAACATTCAGGCTATACAATTATAGTAATTCCCTCCCCTGCATTCCCTATAATAGTTGTCATACACATAGTTAGGGTCTCCACACCAAAAAATTGATCTCCGCCAATAGGTCTTTTGAGTGATTGTCAACATAAAGCAACTTGAAATAAATGCTCATGAAAAATTTCACGCTGAAATACCTCGTTGTTGTCGCACAATTGCAGCTTGTAAACTCGGACCGCAACTTCGCGCATGCACGCAACTTGCGTATAATCTACGGAGTTAATTTTTTATGACGTCAACTTAACCCCTTTTTGCTCTATATTTTGCAAAAGCAAGTGACTATGGTTGAAGTTTACTGGCAAGGAGCGTGGGGTGCTGAGCTGACCGTTTCTGGGTTCTAGGAGCCGCAAAAGTGTGAGCTAGTAGAGTTTTAAATGACATCTGTATCAGATATCATTACACTGACCAGTGGTTAATTGACAAGATGCTTCCCTCAGGGTGTTGGTACATTGTACTGGGCCTATGCTATCTGCAGACCAAGAGAAGTTCCATTTGAGATTGTTTTACCATCTGGGTAAAACCGCTTTCTATAATATTGTCCAATTGTGTAGTGTTTCCATGTGACGTATGTCTAGTATACAATATTATGTGGGAAACCTTATAAACTTGATCATTTTTGCTCACCACCATAATAGCGTACTCTTTTGGAGTAAGTTTGGTGCAAGTTTCGTGTTCATATCTCGTTCTTAACTGAACTTATGGCTCAAAGTTGAATTGCAACTTTAATAAAAGCATTGCTGTGCTTGCTAACAGCAGCATAGATTAGGTTAAAAATTTACTAGAACTTAGAATCTTTATTGCTTTATAACTTTTGAACCGTACAAGCTATCAAAACAAAACTTTTACCAAAATACTCAGGATTGCCTGACGTTTCATTTGAGCGCTTCAATAAGCATTTTTGTGGCTTCAGTCATAAACTTATGTGGGGAGTGACACATTAGCCGCTACACACACACATACACACACACACACACACCTCTTTTCAAGTTTGGAAAGAGCGTAAAGAACCATCTTTTGTACCATATCTCTGCCAACTGGTCATCATCTTGCAGTTTCTCTGGCACAGCAGCTACCTGCGTTTCTTTCCCTCCTCCCACCTCTTCTTGCTGTGGACCACTATCTGCCATTGGAGGCTTTTCTCTCTTCTCAGTTCCTTTCTCCTCCGTACTACCACCAGTAGTTGTATCAGTAGGAACTAAATTTGCTTTTTCAGCATCACTGATTCCCTGACTATCATCGACAGCTACATCAAGTAGCTCAATGGCCTGATCCCCACTGCCAGTTGCTATTGGATACAAAGAATGCAGTGCCAAGCATGCAATGACGATATCAGACTGTAAGAATTTTCTGCATAATACCATATCTTACAGCCAGCAACAGGAACCATAGGTTTACTTCACAATAGTACAGCGTGTAGGTATGTAATATGCATGATCACTGCTCTCCACACTGACGGTATTAAGTACATTAAATTTCGTTATTCTAAGGGCTGTTTATTAAATTCACACCTCTAAGTAAGTGGCAACAAGCGTGAGAAACCACAAACCCCTTAATGAAGTTAGTTTGACCACCGTGGTTGTTAATAATCAACAACCTGTACTCAACGGTGAGTGCCTGCTTTGCACGTACTATAAAATATAGCTCATAAAATAGTGAGGACTCACGTACAATTAAATTATGAGTATCACGGTACGAGTACACCAGCTAGAAAGTTGTAGTACGACTCATTGCACCATACATAATTATTCGGCTTCAAACTGGACTTACCAGCCATGCTTATCAGCTTTCAATAGCTTCAGCACAGCTCCCAGCCTGGGAGCGAGAAAAGACTCTATTTTCAAACGGTGCCAAGCACTCCCCCAGCGAATCTGGTATCCGCCACAAACCAACCACATGGGTGTGGCACCGGCAGTGGTTAATGATTACCGCGTACCGGTACCGGACCGCGGTACGCGTATACGGTACGGTACGTACGTACGCGGTACTATACTGCGCCGCGCCGATCGTAAGTGAGCACGAGACTATCACGTGACACGTCGTCATAGCAACAGTGTTTTCTTTGATTATCGAGCTAGCACAGCTTGTGTGAGTGTTTGTGCGCATCGATATCACCAATGGAGCTGAGCGTAGTGAAGAACAGGCGAACCAGAGAAATCACAGGCCCCACGCCACACTCAGTGGCAATTGTAAGTCAATAAAATTATACCAGAAACAAAGTCTGTGCAGTATCATAGCGTAGATAGTACTTCAGTAGTATTAAATGGTCATAGATTCCCAAAAATTATTACAATACTATTCTAAAAACTAGCCTACCATCCTATGAAATACAGAGGGCTCAACTTAGTATAGATATCACTATGGAGTGTACGTGTCAACGGATTAAATTGAACTCTTGAATTACTTTTATCCTCACACTGTAGCGTGGTAAGCCTACCCTCTCCCGTCCTCGTGAGTATCTCATCCTGGAGCGAAGAAAACAGGAGGAGATAAGAGAAGAGGCCAATGCCATGGTCAACTATAACAAGCAGTTTGATTTGAAAACCACATGGGAGAGAACAACAGACAAGAAGATACAAAGGAATACTATTCAGCGAAGAGTGGAGAGCCTTCTCAGGCAGCAGCAGTACAGTCTGGAAGAGAGGAGGGAGAGGTGAGTGTGTGTGTGTGTCTCCAAATTTTTATATTGTTGACACATGTACAAATGAACCATACCCAGCTCCACAAATTCAATATAGTTAGGCTTGTTATGTCACATACATTCTTATTATTAGATTGAGGGAACTGCTTAAATCAGAGGAGGAGCAGTACTTGCAAGAGATATCCTCCAAGCAAGAGACGGTACTGGAGCGGCAGGCCAAGATGAGAGAGAGGGCAAGGATGCTGAGAGAGAGGAGAGAGTCAGAGAGAATGGCTCTAGTAGACAAGAAGCTAGACCAAAGATGGAGGTAGCTAATATAAAGCCATCCCCTCTTGAAAATTTTCAAACATTCTTAATATTTTGATACATAGGGATCAGTGTGAAGATCTTCGGTCCATTCTATCCAAGCGTCACCAAGATGAGGTGTGCAGAGATAGGGCAGAGCAGCTCCGACTCAAGGAGGAAGAAAGAAAGAAAGAGCAACAGGTGGAAAAAATGTATGCCAGGCTCTGGGACGAGGACCGACAGACAAAATGCAAACGAGAAGAGATGGAGGCTGCACTCCAGATTGAGAGAAACAGAGAGATGCTCAAGGTACTTGAATCATGTATTGTAAGGAGACTGCCCCTGTAATTATTAATATGGATTACTGCTTATAGATGCTGACCTTGCAAACTACTGCCAATGAAAAGCAGAAGGAGAATATGAGGAAACTAAAGGAGCAGGAAGCAGAATTATTGGTGAGTCTGACCTGTTACGTACCCTTTATTTATAGCTCATCCATGTATGTTTATATATCAACCAAACATGATAGCTATATTAGATCACAGCTGCAATTATAAATACATTCATTCATCCTCCTTCACACACACTCGCACATACACAGTGTGAGGAGGCTACACTGAGAGCTCTCGAGGAGCAGCGTATGAAAGAGGAGAAACGTCGAAGACAGGAAGAGACAAAGGCAGACCTTGACTACTCCCTCAAGCTCAAGATGAAGAAGAAGGCCAAGGAGGTCCAACAGGAGCTGGCACTGGACATGAAGCTACTGGAGCAGATGCTCACAGCTACCACTAATGAGGCTATGCAGTCACTACAGAGAAAGGTAAAAAAAATTTAATATTGTCATAGAGTTCTATTCTGCATGTATATTATTACCATTATCAGGGTTTCATCCAGTGGGGGGGGACAGGGGGGAAGCTTCCCCTCCAAACTTTCAAGCTTCCCCCCCTGAGATTTTGACATTAATTTAATTAATTGCCAAGCATTAGCAGTCAAGCAAGTATAAATTATTGTCTTGGTTTCTGCTGTTTCCAATTTCTAAAAACTAAGTCAATATCTTCATCTGCTAGGGTAGGTGGACCCTTAATACACAGTCTAAGAGTTTGGTCAAGGGTATCTTCTTCCAATGTACTTCGTAGCTGAGTTTTTGTCAGTTTCATATCACTAAAGGTTCTCTCAACAGTTGATGTAGATGGTGGGGAGCGTATATTATGATGTACATAAACAGCATTCTCACAAAACTAAGATACTAAGTTAATATTTAAGAATGCACTATGTAATACCTCACCTAAAATCCACAAAATTTAATATTAGCGTTTTATGGGGGTACTGTATGTGAAAGTGCCACGCTCCCTTCCTTTCCAACCCAAAATTTCTGGATGAAACCCTGATTATTTACATGAATTTTTACAACACAAATTAGTAAATTTAGGATCAATACTTTCAATCATTGAGCCGGAGAAATCATCCATTTATACATTTTTTAACACCCAAATTGTATTGTGAAAATGTGGCTTTTTTTATTTATTTTTTGCCTCCAGAATCAGCTTCGTGAGGAGATGAACTTGTATCGTCAGTATCTTGCTGAGCAGGCTAAGGAGGAGGAGAGAGTGGAGAGAGAGTTAGATGCTCTCATCAACAGTGAGGTAGCCAAACAGTGGGCCAAGAGAACCGAACAGTGGAAGAGGGAGAGAGAGGCAAGGGCCAAGCTGATGCAAGAAGTTCTCGATACAAGGAAACAGCAAATCAAAGAAAAATGTAAACTTACTTTGCTGTTAAATTTGTGTCACGAGTGTGAGATCAATGTTCAATGTTTCGACACCTAATATTATTGCTATTGTTACTGTTAGTGGCCCAAATCGAAGAAGAGAAGAAAATAGTAGAGAAGGAGAGAGAAGAAATGCTGGCAAACTTTGAGAAACACAAAGAATTGGAGAGACAGCAGCAGGAGAAAATCAGAAAGGTATGACATCACCGAAATAATGTAATATGTACATATTCAGTACTGTATTTGGTGGCAAGCAAAGGCAAAAAATAGCATAATCTAGAATAATAGGCACACCCAACATTTTTAGAATCCAATACTGAGAAGCCATAATCATTGTTATTATTAAGAGATAATTTTTGCAGGACAATGCCACCTATCAGAGCGACCTACTTCAGCAAGTGGAATTCCAGAAAACCTTGAAGGAGTTTGAAGCTCAACAGACAAGACGTGAACTAGAGCTACAGAAGGAAGCTGAAACACTACACCAGACGAGAGTGAGTGAGGCGCTGGCTAGACCACACCCAGACAAGATCCACCCTAAGAGATTACTACTAGCTGGACAAGGACTACTGTGACGATGTATATGTACTAGCATTCATTTATTGTATTCTGTGTGGTTGAATATTCAGAACAGATGTTTAAACGGCATTGTGTAGTGTTAGCACTAGTGGCATTGTTAGCTCCTTGTCATCAATTGTCACAATATGAAAGGTAATGAAAAGTGAACATTTATCATCAACAATGCCAAGATGTGTACATGTACTTATGCACAAAATATTATTATTACACTCCATGCATGATTTATACTGCATGAAGTTAGATATGGTGCTGAGATTTTTTTGCTGTACATATGTGGACTGCACACACACACACACATACATAGTGATACAAAAATAATGAGCACATTATACTAAATGTTGACCTGAATGTATTGCATTCTCTATCTTTAATGTGGTATAAGCTCAGTGCAGTAATGGTTTTTTCTCTCTGTGTGACTCTGCCTCATAACCACTGTCCACGTCCCGAGATATGGCGTAGCTAGCAGAGGCATCCTTAGGACTAGGGCATATGGGAGATACATCTAGGGGAAGGGGAAGGGGAAGGGGAAGGGAGGGAGAGAGAAAGAGAGTGTGAAAGTTAGGTAAGATAAATACACAAATCATCCACACAAGCCTGAACAAACTATATTACTGTGTCATGTATTGTACAGGTACAAAATTTGTAAAACCAGGCATAAAATAACCAAAACACTCCTTCAGTAATACTGTTTGGTTCGGCTAAAGCCCTGTTTACACGTATAAGCTGGCTTAGACTAAACCACTTTGGAAAGCGCTTTAATCGCATTTACACGTAGAGCGTTAATCCAGCATACATAAGTGCCTTACAGCAGATTGGTGCACCTTTGCAATAGAAAAAGTGCCAGGACTAAAACCACAGTTGTAGTTAATTTAATAAGCCACAGCAACTGAGCTGGAACAGTTTACACAGCAGGACAAGGTGGTTTTTTTTGGGTTTTTTTCCTACTTAGTGTGTAATTTAAGGCAGCCAGTCTGTTGCAAAGGTGCCTGAATTTGCTGTAAGCCAGCTTAAAGCATTTACACGTGAACAGTTCGTATAGCAGCACATCGTAAACCGGTTTGAAACCGGTTTCAAACCACCTCCCAGATGTGGTTTACAAACCAGTTTAGATAGCGATTTGTAAAGCAGTTTAGCGCGTTTACACAAAGCCAGCTTAAGTTAAGCTGGCTTCCAAAGCGGTTTAAAGGCCTAGTGTAAACGGGGCTTAAGATGACTTTATAAGAAACACAATGTATAGATACTGAATCATCGATACTTCACACTATACTAAAAACAACACCAAATAGCTAGCAATACCAACCTTTACACTTGCGGGATCTCCAGAAGATGATCACTGTAAGGCAAGCCAGTCCCACAAGGGCAAGCATGGATGCTCCACCAGGTACATACACCAGGGCACCGCGGTAGTAGCTAGAACAACCAGCACAGCAGACCCTACAGGGAGGGAGGGAGGAGAGAGAGAGAGAGAGAGAGAGAGAGAGAGAGAGAGAGAGAGAGAGAGAGAGAGAGAGAGAGAGAGAGAGAGAGAAAGAGAGAAAGAGAGAGACTGAGAGCACATGATATACATGTAAAGCATGTTATGTGTCATTGCACGTAAATAAACTCAACACATTGTCAACAGTTATTCTCGTCAACCCTCGCTACACTATGATATCACTTACGAGTCGCCTGATCCTTTGCAAGGGTGGAGAGCTTGAATAATTTGTATTGTCACTCCATTCGAGAGCTTGTCCGTAAAGCTCATCAGACCATAGACAAAGGCACTGCTTCCCTACATGGCCAGTGTGTACACTGTGTAAATCTCACACAAAGAATAAGCTTTCTTAACATCTGTGTTTGGACAAGTATTATTTCTAACAGTTATAGTCAGGCCAGTTAGGCTGTTCTTACTGTGTACTAATTTAATATCAACATCATTACAGGCAAGAGTAGATTAGTAACTCTACAGTGGAACCCCTCTACTATTATTTTAAGATGTGTGCTTTTTTCAGGGATGAGAGGTTCTGCTACATGACACGACGTACCACTGTACATCCGATGAGATCTGCTACCATAGAGAGGGAAGTAACGAGCAGGGTCGAACCCCCAGCACCTATCAGCACAGTCGATCCATACAGAAGAATATTCATTGCCATATTCTTGTGAGGAGGGTCTTGCACCCAGAACCAAATCCTGTGAAATGGAAGAATCAAGAATAGGAATCGGCCACAAACTAGTGTCGGTGCCACTTACAATCCTCCCCACACTAATGCTAGTCCAACGAAATACGCCATCTGAACAAGAGAGAGAGAGAGTATAAAAAAACAATCGTTAAAACCACTGGGGGTGTGGGGAGTACTTACATATCTTCCAATGAATTTATTGACCACCTTGAGTAGCAAAGTCATCAGGAAGCCAGAGACATAGATCACCAGGGGACCAATGGCTACACTGTTCTTGTGCAGCTGGAGGGAATCAACAAGGTAGAGAGGAGTGTAGACCTGAGTTAGGTTCACTATCAACCGAGTGCTCATGTACACCAGAGCAACCTACAAAACCGGAAGTGTTTGTAAAGAGAGAGTAAATACGTGCATAAGAATTATTGTGCACTTGCTCAAAACACAAAAAAGGTATCTTCATGCTCAGTGATCTGGGAGAATGTATGTTTTTACAAACTGTAGATGTACCAAATAATAATATTATGGTAGACAGAGGAGGGTTCCCCTACCAACTGAACTAATGTAGGACTGGGAGATCAAAGCATGCTGTATAGATATAGGATATGCTTTCTTTAAAATCCCAGGAGAACCATTGATATACATGTATATAATCAGAGAGAGAAGAAAGCAAACACAAAAATGTCCCATACTGTGTTCTCCTGTGGCCCCTTTCTCTCAGACACGAGACCAAAATTTGTATATGTATGAAAAATTTAGTAAAAAAGAAGGGGACATCTTGACTTACAGCATAGAACTGGGGGTTGGTGAACCACTTGTACCAAGGGATCCTCTTTCCTTGATTTGACTCCTCCTTCTGTTCGGCAGACGTCGTTGGCTCCCTTGTGAACAGATGGAAGAAGGCAGCAAACCAGAGGCCAATGGCTATGATACCCAATGCAGTGCCCTATAAGGGGGAGAGGGAGAGAGAGAGAGAGAGAGAGAGAGAGAGAGAGAGAGAGAGAGGAACATGTTAATTGTCCTCATTAGAGATAAGCACTCACTGAGAATATCCACAGATCCTTGGGAGAGATAGTGGATGCACTAGTAGTAGAATTCATACCATCACCTGAACCCCCGGGGTGGTAAGTTCCGACATGAACAAACTCCAGTAAAATAAACATTGCAGAAAAGACACCAACATTTGAGAGAATAGTGAAAGCATATCTAAAGGATGAAGACAGACAGTGAAAGAACAAGTAAACCACAGAGGCTACACGAGGAAGACTCATGCATGTAGCATGCAGCTAGCATGCAGCCATCTCATTTGAAAGTATACATACACTGATTTACGAGGAAGTGAACAAGACATAGAGATGCATTAGTAGCAACCATAGAATCTGATCTATTATCACTGTACATGTACAACATCAGTTGACGACATAACAGCTAGAGATCACATACCATAATAATATTGTACCAGGAATATTAAACATAATGTTGATTTCAAAGCTTCTACCGATAGTCACAAAACTATTTGTAAATATTTTTTTTATCTGTAAATATTGCCACTATACAGTAATAAAATGTCTCCTGCATAGTATAGTACTGCATTGAGAGCTATGTGTACATATCTATGGCTGGCCATAGTCATCTTACCTTATAGCATTGAGCCCGACTCTCTCGCTCTCATCGCTGGTCAGCTCCGGGATCAGTGACAGGTGGCTGATTTGCACCGAAGCCCAGCCGAATTGGAATACACATATTGGGATAGCAAAATAAAATATCATTAGCCCCAGAGAGGTGTGTGGTTTACATGGTAGGCAGGTATGCCAGAAAAAGAACAGTGAAATGGCCACTAGGATGGTACCGATTAGATGCCAGGTTTTTCGTCGGCCATATCTGGTCCGAGTCTTGTCGCAGAGGAATCCAATGACAGGCGTGGCTGCGGCATCGGCAACCTGTCCAATGAGGAGGAGGAGGCCGGCATAAGCATTGTTCAATCGCACGACAAAGTGGAAAAAGACAAGCAGATAGGTGAACCACATACTGGCACACATATCATTGAAGACGTGTCCTACACCATACGCTATTTTACGATAAAGGGGTAAGTGGTACGGCTTCAATATTACAGTGTTTATGAGATGGGCCGATTCATCACCGCGAAAATTAACAGGAGATCCCTTCTTGGGAGGTCGGGGATCGATTCCGTTAGATTGCCCGAACTCGATGCCATTAGACGATTTTCGTGCTAGGTCGTCGATGAAACTGGGAGGCCCGCTGCTACTACCACCACTGCTGCTCCCGCTGCTCCTGTTGCTATCGGAACTGCTGCTACGATTCGTGTCATTCACGCTTACGTAGATCGTTCCAGACTGGTTCTTGTCCGCCATGATGAATGAGAGGCTTTACAAAAATTATCCTTGATTCGGCTACAGCGATGGCTCACTGCTTAATAAATTTGGTGGGATGGTTGGTTGTGTACAATGTAGCTCCCCAGAAATGTCGCAAAGTCGATCGAGGCTGCTAAAAAAGCTTGCCTTTCGCTATCTCTTACTTACTTCCATTGTCGATGTGGAAGGCATATGATAGTTTTCATCCATGGTGTTTTTCACTTATCACATGATCTGTGGAATGGGAAACGGAAAATCCGGAATCCAACGATCGAGGGGTGGGTACCGGGGTGTGTGTCCTGCGATCATTTCCAGACAAATCTCCCAAGTATGTCTTCAACAAAGCCGGGAGATGAATTTTCTGACGATTCTCAGCAGTTGTCTGAACACAGAATCGATCTCTCAAAGCCGAGATATGATCAGTCTACGTATGGAGGAAGAGCTCGCCATTTCTT
The DNA here is from genome assembly GCA_964291365.2 of Stappiaceae bacterium. GTDB lineage: Bacteria > Pseudomonadota > Alphaproteobacteria > Rhizobiales > Stappiaceae > JBDWFY01. The sequence continues at coordinate 305,586 of OZ220043.1, forward strand.
TGAGACGACTAATCCAGCCAATGCCCTGGCAACCAGTAAGCAACTTGAAGAAGCTGCTAACTTGGTGAAGGAGTATAAGTATGTTAGTAAAACTACTATTAAAGTCGGTAGGTACTATAAATCTACTCTACTCAATCTCTTTCTCTCCCTCCCTCTTACACACAGGAATGGAGAAGATCCTCCTCCTGGTACAACAACAGAGCATCTTTGGAGGGCAAAGCTGCTCTATGACTCAGCCTACCACCCAGACACTGGGCAGAAAATGTTTCTTTTGGGTCGAATGTCTTGTCAGGTTCCTGCCAACATGGTCATCACTGGATGTTTGCTGACATTCCGCAGGTACTCAGAAAATTAGCTCAAATGATTATCAGATTTCAATGGCAATACCGGTATATTCAGACATCCAGCAGCTGTTGTCTTCTGGCAGTGGGCAAATCAGACTCAAAATGCAATAACTAACTACACCAATAGGAGTGGAGATGAACTTATTACCATGAGGTATAATAGCTATTAATATATATTAGTACACTGTAGTACCACTTACTATAATAAACTTATGCCTGTCTTGTGTATGTCACAGACAGCTTACTGTCCCTTATGTTGCTGCAAGTACAACTGCAACCTTTACTGCTCTAGCTCTCAACAATATCGTAGCCAAGGTGAGCGACTTATAATAGCTATAACATGACATTATATAAGAGCTATCATTAGCTTGTTCTTTGTGCCTATTAACTCCCTTCAGCGTGTCGGTGGTGGCAGCCTGCTTGGCAGGTTTGTCCCGTTTGTGGCCATAGCCGCAGCCAACTGCATCAATATACCACTGATGAGACAGAGAGAGCTCAAGTATGGCATACCTATCTATGATGATCAAGACAACAGGCTGGGAATATCCAAGGTAAAAAAAATATAGCAGTATTTGGAAGATTGCAAAAGTTCTCCTACACCCACAACTATGTTATTATTATGTAAACATAGAGAGTGGCTCAGAAGGGAATAAGTCTAGTCGTGTTCTCCAGAATTCTCATGGCTATTCCAGCAACAAGTAAGCTTTTTTCTTGATTCCACATCTCATTTCCATTATATAAATTCCGCAGTTGTCCCTCCAATCGTTATGCAATCATTGGAAAGAAATTTTATGGCCATTAAGGTACGTAACTCTTGATAGTTACTGAATGAGTGTGGCTACGTACTCTTTCTCTATTGCTGCAATATGACTATAGAGATCAGCAGTACTGAATGCCTCCCTGCAAGTCTTGCTTGTAGGACTATGGTGAGTTTCAATGGATACATACAAGGCACTGAATGTACACTGTACCATGTACTGTTACTGCTTCATTGCATTGCAGTCTCACCTTTGTCATACCTGTCTGCTGTGCAATATTCCCTCAAAGAAGGTACACACACACACACACACACAGAGTAGTTGTATGACATTAATTAAGGTGCACGAGATGCATGGTTGAGTGCCCCCAATTAATGTCAAGTAACTGATATGTTTGCCCATTACCCCCTTTCATTATCAGGCTACCCTATGATCATCTACACTCATCCCGCAGCCAATAATTTGCTTATAAAAACTTTGGTTGCTAGGCAATTACAAACATAATATACACACACATACACAGTCGTGGTGATATGCATTCCTTTGATCATATCGTAAACATACATGTATGCCCAAATTTGGTAGAATGTACATCGTTGTAAACATCATAAACTTGATTCATTGAGGGGGCAGGGATGTCCCTGAGATCGTATATGAATATCCTATCACACATGCAGTTCAATGTCAGTGTCTCATCTTGAACCAAAAGTGAGAGATTCCATCAGAAGAGAAACTCCCAATGTACAAACGGTCTACTTCAACAAAGGCTTGTAAAAATTCCGTATTATCCACACTAATTATATCATATTATTTGTTTCAATTAAATTTTGTCCTAGATCACTATCCTTATACCAACTTAGTTGGTATGCCTTATTTATTCCTAGGTAGTCTATAATTATAATAACTAAGGTATATGTATGTAGTTTAGCATCATTGTGTAGATATGATTGTGTGAAGTATGAAATTTGATGGGAAAAATAACCAGCCATAAAGAAAACACAAAACACTCAAGAAAAACAGCATAAGGTTTAATACATAACATACTGTTAGTTTATGTCGAGTAGACTGAAGCAGACTGCCTCCAGGAAACTGTTCTCGTCCTTTGAGATGGTGCAGTTGACGATCCACTTGGTACTGGTTGCTGGGGTCTGACTTGTACTCTGGTCACATGACTGGAGCAGCTGCTCCCATGACTTTCTCACCATCTCACTCACTCCTCCAAACTAAAGAAAAATTCACGATATGCTCGAGCCAAGAGATTACACACCATTATTATTTCCAACCTCTTCACTTTGCGCTAGGCTGGCCTTGACTATCCGAGCTGCACTGACACCAAGAACCTGCACATTCAAAAATTTCTCTCTAGTTTTGTTTCAATTTTACAAATGTTTTAAGTCAAAACTACCAACCTTAGGAATGATAGTATAAGTTACTAAGACAACCATAGCACCAGTTGAGTCTTGCAAGGATATCAACATTGGCCTACAACGATTAATATTTTTCAAGTTGATAGTATTAGAGCCAGAGAGCAAACAAAACTTCAATACACTGTATATAATATTATGGGATACTTTCATTACCTAAAGTAGTAGGCTGAACTTGGATAACCTGTACATCACAGAAGCAAAACAGCTGTACATGTATAAGAAATTGGAATGTTACTAACCTCCTGGCTTCTTCAGCATACATGGTAAACACTGACAGTACACACCATTCACATCCTGTGTAGCAGCATAATTTTTAGGCAAGCAGATTCTTGAGGCTGTGTTCAAGCAAGGTCTAACCTGTTGAAGGGGTTTTGAGCAGGATTCACAACCAACGTAAACAGCTTGACATAGAACTGATACCTGCAATGTACACGTAGGAGCAAAAATTTAATAGTAAACCAATAATAGTCACAGGAACATATACTTACAACTTCTTCATTGGCTACTTGAAGCACATGATTAAGATCCAGTCTCGTCCCATCACACAAAAGGAACCTACGGCAATTATAATAGTATGTAAGAGTGTGATCCACAAAGCTATAGCATGTCATGGTGTCTGGTACATGTATACCCCTTACCAAGCAGCTGTAGCTCTGGCTTCAATTTCGACAATACCTATATATGAGGATAAGACAAATATTAGCAGCTGTCAAATTACGTAGCTCATTCTTGGCTCCTTACCTGAAGCTCTGGCTGAACTAATATCAGTAATTGTACACCCTCTTGAGATGAAGGTACTTCCAGGTAGACTACCAGAAAAATTCTATGATGTACAAAAGGGAGTACCGGTATTAAGTTTCAGTATACATTATAAGAAATGACTGCACAATGACATACTGTTAAGATATCAGTGGCTTGCTGGCAGTCCTCTTGTAGAGGTCTCAGAGAAGAGCATGATGTAGTCTGGAGTGAATAGCCACCTGGATATGAACAACATGCCAGCGTACTTGTACATATTATATATCTTGACGTGGGACCAACTAATGGGACACAATTAATTTTTAGTTTTGCGTATCAAGGCTACACTCTAAGCTCCTGCTATGCTATCTTCTCCCTCAAGAGTTGTACAATCTCTAAACATTTGCATATAACTAGACTAGCAGGAGTAGTATGGAACTCTCTGCGGCTCATCCCTGGCTACTGACCTCCTTGAGTAGCTCCGTCGAGAGTGACTGCGATGAACATGAACTCCCACACCCGCCCAACACCTCCACTCAGCTGGGAGTGCCATAGTGGTGCATCAACACAAAGCCTATTACAACATTCAGTATTACTACCGACAGACATAGTGTTCAGTACTACTCACAGATACAAGTGGATCTCAATTCCTGGTTCATCTGCTATGAGGACAACTCGATTGCTGATCAAAGAGAGGACCTTGGCTCGAAAGTGGATCAGAGTCTCCTTTCCAAGATCACAAGAGCCTAGAAAGTTGACAATCTCTACATTTGAAGAGAAGTGAAATTAGCTAAAACTACAAAAATTTTATTGAAATTTCAAAACATACTTTGAGATTTCTGCAGGAGGGAAGGATTATCAAACAGGTAGCCATAGTGCTTCCTCCCCCACTGCATTACGCTGTCCAAGCTAGACAAAGGAATCAAAGCCTTCACTGCAAGGAGATAAGATTTACTAAACAGGACATAAAAATGGCGATAAAACCTTTGTCAGGCAGTTGCTTCTTTGGCTGATGCAGATTGAGAACAGAGGAGAACATGATCGTTGTCCCGATAACCTCTCTTTGCCAGCTCTTCAGCTTGATATCTGCAAACATAGTGATGAGTGCAATAGTGCAAGGTTGTGAACCGTTGCTTACATACTTTTGAACAAAATGATATCCCCGGCTGATATTCTCTCTGCCCAAGCAGCTGCCTCTCTCCAGAGAGACAGCTTGAAATACGACTTGGTTGGGTCTCCAAGCAAGAGAGATGACATGGGTACTGTATATCCCGCCTATTTAATGCCAGTACAAAGATTACAACATATAGGTAGGTGGCAGTGTGTGAAATTCAGTAAAAAGCTTATCGCATTCTCTGAGTAGCTACCTTTGAACCAGCCTTGCAGGCTACCTCCATGACAGGATTGACTACAAGATGAACAAATCATTAAATTTTGACTATATTCATCCATATATAGGATAAGATTACCTTGTAAGACAACAGCAAATATGGATACTTTTGAGTGAATCTGAGAGCAGTCAGACAGAGGGATACAGCTTGGTGGGCAGACATAATTTGGTTTATCCCCAGCAGGGATGCTGGTGACAGCTTCAAAGTCCAACCTTCTCTTACGACACACTGTCTGATGTGAATGACTACCCTGTGTGCAGGTGAGCTGCTTCCTCAAGGACGGAGATAAAAATACTCCACTTTTGGCATCTTGCTGCTGGTGCGGAGAAACTCTTGATGGAGGCTCAGGCTTATCACTACTACAGAGGGATTCTTGAATTTGTGTATCATTGAATTTTGGTATGGCTTTTTCAGGTGAGCGAGAATGAACTGATGAAGGGGAAGGGAATAAAACTGGAGTTCCAGAGCGATTACTTCTGGTACCAGGCGAACTTGAGGTTGAAGATGGAGAAGAGAAGATGATGGCATTTGGTGATTCTGTTGATGAAGATTTAAAAACTGTGGCATTAGCTGAATCTGATGATGTTGGCTGACATGGAGTGGTTTGAGTAGGAGATAATGGCGCTAGAGGTGCTGAAACTGGACAATTTGAAGGTACAGAGGGATTAAAAACGAATCCTTGAGAATCCAGTATCCTGGTATCCAATGAGAAACCAAAAGAACACTGCGGGAGTATGCCTTGTGATTGAGATGGAGGATGGAAAGATGAGTGAATTTGTGATTGGCTATGGCCAATGCATGTTCCAAACAGGTGATCAAAGTAATGTGGCAGGGAAGCCTGTATCTGTGTGTTCTCTTCCTCTTCCTCTTGAGAGAAATCATCATCAGCAGCAGCAGCAGTAACAGCCTCAGCTTTTGTGGTGGTTTGTTCATGATTTTGAGCTACAGAAACATTGCTGGATGCTTGTTGTACAGTCCCTAAGTTGGGGTGCTGTTGGTTGAGGATGTCAGCTGCTTCAAAGAGGCTCAGCTTTGGTGCTTTTCGTGGAGGCTCCATCTAGCTAGATCGCGTATCGCGCCATATCGCGCGCTATAGCAGGCCACGTGGATTAGGGGATTTCCCTACGGAATGGAATTGAACAATGGTGAATAATCCTTCATTCCATTCTGAATCCCGAAAATACCAGCTTGACTTGTAGAAGTGGCAGGGGTTATTCAATTCTCTGTAATTTTTAGTGAATATTACCATGGCAAACGAAAACATACTATCGAGAATTCGCCCAAGAAGGACGTTCTTTGGGCTCACAGCGGAGAGATGGGGAGCGTGGTGAGTTGTTCTAAATAATGCCCACCATATATTTGTTTACGATAGCAATCACCTTCACAGGTCTAGAGCGATTGGAGTATGGGCAGGAGCTACTGCTATTGTAGTTGTGTATCTAACTGACTGGAAGGTGGTTCTGGGCAAAATGCCGTACATCAAGGGACGATTTCAAAAGAAGGACTAGCTGTTAACCAACATAGCCTTCAGACATCTAGGTGACCTCATATCCAGCCTCTAGTGTGTACGTATTTGTATGCTGTGCTGCACTGTATGGTGTATATGTGTGTAAGTTCTGTAGAAGATTTTATTTATTGAATTACATGCTACATGTTATATGTATGGCACTTTATGAAAAGAATAAATAGCTACTTTAAAATTAGATCAAAGTTTTCAGTAGTTCAAATGGAATACAGCCTTTGGAAAGCATGTGATTGTGAAAATCCTTGAGCTCAAAAACTTCACCAGCTTCTTGCTTTTTTCTACTCATCTCTTCCCTCTGCTTCATCAGCATGACAAATCCAGCTACATAACATGGAGCATAGCCCGGCCGGGAGAGATACATAAACACCTCCCCCTGGCTTGCTCCTTGATTGAACTTCACCTCCCTGTGAAGAAACTCTTTACACTCTTCAAATGTCATCTCTCCAGTGTTCAACTTTACATCGAGGATGATCCTTGCTGCTCGCCAGAGTCGGAGACGCAACTGTGTTAGCCTTGTAAGCTTCGCAAAATCTTCTGCAGGAATTGTCGTCAAGTCTCCTGTATCTTCGTCCACGTATTGTTGCTCTTTTTCAAAGAAGCCAGTCTCGTAGGCTAGCTCCTCAGTATATAGCCCCCAGCCTTCGTAAAAGAGGATGGATTCATGAAATTTTCGCAGTACTCTTGGATGTTGTTGAGTTAGCAGTGCTTGTACATGGTGACCAGGGTAGGATTCATGAGGAGACACGACTGAAATCCAAGAATAGTCGTGACCACGGAGTAGTTTTCTCTCCTCTGGCTTGGAAAGGTGACGAGCTTCTATTGAGTGTAGCATTAGGTGGCCAAGTCTGTAACGAGAGGGGGAGGAGGAAGGGGTGGAGTCTCGGTTCCCCATTCCCACAAATGGAGAAGGATTGAGGTAGTCACCAACAGGGGAGAAAGGCATGAGAAAAGTTGGTGTGGAGAAACCAAGCACTTTTTCTTCAGGAGGCAACATTGAGATGAGGTCATTTGCTAGCATATGGCTTCGAGCACGCTCAATCTCATCCAGATAGGCTTTTAGAAGATTACCAGCTGTTGGATGCTTCATATTGATATCTTGTTCTGTTATCTCCTGCCAAGTTCGATTTGGATCTATCTCTCCTGCAAGCTTTTCCAGCTCTTTCTTCACTTGTTCAAAGTGCTCCTCTCCCAGCCTTAGCAGGTATTCACTGCTCTCAATGAAGTGTTCATACTTAAGAATCTCTTCGTAAGCTTCTTTTCCTACACCACTTGCTCTTGAAGATCGAGGTAGTACATCATTCTGGAGAAAATCTGCATACTTCTCCACACAGTCAGCTGCCACACATGAAGCTGTGGCTATCTCTGATAGTATGCCTTGATAGGACAACGATGGCTGACAAGATTGTGAAGCTAGTGAGCTACAAAGTTTGGGAAGGGTATCCCTAAGAAAAGGTGCAAAAGAGCTGCAGATGTCTATTGCTGTCTTGACATACTCAAGAGTTGGTTCTGTGAGGTTTTCGTGTGCATTCAGGAGTATGCTTGGAATGGCCATAAGTCGAGAATTCAATGCCAGAAGCCTTTCTGCAATGGTCATGTCCAAAACTCCGGGATGGGTGCACTCCAAGGAAGACAGATTTGAAGAAGGAGATTCATGAAGATCGCTTGATGTCGACACTTCTGGTCCCCATGCAGGGAGAAGGTAGAGAAGAGCATTGAGTGGAAGATAAAAACCTGGGTCCTTCTTGTAGACTCGAATCTTCTCCCATTTGATCAGTTCAAGCTTCAGTTGAGAAATGATCAATTTCAGGTCAACAAGCTGCTCTGGGTTAAGCTTAGCTTCTTCAATGCCTTCAGCCTCCTCAAGAAAAGCTCTAACTTTTCTGCAGTACTCAGCTATTTCTCTGGCGTCCCCGATGTTCAGGAAATGGTCGTAGCTACTAGCCTTTGCTACGTGGAGAGGAATCTTGTCAAAGTCAAAGGTTGTGGAGGCACTATTACCTGAACACAGGCTGCTAGATGATGTGAGGTAGTCCTGTGGAGGGGGCAGTCTGTAGCCAGTGCGGGTAGCATCAGTCGGGTAGGCTTCAAAATGTAGATGAAGGTACCTACATGTATGTATAAATAAATAGAAACAAGGGTTGTCACAAAATTGATAATCACTAGATTCTCTATCAAGAGGTGTACGCTCTCCAACTTTTGCATACAACTAGCTTAGTAGATCAGGAATAGTACGAAATCATTGTTGTGGGTGTACAACTGATGCTGACTCAGCACTAACAAAACATGAAAATAAACCAAGATTATCCCAAAAATCCATTATTTTAATGGCATCTAAGTTTTTTACTCTTACTTTGCTATCTTCTCTATACCCTCTCCAAATTTTGCAGATAGCTAGCTTAGTAAGTCAGGATTAGTATGAAATCATTGCCGTGGGCATACAACTGACATGCATCCTGACTCAGTACCACAAAAAAAAAAAACAAGGTTTGTCACACAAAGTATTATTACACTAACCTTGTACAGAGCTCTTCAAGATGTTTTGCCTGGTTGAGACAGTTGAGGTTGTACTTCATGATCTCTCCGTGAGCTCCCTCCCTATCTCTCTCCAGTCCATAGACAGGCCCAGAGGGATCAGCTGCTGTTGATAGGACAGCCTCTATGCTGGCTAGGTCGGCTTCAGTCAACGATAGGCCCACAGATGAGATGGTTGTTTCAAGATGCCTTTAATACAGTTTGAGAGAGTGCATACATACACATAAATTGACGTAAGTTATCATGATGGACCCCCTAAGGATGGACCCCCTACGTAGTGCATAAATTTCCTGGCCCATTCCCAGTTTTCAATAATTATGTTGTATTTTGGCTGGAAATTCTCTATATGTAACTAGGAATCTAAAATCACCATGGAGCTGCACTTACTTCTCATCTCTAGCTCCAATAATGACTCCTCCCACTTGTTTCCGGGAAAGGATGTACTGAATGGCAACCATTGCTATGGAGATTCGCCTCTCTTTTGTGGAGTGTCTGTCAGCTACCTCCCTCAGAGTGCAGAGCAACTGCTGAAACTTCTCCCAACCTCCAAATTCCTCGATTATCAACAGATACTTGACAAGACTACGGTTTGGTAGATTCTGTAAGCAAAACAGTAATATAAATATTTCCATGCTAAACTCAAATACTATACTGTATGTATATGTATATTATGTACATGCTAACTATTCCACGGTCATATTAGCTCACTAACTGTGATAAGAGCAATCTAACTCTCATATTACATGTTATGTTAGGTATGAGCTCTCCCCCATTGGGTGCACACAGTTGCAATTAATTGGGTGCATTCATTTACCTCCTTTGAGGGTTTCACAGCTCCCAGCCAGGAGTCAGTCAAAAATCCTCCAGCCAGTACTCCGTAGGCCAGGATCTTTACCCCATGCTGTACACAGATGTCCACTAATCCAGATATCAGTGGCCGGCGATCCAACAGGGAGTACTGGACCTGTGCACATACATAGAAAGACTAGAGTAAAATCCACGAAAAATGTGATTCAAATTATGGTGCGTAGTGCAGAATTGACAGCTGCTTAAAATATTGTACCTGCGTGCTGACAATGGGGATGCCTGCTTCAATAACCTCCTTTGTGTGCTCAGCGTCGAAGTTAGTGAGGCCAATATTCTCGATGATTCCTTCTTTGATAAGCTCATGCAGAGCATCAAGAGCTGCCAAGTACCCGGGAAAGTGGTAGTCCCACCAATGGAATTGAACCAGACTCAGCGTGCGAACTCCAAGTCGATTCAGGGAGCGCCTTATGACCGATCTCACATATGCCCTGTCCACGATACCAGCATGAATGACATCAAGATCAGGAACGAGTTTCGTAAAAATTCTTATGTCAGCATCCCTTATGCCCCTGTAATGAAGTGCCTTAATTAGGCCACCATATAACTCCTCTACTCCACTATATATATCCCCACAGTCAAACGCTCGTATGCCGGCATCATATGCTTTCAACAATTTCACCATAATATCTGATTTTGTGGTCTGTTTGGAGGCAGTTAGGTGACCATGTGACAGCTGCCAACCACCCTGGATTATTTTGCTGATATCACTCCCAGTATGAGAATCGTTCGAGGCTAGGAGGCATGAAGGTGGTGATAGCTGTATCGGAGAAGCCATTTTATTGACAAGTTTCGAGTGAGTGGCCATCAGCTTTCCAATATAATCGGGATTATTAAACTCTGCAGCAGCTTTCAAGTACTTGGCTGCTTTCAAAAGATTGCCCTGCATTTCATGATAGAGACCCACATAGAAATTGGCATAGGCTACAGCATTTGTATCGTTATAGCTCTTGGCTGGAGAGCCGTCTGGATTTCTAGATGCCTTGAAGACATCTTCGACTGTCGCCGTTCCTTGATAGAGCTGAAGAACTTGCAGCATTGGTGCTGGAGGAGGAAGAGGTGCAGTGTCAGAGGTTGGAGTACAAAGTGGGAGGAATCCCTCGGCTTGGGATCTCCGAAATCCACTCATTTTGCACCGACAGAGAAAGTGCCATATCACCTCTTCAATATCGCTGCCATTCTCAGTCATATCTGCTTCGAATTGTCTCTTTCCATCCTCGCATTGCCCACTGTAGAAGCAAGCCAGCCCTCTCTGCCACAGCTGGGGGTCTCGATGGCCGGGGGTGAGGTAGAGAGCCGAGTCAAAGGCCCACATGGCTTTCTTGAACGAGCCCGCGAGGAGGGCAGTTTCACCGATGGATATCAGCTCTTGCTTCCTTGCCATCCTATTACTACACTGAGTAGTAGGACCAAGAGTGAGAGATGATGACAGGCAGGAACACAAACGTAGTCTGGAAATCCTGGTGGACAAAAGTTCCTGTGTGATCATAATCATAAGAGAATTGAATGTAGTGATTGATCATAGATGTTGATAGAATAGGGATTATCATACCTTCCTGATGATGCTCGTGATCATTTAGAAAATCACTGTCAATTTAATCTCTTAGCCATCCTCTGTACACACGTGTACATGTATATGGCCTGATCTAGGAATGTGTAGGCGTGGCCCAATCGTGATTGCTGAGTCAGCACATTTTGGAAACATTGAGTATGGGGGAATGGGAACGCAAAATAATGTCTTTTTTCCATCTTACCCTCGTGCACCGAAGGTTTGGACAGTTGTTAGTATAGTACGGAGGAACCTGGAGTCGTTTTGGCACTATGCAGTCGTTCAGAGGAGGATTTGGAGGTGGCAGAGGTTCGGGCTCTTCTGGCTATAATTTTTATGGTGAACACAGGTGATTTTTTTTTATAATCCCTAGTGTCAGAGTATGTAAGTCTAGCTATAGGGTGGGAAATTTTAAGCTCTGCTCTTGTATCTCATTCTCTGCAGAGAGGATGAAGGAGGTGGCCGTGATTTCTTCATCAGAGGGAGGGGGCGAGGTGGGAGAGGGGGCTTCCGATCGAGGGGGAGGCCAGGTTTCGGATTTGGGTCCCCAGACAAGAGTGGTGGTGGTGGCGGGGGAGGAGGTGGGGGGAGATCCTTGTTCGTTAAGAAGAGCTACAGCGAGGAGGTACAAGAGCAGGTGGAGCAACTCTACAACAAGAAATTCAAATTTAATGACGAATTTAATGAATGGAAGATACCCGATTCATCTCTCCTGTTTCGCACTGGTCCCACCTCAGAGCCAGCATTTCAAATTCCAAAGCTGCTGGAACTGAAGAGAAATTTGAATGCAACCAAGTCAAAACTAGATAACAAGGATATGGTGTCATGGTCTAGGCATACAGCTTTCACCAACAGGGCAGAGGTCGTGATAAAGATGCTTCGAAGAGACTTCAATCCAGAGCTGTGCACACATGTACGTGACGTGATGCAGTATACAATGTATGTGTGTGCACTGTACCTGTGGGTCACTATGAATACACGTAGAGGAAGGTTTTAGAGTATAGCTTGGCTTAATGTACATGTATGTGTGATATTATGTACATGGTAGCAATAGGCAGTGCTCATAGTGTGTGTCTGTTTGGAAATGTGCACTTTGCAAGCATGTACATGTACCGTATAGCAGGAAAAATTTCAGGGGGTTCAATTTTCACGGATGTGCATGATCATGCCATTACAGCTATGTACAAACGTGCTTATTTTGTGGGTCTGATTTTCACAGTTCATGAATCAACCGTGAAAACCACGAGAATTGGACCCCTCGAAATTTCCCGCTATACGGTATTAATGTACATGTGTCATACATAAAATCAGTTTTTAGCAGCATCTATAATCTATTATGATCTATAGCCACAACCGTACATTATTATATTCATACAATGTAGGCATGGGCCAAGATGCAGGAGATGTTATGGACATTCAAGGTTGTGCCCGAGAGCATGAAGCTGAACTCTGTTCATCTGTGTGAGGCCCCAGGCGCCTTCATTACCTGCCTCAACCACTACCTCAAGACACACAGGCCAGACTGTGAGTGGAAGTGGAAGGCCATCACACTCAACCCTTACTATGAGGGAAATGATCATGTAGCTATGATTGACCAAGACAAGGTGAGTAAATCTCTCTTTCTCTGTCTTTAAGAAATAAATAGTACTTAGAATATAGGTATAACAAATGCTGCAATCTGATTGGTCACATTGAAGCTTCTAACCAACTTAGAAACCTGTAGGTTTACTAAGTGCCTCTAGCACTTAGAAAACCTACTTAGTAAACCCGCTTGGTCTAGCATAGCAACAAAGCATTAGTTATGTGACGACCATACATAGCACTGTATTATTACTCTAACTGTGGTAAACCTTTAGCCGTCTACTATCAGCCCACAAAACCACACTCAGCGCCCTTGCTACACTCGGGACACTACAGCCTCGGGCCTTCGGGTCTCTGAATCGCGTAGATCCCTTGGACTCGGTATCTAACTATTAAGTAGTTTTTCTGGCTGCATGTTTGATTAAATTTTGTGTGTTTGTAGTATAGATTTGTGGTCAATCACATCACTACAAACAGCATAATGTTTGCATTACTACTCGTGTCCTGTTCTGTTCAGTTCATGTCTGAAACCTGGAGTCATTGGTTTGTTGGTGCCGACAATACTGGCGACATCACCACGTGGGACAACCTCCTCGCATTCAGAGAGTCTGTGAAGAAAGATCTGGAAGAAGTGCATTTGGTAGGCATCATGCATGATAGGTGAAGGGTTGTCCAGATTTAGGCACACATACATGTACTAGGTAAAGGATTGCCTATCAAACCACGTACAATCGCAAAAAAAAAAAAAAAAAGTGATCTTGTTTCAAATTCTCTCAATACATACCAGATTACAGCTGATGGTAGCATCAACTGTGTTGACAACCCAGGCGAGCAGGAGGCTCTAGTGGCACAGCTACTCTTCTGTGAGACAGTGACTGCACTGGCTCTGCTCAGGCAGAAGGGATCCTTCATCCTCAAGACTTTCACCACACTGGAGCACCACACTGTCTGCCTACTCTACATCATCAATTGCTGCTTCTCAGAGGTACATACGGTGTACATATAGAGTGTGTTAGAAAGCTTTGAAGCTTTCCTATTTATGTTGCAAAAAATACAGTAAATGTGGAATTTTCGTTGTAAAAATATTTTTGTAGTCGATGGCAGCTACGAAAATTAATCTTATGAAAATGCATGCACACTAAAACGTTATTGTGGCAAGGGGTCATTCCTATGAAATTTTTTCAACACGAAAATTTATCATACAAAAGTTTCATAACACAAAAATTACCAGATTTGTGATATTAATCAATCTCAAATCTGAGGGGAAGTCATCCCAGTGCCTGCTGAGGCTCACTTACATGTATGTAAGACAGATACAAAAGACCACACTAATTCTTGCATGCCTAGCCTTGAGAACATAAAGTCTTTTTATGGGAAATTGATCCTTGAATCTATTGATTATAGTTCGTGAGACATACCAATCTTTGAATTTTTTTTATTTCATATGTACAGGTACATGTATTCAAGCCAGCCACTAGCAAAGCTGGCAACTCAGAGCAGTATATTATCTGTCTTGGCTACAAGGGTCGCTCCAACGTCCTCACCCATGGACACCTGGAGCGTTTCAGAGCCGTCTACGCCAAGAGGACACCTCCTTTCCCCTTTCTCCCGCTGTCGGCAATTCCAGAGTCCTTCCTCACACAGCTCATCAACTGTGCTACGAAGTTTGCCAAACACCAGGTAGATTGATGGTTTACATACAGTTGTACTTGCTTTGTATGGCAAACTTGTGATTGGTGATAATTTGAATCTATGTTTATTGGCTAATGTCGTGTGATAGTCACATGATGATCACATGACTGTCCCCTCCCTCCTGTACTGTACAGATGGATGTCATTGAGGAAAATGTTCGACTGTACGACTGTATGACTCATTCAGAGAAACAGTTCATCATTGAGGTATGTGTTGTGTATCATAGGGTCGGTAGACTATAAGTAGGGATGGCCCGACACTCTGCTTAGATCTATACTAAGATAGAAAAATAAAACACAAAAAACCCCAGCTTCTGAGCATCGAGGCTGGAATGCTGGTGTGGGTGACTGCAGACATTACCGCAGCCAGTTAGGCTTCTCTATTCTTATGGGAAGAAGCTTTATCCAGGGTGGGCGGGTATTCAAGGGAGGAACCTGGACACCCCCTAAGGCAGTTTTGCCCAGGACCTTGCCGGTAGCTTTCACTACCAATCTTCTTATTATCCCTACTATCCTAGTTCGTATACTTTCTTGTACTGCCATCCCTACTTCCTCCTACAACAATAATTGTAAATATTGTAAAGGTGTTGCTGTATCTGTGTGATCACTTCATTTTTCCCCTCAGGTGAAGGAGTTGACTTGTGACAAATTTAAGTCTCGGTGTAAGCTGAAGAAGCTTCCAAGGGAGAAGGCCATTGTTGAGCACCTACACCTGGTACTGATGGATTGCTATGTGTGTCACTGTGTTGGTGGGGAAATAGAAAGCCTTGAATTGATAATCTTTATTCACATACTATTGAACTCATGGTGGAGAGTTTTATGCTCATTTGCTCACTGGT
Source organism: Stappiaceae bacterium (assembly GCA_964291365.2). Taxonomy (GTDB): domain Bacteria; phylum Pseudomonadota; class Alphaproteobacteria; order Rhizobiales; family Stappiaceae; genus JBDWFY01. The sequence continues at coordinate 320,825 of OZ220043.1, forward strand.
ATTATTATTTCTTTTTATTTGCAGGAACATAATCATCTTTGGGTGGTGCAGTCCGTCCAAGGTGATCCACTACGTGAGCTTTTCTCAAGGAGAAGCATCGAGTCCTTCCTTGCTCAGCTAGAGGTTAGGAGAGGAAAGACAGCTGCTGCTGACCTCCAGGACTTGGGAGTGGGGGAGGGGGGACCAGTCGCAAAGAAACCAAGACTCACATTGGATGATGGTATGAAATTTTTGCTGCAGAAATAAGTTTTTACTGATCAAAAACCATGTTAAATGTATATCATTAACCGTGAAATGATTTGATGTTTCCAAGTGAATCAAGAAGCAAATAAATAATTTGTTACAGACTAAGAACAGTAAAAATGCTAGAGTGGCATGTTTTAACGAGGTAGCTTACACTCCCTCCATTGTAAGCTAACTTCCAACGGCATGCTAGAGAGAACATGATGAGGCTTTTGGCGATAGGATCCCAGAAGCATAATTATTATGGTCCTTATCGTCACTCACTCATCAAACATCACTTACTTATGGAACACAAGGCTCTGCAATAAAATTAAAATCATTGGTAATCAATACTGTTCTTATACAACATGTAACTAATATTTTGTAGGTGCCCTGAAGGCAGTCCAGCACTTGTTGAATGTGATTGGATACATGGGAACAAAAGCTAGTGACAAGTCGGATGATCCAGCTGCTGTTGCCATGGAGATGACCCCTGATGAAGTGCAGTGGTTAAAGGTACCAGCTTGTTTTGTCAATTTTGGTGGGTATCTTCTGTTGATTAATGCTGAACTCTCTGACTCTCTCTCTCTCTCTCTCTCTCTCTCAGGGTACCTCTTCTAAGTCTCATGATATGCATGATCAAATCAAGCAGTTAGATGGATGTCGGGCGATTAAGGTACGTATAGTGCATGAGGCAGGGTTCCTTGCTTCCCAATCTCAAGACGTTTGCTTTTTAATCCCAACAGGTTAATAATTCAAGATTTTGTCGTCATGAAGTCCTCAAGAGCTTGACTGAAGCACTAGCTAAGTCACAGGTGAGCAAAAAAAAAAAAAAAAGAATTTAGTACCATATTGTTTTTTTTTCCATTCAGATCATGCAAGTGGCTCATATTGATGAGCATGAGCAGTTGGCAAGTCACGTGAGCCCAGGCCACGCCCTCAGTATTGAACAGTCACCATTCTTTCTCAGTCGTGATGCTGTCAACTTTGCAGCGCTTGACTGTCTGGTTGGTCTAACAGGAAAGGTAGGTGTGTGTGTGGCAAAGGGTAAAGCAATTCATCTTCTATGAAAGTATGCTGCTATGAAAAGGTGGATGAACTGAGCATGTACATGTATGTAAAGCTATTTCTCTGCCATTTACTAGGGTGATGAAGACCATGTGTTAACGTTCATGGACCTGGCTGGTGCTCCAAGTGAATTCTCCCACTACCTCTACTGGAGACGGCAGCACATGGTGAAGGGGTGGGGCATGGTGCGTGTCGATAATCCGAAGCTGGGACCCGGGAGGATCATGGAACAGTTGGCTCCATGGGAGACATTTCAGGTCCTCGGACCTCACAGTGGGGTTGATATCTGTGATAACAATTCGATAAAAAGGTACACTGTAGTAGATTAGATTAATTACCGCATAGCTCCAAATTTTCATGGCACAATATTTTCGTGAATTTCGTGATTTGACTTCTGATCACGAAAGTTTTATTCACGAAAATTTTGTAATATGGTGGGCATGGCTACATACTGTGCATCGCAGCGTGCACTGGCGTGGCATCTAGCGAGCATGTACATACACATGTACATACACGTATCCAGCACAGTACAGTGAACGTATGAACTGCAAGAAATGAAGTGCTGAATCACTGCTAAAGATGTCTCCATCTGCATACTTTCAGAAAACGACCAAAAGTTGCCTACCAAATCTGCAAGGACCTTTGTCCAAACAACTTCCTTCTTGTCTAGTTTCTTTTGATTCGTTTCTCTTTACACTTACAAACCTCTAGCCCAACGCCACATGTAAAAATTGTGGGCAGAGCGACAACGTGAATTGTCTGCGCAGGTGCCGTGGTGCGGTGTTAAATCACGAAATGATGTAACGATCACAAAATTTTAATCACGAAACTTTACATTTAGGTGATTTACAGCAATTTCATGAAAATTTTGAACCATGAAAATTTGGAGCTATACGGTATGTCAGCGCCTAAGCTCGTGTAAGAAAAACTTTGAATGTCTCATGATGTAGACAAAATTGTTGAAAATATTTTGTTTGTTATTATATACATGTCTGCACTTTTGCATGGAAAATACATGAATATGTACAATGTATTTATCTTTTAGAAATTTTGCGAGCTTGGTTAGTTTTGTCATGCAAAAATTAATTTATTGTTCTGTGTGTGTAGTCTTTGTGCAGGGGTTGGTAACTATTGTCATGGTGGAGTCAACTTGGTCATTGGTGATATGCCTCCTATTCCATTTGGAGCCCACCCTCCTGGACATGCAGAGTACCACTCCAAACAACAACTACTATCACAACTGACATGTGCATGCAAGGTAATAAAAACTTTGAAAATTTTAGAACAGGAGCACTGCTGCAGCATGCTTGATTGAAGTAGCTTGCACTCCTCTCCATTGTAAGCAACTTCCAAATAATTTACAGCATGCTAGAGCAACCCTGATGTGGCTATTGGTGGTTAGACTGAGAGATGGTCTTTATAACCACTTATCCTTCAGACATGATTGTCGTCTAACATTAATTTTAAACATGCACAATTACTGTTTTTCATTGCTAGATTCTTTGTAAAGGTGGAACTTTTGTATGCCGTGTGTATGAGTTACTTACAAGATTCAGTGCTGGAATAGTCTACCTCCTGTACAAGCTCTTTGATGAAGTAAGCCATCTGCCCTATTAACTTTTACACCCAACATGCATGGCAATCATATTATACATTGTACATAAGACTACATTGTGTGCACACATCATGCTTTTGACCACTGCATGTAGGTGACAATCCTGAAGCCTGTTACAACTTCACCTACTTCCCCAGAGCGCTTTTTGATCGCCAGAAGCTTTCATGGCTGTCAACCAAACATCCCAGAGGTAAATTTTATTATTAGCAGAGTATTGGTATATCAATAAAAGAATGAAAAGGCAATAGAGAAGTTGAACATAGATAACTTGTACAAGGTGAGATCTTTTGTGAATGTGTGGCTCTTAAAAGAGCCGGTTTGGAGTTTTGAAAGATGAGACAGAAGGGTGGGAGGGGTAGACCAGTTCAAATTTAACCGCCAAATCCGTAGAGGGTGCGTCCTTGTCTCTTCAGAGCATAGACAACGTCCATGGCGGTGACAGTTCTTCTCTTAGCGTGCTCAGTGTAGGTGACAGCATCACGGATGACGTTCTCCAGAAACACCTTGAGTACACCGCGGGTTTCTTCATAAATCAGACCAGAGATACGCTTGACTCCACCACGGCGAGCGAGACGGCGGATAGCGGGCTTGGTGATGCCTTGGATGTTATCACGAAGGATCTTCCTGTGGCGCTTGGCACCTCCCTTTCCAAGACCTTTGCCTCCTTTTCCACGGCCAGACATGACGAACAAGAGAAAATCTTCTTAGAAGCTTGAAACGACGAACGATGACTTTGAATGACAACGTGCAGCTGTGGCGCGCTTTTTATCTTCTGCGCGTGGGCGCGGTACAGTTCACCCGACCTCATCGGAAGCGCTTACACTTTTGCGCATGCTCAATAGGTGCTGTGCCTCAAGTGATCCTGAAGGTCAACAATGGTGCGTCTTTTGTCTTGCAGGCGTTATTGGAGGTGAATGGGCACATAGCTGATTTGCGCAGAGAGGCAGGAAAAGTAGCCAGTGAAGAACAAGGAGATGTGCTAGAAATACTGCCAGTGCAGCTACTCTTTGGTGAGCACGTTAGGTATAACTGGTAAAAGGTCGTTAAGATAGCCAGCTTATATTTATCGTGCATGCTAACCGTAAGTACGACGACCATTACCTATTGGATTTCTCATTGAATAACTGCAGAAGAACAATTTCATCGCTTTCTGACCCTTAGTAATGAGAGAATAGCTCGTCACCGAGTGAGAATGATTGCATTGTTGGACCACTACTTTACTAAACCTGAGGTAAGCTCACTGTATTACAGGCTTGCTTAGCATTGTTACACTGCATGTAGCTGCAGCCTGATGGTGAAGAATCTCAGGAGCTCCTCAGGAAAGGGATTCTTGAAGCACTTGACTTACCAATGAACCCATTCTGACTCGATTTCACCTCTCTCTCTCTCTCTCTCATCCAATATCTAATCATCTCACTGAGTAATCCTCTTGTTATACCCGGTACGGGATGTACGTTAAAAGCAGTACACCAAGGTACTTACACATTGTCACAATAATTGGTCCTATCAAACCTAAATTACTATCAGTGTCAACAGGAAGCTATGGTTAGCTAAAACATAGTTACATAAGACCCAAGCTAGTGGCCGTTGTCTTCAACTACAGCTCATAGAAGTGAGAGGTGCCACCCATAATGTGTGTATGTACATGTATTGAAACAGAATTTGCTCACTCACTGAAGAGTCCAGCAAGAATATGCAGCAGGAGCAATGTTTAAAAGCTGAACTAGGAGAACTCCATTGACAATGGAAAAACAATCTAGTGGTCACCTGTTTGTGATCAGTTTGCTATATATTTGCCACTAGAATAAGTTACATGCACTTGTACTAATTAAAACTAAAATAGTGGTGACACTGTGGTAAAATAAACCTTTTGGGGACTGACATTCACCAATTACAATATCATGTGATACTGCATAAGAATTCTGGCCCACTACCTTGGACTGCAGCCTTGTGCATGCTGCGTTTAATATACAGAAGTAGATTAGTGTTGTGTGTATACGAGTGAGTATGTGTAATGTTATTGCATGAGTATCCTGTCTCATAGTGATCCCTAGTTTTCTTTTATCGATTCATAATATATATTATGTTTTCAGTACTGAAAGCAAAATGAGCTAGCCATACACCATGGTATACTTATCAGTATAACTAAGTTAGTAATTTATGGTTCAAAACTGGTCCTAGAACTGCTGCATGTTTAAGCTAATGTTCAGTATGGTGTATCCAATTAGCTAGCCAAAATGTTCGTCACGGCCTAAATTAGTGAACGTTGTCTTCACTCTCGTAGAAGTTAGAAATGCAGCGGAGTGCAACCTGTATATGTGTGATGCATAATTATAATCATAAAATTGATAGAAAATTAACCTTTTCGGTGAGACACTTACCCAAAAAAGTCCAGCAATGAGAGCTCCACTAAATTGCAAATTAAATGCAGCTGGAGGAGAAATTGATCCATTGTTGAGGATGTATATGACATTTCCATAATAACTTAAGAGAAACCCAAGTACCGTGAGGAAGAGAGCACTAAGAAGTGTTGTCTAATATCAGTACTGAGTTAAGCATAATAATGTCCAGTAGCAGGGGCGGCACAGAAGTTTCAAAAGTGATACGGCGTATTAGATCTATAATTATAGCTGTCTATATTACCCATGACAAAAGTTGTGCAGCTTTTCTGTATAATGCATATAGGTCTACATGTACATAGTACAGTACAGTGCACCTGGCTTGTTCGTTACCCACTACATATGACATACTATATTTAATATGATAGTCTATTAGTACTACACTACAAAACAAGAACAGCAACAAGCATGCACTGCATCGAGTAGGTAGTTTCTAAACATACACCTGACCGACTGTAACAGCTACATACTAGGTAGCCATGTACCCAGTGTACAAAGTATCTGGAGACAGCTATGAAAAATGTAGGTAATGATCCTAAGCAGTCTTATAACTTATTTTGGTGTTCCTTTGCGCTGCCTTGTCAATGTTCATTGTCATAAACAAATGGGGTCATACTATGCAGTGGCTGACTGAGTGTTGCTTCAAGCATGCACAATGCAGGTACTTTCAATTTAGTGGGTGTGGCCTCGATCAAAAAGTGGTCCGGCATTGCACACAGCTTCTGAAAGTGGTACGGCATTTGCTGGACCAGCTGGACCTTCTATGCCGCCCTTGAGTAGTAGCTTTGCCAGTCCATACCCCCAATTTAGATGTTTACTGTAACATACTGTTTATGGTTACCTACAGTATTTACACCATAGCCAGCAGAAAGTACATAACTGCATGCTAGTACAAGTTATGTATACCTACTTGGCTGTGCACCTGTTGCACTAGCAGTCACTAATGATACAGATACTATTGGCTTTAAACTTCTGCTAGCTTTGTGCTCCTGTGCACCCACCTGTGCAGTCACTATGATCACAATCCTAAGCATGCACCCAGTACAAAAACTGCCTAGAGACACCACTGATAATTGCAGTGGGTAAATGCTGAGACACACCAAGGTTTTATACAGGACTTTTTGTTAGGGGGAGAATACGAGCCAATCTTACAATAAACACCACAATTTCTAGGGGGTCTGTGAGCATGCTCCCCTGGGCCAGAATTTAAGACCTCTGAGATTGCATTTTAGACCCATTTTGATCAAACTTAGCGTCAATAACTTATACCTTCTAGCTATGTGTCATGATTTTGAAGGCCTAGTTCATGACAATTACGTAGGGGGATATCCCCCCTTCCCACCCCCTGTATGAAACCCTGCACACTACAGATAAGTATGGATACAATAGCTCCAATGAGATTCATGATGAACTTGTTCCTGTCAATGGCAGCCTGGACAACAGCCATGATCAGCATGCCAGGAGTGAGCAGGATCACCATATACCAGGAGTAACGGTAGCTACCAGTAGCTGGTAAAGTGCTGGATTATAAAAAAATATAAGGATGGGAATGAAGCGTCCAGTAATAGAATTGATGGACTAATCACTTCAGGATAACTAGCTACTATGATAGCTACTATGATAGCTACTATGATACCTACAGAATGAATTATTATTATGGCTAAGATATGTATAGCTATAGTACTAGCTAGTAGAAGAATCAGAAAGTGTGAGTAGCTAGCAAGGTAGTCTCTATCATGATAATATATAGGTTACATAGTCATATTATTATCTACAAACAGGGGGGCTCGCTTTGCTTGCCCCTCAATTCGGATGCCTTCCATTACATAGCTACATACCTGCATACATGCATGCTATAAGGTGTTGTAAACAAGGCTGTGAAAGGGCAGACCTTGCACACATGAAGAGTTCAAAGGAGAGAGTAAAGGGCACTGTTTATGTAAATGGCACGCGCCTGATATTGTAGTTGTATAGCATAATTTGTGGTGCATGCGCATTAATTTTAATTTCATCCTGTTTAAGGCATGTGACCTAAGTAATGTAATAATTCTGCAATGAATGCATGGATACACAAGTAGCTAGCCAATGGGCTAAAAAATAAGTGCACCCTATTATGTTGTACAGACCAAGAAACTCATTAGTTTGCTCGCCTCTCTCTCGTAAGACCTGTGAAGGCAAGAAGCCAAAAGCAGAGTCTACTAGCTACCTCCATGGCGATGGCCTGGACAATATCTTCTCGTGAATCAAGCCGCTTAGCTAACTGCAGCCCACTACATGTAGGTGTCCATTGTCGCATGGTTTTTGTACGCTCCACCCAAGAAGCTAGTATTCGTGCCTGTAGCTAGTGTCACGGCTGGCAGTCACAGAGATTGCCCAGTTCTAACTTCTGTTACTCAATGGCCAGAGATACAGCCTCTTGTTTCTAGGGGTCAAATCGTTTCCGCTGACCTCCCGTAACGGATGCACGGATGCACGGACGGACAACTATAACCTTAATATAATGATGGTCTAGTCTCCATGCATAGAAAGTCTGTTTAATCAGCTGTGTCATCGATTCTTGAAAGGGATTGAACTTTGAACCTTTTAATGCACTCCCTAAGTGCTAGCAGCTGTAACTTGAGCTAGCTAGGTGCAATGGCGATGTTTTCGCTCCACTCGCACGTTGATGCTACTAGCTAAACCATCAAACAAGTATGACAAAATACAGTCCACTAGGGGTAACTAGGTACTGGTATAATTTGGAGAATACTAGGTAGCCGCTATGTATGAGCATTTGAGAATAACATTTATTCTCAAATGCTTATGCATACCTAGTATTCTCCAAATTATGCCAGCATAATTAGCATTACAGGCATCAATTAGCATTATTTTGAGAATTTCAGGGCACATAGCTAAGTAGCTTATTATAGCTAGCTATTACTTGATAGTCATAAATTAGCTCCGTGTCTCTGATATCACAAGCCACCTGAATGTGTGGCCATGGATTATAGCTAAGCTGTAATGAATATCCTTTCTAGTTAGTGCCGGTCATAAATACTTCTCACTATTGTCAACTTGTTCATTTGATGCCAACCTTTGATCCCAGCAAGCATGTAAGACAATGCATTGAGAATGATAGGTACCCTGTTGGGAATCATAGGGGATAGGTATTCTGAGGATTTGAGAATAGCATTATGGAGGGAAAATTTACTTATACAGTCCACCGAGCCTCTCACTTCACTTGAGGCTTAGTGGCCTGCTAATTATAAGCAAGCCTCTCGAACATGAGGTGCAAGCACCTCGTGCTCTCATGCATCTCCATGATCAGTTTTTTGCACACAGCCCTACAGTTCTGACCAATCCTAAGCATTTAGCACTTGTTTACAGAGTGCACCTTTTATACCCTCCAGGCTAGGTCCTAAGGACATCCGGACTATATAACTGAGAAAATTGATGTCTCTTGTATATAAAGTAGTCATAACAATGTCATGCAGCAGCAGCTGCAAGGCTCCCATGGCAGCACCCATGCCACACCAACTTGGTATATGTTACTATGGTAGCAGCATCTAATGTCACTGAGACCGTTCTCCAGTAGAGCATTCATAGTCAAATCATGCTCACAAACTACAAAGAACAGAGCTACCCCACCCCACAACAATTTAATCAGTGTACAGTGCTTGTATGGTGGAGTATTGGTTCACAGTCACTGGTACCATAGTAACAATACCAAGTACCTTAGATGATTTCCACCTGCTCTGACTGCTCCTTCCTTGGAGTTAGAGCTTGGTGGAATCATCTAAGGTACACATAGATAAACATCAGTTTTGGGTATTTATAGACCACACTGAGGTGCAGGGTTTACCAGTTATCTTATCAGTTAGATACCAGGTATACACTACCTAATCTGGATATCTTGTCAGGCTGGGAACCTCATACACTTTCAATCTGAGGTTTCTGGAACTGACTAATCAAGCCTGCACATCTATCCCTGAGGCTACACCAAGAACCACATAAATGAGTACATTAGCAAGAAGAGTGTGCAACTCAGTTGCATAGTAGCACTCTACTAGCATTCCTGCATATTGATATCACTATCAGTCTGGCACCAAATTGTAGGTGTGAACTAGCTGCTAACCACTTAGACTGGTCCTTCTTGTAGCTGTAGTAACAGTAGCTTACACAGCCACACCCTTACACTATTACTAATACTGGCACCAACAGAGTACATTAGCATTGACAGTATTTATGCAACTGTCTTAGATCACCGTCACTTGCATATATTGAGTCCATGGATCCATCGAGCCTCTCACTTCACTTGAGGCTTAGCGGCCTGCTAATTAAGCAAGCCTCTTGAGCGTGAGACGCAAGCACCTCACACTCTCATTGTTGACAATGCATCTCCGTGATCAGTTTTTTGCACACGGCCCTACCGTAGTTCTGACCAATCCTGAGCATTTAGAACTTGTTACAGAGTGCATCTTTTATACCCTCCAGGCTAGGTCCTAAGGATGGACTATACAAGAGTCTCTTGTATATAAAGTAGTGGCTACAACAATGATGTCATGCAGCAGCAGTCACCCTAGTCTCGTTCCCAGACCGAGGGAAAAGGGGTCTGGTGAATATGGACGCTTTCCTTGGTTTGTAGGTGGAGTCATGTAGTGTGGTTTGCTATAGCAGCGGAACAAACCTGTATTCTGATTGGTCAAAACGTGAGCGTGGGTGATTCAATAAACTGCATAGTGAGAATAGACCTGCATTGTGATTGGTCCTTCCAAATTCCTGTGGTAACTAGTCACATGACTTTGACAGAGCTGCGATCTGATTGGAACGCTCAAATTCCTTTCCCTGGCCCAAGGATTGTGTCCATGTAGACCAGACCCTTTTCCCTCGCAGAGGGTGGGGTCTGGGAACGAGACTAGGCTCACCCACACCACATGAACATAGATAAACATCAGTTTTGGGTATTTATAGGCCACATTGAGGTGCAGGGTTTACCTGTTATCCATTAGATACCTGGTATGCTCTACCTAATCTTGTCAGGGGAACCCCATACACTTTTATGCCATTAAACCTGCTGTACTTTCCCAGGACTATCTCAGTTAATCTGGAACTGACTAATCAAGCCTACATATCACTGAGGCTACACTGCTTTCTGTTTGCAGTGGGAGGCAAGAACCACATAGATCAGTGCATTAGCAGGAAGAGTATACAACTCAGTTGCATAGTAGCACCAATTAAGAGTGCATTACATAGCCTCCAAGTATACAGATTTGCCAGTATTTTATACTGAATTCTGAGCACAAAATTAATACTGGTAAATTTTTGAAAATACTGAAAAATTAGAAAGTTTAGTGCATATAGTATATATGGAGCTTTTTGTAAAATACTGAAAAAGCATGCAAAATACTGAAAAATAGGAAAATTTATACTGATAAATAGGAGAACGGCTTGGAGGCACTGGCATTAGGAATAATGTACTCTAATGAACTCACTCCTAATGCACTCTTGGTAGCACTCTACTAGCATTCCTACATATTGAGGTCACTGTCAGTCGGTATAGGTGTGAACTAGCTGCTAACCAGGTCCCTCTTGCAGCTGTAGTAACTGTGGTCTGTCTGGCTCAAAGCAACTTGAACAGCTTGCTATTGTGTACACAATAGCTTACACAGCCATGCCAGTACACTACCACTATTAGGATTATCACTAGAAGGTCAATATGATATGCAAGAACAGCCAAGGCAGTTGCATACTGTCAATGCTAATATTATACTCTGTTGGTGCCATGATGCTATAGCACCCCCACTTTTACAGGAAAATGGTGACTAAAAGTGTGTGACATAATTTATATCTCCCTTTCTCTGTATTAGCACCCCACTTAAACTTTTGTATATACCTATATATGTTGTGACACAATTTTTAGCAATCAAAAGAACAGTTATAATTTGCAGCAGACTTACTCCTTAAAGTCAGTAGTTTCAATTCCAAATCCAACTACAATGAGCAGCCATCCTAGAGCCACCAGCCCGGCTGGAGGGAATACAACCTATGCAAATTAAAAATGCAAAGCAATTATTACTGCAGAAAGCTGATCATCATGAATATTGAATAGTTACGTATAATTTTTTGCAGTTGGATTCATGCATCCGTGCATGCATGCGAACCATAATAATCTAGCTAGATTTCCAGGGAAAGTATACAACCGATCCATGCAGTATATTAAACGGCCAGTCCGTGCTATTAAGCTGTCTGCAGTTGCACTTTTCGCACCAAACTTTTGAAGTTTCACAATGCAGCAATTCTAAAGGTAGTACAACTGCCAAATTAAAGCTCAGTGCAAACACACAGTCTGGACACCTAATATATCACATAATTATTCTCTAGGATTATATGCTTGCATATCATATGTGAATTAACCATAGTAGCTATTTTGCAGTAATGTTATGAAACTGCATAGCTATACTGCTAATTAATTTTACTATAGCTAGCTATCAGTGCACTGCATGCAGCTATAGCTGTGCATGCTTGCACTTAGTATAATATTAGCTATACATGCATGCAGTTATAGTGCATTAAATTTTGACTGAAGCATACCTTCCTCATGTAACCACTGAACATTTCTCCTTTATTAATATCTAAGCCCGAGTTACTATTTATGGCTGTTATATATAATGCAGATAACTGTAGCTGAACTTAGTAGTAGCCTGTACTGTCTCCTATGGCAATGGATTGATAGTTTTATAGCTAGCTATATAGCAGAACTAGAGCTGCAGCTCAGGATGGAATGATCTGATTGGTCCTGTGCAAGCATGCATACAGGAAGTTAATCATGTAGTGTAGTGCAGTATGTACAATCACATGTTTAATAGCCAGGTGGGGTGCATAATAGCTACATCCATGATGCAAGGGGGGGGGGGCTCAGACCTTTGATTGTGTATTGTGACAACAATTATGCTGTGGGCACAAGCCCACAGCCCACCTAGGGGGGTCTGGAGGCATGCTCCCCCAGAAATTTTTGGAAATTTAGACTTCCTGAGAGCGTCTCTGAGGCAATTTGGCAGCCATTTTGGGGCTGATATAGCTAGTAGCTTGAGCGCTGACATATAAACACTTAGAATTATGTCACAACATAGTTATAGTACGAACATGTGGTAATATGAGGGGGCTCAGCCCCCCCCCCCCCCCCCCCCCCCCCCCCATTTCTCCGCCCTTGTGATGCCAGTGGGGACTAAAATATATTAGCTAGTATGTGGTTGGCCTTATCATCCCATGCACTATACTACTGTGGTTCGCTGCAGGTACTGTGAACTACTCAGTAAGTATTACTATGTGTACAATATCATGTATACAGTATTAGTCCCTCAGCCTGCCAACCATGCTCTATAAAGATTTGCAGGTAGCTTAGTAGGCTGAGAGACTAGTTCTGGAGTTGATAACCACAACTTGTTCATAATTATTGAATTTCTAGACTACAGTGATGTACCATGTTGTGGCAAAATATGTTTGCATGAGTAACTTTCAACTCTGCTACAGTCCCTCTGCAAACCTCAACAAAATTGCACAGCTGCCACTGTGGTATTACCAACAGTGCACTGTGAACTAAAAATGCATATATGTAGCTACAGCCTGAATTTGTGGCTGGTGTGATGCTGTGGCTACACATCTGTTTGCACTGCTGGTAATACCACAGTGGCAGTTGAACACATCATCACACCAGCCACAAGTTCAGGCTGTGGCTATACATTTTCAGTTTGCACCCTGGTAACACCACAGTGGCAGCTGTGCAATTTGTGGGTTTTGTTAGCTGGCTGTAAGCTATATTAGGCGGGGCAAACTGAATTCGCAGTTTCTATGATCGTCACCGCCAGCATGGATTTTCAGATTTCCCAAAAATATTTCAGATTTCAGATCCAATACAGTACCTTGGGCCGCACCCTCTCGATCGAGCGCTATATATCTAGTGGGCGGGGCTCGGGCGATCTCGAGCTCGAGCATAGCCATCCTAGTCTCTCTACTAGTTTGAAATCTGCATATTTAAATGACCGCCCGCCCGCATGAAAAATCGAAAACTTTGTGACGATAAACTGTGAATTTAGTTTGTCCCGCATTAGCTATATAGCAACTTGCAATGTCATACAGAGAGTATCAGCATAAGTGCTTCAGCCTTGCGCATACGCTATGTAATGCTGAAACAGGATACACGTGATATACAAATTTCTGCAATAGTAAGAAGTCTTCAGAGCGCAACAAATGCTGTCAAATATAAATAGAGAATCAATGCCCATAGTTAATTAAATCGGTATGATGCCGCCGCAGAAGAAATGTTCGCTGGCGCTTGGCCTGGCTTACACGCCAAGGTGACGACCTATTCCTAATTGTAATTGGTCGTCAACCGCTTCTTCTCTAATTACCCGAACGAAAATTGAACTCCATCACTGCTGTACAATTACAAATGGCCGTTGCATGTATATTAATTTTAGTATAGTAGAAGGCTAGCTAGCTGTTCCGTGGCATAGCATGGCGTCGTACGGCGAAGATCACCACGATGGCGGTGAGGATGAGGACACGCTGCCGGAACCCATCTATCTGAGTAGAAAGGTCCTTGAAGAGTACTACGCTGCTCGAAGTCAGCACGTCGAAGAGGAGGAATTCGAGTCTGAAGATGAGGCTGAAGAACCCCTTGATCTTACTGCACCGCCACTGGAATCGTGAGTTAATACTTGTATTGAACTATTAGTCCGCTATGTTGTCCACTTAAGTGAAGATTTGGAGTGATCTGGTATTCACATTAGTAGCCTATAATTTCGAATGGTCGTTTTCAATTAATTGGTTCTCTCTCTCTCTTCTCTCCTCACCTCCTCTCTTCCTCTCCCTTCTCTCCCCACCCACCCACAGCTGGTTTCACGGTCGCATTAGCCGTCACACTGCTTGTGAGCGTCTGGAGATGGTGGGGGAACCTGGTGCTTACCTGGTCCGTGAGAGCATCGGGCTACCTGGAGACTATGCCATCTCTTTTCTCAGCTACACCGGCCATGTTCACCACTTCAAGATCAACTCTAACTGTGGCAACTACTACATTGGAGGAAGGCAGTTCTACTCTCTCAGTGACCTCATTGGTTTCTATGCCAACTGCTCGCACATATTAGAGAACGAGTCACTGGCTGTACCAGTTGTACCACCAAAGGTAAGTGTGTGTGCGAGTGTGTGTGTGTGTGTGTGTGTGTGTGTGTGTGTGTGTGTGTGTGTGTGTGTGTGTGTGTGTGTGTGTGTGTGTGTGTGTGTGTGTGTGTGTGCGTGTGTGCGTGTGCATGTGTGTGTGCATGTGTGTGTGCATGTGCGTGCGTGAGAGAGAGAAGCAGCAGATTAGTTCCTGCTCTAAGACTGCAAGGAATTTTACTTTCAGTATACAGTGTAGTAGCGAGTTTATTTAATCACTGCTATATTTTATTATCCATCTGCTGAGAATCCTGTGTATTTTTTTAACCAACTTCATGAAGCCACAAATGAGAAGTATTATCAGATTTTAAAAGGGAGGGAGGGGAACATTGATTATCTGATATTAACGTACATTGTCCTATTTGCGAGTCAGCACTTTTCCATGTCCTTTGAGTTCTATTCCATACTACCTAGCAACATGTGTATCAGAGACTGGACAGTTTGCCATATATGTACGTGACATTGTGCATGCATGTCTCAGTGATTATGTTTTATCGAGAGAGAGAGAGAGAGAGAGAGAGAGAGAGAGAGAGAGAGAGAGTGAGAATGGCTATCTCCCCATTGCTTCCTTCATTCATGCCTATTAGCTAGTTTACTACTGCTGATAAGCAAAACAAGTCTCTTAGTTCCTTTCGTGGTCGGTACTCTTTCAATCCTTGAGAGATTTCAGAAGCTATGTGTGCATACTTGTGGCTACACATCCAGTCAACTCAACCTGTATTGCTTTGTATGCATGTATATCTGTGGCTATGGTTAATTTTACCACTGAAACATTAACATTGTGATTTTTTTCCAGGAAACGTAGGAGTGTACATGTAGACAGCATAGTGCATGCATCATGTTCTTGTAGTTCAAGCTTTAGTAGTTGCTGTTATCGGTACATGTAAGTTCTGTTAGATTTTTAAGTCTCTCTTTTCTCTTTTCTCTTTTCTCTTGTAGAAAGCATTAGACTCTCGGGTGAAAACAAGTGTTGCCATGGCGTGCCTTGTCAGGGGTTAATGTGTTGATAGTGACTGTAGTGTATATTTACCTTACGTGTGTGTAAGCCGTTATTGTATTTCTTTCTGTTTAATGCTCCTCTCTCTCTCTCTCTCTCTCTCTCTCTCTCTCCTTCCTTAATCAGCCTGTACCCCTCTATATGATGTTACAAGCCATCTCATCTCATGTAAAGAAACCAAATTCTGATCAACTCACGTAAGCTTACTATAATAAGACTACATATGTATAGTGTTGTGTGTGTGTGTGTGTGTGTGTGTGTGTGTGTGTGTGTGTGTGTGTGTGTGTGTGTGTGTGTGTGTGTGTGTGTGTGTGTGTGTGTGTGTGCATGTGTGTGTGCGTGCAAAGAGTGTGTGTTCATACATATTATATGTATTTGTGTGTGAGTTTGTGTGTGTGTGTGTGTGTACACATGTTGAGACGGACGCACTCCCAGTCTGTTTCAAGTCTTCTTTCTTGTGCTCTAGTTCCTGTGTGACACTCTAGGAAAGCATATACCATGCAGTGCTTCTCTGGATCACTAAATTCCTTATACAATGACTGTGGGGTAGTAGTAGTGTGTGTGTGTGTGTGTATGTGTGTGTGTGTGTGTGCAATTTGAGCATAAGGTTCAGATGGCACATTGTGATAATATCCTAATAAGTTCGAAGGTCGTTGCTATGCTGTCCAGTACAGACGAAATGCCAGGTTATTGAGCATTGGTGTTGCTA
Organism: Stappiaceae bacterium; assembly: GCA_964291365.2. Lineage (GTDB taxonomy): Bacteria > Pseudomonadota > Alphaproteobacteria > Rhizobiales > Stappiaceae > JBDWFY01. The sequence continues at coordinate 337,027 of OZ220043.1, forward strand.
TACAATGTATTATTGTCATTATTATTATTATTATTAATTTTTATCACTAAAGGATTGCCCGGGGTGAGGTTTTCCAGTTAATGAGCAAGTTGAGTGACGACTGGGGGTGGGGTAGATCCCAGAAGACAGGGGAGAGCGGACTGATACCCATTGTCATCATGGAGGATGCGGTGAGAGAGAGAGAGAGAGAGAGTGAGGGCATACAAGCAACTTAACTTTCTTTGTATTCAACTTTTCAGAGTGATCATGACAGTAACTTTGGGAAGCCATGGTTTCATGGCTCCATCTCCAGGGAGGAAGCCAATGAACTGCTGATAAGACGTAAGCATACAAGCTCCAGCATATATATGTATAAACAGAACTTGATAATTACATTCCCAATATTACATTCTCTATTCTTCTTTTCCTGACCTTGGCATATTATACAAATAAGTGTGTCATTTTTTTTTTTATAGAGGGAGAGGTTGGTAAGAACTTGATAATTACACATTCTGGCATTCTTGATTCTGCTTTCCCGACCGTGGCATAATTATTATAATTAATAATGTGTTATTTTTTTATTTAGAGGGAGAAGTTGGAAGCTTTCTCTTACGTAAGGCTGGCTCCCCTGGAGGTGAGGATGTGGTCAGATACTCCCTCTCCGTCAGAACACTGAATGGAGTCCAACGCTTTCTCATTCAGAAGTACATGAACGGGTACTATCTATTTGGAGGAAGACCCTTTAATTCGTAAGCTAATTAACTACTGGTATACTAGCTGTGTGCTAATTATTATTGTGGTTAATTAACAGGGTTGAGGACATCATTGAACGTTATCGCAGTGAATTCATATTAGACAATCTCCGGCTGGTTGAGCCATTTACATTTGTAAGACAAAATTATAGCAGCTTGCTATGTACATGTATCAACATTTTGTTTACATTATGTACTGTAGGATAATTCACTAGCAGCTGCGGCTCAGACGCTAACTGTATCCAGCCCCTCAGCTGTTTCCAAGGGAGACATCAATGTACCTCAAGTCAGCTCAGGGGATAAGAGTGGGAAACTAATGCTGAAGAAAGGTACATTGTAGGTGTGTGTGTGTGTGTGTGTGTGTGTGTGTGTGTGTGTGTGTGTGTGTGTGTGTGTGTGTGTGTGTGTGTGTGAGAGAGTGAGTGAGTGAGTGAGTGAGTGAGTGAGAGAGAGAGAGAGAGACTTTGGTATTGGTATGCAAGGTGGGAGCTTCACTTGGAGTCATAACAAACCAGTGCCCACTTGAGAAACCGTTGATATGTGGAATGTGTTGAATGACCACCTATCTTCTCTCCCCTTCCTCTGTTGTTCTCTCCCTCTCTCTGTTTACAGGAAAGAAAAGCCCAGTATATGGAAAATGGAAAGAGTTCCACTTTGTGCTCAATTTCACGGAACAAAAACTCCTCTACTACGATCATGATAGAGTAAGTTGTTCACCTGCTTATAATTATATGTCCTATGGTAGATAATCTACTGCAGCTGTCATTGTTAAGTCAGCTTGGGGAAAAAGATAAAAACCATTGTCCCACCATTGTATTTTGTTTGCACTGTAAACTCTTCCCTTTTAAGGGCATATTTGGGAAAGCCACCCAAATCAGGAAAATGAATATTTTTTTTGCTGGAGACAGTAGTTTATTTATTTAATTGTAACCTAACATCCTGTATGGATGAGAATTTCTATATTTAGCATGGTTGTTATTATATTTGGTATGCAGAGCCATCGTGCACGAGGACTGTTGAACTTGCAACAGTGCAGAGTGTATTCTGTTCATCCTAGTCTATTTGGCAGGTAAGTATGAGTATTATAACATGGGAATCTGGTATTTACCTCTCTCACTCTCTCTCTCCCTTTCCCTTACAGAGGCAATTGCCTGGTGGTGATGCTAAGATATCTCAATGAACTCTCATTCTATTACCTAGCTGCTGACTCAGCAGAATTGGCGCAGGTACATTCTGATTCTGTTGTCATTGGCAACCAGTGTTATTATAATGAATGGGTATCATACAGTTATTATGTTGGAATGGAGGCATGCACGTAATATTACATAATTAGATGTAGTAAGCGGAATGATTTTTTCACAGGAGTGGTTAAGACTTCTTCGTGAATGCACGCTGCCTGACATGAACAAGGATAAGTGTGAGATTCAGCAGATCAAGAGCCTCTCTCTTGTCATAAAGGACCTCAAACTCAACAGGAGTCAGCCACAGGTACTGCACTAGTCTAGTCTAGCTTTATGTACAATGTAGCCTGACTGCAATCTGGCTATATATGTACAAGACACACTCACACACACACACACACACACACACACACACTCTCATGTACACATGTAGGTATTCAGCAATGTATTTGTTGATGGAGCTTGCCTTGCTCGGACCAGATCAGCTGCTTGCAATGACGGGCCCTGTGTCTTTGATGAAAACTTTGAATTTGAGTATGTTAATCCTTTCTGTAGTCAGCTGTACACACATATTTGCTGGTTGATTATTCTCCGTATTTTGCTCAGTGACCTTTCACCTCACGCGGAGCACTTCACCTGTGAAGTTCAGGTTTCCTCCAGAAGGGGACTGGGGAGTTTTGTAGGACGTGACCCTGTCATTGGTATATTAATTAACCACTAGTTAATAGTTTGGTATATAGTCCTGTATGCTTTCATCATCATCATCTCTCTCTCTCTCTCTCTCTCTCTCTCTCTGTCTCTCTCCCCCCCCCTCCCTCATAGGTCGAGTCCATATTCATTTCTCTGACCTTCCCAATGGTCAGGAAGATGACAAGTGGCACCAGCTGCTACAGATTGGGGGCGGGGCCAAGGCTGCCCCCAGAGGCTCCCTCCGATTGGTCGCCAACTTCAAGGATCACATGATCCTCCCTCTGGAAGAATATGACAAGCTGAAGCAGGTTGGTTGTCATAGACAATTTAGAGCTGTGTGTGTGAGAAAAGGAGAGGAGAGAGAGAGATACCAACACGTGCAGTACATGCACATACATGTACAGCTAGTAGCAACATGGTAAAGGTCGTCACAACATGCATATAATGTCATTTGTATGCGCACACACACACACACACACACACACACCCACACACACACACACACACACACACACACACACACACACCCACCCTATGCAGCTGCTACTCAGTGATGATCTAACCACCATTGAGATTCTGGCCAAGGTGTTCAAGGACCATCATGCTGAACTGGCATCCACGCTCATCCACATCTTCTGCCAGTATGACAGAGTCGTACCAATTCTCACTGCCTGTCTCAAGAAGTCCATTGATAAAGAAGGTATGTAAGTCTAACACTACTTCTCCTCCTCCAAACAAGTCAAATCCAACGTTGTTTATTGGCCTTTTATTTCACTATACTTAGATGAATAACAACTAGTTACTGGGCTCTCTTAGTTCTGTTTTGGACAAAAAATTTCAGCTTAAAATTTTTCTTGATTTCCCTTGTTCTTTCAGTGAACACGTCAACATTGTTTCGAGCGAGCACCCTCTCCACGATGTTGATGGACCAGTTCATGAAGCTGACTGCCAGCCAGTACCTTCACTTCATTCTCAAGGAGCCCATCTTGAAGGTCATGGCCGCCACAGAGCCATGTGAGGTAAGCTGTTCCTTTACTTTCACAGTGAAATGGGTGGGGGAGGTGGAGGTGGGGGGGGGGGGGGGAATAAGAGCAAGGTTGTCAACATGTATGTTGTTACTTATTGCTGTAAGCTAGTACATCTGGTGACGTGTTATCTGAGCAGTATAAAACTTTAGATCAACTTGTGTCTGTGATGAGTAGATCAGACCTTTTTTTTGCCTCATTCTTCGTATTTTCAGTTGAATCCAAGCTTTCTCGCCAGAAGTTCTGACCTGCAGCAGAACCTGGATCGACTTGAAGGTCATGTTTCACTAGTTTTGACATCAATATTCAACTCGGTGGACAACTGTCCTGAGTAAGCCATCAATCTTTTTACAGAAATTACGACATACACATGTTTGATTTCTTGCTAATTTAGGACATTAAGGTACATATTCAGAAGTCTACAGGATCTTGTGATTCAAAAATGGGCGACGGATGAATCAATCAGAACAAGAGCTGTTAGGTGTGAGACAACATCTATTCTTATGATGTGATGGCAGTACTGTTATATATTTTTTCTTTCCTCCCTCCACCTCACCACATGTCGCAGTGGATTTCTCTTCCTGAGATTTATCTGTCCAGCTCTTCTCAAACCACAGCTCTTCGACCTTGTCTCAGGTAAGTAAAGAAGATAATGACTGACTTTCAGTCATAGCATTCTCTTTCCCACTCTCTCCCTCCCTTCTTATCTTTTCAGAACCCCCTAGTCCCACTGCAGATAGGACATTGAAGCTAGTAGCAAAGTGTACCATAAATATTGCCAACTTGGTGGAGTTTAAAGTGAAGGAGAAGTTCATGACGGCACTCAACCCACTGGTCCAGCGCTACAGAACACAAATGATCGACTTTATTGACAAAATTTCTGTAAGCAAATTTGTAGAAAGCCATTGGTGTTATGCAATTCTCCTTAAACTAACGTTAGAACAAAGGTGCATGTATACACGAGATTAAGAGTATCCAATGTAGATGTATGCTGCATAAAATACCTGCATTACAAATATTTTGGTGGGGGGGGGGTGGGGATGAAGGGAAGGTCAGGACCTTGAATGCTGTCACTACCTATGGTACTCTTTCTCTTGTGCAGTATGTTCCTAGTGAGAAGCCTTCTCCGATCAACTTGGACTCTGACCCCAAGAAGGATCTAGCCGCCATCCACCATCTCTGTGTGACCTATGAGAAGAGTTTAACTGCTCTGCTGCCAAAACAGGTCAGCAGTTAATACTTCAATGCCAATACTTAGCTAGTCAAGCCGGTTGAGAGTAGAATAATATTATGTGCTAGTACCTGTATGATATAGTGTATCACATATACTCTTATACCTTACTATAGTGAATATGTTTAGAGGGAGAAAAGTTTTGTGAATTATTAAAAAAAAAAAATGATACATTGCCCCAAAAGTTTCACTTTTTTCCTGATAACCGGAAAATGTGTAAATTTTATACGTGTACTTGTTGTAATTCCCTAGTTTGTATCCCATGAAGTCTGGACAACGTATGTACCCAGTTAGTTACTGTGTACTAATATTATTCCTCCACTTTCGTAGCCCGAAGTGAAGCAATTGCTAGGAGTGCTACAGTCGCTGAGAGCAGCGGAGAAAAAGTACACAAACAAGTTAGCCTCATGATGTGAAATTTTTTTTAGGTTTTTGTCTGTGGTTATTATCATGTCTGCCTTTTTTTTTTTCTGCCGTGTGTGTGTGTTATAGAAACTTTTCAATGGTGATACTAGTTGACTCATGTAATTTTCAATGAATCAGTGAATATTTCTTCATGCTAAAAATATTATTATTGTGATGGATTTTCGCGAATTTTTAAATTACGAGAAATTTGACATAGTCACGTGACTTCCACAGGGAGGTCAGTGTGGGTGGGGCTCGTACAAGTTTTGCAAGCGAATGTAAATCTATTGTGTGTGAAACTGGTTTACTGACATTTCGAAGATGTGCTACTTGCTTGTGATTGCGTTCGCCTTCTCTGTGACCTCCTTTTCGGAGGGAAAGAGTGCTAACCTGGTGCTGCTGACCGATGCCCCCGGACAGAGTGTAAGCCACTGTATGCTGATACTTATTAAATCACAGGAATAAACTTATGAATACCAATTCTAGGGTGCTATGTGTCTTGATGGCTCTCCTCCAGGCTACTACTTCAGGCCAGGTAGGAATTGAATTTTCCAAAAAGCTATTCCTGCGATTGTTCAATGAATCACAATGTCCATTCATACCAAGCAACTTTGAAGCTTGTACATTAATTTTGTAATTTGCACCATCCAGGCTCTGGAAGTGGTGCCTCAAAGTGGATCATCCACCTCCAGGGAGGTGGCTGGTGCTATGATGAAGATTCCTGTGTGGAAAGAAGCAAAACTGAGCTTGGGACATCTACAAAGTGGCCGCCCACTGCTGAATATCCTGGTGGACTCCTCAGCGACGATCAGACAGCCAACCCTGACTTCTACAACTGGAATCTGGCTTATGCTAAATACTGTGATGGTGCCTCATTTGCTGGAAATGTGTAAGCTTTCTATAAGCTTGTGTAATTTCAGCTGGGAGCTGAATATAAACTACTTTCAAGATTCAGAGCCCTCTTAACAATAATTTGTAATAATCTCACAGGGACAAACCTGTGGTGCATAATGGAGTCACTCTCCATTTCAAGGGGTTCCCAGTTCTAAAAGCCATTCTTGATTCGGTGATGACCAAGGGCCTGAACAAAGCTGACGAGGTCATCCTCACAGGCTGCTCCGCTGGAGGTCTAGCTACCTATCTACATGCTGACTACGTTGCTAGTGTCATCCCTCAGTCTGCCAAGTACCACGCCATACCAGATGCAGGGTAAATGCTTATTGTTATTTATTAATATTGTTGTCTGATGATTATACTGTAGATATTTTCTCGATGCTCCTAACATCAAAGGAGACATGGATATCAGAGGAAAATATCAGTATGGTAGGCTTATTAAATGTTTTTAAAGTACAATATTATTACTATGAATGTGTAACAACCATAAAATTAATATTGACACAGTGTTCAAGATGCAAAACTGTGGTGAAGGAGTGAACCAGGCCTGCATCAAGGCCATGACACCCAAGAATGAAACGTGGAAGTGTTTCATGGCTCAGTACACTGAACCGTTCATCACCAGCCCTCTCTTTGGTCTCAACTCCATCTATGACTCGTGGCAGCTGGCTAACATACTCCAGATTCCTTGTCACCCTCCGTCCTGTCCTGACCAGTACATGAAGGACTTCGAGAATTACAGACAGGTAAAAAGCTGACCTTTGATGAATATTTCTATTGTACCGTTGAAAATATTATTATCTCAAGTATGCATGGATTTTTGTTAGGTGTTTCTGGATGCAGCTGCTGGCTTTATAGCCAACAAGGCACGGGGTTATTTCTTTGACTCCTGTGTCACTCACTGTCAATCTCAGGGCACTGCGTGGAGCAAGACCATGGTGAACAACCAGACAGCTGCCACCACATTTGCTGATTGGTACTTCCAGAGGGCAGGTGTCACCCAGGAGGTGGACTGTGCTTATCCCTGCAACAAGTCCTGCTAGACATTTTTATGTGTTTGTGTGTGTCACTGCTATTAAATGTAACACTTCTGCCTCCTATAATTATTGTGTTTTATTTACAGCTATTGTACCTGCTATAAAATAATAGAGCTCTCTAGAGCACATACCCCAGGCGCTACGTCTGAGTTGTAGCAATGTAGCCACAGTATCAAGAGGTACTAGGTATTAGGTTTGGTATGCTATGCAAGCCACACCCCTCAACGTTAGTGGGTGGAGCTGGTGAGGTATTGCGTGCTGTTCTATATCTATATAGCTGATTCAGTTTCCAAGCCATCCAAGGATGAGGAGCAGCTGGGTAGTTATCGTGTTTGCCCTCTCCGTGGCCTCTTTTTCGGAGGGAATGCCTGCTAATCTGGTACTGTTGACTGATGCCCCTGGAAAGAGTGTAAGAGATGAGCTACATGTAAAATTATAGAGGCCAGAAATAAGCGTTACCTATGTACTCTACTCGCCATGTAGGGTGCTATGTGTCTTGATGGTTCTCCTCCAGGATACTACTACAGACCAGGTATATAACAGCTATGCATCTGTCTATACACACCGTATTAAACATTAGACTAGTCTAGCTCTGGGGAGCCTTCTGGCTTGCAAGATTAATTAACAGTAATTACAATGCTGATTAAGATTAATTAATTAGCCTGAATTTGTTAATATAGGATCTGGTAGTGGAGCGACTAAGTTCATCATCCACCTGGAGGGAGGTGGGTGGTGCTACAATGAAGATGACTGCATTGGGAGAAGCAAGACTCCACTGGGATCGTCTACATTTTGGAAACCAACGGCTGAGTACCCTGGTGGACTACTCAGTGACGATCGGACAGCCAACCCTGACTTCTACAACTGGAACCTGGCCTTTGTGAATTACTGTGATGGTGCCTCATTTGCTGGAAATGTGTAAGTTATATGATACTGATTTTCATTTTGGGAGGGAGAGAAAGCCAAAGAAAGCTGAATTTCTAGTCCTTCAATGTTTCTCACAGGGACAAACCTGTGGTGCATAATGGAATCACTCTCCACTTCAAGGGGTTCCCAATTCTAAATGCTGTCCTTGATTCACTGATGACCAAGGGCCTAAACAAAGCTGATGAGGTCATCCTCACAGGCTGCTCTGCTGGAGGTCTAGCCACCTACCTTCATGCTGATTATGTTGCTAGTGTCATCCCTCAGTCTGCCAAGTACCACGCCATACCAGATGCAGGGTAAATATAAAAATAGCTTTTGAGCATTAGTATAATAGAATACCTTTCCTGATTACAGATACTTCCTCGATGCTCCTAACATTAAAGGAGACATGGATATTCGAGGAAAATATCAATATGGTATGACATTAAAATTCTATACTGAATCATGCATTATGTGACCCTACACAAATTGAATACACATAATTATGCACACAGTTTTCAATATGCAGAACTGCAGTGAAGGAGTGAACCAGGCCTGCATCAAGGCCATGACACCCAAGAATGAAACATGGAAGTGTTTCATGGCTCAGTACACCGAACCATTCATCGCCAGCCCTCTGTTTGGTCTCAACTCCATCTATGACTCATGGCAGCTGTCACAAATACTTCAAATTCCTTGCACACCACCCAACTGTTCTGATGAATACATGAAGGACTTTGAGAATTACAGACAGGTAAAACTTCATCTTTGGTAAATATTGTACTTCTGACTATACAGGGTATCCTGAGTATAGAGGGTTCCCTTGCTAATGTCTAGCATCGGTAATATTATCCAAATTTTGTAGGTGTTTATGGATGCAGCTGCTGGCTTCATAGCTAACAAGGCACGAGGTTATTTCTTCGACTCTTGTGTCATTCACTGTCAGTCTCTGGGAGGCTCTTGGGGCACGATCATGGTGAACAAGCAGACAGCTGCCACCACCTTTGCTGATTGGTATTTCCAGAGGGCAGGTGTCACCCAGGAGGTGGACTGTGCTTATCCCTGCAACAAGTCCTGCTAGACTTTGACTACATCTGTGCATTCATTATGCTACTCTAGTTCTCGCTATAATACAAATTTTGCACCGTTGTGTTTTACATTGTTATCAGATAACAAATTAATGTGCATGCATGCAGCCCCACCCACATACAACGCGTAATGTCACGTGATAATGATTGCACAGCTAAGTAAGGGTGGAGCTCAAGCTCAGATCAGTGATGCGAAGTTTGTTGGTTGTGCTTGCTCTTTCTCTGGTTCCCCTCTCAAATGGGGTACCTGCTAATCTAGAACTGCTCAAGGATGCTCCAACAGAATACGTAAGCCCTTCAGTTCTTCTATTCAAATCTCAAAGAGCAGCTTTTTAGTTCACCCCTGGTAGCTGTAACCATAGCTGTAACTCACTGCATATCTCTACTCTCTCTATTTCAGGGTGCTATGTGTCTAGATGGCTCCCCTCCTGGCTACTTCTTCAGGCCAGGTAGGAATATGTCATAGCTAGCCCACTATACACAGCTATAGCAACGCTGATAGTCATATTAAAGTACAAGTTACTTGTGTGGCATGGATTGATAGAAATGATCGATACTGGTGATAGCTTTTTATATTTTCATGCTTTCATAGGCTCTGGTAGTGGTGCGTCAAAATGGATCATTCACATGGAGGGGGGTGGATGGTGTTATGATGAAGATGAATGTGTACAGAGAAGCAAAACAAGGCTTGGCTCATCCAAGGAATGGCCAGCATCTTTAGTGTTTGATGTTGGTTTTCTCAGCGATAGCAAGTTACTCAACCCAAACTTTTACGACTGGAACATAGTGTTTGTTGCCTACTGTGATGGTGCTTCCTTCAGTGGCAATGTGTAAGCCATTGATCATAATTTAGATAGAAGCACTTTCGGTTAAATTAATTTTGTAACAACTGTTCAAGTATTAGGCACCCATATGTTTTTGCTGTTAGTTAAATATCAGGTTCTGTTATATAAACACACACATACAAACACATGCACACCCACATACACACACATGTACACATGCACACATGCACACACACACATGTACACATGTACACACACACACACACACACACACACACACACACACACACACACACACACCATGTAGGAATCGTCCGATCACTCATAACGGGACAGTGCTCTATTTCAGAGGATTTCCCATCCTTCAGGCCACCCTCCAGTCGCTTCTGGATAGAGGAATGAAAAATGCTGACGAAGTGATCCTTACTGGCTGCTCAGCTGGAGGTCTCGCTACCTACATCCATGCTGACTACGTTGCCAGTGTAGTTCCTCAGTCAGCCAAATTCCGTACTATGGCAGATGCTGGGTATGTCATGTATATTTTATTGGAAAAAGAGCTCATGTGATCATGATTTCAGTTATAATGCTGTTGTGCACACTGCCACAGGTACTTTCTTGATGCTCCAAATATCAATGGAGAAATGGACATCAGAGCAAAGTGTCAGTATGGTACGTGTGTATCTGCTATCATGTGAACAATGAAGTAGCTATATGTGGATTAAACACAGCTGTATATGTGCTATACCTTTTCCCATGTCACCAATGTATATGACACTATAATTAGTATTCTTATGACAATGTTATTCATGCCCTACTGCAGTGTTCAAAATGCAGAACAGCACTGGAGGAGTGAACCAGAAGTGTATCGAGGCCTCCGCAAACGAAACTTGGAAGTGTCTCTCCATTCAGTATGCAGAGCCCTTCACCATCAGTAGTCTCTTTGCTCTCAACTCTATCTATGACTCGTGGCAGCTGGCTAACATTCTCCAGCTTCCCTGCAAGCCACCAGATTGTGATGCACGATACATGGAGGCTGTAGAGGAGTATGGAAAAGTAAGATTAATTTTATTTTATGCAGTACCATATAGTTACTACTATTTGCTAACAGACATTTTTGAAGACAGCAGCTGGTCTCATGTCACGCCAGTCGCGAGGCTACTTCTTTGACTCCTGTATTACCCACTGTCAATCTTTGAACCTCTCGTGGAACAAGATAAAAGTCAACAATCAGAATGCGGCCACCACATTTGCAAACTGGTACTTTGAGAGGGAAGGGGTCAAAGAGGAGGTGGACTGTGCTTACCCCTGCAATAAATCTTGCTAGAATGAACAGTAGTATTTAAATTTCGTTGTGTTCACTGTTGCAATAATGTTACTTAGATGACTACTGATACTCTGTAAAGGGTCAATAACGCATGCGCAATAATTATGCGAGAAGCTCCTCCCATGCACTTTTGACCTTTTAGCTCGCTGCACGTCTTGCAAATGATCAGGTCACAGGAGCCGGGGGTAAGAAAGCCTAGGAACTTACATTAGCACTCGTGTGCAACCATAGACAAAGGAGGGGAGAGGGATTAGAAACGCACTGTGTATATGTATGTACACTTACAGTCATAGGCGTGTTTCTCTCTGACAATTTTTTACCCCTATTTTGGAGATGAAAGCAACTATAACTTGTTCATCACATGACATTATTGGTATGGTTGCATAGCTTGTGTCCTGACGATCATTATGAGCCGTATATGGAGCACTAAACTATAATTGGACACTCATTAGAGGTACACAAATTTTGGCTATTGCTATGTAGCTGATTTTTAGCTCGGTAGGGAGATATATGATATGCATGCTTACCCAAAATCATTTTAGGTGTCCTAGCCCATGCAGTTGCATTCCTGAACCATGTAAGTATATCCAGACACTTCAAACAAGTGATAATTTTGCATATTTAGTTTACTAGAGGTACACAAAAAAAGAGAAACACGCCTATAACTGCCGTTTCCAATCCCTCTCCCCCTCCTTTATCTATGGTGCAACCTAGAGGTCGAGGCAAACTATCAAAATCTGTCAGTGACCATTTTTTTGAAAACTCCTCCACTGCAGGTCTGGGTAAGGAGTATGCCTTGCTGCTGGCATCTAGAGGAGCTAAAATTGTTGGTAAGTCTACAAATAATTTTAAGCTGATCTCTTGACATGCATGCTGATAGTCATATTAAAGTTAAAGTTACTTGTGTGGCATGGATTGATAGAAATGATCGATACTGGTGATAGCTTTTTATATTTTCATGCTTTCATAGGCTCTGGTAGTGGTGCATCAAAATGGACAATTCACATGGAGGGGGGTGGATGGTGTTATGATGAAGATGAATGTGCTCATCCAAGGAATGGCCAGCATCTATAGTGTTTGATATTGGTTTTCTCAGCGATAGCAAGTTGCTCAACCCCTGAGACTTTTACAACTGGAACATAGTGTTTGTTGCTTTGTTAATGTGTGCTTTGCATTTGACAAGATGTTACAAGCAGTTACTTTTTCTACTGCATTGTTAGGGGTCAGTGTTGCAGTGCCTCAGCTGTACATAACATATATAGCTATCAAATGGATAGGACTTTGTAATTGCACAAAGCTGTCAAGACCACTAAGTTTGAAGAAGTCACAAAGCTCATCTGAAGTTGCTGCACTCATTGAAAGAAATGGAGAGAACATTCAGCTGCTGTTTGATACTGTCAATGAATCTTGATTAGCTCCTATATACAACCTGTTACAACTGCTACATGCTTAAAATACTCTAAACAATTCCACAACTAGTTATAGTAGCTGAACCTGTCATATCTCACTTATCTCCCATTATTCACAGGAAAACGTAGCCGCGTGAACTGTGCACGTATACAGGGAGAACGAGGTCCGCGTTCGCCGTATAGACGAACTTGGAACGGAATCTCCGATGTCCAGGATAACGAGTACCGTTGTCGCCCGTATTGGGACCACTTTTTACGGACTATTTCACTGAGTCCGCTATCAGATCCGTGCCGAGTCCGTCTAGATACTCCGTTTTATCCAGTATTGTCCGTCGTGTGATTCCGTCTATCGTGGCCCAGAAGGACCATATCCGAGCGGAAAAGAGCGGTACCGCACGCGCCGTGCGGAATTGAGCGGGCTCCAGCGGCATCCTTCGGCATTCAACGGCAACGAGCGGAATTGAGCGGTATTGCGCGGATGTTGGCGGCATTCAGCGGCAATGAACGACCTATAGCGGCACTCGGATCGGGATGATGCGGCGTTGGCCGATAAATAGCGGAACTCGGCGGCTTTGAGCGTTCTCTGTCGGAGACCTGCGGAAAATGAGAATCTGTCCGCGGCATTCAGTCTAGAGGCATGTACTAATAAACTTTTAAAGGTGGCCACGCCTACTTTCCGAAACAACGCCCAAACTGCTCCTTGTGTGATTTAGTCTATCGCCACTCTCCTTTTATCCTCTCTTTTTCTATGTAGATTGTATACAGTAGTGATACCGAAGGTTACAAATTTATAGGCCGTAAATCGCGTCACCGTCTATTGCAGTATAGCTAAATAATACTAAAAAGGGTGCCGAAAAAGTTTATATTGATTTTAATGACAGGTAGGCTGGTGTACATTATGCTAGCATAATTTTTAGAATAATAGGGCACTGCCAGGAGCAAAGCATAAAGCTGGAATAATAGGGGGAAACCCAGCATAATGTCACATGTAGCGGATGTTAATTAGAAACCGTGCTAATCCAGCACAAAAATGGCCTGGGCAGATTCGACTGCACCAGCTGCAGCCCCCAGTGGCAGTTCTCTTTATGAGAGTACTAGTAACGAGTTAGAGATCAGTAGTTCTGATGAGAGTTTGAGTTCGAATAAAGAAGAAAGTTCTAGTAGTATTAGCGATATTCCAGCTGAAAATATCTGAAGTTGTATGATACATCATTAATTTTATGCATTGACTCAATTTTTTTTATGAGAATAATCGGGTGGTAGTATGGGAATAATAGGTTAAAATATGAAGAATTGCGGAATAGAATAATAGGCAAGAAAAAAAGCATAATGTGCTCAAGCCTAATGACAGGAAAGGCCAGGAGGCTCAATTGTCAGAACAAAAGACAACATTGTTAAGTTGTAAAACGTTAAGGAAGGAAAAGAGATGGCAGTTTATAGAAAACGTGATCTTCTTTTCTCAAAGCCACGAAAACGAATATGCTGTACAAATAGATTAGCTGTTTGTTGTTTGTAATAGATATAAATTTCCATTTGTCAATGCTGGTCAAAAAGGGGAATGCTTTGTTTAGTTATTTACAGTATCCGATAAACCATTGCCTTTCCTGGTGTATATAAAGCTTAACTTATAAAGTGGCAGTAGAACAGAAAATGGAGCTCGTCTTCTACTATTGGCTGGTCTTCAGTGCAGAATCAACAGACTCTTTCCTCTACAGGAAGTGGAGCTGGTTATTTTTAAAGAAGACTTTCACTCAGTAGTACAGTAAGCAACAATCGCCGACGACTTTTACTTACTTGTGCTTACCGATTTGTGCGCATGTGCAAAAAGCACTGAGTGGGTGTGGTCGAAATGCGTGGCGGGCATAATTGTTTTATGCCAAGGATTTATTTGTAGCTTGTTCCAAGTCGTCGATTTCCGCTAAATACCGATCAGTGCCGCGTGCTCGCCGCAGAATATCGGTAGTTTCCGCTTATTTCCGATTACCTATCGAAGAATGCCGCTACTTTCCGGTCATTTTATTGGCGCATCGCACGTGCGCGACAGCTTGTTCACGCTCAAAGACGCTCTTTGCCGTTGATTGCCGAAGGAAGCCGCCAAATACCGCATCAGTGCCGCCAACATCCGCTCATTGCCGCTGAAGATCGAAGGATGCCGCCAACATCCGCCCATTGCCGCATCGCGCGTGCGCTACCGCTTGTTCCCGCTCAAAAACGCCCTTTGCCGCTAATAGCCGAAGGAAGCCGCTAATATCCGCTTGATGCCGCTCGTTTCCGCTCGGAAATGGCCCTTCTGGGCCACGATATCCGTCTCAATGATCCGTCTGTCCGATCGGACCGCATGGACCGCCTCCGTCTACTTGTACGTATCAACTCCGTCTGACGATCCCGTTCCAGTCAGTTCTATCCCGTCCGAATCATATCATATAGCGCATGCGTATAAATTTGCATTAAAATTACAATAATGATAATAATTATTAATAGCATAATAATAATAATTAATGAAGAGAGTAGATACATCCACTCAGTTGGTGTAGTTAGTCAATCACAGCTAAAACTTGAATGCTTCCTGCTTTTTCTTTTCCTCTTCAGCACTTTTTCAGCTCTCTCTACCTCCAACGACATTCATAGTAGCCATGAACTGCTTCTATAATAATAGTATTACAAATAATAATTGATGCATATAACAACCTACATACCAAGTCTATACAATGAGATGGACATTCATCAATGTTAGACACTTGTGGTACAGAGGACTGTGTTCCAAATATATCCCCATAGCCCACTAAACTGTAGGATAGTCACCCAAATGCTTGGTACATGTACATCTCAATTGCTCACTCTGACGCACAACAAGTGAAGTTTCACATGTACACGAGCCTATTGCTCACACACTCTCATACCCTTTCAGCTTAAAGATGTGCCATCTTCCAATCGCTCGTTCTGATACACAACAAGCTGAAGTTTCACATGTACACACGCACATTACTCACACACTCTTATGCTCATTCAGCTTAAAGATGTGCCATCTTAGCCGAGTCTTACTGTTGAAAGATGTGCCATCTTAACAGCAGGCTAGTTCTAGATGCTTGGTACATTCCAATCGTTCGTTCTGATACACAACAAGCTGAAATTTCACATGTACACACGCACATTATTCACACACTCTTATGCTCATTCAGCTTAAAGATGTGCCATCTTAGCTGAGTCTTACTGTTGAAAGATGTGCCATCTTAACAGCAGGCTAGTTCTAAATGCTCGGTACATTCCAATCGCTCGCTCTAATACACAACAAGCTGAAGTTTCACATGTAAATGTATGCACATACATTACTCACACACTCTTATGCTCATTCAGCTTAAAGATGTGCCATCTTAGCTGAGTCTTACTGTTGAAAGATGTGCCATCTTAACAGCAGGCTAGTCCTAAATGCTTGGTACATTCCAATCACTCGCTCTGATACACAACAAGCTGAAGTTTCACACGTATGCACGCACATTACTCACACACTCTTATGCCCTTTCAGCTTAAAGATGTGCCATCTTAGATGAGTCTTACTGTTGAAAGATGTGCCATCTTAACACCAGGCTAGTCCTAAATGCTGGGTACATTCCACGTACATTACTCACACACTCTTATGCTCATTCAGCTTAAAGATGTGCCATCTTAGCTGAGTCTTACTGTTGAAAGATGTGCCATCTTAACAGCAGGCTAGTCCTAAATGCTCGGTACATTCCATGTACATTGTACATTACTCACACACTCTTATGCTCATTCAGCTTAAAGATGTGCCATCTTAGCTGAGTCTTACTGTTGAAAGATGTGCCATCTTAACAGCAGGCTAGACCTAAATGCTCGGTACATTCCAATCGCTCGCTCTGATACATAACAAGCTGAAGTTTCACACGTATGCACGCACATTACTCACACAATCTTACATGTATGCCCTTTCAGCTTAAAGATGTGCCATCTTAGCTGAGTCTTACTGTTGAAAGATGTGCCATCTTAACAGCAGGCTAGTCCTAAATGCTCGGTACATTCCATGTACATTACTCACACACTCTTATGCTCATTCAGCTTAAAGATGTGCCATCTTAGCTGAGTCTTACTGTTGAAAGATGTGCCATCTTAACAGCAGGCTAGACCTAAATGCTCGGTACATTCCAATTGCTCGCTCTGATACACAACAAGCTGAAGTTTCACACGTATGCACGCACATTACTCACACACTCTTATGCCCTTTCAGCTTAAAGATGTGCCATCTTAGCTGAGTCTTACTGTTGAAAGATGTGCCATCTTAACAGCAGGCTAGTCCTAAATGCTCAGTACATTCCACGTACATTACTCACACACTCTTATGCTCATTTAGCTTAAAGATGTGCCATCTTAGCTGAGTCTTACCGTTGAAAGATGTGCCATCTTAACAGCAGGCTATACCTAAATGCTTGGTACATTCCAATTGCTCGCTCTGATACACAACAAGCTGAAGTTTCACACGTATGCACGCACATTACTCACACACTCTTATGCCCTTTCAGCTTAAAGATGTGCCATCTTAGCTGAGTCTTACTGTTGAAAGATGTGCCATCTTAACAGCAGGCTAGCCCTAAATGCTCGGTACATTCCACGTACATTACTCACACACTCTTATGCTCATTCAGCTTAAAGATGTGCCATCTTAGCTGAGTCTTACTGTTGAAAGATGTGCCATCTTAACAGCAGGCTAGACCTAAATGCTCGGTACATTCCAATCGCTCGCTCTGATACACAACAAGCAGAAGTTTCACACATATGCACGCACATTACTCACACACTCTTATGCCCTTTCAGCTTAAAGATGTGCCATCTTAGCTGAGTCTTACTGTTGAAAGATGTGCCATCTTAACAGCAGGCTAGTCCTAAATGCTCGGTACATTCCACGTACATTACTCACACACTCTTATGCTCATTCAGCTTAAAGATGTGCCATCTTAGCTGAGTCTTACTGTTGAAAGATGTGCCATCTTAACAGCAGGCTAGTCCTAAATGCTCGGTACATTTGAATTGCTCACTCTAACACACAACAAGCTGAAGTTTCACATGTACACACACACATTATGGACAAGCGAGTCATTGGGCATGGGAAAGTAGTAGAAGTAGTGTAGGACACTCTATTCACATGTGGCAAGACTTAATTCATAGATAGTGCTTATCAGCTTAATAATTAAACCTTGGTGTTAGCTATAGCCTACCAGGTGCAATACAATAATGTGCATGTAAGTTACAGGAATTATTAAACAACCAAGCCTACACATATAAAGCTTAAAGCTCCTATTGCTCATAACATACACACATGCATCACTTAACTTATAATCAGTCGTAGGTGTGGACGCCAACTATGAGGGCGCTAGCCACTGAAATGGAAGTCGGTATCCACAGTTTTGGGTAGTCTTTCTATAAAGAGATACAAACACTGGCTAAATACACATGCATGCATAGCCTCGGTATATGCATGGCATGCTGATACATGCATTTAGCTCTAGTGAGTGTATACCTAATGGCCTACAAACTCTCGACTTGACATCATCATGATCTCATCACTCCGAACTGTCAGACTCACTAACCGATCTGATGTGCGTGTGTGTGTGTGTGTGTGTGAGTACACGCGCGTGTGTGCATGCCATGGTTCATAATTTTGGCACTCAATGAGCTATTCCATAATTCACATACCAATAAAGAGTTTTTAGGATCATACCTGCATCTTTTCAAAAGGCAAGCTGTGCGATGGATCGTGGTCGAGCCTGGGCTGTGAAGTCCGAATTCTGACTAGAACTGCTCATTGGTTGTTCTCTCGACCATTCTTGCCATTTCTTGTTGTAGAAGGTATCGCGCGGTGGCGACTAAACATGGATTTGCTCACACGCGAAGAGCAATGTTCACACAATATTTTTGATCGCTGAGCAGTGAGTCTGTATTGCATGCTGGCGCCCTGATCTGAGCTTTAATTATTGAAACCACACCTCTTCTATTAGAGCTAGCTGCGCGGCGCAGCGCGCGCGATCGCTTTCAATTCGCGTACGCGTATATATATGTATATGTATTCGCGATTCAATATTCCGGGCGCATTGGGTGGAGTCTCGCGCGCGGCTCTATACTGCGTCCGTGTAGCGCAAGCCGAGAGGACGGATACCGAATGTTGTAACCGTGCAAGCATAGTGCTAGTGCAAGCAACGGAGTCCGCATGCACCGTGCGTATCTTACACGGAATACTGACAGAGTCCGTGTTACAGGTACGCCGTCTCCAGGCAGTGTAGCGCCCGCTCAAGTTGACGTAGTCTATAATATCTATGCGTACACGTAAACAATATAAGAGATAAAAAGGACTTGTAGTAAGCTGAAAAATAGAAGGTACATGTATAGTGTTGATAAAAATGAGACAAAAGAGAATAAAATCATGATCTTGGAGTCCTTAGAATATAGGTGTAACAAATATTGCAATCTGATTGGTCACATTGAAGCTTCTAACCAACTTAGAAACCTGTAGGTTTACTAAGTGCCTCTAGCACTTAGAAAACCTACTCAGTAAACCCGCTTGGTTTAGCATAGCAACAAAGTATTAGCTATGTGACGACCATACATAGCGCTGTATTATTACTCTAACTGTGGTAAACCTTTAGCCGTCTATTATCAGCCCACAAAACCACACTCACTGTATTATTGGAAGTGAATAGCGCATGCTCGAAGCACGAGCACGGAACCGAGCACGTTTTGCCACACCCACGATGAACGTTAGTGCTGGTGACTCGACGAGTTGATCGGCGCAAGAGTAGGTTCAATGTTAACTCATAGTTCATACTATATAGCTCACTAGCTAGCTTCTTTTTCATCTCAGGCTCTCATTTTGAACTGTCATGGTTACGGTTGCTATATTCTAAATAAGTTAGATACCTCGTCCAATGGGATCTACGCTCTTTAGAGACCCTCGGGCCCGAAATAGCGCCCTCGCTGCGCTCGGGACGCTACAGCCTCGGGCCCTCGGGTCTCTAAATCGCGTAGATCCCTTGGACTCGGTATCTAACTATTATTTAGACAACCTGCAGCTGGCCTTCGGTTGCCTGAAGTTCCCGCTTCTTTCATCAATACGGTAGACCGCGAAATCCGTCCACATGGAGTCGTTTTCCTGTGATTATTGCTAGATTGTCGTTAGTTTAATCTTTGTTGTGTAATATGACTGCCTTCAATGATTCTCAACATATGATACGCACTTAGTACAATGATTTCATACTAAATATCCTGCAGATCTAACGAAGTTATGTACAGGTTATTTGAATTTCCATTACAAAGACATGCCACAACTTGCTTTACTTGGGCTATTGACACCAAGATATGGCCGACGAAACAAGAATGCATTTTTGTAAGATCAATACCTCCCTCATTCTGAGCTGTTCTCCTATGCATTTACTTTTTAATTGTTCAATCAAAACACAACAAATGTTTAAAATATGGCAATTTCTACTTCACTGAGATCTAACTGCAGTTCACCTTTCCCACCACCTACTATCATCTCATTGGTCGGGAGAACTGCAACAAGGCTATGATACTTAGCATTTGGCATGTTGCTGATTAGTTCCCACGAGTTAGCCATTGGGTTATACTTGTGAACAGCAGCTGTACGTTTACCATTATCAACAAGTCCACCAATAGCCAGTAGCTCTCCATTGACAGCTGCACAGGTGGAGTTGAACACAGGGACATCAGCAACGCTATGCCATATTGATGCTGTCGCTGATGGTAAAGATCGTAGTAGATTTGCTAGCGAGCATGTCAACACCGATTTGGTTTTATCTTTGTCATTGCTACCTCCCAGCATGTAGAGTTGCTCTCCACAGATAGTCCCTGATGCTCTAGTGTAGGGATAAGGGAGGCTGGCCACTGTTGCCCAGGCTAGAGATTTCATCCCCATCACTTCCACTTTAGTGATAGTCATAGCGTGAGCGAATAGAGCACCCAGCTCAGTTGTGCCACCAGCTACTACAAGGTGCTTGTTTGTTGTAACTGTAGTTGTGTTACATCGCTTTGTTGGCATGGATGGGAAGACCTTGTGAAATTCCTTCTGTCCTATTTGCAGACTCAGCAGTTGGTTTGTGCATAATCCCCTCTGATGACGGTCCATTCCACCGACCGTTGTGAGTTGACCTTGAATCACCACTAAACTTCCATATTGATAGGGGCAGTCAGCAAGCTCTTGCCACTTCTTGCTGGATGAATTGTACGAACATATACTACCACTCCAATTCATAAAGTAAGCCACATTCTCATCCACTACAGCAGCTCCCCTGCTCATCTGCAGTGGCAGCACCTTACCTCTACCTCTCCAGTTCAGTGCAATATTCCCATTTGCAGTTGAAAGGTGTGACTTGCTATCTACTTGGGGTGACGTATCTTGAGGCATGTGTCGTTTCCTAACTTGAGCTTGAGAAGGAGGAGGTGGCTGTGGTGGCTTTGGATTTTGCTGACGTAGCTGTTGTTGTAGCTGTTCTACCTGTCTCTGTAGAGACTTGTTAGCCTTCTGAACCTTTGCAATGATTTGCTCTTTCTTTTCTAGCTCTTGGTTCAACTGTTGAACCTGTTTATTTCGTGATGCTATCTCTTCTTGATGCCTTTGTTGAAGTTGACTGATACGTTTATCCTTCACTTGAAGCTCGTCTGCTCTCTGTTGCAGTAGCCTGTCTTTTCTTTGAAGTTGTCTGGCTTGCACCGAAATCTGATCATCTTTGGCCTGAATCTCATCATGGTGAATGCGTATATTGTCTCTGTACTCGTTGAACTCCTTGAGATCAGCCAGCCTCTGGCACAGCTCCTCACTTGAAGGTCTATCCTTGTCTTTGAATTGCAGGCAATCGTTAATGATCGGTAGAAGAGTATGGTTAGGATCAATCAGATCAATGTGATTCTTTCTTCTGTGTGTTTCGGGCACAGGCATTTCCATAATCCCAGTTAGAGATCTGGAGTCTTGAATTATCTGTGTGCGAGGTCCAGGCTCAGGCCACAGTCGGGTGCACACTTGTATCATGATCACACCCTCAGAGAAGCAGTCTAGCTTCTTTGTATACCTTAGTGGCTCCCTTAGTGCTTCTGGAGGCATGTAGGCCACAGTTCCTGGACACGTGGTAAGAGGGGTTGCACTTGAAGCTATACTAGATAGCTTGGACATGCCAAAGTCGGTCACTTTAGCTCTTCTCCCAGCAATCATCAGTACATTATTGCTGGAGAGGTCTCGGTGAATGATGTCATTGGAGTGGAGGTAGGCAACTGCTAAAGCAATATCATGGCAGATGTCCACTTGAGTATAGTAGGCTAGCGACCGTTGTGAACGTTCAAGCATTACTGTTAAATTCTCATCAAGCAGTTCCATCAGTAGCACTGGCAGTCTAGACTCAGGATGTCTAGACTCAGGATCTCTAGTCATACCAAGGTACTGCACAATATTTGGGTGTCGGATGCTCTCTAAAAATGCACACTCCTGTTGAAATCTTTCCATAATCTTGTCTGCTCCTGGGTCTTTGGGGTCTAAGATTGTTGGGTGGAGAATTTTAGCAGCACATGGCAGCTCGTCACACTTGGCCTTGTAGACAGCTCCATAGGAGCCATGGCCAAGGGGTTGGCTCTTGTTGATGTGGAAGCTTTGATAGCGAAAGACATGTTGCTGAGCTTGAATAAGCATTCCATGAGCCATTGCAATGTTGCTAATCGGCGAAAAACTCCACTAGTAAGCTGAACTGTCCTGCTATATATTGTTAGCACACCGAACACACCCACCCATTCTATAATTATTACTTACATCCCCAGTAGTTATGGTGTAATTTATGAGGTAATCGATGACGTAATTATGAGAAAATTCAGGGCCGGGCCTCGATGGAGCCTTTCTGAGACTTGAAAATCGGTAAACATGTAGAGTAACTTACACGTATATATCCAGCGAATACTTTAAAAGCTGCATGTTACTTTCTCTGACAAGTACTGCTGGTCCGACTTCACGTACGTACACGCACGCGTTCCTTTGGCTTACGTAACTGTAATCCGTGTATAATTAAATAAAGCTAGCTAGCGCTATATTTATAGCACGCATGCTTACTAT
Organism: Stappiaceae bacterium; assembly: GCA_964291365.2. GTDB lineage: Bacteria > Pseudomonadota > Alphaproteobacteria > Rhizobiales > Stappiaceae > JBDWFY01. The sequence continues at coordinate 359,847 of OZ220043.1, forward strand.
ATATAGCATGCAATACATATACGCGTACGCGTGCCACGACTGATCTATCCTGAGTTCGTCTCTGTGATTGAAGCATCGAGATCTGTCCTTTTCGTCCGCTATAGAGGTCGAGAGTCGATCTGTCGAGTTCATCTCTGTGATTGAGGTATTCATGCACACGCATACACTGTGCATGTGCTGACGACCTTTTACCATATGTACCATCATTATTGTAATATATACAGCTACAGGGGATGTGGTGAAAGTTGTTTATAATACTATTGCATCAGATAAATGTTTTGTGGTCTATGAATATATCTGTAGAATGGGAGGAGACTCTGAGACTAGCTATACAAGTACTGGATTATAATGTCCCAGATGATAAAAAGAGCTGAGGAGTATCATCACCTCAGCTGTATCATAGACTCTTAGAATCAGCAAGAGTGTACTCTTGGTATCAGGCCAACACATTTGAAGCTCCTATAGTCTATAATTATAATGTTGCCTATGTGCATATATATGTGGAGGTGCAACTGAGGCCACCATAGATGAAGATGAATGTGTACAGAGAAGCAAAACAAGGCTTGGCTCATCCAAGGAATGGCCAGCATCTTTAGTGTTTGATATTGGTTTTCTCAGCGATAGCAAGTTGCTCAACCCAGACTTTTACGACTGGAACATAGTGTTTGTTGCCTACTGTGATGGTGCTTCCTTCAGTGGCAATGTGTAAGCCATTGATCATAATTTACTCTTGTAAGATAGAAGCACTTTCGGTTAAATTAATTTTGTAACAACTGTTCAAGTATTAGGCACCCATATGTTTTTGCTGTTAGTTAAATATCAGGTTCTGTTATAGAAACACACACATACAAACACATGCACACCCACATACACACACATGTACACATGCACACATACACACACACACACACACACACACACACACACACACACACACACACACACACACACACACACACACACACACACACACACACACACACACCATGTAGGAATCGTCCGATCACTCATAACGGGACAGTGCTCTATTTCAGAGGATTTTCCATCCTTCAGGCCACCCTCCAGTCGCTTCTGGATAGAGGAATGAAAAATGCTGATGAAGTGATCCTTACTGGCTGTTCAGCTGGAGGTCTGGCTACCTACGTCCACGCTGACTACGTTGCTAGTGTGGTTCCTCAGTCAGCCAAATTCCGTGCTATGGCAGATGCTGGGTATGTCATGTATATTTTATTGGAAAAAGAGCTCATGTGATCATGATTTCAGTTATAATGTTGTTGTGCACACTGCCACAGGTACTTTCTTGATGCTCCAAATATCAATGGAGAAATGGACATCAGAGCAAAGTGTCAGTATGGTACGTGTGTATCTGCTATCATGTGAACAATGAAGTAGCTATATGTGGATTATACCTTTTTCCATGTCACCAATGCATATAACACTATAATTAGTATTCTTATGATAATGTTATTCACACCCTACTCCAGTGTTCAAAATGCAGAACAGCACTGGAGGAGTGAACCAGAAGTGTATCGAGGCCTCCACAAACGAAACTTGGAAGTGTCTCTCCATTCAGTATGCAGAGCCCTTCACCATCAGTAGTCTCTTTGCTCTCAACTCTATCTATGACTCATGGCAGCTGGCTAACATTCTCCAGCTTCCCTGCAAGCCACCAGATTGTGATGCACGATACATGGAGGCTGTAGAGGAGTATGGAAAAGTAAGATTAATTTTATTTATGCAGTATCATGTAGTTGCTACTATTTGCTAACAGACATTTTTGAAGACAGCAGCTGGTCTCATGTCACGCCAGTCACGAGGCTACTTCTTTGACTCCTGCATTACTCACGATCAATCTTTGAACCTCTCGTGGAACAAGATAAAAGTCAACAGTCAGAATGCGGACACCACATTTGCAAACTGGTACTTCGAGAGGGAAGGGGTCAAAGAGGAGGTGGACTGTGCTTACCCCTGTAATAAATCTTGCTAGAATGAACAGTACTATTTAAATTTCGTTGTGTTCGCTGTTGCAATAATGTTACTTAGATGACTACTGATACTCATGCTAGATGTAAAGGGTCGATAACGCATGCGCAATAATTATGCGAGAAGCTCCTCCCATGCACTTTTGACCTTTTAGCTCGCTGCACGTCTTGCAAATGATCAGGTCAATCCGTACAATGGCTGGACTGATGAGGTTTGATGGCCGCGTGGCGCTCATCACAGGAGCCGGGGGAGGTAAGAAAGCCTAGGAGCTTACATTAGAACTCGTGTGCAACCTAGAGGTCGAGGCAAACTATCAAAATCTGTCAGTGACCTTTTTTTGAAAAATCTTCCGCTGCAGGTCTGGGTAAGGAGTATGCCTTGCTGCTGGCATCTAGAGGAGCTAAAATTGTTGGTAAGTCTACAAATAATTTTGAGCTGATCTCTTGACATGCATGAAGTTGTAATTGCAATCAGGGGTGTGTGAGAGGGTGTGGCTGGTTGGTCAAGGTATGTTTTATTTATACCCCCCCCCCCCCCCCCCCCCCCCCCCCAAAAAATATGCAGTGAATGATCTTGGTGGGACTATGGATGGAACTGGGCGTGGCAAGAAGTTAGCCGATGATGTCGTTGATATCATCCGCTCTCGTGGTGGTACAGCCGTTGCCAACTATGGTGAATGCTCTCAGTATAGCTTTAATACTGATAATATGTCCATGAACAAAGACTCTTTCATTCAGATTCTGTTGAGGATGGTGATAAAGTGGTGAAGACAGCAATTGACAATTTCGGTCGTGTCGGTAAGCTCCTCAACTAATAGAACTGCTAATTTAGGTACTTCTAAACAATGACACCCCTCTGCCTATCTCTTGTGTCCACACTCACACACTTGCACCTTCAGATATCCTAATCAACAATGCTGGGTACGTTAGTGATAAATGTATGAAATTGCACGACGATTTTGTTCAGATCTCTCTCTTTTTTTCTTTTCTTTTCAGAATTCTTCGAGATCGATCTTTGGTCAAAATGACTGACCAAGACTGGGGTAAGGGGAAAAATATAGACCTAATATAAATTATGTGATAATCACATGACATGTCTTATTTTTCTAGATTTGGTCCACAGGGTGCATCTTCGTGGTTCATTCTTAGTCACTCGTGCTGCCTTCCCCTACATGAAGAAACAAAATTATGGAAGGTATAGGCCATGAGAATGTTGTTATTAATATTATTTTGTTGTGTGCATGTTAATAAATCCATCTCAGAATTGTGATGACGTCATCTCCATCTGGTCTCTATGGCAACTTTGGGCAGTCAAACTATTCTGCAGGTACGTCAACTAGTGTATGGATCAAAATGGTTGTAGTGATTATTAATTTTAACTCTTTTATCACAGCAAAACTTGGCCTGGTTGGATTGGCCAACACCGTATCTAAGGAGGGAGCCAAGTACAATGTCCTTTGCAATACCGTTGCCCCAACAGCATGGTCCAGAATGACAGAAAATCTCATGCCACCAGGTTCATATTCTTTAACAAAAACCATGGCTTAATATAGTGATGGGGTGAGGGTGGGGGGTGTGTGGCTAGTTACACTGTAATAGTTACATGTATTTCTTGCAAGAAAAGAGATTTTTGGGCTATGTAGCTTGTGGGCTAGCTTGTGCTGTTAATGTGTGACTTTCTTTCTCTCTCTCTCTCCTTAGAGATGGAGACAATGATGCCGGTAAAGGATATTGCTCCCATCGTGGCTTACCTCTGCCACGAGAGCTTTGAGGAGAATGGCTCCATCATTGAGACATTCGGAGGATGGGCGACAAAGATCAGAGTGCAGCAGGGAAGAGGTGTGGTCTTGAAGAAGCCTCACTCGGTGGAAGATGGTAAGACTCAGTGAACTATGTGCTGAAAAATGCATTACTTTTTTCTTGTTAGTACGAGACAATTGGAATGCAATCTGTGACATGTCGAATGCCCGTTACCCAACTGCAGCCAGTGGTATGTACTAATTGAGTCCCTCCCCCCCCCCCCCCCCACTTGATTATAGCTCTCTCTCTCTCACTGCACTATAGACTACATGGGTAATGTTCTATCAGAAATCAAGGCCACTGGTGGTGGTGGCGCTACTTCAAGCCAAGGTATGTCTTACAACGATTATCGTGATGCAGTATAGTATTAAGTATTTGATTTGCTACTCCAGGCAGTGGTGGAGATGTCAATTCCGTCATCGGAGCATCGGTGAAGTCTGAGCCTTTCAACTTCACACACAGGGACATCATCCTTTACAACCTTGGAGGTATGTCATAAAATGAGTGTTCACTTGACAAGACCTTGGCATACCTCTCTCTCTTTATTTACTATAATTGGCCCTATCAGTTGTTAAATCCTTTTTTTTTTTTCACAGTTGGTTGCACTATTTCTCAGACGGACACTTCCAATCTAAAATACCTCTACGAAGGCCATCCAGAGTTTTCAGCCATACCCTCTTATGCTGTCATACCTGCGCAAGTAAATCTACTACAAAATAACAGGCAGATTGATAGACTTTTCCTCTCCGTATTTACTTAGGCAGCGATGAATGGTACTCTATCTGGAGGTATACCGGGCATCAAGGAGTTCAACTTGGCACAGGTTAATAACAAAAAAGGTCACCTTTCATGTTCATACAATAGCACATGGGCTAGACAATATGTTCTCTTATATCCCCTACAAAACTTCACAATCCTTGCATGTTGCATTGTGTATTTAGATGATGCTGGATTCGTGTAACGTACACGCACATCTAATTTCAAATTGTCTATATTGTAATATTTTCTCATCTTACTTCCAGGCGCTGCATGGAGAGCAGTATGTGGAGCTGAAGAGGCCATTCCCAACTGAAGGTAAACAGCCTTACTACCTCTCAAAATTTTTATTTCTGATTTCAACAAATAAAGTAATGTTCTGTTTTTGTTAGGTACCCTTTACACTGAGAGCCGAGTGGCTGATGTTGTGGATAAGAAGTCTGGGGCCTTGATCATTCTCGATGGTAAGCCTCTCTCTCTTTCTCCCACTCATATAAAATTCGACTGATTCACATACACCCAGCTGAGACTAAGACTGAGCATGGAGAGTTGGTGGCCATCAATCAGTTCTCTGTCTTCATCATTGGAGCAGGGGGTTTTGGAGGAAAGAGACAGTCACCTGCCCTCAAAGTAAGCAATTAAAATTAATTTTTTCTCTTACTTTTATTTGTCCATGCACATAGCCAATCGTGAAGCCTCCCAGCCGATCTCCTGATGCGTCACTCCGATCACCAACCCTCCCGTCTCAGGCTGCCCTTTACCGACTCAATGGGGATTACAATCCTTTGCACATTGATGCTGACTTTGCCAAACTTGGAGGTATACTGTTCTAGCATGCATACTATAGCACCTTGTAATAGTTATCTAACTGAGCGAGAAGCTCATAAATTTGGCTGCTTGATTTCTACATTTCTTGTTCAATAATATTTGAATTTTGTGCACAGGTTTTCAGACACCTATCTTGCACGGACTGTGTAGCTATGGCATAGCGACCCGCCACATATTGAGGCAGTACTGTGGGGACGATGTTGCCATGGTGAAGGCCATCAAGGCGCGGTTCTCCAAACCAGTCCTGCCTGGACAGACCATCCAGACTGACATGTGGAAGGAGGGAAACAGAGTGCACTTCATTTGCAAGGTACAAGTTATTCATCAGCTAGAATTCATTAACTTTATTAGCCTCATCCTCAGGCCATTACGTAATTATGATGGGCTAATAATATACAGTATAGGGGTGGCAAATAGGTCAAAGGTCAAAATATTAACAATGTTCTAGATTCACATCATCTTATCACATGGTACAAGTTCAAGGTCAATGCTTTGGTGATAGTGTAGTGTGGGTCTGGGGTCAGAGGGGAATTGGGAATATCATACTCCGTTCTTCTCTCAAAGGGACCAGTGTGCTCGTGCGCACACACTCCTCACAGTCACACTCACACACTTCTCTCTGATAGGTGGTGGAGACAGGGGAGGAATGTCTCAGTGGAGGCTACATTGACCTCAACCCTGGAGCTGGTGGCAGTAGCCAGTCAACTGGAATTCCACACCAGGTCAGATAGTATAGGTATAGTGTGCCTTAGCACTCTTGGCACAGTTTATAATTTAACTACAGAAATAAGGTGACCTCCTCAAATATTTACCACACCCACACATTTTTATCAAGGGCTTATAGACCTGTTTTTTTTTGTTGTTGTTGTTGTTTTATTGCACATAGACTACTGGAGGTGGCAGTGAGCTGAAGGCAGCTGCAATCTTCAGGCAGATCAAGGAGCATGTTGCAGCTAATCCCGACATTGTGAAGAAAGTGAAGGCCATCTACCAGTGGAACATCACCAAGGATGGAGAAATAGCAGCAAAATGGAGTGAGCAAAAACAATTATTATATAATAATTGCTGTAGATCTGAATGTCATGGCCTCATCCGTGTTAGCTAGCTAAGCTTTAAACTATTCAAGCTTGGTCAAATATATACTTGGGATACCTTGTAGCTAAACTGAGCTAGCTTCTTGTGAGAGATGTTAAGTTGCTTTCTTCTTGATTATTCATCATTCAGCTGTTGATTTGAAGAATGCCCCAGGCTCAGTGTATGAGGGTCCACCTCAGGGGGCCAAGGCAGGCTGTACGCTCACTCTCTCTGATGATGACTTTATGGGCTTTGTCACTGGGACACTAAACCCTCAAAAGGTACATTTGTTTGTAGGTATCAACATTTCTTCAATACTGTTGTAACTACACACAAATATGCTTTGTTGTTTCGCTGTGGGGATAGCTACTATACTAACACAGCTGATCAAGCTAGAACAGGGCCAGTGAATGAACACTAGTTGTACTTCTCAAAACTCAATAGTTAAATGTAAATTGACAAATTTTGCTTGCACGGTCTGTTTGCTTTTTATCTCTAGGCGTTTGCTACTGGTCGTTTGAAACTCGGAGGAAACATCATGCTAAGTCAGAAGCTGTCGGCTGTGTTCCCAGCTAACAAAGCAAAACTATAAAGTTTGGACATCTTGAAAAATGCAAAATAGAATTGAGTGCATTTGTGATTAAATTTAGTTGACATTTTTTTTAAGACTGTGCACTTGCAAATTAATTTTGTGGCATATTAGTATACAGAATAGCTTGATGACAATAATTAATGGTTTGAGAGGTGTGCAGATAATAATTAGCATATACAAAAATTACCATTAACTTTATTGTGTGAATGTAACATACTTGTATTATCAATTTTATACAGCGTAGGTGCACTAGCTGTACAGAACAATACATAACACGTAACACTAAAAATAGAACTATAATTTATATTTAGCATGGACTTCCCTAATGACTCACATGTGCACAACTAGCCACCACTTTTCGTTTTGAAGAATGGTGTGAGAGGCTAGTCGGTAGTTTCTTGATTATGTTCATATTTTCCAGTGTTAAGATGATAACGACATGTAGGACATGTATCATGCTGTACAGGGGAGAGAGAGATGATACGATACACAAATACACAAAGGGATGACTTACCAGTTTTAACCACGGGAGGACACAGTCTCTGTGGTAGAGATGAGTGCATGGCAGCTTCAGTAACTCTTCACCAACTGTGAATTGTTCCTTACACACTGAGCAGTCGTTACCTACATCACAAGAAACCAATGATTTTGGCCAGCATTCTTTCACACACACACACACACTTACAAAGAGCAATATCTTCTTCAGTAGCCACAATCTTTGGTATTGCTGCTATCTTCTCCTCTTTGGCTGGTGGTGGACCGCTGTCCTCAAGGTTGGCCAGCATCTGTGTGATGATATCATCAAGTCCAGATGGCCCCCAGGCGTAGTCACCAGGGTTAGTGTGAACTGGTCCAGAACTGAAAAAAAGAGACAATTTCGTTTTCCACTTCGACTAAGTACAGCAAGAAAAAACTTTGTGACTTACTTGAATCCAATGACCAGAGGTACTCCAAATCTTGGCACCTGAGGATTCTGCTGTGGGCGTGGCTGCCCACCACCACGAGCACGGCCCCGCCCATGGGGCTGATTCCGACGGGCGTGGTCCCGTCCGTGTAGCATGAGATACCACGGGAGACCCACAGCAAAGTGCAGGTCAGCTGCATTAGTTCCACTCTCTTCTCCGCTGCCTTCTTGAGGCTGTTCTCCCCCCTCTCCTCCCTCCTCCCTCTCACCCTCTCCTTCCCTCGGAGGACTCGTGTGTTGCCGGTGTCTTCTCGAGGGAGGAATTGTGTCGTCAGAGCCATCAGTGTGGTCACGCTCAGCACGCTGACCTACAATTGTATGCGTGTGTAATGCAGCATTACACGGGATCAGCTCCACATACATTTCAAAGGGATGTTAAGGTCAAACGAGCTACACAATTATGAAGTGACATACAGAGAGTTGAAAGTCACGTGTGCATACACATCGTAAACATAGCCTCGTTTGTATCCAGGCTCTCGGAGGAGAGAATCTACCATTTCTGATGTCCACAGCGACAACCAACAGTCAACCCTCTGTACCAAGAACTAACACTAAACTTGCTTGTCGGCATGCTTCATTTGTATGTACTAATATAAACTGTATGTACCCACAAGCACATGTGTGTGAGCAAGTACACCACTTACGTGCTCTATGGGGATTCATCAAGCTCTCAATGTGCTCATGTAACATCCTGTGATGGGTGGAAGGAGACAGGAAAGAGAGAAACATGAAGTTATGTAATTTCCTTTGAAACAGTTGACTTACTGAGCTAGAGGTTGTCCCCTCGGCCCTCGTATTCTCACATACGGTCCTCCCGTGGGGCCAGAAGGCGTGCTCCTGGTGGTTGTAGTAGCTGTGGAGTTAGGCCGTCTCCGAGGACCTTCTTCTTGCTACAAGGAAAGGGAATAGCAAAAATACAGTAGATAGCAAAGTGATACAAAAAGTGATTAGTATTGCCTACCAACCTCATCAAGCACTCTCTTAAGTACATTATACTGTAGAAAATAATGGACTGGGGCGGGGCCAAATGATTGGGTATAGGCAAAGCAAAGTAAAACTCCCCCACCCCCATACTAATCATGCATTGACCTGTGGCTTGAGGAGAACAATATTCATCAACTATTGGGAAAGTATTCCCTGCCCCTCCTCCTTGAGAAACGAAAATGGACAATACTGATGATTATAAGCCTACAACATGCATATTATCCCTCAATGTTAGATAAGAAGTTTTGTTTTGGTTAATTGTACACTTACTCCAATGATTTCTGGTTCAGGATCATTTGCTCCAACGATTTCTGGTTCAGGATCGTCGTCAGTAACCATAGGGGTCTCCTCATCGTTAACAGTTGTGGTGGTGGTAGTTGTGATACTGTTAGGACCCCTCACTGTGACCGTTGAAGTGGATGTGCCCAATCTCCCACCTCCAGCTGTACGTTGCTCCCTACATCAGTACACAAACAAAACTTTCTCTTTCATTCCCTCCTCCCTCTCTCTCTCTCACACACACACACACACCCTTATCATAATAAATGTTGCACACTCAATATCGTAATTAATGCCCGCCTTTCATTCTAATTAGAGCACACCATCACATCTCTTTTTTCCCCCCCCCCCCTCTCTTGAAAACTTACTCTTGTTCTATTTTTTCCACAAAGTCTGATCCACACTGAGGGCATACTGGATCACTGGAGCTCTGTGAACATGAGAAACAAAAGTAACCATGAGGTGGGTAATCCAATTCCTTTTCGGAGAGCATAGGAAGCTTAGTTACATTTGGAAGGCAATCTAGGGCTACTTGGTGTAACTAAGCTACTGTAAAGGGGAAACCTTGATCCTAGATAGATATTTTTATGCTAAAACAGAAAATGGTATTAGCATTTTATTTGAATAATGTTCAACTTGGACTAGACTGCCCCATCTGTTAGGGTGTCAGGAAAATCGCTTTGTTCTTTAAAATGCTATACACAAATAGAATAGAGACCATAATTTTATAAGTTACTGTACACACACGGTGCCTACTCTAGACCTGAAAGAATTATACCTTAAAACTCACCGTGTCATCTGAGTTAGGTTGAAAACGGTGGTTACAGCCGTGACAGAAGTATGGGGGCACTGGTCTCGGTCGGATTATATTCTGTAAGAAAAAATCCGCTACCTCTGACATCTTTGATTATCTTGCTTTTAGTCGGTGATGGCTAAGGGTGGGCCAGGGTTTAAAAAAATGCTGAGAGAGGTCTCGAATGATCTCGAATGAACTAACCAAACGGGGATGACCAGGCCAGGATGATCGATATAATTATATAATGATGGGTGTCACTAACTTAACTCCGGCTCCTCCCACTAGCATGACGTGTCCTAGTGGGCGGAGCCTAGCCGGGGCCGGGTTTGCTGAGTCAGCAATCATCATGGTATGGCTTTCAATGAGAAAGTGCAGGTACGTATGTCGGTATATTGATAACTAAGAATTTCACAGTCACACTATCTGCTTCGTCTGTGTCTATAGGTGAACCTATTGTTCTTTGCAAAGAGTCGTGAGCTTACTGCAGTCTCAGAGGCCAAGATAGAAGTGCCCTCCTCCACCATCACCGGCAAACAGTTGCTGGAGGAGATCCTCTCTGTTTATCCAGTGTGAGTAATAAATACATGTAATACTTCATGCAGATGTCCGTATAACTCAACTTAGATCAAATTATAAAATTTAAGCTTCTGTGTACTGTGTCAAATTTTGTCATATTAAAGAGTCAAGATTCTGTAGCGATTCAATTGGTAATGGTTCCATTTTCTCTTCAGCCTCACCCAGATTGAGAAGAACATTCTTATAGCTGTCAATCAGGAGTACATAGGAGCTGATCAGACAGTTCAGCTGAAGGCTGGTGATGAGATAGCTGTAATTCCACCCATCAGTGGAGGATGAGTAAGCCGGTTAAGAATGACACCTCTGAAACATATGTCCTTAAAACTCACAAATCCATCCATTATCGTTAAGTATTATATCTTACATTAAGTTTAAGCCACAGACTAACTAGCCTTGTATCCAGGCTCTCGAGAGGGAGAGTCTGGGTATGAGGCTACACACTAACATGATGATGACTTCTGTGGCTACTATCAGTATATCTATGTAGGTGATCAAATACCTGATAGTGATAAAGATTTGGTAAGAATAACCTCAGAGACGATCTCCCAAGAGGACGTGACCAAATTTGTCACAGATTCTTCAGCTGGAGGTGTCTCCATTTTTTTAGGTACTCAAACGATCGTTTACAATAATTATTATCATTAATTTTAATTTGTGATTGCATAGGTATGACTAGGGATCATTTCCAAGGTTAGCGTTACTGATTTTTGTGCAATTCTCTCACCTGTTATTTCATGAATGATTATTGTGAAGGCAAAGAAGTTGTCCGGTTAGAGTATGAGGCGTACAGTGCAATGGCAATCAAGCAACTCAAACAAATCTGTGCTGATGTGAGGGGGAAGTGGCCTGTCTGTAAGCTGGCTATAATCCACAGAATTGGGTAAGCATTGTAGAAGCATTTTGCGCATGCTCAGTACTAAACTTGGGAGGGCCATCGTTTGCTACTGCGCATGCTCAGCTTACGAGCTGCAAAGCTGACCCCACCTCCGGTGAAGGGCACGCACTCGAGTCTGCCTACAGCGAGGATAAATTTACACTTGTTTGTACACATCTCCTCACCTGAACGTATTCATCTCGTGTGCAATCACCACGCACGAGAAAACTTGAGCTAGCTATAAAAACGAGCGAAGAGTTGTTACTACACTGTCACGTTTGCCTGGAGCCAACTGCAAGAAGATAATTGTCGGGAATCGACGCATCTCAAAAATGTCTACTTACAAGCTGATTTACTTTAACCTCGAGGCAAGAGGCGAGTGGATTCGATGGATCTTCCACCAGGCTGGAGTGCCGTTTGAAGACTATCGCGTTCCCTTTCAGGATTGGCCTGCGATGAAGCCAACAACGCCTCTGGGTTGTCTACCTATTCTAGAGGTGGACGGGAAGCAGATTGCTGGGAGCATCCCCATCGCTCGCTACGTGGCCGAAAAACATGGTCTGGCTGGAGAAAATGCTGTCGAGAACGCTCAGCTTGCAGGCATCAATGATCACCTCCAGGATATTCAGAATCAATTGTTTAAATTTTTCTTTGAGAAGGACGAGGCTAAAAAGGCTGCTCTCCAGAAGGATTTTATTGAGAACAATGCGCCAAAGTACCTCGACGTGCTGGAGAAGCAGATAAAGAAAAACGCATCCCCCGAAGGGTGGCTCTTCGGCTCAAAGGTCACTTACGTTGACCTCCGTGTCCCTCGACTCATTGGTGTACTAAAGAAAATGAACCCAGCCGTCCTTGATAACTACCCTGGAGTTGCTGCTCTCGACAGTAAAGTTCTCGCCCTGCCCAAGATAGCAAAATGGATTGCTGAGCGACCAGTGCCAGTAAAGGAAACCTTCTAGTCTCTTCCAGCATGAGAACAGTAGCTATTAATTTTATTACAACAGTGTGTATCATTGCATAGTGTTTTGTACTGAGTTTCTGTCCAATTATGTTGGCTATGGCTTCCACAGCTGTTGAAGCTTTACAGGTGTCCTTCAATGCCTCAATGGGCTGTTACCATAATATTACGCATCCAAGTGGTGTGATGTGATGTAATGTGCCTGCTCAACTGGTGTACAAAAATGTGCCCACAAGGATGGGAGTTTTTTTTGCTGAGTGTAAAGACTAGGTGTGTCAGATATCATTCATGAATACTGTTAATTATGTCAAACAATAGTAATTGAATACCACTGCAAATTGAAGTCACAGAACACAAGCTAATGCATTTAGTCCACTGTAAATTACAGTTAAATGCCACACAAGGGTCCAATAATCACTTGTATCTAAAAGTCCGTTTGGGGTCGTTCTTTGATCCACCTGTCGATATTTGGCAGGGCTAGCACAGATTCCTTCAGTTTTAAGATGCCAGGGTAGGAATTCAGGATCTTGTCGTTAGCCATTTGCACAAATTCAACAGATAGTGCCAGTCTCAGGTCCACGTATGTCACCTTTTTGCCAAATAGCCAGCCTTCAGGGGCAGCATTTGTGGTGATGCACTTCTCCAAGAAGGAGAGGTAAAAGGGAAGGTGTTTTTCATCCAGGTCTTTCTTCAATTGTGCCTTAGTTGCCTCATCTTTCTCAAACCAAAATCGAGCGAATCGGTTGGTGACATCTGTGAGCAGATCATCAATGCCAGCAATTTGAGCATTTTCTAAGTCGTTTTCTCCAGCAAGCCCATGCTGCTCAGCAACGTAGCGTGAAATTGGGCCAGCCCCTGCGAGCATTTGCCCGTCCACATCCAGAACAGGGAGGCAGCCGTTGGGAGTGGTAGGTTTCATCTTAGCCCACTGTTCCTTGTCGAGCCTGATGTCTTCATATTTCACACCTGCCTGAGCAAAGATCCACCGGATCAGCTCAGCTCTGGCCTTCAGGTTGAAGTAGTACAGCTTGTAAGTTGGCATGATTCTCTATAGCAGTTCGTAATTATTTTAGTTCATGATAAAATTTATAGCATAGTGATACAGTGTATTTGCGTACATATAAGTTACTTACTGAGAGACGTGATCCAAATGCAAGGCTAGATAGTCAAGAGATGCCCTCACAAGTCACGAATCTTTGCGTGTTGATTATGTTCACGTCAGCTCCTCCCACTGCATGCGCGAAGATTAAAGGATAGTACATCAACATTACGTCATTGCTTTTACACTCCAGCACGCTATATATAGTAGCAAGTTTGGCTGTGCCCACCAAAGTGGTTTCTATAAATTTTTGTGTTTTACAAGTAGTTGCCATAAACATCTTCCTCAGCCATCATACAGCAGATTGCAATATCGGTTTTTGTTGTTTTTTTTCAAACTGTGAGTAGACATTGCTGAAATATTAATCATGAATAATCTTTCTCTTCCATGTCATTGTGCACAGCTATATACAGGTTTTGAAAATAAAATGCCCACTTACAAGTTGTACTACTTTCAAGGCCGAGGCCGAGCTGAGCTGATCCGATGGATCTTCATCCAGGCTGGTGTTCCGTATGAAGATGTCAGGTTCACTCAAGAAGAGTGGGCAGCCTTCAAGCCTAATACCCCCTATGGAGGCTTGCCTTCCTTAGAAATTGATGGAAAAATCTTTGGTGGTAGTGCACCGATTGAACGCTACATTGCTGAACAACATGGACTTGCCGGATCCAATGAACTTGAAAATTTTGAGCTCAGTACGATTTACGACGTGACTCAGGATCTCCTACTGAGGGTCATACTGCACCATTTTGAAAAAGAAGAGGCACGAAAGGCAGAGCTGAAGAAAGAGCTGGATGAGACTCACCTTCCTAAATACCTCGGAATTCTGAACAAGCTGATAACTGATAATGGATCTACTGATGGGTGGATTTTTGGCAACAAGGTCACCTATGTTGACCTTCGAGTTGCTCAGCTGGCTGACTTGATTTTGCTAGCCAGTCCCAATGCCTTGGATGCTTACCCAGCATTTGCAAAGCTCAAGGCTACTGTAGAGGCTCTGCCAAAGATTGCAATGTGGATCAAGGAGCGTCCAGAATCGGAATTTTAACTTTTGAAGGAACAGTGCAAAATAATTTTTTTGTTGATTATTATTGTACCTCTCTTGCGCGCAATATTAATTTTCATGCAATTATTGCGCTAATCATATAGTTTCTATTAGTCTATACAAAAGTCTCATAGAGAGATTGGCGATTAAAATCCGCATAGGTTCCAGGTCTACGAAAGCGCACTGTAATCGCGCGTTCATTGGTCCAATCCAGAAACGTAAAATAATCACAATCTGATTGGCTAATCACATCCTTAGCAACCAGGCGTGGCGCATGGCAACGGGTGGGTGTGGTGTGCGAAAATGGCAGAGCCAGATATAGATGTCTTGAACGATGCAGCAAATAACCATAGATTGTATATATAATCTATGAAATAACACCCTCGGTTTCTTTAGTGAGGATATCGTTGAAAACTTTTAAGGAGATATAGACGAGGAAGCACTGACCCAATTGAGTGAGACTCGCGGGTGAGTCCAGTGAGCAAGCCACAGTTTTCAAGCACCAGTCTGTGAGCTGTGGGTGCACAGTATACCTTGGAATGCGAGGGTCGGCTACGCCAGACTAATCTTGGAAGTGGGACACCACCGAAACGACACTCGAAATGCATCAGTAGTGATAGGGACGCAAAAACTATGGAAGTTCCAGATAATCACCCAGGATGTTCTGCTCCACTTCCATTCTACTCTGACTCGGACTCACTACACAGCATCAACCCACTATGGTTGGCAGTGGCCTTCTTATCCACTGTACCTATCCTATCCACATCCTCCAGTATCAACCAATCGACTACCACAAGCACCAGTCACCAGTCTACAATTTCAGTGGGTGCACAGTATACTTTGGAAACAACGATTGTCTTGCAAGTGAGATACCACAGAAACGACATTGTCTTCAGTGACTCGAAGGATCCTTGACATTCATACGAACATGTATCATGCCATGTACCAGTATTTCATGTACCATACAGTCATGTGTAGGCATGTGAACTGTTACTATCACATCATAAATTATAATATCAGCTGGATGTATTATTATGACACTGTGATGGCAACTATAATGATTAGTAATTGATCACATGGTTTAGAGTGTGATATGGGATTAATCACACTTGTAAGCACGTTGTAGGGACTAGTAATTGCACTCGGCTTCGCCTCGTGCAATTACAATCCCTACAACGTGCTTACTCGTGTGATTAATCCCAAATCACACTCTAAACCATGTGATTAATTATTCAAATCGTAGATGATACTATAATACCGTAGGCTATGCACTATTGTTCTATGTGGAGGCGCTCGCAATCGCCAAATTTAAAATCCGCCAATGCATTCTGGTGACTGTTTCGCCAAATTTCCCGCTATATGCTATGCGCAAACATTAATAATAGATTGCGCTTCATTGTTACGTCACTGATCAGGCGTGTGCACACTCTCGATTACGAGAGAGGCACGCACTTCTCTGGATAATTTCTGCTGCGTGTAGCCATTCAGTGTCTATAAATTTTGCTGCAACACAGCATTTGTACAGCAGACTTCTTGTGAAGAATCATATCAGCAACTTCTGTCAGAACTGTAAGAAACTTATGATTGCTGGAGTTTTTTTTTTTTTGTTTTTTTTTTTTGTAGAAACAGAAGTACACTAAACCTCCCCCCGGCCTCCCCCACACACCACCCCTCTCACACCCTTTCTCTTCCACATGGCAGGTTTTGGAAAAACAAAAAATGCCCACGTACAAGTTGTACTACTTTCAAGCTCGAGGCGTAGCTGAGCTGATCCGATGGATCTTCATCCAAGCTGGTGTTCCATATGAAGATGTTAGGCTCTCCAAAGAGGAATGGGCAGAATTCAAGCCCAAGACCCCCTACGGGGGCATCCCTGTCTTGGAAATTGATGGAAAGCTTTATGGAGGGAGTGGGCCTATTGCACGCTACATTGCTGAACAGCATGGACTTGCTGGTTCAAATGCACTTGAAAATTTCGAGCTGAGCACAATTTATGACGTCACTCAGGATCTGGTTATGAGGATGATGGTGCTCCATATAGAGAAGGAGGACACACGAAAGGCAGAGCTGAAGAAAGAATTGAATGAGACACACTTTCCCAAGTACCTTGGAATTCTCAACAAACTGATAACTGATAACGGATCTGCTGAAGGGTGGATTTATGGCAACAAGGTCACCTATGTCGACATGCGTATTGCTTATATAACTAATTTTGTGCTACAAACAAGTCCCAATGCCCTGGATGCCTACCCAGCGATAACAAAGCTCAAGGCAGCCATCGAGGCCCTGCCAAACATTGCCAAGTGGCTCAAAGAACGTCCAGAGTCCGAGTTTTAACTATTATGTGTGAACACTAGAAATTTTCCACCTTAAAAGGATATTATTTTAGCATAATTAATATAATATAGGGTATTCAGTATTAAGTCTGTATCCAAAAATTATCAAATATTCAAAACAATAAAGCTAGAAATAACGCATAATACAGTACACTACACTAAGGAGCTAAAACTCAGTCTTAGGGCGCTCTTGGAGCCATTTGGCAACATTTGGCAGGGCCTCGACGGTCGCTTTGAGCTTTGCAACATCTGGGTAGGCATCCAAAGCATTTGCTCCAGCACAGGTAATCACAATGTCAGTAACAAGAGCAACACGCAGGTCGATGTATGTGACTTTCTGGCCATAAATCCACCCCTCAGATGACCCATTGGCTTTAATGCGTTTGTCAAGGATTCCGAGGTACTTCGGGAGTTGAGTCTCATCAAGATCCTTCTTTAGGGTTGCTTTTCGTGCCTAGTCCTTCTCAAAGAAGAACGTCACGAGTTTTCCAAACAAATCATCCATCACATCGTAAAGGGAAGCTAGCTCACAATTCTCAATGGCATTTGACCCGGCAAGTCCAAATTCTTCAGCAAGATAGCGTGCAATGGGCCCACTGCCTGCTAGCAGCTTGCCATCGATATCCAAGACAGGCCCATGCTCCCATAGGGGGTCTTGGGCTTGAAGGCGTTCCACTCCTCGCCGGCTATCCTCTTATCCTCGTACGGGACGCCTGCTTGGGCAAAGATCCATCGAATCAGCTCAGCCCTGCCCTTTCCAGGGAAGTAGTACAACTTGTACGTCGGCATATTAAATTTGTTCGAAACCTGTGCAAAGATAGTGGGAGGGAGCGGAAGATAGATAAATTTAAAGCTTGCGAAATTAATTAATGACTATGATGCAACCATATTTCCCTGCGCTCTAATATCTATGATGCAACTCACTTGCAAATTGGCTATATAGTCCACAGGAACGGATAAGAGAAGAAGCAGACACGACAGCGAGCTCAAAGTGCAAGTGTACGTGCGAGCACCGCCCCCGCTCAACAAAGGGATGCCTGATCTATGACGTTTCAATCTCTTACTGCAAGGCATACTGCGCATGCGCTTCATATACCAGTGTACTGTTATGTGTATTCTGTTCCCTATGAAGTATGTATAGTGGTAATAGTGCAACAATAACTCAGGCATGTTTGTAGTACCTCGATTATCACCATAAACTAGCATAAAATATGAAAAAGAGCAGCTAAAACTCGTCAGGTTTTGGGCGCTCTTGTATCCACTTGGCGATGTTTGGCAGGGCCTCAACAGTTGCTTTTAGCTTTACAACTTCTGGGTAGGCACCCAAGGCATTGGCACCACTGATTTTAACTACAAGATCACAAAGAACAGCAACACGCAGGTCAGCATATGTGACTTTCTGACCGTAAATCCACCCCTCAGACGACCCATTGGCTTTCCTGCGAGGGTCGGCTACGCCAGACTAACGCTGGTCAAGGATTCCAAGATACCTAGGGATATGAGTCTCATCAAGATCTTTCTTGAGAGCTGCCTTCCTTGTTTTGTCCTTCTCGTAATAAAAGAACTGCACAATCTTATTGAAAAGATCCTCCATCACATCGTAGAGGGATGCTAGCTCACAGTTCTCAATGGCATTTGTCCCGGCAAGTCCAAACTCTTCAGCAAGATAGCGTGCAATGGGCCCACTGCCTGCCAGCAGCTTGCCATCAATGTCCAAGACAGGTATCTTTCCATAAGGGGTCTTGGGCTTGAAGGAAGCCCACTCCTCACCGTCTATCCTTATATTCTCGTATGGGATGCCTGTCTGGACAAAGATCCATCGAATCAGCTCACCTCTGCCTCTCGCAGGGAGGTAGTACAATTTGTATGTTGGCATAATTTGCAAAGATCTGTTGAGGGTGGAAACAGGATAAATAAAATTCAGTTTGAAGGGGCAAGCTTAGTTGTTGTTTGCACAAATTATTGATACCCTATACCATCATACAAACAGTGAAACTCACTTGGAAAGTCGCTAGTTCAATGGAGATCAGAGCACCGCCCAAGTGCCTGATCCATGACGTCGTGTAAGGTGTACTGCGCATGCGCAGTATGCGTGTATACTGTTGTCTCCCAGCTTTCAGGGGTTATTTTCACGTGTCTACTCTAGCTACAAAAGAAGCACACTAGCTTCCTACATCTCTGCAGGACAGTGAGTTGCGTTTAATATTTGAATGTTTACTGGTGAGATTCATCCTCTTTCTGCTCTCTCCCAGACCAAGCAACAGGTTTCTGACACAACTATGCCTACCTACAAGCTGTACTACTTTCCAGCCAAAGGAAGAGCTGAGCTGATCCGATGGATCTTCACCCAGGCAGGTGTTTCATACGAAGACATTAGATACACCGGTGAAGAGTGGGCAACCTTCAAGCCCAAGACTCCCTATGGGGGTATGCCCGTCTTGGAAATTGATGGAAAAATTTACGGAGGGAGTGGACCAATTGCACGCTATGTTGCTGAGCAGCATGGACTTGCTGGATCGAGCCCTGTTGAGAATTTCGAGCTTGCTACCATCAGTGACGTGATTGACGACTTGGTCCTTCGAATGATGCTCTACCGCTACGAAAAAGATGAGACGAAAAAGGAGGCGCTCAAGAAAGATCTCGATGAGACACACCTTCCAAAGTACCTTGGAATTCTTAACAAACGGATCACTGACAATGGGTCTTCTGAGGGGTGGATTTTTGGCCAGAAAGTGACATACGTTGATCTATATCTTGCTCTTGTGGCTGATTTGACAGTTGCGTTCTGTGGTGCCAATTCCTTAGATGCCTACCCAGCAGTTGCTAAGCACAAAGCGACTGTCGAGGCCCTGCCAAACATTGCAAAGTGGATCCAGGAGCGCCCCAAGACTGAAAACTAATGTAACTCCGTGATTCTTTTGAATTTATGACTGGATTTGAACGTGAACACAAAATTAATTATTTTCCCCCTTGTACATGATTCGATTGCAAATTTTCCCCCTAATCAGTATAATCAATATATTGTGATTATATCATGTTTACAATGATCAGTTATTCGGTTGTTAAGCTGTGTGCATACAGTGTACATTTTGGCACATGCTCCAGGCTCCACAGCAGATCTGGACACAACATTACATCATCACATAATATTGTGGCAATATTATATTTAGGTATAGAGGGACTTCCCTAAGCACCACGCCCATGCAGAGTTGTACACTACATCAGCAGCAAAGGGGTAGGAAAGATGCCAGCTTACAAACTGTACTACTTCAACATGATGGGTGGGCCAGAGGTGATTCGATGGATCTTTGTCCAGGCAGGTGTCCCGTTCGAAGACATAAGACTGAGCCAGGAGGAGTGGACTGTCTTCAAACCCCAAACCCCTCATGGAGGCCTGCCCGTGTTAGATATTGATGGAAAACTACTGGCAGGTAGAGGACCAATTCAACGCTACCTTGCCGAAGAGTTTGGGCTTGCTGGAACGAATGCTCTTGAAAATGCCGAAATTGCCAGCAACTATGATGTAATCGAGGATTTAGTCCATAAGATAATGCTCTACATTCACGAGAGGGAGGAAGCACGAAAGGCAGAGCTGAAAAAAGACCTCATCGAGAAGCATTTTGTAAAGTATTTGGGGATCATGGAGAAGAAAATTATCAATAATGGGACTCCGGAGGGGTGGACATATGGGTCAAAGGTCACCTATCCAGATTTTTGTCTCACTGTAGTGGTTGATATGATCATTAAGAGTGGGCTTAGCGCTCTTGAGTCATATCCTGCTGTTTTGAAGCTCAAGGCTTCTGTCGAGGCTCTGCCAAAGATTGCAAAGTGGATCAAGGAACGCCCAAAGACTGAATTTTGAATATTATGCCTTCAATGTCACATAATTTAGGTCTACAACTGCTGCATACAATACACAATCCTCTCACTGATCACCTGATTCATATAATATTATTATTGATAATGTGGTTCAAAATCTTCCTTATATGGATGGACAAAACATGCATGTATTATGGGTCATGAGATATCTATAGAACGCTCACATTGGTTCCATGGGGATCACCTGCTTATACTGTGCATTGTCTCAATAAACCAAATATTTCCCCCCTTAGGGTGTACACCTCCCTGCATTAGTCAGAGCCACTAAATTAAATTTATGGCCACCAAACAGTGCTAATTAGATGTATTATTGCCAGCTGTACATATTGCTAAGCATGCAGTTGCCATGGTACTCCCACTGGTATGCAGTGTACATGCATTTTTATGTGGTGCTTATCATCAATGGGGGATTCTGACTCAGACCAGTTTTAACTGGTTCAAACCACTCCAATCTCTTCTGCTTGTACCTGGCCATCCACAATATAAGACTCCCTTTTGCTTTCCTCTCTGAGTTATTGCCTGCAAAGAAAACAAACTTGGTAGCCATAACCTTTACCAACAGCACTTGGATTTGAGGCTTATTTAGCAGTAACTCTTTGTACTTGTTCAGAATGCCCTCCTACAAGCTGTACTATTTCAACCAGATGGGCAAGGGTGAGCTAATAAGGTGGATCTTCATACAGGCTGGCGTCCCCTATGAAGATGTGCGTCTCAGTGACCAAGAATGGGCAGAATTCAAGCCAAAGACTCCATACGGAAAAATACCTGTGCTGGAAGTTGATGGCAAGCTACTAGCAGGCAGTGGACCAATCGCATGCTACCTAGCAGAAGAATATGGGCTAGCTGGATCAAATGCTTTCGAGAATGCTGAGCTGGCTGGACTGTATGATCTGATCGAGGATGTACAGATGAAAATGGTTCTCATGTTTTTTGAAAAAGATGAGAAAAGACAGGCCGAGTTGAAAAAGGAGCTTCAAGAGAAGAGTCTTCCTGAATTTCTCGGAATATTGGAAAAGCGTATCACCGATAATGGGTCCCCAGAGGGATGGATATATGGGTCAAAGGTCACCTACATTGATATGAGCGTTGTCCTGACGACAGGATTTTTGGTCATGATCGATCCCAACATATTAGAGGGATATCTGGCCATTTCAAAGCTGAAGGCAAAAGTGGAGTCACTGCCAAAGATTGCAAAGTGGATCCAAGAGCGTCCCAAGACACATCATTGAATGTAACACAAAACAATGGATTATAATACTTGTAGCTAGAGAGAACTAATTAGTCATATAGGCATTTGCAGCTATAGTGGATGTGTACAATACTGATCAAATAATAATAGTCTTATGATGAAAAACATTGTAAAATTTATAATTATGAGATGCAGGAGACGATAAGCTAGTGTGCTGCATATGCATTAAGTTCCATAGTGTATGCACACATTGCCATTGGTACATGTATGTTGCTGCATTCACCACGTAGCTACCATTAGTTTAATTGGTATAATATAACACCACACACTACATGCATGCATACAGGGTTGTACCTGTTGGTGAGGCAAGTGTAATGATAGCAGCATCGTCAGAGCACAGGAAGGAGGCCATAGAGGCCGTGGCCCATGCCATTGATGCGGTCAAATCTACTGCAACCATTTGGAAAAAGGTAAAAACTTTTTTTTTTTTTTTCAGGCAAAGGGGATAAATGTTAACAAAATTCAATAACAAACTATAAAATTAATGGTCAATGCATGGGAGCTCTTATTCCCCACTTCTCTCTCTCTCTCCCTCTCTCTCTTTCTCTCTCTCTAGGAGGTGTATTCTGAGGGTGAAGGAGAGTGGAAAGAGAACAAGGAATGCAAGTGGAGGGCCAATGTTTGAATTGACTGCATAGTATGCCTTTTTTCTTGACACCCATGACATATAAAATACAAAAAAAAAAATTGATTCATTGTCCAAAGTTAGTTAGGTTGCAGCTGCCCACTGCTGCAGTGAGAGTAAGGATGCCTGGTAGCTCTTATCTACTTCATTTTGTACCTCCTTAGCTGAAAGCTGGTGAAGATTGTCTTCAACTGAAGCACAGTTATGTTGTGTGTGTATGCGTGACATTGTGAGAGTGTGAGAATGAGTGTGTTTAATCTTCCTTACACTAGCTCAAAGCACACACACATACATGATCACAATAGCCATTGTCGTCACATAGTAGGCTAACACCAGGTGGCACCCTCACTGTGTACAATCAATAGCCTCGAACAAGGTTCTCTGTCTCATGAATAAGATTTAGTTCGTGTAAAATAAATTTTTGCACAAGGGAGAGCCTGGTTCGAGGCTCAATACTGGCAAATACATAACGCCACACAAAGCACACTCACTAAGTAGCATGACCAGCCGGCGATATTTGATCTTGAGGTCTTGAGCTTGGTCCAGTAGTGAGACCAGCATGGCTAGAGTCCACACATCAGTGGGGTAGGCATGGATCAGTTTCTGAACGGCCACCCTCAGTGTGGCCTTGTCAGCACTGCTTCTCTTCAAGGTATGCAGCATAAGGGGCAATGGTAGTGGCTGGAGATAAAGCAAAATCAATATGAACGTGTGCATCTGAGAGTGGTGTACATTATTTAGCTGTGTAGATATTGTGTGTGCATGTGTGTGTGTGCATGTGTGTGTGTGTGTGTGTGTGTGTGTGTGTGTGTGTGTGTGTGTGTGTGTGTGTGTGTGTGTGCGTGTGCATGCATGTGTGTGCGTGTGTGTGTGTGTGTGTGTGTGTGCATGTGTGTGTGTGTGCTTGTGTGGTTGCATGTGTGCATGCACGTGTGTGTGCATGCATATGTGTGGGTATGTGTGTGTGTGTGTGTGTGTGTGTGTGTGTGTGTGTGTGTGTGTGTGCACACGCGCATGCGCATGTGCATGCCTGTCTGTCAAAATGTGCCAAGTCTGTGGAGCAATTTACCATTTGTTCATTGGAAGATGTACTTGGTAGTCTCCCCAGAATGCCCCTCAGTGTTTGGACACATTCCTCAGCCTACACAAGTCAAATAAAGAGAGTGAGAGAGCATCCCAATGACTACATCTCCCATTATACAACTCAGCAAAACCAACCAACACATCACCCCATCTGTGTGTATTCTTGGGGAATTTTATTATAAAAAGTTTATCAACAATCAAGACTGCTAAATTATACACTCAGCAGTCTATACTATACTAACATACAGTGTTTATCACAGGAAGCTGTAAGTTGCATCATGGACATGGACATGGACATTCCTTAGGTTGCATGGATAATATTTCATCATTTGGCAGTCTAGGAAGCTAGTGGGGACTGCTCAGCACTACCACAGAACACTGGCTACATTCATGGTGTATACACTATACCTGTGAATTGTCCTGCAGGATGAATAGTATTACATTCAGCACATCTATAGAGGAAGGATGCAGCACCTCTGTCATTGACTCTGTCAGTGATGTGTGCATGATGTGTGTATGTACAATGTGTACTTGATCAAAAAAAAAGAATTTTCCTTGCAATAGACTGTAGACTGTTCATGCATGTAGTATGTGTCCACTTTTGATAGGACTATTCAGGACTGTTCATATACAGGAGTCGTGCAAAAAAAGTGTGTGTGTGTGTGTGTGTGTGTGTGTGTGTGTATGTATGTGTGTGTGTGTGTGTGTGTGTGTGTATATGTATGTGTGTGTGTGTGGGGGGGGGGAGGAGAGGTGGGAATAGGGGATCATCATTGTTTGCATACCAAGCATCTTGTCAATTTCCATGAGGGCCGCCTGGATGAGTGTGAAATTGCCAGTAATACAGCCCAGTGTACACAAAGCCACCAGTCCATGGACTGACACTGGAGAAGTCTGAAATCTAAATAACAGAAAGCACGATAACATACATGTAGCTTAGTCTGATCTGCATGATTGGAACCAACTTACGCTTTGAAAAGAAGTGTTTTGCAGCTGTCATTATTACCCTGGGCAAAAGCAACCATAGCTTGTGCAGTTAGGACTGTTGATTTTGTAGTGCTTGTCCCATCATCAGATAGTTTATCAAACAGTTGTTTATACACTAAGAAAAACGCAAGAGGGCAAAAAATATAATTGTCGACCTTTACCAAGTAAAGGGAAAAAAAAAAAAAAAAATTCTGTGCCACCTGTGAGGCTCGAACTCACGACCTTCAGATTATGAGACTGACGCGCTGCCGACTGCGCCAAGGAGGCACTTGTGCACAATCATACTCATATCTGCATATAAACATACAGATGATTCTAACCTTGGCCACTTTCACTGAATTTCAACTTTCTGTACAGAGCAAGTGCTAGCTCTAACTGGAAAGTGATATCATCTTGAAGAGGCAGTGATTGTAGATGCTCCAAAGCCTCAGATACCTTTCCCTGTGCACTGGAATAGAGACATCTCCATGCAGTAATATGATACACAAAGGGATCATGACTATCTGCTATGTGTGTACCTTAACACTCTAGCATAGTTGTCTTTGATCATGCACACGGCTCTAGTGTTGTCAGATGACACCGCCTTTAATGCACTAAACATTAATTATACCAGAAGAGATGTCAAAGCAGAAACAGAACAATTGTTTTTTAGAACGTGTATTCATACAGTTAATTAATTAGTTGATGCATAGATAGATGTTTACAAACAGATCGTAAACTTACCTGGAGAAAGCCTTCTCAGCTTCCTTTAGTAGACCCTCCTGTTCGTAGAGGAGGCCCAGGTAGTTGAGACCACAAGCATCACCCTTTTCCCTCAGGGCGCGTTTCTGTAGGCAGTCTCTGGCCTGGAGCAGACCAGTGAGAGCGATGGAGTTCAGAGTGCCTTGTCCGGGAATCAGAATCAACTTTGGATTGAGAGTCCCCAGAGTCTGACACACCCAGTATCCATAACCAATGCTTCCTTCAGGCTGCATTAGAAAATGTTATTAGTGGGTGGAACAATGTTAGTGTAGATCTATAGGAACAACATTAAGCGTTTAGTTTAAGTCCACCAATGGAGATTGACATTTAGCTAGTACTCTGTCCATGTACAGCAGATCTTAGTATTTTACATGTAGCTGCCATAAACCCCCATCTCACACTGGAGTGTATACTGCAACTATATGCATGCGTGGTACGCATACAAGTTATATTATGTAATATCATAATACTACATTTTATGCTGCTGTCAAGCACGCTCACTAGTAGTGTGCCTTTAAACAAGGCAGTAGTAGTGGCTCTGGTAGTGGCTAGTGGTTTATAGAGTGTGGCCAAACACAATTTCATGTGGCAGCCACTACACTAGAGCCTATCTGTCAGTAGCTGGACTAGCTTGGAAGATGGCTACAGGCCCAACAAGAGGTCTACTGATTGTACTAGTGCTGGCTACCACCATCACAGTAGTATGTGTGTACTTGAACTTTGGCAAGCATAATATGACTACAATGAATGTACACAGTCTGAAAACTCTCCGGCTCCAGATATATAGAACAGGTATCCATACCAAGAAGGAATACACTGGTGTTTCTGGCTGTGAAGTACCTATGGGAGGCTACAAGGCTTGGATTGATGAAGTTGTGACATCAGTGAGACCTGTCATACATAGAAACTGTGTTAAACTATTCGAAGGTGACAGCAAGGAGGCAGAGAGAGTCAAAGAAGAGAGTAAAAAGTGGGCCAATGCTCTTACAGATGAAGCCTTTCTAAAGAGAGCCTCACATTGTTCTTGGTTGAAAGAACAACTCACCAATAACCTCTACAATTCAAAGCTAGAGAGACAATTTCCACTGGCTTATGCCTTTGTCATTCACAACTCACCACAGCAGGTATTTCGTTTACTGAAAGTGCTCTACAGGCCACAAAATACGTACTGTTTTCATTATGATAACAAGTCCACGGTACAGTTCAAAACTTTATTTGATACCATGGCTAGTTGTTTTGATAATATCATTGTCCCTTCTAAAATTGAAGACGTTCGGTGGGGCGAACATACCTTTCTAGATGCTCAAATCAATTGCCTCGATGACCTAGCCAGGCACAGAGAGACTCAACCAAAAGCATTACAATGGAAGTATGTTATTAACCTGTGCGGAAAAGAACTACCCCTCACCACTGGTAAAGAGGTAGTTTCTAGACTAATGCGACTAAACGGCAGTTCATCGATTGCACCAGGCCCCAATACAAACAAGCAAAGGTTAAAGGGCAAAAAGGTGCCCTTTAACCTCCCTACTTTCAAGAACTCTGCCTACAATGCTCTCTCATTCCCGTTTATCGACTACATACTCAACAATAAGACTGCTCAGACTGTGCTCGAGTTTTTCAGAAAAGTATCCATTCCAGAGGAACACTTCTACTCCACATTGTACAAGCAGCCTGGCATTCCTGGAGGTTTCAATCCAAAAATTCCCCAAGAGGACTACTTCCGATTGGTTAGTGCATTGTGGTGCTACAGTAAGAAATGCCAGTCTATGTGTCACGGAAAATGGATACACTCCGTCTGTATTGTCAGTTCAGGTGATCTACCAAAGGTGCTAGACTACCATAGAAGCGGTAGGTTTCTGTTTCATAACAAATATTTCATGGAGATGGACCACACTGTGATGGACTGTGCAGAGGAGGTGCTGGTAGCAAGGAATGAACAGGAGTTCATAGATGAATGTAGATAGTGAAATTATTCAAAAGGGGACAGCAGCCCAGGGGAATGGTGAGGCTGTGAGTGAACCATGACAGGATATTGGCAATACACATATAATCAACACCATGTCATCATAGTGTTCATCTATGTTATAGATAAAGCATAGATAGTAGTGGTTTACCTGAAATACAGGAGACAGTTACTATAGTAAACCATGCATGAGGGTGAAGCCCGAGTGGTTTGCATAGTAACTGTCGGTGTATTTCAGTGGTAACCCACTACTACTTATGCTTTATGTAGCTTAAGGCTTAGTTATAGAATCTATAAGATGTTCTATAACTTCCAATCATGGTCTAACTACTACTACCTGACAGTGGAGATAAACTACAAGCAGTGCCTTTGATGTATATGGCTTCCATGATACGAATAATGGTTAGTTACTGTTTAGGAGGTTTCTATGGGATTTAGAAGACCGATGGGCTCTAAGTAGAATCCCGAGCAAAGCGAGGATTCTACAGAGCCCCGAGGTCTTCTAAATCCCATAGAAACTGACTAAATGGTGTCTAGCATCTTTAGATCCTAGCAACAATGCCTAAAGCTTGACAAATAAACTCCTGCTTACTAATAGCAACAAACCTAACCATAGGCAAAACTTTTACATGATTTCTACAGAGCTTTATGTTATAGCTATCAACTGGGAGTCAAGGAATTATGGCAGTAAACGAACCAATCCTGAGGGTGCAGCCTGAGGGAGAGGTTTGCTTACATAACCATAATTCCTTGACAACCAGTTGATAAGTGTTATATCTCTTGTTTGATTGGTTCACTACAACATAGCAACAGAAGAGTGAGCACTGTTACGACCTAGCAACAAGCTAAACAAGGCCTGAAATACTGAAGAGGCTTCTCCTGCTTGAGTACCACAGCGCTATAGCTGTGCAGGATTGTACCTTATACCAATTTAGAATTATTATACGTGTATAATATATCGCTTTAATTTGTAAATGACCAGTATAATTTGTCTAATCGTGCAGTGCTATACTATATTATTGGTATATAACCACAGTATACTTAGTCTATAACTATTATAATAAAGTCTTAGAAAACATGTATAATTGGTATAAAGTGCATAATTATACCATTTTAGATGATAAATATACACCATCTATTGATGTTATTGATATTACCAGTGGTGATGTCAGCCTTGTGGTACTCACGGTAGCTACAGGCTGAACCTCTTTGAAAGGGATTTCACCAACTTCACTGTTCCTGTAAGCTAATTTTAGCCTAATGCCTACCTGTTTTTGAAGCAATGTTTGAGTACGATTAGCTACCAGTATGGTGTCATTCATATCAAACTTACCCACATAAATGGTCTAATCATCATTATAGTTGTCTGTCCGTGTGTCCATTACGGAAGGTCAGCTAATTTAAGTGACCGTCATTATATTTTGGCACAGATATCACTACCAGGTAGTGAATGTAGACAGAACACTTTAATGTGCATTCCATAATCATGGATCATGGGTCACAAACTGTATTCTTATATACAGCTATATCAGTGCAACTCAGGTAACCTAAGATGGATTAAACTAACCCTTTTGTTTTTGCAGTGTAGCTATTATAACACAGAATATATAGTATCACTAGAGTGCATGCATATAATTTGTATAAAGCACATAGTTAGTTATACCATTTTAGACAGTAAACATACACTAAATATAATTATTACGTATAATTGTATGGTGTATAGTGATTGTATTTAGATCCTATTTGTAACAAATACTGTGATCTGATTGGTTAGGTTGAAGTAGCTATCTATCCTTCATAGAAAACTCATGTAAGCTCTGTAGAAAACCATGTAAAACTTTTGCCTATGGTTATTGTTTGTTGCTAAGCAGCAGTTTATTTGTCAACTTGCAGCTTTAGGCATTATTGCTAGGATCTAAATGTGTAGCCTCGTTCCCAGGCTCCCTGATCTTTTCAATGCACGCGAGAAAAGAGGGGGAACCTAGTATGCGAAATCACATGTGACGTAAAAGGTAGAACCGTGGTACATGGTCAGAGGAGGTTGGTCACCGATTCTAATTAGAGTGCGTTTGCCATAGGCTGCGATATACACCCACGCAACCCACTGAGTCAGCAAATACATTGCATATGGTGTGCGATAATTAAATGTGCATTCTGCAAAAATCGTGACCCTCCTTTGGTACGTGGTAGAACTGTAATTATTGCGCATGTGTGGGTATGGGTATCCCCCCCCCCCCCCCCCCGGGTACGGGTACCCCGGGCTGCACTGGGGGGCCGGGGCCAGGTGAAGAGGTTAGCACGTCACGCGCTCTTCCATTTAATATAGCACACCATAGAACTTGAATGAAACGATGGCTGTAAATTAAAGAAAGATAAAGTGATCGATGGGCCAAGAAAGTGGCATATCTATCGATCGAGAGTGATTTCGAAAGAGCTTGTTGCTGTTGGAGTGGAATTGTTGGCTCAGCCATCCCGAATCACCAAGTTGTTCATGTTGTTCGTCAAAAAAACAGTTTGTTTTCGTCCTAAACAGACTAGAAAGCCATCATGCTAGCAGAGGTACTGTAGTGAAACCTTCGTTATTTGTTCTTTTTGACTATATTTGGTGATTTTTTTGTACTAAAAGCCTTGTGGTTTTAGTCACCCATATTCATTATTCACGGTACGCGGTATGGTTGTTTATTTATGATGTTGTTCATGTGATTTCGTGTACTGGATACCATGTACCAGGCCGGCTCCAGCCCCTCTTTTCTCGTGTGCATTGAAAAGATCGGGGAGCCTGGGATGATCAGAACAAGGCTACTAAAGATGCTAGACACTGTTTAGTCAGTTTCTATGGGATTTAGAAGATCTCAGGGCTATGTAGAACCCTTGCTTTGCTTGGGATTCTACACAGAGCCTATCAGTCTTCTAAATCCCATAGAAACCTCCTAAACAGTGTCTACTAGTGACTAGTTCATAGACTCAACACTAAGTGTTTAGTCTAATGGAGACTGACATCAGTTAGACATTTAGCACTCTGTCCATGTACAGCAGATCTAAGCATTTTTACAACCTAACAGCTGCCATAAGCTTCCATCTAACACTGGAGTGTATACGTCTATACTGCAACTACACTGTGTATGCATATAACATTATACCGTATAGTGGGAAATTTTCGCTGGTGCAAAATTTCGCGGAATTGCATCCTAGCCCTTCAGAAGAAAATTTCGTGGTTCTTAATTTCGCGCTAGCGCTCTGGCGAGACCACACCCACCAATAGTCCATAACTAGCAATAGAAAAATTCGTGGTTCTTATTTTCGCGGCGGCCGATCTATCCGCGAAAACCGCGAAAACTTCCGCTATATACGGTAGTATGCTGTATCAGAATACTACATGCATAGCGTTCAAGCATGCGCGCCTTTGTCTAAACAAGGCGGTAGTAGTGGCTAGTGGTTTATAGAGTGTGGCCAAACACGATTTCACGTGGCAGCCACCACACCAGAGCCTATCTCAGTAGCTGGACTAGCTTGGAAGATGGCTACAGGCCCAACAAGAGGTCTACTGATTGTACTAGTGCTGGCTACCACCATCACAGTAGTATGTGTATACTTGAACTTTGGCAAGCATAATATGACTACAATGAATGTACACAGTCTGAAAACTCTCCGGCTCCAGATATATAGAACAGGTATCCATACCAAGAAGGAATACACTGGTGTTTCTGGCTGTGAAGTACCTGTGGGAGGCTACAAGGCTTGGATTGATGAAGTTGTGACATCAGTGAGACCTGTCATACGTAGAAACTGTGTTAAACTATTCGAAGGTGACAGCAAGGAGGCAGAGAGAGTCAAAGAAGAGAGTAAAAAGTGGGCCAATGCTCTTACAGATGAAGCCTTTCTAAAGAGAGCCTCACATTGTTCTTGGTTGAAAGAACAACTCACTAATAACCTCTACAATTCAAAGCTAGAGAGACAATTTCCACTGGCTTATGCCTTTGTCATTCACAACTCACCACAGCAGGTATTTCGCTTACTGAAAGTGCTCTACAGGCCACAAAATACGTACTGTTTTCATTATGATAATAAGTCCACTGTACAGTTCAAAACTTTATTTGATACCATGGCTAGTTGTTTTGATAATATCATTGTCCCTTCTAAAATTGAAGACGTTCGGTGGGGCGAACATACCTTTCTAGATGCTCAAATCAATTGCCTCAATGACCTAGCCAGGCACAGAGAGACTCAACCAAAAGCATTACAATGGAAGTATGTTATTAACCTGTGCGGAAAAGAACTACCCCTCACCACTGGTAAAGAGGTAGTTTCTAGACTAATGCGACTAAACGGCAGTTCATCGATCACACCAGGCCCCAATACAAACAAGCAAAGGTTAAAGGGCAAAAAGGTGCCCTTTAACCTCCCTACTTTCAAGAACTCTGCCTACAATGCTCTCTCATTCCCGTTTATCAACTACATACTCAACAATAAGACTGCTCAGACTGTGCTCGAGTTTTTCAGAAATGTATCCATTCCAGAGGAACACTTCTACTCCACATTGTACAAGCAGCCTGGCATTCCTGGAGGTTTTAATCCAGAAATCCCACGAGAGGACTACTTCCGAGTGGTTAGGGCATTGTGGTGCTTCAGAAAGGACTGCCAGTCTATGTGTCACGGAAAATGGATACACTCCGTCTGTATTGTCAGTTCAGGTGATGTGCCAAAGGTGCTAGACTACCAGAGAGGGGCTGGGTATCTGTTTCATAATAAATATTTCATGGAGATGGACCACACTGTGATGGACTGTGCAGAGGAGGTGCTGGTAGCAAGGAACGAACAGGAGTTCATAGATGAATGTAAAAGCAAAAGATAGTGAAATTATTCAAAAAGGGACAGCAGCCCAGGGGAATGGTGAGGCAGTGAGTGAACCATGACAGGATATTGGCAATACATAATAAACAATCAACAACATGTCATCACAGTGTTCATCTACATACAATTATTTAATAGTAGACCATAGTAGTGTGTGTACAGTGGCAGGGCAACAGCAGGCAGTGAACCATGACAGGATACAATTCTACTCTACTCTACATCCACCCAGCACCAAACATAACATCATAGCAGTGTGTACTCAGTGGTGTCTCTCATACAATTTCCTACTTCGAATAGAAACCATGAATGGATGTGTATTTGGGCAAAAGAGTAGGCATGTACACACATACAACAACAATGTGTAAGACTATGTGACGTGGATGTGGACTAGCCTAGCCCACATGTGAATGGGATCGACTCACATGGTAGCCAAGCTCGGTGGAGTGCCTGAAAAGGTCCATAGCCTCACTGTCTCCGATGCGTTCAGCAATCATGGCTTGACCGATCCACGCCTCTACACAGTCGGGAGCAGTGGACTGGGCATTCTTGAATGCCTCGTGAGCAAGCTACACCAACACCAACATGTTAACACATACCTGACAGTTCCTATGTTATATCAATAAGTTATGTGTTTTGTCAATGTGTGTGTACCTTCATGTTCTCATGTGCAAGGTAAAGTGCTCCAAGGTTGGCCCAAGCCGTTGGATTCTGTGTGTTTTTCCATATGAAAGAATATCAGTTATTGTGGATGTGTTTGTGTTGCTAACGACTACAATACATATATACATACATTTCTTTCTGCTTGGATTGATTTGATGAATGCATGCTGTGCTAGTGCTGGGTTGTTGATCTCTGTATATATGGCAGTACAGTAAAAAAAAAATGTTGCTGCATGCTTGTGTATTTAGGTGGGGTGGGTGGGAGAGAATGGTACTGTACAACTGACCTGGCATGGCTGCAACTACTCCAAATGTGTTCCATAGATGGTGGTTTTCTGCATCCAGAGATATGGCTTTCTTGATAGCCTAAATAATACACAACGCGCACACACACACACACACACACACACACACACACACACACACACACATAAGGCATGTCCAATTGTGTAGGTTACACTGCATTATGCCCAGTGGCGATTTTAGGTTTATCTACAGGGGGGGCCTGAGTCCCCAAAAGCATTAAGATTTCAGTATAAATACACTCCATAGAATAAACTCTTGCATACATGTAGGTGCAAATGTTAGCATGTGATCAACAGAGGTCCAATAACAGGGTGGGCCCATGCCCCCTCAGGCCCCCCCTTAAACCCGCCACTGATTATGCCCTGAGTATAGTACCATATCATACATTTCTGGCATCAGTGAAATTTTGTTCTCTCTCAGGGTCGTCTTTCTTTTTTGCCTGCATAATTATGAGTCAGTCATGTGACAACATCTGACCAATCAGATAACAGCAATAACTAGCTACCTGTCCCAAGTAGAGGTAACCAACAGCCAAGTCGTGCCAAAACAGGGCAGACTCTGGTTTGAGCTCTATAGCATTTGCATATGCCCTATATACATGTACATAACAAAGTATGTTATTTATCATAAATATGACTGGGTCACAATAGACTAGGACTACAGTACCTGCATCCAATGTACAGAGCCTCTTTCTTATCAATAACTTGGTACTCCTCAGGAGAAGTTGAACTTTCTCCAAGAAGCACTTTAGGGACTCTGGGCCTGCAAAAATATTATGATACCTGTAGTTGCATGCAGTGCTCTTCATAACATGCATAAGGCAAGCTGGCCCCACAAGCCTTTGGTATTGATTTCTTTGATGCAGGAATGAGCCTCCATGAAGAGTGTCTAAAATCTGCCTAAAGACCCCACCCAAACCACACTTGTCTTCTGGCATGCCTTGAATTTTTTTGGGGGAGAGCACTACTAAGTCTCTATGATCATATTAAAATTTTTCATTTGTATTCGTGGTATGATTACGGTACCTGGCGATGTCATCTGCCAGAACATGGAGGGAGGTCAAAGAATCTCCTATCAGTTTCCATAAACAAGTGAATTGAGGACTAAGTTTAGCAGCTCTGCACGAGAATGAAGGGAAAAGAAGCTTGTTTTAAGGTAAATCTGTAAGGTTCAGCACTCACTTGACTAAATCATCGAGAGCTAGAGAGACATGATCCACGGCTTTGCCATCAAAATTCTGCTGTAGGGCTTGCTTGCATAAAAGCAGGTGACTTTCCCCTCGACCTATACATTCACATGAATAAACATGTTACCTTATTGCCACGAACTTCAAATCTAACGCTATACTATACTACTATAGCACACGCAAGCACTGCATGTGCACACCCAGCCATATCTAGAGATTCAATAAAACATCAGTATCTTGTGCAAAGCAGCATCTCATTGATCTGTAGCTACTCGACTTTCAGAAAATCCATTCCCAGCATACATGGAATGGGATCTGGGAATGGGTCTAATAAATACATGTGGGTATTTGTGGTGTTGCTGCACCACATCAACTAACAGTTGTTGTTTTGTGGTAGACCAAGGTTTTTCTAATCCTATATAACCATCTCAATGCAAACATGTGTACACAGTAAGTGAAATACGCGTCATCACAAATATACATGTATGTTTGTACTGTTTTCAGTTAAAATCTTATCCTTTGATATCATATTCAGTGGGATCATCATCCTTTATCGTCAATTCATTGATGTGCAAGTGTTTGGAAATCTCAGGTTTGTCTTGATCAGAAACACTTAGTTTGTCGTGAAAAATTACAACTGGCTCCTTGGTCTTTTGAGTGTGTTCAACAATCACTTCTCTGCCTTTAAACTTGTATACGGAGTTGACCTTCATGCACCCACGAGATCCTGGCTCATTTTGACAAGCTACACATATTTCCTCTAAGTTGCCAAATGATGGCCATTTCCCCAAGAACTTCTTCATGGTTAGCAGATGTGCAATTCCTCCAAAGAACTTCCTAACTCTAGTATACTTAGGCACAAGCATAGGGTGGCACGTTGATTCATTGTATGGTATAACACTGGAGTCGTTTTCACCAGAATACACTGCTATTTTCTCCGATTTTATCATTCCTGCCTTGATGCCGCAACGAGCACACACCATTGGATCGAATTCAAGCTTTACTTCATCAGAAGTAACAGTAGCTTCATTGATGTTAGCAAAGATAGTTTCACAAGAATCTGTCAATGAAACAAAAACTATCGGTGGTTTGGGTAGAGCCTTCTTTTCATTAGGGAGTGCATGAGACAAAGCAATATCAAAATGTTTGCGAGTATCTTTCATGGCTGCTTCAGGAAAGACAACTGGGCCTTGGGAAATCTTGTAGACTTCTGCAGGAATTGTGACAATCACAACCATGCACTCAAAGATTGCTCTTCCAAAATAGTTAGCCATAGTTGCTAATTCCAATTCTAGGAGGGAACTCGGCCTTTTCAAACCGCCCTGCTCAGGGAGAAAATAGAGAATGCGACGAAATTTCATATGCATGGTTGCTTGAATTTGAAGGATCTTTCGCATGGTATTGAGAGCTACATTAACTGTGCACTTCGCCTTCTCACTGAGAGATGCATCAAGTGCACCAGAATCGCCTTGGCCAAAGAAACCAGGAACATCTAAGACACGTACTTTGGTTGACTCATTGGAAATTAGCTCACAGCCAATAGTGATTCCACTCTCATATTGCTCTTCAGCATGAAACTGGTTGATTTCTTGATGAGGTTTATCCATACTCCGAAAAAAGTGCAGATTCTTTAGCCTCGTTGTCACTCGCACCTCTGCACCAGGAGCATCTGAAAGAAGCCAGATGCTAAGATCATCCAATGTCATTTGCTCTCCCTTTATGACCGGCTCAGAGTGTTGCGATCCAAGATGCTTGTGCTTGTCAAGATTGGCGACAAGTAACTTATCAGCAGTGGTACTCTTGCCCATGCCCGTCTTTCCAATGACCATGATGTCATAGTAGTCAATAATAGAATCTTCGATACCCTGTTGAGTTGCAGGCTGAGATTCAATCTCACTTTTTGTGGCCATGTTGTGCAGAAAGGCTGTTAGTGCAGTGACTGAGAGTTGTTGCAAGACAGTGTTGCTTATATACACATGAATATGTAAACAGAGACATGTGTACACTTCATTAAGGGAATATGCAAACCATGTGATAACATCACATCACATAATAATATAGTGAGTTCTGGTGATCAGACCTGCCATATGTCTGTATTGGCGGCCATTTCTTTTTGGTGCCATCCCTACATATAGAGTACTACCATACTCCATGATACTCCTTGTCAGAGTACGGATGCCAATAGTACAGTACATGGTACAGTTATTAACCAATTCCTGAGGTTTGTATGCCGTATAGAAGCACAAATCCCGAGGGCAAAGTCTGAGGGATGAGTGCTTCTATATTGCATACAAAGAGAGGGAAATGTACAATAGTAAACATACCAGGGGCGGATCCAGGAATTTAAAAAGGGGGGTTCTTTTTAAAGAGTGTGCGTGGAGCGCATGGAAAAAATTTTAGGGTGACCACGCCCATTTTAATTTAAACACGCCTTCATGAACTGTACTATGAACCTTGATGACAGTTATATATGTAAATGAAACGAAATGTTGAATCAAGATTATACCGTAGCCAAACTGGAGTGGCACGCCAGCGCTGAGTGTCAAACACTACTGGGAGTAACAAAGAACCAGTAAGACGAATGAATCAGCAAAAAGGGGGGTTTGTTCGAACCCAACGAACCCCCCCTAGATCCACCCCTGCATATGGACAGGAGTCCTACAAGGAGGGTCTGTATCCCATACACAGTACCTTGTATACCTTAGCAACCACATAGCAACGGGCTAGAATCTCAGATACACTATCTTGGAAAGAATTGTAGATGAGAGCTAGATCTACTGTAAATCACAAAATATTTATTGTTAAAATATTTTCGGATAGCTTGGGCAGTGCGAAAATTAAACGTACGAAAATTATGTGCATTATTAACGTTAATGAGGTAAGGGGTCGTTTGTCTGAAATTATTTAACACGAAAATTTATCGCACAAAATATTTTTGACATGAAATGTTCACGATTATGGTATTCAAATCACAACACAATCATAGGTACTACCAGTATAATACAACACACAGAAAATTAGTGATCACACAACAGATTAACAACATCACAATCATAGAAAAAAATCTGCGTTATCCTTTCAAATCAGAGTAACGGTCAGTATCAACTGACGATTCCTTGGCCCCTCTATTTATGACCCCTGAGGAGGTATTAATCGAATTTGGTGTGAACACCGTGAAAGAGCTAATCTGCACAGCACTTGAAGGCTCACTCGGTAGTGACTTTGTTTCCTCGTACTTTATAGGCTCATTTGTATTGCTAGTGTGGTCGACCATCATATAGTCACCTTTCAGCTCGTACTTGGTCTTCACTCGAGTGCAACCACGAGATCCTGGCTTATCATTACACTCAACACATACTTCATCCAAGTAATCCTTGAAGAGCGTCCTACCACTGATCACATACACAATTCCACCAAAAAATCGAATGACATCTGTGTACTTGGGAATGAATAGGGGATGGCAGGTCGATTCGTTGTAAGGGATAGTGTTGATTTCCGATTCATCAGTGTATACGGCAACTCGCTGTGATTCAACGGTCTTGGTTTTGCTGCTGCAACGGGCACAGATTAGTGTATTGAATTGTAGGTTTACATAATCACAAGCTACACAAGCACTCTTCACATTTGTAAGGATTGTCTCACAGGTATCGGCCATTGAGATGAAAAGAAAAGGAGGTTCGGGCAAATTCTTTTCGTTGGGAAGTACAAGAGAGAGAGCAGCATTGAAACATTTCTTGGTTGTTACCTTTGCTTTCTCAGGAAAGACAACCTTGCTGGCATCACCGTAGTAAGCCTCTGGTGATAATGTGGTTATCACAACCATACAATTAAATATGGCCTTCCCAAAGTACTTGGTAAGGGTAGACAGCTCTGTTTCTAGGTATGCATCAGATCGCCTCAAAGCACCGTGCCCAGGAAGAAAGTAGAGAATTTTTCTGAATTTCAGCTTCATTTCTGACTGAAGACGAAGGATGTTTCGCATCCTTCTCAAGGCAACCTTGGCTGAATGATTAGCCTTCTCAATTGAAGTAGTAAGAGCAGTGCCAGCATCACCCTCACCGAAAAATCCAGGAACATCCAAGACGCGTACTTTAGTTGATTCATTTGAAATCAGCTCGAAATCAGGGGTCATTCCACTATTCGGTTGGTCCTCAGAATGGAAGCAATTGATCTCATCATGTGGATTCTCCAAGCCCCGAAAGAAAACAATATTCTTGAGTCGTGTCTTAACGCGTTCAAGCTCATCAGGAGCATTGGAAAGAAGCCAGATGCTAAGATCTTCCACATTCACACACCCTCCATTCACCTCTGGTTCAGAATATTGAGCTCCTTGGTAGTTGCGATTGAGAGGATTGGCAACTAGCAGTTTATCAGCCGTGGTAGTTTTACCCATGCCTGCCTTTCCTATTACCATGATATCATAGTAGTCAATCTGGCCATCTTCAATGCCTTGCTGAGTTGCAGAGTGCTTTCTTGTATCACCTCCAGTGGCCATTTGAAAGCTAATACATGTACAATCAGGTACAATATCTTGTGTGCACAATACCCCTATATTATTCAAGGTCATGTGACATGCACATAGATATCAGGTGACATAGCACTAATGATATCTGGTTATATATGTATGGATTAAGCCTCTATGGTCACAGCCAATAATAAAGTTTGAGTTCTCTACAATTATGCAACAAACAACAGACACTACTTGTAAACATGATATAGTAGCTACATGTAAACCCAAAGCAGTACAATATTATTATAATCATAATATTATTTTACAGATTGTTTATACAAATAACACAGAGCTAACCACACTAGCTACTGAACATCTCTACTGGGACTTTCAATTTGGTTACTGTGGTCAACAGTCACAGTTTGACCATTTATGGTACACTCAGTTCCGACCTTTCTGCAGCCTCGTGTATTGGGAACATTGCCACATAGTGAACATATCTCATCCGTGAGGAGGGGCCATGGCCTGGTGATAAATCGAAATAGAACAACATGCTTGAAGTGCTCCCAAAGAACCTGGGCGGGTGTGTACTTGGGTACGATTAAGGGGTGACAAGTAGAATCTTCATAGGGTATGGCATCTTTAAATGCATCCTCCCCAAAGTAGCATGTAACACGCTGACCCTGTATGACGCCGATTCTCACACCACAGTCAGCACACATGTCCGGATCAAACTCTAGGCATAGGCCTTCCTGCTCCACATTTGCACCCTTGACCTTTGCAAGGATCTCCTCACAGGTGTCTGTAAGAGAAATGAAAATGAGCGGAGGATCAGGGATGGGATTTTCAGGAGAAGGGGAGAAGACCTCATCAAGAGCTTTGTGAAAGAACTCCTTTGTCATTTGAGCATCTTTATTAGTGAACTTCTCGTTGTTGTCTATCTCCATCTGGCTAAATCGTGGTTGCACAGTGGCCACAAGCACCATGCTCTTGAAAATGGCCCTACCAAAGTAGTGTGCCATCCACTCAAGCTCCAACATCAGCACAGCATTCATTCTCTCAAGTGGTCCTCGGCTTGGAAGGAAATAGAGGATACGGTTGAAATTCATTGCAAGGGTAGTTTGGATACGAATGATGGTTCGCATAATACCAAGGTTACTCAATTCCAATTTTTTCGTGGGTGACAGCAGTGAACCATTCTGTGAATCTGTCTGCCTTCGAAGAATTTGAGCCCTGTCAAAAAAGCCTGGAACGTTCATGATTCGAACTCGAGATGTATCATTTGAGACTACCTCACAATCTTTTGTAGGTTTGAAGATCTTCATGGCAGCACTGCGTGCTTTATTCACCTCTTCGTGAGGCTTTGCCTTAGTTCGGCAGTTATTCAGAAACTTGAGGTGAGTCTCGAATTCCTTCTCTCCCTCAGTTCCATGTGTGAGCCACATGGTGATGTCTGACAGCTTCAGTTGATGATTCTCTTCGTCAACCTGTACCTCAGTGTGACTAGGTGGGGTGGAAGAAGAAACCTTTTGAGCACCAGCAGTATAGTCATGGCCGGTTGGGTTGGCAATCAGTAGTTTGTCTCCAGTGGTACTTTTGCCCTGCCCTGTCGTGCCAATGGTCATAATGTCAAAGAACTCAACGTTCCTGACCCCCATGCCCACCTGCACAGAACTGCTCGGTTGGGCTACTGCCATAATCAGTTACAAATCACCAATTGCAAAGTCTGGCTGTATTACGGGCTCTCAAAGACTCCTGGCCCTCAGATTATGATTGTCAAGTGATTAACAATATTCATGATAACTAGGCATGTGATGTGGAAATTGACCTTACATCCTTCATTGCACTCAAGATACGTAAGCATACTAATTATATTCATACACAGGTATAGTGGTATGTAGCGTACAATCCTCACGACAGAGGTCAAATACTTAAGAAAACACAACAACAGATTGTTAAGAAATACAAACACGATTTTAGGAACACTTTCTAAGTTCTAAGGACAAGCACATCAATTACAGGCTACATTCTAAGACTATGTTCCCTTTGTATTGTACTTGTACATAGGATTTTGCATAACTAGATTAGGTGGGTCGGAGGGGCCTTGTGCATGAATGCTCATATGTGCCATTTCGTCTGTTATTTGGGTAGTGGTGCTTGATTCAGACCTGTTAGCTGCCGCTTCCTGTGAGGCTGCTACACCACCATTGCTCTGCTGCTGTTGCTCCATTGATCCATTCTGAGCTGTATGTCGATGTCCATTTTCCGGAGGAGGAGCATTTTCTACCTGTTGAAATTCATCGGCAGCATCTTCTTCAGCTGGTTGGTCATCGGGAACCTCATTGGTATGGTCAACTATCACGTTAATGTGTTTTTTCACAAATTTCTTGCCCACCTGCATACATCCCTGAGTCGTGGGTAACTCTCCACATGCAATGCATTTCTCGCCAACAAAGACAGGCCAAGATTTGCGAACCACCCACTTGAAAGACATCAGATACTTGAGTCCTCCCCAAAACTTGTCAATACGCCTGTATTTGGGGATGAATCGAGGATGGCATGTCGATTCTTCATACGGAATACCATTCGTCAGATCTTCACCAAAATAGCATGTCACCCGTTGGCCTTTGATTTCTCCGATTTTCACTCCACACTGAGAGCATGTATTCTTGTCGATCTGCAGGTTCAGACCCTCTTGAGCGACTGAAGCACTTTGTATCTTAGCAAGAATCTCTTCACACGTGTTGGTCTGAGAAATGAAAACTAGTGGTGGGTCAGGAAGTGGCTCATCAGATAGCGGACTGTCAGAGAAAGAACGGAAGGTATCCTCAAGGGCTTTCTTGAAATATCTCTTCGTTACTTGAACATCTCTATCAGAAAACTTTTTGTCATCAGGCAACTCAAGCTCACTCATGGTTGAAGACACTGTGGCAACGAGTACCATAATCTTGAAAATGGCCCGACCAAAGAAATGAGCCATCCACCTTAGCTCGAGCTTCAGTACAGCATCAGCTCTCTCAAGTGGACCACGACCGGGAAGAAAGTAAAGAACACGCTTAAACTTCATTGCTAGAGTCATCTGGATCCGGATAATGCTTCGCATGATGCCCAGATTATTCACATTCAAGCTGTCGGTCAGGGAAAGCACTTCATCCCTGCTAAGGATCGAAGCACCATCAAAAAACCCTGGGACATCCATAACTCGCACTTTGGATCTTTCATTAGACAACACTTCACACTGTGTTGTTTCCTGAAAGACACTTGAAGACTCATCAGGTGATGCTTGTCGAACATTATTGATTTGCACATGCGGACTAGGCGCTCTTCGACAGTTATCCAGGAATTTGAGATGGGTTTGAAATTCAGCATCCAAAGTCCCCAGCCACATAGTGATGTCAGTATACTTCAATTGCTGATTCTCTGCATCAACAATGACTTCTCCACCACCTAGAGGCACTGGCTCACTCTTGTAGTCATAGTTGGTAGGATTGGCAACAAGCAATTTATCAGCTGTAGTGGTCTTGCCTCTTCCTGCACTTCCTATGAATAGAAAGTCATCATAATCAATCTTTGATCCATCTCCAGCAACCTGCACAGCTCTAGTGGTAGCAGTGGCCATCTTGGCTTCTCCTCCACTCATAGGCCAGCTACTAAGTTTTCAAATGGAGGGTACATGCAGTGGTCAACACCCTTAACAGCAGCATGTGATCTTGAGGTTGACCCTGGGCATTCCCCACAATATCATCTGATAAGACCAACAATCTGGACAAACACCTGTCACTACTGCTTAATATTCATGCCTATACAGTCTACACGTACACACCATGCTACTAGAATGGAACACTACATAAACCCTATGCAGGGCGTGATTTTTTTATTTTGGGCGCAGTTGCTACAGCACAGATGTATTGAATTGTAGATTTATGTAATCACAAGCTACACAAGTGCTCTTCGCATTTGCAAGGATCGTCTCACAAGTATCAGCCATTGAGATGAAAAGAAAAGGAGGTTGGGGAAATTCTTCTCATTAGGAAATATGAGAGAGAGAGCTGCAGCGAAATATTTCTTGATTGTTGTCATTGCTTTTTCGGAAAAGTTTTCCATTGTCATAAGCCTCCGGTGATAATTACAACCATATAGTATCAAATATGGCCTTCCCAAAGTGCTTGACAGCTCCATTTCTAGATACGCATCAGATCGCCTCAAAGCACTGTGCACAGGAAGAAAGTAGAGAATTTTTCTGAATTTCAGCTTCATTTCTGATTGAAGACGAAGGATGTTTCACATCCTTCTCAAGGCAACCATGGCTGAATTATTAGCCTTCTCAATTGGAATAGTAAGAGCAGTTCCAGCATCACCCTCACCAAAAAATCCAGAAACATCCAGGACGCATACTTTAGTCGATTCATTTGAAATCAGTTCAAAATCAGGTGTCATTCCACTATTCAGTTGGTCCTCAGAATGGAAACAATTGATCTCATCATGTGGATTCTCCAAGCCCCGAAAGAAAACAATATTCTTGAGTCGTGTCTTGATGCGCTCAAGCTCATCAGGAGCATTGGAAAGAAGCTAAATGCTGAGATCTTCCACATCCATGCACCCTAGGCTCCATTCACCACTGGTTCAGAATATTGAGCTCCTTGGTAGTCATGACTGAGAGGATTGGCAACAAACAGTTTATCAGCTGTGGTAGTTTTACCCATGCCTGCCTTTCCTATTACCATTATATCATAGTAGTC
This sequence comes from Stappiaceae bacterium, assembly GCA_964291365.2. Taxonomy (GTDB): domain Bacteria; phylum Pseudomonadota; class Alphaproteobacteria; order Rhizobiales; family Stappiaceae; genus JBDWFY01. Next base: position 403,505 of record OZ220043.1, read on the forward strand.
AAACTGGCCATCTTCAATGCCTTGCTGGGTTCCAGAGCGCTTTTTTGTGCCACCTCCAGTAGCCATTAATACAACGTACAATTATTATCTTGTGTGCAAAATACTCCCATACACAATGTCATGTGACATGTATACAGATGTCAGGTGACATAACACTATAGTTATTCGATGTTGTTTTTATTAGATAATCTAACCATGATAGGTACACATCCGGTAACGTATATGTGTGGTTCATAAACAGGAAACCACCATGGTACGGCCAATAACAACTGGAGCTCTAAGAAATCGAGTAGTAAAATGAATAATGGATATTTCACATAAAGAAGTATAGTAGCTAGTAGCCAAACCGTACAATGACAGTATTATTATCGTGCCATCATTACAATATGTTTATACAAACAACACAGAGACAACCTTATACCAAGATAATAAAGATAACAGCTAGTCATAATTCCCAGGGACGAGACTATGATCATATGTGGTGCAGAACCATGGAATTTACAGTTACTGTTTGTAGAGACCACAAAAATGACATGCAGCTACACATGATTAGCCATGAGTTATTCAGATAGTCTATATAACATAACACACATGTACATAATAGTATAATATGGTGGTAAAGATAGATAATGGGACTACTAAGAGGTAAGAGCATGTTTTCTTTAATAGCTAGTTCTATCCTTTGATATCATCATACTCCACGGAATCGTCATAAGCCTTATTCTCACATCGTGTACTCGATACATTGATGGATTGTTGTGTAGGCCCTTTATACGAGATGGTCTGTTCAACAACATCGGGTTCGTCTGGCTCAGAAACACTTTGCTCATCGCTAGGAAGAAATATGACTGGCTCCTTGGTCTTTTGGGTATGTTCAACGATCAGCTCGTTACCCTTCAGCTTGTACACACTGTTGACCTTCATGCACCCACGAGATCCTGGCTCACTTCGACAAGCTACACATACCTCATCCAAGCTACCAAATGATGGCCATTTTCCTAAGAATTTCTTCAGGGTAAGCAGGTGAGCAACTCCTCCAAAAAATTTGGCAACATTGGTATACTTGGGCACAAGCATAGGATGGCATGTTGATTCCTCATATGGTATGGTGCTGGATTCACTTTCATCAGTGTATACGGCAATTTTCTCCGTCTTTATCGTTTTCGCCTTGATTCCGCAACGAGCACACACCATTGGATCAAACTCCAGCATCACCTCGTTAGAAGCAACAGCAGCTTTATCAATATTCGTGAAGACTTTTTCACATGAATCAGTCAATGAAATGAAAACAATTGGTGGTTTAGGTAGATCCTTTTTCTCGTTAGGGAGTGCATTCGACAGGGCAATATCAAAATGCTTACGGGTTTTCGCTATGGATGCCTCGGGAAAAGTAATTGTGCCTTGGGCAAACTCATAAACTTCTGCAGGCAATGTAGCAATCACAACCATGCACTCAAAGATTGCTCTTCCAAAATAGTTGGCCATAGTGGTCAACTCCAATTCTAGAAGGGAACTTGCCCGTTTCAAACCACCATGCTCAGGGAGAAAGTAAAGAATGCGACGGAATTTCATATGCATGGCTGCTTGAATTTGAAGGATCTTTCGCATGGTATTGAGAGCTACATCAATTGTGCACTTGGCCTTCTCACTTGCAGTACCCTCGTGTGCACCAGTATCACCCTGGCCAAAGAATCCAGGAACATCCAAGACACGTACTTTGGTTGACTCATTGGAAATCAGCTCACAGCCAATAGTGATTCCACTCACGTGTTGCTCTCCAGCGTGAAATTGATTGATTTCTTGATGTGGTTCAGCCATACTCCGAAAAAAGTGTAGATTCTTCAGCCGTGTCTTTACTCGCAGCTCCTCATCAGGAGCATCTGAAAGAATCCAAATGCTAAGATTATCTAAGGTCATCTGCTCTCTCTTAATGACTGGCTCGGAATGTTGGGATCCATGATAATTGTGACCATCAGGATTGGCAACAAGTAACTTATCAGCAGTAGTACTCTTTCCCATGCCTGTCTTTCCAATAACCATGATGTCATAGTAGTCAATTGTAGAGTCTTCGATGCCTTGCTGAGTAGAACACACTTCAATCCCATTACTTGTAGCCATTTTTGCGATAGAATATAGCTAGTAGTAGTTGCCGTGCTGTTTATGTTTCATATGACTATGTGCATATGCATACACAGATCACATGCACATACTTTGCATAGAAAATTAGGGAATTCACAGATCATATGATCTCATACTAACCACTATACTATTCTGCCAGATCAGTGTGTAGATGGCCAATGATAAGAGATATCCGTTACATCCCACAATGTCACATACTTTAACATCCTACATCAGAATGCCATATACAATGGTCAAATTAAAGGATACTGTAAGAACACAAAAATTGTAGTATGTGCAACAAGGTACAACTAACACACAAGAGCTGTAGCAATATATAAAAGGCACTCAAAAATAGTTATTTATAAGGAACCTCAACAAGGAGACGGCAAGTATTAGTGTGCCTGTCATGTTCCTTTACTCTCAGTCCAGGCAGGATTGTCGGCAGTGTGTTCAACCATAAAGGGTTGGTTTGGAGAGCACTCCAAGCATGTATTCAAGCTTGACACTCCACTCTCCACTGCAACAATGCTCGCTTCAGCACTCGTATGGACATCTCCAGCATTTGCCTGGCTACTGCCATTCTGTTGCTCATGCTGTACTGTTCTGTTTTGAGGCACAGGTGTAGGCTCAGCTGTAGAAGAACCACATGCAGTTGCTATTCCAGATGTACCTGTGTTATTGGCATCGACACCTTCACCAGCTAGCTCATCTTGAACGGGATTAACAACTTGGCAACCTCCCTTTTGTTTTTCCCCTTTCCATGGGAGGTTTTTACCTTCATGCAGGCTTAGCAGAGAAGCAAGCAGCATGCAATCTATGATAGCAATATTCATAGATGAGATAATCCAGAGGGTAGTACAAGAGTGAAAAATATTCAAGGTCACATACAATACTGGGGTTCATATAATCATTATAATTATGCACAGTTAGCTATACCTATAATAGCCACATTCTTAGGTTGATATAAGGGAGATATAGAGTCACATTTTCTGGGTCTCAGTGTGACCTTCAGCTGTAATAGATAACGTAGAACTCAAAGGCTCAATTTCAGGCACTGGAGAGTGTTCATCTTCGATCCTAATTGGCTCATTGGTATCGTTGGTGTGGTCAACCTCCAAAAACTCACCCTTCAATTCATAGTTGGTCTTCACTTTTGTACATCCATGGGATCCTGGTTGTTTCTTACATTCTATGCATACTTCATCTAAGTAACTCTTAAAAAGCTTCTTGAAACTAACTACATGTACGATTCCACGAAAAAATCGTATAACTTTGGTGTGTTTTGGAACAAAGATAGGATGACAGGTTGATTCCTCATATGGAATGGCACCGGATTTCGTGTATACAGTAACTCGTGACTCTGATGCATCACTTTCTGCCTTGATGACGTCCATTTTGCAGCCACAACGAGCACAGGCATGTGCATCAAATCGTATTGTTACATAGTCACAAGCAACACTAGTATTCATGACATTTGTAAGAATCGTCTCACAAGTATGTGCCATCGAAATAAAGAGAATTGGTGGATCAGGCAAATTCTCTTCGCTAGGAAGTACACGAGCAAGAACTGAAGCAAGATTCCTTTTGGTAATGTCTACAGATATCTTAGGAAAGACAACCTCACTACTGCTATAATAGGTCTCAGTGGGCATCGTTGTAATAGCAATCATGCAATCAAAGATGGACCTCCCGAAATACTTGGCAAGGACAGATAGCTCCGTTTCTAAGTACCCATCGCTCCGCCTCAAAGCACCATGCACAGGAAGAAAATACAGAATTTTTCGAAATTTCAAATGCATTGCAGATTGAATTTGAAGAATATTTCTCATCCTTCCCAGAGCAACATTCGTTGCAGAATGAGCTTTGTCATCTGCAGAGGCAAGAGACTCACCAGTATCACTCTCACCAAAAAATCCAGGAACATCCAAGATACGTATCTTTGTTGAATCGTTGGAAATAAGCTCAAAATTAGACGTTCTTCCACTATGAACTTGACTCTCAGAATGAAATCCGTTTATCTCTTCATGTGCTCTATCTAAGCTAGTACTTCGAAAAAAAGCTATGTTCTTCAGACGTGTTTTAATTCGATGAACTTCATCAGAAGCACCTGAAAGAAGCCAAATGCTAAGATCTTCCACATTCATACACTTTTCTTTTGTCACTGGTTCAGAATACTCAGCTCCTTGGTAATCAAGGCCATTGGGATTGGCAACAAGTAACTTGTCAGCAGTGGTAGTCTTGCCTATGCCGGTCTTTCCAATGACCATGATGTCGTAGTAGTCAATGGCAGAGTCTTCAATGCCCTGTTGAGCTACAGACTGCAATTTCATCGCATTGTTTGCAGCCATTTTGTGTTACACATGTAATGCAACAATGGGATCACTGATAGTTGTTGCAGAGGGCGTTGTTAATGCACATGAGCAGATGTGTGCACAGATAGCACTTAGTTCTAGGAAATTCACAAATCATGTGATCTCACCACCACATGAATACTTGTGGCTGGTACATTATGTACAAGTAAACTTTCCCTTACATATGAATTTTGTTATGACAGGGAGAATTGTCAAGCATCATGGCCTGTTAAACACCCACTACGAATACTATTCGTTGCTCTTTGTATATTCTCCCCTCTTAGAAAGGGAGGATTAATCATGAAGTTGACAGATGTAAAGTTGGAAGACAGATCATACAATACATGTACATCAAAAACACTCTGCATTATTGGAGTATTATCAATAGCAATTCTCACAATAATATTATTGATTTTTTCACAAACATAATTATTATACTATTGATACCACAGTTAGAAAGAAATCATATCATGTTCCACCTTCACCTGTAAAGGCAGGATTGTCTGCTGACCGTTCCACCATATATGGTTGGTTTGGGGGGTGCTCCATGTGAAGACGCATGTTAGCCATCCCTCCTTCGACAATGGTCATGCTCGATTCAGTATCTTGTGGAGCCGCTTGTGATTGGTTGACACCATTTTGTTCATGTCCACCTGGTTGGCTTTGGCTTGTGTCGTGTCTGGCTGAATTTTCCTCAGCTTGCTCATCAGGGACGGTACCATCAACGACTTGATTGGTATGGTCCACAGTTATCTTCTGTTTTCCCTTTCCATACTCTTTTCCCACCTTCATGCAGCCATGCATGTTGGCCACACCTCCACACGCTGCACATTTCTCACCAACAAAGACAGGCCATGGGTCAGAGATCCATCCAAAGGAGACAATATATTTAAATCCACCCCAGATCTTGTCAATACGGGAGTACTTGGGAATAAAGCAAGGATGGCATGTCGATTCTTCATATGGAATCGCGTTCGCAGGATCTTCGCCAAAGTAGCATGTGACACGCTGACCCTTCACTACACCGATCTTCACACCACACTCGGCACATGTGCTGGGGTCTATCTGGAGATGTAGGCCTTCTTGTTCCACTGTAGCCCCCTTGATCTTGGCGAGAATCTGCTCACATGTGTCAGTGAGTGAAATAAAAATGAGAGGAGGATCCGGAAGTGGATTGTTAGGTGGAGGGTTATTAAAAACCTCCTTGAGGGCTTGACGGAATAAATTCCTTGTCATTTTCACATCTTCCTGTGGAAATTTTTCGTCATCGGTCATAGCTGGCATTTTGCTAAATCGGGCTGGTATGGTAGCCACAAGCACCATACTCTTGAATATGGCCCTGTCAAAAAAGTGTGCCATCCACTTCAACTCAAGCTTTAAGTGTGCATTAGCTCTCTCCAAAGGACCTCTGCATGGAAGAAAATACAGGATGCGGTTGAACTTCATCGAAAGAGCGGTTTGGATACGAATGATCTTTCTCATGATGTCAAGATTGTTCATGTCTAGTGGAGACATCGGATCTGCTCCTTCGGGGATTTCCTGCTGCTGTTTAGCTAGAACTGAAGCTCCATCGAAGAAACCGGGAACATCCATGATTCTGACCCTGGTGGTCTCATTTGATAGCACCTCACACTCTGTGGTCGGTTTAAACACTTCGTTGGCTCCAGATTCCAGTGCACTCCGCACTCTGTTGATCTCCTCATGGGGCTTCTCTTTTGTTCGGCAGTAATGAAGAAACTTAAGATGGGATTCAAACTCACTTTTCTCGCTTCCGTGGGCCAACCACATGCTGATATCAGTGTATTTCACCTGCTGATTCTGATCTACAGTCATTCCCTGCTGGTTTGCCTGACCACCCACAGGCATCTCCAAGGTGTACTTTTCATGATTTGGATTGGCAATGATGATCTTATCTGAGGTCGTGCTTTTTCCCTGTCCTGCGTTGCCAATGACCATGATGTCATAGTAATTGATCCTTGTGTTTTCCAAGCCTACTTGAATACTTCTAGTGGGGTCTTGTGGAGCATCACTTGCCATCTTTCACTGTTATATAACTGGTTAGCAGTTCAACAAAGCTAAATTTTCCAGGAGAGTAAACAACTGGCTCAGCAGCTACAGATCTACAGCCTTATATGGAAGTGAAATAACACGTGATCTATGGTTTGACCTTTGTATGCACACGCTTACACACTTGGGCTGCTAGTGAAAACCTCAACATGGGAAGTGGTCAAATTCACTGATAAGCACCTGCTGTTGAACAAACATTCTAGTGTAGCGAACAACAAACAGTTTAGTGATTACAAGTGATACATTAATAAGGTGCACTCACAAAACACAACTTAATATTATGGTGTTTTTATAGAGAACAGAATAAGAAAGTTAGGTTCCTTTTTGATCAAAAGAAGGATTGTGCGCCTCGACAGGGTAAGATTGATGAGGTACGTGGCGGCCATGAAGATCAAGATATGCTACGTTAGCCTCCAGTCCACCCACAGCAACTACACCTTGTCCACTCTGTCGATGTTGATTGGCAGTATCGGCTTGTCTTAATGACTCCTGAACTGCATTCTGTTGGTTAGCTGGTGGCTTGTTGGCATCCTGCATGGGAGGCTCATTAGCGGGTGGATCGTTAGCAGGTTGTTGATTGTCATTGCCCGCCCCTTCCTCAGGTGCTCCTATAGCAACTGCTTCCTCATCGAACTTGTTGGTGTGATCTACAGTAATCGTCTTCTGCTCCTTCTTCAACTTGAACTGAAATGTAGATCCAACTTGCATGCACCCATTCGAATTGGGGCCCCCCTTGCAGCTTGCACACTCCTCCCCAGTGAACACAGGCCATGGATTCTTCACCCATTTGAAGAGAACAACGTGCTTGAATTCACCCCACACCTTGTCAGCGCGAGAATACTTGGCCACAAATTGTGGATGGCAGGTGGATTCTTCATATGGAATCGTGTTTGATTGGAAGTGGCAGGTCACCCTTTGGCCTTTCACCATACCGAATCTTACTCCGCAGTGGGCACAGGTCTTTGGATCAAACTCGAGATTGAGGCGGACATCTGTGTCATAGGCTCTCTTAACTTTCTCAAGAATCTTCTCGCATGAATCGGTCATGGAGATAAAAATTAGTGGAGGATCTGGAACAATATTGTCACCAGGAGTATCGTCACCATGAAATACCTCTTCCAATGCTTCTTGGAATATTGTCTTTGTTGCTTTCACAATCTTCTCTGGAAACTTCTTGTGCTCAGGATAATCATCATCCTCACTTATATATGAAGGGACAGTAGCTACGAGGACCATACATTGGAAGATATGCTTACCAAAGTAGTGCTTCATCCACTCAAGCTCAAGCTTAAGATGAGCATTAGCTCTCTCAAGGGGACCACGGCAAGGTAGAAAGTATAAGATTCGATGGAATTTCATGCCAAGTGTGGTCTGAATGCGAACAATTCTGCGCATGATATCAAGGTTGTTTATCTGCAAGCTGTTGATTGAGCTCTCAGGATTTTGCCCTTTGAGCCTAAGAGAGGCTCCATCAAAGAAACCAGGCACATCCATGACTCGTACTTTGGATGTCTCATTTGATAGAACCTCGCACTCTTTTGTTGTGGTGAAAATATTCATGTTTGAACCTCGTGCATCATTTACCTTCTTGTGTGGATCGTCCTTATTTCTAAAGTAGACGAGGCATTTGACTCGGGTTTTAGCACATTGCAGGTTGTCTTGCTCGAGCAATTTTCCTTTTGAATCATTAGGTGCTTCACTGCTAGCATGAAGAAGCCACATAGTGATGTCATCCATCTGCAACTGGCGATGCTGCTCATTTAGAACTGGCTCTCTCTGGGGCACACCACCTTCATATTGGTGCTGACTTGGGTTTGCAATCAGCAGTTTATCAGCAGTGGTGCTCTTGCCTTGTCCAGTGGTACCTATTAACATGATGTTGTAGTAGCCACATTCTTCAGGCTGGGCACCTTCTTCTTGGACACCACCACTAGCCATCACTGGTTCAATGCACTAGATACAGTACTTTCACCTTTGCTAAATCACGCCCACAACTTGGGGAAAGACCCAGGACAAGCAGCTAGGGCTGCTGCACAAACACACAAATATGCACACTACAGATCATGTGATTGATATGTGATTAATATTCATAATCACAAGGGTAGGACACTACTCTTAATGCCAGATGATGTTAACACCTTCAGACTTATGTACTCTTGATGGTACAAATATACTATTGCAAAAACATCAAAAGGAAGGATTTGAGGGACATGACATTGTAAATAATATGGTCTATCCCTTGATATTGGGTGAACTCGCAACATCAGTTACGGTATCTGCGGTATCTTGTCTTGGTCTCTGAACTGTCATATGCTGAGAGTGTGCTTGCCCCTGACTGAATGCCTGACCAGCATTCTCCTGCTGCCTGTCGATACTACCATCACCATGCTGCTCTATATTAATAGCAAGCTGATCATGTTGTCCATGCTCGTCTAGTTCCATATGAGCAGAGACAGGTATGTCACCTTCATTCTGTTGCTGATTAACTGGCTGATTTGGATCGTTCTCAGCTGCTGCATTCTCTCCTTCAGGTGGCAGCTGCTGACCTAAAGGCTGATGTCCTCCGGCTTGGTCTCCTCCTGGCATTTGTACCACAATCCCTCCAGGATTTTCTTGATCAGCAACAACCATTGGCTCTTTATGAGAGTGATCGACACGGTATATCTCATCATAAAGTCTGAAACGGCTCCCTATCACCTTACAGCCTGGCTCCCCAGGTACTTCTCCACACTCAACGCATACCTCGTCATCTGGATTACAAAAGTCTGGCCACCATCCTTCCCACTTATTCAGCGTAACAAAGTGAGCAATTCCTCCGACAATTTTGGTGATCTTCCAATACTTCGATTTTATGTATGGGTGGCATTTCGACTCTTCATAGAGAATACATGTCGTAGGATCATCACCAGCATAGCAGGCAACTTTCTTTACCTCTTCATCATTTTCGCCAGGTATCAACTTTGCTTTCAGACCACAACGAACACACGTATGTTGATCCAATTCTAACCTCAACTCGTCACTGAGAACTGCAGCCTCCTGGATATTTTCCAAAATAGCTTCACAAGTGTCATTCAATGAGATAAAGACGAGAGGTGGTTTGCCATCAGGGAGTGGATCACCTGGAGATAGTTGATACAGAACTTCTAGAAAATATCGCCTTGTTTTATCTTCAGACTCGGTCATGAATGGAATAACATTTTCCGAAATAAAGCGATATACATCAGGACTAACCGTAGCTGCAAGCACCATGCAATCAAAGATAGACCTCCCAAAGTAGTGAACCATCTGCTGAAGCTCCATCATCAAGATCTTATCTGGTCGCTCAAGACCACCACGTTGTGGAATGAAGTAAATGATTCGCCTGATTTTCATTCGCAATACAGCCTGAATTCGTAAAATCTCCCGCATGATGCGCAGACCTGAAGCTGTGACCCTCTCTCCTAACGTTTGCCCACCTGCTCTGCCAACATCTTCTCCAAAAAATCCAGGAACATCAAGCACTCGGATTTTTGTGGTTTCATTGGAAATCACCTGACACCCAGTTGTAGGGTTCTCCAGTCCCCTATACATTTCATTCACCTGAGCATGTGGATTATCCAAGCTTCGAAACATGACAAGATCTTTCAAGCGAGCAGTTACACGATTTAGCTCACCATCAGCATTTGAAAGCATCCACATGCTTAGATCACTCATTTTCACCCTTCCTCCATTCACAGCTTCATCAGCATGCTGCTCTCCACGGTAATCGTGACCATCAGGGTTGGCTATTATGAGCTTATCAGCAGTAGTACTCTTGCCTATTCCTGTCCTGCCTATGACCATGATGTCATAGTAGTCAATGGCTTCATTCTCACCAGTTGCTGGGACACTCTTGGGTAGCTTTGCTGCCATCATGGATGAACTGCAAATGCACTAGACATAGTAGAGAGATATGTAGAATGATAAAGGCACGCCACTGAGAATCATCCAAAAGCACAGCTTTACTCACAGGTAGTGTAAACAATCATGTGACTACTACTGTTGCTGGCACGTGCATAGCACCTGATAATGCCATTAAGCCAAGCAAACACAGTAAGAGCACTTGCTGGTATGTCTAGATCCACATACACCCCTACATACAAACTGCAACCAATTACATGTATGTACCAAGCCACAACTGATGTAGTGTACAGATACATGTACATTTTATATGTGGCATATGGATGACAGATAATATTATAGAGTACTCAAGATAAACAAACAAACACATGAGAGGACAGTTAATAAATCAGTGAGTGTACTATACAATGTAAGGGTAACTCTTAGCATACACTGTGTGGTACAAAATTTGGACAAAATAAAGCATACACACACTTGTTCACATAGTACTTAATAACATTATGGTAATTAAGAAGAGAGAGGGGCAGGAGAGAGAGAGGAGAGAGAGAGAGAGAGAGAGAGAGAGAGAGAGAGAGAGAGAGAGAGAGAGAGAGAGAGGAGAGGAGAGGAGGGACAACTTGTTTAGTTGTCTGGTTCCTCTACATTCAGAGCAACATGCTCAGTCTCAGCAGACTGTTGCAGCTGCTCCTCTGGCTGAAGTTGCTCATCAGGGTCAGTTATGAAACTGACCTTGATTTGTTCATTTGGGTCGCACTTATGATCGACAAGCAAGTCTCCAAGTTTGTGTTTGTAGATTGTATTGACTCGCTGGCAGCCATGTGATCCAGGCACTTTCTTACACTGGATGCAAATTTCGTCGTCTGGATTACGAAAATCGGGCCATTTTCCGATGTACTTCTTTCTCGTGATAAAGTGAGCGATCCCTCCCACAATTCTTGTGATCTTCCAATACTTTGAAACAATCATTGGATGACAGAGAGACTCATCATACGGAATGGACTTTGAAGGATCCCCACCAATGTAGCAGGCAACTTTTTCTTTTGTTTCACCAAGGAGCTTAGCCTTCGTTCCACAACGTGCACATGTATGAGAATCAAAAGCTAATCGTACTCCATTGTAGATCACAGGAGCATCCAGGATCTTTTCATAAATATCTTTACCAGAATCGTTCATTGAGATGAAATGATTGGGGGCTTATCCTCTGGCAATTGCTCGTTGGCAGGAAGTATACGACCAACCACTTCCTGGAACCTTTTCCTTGTTTTCAGCATAGAATCGTTAGAGAATGGGGTCACGTCGGGAGGAATGAACTCATAGACATCAGGAGAAACAGTGGTGATTAGCACCATGCAATCAAAGATTGATTTTCCAAAGAAATGCACCATTAGCTCCAGCTCCATCTGTAGATTCCTGTGAGACCTCACCAGAGGCCCCCTCTCGGGAATGAAGTAAAGAATGCGTTTGAAATTCATTGTCATTGCAGCTTGAATGCGCAACACCTCCCGCATAATAGCAAGCCCAGCAGAAGTAGCCCTTTCAGCAGTTGTTAACGATTCAGCATCTGGTACTTCGTTGCCCTCACTACCAAAGAATCCTGGAACATCCAGGATTCTCAGAGTGGTTGTTTCATTTGAGAAGAGCTGGGAATTTGATGTTGGCTCATCAGATGTCTGATAGTGGTTGTTCACTTCCTCGTGAGGCTTCTCCAAGGATCGAAACATCAACAGATTCTTAAGACGTCTTGTTACTCGATCCATTTCACCTTCAGCTCCCGAAATCAACCACATTGACAGATCACTTAAAGTCATCTTATCTCCTTCCAATGTTTCATCAGAATGCTGCTCTCCTCTGTAATTGGCTCCAGTGAGATTGGCAATGGCAATTTTGTCAGCAGTAGTACTCTTTCCCATGCCTGTCTTCCCAATCACCATGATATCATAGTACTTGATAGGGTTGTCTTCAATGCCTTGTTGGATGGATGAGTGCACTACATCACTTTTTTCAAACTCAATAGGCTCTACCTTCTTGCTAGCCATTGTGAAGTTTACACAACTACAAGATTTGTATACAACTTCATTAATTCAGTTTCGTATACTACCACTAAAACAAGAGCCTACATGTAGCGCCTTGCGCCTCTAAACAACAATTACATCATAGAGTTACGTGACCATAAAAAAGTTTCCCTCAGGTATGTGCCATACACTAGTACATGACTTTGAGGGCAGAAATCATATTCATAGCCTCCACCTCCTCTCATATCATCCCATGTACTCTTGATAACAATGAGCAATGTAGCTTGCTTGTAAGAATAGGGAAAGCTCCACAATTGCTGGTATTACAGTGATTATACCCACTGTGGTAATGAACAATTAATTTCTGCATGCAAAAATACCCTTCTGGAATACATACACACAATAATATTATTTTTAAGGCAAGGGCTAGCACTACACAACCACAATCAGATAAAACTGCACTAAGTAAACAGGATATGTGGATTCTCTGGAGCACACAGTTTTTCATGTATTGATAAACACACTGCACAAGGATCACTCTTTTTATCCTTTACTGTCAATATCGGCGCCATACAACGTCTTGGCTTGCTGTCCTTCCATGTCAATCACAATTTCTTGATATCTATCAGCTTCAGCTTGAACCACAATGACAGGCTCGTTTGCATTCTTGCTGTGGTCCACTAGAAGTGACTCGCCTTTGAAAAGGTACTTCTTTTTAATTCGGTGACAGCCTTGAGAGCCTGGATTCTGACGACAGTTAATGCAAATTTCCTCCATATTTGTGAAACCTGGCCAGTTACCAATAAAAGCATGAAACGTCAGCACATGTGCGATCCCACCCAATACCTTGACGATCTTGGAATATTTGGGCACAAAAAGGGGATGACAAGTTGACTGCTTATACGGGATTGACTGATCTGGATCCGAACCATAGTAGCAAGCAATTTTCTCTCCATGAATTACTTTTGTCCTGATGCCACAGCGAGCACATATTTGGGATTGAAATGCAAGTTCCACAACCGGTTTGGCTACTTTAGCACTGTCGATCTTATTGAACATTGCTTCACATGAATCAAGCATTGACAAAAACACAATAGGCGGCTTTGGTAGATCTTTTTTATCTGGAAGAACATGACGCAGAGCTTCTTGGAAATATTTCCTCGTATTTTGGAGGTCATCTTGATCGAAAATTTCAGCACCTTCACGTAATTTTTTGTAGACTGAAGCATGCACTGTAGCTGCCACTACCATGCAATCAAAGATAGATTCAGTAAAGTAGTGTATCATCGTTTTAAGCTCCAGTTGCAAATCCCCGCTTGCTCTAACTAGTGGACCTTTCTCAGGAAGGAAGTATACAATACGCTTAAACTTCATACCCATGGCAGACTGGATTTGAAGAATATTTCGCATGATTCCCAGATCAGTGTGCACGATGTTTTGAGCTGCACTACAGAGGGTGGGACTTTGGCCAGGGTGAGAGTGCTTGGTAGCCTTGCCAGCATCCTCACCAAAAAAGCCAGGGACATCCAAGATTCGTAATTTCGTTGTTTCGTTAGACAAAAGCTCACATTTATTGGTAGATGGGCTTGATGCATGGATTATGTTGACTTCTTCATGAGAGGATTCAAGACCTCTACAAAAGATCAAATTTTTTAAACGTTTTTCAGCAGCTTCGATGTCCCCAGAAATCAGCCACATGGTAAGATCATCTGCTTTCATGCGCTCTCCACTGGGTTCCACCTTTGGATCAACATGCTCTGCCTGGAGGTGGCTTTGACCCCCACGATTGGCTATAAGGAGCTTGTCAACAGTAGTACTCTTTCCCATTCCTGTTCTGCCTATGACCATAATGTCATAGTAGTCAATCTTGCTACTTTCGATACCTTGCTGGATTCCACCTCCACAGGTAGCCATGATAGTACAACTTAAAGCTTAAATGTATTTAATTTAGTAGTATATGTACACATTGTAATATACGGTTAGTGCAAGGGATCGGATACTATAGCTTGATCATGTGACTAGCTACTGTAGCAAAACCACATTATGAAAGTCTTAAGGCCCACCACAGTGTAGCAGTGAACCAACTACATTCACAACATACATGTAGCACACACTAAGTGCTGAATCAGGAGTATACTATATCAATGGCCAAACTTCATTACAACCATGCACAAGTCAGTCAAAGTGCCCTGGCACATCACACTAATTCTAATTAAATTATTACAATGATAGATAATTTTCACAATAAAAATCCTATAAAATCAAGGATGGTTAACAACATCTCCTTGCACAACTTCAATCTTATCCAGTTCACTGCTGTGGTCTACTTCTTTCCCTATGGTTTGAGAAATTTGTCCAACTCTCACACACCCCACACTGCCTGGTGGCTTCTTGCAATCTGCACACTCTTCATCACTATTGAAGAAGCCTCGCCACTTTGCTCTAGTTAACTTTGGAATTCCGAGCAAAACAATATAGGCTATACTGCCCATCACTTTCTGAAGTCATGAGTATTTTGGTTTGATCACCATGTGACATTTTGATTCATCATAAGCCATCCTCTTCTGTATGCCATTATCGTCCATGATGCACATCACCGTCTCCTTCATGAAGTAGCCGACTTTGAGTGCACAATGAGCACACGCATCTTCGTTGAATTTCAGCTAAAAGTCCATCCTTTTGTTCCACATCATGAGATAAAAGCTTATTGTATATTTCCGTTCCGGTGAACACAAACCAAAATTAAATAATTGCCAAACACAAGTATTGTCCCAAATTAAAATCTTCCTTAATTCTTTCGTGTATAGCAACTAACAGCTAATTATTATTAATTGTCACTATCACATGTCCACCTGTGGCAGCTGGTTCAGGTTCCTGGTGAACCAGTTGGTGGTCATTACTGCTGCTTTCAAACTCAACATGCACTGGCTCATCTGGGTCGCACTTGTGGTCAACATTTAGCTGTCCGCCCTTGAGTTCAAAGTAAGTATTGACTGGCAAGCAGCCTCGTGTTCCAGGTACTGCCATACAGTTTACACAAATCTCATCGTCCGGATTACTAAAGTCTGGCCATTTTCCTAAGAATTTCTTTCCTGTAATGACATGAGCAATTCCACCCAGCACCTTTGTGATTTTCCAGTACTTTGGTATGATCATCGGATGACAAAGGGATTCTTCATATGGTGTGGACTGTGATGGATCATTGCCAAAGAAGGATCCTTCATTAAGACAAGGTAGAAACAATGATCCTCACCTGTGTAACAAGCACTTTCACCTTTGCTAAATCATGCCCACAACCTGGGGAAGACCCAGGACAAACAGCTAGGGCTGCTGCAGGCATGCAAACACAAATATGATCATGTGATGTGATACTATATGAATAAAATTAATGAATAAACACTTCATAAGGGCAGGACAGACACAATGTTAACATCATAATCAAATCAGCATGCCTTGCGGATACTGTATTAGAAAGGAGCAAACAAACTTAATTGGGATAATTATACAAAAAAATAATTCTTCATAAACTTGGTAATACTAATGCCTATAGCTACAGAGTATCAGAAACGCAACTTGTGCAATGATATCGTCAAGTTCCCTTAGACTCTAAGTATGACTGAGTCAGAGAAGGAGGAGGACGTATTGGTTCTTCACCACCTTGTCCTTCTCTTTCTTCTTGTGTTGCAGTCTCAACTGGTGGTGGAGTTGCAAGTGGATTTCTTGCATCAATGCTTTCAGCAATGACACGTCTAGGACCGGTATTCTGGTCTGGTGTCACATCCTTGAATTCAAAGACAATTGGCTCAGTAGTATTGCTTGTGTGGTCAACCATGAAATACTTTCGGTACATTTCACATCTGGTCCTCACCGGTGTGCAACCGTGGGAACCTGGTGCTTTCTGACATCTCACACATTCCTCATGGAGTGAACGAAAACTTGGCCAACGACCTAAAAATTGCCCAAAAGTGACAAGATGAGCTATGCCACCTAGGATTCGATCAACCTTGGTGTACTTAGGTATAAACAAAGGATGGCAAGCGGATTCATCATATGGGATAGTATTCGTTTCGGTTTCATCTGTGTATACTGCAACTTTCTCGGATTTGACCACCTTCGCTTTGCTGCCACAACGAGCACAGATCAGTGTATCAAATTCTAGTGCTATATGATCACAAGCAACAGGAGCATTCATTACTTTTGCAAGCACTGCTTCACACGTATCTGCCATCGAAACATAAATAACTGGCGGATCAGGTAATTCTCTTTCATTTGGAAAAACACGTGAAAGAATAGCCGCAAAATTTTGTTTTGTTTGTGCTATAGCCCTGTCAGATAAGGTAACCTGATTACCATCCTCAAAAGCCTCCGATGGCATTGTTGCAGCTACAACCATGCAATTAAAGATCGATTTTCCGAAGTATTTGGCCAGAGTGGTGAGTTCAGTTTCTAGATATGCATCCAACCTTTTCAAAGCACCATGCAAAGGAAGAAAATAAAGAATGCGACGAAAATTCATATGCATAGCTGTTTGTATCTGCAGGATCATTCGCATTCTTCCCACAGCCACACTGACGGAATGCTGAGCCTTCTCGCCTGCAGAAGCAATGCATGCACCCGCATCACCCTCACCAAAGAATCCAGGAACGTCCAAGACACGCACCTTTGTTGATTCGTTGGATACCAACTCAAAGCTAAGAGTTGGTCTATTGCTATCTTCTTCAACAGAGTGAGACCTGTTGATCTCTTCATGCGGCTCATTTAAGCCTCGAAAGAAAATTAAGTTCTTAAGCCGCTGTTTAACTCGTGTGATTTCATTAGGGGTATCAGAAAGGAGCCAAATACTAAGATCATCTGCGCGTACATGTTCGCTTTCAACTGTTGGTTCAGAATGTTCAGCTCCTTGGTAATTATGACCATCAGGGTTGGCAACCAGCAGCTTATCGGCAGTGGTAGTTTTACCCATGCCTGTCTTACCAACGATCATGATATCATTGTAGTCAATGGTGCCCCCTTGCTGAGTTGAAGAACTGCTCCTTCCAGTGGCCATTATGAACAAGATCAGAATATCCACGGCCACTGATATGACTTTCAAGAAGTCATGTGATTACACGCCACCATGATATTCATTATCCTTAGATCACGTTCATCCTGTTTGTCAACTATAATCTGACCACAACGACATTCTGACCTATCACAGATGGTCGATCCCAAGCCTCCACACAATACATAAACAATTGTTGTAGGGACAGGTGTGCACGTGCCCACAGCACCCATGCATGTACAAATGCCTATTTTAAACGAAGAGATGGTCCCATAACAAAGTGTCAGAGTTGATATGGTGTATTTCAACATAAGCATTTTCATAGATTTATGGCACCTAAGATTGACTTTCCAAAGTAGTGCACCATCTGCTCCAGCTCCACCAGCAAGACTTTATGCAATTGCTCGAGAGGACCTTTCTCCAGAATGAAGTAGATGATCCACCCAAATTTCATTTGCATTGTAGACTGGATTCATAACACTTCTCGCATGATAAGAAGATCGGATAAAATGACCCTGTTGCCTGTTATTTACATATGGTCAGTACCAGTATCTTTTCCAAAAAAATCCCAAGATCCGCATGTTTGTAATCCTGTTGGAAACGACCTGAGACCTTGATGTTGGCTTCATTGATCCCTTGTACAGATTATTCACTCCTTGATGTGGCTTTTCCAAGCTTTGAAACTCTTTAAATGCACCGTAACTTGTTCAAACTCATCTTCAGTGTCGGAAATCGCCACATATTGAAATCTCCAAGCTTCACCTGCATTATGCTAACATTGCATCACTAGCTCTCTGTCCTTCATGTTGGTGATTTCGACGTGCCATCATGAGCTTGTCTGAAGTGGTACTCTTTGCCATTCCAGTTTTGTCGATGACCATGATGTCATGGTAGTCAATGATGTTTATTTCAACTCCTTCAAGTATTGGAGTTGTTGGTCTGGCTATGGTGATAGCTGAATATGCTATCCAGGGAAGATTCAAGTGTGCATGTGATTAATACTGCATATCTGATAATAGTACAGTGTAAACTATGGCTATAATAATACATCAAGCCCTCATTAGTTGAACTCATAGTTTCAGTACAACTAGCTATTCATATCTCAGCTGGGCCTGTATTGTATCACATGGTTGGACTTGAGCTCCACCATAGTAGTAGCACCATATTAGTTCAATTATTAATTAGTGAACAAGAAAAGTCCCCTATATTCAATCTCATTGTAGATAAAAATCTTAAATACATTCCACATCTAATCCCAGGCAAGGGATTGCTAAGTACCGAATACCATGTAGTGGGCTATGGATGTTGATGTTATCTCTACAGTCAGAAAATTGTATCAAAGTATACATGTGCACTAAGACATTCTCAATATTTTATTGGCCAAAAGGTTATTAATATCAGTAAGAAGTTACTAACTTAAGGAGCACATAAGGATAACTTTGCACTACACAAATAGAGTCGTACTATCATGGTGAGCACACAGAAGCGTTCTACCTATCCCTTCAAATCAGGGGTACCTACATCGAAAGTGCCAGGCTGTTCTTGCCCCTGCACTTGGTCTATGGGAATAGCGGTCTGTTGAGGCTCTGCAGGAATTTGTCTTGGATCATCTTGAATTTGCTGCTGTTGTGCATGCTCATTATTTGCACTGGCATTTTCCTCTGTGTTCTCAGCAGCTAGCGGTTGTTGCTGCTCATGATGTCTATGCTCATCAGCTTCAATGTCTTCATGATGTTGCTCCAAGTTTATTGCAATTTCTCCAGGTTGCTCTTGGTTGGCAACAGGAACAGGCTCTGTCGGTGCGTGATCTACCAAGACTCCTTCATAGCGACTGCCAACCTTCGTGCAGCCACACTGACCTGGCACTCCTGGTACTCTTCGACATTTAATACAAATCTCGTCATCTGGGTTACGGAAATCTGGCCACCAGCCACGATCAATGAACTTTCCCGCTGTAACAAAGTGAACTATTCCTCCCACGATTTTTGTGATGGTCCAGTGCTTTGATATGATCAAGGGATGGCAGTGTGACTCTTCATATGGCATTGCCACAGAAGGGTCCTCACCAGCGTAGCAGGCAACTCTCCTTTTTCTATCGGTTTTGTATGTCAATATCTTTGCTTTCAGGCCGCAACGAATGCACGTACGATAGTCAAATGCCAACTTCAACTCATCACAAATCACTGGAGCATCTTCAATCTTCTTCATTACATCTTCACACGAATCATTCATTGACATGAAAACAATAGGAGGCTTATCGTCAGGGAACATTGTCCCTTCAGGGAGCACTTCTTTGAGAGCTTCTTGAAACATTTCCCGAGTTGACAGCTTTGCAGCATGAGAAAAGGGAACGATATCAGGAGGCAGATACTGATAGACGTCAGGATTCACTGTGGCAACAAGCACCATGCATTCAAAGATTGACTTTCCAAAATAGTGCACCATCTGCTCCAGCTCCATCTGCAATCCTTTATGCGATCGCTCGAGTGGACCTCTTTCTGGAATAAAGTAGATTATTCGCCTAAACTTCATTCGCATTGTGGACTGAATTCGTAAGATTTTCCGCATGATGCACAGACCTGTTTTGGTGACCTTTTCACCAGTTTTTTGGCCATCTTTAGTACCCATCTCCTTTCCAAAAAATCCCGGAATATCCAGCACCCGTACCTTTGTAGTTTCATTGGAAATCAGCTGAGGCTTCAGTGTTGCCATCTTTGCTTTCTTATTGTACAGCGAGTTGACATAATCATGTGGTTTATCTAGGCTTCGATAAAAGACAAGATTTTTTAAACGTGTTGTGACTCGTTCGATCTCATCTTCTGCATCAGAAATCAGCCATACACCAAGGTCACTCATCTTTAGTTGCCCTCCCTCCATTATTTCATCGGGATGTTGTTCCCCAGTATAATCATGATGATCAGGGTTGGCTATTATGATCTTATCAGCAGTAGTACTTTTGCCCATGCCTGTCCTGCCTATGATCATGATATCATAGTAGTCAATATCTGCAGCCATGGCAAACAATAGACACTCTTAGTATTGTAGAGATAAAAGCCTGAACATCACCACTAGGATCCACCTACTACTAAATACAGCACACTATACGTACACAGCTGGAAGTGGTCATGTGACTCGCTCACAGTCGGCCATCACATAGCCAAAAGTATTTATATAAGATTGTGTGGACTTAGCCAAAAGTATTCATATACAGTGTGGACCTGACTTAGTGGTTGACAACAGTTTATATAGTATACATGTAGCGTGTAAACTGCAAGTGTACAGCCCCACACAACTATTTTTGAGGACGATCTCTTGGTCAGTTGGTTGCATGTACATAGGCTTCACTATACACAAAGTATTCACGGTACATACAAACAATAGTGGTCAAGGCATAATAATTACTACAGCCTTGTTTGGGCATGATCACCTCAATCAGTGACAAACAATATTAAAACCTATAAACAATAAACACAACTTAGATAAACATCAATCCCCATCGGCATCACTTGTAACATTATGATAAGCAGCCTCTCCTACATTGGCTGGTGAATCTGCTGACCGTTGTGATTCGATGGTAACAGTTATCTCTCTCTGCTCAGGTTCTGGTGATTGATCACGACCAGTGGCAGTGGCTTCTCCTTGGTCTGGATCAATATCCTGCTGCGCCACATCGAAAGTTTTGTCCTCGGTTCTACATAGCTGTCGATGTTCATCGGGATCCTCCCCTTCAATGAATATTGGTTCATTTGGATCTCCTTTGTGATCCACATAATAGAGAAATTGATCTTTGTATATGTAGTTTGTCTTGACATTTTTACACCCCTGAGTTCCCGGTATTTGGTTACAGGCAATGCATATCTCATCATCATCATTATGAAAATCAGGCCATTTTCCTATGTACTTCCTCCTGGTAATAACATGGGCTATTCCTCCAATTATCTTTGTAATCTCGTAGTACTTTGGAACTATCATTGGATGACATCGAGACTCTTCGTATGGTATAGATAGTGAGGGATCTTCTCCAGCATAGCAAGCAACCTTTACTTTCTTATTCTCCTTATTTCTCAACCATTTTGCTTTAAGACCACAACGACTACAAGCTTGACATTCAAATGGTATTGTCAACTGTTGAGAGATAACTGGAGCATCTTTAATTTTTTTCATCACATCCTCACAGGAATCCAGCATTGAAATGAAAACAATTGGAGGTATAGCATTATCAGATCCAACATCTTCAGAAAGCGCACGCCCAAGGATAATCACAAAATTCTCTCTAGTAGTTGTGTAATCCTCATCTGACCAAGGAATTACATTTTGATTCTTAGGAAAATACCTATACACACTTGCAGGCTGTGTAGCAATGAGCACCATACAATCAAATATTGCTTTTCCAAAATAGTGCAACATTTGCTCCAGCTCCATCTGCAGTACCTTATGCGGTCGCTCAAGTGGGCCACGCTCTGGAATGAAATAGATAACGCGCCTGAAACGCATTCTTAACAAAGCCTGAATACGCAAGATCTCTCGCATGATACGGACACCTGTAATGGTGACTTTACTTGCAGTTTCTTGCTTTGGCATTTCACCAAGATCTTCTCCAAAAAATCCAGGAACATCAATGATCCGAATCTTCGTTGTCTCATTGGAGAAAACCTGACATCGAGTTGTAGATGTATTTGATCCCTTATACATATCTGTCACCTGTTCATGTGGCTTCTCCAAGCTTCGGGCCATGACAAGATCTTTCAAATGCCTTTCTATTTCATCTTTTGCACCTTCAGGGACTAGCCACACACAAAGGTCACTCATCTGCATTTGGCCTTCATTTCCAATTTCTTGAGCAGGGTGCTGTTCTCCACGGTAATCACGGCCATCAGGGCTGGCTATTATGAGCTTGTCAGAAGTAGTGCTCTTGCCCATGCCAGTCCTACCTACGACCATGATGTCATAGTACTCAATGATATCTGCTTCAGTATCTGGAGTATCTGAGTTTGCAGCCATGACAATATAGATGGAAGAATGAATTATCAAACTATTATTCAAAGGGAGTCACGAATAGGTGATAACATCATGTGACTTTATGCATAGCGTATATATAGCTAGCTAATATAGACTACGTAACAGGGCGGGAGTGGAAACAGCTCACGTGAGCAACACGTACGTACGTACGTACGTACGTGCGGGCGCGGCAATCCGATCCGTGTCGCCTTGATTTACAAGAAAAACCACAAAAATGCACCAAAAAATCACAAAAAATGGCCAAAATCATGCATTTTTCAAATACTTTCGAGAATATCTACCAAATAGAAACACTTAGAAGCTTAAAACTAGACTATTCCAGTGGACAAGGCCTTCTGTGAGCCGCCTGTACCGGCGATAAACTCCTTCTGTCCATATCTGAGGTGTTCTAGTCCCAACAACAAGGCGACTTCAAAATGGCGTCGTTTTTGGTGTTTTTCGAGGTTTCTGGGCCAACGGTAGCAACATAGTCTCCAAAAAGTGGCTATCCCAGTGCAGAGTCACCATACTTTGACTTTGAGCTTCTGTTTTTGGTAGCTACTACCACGCGAGACGAGATACAGTCCCAAAAGTGGTTTTGTACAGCGTTCTATGGAGCAAGTATGGACGAGGCGACTGAAACAGTAGCGAGCAACTTTGTCCCCAGAAAAGACTGTGATAGATAGTTGCGCTCTTCACATAATGTTGCTAGTAGTATTCTTCGATCATAGAGCTTTCATTTCGTTGCCTCAACTTAGCCATAGCACTAACACTGGCTTGAGTAGAACCTCATTCAGCTGCCTCGGTCAGGGCGACACGGAGTGTCCCGCCATGATTTGTATTATATTAACTCTATGGCTCACGTGAGCTGTTTCCAATCCCGTTTACGTATATTGTACGTATACGCGTAGTCTATAATATCTATGCTTATGCTGTACTATACTACCTAGTGGTCTGCAGCAAGTGCATTCCCACCCACTTGGGCTTTTATCTGGCATAGGAATCTTGCATTGTAATATTGCGGGTAGTAATCACTCTGGCCAGTAAGGGATGTAATTATTTAGATAACTTACAAGCCATAAAACAAGAAGTGAACACATCAGAATGATCCACAAAATCATATACGTATAAGAATGACGTAAAAACATTGAACAACGTAATAAATATACTTGCCAAACACGAGTATTATCTGATAGACCCTCATTTCATGTATCTGTCTTGATTTACTCTTGATAGCACCAATGGCTAGTTGTTGATTGTTACTGCCACATGTCCAGGTGATTGAGGTTCATGGTGAACATTCTGGTGCTCATCACCGCTGCTTTCAAATTTGACTAGTACTGGCTCATCTGGATCACACTTGTGGTCAACTTTTAGCCGTCCCCCTTTGAGTTCATAGTAAGAGTTCACTGGCAAGCAACCTCGTTTTCCAGGCACTTCTCCACACTTGACACATATCTCGTCATCTGGATTACGAAAGTCTGGCCACTTCCCTAAGAATTTCTTTCCCGTAATGACATGAGCGATTCCACCCAGCACCTTTGTGATTTTCCAGTACTTTGATATGATCATCGGATGACAAAGGGATTCTTCATATGGTGTGGACTGTGATGGATCCTCCCCAACATAGCAGGCAACCTTGACTTTCTTCTCTCCCTCCCCAAGGAATTTTGCTTTGATGCCACACCGAGCACATGTCTGATGACTGAACTCCAACCTCATTCCATCACAGATTACAGGGGCACTCTTGATCTTTGCGTAGATGTCCTCACATGTATCGTTCATCGAAATGAAGACGATTGGTGGCTTCAGGTTGGGTAGCTGCTCACCAGCTGGAAGCACACAGCTAAGAGCTTCCTGGAATTTTGTGCGTGTTTTCATCTCAGCATCATTGGAGAAAGGTGTAACTCCAGGCTGAAGGTATTGGTAGACGTCGGGGTTCACTGTTGCAATAAGCACCATACAATCAAAAATGGACTTCCCAAAGTAGTGTACCATCTGCTCCAGCTCCATACGCAGTATCTCGTGGCATCTCTCAAGTGGGCCCCTCTCAGGAATGAAGTAGAGAATGCGCTTGAAATTCATTCTCATTGCAGCTTGGATACGCAGGACCTCTCTCATGATAGCAAGACCTTTCGCGGTGACATTTGCTGAAGCAGCTTGGGGGTGTCTGACACAATCCTTTCCAAAGAATCCAGGAACATCTAAGATTCGTACCGTGGTGGTCTCATTCGAAATAAGCTGGGATTTGGTGGTCTGTTTACTTTGCTTCATGTAGAAGCCATTTACTTCTTTGTGCGGATTTTCTAAGCCACGAAACATGACAAGATTTTTTAGACGTTGAGTAACTCTGTCTATCTCTCCATCAGCATCAGAAATCAGCCAGATGCTCAGATCACTCATCACCATTCGACCTCCTTCCACTGTCTCCTCAACATAAGGTTCCCCACGGTAGTCAAGATTCTTAAGGTTGGCTATGACCAGCTTATCAGAGGTAGTGCTCTTTCCCATTCCCGTTCTACCAATGATCATGATGTCATAGTACTCAACTATACTGTCTTCAATTCCTTGCTGGATCATAGGCTTCACCTTGACAAACTCTTGCGAGTCACCCTTAGAGAATGAAGTGGCCATCCTTGAACACCTAGCAGCTAGTGAATAGCTATTTGACACGTTCAGCCGTTAGAAATGTCATGTGACCTTTACAAACACTGTAAACAAGGGCTCTTAGCTATGTATATGAAACACTGGGGAGAAAACCCACCTACTATCTGACACTAGATCTACTATACTGTATAAATAGGAACTGGGATAGCGAGCCCTAGCGGTAAACAGCCCTGTGGGTGTTGAGGTGAGGTGAAAGGTGAAACCATCCACCATTACCATGACAACCACTATGGTATTCATGATGATCAGGTGTACTGTGATTATTAATAGTAGCTATGGTATTCACCCTCATAGGTTTGGCAGGTGAAACAGACAATGAAAATTAATATTATAATATTATAGGGGGAAATAGGATCAGCACACAATAGCTACATCATTAAAATTTTCTACAGTAATTATTAACTATGCAGCCAAAGTACAGTAATAATAAATTATCCTTGCAATTAAGAACTGAGGAAGCTGGTATACTGCAATTCAAACATGTTCCTCATCTACTTCAAGAACCACTTGCTCTGTCAGATCACAGTGATGATCAACAACTAGCTCTCCATCTTGGCCCCTTGGCTTATAGCGCGAGTTGACTAGTAGGCAGCCTCGTGTACCAGGTATCTGCCTGCAATTAATACATATCTCATCGTCGGGGTTGTGAAAGTTTGGCCACTTCCCTAAGAATTTTTTCCTTGTAATGAAGTGCGCAATCCCTCCAACAACTTTGGTTATCTCCCAGTACTTTGGTATAATCAGTGGATGGCAGAGAGATTCTTCATATGGAATTGATTTTGTGGGATCTTCTCCTGCATAGCAAGCGACTTTTGTCTGTTTATCTCGGATGAATTTTGCCTTGATTCCGCAGCGAGAGCAAGTGGGATAATCAAATGCCAATCTTACTTTGTCAATGATTACAGGGGCATGCTTAATTTTCCAGTAGATGTCTTCACAAGAGTCGTTCATGGAAAGGAAAATAATAGGAGGTTTCTCAATAGGCAGCAGCTCGCCTTGAGGCAGCACATGAGAAAGAGTTTCTTGGAACTTTCTTCTTGTCTTTTGCTCAGCATCATTTGAAAAGGGGACAACACTAGGTGGTATGTACTGGTAGATGTCTGGATTCACTGTGGCTACAAGCACCATGCAATCAAAGATCGACTTTCCAAAATAGTGCACCATGAACTCCATTTCGATCTGTAGCACTTGGTGGGCACGCTCGAGTGGGCCTCTCTCAGGAATGAAGTAGACAATACGTCTAAAGTTCATTTGCATTGTAGCTTGAATGCGTAGCACTTCTCGCATGATGGCAAGGCCCTTTGAAGTAACCCTTTCTGCTGATTCAGTCTCTTTAGCAGAACCTGCTCCAGAAGATTTTTGCTCTGCTCCAAAAAATCCCGGAACATCCAAGACCCTCACTTTTGTAGTCTCATTCGAAATGAGCTGGGATTTGGTGGTCGCCTGTCCATCTTGCAAATTGTAGAAAGTATTCACTTCTTCATGTGGTTTTTCCAAGCCTCGAAACATCACCAGATTCTTGAGACGCATAGTAACTCGATCCATCTCTCCTTCTGCATCCGAGATCAGCCACATGCTCAGATCACTCAGTGCCATTCGTGCTCCTTCCACAGATTCATCTGAGTGTTGCTCTCCTCCGTAGTCCCGATTGTCCAAGTTTGCAATGACCAGCTTATCCGAGGTAGTGCTCTTGCCCATACCAGTCCTACCGATGACCATAATGTCATAGTAGTCAATGATACCATTGTTAGCACATTGCTGAATTGATCTCAACTCCACAGGAGAGGCAGCTGCCTGCCCAGCCATCTTGCACACAAGATAAAAGTGCAGCAATACCTGGTGCTGGTGCCCCACCCCCAAGGGGATTAACCTGGGAAATCCCCTAATACCTTGCATACTCCTGCTATTGTTATAATAACACTCTGATCTGACATGATTCACTGTCACATGCACACAGCTAAAACTTTTGTACTAGTATGAGGTTTCAAGATATTATAGTTACATAAAAAAAAAAAAACATTAATTTTAGGCATACAAAATCACACAAACACATTAAGTTTGATCCGTGTCTCTTCCATGTACGATTTCAATCCTATCCAGTTCACTGCTGTGGTCTACTTCTTTCCCTATGGTTTGAGAAAATTGTCCAACTCTCACACACCCCACACTGCCCGGTGGCATCTTGCAATCTGCACACTCTTCATCACTATTGAAGAAGCCTGGCCACTTTGCTCTAGCTAACTTTGGAATTCCGAGCAAAACAATATAGGCTATACCGCCCATCACTTTCTGAAGTCGAGAGTATTTTGGTTTGATCACCGTGTGACATTTTGATTCGTCATAAGCCATCCTCTTCTGTATGCCATTATCGTCCATGATGCATACCACCCTCTCCTTCATGAAGTAACCGACTTTGAGTGCACAACGAGCACATGCATCTTCGTCAAATTTCAGCTGGAGTCCATCCTTTTGTTCCACATCATGAGATAAAAGCTTATCGTATATTTCCGTTCCAGTCTCTTCAAGCGATACATAGATAATGGGAGGATCTGGTGGTTTGGTAGGTTGTTCTGCACTATCACTGCCCATCTGTGGATTAAATGTCCGTTCTAATGCGAGAGTAACCACCCTCTTCGTTTTGGCAATATCTCTACTTGTAAAAACACCCTTCTTGCTAACACTAGACGGCATTGTTGCTACTATTACCATACACTCGAATATGGCACGTCCAAAGAAATATTTCATCACGCGAAACTCAGACTGTAGGGCTGCATCGGCACGATCGGGTGGACCTCTAGTTGGAAGGAAGTAGAGAATACGACGAAAAATCAGCCCTTTTTCAGCCTGAATGCGGAGAATCTGCCTCATGACACCTAGGTTGGCCTGCTGTACATTACATGCACCTTCCTGTAGGGGATTAAGCCCAATGGGAGCATCACTTTGAGCTAGGGCAATAGTATCGCTACCAGAGAATCCAGGTACATCTAGCACTCGAATTCTTGATGTCTCATTTGCTAGCAGCTCACAATCTTTCGTCACCGATTCCACGTCCTCTCTGTCAGGATCGTAAATATTCTCTCCTTCAATCGAGCGCTGAAAGACAATCCTCTTGATACGCTCCTTAGCTTTCTTATAGTCTCCATCACTGGAGAGCTTCCATAGTGTGATGTCATCGCAGCTAAACTGCCTCTTTTCGTTCGATTCCTTGATAACCTCCTCCTCTTTCAACGCCTGCTGCTTGCCGATATAGTTCACCTTGTAGGGGTCTGCCGCCAGAAGCTTATCGCCCGTCGTACTCTTGCCCATCCCAGTCTTGCCTAGCAGCAATAGGTCGATATACGGCGCCGGCAGGGGCTCTGCAGCTGGTTCGCCCGGCTCGCTTCGATGCGCTCCATTTGGAGTAGTCGATGGCGAAGTTGTCGACATTTGGGAGTCCGCTATGCCGCTCGCAGCTGCTGAAGATAATGCTAGGCTTGCGCTTCGTGTCGAAAGCGCTGTGATCTCGGCCTCTCGCGGGTCCGCCATGTCTCCTCGAAATCGCAAGTGATAGTGTGGGTGTGGTCAACTTGACCTTCCCGCAGGAAGTACTCGGTGTACGTGCCACACACTAAGAACGGAATGGCCCCAGCGTAACCTCAAAACTCAAAAAAGGAAGTGTGCATGCAAAAACTGGACTAGGCTGACTCCAACATGTCTGGCAGTATGCAAAACCGGACACATTTATACAAACCGGACACATTTATACACATAATATTTTTAGTAACCTACCTGGTTCACCGGCCGATATCTGCACAGCATGATTATTGATAATAGGCATGCTTTCACACATCCTTATGTAAAATGCTATCAAAGTAGAGTCAGTATCATCACAAGACTTGATAACGTAGTCACCACTGAATACTTAACCAGTTCACATACATGTGCACACTACCACAAATAGTTAATTAAACATTACACAATCATGCCTAATTATTATATATTATATATAAATTTCTGGTACGCACACACCATGAAATACAAAAGTGTACAGACCTTTTAGAGCAGGGACGTAAGATGGCTCCATCTCTAGTACAGTAGAGAATTCAGAGACAGATTCCTGAAGTGCACCAAGTGCCTGCTTGATGCAGGCAATCCTGCATGAAATATTGTCACAAATTACCTCATCTGAAAATTCAATGTTACTTTCTAGTTAGTCATTCTAGAGAGACAAAGGTTACTGGAGTGCATGGTAAATCTCTCCAAAAGCTTGTTACTATAGCCTCGTCCTCAGGCCCATTCCTAGTTTTTCAATGTTGCATGCTGAAAAGACAGTGTGCAACATTGAAAAGCTGGGAATGGACCTGGAGACGAGGCTATACTACTATACAGTGGCGTAGCTAGACCACTGAAGATGGTAGGGCACAAGTATGGTAAGCGGTTGTTAAAAAGTGATCACACCCCCTAATTAACATAGTGCAAACAGTTTTCGATGGACACAAGCTCTTATTCAGGGCTAATTCTACCAATTTCTTATGTTTTGGGGAAACTGTCAGGGCTTTTTCATGCAAGAACAGATGATTTATCTGTAAGTACATATATTTATAGTATACATAGGCAGGCAATCGAGCCTCATTTGGTAGGGCACCACAGAAGATTGGTCGGGCCTGGCCCTACCAGGCCCGCCCTTGGCTACGCCACTGCTACTATAGAAACTTTATGCGATAATTGTCTTACTGGTATAAAGAGTACAAGGAGTTGGGCTCCATCTGCAGTTGGGTCAACATAATTATACAAAATCTATTACAGCGCAATCAAGACGAACCTCTAGCACTTTGTTGAACGTCCTGAGCGCTGAGTTGTAGCTCCCTCTAGCCAAGTACGCCTCTCCAAGACACTCCCAACCTTGCCTACAGGAAGTGCACACAACAAAAATGTGATAGCACCAGTTACACTCAGTATAGCTTACCTATCATCAGGATCAGCTGCCAGAACATTTTGAAAGCTGCATGGATTAGATCAAACCACAAATGCCACAGGTGCATAACACTGTATGCAAGTAAAACACCATTCTGTGAAATTAATCCTACCTTTTTATTGCCTCAGTGTGCTGCCCTTTCTTGAGTTGGTAGAGACCCATTCTGAGCCAGGCAAGCTTAGCTCTATGGCAACATGAAACATCAAGGGGAGCTTCAAGGCCAATACACTACACTATACAATGTTTTGTGCGCTTACTTAGATATCAGAGCACTGGACACCACCTTTGAATAGACTTCAAAAGCTTCATCCTAAAGTAGAAGAAAAAATCTCACACTAAACAGGACAAAATAACAACTCACCTCCTCTCCTGTTGCCGTGAGAACATCACCAAGACACATGGCAGCCTCCGTATTGACAGACTGCAGGTCAAGCACCTTCTGATAGCACTTGATTGCTCTCCTGAGTGAACAAAACTCGAAAAATAAACATCCATAGCTAAATAGAAAGAAACGTTATTATTTACTTGAAGTCTTTGCTGATCGTTCTCTGGTAGTGACCCAGCAGGAGAAACACATCGGGATTGAGGGGATCAGCTTTGGCTGCCTGCACGGTAGAGTATAATGTACACAATAATCACCCAACAATACAAGGGGATTCCCCTTCTAGTTAATATTAGCTATAGTCTCGTTCCCAGACCCAAATCCCCGTGCAGGAAAAGGTCTGGTTACATTGGAACGGTTTCTTGGTTGTACTGGCGCGTGACTTAACCGCAATGTTATGCAATCAATCATGCACCAGTTGTACATCGCTACACAAATGGAATACAAATTGTAGAGCTGCATTCTGATTGGCTAGAGGTAAACCAAGACAGCTGACCTTGTACAACGTTGCTACCAAACGGGATACAAAGTCACATGAAAATCATAGAGCTGCAATCTGATTGGCTTATGCGAAAACACGACTGCTGAGCTTGCAAAAACCAAGAAAACGTTCAACTGTCACCAGACCCTTTTCCTCGCAGAGGGTGGGGTCTGGGGACGAGACTATATTAGCTATTTAATAATTCTGGGCATATTATTGTGGTATTTAAATAGTCTTACCTGTAGGAGAGTGGCGTAGGCAGCCTTCTTGTCTGGATCATTTGAGCTCCAGAGAACGTTTCCCTTCATAAAGAGACAGAGAGGAGAACCTTCCTTCTTACTCAGAGCTGACTCAATGCTGAGAAATAAGCAAAAAAAAAAATTTTGTGAGCCAAGTTCACGCAAACTCCATCAATTACAGGGGTGCATTTAGGGGGGGGGCGGGGGGAGGGCACTCGCCCCCCTTGAGATACATGTAGCGAGTATTAATTTAATAATAATAGCTGTTACTTATAGTACACCAAGGTACGTAGCTTCGCCCCCCCCCCCTGAAATTCCTCAACATTTGTTTTGCCCGGCCCCCCTTGTACAAAATTCTAAATGCACCCCTGAATCACACAAGATGTTGTACACATACCTGGAGAGTGCAGCTGGATAATCCTGTTGAGCAAGTTGAGACTCAGCTTGAAGAACGAGAACTTGAAAATGGTCAGCTCCCAAACTGTCCACAAGCCTTTGCAAAGCCTGGAAAAAAGTAGCCATTAATAAAAGAGCAGGAGGTGGAACTGGTCAATATATATGTATGCATCTGTATACATGTACCTCTGATGCCTTCTGAACATCATCTTGTAACAGGTGCACCTTAACCAAACATGTAGTCACGTGAATATCACATGACCCAGCTTGATCAAGCTACATGTGCAATATATCACACATGATACTGGACACAGTTGCAAACATAAACCACACATACCTTTGAGAGTATACTTAAAGCTTCTTGTACACGAGCCTCATCCTTTGTACCAAGACAAGCCTTACACTGGAGCAGTCTAAAGAAAAAAAAATACATACAAGTAGCTAATTATTTAAATGACCTACTTAGAACAAAATTCCAGTTCTGTTTTTAAGAATTTGGCTGATTTTGGAGTGGCCAAGAGAGCTGAATGAAAGAAACCAAGATTGTACTCATAATTAGAGAGAGCTAAGTACATTTTGGAACTCTGACCTTTTCTTGCTGCCTGGTCTGCAGTGTGGTAGTCACGGAGACGAAGGTGAACATACGCAGAGAGTAACCAGCACTCACTGGGCACATTACTCTGTTTAACAGCTGCAGTAAAATAATCTCAATACACACTCCTAAGTCTACAATAGCTGGGCTACCAGCTTAAGTATTGTAGACATTCACCTCTTTCAAGAGAGCTCTTAGCCTCCTTCCACTTCCCCTCGGCCACCTGGATGGCAGCAAGCCCCGCCCATCCCAGAGCGATGTCACGACTATCACTGTGATCTTTTTTAGCTTCTGCCAACTCAGCAGCTTGCTCAACCACCATAGAGTGATGCTGAGTGAACCAATCCTTGTGGAAGTCGGACAGAGTAAGTGGGGCTAGTTCCCAGTCTTCGTAGAGGCCTAGTGATCGATAAGACATCCATTTCAGGAAGAACCTCAGGAACTCACTGTATAGTGTACATACATTTGATGATGTCAGTGAGGCCCAGGTATACCAGCTTAGGCATCGCCACCGCCAGGTGAGTGGAGATTAAGGCGGAGCATTCCTCCTCTAGTTGCTGCTTCTGTTTAGCATCCACTTGTTCAGACAGCTGCAATCAATTAAATGTATAATGTCCTAATAATGGCGCATGGCATACACAAACAGAGCAATGATTGTACCATGAGTCTTGCAAAGGATTTTCTCACAAACTTCTCTCTCAGTGTGGACTTCTGCTCACAGTCTTTGGGGATCTGGCTGAAGGCCTTCTCAAGCTAAAATCCACCATGTGCACATGTAAAAGATGTGTACATGATGTATACCGAATCAGCAAGATGCAGCCCCAAGCATACATGTATATATTAGGCTTGTATGTAGGCCATACAAGGCTTCAGTTCTACATGTACAATGTACTTTCTTTGATGTGGAAGAGAGGAGAAACCAAACACTTTGTGATGTGGCCAAATATCCTGGCCAAACCAGGCATGCTCTCCCATCTTCCCTTGAATTATGCTTTGGGAGAACACTGAAACCCAATTACTGAAGTCAAATATGAACACCCCAAGAATACAACCCAGTATAGTTGGGAGAAACCTCCCTGCTTATGTAATAAGCCTCCTTCCTCAGTTATAAGGGAAGGAGGTGCATACAAACTGTTATGATATAAGTACTAATTAAATCACTTCCACTGTTGGGGAAGACTTGAGTCACATTGGAACGCCAGTGACAAAGAACTTGAATAGCAGTCCCAGACAACAGTGAACTGAACTATGGGGTCCCAAACTATTTACAACACCAGTGGAGGATGTCAGATCATGTCTCCTCTGTCCCCTCCCTCCAAGACCCACTTAATACACTGGCAGTGGGTCACAGGAAACTCAAAGTGCATTCTCATTACACATGACATCATGAGCGAGGACACCTACATATGCGATGAGGGTGCTGTATAAAAGCAAGCGAGGCATTGAGCTGAATATATCAGACTCTTGGAGAGAAAGAGAGAGAAAGCTCCACTATACACGACAAGAAGTTAATCAGAGAAAGAGAAGATCATCATGGTTCTAACAGGATATGCCAGAAAGGTACAGGACACATATGTTACATATCGTATTGTATGGTGCAAAATTTTGGTGAAGGTTTTACTTTGGCAATTACGTGAAAAAATGACAAAATTTAAATAGCAGTTAACATGTTAGGATATGCAACATTTAAATTGCCAAATTCAAATCATTTTGGGGGACATAGTAAAATGTTCATCATACTTAGTATACAAATAGAAATTTACGTTCATTTATTTTATTTCTTCCCATACAGTCTGCTCTAGTTTTGGCTGGACTCGTGGCTTTAGGGTGGCTTCTAATTATTGTTGGATTTGGCATAGAAGTTGATCAGTTGTAAGTCATTAATTCTGTTCTTATGAGAGAGAGAAGGGGGGGGGAGGAAGGGGGGAGAGGTTACTTCTAGTATGCACGAATACCAGTACTATACAGTCTGATTTCCACTCTATACAGCAATATACCAGTAGATGGCTCTGGTCGTTACTCCTGGTGGATGGTGATCCTGGTGACACCAATCATGCTCATCACAGCAGTCATCCACGCCATTATGGACAGAAACAAGCAAGTCTCTGCCATCTTGGGAGCAATTGTATCCTCACAACCAGCAAATAGTTGCTAATTATGTATAAATGCCCCTTAGGTAGGCAGATGAAAGAGCTTTTATCTACCACCCCTACTTCTCAAGGCTAAATATCTATGTATCTACTCCTGCTATGCAAAGTAGCTCTGCCTTTTACCTAGTCATGCTTGACCAGGTACAGGGATGGTTCCACTAGACCAGGGACTGGTTGAACTTGTGGACGCTAAATTTTTATTCAGAATTGGCCAGGCTTGCTTTCAAATGACAGTGTAGCGGCTCAAATTTTTACTTAGCTCACTAAACACTCTATATGTTTATTACCTTGACTATAAACTGAATCTAGACCACATTTTTGGCTGCCTTGTTCCTCACTGCACTGGGTCTCTTACTGAACACCTATGGAGTGTCCGTAAATCTAGCTAGTATCAGAAGAATTGATGTACCTTCGCATATTGCTTTGCAGTTCTGTGGATCATTAATAGCTGGACTCTTCTGGGTAAGCTAGAGATGTAGAATAATATTTGTTTGTGTGATTTTATTTCATCTCTCTCTCTCTCTCTCTCTCTCTCTCTCTCTCTCCCTCCCTCACAACATGTACAGGTGGCACTGGCCTGCCTCTCATACTTTTATGAGGATGAGGAAAGATAACTTGCCTCGATGAACAAAAAAAGTCACTTAATTTAATCTCTTTTTATAATTTAGCTGACATTATAAATTTAATTGTCCCAATTACATTATAATTGTGATATTGTAACTTTTTCCTCGATGGAAAAAGAGACAAATCAGCAACGAAACAGGACACTACATTTAAGTAAAGATCACGAATGAAAGCAGAGTTCATTCACTAAATACGCCAATGAACCACTAGCTTGCACACATGAGCTTGATAATAATTCACCACTCATCCTCCTATCATGCCAGCTAGTGCTTGTTTTATCAGGCACACGTATCCCAAGCAAAAGGCAGAACCGTAAAGGCCGGTTCATGCCTAGCATAGTATTTAACAGCATTGTGTGCGGGTGACATCACTAGTGTTTATTCTATCAAAACCACACCAAGTTGCAGCGTAATGACATTCAAGGCTCACTAATCAATGCGTAGCTTGTGGCATCACTCACAGGCAATGATGTTACGTCTGGTTCAACACTCACATCTCTCCCATCTTGCCTTGAATTATGCTTTGGGAAAACACCGAAATCCAATTATTGAAGTCAAATATGAACATAACAAGAATACAACCAAGTGTAGTTGGGAGAAACCTTGTTGCTCATGTAATAAGCCTCTTTCATGTTATAAGGGGAGGGGTGTATACATAAGGTTAGAGTATGTGTTAATTAAATCACTTCAACAGTTGGGGAAGAGTTGAGTCACGTCGGAATGCCAGCTACAAAAGACCTTTAATAGCAGCCCCAGACAACCACTGAACATAAATATGGGGTCCCAAACTATTTACGAAACAAACAGAGGATGTTGGGTCATATCTCCTCCAAAGATCCAAAATAACAAACCGGCAGTGGATCACCGGAAACTTAAATTGCACTCTCACTGTGACATAATGAGCAAGGCACACCTACATGTGAGGCAAGATTATTGTATAAAAGCGAGTGAAGTGTTGAGGTTAACAAATCAGACTCGTGCAGAGAAAGAGAGAGAGAAAGCTCAACTACAACAAGAAGTTAATCCGAGAGAAATCAGAGAAAGAAGCAGCTGATCATGGTTCTAACAGGATATGCAAGAAAGGTACAGCATTATACTATAGGCATAGCAGGAAACTTTGGTGAGGGTTTAATTTGGAAATTACATGAAATCACAAAATTTGAATTAGATCCACAAACTTTGGTCATATCTCTTCCTATGATCTTATTCTGCACAGGCTGCTCTAGGAGTGGCTGTATCTGTGGCTATAGGGTGGTTCCTCATCATTGTTGGATTTGGAATAGAAGTTGATCAGTTGTAAGTCATGATCTTCGTTCTGTGTACAGTGGATTCAGCTCAATTGAAACATCCAGCCTAGGCAACAAAATCTGAAATTGTAGCCTGCGTCTCCAGACATTCCCTATTCCCAGTTTTTCAATGTTGCACCTATTACATACATGCAGAAATTTGCCAGCAGATGGCTCCTTTCGTTACTCGTGGTGGATTGTGATCCTGGTCACACCAATCATGCTGATCATAGCAGTCATCCACGCCATTATAGACATAAGCAAGAACGTCTCTGCCATCTTGGGAGCAATCGTATCCTCATAACCAGCAAATACATATAATTCCCTGTAGCTACTATAAGTTGTGACGAGCCACTTGGTAAGTACGGAGGGAGGGATCCAATTGGATGAAACCCCTTTTAATCTACATGCTTTTTACATGGTTGAAATATCTGCACGGGGATGG
This sequence comes from Stappiaceae bacterium, assembly GCA_964291365.2. Classification (GTDB taxonomy): domain Bacteria; phylum Pseudomonadota; class Alphaproteobacteria; order Rhizobiales; family Stappiaceae; genus JBDWFY01. The sequence continues at coordinate 440,189 of OZ220043.1, forward strand.
TTTCCACTTGATCAGTGCAACCTGAAATTTCTTTTTTTTTTTAGGTCATTGCATTATGCATTTTTTTTCATTCAGTCTACTGACTGCCCTTCACTACTCCATAAAATACTTATCACCTTAACTACCACTTGAACCCAGACTACCTTTTTTGGCGCCGTGTTCCTCACTGCGCTGGGCTACCTACTGAATGTTTACGGACTTGTTGTACATGCATCTGCTATTCAACAAGCTGATGTACAGCCATCTACTGCTCTGCAGTTCAGTGGAGCAATAATAGCAGGATTCTCCTGGGTAAGCTAGGGATATAGTACAGTATCAATTATATTTTTCTCTCTCTCTCTCTCTCATCTCACACACACACACACACACACACACACACACACACACACACACACACACACACACACACACACACACACACACACACACACACACACAGGTGGTGCTGGCCTGCCTCTCACACTTTTATGAGGATGAGGAAGACAACTTGCCTCGATGAACAAAAAAAGTCACAAGACAGCTTATTAATTTAATCTCTTTTTATAATTTTTGCTGACATTATAACTCTTATTGTCCCAATTACATTATAATTGTGATATTGTAACTTTTTTCCTCGATGGGAAAAGAGACAAATCAGTAACGAAACAGAATAACCAAAACACTACATTTAAGCAAAGATCACCAATGAAAGCAGAATTCATTCATTACATACACCAATGAAGCAAGATCCACTAGCATGTACACATAAGCTCGAGAATAACCAGTAACAATTCACCACTCATCCTCCATTCATGCCAGCTAGTGCTTGCTTTATCAGGCACACCTATCCCAACCAAGCAAAAGGCAGAACCGTAAAGGCCGGTGCATGCCTAGCATGCATAGAAAAGATAAAGGAGGAACACCAATATTTAACAGCACTGCGTGCGGGTGACATCACTAGTGTAAAAACCATACCAAGTTGCAGCATAATGACATTCAAGGCTCACTAATTAATGCATAGCTTGTGACATCACTCACAGGCAATGATGTTACCACTGGTTCCACTTGCTGATAGATTTATGTATGGACAATAGTAATAGGTAGGGGTTAGGCAGAGGGTAGGGTTCAGGGTTCAGGGTTCAGGATCAAACAATAGGGTTGACATTATTGTGGTTATGGTGAATTGGAAATGGGTAGTATAGGTCATACAGAAATCTATCAGCAAGTGTCCTTTCTTGCTAGCATGAACACCCCATGAATACAACCAAGTGCAGTTGGGAGCTTAGCAATCATGACCTCCTTCCTCGCTTATAAGGGAAGGGGTCATACAGTAATACAGTAACTTAAGTGTTATTAATTTAATTATTCATTAGTCCAGAGGAGGTACGACAGGAAGCACATGACAGACCACACCCAGCAATTTCCTCCATAGACAGTGTACATAAAATTTGAGAATCTTAACGCTTGGGTTTCAAGCTGTCTGATGAAGGATCTGAGGATTTTGGATGACTCTAACACATAGGTTGTATTTCCCCCAAGAAGACCCCTCTTATTTTTGCTCAACAGTAAATGGCTGATTTACAAAGTAGAAAGCTATGATGGAGTTCAAAATTTGAATCTTGCATCTTCTCATTAAGATCTAGCAGCCCTCTCAACAAAGAGGCACAAAAAGCATGCCTGCATGGGGACAACCACGAGCAATGTTAGTTTGTGCTAGTGGGCGGGGTCCGCATTCCTGATCACTTTAATTAAATTCTTTACCATACAACCAAGAGTATACAACACCATCATACATCACTTCCTGTCGTACTTCCTCTGTCATCAGTCTAGGCTTTGAATAGTGTGGGGTCAGTACTAGCATCCAATAACCTCTAAACTGAACTTGGGGTTGAATTCTCTAGCTATTTACAAGAGGATGTCAGATCCTCCCTCCCCTAGCCCCTCTGTCTATGCACATAATAAGCGATAAAGAGGGCTAAGTTGCCCACTCACTGTGACATCATGAGCAATGAACACCTACACATGTGTGGCAAGGGTGCTGTATAAAAGCAAGCGAGGGCGTTGAGCTGAATATATCAAACTCTTGGAGAGAAAGAGAGAGAAAGCTCCACCATATACGACAAGAAGTTAATCAGAGAAAGAGAAGATAATCATGGTTCTAACAGGATATGCCAGAAAGGTACAGGACACATATGTTATATATCGTATTGTATGGTGCAAAACTTTGGTGAGGGTTTTAATTTGGCAATTATGTGAAAAAATGACAAAATTTAAATAGTAGTTAACATGTTAGGATATGTAACATTCAAATTGCCAAATTTAAATCATTTTGGGGGACACAGTAAAATGATCATCATACTTAGTATACAAATAGAAGTTTACTTTCATTTCTTCCCATACAGTCTGCTCTGGTTTTGGCTGGACTCGTGGCTTTAGGGTGGCTTCTAATTATTGTTGGATTCGGCATAGAAGTTGACCAGTTGTAAGTCATTAATTTTGTTCTTATGAGAGAGAGAGAAGGGGGGCGGGGGAGGGAGAGGTTACTTCTAGTATGCATGAATACCAGTACTATACAGTCTGATTTCCACTCTATACAGCAATATACCAGCAGATGGCTCTCGCCGTTACTCCTGGTGGATGGTGATCCTGGTCACACCAATCATGCTCATCACAGCAGTCATCCACGCCATTATGGACAGAAACAAGCAAGTCTCTGCCATCTTGGGAGCAACTGTATCCTCACAACCAGCAAATAGTTGCTAATTATGTATAAATGCCCCTCAGGTAGGCAGATGAAAGAGCTTTTTATCTACCACCCCTACTTCTCAAGGCTAGATATCTATGTATCTACTCCTGCTATGCAAAGTAGCTCTGCCTTTTACCTAGTCATGCTTGACCAGGTACACGGATGGCTCCACTAGACCAGGGACTGGTTGAACTTATGGACACTAAATTTTTATTCAGAATTGGCCAGGCTTGCTTTCAAATGACAGTGCAGCGGCTCAAATTTTTACTTAGCTCACTAAATACTCTGTATGTTTATTACCTTGACTATAAACTGAATCTAGACCACCTTTTTGGGCGCCCTGTTCCTTACTGCACTGGGTCTCTTACTGAATTTTTATGGAGGTCTCATACATGGAGCTAGTACCGGTCCAATTAGACGTGATATACCATCATTTATTGCTTTGCAGTTCAGTGGAGCAATAATCGCTGGACTCTTCTGGGTAAGCTAGAGATGTAGAATAATGTTTGTTTGTGTGTTTTATTTCATCACTCTCTCTCTCCCCCTCTCTCCCTCCCTCCCTCATAACATGTACAGGTGGCACTGGCCTGCCTCTCATACTTTTACGAGGATGAGGGAAGATAACTTGCCTCGATGAACAAAAACATCACAAGAGAGTATTAACTTAATCTCATTTTATAATTAAATTTTAGCTGACATTATAAACTTAATTGTTCCAATTAAAATCAGCAACGAAACAGAATAACCAAAACACTACATTTAAGCAAAGATCACCAATGAAAGCAGAGTTCATTCATTAAATGTGAGGGGGCATGGGAAAAGGGACTTATAGGGTCACACAATCAAATTTGAGATTTTTCACTTTCTTGGTACTTTGAGGTATAGTAAGTGCACTGGAGGGTGACCTCTTTATTAGACACAAGAATAGTGTAAATATTTGCAAAATTTTCAAACGCGTTTTTCTCAAAATAATACTTGGATGCTATTTTGGTCCCCTTTCCCATGCCTCCTAAATATTTGCGAAACTTTAAGCACGTTTTTCTCAAATACTATAGGTTCCTTTTCCCATGCCTCCTCACATCACAAATACACCAATGAAGCAAGACCCACTAGCATGCACACATAAGCTCGAGAATAACCAGTAACAATTCACCACTCGTCCTCCTTTCATGCCAGCTAGTGCTTGCTTTATCAGGCACACCTATCCCAACCAAGCAAAAGGTAGAACCGTAAAGGCCGGTGCATGCCTAGCATGCATAGAGAAGATAAAGGAGGAACACCAATATTTAACAGCACTGCGTGCGAGTGACATCACTAGTGTTTACTTTTAACTAATGGTGCTATCAAAAACCACACCAAGTTGTAGTATAATAACATTCAAGGCTCACTAATTAATGATATTCATAGCTTGTGACATCACTCACAGGCAAAGATGTTACCATTGGTTCAACATGCTTCCTTTCTTGCTAGCATGAACACCCCATGAATACAACCAAGTGAGGTTGGGAGCAACCTTAACAATCATGACGCCTTCCTCACTTACATGTATAAGGGAAGGGGCCATACAGTAATACAGTAACTTAAGGATTATTATTCATTAGTCTAGGCTTTGAATAGTGTGGGGTCAGTGCTAGCACCCAGCAACCTCTAAACTGAACTTGGGGTAGAATTCTCTAGGTATTTACAAGACCAATGGAGGATGTCAGATCCTCCCTCCCCTAGCCCTCTGTCTATGCACATAATAAGCAATAAAGAGGGTCACTGGAGGGTTAAGTTGCCCACTCACTGTGACATCATGAGCAACAAACACCTACACATGTGCGGCGAGGGTGCTGTATAAAAGTGAGCAAGGGCATTGAGCCAAATACGTAGATCAGACTCACACAGAGGAAGGGAAAGGATCTTCGAGAGAGAAAGCTCAACAACAACTAACCCTTCAAGAAACAACTCAGAGAGAGAAATAGAGAAACACTAACCATGCCTCTAACGGGATATGCTAGAAAGGTACAGCATAATCATATACTGTATATCAGAAAACTTTGGTGAGGGTTTAATTTTGGCGAATAAGTGAATTTTTTTAAGAAAATCATATCCACCGTAATGGTTAGCACATGTGCATGTACAAGAGTATGATGTACAGTAGTCAAATGACCAAATTCAAGTTTCACCAATTATTGGACAGAATTTCACATGGAATTCATTTTCTTTTTCTTCGCATACAGTTTGCTTTGGTCATGGCTGGACTTGTGGCTCTAGGGTGGTTTCTCATCATTGTTGGATTCAGCATAGAAGTCAATCAGTTGTAAGACATTTATTTGTTCTTTATGCAGTGAATTTCAGCTCATTTTCAACATTCATAAAAAATCCAACATTGTTGCTGTGAGCTACCAACACTGTATCTTCCCTCATCCCTAGGCTCCCTGATCCTTTCAACATACACAACAAAAAAAATTATAACGGGCCTGGGAACGAAGCTATCAATACTGTACTTTGATAAACACTAGAACAAGCCACAACATGGCTGATAGGAGATTTAATATATTGTCTAATTTCCACACATGCAGCAATGCACCAGCAGATGGCTCCATTCGTTACTCATGGTGGATTGTGATCCTGGTCACACCAATCATGCTGCTCGCAGCAGTCATCCACGCCTTTATGGACAGAGACAAGCAAGTCTCTGCTGTCCTGGGAGCAATCGTATCCTCACAGTACATCCAGTAAAGTAGCTAATATTGTATATCGTGATGAGCCACTTTAGTAAGTAGAGAGGGAGAGAGGGAGGGAGGGATCCTGAAAGAGTTTTCTGTTTTTATTTTCTTTTTAACCTATATGGCTTTGCTGCTTGCATGGTTGAAATACCTGCATGAGCAGGCACTGGGACAGTTTCTCCTAGGTTTGGGATTCCATGGCTCAGTGGAACCCTGAAGCTTTCTATTCGACTTCGCTTTTCAAATGGTTCACTCAGTCTACTGACTGCACTTCACTATTACATAACATTCTAATCACCTTAACTACCAATTGAACTTAGACCACCTTTTATGGCGCCGTGTTTCTCACCGCACTAGGCTATCTACTGAACTTTTATGGAGCTATTATACATGTATCTTCTGTTCAACAAGTTGATGTACTTTCATCTACTGGTCTGCAGTTCAGTGGATCAATAACAGCTGGACTCTTCTGGGTAGGCTAGCAATATTAATATTATTATAATACACTGTGGTTTTATTTCATCTCCCCCCCTCTTCCAACCCCTCTCTCTCTCTCTCTCTCTCTCTCTCTCCTTCTCTCATACACACAGGTGGTGCTGGCCTGCCTCTCACACTTTTACAAGCATGAGGAAGGTAACTTGCCTCGATAAACAAGACTGTTACAAGAGAGCCTATTAACTTAATCTCTTTTTATAATTTAGCTGACATTGTAATCTTGATTGCCTTGATTATATTCTTTGAACTGTTTCATTAGCTATAACTGTTTTCTCGATAAATTAATATAATACTGAGTTTCAGCGAAAGTCACAAACAAAAGTTGAGTTTATACATCATACATCTTGCCGAGCAAATACGCCAATGAAGCAAAACCCACTAGCATGCACACATTAGCTTGAGAATAACTCAGAGGAGCAGCATTCATCATGGCTCTAGTGAGATTCAGCTGATTCTGAGTTGGAGCAGGATAGACACAAGTGATGCAAACCGTGCCGATTTGAGTCAGATGGAAGCTTGCCATTTCTTGTCTCGAACCACAGCACTCTTGAACAGCTGCTTGTCCAATTGTTTGCGTAATGAATATTGTCCTGGCACTTGTAGTCTGACACTGAGTGTTGCCACGGTAGCACGTAAGGGGGTAGTACCACTCTTGTGGAGGGCAATTCACAGCTGCATAGACCAGAGTGCTATCCACACCATTGTAGTTGACATTAGCAAACACAGCTGCAGAACCCGAACCACCAAGACAACAACCTTGAGCATCAGCTAGGTTTGATGTCAGAAACATGACGTAGTTTCCAGCGAAATTTTTTCAGCGAAACAAAACACTGCGTATGGTGATACTTGTTGAGCTTCACCAGAAGAATAGAAGCATAATAGAGCAAAAAGAAGGATGTACTTCATCTTGGAGATCTAGCATTAAAATTTTAATACTCAAGAGAGTCAAGAGAACTGTGGCTATTATCAAGAAATTTCGTTGTTATGGCTGGTTATCAACAAAAATGTTGTGCAATGTAAATATTTATGCCACAGAGCGTATTTTAACATAACAACAGTTTAGATTCGTGTAAGTGTACACCTGGAGTCTAATGCAGATAGTCATAGAGATCTCTGACTACATGACAAAAAAGAAATTATTGCTGGCCTACTCTGAAAACTTCTCTCCAAAACAGAATTTTATTTTCCAGGAGAGCCAGAGTGTAAAGAAGCAGATAATTCCTGATACTACACATTTCTTCCTTCTACTATACTATGGTAGTAAAAGATTCCACCAAAAAAGGGGGGAAATTTGCCCTTCAGGGACTGGCCTGCTAGACATTCTAGAAGCCTAGTATCATACAACCTAGCTTATCCACCAATGACGGCAAAGATATTCATCAGCCATACCAGGAAGCGCGCACACATACACACACACACGCACACACCTATACAGACACATACTCACACACCTATTCAGACACCTACATACATACACACACCTATGCAGACACATACACACACATGCACACACACATATATCTATTCATAATTGTAGGATCATAGGAGCCTCCTCCCTCCTATATACCCAAACAGTTGTTTTGCCTCCAATATTATAATAATATTATGTAACAGACATACACATATCGATACACGTATGACACGTATGACACGTATGAACATACTATATACTCACCATGATCCAAGTATCAGTAGACAACTCCTTCCTCCCTAGTAGGTATGATGTCGTCTCAATCCAAATTTGAGCAATAACTGCCTGGTCGCCACTTGGTGTAGCCATGGCAACAGGCTCCTCCCCTTCACCACTCTCGATGGTGTGAACCAGCTGTGAGTAGCAGTGTAGTATGTCATCGTCATGGTGAAACTCTCTGTGGAGAGCTATTAGTTTTTGCAGGGTGGACCTCGTCTTGGGGATATTACTGCATGAAATTGATAATTACATTACTTCGGAGTAGAAAAGTACTGGGGCTCTGGGGAGCACTTGAGGCTATAATTTTTATATGGGCATGCAGAACAAACTTAGCAGAGAAAGATGATGAAGCCGGAATTTTGATTCTTGCTTTCTGTTTCGAGATAATGGCGAAAAACAATAGAAGCCATACAGTTGGCATCAACACACTATAGCCAAATGGGTAAGGGCCTGGACTCTGATGCTGAGGTCTCCGGATCGAATTGGGGGGGTCCTTGGATGAAATTTTTTTCCTCTTTTTTCTGATAGCCTGACACTAACTAATGCTAATTAATTTGTAGGTGTGGCCTGGTGGTGATAGATGCCCACAAAAAAGCACTGAAAATATGTGTATACAAATGAGACGACCCTTTACCGAATCAGGTAAAACGCACTCTATGGTCACTACCTACATGTATCTACGATTTGTGGCTCTCACTATGTATGTAGCTACACCATGTGGTATTTTCCAGACAATTTTTTTCTGCTTTGTTTGCAAGGTAGTTTGAAAAAAAAACAAAACAAAAAAACAAGATAATGAAAGCCTCTTTACTATAAAAATCATTGAGGTGCCTGCATTCTTGAGAACCACTTGTTCCCGTGCCCATTCCCAGCTTTTCAGTGATGCATGCTGAAAGGGACGAGGCTACCACTAAGCTGCTGATTTAGATTTACATGCATATTCAGGATCAATGGAGACTCTGCATGGATTGGTACCTTTCAATGAACTGGAGCAGTTTCGTGTATGTCTGGATGGCATCCAGCTGTTCCTCTTGAGTCACAGCTCTATGCTTGTCATAGTAATCTGCCAACCCCTGCAAAATGTGAATTAATATACTTTCTTATATGTACCATGAAATTCAATATTGATGAAGAGCTAGGGATGAGCCAGCTAGCTACTGCGGCAAAGAACATTTAATTTCAGGGTACAGGCACAATGTCATATACAATATTATATCATGCAATGATACTGTAGCAGCATTGTTGGTGAAATAAGTACATGAAAAGCAGTTGCATGCTTTAATACCGTCAGGAACAGTAACCTGATTGTACATATACTGAACAAATTTCACGATGTTCATCATCTGACTGATACGTATGACATGTGCATGCATACCTTCCATGCAAGAGGACCGTCTGGTTGTTGGGTAATGGCTCCTTTATAATGCCTCTTGGACTCTTCATGCTGCCCCAGCTGCAGACAGGCCAGGCCTGCAAACACTTGACCATTGTAGTTAAATGGGTCAACTTGAAACAAATGCTGCATGGGAGTATAATATTATAGATTCCAAATAGTGCACACCTGTTTGTCTGGCCTAATTTGTAACTATAGTACCCACCTGACATTGCTTTAGTGTTTTCTCATAGTCTTTCTCATCCACTGCAGCCTTGGCAGCTTTCAGGCGGGATTTTATCTCTTTTGACGACATGCTGTGTGTAGAGTCTACTTGGAAATGGTCGTCACCTTAATGTGCTGAACACGTATTACGTGTGTTTCACCATGGGTTCACAATTCCCTTGCAAATTTTTATAGAGTGGCCGATGTCACGTCAAGCATTTAGAGCGAAGAGAAGACAGTTCCTCGATCGATAGCCGGACGTTATTCAGATGAGTCCGCATGGGTCCTGCGCGCGCCGATGTTGTTATGAGCATGCGCAGAGTGTTCGATTTTAGGTTGGCGCCAAATTTGCAAACCAATTTTTGCTGGATGCAGGATATTAGACAAGCACACGCGGGAAAAATCTAGCAATGTGGTCCTGAAGAACATACAAACTACTTCAGAAAGCCTGTGCTTAGAGGTAAGTTGGAGTCCAAGGTTTATACATGATGAATAGTCCAGCCTTGACGCCTTTTTCATTTGCTCTATAGACCCAAGTTAACGTTTTACAACTTAAATCCAACTTCCAAATTATTGGGCTCACCTTCATATGCGTGGATAGTATTCCTTGCTAGGAAAACAGCGCTGGCTTTTTTACACCACAAAACCACTGCTTCTGGGTGTTGGTATTGTAACGGTCGTCGTATGTGGTAAAGATCGTCAGGGTTAGTTTTCCTCCATTATGGCAGAATATAGGCACAGTTTTATTGCTAATTACGAATGATCGACGGGTGGTAACAAGGCTTTTGCATCAAACAAAGCAAGGGATCCTTCTGCTGGCGAGGAAAAGTAGAAATTTTAATACGCATGCGCATTTGAACACAACTGTAATGATGCACTTTCAATCCAGATTCCAGTATACTAGTACCGGCCGCATGGATAAACTGCGCGCGCCCCGGATACAGTCTATCCATGCGGCCGGTACTAGTATACTGGAATCTGGATTGAAAGTGCATCATTACAGTTATACCTTGAACGCGTGTTCAAATGCGCATGCGTAATAAAATTTCTACTTTTCCTCGCCAGCAGAAGGATCCCTCGCTTTGTTTGATGCAAAAGCCTTGCTACTACCCATCGATCATTCGTAATTAGCAATAAAACTGTGCCTATATTCTGTCATAATGGAGGAAAACGAACCCTGACGATCTTTACCACATACGACGACCGTTACAATACCAACACCCAGAAGCAGTGATTTTTGTGGTGTAAAAAAGCCAGCGCTGTTTTCCTAGCAAGGAGTACTATCCGTGCATATGAAGGTGAGCCCAATAATTTGGAAGTTGGATTTAAGTTTGTAAAACAGATGCAGATACTGGTTATGCTATGGTTGTACAGTTTGAATTTTGTGTTTTGAATCTCTCTCTCTCTCTCTCTCTCTCTCTCTCTCTCTCTCTCTCTCTCTCTCTCTCTCTCTCTCTCTCTCTCTCTCTTGCAGCCAACCCTTAACAATTATTCATAATTGCAACAGTGATTCACAGAACTGATATGCAAATCTACTCTACTGGGTTGCCTTCAGTTAATAGTGGACCTGGCTCCTCTGTATGCTACCCTAGCCTCTTCAAAAAGTGTCCACAGCTTAGGAAGATTCGACAGCTAGTTGAAGCCATCTGAACAATACCGACTAACAATGAAGGCTGTAGATAATATCTTATATTATTGTAAGTATTATTAATTGATAACGGTGGATCGACGACTTGCCACATCGATGACGCACACGACCACTACCAACTCACTCCCAGGTCAGGTGAGCCATACTACGCTAATATTTGTCCTACAATCTTTGCTGGTACATAAATGTATGTATCGACCACTTTAATTTGTGAGGTATTCACCTCATAAAGTTAAAGCTATATTCAGTCATAATCGATCAATTTCATTCAAAGTGGTATAATGTTGACAGGATAGTTTCTTGTTAGCATCTATTCATCAATCAACTTGCATCCTACAATCAACTTCATCAATCAACTCGCATCCTACAATCAACTTCATCAATCAACTCGCATCCTACAATCAACTTCATCAATCGACTCGCATCCTACAATCAACTTCATCAATCAACTCGCATCCTACAATCAACTTCATCAACTCACATCCTACAATCAAATCATTGCTATCAAGTTTGAACTCTTGCCATAATTTATCACCACAACAATCAGTTGCCGGCAACACGTGGTGGTGCACCATGTAATGTACTTAAGGCAAGAGGCCACACTATTCTTGGCAGGTGTGAGAGGGGGGTAGGGTGGGGGGGGCCAGGTTACAACACCACCTACTCGTGATGGTCTGGCAGTCACTCCAGGGGCAAGGCTGCAGGCTTATCTACACTCCTGAGCCTTAACTCTACGTATAGGCCTAAATATCCTCGGGGTGCAAGAGTGCTGTGTCTATCTGTCTTTGCTCAACAGATGGTAAGAAGGTCTGCAACAGTAACTTCTTTATGTTGACTGGGGACTTGTTAGGTAGATCTTCAGCCACAACATGACCTTTTACTGCCATTAAGTGAAACCAGTGATGTTCTTGCTTTTTCCTCTCAGCTGTTTCATGGGATACCTTTTGTGTAAGGTCAACATTGTCCCCTATAAATTGCACATCCGGAGTAGATATACCTATGTATGACATATTCATTCAAGTAACTTCAATCAGAATTCAGTGGCTATGTAACTGTGCTCTTGTCTATTGCTTGGCAAATGTGGTGGAGGTGGACGTCTGCGTATCATGTGCGTGGGAAATAATAAATGTTGTTTTTGCATCATTCACATAATCATGTGTTCACTCCATCATTTCACTATAATCAAGTCTGGAAGATTTCATCTATCAAGTCACTTCAATCAACTCAATACAGTCTGCAATTACACCATTAATACTTCTAGCATCCACAAGTGGAACTTCTTGGTTAATTATATCTTGTATCTCTTTCACTGGAATACTTAAATTTGCAACCCATGCGCTTCATCCCTAACTAAATATTGGACTTCAATCAAACCAGAAGACTCTTCTATCAGTCATCCAGTTGGATCGGAGGACTACAATCAAGTCATTAGCAGTCAAGAAGTTTAGCCAACAATTTCTGCATTGCTCATAGATTGGGCATACACGTACCATGTGTGCATGTATGCAGCTTTCTACCTTACTCAGTGTGTTCCGTACTCTTACAATTTCCATCCTTAAGCTGATCTTATTGGTATCTTATTACATTATATGGTTCTTTCCTTTCTACAGGTTTTTCATGGATAGTTTGTATCTTGTAGCTGTAAATTTCATTCAACTTTCCCATTTAGGCTATTTTACCTTAAGCTTAGTCAGGTAGTCTAATCTGTTCACATGTATCACATCTGCCTTACTCTTCATAGCTACATGCACACTATTTTGTTGTTCAGGAGCTTATAGATGCTATTAGCTTAGCTGTGATTGCTCCATTCGATGTAAGCTTGCATAGCTACATGCTCTGCTTTACTAGCTGCTTTCTTGATCAATAGCTAGCTGGCTTGTGCTCTAGTTCAGTGGTTGGTTGGTTCAGCAGGCTGGTGGTCGGGCATGTGGCTAGCCTTGTTCCCAGGCACTCGAAGCTAGGGGCCCCCGAATGCCTGGGAATGGGGCTAGTATGTGCACAATTATCCGCTTGCATTGCAGCTTTATTGCTTTCGTTCTCTTCTTCACCCTGCCTTAGTCTTCTATTCTGTTTTCTTTCTTTCCTTCATATGGCCTGCTTTTAACTTGGAGGCTAACAATATTATTTGACAGTTTATATTTTTGTTTCCTATGTCTGACTATCTGTGTACAAAATTACTTCATTTGAGCTATGTGTCACGTGTGTGTGTGTGTGTGTGTGTGTGTGTGTGCCGGAGAGAGAGAGAGAGAGAGAGAGAGAGAGAGATACTGCATGAAACTTCAGCATTAGGTGGGCCTATAGGTTTGAGGTTTTCTCATCCAGTTCACTGTCCTCTCCTTGTCTAGCACAAGCAGCCTTGACTGCTTCAACTATGAGCGCATTAGTGTTTGGTAGCATCCATGCATGTGTGTGTGTGTGGTTAGTGGTAGGACAGGCATCTATACAAGGTCGGTAATTGTGTATGTGTGAGAGGGTATAGTGGCAGTCCTGTCATCCAGGCAATTGGTGGCATGCATGTGTGAGGCTAGTGGTAGGACAGTCATCCAGGTATCTCAGGTTGGCACTTGTGTTTGTATATTAGGCTGGTGCACATTTTGCTGACATAATTTTTAGAATAATAGGGCACTGCCAGGAACAAAGCATAAAGCTGGAATAATAGGGGAAACCCTCACATTGTAGCAGAGGTTAATTAGAAAACGTTGCTAATCCAGTGCGAAAATGGCAGATTTGAATGCACCAGGCCCTAGTGGCAGTTCTCTTTATGAGAGTACTAGTAACGAGTTAGAGATTAGTAGTTCTGATGAGAGTTTGAGTTCGAATGAAGAAGAAAGTTCTACTGAGTAGTATTAGCGGTATTCCAGCTGAAAAAATCTAAAGTTGTGTTACATCATTAATTTTATGCATTGACTCAAATAAATTCATGAGAATAATCGGGTGGTAGTAATAGGTTAAAATATATGATATGCAGAATAAATTTCTATACAACGCACGCCTAAACGTCAGTATACAAACATATGGGGCTGGGGGCACCAACACCAGTGGCGTATCCAGGGGGGGGGTGCTCAGGGTGCTCGAGCACCCCCCTAAGCCCTCAGAGGCATACAATTAATTAGTACTAAAATGCCTTGTTTATATCACTAAATAATGTCACTAGCGATTTATTAGATAAAAACGCTTTGCTAAGCTTCAAAATAGTTAGCTAGTTCATCAGCAGCTACTTACCTACACGTCTTGTAATCCATCAACGATCAACGGTGAAGCTAGTGCAGAGAAAGTGCGATTCTTAATATTGCACACCACGAAATGGGCGTGGCGGCATTGAAATTAGCGGGTGTGGTTATTAAAAGTGGGCGTGTCCGTAAATTTTTTCGCGCGCGCTCCGCGCGCGGACTGTTCAGCACCCCCCTTGATGAAATCCTAGATACGCCACTGAACACGAACAGACCAGAAAGCAAGAAATGCACTAACTTTGACTAGCTAGAACTCCACACAAACAGCAAAATATCTGTCAACTGCGGTTGCTGTACAAAGAACTACAACAAAATAAGTGACCTATGGCAGTTTTGTGTCCTACTTTGCTCTTGATGCCACAAAATCCAGAGTTTCTCAAGAACATCTTTGCTGGGTCCTCTTTCAAACGTTTCTTGGTTTAGAAGCGCCATAGAACACCCCAACAAAAGGTTCAAGGGCTTGAGCACGTTCTACTTCACCATTTCTACAGCATGCAGCTGTTTACATTCTTTAGGCGGGGCTTTCTGGGCTTCATGAAGCGAAACAAACCACACGGCATTCTTGTGGCGAGGACACTTTGTGGTTTGTTCCGCTTCCTGAAGCCTCAAGTGCGTTATTTAGAAAATTTATTCTGCATATGGTTAGAATAATAGGCAAGAAAAAGCATAATGTGCTCAAGCCTAGTGTATGTGTGTGTGTTTGTAGATCACTGACGGTCTGCCGGGCTGTCACCTCCAATGGCTCAAAGTCTGCTCAACTGTGAGTAGACATCCTGGGGGTGCAAGAGTGCTGTGTCAATCTGTCCTCGCTCACACTTGCCTTGTGTACGATAATTTTTTATGCTATGATTCTACCTGTTATAAGTTAACTTGTAGCTATGTATACACAATGCATGCTTTTTTCTTTCAAAATAATTTATTGTATAATTCCAACACTATTTTAAACTGTCTTTGATATTCAAATCAATACCTACTATACTGGGAAATGAAAACTTTCTGCTGCACACTTGACCAACTCAGTGAATAGAGGATGGTAGAGGAACAGGCTGCAGGAAGAGAGAGAACAAATTTAGTGATTGGATAAAAATTGCCATTGAAGTAGACTACTCCTGCCTTACCTGCAGAGGAGGGATACAGACGCTCAGTCTCTCTGAGTGCCTTTCCACCACAGAGCTGTACTTGCTGTGAAAGCCTAGCGGTTTAGAGAGAGAGAGAGGAAAACCAGTATTCTCTCCAATGTTGTAGCAACAAGATCTCCTCATGATATTGATGAATTGATCTTATATACCAGGTAGGCTCCCGGTTTATCCACTTCTGGTTGCTTGTATGCTGTGGTTTGATCTGTTGTGCCATGCACTTAGCATAAGCAAGCTTAAGGACACATCAATGATCAAGTGCTTGAACAAATGTCATCCCTGGTATATACATGTGTATGTATGTAATATGACTTTCTGATTATGGAAGCTAAGACTACATACACAGGATTCCTAGGCATGGATTGATGAATTAATAATTTGTAGAATACAACTCAAATGATAAGCATCACAAATTCTACATAGTATCATACACAACAATGACAATTACTTCTACATATAAAATACTCCTAATCATACACACAAAATCTATAGAAATCTATAATGGGTATCAAGCACACAAATATACTATTTAGTCCCTATCTTACTTGCAGCATTAATAATAGCTAGCTAATA
Organism: Stappiaceae bacterium; assembly: GCA_964291365.2. Lineage (GTDB taxonomy): Bacteria > Pseudomonadota > Alphaproteobacteria > Rhizobiales > Stappiaceae > JBDWFY01. The sequence continues at coordinate 455,994 of OZ220043.1, forward strand.
GCTAACCCTGGGTGTAAAATTGTGCAATGCAAACTGTTGCTAAAAATATTGTCTAAATGTGCAAACTGTGAGCAGTTGCTCCAAATTTAGCTTTCAAAAGTGCTAATTTTAAATTTTCCAAAGTGGCAAAATCTTTGCTCCCTCGACTGTCCCCTGGGGCCCACTGGAGCCACTCTTGTAGCATTACACTAAGCCAGCTATCCGGTGCTTTAGGTAAAAGTAAAGGTCTTGCTTGAATATTATCGAGTTCACATGGAAGAAATTCTAGATGTCTACCTATTATCTTCCAATCAGGGCTATGCTTATGCAATTGATCCAATATGATTGAATGCTGCTTCTCTGTTAGCGAAGGTTGACTTTCAGACTGAGATGGCACTGTTTGAGTATTATACTGAGACTCCTTTTCCAATCTACCACCCTGTAGTTCTGTAGATAGTGGAGTCAGTTGAATATTGGAAGCAGTTTGGAGCTGTGTGGTAGCGATTTGAGTGTGTTGACTTCTAGTGGAAGGCTGTGTTGCATTTCTGGCTCCCGATTCCCAATGTGGTTTCTTCCCATATCCCCAATAGTAAGAATTTTCTGGTAATGTGCATCGTCTCTTAGCTATTTGACAAAATAAGGTACATGGACAGCCACTCTTGTCCATAAGTACTTGAGTTTTATGCTTATGCTTGCAATTGGGAAGTGGACATTGAAATGTTAATGCATACCGACGTTTAATATAGCTAAAATCTCTCAAAATCTGTGGGATTCCGACATTAATTGCTTTAAGAACTTCATCGCATGTTTCTTCAATACTGTAGTATCGAGCATTGATAAATTGTGAATCGGGAATACAACTGATTTCAAAATGAGTGGGCAGAATCCTTATAACAATGGTATCATAAGCACCACTGAATGAGATTTCATTCTTGAATATCTCGTCTGTCAAAGGTATCCAATCAATAGAAGAATCCATTTCATTTGATATTAAATACTTGATTAGTGCTCCAGGAACACCATTTGGGATGTAGCCACATTCAAATGTAACTAGTATTGATGGCACTTGTGTGGACAATGGCATACTATTGTTCGCAGAAATTTTGGCATGGGCAAGAACACAAGGTAAAAACAATTTCTCCTCACCATCGATTCGTAAAGGAGCAGCAATTCGTAGATGAACAAGCAATTTTCTAAACTGAGAAGAAGTAATTTCAGATTGACTCTTAGCATTGATTGCTTCAAATTCATTCATGGAGAAAATACCTCTATTCTTAAATTTATCCATTTTTGGCTTTCCTACTTTTTCAAATGTGAACGTGTCAACAATGAGTTCTGTTACTTTATCAAACAGAAACTGAGGATCGATAATCACAAGATTATTGACACCTTCATATGGGAAATAGCGAATTATTCCCATTTTTGAATGAATGAAGTGAAGAGCTTCATTCAGTTCCTCCTGGTTTGTGATCCCACATTGTTTAGCGATGTTAAAGCAGAGATCATAGCTAATCACGTGAGAGTCAAGGTTGCGTAATGCAAGACTAAAGATGAGCCAGTGAGCTGGAGAAGTCATTTGAAACTCACCTCGCATTACAACTCTTTCAATAGCTGATCGGATGCTTTGAAAATCAGAATCATTTTCTGAAAAATTATTGACTGTAAAAATGAGCTGAGATGGAGATGCAAATTCAACTAACTCCTCAATGTGAGATGTTGAGTTAATAACTTCTTGTAGTTGTTTATCAATACTTGCAATATGACTAGCAGCTGAATCTGGATCGAGTTCATCCTTGTGTGTGCCAACAAAAAAGACCTTAGGTTGCAAAGGAACTTCTCTCTTTTGACGACCATGGTAGACAAAGGTACCCATGGCAGAAATACTAGCTAGGGTTTGCAGAATACCCTCAATAGTAGTGCAGGTTGCTGTATAGGGGTAAGATTTTCCTCCAGTTGCAAGTTCATACTCTATTGAATAATGTTCATTAAGATCTCGATCAAGTCGAAAGGTGAAAAAAAACATAGAAGGACCAGATACTAGAAGAGGCAAAACTTCCTGAAACTCTGTTTGCCCTCCTGTGTTCGTCAGATATAATGACCATGTTTCGTGAAAATACTGTTTAAGAGACTCTACCCCCTTTCTTTGCAGAGCTCCTTTTAGCACATTTCTGAGAAGATCTGGAATAACAACAGCTCTTACTGGGGGGAGACTTTCATCGGAACCAGATGGATATGCTTGTTTCTTATGGTCATTTCTTACTGGATCTGTTATGCTAGTACCAATAGTAGCTCCAATTGTAGGATCAACTACTGATACCTTTCGTGGTATATCATGATCTTGGTGTGTTGGCATAGTGACTGAAGCTTCTACAGCAATTCCTTCAGGGTAAATATGTTTTCTTAGCTGCTTCTGACTAAGCATTTTACAAAAAGTGCTGATTGCCATCATTTTAATTGCTTCATCGTCACTATCCATTTCTGTCCAGCAAGATTCTTCAATATTTGCTGCAATCACTTTAACTTGTATAGAATTTTCTGCCACACCAGTACTTGGACTTGTACTTGATAACTTCTTCCCAAGCAGACGCTTCATAAGAGAATCTTTACCCGACCGAGCAAGGCCAACAAACACACCATGGACTATGGTGTGATCTAAGATTCCATTACTTTCCATTGCGGTTTGAACTGCCATGATGTGCTCTTCTTCTTCAGCATCAAAATCATCTACAGTACATCAGAAGGCTATGTTTAAAAATAGCCAGGGACAGATGCATACACTGGAAGCTACATAATATCAGAAGCATATGAGCCACCGAAGGCGGCAAAGGAGTGTGTAATTACAGTGCCATTGAAATACAATCGTATTCTCAAGCAACTCGTTTCTTTGAAAGTAGTCACTCGTATGATGTAAGGATGAGCTCTCTATACTATGTACTGAACTAGCTAATAATTTATGCATACTATGCACATGAATTTTATTACATCACAGAGACCACTAACAGACTGTGCACTTTCCTTAATAATATAGAAACTGTACAGGCTCGAATTTATATCTCAATGGCACCTAGGTGTGCATGCATGGTAGTTGCACGCTCCTTCGCTGCCTTAGGTGGCTCATATATATGCTCCTGATAATATAAAGCGGCACTGAATAATAAGATACATAGCTGTGACGTATATCACTACAATCTGCGTGGCTATTAGGTATACTGTCAGTCAAACTAGCGATTCAGTCACTATTCCATACAGATAATGGCTGGTTAGCCAAACCATTTAAATAAAGAAGTACTAAACATGTCACTGACAGTGTGTGTTTATTCATGCATTGTATGCAAAGCTCAAGGCGCAAGGGTAGCTGGGCAATATTCGTATTGCCTTAACCATATCCTGGGTGATATAGATATTACCCTGCACATCGCAGCCTATATACCAGTGTTGTTTTAGTTAATCAAAACCAATACTAAAACCCCTTAGTTTTGCTCAATTTATGCCTTAGTTTTAATTACTAAAACTAAATTAATTGTACTATGCCTTTCATAATTAAAAACTAAAACTAGCAAACTTGCATCAAATCATAGCTACCATATACTAAACTAAAAGAAAATGGCAAAATCAGCTTATTTTAGTTAGTTAACTAAACTAAAAGCACTTTTAGTAGACCATTTATCCTTTTAGTTTTAATTACTAAAACTAAACTAAAATGATCATCTGCTCCTTAATTAAAAACCTAAACTAACTCAATTCAATGAAGGGGACCTAATTAAAACTAAGAACTAACTAAAATTATTGAAGCCATACTAAAACAACACAACTACATACGGGATTTAGCAGAAGTGCATGACACTTTGATCCACCCATACAGTAGGTCTTAAACCCGAGTATTGTGCATAAGGACTAGTACCATAATTATACAAACTCTAACCTGTAATTTTAATAAATGGTGCATTTTTCAGCTTCCTTGCATCATTTATAATGTTCTGTATAATCCTTTTGGATGACTCAAAGTAAGCTGGGAGCTCCAAATTAACTAATTTGGAGTGTGTCTTTAGAGTCTCAATGAGATACTTCATGGCAGAACTGTTAACAGTTATTTTATTTAGGTGCACCTGGTTTTGAAAGTTATAAAGCTTCAACTCCTGTAATGACAGATTATGTAACAGTGAGGTTGCGATATGGTGAAGTCCTACATCTGTCATTCCACAGCTTGACAGGTTCAGTGATTTCAGGCTGTGATTAATCTTGAGAACTTCCGCTAAGGTTTTGATACCTTCATCATAGATTCCATTGCCACCAATGTTTAATAGCTTCAGTGAACTATTGACCTCTATACCCACTGCAATATAGCCAATGCCTTTAGCAGTTAGACCACAGGTATACAATCCTAACTCTGTAAGTGACGTGTTAGTTTTAAGTGTCTCTGCAATGTGGAATATCCCTTGATCATATAGAGCTTCATTACCATTCAAGTTCAGGGCATCAATATAGTCAAAATGAAGGAGCTTGGAAAGTTCAATACTCCCCTCTTCATGAATGTTATTCCACTTTAAATCCATATATAATCTTGTGACAGCATGATCTGACTCAGTCAGTTGCTTTTGTAGACCCTTAACAAGGTATTTGCAACCCTTGTCACCAATGTTGCAGTTAAAAAGTTTCGTCTTGAATTTGGATGTGCCAGTACCAGTATTACAAGCACATGTTAAAAAATATCCGATGCAAAGGCAATCTGTTGGGTTCAATGTTGTATGTCCAAGATTGAGCCCATGCTGAAGGTACCTCATTATTAGCTCACATAAACGTGGATCTTGTGCTGCATTGAGGCAGTGAAGGAGAGCCACCAAGAGAATTTTTACCTCATCATTCCGACTGTGCTCCGAGCATTGCTCAGCCACCTTAGCAAGGATGTCAGTGATTCCTGGGGTCTTCAATTCAGTCATGGCAGAATAAAATTGAAGGATAGCACCAAAACGTGGATTGTCAAAAAGGTTGTTGAACATAGCCACTTGCTCCTCTGGTGGTAGCCATTTCATCATGTAAAATGCAGCTAGTAACTCCTGTATGGACAAATGGATAAAATTATATGACTTGACCTTGTCATCTCTTTTGACAAAGCTTTCTACACCATGAAGAATGCTAAGGGTGTCAGTGTTGTTTGGCAGGGAGGAAAAGACTATCCTATCGGTCATCACCCCATTGTATGCAAGATCACAAAGAAATCGAAATGGCTCCTTAATAATCTCTGTATCCACAAGCTGATCCAAACTCTTCAGTGATAGATATTTATAGTTAGTACGTTCCTTTAGATGACGCGAGATGCATGTGCAAACAAGCAGTGAAAAGATGCCATATTGAGAGGTGGGTAGACTATTACCATGACAGTGTTTAAACAGGTGAACTAGAATGCTTGCATTCAGTGGAAGGTAACAGGTTCCTGCTATTTCGGGATTTTCTTCAATTAGTTCTAGTAGAGTCTTCACAGCCTTGGAATTGCCTTCTAAACATTCTTGGAAATAATATTGTAATTGTCCATGGGTGAATCCTAATATCTCAACTCGTGTAGATACAATCATGTGCAGATCACCAGATGCTACCGGTCTTGATGTCACAATAACTGCACTTTTGTCTAGTCCATGTTTTTCTGCTTGATCATCCTGGATTAATTTGCGAAATATCGAATCCTCTCGGAGACTCCTTGGTAACTCGTCCCATCCGTCTAGTATAAAGAGGACATCTTGAAACTTACTAGCTTGCATACTCTCCTCTGCTTTTTCGGCAACAGTAATGTCATCACCGGATGGAAATAGATCAACAATGGATTTTGCTTTCTGAACAACTGGGTCTCGCAGCCGAACCAAAATGACAGCTTTAAAGTATGTAAAGAGCTTATGCTTACCCCACTGTTGTGAGATGAAATTGGTAAGAGTGCTCTTACCACACCCAGGAGCCCCTTCCATTAGCACTACCTTTCGTTTATTTGGCCTAACGCCGTCAAAAATGTTTTCGAGTTCAATTGGAATCTTCACGTGTAGAATGTCATCTAGTTTTCCTGTTATCGTCATTCGAATGTAGCTGTCTATGATATTGCTTCTTTTTACTTGCTCTTCCTTGACCATGGCTAAGTTAAATACTTGATGTGTGCAAGGAGGCGGCCATTGAATATCTGAGGTTTGGGTGGCTATGAGATGAATGTAGAGGCTTCTTATTTCACTTATGTACTGTGCTTCTATTACCATGTTGCTGGTATAAATGGGCACAGGCGAGCCCTTTTTCTTCTCAGTGATATTGGTATGATCGGAAGGTAGCAGTTCTGCTGCTGTACTCTTTCTCTTCTCCAGGACAGGGGGATCGGAAAGATGCTCTGCTATGATCAATCTCCTATTAGGCTCGGGAAGAAGCTCTGCTGTGATCAATCTCTTCTTAGGATTGGGAAGAAGCTCTGCTGATAGTGCAGTGCTCTTTCGCTTTCTAGGATCAGGGTTGATCACGAAATCGAGTTCTACTGATCTCATAGCAACGGCGGGATCAGGAAGAGGCTCGGATGCTGTATCTTGTCTCTTCTCGATCGTGTGCACAGTGGCCTGATCAGGAATAAGCTCCTCTGATGTACTGTGACCAGTTGCGATTTTTGCGTGTGCGTTTTTCGTCTCTGTAGTTGCTCGCTCAAGACTAACGGCGAGATCTGGTGAACATCGCTGAACACACGGCAGCTCCACTGTTACATGTGTCAGGTGGCTTGAGTCATCATTGGCATTAGACTCTGACTCCGAGTCTGAATCAGAATTGAGTTCCTCCTTGGCCTTTTGGCGTTGAGGGCATAACATTTCTGTGAAATAGCGATCGCTCATATTAATCAAGTTTGGTTCTGTAGCTCTGCGGTACGAGGGTAAGTTCCTGTGAGACTCACTGGTATCCGATCTGACTCAAGACGACAGTGTTTAACCATACGCCTATAGGTGAATCGTAATAATAATATTATTATTATGGTTTAACCTTAATGGATTTAAGCACTACTAGCTCGATCACGTTCACTGCATGCGCAGCATGCACTGCGTACCGGCCGGCTGGTTCCAGAAACTGCGGCGCGCGCGAGCCTGCTCTGATCTGCATCTGCATGTAGCGCATGCGCATATATATGTATACCGCGCGTGAGCATGTGGAAAAGATCGATAAACTAATAAAATACATTTCTAAGATTGGTCGTCAAAAGACCGAGGACTAGACTCTTGATCTCATCTCTTGGCGACCAGATAATAAATACAATACAGCTTAGCCGCGGCGTATACCGCGTCTCAGTGAGGGGGTGGCAGGACATAATGAAGTATTGGGGGTGTTGAGGCTATTTTTAATAATATCCTGGGCGTAAAAGGTGCAATAAATAATTTTTAACAAAGTCTTGGGGGGGGGGGGGGGGGTTAATATTACCTCCAAGTTTACATCTTCAGGGGAAAATTACTTTCACCTAGAAAGACATTTAAAGTCGACACATGGTTTTATCTAGTGGATCAATCATACTAGTAATTACTGTGGTTCTTCATCCTTGGAGCTGGATTCACTGTGACGAGCAAGAACAATCTTTAAAGTAATAATAATGTTATGATCAAGGGTTGTGACTATAGGGAAAAGAAAAAGTCTTCTTGAGGCATGCAGAAGTAGCCATAGAAGCCATAATTATGATCTTGGTCAAGCAACCTTGTTTCCCTCGAAATATTGATAACACGACAGGGCCAGTGCGGTGCAGACATATTGCCATCAGTGCTTTTGATGTGTTGGTGTGGTATCTTCAGTACCCACATTACATGTTATGTCATGTCAACTGGTATGGTCTGCTGGTCCGCTATGCAACATGTTTACAAGTCGTGCATGTGATGTGAAGTTGTGATTGGTATCACATAATATAATTATTATTATTGGAAAGGTGGTTTATGTTAACATCATCAACAAATCACACGGTCATAAATATTCTTCAACATGGCAGGAAGTGTACACATGTATAGAATTACAAAAAATAATCAGTCCTACTAATTCAATTCAGTGCATTACACGCAATGGCATGACAGTGGCTCAGTGAATGTAGGATGGCAGGGGAACAGGCTGCAAGAAAAGAGAAATACAATCTAGTCTGGTGAAGTAGAACCCATCTTTCTGTGGCAGTGGATATTAAACTAGGTGATTCAGTGTTGGTTGCTAAGAATGGTGTACATGTACATGTACGAGTGAGTTTGCTAAGCAGCACATCATTCTCCCCACCCTTACCTGTGGCGGAGGGACACAGACATCCAGTCTCTCCGAATGCCTCTCTACCACAGAGCTGTACTTGCTGTGGAAGCCCAGCAGCTTGGAGAGAGAGGAGAACCAGATATTCCCTCCGATGTTATAGCGACCAGACCTCCTCACGATCATGAAGTGGTGGAACCGACTGTCTCTATCGAGGAAAGAGAGAACAAGACCTCTCTCACTGCCACTCTCTCGTACCAGGTAGGCTCCTGGTTTACCGACTCTCTCCAGTCGCTGGCATGCTGTGGCTCGATCTATTGCTCCATGGTACCACCTGAGGTCATATAATGAAAAGTTGTTAGTACATGTAGTATAGTAGCTAAAATTAGTGCTTTCTTCTACTGAACTGTCAAAACTGCCAAGGATTGTGCAAAAAAATTGATGATAAAGCAGAACTTCTATCAGCCAGTAATAATGCACTTTGGATACTTTTCTGATAGCATACAAGGTATGATGTAAACCTCCTTCCCACAATATTAAGCATGTAATTCAGTCAAATTCTAAGTGCTGTCCAACCTAATGAACTTTAGTCTATTCTCGCTTACATGGAGGAGTCGGGAGCGTCGAGGTTGAGCTGACCTTCAATGGAGTCACTTGACTCAAAATCCACCGGCTCTTGGCCAGCATTCATGTGCATCACCTCTTGAGAGCCTGATCACCAGTGTGTGTGTGTATGTGTGTGTGTGTGTGTGTGTGTGTGTGTGTGTGTGTGTGTGCGCATATGTGTGTGTGTGTGTGTGTGCGTGTGTGTGTGCATGTGTGCATGTGTGTGTGTGTGTGCGTGTGTGCATGCGTGCGTGTGTGTGTGTGTATGCATGTGTGTGTGTGTGTGTGTGTGTGTGTGTGTGTGTGTGTGTGTGTGTGTTATATGAATACGAGATTCAAGATAGTCACTTCATACATTGACGCCAAGAGATCTACAGAATTGCAAAATAATACTAAATTTCCATCCCACAGACAGAGAATACAATGTCATGTACTGAAACAACCTGGCATAACAGACTTTCTTATTAGTAAAGTTGGAATAACTTTACTCACAGAGCCATTGTAGGAAACAAATTCACCAAAATACACAATAACACATTACCTCATAATATTGGTGATGATCACAGCATTAAGGCCCACCCATCCTCTACGAATTTCTTTGCCATACCATACACGTGCTATCATACTCAAGATCTGAGCATACATGTACATCTGTATACAATTTTCTCACGGCATAGGGGGAAACCTGTACAGGATAGTGGCCAGCCATACCACTAGGACACAGAACCAGGAAGACCGCACATGACAGAACAAGGGAAAATCCCTTCACAAATTACAAGCAGGAACACATGCAGACATGCACACACACACACACACACACGAATGCAGACACACACACACACACACACACACACACACACACATGCATGCACCATGGATAATACAAGGCTATGCATACACATATACATACAACTCACCTAAAATGGAGTCATTCTGAACAGACATTGGTGAACCCACATTCCTCGTTCCATGATTATCCATTCTCAGTTCCATCAATTCCCTATGCATCTTCTCACACTCTTCCTTCAATGATGCAATAGTCTTATCCCTTGCTGCAAGTGCTCTTTGTTTTTCTTCCTGATACTCCTCCCTTATCATGGCTATCGTGCTTGCCTTCTGTCGAACCTCATCTTTTAAGCGTTGAATTTCTTCCTCCCTGGCTAAGGCCTCCTGTTCAAGTTGCTTCAAGGTGGCGTATGATTCTTGTTCTTCTGCGACACTATCAAGATATTGCTGCTTCTCCTTGAGTATACTTAATTGTCTGCATATGTGGCTAGCACTTGGTCTGTGGGCAGGTTCATCAGTTAAACAGTTTAGAGCCATGCGTCTTAGAGGGTGATCGATACGCATTCCGTCAATGTCTTCCTTTCTTCGCTCTAGTTCTGGCACAGGCACCTCAATCACTCCAAGACGTGGATCTCTTATCGTCTGTTTTGGGTCTTTAGGATTTGGAAAATTACATGTAACTATCTGCAGCATTAGAACTCCTAGGGAGAATACATCTAGCTTCTCGGTATAAGAGGGTGGGGTTCGAAGCGCCTCAGGAGACATGTAGACCATGGTCCCCGGACATTGGGTGAGGGGGGTCATCCGGGGATTCACATCAGTCAACTTAGACATGCCAAAATCGGTCACTTTTGCCCGACTCCTGGCAATCATCAGAATGTTATTGCTGGAGAGATCTCGATGGATGATACCGTGAGTGTGAAGAAACGACACGGCCATGGCTACATCATGACAGATATTGATCTGAACATGGTAGTAGATCGGCATCTGTGACTCCATGGAGCTCTCTAGAAACTTTGTCAAGCTCTCATCCATCAGTTCCATGAGAAGAACTGGTAGCCTGGTTTCCGGATCCCGATATGTGGCCAAAAACTGGACTATACAAGGGTGTCTGATGCTACTCAGGAGCTCACATTCGCGATGGAACTGTGCCATCATTCGAGAGGGGGTCCCTGGGTTCAGGTCGTTCAGTTGAAAGAACGTCATATGGAGAATCTTGGCCGCGCACACAAGGTCGTCGACATTGGCTTTACACACCATCCCGTAGGAGCCCGTGCCTAGCTGCTCCTCGCGACGCAGCCGTACGTCCTGGTAAGCAAAATCCCTCGGAGACTGTTTATTTCTCGGCCAAGTTCTTGGCTTTGCTAGAGGAGGTTGAGGATAGCCAGCCATTGCTACTGTACTATAATTATACTCCACAGTATAGTTATCTCGTTCGGTAAGGGTCGACAATCATACTGGTGCTTTATGACGACCTATACCAACTGCAATGCACATGGCATTGTGTGCATGACAAAAAAACATGAACATGAAAGTGATTGTATTGTGTGTCTCTAATGTGATAAAATCCATCTTCCTTTAGCTCTTCTTCTAGCTAGTACCTTTCTTCCTTCTTTTGTCTTCATCCGATGCATGAATCCATGGCGTCGCTTTCTCTTCAGGTTACTGGGCTGGTACTCCATCCCGTAGCGAGCATAGCACCTCCGTAGCAACAGCTGCAATGGACTCACAAATGGCAGAGGAGATCTAGCAACATGAAATAAATTATAAAGTTGTAATACATCAAATGTGACAAAGGTTTGCCTAATTTGTTACCTGAAGCAGATTTGTGGACATGGTGAATCTTTTCTGAGTTGATTGGTGAATGTTGAAGCATGCAACTGTCTAGCTGGGGCCAAGCTTGAGTTTGCTCTGCAACACAGACTTCTGAAAAACCAAGACATTCCTGTAATTATCTTCAAGCAGCTCGGAAATTTAGTGCAAACGGGGTTAAAATTGTTGTTATGCGGAACATGACACGGAAAATAATCCAGAGTATACTAGTTCAGCTAACGTATAACGGAGAGATTAACTAGAGTTTTACGGTAGATCAAGAAGTGGTGGGAATGTCCAATGAGCAAACGAGAGTGGCATGTCTCCTCCTGCAGGAGAACTTTGGAGATCTGGTGGAGCAGGTTGGTTGCTACCTACTGAAGCATGGGGCCTGCCCTCTGGATGCCATCGTCAAGGGAACAGAACTCAAACAGAATCAGGTAGCTTCAATGAGAGAGAGAGAGAACCACAGATACATAATTATGTTCTATGCACGCATAAATCAGCTCAGACAGCTCTCACTACAGATTGTAGCAAAGTACTGGCAGTGTGCAGGGCTGTTTTTATTTGAGCTACTTTCTGAAATCTGTCCCCCATCCCCAAAATATATTTTTAGGTGAAGAAGTCCCTCTGTGTGCTGATTCAGCATCAACTGGTCAGCTGTGAGCAGAGTAAAGGGGGCGGAGTTTCAGGGCAGTCCCACCCAGCAGCCAAGTCTGTCATGCTCTACAGTGCAAGTATTAAGCATATCTTGTGGAGGGTGCGGTTTCCTCGCTACATCCATGCAGCCAAGGCTGAGTTTGGTGATTTTGGAGAGGTGATCGTAGAGGATATTCTGCAACAAGGACACTCACTGATGAGTGAAGTAAGAAAAAAAGACGGCTTTTTATTGCATGTTTTATGGCTGGAAATAGTTGAGGAGTAAAATTACACATAGCCTCGTCCCCAGGCCCATTTCCAGCTTTTAGTCAATAGCACTATTGATACCAATGCTCTTCCTGCTACACTTATCCATTTCATAGAAACTATCCTTTTTTGTTTCTACAGTGTGTACAACGTGTGTCTGAACGAATCGAGGAGGCAAACATAGTGGAGACAGCGAAGATTGGGGAGCTTGTCAAGGAGAAATTTGTTGCCTTAGTTGAGGGTCGATTCCTACAACGAGTAAAACCCCTCAATCAGCCGCTCGTCATTGCCACACACGGTGAAGAGGATGCTGGTGGAGTCACTAAGATAGCCCTGGATCTTAGATTTGATCTCCCTCCCTCCATAGATGGTGAGTCAAACCTATTTATTGTGTGACTATAGCTGTCCATTACAGAGTATTTGTCATTTCATTAGTGATAAAATATGATAGTCGAAAGCGAAAGAGGGCATCTGACAGTGGAGAAGAGCCTCAGGCTAAGAAAAGCAAGAAGTTAGTGTAAATTGTATTATTAAGCTTTGCTATCATAATATTGTTATGTATCATTTCCTCTTTTTTGTTACTGCAGAGAGAGCAAGGTAGGACCGTTTCAGCAAAATGTAATCGCTAGGTGATGTACACAACTGCCAGAATCAGCAAAAATTTAAGAGGCTTGTGGACCATCTAGTTAGCATGCTCCCCTTTCCTCCCTCCTCCCCCTCCCCCCCCCCCCCCCCCCCCCCCCCCCCCCCCCCCCAAACAGGAACCAGTCGACGCTGGTGTTCAGTGGCACATCAATTTTGACAGATTTCACCAGTACTTCAGAGATAAGGTTCGTACATTAGGCATCATGACTCTTATCACATCACTGTTGATTATTGCTTCTTCTGGATACCTTCTCCTTCATTTCCCCAGGCTATTGTGTCTGCAGTGATGGAGAAGATTGATGAAACAGCTGCTCTGGTGATGGGTGCAGCTCTGTCTGTGTCCAGTAACCTCCTGACTGAATCCTCAGTGAGTGAAGCTACTAGTCCTCTGGTGAGACAAGTTTAACATCAAATTACTAACTGTTGATCTCACTCTCTCTCTCTCTCGAACAGCTGTACACATTGCAAATAGCAGATGCACTGCCAAAGAAGCTGAGGTTGAGTAGAAGTGAGCTGGACCAGTACCTCAAGGTTCTCACGGATGATGAGGTGAGTTTTTTTAGTTCAATTCCTCTTTTCCTATCTATGATATTTTGTCAACTTTCACAGGCTCAGTTTCTGCACAAAACAGGAGATAGTGGAGGTGGTTCTTACACAGTCAGTATCCTCAAATACACGAGATTAGCCTAGTCTTACTGATCTCTCATTTACACATTTAGTTGGTGGTACATTCAATAGTCTGTTAGTGAATCAAAATTTCTCCTTGACTAGCTCTCTCTCTCAGGCTACCGTCATTCCTCAGAGATCATCTGCAGGGCATCCATCGAGTCCATCATCAAGGAGAGGTTTGGATCAAAATGCTTCCGTGTCTTTCGACTCCTCCTCTTGAAGAGGATGCTGGAACAGAAGCAGGTGGCAGACATGGCTATGATCCCAAGCAAGGAGGCAAAGGAGCTGCTCTACGTTCTCATGGCGGAAAACTATGTCACCTTGCAGGTTAGCACTCTCCTTGGTTAGTGAGAGGGAGAGAGAGAGTTATGTACCGCATCTTTAACTTATCAATGACCTTTACAATATTATTTTTTGCATGCTGCTTATTAGGATTGTCGTGGCTGTATAGCTGAAATGTATAACTCCAACATTCAATTTTTTTTGTCATTACAGGAGATACCTCGTACTCCAGACTACGCTCCATCTCGAACTTTCTACCTCTTCTCCGTTCACTTACCTCACGTCGCTAGGATGGTGATTGAGAGATGCTACAAGGCTCTAGGCAACCTCATCTCAAGAAGAGCCACAGAGACGAAGGACAACAAGTGAGGAAAAAAAAAAAGAGAAACTAAATTTGACTATGATACATTAAGAAAGGTCCACAATTGAATTCAAGAAGCAGCTGCCATTAAACTGTGTGATTATCTACTTGCCGCCTTACTGTAGCTGGATGGATATACAATGTCTTACATACATAATTTTGATTTATAAAATTTCTACAGGAGGTTGTTGGAGCGTAATCAGATGTACGAGAAGCAGCTGGCAGAGGCCGGGGGAGCAGGGACAGGGCTTCAAGAGGAGATGGAGGAGGTGCTTACACCAGACGAGAGGGAGAAGGTGGCCACCATCAAAAGAAACATCGCTAAGTGAGTAAACAGCTTTCACTATGCAACAAAAGTACTACTACATCTCGATGCTTTTTTGTGTGTGTGTGTGTGTGTGTGTGTGTGCAATGTGTTTAGGCTGGAGCAAGCTGAGATACAGCTAGATGAGGCGATTGAGATCATCTCCAACTACATCACTTTCCAATCAACTGTAGCTGCACCCACTACCAAAAAATCATAAGCCTGTTATCACCACCCTTCATCAACAATTTAATTATCTATTCTTTGATCTATTAACTTATGAAATTGAGTTAGTGAATGATCGAGAGAAGTTTGATATAATATTATAGCCAGCCACTAACACTTTCAGGTTTATCAACTGATGACTCAAGAGGTTCTGCCTTTGTTTTGCTGTTCCTCTGGCCTTTGCTTACAGCTGGTTGATCATCCTTTATCCCCATCGCTCTCCTGATGTCCTCTTCAAATGTTGTCAGGGAGGGTATGTAAGTTCTCTTTGTGACCAGGTCAGCAGGAGTATCCAGGGGACCCTCTAACCAAGAAAAAAAACTTGATCAGCCAGAGCATAAGCATTTTCGCTGTAAAATTAAATTAATGACATTGTAGTAATATGTGTACCTTCATAGCCACTTCTTGACTTCCAGTCTTTTCTCTCAGAGAGTTCAGGAGATTTAGGAATAATCATTCCAGATCTTCGGGAAACTCGTACCTTCTCTCCATCCTCCGTATACTTATAGTTAATCCGACACGGCTTCCTACAAAGAGCATATTAATTATTTAAACAGTTATGATCACAATACACGACTTTTTAAAGGCTTACCCATCCTTTGGGTCCACCAGTGCCACGTTGGAGATGTGCAGAGGTGCTTCACTCAGAATCCTACCAGCAGGCATATCCCCTGATGCAGGAACATGACGAATGTGCTGCAAAAATTCAACACTGACTGGTCAACTACATACCTAACCTAGCTTGCAGCGGGCTTTTTGCTTACTGTATTGAGTCCTTGTACATAGACTCGATGTCTCCTTCTGTCCACTACTCCTATCGTCCCCTGCTTCCCTTTATCTTTTCCAGCAAGTACCTCAACCTACATACAATAAATGGTGTGGTTTATTTAGGAAAAAAAACCAGAGCAGCCATGCACTCACTCACAGTGTCTCCTCTGACTATGGCCCACTTCTTTATAGGTTCTGGAAGCTTTCTTTTCAGCCCCCTCATGTACCTCACCCGCCTAGCAGACTGCGTCCAAGGTCTCCAAGACATCTCTGCAACTCAACTTGCAACTGACCTGGCTCAACAAAAGCCACGTGCATGTTAGATAGGTAAAGATCGTCAACATAGAAAACTCTAATGTATGTAGCTAAGTACTGTTGCATTGAGATTGATAATAGCATGGAAATTGTCGTGTATCAGCTAGTACTTAAGTCAGTCCAAGTTGGTCTAGGTGCTTCAAAAGTCCAAGGATCGTTGGGTTCTTCTGACATGTAGCAGAAGGAGTGTAGCCATATGCAGTAGCTACGGTCAGCCAGTGGTACATCTCTGACTTCGTGTTCGTCGGAGTTACAGCGCAAACACCAGGGAATCTTCGGGTAGTCTGTCACCTTGGGAGTACTGCTGCTGTAGGCCCTGTGATAAAGAATATTGCAGAGTCAATCACTAATCTTGTACCAGCCTACCAATAGAAGATTCTTGTACTGCAGCTGAGCAGCAATGGACACTATTTTAGACTTACTCATTGACATTGAAATCTCCTCCATACTTGAAATCATTTGATATGGGATGTCCTGCAAAATGGCAATGTAACTGCCATAGTACTTTATTTATTATTTGTTTGCACCACCTCCCATTCTCTTACATAATTATACGTACCTAGCCATTGTAGATGTATCCTGATCTGATGTGTTCTTCCAGTAACTGGTCTGCAACGCACGATGGACTCTGAGCCATCCTCAGCAACTGACTCTCTCTCAAACACAGTCACTGCTCTTTTTCCTGCAAGTAAAGTGAAAACTTGCAACTACATGTATTAGACATTGATACAGAATTATAATTAAATGAAGGGGAAGAGCTATATAGTCACACTAAATTAATGGTGTAAGAAGAAACGATTACTCTCCAAGCATGACATTGGAAAGGGACCGGGCATTTATGATAAAGATTAAAGATTTCAACCCACCTTCAGGGGAGACACCGTAGAGGAGGGGAGGAATGAAGGTTTTCTGCTCTATAGGTTGGTCTACCTCCACTCTGCCTTCAGGAAATACTCCCTGCAAAGATAAATTTTATTCATGGATTTATGGCATACAATGCCATGCCATTGTACCGCACCTTGACCCTTGCAAGATACTCCTTTCTCACGGACCATTTAGTAAAGCAGTCAAAGAAATGAGCTGCAACTCTTTGATTTCGAGCAAGCAACAGTAATCCCGAAGTCTGACGATCGAGTCTGCACACAAAAAACTGCCATTTATGTCTCTCTAAGTAACCTTTCACAGATTAATAGCACAGCTACATACATACCTGTTGGCAGAAGCAAGAAAGCTTCTTTTGTCTGCTAACTCTGGGTGTTCATCAGCTAGTATTCTCAGTACAGTATTAAACTGTATGCCAAAAAAAGACAATAGAGTAGAGCAGATAAAAAGTGGTAAAGCTCACTTTGAACATGCCAATTGGATGAACAGGTATAGAGCTTGGTTTATCAACAACTATGACATCATTGTCAACATGGAGCAATCTGATTGGATGATCCAGTACCTGGTGATACAAAATACAATACTGTCTTTATGATATTCCACTATATTCAGCTTAAAGTTGCCAGCTATGCACCTCAGGTTCATGCATATGCACCAGAAGTTCTATTGTCTCATTTGCAGACAAGATGTGGCTTGGTCTGACTAATCTGCCATTTATGGTCAATCTGCGTCCATCAAACACCTTCTGAAGCCCCTCCCCATCACTAGATGAAAGAAACTGAAAGTATTCAGAAAGGACCTAATACATCAATGCAGTGTAGTACATGTACTGTCAGTCTCGGCAACAAATTATGAGACGAACTTCATCGATTTTTCTTCCAATCCATGCTAACCGGACTCGTTTTCTCATGGTAAAGAGATAGGGCACCACCAGCCTGAATCCTCCAACGAATGTATAGCTCATTTACGTTCCAGAGCTAAAAAGCATCCTATCGTTTCAGAACATGTGCGTCTATTCCAAATAACGCCCACCAAAACCTAAGGTCACGTGTTCACGTCTGTATTCGGCGAATTTACGGAGGACTGGGAAAGTTCCCAGGTGCAACATTCAATGGACGTCGTGTTATAGAGAGGCAAGTAGCCAGCTGATAGATGATACCGTTGAAGTATTCCCTAACTGTTTCGTCTACGCTGGACCTCCGTAAAGTTTTGTAAGTCTGTATAGGGAGCTACCTCACTTTGCTAAGTATCTAAACGGTTGCTATTACTGTCAACTATCGTGTGACGGTTAATCGCTTTCGTGAGAGATTCATGAACGACTCTGCAGTTGCAGGTCGCTTACTGACCGTCGCTGGCAGTCAGTGTTGTAACACGAGCTAGACAGTTATCAGCTATTACAGGGAATTGAACAGGGGTAGGATAGCTTAGTGAATGCACCTAGCTGATCAAATGCAACTGTACTACACTCAGTGACGGTCGTTTTCAGATAAAATTATTATAGTCAGAGAAAGAGGAAAAGAGTTGCTCAAGCTGTATATATTTGAGCGTGAAAACTGTATTCTTTCACAAGCAGTATCTGAGATCTGAATAATTTCCTTGGAGTTGGTTTGATGATAATGAACGATTTCCTTCTACCCTTATCTTGAAACGCAGGTGAAACCACAAGGCTGATTTGAGTTGTTCACTGGCTGAATATGACAACTGGTGAGTACCTTATGATAGTTATTTGTATGGTATCTCTCCTCCACAAACATATAGTAGTGAAATGAGGCCATAATGTAAGGGGTTAGCCCAAGTATAGTACACTCACACACACAGACACACACACACACACCCTCTATTGTAGGTTACGTGTAGAGAATAGATAGCCTCAAATACTGTAAATCTGGAAATTTTTGTTGTAGCAATATTTTTGTAGTCGATGGCAGCTACAAAAATTAATCTTACGAAAATACATGCACGGTATTATCGTTGAAGTGGTAAGGGATCATTCCTACGAACATTTATCTTACTGAAGTTTCCTAACACGATAATTTCCAGATCTATGGTAGTGTAAAACCTACTGGTGTACTCATTTTTTTATCACCACTAACCTTCCTAGATAGGACACATGGTCAAACTTGTATTGTAGTGTATCCTGCTTCATGGATGCAGGTGGCAAGTTTTATATGTAGGTGTATCGTGCTGATGTGGTCAGAATAGAAGAGAGTGTTGCTATCAACACATGTGCATAGGGTTTACTGTGTGATGCTCCCCGCCTGCTGTACATGTAAATCACACACTGGTAGTGCTTTAAGTGTTGATTTGTTAGTATCTTTGTGCAAATTGAAGGCATATACGTGTACAGTAGTTACACCAGGCCGACAGCTGGACTGACTCTCTCTTTCCTTTCCCCCTGCCCCCACACACAGACACCCTTCTATCTTCCTAAAGAGCTTAGCAATCACTTTATTAACATCCATTGAACAGTAATGCACTTATTGTTGGTCCAGGATGGTCCCAGTGGGAAGATGCTTGTCCAGCATTCATTACACTTAAGATATTCCCATTGAGTGGCCTAATTACTTTCACACAGTACATATGCATACATGCATTGACCTTCCACTTCAAATCTTGTGCCTATGGTACATGCTGTCCCATAGGCGAAACTGGTGGTTTCATGGCAATTTCAGTTAATGAGAGTGCTTGTGTGATAATGGATTCTTAGCTTTGTATGCAAAGGCTTGGTTTAGTTTATTCTATCTATGCGTACATATTTCCATCGCATACCAATCCCCCCTCTCTCTCTCTGAGTGCTGTAGTGTTTTCTAGGTATAGGGAAAATTTAGCGTGCACCACTCATTAATATTATGGTGGTCACTCTATAAGGCAGGTTCCTCGTTGTTGCTGCTGCCACCTAGTTCAAATTCTAAGCACATAGCTTCATATATTTTCACCTCCATAATGAAGCAGCCTCATTAGTCACACTTGCTTGCGTTTTTGTGTATTTACTCAGAAACAGAAATTCAATCATTTGTGAAAGAGAAGAGCATTGGGTTAGCCAGTGGCCTTACTAGAAACGATGGATGGTTATTGGTTTGCTCACTCGTGTGTGTGTGTGTGTGTGTGTGTGTGTGTGTGTGTGTGTGTGTGTGTGTGTGTGTGTGTGTGTGTGTGTGTTTGTGTGTGTGTGTGTGTGTGTGTGTATATATATATATATACATGTGCATGCGTGTGTGTATGCACGTGTGTGTTGATCTTGTAGCTTCAGAGTGCTAGCTGTGTGACTGTAGTGACCAGTTCACAACCATCTCTATCTTGATTACTGTAGCTGGAGTGCTCTTCTACATAGGTGGGGTATAGTAATACACTTAGCCTCCATGAATCTACTTATTCTCTGCCACTATCTAATCTAGAAACATATCTCTGCTCAGCCTACTGATCCAGTAAAGTCCCCAGTTAGCGACCTTTTCTTAAAGTTTAAAACACTGGTTGAAAAGCTTTTAGAGAGATCCCAGCGTACTGGCTATGCTCAGTGGCCATTAAATGATTATCCCTCAATTTACCGAGGTTGCAATGGAATGTCCGCTATCTATTAAGACTACATGACAATTTCACTGAGCTTTTATGAGAGTTGTGTTTTCATGTGTCCTTTTACTGTGCTCAGGTGTTTAGGGTATGTATACGTGTGGGCGATGGTAAGTGTCCATGTGCGTAGGAGGGAGGGAGAGAGAGAGAGAGAGAGAGAGAGAGAGAGAGAGAGAGAGAGAGAGAGAGGGAGAGAGAGAGAGAGACATCCATTATCCTTTACTTATACAAGTTTTGTCCACACACAGAGAAAGCTTTATGAGTCCAGTTGCTGCACTGTTTGTTTTCAGTTGTGTATACATATGTTGTATTTCCAAATTTAGTGTATTTATAGCCGAGAGCTTTTCTAAAGGCCTGTTGGGACTCTTACCACATACATGGTGTTCGTATATAAACATATGTGCGTGTATGTACAGTGTTACTTGTATGAGCAGAACAAATGTAAGTGTTCAACAATGATGGGGGTATACATGATCATTTCATGTGTTTTATGTGTATAAGTGATGGTGCTCGCTCTTGCTCTGTGTGTGTGTGTTTGTGTGTGTGTGTGTGTGTGTGTGGATTCATTCCTGTAAGGTAAGGAGGAGGGGGGTTAGGGGTTGGGAAGGGGTGGAAGGAAACAAGGTTTCTGTAGTGCCCCTGCTTTTGTATGGGTGTGAGAGTGTTGTGAAATTGCCTTACAAGAGTCTATTGTGTGTATGTACCTACAGAACATAGGAGAGCGTCTTGCAGTGATGAAGAAGCTGTGACCATCAGCCCTCATGAATGTTCCGTTGAGGTAAGCTAGTTTCTAATCCTCTCTCCCATCTCTCTCTCTCTCTCTCTGACTTTATGGCATTCACACATGTACACTCACACATATGCACATTACATTCACTCACACATGCACCATCGTGAGTCACACCACCTTGAGAGTGACAACCTTCTGTCTTTATGTTTTTATGTTTCTCTCACATCCTGCTATGTGCACTCCGATCTGCTGGCTACCAAAATTAAGCAAACTCTCCGCTTGCCCTTACCATAATATTATATACGATAATATATGTACGTGTACCTGTGAGGGAGTTTGGGCCTATGATGGGTCTAGCCAAGTCCATGGGAGTGTTGGTTTTCAAACAATGCCTCCTCTTGTCTCGTTTTGGTTGAATTTGTCGCCAGCTGTTTGTCTCGGCTATAGGATGTGGTTTGGTGGAGTGGTTCACCTAATGACACCCCACACTCTCAGTACTGACCTATTACTGTAAGTTAGTTAATTTTGTCACAGCCTCAGTATAGTGATCAATTTTGTAAGGTGCCCCATCTATGACGTGGTAGTACAGCCACCTAGTCTGAAGCTCAATAAAGTGACGTATTCCCATCTCTATACGGCAGGCACCTCTCTATTTCATCCCATAGCTAACTACTAGTATCAGCCGAGCTTCTCAAATTTATGAAACAATGCTAAGATAACTCATGCTATATTATTTGTTATATATGGTTGTTTCTTGCCTCTGCATTTGGATATGTGTATTAACCCTTTCTTCAAACAATGGCATAAGACAATGTACATTGTAGGCTATGTGTACACTAATACTATTTATTCCTTACTTTCTCACATGCACATAGTAACATAAACCCTTTTCAAACTTTGGCTCCTATTTTGTGCATGACTCTACTGCCTACTTGAGCACGTACGTACAGCCAACACCATCCCCTTTTGTGCAATGTACTGTCTTTGTGTGCCATTGAGTGAGTACACTGTATGTTCCTTATAGCTAGTTCCTTAGTAATGCTTCCCTTCTTCCTGGTCTGTTCCTGACGGGCGATGTCTCTCTGAGGGGATATTGGACAGTCATTGTTGTCACAGCTGGGTTTCACTCCATGTTCACAGTGTGAATTCATTGCCTTCCTGACTCCCATTATGTTAGAAGGAATGATATTCATAGCTGAAATAGTGTGCACTCGTGTGTATGTGTGTACTATGAGATTGTGTATCACATTATAACGTAATTCACGCTAAGCCATCATGCCTCACCTTCTATGATAATCTATGCATGTGCAGTTATTTTTAGGAACATGAATACACTAGATGCTTCGTGAAAGAATGTGACAGTTCTACAATGGTCTCAGTGTGTTTGTCAACCATCACAGGTACTATAGGAGTGGCCCTCTGCCCTAGTTCATGGTACATGTGGCTACTTTTTGAAGGAGATTTAGGCCCTACCCTACCCTATAGTTATGTTGTTAGCCTCAGTGAAAATTCAAATTTCAGATCGACCAATGAGAGAAAAGAGTACATGTAGCTGCGTACATTAATAATTTTTCTAATGTAATTATACTGTTGGTCATCCTAAATTCAAACATTTTGTGTGATGAACATGGTCGTTTCATATGTGCACACACACCATAGTTACTCGCACATATGTACACATGTATACACTCCCACTTACATATGACCACAAGAGTGTGTGTACGCATGTACATGTGCATATACATATACACACTACATGTGCGCCACACGCTCTATGTACACACAAACAAGTACCCCTGCCCTGATTTTGTGTATGTACTTGAAAGTGGCTTTTGCAACCTAAACAAGAGCAGGATGCACCCACACTATATATATACACTGGGGAATTTCCCCCTTTTTTTTCCTCTAAGGCATGATTTTATACTGAAAGCAGCTGCTGGTGCATTTGTATTTGTGTGGGGGAGGGGGGAGTGGGAGGATAAGTTATTAATCTTGTGTTAGTTCTTCTTATCCAAACACTTACAGTACTAGGTATGACCACTAACTACCTAATAGGCACAATTAGAATCAAGTGTAGGAGTCCTTGATGTTTCCCAACCTCTCTCCCTCCCTTCTTGCCTCCCACACTCACTCTCCTGATCATCGACTAGGACACTCTAGTCTTGAAATGCTGACGACTCGTGTCACATTCATAGGTGTCAACCTGTGTCTACATTAGGTGTGATTGGCTATAATTACTCCAACGTGTCCATACAGCTCAACACCTACTGGTAGATTTGAATTTGATATCTTGGCATTATCGATCCATTGGCTGGCCATAGGTGATTACCACTGAGTCATGCGTTATACACATTTCTCAAAGAGGCTGAGGACATCACCTCCTAGTTTCCCTGGCTAGTTGGCAATGTCATACATATAGTTATGTGTAAGTACATGTACTAGGAAAGCAGACTTCCTATTGGATAAGTATCCTGTGCACCTTGCATTATCAGCTCATTGGCAATGCCAGTAGGTCACAAGGCACTCTTTCTCACACACACAATAGCATCCCCTTTGTCTATAGGTGGACTGTGATCTACCCACTGTCATTATACTTCAGCACATACGTACATACACATAAACAAATGCATACATACTCGTACAGTAATGACACATACACAGATGTGCATACTAGAGAAAGCTTCCATCAACACACCACCTGTGGTGCCAGAAAGAGTGAGAGGGAGAGAGAGAGAGAGAGAGAGAGAGAGAGAGAGAGAGAGAGAGAGAGAGAGAGAGAGAGAGAGGGTGATCATATCAGTAGCTTCTGTGTTCATTGTCTACAATCAATGTGTGTATATCACATTACTCCAGTGATAGAGCATTATATGGGTTCTAATTTCTTGTGATACACAACATGCATGTATGTAGAGTATCACTCCTTTCGCTGAGCACTGCTCTCTGTGTTTTAGCTAGCTAGCACTGATCTGGGCTCCAGTAAATTGGCACCTCATACTCACACCTTATTTCAGAAATGTGATATTCCTGATCATTGTACTTTGCATCCCATTCTTTGATCATCACTGTACCATCATACACGTATTATTGCACTGTAGAACTATAGCATCAGGCATATACATGTATACAGCAGCAACAATCTTAGGAATATTAGAAAAACATAGCATAATAATTATCTATATATCGGGCGGTAAGAAACGTATTCTAGCAACCTGAGAGATTGTGCCTACATGCATGTAGAGGTGATTAAGTAGTACCCTATGACAGAGTCATGTGGTCTAATGATGCCTTTTCAGTGAAACATGTGATCCATGTTTTGTAATAGTATGCCAACTGTGTAAGAATCTGTTTTTAGGTGTGGATATTTATATTCGAAAGAGATCTGTTAGTATATTGATACTATGGCAAGAACCTTAGATCTTGAAGAGTGATTCACACACACATATGTGTGTGATGTCCCATATGAGAAGCATGTTCAGAATTTACCGTACAAATTAGCGACCATCTGCCACTGCAGTGGCCCAGTGCTCTCAAATCCTCACAGAATCTCAGCATATGTCGTGAACATTGCACATCTATTTGACGTCCCTCATATAATATGTTTGTCTCTTGTCTACTAGCTTCATATTAGATGTTGTTAAGTGTGTGTGTAGATAGAGTGGTCATGAGCAAGCATATACATATAATATTGTAGAGCTTCAGCATGTGGGCACCAAAGGTAGGGGAAGCCATCCCAGTTTCTACTCAGGTGCATCCTTTTTGTATGTATTCAAAGGCAGCACTATTTTATACTGAAATGCCTAGCTCTGTGAGCAAGGTTTATACATACACGTATTATGTAATGGTGTGTCCTTGTGTAATTGTGATGTATATCTCTGAATTGCCCTGGAGGTCGCCTTGTAGTGTAATAAAAGCTGCTTGTCACTTCATGAAGCCTACCAGTGTGTCCTCTTTCTGTTCAGTTCCCCCATCACTCTTAAGCTTTTGCCTTCTCTGTTTAGAGCTCGTGTTTCCCTGTTGGCAATATCAGGTGACACTCAGGGAGATAGAACAGTGTCTACATGAATATACGTGACCCATACTCAATTTAGCACCTTTTGACTTTACTGTTGTGGTGCTAAAATGTGCCAAATGTTGCTACTTAGTAAATACTGTACTGTTGTAATGCTGTTGGGTCCCAATTAAGCTATGACAATGTGTGCTATCATTGCTTTAGCCTTTGGCTATTGCAGAATATTGCATGGATCTATGACATAATCAGAACTCGGAAGCGTCTGAAAGTGCTTTTAGTCAGTCCATTTGTAGCACTATTATAGGCTATTGGATTAGTTAATCTTTGGCCACTATGGGTACATGTATATGATCTACTCTTGGGGACACAAGTATGTCCTTATTGCCATAGAAATGTGTAAGTACGTACACAATTTATACTCTAATATTTGCATATTTTGTGTGTATAGGGTGGTGAGCGTATACTGGTGACTTTTCCTGAGCATGTTCCCGGTAGTGAGACAGTCTTCCTGGTCTTTAGTGGATCACGACAGAGACATGAGATTACCACCGGACGACATAGCCCCACCTCTCTCTACGCCACCATTCCAGGTAACTCTCCTCTCTCCTCTCCCTTTCTCTTTCTCTCTCTCTCTCTCTCTCTCTCTCTCTCTCTCTCTCTCACACACACTCACACACACACACAACTCTCTTGTATGCATGTTTATGTCTGTCGCCCCACTTCACCCACTTAGTCTGTGTAACCTATAAAAGCAGTGTGTATTCATGCATGTGTACATGTACTTTCGTGACTGTACATGTCCTTCTACCATGTACCAGCAAACATAAGCAGGTGCAAGTGGTGTGACTGATCAGTCACAGGTCACTGCTCTATCTCTCCTTCAGTTCCCATGTCCACTTTAGTATAGCACAGATGATCAGATATCACTCAATTTCCCATACCCCCCAAACCCAATCACTCGCCATACTGGCATACACCTCTATACACACAACCATCTCCACCTTCTGTGTGTGTGTGAATGTGCATCTATGAAATTCCTATAATTATCCAATTGTAGGTCATTTGGTGCAATCTCGCTTAAAAAACGCTTAGACCTTTAACAGAATTAGGCTTTCAAGTGCCCCCTCTCTCTCTCTCTCTCTACTCCTGGGGTGCAAGTTTTGTCTATCGTACAAATAATACACATATCTGATTGCATGAATATTGTTATCACTGTAATTACCGTGTGACTAGCGTGGCAGTGCTCAACTTGAGAGGACCTGATATGGTGCATCGTTTGCATAACTCTGGCTTGTCGGAATTTGACCTATCTGTATCAGAACATTGGCCACACATAGTGCGCTATGCCTATATATACGTATAATATGCACACATGCACAGCCTAGGCACATTTTTTTATGTCAAGTTTGTACAATGAAACAAATCTAGAAATTTAATCTATATATTGCACGATTTGTAATAATATACCCTCTGGGGGTTTCTTGATAATTATCATACGATATTAATGTGTGTGTCATAATTTCAAGGCTGAGTACGTATGTGCGTCATTTCTAGGAAATCGTAACCTCAAGGCTGTACATGTTCGAACTGGAACTTCCATTTTTGCATTGATGTTATGAAATTGTGGCAGTGAGTATCACAATGACACGGGAACTGTCTCTCAGTCATACCATGATGTAACATGCTCGTTAGATATCAGACTGTGCAGTTTGGATATATGTACATGGTTACTGTGCTTTACAAAGTATCTGGCTTATCACTGTGAACTTGAACGTTTTGAGTTAGCGAACCAAAACGTCAATTCAGTGTTGAAGTGGTGATACAATTCTTCTCTTATCAAAGAAAATTCCAGATTCTAGTGATTACATTATGTATCGAGCTACTTTACATGTTCAACTTGCTAATTTTGTTGTTTCTCTCCCCCCACCCCCCCCCCCCCCCCCAGCTCATTCATTATCTGAGGTGGTTGACCTCTCTGTGTGTATACTGGACGAAAATGGTGAGCAAAAGACTCTCTACAAGACCCAGTTTGCCTACGTGACCGACCAGAAGCAGTACATGGCTCAGCTCCTACTGGGCAGCGTGTCAGATACAGGGGGAGGTGGGGAGGGAGGTGGAGATTATCCCATCTTCCCCCCTCTACCATCGGCCGAGGCACTGAGAGAGTATGATCAATCACTGACAGATGCTCTGATGGACTCTGACCTCCCTCCTGGCTGGACGTTGGTCGGTTATAACAATCACAATACCATCAACAGCATACAAGGTATAGAATATGTGCAGTTTTACATGTAGTTTGGGGCATTGTGTAAAATTTTCTCTGCATTTGGAAAAAACAAGTTGCATTGAATATTTTTTTCTCAAGGCTAAGCACCTACATATAAGTGGCTCTGCCTTTTATTTGGTTCGTGTAGGTTTGTCTGAGCATGCACTGGGATGGTGTCCCCTAAGTTCGAGATTGGTTGTGAAAGATGAACCTTCTGAACTTTGTGTTTGTCGAGGTTTTTTCAGAAAACAAATTTTCTGCCCATACTAGCAGTATGAATATTGATCGTGCTATTAACAAATTCCTTTTTCGTAATCCCATGGCATATTTCCTTCAATAGATGGTAAAAATTGATTTTCGTTTTAAAGTGTTTACAAGGTCCTCTGTGGGTGGGCATACCAACTCTAGCACAAGTGAAAAACTTGCCTTACTTTTGATGGTTGAGTGAAAATTGAACTTTGCACAAATAGTTGAGCTGGAAAAGGCAGATTGCAATTATTAACAGACATATTTGGAATAACAACTGTTCTGGTTCTGATAGTATGCGTGTGTGTGTGTGCGCGTGCGTATATGTGGTAGCCATCAAGACTGTTGGCTTGTCATGCTTCCTGGAGCTGTGGCAATTCTTCTTAGGATTTTATCCATACCAATGACTTAACTCCCTCTTTGCATACAACTTTTATGATTCCTAGACCAAGTGCTCTGTCAGCACACCTACTACTCTAGTATAGTCCACCACTGATTCCATATTTGCTACAGCTGAAGTCTTCAAAGGCTAGCTTTGCCTTTTATCCTGGTCTCATGTGTCCTTCCTTAAGCCATGTGCTGACACTGAATGAGTAGAAATTCCATTTACTTCGCTTCTCTACCTTATTAATATGCCCACCTGTTTCCCATTGTATTGCTGAGCACTGAGCACTCTAAAAGAGAACCTCTGAAATAAAGGCACTATATACTCTGTGCACACTTTCCACATTCCAAACTGCATGGATGAATGGTACCATCATCTCGTGAAAGAATACCCATAGGCAAGGGATGGGCAGACATACATGTACATGTACATTTAGTCGGCCCTCTTTATGTGAGACTAGTTAGAAAGGAATTGTCTCATTGTATAATTTTCTATGTAGCTGGGACCAGTCGTAGTGTCCTGGCAAGTGGTATTATGCTAAACTACTGAGCTGTCTGAAGGTTGTTCACAATGGACATGTTCCAACTATTAATAGTATTGGTCTGGTCCACACTGTGTGTGTTACTTAGCTTAGCAGACAGTGAGATAATGGCCTACCACCCCCTCACTCCCATGATACCCATTTCCCCAAATTGAACTTTGTGGGGGTGGCATGGATACATGTACCGACCCTCAATTAAGGTTCTAATTGAATTGTTGGATTATGTAAGGGTCTCTTACTCACATCTAGAATGTTTTGTCTATTGTATACACTGTAGGTACTTTTTTTTTACTGACATAAACGATAAAATTTATATGACCTCAATTTGTATCGCTGAAATCGAGAAAAGAGAGTGGTTAATTGTTCCGATTAAAGGGGGCAATTACCTAATTAAGGGGAAAATGTAATGTTGGAAGTGTACAGGGGTCTACTACCTCACGAGTCTGTATAATGCAGGCATATGTATTTGTACTTTGACCCTTTACTACACTAGACTAGACTCTTCCAGTCTTAGTTGCAAAAGTACATTAGTATAATAATGTATAGTGGAGTTCTATAATGCAAGCCTGGGATCTTTAGCCATAGAATAACACAGTACTTGCTCTACTTAACGAAGGGTGCTGTGATCTAATTTCCAGGGTTAACTGCTGGGAAATAATTAATGAGCAGGGTGGCAAAGTTCAATTGATCATCTTTTGATGTCACTGCCTGCCATGTTGGCTGTATCGCCACAAACAACGTCCTGTAAACAATTTAGGCGGGGTCATTTTCGTATCATATCAAATGTCAGTGTGTTTCGTTGCTATTTTGCTCTCTATTTCTAAGAAATGTTTTTTTTTCTACTTGTTTGTTGACATAGAGACAAAGGTCGCTTTGTATGCTGGGTGTGTGTATTGTATGTGGTTTGACATTTGATCACTGATATTTACAAGAACAAATTTCTTTTGTGGTTGGTTCCTTTGTTGCGCAATCTTGTCAAGTGGATTTTATGTGTACATGTATGTAGTGGTACATAGTTGGGAGTGACCAAGTTTGTAAATTATATCGTTTAGTACATGTGTATGTACCTATACATGTGCCAATAAATTTTACACCACCTCTCTCTCTCTCTCTCTCTCTTCCTCTCTCCCTCGCTCCAGACTGCACCCACAGGGAGACTCTGCTCCACTTTGCAGCTCGTCATGGTCTCAACAGCCTAGCCCAATACCTTCTCTCCATGCCTGGCTCCAGCATGGCGGCCATCCTCCCTAACGAGCAGGGGCAGTTACCAATTGACCTGGCCAGGGAGCAGGGAAACAATGGACTTGCAGAGCTCCTCACCCTGTAAGTACACATATATTATTTACATAACAAGGCTATGCTGATACTTTTATTGTGCTAGCTTCTCTATCAAGAGCTGTACACACTTTAACTTTTGCATATAGCTGGCCTAGTAGGTCAAGATTAGCAGGAAATCATTGCCATGAGCGTAAAAGAATAGAGAAGCCTATCTGTCTGTGGTAATGTCTGCAGTCACCCTTACCAGCGTTTCCAGCCTCGATGCTAAGGAGGTAGGGGATGGTGGGGGTTTTTTTGGGTTTTTTTTTTCTATTGTAGTATAGAATATCTAAGCATGGGTAAGACGTATACAATGTTAGTTGGCTTTTGTCTTCCACAACTAATCTTCCTCCTCATGCTTGTGCTTATAGGGGAGAATCACTGCCATACCTACAGTGTCGGGTGCGTAAATTAATACCGCATAAATTTTTATTTCTCCATACATTATGAAATGCTAAAGTGCATAAATAACAATCGCCTGACGGATTCACATAATTTTTCTCATGCACATACCAATGTCACTTTATGGTATATTAGCAGAAGGTGCTTGGTTCTCCCCTAAATATACAAGTGGGAGGTGTTTGGTTCTCCACTAGTGAGAGGTGTGGGAATGGGCAGACATTGAGGTAGTTATAAGCCCCACCCAGGTCACACCCCCTAGGTTCGGAGGGGACTGTAGACATTGACAGTTTGCAGCTACAAGTAAATAATAGATTGGATTTACAATGTATACTGTGGTACAGCCAAGCATTTGACTTACCAGATAGACATCATGGTAGGATTTGAAAGATCCCTGTGGCAAATAAAATGTTGTAAACATCATGTCACTAGAGTGGATAGTGGTGCTTCTACTCTCTTTAATTTCATGTAGAATGATAGACTTTCTGTGTTTACATTGTATGAAATGTTCATGAAACACCAATTTACTACCATATTTAATGTGTTGTACGATATGTCACACTTGACTTCAGGTGCATTATTCTTTGACTCTGAACATTGATTACTATGTAAATTTTGTATAGGTTTATGAAGCAGGTTCGACCAAATGGTGTGATGGAAGACAGTCCCCTACCAAGCCCTGTGACTAGTCCAAACCATACCACAGAAGTGGGTGTATCAGTGGGCGGAGAAGGGGAGGAGCCAAAGTACAGGAAGGGAGTGAAAAGAAACTTGGAGGATGTGGAAGGTGAGAGAGAGAGAGAGAAAGAGAGAGAGAAAGAGGGGGAGAGAGAGGTCACAAATCCTCAAGAGAGGGAGAGAGACTCAGAGGAAGATGACAGCTTCTTACATCACCACTGGTTATTATCCAGTGCACATGTGACTTCCTTTTGTAGTGATGTCATAATTTGCATTACTTACCTATTTTGCAGAACTATCAAAGTTTAAGGAGATAAATGACCAGTGGAAGTCTGAGGTTAGAGCATGTCACAGTCTGTCTCTCTCTTATATAAACACATGCACATGTATTTTTATTTGACATGTCCTTGTGTGAGTTTAGTTACTTAACCGTTTTCTGTCTGACCCCTTGAGTTCATGTCATGTTTCAACCTTTGACCCTTGTAACTCTGTGCATTGTGGCGTGGCAGAAAAGTTGTGATTGCCCTAGCCAATCTGTACCCCCTCACCCCCTCGTTTCACTGGGTTTAATTGGACAAATGAATACCACCCTTAACTGCTCAATCACAAACTCTATTCCTTATTCATGTATATACTGTATGTATCTGGGATACTGAAGGAAATGGCGTTTTTGGTGCATATTTTGTGCTGATGTGTGGCAGGTGGCTTATTCCCTCCGGCTCTGCTAGCTCTCTAATAGGTTTAGCTATTCATACCTTTCGTGGTTTGGACTCAATTAGGTATGATCTTAGGAATGCATCACGTACAGATCGAGGAGTATCGCCCACATGCACTGTGTACGTAGTATGTGCATATGGCACAGTCAGGCGATTTAAATAGCAGCAATTGACCCAGCCCAGGCTCAGTTTACAAGTCAAACAAGACAGCCAAATAACTCAATGCTAAGTAATAGCTATAGAGCCTATATAATAGTATAAAAGCTCTTAGCTAGCCAGCTATCTTTGGTAGCTATTCAAGTGAAGTGTGCTAAAGCTACCTATACTGTGCTACACCTCTTGGAGCAAGTGTTTTTGTTAAGTTTCTTTGCTGGATAACATCACAACTGTGAGTACAGTGTGTTCTTTGTGTTGTGCTATATAAATAGTGTGCTGGTGATAATAATGTTGGCATGAATATGGTGATTAGCATTGTCCTTATTGGTGAGGTGTTTCACAGTCTTGGGTTGCGATGCATAAGGCTTGTCTTTATGAGGCTTGGCACTATACATTGTAGCTGCAGGCAGGGCCCCCAAGTTTATAACATCCCAGCTCTGGACTGAAAGCGTGAAAAAAACAAGGACCCATACTGGTTAAACCGTATCCTAGGCCTCTTACTTCGGTGTCTTCACTATCAAGATTATTGTGCCCTCCAATTTTTGCATACAGCTAGCCAAGTAGGTCAGGATTAGCAGGAAATCATTGCTATGAGCATACAGCTGACATACATCCTGGCTCCGGCCTTATAGCATGGCCGAATATCAGGAATATCTCCTGTGTATGCAGAGCCTCATGCACACAGCTATTTCTCTTTTCCTTGTTTGTGGGTGTAGCTATGGTTATGGGTGATTAATTACATTCCTAACGATGGTGAGACTGTCACACTCCTATGCATGACTACCTCTATGTGTGTGGGGGACAGTGACCTCTCTGTCTGGTTGAGACACAGTAGGTATTTCTTCGCGATGTTGTCATCCGTACATGTGTCTGAAATGCATTATGGATGACTACTTATTATGCTAGGTGAACATAATACAATGGAGTTTTTTTTTTCTACTGTGATATCTGAATGCATTTCTTATAAGAAACCATATGTTGTACTTGCTCATATCGTATAAGTGTACTAAGCTGCTTTGCCTATCTGTATGATGTGGGCTGCTATGATGTAAGCAAGCATAATTCTTGGAGTTGGGTGTTGCCAGGCATAAGTGTTTTTACAGGTGTAGGAAATAGAATTAATTAAGTGCAGTCACCCTTGTAACAATAACAATAATGTGTTATTATTACACTCAGCAATCTTTGCTTTTAGCAATAATGATAGTACTATTACCTAGGTCTAGGTCTGCGAATGCAAGCAGGGTATGTCCCTAGTTCCCCCCTCCCCCCCCCCCATTAATATTTTATTGATGTTAATCTTTAGTATGAGGGGTATTTTGGTCTGTGACTTATTTCCCTGTGTTATGTTTACTACTGATGCCCTCCCTGCCAGGACCGGACCTCACTCTTTGCATGTGTGTCATGCATGAAACCTGCAAAGATCATTTTCCCAGAAATCACATGTTAATTGGGGCACATAAATGATCGATTAGACCATGGTGTGGTGTGATTCAGAATCCTAAATATGTGCATTTGTGAAAATTTCCCCTATAACTCGGAGTCTCTGAGGCATGATGCAACCTTTTTTCCCCACTCCATGTTCTGTTGTGTTCTACAGGATCAGAGATAGGGGAGGAGTGAGGAAGATTTAGGGTTTTCTTTGAAATGACCTTAAGTCATTCTTAAGACGTGAGGGATGACCCTTGCTCTTATTAGTTTAATTGGGTTTTGCCCCATGACAGATGTGCTTACGGATCCGGGAATCATAAGTATCTGCACATTTACTCATACTCCTACTCCCTCCCCCCCCCCCCCACCCACCTCCAAATTCCTTCAACGTTAAATCTTGCTGTTTAGAACGTTACATAATATATTGTTGCTACCTTTTCCTGGCTATATGTACATTTCCAAGTATGTGTAGTTGTTCTTCAACATAAGTAGCAGGTTGGTTGGCCCTGTCCCCTTTCATTTAATTACTAATGACCTCCTTTGAAGCCACACTGTCTGGCTTAGGTAATGGAAGCTGCAGCCAAAATACCCCTGTCCTCTAAGTCACATTTTCTAAGAAAACGTGTAGTGAAGATTTCTCGTAAATGTGTTTGTATGAACACTGGTGTGTATAAATCATCATAGTGTATGTGCAACGTGTGTCATATCCTGAGGTTTTGCATGTTTTCGTATTTCATTTTTAGCACTTCATTCTGTGGCGTGGATAGTTCAAATTCAGGGCAATTAGTTGATGCTTTGATTTCAAAGCTGGCCCCATCTATTTGTTTGGTATCACATCTATCTCTCATTACACTTTTATCCTGTGAAGACGTTCACACCACTAAAGCGCTTTGTGCTAGAAGAGTATAGTAATTCTTTGCCTGCTTGCCAAGCTGAGAGTTGAATGAGAAACAGTTAATTAAGTGTGTGGGCATGGTGGGCATGGTGGGCATGGTAGCATAGGAGTGGTATGTAGTTATGTGATATTATGAGACGGTAGAGCTTGTGAAAATTAAAGATGACTTGTACAGTATTTTGTGACGTCGTTCAAACATTCCTTTTCACACACTAAGCACAGACACACACACACACCTGCATCCAGTTTTCAACTTTTGCATACAGTTAGCCTGGTATATGTTGGTCAGGATTAATTGTTACAGGGTGCATCCTGATTCAGTACCTCACTCACACTTGCATACACACGTAATCCACAGGTGAAGCGTCACAAAGCATCTTCCAATTCCACCCTGAACAACAACAACAACAACTTTCCCATCCATCAAGAGCCCTCTTCCCCAGTTGCCCCTACCAATAACGTCCCTAATGAGATCCTAGACCCCTCTACCACTGACAAAGCTAAGCTAGACCGGACACTACTTCATCCCCATCTTCTCCCTCACCCTCTGCCAAAGAGAAAAAGACGCAGCTCTGTAGCTGTCATGAGTTCTACCCTGGCCGTCCCTCCTGCAATCATCCCACTGGAGAGCGTCGATTTCAATGTGACTGATCCTTCTCTGGCTGACATGAACCGAAAAAGACGCACCTCCTGGTCGTATATCGTCGGGAATTGTGACTCAAGGTCTATCGATACTGGCTTGAATGAGCTAGACAGAATAACAGGTAAATAGCAAGATTGTTAGGGTATAGAAGTTCAGAAAGTTAAGCTTTCACAATCAGTCCCAAAGTGGGGGAAATTACCCAGTGCCTGCTTAGGCATACCTACATACGTGTACACGAACCATTCAAAAGGCAGAGCCAGTTAGTTGCCTTAACTTTGAGAAGTAGGGGTAGATGTACACATATCTTTGGTGAACTTATATATTAAGTACAAATTTGTTACATTTCCTGTTACTAAGCAGGTCAAATGGTATCCACTATGACTCTTAGTTTGTTTTTGATGGTTTCCAAATTATTTGATACTCTCTCTCTCTCCCCCTCTCTCTCTCTCTTCTTCCCTCTATTCATTTATAGCTGAAGATTTTCTATGCAAGAGACTAGTTGATATGCGAGGTGGTATGGTGGACCTTGAGAAGCAGGCTATGCAAGATGAGAACCACCTCAATGTTGATCACCAAAACCAGGTAAACATGTGCTAGATATAGTGTGCTGGGAAGTGTGTTGGTTGCATGGAGGATGTTATGGGCAGTGCGTAATGATCTAACTTGGATATTACCAGGAAAATGTGATGAATTCCCTTGATCACAGCTGGACACCTATGCTTCTGAGCTTCTAAGCTATGCTTCTAAGCTTCTATGCTTTTGGCCTGCCTTATGTAATGCATTTCTGCACACTAGCTCACATAAAATACTGACCATTCTGTGCTCCGTATATGGCAGCACTTATTTCATCCTCTGTTGATACTTAAGGCTTTTGATTAGTTTCTCCCTTGGGTGTTCTCCCAGGTGTACGACCAAACCCGAGCACGCTTATCACAGCTGAGCCATTAGCTGGTGAAATGTATTCCTCGTTAACTGGCCCATCCATTACTCCATATTATAGCGTCTAAAAGAAGATTGGTTTACCCGATATACTTGTGCATACGTATCTATCAATGTGACATGAGGTAGTAATTTGTGACTGCTTTGTGCCGTGGGCTTGACATTGTTAATTGATTGCTTCCCTATTGCGTCCCATGCGTGGTGACGTGTTACATTTTGTTATGACTAGTTTGGCGTAGCACCATTAGCATACCTTACTCTTGTCCGACATAACACCCAACCACAGTTTGTATACCTACCAGAATTAATGCGTAAATATGAGATACATGCATTATATCCATATACGTTAGTAGTTTTGATTATCTTCTTTACCCTCTATTTCTCTTTCCTTCTTTCAGCTACACCTGCTGTATCGTCTAAGCATCTCTTGTCCCATGCTTAATGAAGCGGATGACGAAGGTAAAGAGAGACATAGCTTATGTGGCTGCTTAGGCCTATCTGGCACTCTCCTCCCCCCTATAAGTTAGCTGCATTGGCCCCTATTTACATTGTAGATTTACATGTATACACTGTATGGGAACGGAGTCTGACCAAAATTTTTGATATGGTGAAGAATTCAACTCCCTCTTGCTGTTGTGCCTATTGAAAAATTAAATTTAGCATAATGTGCTCCCAGTGTACATTATGAAACTCTCTTTCTTTCTATAGATGCTTTCTCCAGCTTTATATCAACTCCTGGTGAAGTGGTTAGTCCTTTCAATGAAGAGGATGAGAACGATGCAGCAGATGTCATAGCTCCTCCTCGGGAGTTCAGCAGTGAGCGAAGTGTCTCTCGATCAGACACGTGTAGCTCTGCTGATTCCCAGCGCCACCTCAGGCCCACGGCAGCCATTCCTGAGGTCATCACGACAGAGTACTCTGATCAGACAAGCTCGGCAGAGGATCTACTAAGTGCTGACGATGCACTTAGTCCAACACAGTCCTCACTTCGACGCCAAGCTCAATCGGATTCGCATCTTTTAGAGAATGGTGGTGATAAAGAGGACCTCGCAGTAGAGCTATCAAAACAGAACAATCACGCCAAAAAGGAGTACCGCTCTCTCTCTCCCTCACTCGATTTACTCGATAATAAAGAAGACAATGAGCGTGCCTCTTCAGAAGAGAGAAGAATCGAGGTAAACCCTCAAAACTCAGACGCCAACCTCATTGAGACCGAGACAGCTGGAATGTCATCATCAGCTCCTGACCTCTTGTCGATGACTAGTGAAGAGATTCGGTGGCTCCAGTCAACCGGGGGGGCCTTAAACCAACAGAGTAACAGCATAGATGCGCTAGAGATGGAATCTATCGTGGAGCATAGGACTCTACGACAGCAGGTGGGCAGTGATGAGAGAATAGAGACAACCATGGACACAAGTAACACTAGTGCCGAGGATGATTTTGTAATGCTGCAACATAATGATATTTCCATGAATAAAGTGGGCGTCGAAGGAGCAGGGCCCGGGAGAGGTGTAAAGATGGAGGACAGTGTGAGCCCCAGTCCAATGAGTCCAAGCTCACGAAAGTCTGGAAGTACATCAAGCACTGATGGTACTTCTGTCTCTGGTGGAGATAGGTCCGTCAGAACACCAACACCTAGTGGGTCCCAGCGATTGAAGTCACATCGTAGAAGTTTGAGTACGTCTGAAGTGGACATCTTAAAGGATGTTCATAAGCATTCTGAAGGTGGTCATGATTCAACTGATGCTACTAAGGACGGTTGGAAGCCTATGGCTAACATTTCAGAAGCTAAAAGCTCGCAAGATCTAAATAAGAGTATCACCAGTTTGGCGAGCGAGGGTCTAAAAGGTGGAGACTTGGAGCGATCACGTGCCAGTTCACTGCACACCAACGAGACGTACAGTCCTCATGAGATGGAAGAGTCCAGTGATGATGATATGGAAGACGATTTTCTCTCGGCTAAGGAAACCGTCTCAAAAACGTCACTAGATCAAGAGAGAGAGGACTTGCCCTCAGCTACTGTGCAAGATAGTAATGATGTACATGTAGATGGGGAACAGTCAACAGGTGACAAAATGTCCAAGCTTAAGCCTCCAACAACGCTAACTGAAGTTATTTTACGGAAGAAGAAAGGAGCATCACTTCCGTCCAATCGCTACTCTGCTGACCTTATCATATCGCACATTGATGACTATGTGGACGAAAACGGCGAAGACGTGCTCACACCTACATCACTGGCTGCTCTCTCTCATCGTAGAATTAACAGCACTACGCTACCAACTACTTCTGAGAGCGACTACAACCTCCGCCAGCACCTGAGTAGCACCAGTACTTGTGAGCAAAACGATGGAAGCATCAGCTCAAATGTTGGTACTTTGTCGACCACCTCACAAGATGTGCAGCATTTGACAGTAACATCGCCGCAGCAAAAGGACTCCACATGGAGCAGTGATTCTGTGTTTGAGCACGAGGCAGGCGAGGTCCTTAATGCATCCGATGTTGATGTGAAAGTTATGAGCGATGATAGTCTTGTACAGAGCTTGGAGAGTAGCTTAGACCATAGTCTATCGTCCTCTCTACAGTTTGAACCAGGCAGCAGTGGCTCAATAAAGAAGCATGTCAAAAAGTCACCTCTTCTGCCACAAAGGAATACTGGTAGTGACAAGGAGTCGACACCAGTGGCAAAACGCAAGGGAGGCCTCACCAAGAAGGATGTAGAGCCAACAATCAAATCATTACGAAATCTGCTATCTCAAGACAACTTTGATGATCATCTCTCATCAGATGATGAAACAGTAAAAGGAGAGAGACCTGGCTCCAACTTGAATAGAACACCTTCCAGTGCGTCTGACTCAAGCACCACCAATAAGGACGAGATAAAGCAGGGTACACTACCAAGGATGCCTCTCTCTCCAGCAGTTGATGCCTGTGAAACAGAGTGCACTAGTCTAGATTTTGTCCCAAATTCACCTCTAGCCAAAAGAAAACAGGCCCAACTAGCTGAGCAGACTTCTCCCCACCCTCCCTCTCCTCTGTCCTTCTACCAAGCCAAGAGTCCTCCCGGATCATCACAGTCCATTGGCTCTGAGAGAAAAATAGTTTGTACCAGTCCCAATTCCATTCCATCAAGCCCTGCTACCTCGAATAAGCTCGAATCGGGTGCCAAGCTCTCCCAGGGTGAACGAAAGGAGGAAGACGATGAACTGACATCACTAAAGAGCATATCTGAAGTGGCTGTGGTCTCCAAGCACACATCATTGTCAAGGAGGTCGCAAAAGATGCGTCAAGCCATGAGCTTCGACGAAGGAGCTGGTGGGGCCCAACCTTACTCTGAGCTATTGAATGAAATGGGAGAGGCGTCAGCAAAGGAGCCCTCCGAGGAAGAACTCAGCGATCCTAAGACATCTGGGGAAAGCATTCCACCACCGGGTAAGGATAGTGAGTGGAACATAAAGAGAGTCTTCAATAGGGACCTATTCAGGCGCTCAAAGAACAGCAAGAAACTAACCAAGGTGAAGAAGAGCGGTGAAGCTGAGCAGTTGCCTGATCCTGCAGTCTCACTGATCCAGAAGCAGAGTGCAAATCGTCCAAAATCCGCAGCTAGAGTGCAGTCAATGCGAGTCAACCGTGAAGTCGATCTGAAAGATGATGAAATGACATTCATGACACCTCAGGACTACTCCACATACAAGAGACAGCAACAACAGCAGCAGCAGGATACCATACACACATCAAGCAGTGGTGTGGATGTGCAGAGATCTATCAGCACGCAAGCTAAACTCAACCACACTGGTGGACATTCCCGTTCATCCAGTCTGCAGGTCAATGATCCATCCCATATCCCTCTTGTTCTGGGTAGACGGACGTCTGATGATTTATCAGCAGTTCCAAAGAGAGCTCAAAGTGAGGGCCACAGTCTAACTCCGTTAGATGAAGAGCAGCTACACACACTTGCCAGCCCCACCCATGGTCAATATGTGACCCAACCGAGTGGCGAGTCTGATAACGAAGAGGGGCTACATGAGGAGGAGCAGTTGGCAGTTTCAGACATCGTAGCCAACCCTGTACTTGCTATACCTGAAGAGCTCTCATGGGACAAGACAGTGAACAGGAAGCTGTACAAGAAGATGAATAAGACAGAGCGAGATCGGCAAAGCATTCTCCACGAGCTCTTGCAGACAGAGAAGCGCTACTTTAGAGTTTTGCATGTCTTGAAGCTAATCTTTCGACAGACTCTCTCCAAGCATGTGTCAGAAGAGGTGCTGGACAGCATGTTCCCCGAGCTAAACAATTTGATTGAGATCAGCAACAACTTCTCAAGAAAGCTTGAGTCAAAGTACGATGGGTCGTTATTTGATGATTGCAGTGAAATTCTCCTCAAGCAGTTTTCCGGTGAAATGTACGATCGAACGTTGGATGCTTTTGGTAACTTTTGCAGTGGCCACTTGACTGCGGTGGAAGTCTACAAGGATCACATGAAGAAGAAGCACTTTGCTCGGATCATGAAAGACCTTCACTCGCTCAAGGAATGCCAGAGGCTCACCCTACCTGACTACTACACTCACGTCACACAGCACCTCTCGAAAATCTTGACCCTTCTTAAGCGACTGACCAATAAGACAGAAGCTCTTAAGCTTGATCATGCCCCACGATTGAGACGTGCTTTACAACAGCTCGAGAAGCTAATGTCAGGAGTGAATAAGACAGTGGAGTACCACAAGAATAGGATGGAGCTGATGCACATACAGGAGAGACTAGAGGTGGTAAATGTACCAAAATCAGTGAAGATTACCAACCGGAAAGACTTAAAGAACCTCAGCTTGGTCGCTTTCAACAGAATGCTTAGAAAGAGTGGAGAGGCAATGTGGATTGGAGGACATGGAAAAACACTCGGTAAGCTAAGCTTCATTAAATAGTACCACTTAAATGCACAGTTTTTGTGTGTACATACGAGAGTAACGTGTGTACCTTAAGAGCAGCTTGTGTTATCCAAACATACTTTATGATCACAAAAAAACACATACAAAATGTGCTTTCATATTCCCTTCACGAATACAGTAAAAAGTGTTTCCCCGATAACTGTGTGCCTAGCCCTTTCAGGGAAATGTACAAAGTATTATAGGCATAAGTATGTTGGCATTGGCGAACGAATGCACTGATGAACAGATGTACCTTGTTGACACAGTAGCAAGTGTCAATACTGCTTTAATAGCCAACGATGTTTTTGAACAACACCCGTGAGCTAGCTGCGTGTACATAGTTGACGTACGTGCACATGACTACACATGCACATACGTACATACATACGCATGTGGGGATGTTATGATGTCATATGATCAAGTGCCATTACATATACAGTGATCTGTCCGTTTATAAAAACTCGCTTGCTACGAATCGCTCGAACAATCGCAAACCAGCTATTGTAGGATAATTGCAGCCAGCTGGTTCTTGCTGATCATCCTAGCGATAAAAGTGTGTTCCTTGTGAGAGAATTTGGAGAAATTTATTGACTTGTTTTTTATGTGTGTATGTGTATTTGTGCTCTTATTTCAGCTGTTTATGTTGTCTTGGTGACGGACATTCTGGTGCTGCTGACCGAGAGAGATCAGAAGTATCGCTTGGCCACACTGCAAGAATATAGGGTAAGGAGTATACGGTAGATTGATAAAATTACAAAAATTCAAAATCTTACATAATATCTCAATTTCTGTACACACGCTTTGCTATAATACAGGCCTTTTACTCGGTACATGCATGCAAGCTGTATAATTATTATATACTAATTATAGAACAATTATAGGAGCTGATTCGCTATTACGCACTATGACATGAATCATGATGCAAAAATAGCATGGACGGATAAAAATAGCACGTACATATCCAGTGTGGGAAGGTATGTAGTACTTGGAACCTTCGACCCAACGAGCTGTGAATATCCTAATGACCTTGCTTAGATAGCTGGCCCATACTACGCCAGCTATGCAGCTTCCCTACTACACTGTGTATACTAAATACATAGTGTGTAATGGCCCGTCATACTTATGCACGCCACAGTGCTGTATATGGTCACTTCCACTTTTCCTTCTTGAGTGAATTTCACAAACATGCGTGCATATATATATTTGTGTCTGTTCACATACAGCCTCCAGTTATTCGACTCTATGACTTGCACGTAAGGCTCGATGCTGCAGTGAAGTCTGGGGTGCAGCTGCTGTTACTGGAGAAGGGTCCTGACCCTGAGATGTTCAGACTGCAGTTTGTCACAAAGAGTGAAGCTAAACTGTAAGTCATGGAGTGTGTGTGTGTGTGAGAGAGAGGGGGGTCCCAATTTCATACATACACTGCCAACTCCATTTTCCCATTCCTTAAGCTAAGATGTTGAAAGCATGACCGTAATCTCATAGCTGGCTAGAGTGATACAATGTTGAAACTTTTATGCTTTACTATGGTAGAAGACCTGTACAGTTATTTCAGCGACAGTTATGGGATGTGTCAGTATAGTAAACTTTGGCTGGTCAAATATGCTATACTATTGTGTTTACTGTCGATATAATACCCTTGTACAGTATGGATGGAGGTAGTGTACCAAAGTCATTTCAGTTTACTAAAGTAACTGTTTTTGTTTGTCTATGTGCTTCCCCACACACTGCCACACTACCGCTGCATACATATAGGTGGGACAATACCCTCAACAGTGCAATTGAAGAGTGCAAGAAGAAAGGACTAAAAGCTGGTGAGTAGTCTGCTGAACTATGTAGCTGAAGTTGAATGCTCTGTTAGAAAGAGCCAAGATTAGTCAGGTAAAAGGCTAGTCTGACAAGTTAGCTACCTCTACTGTTTATTATGCTGAATTTTTAGTAAGCTAGATGCTTCATTGCTGTAGCCTAATTTAGTATATCTATGCTGAGGCTGGCTTAACAGTAGAAATAGTGACTTGAATTATAAACTTTGCTATCTGTAGAACACTTTGGTGAAATAAGTGGAGAGAAGCTGCTGCTATCAGGAGACGAAGAGAAGAGAGAGAGTGACCAGGAGGAGACCTCTGTAGCCATGTCCTCTGTCAAGAAGGCAGCTCCCAAAGCTGTCTCCATTCAGGAGCCAAGCTCAAGGTCAGTTAATATTGTTGATTAACTAGCCCCCATAATCATCAACTTTATTCTGTGGGGAATAAAAATTTTATGCATATGCTTAAACTGTTTATCCACCTAGAGTATAACTTGAGATTTGCTTTATGATTTTACTGTAAAATGGATTAATTCTGCAGTGCAAGGATGGTGCAGAGAGCCAAGGACAGTATGGAGCTTGCTGGGAGAGTACTCAGCCAGTTATCACCATCCAATACTACCACAGCAGATGCCAGCTCAGCGCAGAGAATCCACGGTGCAGCAGTTGCCAGCGTTGGAATATCTCGTTCATTCCTTCGAGATAGCCCCAAAAACAGACAACGAGCACAGACTGGCCATGCAGCTCGACCGAAGACAGCCTACTATGGAAGTAATACTGCAGGCGAAGACCCAGAACCTGGTAGTGGGACATCTGCTACGTTATCTGGCGAACATGTGATCTCGTACCCTGTCCCACCTGGTGCCCCATTTACTACAAGCAAGACCTCTAAACCGAGCAAAGAGAAGAAAAAGACAAAGTTAGATCGAAGTGCAACCTTTAAGGGGAAGGAGAAAGAGAAGGAGCGGGAGAGAGAGAGGCTAGCTGCTACATCGTCTAACACCATTAGTGGTGGAGATGGTGGGGAGAGTGCACGTGTTCCTGAACAACAGTTGGTCGAGTGTATCACTAAGATGAAAGAATCTTTGGAAGAGATGGTGGTAAGATACATAGGCTTTAGTGTGCTAATTAGGAAATTGATACGTTTAGTTATGGCATATTAAGTATGCTCTATATTAGAGCTGTACACATGTAGTTGTTCAGTAAAGTCTGCCCCAAGACATTTCCCAATATATGCTAGTTCCCTGATATGTGTACACAAGGGCTAACTGTGTGATGTGAGAAAACAGCTATTTGTGTACACAACTTGTGTACCTGTGGGCTCCATGATTACATGATTTTTCCTTGATCTAGACGGTGTGTGAGGAAAAAGACGAGGAAATCACAAATCTCCGCAAGGAGAAAGATGATGAAATAGCCAAGCTCAAGGAAGAAATCACTAGATTGAGAGATGTCATCCAGAGTGAAAGACGAGAGGAGGAT
This sequence comes from Stappiaceae bacterium, assembly GCA_964291365.2. Taxonomy (GTDB): domain Bacteria; phylum Pseudomonadota; class Alphaproteobacteria; order Rhizobiales; family Stappiaceae; genus JBDWFY01. Next base: position 499,868 of record OZ220043.1, read on the forward strand.
CAGAGCCCGATGATGTCACGTCATAATTCCCATTCCCACGCCAGGCCCCGCTCCATGCACATCGACCTCAGTGACCGAGAAGATAGGTTTGATTCGAGTGAGAGCCCAAACCTGAGAGAACTGACTCTTGCAAACACGAATAGAAACTCAAATCTGAACTCAGTATCAAAACGGAAAGAGTTATCAAGTGGCCAAGATGGTAACTCGTCCTCACGAGAGACAGAGAACTTAAATGTTCCTGACACAGGCACTTAATGTAGTTTCTTCATCATCCCTACCTTCCCTTTTAGTTCTGAGCTGTAGCTTGGATGACATCTTGGCTATTTGGTAAGAGAATTGGAGTGTGAGTAGGTTAAAGTGTGTGTGTGTGTGTGTGTGTGTGTGTGTGTGTGTGTGTGTGTGTGTGTGTGTGTGTGTGTGTGTGTGTGTGTGTGTGTGTGTGCGCGCGCGCATGTGTGTGTGCGCGCGCATGTGTGTGCATGTGTGTGTGTGTGTGTGAGTGTGAGATATTATTAATTTTTTTTATCCTTTCTCCACCTTACAGATACTCTTCTCTAAACACGATTGGAATATTTTCTTCTCTGAATCATCTCTCCACTGATTTAGCATCCTCCTAGCTTATTCCTTTCTAATTTCATGACATACAGTTTTTGAACTGTTGTCCATGTACATGTACTAATCACATGCAGCTGTACGTTGATTAAATTAAGTATCACTCAAGCTCCACTGTATCATTTGTGTGCGGTGTATTATGTGTGTGTGTTTTCTGGTGTGTGGTTGTCCTCTTTTTTCTATTATATGCCTCCTTCTGTGTGAGCTATATTTTATGCACTTGTTCAAAAATAGGTCAGAAAGTTATGGTGATGTATCACTTGTGTGTACAAGCAATAAAAATAATTATCTACTTCACTTTTCTCCCAACTTGAGATCATAGGTAGGGGGTACCATGCAGTTCGACAGGAAAATTACCGATCTATACTTTGATAATAAGCTTCAATACTGTATGACTATGCTGAAAAATTGAACTTAGAGGTACATGATTGAAGCCACATAGCTACTCAGAGACCTTTCTGTAGGAAGTTCAAAGTGTGGTTCGAGATCATTGCATGCGCAATCATATTCATGCTTTAGAGATCTTCCAGAGCTATTAAAATGGCTAAGGCCTTGCTGTCTTTGTCTTCGTCAGATATTCCAAAAATCTCTATCAACGACCGAGATGCCCTGGGTATCGGTTCCTACGGCAAGGTCGTGCGAGCCAAACTGGGGAAACAGCACTGTGCTGCCAAACTCCTACATGATACAATGTTCCTCTTCAATGATCCTGGCCTGCAGAATTTCGTGAGAAAGTTCGGTGAAGAGTGCAGATTGTTAAGCAGAATCAACCACCCCAACATAGTGAAGTATCTGGGCACTACAAGTGATCCTAAGACTGGAAGAACTGTTCTTCTCATGGAACTGATGCATGAGAGTTTGACAAAATTTCTGGAACGAGCCCCCGAGAATGGCCTCTTGCCTTATTACACACAATTCAGTATTGGTCATGATGTTGCACTTGCTCTTGACTACCTCCATTCCCGATCGATTGTCCACAGAGATCTCTCCAGCAACAACGTTCTGCTCACGGCGGATGGTACGGCAAAGGTGACTGATTTTGGGATGTCCAGGTTGATTGAAATGACCCCCAAGGCTACTCCACTAACACAATGCCCGGGGACGTTAGCCTACATGCCACCTGAGGCTCTCATAACACCACCTCAATATTCCGATAAACTTGATTGCTTTTCATTTGGCGTGCTGACCATTCAGATCGCTACGAGGCAATTTCCTGATCCTGGGAATGCTAATAAATACGTTGAAGACCCCAAGTATCCAAGTGGAAGAGTGATCATCCAAATTCCAGAAATAGAGCGACGACAGAAGCATATTGACCTTGTGGAGCCAGATCATCCCCTCCTACCTCTGGTGATTAAGTGCCTCAAGGACAGAGACACAGAGAGACCTTCAGCTCATGAGATTTATGAAGAGCTTGCCCCACTCAAGGAGCAAGAATCTGCGAAGAGGGAGGAAGAGATAAAAGAGCAACAGCTTGAGAGAGAACTGGAGGAGAAGGAGAGACAGAGAAAAATGGATTTAAAGGAGGAATCAAGAAAGGAGGAGATATTAAGGCACTGGAAAGAGGAGAAAGAGAAAGAAAGAGAGGCAAGAAGGGCGACTAAGGCAGCCGCTAGAGCTGAGAAGAAGAAAGAGCGAGAGCTGGTACGTTCTCAATTAAAAAACATGCTGAGCTCACTCACTAGCTCATTAATTTGTAAGTATTCCCTCATGCATGAAATATGCTGCAATACAGGATGGCACAAAATTGTTAGTGAGGCTCTTTGCTTCAAAGAAGAAGCCAAAGAGGTATATAGAAGATGGATTTGATCTGGATTTGACATGTAAGTGGAGTGCTATTGTTTTGGTCCATTCTCATGCACTGGCGCCTGTAGAAAATGATGTATGCCCGGGCATGGCAAGCAAATCGTTCTCCAAATGCTTGCTTAGGTTATTTTCTACAATAGTGAAGCCTATATTTTTAACAAAATCAGAGGTATGAGGTGCATCAACTCTCATTAAAGGTATGCATGCAACCACCATTAACATGCAACATGACATCCTCTCTCAATTGGAATTAAATTGGGAATTGTGGGGCAACAAACAGCGAGAGCAAAACGAACAATGTCTCACAGCACAGGTAGCAACACATACACACACAAATGGCGTCAATGCTAAAACCAAAGCTAACACAGTGTAAATAGTAAGATACAAAAATACACGCTGGGATGAGCCAAATGAAATATAATTTATTTAGAATATGTGGCCAACATATTCAGGGAAAAAAACCCCTCTAAAAAACCTCAGTGAGGAAAAATTGTGAGGGGAAAAAAACAAAATAAAATAGCATCCCAGGACTAATGGTACTGTTCTTGGTCCAGAGGCTTAGACTTCGGGAGATTCCTGGATCAATCCGGATGGGTGAAGAGGGTGATCCTACCAGCAGATCCCAGAGGACAGCAGCACTAAAGCACAACTTGTAGATAGAAAATAGAATCGTGTGTGGAATGCACTAGATATACATATTAAATTAACAACTTGTGTCCTCCATGATGGAAAAAAGAAAATTCCTGGTAGTAGGCGTCGCTGTTGTTGCTCGAGAGGACTACACTGATGTAGCTCCAGCCTTAAATAGCCAGTCTGTACCTAGCAACTCAGGCATGCATTATTGCCATAATATGCGCATGCGTCCTTACCAGTCCCACCCCCGCTCCTGCATGCAGAGCCCTAACACTGGAGAGCTTATTTTCCGTCTAATTCACTGTATTTAAACGACAGAAAATACACCTACCCGGGCATTGCCCTGGTAGGTCCAGGCCTGCAAGCTCCTATGTTCTCATGATATTAATTGTTGTATTTGCAGATATCAAACCCAACATTATTGCTATGGCACTTCCTTGTGAAAAGGTGGAAGGGCTATTTCGAAATAAAATACAAGATGTGATCAGGTGAGCAGATATTCAGTCCAAAACTAGCGGTGTTTTTTTCCACTGTGATTTATCTGTTTGTGTTTCTAGATTCTTGGATAAGAGGCATTTGGATCACTACAAAGTTTACAACTTGTAAGTCCTGTATGTAAAATTCATACTGTAATTAATTTTGCGAATTTTTCGTTGTTAAAAAATTTTCATTCCACCCAAAACGACGAAAATTTCTTACGCAAATATTTACCAATAGTATTATACGTAGCGAATAATATGGTGCACACGTGAAATGGACGAAAATTTTGTTACATGAAAATTTCTAACATGAAATATTTGCAAACGAAAATGGGATCTATTTTATCATTTTAGATGTAGTGAACGTTCATATGATCCAGCTAAGTTTCACCAGAGAGGTAGGTACAGTCTTTGGCAATCCAATGACCTTAGTTATTAAACTATTAATTTTCTGCAATTGCAGTTGCTACCTACCCATTTGATGAGGACAATGCTCCACCTTTTGAGCTGATAAAACCATTTTGTGATGATGTTGATATCTGGCTCAAGAAACATTCAGAAAATGTGGCAGTTATTCACTGTGATGATGGATTGGTGAGTTCAGTAAAAATTAATTATCAATAAAAATGAACTCCATAGTTTATTTCGTTTTGAGTCCTTTCCTCTGTGTGGACATGTATACCCTTTGGTCGGTATCTCAGTCATCATGACATCACTTTATTTCACAGGGCAGAACGGGCACAATGCTCACCTCTTACCTACTGCATGATGGTATATTTGAAACGGCTAAAGAAGCTTTGCAATTTTTTGCTGAAACGAGAACGCATACTGTTATGGTCAGCAAGTTATATTTGAGCCTATCTTAGTCTTCCCAAAATTAATATTATATGATACTTAGGGAGTGACCATACCCAGTCAGAGAAGATACGTGCAGTATTACTGTCATCTGCTAAGAAGTCGGCTAAGTTATGACCCAAGAACAGTTCTTCTCAAAGGAATTAGACTGAAAGGAATCCCCAAGTTCGGATTTGGGGGCGTCTGTAAGTTTTGCTTCTTGATACTAGCCTCATCTGCCAAGTTGAATTATACACTGAAAGACCTCTGATAACCTCCCACGCACTTTTGTGGAGTTAGTGTAAATGCAGGCCTAGGGACGAGGCTAGTGTAAATGTTGAAACTTATATCTGCGAGTATTCTGGATAACACTAAATACCACATAGTGGGTAATTTTCATGGGGTGCTATTAAATTTTTGCTATTTTCATGGTTCATTTGCCAGTCATGAAAATTTCCATTCATGAAGTGAATGCCTGTACAGCTATACGTGCAGCAGGTAGAACCATCGATTATTTATCGTTGGCATTGCACCATGCGCTTATAGACTGGTTACAGCAACGAAATTTGAAATTTAATTCTGGGGGGCTTTTATGACTTTTGACGAAAATTAGCACCCCCGAAATTATCCGTTGCCTCGTGCCCAGACTTAATATTCCCAGCTTTTCAATGTTGCACGCTTCAATGGTGATTGTTAATAATATTGTATCTCTCTACATGTAGCTCTTCGGTTTCGTATTTACTTGTATTTTACACGGATTTTTACCTCAAGAGTCTATGAAACTAACAAAAAGTCAGCAGACTCGGATTTTGTCGATCTCAGCCTACCCCAGCCAATACCTTTATGTGGGGACATAAAGATAGTGTTCTACAACAGTAGGAAAAGAATCTTCTGGTTTGGGTTCAACACATACTTTGTGGATATGCATCAAGAGGAGGGTCTTGGAAGGTAAACGCTACATCAAGCCTGGCTCAGTAGTGCTTCCCCTGTCACTAGTGGTAATTGAGGTAACTACTGCAGTAAAATCCAAAACTACTGAGTTAAAGTTTCAGAATACAATGCCTGTGTATTCCCTACCAAAATGACCATGTATGTTTTACCTGTGGCTCAGTATGCTCCATGATCCAGCAGACTACACTTTAATACAGTTGTAATGGTCTTAATTTCTCATGCCCTGCAGTTCCACAGATCCTGACGGTCGAGTCATTGTTCTACCCAAGGCAGAACTCGATAGAGCAAACGAAGACACAAAACACTATCCACCCACTTTTGAGGTGTGTGTGCCATATCTTATGCTACAGCAGTACAGTATGCAGACTAGCTTTGATCAACGTACATTGAACAGTGAAGCAAAAAGCTTTCCTACACTGTCTATCAGAAGCGCTGCCCATAAAGTATATGCTCATAATATTATGCTCCTGATACTAAGAATAATCATGTGTAGTATACCGATATGTAGCCTTGGACCCAGGCTCTCTTTCATGGGGGGAACAAAAGAGACGCCTGGGTTCGAGGCTAACCGATATGTAGCATGTATAGCAAGGTCTGTATGTGCATCTACAGGTGCAGATGCATGTAGCGACTTCAAACTGGAATGTTGAGGACTGCCTTCTTGAGGGTGACTATGAAGAAGATGATGAGGAAGATTTGTCTGACACAGATCCCGAGGATGAATGGGAACCTCAAGCAATTTAACATTGTAGTACCATAGTTATTGCATTATTATAATTGATTCTCTACAATCATGTACTGGTACTAAGGCATTGCAGGCCTCTATACTCAATACCTGTAAACTGCTACATGCAGAGTAGATAATGGTCGTCACATTAACATGTGCATGTATTGGTGGGGTTGCCCCAGTAATATTAACATCCTAGTAACCTTGTACTCTACACAAGATGTACAAAAAAAATTGGCATGATTTCTCAAAATAGTGATTTATATACTGAATGCATGATTTCAATAATGGTTGCACACACACACATACATACATACCAGAGGAGGTTGGTCACAATTTTCGCGGAATGCGCATTTAATTATCGCACACCACATGCAATGTACAGTTTTTGTTGACTCAGCGGGTTGACCTAGGTTGCGTGGGCGTATATTACAGCCTATGGCAAACGCACTCTAATTAGAATCGGTGACCAACCTCCTCTGCATACATACATACATGTACATCAACACACACAAAAGGGCAAGTGGACAGTTTCCAGATGAATATTTTCACTAGCTACCATTCAAACTCTAAATGAAGCAATTGTGTCTGAAGCCCGTGGCACAGGGTAACGTAGCTTTTTATGTTCGGCACCTCGAATGTTGAGTCGCTGCTTGGTGTAGAAGGCTATGCACTCAGCAACGGTGCTAAAGTGACTGCTGAACTGTCCAAGGACATAGCCAAGCTGATTGTTGCTGTCTGTCTCCTGAACCATCCTTAGGTGGATGTAACCATTGGCAGAATCACTGTGGGGGGGGGGGGGGGGGGGGGGGGGGGGTGGACAAGAGAGAGAGAGAGAGAGTCAGTTGAACTATGGTGTATCTTTATCATGTCATTTTGGGCTATTAATAGAAACATATCTATTTATACATATCAGTTCTGATCATAGCTACTATTAGGTATTATAGTTTCACTATTAGTCACATTAAGTGCATCTAGTTACCATGGTACATGTACATGCTACATACATGCATGCACCTAGTCACACGGGCTTGTAGCTATGACCATATATGGTAAGAGTTTACATAAGACAAGGATGTTGTACAAGTGCAACAGGCGTATGTACACAATGATTGAAGCTACATATAAATCACGCACGCACACGCACGCGTACACACACACACACACACACACTACAGAGAGAGAGAGAGAGAGATAGAGAGAGGCACATTGACTGTTTATCATAGTGAATTAACACGCTATGCAGTGGTATTGAACACCAGTTAACACCAGCCTAAGTGGCAAATCTGGTAATTATTTTCAAACCCTGACACTTTCCATGAGGCTAAAATAAGAGGTGACCTGCGTTAATTACCATCTTCACAATTGAACTTCATGAATCTACTATAATTCACATTTCAGTCAAAAAATTAATAAGAAGATTGCATTTTGGAAGTGGCAAAACACTTCACCAGTACACCTGCACCTACACATTATAAAGGTACATCAGGCAGTCTCATTCCCATTTCTGATTCTATTTGTAACCACATTATGATGTTTCAATTTACATTCCTGATGCACTGTTTGTTGCAAGAAACAAAGACAACTTTTTAAGAGGCAACATGTCACTTTCATAAACTTTTCTATGAAGTCCATTTGGCTTTTAAAAACATACTGGACTAGCTCTAATTCACATTCTTAATGGCCGGTGTTTACTGCATGAAATAAAAATAACCCAAACTATGGCAGCATAATTTATTATTAGTATCAAGCACACTATACAAGGGAAGGTCTGGTGACTGGCATCATGTATAAGGTAGTGTAGGTATAGGTCTTAAAACAGTAGTAAGGTGCTCTCTATATAGATATATTATTATATATAAGGATATTGTCTGCTACGTAAGGTAGGGTAAGGTAGGGTGTCACTGACATCACCATGACAAGGACGAACTTATTAATAATTTTATAGTGTAGCAAGCTCAACAATACAAAGTTGTCATGGTTGCATGTAAGGCATAAGCAAGGAAGGGTTAGCAAAACTCGGCAACATTTTTAGTGGCCAGCTCTCTAAATACAGCCTCTGATATTATTTACACTCAACGCAAGGTAGGGAGGGACAATACCCTCTAGCAGGGCTGTGAATGACATTTATAGCAGCAAGTTCTTTATACAGGAATTAACTACACGCTGTATGTAAAATGCCATTGTCTACAAAGCATCCAATCTCTCCCTTTTAATACTGTTCTTCACAGGGATTAAGGAGTGGCGTACACATATATTGAACATGTAGTTCAGTTCCTATCAAATGAGGTTTCTTGGACTAGGGCGCAGCAACTAATGAGCTGTGAAAATGGCAGGGAGATGGGACAACAAGCCTAATTACACAATGTATAATGAAAGTTCCGTTAAAGCTTAGATTTTAAGAGCTTTTTGTTCCCTATGAAGGCTAGGATCTCCAGTAAATGAAAAGAGGTCTATATCACAATCATTCAGTAGAGAGAGAGAGAGAGAGAGAGAGAGAGAGAGAGAGTGTGTGCCTCTTCCACTCACCGAATTGACAAGGAGTAGTCCGTCTTGCAGCTCTCGCTGTCTCTGACCAAGAAGCTGAAATCTGGTTGGTCAATTAGCACTTGCTCTGCATCTCTCCGCTTGATGTCGCCATGGTACCACCTACAAGTAACATGAAAATAAATCATCTATTATCATCCAGAAATTAATTTTAGAACCAGTTGCAAACTTAGGATAAAACCGTTCTAGTACGTACCAGCACTCCTACTAATTATAAAATTTTCATTGTAATTCTTACACGTTGATATACATTGTACTTCACTTCAAGGCTTGCAATGTTGACATAAAACCATGGTGCTATAGCCCAGCTAGCTAAACAGTTGCATGTGTGATGTGGATGCTTAGTGAATTTCAATATGCAAGGAATGTTGACATAACCCCTATAAACCCTGCTAAACTATTCATTAACACCTGCTACAGCATACACACATACACACATCAGAAAGGGGAGGAGCCAGATGGAAAGTGGGAGGAGTTTGAGCTCATGTGTATATAATGTTATGCTATAGTGCTACACTGTGTGTATATGTGTACACTGTGTATGTGTGTATGTGTGTGATACACATGTATTGTGCAGTGTCTTGTTGAACAATCTGTCTCGTACAGCTAGCAAGAAGATACCATGTACGTGTATACGTGATGTGCAGCTGCAGGTGCACACGAGAAGTAGCTCAAGTATCGTGACATAACTCCATACAGGTATGGTGTCAGAAATCACATGTACATACAAACTGTCACTTCTCTCATTACTCAAATCATGTCAATCATGAGATGGCCTGATCTATTACACAAGCACCTCAGGCTATATAGCAATGATTATAGCCATCTTATGGTGTTAGCTTAAGCAGCTGCTCTGGATGTTCATTAAGAACATTTTAGTAATCTAACCCCAGACAGTGAAAGGAGTATATTACATCTTTCCATACACAAGACCCTCTTCTCCATTTCCCTCCCTTCCACCTAATCTTTTTCCATAAGGGTCTCACTAACCACCAGTCATGATAGACACACACGCAGATGAGATCATAGGATTGTGTGTACACAGGCACACACACATACACACATGCACACACACATACACACATACACACATACGTTTGTTCGAAAAAGGGAAGGTAATATCTAAATATGGTCTAGGTTAACATCTCAGTTATCAGCTGAATGATTATACTGGTCAAGTTGTTTGAGGTTACATTCCATTTGAACAAACAACCGGCAGCTTCAGTGTGGAAGTTTACGCAGCCACTACTGACAAGTTAAATTATACGTCCACGGGTGAATACATGCAGCAGCACACACACACACACACACACACACACACACACACACACACACACACACACACACACACACACACACACACACACACACACACACACACAAATACATGCACAGAGGTGAAAGCTGATTGGTCAATCTTTTATTCCAAACATGGTACACAACAGCTTCTACAAACAATAGCTAAAACATTTTTAGTGTGGAGGAGGGGGGGGGGGAAGAGAGAAGACTGAATAATCCTCATGGCTGTCAAAAACAAATTTTTAGCTTCCTGTAGTGGTCTACATAATATAGCCAGGCAATGGTTTTCCAATACAGGCAGACACTACAAACAAACTGAAGCATGACAAGTGGCTATGAATCACTGCCTAATCATCTGCAGCAGCCCTCCAGGGGAGGGACAATGAACCCTACTGCACATACACACACACACACACACACACACACACACACACACACACACACCACACCTTAACTTCACAAAAGAGTACGGAAATTTTCAAACATTTGCACATGTATACAAATAGCGACGGATATACCAAACGGCCTTTAGCAACGTCACCGTGGAAACTGCCACGCCCTTAATTTAAATGGAAGAAAAATTAATATAGGCCACGTGCCAAGAGAGTGAGCAGCCCCAGTTATATATACATACATGTACATACAGGCGGGAATGCTTCGTGCTTTAAAGGAGCAAAATGGTAGTTTTAAGTGAAGTACCATCAATGAAGACAGTCTCCCTTGTTCAGTTGAATGCTCTCCCGGTTCCTATCAGAGGAAATCAGCAGTTTCAAGCACAGCCCCCCCCCCCCCCCCACACCAATTGTGTCTAAATATGACTTGGTGAAGCTGAATGTAGTAAAGGCAAGAGTAGGGAATAGTAAATAGAAGATTATGGGATAACTAGACACTACTGACTCTGTATGTAGAGATTCTGATTTCCTAGTATATGTAGAAGGCTGGTACAGCACATCCTATGTCTCTCACACAAACAAACACACACACACACACACACACACACACACACACACACACACACACACACACACACACACACACACACACACACACACACACACACACATACACACACTTAATCTTTATCCTCAAAAAAAAAAAAAAAAAAGCCCAAGATTCATCCACACCATCCTTGGACTTTGGAGTCAGCTCCACCTAGCTTCTTTGAAATTTGGTTATCTAATCCTTGAGAATCCATTTCAGTTTATTGTTCAAAGAGAAGCTACAGACTAGGTCCTAGAACAGCTGTCTGTTAACAGAGAGATAGCAAACCTGACATCCTTTCTTGACCCAGTAACAGAAACCCCCTCTCCCAGTCTGAACTGTGACAATGGCTAATGATAATAAACAGTCTCCATCCTCCTAACCATCCCTTTTCAAAGAGCTAATGTCTATTTACTATTACAAAAGCTTAAGGAGAAGACACCAAACTGGTTCCAGGAATATTCCAGAGGACATCCTCTTTCTCTCCTCCCAAACTTTTGAAGAATTTATGGCTCCTGGCAAGAAGTCCAGGAGACCCCCTCCCTCTTAATTTTTTTACTTTGGCTAGCACCTACTAGCCATCAAGTTCCTGGAAGAACCAAATCAAGATGGAAAGATGGAGAGATAGAGAGAGGTATTTTCAATTTCCTTCACTTCTTTTCCTCTCTTCTTCCCTCTAGGGTGCACATCAACAAGCATGGTCTGACCCTGCAAATCAGCTTGCATCAGCTTAGCCATAAAGAGGTCTCCATGAGGAGCTGGGGATCTGTTTATTGTACAACCTTGTAGTGCCTCCCTGGGCTAATTAAGTCAGGGCAGCCAGAGAGGGTCAACATTGAGTCCTCGACTCAGAAGCCTGGCCTGGCTGAGGGGGGCATGTAGACACTACAGCCCGACAGATAAAGACAAAATGGAGTGGAGCTCTATATCCAACACAGGGAAACAGGAAGGACATATTGGGGGTGTGTAGGAACAACTATCACTACACATGTACTTAAACTTAGCACAGTGTAGGATGTATTTACAGGGTGAAGGTCCTGTATCCTGGCTAACTTGTACTCCCCCTCTCTCTCCTCCCACCTCTCTTTCTCTCTCTCTCTCCCTCTCTCTCTCTCTCTCTCTCTCTCTCTCTCTCTCTAGCTCTTCATCGCCCCTGCATGCATGTGTACAGATACAAAGCACACACAGACACTACATACACACATGAAGCCATTAAAATGTGATAAAACTACTTCATTTTCAGTTGCAACTGCTACCAAATATGTTCAGGATGCCTAGCTGGAACTAACCCAAACTCCTCTGTACTCACTTCCCATCAAGATAACAACACCAACAATCACCATATGCACAAAATGTGCACACACACACACACTGTCACTCTTGAGAATATGTAGCATGGAAGGCTTTGTCAAATTTGGGATGAATGAATCCGTTACAGCTCACAAAGAGGCCTGGTTCAAGTTTGGTAAAGGTTCCAATTAACTTGGTACCACCTCTGGCATAGACTACAGCTCCCTCTGAAGTTAGCTAGGACAGTCACATCAGACCCATAAACAAAGCCTGATCTCACATTAGATAGGTCACTAGGAGGAAATGTATCCTTACCTTAGTCACAACCATAATATACCCAAACCTTGACAAAGAAGACCTCTTAGTTCATTAAGCAAGGGACAAAGTAACACCTGCGCAGCATGAACCCCTTCATAATTGATTTATCCTACTCAGTGAGAAAATTTAATGTCTGAGTACCCACTGCACAATAGCCTCATTATAAGATGTGTACACCTGCAGCACCTTTGATAATTCACTCAGCCTCTCTTTGTGAGAAAAGTCTGCTCATCTAAAAAATTGAAGGCCAAGGTCACAATCACAAGATTTATGACTCTGCACCCCCTTCTCTATTGCCTAAGATTAATTAGGACTCAAATTTCACCACTGCAAATTGTCTTTTGAGAGGCTCCTAGAGAAGAGCAGTCATCTGAAGTACCCTAATCACTGCTTCACTGAGCGGGCGGGCATTAGGAAATCTATGACTCATGACCACCCACACATCTACATCTAGCTAGAGGGCCCCCTCCACTACCTAAATTAGAGGTCAAATTACACCCTTTGAAGTCCTCTATGACAGAAGAAAGGCTTACCTTTGTGAGTCACAGCAACACAGACAAAATAAAAAAAAAGCTAAATGCTACTACACAAGGGCCAAAGGAGTACTTTCACTGCTAAATATGGCATTCACTGTACATGTAGTACTTCTGCTAGTATGCACATACAATAGTATGGTATATATAGTGTACTATACACTCAAGTCAGTAGGTACAGCATTGTAATACAGTAAGGTAGCAGGGGGAGTACTTTAAGGGAACGGTTGTGAGTGTGTGCACCCTGTTTGGAAGAATGTTGATTGTCATTTCACTCAATTCGATTATGCACTTCATTATTCCATTGAGTTCAACAGAGGCTCGCACGACAAGGTGACTATTGATACGGCTCCTTCTCAGGTTTGGCTAAGAGAGAGAGCATTTCAGCACTCCATGCACACACGTGCTCTCTCTCTCTTGCACACACACACACACACACACACACACACACACACAAACACAAACATACAAAAGATATCCACAGATAGCTCTGATAGCATGCTTTGTGAAATATTTACACAACACAGGTTTTTGTTAAATAGATAACAATCTTTCACACATTTGTATGCGTGCATGTATACATGTACACAGCTAAACATGTACACACACACTCCTACATGTACAGGTACTAGGTACGTGGTACGTACACATATACACACAGAAACACAGAACAGCAGTAACCCCCTGCTTTAGAGACAAAAATCTTGTTAATTATTCCCTCTTCCTCTCCCCTGCCCACTCCAAAAATAAACTAGATACTGTAAACATAAAGAAGATCTCCCTATAAATAGTATGTCTTACAAAGAAATAAGTAATTATGTGTTTTCCCCCACACTTTTGAATAAAGTTTAGACTTCAGATGTTTAGTTAGAAAAGAACAAAAAAAGTACCTGCTAGACTTGGCTAATTTTCTCCCAAACCCAAACATGAAGTGGTACAGTGAAAATACATTGTACCTGCAGAGCACTTCGACTGGTTTTGTACATGTAAGTCTCTCCCAAGCTATCAAGAGAAACAAGAGTGCTAATTGAGTGCCTCTTCCCAAAAAAATCAAACAACTAAAAGAAACAAAGCATGCACACACACACACATACACACACACATTCCTTCCCTTCCTTCCTCTCTCTCTCTCTCTTTCTCACTAACTTACGGCTGATCACAAAGAGGAATTGAGAAATCAATGTGGACAGGATTGGGGGGAGAAGGTGGTCTGAGCACTCCTCTTCGATCCACGGGGCTCGACTCAGAGCGCTCCCTCGGAGGACTGGGCAGGCGACGACCAGACATGTGTGAGACACTCATAGAACTTGTACGGGGGGAGATATCAGGGGGCAGATCACGTTGGAAGTGGGGGCCGTGAATGGTGTGGCCCCCATATCTGCCAATCATCTGATTGGGGGATGTGCTTCCGTCACGAGGTCTGTGCTGCTCTGATTGATGTGATTTTAAAAATCGTGGGGCAGGAGGTCGAGACAGGGGAAGATCCTCGGGAGGTTGGGGGGATGTCTTTTGAACTCTGTTCTGGTAACCAGATGGGGGTCCACGGTCAGGGGGAGCAGGGGGAGAATTTCGATCTGTATGCCCCCTTGTGTACATGTTTCTCTGTGGAGGGCTCTCTCTCCTCCCTCTCAGTGGATGAAACTCTTTACCATCATCGGGATGATGCACCTTTCCACCAGATGGCTGCCTTCTTGGCTGTCGACTGACAAACTGAAGCTCTTTAAATTTTCTATCCCACGGAATATCATAATCACTATCTCCGCTGCCACCAACAGTTCCCCCTCCTCCCCCTGCACCACCCTCTTCATGCTCTGAACTTGGCGTGCTCAAGGGGGAACTAGGGGAGGTCGTCTGTGAACGATCGCTATGTCCAGGGGGAGGTGACAAAACTGGGATTATCTGGTCATTTTCATCGGCCATTCCGATTTGAGGCACACGGCGTTGACGTCCAGAGTTAGAACCACCTCTAGCATTGCCTCCCTTTTTTTGCTGCTGCTGCTGTTGTATCAGGTTGAAAGGTGTGCTGTATTCGGAATTGTCCACGACATTCTGTACCTGAACTCTCTGCTGTTGGGCATGAGCGGCCGAGTGGCCCGAATCTTGTCTCTGTTTTTGACACATCGTCAACTGGTGCATCTCCATGACTTTTCTCTCGCTCTTTGACGGCGGAGCGCTTAGCGGCTCTGCTCGCGTGTAGTTACTCAAGACGGCTGGGCTTATGTTGTTCGTCCCCGATCCGCCACGTTGAAGCGTATCGGCGGGAGCCACGTAAAGTGGCGACTCGTCGTTCATCTTGCCGGACATGTTCGACGTCGAACACGACTGCTGTAGCTGTTTGGGAGGATTTCTCGGGGGCAGTGGCGGATTAAGAATGTCCCCGGGAGACGTGCCAGTCGAATGTGATCGATTAAGAATGTCCGGATCGCCGTATGCCGTGTTCTCGATTTTCACCACGTCGTCGCTGCTGTTTCGTTGGTGGCCGTTGCTCTTCTGCACAGGGATCACGCTAGTGCTTGAGGATCGCTGCTTTTCTTCGTGCTTCGAGGTTGTCCGATGCTCGAGAGGTGAGCGAATCCGGCGAAAAAACCCTTGTTTTTCCTTGCTAGACATTGATATGCGTTGTCACTTGCAGTTCCTCTGGCCAGTTTAATATACAATTGCTTTGCTTTTTCCTCTTTTCAATCAACTATGCTCCACACTGTCCGAGTTGCTAGTTCTGCAGCAGAGCAGTGCACAGTAAAGGAATTTACTAATCGCGCATGCACATTAAAACAATCCAAATTTAAATTTTTCTCTGTAATGTTACTATCGCATAATTAGAGGAACTTTCTTCCGTTGCGACCTTTCCCACACTCATTACAATACATATGTACAGTTTTTGCGCAAAAATTATTAATGATCATAGTTCCATAATCAGGACAACTCAATTGAGAGAAATTTGTAAACAAATTATGATAAAACTGTATTAAACTGCTGTTTAATTATGAACAAAAATCAAAACCTCAACAGCAACATCAGTGCACACACATGTGCGCGGACACACACACACACACACACACACACACACACACACACACACAACTAATAAAATAATATTGTGAAATCACAACACTAAATTATAGGTATGATCACAAATACTATGTCACGAGCCAGTCCATTTTCTCAATGCCTCAGCACCAGTCGTACTCCAATCGTCCCAGCTCACCAAATAATTCTGAAAAGAGCCCAAAGATGCTAGCACGGACGCCCCACAGTAAGCTGCGTGGTGGTAGGATCCTCTAGTGTGGACCTCAACGGCTACCCCAGCGGGTGCCATGGATGCTACCTCCTTTCGTAGTCGCTCCTTTAGACCAGGTATGACGCTAGAACCACCACTAAGAAAGATATTCTTTGATAGCTCTCTACGTTGGTCGATGGGACAGGCTTGAATTGCTTTCCAGACAATCTCATGAAGTCCTAAGACATCCTTGCCCCAGAGATGTGGACTAAATAGGCCTTCTGGTGCTTTGAAGAGGGAGGAATCTAAAGTGACCATCTTTCGGTGATCGGGGAGCTGAAAACGATCGACATCTACACCTCGGAGGAAGGCCTTAGGGTCCTTATCGCATTCGGCCAAATCGTCTTCATAGTTTTGGGAGATGAAGCAGAGGCTTTCTTTGATGAATCGATTGATGAACATCTCTGTCTCGGAGAAGTATCTCATCCCTTTCATGGTAACTAGTTTAGCCAAGTTCTCTGTTATGGCATTTCCACCAAATGGTAAGCGAGTGATACCAGCTTCAATCGCATATCCATCAATGTATGGGATCACTGTGATGTGATTACCAATATCCACGATGATCCCTGTTGTGGTGTTGTACGAGAAGAGGGCGAGTTGTGTCTGGTCTTGTAGGCAGATTCCAGCAAATCCGAATGTGCCCAAGAGCAGCTCAACAAGTTCATCTCTCTCTTGCTCTGGCACAGTAGGTGGTAGAGTCATGATAAGCTGTGCTACTTGAGGATCAATGTCAAGCTGCATCATGATCGTGCTGACGATGGCATCCATGGCTTTGAGAGGGAGGTTGACTTCACTGCGTTTACGATCCATTCTGAGACTGACCTTTCGAGGGTACACCTGGTGAGCCTTGTAGCGATTGTCGGGAAGGAGGGCAGGTAGTCCACACTCAATGAGGTCAAAGGTCTCAGCGTCAAAGCTGCAGACAGCCGGAAAGAAAATCTCTGGGTAGGGATCGTCTCTGACCAATCCTGCTCGCACTGAGCATGCTCCAACATCGATAACGATTATAGGATTCTCCAGTGCTGGCTTGGGAGAGGAAGGTGCTATCA
Source organism: Stappiaceae bacterium (assembly GCA_964291365.2). GTDB lineage: Bacteria > Pseudomonadota > Alphaproteobacteria > Rhizobiales > Stappiaceae > JBDWFY01. Next base: position 517,204 of record OZ220043.1, read on the forward strand.
AGGTAGGATGAGTGGCTTCGAGTAGGAGAGCCCTGTGCCATGCCTGAAATTCATCCATGTCTGGTGCTTTGAGCATGATAGACTTGCCGTCTTTTGGGATGATTTGGATCTGCAGCTTTTCAGGGATTGGAACAACACGAGACGACTGAAGATGAATAAATCCAAGCGCCTTCTCTGCTCTCCTGTCTTGGTAGTAGTAGATATTCCCCTCCTGTGCTCTAAAGTAACGACGTTTCCACTTAGTCGTCAAATTTGCTTTCGTTCGATTGGTTGGGAGTTTATCAAGATAGCCATAGTGTCGGGCAGATTCTCCAGAAGGATTAGCAGCTGTTGCCAACCCCTGTTTGTAATCCGAGTAGAGCTCCTCCAGGAGACAAGTTGGATCCCACTCCTGGGTAGTCAGAGGCTTAAGAACGCTAACATTATTGATAGCTTCATCATCAACTGTGTTGGTCCTGGTGAGGGTACTGCTGCTACGTTTCTTTGCCTCTTTCTTTGTGGTGAAGGTGCGCTTCACGCTACCAATCGACGATCGAATTTTTCCTGGCATACTGCCAATTCGTTTGACCTTTTTCCTGGATTTAGCGTCAGGACTTGGTTCAACCTCAACTGAGCCTTCTGGAGATATGGGCTGAGCTTGAGAAGGCATCAGACTCATGTGAAAAGAATCCCTCTCTTCCAACATGCAGTCTGTTAGTTTATTCTCTGATTCTCGGGTGGGGCTGCTCGAAGTTCTTTGTAGCGGAGGCACTGGTCTCACTGTCTTTTGAGGAGACAAGGACTCATCCGTGGTGTACAGGTAGGAAGAAGTTGTTGCATTGCTTGACGTTCTCTCTGAATGTGTGGGAGAAAGGTCTGATTCATCTCCGTTTAGCGAGGCAACTGCAGGAGAAAGGCTAGGTTTGATCATCATCTCTTTGCCAAAGGAAAGAGACTTTGAGTGGAAGGGTGAAAGGCTTGCTTCTCTCTCTTTCTCCTCATCCTTGACGTTCGGAGAGGCTTCCTTGTGAGTTGGTGACACCAGTGGACTCCCTGAACTAACAGCTGCATCTGTAGGAACACTTCCCTCCAATTTCTCTGGCTCAACATTTTGTTCTTCATCAGATTTCACATTTGATTCAACATTACTATCATTACTCACTATAGTACCAGAAACAGGTGCCTCTTCAGCTAAGCCTCCTTGTACTGTAGCGTTAGGGGATGTCTCCTCACTTCCAGCCACTTGGTGGGTAGCTTCCTCCTCCTCCTTCTTAGGAGAGGCCTGCTCTAGCCCTGACTCTGCTGTCTCAGCATGACTTGCCAGGTTGTCTATTGCTGCTCTCAGGTTGTCTTCCTCCTTCCCCTCTCCTTCTTTAATGGACAACTCTGCAATGATATCATTAGCAATAAGTAACCTCACACCAAAACATTGCACCATGCATCTATTTATCACTTCCTGGGGATTTTTTGGAGCCATCACTACTACACCAAACTCACCATTGGAGGTATCTTCTTCCTCTCTGGGTGGCAATGTCTCTGGCTTCTCCTTCTCCTTAGTAGGGAATTCCTTACTGAGGTCACCAGGGTCACGAAGGTCATCAAGGTCGTCACCACCATCTCCAACATCAAAAGGATCTTGGGTCTTCTCTGGCAGCAAACAGAGCTCTGCCTCTTCTCCAAATTGGTCAGTAGTGGAGACTACCTTGGCTCTGGCTTCAAGGAGGTCCACTGGTGGAGTTGCTTGAGAAGTAGCTACAGTTGTATCTTCGGCATTAGTGACAGGTGCAGAATCCTCTATGTCCGTTGGTTGATCAGATCGATCCACTTGATCTAACTTATACAAGTCATCTTCACCACTCTGAGCTGACTGATTCAACTGATGTTCACTGATCACCTGATCAGCTCCATTTGGTTGGAAAGTCTTGCTCGGTTCTGTGGTTGCAACAAGGTTGTAATACGATCATACTTACACTAGCTATCACCTCACACTGCATTATAGCATAAATAGAATACATGAAGAATTGCCAATCCACCAATATGCAAAAGGGACTTCAAAAAAAATTTTTTTTTTTATTGATATTCAGAAAGACAGTTGCATGTACATGTACATGTTATTAATAGTGCGAATTAATATCATACATGCTGATACAAAGAGGTACTCCTTTATCCCAAAAATGACAGACAATTTCAGTACTAGTTGAAGCCAGTGTCTAACCAGGGCAACATATGCACTTTTGATAGGCAATATACACTCATTTGTAGTACATCAGAACTGTCTAGGAAAGCTGCCCGCTATGGATGAAAGCTTCATATCATTGAAAACTAAAACAAATTTGCAAAAACAAGCCTAATCTAATGAGATAGCTCAGCGCCCTTATCTTACCACATCAAAGAAAAATTTGTACTAAAGCACATAGCATAAGTGTGCTTCAAAGTGGAGCACTACATGCTCAAACTGCTACTCAATATAGACATTTCTTACAAAATTAAACTCACCATGCACTAATGCTAGGCTCTTAAATCCAGAAACGCACACACATCATGTGTATGCCACATGTAAGGAACGATAGACAGTATAAGTTCAGTCTACTGGATTGGATTTCTCCATGTTTGACAAAAAGGGTCTTCCCACATGCAAGGAACGATAGACAGTATAAGTTCAGTCTACTGGATTGGATTTCTCCATGTTTGATAAAAAGGGTCTTCCCAAATGTACACAGGGGTGTAGATAACTTTTTAGAGGTGGGGGGGCTGAACGTCCTCACATGTAAGTGGGCACGCCTACTTTATGACACTTTGTGTGACCAAGATGCATCATGACTCAATGCCACTCTTAATAATTGGTTTATTAATGAAGCTCTAGCAGAACCTGCTTTTCTCTCTCTTTTCCTTCTGTTTCTCACATGTAGCATTGCATTACAGTAATAATCATTTTTTATGTTTGTCAAAAATCTGGGGGGGGGGGGGGCTTTAGCCCCCTCAGCCCCCCTGTTATCTACACCCTTGGTACATGCATGTACATATAATGCAGAGTAGCATGAACATGCATGTGTACATGTAAATGTATGCAAGCATGTGTGTGTGTGTCTGTGTGTGTGTGTGTGTGTGTGTGTGTGTGTGTGTGTGTGTGTGTGTACATGTACGTGTTCATGTTGTCAAAACATCGGAATGATCCGGGGAGATTAAGGAAAGCTGTTTGTGCTAGTACACAAATGAGGGAATTTAATACAGCTGGTAAGCTACATAGTTTTACTCATTCTCATTCCTTCCAGGTTGAGTCTGATTCCCATTCTTGAATGACAGCTATGGACACAAGTGTTTGATGTTTTTCGTATCAGTATCTATGTCTCTCTCTCTCTCCAAAGTTATGCATGATATCTCTACAGAGCACACCTGTCTGTCTGCGCTGGCTATACAGTTGAACAGCTGCCTAAACTTTTAATGTTTGTCATACAACGCATGCATGCACATAGTATACACTGAATAGAGGAACCATCTGCTAGGTATATACATAGTTAAGGTGGAAGCACGCGGGCAATGTTGACGACCTTTACCATATTAGCGCGCTACACCACACAAGATGTAGATGTGTAAATTGCTTGCCCACCACCACCTAGTTTTATACTCCCACACACATAACATCACACTGTCTACTAGTGTAGTGTGGCTGGCTATAGATTTGTGTCACATAGGCTGGACAGATGTGATCAATAATGACTGGAAGTGTTACCATTAGCTACAGACTCACAAATACAATCCTTAAAACGGTCACAGCTGCGTAGACAAGATTTACAAAGCTAGACTAGGATCTACAAGTACAAACTGGATTATCAGGTTTTTCAGCTACAATACAGCTATAGTATATACAGCAGCAGCAGTAGTAATAGTAGTAAGGCTCATTGAGTAAGCTATAAGGTATGGGTTTTTTTATCACATGGTAGGAGGGCCCACACTAATGAATAATATTACCTGGACCAGGCCGGCCAGGCAAACATTATATCTGACCACTATCACATGCAAAAGTAGTGAGTGTTGTTATGTATTATGACTGTATGGCTGCAACAACCCCCATGGGATTGGCCTATACATATGTCCTTCTGCCTGCAACAGACAAAGTGTCAGTCATATCACCAAGGGAGGTTGGCCACATAGTACATTGAATGTGTGGAGGGATATGGTCAGGCCACAACTCAGCTGTTTGACTTACCATAGTTTTTTTTGGTAAGTTGAACTGTCCCTCTCAAAGGCTCAATAAACTTTACAGCTCTAGTAGAGGAAAGGCTTTAGCACAACACACACACTCACATACTCACGCTAAGTATAAACACTCAACACGCTAGATGTCAGCAAACTAAGCACCTGTGCAAACATCTTTGAGCAGGGACAAGCTTCAGCATCACATACAAAACACACACACACACACACACACACACACACACACACACACACACACACACACACACATCATACTAGAAAGTACATACACAGTACACATTGGGTATCAACAACCAAAGCACCTGTGCTTATAACTCCAACTTTTGTTGAGCAGGGAAAAGCTTAGCAATGGTTCATCACAACACAAAACACACACTCACACACACACATATAATAAAACAAAAACACACACACACACACACACATTAGACATCAATAAACTATGCACCTGTGCCTATAAGCTAGCACTTAGAGACAAACGGTTGCAAGTAATTTACAGTAAACGGTTGTTCAAAGAGAGTTTCTCAATAAGAATAATCTTTCATAATAAACAAGAGTTTGTAGCACCAACGAAAAGATGGATGGATAAGCAGAGAGAACACTTCGAAGGAGAAAATTGGGAGAGCATTATGCTACAACAAACACTCAAATAAGCAATTCTTTTATCACTAAGTGTACATGTACATTTGTGAATGTTTTTGGTAAAATATACCAAATGGGCAGCATTTCCAAACATATCAGAGAAGATAACATTCCCCAGAATTTAGCAACAAGAAAACGTTTTAAACACTGTTGCCCACACACACACACACACACACACACACACTCTTCCTCACCACGAAGGCATGCAGTAAATGACTAACAGGAAGACACTTTTAGAGCTCAACTTCACAAAAGCCTTTTGATGTCCACAGGTATAAGATTAATATCTGCCACCCTCACCACCTAGGCATGCTCAAATAACTTAAACAGGACAATATCATGGTTTTCTATGGCCTATAAAATTATAGTCTGTCCACTGGAAGGAGTATATAAGTCTACGCACCTCATATGGTTTGACAGGGGCTCTCTGCCACAATACAGAAGCTACTGCTTCTGAATAAAAACATGCTGCAAGGCAAACAACTTGACTTTTACATGTGAGCGTGTCTGAGCTGTTGTAACTGTGCCTACTCTACTGAATAAATTAATTGAGAGCGGCAATAACTATGTTATGCACTGCAGCACATGCACAGCATGCATGGTGTAATATCTGTACTTTTTACTACAGTACAACTGCTATTTTAAGTGGACAACCCCACACACTACCTCCATTAGTGAGGCCACTTGGGGCTACCTGTATGAAACAGAGATGGGAAACTACTATGTGGGCTATGCATGGGGAGGGAAGTCAAGGCAGCTAGCTATTATCTCTATCCCTGCATGTAAGCAACTTTGACTTCTAGGAACGTAAAGACATTGTGTGAGCTAAGCAGTGCTTTTATCTCTACGGCTGTGCATAAAAGCCAGCCAATAATCTTGGCTTCTTGGAAAATATTTAAGACATCAATTTTTACTACATATGCAAAGAAGCTCTTTTCTACATGACAATGGTTACAGTGTTGTTAAGTGAGCTAATTCTGGTTATCGAGGACAAGTGCCAAAGAGTCAGCCATAACAGCTGCCCTAAGAGGCCTCTAAATGGAGAGCTATGCAATAAGTTTGTATACAGTGTGGCAGGCAGGAAGATACACACATACGCACGTACACACACACACACACACACACACACACACACACACACACACACACACACACACACACACACACACACACACACACACACTGCTCATGTTTACAGAAAGGGCCATTCTTCAGTAATTATTTTTCTCACTAACAGCTTATTTTTACACTCAGTTGAGCACTTAAAATCCGTTACTATACGCAAGGATAGATACTACATACATGTACGTCTCTACAGATACACATACATCTATATAGGACCTACTCGGAGATTTGTGTCAGTACGTACTGTATCTGATCCTCACATAGTGTATCAATATCGTGTGCCAGAGTAGTAACACATTACAACCAGTGTACACGTGCATTGTGCACACAAAAGTGCCAAACACAATGCAGTGTTGCAGTATACAAAACTCACAAGGTGATGTTTATCGATCAACTACACTCAACTGGAAGCTTTACGCACACACAACCGAGCTAGTCGGCTGTTTAAAAATTCTCCCTTTCCCAAAATATCATCTTTTTGTACATACAAAGATAAAAGGACTATGAATAATTATATCAACAGTAAGATATCAATATCTCACAAAGTGCTCGTATTAATGGTGAGCCCATACAAGGCAGCAACACCCACATTCACACTATGCCAGTGTTGCATAATTCACAGAGGGAAAGCTAACTGCTAAACTGACACCAACACGCTGCTGGCTTTGTACATTGCCTGTACCCATGCTATTGCTATCAGCTTGATAGTGTGTACAGTTTACTGGTACGGCTTAGTGGTGTAGCTCTGTGGTTGAGGCCCTTGGGACAGCTTAGCATCTTGATTAAAGAATCAAGGGATCTTCCACTTTTTCGTTATTTCAGAGGTACATCTTCTCTAATAATATTAGCATAATTCCATAAGGATGCATATGTGTATGTTTAGGGTACTGATTAGAGAGGTCCCCTTTAATAAGCAGAGTGAGGTGAGGGATTTTACTATCTAATTCAACAACCATAACACACATACCTTGCTTGGTTAAACTTTCGTCTTCTGATGCCACTCTACCATCTCCAAATATATCTTCAAAGGAAGGCTCCGGCTCCTTCACTCCATTGGTCAGAGGTGAGAGAGAGCTTGTATTCTCATCCTCAGAGGCCATAGTAGAAGATACAGCTTTAGAGGGTGTGGGAGAGAGAAAATTTGTGACAATTGGTTCGTTTTGAAGATGTGGGTTGTTTGCAATTTGATTCAAAAATGCCTCCAAGATTTTGCACTCGTGATCTGCAACCAGTCCCTCTCCCTCTCCCTCTTTATCACTAAATGCTCCGTTTTCATGAGTAGAGCTGTCCAGCTTGCACACTTTTAGATCCAATTGAGGCACACCTCTCGCCTCACTCTCCCCTCCATTTGGTAGCCACTCAAGCAATAGCAGTTTTTGGTGCAGTTCAATAAAGTCCTCCAAATATCGTTCGACTGGTTTAGAGGCAACCGAGGATTGTGTACATGTATGGCCATTTTCATCGCTCACAGTGTCAATACAATAGAGGGTAGTGCCAAGTTTGTTGTTGGCAGAGAATGCTGAAGAAACTGATTTTTTGACAGAGTACCTGATAGCAAGTTTTGGTTCCATTTTGTCACTTTCTTGAGTATGCTGTTCAGTTAGGATATCCTGATCATCTGCAGCTGTACTTGCAGCTGCAGCCTCTGTGATGGTTATATCTGATTCGATAGTTGGGTTGATTTCTTCTTTGGCAAACTGTTCAGCTGGTTCGTTGTTTTCAGGTACTGGTGGAGATAGATTGACGTCTTTGAGCTCAAAATCTGCAGTATCACTTGTCTCTTTTTGTTCTGGTGGAGTTAGATCAATGTCTTTGAGCTCTGAATCTGCAGTATCACTTGTTTCTTTTTCTTCTGGTGCAGTTGGATCAATGTCTTTGGGCTCAGAATCTACTGTATCACTTGTCTCTCTTTGTTCTGGTGGAGTTAAATCAATGTCTTCGGGTTCAGAATCTACAGTATCACTTGTCTCCTTTTGTTCCGGTGGAGGTAACTCAATATCCTTTGGAGAATCTGCTGTATCACTTGTCTCTGTTTGTTCTGGTGGAGCTAAATCAGTGTTTTGGGGCTCAGAATCTATCGTATCGCTTGTTTCTTCTTGCTCTTCTAAAGTTGCTTCCTTGGCTTCTAGTTCTTTACCTGATTCAAATGTGATTTCAGGACTCTCTTCTCTTTCTCCACTCTCCTCTGCTTTTGCTCCTACACTCACTTCTTTGGGCTCTGTTTCTGGACTATTTGTCAATTGGTCTTCTTCAGTTTCACTGGTAAGCCCTGGACTATTCTCCTTTTCACTGCTATCTTCCCTTTCTTTTTCGAAATCTAGCTCTGTATCAAACGTATCGCCAGTCTCTTTTGTATCAAACGCGTCAGTGGTCTCTTTTACCACTTCTCCAGAATCACTCGTACTACCAGGACTCTTTTCTCTTTCACTATCTTCCTCTACTTTTATTTTTAGTGGTAGTACCACTTGATCGATCACGGCAGCTGCTGTTTTTGCTATCTCTTTTAGAGATTTAGGCTCCAATTGAAGAGAATCCACGTATTCAACTTCAACAGTAATACTCTCGGGAGGACTGAAAAATTGGTCTGACGTTTCTGAGGAAAGGTCAGAAGCAATAACCAGAGCTTCAATCTCTGATGTAAGCTCGTCTAGGCACTGATCAACCAGGCCAAATTCCCTGTCAATACTTGATGCACTCTTAGTTGGCCCTAGGCCGCTGTCTCCTAGGTTGCCGTGTGTTTCCCCAAGAGACTCTGTAGTCAATGGTGTAGTGTCTCCCTGCTCAATGCTCTGTTGATGATCGCTAGTCACTTCGTTTGCTTCCGTGTGAATGACTACTGTTGGTGGTGTGCTGTGGTCTGGATCACCACCCTCAGACTCAATGTTCAGCAGCGTTTCTCCCTCGGCAGTGCTTTGCTGAAGGTCACTGCTAGCAGTAGGCTCAAATTCTCCAACCGTTAGTGGCAGGGATGATGTAGGAGGCGGTGATTCACTCTTAGCTGCAGGAACAGCACCTAAAGCTGTTTTCTTGTCGTTTTCTAGCTCAGCTCCGTCACAATCTAGCTCTGAAACTGATTCTCTTTCTGCCTGCTGACAGCTGCTGTTCTGTTCAACAGGTGCAGCTGCTGCTTGCAATGTAGTAATAGTAGGTGACAACGATTCACCTTCAGACAGTGGGACAATGGCCTCTCTTTCAAGCCTGTCACTTGCACTCTCTACTTCCGATTTATCCTCCGCAGTCTCAACTCGATCTGCTGTTGTACTTACACCAACTAGCAAGTTGTTGCTACTTGCATCTTCAAAGGGCGGGGTGTCACCCCTCACAACACCAGGTGGACTAATAGTAACAGTACTGTTGATGTTATCTTTACCTAGCTCAGCAATAGCAGTGGAGGGCTGCTCCAACGATTCTACAGTTGGAAAACTTTCTTCTCTCTCTTCTGATGCACCTGGCAAGCTGTCAGACCCTACAACACTTTCAGTAGCTGGTTTAGAGTCCAAAGTCTCTCTCTGCTCTGTGCTTTTTACACCTGCTTCTTGAGGGCGCTCTTTTGCTTCTGTGGGCGAGGTAGTGGGCACGGGAAGCAGATCAGCTGCTTCAGATAACGAGTTCGCGATCTCTCTGTGGTCTACTGAGGGTTGAACCGTTCTTTCACAACTATCTGGTGTATCCTGCTCAACTGGAATTCTTGACGAGTCTTCCGCGTCGATTGCCCCTACTTCAGAGGTATCGTCTTCCTCAACAAGGCTTTGATCTGCAGCAGTAAGTGCGTGGTCGTCTTCACGAGGGAGGGACCGCTCGCGAATGCTCTCTAAAAACAACCCACCCGATTTCTCTCGCAGGCTTTCCAGCTGCTGCTTCAGTTGTCCTACTCTCTGCGAGCTGGCAATGAGCCCTTGTGCTAGCTGCCCGACGCACGCCCACTGCTGCGTCTCCTTGTAGCTCTGTAGTAACTGCTGGGAGAGAATGTGGAGCTTCTCTTCGAGTTCCAGTTGGCGTCCGATCGTTTCAAACGCTCCTCGATCTGCTAACGACGAATGGCCGCCCGCCTCTAGCTCGGGTAGTAGATTGGAGCGCGGTACTTGTGAATCACTAAAACGCCTCCTAGTCTCGTTTGACGACATACCGCGCGCTATTCACATGAATCGAAACAAGCTAATTCGGTAATCGCAATCACAACTAATATCAATTAGCACAAATTATTTAGACAATACCGATGAGGTCAGCTCGTTAATGGCTGAGGTAGTCAAGTAACTGACACCTTCTCTCTCAACGTCAACACGGCTAGGTTATCGCGAACGCGATCAGGTCTTATTCACACGATGCGTTGCTGTTTGGGATAATGCCACTTTGGAAAACTAATGATGTTTTTGTAGAATTGAGGTGAGACGTACTCTGCGCCATATTTAACCAGAGGGTGGGGCTAGTTGGCAAAAATGCAAGCCAGCTAATTATTAATTAGATTAGTGAGGTGGAGCTTATCACATGATAGGCCACATGACACAACAGCAAACAGAGAGTGCAAAGTCCACCATTTAAGCCATCTGTTCAGCTCAGGCCTTCACTGCAGTGGCTTTTTAATTCACCGGAAACGTCCTCATAAGTTTACTGAAGCACTGTCTGTCTGTCTGGACGATCAAATTTCTCCGAGGCTCACGGCACGACACGGGAATGACCTCAAGAAATGGATACACGCGCCTCCCAGTCATTGACCAGGACACCTCGGGCAGTACCAGCTACGGTGCGGCCAGTGCCCCTCTGCCAAGCTCTCTATCGGGCAAGAGAAAGAAGGGAGCACGAAATCTCAGACCAGGACTCTTCTACATGTTCGGAAGTCGCGGGAAATACGCGGCAAATCAAGTCTCAGTGGCTCTGTCAGATCAGAGTGAGTCAGAGCAGGAGAGAGAGCGGATTGAGCTGATAGAGATGAAACCTAGGAGATCAAAGTATCGTCGAGGGAGGTTAAAAAGTCCAAAGAGCCCACAGTCATCAACTGCAAGAACTAAAATGAACTTCAATGTGATCGAGGAGCCAATACTACCAGATGATACCGTGCAGAGAGTGTCCCTGAGATATGGAGTACCTGTAAGCACTACTATGTGATTAGATAGCCAAGCGTAAGCATGTGTTCACTCATGAATCCCCCCCCCCCTCCCGTGTAAATTGGTTCTAATTAGAGCCCACCATACTCTCTGATTGTTTAATACTAGTTGCCTTCCTCCTGTGAGGAAAGAGTCTGGGGACATTAATGGTTATATGCACTATCATGTGATTGTATGCAAACCTAATCCAGAGCCTTTCTTTGTTCAATGAATGAAACTGTTTTGATACATGCAGCTATGGCTACAGTAACCTTATCAATAAAGATGCTGATCGATGGCCATGTGACTTGGTGTTGTCATAAACTGTGACTCACTAATAATAGAAGTTTACAAATTATATAATATGGAAGGAAATGGGATGGGCATATAAAGGACAAAGGCTTATTTTCAATAACCAACCACAGACCTAAGAGAAATTAGTAATCCCATTGCCTGCTCAGATACATCTACCTATTAGCTGCACAATTAACTGTACCTACACAAAAGAAGAATTGGTGCAATGGTGGTGCATGGTATCAAAATATTATTATGGCTACACGTTGTTACACTTCGTCTAACTTGTGCTCTGTGTATCATCTATGCTAGGTAAACTACTCTCCATGCAGGCTTCAGAGATCCGCAGAGTGAACAATCTATACAGAGACCAAGACTTCTTTGCCCTAAAGACTGTCAAAGTGCCTGTGAAGGAACATAGTGTACTCATGGAGCCGAAAATGCGAGAAAAATGTCGCCAGAATAGAGTGGAAGAGAGAACTACATGTACGTCTGGCAATACCTCAAGCGGTGCTGCCTCGGATGAGCACAGGTTAGGGGGGCCCATGGCTTATTACAAATCGGGGGATGAAGAGGAGGTCGGAGGGCAAAGTTCATCAGGTGACGCTGATGACGAAGTTGGTGATTCGGACGGGCCAGAAGTCAGGGGTGTGAGCATCCAGTCGGCGCTCCGGTGGAAACACAGCAGACATGCTCTGTTAGAGAAATTTGACAGAGATTTACAGAGAATTAGGGAGACTACTGAACAGCAAAATGTCAGACATGCTGCTATTTCAATAGACATGCCGGCATTTCATCCCATTGTGGCAAAGGAACAGACCTATGAGGGTCGGTTTTTGAGCGACTGGAGATATGCGCTGATCCTTGTAGGAATCTTGACACTGATAGCGATATTTATTATAGTGATTCTAATTATATATGGATCCTTCAAAGGTAATAATTCTACACAAATATTACATGATCATAATCATCACCTCAACTAGCATTTCTACTTGTCATTTTTGTCTCTGAATTGCAGCACTGAGCTGCCATATTGTCTAAAATTTATTATTACTTCAAGCAAACAAATTGCCAAATTCATTGATCCCTCATGCAATCAAGAGGTACCTTGATACAGTAATACACAATAATTACTCTTATAATAAATCATTTTGTACTCGGCTAAGTAGAGATTATTATAGCCTTAATTGTGCGTGTATTAAAGCTTGGATATTTAGTACACTATCTATAGAGATACTTTAACAATTCAGTACATAAAGAGATAATTATATATAACCCAATGTTGTTTTAGTTAATCAAAACCAATACTAAAACTCCTTAGTTTTGCCCAATTTATGCCTTAGTTTTAATTACATTATTTGTTATGCCTTTCATACCGTATAGCGGTAAACTTTTGAGGGAGAAAACTTTCGCGGATCCGTAGGAAGTGAGAATTTCGCGGAGAAAACTCACGGATTGCTTAAAACCAATCATAGGTGGGTGCAGCATGCCCCCAAATTTCGCAGATGGCTCTCAAACCTTGAAATCCACAAAAGTTTTCTCCCTCGAAACTTTCCCACAATACGGTAATTAAAAACTAAAACTAGCAAACTTGCATCAAACCATGCCATAATTATACTAAACTGAAAAGAAAATGGTAAAAATCATCTCATTTTTGTTAGTTTTCTAAACTAAAAGCACTTTTAGTAGGCCATTTATCCTTTTAGTTAAAACTAACTTGACTAAAATGATCCTCTGCTCTTAATTAAAAACTAAAATCAATGAAGAGGACCTTAATTAAAGCTAATAACTAACTAAAATTACTGAAGCCATACTAAAACAACACTACTATAACCTTACTGATTCAACCATAATCATCATTATTGTGTGGACGGTGAAAGGACAATAATAATATTATTATTGTAGCTAGTATATAAAGATAGAAAGAATCCATACAGAAAAAGAAGGTATCAGTCCTCTTCTCCACTCTCTTCTTCCTCTGATGTTTCCTCCTCAGCATTCTCCAGCCACTCAATCACAGGCTGAATCGATGTAATCAAGTCCTGCTTCTTCGAGCCTGAAATTCCACCACCGCTGGGCGACTCAGCACCTTGCAGTCTCGAGTGCCACTCCAATACAGCTGCCTCTTCGATAATATCAGCATTGTAGAGCAGCAGAACAATCTTTGGAAAGACTGCAAGAACACTTGGATGCTTGCAGGCGCAATCACCAAGTGTCTGCATGACGCTAACCTGTACCTCATGACCTCTGATGTAGTGTTGGAGAAGAGACTCAAAATGAGAAATGGCATTTTTTACGTACACTAAGAGGTCGGATGCTTGATTTGAGGGGGTAGTATTTAGTGGGCCTTCTACAATGGCTTTCATTATCGTCAGCGGTACGTCTTGGATAGGGATGTTGTAAGCATACTTTGAGGCGTTGATCATGAGTATAGTGTTGTCGTTCGGTGTCAACTCAGCTAAACCAGATCGGATACTGTCAAGAATCTCATTGTAGAACATAATTGTGTCCGTTTCTCCTTCTAAAGGCTCTGGACTGCTCTCATGAGATGAGGCACTGCTCTCTTCGCTTGAAGTGGCATGATCTTCAGGTGGCCACTTTTCTAAGCAGTTTTGATCCGAGTCATCTTCTTCATCATTTGATGGAGGATGCCACAGAAATCCAACTCCCTCCCTCCCAGCACATGCCTCGTAGGCTGCTGGTGACTTCAGAGGCTCATCTTTGGGCAATTCCTTATCTGTGTCTCCTTCTCCTCCCTCTTCATCTTCTCCCCACTCAGACTCAGAGCTGTTGGAGCGCTGCTTTGTTGTCAGTCGAGCACCATGCTTTAGTGTGAAATCTGGACCAATGATGACACCATATGATAGAATGCAGCCATCTTCCAGGGTCACATTGCGTTTGACCTTTGCACCATCACAGACGATAGATTGATGAATTCTACAACCTTCCTCAATCTCAACATTGTCCCAAATGTACGACCCCTCGATCACCACATTCTTTCCAACTATACAATTATGACCTATCGAGGAGTGCGAAATCTTTGTATTTGCACCTATCTTGGACCCATTCCCTATCACCACATCTTCCTGTAATACCGCACCCATAGCAAGAGTGATATCCGTATTCAGATAGATGTTATGCCTCCCATATGAATAGCTTTCTCCTATGACATTGTCAGGAACCAGGGGATAGACCCAACGATGTATGACATCCTTGCTCACAGCATCGTAAGTTCTGAGGTTTGAGACTCTAGCTGCATACTTGTCGGAGATGAAGTGGGTGTATATATGGTTTCCTGTGATCTCCTCGTCCACTATGATACCTCGAATGAAGTGGTGTCTACTCTGGTAGTCAAAATTGTCAGAGAAGAGCTGAGGGACTGAGGGAGCACATACACTGATGTGGCAGTCCAGCACATCGTAACGAACTTCTACATCAGGGTTCTCCTCGAAGATGGAGACAGGGATATTGAACTTTTTCGTTTGGCTCTTAGGCTTTTCGCAGTGCAGCAAGCGCCCGTCCACAGAGTTTGTAGCTATGAGAATGTCATCCTCGTAGCTGCGTGTTGGATGGTTGGGGTTCGCCTTCTTGTAGACGCACGTCATGACGGCCATTTTGTCCTTCTTTCGTATCTCCTTATGCTTCTGTATGACCTCCATAAGCGCCATGTTGGCTACAAGGTCACCCGATACAAGGACAAAATCGGAACGAATCAATGACTGCGAATCAATGTCCCTCAGGGCATCACCCACTGAGGGACAGTCTTCCGAAATGATAATCTGGAGTTTCACAGGGGAGGTTGGTTTCGTCCACCTAGAGCCCTCTAGGTGGGCCCTGATCATATCGGCATGGGCACAGCAGAATACGAATATCTCCTGTATGCCAGCCACGGCTAGAAACTCGACGGTATAGTCGATAAGGGGTCGGTTGACTAGGGGAAGAAGGGCTCTAGGCTTCTCTATCGTGATGGGTAGAAAACGGAAGTTGAAGCTGTCGGCAATGACCACGGCTTGGAAGACGTCCTCCGTGTCCCATTTGCTCTCTCCTTCTCCGCTCTTTTTACCCTTCTTACTCATCGCAATCCAGAGAGAATCGATTCTTCCAGCAGCATGCAGTTGTTGGGTTGATTGGAAATGGTCGTCATGCGCCACGCGGTGAGTCACGTGATCCCCAGTATGCGTTGACCCTTTACCAATCATGCACTTTTGGCGGCAACAACAAAACAAACAAAACATGGCAGAGCAAGGATTGCCACTGGATTTGGAACAAAAACACAGTTATGTGAGTCTGAGAGAGTGAATTGCACGCGTACATAAGTGTGCATCCTAGTTGTCTGGCTGAAAAAGTGCCTGAAGACGAGGCTAGGCCAAAATTTTAATTTTGCCTTTCTTCTCTATCCAGGTCCACTCATGGTTGGAGCAGTTGTTTCAAGGAGAAGGTGGTGTTCCAGAGTATGAGATCAACAGTCAGACCATAGAGCAGCTCTACCAGATGGCTCTTCTTTGCCAAGCACGAGAAAGGTCAGCAAAGGTTATTATGGAAGATTTGGAACAGAAAGTGGAGGAGTATACTGCTGAGAGTAAGTGGGTATAGCATTGACACTACAGGGCTGTGTTTGGGTGGAGTTAATGAAGGGAAATTTATAATAATTATGGATCCATCCTTTTAACAAAACACTGGACTGAATAGCAGGGGTTCCCGAAGCTTACAAAATCTTGTAGCTATTTCTCAAAAATACTGCCAACCACTGTTGACAATAAAGGCAGGTTGTATGAGAAGTAATGGCAAAAATTGGCTACTCAGTTCAGAAAGTAGTAGCCAAAGTGAAGGATAAAGTAGCAAATGGCTAATTTGGCTACTGGTTAGGGAACCCCTGAATAGTGGAACGAGTGTATATTTTAATACCTCAAAGATGTACAGTGTTTTCATTTGAATATCACGATTCTATCTATTTTTAGCTGCCAGACTTCAAGCAGTCACAGAGTGGTTAGGATTTAGCTCCAAGGAGCTACCACCTTCCACCCAATGCTCCCTCCAAGCTCTGGCAGGCATAGCAGGTGCCCTAGAAATCAAAGACTGCTCTGATACAAGCTTCTGTCTGGCACTGAGTGATCTTTGTCAGCGTAGAGCGAGGGATGTGGTGAAGAGAGGCCAGCTGGTACGGAGCGTTGATGCAGCCCAGGAAAGCATTAGGAGAATACTAGTGAAGCAGGCCAACCAGAGAAGGTGAGTTAGGGGAAAGGCCACCATATTAAATTTTGTTTCATTCTGTAAGATTAGCCGGTTCTGTTTAGTGATAACATTTCACAGATAGCCTTGTCCCCAGTATTTTAAAAGCTGGGAGACAGTGGGAATGCAATATTGAAAAGTAAAAAATGAGCATGAGGAGAGGCTTAATTTCAAAAAAAATCTATAAGTTTTTCCTCGTGTTGTTAGGGTTCTAGCCGAGTTAGGTGAAGAAATGAATGCTAAAACTCCAATGATAGCGAAGCAGAAGAAAGAGAGCGAGTTTCTCAAGCAAAAGGCAGGGCACTACCAGAAACTGGCCTCCTCAATGATAGTATGTTATGTAGTCCATTTTCTTCCTACAACAGATGCAATCATTGATGGTTGCCATTTCATATAGGAGGAGCTGAACCAAGTGGGATATGAGCCAGGTCTGAGCCATGCAACACTACAGCAGTATGCTAAGGTAAGAAGCTACCACGATTAGTGTCAGGCAATATAATATAGTCATCATGCATAAATTCAACAAAACAACATGCTCTTCTGTGGATAATGTTTATCCCTCTGTCTCACATAGGAAGTGGATGAGTTGCAAGCTCAGCTTGCTCCACTCAAAGAGCAGTTAGCATCTTATCAGGATCTCCCTCCAGTGAGTTAATCTGCTTAGCTGACTACACTACTGGCTGGGGGGGGGGGGGGGGGGGGGGGGGGAGGTCTGTGGGATGCTTTGAGGACAGTGATGAAATTCTGTGGTACTCTTTCTCCTAATGCAGGATCTGGACTTGGCCAGAGTGAAGGTAGAAAGTGCAAGGAGGGAATTGGTAAAAATTAGATCTAGCCACATAATTTTCTATTTTATCATCACAACCCCCCCCCCTTCCCAACACACATACATACACATATAGGGGAGACTAGAATCTGAACTTGCAAAAACTATTGATTTGGTCCATGTAGAAAAGTAAAAAAATCTTTTATCGCTCATGATATGTAAAATTGATTATTTGTACCTGTGACAACTATGATCAAGATAATTTTTTATTTGTTTAGTGTAGGGGCCACTATAGTGGGTAATGAGAATTGAGTGATAGTGGTGGCTGGTGTAGTCAATGTCTTCAGTGCTGGTCTGAGCACTGTCTGTCTCCTCTCTTGCTGCAACCAGTATAGCATCTCTGTGCGATCAAATCTCATCTTATCAAAGTAGGGGCGTCCCTATAATTATGCAGAGTTAATTAGGTAAACATGTTCATGTATTATATCCTTACTCTGTATGTCACAATATCACCGTGTTCCAGTTGAATTTTGGACACCATGCGTGATACAGCGGCATCTAGTTCATCTAATTCCTTCATAAAAAAAAATTACTTCACAACACATTATGGTGGTGCTTATCTTTACCTTATGGAGTTGATCCCTTCTTCTGGCTTCTTCTAATCGAAGTACGGATGAACCTTGCTTGCCTAAATCACAAGAATATTATTGTATATGAGATAATGTAAAATTGTTTTACTGTCTTACCTTTTACAAAGAAGCGAGTTGGATCAGACGCTGCTCTTTCGAATGTCTCCAAACGTGCCAGAGCAGCCTCTCTCTTCTCAATCATGTCACAAATCTTCTCCCACAGCTTCAATGCCTTGGTGTGTGTGTGTGTGTGTGTGTGTGCGCGCGCAATACTGTGAAATTATGTGTGGGTGATGATGTCAACTTCGATCGCGGTAGAATTTGCGGTACGTAGGACATGCGCATGCGCAAAATTAGTATAAATAACAGCGCTTGCAGAGCACCTCCTGCACTTTTGTGAAAAATCTCACTCTCGAATTGGGATATTGGCAGCGAAACCTTGTGGTTCGTTAACGACTGGATCGACCCTGCTTCTAACAGCTGACTGCACAATTTCAAACGTGAACATGGAGTGCAAACGGCTGTTCCTTCTTATCTGCGTCAGCAGTATCTTGGTCGCTCACAGCACCGTGCGGGCGCAAATCGCAAGTAACAAATTCAACAAGCGTCTTCTCCAACAAGTTCCGTCTGTGTCAGCTGATACGAGGAGTGATGATAGCTTTGACCAGCCATCCGAAAGCTATAACCCCGACCCACACATTAATGCCTTGACCTACCTCGACCGTCAAGAAATTGGAGACGCCAACCCGATGTGCCACGTCGTTACTCTTAAAAGGCGACTGGAGGCTTTGGCGAACGTGGCTGGCAACTGCATGCGGGATATCATTTTTAAGGATTGCTGCCAGCCGCATTTTCTGGCACTGAAGAACTCTGGTATTTACCCGATAGAGCACGGAAGGAGCGGCTACGCGTATTGCGATCAGAGTACGGATGGAGGTGGTTGGTTGGTGATAGCGAGGCGTGCTGGTGGGAGAAGGAATTTCAACAAGAGCTGGAGGCACTACAAGAAAGGCTTCGGCCCGCTCGATAAGGACTTCTGGATCGGACTAGACTCAATGGTTCATCTTACCAGCTTTTCCTTACACACGGAGCTTCGTTTCGACATGAGGCACGAAAACGGTTCGTGGTACCATGCGTACTACAACCAGATCGTGATAGGCCCGGAGAGTACTAACTACACGCTCACAGTGCGTGGCTATGACCCGGAAAGGAGCACCATCTACGATGCGTTCTCGTTGCACGACCAACAATCGTTCACCACTAAGGACAAAGTCAACGTAAACTTCTACCCTGGAGTTAGCTGTCCGTATACCTTGAACAGGACTGGTGCGGGATGGTGGTGGACGTCCTTTGATTGCTTCTCGGTCAACATGAACCAGCAATATTATGTAGTGTCCAACAGCCTAGGTGATACAAAACCTAGGGGGATTGGCTGGTGCGATAGAAACACGACTAGCTGTGTGCCCTTTAGGTTCATGGAAATGAAAATTCGCCCCAAAAAGTGGCACTGTGGGAACTTGCCAAGGATCCCCTGGGAGACGGTCCAACACCTGTTCTTGAACAGGGACGAAAGCGAAGAGGACGAACTGCCTCAGACTATTGAGCCTGAGGAAGGGCTTACCAGTGAGCCTATTTCTGAAGAAGAAATAGTTACTACGCCACAGCCTGTTCCCGGTGAGAAAGAACCAGAACCTGCACCTACTACTGCCCCAGATCAGGTGGTGGCCCCTACCACTGAGGAACCAGCTCAAGCTCAATAAGGAAAAGGAACAGTGATTTTTTTTTGTTCCTAGATCACTTCACCACAACCCATCTCACTTAAACTTGTAATCTCATTTCAATCTGACTTCACTTTGGGGATCCTTCATTTATTTCATTTCTACCCTTTTTTTTTTCAGTTACTCATCCTAATTTGTGGTCAAATCTGTGCGTTTGTGATTTTTGAAGTCTTTCTTACATTGCATGAAATTGCAATAATTAAAAAAGAAATTGCACTCAGGAAACCTGCTGGCAACTTAAATAGTGTTAGTAAGCTTTGGAGACTGTGTATTGTAATGGTATGTGGATGCTTAAATCACTGACAGGAGAGGGGCATGTGTCTTCTCTCAGCCTTGCCAAGAGCTTATTGGGTAGCCTTGTCCCCAGGCTCCCTCAGTTTTTCAATGTTACACGCAGAAAATCATTGAAAAATTGAGGAGCCTGGGGACGAGGCTACTTATTGGGCATATGCATGAATATTTTGGACCTGTGGACTAGGCTAAAGCATACATTTTACCTGGTTGATTTGAATGGAGGAGAGGTGACTGCTGTACTTGATGGCCATGTCCATCTGCTGTGCACCAGGGCACTGTAGCCTAACCCAGATGCCCTGCAATCTCTTCTGCACTTCTCCAGGCACTGTTAAGTCCTATTGAAAAACAACAATAAAGCAACAATAAATATTGCACCCTCTTCTACAATAATTATCTCTTCACCTGCTTAGCTCTGAGAGGCATATGTAGATCAAGATCTCCTATGTGCATAGTAGAGAGGTGGATTAAGAATAAGAATAGAGATGTCACAATACTCACAAATTTGCCATGTAATTTTTAGACACACAGTTACCTACACATGTACCAAGGTGTTAAGGTGTGCATTATGGACTTGGATGGCTCCCATAGGTTTGGGATTGCTCTAGAGGCTGATACATGTACCTCTATACTTTCATGCAGTTGGATAATGTAATTACACAGTGGATGGTCCTACCTTCCTCACTTGAAGAGCTGGAATCTGGGTCAGCTCCCAAGCCACCCATCATCACTGTGTTCACATTCCACACACCAGGCTGGTAGCGACTCTTGTCACGATAGCGTTGCTGACGCCTGAACTCCTTTGCCCTGAGAGAGAAAATAAGAGGAGAGATAGAGAGAAAAAAAATTACTACTGTATACTGAGGTATTGGGGTAAGCCAGTGGACAAGTGTGGTGGACCTCAATTGCTTTCTTCATGTGTCATCTTAGGCCACTAGAATATTCATGACCCAAACACAAACCAACATGGTCTCCATGGCAAAAAGCCGCCCAATTTAAACTGTATACAGTTCCAAAATGACAGCAACCATTCTGTCTCAAGCACTCATTGAAGTATCCTTAGCAATTAATGCAGATATGTCATGTAGTGTGGACCAGGCTTTACTTTCTGTTTATGTGCATAAGGTATGCAAATTAAAAATTTACCAATAGATGCACGGGACTTTTTCAATAATATTATTTAGTTCCAAACTTCAAGCATGTTCATGTAGGAGTCTAGCTCCTTTGGAGAAAGGGATAATTAATTCTTAAGGGTGTCTAACGAGCAAGGAGCGAGACTAGTTATAATTGGTTTTACTGACTTGAGCTTAGCTTGCAAAGCTGCCAGTCTAGCTCTCCTCTGCTTCTCTTCCTCCTCAGCCTCTGAATCACTGCCTTCAGAGTCATAGAGGTGGTAGATTAGGTGAAGGTAGTCAGACTCCTGGATAATGTTCAGTGCATGAGTTATATGTATTGCTAAAAATCTCAATCTCATTCATCTTTCTCTCTCCCTCCTTCTCTTTTTCCCTCCCCCTGCAACACACACACACACACACACACACACACACACACACACACACACACACACACACACTCTCACACTCACACACTCAAACACACACAGAGGCCAACACCACAATACCCTGGGCTCCCTACACGTCAACATAGAGGTTACAAATTAAACCCACTATGACACACACACACCTGAGCTCACCTCACACAGCACACAGTTGTAATGTTGGTACAGCAACAGACAAGGGAGGAGGGTCTAGCTGGCCACAAGAAGCTGACGGTTACATGGCTAATTTCTTTGAGGCTTGTACTAATCTATTTGATCTTTCCTTGGTAGGGTTAGGATTTTTAAACTGACCTCTGTGGAATTTTCTGAGGCCTACATCACCTAAACTACGTGCAGAACAGCACTCTCTCTTTGCTACTTACCTCTCTGGAGGCAAACTTGAGATAGTCTTCTGAGTCAATGGTGGCCCTCCATGCTCTCAACCAGGTATGGTATTTACGAGCGACATGTGCCAGGCGTGGGGAGAGGGGTGTGCCCACCTGGGGCTTGATCTAATAAAGCGAAAAATCATAACTACACACATTCCCTACAATTTCAGGTTCTATATACTCACCCCATATTGTGCCAAATCTGGTCCTTGATATTGGTTGCTGGATGACAAAAAAATGACAAATTTTAAGCTGACACTATTATTGATTAAAGCATGTAAAGGACATTGTACACCTCCACAACACAATTCTTTACTTAGATCTGCACTTCAAAGCTGACTAAGACTTCCTTATTGCTTGGTACTTTTACATGACCTCTACAAGCACAACAGAGACATCCTTAACCCTCAGAAATACTTTTTACAAATTCCAAGATCTCTTCTGAGGTCTATCTTGCATGTTTGTGTAGAACTACAAGTACAAAGTACAGCGATTTTAGTATCTTTACCACAGCTAGTGCAGATTCTCTAATTTTAGGCTTGACTGTTCTTGAAACTTGACCAAAAATCATGTTTGGATGCTTTGATTGTGAGGCCAAGGCTAACCTCATTGCCCATTGGTCCCTGTTGGTGTCCTGTCCCCACGGGTGAGGGATGTCCCGATAGAGCTGAGGGTTGACGATCCGACGACTGCGTCGATGGTGAAGGGTGTTTGAGGCAAGGATCTTGGAGAGGTCTACTGGCTGAGTGATGCTCGGCTCAAGGGTTGGCTCCTGGAGATATTAATGCAGATTTATGAAGTAGTGTGTGTGTGTGTGTGTGTGTGTGTGTGTTGTGCCTATGCCTGTGAATGTGCCCCACACTGAATGCCCGTCCTGCTACAAAAATGTATGAATCTTTAATGTATGAATCTTTGATGTATGTTTGTCTGTATGTACACCTGCACAGTGTCAGCTTTATAGTATGCATGTATTTTGGTTGTGTAGGGCCTCAATTATCCCACACCGTGGGTTTTCTCCAAGCAACGCCCCCATGTACAGCAAATTCAGGCACCTTTGCAACAGACGGGCTGCCTTAAAAACCACCTTGATCATGCTGTGTAAACTGTTCCTGCTCAGTTGCTTGTAGCTTATTAAATTAACTACAACTATAGTTTAGTCCTAGCAGTTTCTATTGCAAAGGTGCTTGAATCTGCTGTATCCCTAAATAAATTTTCCAGGTGGCTTGCACTAGAGGTACCCGATCTGTGGCTGCTTAAAATCCCCCACTACAAGGTGCAAAAGCTTGTACAGGAGGTGAGTGACAAAATTTAATGTCTAGACTGCAATGGACCCTCTACACATGTACTGGGTAAACAGGAGTAGCTGGATGTTTGAATTTCCTTTCCTAAATCTGCAACAGCTGACAGTGCCTAGTAATATCCCACAAGGTGAGTAAAATCACCTAAATACATATTAGTGGAAAACACCACCCATAGTAGAGGAAAAAGGACCAATTTCAAGTAGCAGATTTTTGGAGGGAGATAAACATTGTTGCCCTAACACTGATGTGGGAATGAGAGCTTGGATGTGGCCACAGGCCCTGCCTAGCCTAAACCAACCCCTCCTGTCAAGCCATTGCTCTTACATTGGTGAACTCCAGGTGATCGCTGGGAAGGGTCTTGGTGAGCTCCTCGTAAATGGCCGTGATCTCTGTACCAGTGTGCAGGAGAGAGTCTAGCTCCTCAATCATACCACTAGTCAACTGTCAGGGAAAGATGGGAGAAAGAACACAGTGAATTCTGAATCAGCAAGAGTTCTCTCTAATGAAAACCACCAGTGAAATTGGTTAATAGTATTATAATTGTAGGGATTTCAATTGGTGGTATAATTTTATAATTCAACCACATTACTAGAAGTTCAAAACTGAAAATAGCCTCATATTACTCCACAGTGAATGAAAACCTTGAACATCAAAGGCTACCTGCATAGCCAGTATACTGAAAGGAGGCTCCCTGTAATTTAATCATTAATTGATTACCTCCCCAGTCAGTTCATTGTAGATGGGGCTGAATGGTTTCAGTCTCAGTTCAGTCATAGGGGTGCGCTCTGACACCCTGATGTCATTCGTCCGCACCACCTCTTTGTCGTTGATCCTGGTGGTAATGAAAGCTGGCTGTGGCTGATTCACAGGAATCTCCTCCTCCTCCTCCTCTTCCTCCTGCTCTTCCTCAATTTGTCTCTGTTTGCAGGAGTCTTGGTCTTCGTCTAGGATATCATCTTCATCAAATGCCAAATCAGAACTGTGTATCATGACAAAAAAAAGGTCAGCAGAAACAAAAGTATATATACCAAATCATGTATTATTAAAAATGATGTTGGATTGGTTTACTGTGATCTCTACTAGCTATGTGTACATGTACACTGACTTGCATACCCAAAACTGCCTTTCAGAGTGGACTGAGATTCGTAAAGCATCATTTCCTCTCCTCCTTGCTCTCTAGGTGTGGCTTCACTACCATGCTCCACCCCTTCCTCCTCCCCCTCTTTCTCCTCTTCAATTGGAAATCCACTCTCTCTTCCTCCTGCACCAAGCATAGTAGGTACACTCTGCTGCCGTAGCTCACCAAACGACACTCTTGACCCTCCCAAGCTAACAAGCGTAGCCGTATGGCCCAAGCTAGTACGAGTGTGGCTGGCCACCGGCGGAAGGTCTGCAATGTTGGATTCTCTGAATAAAGAGTCATTGTCGTCCATCATTGTCAGGGATGCAGTGCCTTCAATGCTGTGCTCTTCAAATTCTCTGGTGGTGGTGACTGAGTCTTTATCTGTGCTGCTTGCTCCACCTCTTCTTAAACTGAA
The DNA here is from genome assembly GCA_964291365.2 of Stappiaceae bacterium. Lineage (GTDB taxonomy): Bacteria > Pseudomonadota > Alphaproteobacteria > Rhizobiales > Stappiaceae > JBDWFY01. Next base: position 541,998 of record OZ220043.1, read on the forward strand.
GCCAGACTTGACTAGCATGGAGGGATGGGAGGAGGAGCCAGAGTCATGACTGAATAGGACAAGGATAGAGAGAGAGAGAGAGAAAACACGTGTGTTGGGTGATACAAAAACCACAGCACTTATACCATACATCTACATACAGTGCTACTAACTTTGTCCTTGAAAGCACGCAACATTGATAAGCTAGGAAGGGCCTGGGGACATGGCTACATGCACAAACATGCATAATATTTTCAATCACTCTGGTGTATAGTAGTTATGAGGCTATGTACACTACACTGTATTTGTGGGCATTGCTCACGTTATGTATGGAAGTGATGACAACTGCTCCATGGTTGACACAGAAGGAATACTGTGGTCCAGGGGGGAAGAAGAGCTCTCCCGTCGAGGGGGAATTAGCTGTTCCCCCTTGAGTTTCCTCCACAGCTCGGCCTCGAACTCTTCAAGGCGACGACTCTGCTTTTCACTGAGACCATGTACGTGTGCCTGCAAGAAAATGAGGATGCCCCTTAACTAATCAGATTATCATATTAATAATTATGATTTACCTGTAATAGAGGATTGAGTTCATCAAGGCCCAGTCCACTCTACAGATAATACAAAAGAGATTAGTTGCAAGGTACCTGTCTACAACAATCATGCATCCTATAGTCCTTGCAACGTACTGTATCAGAGGCACTGGCTTTTAGATCCTTCAAATCTTTAGACAGGTCATCCAATGTGTAATCCCCTAGCCTAATGGAGAGAGAAAGTTACAAGCACCAATCAAAGTTTTTATTTGATCTGTTATCTGGTGCTAACTTGGTAGAAGCCTTCTCCAGTGATGGGTCACACTCGTCCAGTTTAAGGTCCTAATCGCAAACAATCTTGTTGAAATAGCAAACAAGCCACGAGGTCTTACCATGAAGCTATCTATGCTAGGAGGTCTCTTTATGCCCAGTATACTGCTCCTAGAATCCTTCACCTCAAGTCCTGTGTATTGGAAATATTATATCAGGTAGATGTGCTGGAATCGGATACTCGATGAGCTTACTGTGCTGTCTTGTGATGAGGCCAAAATCACAGAGCAGTGAGTCCACCCAGAGCTCTGGCATTGAGGATACTCTACGTAGACCCATCTGAGGGGACAAATTTACTATGATATGCTTGCTAGAATGACTACCCTCATCTCCAAGCCCACCTCCAACTTACAATATTCCATGCTGAATACAGTTATAGGGGTCTGGAGATGAGGCTAAGTGAATATGCTACAATTACACATGCATACAATGTACATACATCTGTGAATGGCTGTTTGGTGGGTGGAGCCTGCTCCTCCTCCCCCTCCTCCATATCAGAGCTCTCGGAATCAGCCGTCATTCCATCACGATCCACCTCAGCTAATCCTCTAGCCATGGCTCCTGGGCCTTGAGACACTGGAAACTTGGACTGAAGCTAAACAAAAAGAGAGAGATACTTAATTGTATCTTCATCTAAACCGACAGATTTTACTCTTTTGATTTTCCTTTTCACTGCTCTACTTTCAAGCCTTACACCAAATCGTTGCATCTTGACTTTGAGTGGCTCATCCTACATATCGTAATAATTTGATATTATTAGTACACCTTAAATTATGCTTAGCTTACAATTTTATCCTTACTGTAACCAAACTAACAAATTTTCTATCATTGTAGCTATATTGCAAACAATCTATCTTAGATGCTCACCAGTTTGAGTTGCTCTAGGCTGGTGGGTGGCTTAGGTGGTGTCTTCTTCTTGGGCCTCCACTGAGGCAGAGGAGGGAGTCTGGCACAGCGCCGCTCATACCCGGTTGATACAGGGTGGAGGGACCTGTGCTGACTCAGCAGTTGACGACGGATTGCTGGGATATTAAGACTATGAATGTGTGTATGTACATGTGTGTGAGTTAGTGTGAGTGTGTACATGTACATGTATGGCCTCATCTCCATACCTTTTGTTGACCTGTATAGTCAGCTCTGCTCTTAATCGGCTAAGATTGGCTTGAACACTAAACACACCATCTTTATCAATCCCTGTGGGAAAAAAAAATGATACCAGTAGCTTGTTATATCACCTGCGACCAGCTAACTCACTGGCTGCCTTGGCTACATACTGTGTGTACAACTCCTCTATGATCCTACACACTTGTACAGTGATTTGCCTGCATGGGTAGTTGAAAAATTCTAGCTACATGTACATTTATATAGCCTCGTACCCAGGCCATCCCAGCTTTTCAATGTTGCATGCTGAAAAGCTTTTCAGCGTGCAACATTGAAAAGCTGGAATGGGCCTGGGTACGAGGCTACATTTATATATGTGCTTCAGGCACACATTAATAATTTCACATACTTGTGAAGAAGTCTGTTCTGGTGCTGTGTCTATAGAGATAAGATACCGTACAAATTTGTATGCAAAAGGCTTGGTAATGCATGTCTGTACGTACCATGAATGGATCGTCGATCTGCTGTTGTAATACCACAAACTGGCTGGCCAGTTCACCAACCAAAATGGACACCTAAGTGTACAATACAGCAGAGCATAAAGCAAAATCCAATACTCTATCATATGGAGTAATCTGTGTATTATAATATACCAGGCTCTGCTGGTCCTCTATGGAGACACCTTTGACCTCTGTCCTTGGCTGGATTCTCGGCAGCAGTATCTCCAACAGAGAGGCGAGGCTCTGTGGAGCATCATGGATCACCTCCTGCAACAATAATTATGTGATAATCATAGGATCTAGGAGTGACAGGTTAGATGTATCGTTAGTACATGATATGATGACATGGATACATGAAATTTAACATGTCATGAATACAAAATTAAGAGATAATTGCATGCATATTGTAAATGCTGAATGATTATAAACATACATGCAAATACAGAGACTTGCAGGTAGGTTGAGGGACTAGTTCTGGAGTTGATAACCACAACTTGTTCATAATTGAATTTCTAGACTACAGCGATGTACCATGTTGTGGCAAATTATGTTTGCATTAGTAACTTTCAACTCTGCTACAGTCCCTCAACCTACCTGCAAACCTCTGTAAAAGCAATTTGCTTACTTCAAGAGGGAGGAGGGTTGGCCTTGTCTGATCCTCGTTAGCACTGTCGCTATCACTGGAGAACTCCTCATCTGAGTCCGGGGCAAACAGACTGGGGTACCCCCTGTTCATTAACATCTCACCACCACTCCCTCGCAGCTGCATAACATTCAGGCAATCGAAAAATCCTATATTTGTCACTCTAATCGGGTTTTACCTTGGAGGGAGTTTGCTGCTGCCGCATACCCAGTAGGGCAGCCATTTTCTTGTCCTTCCGTTGCTCCTGGAAACGAAATTTTTCGCCGTGACGACCTTTGCCGATCGTTCTGCCTAAATACCCGAATTGCGAAATTTTAAACAAAGAACAAAGTTGACAAAAGGTGAGTCAGCGAGTTGTGTAGAGCCTTGTCTTGGTACTAAAAGCCATTCTGATTGTAATCCTACTGTTAATATCTACAGTCTATGCGTAGATCTATGTCAAAATCTTGTGTATGTGATTTCTCAGAATCAACAAGAGGACCTTGAACCAAGGAATTGAAAGAGCACCATCATGACACGTAAGTCACATACTACCTTCAGACGTATCTCTTGAGCTGTATAAATTATAGGTTATTGAGGGATCAACAACCACAAACTTTATGCAGAGATGTCCAAAATATAGCCTTGTCCCCTGGAGACAAGGCTGGGTCCCCTCCCCACGTACATGTATGAGGGACTAGGCTTGTAGTATATAAGACAAGTGATACATCAGCACTGTATGCTCTGTGCTTTTAGGTGGGAACCAGCGTGAACTAGCCAGACAGAAGAATGCCAAGAAACAAGCTTCCTTGGCCAAGAGCAAAGCAGCAGCAGAGAAATCTGGCAACAAGGGAGCAGGCCTGGAGCAGAGAAAGCAGAGAGATGCCGACATCATGAGAGAGAAGCAGAAAAAGGCTGCTGAAAAGAAGGCCTAGCGCCTCTTAGCCAAAGGCTGCACAGCATAGAACTCACACACACTGAACAAAATTCATCATTGAACTTTTGGTTTTTTGACCAACTGACGATTTTTTTCCCCATCCCCTGATTGCCCGGTGGCAATTAGGCTGTTTCTGTTGTTTGTATCTTGTTTATTTTGTTTGTTTAATGCTTGTTTTTCATGTTTTTAACGATTACATGCTAATTCCTTATAATACAAAGGACAAAATGCCATCAAGTCGGAGTGTAAGGGTCAAAGGTCAGTAATGTACATCCGGTTAATTCTTGCGCAGCAAATTTCTGTTTTCGATGTCTAGACGATACTGCTGGCAGAAAAGATGAATAGAGGGCGAGCCGTCATCCAGCTAACTCAGAGTCCGTTTAGAAAGTTCGTGGAAGGTAAATGTCATTTCTGCTTCGTCACAAATCATACCATGTTTGTTCTTTCTATTTATAGCCCCCTTGCCATCAGTCTGGCCTGCAGCTGGGCGTTGTGTGTGTGCTCGCAGTCCTGTCAGACTGCTTTCTGGTGTGCTACTCCCTCAAACTGTCCATGTTCCTTCCCTTGAATATCAAAGAACTGTTGCAAAATGGGTGTTCAAGTCACACCAATGTTGGTTAAGTACGAATCAGTCAGATGGAAGACCACTTTGTCCAAGATGTGGCGAGCCTTTCAGTGGTGCTTTTTCTACCATGAGTAAGTTTGCATGTCTCTCTCTCTCTCCTCCTTATTGGTCAAACATCTAAGTCTCTTGTTTCTTTCACATCATCATATAAACAGCCACCACTAGGTTCCTTGAATGCTCAAAATGTCGTCACTTTTTTCTCTACTCCCCTGGCAATGAAGCAAAGAGAGATGCTCACACCAGTGCGGTACCTGTTTCTGAACAAAACCATCTCCCTACACCAAAGGAGGTCAGCATTAGATCTACATTACATGTACCTAGCCATAGTGAATAGTATTGTAGCCCAAATAATGTTGTTATGTTTAGAGTGTCTACAATGTAATTAGATCAGACGTATGACTCTCTCTCCCTCTCTCTCTCTCTCTCTCTCTCTCTCTCTCTCTCTCTCTCTCTCTCTCTCTCTCTCTCTCTCTCTCTTTCTCTCTCTCTCTCTCTCTCTCTCTCTCTACAGATGTATAGCTACCTCAACAAGTACGTTGTAGGGCAGCACAATGCTAAGAAGGTTCTCTCTGTTGCCATGTACAACCACTACAAGCGTCTCAATGCCAATTGCCTTTCCTCCGTTGAAGAAGGAGACAATGGTGGCACACTGGAGAGAGTCAATATTAACCCCTCTATGGGCATCAGTAAGTCAAATATTTATACACTTATTAGCATTGTAATTTAAGGGGTAGCCTCTTTCCAGTAAGCCATCACCGTACTTACTTGTTCACAGGGCCCAGATGAAATCCACCATGTACCACAATTCACAAAAAGCCTCAGTTTGATGTTAGGAATAGTTAGGAAAATTATTTTTTATGCACTAGCAATTGTTGGAAAAATATGTGAACTATCCATTAAATAATAATTCTGTCTTTAAAGGTTATAATATATCATGTACTGCTCTTCTTTCAATTATTTCCAGCTGGCTATTCCAAAGAATTTGTTGGTGCTGGTATCCAGGGCTTCCCTCACTCCCTCCAACCCACTACTCACGGCACACACACAGGGGGCCCTCATCTTAGTGGAGAAAACTTGGGGGGAACATCGACAAAACAGCCCACCAAGGGAGTCAAATTGGAGAAGAGCAATATTCTCCTGCTTGGACCCACTGGCTGTGGTATGTGAATTTATTAGTGTGATGGTATTGACTAGGAGGGGTTGAGTAATGTTTAAAACAGGTTTGAAAGTCAGAGAGATTAACTTTTATGAGTGTGTGTATTTCAAGTAGAGTACACCCTCCCAATGCATGCATACATGTGCTTGACTTCACATATGCATACATGCCACACACCACACACACACACACACACACACACACACACACACACACACACACACACAACTCAATCCCTCCCACTTTCCCTCCTCAAATACTCTGGTGCATTCTTTTAACGCATTTTGATGAACGTATGTCACGTCTGTACTCCCAGGTAAGACCCTTCTTGCTCAGACACTGGCCAAGTATCTGAATGTTCCCATGGCAATCTGTGACTGCACCACACTAACTCAAGCTGGCTATGTTGGTGAGGACATTGAATCAGTCATCGTTAAGCTACTCCATGAAGCAAACTTCAGTGTCGCTAAAGCTCAGAGAGGTAGGAATTTTATACCACATTGATATTCAATTCCCTAGTGATGTGAGAATCAAGATTACATCATCCCATTAGATTTGCTTGAGTAGACCACAGGTACTCCTAGCAAGATGTTGCTATTTGAACTTTCATTCTCAATACTCACTAAGGAGAACTTTGCTGTTATCATAATAATAATAATCTGCTTATTTCTCTCACCAGGTATCATCTTTCTAGATGAGGTTGACAAGATTAGTTGCGTCCAGGGGTTCCACCATCTTCGAGATGTTGGAGGTGAGGGTGTACAGCAAGGTCTCCTCAAGCTATTGGAGGGAACAGACCTCCACATTCAAGACAGATATCTACCAAAGAAGTCTTCTAACAAAGGAGAGCCCATCTCTGTTGACACTACCAACATACTATTCATCGCCTCTGGAGCTTTCAATGGATTGGACAAAATCATTGCCAGAAGATACAATGAGAAGGTAGAGTTTAGAAGGTTCCTCTTAGGAACTTTCAGACTTCTTTGCCTAACTGCAGAGTGTAGACCGTGATCCATAGCAAACATATCATGAGTATAGGCCTCAGTTACAAGTACCTGTAGGCCACTAACTTGCTGCTGTATAAGTATTATCCTAATAGTGGCTTACTACAAGCTGCTCTAGCTCACTGTCTATGGTTCACGCTTTACGCTTCAGTCTGAAAGGGCAAGAAGTGTAGCATATTTGCATAAATATCCGAGGATACCTTGAGGACTACATGTAGGTGTGATGTACACATAATATTTCTAACTCACTAACAAAACTTGAAGTGTAATCACTTTAGATTGCAAAGAATATTTTTATGTTCCCCTTTTTTGCCAGGTGATTGGATTTGGCTCTCCTAGTGACAGTCACCAAAGCCCTTTCGTCATCAACCAATCAGATTCACAGAATGAGGATGAGCATAGAGATGAACTCCTACAGAATGTTGAGTCACGTGACCTCATGGACTATGGCATGATCCCGGAGTTTGTCGGCCGATTTCCCGTGACAGTCAGTCTTAGCTCTCTGAACAGAGACTCGCTGGTGGACATACTCACTGAACCCAAGGATGCCTTGCTAACACAGTACAAGCATCTCTTCGGGATGGACAAGGTGAGGAATTATAAGCCTTAAGTTATTTATGAAGGGGTAAGGTCATTCTTGCAAGCCTACAGTAACTTTTAAGGTCAAATTTCGTGTAACTCCAAATAGCTAAGAAGAGGTTGCCTACTCTTAGGGAATTCTTTTGGCCATTGTGACAGTTCTAAGATTATTCTATGTGTACATTCTACACTGTTGTGTAGGTGGGCCTTAACTTTACTAGAGAAGCACTCTACGCCATCGCTGACCAGGCTGCAGAGTGGAAAACTGGAGCCAGAGGTCTCAGATCATTCATGGTATGTCACATAGACATTGTGTGATCTTTAATAGTAGTAGGGACGGAATGAGGGTAAAGCCCAAATCTTTATTAGGTGTATTATATAAACGTAGTGCAAGCTTTGTGTGTCAATTTTGTCTTTCAGGAGAGGTTATTGTTAGAGCCAATGTTCGAAGTGCCTGGCTCCAACGTGAAGTCTGTCCATATTGACGAGGACACTGTGCTTGGCAAGCAGGCACCTTGCTACAAATACCACACAGACAGTGATAGCAGTAGCGGTAGCAAAGAGACTGCTGAGAATTCTGACCAAACTGGAGCACCAGAAGGTGGTACAGTTTCCGAGGACATAGCTGTAGAACAGTCTGCAGCTGCCAAGGCTAAGATTTAGCAATTTGCACATGTAGAATATAATTTTCACAGCTATCTCACTCTGCATGGACATGTATATATATATACTATACATAGCACAACTAGATTCATTGTCACATAACTTGCATCTTTGTTTTTCATTTCAAAGTTCACATGTACAGCACTCTGCCTATTGTATTACCTGCTAGCTATGAAGTCTACTAATACATGATGCATGCAGTTTGGGATGACTTTTGCATTTTATATGGCATGCAAATAGGTACAATTATATCGATAATATAAAATTATCACGTACACAAATCACAATGTCATAGAGAATGAGTTGTACTTAGTAGTAGGGACGTCTGGGATTGTTCTGTAAAAAAAAGGTAGACAAAGAGAAGAGCTATAACTATAAAATCACTTATAACTACTGTTATTATTTTTCCTGACTCACCAGTGGGTTGGGTCTGAATCGGTATGCTAGCATCATTCGTTTGCGGTAGAGATCAAACTCATTGTCTTCTTTCTTTACCTCGGCCGGGGGAGCAGCTCCAACGCCTGACTGGTCAAATGACCGCTTTCCTCTGTGGGAAAGTGAGTTCAGATAAAAGATGCATCTTTTTATATCTTCTAAAGCATAACTTCCACCAATGAACATGATGTTATACTGGACATGTGCCTGGATCTCTATTAAGTCCTATAAACTACAGTAGACCCACCTATACACTACGTCATAATTGACTAGAAAATTATACTCCTATTTAGCAGGGGTGGCTGTTCTTGCCATTACAGAGGGTTGTGGTGTAAGATCAGGACACTCACTTGTTGATAGGAGCAGTGATTCCATCCTCCTTGGCTCCCAAGCCAGCACCCTCCGTCCAGCCAGCCTTCTGAAGTAGCTTGAAACCAACATTCTCCTCCGTCAGCTTGTGTTCCTTGTAGTCTGAAAAGTCTGATACAGTAAAGGAAATAATGAATTTCTCAGACAATCGCACATTGTCATCACTAATGGCTCTGTGTCAAGCTTTACTTTGTTTCAGTTAACAATCAGCCTATAGTGGAGGCTACCCCATGCATTGCATATTGCATTCAATCAAGATACAATAACTAGCTCTCTAGAAAACCACTTTATTTAATTACATACCAGGAGTTCTGTCCTCCTTGACAGCACTCACTGTCTCCACAAATTTGGCTAGTTCCTCTGGCGGCAGGAAGTCCCCAATGTGGTGCTTTCCTCGGTTCATATCAGTGAGCTCCTTCGCCTTCTCTTTCGTCTTTTCCATCTCCTTTATCCTCGCCTTGTGTTCCCACGTCCCTCCCTCTGTGTCCTCATCACTGTCGTACTCAAATTTGTTGTTTTTCTTACTCTCTGCCTCCTGCATGGCTCGCTGGATTTCAGCCACCTTCCGGTTCAGCTACAACATGAAATATATGTTTGCTACATGTTCAGGAAATATTGTCCCGTGGGATTGCATGATTATGAAACTCTAACACATGAAAGTTAATCTCTATGGCCTCATCAAAGCTAACCATAATAGCAATTCCTCACAAATACATACATATACTTTTATCAACACAAAAGTTAATCAGAGACAAAATTAAGTTACACCCATCATTAAAATTTAATGCTAGTTATTGAGTAGAGAGACTGACCTCAATTTGCTCCCTAAGCTGTTGCAGCTGTGCCTCTGTCATACCCCGCTGTTCAGATTGGGTGGGCAGAGCTTGAAATGAAGCCATAGCCTGAGCAATGGCGATGTCATCAGTCGATTGCTTGGACACCTTGCTAGATGACACAGTGACCTCTGAACCGGGAGGAGCATTAGACCAACGACTGACCCTCTTCCTTTTTCTCCCGGCTAGTTGCTCAGAACCTGGAAAGCAGAAAGCAGAATCTACCATAAAGCATATTAGTATCCTATAATCATACTCCTTTATTTGTACCTTCAGTAGAGCTATTTGAGGTGGCTCCACCCACATTAGAAGCTCCTCCCACACTAGAAAAACCACCGGGTCCACTGGTAGCAGTTGCTGCCCATGATGATGAAGAATTAGTTGCTTGAGGAGCACCAAAGGCAGGAACCAAGGCAGGAGTAATTGTAGCGACAGAGGCAGAAATGGTGGCATGAGAAGGAGCAATGGCAGGAGAACTGCCAGTGAGAGGTGGCGGTTTGGTGGACTCTGTTTCGGGAAAACTTAGACACCCATGATGACTGAAACAATCAACCATAATTTTTACAAATGCTCAATTGGGAAGACATAAGGCAGGCCAGGGAGAATCGTTGATCACTACTAGCAATTGAACACTTTTTTCTGAATATTAGGTACCACTATCCAGTCTGGTGGCTACTCTTGCCCATTACACTAGCATGATAAGCACATGAAGCTTTTAAGCTTTGAAACATACCTGTGCCATCTCCCTCATCTTCTGAAGAGGAGTCTCCCCTTAGAGCAGCTGGAGGCCTCTTTAACTTCACAGCTGGGGAAGTTTTCTTCTTAACTCCACTGAGTTTCATGATAACTGCCCCACTCTTAGTCACCCTCTTGCTGGTGAGAGTAGCTGGCATAAAACTACTCGCAGTCATGGTCGGTTTGGCTTGGCTACTAGTGCTCGAGCTTTGGCCGCTCTTCTCTTGTTTTTGTTGATCCTGTAGACGTCTAAACTGCTCCAGAAAGCTCCCATCGTTGTTAAACGAATTGAAGGAAGGCTCTACAGTGCTATCAGACTGTTCTTCTGACGCCATTACGAAACGGCTTGCTTGAGCGCGCAATGTCAGCTAGGTGGCCACGTGGGCATTAAATAGAACATAGATTCCCACGGCTGGATCACATGCGCGTGGTCCCTTGATGCATGATCGAGAGCTGGAGAGCTTCTGTTTTGCGCAGTTTCCAGAGTTTCGACTAGATATGGGAAGTTTGCTCCTCTCAACGTGTGCTACTGTGTTGGTTCTATGCGCTGCGGGACTTGCTGGAGCTCAGAACCCTACGGATCCCCCTCCGTCTACGATTTGTGGCCTAGAAGGATTCCACCTGAACGTACTCCAAATGTGAGCTACAGAAAATTATAGTTTGATAGCATGTCTCAGTTTGTTTTCATACTTGAAAGCTCTTCAAGCTAACATGATGTTTATGTTGCACGTTGTACAAAAGCACAAAAACGATATTCATGCTGCTCTCTATTGTTGTATTCATGGTCCACGTTTTGTTGAGTGTGCTTCTAACCTGGGATAGGCTAAGAACATGGCATGACCTCTGGCTTAAATAATAATAGCACCTAGCATGGAAAAGTGTAGCCTTGTCCCCAGGCCCGAAAGAGGGCCTGGTACACACTGTCTGCACATGCGCCAAAGTGTACCCAAAATCCTTGTACATCGTATATTTCCATAAACAGTCTGTAAACTATCGTGTATGACTTACAATTTCACACTAAATCAGCTTCGACATCAACATCGCTTACTGCCAACAACAAGAACGAATCCATTAGATATCGGATGCATGAACGCCTCGTCAGAAAGCCTAGTTTTGGCTGATACCGTCGTGCTAGTTTACAAATAATTTTACAGTAAATATACGGCGAAGTTAGCATATGCGCAGATGGTGTGTACCAGGCCCTCTTTTCGGGCCTGGGGACAAGGCTAGGAAAAGTGGTGCATAATGCATAAATTATTCCATATTTGCTGACAAAGTGGTCTCAAAAAGATGGGGCTTCTAGCACACATACATGTATGTAAGCAGTGCAAGCTATGAAGAAGTCATCTCTCTATTGTTGTATTGTTCATGGTCCACGTTTTGTTGAGCGTGCTTCTAACCCGGGATAGGCTAAGAATAGCCTCGAACCCAGGCACTCTTTCGTAGGGGGAAAGAGAGCCTGGTACACCCTCTCCGTGCATGTGTCAACAGTTCTGGAAAATTTTCCATAAAACTGTCAGGTTACTACCAGCGAGCATGTAGCTTGTGCGCATATACGGCAGTGTCATGATAAAATACGGAGACAAAATAAAGCCCCGTGGAGAAGAAGCTAACTGTTGATTATGATGTCTCTATGAAACAGAGAAGCTAGAAAATAATCATCTAGTACCTCGAAAAAGCTACTTGACTTATGTAGACCTATCGAATCACCGATAGCTAGGTCTTGTTCATGTCTCTTGAAATTTTGGCTTCCAACTGGCTAGGGAGCTTTGCCAACACAGAAGTAGTGGACACTGAGTGTTTTCGTGGTGGTAGATGTGGCAAATAACCATCGAATTGAAATGAACACTAATGTAACGGATAGTTTACATTCAGCACATGGAGTAGTATACGTGTATTTTATGGAAGAATCCGAATTCCCAGGATTTCTGGGAATTTTGGTGCATGCACAGACAGTGTGTACCAGGCTCTCTTTCCCCCTACAAAATAGTGCCTGTGTTCGAGGCTAGGCTAAGAACAGCTCCACTTGGCACAACCACTGGCTTAGATAATAGCACCTGGCATGAAAAGGTGGTGCATAATACTTAATTCCATATGACATTTGTGCACAAAAATTGTCTTAAAAAGAAGGGGCTTCTAACACATTCCATGTATGTATGCAGTACAAAATTATTATGAGGAAGTAATGTAGGAGATCATGTGCAACACATAGTATTATATATTATCATAACAAAGTCCAGTTGAGTAGATCATAGATCATCTGTGGTTTTGATAATCTACTCCCTTGTGACCTAGACCACAGCCCTGTGTCCTTTAACTTTTTGATGTTCACACAGTTTTAAACTCTTAGGGGATAGATGAGTCAGTTTTTATCACTGTCATGAGTGAATAGGTAACAAGTTAATTACCAGTGTACTTATTGCAGCCGTGCCTACTGGCAGTTTGATTTAAAAAACAAAGCCCACTGTATCATCCAAGATAATGTGACCGAAGATGAAATCGAAAAATGCACCATCAAATTCTCTGTCTGCAAGGCTCTCCCTTCATCGGAATGCAATGGCATCAGCAACAGCAGTACCTGTGAAGTAGTCACCCTCAAGAATAACACACAGTTCTTCTATAGCATTGGTGATTTCCGAGGCAGCGATGAGTTTGCTCCACTAGGTAAGTACATAATGGTATATACATGTATGTGTGTATTGTTACAACCTTTCTTGGTTCCTTTAAGGTACACCTACGTGCTTTATTCCCTCTCTCTCTCTCTCTCTCTGAATTGGTATACTACACTCTATCATGCCTACACACAAATGCACTACAGTAGATCTGGAAATTTACATGTTGGGAAACTTTCATATGATAAATTTTCATAAAATTTTCATAGGAATGACCCCTTACCATGTTAACATTGATAGTGCACATGTGTTTTCGTAAGATTAATTTTGGTAGTTTTGATCGACTACGAAAATATTTTTACAATAAAAATTTCCAGATTTATGATACCATACCATTATCCTTAAGCTTCCTTCCTTATCCTCACAGGTGGAGATACCATTGGTTTCACTGCACTTAGGGAAGGCTCACAACCCGTGGACGACAGACGTTGTAGTACAGCATATGAAACTTTCATGGTCTGGCGGTGTGATGGCACTAAGACTTGGGACCCATCCAATGAAGATGCTAGTGCATATTTCGCCGGTTCTGTAGTACTCTCTGCTTGCTCCGTAAGTATCAGCAAGAGTGCATGATAATAAAGAGAAAGGAGAATATCTCACTGAGCATATGGCAAGGGTTCATGACCTCCAGTATTGTCAATACACGAGTGTGAAACTACATTTGCCCCAATAAGTCAACACCCCACTCAGCCCATAGAGGGTACACTGCTATGATAGGTACTGCATTTCCTTGAAATCTCGCTGTGGTAAGAGTTTATTTCAAGGTCCTGTTTAATGCAGTGACAATTCGAGGTTGGCTTGATATCAAAGACAGTGGTCTGCAGAGATCGACAAAGATGCTGCTTTGATGATCAGCATTGCGTGTGTACGTACGCATATAGCGTTGACCCTATACCATGCAGCAAGATTTTGAGGGCGGCATTTACTAGAATGATTTGCCTGAAAGTGTGGCAACATTTCAAGGGTGGCGATAATTTGAGGTACTGCGAGATTTCAAGGAAGTATAGTAGTGTGTGATTGTACATACATACTTGCCATCGACTGTTTTGCCTAGTATTCATCACTGCTCCTTCAAATTTACCATCTTTCACGAACTTATTTCCCACTAATTAGTGGGTGTTTTGTGTGCACACAAGAGTATCGTACTATCTTGGCTCCCTCACTTTGAAAATGATTCCGCCACCTATGATAATTGTACTCAATGTTGTCTAGGTTTGCTGGGTTAGGGTGATGTTGCCCCCTGCTCTCATTGGCAAAATTTGTTTTTTGTGTTATTGATTACATAGAGGATATGGCGACCTTTACCATATTGACGAAAATTTATTCCATTGAATATTTCTGCAATACAAAGGTAGCTGGGTTTGGAAAATTTTTTGTCCAGCGCAAATTTTTGGCTATATGGTAGACATACATATATTTTATATTTCATATTATAAGTATGTGTCTTATTTTGCAATCTTTAGCTGAGGGTAGATCTTGACTACAGTGGAGCCTGCTACACTGCCCCGACTCTGGCCCCAGACACCTGCCAACTGGAGCCATACAACTTCACTGGATTGTCTGTGTAAGGAAATTCTTGTTTTGTTAATTTAGTAATATCCCTGCCTTTCATATATCATCAACTCTCTTTCCCCCCTCCCCCCCACCTCCTCCCTACTCCCTCCCTTCCTCTCTCTTTCCTCTTCCTCTCTCTCTCTTCTCTCTCTCACTTTATACAATTGCAGCCAAAACTACTGGACAGCAACTGTACAAAATGATATGTGTTACAATCCAGACAGCATTGGATGCAGAATCTTTGTCTCTTTTTGTGGAGCACTTCCCCTGGATCTTGGTAAGGGGTGCTACGGAGCAGCTATCTGTCAGGTTGGTACGAATCCGGACAGTACAGACTACAGTTACAGCATGGGTCTCTACAAGACAGCCAAGTATACAGACAGTAAGTTGGATTCACATTAACTTTAGCACAGTGTCCCCCCCCCCCCCCCCCCCCCCCCCAGTAAATTTCCTTAAGTAGGTAAAACAATGACATTAATTTTGTGTTTTCTTGGTATGGTGTTATAATGTACAGCACTAAGACTTTAACTTGGTATTTTTGGATTTAGTCTCAAATTCATGTGCAATGTGAAAACTGCATGCATAATACAAAGGGGAGGAGGAAAGGCTGTGTGTGGATGAGGACAGGGAGGGCCTAGGAAAGAGACTAGATTATTGTGCATGTCTAGACTTGATGGTTGTTCCAAATTAGCCTCATATCCAAGGCCTTCCCATCTTTTTACAGTGTTCTTTTTTTGTTGTTGCTGTTGTTTTTTCAAGCTACGGACACACTAAGTAGGAAGAAAAAAGAGGTCCGGAAAGCAGCACATAGTGTAGCAACATGCATAGTAGGGGTGCACAATGCAAGTAGGCACCCATAGTGCAATTTTGAGCAAATCTGGTAATGGTCGTCACGTTTACGTGTGCGCGTGCGCGTAGGCGTAAAATATTGCAAATGTATGGCTTCCCTGTACAAACATACCGTAAACTCTGGTTATTAAGCGCATGTTATTTATTAAGCGCACACTTCCTTCCTGTACTAGAGCATGGTTTATTAAGCGCATGCGCTAAATAAAGGTGGTCAAAGTCGTCGCGCGTCACGCCTTCATTTGGTATCGACACCACAACGCTTAACGATGGCCGACGCTAGTGGATCGCAAAGAACTTTAGATGGCCGTTTGCTTGATCAAGCCAAAGCCAAGCCATGCAAGAATATGGACTCTTCCAAGTCTCCAACGTTCGTCATCGTGCTGATCTTATTAACTTGGCCCTCTCGATTTCGTGACTCTGTATTTTACACGTTCGCTAGTCTCGATCTCGTTCCCAGTGACCCCGCCCTTGCCTCGACGTTCGCTAGCGACCTTTACCATGCAAGTCGGTGTGGCCACATAGTCTATAAGCGCATATCCTTTATTAAGCGCATACTTCCTTACCATTTACCGTTATAAGCGCATGCGCTAATAACCAGAGTCTACGGTATGGCAAACACTTAAAGTGTTGTAACTTTAATTCAAAGGCATGAATCAAAAATCGTTTGTATCATTTTTGATCCATTCTGCTTGCCATATAAAAATTGTGGCTCCAAGTGCTCCCTAAAGCCCCATGAATTAGATCATTAAATTGTCTATGAAAAACTTACCACATCCCCAGTAGCTATGTATGTTAGTACAGCACAACTCTGATGCACGAGAACATAAGGTAAAGGTCGTTAAAAGCTCGCATGAGCATGCACACTAAGCTACAGTACGGGACATCCCCCACTATTTTATAGTAAGCACGCATGCTATATATAGCGCTAGGTAGCTTTATTTATAATACGGGATTACGTAAGCTAAGGGAACACGAGGAGTTCAACCAGCCGTACTTATCAGAGAAAGTAACTTGCAGCTTTTAATGTATTCGCTGGATGTACATGTAAGTTACTCTGCATATTTACCGATTTTCAGGTCTCAGAAATGCTCCATCGAGGCCCTGAATTTTCTCGTAATTACCTCATAGGTTTCAACATAATTACCTCATTACCGCAAAACAGTAAATTGCTACTGGGGATGTAACTTGGTGTGTAACTACATGAAATGTTGAAAAACATGGGAAGGCCTGGATACGAGGCTAGTCCCTAGTGTTACTGTTCTTCACACTCCTTTGCTTAGATAAAGGTACAGTTCAAGGTGGTTTCCATCTGAATGTGGAGAACGGCAGTAAGCCAGTTGATAACATGTGCGATAAACAAGGTGGTATCAATACCCGTGTCTCCCTCTTGTGCAACCCCTCGGCAAACTGGAAAGATCAGGATCTCACAGGGAGTTTTAATATATATCGTGATCCACTCAAACCTTGCACTGTAAGTTTTGTAATATGTATGGACCCGTAAAATAATCATGAGAGTTATATCGTGAAGTCTCTATGCTATGAATGTGACAGTCAATACTGTTATTGTGCTGTTCCCAGTACTGCATGTGGTACACTACCATAATACTACTGTACTACTTCTAGTTGTTCGACACCCTTTACTGAAGTATCTACTTTTGGTAAAGGTCGTCATACATAATTGTATGAGAGTAGATTTTGCGCACAGCTGGAATGGTGCAAAGCTTGAGTGTAAATTTTTTGTGCCAAAATTTTGAAATACAGTACTATTGTACTACCTGAATGGGTTATGCATAGCCCAATGGTTGGGAAACAAAAATTTCTATGGCAATCCAAACATGACAAAACTATCAAACAGCAATATTGCAAGTGCAAAAGTCCAAAGGTCAAACTACCCAAATATCAAGAGTGCAAAAGGTCGACAGAACAGCAATATTGCAAGTGCAAAAGTTTAAAGGTCAAACTACCCAAAATATCAAGATTTTTGCACCTGCAGTATTTGGTTTTCGACCTATTGCACTCTTGATATTTTGACCTTTGGACTTTTGCACTTGCAATATTGCTGTTTGATAGTTTTGTCATGTTTGGATTGCCATAAATTTCATAGCTAATTAACTACATATGTTTCTTGTTCTCTACAATAGTATGAGATTGTTCTGCAATACTATGGTGCTTGTGAGCCAGTTGGACCAATTGGACCGGTACCTAGAACAGCAAACCCTCAATCATTTGTTGGCTGGATACTGATTGGAATGTGAGTATCTCTCTTTCTCTATTATTACAGTCAGGAGCCGGAAGTATTGGTGGTTGGGTCACAAACTGATCAACAGCAAAGGATTTTTAGTTTGACAGTTCACTACGGGATTGCATGTATGTACATAATATAAGAAATACTTGGCAGATTTTGATTTGGATTTCCAGCTATATGATGTGTTGATGCTTCCTTCCTCCCTTTGTTTCTCCATCTGGTTAAGACTTTTCCCACTCTTTATTTTACATTTTTACAAAGAATGGGGAAAAATTAAAGAAGTACACTGAGCCATGCGTAATAATAAATAAGAGCGAGTTGCACTTATGGACAAAATTATGCAAGATGTAATTCTTGTTCTCTCTCTACGTAGCTTTTTCTTCGTTGTCATGGTGTACCTGTTCGTGGGTGCTGGGTTTGAGTACTTTGTCAAAGGAGCTAGAGGTGTGGAGGTCATCCCTAACTATGCCTTCTGGATAATGTTTTTCTCGTTGGTGCTGGTATGTGCAGTTACAAAATTCATGCTACATGCAGCTATGATTTTTATTCTCTCCCCCCCCCCCCCCTTACATTTTTAGGAGGGTTGTAAGTTTTCTTTCAATGCCATCACCTGCTTCCAGTTTGAGGGTAAATTCAAGAACCCTCTCAGTGGTCCTGGCAGAAGCAGTGTTGACTATGACAAAATTTAAGCCTTTATACAATGCATGATAGATAACAAACTTATGCACCTCGAAAGGTATAGTGATTTTTGTGTTTGTAATTGTAACTCTAGTTCACTAACATATAACATGCTTTTGTATGGCCTGGAATTTTTTTTTGTATATCTGCTTATATCGTCGTTCGCATTAAATTTTATTTTTGCGCATACACAATTGTGGCTGCTTTCTTGTACTACAATATTCACAGATGCGCATGACAGTGGTCACATGAACGCAAGCTGAGCGCAAACACCAACCCGCCTCCAGCTCCCGCGAATTAACGAAGCCGGGTACGCCTTGCAGTTGACGACAATTTGTTCCTAACACTGCGATTCCTAGCTGTCAAAGATGGGAAGACTGCTTCTGTTAGCGTGCGCAGTATGCCTGGCACTTCACGTCGGGGAAGCCGGGTCCTCAGACCCCACCCCTGCGACGCCCGTGTGCGGTCTAGACGGCTTCGAGCTCGACACACTGGATCTGTGAGTTATTAAATTCACCATAAATTGATTGTTCGGTGCGGCTGTATGTTGGGAGAGAGTATCCAGGTCATGGATGGTGCCCCTCTGCTAAATTCCATGCGATAAAACCAGTAGACTTGCAAAAAAAAACTATGTGGGCGGGGCTGACCATGATAGTACGTAAATAACTGGGCTAGAAGAAGGCTCTACCTCCTAACTAGACAAAGAGAAGACTTTAATAAGATTTAAGCGAAGAAGAAGTCCCAATCCTAAATAATCCAGTGCAAGACTCCCTTGTCTTCTATATTGCATTCCATATTTGGGAGTTCAATGTCTGAATCTTTCTATGGGTGCCTCTTCTATTTTAGCACTAAACAATGCTGAATTATGTTGCTGTTTGTTTAGTAGAGATATAATAATATTATTGTAATTGTCAAACACATTGTACTGAACAATAATCCACTTATTCATATCTCGTCTACCTACAGAGCCGCTTATTGGAACATGACCGTTGACGCAACCTACTGCATCATCCCAACCAACTATGCAGAAACTAACATCACTGCTTGCACTATTTACTTCTCCGTATGCAAAGCTATCCCAGAGAGTGTCTGTACGGGACACACCAATAGCTCTACCTGTCAAGTGGTCACCACGGATGATGGAATGCAGCATGTCTACAGCATTGGAGACTTTCAGAGTGCCAATGAATTTCAAGTAGTAGGTGTGTAAAATAAAATGTGCACTAGCTATATCGACCATGCATACATGAGCTTTTGTGTGTGTGTGTGTGTGTGTGTGTGTGTGTGTGTGTGTGTGTGTGTGTGTGTGTGTGTGTGTGTGTGATGGGGTGGGGAGATTGTAGATGGAATCAAAGTGGTTGAGACTAGCCTCGTCTACATCCCATTCCCAGCTTAGTTCAATGTTGCACACTGAAAAACGGTTTTCCGCATGCAACATTGAAATACTGGGAATGCCAGGGCCTGGGGATGATCACAAGGCTAGTTGAGACTTCACAGACTAAGACCCTGGCTCCCATCTTCTTGTCTCATGAACAAAATGTTTAGACAGTGCCTTTTAATACTATTGTGCTGACTTGCATGATTGTGGTACATGCACACTCATAGCAAGTTCAAAGAAGTACATGAAAAATAATACTCTCTTGTTGAAGTGGCCGTTACATGTGGCAATGTAGACACTATTCAACTGGAGTGATTACACCAGAAGAGGCCATATGACCCTGACAAGGTTGATCATGTTAGCAACATAGCAGCAAAGCATCGTCACTACACTGGGCCATATGGAACTTGTGCCATTTATGCATGGAGTATCTGTCACATGCATACTATAGTAACTGTAAATCTTGCTTACATGGCACATCTTCTTTTTATAGGTGGGCCAGATACAGTTGGATTCATCACTATTAGAACCGGAGACAACATCGAAAGCAGACTCTGCAATGGTGTCTATCGGACTGCCTTGACCTGGGCATGTGATAATTTACATAACTGGGATCCTCGGAATGCTGATGCAACACAGTTCATCACCAGCATTATTGGGCGAAGCATTGACAACTGTTTTGTAAGATTTAGTCTCACGAGCCAGCCCTGTCTAGCACAAAAAGTGCCTTTTTTGTGTGTTAGAGAGGGGGCTGGCTTGCGAGACTATGGTAAGATTAGTGATATAAGAGATACTATTACCTAAACCATAGGCGGAGGAAGACAGTGGGGGTTGGGGGGGGGGGGACTAGACATTTGTTGGTGTACAAATTTAAGACGATTCATTTATGACCATACCCATTTCCTAATTTATTTTACTGCTGCACTTCCCATGGATCTACAATTAATAGGGCCTGAATTAGTTGTCGAGATCAGAGTTGAAATTCAGACCCTGAATCCTACATAATTATATTATAGTCAATATTACAGTATTGATAAGCATGGCTCCGGAAGGGGGGGCACTGCCCTCACTTCAAGCTGATTGGGGGGGGCACGTGCCCCTGGTGCCCCCCTGCTTCCACCACCTATGTAAACTAGCCCCATCCCTGTGCCCATTCCCAGCTTTCAAATTTGCACAAAATGTTGACATGGCCCACCTTTGAGGACATCAACGAGGTTATGATGATTAGATCTGGACTCTATAATTATATACATTGTTTTTCTGCAGCTCGAAATAGAATTTGGGTACTCAGGAGCATGTTACACTTCTCCAACTCTGTCCCCTGAGCGCTGCCAGTTGGAACCTTATGATCTGGTGGAATTATCAAGGTGAATAAACAACAAAATTTTGAGCTCCACAAAGTCAATGCCTGATTGCTGTTGATGTATAGCTCTCTCTCTACACACACACACACACACACACACACACACACACACACACACACACACACACACACACACACACACACACACACACACACACACACACACACACACATTCAGTGATGATTACTGGTATGCTACTGTGGATCCTGTGCTATGCTATGGCGATGAGGCCACCTCATGTAAATTTTACTTCTCCTTCTGCAAAGCAGTGCCACCTTTTGTTGATGAGGCTTGCTATCAAGCTGGTGTTTGTCAGACTGGTACTGATGGTGATGGAAACAACTTTGGGTACAATATGGGGCAGTTTAACAATCAGTTCACACAATTTTATGAGAGTAAGTTTGGATCTCTTTTTATAGCACAAAGAATCTAGAGCCTGAGTGAGCAATAAAAAATATTGGGATAAAAATTAATAAGTGACATGAAGAAAGTTATCTATGGCTATTTGCTGCCATGGATTAGCAACAAGTTACTCAATTGTAAGTAGAAATAATGATTTATTTCTCTTTAGATGTAGACAATGTCGGCGCTGGCTTCCACATGGATGTGGAGAATGGGAGCAGACCAGATGATGGTCGATGTAACACCAAGTACGGGATCAAGACTAGAGTGATTCTCGTTTGCAATTCCTCTGTCCAGTGGTCCACCAATGACCTCACTGGTCTCATTGAAGTGGCATATCTAGAAGATACCGATCCTTGTGACGTGAGCAAATGGCTTAATTTACATTATGCTTATCTTGACCTTCTAGTATTGGGAATAAAGCTAGCAAGCCAAGTTATAGGATATAAATACTGGAAAGGGGGGGGGCAGATTTTCAGGTGTAGTTGTCCCCCTCCCCCACTCTGAAATGAACATGAAATTTAGCTAGAGATAAGGCTATACTGGCTAATGCATACTTGCAGCTAAATGGGTGACCATGATAGATATCAGATAGAGCCAGGGGCGTTGCTAGCAGCAAACAAGTGAGGGAGCCACAGCATAATATGCTAGCTATTGCAAATGTGAACCAAGACATAGAAACTGCACCAAAACAGGACAAAAGTGAGGGGGCCATGACCCATTGTAGCAACACCAGTGGATAGAGCATGAGAGCGAGCTTATATCCCTCAATAATTCTTCATAAGGCCACACCAATTTAATTCCTTGTTCAACGGACCCGACCGACCCTATATTTTGCTGATACCAAAAAATAAAAATTAATTAAGAAAAAGGTCACAGTGCAACCACAATGTTGATAGCCATGTAACACTAGATTTGTATGTTACTCTGGCTAAAAGACTTGAGATACTAGGCTACCGATTTTTGCTTGTACCAAAGCTAATGTTTTGGTAAAGACATCGACTTCCTATATCAGAGCAGGAAGCAATAACCGGAAGTGACATCATATTTTCTTTCCTACCTACTGTACTGACCCTACTTCATTCCCCTGGTGTTCTGTTGAACAAGAAATTAATTTGGCATAGCCTAATAAGCTTTTAAAGGTCAGTAGCTATATAGCTAGCTAATCTTGCACGTCCTTCCTCCTGCAGTATGTCATACTTGCCCAGTATGCTGGTGCCTGTATACCTGTTGGACCAATTGGCCCGGGTGCAGTTGCAGTAGTAGACTATATTGGATGGATACTCATTGGAATGTAAGTCTAGATATTATATTTAATATGTTGCAAGATTTTATTATAATTTCTTTGGACAGTTTCTTTTTCGTAGTGGTGGTGTACTTGGTGGTTGGTGCTGGATTTCAGTTCATTGTCAGGGGAGAGAGAGGACTTAAAGTCATTCCAAACTATGAACTTTGGGCCTCTTTTGTCATGTTAGTGCTGGTACGTTAGAATCATGGATAGCGCTTTGCAGCAATATTATTAAATCAACACAATCTCTCTCTCTCTCTCTCTCTCTCTCTCTCTCTCTCTCTAGGGGGGTTGCAAGTTCTGCCTTGACATTGTCACCTGCTTCCAGTTTGACGGTCGGATCAAAGCTCCTGGTAAAAGCAGTGTTGACTATGATAAAATTTAATTTTTGGCACACCCCACCCACTAGAAGAGTTTTATCCGCATGCTTTACTACGGTCCTTGTTTATCTAACCTTTATGCTTTTGTGCAATAACTGTTTTACTCGCTGGGTTTTTTTCTTTTTTTTTTTTTTTTTTGGTAGCTTCTGTGTATTATTAATAAATTTACAGTTTTTGTCACAGATAGATCAATAGTGTGTTTTGGGTATGGCTGGCTAACTTGATGCATAGTACTGTAGACAGGTACCAGCTATAAATCTAGAAGTTGTTATAGGGTATTGCGTGCTGCATGCTTGGAGGAATAGATGAGGATTACGTGGGTGTACAGAAAATTTGATGCCGTGTGATGTAGGCTATGAATATACTTGTGATGCAGCGCTGAATACGATCATCTGTACTTTACTATACTACACCGTTGGGGCCGGGGGATTCCCTTGCATATTGTAGGGGCGGGGCATTTGTTGTCGAGCAAGATGTCGCTACAGCTACACCTGCTGTGTACAGTCTTTCTGGTCCACATCTTCAGCGTCCTCGCTTCAGAGGAGTCCTTTTCAATTCCAGCTGACGAGAAAGCTACAGTATGTGGTCTGGATGATTTTGAGATCGACACCTTAGCCAAGTACGTTCATAAAATTTGTAGTGTGTACTATATCTAAAAATGGAGATGGAATTACAATAACAAGAGTAGTTAATTGTGATATTAAATAGCAGACAAGGTGCACCCTATATATTATGATACATTATTCATTTATATCGTACGCACATGTTTAAATTTTAAACCTCGGGTTTGTTCAGAGCGAACTACTGGAGTGTTTCTTTCATGCGGGAGCACCTGAACAAGTGTCTTGTTCCGGACGGCTACGAGACGCATCAAATCTCCAGCTGCCAATTTCACTTCTCTGTCTGTAGAGCCATCCCTGAGGGTGTCTGTGGGGGTCACTCCAATAGCACCGCCTGCCAGGAAGTGGTGACAAAGGACGGCCACAGGCACTATTACAGCATTGGGGAGAGCAGAGAGAGCTACGAGTTTACAGCGAATGGTAAGTTATATAAATATCGGTAAGACTAAATGCATTCAACAGTTGAGTGTGTTTTTCTTGTGTAGTGTGTGAGCATAATGAAAACACAACATTTATTTATAATTTACCAGTTTTCAAAATCTATAGCCAAAAGCTGTAACTTTATGCATGCACACACGTGTGTAGACACACATGCTCACTCATACAGTCACCTTCCATTCATCAGAATTACCCTCTTAAATAATTTTAAAATTTGCTTCTTTCTCCCTTTTTCTGACCAGGGTACCCATCTTCTGATGGATTCTTCACCATCAGACAAGGACATGCCGTCAGCCATCACAGATCTAGCTCCTGCCATGGCCGGTTCAAGATCTCCTTGAAGTTTGTGTGTGACAGAGATAGAGTGTGGGACCCTTACTCACGAGATGCATCGACACATGTTTATGTGATTGTTATCACCGACCACTGCCATGTAAACAAGATAGGATGATTTACAGTATAGTGTACAGATGGCATTGTATGCTAGTAATCTTCTTGGAATGAACTCCATGGTAGCCCGTTCTCAGGTTTTCCAAATTGTTGTGTGAGTTACTTTGCATTGATTTCTGCCCCATGGGTGACCAAAATTTTATTATTGCAAGGTTCCAACACTATAATTAATTAATTAATTAAGGAGTTGTTTAGCATCAACTGTCCTTTTATACCTCATACAGCTGGAAATAGAATTTGGCTACAGTGGAGCATGCCAGAAAGTTGCTCCCACTTTGGCTCCAGCAATGAACAGCTGTCGCCTCCCTCCCTACAATCTCACAGGTCTAACAAGGTAAGTAGCGTTACAGCTATTGGTACTAATGTAGATGCATGCATGGTTTTGGGGGGGGGGGGGGGGGAGGGGGAGGCAAAATGTGTGATTTTCAATTTTCATAGGCCAGTGGTACAAAGTACAAATGATAAGACATGACCATGGGTATTGCATGTGCTGTACTAATACAATTTGTGGTCTGGGAATGGAATTTTGGAAACCACTACCCAGGTTTGACGAGTATATGCAATAGTTGTCTGTGAGTAATGCATGAATGTCTGCTACACATGACACACACACATGTACATACACACACAGTCAAAAGTACTGGATTGCTCATGTGCCAGATCGGTATTGCTATAATGATGGATTTTCATCGCCACTTGGGTGTACATTCTACTTTTCTTTCTGTCAACCACTGCCTGCTGAAGCCAAACTTGGTCGTAACTGCGCTGGAGCAGCAGTTTGTCAGCATTTCAATGTGGAGTCACTTCATCCACCATACAAGGAAGTTTTCTACAGCATGGGGCAGTTTGAAACATTCACCAGATTTTTCTTCAGTACGTTTCAATAATGTAACACCTTTGGTGCATATATGCAATGACTTGTATTCTCTTTAATTAGATGGTAAAAGACCAGGTGGAGGCTTCCATATGGACATTGTGAATGGTAGCATTCCTGGATGTCAACATACCAACAGGACTCGTGTTTCTTTGGCATGCAACTCCTCTGTGGTTTGGAATAGTCGAGACCTCTCTAGGATTATTCAAGTTGAGAAAACAAACTCGTGTGAGGTACGAGGCCTCTAATTAATATTCAAATCTATAATAATATTTTGTCACCCTACAGTATGAGCTCATCTTACCGTACAGTGGAGCCTGTTCCACAATCTCACCCAGTTCAACCTTCCCAGTATCATCCTCTATACCTCTAACCACTCTCCACTTCACAACATCACACAGTGTAAATTCTACTAGCATACATCCTCATCCCAATTCAACTGTAAAGCCACCTTGGACATCATCACATCATCTTACTAATTCTACTGCCATACACTCCTCTACTCCTATTCGGAACTCTACCATACGAACCTCCACTCCTATGCATACATTGTCAAGTCACCATACCATTAATTCTACCTCTGCCAAGCACCCTTCTTCTACTCCTACTGGAAACTCCACTACAGTGACACAAAGCTCTATTCAAGTGACCACACTCACTTCCTCGAGGACAAGTACAGTCCCAACAGCTTCACCACACGTGGTTACCACGAATGCCACTCCAGTAAACCCTGACCAGAGGATAATACTAGGGCTCACAGCTGGAGTGTAAGTTGAAGGTTTTGATAACTATCATGTAATTATGACCCTGTGGTTTTTCCCCAGTGTGCTGTCTGCAGTTTTAGCCATTGTCCTGTTAGTGATGATCATCATTGCTGTTCGAATTTTGATCAAAGTAAGTTCTTATGTATATAACGAAAAGCAGTGCCATAATTTTCTATAATATACACTTTTTGAAGCTTTCAGTATCTTATGATAATCATCGCATTGTGTCTGTTTTATTGTACAGAGAAAGCACAAGTTGAAGTTTCTCAAAATGGAGTCATAGAATTATGCTTGCATATAGCTTTGAGCTCGCTTTTTTGAAACTGAATGTTAATTTGTGTTAGTTTGTACTTTTGTGATCTTGTTGTGTGATGCAATCATGCAAACTTGTACCAATTGTAGGACATTGCACAAGCCGAACGTTCTGCGCATGCGTAGAAGAATTAACCGTGAGGGACTTTACCTAGACTTACGTCTCGCCAATGCTATAGCTAGTATTAAGTTTGCACTCTCTGTTTTTGAAGATACTAGCCAAAGAAATTCTCTAGCCAATCCAGATCAAAGCGCGTACGGGTTCAGCACAACATGTCTCCAGTCATACTAGCGTGCGTCTTGGCAGCTTGCTTGATTTCTCAAGTCAGAGTAGGGGCTACTTTGGAGCCGTCTACCGACAATCCTCCAACCCCCACCGATCTGTGCCAGCTTTCACCATACAATATCAAAAATCTCACAAGGTAAGTAGCTTATGAATATACTGTTGATGTCTGAAATTTCTTTCTCCCCCCCCCCCCCCCCCCCCCCCTCTCTCTCTCTCTCTCAACATAATCTAGGGAGGAATTTTGGTCTGCTAACAATGTCAGCAGTAGTACTGGTTCCCGAGGATTTCTTTGCTTTGACCCCGCTGCCACATCTTGTACTTTCTACTTTGCCTTCTGTCACCCAATTGAAGAAGTCAACTACACAGCTTGTCAAGGAGCCGCTGTCTGCCAGGTCAGCAAAAATCCTAATGGAACCTTGAGTGGCTACAGCATGGGACAATTCAGCAATACAACACAATTTTATGAAAGTAAGTACATACATCCATGGATGTGATTCTAGTTTATTTTGACACAAAAGTAACATTTTACTCGGGCGTTGCTATTTTAGCTAATGGAACAGTAGCCGGTAGCTTCTACGTGGATGTCGTAAATGGAAGTGCTAATAATTGGGACTCGGAGTGTGCTAAGAATAGCACTGGTGCCTCGACTAGAATTGTACTGGAGTGCAACTCGACTGTACAGTGGAACTCCCAAGATCTAACAGACATCATCAACGTGAAATATTCAGAACCCTGTTCAGTAAGTATTATGCATATTAATATACATTGTAAATGGCATGGCGACTAGACTGCTAATAATCTATTGTTCAGCACATTCATTCCTGTATTCATTCCTAAACCATGAAAATTGTAACCTTGAGGTTTTATTACACTACCCATGATGCATCACCCTCACCGACTTCCACAGTACACCATCACTATTCCCTATGCTGGAGCTTGTCGACCTTCTGGTCCAACGACAACTTCACCAAATATTATGCCAACTTCCACGACTAGCTCTCCAACCTCAACATCGCACTCTGTTAAACCAACATCTCCTGGCCCTTCAAACAACACAGTTACAACTAGAGCCTCAACAGCCACAGCTTCTCCAAGTTCACCCTCAATCTCTCCTAGTGTTTCTACTTCTTCCACACATGCTGGTAGTAGTTCATCAATGGGCCCTAATCCTACTGTGACACCTGGTCCACATCCACCAACCACTACGAACCCTGAAAACCAAACCACCACACGCGAGGGCCCAACTGATCATCCTACAACACCTGAACGTCCTACAACACATGAACATAATCCTTCTACCCAGCCGAATACTCACGACAGTCACGTAATTCATGGACTTATTGCTGGGATGTAAGTATTTTGGTTTGTATTTTATACTACTGTATTAGCGTTGCCAGGCAGTTAGCCGACCATTATTTTATGTCAGTCTGCCATCATGTCTTGTTGTTGTGTTTCCTTTCAGTGTTATCTTTGCGCTCATATCGGTGGTTCTGTTGGTATTGTTGATTTTTGCCGGTAGAGTAATCTATACCAAGGCAAGTGAAAACAGTAAACATTTTATTGCAGCAACTGAGTATTGATAAAAACTTGCTAGACATACTAGTACATTGGCCAGTCCCCTATAGGAAAGGAATAGTACTTCAGTCTAACACTTATTGTACCCTGTAAGAGTACAGAGTTGGAAGCATGTTTTATTATTTTCCCAGCTATTCCTGATCCTACTATAATAATGTAGTACTGACACCAAAGCATACATATAAAACCACCCGTTGGTAATGCCCAGGCCACGACTATTGGCTAATGGAATCCATGT
Source organism: Stappiaceae bacterium (assembly GCA_964291365.2). Classification (GTDB taxonomy): domain Bacteria; phylum Pseudomonadota; class Alphaproteobacteria; order Rhizobiales; family Stappiaceae; genus JBDWFY01. The sequence goes on from OZ220043.1 coordinate 570,763, forward strand.
AGCAGGGATGCAATTAAACTAGCTGTACATTTTCCTACATGTCACATCGTGCTCTTTCAAGGCACCAGTTCATGCTATGCATATGCTATGCACATGCTAAGTACACGTACAGGTGGTGCTTCACTCTGACCATGTTTGTTTATTTTTTCATCTATACATTTCTAGTTCGAGGTATTGCAAGTGAGTTGTGTTATGTGTTTCATTTTATTATTGTCTTGAGCTTGGGGAGTTGAAACACACACACTTTACATACTAATATTATTACATGTCGTACAACATTCTATGCAGCTGTTCTCTTTATCATTCACATACAGGCTGGCCCATATCGAAGAGTCAGTAACAATGATGATATGTAAACACTGATATTCAGGATCAAAATTGAAACTTCATCCAAGAAACAAAATTAAATAAGGTGTTACACTAAAGCTACTTTATGATTATAAAGTTTACACTGTTACTGTTATTGCATGTACACTCTTGTTACATAATATACACTCTTGTTAGTTCCTTCTTATGTTCCTTAGTGCAACAATGTCATTAAAGACTTCATTCATAGGAAGTGAGGTCCGCGCGCGCCGCACACAATCATACATTGCGCATGCGCATGAAATCAGCGCTGAACAATGCAAATATCGATCATGCACAACGTATTAATTAACGTGCATGTATGGGACGGTTATCAATCAATTGCGGTTTTGAGCTAGCCAGGTAAATTTCACTACTTATAAATCAGACAGAGTGAAGTTTGAGATGGATAGATGGCAACTGCTAATGTGTGTCTGCCCTTTGGTTTTGATTCATGGTGCTGTTGTTAACGTTAATGCACACTGTGATCTGGAGGGTTTCAACCTCAGTTCACTCAATGAGTAAGCTATTAAATTAATGATGATTTACCAGGTCACATATCTAACTATATAGCTAGATGCTAGGATATGATCCTATTCTATATATGCCATGATTGGGCTTTATATTATTTAGTTTGATTTCTTGTTGCACCAATTTGCACAAAATAATGATTTTCATACAGTGCCAGTTACTGGAACCTCACGGTTATCAAGGTAGATGAGAACTGTATCCTACCCCAAGGCTACCGTGCAGATAGGATCACAGGTTGCATCATCTATTTCTCCATCTGCAAGCCTCTACCAGAGGGCATCTGTTCAACACACTACAATAGTTCCACCTGCCTAGTGGTGACCACAGATGACAATAAGGATCACTACTTTAATGTTGGAAGCTACAATACCAGACCTGATCATGGATTTAAACCTGCAGGTGCACACAATGCTAAGTAGCTAGTGAATTATTTTGTAGTCTGCCGCCTCGATATGGCATTCCAATACTGATAAAATTATCAATGTTAAATAATTATAATTATGTGCAAAATGTTATCAAATATATGGGCAAACTGTTCAAACATATGCATGTAAATACTTTGTCAAACTGAATGCCCATATATGGTCAAAGTGTGCCGCTAATAAATTATGGTCAAGCTTGGTTCCAAAAGTGTGATTCCATACATATGTCTCAGGCAATTTTTTTCTATCCTAGGCTAGCCTTAATTGACTCTAATATTAAGTTGCCCCAGCATTTTCAATGTTACAAAATTATGCAGAAAAGCATATGCATGCAACTGGGAGGGCCCGGAGACAAGGTTATGTTAAAGCACTCTTGCTATAATATTGTTGTGACAATCCCGAACCACACAAGAGTAGCCTTCTGAATTTTCACGTATTCTAATTAATGTTGACATGTAGAAGGTGAAGATGTTGGCTTTGCTACTGTCCGCCAAGGATACATCAGCAATGGTACTTCCTGTAATGGCAAGTATGAAACACACATGACATGGACATGTGAGCCCGATGCAGACTGGGATCCCTTATCTAATGATGTGACATTGTTTGCCTTAGATGTCACACACAATAGCAGCTGCTCTGTAAGTACTATTTACACTCATGCACAAGAAATGTAATACTTATGTTGTGTGTTTTGATCACTGATTCCTTGTATTTGTAGCTTGCAATACTATTTGACTACATTGGAGCATGTTCCCCACCTCCTCCAACTCTGCCACCTGTAGCTGTCGATCCTAGTGTGACATCGACAGCTATGATGACAGCTTCAGGTAATTAAACATTCACATGCATGCACACACACACAATGCTGCATAATTTTTACATTCTCCAGTGTATCCGCAACCCACTAGCACTGGCCCTACATACTCACCTACTGCCACTCCACCTCCATACACTACAAGTCATGGGCAGTTTACCTCTGCAATTCCCAATGAGCGCCAAAAGGTTAACATACAAGGACTCATTGCTGGAGTGTAAGCTGAATAAATCAATGCTTGCTTCTCAAATTGATTTCTTTCCTCTTTATTCCTAAACCAGTGTGGTTTTTGCTACAGTCTGTGCTATACTATTAGTAGTGGTCATTGCAGCTGCTTGGTGTATACACAAGGTGCGTGACATGATAAGGCCATGTGAACTAAATAACTCATCGATGCATCCTCGCCCGCCCCAGTTTCCAGTTTTTATAGGCGCCTACATGTATATGATCTATTGCGCATGCACATTGACGACCCTGTACCAAATATCTCGAAAATGTGCTCCAGCTATGGCTGACCAGAGGAGGTAGGAAGCTTGACCTTTGGCTAATAGGTCGCTAATTAAATCTCCTATATAGGCTTTAGTGAAGGTTTTTGGTGGAAATCATGGCATTGCGATTTTCGAACTCAGCACCATCGATTTACTGGGGAGGCCCCTGTTAACTAGTGCTGTAGATTGAATTTAAGCTCTTGGAATGTTAATTAGTCACTTTTAATCAACATTCCAAAGACTTAAAAATGGCTCGAGGGGCCCCCCTACTAAATTGATGTGCTGAGTTCGAAAATTGCAATGATTTCTACCAAAAACCTTCACTAAAGCCTATATTGGTGATCCAATTAGCGACCTATTAGCAAAAGGTCAAGTTCGTCCTACCTCCTCTGATGGCTGACTACCTCCTACTTGTGAATAAAAATAAAATGCCTCCTCCTGCCCCAATTTTTTTTGGAAATAGGTGGATGAGGTTATTTTATACATAATATTATGGCCTAAGTGTATATACAATCATGTAGAAGACATTGTAGTGTGCAAAGATGTGTTGATATCATAAGGATTTTTTGTTTTGTTTTGTTTTGTCATGTGCAGCGTGGTGGACTTCGCCGAAAGGTCCCTTATGAAGATCTATAACATTGTATAAACTTAGCTAAATCGTTGATGTGATTGTTGTTGCATATTAATTATGCACCTATCAAAGTCATGCCCCACCTACCCCCTACCGGGCACATATTATAGGGGATTTGGTAGGGGCTAGAGCTGTGGAGCGCCCCCGCAGTAGGGGCATTAGATCGAGTAGTATAGATATATGTGGGTCAAAGGTCAACGTGATTGTGAGCACAATGCACAACAGAGGATTGAAAGTATACGATGGTCATGCAACCAGCATGCAAAAGCACTATGATAGCTGGACAAGAAGTCTAGTAGTACCCCAGGGATTAGACCTACTTTAGACTCCAAGTAAGGGCTATGAAAGGGTCATTAGACCTCTGAAGATGCCCGGTGGACAGGGAATTAGAACACAAAAATGGTCTAATCCCGGTAGGGGGGAGGTGGGGCATGACTTTGATAGGTGCACGTGCATGGGTTGTACATATCAACACGTGACTAGCGCTCGGCGCGGCCTGGGGCCGTGGGTACGGGTATAGGTACGAGGCTAATACTAGTAGCTACAAGTACAAGTGGGTGTTTCTGGCTGGTCTACACTTGCGTGATAGCTATGGCGAAGTGGCTTCTGCTAGCGTGCTCTGCTCTCTTGGTGTTGCACGGCGCACCTGTTCAAAGTGCCGAGTCGTGTGTTCTGGACGGCTTTGATCTCAGCGAGCTAGATGGGTATGGTCATACTATTAAAACTTTGTAGATGATTTTTACCTCTCTCTCTGCATGCAACAGCGCCAGGTACTGGAATGTAACTCTTAGGAAACACGAATGCGTCGTACCAAAAGGCTACACCGCGAAAAATGTCACTGGTTGCACAGTTCACTTCTCCATTTGCAACCCCCTCCCACGAGAAATTTGTGTGAATCAGACCAATAGCTCAACCTGTGAAGTGGTGACCACACATGATGGAATGACTCACTACTTTAACATTGGAACTTCTAACAATGAACTTCAACCCACAGGTATAAGAACATTTGGTTCAAGACACTAACCAAGAGCCTTTGTAGGCAGAATTTTAATAGAAAGAGAGCCTGGGTTTGAGGCTCTATGGTATAATTTGTGCCAAGAGGAGGCTAAAAGACAATATTAGTTTTATTTTACTTGCAGGTGGCAATGAAGTTGGTTTTGCTACGATCAGGCAGGGAAATGCAAATGATAGTGCATTGTGCAATACCTCATTTATTACAATAATGACCTTTAAGTGTGAACCAAGATCAGTCTGGGACCATACGAAAAGTATTAATGCTACCATCTTTGCCGAAACCAGTGTTGACATTGAGACCTGTATAGTAAGTAATAAAGATTGTAGTACCAATCTTGTGTGTTACAAGGGCATAATATTTTTACTTGTCTACTTATTATACAGCTGAACTTGTCATTCAATTACAGTGGAGCCTGTTATGTTGCTCCAACTCTGGCACCAAATAGGTGCCAATTGGATCGCTACGATCTTTCTGGACTGCAACAGTAAATCTACCGCTCTATTAAGAATTAACTCACCCTTATGCATGCTCTCACGCATATGCACACACACACCCATTCCAGAATGGACTACTGGTTCGCTGCATTGCCCGACAACCGAACTTGCATTATTCCTGGTGCAAATCCATGTGTCGTTTACTTTTCTTTTTGTCAAGGACTACCCCTTTCCACGGGAGATGGGTGCTATGAAGCTGCTGTATGTCAAGCTGGCATGACCTCAGAAGGAAATGTTTCCTACAGCATGGGACAGTTGAATGAACAAACCCAATTTTTTGAAGGTATGAAAGCCAGATCTCATTTGCTTGTGTAGGCTGTAATAGAATTATAGGCTTTTCTCTCTCTCTCGTGTAGACCGGGCTGATTTCACAGCAGGAGGCTTCTATATAGATGTTGAAGGTGGAGATAAAATATGTGCTGATGCTAATAAGAAAGCCAGGACTCGAATTGCCTTAGTATGTGATCCCATGGCAGTCTGGTATGATCGAAATCTGTCAGGCAAAGCAAGGGTGACACAAGTGGATTGTGAAGTAAGTAACTGTGTGTGTGTGTGTGTATACACATGAGAGTAACACTGAAACAATAACTAGCAACTTTTATGAAATTTACATTAGTCTGCAAGATCCTTATTGGCCTAATGGTACATGTAAAATGTTAGCCTTGTCCCCAGCTTTTCAATGTTACACGCTGAAAAACGGAAGGGCCTGGTATGCGAGCGCATGTGCGTGATGTTTCACCTGGAACAGACCTGGAATCGACTTAATTGGACGTGGGGGAGGCAAAGATCTGCAGTTTTGTGATTGCTCCCATTTGTAGCAGATCGCAGATACGACTCTAAAGTGTGCAGCCGACTGTAGTTCAATCAGTAACAAACCTTCCTTTTAAATTCTGTAGCTTGAAACAGGCTGCCTTCTCGAGAATACGAAGTGACCTTTTTATACGTACATGGTGTTACACGTAGTGGCATCATGCACGTGCGCTTGCATACCAGGCCCTCCTGTTGTTTCAGTATGTAACATTGAAAAGCTGGGAGTGGCCTGGGGACGAGGCTAGTAAATGTATCTTCATTAATTTTAAAAATGACTTTGTGTTTTTGACAGATAATCATGACTGACCAAATATGGGCACAATGTGACCTGTTGCACAACTTAACTATATTCATGATAGCTTCTTATGTGGGTAGTTTTTTTTTTATCGGGCCACATGGTTAACACATGGAAAGGTCATGGTGGTACTATGACCACTTTTTTATCATTCACAGTACACTATCACCATACCCTATGTTGGAGCCTGCCTACTCCCTGCTTCGTCTTCAGCACATGCCCCCACAGCCACTCCTACCCGATCTAGCACTGGCAGCTCAACATCTAGCAACACTAAGGTCTCTCCAAATCCAACTAGCACCTCTCATATGCATCTCTCCACTAGCGGCCATGGCACGCATACGTCTAGTCAAACGCCGGTACACTCGCCTACCACTGGTCCGCCTAGTCATCATACCACTCCTGAAGATCATCACACTACACCCGAGCATCCCCATACGACGCCAGAGAACAAGCAGACCACCCAGAAGAAGCCTCCTACACAACCTACAGCGAAACCTGATAGTAGCAAGATAGCAGGGCTTACTGCAGGACTGTAAGTTAATAAAAGCTATTAAGAGCTTAGTAGAAATTAAATTTTATGATTTGCCAATTAATATTTTAGTGTTATCTTCATGCTCATTGCTCTTGCACTGCTGGTGCTGTTCATCATTGCTGTATTTTATATTTACAAGGTGAGATGATAGTGGCACTAAAACTAGTACATTTTATTAGCTGGTAGGTATCTGTAGATAGAAAACATTACAGAGGCTGATATGTGTGTGTGTGTGTGTGTGTGTGTGTGTGTGTGTGTGTGTGCGCGTACGCACGTGCGCGTGTGTGTGCGTGTGCGTGTATGTGTGCATGCATGTGTGCGTGCATGTGTGTGTCATTGCATACTCAGTAGCTATAGCCTCGTGCTCTAGGTAGCTTCCACTTTTATGTTTTTCACATACAGAATCGCAAAACGGGTGAGTATGAACGGCTACAGGACAGTGATAAGATGTAACTCACAATATAAATGCGTAACTATAAGCTATGATAATATTACCGAAAACTCTTGATTGTTTTAAATACTTAGAGAGATTCCCCTTCAACTTTACTTGAGATTATTGTTTTAATGCACTGCTGTAATTGTACACATCGTATGAATCCATTTCAAAAGTTTTTGGGTTCATTATTGAAGTATACGACGTTCCATCGTTTCCGACTGGCCATTTGGAGAGTACCGAGTAAAGGCCGTCCATGCTGGCTGCAACGTCTTGCCCAGCTGCCCTCATATACTTGTTGCCATAGTATCGTCTGTTGTCATATGACTTGGGCTCTTTCCAAAGGTCCTATAATATACACAAGCATAGCAATTTTATCAGAGGAACTCTTGATGAAGGTTTTGTTTTGGTGGGTTGGTGATTCCAAATCTACCGAGAGTAGTCTACCCATAAGGTTATAACACATGCCATTCAAAATAAATTTTTGAGGGGAACCAAAATATTGTGCATGCCAAATTAATTTTATTACTTGAAGAAGTTTCCCACCACAATATTGGTATCTTACGTACATAATTTGTTTCCAAGAGGTACCAACTGTTTGGATCTGTGGCCAGTGACACGTTGAGGGGCAAAAATTTCCTCAAGAAATTCCTATCACGTGTGATTACAGCTCCCTGGTTGGGCTGTGATCCAGCAGAGATAAAGTAGACTGGAGCTGATAGAGGCTCCTTCTTGAGCTGATTGACAGCGTCGTCATAGGATTGAGCATAAGTCAGCACCTGTTCGGTAATTGAGCATTAACGGTAATTGAGCATTAAGGTATATTTGTACTATGTGTACCTTAGACGATATCCACCAAGCTCTAACTGCGACTAACCACTAGCCATTGTATAGCAGCCTATCAGGGCAGTTATACCACAGCTGGGGAAGTTATATCATGGGAGAGTACAAGATATTGTGTGCATAGTAGAAGCCACTTATACTGTAGCCTTATTGTGGTTTATTACCACTCAAGGCTATAGTGTAACTATAACGTATACAGAAACTTGAGCTAAATGCAAGAAAGTTTAATACCCATAAGTATTCATAAATTTAGGGAACCTAAATATAATTTCAGTGCCTGCTTACTCAGGCATGAACACCGATCAAGAGTACACTCTTGAATAATACCGTATAGCGGGAAACTTTCAAGGGAGAAATCTTTCGTGGATTTCGAGGTTTGAGAGACATCCGCGAAATTTGGGGGCGTGCCGCACCCACCTATGATTGGTTTCAAGCAATCCGTGAAAGTTTTCTCCACGAAATTCTCACTTCCTATGGATCCGCGAAAGTTTTCTCCCTCGAAAGTTTACCGCTATACGGTATCATTGTCCAAAAGGCAGAGTCATGCACACCTAGATGTCTAGTTTAGGTGGCCAACTTGGGAATGCCATTGTTCTGGAAGTCACTTACCCTTCTGAGTAGGTGTGTTGGGCTCATTGAATGCCTCAGTAGAGCGTCAAAGCTATCAAAAACCGGATCCCCTCCCAGCTCACGTTCATTAATCGATAATGAAAAACCTTGCTTGCTCACACCAGTCAGAATGCCAACAAAACCGGCAGTCACATCTGCAGTGAAAATAACTGCACCGTTCTTCATAAAATCTGCCTGTACAGTGAGATTTCTGAGGTTATTTGGAAGATTCCAGTCCAAATTTCTTCCGTGAAACACATTTCCACTTGGATCTTGGGCTACGGTGGAAGTGCAGGCAATCCCACTGCTGCCGTGGGTCTGATGTCCTACTGCTGCAGAGGGTGGAGGGACTGTACTATTTCCTGTAGTATTTGGACGGCCTCCACCTAACTGCAATATAAACAATATATTATTATCATTATTAAGTCAGTATTGTGCATATCACAAGTCCTGTATAAACAACATAAACTAGATTTGGATCATGAATCAATGAATATCCACTGATCATGCAATCATGTCTGAGTCGGAAGATTTGCTCCGCTGCAAATCATCAGCCATTGGAAAACTTGTAATAATGCATCTAGACTGGGTGATACTATGGTATTTGCAGCAGCATACCCTGCGGAGTTCATAGGCAAAGTTGAGTGACACAACAATGCCAAGATCAACGCCCAGGTAGTTGGCTATGGCTCGCATTTCTTCTCCAAGTTCCCCGAAATATCCATCAAGATCGCCCATCAACTTGTCAAAAACAACACCAATCTCCTTTGGAACCTACAGTCATAGGTGTCAATTAAATTATTAATGAATTAAGAATGATTTTCAAGAGAACAGCACTACCTATGACAAGTTGACAATAATCTTATACACTTGGATAGCAAACAACTATTAATTTGCTAGATGAAGGCAACTATAAAATCATGCATTCATATCATAGTATTTAGATCTAACTGCTAATACTGTAGTTTACTTACTTGATCTCTGAAGTAGTCCACAATCAGAGGTGCCGAGGACTTGAAATCTTGGAGAATAGGATTTCATCTTTCGCTGGGAGACTGATCCAGGTCTACAGTGTACTTCTTCATGGGCACTGCTTCATTGAGGGCATCTGCACCTCCAGCCCGGAAGACCAGGCAAGCAAACAGGACCCAGATGTATAAAAAGCATGCAATAGATCTGTATCTCTGCAGGAATATAGTGTCCATGTTTCTCTAGGATAGAGTTTCGATCACATGACTCACGCTCGTACAGTACCCGTATCTGCAAAAAAGGGGGTGGGGCTGGTCGCGTGATTATGCATCGCGATATCCGTCACTAAGATAATGTTATAGATAATTCTTGACTACTTTAGGACATTGTTATTATACACATTGCATGAGTCCATTTCAAAAGTTTTTGGGTTCATTAGTGAAGTATATGACGTGCCATTATTTCTGACTGGCCATTTGGAGAGAACTGAGTAAAGGCCATCCATGCTAGCTGCAACATCTTGCCCAGCTTCCCTCATATATTCATTGCCGTAGTATCGTCTGTTGTCATATGACTCAGGTTCTTTCCATAGATCCTGAAAAATATACACAAACATAGCAATTTATCAGAGGGAAATCTTGGTGAGGATTTTAATAAATGTTTAGCTGGCAGGGTTGATGATCCCAATTTCATAGTAATAATACTGCCCAATTTAATGCTCGCCAAGGTTTCCCTCTACAATAATGGTATCTTACGTACATAATTTGTTTCCAAGAGGTACCAACTGTTTGGATCTGTGGTCAGCGACACATTGAGGGGCAAAAATTTCCTCAAGATGTTCCTATTTCGTGTGATTACAGCTCCCTGATTGGGCTGTGATCCAGCAGAGATAAAGTAGACTGGAGCTGATAGAGGCTCCTTCTTGAGCTGATTAATAGCATCGTCATAAGACTGACCATAAGTCAGTACCTATTAAGCAATTTACATGAGAAGCTAAATGCATGCATTGAAAATTCTGAAGATTCAAAATACTACTTTAAAAACTCACCAAGAAAATACAAAATTAATATCCATCATCCCATTACCTTTCTGAGTAGGTGTGTAGGACTCCATGCATGCCTTAGTAGAGCATTGAAGCTGTCCACAATAAGCTCCCCTCCCAGCTCACGTTCATTGATAGATAATGAAAATCCACACTTGTTCACACCAGTCACAATACCCACAAAGCCTGTTGTCACATCTGCAGTGAAGACAATGGTGCCATTCTTCAAAAAGTCTGCCTGTACGGTGAGGTTTCTGAGATTTTCCGGAAGATTCCAATCCATGTTTCTTCCATGAAACACATTTCCACTTGGATCTTGGGCCACAATGGAAGTGCAAGCCATTCCACTAACAGAGGCCTGATGTCCTACTGCTGCAGGGGGTGGTGGGACTGTACTATTGCCTGTAGTGTTTGCATGGCCTCCACCTAACTGCAATATTAATGTACAATATCACTGAGTCAGGATTGTACAGGGATTTGATATCACAAGCCATATGACATGCATGGAACCAAATTTAAATCTGAATCTGAGGATATGCTACATATACACCCTACGCATGACAAGGCCATTACAATGTATAATTTTATTTCTGACCATACCCTGCGGAGTTCATAGGCAAGATTGAGTGACACGATGATGCCAAGGTCAATGTCCAGGTAGTCGGCAATGGCTTGCATTTCTTCTCCAAGTTCTCCAAAATATCCGTCAAGATTTCCCATTAGCTTATCGAAAATAACACCAATATCCTTTGGATACTACACAGATGAAGATCAGACATAGTGAAATACGATTATTCAAGTGTAACTGAGCCTACTGCATTGATGGTAAATGGCTAAGCCTACAATAAACTATTGTGTCCTGATAAATGAGTACAGTGCCTCCAAGCTGTTCTCCTGTTTATTAGTACAAATTTTCCCCATTTTTCAGTATTTTGCATGCTTTTTCGGCATTTTTCAGCATTTTACAAATAGCTCCATGTATAACATATGTGCTAAATCTTCTAATTTTTCAAAATTTTGCCAGTATTTGTGCTCAAAATTCAGTATAAAATACTGGCAAATCCATATACTTGGAGTAGGTGAACAAGTACATAAATTCAGCTAGCACTATTAATGCTGTATGCACTTGTTTCTTACTTGATCACTGAAGTAATCTACAATCAGAGGTGCTGAGGACTTGAAGTCTTTGAGGATAGGGATCCATCTTTCACTGGGAGGCTGATCCAGGTCTATAGTGTACTTCTTCATGGGTACTACAGGCTCACTGAGGGCCTCTGCACCTCCAGCCTGCAAGACCAGACAGGCACAGAGCCCCCAACTGTAGATGAAGCATGTAAGAATACATCCCTGCGAGAATTTGGCACCCATTGCTGGCACAGCAATATGCAATTTGAGCTTTTCGGCCCTTAAGGGGCGTTTTGTTTTTATCACATGACTCAGCGCGCATGCGCATGTATGCATACATGCACTGCAGAAATGGGGGTGGGGCTGATCACGTGGTTGTGAATTAATAAGCATATCGAGCGGCTATCTAGCGCTGGCGGCATGGCGATTGCAAAGGTTTTAGCCGCATTTTCGCTGCTTCTCCTAGGCAATGGAGGAATAAGAGTAAGTTCTAGAGCTGATCAACAGCTACCCAACATAGTATTCATGATGGCGGACGATCTGGGATACGGTGATGTCGGATACAACGGCGCGAACGCAACGACCCCGAACTTGAACGCCATGGCGAGCGGTCCCAACACCATCCACCTCACGCGATACTACAGCGGTGGCCCCGTCTGCTCACCGACAAGAGGAACGGTGCTGACTGGACGCAACCACAACCGATACTGCGTCTGGTCTGCAAACACCGGGAGCAATAAGGATGACTTTGTTGTGCCAGAGAAAATGCCTTTGCCTACCACTGAAATCACTGTAGCGGAGATCCTCAAGAAGCATGGATACCAGACTGCTATGTTCGGTAAGTGGCACCTTGGAGACTTTAAAGTCTTACCAGGTGGGAACAAGAAATGGCCGCTCTCTCATCCTGGGATGCACGGATTTGATGAATGGTGGGGTACGGAGAGATCAGCCCAGAGTGCAAACTTGAACTGTGCCTGCTTCAACGATAGCAAGAACCTCTGCATAATGGGTCACTACACTGATCTTCCCCCATGTTTTAACTACTATACTGTGTCCGATAATGGCACACTGGAAGGAATAGATCACCCTCTCTTTGGAGATGACACTCACTTTATCGTAAGCCTCTTTGAAGAGTACCTCAAGAAGGCAACACAGACCAACAAACCTTTCTTTGTGTACCTTCCCTTTCACACTGTGCACATCCGCTACCTTGCAACAGAAGGATATATTAGGAACTACACAGAGAAAGGCTACAGCCAACAGCAGATTGACTACTATGGGGCAATTTCAGCAATGGATGACGCAATAGGAAAAGTGCGTGACCTCCTTAAGAGCTACAATGTCAGCAATAATACCATGCTTTGGTTCACAAGTGACAATGGCCCTGCAAGTGGTCAACCAGGTGTGACAGCTGGTTTCAGGGGACGAAAAGGGACAATATGGGAGGGAGGTATACGGCTTCCTGGACTCATCGAATGGCCAAATATGGTAAAGAAAAACATCAAATCTGACTTTCCAGTGATGTCTAGTGACCTCCTACCAACAGCCTGTGATATTGTGGGCACCAGTCCACCTTCAGATCGCCCCATTGATGGAGTTTCTATCATGCCTTTTATAAAAGGTGACAAGACACAGAGGAAAGCTTCTATGAAGTGGGCGTTCAGGATCCCAAATAGTTTTGACGGTTCATATGCAGCTGCAATCAGTGATGACCAGTATAAGATTTATGCCTCATACGACAAAGGAAAAGTGAAATCGGCTGAACTTTATGACCTCTTGGCTGATCCATTTGAGACCAAGGACCTGTCTGTTGAAAAGAAAGAGGTGTACAATGACATGCTGGCTGAACTGGAGCAATGGAGGCAGTCTGTTATCAAGAGTGCTACTGATGAAGTGAAGTGTTATAACGTAGAGTAGCTAAGTATCTTTTTTTTGTATTCTATTTCAGAGTTGAGTTCAAACTCAATATTATTATTACGTAGGATAACAGCAATCGGCCAAAGTTTGTGGCAACAAAGTTAACACAAAATTTAACGATTCGATAAATAAATTAATACTGTTTGTCATTAATAGCTTGAATACGGCTTTCCCATGTAGGTGTCCCGTATTGTCCTGCATAATTATTATAGATCAACGTAACTGGTTGAGGGATTGGAGTAACACTATTTAAGTGCCATATCTGACATTGTTGATTAATACTTTGAGATTAAATATACCTGATAGCCAGTGACTTCTGAAAATCTTCAGAACTAATCTTATCAGAGCCTGGCAGTGGAGTAAAGGTGATGTCATAGTTCTTCTGGGGCATTGCTAGAAAACCGTTGTCACTGAAGGTACCACTGTAGTCCAAGCTAGTCATGTAAACATAGGGTGCCACCGCATCAGACGTCACTGTGAACTATGTACATCAACAACAAAAATTAAGTCTCATGTAGCCAAACTCTTACACTGGAGGTCTGACCCTCTGATCTGGCTATATGCAAAATTAAAGATATGGATCATACAACTTACAGTGACTGTACTGTCAGGAGTCACTTTGAAGTCTGCAGCGGTCAGCTTAGCTTCAGGAAGATCAACATCGGTGAAGTTACAGGGAAAGAAAAAGTTTTCAGCCAAAATGGTCTTGTTTGCTAAAGAAGAGTACATGGCTCCGTCAAACTAAACATCAATGTAATAATTCAATCTTAAGTACCACCAGTGATTGTGATGTAGAGAAAGCTCTCCTCAGCTGTTGTGCCTTTAAAAATGTCCTCTGTTGTCTCATTGAAGATCTCCACTCCTGTGAACCCAGAGCTCTTCAGGTTCGACTTGGAGAAACTATTCACTGTCTTACCCTGCACACATACACATAATGCATCAGCTAGAGTAGATATTCATCTCGAGTAAAACAAACTTACCAATGCCCATGAGATGACATTAATTTGTAAATCGTAGCTGATGTCATAGTGTGCCACATCCACAACCACATAGACACCAATTCTGCCTTTTAGATAGAAAGGTGAGACAAGCACATGGTTGTATGTTCGCCTAATATAGTGATGAAGTAGCTTCCATTGTCCACTCCACTCTAAGGATGCCCAGCTTTGGGTCTGCCAGATGTCATTCTGTGCATAATCAGAGCAAAAAAGTTTAATTGGGACATTTTTATAGCTGTCTAGCTATGCATACCAGCTGCCAGTAGAGAGTACCTCTGGTGAAAATCCCATCTGTGCTGATCATTCTTCTGTAGTGCTGGGCCTCAGCATCAATGCAAATGGCCTGTATCACTTGACTCAGGTAGATAAAGTCTCTGAACTGATCTTCCTTCTTTGTGCTACAAAAACCGTATGAATTACGGGGAAAATAGCTGATTAGGTCTCACCTGTTAGGCGTGTGGAAGAACATGGCCATCATTGCCTCCATCTGTTGATTGCCGTTGGGATGGTGCTGACGATGCAACATCAGTGGAGAATCATTGCTCCAGTCCTGAATGTGTGTGTGCCTAATTTTTTTTGCATCTGCCAGGTACCATAATGCATGCTTACATCAATGATTGAAATATTCTTCATTGCACGGAAAGAAGGATAGCTCTGAAATCCAAACTCACTCGCAAATCGGGGAGTGGGAAACTTGGTCACATCCGTGCAGTAATCAGTGTAATCATACCTTTAAAATCATATTAATGATTGATATGAAATTAAAGTATTCTGTCCTTATTCAGCTGTAGCCAGCTACCTGTGTATATCACCAGAATTTGGATCTTTGGATGCTCCCCACTTCTGTATGTACAGTCCTCTCTCACGATCATCTACTAGGGCACCATTTGAAGGACTAGCTGGCCAATAAGGGCGTGAGTTGTCCTATAAATCAGATTTAGCATAGCTGATTTTCAGCAACATTGAAGCTGGAATGAGCCTGCAGCTGGTGGTAAGAGTCTCACCTCCTCCCAGAGGGTGGCTCTGACTGTCCCATCATAAAGAACACTATAGTCCACAAGATACATTGGCCCTCCATAAACTGCAGCATCCTATTATGTGCCATGATAATCAAACTACAGAAGGGACTGAACATCTATCTCACCTGATTTTCATTATTGCCACTCCAGAGTACAATACTGGGGTGGTGCCCAAGGCGACGGACCACATGCTTCACTTCCTCTTTCACATTGGCAAGGAAGTCCTGGATACAAGAAGTGATGAGCCCAGTACTACTGATAGACTCAATTACATGTAGGTTGACTTACAAGATCTCTAGGATAACGAGCATCACCGAACATGAACTCTTGCCACACCATGATCCCCAGCTCATCACACAAGTCGTAAAACCAGTCTGGTTGGAAAAGTCCACCTCCCCTATTTAATGGAACAAAAAATCTGAAAAATAAAATTATGTGTATGGCTTACCAAATTCTGATCATATTCTGATTTCCTTCAACAGCTGACTTCAGCAAGCCACGTGCATACTCAGACGTTGCCCTGGTAACAAATGCATCCATGGGGATGAAGTTAGATCCCTTGGAGTAGAAGGGATAGTCAGCAGCTGCAGTAGATGGGTCATGGGAGGTAAGGTTAAGTGAGGCAACTTTCGATCACTTTTCACTCACTTGAAGTTGACAGTTGGAAGTAGAACATTGCTCCGTCTTTACCTATGGGATCCTATAATCAAAAATAAAACAAACATGCCAAATACATGCAATAAATCAAGCACTTAGTATATTTGGTAAACCTGAACGAGCTTTATGTTTCGAAAGCCAATGTTTTTTAAAACATTCACAACCGCTATCCTCTTTCTCTGTAACAAAATTAACTGTTAAAGGATTTTTTTTGTAGCAACAAACTTGAAAACACACTTCAGCCACGACAGTGATAGCAGTACTTGCTTCCACCAAAGTTGGCGGTGATGGAGGCCACTTGACTCCAGCAGGCCACCAGAGGTACTTCTCTTCTATCACAGAGGCTGCTATGGGATCACTTTGGATCGTGTAGCACTCTGAGAAGTCACTTGTAAATACAGCCACAGAAATATCCTAGTATACAACCAAGAGCTAACAATGTAAGCTTAGTAGGGGCACTCTGTTATGTTACCTTAAAAATTGCTGGGACATTCAGACCATTTAACGTTGTTTTTACTTCAAAATTAAAGGTTCCTGGCTTTGGAATAACGACACAAACAGTGACAGTGACATAGTAAGACTTGCTAGATTCATTATAACCAGTCTTTGGGATCACATAGGAGACATAGGCATCATTGAATGTGACTATGCTGCATGAGGAATAAACAACAACACCAAAAAAATCCTTTAAGGCTACTTACTATTCATCAGATGTAGCATCACCTCAACCCCCAGACTTTTGCCCCTAATGTTCTAATTAGCTATAGAAAGCTAGCCTAGCATAGTATTAAACTAGATAGAGTCTATGCATAGATCTCATAACTGTCAGTTACAGGTGAAGTTCACTGCATGATATTTGCTTGCCTTTACCTGATGTTTTGCCATATTCCTGCTGGAACAAAAGCACACCCCCAGTCCCAACCAAAGTCAGATTGTGTCTTGCGGATGAAATTTCTCACAGAATAATTGAAATACCTGCCAGGAGAATTAATTTTGTAAGGATATTGAGCAGCCGTCCTGTTAGAGTAATTTGAGGCTGACTACAGTGCAAGAAACGGGACAAATCATAAAAGTATTTCTGATTCACTGATCCACCAACTCACTTCAAAATCAATGGCAATCATATTCTGGCCAGACTTGATCACATTCTGTATCAGTTAATTGACTATTATAAAATTTGTTTCTCTCCCTCCCTCAGTGATTTTGGCATACCGTAATATCAAAATAGTACCTCCTATGCATGTTGTTGGCTGTTCCCACTTGCTGATTGTTGACGCTGTAAGCAGAGTAAAATACTTCCATTCAGCTATCTTCAAAGCTATAATGCTATAGCTATACACCACTTATTAATTGTCTGTTGTACATTCAATCCGTGGTTGAAAAGTGATGAAAACAATGATTCTTACCTGACGTTGGCTACTGTGTCCAGCCCATCACACTTCAACCAGACTGTTTTTCCTTCAATCTGGTCAGAAGTGATGTCAAAGGTTCTACTGTACTGCCAGTTAGCATAACCAATCCACTGATAGAGCCAGTCGTTCCAGCCAACTACAGAAATATGTTACAAGGTGATGCTAGTATTGCAAGCCAGCCCCTCCCTCCTCATCTGGAGGTGGGGCTTGTGAATGTGAGTGCATCTTCGCCGTCAGTGCCGAACAACTAGATGTAACTTACAGTAAGGATCTCCAATGATACCATGACGCCTGAAAAATGCATAGTAAAACGAAAATGCTATGTATTAACGTCATACCGCATACTTACATGAGGTCAAGGTGCACTACTCCAGGGACCTGTGCCTGGATTGCCTTCACTCGGCCATCAGCGTCCGAGAGAGACCAGGAGTCACCGTTGAGGGGGATCTCGTCCTGTTCCCCCACTGCTACACGGAGGAGAAACAGCTGTAGCAGGAGAGCTAGCATGACCAACTGAGCTGGTTGCTTACTATAAACGCGAAGATTTTCTAGGTCACATGACGATTTAATATTTCGCGCATGATATCATTTAGTTCAGCGTAATAATTTTCCTCAGATACAAGGAGTGCTTACACACAACAAAATACATTAAAAGTACTATCCTTAGTATGGCTTGTTCATGTAGGTATCGCGAATTGTCCTGCAGGCCAGAGTAAAAAAAGATTATGATAGCAATTAGCCATTAATTTTGTTGCTGCTAGCTACCTGATAGTTAGTGTTTGCTGAAATGTATCAAGATTCATCATCTCTGAGTCTGGCAGTGGAGTGAAGGTGATGTCATAGTTTTTCTGGGGCATTGCTAGGAAACCATTGTCACTGAAGATACCATCATAGTCTGGGCTAGCTAGATAGACGTAAGGTGCCACCGCATCAGTCATCAGCGTAAACTACACACCAGTCAAGAAATGAAATTAACACAATCTGTCCCTGAAGTATAGCTACACTAACTTAACCACCTTGATTATATTCAGAGGAGTCAGGTCAAAGTAGGTTGCTGTTACATTAGCATCAGGAAGATCAACGTCGGTAAAGTTGGAAGGAAAAAATAGATTCTCCGCCAAAAGTGTGTTATTTCCTGGACCATGATATCAAAGTGAACAAAGATTTAATATTGTATTCACATACTGATAGGATCAGTGATTGATATGTAGAGAAAGCTCTCTTTAGCTGTAGTGCCTTTGAAAGTGTCTTCGGTCGTTTCATTGAAGACCTCCACTCCAGTGAAACCAGAGCTCTTCAAGTTGGATTTGGAGAATGTATTCACAGTCTTACCCTAAATAATTATAATATTATTATGGTCATAGAAATATGTACTGCATATCTCTGAAGGATTTTTTTAATATTTACCGATGCCCATGTAATGACTTCGACTTGCAAATCATATGTGATGTTGTAGTTTACCACATCTACCACCACATAGATGCTGACCCTGCCATCGACATACAGAGGTGAGACAAGTGTGTGATTGTATGTGCGTCTGATATAGTAATGAAGTAGCTTCCACTGTCCGCTCCACTCAAGAGAGGACCAGCTCTGGGTCTGCCAGATATCATTCTGAATTAGGAACATAATCTCATTAATCGTTACTGAATCATGATTATACTGCATAACAATAATGAAATTTGAATATATAGATCTTACCAACTGCCAGTACATTGTGCCTCTGGTGAATATTCCATCTGTACTGAGCATTCTTCTGTAGAATTGTGCTTCTGTGTCGACACAAATGGCTTGAATCACTTGACTCAGGTAGATAAAGTCCTTGAACTGGTCTTCCCTCTTAGTGCTGCCAAAAAAATTGACATTAGCTGATTATTCATACCAGAACATAAATTTAGCTGTTGTGTGATTAGCTAGCTATAGTCTGCTTTCTCACTTGTTAGGCATGTGGAAGAACATGGCCATCATTGCCTCCATCTGTTGGTTGCCATTGGGATGGTGCTGACGATGCAACATCAGTGGAGAGTCATTGCTCCAGTCCTGAATGTGTGTGCATAAATATTATTACTAATAAGTATTCTTTGCAGCTGCTGAGAGATATCAACCTGGCTTACATCAATGGTTGAGATATTCTTCCATGAGCGGAAAGAAGGATAGCTCTGAAAGCCAAACTCACTTGCAAATCGAGGCTTGGGAAACTTTGAAACATCTGTGCAGTAATCAGTGTAGTCATACCTTTAAAAATAAGAATAATCATGTGGCTGAATAGCAAATAATTGATCTGTTCTTGTCTACCTGTGTGTATCTCCTGAATTGGGATCCCTTTCCTCCCCCCATTTCTGTATAAACAATCCCCGCTCTCGATCATCCACAAGGAATCCATTGGAGGGTCCTGCTGGCCAGTAAGGACGAGTGTTATCCTGGAGAGATGAAGAAATTCTACTGTCCTTAAATATTAATTTGACAAGGCCCAATAATAATATTATCGTTGTGGCAGTCACAGGTAGCTATAGAAACCATGTATTAATACACCTTTTACAAGTGAAAATGGACGGAGAAAAGGCTATTTCAGATTCTACTGTAGATGCCTGTAGGAGATTCTTACAAGAAAGCACAATTCACCTCCTCCCAGAGTGTTGCTCTGATTGTATCATCATAAAGAACACTGTAGTCCACTATGGCACCAGTTCCTCTCCTTAGGGCAAGATCCTATTAATCATAGCATAAAGAAAGCATAAGATCAAGGAATAACACAAAATTAATTAGATTAGAATTCTAACTTGATTTTCATTATTGCCAATCCACATAACAATACTGGGGTGGTGAGCAAGGCGACGTACTGCCTGCCTAACCTCTTCTTCAACACTGGCAAGGAACTCCTACATTGTATGATAATATTATAGAAAAGCTGACTGAATTAAGCTAGTAAGCTATCTATTTGTTTTAACGTACACAATCTCTGGGGTAGAGTGCATCACAGAACATGAACTCCTGCCAGACCATGATTCCCATCTCATCGCACATATCATAAAACCAGTCTGGGTGATAGTAAGCCACCCCACTAGGTATATTAAGGGATGGAACACTAAGTGATAGATATTCAAGAGTCAGTTTCATTTTAGCTATAACTACCATATTCTGATCATGTTTTGGTGTGCAGCGACAGCTGACTTCAATAGGCTACGTGCATACTCAGGCGTTGCCCTGGTAACGAACGCATCCATGGGGACCCAGTTGGATCCCTTGATAAAAATTGGATAATCACTGGCTATATTTTAGGAGAAATATTATAATGCCATAGCAGCTGCACAAGTTTTACTGCTTACTTGATGTAGACATTTGGAAGTAGAAGGTGGATCCATTTTCACTCACAGGGTCCTGTAAATAGCAACAGTGATTGTGCTTGATATAGTGCAATGAAATCAAGTGACTAGGATGGCTGGCTCACCTGAATCAGTCTAATCCACCGAAATCCAACATTTTTCACAACATCAACAGTAGAAACCTTCTTTTCCTGTTGCAGTATTACATGTATAATGATAATATTATTACTTTCACTCTAAAAAAAAAAAATCAACAGTGCACTCACATTTTTTGTGATGGCCACCTTAGTGTTTGTCTTGACCAAAGTTGGTGGTGAAGATGGCAATTTTATCCTTGCAGGCCACCAGAGGTACTTCTCTTCTATCACAGAGGCTGCTATCGGGTCACCTACGATGCTATGGCACTCTGAAATATCACTTTTTGTTGTTGACACAGAAATTTTCTGAAGTGATTGATAAATTGTGTGTGCACGGTAGCAAATTCCTAGTGGATTCATCAGTAGAGATAGGGCATACCTTTTGAATAGGAGGGACTCCTATATCAGCTAAATCAGTAACTATGGCAACATTAATGGTTGTTGGCTTTGGAATGATGAGGCAAACAGTGACAGTGACAAAGTAAGACTTAGTAAGAGGATCATAGTGAGTCTTGGGTGTAATATATGAAACATAAGCCTCAGTGAAAGTAACAATGCTGGATGATAGAAAGATGCAGTTATTAAAACACCTTGTGATCGGTTTTGGTAATCGAGATTCACCTGATGTTCTGCCATATTCCTGTTGGAAGAAAAGCAGGCCCCCAGTCCCAACCAAAGTCAGATGCTACCTTTCGGACAAAGTTTCTGACAGAGTAGTTGAAATATGGACTGTAGGTCCCAATATTGTAAGGATACTGAGCTGCTGTCCGATTTGAGTAGTTTGAAGCTGACTATAAAGTGAAGCTAGTATGTTAATTTTATCCAGGAAAATAACACTCTGGTCTTACTTCAAAGTCAACGGAAATGAAATTTTGTCCTGGCTTTATTGTCTTCTGTACAATGAACAACATGCAGCAAGATATTGGACCATACTATGATAATGCTATAGAGCCACATACTGTGATATCAAAGAAGTACTGCCTGTGCATATTGTTGGCTGTTCCCACAGGCTTTCTATTGACACTGCCACAGCATGAGCAGAAAAAGAAAACAAAATTTCTTTGTCACTCAAACCATAGAACATGCACTTCCATGGATACCTGACATTGGCCACTGTGTCCAGCCCATCACACTTCAACCAGACTGTCTTTCCTTCAATCTGGTCAGAAGTGATGTCAAAGACTCTGCTGTAGTTCCAATTGGCATAAGCTATCCACTGATATAGCCAATCATTCCAACTCTCTGCATGCATGCACACAATTCAGATATCAACAAGGCACAAACTGTGTGCATGTACATAGCTAGCTAGAAAATGGAGGGCTTACTGTATGGATCCTCTATGATACCATTATGCCTGAAACATTTGAGAGAATAAGAAAATCAAAATACTCCAAACTACATGGTTTATAAGGCCAAGGAAGCGACCAAAATACAGTACTGCATTGGACGTTCATACACGAGGTCAAGGTGCACTGATCCAGGGACCTGTGCCTTGATTGCCTTCATCCTGCCATCAGTGTCTGAGAGAGACCAGGAGTCTCCGTTGAGGGAGATCTCCACCTGATCACCCACTGCTCCATGGAGGAGAACCAGCTGCAGCAGCAGAACCAAGAACATAGCTGATCGACCACAATTAAAGTGCATACAATTATTGATCACCTGACCACAAAAATTAATATTCATAATTATTCAAATCATGAATTTTGCGTCTATACATAATTATTTGGCTAGTACCTACGGAAAGAACAATGTGACATTAATAATGCTATTTGTCCACCAGTAATTATTTTGTTTTTGTTTTGCTGAGCCTCGGTATTCCATTGTTGTAGGTAATAGTCTTGATGGTGCATCCGGGATCACCAGCATAGAGTCCACCAAATGTTGCTGCTTCAGTCTTGTAGCGGATTTTTGGTATCCTTGTCAGCTTGTTGAGCTTGAAACCTACATGGTTTACAGCCGATCTGGTGGTGTACACTACAATGACTCCCTCACTCGAGTCTGTACAATATGGAGTTTCTTTGGCTGTTGAGCACTTAGCCGATGTACAACCTTTTCCAAAATAGCCTCTCTCAACTTTGTAAGCAATCCTATGCCAAACTGAGTCCAGCTGTTTCTTGTCTACAAACAGTAACCACTTTCCATACACTCTACTTGGGTGTGTTTTATGTTTACGAGACTGGATACCAATCCAGTTGCTCTCTGTAACAATGGATGGGGTCAGGATGGTCTGCTTAGTTACTGCCACCCTCTTGACTCTAGCTCTGTAGAGCAGCTGAACATATGGGGCTCGCCAAAATCCCCTATTTCTCCAGAAAGCCACCCGGGCACGAATAATGCTACCACCAAGATCCCTAACTTTCTGTGTCTCTACTTTGGGAACATAGCCACCATGCACCCATTCTCCATTTTTAGCCTGGAACATCAGCTTGATGGCATTTGGGTCAGATAGATTTGTTGGCTCTGGCTCCAATCTCACATTTGGTGAACTATCAACATCCTCTTCACCTAAGACCCCACGGTAGTGATAAGCTGAGTTGATATTCCATAGAACTTTCCTGACCACATCTATCATATCTCCACTCTCCACTTTCGCATCATCTAAACGTTCCTCAGTATCATCATTCTCTAATCCTTGAGAGGCATCTGAACTCTCCATGGCTTCATTAAGATTCGGTGGCACTTCAAATTCTGTTGGCGTTGGGACAGGGTCGGGTAGTGGTGCAGGTTCACCCTCAATCGATAGATCTATGATTGTGCTCGAGTCAATGAGTGGCACTAGTACTGAGGTGGATGAAGAATTGATTGATTGCCGCCGCGATTGTGGTGGTTTTTGTATTCTGGTCACCTCAATCTCTGGAGATTTTTCTTTCATCTCCTTCGCTCTTTTCTTTTCTCTCAGTTTCCTTCTCAGCCTTCTTCTTTTTCTCATGTCTCGACCACTTCTCATGTGCTTCCTTCTACATTCCGGCCTGGCGCACCTACCCGCTTTTCTTGACGGAATACAGCGGTAAACTTCCGTAGATCCTTTTCTTACAATGTAACCATGATCTAAAATTTCAATAAATTCTTTTTCTTTGGTATTGTTTGAATGCTCCGCCATCACTGGCGCTGGATAATCATTGAAGTTGCCAAGCTAAAATAAATCGACCCGTCGACCTCCAGTTCGAATTATCTTCGGGGCGCGGCAAGAACGGTCACATGACTCGACGATGGCATAGCGCATGCGCATGTGTATCTTACACGCAGTACTGCAAAATAATGTTACAATGCATTCAATATGGTTTGTCTGTATATGTATCTCGAATCGTCCTGGATACAGAGAGAAGAAAGTATCAGGTGGTGATTCATGGGCTTTCTTCCAGAATTTTAATACCTGATGGAGAGTGCTTGTTGAAATTTTTCAACATCAACCTTCTCTGAGCTCAGTGGAGTGAAGGTGATTACATAAGTCTTCTGAGGCATTGCTAGGAAACCATTATCACTGAAGATACCATCATAGTCCATATTAGTGAGATAAACATATGGTGCCACCGCATTGGATGTCAATGAAAACTACAGTAATTATGGACTAACATAAAATTGATATTGGTAGGAATAATGCCAACATTCACTCACAGCAACAGTGTTGTTGGACATTAGCAGAAAGCTGGAAGCTGTTAGCTTAGCGTCGGGAAGATCAATGCTGGTAAAGTTGGAAGGAAAGAAAGAACTCTCTGCAAGAATAGTCTTATTATCTGTCAACAAAAAGGTATAGAAAACAAATTGAGTCACGAATGTTGTTCATTGATGAACTTACCCACACCAGGATCAGTAATAAATATAAGGAGAAAGCTCTCTGCAGCTGTTGTGCCCTTAAAGACATCCTCCATTGTCTCATTGAAGACTTCCACTCCCGTGAAACCAGAGCTCTTCAGATTTGATTTGGAGAAACTATTCACTGTCTTACCCTGTACACATATTATGATAATAGATTGTGGGATTTTTTAATCATGATATTACCAATGCCCATGTGATAACATTGACTTGCAGATCATAAGTGATGTCATAGTTGACCACATCCACTACCACATAGATGCTGACCCTGCCATTCAGATAAAATGGAGAGACTAGAACACGGTCGTAAGTGTGCCACATGAAGTGATGAAGTATCTTCCATTGTCCACTCCACTCTAAAGACGCCCAGCTCTGGGCCTGCCAGATGTCATTCTGTTATATAGGCACAAATGTAAACCTTAAGGCCGTGAATAGCTTAGCACTAGACTAGTAGCTACCAGCTGCCAGTAGAGAGTGCCTCTAGTGAATATCCCGTCCGTACTGATCAACCGTCTGTAGTGCTGGGCCTCAGCATTGATGCAAATGGCCTGGATCACTTGACTCAGATAGATGAAGTCCATAAATTGGTCTTCTTGCTTAGTACTGCAAGGTGCAGGGTGGGAACAATTAGTGAACTACCATACAAAGCCCATGAGCAGTTTCTCACTTGTTAGGTAGGTGGAAGAACATGGCCATCTGTGCTTGCATCATTTTATTGCCATTGGCATAGCGCTGACGATGTAACATCAGTGGAGAGTCATTATTCCAGTCCTAAGTATGCGTGAGTCCTAACCATTTGCAGCTGCTACTGATTCAGCTATATACTTTGACTTACTTGAACATTTGAAATGTTTTTTATTGTATTGAAAGAGGGGTAGCTCTGATATCCAAATTCACTTGCAAATCGAGTGTTGGGGAACTTGGTCACATCCGTGCAGTAATCATTTTTATTGTCGTACCTTAATTAAAGAAAAATTTACAGGCACTTGAGTTATCTCAGTCACCTGTTTTTAGCTCACTTGAAATTGGACTGAAAGAAACTGACTACTAATACATATAGTGTACAGGTATAGCTACAGATCCTCAGATATGCAGTGAAACTACTTAACTTTATGCTTTGAGCTAACCATACCAATGCAGATCTCCAAATTTGGAATCAAGTCCAGCTCCCCATTGTTGAATGAACAATCCTTGAATCCATCAGAAGGACTGGATGGCCAAAATATCCGAGAATTATCCTACAACAGTATAAGCTGGAATGATGGGAAGAAGAGTCTAATTAGAATGTTTACCTCCTCCCATAGAGTGGTTCTTATGATGCCATCATAGAGAACACTGTAGTCCACAACTGCAGCTGTCCCTCTATAGTAGGCAATAGCCTGATTTTCATTATTGCCACTCCAAAGTATGATACTGGGGTGGTGTCCAAGGCGACGGACCACATGCTTCACTTCCTCTTTCACATTGGCAAGAAAGTCCTTTAATTTATAGATAAAATGACTTCAAAGTTAATTTTTCATGGTAGATGGTAATCTTATCTGCTCACAATATCTCTGGGGTAAAGACCATCAGCAAACATGAACTCCTGCCACACCATGATCCCCATCTCGTCACACAAGTCGTAGAACCAGTCTGGCTGGTAGAGTCCTCCTCCCCTAACAAGTTTGGCATAATTATAAAGATGAGTGTCTATGCCTCAAAATTTCATGCAGCTACTCACCAAATTCGGATCATATTCTGATTGGTAGAAACAGCTGACTTCAATAGGCTATGTGCATACTCAGGCGTTGCCCTGGTAACAAATGAATCCATGGGGATGAAATTAGACCCCTTGGCATAGAATGGATAATCACCAGCTAATTTAGGAAAAAATTACTAAAAACATTCGGTATAGCTACTCTAATTTACTACTCACATGATGTGGACATTTGGAAATAAAAAGTAAGCCCATTATCACCTACTGGGTCCTGCATTCATAAAATGTTATACCTACCAGAAGTTTTACCAGAATCTGGCATCAAACCTGAATGAGTTTTATATTCCTAAAGCCAATTCGCTTCACAATATTAACACTTGATATCTTGTTTCCCTATGAAAGAAGCCTATTAATTAGTGAGAGTCCTAGTTTTGCGAGCCATCTCCTCTCCCTCTCTTGTAGGGTGAGGAGTTGGCTGGTAAGTCTATTTTTTATACCACTATTACTAGTACATACATCTTTCAAGACGGTAACATTGGTGCTTGCCTCCACCAAAGTTGGTGGTGAAGGAGGCCACTTGACTCCAACAGGCCACCAGAGGTACTTCTCCTCTATCACAGAAGCTGCTATGGGATCACTATGAATGGTGTAGCACTCTGAGATGTCACTTGTTATTGTAGTCACAGAAATATTCTGGTGAAATCAACATTTTTGTCAAATAGTGCATCATTTTCAGCTTTAACCCTCACCTTTTCAATAATTGGAGGAACAGGTACATCAGTTAGATTAGTCACTACAGAAACATCAATAGTTGCTGGCTTTGGAATGATGAAGCAAACAGTGACAGTGACATAGTAAGACCTGGTAGATTCATTGTAACTGGTCTTTGGGATCACATAGGAGATATAGGCATCAGTGAATGTGACAATGCTGGGATTGAATGAATGGTACGTAATAGCCACATAGTGTGGTTAATTATGAGTTAAAATATTAGCTCCCTTCCTGTTTATATACCTGATGTTTTGCCATATTCCTGCTGAGACAAAAGCAGGCGCCCAATTCCAGCCGAAGTCAGACTGTGCCTTTCGGACAAAGCATCTGAAGGAAGAGTTGAAATACGAGTTACAGTGGATTTGATAGGGATACTCAGCAGCTCTCTTGCTGGAATAATTTGAAGCAGACTGCAGAGCAATTACAAACTATAAGTGAACATTGAAATGTAATGAAGTTTCTCTTTATTACTTCAAAATCAACTGCAATGATATTCTGTCCTGGCTTCACTGCATCCTGTGTGATTAAAGAACAGACTGCATGAATGTGTGGTTCTAGCTGCCGATCCAATTATTGCATGTACAGTGATATCAAAGAAGTATTGCCTGTGCATGTTATTGGCTGTCCCCACTTCATGGCCATTGATGCTGTGCATAATATGATCATGAGCAGAAAAAAATAAAAGTGCAAGTAATACCAAAAAACAACACCACGCTAGCTACTTCTGTGTACCTGACATTGGCTACTGTGTCGAGCCCATCACACTTCAACCACACTGTCTTTCCTTCAATCTGTTCAGAAGTGATGTCAAAGGCTCTACTATACTGCCAGTCAGCATAGCCAATCCACTGATAGAGCCAGTCATTCCAGCTGTCTACATGGGTGGCCAATCGCTTGAAGCAAACAGATCAAACAAACAACAGAAATGCAATGCAACTCACGGTATGGATCTCCAATAATACCACTATGCCTAAAGAATTAAGAATTACATCATCAACTATCTCACACATGTTGGCAGTGTCTACTTTCTGCTGTATGTCATGCATCATGCATGTCATACATGAGGTCAAGATGCACTGATCCAGGGACCTGCGCCTCGATTGCCTTCACCCTGCCTTCAGTATCCGAGAGAGACCAGGAGTCACCGTTGAGGGAGATCTCCACCTGATCACCCACTGCTCCATGGAGGAGAACCAGCTGTAGGAACCAAACCCCTAACATAGTAGCCAGGCTACATACGAATCACAGTCACAGTCACAGTAACAGTGATCACATGATCACATTATTCATAATCTTCATACAGATATAGTCCACAAAATCATGAATTTTTTTGTTAAAATGATTAGGAAACAAAATACCAAAACAATCAGCAGTAATTATTGACACAAATAAAAAATAGGAAACCACAAGAAAATGGGCAGCAAACGAATATATTATTATTGGCATTCAATATTGTTTGTCTGTATAAGTGTCTCGAATTGTCCTGCATAAGGAGAGAGAAAAGGTCATCACTCTTGCAGCAAAATAAATAAAATCTCGGATTTTATAGCTTACCGAATTTTGAGTGCTTGTTGAAATTTATTGATGTCAATCTTATCAGAGCCCAGCAGCATGAAGCGAATGTCATAGGTCTTCTGAGGCATCACCAGGAAACCATTGTCGCTGAAGACACCATCATACTCTAAGTTCGCTAAGTAGACATATGGAGCCACAGCATCAGACGTCAGAGTAAACTGAAATAATTGACACAACATGACCACTGTGATCAATCTTGAGTAGAGTTTACTTACACTGACCACATCGCTATCACTGACATGAAAACTGGAAGCCGTTAGCTTAGCCTCAGGAAGATCAACACTGGTAAAGTTGGCAGGAAAGAAAGTATTTTCAGCAAGAACACTCTTATTAGCTGAAGGAAAAAGGAGGTGCAGTAATCGTTGTTTTGTCAATTTTTGTTGAATATTAAATTTTACCACTAGTGTTGGTAACGGTGATGTAGAGGAAGCTCTCCACAGTTGTTGTGCCTTTGAAAATGTTCTCCATTTTTTCATTAAAGACCTCAACTCCAGTGAACCCAGAGCTCTTCAGCTTGGACTTGGAGAAACTATTCACCGTCTTACCCTGCATGAACACAAACGCCATGGCTAAAGTACGTTACCCAAAGTGTGGACAATTACATAATATAATTATTACCGACGCCCATGCGATAACGTCAACATTCAAATCATAAGTGATGTCATAGTTGGCCACATCCAACACCACATATATGCAGACACTTCCATTTATGTAGAACGGGGACACTAGGATGTAGTCGTAGGTGCGCCGAATAAAGTAATGCAACAGCTTCCATTGTCCACTCCACTCCAGAGAAGCCCAGCTTATGGTCTCCCAGATATCATTCTATAAAAATTAGAACTGATAATAATTACCACGTACATCTCATAACTGTAGGTTGTAGGCTAACTGCTGTAAATTATAGCTAGAAATGGGAATTTATTATTTTTGTGGATCAGAAATGAGAAAATTTTAATGTGTAATTTTAATATCTGGCATAGTTATGTGCAGTTATGAATGCAGGACTAACAATATTAGTATAATTAGTCACACACTTCTGAGTACAATTAGGGCAGTAATCAGTACTCTTACTTGTATGAATATGGCCAGTAGTAGCACGAGCAATAGCGAGTGCTATTAGGCCTTACAAGTACAAGTAAGAGTACTGTTGCTGCCCTAATTGTACAAGGATTAAAGTGTGTGATTATTTGATAATAGTATAGAATTTGCCCTAGGCTACAGCAGGAGTACCGATTACAGACTGAGAGTACAATTACAGCTGTAATCAGTACTCTTGCCTATGGGAGAAATGTATTGTGACTGCAATCACTATACTATTAATCCTTGAAAATTACCATGAATGTTGCTTGCATAATGATATTATTATAATCATTGAAAATTATACCAGCTGCCAGTAGAGAGTGCCTCTGGTGAAGATTCCATCTGTGCTGAGTAGTCTTCTGTAGTGCTGAGCCTCGGCATCGATGCAGATGCCCTGGATTACTTGACTCAGGTAGACAAAGTCCATAAACTGGTCTTGTTCATCTGTGCTGTATTTATTAAAATAGTGGGCAGAGTAATACACACAGAGTAGCCTCATTCCCCTAGCCTTCATGCTGAATCGACACAACTGGGCTGCTTTTGCTCACTTATTGGGCAGGTGGAAGAACAGAGACATCTGTGCTTGCATTTCTTTGTTCCCATCAGGATGGTGCTGACGATGCAACATCAGTGGAGAGTTATTGCTCCAATCCTGTATGTGTATAGTTATTACAGCTCTCTTTACCAGCTACAACCTAGCCTTGTCCCCAGGCCATCCCCCCTCTCCCTCTGTAGGAGAAAGGTTACGGAGGCCGGGTACGTGGGGAGGAGACTACCAGTAGCTGCAAACTAGAGCTTACAACGGGGTTTGATACTTTGCTCATCGACCTGAAAGAGGAGTAGCTCTGAAATCCAAACTCACTCGCAAATCGGGGAGAGGGAAATTTGGTCACATCTGTGCAGTAATCACTGTAGTCATACCTTCAAACAAAGAATCAAATATAACTTTATGACCGCTTCTGTATCAGCAGATATGTGACTTTTGCCAGCCAACCAGAATGCAGCAGTAGTACCTGTGTAGATCACCAAATTCGGGATCTCCGGCTTTTCCCCATCTCTGGATGAACAACCCTCTCTCCTTGTCATCTACGATAAAACCATTGGAAGGACTAGATGGCCAATAGATACGAGCGTTATCCTACAATGATGTCATAGTATAGAAGGAGATCGTTAGGAATAATAATTATAAACAAGGAGCCTAACCTCATCCCAGAGAGTGGCTCTGACAATATTGTCATAAAGAACACTGTAGTCCACTACAGCTCCAGCACCTCTGGTCACAGCTATGTCCTGAAAGTGAGCAGAAGTGGATGGTGCAGTAATGATGAGGCTACATCTAATACTAACACAAGCAATGGATAATAATTATGAGACTCACCTGATTTTCATTATTGCCACTCCAGAGTACAATACTGGGGTGGTGTCCAAGGCGACGGACCACATGCTTCACTTCCTCTTTCACATTGGCAAGGAAGTCCTGGATCACAAAACGTCTATAAAATTCAGCTACATGCTATGGCTACGTAGCTCATCTCACAAGGTCTCTGGGATAGAGGGCATCAGCAAACATAAACTCCTGCCATACCATGATCCCCATTTCATCACACAAGTCGTAAAACCAGTCTGGTTGGTAGAGCCCTCCTCCCCTAACAAGTTGAGCAGGTATTTCGAGTCATGCTATAGCACACAGCACACAACCAGGAGATACAACGTACCAAACTCGGATCATGTTGTGATTGCCATTAACAGCTGACTCCAAAAGGATACGTGCATATTCAGGTGTTGCCCTGGTAACAAATGCATCCATGGGGATAAAGTTAGATCCCTTGGAGTAAAAGGGATAGTCAGTGGCTGTGTGGTTGAATAAAATATAAAGCATAGCAGTACGGGAAGAAGCATAATATTCTATTTTATGTACTTGATGTGGACATTTGAAAGTAAAATGTGGATCCGTTTCCAACTGGATCCTGTAAAAAAAAAAAAAAAATACAAAAACACAGCAGGATTAATCAGACACAGCTGCATGCAAACACGGTTAGTTATACACATGCAGCCAAACCTGAATGAGCTTCATGTTTCGAAACCCTACATTCTTCACCACATTTACACTAGATATCGTATTTCCCTATAGAAAGAGTACAATAAGTGTATAGAGTAGACAAGATTACTATTGTATTGCAAGCAAACTACTTACACTTTTCATGACGGTTACATCAGTACTTGCCTCTACCAATGTTGCTGGTGAGCTTGAATGTGGTGGTTTCACTCCAACAGGCCACCAGAGGTACTTATCTTCTATCACAGAAGCTGCTATGGGATCACTTTGAATGGTATAGCACTCTGAGATGTCACCTTCTATGGTGGTCACTGAAATAGTCTAATTGAGAAAACTCTACCATAATTTTTTACATACATAGACCTTTTTAGTGGTACCTTTCGAATTGCTGGGATGCTTGGACCACTAACGGTGGTTGCTATAGAAACATCAATGGTTGTTGGCTTTGGAATGATGAGGCAAACAGTGATAGTGACATAGTAAGTTTTGGTAGATTCATCATAGCCAGTCTTTGGGATCACATAAGAGACATAGGCATCAGTGAATGTGACTAAGCTGAGGAATAAAAACAGTATTCATATGCACATGCAAGCGTGTGGTCCCGTGGTGTAACGGTTAGCACCTGAGACTCTGAATCTCAAGATCCGAGTTCAAATCTCGGCGGGACCTTCTTTTCTTTTTTTTTTTTTTTTCCCCTACCACAAGTCATATCAACTGAAACAGGCTTTCCTTTTTTTTTCTCTCCCTCTATAAGCTTCTATCTTTTCCCCTAAACACTGCACTCTGCAACTACATTGTACCTGATGTTTTGCCATATTCCAGCTGGGACGAAGGCAGGCCCCCAGTCCCAACCAAAGTCAGACTGTGCTTTGCGGACAAAATTCCTCACAGAGTAGTTGAAGAAGTTTCCATCAACAAACACAGGGTAGGGATAGTCAGCAGCTGTCTTGTTGGAGTAGTTAGATGCTGACTATTACATTACAAGAAACATTAATAAATAATTCGTACCCTAGCAGCCGATCACCTACCTCAAATCCAACAGAAATGATATTTTCACCCGCCTTTACTACATCCTATATGAAGGATTAAACATTAAATGGACTACCTAACTCCATCATTACTCTTTAAAGGACAAGAAAGTTTATAGCTCGACTGGACAATCAAATCTGGCCAGTTGTGTGTCCCATTCCGATTCCAAGACATAATAACACTCTCTGTATTATATAATGAGTATTAAGTTAAACTTAACTGCACGTACCGTAATATCAAAGAAGTACTGCCTGTGCATGTTATTGGCTGTTCCCACTACCTGGTTGTTGATGCTGTATGTAAGAAGTAAAAGGTCAATATTTTCCACACACACTTGCATGCATGTAAAACCACTGCACATTTCTGTGGACCAGCTAAAGATGATGAGGATAATAGTATTACAGTAGTGTATGCTTGTACCTAACAGTGGCCACAGTGTCGAGCCCGTCACACTTCAACCAGACTATCTTTCCTGATATCTGGTCATGAGTAATGTCAAAGATTCTACTGTAGTTCCAGTTATCATATCCGATCCACTGATAGAGCCAGTCATTCCAGCTGTCTGAATGGGTAAAAAGGGACGATGAAATTATACTGAAAAGTCAAACTATACAATAGCTTACCGTATGGATCTTTAATGATTCCATTGCGTCTGAAAATCGAGGAAGAGGAAAATATTTTTAACGAAGGTGGAGGCAACTATACCCAGTATGCTTGAAATTTGTGAGAGTAATTCAAGCAAGCATGCATGTACTGATACCAGCACTAGTCTAAATAGAATATTGGCATTTTTGACCTCAAAATCAAATATACGATTTTTATGTGTAAATCTGGCTAACATGCAAACAAAAAAAAAAAAAAAAAAAAAAAAATTACTTCTGGGCCTGCAACAGCACCAAGTGTCAAAACATGGCGGAGATACATGTAGCCCAGCTAGCTACTTACATGAGGTCAAGGTGCACTACTCCAGGGACCTGTGCCTTGATTGCCTTCACCCTGCCTTCAGTATCCGAGAGAGACCAGGAGTCACCGCTGAGGGAGATCTCCACTTGATCCCCCACTGCTACATGGAGGAGAAGCAACTGCAAAAGCAGAAGAGCTACAGCGAGCAAACGATAGACAGCCATTAATTTTAGTAGCTTATTTTATATTTACTGAGTAAGAAATCACATGATCGCGCTAATATCTACGAGCCCCACCCACGTCGATCCACTGTGCATGCATGAGCTTGTACGTACGTACATGTGCGAGTCACCTCATGTCAAAAAAATCATTACACATGAATTATAAAAGAGTGTAGTATTGTCCTAGCTAGATAGATCAGAAACTATAATCTCCAAACACTCCATGATAAAAAAAATGACCAAATGGGTGTCTATAACAGTCGTGAGTTAATAATTGACTAAAACAGGGATATGTACACGGCAGTAGCAGCTGCTATATAGAGATTAAGCAGATTGTTTCTTGAGCCTTCTTCGCAGCTCGGCTGGTACTCGCTCAAAGCATCTCCTGCAGTAGGGACGTTCATCCATATCAGCATAACGAGCCCCACCTCTGGAGAAAACAAAAATTAAGCATTAAAACATTATCACTTGACCTTGCAAAGGAACTGAGATCTTTTCAATGTATGCTTTTTATGCAACATTGAAATTAAAATGGGAACAGGGGCACTGGGAATGAGGCTAAATTAATAAAAAAATTTTGGGCAATTCAAACAACAGTACTTGACCTTGCAAAGGTGCTGAGATTCAATATAATCCCTGCATGTACAAACATACCTTGATGTGGCAAGAAGGACATCGCAAGCAGTGCAACGGAAATGCTGAATGCACCATGTCTTGTTCAGGACATTCACAACTGCACAGAGTGAGCAATAAATAAATGCCACGAGAGGACAAAGTACTGCTTAGTCTTACTTACCATCGCCACGACAAGGTTTGCTACAAGAGTAGCACACATCGCCAAAGAGCTGAAGAAAAAAAAAGAAATTTGTTGAGGAGAGAAAGCAAATGGAGGGAATCATCAGATTCTAATTTTGTTTCATGTATTAAAAGAGCCTATACTATGTATGTAGCTTGATAAGTCTACTACATGTTGATTGGACCATCAGTATGTCTTACCGCTTTATAGTCTCTCTCACAATATGCCTTCCCTTTCTTCTCGTAGTGTCTACGTCCCTCAAACGGCTTCTCACAATGGGAGCATACAAAATGCTACAAAAGATACCAGGAAATAATGGTAAATTATGGATTCGGATTAAGTTGGTATCAAAAGTCATGTCACAAACCTCAGGATGCCATGTTTTGGCCAGAGCATGGATAACACGACTCTCAATTGGTCGCCTGTACAGAGAAAATACAAGTAGGTAGACTTTGGTTTTAATGCAGAAAGTAAAAGTAGAGCAATATTAAGAGGAAAGAGATCAATGGTCCATTGGATAAAGATAGTCTCGGTAGGCTAGCAATGATAGGCAGCCTAGGAGGATAACAGAAGCACATACCTGCAGGCTGCACATATGGATGACTCCATGTTATCATAGCAACGAAGGCAGTAGAGTTGGCTGTCCTTTTCTCGGCAGTTTGCAGTCAACTCCTTCCTGCAAGAAAGAAAAACAAAAAGATTAACAAGAGAGGGTGTGTGTGTGTGTGTGTGTGTGTGTGTGTGTGTGAGAGAGAGAGAGAGAGAGAGTTGAGGCTCACTTGCACTTGTGGCAGTTGAAGTGCTCTGGATGAACCACCTGAAACTTGTACACAATGTGGTCACCCTGAATAGGAAGACTGGATGTGCGACAAACAAAAGGATGTTTGAGTAAGGGAACCTAAGAGTTGCCACTGGATTTACTTACCTGCACTTTTGACAGAATTTTCTCTTTCCTCCCTTGAAATCAGTATTGCACTTCTTACAGAGCGGCCTGAAATTATTATCATAATTAATTTCCTTCCTTCTAGTATGACATTGTGTATACAGTTACCCTAATGTGAGGGTTTCCATGCTATTGCACAGAAGTGTGCACTAATAAGGTTCATGCCATAGCTTTGGCTAACAGCTCTCATTTGTACATCCACACAAAATTACCACAGGAATGCCCAACATACTTAGAGACATGACCATATATGGAAGAAATGGAGGGTCACAGTACATACATGTATGTGTACATGTCATCTATGTCCACAGGCGCAGGCACCAAAACTAAACATGCTGAGTGTATGTACATGTATGCAGGAAAGACAAAACACATCCACATCATGTCATATCTTACCTACATGTACATATATAAAGAACAGCTACTCCTGATTATCGTGTATGCAAAAACTGCCTGGCACTATGAGCTAGTGTTGCAAAGAGATCACATGATTATAGCTATTGAAAAGTTGGGAATGGGCCTGGGAACGAGGCTATGTAACTATGTAAAGAGCTTCATCTTTCACAATGGAGTCTACTGAGTAGTAATGCATAGCAACAAGAGTATATAGTAAGGAAAGGAAGAGAGTATCGGACACGCTATATGGTCCGTGTAATATGTGTTCGGAAAGTCATGCGCCAGGAATTCAAACATTGACCAATGAGAGCGCTCGATTCAAATAATGAATTATGAGCGTGGCCTCGAGTGCAAACTAACGCAAGTGCAATAGCGGCTGAAAACGCGAGCAAATCGCGATACAAAACGAGCGTTCATGAAGAATCTAGCACGAAAAACGCCTCTATTTGTCGCAGTCCTGAGAAAAATCGAGTATTTTGCGACTTGGCTTAGTCACGTGTGCAATGCAGGAAGTCACGTTACTCTCTGAACACATATTACACGGACCATATACAGTGTTCGATACTCTCTTCTCTGTTATATACTCTTGATAGCAATCATTAAGCTTTACCTATGTTTCACATACATGAAAGATGCAAGGTAGTGACAGATGATGATAAAAACATGCTATGTCCTCAAATTTCTTGATATGAATGGAAGGTGAATTAAGCTTGAAAGTTACTGGGGTATCGTCTAATGCTAAGCACTAGAAATTTTCGTCTATGTGCTGTCGGTTAGCTTAGCAACTCTGATATTGATCTGCGAATGGCCTGGGGACGAGGCTGGAGCAATCCTACCCACTCACCTTCCTTGGTTCTTGACAAAGCCGATGTCTGCCAGCTCAGCGTGGCAGCTGACACACTTGAAGCAGGTTGGATGCCAGCACTGGCTCATGGCACGGATCACTCGACCAATCACGAACTCCCCTAGGAGTGTACAGTTTGTATGTAGATATTGTATGTGTGTGTGTGGGGGGGGGGGGGGGGGGGAGGGGGTGAAGAGTGAAGAGGGCTGGGATCAATCCATCATTATCAAGGGTATATAATGTGTGCGTATGTTTATTGAGTGTACGTGTATGTGTTTGTTTGTTTACCACATCCACTGCAGCAGGGAGCAAACAAAACTTGAAAGTCATTCTCGCAGTACTTGCGCCCTTCATGCTAACATGGAGGAGAGAGAGAAAATATATTTATATATATATATACATGTTACTCTTTGCCATTGTAGATCAAACCTCGTAAAAAACACCGTCTGGGAATGGCTGAAAACACTCCACACAGCTGTAGCAAGATAAAAAAAATCAGCCATCGTCTCAAACAAAGAGGTGGGAATGAAACTACTATACACTCACACGAAGCAAGATTCGTGCCAGACTTGCCCTCCCGAGTTGATAATACTCTCATCTCGGCCAAAAGGCTCCTGGCAAAGGTTGCAGACCATTGCTGGATCCATCTCTCGAACTGTCTTATACTTTGTTCAGTGCACCACTCGATATCGCGATCAAGTCTATTTACTATCAATGTCAGTACCGTTACCCCCCTCACGGGGAGGGGTGGGGATTTGAAGGGGATTAGCAATTCATTCTCGCTAATGCCCCTGCCATGGGGCACTACTGAGTAGCTATTATTAGTATATTAGTATGCTTCTTTGGGTCTCCTTGGCTCTGAAAATGAGCTAATGCCCCTCCCTTGGGGCACAAATCGATGGCTAGCGCTAATACAGAAAAATCCCCTATGTTGCCCCCTATATACCCCTTGAGGGGGTAGTCGGGGATTACATTGATAGCTGCATAAACACCACCCAGCGGAAGTGATCATTAACCACGCCCATGTAACTCCATCGCGCGCATCGCTGTGTGCGTGCATACACGCATGTGTACTGTCTGATTCGTTTTGTTAGCCGCACCCACTTTTCGTAAACTCGCGCTCAATAAAAGTCGCTGCAGTGTCTCGGCAGAGCATTGCAGCAGTGTGAATCAAGCAACGCGCCGGGCCATCAGTATCGTTCTTAGATACGTGAGTCATAAAATTTAATAACTCAGAACGAGAGAATGTATCGAATTTGTTGCGTGATAAATCATTAATTACTTTGTTGATATATACGTGGATACCAGCTACATTCTAATTAATGCTAGCTACTGGTGGCAAAATAATTATTGTGCTTATAAAAAGCATAAACCTATGACATATGAGTAATGAATTTGTATATTAAAATATAAAACATTCTAGTAGCTACTCTACAAATACTGAGAAGCTTTGTGGTGCCATGCACTTTCCCTTAAGTGTGAATTTCAATTTAACACCTTCAATTGACAATATCATAGGCTAGCCTGCTATATTGAATCATGAAGCCAATCTGATAAAGCTACACGAAATAGCACCAGTGAGTTCTCTTTTGCAATAGGGGGTAGCTACATTTTGGAATTGAATAGCACATGTGCCATTAAAATATCCCTGGATTGGGTCATGTGGGAGGAACTGTTGTAGAGCATGGCAATCAATCATTGCATGATCAAATCTTCATAGTTTACAATAATAAGTCCCATTCTTTCACCGCGGGTGAGCAACTAGATACGTATTCTACTATTACTGTTTGTTTTTCCTGCTAGCTACCAAGGCCTGACCTTTGCCCACCACCAAAGACAACGTTTTCTATACCAGCATAATATGCGAGAGCAAATGTTATGCAGTCACTAGACTCCAACAGTCATTCCTGTGAAATCAAAGAAACCAGCATCGATATGGGTGTTCCAAAGAAGAATAGTGAACTAGAGAAAAGGAGAAGAAAGGAAGTTTTGAGACTAAGGAGAACTGTCAGATATAAATTAGTGGCCATTTCAGGATGCATCCTCTTGATGGCTTTGGTTATCTATTTAGCAATTGTATTGCTTGTTGAAAGGGAGAAAAGCCATCAACAGGGGTTAGCAGATCAAGATTACGGATATTACCTGGTCAGTACAGAAATTAGTGGCTTTTTTGAACAAGATACTCAAAATGGTGTGTCTAGAAATGTTAGAGAAGACACACAAAATATGACAGGTTCTGGAATGAACATGACTGACAGCCCTACTGAACCAACAGAGGATCCTCGCTTAAGACGTCAGTTTCCCAGGGATATTTTCACACTAGAGCAAAAGAGAATGGGAGCTATAATCCTGCACATCCTTGGTATCATCTACATGTTTAGTGGTCTTGCTCTCGTGTGTGATGAATTCTTTGTTCCATCACTAGAAATAATCATCGAAAAGTTTCACATTCCAGAAGATGTTGCCGGGGCAACCTTTATGGCAGCTGGTGGAAGTGCTCCTGAATTCTTTACGTCACTCATTGGGATATTCTTTGCTCGAAACTCTGTTGGATTTGGTACGATTGTTGGTTCTGCTGTGTTCAATATTCTCTTTGTTATTGGAGTGGTTGGTCTTTTAGCAAAACATGTCTTGCTTCTTACATGGTGGCCCCTCTTTCGTGACACCTCTTTCTATGCTATTGCCCTTGGTGCTCTCATTGGGTTTTTCCAAAACGGTCTGATAGCGTGGTATGAATCATTGGTCCTCTTCCTCCTATACATATTCTACGTTCTCTTCATGTTTATCAACTCACCGGCCGAAAAGATTGCAAGAAAGTTTGTCAACTATGTGCAAGACGAGATCTGTTGCTGTACATGTTCATGTAAGAGTTCACGTGTTCACAGTGCTCCCAACTCGGAAAATGATGGCAATGAACGATGTACAACTGGCCGCAGCAGTAAAAGTGCACAAGGGTCAACCATCCTTGTACGTCCAAGGGAGCCTTCAAATGTCAGTGGAGAGATGGAAGTGGTAAGTAAAACTTTAATAGGCATATGATTGCATATTGTATCAAAGAACTATATCCATGCTCTTAATGAAATCTTTATTGTGAATTAATTCATGCAGCTACCAGGGACTGTGCCTGCTTCACAATTGAGAGACGCAAATTCAATCAAACATTGTTAGTGTATACATAGTAGCAAATAGCTGGTGATATGCACACTAGTTATCCTGTTTTATTACAATTATTCCACAGCTGTAGAACATCGTACTCTGAGAATTTCTTCTGCCAAGAATTCTGAAACGATTGACCGTGGATCTTCCACTGGACATATCTACCCAGTTATCACAGAAAGCACACCAAGTCCAGGCGTGGAGCCAAAATCTTTCAAGCTACCCCCACTGACAAAACCACAGCTTATGACCAAAAGCAGCACAAGAACTCTTCTTGACTTACCAGGATCTACTCGAAGAAACAGCAACGATTCTGGATTCAGAACAAATTCTAGCTGTGCTGGATCTGAGATTGATTCGCCAATATCACACGAGGCTATTTCAAGGCTCAACAGTGATCGTAGCCTGGTCATTACCAATAGCCAAGCAATATTTGTGGCACCTGATTTATCTTACATGGAGGAGGTTGAAAGTGTCCTATCTTTAGATGCCAAAAACGAAGAAGACAAAAATTCTCATATTAGGAGAAGGAGTTTCAGTGGCACACCTAGCAGAATGCACTGCTCCACATCCTCTCTCCGCACTGCGACAGCTTATAGCAACAGCAAGGAGAGGGAAGCAAGTGAGGAAGAATGTCTATCATCTCCTGACAACCCAGAACATCTCGAAGGAGAAGAAGAAGAGGAAGAGGATGAGGGGATTGTTCACATAATACCTCCAAAAGGCTGGGGTAAGAGAGTTGCTTGGGTCATCTTTCTCCCGCTAATCATTCTCCTTTTCTTTACACTACCGGATGTTAAGAAGCCTGTAAGTCACAGATAGAGCCATAATATAACCATCTTAGCTTTTAAGAGGTCATTCTCTATACATGCAGCGTTGGAGGTGTTTCTTCCCATATGTATTCATCGGAAGTGTGCTATGGATAGGAGTGTTTTCCTATTTCATGGTGTGGTGGGCTACAGAGTTCGGAGACACTGCTAACATACCTCCCTCTGTGAGTTCAATTAGTAACTAAACAGTTTAGTTTTGAAATCCATGCGCCCACTTAGCGCAGTATTTTGTGACTCTGCACCATAATGAAACAATTGGTGTGGAATGTTGCTCTCCTTAGTACACCAGTTAGCATCATTGCCATTATCATTGATCTACGCAAATCTCTAGAATGTAGGTGATGCAATCTGATTCAACGCTTACACTAAAACAATTTACACATCTACTAATATGCCATTAATTCTGTGCTGTTCAGCCTGTTACACATAATTACATGCAGGTGATGGGGCTAACATTTCTTGCTGCTGGTACCAGTATTCCAGACCTCATTACCAGTGTCATTGTGGCCAGAAAGGGCTATGGAGACATGGCCCTGTCGAGCTCCATTGGCAGCAACATATTTGATGTCACAGTTGGGTAAGTAGCTATTTAACCAGAAAACTGTTTCTTAATTTTTGCTAAGGCCCAGAAATTTGAGATAACCACACTTATTTTACATTCCTAAAATTCTGAGTTCGTGGGATTTATGTGAACTTTTGGCACCTTCTTTTTGACGAGAATACACTTCATTGACTAATTTAAAGCAGGTGTCTCTAATGGAGGTGCCTGACAAGTATACACATGCATAGCTGAATAGTATAAAGACAAGGTTTGCAATCG
This sequence comes from Stappiaceae bacterium, assembly GCA_964291365.2. GTDB lineage: Bacteria > Pseudomonadota > Alphaproteobacteria > Rhizobiales > Stappiaceae > JBDWFY01. The sequence continues at coordinate 612,556 of OZ220043.1, forward strand.
TTGTCCCTGTAGCCAGTTCCAGTAGTGGTGCATGGCATGTCATGTATGTAACTATAATTATGTTCAAATTTCCTCTCTTTTGTACCGTACAGCCTTCCCATTCCATGGCTGCTGTTTAGTGCCACACATGGTGGACAGCCAATTTCAGTTATAAGCAACGGACTGTTCTGTTCTGTAATACTACTGATAGGGATGCTATTTGTGATGATCATCAGCATAGCCATATTCAGATGGAGGCTTGGAAAGCTCCTGGGCCTCGTATACATGATCATGTATTTTGTATTTGTCACACTCAGTATCCTATTAGAATTAGTCATACATTGCAGTATAGGAGGTTAAAGTAGAATGTTAGCAACACCATGGCAACACTTTAAATCATCAATTAGTTGTCCATTGTCGTCAAGTAGATCATCTCATGCCATTTATCCACTATTACCATGCACATGCATCAACAGTAGCAAACATACACAAGTCCTTTTACTATGTTCACACTCTTCCTCTTGATAGTTTTTGTGATAGTTTCTCTCTACCATACTCCCATCTTGTTTCAAAATCCTTCAGTAGTTCATTATTTTGTGCTTCCGGTGGTAGAATTCTGTATCGCTCTATAAGAGCTCTTACATCAGAATCAAGTCCTTCAATCCTGCACAATTATTATAATTATTATCATTCTAAGATGCAGAGATGATGTCCTCACGTTTTGTACTGTTTTGGACAGGGATTCAATTTTCGCACAATTTCTCTATTTCCCTCTTCAAGAAGGTCATAACCTTTGATCTTTACATTTTGATAAGCATCAGAAACTGAAGTTGACCATACAGCATAATTAATTTTGCATGTTAAAGAGAATTGTAACATACGTCTGTTATGGAGAACTGGAACATTGACCTTTGACCAGTCAGTGGTCTCAGGAATGGGAATCTCAGGAATGGAAATGGCACTCGATAGACTCAACAGCTCATCTGCAAACAGCTCGATAAGAGAGGAAAGTCCACACTTCTTCCTCCACTCAATTGGAATTGATTTGGCACCATAGTAGGCACCACCCAGCTGACCAAAGATAGCACCCACTGTATCAGCATCACCTCCCAAGTTCACTGCATTTATAATAATACAATTACATCATGATACTAAATCGTGGAATACATCTAATCAAAGCTATGAATATAGGGATTATTGGTGTTTGTGTGGGGGGTTGCCTCATTAAACTTGCTTTACTTTAAGGTGCTCATTCTATACATACCAACTTTCAAACAGCCTTCTTTGAAGCTGGAAGAGTTATGGAAAGCCCAGAGAACTGCCTCCAGTGAGTGTACCACATAGCCAGTTGCCTTTATGTCCGGAGGCTCTAAGACCTTATATGAGCCAGCTGCTATGGCATCAACCTCAGGAACCTAAGAGGTCATGACTGGAATGGAGATTAGGATATGCAATTACACTAGTCAATACCATAGGATGCTGAGTCCAGTATTCTATTCCACAGGGAGAGTAGCGAGGAGATAGCAGCTCTACTTTGCTCACCCCTTGCAGACAGCCAATAATTAACCCTGAAAAATACCTAGCATTCAAGATATGATTATTGTTGCTCACCAACTTAAACTTCACATAGCTATATAGTACCTGCAAGCATCTAGAGCTGCCTTTGCTCCATGGGTGGTTCTTGAAGATTCCTTACTCATCTTTATAGCAACCTCTGGATGTTTGTGGAAGGCCAGAGGTACAGGAGTGAGCCTCATCAAGGAGCCATTGCCAGCAGCTCCCTCCGATGTTGACCCAGGGAAGGGCTCGGTCTGGTTGGAGCGCTCAAACGTGTGTAGAGCCTTCCTCACTGTCTTGCCTACGTCAAAACACTCTCCATTGCTTGAAAGATGCCCTTCCTGTTAATGATAAAAGGAAACTTGAGCAGCAGAAGCTATCTTCAATAGACATTTGAACTGATAAAAATGGATCATCATAGGTGGCGGAAGCAGAGGGGCACCAGGGGCATGTGCCCCCCAACCAGCTTGAAGTGGGGGCAGTGCCCCCCTTCCAGAGCCATGCTTATCAATACTGTATTATGGTTCAGTGTCTGAATTTCATGAATAAGTATGTTATCTTCTCTTAATTTCAACTCTGATCTCAACAACTAATTCAGGCCCTATTAATTGTAGATCTATGGGAAGTGCAACCGTAAAATTAATTGGGAAATGGGTACGGTCATAAATGAATCATCTTAAATTTGTACACCAACGAATGTCTAGTGCCCCCCCTCCCCCAACCCCCACCGTCTTCCTCCACCAATGATCATACTCAGCCAAGGATATTATGGCTATACAAACAGCTAACATAATAATCTGAATACATGTAGTCTTGATTGCCTTGTCGGTTAAAGTGATTTGGCCTACGACATGTGATGTATGTTTTCTTCACCATACCTGGTACCATCGCCAGTAGCGTCGAAGCTGGTCAACAGGATTGAATCCCTGACATTCAATTAAACTCTCCGCAAGACACAGAGCCATACTAGTGTCATCAGTCCACTGAATAATGAAAGCAAAAATCATCAAAGTATGCTAAATGTGCACTATGGTGGGCTTGTTCCCTCACCTGGCCTGGTTGAAGGGAGAACTTCCCGCCCCCCTCCATGTCAGTGACTTTCTTAAATGATCCCGGGGGCATGGATTCCACCGTTGTGCCCACGGCATCTGCTATGGCAAGGCCCATCAGGGAGCCAAGAACACGGTCCTCCAAGCTAGCGGCCATTTTGCCTGGATCATATCGTAGGACGAGCCCCGCCTCCGCGCGTACGACCTAGCTCCACCCAAAAGTAACACGTTGCGCAGCAACCCATGGTCAGACATGGAATCTACAAACATCCGCCGAGAAACTGTGTGTACTAGACATGAAGTACGTTACGAGAGTCCGCCCGGCTACCGTATTCCCGTTCGTTTTGGGAGTTTTCAGCGGCACATTGATCACTGTGTTTCTCTTCCTCTCGGTTAGGTCTATTGAGGAGCTAGAAGCCGAGCCTCCAGGCGTGGAAGCGAGAGAGGGTAAGACAAACATAAACTCTAAACTGTCAGCACGTGATCACGAGAGAGAATCCCAGGCATTGGGGGCACGCACCAATGGAAAGAAGGTGGTTTTTCATCGCAGAAAGGCCGTATCCTACAATGTGCTCACTCAATCTATGGAGAGCATGGGGATAGCAATTCACAAAACTTGGGCCGGAAGAACAAAATTGAAGAGTCACATCAATTTTTACCTATCACCACCTGTAGAATTGGAGGAGGATGTGCTTAGTTCTCTGAGGAAAAAGATGCAGATTACTCCTCTAGGGACTAAAATAAACGATAAAATCTATGGCAGCAACTACCAAGGAATTTTTGAACTGTGGAAGGATGTTTGTGAGAGAAAACTCAACGAATATCACTGGTTTGTGAGATTAAAGGACACAGTCTATTTGCAAGCTGATAAGCTAGAAAACCTACTCACTTCTCTAAACAGTTCCAAACCAATTCTTATTGGACGCTCTGTCACTCCCGTTGGTTATAAAAGAGCTGAACTTGGGCTACGAGTGGGAGAGAGCTACTGTTTTGAGGGTGGCTATGCTGTGAGCTGGAAGGCATTGGAGTTGGTCTGTCCTCATCTCTCTGTTTGTAAAGAGGGAGCCAAATCAGAAAATGAGGATGTTGAGATGGCGAGGTGTATCAGAGAGCATGCTGGCATCAACTGTACTGCAAGCACTGAGGTATGTATGTGAGTACTATATGTTATTATGTGCTCATGGGCCAATTACCGGTAATTCCTTTTCAGATGAAAGAACTATTTTATGTGGCAGAAGGCATCATTGCTGAGGAAGGGCTGCAGATGGGAGCACACCACCTCAATCCTTCGATAAAACAAGCCATTCTGCTCAGCCCGCTCAAAGAACCTGACCATTTCTACCACCTGCATCAGTACATCATGAGAGAGAAACTCAACTCAACAAAAATTGTGACCAACCAGCTAAGAATCCTCATGATCCAAACAGCCGAAAGAGCTGCACAGCTTGACAACCTCCTCTACACTAGTGAACATCAGTCACCACCATGGACCAGACTTGGAATTAATCCTCCATTTTCCTCTAAGAATCCTGATGATGGAATTTTACATTTTCGAAGTTTCGATAATCAGTTCAAGTACATGGAATCCAAGCACCATCCTAGTATTCCACTTAATGGTGTGAGTAAAAGAGAAGTGAATGAGGTTGTCACTGCTGTAACAAAGTCTCAAGCTCAGAAAGATGGCATAGAATCTGAAAATAGAGAAAGTGTTCGAAGCAGGAACAGTGTGATAGTTGAAAATGTGTTGCAAAGAGTGGATCCAAGTCGTGGGATTGACTACTTTCTACAATTGACTGACCAAAGTAAAAGCAAATCAGAATTTTACCATGCTCTGCGAGAGATTGAGCCTCCCAGGGTCACGTCGATGCACAGCCCAAACTGTGGAACCATCAAGGTCAATTTCATAGTAGCAACACCTCCCGTGTCGAGGGGATTTCAACGCTTTATGCTTTCGTTTGAGAACAGTTTCTTGGCCAGAAATCCACCAGAGCTGGTCAGCCTGCTAGCTATCTTATACAGTGATGGAAAGTTCAAAAAGTACGACAAAGACCTATTCTCAGTGGTCACACTGCTTGACTTGTACAAGAAGAAATATCCCAAGGCTGATTTGAGACTGGTCACCACAAGAAATCCCTACTCTCGAAAAGAGACAATTGAGATTGCTTCGAAAGAGTATCCTACCTATGAGCTGCTATTTCTTGCTGATATCCACATTGATTTCTCTATGCAATTCATAGAAAGATGTCGAATGAATGCTGTTGAAAATGAACAAGTCTACTTTCCCACGATATTCAGCCCTTATGACCCAGCTGAATTTCACAAGTCACGGATTGTATTTCCCTACGCTACGAAGTTCAAGATCAGTGAGAAGATGGGAGCCTGGATGCCAGAGAGCTATCATCTTGTCTGTGTATTCAACTATGATCTTATCAAGGTGCTAAATGGGAATCAGGGTGGAGAAGAGAGTGAGAAGAATTGGAACTTGCTGAATGAATTTATCAAGTACAATCAGTTGAAGATTTTCAGAGCAGTGGAGCCAGGTTTAGTACACCTCTGGCAGGATGGATGTAAGGAAGAGGAGCTTGGAATGAGGGAAAGAACTTTGTGCCGACAATTACAACTTAGTGATAATGTAGAAGCATAAAATTCAATTATCAGCATTCATGATCAGTCACGTGCTATATTATTCTTCATGTATCCATAGCGTGCATTAAGCATGCACTTGTGCACATTCTCTAACTAGTACAAGCCTAAGAATAGCACTGAATGCACAGAGTCCTCAAAACAACTCAAAAAATGGGCACAGGTCCCCAGAAAAAGAACAACAATCGTTACATAATAATTATTATATTGAAAACATTCTCAATCATCATCAACTTCCATTCCCAATATTCCATAACACTTCACTTCATCAGTTGCACTCTTGATAACAGACTGCCTCCATTGTTCCAGTTCAGCCAGCATGTCATTGTATATGTCCTTCTTTTCATCAGACAGATCCTTAGTCTCAAATGGATCAGCTAAGAGATCATAAAGTTCAGCCGATTTCACTTTTCCTTTGTCATACAGTGCATAGATCTTATACTGGTCTCCACTGATTGCAGCCTGATATGCACCATCAAAGTTATGTGGAATATTGTATGCCCACATGATGGAAACATTCCTCTGTGTCTTGTCGCCTTTTATAAAAGGCATGATAGACACTCCATCAATGGGGCGATCTGAAGGTGGACTAGTGCCCACAATATCACAGGCTGTTGGTAGCAAATCACTTGAAATTACCGGATAGTCAGACTTCACATTCTTTTTAATCATGTCTGGCCACTCAATGAGACCTGGGAGCCGTATACCACCTTCGTAAAGACTTCTTTTGCGTCCCCTAAATCCAGCCGTCACACCAGGTTGACCTACCTCAGGGCCATTGTCACTCGTGAACCAAAGCATGGTATTATTGCTGACATTGTAGTTCTTAAGGAGGTCGCGCACTTTTCCTATTGCGTCATCCATGGCTGAAATTGCCCCATAGTAGTCAATCTGCTGTTGACTGTAGCCTTTCTCTGTGTAGTTCCTAATATATCCTTCTGTTGCGAGGTAGCGGATGTGTACGGTGTGAAAAGGAAGGTACACAAAGAAAGGTTTGTTGGTCTGTGTCGCCTTCTTGAGGTACTCTTCGAAAAGGCTTACGATAAAGTGAGTGTCATCTCCATTCAATGGATAGCTTAGCCCTTCCAGAGTCCCATTTTCAGATATTGTGTAATAATTAGTGCATGCTGGATCGTCTTTATAGTGGCCCAGTACGCACATCTTTTTGTCAAAGCAAGCACAATTTAAGTTTGCACTTTGAGCCGATCTTTCTGTTGCCCACCACGTATCAAATCCATGCGTACCAGGATGTGAGACCGGCCACTTCTTGTTTCCACCTTTTAAGGCCTTAAAGTCTCCAAGGTGCCATTTGCCAAACATAGCAGTCTGATATCCATGTTTTTTGAGGATCTCCGCCACAGTGACTTCCGTGTATGGCAGTGGCATAGTTTCCGGCTTCACAAAGTCTGCACTACCACCTCCAGTGTTTGCATTCCAGACGCAGTATCGATTGTGGTTGCGTCCAGTCAGCACCGTTCCTCTTGTCGGTGAGCAGACGGGACCGCCGCTATAGTATCGCGTGAGGTGGACGGTGTTTGAACCGCTCGCCATGGCGTCCAAATTCGGGGTCGTCGCATTTCCACCGTTGTATCCGACATCACCGTATCCCAGATCGTCCGCCATCATGAATACTATGTTGGGAAACTGCTGTTGGCCGTCGTGGATAGCCACTGCAACTGTTGCAATGCTCAAAGAAAGCGTAAAGAAGATTAGAGAGTTTGAGCTTGCCATTTTTACGCAAGATCACGTGATCAGCCCCACCCCCTCCTCCCGGTCCCATAGCTATATAGCTCGCGCCACTTTAGACATCTTGATTCTGATCATGTAGTTTTACTCAAGGAATAGAACAATATAAATGAAAACGGCTACACCCAAGTTATGATGACCTTGTGTATAAGACAACATACATAACACCCAGCCTATTTCGCACCAACACAAATAGTCCAAAGTCTAGAAAATTGTACACTGCCAGCGGTAGAAAGTCCACACTGGCTGACGGCCCAAGCTTGAATCCCTCCACAGGCTCCACTTCTGTGTGAGGCAGAGCTGCTATGGCAGACTGCTCTGTGTGTTGGGTGTTGTGATGGACGGCACAAGATGAAGAAGATAGGGGGGTTTTGGGAAGAGAAGGGAGGAGAAGGCGATTCCAGAAGAGGAGCTGACTGTCCCAGCCAATGGAGACCAAGCGATGGCTGCTGCCAAGGAAACACAGGTCAGCAATGAACGACTGGTGACCTGTAAAAAAAAAAAAAAAAAGGTAGGCAATCTAGGCATAATTTTCCAATAAGGGAGATAAAATTAAACTCTCTACATTATCATCAAGAGAGGAAGGAGGGTTATACTCTTGATGTCAGTAGCCTATTCAGAATTTATAGAGATTGGTCATTTACATTACTTCTGTAATTAACCTTGCCATTACTATAGCAACCTGCTTACCTCCTAGGGTGTGAGTGTGCACAAACTTGTGTCTCGTCTCAGAATCATCTATTTTAACTACACAATATCATACACACCACAATAAGTTTAAGTACAGCGTAGTAATTGGTTCTGCTTACAGTAGTTCAGTATGGAGGATGGAGCTATTGGTTTGGTGGTTGTCTTTGGTTCTCTACTCTGGAGAATCTGGATGTTATCATCACTGCCTCCCACAGCAAGGAGCCTGCACAGTACAAATCAATGTGGTATAGAGCAGGTAACTTTAAAGGGAGAAAACTTTTGTGAAGTTTTTTGGCATAAACTTTGGGGAGGGGTATGTCACAGAGTACTTGAATTTCGAAATCTAACAAAAGTTTCTCCCTAATTAAATGGACTCTAGCTATACAGTATCCCAACACATACACCATCAGAATATCTTCTTCATACCTACTATCCTTGGACCATGCCAGACACTGTACACTTCCTCCACAGACTAGAAGGGTCTGCATGTGCTTCAGAACACTGCGACTTGAAGGCTGTATCACAACCATACTCTGACCTGTAAGCACCTCAAGATCAGCGGAGTAGATAAGAATTTCTCCACAGATTGTACCAGCTACCAAAGATCTATTTTATCACGTACATACATGTACATTATCATTATGATGACATGATACTAATCGTCTCGATTAAAACTGACTTACTTTTTATACGGAGACCAGGCACAGACTGTGATCTGGTCCTTTGTGTGCTCAGAATCAATCCTGTCCACAAGCTGTACACTTTCATAGCTAAATTCAAATCAATCATTGTCTAACAAATCCTTCTTGCTCAGAGTCTGAGGCCCTCAGTCAGGACTTACTTATAGAAAGACGGGGTGTGCTGTAGCTTGAAGGTCCACATGTAGAGACCTCCCAAACTGCTGCCAGCACAAAGGAATGCGTCGTATGGACTTTCTTCTGCAGCTTCTGTCCATGATAAACTGAAGCAAATAACAACAGGATTTGAGTACACTAGCCCTTACTTTCACCATGACAGGATTTTTTTTTAATCCATAGATCCTCCAAATTTAGCAACACCCAGATATAACTCCCCTCCCTCCTTGAAAGTTTTCTAGATTAAGCCCTGAGAGTAATAATCATACACAGTTGTTTTTACCTAGAAATCTTTGTCGATGGAAAATTTGAGAAGGAAAGAGGAGTCCAGAGAAGATTGGTCTGTGTGTTGTCTGATAGCAGGGGTGCTGTATAGATCATACCACTATCTTCAGATGCAACAGCAACTAGGACAACAGAGAGCTGCTGCTGTCGTTGCTGCTGGGAGCTGGAGGGTAGCGATGGAGATGAGTTGGTCTCCTTCTCCCCTTCTTCCTCTTGACTGCAATGAATTTCCACCTGGTGTGTAGCTGCTATGAAATGGGACTCAGAGGATATATTCTGAAAATGAAGTGAGACAAACTTATTGTCATGTAAAAACATTTTAAACAGGTTAGGATTGATCTTGAACAAAACTACAGTTAAAGCTCATGAATGTCATTAAGCATAGCACCCTACTGGATTTACCATACAACATGCATTTACATAGCTAGTCATACATACTGATGGGAGCTTTCCACATCTCCTGAAGCTTGTATCCTTTGACAAAGACTGGACAAACTCCACAGCATTGCCACTAAAGTATTTGACTTCAGAATCAGATAGCGATAGTGTCACATTGTCCTGCTCGATTTTCATCTCTGAGCAACCCTTCCTCTCCAGGAGGGCTTCTATCTTACTTTTCTTGCCTCTGTACTTTTTCAGCCATTTCTCATCCACTGTGTGAAATTTCACCTTTTCCTCGTCCTTTTTCTTCTTCATTTCAGCAATCCTCAGACTTCTTCGTTTTGATTCGGGTGGCACAGGTGACCTATTCTCTGATGATTTTCTCTTGGTCCCTCTTTTTGTTGGCCTCTTGCCTTTTGTAGAGGACTTATCTTCCACCCTAACGTCATTTGAAGTTATTTGCTCCTCCCTCCCCTCGCCATTTTTCCTCAATGACTGTACACTTGTCTCTTCACCATTGCATTGGTCATTAGAAGATGGCTGCGTATCTTCTTCGGCTACTGCCACCTCTAAGGGTTTAAAGTCATGTGTAACAAGACACAGCTCAACTTCTTTGCTGTCCCCCACTCCGTGAAGTAGAACGGTCATCATTTGTTTGCACTGGTCCATACTTGTCGGTAGCAATAAGCTAGTACTCTTTCCAAGCGCCACAGAGACTGCAATGTCGGCTGAGGCTTTTAGTACTAGTGGTCTGTAGTTATTGCTCGATGCAATGTGAGCATGTTCAGTTTGGTTTGGAGGCACAGTAGCCGACTCACTGGAGAGGTGTTTGGACAATGCATGACTGCAAAATGAGCACATGGCCTTAGGTAGTTCTGTGCGTACATAATCGAGGTTGTGAGTCCTAAATTTCTGCCACAGGCGAGCCAAGTCTATTTCAAATCCCTTACAGGTGCACTGTACTCCTCCTTCCTGCAAAAAGACAGTGTGTGAATAACTTGTTTGGCAGTGTGTAGTGAATATTTACAATAGTGCGCATGTATAACTTGCATGATTTTCACTGGTGCATTGATCCTCGCTGGGCAGGGGAATGAGATCATAGGTTTCAAACAAGGGGCTCCTGGGGATTTCCCTGGTCAGGATCAGGTGCCTACACTGTGTAAACTTTTTGGCCTTTTTCACTTCGTCTTGGATGTACCGATCAATTGATGTCAGCTTACGATGGAGTGATGCTTGATGGCCGCATTCTTGGCACCCAGTTCTCAATTGTAGAAGAGTACTGAGATTATGGGGTGATGGATGAGCATGCTAGCATGTGATTTGGTGCGCATTAAATAGAAACTTACCCCTTGGCTCCTTTTGGCTCCCTGTACGCCTTGCAGCTGCAGGTGGGATGAATACATTTATCCATATAGGAGCATCAGTACATCTGGAATCGGTCAACCGCACGAAAGAGAGCTTTTTGATACCTCAGCCAACGTTTCAAAGCGACCGCCAAAGTTATTAAACCGGACCGCACGTGATCCAAAACACACCAGGTCACAAAAGTAAGCCATCTCTACCGAGCTGAATTGAACCAAGAAGCTTTCGCTGCCATTTCTACTGCTACAGTCCATCGCCCTGAACAGCCTCTTTGAAGCACAGGTAACTTTTTTTTTGTGCGTAGAAAGCTAGCCTTTTGGGTCAGCCCGGAGCTATTTATAGCTGTTCGGCCGGCTAGGTGGTTATAAAAATAGCTGGGCGGGACAAAAATAGGTCAACGATGACTTATCTTACTGAATAATATTTAGACGCGCGCGTGTGTAGGAATTTGTGAAGAAAAAATGCCTAATCATTCTCTCTACTAAAAATAGGTTGGCGATTTGAATTACCTCTGGACCCATTTCCTTCTTTATAAATGCCAATTGAATACTGTGGAGTGCCACAACAGAGCTTTCTGTACAAGCTTATAGCGTACCCGGACCCATCCCTAAGCCCAACTACCCTTATCTTATGACTCAGTCAATGTTTTTGTGTGAACCTTATATCCAGTTTAGGTTTAGGAAGCAAGCTAAATTTCATAAAAAAAAAGAGAATCTTTAGTTACATGATGTTGTAGTCACAGTTTATTGTGTACATGTACTTAATAACTAGCTGCATGTATGTGTGCCATTTGCTGCCTGACGTGACTGTCCATTTGGCTATGGTATTTGTTTTAGTGTATGTATTCAAATTTAAACAACGTGCATACATGTATGTTATGTGTGTGTGCAAGTATATAATCTGTGAGTAGGAGTACGTGTGTGTGTGTGTGGTCACATGTACCATGTTTTATACCACATACATACTTATGTGTAGCCATCTCATTTTTACTTTCACTAATCTGCCAGTGTTCCCCTGGGTATATTATTCTGGTGCTTTTTTATGTAGTGTACCGAACACAGTAATACTCACACCTCAACCATTATCGAGTGATAATGTACATGTCACCTTGAATGTAGCCAAAATTTATATTGCTGTTGGCTTGGTTACTTCCTACAGCAAAAGTTGTTGTCTTTCAAGAACAATAAGTAACAACTGAGATTGTTTATCTGTGATAAGACTGGTGCTAGGTGTGGGTCATGGGGAGGAAGAAAATCGCAATCACACGAATCCAAGATGAACGAAACAGACAGGTGGGAGAGAGAGAGATACTTATTGTATATAAAAGCATGTATTTTACATTTGGTTTGAACTGTACATACATGTATTAACTTTATGAACTCTTTGTATGCATGTTAGATTACCTTCAGCAAGCGTAAAGCTGGCCTGCTGAAGAAAGCCTACGAGCTGAGCATCCTCTGCGATGTGGAGATCGCTGTCATCATGATCACCAGCAACAAGAAGCTGTACCAGTATGCCAGCAGCAACATGAACTCCATCCTCATCCGCTACACTGAGTTTAAGGACCCTGACGAAAGCAAAACCAACGCAGATATTCTTGATGTGAGGGCACTGAATTGTATGATAGCGCATAATAGTATTTTTCCTTTTTTTTTTAAATGGATATGGAATCGATACAGAGCATAGTACAATATTTTTACGTACTACTTACATGAAAGTTTAAGAAGCTTGTCTTCTATAAATCCTAGGGGAAACCACCCCAGTGCCTTATCAGGCACGCCTATCCCAACCAACCAAAAGGCAGAGCCTCTAAGGTGCCTAGCACCTGTGTGGTATTTCTGTGTATATGCACATTCAGTGTTTGCTAGCTATATAACATCATACTTATGGATCTTCTCTGTAATGACTGTACATGTACATGCATGGAATGTTCACTGATGCTATTGATGTAAAGACCACTGATATTATGTGCAGATATGCATCGAATGGATTGTTGTATGTTAGCAATGGTTACGCACAAGTGCTGCCTCAATAATCAGACTATGTATGACTTCAACCTCTGTGTACCGTATTAATACAATCACCTGATGTTTTGTTTGTGTCATGCTGTGCCTGTGCCTACACACACATACACACAGGACATTACAAAGAAGGAGAAGGGAGGAGGTCAGGATGAATCAGGAGAGGAGGACAGTGCTCACACTGTAAGTATTGGCTTTCTCTACCTTTGTTCCTAGCTGGCTCAGAAATAGATCCTTGTAATGTTTCATTGCCTTGTGTTCTCTCTTGAATATGCTTCATTCATGCTTTTACTGTCCAACACACAACACAATACACTGCATGAAAGAAGTGCAATACTGACAATGTTAGTAGGTACTTGAAGTCATAACAGTACTAAAATCCAAGAATACCACATTAAAAACTGTCATACTGTTGTCATGCCACTACAAATTGACAAGATTCGTATTTTTTCTGTACATTTTGCATATATGCATGTTGGATATAGAACTTTCTGGTGACTCCTCACACCCAAGAGAGCTACAGGAAGATTGATGAGGAGTTTGATCACTTGCTTCGCCAGAACCAGCTGCCACAGCAACCAGTCCAGGGCCATGGAATACAGGTAAGTGTTTTGGGCCTCCTCCCTCCTGTCACAATTTTACCTTAGAGTAAAGGGGATGTTTGCTTCTCCTCCCCATATGCATGCTCCTCTTATTGGTCTGCAATAGTTTTCTTACTCTTAGTTTCTTCAAAATATTGCACACATACACAGTTCATTGCATTTATACATACACATGCGCTCCCATACACACACCTACACACAGACCCCCCTGGGTAGTGCCCCAGCCTCCATTCCTTCCGTTATGCCTGTCTCTGTCCCGGTCTCAAACACCAACACAGTTCATCGTCAGATCCACCAGCATCTGAAGGGACAGCTGGAGACACAGAAGTCCTCAGGGAGCTCGGGTGGTCCTCTCTCCTCTGCCTCCAGTGTTAGCCTCTTCTCACCACAGAGGTATTTATCATAGCAGCTGTGTAGGTTGAACATCAAATATTTTTGATGAAAATTGATGATACATGAAGATTAAGTGAGAGTAATTGAAGGCGACTAAATATTGAGCCTCGATAATTTGCTGAAGTTTGTTTGTGCATAAACTAAAAAATAAGGTATAATTCACCGTTTATTCTTCCTCTTCCCCAGTGATCTATCGAGTGCCAGTCCAGCTGGTATGGCTGGTAAGACTGGTCAGAAGTCACCCATGCCTCCACCAGCAAACACACCCACCAGGCTGCAGATGATCAGGAATCAGACACTCAAGCTCCACCTACCAGGAAGTGGACGAAATTACATATCTCTACCAGGTTAATACCTATTGTATCTATCCATTATCTGGTGTCCCAATTCCAAGCATTACATTCCTGGAATGGAATGGGGGCTGGAGATGAGAATATTAAACATTTGAGCAACACTTGAAGCTGTTAATAATTTTACCAAGCTAATTAATAGGCTCAAATTGGATGAAATGTTGAAAAGAGCCAGACCAGTAGTCGCTTTAAATCTTGGCAGTTCTAACCAGCCTCACTCAAGATTTTAATGTTATCGGGCTGGCTAAAGCAAGATATTAATGGTACACTGAATGTAATGGTATATTTGTTATTTTATTGTACACAGGTCCAGGAAGCTCCAAAAGTGCTACAGATGAGGGTATGATTGATCAGAATGACTCCCCCGAGGACGGAGGGGAGGAGCCTGATAACAAGGATGAGGAAGCAGGGGGAGGAGGTGAAAAGGGCAGTCGACCCGGAGCAAAGCCACAGCTAAGAGTCTATATACCAGGACAGAAAGAATTCGTCCCAAGGACTGTGAGTGATTATAATTTTTAAATTATGGTCTGTGGATGTCCATTACAAAGCTAGAGCATGGAGTAAAAGTGGATAGAGATATTCTTTACTATTAGGCCATGCCAATTTAATTTCTTGTTCAATGGACCCGACCGATCCTATATTTTGCTGATACCAAAGAATAAAAGAAAAAGGTCAAACACAATGTTGCTAGCCATGTGATTTCTTTTGTAGAACACTAGATTTGTATGTTATTCTGGCTAAAGGACTTGAGATACTAGGCTGCTGGTTTTGCTTGTACCAAAGCTAATGTTTTAGTAAAGACGTCGACTTTCTATATCACAGCAGGAAGCAATAACAGGAAGTGACATCATCTTTAATTGATTTTTATTTATTTTCTTTCCCACCTACCAACCCTACTTCATTTCTCTGGTGTTCCGTTGAACAAGAAATTAATTTGGCGTGGCCTTACTTGTAGTTAAATCCTGACTATTATTGTGTGAATTTTTATCTTCCTTTTGTACAGCAAGCAACATCTCCACTGGCTCAAGTTGATCTTAACAATACAGCCGCAGGAGGAGGCGGAGCTTCAGAGGCGGCTGGAGCCGGAGGAGGAGGGGGAATGGGACAGGCCCCTGCTATTGCCAACCAAACGACCACAAGCACCGAGTCTCTGACCACACCCATCCTCTCCCTGGCCACGCCCAACATCTTTAGCAGTCTTCCTCCACTGTTCTCCAGCTTTATGGGGGATTTCCCCTTTGGACAGATGCCTGGTGGTGCAGCGAGTGCTGGTGGGGGTGGGGGTGGTGGGGGTGGTGGAGGTGCAAGTGCCGTGGGGGGAGCTGGAGGAGGACATCCAGGTATAGCTCAAAAGTGGCTTGTAATCAAAGCAGTTAAGGCTGACGTTAGTACATTACCGTAGATCTGGAAATTTTCGTGTTAGGAAACTTTCATATGATAAATCTTCATTTGAAAAATTTCATAGGAATGACCCCTTACCACGTCAACGTCAATAGTGCGCATGCATTTTCATAAGATTAATTTTCATAGCTGCCATCGACTACGAAGATATTTAAAAAAAAAAAAAACGAAAATTTCCAGATTTATGCTATATGTGACATAATTTTGCTGCAGAGTTGAAAATTGTATGTCAAATTGTTAGATAGTTATTTCACCTCGGATAGGTTACAATGCACGTCTTATTAACTTTGTTCTAAGCTGCCTATGGTGTACATTGTATGTGTAGTCTTGTATTTATTGTTATCTAGTGATTCCATTCCATTCCAGGAGGTGCTTCAGGGGATAGTGGATCTGCTGCCCTTGTTGCCTTCCCAGTGAGCATCCAGCCCTCGGCTAGTGGGCAGGGAATGGGAAACCTCGTACTACAAGCTCAGAACATGGGGCAACCGTTTTTGCTCACTCCAACGTACGATCGGACACAACACCCATTAATGAATACTTCCCAGGGGGGCCAAGGGGGGCATGGAGCACCTCCCCCTCCATCATCACTGGCCTCGGCTGGCATTAATCCAAGTATGATGAAGGATCTGGAACAGCTTAAGCAGCAGTACGAGAGAACGACACAACTCCTACAACAGCAGCTACTCTTCTCAC
This sequence comes from Stappiaceae bacterium, assembly GCA_964291365.2. Taxonomy (GTDB): domain Bacteria; phylum Pseudomonadota; class Alphaproteobacteria; order Rhizobiales; family Stappiaceae; genus JBDWFY01. Next base: position 628,562 of record OZ220043.1, read on the forward strand.
AAATGACGTCCATGATGCACCAGCAACACCAACAGCAGAACCAGCAGCCTAGGAGTGACGGGGGAGGAGGACCCGAGGGACCTCCAGGGGGAGACGGGGGAACATCACAGATAGGGGGAGGAGCAGGAGGGCAGTTGGAAGGAACAGGTACATATATGAGTATAATCAGTATGAAGTATAGCTTGCTGTCTAGCCAAATCAATGTTTGTACAATGACTGAGCTGCAAAAAGTACACTACTTTCTACTGTCTAGGCATTGAGTTTTAGCATAGCTTTTTATAGGTTTGATAGGCGTAACTGTAAAATTAGGTTAAGATGCTAAGTTCAGTAGTGCTGCACTTGTGTCCATTATGATATTTTATTCACCATTTCTTTGCACATAATTGAAATCCATTGCCCTTGTTCAGGTTCCCAGGGAGTAGGTCATGGTGTGGGAGGTGTAGGCAGCAGTGGGGGTCCTCCTGCTGGTGCTAGCGTGTCGCTGAGTGCTAACCGAGACAGAGGCGGTGGTCTGGGTTCACAGGAATCAGACGCTGAAGCACAAGCCAATCAATTCATCAATGGCTCTGATGTAATGATCAGCTCTCGATCACAGTCGGACAGTCTGCTTCGACGGACTGCGAGAGACGTGGGAGAATTAGACAGTGAGGACTTGGCTGCGTCTAAGAGACCTCGTCTAGACACATCCGTTTCAGCACTTTAAACGTTAAACTTGCAAACATCTTCATCGATCATCCATGGCATAACACTTATGTGTACAATACACTCTCACTCTCTCCCTCTCCCTTCTTTTTCTCGGTCTCTCACTCCCCCCATCACCTCAGTGGTGTACAAAAGATTTGGCAGTAATAATAGCTTTGTAGTTCCTATATCTTATCCTTGTGATTATTGCATGTGGGTTGTCATGGTCACTATAATGTAGCTCTATGTGGTAGCAAAATTGTTTTGTCTTAATTTTGTCTGTCTGTTCAATTCACCCCAGTTTATATTAAATATACAAAAAGCTGTTTCTAGTAACTTTCTACCCTAGTTTTTGTAACAGTGTACACCATGTTACTGCAACTTGGCATAACATTAATTTTTTGTTTCTATTTCCTGTCAACACTGTGAAAAAAGTTATGCAATGGATGCATAAAAATTTGGACAACCAAAAGTTTGTTGAATACGTGTAAAAAAAATTGTTCCTTTGGCCCAAGAAGAAAAAAAAATTAAAGCCAAAAAAATTTGCACCTCCCCAACCTTCCGAGCATCGATGCTGGAACGCTGGTAAGGGTGACTGCGGACATTACTGCAGCCAGTTAGGCTTCTGTATTCTTATGGGAACAGGCTTTATCAAGGTGGGAGGTGGTCAAGGGAGGAACCTGGTGTCACAATCATGTGACTAACATAGATTGGAACCTGGTGTCACAATCATGTGGCTAACATGAGCTAGATCTGATTCAGAGGTATCTACAATATTATTATGTGTTCATAGAAAATCAAACAGTATCATCTCCTTAGCTAATGATAATTATTGGTGAAAACTGATAATATTATTTTGGCAATGATAAATAGGATGTTTATCCAGGTTGCTAAAATTATTAATACAAACTGCTGTGAAAGAGAGCTCCATAACTTCAGGCTATCTGCCTCTTGGTGATGACCAAGTTTCAGCAGCTGCCATCATGAGAGAACACAAGTGAAGAGAGTTCTATGGATCTAATTCACAGCGTTGATGAAGGTGACGGCTGTTATCATGTCTTGCATGAGTCGGTGACTTTGGTGGTGGTGGCGGCCAGACCCTCTGCTTCAGCAGTGATCCTTTGCCTGTGTGTGTGTGTGTGTATGTATATGTGTGTGTATGTGTGTGTGTGTGTGTGTGTGTGTGTGTGTGTGTGTGTGTGTGTGTGTGTGTGTGTGTGTGTGTGTGTGTGTGTGTGTGTGTGTGTGTGTGTGTGTGTGTGATCATGGATAAGACTAGACTAATAGTCTACGTAAACTTATCTATTGTATATTTAAAAAAACACAAAAAGTGTGTGTAGCATCATAGAAATCTAACTGAAGCTATAATATTAAAGTAACTTACCTGACATTCGACTGATCTTCTTGGGAGGCGGGGCCCTTTTGCCGATCTTGGCCTTGGCTTGTTGGATCTTTTTTTGTTTCCGAGGCCTTGATTGCCTTCCCTTCCGGAGCTACCCCATTCCACCAGTCGACCAGAGGCTTGATCACCACCCTCCACAGCAGCAGCGCCACCGGAATCACGAAACAACTTATTCAGACCATTCCTTGTTCGTTCTTCTTTGCGAATGACGTGTCTCGCTGACTCAGCAAAGGTCGGCAATAGTTATGCGCATGCGCAATAAGCATCCAACCGACAACATTATGTGAGATTATTGACATGTACATCATCTTTTAGCAATATGGTGTTGGTTCATGGGGTTTTCTGGTGATTTCATCCACTCCTTTCTAAGCAGCTGCTTCAACTGAGACATTCTCAAATTCGGGTTCTCCTCTTTCAAACGAGGCAGCTCCCTCTCCTCATAGGCTGCATATGCCGCCTTCATTCGTCTCTCTGGATGTTTATCTTGAGGTTCCTGTCCCCCAACACTCAGTACTGCTATAGCCTCGTCTACAGTTCTTGCTTCTAGCTCTCCTGCCATTCGTCTCTGCTGAGCTTCACGGTTAGGATTGAGTTCAAGAGTTGGTTCATCGATAGAGAGCCTCTTGGGGAGAGCAGAAGCACCCGATGCTTCACTCTCCCTCCTTCGTTGTTCTTCAGCTTCGGCAATCTGAGCACGGGTGACTTTTGTTGCCCCTCCTCCTCCTCCTTTTGATGCTTTCCCTCCAAGCTTTGCCTCTTCTTCAGCTAGTAAGAGTTTAGCCTCCTGCTTTTTGTCAAGTTGCTCTTGTCGCTTCTTTTCACGTTCAGCCTATGATAGTAGATAATCAACTAGTAGACTTTAACAGCCAGCATGCACTATAGCCAAATTATAGTAAGTCTCCTACAAACTAGTAGAGGTGTGTTGTTCTGGTACCTTTCTGTCTTGTTTTCTCTGAACATGTTTGTCGTCGTCTTTCCAGTATGCGTCTTCTTCAGCCTGTCTCCTTCTCTCGTCTGCCTCTTGTTTGGCTGCCTGTTTCCTATCCCTGGCAGCTGCCGCCTTACTGTTCTCTCCCTTAAATTTTTTCGGCATGGTTCGATAAAGCCCCAAATAATGCACCCCTCAAGTTTGAGTGCAGATTCTAATTGGGGAACTTCCCTTGCTCCAGCGGGTTGCATGCGGTTTTCCAATATCAGCGCACCAATCATACTTCTAGCATCCAGTGTTATGCTGTCTTTCAAAGCTATCAGAATTAGCAGTATCAGAGTATGTCAGAGAAGCATGAGGAGAGCAGCAGAAATCTGCAGGAGCTATCAGACTGAACTCACTGACACTGATTATCCAGCAACTCAAAGGTATGCATGTACAAATTATGTGCTCAAGCCTATGTTAATGAGCTTCAAAATATTCTGTATTATCCAGAGCCAAGAAGCCTGCTGAATTAGAAGGCAAGAACTGGAGAGATTTTCGAAAGAAGCAGAGACTTGGCCACAACCAGTGGCAGCCAGTGAGAAGACTCACCCATGAACAAATGGAGCACCTAAGAAACCTTAAACAGATGCAGCCAGAGGAATGGACCAATCAGAAGCTTGCCGCAAAGTTTGGAATCAGCTTACCATCCGTGATCCGTATACTAAAGAGTAAATTTGACGCCCCACTGGAGGTGCGTGAAAGACAAGATGCAAAGGCACTTCGACAGAGGGATGAAAGAAGAGAGAAATTTTATCAGGAACTCAAAAGAAAACCCAAGTAATCTTAAAACACCAATATTGCCTCATGTTGTAATAAATTATTAGGCAACACCCACGAGGTGCTACCTATAATTTTTTGAATAAATAATATTATTGTGGTCTAGGTCAGTGATTAGCACTATAAAATGATTGATACATGTAGAAAATTAAAGCTATGAAGTTAGTGGATGGATGCTACTATGAGAGCTAAGCAGATTCTCAAGTCTATATACAAATAAGTAGATGAGAAGGGAGCAAATATCTGCAGTCATCTGAAATGCTCCTTCATACATGAACCTAGGTGCAAACACCCACCAAACCATGAGGTGTCTTCGATGGATCGAAGCTGCCAACACAGTCACTAGCATCTGTACAAAACAAAAAAATCATTTTACTACTGCTTGCCTTCTCACTAATTTTGGATATTACAGAAAGCAGGTGGGTGGTGGGAAGGGTCTGGTGAATCTATTATGACTCTCACCTTAACTGAGTGAAAGGCAATATACTGGAGGATAATCCTGAAAAGTTTATCAGAAGGCGTCTTCTTGTTCACTGTGTTGTTTTCTGGCTGGTTTAGATCCAACAGCAGAAGCAAAGGCAGCCCCAGACCAAAGAGAAGCTGTAGCGAGAATAGCAGTTAATAGCATTTTAATAGCTCTAGTGAGAATGAATGATAAATAGAGGAATTAATTAACTCTATAGTGGTAATAAGATCTGCTAATGAAATTTAATGGTAAATACATGTAGCACCTATTTACCTGTAGCACCTATTTACCTGTGAGGCCAGGGTATTGAGTCCGACTAGGGCGCCAGCAATGGGAAGATTATATGCGTGGATCTCTCCATGGAGACCAACAAAGCCTGCCTCAAATCTCAGACTAGTCACAATGGCATGGTGACTAAATCCAAAGAAGAATTGGAAGCTCATTAGACCCCACAGCACACACACTGGCCAAGAAGAACCTACGAGGAAGATGTTCAGCCACTAAAATTAATTTCAGTACATTCATGGTAGCAAACTAGCTTATTGCCAGTTATTAGGAGAACCAATAGCGTGGGAATATGAATGCCAATTTAGGTACAAACCTGATTCCCTGTCTTTCAAGCCTTTGATTGTGAGTGCCACTTGAGCAGCCATGATGACAGCAGACAGAGCTATGCTGTCATTGAGAATGAGAGCGACTGGGATCCACAGGGCCACCAAAAGAAAGAGATTGATGAGAGGAATGAGTGCTGTCAGAGATGGATGGATATCGATGGCATCTTGCGAGAAATGGTCAACTGGCTGGGCATCACGTAGTTTTGGTCTTCTTAGCCTTGGTCTTTGTGTTTCAGCTTGATTGGGAATGTGTCTTTCTTTCCTTGTACTATCATTCAAAGTCAGAACTCTCTCCACTCTCTTGAAAGGCATCACAATACAGAGCACCATAGCAACAGCACTGATAAGATAGACAATCCTAGGCAGAGCCACATGAATCCATGGAGCAAGGTTCTCTAAATCTGTTTGAGGAAGACAGAGCAACATCCAAAATCCACACACACAGAAGATAGTGAAAAGAAATCCGTATTTTGCCGCATAAAGTAGCCACTGGTTCAGGTGTCTAGCTCCTGTACTTCTACGCACAAACAGTAAAAATCCAACAGGAACTGAGACGACAGCTGCACAAGAGAGAGCCATTCTCAAATAGGCAAGCCATCCACCAAGAAACTCATATGCCACTGGCAGAGCATGAATGAAAGTGGTAGCTACGCATCCATCTTGGATCTGTAAGTCTCTGCATGTGTAGAAAATCTTCACTGAACGAACACACACCATTGCACCGATGTGAGGTAGAGTTGTTTTAGCCACTCGGATCAGCATAGCTTTGTTAAGCATTAGGTTAGTATCATTGTTGAACTCTACTTGAAGACTTCTAATAGCGAAACAGACTAGCAGACTTTGAAGGAAGAAATTCACCATGTCTGCTTCGTAGAGGACAAAACTGTTAGAAAGCATTGCCACACCATAAAGGATTGTAATTGCAATAGACAGTAGCTGTAGAACTGAAACTTGTTTCATGAACAAGAGAAGTCTTCTTCCATGTAGCATGGCCTTCAAAGACTGGAAGATGGCTAGACTGGAGAATAGAATGAAGATGGTGATAGTTGCAACTAAGCTGTAGAGGGACAGGATAAGTACCAGGGATATAATACCACTAAGTGTAAGCTCAAGCTGAACAAAGAACAAAGTAAGTACAGCGGTGACTCCAAGTCCACATACAGCGCCATAAGGTAATGCCTTTCTCAAAGTATAGGCACTACTTTCAATGTCAATAAGCATCAGCGGCACAAAGACAACAGAGAGGAGAAGCAGAATTAGTCCCTTAGTAATTGAGGCGTCATCAAACTTTGCCCAAATGCTCTGACACATCACCTTCACTTCCTTCATGTAGTCAACATAAGCAGCTGCAATTTTTGTGAGCTCTTCCTGTGATGGCCTGATGTTGATCATGCTCTTGTGAAGTTCAAGTACATGATTTAGATTATCTTGCAGTGATTGAAACACATTTGATGGAAAATCATCTGAGTGCTCGGCATAGGTCATGAGGTAGTTTTGTATCTGCAGTGCATTCTCCTGCAGCGCTACCAAAAAGTCTGTCGTGACTTGTCCAGAAAACCCATCATTCAAGGACTTCTTGGAATCGGAATCGGAATCTGACTCCTGATAAGGTAGGAACACTTCAGGGATGATCATGCCAAGACTGGAGAAGGGAATGGGTATGCCAAGCGTCATGGCAACAGTGGGTATGATGTCAATTTGGTTGATAGAACGTCCTGATGGCTAGATAATATTATAGAAATCAATATTGGCACACACCACATCATATAAATATATGCTTACACAAATATTTAGGCAGAGCAACAGCATGAGCCTCGGAAACTACCGTAATTCGCATTATTTTCATTCGCAAATATTTTATGTTAGAAATTTTCGTGTAACAATATTTTCGTCTATTTCATGTGTGTGCCATATATTTGCTACGTATAATACTATTGGTAAATAATATTCGTGTAAGAAATTTTCGTTGTTTTGGGTGGAATGAAAAATTTTTAACAACGAAAATTTTGCGAATTATGGTACTTACATGCACTGTACTACATGATCATCATGTACACTAGCTTACTTGGTGAGGGTTGAAGATTGGTCTTGGGGAGTAGATTAAGAGGGCAGCATCAGTCTCCAGCTCTGTCTCCCCTCCATGGTCCCCCATCGAGGTCATACCATGATCACCTAACACAAACACTATTGTATCGTCATCCAGCGATGTGACCACTGACCTACAGTATGATAAATAGCACAATTCTTGGAGCTTAAAAATTTCAATCGTAAGTAGGAATGGTGTTACTACAAAAAGCTCCCCACTCAACATCTGCATAGATCTACAAGTGCCATGATAATTGGTATATTTAGGGCAGGACTAACCTTATTACGTCATTCATCTGCGAGAGCTTATCACCCATTGTCCAGTGACTAGGACCATATGTGTGACCAACATGGTCCACACCAAGGAAGTGAGCAATGATAAAATCAGCACCTTTCAGTGCCAGCTCGGGCAGTAGGTGAGAAATCACTCCATTATCCACAGTATGGAGGTCCTTTACGTTCAATGACGGATAGTCAAATGCCTTGTTAAACATCCCAGGATAAAGTCCCAGCCATGTATCATCACCCATAAAGGTAACATTTCTTGAGTGGGCCTTACACTGGTAGATTAAGTTATCTTCTTGAATTTCATAACTGTTAAAGTTACTACCGATATCGATGAACGTCGGCAAGCCTCCAGTCGCAAGGGCCTTCAGACGCTGCATGGTAGTCGTGGGGGGATCAGCGATGGATTTGAACAGCTTTGCATTCGCTGGTCGCTCTCGAAGTAGATCACGAACGTAGGGGAGTTTGTTACGATAGATGGGTATCGGGTCTAGGTGGTCGTCATACACAAGGAAATCATAGCGTAGCGCATCAATAAGAAGCCAGAGCACTCGTTTAAATCTCCTAGGATACCCAGTGCATGAGATATGAGCAGCTGAGTCGATATGGTCATCTCCAAAGGAGTGGTATTGCTGAGAATATGGTCTGCACTGACTGTATTTGGGAATTTCGACCCTCTTGAGGAGGAATCCCTGGCAGAAGACTAGCAGACCGACTGCGTGACAGCACACTATAAAGATCAAGACGAATAGACGTCTGCTTCTACCACGATCATTCATTACCGAGGCACCAGAGGTAGAGGCACCTTGTGGTGCGCTTCAATTAGAAAAGATGTATGATGTGCAGCATTTAGAAAACATCAACCACGTGTGATCCTTAAGGATGAGGATTGAGAAATGCTATTTCTGTTCCTCTCCAGTTTACCCTGGTCACGGAATTATGTTCGTCCGGAACGACTGCAAGGTAGTAAAATTATAGCCAAAAATTTGCCGAGTTTTGTATGCATCATGGATTGCCACGTATTCAACTACATATTTGTACATTGATCAATAATATACATACATAAAAATGGCTACAGACTTTCAGGTTTTGTCGTTCCAAGTGTCACAAGGCCTTTAAGAGAAAGCGCAATCCCCGTAAGGTCAGGTGGACTAAAGCATTCAGAAAAGCTCACGGAAAGGAACTCACAATGGTATGTATGTATTAATTTTGAATAACCTCTCTACAGTCAGGTTATAATAAGTGTACATACTATTGTAGTGCACAGTTGGGTGCTTCAGTTGTAAGTCAATACCTTATTGCATCACTCTGTTCCTTTAGGATGCCACGTTTGAGTTTGAAAGAAGAAGAAACGTTCCTGTCAAGTATAATCGCCAGTTATGGCAACAAACAGGTATATCAGGGAAGCCATATGCACAATAGAGAGAGACTGCTGGTAGTAGCTTCAGTGTGATGGACAGGGTTGCCTCAAACTTGCCTATTCAATCACTATGGCTGTGTACACTGTGAAGTAAATGTTTGTATAGCAATAGAATTAGGATATTTAAGTCAGCCACACTAGTTTACAATCTTCTATCTTTCTGTGAATGAAAAGGAAGCAAGTATAACATGCTTCAGTTCCGTTGCTACTTTCTATAGATATCTCACATTACTTTTGCTTCTGAGGGACAGTTATAGCTCAGTTGTGTGTTCTTGTACATATACATGTGCAGGTTAGACAACAGTTCGTGTGAATCTATGTCAATTTAGTGTTTCTATCCATTAGCTTTGGCAGGTGTGCTATATACACGTACATCGATTTGTGTATAGCTGCTGTATACGCATGCCACAAAGTCATAGAGATTAGTTCAGGCACTTATATACCATTATCTATATAGCTAGTTACAGGTGTGTACCGTCGCACTTGAACTGTGACCGTTTTGCCGTGTGCCTCATTTAATTGCTCTGTACTTGTTCCGTGACAGCCACAGTACATGTGCATTTGCAACACGTTCATAGCTACACAGCCCAGTTCCTCTTCGTGTAGCTAAGAATGTAGTTTACTAACTGTTTGGTTTTGGAGTAAAAAGAGGTCATTATCATCTGTAGGAGTAGCTGTATCGATTTACCAAGAGTGCGTACACAGTCAGTTGAGTGTCTGCCTCTGATTGCAGTGACCCTCCTCGTTTTCTAGTGAATTAGGCCAAGATGGGGCAATCTGGCGACCCCTGTCTCTTTGTAATTGGCTATGTCATTTATGTGTGTGTTGTTGGTGCTTTTCGGTACTCAGTGCGAGCCATGCGGAGAGTGGGAGAGATCAGAGAGAGAAGGCAAGCACAGTTCATCAAAAACAGGTCGGTCTTTTAAGCAAAATTACAACATAACTGATGTGCTTGCTCTGAATTGAATGTACTACCTAGCTATGTATTGCATTTAGCATCACTGTATATAGCTGTAGCAGCATTGATTCCACTTATCCCTCTCTTTTTCTCTCTCTCTCTCTCTCTCTCTTTCCTCCTCTCTAGACTGAAAGCTGGTCTTAAGCTGCAGGATGAAGCAGAAAAGAAAGAAGTTGAAAAGAGCATCCATCTCCTCCAAGATCCTGAAGGTACGATACACAATCATACAGTATGTTCACAAGCATAATTACACTTTCTTCCTTGCAGTCACAGCAAGAAAGGTACAAGAGGTCCAGAAGCAGAGGCAGGCTGCAAAGTCCAAACCCAAAGCCATGGAAATGGAAACTGAATGAAAAACTACCAGTATGTTTTGTTATACATGTATCAATACTACTTATGTGTAATTTTCAATCACTCTTCTGTAAGATAAATCAATCTAAAAGTTGAAAGTGTTTGTGTCCCGCTAAACTCTTACAGATCAGTCTGTAGTTCATCTTCGTATACATATGTTCTCGGGTAGGTTGATTCAACAGTACTAGGGTGCCTAAAGCAATCCATTTCCTGATTTTGCTGAATTGATGATAGAGTGCCAGATTTAGATACCTCCTCCTTTAGGATTTGCTCCATAGAAATTGAGGCTTTAATTGGAGGGTTTTCCTCTTTACGATCATAGCAAGCAGCCATCTGTGGTAGACTTTCATCAGTTATAATCGCTGAATAATAACGTGTTGAGATCTTCTTTGGTTTCTGTAATGCCGTATAGAGTGCCTCTGCTGTCATTGGGGGCACTGGGGGTGGCTCTTCTGTCAAGTCTGAGACACTGAAGGCCTTTGGTTTCTTCTGTACCACAGAATAAACTGGCTCCCCTTTATTCTCTCCACCTTCTTGTCTAGTGCTTTGCTTCTTTTGTACACCTGTGTGCAGTGGCTCTATTGTGTGGGGGGAGACCAGGGGTGAACTCTTTTCGTGATCAGAGCCAGAGGTTGAGGCAGCTGCATTATTGGTAAGAATATTGGCACCAAAATTTACGTCTGATTGCTCTGTAGCTGGGTGTCTCCTAGTCTTAGCTGCCTGGTGTGGTCTAACTGCATCGAGGTCCTCGTAGCCTGCTATATCTACACCCAACTGCTTCGTTTTTGGTTTTCTTTTGGTCATAGGAAACGCTTGAGCCTGGTTTGTATCAATATCCTCATAGCCTGCCATATCCAACAGTGTGGGAATGCTCCTGCTAATCTCTGGAGCCGCTGGTTTGACTATTTCATTCCCGTAGACATCCAGCATGGGGATACTCTGGCTGAGAATGTGGATCTGTTTTTGTAGCTCATCTAGCACTTCGAATGCTTGCCCCATCTCATCACTCTCCTGGTCAACTTCTAGCTGGTCAACACTTAAGCTTGTGGCTGCAACTCCACTTTTCTTAGATGATTTATGAAGAGATAACATCGCACCATCTTGTGCACTCGAACTATTCAAACCATTAGTATCTTGATCACCAAGGCTTAGTTGTCGCAGAGCAGAGAAGTTAGGTGATGCTCTAGTAGTGCTCTTACCTGTAGCTGGTTCATAGCTGCTGTTTGGAGCCACTGGTATTGGTTCTTCTATGATTATTTTTGGGTGCTCCTTTTGCTTCAATTGTGTGTCTGTAGCTTGTCCTTTTGCTGTCACCTCATCTCCAGTCAGAGGCTTTAATTCTTGTAAAGTGTGCCCATCACGGCAAGCAGCTGCCTCATCAGGCCCAGAGGGAGAGAGAGTGACAACATTGTAAGATATATTAGACTGTTGTTGAGGCTCTACTTCTGATACTACACATGTATTCTTAGTAGACCTGCTGGCAAAGCTTCCTGTAAAGTCAAAGTTTGACCGTCTTTCCCCCCTTCTCACATGATAAACATGCTTTTGTTCGATTCTTTCCTTTCTTCTAATCTGGTACTTCCTACATACGACCATTAGTAGCACCACTATTAGCTCCAGAAGGACTGCGCCAGATATGATGCTTCCAGAATAGATTATCCATGTACCATTGGTCTCAGTTGAAAGACTCGTATTTGTGGGGACCATTGTGATAGATCTACTACTATTACTAGAACTCAGAATAGTAGAAAAAGAAGTATTTGAGGATGTCATTGACATAGTATCAACAGTTAAATTTTGTAAATGTTCTCCTAGCACATATAAATCAAGCTACTTGACACTTTTCAAAAGACCTATGAATATAAATTATTATGAGTCTACCTGTATAACCGTGTACATTAGCTGTAGTATCACTATATACTGCCTCTTGCTTTTCACTGTTTTTGGAAAGTGTATGAACAGAACACAACCCAGTTCACGGTTACTCATAAACATGTTTTTAAGTTCCCTCTCACTGAACTACTGTAGAGTTATTGTCAACATGTATAGTGATGATGTTGCAATTTTCACAATCACTGCTCACGAAGTGTGTACGATGTAGTACGTGTATGACTTGATAATTTGCTTAAATTGTTTAGTTTCTATCCTGAGAATTGATCGGCAATCAAAACACAATCACTATACATGTATAATATTACCGCACATGCAAATAGATGGGTAATGGTCATCAAATTTACCAATACACACATGCACATTCAAGAACGGACATCACAATTCTTTTTGCTGTACGAAAGATGGTAGTCAGTTTTGTAGTTCATGAAATCTTTTCCAGCAAAATCATTGGTAGATTGACACTCTAAAATTGCTGTGTCTGGAACCTATAATAAATGGGACATTTCTGTCAGTTTTAGCAATTATCAAGAAGCTAAACTAAAACAATCGAGCAGTAGACTAGTTATACCATTTCCAGCTTGGTGTACTGAGGATGATGGTGAGGGATGGTAGGATTATTAGAGGCACGGTTGTATGCAATAAGGAAGGCCCAGCGCCTCCTATCACTGTCGTTTTTGTCACTGCAGTGAAGTAGATTGCAGTGGAAGAAGAGAGCATCGCCAGCCTCCATCTCCACCTCCACCAAGGGAAGGACCTATGAAAATATTAATTAATATCACAGGTGCATGCTTAACTGGTTATGCAGTGGTATTGTACACCTTTCTTATTTGTTCAACTCTCTCAGTGTCTGCACCCATCTGTCCGCCAACCTGTTTGTGTTCAATCCTTCCACATTTGTGGGAACCCTTTAATACCTTAGCAGTGAAATACTTCATATAGAGCCTTGTCAGCTTCTTACACACAGCTATAATATTCTGTATTATACCTTAAGGCATCCGTTTTCTTGGTCTGTTTTGTCAATGGCAATAAATACAGTGCCCATGTCAGGATAGAGAATTCCGTAGTTGTACCAATACCTGTATAAAGTGAAGCAGACATCTAGCTACTAAAGGTGGCTGTAGAGTACAAGGTGAGCCCGGGCATGGTGGATTAGATAGCCAGCAAGATCCACCCGGACTTAGCCCTGGTATGCCCTGACCTGCAGCCACCTATATACTAAAGGGAATAACATTGCCGGTATGGTAAATTTACTTTTAGTACCCATAGTCCTGGTGCCAGACAAAAGATCCTCCAGTATGAGCCTCCTTCATCATGAGCTTAGTGTGGTAGTGGTAGACCTCTCCTCCTAGCAGTTGTTCCATTGTGCCAGCCACTTTCTCACATCTCCCCACCATCCCAGTGATGTCGTTGCCAGGGTGATTCCACTGACACTGTTTGCAGTTGCGTCCATGCCCATCGGAAACAACGTAGGAGTATTTCATAATTCCATCATCTCGTTCAAGCTCCTGTTTTAACTTAGACAACTCCTTCTTTGGTATCAGAGATCTGGAAAGCGTTTTAATAACTTGAATTCACAGCTGGATACTATAGCCTTATTTATAGGCTCATTCCCATGGGCTTGGGGTGAGAGAGATACCTAACCACAGTGAATACTGACCTGATCACAATGTAGCCATCTCTATCAAAACTCTTTTGGACTTCTGAAGTTACCTCAAATCTCTGTCCTGGAGTGAATTGAAACGTCGAAGTCGCCATCGCTCACAATGATCACTGCATACAAGCTTGAAGAGCTCCACCCCCTTTTAACGATCGCACGAGAGTCATCCTTGCGCATGCGCAAATCGGATGAAATCATTCGCTAATCGTCACAAAAAGCTCGATTTTTCATCATTCGAGTTAAAGTCGAGCCGCAGCATACTGATTCAAGATGTCTATGAAGATTTTTCTTCTGGTATTGGTGATAGCAGCAACTGCATACAGCCAGTCTGCAAGTGATTTTGATTTCACTGGATACAGAGGGTGTGTTCGACGTCTCTTTGAAGGGATCTGCACCAACAACATTGCTTTCTACGAAGATCTGCTGGAGATAATGGTGAACTGCGGTGAAAGTGATCGTGCTAGATTAGTATCAAATTATTGTGCAAGAGATGAAGGAGCTGATCTTTATTGTGGAGCTGCAGAGGCTTATCCTGCCTTGATCGGTACGACTTCAATTTATTGTGGCTCTGCCATCCAGGGAGGTAATTGCTCAGACGAGTGTAGAAACGGCTTGATGGACATCCACAGTTCCTTAGGTTGCTGCACCAATGCCTTCTATAATAACACGGGGTTGTATGCCATATTCGCTCCAGTTTTAAGCTACCCTCTCTGGTCAAGCTGTGGTGTGGACCCGCCAGACAACACCTGTGATGGTGCGCTTCCCTACACTCTTCCAGCTACTCCACAGCGAACCTGTACTCTAGATGAGATTCATGCATGTAGAAAAGTTGACACAGATGTAATTCGAAATGCCGTACCAGAAGGTTGTGAAGCCATCACCCAATACAACATGGCCAGGTGTAGTCACATGGATGCAAGTGATGATGGATTGTGTTTTGCAGGACTTGGAACTGATACTGGAGTGACAATTCCCTCAATCATATCTGACTGTGCTACGGCAGTTACGCAATCTTGTTCTAGTTCATGCAACGAAACTCTGGAAAACTTTGTGGTCAGTCGTGGATGTTGCGTGAATACCCTTTACAATTCTACATTTAGTACAGTAACTGGACTAAGTTCCAGTATACCAACCTTTCAAAACAGAATGCTTTTCGATGTATGTGGTGTTGAGGCCCCTCCACTCACATGCCCCGATGTCACACCCACCATGGGCACTGATGGAAGCCTGCCTTTCAAGAGTTTCACTTTGATGATGCTCCTTCCTCTGATCATTACAGCTCTGCTGGGAAACAAGATTTGAACTATGTAGTACTACATATCTGACATGCAGAGTTCTGCCCTAAGTCACGCTAGACGTAGATATATAACTAGATCGGACTGATAGTATCATTATTCTGATTATGCCGTATTGAGTAGCTGCTATAACCTGTATGGTTTGTATTTTGCCGATAAAAATTATAATGAAATTTGTCCAATGCATGCACTCATCTCTTAATGTGTTTAACATCACATGCATTGGTAGTTGCAACGTCCAAGCTGTGGCATGATACATCATGTCTATATAGTCTCACGTGCCAGACTCTCCTACCCAAAGAGGGAGGAAGAGTCTGGTGAAAGCTGTATTAGCCAGTTGTACTGCTGGAATGTTCATTGTCTAGCAGTAGTGGCACAGTGCACAGCTCTGCAGCTGGTGCCCATGTGCATGGTATGTTTGGTATACAAATTGTGAACCACACAAAAAAAAAAACATGACTGCATTTTGATCAAAACATAGTGCATCCACTGGAAATACGGCCACATACAACTGCATAGTAGTTACATGTACAGCTTTCGCCTGACTCTTTCTCCTTCTTTGGTTAGGAGAGTCTGGCACATGAGACTAACATCATACCATACCAACTTGTAAATGCATGTCACCTCTACAGCTCACTATGATAAATATTATGCACTACCACACTGCTCATGTTTATATTATGGGATTGATATGAGGGAGTTGTGCCAAACAATAGGCAAAATAATAAATATTATTTGCACATTTATATAGTCATGACCATGAATACTCTTGTCATATTATGCATGTGCGCGTGTGTGGGTAACACAGTATGATTATCAAAATACCAGAATATGATGCACACATCGTGCATGTCATCTATGGGAAAGTTTGTTAATTCACAAATAACAGCAGAGGTGATCTTCCCACACAACAGTGTATATAACAATAACGATATAGATAGTAAGGTTGCTATATACCCACAGCGAGTATATATGATTTTAATCTTTGGGAATAGCTGTGGCAGCAATCCTACATAGTACCAGGAGTGCATTAGGGAGAGTGTGCAACACACACAGTAGCAGTAAAAACATCTCTCTTATTCTCTCTCTGGATTTGACGTCACCATGTGGTTGCAACACCTTGTACTAGTACTGCAGATGTACATATATGTGTAGTGATAGGCCATGAAGGTGCACTACTATGGCAGACAGTGTACATGGCTTTGTGGCTGTAGTGCTGTACTAGTGAAGAAGACATTTTATTTTGTCGATGATGTCTGGAGGGCATACATCCTTTGGAAGATTACCGATCTTAGGTATGTGGTTAGTGGTTGCCTTGTACAATTACAAGTATATACTTGGTACATGACGATACATCATACTTTCACATGTATTCTACACAATTATAGATCTCTCCTCTCTCTCTTTCTCTCCCTTTCTGTTCAATAAAGAAAAGAATCCTAACTAGAAGTGAGATTGGGAGTGAGAAAGATTGACGTAATAATGTACCACAATTTGTTGAATCAATTGTACAACCTTACAGTGAGATTGATGAGAATGACAGTGATGCAGATTCAGATGATGGATGATGAGGATGATGACTTGTTAGCTGATGGGGAAGGTGTACCAGAAGATGACACTGAGGAGGTGGAACCACGAGAGTGAATCAACTAGCTACATGTAAGTGTGTATAATAGTGATACATGTGCACATCTTAGTATTGCAATTATCAGGAGGATGGCTCAAAGTAAAAGAGATTTCTGGTGGTTTCAATCGAGAATTGACCACGGACCTCCTGAAAGGACACACTTTGTATCATAAGTTGCATAAAACTAACTAGGCTTACCCTTAATACACAATCGGGCAACACATCCCAGGAATCTAATACACTTATCCTGGTATATTTGTAATCCAGGTATTCAGGATGGTTCCAAACACCCAGCTGACCAAGAGTGTCCAAAATTTCCTATACAGTCTGAATCGCTTGGTGATGTTGCCAAGACCAGCTTCTGCGGAGCCCCTCACCCAACTGGGTGGTCTGGCTGTCACACAGGGGGCAAGATGGCACTGTGGACAGGTATTAGGGCCATCAAGCTTTGGAGGATCAGCATTGTTGTACCCACTTGGAGCTATAAAGATAAGGTGCCACTATTATGGTAATATGCCATGTTGTTTATGTTTGGTGTGTGTAGGACAACCTTCTTGGGCTTCTTCGCTGGAGGAGCAGTGGCCTGACTAGAACCAGGGGATTGGCTGCTTCCTCGTTTAAGTAGCTGCTAACCATATTCACGCCCCACTACTGCTGCTGCTGCTGCAGATGTGACGTCAAATCCAGACAGAGATGTTTTCACTACTACTATGTGTTTTGCATACTCTTCCTCAGCTTAATGCACTTTTGGTAGTAGCTACATATCAACATGGCATACCACTGACTGACCATAGGGGATGAGGTGAAGTCATGCATTATCAAGCTAATACAATGATAACATTACTGGTACTATAGTTGTCACCTTCCCACAAATTGCAATCATGGGCATGCCTACACACAATTATTGTAACTATGTCTCTATCAGGACCAACCACAGCAACTGTTGGGTACTTAATACTGTTGAGTACACTATTATTAATGACTAAAAAGATATTATGCTGAAAGATATACTATACCAATGGTGAAAATTACAGCATGTGTGCATATAGCTCCTGACACAACATACCAGGACCATAAAGGGCAGGAAGGAATGTATGTCTGTCTATGGACGGTATCTCAGCCGGGAGATGTCACAGTGTTAGGTGAAGTTCATTAGTTCGGGCAGCTCATACGCTCCTGAACATACTAACATTTCTATGCTTTTTACTGCATAATAAACAGTTTTATCATCTACTGGATTCAGAAAGTCCTTTCCTGAAACTGAATCTGCTGTAGAGGCCGGGCAATCCAAAATGGCAGAATCAGGAACCTGCACAAGGAAAGGATTTGAGCTTTCAAGTTTGTCCCCAGCCCCCTTTAAATTCACACACAGAAGGGAGGCTAGTCTCATCTCCATGCCACTTGAGTCCTACTTTTTCAATATTGAATATTTGAAAACTTGGGAGTGGCTTGAGGAGTCTGAGTCAACTAGATACATTTTCTCATTTTGTGTATTGGGGACAGTGATGGAGTATGATAAAAGATACTTGATTCAGTGCGAGTATGCAACTAGCTTTGCCTCCAGGCTCTCTTTCATACGCAGATAGGGTATAGCCACATACTTCAACTTGAGTCCCACATAATTATGCTGCACACTTTGAAAACCTGGGAGTGGCCTGGGGGGAAGAAAATACATGTAGAGTCAAACTGGCTGTACTATAACAAGGATGTATTAGGAAGAGTATGCAACACACAGTAGTAGTGAAAACATCTCTTTCTGGATTTGACGTCACCATGTGGCTGCAACACCTTGTACTAGCTACTACAGATGAGTAGTAATAGGCCATGAAGCCACACTGCAGGTGCACGGCAGACAGTGTATATGGCTTTGTGGCTGTCAGAGTGCTGTACTTTAAGTAGCTGCTAACCATATTCACGCCCCACTACTACTGCAGCTGTGACGTCAAATCCAGAAACACTAGCTACTACCGTGTATGTTGCATACTCTTCATAATGCACACTTGATTATACCATTTTGTGTACTGGGGGCAGTGATAGCGAATGACTGGATCATTAGCTGTAGAGGTACAATTATGGTATGCAATGAGGCAGGCCCAGCATCTCCTGTCACTGTCGTTTTCAACTTAGTGTCTCTGCAGTAGAGTAGGTTGTAGTGAAAGAAGAGAGCATCACCAGCTTCCATTTCAACGTCCACCAAGGGACAAGCATAATGAAGTAATAAATGCAGACTGCTCTTCGATTGTTGAGCTAACACCTTTTTGGTTTGCTTCACTCTTTCCATATCTGCTCCCGTCTGTCCTCCAACTCTTATATGATCAATCCTTCCACATTTGTGGGAACCCTTCAGTACCTGCAGTTAAAGGATAACTATTATTATGAGTGTGTTCGATATAATTATAGGAGATTCAGTGGTAACAATACATACAATGAACATACCTTGAGACAACCATTCTCCATGTCACTCTTGTCAATGGCTATGAATACAGTGCCCATGTCTGGGTACAAACAGTGATTCTTGTACCAGTATCATGTAAGAGTATTATTGTAGCCTGTGACTTGGACTGACTTCTATTCTGATTTGGATTACCCATAGTCCTGGTGTCATAAAGTTTTGGGGACCCGGGGTCCCCATTTTCATTATGATTTTGGGGACCCTTCCATGAATTTGGGGACCCCCAGCATAACTCTCTGTGCACGGTAGATACTCAAAGATTCAGTGGTTGGCATGAGTTCCTTGCCCGTGATGCATGGTATCAACATAACTCACTTGAATGCTGGGGGCTAAGGCTCAGTACAGTATGGCCATAGTTGATTTAGCAATAAGATCTATACCAGTGCTGTTTGCATATTCAACTTCAGCCTCCCACTTTTTGGTTCTAAATGGCCTGCTGTCCCTCACTTTATTTTTGTCCCACTTTTTGCTTTTTGACAGGTTGGTAGGTATTCAACTGTAGCAAACATGGCAAATGCTATTGCATCAATATCGTGAGAATTAGAACGCACAGATCAGGGGGGGAGGGAATCTCGAAATGCAACACTGAGCTGCATGGCAATTTTTTTAGACATTTTCACTCCCTATTTTTCAATCAAGCAAATAATCTAGCTTAGATCATGCCATGCATTGTCAATTGAACTAGCTGATTGTGGCTGTTAATGTGTGTGTAGCTGAACTTAGCTTGGATTCTAAGAATCACGGTGCAGATGAATCAAATGTAATATTCGTACGTACCTGTAGCCATAACCTACGAGCCTGCATTGGTACAATAACAGCCTGACTGTATGGATAGAAGGCTAGAGTGCTAAGCAGCATGCTACAAATGACTATAGTCATAGCCAGGCTGCACAGTCAATGTCTAAAACTGTTTTGCACTGGGGGTCCCCATTTTCATGAGAGGGTCCCCAATTTCCTATGAAAATGGAGATCCAGGGGTCCCCAAAATATTATGAAAATAGGGACCCGGGTCCCCATTTTCCCATGAAAATGGGGACTTGGGGTCCCCGATTTGCGGGGTCCCCATTTTCACATGACACTGGTGCCAGACAAAGGATCCGCTCCGGACCAGTGTGAGCCTCCTTCATCATGAGCTTAGTGTGGTAGTGGTAGACCTCTCCTCCTAGCTGCTCTTCCATTGTGCCAGCCACTTTCTCACATCTCCCCACCATCCCAGTGATATCATTACCATGGTTGGGGTGTCCAACCGAAAAAGTCGAAGTATGCAAAACGATTTCGTCTCGGTGGTTTCGAGTAGACCCACCCTAGGTAAGATAGAAACCACGCCGCAAATCGGCTATGCCCTTGGAAAAGTTCGCAACGACGCAATATTAAATCATACGTGCAAGTACAAGAAAAGGTTACGTGACCAATACCATGCGCATAGGGGCAGGAGCACTAGCTGAAATGTAAATCACTTTGGAGGTTGTTTGAGGCATACGCCAGACAACACCTGTTGTTAAACTCTCAAAGTAACCTCTAGAAGTGGTATACCTGACAGCTTGTGCGCCTGCCTCTATGCACATAGTTTTGGTCACGTAGCCATTTTTTTTGTACTTGGGCTTATGATTTAATATTGCCTTTTCGCGAACTTTTCCAAGAGCGTAGCCAATTTGCGGCGTGGTTTCTATCTTACCTAGGGTGGGTCTACTCGAAACCACGGAGACAAATTCGTTTTGCATACTTCGACCTTTTCGGTTGGACACCCTACCATGGTGGTTCCACTGACACTGTTTACAATTGCGGCCATGCCCAATGGAAACAAAATGGGAGTATTTCATGCATGATTCCATTATCTCCTTCAAGCTTCCGAGTCTTTTAATTTAGACAACACCTCCTTTGGTATCTGAAATGTGGTTAACTTAAAATAAAGTGGTTAACTTAAGTGGTTAACTTAAAATATCACAGCTGGATAGGTCAGGCCAGAAGCATATGAAGGGAAGGAGCATATAAGTCACATAGCTAGGATAATGTCGAAAAATAAAGCAATATCGGCAGATTCTCATTCACATGGGCGGATACAGGATTTCAGGAAAGGGGGGTCAAAGCACTATGCGCGCGCAAAATTTTTGGACACGCCCACAAACGGATTAACTACGCCCCCTATTTGCCGCGATCGCGAGGCTATTAGCTGCTTTTTGACAGTAAATTGCTCTATTTCGACTAAATTTTGAACTTTTGAGGTGAGTTTACTATGCTTGATACTGCAATAACTTGAAACTGTTTGAAAAGGTTGAAGTTTAGCTAAGCTAAATGGCTCAATTTTTCTGAAGCTTGCCATCATTTTCAGCCTGAAGGGGGGTCATCTGCCCCCTGGATCCGCCCCTGATTCATGCTAATGATTGTACGTACATACAAAATTCCACACTCTAAATGATGTAACTAGTAATAGGAGTAGTAAAACTGACCACAATATGTTGTGGTTGGCAAGTTAGAAAACTGCCGTTTTTGAACATTTTTTTGTGGCCCACTGTGCACGGAACATTGCACTGTTTCTGGTATGGTATACTGAGCACCCACTACAGTCATCTGTAAGTGCAACTAGGACCTAAGTTTACTTATTGAGACTATCATGATCTATGCAATTTACTTTATGTTTCGATAATTCTAGATGTACGCTCCTTCCCTTCATATGCTCCTGACCAGGCCCATTCCCAGCATTTAGGGGATGAGACTTAGCCTCGGACCACAGCGAATACAGATCTGATCACAATGTAGCCATCTCCATCAAAACTCTTTTGGATTTCTGGAGTTACCTCAAATCTCTGTCCTAGAGTGAATTGAAACGTCGAAGTCTCTATCGTTAACGTGACAGTGTAGCTCCACCCCCTTTTGTCGTTAATTAATTAACAACATGGTTTTATGCATGCGCCAGCGAGTTTGGGTTGATTTCTATAAAAAGGCTGTGCACCTCGATTTGAAGTTAAAAATCAGCCACAGCACAACTCAAGATGTCTCTGAAGAGTTTTATTCTGGTGTTGGTGATAGCAACAACTGCATACAGTCAGCCTGCAAGGGACTTCGATTTCGCTGAATTTCGGAGGTGTGCTAGGCTTTCCGTGGAACGCACCTGCACCAATGATCTCGATCTCGTCACAAATCAGCTGGAGACGGTGGTGGCTTGCAGTCAAAATGAGGCTGCAAGATTTGCAGCAAACTACTGTGCAAGGATGAAGAAGCTGGTCTTTATTGCGGAGCAGCAGTGGCCTACTCTGTCGAGTTGGCTAATGCTCAGTACGGCACCTGCGTCGCTGCCATCCAGCCTGGGGGTCAATGCTCAGGCGAGTGTAGAAACAGCTTGCTGGCCATCCGTGATGAACTTGGCTGTTGCATCAATGCCTTCTATAATAACACAGCATTATATGCTGTATACAATCCGGTTTTGAGTTACCCTCTCTGGTCACGCTGCAATGTGGAACCGCCAAACAGCACCTGTGATGGTGAAATTCCCTTTACACTTCCAGCCGCTCCACTGCGAATCTGCACGCTTAACGAGATTCTGGCATGTACTGAAGATAGTATCGAAGGAATTCGAAACTCCATAAATGGAGAACCGAGTTGTGAAGTTTTCCTACAGTACAACCTTGATGTGTGCAGCCGTATGGATGCAAGCGATGATGGAGCCTGTATTGTGGAGCTTGGAACTGATCTTGCTGTGATACCCTCACTCACATCTAGCTGTGGTGCAGCTCGATTTACACAATCTTGCTCTGAATCATGCAGGGAATCTCTTGAGGACTTTATAGAAAGGCGTGGATGTTGTGTGAATACTCTTTACAATTCTACGTATAGTCAAGTAACTGGACTGAATAATTCAGCTCCATTCTTCCAAGATAACGTGGTGCTTGATCTATGTGGTGTTGAAACCCCTCCACTCACGTGCGGCACTGATGGGCTGAGCCTGCCTCTCAAGAGCTTCACTATGATGATGCTTCTTCCTCTGATCATTACAGCTCTGCTGGGAAATAAGATTTGAACTATATAGCTAGTTACTGTACCACGTATCGTGCAGAGTTTTGCCCTAAGTCATGTTAGAGAACTGAGTAGATAATAGCTATATTGTAGAACTGACTATGCTTTAAGCTGAAATGGTATATTATGTATGATCAAGAGTATAGTAGCAATAAATCATGCTGTGCCACAGCTTGGATGCCAATGGTGCATGCATGCATGCGTGGTAATTAATATATCCCTGAGTGGGGCAAATTTCAATATTGGCCATATTTTATTGGCAAACTGTATATAGCACAAACACAGTACATGTGTGCATGCATATGCCACATACCTCTATAGCTCACTGTAATTATAATTCACCACTTGTAAAACCAACATCTAACTATTTTGGTAGCAGTCATTATACTGACCCACTAACATGCTAATGACCTCTAGCTATCCCGCAATTGGGGGTTGAAAATTATGTTGCTATGGTAACTGCTACCAAATATCAATTAATTTTTTCTTCGGTGCATTTGCCGCACCCATGCATAGATCAATTTTAATATTTATGGAGGAGTTAGTCTACCAAGATTTGCACACTTGAGTGCCTCAAGCATCATGTAAACAAGAGTACTATACAATAGAGAGAAGGAGAGTATCTGTAGACACATGCTCGAGACCGAGCCAACTTGCCCAAACTGCAGAACTATAGATAACAGTTTGGGGTGCTCAGACTTAACATCCATTGTGTACCCGTAGCACCTTGTTTTCCATGTAGCTATAATGCCCTTACCTGGCTATAATAATATGGTACTTTTTGCAGGGCCATGCTGCAACCATATTATACACAGGTGAGCTACTTCCCTACTATACCATAGAACAGCTGCATGCATGTAGGGCACATTTCCTTCTTTCGTGTAATTTGCATACACGTGTGTGTGTGGTGGATATTTTGTTATAAGTATCTTATGTACTGTATGCCACATAAGTACATGTATTGTAAGCAACTGAGTGTACTCCATCGACAAAGCCTCTCCCAACTGTTAAGGACACTAGTTATGGTAGAATGTGGTAATATTAAAATTTTAAATTAGTACGTGGCAATTAATGCATACGTGTGCATGTGGGCCTGACTACATTATGCATGCCAGAATACCAGGACATGATGTATAGCTATGTGCTTCTGTAGGAAAGTTTATTCATGATCAGTGATGATAGCAGCAAATCTGATCTTCCCACACAATGGTGTATGTAATTGCACATAGCTATAAAATTATATAGTTGCAAACCCATGGCCATAGTTCCAATAGCTTTACCTACGTGATATAATCTTTGGGAAAAATTGCTGCATTCCTAGTACATACAGGATAAGGTGAAGTCATGTCCATTATTCGTACATCTTCCCACAAAATTTAGTGACTGGTTTCCACTGTGATTATGATTATCACAATAATAGCATACTCAACATGGAGTTGCTATGGTTGCCGGGTCCTGATAGAGTCATAGCTGGTATGTGGGCATGCCCGGCATGATTGCAATGGTTGTCTAGCCATTGTTATTTCATCGTTGGGAAAACTAGTGTTGCAACTGGTACCATCACTCGTGACACACGCTTACATCAGGATCTAAGGCTATAATGCCATACTAGGAAATCATCCCTCATGCATCAATCATCCTCCTGCAGAAGATTATGTGGTAGATATATCTCACAATTACATCCCTAGTATAATATGATCAGCATGAACTGTGGTAGGATCATGCATTCATAATCAATCCCAGGTTGCATCATTTTTTTTGTGGACATATGAATAATAACAGGAGCATATGAAGGGAAGGAGTGTACATCTAGAATTATCGAAAAATAAAGTAAATTGCACAGATATCTCATATTATCCTTAATAAATAGACCTAGCTTCACTTGTAGTGGGTGCTATACTATACCAGAGGCAGTGCGCTGTGTCATGCACAGTGTGACCACAAGTTATTGGCAAAATGTTAAAAAACTTCCATGTATGGAAGTTTTAAACTTGCCAACCGTAACATATTGTGGTCCTTTTTGCTACTCCCATTACTAGTTAAATCATTTAGAGTATGGAATTTTATCATACCTACTATGCATTAGCCTGCATGAATGAGAATCTGCCAACATTACTCGATATTACCATTAATATTGTATATTATGCAAGTTGTACGCTCCTGATAATAATTATTTATGGTCCACTAAACATTTTATCCTGTGATACAGTGATAGCATGATGTTGTTAAGTATCATACGTATAGACTACAGGGAATGATTGAGGTCAACCACATTCATACCATAGTATCATACAGGTTATATAATTATGTCATTTATTTTTATCACAGTGTCATTATGGCAATGATAGATATTATTTGGTATTATGCCACATACAACAGTGAAAACATATAACATGCATGCATGTAAATTACATAATGTTTCTGTGTTTTTATTGCTTATTATCAGGTTCATAATATACAGTTTTATCATCCGCCGGATTCAGAAAGTCCTTTCCCGAAAAATCTGCTGTAGAGGGACAATCCAAAATGGCAGAATCAGGAACCTACACAAGGAAAGGAAATTTAATGGATTTGAGCTTTGTCCCCAGCCCCCTTTAAATTCACACATAGAAGAGAGGCTAGCCTCATCTCCAGGCCACTTGAGTCCCAGTGTTTGAAAACGTGGGAGTGGCTTGAGGATGGCACTAGACGTCACGCTAAATACCATTTCTAGTTTTGTGTACTGGGGACAGTGATGTAGTATGACTGGATCATTAGAGGCACGGTTGTATGCAATGAGGAAGGCCCAGCGCCTCCTATCACTGTCGTTTTTGTCGCTGCAGTGGAGTAGATTGCAATGGAAGAAGAGAGCATCACCAGCCTCCATCTCCACCTCCACCAAGGGGAGTACCTGGTATACCAGTATATTAAAAGTAACCAATGAATGCAGATTTTGTTGATCAACCACCATTTTGATTTGCTCCACTCTTTCCACATCTGCTCCCGTCTGTCCTCCAACTCTTATATGATCAATCCTTCCACATTTGTGGGAGCCCTTCAGTACCTGCAGTTAAAGGATAACAGAATTAGCACATAATTTAGTTATGATATTTTATCTTCCAAAAATGGTTTTTCGCAATTACCAGAAATGTACAATGAGTTTTATTCCATATACCTAGTACCTTTAGACATCCATTCTCCATGTCACACTTATCAATGGCTATGAATACAGTGCCCATGTCTGGGTAGAGACAGCCATTCTTATACCAATATCTATAGAGTAAATAACTAGTTACTTAGTGATTTAGGTGATCTAGAAAGTATTGGATTACCCATAGTCCTGGTGCCAGATAAAGGATCCTCCAGTGTGAGCCTCCTTCATCATGAGCTTAGTGTGGTAATGGTAGACCTCTCCTCCTAGCAGCTGCTCCATTGTGCCAGCCACTTTCTCACATTTCCCCACCATCCCAGTGATGTCATTGCCAGGGTGATTCCACAGACACAGTCGGCTGTTTCGACCATGCCCATCAGAAATGGCATATGCGTGTTTCACAATCCCATCATCCCTTTGTAATTCTTTATTTAAGCGAGTCAACTCTTCTCGTGGTAGCAATGACCTTCAGGATTGTGTGGCCATTTTTAGTTCTCTCTGTGTTCTCTTTTTACAGTATAGTCTAGCTAGCTATAATCTCACCTCACTAGAATATAGCCATCTCTTCTAAAAGCCTCATGTGCCTCCGGAGTTACCTCAAACCTCTTTCCAGGAGTGAAATAAAACACCGATCCTTCCATGCTAGTAACTTGATCAGCCCCGCCCACATTAGCTAATACAGTGGGTGTGGTCACAACAAAGCAGCACGGTATTATATAGGGCAACAGCTCAGCACAAGTTAATACTGTACAAATCAACCAATAATAAAAAAAGGGTTGTTTCCTTTTGCATTGCAAGTTTGCAGTCTAGCTCTTATCATCGTTTGGATTCATAAAATCTTTTCCAGTGAAGTCAATGGTGGGAGGGCATTCCATAATGGCAGAGTCTGGTACCTGTATGCATGATTAGTGTAGGCAAAATGAGCAATCTCCATGCATACTGGTAAATTTGGTAACATTAAAAGCAGTAAATGAGGCTAGAATGCTTCTTTTAGCATCTGTGATTGATTGTGCTTTTTATAGTTTCGCAGTCAGACCCTCACACTCTGCAGCGTTTAGTTCTTTCAGGATAAACGTGTAGAATCCTGAATGAACTAAACGCTGCAGAGTGCGAGGGTCTGACTTGCAAGACTAACCTTCTCCAATTTGGTGTACTGGGGATGGTGATGAGGATAAACTGGATTGTTAGAGGCCCGGTTATAAGCAATGAGGAAGGCCCAGCGTCTTCTGTCACTGTCGTTTTTGTCGCTGCGATGGAGGACATTCGAGTGGAAGAAGAGAGCATCACCAGCCTCCATCTCCACATCCACCAGGGGAAGTACCTGTCAAGAAATCATATACTGATGATGTTGTCTTCAAGTTAGAATCTGAAAGTTGAATCTGACAAACTGTATTACCTTCATGATTTGCTCTACTCTCTCCATATCAGCTCCTGTCTGTCCCCCAACCTTGATGTGCTCAATCCTGCCACAAAGATGGGACCCCTTCAGCACCTATAATAATTATACAGTACCAAAAGGATGTGTTTAAGTTAAAATAACAAAGTCTCATTCCAATACTTTGAGACATCCATTCTCCACATCACACTTGTCAATGGCAATGAATGCAGTGCCCATGTCTGGGTAGAGACAGCCATTCTTGTACCAATAGCTGCATAAGTATAAGGAGTATATAAAATTTATCAAGAGTCTTAGATGGTATTTATTTCACATACAATGTCGTGTATTTGCCCCAAAACAGGTTCAAGTTTGATAAGCTCTAAGTCTTGCTTACCCATAGTCCTGGTGCCAGACAAAGGATCCTCCAGTGCGGGCCTCCTTCATCATTAGCTTAGTGTGGTAGTGGTAGACGTCTCCTCCCAGCAGCTGTTCCATTGTGCCAGCCACTTTCTCACATCTTCCTACCATCCCAGTGATGTCGTTGCCAGGGTGATTCCACAGGCACATTCGGCTTTGTCGACCGTGACCATCTGAACGAGCATAGGAATGCTTCACTAGTCCATCATCTCTCTCCAGCTGTTCCTTCAAACGATCTAATTCTTCCTGGGGAAGCAGATTCCTGTGAGTGGTGTGTGTGTATGTGTGTGTGTGTGTGTGTGAGAGAGAGAGAGAGAGAGAGAGAGAGAGAGAGAGAGAGAGAGAGAGAGAGAGAGAGAGAGAGTGAGAGTGTGTGAATAATCATGTTTTATTGTAATAGCGAAGGTTCTAGTCGATTTTCTCACCTGACCAAGATGTAGCCATTTTTGTCAAAGTTCTTCTGTGCTTCTGGAGTCACCACAAACTTCTGTCCAGGAGTGAACTGAAATATTGACCCTTCCATTGTCTTGAGCTTGCAGCTTGCAGCTTGCTTTATTATTAGCCCCACCCACTTCTTACACAACGTGCCAAACTCGTGCACTGCCCTGCATAGCGCATGCCCGCGCCCGGCGCCGCGCCCTAGCTAGCTAGCTAGCTACCCATATAATTCGGGGCGAGCCTGAGCGAGCCCCGAATACACGAGGAACAGGAAGCGGTTTTATATGTATATATGTATGTATATATTCTTGTATGTATGTTTGTGGGGTGATCATTTCAGTGAGAAAAGAGTTAAACTAAACAGTGCGCATGCGCATTATACTCTAATGATTTAAAAATCAAAGCTCAGCTTGTATGCCAGCCCACTCATGTCAGCCTCTGAGACAATAACATTACATACAGAAACATCTTGAGTACCATGGCTAACAATAGCTATATACTTGGACTCATGATGTAGCCTGCAGCTGGAATACACTCATATAGATGATCAACATCCATGGACTACTAGCAATCCATGATACCTTCACTCTCATGTTATCTTGTTAGATATAAATATAGGAACTAAGGCACTACTCATGCAACTCAGTGAATTAAACTGACTGACGGCATGCCACTGTAGTCTGGGGTACCAGCCCCATGTAATGATGGTACTCTATGCCATGAGCATGATCTTTCAAAGTTCATGACTTTCGCGAAGGCTCGCCCCGCACAGATGATTTCATCACCTCTAGTATTATATGTACATAGTATAGTATAGTATAGGCACATGGCAGCGCGCATAATGAAGCCACACCCATCGGAAGCTAGTTCTGCATCTAGCTCTGGAAAAGGTCGCTAAGTGAGCCCTTCTGGATCGAGAAAACGATGAGTGAAGAAGAGATTGCACTGACTCCCAGCGTCCTCTGGGCGCAGAGGAAGCATCTGGTACTGATGCGAGTTCAGGTTCAACCAATCGGGGTAAGATACCATGAACAAATTTAATGCATGCACCCACCCATAAATTGAACGCACTATATACCTCTTCAGAGACCAGATTTCACTATCTATGAAGACTACATGACATTCAAATGTGAGCTAAAGACTTTATTAAATCCTTACCATTGATACCTTAGACTAAATATCCGCTATGATTGCACAAGAAATCATGCTTTGAACGCATGTGCACAGGTGAAGGGGTGGGGATGTCCGGCAGAGGGACCTTCAGTTTCAAGCTCACCTTCTTTGAGCCAGTCAAGTCTGATGTAAGTTATCATACTTGTGCTAATGATTAAGAATATAGTATTGATTACTTCCTGCTTTCTTAAAAATGATTCAATTAGACGTGCAGGGTGAAATTCTCTGAGAAGGAAATTGAGTTCCGCCTGATAAAGAAACAAGGTTGGTCTTGATTATTACAATAACTGTATTGATAGTGCCTCCTCTACAGTAGACACTTATAAGTGCAGTAGTTGTAATTTGAAGCACCTTTCTACTTTTAATTGTTACTGTACAGAGAATACGTGGCCACGCCTCCAAAGCTCCCTGGAGAAGCCACATTGGATCAGTATTGACTTTGAGCGCTTTGAGTACCAAGACGACAGCGAGCCAGAGGGAGAGGAGGAGGAGGAAGGGAAAGAGGAAGGAGAAGCAGTAGATCCTGAGAAATTAAAGAGAATGGTATGCCAAATTTAGAAATTGCTAACTCACAAGGGACA
The DNA here is from genome assembly GCA_964291365.2 of Stappiaceae bacterium. GTDB lineage: Bacteria > Pseudomonadota > Alphaproteobacteria > Rhizobiales > Stappiaceae > JBDWFY01. Next base: position 658,626 of record OZ220043.1, read on the forward strand.
ACCTATTATATAATTGCCCATCTGCTTTATACTTGTTCAAGATGTAGACTGAAGCAAGGTTTAATTTCATTGCTTTTTCAGGAGGAGACTAGGGCACAGCTGAAAGAGTTTGAGGACGTTGCTATGAAGCAGTTGGCACGGTATAACAAACTTGTTGACCGTAAGTAATAGGCAGTATTAATTCTGTCGCTAAGTACAATGTCATGTTTGTTTCTCTCTATCTCCACGTATTAAAGTTTTAAAGAAACTCAGGGTTGTTTATCTCCTTGCTTACAATGGAATCATGTGGAGTGGCTTCATTCTGATCGTTCTGACGTTGCTCAAGCTACCTGCTAAAGGAATGGGTATGCATCGTGTACAGATTCTCTCCCATTTTCAGCATTACATAATTGTTGCTTTGAGTAAGGAATAAGAGCCTAAAGTAACCGCAAGCTGCACAAAAAATTCAGTTTACAGCTGATTTTGTGATTAGTTTTTCTTTCCTTTTGCTTAGATGGTATCACGAGTGCCTATGAAAAGGTGTCGCCCATGATGATATTTTGCCAGGCGATGATGCTACTGGAGATCGTACATGCTGCCACTGGTCTCGTTAAGGGCGGGATTTTCCCCATCTTTTTACAGGTTCAGCTACATGTATTAATAGTATTAACACAGTACACTTATGTACCTCACTCACTGCTGTACATATAATATTTACTCAATTGAATGAATTCTGATACTTGAAAGGTCATTTCACAGGTGTTTGGTCGTTTTCTAATCCTGTTTGCCATCCTGATACCAGCTGAAGAGATTCATGACCATCCAGTTGTCTTTGCTCTTTTCCTACTCTGGTCCAGTATTGAACTATTCAGGTAAGCCTAGCTACCTAGCTCTCTCAATTCCCAAATCCAAAGAAGTGTGATGGCGTTTACTCTTGTTGCCATGTTATTAATAGCATCACTTCTCCCAGGTTACCAAACCAATTTATTGTGTATGGCAGTTTTTTCCCAAAATACTTAAAAAAGGCTTACCACAGTTTGTAAGCATAGAGCACACACAAGTTTGCTGTTGTGTATGGTGCACTTATTGATGTTTAGTAAGGTGATTGTCGGCTGCTTTGGGAAGGACAAATGTTTATAAACACGTCCAAATGCATAAACATCTAATGTTAGCCTTCCCTTACGTGAGGTGCAAATTACTGTATACACTGCTATATTATACACACAAACACAACACTAGTTAAGTAGCTAATAGCTAGTATACTGCTTCTATAAAACGGTCTGCTTCTCTTCTTTATGCCTGTATACACCTGAATATACTCTCTCGTGGGTACGAGGGGGTATGGGTGGGATTTTGCCCTCTTTTTGAGCGGCTAGGTATGCCTCTTCGACCGTCTTTGGTGGAATTGGCGGAGGGACCTCTTCGAATTCAAATGTTGGCACTTCAGTGTCAGTAGCTTTCTTAGCCTTTGGCCGCTTCTGAACAGCTGTGTACATAGAGGCAACCGTTTTGGGGGGAACTGTGGGGGCATTCTCCTCAATATCTCCTTTGGGGGGAAGTGGTGGAGAGGCCCCTTTGCCCATTGCATTATTCTTGGCTGTTGAACTCTTCTTTGGTTTCTGAACAGTTGTATACAATGCCGCCACTGTCAGAGGTGGTACAGGGGGTGGAGCCTCAAACAAGTCAATGCTCTTCTTGCTAGTGGAGTAGAACTCTTCTAGTTTCTTGTTCTTGTTCTCTCCAGTCGCTCGGCCGTGTGCTGCAATTGTTGAGCTTTTCGGCTTTTTCTTGACAGCTGTGTACATAGACTCAATTGTGCGTGCTGGTACTGAGGGTGGACTTTCATCTCTGTCCAAGACTGCTCCTAGGCTGTGTCTTCCTTTCTTTTCCGTGATAGATTCATAAAAGTGAGTATCAAATCCTAAATCTGCATGATTCATTTTGGTTTGCTGTTCCTTTGGAACGACTTGCTTCTGTGTTGGCTTCATAGCATCAAGGTCCTCGTAGCTTGCTACATCTAGTATGGGGATGCTTCTGCTAGCTTTTGGAGTTGGTTTGACTTTATCAAGGTCTTCGTATCCGTATAGATCCAGTGTGGGTATGCTCTGACTCAAGATATGTATCTGCTTCTGTAGTTCATCAATCGCATCGTAGGCGTGTGCCATTTCGCTGCTTTGATCGACTTCCAAAGAAAATGATGGCTTGTTGTCGAGCTTTCCGCTACTTGCTGAAGGGTCACTGTTGGCTGCGTTTTGGCCATTAGTGAGTGCTTGTAAACTAGAAAGTTGTGCTTTTATTCCTACTGTGTCATCATATGGGTTTATGTCGTCTTGCAAAGTGGGTGATTCATCATCACTTTCTCCACCATAAGGGTTGAAAGTATATTCGTTTTTGTTTTTGTTGTTATTAGTTGGTTCTTCATCTGGTGATACCAGCTGGTCATAAGTACCTGACGTCAGTAGTATAGACAATTCTTGAATTTCTTGATGTCCTTCATGTTTTAACGAATCGTATGCCTGCACGTTCCTTGGTAATAGCTCTATGAACCCTTCGCTTTCCATATCTACAGGTTCTGTCACAGCTCCTAGCATACTATCACCTTTCTTGGCTCTCATAGGTTCAGCCTGATCTTCAAAAGTTGGTTTAGAAACTTGCTGTTGTTGTTGCTTCTGGGTTGGTTGTGTTGCAGTGGCTTGTTTCTTGGCTGATGCTTCATCTTTAATCACAGAATAGACGTGCTCACTTGCTGCTGAAGGTGGCTTAGAATCTAGCTCCCCTGGTATGCGATCGTAATGGATTCCTGCTGAGTAAGCAGAATTAGTGACAGTATCAGCTACATTTCTGGTCGTGCCTGGGATATCTATTGGTTTAGTGGCAGGCTCAACTTGAGGTAAGTTGACATAATTTGTCAGAGTGATCGGCTGATCATTTGTGTTCTCTCCTGGTGTTACTGCTGGCTTTGGTTGTTGGTCTCCGATTGTGTAGTAGAGATGCTCTCTTATTAGCTGCTCTTTTCTAATCTGGCGCTTTCTACACAGGACTATTGTTAACACTAGTCCCAGTCCTACTAGTAGTACTCCTGATGAGATGCCTGCAGCACTTGCTATCCATGTAGTACGATCTCCAGTTTCAAGGAGTGAAGAATTTGTTAAATTAGGGCTCATCAAAGTAGAAGTCATGGTAGTTATAGGAGTTGACTCTGCATTAGTTTTTAGATACGGGCACAATTTAGATATTGTATTGACTATTTCAGTCTATTACATGATTGTCTTCTCGAGTTTTCAGAGCAAACTGACTTCTCATCTAGCTATACCTCAAAATTGCACATGCAGACTCAGCCAGTTTACCCTGAAATAGAGCCATGTCATTGCTACTGGCTAAGCTACTACGCTAACCATAGTACTATTGCATTACCATTTACAACTCACCATTGCTTTCTCCTCAGTAAAGCAGTAACAGCTAGGATGGCAGTGTTCAGCCTTGTCTTGACCCACTGCTGTGACACTTGCTATACTTATGTCCTTTTCCTCTTTCTCAACACAATATCCCACAGAGGGTACACACATAAGCACCTTTTCTTTTCCAAACTCTCACTGTTTTGTACTTACTTTCATTGTTTAGAAAACGACACAGCAATATAATAATAATATAGTGATAGTAACATTACAATAATATACTTTTATCTTCCGTATACTCTAGGTATCCCTATTACGCGTTATCTGTGATTCAGCTGGATATCAAAAGTCTAACTTGGCTACGGTATTCGGTTTGGATACCAATATACCCCCTCGGCTTCACCTGTGAAGGTATGATAATAATTATTATTGATTGTGCATGTTGAAAGAGTACTTAATTGCTTGTTTTTCGCACATTTGATATGATTGCAGGTTTTTTCGGGGAATTTTGGGGAACATTATTGTATGTTATAGTGAGTGCGTCACGTGTTGATAATAGTTTCTATAGACTGTGGTGACAAAATCAACACGCTAGTCTGAATGTTGTTTATGTCAACAGGCATACAGGCATACTCAAAATTGAAACCCTTTTTAGTGCTAACCGTTTAATAGCCGGTAGACTTGTTGAATGATTTGATTCAAAATATTTCACCTTCATCAGCAAAAGTTTGCAACATTATTAAATGTGATGGGCTTTTGAGCTGAAGTGTTTTTTTTTCATTTTGTACCGAAGTTGACATAATATTGTTCAATAACTCTATATATTTTGCAGTCAACTTTCATAGTGCAATTTTAGCTTTAAGTCGTGCTAAGGTATAGCAAGGAAGTAAGGATCAGTAAATATGCAGTTTTTGTTCTTTCTTTGAATGTAGCAATTGTGATATGGTTGTCCCTTCCACACTTTGACAACTCTGATGACCTCACTCTCTCACTCCCCAACCCTCTTAACATCTCCTTCCATCCTTCCATCGTTCTGAGAGTTGGTCTCTTCGTCGTCCCTTTCTGTAAGTACACCTGGGTATATTATACTCGTACATTATTATTATTGCGCATGCGTAATATATCGAGCGGGCACCCATTCCGTAGCGCAAGCGCAATGCGGGCGCACGCGCAAACACGTTTGACACCTTTCGAAAGAGCCTCGAAAAGTTGACACCTTCGTTGTGGAAACAGCTTCTGAGTGACTGTAACGAGAACTAAAGGCGACGATCAGCTTTCTAGTCGGTGAAAATCAGCTCTTTCCGCAGTAGAGAAACGATGTCCGAGTCTCTAGCAAAAAGACCAAGAAGAGAAACTAAAGATTCACTTGACTGCAGTGATGATGAGCTAGACTGTGGCCTATTGGAGTCATCATCCAGTTCTGAATCCGGGCAGAGCGAAGAATCTCAACTCGATCCCGAACTAGAGGCCGACATGGAGCAGTACAGAAAGCCAGACGCCTCCTACATTGAGCTTATAGCCAAGGCCATTCTGGAATCACCTGGACAGAAGCTGAGACTGCAGGACATTTATGACACCTTGGAGAAGAAATATCCCTACTACCAGGTGGCAGATGCGGGCTGGAGAAACAGCGTGAGGCACAATCTCTCCCTGCATGAGTGCTTCTGCAAGACGGAGCGGTGTGGCAGTGGAAAGGGACATTACTGGAGCATTCATCCAATCCACTTGCAAGATTTCCAGGCTGGAGATTTTCGAAGGAGAACGGTCAAGTCGAGAGCCCGCCAGCTGCACCAACAACAACTGCAGATCCAGCAACAGAAGCTTCAGAAAGAAGCAGGAGTAGGAGGAGCCTTGACATCTCCAGTCACTCTATCCTCACCTCCGGTGTCGACAATCCTATCACCTCTTGGAGGACAGACTCCCTTTCATTTTCCGACGCCATTTGGCAGCCCCCCAGGAGTACCATCTCCAATCCCAATTTCTCCAATGCTGCCCACCTCTCCTTCGCTGATGTACAACCCTGCCACTGGTGGTATATTCTACACCGCCTTTCCTTTTCCCTTCATGTGTGGCCCAGGACCAGCTGGCTACCTTTTCTCCTCTGGCTCAACTCCCCCTGGTGTACCACCACCTGCCTCACTACCATGCAGTAGCAACAGCACTGTGCCTCAGCAACAGACCAACCTTGACGTCCCTCCTATGTCTGGCTCTCTACCACCTCAATCCGGCAGTCCACCAGTTCTTCCCCCCGTGTGCTGCATCAACAATCCTCCCACTTCGCTTGCTGCTTCGAGCAATGGTAGTAGCTTTGGTACCTCCTCCACGCTGACTGCTGGGATCAGGTCTCACATTCCTCACTACATTCATGAGTCCAGCACCATGCAGGAGACACTCAAGCAGTCACCCTTTACGATTGATAACATCCTTGCTTCTCACCGGAAATAACTTGGACATTTTTTAACAATACCACACAAGTATCCTGTAACCAACATTCGTATTTTCATTTTCTCCCCTGGTTTATATCTATCTTTCTAAATTCATGCTGTAATGTACATGTGTACTCTTATTATGATACTTTTTACACCACACTTTTGCATGAATTCTTACAGTTTTGCGACTTATTTATCACGATTTATCTTTTCACTCTCACTGATTTACAGTTGCTTACAACCTGATCACCCACATGTTTGCACAAAGAAAGAAGAGACTTGCGAAACTTAAGACTGCCTAGACTATGTGCATGCCATGGCATTTGAATTGAAAGCATGCAAGCCTAATATTATGATACAATAAAAAAATTATAATATGGCATAGCACTATGTGCATTGTATATAGGTATTAAAATTCTATATTAATTTGTGTCCCTCTAATTTCTTGTTGACCATGGCTTATCTATGAATCCTGAAGATCTGCATGTTTTTATTTATGAAGTGTGAAACAATATTACGTATGGCAGTCATAAGAGCATGCTATTGTACCTTCCCATCCAATAAGGTAGAATCAGATCGAGATGTTTCCGTTGAAAGCAGCATGCTGCCTCTCCTCCCTTTAATTATCATAATATCAAACAAATGTTATTTCAGTAAGTCTGTGGTATCGATCGTGGTACATTAGACTTACTTTGAGTAGTGTTGGAGCTCTCTGCCAGAGGTATGTGGTGGGAGGTCTGTCCCTCACCATCAGTGCATAGTCACTGTGCTCACTATCATGGTGTGGCATGTACTATGAAAATTCAATGTTGGGGGGACAGCTTGAGAGAATTACTAACTATCAACTAGTGTACCTTTGGATTGCTGGATTGGTCAACCATGTGGTCCCAGGAGGGGGCAGGGGGATAATCATAGAGACCTCCTACATTAAAAAAAAAAAAAAACAAACAAGTTAGCCATACTTGTATACCACAATTAATATGATCATGAGTATGTTGATTGAAGGGTGTACCTTGTAATATTCCCTTTGGTGTATCTGAATAGGTTGTGTTGGGAAATGCCGACAGATAGAAAGCTGCATAACTGTTCGTTATAGCATAGTATAATAATAATAAATATCTCATACTTGTGGTTGAAAAAATAACTGCAATGGATGTTTATATCCTGCTGCATGCAATGCTGGTGTTTACCCAGGCTGAAAGTGGTCAGAGTGATTGACAGCGACCTCTGTGAATTTATCGAACAAGGCTTTCTTCCTGTCGGGATCTTCTTCCAGTAAGGAAAGAACATACATTCCTTCCATCATTAACTGAATAGTCACAGAGATAGCACGTACATAAATATATAAATCTACATAAACATGCAGATTCAGACCCCCACAGCTAATGGTCTGATTATCTTCCTTCCTGTGAGGGATCTGTGTCACTGTGTGTGGTTAAATTAAGAGTGTGTATCTGCATGTGTATGTATTCATATGTGAGTGTGAGTGTGTGTGTGTGTGTGTGTGTGTGTGTGTGCGTGTCTGTGTGTGTATGTATGTGTGTGTGTGTGTGCATGTGTGTGTGTTGTGAATGTGTGAGTGTGTGTGTGTGTGTGTGTATGTGTGTGTGTGTGTGTGCCTATTTACATACCTCATTAGGAAAGTATGTACTTGCTGTCTTGGAACTCAACTCCATACTTGTGTCATAGGACAACCAAAAGTCCACAGTGTAGGCTGATTCCATATCCTATGAATCAAACATGCCAGTGCAAGCATCGTGCCAGTCACATGACACGTAATGTCAGTTGTATTACATCACACCTTGTATTTGTTGTAGTTCACACTAAGTGCCAGTTTTCTCCAGTTGGCAGAATGCATGGGTGCAGGATTAACAATCTATGGAGTATGGCACACCACACGTCCAAAAGAATTATAATATTATTGTGATGTACAGTGAAAGACTAAGTATGGGAATCGCTGTGATAGTTTGCCCCCCAAAACAAGGACATTTCTTTAAGGAGGACACTATAGCTATTATACTGTTCTTGGATTCCAGCTTGACAGAGCTGCATACATACATTAATTAATTACCCCCAAACTGAGGCTGCCTCGTTAATCATTAAATCAAGGCAGTTGTACATCCTCCTAATTAAAGGCTTTGTATGGTCATGTCAAATGACAAACATATCAGCTCAGATCAGCAACACTGTACTGAATCAATATCACATGATCACATGATTGATTGTGCATGTACTGTATGTACTTCATGTTCAGCTGCAGACTTGCTTATAATTATGTGACATACATTCTCATGTTTGGCCACACAAAAACAGCTAGCATGCTTCAGTAACTGTACAATGTACATGTCTGTACATGTATAGGTACCTTCTTATTGGGGGATATTATCCAAAAGTCATCTTTCTTCAGTGTATCTATATTGAATGAAACATGTTTGTGTTTTGTTAGCATTGTCCACAGATACTGTCATAGATATCCAATTTAAGAACAGTTTATCTCCAGGATTAGCCTTGTCCCCAGGCTCTCTTGAGAGGGGAAAGAGAGCCTGGTAACTACTGCATGCGCATGCGTCAAAATCTCCGTATTCTATCCGCACGCGATCTGTGGACTAGTTGATCACGTGACTGTATACTATGCCGTGCATGCAGCCTACTATAAATAGCCAAGCTCGAAAGCTGCTGAGGCACAATAAAACGGGCATTCGAAGAGCCAAAAATCAACGTATGCTTGAGTTACCTTATTAAAATCTTCTAGGCACCATCACCAGCCAATGACAATATCTTTTTCGAGTGAAAAACAGCTTACCATGTTTTGTTGGTAAGGGTTGGCACATGCGCACACAGTTGTTACCAGGCTCTCTTTCCCCTCCCAAGAGAGCCTGGGGACGAGGCTATCTCCAGGATATATGAGAAGTCAGGGTGGTGGTGGTGGTGGGGGGGGGGAGGGGGAGGAGCGGGCAGACCATAGCTATGAAGGTAACATGTACAGAACATACGTACCTACTATTCGTTCCACAAGGAGTTGGACTTTATTCCTTATGGTGTCATTGTGGTTCATCCACACCCAAGTGTTAGTCAGACCAAAGGATATGCCGTGGTACCTTATAATCAGGTATGCACATAGTGGAGAGTGTTAATTGTGTGTTTTCGAGCGATAGTTACACAGCTGCTTACATATCTCTTGAGCTGTAGCCTAGCCACACGTAGTCCAAATGAGGAAAAACACATTCATAGTGTCTAACAAGAAATTAATGGTAGGATAATGGCGGTGCTCAGACTCTCACCATAACTCTGCTACTCAAACTCGTAGCTAATCTAATAATAATTTTCCCAGAATATGGTATTGTAACAAATTAAGGACTCACCCATTTCCATATTTGAGATAATAGGCAGCATATGCTGTATCAGTAGCCAGTCCTGCAAATCTGGCCTGAAAAATTTGAGAAATTTTTGAGATGGGGGAATGATTTATATTATTACTAGGAAGAATGTAGGTGGTACCCTTATCAATTTAACTGGTACATTTTGGTTTTGTTATCCACTCCCCTTTGGCCCTGAAGTACCGTGAAACGTGACCAACTACCTCACTTGCGGACTTCTTAGGTTACAACTGAACTACCCAAAAAAACATCATAACTTTAGCCTCACAATGTAGCCGGTCTTGCCAGTACAGGAGGTCAAAAGGTCAATGGCTTCCAGAGTTTGCCACAGTTGTTCCTGCACAAACAAAAATCCCTCAATGTGGATACCTGTGACATCAAGATTGTAAATTATCATCGATGCCTTGGTGGAAAGGACTGCACCTGTTGATAGCTTTGTGTGCTTTTATTCAGTGTCACACTGGAAAGATTGAATGTTGAATAGCACAGGAAGGCCTGGGTATGAGGCTACCTTTTGGTTTGGTTTATTATTTGGGGGGGGGGGGGGGGTGGTGGAATTCTGGCAGGGTATGTACATGAACTAGTCAGTGATTATAGCTATAAGCGGAAGCATGACTTACTAGTACAGTTGCATTCTTGGTGACTGAGTACTCATGCACCAGAGAAGCCAGGTGAAGACCTAATGCAAGTATCAATAGTAAACATGATGAATATGAGATTACAGGATTTATAATTTTTATATCTATTCGATTGCTTATCATGCAGAAAATGAGATAAATTCCCATTAGTAAACACCTGTTTGAAAAGTGTAACCAACGTATGTAGACACACCTGTCCATGCTGCTCCATCTCCAATGTCATCATAGAGCACTGGTTTTGTACGATTCTTGTCACTGTACCAGACCTCAACTAAAAATCGATGATTGTGGTATGAATACAGTACTCTCTCTCTCTCTCTTTCTCTCTCTCTCACCTGCCTGGCTCCATGGGTAGTTAGCAACTTCCGTTATGGCCATATACAGCTGTACGTTCAAAGCAAGATATCCACTCTGGTTTGCAGTGAGCGGTGGCCATTGTTGATTGGAACTCAGATTGCCATATACGACTGACTCTAGCCACTTCTCTTGATCCACTGAAAGTCCTACATTTAACAGTACATAAACATTGTGCATATTAACAACAATACTTTTGTTTTGGCAGCCCCACCCACCTTTTTGGAGAGCAGTTTAAAACTTGCTTACCTGGAATTGCTGAGGCGCCAGGGAGAGCTGCAAATAGGAGAACGCTGGCTAGACAGGATACTCCTCTGGATACGTCTCGTTTCCCCATGGCTAACATGCATTTCCTGGATATTATGCTAAGGGGGCGTGGCTTGTGGGAAGCTCGTCAAATTGCAAAGTGCAGTGAGTCTAGTCACCATTAATCATTGCAATGTAAACAAACGTGTGTACGGTGCATGCAGGTACTAGGCCATAATAGGTGTACGTGTACGTGTGTAGTGCGTATCACACACTCACAGTCTGCGTCAAGGTGCGCGTACATAAACAGTCGAATCATTTGTGGCCAGTTTTGGGCAATTTGGGGGTCATTCCCCGCGCTGAAACACCACTGTACTGTACTGTATTTAATAAAACGCTTCACTTTCCTACCCATGGCTGTGTATGCTGACGACGTACTAATAGTTGGCGTGGAGAGAGACTACGATTGTCTGTGTCTGGGCGAGGACAAGACGTCGAAGCAAAAACGACTGCTGGCCAAAGGTAAAGCGCAGGACAAGGAAAAGGAGCCAGTTGAAAGAGAGCCAGGCAAAAATCTCGAAAGCAGCGTGGTTGAAGTTGCGTGTATCGAGGACTCAGCTACGATAGCCGCGAGTACGAAGCCGAATAGCTCGCAATTACGTTCTCCAGAAACTCAAAGCCAAGACGAAAAGGCACTAAATACTACGATGCAGCAGATGCCGCACCAACCAGTGTATGCTCACTCGCCTCAACCCGTCGGTAGAGGAGCTACGCCGAGCAATAATATTGCGCGTACGCCGACTACTGGTCAGTTACCTTTCAGTGGGGCTAAGGGAGGAACAAGCCTGTGTGGAAACCATGAATCCGCTAGCACCTCTCAACCTCGGGACGGCGACGTAGGCTGGATTACTTCTTCAGAATGGGACACCTTTTTCGACCAGCAACCGTTCACTCCCGACACGGATCAAAATCTTGCACTGAACACAACAAATCTACACCTCAACACGAGCAGCAATACGATATCCAAAGGCGCCTCTACTGGAGGTGCTGCTGCACTGCATGGCTCATCTGCAGGTGCAAGTGGTAGTAGCAGCAGCATAAATACATCAGCTGCAGCCTCTGGGCCTGCCATTCGGTCCTCTTCTAGTGCTGGTGCTGGTTTTGGCAATTTTGCTGACATGATGGAGAAAGATTCTGTCGCACAATCTACCTCATGTTACGTCCCAACTGCCCCCTCCATCACATCAACAAATGATGCACCTCTTAGTATCGGTAATCCCAACCCTCCACAAAGGTGTAACAACAGTTTGACTAACTACCCAGCCTTGAATGCTACTCCGAATGCCATCAATCAGAACCAAAACCAGAACATAATGTCGCTTAATTCCCCCTCCACTACACAATCCAATTGTTTGACTGCTCCCCTACCTACTAATCATCATACTCCTCCTACTGGCAGCGCACACAATCACAATAGTCTACCCCAAGCAGCTCAACAACCGGCAAATGCTTTTCAAGTTCAACAGCAAATGCAAGGCTACGCTAATGCCTCTATGGCCACCAGTCTACAAGCTCCCACACCTGCTCAGATTCAGCAACCAATTTCAAATGGTGGTAGTGTCCAGGGACAACAGCAAGGCTATTCAGCTGTTAATACGACTCCTCCCGGACCCAGCCAGCCTCCCGTGAACTCCAACAGTGCAGGATTCTTTGTCAACAATCGTGCTCAAATCCCACCACAGGGTACTCAACTACAGTCTGGTAACACACAGCCACTATCATTCAACAATGGAGCTGGAGTTGTTTCTACACCATCAAACTCTCAAATGACGTTTAATATGCAGGGGTTTAATTATAGCTATACTGGAGTACCTGGAAGACCACAGCAGCCATTGTGCAATGGTAGTTTTCCATTACCCTCTGCCAGTGTTGGGACTGAGCATTTGCAAAATGACGAAAAGCTCGCACGGAAGCTGCAAGAGGACGAGTACATCAAGGGAATGAGAAGAAGCCAGCATGGCGATGAGAGGTTAGCCATGAGCCTTCTAGCAAACGACCTTTCAATCCAACAGGCAAGCCTGAATAGCATACCAAATGCCACACAGTATCCTCAACAGCAGCAACAACAACTCCCTCCACCATCAGCTATGCAAATGCAAACAGTTGCAGGACCGTCAAATTTTTCAACAAATGCCACTCCAGGACAACAGAATGCTGCTGTCCTGACCAATGCTAGCAAGGTTTTAGGTGGTGAGCAACAAGAGCAAGGGCCTGGGGAGAATACGATGAAACATCCAACTTGCTGGAGCCAGTGTCCAAACTGCCCCAGCGATGTTACACGCAAGTATCACCTCATTGACGTAGAACAGGGATCTCCAGAATGGAATGTGGTATGTCAGCCACTATTCAATTCCGGATTCAATGTAGTCCAAGTGCAGAGGATTCAGAATGAGACTTTGTGGCAGAGGCTGTGCTTTGAGAAGCAGCTGATGTTGAGAGACAGGCCCAGCTGCAATGAGAAGTTTCTCTACCACACGTCGAGAGCAGAGGTGGCAGTGATCTGTGAGGAGGGGCTGGACCCGAGACTGAGCAGAAATGGGCTCTTTGGATCTGGAATCTATTTCAGGTGAGCAAACAAGTAGATACAACTCTCTCTCTCTGCATATGTGCATTTATGTTTTCAACTTGAAACCGATATCTTTATGTTGATCAACTGTTCTTTGTCTTACAAGCTTGTGTATGTGTGATGTATTAAGATCTCACAGTTACATATATGTAGTTTTCCTATACTTGTCAGTGTGCTACCAACTTGAGGATAATACCATCAATGTTTTTGTGGTGTGTGTGTGTGTGTGTGTGTGTGTGTGTGTGTGTGTGTGTGTGTGTGTGTGTGTGTGTGTGTGTGTGTGTGTGTGTGTGTGTGTGTGTGTGTGTGTGGCTGGCTTTGGATTGTGTGGTGTTTGTATAAGGTCTTGCTGGTGGTTTCTCTTGATTAGCTGAAAGGCAAAGTGCTACATGTAACCAACGGTCTGTGGTATGATACATTGTCATAGCATGGAAAAAAAAAAAAATGCTGATCCGTCTATAAACCCCTTGCAAAAATGCCAGTCACATGATTTTGGTATGCTGTACACTACTGTATTCGCTATTGCGGTGTGTTTATGGCAGCTGTGTGTTATCAAATTGCCTAGCTCAAGTATGGGTAGGGCTGGCTACACTGCCTTTATATGTTTGCATATTTTTGACTAGCTGTTACTAATGGTGCTCATGCCTTGTATGCATGTTGCAGCGATTGAGGTGTTGTGTAAAATAGCTTAGTAGCTGCTTGTCGGCATGAATTCATAAAGTGATGTAATATTGAATGTGCTTAGTCAGTCATGCCTGGATTTGTACATGTTACCTACCTGAAACTCTATGACAACAACGAAGCATAAGTTATATAGTGGTAGAAAGATGTCTTCCTTGTGTTGGGCAAGGAGGGGAAATAACTTGGTTTAGTGTATTACTAAAGGAATGTGAGACAAAACTAGCTGCTCTCAGTCTCTACACCTGACTGAGCTTAACAAATGTTGCTTATGATAGCGCTGTGTACCCTCCCTAACAATGCTCCTGCAGCTGCCTTTTGTCTAACTGTGTACCATATTGCACTGTGCAGAGACATGGAGGAGTACTGATGTTGTTTTGTTACTGCTCCTGAGCATGTTCCATGAACATTGTCCTGACAACCGAGTGCAGCTGCTTCGAACAGGCAGGAAAGAAAAGAAAAAATGTTAGCTACTATTTATACATACTCCTGTGTTGTAGGAGATCTAGCTAGTGATTGATTGAATGATTAAATTTTGAATGTACCTGGCAGTGTAGGATTTGTGCGGAGGGATGTTTGCTTGTTATCCAAAGTCTTACTTGCGTCAGTGTGATAGTATCCTTTGCAAGATTTACATAAGCCACATACTACATTTGTAGCACTTGGATGGCTTTTTCTGGCCACTGGAGCTAGTGTTCTGAACTAGTTTGCATGTACCTCTTCCACTTGAGTGAGTGTGTAGGTGAATTCTGGGCATAGCTAGTGTATCCCTTTTTGGTGCTGAAATGATTTTACTTGCCTTCCTAACAACATTCAAATGTTCTAAATTTGGTGTTCCAATGACTTAGCTATAGCGTCAGTCATTATTACCCGAGGCGCGAAGCGCGAGGGTACTGTAGTCGTTCTGAACCGGATGTCTGTTAGTTCCAGCGTAATCTCAGGATCCAAGCGCTTTAGCTCGGGTCTGATTTGATCTTTTGCCTTGGTAATCGCTAAAGTTGTAACGATTTGTGGGAAAATTGATACAAACGCTTACTTTTTGAGATCCAAGACAAAACCTCGTGGATTACTGCTATCCGTGCGGCCATTTTTAACGTAGTGCTCAGAATTAACCACACCCTAAGGCCGTAATCTATACGCGATATGCGATCAGGCCGGCTGAGCTGACGCGACGTACGTGCACGTTGCCCGCGTGCGCGCATACCGCTACCGAGGCCGGCAAGCATGACGTAAACACATATGCGCATGCGCATTAGTGATGAACGTGTAGATCAGTTAAATTTAAACACGCCGAGGGTTTGAACACACTGTGTTCCTTGTTGATGACAGTAAGGGAGTGATGTGCCGTTCCCTAGGCAACAAAGGTGATACTTATCGAGTGTTTATATGGTTAAGTTCCAAACTCATTTGTAAAAGTAGGGATTGCCCACTTCACTGTTGGTTTCACCTTGCATTATCTTGTCCTTCCGCTTGGCAGTGATCGAGATAACAAAGTGTTACAAATTTGAAAGTGTCTATAGCAATATCAGTATATGTTATTGTAATAGTGTGTGTGTGTTATCTAGCTGCCAATAATAATTTTGTAGTTGTTTTTCCTAATATCACAGGTATTGTAAATTAACAAACCATCTCCCTATGGTATTTTATTCACTACTATGCAGCTGTCTTAGCTAGACAACGGCTCTACCTATCCACTTGAGGACAACACGATTGTCTTGGCTCAGCTATGGCTGACTCTGTGTGTGTGTGTGTGTGTGTGTGTGTGTGTGTGTGTGTGTGGCACTGGCAAGGGGAGGATGTGCCTGATCTTGGTGACCACATTAATTTTGACTACTGACCTAGCTGTGCTGTAGTAAAGTACCTATCTAGGGCATGTATGTACATGCCCATGCCAGGGCAAGTGGCTTGGACAGCTGCTCAGTGTAGTGTTGTCAGTGAAAGTGTTATGTGGTTTTGCTTTGTGTAGTAGGACTTATTAATTTTAATTCAGCCCAGAGCAACTGTGGCATGCTACTTACATTTGTAGTTGTGTCGTGGGGTCTTAGGTGATTTTTTCTCTCTCCCCATATATACTAAAATGTCTGTGTGTTTGCATACACTCAGTGACAACCCAATCAAGTGTGACAAGTACTGGTCGAGCAAACTGGAGTTGGAGAGAACCATGTTTTGTTGCCGGGTGTTGCTAGGAGACACTAAGGTAACTACTATAATACCTACCTACCTACCTACCTAGCTAATCATAATTATTATTATACCACCTCATTCAGTCAGGGTAGACATAACTCTTAGTAGCTAGGCTTTTAAGCTTTTCAATTTAAAGTGGCTGATCACCACCATGCAATTAAGGTCACATTTACTCATGCAAGCTATTACATAAAGTATACTATAAGTAAGTATAAACCACTATAGTTTCACTAAGCATTGTGAGGGTTGCTTTGGCAATAAGTTAATTCACCCTACCCTACTTCCCCCCCCCCCCCCCCCAGCACTATACAATGCAATTGGATTCATGTCTGGTGATTTATGACTGCCTCCCATATTTTCTAGGAAACACGGATAGGGGTATTATCCCTAGCTATTGTCAAATGTTTATGCTCTCAACTTCCTTCTCCCTGACAGTGATATTAAGTCAGACCATGCAGACTGTGATGCAATATGCATCCATTAGGCATAGGTTTATTACCTTTAAATTTTCTCCCATCCTCCCTTCTTTCTTCCCTCATTCTCCCTTCCTATGCACACTAAATGTTTGACAGCAGATTGAGACATTAAATAATTAACAATCAATGTAGTTAGGTGAATTTTGAATCACGACAGATATGATTGCGTAAGCCTCCTAGACCATTGACTTGTATGTTTATCCAGTATACTATGTATATGCATGTATTAGTTTGAAGCTTTGACATCAGTGCTTAACAGCGAGGAGGGAGGGAGGGGAGGAGAGAGGGGTATTGATTTTTATGACATAAGATCGGAGTTGTATGTGTGTAAATATTTACATTCTTGCCACTGCATGGTATCTCTCCCAGGTTAATTTCAAGCATACCATTGCATGCTATCTAGCTAGTAATGCATGTACCCCTCTTGTTGGAAAGACTTGCGTACTACAAACAAACTGCCCTTATTTGGGGTGGCTAGACTGTTACATGTGACACCCCTACGTTACTACCCAATATCAAACTGTCATGACCATGCATGCGTAAGGGCTTGTCTTACCATCAAAGATCAGAAGGGTCAACCACCTGTCTAGATAGGTGCAGCATATTATGCTTGTTCAGAATTACATATTGCCTATTATGGTATGCACAACCCGCTTAACTAAGCCTGCTTGCACCTATCTTATGCGCTGTGTGCACTGTGCCCTTCCTTGTGCGTCACATAATTTGTACCTACTTGTTCTAGATTTTGGTTTGTGTGGGCTCTGTGTTGAGGTGGGCGTGCATACTGTACCTAACCGGTTTATTAGATAAATATCTGTGCACTTTGAGCTGGTATGCATGCACCTTCTAGTATTGTCTAAGATGCCACTGCACTCTCCAAGTGCATACTGCATGATGTATTTCTTGTTTATTATTATATAGGCTAGGCATTCGTAGTGACACTTACTGCGTGAATAGGTTAAGATTAATGGCAGGGCTCCATTTTCCCTACCTTCTCGTGACAAGAATGACAATATTCGTATTCTAAGGGACTCTGCATATAGCTAGTGGTACAAGTCAAGTTAAGTCACGAGGCTGTGGGAAAGTGGTATTGGTGGCTTATTGAAAGATTAGACCACTAGACTGTTGCTAGGTAGGTGTTAATTTGGTGGGCATAATGATTTATGAAGGATGGGTCAGAATGGTGTCAGCATTCAGATAGACTACTGGGAGTGCTTTGAATTGTAGAGCCGTGGGAAAATAGTATTAGTGGTTTGCAGTGTCAATCAGTGTGATAAGGAAACTCACTGTTACTAATGTGAAGACGTTGAACATTGGTTTGGTATTATTGTGTAGGTGGTCAGAATTGTATTGGTATTCACAGAGAGACGCCCTGTTTGTACGCATTTTAGGTCGAGTAAGAGTTGGCCGTGAGAAACTAGTATTTGTGGTTTACAGTGAGACAAGGAAAGCTAGTGTCCTTTGATACACAGTGTGAAAGATTAGACTGTCAGGCAGTCAGGATGCGGGCAACAGTAGGAATAGTAGGCTATATAATGATTATTATGTCCAGTGGTCAGCTGCTACAAATACTATGATGACATTGCCTCATCCCAAGGGCCTTTCAGTGTTGCACACAGAAGGGGAATTGAATGGGCCTGGGGGACAGGCTGGTGTTGACAGCTGACTTAAGGTGTGTTGGTAATTTGTGTTGGTTAGTGTACCACAAGCTCTGGGCAGCTTGTGACAAACCTATGGACCACATGATGAAAGTGAAGGGTCATGGTGGAGTGATGCTAGCAAGGCCTCCTAATTATGGCTGGGAGTGAGTAAATACTGTGGGCCACAAGTGTGATGGTTATTACCCCACTGGTAGCTTGTAGCTTGAGGGGACCTTGGTAGGGAATGAAGTGTGTACATGTGGTCATATACATATACATGCACTTGTTGGTCAGTTGGGGGTTATGATTTGCAACTGGGGGGAAAAGGGTTGTTGTGGTGGGTATTTTGTGATGATATAATCCTTTCTCACATGTAAATGAGCAAGAGCAAGATGAGTTCTCTCTCTCTCTCTCTCTCTCTCTCTCACACACACACACACACACACACACACACACACACCCTCCATCAAGATCTATCCCAAAGGCAAGAGTGAGCAGCTGAAGAGAGAGCCTCCTAAGGAAAATCCCCAACCAGGAGAACCAAAGACTTACGATTCTGTTAAGGTATGTCTGCTTTCAGTGTTTTGTGTAAACCTTGCTGAATAAGATGATTATTAGAATTCTGTGGCTACACCTGCGTCCCAGTTGTAGCTGCTACATACATATCCCTCTCTGTACATACAGGCAACATACTCTCAAAACACATGCACATGCGCACACACACACCTGCATACACTCACAAATGCATGCATGAAGGACATCAAAGTAATTTTACATAATGTTGATTTTGTATATTTCTCTGCAGGGCAACATCTCAGGACAGGATGAGTTTGTGGTCTACAATGCCTACAGGGTAATGCCAGAGTACGTCATCAAGTACTACAGCAGCAGCTTGGAGGCTGAAGTTCCACCCCCGATAGCTATGAGGCTTGCCTGCCGTAGGAGACAGCTCCAAGCTCGTCGTCTTAGCGTCCAACTCCCATACCCCAATCCACATTTTACATTCAACTCCCTCACTCCTCCCGTGTGTCCACACAGAACTCCTCCGGTACCCTTCTACAGGGGCCCCTCCAATTATTACAACCCCATGGCTGTCCATGACACCATGGGATTCGGTGCATCACCCATCATGCCCCCTGCTCCTCAACCATGTTATGGTGTATGGCCGCCAATGATTCAATCTCCAGTCCCCTACTCCACAAGATCTACCTGATATTATCATTACTCAGACATTCATTATCTTAGCATAAAGTTAAAGTATATAAAAATGATTTATTTACTGTTGTGTGTGTGTGTTTATGTTTCATAATAATATTGGACCTTTGTCCCTTTGATCGAAGTGCGCACGCGCAGCTCAGATCAGATGATCGATGGTCGACGACAAACGGAGAGCGCGCGAAGTGATGTCATTTGTTGCCACTTTGTTATTTTGCTGACTCGTCAGTTTGCAATCGAGTCCCTGTTTTCGAATTTCCAGCGTTTCGGCGCGGCCACAGTACCAAGTAGAAGAAGGTGCTGACTATGGCGTCGGCCGACGAGGTTCTCATCCTTCAAGTTGACACTTCGAAGAAGTCCGACGGCGACTGTCTCTGTACGGGCGAGAACAAAGCCGCCACGCGCATGAGAAAGGAGAGAAAAGAAAAGGCTTCTACCAGTCGGTCTGGCCCCGACGTCTCAATTGTGTCCGTCGAAAATGCCAAGTCAAAGAGGAGAAAGCTCCCTAATAGCTCCAATAAGCATGTAACTCTGCTTCTCTCTTCTGAAGATGAAGACGAGATAGAAATGATGGAAGTCGGTTCAAAGACTGGTAGTACTTCGAACTCATCAAATAGAGCACAAAATGACTCTCTAAGTAGTCATTCGAAGCCGTCAACTAGTAGTAGTTCGTCATCACTGGGCAAACGGCAGGCTGGTACCTCAAAAAGCTCAGCTGATGACAATGCTTCTACTTCCTCGGCTCCAAGTAACAAACAGCAGCTAGAATCAGACTATTTAGCTGCGTTGCGTCTCGATCAAGCACTTAATTCAAAACCACTCAGTAACAGTGGTAATGGTGACAAGAATGATGTCACTGCATCAGACGCTGTGTTAGCAAAGACCCTTCAAGAGAAGGAATACGGAATTCTTAATCCAAGAAGAGACGTCTCGTTTGTCATGGAGTCGAGAGTTGTTATGCCAGGGCCCTCCTCCCCTCCTTCTTCTTCTCACACTCTTACTTCTTCCCCAAATGTGGTACATCCAAGTGAGGTGATACCCACACCTCTAAAGGTGACTGAGAGCCAACAACAAATGAATCCACTTCACCGAAAGCACCCCACGTGTTGGACTGAGTGTCCGAATTGTCCTGCAGATGCCGTTCGAAAGTATCACCTCATTGACGTCATGAGGGGCTCGGCAGAATGGGACGTGGTCGCTCTTCCCGTCATGCAGGCTGGGTTCCATGTCACCAGAGTAATGAGGATTCAGAACGACTCTTTGTGGCAGAGGCTATGCTTTGAGAAGCAGCTGATGTTGAGAGAGAGGGCTGACGTGAATGAGAAATTCCTTTACCATTCGTCAAGGTCACAGGTCTCAGTGATCTGTGAGGAGGGTCTGGACCAGAGGCTGAGTAGAAGTATGGGAAATTTTGGCAGCGGCATCTATTTCAGGTGAAAATATTACTGGTATTAGAAGGGATTGAGAAAAACTATTGTGTGTGTATGGAGCAGACATTCCCACTAGTATATTTGGTGAAGAACCAAGCACTGCTCACTAGTATATTAAATTTGGTGAAGAACTCAGCACATCCCAATATATAGTAGATTAAATGAAGAACCAAGCACCTCCCACTAGTATAATATTGTAGGCAAATAGCATACCAGCGTATAGGTACGTAGACGACCATTACCATGTTTATGACGACCCCTTACCTTCCACCTTCTTGCAGTGATGATCCAGCTAAATGCGACCAGTATGGTATATTCACCGCATCTGATGGTTGTAAGACAATGTTCTGCTGCCGAGTGCTCTTAGGCCACACTAAGGTCAGCTAATCCATAATTTTTTTATGGTGTAACTTACAATCATGCTTGGTGTACATATAAACCTTTCGAATGACAAACTCACAAATCTTGCAGTTATGTTGCTACTCGTAAAGTTTTACTCTGTGAAATTTCAAACACCATAGTGCTACATGTAGCACTGCAATCCATGAAAATTTCTCCCTCATATTTTTTCAGTTCAAATAATTATTTTCATTACATACATGCATGTACTTTTTTATCCCTGCAGATTTACCCCAGAGGAGCAAATGACAACAGCTTAGTGCGTGAGCCACTTAAAGAACACCCTCTACCTGGTGAGCCTAAGGCCTACGACTCAGTACAGGTGAGATAGCTATGGATACCTCCTACTTGTATTCTTGGTAGCTATGTAAGACTTTCACTATTCTTGCATTTCTCAACCTTTTTAATTTCACAATTAGCTTTAGCAGGAATTAGTATATCAACCACTCTGTATGCCGTTTAATGTTTTATAGGGAAATCTCAGTGGTCAGAATGAGTTCATTGTCTACAACATGTACCGAGTCATGCCGGAATATATGATTGAATACACCAGTAGAAACCAGCATGAAGCCATTTTTAACCGATTTTCAAAACTAGTGAAAGCAAAACAGACTGCAAGGAAAAAATCAACAGCCACTAAAAGGAGGCGGAAAAAATACTAACTCAATTACTGGTTGTTGGCACTCCCAATGTTAGGGCACTTAGGGATCAAAATCACTCAAGTCAATTGCAAAATCTCTCCATCTCATGATTCAGGTTTTTTGCCACGTTATATTGTGTTATGATAATAATAATTATTGTTATTACTCTGCTGCTTCCCAATCAGTTGATCATAAATTGTATAATGCATGCTGGCCAAATTATACATGTCATATGCATCTATCTTATATTATTGGTCTAGTGAGTATGCTAATAGTGTACTGCAAGTTGTACACATGCTTAGAGTTCCTGTATTAAGTTGTGTTACAGACAATACTTGTATTTACGATGATACTTTGTATTGTGTAATTTTTTTTTTTTTTATTCAACAAACTACTAGACATAGTATTGCATTAAACATGTTAGGGTAATAAAAAAAATAATGACAAATATTTGTTTGTTATAATTATAATAATTATTATTATTTCATTGATACTCAAAAGAAATAAAAAAGCATTGGGGTGGTATATAATGCAGTCTTATAAGTGTAGATATGCTACATAAAGTAGAGACGTAAGAGATATAGGATACGCATGTGTGTAGTTAAAATCAAAATAATTTTTGTTGACAGATCAATGATACATTTGTAGCTAGTTACTTAGTAGTGAGTGCAATTAAAATGTAGTGTGTTAAAATACAAGTTTGGTACAGTTGTACAGGTCATTTTCTACTAGACAGTTTGGCTGCAGGACCCCCGTTGGCGCTTGGACTATCAGGGGAGAGGGGGCAGGTCTCAGTACTGGCGCTGGCACGCTTCAGCTTGTTCAGGAGGTTCACTGCCTTGAATGCCCTTGCTACAGCCTGTGAAGAGAGAGAGAGAGCAAGATGTGTGTGTGTGTGTGTGTGAGGGAGAGAGAGAGAGCATATAATGTGTGTGTACATAGTCTAAATTGCTGAGGAAAGGTGCATGGTGATGGGTGAATTTCAGTGGGGAAGAGAAAATCCAAATTCTTTCTGTCTTGAGAGAATAACGATCAACAAGGGTTCCAATGCTTTTTCATATAAAATAAAGAGGAGAGGGAGATTGAACCTAGGGACTAGATACTAACTGTCTCCAGGCCAATTCTAACTTAATGTTTGTGCAGAACAACAGTTCTAAGTTAAGATAAAGGTTATGCTTTTCTTCGTTCTCTCACCATCCACTTTCTTCTGGCCTTGAAGGCCTTGAGTCTGCTGGTGCCAATCTTAGCAGCTCCGCCCTTGGAGGGTGTGGCTATCCAGTCGTGTGTAATGCATTGTTCGGCTGTGAGTCTCTCCCTATGAAAATGTAGTAAATATACTTCAGACATGAGTGTGTGTGGGGGGGGAGGGGTGTGTGCATGCGCTGTGTCCAATTGGATCTTTCAATGGCTACTTCACACATGCAGCCAAATGATGTCATTATAAAATGTAAGGTACATATGTACACTATGGTGACTCCAAAGTAAACTCTGAGGATCACTAATTACAAAAAGGCACTGCCGGTAGTCTGAGGAATTTGAATGCTAACAAAATTCTAAGAAACCGCCACAATCAGTTCCACTTGACCGGAGACAAATTGCTAATAACCAAACTATTGCCATCATGAGTAACATGCACTTTTCACATTATATACACAATTGCAAGCATGGTACACACAAGGACCAATAGACGTTGCAGTGTTAATGATTTATTATTTGCGAGTTACATGTGCTCACCTTGGTTTGCGAACAAGCAGACCATCGATGAAGTCCTTGGCCAGGTCGGAGATGTCTTCATAGTTCTCTTCAGGCTCCGGGTACTCGTACTCGCCAGACGAGATATTCTGGATTGTTTCCATGTCGTCATCGCCAAGGAAAGGAGACATCCCAGTCAGACTGGATTGACAAGTTGTGTCAAGCATGTATACATGTGTTGTTGTATGTGTGTGTGTGCATGTGTGCATATTGGTTACCCGGTACATACACGTATAACACAAACATTGGTTACCCGGTACATACATGTATAACACAAACATTGGTTACCCGGTACATACACGTATAACACAAACATTGGTTACCCGGTACATACATGAATAACACAAACACTGTACTTAATTGCTAAACATCCTACAGAAATATTGTAGCTATACTCCAGCACTACTTGCACAGCTACCTATGACATTGTAAATTTATGTGAACTTACAGGACGTATGTAATTACTCCAATGGCCCTGCATGAAGGAAGAAAGCAAGAAACAAGAACTGAAGTTACGTACATCAACCAATCAACACTGCCCAGGCAGGGCAGGCCACCCAATGTAGCATGCATTACAAATGCTGTATATTACACCCTAGCCTCTGGGAACCCCAATTGATATGGTGCACTGGATATTGATTTCCAGGGAGACCCAGACTATAGCTACAAGCCATGTAATCAAAGACGCATGTGTAGCTACACTCTTCATAGCTTAATATACGTGTAGTTGTCAATCGATATATGATCCTCACTTATGTAACACATGCATTCTCTAGCAGTATAACCAATCCACAACGTCATGTGTGCTGGGCTCCAGGAATAATATACGTACATGACGGTGTGAAGTTCTGTTGTAGCTACTTCTTGTGGGATGTGTAGTTAGTAACACAAAAATGCAGCTTTTTGATACAAAGGACAAACTGTCTGCATCTTTATATCACTCTGCCTGTATACACCTCACAGTTGCCAATGCACACTCTATATCGCACTCCTCTTGCAATGTGATCCTATTGCCCGTGGTGTATGTACACAAATGAGCTGGCACTTTTGTTACAGCTATCAAAACAGGCTAGGCTGTGTGTATACTGGGTGAAAAGGTGCTTATGTGGGTCATGTAGTCGGATCGCACTGCTGCGACAACTGTGGTTTGTATGACTCTCCACTCCCCCACTGCTAAATATTTTGCATTGATCATCTAAGAGTTGCCTGTGTATACTGTAAACACTCACACACGCACGCACACACACATACACACATAGTAGCTAGCTGCAAATACATGCATGTGCCTTGGTATAATCCTTATAACAACATCAGAAACTTTTATGTCATAGAGGGGACACTCACCACATGTCAGAAGCACATGTCACTGCCTCAAAACTGACTGCTTCTGGAGCTATTGATGTGTGTAGAAGAGGAAAGAAGAATGGAATGGAGGGGGAGAGAGAGAGAGAGAGAGAGAGAGAGAGAGAGAGAGAGAGACATCAGATGAAGAGTTTTTTATCGTAAACAATAATACCCTAGCTACCAAATACCTCATTAGACCGTCAATATACACTAAAGTATGTGCACTACTTGACCACGCCAATGATGCATGGTGGCACATACCCCACACTGAATGGATATAACATTAGATACCAGGACTTGAATGCAATGACTGTTGATCAACAAGGAATATGATCCACATGTGCCTGCCTTTGCTTATAATTATATTCACATACATGTTGTCACTGTGTTATGTGTGTGCATGTGCATATATACCTGAGTGTGTTTGTGTGTGTGTGTTTGTGTGTGTGTGTGTGTGTGTGTGTGTGTGTGTGTGTGTGTGTGTGTGTGTGTGTGTGTGTGTGTGTGTGTGTGTGTGTGTGTGAGTGAGTGTGTGTGAGTGTGAGTGTGAGTGTGTTTGTGTCTATGTGTGTGTGTGTGTGCATGAGTGTAGGTTTGACACTACTGTGTACATAAGTCACCTCTGTTTATGTTTCTACAATGTTACATGTGCATAAGGCAGAGCAATGTGCAGCTGCTACAGGGGAAGACAGCACACTTCCCTACAGCTAATACTTCAAAACAACTTCAAGGGACCAACCTCCTAACTTGAGTTATCCAGGACATACAGCCATTAATTTTACTAGCTCATTCTTGAAGCTTTAAACATGCTGGTAGCTACACAGGAGGACTGAGAGTGAACAGTATTCCAAAGCTTGCCAACTGAAAAATTTAAAAGCCCCAGTCTACCAAGAACTGAGTGATATATCTTTGTGATGTCATTTTTGGATTTGAGTTTCAGTGATCCAGTATGCATATGCTAAGCTTTCCCCCCTTGTACATAAATTGCTCATGCAGGTTTATTTAGGAATTACCTCTCCCCCACCTGGAGTGTGTATACAGCTGTCTCCAAGTGCAGGTTGATGTAATGTATAGCACAGTATACCATTAATCATAAACACACTAGCTACTTCAATATGTACTACACACATATTTATACTGTATATGCTAACATTATGATAGTATTCCCAGTACCCACTATGGGCTGCACTGGAGCTATGCATGGGCACACACATACACAGCCCATCAAACCAACCATTGAAGCCTTATACTTCCTCCTAGCACACAAAGAACCCTTCCCTCCTAATTTGGCTTTAGAAATTGTGTGCAGCTGTCAAAAGCACCACTTAAATGTTTAGTTACTTAATTGGCAGGAAATAGACCTGAACTGAAAGACAACTAGCCAGTGGAGGACTCAGAGGAAGTATTTGTGAATCCCTGATGGTACATCTTCAACAACACTTAATTGTAAAAAGGGGAGTCTTTTAGTCATTGAACGTAGCTGCCTAGCTAGGCATACCTGTATGGACACTTGGCCAAGCTTTGAACATTAGAGGGCTAAAACGTATGACTGATAGCTTCATCCCCAGGCCCTCCCAGCTTTTCAATGTTACACACAAAACTGGGAGAGCCTGGGGATGGGGCTAAAAAATGAGGTGTGATTGTGTAATACAACTGTATAGAGAAGCCATGACACTGCACTGCAAAGATATAGCACCCACTTAAATCTCGCTCAAAGTGCAAATGGGTGATGTTAATTTGTGGTTTGTCCATTCTGTAGTTTTCGTTTTGCATGGCATTTGCATTATTTGTATAGGATTTGTCACAGTGTGCATAGTGCGTACACTAGAGCCATGGTGATGGATGGGTGGGTATACATGGGCAGGTGCACACTGCACAAAGGCACTCAAAGAATTCATTTCCCAAAGAGCTCTCACGTAAGTCTAAGTATAGTACAAAATTTTGTCCCATATCTGGTACATTTGTGATTGATTCACACACAGACATGAAAAGTCAGATACCTGGAGTATTAGGCAAATGATACGTGGCTGATATCATATGTATATCTTGCACATGATCTAGCTACATACAGACAGATGATTTTTCCAAGTGTGAAGCCAAGATATTTAACCTCATTTGGGCAGCAACTATCTCCAAATTCTCATCGATATAAAGGAGAGAATTACAGTCAGCTGGTAAAATGCTAATTCAGACTTGGAGAACCAATACAATAATTGTGAATTGCACGGCAATTTTCGTACTTTACTTACAGATGAATTCTGGTGTCCCGACCATTGCCTTGGTATTGGGATTCGTGGTGAGATCCTGGGCCGTGCCAAAATCAATGATCTTCAGCTGTTTAGCACTCTTGTCCTTAAGGACGATGTTTTCTGGCTGCATTTATAACAAGGAGGAAGAACTGATAATCATAATGGCAAGCTTAAGACTATACCTATGGAACCACTTGTGGTAGATACACTTACATACACACAAATGTTATGTACACGTGTGCACACCTCCTTAACCATTCACACTCACACTCATATGTAATTAAGTGTGACACACACACATACATTACACCCTACCCCCACATAATTACAGGACACAAACATGCACACATACTATGTACTCACGCACACACACACACACACCACATCAGATCTATGCACGCAAGCATGCATGCACACACACACACACACACACACACACACACACACACACACACACCTTGAGATCTAAGTGGACGATCTTCTTCGAATGACAGAAGGCCAATCCTTCCAATATCTGTTTCATGTAGTAGCTGCCCTCACTCTCCTGAAGGTAGTCCTTGGCAATGACATAGTCAAACAGCTCCCCTCCCTCTAACCTGGATGAAAAAAATAGTAAAGTTAAGAATGTCTATCTTCTTCAACCAATCCCAAACCTAGCTAGGGAAATATCCTAATGCCTGATAGCCTCCAAGTATACAGATTTGCCAGTATTTTATACTGAATTCTGAGCACAAATACTGGTAAAATATTGAAAATACTGAAAAAATTAGTACACATATTATATATGGAGCTCTTTGTAAAATACTGAAAAAGCATGCAAAATACTGAAAAATGGGAAAATTTATACTGAAAAATTGGAGAACAGCTTGGAGGCACTGTTGCTCATGCAAAAGGCAATGACATAGTCAAATAACTCCTCTCCCTCTAACCTATAGGAAAAAACATTAGAAGATCTTGGTTTTACAACTTAACCTTAGCTAGGGAAAACATCCCATGTGCCTGCTCAGGCACATCTACAGGTAATATGAATCATGCAAAGGCAGAGGTGCTTATTTAGCTAGGCACCTCAATCAACGCCTTGAGACCTAGGGATATGTTAGCACATGTGCTGCACGAGCGTGTTAATAAGTATTAGCAATCAATTACTGGGCCAGTGGTATGCATTGTACCATGGATAGTAATTGATTCAAGTGATAATATTAGTTAGGCAGATTGAATAATTAATTAATCCACAGCTTATTTGGTGGTCATGTGGTATCACAAGCATGCACAGTAATAACTGGTATTGATTATGACTAATAAAATTAATGTGATTACCTTATAGATGAATTATTAACTAAGATAATTTATTCAGGCATTGGTAGATATTTGCTTGGCATATAGCATGCATTCAGTTAATGATCACTTTTTGCAAGGTGGAAAAAAGGGACATGTATAGTAAAACTTGATCAAGCATGAAATTAAGGTGATCCATTAACTGTTAATCTGACTAGCTTGAGTAATTTTTTGTAACTAGAACTCCTTGAAAAGTATAATCACTCATACCTTTGGTCATGTTATGGCTCCGGTACAGTTTTAAAGATTACCACAAAGATAATAATATTACACAGTCTCTGGTCTTGGGACCATTAAATTTTACGCATTGTCTCTGCTAAAAAAAAAATGGCCACATAAACTTTAAAGCTGGCTTAGATTAATTGCTGTGTGAGGTCACGCCCATGATGTACAAACCACATGGGAACGAGTTGACAACAAAGATCTTAATGTACAAAAATACTTGCTTATTTAAGTACTATGCATGCAGATGCTTATTCAAGTGCACTGGTGCCTTGAGGTCTGGTATGATCATGTTGGCTGGATTGACAACTTATAGTGATCAATTAGAAGTACTACCAGTAGTTCACAGATAGACTTTTGTACTATATATTGGCAGAATTTCTCCACAGTACTCTCAGGGCTAGCTATCCCATATTTATCTATACCAGACTACCCGCTGTAGATGTCTGTCTAATTAGTGAGTGAAGGAGGAGCACATTGTGGAAGCCCTACAGCTAAAAGCTTCCTGCAGCCTGACGAAAGTTAGGAGAAATAATCTGTACAGTGAAACTTGTTTACCTCTCTCTCTCTCTCTCTCTCTCTCGTCTCATCAACAGTCATCCTACCTATTGAAGCCAGCACCAATAAGTTACAGCAAAATATTCTGTAACACTAAATGAGAATATGCTATCTGATCCGACCCACTTTAGACAGATCCACATCAACAAATTGATAGACATCTTGAGGTGGGTGGGAGTCAAATTTACACAACCTGTTGTCCTTCACGTACAAACCAGTTATTAATGACTTTTACCACCTAATAGATCATTGAAATTATTGGCTGTTCCGACTGCATTGATCTACACTTATGCAACGTGCTAATAATCGACAACTAGCAGCATAATTAAATTATAGGCATGTGTATGCAGATAAGGAGACTATAGGCTTCTAGGCAAACCTGTAGGGCAAACAATAGTCTATTACTGTTTGCCTTGTTTGAGCTTCTAAGCAAAAGAGATTTTAAGAGAGAAAGAGAGAGAAAACTAACAGAGACAGTGACTATAGCAACTGAACAATGCATGTATAGATGTACCCACGGCTTAGATACTATCGAGAAATCCATTAGCATAATAACTCGCTATCTCCAATATTCCGCCATTTTTACATGTAGCTATACTCATCCATCATACAATACATGTATCAGCATTATTATACTGAATATTTGATGGAGCACACGAGGAGATGTCCATGCATACACCAAGTAATACTATACTGCACACACAAAGTTAATGATGACATTGACGACATACTTCCATGTGCAATTCATAATAACACCCACATACTAAACAGTCGTTGTGGCATATTTGTTGTGGTTTAATTGTTACAAGATCTACGTGCCATTGCTGGTTGGATGATATTTCAGAACCAATTAACCCGATCATATTATTATCTCAATGCAAGTCTGAGGGAGGCAGTGATTGATACATGCATGTGATCGTGAGCTAGTGGGATCATCTGTGCTAAGGATCATGATATTCACATAGCTACATGGTAAGTGTCTGCAAGTGAGACTAGCAAAACAGAAAACAACAAAATGGAGCCTTAATTTCTAGTTTAAATAGAGACAGTTGACTTGCAAAGACTCAATTTGATCTAGGTAGCTAGACTGGCTAGATTAACTCAGATTTCTGAATAATCTAAACATTATAGGAATAGACGTTACTGTTTTAGTGTATTCACGTTAAGGCTTATCAGAATACACTGGAAATGTACAGTGTGGATAAGTTGCTTCCAGAGGAAAATATTTGAGTATTGGAACCAATCCATCACAGCATTATGAATCTTAAACTGGTACTTACAATTCTGTGACCAAGACATATTCCTTGTCAAACTCATGAAAGTCGTCAATCTTGAGAATGGCTGGATGAGAGAGCTTCTTTAGAACCTCCACCTCTCTCAGTACGTCTTCACGTTTGTTTCCCCTCTTCAACATCACCTTGATGGCACATGCCTCACTGGACTTCTTCAGGCTACCACTGAACACCACACCATACTTGCCTCTGTAAAAATGCACAATAATAATTTTCATCAATCTATGTGCACTCGTGTATGTATCGGTCTCTGCATGTATGTAATATCCAGTCTGCATCAAAGCCAAACTTGAATAAAAAGTACTGTAATATTAGCTAGCTAGTTCTATAGCTCTGTATTGTTGTAGCTAGAGGCAGCTAAGGTAGTGTTAGAAACAAAAGGGTCATCAATTCAAGTGATAATGGAGCAGTTTTTAACGACTGGAAACATTCGGTACGCACACCTCTCTAATTGCGGCTAATTAGCAGTTTCAGGTGGCTGCACGCTTTGGTCAACACATACTACCGCGGCTAAAGCAGACCTCAATTGCCTCGAAAGGAGAGTCAGTTTGGATATACTGTTCCGCGGACGGGCAATGCTATAAACTTATAGCCAAAGTATACTCTAAACCAAAGACCTGCGCTGTAAATCTATCTGCAATCCATGATATCTTGAGCGCCTAACTAGCTAACGCGTAGGCATGCACTGCAGCCTTATGACCGCTTAGCCACAAGCTAATTAGCTAGCTGAGCTAAGCTGCAGCAGCTACGTATCCAAGCCCACGTACAAACAACTTTCTTTCTCACCTTGCAAGTTCATCTCCAACATCATAGGTGCTCTTTAGGACGGCTGGTAGTTTGATGTCACTCTTTGCGCTCGCCATTTCGATCTCTCGCTTTACTGGGAAAATCCCGGACTGGTGCTGAAATAAAACTGCTTCTCTCTTTGATTGGAGGTGGTACTGAAGTTATTAGTTCTCGGAGCGCAGTCTAGTGGGCCTGGATGTCAGTAGTGCCGGCCTTCAGGGCGTTGTGTTGTTCCGTATGCAAATCACTATGTCTGTGTATGTGTATACGTATGTGCATTGCTGTTATTTTTTCGACACCCAAGGATCAGGAATGTCAAGGAAGCGTGTACACAATATATGTGCCCACGCACGCAAAAGTATACTGTACACACGTGCATATGCATAATAAGTGTCAAATTTGCGCACGCGTATCCCACGCGCGACCACAAGGATATTCATAATGCGAATCAGAGATACTTGATAATATTATTATTATTCACAGCCAAATATCAACTACAAACAAATTGATGTGCAAATACGAATTAATAGATTGAGTTATAAGATGTATCCGTGAGGAATTAAAAATCAATAAGTGATGATTAATTATGTAGAGATTGGGGTTGGCTGAAAACACTGGTAATTAAAAAATAATTAAACTAACACACATACGAAGTTATTGGTACTCCAGGAATGCTGATCACCACAGAACTGCTAGTGTTCGAAAACAAATTAAGCCTCTCAATAATCACCCTTGCTGCGTCTTCTCGTCCGATGCTCCTTAACGCATCTATCACAGTCACAACTGTACTATTTACAGACTTTTCCCACACTGTTAGGAGTCTATCAGTTGGACTGATGTGACCCTTTGTCTCGTAAATTGTCTGTACTTCATCTGTCATCTCTAGCTGAAGTGCTAGCAGGCACCAGTCTCGTCCGAATGGATGAGGTGGATCTAAAAGATAGCTCAGTTCAATTCTTGCCTGGAGGGGGAGGTTACTGACGGAAGAAAAAGGAGCTGATTTAGCCACGATCAACTGATCTTGGCAACCACAGCAGATTACATCTAGAATGTTCTCCTCAAATCCTCCGGGAATTTGATCGTGAGGATGATGAAGAATTCCATCACTTCTCTCAGCTTCAAACACGTGTACGGCAGAGTAAGAAATTGGGTCCTTGTGTTCTTGAAGTAGTTTTGGACTCAAGAAGCACATTGTAAATTGTGTTCCTGGGTTCGTGTTGCGAATTGTATCTACGGTGATGGCATAAAACTGTTGAAGAAGGCCATAGCATTCTAGTCTGGACTCTTCGGTGCCTCGTATGAGAATTTCTATTGTCTTGTGTGGTGTCACTTGTTTCACCTGAATCTCTACTTCACCACGGCAACACTTGAAACCATCACTCCAAAGGGTAAGCTCCTGATCGTCAATATCATCAAAGAAGACCCTCCTTGCACTCAGGGCCACCTGTGGGAAGCAGTTCGGTGAGAAAATATCGATTTCTGAGGAGCACATCAAACGGATGCCAGCATAGATAACAAAGCTAGGATCCTTCTCCCAAAGTCCAAAAAGGGGCTGCATTTTTACAAGACATGGAAAGAGATAATTGATCCTTGATCCATCTAGCGGCGTGCAGAGCTGAAAGTGCTCCATGAGGTGAGCGATGGAGATGGCATCTAGTTTTGGGTAGACTTTTTGGATAGTGTCAAGATTGATGCACCCAGTGACTGACTTTAGCTGAGGAATGATGGAGTTTTCTGGTGAGAGGGCAGGACCAAAGACTTTTGTACCAAGCCAGCTGGGATCGAGAACTACAATTTTACTGTATTCATCAAGAAAGATTATCTGTGTGTGTGTGTGTGTGTGTGTGTGTGTGTGTGTGTGTGTGTGTGTGTGTGTGTGTGTGTGTGTGTGTGTGTGTGTGTGTGTGTGTGTGTGTGTGTGAGAAAGAGAGAGAGAGAGAGAGAGAGAGAGAGAGAGAGAGAGAGAGAGAGAGAGAGAGAGAGAGAGAGAGAGAGAGAGAGAGAGAGAGAGAGAGAGAGAGAGATTGACTTGAGTCTTTGCACACAACAGGAATGTCTTTAATTGTTTATGCAAATTTGCATCAGGTAATTGAGCATCTCAAGCTCAAAGAAGAAATTGCTGGTTAATTAATCAGGGAGGAAAAGAGAAAGGGGGGAGGGAGGAAGAGAGAGGGGGAGGAGGGGAGAGGGAGAGAGATGACGCCTTTGAAATATCCCAAACATGTGATTTCTGAGAGTCAATAATTAATAGACACATTTGAAATTGTTATGATAAGCAGCTTTAGTCTACCAACAGAAACTAATATAAGAACCTTTGGAATTCCAAACCACCTGTACAATTCAATTACTCATTAAGAAGGGAAGACGTGACAAATTTGACCCATTTGAATGCTCATCAACCAATCAAATAATGAATGGAGGCTATGTATCACCATGGTAACCTTGTACATACACATGTGTACGTTATCCACCAAGTTAGACATAATAAGGGGTTAATTAGGGGATGTTGGCAATAACAGAATAATGTGAAGGGGGTTGAAATGTGAAATAAACTGCAATGTGTGTGTAATGTTTTGTGTCAAATCGAGGAAACAGGGAATTAGATGAATAGAGAGTGATGAAAAGTATCTGACACCCCACACCCCCACCATACCACACACACACACACACACACACACACCAAATAATGATCCTCCTCCCCCCACGCACGAAATGTGTGATCATTATTACGCGCTCTTGACACACACTTACACACACACACACACACACACACACACACACACACACACACACACACACACACACATACACACACACACACACATACACACACACACACACACACACACACAAGCACACACACAGTGTCACACACACACAGTGTCACACATACACACACAAGCACACACACACACACACACACACACACACACACACACACACACACACACACACACACACAGTGTCACACACACACACACACATTTCTCAAATTTATAAATGACTGAAACTGCTATGGCAAAATGATTGCAAAGATTGCATGAAGGAAGGAATGAATGTCAATGGCTAAAGAGTCCCGGTCCCAAATTTAAGCAGCGTCTAAGAGGAAGCCACGACAGATGTCCACTACAGCTGTTTAAGATCAGTGGGCACAGACTTATCTCCGCCAGATCATACATGCAAGTGTGTGACTGCCTGTTGTTATTTCCTCTTACCACGACTACTTTTCATTTGTCCAGCAAGACCTCAGGTATGTGGTGTACAGTGTACTCCCAACCCCACCCTGCAATAGCTCTCTCTCTCCCGCTCCATCTCCCTCCCTCCCTCCCTCTTCCCTCCATCCATGGAGCCTTCTCTATCTCAATCTCTATTGCTCTCTCTCTTACCTCTCCCATGTCATGGAGAGCTGAGACACACATCTTCATCCTGTCTTCGGAGACCAGTGGATTGATCTGCTCTCTTGTCTTGTTGTGAAAGAACTCCAGCGTGACAACAGGCATGTCAAAATGCTCCTCTCTCCACTCAGGAAGGTACTCAACCAGTATTCTGACCAGCAGAGGAAAATAGGGCTGAACCTATAGCATGTGTGTATGTGTGTGTGTGTGTGTGTGTGTGTGTGTGTGTGTGTGTGTGTGTGTGTGTGTGTGTGTGTGTGTGTGTGTGTGTGTGTGTGCAAGTGTGTGTGTGTGTGTGTGTGTGTGTGTGTGTGCAAGTGTGTGTGTGTGTGTGTGGTATGTGCAAGTATATGTTATTGTGAACGGCGGAGGGTGAGGTATACATTGAACTGATATTTACGAAAACATCCATAGTGTGTTGGAGTTTTAGGTTACAGCTGCACATCCAGCGTTAACAAAACAACCTCAGCTAGACAAAGACTGCAATCAAACACCAAGGACCGACAGCAGTCAAACAAACTATGCACCACCCTCAACCACATCCAAGGGAACGTTACAACCACAATGATTGAATACCAACCTTTTTTACGCAAACATCTAAAGACATAGTCATGGCAACGAGTCTACTAGTACAGCTCACACCATCAGCTAGAGTTGCCAAGATAAGTTGGTTGAAAATATCAAACATTGCTCACCTTGAGAATACGCAACCTCAGCATATTCAAGTGTTGTCTCAGAGCCCTCATTGCAGCTGTCTGAGAGAGACGACAGTCTAGCTCAAACACTTGTTCATGGAATTCAAAATGACGTCCAAACTCCTCCCTCATAGTTCTTAGCACTGTCCTTCCGTTATCTGGAGGAGGTTCGTTTCTCTCTTCTTCTGTCTCTCGTTTTTGTTGATCCAAGACGCTCGATGCCAAGGGTACCGCGAATACATCCTCCTCTATCCCTCCTGAGTGTCTTAGCGATGCTTGACCAAGTGTAGGTAGCTGGCGTTGAGAGAGTAGCAACTGTTGGTGCTGTTGATCAGCGAAACTACCCACCAAGATGACGTGAGGTTTGTTAGGGTTCTCTCCTGCAAATCGAATCACATCGCTTGGAGGTTGCCTTGACTTGATCATGGCCAACCAGAATCGTACTTGTGTGAGCTGCTTCTCCAGCGAATCTCTTAGGCTGAACACAACCAAAGCTATGCTATTTCGCATCTTCAAGAACTGCTCGTGGGTGACATAGTATTCTCGCATTCCAGAAAAGTCCCAGACACTGAAATTTCCGGCATTTGGGATGGTGACCTGCTGTACAGTCATGCCGTAGGTGCGTTTGAGGATCATCTGGGTGAGAGAGGAAGGAGAGCGTTTTCGAAAGAGGCTGTGGAGGAGACGACACTTGAGCGAGTCGACGAGCTCTGTCTTCCCAATGCCAGCTGCTCCACAGACGAGGAGCTTCACTCTGTCCAGTGGGACTTGGCCTAGCTTCAGCTCACTGATGTACTGTTCTCTAAGATCATCCTGAATGAGACAAATTGAAGAGTATTCACACATGTATACATGTAATAGTTTCTCAACTTTCTGCAAGTGCATGTCACGTACACATGCACATATTGTACAATGAAATTGAGCATGGTGCATGTGGGAGGGGGTGTAATACATATATACTGTAAACGTACCTGTCTGAGAGTATGTAGGAGAGTGGCTAGCTGGTCATGGCTTGAGTTGGCTGCCACCTCGTCTGCAGTGAACCCGTGCTCGGTGACTGCATTGACGTCACATCCAGCCACACAAAGCTGACGAACTAGCTCCACGTGACCGTATTTGGATGCCAGGTGGAGGGGCGTGGCTCCGTTCTGAAATGAGAAAAAAAGCAGAGCTACCGAGGGAATTTGTAGCACTCTCGTTTAGTAGTGCTAGAATGAAAGGTTAGTCAGCTGTTGAAAATGAGTGAGACCCAATTTTCTTATCCTGTCACTTTAAAAAAATTATACCTTATTGGAGATATCCAGGCTGCATTTGAAAGCAAAGAGAGTGTAGAAGACAGACAGCTGCCCCTCTCTGCAGGCATCATGTAGAGCTGTGTCTCCGTTCTAAATATGACCACAATGTTTTTACTATACTCACAAGGTATTAGGTATAGGTAAAGGGTCGCCATAAGTATTTGCTCACATTGTCCTGAATGTTGACATTGCAGCCTTGCTCACACAGGTACTGGACAGTGTCGTGATGGTTTCTCCTCGTTGCTAGGTGAAGAGGGGTACAACCAGTCTGTGCAAAATACAAAAAAATTCCCAACCAGCATTACAATAGCTTGCTGTGCACCTACTCCACACACAAACACAGACACACACCACAGACACACACACACATACACACACAGGCAGAGACACACACCTTATCCTGTGCATCCATATTGGCTCCCTTGCTGCAGAGAAACCTCACGATGGAGTAGTATCCCCTGACAGCTGCCACATGGAGGGCCGTCTCTCCCTCCTTGTTGGACACATGAAGAGAGCAGCCTGCATCCACCAGACACTCCACCACACTCTGGTAACCATGCCAACAGCCGCAGAGAAGGGGCGTGTCTCCTTCCTGTACATAATTATGTGAATATACATGTACATGTAATATGTCGTATTGTTCAGCATTAGTATACATGTAATAATCATGTGGGATTGGTTTGACACTTGCAAATTATCTACAAAACTTGCAAATTTAAAATTCCTAGACGTACATAATATACATGTATTATTGTGCACTCGAGGTTGTCACAATTAATTGATATTTGTATCTTTAGCAACTATAGATTTATGGTACAGTCATGAAGATGTGCTTACATTGTCAGTGATGTCCATTTGAGCTCCATTTTGGCAGAAGTAAGAGAGCACATCAGGATGGCCATAACGAGCACTGACATGAAGAGGCGTCTCACCAGCCTGTGGACATACATGCAATGTATAATGCATCACAAGGCTGACTTATGCAGCCAATATCAGACCACTAGTATATCCACATTTTATGCTCTTTATGCTCTCTCTCTCTTTCTTTTTCTCTCTCTCACTCTCACTCTCTCTCTCTCTCTCTCTCTCTGTATCCATTATTGTCCTATAGCATAATATTATTATGACCACTTATAGAGATTTCTTCCTACATGTAAGTGGCTTGTCTAACATTAATATACCGGCAAATCAAGTAGAAATTGGTTCATGTGAAGTTGCTTCTTACAAAGCATTACCTACCAAATCTCTTGTAATGGCAGCACCTTGCTCACAGAGGTACTTCACAACACTGAGATGACCGTGCCGGGCGGCCCAATAGAGGGGTGTGTCCCCTTGCTGCAGGAAAATACAAATAATTATAGATACAGGAGTAAGAGTATTACATGTAATGGGGTACTACAATGTCTTGAGAAAAAGAGATGTGTTGTTTTGAGATAGTGTGTTGCAGTTGGAATGTTCAGTTTTGTCTTGGAAACCAAAACTGAAACCTAAACAATTATCTAGCTGCTCTCAACAGCTGCTTTTGTTTGAGTCTGACCTTGTCTTTGACATTGGTTGTGGCCCCATGATTTCTGAGAAGCTGGACAATCTTGAGACGACCATACCCAGCAGCTATGTGCAGTGGACTCTCTCCATGCTGTGGGGAGACAAAGAAACAGGATGTATCTCTCTCTTCCTCTCTTTCTCTCTCTTTGCTCTTTCTCTTTCTCTCTCTCTCTCTCTGTCCCTCTCTCCCTCCTCACCTTGTTTGTCACATTCACAGAGAGCTCTGGGTTCTTCAACAGCTTGTCAACAGCTGCTAGCTCTCCTTCATCCACAGCTGCCAGCAACTCCTGGGTCAGCTTGGTGGACTCCTGAATTAAAATGCTACTTCAATTTTCACTATCAAGATTATACTTTACTCTGCATAGGCAGAACTAAGACGAGATAAAATTAGCATTTAAGACTCATCCCCAGGGACATGCCTGCATTTTTTTACTAGGGAGTATAGAAATACTGTAGTACTAGGTTAACGGCATTATAACCATAACAGATCAGGGTGAATTTACCCAATGAGAGTACTAATTGCAAAGATCTTATTGCGCTCTCCATTACAAATGACATTAACCCATATTTGACCCCTGAACCACCTGTACCCATGCACCACTGAAAGGGTGGTGTCCTTCTAAGGCTTGCCCCAGGTAGAGCCAATACACAGCCCTTGTAGTTTGCAGTCCAGCTGTGCTGTTCTATACTTCTCTACTTAAGCATATTAGAATGCTGAACTTTTAACTTATTCCCACATGCTGCACAATGGCAAGTAGATCATTGGCATTGTGGTATTGTGTGGTGCTTCCACCGATATGATTTCTAGTCAATAGGCTCCAGCCAGCTATGCAGTATCTGCATGGGTAGTACAGTAGGACTATGAATATACTCTAGTTCTATATACATGTATTATTATTATTAGAATGCACATGAATGTGTACTGCATTAAAAAAGGGGGTGACCATGAAAATGCATATTATGCACTAACTAGAGCTTAATTAATTTGACGAGAATACGAGAAGAGAGAGAAAGGATGCCAATTTATCATGCAAATATTGAGACTAA
The DNA here is from genome assembly GCA_964291365.2 of Stappiaceae bacterium. GTDB lineage: Bacteria > Pseudomonadota > Alphaproteobacteria > Rhizobiales > Stappiaceae > JBDWFY01. The sequence continues at coordinate 697,848 of OZ220043.1, forward strand.
GGTGCTGTGTAGTGTGATATTCCTTGCCAAGACTCAATGTATTAATGTTGCTAGAATCACTGTTGCTTCTTAGCCTCATTCCTCAATCTTTTTAATGCACATGAAAAAAAATAAAAAATCTGAGAGGCCTGGGAATGACGCTAGGCGCTTCTCACAACAGCATTATCATCATATTAACACACCTCTATTCATACATATGTGCTAACTAGTCCTTGAATACACTTGCAGCCATGTGTATAATTTACAAAAACATACAGCTTTTGTGCATCTAATGTACCAGCTTACAGCACTATAATTTGTCAATAGTGGAGCATATTACAACGTTTTACCTTTGATTTTGCAGAAGTACTGTCCATCTCTTTGTCTTAAAGAGCACCTCACAAGATCTTAGACTTGCTGTTTACAAACTGTGAATATAGTTGACAATCAGTATAAATCTGGTCATCAATGAAGTTCTAAAGGGTAAATATATTACAATATAATGCATACAGCATGGAATGTGGCATGTGATTTTAGGTATACAGGAGTGATCATAAATAATATTACTACATGTACCATGGGCGACTGACTGACGACTATGGGATATTAACCAATGATACAGAAGATATATTAAAGTCGTCTGTGGCCAAGTTTGTACTTCTAATTATTCAATTCTTATTTTTATCTATTATTCAGTGCTGAGGCAAGGGGTATACTGGGTGTACGACCATGGGGGTGATTTCCTGCTAATCCTGACCTACTGGGTTAGCTGTGTGCAAAAGTTGGAGAGCATACACCCATGCAAATCTTGATAGAGAAGGTAGCACAAAGAAAACTGAGCTAGCTACAGGCTCTACGTACCCTTATTATCACATCAATCAACGTGCAATTATATAAACGCGTGGTTAAGTTAATTTCAGATTAACAACTGCACATCAAACCTCACCACTGTCAGACAATGAAGACATCAGTGAGATCGAGAGATCGACATTAAAAGATAGAACGCCTACGATCGAAGATCCAGGCAGTAGGAATGGCTGGATGTATGTGGGACTCGGTCACCCGCTTTTTCGTAAACACACTGTTCGAACAAAAATGGGTTGGGCTTGTTTGAAGCCTACGTTACATGTACATGGTAGGTGGGCGGAGCGGCAGAAAATTTTAACCCTTCTACCACGCAATTTTGAAAGCATGTGTAGCGGGACTCCAGAGAAGTTGATGATTTGCTATGGCGTACAGTGAATATTCCCACCGCCACTCTCGCAAAAGACCCGCTGATGATTATGAAGGTAACTATACAGACAGATCTACATTAAACATTTAAGATGCATTCCTGCGTTCTTGCTAAGATTAAGTTTTGCTGGAGATCTACGTGTACACTACTGTACTAGAATTCCTCACCCTCCTTCTCCTCACCTTCTGTTTTTTTTCCAGGTGGACCTCGTTACAAGAGAGGTCGTTACAGTGATCCTGGACCGAGAGGCCGTGATCATGAACAGACTACTGAAGAGAAACTGGAATCTCTTATCATGAGGGTGGGAGTGAAGGTATGATCTTTCTATCTCGCATCTCAAATTATTTTCTTAATCCAATTCGTGATGTGATTGTGTATTATTTGTAGGGTTACAAATCACTGGAGAAAACTCTGGAGTCTCTGGCGAGCCTTTTGCAGAATGAGATGTCCAACTATAAGGAGAAGATTCTTCGAACGATTTGCAATTGGTGACTAAACTCACGGACGACCCTTTACCAATATTGATTTTGTATGCTACATTTTATATTCTCTTTCAAGTGTGACTAAATTCACCGAGAAGACGACAACGTATTCCACCCTCATTGGGCTGTTGAATGCCAATAAATTTGATGTAGGGGAAGAGGTATGGTGATCTTACAGTAAATTAGCTGCATTGTGGTTGCTAAGCTCAAGGGTTTTGGCTACATCTTCTTTGGCATAGTTTCTTGATATGCTGGTTGAGGAGCTGAAGAGTGCTCTGGCTCTTAAGCAGTTTGAGAAAGCAAGGAAACTGGTGAGTGATAAATCACAGTCATTGCACTATTATCTTATAATGATGTGCACTTTCACTTGCTAACCCCCTTCTAGGTTTGCTTCCTGGCTGACCTGGTCAACTCAAAAGTGGTCGCCTCCTCCTCCATCATGAACGTTTTTGATACATTTGCCACTGTCACCTATGAACCTAACATCCCTCAGGTTTGAACTATAGAAGCTAATGGGGTGCACGTAAGACATTATTATGTTAATATTAATTTTGTTGTCATTACAGATTCGATCTGACTGGTATGTGTACATGGTGCTGTCGGCTATACCTTGGGTGAGTAAGCATAGGCAGTCTTCTTTGACGAACCTTTACCTATCTCGATGCCTCCTTTTGTAGGTGGGTCAAGAGCTCCAGGAGAGAAAGAAGACAGAGCTTGAGAGGCTATTTTTGGCCATCGACAACTACATGACGTAATACAGTCATGCATACAAAATGTATCCCAATTAGAGAACTACACTACACTATACTATAGCAAACGACCTTTGACCTTTCTCCCGGCATTCCAAGTGTGGACATCTAGTACTCCTTACCCCCAGAGAGATGTAAGGTGTAAAAATGATGAGAGTGATCTTTCAAATAATCGTCTTGGGTTTGTTTGTTTTTTTCAGTATCTTGAGCTTCTTTGGGAGCAAGTAAAGGGCATGAAAGAGAATGAGTGGAAGGTCAGTTGCTGTAAAACGTTTTTGCTCTGATTTTACCCCCACACACACACAAATAGGAGCACATTCTATTGAGGCCCTATCGATCACAAACATTTGAATCGGCAGGCGGTGGATATACGGTAAGCTATGTATGGACTCATAGCATTTCCCCTGCAAGTATAGGGGTTTGTAATTTTCATGCATGTACCGTGTTGCTCACTCGTTAAGTATTTCATGGGATGATACTCTTTTTTTTGTTTTACATGTACCTAACCATTTTCCACAGCACGCTCTCCCAAACATCCAAGTACCGAATCACACGGAGGACTGTATCTATCCTCTCCCCTTTGCCGTCTTTCACCTATTCTCCAACGATGACCTCCAGTTCATCCCGGGACCCGGCTGCCTCCTCCCTCCTCCGGAGACCATTGATAGATTCCTCATGGATGAGACCATCCGATGCATCGTCAACTCACATGAGAACAACAGGAAAGAGTGGTGAGTATGTGTATTACTTGTTACATGGCTTAAGAGTATATACTGTACTGAGAATTAGGAAAGGATGATACGAGCTATTTGTTCATGCTTTATAATAATATTTTTGTTTCAAACTTGAATTGGATTGTGTAAATATTGTGCACGATAAAATAAACATGGAAATCTGTAATCTGAAAGGTTATATTGGGCAAGACTGTGTGAACAGACATAGCTACTTGAGTAGCTCATATTCATTAATGTCTCTTTGTTTTTTCAGTGCTGCTGCGTTGACTGCTTTTGCTGAGAGTGCATTTGAAAGGAACAAGCTACCAGCTGAGTACATCATCACGGAGGTCCTCTTTGGCTACATACTGCAGCTGCCTCACCCTCAGCAGGTCGTCATCTACTACAGCTCTGTCTTCATCGAGCTCTGCAAGAGCAACCCAGCTGTCTACCCTCAGATTGTATCCTATCTCTCCCTCTCTCTCCTTCCTTCCTTACCCCGAAAAAAAAAAACCCTACTAAAATTGGCTTTTTACGTTAC
>OZ220044.1:0-138728 GCA_964291365.2 Stappiaceae bacterium
CGTCCACACCTTTGACTGATTATAAGTTAAGTGATGCATGTATGTATGTTATGAGCAATAGGAGCTTTAAGTTTTATATGTGTAGGCTTGGTTGTTAATTCCTGTAACTTACATGGAAGTGCAGACAACCCTGATCTGATGACACTGTGCACATTATTGTATTGCACCCGGTAGGCTATAGCTAACACCAAGGTTTAATTATTAAGCTGATAAGCTTTATCTATGAATTAAGTCCTGCCACATGTGAATAGAGTGTCCTATACCACTTCTACTACTTTCCCGATCCCATGCCCAATGACTCACTTGTCCATAATGTGTGTGTACGTGTGTACATGTGAAACTTCAGCTTGTTGTGTGTTAGAGTGAGCAATTCAAATGTACCGAGCATTTAGGTCTAGCCTGCTGTTAAGATGGCACATCTTTCAACAGTAAGACTCAGCTAAGATGGCACATCTTTAAGCTGAATGAGCATAAGAGTGTGTGAGTAATGTGCGTGCATACATGTGAAACTTCAGCTTGTTGTGTATCAGAGCGAGCGATTGGAATGTACCGAGCATTTAGGACTAGCCTGCTGTTAAGATGGCACATCTTTCAACAGTAAGACTCAGCTAAGATGGCACATCTTTAAGCTGAATGAGCATAAGAGTGTGTGAGTAATGTGCGTGCATACATGTGAAACTTCAGCTTGTTGTGTATCAGAGCGAGCGATTGGAATGTACCGAGCATTTAGGACTAGCCTGCTGTTAAGATGGCACATCTTTCAACAGTAAGACTCAGCTAAGATGGCACATCTTTAAGCTGAATGAGCATAAGAGTGTGTGAGTAATGTACATGGAATGTACCGAGCATTTAGGATTAGCCTGCTGTTAAGATGGCACATCTTTCAACAGTAAGACTCAGCTAAGATGGCACATCTTTAAGCTGAAAGGGCATAAGAGTGTGTGAGTAATATGCGTGCATACGTGTGGACTAGCCTGCTGTTAAGATGGCACATCTTTCAACAGTAAGACTCAGCTAAGATGGCACATCTTTAAGCTGAAAGGGCATAAGAGTGTGTGAGTAATGTGTGTGCATACATCAGCTTGTTGTGTATTGATGTACCGAGCATTTAGGACTAGCCTGCTGTTAAGATGGCACATCTTTCAACAGTAAGACTCAGCTAAGATGGCACATCTTTAAGCTGAATGAGCGATTGGAATGTACCGAGCATTTAGGACTAGCCTGCTGTTAAGATGGCACATCTTTCAACAGTAAGACTCAGCTAAGATGGCACATCTTTAAGCTGAATGAGCATAAGAGTGTGTGAGTAATGTATGTGGAATGTACTGAGCATTTAGGACTAGCCTGCTGTTAAGATGGCACATCTTTCAACAGTAAGACTCAGCTAAGATGGCACATCTTTAAGCTGAATGAGCATAAGAGTGTGTGAGTAATGTATGTGGAATGTACTGAGCATTTAGGACTAGCCTGCTGTTAAGATGGCACATCTTTCAACAGTAAGACTCAGCTAAGATGGCACATCTTTAAGCTGAATGAGCATAAGAGTGTGCGAGTAATGTGCGTGTGTACATGTGAAACTTCAGCTTGTTGTGCATCAGAACGAGTGATTGGAAGATGGCACATCTTTAAGCTAAAAGGGTATGAGAGTGTGTGAGCAATAGGCTCGTGTACATGTGAAACTTCACTTGTTGTGCGTCAGAGTGAGCAATTGAGATGTACATGTACCAAGCATTTAGGTGACTATCCTACAGTTTAGTGGGCTATGGGGAAATATTTGGAACACAGTCCTCTGTACCACAAGTGTCTAACATTGATGAATGTCCATCTCATTGTATAAAGACTTGGTATGTAGGTTGTTATATGCATCAATTATTATTTGTAATACTATTTATTATAGAAGCAGTTCATGGCTACTGTGAATGTCGTTGGAGGTAGAGAGAGCTGAAAAAGTGCTGAAGAGGAAAAGAAAAAGCAGGAAGCATTCAAGTTTTAGCTGTGATTGACTAACAACACCAAATGAGTGGATGTATCTACTCTCTTCATTAATTATTATTATTATGCTATTAATAATTATTATCATTATTGTAATTTTAATGCAAATTTATACGCATGCGCTATATGATATGATTCGGACGGGACAGAACTGACTGGAACGAGATCGTCAGACGGAGTTGATACGTACAAGTAGACGGAGGCGGTCCATGCGGTCCGATCGGACAGACGGATCATTGAGACGGAGTTACACGACGGACAATACTGGACAAAACGGAGTATCTAGACGGACTCAGCACGGATCTGATAGCGGACTCAGTGAAATAGTCCGTAAAAAGTGGTCCCAATACGGGCGACAACGGTACTCGTTATCCTGGACATCGGAGATTCCGTTCCAAGCTCGTCTATACGGCGAACGCGGACCTCGTTCTCCCTGTATACGTGCACAGTTCACGCGGCTAGGTTTTCCTGTGGTACACACGCACATTACTCACACACTCTTATACTCTTTCAGCTTAAAGATGTGCCATCTTAGCTGAGTCTTAGTTTTGAAGGATGTGAAGTCTTAACAGAAGGCTAGTCACCTAAATGCTCGGTACATTTGAACTGCTCATTCAAACACATAACAAGCGGAAATTTCACATGCACACACACACATTACTCACCCAATCTTATACTCACCCAATCTTATACTCTTTCAGCTTAGGGATGTGCCATCTTAGGTGAGTCTTACTGCCGAAAGATGTGCCATCTTAACAGTAGGCTAGTCCTAAATGCTCAGTACATTCCAATCACTCGCTCTGATACACAACAAGCTGAAGTTTCCCATGTATGCACATAAAAATACTCACACACCATTATGCTCCTTCAGCTTAAAGTTGTGACAGCTTAGCCGAGGCTTACTGTTGAAAGATGTGCCCTCTAAACAGCAGGCTATTCCAAAATGCTCGATACATTCCAATCTCTCGCTCTGATACACAACAAGCTGAAGTTCACATTATCGCTCGCTACTGCATACACAACAAGCTGAAGTTTTACATGTATACACGCACATTACTCACACACACATATTATTGTTTTCAATACAATGATCATAATACAATACACAATATCACCCTCTCCCTCTCTTACACACACAAACACACACACACGTCACACACGCACGCACGCACACACACACGCACACACACACACACACACACACACACACACACAAAGCTCAAAACCAGTTACTACGACAGAATGTAATCGACGCACGTGGGAATCTCCTCCTCTGTCGCAAGTGTCTTGTTTCTTGCCTAGGAGTTCATACAACCCGACTCACTCGGCAGCGGATCATCAAACAGAAGCAAAAGGACCAGCCTATCTTAGAACTGACGAAAAGGGAAGTAGTAGTAGAGCAGAGGTTAGAAGATTACTTGCTGCATGATGATGAGGATGACGATATCTTGATGTTTGGTGCTTGGTGGAAGCTGGTAGATAATGACGACATAGTTGAGGTTCAGTTCCCACACAAATGTCATGGTTCGGCTGGTAAGGAATCTAACCATGCCAAGAAGCAAGCAATGGCAGACTTTCTTGAGTTTGTTGACATCAACTCCCAGCCCAATGGTCTGGTAGCTATAGTGCCCAATTTTTTCTCCTTCCGAAGTTCACTCGAATTGCGGCACCTAAAATGGGAGAAAAAAATCTACGAGGAGCAATTACAGTCATTTGTGGTCTCTCAATTTAACAAGGTACAAACAGAGAAAGGGAGACGAACGTGTCATAACACTGCTGCAACTAACTGGCTCCAGAAGTACCGACCCAAGGTAGCACTGCATCCCAGTATGACAGACTACTGTGACACGTGCAAACACCTCAAGCAGCAATTGTCACAAAACCAGGCAGTACTCAATCGGTTGCAGCAGAGCAGTCGAGTAGCGCCTTTGAAGGTGAGCTTAGGGCCCATGAGTCCACCAAACGGGAGCTGTAAGAGGAATTGGCAGATCACAAGACAGTTGCAACACGATCTAGAGAGTACTATATACAAGGCTACTATTGATAAGTGCAGAGAGCAGTGGGCAAAGATCGAGCAACTCACCAAGATGCAGGTGTTGACGAGAAGGGAGCGAGAGGATCTAGAAGGAGCAAAGTACGGTTTTACTGCCACTATCAGTGCTGACTACCAGCAGTCCAAACTGATACCATCATGGGGGAAGACTGAGCAACCTGGATCAACGTACTATCTTCAGGAAGTTTCCCACGACGTCTTTGGAGTAGTTGATCACTCAAAAAACAAGTCAGTGGTGTACCTGTTTAATGAACGCGTTGGTCCTAAATACACAGATCACACACTCTCTTTCTTAACTCACTACTGGAATCGGCTCCGCCAGCACCATCCATGGATTCACCGACTTGCCATTTTCCTCGACAACGCCACATGCACCAGCAAGAAATACTAGTCAATGTACCCCTTCGATTGCACGAGGGGCGGTGCGAGAGGCAAATACAGCACGAGGCGAAGCCAAGTGCTGTATTTGCCCTTGAGCCACGCCCCGAGTGTAATAACTCCCGTATGGAACGAGAAAAAGCGGTACATTAACTGGTTTATTGTGTGAATCTAGTGTTCAAACCGGCTAGGCCATTTGCAAAGCTGTGGATCCGATGTCCAGTTGAACGAGCGATCAGGTTGTGCTACCCTCACTACTCGAGTCAGAGTGGAGCTGAATCACTGACGTTCAAAACTAGCTAGGCTATCAGCGAGGCTGTGGATCCGATCATTTTCCAGTTCGACAAGCGAGCGATTCTATCGTGCCACGCTACCTTCGCTACTCAAGCCAGAGTGGGGAGATCGTTTGAATCACTGATGATCCTACGTTTGATGACCACCGATCTTGTGAAACGAGGCCGGTACGTTCGAGCATGGTTCGAGCTACGACTTGATCGCGAGTTTCGAACCTGCTTGGACAAGATACCACTGTGACAGAGCGGCGTCTTTTCGGATGATGATCGGTGAATAAACGAGGGTCTACAGCTGCTTTTGCTGAGTATCCTGCCAGCACCACTGCCAAGGTGAACCAAGCTTTGTTGGGCTGAGCCCAATTCGACTATATTCTGAACGTCCCAGACATTATGAGCAAAAGAATCAGCAGCTGGAGCAGTAGGCCTACAAGCCTGGTTCCTCTACTCACTGTCCCTGAGGTCAGTTAACCTGCCACAGTACAGCTCCAACTGCTAATCCTTTGGCTCACATACCCTGCATACTGGCTGGAACATTCTCCAACTGTATGCATGAAGTGACCTTCTAGGGGATTTTTTTGTGTACCATCAACCTGGTTTTTGTGGATGCTCCCTGCAATTATACACATGTAGTTTGGTCAGACATGATGTAGACAACTCAATTAGTTAACACAACAATTTTCTATTTGCCACTGGAAAATATTGAACTGCTGTTGGCAGTATGGAATTTATTGCACTACAAAAGCCTTTGATCTAATATGGCTTCATAAAATAATAAATACTTATTCTCTTGGGCCATGGAGATGGTGAGTTCTGGAGAGATCGACCACATCCATATCAGCTTCATGGTAGCTGGACAAACAAAGTTTGCCCCAGACCGTCTCTTTTCAGTGATTGGAAGTGTCTATAAGAGAAGACGTGCTCTCCATTCATGAGCTGAAAGTTATCTGTGATCAGAATACTACAACATTCATTGAAGACGGACAGCAAGTTCTCACCTGGCGAGACAGTCTTGGAGACAAGTACTCAGACCTTCCCAGTGTGCGTAGTGAAGGCACACAATGGAAATGTGGTTATGAAGGTGCATGAGAATTGCTTTGCTGGTGAGTGGAAGGATTCCTCACTTCGTGTCCGAGTCAGCACTGCAGTTGGAGTCCCAACCACCAACTACAGTGATAGCCACCTTCACAGTATTTCGGCTGATAAAATGGCCAACAAGTTTACCATGTATGAGCGTTTTATTTCTCACGATCGCCGTCCAGATTACTTGCCACCACCGACCGTTGTGTCATCTACCTCCTCGACAGCACAAACTTCTGCTCAAACATCTTCATCCTCATCTGCAAGTACAACTACTGGACAGAGAAAGAGAAAACAGAGCAAGTGCTCAACAAAAGGCTGCGATGGATTGGGACACAAAAAATGAACAAGATGGGCTGAAGGTCACACAACAAAAGCAGGATGTCCTAGGTGTTAGCAAGTCATTTTTAACTTGCTGGTCATATCTTATGCTATTGAACATCATTTCACATCACTACCTACTGTACTTACCTTTATTTTGATCTTGCTGTTGCTGCCAAAGTACCATGTGTCCACAACAGTTAATACCTCGTGATCATTCTAATTAATGCACACCAAGAGAATAGGGACTACTCGACCATCTGATGGTTCCAAGATGTTGCTACCTACTGACGCATGTAAAGAATGACTGAGTTAATTTAGATACTGCTTACAGGGGGATAAATAAGGGCTATACATGCCACTACTTTCGGTAACTAGTCACTATCACTTAGCTAGCTTCATGGCTACTAAAACACAGGCTTAGTTTTCGATTCTAGTACCTATTGTAGATGGTTAAGACTATATTATTACGATTACAGCTACTTACCTCCTCAGGTCCGGTCTTCTTTTTCTTGATCCACTCACGACTCTGTCTTTTGCACGTACTGAACATTGTGTTGCACGGGTGGGTGGGGCCACGCCGGGTTAGCAATAAATGGTCTAAGGTCGTCACGGTTGCAAGCGCGTAACTACTGGCTATAGCAACCGATCGCGTTCAAACTCGCGGAGTGAATGAACAATGCCCCAACGTATATGTGTGCTTGTAGCATCGTTGCTTGGTTACAGTGCCCTGTTTAAAACAAATACTTTGCTCGGTTACAGTAGCCGCCATTAAGTACAGAGCAAATGGTTGCTCTGTTACAGTGCCACGCACACCTACCGGCACACAGCCTAGCTGCTCAATTCTTGACGAAAACATAACGGAGTGACTACGGCCAGCACGAAGGGGACACCACTTGTCAATGTAAGCCAACATAACAGGAATGATATGTTTACGACACTCCTCGTTACTGGACAAGTCTGTCACCTGTTCGCCGTGTGTCTCTACCGTCTTGTAGTCTTCAAGTCTCGGAGAAACTTGTCCGTCACTGCTGATAACGCAGGCATTCCATTTTCCTGTGATTCGTGTACTCTGTAGGGGGTGGTGGCGCTGATCAACAATCTCCATTGTTGCAAACTCGGCCCCCCTTCCCAGAGGCAGCATCCTTTGGAGTGCAAGTTGTGCCCGACCAGACTGGCGTCTTGGTGTTTGTCGAGCTAACTGCTTGCAGGCAGTGGCCAGATATTCCTCCGCTTCAGTCGTGTCCATTTGGAGTACGTCGTGGCAGTAGCACACAATCGGTCTCAAGTTCCCTGCATTCGACACCATTGTGGTTGGCTTCTTGTTGGATGCACTCTGTACAGTGCAAGTGTAGGAGAACTATAGATAGTAGCATGAGACATCAAATCATTCATTCGGATGGCTATATTACCAGTTGTGGGAAAGGCTATGGCCACTCCCTAGATTTTGAATACTAGGTTAGAGCTTCAAAACGATCTCATTATAGCCAAAACATGGAGATCGAATTAATTTTAATGACAAAAAGAGGCCTAATAGTCAAAAGCAAAAGTGTGAACAAAAATTGAGATAAAGTGGTGGCAAATGATGGTATTAAAGAAGCAGTGCTACAGAAATGGATTTGTTGAAAGAGTAGAGTAAATGTTTATAGGTTGTATGTGATATAAATTTCCATTCTTCAATGTTGGTCAGGTAGGGAAATCTACGTTCAGTAATTTACAGTGTTTGATAAATTCTTGCCTTTCCTGAGCATATGAACGACAGTTCAACAAAATTGGATGTTCAAACTAAACTACTGGCTCTTGATTTTGAATACTAAATAGGTTAATGAACCACCAATGAGGGCTCACATTGAGCGAGTTACCTCAACTCTCCAAGATACAGCCATAATTCTCAATGATGGATTGCCAAAGCGAGCGAGGTTTGGATCTAAGAGCTCGAGGAAGGTTGGTAGGAGTGGTCGATGGACAGCCAATACAAAAACCGCCGTACTGCGGTTAGTTGTCCGTCGATGATCCCTAACGAACACGGCGCATGCGCTTTAGACTCGAGACCTTTATCCAAGGGGTCTGAGAAATCTATCAGCGATTTGGCTGGTTATATTAGCAATGGTGGGACAGGCTATGTCCACTCCCCAGATTTTGAATGTTGTTTGAGCATCAAAACTATCTCGCATAACCAAAACGTAGCGAACGTTTTGAACGCTAATGAACATCAAAGAAAGGACTCACATTGAACGACTGAATTCAACTCTCCAAGATAGAGCCATAATTCTCAATGGTGGACTGCCAGAGCGAGCGAGAATGGATCTAAGAAGGCCAGGCGCATGCGCACTTCCTTAGTGGTCGTCGCAACGGTTTTTCTCTTGGTTGTCTATCGACGATCCCTACATTGTATGCGCCATAAACTGGAGACCTTCAGCCTAGAGGCTTGGGGAATCAATCAGCTAGTTGGCTGGCTATATTAGCAGTGATGGGAAAGGCTATGGCCGTTTTTGAATGCTATACGATTACATAATTTGGTTGAGAACACTAAATAGCCCACAAAAATGGCTCACATTCAGCGTCTGATCTTAACTCTCCAAGATACAGCCTTAATTTTCGATGATGCATTGCCAAAGCGAGCGAGAATGATATAAGACTTAAGGCGCATGCGCCAGTTCTGTAGGGATCGTCGACTTAGACCTTTAGCCCAGAGGCTTGGGAAGTCAATCAGCGATTTACCTGGCTATATTAGCAGTGGTGGGACAGGCTATAGCCACGCGTAGCCCAGAGGCCAGAGAAATCAAATAGCGATTGGTTGACTATATAAGCAGAGGAGGAACAGGCTTTGACAACTCCCTATATTTTGAATGCTATGTTTGAACTTCAAAATGAACTTGTATAGCCAAAACGTTACGATCGCCAAATAACAACATTTCTTGACTTGTCATATCCACTTGCGGCTAACCAGTGGGGCTTCCTACCAGGGAGATCGACCACTCATGCCATGCTTTCTGCTGCGCATGATTGGCTCAGCGGTATGGAAGATGGCCATGAAATGGGGGCCGTATTCTTTGACCTCACTAAAGCCTTTGATTCTGTGCCTCATAGGCAGCTAATTTCGAAACTCAGAGCTATTGGCTTGGACGACTACCTGGTTTCCTGGATCACAAGCTCTCTCGCTTATAGAAAACAGTCAGTGGTCCTACATGGTGAAACATCTGACCTGCTCCCTGTAACATCCGGCGTACCTCAGGGATCAGTGCTTGGTCCACTGCTGCTTTATGTAAATGATGTTAACGATGTGGCCTTATCAGAACTTCGGGTACAAAGCTAATCGTATATGCTGACGATATACTTTTGTATAGAAGAATTTATACCGAGAAAGACTACGCCGTACTTCAGCAAGATGTGGACTCTCTTGGTGTATGGAGTCTTCTTAATCGTCCGTCATTCAGTCCAGTGAAGTGTAAATTCATGGTGCTTTCCCGAAAGAAAGTAAGAACTACACCACCACCTCTAAATTTGCTCGGTTTTGAAATAGAGCAAGTCGACTCTATCAAGTATCTTGGCTTAACAATCAACGACAACCTATCCTGGTCTGATCACACCAGCAAAAAAGCAAGGAGGTCTGTTGTTCCGACAATTCTACAACTGTGCCGATACATCTACTATTCGAGCACTCTATTTGACGCTCATAAGGCCACATCTAAAGTATGCAAACCAAGTCTGGTATTTATACCTTGTCAAGGACTGCAAGTTGTTGGAAGACGTTCAGAGGTTTGCCTGCAAGGTGTGTCTAAAGAGTTGGAACACAACATATGACGAAATGCTGGACACTTTAAATATCCCAAAGCTCGAGCAAAGAAGGAAGGCGCTCAAACTGTGTTTTATGCACAAACTTGTTGGAACCAATGCTTCCGTACTGGTGCCCCTATTTCCACGGCCTTGCGTATACACCACTCGCTACACCCATTCTAAACAGCTAAGCAGTCTAAGTGGTCACACTGCACAATACTTAAACTCTTTTTTCTTTTCCAAATTTATGGAATAACTTAAGTAGTGATGTTGTGTCCTCACCCTTCTCTACCTTTAAGAATCGTGTTTAAAATAACATTGCATTGCTGTAGTTAATACAAATATTGTCACTGTATTCATTATTCATTTTAATAACTTACGTAGTCCTTTCATCTTCTGGATGTACATATTACTTATTAGCATTATCATGCTATTTTTGTGCATCCCTGCATTTTTATAATCATGCAGAATGATATTTAAAAATAGGCTTACGAACCACCCTCCCCCAAAAAGGGCTCCCTTACTTCTCCAAGATACAACCATAATCCTCGATGATCGATCGCCAAAGGAGCGATGGAGGATATGAGTCGAAGGCGCACGCGCAGTTCAGTATAGGTAGTCAATGGTTAGTTGTCCATCGACGATCCCTACAGAATAGCTGCATGCGCTGTTGACTGAAGACACCTAGTCCAAAAATCAGGGATACTATTATATGTATATATATTAGCAGGGGAGCAACTGACTATGGCCATTCCCTGAATTAACCATAATTCTCGATGGTAGATGGCCAAAGCGAGCGAAAATGGATATAAGAGCATAAGGAGCTTGCGCAGTTTGGTTGAGGTCGTCGATTATTGATTATCCATCGACGATCCCTGCAGAACAGCGCATGCGCTGTAGACTGAAGATACTTAGCCCAACGATCAGTGAAATCAATCAGCGAGTTCGTTGACTATATTAGCAGAGGTGCAACGGGCTATGGCCATTCCCTAGATTTTAAATTTTGTTTGAGCTTCATCGAATAGCCAAAACGTTACGATAGCTAAAAAGCCTAAAGAACCACCCACCAAAAGAGGGCTTACATTGAGCGACTGACCTTATCGTTCTAAGATACAACCATAATTCCCGAAGATAGATCGCCAAAGAGAGCGAAAATGGATATAAGAGCCGAAGGCGCACATGCAGTTCTGTATAGGGTGTCAATGGTTAGTTGTCCATCGACAATCCATACAGAACAGCTCATGCGTCGTAGACTGAATGTATTTACCCCAAAGATCAGGGAGATCAATCAGAGTGTTAGCTGACTATATTAGCAGAGGTGCAACGGGCCATTGCCTAGATTTTGAATGTTGTTTGAGCTTTATCGAATAGGCAAAACGAAACCATCGCTAATAGTTAGGGTCTCCACACCAAAAAATTGATCTCCGCCAATAGGTCTTTTGAGTGATTGTCAACATAAAGCAACTTGAAATAAATGCTCATGAAAAATTTCACGCTGAAATACCTCGTTGTTTTTACACAATTGCAGCTTGAAAACTCGGACCGCAACTTCGCGCATGCACGCAACTTGCGTATAATCTACGGAGTTAATATTTTATGACGTCAACTTAACCCCTTTTGCTCTATATTTTGCAAAAGCAAGTGACTATGGTTGAAGTTTATTGGCAAGGAGCGTGGGGTGCTGAGTTGACTGTTTCTGGGTTCTAGGAGCCGCAAAATTGTGAACTAGTAGAGTTTTAAATGACATCTGTATCAGATATCATTACATTGACCAGTGGTTAATTGACAAGATGCTTCCCTCAGGGTGTTGGTGCATTGTACCAGGCCTATGCTATCTGCAGACCAAGAGAAGTTCGATTTGAGATTGTTTTACTCTCTGGGTAAAATCGTTTTCTATAATATTGTCCAATTGTGTTGTGTTTCCATGTGATGTATGTCTAGTATACAATATTATGTGGAAAACCTTACAAACTTGATCATTTTTGCTCGCCACCATAATAGCATACTCTTTTGGAATAATTTTGGTGCAAGTTTCGTGTTCATATCTCGTTCCTAACTGAAGTTAGGGCTCAAAGTTGAATTGCAACTTTAATAAAAGCATTGCTGTGCTTGCTAATAGCAACATAGATTAGGTTAAAAATTTACTAGAACTTAGAATCTTTATTGCTTTATAACTTTTGAACCGTATGAGCTATCAAGACGAAACTTTTACCAAAACACTCAGGATTGCCTGACGTTTCATTTGAGTGCTTCAATAAGCATTTTTATGGCTTCAGTCATAAACTTATGTGGGGAGTGACACATTAGCCGCTAGAAATTTTGGGGTTTTCCAGATGGCAAGCAACTGTTTAAGTGAAGTTGACTTTGTCTACAGAATGTACAGGCCCCATACTATGTACCAACACCCTGAGGGAAGCATCTTGTCAATTGATCACTGGTCAGTGTAATAAAATCTGATACAGATGTCATGTAAAACTCTACTAGCTCACATTTTGGCAGCTCCTAGAACCCAGAAACAATCAGCTCAGCACTCCACGCTCCTTGCTAGTAAACTTCAACCATAGTCACTTACTTTTGCAAAATACCGAGCAAAAGGGGTTAACTTGACGTCATAAAAATTTTAACCCCGTAGTCACTGCTCTCGATCTGAAACTTCGCGCCGCGAAAACCCCCATAAGGAAAGGCGGTAACTTGGGTTTTATGCCGGACAAAGCCGACTTTCAGTAAGATATACGTGCCCTGATATTGAAAAAAGTGATTAACGAAACTTTATTTCTGTGTTGGACACCCTATAATAGTTCAGTATTGGTCGTCAATGGTTAGTTGTCCATCGACGATCCCTACAGAACAGCTGCATGCGCTGTTGACTGAAGACACTTAGCCCAAATATCAGGGAAATCAATCAGTGAGTTAGCTGACGACATTAGTAGAGGTGCAACGGGCTATAGCCATTCCCTAGATTTTGAGCTTCATCGAATGGCCAAAACGTTACGATCGCAAAATAGGCTAACGAACCACCGTCCCCCAAGAAAGGGCTCAAATTGAGTGACTGACCTTATATCTCCAAGATACAACCATAATTCTTGATGATAGATCGCCAAAGCGAGCTACAATGGATAATATAAGAGCAAAAGGCGCACACGCAGTTCGGTAAAGGTTGTCAAAGGTTAGTTGTCCATCGACGATCCCTACAGAACAGCGCATGCGCTGTAGACTGAAGATACTTAGCCCAAATATCAGGGAAATCAATCAGCGAGTTAGCTGACGATATTAGCAGAGGTGTAACGGGCTATGGCTATTCCCTAGATTTTGAATGTTGTTTGAGCTTCATTGAATGGCCAAAATGTTACGATCGCTAAAAAGGCTAACGAACCCCCCCCCCCCCCCCCCCAAAAAAGGGCTCAAATTGAGCGACTGACCTTATCCCACAAAAAAAGGAGCGACTGGCCTTATCTTTCTAAGATACAACATTAATTTTCGATGATAGATTGCCAAAGCGAGCTAAAATGGATATATGATCCGAAGGCGCACACGCAGTTCGTTGTCAAAGGTTAGTTGTCCATCGACGATCCTTGCAGAACAGCGCATGCACTGTAGACTGAAAATGTTCAGCCCAAAAATGAGGGAAATCAATCAGTGAGATAGCTGAGTCATGAACACTCAAGCTGTTGAACATATACCGTGGGTGCATCAAGATAGTCACAGGGATCACGAGCATCTTCTGATTCTTCTACAACCAATGCAAGTGGATCATCTCCTGAAAAGGTACCACCACGGGGAATTAGTTGCCTAGGCATAATACTGCAGAGATTAAATGGCTTTCCACGGCTTCCAAATGCTAACACAGGAAAACGTAGCCGCGAGAACTGTGCACGTATACAGGAAGAACGAGGTCCGTGTTCGCGTATAGACGAGCTTGGAACGGAATCTCCGATGTCCAGGATAACGAGTACCGTTGTCGCCCGTATTGGGACCACTTTTTACGGACTATTTCACTGAGTCCGCTATCAGATCCGTGCTGAGTCCGTCTAAATACTCCGTTTTATCCAGTATTGTCCGTCGTGTGACTCCGTTTCAATGATCCGTCGGTCTGATCGGAACGCATGGACCGCCTCCGTCTACTTGTACGTATCAACTCCGTCTGACGATCCCGTTCCAGTCAGTTCTGTCACGTCCGAATCATATCATATAGCGCATGCGTATAAATTTGCATTAAAATTACAATAGTGATAATAATTATTAATAGCATAATAATAATAATTGATAAAGAGAGTAGATACATCCACTCAGTTGGTGTAGTTAGTCAATCACAGCTAAAACTTGAATGCTTCCTGCTTATTCTTTTCCTCTTCAGCACTTTTCAGCGCTCTCTACCTCCAACGACATTCATAGTAGCCATGAACTGCCTCTATAATAAATAGTATTACAAATAATAATTGATGCATATAACAACCTACATACCAAGTCTTTATACAATGAGATGGACATTCATCAATGTTAGATACTTGCGGTACAGAGGACTGTGTTCCAAATATTTCCCCATAGTGCCCACTAAACTGTAGGATAGTCACCTAAATGCTTGGTACATGTACATCTCAATTGCTCACTCTGACGCACAGTAAGTGAAGTTTCACATGTACACGAGCCTATTGCTCACACACTCTCATACCCTTTCAGCTTAAAGATGTGCCATCTTAACAGCAGGCTAGTTCTAAATACTTGGTACATTCCAATCGCTCGCTCCGATACACAACAAGCTGAAGTTTCAAGTGTATGCACGTACATTACTCACACACTCTTATGCTCATTCAGCTTAAAGATGTGCCATCTTAGCTGAGTCTTACTGTTGAAAGATGTGCCATCTTAACAGCAGGCTAGTCCTAAATGCTCTGTACATTCCAATTGCTCGCTCTGATACACAACAAGCTGAAGTTTCACATGTACGCACGTACATTACTCACACACTCTTATGCTCATTCAGCTTAAAAATGTGCCACTTGGCTGAGTCTTACTGTTGAAAGATGTGCCATCTTAACAGCAGGCTAGTCCTAAATGCTCGGTACATTCCACGTGCATTACTCACACACTCTTATGCTCATTCAGCTTAAAGATGTGCCATCTTAGCTGAGTCTTACTGTTGAAAGATGTGCCATCTTAACAGCAGGCTAGTCCTAAATGCTCGGTACATTCCTATCGCTCGCTCTGATACACAACAAGCTGAAGTTTCACATGTACGCACGTACATTACTCACACACTCTTATGCTCATTCAGCTTAAAGATGTGCCATCTTAACTGAGTCTTACTGTTGAAAGATGTGCCATCTTAACAGCAGGCTAGACCTAAATGCTCGGTACATTCCAATCGCTCACTCTGATACACAACAAGCTGAAGTTTCACATGTATGCACGCACATTACTCACACACTCTTATGCCCTTTCAGCTTAAAGATGTGCCATCTTTGCTGAGTCTTACTGTTGAAAGATGTGCCATCTTAACAGCAGGCTAGTCCTAAATGCTCGGTACATTCCAATCGCTCGCTCTGATACACAACAAGCTGAAGTTTCACACATGTACACACGCACATTACTCACACACTCTTATGCTCATTCAGCTTAAAGATGTGCCATCTTAGCTGAGTCTTACTATTGAAAGATGTGCCATCTTAACAGCAGGCTAGTCCTAAATGCTCGGTACATTCCAATCGCTCGCTCTGATACGCAACAAGCTGAAGTTTCACACATGTACACACGCACAATACTCACACACTCTTATGCTCATTCAGCTTAAAGATGTGCCATCTTGGCTGAGTCTTACTGTTGAAAGATGTGCCATCTTAACAGCAGGCTAGTCCTAAATGCTCGGTACATTTGAATTGCTCACTCTAACACACAACAAGCCGAAGTTTCACATGTACATACACACACACATTATGGACAAGTGAGTCATTGGGCATGGGAAAGTAGTAGAAATGGTATAGGACACTCTATTCACATGTGGCAGGACTTAATTCATAGATAAAGCTTATCAGCTTAATAATTAAACCTTGGTGTTAGCTATAGCCTACCAGGTGCAATACAATAATGTACACAGTGTCATCAGGGTTGTTTGCACTTACATGTAAGTTACAGGAATTAACAACCAAGCCTACACATATAAAGTTTAAAGCTTCTATTGTTCACAATGTATATACATGCATCACTTAACTTATAATCAGTCGTAGGTGTGGACGCCAACTATGAGGGTGCTGGCCACTGAAATGGAAGTCAGTATTCACAGTTTGGGGCAGTCTTTCTATAAAGAGATACAAACACTGGCTAAATACACATGCATGCATAGCCTCGGTATATGCATGGCATGCTGATACATGCATTTAGCTCTAGTGAGTGTATACCTAATGGTCTACAAACTCTTGACTTGACATCATCATGATCTCATCACTCCGAACTGTCAGACTCACTAACCGATCTGATGTGCGTGTGTGTGTGTGTGTGTGTGTGTGTGTGTGTGTGTGTGTGTGTGTGTGTGTGTGTGTGTGAGTGAGTACACGCGCGTGTGTGCATGCTATGGTTCATAATTTTGGCACTCAATGAGCTATTTCATAATTCACATATCAATAAAGAGTTTTTAGTATCATACCTGCATCTTTCAAAAGGTAAGCTGTGCGATGGATCGTGGTCGAGCCTGGGCTGTGAAGTCCGAATTCTGACTATAGAACTGCTCATCGCTTGTTCTCTCGACCTTTCTTGCCATTTCTTGCTGTAGAAGGTATCACGCGGTGGCGACTAAACATGGATTTGCTCACACGCCAAGAGCAATGCTCACAGAATATTTTTGATCGCTGAGCAATGAGTCTGTATTGCTGGCGCCCTGATCTGAACTTTAATTATTGTAACCACACCTCTTCTATTAGAGCTATCTGCGCGGCGCAGCGCGCGCGATCGCTTTCAATTCGCGTACGCGTATATGTATTCGCGATTCAATATTCAGGGCGCATGGGGTGGAGTCTCGTGCGCGGCTCTATACTGTGTCCGTGTAGCGCAAGCCGAGAGGACGGATACCGAATGTTGTAACCGTGCAAGCATAGTGCAAGCAACGGAGTCCGCATGCACCGTGCGTATCTTACACGGAATACTGACAGAGTCCGTGTTACAGGTACGCCGTATCCAGGCAGTGTAGCGCCCGCTTCTTTCATCAATACGGTAGACCGCGTAAATCCGTCCACATGGAGTCATTTTCCTGTGAACGCAATCACATACAAGACCTGTTTACACAATTATGGCATCACGATAAAAAAAGGTTAGCCCACACTTAACACTAATTGTAGTACATGTAACTTAGGAGTAGCCTTATCAATGGTACACTCAATCTTGGTAGAATTTGGAAATCTCATACTGAATTTCCTACCACCAGGGACACTGGGAATGTGTTGATTCCACTTCTCTTTGATCCTTACTTGCAGCTGCAACAAAAATCGACACATGATTTGGCAAAAGAGAATTTCAATTCCTGTCATAGTGGAACCCCTCTAGTCTGGACACCGTTGCAACCATTTAAGGTGTCTGGATTACAGAACCTGTACTCATTTTTGGCCATCATAATGACCCAATTAAACGAGGTGTCCTTATTACAGGCTATACAATATAGAGGCATTCCACTGTGTACAGTGAGAAACTTGAAGGTACCACTCTCAGTCTTTCTGGGATGGGTTAACTACTAATAGGACAATGAATGAATACTGTAGGAAAGTTACTGAATCAGACATTTGAATTTGTGTGGTACATACTCTCCATCACAGACTCACTTCTTCAGTTCTCCTCTTCTTGCTCTAAATAGAGAGCAATTTAGCATATCAACGAAAGATGTGCGATAGGTTATAACAAGAGTATGTAATAAGACATGAGAGTATCGAACGCTCTATATGGTCCGTGTAATATGTTTTCGGAGAGTAACGTGACTTCCAGCCTTGCGCACATGACTAAGCCAAGTTGCTAAACACTCGATTTTTCTCAAGACTGCGATGAACAGAGGCGTTTTTCGTGAGTTTTATGCTAGATTCTTCATGAACGTTCGTTTTGTATCGCGATCTGCTCGCGTTTCAGCCACTATTGCACTCGCATTAGTTTGCACTCGAGGTCACGCCCATAATTCGTTATTTGAATCGAGCACGCTCATTGGTCAATGTTTGAATTCCTGGCGTGTGACTTTCTGAACACATAATACACGGACAATATAGCGTGTTCGATACTCTCTTCCTTATCTTACTATATGTGACCCGCTATGAGAAAATCTACCATTTGCAATTTTTTTACGAAATTCGCGTTTTTGGTATGGATCGACGCAGAATTTACTGTAGAGGTCAACGGTCAAAGAATCAGGTTCTAAAAAGGTTCCTAGGCCGTGTTATGGCCTAAAAATCGTACACGGGTCACCCGTGTCTCAGTTTACAATTTTTCGAGAAACGGAGCGTTTTGTACGTACATAGCTCAACGTTCAATGTTTCCGTATACGCTCCGTGTCACACCGCGTGGTTAACCGGCTTAATGGATTTGCCGGGAAAGACAGCTGAGGCGGAGAAGAAGAATAGGCAAGAACACTAAGAAAGGTACGCTGCGTAGGTTCTATTTAACCTTCGTTCGTGTTAGGCTACGTGTACTTGTCCTGGGCCGGGGCGGGGTTGTCTTTCAGTGTGAAGTCTAGCGTTCTGGCCGGCATCTATGAAGGGAGATAAAAATGATGCTGGCTATGGGGATCGTTTCTAGCTATGAAGCTTTTCGTTTATGTTTTGGTAAGCATGGGGATAGTTGTATAGCTGTTGGCATACTAGATCTATACTCAAGGCTATAGCTAAGCGACCGTGCGCTATGTTTAGAGCACATTCAGTACAAGCGCGGCTTAGTATGATCTCTCTTGTTCAGGTTCTTTTTGTTACCCTGGCCAAAGGGCCTGGGACGAGCCTGGTCATCTGCTATTAACGGCAGCAGCAACAACAGCAACAACAAAAACAAGGTGTAGTGTGATGATATAAATAATGTGAGAGAGAGAGAGAGAGAGAAAAGAGAAAGAGAGGGAGAGAAAGAGATAGAGAGAGAGAACTATGAACATGTAATAAGCATAAAAAATAATTATTTATTAGGGCATGTTCGAGCATTGTACCCTGGTTGCCGACATGCTCCACAGAGCCGTGATCGTTTGGCTGGAGGCTCATCCGTAGCAGTGGTGGTAGTTGTGGAGGTGGCCCCAGCGGTGGTGGTGGTGAGAAGAGGAGTGGATGAGGGGCTTGAACTTGGTGGTGGTGTTGCAGATGGTGACCGCGAAGGTGACGAATCCTCTGGTGGAGCAGCTGGCCGAGGGCACGTGATGTCCTTCAAGTTCTCCGGGCAGAACTCACGGATCTTGTGGAACAAGTACCACTGCCGCTGGTTGGAGAGACCTGATGGAGGTAGGACTGGAGGTAGTTGATCTGCCACTGGTGACCATGACTTGACCTTCAAGATCGACCTCTTCACTTCGGTTGACTCAGCTCTCTCCTTCACAAAGATGTAGACTGGATGTGCTGAGTCAAACCGAAGGTGGTGGAGCTTCTTGATCCCGTTGACTTTGGTGCAGAAGGTCTTGAAGTACTCCTGCCAGTCGTACGTGGTCACCAGAACACTCCCATCCTCCAGTCCTGTTGGTTGAGCTGTGTTGACCGATGCCGACTCATTCACGACCCCGACCAAGTCCGTTAGACCACCGACTTTCGTCCTCCTGTACTTCTTCTTGAGGAGTCCGAAGCACCAGTCGGGGCTAAACTTCGTATGGCCGGGAATCATGAACGAGAGCGTGATGTGCTTGTGTTGACCGGTCATAACACGCCAAAGGAGATACTGCACCATGGTTGCGTTCTTGTTCTGCCCACCACAGTTGTCGGCGTGCAGGTGTACCGTCTCCTCACCCAGCCCATGGTGTACGAAGAAGTGGTGGAGCATGCTGACGATGGCGTTGGAGCCCTTCCCCATATCGACAGCTTCATCAATGAGGTAATTGATTTGTCGGGGAATGGCCTCACAGCACACTCCAAAATCGCACACTTTCGTGGTGTTAGAAAGTACATTGGGCCGGGCTGGAGGGGGTCGTTGGGGTAGAACACCTGCTGCGCCATGTCGAAACTGTAGTGGGCAGAGATGGGTGTCTTGTTGGCTGGTCGCTGGGATGCTGGTGGTGGTGGGGAGAAGGTGCCGTCGATGGTGAAATAGGGCACCACTGACAACTTGGCCTTTTCCAGTGCTCCTTGATACACCGACCTCTCTGTCGTCACGTCAAGGAGATGGAGCTCAGCTTGTCGGATAGTCTGCATGATGTTTATGTACAGTGCATTATTATGTACTTAATTAATGCCCACCCATAGCCACACTATACAGTTACATTAGTGTGACATTATGCATACATGTATGTATGTACTTACAGTTGACTTCTCCTCTTCAGGGCGATTTGCAGAGCGCATGATGGCAGTACTATTTTGCTGGCATACCCAACACAGATCACTCATTGGCTTCATCACTAGGATGTGGGGGAGTAGTTGCCGCCAGAGCTGGGTGAAGGTTGGGTATGCCAGCGCCCTCATCGAACTGTTTGCTGCTGCTTGAAGGTAGAGCTCCCAGATGGAGTGTTTGGTGGTGCTGGATGGGAGGAGCTTCACATCTGAGCTCTTGTAACCAGGTACTCTCCCTGGTAGCAGCATGGCGTTGGAGTCTGGTAAGTTGTGAAATAGAACTATTGTATACAATTGCAGCTCAAGTGTAATGCAGTGTTGTGGTATACATGCACTTAAACTGCCAAATTTTCATTCTCTCTCTCTCTCTCTTCCCAGCTCGCTCTCTCTCTCCTCTCTCCTCTCCTCTCTCTCTCTCTCTCTCTCTCTCTCTCTCTCTCTCTCTCTCTCTCTCTCTCTCTTTCTCTCTCTCTCTCTCTCTCTCTCTCTCTTTCTCTCTCTCTCTCTCTCTCTCTCTCTCTTCTCTCTCTCTCTCTCTCTCTCTCTCTCTCTCTCTCTCTCTCTCTCTCTCTCTCTCTCTGTACACTCACCAGCATAGTTTATGACGAACTGGACAACATCCTCAATCTGTTGCAGTGTCAGCCTGTCCTTCCTTCTACTCTTCCCCTTGTTGCCATGGACTCGAGCAACCACTCCATTTGCCATGAAGCTGGCCTTAATAGCCTTAAAGCGCCCGTAGCCCATGGTGTGGAGGAAAAGGAAGGTCTTCAGGCAGATCCTGGTGCCATTGTGGTAGAAGATGGTAAAGGATCTGCTTCTCTCCTGCTTACGGAATGTCTCCGCCGAGAAGCAGCCAGCCATCACTTGACCCATGACCACCAAATCCAGCTCCTCATGGGTCGGGTCAGCCATCTGACAGCGTAATGATCGAAAGTGATCAACTGTGATGGAGGTGGAACAAGGACTACGGTTTGGACCAAGGTCACACTTGCAGCCATCGCGTACAAACTCCTGGATGAGCCTCTCTTCAGTTACATCCAGCTCTCGTTGGTCCATGGGGACACTTGCCACATCTAACTGTCCTCGAGCAACTCCAGCCTGCACAATTTCAGCTGCAGTTGGCTCCTCACGTGCTGGCTCTTCCTCGTCATCATCTTTCTGGGGCTCTTCCTCAGGCTCTTCCTCTGGCTGACCAAGGCTGCTATCCACTTCAGGTGAACCTGGGCTGTCAGCCACCTCTGGAAGATCGAGACTAGGTGCTGCTAGCGAGTCGTCTAGGTCTACAGTAGATAATTTGCATAGATTTTGATGTTATTATTGAATTCACATGGTACTGGATAATTAAAGGGTGGGGCTATACCTTCGGGTTCGTCGAGGTACTCATCAATGAGATCGAGGAAGGCGTCTCTGTCTGCTGAGTTGAAGAGATCGCGGTCGGAACCAAGAAGGTTGAGAGCTCGAGCTATCTTGTCGGCCATTGCTGCCTGCATGCACTGTGCGTGAGAGCTAAGTGCGGGTATTGTCATGGAGACTACCCGCTACATGTAGATTTTTATTGATCGATAATTACTGTAAGTCCGTGCACGTAGCTAGCTAAAACTAGAGTCCCTTCTTTCTCCCGATCGTTATAGTAGTTAAATAACATTATATTGCGATGAAAATTTATGAATGAACACAGAAAAGATCATACTTTCACAAAATGACAAGAAAAAAATTTGGAAAAAAAAAGTTCTGGCGACTTTAGAACCCTGTCCTGCAAAATCATATTTTCTTGCAAATGGTCGATTTTTCCATAGCGGGTCACATATACTCTTGGTTATAGTTATATCCCGGTGTGAGTACAATATCCATATGTTATACACGCATATCCGGGATATAACTGGTTTCTATCCCACAGACCATGGAAATGTATATGTGACCGGATCTGAGAAAACCCGGCATATTGTCCAAACGCGCATATGGCGCAATGCGCGTTTTTAATACCACAGGTAAAAAAATGTCAAAGTCCAGTTTTTGTCATATTTATGTCAGAAAACCTTTCTATTATCCTTTGCCGTCACCTACGGAGGGTAAGCGTAAGTTACCAAGGCGAAATAAGCCTTCATTTCGACATACCTAGTCTGTACAACTGCCGTACACGGAGCCCGTTGCTAAGGGCGTTAATCAGAATTCCCGCTCGCGGGCTATCAGGATACAGCTAGATTCGTCGAACTACTGTACGTTCACTCACCTTTTAAGCTTCTTAGGTATCGAAGAAGAAGCGGCTCTCGTTATCGACGACGAAGTTCGCGACTAGCTTGACCTTAGCGTTCATTTCGAACGGCTCCACCCAGGTCCATTTAATTGATTTCCGGTTCACGCGTAGTATACGGAAACGCTATACGCGTACATAGCAACGCCTTCAGACAGTAATTTCTCGTTTTCTATGCTTGTAGCGCGATCGTGAACAAAGCGCTCTAGCTCCAAAGCGAAGCGCGCGATCGGTCTCAGACTTGGAGGTAGGTTAGCTCTATGGTAGAGGTTTTCAAAAATACAGCTAACTAAAATTTCACAGAATGGGCAATATGGCGGGTTTTCTCATATCCGGTCACATATGCTACCTGACCTCGCCATGGCAATGAATTCCGAGACAATGACATCATTAGGTCAGCAACCAATCACATTCAAGGTATGGTTTGATCATTAATCTGTGCAGTTCAGTCTCAATCTCAGTAGCTATGTAGCTCTAGCTTGTATGTTTGTTGCCCAGTGAATTTGCCTTCTTTCCTTGGAATGTTACGCTATAACAATAGTGCTGAGGCTATTAATTATGATAGCGAAGACTATGTGATCGTACGACTCAAGATTTGAAACCTTGGGGAATCCGGAAAGAAGCTGTCAATGACAAGTGTGAGGAGGCCTCCGTCACCCTAAAAATCATCGTAAGATGTAAGCTAAAGCGAGGAAGAGCTCACTCAAGGGCTGTATTTTTGTCGACACTACTCAAGGAATTTGACCGATATTCCAAAGCAGGACCAGAGTCAGCAAGTGTAAGCATTGTGTGTGGACTACTGTACCTTCCGAGTGAGCATATTTATCCAGTGCTTCAAGCTGTTCTTGCAGGAGTAGAGCTACAGCTACTCCTTGCCTACATTGGTGTTGAAACGATTGTAGAGAGTCGAACTAGAAGATTAGCAATGACTAGACTTGCATATTTAATTCTTTATGTACGTTATTGACAATGTTGAACTTCACATCCGGGTGATAACTGGCGTCAGTATCGGGTGATAACTAAAATATCACCTGGTGATAACTTCTCTACAGTCCAGCTGTTTCCTTTGATACGCCCATGTAGTGGGATAGAACTATACAAGAGCGCATAAGAACTAATGCAAGGAGAGAAAGAGCATGTAACTCCCATAGACATTAATGTACAGGGCAGAATTTTTGACTGATACTAAAAATAGAATATCTGATCATGTGCAAAACCACACTGAGTGCAATGTCCAAGCACTAGCATCAACCAATGAGCTTTGAACATGCCATGAAGAGATTTTTACACTTAGATTTACAAATTTTTAGTTTACTCTTGACTGGATGTTCTATTTTTAGTACATTTCAAAAATTATGCCCAGTTCAAGTTACATGCTCTTCCTCTTTTCTTAGTTTTTATGAGCTCTTGAACTATATTATATGCATACACGAGTATATACGCATATACCTTTGCCTTTTCTTTTGCCTGGTTGTGCGGCCAAAGATTCCGCATATGCCCTATCTTGTTCTGCACGAATCCTTCTGGACTCAGCCAAGTATTCACTCACATCATATATGCGTTTGATACATGTATATCACATGTTTATAATAATAATCTTATCATAAGCTCCACAGAAAATAGGCTGCGCATATGAACGATTAATATGACATTATACTAGAGCTCTCCAGAACACATACCCCACTCACACATAGCTATGAATTGTTTATGGTAGCTGATCAATAGATCAGTTCATAACATCAGTGACCATTACCTAGTTTGAAGTCACACAAGCAGTTGAAACAGCATTGCAGCTGACATGACATACATGTAGGTACTAGGTGTGCTTGATAGGCACGTCAGATCAAATGCACGATTTGTACCATTCCTGGTACACACTTGTTAGGCACTTAGAAGAGAGTAATTGTTTTTTTTTCCAACCTCTCAACAGCATTGTCTACTCGCTATCACTCGAGATTTGGTGACTTTCATATGGATGACAACACATGACAAGATCAACTACCTTACCCCTTGCACATGCATGCTGGGTATTAATATAAGATAGAAACAAAGCTAGCCTCTAAATAGCATTGGGCTTAGTCACAAACAGTGCCCATTCTCTGATCATAGCTAGTTGTCATCAGATAAATCATAATATTGGGAACAGCAGGCACACATGGAACAGCAGGCACACTGGGAACAGCAGGCAAACTGGGAGCACACTAGGAACATAGAGAACTAGGAACAGCAGGCACACTGGGAACAGCAGGCTCACTGAAAATAGCAGGCAAACTGGGAATACACTAGGAACATAGGGAATAGCAGACACTCTAGGAACAGTAGACACACTTGGAAAAGCAAGCACACTGGGAATAGCATTCATACTGAGAAATGTTGGAACAGTGAGAACAGTTGGCACTCTGGGAACAGCAGGCACATTGGGAACAGCAGGCACACTGGGAACAGCGGGCACACTGGAACAGCAGGCACACTGAGAACAGCAGGTAAACAGGGAGCACACTAGGAACATAGGGAACTAGGAATAGCAGGCACACTGGGAACAGCAGACAAATTGGGAACACACTGGGAACATAGGAAACTAGAAACAGCAGGCACACTGGGAACAGCAGGCTCACTAAAAATAGCAGGCAAACTGGGAGCACACTAGGAACATAGGGAAGAGCAGACACTTTAGGAACGGTAGGAACACTGGGAACAGCAAGCACACTGGGAATAGCAGGCACACTGGGAGCACACTAGGAACATAGGGAAGAGCAGACACTTTAGGAACGGTAGGAACACTGGGAACAGCAAGCACACTGGGAATAGCAGGCACACTGGGAACAGTTGGCACAGTGAGAACAGTTGGCGCTCTGGGAACAGCAGGCACATTGGGAACAGCAGGCTCACTGGGAACAGCGGGCACACTGGAACAGTAGGCACACTGGGAACAGCAGGTAAACTGGGAACTGCAGGAAAACTTGGAACACACTAGGAATATAGGGAACAGTAGACACTCTAGGAACAGTAGGCACACTGGGAACAGCAAGCACACTGGAAATAGGAGGCACACTGGGAACCGTTGGTACAGTGTGAACAGTTGGCACTCCGGGAAAGGCAGACAAATTGGGAACAGCAGGTGCACTGGGAACACCAGGCACACTGGGAACAGCAAGCAAACTGGGAACAACATAGGAAATAGGAACAGCAGACACACTGGGAATAGTAGGCTCACTGGGAACAGCAAGCACACTGGAACAGCAGGCACACTGGGAATAGCAGGCAAACTGAGAACACACTAGGAACATAGGAAACTAAGAACAGCAGGCACACTGGGAACAGCAGGATCACTGAAAAGAACTTGAGCAGGCAAACTGGGAACACACTAGGAACATAGGAAACAAAGAACAGCAGGCACACTGGGAACAGCAGGATCACTGAAAAGAGCTCAAGCAGGCAAAATGGGAACACACTAGGAACATAGGGAACAGCGGACATTCTAGGAAGAGTAGGCACAGTGGGAACAGTTGGCACTCTGGGAACAGCAGCCACATAATTTTGAAATATTAGGCACACTGTAAACTAGAAACTGAGAACAGCAGACACTCTATGAACAGCAGGAACAGCAGGCACACTTTGAACTAAAAACAGGGAACAGCAGACATTCTAGGAACAGCAGCCACACTGAGAACAGTAGGTAAATTGGGAACAGCAGACACACTGAGAACAGCAGGCACACTGGAACAGCAGACACCTTGGGAACAGCAGGCAAATTAGGAACAAAGGGAATTAGGAACAGCAGGCACACTGGGAACACACTGACTAGGAACATAGGAAACTAGTAACAGCAGTCATAATGGGAACAGCAGGCAAACTGAGAACACGCTAGGAACATAGAGACCTGGGAACAGCAGGCGCGCTGGAAACAACAGGCTCACTGAAATAGCAGGTTGATTAGAAACACACTAGGAACATAGGGAACAGCAGACACTCTAGGAACAGTAGGCACACTGGGAACAGCAGGCACATTGGGAACAGCAGACACACTGGGAACTGCAGGCACACTGGAACAGCAGACACACTGGGAACAGTAGGAACAAAGGGGATTAGGAACAGCAGGCACACTGAGAACACACTAGGAACATAGAAAACTAGGAACAGCAGGCATAATGGGAACAGCAGGCAAACAGAACACGCTAGGAACATAGATAACTAGGAACAGCAGGCACACTGGAAATAGCAGGCTAACTGAAAATAGCAGGCAGATTGGGAACACACTAGGACCATAGGGAACAGCTGACACTCTAGGAACAGCAGGCACACCTGGAACAGCAGGCACACTGGGAACAACAGGCACATTGGGAACAGCTGGCACACTGGGAATAGCAGGCACACTGGAACAGCAGGCACACTGGGAACAGCAGGTAAACTGGGAACACACTAGAAACATAGGGACTAGGAACAGCAGGAACACTGTAACAGCAGGCACACTGGGAACAGGAGGAAAACTGGGATCATACTAGGAACAAAGGGGACTAGGAACAGCAGGAACACTGTAACAGCAGGCACACTGGGAACAGGAGGAAAACTGGGATCATACTAGGAACAAAGGGAACTAGAAACAGCAGGCACACTAAAAATAGCAGGCAAACTGGGAACACACTAGAAACATAGGGAACAGCAGACACTCAAGAAACAGCAGGCACACTGGGAACATAATAGGAACATAGGGAACTAGGAACAGCAGGCTCACTAAAAATAGGCAAAATGGAAATACACTAGGAACATAGGGAACAGCAGACAATCTACGAACAGTAGGCACATTGGGAACAGAAAGCACACTGGGAATAACAGGCACACTAGTAAAAGTTGGCACAGTGGGAACAGTTGGCACTCCAGGAACAGCAGGCACATTGGTAACAGCAGGCACATTGGGAACAGCAGGCACACTGGAACAGCAGGCACACTGGGAACATCAGGCACACTGGAACAGCAGGCACACTGGGAACAGCAGGAAAACACTAGGAATATAGGAAACTAGGAACAGCAGGCACACTGGGAAAAGTTGGCTCAGTGGGAACAGTTGGCACTCCAGGAACAGCAGGCACATTGGTAACATCAGGCACACTAGGAACAGCAGGCACACATAGAACAGCAGACACACTGGGAACAGCAGGTAAACTGGGAACACAATAAGAACATTGGGAACTAGAAACAGCGGGCACACTGGGAACAGCACACAAACTATGAACATATGGAACTAGGAACAGCAGGCACACTGGGAACAGCAAGCTCACTGAAAATAGCAGGCAAACAGGGAACACACTAGGAACATAGGGAACAGTAGGTACACTGGAAACAGCAAGGACACTGGGAATAACAGGCACACTGGGAACAG
This sequence comes from Stappiaceae bacterium, assembly GCA_964291365.2. GTDB lineage: Bacteria > Pseudomonadota > Alphaproteobacteria > Rhizobiales > Stappiaceae > JBDWFY01. The sequence goes on from OZ220044.1 coordinate 27,992, forward strand.
TTGGCACACTGGAACAGCAAGCACACTGGAACAGTAGGCACACTGGGAACAGCAGACAAACTGGGAACACACTAGGAACATAGGGAACTAGGAACAGCAGGAACACTGTAACAGCAGGTACACTGGGAACATACTAGGAACATAGGGAACTAGGAACAGCAGGCACACTGGGAACAGCAGGCTCACTAAAAAATAGCAGGCAAACTGGGAACACACTAGGAACATAGGGAACAGCAGAAACTCTAGGAAGAGCAGGCACACTGGGAACAGTAGGCACACTGGGAACAGCAGGCACATTGGGAACAGCTGGCACACTGGGAATAGCAGGCACACTGGAACAGCAGGCACACTGGGAACAGCAGGTAAACTGGGAACACACTAGAAACATAGGGACTAGGAACAGCAGGAACACTAACAGCAGGCACACTGGGAACAGGAGGAAAACTGGGATCATACTAGGAACAAAGGGGACTAGGAACAGCAGGAACACTGTAACAGCAGGCACACTGGGAACAGGAGGAAAACTGGGATCATACTAGGAACAAAGGGAACTAGAAACAGCAGGCACACTAAAAATAGCAGGTAAACTGGGAACACACTAGGAACATAGGGAACAGCAGACACTCAAGGAACAGCAGGCACACTGGGAACATAATAGGAACATAGGGAACTAGGAACAGCAGGCACACTGGGAACAGCAGGCTCACTAAAAAATAGCAGGCAAACTGGGAACACACTAGGAACATAGGGAACAGCAGACACTCTAGGAACAGCAGGCACACTGGGAACAGTAGGCACACTGGGAACAGTAGGCAAACTGGGAACAAACTAGGAACATAGAGAACTAGAACAGCAGTCTCACTGAAAATACCAGTCAAACTGGGAACACACTAGGAACATAGGGAACAGCAGACACTCTACGAACAGTAGGCACACTGGGAACAGCAAGCACACTGGGAATAACAGGCACACTGGGAAAAGTTGGCACAGTGGGAACAGTTGGCACTCCGGGAACAGCAGGCACATTGGTAACAGCAGGCACACTGGGAATAGCAGGCACTCATGGAACAGCAGACACACTGGGAAGAGTGAGTAAACTGGGAACACACTAGGAATACTGGGAACTAGGAAGAGCGCGTACACTGGGAACAGCAGACAAACGGGGAACACACTAAGAACATAGGAAACTACGAACAGTAAGAACACTGGGAACAGCCGGCTCACTGAAAATAGCAGGCAAACTGGGAACACACTAGGACTATGGGGAACAGCAGACACTCTTGGAACAGTAGGCACTCTGGAAACAGCAAGCACACTGGGAATAGCAGGCACACTGGGAACAGTTGGCACACTGGAACAGCAAGCACACTGGAACAGTAGGCGCACTGGGAACAGCAGGCAAACTGGGAACACACTAGGAACATAGGGAACTAGGAAGAGCAGGAACACTAACAGCAGGCACACTGGGAACACACTAGGAACATAGGGAACTAGGAAGAGCAGGAACACTAACAGCAGGCACACTGGGAACATACTAGGAACATAGGGAACTAGGAACAGCAGGCACACTGGAAACAGCAGGCTCACTGAAAACAGCAGGCAAACTGGGAACACACTAGGAACATAGGGAACAGCACACAAACTGGGAACAAACTAGGAACATTTGGAACTAGGAACAGCAGGCACAAGGGAACAGCAGGCTCACTGAAAACAGCAGGCAAACTGGGAACACACTAGGAACATAGGGAACAGCACACAAACTGGGAACAAACTAGGAACATTTGGAACTAGGAACAGCAGGCACAAGGGAACAGCAGGCTCACTGAATATAGCAGGCAAACTGGGAACACACTTGGAACATAGAGAACAGTAGGTACACTGGAAACAGCAAGCACACAGGGAATAACGGGCACACTGGGAACAGTTGGCACACTGGAACAGTTGGCACACTGGATCAGCAAGCACACTGGAACAGTAGGCACACTGGGAACAGCAGACAAACTGGGAACGCACTAGGAACATAGGGAACTAGGAACAGCAGGAACACTGTAACAGCAGGTACACTGGGAACATACTAGGAACATAGGGAACTAGGAACAGCAGGCACGCTGGGAACAGCAGACTCACTGAAAAATAGCAGGCAAACTGGGAATACACTAGGAACATAGGGAACAGCAGACACTCTAGGAACAGCAGGCACACTGGGAACAGTAGGCACACTGGAAACAGTAGGCAAACTGGGAACAAACTAGGAACAGAGAACTAGAACAGCAGTCTCACTGAAAATATCATCAAACTGGGAACACACTAGGAACATAGGGAACACACTAGGAACATAGGGAACAGCAGACACCCTAAGAACAGTAGGCACACTGGGAACAGCAAGCACACTGGGAATAACAGGCACACTGGGAAAAGTTGGCACAGTGGGAACAGTTGGCACTCCGGGAACAGCAGACACATTGGTGACAGCAGGCACACTGGGAACAGCAGGCACTCATGGAACAGCAGACACACTGGGAAGAGCGAGTAAACGGGGAACACACTAGGAATACTGGGAACTAGGAAGAGCGCGCACACTGGGAACAGCAGACAAACGGGGAACACACTAAGAAGATAGGGAACTACGAACAGCAGGAACACTGGGAACAGCTGGCTCACTGAAAATAGCAGGCAAACTGGGAACACACTAGGACTATGGGGAACAGCAGACACTCTCGGAACAGTAGGCACACTGGAAACAGCAAGCACACTGGGAATAGCAGGCACACTGGGAACAGTTGGCACACTGGAACAGCAAGCACACTGGAACAGTAGGCGCACTGGGAACAGCAGGCAAACTGGGAACACACTAGGAACATAGGGAACTAGGAACAGCAGGAACACTGTAACAGCAGGAACACTGTAACAGCATAGGGAACTAGGAACAGCAGGCACACTGGGAACAGCAGGCTCACTGAAAAGAGCAGGCAAACAGGGAACACACTAGGAACATAGGGAACAGCAGACACTCTAGGAGCAGCAGGCACACTGGGAACAGCAGGCTAACTGGGAACATAATAGGAACATAGGGAACTAGGAACAGCAGGCACACTGGGAACAGCAGGCTCACTGAAAATAGCAGGCAAACTGGGAACACACTAGGACTATGGGGAACAGCAGACACTCTGGGAACAGTAGGCACACTGGAAACAGCAAGCACACTGGGAATTGCAGGAATACTGGGAACAGCAAGCACATTGGAACAGCAAGCACACTGGAACAGTAGGCACACTAGGAACAGTGGGTAAACTGGGAACACACTAAAATAATAATACCCATGCATGCACTTCATCCCCCCCCCCCCCCAATAACAATACACCCACCCAGTCAAACCAAAGTTTTAATTATTGCTGTTGACATTTACTGGTAATTGTTAAACATCACATTTTGTGTTGTCCGTTTGTCTAGATCTGTCACCATGCAAAGTAAAATTTAATGTTTGTGAGGTGCACATCGTAATTGCCACGCATAATAATAATTGTGTGATGTGTACAAGCTATAAGCTGCATTGTATCAAATCTGTGCAGCATAGAAAACAACACAATGTACAACATTCACTATTAACTGTTATATACTCAAGGTGGATAAAGTTGTTGCACTAACTAGATCTATAATAATTATGTTACAATGTTGTGCTTTGGGCTAAGCAAGTTAATTATTACACAGCTTCCATTGGCCAAGCAACTTTGCTCCTCAGAACAGTCAGAAACTCCTCAGCAAAGTCAGGATAGGTAAGGTATGTCACAGACAGCTCAAGTGTACAGCTACATGTATAACTTATTGGCCTTCGTGCCAGACCAGAGAGACTGTATAAAGTCACAGATATCTTCTTATCAATGTCTACAGAGCTACCAGTTACAAACCGTAGAAAGTTATGCAAGTCTTGGTGGTTTAAGTTTCCTATGAAGGTTCTAAGGTATCCAAGCACCCTTGCGCCTGGCTCGAGATCATCTCCTTTGATTCCTTAATCATGCTCATAACCGACCCTGGGGTGGCATTAAGAGCCCTGTACAAACCATGCAAGTCACCAACTGAAAATCCACTGAAGAAAGGGTGGTATTCTGTAGGCACTCCACGATTAGGCCCTGGCAGATTATGCTAGCATAATTTTGAGCAAAATAGGCACTTCCGAGCATCAGGAATTATGCTAGCAAAATAGGCAAAATTTTCCAATCAAATGAGCAAAATGGGTACAATTTCTCACCTTCTTACCTGAAAAATACCTACAAATGGTAGTAAGAGCCTTTGCAAAGTTTGTATCACCTTCAGCAAAGACATAACATTTTATTTTTTTGTCGTGTTTATAATTGTGATGTGCATACTAATTATAATGCAAACGAATTATATTTTTCAGCTATGTAGCCACCACAATATTCAAGAAAAATGGAATAATTGAAAAGCAAAATAGGTAGAATAAAAAGAAAAATAGGTGGAAAATGGGAGAATAAAGGAAAAGAAAAATAGGCAAGAATTTGAGCATAATCTGCCAGGGCCTATCCACGATAAAGAGAAAGTAGTGCCCCTAATGGTTTGCGTACAAGCTCATACCGTGCTACCTGAAGGATTAACTGTTGAATATTGCCAGGTGTAGGCATCTCACGACAACCCATAGTAGATAATATATTTAGTACAGACTCCCCTAATACCGGTGTGAAGGTGGCTTCTGAACCCTTTGACACTTGCAGAGCTTCACGAAACACAGAACCTTTGTAGGAGCTGACGTAATCTACGAATGAATCGATTAGAATTGCATCTTGGATTACAACATCACATCCAAGCAATGTGCATGCTACAACTGGAAAAGCTAGACGATTTGGCAGCAATCCACAAGACATAAATCCATGAGCTAATATGGAACCAAGCACCCTATAATGCGACATGTCAGCATGGGGATGTACTGAGGGAATATAGGTACTCCCACCATCAAAATCCTTGATGTAAGCCACTTCCCAAAACGCTGAAAAAAAAATCTCTACTCACTCATCAAGTGTCGATTGCTTTTTCATGCTTGTAGGCAATGCAGAAAGGATATTCATGAACCACTTGGGGTAGATGATTTTTGTATAACTCGATACAATCTTCATAGATGCTTGCTCGAGATATTGTATGAGACAGACCATGATGTGTGTCGATAAATTCATCATCCAGTAGGAATTCACATCCCTTTCTCTCAACTGTAATAGAACAATAAGCAATCATTATCAAACACACAAAAGGAATACAAGCAAAGGGCAGGGCAAACTGGCTTGGTTTTATAGTACAGGAAACACATTGATGATGGTTAAGTGCTTCATAAGCATGTCAGCAAGAAAACACATAACTGGAAGTCTGACCTTAAGTAGTGCTTTCTAGAGCTCTATCCTGCGCACACTGCACTACATGCCATTTTAGTGTAGCATAGCCTATGCTGCAATAGATCGTTGAATTACTCGACAAACCTTACCTATACATTGAGCTCACTGTCAAAACAGCACAAATGATAAGTTTGTATCGGCCATACCCATCAACCACATCTAGTAATACGATGTCTAGGTATGAAGTCGATGGGCACTTACCAACCACTCTGCATGAATCGTTTAAAAGGGTTATCAATGAACTGCACTTAACAACCAACACCTCCAACAATGAAGTGATTGGTACTGCCTACAGTCACATATTCAAGATTGTAGCAGCAGTTGGCAAGGGTCACCATTTCATCACACCTCCCAATGTCCCAATGTGGCCTATAACTAACCTGACTCAATAATGTCTGCAGCATTGTCATGTACAGCTACAGAACCCATCTCAGTGTCCTCTACCTGTATATCAAACATGAACCACTTACACTATACTAACGGTGGTGTAACGGGCTATGGCCATTACATAGATTATGCGAACTTCTTCGAATAGCCGAAACGTTAAGAATGCTAAATAGACCAACGAACAACCCTTCCACCCCCCCCCCCCCCACAAAAGGGCTCACAATGAGCGACTGACCTTACCTCTCCAAGATACAACCATAATTTCTCTATGATAGATCGCCAAAGCGAGCGAAAATGGACATAGGAGCCACCATGGACGATAACTACAGATCAGCGCATGCGCTGTAGACTGAAGATACTTAGTTCAATAATCAGGGAAATCAATCAGTGAGTTAGCTAACTATATTAACAGAGGTGCAACGGGCTGTGGCCGTTCCCTAAATTTTGAATGTTGTTTGAGCTTCATAGAATAACCATAACGTTAGATCACTAAATAGGGCTAACAAACTGCCCTTCCCCCCCAAAATGGCTTACAGTGAGCGACTGACCTTACCTGTCCAAGATACAACCATAATTCTCGATGATTGATCGCCAAAGCGAGCGAACATGGATATGAGAACCACAAGCGCTCACGCAGTTCGCTATAGGTCGTCTATGCTTGCTTGTCCATCGACGATACCTACAGAACGGCGCATGCGCTGTAGCCTGAAGACATTTAGTCCAAAAGGCCAGGAGAATCAACCATCGAGTTGGCTGACTATTTCAGCAACGGTCTATGGCCACTCCGTAGATATTTAACGTTGTTTGAATTTCAAAATAGGAGTGCTATGGCTACTCCCAAATAGGCTAACGAATCCCCTCCCCATAAAGGTTCACATTAAGCGAACAACATTAACTCCTTAAGATTAACCATAATTCTCTATGACAGATCGCCAATGCGAGCGAAAATGGATATGAAAGCCAAAGGCGTATGCGCAATTTGGTATAGATCGTCAACGGTTAGTTGTCCATCGACGATCACTACCGAACAGCGCATGCGCTGTAGGCTGAAGACATTCAGCCCAAAACCTAGGAAAATCAACCAGCGAGTTGGCTGACTATATTAGCAGCTGAATGATGTTTGAACTTCATAACGATCTCGTATAGCCAATATAACGACTACCGTTGTCGCCCGTATTGGGACCACTTCTTTTCACTTAGTCCGCTGTCAGATACGTGATGAGTCTCTCTATTTATCCGTTTTATCCACAATTGTCCGTTGTGAGACACATTCTATATGATCCGTCTCTCTGATCGGACAGCGTGGACCGCCTTCGTCCGTCCGACGATCCCGTTCCAGTCAGTTCTATACCGTCTGAATCATATCATAATATAGCGCATGTGTATAAATTTGCATTACAACAAGTTTAAACATTAATAGCATAATAATGAAGAGAGTAGATACATCCACTCATTTGTTGCATTTTAGTCAATCACGGCTAAAACTTGAATGCTTCCTGCCATTGTTCCTCTTCAGCACTTTGTCAGCTCTCTCTACCTACAACATTCATAGTAGCCATAAACTGCTTCTATAATAAATAGCATTACAAAAAATAATTGATGCACATAACAACCTACATACCAAGTCTTTTTACAATGAGATGGACGTTTATCAATGTTAGACATTTGTGGTAAAGAGAACTGTGTTCCAAATAATTCCCATAGCTAACTAATCTGTAGGATACTCAGGTAGTCTAAGGACTGGGTACGCGCGCGCCAGAGCAGGATCACGTGCGCGCGATATACCGTTATACGTTTAGTCACATGACCACGATCATTGCCATAGAGTAGCTGTACAGAGGCAGAGGGTAGCTGAGGCGGCGGTGAAGACGCTTAGCTGAGAAGATATCTCCGTTATACGAAGCAAGTAACAACGATTTTAAGGCATACTGCCCTGGGGCAGAAAGAACTGCTGTACGGGACGAAAGATATTCAGGTAAACAACCCCCATGTTACCCTAGGATTCTTACATTTTGTGGCATTCCCGCTTAGTATGATGATAGATCAACTTGCCCCCGTGATATTTAGTAGTTAGGCATATAATCTTTTTTTTAAGGACTAGAGACATAGTCGTCAAGGTCGATCTTCACCGCCGCCTTTTTCGATTTTGTCTATAAAACAGCCTTTGTGGATGACGTCATAAGGAGGAGACTAATTAATGGGTGTGGCTATCAATTAGTTTCGGTTAGAGAAAGAGTTGAGCTATCTTTTGGTAAAATATTCTTGTCCATATAATGTAGTGTTCTAGAGATATGATGGCTGAAGTTACAGCTAAAATCATGCTCTGGTATGGGTGTCCCAGTCCTTAGACCACCTGAGTAGTCCCCTAAATGTTTGCTACATGTACATCTCAACTGCTCACTAGGATGCACGACAAGCGAAGTTTCACATGCACACGAGCATATTGCTCAAACACTCTCACCCTTTCAGCTTCAATATGTGCCATTTTGAGAGCAGGCTAGTCATAGATGCTCGGTACATTCCAATCACTCGCTCAGATACACAAGCTGAAGTACCGTAGTTCGGGAAAAATTCGGCGTTAAAAATTTTCGGATGCGCAGTGGTGTCCGAAAATTAAACACTCGAAATATTAACTATAACGAATAATTAAAGCAACGAAATATTTACAGTCTGAAAATATCGCGCATACGCGCGCGTGCACCGTCTAGTCTGAAAGAAAGCGTGTACTGCAGTTCGAGTTCAGCCATGTCGACCCTGACTTACTTCAAGCCAAAGGATGGCCTGCCTAATCCCAAGGGACCCTTGTCGCTGTCGATTCCATCGCAAGCGATCGCTCTAGCCAACTGCTGCCGTCCATACTTCCTGATAAACATGGTAGCCTCGAATACAGCAGGGTCTTTCGAACTCTTCCATGATCGGCTGGTTCACGTTCACTGTGGGCCGTCGGATCTGACTAGTAACACGTTTTAAAATTTCGTGTTAAAAATTTTTCGGACAAATAGGCGATGTCCGAAAAAATTTTAACACGAAATTTTAAAACGTGAAAATTTATATACGCGAAAATTTCCCGAACTACGGTATCACATGTACACACGCACATTACTTACACACTCTTATACTCTAGATCTGCCATCTGCTGAAAAATGTGCCTTCTTAACAGTAGGCTAGTCATTAATGCTCGGTACATTATAATTGCTCGCTCTAATACACAACAAGCTGAAGTTTCACATGTACACACGCACATTATTCACACACATTTAAGCTCTTCAAGCTTAAAGATGTGACATTTTGGCTTTTTAACAGCAGGTTAGTCCTAAATGCTCGGTACATGTACATTCCACTCGCTCGATCTAATACTAAACAAGCTGAAATTTTACATGAACGCAAGTACATTACTCACACACTCTTATACTCATTCAGCTTAAAGATGAGCCGCCTTAGTTGAGGTTTACTGTTGAAAGATGTGCCATCTTAACAGCAGGATTAGCCTCGTCCCCAGGCCCCTTCCTACGCGGGAGAAGGGCCTAATACACACCGACTGCGCATGCGCCCGTTTGTATCCAAAATCTGGGTACATCGTACATTCCCGTAAAATTCTCAGTAAACTATCTATTTACGATTACGTCATCTTCTCAATCTCCTTGCGTTTAGCCAACAAACACGAGGGGAGCGCAAAGACTTCGAGCGGTTGACAGGCAAGTGACATCGAAGACGCCTAACCAGGTGCTTGTTTGAACTAGAAGTCAAGATGTCACACGGTAAGCTATAGAATACGGACAATTTTGCGGAAATTTTACAGATAATCTTGCACATGCACAGTTGGTGTGTACCAGGCCCTTCTTTCGCGTAGGGAGGGGCCTGTGGACGAGGCTACAGCAGGATATTCCTAAATGCTAAGTACATGTACATTCCAATCACTCGCTCTGATACGCAACAGGCTGAAATTTAACATGTACGCACGTACATTACTCGCATACACTTACGCTCATTAAGCTTCCATCTTAGCTGAATCTGTTTAAAGATGTGCCATTTTAACAGCAGGCTAGTCCTCAATGCTCAGTACATGTACTTTCCAATCGCTCACTCTTATACACAACGGGCTGGAATTTCACATGTACGCACATAAAATACTCATGCTCATTCAGCTTAAAGATGTGCTACATTAGCAGAATCCTACCGTTGAAAGATGTGCCATCATTACAGCGGGCTAGTCATAAATGCTCGGTACATTCCAATCTCTTGCTCTGATACACAACATGCTCAACTTTCGCACGTATGCAGGTACATTACTCACACACGCTTATGCTCATTCAGCTTAAAGATGTACCATCTTAGCTGAGTCTTACTGTTGAAAGACGTGTCATCTTCATAGCAGACTAGTCCTTATTGCATGATACATGTACATTCCATTCGCTCGCTCTGATACACAACAATCTGAAATTTCACTGTGACATGCACGCACGTACTCACACACTCTTATGCTCATTCAGCTTTAAAATGTGCCAACTTAGCTGAGTCTTACTATTGAAAAATGTACCATCTTAACTGCAGGCTAGAAGTAGATGCTCGGTACACTCGCTCTGATACACAACAAGCTGAAGTTTCTAATGTACACACGCACATTACTCACAAACGCTTATGCTCTTTCAGGCTAAAGATGTGCCATCATAGCTAAGTCCTACTGTTGAAAGATGAGTCATCTTAACAGCAGGCTAGTCCTAAATACTCAATACAGTCCAATCACTCGCTCTGATGCACAATAATTCACACGTACCCACGTACATTACACACACTCTCTTTTATGCTCTTTCAGCTTAAAGATGTGCCATCTTAGCTGAGTCTTACTGATGAAAGATGTGCCATCTTAACAGCACACTAGTCCTAAATGCTCAGTACATTCCAATCTTAGCTGAGTCTTACTGTTGAAATATGTGTCATCTTAACAGCAGGCTAGTCCTAAATGCTAAGTACATGTACATTCCAATCGCTCGCTCTGACACGCAACAAACTGGTTTCACATGTACGCACGTACAATACTCACACATTCCTATGCTCATTCAGCTTAAAGATGTGCCAACTTAGCGGACACTTACAGTTGAAAGATGTACCAACTTAACAGCAGGCTAGTCCTTAATAATCTGTACGTTCCAAATGCCCGCTCTGATACGCAACAGCTGAAGTTTCACATGTACACACGCACTTTACTCACACACTCCATAGGCATCGCACCCGGGGGATCAGGGGGACCATGCCCCCCCTTTTTTTACATTCAGGGTAGGCGTGGTCTGGTATTTTTTTTTTACATTAAGGCATCGTGTGATCGTGCGCGCGCAGGCGCGTTCGTGTGCGCGTCTAGTCTAGCGCATGCCGATCGCAACAGGACAGTTTATTACATTTTGTACATATCTATAACAATGTATTTCACCTTGCTTTGCGCTAGCTTAGTTTTGCATGTTCACAAGACTGAACTACGTGGATCGCGCTAGCACACCGTAGGGGTGTGTCCCGGGCGTCGTCTCTAAAATTTTGCGCGTGCTTTGTGTGCACTTACTGTATTCAAGAGCCCCCCACTCTCTATATGCTTCCGACGCCCATGCACTTTCAGTATAAGGATGTGCCATCTTAGGTGAGTCTTACTATTGAAAGATGAGCCATCTCAACAGCTGGTTATGCACCTCAATGCTCGAAACATTTGATCTTCTCGCTCTACAACATAACTAGCCTCGTCCCCAGGCCCTTTGAGGGGAGGAGAAGGGGCCTGATACACACTGAATGCGCATGCGCCAAGTTTCTCTGTAAAATTCGCCGTAAGACTTATCGGATACTTTTGCCAACACGTGGCTAAGTATACCGAGAAGCTGTGCGGACTAAGAATACGGAGCAGTCTTGAACGTTGAACATACACAAGCTATCACAGGGAAAATGCATGCCATATACGTTAGTAGACGGATACCGTTGAAAGATAAAAATACGGGATCATACGGGATAGTTGAAATACGTGGCCGTCTGTTTACCGTCGGTGTGGCCAGGTACTAGCACGGATTGGCCGTACTTGCCCGTCGTTGATAAGCGGTCAGCAGCAACCGTGTTACCGGACGATACGATACCGTCAACCGTCCGCGGCACCGAGGTCAGCACGCATGCGCAAACATTTAAACTGCTCTCCAGTCGAAAATGGCGGTACTCGTCACAAGTTGACTCTGCTGAGAGCTTCTAAGGAGTGAGACGGCGTAAACCAAGGCGAGGTAACGAGTAAGTAACTGTACTTTGGTCTTTTAAATGTTTGAGTGCTTGTGTAGCTAGCTAGCTATGAGTAATCAAGTCCCCTTGGCTGTGTGGTCAGTCTCATACATGTACTTGTCAATTTACAAGGGGTTGTAAGCTTAGCTGCCTTACAGTAGGTTTATCCACGGCCGTAGCTGTCAAGATGCTTCATCTTTGGGCAGCAACCTGTCAAGATGTGTCATCTTTAGGCAGGTGGTCTCATTTTTTATGGTTCAGTGGTGTCCCATTCAATACCTGTCAATTTACAAATGGTTGCAAGTTTAGCTACTTCATTCTGGGTTTGTCTATGGCCGTAGCTGTCAAGATGTTTCATCTTTGGGCAGCAACCTGTCAAGATGTGTCATCTTTAGGCAGGTGGTCTCATTGCTTATGGCTTATGCCATATACATTAATTTTGTGTATCAGTCTTTATGATCAGCCATAGATTGGCTGAGTAATTTCTAATTTTCGGCTTATTAGCATCTGAATTTTTTTGCAGTACTCTGGTTGATCTCTATTGACGAGATATCACTCATTGTTGTCTAAACATCCACGAAAGTAAGTAAATATGATATAACCCCCCTTCACTCTTCCTTACCCTCTCCCCAACTTGTGTCGATTAAGTACTTATTACATATTATTAGGTAATAGTATAAGAGGGGGCCAGCCACTGCACAACCACCACCTGTCACATAAGATCTTCTGTTGCTCCTCCCTGTCTCATTTTCTCTTCACACTCCTAGTTTAACCATTGGAGACTTTGAAAGGAGCAGTGAATACAACATCCGAAGATGAGAGAGCTCTATGTACTTTCTTTGTGTTCTCCCTGCATGAGTATATATGATTGTTCATTATCTTCACACACCTCTCTCATCACCTAAACTCTAGCTCATCTATTCACTGTACATTGTAGTATAAGAGGGGCCATCTACTGCACAGCAGATATTGACCACCACCTGTCATACGAGGTGAGAAACTCGATCCCCTTGCTCCTCTCATCTTTTTTCCCTGTGTTTTGTTTGCATACGTGTAGTGGTCAAAGATCTAGAAATGGAGCAGTGCATGGATCTAAGGTGAGAACTCCATTTTTACACTCCTGAATATGCAATTTTTTGTCCCCCTAACCCCCACCGACATTTCTCTCTCTCTCTCTCTCTTCCTCTCTAGCTCTCTCCACCTTTAAGTTCCTATTTTATTGGCTGTCATGCTATAGGTATAAGAGACTAATGGTCAAGGATATCATATAAGGCGAGATGTCCCCTCTTGCTGCTCCTATTCTCATCCTCTCTCTTTCTTTTGCATGACAGATATACATGGAGATCTTAGAAATGTAGCACCACACAAAATGCTATAAGGTATAAAAGACCTGATTGTTATTTGACCCTCCCCACTCTCTCTCTCTCTCTCTCTCTCTCACTCTCTCTCTCTCTCACACACACACACACACACACACACACACACATACACACACACACACACACACGGGCATGTATTCTCTCTAGTGTGCAGGCTCGCTCGCTGTTGAAAGTTAAACTTCTGTAACACAGCCAAATCATCCTCACTGGAAACAGTTTATTAAGCTAAAAGTGAGTTTGTACCTTTTCATTGGATCTATGCTTACTTACTGTCCTTATAGGGAACTCCGTGTTAAGATGGAATACTTAGTCTACATGAGGTCCAGAACATCTAGCTGTACTGGGACCCTATACATGGTGAGCAACGTTATTATACTGCTGAACACCACAAGAAGTTATAAGACTTGTTTCATTCATACAGGAGCTGAAATTAGCACGATCTGAACTTGAACTGAACAATCATGTATGGTGAATGTGTACAACTATAGCTACATGTATGTAGTGGAACTCCTCTTAGACTAACTTTGACAGCTCAAGGTTGATGACTGAAATTCTGTGTCAGTTCTCAATACCATGACCCCCATTCCCTGTCTTCATTCAACTTGGGGAGGGGGGCTACACCTCTAGATAATCTTCCATCATGTTAATTTAGAGGGGTTCCACACTGGTTATGTCAACTACTCTTTAGTTAGTCCTTTTCATCTTGTATATTCTATGTATAGCTATATTTTTTGTATAAATAGCTATGTGTACGTATCTTTTTTTTTTGTATTTGCCTTGCCTTGTTTTCTCGATCGTTCACTTCTTTAATAATTTATTATTCATGTGATTTATTTCATTGGGCGGAGTTTATATATACGGTACAGCGTGAACGTGCCGCAGTACATGTATAACGGATCGTAGAACGGTCGCCGTTGGTACAGCTTTGGACGGGCCTATGCACGGTTTGACAAGCACTGAGACGGTGTGTGGGACGGTATATGGTCCACATATACGGTAGGTGAGACGGACAACGACGGAAGATTGAACGGTTCCGTGCTTTGGTCGTGTAAATTTTGTTCCCACTACGGTGTTTGACGAGACCGTCGGAGCGATCCGTGCTGTTACCGTATTTGCACCGTATGCGCGGAACTTACGGGCACGGACGGTACACGTATTAACACCCATTTTCTCCTGTGTATACAGCCCAAGTTTCAGGTTTTTCAAGGATAGGAACTACTTCTAGACTATCATTACCGATCGTATGTTAAGAGAAAGAGCCAAGAAATCACTCTCCCGTACGGCTGTCCAACTTGGCCTTAAAAACGATTTCAGTAACAAGAGGCAGCATAGTCAGCTTCTTCGCCAGTCCTTTTTAACATCGTCACCTTTCGCGATCGCTTGAAGGGCACATAGGCAACGATATTTCACAAAAATTGGAGTTTACCAAACGTCTGTGTGACTAGCCAGCTGTTAAGATGGCACATTCTTCAACAGTAAGACTCAGCTAATATGGCACATCTTTAAGCTGAAATGGTATAAGAGTGTGTGAGTATTGTGTGTGTGTGCATGTGAAACTTCAGCTGGTTGTGTGGTAGCGTCGTCCCCAGGCTCATTGAAGGGAGGAGAAAGGGCCTTGTACACACTGTCTGCGCATGCTCCGTTACCCTAAGAATCTTAGGGGATCAGATACTATTGTATACTTGTCCGCTCACAAATCCGCGTACATGTCCGTGTTCTCAGTTTGTTGCTGGACACGTGCCCTTTGAACCACATAGTGATAGTGTTATTCAACTACAATCAAATCAGTTTTGACAAGCACGTTATTCTCACTCGCTTATACCCTCTCAGCTTAAAGATGTGCCATGTTAGCTGAGTTTTACAGATGAAATATATGCCACCTAAACAGAAGGCTAGTCCTAAATGCTCGGTACATTCCAATCGCTCGCTCTGATACACAACCTTGAAGCTGAAGTTTCACATGTACGCACGTACATCACTCACACACTCTTATGCACGTTCAGCTTGAAGATGTGCCATCTAAGATGGGTCCTACTGTTGAAAGATGTGCCATCTTAACAGCAGACTTTTCTTGTATGCTCAGGACATTCCAATCACTCACTCTGATGCACAACAAGCTGAAGTTTCACATGTACGCACGTAGATTACTCACAAACTCTTTTACTGATTCAGTTCAAAGATGTGCCATCTTAGCCGAATCAAACTGTTGATAAAAAAGCCATCTTAACAGCAGGCTAGACATAGATGCTCGGTACATTCAAATTTCTCGCTCTGATACACAAAATCTCAAGTTTCATATGTACACGCGCACATTACTCACACACTCTTATGCTCATTCAGATTAAAGATGTGCCATCTTTGTTGAGTCTTACTGTTGAAAGATGGGCTATCTTAACAGCACGCGAGTATTAAATGCTTAGTACATTCCAATTGCTCGCTCTGATACACAACAAGCTGAAGTTTCATATGTACGCACGTACATTACTCACACACTCTTATGCTCATTCAGCTTTAAGGTGTGCTGTCATAGCTGAGTCTTACCGTTGCTAGATGTGTTATCTTAACAGCAGGCTAGTCCTTAATGTTCGGTACATTCTAATTGCTCGCTCTGATACGTAACAAGCTGAAGTTTCACATTTCCACACACACATTACTCACACACACTTATACCCTATCAGCTTAGTGATGTGCCATCTAAACTGAATTTTTCTGTTAAAAGATGTGCCATCTTAACAGCAGGCCAGTCCTAAATGCTCAGTACATTCCAATTGCTTGCTCTAATACACACACACTGTAAAACGTAGCCGCGTGAACTGCGCACGTATACAGGGAGAACGATGTCCGCGTTCGCTGAATAGACGAGCTTTGAACGGAATCTCCGATGTCCAGGATAACAAGTACCATTGTCGCCCGTATTGGGACCACTTTTTACGGACAATTTCACTGAGTCCGCTATCTGATCTGTGCTGAGTCCGTCTAGTTACTCCGTTTTATCCAGTATTGTCCATCGTGTGACTCTGTCTCTATGATCCGTCTGTCCCATCAGACCGCATGGCCCGCCACCGACTACTACATCCACTCAGTTGGTGTAGTTAGTCAATCACAGCTAAAACTAGAATGCTTCCTGCTTTTCATTTTCCTCTTCAGCACTTTTTCAGCTCTCTCTACTATTAACGACATTCATAGTAGCCATGAACTGATTCTATAATAATAATTGATGCATATAACAACTTACATATGCAAGTTTTTATACGATGAGATGGACATTCATCAATACTAGGTACTTTTGGTATGGAGGAATGTGTTCCAAATACTTCCCCATAGCCAACGAAACTCATGTACACGAGCCTATTGCTCACACACTCATAACCTTTCAACTTAAAGATGTGCCATCTTACTAGTCACTAGAATGCTAGGAACATTCCAATCGCTCGCTCCGATACACAAGCAGTCTTACTATTGAAAGATGTGCCATTTTAACAGCAGGCTAGTCCTAAATGCTCAGTACATTCCAATCGCTCACTCCTCAACAAGCTGAAGTTTCACATGTACACACGTACATTACTCACACACTCTAATGCTCATTCAGCTTAAAGATGTGCCATCTTAGCTGTTGAAAGATGTGCCATCTTAACAGCAGGCTAGTCCTAAATGCTGAGTACATTCCAACCACTCGCTCCACAACAAGCAGAAGTTTCACATGTACACACGTACAATACTCACACACTATTATGCTCATTCAGATTAAAGATGTACCATCTTAACAGCAGGCTAGTCCTAAATGCTCGATACATTCCAATCGCTCACTCTGAAGCTGAAGTTTTACATGTACACACGTACATTACTCACAAATTCTTATGCTCATTCAGCTTAAAGATGAGCCATCTTAGCTGAGTCTTACTGTTGAATGATGTGCCATTTTAACAGCAGGCTAGTCCTAAACACTCAGTACATTCCAATCACTCGCTCCACAACAAGCTGAAGTTTCACATGTACACACGTACATTACTCTCACATTCTTATGTTCATTCAGCTTAAAGGTGTGCCATCTTAGCTGAGTCTTAGAGTTAAAAGAAGTGCCATCTTAACAGCAGGATTGTCCTAAATGCTCGGTATTATCCAATTGCCCACTCTGATACAAAACAAGTTGAAGTTTCACATGTACATTACTCACACACTATTATGCTCATTCAGCTTAAAGATGTGCCATCTTAGCTGAATCTTACTGTTGTGCCATCTTAACAGCAGGCTAGTCCTAATGCTCGATACATTCCAATCACTCAGTCTGATACACAACAAGCTGAAGTTTTACATGTACACACGTACATTACTCAAAAATTCTTATGCTCATTCAGCTTAAACATGTGCCATCGTCTTACTGTTGAAAGATGTGCCTTCTTAACAGCAGGCTAGACCTAAATGCTCGATACATTCCAATCACTCGCTCTGATACACAAGCTGAAGTTTCTCATGTACACACGTACATTACTCACACACTCTTATGCTCATTCAGCTTAAAGATGTGTCATCTTAGCTGAATCTTACTGTTGAAAGTTGTGCCATCTTAACAGCAGGCTAGTCCTAAATGCTCGAAGCATTCCAATCGCACGCTTGCATTCCAATCGCACGCTCTGATACACAACAAGCTGAAGTTTCACATGTACACACGTACGTTACTCATACATTCTTATGCTCATTCAGTTTAAAGATGTGCCATCTTAGCTGAGTCTTACTGTTGAAAGATATGCCATCTTAACAGCAGGCTTGTCCTAAATGCTAGCTCTGATACACAACAAGCTGAAGTTTCACATGTACACACGTACATTACTCATACATTCTTATGCTCATTCAGTTTAAAGATGTGCCATCTTAGCTGAGCTTTACTATGGAAAGATGTGCCACCTTAACAGCAGGCTAGTCCTAAATGCTCGATGCATTCCAATCGCTCACTGATACACTACTAGCTGAAGTTTCACATGTACACACGTACATTACTCACACATTCTTATGCTCATTCAGCTTAAAGATGAGCCATCTTAGCAGAGTCTCACTGTTGAAACATTTGCCATCTTAACAGCATGCTAGTCCTAAATGCTCAGAACATTCCAATTGCTCGCTCCACAACAAGCTGAATTTTCACATGTACACACGTACATTACTCACACATTCTTATGCTTATTCAGCTTAAAAATGTGCAATCTTAGCTGAGTCTTACTGTTGAAAGAAGTGCCATCTTAACAGCGAGCTAGTCCTAAATGCTCGGTACATTCCATTCGCTCGCTCTGATACACAACAAGCTAAAGTTTCACATGTACACACGTACACTACTCACACACTCTTATGCTCATTCAGCTTAAAGATGTGCCATCTTAGCTGAGTCTTACTGTTGAGAGATGTACCATCTTAACAGCAGGCTTGTCCTTAATGCTCGGTACATTCCAATCGCTCGCTCTGATACACTACAAACTGAAGTTTCACATGTACACACGCATATTACTCTCACATTCGTATACTCATTCAGCTTAAATATGTACCATCTAAGTTGAGTCTTACTGTGAAATATGTGCCATCTTAACAGCAGGCTAGTCCTAAATCCTCGGTACATTCCAGTTGGTTGCTCTGATACACAAGCTGAAGTTTCACATGTACACACGTACATTACTCACACACTCATATCCTCATTCAGCTTAAAGACGTGCCATCTTAGCTGAGTCCTACTTTTGAAAGATGTGCTACTTAACAGCAGGCTAGTCTTTAATGCTTGGTACATTCTAATTGCTCGCTCTGATACACAATAAGCTCAAGTTTCACATGTACACACGCACATAACTCGCACGCTGTTATGCTCATTCAGCTTAAAGATGTGCCATCTTAGCCGAGTCTTACTGTTGAAAGATGTGCCACCTTAACAGCAGGCAAGTCCTAAATGCTCAGTACATTCCAATTGCTCGCTCTGATACGCAACAAGCTGAAGTTTCACACGTACACACGCACATTACTCACACACTCTTATACTCTTTCAGCTTAAAGATGTGCCATCTTAGCTGAGTCTTACTTTTGAAAAATGTGAAGTCTTAACAGAAGGCTAGTCACCTAAATGCTCGGTACATTTGAACTGCTCATTCAAACACATAACAAACGGAAATTTCACATGTACACACACACATTACTCACCCAATCTTATACTCTTTCAGCTTAGGGATGTGCCATCTTAGGTGAGTCTTACTGCCGAAAGATGTGCCATCTTAACAGTAGGCTAGTCCTAAATGCTCGGTACATTCCAATCACTCGCTCTGATACACAAGCTGAAGTTTCACATGTACGCACGTAAAATACTCACACACTATTATGCTCCTTCAGCTTAAAGTTGTGACAGCTTAGCCGAGGCTTACTGTTGAAAGATGTGCCCTCTAAACAGCAGGCTATTCCAAAATGCTCAGTACATTGCAATCTCTCGCTCTGATACACAACAAGCTGAAGTTTCACATGTATGCATATACGTTACTCACACATGCTTATGCTCATTCGGCTTAACAATGTGCCATCTTAGCCGTGTCTTAATGATAAGATGTGCCATCTTAACAGCAGGCTAGTCCTAGATGCTCGGTACATTCCAATCGCTCGCTCTAAAACACAACAAGCTGAAGTTTTACATGTATACACGCACATTACTCACACACACATATTATTGTTTTCAATACAATGATCATAATACAATACACAATATCACCCTCTCCCTCTCTTACACACACACACACACACACGTCACACACACACACGCACGCACACACACACGCACACACACACACACACACACAAAGCTCAAAACCAGTTACTACGACAGAATGTAATCGACGCACGTGGGAATCTCCTCCTCTGTCGCAAGTGTCTTGTTTCTTACCTAGGAGTTCATACAACCCGACTCACTCGGCAGCGGATCATCAAACAGAAGCAAAAGGACCAGCCTATCTTAGAACTGACGAAAAGGGAAGTAGTAGTAGAGCAGAGGTTAGAAGATTATATGCTGCATGATGATGAGGATGACGATATCTTGACGTTTGGTGCTTGGTGGAAGCTGGTAGATAATGACGACATAGTTGAGGTTCAGTTCCCACACAAACGTCATGGTTCAGCTGGTAAGGAATCTAACCATGCCAAGAAGCAAGCAATGGCAGACTTTCTTGAGTTTGTTGACATCAACTCCCAGCCCAATGGTCTGGTAGCTATAGTGCCCAATTTTTTCTCCTTCCGAAGTTCACTCGAATTGCGGCACCTAAAATGGGAGAAAAAAATCTACGAGGAGCAATTACAGTCATTTGTGGTCTCTCAATTTAACAAGGCACAAACAGAGAAAGGGAGACAAACGTGTCATAACACTGCTGCAACTAATTGGCTCCAGAAGTACCGACCCAAGGTAGCACTGCATCCCAGTATGACAGACTACTGTGACACGTGCAAACACCTCAAGCAGCAATTGTCACAAAACCAGGCAGTACTCAATCGGTTGCAGCAGAGCAGTCGAGTAGCGCCTTTGAAGGTGAGCTTAGGGCCCATGAGTCCACCAAATGGGAGCTGTAAGAGGAATTGGCAGATCACAAGACAGTTGCAACATGATCTAGAGAGTACTGTATACAAGGCTAAGTGCAGAGAGCAGTGGGCAAAGATCGAGCAACTCACCAAGATGCAGGTGTTGACGAGAAGAGAGCGAGAGGATCTAGAAGGAGCAAAGTACGGTTTTACTGCCACTATCAGTGCTGACTACCAGCAGTCCAAACTGATACCATCATGGGGGAAAACTGAGCAACCTGGATCAACGTACTATCTTCAGAA
Organism: Stappiaceae bacterium; assembly: GCA_964291365.2. Taxonomy (GTDB): domain Bacteria; phylum Pseudomonadota; class Alphaproteobacteria; order Rhizobiales; family Stappiaceae; genus JBDWFY01. The sequence continues at coordinate 49,224 of OZ220044.1, forward strand.
AGTTTCCCACGACGTCTTTGGAGTAGTTGATCACTAAAAAAAACTCAGTGGTGTACCTGTTTAATGAACGCGTTGGTCCTAAATACACAGATCACACACTCTCTTTCTTAACTCACTACTGGAATCGGCTCCGCCAGCACCATCCATGGATTCACCGACTTGCCATTTTCCTCGACAACGCCACATGCACCAACAAGAAATACTAGTCAATGTACCCCCTTCGATTGCACGAGGGGCGGTGCGAGAGGCAAATACAGCACGAGGCGAAGCCAAGTGCTGTATTTGCCCTTGAGCCACGCCCCGAGTGTAATAACTCCCGTATGGAACGAGAAAAAGCGGTACATTAACTGGTTTATTGTGTGAATCTAGTGTTCAAACCAGCTAGGCCATTTGCAAAGCTGTGGATCCGATGTCCAGTTGAACGAGCGATCAGGTTGTGCTACCCTCACTACTCGAGTCAGAGTGGAGCTGAATCACTGACGTTCAAAACTAGCTAGGCTATCAGCGAGGCTGTGGATCCGATCATTTTCCAGTTCGACAAGCGAGCGATTCTATCGTGCCACGCTACCTTTGCTACTCAAGCCAGAGTGGGGAGATCGTTTGAATCACTGATGATCCTACGTTTGATGACCACCGATCTTGTGAAACGAGGCCGGTACGTTCGAGCATGGTTCGAGCTACGACTTGATCGCGAGTTTCGAACCTGCTTGGACAAGATACCACTGTGACAGAGCGGTGTCTTTTCGGATGATGATCGGTGGATAAACGAGGGTCTACAGCTGCTTTTGCTGAGTATCCTGCCAGCACCACTGCCAAGGTGAACCAAGCTTTGTTGGGCTGAGCCCAATTCGACTATATTCTGAACGTCCCAGACATTATGAGCAAAAGAATCAGCAGCTAGAGCAGTAGGCCTACAAGCCTGGTTCCTCTACTCACTGTCCCTGAGGTCAGTTAACCTGCCACAGTACAGCTCCAACTGCTAATCCTTTGGCTCACATACCCTGCATACTGGCTGGAACATTCTCCAACTGTATGCATGAAGTGACCTTCTAGGGGATTTTTTTGTGTACCATCAACCTGGTTTTTGTGGATGCTCCCTGCAATTATACACATGTAGTTTGGTCAGACATGATGTAGACAACTCAATTAGTTAACACAACAATTTTCTATTTGCCACTGGAAAATATTGAACTGCTGTTGGCAGTATGGAATTTATTGCACTACAAAAGCCTTTGATCTAATATGGCTTCATACAATAATAAATACTTATTCTCTTGGGCCATGGAGATGGTGAGTTCTGGAGAGATCGACCACATCCATATCAGCTTCATGGTAGCTGGACACACAAAGTTTGCCCCAGACCGTCTCTTTTCAGTGATTGGAAGTGTCTATAAGAGAAGACGTGTTCTCCATTCATGAGCTGAAAGCTATCTGTGATCAGAATACTACAACATTCATTGAAGACGGACAGCAAGTTCTCACCTGGCGAGACAGTCTTGGAGACAAGTACTCAGACCTTCCCGGTGTGCGTAGTGAAGGCACACAATGGAAATGTGGTGATGAAGGTGCATGAGAATTGCTTTGCTGGTGAGTGGAAGGATTCCTCACTTCGTGTCCGAGTCAGCACTGCAGTTGGAGTTCCAACCACCAACTACAGTGATAGCCACCTTCACAATATTTCGGCTGATAAAATGGCCAACAAGTTTACCATGTATGAGCGCTTTATTTCTCACGATTGCCGTCCAGATTACTTGCCACCACCCACCGTTGTGTCATCTACCTCCTCGACAGCACAAACTTCTGCTCAAACATCTTCATCCTCATCTGCAAGTACAACTGCTGGACAGAGAAAGAGAAAACAGAGCAAGTGCTCAACAAAAGGCTGCGATGGATTGGGACACAAAAAATGAACAAGATGGGCTGAAGGTCACACAACAAAAGCAGGATGTCCTAGGTGTTAGCAAGTCATTAGATTTTTAACTTGCTGGTCATATCTTATGCTATTGAACATCATTTCACATCACTACCTACTGTACTTACCTTTATTTTGATCTTGCTGTTGCTGCCAAAGTACCATGTGTCCACAACAGTTAATACCTCGTGATCATTCTAATTAATGCACACCAAGAGAATAGGGACTACTCGACCATCTGATGGTTCCAAGATGTTGCTACCTACTGACGCATGTAAAGAATGACTGAGTTAATTTAGATACTGCTTACAGGGGGATAAATAAGGGCTATACATGCCACTACTTTCGGTAACTAGTCACTATCACTTAGCTAGCTTCATGGCTACTAAAACACAGGCTTAGTTTTCGATTCTAGTACCTATTGTAGATGGTTAAGACTATATTATTACGATTACAGCTACTTACCTCCTCAGGTCCGGTCTTCTTTTTCTTGATCCACTCACGACTCTGTCTTTTGCACGTACTGAACATTGTGTTGCACGGGTGGGTGGGGCCACGCCGGGTTAGCAATAAATGGCCTAAGGTCGTCACGGTTGCAAGCGCGTAACTACTGGCTATAGCAACCGATCGCGTTCAAACTCGCGGAGTGAATGAACAATGCCCCAACGTATATGTGTGCTTGTAGCATCGTTGCTTGGTTACAGTGCCCTGTTTAAAACAAATACTTTGCTCGGTTACAGTAGCCGCCATTAAGTACAGAGCAAATGGTTGCTCTGTTACAGTGCCACGCACACCTACCGGCACACAGCCTAGCTGCTCAATTCTTGACGAAAACATAACGGAGTGACTACGGCCAGCACGAAGGGGACACCACTTGTCAATGTAAGCCAACATAACAGGAATGATATGTTTACGACACTCCTCGTTACTGGACAAGTCTGTCACCTGTTCGCCGTGTGTCTCTACCGTCTTGTAGTCTTCAAGTCTCGGAGAAACTTGTCCGTCACGGCTGATAACGCAGGCATTCCATTTTCCTGTGATTCGTGTACTCTGTAGGGGGTGATGGCGCTGATCAACAATCTCCATTGTTGCAAACTCGGCCCCCCTTCCCAGAGGCAGCATCCTTTGGAGTGCAAGTTGTGCCCGACCAGACTGGCGTCTTGGTGTTTGTCGAGCTAACTGCTTGCAGGCAGTGGCCAGATATTCCTCCGCTTCAGTCGTGTCCATTTGGAGTACGTCGTGGCAGTAGCACACAATCGGTCTCAAGTTCCCTGCATACGACACCATTGTGGCTGGCTTCTTGTTGGATGCACTCTGTACAGTGCAAGTGTAGGTGAACTATAATTAGTAGCATGAGACATCAAATCATTCATTCGGATGGCTATATTACCAGTTGTGGGAAAGGCTATGGCCACTCCCTAGATTTTGAATACTAGGTTAGAGCTTCAAAACGATCTCATTATAGCCAAAACATGGAGATCGAATTAATTTTAATGACAAAAAGAGGCCTAATAGTCAAAAGCAAAAGTGTGAACAAAAATTGAGATAAAGTGGTGGCAAATGATGGTATTAAAGAAGCAGTGCTACAGAAATGGATTTGTTGAAAGAGTAGAGTAAATGTTTATAGGTTGTATGTGATATAAATTTCCATTCTTCAATGTTGATCAGGTAGGGAAATCTACGTTCAGTAATTTACAGTGTTTGATAAATTCTTGCCTTTCCTGAGCATATGAACGAAAGTTCAACAAAATTGGATGTTCAAACTAAACTACTGGCTCTTGATTTTGAATACTAAATAGGATAATGAACCACCAATGAGGGCTCACATTGAGCGAGTTGCCTTAACTCTCCAAGATACAGCCATAATTCTCAATGATGGATTGCCAAAGCGAGAGAGGTTTGGATCTAAGAGCTCGAGGAGGGTTGGTAGGAGTGGTCGATGGACAGCCAATACAAAAACCGCCGTACTGCGGTTAGTTGTCCGTCGATGAACCCCAACGAACACGGCGCATGCGCTTTAGACTCGAGACCTTTATCCAAGGGGTCTGAGATATCTATCAGCGATTTGGCTGGCTATATTAGCAATGGTGGGACAGGCTATGTCCACTCCCCAGATTTTGAATGTTGTTTGAGCATCAAAACTATCTCGCATAACCAAAACGTAGCGAACGTTTTGAACGCTAATGAACATCAAAAAAAAGGACTCACATTGAACGACTGACTTCAACTCTCCAAGATAGAGCCATAATTCTCAATGGTGGACTGCCAGAGCGAGCGAGAATGGATCTAAGAAGGCCAGACGCTTGCGCACTTCCTTAGTGGTCGTCGCAACGGTTTTTCTCTTGGTTGTCTATCGACGATCCCTACATTGTATGCGCCATAAACTGGAGACCTTCAGCCTAGAGGCTTGGGGAATCAATCAGCTAGTTGGCTGGCTATATTAGCAGTGATGGGAAAGGCTTTGGCCGTTTTTGAATGCTATACGATTACATAATTTGGTTGAGAACACTAAATAGCCCACAAAAATGGCTCACATTCAGCGTCTGATCTTAACTCTCCAAGATACAGCCTTAATTTTCGATAATGCATTGCCAAAGCGAGCGAGAATGATATAAGACTTAAGGCGCATGCGCCAGTTCTGTAGGGATCGTCGACTTAGACCTTTAGCCCAGAGGCTTGGGAAGTCAATCAGGGATTTGCCTGGCTATATTAGCAGTGGTAGGACAGGCTATAGCCACGCGTAGCCCAGAGGCCAGAGAAATCAATCAGCGATTGGTTGACTATATAAGCAGAGGAGGAACAGGCTTTGACAACTCCCTATATTTTGAATGCTATGTTTGAACTTCAAAATGAACTTGTATAGCCAAAACGTTACGATCGCCAAATAACATTTCTTGACTCGTCATATCCACTTGCGGCTAACCAGTGGGGCTTCCTACCAGGGAGATCGACCACTCATGCCTTGCTTTCTGCTGCGCATGATTGGCTCAGCAGTATGGAAGATGGCCATGAAATGGGGGCCGTATTCTTTGACCTCACTAAAGCCTTTGATTCTGTGCCTCATAGGCAGCTAATTTCGAAACTCAGAGCTATTGGCTTGGACGACTACCTGGTTTCCTGGATCACGAGCCATCTCGCTTATAGAAACCAGTCAGTGGTCCTACATGGTGAAACATCTGACCTGCTCCCAGTAACATCCGGCGTACCTCAGGGATCAGTACTTGGTCCACTGCTGTTCTTGCTTTATGTAAATGATGTTAACGATGTGGCCTTATCTGAAGGTACAAAGCTAATCTTATAATATGCTGACGATATACTTTTGTATAGAAGAATTTATACCGAGAAAGACTACGCCGTACTTCAGCAAGATGTGGACTCTCTTGGTGTATGGAGTCTTCTTAATCACCTGTCATTCAGTCCAGTGAAGTGTAAATTCATGGTGCTTTCCCGAAAGAAAGTAAGAACTACACCACCACCTCTAAATTTGCTCGGTTTTGAAATAGAGCAAGTCGACTCTATCAAGTATCTTGGCTTAACAATCAACGACAACCTATCCTGGTCTGATCACACCAGCAAAAAAGCAAGGAGGCTCATCGGTCTGTTGTTCCGACAATTCTACAACTGTGCCGATACATCTACTATTCGAGCACTCTATTTGACGCTCATAAGGCCACATCTAAAGTATGCAAACCAAGTCTGGGATCCATACCTTGTCAAGGACTGCAAGTTGTTGGAAGACGTTCAGAGGTTTGCCTGCAAGGTGTGTCTAAAGAGTTGGAACACAACATATGACGAAATGCTGGACACTTTAAATATCCCAAAGCTCGAGCAAAGAAGGAAGGCGCTCAAACTGTGTTTTATGCACAAACTTGTTGGAACCAATGCTCCCGTACTGGTGCCCCTATTTCCACGGCCTTGCGTATACACCACTCGCTACACCCATTCTAAACAGCTAAGCAGTCTAAGTGGTCACACTGCACAATACTTAAACTCTTTTTTCTTTTCCAAATACAATTACTTTATGGAATAACTTAAGTAGTGATGTTGTGTCCTCACCCTTCTCTACCTTTAATAATCATGTTTAAAATAAAATTGCATTGCTGTAGTTAATACAAGTATCGTCACTGTATTCATTATTCATTTCAATAACTTAAGTAGTCCTTTCATCTTCTGGATGTACATATTACTTATTAGCATTATCATGCTATTTTTGTGCATCCCTGCATTTTTATAATCATGCAGAATGATATTTAAAAATAGGCTTACGAACCACCCTCCCCCAAAAAGGGCTCCCTTACTTCTCCAAAATACAACCATAATCCTCCATGATAGATCGCCAAAGGAGCGATGGAGGATATGAGTCGAAGGCGCACGCGCAGTTCAGTATAGGTAGTCAATGGTTAGTTGTCCATCGACAATCCCTACAGAACAGCTGCATGCGCTGTTGACTGAAGACACCTAGTCCAAAAATCAGGGATATTATTATATGTATATATATATTAGCAGGGGAGCAACGGGCTATGGCCATTCCCTGAATTAACCATAATTCTCGATGGTAGATGGCCAAAGCGAGCGAAAATGGATATAAGAGCATAAGGAGCTTGCGCAGTTTGGTTGAGGTCGTCGATTATTGATTATCCATCGACGATCCCTGCAGAACAGCGCATGCGCTGTAGACTGAAGATACTTAGCCCAACGATCAGTGAAATCAATCAGCGAGTTCGTTGACTATATTAGCAGAGGTGCAACGGGCTATGGCCATTCCCTAGATTTTAAATTTTGTTTGAGCTTCATAGAATAGCCAAAACGTTACGATAGCTAAAAAGCCTAAAGAACTACCCACCAAAAGAGGGCTTACATTGAGCGACTGACCTTACCGTTCTAAGATACAACCATAATTCCCGAAGATAGATCGCCAAAGAGAGCGAAAATGGATATAAGAGCCGAAGGCGCACATGCAGTTCGGTATAGGGTGTCAATGGTTAGTTGTCCATCGACGATCCATACAGAACAGCTCATGCGCCGTAGACTGAATGTATTTACCCCAAAGATCAGGGAAATCAATCAGAGTGTTAGCTGACTATATTAGCAGAGGTGCAACGGGCCATTGTGTAGATTTTGAATGTTGTTTGAGCTCTATCGAATAGGCAAAACGAAACCATCGCTAATAGTTCAGTATTGGTCGTCAATGGTTAGTTGTCCATCGACGATCCCTACAGAACAGCTGCATTCGCTGTTGACTGAAGACACTTAGCCCAAATATCAGGGAAATCAATCAGCGAGTTAGCTGACGACATTAGTAGAGGTGCAACGGGCTATAGCCATTCCCTAGATTTTTGAGCTTCATCGAATGGCCAAAACGTTACGACCGCTAAATAGGCTAACGAACCACCGTCCCCCAAGAAAGGGCTCAAATTGAGTGACTGACCTTATATCTCCAAGATACAACCATAATTCTTGATGATAGATCGCCAAAGCGAGCTACAATGGATAATATAAGAGCAAAACGCGCACACGCAGTTCGGTAAAGGTTGTCAAAGGTTAGTTGTCCATCGACGATCCCTACAGAACAGCGCATGCGCTGTAGACTGAAGATACTTAGCCCAAATATCAGGGAAATCAATCAGCGAGTTAGCTGACGATATTAGCAGAGGTGTAACGGGCTATGGCCATTCCCTAGATTTTGAATGTTGTTTGAGCTTCATCGAATGGCCAAAATGTTACGATCGCTAAAAAGGCTTACGAACCCCCCCCCCCCCCCCCCCCCCCCCCCCCAAAAAGGGCTCAAATTGAGCAACTGACCTTATCCCACAAAAAAAGGAGCGACTGGACTTATCTTTCTAAGATACAACATTAATTTTCGATGATAGATTGCCAAAGCGAGCTAAAATGGATATAAGATCCAAAGGCGCACACGCAATACGGTATAGGTTGTCAAAGGTTAGTTGTCCATCGACGGTCCTTGCAGAACAGCGCATGCACTGTAGACTGAAAATGTTCAGCCCAAAGATGAGGGAAATCAATCAGTGAGATAGCTGAGTCATGAACACTCAAGCTGTTGAACATATACCGTGGGTGCATCAAGATAGTCACAGGGATCACGAGCATCTTCTGATTCTTCTACAACCAATGCAAGTGGATCATCTCCTGAAAAGGTACCACCACGGGGAATTAGTTGCCTAGGCATAATACTGCAGAGATTAAATGGCTTTCCACGGCTTCCAAATGCTAACGCAATCACATACCAGACCTGTATACACAATTATGGCATCACGATAAAAAAAGGTTAGCCCACACTTAACACTAATTGTAGTACACGTAACTTAGGAGTAGCCTTATCAATGGTACACTCAATCTTGGTAGAATTTGGAAATCTCATACTGAATTTCCTACCACCAGGGACACTGGGAATGTGTTGATTCCACTTCTCTTTGATCCTTACTTGCAGCTGCAACAAAAATCGACACATGATTTGGCAAAAGAGAATTTCAATTCCTGTCATAGTAGAACACCTCTAGTCTGGACACCGTTGCAACCATTTAAGGTGTCTGGATTACAGAACCTGTACTTATTTTTGGCCATCATAATGACCCAATTAAACGAGGTGTCCTTATTACAGACTATACAATATAGAGGCATTCCGCTGTGTACAGTGAGAAACTTGAAGGTACCACTCTCAGTCTTTCTGGGATGGGTTAACTACTAATAGGATAATGAATGAATACTGTAAGGAAAGTTACTGAATCAGACATTTGAATTTGTGTGGTACATACTCTCCATCACAGACTCACTTCTTCAGTTCTCCTCTTCTTGCTCTAAATAGAGAGCAATTTAGCATATCAACGAAAGATGTGCGATAAGTTAAAACAAGAGTATGTAATAAGAGATGAGAGTATCGAACGCTCTATATGGTCCGTGTAATGTTTTCGGAGAGTAACGTGACTTCCCGCCTTGCGCACATGACTAAGCCAAGTTGCTAAACACTCGATTTTTCTCAGGACTGCGATGAATAGAGGCGTTTTTCGTGAGTTTTATGCTAGATTCTTCATGAACGTTCGTTTTGTATCGCGATCTGCTCGCGTTTCAGCCACTATTGCACTCGCATTAGTTTGCACTCGAGGTCACGCGCATAATTCGTTATTTGAATCGAGCACGCTCATTGGTCAATGTTTGAATTCCTGGCGTGTGACTTTCTGAACACATATTACACGGACAATATAGCGTGTTCGATACTCTCTCCCTTATCTCACTATATACTCTTGGTTATAGTTATATCCCGGTGTGAGTACAATATCCATATGTTATACACGCATATCCGGGATATAACTGGTTTCTATCCCACAGACCATGGAAATGTATATGCTACCTGACCTCGCCATGGCAATGAATTCCGAGACAATGACATCATTAGGTCAGCAACCAATCACATTCAAGGTATGGTTTGATCATTAATCTGTGCAGTTCAGTCTCAATCTCAGTAGCTATGTAGCTCTAGCTGGTATGCTTGTTGCCCAGTGAATTTGCCTTCTTTCCTTGGAATGTTACGCTATAACAATAGTGCTGAGGCTATTAATTATGATAGCGAAGACTATGTGATCGTACGACTCAAGATTTGAAACCTTGGGGAATCCGGAAAGAAGCTGTCAATGACAAGTGTGAGGAGGCCTCCGTCACCCTAAAAATCATCGTAAGATGTAAGCTAAAGCGAGGAAGAGCTCACTCAAGGGCTGTATTTTTGTCGACACTACTCAAGGAATTTGACCGATATTCCAAAGCAGGACCAGAGTCAGCAAGTGTAAGCATTGTGTGTGGACTACTGTACCTTCCGAGTGAGCATATTTATCCAGTGCTTCAAACTGTTCTTGCAGGAGTAGAGCTACAGCTACTCCTTGCCTACATTGGTGTTGAAACGATTGTAGAGAGTCGAACTAGAAGATTAGCAAAGACTAGACTTGCATATTTAATTCTTTATGTACGTTATTGATAATGTTGAACTTCACATCCGGGTGATAACTGGCGTCACTATCGGGTGATAACTAAAATATCACCTGGTGATAACTTCTCTACAGTCCAGCTGTTTCCTTTGATACGCCCATGTAGTGGGATAGAACTATACAAGAGCGCATAAGAACTAATGCAAGGAGAGAAAGAGCATGTAACTCCCATAGACATTAGTGTACAGGGCAGAATTTTTGACTGATACTAAAAATAGAATATCTGATCATGTGCAAAACCACACTGAGTGCAATGTCCAAGCACTAGCATCAACCAATGAGTTTTGAACATGCCATGAAGAGATTTTTACACTTAGATTTACAAATTTTTAGTTTACTCTTGACTGGATGTTCTATTTTTAGTACAGTTCAAAAATTCCGCCCAGTTCAAGTTACACGCTCTTCCTCTTTTCTTAGTTTTTATGAGCTCTTGAACTATATTATATGCATACACGAGTATATACGCATATACCTTTGCCTTTTCTTTTGCCTGGTTGTGCGGCCAAAGATTCCGCATATGCCCTATCTTGTTCTGCACGAATCCTTCTGGACTCAGCCAAGTATTCACTCACATCATATATGCGTTTGATACATGTATATCACATGTTTATAATAATAATCTTATCATAAGCTCCACAGAAAATAGGCTGCGCATATGAACGATTAATATGACATTATACTAGAGCTCTCCAGAACACATACCCCACTCACACATAGCTATGAATTGTTTATGGTAGCTGATCAATAGATCAGTTCATAACGTCAGTGACCATTACCTAGTTTGAGGTCACACAAGCAGTTGAAACAGCATTGCAGCTAACATGGCATAGATGTAGGTACTAGGTGTGCTTGATAGGCACGTCAGATCAAATGCACGATTTGTACCATTCCTGGTACACACTTGTTAAGCACTTAGAAGAGAGTAATTGTTTTTTTTTTCCAACCTCTCAACAGCATTGTCTACTCGCTATCACTCGAGATTTGGTGACTTTCATATGGATGACAACACATGACAAGATCAACTACCTTACCCCTTGCGCATGCATGCTGGGTAATAATATAAGATAGAAACAATGCTAGCCTCTAAATAGCATTGGGCTTAGTCACAAACAGTGCCCATTCTCTGATCATAGCTCGTAGTCATGGCTTTTATCAGATAAAACATAATATTGGGAACAGCAGGCACACATGGAAGAGCAGGCACACTGGGAACAGCAGGCAAACTGGGAACACACTAGGAACATAGAGAACTAGGAACAGCAGGCACACTGGGAACAGCAGGCTCACTGAAAATAGCAGGCAAACTTGGAATACACTAGGAACATAGGGAATAGCAGACACTCTAGGAACATTAGGCACACTTGGAACAGCAAGCACACTGGGAATAGCATTCATACTGAGAAATGTTGGAACAGTGAGAACAGTTGGCACTCTGGGAACAGCAGGCACATTGGGAACAGCAGGCACACTGGGAACAGCAGACACACTGGAACAGCAGGCGCACTGGGAACAGCAGGTAAACAGGGAACACACTAGGAACATAGGGAATTAGGAATAGCAGGCACACTGGGAACAGCAGACAAACTGGGAACACACTGGGAACATAGGAAACTAGAAACAGCAGGCACATTGGGAACAGCAGGCTCACTAAAAATAGCAGGCAAACTGGGAGCACACTAGGAACATAGGGAAGAGCAGACACTTTAGGAACGGTAGGAACACTGGGAACAGCAAGCACACTGGGAATAGCAGGCACACTGGGATCAGTTGGCAGAGTGAGAACAGTTGGCGCTCTGGGAACAGCAGGCACATTGGGAACAGCAGGCTCACCGGGAACAGCGGGCACACTGGAACACACTGGAACAGTAGGCACACTGGGAACAGCAGGTAAACTGGGAACAGCAGGTAAACTGGGAACAACAGGAAAACTGGGAACACACTAGGAATATAGGGAACAGTAGACACTCTAGAAACAGTAGGCACACTGGGAACAACAAGCACACTGGAAATAGGAGGCACACTGGGAACCGTTGGCACAGTGTGAACAGTTGGCACTCCGGGAACAGCAGACAAATTGGGAACAGCAGGTGCACTGGGAACACCAGGCACACTGGGAACAGCAGGCAAACTGGGAACAACATAGGAAATAGGAACAGCAGGCACACTGGGAATAGTAGGCTCACTGGGAACAGCAAGCACACTGGAACAGCAGGCACACTGGGAATAGCAGGCAAACTGAGAACACACTAGGAACATAGGAAACTAAGAACAGCAGGCACACCGGGAACAGCAGGATCACTGAAAAGAGCTTGAGCAGGCAAACTGGGAACACACTAGGAACATAGGAAACTAAGAACAGCAGGCACACTGGGAACAGCAGGATCACTGAAAAGAGCTCGAGCAGGCAAACTGGGAACACACTAGGAACATAGGGAACAGCGGACATTCTAGGAAGAGTAGGCACAGTGGGAACAGTTGGCACTCTGGGAACAGCAGCCACATAATTTTGAAATGGTAGGCACACTGTTAACTAGAAACTGAGAACAGCAGACACTCTATGAACAGCAGGAACAGCAGGCACACTTTGAACTAAAAACTGGGAACAGCAGACATTCTAGGAACAGCAGCCACACTGAGAACAGTAGGTAAATTGGGAACAGCAGACACACTGAGAACAGCAGGCACACTGGAACAGCAGACACATTGGGAACAGCAGGCAAACTAGGAACAAAGGGAATTAGGAACAGCAGGCGCACTGGGAACGCACTGGCTAGGAACATAGGAAACTAGGAACAGCAGTCATAATGGGAACAGCAGGCAAACTGAGAACACGCTAGGAACATAGAGAACTGGGAACAGCAGGCACACTGGAAATAACAGGCTCACTGAAATAGCAGGCTGATTGGGAACACACTAGGAACATAGGGAACAGCAGACACTCTAGGAACAGTAGGCACACTGGGAACAGCAGGTACATTGGGAACAGCAGACACACTGGAAACTGCAGGCACACTGAAACAGCAGACACACTGGGAACAGTAGGAACAAAGGGGATTAGGAACAGCAGGCACACTGAGAACACACTAGGAACATAGAAAACTAGGAACAGCAGGCATAATGGGAACAGCAGGCAAACAGAACACGCTAGGAACATAGAGAACTGGGAACAGCAGGCACACTGGAAATAACAGGCTCACTGAAATAGCAGGCTGATTGGGAACACACTAGGAACATAGGGAACAGCAGACACTCTAGAAACAGTAGGCACACTGGGAACAGCAGGTACATTGGGAACAGCAGACACACTGGAAACTGCAGGCACACTGAAACAGCAGACACACTGGGAACAGTAGGAACAAAGGGGATTAGGAACAGCAGGCACACTGAGAACACACTAGGAACATAGAAAACTAGGAACAGCAGGCATAATGGGAACGGCAGGCAAACAGAACACGCTAGGAACATAGAGAACTAGGAACGGCAGGCACACTGGAAATAGCAGGCTCACTGAAAATAGCAGGCAGATTGGGAACACACTAAGACCATAGGGAACAGCTGATACTCTAGGAACAGCAGGCACACTGGGAACAGCAGGCACACTGAGAACAGTAGGCACATTGGGAACAGCTGGCACACTGGGAATAGCAGGCACACTGGAACAGCAGGCACACTGGGAACAGCAGGTAAACTGGGAACACACTAGAAACATAGGGACTAGGAACAGCAGAAACACTGTAACAGCAAGCACACTGGGAACAGGAGGAAAACTGGGATCATACTAGGAACAAAGGGAACTAGGAACAGCAGGCACACTGGGAAGAGCAGGCACACTGGGAACAGCAGGCACATTGGGAACAGCTGGCACACTGGGAATAGCAGGCACACTGGAACAGCAGGCACACTGGGAACAGCAGGTAAACTGGGAACACACTAGAAACATAGGGACTAGGAACAGCAGAAACACTGTAACAGCAGGCACACTGGGAACAGGAGGAAAACTGGGATCATACTAGGAACAAAGGGAACTAGGAACAGCAGGCACACTGGGAAGAGCAGGCACACTGGGAAGAGCAGGCACATTGGGAACAGCTGGCACACTGGGAATAGCAGGCACACTGGAACAGCAGGCACACTGGGAACAGCAGGTAAACTGGGAACACACTAGAAACATAGGGACGAGGAACAGCAGAAACACTGTAACAGCAGGCACACTGGGAACAGGAGGAAAACTGGGATCATACTAGGAACAAAGGGAACTAGGAACAGCAGGCACACTGGAAACAGCAGGCACACTGGGAACAGGAGGAAAACTGGGATCATACTAGGAACAAAGGGAACTAGGAACAGCAGGCACACTGGAAACAGCAGGCACACTAAAAATAGCAGGCAAACTGGGAACACACTAGTAACATAGGGAACAGCAGACACTCTAGGAACAGCAGGCACACAGGGAACATAATAGGAACATAGGGAACTAGGAACAGCAGGCTCACTAAAAATAGGCAAAATGGGAATACACTAGGAACATAGGGAACAGCAGACAATCTACGTACAGTAGGCACATTGGGAACAGAAAGCACACTGGGAATAACAGGCACACTAGTAAAAGTTGGCACAGTGGGAACAGTTGGCACTCCGGGAACAACAGGCACATTAGGAACAGCATGCACATTGGGAACAGCAGGCACACTGGAACAGCAGACACACTGGGAACATCAGGCACACAGGAACAGCAGGCACACTGGGAACATAATAGGAACATAGGGAACTAGGAACAGCAGACTCACTAAAAATAGGCAAAATAGGAATACACTAGGAACATGGGGAACAGCAGACAATCTACGAACAGTAGGCACATTGGGAACAGAAAGCACACTGGGAATAACAGGCACACTAGTAAAAATTGGCACAGTGGGAACAGTTGGCACTCCGGGAACAGCAGGCACATTAGGAACAGCAGGCACATTGGGAACAGCAGGCACACTGGAACAGCAGGCACACTGGGAATATCAGGCACACTGGAACAGCAGGCACACTGGGAACAGCAGGAAAACACTAGGAATATAGGAAACTAGGAACAGCAGGCACACTGGGAAAAGTTGGCTCAGTGGGAACAGTTGGCACTCCAGGAACAGCAGGCACATTGGTAACATCAGGCACACTAGGAACAGCAGGCACACATAGAACAGCAGACACACTGGGAACAGCAGGTAAACTGGGAACACAATAAGAACATTGGGAACTAGAAACAGCGGGCACACTGGGAACAGCACACAAACTATGAACATATGGAACTAGGAACAGCAGGCACACTGGGAACAGCAGGAAAACACTAGGAATATAGGAAACTAGGAACAGCAGGCACACTGGGAAAAGTTGGCTCAGTGGGAACAGTTGGCATTCCAGGAACAGCAGGCACATTGGTAACATCAGGCACACTGGGAACAGCAGGTAAACTGGGAACACACTAGAAACATAGGGACTAGGAACAGCAGAAACACTGTAACAGCAGGCACACTGGGAACAGCAGGAAAACACTAGGAATATAGGAAACTAGGAACAGCAGGCACACTGGGAAAAGTTGGCACTCCAGGAACAGCAGGCACATTGGTAACATCAGGCACACTGGGAACAGCAGGCACACATAGAACAGCAGACACACTGGGAACAGCAGGTAAGCTGGGAACACACTAGAAACATAGGGACTAGGAACAGCAGAAACACTGTAACAGCAGGCACACTGGGAACAGCAGGAAAACACTAGGAATATAGGAAACTAGGAACAGCAGGCACACTGGAAAAAGTTGGCTCAGTGGGAACAGTTGGCACTCCAGGAACAGCAGGCACATTGGTAACATCAGGCACACTGGGAACAGCAGGCACACATAGAACAGCAGACACACTGGGAACAGCAGGTAAACTGGGAACACAGTAGGAACATTGGGAACTAGAAACAGCGGGCACACTGGGAACAGCACACAAACTGGGAACAAAGGGAACTAGGAACAGCAGGCACACTGGGAACAGCAAGCTCACTGAAAATAGCAGGCAAACTGGGAACACACTAGGAACATCGGGAACAGTAAGTACACTGGAAACAGCAAGCACACGGGGAATAACAGGCACACTGGGAACAGTTGGCACACTGGAACAGCAAGCACACTGGAACAGTAGGCACACTGGGAACAGCAGACAAACTGGGAACACACTAGGAACGTAGGGAACTAGGAACAGCAGGAACACTGTAACAGCAGGTACACTGGGAACAAACTAGGAACATATGGAACTAGGAACAGCAGGCACACTGGGAACAGCAAGCTCACTGAAAATAGCAGGCAAACTGGGAACACACTAGGAACATAGGGAACAGTAGGTACACTGGAACAGCAAGCACACTGAAACAGTAGGCACACTGGGAACAGCAGACAAACTGGGAACACACTAGGAACATAGGGAACTACTCAGCGCCATTAAGGCCTGGGTCAACACCTTAGCCTCATTAAATATGCGTAACTGAAATATCTCGAAAATAATTTGATGTACGACCCTCAAAATCTGGTAACTAATATAATTTGATATCCTTAATTTTTCTGACCACTAATTAGGTCACATGATTAATTTTTTGCTGACAAAGCAAAATTTATTCAATTAAAGGCGCCATATTAATTAACGTTAATTAGATTAAATATTTTCATCAAATATTCGGAAAGTCGTGAACTTTGTTTTCATAGCGTAGATTTCCATAAAATAGCTTAGAAGAGGAGAAATTAGAGAAAATACCCTTGCCGTTGGTGTGCTTTAAATAGAAAATCATGCTTATCTCACGTTCTAAACAACTTTTTTGAAATCTACGCTACAGAAACATAGTTTAGGAGTTTATAATTTTATAGTGCAAAAATTAGATCTAATTAGCGTTAATTAATATGGCGCCTTTAATTAAATTAAATTTGCATTGTCAGCAAAATTTTAATTAATCACGTAACTTAATTAGTGGTTAGAATTATTAAGAATTATGAGATATGTTTGTTGATAAACTTTGAAGTCAATATTCCTTATGGTTCATAAGTTATTTTGATTATGCATATTAATGAGGTTAAGGCACTGACCCAGGCCTTAATGGCGCTGAGTAGGAACAGCAGGAACATTGTAACAGCAGGTATACTGGGAACATACTAGGAACATAGGGAACTAGGAACAGCAGGCACACTGGGAACAGCAGGCTCACTGAAAAATAGCAGGCAAACTGGGAACACACTTGGAACATAGGGAACAGCAGACACTCTAATAACAGCAGGCACACTGGGAACAGTAGACACACTGGGAACAGTAGGCAAACTGGGAACAAACTAGGAACATAGAGAACTAGAACAGCAGTCTCACTGAAAATACCAGTCAAACTGGGAACACACTAGGAACATAGGGAACAGAAGACACTCTACGAACAGTAGGCACACTGGGAACAGCAAGCACACTGGGAATAACAGGCACACTGAGAAAAGTTGGCACAGTGGGAACAGTTGGCACTCCGGGAACAGCAGGCACATTGGTAACAGCAGGCACACTGGGAATAGCAGGCACTCATGGAACAGCAGACACACGGGGAAGAGCGAGTAAACTGGTAACACACTAGGAACATAGGGAACAGCTACCACTCTAGGAACAGTAGGCACACTGGGAATAACAGGCACACTGGGAAAAGTTGGCACAGTGGGAACAGTTGGCACTCCAGGAACAGCAGGCACATTGGTAACAGCAGGCACACTGGGAACAGCAGGCACTCATGGAACAGCAGTCACACTGGGAAGAGCGAGTAAACTGGGAACACACTAGGAACATAGGGAACAGCTGACACTCTAGGAACAGTAGGCACACTGGGAAATGTTGGTACAGTGGGAACAGTTGGCACTCCGGGAACAGCAGGCACATTGGTAACAGCAGGCACACTGGGAACAGCAGGCACTCATGGAACAGCAGACACACTGGGAAGAGCGAGTAAACTGGGAACACACTAGGAATACTGGGAACTAGGAACAGCGCGCACACTGGGAACAGCAGACAAACTGGGAACACACTAAGAACATAGGGAACTACGAACAGCAGGAACACTGGGAACAGCTGGCTCACTGAAAATAGCAGGCAACATGGGAACACACTAGGACTATGGGGAACAGCAGACACTCTCGGAACAGTAGGCACACTGGAAACAGCAAGCACACTGGGAATAGCAGACACACTGGGAACAATTGGCACACTGGAACAGCAAGCACACTGGAACAGTAGGCGCACTGGGAACAGCAGGCAAACTGGGAACACACTAGGAACATAGGGAACTAGGAACAGCAGGAACACTGTAACAGCATAGGGAACTAGGAACAGCAGGCACACTGGGAACAGCAGGCTAACTGGGAACGTAATAGGAACATAGGGAACTAGGAACAGCAGGCACACTGGGAACAGCAGGTTCACTAAAAATAGGCAAACTGGGAATACACTAGGAACAAAGGGAACAGCAGACACTCTACGAACAGTATGTAGGCACATTGGGAACAGCGAGCACACAGTGAATAACAGGCACACTGGTAAAGGTTGGCACAGTGGGAACAGTTGGCACTCCGGGAACAGCAGGCACATTGAGAATAGCAGGCACACTGGAACAGCAGACAACTGGAAACATCAGGCACACTGGAACAGCAGGCACACTGGGAACAGCAGGAAAACACTAGGAATATAGGAAACTAGGAACAGCAGGCACACTGGAAAAAGTTGGCTCAGTGGGAACAGTTGGCACTCCAGGAACAGCAGGCACATTGGTAACATCAGGCACACTGGGAACAGCAGGCACACATAGAACAGCAGACACACTGGGAACAGCAGGTAAACTGGGAACACAGTAGGAACATTGGGAACTAAAAACAGCGGGCACACTGGGAACAGCACACAAACTGGGAACAAACTAGGAACATAGGGAACTAGGAACAGCAGGCACACTGGGAACAGCAGGCTCACTGAAAATAGCAGGCAAACTGGGAACACACTAGGACTATGGGGAACAGCAGACACTCTGGGAACAGTAGGCACACTGGAAACAGCAAGCACACTGGGAATTGCAGGCGTGCTTGGAACAGTTGGCACACTGGAACAGCAAGCACACTGGAACAGTAGGCACCCTGGGAACAGCAGGTAAACTGGGAACACACTAAAATAGTAATACCCATGCATGCACTTCATCCCCCCCCCCCCCCCCCCCAATAACAATACACCCACCCAGTCAAATCAAAGTTATAATTATTGCTGTTGACACTTACTGGTAATTGTTAAACATCACATTTTGTGTTGTCCGTTTGTCTAGATCTGTCACCATGCAAAGTAAAATTTAATGTTTGTGAGGTGCACATCATAATTGCCACACATAATAATAATTGTGTGATGTGTACAAGCTATAAGCTGCATTGTATGAAACCTGTGCAGCATAGAAAACAACACAATGCACAACATTCACTATTAACTGTTATATACTCAAGGTGGATAAAGTTGTTGCACTAACTAGATCTATAATAATTATGTTACAATGTTGTGCTTTGGGCTAAGCAAGTTAATTATTACACAGCTTCCATTGGCCAAGCAACTTTGCTCCTCAGAACAGTCAGAAACTCCTCAGCAAAGTCAGGATAGGTAAGGTATGTCACAGACAGCTCAAGTGTACAGCTACATGTATAACTTATTGGCCTTCGTGCCAGACCAGAGAGACTGTATAAAGTCACAGATATCTTCTTATCAATGACTACAAAGCTACCAGTTACAAACCGTAGAAAGTTATGCAAGTCTTGGTGGTTTAAGTTTCCTATGAAGGTTCTAAGGTATCCAAGCACCCTTGCGCCTGGCTCGAGATCATCTCCTTTGATTCCTTAATCATGCTCATAACCGACCCTGGGGTGGCATTAAGAGCCCTGTACAAACCATGCAAGTCACCAACTGAAAATCCACTGAAGAAAGGGTGGTATTCGGTAGGCACTCCACGATAAAGAGAAAGTAGTGCCCCTAATGGTTTGCATACAAGCTCATACCGTGCTACCTGAAGGATTAACTGTTGAATATTGCCAGGTGTAGGCATCTCACGACAACCCATAGTAGACAATATATTTAGTACAGACTCCCCTAATACCGGTGTGAAGGTGGCTTCTGAACCCTTTGACACTTGCAGAGCTTCACGAAACACAGAACTTTCGTAGGAGCTGACGTAATCTACGAATGAATCGATTAGAATTGCATCTTGGATTACAACATCACATCCAAGCAATGTGCATGCTACAACTGGAAAAGCTAGACGATTTGGCAGCAATCCACAAGACATAAATCCATGAGCTAATATGGAACCAAGCACCCTATAATGCGACATGTCAGCATGGGGATGTACTGAGGGAATATAGGTACTCCCACCATCAAAATCCTTGATGTAAGCCACTTCCCAAAACGCTGAAAAACAAATCTCTACTCACTCATCCAGTGTCGATTGCTTTTTCATGCTTGTGGGCAATGCAGAAAGGATATTCATGAACCACTTGGGGTAGATTATTTTTGTATAACTCGATACAATCTTCATAGATGCTTGCTCGAGATATTGTATGAGACAGACCATGATGTGTGTCGATAAATTCATCATCCAGTAGGAATTCCCCTCTATTTCTCTCAACTGTAATAGAACAATAAGCAATCATTATCAAACACACAAAAGGAATACAAGCAAAGGGCAGGGCAAACTGGCTTGGTTTTATAGTACAGGAAACACACTGATGATGGTTAAGTGCTTCATAAGCATGTCAGCAAGAAAACACATAACTGGAAGTCTGACCTTAAGTAGTGCTTTCTAGAGCTCTATCCTGCGCACACTGCACTACATGCCATTGTAGTGTAGCATAGCCTATGCTGCAATAGATCGGTGAATTACTCGACAAACCTTACCTATACATTGAGCTCACTGTCAAAGCAGCACAAATGATGAGTTTGTATCGGCCATACCCATCAACCACATCTAGTAATACGATGTCTAGGTATGAAGTCGATGGGCACTTACCGACCACTCTGCATGAATCGTTTAAAAGGGTTATCACTGAACTGCACTTAAAAACCAACACCTCCAACAATGAAGTGATTGGTACTGCCTACAGTCACATATTCCAGATTGTAGCAGCAGTTGGCAAGGTAGCCTCGTACCCAGGCTCTTAGGGGAGGGGGAAAAAAGAGCCTGGTACACACCGTTCGCGCATGCGCTTAATCACCCCAACTTTCCGGGGATCCGGATACTTACCGTTCACGTTCGTGATACGATGACGTCTACCAAAGAAGGCATGAATATTTGGTACGATACCACCGCTAGGCCGCGCCGCCCCGTACCGTACCCGTACCGTAGCCTGTACCGCTTATTAAACGCGCACTATACCCGCGTTCTAGACTCTCGCCGTTTCTTGGCCATGAATCGTTCAATTTCTTACGCTCTCGAAAAGGTCGCTTGCTCGACTGTTGTCTTGAAAGCCGAGCAGGCGACGTGTATTAAGTGTATCTATGAGGGAAAAGACGTGTTTCTCTGGCTACCAACTGGTTTTGGCAAGTCTCTGTGCTACGAAGTACTGCCCTTCGTATTCGATGACAAACTCGGCAAGGACAACAGCGTAGTTATCGTAGTATCACCGCTCATTTCTCTCATGGTGGACCAAGTCCAAAGTCTCCGACGTAGGTCTGTAAGAGCTGCTATCATGTCTTCTGGGAGTAAGGTAGACAAAGAGTTCCTGGCAACAGATGATGACATCCGTGATGGCGCCTGTTTTTGTTTTTTTTTTTGTGTGCACCTGAAGCAATTGATGTCTCACGGTGGAGAGATGCTATTGCTAAACCTGAGTTTTCATCCAGGGTAGTTGCGATTGTTGTCGATGAGGCCCATTGTGTATCAAAATGGTATGTTTGCATGCATGCACATTATGGTCACGTCAGTAATAATTATTACTTATATTATTATCTAATTCACAGGAGTCGTGACTTTCTACCATCATACGGACGACTTCATGAATTGCGTGCTCTCATACCAAAAGGCACTCCTTTGCTCGCTTGTACAGCTACAGTCACTCACGGTATTCGTAAGGAGGTCATCGAGAGCTTGGAGATGAGCGATTGCGAGACAGTTACCACTCTCCTGACTGCCCAAACATCTACTATGAAGTACATGTACGTACAGATATGGAAACCGACTTGAATGGTGTAGTGGTGTCCCTAAAGCAATTGAAGAACATGGCCCCTCGTGTTATAGTTTACTGTAGAACACTAGATGTATGTGCTGATTTGTATGCTCATTTTCATATTGAGCTGGGTGATGGATCCTACTATCCTCCTGGAGCTGAAAGAGTTAGTGACAATCGCCTTTTTGGCATGTTTCATGCCAACACTCCTCAACACAACAAGGAAGTTGTTTTGAGCAGCCTTACCAGACCTGATGGAGTTGTTAGGGTAGTTTTTGCCACTGAGGCTTTAGGAATGGGCATCAACTTGAGAGATGTCAACACCATCATACACTATGGAGCACCTCAAAGTATAGAGGACTACTTTCAAGAGAGTGGAAGAGGGGGAAGATCCGGTGATCCCGCACAATCCATTGTGTACTGGAAACCAATTGACTGTCATCTGAAGAAGAAGCTAGCAAGTACAAGAGACCATGAAGTAGCTGCAGTTCGGCATTATTTGGAAAATGACACCTCTTGTCGCCGGCAGTGGCTCTTACACTACTTTGACACCTCTTTTACCACCAGTGTGCAGGATCCTCTATTATGCTGTGATGTATGTGCAAGGAAATGTAGTACTTCTCTGGTATGCTTCTCCAGCTATATTATGTATACATATTTATACTCACACATTGTTACTGACACATGCATCACCTTTGTGTAGGTTTGAGGTTATTTTTTTATATGAGTGCTCCCAGCAGGTGAAGCATTGCATTTAGTATTAAGAAAGTTTATGTACCTGTAAAGGTGAGTTACTATACGTCAACTGAAAATGGGTACTCCTTTTCCTGTTGTGCTTCCTCCTCCTCCTCTTCCCGTTCAACTTCATCTGCTGTCACACCTCTGTACATCATGCACCCTAATTAAGGCCTTGCACTAATAATTATTACATAAAGCATACATGTACAAGTATGTATAATGTGATTGCATGCAGACTTACAGAGAGGAAACATACAAGACAGTGCCAGTCCTCGGTTACTGGCTCAAGAAGACCGAGTCGATCCTGAATGGTATCTCCATCCATTGTGTGCCGCTGGGCTCCAACTTGCCTTTCACATGAAAATTCAGTAGGTTTATCTTCTACTACCAAACCCAAACCTAAGGGGCAACCATCCATCTCATTGCCTGCTCAGGCAAACCTAACCCAGCAAAAGGCAGAGCCACTTAGGTGCCTAGCCTTGAGAACTAGGGGTGGTAGGTTAAAAAGCTCTTTTGTCCCATGGGAACTCTCCCTACCCACCTAAGTGGCTCATGGACACGGGCAGCATGCACACATGACCATAATTTACATGTTAGCTGATCTCCTCCTGATGGTACTCTTCTCTCACAGGGATAATCCTTGCCAAGGTAGTCCTGCATACACATCATGATGTCAATCATGTCAGTTCTGCTTGCCTCATTCTTTATGAGAACATCCAGCACAATCACTTCTGACTTTTTCCCCATTTCAGTAGAGTACTTATGCTGAATGTGTTGAGGAACTGACTTAGACAAGACTGATAATCCGTCGATGTAGCGAGCGATGATCCTACTAACGAGAACAACAAGGTTACTTCACACAGCAGCAAAGTCCTCAGAGGTTGGTAAAAATGTGTCAGCAGGAAGCTTAGAGAGGAGAGCAACACACCCAGTGCGAGCTAGTTCACTGGCTTGAACACGACTGCATCCGGCTAGGATACTGTACATGTGCAGCAAGGACCCATGGTGGTCGATCAAACATCTCTGACACCCCTCTTCTTATCAACATTGTCACCCCAGAACTTGACCAGAACATCGTCAGCTATCCATTGCTGCAAAGGGGTTGTGTGGAGCTTGCTGACTTCATCAAGAAGGCTCAAAGTGGCTGTGTAACTCATACACACACCAACATGATTCATACGTGAGTACACCTAATGTATAATAATTACTATGAAAAATATTAAGTTTTGATCATATCTATACTAACCTGCTTATCCACATGTGGAGAGAATAGTAGGAGAGAGATAACTGATTGCAGCCCACACATCTCCCTATTCCTCTCTTTCAGGAGAATACTGACTGCCATGCAAAGACCAGGATGGTGGGCAGTGGTGACTGCTGCCTGCTTACGTTTATCGTTGGATGTGACAATGGAGGAGAGGATCTTCAAGAGAGTGGGAGCTTTTTGTGAGAGATCTTCAACAAGCACCTTCCACTGAAATGAGGAACACTTACTGGTATTGATTTTGCGAAATGGTGAGAGAGGATTTGTTAGCTGACAGATGTGGAAACACTCGGAATTGATTTTATCTATAATCCGTTCAAACACCATTTCACATAGATCACTCTGATCCATTATGGCGTCAGCTACAGAGGGCAAGTGACAACCAGCGAGGGCTCTTCCTAAGACGCTGGTAGATCCACTAAGTGTGGAGGTGGTCGTTGAGCTTCCCAACAGGTCAGTTACAGTAACCTATACAATAAAAATTGTGTTAGATGCTGGAGTAAAGTGTTGATCTCATTATGGTATTGAATACTGTACCTTAACTGTAGGTGACTTCTTTGTTGGGGGTGGTAGGGGTTGGTTTTCTGCAATGTGTGAATTAATGATACAGCATTTTTAGATATCACTGTACATCTTATCCTTTGCTTTATTTCTTACCCTTTGTACATGCGTGCAGTGGTAATGGATCTGCAACAGTGAGACAGATAGGAGGTACAGTGCATGACAACAGAGAAGATAGTTGTAGCTGGGGCTCTACAACTGGTGACTGAAGAGAACCTGTGTAAAACAACATATTGTAGTATTTAATTTACTGCTTGACACAATATTAACAAAGTTTAATAATTTCTTACTTTGAGTAAAATCCAAGCGTTTCTGTGTGAGACGTCGTTTAGAAGGGGGTCTGTTCTTAGCTGTGTCGGGAGATATGCCCACTGAACTACTGGTCTCTTTTGTCTGCTTGAGCTCCCCTCTCCTACATGTACGCAGCTTGATGTAACTGGAGTTGGCCTGGCTTCTAAAGTTCTCCAGATCCTCTGCGGCTTTCTCCAAGCGTTCCAACCTCCTTTTGCATTTCTCGCATACATGCTCTGGGTAACCATCATTCTCAGCTATGGGCACATCAAGGAGATCAGAAATTCTGGAAGAGAGACTCTGTCTAGTTGCTGATGGGCCAAATAGACATACTGCATGAGCACTAGGCACGGCTGATTGGCAGAGGCGACACAAGCAACTGCGAGCAGCCATCGTGAACGTTGAACGCTCCTGGTAAGTACGCGGTACAATCGCGCGTGCGCGCTCGCAATGTACGTACGTACGTGCGCCTGGCACGCGCCATCGATCGTCCACGCGTCATCATTGGCCGGTTCGTGCTGTCCTAACGTCATTCGTCCACACCCACTCCAATGCACGCGGTCTCGTGACAGTTAATTAAGCGCATGCGCAAACGGTGTGTACCAGGCTCTTTTTCTCCCCCTCCCCCTAAGAGCCTGAGTACGAGGCTATTGGCAAGGGTCATCATTTCACCACACCTCCCAATGTCCCAATGTGGCCTATAACTAACGTGACTCAATAATGTCTGCAGCATTGTCATGTACAGCTACAGAACCCATCTCAGTGTCATCTACCTGTATATCAAACATGAACCACATACACTATATTAACAGTGGTGTAACGGGCTAAGGCCATTACCTAGATTATGCGAGCTTCTTCGAATAGCCGAAACGTTAAGAATGCTAAATAGACCAACGAACAACCCCCCCCCCCCCCCCCACAAAAGGGCTCACAATGAGCGACTGCCCTTACCTCTCGAAGATACAACCATAATTTCTCTATGATAGATCGCCAAAGCGAGCGAAAATGGACATAGGAGCCACCATGGACGATAACTACAGATCAGCGCATGCGCTGTAGACTGAAGATACTTAGTTCAAAGATCAGGGAAATCAATCAGTGAGTTAGCTAACTATATTAACAGAGGTGCAACGGGCTGTGGCCATTCCCTAAATTTTGAATGTTTGAGCTTCATCGAATAGCCATAACGTTAGATCACTAAATAGGGCTAACAAACTGCCTTCCCCCCCCCCCCAAAAATGGCTTACAGTGAGCGACTGACCTTACCTGTCCAAGATACAACCATAATTCTCGATGATTGATCGCCAAAGCGAGCGAACATGGATATGAGAACCAAAAGCGCTCACGCAGTTCGCTATAAGTCGTCTATGGTTACTTGTCCATCGACGATACCTACAGAACAGCGCATGCGCTGTAGACTGAAGACATTTAGTCCAAAAGGCCAGGAGAATCAACCATCGAGTTGGTTGACTATTTCAGCAACGGTCTATTGCCACTCCGTAGATTTTGAACGTTGTTTGAACTTCAAAATAGGAGTGCTATGGCTACTCCCAAATAGGCTAACGAATCCCCTCCCATAAAGGTTCACATTAAGCGAACAACCTTAACTCCCTAAGATAAACCATAATTCTCTATGACAGATCGCCAAAGCGAGCGAAAATGGATATGAAAGCCAAAGGCGTATGCGCAGTTTGGTATAGATCGTCAACGGTTAGTTGTCCATCGACGATCACTACCGAACAGCGCATGCGCTGTAGGCTGAAGACATTCAGCCCAAAACCTAGGAAAATCAACCAGCGAGTTGGCTGACTATATTAGCAGCTGAATGATGTTTGAACTTCATAACGATCTCGTATAGCCAATATAACGACTACCGTTGTCGCCCGTATTGGGACCACTTCTTTTCACTTAGTCCGCTGTCAGATACGTGATGAGTCTCTCTATTTATCCGTTTTATCCACAATTGTCCGTTGTGCGACACATTCTATATGATCCGTCTCTCTGATCGGACAGCGTGGACCGCCTTCGTCCGTCCGACGATCCCGTTCCAGTCAGTTCTATACCGTCTGAATCATATCATAATATAGCGCATGTGTATAAATTTGCATTACAACAAGTTTAAACATTAATAGCATAATAATGAAGAGAGTAGATACATCCACTCATTTGTTGCATTTTAGTCAATCACGGCTAAAACTTGAATGCTTCCTGCCATTGTTCCTCTTCAGCACTTTGTCAGCTCTCTCTACCTACAACATTCATAGTAGCCATAAACTGCTTCTATAATAAATAGCATTACAAACAACCTACGTACCAAGACAACAACCTACATACCAAGTCTTTTTACAATGAGATGGACGTTTATCAATGTTAGACATTTGTGGTAAAGAGAACTGTGTTCCAAATAATTCCCATAGCCAACTAATCTGTAGGTAAATGTTTGCTACATGTACATCTCAACTGCTCACTAGGATGCACAACAAGCGAAGTTTCACATGCACACGAGCATATTGCTCACACACTCTCACCCTTTCAGCTTCAATATGTGCCATCTTGAGAGCAGGCTAGTCGTAGATGCTCGGTACATTCCAATCACTCGCTCAGATACACAAGCTGAAGTATCACATGTACACACGCACATTACTTACACACTCTTATACTCTAGATCTGCCATTTGCTGAAAAATGTGCCATCTTAACAGTAGGCTAGTCATTCGATGCTCGGTACATTATAATCGCTCGCTCTAATACACAACAAGCTGTACATCGGCATCCATGTACAGACTCCTACATGAACGACAGAACAAGAGGTTTAACTATGGGAATCATGGATTTTTCCAGGCTGTCCCCGGGAAAATTTACAAAAATAATGAAAATATAAGATGACATGACCAATGGGGAAAGGTGAGTAGTCAAGTTTTAGTTTGCAAGCAAAAGCAGCTTTCATTCGAGGAATGTGGTGCGAAACGATCAGCGTCATCCACCCAACATGTGCCGAGCATAACTTCGTTAGATTTTGGATCGCATGGAAGGAGAGAATGTTAGAAAATTGTTGACACGCATTAAGGTGTGTTCCTTCTGTACGATACAGGCCAGCCACTCTCTCTTGTCATCTTCTGTAATCAACACGCCATCAACTTCACACCCTCTCTGAAGCAAAAAAGAGATAACCAAATACCAAATATGTGTACATGTGAATGATACACACTAAGAGCAAGCTATGGTTCTAGTATAGTACAACTACATGCACATTCAGGGCACATATGGAAAAACTCACAACATACACTAGTATATATGCACACTTGTAGTTAGAACTTCTCAACACCATACCACGGACATGAAGTAACAACACAGCTGAATGCAGAAAATGACCCCCCCCCCCACACACACACACATGCTAGTTGATTTATAACCTTCTTTTACCACACAAGCTTCTTCCCTGATAAATCCAGAGCCTGACGGTAGACAGGAAGTCATGGAAACCAAAAGTTATTATCTAAGTACAAATATAACATCATATATAGCAGTTGGAGAGAGAAATTGATGTCATTATTCTATCACATTAATGACTTTGTTTCTAATTTGTTACCCAGAGAAGCCTCTATCGGTCCGTACTTCCCGTCTTATACAATGCAAGTACATAACTGTAGAATACAGCTAAATCTGTAGACCTGGCAACACTGATAACCTTCAAGTTCTGCCATGCTCGTATGGATCTATAGCTACATGTACTTTAATGCTTACGTGGATCGGCCTGTATCATCAACTCAGGCTCCTGAATACCAGAAGTATCAGTAGCTCACCAACAGAACAATACAGTAGCAAGTTCACCGCCTGCTACATCAACAATAATTATAACAAGGCAAAGAAATACAACTACATATGTACATGCCCAACACTGGGGCCTCGTTGCGCTTAGGTATACTATACCTCACTGCTTGTTTAACGGTAAGAGGAGTATCTAACTCCTACCTGAAGAAGCTCTTTTGAAGCACAAAGTACACCTACATAATATGTTAATACCACAACTTGAAAAGTTATTACCGTACCTTCGCGAAAAAGGGCCCATGGGCGGTGCACCTTACATTGGATCTAGACTGGGGGGTGGGCTGATATTTGAAGTATCACTGTCGCAGTTAGAAACAAAAAAGCACCCAGGTAAACTATCTACGTGATCTTCATTATTTGAATAGTAGCCACGGCTACTATTGATTTCAGCCTTGCTCAAGTATGGTTACTAATCGAGGGCGGTCCGGCTTTTATTGGGCTGATACTTCACGGTACGGTTGACAGCAACTGTAACTCAAATGGCTGGACTGCACTTCAAATTATAATCGAGGTACGACCGAAAAATAACATGCCAAACAGCTGTAGAACTAGGCTTAGTTCGTCTTATGCCGCGTTTCAGCACGATCGAGCACAGCTAGAGATCCTAACCACGCCTACTTAATAGTGATCGCGCATGCGTGTTCTGGGGCGGCTACATATGGGCGCATATTAGAGTAAACTTTAGACCTTAACAGGAAATTAAGCCCAAAGTGGGGGGTGGGCCGATATTCTGTAGTGGGCCCTTTTTCACGAAGGTATGGTATTATAACTGGCTATACAAAGGTATGTCTGGTGACCTTTATACTGTACTTTAAAACAGCTTTTTAGCAGTTAGATACATGTACTCTCTTCTTATGTACCCTTGTTAACAGTACAAGCTTAACTACAAATACACGGGACACACAGGGGAAGCACACTGACATGCTGTGAAGTGCACATTGGTGAGTTTAGTGACACTCTTGACAAAGTTTGACTACACATTTACATCTGAGAGACTGAGCACTCACCAATCTTGTAACTACTCTCTGAGAGCCACTGATGCTTCAAACAAGTAGCTATACACTATAATGAATAAGGAGATGGCTACAAATTGGTATTTATTCCTGCTTGTGCATTTGCTTGAGGGGTAGGAATAGAGGCTACAAATATGTCAGACCACCCCAACATGCACCTCCTATAGTCTCGGTGATGAAGTGCTGAGACACAGTGCTAGAAGCATAGGTATGTATGACTTTCTGTCGATCATTAATTGCCTATAATGTTGGCAAAATTATGCTCAGACTGAGTAACAGAGCAATGCTGCTAACTAGTAGGAAATTTCCACTCTCTACGCAGTTAAGGCCTGGGTCTAAGAAAAAGTATGACTTATGTTTCTAGAAGGTTCATATCTCTGGACTGCTACTAGTTAGGATGTCAGACAGACTACCATATGAAAGGCCAATCTTAATTCTTCAACCACATACTAATTTAACCAGTTAATCGGTAAACAAATTACATCAGTGACACAATGACTTCACCGTATTTCAGCATACAAATCGCTCAGAGCAGAGATCTAAACCATCCTAGATGGACATCACCGCTTGTCTGGTAACTTATTTAGTATTAAAGTAATGTAAAACGTAAGGGGGATTGTTGGAAAGCACCTCAAAGGCATCAAACTACATGATAACTCACTTTTAGGCTCGTCAATGAACCTATTTGCATACTACACATAGTTGAAGCTCCGTCCTCCACGTAGATCCTAGGTATTATACTGATAATCAATCTCTTGATATCAGTAAGAGGACAAACCAAGGAGGGGAGGATAAGTTCTCCACCTCGAGTGATCTTTACTTTTACCAACTTTTAGTTAGTAAGTCACATGACTAAGTATACTTTACTGCAATACGTGAAATCACGTGCACTTCAACGTATGGTGTGTATTAATGAGAAATCGCTGTTCAATACTTGATCCAGGTCTTAATTGGTAAACAAATTACATCAGTGGTGATGACGTCACTAGCATACAAATCGCTCAGAGCAGAGATCCTAGATGGACATCACCGCGTATCTGGTAACTTTAGTATTGAAAACGTAAGGGGGATTGTTGGAAAGCACCTCAAAGGCATCAAACTACACGATAACTCACTTTTAGGGACGTCAATGAACCTATTTGTATGCTACACATAGTTGAAGCTCCCACAGCAAAAAAATAGGGTGAAATACGGGGAAACTGGATTCCCGTCGACTTCTGCTAACGGGAAAATCGACGGGCGTGGACGGGTTCTTAGATTGACGGTCCCGTGAAGTTTCCCGTCTCGATAGCTGTGGTGATAACCGCAGCATAAACGGGAGCGTTTGCGGCACCGTCTTTTTTCAGTGGCTAAAACACGGTGCGAAGGCACCCCGTCCTACCGACACGTCACACGCATGCGCGTTGGAGACATTCAAATTTACGACAGAGAAATGGCGGCTAGGGGTTGGAGAGAATGAGTATGAATAGCGACTCGGAATGGCAACACTGGCACTTTTGGTGGTCTGTGCGAGGTTTACTTTCACTTTGACAACTCTAGAAGCGACGATTTATGGCAGTATTCATACCGTAGAGGGCGCGAGCAGGGTATCGGAGCTGGTACTGACCCCAGACTACACTGGCAGCCTCAAGGCAACTCAAAGGTAGGCATATGAGGGAGGTTGTTTGTGCCAGTGTACTATAAAAGTTAAGCTATTCATGATAGTAGACACCTGTAAAGTCTATGTGACACTGTGGGAGATACAAGCATAGACCGTGGCATACGCAGTCTTATTATCTATGATACAAGTTCAAGATGACCCATCTTCGAGGGGTCCCTACGTGTGTGAGAGAGAAGTAATGACCTTGTCGAGTGTGTGTGTACTCATACTGAACTGTTGAGCCTTGAGCATATAGACTAGAGGGATCTTTGCTGGCAGGATGCCCCATCCTTTTGTCAGCTTCTCGGCAAGATGACCCATCTTTAGTCGAGGGGTCTCTACGTGTGTGAGAGAGAAGAAATGACCTTATTGAGTGTGTGTGTACTCATACTGAACTGTTGAGCCTTGAGCGTATAGACTAGAGGGATCTTTGCTGGCAGGATGCCCCATCCTTTTGTCAGCTTCTCGGCAAGATGACCCATCTTTAGTCGAGGGGTCCCTACGTGTGTGAGAGAGAAGAAATGACCTTGTTGAGTGTGTGTGTACTCATACTGAACTGTTGAGCCTTAAGCATATAGACTAGAGGGATCTTTGCTGGCAGGATGCCCCATCCTTTTGTCAGCTTCTCGGCAAGATGACCCATCTTTAGTCGAGGGATCCCTATGTGTGTGTGAGAGAAGAAATGACCTTGTCGAGAGTGTGTGTATTCGTACTGAACTGTTGAGCCTTGAGCGCATAGACTAGAGGGATCTTTGCTGGCAGGATGCCCCATCCTTTTGTCAGCTTCTCGGTAAGATGACCCATCTTTAGTCGAGGGATCCCTACATGTGTGAGAGTGAAGAAATGACCTTGTCGAGTGTGTGTGTACTCGTACTGAACTGTTGAGCCTTGAGCATGTAGTAGCGATATCGGACAAAAAATTTAATTAATTAATTACCCTTCAATTAAAATTTTTAAAATTTGGCCATTGAATAACTTAAAGTTTGGTGAAAGTTTGACCTCAATATCTCATTCCAAAGCCGAGATAGAAATTTTTAAACATAAGGGGGTCCTAATCTTTGCATACTTAAGTTTCTAGTACAAATCGTGGCACCAACAAAGATGTTAGATTTCTAGCCATCTTATTTAATCTAGAGTTGTTACAAAGTCACAATTTCAAACATATACCTCTCTCCCACATTATATTACACCTCAGTTATATGCACAATAATTAATTATGCATGCTCTTTGCTACGATTTTGCAACGATTGTTCAGTTTGTATCCAATTTACACGATACTATAATAATTATTATACACAATGAATACAATCTGAGCTATACACTCTCAAAAAGCTCACTATTATTATACAGAAAACTGACATTTGAATGAATCCAGCCTGGCATTTTACTCCTTACTGGCATCACTTGCAGCTTCATTTGAACGATGTAACTTCTGACGGAGAGAATGCATGGAACTATGAGCCATTTTCAATTTACTTTCAAGCTTACTAATAGTTTTAGTTTGTGATTTCATGTCACTTTTTAACCGTTTGATATGAGACTGCACTTCTGCTATTTTTTTATCCCAACATTTTATATGCTTACTAGTGCTATGAGCACCAAGTCTGCTAAGATTGGAGGTTAGCCTTTCTGCTTTTGCTTTATCGTTTTCATGAGCAGCTTTTTCTACTTCACTTGCTCCTGTTTCCTCAGATGATGTGTACCCATGCTGCACAATATTTAATGGTTGAAATAAAAGTTGCTTAAGTTCATTATGCTTCTTGTTTTGAGGAAGTTCAGCCCTTTTCTTCTCAAGTCGACCAACCATTACTTTGACTGAGCTAAACGTTGCAATTGATCCACCACAGAGTTCCTTAGCCCAATCATAGAATTGACTCCATGGAATAATATTATAATACGCCTTTCTTAGCAAACTCAGTTCATAGACAATACCTTTAGTTAAGTGAGGACAGTGAGGCCAACCTTCCTATTATACTCTCCAGGATAGCTATCACCATTTGACATCATTTAGTACTTCTAAAGTGTGCAAGAATTACATACCTCATTAACTGCAGCTTTATGTTTAGCCATATCTGCATGTGAACACACACACACACACACACACACACACTACAGCTAAATTAATTCCAATTAATGCCTCCCTGTCCTGCCATTACATCCTTGCACACTCCATACGACTTACATTTCAGAGTAGACCAGGTAACTGGCTGAGGCACTGGGTAGTAGTACAAGTAGCACCGCGGAAACAAGACAGCTAACTTCGGACCAGTAGATGTGACGGGGTAGCAATCCGGGCCTTTCCGCTATCGGGAAATACGACTTAGTAAGGTGCTATAGCCAATTTCGATGTGCTGATTCCGAATCTGGATGTTACTTTAGCGTACCAGAAAAGAGTCGGCTGGAAACGAATAGCCAGCGTGTGGAGCAACGATGAGCGTGCTCAAACGCTTAAAAATAATGTCAGATTCGTAATCAGCGACCCCAAATTACCCAGGATAGACCCTAAAACTTTGCATTAAGTCTTCCTCCTTCCAGAAATTCCACGGTGCCGCGCGTTCCATTGATTATTTTAATAAATTGCGTACGCGATTTTTTATACGTAAAGTATATGGGTGTAAAAAAAGACAAAAATTCAAACGCAAATATCTCGAAAAGTACGCCACCAAATTTCACGGGACAAAGGACACTGGAATCACCAATGAATACATAATATACGTGAAGAGTCACGAACTACCGAGAATTTTTAACGGTTTTTGCTGATTTTTTTTTACTGACCCCCTCCAAATGATAGCTATCTGATATCGCTACATGTAGACTAGAGGGATCTTTGCTGTCAGGATGCCCCATCCTTTTGTTAAGAAGAACTACTTAGGTACCATGATATTATGTATGTCATGGAGCATCACTAGTCTGTCTACATAGATGTGGACTCGTTGAATTATTTTACCTTTTTAGAGGTTTACAATCAACAGGTGAGCTACTATAGCATCAGGTGCCAAATTTACAATGTGATTTTTTTTCTGTTTACAGCTGAACTGCTTTTGGAATTGATAAATACTGAGGGTGAAATAATACAGGTTACCTGTTATGTTAGTTTTATGTTCATGTACATGTCATTGTACAGAAGAGTGCCTACAACATGCAGATTGTATTGAAACCAGTGTTCCTACCACATTTCTACAATTATTCCATTATAGTACATGTGCATAGGTAAGAAATCGTAATAGCCATTTCAAGTTCTACTTTGTTTAAAATTGTTGGCTATGCAGAGTTCTCTCTAGCTGCTTTCAGCATAACCACCTATACCCCAACTGAAGTGCATACACACAGGAAAATGACTCCATGTGGACGGATTTACGCGGTCTACCGTATTGATGAAAGAAGCGGGCGCTACACTGCCTGGAGACGGCGTACCTGTAACGCGGACTCCGTCAGTATTCCGTGTAAGATACGCACGGTGCATGCGGACTCCGTTGCTTGCACTATGCTTGCACGGTTACAACATTCGGTATCCGTCCTCTCGGCTTGCGCTACACGGACGCAGTATAGAGCCGCGCACGAGACTCCACCCCATGCGCCCTGAATATTGAATCGCGAATACATATCCGCGTACGCGAATTGAAAGCGATCGCGCGCGCTGCGCCGCGCAGATAGCTCTAATAGAAGAGGTGTGGTTACAATAATTAAAGTTCAGATCAGGGCGCCAGCAATACAGACTCATTGCTCAGCGATCAAAAATATTCTGTGAGCATTGCTCTTGGTGTGTGAGCAAATCCATGTTTAGTCGCCACCGCGTGATACCTTCAACAACAAGAAATGGCAAGAAAGGTCGAGAGAACAAGCGATGAGCAGTTCTATAGTCAGAATTCGGACTTCACAGCCCAGGCTCGACCACGATCCATCGCACAGCTTGCCTTTTGAAAGATGCAGGTATGATCCTAAAAACTCTTTATTGATACGTGAATTATGGAATAGCTCATTGAGTGCCAAAATTATGAACCATAGCATGCACACACGCGCGTGTACTCACACACACACACACATACACACATCAGATCGGTTAGTGAGTCTGACAGTTCGGAGTGATGAGATCATGATGATGTCAAGTCAAGAGTTTGTAGACCATTAGGTATACACTCACTAGAGCTAAATGCATGTATCAGCATGCCATGCACATACCGAGGCTACGCATGCATGTGTATATAGCCAGTGTTTGTATCTCTTTATAGAAAGACTACCCCAAACTGTGGATACTGACTTCCATTTCAGTGGCCAGCGCCCTCATAGTTGGCGTCCACACCTACGACTGAATATATGTTAAGTGATGCATGTGTATACATTGTGAACAATAGAAGCTTTAAGCTTTATATGTGTAGGCTTGGTTGTTAATTCCTGTAACTTACATGTAAATGCAAACAACCCTGATGACACTGTGTACATTATTGTATTGCACCTGGTAGGCTATAGCTAACACCAAGGTTTAATTATTAAGCTGATAAGCTTTATCTATGAATTAAGTCCTGCCACATGTGAATAGAGTGTCCTACACCATTTCTACAACTTTCCCATGCCCAATGACTCACTTGTCCATAATGTGTGTGTGTACGTACATGTGAAACTTCGGCTTGTTGTGTGTTAGAATGAGCAATTCAAATGTACCGAGCATTTAGGACTAGCCTGCTGTTAAGATGGCACATCTTTCAACAGTAAGACTCAGCTAAGATGGCACATCTTTAAGCTGAATGAGCATAAGAGTGTGTGAGTAATGTGCGTGCGTACATGTGTGAAACTTCAGCTTGTTGCGTATCAGAGCGAGCGATTGGAATGTACCGAGCATTTAGGACTAGCCTGCTGTTAAGATGGCACATCTTTCAACAGTAAGACTCAGCTAAGATGGCACATCTTTAAGCTGAATGAGCATAAGAGTGTGTGAGTAATGTGCGTGCGTACATGTGTGAAACTTCAGCTTGTTGCGTATCAGAGCGAGCGATTGGAATGTACCGAGCATTTAGGACTAGCCTGCTGTTAAGATGGCACATCTTTCAACAGTAAGACTCAGCTAAGATGGCACATCTTTAAGCTGAAAGGGCATAAGAGTGTGTGAGTAATGTGCGTGCATACATGTGAAACTTCAGCTTGTTGTGTATCAGAGTGAGCGATTGGAATGTACCGAGCATT
Source organism: Stappiaceae bacterium (assembly GCA_964291365.2). Lineage (GTDB taxonomy): Bacteria > Pseudomonadota > Alphaproteobacteria > Rhizobiales > Stappiaceae > JBDWFY01. The sequence goes on from OZ220044.1 coordinate 85,868, forward strand.
TAGGTCTAGCCTGCTGTTAAGATGGCACATCTTTCAACAGTAAGACTCAGCTAAGATGGCACATCTTTAAGCTGAAAGGGCATCCATGTAAGAGTGTGTGAGTAACGTGCGTGCATACATGTGAAACTTCAGCTTGTTGTGTATCAGAGCGAGCCATTGGAATGTACTGAGCATTTAGGACTAGCCTGCTGTTAAGATGGCACATCTTTCAACAGTAAGACTCAGCTAAGATGGCACATCTTTAAGCTGAATGAGCATAAGAGTGTGTGAGTAATGTACGTGCGTACATGTGAAACTTCAGCTTGTTGTGTATCAGAGCGAGCAATTGGAATGTACAGAGCATTTAGGACTAGCCTGCTGTTAAGATGGCACATCTTTCAACAGTAAGACTCAGCTAAGATGGCACATCTTTAAGCTGAATGAGCATAAGAGTGTGTGAGTAATGTACGTGCGCATACACGTGAAACTTCAGCTTGTTGTGTATCAGAGCGAGCGATTGGAATGTACCAAGTATTTAGAACTAGCCTGCTGTTAAGATGGCACATCTTTAAGCTGAAAGGGTATGAGAGTGTGTGAGCAATAGGCTCGTGTACATGTGAAACTTAACTTGTGCGTCAGAGTGAGCAATTGAGATGTACATGTACCAAGCATTTAGGTGACTATCCTACAGTTTAGTGGGCGCTATGGGGAAATATTTGGAACACAGTCCTCTGTACCGCAAGTGTCTAACATTGATGAATGTCCATCTCATTGTATAAAGACTTGGTATGTAGGTTGTTATATGCATCAATTATTATTTGTAATACTATTTATTATAGAGGCAGTTCATGGCTACTATGAATGTCGTTGGAGGTAGAGAGAGCTCAAAAAGTGCTGAAGAGGAAAAGAAAAAGCAGGAAGCATTCAAGTTTTAGCTGTGATTGACTAACTACACCAACTGAGTGGATGTATCTACTCTCTTCATTAATTATTATTATTATGCTATCAATAATTATTATCATTATTGTAATTTTAATGCAAATTTATACGCATGCGCTATATGATATGATTCGGACGGGATAGAACTGACTGGAACGGGATCGTCAGACGGAGTTGATACGTACAAGTAGACGGAGGCAGTCCATGCGTTCCGATCGGACAGACGGATCATTGAGACGGAGTCACACGACGGACAATACTGGATAAAACGGAGTATCTAGACGGACTCAGCACGGATCTGATAGCGGACTCAGTGAAATAGTCCGTAAAAAGTGATCCCAATACGGGCGACAACGGTACTCGTTATCCTGGACATCGGAGATTCCGTTCCAAGCTCGTCTATACGGCGAACGCGGACCTCGTTCTCCCTGTATACGTGCACAGTTCACGCGGCTACGTTTTCCTGTGACACCTATGCAAGTTGCTCATGGTCGGGTAAGAGATGTCCTGATGTACACTCATCATTACATTAAATTTTGTACCTGCCATTACTCATAGCCAAGATATTTTGGACTTGCAACATGTAATGCGGTAGCTCTATGATATTTTCAGTAGTAACAATAGGTGAGTTATTATGATGTACATGGTACATTATCCTACTCCTTTGTATGTACAGGTGCATCTACTACATCAGATTTTACTATCAGGTACATACATGTAGTAGTTGTAAAACAGTTTATTTTTACATATGAACTTGTACAACATGCAGGCCAGAATCACCTCAGAAATGTGAATGCTACTATTTAAAACACCATGCACACTGTTGTCTACAATGATAGTTACATACACAATAATAACGAAAGGTAATAATAGCAATATCCAGTGCTTTCCACATTACATTATAATAACATTATGTTGCTCTCATTCTACAGTGACACTGGTCATGGTGTAACTAGCTAAATAAACATGCGTAGCTACCTCAGTGTCCTCATCACTAACAGGTATAAAATTTCATCATGAACTTTGTGTGTGCATAATAATAGTAGTATTGTTGCTTTTGCTTTCTATCTCCAGGCCTAAGATTACTAAGAGTAAACTTTTCAAAGCTCCGCTTTCTTTGGCATCTCATTCACTAAGGTGATAGAAGATTTTCTGTATCACTATTGTTAATGTCAACACCAAATATCTCCATATCTGTAGATTTGACTACACAGAGTAGCCGTTGCTGTTTGAGCTCTCATACCTGCATAGTGAAAATTAAAAACAGTGACTACGACTACATGTAACATTGATAACTTCATATTATGAGGTATTGGCTGATCTTTATTTATTTGTAAGTGTATATACACTGATATTGTTTGTTGCTGTTCTATTTGTATTGATTTTTTTCATGACATTGTGGATTCCACCAGCGCTGCGCGCTGATACGTAGCGCTAGCCGTACTACTAGCTATATAATAATGATATTCATGGTTTTGAAGTAAGACAATGGCCGCATGCTACCCGTTTCAGAGAAGGCGAGTACGGGCACCGCTACGTGTCACTTTGTCGACAAGACGGAGAAATGGACGGGTAAACGCGGTACAAAACGGGAAAATCGACGGTGCCCGTCCCAGTATGCCCGTCTATTTGGTCCCATTACGGGCACAGACGGTACCGTGTTCATCCCGTAAATTTCCCGTACGGATTACCGTCTTTGTGGGAAATACGGTCAAAAGACGGGGCCGTCATGCCTACCATTTTTTGCTGTGTCCGTCCTCCACGTAGATCCTAGGCGATATTCCATCTCTTGATATCAGTAAGAGGACAAACTAAGGAGGGGAGGATAAGTTCTCCACCTCGAGTGATCTTTATTTTTACCAACATTTAGCTAGTAAGTCACATGACTAAATGCACTTCAACATATGGTGTGCATTAATGAGAAATCGCTGTTCAATACTTGACCCAGGTCTTGAGTACGCAGAGCTGCCCAACAAGTTTAGATCTAGACCACACAAATCATACACATTAGTATCTCGCCCACACCTTACACACTAGCAGTACGTACTGCTTTACAGATGTTGCAAGTTGCATACGATCTTCTTTGGTAAAATGTATCCTTATCCCCCTCCCAACTGAATCGGCTGTTTACGGTCACACACAGAGCACGGTCACTGTCTTCAACGACAACCCACACAACTCCCCTGCTTAGCAGTATAATAATGTATGCTGTACATTATCCTGTGTCACTCGACCTTAGGTAAGGCCACTCCAAATCAATTAGTTGTTTCTCATCCCTCCATTATTTCCGCCCGCATGTAATTCCATTTGTGACCGGATTTGAGAAAACCCTCGTTATGGGATTTTTTGTGAAAATTGAGTTTGATGCATCTTTGATAAGCTCTACCATAGAGCTAACCCACCTGCAAGTTTTAGGCTGATCGCGCGCTTCGCTTTGGAGATAGCCCGCTTTGTTTGCGATCGCGCTACAACCATAGAAAACAAGAAATTACGGTCTAAAGGCGTTGCTATGCACGCGTATAGCGTATCCGTATATTACGCGTGAACCGGAAATCAATTAATTCAACCCGTGGGCGGAGCCGTCCGAAAAGAGCGCAAAGGTCGAGCTGCTCTCGAACTTCGTCGTCTATAACGAGTGCCACTTCTTCGATGCCTAAGAAGCTTAAAAGGTGAGTCAACGTTCAGTATTTCGACGAATCTAGCAGTATCTAGATAATTATTGCCCTTAGCAAGGGGCTCCGTAAACGGCAGCTGCATAGACTAGGTAGATCGAGGAGCCTGTGAATAAAGGCTTATTTCGCCTTGGTATCTTACAACTAGGCTCCGTAGGCGACGGGAACAGTTAGAAGAAAGGTCCTTTGGCATGGATATGGACAAATCTGAACTTTGAGAGTTTTTGACCATAGCTATTAAAAACGCGCATTGTGCGAATAGCGCGCGGATCCCATACGGAGGGTTTTCTCAAATCCGGTGTCACAGCGAATTTGTTCCGGTCCGCGAATTTGTTCCGCCGGAATTTATTCGCTAGCGGATTTGTTCCGGATTTCCAGAAAATCAGCGGATTTGTTCCGGATGGATAACGGTCGATGATTCTTTGAGACAGGTGCAACCAGCGTCAAAGCACATGTTCCATTTTAATAATTGGAGCTTCTCTGGTGGTCCCAGGAGTGGCATAGCCACTTCATATGCTTCTGCCCGGGTGCGGAGTGACATGCACATAATTATGCATTTGGTGTGGGCGTGGATCAAACAGCCTTTAATATGCATGATGGTGACCAATGGCAATGTCCAGGCGATTGTCCACAGAAGGCTTCAACGAATTATTGATAGTATAGCTACTAGTACACAAAAATCTGAAGACGGTGAAGTGTTTGTTCCTTCCTTCAAGCTACTCTGCAATCGCTATAAGCCTTGACCTTCGTGTATCCTAAATGGGCGTGGTACACTTTTCTTTAGTTCAAGCATTTGTTAGATTTTATCTTAGGTTAGCCTATCATCATAACCATGCATAATAACGAGTTTAAAAGCCAGTGATACTGAAAAGTTCTGACTGAGAAGTATAATAGCACATTTTACTAGGCGGAACATTTGCGCGGGCCGGAACATTTACGCGGTCGCGTAGATTATCCGGGCGGAATGTGTACGCTAGCGTATTCTTTCCGGCGGAACGTATCCGCTAGCGAATTTGTTCCGCGGGAACTTTGGCGAGGCGGAACAAATCCGCTATGACACCAGTCACATTTGTACCAAAACTATACCGCTTCAATTTTTGAGCGAGTTGAACTCGTAATTTTGACGACCATTTCCAACAAAACTTGTGATCTGGACGACCATTACTCGCCAAAAATGACGCCCGCCCGAATCAATTTTAGGGCTGAGGGGGGATGAGAAACAAGTAATTTATTTGGAGTGACCTAATCATGCCAAGACCTTTACAATCAAAGTTGAAACTTAGCTACATCAAACACTCACATGGAAACGTCGCTCACTGAGTTCCTCCTTTTTCGATCACGATCAATAGTCCCCGAACATCAAGTTCACTAGCGAGCAGCTGACAAGAATGCACACATGAACACCAGTCTCCTATAGACTACAAAATATCTTTCACAAGCGTTCCAACATATGGGCATAGCGTGCGCCAGATATCGAGGCACGATCACGAGTGGAATCTAGCTAGGTACGCTGGACTATTGGACACATGGAATCCAAGAATACATTGCCCAAAACAATAGGTAATAACAAGGAATTCCGTAAAGCTACCTATCAGTCTGTACGCCACCCCCTCCCCCTTTCCCCCTTCCCCGTCTGACTCCCCTTGTTAGAGCGAACGCACGTTCGAACGCAAGTGAAGTAATTTGCCTGTAGCTAGTTGCCCAACTTGGGCGCTCGTAGCCCATAAGCTATGTTACGTTTTCCCATGCCACTTACATTACATCCCATAACGCCATAGCGATGGAGACTGCTCGGGCCCCTGTCAGAGGAGTCAATCATAGTAGAAATCACACGGTAATTCACGGTTGCGATAGCTTCGAAGAGAACGAATGACCTTGGGCGCTTGTACACCAATCAAAGCAGGGGCCATGTACACGATGCATGTAGCTAATTATATGCTAATTATTCAGCACATGATGTGAAATCTTAATTAATTAACTATGAACAGTCTTTTGTGAGAGCTATTGTTTCTTTTGAGCCCATGGAGAGTGCGTGGGCACACAATTAAAAGTAACGTAGACTTATGTGACTGTCATGTCTAGTCTTCCCTCACTCTCTCCTTAGTTCCCTGCCAATAGCTACACACCTTATATTCACACCTATCTCTCTCTCCCTGTTATAGAAGCATAATATTATATGTGCATGAGCTCAATGAGAACTTTTCAAGAGCAGCTATCTACATCTACATCTTCACATACACACACACACACACACACACACACACACACACACACACACACACACACACACACACGGACACTCACATGATTACTGTCTGCATAGGTGCAGAGAATATCATGCGCATGGGACATAACTACAGGCACTTCAATTTGCTTGTAAATGCCTGATTAGTCTAATTTTATCGATACATTAATTGCGCATGGACGTGAATATTTATAAGCCTCTTCAGCAGAACGCGCAACCACATAAAACATTGCGTGTGTGGACGCGCGTGATACATTGCAACCCGGTTCCAGTACACTTGTCAGAGCTCCAGATCTGATATCTGATACGCGTGAGCAGATCGGATTGGAAACGGAATGGAAGTCTCGTTCCCAGGCCTACGATTCCGTGTCAATGAGCGCTGGATCCATAAAAGAGATGCTGGAGCAGAGTGAGCAATCCAGCTGAAGGCTAAGACACACTGAAACTGGTGAGCTCTGCAAAGTCGTGCTTGTCATGGCCCCTGGGAACTCCATACCGAATATTAATTTGCTATAGCTTATGTCGAGATGTACCCCCCGTAACCCAATAGTAGCTCCCGATCGTGGATTTATGATGTATTTAATACTAAGCCATAAATTATAATTATTCAAAATGCTAGGGATATAGTAGTAGCATTAAAAGAGTAGCATTCGTGCTGCTAGTACACACATCCTAGCATGTCCACCTCAGTTTGTATGCTATCATTGGTTTGTTAGGGAATATGGCATTAAGTAGTGTGTCATGTTCGATATCCGGCCAATATGTGTATAGAATTTCCCTAATGTCCTTGCATATGGGACTGAATTTGACCGGGAGGACTACTGGGGGTGTGGTTGCTGCTTTGTTGTTGTTCTTGGTGAGTTGAGTGTGGTTATGGAAGGGATATTGTCGAATGATACTTGTAATTTCCTCCGCTTTGTAGCCTCTTTCAATGAGTTTGTCTTTATTTGTAATAAGTTTGAGTGTATCCCCTTGTGTGTTTGTGGGGAGTTGTCTTAGTGTTTCTCCTTTTGGGATGGCTGTTTTCACACTTTTTGGGTGGTATGAGGTTTTGTGGATGTACAATTGTTTGTTGGTCGGTCTTACATGTGTTTTAACATCCAGGAGGCCTCTGTCTTTGAAGTTTGGGCCTTTGTAGACTGTAACATCCGAAAATCTAAGTTCATTTCTGTCTTATTAAATTTGTGTGTAAATTTGATCGTGGGGTGGACTTTGTTGATGTTTGTGATGAATGTATTTAGTTGTTCGTCTGTGCCTGTCCATATTAGGAATATGTCGTCAATGTATCTTTTCCATAGTAGTATGTATGGATGTCCTAGCCATGCTAGGATAGGTTCCAATGACCCCATGAATAGCTTAGCATAATATGCTGGGGCCATTTTGGTGCCCATGGCCGTTCCTTGTAGTTGGAGGAAGAAGTCTCTGTTGAATTCAAAGACGTTATTCTTGAGGACAATGTTTAGCATTTCCTCCAGAACTCAATTGGTGGCCGTAGAGGGTGTGGATTTTGGTCCCATTTGAGGGCATTGACGCTGGATGTGATGCCATCTTTGTGTGGTATGTTCGTATATAGTGAGGATACATCAATACTGACTAGAGTACTGTTTAGTGGAATTTGAGTGGTTGTGATTAGGTCGACAAGTTCCTTGGTGTGTTTTAGATAGGACGGGAGTTGTTTGACTAGTAGTTGAAGCCAGTAGTCTACGAAACTTGAGATGTTCTCAGTTACGCTATTGAGACTGGAAACATTAGGTCTTATGCCCATTGGGTTTTTGAGTATCTTTTTTAGGAAGTAGAGTTGTGAGGTTCTGAATTGTACGGAGGGTGTACAGAAGTCGACAAATTCCATTGGCATCCATTTTTGGAATCTAAGTTCAACTAGGAATTTCATAATATAGATTCTTATGAAGGCAGTGGTGTCTGCTTTGAGTTGTTTGTATACTTTTGGTTCGTCTGGATTTTTTAGGCCTTCCTCAATGTAGTTGCATTTGTTTAACACTACAATGGTTGATCCTCTGTTGGCTTTGTTGATGACTATATCTTTGTTGTTCTTTAACGATTTGATTGCTGCTCTTTCGGCTTTGGTGATATTGTCACCTTTAATTTGTTTGTTGTTTGTACCTAGGGAGATAATTTCTTGGTCTAGTTTGTTTAGAAATAGATTGAGGAACGTGTTTTTGCTTTTGGCCCTAGTAAGGGAATTATTTTTCACTTGAATGTTTGATTTTTTCCCATGGATCAAAGGTTGAGTTAGGTTGGGTACCGGTACTGTTTGACAGTGTGGTGTTGTTGTATTGTGATTGAAGTAAGGTTTTTTATTTAGTAGCTAGTTTGTATTGTACAAGAATTTTTTACGAAGCTTCGAGAGTCCTGTAGCTATATCAATGTGGTCTATAGACTTGGTCTCGGGAATAAATGAGACCTTTGATAGTATACTACGTTCAGCACTAGACAGAGAATATGTTGATAGGCTTACAGTGTTGTTACAGTTAGGATTATGTTTGATTCTTACTTTCTGTCTTTATATGGCATTAAGTCTGTCTTTTCAGTTTCTGTCTGTTTAGTAGGTGCGGCCTCTTCCTCTGCTTCCTTTTTCATTTCCTCTTCCTCCTCTGTATCCTCCTCTGCCCTCATCCTCTTTGCTATGGAGGGTTCTGTGGGGGCAGGGGCTTTTTGTTGTCTAGCTGCCGGGGGGGCGGAGTGTGAGTTAATATTATGCATGTTAGATTGATTTAGTTCTGAGCCTACCTCATTCACTGCTTCAATGAGCTGTGATGGCTGCATTTCTGTCTACCGTGTTGTTCAAAACCATTGTGGTTATACGGGGCCTTTTGATTGGTTCTAGTGTCAGGTCCGTTTCTGTGTCCCTGGCTCTCTTCTGTTGGAATGTTTGCTTGAGAAAGTCATCAGTCACAATAGCTAGCCACATGTAGTTCAATTTTGTGTACAGTTGTATGTGTGCATGCACATGTATGTACACTACTGTTCTCTGTTGGGCATTCTTAACTCTCTCTCTACACACACACACACACACACACACACACACACACACACACACATACATGCACAACACAGTTCGTCTGTCAGCTTTAGATTTGCTGCCCTCTCTTTGCATGGAGCCTTGTCTCAGCTCACACTGCCATCATCCCTGCGATCAAGAAGCACCTTTAGGAGACAAGATCAAACTCACCTCACTGGTGGAAGGTCAGATAGTCTCCTAAATAATCTTGTCCCTGCCCAGCTTTTCAATGCTAGGGGGCAAGGCTACCTCGTATTAGAGAAAGCTAGCATGCTTGTGCGGGTATTTTTAGTCTCACCTGGTTGACCTGACCTTTCAGCTTATGCTATAGAGATTGTGTAGTGATAGTCCATGTAGCCACACCAGTGGTGTAACTTCTACAATGTGGTTTATCTTGAGGTGTGTGGGGACATTGTTCCACTGGCTAACATAATGTCCTTACTGTTAGATGTGTCCTTACTGTAAAGATTAGTGTGAATTTGAAGGTGATTGGTTATTTCCCATCTGAGATAGATTACTAACAGTGCTAATAATTATTATGGCTACATGTATTATGCGTGTTGTCTTCGATCATGTCTAAATATAGCTAGGTGTTACTATTAAACACTTAGGTAAGCTCTTATGTTAGCATATTGGGGATGTGGCCCCGCTCTAGAGATGGGGGGAGCTACAGCCTCCCTCCCTCCCCCCCCCAGTTCTTACGCCAGTAATGAATGCTAGAAACCATGCTGTAAGATCGGCCATGCCTATTAACCACACCTAGCACTGCATTATGCACACATGCTGTTTCGATTGCACATGCTCGAGCTAAATGCAGGTACATGTAAGGGTTGTTGAGTCACAAACTGTTGGCTATTATATTATGGCACACACAGACACACACTATGGAAAATGCCGAGCAGTACACATGGGGTATGTGCTCTGACAACTCTACTTCATGATGCAGACCTAAAAAATTTAGGGATGTAGTGTCACTGTACAATCTACGTTTTTCTGTATACTGCAATTGTAATTATTGCTTGTGTCTCGATTAATTTTTATACGCACTATGATTCACGATCTTAATGATAACCTCACTCACGAGGTAATGAGGTAATGCCCCTGTAATTATAAAGATTTATAGCTGTGGCTAACTTTCCTACGGTAGAGTAGAGTCTGAGGTCTGGACAAAGATGCATAGGAGAAAGGCATTGAGAGGATATCCCTTTAATTAAAGTCCTAAAGCTTCCATAGTGTACATTGATTTATGTATGTGTATTGTTTATTAATTTGCATGAGGTATGTACAAGACATTTTTTATAATTATCAACTACATCATTATGATGTCATTTCTTTGACTATATACAGGCCAAGGTGACCAGTGAGGAACGTGTGGCAAAACAATATACAAGTCTGATTTTCTACGGTGAGTTTGTTTAATTAGGGAGTGAATTATCATTTACATCATCAAGAAAACATAATAGAAGAGAGAGGGAGAATATCCTACTCTGTATACTGCTGTGCAAATGCATTGCGGATAATTAAACCTGTATATTCCTGTAAACTGTAGTATACTGCACAACCACCTTGTAAGTTAAGTGAGTGTTGGCCAATAATTGGTCTATGACAGCCCACCTTGGTACTAACCAACTGCCACACTGTTGGTTTCACAGCTTGTTTGAGTCAACCACTCAAATTTAATTATCCGCAACGCGTTTGCACAGCAGTATATGGAGTAGGATACTCTCCCTCTCTCTTCCTATTATATACTCTTGACATCATTATATATTCCACAGGTAGACCTCTGAGAGTGCATTTGCTGAGTTGCAGGGCTAGGTTGGGGACAGAATACATGGAAAATTCAAAGAACATCAGCAAAACTGGTATCAAACTAATAAAAATTTAATTACAGCATCACCACCACAATACATTCAAATTGAAATGCTGTAAATAATATTATACATGTGTAACACATTGTACATGTATGATCAACTGTGTTTTTAGTAATTTTGTTGTGAGTGGTATAATATTGTTTTTAATGCTGAGAACAGTTGCTGTATGTGTGGGTGTGTTGTCTGAAGTGTGTGCATCCATCCAGAGGTGGCTGCTGGCTGCTCTAGGAGTACATATTTTACCATACCACATCTACAGAGTGGAACAATATCAATCATTTTTCAGGGGTATATTATAGTTATGGAGCTGGGACCATGCACAGCTATAGTACAGTAGTGATTCCGGATGCCCGATGTTTTGGCTCAATCTCAATATCAGAGTGGCAGTGATAGTAATCCTTATGGTTAAGGTGTGAATAGCTTCCTCTCAATGAGGCCTATATATTAGCACTGGGTGTTTCCCGTTGAACAGATGAAGCATGCACGAACTACAATCGACATGCTGGAAATTATTTTACATACAAATTTCCATAGAGCTAAAATTTGAAATTGCATGGCACGTTCTTAACCGATTTGCTTGATTCAAACCTCAAGAGAGACAGTAATCTCTCAGCTACCTTGTGGTTTTTGTTTCCTGTTTTTATGACAACCCATTGCTAAGTTATGGCTGGTTTTATAAGCCTCAGGTCGATCATCCGGCTATAGTACTATATTTCTCCCATATCCACTCTAGGCTTTTGTAAATTATGCTAAAATTTTGGCCTATAATGCTATTCTCAAATTCCCAGATAATGGCCCTATAATGCTCAGGAATGCCCCTATAATGCTCAAGGTAGCCCTTATAATGCTCAAGATATTGGCATTATTTTTGTCAATTCTTTGTACTTTGATACAAAAAAAAAGGAACATGTCATCAGTCATCTATTATTGTATTGGAGCATTACAGAGGTCTCTATGTAGTCTTCCATACAGCGTGCTTGTCTTTCTGTGAAGCTGTTTGTAAGTAATATATAGTATGATGTCATTCACTCAGGGTCAAAAGTTATCTTAGTTGAGGTCAATGACTAGCCTGTGTTAGCCTCTGTGAGTCTCTAACTAGTTGCTTTAGTCTCCAAGTACTCAGTGACTACAAAAAACACCTGCTTGTTTTAAAATTTGTGAGCAGATGTAAGCCAGGACATCCCTATAATGCTCACAATTATGCCAGCATAATTTACTAAAGCCTAATCCACTCCTACTATATCTCTACAACATGCACTGTTTAGTGGTAGTATAATACACAACCACAGGCAGTAACAAGTATGCTAGTACATGTACATGTACCTACCTGGCACATGAGTTGAGATCAAAGGTCAGTCCAGTCTACCGTTTACAGACTCCCATGTGTGTGCAGAGCTGTACAATGGGGATAATTAGTGGTTTGTGGTTGCACTGGGACTGAAAGTCACCCCCAAACTGCGTAAAGATGTGGAACTCTGCCCTATTGGTGCACACACGCGCGTGCGTGCGCACACATACACACACACACACACTATTAGGGTATCCAACAAAGTTAGTGTATCTCTCTACTCTCAAGGATAATGAATCAGCTGTAGCTGGTACTGGTACAGTAGCTAGCAGGCAAAAACCTCCCTTATGATGGCCCATTCACGTACTTGTCAGCATCAGCTAAGCTTCCATAACTAACTTATAGCACACTTATTAATTTTTTGCACTGAGAAGTAGAAAACATTACGGGTGAAAATTTTAATTTGAAGCCAACTACCATTTAGGTAACAGGTATACATATAATTAATGTAAGTATAGTGGCTAATATAATGCAGAGAACCTTCGTTGGCTTGCTTTCAGCAGTGGCATCAGATACAGCAGGATCTCCGAATTCACAAAGGACGTCTCCTAGTCCTACATTTATAAGAGAGGTAAAATACTAGATAACGTTCGTACGTTATTGCCCAAATTAATGTCTAATCACAGCTGCTTTAGTGTGGACACTATACATAATACATACAGTAATAGAGGAGCACGGTGCATGGTTACTTAGCCACAACTTACAGTTTTGAGTGCTAACCGTTTACATTAATACTGACCACACTGTAAAAACTATTATTTAAGTGGACTCCACTGTCTTGTCAGCCGTGCATATACACTAGTACAGAGAGGTACCTATTGCATTGTACAAATTTTGTAGTTACAGTTCCAGGTGCAGCATAAAGTTAATTTTGAAAACATCTGCACATACAGAGTGGCTATGCATGGATTATACGTATGGACATCATGTTTGTACAATCTGCGTGTGCACAGAATAATACTGTTTCGAAATAATTTATAGTGTAAAATGTATAATTATTATAGGACACCATAATAATGAATTAGAGCTGATGCATTTTCAGAGTCGACTCAGATAAATATGATGATCAACTTGACAGTCGATGCTTATTGTACAAGCTCGATAACAGGCTAGCAATGCAAGCCTACTAGAGCTGTGCTAGCTAGGGACACTGTAAAATTGATATTAACATTATTGTGTCATAGTGATCATTGTTAGTTATTTCTATGTATGCAAACAAATACATGACATTAATTGGCTAATTAATGTTCTTAATGAGCAGTCAAGAAACACGGCGCTTTTTGGTCGTGACTTTCAAATTTGTGAATTTTGTAATGTTAGCAACAACAGTTGTGCCACATAGCCATGCAAACTTATAATTATGACATTGTAGTCATCTTAGAAATAATATTATTTACGGAATGGCTCCTACCACCGGTGAATCGGTGTCCGAAATAGCCACGAATCTGCTGGTGCCACCGGTCGGTGCCTTTAGTAGCCACGATCTCTCTGCTGCAACCGATCACAATCTCGGGACTTTTAATAATAGAACTGTGATGTTGTAGGGCGGGGCAAGGGCAAGTACGTACGTCCAGTCTACCATTGTCATAGTAATATTATAATGAAATTTCATTTAAATAGAGGAGAGTATATAGTGCACAAACATATTACAATACAGTTATAATATTGTAGCTAGTTAGCTAGTCACTGCAACTTGTACACATCCATGTATCATCCAGGTGGGAGTCTAGATCCAAGCCTATACACACGAAATGGAACCACTTTTTGCACTGATCACAGAATACCATTTTATCACCCTTATAGCTACCTACTCTGGTCATGAGACAACAAACACAGTAGATTTTGAAACTGGTTGATAGCTAGTGGTTTGGCCCCATGGAACTATAGTTGACGGAAATGCAGTGAACTTCTTTTTTTGAAGACAATCAAGGAAATGAGTTCACATAAGAGGAATCATATTTCATCTTGGTCGGATCTTTCCTTCACACAGAGTAGAAGCATAGGCCAAAGCAAACAGTCCACAACTTAATGAATTGGACTGTTGCTGGACAGCGGGGAAAAAGGAGAAAAATCTTTTTATCACACTAGTTTTACCAAAGCTACAATGACTTCTCAGTTGACTGACAGGGGCAAATCCCCTGATCGTAGGCTATCATAAACCTTAACAGTGCCTGGCTTACAATCTTTGCTGGGGATACAAATCTAGTGTGTGTTCATGACGTTCAAAATCTGCATAACATCCTTAGGAGGGTCACAAAAACGCCAGGGTATCACAGAAGCATGTATCATGAAGACTTGCAGTGTTAGGGAATTTCTCAAGGAGCATTTGCTGTCCAACATTAATGGGACGGCATTCATGATCAGACTTTAGTGATTGAAGAGCGTCTTTATAAACATTTTGATCATTTACGGTAATTAAATTCCGGTGATTCCATTTCATCATCTGAAGACTCACACTTGCTAAGGTCAATTTCCATCCCATCTTTTTCAGATTTTGAGTCTGTGACACGTTTCCTTCTCATCTTAATTAAATAAGTGGGGTTTCCTGGTTTAAATTTTCCAGATTGCTAAAGCCAGGCTATCAGCTTACAATTAATCCCCTTCTTACATAATAAGTAGCTCTGGCTTTTGAGTAGGTTTAATATCATGAAGGATATGAGTTGCGGCAATCATGACTATTTCATTGTAATCCTCCGCACTCTAAACACGAAGAGGGTGATGGTGCTCCTTCTTAAGCTTCTCAAGACATTCTTCAAAGGCTTTGAAATCCTCGTATGCCGTCCCAACATCCATGGCTCCGCTTTTTACAGCCGTGTATGTAGCACATGCATGTTGCATGCGCGCGAAGTGACAGGGAGCGGCGCGGCATGCCGTACCAGTAGGCGGAGTCTCGCCCGGATTCGAAGTCCGCGTTCTGCCATAAGCTACAAGGTAAGTACAATCGGTGGCAGGAGCAACATTTCAGCTGTAAAGGCACCGGTCGGTGGCAGCAGTAAGTCTGTGGTCCTAATAACCACCGAATTTTCGGTGGCAATAGTATCGGCCTATTATTTATGCCTGGGACGTTTGTTCAAACTGTGTACCGTACTAGTTGTATTATTAAATACTGGCCGGCTGGTTACTGGAGTAAGCTACCTCTTCTGACACTGGTCAACAGCTCTTCTGCCTCGAAGATTTTTGCCAGCGTCTGCTCCCACAGTGAATCCGAGGCGGCATATTTCATGTGGGCAAAGGGTGTACTCTATTATGTGTGTACACAATGAAACCTCAAACAACAAGTTATTATTCATGCAGGCTGTACACACTGCGATACAATATAAAGCTATGGTTACTCTTAACAAGCACTGCATAACTATAATAATCAAAGTACTGACTCACCTTGCCTGCCATGCTGCTTTCGCTGAAGGTCGACTCGTCGAATAGTGAATCTGCGCATGCGCTGCCAGCCCCTCCCACGTTCCTTAGCTCGGGCATGCACGCCACTGGGGCATGTTACTCACACAATAATAATATGGTTCCCAGCCTTCATAGCGGTTGCCCTTAGTTCGCGATCGCTAATTGGCAAGATTTTGCTGACTCAGCCATATGGAATCGTGAGAAGCCTGGGGACGAGGCTAACTAAAGACGATTTACTGGATCCACCATTATTGTCTGGTATGCTGAAGAGCTCGCAATCCTGATTCCACCAATGCATTCTGATCCGCTGTTTAATATTGTGTGCTATGCTGAAGAAATCCGCCAATGCATTCTGATGACTGTTTCGCCAAATCAATGCTCAACAAAGTTTCTAGCTGAAATGAATAGGATAAGGACGTCCGTACGTAGGATGGTTTCTCCTTAAGTTTAGTATGGTTGTAGAAGATAGACCTACTTAATTTTTATACGATAGATAGACATACCTTAATAACAAATTAAATTTTTGTACTTCTCCCTGTAGCATAATTAAAAGTGTAGGTATATGCATATACCTTTTATTGGAATTATTTTGGCAGGCATAACATTCTCTTTTTGAGATAACTAGCTACATCAATGTATGTTCGAATAGTCATAGTGGGCTTGCTAGAAGTACGTAGATTGAAAGAGGTGATAGGATGAAATATGAACATGTAATACATGTACAACAGTTTGACCATCAAACCTTTACCAGCATTTGAAATTATTACACAAAACACGTACAAACTCTATCAACAAAGTAGAATAAAATTAATACTCTCAAAATTTCCATCATTTTTTATTTCGGTGTGCTACATTCACACAAATAATAATAATAATAATTATATAAGACAGATAAGACATTTGCTAGAGTAGGTGCATACTGTACAGTATACATCGAATAAAAGCAATTTTGTGAATTCCTCCAGATAATTTTTTCACTGCACTTCTCAAGCTGTTCACATACTTCCTAAGCCTCACCTCGATCTAAATAATTATAAGAATGAGAATAAAATGAAGCAGTAGTCTAAGATTAAGATGGCACCCCTTTCTCCCAAAATATTCACACAGTACAGCCAGCTCCCATTGCCACACCCTCCGGTACCTCCACTTCACTCACTCAAACCTTCAAACCTTGCTGACCAGCAATAAAGTTTTGTTCTTTAAGCTTCATCAATACTATATCAGGAAAATAGTGTTGAGCTCCCATACAAACGCCTGATAAGCATTCCAATAGAGTGATGCAAGCAAAAACATTAATCAGTCCTACATGTGTTGCATACAAAGGAAGTACATATTCATTAATATTCCACGTCACTTTTGCGAATACCAATGCTTATCATCATGGGTGCATCATCATACAGTCACTGTCTTGAAGCTAAAAAATTGCGGGATCCCTGAGTTAGAGATCTCTAACTCTAATGTTATGGTTTTGATCGCTGATCAGTCATATTACCTTTACTTGTGGATCCTGAGGGATCACCCTTGAAAACCACCATCAAAGTTTAAGTACTATGTAAAGTATATGGGGATGAAAGTGATGACAGAGCATTTTTGCCTGAGCACGTGATCATTTCATACCTCCTCTGTGGTGTATAGTTTAGTGTTGTAAATACAGCTACATGTACATGCATGGCAGACAACGATGTACAGCCACTCCATCAGAACGCTATAGCATGTATGTGGTTATCTATATGACATGTATTCTCAACTTCATGGTACAAACCTTTTTTTTGGCTCTTTTAGCCTCATCTATCACTCCGTCTTTGCTCTTTGAGCCGTTTTCATTTTTCTTGACAGAAAGTTACAATAATAATTTTGGTAATCAAAATTGTCAATGATATAATTATTACAGTTAAAGTTCATCTAGCATGGATGGGGCCTCAGCATTCCTTAATGTATCCGTGTTGATACCAGCCAAACTGATAAATGTTGTGTACAGCATGATTGTACACATACAACGTAACCACAATGCAAACAGGCACACAAAGAGTAATTAATTGGGATGCACGAGATGCATA
Organism: Stappiaceae bacterium; assembly: GCA_964291365.2. Classification (GTDB taxonomy): domain Bacteria; phylum Pseudomonadota; class Alphaproteobacteria; order Rhizobiales; family Stappiaceae; genus JBDWFY01. The sequence continues at coordinate 103,394 of OZ220044.1, forward strand.
GTTGAGTGCACCCCAATTAATGTCATGTAACTGATTTGTTTCTCCATGACTCCTTTGATGATGAAGTTATCATCAGGCGACCCTATGATCACCTACACTCATCCCATAGCCGGTAATTTGCCTATAATAACTTTGGTTGCTAGGCAATTGCAAACACTATGTTTTGTTGCCTACCACAGAACAAACACATCATTGCCTTCTATTCCTATAGCCTCGTACATCCCCAGGCCCATTACTAGTGTTTTCAAATTTCAGCATGAAACATTGAAAAACTGGGAATGAGCCTGGGGATGAGGTTATACCACTCCTGTGATACATACATGTACACCCCTAAACATTAAATAAAATCATGACAGTAAAACACAAAACTGAATATGTACAATGTAAAGCTTGGTTTCATACGGGGCGGGGGAGGAAGTAGGGGGTATCCCCCCCCCCCCCAAGCTACATATTTCCCCCTCCAAGGGATGAGGCTACATGACATGGTAATTATCATGAAATTAAGCATTAAAAATCATGACTTAAAAGATCAAGATAATTTTATTCAGCGATTGCTTGATCTATAAATGTCTAACCAGTGTTTCATTTGGAGGGGGTGCCCTGGGATATCTCCCCCCCCCCCCCCCAGACCAGGTTTCCTCCCCCCAAAATTCTTGAAACTAATACATGTACATGTAATAAAATCTCAAATACAATTGTATAGTGTAATCACAAACTGCATAGCTTCCGTATCAATGTTAATTTTGGTAAAAATGGATCTAAAATGCTGTCTGAGAGGTCTTAAATTTCAAACATCTTTCTGGGAGGGATGCTCCCAGACCCCCTAGAGATGGTGGTGTTTTATCATAAGATTGACTTGTACTTCTCTCCCTAACGAAAATCCAGTAAGAAACCCTGTAATGTACCTGTAATTGTATCCAGTGAGTCCATTAAATCTTCGCTGAAAGGGCTGGCTCCCTTGGCTGGTCCGAGAGAGGTACGTCACGTACTGTGATGTGGCAGTTGGTACCAGAGCTAGTAGGTTCAAGGTCCCTGTCCAAGGTGTTATTGTTACTGCAGACAAAACAATAGAAGTAATAGACAATAATGCCATACCGTAATCATGGATGTAACAAAAGTACTGTAATCTGATTGGTCAGGAATTGAAGGGGTATCTACAGTACCATAATTCTCATACAAACTAGTAAAAATCTCATAAATGTATTGCTTGGAGCATGACGCCAAGCTTGGTTGTATCCCAGTATATCCAAGCATCCGTGGTTGAGTACACACAAGTCAACCACAGTACAAGCATTCAGACAATGTAATAATTGGAAGGTGGAGTCTACCTTGGAACTTGCTGAGTAAGCAAGCTCGCTCATGAAGTGAAGCTACATGTAACAGACCATACAAACACTCATGCATACACACACAGAGGCTCCAGAGTGTACAAGACCATGCAAATACACACACACACAAGTGAAGCTAACAAACCATGCAAATACTCATGCATACACACACACACAGAAACTCCCAAGGTGAGGGTGTACAAGACCATGCAAATACGCACACACATACACAACCCCAGAACATTTACATGTACATTTGTAAACAGAGCACTATAATCAAGCACTAAAACAGCATTATCAATTGTATACATTTTCCACTGTACATCACAACATTCATCTCTTTATCATGCCTACAGCTGGTTAGCTTGAGCGCTTACTTGTTGATCTTCCATTGTTGGTAGACATGGAGGTAGGTGAGGTGGTCACTCTCCTCCTCACGAGCTTTAGAATAAATGAAGATTGATACAACAGATACAATGACCTGTAGGCACAGAAGAGACAGACAGAGAGAGACATTGCGACATAAAAAATGGAGAACCAATTACATGACAACATAGAAAGGATGACCTGTTGTGAGATGAGAGAGGGGAGAACCCTTTAATTATAATAATATTATGAAGTGTGATGTAGAATTCATTGCTTGAGATTAAGCACCCTTCTAAAAGATACACACACCACCTCAACACATGCATCTACATGTACAAGTCATGTAGCTCAATAGTAATCACCACTGGCCCCAGGGCACTGGGCATACTCCATGATAGTTCAAGGCTTAGCCTAACATGGATGGGGCTAACATTCACCCATGTCTGTGTTGATAGCAGCCAAACATCAGAGGAGGTACGAAATGATCATGTGCTCGCTCACAAAAGCTGTGTCATCCCCTTTTATCCCCATATACATTATACATGTACTTTTCATAGTAAAACTTTGACGACAATTGTCGAAGGTGATCCCTTGGGATCCCCACAAACAAAACTATATGGCCGTGATCAGCAATTGAAACTACACTATCATTTTAAGCTGGGATCCCTTGGGGATCCTGCAATTTTTAACCTTCAACACAGCGACTGTATGTGGGACACACCCATGATGACACGCATTGGTATGGGCGCGAGTCACATGGAATATTAACAATTTCGTACCTCCTCTGAGCTGAACATGTACATGTACAATGTACATGTACAGTGCTCTCCCCAAGAATGATACAAGGCATGGTAGGACAGCGTGGTTTGGGCATGGCCTGTGGTCACATCAAAGCTTTTGGTCTCTTTCTTTTCCCACATCAAACAAAATCTGTTCTGAAGGCTTGCAGGGCCGACATGCCTCAAGTATGCTGGGGAGAACACTGATGTATTGTTGAAATGAGGACATTCAGGTTAATTAACCACAACTATTTAATACATTGGTGTGTTGCAACACTAAGTATCTACCTCTTTAAGATTGCAGTATGTATGTGTGCATACCGCATTGTACACAAAGTGGAATATTTAATAAATAGCTCAGAATAGCCACATCCAAGCTCCACCCACTGTAAAATAAGCTTTGAAATTATTGTGATAATAAAAGAGCTAACAGGAAAAAATAGGAATCAATTGTACATGTACAATGCAGTATACACACAGTACAATATTTATGCCCTACTACAGGTATATTTTGTGGTGTTTTGTGGCCTTTTTATTTCTGTTTAGTGTGTTGGTTGCTTGGAATTAAAAAAAGGCCACCCTCCCCTACATTCAGAGCATCTAAGCCTGGAACACTGGTAAGGGTGACTGCGGACACTTTCACTATTGATCTAGCCCCCGCACTAATAGTATGCTCGATTTGGCTATTTATAGGGCTGGATTGGATTGGGGAGAAATCAAAATGGGCTTCGCAATGGAATATAATTAAATTCTCATGAATATCATCAAGAAATTCTTGTTCGAGTGAGTCGACTGCCTTATCTAATAGACCACAGAAGCTGCTACACTTACACAGCGTAATAGTTGGTATATGCATATCTTAATCTTATAGAAGGGGTAGGTATTGATCAATCATATCTCGGTGAAGGAAGCAGCTATGAAACAGGAACAAAAACCAGAATGCAGCTAATGATGTAATAAAAGTAGTAAGACTCTAAATGATCTTTTATAAGGTTACTTCCTGCTGGAATAGGTGTAATTCATAGTATAGCTATGGGTGGTAGACCTACATGTACATGAAGCTGGGAAAGGGTGAGATACCAGGTTTGTATCTGAATGGACATTTTCCTGTTATGACTTTGATAATCACACTCGTTTACAAAAAAAGAGGGTGGAGCTTGAGTGCAACACTTTCCGAACTTTTTTTTTCATGCATATACTTTTAAAGATTGGAGCCATGGAATGGATTCAGGCCATACATGTGTGCACAATTGCAAATGAATGAATATGTACATGACACCACTTTCACACACAATGTACAACTGACCCAATATTGCCTCAAAGTGACCTCTAGGTGAATCTGAATGGCCTGCTACATAGCATTCTCCATGTAATTATCCGAGGGGTTATGAGGAAATATTGAGTGGAAAGACTGACCAGGGATTGTGAAGGTTGGAACGTTGCTGAAAATTTGGAGAATTTAACAGCATCCATGGTAGCCAAGGTGACAAACAGTTTGAGGTCGTTACATTGAGTACAACCTGGAGGGAGGACAGGATAACAAAGAGAGAGACAGACAGGGAGAGAGAAAGAGAGTGTGAATATATGCAGCCAAGAGTACATGCATGTACAGTAAATCTGGAAATCTTAGTTGTAAAAATATTTTCGTAGTCGATGGCAGGTACATGTACGAAAATGAATCTTATAAGAATGCATGCACACTATTGACGTTAACATAGTAAGGGGTTGTTCTTACTAAAAAATTTCAACACGAAATTCATCATACAAAAGTTACTAACACGAAAACTTCCAGATCTACAGTATTATAGTGGTCGTGAAATTGATTTTCCATTAATTAGAACACTATTCACAGTCCTAGCTATTTAGAGACATAGATAAAACCCATCCCTAAGAGAAAGGCTTAAGCTGTCAGAAAAGATACACAATGTCATGATAAAGAGACAGAAGCCTGAGAAGGGAGCATTGTTAGTTGGGTAAGGGGTTGTCACCCTTTTTATGGAGTACATCAGTGTTTAGTGATCTTTTGTGAGCCTCGTCCATAATGTCCAAGTCCAGCTCCCTGAAGCACACCTCAGCAGCTATATTACATGGAAATTCTGTGTAGGAGAGACACAGATAGACCACACCTACTCCACAAGAGCAGTCATGTGACTTGTTAGACCATTTCCCTCTTCTTATAGCCTCGTCCCCAGGCCCTTCCCAGCTTTTCAATGTTGCATGCTGAAAAGCGGGAAGGCCTGGTATCAGAAGTCACATGACTTTGCGTCATGATGACACGAAGACCAGCAGTCAAAGGCCCCTTCGATTCTTCAAAAAGCAGGCCACACGCTGTCTTTACAAGTTTATTTTCTTACTCTCTATAGTCCATAAGAATTGTACCACACTCGGTAGCTGGCATTTGAACCATACATCTCGATCGTTGGCAATGAGAGCCATCAAAATTTTCGTGACCTTTGATGCACCCTGCTTACTGGTAGGTCTCTCTACGCGTTCGTCATGCATGTGACTTCTGATACCAGGCCCTCCCGCTTTTCAGCATGCTAAATTGAAAGGCTGGGAAGGGTCTGGGGACAAGGTTATCTTCTTACACAAATACACTTAATGTGAAACTAGTAGCAGACACTAGAGCTAGTAAGAGTACATGTATATACCATATAGCCGAAAATTTTCACTGCACAAAAGTTTTGCCAAGCCCAGCTACCTTTGCATTGTAGAAATATTCTGTGGAATAAACTTGCACCAATGCAGTAAAGCTCTCTGTGTAATCATTAACACAGGACAAAAAATTTAAGGATAAAAAAATTTCACCAACAAGAGCAGGTGGTGAAATTGGTGAAAATTTCCAGCTATACGGAATCTACAAGTTGTGTTTGAGTGATTATACAGCTGTAGGTACATTTACCACATTGGTCATAATTATTATGATGTGAGTGGGTGTGGATGGCTTCCTGGTTGAGTGTCTGCTGACAGACAGTCTGTAGTTCACAGAGTTGGTCTGGAGAGAGCTGGACAGAGTTCTAGCAAGCTGCAGAGTTGTCCAACATGCCACAGAGCAACCAAACCGTCAGCTCAACAGCAGCCTCAAGGCATCAACATGACTGCATGGGGTGAATAATACAATTACGTATAAACTGGGTTTGCAATGCTTGGACGTGAGGGCGTAGCAGGCCAATAATTAAGTTGTACGAGTGTCACTATATCAGGTTCACAGTGACAAAATGCAACCCTTAGTTTCCTTGGAATCCCTATTCCATGTAGTAAACAGTAATAGTGTATATATAGAAATGAATGTATACTTTCAACGTGGAAACACGTAACGATCCTATGTGTTTGACTGTCACATTTATGTGTTGTGATACTTGGTATTGGCAGAACCAATGGTATAAACTGGCAGCCATCCTAAGTGAATGAAAAGCATAATTTATTATTGAGCCTGAATAAGACGTGACTCAATTTCATTCCTTCCACAGCTCAGGGTAATGATGATAATTCCATCTCGAATGAAAACTTACACCACAATCAGAGCAAAAAAAAACATATGGCCCACACTGATGACAACGCACATTTGCTGGGGCACCACAATTACTACACGTTTCATCGCTCTTCATACTCTCTCCTTCTATTACGGCTTTGAAAGCTGAATGGATGCTTTCTCTCCACTTTTCGCTTTGCTTAAGTTGGCGTTTGGTATGCTGACTCTGAGATGAGTCTGGTTCATGCAGCATTCTGGTTTGGTCTTCCAGTTGATCAGCCAAGTATTCTGGCATAGGATCTTGACTACAACCCTCTCCAGTCTCATGAATTGTTGGTCCAGACGAGGTGTGAGTTGACTGTGGTGTTGCTACTGCCGAACGGACAGTGATATTCACAAATTCTTTAGATATGCGGTGTTTTCGTCCTCGTTTTTGGACAACATTAAGTGGAATGATATTTCTTTTCCGACGGCTAGCCATCACAAACATGTTAAAACGAGTAGGATCCCTTCGAGGCCTGCCACGGGTACAGGCTACGCTGCTAGCTGTACTACTGAGGCCCTAGGTACAGGTAGCCGGTACCAGGTGTTGGTACTGTGACGACCCCTTCCCTTGTCTCCTATAATATTATGATGACTTTAGCTCAGCATATACCTCGTCATACGATCTTCCTTTTATCAGTATACAGCTTGAAATTTTTATGTGAAGCGGGTGGCGCGCGGCCTGTAGCGCCGCACGCGCACCTAGTCAATCATTATGCGCATGCGCTATGTATATGCACCATACTATACTATACTAGACGGTACTGCGCCGCACCGCGCAAAAACCTATTTATGGTCATAATCCAAATGAAATTTTCTACAATAATTTTTTTCCATGTTACAGTCACGACATGTACACCAATATATTAGATCTATTGAAGTTTCATTCACTTAAAAATCTTTCCATCTTTAACTTCTCTTTGCTTTCCATTAAAGTCACCTTCCCAGTACTTGTTGACTGTTGCTCTGTCTTCCTTGCTGTCTGGGTTCAGCTTGACGAATGTGTACGATGGTGCATCAATGTTCCAGTCTTCCACCAACTACACAAACAACCATTGTTTTTACAGAAGATTGTCAACATCCACACTTCAACTATCACAGTACATTGATACTTACATTGAATGCAAGCTCCTGTCCCCTCATGACCCACACTCCCTCAATGGCTGCATTGTCCTCCTCTCCTAGAATCAGAACGCTGGCAAATGCATACTTCCTCAGCTTCTCGATGCGCTGCATCATCCCAGACACCAGGTTGCTCACCATAAACATCTTCTTTAGCTCACTGTTATAATTGTACGTGGTGCTAGTCAAAGTTCTCCCAGAAGAATGGAACACCTTTTGTGGCTGTATCCTCATTGGAGTATGAGCGCTTAAAGGCATCTAAGTTAAAGGAGCTAGAGAGAGAGAGAGAGAGAGAGAGAGAGAGAGAGAGAGAGAGAGAGCGCTCCAATGAGATTGCAGCTTTAGCGCAGTCATATGACTCGCCAACCGCAGGAATGCAAAGCGCCATTGCCTGCTATATAAATTTGAATCGTCGGCCCGCGCCCAAGCAGCATTACTGACCAATCAGGTCCAAGGTTTGTTTCAGTACAACAGTTGCGGCGCGCGCAAACTGAGCCGGCCAAACCAAGAAAACGGTCCAAATTCACCAGACCCCTTTTCCCTCGCAGAGGGTGGGGGCTGGGAACGAGACTAGTGTACTACTAGTAGTGGTAGTAGACTACTAGGGGTACACTTAGTGCAATCCTCGCTCAGCTTTAGCACATAATTTACATGTCGTACATAATGTGCGCGTGCCGAGTTGACATTGTAAGGTAAAGATCGACAAGATCAAATGTGACATTTTTAATATTGGTCGTCAAAAACCTTTCGGCCACGCTGGAGAAAAATGCAGCCATGCCACAGTCTAAGATTCGCTAGAGGAGCTAGTCACAACCTGAAGAGTCACAGTACCAAGTCTGATCGTTATCTCTCCAGCCATTTGGCCAATACGACACCGGCTGTCAAAGACGTCGTCCACGGAAAGTTCAACAATATGCGATTATAGCCTCGGAACTAGTGAGTGTCCGATCGTGATCTGACTCGTGATTTTCGTTCATCGTCTGTTATGAGGGTTCGTCGGTAGTTGATCGCAATGATTAACGATTATACGCGATAGTACCGAATACGTCCAGCGCATGCGCGTTGTGTAAACGCGGTTAACCCGAATTCGGGCCAGCTGCAATTATCGCGATCTGGAGTGTCTTAGGCGGGGCTGATCATCGTTCGACTCTGCACAGCCACGACCAGAGGAGGTACGACAGGAAACATGTGACAGACCACACCCAGCAATTTGCTCCATAGACAGTGTACATAAAATTTGAGAATCTTAACGCTTGGGTTTCAAGCTGTCTGATGAAGGATCTGAGGATTTAGGATGATTCTAAGGACGTACGTTGTATTTTCCCCGAGAACACCCCTCTTGTTTTTGCTCACCAGTAAATGGCTGATTTACAAAGTAGAAAGCTATGATGAGGTTCAAAATTTGAAATCTTGCACCTTCTCATTAAGATCTAGCAGCCCTCTCAACGAAGAGGCACGAAAAGCGTGGCTGGGGACTACCACGAGCAACGTTAGTTTGAGCTTGTGGGCGGGGTCCGCATTCCTGATCGCTTTAATTAAATTCCTTACCATACAACGCCATCATACATCACTTCCTGCCGTACCTCCTCCGGATCCTCGACTCTGAGCCACGACGATCTACCGACAGCTTATTGACGCCCTCACTTCGCCGGAAGACTGACTTCCCACAAGGGCTTAGTTTCATGCAATATGTAAGCCACAGTTAGATATAAATCATAGCAGTGAATATTCATAAAACTATTATAAACTACACTAAACTATTGCTAGCTAGGATGGCTAAAAGAGCCCGCATGACGGTGGATGAGGTAATGGAGAGGTGGGATGATGCCAGTAGTGAGATTGGTGATGAACTTGATGACTTCGATGATCCCGATGAGCCAACAATGGAAGGTAGTGACGACGAATTTTGCGATCTTGAAGATGTAGGTGGGTATGACAGCAATGATGAGCTCCATGATGATTCTTCTCTATCTGAAGACCCTACTGCTCCACCTGATGATGACGTCTTGGACTCCACTATGGATCCAGATTCAGACATGGACTCGGCAGCTGCTGACTCCAAGCCCCAGTGGACCACAACACTCAAGTGCAACACAATCAGTTCTTTCTCCTCCTATGTAGGCCCAGCTGTTTCCATCTCAAAGTCACCTATGGAAGTTTCCAGCTGTTTTTTACACCTGAGCTCCTGGATATGATTGTGAAGGAGACAAACAATTATGCTAAGCTGGTGATGGGGGACGAGAAGTTTAGTAAGTGGAGCAAAATGGATGTTGCAGAGCTCAAAGCTCTACTAGGCTTCAAGATCCTAATGGCAATGAATAACTTACCATCCATTGATGTCTACTGGAAACGTGATCCTTTCCTCCAATATTCGCCCGTAGCTGATCGTATCTCTCGAGACAGGTTCCACAAGCTATCCCGGTACCTTCATTTTACTGATAACGATACGCTCGTCCCACAAGGAAGTCCAGGGCATGATCGTCTGGGGAAAGTGAGACCACTCATTGACCATCTTGCTTCACGATTTGCCGAGATGTACCAGCCGAGAAGGGTTTAGGTGCTAAGGTAGTAAAATCACTCACGTCTGAGCTGCACAAGAAGCATCACCACGTCTTCTTTGACAATTATTTCACGAGCGTGAACCTACTGGAAGACCAGCTTAAAGATGGCATATACGCATGTGGCACAGCCAGGAAGGATCGCAAAGGCTTCCCAGAAATGCTAAAGAAGGCGAAACTCCCAAATAGGTGTGTGCAGTGGTTACATGGGCACGAGGGGGGGTGGGGGACAAGTGCTATTTAGTATGGTATTATCGGGATGTGTATGTATGTCAAACAAAGGGAAGGAGGCTGGGTAAGTAGCTACATATTATATAATATAAACAATAGGGAGAAAAGTGTGGGAGAAAGGGTGTGCATGGAATATTATACAATGTCATGTATTATGTGCAAATGTATACAGTGTCTGTGTGTGTGTGTGTGTGTATGCCTGAAAGTGTGTGCATGTGCATAGAAATTTATAGTACTGACACAACAAGGACATAATAATTAGAATAAGTGGGCCTTATTTAGAATATAATACACATGCATACAAATAAATTGTACTATGCTAGTAGTAGGCCCTATTTAGAACGAACATACATGCTTTACAATATGAGGCATGTGCACAGTACATTATTTCATTACTACGGTAACACTGCACACAGGGGCAACTCACTCACTGTTCAGAAGAAGGATGTTTCTGCAAGCACCTGGATGGATAAGAAGGTTGTGATGGTAAAGTACAGCAACTGCCAGTCAACAGAAACTGGGTCGGGGCTAAGACGGCAAAAGAATGGTAGTAGGATAGCAGTGACATGCCCTACAGCCATAATTAGCTATAACCAGCACATGGGTGGCGTAGATCGAGGAGATCAAGTGAGAGGTTATTACAGCTGTAGGACTCGATGTAGGAAGTTTTACAAGTACATCTTCCATTTCCTCCTCGATGTTTTGCCATAACATCAAAACTACGCTCTTACAGCTACACTCATACTATAAACGCAAACGCACACACACACACACACACACACACACACACACACACTTACCACTCGAATAGCTTTTCACACTCCACAGATCGACGTCGACCATCCCCTTTTGGTACTGGCAGTTACCTTGACGATCGCTCTTTTCGCTCCAGGTAAGCATCTCGTCCCAACGTCTTTCCCAAAGGCGATAATACAGTTTCAATAGCGTGGCCTCAAATATTGCTTACCGTATTCAATTAATTTCGCTGAAATAGGTCATCGCGCGTATAATCGTCTGTAAGGTTCCTCCAAGTGCATACAATGATGCCCCAACGATCACTGTCATTTTCCTACCAGCCAAGTCAGAGAGTAGCCCTGAGAGTAGGGCACCCACCAGCTATGGTAAGTTTATGATTGTGTGGCAGCTGTTGTTTGAGAATGTTGTGTGTGTTTGGTTCTGGTTGTTTGGGAGTCTTTAGATGTTATGTTTAGTGCGTGGATGTTTCGATCGTAGTGTCGTTGGGCCAGTGGTTGGTCTGGGCCTTGAGCTCGGGCCTTGAGCTACTCTGTTTATGGTGCGCTTTAAATAGGGCGCATACAGTATGTCTATGGTCCTTAGTTCTTCCTGTGTGGTTATAGGTATGTGCTGTTAACGTTGTGGAAGTTTAATGTCCGTTGTTTCATATTGTGGGAAGTTGGTATAGTTATTTGTTAACTGGTGGGGGGTGTGTTTACTGTTTGATTGTCTGTGTATGTGTGCTGTCGGTATAACCAGTGGTCCCCTGGTGGTAGAAACAGGTTATTATAAGTATCAGTGTTGCCACCCTTGGGGTCACAAACAGCAATGCAACAAGAGAATATAGAGTGTGATACTTGTAGTTTCCTCCGCTTTGTAGCCTCTTTCAATTACGGTTTGTCTTTTAGTTTATTCGTAATAAGTTTGAATGTATCCCCTTGTGTGTTTGTGCGGAGGTATCTTAGTGTTTCTCCTTTTGGTTTTAACATTTTTGGGATGGTGTGAGGTCTTATGGATGTACAATTGTTTGTTGGTCAGGTTTATGTGTGTTTTTTTACATCCAGGAGGCCTCTGTCTGGGCCTTTGTACACCGTCACAACCAAAAATATAAATTCTTTTCTGTCTTGTGAATTTGATCATGGGGCGGACTTCGTTGATGTTTGTGATGAATGTGTTGAGTTGTTCGTCTGTGCCTGTCCATATTAGGAATATGGCGTCAATGTATCTTTTCCATAGTAGTATGTATGGATGTCCTAGCCATGCTAGGATAGGTTCCAATGACCCCATGAATAAGTTAGCATATGCTGGGGCCATTTTGGTACCCATGGCCGTTCCTTGTAGTTGGAGGAAGAAGTCTCCGTTGAATTCAAATGTGTTATTTGAGGATAATATTTAGCATTTCCAAGATCTAGTGCACACTCAAGCACCCTCACTCTCTCTCTCTCTCTCTAGGTGTTGGTGTTTGTAATGGTTTTGAGGGGAAGCTGACACACTGCTTAACGCTGTGGCTCCATTAGTGAGTGTGTGTATTAGTATAATGGATAACAGTAGTATTCGTACTGCTAGTACACACACACTAGCAAGTCCATAAGAGGTATGCAATAACATTCATACCGCTCCTCACTCGCACACACTCTCTCCCATCTCCCTGCCTGGTGTGTGTGTCAATAAATTGTGTGTCGGTGCCTGTGTTGTTACATTATTGAAGCCCTCTCACCTAGTGTTGTTTTAGTATGGCTTCAGTAATTTTAGTTAGTTATTAATTTTAATTAAGGTCCTCTTCGTTGATTTTAGTTAGTTTTAGTTTTTAATTAAGAGCAGAGGATCATTTTAGTTTAGTTTTAGTAATTAAAACTAAAAGGATAAAGGGCATACTAAAAGTGATTTTAGTTTAGTTAACCATAGATAATAGAGTGGTATGAGTTAACTAACTAAAATGAGCTGATTTTTACCATTTTCTTTTTAGTTTAGTATATGGCATGGTCTGATGCAAGTTTGCTAGTTTTAGTTTTTAATTATGAAAGGCATAGCACAATTAATTTAGTTTTAGTAATTAAAACTAAGGCATAAATTAGGCAAAACTAAGGGGTTTTAGTATTGGTTTTGATTAACTAAAACAACACTGCTCTCACCTCTCTCTCCCCTGCAGTGATCACCACAGACAGAAAAGCAATCAACCACGAGCAAGGTCCGTTATTCAGTGTAACTGTACTTAGCTGACACATCTGTTGTACTGTATCTACATGTATTGTTGTTTTTTATATTCCCTCTTCTTCTTGACAATTGTTTCTTTAATAATATTATCATTACGGTCAGTCACAATTAATGGGGTTAATGGCAATACATCATTTCAATGCATGGGATATTGCATGCCAGAATGCCAATCAGCACATATGCATAGTGCACACATACACCCCACCAATCTGACAGGCAGCCCCTCCCATGGCCCCATGGCACCTGCATATAGTTGCCCCTGCCTGTGTAGCCTGCAGGCACTTCACACCAAAATTAATGATTCAATGTCTGAATCTTGTCAACCTGCTATGCAGAGCTATATAGAGCTAGCTTAATCCTAATTATCTAATAATTAAAACGTGATAATGCTGTTGACTCGATTATATTTGTAATGTGATTTCCCTTCCATAAGACCACAGTGCGTTAATAGACAGGTTCATAATATTAAACCGCGATGAAAGATTGTACCGTTGAGTTCACGCCTCGGATGGCTCGAGACAAACTCTGAGATCTAGCCATGATCCACGAAAAGTTTATAGAAAAGCGCCATGGTGTATATATACACATAGCAAGGTGTGCCTTCGCACGCTCATATCTAGCCTGCAATTGACGCTGCCGAGGTCCTCCTGTCCACGAACGAGTACCAGTATCAAAGTAGGTCTCGATCTCATTCCCAGTTTGCAAGCGTACGGAGGCTTGAAGAAGCGGAATGCAACTTCCTTATCGATGCATTGGTCTATATACTGGGAATGGAAATCGATCCTATCGGACTACGCGCAAACATTCATACGCTATCCAATGTCAATATTTGCGCTTTTTGTACACCAATATGCGCGGTACGCGCACGTACGTACGATGCGCGTGCGCGTAGCCAATTGTAGAGAACAGATTACATCATATTAAATTGAATAGTAAGGAATGATTACAATAATGAAATGTTGAAATAAATAAAAATGAGCTACAAAAAGGAAATTAAGAAGGAAATAAACAATGAATATTACAATGAGCAGCTAAAAATGAGGAGGGAGTACAAAACAATCAAGTACAACAATGAAAATGAGATACAAGAAGGCAAAAATAATGATACAAAAATCAGCAAAGAAAAAGTACATTAGAGTTTACCAATGAATCGAAAGCAAATTTTAGGGACAGCCAACATAGTATTATAGGTACAATTACTTACAAGCCTATGTGTGTGTAAATGTCTTACCTATCCTCTGGACATCGTGTAGAGTGCAGATCCCTTGCTCGACATCAGATCTACAGTTGAATACATGGTGACTTAACTGAGGGCTATTACTACTACCTTACCTTCTAACTAAGCACGAAAAGCTTCCTGCATCTACCCCAGCAGGCTTGCCATGCGCCATGGACTATTACTACCTCATCCTCTAACTGAGCAACCCCGAACAAAAGCTCCCCTGGCCATGCACGCTTTTCCATGGACTAATTCTACCTGACCACCCCATTTACAATAAGCTTCCTCCCACATAGCTCCCACATACACCCTTGCTAACATGCACATAAACACACACATAAAGTCCAAAACACTCACACATACACATGCACTAACACTCACCATCTAACTGAGCAACCCCTTACGAGAAGCTTCCTCCCACATACGCCCTTGCTAACATGGACACATAAACACACAACAAACATTACCACTCCGATACACACACGCACAGATGAAAACTCCTATACATGCACATCAGCATCAGACTCCTATGTAAAGAGCAGAACAAAAAGATTAACACATAGTCTGTGGGAAACCTGTGCTGGCTTTCCTAAAAGCTTCCCTCCCGCACCCACCATCTAAGGCCAGCAAAAGCTGTGACTTCGCCACAAAATATCACCACTTCATGCTCTGAGTACCCCCCTTACGAGAAGCTTTCCTCCCACATAGCTCCCACACAAGCCCTTGCAAACATGCACACATAAACACACACACTAACACAGAAACACACGGCAAAAGTTGCTGCTCCAATACACACACATGCACACACACATACATCAGCATCAGATTCCTATATAAACAAAATAACATAAGGATTAACACATAATCTGTGGGAAACCTGTGCTTACTTTCCGAAAGCTCCCCTCCCGCAGCCACTGCCTACGGCCCACAAAGCTGCGACTTCACTATTATTATCTCACCCTCTAACTGAGCATTCCCCTTACGAGAAGCTTCCTCGCACATAACTCCCACATATGCCCTTGCTAACATGTGCTGGCTTTCACACAAAACAAATTTATGAAAGCTCCACTCCCGCACCCCCTGCCTATGGCCAGCAAAGCTGTGATTTCACCCTAAACTAGTACTACCTTACCCTCTGAGCACCCCCTTACGAACTCCAATACATG
Organism: Stappiaceae bacterium; assembly: GCA_964291365.2. Classification (GTDB taxonomy): domain Bacteria; phylum Pseudomonadota; class Alphaproteobacteria; order Rhizobiales; family Stappiaceae; genus JBDWFY01. Next base: position 118,626 of record OZ220044.1, read on the forward strand.
TACATCAGCATCACACTCCTATATAAACAACAGAACAAGAGGATTAACACATAATCTTTGGGAAAGCTGTGCTGGCTCTACGAAAGCTCCCCTCCCGCAGCCACTACCACACCCTCTGAGCACCCCCTTACGAACTCCGATACATGAACATCAGCATCACACTCCTATATAAAGAACAGAATAAAAGGATTAACACAAATTTTGGGAAAGCTGTGCTGGCTCTCCAAAAGCTCCCCTCCTTCAGCCCCCTCTGAGCACCCCCTTACGAACTCCGATACAAGTACATCAGCATCACACTCCTATATAAAGAACAGAATAAAAGGATTAACACATAAATTTTGGGAAAGCTGTGCTGGCTCTCCGAAAGCTCCCCTCCTTCAGCCCCCTCTGAGCACCCACTTACGAACTCCGATACATGTACATCAGCATCACACTCCTACATAAACAACAGAACAAAAGGATTAACACATAATCTTTGGGAAAGCTGTGCTGGCTGTCCGAAAGCTCCCCTCCCGCAGCCACCGCCTATGGCCCACAAAGCTGCGACTTCACCATAAACTATCACCCTCTAATTGAGCATTCCTCTTACGAGAAGCTTCCTCGCACATAACTCCCACATATGCCCTTGCTAACATGTGCTGGCTTTCACACAAATAAATAAACTTATGAAAGCTCCACTCCCGCACCCCCTGCCTATGGCCAGCAAAGCTGTGATTTCAGCACCCCCTTACGAACTCCGATACATGTACATCAGCATCACACTCCTATATAAACAACAGAACAAAAGGATTAACACATAATCTTTGGGAAAGCTGTGCTGGCTCTCCGAAAGCTCCCCTCCCACAGCCACCGCCTATGGCCCACAAAGCTGCGACTTCACCACAAACTATCACCCTCTAACTGAGCACTCCCCTTACGAGAAGCTTCCTCGCACATAACTCCCACATATGCCCTTGCTAACATGTGCTGGCTTTCACACATAATAAATAAACTTATGAAAGCTCCACTCCCACACCCCCTGCCTATGGCCAGCAAAGCTGTGATTTCAGCACCCCCTTACGAACTCCGATACATGTACATCAGCATCACACTCCTATATAAACAACAGAATAAAAGGATTAACACATAATCTTTGGGAAAGCTGTGCTGGCTCTCCGAAAGCTCCCCTCCCACAGCCACCGCCTATGGCCAGTATATGCCCTTGCTAATACACACACATAAACACACACGACAAACGTTACCATTCCAATACAGTCATCCATGTACATCAGCATCCATGTACAGACTCCTACATAAACGACAGAACAAGAGGTTTAACTATGGTAGTTATGGATTCAGCCAGGCTGTCCCCATCAAAATTTACAAAAATAATGAAAATATAAGGTGACATGACCGATGGGGGAAGGCGAGTAGTCAAGTTTTAGTTTGCGAGCAAAAGCAGCTTTCATTCAAGGAATGTGGTGCAGCGTCATCCACCCAGCATGTGCTGAGAATAACTTCAATGGACACTCGTTATGGATTGGATGGAAGGACAGAATGTTAGAAAATTGTTCACACACATTAAGGTGTGTTCCTTCTGTACGATACAGGCCAGCCACTCTCTCTTGTCATCTTCTGTAATCAGCACACCATCCCCTCTCTGAAGCAAAAAAGAGAAAACCAAATACTAAATATGTGTACGTGTGCATGATACACACTAAGAGCAAGCTATGGTTCTAGTATAGTACAACTACATGCACATTCAGGGCACATATAGAAAAACTCACAACATACACAAGTATACATATACACACACTTGTAGTTAGATCTTCTCAACACCATAGCACGGGCATGAAGTAACAACAGCTGAATGCAAAAAATGACCCCCCCCCACACACATGCTAGTTGATCTCAAACCTTCTTTTACCACACAAGCTTCTTCCCTGATAAATCCAGAGCCTGACGGTAGACAGGAAGTCATGGAAACCAAAAGTTATTCTCTAAGTATAAATATAACATCATACGTAGCAGTTGGAGAGAGAAACTGATGTCATTATTCTATCACATTAATGACTTTATTTCTAATTTGTCACCCAGAGAAGCCTCTTTTCGTCCGTACTTCCATCTTATACAATGCAAGTACATAAATCTGTAGAATACGGCTAAATCTGTAGACCTGGCAACACTGATAACCTTCAAGTTCTACCATACTCGTATGGATCTATAGCTACATGTACTTTAATGCTTACACAGATCAGCCTGTATCATCAACTCAAGCTCCTGAAGACCGGAAGTATCAGTAGCTCACCAACAGAACAATATAGTAGCAAGTTCACCACCTGCTACATCAATAATAATTATAACAAGGCAAAGAAATACACCTACATATGTACATGCCCAACACTGGGGCCTCGTTGCGCTTAGGTATACTATACCTCACTGCTTGTTTAACAAATAAGGGAGTATCTAACTCTACCTGAAGAAGCTCTTTTGAAGCACAAAGTAGACCTACATAATATGTTAATACCACAACTTGAAAAGATATTACTGTACCTTCGCGAAAAAGGGCCCATGGGCGGTGCACCTTACATTGGATCTAGACTGGGGGGTGGGCCGATATTCGAAGTATCACTGTCGCAGTTAGACGCAAAAGAGCGCCCAGGTAAACTACCTACGTGATCTTCATTATTTGAATAGTAGCTGCAGCTACTATTGATTTCAGCCTTGCTCAAGTACGGTTACTAATCGAGGGCAGTCCGGCTTTTATTGGGCCGATACTTCACGGTACTGTTGACAGCAACTGTAACTCAAATGGCAGGACTGCACTTCAAATAATTGAGGCACGACCGAAAAATAACCTGCCAAACAGCCGTAGAACTAGTCCTAGTTCGTCTTATGCTGCATTTCAGCACGATCATGCATGGCTAGAGATCTTAACCACACCCACTTAATAGTTATCGCGCATGCGTGTTCCGGGGCGGCTACATATGGGCGCATATTAGAGTAAACTTTAGACCTTAGCAGGAAATTGAGCCCAAAGTGGGGGGTGGGCTGATATTCTGTAGTGGGCCCTTTTTCACAAAGGTACGGTATTATAACTGGCTATACAAAAGTATGTCTGGTGACCTTTGTACTGTACTTTAAAACAACTTTTTAGCAGTTAGATACATGTACTCTCTTCTCCTTATGTACCCTTGTTAACAGTACAAGCTTAACTACAAATACACAGGACACACAGGGGAAGCACACTGACATGCTGTGAAATGCACATTGGTGAGTTTAGTGACACTCTTGACAAAGTTTGACTAAATATTTACATCTTAGAGACTGAGCACTCACTCAAATTAACTACACTCTGAGAGCCACTTATGCTTCAAACAAGTAACTATAGTATTACACTATAATGAATAAGGAGATGGCTACAAATTGGTATTTATTCCTGCTTGTGCATTTGCTTGAGGGGTAGGAATAGAGGCTACAAATATGTCAGACCACCCCAACATGCATCTCCTATAGTCTCGGTGATGAAGTGCCGAGACACAGTGCTAGAAGCATAGGTATGTATGATTTTATGTCGATCGTTAATTGCCTATAATGTTGGCAAAATTATGCTCAAACTGAGTAACAGAGCAATACTGCTAACTAGTAGGAAATTTCCACTCTCTACGCAGTTAAGGCCTGGGTCTAAGAAAAAGTATGACTTTTGCATCAATGTTTCAAGGCTCATATCTCTGGACTGCCAAGTCGCATGACTAAGTATACTTTACTGCAATACGTGAAATCACGTACGTATGGTGTGTATTAATGAGAAATCGCTGTTCAATACTTGACCCAGGTCTTAAGTACATGGAGCTGCCCAACAAGTTTACCATTGAGCTACATTTTGAGCTCAAGAACAGCCTTCTTGGATGAACAAAAAAGTTAATACAGTATGCACAAACTTGACATTCAGTACACGGGCGCGGTCTACGCATATCATTACCTCCCATACGTACTGTACAAACCATGCAATTCCGATAAATATATGGACTTCCGGTAGTTGTAGCGTACACTGTTTACGGTCGCACACGGAGCACGGTCACTGTCTTCTACGACAACCCACACAACTCCCCTGCTTAGCAGTATAATAATGTATGCTGTATATTTGTCCTGTGTCACTCGACATTAGGTAAGGCCACTCAATCAATTAGTTGTTTCTCATCCCCTCATTATTTCCGCCCGCATGTAATTCCATTTGTACCAGCACAATACAAAACTATACAGCTTCAATTTTCGGGCGAGTTGAACTTGTAATTTTGACGACTATTTCCTACAAAACTTGTGATTTGGACGACCATTACTCGCCAAAAAGGCCGCCCGCCCGAATCAATTTTAGGGATGAGAAACAAGTAATTTATTTGGAGTGGCCTAATCGTGCCAACACCTTTACAGTCAAAGTTGAAACTTTGTTACATCAAACACTCACCTGGAAACGTCGCTCACTGAGTTCCTCCTTTTTCGATCACGATCAATAGTCCCCGATCATCAAGTTCACTCGCGAGCAGCGGACAAGAATGCACACATGAACACCAGTCTCCTATAGACTACAAAATATCTTTCACAAGCGTTCCAACATATGGTCCGGGCATAGCGTGTGCCAGATATCGAGGCACGATCGCGAGTGGAATCTAGCTAGGTACGCTGGACTACTGGCCACATGGAATCGAAGAACACATTGCCCAAAACAATAGGCAATACCAAGGAATTCCATAAAGCTACCTATCAGTCTGTACGCCACCCCCCCCCCCCCCCCCCCTCCCCCCTTTCCCCTCTGGTTCCCCTTGCTAGAGCGAACGACGTACGTTCGTACGAAAGTGAAGTAATTTGCCTGTAGCTAGTTGGGCGCTCGTAGCCCACAAGCTATGTTACGTTTTCCCATGCCACTTACATTACATCCCTTAACGCCATAGCGATGGATATTGCTCGGGGCCCTGTCAGAGGAGTCAATCATAGTAGAAATCACACGGTTGCGACAGCTTCGAAGAGAACGAATGACCTTGGGCGCTTGTACACCAATCAAAGCAGGGGCCACGATGCATGTAGCTAATTATATGCTAATTATTCAGCACATGATGTGAAATCTTAATTAATTAACTATAAACAGTCTTTTGTGAGAGCTATTGTTTCTTTTGAGCCCATGGAGAGTGCAATTAAAAGTAACCCTGTGCACATCCGTGTAGACTTATGTCATATCTAGTCAACCTTGTATTCCTCCCTCACTCTTTGATTTCTCTCCTTAGTTCCCTGTATAGCTACACATCTTATATTCACACCTATCTCTCTCCCTGTTATAGAAACATAATAATATATGTGCATGGGTGCAATGAGAACTTTTCAAGAGCAGCTATCCACATCTACATCTTCACATATACACAGACACACACACACACACACACACACACACACACACACACACACACACACACACACACACACACACACACACACACACACACATGATTACTGTCTGCATAGGTGCAGAGAATATCATATGCATGGGACATAACTACAGGCACTTCAATTTGCTTGTAAATGCCTGATTCAGTAGTCTTATTATCGATACATTAATTGTGCATGAATATTTATAAGCCCCTTCAGCAGAACGCGCAACCACATAAAACATTGCGTGTGTGGACGCGCGTGATACATTGCAACCCGGTTCCAGTGCACTAGTCAGAGCTCCAGATCTGATATCTGATACGTGTGAGCAGATCGGATTGGGAACGGAGTGGCAGTCTCGTTCCCAGGCCTACGATTCCGTGTCAATGAGCGCTTGAAAGAGATCCTGGAGCAGTCCAGCTGTAGTCTCGCGGGCCAGCCCCTTCACAAGAGAGGAAGGGTCTGGTCAACTTCGCATCATGAGTTTGTGTTGCAGAGTCAGCAGTGGGCAAGCGGTACAAGGTGTGAGTAGTAATTCGATGCTGTTTGCGGTAAACCGTGACGCTGTTCTGGCCGGACTATTCGGCGCGCGCCATACCGAGTATGCATGTGCACGGTTAGTATGCATGTGCACGGTTAGTATGCGTGCACAGCACTAGCACTGCGAGCTATACGCTACTACACGTCGATGCGCGTCATTTGTGGTTAACACGCCAAGAAAATCGTGGCAAACGCTCACAAAACCATGATGTGAAGTTGACCAGACCCTCCCTTCGCGTGGGGAGGGGCTGGCTCGCGAGACTAGTCCAGCTGAAGGCTAAGAACACTGAAACTGGTGAGCTCGCCAAAGTCGTGCAGGAACTCCATACCGAATATTAATTTTGTGCACATCTTGTTTGTACGCTATAGCTTATGTCGAGATGTATCCCCCATAACCCAATAGTAGCTCCCGATCGTGGATTTATGATGTATTTAATACTAAGCCATATAATTATTCAAAATGCTAGGGATATAGTAGTAGCATTAAAAGAGTAGCATTCGTGCTGCTAGTACACACATCCTAGCAAGTCCACCTCAGTTTGTATGCTATCATTGGTTTGTTAGGGAATATGGCATTAAGTAGTGTGTCATGTTCGATATCCGGCCAATATGTGTATAGGATTTCCCTAATGTCCTTGCATATGGGTAATCTGGCGTAGCCGACCCTCGCAGGAAGAGGAGGGTCTGGTCAAATGCCTATACCAGGCTTGTGTCAGACATACGGAATCTGGTTGTCCCCGCAAGTATGCAATTAATGGAGTGTTGCGTAAACTGACAACCGCTGGCCAGCCGGCCTAGCGCGCGCTAGTCTAAAGTATCTATGATGTGATTGCATATCGATGGCTGCTATAGCACTACGGTATTGCTGGTAGAGACTGCTAGGTCGGCAGCCACTAATCTCGGATGTAGCTCATTCAAGCCTGAGCAGGAGTTGGCTATTTTATCCTTTATGGAGGGTGACTAGTCGTTGACCAGGTTGAACTGACTGTCCCCACAATTGGCGACACAACGCTCTTCATTGGTCACGGTCATCTGGCAGTCCGCAATTATTTAGCAGCAAATAGGCCTCTACAACACTACCTTACCTTACATTGCATTTCTCAGCTTAATGCACAGCCTCGGCGACTTTCTCTGCACGTACGTGGCTACGTGTGGTGGCCAGTGTGGTTGACACATCAACCACACCCACTTGAGTGTGTACCACGCACGTAGTGGCTAATTACATTCCTCTGTCACAAGCCCAGTATAGGCATTTGACCAGACCCTCCTCTTTCTGCGAGGGTTGGCTACGCCAGACTAGCATATGGGACTGAATTTGACCAGGAGGACTACTGGGGGTGTGGTTGCTGCTTTGTTGTTGTTCTTGATGAGTTGAGTGCAGTTGTGGAAAGGATATTGTCAAATGATACTTGTAATTTCCTCCGCTTTGTAGCCTCTTTCAATGAGTTTGTCTTTTAGTTTATTTGTAATAAGTTTGAGCGTATCCCCTTGTGTGTTTGTGAGGAGGTATCTTAGTGTTTCTCCTTTTGGGATGGCTGTTTTCACACTTTTGGGATGGTGTGAGGTTTTGTGGATGTACAATTGTTTGTTGGTCGGTCTTATATGTGTTTTTACATCCAGGAGGCCTCCGTCTTTGAAGTTTGGGCTTTTGTAGACCATAACATCCAAAAATCTAAGTTCATTTCAGTCTTATTTGTGTGTGAATTTGATCGTGGGGTGGACTTTGTTGATGTTTGCGATGAATGTGTTTAGTTGTTCGTCTGTGCCTGTCCATATTAGGAATATGTCATCAATGTATCTTTTCCATAGTAGTATGTATGGATGTCCTAGCCATGCTAGGATAGGTTCCAATGACCCCATGAATAGCTTAGCATATGCTGGGGCCATTTTGGTGCCCATGGCCGTTCCTTGTAGTTGGAGGAAGAAGTCTCTGTTGAATTCAAAGACGTTATTCTTGAGGACAATATTTAGCATTTCCTCCAGAACTCAATTGGTGGCCGTAGAGGGTGTGGATTTTGGTCCCATTTGAGGGCATTGATGCTGGATGTGATACCATCTTTGTGTAGTATGTTCATATATAGTGAGGATACATCAATACTGACTAGAGTACTGTTTAGTGGAATTTGAGTGGTTGTGATTAGGTCGACAAATTCCTTGGTGTGTTTTAGAAATGATGGAAGTTGTTTGACTAGTAGTTGAAGCCAGTAGTCTACAAAACTTGAGATGTTCTCAGTTACACTATTGAGACTGGAAACATTAGGTCTTATGCCCATTGGGTTTTTGAGTATCTTTTGTAGGAAGTAGAGTTGTGAGGTTCTGAATTGTATGGAGGGTGTACAGAAGTCGACAAATTCCATTGGCATCCATTTTTGGAATCAAAGTTCAACTAGGAATTTCATAATATAGGTTCTTATGAAGGCAGTGGTGTCTGCTTTGAGTTGTTTGTATACTTTTGGTTCGTCTGGATTTTTGAGGCCTTCCTCAGTGTAGTTGCATTTGTTTAACACTACAATGGTTGATCCTCTGTCGGCTTTGTTGATGACTATATCTTTGTTTTTTTTTAATGATTTGATTGCTGCTCTTTCGGCTTTGGTGATATTGTCACCTTTAATTTGTTTGTTGTTTGTACCTAGGGAGATAATTTCTTGGTCTAGTTTGTTTAGAAATAGATTGAGGAACGTGTTTTTGCTTTCAGCCCTAGTAAGGGAATTATTTTTCACTTTGAATGTTTGATTTTTTCCCATGGATCAAAGGTTGAGTTAGGTGGGTCTGGTTGGGTACCGGTACTGTTTGACAGTGTTGTTGTGTTGTGATTGAAGTAGGGTTTTTTATTTAGTAGCTAGTTCGTATTGTACGAGAATTTTTTACGGAGCTTCGAGAGGCCTGTAGCTATATCATTGTGGTCTATAGACTTGGGCTCGGGAATAAATGAGAGACCTTTTGGTAGTATACTACGTTCAGCACTAGACAGAGAATATGTTGATAGGCTTACAATGTTGTTACAGCTAGGAGTATGTTTGATTCTTACTTTCTGTCTCTATATGGCATTAAGTTGTCTTTTCAGTTTCTGTCTGTTTAGTAGGTGCGGCCTCTTCCTCTGCTTCCCTTTTCGTTTCCTCTTCCTCCTCTGTATCCTCCTCTGCCCTCATCCTCTTTGCTATAGAGGGTTCTGTGGGGGCAGGGGCTTTTTATTGTCTAGCTGCCGGGGGGGGGGGGGGGGGGGGGGGGGGCGGGGGAGTGTGAGTTAATATTATGCATGATAGATTGATTTAGTTCTGAGCCTACCTCATTCACTGCTTCAATGAGCTGTGTGATGGCTGCATTTCTGTCTACCGTGTTGTTCAAAACCATTGTGGTTATACGGGGCCTTTTGATTGGTTCTAGTGTCAGGTCCGTTTCTGTGTCCCTGGCTCTCTTCCGTTGGAATGTTTGCTTGAATTCCTCGGCTTTCGCCTCCCATTTTTTGTTAATCTCTGTTAGCCTTTTCTCACAGTTTTTGAGGATTGTGTTTTCGGCCGGTGATGCACTCGACTTGGTGATGTCCGTCAAACTGGCCTGTAGTTCTGCTATGCAGCCATTGGTTTGTTCCATAATGTTTGCGTAATGCAACTTCAAGAGCCTGCATATTTGTACATCATATTTTGTGAGTTCTTCGTCTACTGCTGTGGACAGTTCCTTAGTCTGTCGTATGCTGTGAGACGGATGGTTGGGGTGAGGCATTTGTTGGCTTTAACAGCTTCCTTGCACATTTTCAGGTGGTGATTGACCTTGTCATAGGTCAACGAGCACCATATTTGCGCTTTCTGAGTTGATCACTGTTCTTGGAGAGAAGTGCAAATTCCAGTGTCTCCTGCCACCCATACTACTGCAGCTCATTATACTACCTCATAGCACACATGCAGATCACTGAGGCACAGGTACATGTATGTAGTATTGTATTGCTGAATAAGCATTATTAAGATTAGTGTATCATTGCTATGTAGGTTCAGGACTGGACTGAGGATATCAATCAGTTTGTGGAAGAAGATGAATGCACACTCTCCTACTCAGGTAAGCAGGCTAGCAAGAGAAAATCATCAGTCACAATAGCTAGCCACATGTAGTTCAATTCTGTGTACAGTTGTATGTGTGCATGCACATGTATGTACACTACTGCTCTCTGTTGGGCAATCTTAACTGTCTCCACACACACACACACACACACACATGCATACATGCACAACACAGTTCATCTGTCAGCTTTGGATTTGCTGTCCTCTCTTTGCATGGAGCCTTGTCTCAGCTCACACTGCCATCATCCCTGCGATGGAGAAGCACCTTCAAGAGACAACAAGATCCAACTCACCTCACTGGTGGAAGGTCAGACAGTCTCCTAAATAATCTTGTCCCATGGCTGGCCCATGCCCAGCTTTTCAATGCTAGGGGGCAAGGCTACCTCATAAAAGAGAAAGCTAGCATGTTTGTGCAGGTATTTTTGTCTCACCTGGTTGACCTGACCTCTCAGCTTGTGCTGTAGAGATTGTGTAGTGATAGTCCATGTAGCCACACCAGTGGTGTAACTTCTACAATGTGGTTTATCTTGAGGTGTGTGGGGACATTGTTCCACTGGCTAACATTGCCTGTGTGTACAAAAGCTAGATATTGCAATACTATAGACCAACCATCATCAGCAGTGAGGTCTGGTAGCAACATTGTGTCAGTGAATGTCTGGCAGTCTAACTGAGCTCTCCCAAACTTTGCATCCTCTACAACACTGTTCAGAACCAACATGGTATTAAATGTTAATTTTGTTGTACACTCTCTCTTATCATAGATTATTGGAGTTGTTAGCTAGTGCCTTTCAGCCTTCAAGAGCTCCAGTGCTGGGAATACTAGCGGCTAAGGTCACTTTCTTGTGAGTTCAAACAAAATTAAGTTTTAATACCGTACATGTACGTGCACATGCATACACAAACACACAAACTCATGGACTCATTCACAGACACACAATGTCACACATACACCATGTAGATAGATATCTTAGCAAGGCATGCTCCTAACACTTTATGTGCAGATTTTGTGATGAGCTAAAGTCTACTGGGCATGCTCAGTTGGTCACTGCACACCACATCCAGCAATTAGCAGTGATGTTAGTGGAATTCCCTGAAGATGTGGTAGCTGGTACAGGTATATCAATAATTAGAGGGGCATGATAATTATGCCCTTTTCTGAACTTATTATATATACATGTAGTACAGCTACATGTACATAGTTGTGTGACCCTCTCTCTCTCTTTCCTCTTCTTCAGGTTGATCCAGCAGTGACGACTAGTTATGCTAGTAAAATCATCCCAGCGACAATGAGCCTATTCCTAAAATACTCTCATGGAAAAAATTAATATCTCGATTTTGCCTCGTAGCACACACACACACACACACATACATGTACATGTTCGTACACATATGCACACGTAAAATCAACTACCTCTCGGACTAGTAGCGGTGAATCAGTGTTACTATTCATAAATCATGACATCATTGCCTGTGCTTCTATATTTGGATATGCTAGTTCCTATCGTCCGTGGTTGCCAGAGGGCAGGACATGAGGAGCTGAGAACATCCATCGTCAATCAAGTCTTCCCGACTTGTTCAAAGAGTACTCAGCTCTGATGACTGTGATTTTACAGGTACATGTACATGTGTACATATATGTACATATCCATAAGATAGGGCTACAATAGATTTCGTGGTATTATTAGCTTTGTGAATTCTGTGTTGATTGCTAACTTTCCATTTCAGAATGGAAGAGAGTGTATTAGAGCATTCGTAGCCACAGCACGTACTGGAGCAGCTAAAAGGATGGTAAAGTCATGTGACCTCTGTGGTTGTCATGTGATCATCATGTGACTCCCTACTCTGCAGGAGGGACAGCTCAGGTCGTGATGGATTTCAGTACGTCATACAAGTTGCTCTCCATCTTCTCAACTCCTCAAGACCAGAATACTCTCTCTGCATCTTTCATACAAATGTAGAAAATTCATAATCATTTTTGTTAAAGTCACAAGTTAACAGTAGTTTTGTACATATGTATGTACTTGCAGACTTACCTATATTATATGGGAGCTATTGATCTATTTCGGGCCTGTCTTGGCTAAGATAGATTTTTCTTGTACCTGTTACAAAAGTAAAGATGTCACGTGTTTACCACATGTATGTGCAATGATGTTATTTGATTTTTTGTAGGCTGATAATAGCTACTGGTGATGAGAGACTCTCTAAGATGACTATCAAGGATGAGCTTAACTATGCCAAATCTAAACTGCAAGACGGTATGGGATTATATGTGTATAGAGTGTGTGTGTGTGTGTGTGTGTGTGTGTGTGTGTGAGTGAGTGAGTGAGTGAGTGAGTGAGAGAGAGAGAGAGGGAGAGATGCTTCTTTGAACAGCTCAGCTGAAAGTTTGAAACACTCTATTTTTGAAGACTACAGCAGATTTGGCTACCTATTAATAAATTTCTCCCCCATTGCACTGTGTATAGGTATTCAGACTTGTTCCCAGCAAGCTGCTGTGATGTCATGTGATGAGGCTGCTGGGTGCATGGAGCTGGTAGCTACTGCCTGTCAAGATCCTCAAACTAGTGATCGGTAACATTCTGCTATAATAATATGAATTGCCAAACTAAAGCTCATACTGTCTGTTGTAGAGAGAGATTTGGATGGCTCTGCTGGACTTGAAGCAACGCTGGAGTCACTACTAGCTCCCGGGCGGAGCTTCAGTCGAGTGGGAGGTGGACAATGATCCTAATCTGGCCAGTGAACCTCTGCTGCAACTAGACATGCATGTAAGAGAAGATGAGAAGTGTTTCTACTGCTATGCACATCATTTTATACAAGACTAGTTAAAATTTGCTGAATGCAAGGGTTGACTACTTATGGGGATACTCCTCTAATTAAGGTCTACACACAAACTGGACACCATAATCCATTGAAGTAGATAAGAGTCGTGGAGTATGAGTTACTTCAGTATTTTCTCATAGTCTGTATGTGTGTTGCTATCAGCCAGCAAGATCAGTGAGTGGAGTGGCTGTGTAGTGGTGCAGCTGGTGCCAGTGTAAACTGAGAAGAAAGAAAGGTTGGCCACCATGTTGATCCGATACTAGCGGACAAGGAGGGAGAGAATGAGGTTAATTACAGCTGTCCCTTTAATCAGTATCCAGTAACCAACATGATGATGCTCTTCATGTCTGCTCACTCAGCAAAATAAATATCATTACCGATCTGGCAGTAAAGATTCGTGAAGATCTGCTGTGTATGATTCATCCGAGAAGAAGAGGATAGCTAGCAACCCACTGAAACTCAGGAAACTTAAACAGGTACACATCAAAATAAGTTAGTGTTCACATGCAAGGACACCACTATAAGGAAGCGAAAGAGAGATGGGAGGGTGGGGGCAGAGGGAGAGAGAGAGGTTTATGTATCCGAAAAATTATTGCATCGTACTGCCATGCAGATGGCTGAAGGAGAGAGAATAGAATACTCCAAAAGAAAAAGTGCTTCATTTGCTCACCGCCACGCTGCAAAGACTCCCCTCCCCATCACAGAAGATGCGTCTCTGCCTCCTCACCCCTCACAGAAGGCACTCTCCTCCTCCCTCACCCCTCACATGAAGCCAATCTAGAGCGAGAGAAACAGCATGTGGTTCAGAGCAAAGATCAACCACTACAGAAAAGGTGATGTGTACTTAGAAACTAGTTTTACTTAGCATATACACATGGGATCCCAAACTCATGCACTAGGGGTAAAGTGATCAGTCTGTCCATCTGTTGTCATTTGCAAATAAAAATCAGCATTGTATTGTTTATTAATTTGCATGAGGTATGTACAAGACATTTTTTATAATTATCAACTACATCATTATGATGTCATTTCTTCAACTATATACAGGCCGAGGTGACCAGTGAGGAACGTTTGGCAAAACAATACAAGTCAGATTTTCTATGGTGAGTTTGTAAGAGAGTGAATTATCAATTACATCATTGTATATTCCACAGGTAGATCTCTGAGAGTGCACTTGCTGAGTTGCAGGGCTAGCTAGGGGACAGAATACATGGAAAAATTCAAAGAACATCAGCAAAACTGGTATCAAACTAATACAAATTTAATTATAGCATCACCACCACAATACATTCAAATTGAAATGCTGTAAATAATATATACATGTGTAACACATTGTACATGTATGATTAACTGTGTTTTTTGTAATTTTGTTGTGAGTGGTATAATATTATGAGAGAGGATTCTTGACTGGGAGGACATCTAGATACATAGTGTTCTTATTCTCCAGTCTGGGGTAAGCCTGACATGCTTCAGGCGTGAGGTGGCCACTAAGGGCCTAAGAGAATAGGCTGAATGCTCAACCTAATAGCTAGCATAGCACAGCACAGCACTCCACAGCTAGTGAACTCACCAACTCACCTGATCCAGCATGTCAGGCTTACCCCAGACTGGAGAATAAGAACACTATGTATCTGGTATAATATTGTTTTTAATGCTGAGAGCAGTTGCTGTATATGTGGGTGTGTTGTCTGAAGTGTGTGCATCCATCCAGCGGTGGCTGCTGGCTGCTCTAGGAGTACATATTTTACCATACCACATCTACAGAGTGGAAAGATATCAATCATTTTTCAGGGGTATATTGTAGTTATGGAGCTGGGACCATGCACAGCTATAGTACAGTAGTGATTCTGGATGCCCGATATTTTGGCTCAATCTCAATAGCAGAGTGGCAGTGATAGTAATCCTTATGGTTAAGGTGTGAATAGCTTCCTCTCAACGAGGCCTATATATTAGCACTGGGTGTTTCCCGTTGAACGGATGAAGCATGCACGAGCTACAATCTACATGCTGGAAATCATTTTACATACAAATTTCCATAGAGCTAAAAATTGAAATTGCATGGCGTGTTCTTAACTGATTTGCTTGATTCAAACCTCAGGAGAGACAGCAATCTCTCAGCTACCTTGTGGTTTTTGTTTCTTGTTTTTATGACAACTCATTGCTAAGTTATGGCTGGTTTTATAAGCCTCAGGTCGATCATCCGGCTATAGTACTATATTTCTCCCATATCCACTCTAGGCTTTTGTAAATTATGCTAAAATTTTGGCCTATAATGCTATTCTCAAATTTCCAGATAATGGTCCTATAATGCTCAGGAATGCCCCTATAATGCTCAAGGTATTGGCATTATTCTTGTCAAATCTTTGTACTTTGATACAAAAAAAAAAAAAAAGGAACATGTCATCAGTCATCTATTATTCTATTGGAGCATTACAGAGGTCTCTATGTAGTCTTCCATACAGCGTGCTTGTCTTTCTGTGAAGCTGTTTGTAAGTTATATAGTATGATGTCATTCACTCAGGGTCAAAGGTTATCTTAGTTGAGGTCAATGACGAGCCTGTGTTAGCCTCTGTGAGTCTCTAACTAGTTGCTTTAGTCTCCAAGTACTCTATGTCACTCAGTGACTACAAAAAACACCTGCTTGTTTTAAAATTTGTGAGCAGATGTAAAAGTTGGTCCAATAATCCTTCAAAAATAGGCCTATAATGCTAGCATTATTCTCAAATGCCAGGACATCCCTACAATGCTCAAAGTTTTGCCAGCATAATTTACAAAAGCCTAATCCACTCCTACTATATCTCTACAACTTATTGTATGCACTGTTTAGTGGTAGTATAATACACAACCACAGGCAGTAACAAGTATGCTAGTACATGTACATGTACCTACCTGGCACATGAGGGTAAAGTTGAGATCAAAGGTCAGTCCAGTCCACCGTTTACAGACTCCCATGTGTGTGCAGAGCTGTACAATGGAGTGGCATTGTTGGGGATAATTAGTGGTTTGTGGTTGCACTGGGACTGAAGGTCACCCCCAAACTGCGTAAAGATGTGGAACTCTGCCCTATCGGTGCACACATGCACGCGCGCACTCACATACACACACACACACACACACACACACTATTAGGGTATCCAACAAAGTTAGTGTATCTCTCTACTCTCAAGGATAATGAATCAGCTGTAGCTGGTACTGGTACAGTAGCTAGCAGGCAAAAAGCTCCCTTATGATGGCCCATTCACGTACTTGTCAGCTTCAGCTAAGCTTCCATAACTAACTTATAGCACACTTATTAATTTTTTGCACTGAGAAGTAGAAAACATTACGGGAGAAAATTTTTATTTAAAGCCAACTACCATTTAGGTAACAGGTATACATATAATGTAAGTATAGCGCCTAATATAATGCAGAGAACCTTCATTGGCTTGCTCTCAGCAGTGGCATCAAATACAGCAGGATCTCCAAATTCACAAAGGACGTCTCCTTTTCCTACATTTATAAGAGAGGTAAAATGCTAGATAACGTTCGTATGTTATTGCCCAAATTAATGTCTAATCACAGCTGCTTTAGTGTGGACACTATACATAATACATACAGTAATAGAGGAGCACGGTGCATGGTTACTTAGCCACAACTTACAGTTTTGAGTGCTAACCGTTTACATTAATACTGACCACACTGTAAAAATTATTATTTAAGTGGACTCCACTGTCTTGTCAGCCGTGCATATACGCTAGTACAGAGAGGTACCTATTGCATTATACAAATATTGTAGTTACAGTTCCAGGTGCAGCATAAAGTTAATTTTGAAAACGTCTGCACATACAGAGTGGCTATGCATAGATTACACGTATGGACATTATGTTTGTACAATCTGCGTGTGCACAGAATAATACCGTTTCGAAATAATTCTAATCAGTCGGTATTATTCCGATACAACAGTTTTTTTTTATTATAGTGTAAAATGTATATTATAGGGCACCATAATAATGAATTAGAGCTGATGCATTTTCAGAGTCAACTCAGATAAAGATGATGATCAACTTGACAGTCGATGCTTATTTTACAAGCTCGATAACAGGCTAGCAATGCAGGTCTACTAGAGCTGTGCTAGCTAGGGACACTGTAAAATTGATATTAACATTATTGTGTCATAGTGATCATTGTTAGTTATTTCTATGTATGCAAACAAATACATGACATTAATTGGCTAATTAATGTTCTTAATGAGCAATCAAGAAACACGGTGCTTTTTGGTCGTGACTTTCAAATTTGTGAATTTTGTAATGTCAGCAACAACAGTTGTGCCACATAGCCATGCAAACTTATAATTATGACACTGTAGTCATCTTAGAAATAATATTATTTATGCCTGGGACGTTTGTTCAAACTGTGTACCGTACTAGTTGTAATACTGACCGGCTGGTTACTGGAGTAAGCTACCTCTTCTGATACTGGTCAACAGCTCTTCTGCCTTGAAGATTTTTGCCAGCGTCTGCTCCCACAGTGAATCCGAGGCGGCATATTTCATGTGGGCGAAGGGTGTACTCTATTATGTGTGTACACAATGAAACCTCAAACAACAAGCTATTATTAAATTCGTGCTAGCTGTACACACTGCGATACAATATAAAGCTATGGTTACTCTTAACGAGCACTGCATAACTATAATAACCAAAGCACTGACTCACCTGGCCTGCCATGCTGCTTTCGCTGAAGGTCGACTCGAACTCGTCGAATAGTGAATCTGCGCACGCATGCGCTGCCAGCCCCTCCCACGTTCCTTAGCTCGGGCATGCACGCCACTGGGGAATATATGTTACTCACACAATAATAATGTGGTTCATAGCGGTTGCCCTTAGTTCGCGATCGCTAATTGGCAAGATTTTGCTGACTCAGCCATATGGAATCGTGAGAAGATTGGGGAGCCTGGGGACGAGGCTAACTAAAGACGATTTACTGGATCCACCATTATTGTGTGGTATGCTGAAGAGCTCGCAATCCTGATTCCACCAATGCATTCTGATCCGCCATTTAATATTGTGTGCTATGCTGAAGAGCTCACAATCGCCAAAATTAATTCAGTGGTTAAAATCCGCCGATGCATTCTGATGACTGTTTCGCCAAATTTAATGCTCAACAAAGTTTCCCGCTGAAATGAATAGGATAAGGACGTCCGTATGTAGGATGGTTTCTCTTTAAATTTAGTATGGTTGTAGAAGATAGACCAACTTAATTCTTATGATAGATAGACATACCTTAATAACAAATTAATTTTTGTACTTCTCCCTGTAGCATAATTAAAAGTGTAGATATATGCATGTATCTTTTATTGGAATTATTTTGGCAGGCATAACGTTCTCTTTTTGAGATAACTAGCTACATCAATGTATGTTTGAATAGTCATAGTGGCCTTGCTAGAAGTACGTAGATTGAAAGAGGTGATAGGATGAAATATGAACATGTAATACATGTACAACAGTTTGACCATCAAACCTTTACCAGCATTTGAAATAAATTATTACACAAAACACGTACAAACTCTATCAACAAAGTAGAATACTCTCATAATTTCCATCATTTTTTTTTCGGTGTGCTACAATCAAGTTCACACAAATAATAATAAATAAGACAGATAAGACATTTGCTAGAGTAGGTGCATACTGTATAGTATACATTGAATAAAAGCAATTTTGTGAATTCCTCCAGATAATTTTTTCACTGCACTTCTCAAACTGTTCACATACTTCCTAAGCCTCAACCTCGATCTAAATATAAGAATGAGAATAAAATAAAGCAGTAGTCTAAGATTAAGATGGCACCCTTTTCTCTCAAAATATTCACACAGTACAGCCAGCTCCCATTGCCACACCCTCCGGTCCCTCCACTTCACCCACTCAAACCTTCAAACCTTGCTGACCAGCAATCAAGTTGCTTCATCAATACTATATCAGGAAAATAGTGTTGAGCTCCCATACAAACGCCTGATAAGCATTCCAATAGAGTGATGCAAGCAAAAACATTAATCAGTCCTACATGTGTTGTATACAGAGGAAGTACAAATTCATTAATATTCCACATCACTTTTGCGAATACCATCATGGGTGCATCATCATACAGTCACTGTCTTGAAGCTAAAAAATTGCGGGATCCCTGAGTTAGAGATCTCTAGCTCTAATGTTATGGTTTTGATCGCTGATCAGTCATATTACCTTTACTTGTGGATCCTGAGGGATCACCCTTGAAAACCACCATCAAAGTTTAAGTACTATGTAAAGTATATGGGGATGAAAGTGATGACAAAGCATTTTTGCCTGAGCACGTGATCATTTCATACCTCCTCTGTGGTGTATAGTTTAGTGTTGTAAATACAGCTACATGTACATGCATGGCAGACAACGATGTACAGCCACTCCATCAGAACACTATAGCATGTATGTGGTTAACACTCTTGTCCTGATCTATATAACATGTATTCTCAACTTCATGGTACAAACCTTTTTTTTGGCTCTTTTAGCCTCATCTATCACTCCGTCTTTGCTCTTTGAGCCGTTTTCATTTTTCTTGACAGAAAGCTACAATAATAATTTTGGTAATCAAAATTGTCAATGATATAATTATTACAGTTAAAGTTCATCTAGCATGGATGGGGCCTCAGCATTCCTTAATGTATCCGTGTTGATACCAGCCAAACTGATAAATGTTGTGTACAGCATGATTGTACACATACAACGTAACCACAATGCAAACAGGCACACAAAGAGTAATTAATTGGGATGCACGAGATGCATAGTTGAGTGCACCCCAATTAATGTCATGTAACTGATTTGTTTCTCCATGACTCCTTTGATGATGAAGTTATCATCAGGCGACCCTATGATCACCTACACTCATCCCATAGCCGGTAATTTGCCTATAAAAACTTTGGTTGCTAGGCAATTGCAAACACTATGTTTTGTTGCCTACCACAGAACAAACACATCATTGCCTTCTATTCCTATAGCCTCGTACATCCCCAGGCCCATTACTAGTGTTTTCAAATTTCAGCATGAAACATTGAAAAACTGGGAATGAGCCTGGGGATGAGGTTATACCACTCCTGTGATACATACATGTACACCCCTAAACATTAAATAAAATCATGACAGTAAAAACACAAAACTGAATATGTACAATGTAAAGCATGGTTTCATACGGGGGGGGGGGGGGGGGGAAGAAGGGGGTATCCCCCCCAAGCTACATATTTCCCCCTCCAAGGGATGAGGCTACATTGCGGGATCCCCGAGTTAGA
>OZ220045.1:0-7640 GCA_964291365.2 Stappiaceae bacterium
GGGCCGAAATTTTTGGATAATCCCCCACTAACCCCCTACTATTCCCCTGGTGTGTACCCTGGGAAAGCTGCAAATAATGTGAAACTTCCTTTATAAGTAGTATACAGAGCATGTATTGTCGGATATGGGGAGTATGCAAATGCCCCACCCCTGGGGCAGGACTCAGGGGTCGAAAGACGCTCTAATCCCCTCTATTGCCCGGGAGGGGGGTAGTGGGGCTTTGCATTGATAGGTGCATTAGTCATACACATAGACATACGCACAACTACTACGTCTACACTCTGGATTTCTCGTACTTGCCATTCCATTGTGTGTCTTTCACCGTAGATCAATATTAGAGAAATGAAATAGTCTACCACAATATAGTACGTGTTTGACACTCGAATCTCGATTTCTACAGCTAGCATGAGTCACGTATGCATATGTACATGTAGTCGATCGATCGAGCTGCGCCCAAAGTCGTCTTCGTACACAGGAAATGCGCGGTGTTTTTAAATTTCGTTTCCGGTGTTTTTAGACTTACCGTTTTTTTTAGACTTAGTGGCGTAACAAGCGCGCGCCCGACTATACTAACAGCCACTTATCGCTTGTTTGCGGTCAATTAAACACTTTGTACCGTGACGTCATATCGTATACCGCTCATACAAGCCACGGCGGTATGGCCGCATAGCTGCAGTTTGGAGCTCAATACTTCGAGCAAAAGCCGTCCAGGGTTGTTGCAACTAATATTTCGCAGGTCTGACAACGTGAACATGAACGTTGGGATGGATGTCGAGGATCTGTCGGAGGGATAATGAATAAGTACGTTCGTTTTCGACTTACATGCGGGAGATCGGGCCGTCAGCACACCAAAAACAGCGTCTACTGCGAATAAAACTCGACCAGAACGATGTTTTCACAATCCCTCCGATAAAAGTTTAGATCATTGTCTTAGGCTTCTTATTTCATAGTTAAGGTCGGCTGAAAGTAGCTGCTTTAAGGTTGGAACTCGCGATTTAGTGTTTTCGAGGGCGTGGCTAAACGGCACGCGTAGCGCTTAATTAGTTAATTGATTGCGGTTAATTAATTGATGACATCCAAGTACTTGAGTTAGTCTTTCATTCTAATATCATGATGGGCCCTCTATCCTGTTTAGTGGCAGTATGAGCCTTTGAAATTTGCCTATTTCAGCAGCAGATTCAAGATGGTACCTGGCCTTAAGTGCACTGAGACGTTGCTGTATTGAACATACCGCGGTAAATATGCATGGCAAAAAAGTTTAGTTGCTGGCAGTAGTGGGCTGTTAGCAGACCACCTAAACGACGTCTGGGTACCTCCAGTTTGTGTTTGAAGTGTAGCGTCTTCACTACAGACAGCCAAATAACGACCACAAAAATCTGGCCGAGTCATTTTCAACCTTCTGGACAACCTGATGCGAAGACTACTGAGGCTTTCATACTTCAACTGGAAGGAGAGTATCTACAATAGTTTAGTATATTAACTTGACTAAATAATATTTAGTGTATTTGTTGAATTATGTGATATTGATAATAATTTACACATTCAATAACGTACTGTCACAGCATGAAGAGGTGCATGTGGGGAATAGGTAAAGGTCGTCGGACGAAAAAGGGTCTAGCATGGTACACACTAGCTGTTTGCGCATGCGCTTAATTTTCAAGATATCTCTGAAAATAGGATACTTCAGTAATCCTTCGTGTAACAATGATTTAGAGACCACGCCTCGCGCACTTATAATTGTATCAAGAGCAAGCGTACCTATCGCTATCGGTATATTTAGCGAATGTTAAATATAGCGTACAATACGCGCGCGTGCGCGTGCAGAGGGTTGTATCTTACGTTACTTTGTACCTTTGGTTTTTAATGTTTACGCAACGTCATCAGCTTCCGTTACGTATTAAATCGTAAGTAAATTAAGCGCATGCACAAACAGTGTGTACCAGGCGTTCTCTCTCCCCTCCCCTTCGAACGCCTGGGTACGAGGCTAGCCCATTTCTTGATGAACTGCAGGACTGTGTGATGTAGAACGTCGGTGTTGATGTTAAGAGAAGTTTGTCATAATTGTGAAGATTATCGTACCGCAAATCAATGTACCGTGAGACCGACAATTCATTTGGAAAGCATTCTCAGAAAAATCTTATAACTATCGCAACAAACTCGACCAAACTTTGTGCACTTTATATGATTTTGCGTAGCAAGTATTTCTTCCATATCACTCACGTCAAGAGGGACGTTGTAGTACAAAGTAACACTTCGTGTAATGACGCGATTCCCCTTCTAGTAAATTAGAAGGTCAGACTATCGGGAAGATGGAGCGAAGTTTCATGGTCCAAATTCTGTAATATCTATTCTACACTTCTACCTTGATTGGAAAACAGGTCACTTTCACGTCGACAAATTAGTCGGCTTGAACAAAAAAAAAAATAACGCTATCTTTCATGAGAGTCGCCATGAACGTTGATGCTTGCTTTGAGTGAAGCTACACTTCATTTGCTTAACTTCCAGAAATCTTACGTTCTATTTTTCACTATACTCACCAAGTGTAGTGGTTACACGTCGGCTGAGTTTCAACAGCAAAAGGACATCATTCTTTGTTGATGATCTACCTCCAATTGAAGGAACTTCGACCATTTGTTCGACCTGAATTTCAGGATACCGCATTTTTCACTGAAAAGATTAATCACTCTAATGGTTCTATTGATGATTCCCAGAATAAAGATTGTCTTGAAATTTGTATACAAGAGGGGCACTGCAAACATTAGTATGCTTCCATATGTACCATTTCCTATCTTATCCATATATTTACACGCACACCAAATCCTCAAACCAAAACTTTTGTCCAAATGACAGAACTTACAACTTTATTGATTGGGGAGAGGAACTATAATTTGATAAGCTTCTTAGTTCTACATCATGTTGCGATGCTATGTATTGCATAAATCTCAAGGTGCTAAAGCATAACTTGTACTAATAGCTATTTCGACTCTGCTAATGCTATTTTTGAGGTCTGGACGCAGTAGTAGGCTAGCGATGAAATAACATTCAATACTGTTGAGATAGCTGGGTGAAGATGTGATTAGATTTTTAGACCAATCATCAATCTGTTGTGAATAGACATGCAATGAGAAAATTTTTTCATGCTTCTGTACATATAGTGACTTTAATATACAGACTATTGGCCAGCCTTGATTATATGCATTGAGCTAAAGGAATTATCATTCTCGAAGTGCCAACCAGATTTTATTTCTTTCTCCAATGGTTTCACTAATAGTGAAATGCTCTAAATTTTCTATACAAAATTTCTAATAGTATTTTAGTATATACAATGTTTGCTTTATTTGTGAGTGTTTAATTGCAGGTAATCCATGAGTTCATTTTATAAAAATTTATGGATGAAGAAATGTGAGATTCTTTACCACAGTCACTGGAAGATGTATAGTCATCAATGCATTGCCCTTGAATGCGGATCAGACTCATACCTAGACACAACAATTTCCATGAAACTGGCAACTTCAATGTCATAACTCACAACAAAACTAAAAATGTACATACACAAAAAATCTAAGCCAGATAGAGGGGAAACCCAAGCTGAAGCATGAATTACAACTTGGTGCACAAGAAAATCATATATACATTGCATACAATCATTAGAAAAGCTGGTCAGTACTGTTGATGTTGGTCAAATGCTGATCAACCCAACAGTTCTTTTGGAGATTGATCTGTAAATTATAATTGACAATATATGTTATAGTGTTAAATTCTCATTCTAGTCAGTCGTTAGTAGTCTAAATTTTCTATTTAAGAGCTGAGAGCAAAGCATTATATCTACATGGTGCTAATTTTATGTTAGTATCCAAACACCAATAGCTCTCCAATAAACTAACAATATGCAAATGTGTTAAATAAATATCTCAAATAGAAGTGCCGACCAGCTTGTCAAATTTTTTGGGTAAAAAAAATATCAAACCACTTTTAAACCCTTGAGTTATGAGTTAAAGGCATGTTATAATCATGAAACTTGCAACATTAATCAAAAAAGTCATACCAAATTGCATAGATCTAATTTACAGCAGTATGTGATATAACATTATATTCGTGTGTAAATATAAACAAGAAGCGAATTACTGTGGATATTTATTGCAAGATCAAATATTGAATAAATTTATTCCTTGTGTTTTAATGTGGTCTGTACGCAACAACAAATGAGGTCAGTAGTACCATAAAAGATAAATACTCAGGTAGGTGCAAGATGGGCAAAGCAGAAATAGCAAGCTATAGCTTAATTAGAAACATACTTTAGCACAATGAGATACCTATATGATCATTGGGGTAAATCAATAAATGGTGCTGTGACTAGAATTTGATTGAGAGGCATTAAAACCACGCGGCGAAACAGAGTGGTTTAACGTCATTGTGTCACGATATAGCTGCTCAGTATGTTTGGGTGGGCAAGCCCAGTGTCCCGATGTAGGGTTATAGGATGTTGTGGAGATCAAGCACATGCAGCGCGAAGATTTTGTTCGAAGTCGAGTGGAGAAGCTCGTAATTTACAGATATATGGATAACCAATACAGATAAGTAAAGGCTCGAGAGCAGATTGACTGAATGAAATGTCGAGCGAACGACTGAGGGAGCCTCACAGGGCTGATTTGCACCTTCACGCCAAGTCCCACGTTCATTTACCTCTTTGGCGCTTCGAGCTTCATTAAAAGGCAATCAGCCCTTATAGCTTGGCACAATGTGCCCAACTTCGTGTGACCAAGCTATTATTTTCGCGCGATTGGCAACTGTTCTTACAGCAAGTCAGAAACGCTGCTTGTGTTGACCACGATAATGCTATAGATCATAGAGTAAGTGGCTTGTACTCTGACGTCAAACAGCTTGTATCATGGATACACCGGTTCCCGTGGTTCAACTCTTTAGTATAATTGCCATATACCACGGTCAGTGTACATAGCAGGCAGACATTGGTTTTCTTAGTTTACACTAAAGGCGGTGCCTATTCAAGGGGTAGTCACCGCAATGTGCTCTGTACTTCAAGCTATGACGGCGATCAAAGTAAAATCAAGCGATTAAGTACACAGGCGAGCAACAATCAAGGGATCAAGATGGCGTTCATGCCATAAATGCGATCGAAATGCCAGATGTTGTATATAACATGCACACACTGTTAACTTTGATGTTCCATCCAGCAATAGTAATAATTTCAATTGTACTTTGTCCTGTAGCACGGATATAATGGCTAGTATGATAAAATGCTAGAGCTATAGGATGATTCAGCGCAGAAGTATGAAGGAGTTGTAATGAACTGCATTGGAATACATTATGCATATGTTGTAATTGAATAGCATGCGTTTATCGCGCTAGACAAACAAATAGTTTTTCTCTCGAAAAAGTGCCTCGGATATATTAATTATGTACAGCCAGATGCGGTTGGGTACGATCACGAGCACACAAAAAGTGGGCGTGTCGCCCGCCGTGTAGCCCGCCTTGTTGATGAGAAAGTATGTTGAAATCCAAGAGAGAAGATCCAGTGCCATACCCCGCTCGTCCACCGGTCCAACTTCTTGTAAATAAAGAAAACTTGGGTCACCGTGATACAAAACCCAAAATCTTATTTGTCGATTTTGGTAGGTTTCTTTCACGATTTACACTAGTCACCTTTGTTTCAGCTTTAGATTTAGCAGTATTTTAAACTCGCAAACTACCAGCTACTCTCGCAAATTGCATTCTTCTGAATGAGTAGCAGCATGCTGCATGGTAGCCTCTTCTCCAGGCTCCTCCCAGCTTTTCAATGTTGCACCATGGATAATATAATACTCTTACGCTTGGATAGGAAACGCGCCCGTATACAATACTAATTCGCGTTTCCATCCGTGTTACGCATATAGCGGACACGTATACAGTAATATCCGGACTTGCTATAGGTAGCCCGTACATAGATCAGTAGCAAGAAAAATTTCGAAAATTGTGACTCCATAATAAAACGAAAGTACTAGCAATTTACTAATCAACTATTAATCGTATTAGACCAATCATCTGGCTACATGCTGAATGTTAGAAGGGACCACAGAACATTATAGTTACCGAGATTACGAATCACAAATCGGGACAGAGTCATGGAAGACGCCCTAGTTTATAATTGGGCCGAATTCTTAGCTGAAAGTATGACACCGTCGACTAACAACTAAATATCCCTGTAGAACGGCCTTTGTGCTATTGTTCTTTGACCTCATTTGGAGATAAAGGCTAACTGACCTCGAGATTGATTCGTCCAGGAGGTGTCTGCCATAGTAACCGCCACCAAAAACGGTGATAACAGTCCTTAAGTAGCTAGAAAACACCTCGAACAGTCTTTCGGCACTAGAAACTACTGCTTAGCTGTGTCATGAATACTTACCCCTGTTTTTACTGTCTGTCTCAGTGACCAAACTATCTTTGCAACAAGCTTCCACTATCAATTATCGCGTTACACTGATAGTATCCAGAAACTCCGTGGACTACTCCGTATACGGGGGCGTTTCCTATCCAAGCGTAAGCGTATTATATTATCCATGGTTGCACGCTGAAACGAGAGAGGGCCTGGTATCTAATTGCACGTGACTAGCACGCGACTGTACAAAGTATGGGAAGTGTAGGTGTAAGGGTAGAAAATAGATCTACGTACTGTTGCTCGCCGTTTACTGGCGAATGTTGACTGTGCTGAGTAAGAGTTCGACTGGTGCTTCAGGATTGACGATCACCTCGTTTTGAAAAGGCTAGACTGTTGGGCGTTCTTGCATACGTAAGTCACGTGCAATTAGATACCTGGCTCGCTCGCTCCCCCGATTTTCTGCGTGTAACATTGAAAAACTGGGAGTAGCCTGGGAACGAGGCTAGCAGCATGATGTGCATACCAAGGTCATGTGACTATAACGTAAATGTGCGTCATGTCCAACCTCCTTTGCACGCGTACGCTCTACGCGCACTGACGTCATGATCGATCTGATGTGTATAGCCTACTCCTCGTGCACGTGCAAATGAGGTGTGGGTGTGTCTTGTAACTTGATTTAGCGTATAACTTTACCACAATGTACATAGCGACATAGTGTGCTCTGGTATGCAAAACTCAAAGATATTTTGCATGTGGGAGATGGTGCAGTAGTTAAAGGCATTGTGCCAAGATATAAGGTAGTAAATTAATGTCACACGTGACGTAACCACACCCACTAGATTGAAATCCCTACCAGAGTTTTCAATCAACGGTTGTAGTTCGCGGTTCACCACGCGATCGCAAACAATTTTTAGCAATGTTCAAGTAAGGAGGCGCTGGAAGGCCTTCAGCCGGCGGTGGAAAATACGAGGTCTATCTGGGAACGGACACTGAGGCAACTGTGGTCATCATCTAGCTAGATCCACCGTGTACAAGTTATTGACTTACCTTTAGGCTTTAGCTCACGAGGCCGCGGTTACGATCCCACTGAACGAGAGTTAGTTCATGAAGCAGAAACACTGGTCTAAGCGGTCGTCGACTCTTGCAGCGCCATGTGTACCTTGCTGTCTCCCTGTACCAGTATTTTGTGTGTTCAGGAGCGCACGACAATAATTTATTATGTGCGCGATTTTATTACGATGTGCGTAAACGTTAGTCCACGGTTCTC
>OZ220046.1:0-58224 GCA_964291365.2 Stappiaceae bacterium
GACCATATCAAAGCATTATATACACGTCTTCCCCAATCAAAAAAAAGAAAAACTAGAGCTCTCTAGAGCACATACCCCACATGCACTGTATGACACATACATGTATATAGCAAAGCATACATGTAGCTACGTATTTACCCTAGCCTCTAGCCTTTAGTCTATAGAACAATATTTCTGACTCGACAACGTGTGTAGTGAAGCTGCATACTATTATGGCACTACTAGGTGTGGTCAATAGGCATGGCCGTTAAAAAAGCATGATTTGTAGTGTTTGTTATTATAAATGCTGTGGAGCATGATGCACACATGTACACTGGTATGTATGTATGAATTAAGTTCAACAAATTAAAGTAGCTATAGATGGGTGGGGGAGTACATACATGTACATGCATGTAGCATACATTTATATGTACGTGGAACATACCAGTTGGTTGCCATGGTAATGATGATGATGAGTGTGGTATTGAGGTCTCCTGTGAGCTCTCCTGTGAGCTCTCCTGTACAGTTTGCCATCACCACCAGTAGTGTATGAATAAAGTACAGTACAAGGACATTAGTATATCACAAGACTAGAATATATCAGCTAGGAAAATTAATAGGGAATTAAATTTGGTGGTTTGGCAACCGTCAAATTAAAAATTTCCTACTCACACTCTGTTTACATGCACATGCCTCAAGGGCCTCATACTGTACCTACAATGTACAACAATGTACATTAGCCACATGAAATATGAGCAAATTAAAAATGATCACAAGAACAAGCCATACTCTATTTTCAGTAGCAAAAAAAAATCTATACTAGAGAACTCTTATAGCTCTCTATTTTTGTACTATCATTTACCTTCATCTCCAAAGTTGAAATTATTTCCAAAAAACATCCAAAATATGTTGTTAGGATCAAACTCATCATCATCATAGGCATAATGGTAGCTAGCTCGCCCTCCGTTCACGCCAGATGCTTGGAGACCTTCATCACCAAACTGGTCATATCAGTGTCTCTTCTCTTTGTCACTAAGCACAGAGTAGACCTTGCTCACAGCTGCAAGTAAAGACAGACAATTACATCATGAAATACTCCACGTAAGTTTCATGTATACCAATGCGCAACATTATGGGTGTGTCCCCATAGAGTTGCTGTGTTGAAGCTAAAAAATCACTGGATCCCCAAGCTAGGGATATCTACATTTAGCTCAAATGTCATAGTTTCAATCGCCAATCACAGTCATATCGTTTTTGCTTGGGAATCCTGAGGGACCACCACCATCGAATATCACCATGGAAGTTTACTATGTACAGTGTATGGGGATAAAAGTGACGACACAGCATTTTTGTCCAAGTATGTGATCATCTCTGATGATGTACAAAAATGGTGGAGAGATGCCTCCTCCCCTCAAATTTTGAGCAGGGCGAAAGCACATAGATGAAACAAATATCACATTATTACTACTACTTTCCCATCCAATACACGAAAACTGATACATGCACATGTACGTACACTGTAGCAAACCATTTTATCCCATTATCTAAGAAAGATGTATGCATACATGCAGGAGTGCAGAACTGGGAGCACTAGAAAATCAATGACATCACATAAATGTACAAGTCACTTGTAATACTTCAAAGCTAGAAATTTTCATGTTGACTAAGTTAGCAGCAACGACCCCATACCACATACATGTAACATTAGTAATGTGAATGTGCTTTTATAAGGTTCATTTTCAATAGCTGACATTCTCATAAACATTTCTAAACTTAAATTTACACATGGTGGTAGCAGTACAGATACCTTTGAATGTTTCGTCCGATTTGGGGGCATGGTTTTTGTCCAGGTGTAGTTTGAGAGCTAGTTTCTTGTAGGCTTTCTTGATTTCGACTTCCTCTGCAGTCTTAGATACCCCTAGTATGGCATAGTGGTTACTGCCACATCTTAACACAATATAACGAACAAAAAGGGAAAAGTATATATAAGTGACGATCATTACCTAATGTACTTAATTGCAATCTATATGAGTCTATTCTGCAATTTTTTTATGCTTGTTGTGCACTGCACGTGGACAATGTCTATGTACATCTTCGTAACCTCCTCCCTCCCTTACACAGTTAAAGGCACAATCAGATAATTTTGAATAAACTTAAGGAGGGGAACTTTGATGCAAATTAAAGGAGGTCCCATGGGAACTACCTTATGTGTTGTACAAGTACATTTCAAACTCCAAGGGTCCCATATCATAAAGATCATCACTGCTCAACATAACTACATAACTCTGTCCCTGTCTCTCTCTCTCACTCTCCTCTCTCTCTCTCTTAATGTGCACGCTGTATAATTTGTTCACCCTGACCTTTGCACCACTTCCACTAGCTCCTGAGGCTATTCTCTGATTGGTCATTTCCACCACCGCCAACACCAGTAGATCCACCCGACGTTCTTGACTCTGAAACTCTCCCTCTACCTCCTCCCCCTTACTCACTGGTCGATTTCCTATTTCCACTAGCTTCTACTGAGTCCACAGTTTTGTGTGGAGATACATTGTGTATAAATATACATACATGTACGTCCAGTGTTCTCCCCAGAATCTTATTAAGGCGTAGTGGGAGGGTGTGCATATGCCATGTCCACAAGCAGCATATTCAAATGTTTAATATAAATGCACCTGTCAATGTGTACCTCCACTATTCCCTCCCAGGTTGCCCAAGGTACATTGTGCAAGACCAGGGGATTTAACATCTCTCTCACTAAGGCTATTCCAAGTTGTACTTCTGTTTCTGGTCCTGGATTCTTCCAAAGATCATGTGGATGGGTGGAACTACCAGCAACCCGGCAATACAAGCCAATCAGACTCCCTTCGAATGCTAAGTTTTGTCATCAAAATGTCTGCACGTCACTTCATGCATGTAGTATACAAACTACTGAGAATGCTGAAAATGTGGAGATTGTCAAAAGCACACAAGCAGGGGATCAAAAACAGAAGTACAACTTGGAATGGCCTATTAAATAGCCTCTATCTAGGGGCCAAGTTCTTGATACTTTCAAGATAAATTTTGTACGGTAAACTGTACCACTGACCTATGGCTATCAGATCATTCACAGACTTGACGAACTGAGCCAATACAGGTTGAAGAGCCTAGTTGTGAAGTCCCCCCCCCCCAGCACAAATGATATAGATAAGCCTACCTTTAGCTTTTGTTGAGGGGAAGAGGCAGTCAGATTTATTAGCTGGTCACTTGGCCACCTCGATCTGTCCCGTCCTGTAACCATCCTCAGCCTCTGTTCAGGCAACACTTAGCAGCATCACAATTCACAGCAGGTCCATTTCCTACAACAAAATTTCAAAAATTATGTACAATTAGTTAGGCTCGTCCACAGGCAATTAGTATACTGGTAATTTGAGATATAGATCGAGGTACACATGCATAGATTTTTCTTTGATGTGGGAAAGTATAGAGGCTGAAAGCTTGATCATGCTTGAATTATTTTTTAGAAGAACACTGCATGAACTATCATGTACATGTGTGATGGTAGAGGCACGTACCACATCAGTGAATTACTTTTGGATGTCCACAAGCATCACAGTCGGGGAGGCTATGACATCAACTTCCTTTCAGAACATCACAGTCGTAGAGACAATGACATCTATAATATGTAAAAGACAAAATGGCTCTAACAGTAGCACGGCCAGAAAAGTATTTCATAGCACAAAACAAAGTAGAGGTACATACCACATCAGTCAATTGTTATTGTGTATCCACACCCATCACAACCAGGGTAGGGAAGGACCACATGTCTTCACATCAGCAAGTCACTAAACATGCACATTTGCAATATGAAAAAATTAGAAATGCACATGACAGTTTCTAAATAATGCTCACCAAAACTCCTACAGGACAACAGTAACACTCTGTATGAAGAAAAAGGTTTTTGAACCAAACACACAGTACATGCATGCATGCACGCACACACACACACATAGTTGCAGCAAAAAAGGACACAAGATTCTCTATTTAGCACACAACTGCACGTATGATGGTAGAGGTACTTACATGTACATGTACCATACATGTTTTGCATGTCAGTACCCAACACAGCTGGAGAACCGTGACATCCACTGCTACACACTGCATTACCTGTAAAGAAAGAATGACATACAACATAAACAATGCCTTAGGATACAGTGTTTGTCCACAGTTGCTCCGAGTTCCTTCTAGCCTATATAAAAAAGAAAAGGACTTTGTGAACTCACAAGGTTGCAGCATAAAAAGCACACAAAATTCTCTGCTTAGCTACATGTTTATGTCGAGGCATCAGTGACTTGTTTTTATAGTCTAAATAATGCTCACCATACTCCTACAGGACATCATCAAAACAGTATAACCCATTGCTAACCTGTATAGCCCCATCACTCTTCACGTTGCCAATATCTGTCCCGTCCATGGCTGCAGCAGTAGCAGTAGACAATCCAGTTGATGTCTCGTTGAATGGATGCATGTAGAGGACACACACGTACGAG
Organism: Stappiaceae bacterium; assembly: GCA_964291365.2. Lineage (GTDB taxonomy): Bacteria > Pseudomonadota > Alphaproteobacteria > Rhizobiales > Stappiaceae > JBDWFY01. The sequence goes on from OZ220046.1 coordinate 4,506, forward strand.
TCCAGACCAGCTCAATGCAAGGATTAACCACAGGTAGAGTCGACAGCTCGAGGTATCACCACATTCACTGTGGACATACCTGCATTTGTAAAAAAAGGAATGACATAAGTACACAATGCTAGACATGTACGTTGGTTCTTCCACAATTGTTCTGCAGTTCATTCCAGCAAATTGCTTGAGGACAGATCTGTTTTCAAATGTAGACAGGTGGATTAATGAGCAGCATTTAAATCGGGGGGGGGGGGGGGGGGATAAATATTGCAAAATGGGTTAGGTATAGGGTCGTCAGTATTTAAGCATACAGTTAGGCAGTGTGCGTATTGCACATGCGTACCTTGCTGCAGGAGGTTGATACTGCCAGCCTAGCTGCCTGCATGGAGAGAAATATATATGCACAATGAGGACACTGGAGATAACCTAGTCTTGTTCCAAGTCCTCACCATGGTCAATACAGCCTCCCCCCTCCGTAACCATAGCAAGTCAGTAAAAAACGTACTTGCAAAACATATGTACATGATAATAGTGCACTAAATAGTGCTCACCAAAACTCCTATCACATGAGGGTAGCAACACCTGCTAGTCTATATGAGGAAAAAAAGGTCTTTGTCAACACCCAAACACACACACAGTTGCAGCATAAAAAGCACATATGATTCTCTAGTTAGCATGTAATCACATGTATGAGGGTAGAGGCACTTACATGTACCATATCAGCAACTTGCTTTTGCATCCATCACAGCTGTGCCGTCCCAGATACCTCGCAGATATAAAAGACAAAATGGCTCTCACAATAGCACTAGAACAGTACTAAAAATATAAAAGTGGCACACTAGCATTCATGCAGGAGCTCGCTAGACTAGTGCCAAAAGAAAGAAAACAAAAGAAGAAGTGGCACACTAGCGTTCATGCAGGAGCTCGCTAGTGGCACACTAGCGTTCATGCAGGAGCTCGCAATACCAGTAAATAAAGTAGCACTTACCGCTGGTCAGATGATGAATCTAATCCCAATGTTAGCGAAGCGATGCAAGGTAGTTCCACTGTCATCTGACGAGCTGGTATATAAATCTGCAAGCTGTATGAAGATAAGGTTTTTTTAACCAAATGCATAGTGCATACACTCACACACTGCCATATACATGTACATGTACATGTACATACATAAGGTTGCAGCATAAAAAGAAGCACACAAGATTCCCTAGTTAGCATACAACTGCACATAATTATGAAGATAGAGGTACTTAAGTACTTACCACATCAGTGTTTTGTTGGACTTTTGTTCACCAAGCACTTGTCTTCACCTCAGACTTGCTCACCTAGAATGTTTACACTCTAGGGCTTACTTCACTGAGGACTGACTTCACCTTGGACTTGCTAGAGCTTTGTCTTCATCTAGGATTTTCTTCACCAGGCTTGACCTGGACTTTTTCACCTAGATGGCCTTCATCTAGCACGCCAAAGTACTACCGCGACATGATCTGTGTCTACAAATTTAACAGACAAGTGGATTAACATGTAAATTGGGAGGGGGGGCATATGTCAATTGTTGGTACAGAAACCACCAAAAAAAAAAAAAAAACACTCAAACATTCAATTAAACTAAACTGTACTTGGAAGATCTCAAATACACAGAACACACATATGCACCATTCTCCCATTATTGACTTGTCATTTGCATGAACTGGCAGTCCCACCGTACCTTCTTGGTCCTTTCAACAGGGTGAGGTCAATTGTAAAACTCTTCACGCTTCTGACATCCATGGCTGCATGAGTAGTGGACAATTCAGTTGATGACATCTCGTTGGACGGATGAGGAGGATGGTTGTAGAGTTGAGGGCAGCTCAATTCAAGGATGAAGACCAGTCCAGATATCAACACCTCGAGTCCGAGTCATAACAGAGGTACAGACACAAATCTACAACATAAAAAGCACACAAAATCCTCTAGTTAGGACGTTAGGGTTTCATATTGGGGGGATCACACATGTTAGAAAGAAGACAATTACATGCATACAAAATTTGTATACCTCATATACAATACTGTTTAATTTTGATAGTGAACTGTAGCTATACACATGGCTACCAGTACTCACAGTAAATCTTAATGTGTAATTCGGATTATTAGAGAGAAAATTTGAATAGCGGTGGGCACTATTTAGAAACAATGCCATAATAATATTATAGACTTTGCTCTGCAGTAGCTAAACAAAAGGTGAGCCATAGGGAGAGTGTATTTGGGGAGGGACATCCCCCCCCCCCCCCCCCCCCCCCCCCCCCCCCAAGGGATGAGGCTATATAACATATGTAACTACATGCAGTTATCATGAAACTAAGCATTCAAAATCACCTTGGAGATATAATAGACAAAAGTAGCAGCACCAGAATAGTATACAACTACATGTGTATGAACAAGGATCCCTCTTAACTATGGGCACGGACCATGTGCGACTGTTTTGTGGTGCACATTGATAATCCCACCTGGATAATTCCTCGTCTGTATGTCAGGATTCAACCTACTTCCTTAGTATATAAATCTAGGATCGTAGGATATCGGTGCAGTTCAGCCTTCTTTATAAATTTTGCACACGCCAGTACCACTTGTATACAACACTATTCCTATACAGTGTGTATGTACAGCAGATTCATGCACCTTTGCAATAGAAAAAGTGCTAGGACTAAAACCATAGTTGTAGTTCATTTAATAAGCCACAAGCAACAGTTTACACAGCAGGACAAGGTGGTTTTTAAGGCAGCCAGTCTGTTGCAAAGGTGCCTGAATTTGCTGTAGCTTGCCCCAAGGAGAGGTGTGCACACCCACATGTACATATTACATATGTGTACTCAAACTGCAACATAAATTAATACATAATGTACATTTGACAGGCTTCATGCACTACCAAGCAGTGGCGTATTGAAAGGTAGGCTTAGCAGGCACAGGCCTACCCTTCTGTTTTCAGGTAATACTAGCTACTCCCGGTCTCCAACTTCATGATTGCGAGCATGCGCGATGAGCACTGGCAAGTAGCTAGTGGGTGTGGTCTTCGATTATTGCACAATCACATATCAGATGCTCAGAAACATTGAAGCATGATTAGGAGTAAACAGCTGGATAGCCAATATTCCCAACTGAAAATGAAGCACTGTACGTCCCAGCCTTTACTTAGATCATTTTTGAAAAGATACTGAGCTCCTTATTATCTAAGACAAGTTTATCATGCTTTCAGGTTGTTGTTGGGAAGGCTTATTCACCCTCCCTTATCTGATGAGGCTATCATCTAAAGTTCAGCTCATCAAGTTTGACTGCCTCAAGTACAGTTTTGGCCACTATTATCTATAGCTACAAATTTATTCTGTCTTCTACGTCATTAGGTTGCTTCACCTTGATTCATGCTTTCAGTGATGTGCTTATGTTTCAAAATTGATCTGAGCAGGTCTCTAATGTAAAAATTTTCCTGGGGGAACATGCCCCCAAACCTCCTGGCCTACCCACAATTTTTTTCTAGAATCGCCACTGCTACCAAGGGGAAGATCCTGAAATATAGACTAAATTCAGAAAGACAGTTCAAATGTGCACCAGATATGAAGCCAAAACACAGGCATAGGCTTAACTGGACTGTACAAATGACATGCTAAAGCCCCATCCACATTAGGCTAAGCTTTGAACTACCACGAAATAGCTACACGCCAACTCAGTGTGTTAACTTGCCTTGTTATTTTCTCCCTGAGGCGGCAGTAGCCACGAGGCATCGGCGAGCGAGACGCACCTGCAAATAAATTTCAAAAAGAAATGGCGAATTATTTTAAATTTGGCAGAGTCTTGCCGATTTAACATTTCCCAAACTATCACAGTCAGGCCTATTGAAGGTACGGGTGCGTATTTGAACTCACAGCATGATCTCAGACACCTGCCTGCTATCCAGCCAGCTGCAAAAACTTGTAGTTTGTCGGCATCTTTGAATCTCAAACAAACTGGGAGGTATTCGTCCACCTGCTCGTCCAAATTTTCAAATGCAGTTTCCCTCATATGCATATGCCCGATTAATGTCCTATTCAAACGACCTTTACCAAACGATCGCAGTAAAGATGGGTCGGAGCGAGTCGTCTTTCAAGCGTACCTATGAGAAGGTTGTGTGCCAGCTGTCCTCCGTGCAAATGGGAGAGATATCTTGCCGATTTAACGAGCTCTACGCCAAGGCTGGGGTCCAAAAAGTCGCGTCGCGTTCTCCAAGTACTTGAACCTTCCGGTAGCTGTCAGTGGGTCTTCGATGCCTTCAACGAGAAAAGGTACTAGAAGATGAGTGAGTGTGTATTAATTTTACACTTGCTGGATTGTTTGATGCAGGCTTGGGGTCTCGCTGTAAATTTTATGCAGTGATATTAAAGCAAAGTTACGACCACATAGCAGCTAGTACAAAGGTTGTAGCTCCGTGGTGCCTCCAAGGATCGTATTACCCTCACTGATAATCAGTGTAGCTTGATCCGCCACCCTTCCTATCCTAGTATCTCCCCCTTATTTTCTTGCATGCATTGAAAAGAACGGGGAAGGCTACTGTTTAGTCACTTTTTTGAGTTGATAACCATGCTTATACTATACGTACGTACAGTACATTTATACATAATTATTATATTCCCATGCAGTCATGTGGGGCTGCTGTTGCTCTGGGGCAAATTGGACAACCTATCATGCACACACACAAGACTCTGCAGCCTACTAGAACTCTGTCCAGCTCTCTCTAGACCGACCGTGTGAACTACAGACTGTCTATGAGCAGATACTCAACCACAAAACCATCCACACCCACTCACATCATGATCAACAGGGTAAATGTACCCGTTACCACCTATACACAACTTGTAGATACTGTATAGTGAAAATTTTCAGCTATATGTTTTATACATGTACTCTTACTATCTATAGCATCTGCTACTAGTTTCACATTAACTGTATTTGTATAAGAGGGAAGTGGTCTAACAAGTCATATAACTGCTCTTGTGGAGTGGGTGTGGTCTATCTCTGTCTCTCCTACACAGAATTTCCATATGGCTGCTGAGGTGTGCTTCAGGGAGCCTGACTTGGACATTATGGACAAGGCTCACGAAATATCCCTAAACACTCTTTAAGAAAGGTGACGACCCCTTACCTAACCAATAATACACCCTTCTCAGGCTTCTGTCTCTTATCATGTGTATCCTTGCTGACAGCTTACATGTAAGCCCTTCTTTCAGGGATGGTTTTTTATCTATGTCTCTAAATAGCTATGACTGTGCATAGTGTTCTAATTAATGGAAAATCAATTTTATGACCTATAGATTTGGAAATTTTTGTGTTAGTAAACTTTCGTATGATAAATTTTTGTATTGAAATTTTTTGTAAGAACGACCCCTTACCACACTAATGTCAATAGTGTGCATGCATTTTTGTAAGATTCATTTTCGTAGCTGCCATTGACTACGAAAATATTTTTACAACAAAGATTCAGTACATGCATGTACTCTTAGCTGTATATATTCACACTCTCTTTCCCTGTCTGTCTGTCTCTCTTCGTTATTCCATCCTCCCTCCAGGTTGTATTTTAACGTAACGACCTCAAACTGTTTGTCACCTCAGCTACCATAGATGCTGATAAATTTTCAGCAACGTTCCCTGGTCAATCTTTCCTATTGATATTTACTCGTAGCCCCTCGGATGATTACAAAGAGAATGCTGTGTAGCAGGTCATTCAGATTCACCTTCAACATTCTAAAAGTGACATCATCTTGATCTTCACGCCGGTACAGGAGGAAATGGAGGTCACTTGTGAGGCAGTATTGGGTCAGTTGTACATTATGTGTGAAAGTAGTGTCATGTACTTGTGCATATGAGGTCATTACGACGTTTGAGGTTGTTACAACGAGATACAACCTGGAGGAAGGAGGGGAGTGAGAGACAGAGAGAAAGAGAGTGTGAATCTGCAGTCTGATAGTCTTACAGTGTGCGTGTGCACTGTTAATGTAAACATGATAAGGGATTGTTCCTATGGACATTTTTTAAGCATGAGAATTTGTCATACAAAGGTTTTGTAGCGACGAAAATTATGTACAGTGTAACTACATGTATGTACACATATATGGCCTGAATCTATTCCATGGCTCCAATCTTTAGAGTATTATACATGGAAAAAATGTTCGGAAAGTGTTGCGCTCAAACTCCACCCTCTTTTATTGTAAACAAATGTGATTATCAAAGTCATAACAGGAAAATGTCCATTCAGACTCGAACCTCTTCCCACACACTAAACTGCCACGAAGTATACTTACGTGCATAGTAGGCCCTAAATATTGCACTATGTGTAAGTATGCATACTGTATATTGTACGATATATGTTAGTTGGCTCTTTTATTATCACATTTATCAAAGCATTTTTTTATAGTGGGTGGAGCTTGGATGTGGCTATTCTGAGCTATTTGCTAAATATTCCACTGTGTGTACACTGCAGTATATGCACACAAACATGCACATGTACACATAGTGCAATATTTTTTCCCTACTATGCACGTAGGTATACTTTGTGGTGCTTTCTGGGCATAAGTTGTCTATACCTCTCTTAGAGTGCATGCGAGTGTTATCATTTCTGTTGAAAATGTCAGGTAACTTATGAAAAACTGTCGCATACACTTTCCTTATTGCCACAAGTTATCTAAGGTGCCCAGTGGTGGGTGATTTACTAATGAGCTACTTGTAGATGCATTGTGCTGAGGTGGTGTGTGTATCCTTCAGAAGGGTGCTCAATCTCAAGCAAAAGAAAAACTCATAGTAAGGGATTCTACTCACAACATCAGCCTTCTTATTGTAATTAAAGGGTTCTCCCCTTTTTCATCTCCCTGTGGGTCACAATATCTATGTTGTCATGTAATTGGTTCTCCATTTTTTATGTTGCAACAATTAAAGGGTTCTATCTCTCTCTCACACACACAGAGTTTATGGTATAGTGATTGTTGTAAGGCAAGGTCTACAGTGTCTAATCCTCACTTTGGTATGGATGCTCTTCAAGTATACCAGGTAAGCACTCGTTATCATCATTAATTTAATACAATTTTTGGGGGATAAACCATGTCACCTTCATAACCACAAGCTGTTTGGTGGCTCTGCCTTTGGTAGCATTCACATAGACATGCTGTGCAGTGATAGACTTGCCAGATGTTGTTCTGCAGGCCGAGAGTGAAATTAATTTTGGTAGTAATACATTCGTTGAGATTTCCTAATGTCATCTGGCAAGGCTAGTACATGTAGATGGGAGATCATTGAGCTTCAAACTCTGGTATAGGTTGTCATAATAGAAAATAAGCCATGGTATACATTGTACATGTACATGTACACATACATGCGGATGTGTACATAATATGCTGCATGTTAGTCACTGTACATACATACATGTACATGTCTCTTTTCTCTCCCCCTCAGGCTAATGCTTACCAGCGATCTGGATGAGCTGGGAGGAGAGGGCAGGATGAGTAAGCCCCTTTAATCAATTATATGCGAAGATTGGGCTCACGTAGTGTTTCTATTAGAACTAAATTAATTTTTTACGGAATGCAATTTTTGACACCATGTGACTGAAAGCGGTTAAAACTGCTTCTGGGACCACATTTGTGCCAGGATGAAGCTACCAAGTTCGAGAACGATGAATGGGCTCTCGACTGCTACCCAAGTCGATCATAAACATCAGCTCTGGAAACGAGATTGCTACAATTCAATTCAGGTAAGTATTGCATGTCAAGTTTGACAAAGTAGCTATAGACAATAGGAGTGTAAGTAGTAATGATCGCTCGAGTATTTGTTCAGTTGGTAGGCTCTTTGTAGGTTCTTTGGCCTACCAAGTTATATATTATATGTTTAGAGCATACAGAGGCAGTATCTGATAGCTGCCTTAAGTAGATAGTAACATAAGAAAAAACTACAGTACAATAGAAATTAACTTTGTTACAGTTCAGGGACGTGTTGAGCGTGCCACATCATGAAGCAGTCTGTGTTCTGCTCTCCTGTATGACACAGCCACACATGACACTAGGTACAGTACCACGAGGTGAATACACTCCGTTTTGTCTGGCTGTAACACCTGGTGCAGCGTGCTTGCCTGTGCTTTGCCTTCTTGGAGGGATCGCTCTCAGGAATGGTGGTAGGAACTGTCGGAGAGCGAAAGAACAAACAACTCCTCCACTACGACCAGCTCTTTTCCTGCTGCAGTAGTCTCCTATGAGCTCACTTGCCAGCTTGAGTTCAAATTCCTTGATTGAGCTGAAAGGTGCATCCTCACAATAGCCCTTTTGTAGGATGAAGGCATTTGTGATAGCCACGTCAAGCAGAAAATGAAAGATGTATTTGTAAAATTTCCTGCATTTCGTTCTGCAGCTGTAGTAGCCCCTGACTTGGTCTCCTCTGTCAACGCTGCCCATATAGATGTTGTAGTCCAAGACAGACATGGGGCAAGGCACAGATATCCTCGAACCATCCTTTTGGCACCGGAGGACGTTAGTCGACTCGGGCTGGCTGGTGGTGGACATGACTGTGACAACCTTTCTATCCATCCAAGAACTTGCACATACATTGCCTTTCTGGACTGTGAGAAATTCACCTCAATTATGTGTGTATTTAGTTGTTTTGTGTGTAAATTGTACCAAGAGTATATGAAAGGGAGATAGGGAGAGTATTGAACTGTGCAATACTGTGTGTAACAGCTGTTTGTACAGTTAGCATTTGTATTATTTTGTAATGATATCCAATCTTGCTGAGCACATAACATGGTGCTATGCCAACCAGTGCATACCTATACACATGGCTAGCATAGCACCATGTTATGTGCACATTACAGCTTGGCCACCAAGAGTCAGTATCATTACAAAAGCCATACAAACAGTTGATACACACAGTATTATGCTGTTCAACATACTTCCTCCTCCCCTTTCATATATGCACACACACAAACTCTGTTATTCATGCATCCACACACTGTTATGTACACATATGCGTACATGTACATGCACACACACATGCACATACATGCACACTCATAATATATACACTCACCTATTCTTCAGATTCGGTTTCTTCAACTGGGGAGGAAAACCCTTGCGATCTTTTCTCACAGTGCCACAGGCATAGATGCTGTCCTTCTCAAGATCTTCCCGGAGTCTGAGGCTGGTGAAGTAGTTGTCAAAATAGACATGGTGGTACTTTCCTAGCTTGGAGATCAGGTGGGCGTCTTGACAACTCTAGCTCCTAGCCCATGCTCAGTGGTGTTGTTCTTGTTTCCTGTGTAGACCTTAAACCTCAAAAAGTGGCCATTGGTGCTGTCTGCGGCAACCCACACCTTGATCCCATGCTTGGTTGGTTTCAGTGGCATATACTGTCAGCGATGATCTACCCTGAAACTTGATCATTGCCTCATCAACAGCAATGTCACGGTGGGGCTCGTAGGCCTGAGCGAACTTGGTGAACTGGTGGTCAATCAGTGGTCTGACCTTCCCGAGACAGTCATGGCCATCCTCTTCATATGGTACCAGTGTGTCGTTGTTGATAAAGTAGAGATACCGTGAGATCTCAAGGAATCGGTCTTGAGTGATGCGATCAGCCACTGGAACATACCTAAGACAGGGATCTCGTGACCAGTAGTCGTTGAGGGACGGAAGATGGTTTATGCCTAGCCTCGTCCCCAGGCCTTCGAGGGGGAGGAGAGGGAAGGCCTGGTATCGACTGCATGCGCATGCGCCAACTGTTCTCCAGATTCTGGAGAATCCGCCTACATACGGATACTGTCAGTATACTACACCGTAAATCGCTCGTATTCTAACATGAGATGTCCGTACTACGCCGATCGACGCTACACTTGCCAGCGACACTAACCTCCCACGGCTTATACAACTAACTTGGCTACAGACGATCGACCTCTAACTTGCAAAGGAGGCCATGGGTAAGCTTCAGCGGCAGTAGCACATTCAGTTTGGATGCTTCGTGCTTGCTTCAAGCAACCGGAGCTCTGTACCAGGAAAGTGACACTTTTCCCAGCGTTTGAGGGGCTGGTAAGGCGGAGTCCAGTTTCCAGCAGGCTATGGCGATCCAGTTGGCCGTCTTCCTTGCTCGATTGTAAGCTTGAAAGCAAGAATACTTGCCAGATAGTATCACACTAATAGAGCGCGTGGCTCTCCGTGTACTTGTTCCGTAAAACTTTTCCGTGCACCTGGCCGCCTACTTTTACGGACATTTTTACGGAAAATTTCCAGGAAAGTTGGCGCATGCGCATGCAGTGAGTACCAGGCCTTCCCTCTCCTTCCCCTCAGAAGGCCTGGGGACGAGGCTAGTTTATGCCCATCAAAACACTAAATCCCAAGAACGCCTTCAACTCCTCCACTGTTATCTTCGACCATTTGTCATACTTCTCGTCTCCCATTGCTATCTTTGCATATGCATTGCTTTCTTTTACTATTCTTTCCATTAGGTCTGGCGAGAAAAACAGGTCGAAGACTTTCAGTGAAGATGTATTGAGTGGGGCCTACTGGGAAGGTGAAAGGATGGATGGATAGGCATGTGATGGTGGTGCTCCATGTCGAATCTTGGTTACCAAAAGAGCTGGAGGTGCCTGTACTACTTGCTGCTGGAGTATCATGCAGGGTGTTGGGGTCATCTTCATCGATGTCATCAACAAATTCATCCCCTTCCAAGTCACTAACTTTGTCATCACTACCATCCATGAAAGCTCATCTGGATCAAAGTCAGGCTCACAGTCAGCAGCAGCATCATCATCGCTATCAGTACAATACTGCAGCACGTCATCCACAGTCAAGCGGGCCCTTTAGCTGCCATTTAGCTAGTTATTGTGTAATGTATTTATATTCATGAATTGAACTTTACACCATGTACTATCACTTACCGGTTCAATAAGTGCAAGCTTGTAGCGATAAAAGATCGAGAAATCAACGGTGGGAGTGGTCGGTGGAGAGAGTCGATTCAATGTAGAATAGGTCAGTGGCTCCTGCTCTGAAGTACAATATTGACTAAAGATGAGTACGGTACAGCTGTAGTGAATTCGCTACAACCACCTTCCGGTGTTCACGCATGCGTGTAGCGAATTCACTTATAATCGGTTAATAATTAAGGTAGACAATAATAATAGGATGACCATTACTCATGTACATCATGATTCACACACTTAAATTGTATGCGAAAAAAACATGCACTTGTACGTTATACATATTACCCTCTCTTTCTCTTCACACACATTCACATGTTCAAAGGCAGTACTTTCAATAAGGCAGTCTACACGGAGGCCCCAGCCAGGGCGGCTGGAGCCGCCCCACTTTTTATGCTTTACATCCGACCTTTGACCCCCTAAATCTTACCTAAAATATGCCAAACCGCAACACGTGCACGCAGAACCAGCTGGTGCTGATTCAGCACTCCTGGATATGAGCTCGAGCCACAGTCCTGCGATTACGCATTGAGCATTCAACAGTGTACTTGGGTTGGGTTGTTCTCTAGCTTCACGATTCAGCATTCCAACTGGCCGAGTTGTTGTAAATATAGTCTCCACTGCAATCATAACAACAAACTACAAGTCTGTATCTACATGTATTCTACTTTTCCCACTATAGACCTATCTGTACACGCGTTCTCTCGGTTTTTCTGTCTCTGCCAACTTCAGCGTTTTGGGCACGCTGATGCGAAAGATCAAAATGATCCCAACTTTGGATGATGTCATCCCTTCATTGCTACAAACTCTTCTACAGAGAGCCTCCCCACTCTTGAACACCTTCCTACGGCCCTGCCACCTACGTACGTGACTACCTCGGGCCAGAGGTCATGTAATCAAACATATGGAATGATAATCAAGATTTTATTACTGTATATTATTGTCTGTATTTTTCTTATGTTTGTCCAGTAGCTCTTTCTAATGATCGAAATCACGAAAAGAATGATGAAATAGCACACTGTAACCTACAATCTTGGGTAACAGATTCTTGCCCGCGAAATCGACAGGCGCGCGGGTACAATTATGTCTGGAGTCGACTTCAGCTCTTTGGGCAGGTTGATGCCAGGAAGACTCATCCCTTCTCTTTCTCATATACTTTCAAGACTACACTTTACCACAACAATCTTGGCTATTGCTTGTTGTACGTAGTACTAAACATCACTGAAAACGAAGAATAATTACCATATATCGGCGTTCACTGTTCTCTAGCTTCACGATTCAGCATTCCAACTGGCCGAGTTGTTGTAAATATAGTCTCCACTGCAATCATAACAACAAACTACAAGTCTGTATCTACATGTATTCTACTTTTCCCACTATAGACCTATCTGTACACGCGTTCTCTCGGTTTTTCTGTCTCTGCCAACTTCAGCGTTTTGGGCACGCTGATGCGAAAGATCAAAATGATCCCAACTTTGGATGATGTCATCCCTTCAACTTGCACTGCCAGCAGACCAGCCTAGATGTGGATAAGACCTTGTCCGAGGTGCACAAGCTACCGTTAAAAATCCCAACAGGTGAGTCTAACTTCAATTCTCCATGCCAGGAACGGTTGTGTGACGTCACGCGTGGGTGTTGCATGCGCTATATTATTATTATGCACGCGCATAACAATATTATTACTCGACCTGTAAGGCAAGCCGTGTGTGCAAAAGAAATTATGCTGTGTCAACTTTGATCGTATAAATTTGAAGCTTCAAATATCCCTCATTTCCTGCTTGCTTGCTTGTTGCCAGGTGTTTTTCAGGCTGCATGTAACTTGAACTTAGTGTACATGTATATACAGTGTGGAAAGAAATGTGGATGATAACCATAGCAGAGACTATAATGGAAAACAGAATCACATCAGAACCACTGACAAAAGGTTCTAGAAATATTTATTAATGATCTACGCTTTGTGTGTCCCGATGGCCGATTTCTCAAAATGGAAATGGGAAAATTCCAATACACCAAAAAGTCACGAACATGCATGGATAAGATTAGTCACAGCAGTTCATTTTTACAAACATAAACCATTCTTCAGGTCAAAACCAGTTTTTTTGCGGTTATAGTTTAATATGCAATCACCCCAACTCTGACGAAGCTTAATGTATGTCAACTTCTCTACTACTTTGCCTTTTAAAATGGCACGATTTTATCCAAAGTGACTAAATTACATGAGTTGAAGCTGATATCCTCATCACAAGCACTAGTCTTACACTGTAAACGCGCAAATTACATCTTAAAACTAAGTCTTAGCATACCTTTAACTCAGTCTCCTTTCCTTCCATGCGATGAACAATTTGTTTGGCACACAACTGATGGGGAGGTAAGCATCACATGGGATGATGGAGACTCTCCAGAGAGTGATGATGAAGAGGAAGAGTCTGAAGATGAACCAGCAGACAAAGATGACCAGTCAGAAACATTAAGATGAACATAGTGATGAGTTTCATGGGCAACAGATCATGGAAGTGACACTGACATCGATTCTAGCTATACACTGTGACCTTAGTGACCTCTTGTGTATATTATTGCGCATGCATGTCTTCATAATAATATTCATAGCGTTGGAGCCTCATACATACGTAATTGTACACACGTGAAGCCCTGTAGTACGTCATTGTGGTTTGTGGTCTGTGGCCAAATACTACATCCCACACTACATTCCTCATCACCCAATCTACCTGGGTCTTAGTGTAGACTGAAAGTGACAGTTCCAGAGATCCATCGTATAGTCCATAATGTGATGCTGCTTCTCAAGTTACTTGGTATGGAAGATCTACTAACCTTTCACTTTATGGACCCACCTCCTCAGGTATGTATACATGTGCACATGCATGTACATGTAGAGTTATACATGTATGTACAATGTATAGTGTCATTTTCATGCATGGTGTCCTGACTGTCCTCATTTAAACAATACATGTACATGCTCAGCTCAGAGGAGGTACAAAATCGTTAATATTTCATGTGACTCGCACCCATACCAGTTTGTGTCATCATGGGTGTGTCCCACATACAGTTGCTGTGTTGAAGGTTAAAAATTGTGGGATCCCAAGGGATCTCTAGCTTAAAATAATAGTGTAGTTTCAATCACTGATCATAGCCATATAATTTTGTTTGGTGATCCCACGGGATCATCTTTGACAATCGCTGTCGAAGCTTTACTATGTAAAGAATATGGGATAAAAAGTGATGATACAGCATTTTTGAGCGAGCACGTGATCCTTTTGTACCTCCTCTGATGCTATCAACACAGACATGAGTGAATGTTAGCCCCATCCACATTGGGCTAAGCCTTGAATTACATGGAGTATGGATTACTATTGAGCTACATGACTTGTACATGTACACAACAATAAAAATTAAGGGATTTAACATTATCCTTCATATTATAATTCCCTTTTTCAACTCACCACAGGTCATTGTTTCTTTATTGTCATGTAATTGGTTCTCCATTTTTACAATATATGTCACAATGTCTCTTCTGTGCCTACAGGTCATTGTATCTGTTGTATCAATCTTCTTTTGTTCTAAAGGTCGTGAGGAGAGTGACCACCTCACCTACCTCCATGTCCACCATCAATGGAAAATCAACAAGTAAGCACTCAAGCTAACTAGCTGATAAATAGATGATGTACAGTGGAAAATGTATACAATATTGCACAACTGTGTACATGCATGTGTTTAAATTTATGTGTGTATGTGTGAATTGGTATGTGTTGATCCATGATGTTGCGTGTTTGTACATTTATATGTGCACGTTTACATGTGTTTAATGTATGCATGTTTCTGATAAGGCTAATGTTTGTGCATGTATGTGTGTTTATGTACATGTGTGGGTATTTGTACATTTCTGTGTACCGTGTGTGCATACGTCTATGAATATGTAGGTGTGCTTGTCCCTGTGTATACATGTATGCATGCACATTTGTGTGTACAGATCTGTGTGTATACATGTTTGTATATGTGTGTACATGTTACGTTTATGTGTGTGAATGTGTGTATGTGTGTACATGTGTGTGTTTGTACCTTTATATGTGTGAATGTGAGATGTGTGTACAAGTGTTTATATCTTTATGTGTGTGAATGTATGTGTGTACATTTAGTACCTTTCAGTGTGTGAATGTGTATGTGTGTACAGGTATGCTTTTATACCTTTATGTGTGTGAATGCGTACATGTATGTACATTTGTGTGTGAATGTGTGTACGTGTGTACATGTATGTGTTTGTACCTTAATGTGTGTGAATGTGTATATGTGTACATGTGTGTTTTACCTTCATGTGTGTGAATGTGTGTGTATACATGTGTGTGTTTGTATCTTTATGTGTGTGAATGTGTGCATGTGTGTGTACACATGCGTGTTTGTACCATTATGTGTGTGAATGTGTGTATGTGTCTACATGTGTGTGTTTGTACCTTCATTTGTGCGAATGTGTGTGTGTACATGTACCTTATGTGTGTGAATGTGTGTACATGTATGTGTTTGTACATTTATGTGTGTGAATGTGTCTATATGTATGCCTTTATGAGTGTGTAAATGTCTGTACATGTGTGTGTTTGTACCTTTATGTGTGTGAATGAATGTGTACATTTTGTACATTTATGTGTGAATATGTGTACATGTATGTGTACCTTAATGTGTGATTGTATGTATGTGTACATGTGTGTTTTTACCTTCATGTGTGTGAATGTGTGTATGTGTAAATATGTGTGCACCTTTATGTCTGTGAATATGTATGTGTATACATGTGTGTATTTGTACCTTTATGTGTGTAAATGTGTGTATGTGTATACATGTGTACCTTTATGTGTGTGAATGTGTATGTGTACATGTGTGTTTGTACTTTTATGTATGTGAATGTGTATGTGTCTACACCTGTGTTTGTACCTTTATGTGTGTGAATGTGTGTGTGTACATGTGTAGCTTTATGTGTGTGAATGTGTATGTCTACATGTGTGTTTGTACTTTTATGTATGTGAATGTGTGTATGTGTGTGTTTGTACCTTCATTTGTGCGAATGTGTGCGTTTGTACCTTTATGTGTGTGAATGTGTGCACATGTGTGTGTACCTTTGTGTGAATGTGTATGTGTGTATATGTGTATGTTTGTACCTTTATGTGTGTGAATATGTGTATATGTGTACATGTGTGTTTGTACCCTTATATCTGTGAATGTGTGTGTGTACAGGTGTGTTTTTATACCTTTATGTGTGTGAATGTGTACATGTATGTACATTAGTGTGTGAATATATGTGTGTACGTGTATGTGTGTACATGTATGTGTATTCTGGCACATTAAGGCCTGGGGCGTGTGTTACATACATGTAGCGGAGGTGAACGGAATTATTGAAAAGTATATGGGGGTGTGGCCAATGGCTGACAGTGAGCTTTGTCTAGAAACGAGCGGCTAGTAAGCTAGAAAATGTCGTGTACGAGATAGCTAGGTGATCGTTAGTGGTAGGATGTAGTTAGCCTTTAGCATAGAGTTTACATCCATAGGCTAGGCTATTCTTGTGCCACGAGCTGTCGTTTGTGTACTAAGCGCTTAAGGCTGCACGGAGCAGCTGGAGATGGTGGACTAAGTCAAGAAAGGCGGCGTATAAAGCCACCCTGGGACTAGCCTGGTATCCAGGCGCGAGGGGGAGGGGGAAAGAGCGCCTGGTACACACCGTTTGCGCATGCGCTTAGTCGCCCTGACATTCCACGGCTTCAGTATATCTCAGTAAAAGTCCGTTTCATCCTGACGTCACCGAGCTTACGTAATTAGTCTATGCAAGGCCAGCCGGCCAAGGCCAGGGCCAGGGTAAGGCGCAGACCGGCTGGTACTAGACTTGGTACAGGCTCACGGTGACGGCGAGTTCGAGTATCGTGATGGACGACGCCGACAGTGACTCTGCTCTTCGGTACGCACTTGAGCGTCTGGGGCGACCATCACTTACGCTCAAGCCTGAGCAAATACGTGCCATCAAGTCAGTACTCGTTGGAAACGACACGTTCGTATGGTTGCCCACTGGATTCGGTAAATCGATATGCTTTGAAGCCTTGCCTTACGTGTACGACTACAAGCTAGGGAACAAGGATCGCGATCTGCGATGTCTGGTTTTAGTCATATCACCATTAATTTCACTGATGGTTAATCAAGTAGTAACTCTCAAAAGTTACGGAGTAAGTGCTGCAGTCGTTTCACATGGAAAAGGTGTTCAGAAGGATGTCATAGCATCTAGTGAAGATGGTGCTAAGTACAATCTCCTATTTTGTTCTCCAGAAGCCCTTGTGAGCTCTAAGTGGAAGAGTTGCTTCAACAACCTGGCATTCATGGCAGAATTGTAGCTATTGTTGTTGATGAAGCTCACTGTGTTTCTAAATGGTATGATATCTGACACCTACTATTCAATGATAATGTGGATCAATGATGGTCATAAATTATTTGTGTTTATGATGTGCATGATTTAGAATTAGTGACCATATGTTTGTAATGGGCACGGAACAAAGCAACACTCTCTCTCTCTCTCTCTCTCTCTCTCTCTCTCTCTCTCTCTCTCTCTCTCTCTCTCACTCATCTTTTTCTTTCAGGAGCAAGGATTTTAGGCCATCATATGGACGACTACATGAGATTCGAGCCCTGATCCCACCCTTTACACCCCTGCTTGCATGTACAGCGACAGTCACCAAAAGTATTCGTGATGAAATCATTAAGAGTCTTGAAATGGAAGGATGTGAAATCATTAGCAAGTCTCCGGATAGGCCTAATATTTTCTACAAAGTATTAAGATCAACTGATATGGAGAGAGACCTAAAGCCTTATTTAGAATCTCTGAAGAAACTTAGAGAAAAATCACCTAGGATCATTATCTACTGTCGATCATTGAATTTGTGCTCAGAACTGTATGCATACTTTCTTTACGAGCTGGGTGAAAAGGCATACTATCCTGATGGTGCAGAAAAAGTTAGTAATAATCGTCTATTTGGAATGTTTCATGCACATACTCCAGAGTACAACAAGGAAGTTATATTAAAAAGCCTATCTCAACAGGATGGTGTTGTGCGGACCGTTTTTGCAACTATTGCACTAGGAATGGGCATTGACCTCAAAGCTACAAACACAATTATTCATTACGGTGCCCCACAAAGTATTGACGACTATTTCCAAGAAAGTGGACGCGGAGGCCGTAGTGGTGATCCTGCTGAATCTATTGTGTTTTGGAAGCCCAAAGACTGCCCCATGAGAAAGGAACTCACAAGTGTAAGAGATCATGAAGTTGCAAGTGTTAGAAGATACCTTGAAAACAACAGTGTTTGTCGCCGAAAGTGGCTTCTAGACTACTTTGATCCTTCTATTGCTTGTGTAGGTACCAATCCGCAAACTTGTTGTGACATATGTTCGTGTACAAAAGACAATTCTATGGTGCTAATTAAATAATATTATGTCAATAAGTACACTGTATTATCAAAGCTAGTCTTCTTCACATTCACTGTCATTGTCACTGAAACTGCTCTCCTCTGAATCCTCTGGTCTCATAGCTCCTCTAAACATTAAAAACTGCTTTTTCTTTTTTTCTATCCACTCCCTGGTCTTGCTAATATCCCAGTTCCATAGGGGGTTTAGTCGCATTCTTTTGAAAGATGTGTGTGCCCTTCCTGGAATTATTTCAAGTAGTTCCCTAGTTAAGACAGTGTTCATCACCTTGGTGATATCTTGTTTGTCGGAGCGGGTTGAATGAGCATGAGTGCCTACTGGGACACCAGATTGCTGATCAAATCTCTTACAGATACTCTCCAAAGTAGTTACTGATTGAGCAGCTCTATGTAGTGCCTTTTCTGTCAAGTTTGCACCCATAGTTACAATGATATGCTTTAAAAGCTTATTCACATGCTCATTGTAGAGGTCACATGGAATATTTCTCCCAGCCCGTCCATGTGTATTCACAAACCGATCCCACATAATGTGATGTGCTAGTTGAGGGGATAACACTGACTTCACCTGTATTTGAAGTCTCAATGCTTCTAATGAGTATTTTGTTCTTCCAGCTACTATAAAATGAGGTAAAAGCAGACGCCAACATCTGTAACTTCTCTCACCGTCACCTTCACCCCACCCGTCTCTGAATTCCATCACCAAAGCACCATAGTGACACAGCACCCTAGCATAATTGTAGACATGGTCACCCGAGTCAATAACTTTCCCATTCACAAAAGTTTCACCTATTAAAGTACACTGATACACCACTTGTTTTGCAATTGAAGTAATGTAGGCCCACTGCTGATCAATGGTGGCTTTGTAAATCTGTGGTGGTAATGCTACTCGTGAGTTGAGTGATGTTATCCCCAGAATCTTGCAAGCACATGCCAGAAAGTGACCTTTTACGACTGTCAGAAGAAAGTCTATACTAGCATCCACCTCTTTCTTTGGGTTTTTCACACTATACCTATTTAGCAAACTCTGAAAGTATCCAAGTGTACCATGGTCTCGTGAAGAATGACTGTATAAAGTCTTCCAAATCACCTGCAAGAGATACATGCATTTAATAATACCATTATGATTATAACAGCCATGCGTACCATGAGGAGAACTACAAGACAATGCCAGTCTTCTGTTTGTGGCTCAAGAACATCAAGACGATCCTCTGCGCGGTTTCCACACATGACGTGACGTTGTGCTCCAACCTGTCTTTCCGTTGTTAATTGATCTCCCCCAGATGCCACCCTCTTTTCATGTGGATAATTATCACCCAGATAACCAACAATATGTTTTAGAATATCAATCATGTCACTATGTTTAGCTTCGTTTTTCATCAAAACATCAAGCACCACTACTTCTGATTTTTTTGACATCTGCGCTGAGTATTTGTGGGGGATGTGTTTTATCACAGCTTTTGATAAAGGAGCTAGATCACTTATGTACTCTGTGAGAATTCTACTTACAATCACCACCAAATTGGAAGTGACACATTCAACATCATCCTGTGTTGGTAAAAATTCTGTGTAAGATAGGCCTGCCAAGTCAGCAACGGTACCCTGATGGGATAGGTGGGATGCAGGAGTGCGACTGCGCCCAGCAAGAATGCTGTACATATGCACCAGAGACTTTTGATGATCTGATCTCACATCTCTCACGCCCCTTTTCTTGTCTACGTTATCACCCCAAAATTTAAATATAACATTATCGGCAATCCATTGCGTCAGTGGAACAGTGTGAAGCTTACTAACCTCATCAATCAGCTGTAAAGTGCCACTGTAACTGAGGCAAAATCCAACATGATTCAGGCGATGGTAAACCTAATATGGTTGTTATAGAATATGTTTACAGTAACATTATACAAATATTGTAGTTGCTTACTTGTTTTTCCACTCGTGAATTGAATAACAGTAGAGACATTAGCGATTGGATTCCTACCATTTCTCTGTTTCTCTCTTTGAGGATCATAGCAGCACTCATAACTATACCAGGATAGTGAGCATATCCTAACTTCTTTGAGTTGCGATGGTCAGAGCGTGAAGCAATAGTAGTGAGAACAAGCAGTAGGGTTGGTGCCTTACTAGCCAGCTCATCTATAGCAAGCTTCCAATCCCACTCCACAAACTGTGTTAGTGGAACCCGTCGAAACAATGATGGACTGCTAGGCTGTCGCTGACAAAGCTGACTGCATTCATTGTCAACTTTGTCAAGTATTAGCTTAAGAACTTCTTCATACAACTGCTTATGCCCAACTACTGCTTTTGCTATTGATCGCAGATGACCTCCAGCCAATTCTTTACCAAGTTTTGTATATTCGTCTGGGAGAATTTTGGAGTATGGTGTCACTTTAAAGCGAGAAGACACAGACACCTATCACATGCAGACAAGTTTTAGCTATACAACCAAGGGATTAACAATTTACTCCTTACTGTCACAGTCTGTTTAGGTTCTTGAGAACAGGCGTTAATGTGTACTGAAGGAAGTGAAAATATTTTCATACAAAGTTAATTACTGCTATGATCATGAGCATGGAATCCTTACATTCACTCAGGGGCAATGGTTCCATTACTATAAAGGGACTACTGGGAATATCTGTTGATGTTATGGAGGACAATGTGTTTGGAATCACACAGCTGACAATGGATGAACTTTCACCTATAGCACATTCACCTATAGTATACAAAGTGTACATCACTATGTGACAATCTTACAGCAACAGTAATATTCATCTTCTCACCAGCAGATGAGCTCTGTCCAAAATCTAGCCTCCTAGTGGTAAATCGCTTCGGTGGTGGTCTAGCTTTCTGTGTATCAGGTGACACACCAACCATAGCACTGGTCTCCTTTGTGCGTTTCAGTGAAGGTCTGGGTAGAAAAGATTGATAGTTGTCACTTGCTAGCCTTCTGAAGTCAGTAAGCTCCTCTGCTGCTTTCTCCAGTCGCACCAAACGTCGCTTACATCGCTCACAGATAACTTGTGATACTCCATCATTGGCTTCCACTGGCACATCCAACAAGGCTACAACTCTTGCAGCTAGACTTTGCTGGAAGTTTTCATTTCTGAATAAATTAACACTGTGTTTGGAAGAAATCTTCTGGACACAAAGTCGACAGTAAGCCTCCATGACCACGTGGCTTCGATACGTCTATAGGATAGCTTCGTTGCTGCAGCTGACAGCTAGCCTTCGAACTTGCATGCGTTCATTTTGCGCACGCGCGATCGCATACGTACGTACGTATACATACGCGCGCGTACGCTCGAGTTCGTGCGCTATGCGCGCTAGCGCGCGCACTTACTGCGCTGCCGCTTAAGCGCTTGGGCGCAATTGGCACGTCATTTGGCCACACCCATTAAATCAATGACGTGTAACCGCCCTAGCCACGTGTTCGCATGGGGTTAATTAAGCGCATGCGCAAACAGTGTGTACCAGGTGCTCTTTCCCCCTCCCCCTCGCGCCTGGATACCAGGCTACCCTGGGACTTGCTGTGAGGGTGTCCATTGGAAAGAGCAGACATCATTCTGGTATATTCGTTGTTAGCAAACGATCATAAAGCCATTATAAGGCTATGAATATTTAATTAGCTTAAAATTGACTACAATCTCTGATTTCATAAGGTTGTAACTCCCCGAAAGTACGTGCATACAAGACGCTAATTCAGACATTGGTAGTGCTAAACATGCTTGTTAAGAGGACCTCTTCAACTAAAGCCTGCCTGTTGTCTATATACACCACCTAAGTGAGTGTATGGCTATTTTTAATTACAATTAATTAATTAACCTGTGGGCGTGGCCATTAATCAATTAATTGAATTCTGTAATATATCTAGTATCCATATTTCAAGTGTGAAGTTCATAGCTTGCTCCGTGTAGCCTCTGTGGCCTCAAATGTGACCATTACTCCTGTTCAAGTGGACCTAGGCCTTAACTGTTAGAGTACCTTAATGTGTGTGAATATGCATATGTGTATACATGTGTGTTTTACCTTCATGTGTGAATGTGTGTGTACATGTGTGTGTTTGTATCTTTATGTGTGTAAACATGTGTATGTATGCATGTGTCTTTATACTTATATATACATGTGTGTGTTTGTCCCTGTGTATAACTTAATTCTAGCACATGTGTGTATGTGTGTGTACGGGTCTGTACGTCGTTTGATTATGCATGTGTGTACATGTGGTTTGTACCTTTATGCATGTGAATGTGTGTAAGTGTGTACATGCGTTTGTACCCTTATGTGTGTGAACGTGTATACATGTGAATGTTTGTACCTTTATGTGTGTGAATGTGTGTATGTGTGTACATGTATGTGTTTGTACCTTTATGTGTGTGAATGTGTGGCCTTTATTTGTGTAAATGTGTATATGTGTGTTTGTATTTTTATATGTGTGAAGGGTGTACATATGTTGTGTTCGCACCTTTGTATGTGAATGTGTATGTGGGTACATGTGTGTGTTTGTACCTTTATGTCCATGAATGTGTGTATGTGTGTACATGTGTGTTTGTACCTTTGAATGTGTGTATGTGTGTACATGTGTGTTTGTACCTTTGAATGTGTGTATGTGTGTACATGTGTGTTTGTACCTTTGAATGTGTGTATGTGTGTACATGTGTGTTTGCCCCTTTATGTGTGTTAATATGTGTATGTGTGTACATGTGAGTGTTTGTACTTTTATGTGTGATAATGTGTGTACATGCATGTGTTTATAACTTTATGTGTGTGAATGTGTGTACATTTGTGTTTTTACCTCTGTGTGAATGTGTGTATGTGTACATGTGTTTGTACATTTATGTATGTCAATGAATGTGTGCATGTATGTGTACCTTTATGTGTGAATGTGTGTACATGTATGTATTTATACCTTAATGTGTGTGAATGTGTGTATGTGTACATGTGTGTTTTTATGTTTGTGTGTGTGAATGTATTTGTGTACATTTGTGTGTACCTTTATGAGTGAATGTGTGTATATGTGTACATGTGTGTTTGTACCTTTATGACTATGAATGTGTGTATGTGTGTACATGTGTGTGTACCTTTATGTATGAATGTGTGTATGAGTGTACATGTGTACATATATGTTTTGTGAATGTGTGTATGTGTTTGTATTTTTATGTGTGTAAATGTGTATGTGTGTAAATGTGTGTGTTTGTACCTTTATGTGTGCGAATATGTGTATGTGTGTACACGTGTTTGTAACTATATGTGCATGAATGTGTGTATGTGTGTACATGTGTTTTTATCTTTATATGTGTGTGTGTGTACATGCGTGTACTTTTATTTGTGTGAATGTGTGAATACATGTGTTTGTACCTTAATGTGTGTGAATGTATGTATATGTGTACATGTATGTGTTTGTACCCTTATGTGTGTGTATGTATGTACATGTATGTTTTTGCTTTTATGTATGTAAATGTGTGTATGTGTGTGTGTTTGTAGCTTTGTGTGTGAATGTATGTGTGTACATGTGTACATTTGCACCTTTATGTGTGTAATTGTGTATGTGAGTACATATGTGTGTTTGTACCTTTATGTGTGTGAATGTGCATGTGTACCTGTGTTTGTACCTTTGTGCGTGAGTGTGCGTGCATGTTTATTTGTACGTTCATGTGTGTGAAAGTGTATGTGTGGTAGAAGTTAGTTAGATCGTGCTACACCAACCCGGACTTTATCTTTCAATAATGAAAGTTGGTGTAGCACGATCTAACTAACTTCTAGTATGGATACCCAACCAAGAACTCAGTCACTGAAAAGTGTATGTGTGTATATGTGTATATACTTTTATGTGTGTGAATGTGTGTATGAGTGTACACGTGTACATATGTTTGTGAATGTGTGTATATGTACTTTTATGTGTGTGAATGTGTATATGTGTGAATGTGTATGTGTGTACAAGTGTATGTTTGTACCTTTATGTGTGTGAATATGTGTATGTGTGTACATGTGTTTGTAACTATATGTGCGTGAATGTGTATATGTGTTTTTATCTTTATGTGTGAATATGTGTATGTGTGCACATGTGTGTGCGCCTTTATTTGTATGAATGTGTGTGTACATGTGTGTTTGTACCTTAATGTGTGTGAATGTATGTATATGTGTACATGTATGTGTTTGTACCCTTATGTGTATGTGTATGTATGTACATGTGTGTTTTTACTTTTATGTGTGTAAATGTGTGTATGTGTGTGTTTGTATCTATGTGTGTGAATGTATGTGTGTACATGTGTGCATTTGCACCTTTATTTGTGTAAATGTGTATGTGAGTACATTTGTACCTTTATGTGTGTATGTGTACGTATGTGTTTGTACGTTTGTGTGTGAATGTGCGTGCATGTATATTTGTACCTTCATGTGTATGAAAGTGTGTATGTGTATGTACTTTTATGTGTGTGAATGTGTGTGTGTACATGTATGTGTTTGTACCTTGAATGCGTGTATGTGTGTACATGTGAGTGTTTGTACCTTTATATGTGTGAATGTGTGTACATGTGTGTTTGTACCTTTATACATGTTAATGTGTGTGTGTACATGTGTGTTTGTGCCATTATGTGTGTGAATGTGTGAATGTGTGTATGTGTGTACATGTGTGTGTACGTGTATATCTTTATGCCTTTATGAGTGTGTGAATGTGTGTTTGTACATGCATCTACCTTTATATGTGATTATGTGTATGGGTATGCATGTGTCTTTATACTTATATATACAAGTGTGTGTTTTGTGCAATTGTATTCAAGCACATGTGTGTATGTGTGTACACGTTTGTGTATGCACATGTGTGTACATGTGTGTACACGTTTGTGTATACACTGTGTGTAAATGTGTGTTTGTACCTTTATGCATGTGAATGTGTGTGTATATGTGGTGTATAATTGGTGTGTGTTCATGTGTGTACCTTTATGCATGTGAATGTGTGTACATGTGTATGTTTGTACCTCTATGTGTGTGAATGTGCGTGTGTGTACATATGTTTGTACCTTAATGTGTGTGAATGTGTACATGTGTGTTTTTACATTTATGTGTGTTAATGTATGTGTGTACATGTATGTGTACCTTTATGTGTGAACGTATGTATACGTGTCATGTGTGTTTGTACCTTTGTGAATGTGTATGTGTGTACATGTGTGTGTACTTTTATGTGTTTGAATGTGTGTATGTGTGTACATGTGTACCTTTATGTGCGTAAATGTGTGTACATGTGTATATGCGTTTGTACTTTTGTGTGTGAATGTATGTGTGTACATGTGTGTGTTTGTACCTTTATGTGTGTGAATGTGTGTACGTGTGTACGTGTGTATGTTTGTACCGTTTTGTGTGAATGTGTGTGTACATGTGTGTTTGTACTTTTATGTGAGTGAATGTGTGTGTACATGTGTGTGTTTGCACCTTTATGTCTCTGAATGTGTGTATGTGTGTACATGAGTGTTTGTCCCTCTGTGTGAGAATGTGTATATGTGTGTACATATGTGTGTTTGAACTTTTATGTGTGTGTACATGTATGTGTTAGCGCCTTCATGTGTGTGAATGTGTGTATATGTGTGTTTGTACCTTGTGAATGTATGTGTACATGTGTGTATTTGTGTGTGTGAATATGTATGTATGTGTCTTTATACTTATATATACATGAGAGTGTGTTTGTCCCTGTGCGTAACTGTATGCAAGCACATGTGTGAGAGTGTACGGGTCTGTATGTGTGTGTACACGTTTGTGTAAACATACATGTGTGTATTTTATGCATGTGAATGTGTGCATGTGTTTGTACCCTTATGTGTGTGAACGTGTGTATTTAAACTAATCTATATATGTATGTAGTGCATAATTCTAGAGTGTACATGTGTGTGTACCTTAATGTGTGAATATGTGTATGTGTACATGTGTGCTTTTACATTTATGTGTGTGAATGTGTGTATGTGTGTACAACCCTAATGTGTGTGTATGTGTACATGTGTGTGTCTGTACCTTTATGTCTGTGAATATGTGTATGTGTGTACATGTGCGTGCTTGTTCCTTTATGTTTGTGAATGTGTGTATGTATGCACATGTGTGTTTTTACCCTTATTTGTGTAAATGTGTGTGTTTGTATCTCTGTGTGTGAATATGTGTACATATGTGTGTTTGCACATTTATTTGTGTTAATGTGTATGTGTGTACATGTGTGTTTGTACCTTTGTGTTAGTGAATGAGTGTATGTGAGTACATGTGTGTTTGTCCCTTTATGTGTGAAAATGTGTGTATGTGTACATGTATATGTTTGTACCTTTATGTGTGTGAATATGTGTACATGCATGTGATTTCCCTTTATGTGTGTGAATGTGTGTACATGTGTATGTTTATACATTTATGTGTGTGAATGTGTGTATCTGTGTACATGTATGTGTTTGTATCTTTATATGTGTGTATGTATGTACATGTGTGTTTTTATCTTTATTTGTGTAAATGTGTGTGTTTGAATCTGTGTGAATGTATGTGTACATGTGTGTGCTTGCATCTTTATGTGTGTGAATGTGTATGTGTGTACATATGTGTGTTTGTACCTTTTTGTGAGTGAATGTGTGTAAGTATGTACATGTGGGTGTTTGTACCTTTGTGTGTGAATGTATGTGTGTAAAGGTATGTGTTTGTACCTTTATTGTGTGAATGTATGTATGTATATGTGTATTTTTACCATTATTTATGTAAATGTGTGTTTGTATCTATGTGTGTGAATGTATGTGTGTACATGTGTGTGTTTGCATCTTTTGTGTGTAAATGTGTATGTGTGTACATGTGTGCGTTTGTACCTTTATGTGAGTGAATGTGTGTATGTGTGCATATGTGAGTGTTTGTATCTCAATGTGTGTGAATGTAGGTGTGTACATGTATGTGTTTATACCTTTATGTGTGTGAATGTGTGTACATGTCTACGTGTGTGTGTTTGCATATATGTGCTTGTACCTTTAAGTGTGTGAATGTGTGTATATATGTACACGTATGTTTTTACCTGCATTTGTGTAAATGTTTGTGTGTTTGTATCTTTATGTGAATATATGTGTGTACATGTGTGTGTTTGCACATTTATGTGTGAATGTGTATGTATGTACCCTTATGTGAGTGAATGTGTGTACATGTATGTGTTTTTACTTTTATATGTGTGAATGTGTGTACAAGTGTACGTTTGTACCTTTGTGTGTGAATGTGTGTGTGTGTACATGTGTGTTTGTACCTTTGTGTGTGAATGTGCGTATGTACATGTGTGTTTTCACTTTTATTTGTGTAAATGTATGTGTTTGTATCTGTGTGTGAATTACGTGTGTTTGCACCTTTATGTGAGTAAATGTGTCCATGTGTGTACGTGTGTGTGTTTGTATCCTTATGTGTGTGAATGTGTGTATGTGTGTATATGTATGTTTGTCCCTTTATGCATTGAATGTGTGTATGTGTGTACATGTGTGTGTTTGTACCTTTCATGTGTGAATATGTGTATGTGTGTACATGTGTGTGTATTTGTATCTTTATGCATGTGAATGTAAGTGTGTACATGCATGTGTTTGTATCCTTATGTATGTGAACGTGTGAACATGTGTATTTAAAATAATCTATATATATGTGGTGTATAATTCGTGTGTGTAAATGTGTGTATGTGTGTGTACCTTTATGTGTGAGTGTACATGTGTATGTTTGTAAATCTATGTGTGTGAATGTGTGTATGTGTGTACATGTATGTGTTTGTACCTTAATGTGTGTGAATGTGTGTATGTGTACATGTGTGTGTTTCTACGTTTATGTGTGTGAATGCCTGTATGTGTGTACATGTGTGTGCACCTTTAGGTATGTATACGTGTCATGTGTGTGTTTGTACCTTTATGTTTGTGAATGTGTATGTGTGTACATGTTTGTGCAGATTTATACGTGTGAATTTGTGTATGTGTACATGTGTACCTTTACAAATGTTAATGTGTGCATGTGTGTACATGAGTTTGTACTTTTATGTGTGTGAATGTGCATGTGTGTACATGTGTGTGTTTGTACCTTTATGTGTGTGTATGTGTGCACATGTGTGTGTTGGTATCGTTATGCTTGTGAATGTGTGTACGTGCGTGTGTTTGTACCTTTATGTGTGTGAATGGGTGTACGTGTGTACATACCTTTTTGTGTGAATGTGTGTACATATGTGGTTGTACCTTTATGTGAGTGAATGTATGTGTGTACATGTGTGTGTTTGCACCTTATGTCTGTGAATGTGTGTATGTGTGTACATGTGTGTTTGTCCCTCTGTGTGAGAATGTGTGTATGTGTGTACATGTGTGTGTTTGAACTTTTGTGTGTAAATGTGTGTACATGTATGTGTTTGCACCTTCATGTGTGTGAATGTGTGTATACCGTAGATTCTGGTTATTAAGCGCATGCGCTTATAACGGTAAGTGGTAAGGAAGTATGCGCTTAATAAAGGATATGCGCTTATAGACGTATCTGGCCACACCCACTTGCATGGTAAAGGTCACTAGCAAACGTTGAGGCAAGGGCAGGGTCACTGCACTGGGCCATGGGAACGAGACTAGCGAACGTGTAAAATACAGAGTCACGAAATCATCGGCTAGAGGGCCAAGTCTAAGATCAGCACGATGACGAGCGTTGGAGACTTGGAAGAGTCCATATTCTTGCATGGCTTGATCAAGCAAACGGCCATCTAAAGTTCTTTGCGATCCACTAGCGGCAGCCATCGTTGTGATGTCGATCAAATCACACTTCCAAATGAACACGTGACACGCGACAACTTTGACCACCTTTATTTAGCGCATGCGCTTAATAAACCATGCTCTAGTACAGGAAGGAAGTATGCGCTTAATAAATAACATGCGCTTAATAACCAGGTGCGCTTAATAACCAGAGTTTACGGTATGTATATTCGTACCTTTATTAGTGTGTGAATGTGTGTGTACATGTGTGCGTTTGTACCTTTATGTGTGTGAGTATTTTATATCTGTGTAACTGTATGCAAGCACATGTGTGTGCGTATGTATGTGTCTGTATGTGTGTGTACACGCTTGTGTAAGCATACATGTGTACATGTGTGTTTGTAGTTTATGCATGTGAATGTGTGTACATGCATGTGTCTGTACCCGTATGTTTGTGAAAGTGTGTGCACGTGTATATCTATGATTATATGTATGTGGTGTATAATTCTTGTGTGTACATGTGTGCGTACCTTATTGTGTGAATGTGTGTATGTGTACATGTGTGATTTTACATTTATGGGTGTGAATGTGTGTATGTGTGTACCTTTATGTGTGAATGTGTGTGTATGTGTACATGTGTGTGTCTGTACCTTTATGTCTGTGAATGTGTGTATGTGTACATGTGTGTGTACCTTTATGTGTGTGAATGTGTGTACATGTGTACCTTTATGTGTGTGAATGTGTGCATGTGTGTGTTTGTTCCTTTATGTGTGTAAATGTGTGTATGTATGCACATGTGTGTTTTTACCTTTATTTGTGTAAATGTGTGTGTGTATCTGTGTGTGAATGAATGTATGTACATGTGTGTTTGCACATTTATGTGTGTTAATGTATAAGTGTACACGTGTGTTTGTACCTTTGTGTGAGTGAATGTGTGTACATGTGTGTTTGTCCCTTAATGTGTGAGAATGTGTATTTGTGTACACGTATGTGTTTGTACCTTTATTTGTGTGAATGTGCGCACATGCATGTGGTTGTCCCTTTATGTGTGTGAATGTGTGTACATGGTATGCTTATACATTTATGTGTGTGAATGTGTGTATCTGTGTACTGTGTTTGTACCTTTATGTGTGTGAATGTGTGTATGTATGTACATCTTTATTTGTGTAAATGTGTGCATGTATCTGTGTGTGAATGTATGTGTGTACATGTGTGTGCTTGCATGTGTATGTGTGTACATGTGTGTGTTTGTACCTTTTTGTGAGTGAATGTGTGTAAGTGTGTACATGTGGGTGTTTATACCTTTGTGTGTGAATGTGTGTAAATGTATGTTTGTACCTTTGTGTGTGAATGTCTGTATGTATGTATATGTGTGTTTTTACCATTATTTGTGTAAATGTGTCTTTGTATCTATGTGTGTGAATGTATGTGTGTACATGTGTGTGTTTGCATCTTTTTTGTGTGTGAATGTGTATGTGTGTACATGTGTGCGTTTGTACCTTTATGTGAGCGAATGTGTGTATGTGTGTATATGTGAGTAATTGTATCTTTATGTGTGTGAATGTAGGTGTGTACATGTATGTGTTTATACCTTTATGTGTTTTAATGTGTGTACATATGTATGTGTGTATGTGTGTACATATATGTGTTTGTAACTTTAAGGGTGTGAATGTGTGTATATATGTACATGTATGATTTTACCTGTATTTATGTAAATGTGTGTATCTTTGTGTGAATATATGTGTGTACATGTGTGTATTTGCACATTTATGTGTGAATGTGTATATTTGTACATGCGTGTTTGTGACTTTATGTGAGTGAATGTGTGTACATATATGTGTACCTTTGTGTACCTTTGTATACCTTTGTGTGTGAATGTGTGTGCATGTGTACATTTATATCTTTGTGTGTGAATGTGTGTGTGTACATGTATGTTTGTACCTTTGTGTGTGAATGTGTGTATGTATGTACATGTGTATTTTCACCTTTCTTTGTGTAAATGTATGTTGGTATCTGTGTGTGAATGTATGTGTGTACATGTGTGTGTACCTTTATGTGAGTTCATGTGTGTACCTGTGTGTGTTTGTACCCTTATGTTTGTGAATGTGTGTATATGTGTACATGTACGTTTGTCCCTTTATATGTGTGTATGTGTGTACATGTGTGTGTTTATACCTTTATGTGTGTGAATGTGTGTATGTGTGTACCTGTGTGTTTGTACCCTTGTGTGTATGTGTGTACAAGTGTGCGTTTGTACCTTTATGTGTGTGAACGTGTGTGTGTGTACATGTGAGTGATTGTATCTTTATGTGTGTGAATGTAGGTGTGTACATGTATGTGTTTATACCTTTATGTGTGTGAATGTGTGTACATGTGTATGTGTGTATGTGTGTACATATAATTATGTGTTTGTAACTTTAAGTGTGTGAATGTGTGTATATATGTACATTTTACCTGTATTTATGTAAATGTGTGTATCTTTGTGTGTGCGTACATGTGTGTTTGCACATTTATGTGTGAATGTGTATGTTTGTACATGCGTGCTTGTGACTATGTGAGTGAATGTGTGTACATACATGTGTATTTACCTTTGTGTGTGAATGTGTGTACATGTGTACATTTGTATCTTTGTGTGAATTTGTGTGTACATGTATGTGTTTGTACCTTTGTGTGTGAATGTGTATGCGTGTTTTCACCTTTATTTGTGTAAATGTATGTTTGTGTGTGAATGTATGTGTGTACATGTGTGTGTACCTTTATGTGAGTTCATGTGTGTACATGTGTGTGTTTGTACCCTTATGTTTGTGAATGTGTGTATGTGTGTACATGTATGTTTGTCCCTTTATATGTGTGTATGTGTGTACATGTGTGTATATATACCTTTATGTGTGTGATTAAGTGTATGTTTGTACATGTGTACCTTTATGCGTGTGAAAGGGTGTATGTGTACATGTGCATATTTGTACCTTTATGTCTGTGAATGTACATATGTACCTTCATGTATGTGAATGCATGTATGTGTGTATATGTGTATATTTGTACCCTGTGTATCTCTGTGCGTACATGTGAGTTTGTACTTATCTATACATCTGGGTGTTTTTTCCTGTATGTACAAGTATGCTTATATTTATATATGTGACCGGATTTGCGAAAACCCTGCATGTCGCGAAAACGCGCAAGTCGCGCAATGCGCGTTTTTAGTACCTCGGGTCGAAAATTGTCAAAGTCCAGTTTTTGTCATATTCATGTCAAAGAACCATTCTACTAACTATTGCCGTAGCCTACGGAGGGTAAACATAAGTTACCAAGGCGAAATAAGCCTTTACTTACAGGCCCCTCGATCTACCCAGTCAGTGCACCTGCCGTACACGGAGCCCGTTGCAAAGGGCGTTAATTGGAATTCCCGCTCGCGGGCTATCCTAGATACAGCTAGATTCGTCGAATCACTAAACGTTGACTCACCTTTTTAGCTTCTTAGGCATCGAAGAAGAAGCGGCTCTCGTTATCGACGACAAAGTTAGAGCCTAGCTTGACCTTTGGCGTTCATTTCGAATTGCTCTGCCCAAGTCCATTTAATTGACTTCCGATACACGCGTAGTATACGGGGACGCTATACGCGTACATAGCAACGCCTTTAGGCCGTAATTTCTCGTTTTTTTTTTTGTGGGTGTGGCGCGATCGCAAACAAAGCGCTCTAGCTCCTACGCGAAGCGCGCGATCGGTCTGAAACTTGGAGGCAGGTTAGCTCTAGGGTAGAGCTTATCAAATACACAGCTAACTAAAATTTCATAAAATTCGCTACATGGCGGTTTTTTCCCCAGATATGGTCACATATACATGTATGTGGTGTATATTTGTACATAGTGTACATGTGTGTGTTTGTACCTTTATGTGTGTGTATGTGTTTGTGCAAATCTGAATGTGTGTGCACACGCTTGTATAAGTGCTTATACTCATGTATAATTGTGACCAGATCTGAGAAAATCCGCCATATTTCCCATTCTATGAAGTTTTAGTTAGCTGTATTTTTGAAAAGTTAACTACCTCCAAGTCTGAGACAGAGCGCTCACTTCACTTTGGAGCTAAAGCGCTTTGTTCCTGATCTCGCTACAAGCATAAAAACGAGAAATTACGGTCTGAAGACGTTGCTCTTTATGCGTATAGGGTTTCCGTATACTACGCGTTAATTGTAAATCAATTAGATGGACCTGGGCGGATTGTTCGAAACGACAACGCTACGGTCAAGTTAGTCTCGAACTTAGTTGCCCATAACGAGAGCCGCTTCTTTTTCGATGCCTAAGAAGCTTAAAGGGTGAGTGAACGTACAGTACTTCGACGAATCTAGCTGTATCCACAGAGCTGGCGATCGGGAATTCTAAATAACTCCCTTAGCAACGGGCTCGGTGTACGGCAGCCGTACACTAGGTGGGTAGAAATGAAGGCCTTGGTAACTTACGTTTACCCTCCGTAGGTGACGGCAAAGGATAATAGATTTTTGGCATAAATATGACAAAAACTGGACTTTGACATTGTTTTACCTGTGGTACTAAGAACGCGTATTGTGCCATATGCGCACAATACGCCGGGTATTCTCACATCCGGTGTCACAGCGAATTTGTTCCGCCGGAATTTATTCGCTAGCGGATCTGTTCCGGATTTCCAGAAAATCAGCAAATTTCTTCCGGATGGGCAACGGTCGATGTTTCTTTGACACAGGTGCAACCAGAGTCAAAGTACATGTTCCATTTTAATAATTATTGGAGCTTCTCTGGTGGCCTCAGGAGTGGCATAACCACTTCATACGTCTCTGCACTGGCGCAGAGTGACATGCGCACATCATGGATTTGGTGTGGATGTGCCTTTATGCATGTCCAAGCGATTGTCCACAGAAGGCTACAACGAATCATTGATATTATAGTACACAAAAATTTGAAGACGGTGAAGTATTTGTTCGCTTCCTTTCTTCAAGCTACTCTGTAATCTCTATAAGCCTTGACCTTCATGTGTCTTGAATGGGCATGGTTCACTTTTCTTTACTTTTACATTTGTTAAACTTTATCTTAGGTCAGCCCATCTTCATACCCATGCATAGTAATGATTTTTAAAGCGAGTGATATCAAACTGAGAAGTGTAATAGCACATTTTACTAGGCGGAACATTTGCGCCGGCCGGAATATTTACGCGGTCGCGTAGATTATCCGGGCGGAATATGTACGCTAGCGTATTCTTTCCGATGGAATGTATCCGCCAGCGAATTTATTCCGCCGGAACTTTGGCACGGCGGAACAAATCCGCTATGACTCCGGTAACAATTGACGATTCGTTTGCAGGATATTGTCTGTCGTTGATAGTACTGATTTACAGTGATAGTGTATATTTTCAAAAATTTCGAGTATTTCACTACATGGCCGCAAGAATTTTCACTTGTAAAATTTCAGTTACGGAATGGCGTCGCCAAAAGCTTTACCACATGTTTCTGAGCAGAAATAATCTGGAGTTGTACCTTTCGTACACAAAAATATTCACTATCACTGTTAACCAGTAATATTAGAAATGCTCAGGACAGGGACAAGCGCCATGTTCATGATGCTAGGATTTTTGCTAATTCAACTCTATTTAAAGAAGCAAGTAATGGATCTATATTGCAAGGGGATACTATGGGTATCAATGGCTGTGACATTCCCATTTTCATAGTAGGGGACTCTGTATACCCATTGATGACTTGGCTAATGAAACCGTTTGCTATAATACTCAATTGACAAGCTCACAGAAAATCTTCAACTACAAACTATCACGAGCTCGTATTGTAGTTGAAAATGCTTTTGGAAGATTAAAGGCCAGATGGAGACGGCTGCTGAAGCGCAATGACATGAGTCTGTCAAACATCCCAACAGTTGTTGCAGCTTGCTGTATTCTTCACAATGTATGTGAAGTTCATGGTGAACGGTTTAATGATCAGTGGTTAGAATCTCTTTCTGAACTACCTCAACCACCAACTGCTAGCCATCGGGATGACACTGCCACAGATGCTCCCAAAGAAATGAGATGCTTTGGTTCATTATTTTTCTCATTGAATGCAGTGGTGACGTCTCTGGCTACCATGTACCAGTATTTCCACTACTGTAACAATGTGAAGATCAATGCAGCGCAGTGTGCATGCAGAGACAAAATTATCTGATAACTGTAAATTATATGTAAATAGACATCCACACCACATACATGCACATGTTTATTGTTTACAGATGATAATAATTATGATAATAAAGTTTGTGCATGCGTAGCACATGTCCTTTCACTGCAACGTGCATATGTACATGTTCAACGATACTATTATGCACACATTCACTTCACACATTTGGTGGGTTGTCTTCAAAGGTGTACATGTTACTATAAAATTGCATTGCTGAAGTATCATAGGATGCTTGACTCTGATCACTGCTTGCTCCAGAAGCTTGTTCACCCATCATGATTGAAAATAGCTTAAGTTGAAATTCTCTCTGCTCTCTTTTCTGCCTCTCTTCCCTTTCATTCATTCTTTCCTCCATTTTCATCCTTTTCTCTTCCAAGTCAAGATACATTCTATCACTAGATTCTTGAGCCTTCAACAGTCTATCTACTAATGGACCCATCATTTTCTCGATTTTATCTTCACTTTCTTCTCTTCTGGGATGGGTGTAGCTGATCGACTCCTAACTGGTGTATTGGAGAGCTTAGATCCAGATTGAGGCTCAGTTTCTAGTACATCAAGTGATGTAGAACCATCAGAACTTTCCTTTCCAGCATATTCCTCTTCAGTATGATCAACCACCTGCACTGACACCGCTGCAGCTGCCACATCGTTATCATCTAGGCTGTCGATCACTACAGGAGGTTTAGTCGATGGTTTGTCACCTATCACAGCATCCAAAGCATCAAGAAATCTCCAGTTGTTTCGTCCAGTTCCTGTCTTATAGTGGCCATCTTTCACCTTTCTGTACTCGCTCTTTAGCTTTTTCACTTTTTCTCGGCATTGATCAACGGTTCTCTGATAACCAGCATCGCTTAGATCACGGGCGATTTTCTCATAGATTTCTTTATTCCTTCTACATCCCTCTAGTTGGGCTTGAATTGTGTCTTCGCCCCAGATTTCAATGAGTTTGAAGGTCTCAGAATCGCTCCAAGTCGCCATGTTCGTGTTCGCGCCCGAATGGACCCGTGTCGATCCGTGCCAGCCTGGTTGATTTAACAAGGCCACCAAAGCACGGTTCGGTACGGAGTCGCCACGTTCACACGTCAATCGGAGTTTCAGCGTTCGGTGCTGGCAGCGTGCCGACCCGTGCCAGACTGTAAGTGTGAACGTAGTATTAGATCTACACTTTTACGCATGTTAGAAAAACTCCATATGAATATCTACCTCCTACCACATTAATCCGGCGTGACCGTTTAACCACTGGCACTAGGCTCGAGGCACGAGAAAAGTCGTGAACGTGTGTTAATGCGGGGTGTATCACACTTTCTTGGTTGGCAATAATATACAGACACCTATGGGGATAAACGCAATATCGATGTTTTTCGAGCGCTAGGAAGCGGCTATCAATAGGAAAATCCACTTGCAGAGACTTTCCCTAATGGGTTCCTCGTGGCTACCATGACAGAACTATAGCGAGGAGTAGGTGTGACTCGAACCTTCGACGCTGGCGCTAACGAGGAAAACGTTCACGAAGGAATTAATTACCACGCCCACATTCACGTTAGAAAGCGTGACCGATCTTGTACATGCACTAATATAGCATAAAAGCCAAAATACTGAGGACAATTACCCCGGCTAGCATCATGGTATGGCATTCATAAGAATTTGTACATCCTAATCTATAATAATGCCCTTTGGCTTTTGTAAAGCCGATTTAGTTCAAGCGCTATTAGCCTAAATTGTGAATATTTTTCCTGCCATCCATCCAAATACAAAAGCTTACCTGACGGCCGACTTGTTGAAAATACCAAAGGACAGATTACTTCAGGTAGTCACGGTATCAGGGCTTCTTTGTCCTCCGTTCTATACAGAGATGTGTGTGGCACGGGTCAAATGACCAGGCAGGTGGCTGACCGAGCAGACTGCTGAATCAAGTCCTGACACTTTCAAAAGTCATCAAACCCATTTTGCGACATTGAGAGTATTGCTATATTGTAGGCATGGCTTCAAGTGACTTCTGAAAGTTTCAGGACTTGATACTATTGTGGAGTGCTTTCGAGGCAATATCGACCTTTGACCTCTACGTGATGTAACCATACGACCGTGGAGAAGCCGTAAAAATGCCAGCACTGTGCCAGGATGTTCTACAAAAACGTGAAAAAATCGCTACATTCTCATTGGGCAGTTGGGCTAGTAAGGAGTCGCCCTCTCGATCGTAATACAGCAGCAGAATGCAGTGTATCAACAATTTCATTTCATTGTGTGCGCTAAGTAACGTACACATTGAAAAGGAAACTTCTTAGTAAAGTGTACATCAATAGCGCACTCTAGAAAGGGCAATACCCTACTAGTAGGGTCTGCGTTGCAGCACAGACAGCGCACTATCCTCTATTTAATGTGCGTATGCTGCAATGAAATCCGTTGAATCATAGATAATAGAGAGAGGGATTGAAAACGCGCATATATCTCTATAGTGACGTCACGGAACATGCTCGTCACGGCACGCCCCCTTTGCAAGTCAGTATCGTACGGTATAGTACAAGCTCCTATGGCCTTGTACAGCCTAGTATTCAACAGTAACCCGACTAAAAACAAGTGTAGTGCTATCGAACAAGGGATCAAGCAATGAAAAGAGTGATTTGATGGTAGTCGCGCCTGCTCTTGTACACGCTTGAAATTCTTTTGTGTACTTTTCCTTCACAAACGGTGATCGACCCAGAAGAAAAGTCGATGGGACCTTGTTCACAGTCGAATACAGAGTGCAACTGAAGCATTCGCGAGCTCTGTTGATGTGGTATGTTCCCCAGCGAGCGTTTTAAACGCTGGAGTCTACCCAGGCTCACAACAGATCTGGGCTTAGTGTGTTCATTTTGAAAAGAAAGGCCTTACCTGAAGGCGATGTTTGTATTCTCTATGTGACGATAGTTCATGCCAGGCCTTGAAAGAATCTATTCACTATGTACAGGTCTCGTAAAAAGTACACAAAGCCAATCTGTGAGTGGTAGCTACAAAACCGTTCTGAAAACTGCCTAATTTTTTTGGCTTTTGGCTTTAGATCTCTGGTAGGTTGGTTAGAAAGGTGATACGCATACATGGTGCCCTTGCCAAGGCCCGAAAAGGCTGCCTTGATGTGGTTTTATGCCACTCGTGAACTTAGATGAAGTCACGTGACCGCGACGAGCATATATCTACAGGGTATGCGCGCGTTTCCAATCCCTCCTTCCTCTCTATTATCTATGGTTGAATTTCCCTTTCTAGTTTGCGCTGTTGATGTATACTTTACTACGAAGTAAGAAGTTTCCTTATCGATGAAATAATAAGGAAATTGGTCGGTACACAGCTTTCTGCTGTTTTATTAATTGCCATAGCGTAGCACACAATCGAGAGAGAGAGACTCCTTACTAGTAGACTCTAGGTATACACTGTAGCATACCAGTAGCGCAGTTAAACTTAAAGTCGGTTCACACACCGCGTCGATGCTTGTCGCAACAAAAAGCTAGAAGAGACTGATTCAACCGTTGATTGAGCTTCATTCGAATCCTCGTGAATGCGTGCGTGTAAGCCTAGAACGTGAGAGATACTTCATTCACTTCGTTCGCCACTTAAAGCCACCGAAAACGTAGCGTAAGTTTACGTCACAAATTGTGCTGGCCTTGCCCTTGCGTCAGCCTCGTCCTCAGGCCGTTCAGAGCTTTTCAATGGTGCACGCTGAAAAGCGGGAATGCCTGGTACTGTCGATTGCTGTTCACTTGGAACATCAGTGAATGCTTGCCTGTGAGCGTAGCCTTGCCCTCGTGTGAGTGTAAAACTAACGTATGGGTTGGAATACCACGCAATCATTGGGCAAGCAGTTGGCTTACGCATCGTTTTCCGTGGTTTTACGTGGCGAATGAAGTGTCGCGTTTGTTCAACGCTCACACGAACGCATTCACGGGCGTTCGAGGTAAAGCGCAATCGACAGTACAAGTGTAGCGCAATTTATTGTACAAGTCACGTGCATGGCGTAACGCGTGGTGAGACCTTCCAGTGTGTCGAAAGTCACGAAGATTTTGAGGGCTCTTGTCGCCAACGATCGAGAGGTATGGTTCAAACGCTAGATACAGAGTGTAGTACGATCCATAAAGACCATAAAGAGTGAAACTTGTTAAGATAGCGTGTGGCTAGCAAAGACTGGCTTTTCGAAGGAACCATCAGACCGCTTGTCTTCGCGTCATCGTGAGCCAAAGTCGTGGTTTCTGCTGCCAGGCCTCCCACTTTTCAGTATGCAACATTGAAAAGCTGGGAAGGGCCTAGGTACGAGGCTGCTAGGGTTATCACATGAAACTTTAAAGCTGAAGCAATTCCCCAGGTATTCCTTCCATACGTCAGTCTACATGTAAGCAATTTAGGGCGCTAGAAGTTTTCTCCTCCACATTATATGGCGGTAGTTATACAGGCCTGTATTATCGCACGCAAATCGACAAAACAATGGGGTAAATCGCGTAATGAATGCCCAATGGGAATGTAGCGATTTTTGTTGATGTTTTTCACGTTTCTGAAGAACATCGCGGCACAAAAAGGTGTGCGTAAGCTTTTTTACGGCTTCTTCACGGCCCGTATAGTCACATTACGTAGAGGTCAAAGGTCAAAATTGCCAATGTTGGATCAAAAGCACTCCACGATAAAAGTAACGTGGCAATAGAATCAAGTTATGAAACTTTTAGAAGTCACTTGAAACCATGCCTCCAATATAGCATACTCTCAATATCGCGAAGGTTTGGTTTCAAGTGATTTTTGAAAGAATCAGAACTTGAATCTACCCCTACATTACTTCTATCATGGAGTGCTTTCGATCAAGCGTTGGACCGACTTCGATCTTTGACAAAGAATAAGTGGGCGTGGCCAATGTATGGATGGTAACTTACAGCCACAAGAACCTTACTAAGCCACAGTAATAATATGTAGAATTTATGTAAATAAGAACGTAGGCCTACAGGAGGTTGAAAGCATCGACAAATAGTTTAAACTACGTTGTTTCAGCAGTCTGCTTGGTCAGCCACCTGCCTGGTCATTTTGACCCGTGCCACACCCATCTCTGTATAGAACGGAGGACAAAAAAGCCCTGCATGATGCCGTGACTACCTGAAGTAATCTATCCTTTGGTATTTTCAACAAGTCGGCCGTCAGGTAAGCTTTTTTATTTGGGTGGGTGGCAGAAAAAATCACGATTTAGGCTGATAGGCCCAGACAAAAATTTTTTTTCTACCGATAATTCATTTCTTCAATGCTGGCAAACATGCCCTATAATTCTTTCAAATGTACCTATAATTATCATTTCTTGCTCCTCAAATTTCATGTAATCAATAATGAATTTAGTGCATACGAAGTGAATGTCAGTAACTGTTATACTGCAGCATAACTGAAGCTTCAATGTAGTCTTCAAGTGCACATTCTTGACTCGACTTAAATGAATTGGCTAGTAACAAATCCCACATCCACATTCCATATTACCACAAGTTGACAGAACAGCAGTTTGGTGCAGCCCAATATCTGGCTACCAGCAGACCAATAGCTATACTATAAGTTGCTTATAATTCTCAAGTATTGCTCATTGCTTCTAGGTACCTATAATGCTAAAAAAATGCCAGCATTATTTATCTGGGCCTACTGTTAGCGCTTGAACTAAATCAGCTTTACAAAAGCCAAAGAGCTGTACAAATTCTTATGAATGCATTTCCATGATGTCAACAAGGATAATTACCCTCAGTGTTTTGGCTTTTATGCTATATTAGTGGATCGGCAACGCTCTCTAACGTGATTGTGAGAGGGGTAATTGGAATGCGCATAATGAATTCCGGCGTGACCGTTTTCCTCGTTAGCGCCAAGGTCGAAGGTGCGAGTCACACCTACTCGCACCTCTCCCAGAGTAATGATTGGCAAAAGCCTATTGCGCATATATGGGAGAACGAGCCTATACAGCGGACAGCATACTCGCTATAGTTCTCACAGGAAAATGACTCCATATGGACGGATTTACTCGGTCTACCGTATTGATGAAAGAAGCGGGCGCTACACTGCCTGGAGACGGCGTACCTGTAACACGGACTCTGTCAGTATTCCGTGTACGATATGCACGGTACATGCGGACTCCGTTGCTTGCAACATGCTTACACAGTTACAACATTCGGTATCCGTCCTCTCGGCTTGCGCTACACGGACGCAGTATAGAGCAGCGCGCCAGACTCTACCCTATGGCCCAGACCAGGCCGGCCGGGCCGCGGGCCCGCGCCCTGGATATTGAATCGCGAATACATATAGAGTAGGGTAGGGTATTTCCGCACGGAGGCAGTTACTGGCCGCCTCGCACATAATTGCGTTTATATGGCAACGGTATTACGTAATCCTTCACCACTTGTCACGAGGTAGGGGCCATGTAAGTACTAGCTGCATCTCATTTCTTGTGATGTGTATCCACACAGAAGCTGCACAACACTGCTCTAAACAGTTGCAACTTTTTCTCATTTTGGTCCAGAAGCTGGTTTTTTATGGTAGCTAAGATTTTTCATGATTTGTAAATTACACAACGGCATCAATTTTTTTATGATTTATTTTTTCATTTGGTATGCGTATACTAGAATGTATGGAGAATTTTTAGAATTTTTTGACCGTATTATAAGCATAAACCAATTTTTTTTTTTTTTTTTGTAAAGAGCTTTCAGAGGTAGTTTCTGGACAATGCATATATTGCATTACTTTATGTGTTCACGTTGTATTTCACAATTTTTGGATGAATATTCAAATCTAAGGCAGAATGTAAGAAGGATGTTCATGATGCATTTGATGCCATTTACGTGTCATATATTGATAACCGCAGCCGCGATTTTTTAATGTAATTTTTCACCTTCGTCCGGTAATGGTCGACATTGTCCGCTCTCTACCTCCGGAACTAGCGGTACTTTGTGCGCACGCCCTGCATGAACGAAGGTGGGTGGGGCCACGGTTAAGGGCTCGTTTAGTAGGTGGTGCTTGGGCCTATCTGTGGTTGCATACTCGCGATCTAGTGCTGCTCGTTTGTCTGTGATATAACGCTGTCTTTCCTTAGAACTGAGCTTTTCTTTTGCGCCCATGCTGATTTCCGCGAAAATCTTCATACTCAAAAGTATTCACTATCACTGTGAACCAGTAATATCAGCAATGCTCAGGTGCATTAAGGGCCGGGACAAGCACTTTAGATCTACACTTGTGAGCATGTCAGAGATATAAAGCAAACTCCATATGAATGTTTACCTCCTACCATATTGTAGATAATTCTGGCATGACCATTGGCACTAGGCTCGAGGCGCAAGAAAGCTCTCGAACGTGTGTTAACGCGGGGTGTATCACACTTTCTTGGTTGGCAAGAATAAACTGTCATCTATGGAAATAAACGCAATATCGATGCTTTTCGAGCGCTACGAAGCGGCTATCAGCAGGAAAGTCCACATGCAGTGAACTTCCCTAGTTGGTTCCTCATAGCTACCATGACAGAATTATAGCGAGTATGCTGTCCGCCGTATAGGCCACCGAAGCCGTTCTCCTATATAGATAATTCCGGCGTGTCCGTTTGGCCCATTGGCACTAAGTTCGAAGCGCGAGAAAAAAGCAAACATGTGTTAGCGCGGGGTGTATAGCACTTCCTTAGGGCCTAGGTGTGGGAAGAGCCCGAGGCTATGAAACGTTACCAGTTTGCCTGAAGCCTCCACTGGTACGGTACGGTGCTGTTGTTGTCGTTCTAGCCGTATCCTGATTTCCCCACAAGTTAACCTTTGATCCATAAATGTGACACTACGAGGGAAATATTACAAAAATGTACTAAATTAGAGCATGCTGTCGCAGTTGTTTCTGAGCGCAAAATTTCAGCACAAAAGATTGCATGTGACTCCGAACAGAGTCTATAAAGCGGTGCGCGGATGACGGACGTACCAAACATACATACATACATACATACACCATATTATTGCAGGCATTGCTGTACAGTTTATGTGGGGCTCGCTCAGGCTCGCCCCAATAAATCAATAGCTTCAATCACCATGTTGAAGCTGTTGATTGTTGAAGCTGTTGATTGTTGTTGGTGTTGATGCTAAATCCGTTGTTGTTGAAGTTGTTGATTGTTGTTGATGTTGTTAAATCTGTTGTTGAATCTGTTGTTGAAGCTGTTAATTATTATGATTGTTGAAGTTGTTGAATCTGTTGATCTTGTTAGTATAGTCTAAGCTGTTGATTGTTGGTTATAATTGTTGAAGCTGTTGAATCTGTTGATCACCATGTTGAAGCTGTTAATAATATTGTTCTTGATGTTGTTGAATCTGTTACTATTGATTGTTGTTGAATCTGTTGTTGAACATGTTGATTGTTGAAGCTGTTGAATCGGATTGTGCTGAATCTGCTATTGAGGCTGTTGATTGTTGAAGCTGTTGAATCTGTTGTTTAGTCAATTGATCACCATGTTGAAGTTGTTGAATGTTGTTGATGTTGAATCTGTGTTGTTGAAGCTGTTGATTATTATGATTGTTGAAGCTGTTGAATCTGTTGATCACCATGTTGAAGCTGTTAATAATATTGTTCTTGATGTTGAATCTGTTACTATTGATTGTTGTTGAATCTGTTGTTGAACATGTTGATTGTTGAAGCTGTTGAATCGGATTGTGCTGAATCTGCTATTGAGGCTGTTGATTGTTGAAGCTATTAAATCTGTTGTTTAGTCAATTGATCACCATGTTGAAGTTGTTGAATGTTGTTGAAGTTGT
This sequence comes from Stappiaceae bacterium, assembly GCA_964291365.2. Classification (GTDB taxonomy): domain Bacteria; phylum Pseudomonadota; class Alphaproteobacteria; order Rhizobiales; family Stappiaceae; genus JBDWFY01. The sequence goes on from OZ220046.1 coordinate 48,530, forward strand.
TGAATCTGTGTTGTTGAAGCTGTTGATTGTTGGTTATGATTGTTGAAGCTGTTGAATCTGTTGTTGAAGCTGTTGATTGTTGTTGGTGTTGATGTTAAATCAGTTGTTATTGAAGCTGTTGATTGTTGTTGAATCTGTTGTTGAAGTTGTTGATTGTTGATCATGGTTGTTAAAGCTGTTGAATCTGTAGTTGAATCTGCTGTTGAATCAGTTGTTCTTGTTAGTATAGTTGAAGCTGTTGATTGTCGGTTAAGATTGTTGAGGCTGTTGAATCTGTTGATCACCAAGTGGAAGCTGTTAATTTTGATGTTATTAAATCTGTTGCTATTGACAATTGTTGAATCCGTTGTTGAAGCTGTAGATTGTTGAAGCTGTTAAATCTGAAGTTGTTGAATCTGTTGTTGAAGCTGTTGAATCTGTTGTTTAAACGGTTGATCACCTTGTTGAAGTTGTTGATGTTGTTTAATCTGGTGTTGAAGCCGTTGATTGTTGGATAGATTGGTGAGGCTGTTGAATCTGTTAATCTTGTTAGCATAGTTGAAGCTGTTGATTGTTACCGTAAATGTTCGAATTATAGCGCCACCCTAGTATAAGCGCCACTTGGAGGTTAACGACGATTGTTGCACTCTATTTATAGCGCCAACTGCAGTCACAAAGCAGCGCTTACTAAATAGAAAACGCTGTGCTTTTGTATGTAGTGTCCTATTCACTAAGCACCACCCTGATTTAAGCGCCACTATTGACTTTAGAAGTATTTTTTGGCTCCAATAGAAGCGCCAACTGAAGATTAGAATTAAATTTTTTGGCACTGTAATTAGAACTTTTACGGTAGTACAGTCTATTTTGCGTAAGAGTAGGCTCGCCCCAATAAATCAATAGCTTCAATCACCATGTTGAATTAAGCTGTTGATTGTTGAATCTGTTGAATCTGTTGTTGAAGCTGTTGATTGTTATTGGTGTTTACAATGTTAAATCTGGTGTTATTGAGCTGTTTATTGTTGATGGTGTTGAATTAGTTGAATCTGTTGTTGAAGCTGTTGATTGTTGATTATAATTGTTGAAGCAGTTGTTGAATCTGTTGATCTTGTTAGTATAGTTGAAGCTGTTGATTGTTGGCTATGATAGTTGAAGCTGTTGAATCTGTTGATCACCATGTTGAACCTGTTAATTGTTGTATACGGACGTACCAAACATACATACATACATACACCATATTATTGCAGGCATTGCTGTACAGTTTATGTGGGGCTCGCTCAGGCTCGCCCCAATAAATCAATAGCTTCAATCACCACGTTGAATCTGTTGAATCTGTTGTTGATGAAGCTGTTGATTGTTGAAGCTGTTGAATCTGAAGTAGTTAAATCTGTTGTTGAAGCTGTTGAATGTTGTTGATATTGTTGAATCTGTTGTTGTGGAAGCTTTTGATTGTTGGTTATGATTGATGAAGTTGTTGAATCTGTTGATATTAGTATAACTGAAGCTGTTGATTGTTAGTACAGTCTATTGTGTCTAAGAGTAGGTCCGTCCCAATAAATCAATAGCTTCAATCACCATGTTGAAGCTGTTGACTGTTGAAGCTGTTAAATCTGTTGTTGATGTTGATTCTTGAAGCTGTGGAATCTGAAGCTGTTGTTCAAGCTGTTGATTGTTAAAGCTGTTGAATCTGTTGATCTCCATGATGAAGTTGATGATTGTTGATGTTGTTAAATCTGTTATTGAATCCGTTGTTGAAGATGTTGATTGTTGATTATGATTTTTGAAGCAGTTGAATCTGTTGTTGAATCTGTTGATCTTGTTAGTATAGTTTAAGCTGTTGATTGTTAGTACAGTCCATCTTGTGTAAGTGTAGGCTCGTTCCAATAAATTAATAGCTTCAATCACCATGTTGAAGCTGTTAAATCTGTTGTTGAAGCCGTTGAATCTGAAGTAGTTGAATCTGTTGTTGAAGCTGTTGATTTCCATGTTGATGTTGATGATTGTTGTTGATGTTGAATCTGTTGCTGTTGATTGTTGTTGAATCTCTTGTTATTGAACCTGTTGATTGTTGAAACTGTTAAATCTGAAGTTGTTGAATCCGTTGTTGAAGTTGTCGATTGTTGAAGCAGTTAAATCTGTTGTTTATATCCGTTGATCACCATGTTGAAGTAGTTGATTGTTGTTGATGTTGTTGAAGCTGTTGATTGTTGGTTATGATTGTTGAGGCTATTGAACCTGTTGATCTTGTTAGTATAGTTGAAGCTGTTGATTGTTAGTACAGTCTATTTTGTGTAAGTGTAGGCTCGCCCCAATAAATCAATACCTTTAATCACCATGTTGAAGCTGTTGATTGTTGAAGCTGTTGAATCTGTTGTTGAAGTTGTTGATTGTTGTTGGTGTTGTTGATGTTAAATTTGTTGTTGTTGAAGTTGTTGATTGTTGTTAATATTGTTGAAGTTGTTGAATCTGTTGTTTAAGTTATTGATTGTTGATTATGATTGTTGAAGCTGTTGAATCTGTTGATTACCATGTTGAAACTGTGAATTGTTGTTGATGTTGTTGAATCTGTTTCTGTTATTGAATCTGCTGTTGTTGAGGCTGTTGATTGTTGAAGCTGTTGAATCTCAAGTTGTTGAATCTGTTGTTGAAGCTGTTGAATCCGTTGTTTAATCTGTTGATCACCATGTTGAAGTTGTTGATATTGAATCTGTTGTTGAAGCTGTTGGTTGTTGAAGCTCTTAAATCTAAACTTGTAGAATCTGTTGTTAAAGCTGATGATAACCATATTGAAGTTATTTGTTGTTGATGTTGAATTTGTTGTTGAAGCTGTTGAATCTGAAGTTGTTGAATCTGTTGTTAAAGCTGTTGATTGTTGGTGTTGAATCTGTTGTTTAACATGTTGATCACATTGTTGAAGTTGTTGATGTTGTTTAATCTGTTGTTGATGCTGTTGATTGTTGTTATGATTGTTGAAACTGTTGAATCTGTTGATCTTGTTAGTATAGTTTAAGCTGTTGATTGTTAGTACAGTCTATCTTGTGTAAGTATAGGCTTGCCCCAATAAATCAATAGCTTCAATCACAATGTTGAAGCTATTGATTGTTAAAGCTGTTGAATCTGTTGTTGAAGCTGTTGATTGTTATTGTTGATGTTATATCTGTTGTTGTTGAAGTTGTTGATTGTCATTGATGTTGAATCTGTTGTTGATGCTGTTGATTGTTGAAGCTGTTGTTGAATCTGCTAATCTTGTTAGTATATTTAGAGCTGTTGATTGGTGGTTATGATTGTTGAAGCTGTTAAATCTCTTGATCACCATGTCGAAACTGTTAAATGTTGATGTTCAATCTGTTGCTGTTGACTGTTGTTGAATCTGCTGTTGAAGCTGTTGATTAATCTTGACTGTAGTAGCTGTTGAATCTGAAGTTGTAGAATCTGTTGTTGAAGCTATTGATTGTTGAAGCTGTTAAATCTGTAGTTGAATCTGTTGAAGTTGTTGATTGTTAATGTTGTTAAATCTGTCGTTGAAGGTTTTCATTGTTGAAGCTGTTGAATCTGTTGCTTGTTGTAGGATACATCATGTGCTCTAGAGAGCTATATCTTTATTGAAGCAGTTGAATCTGTTGTTGAAACTGTTGATTGTTGTAGGCTATTATGTGCTCTAAAGAGCTCTAAATTTGTTGAAATCGTTGAATCTGTGGTTGAAGATGTTGATCGTTGTAGGCTACATTATGTACTCTAGAGAGCTCTAGTTCTGTTGAAGCAGTTGAACCTGTTGTTGAAGCTGTTGATTGTTGTAGGCTACATAATATGCTCGACAGAGCTCTAATTTTGTTGAAGCAGTAGAATTTCCTGTTGAAGTTGTTCATTGTTGTAGGCTATTATGTGTTCTAGAGAGCTCAAGTTTTGTTGAAGCTGTTGAATATGTTGATGGTGTAGCTGTTGAATCTGTTGTTGTTAAAGCTATTGATTGTTGTAAGCTATTATGTGCTCAAGTTTTATTGGAGCTGTTGAACCTGTTGTTGAAAATGTTGATTGTGGTAGGCTACATTATGTGCTCTAAAGAACTCTAGATTTGTTAAGGCAGTTGAATCCGTTGTTGAAGCTGTTGATTGTTGTAGGCTATATGTGCTCTAGAGAACTCTAGATTTATTGAAGCTGTTGAATCTGTTGTTGTTAAAGTTGTTGGTTGTTGTAGGTTACATTATGTGCTCTAGAGAGCTCTAGTTATGTTGGAGCAGTTGAATCTGTTGTTAAAGCTGTTGATTGTTGAAGGTAATTATGTACTGTAGAGAACTCTAGTTCTGTTGAAGCTGTTGAATCTGTTATTGTTGAAGTTGTTGAAATCTGTTGTTGTTAAAGCTGGTGATTATTGTGGGCTATTATGTGCTCTAGTTTTATTGAAGCTGTTGAATCGGTTGTTGAAGATGTTGATTGTTGTAGGCTACATTATGTGCTCTAGAAAGATCTAGTTCTGTCGAAGCTGTTCAATCCGTTGTTGTTGAATCTATTGTTGTTAAAGCTGTTGATTGTTGTAGGCTATTATGTTCTCAGTTTTATTGAAGCTGTTGGACCTGTTGTTGAATATGTTGATTGTTGTAGGCTACATTAGGTGTTCTAGAGAGCTCAAGTTTTGTCGAAACTGAATCTGCTGTTGTTGAAGCTGTTGATTGTTGTAGGCTATTATGTGGCTCTAGAGAGCTCTAGTTTTGTTGAAGCTGTTGAATCTGTTGTTGTTGAAGCTGTTGATTGTTGTAGGCTATTATGTGGCTCTAGAGAGCTCTAGTTTTGTTGAAGCTGTTAAATCTGTTGTTCAAGCTGTTGATTGTTGTAGGATATTATGTGCTCTAGAGAGCTCTAGTTTTGTTCAAACTGTTGAATCTGTTGTTGAAGCTGTTGATTGTTGTAGGCTATTATGTGCTCTAGAGAGCTCTGGTTTTGTTAAAACTGTTGAATCTGTTGTTAAAGCTGTTGATTGTTGAAGGTAATTATGTACTCTAGAGAACTCTAGTTTTGTTGAAGCTGTTGAATCTGTTATTGTTGAAGTTGTTGAATCTGTTGTTGTTAAAGCTGGTGATTATTGTGGGCTATTATGTGCTCTAGTTTTATTGAAGCTGTTGAATCTGTTGTTGAAGATGTTGATTGTTGTAGGCTACATTATGTGCTCTAGAAAGATCTAGTTCTGTCGAAGCTGTTCAATCCGTTGTTGTTGAATCTATTGTTGTTAAAGCTGTTGATTGTTGTAGGCTATTATGTTCTCAGGTTTATTGAAGCTGTTGGACCTGTTGTTGAAGATGTTGATTGTTGTAGGCTACATTAGGTGTTCTAGAGAGCTCAAGTTTTGTCGAAACTGAATCTGCTGTTGTTGAAGCTGTTGATTGTTGTAGGCTATTATGTGGCTCTAGAGAGCTCTAGTTTCGTTGAAGCTGTTGAATCTGTTGTTGTTGAAGCTGTTGATTGTTGTAGGCTATTATGTGCTCTAGAGAGCTCTACTTTTGTTGAATCTGTTGTTCAAGCTGTTGATTGTTGTAGGATATTATGCGCTCTAGAGAGCTCTAGTTTTGTTCAAACTGTTGAATCTGTTGTTGAACTGTTGATTGCTGTAGGCTATTATGTGCTCTAGAGAGCTCTTGTTTTGTTAAAACTGTTGAATTTGTTGTTGTTGAAAATGTTGATTGTTGTAGGCTACATTACGTGCTCTAGAGAGCTCTAATTTTGTTCAAGCTGTTGAATCTGTTGAAACTGTTGAATCTGTTTTTGTTGAACCTGTTGATTGTTGTAGGCTATTATGTGCTCTCGTTTTATTGAAGCTATTGAATCTGTTGTTGAAAATGTTGATTGTTGTAGGCTATTATGTGCTCTAGAGAGCTCTAGATTTGTTGAAATTGTTGAATCTGTGGTTGAAGATGTTGATCGTTGTAGGCTACAATATGTGCTCTAGAGAGCTCTAGTTCTGTTGAAGCAGTCAAACCTGTTGTTGAAGCTGTTGATTGTTGTAGGCTATTATGAGCTCTAGAGAGCTCTAGTTTTGTTGAAGCTGTTGAACATGTTGTTGAAGCTGTTGAATCTGTTGTTGTTAAAGCTGTTGAATGTTGTAGGCTATTATGTGCTCTAGTTTTATTGAAGCTGTTGAATCTGTTTTTGTTGAAGCTGTTGTTTATTGTAGGCTATTATGTGCAATAGAGAGTTCTAGATTTGTTGAAGCTGTTGAAACTGTTGCTGTTGAAGCTGTTGATTGTTGTAGGCTATTATGTGCTCTAGAAAGCTCTAGTTTTGTTGAAGCTGTTGAATCTGTTGTTGTTGAAGCTGTTGAATCTGTTGTTGTTGAAGCTGTTGAATCAGTTGTCATTGAAGCTGTTGTTTGTTGTAGGCTATTATGTGCATTAGAGAGCTCTAGTTTTGTTGAAGCTGTTGAATCTGTTGTTGAAGCTGTTGATTGTTGTAGGCTAGATTATAGCTCTAGTTATGTTGAAGCTGTTGAATCTGTTGTTGAAGCTGTTGATTGTTGTAGGCTATTATGTACTCTAGAGAGCTCTTGTTTTGTTGAAGCTGTTGAATCTGTTGTTGAAGCTGTTGAATCTGTTGGTGTTAAAGCTGTTGATTGTTGTAGGCTATTTTGTGCTCTAGAGAGCTCTAGTTTTGTTGAAGCTGTTGAGTCTGTTGTTGTTAAAGCGGTTGATTGTTGTAGGCTATTATGTGCTCTAGAGAGCTCTAGTTTTGTTGAAATTGTTGAATCTGTTGAAGCTGTTGATTGTTGTAGCCTATATTACTCTAAAGAGCTCTAATTTTGTTAAAGCTGTTGAATCTGTTGTTGAAGATGTTGATTGTTGTAGGCAACATTATGTGCTCTAAAGAGCTCTAGTTTTGTTCAAGCCGTTAAATCTGTTCTTGTTCAAGCTGTTGAATCTGTTGTTATTAAAGCTGTTCATTGTTGTAGGCTATTATGTGTTCTAGCTTTATTGAAGTTGTTGAATCTGTTGTTGTTGAATCTGTTGATTGTTGTAGGCTACATTGTGTGCTCTAGAGAGTTTGTTTTGTTGAAGCTGTTGATTGTTGTAGGCTATTATGTGCTCTAAAGAGCTCTAATTTTGTTAAAGCTGTTGAATCTGTTGTTGAAGATGTTGATTGTTGTAGGCTACATTATGTGCTCTAGAGAGTTCTAGATTCGTCGAAGCTGTTGAATCCGTTGTTGCAAGGAGAGTAGTTTGTGGAGCGCTATGTCTTGAGTGCCTTTTGCAGCTAACGAAGGACCACGGTCCGAAACGTTCTGTCTCTACAGTACATTAAACTACGTTCAATAGCGCTCCACAAACTACTCTCCTTGCATCAACAACGTAGTTATGAGCCTTCATTCTAGAATCCGTTGTTGTTGAAGCTGTTGATCGTTGTAGGCTATTATACGTTCTAGAGAGCTCTAATTTTGTTGAAATTGTTGAATCTGTTGTTGTTGAAGATGTTGATTATTGTAGGATGCATTATGTGCTCTAGAGAGCTCTAGTTTTTTTTGAAGCTGTTGAATCTGTTGTTGTTGTTGAGCTGTTGAATCTGTTGTTGTTAGAGCTGATGATTGCTATAAGCTATTATGTGCTCTAGTTTTATTGAAGTTGTTGAATGTATTCTTGTTGAAAATGTTAATTGTTCTAGGTTACATTATGTTCTCTAGAGAAATCTACTTTTGTCAAAGCTGTTGTATCTGTTGTTGTTGAAGCTCTTGATTGTCAGGTTTTTTTGTGTTCCAGATAGCTCTAGTTTTTCTAATGTTGTCGAATCTGTTGTTGGAGATATTGATTGTTGTAGGCTACATTATGTGCTCTAGATAAATCTAGTTTTGTTGAAGCTGTTGAATCTGTTGTTGTTGAAGCTGTTGAATCTGTTGTTGTTAAAGCTGTTGATTGTTGTAGGCTATTATGTGCTCTAGCTGTATTGAAGTAGTTGAATCTGTTGTTGAAATTGTTGATTGTTGTAGGCTATACTATGTGCACTAGAGAGCTCTAGTTTTGTAGAAGCTGTTGAATCTGTTGTTGAAGATGTTGATTGTTGTAGGCTACATTACGTGCTCTAGAGAGCTCTAATTTAAGCTGTTGAATCTGTTGTTGTTGAAGCTGTTGAATCTGTTGTTAAAGCTGTTGATTGTTGTAGGCTATTATGTGCTCTAGCTGTATTGAAGTAGTTGAATCTGTTGTTGAAATTGTTGATTGTTGTAGGCTATACTATGTGCACTAGAGAGCTCTAGTTTTGTTGAAGCTGTTGAATCTGTTGTTGAAGATGTTGATTGTTGTAGGCTACATTACGTGCTCTAGAGAGCTCTAATTTTGTTTAAGCTGTTGAATCTGTTGTTGTTGAAACTGTTGAATCTGTTTTTGTTGAACCTGTTGATTGTTGTAGGCTATTATGTGCTCTAGTTTTATTGAAGCTGTTGAATCTGTTGTTGTTGATTGTTGTAGGCTACATTATGTGCTCTAGAGAGCTCAAGTTCTGTTGAAGCAGTTGAACCTGTTGTTGAAGCTGATGATTATTGTAGGCTACATAACGTGCTTGACAGAGCTCTAATTTTGTTGAAGCAGTAGAATCTCCTGTTGAAGTTGTTCATTGTTGTAGGCTATGTGTTCTAGAGAGCTCAAGTTTTGTTGAAGCTGTTGAATATGTTGATGGTGAAGCTGTTGAATCTGTTGTTGTTAAAGCTATTGATTGTTGTAAGCTATTATGTGCTCTGGTTTTATTGGAGCTGTTGAACCTGTTGTTGAAAATGTTGATTGTTGTAGGCTACATTATGTGCTCTAAAGAACTCTAGATTTGTTAAGGCAGTTGAATCTGTTGTTGAAGCGGTTGATTGTTGTAGGCTATTATGTACTCTAGAGAGCTCTAGATTTATTGAAGCTGTTGAATCTGTCGTTGTTAAAGCTGTTGGTTGTTGTAGGCTACATTATGTGCTCTAAAGAGCTCTAGTTATGTTGGAGCAGTTGAATCTTTTGATAAAGTTGTTGATTGTTAAAGGTTATTATGTGCTCTAGAGAACTCTAGTTTTGTTGAAGCTGTTGAATCTGTTATTGTTGAAGTTGTTGAATCTGTTGTTAGAGCTGATGATTGTTGTGGGCTATTATGTGTTCTAGTTTTATTGAAGCTGTTGAATCTGTTGTTGAAGATGTTGATTGTTGTAGGCTACATTATGTGCTCTAGAAAGATCGAATTCTGTCGAAGCTGTTCAATCCGTTGTTGCTGAATCTATTGTTGTTAAAGCTGTTGATTGTTGTAGGCTATTATGTTCTCTAGTTTTATTGAAGCTGTTGGATCTGTTGTTGAAGACGTTGATTGTTGTAGGCTACATTATGTGTTCTAGAGAGCTCAAGTTTTGTCGAAGATGAATCTCTTGTTGAAGCTGTTGATTGTTGTAGGCTATTATGTGCTCTAGGGAGCTCTAGTTTTGTTGAAGCTGTTGAATCTGTTGTTGTTGAAGCTGTTGATTGTTGTAGGCTATTATGTGCTCTAGAGAGCTCTACCTTTGTTGAAGCTGTTAAATCAGTTGTTTAAGCTGGTGACTGTTGTAGGATATTATGTACTCTAGAGAGTTCTAGTTTTGTTCAAGCTGTTGAATTTGTTGTGGAAGCTGTTGATTGTTGTAGGCTATTATGTGCTCTAGAGAGCTCTAGTTTTGTTAAAACTGTTGAATCTGTTGTTGTTGAAGATGTTGATTGTTGTAGGCTACATTATGTGCTCTACAGAGC